>NZ_OZ470138.1:0-4665000 GCF_983173855.1 Niallia sp. WK069_GA_01
ATTAACGTAGAAAGTCTCCGTTCTACTTCAAAATGGATAGGTAAGGGCTGAGTAAAATTTTTAACACGTTTCAACACATGATATCGAATATTCGTTTCACTTTGCTTTTCTTGCTGAGTAATACGTGGTGTTACCATAAATCGGTCTAGCACATTATCTTCACTGAAAATAGGAGGAAGAGCTTCGATGAATGGATTTCTACTATACTCTGATAAAGCTTGTTTCTTATATGTAGCTTCCTCTAAATCGCCTTTAAGGACTAGGCTACTCGTCTTTTCCAAACGCCTCATCTCTTTTCTTCTTTAGTTTTTCCATTAGACTTGAACTAGACCTTTTAGGTATATCATCTTGTACTTTTTCTTTAGTGACAAAATCAATAACACCCGCTTGATCACTAACTATAGTTGATGATAGATCAAACTTTTCCTTTTCACGATTCAACTGTTTTTCCGTATGTTTGTTATCTCTTATCGAAACAATTTTTTCTTTCTTACTAGTCGATTGGTTGAAAGTTTGCCTTTTTTTCTTTTCTGCCCTTTTAATTATTTCGTTCATTACGGCATCTGTATTAATTGTTAGCTGTACTTGATGAGAACGTTCAATTTCTTCCAACTCGCTTCGTAGCTGTTGTTGAAAAATGATTTCCTCTAAAAAATCATTTCGATATTGTTGACTTTGTTCAAGTAATATACATACTTCATAATCCATCCCATTATCATGAGGAATATATATCTTCTCGACATTACGAGGATCATAAACAATTTCAATACTGCGGTTTTTAAGCTTCAGGTACCACTGTTCTTCAATTGCTTGTCGTGAACCATATAACAAGTTTTTAAACTTAATACCTGCTCTAGAAATGGTTGCCTTACCACGTGGTAACACATTTAAGCGTAGAATATTACGATCAATCGTTCGTAAACGCCCTTTACGATTTTGAATTCCCCATTTCCATAAGTTAACCGGCGTTGGTACTAAACTGTCTGAAATCATTTCCTTTTCCATTGGATATTTATCAATAAGTTTATGATTATGGTGAAGTACTAACGTAATTATTAATGTTGTGAATTCTTTAAGATTTAATGTAGCATCTAAGCGATAGTCTTGATCTCCACGTTCTCGATATTCCTTTTGAATTGCACCAGGAGCCTTTTGTTTTATCTTGCCGTTAAACGTACGAAATTTACGTTCAACAATTCCTTTTAAATCTCCTCGGTAAGCTGTGGTATTTTCTATTTTTATATTTAAGTTATTGATTAAATTTTCTACAGAATAACCTTCAAACTCTCCACGGTCTGCAATAATAATTTCGGGTAAATGTTTCGTTGGCCATTGTTCCTCTGTAATCTCGATTCCACATTGCTTACAAAACTCCACCTTGTCAGCTACCATATTATCTAAAGCCATCATCGCTCCAATCCATGAAGGCCCTTCTAATCCAACATATAGTCCTGTTATTATTCGCGAATACACATCGATAACAGCATAAATAACAGGACGACCAATTACTTTATTTACATCAAACGAGCTCACTAAATATATATCTGCAATTGTAGCGTCAATTTGATAACGAGTACCTGGGCCATTCGTTTCCGATTTTGAATTATTTAAAATAGGGCGATGCTTCAGTTCATATTCTTTAGCGCTTTTACGGAACTGAATATCTTTCTTCGGATCTTCTAGTTTCTTAAACCAATAATAAAATTGATTGTAAGATGGAATTCGGTCTGCTTCCCACACTCTGAATTTCATTTCACCATTTTCTTTATAACGGTCTGAATAAAAATCACGTAATATGAAATGATAGACATCTTTTAATGAGTAATTGTTCGTTTTGCGGTAGTATCTATTTATGGCATGCTCAAACTGGATCTTCACTTCATTCGTTATATTAATACCAGTTTGATAATCGCCACTAATATTCACTCTGCGTGGACGACCTGTTTTTGCTTCTGTCAAAGACTTCGCTTTACCCTTACCTCCTGAGTTTGCATAGTCTGGTAACATGGAATTTTTATTCATACCACGCTGCCAATAACGACTAAGCAATTTCTTTATTTTCGTTTTGCCAATTCCACTTGTCTTAACGATTTCAGTAATCTTCTTCTCTCTTCCTTTTTTTCTTAGTAACTCTCTTATATTAGGAAGGATATATTCTTCTACTGTTCTCCAATCTTCTTCACGTTTACGAATTTGAACTTCCGTAAGTTCACTATCTGGAATGGCTTTTGCATAAGGATCACTTACAACAAAAAGCTCATCTTGATTCATCTCTGCCTGTAAGTTTGAATAAATTTCCCTTTGGGGCATAGCACTTGTCGTATCAATATTAACTATATACACATAAGTTTCTTCTATCTCAATAACACGTAGTCTCCTTGAATCAGAAACATATTGAAGCACTTGGTTTATCAATATCATCCGTATTTCACCTTCTTTAGATTACTATCATCAATTGACTTAATGGTGACTGGCTTTTCTAAATCTAAAGGCTCAATCATATCTATGATAATGATTTTTCGAGATAATAAATGATAGAACATCGTTATACCACTACCAAAAGGCAAATGTGTATCTTTATCAAATTCATTTGTGATTTTACGTATGCTTTCTTTAGTTCCTAATAACCTTTGCATTAATGAAATAGATAAATCTTTAATATTCTGGGCACTCATTTCTCTAAATACATCATAGTCTCGAATTTCATAGTAATTGTGAATATAACTGATATTTCTTGCCATTGTTTTATGTATTTCTTCTTCTGTCACTATGCCCCAATTAACTTCTTTTCGATGCCAATACTCACGTTCAATCTCAAATTTTTCAAGTATTCGCTCTTTTAATAATTCATCCTTCATTTTAATTGTATGAGCTACATCAAATATACTTTGTCCATTATTAATCGTTACTAAAAAATCCGTTGTCATCACAATAGGTTCTCCCGTTTTGGGATTGGTAGGATGTTTAATACCTAACTCATCTGCAATGACAATTGTTTCTTCCAGTGGAAGTAAAGGAAATTGTTCACGAATATCCAGGACTAAATCCGAATATTCAGTAATATAAAAGTAGTTTCGTTCTAAATCTGATAAAAACTCATGCTGCCTTTTTGTCTTAATTCCTTTTAAGCGAGTAGATCTACCTAGCGAAGATACATCTTGAATCTTTAACCATGGTTTATATTCTGAACCAATTCCTGAACCACGACCTTCTTTAATCCACTTCTCGATTTCAGATGTTCTTTTTCTTTTAGACATAAAAACACCCCTTTAGACAATCATATCTAAAGGGGTAAAGTTTCGCAACTTTCTTTAAAACATCGTGACTTTCTTCAAAACATCGCATCTTTTTTATAAACATCGCGACTTTATTTCAAAGCCACAATCGACTTTATTACATAAGTCTACCTTATTCTACCGTAACAGACTTAGCCAGATTACGTGGTTTATCTACATCGCAGCCTCTGTGAAGTGCTGCATAGTAGGCGATTAATTGTAACGGTAACACAGAGATTAGGGGTGTTAACAACTCGTGCACTGCTGGAATGATAAAGCGGTCGCCTTCCATTTCTAATCCTTTCATGGAAATGATGCAAGGATTTGCCCCACGCGCAACTACTTCTTTTACGTTTCCGCGAATGCTTAAGTTAACTACTTCTTGTGTTGCTAATGCGATAATAGGTGTGCCATCTTCAATTAAAGCAATGGTTCCATGCTTTAATTCGCCACCTGCGAAACCTTCTGCTTGAATATAAGAGATTTCTTTTAGCTTTAAAGAGCCTTCCAGTCCAACATAGTGATCGATTCCACGGCCAATAAAGAACGCATTGCGTGTTGTTGCTAAATATTCCTTTGCCATGCTTTCAATTTCTTCTTTTTCTTCAAAAATAACTTCCATTGCATTAGCGATAATACCTAACTCATGAATTAAATCAAAACCTGGATCAAAGCCTTTGCTCTTGGCTGTTACTTCAGCAAGAATAGAAAGAACTGCCATTTGTGCCGTATATGCTTTTGTCGAAGCAACGGCAATTTCCGGTCCAGCATATAATAAAAGGGTGTGGTCAGCTTCACGGGATAATGTAGAACCAGGAACATTTGTGATTGTAAGCGTTGGATAGCCTAATTCTTTTACATGTACCAATACTGCTCTGCTGTCTGCCGTTTCGCCACTTTGTGTAATGAAGATAAAGAGTGGTTTTTCAGAAAGCAGCGGCATATTATAACCAAACTCACTTGCAACATGAACCTCAACAGGGACTTGCGCTAGTTTTTCAATAAACTGTTTGCCAAGCAATCCTGCATGATAAGATGTTCCCGCTGCAATGATATATAAGCGGTCTGCTTCCTTAACTGCCCCTACAATAGCAGGGTCAATTGTTAATTTCCCATCATTATCTTGGTATTCTTGAATGATTTTACGGATCGCTACAGGCTGTTCATCTATTTCTTTTAACATATAATGTGGGTATGTTCCTTTTTCAATATCACTAGCATCTAATTCCGCTGTGTATGCTTCCCGGGAAATAACCTCTCCATCTAATGTTTCGATGATCACTTCATCTTTTGTTACAAGCACAATTTCTTTATCGACAAGCTCCACATATTGATTTGTTACTTGCAGCATAGCCATTGCATCACTTGCAACAACGTTAAAGTTTTCGCCTAACCCGACTAAAAGCGGACTTTTGTTTTTAGCGACATAAATAACATCCTTGTTTTGTTCATCCAACAATGCAATCGCATAAGAACCTTTTAACAATTTTAACGTTTGTACAAAGGCTGTTTTTACCTCTTCGCCTGCTTCCACAAAATGTTCGATTAGCTGTACCACTACTTCTGTATCTGTATCACTTTTTAACATTGTTTCTGGAAGATATTCTTTTTTTAATAAATCATAGTTTTCGATTACACCATTATGAACAATCGTAAAACGATCGGATCCGCTTTTATGTGGATGGGCATTTAATTGACTTGGAATACCATGTGTTGCCCAGCGCGTATGACCAATGCCTGCTCTCGCGAATACATCCTCATCAACAATCTTACGCAAATCTGCGATGCGTCCTTTTTCTTTAAACACTTGAATGCCCTCTCCGTTGCTTAAGGCAATACCTGCAGAATCATATCCTCTATATTCAAGCTTTTCTAGCCCTTTTAATAAAATCTCTTTCGCATCTAGGTTTCCAATATAACCAACTATTCCGCACATACTTCTTTTCCTCCGTTCTAGGGAAGCAAGAAGCCATTTTTAGGGGCCATTACTTGCTCCCCTATCTCTGTAGTATTTTTTATTATTAGCATGCTCTTCTCTTTGTCCATTAAGTTGCCTTCATGTTTTAAAGAAGAACCAGCGATTGGCTAATGCAATCGGGAGGCATCCGCCGAAAAATCGATTAACCTCCTCCTCGTCAACTAGTTTTGTGTCGTCCATAACTAGTCCAGGCGCTTTTATTCCTACTTAAACCTCTATCCCCCTTGCAAAAAATAGCGCTTTTTTACAAAAGCAAGTTAATCATACCTCACATGGAAACGTTCCGTCAATTGCTAACTGTTTTCCAAACTACTGGAAGGAAATCCAATTATTTTAAGGAGAAAATCAACTTACTATCACTAGAAGTGCGAGTTCAAAAAGGAGGATAAAAAGGACCAAGAAGTTCGAGGCGGTTTAGCTCTTGAGCATCACAGCGTATGGTGTTAATACGTGAGAAGCGGAAAAGCAAACCAACGAAGAAATTCGACGTGTCATTTTTACCGGACTTTTGAACAACCTCTAGAAAGAAAATCTTTTTTAATAGGAAAACAGGGCAATGAAAATCTAACAAAGTAGTATTTTCATCACCCTATAATTTATGCAAAAGTGTTTTTTTCGTGTCATGGGACATAGTAATAACTTTAAGTGCTTTTAGCAAGCAACTTTCTATTCTTCTATTCCCATCTCTTTTTGCACTACTTCTTCAATTCTATCCACATATGCATTGCATAAGTCTTCTGTAGGAGCTTCTGCCATTATACGGACAAGAGGCTCTGTTCCAGAAGGTCGTACTAAAATTCTGCCATTTCCATTCATTTCTTGTTCTACTTTTGTAATAACTTCTTTTACTTTTTCATTATCTGTTACATGATATTTATCTGTTACTTTAATATTTACAAGTTTCTGTGGGAATTTTTTCATTTCTCCAGCTAGCTCGGAAAGGGGCTTTTTCGTTGCTTTCATAATATTCACAAGCTGTAAGCCCGTTAATAAACCATCCCCTGTTGTATTATAATCAAGGAAAATAATATGACCAGATTGTTCTCCGCCTAGATTGTATCCGCTTTTGCGCATCTCTTCCACTACATATCTATCACCAACTGCAGTTGGAATGCTTGCAATTTGGTGTGCTTCTAATGCCTTGTAAAAGCCTAAATTACTCATTACAGTGGAAACAACGGTGCTCTGCTTTAAACGATTCGTTTCTTTCATGTATTTTGCGCAAATATACATGATCTGATCTCCATCAACTGTTTCTCCGTTCTCATCAACCGCGATTAAGCGATCTCCATCTCCATCAAAAGCAAGACCCACATCTGCTTGTTTTTCCTTAACAAATGCCGCTAGCGCTTCTGGATGAGTAGAGCCAACCCCATCATTAATATTTAAACCATTCGGGGATGCCCCCATTGTCGAGATATCTGCATCTAAATCAGCAAACAAGTGCATCGCTAAAGAAGACGTTGCACCATGTGCACAATCTAATGCAATATGAATATCTGTAAAATCCTCATCAACCGATTGTTTTAAAAATTGAAGATATTTCTGTCCACCTTCAAAATAATCATCTACTTGTCCTAAGTCAGCACCAACCGGTCTTGGCAATGAATCATTTTCTTCATCAATGAAAGCCTCAATTTCTAGCTCTTGTTCATCTGACAGTTTAAAGCCGTCAGGACCAAAAAATTTAATTCCATTATCCGCAACAGGATTATGGGATGCTGAAATCATTACCCCTGCCTGAGCACCTAACACCTTGGTTAAATAAGAAACCCCAGGTGTTGAAATAACACCTAAGCGCATTACTTCAGCACCAATTGATAGCAAACCTGCTACAAGAGCTCCTTCCAGCATATGGCCAGAAATACGAGTATCACGACCAATTAATACTTTTGGCCGGTCTTTATCTTTCGTTAATACAAAACCACCACATCTACCAAGCTTAAATGCTATTTCCGGCGTCAGTTCACTGTTAGCAATTCCTCGTACTCCGTCCGTACCGAAATATTTACCCATTAAATAATCGCTCCTTCTAACTATATTAAAACCTTTTCTTAAGCATCCTTTAAAGTGATAGAAACGCTGGCTGTCTCACTCCCCAATTCCCAGCTTGCGTCATCAGGACCATCAACGCTTACTTGCACTTCATGGTCTCCCTCTTTCAAGCCAGTAACATCTACATAGATGGAAAAGTCTGATGCCTTCATTCCATTCAAGATTGAATCTTTCGCAGTAACCTCCACATTGGTACTTTCGTTTTTAGGAGAAGTAATAGTGCCTTCCAGATTCTCTCCTAATCCTTTTATATTTATTGGAACATTTGATAAAGTTTTTGTGCTAGTTTGTTCGGGCGTGGAAGTCTCTGTTGAATCTGCTTCCCCGTCTGTTTCTGTTTGTTCGTTTGTTTCCTCTGTTGATTCTTCGTTGTTTTCCTTTGCAATGGTTACTTTTACAGTTGCATTTACTAATTGAGGCTGCACAGCTGTAATCCCATTAGAAATAATAACCGGTAATGATAGTATTTGATCTTTTTCAATTTTACTTAAATCAACTTCTACTCGGACATTTTTCGTATCTTTTAATACATTTTCCGCCCCTGAAATTGTTGCTTCTTTCGTATCTAACGTAATAGAATCTATCGTTACATTAGATGGTGGTGAGCCTTTTTTCTCTATTTCAATTGGTACTTTTTTACTTACCCTTTTAACAGGTATCGCTACCTTAACTGTTTCTGGCTCTACTTGTACATCCAATTTATTTAAACTACTATCTAAAGCAGATATCTCTGCATCTTGTTCAATCGATTGTGATGTAGATCCATCAATTTCTACATTTGCTTTTACATAGGCGATTTTATCAATTTCATCCTTCGCACCAGTAATCTTTACTGTGCTTGGATTTACAGTAGCTGCTTCTGCTGAATATCCGTCTGCTATTATTTTGCTGCTATATTCTGCTTCCACCTTAAATTCTCTTGTTACTTTTTCTTTTACAGTTACTTCAACCTGTTTAGGGTCAATCTTCGCTTTCAGCTTATCTGATAAATTCTTAATCTGTAGCTTTACCTCTTTGTTGCCAATTTTTGCATTTGCTAAATCAACATACACTTCAAAATCTTTTCTTTGCTTTGCGATTTGCAAATGACTTGTTGGCCCGGTCAATGTAACATCTACCGTCTTAGGCACACCTGTAACGACCACATTTTCTGTATCGTAATATACTCTTACTGGCACATTTTCGACAACTTCTGTATCATTATCTCCTGGAACATTTACATCACTGGACTCTTTATTTGGATCGTAAACAGTGGAAAATAAAAGCAGCGCCAATGCAAAGGTTATTATTTTCATAAATAAAGTACTATCTATAATTTTATCAAATAGTTTATTCATTTTTCTTCCCCTTCCAGCCCCATTTAACGGAAGAAGTCTGCTTTGTAGATGGTATAATTAAGGCGCTTGTCAAAAGCTCTCTAAATACATCTAGTTTTAAATCACGGTGGAGCTCCGCATTTTTCGTAATGGAAATAGCTCCCGTTTCTTCTGATACTACCACCGTTATACTATCAGTCACTTCACTAATTCCTAAAGCTGCCCGATGCCTAGTGCCCAGTTCCTTTGATATAAACGGACTTTCAGACAAAGGAAGATAACAAGCCGCTGCTGCTATATTTGCTTTTTGTATAACTACCGCTCCATCATGCAAAGGAGTGTTTGGAATAAATATATTAATTAGCAGCTCAGAAGATATTTTTGAATCCAATGAAATACCCGTTTCTATATAATCACTCATACCTGTTTCTTTTTCAATCGATATAAGCGCTCCAATTCTTCTTTTAGCCATATAATCAACGGCTTTGACGATCGATTCAATAATATATTCCTGACTCTCTTCTTCCTGCATTCCGCTTCTAGCGAAAAATTTCCCTCGTCCTAATTGCTCAAGGGCTCGCCTTAACTCCGGCTGGAAGATAATGATTATTGCTAATGCACCCCAATAGATAACTTTCTCCATCATCCAGCTTAATGTTTGTAATTGGAGATAATCACTTAGTAGCTTCACAATAAGAATGACAAAAATTCCCTTTAACAGTTGTACAGCTTTTGTCCCTCTTATGATCATTATTACTTTATAAACGACATACCACACAAGGAGAATGTCTACTGTATTCGCTAAATATTTTAAAAAAGGGAGATCTGCAAACGACATTTTCCTTCCTCCAAAGTATATATTTCAATAGTAGTATTTTATTTTTAACCTACAATTATCATATTATATCATAATTCGTTTTAATACCAATTTAGACAAACTTATTGAATTCTTCCACTTCTTATCGATGCCTTCCTTATTATATGCCTTTTTTCCTCTTAAAAACAAAAATAAGCGGCTTTTCTTTGCACATCACGAAAAGCTCCCCACACTTAAGATGCAGGGAGGCTATTCTTTTCCACTTGGTCATCACCTTTAAAGATATTTACTGTATCAGAAAATACTTTTTTCGTGTGATACCATAACCACTCAAATATTTCATTTACCTCTTTTATTTCCCCGGTAACTTGATCAGCTGATGCCATGTATTTTTTACCATTTATTACCGTAACATCTCCTTGAACCTGACCTTCTATTTTTATATTGCCATTTCGAACAATGATATCTCCTTTTACTACTTCCCCTTTAGGGACAATAGCAGTATCATTCTGTACAACTAAATTCGCTTGCTTCGAAACAGAAAATTGATGATCCTCATTCCAAGCAGACAATAAGCTAGAAACCATTAATATAATAAACAACGATGCTGCCGCAAAAAGCGGATGATGTCTTATCCATCTTTTAAACGTGACTCTCTTCTGTTCCTTTGGCAACATTGCCATTACATTATCCGTAAAATGGACAGGCACTTGTATATGTGAAGTACTTTGCACTAAAGCAATTGTTTTCTTTAATTCATGAAAATGCGTAGAGCAAGCCTCACATTTCTGCAAATGCTCTTTTAATTTTTCTTTATGGTCAGCCTCAATTTCTTCATCGAGATAGTCATGCATATATTCAATAATTTTGTTTGAACAAGTCATACATTTCACCTTCTTTATCAGACATGCCGTAATTGTTTTCTTAATGCTTCTCTTCCTCTGTGGATCCGTGTTTTCACTGTTCCTAAAGGAAGCTCTAAAATTTCACTTATTTCATTCAAAGAAAGTTCCTCGATATACTTCAATACAATAACTGCTCGATATTTATCAGGCAATTTCGAGATTTCTCTCTGTATTAAAGCTTGCAGCTCCAAGCTTTCTACATCATCTTCTGGCAGTCTTGTATTAGAAGATATTTGGGAATACATATTAAGCCCTTCTGTCCCTGGAACTTCTGCATCAAGATAATAATCCGGCTTTTTCTTCCTAATACGATCAATACAAAGATTTGTAGCAATACGATACAGCCATGTCGAAAACTTTAATTCTATGTTAAATCTGTGTATATTAACATATGCGCGAATAAAGGCTTCTTGTGCCATATCTTCTGCTTCATGACGATTGCCAAGCATACGATAGCAAATTTGAAATACCTTGTCCTTATAAAGTTCGATAATTTCGCCAAAGGCATTTTGATCCCCTTTTAATACTTGTTTAATTCTCTTCTTTACTATTGCTTCCATCTATTTTACCTCCGCTCTAAATGCGGCTAATCGATAGTACGTATCGATAGCGGAAAAGGTTTCACTTTAATAATTATTTTTTATATTTTCTTCTTTTGTATATGTTGTATTTTCCTACTAATTGGGAAATTTTAAATAAATTATATGTATTTTTCACTTTTTTTTGATAGACTTGCTATTATTTTAACAAATTATGACACATAATGTTTAAAAATTTTATTATTGGTTATAAAAAAACTAATATTATGCTAAAATCAAGAAAATAAAATGAAGAGATAGATTGAGGGTGAAGCTTATGTCGGAAAAAAAATTGCTCCAAGATATTGAAGAATACCGTGAGATGATGGTTTATCTTGCAAATTGTACATCTTTTTCACACCCAAGAGTTATTGATATAAGCATTAAATTAGATGAATTATTAAATGAATATAACAGCTTCCAACGTTCAAGATACACTCCCAGAAATAATTAAAGTATGACGATGTTAAGAAAAGCGCAGGGTGCCTTGAATAGCTCTGAAGAAAAATGTTCACATTACTCAAAAAAGTGTTTTTTACTTCTAGAGGCATCGGGCAACGCTCACTAGAGCTAGACAGACTTCAAAATTCAACAATTTTATACGTTCTTACCTTTTAAGCAAGGTATCCTTAAAGTGTCCAACTTCACTAGCGTGTATGAATAAATAAACATACATGATTAGTTACAGATAATCCCCCTTAATAGGATGCCTTCTTTATTTATCCAGCTATTAATGAAACTATCCATTTAAAGAACCTTTTAAAACAGCAGTTACCCTAAAGCCGTTAACGCTAGATTCTTCGCCCTAAAAAACTTCCGTAAAACCTTTTCCTTATAAACTTTACACAATAGCTCGGTTTGCTTTTACGAGATTCAACAATCTTTTTGTTTAGAAACTAATTTACTGCTATGAAACTTCTTCATAGAGAAATGCTGCTTCTTCTATTTGATATTTAAAACTTACCGCTAAAAGAATCAACTATTATCTATCGTAATGCAGGCCAAGGATGCTTTCTTAGAAGTTAAAAATAAATTCTAACACTACAAAAAAAGATCAAACACAATTGTGCTTGATCTTTTGGATGAGCCATGGAGGATTCGAACCTCCGACCCTCTGATTAAAAGTCAGATGCTCTACCAACTGAGCTAATGGCTCTTGGCTGGGCTAGCTGGATTCGAACCAGCGCATGACGGAGTCAAAGTCCGTTGCCTTACCGCTTGGCTATAGCCCAATAAAAAAATAAAAGGACATATCTATGTTGTCCAATTTTAAAATGGTGGAGGGGGACGGATTCGAACCGCCGAACCCGAAGGAGCGGATTTACAGTCCGCCGCGTTTAGCCACTTCGCTACCCCTCCGATATTAAAAATCCATTTTATTTCGTGTAAATGGTGCCGGCGAGAGGACTTGAACCCCCAACCTACTGATTACAAGTCAGTTGCTCTACCAATTGAGCTACCCCGGCAAGTATTAATATCTTCTATAATAGTTTCCCTATTAAAAAGGATATTATTCATGTTGTTATCAATTGTTAGTATATGATAAAATGGAAAAGGCTTGTCCATTTTATTTTTCATAAATAACAATATGGTGGAGGATGACGGGATCGAACCGCCGACCCTCTGCTTGTAAGGCAGATGCTCTCCCAGCTGAGCTAATCCTCCATTTGGTGACCCATACGGGATTCGAACCCGTGTTACCGCCGTGAAAGGGCGGTGTCTTAACCGCTTGACCAATGGGCCATATGTTTTTTTTCGTTGTTCTCTCAACTGACAAGATTTATTATATAAAAAACTTATAAGATTGTAAAGTAAAAATAAAAAGTTTAAATTTTCAGATTTTAATAGAGGAATTTTTCTATATTCTGATTCCTAGCTACTAAGAACAGCGCGGGGCGCCTTGTTTATTTCCGAAGAAAAATGCTCTCCAGACTCAAAAAGGGTTTTTACTTTTAGAGGCTAGAAGCATACTCACTAGAGCTTGGCGCTGGCCGGCTAAATACGCCACCACGTCTTGTGAGCTACGTTGAAGTCACCACATCCTTTGGAAAGTCGATGCTTAAAGTAAAGCAGAAGCAGCCTCAAACTTTTTGGTCCTTTTTATCCTCCTTTTTGAGTATGCACTGTAATAACAAGGAGTAAAAATTTTATTTTACTATCCAAATGTGTGATTTAACTTCACCATTATTTGCTTTCACCTTCTATGTTGGTATCCATACTAAAGCTGTGAGGGGAAAAGATATAGACTAATATGAAAAAACGGTCATACGTTTTTTGATAGCGAAATTCATGTGATCTGCGTAACAAATATAGATATTAGGTATTACATGGATCGACTGCTGTAAGATATTAAGACAAGGATCTGAAGGGGAATTAATATCTTATAAGGGAATGTTAAGAAAGATCATATCCAATTATTATTAGCCTGCTCATCAAGTATTGCCCTCAAGTAAATCATACAAGCACCTAAAAGGAAAGTTATCGAGGCTTCATCAAGAGCAGTTTCCTGCGTTAAAAGATTACTGGGGTCAAATACTTATAGCCTAAAACTATTTTTGTGCGACAAAGATAACAACTTTAATTGTAGGCATTTTATTTCCAAATTCAACTCCTTTAGCAGGTGGTCGTTTAAGCTTTTTCCACCACCAAACGAAAGTACTATAGAAAATCTATGTTTGTTTTCTTGAGACAACCTTTGGCAGCTTGTCTTTTATCGAAACCGGTCAGTTGTTGAGTCGGTTCGAAGGGAAAACAACAAACAAAAAAGCCATCTCTCATTAAGGAGAAATGACTTTATATCAACGTTTATAGAGTAAGCTTCCAACCGGACTCGAACCGGTGACCTCTTCCTTACCATGGAAGTGCTCTACCAGCTGAGCTATGGAAGCACTTTGCTAACATATATGTAAAAAACTTATTAAAATAAAAAAATGGCTCCGCAGGTAGGACTCGAACCTACGACCGTTCGGTTAACAGCCGAATGCTCTACCACTGAGCTACTGCGGAATAGTAAAAATATATATGCCTGGCGACGTCCTACTCTCACAGGGGGAGAGCCCCCAACTACCATCGGCGCTGAGAAGCTTAACTTCCGTGTTCGGTATGGGAACGGGTGTGACCTTCTCGCTATCGCCACCAGACTTATTAAGACAATTATTATTATAACGTCTTTTTTAAATTTTTCAAGTGAAATTTTAAAAATTATTCACTGAAAACTAGATTATGTGTAAGAAGAAAGAACCGAATTAATCATTTTTAGTTAAGTCCTCGATCTATTAGTATTTGTCAGCTCCACATGTCGCCATGCTTCCACCTCAAACCTATCAACCTGATCATCTTTCAGGGATCTTACTAGCTTACGCTATGGGAAATCTCATCTCGAGGGGGGCTTCATGCTTAGATGCTTTCAGCACTTATCCCTTCCGCACATAGCTACCCAGCTATGCCTTTGGCAAGACAACTGGTACACCAGCGGTGCGTCCATCCCGGTCCTCTCGTACTAAGGACAGCTCCTCTCAAATTTCCTACGCCCACGACGGATAGGGACCGAACTGTCTCACGACGTTCTGAACCCAGCTCGCGTACCGCTTTAATGGGCGAACAGCCCAACCCTTGGGACCGACTACAGCCCCAGGATGCGATGAGCCGACATCGAGGTGCCAAACCTCCCCGTCGATGTGGACTCTTGGGGGAGATAAGCCTGTTATCCCCGGGGTAGCTTTTATCCGTTGAGCGATGGCCCTTCCATGCGGAACCACCGGATCACTAAGCCCGACTTTCGTCCCTGCTCGACTTGTAGGTCTCGCAGTCAAGCTCCCTTGTGCCTTTACACTCTACGAATGATTTCCAACCATTCTGAGGGAACCTTTGGGCGCCTCCGTTACTTTTTAGGAGGCGACCGCCCCAGTCAAACTGCCCACCTGACACTGTCTCCCACCCCGATAAGGGGTGCGGGTTAGAATGTCAATACAGCCAGGGTAGTATCCCACCAATGCCTCCACCGAAGCTAGCGCTCCAGCTTCCAAGGCTCCTACCTATCCTGTACAAGCTGTACCAAAATTCAATATCAGGCTACAGTAAAGCTCCACGGGGTCTTTCCGTCCTGTCGCGGGTAACCTGCATCTTCACAGGTACTATAATTTCACCGAGTCTCTCGTTGAGACAGTGCCCAGATCGTTACACCTTTCGTGCGGGTCGGAACTTACCCGACAAGGAATTTCGCTACCTTAGGACCGTTATAGTTACGGCCGCCGTTTACTGGGGCTTCAATTCAGAGCTTCGCATTGCTGCTAACCCCTCCTCTTAACCTTCCAGCACCGGGCAGGTGTCAGCCCCTATACTTCGCCTTACGGCTTCGCAGAGACCTGTGTTTTTGCTAAACAGTCGCCTGGGCCTATTCACTGCGGCTCTCTCGGGCTTTAACACCCAAAAGAGCACCCCTTCTCCCGAAGTTACGGGGTCATTTTGCCGAGTTCCTTAACGAGAGTTCTCTCGCTCACCTTAGGATTCTCTCCTCGCCTACCTGTGTCGGTTTGCGGTACGGGCACCTTGAACCTCGCTAGAGGCTTTTCTTGGCAGTGTGGAATCAGGAACTTCGGTACTATATTTCCCTCGCCGTCACAGCTCAGCCTTTATGGTAACGGGATTTTCCTCATTACCAGCCTAACTGCTTGGACGTGCTAATCCAACAGCACGCTTACCCTATCCTCCTGCGTCCCCCCATTACTCAAACGGTTCATAAGGTGGTACAGGAATATCAACCTGTTGTCCATCGCCTACGCTCTTCAGCCTCGGCTTAGGTCCCGACTAACCCTGAGTGGACGAGCCTTCCTCAGGAAACCTTAGGCATTCGGTGGATGAGATTCTCACTCATCTTTCGCTACTCATACCGGCATTCTCACTTCTAAGCGCTCCACCAGTCCTTACGGTCTAGCTTCAACGCCCTTAGAACGCTCTCCTACCACTGACATCAATAGATGTCAATCCACAGCTTCGGTGATACGTTTAGCCCCGGTACATTTTCGGCGCAGAGTCACTCGACCAGTGAGCTATTACGCACTCTTTAAATGGTGGCTGCTTCTAAGCCAACATCCTGGTTGTCTAAGCAACTCCACATCCTTTTCCACTTAACGTATACTTTGGGACCTTAGCTGGTGGTCTGGGCTGTTTCCCTCTTGACTACGGATCTTATCACTCGCAGTCTGACTCCCAAGGATAAGTATTTGGCATTCGGAGTTTGTCTGAATTCGGTAACCCGATGGGGGCCCCTAGTCCAAACAGTGCTCTACCTCCAATACTCTTACCTTGAGGCTAGCCCTAAAGCTATTTCGGAGAGAACCAGCTATCTCCAAGTTCGATTGGAATTTCTCCGCTACCCACACCTCATCCCCGCACTTTTCAACGTGCGTGGGTTCGGGCCTCCATCCAGTGTTACCTGGACTTCACCCTGGACATGGGTAGATCACCTGGTTTCGGGTCTACGACCACATACTTATTCGCCCTATTCAGACTCGCTTTCGCTGCGGCTCCGTCTTCTCAACTTAACCTCGCATGTAATCGTAACTCGCCGGTTCATTCTACAAAAGGCACGCTATCACCCATTAATGGGCTCTAACTACTTGTAGGCACACGGTTTCAGGATCTATTTCACTCCCCTTCCGGGGTGCTTTTCACCTTTCCCTCACGGTACTGGTTCACTATCGGTCACTAGGGAGTATTTAGCCTTGGGAGATGGTCCTCCCTGCTTCCGACGGGATTTCTCGTGTCCCGCCGTACTCAGGATCCACTCAGGAGGGAACGAAGTTTCAACTACAGGGTTTTTACCTTCTATGACTGGCCTTTCCAGACCTATTCATCTACCCCGTTCCTTTGTAACTCCATGTTGAGTGTCCTACAACCCCAAGAGGCAAGCCTCTTGGTTTGGGCTAATCCCGTTTCGCTCGCCGCTACTCAGGGAATCGCGTTTGCTTTCTCTTCCTCCGGGTACTTAGATGTTTCAGTTCCCCGGGTCTGCCTTCAGTACCCTATGTGTTCAGGTAAAGATTCTATCCCATTACGGATAGAGGGTTTCCCCATTCGGAAATCTCCGGATCAAAGCTTACTTACAGCTCCCCGAAGCATATCGGTGTTAGTCCCGTCCTTCATCGGCTCCTAGTGCCAAGGCATTCACCGTGCGCCCTTTCTAACTTAACTTTGGTTTCGGCTAAAGATAAACTTCACATCTCTTCGTCAGCTTCTTCGCTCCGCTCCTCACGTACAAAGTACGTTCCGGTGCTCGCTCCGGCGCTTCCTTGACCTGTTTGTTTCTCTTTACCCTCAAGTTTTTGATAATAGTTTCACTTTTAACAGATTCACTATATCTCAATTTGATACTCTATAAATAGAGAATCTAAGATGGCGATTACTCGGTTTCTTTCTTGGTTCTTACATAATCTAGTTTTCAAGGAACAATTTACGGTTGAAAATAAACTTCACATCTCTTCGTCAGCTCTCTCACTCTGCTCCTCACGTACCTTTGTACGCTCCGGTGCTCGTTCGGTCGCTTCCTTGACCTGTTCGTTTCTTTCCATCCTATAACGGCTGAAAATTAACTTCAACCTACTTTGAGGAATTGCTCCCTCAAAACTGAACAACAAACTCGTCAACAATCTGTGATGGAATGTACATTCCATTTTCCTTAGAAAGGAGGTGATCCAGCCGCACCTTCCGATACGGCTACCTTGTTACGACTTCACCCCAATCATCTATCCCACCTTAGGCGGCTGGCTCACATAAGTGTTACCCCACCGACTTCGGGTGTTACAAACTCTCGTGGTGTGACGGGCGGTGTGTACAAGGCCCGGGAACGTATTCACCGCGGCATGCTGATCCGCGATTACTAGCGATTCCAGCTTCATGTAGGCGAGTTGCAGCCTACAATCCGAACTGAGAATGGTTTTATGGGATTGGCTTGACCTCGCGGTTTTGCTGCCCTTTGTACCATCCATTGTAGCACGTGTGTAGCCCAGGTCATAAGGGGCATGATGATTTGACGTCATCCCCACCTTCCTCCGGTTTGTCACCGGCAGTCACCTTAGAGTGCCCAACTAAATGCTGGCAACTAAGATCAAGGGTTGCGCTCGTTGCGGGACTTAACCCAACATCTCACGACACGAGCTGACGACAACCATGCACCACCTGTCACTCTGTCCCCCGAAGGGGAACGTCCTATCTCTAGGAGTGTCAGAGGATGTCAAGACCTGGTAAGGTTCTTCGCGTTGCTTCGAATTAAACCACATGCTCCACCGCTTGTGCGGGCCCCCGTCAATTCCTTTGAGTTTCAGCCTTGCGGCCGTACTCCCCAGGCGGAGTGCTTAATGCGTTTGCTGCAGCACTAAAGGGCGGAAACCCTCTAACACTTAGCACTCATCGTTTACGGCGTGGACTACCAGGGTATCTAATCCTGTTTGCTCCCCACGCTTTCGCGCCTCAGCGTCAGTTACAGACCAAAGAGTCGCCTTCGCCACTGGTGTTCCTCCACATCTCTATGCATTTCACCGCTACACGTGGAATTCCACTCTTCTCTTCTGCACTCAAGTCCCCCAGTTTCCAATGACCCTCCACGGTTGAGCCGTGGGCTTTCACATCAGACTTAAAGGACCGCCTGCGCGCGCTTTACGCCCAATAATTCCGGACAACGCTTGCCACCTACGTATTACCGCGGCTGCTGGCACGTAGTTAGCCGTGGCTTTCTGGTTAGGTACCGTCAAGGTACGAGCAGTTACTCTCGTACTTGTTCTTCCCTAACAACAGAGTTTTACGATCCGAAAACCTTCATCACTCACGCGGCGTTGCTCCGTCAGACTTTCGTCCATTGCGGAAGATTCCCTACTGCTGCCTCCCGTAGGAGTCTGGGCCGTGTCTCAGTCCCAGTGTGGCCGATCACCCTCTCAGGTCGGCTACGCATCGTTGCCTTGGTGAGCCGTTACCTCACCAACTAGCTAATGCGCCGCGGGCCCATCTGTAAGTGACAGCGTAAACCGTCTTTCAGCTTTCCTACATGAGTAGAAAAGGATTATCCGGTATTAGCTCCGGTTTCCCGAAGTTATCCCAGTCTTACAGGCAGGTTGCCCACGTGTTACTCACCCGTCCGCCGCTAACTTAAAAAGCAAGCTTTTTAAGTCCGCTCGACTTGCATGTATTAGGCACGCCGCCAGCGTTCGTCCTGAGCCAGGATCAAACTCTCCATATAAGAGTAAGATTAGCTCATTGCTAAACTCTAGCTTTTTTTGTTGCTTGTTGTGTCTATAACTTAGTTATAAACGTTTATTGTTGACGTTTTGTTTGTTCAGTTTTCAAAGAGCAATTTGTTGCTGTTGTTAGAAGCAACTTTATTATAATATCACATCAACTTAATTTAAGTCAATAACTTTTTTTAAAAAATTAAATTCGCGTCGAAGTGACGCTTATTAATATACCAAGTTAAGAAATATAAGTCAATATATTATTTCATTTTTTTATCTAAATATTTTTTATTCCTAATTATGTATTGTAAACATACTTTCGGAGGGGCTACTCTTTTTAACAAAGAAAATAGTTCTTGGTACCTTTCCATCATCGCCTTTTTTACACTTTTATCTATTCTTTCATCATTAAGATCAAATATGATCTCATCTAACTCTCGTTTGATTAAATATTCTACTTCCTTTACTTCCGTTTGATTTAGTAATAATCCAATCACATTTGTTCCTCCCTGGTGCAATACGAATTTAAACAGTTTCCTAAGAAAATTCCTTTCTCTCATTAGATTCAATATTCATTTTTTCTATTCAACTTTCTGTATTATTGCCATAATCTCATGGATTATGATTTTTTTGTAATTTTCCTTGATTTTACTTCATAAAATGGGACGAGGTGAGAAATAGATGAATATCTTTTATGTACTTAACGGAAAATCCTTAAAACAATTTGCATTAATAATAGTTGTTTCATTTTTCACAGCATGGTTTTTGTATATGGAGAATATCGTACAAGTACCTGTTTTTTCGGCAAAGGATGGGCCAAAAGCAGTTTATAAAGGTGAAAAAGGAATTGCCCTTACCTTTAACATTGGATGGGGAGATGAGAAGGCAGAACCTATACTTGATACTTTAAAACAAGAAAAAGTAACAGCCACCTTTTTTCTAGCTGGCTCTTGGGCAGAACGACACCCAGATACTGTAAATAGAATTATAAAGGATGGGCACGAAATAGGGATTCTTGGATATGATTATGTTGATTATTCTGAAATAAAAGAAGAGAAAATTACACAAGACCTGTCTAAGGCGAAAACTGCATTTGAAAAATTAAATATTAAAGATATTTCTCTTGCAAGAGCTCCAACTGGTCACTTTAATCAAGAAACATTAAACATAGCAAATCAATATAACTATACACTCGTACATTGGAGCATCGATTCTAAAGATTGGACAAATCCAGGTGTAGATAAAATCATTAAAAATATTTCTTCGGCCAAAAAAGGCGATATTATTCTACTACATGCCTCAGATTCTGCAAAACAAACAGCAAAAGCACTTCCAGCTATTATTGAACGCTTAAAAGGCAAACATTCAAAATTTGTCTCTGTTTCTGAAATGCTATCTAATGCACAATCAAAATCACAAGAAATCAATTGAACATTCATTCCACTCTTTCCCATGCAAAAGATTAGTTACATAATCTTTTGCATTTTTTTATGATAAAAAAGAGACGCTATACACCAAATAGACGATTAGCCTATGATAGGCATTTTCTTTTTATTTCTATGCTGATGAAGTTGGACGATAAAACTTAATATAAAATAACTTAACAGGAATAATATCAGTCAAAAAACAACATTCTACTTAATAGGTGATATTTCATGAAAGGAGCAAAGATTTTATGCTGAGAAAGAGTATTGTCATCCTACTTTTAGCCACTTTTGTTTTAAGCGGCTGTTCTGATAGCGATTCCGCTTCTCAACAAATGGATTATGAACAAACAAAAAAAATGATTGTTGATATATTAAAAACGGATGATGGAAAAAAAGCGATTCGAGATGTTATTGGCGATGAAGAAATTAAACAAAATTTAATTATGAACGAAAAATCGATCAATGATACCATTGAAAAAACGTTAATTTCGGATAAAGCAGCAGATTTCTGGAAAGAAAATTTTAAAGACCCTAAGTTTGCAGAGACAATGGCTAAAAGCATGAAAACCGAAAATGAAAAGCTGTTAAAATCTCTAATGAAAGATCCTGAATACAGAAAAATGATGGTAGAGCTTTTACAAGATCCTGAAATGGAATCAGAAGTGAAGAAAATTCTGAAGAGCACCGAGTATAGAGAGCACCTAGAAAATATCTTAAAAGAAACAATGGATACCCCATCATTTAAGACAAAATTTCAAGATCTATTAGATAAAGCAGCGAAAGAGGCCTCTTCTAATCAAGGGGGAACTAGCAGCAAATCATAAAACTGCTTTTTTTATCAGTAAAAAAGAACTAGTCATGTGACTAGTTCTCTTTATTATCTAATGCTGCTACTATTTTTTCAGCTATTTCTTTATATTTACCCGCTAAAGAATCCGTTTCCTGATAAACAGATGGCGCAAAATCATCTGTATCCCAATTTGGCTGTGCTAAAGGCAATTGCCCTAGCAAAGGAACATCCAAATCTCCAGCTAACTTATTTCCGCCACCTTTTCCAAAAACATACTCTTTATTGCCTGTTTCCTTACTTTGGAAATAAGACATATTTTCAATTACACCTATAATTTCATGCTCTGTTTTTAATGCCATCGCCCCAGCCCTTGCCGCAACAAATGCAGCTGTAGGATGAGGGGTAGTCACAATGATTTCTTTACTGGACGGAAGCATGGAATGTACATCTAGAGCAATATCCCCTGTCCCAGGTGGCAAGTCCAAGATCAAATAATCTAATTCTCCCCAATCTACTTCTCCAAGAAAATTAGCTAACATTTTTCCAAGCATTGGCCCTCTCCAAATAACAGGCGCATTATCTTCAACAAAAAATCCCATGGACATCACTTTTACACCAAATCGTTCAACAGGAATGATTTTTTCCTTATCTACTGCTGGACGTGCAGAGATCCCCATCATATCAGGAATACTAAATCCATATATGTCTGCATCAAGTATGCCTACTCTTTTTCCTAATCTTGCGAGAGATACACCAATGTTTACAGATACAGTGGATTTGCCTACACCGCCTTTTCCGCTCGCAATTGCAAGATAAACAGGCAGTTGCTTAGACGCTTTCTTTCCCTCTTCCAATATCTCTTCCACTAATCTACCTGAAAGTTCAGTAAATCTTAGCCCTACACTTTCTACCCCCTTCTCTTTAAGCATAGAAACAATTTGCTCTTGCAACTCCAACTGAGCAGGAGAACCTAATTTGGCAACAGCGACTTTAATGCTTACATGCCCTTTTTCTTCATACCTTTTAATATCTTTAATAGAATTCAATTCCAATAAGGTTTTATGTAAAAAAGGATCAATCATTTTTTCAAGTATCAACTCTATTTCATCTTTTGTTATCATGATAATCCCCCTATCATTTTACAAATAGTATAACATAAAAAATTTAGGGGTTGCCTTTCTACTATTCCCTCTGAACCAACAATAGCTTTTCTTTCCATGAATTATTTCCCGGGAATATATACCTGATAAAAGGAAGTATTTGCGTCCTTTTATTCTTCATCTTTTATAGGCTCTTCATCTGAAAAATACCGATTAATCCCTTTATATACAGATGCAGCTATTTTATTTTGATACTGATCATCCATTAATTTCAACTTCTCTGTAGGATTGGATAAAAAACCAATTTCAACTAAAGCACCAGGTTTTTTAGCATATTTTAATATATATACACTACCTAATGGTTTTGCTTTCCTAGTCGTATTCTCTAAATTTTCAATTAATTCATCTTGAATAAACTTTGCTGCATCTTCATTTTCTTTTATATGAGGAGCATAGAATGTTTGCGCACCGCTCCACTTTGAAGAAGGAATAGCATTTAAGTGAACACTTAGAAATAAATCTGCATCAGAGTTATTAATAATATTCAACCGTTCTTTCAAATCCTCTACCTTTCGACTACGATAACCTTTTGTATTCTCATCCGCTAGATCTTTATCTTCTTCTCTCGTCATAATGACCAAGGCTCCTTGCTCTTGTAAATAATCACGGATTTTAAGAGAAACCTTCAATGCTATATCCTTTTCTAATACCTCATCGTCTCCTGCTCCACCATCAGGTCCTCCATGTCCTGGATCAATCACAATAATCTTTCCAGTTAACGGAAGGTTCCACGCATCCCAAGAGTCATCATTTGAAAAATCGTATTGTAAAATGAAAAATAGGAGTACTAATCCTATTGTAAATATGCCTATTTTAATTTTTTTATTCACTGTTCTAGTCAGTCCCCCCTGCCCGTCCTTAACAATACTATATGGGACAAGGGGATATTTTAGAACCTGATATAAAACAATTTATCGACGCTAATTTCTGTTCTTTATAACCGGCTAAACAACATCTAATGTAGCCTTAACTTTCTTCTTTTGTTTGCTTTTGTAAATCCTTCTTTCCACCATTCATCTACAAATTGCTCGCATAAATAGAAGAGTGACTCATTTTTACTGCTTTCTTCACTTCCCCAATAAAGCAGAAAATGAAAGAGAGTATCCTTTAAATGTTTATCTTCTTCATAACACCTATTCTTAATCATTTCTTTGCTTTCTCCATAATTGCTAAATTTGCTAAAATTCGCGCCAAGCAGATAAGCTTCAATTGCGACATCATAACAAGCCTCTTCTATTCCTGTATCCATAATTATATTCGAAGTTAAATTAGATGAACCAAAATAACGGGCCACTTTTTCTTTTAAATTTTTTATAGAAATTTCCCTCAGAACCGATCTTTCATATTTCATTTGTTTTTCTCTTTTTTTTTCATCAAAGTTTGTTATAACGGTCACTTTATTTCTCACCCCTTAAAATTAGTTTTTAACTAACCTTTAGGAGTAATACCAGTTACAAACCATTTTTAACATCCAATATATAGATGATTATTTAGATTATTGTAAATCTGAGATAACTTCCAATTAATTAGGAAGCTTTAAAAAAAGCCCCTGATAGTTCAGGGACAAAAAAAACATAAAAGACGAATACTCGTGACAGACCAAGCTCACGCCGAGGATTACTCTAATTTTGTCGATATTTCTTTTATTCGTTTTTGATACCAAGTATAAAAGGAAGCTGCTTTATGAAGAGGGATATCTTTTATGTTAGTATGTATAATCGGCTTCGAACGATTTATCAAGTCTATGGTTGCAAGACCAAAAAACCTCTGCCACTTTGTGCATAATACTTCGATTTCTATAACTTTTTTTCTTTTTGTCATAAACATAGTGGTACTAAAACTACCTTTTTTTATTTGGATAAATTCATTATTTATTACATATCCACTATGAAGAAAATCCAAAACACGATGCAAATACATGAAAATAAAGATAATAACTGAAACATACCAAAAGGACGGCCAAAAGTACATAATAGCCAGCGTCGCTACAATCCATAAATAACTAGGACGTACTAAGCGTGCAATTAAAGCCTTTTTAGAGAGCCTTTCCATTACCTGTTCTACTTCATACTCTGGCAGTAATTCATGAATTATCTCGTATGCCCTTTTATTCGGTAAAAACGGATACAAAGAATTGGTTTCTAATTCACTCTCTCCTGTATCACCCGCACTTATTAACTTCACCTCTGTAATACGAAGCAGCCTCTTCATGAGCGTTTGCTTTATTTCAATCGCCTGTACTTTCTCTTTTAAAATAGAGAAAGATATTTCTTCTACTAAGCCTTTCTTTATATAAATCTTATTGGCATCAGAAGATATTTCATAATTACCATACTTCCAAAAGGTGCGTACTATACCGAACAATATTCCTGCAATTAGAAATACAACAAATACAAGAAAGATAACCCACCAATAACGGAAAACTATATGTACTATATCTTCTGTGATCGTATCTAAACGAAAAACATCATCGATATGAAAATAAACAGTGGAGAAAAAGGGGATTATCGCTAGAAAACTTAAAGAAGTAAATGAAGCTCTAATTAAATCTTTTTTTACTGCTTTAAAATGGATTATCCTTTCCTTATCGTTTTCATTTCCTTCCATTTCCTCCTTCACCACTTTCTCGAGAATATCTTGATTTCCATTAATAGACCTCTCAATCCAGTCTGCCTCTTTCTCCGATATAGCAACAAAGGAAATAGAACTTTCATCACTTGTTTCCCCAGTCTCTAAAGTAAGGGAAGTAGCTCTCCCCATTCTATGTAAAATAGTTGTCCGTCTTTGAATATTTTGGATTTTATTTAAAGCAACCGTGCGATAAGACTTTGTTAATTGTTTATGGCAAACTAAATATGTAGGGTATGGCAATTAATTTATGCAGTGTCCGGAGGACACTGCATAAATTAAAAAAACCACTTGTCAACATTCCAAAATACACATACACTTCCTGTTGGGACAAACAAGCGCAGGAGGTATTAAGGAGATGTTGGCAGTGGCCGAGATTAATTATATCAGACATGAAGCAAACAAAAAAGATAGTAACTACTCAGATATTGCACAAAGAATAGGAAGAGATTCAAGAACAGTTAAAAAATATGCAGAACAGGAAGACTTTAGTCCGGAGATTAAAGGAAAACAAGATAGACCTTCTCCTGTGATTGATCCAGTCAAACATATTTTGGATGAATGGATATTAGAGGATTTTAAACAAAAAAAGAAGTTTCGTAGAACTGCAAAGAGAATGTGGGAACAATTGAAAGAGGAATTCGATTTTAATGGATCAGATCGAACGGTTCGATATTACGTCTCCAAGCGTAAAAGAGAATTTTTAAATGAAGCAAGTCAAGCAGCTTTACCATTGGAAAATAAGCCCGGTTCAGCACAAGTGGACTTTGGGGAAGCTCCATTCAATTATCATGGGGAACAGATTACTTTACCTTATCTAGTTTTATCTTATCCCTACAGTAATGCTTTTTATTTTCAAGTATTCCCTTCTCAAAATAGAGAGTGTTTTCTAGAAGGATTAAAGCGTATTTTTCACCATATGGAAGGAGTTCCAAAAAACATACGATTTGATAATCTTTCAGCTGCCGTAAAGAAGGTATTGCCAAATGGCGAACGGCAATTAACAGAGGAGTTTCAAAACTTCGTTCTTCACTATGGTTTTGAGTGTGAATTTTGTAACCCTAACAGTGGCAATGAAAAAGGCCATGTAGAGGCAATGGTGAAATATGTTAGAAACAATTTTTTACTCCCTGGCCTACATGTGCTTGATTTAGATGAACTTAATAAGACTTTATGGGAAAAAGCCGAAAAAGATCGAATACGAAAGCATTATGAAAAGGAATCTTTTATTTCAGAATTATATGAGGATGAACGAAAAGCTTGGTTAGTTCCACCAAGTAAGGAGTACCAATGTATTAGATACGAATCTTTGAAAGCTGATAAGTATGGATACATAAAGTTAGATAAAAACCTATATTCTACCTCACCTAGGTTTGCGTTAAATAAGGTCTTGGTAAGAATTTCATACGATAAGGTTGATATCCTTACAGAGGATCATCAATTGGTAGTAAGCCATTCTAGATTGTATGGACAATACAGAAAGTCAATGAAATGGCAACCATACTTAAACTTAATGGCCAAACGTCCTTTGGCACTCAAATATACTAGTTTCTATGATCAACTTCCAACTGAATGGCAAATATATTTTCATTCCTGTACACAATCTGAAAAGTCAGAGGCTTTAAGATTATTGGCAATGGTATTAAAAGAATATGATTTTAACAGAATCACAGAAGCTCTAAGCATAGCATCAGAGCATGGTCACCCATCCGTAGAATCGATTAAACAAATATTCTATCAGCTCATCAATGGTCGAGGAATTCGAGAAGAAATACAGCTTCCAAAGACATTACCAAGTATGCCAGAAGCATCTAGAGGACTACAGCATTATGATCAGCTTCTGAAAGGAGCTGGATTAAATTGAACACACAGATTCAGGAGTTCGCCAGACGGTTGAAATTGAGTTGGATAAGAGAACATTATCACGAGGTCGAAGCAGAGACAAATGAAAAGTACCTACTTCAGCTCTTTGAAAAAGAAATAGAGCAACGTGAAGAACGTAAGATGAATCTACTACTTACACAAGCAACCCTCCCTAAAGTAGGTAGAAATCCTTTTAATTGGAAGGATATTGTCCTTACTCAAGGACTGAACAAAGATGATTTATTAAATGGAGAGTTCATAGAACAGCAAGAAAATCTAATTTTTTATGGTGGGGTCGGGACGGGTAAAACCTACTTATCGACACTTATTGGACTGAATGCCATACAAAAGTATGGCAAGTCTATTAAGTTCTTTACAGTAGCCTCATTAGTCAATAAATTATTAGAAGCAAATGAAAAAGGAAATCTCAATAAGCTTTTTAAGCAAATAGAAAAGTTAGATCTTTTAATCCTAGATGAGTTAGGTTATATCCCCTTGCATAAACAAGGAGCAGAATTATTATTTCAGGTTATTTCCATGTGTTATGAAACAAAAAGTATCATTATCACTACTAACCTACAGTTTGGTCAATGGAATCATGTATTTGGAGATCCCATTTTAACGGAAGCAGTCATTGATCGACTCATTCATCATTCTCATTTAATTGTATTTAACGGCGATAGTTATCGCTATAAAGAATCAATCGTACAGAGTTAAATTCCGTTGGCAAGTGGTAACATTTTTAATTGCCGTTCTATGCATTTTTTGCTTGCCAAATACATTAATACTCCTGATTTTATTTGTATAACCGTATCACTGATGCTATAACGATAGGTTATCCAGTTCACGATAATAAATAGTATTCCTACACCGATATAAATTAGAAATAGGAATTGAAATATTTTTAGATAGAGTTTCTCTGTACCAAAATTACTTACAAATAAAATAACAAAAAATATAAGATTACTTTTCATAAAATGAAGCATTTTTATTAGGATAAAAAAATAATGTAATCGCCTTGCCCTTCCAATCATCATTCCACTTCCTTTATTTTTGCAAAGTGGGCAATTTGATCTTTTAATTGGTAGGCTTCATCCTTTGGAATAGCAGGTATTTCATGACTAGAACCCATTGTAGTAATCTTAATGGTATATAAATGATACTTTCGTAAAAAAGGGCCCTGATTTAACTCTACCGACTGCACCTTTGTCATTGGTATCAATTGGTGTTTTTCATTCCATGCTCCTGATTTTAACTGAACGAATTCTTCACTTATATCATACCGCCAATACTTTTGCTTTAAGATGGGTTCTAATAAAATTTCCCAGATGGCAGATAAAATGGTGAAAATAACTAAAGCGATAATAATCCAGCCAATCCAATTTTTCCACGCGAAATAATAATCTAAATAATATAAAACACCTAGAATCATTAATACCACTAAGTTAGTGATTACTTCTGTAATGCGCCAAACTTTAACTGCCTCTTTAGAGATTTGCTTCGTCGGCGCTGGTATAGTTGAAAACATAAATATCTCACTCCCAAATCTTATGACTACTTATACGGATTATTCATCTATTAAGTTTCGAGTTTTTCTGAATAATAAAAAAGACTCCCAAACCAAAATGGTTCGAGAGTCTTCTGAAACGTAAAATTAACGTTTTGAGAACTGAGGTGCACGACGAGCGCCTTTAAGACCGTATTTTTTACGTTCTTTCATACGAGCGTCACGAGTTAATAACCCTGCACGTTTTAATGTTGGACGGTATTCAGGATCTACTTGAAGCAAAGCGCGTGAGATACCATGACGGATAGCTCCAGCTTGACCAGTATAACCTCCACCATTTACATTTACAAGAATATTGTAGCTTCCAGTTGTTTCAGTAGCTACTAATGGTTGTTTTACAACTTCACGTAAAGCTGCAAATGGAATATAAGTTTCGATTTCACGACCATTGATGATGATTTGACCGTCGCCTGGAACTAAACGTACACGTGCAACGGAACTTTTACGACGACCAGTACCGATATATTGAACCTGTGCCATTTCTTTTACCTCCCTTTATTAATTATCCGCGAAGTTCGTAAACTTCTGGTTGTTGTGCTTGGTGCGGATGCTCGCTACCAGCGTATACATGTAATTTTTTAAAGATTTGACGACCAAGAGAATTTTTTGGAAGCATGCCTTTAATAGCAAGCTCAAGCATTTTTTCTGGGTAGTTTGTGCGCATTTCTAATGCTGTTCTTGTTCTTAATCCACCTGGGTGCATTGTATGACGGTAGTAAATTTTGTCTGTTAATTTTTTACCAGTCAATTCGATTTTTGAAGCATTTAAAAGAATAACATTATCACCAGTATCCACATGTGGTGTGAAAGTTGGTTTATGTTTACCACGTAGTATTGATGCCACTTCACTAGCAAGACGACCTAAAGTTTTGCCTTCAGCATCAATAACGTACCATTTACGATCAACAGTGTTTGAATTAGCCATAAACGTTGTACGCATGAGTTTCCCTCCTGAAATTGAATTATTTTATTTGTTTTTTAAGTTCTGTTACGTCTATATGTTCACACAATTAAGTTCCGGGGCTTAATGTGGGTTTAAAATACATACCATATTATGATATATCCTAGACTAGTATATGTCAAGGAAATGTTACACCAGGTTTAGTTGTTATGAAATTTTTCTTTCGACAAATGTAGATAAGCATTATTTCTAGTTTAATAAAGCGAAGTATATTCTGACTGCGGAATATTCGAGAAAGCTAAAGCCGCTTTTCAGGGTAGATATCCAATGCAACTAATTTTGCACCATGGCGCATGAAAAGAAGTGATTTTTAGCACAGAGCAGGTGGAATACACGAAGACTCCCGTGGGAAAGCGAGAAAGACGAGACCCTGCAGGAGCGTAGCGACGAAGCGGCTCGGCGCTCGCCCACAGGAAAGCGAAGTGTATTCCACCTGCGGAACCCTTTTTTCAGGATAGCTCTGCCTTAACTTAACAGTGCCTTTAGTAAAATACTTTCCACAAGTACAACCCATTAGCAGATGCTGTTTTTCCGGCTGCTTGTCTGTCTTTTTTTTCAATTATAGCAGGAATCGATTGTGGGTCTCTTTTTCCTCTGCCTACATCTAAAAGAGTTCCAATCATAATACGAACCATATTATATAAAAAACCATTTCCTTTGAAGCTGAAAATTAACATATCTTCTTCCTGTGTTAATTCCATCGATGTTATTTCCCTTGTTTTATCTTCTTTATCTGTCTTCGCGGAGCAAAAGCTTGTAAAATCATATTCACCGATAAAATGTCTCATCGCTTCTCGTATTGCATCAATATTTAATGGATATGGATAATAATAAGCATAATTTCGTTTAAAAGGATCTCTGCGCTCGGCCATGTGGATAAAATAACGGTACTCTTTGCCTGTTACATGATATCTCGCATGAAAATCTCTGCTGACTGCTTCCACAGAGGAAACAACAATATCATGAGGAAGCAGCGTATTCAGCGCTAATTCCCATCTTCCTAACGGGATATCTAAAGCTGAATCAAAGTGAATAACTTGTCCCTTTGCATGAACACCAGCATCTGTTCTGCCAGAGGCTTGAATCTTCACTTCTGTTCCTTTGTGAATCTTCATTAATGCTCGTTCTATTTCGCCTTGAACCGTACGATCCTTAGGCTGAATTTGAAAACCACAATAGGCAGACCCATCATAACTAATTGTACATTTATATCTTTGCATCTTTTTTCTCCATTATGACCGTAGTAGTAAAAGCAGACATGTAATAAACAATAGAAGAATAAGCATTACAGTATCTACCGTTTTCCAGATTAATTGCCTGTATTTTGTTCTTCCCTCTCCGCCTTGATATCCTCTTGCTTCCATGGCGATTGCTAGTTCTTCCGCCCGCTTGAAGGAGTTGACGAATAAAGGAATTAATAAAGGAATAATTGCTTTAATGCGATTTTTTATGGAGCCGCTTGAAAACTCTACCCCTCTGGCTATTTGCGCCTTCATAATCTTTTCTGTTTCATCCATTAATGTCGGAATAAACCGTAAAGAAATGGACATCATTAAAGCAAGCTCATGAACAGGTAGTTTAAACTTCTTTAAAGGTCCTAATAATGTTTCAATAGCATCAGTCAGCTCAATTGGAGTTGTTGTTAACGTCAGAAGAGATGTCATAATGATAAGCAAAAAGAATCGAATCGAAATTAGAATACCCATTCTAATTCCTTCTTCATAAATCTTAATCCAGCCATAATGAAATACTACATTTCCTTCTTTAGTAAAAAACAAATGAATAAATAAAGTAAAAATAATTAGCCATAGAATTGGCCTTAATCCATTATAAATAAATTTGATTGGAACTTTAGATAAAAAAACCATAAAAAATACATAGCCGATTAATGTGATATATGTCCAATTATTATTCGCAAGAAAAACAACACAAATAAAGGAAAAAATGATGATTAGCTTGGAACGTGGATCCATTCGATGCAGGGTAGAATCCATAGGAACAAAACGACCAATTAGCATTTTACCCATCATAAGCCATCTTCTCCCCTATTTAAATAGTGAACGAATTCCTTCATAAAACTATCTATAGTAAAATGAACAGTTTTCATCTTTATTCCAAACCTTTTTTCGATTTTTCGTTGAAACCTTACTACTTCTGGAACATCTAGCCCTATTTTCAATAAGTTTTCTGTGTTGGAAAAAATCTCTTCAGGTGTTCCCCTCTGATATACTTTCCCTTTATTCATAATCACAATTTTATCAGCATATAAAGCAGCATCCTCCATACTATGTGTAACTAATATAGTAGAAAGCTTCCTGCTTTGATGAAGGGTATAAAACATATCCATTATTTCTTTTCTTCCTCTTGGATCTAATCCAGCCGTTGGTTCATCTAATACAAGTACGTCCGGTTCCATGGCTAGTACTCCAGCGATTGCCACTCTTCTCATTTGCCCGCCAGACAAATCAAAAGGAGATTTTTTCAGAAATTCCTCTGAAAGGCCAACTTCCGCTAATGCCTTTTTTGCTCTTAGCTTTGCCTGATTTTTCGAAACGCCAAAATTCATCGGTCCAAAACAAATATCTTTTTCGACTGTTTCTTCAAATAGCTGCTGCTCCGGAAACTGAAAAACAATGCCAACTTTTTGACGAATGCCTTGTAAATGTTTATGCTTTTTTCCTGCCTCTAGAATCCTATCTCCAATCACTACTTTTCCCTTTGAAGGGCTTAATAACGCATTTAAATGCTGTAGTACAGTAGATTTTCCTGAACCAGTATGCCCGATAATAGCCATATATTCTCCACTTGGAATATTTATATCTACATCCTGAATCGCCAATCTTTCAAATGGGGTATTTTCTTGATAGCGATAATCTACTTTTTGAAGTGAGATGTCCATAACTCTGTCACCAACTCTTCTTCTGATAAAAATATTTTTTCAAGCGAAATTCCATTATTATGAAGCTCGGTTCTTAATTTAACGGAAAACGGAATATCCAATCCAATAGAGACCAGTTCTTTGTCCAGCTGAAAAATTTCTTCAGGTGTTCCTTCACGATAAACTTTCCCTTTGTTCATAATAATTAATCGATCTGCTTTTGCTGCTTCCTCTAAGTCATGGGTAATAGAAATGATCGTCATATTTTTTTGTTCACGCAGTTCTTTAATCAATTGTAATACTTCTTCTCTTCCTTGAGGATCTAACATGGAAGTTGCTTCATCCAAAACGATAATAGCTGGCTGCAAAGCAATGACCCCAGCTATAGCTACCCGCTGTTTTTGCCCTCCAGACAGATGGTGCGGCTCTTGATCAAGAAAAGATAACATCTTTACTTTTTCTAAAGAACTCTCTACTCTCTTGAGCATTTCTTCTCTTGGAACTGCATTGTTTTCTAAACCAAAAGCCACATCATCCTTAACAGTTGTTCCAACAAATTGATTATCAGGGTTTTGAAATACCATACCTAGTTTCTTACGCGCTTCCCATACCGTATCTTCAGAAATTAAAATATCATTAATCATAATAGTGCCTTCATTAGGAAAGTACAATCCATTTAATAATTTAGCAAGTGTAGATTTCCCTGAACCATTATGTCCAACAATAGCTACCCATTCTCCTTGATTTACTTTAAAGGTAACATCATCCAAAGCATAATCCTCTTGCCCTTCATAGCGAAAAAAAACTTTATCTACGGATACTAAAACATCTTGGTTCATATACTCCCTCCAGTTATGTCCTTTTGATAAAAAAAGAAACTCGCCAATTGGGCGAGCTTTGAATTGGTTTAACATAAGATTATCAGATTATAATCTTTTCATTTCCTATTATACTAGGTTTTCTTCATTATGCCTCGGTATACATCTTATGCTGCGCCATTCTTAGCACCCATTTCCCTGTTTGATTACATGAAAAAAGCCCGCACCTCCATTTATAATTATCCATTATAAACGAGGTGCATGAGCTAGACGAGTCATTAACAATTATTCAATTACCTTAACGCTCATCGTAACACTCTTTTGGTGGCTTGTTAGTGTTAGAAACAATTAAAGAAAAAGGGCACTTGAACAAGTTTCATATCAATATAAACTGTCCCGCACCCTTGTTGTCTTGTAAGTGTCTATTAAACTAACTCGATAATTACCATTGGTGCTCCGTCTCCACGACGAGGTCCCATTTTCATGATACGAGTGTATCCGCCTTGGCGTTCTGTGTAACGAGCAGCAACATCACTAAATAATTTTTGAACTGCATCTTGGTTTGTTTCTTCGTTAGCTACTTCATGACGTACATATGCAGCAGCTTGACGACGTGCATGAAGATCTCCACGTTTACCAAGTGTAATCATTTTTTCCACAACAGAACGAAGTTCCTTTGCACGAGCTTCAGTTGTTTCAATTCGCTCATTGATGATTAAGTCTGTTGTTAAGTCACGTAACATAGCTTTACGCTGTGCGCTAGTGCGTCCTAACTTTCTGTAACCCATGTGAGATTCCCTCCTTTTGTTGAAAATTTATTTAGCGTATAGCTATCAAAAGCTATACTAATCAATCATCTTTTCTTAAGCCTAAACCAAGTTCTTCTAACTTATGTTTAACTTCTTCAAGAGATTTTCTACCTAGATTACGAACTTTCATCATATCTTCTTCCGTTTTATTAGCTAATTCCTGCACGGTATTAATACCAGCACGTTTTAAGCAGTTATAAGAACGAACAGATAGATCTAATTCTTCAATCGTCATCTCAAGAACTTTTTCTTTTTGGTCTTCTTCTTTTTCTACCATAATCTCAGCATTTTGTGCTTCGTCTGTTAAACCAACGAAGATATTCAAATGCTCCGTTAAAATCTTTGCACCAAGTGCAACAGCATCTTGAGGACCTGTACTACCGTCAGTCCAAACGTCAAAGGTTAATTTATCATAATTAGTCAATTGACCAACACGAGTGTTTTCAACTTGATAAGACACTCTAGATACAGGTGTATAGATAGAGTCAATAGGAATTACACCAATAGGTTGATCCTCACGCTTATTTTGCTCGGCAGGAGTATAACCGCGTCCACGTTTAGCAGTTAAACGCATACGAAGATTTCCATTTGAGCCTAATGTTGCGATATGAAGATCTGGATTTAGTATTTCTACATCACTATCATGTGTAACTTCTGCAGCAGTAACCACACCTTCACCTTGAATATCAATTTCTAATGTTTTTTCATCATCAGAATAGATTTTCAGTGCTAGTTTTTTGATATTTAATATGATAGATGTTACATCTTCTACGACGCCTTCAATTGTTGAGAACTCATGAAGTACCCCATCAATTTGAATGGATGTGATAGCGGCACCAGGGAGTGAGGATAATAGAATACGACGTAAGGAGTTACCCAAAGTAGTACCATATCCACGCTCAAGTGGCTCTACGACGAATTTTCCGTATTTGGCTTCATCGTTGATCTCAACCGTTTCGATTTTTGGTTTTTCTATTTCGATCATCAAAATATACCCTCCTTCAAAACGTCGAAACCCCGGTCAAAACTTAACCGAAATTCCCCATGTTTACGTTCCCGTTTGTGCACAACAACTGGAATAAAATCTCTGTACGGGCTTTAAAAGTTTTAATCATATCCCATTATAGACAAGGATACAAAATTTATACAGAAAAATTAAACTCGGCGACGTTTAGGTGGTCGACAACCGTTATGAGGAACTGGAGTTACGTCTCTGATTGCAGTAACTTCTAGACCTGCAGCTTGAAGTGCACGGATTGCAGCTTCACGACCAGCACCCGGTCCTTTTACTGTTACTTCAAGAGTTTTCATACCGTGTTCCATAGACGTCTTTGCAGCTGTTTCTGCAGCCATTTGAGCAGCAAATGGAGTTGATTTACGAGAACCTCTAAATCCAAGAGCTCCAGCACTTGACCAAGAAAGCGCATTTCCATGAACATCAGTAATTGTAACAATTGTATTATTGAATGTTGAACGAATGTGAGCAATACCTGCTTCTATATTCTTTTTAACACGACGTTTACGTGTATTAGTTTTACGTGCCATTTATAAAGTACCTCCTTTACTGATTATTTTTTCTTGTTAGCTACAGTCTTACGAGGACCTTTGCGTGTACGAGCGTTGTTTTTCGTATTTTGTCCACGAACCGGTAAACCACGGCGGTGACGAAGACCACGATAACATCCAATCTCCATTAAACGTTTGATGTTAAGAGAGATTTCACGACGAAGATCACCTTCAACTTTTAATTTATCAATAAGATCACGGATTTTACCTAACTCATCTTCAGTTAAATCACGAACACGAGTGTTTTCAGAAACACCAGCTTCTGCTAATACTTTCTGTGCAGTATTTTTTCCGATACCATAAATGTATGTTAATGATATTACTACACGCTTTTCACGTGGAATATCCACACCAGCAATACGTGCCATCTATATGCGCACCTCCTTGTTTTTAGCCTTGTTTTTGTTTATGTTTAGGGTTTTCACAGATAACCATAACTTTCCCACGTCTGCGGATAACTTTACATTTTTCGCAGATTGGTTTTACTGATGGTCTAACTTTCATTATCCTAACCTCCTTGATAGTACGGAGTGCAATCAGATTATTTAAAGCGGTAAGTGATTCTTCCGCGAGTTAAGTCATATGGAGATAACTCAACCGTTACTTTATCACCAGGTAAAATGCGAATAAAATGCATACGAATTTTACCAGAAACGTGAGCCAATACAGTATGACCATTTTCTAATTCTACTTTAAACATGGCATTCGGCAAAGTTTCAGTTATTGTGCCTTCAATTTCGATTACATCGTCTTTAGCCATCGAATTTGTCTCCCTTCATTTTAAAATACGAAATCACCTTTAACTTTATCGTAAAGTGCAACTTTTCGTTTGTAACACGATCGGTGTACATCAAACTAGTCTGAACTGTTCATATAATATATTAAATTATCAGTTGACAGCAACCAAATAATTATAACATACAATGAAGTATTCCGTCCGCTTTAATTACAATAAATTTGTAGAAGTTTACGAACTTGAGCTAGAGTGTAAAGATGCAACTACCAGAACATAGGCCTTTGTTAAATACTTGTTTCTTAATTAATTGTTGGAAACAATCTGATCTTTAAGAAGCGGTATATAGCATTAGCAAATGTATGATCGTATCGAATCTTTACAAATGATTCATATAATATGGTGTATACGAAGAAATTAACTGTTTGAAGAAGAATCATTCTTCTAGAGTCTATCCCTAATTTTGTAAACACATACTCTTTTACACTTGAAAAGCCACTTAGATTCCGCATCTATATAAACTGAATTGGAGTTATCGATAACGCACACCTGGTACAATACCTTATGTCCATAATAGAAAGAATAATAGTTACCTTCTTCACTACTAGATAAAAAAGCAAATTAAGCGGAGTTACCATGAAATCCAAAATACTCTGCACCAATTATCTAAATTGATTAATCTTTTAACGAAGATAAACATGTTAAAAACATGAATATACTATTTTGTTACAGATATAACCATAAAAATTATTATACCTTTTGAAAAAAGGAAATGCATCATGTTTAGGAATAAACTCCTTAGCCATTTCATCCCAATTCTTCTATTTGTTAACTCTGATTTAAGTCCATGCTAGATTCAGATTAGTCTAAGCAAAAGTATGGAAAAAGTGTTTACTTTAAATTACTTAGTAGTTCATCAAGATCTAAAAATACTTTTTGAATATCTTGTTGACCATCAACATTGCGTAGATAGCCTTTTGATTCATAAAAATCAAGTAGTGGTTGTGATTGTTTAATATTAACTTCTAAACGGTTTTTAACAGTTGCTTCATTGTCATCAGCACGTTGGTACAATTCTCCACCACAGCGATCACAAACATCCTGTTTTGCAGGAGGATTGAATACTAAGTGATAAGTTGCCCCACAACTTTTACAAATGCGGCGACCCGTTAAACGTTCCATTAATATTTCTTGATCAACTTGAACATTTATAACATAATCAAGTTTTTTTTCTAAATCAAACAAAATACCTTCTAAAGCATCTGCTTGTGGAACTGTACGTGGAAAACCATCAAGAAGAAATCCCTTCTTGCAATCATCCTTACTAAGTCTTTCACGAACAATACCAATAGTAACTTCATCTGGTACTAATTCGCCTTTATCCATAAATGACTTTGCCTTTAGCCCAAGTTCTGTTTCATCTTTCATTGCAGCACGAAACATATCACCAGTTGAGATGTGAGGGATGCCATACTTCTCGACAATCTTCTCAGCTTGTGTACCTTTACCTGCACCAGGGAGTCCCATTAAGACTAAATTCATGCGTATTCCCCCTAAAGTCGTTAACATATAATTCAAGGGACATATGTCCCCTAAATTATGCTATTTAATAAACCCTTTATAGTGACGTTTAACCAGTTGCGATTCTAGTTGCTTCATTGTTTCTAAAGCCACTCCAACTACGATTAGAATACTTGTTCCACCAATTTGAGCTGATTGTGGTAAATCAGCAATTTGGATAAAAACAACAGGAAGTATTGCTATCGCAGCTAAAAATACCGCACCAACAAATGTTAAACGGTATAGAACACGTGTTAAGTATTCTTGCGTGTTTTTACCTGGTCTAATACCTGGAATATATCCACCCTGCTTTTTCAAGTTATCAGCCAGTTGTTCTGGATTTACTTGAATAAATGCATAAAAGTAGGTAAATGCAAGAATTAGAATTGTGTACAAGATCATTCCAATTGGATGAGTATAATCAAATACCTTTACTATCCAATTTGTCACATCATTTTGCCCAAAGAATCCAGCAACCGTTCTTGGAGTTACCAAAAATGAAACGGCGAAGATAACAGGAATAACACCAGCAGAGTTAACTTTTAACGGCAGATGCGTTGATTGACCGCCACTCATATTATTTCCATTAACCATTCTTTTTGCATACTGGATAGGTATTTTTCTTAGGGCTTGCTGTATAAATATAACTCCAACCACAATTGCCACAACAGCAATTACTATTAATAGCAGCGTTGCAATGCTCATGAAAAGTTGATCCCCAGGATTTTCGAATTTCTGTGCATAGATCTGGTTAGCAATCGATGGAATTCCTGCTGCGATTCCAGCAAAGATAATAATCGAAATACCATTTCCTACACCTTTAGATGTAATTAGTTCTCCTAACCACATTAAAAATGCAGTCCCAGCCGTTAATACAACAGCAATTACAAGATAGGAACCAATGCCAGGATTTGTAATCAAGGAGCCTCCAGAAAGGTTGTTAAAACCATATGACATTCCAAATGCTTGAATGAATCCTAGTACAATTGTAAAGTAGCGTGTAAACTGAGTTAATTTACGTCGGCCAACTTCACCTTGTTTAGACCATTCTGTAAACTTTGGTACTACATCCATTTGTAATAAGCTTACAATAATGGACGCAGTGATATATGGCATAATTCCCATTGCAAGAATTGAAAAGTTTTTCAATGCTCCCCCACCAAAAGTATTTAAAATACCAAAGGCGCTGTAGGTATCTTGCGCTTGTAAAAAATCGGCATTTACGTATGGTACAGGGATAAATGTACCGATACGAAATATAATCAACATTAATAGGGTGAATATGATCTTACGTCTTATTTCACCCACACGCATAAAATTGGAGATTGTCTGAAACATTAAATCACCTCAGTTTGACCGCCGGCAGCTTCGATAGCTTCCTTTGCAGCAGAGGAGAATTTATGTGCTTTTACTGTAAGCTTTTTCTCAACTTTGCCTTTAGCAAGAATTTTAATTCCTGCTTTTTCATTACTTACAATACCTGTTTCGATAAGAAGTTCTGGAGAAATTTCTGCTCCATCTTCAAATTTGTTTAGTACATCAAGATTAACAATTGCATATTCTTTACGGTTGATGTTTGTAAATCCACGTTTAGGTAAACGACGGAATAAAGGAGTTTGACCACCTTCAAATCCAGGTCTTACACCACCGCCTGAACGAGCGTTTTGACCTTTATGACCTTTACCAGCAGTTTTACCATTGCCTGAAGCGATACCGCGTCCTTTGCGTTTGCGTTCTTGTCTTGCACCTTCTGCAGGTTTTAATTCATGAAGTTTCATATTGGCACCTCCTTATTGAAGAAGAATGAATTTTAGTTTTCTTTAACAGAAACAAGATGTGATACTTTATTAACCATACCACGGATTGCAGCATTATCTTGTTGTTCAACTGTTTGATTTACCTTACGTAATCCTAAAGCTTTAACTGTTTCGCGTTGGTCTTGTGGACGACCAATTACGCTTTTTGTGAGGGTAATTTCCAGTTTGTTTGCCATCTAATTTCCCTCCTTATCCTAACAGTTCTTCTACTGATTTACCACGTAACTTCGCTACGTCTTCAGCACGTTTTAATTGTTTTAAACCGTCTAAAGTTGCACGAACCATGTTAATTGGTGTATTAGTACCTAAAGATTTAGATAGAATATCTGCAACACCAGCTAACTCAAGTACCGCACGCACTGGTCCACCAGCAATAACTCCAGTACCTTCAGAAGCAGGTTTAAGTAGAATCTCTCCAGCACCAAAGTGTCCGATGACTTGGTGTGGAATTGTTGTGCTAACCATTGGCACTTCAATTAGATTTTTCTTCGCATCTTCAACCGCTTTGCGAATTGCATCAGGTACCTCTTGTGCTTTACCAGTACCAAAACCAACGTTACCATTTTTGTCCCCAACTACTACTAGAGCAGAGAAACGAAAACGACGTCCACCTTTAACAACTTTCGCTACACGGTTAATTGTTACTACGCGTTCTTCTAGTTCAAGTTTGTTTGGATCAATATGACGCATCTTTTAATGTCCCTCCTTTTCTATTAAAATTCTAGGCCGTTCTCACGAGCAGCATCAGCTAAAGCTTTTACGCGACCATGATATAAATATCCTCCGCGATCGAAAACAACTGATTTAATTCCTTTTTCTACTGCACGCTTTGCTACTAGTTCACCGATCTTAACAGCAGCATCTAGGTTGCTTGCAGAATCTAAGTTTAATTCTTTGTCTAATGTAGAAGCGTTAACGATTGTAACACCTTGAACATCATCAATAAGCTGAGCGTAAATGTGTTTGTTTGAACGGAACACATTTAAACGAGGACGAGCTTCAGTTCCGCTAAGTTTAGAACGCACACGTGCGTGTCTTCTCTTACGAACTTGATTTTTATCAGCTTTCGTAATCATTTAGGTCACTCCTTTCGTTTACCTATGCGGCATTACTTACCAGTTTTACCTTCTTTTCTACGTACAAATTCGCCTTCATAACGAATACCTTTCCCTTTATAAGGTTCTGGTGGGCGAGTAGCACGAATGTTAGCAGCAAGTGCTCCAACATGTTCTTTGTTTGTACCTTTAACAACTACTTTAGTTGCAGATGGTACTTCTATTTCAAGACCTGCTTCAGGTTCGATTTCAACTGGGTGAGAGTAACCTACGTTCAAAACAAGCTTAGTTCCTTGTTTTTGAGCACGATAACCAACCCCGATTAATTCAAGACCTCTTTCGAAACCTTTAGAAACACCCTCAACCATATTAGCTAATAAAGCACGAGTCGTACCATGTAATGCACGGTGCTCTTTAGATTCAGATGGACGAGTTACGTTAATCACGTTCTCTTCTAATTTGATAGCAATATCAGAATTAAAAGTACGAGTTAATTCACCTTTAGGACCTTTAATCGTTACAGTACTGTTATCAATAGTAACTGTAACGCCTGCTGGTACTTCAATTGGTTTTTTACCTACGCGAGACATTTAGTTGCACCTCCATTCAATTAAAACTATATTACCAAACGTATGCTAATACTTCTCCGCCAACTTGTTTAGCACGAGCTTCTTTATCAGTAATTACTCCTTGAGAAGTAGAAACTAGTGCGATTCCAAGACCGTTCAATACACGTGGTACTTCTGTAGCTTTTGCATATACACGAAGACCAGGTTTACTGATACGTTTTAGTCCAGTAATTACACGCTCATTTGTCGAACCATATTTAAGGAAAATGCGGATGATTCCTTGTTTGTTATCTTCAATGTATTCAACATCACGTACGAAACCTTCACGCTTTAAAATCTCAGCGATTTCTTTCTTAATGTTAGAAGCAGGTACTTCTAACTTTTCGTGACGAACCATATTTGCATTACGGATTCTTGTAAGCAAATCAGCAATTGGATCTGTCATAACCATTGTTTTAACCTCCTTCCCAAAATGGGGTTTTACCAGCTAGCTTTTTTCACACCAGGAATTTGTCCCTTATATGCTAATTCACGGAAACAAATACGGCAAAGCTTAAATTTACGGTACACAGAATGTGGACGTCCACAAGATTCGCAACGTGTATATTCTTGTACTTTATATTTAGGCGTGCGTTTTTGTTTCGCAATCATTGACTTCTTAGCCACATTTTCGCCTCCCTCTAATTAGAGATTACTTTTGGAACGGCATTCCAAATTGAGTTAAAAGTTCACGAGATTCTTCATCTGTATTTGCAGTAGTAACGATAACAATATCCATACCTCTGACTTTGTTTACTTTATCGTAATCAATTTCAGGGAAGATTAATTGTTCTTTTACACCTAAAGTGTAGTTACCGCGACCGTCAAATGACTTTTTAGAAATACCACGGAAGTCACGTACACGTGGAAGAGATACAGATACTAATTTATCGAAAAATTCATACATGCGTTCTCCACGAAGAGTAACTTTTGCACCGATTGGCATTCCTTCACGTAGACGGAAACCTGCAATAGATTTTTTTGCACGAGTGATTACTGGTTTTTGACCAGTGATCAATGTTAATTCTTCTACTGCAACATCTAATGCTTTAGCATTTGCAACAGCATCACCAACACCCATGTTGATAACGATTTTTTCAAGTTTTGGTACTTGCATTACGGATTTATAATTAAACTTGCTCATAAGAGCAGGAGTAGTTTCTTTAACAAATTTTTCTTTTAGGCGGTTCATTCATTGTACCTCCCTTCTTCTTTGAACTATTTATCTAGAATTTCACCGGATTTTTTCGCTACGCGTACTTTTTTACCATCAACCGTTGTAGTTCCTACACGAGTAGGCTCACCAGTTTTAGGGTCGATAGGCATAACGTTGGATACATGAATAGCTGCTTCCTGGTCATTGATTCCACCTTGTGGATTCAATTGGGATGGCTTAGAGTGTTTCTTTACAATGTTAATTCCTTCAACTAGCACACGGCTTTTCTTTGGGAATGCTGCAAGAACAACACCTGTTTTACCTTTATCCTTACCAGAGATGACCATTACTTTGTCACCTTTTTTTACATGCATCTTTTCGCACCTCCTTAAAGGCAATTAAATTTATATTATAGTACTTCTGGAGCTAATGATACAATTTTCATAAAGTTGTTATCGCGTAGTTCGCGAGCAACTGGTCCAAAGATACGTGTTCCACGTGGACTCTTATCGTCACGGATAATTACACATGCGTTTTCATCGAAACGAATGTAAGTACCGTCTGCACGACGAACACCACTTTTTGTTCTTACAACAACTGCTTTTACTACGTCACCTTTTTTAACAACGCCACCTGGTGTTGCTTGTTTCACAGTAACAACGATAACATCACCGATGTTTGCAGTTTTACGTCCTGAACCACCAAGAACTTTAATAGTTAGTACTTCACGAGCACCAGAGTTGTCAGCAACTTTCAAACGTGATTCTTGTTGAATCATGTGTGTAACCTCCCTTCGGGATGAAGCTTAATTCCGAACAATTAGATAATAACTGCTTTTTCTACTACTTCTACAAGACGGAAACGTTTTGTAGCTGATAATGGACGAGTTTCCATAACACGGACGATATCGCCAATTTTTGCTTCATTTTGCTCATCGTGAGCTTTATACTTCTTAGAGTATTTCACGCGTTTGCCGTATAATGGATGTTTTTTGTATGTTTCAACAACAACAGAAATTGTTTTATCCATTTTGTCAGAAACAACACGTCCAGTATAGACTTTGCGTTGATTGCGTTCGCTCATTTTACGAACCTCCTCTCACGTTATCGATTGTTGACGCCGATTTCTCTTTCACGAATGACAGTTTTCATACGAGCGATCGCTTTGCGTACTTCACGAATGCGAGCTGTATTTTCAAGTTGTCCAGTCGCTAATTGAAAGCGAAGGTTAAATAGCTCTTCTTTTAAAGATTTAACTTTTTGTTCTATTTCTGCAGTGGTAAGGTCACGAATTTCATTAGCTTTCATTAGTTTCACCACCAATTTCTTCACGTTTTACAAACTTACATTTAACAGGAAGTTTGTGCGCTGCAAGACGAAGTGCTTCACGTGCAATCTCTTCTGATACACCTGCAACCTCGAATAATATTTTACCTGGCTTAACAACTGCTACCCAACCTTCAGGAGCACCCTTACCGGAACCCATGCGGACTTCTAGAGGCTTAGCAGTGTATGGCTTATGAGGGAATATTTTAATCCAAACTTTACCGCCACGTTTCATGTAACGAGTCATTGCAATACGAGCAGATTCAATTTGACGGTTTGTAATCCATGATGCTTCTAAAGATTGTAAACCATATTCACCGAATGCTACTTCTGTACCGCCTTTAGCTTGACCGCGCATTTTCCCACGATGTACACGACGATATTTTACACGTTTAGGTAGTAACATATTATTTGCCTCCTTCCTCAGTTTTCTTCTTCGTTGGAAGGATCTCTCCACGATAGATCCAAACTTTTACGCCTAATTTACCATAAGTAGTATCTGCTTCAGCAGTTGCATAATCAATATCAGCACGTAATGTGTGTAGAGGTACAGTACCTTCACTGTAAGACTCAGAACGAGCGATATCTGCTCCGCCTAAACGACCTGATACCATTGTTTTAATACCTTTAGCTCCAGAACGCATTGAACGTTGGATTGCTTGTTTTTGAGCACGACGGAAAGATACACGATTTTCTAATTGACGAGCAATGTTCTCAGCAACTAGTTTTGCATCCATATCTGCTCTTTTAATTTCAAGAATATTGATGTGTACACGTTTGCCAGTAAGTGAGTTTAAAGCTTTACGTAAAGCTTCAACTTCTGTACCACCTTTACCAATTACCATACCTGGTTTAGCAGTGTGGATGGTAACGTTTAAACGATTTGCAGCACGTTCGATTTCAACTTTAGAAACAGATGCATCGTTTAAGCGTTTAGCGATATACTCACGAACTCTAAGGTCTTCGTGTAAAAGATCAGCGTAGTCTTTACCTGCGTACCATTTAGATTCCCAATCACGAATAATCCCGACACGCAAACCGACTGGATTTACTTTTTGACCCACTAATTACCCCTCCTTCTTTTCTGATACAACGATAGTGATGTGGCTAGTACGTTTGTTGATTTGACTCGCACGACCCATTGCACGTGGACGGAAACGTTTCAATGTTGGTCCTTCGTTAACGTATGCTTGCTCAACCACTAAATTATTGATGTCCATTTCGTAATTATGCTCTGCGTTAGCAACAGCAGATTTTAATACTTTTTCTATGATTGGTGAAGCAGCCTTTGGAGTTAGCTTTAATATGGCTACTGCTTCGCCTACTTGCTTTCCTCGAATTAAATCTACGACTAAACGAGCTTTACGAGGAGCAATACGAACTGTATTTGCAACAGCTTTAGCTTGCATTTGAATGCCCTCCTCTCATTAACGTCTTGTTTTCTTATCGTCACTTGCATGACCTTTGTAAGTACGACTCGGAGCGAATTCTCCAAGTTTATGACCTACCATGTCTTCAGTAACATAAACTGGTACATGTTTACGACCATCATAAACAGCAATTGTTTGACCGATGAATTGTGGGAAGATCGTAGAACGACGAGACCAAGTTTTAACAACTTGTTTCTTTTCACTTTCACTTAACTTTTCGATCTTTGTTAGTAAATGATCATCAACAAATGGTCCTTTTTTTAAGCTGCGACCCATAAATGAACCTCCCTTCGTGATTGCTCTACGGTTCTATCAATGAACCGTAGTTCAACCCCGTTATTTTTTACGGCTACGTACGATGAATTTATCTGATTTGCTTTTCTTCTTACGAGTTTTGAATCCAAGAGTTGGTTTACCCCATGGAGACATAGGTGATTTGCGTCCGATAGGAGCACGACCTTCACCACCACCGTGTGGATGATCATTAGGGTTCATTACAGAACCACGAACAGTTGGGCGTTTGCCTAACCAACGAGAACGACCAGCTTTACCGATGTTGATTAATTCGTGTTGTTCATTACCTACTTGACCGATTGAAGCACGGCAAGTTGCAAGAATTAAACGAACCTCACCAGAATTCAAACGTACTAATACGTATTTACCTTCTTTACCAAGAACTTGTGCAGATGTACCTGCTGAACGAACTAATTGTCCGCCTTTTCCTGGTTTTAATTCGATATTGTGGATAACTGTACCCACTGGAATGTTAACTAATGGTAAAGCATTACCTGGTTTGATATCCGCTTCAGGTCCTGACATTACTTCTAAGCCAACTTCTAAATTTTTAGGTGCAAGAATGTAGCGTTTTTCTCCGTCTACATAATTGATTAACGCGATGTTTGCTGATCTATTTGGATCATACTCGATTGTAGCAACGCGTCCTGGAATGCCATCTTTGTCACGTTTAAAATCGATAATACGATATTGACGCTTATGACCTCCACCTTGATGACGAACTGTTAACTTACCTTGGTTGTTACGGCCGCCTTTTCTTGTTAAAGGAGCTAGCAATGATTTTTCTGGTGTACTTGTAGTGATTTCACTAAAGTCAGAAGTTGTCATTCCGCGTCGACCATTAGAGGTAGGTTTGTACTTTTTAATCGCCATTTCTTTTCCCTCCTCTTCTTAATAGTTTATTTTATGCTTCAAAGAATTCGATTTCGTTGCTGTCTGTAGTTAATTTAACAATCGCTTTACGGCGTTTGTTTGTGTAGCCTCCGAAACGTCCCATACGTTTAAACTTACCTTTGTAATTCATGATGTTAACTTTTTCAACTTTAACGCCAAAGATTTCTTCTACAGCATCTTTAACTTGAGTTTTATTAGCTCTTACATCAACTTCAAACGTATATTTTTTTTCAGCCATTAAGTCAGTAGAACGTTCAGTGATAACGGGGCGCTTAATCGTTTCGCGTGCATCCATTATGCAAGCACCTCCTCTACTTTTTCAACTGCTGCTTTCGTCATGATTAATTTATCATGATTTAAAACATCTAAAACTGTAATGCCAGAAGCAGTAACAACTGTTACACCCGGAATATTACGAGCAGATAATGCTACGTTTTCATCTAAGTCAGCAGTTACAATAAGTGCTTTTTTATTAACAGAAAGATTACCAAGTAAACCTTTGAAATCTTTAGTTTTTGGTGTTTCGAAAGCAAGGCTTTGTAATACTAAAATACTTTCTTCTAATACTTTAGTAGATAATGCAGATTTAATAGCTAATCTACGAACCTTTTTAGGTAATTTATAGCTGTAGCTACGAGGAACTGGTCCGAAAACTGTTCCACCACCACGCCATTGTGGAGATCTGATAGACCCTTGACGTGCACGTCCTGTACCTTTTTGGCGCCATGGCTTACGTCCACCACCAGCAACCTCAGAACGAATTTTAGTTTTATGATTTCCTTGACGTAATGAAGCTCTTTGCATAACAACTGCTTCAAATAAAACATGGTTGTTAGGCTCAATACCGAATACTGTATCTTTTAATTCGATATCACCAGCTTGAGAACCGTCTTGGTTGAATAATGCAACTTTAGGCATTCTTGTTTCCTCCTTTCTAATTTAATTACTTCACTTTTACCGCTGTTTTAATTTTTAATAAAGCTTTTTTAGATCCTGGAACATTTCCTTTAATCAATAAAAGATTACGTTCTGCATCTACTTTAACGATTTCTAAGTTTTGAACAGTTACTTGTTCTCCACCCATACGTCCTGGTAAAGCTTTACCTTTAAATACACGGTTTGGAGCTACAGGTCCCATTGAACCTGGGCGACGATGATAACGAGATCCGTGAGCCATTGGGCCACGTGATTGTCCATGACGTTTAATTGAGCCTTGGAAACCTTTCCCTTTAGAGATTCCTGTTACATCTACTACATCGCCTTCAGCGAATACATCTACTTTGACTTCTTGACCAACTTCATACTCTTCTAAGCTTACTTCTCTTAATTCACGAACGAAGCGCTTAGGAGCAGTGTTTGCTTTTGCAACATGACCCTTTTCAGGTTTGTTAGCTAACTTTTCACGTTTATCTTCAAATCCGATTTGAACAGATTCGTAACCGTCTGTTTCAACAGATTTCTTTTGAAGCACTACGTTTTGAGCAGCTGTTACCACCGTTACAGGGATAAGATCGCCGTTTTCAGCAAATACTTGAGTCATACCGATTTTTCTTCCTAAGATTCCTTTGGTCATTTCAGTCACACCTCCTGATAATCTTAATATTTATTATTATAATTTAATTTCAATATCTACACCTGACGGTAAGTCTAAACGCATTAATGAATCAACTGTTTGTGGAGTTGGATTAACGATGTCGATTAGACGTTTATGCGTACGCATTTCAAATTGCTCACGAGAATCTTTATATTTATGAACCGCACGTAGAATAGTGTATATAGACTTTTCTGTTGGTAATGGAATCGGACCAGAAACAGCCGCACCAGAACGTTTTGCAGTTTCAACAATTTTCTCAGCAGATTGATCTAAAATTCTATGATCATAAGCTTTTAAACGAATACGAATCTTTTGTTTTGCCATTATTTTCCCTCCTTTTGCGCCTATTTTAGAATAGACATTCTCCGCAGAAATTTCCCACACACTCGCCATGGCAAAGCGGCCGGGTGTGTCAGCAACCTTCCACATCATCGCAGTCAAAGACCAACATTGTCTATTATACAGAAACTAATTAAGAAAAGCAATAGTATTTATTATTTTTCTTTTGTTTTGTACACTCAGCCTATTATACATACATGAAATGAATATTTCAAGTGTTTCTGTAAATGTCTAAAAATTGGATTGTATAATCACTTTCTTCTATTGTTCTCTCTTCGATTCTTTTGATGCTGTTCATGTTAAACTTAAAAAGTTTTTCTTTTGTTTTCTTCTTTGCTCTATTTCAGCTCTCTAGTATTTGGAATAGTATTGAATTTTTTCCATTCCAAATTTTCTATCATTATAAAACGCAAATGCCCTATTTAACCCTCAGCTATGATATTCTCTTCAATCAAAATTTCTCCGTTCAATTTTGATTTAAGAACTTATTTACCAATTATTTGAGTGTCGCAGGCAAAAATCCACTACCATAATAAAAACTAATAATTTCTAAGAAAAGCGCAAGCACCTTGAATAGCTTTTTACCTTTGTTGGCATGTGCAATACTTAAAAGATCCTCGCGCTGACTAGCTAAGTGCCCCAGTCCAATTATTGACAATGAGCAAATAAAAAAAACAAGCTGGTTTATACCAGCTTGTTTTTTAAAAAGTATTAATTACTCAACGATTGTAGCAACTACACCAGCGCCTACAGTACGTCCACCCTCACGGATAGAGAATTTAGTACCTTCTTCGATAGCGATAGAAGAAATTAATTCAACATCCATTTCGATGTTATCGCCAGGCATAACCATTTCTACGCCTTCAGGTAAGTTACAAATACCAGTTACATCAGTTGTACGGAAGTAGAACTGTGGACGGTAGTTTGTGAAGAATGGAGTATGACGTCCACCTTCTTCTTTTGATAATACGTAAACTTCAGCTTTGAATTTTACGTGTGGAGTAATTGTACCTGGTTTTGCTAATACTTGACCACGTTGGATATCTTCACGTGCAACACCACGAAGAAGAGCACCAATGTTGTCTCCAGCTTCAGCATAATCAAGTAATTTACGGAACATTTCAACACCAGTTACAGTAGTTGATTTTTTCTCTTCAGCTAAACCGATGATGTCTACAACGTCACCAACTTTAACTTGTCCACGCTCAACACGTCCAGTAGCAACTGTTCCACGACCTGTAATTGAGAATACATCCTCAACCGGCATCATGAAAGGTTTATCAGTATCGCGTTCTGGAGTTGGGATATACTCATCAACTGCAGCCATAAGCTCAGTGATTTTTTCTTCCCAAGCAGCTTCTCCTTCAAGAGCTTTAAGAGCAGAACCTTTAATTACTGGAATATCATCACCAGGGAATTCATATTCAGTAAGAAGATCGCGAACTTCCATTTCTACTAATTCTAATAATTCTTCGTCATCAACCATGTCACATTTGTTTAAGAATACAACAAGGTGAGGTACACCAACCTGACGTGATAATAGGATGTGCTCACGAGTTTGTGGCATTGGACCATCAGTAGCAGAAACTACTAAGATACCGCCGTCCATTTGTGCAGCACCAGTGATCATGTTTTTAACATAGTCAGCATGTCCTGGGCAGTCAACGTGTGCATAGTGACGAGTATCTGTTTCATACTCAACGTGTGCAGTTGAAATTGTAATTCCGCGCTCACGTTCTTCTGGAGCAGCATCGATTTGATCATAACCGCGTGCTTCTCCTCCACCTACTTTAGAAAGTACAGTTGTGATAGCAGCTGTTAGAGTTGTTTTACCATGGTCAACGTGACCAATTGTTCCAATATTTACGTGTGGCTTTGAACGATCGTATTTAGCTTTTGCCATTAGGAAAATCCTCCTTTTAATTGTGAAAATTAAGTATTAGGCTGTGAATTTTCATCACAGCTTTATTGCTTACATAGTAGTTATACTTGATTAAAAAGGTAAAATCAACAATTACCCTTTATTTTTTTTGATGATCTCTTCTGAGATCGATTTTGGTACTTCTTCGTAGTGGTCAAAAGTCATAGAGAATACTCCGCGACCTTGTGTGCTTGAACGTAAAGTTGTAGCATATCCAAACATTTCTGAAAGTGGAACCATCGCACGAACAACTTGAGCATTACCACGTGCTTCCATACCTTCAACACGTCCACGACGAGCTGTTACGTTACCCATAATATCACCCATGTATTCTTCAGGAATGATTACTTCAACCTTCATAACAGGTTCAAGGATTACAGGGTTACATTTAGAAACTGCGTTTTTAAGAGCCATTGAAGCAGCAATTTTAAACGCCATTTCAGAGGAGTCAACATCATGGTAAGAACCATCGAACAATCTTGCTTTAATATCTACCATTGGGTAACCAGCAAGAACACCTCTGTTTAACGCATCTTCAAGTCCAGCTTGAACTGGAGCGATATATTCACGAGGAACAACCCCACCAACGATAGCATTTTCGAACTCGAAGCCTTTACCTTCTTCATTTGGTGAGAACTCAATCCAAACGTGTCCGTATTGTCCACGTCCACCTGATTGGCGTGAGAATTTCCCTTCTACAGATGCAGAAGCACGGAATGTTTCACGATATGCAACCTGAGGTGCACCAACATTAGCTTCAACCTTAAACTCACGACGCATGCGGTCTACTAAAATATCCAAATGAAGTTCACCCATACCTGCGATGATTACTTGACCAGTTTCTTGGTTAGTATGCGCACGGAATGTTGGATCTTCTTCTTGTAATTTTACAAGTGCAGTAGTCATTTTGTCTTGGTCAGCTTTTGATTTAGGCTCAATAGATAATTCAATAACAGGTTCTGGGAATTCCATAGATTCTAGAATTACTAGATTTTTGTCATCACACAGAGTATCTCCTGTTGTAGTATCTTTTAATCCTACAGCTGCTGCGATATCTCCAGCATGTACTTCTGAAATCTCTTGACGGCTGTTCGCATGCATTTGCAGGATACGTCCTACGCGCTCGCGTTTGCCTTTTGTAGAGTTTTGTATATAAGAACCAGAGCTCAAAGTACCAGAATATACACGGAAGAATGTTAATTTACCTACGAATGGGTCTGTCATAACTTTAAACGCAAGTGCTGCAAATGGTTCTGAATCATCTGGATGCTTTTCTACTACTTCATCTGAATCAGGTAGAGTACCTTTAATAGAAGGTACATCTAATGGAGATGGCAAGTAGTCAATAACAGCATCAAGCATTTTTTGAACACCTTTGTTTTTGAATGCAGATCCACAAATAACTGGGTAGAATTCAACGTTAACTGTACCTTTACGGATAGCAGCTTTTAATTCATCAGTAGTAATCTCTTCCCCGCCAAGATATTTTTCCATTAAATCTTCATCAAGTTCAGCTACAGCTTCAAGAAGTTTTTCACGGTATTCATCAGCAAGTTCTTGATACTCTTCAGGAATTTCACGATCTTCAATATCTGTCCCTAAATCATTTCCGTAGAAAGTTGCTTTCATTTCTATTAAATCAATGATGCCTTCAAATTGATCTTCAGCACCGATTGGTAATTGAATTGCATGTGCGTTCGCTTGTAAACGTTCGTGTAATGTTTTTAATGAATAAAGGAAATCTGCTCCTATTTTATCCATTTTGTTAACAAATACTACACGTGGCACTCCATAAGTTGTTGCTTGGCGCCAAACAGTTTCTGTTTGTGGTTCAACTCCAGATTGAGCATCAAGAACCGCTACAGCACCATCAAGTACACGAAGAGAACGTTCAACTTCAACTGTGAAATCTACGTGTCCTGGTGTATCAATGATATTTACACGATTACCTTTCCATGATGCAGTTGTTGCAGCAGATGTAATCGTAATACCACGTTCTTGTTCTTGCTCCATCCAGTCCATTTGAGATGCACCTTCGTGAGTTTCACCAATTTTATGGATACGACCAGTGTAGTAAAGTACACGCTCAGTTGTAGTCGTTTTACCAGCATCAATATGAGCCATGATACCAATATTACGAGTGTTTTCTAAGGAGAACTCTCTAGCCATTTGGTTTTTCTCCTTCCATATGAAAGTATTTTTATTGTATTGATTATCCTACCAACGATAGTGAGCAAATGCTTTGTTTGCTTCAGCCATTTTGTGTGTATCTTCACGCTTTTTAACAGATGCTCCAGTGTTGTTTGCTGCATCTAAGATTTCATTAGCTAATCTTTCTTCCATCGTTTTTTCTCCACGAAGACGAGAATAATTAACTAACCAACGCAAACCTAGTGTTGTACGTCTTTCTGGACGCACCTCCACTGGAACTTGATAGTTTGAACCACCAACACGGCGTGCTTTAACTTCAAGTACTGGCATAATGTTCTTTAATGCTTGATCGAATACTTCGATTGCATCTTTACCAGTACGTTCTGCTACGATTTCAAAAGCTGAATATAAGATAGCTTGAGATTTACCTCTCTTACCATCGATCATCATTTTATTGATTAATTTAGATACAAGTTTTGAATTGTAAATCGGATCTGGCAATACGTCTCTTTTTGCTACAGGACCTTTACGTGGCATTTGATTTCCTCCTTTCAATCATGCTGTATAATTTAATTTATTTTTTTGCTGCTTTTGGTTTTTTTGTTCCATATTTAGAGCGACCTTGCATACGGTTGTTAACTCCAGCTGTATCAAGAGCACCACGAACGATATGGTAACGTACCCCTGGTAAATCCTTTACACGTCCTCCACGGATTAGTACAACACTATGTTCTTGAAGGTTGTGACCAATACCAGGAATGTAAGCTGTTACCTCGATACCGTTAGTCAGACGTACACGAGCATATTTACGTAACGCTGAGTTCGGTTTTTTCGGTGTCATTGTACCAACACGAGTACATACACCACGTTTTTGAGGTGAAGAAACATCTGTTTGTGCTTTTTTGAAACTGTTGTAACCTTTGTTTAACGCAGGTGACTTCGACTTCTCTTGTGAAGATTGACGAGGTTTGCGTACTAATTGGTTAATAGTTGGCATTACTTTTTCCTCCCTTCTTTTATGTTTAAAGCCCACACATCCAGGTGGTTCATATTAGGGCAAAAACAAAGTTTTCATGGTTAATTCCATAAAAACAGTTTAATTAATTATGGCAACAGTTGCTGCGCCTACTTCTATACCACATGATTTGCCTAGCTTCATCATGGAATCAACAAGTATGATAGGTACATGAACTTGTTTAGCTACATTCGTTACTTTCCCAATAAGTATTGGATCTGCATCCTTAGCAACTAATATTTCCGTTACGTTACCTGTTTTTAACGCTTTAACTGTCTGCTTTGTTCCTACTACATATCTTTTAGCCTGTAATACTTTATCATAAGACATATCATATCCTCCAAAGCAACAGGTGAATAGGAGCACCTTTGATATAATAACACCTAGAAAAATTAATGTCAATTGCTTTAATAATAAAATTAAATTGTTTTTCTTTTAACCTTATTAAAAGCCTGAACTTCGCTAGTCTAATTCTAGTTATAAAGATTAGCTTAGCGAAGTTTAGAGCTTTATTTAAAACATTTTTTACTAGTTATTATTCTACTGTTACTGTTTCCTCCGCAGATTCTTCCGCAGTAATAGGTTCAGCATGTCGATATCTTGGCATACCAGTTCCAGCAGGTACTAGTTTACCAATAATAACATTTTCTTTTAGACCTAATAATTCATCGCGTTTTCCTTTGATCGCTGCATCAGTAAGAACTCTTGTAGTTTCTTGGAAAGATGCCGCAGACAGGAATGAATCTGTTTCAAGAGAAGCTTTAGTGATACCTAGCAATACAGGTCTACCAGTAGCTGGTAATTTACCTGCTTTTAAAGCTTTAGCATTGGCATCAGTAAATTGGTGAATATCAAGTAGTGTACCAGGTAATACATCTGTTTCCCCAGCATCTACTACACGTATTTTACGAAGCATTTGACGAACCATTACTTCTACGTGCTTATCTCCAATTTCTACCCCTTGCATACGGTATACTTTCTGCACTTCACGAAGAAGATACTCTTGAACAGCAGTTACGTTTTTCACTTTAATTAATTCTTTCGGATCAATCGAACCTTCTGTTAGTTCTTGACCTTGTTCGACTACATCATCAATTTTAACCTTTAATCTTCCTGTGTAAGGAGCAGTATATGTTCTCGTTTCAAGTTCTCCTTGAACGATAATCTCATGTTGACGATCTCTGCCCTCATTAATTCCTACTACAACACCAGCGATTTCAGATATAACCGCCTGCCCTTTTGGATTACGCGCTTCAAATATCTCTTGGATACGAGGTAAACCTTGTGTAATATCGTCTCCCGCAACTCCACCAGTATGGAATGTACGCATTGTTAACTGTGTACCAGGCTCTCCGATAGATTGTGCCGCAATAATACCTACTGCTTCTCCAACTTCTACCTCTTGGCCAGTTGCTAAGTTTCTGCCATAGCATTTTTTACATACACCATGACGAGTATTACATGTAAAGGCAGAACGAATCCACACTTCTTCAATGTTAGCTTCCACAATTTCTACAGCAAGATCTTCTGTAATTAAACCATTTTCAGGAACCATTACTTCTTGAGTTTCTGGATTCTTAATATCTCTTCTTGCATAACGTCCAATTAAACGCTCATCAAGAGGTTCAATGATTTCTGTTCCTTCTTTAAGTGCAGAAACTAATAGACCTCTATCTGTTCCACAATCATCTTCACGAACAATAACATCTTGAGCAACATCAACAAGACGGCGAGTTAGATAACCTGAATCAGCTGTTTTAAGAGCTGTATCGGCAAGACCTTTACGCGCACCATGTGTAGAGATAAAGTACTCTAATACTGTTAAACCTTCACGGAAACTTGAGATGATCGGCAACTCAATAATTCTACCAGCCGGGTTGGCCATCAATCCGCGCATACCAGCAAGCTGTGTAAAGTTAGAGGCATTACCACGGGCTCCGGAATCACTCATCATAAAGATTGGATTTCGTTTATCAAGTGATTTCATCAGTTTAGCCTGAATAACATCTTTAGCAGCACTCCAAATAGAGATAACTCTGTCATAACGCTCTTCTTCTGTGATTAAACCACGTCTGAATTGTTTTAGTACATTATCAACTTTACCTTGAGCTTCATCGATAATTTCTTGCTTTTCACCTAAAACGACGATATCGGCAACACCAACGGTTATTCCAGCTTTTGTTGAGTGTTTAAATCCTAAGTCTTTCATTCTATCAAGCATTTTAGATGTTTCGGTAATTTTAAATCGTTTAAACACTTCAGCAATAATATTACCAAGTATTTTCTTTTTAAACGGTTCAACAATCGGCATTTCTCTTATTACAGCTGGCACATCGGTTCCTTGTTTAACAAAGAATCTTTCTGGTGTTTTCTCTTCCAGATTAGCCTTAGTAGGTTCATTAATATATGGGAAAGATTTTGGCAAGATTTCATTAAAAATCAGTTTCCCAACCGTTGTAATAAGTAATTGTTTATTTTGCTCTTCGGTAAATGTTTCATTGTTTAAAGAGCTTGCACGAACAGCTACACGCGTATGCAAGTGAACATAGCCATTTTGGTATGCCAACACTGCTTCGCTTGTATCATTGAAGATCATTCCTTCTCCAACTGCGTTATCTCTTTCTAAAGTTAGATAGTAGTTACCTAGTACCATATCCTGCGAAGGCGTAACAACCGGTTTTCCATCTTTAGGATTCAAGATATTTTGTGCAGCAAGCATAAGTAATCTTGCTTCTGCTTGTGCTTCCGATGATAATGGTACGTGAACAGCCATTTGGTCACCATCAAAGTCGGCGTTATAAGCAGTACAAACTAATGGATGAAGACGTATAGCACGACCTTCTACTAATGTAGGTTCGAACGCTTGTATTCCCAATCTGTGAAGTGTAGGAGCACGGTTAAGCAATACAGGATGCTCCCTGATTACTTCTTCTAATACATCCCAAACTTCAGGTTGAACTCGCTCAATTTTACGTTTAGCAGATTTAATGTTATGTGCTAATCCTTTTTCCACTAATTCTTTCATAACAAAAGGTTTAAAAAGTTCTAAAGCCATTTCTCTTGGCAAACCACATTGATACATCTTTAAATTCGGACCTACAACAATAACCGAACGTCCAGAGTAGTCAACACGTTTTCCAAGTAAGTTTTGACGGAAACGTCCTTGCTTACCTTTTAGCATGTGAGATAAAGATTTTAATGGTCTATTACCAGGACCTGTAACAGGGCGGCCGCGACGACCATTATCGATTAACGCATCTACCGCTTCTTGAAGCATACGTTTTTCGTTTTGTACAATAATGCTTGGAGCCCCTAGATCTAATAATCTTTTTAGACGGTTATTACGGTTAATAACACGGCGATATAGATCATTCAAATCAGAAGTAGCAAATCTACCTCCGTCTAATTGAACCATCGGACGAAGCTCTGGAGGAATAACAGGAAGTACATCTAAAATCATCCATGATGGCTCATTCCCTGAACCACGGAAAGCTTCTAGTACTTCTAATCGTTTAATTGCACGTGTACGACGTTGTCCTTGAGCTGTTTTTAGTTCTTCTTTTAAAGCATCTACATCTTTATTTAAATCAATGTCAGATAGTAATTTCTTAATAGATTCTGCTCCCATAGAAGCTTGAAATTTAGAACCGTATTTATCGCGATATGCTCTATATTCTTTTTCAGAAAGTAATTGTTTCTTTTCTAATGCTGTGTCACCAGGATCTGTTACTACATAAGAAGCAAAATAAATTACTTCTTCTAAAGCACGCGGAGACATGTCAAGTACAAGACCCATACGGCTTGGGATTCCTTTAAAATACCATATATGCGATACAGGTGCTGCAAGTTCAATATGTCCCATACGTTCACGACGTACTTTTGCACGAGTTACTTCTACACCACAGCGGTCACAGACTACACCTTTGTAACGAACACGTTTATATTTTCCACAATGACATTCCCAGTCTTTTGTAGGACCAAAAATACGCTCACAAAACAAGCCGTCTTTTTCTGGTTTTAATGTTCGATAGTTAATTGTTTCTGGTTTTTTCACTTCACCAAAAGACCATGAACGGATCTTATCAGGTGAAGCAAGACCTATTTTCATAAATTCAAAATTATTTACATCCAACAAGGGTCCTACCTCCCTTTTGATCTTCAGACTATCTTTTAATAGCCATTTAATAAAAATAAGTACATATATCTTATGAAGGCTGACCCTTTTCATTAGTGTCAGCCTTCATCTAGTTGCTTGAAATTACTCTTGTACGCCTACTTTTTCTGACTCAGGCTCTTGTGTATCTGGTGCTATAGTTAGAGATTCAGCTTGTTGAACATCGTCATCATCATCTGTATCTCTCATTTCAATTTCTTCTTCCGTGCTTGATAGGATTTTAACATCCAATCCTAAACTTTGAAGTTCTTTCATTAATACACGGAATGATTCCGGTACTCCTGGCTCTGGTACATTTTCACCTTTTACAATAGCTTCATATGTTTTCACACGACCAACAACGTCATCTGATTTAACAGTTAGAATTTCTTGTAATGTATATGCAGCTCCGTATGCTTCAAGAGCCCAAACTTCCATTTCTCCAAAACGCTGTCCACCGAATTGTGCTTTACCGCCCAATGGCTGCTGCGTTACTAGAGAATAAGGACCAGTTGAACGTGCATGAAGTTTGTCATCTACCATATGTGCTAGTTTAATCATATACATGACACCAACAGATACGCGATTATCAAACGGCTCTCCAGAACGACCATCATAAAGAACTGTTTTAGCATCTTGTGCCATTCCAGCTTCTCTAATCGTTTCCCAAACATCTTCTTCCCTAGCTCCATCAAATACAGGAGAGGCAACATGGATATTTAAGCTTCTAGCAGCCATTCCTAAATGCAATTCTAGCACCTGTCCGATATTCATACGTGATGGTACCCCTAAAGGATTCAACATGATATCTACTGGTGTTCCATCAGGAAGGTATGGCATATCTTCTTCTGGTAATATACGAGAAATAACCCCTTTATTACCATGTCGTCCAGCCATTTTATCGCCTTCATGAATTTTACGTTTTTGAACAATATATGCACGTACAAGCTGATTCACACCTGGTGGCAGTTCATCTCCATCTTCACGGTTAAACACTTTAACATCATGAACGATTCCGCCGCCTCCATGAGGAACACGTAAACTCGTGTCGCGCACTTCACGAGCTTTTTCACCGAAAATAGCATGCAATAAGCGTTCTTCTGCAGTTAATTCCGTTACACCTTTTGGCGTTACTTTTCCTACAAGAAGATCTCCATCTTTTACTTCTGCTCCAATACGGATAATTCCTCTGTCATCTAGATTACGTAAAGCATCTTCTCCAACATTCGGAATATCACGAGTGATTTCTTCCGGCCCAAGCTTCGTATCACGAGATTCTGATTCATATTCTTCAATGTGAATAGAAGTATAAACATCATCTTTTACTAGACGCTCACTCATTATGATAGCATCTTCGTAGTTATAACCATCCCATGTCATAAAGGCAACTAGCACATTTCTTCCTAATGCAAGTTCTCCTAATTCCATAGATGGGCCATCAGCAAGGATTTCTCCTCTTGTTACTTTGTTTCCAACAGCAACAATTGGACGTTGATTATAACAAGTACCTTGATTTGAACGGATAAATTTAAGCATTCTATATTTATCAAGGTTACCTTTAACTTCTTGGCCATCAATTACTTGCATTCTTCTAACCCAAACTTCACGAGCTTCTACATGTTCAACAATACCATCATGCTTACAAATAACTGCAGCACCAGAGTCTTTACCAGAAACATATTCCATTCCTGTTCCTACTCTTGGAGCTTCTGGTTGCATCAACGGTACAGCTTGACGTTGCATGTTCGCACCCATTAAAGCACGGTTTGAATCATCGTTTTCCAAGAAAGGAATACATGCAGTCGCAGCAGAAACTACTTGTTTTGGCGATACATCCATATAGTCAACGCGATCACGGCGAACAACTGTGTTTTCCCCTCTAAAACGAGCAACAACATCCTCATCTAAGAAAGCACCGTCATCACCAAGACGTACGTTCGCTTGTGCTACTACATAATTATCTTCTTCATCCGCAGTTAAGTAATCAATACGGCTTGAAACTAAACCAGTTTCTGGATCTACCCGACGGTATGGTGTTTCAATAAAACCAAAGCGATTTACTTTTGCAAATGATGATAATGAGTTAATCAAACCAATATTCGGTCCCTCTGGTGTTTCAATCGGACACATACGACCATAGTGAGAGTAGTGAACATCCCGAACTTCCATTCCCGCACGTTCTCTTGTTAAACCACCCGGTCCTAAAGCAGATAAACGACGCTTATGTGTTAACTCGGCAAGCGGGTTTGTCTGATCCATAAATTGTGATAATTGAGAACTTCCAAAGAACTCTTTAATAGACGCGATAACTGGTCGAATGTTAATTAATTGCTGTGGTGTAATGGTATTCGTATCTTGAATGGACATTCTTTCACGAACTACACGCTCCATTCTAGATAAACCAATACGAAATTGGTTCTGCAGCAATTCCCCAACAGAACGAAGACGTCTGTTACCTAAATGGTCGATATCATCAGTAAGACCTACGCCGTGCAACAAGTTAAAGAAATAACTAATCGAAGCAATGATATCTGAAGGAGAAATATTTTTCACCGCTTCTTCTACATACGCATTGCTGATAACATTAATTTCTTTTTCCCCTTCATCATTAGGAGAGTAGATTTTAACAGATTGTACAATAACATTGTCTTCTAACACGCCGCCATATGGGCTTAATGTTTTAAAACCGATGTTATTTTCGAGATTCGGTATAATACGATCCAACGCACGACGATCTAAAAGCGTACCTTTTTCCGCAATTATTTCGCCAGTTTCTGGATCTACAAGCGTTTCTGCTAAACGTTGACCAAACAATCTATTTTTAATATGAAGCTTTTTGTTAATTTTATAACGACCTACATTTGCAAGGTCATATCTTTTCGGATCAAAAAATCTTGAAACCAATAGACTTTTTGCATTCTCAACAGTAGGTGGCTCTCCAGGACGTAAACGCTCATATATCTCTAATAGAGCTTTTTCCGTTCCTTCTGTATTGTCTTTTTCTAACGTATTACGTAAATATTCGTTGTCGCCAATCAAATCAAGAATTTCTTGATCGGAACCAAACCCTAAAGCACGTAAAAGAACCGTTACTGGCAGTTTACGAGTACGGTCGATACGTACGTAAACAACATCCTTTGCATCGGTTTCATATTCTAGCCAAGCTCCACGGTTTGGAATTACAGTTGCTGTAAAACCTTTTTTACCGTTTTTATCTAACTTCCCATTGTAATACACACTTGGAGAACGAACTAACTGAGAAACGATAACACGCTCTGCTCCGTTAATTACGAATGTACCAGTTTCAGTCATAAGCGGGAAATCACCCATGAATACATCCTGGTCTTTTACTTCTCCTGTTTCTTTATTAACAAGACGAACCTTCACTCGTAAAGGCGCTGAGTATGTAACATCTCGTTCTTTTGATTCTTCTACTGGATATTTTGGATCCCCTAAGCTGTAATCAATAAACTCAAGCGATAAGTTGCCAGTAAAATCCTCGATTGGTGAAATATCTTGGAACATTTCACGTAATCCCTCATCTAAAAACCATTGATAGGAAGAGGTTTGGATTTCTATTAGATTTGGTAATTCTAAAACTTCACTAATTCGTGCATAGCTTCTGCGCTGGCGGTGTCGTCCATACTGAACAAGTTGACCTGTCAACTGATTCACCCCTCAAATCAAACGTTATAGTACATCTATTAACATCTTATAAAAGTATTTAACTACCTTTTTTATAAGACAAAAAGAAAAAGGGTTTCCAATCCAAAAACCACATTTTTCATATTTCAAGTATTATTTTGTTAGTTTTTCCGAAATAATCCAACTTTATACATTTATAGAATAAAATTATATCTATCAGAAAAATAATATATTGGCATTATACAATGCTATCACAACGATTTAAACTCGTCAATCTTTTTTTGCTTTTATTATAAAATAACCTTTTTTCTTTTCTACTACTTCTACTTCACTAAATAACTGCTCTAACTTCTCTATTGCGGAAGGAGCTCCCTGCTTTTTCTGGATTACCACCCAAAGTTCTCCTCCACTTGCCAAATATTGATAGCTTTGTTCGAAAATATCATGAACTACTTTTTTTCCCGCACGAATTGGAGGATTCGTTAAAATGGATGCGAACATTTTGTTTTCAACTTGCAAAAGTCTATCACTTTCGTAAATTTTAACGTTTTGTATTTTATTTAGAACCGCATTTTCATTCGCTAGTTCTATCGCTCTTAAATTAACATCTACCATATGAATTTTCGCAACCGTGTTTTTAGCGATAGAAAGCCCAATCGGTCCATAACCACATCCAACATCTAGAATATCTCCTTCAACAGTCGGGTATTCGTATGTTTCTATTAATAATTTCGAACCAAAATCAACTTCCTTTTTAGAAAAAACGCCATTATCTGTTTTAAAGCGAAGTTTATTACCTTTTAACATGTAGTCCCAATAATTTGGATCACTACTTACATTTTGGGTACGGGAATAATAATGTTCTGTCATAACTGACCACCTCCACAGAAGCATAAAATCGGAAGAATCACTGAGGATTATTACGTTTTGAAGTTATACATATTTTAAGGAAAAAAAAGCCCGCTTATATAGCGAGCTTTTTTATATTGATATTACTTAACTTCAACGTTAGCTCCAACTTCTTCAAGTTTAGCTTTGATTTCTTCAGCTTCTTCTTTAGAAGCTCCTTCTTTAACAGCTTTTGGAGTGTTGTCAACAAGTTCTTTTGCTTCTTTAAGACCAAGACCTGTGATTTCACGAACAGCTTTGATAACTTTGATTTTTTGATCTCCAGGAGATGCAAGAACTACATCAAATTCAGTTTTTTCAGCTGCAGCTTCTCCGCCAGCAGCAGCAACAGCTACAGGAGCCGCAGCAGTTACACCAAATTCTTCTTCAATAGCTTTTACTAGGTCGTTTAATTCTAAAACAGTCATTGCTTTAACTGCTTCTAAGATTTGTTCTTTAGACATTATATTGTTCCTCCTTGTTTTTTATCCATTTATTATATTGCATGTAAATAACGTAATTTCTTACGCGCCTTGTTCTTCTTTTTGGTCTGCAACTGCTTTTGTAGCAAGAGCAAGATTGCGGATTGGTGCTTGAAGCACGCTGAGTAACATAGAAAGTAAACCTTCGCGTGATGGAAGTTCAGCAAGAGCTTTAATATCTTCTACTGAAGCAACATTCCCTTCGATAACTCCAGCTTTGATTTCAAGCGCTTCATTTTTCTTAGCGAACTCATTAATGATTTTAGCTGGTGCAATAACATCTTCATTACTGAAAGCAATTGCATTAGGACCAGTTAAAGCATCATTAAGACCTGATAATTCTGCTGCGTCAGCCGCACGGCGTGTTAATGTGTTTTTGAATACTTTGAACTCAACACCAGCTTCACGAAGCTGTTTACGAAGTTCTGTTACTTCAGAAACAGTTAGACCGCGGTAATCAACAACGATTGTTGATTTACTTGCTTTGAATTTCTCAGTAATAGCTTCTACTTTTTGTTTCTTTATTTCGATTACGCTGCTCATCTTTACACCTCCTGTAGAATTTACATTTATACCGGAAAGTAAAAATCCTCCACATCAATATAGACATGGAGGAGTATACAATAGTCGTTTACACAACTGATGAAAATCTATCGTATTACCTCGGCAGGGAATTAAGCTATTACTAGCACCTACTGTCTGCGGTACAAATGTTATTTAATTTTTCACAACAAGATGTATTGTATGTCATTCATCTCGTTTTGTCAAATATATTTTATATTAAACTGCAGATGGATCTACTTTAACACCAGGACCCATTGTAGAAGTAACAGAAACATTTTTCATATATGTTCCTTTTGCTGCAGCTGGTTTCACTTTTACCATTGTATCAAGAATAGTTTGGAAGTTTTCAACTAGTTTTGTTTCTTCAAAAGAAACTTTACCAATTGGAACATGAACATTTCCAGCTTTATCAACACGGTACTCTACTTTACCTGCTTTAATTTCGTTAACAGCTTTTGTTACATCAAAAGTTACTGTACCAGTTTTTGGGTTTGGCATTAAACCTTTAGGTCCTAATACACGACCAAGTTTACCAACTTCACCCATCATATCTGGAGTTGCAACGATCACATCAAAATCAAACCAACCTTGTTGGATTTTGTTGATGTATTCTGAATCCCCAACAAAATCTGCTCCAGCAGCTTCTGCTTCTTTGATTTTTTCGCCTTTAGCGAAAACTAATACACGTTGAGTTTTACCAGTTCCGTGTGGTAGTACAACTGCCCCACGAATTTGCTGATCCGCTTTCTTAGGGTCAACTCCTAAACGAAAAGCAACTTCAACTGATGCATCAAATTTAGTAGTGCTTGTTTTTTTAACAAGATCTACCGCTTCTTGAATTGGGTAAGCTTTAGTACGATCAACAAGTTTGATAGCTTCTAAATACTTCTTACCTTTTTTAGCCATAATAATATTTCCTCCTTGAATTGTGGTTTTAGCGGAATTACCTCCCACGAATAAAGGTTGCGACTCAAAGATTCTCATTGTCGCAACCTTAATCAACAGAACCAGTTAATATGGTTTAGTCTTCAATAACAATACCCATGCTGCGGGCTGTACCTTCAACCATGCGCATAGCTGCTTCAACGCTAGCTGCATTTAAATCAGGCATTTTCGTTTCAGCAATCTCGCGTACCTTGTCACGCTTAACAGTTGCCACTTTATTACGGTTCGGTTCACCAGAACCTGACTCAATTCCAGCCGCTTTTTTAAGTAAAACAGCAGCAGGTGGAGTTTTTGTAATAAATGTAAATGAACGGTCTTCAAAAACCGTAATTTCAACAGGAATAATTAAACCAGCTTGTTCAGCTGTACGAGCATTAAACTCTTTACAGAATCCCATGATATTAACACCTGCTTGACCTAATGCAGGACCAACTGGTGGTGCCGGATTTGCTTTAGCTGCTGGAATTTGCAATTTAACAACCTTAATTACTTTTTTAGCCACGAGACACACCTCCTTAAAGTCCGTGATGTGGTAATAGGGTATACCCCTCCCACTCAACTTATCGTCTTTATATAATAAATAAAGAAATTTGACAATATCCTATCTCTTTTTTGTGAGACATACTGACCTTTGAAATGTTACCACTTTTTCAAGCTTATTTCAAGTTTTTCAGATTAAAATTTTTCAATTTGTGTAAAATCCAGTTCTACCGGGGTATCGCGACCGAACATATTAACTAAAACTTTTACCTTTGCTTTATCTTTATCAATCTCTTCCACAGTACCTGTGAAATTGGCAAATGGCCCTTCGTTTACTTTCACCGTTTCACCAAGCTCAAATTCAATCTCAATACGCTGTTCTTCGACACCCATTCTTTTCAGGATAACTTGTACCTCATCAGGAAGAAGCGGAGTAGGTTTCGACCCAGATCCAGCAGATCCTACAAACCCAGTTACTCCAGGTGTATTGCGGACAACATACCAAGAATCATCCGTCATAACAATCTCAACTAAGACATAACCAGGGAAAACCTTTCTTTTTACCACTTTTTTCTTACCATTTCTAATATCTGTTTCTTCTTCTTCCGGTACTACAACGCGAAATATTTTATCCTGCATCGCCATTGTTTCTACACGTTTTTCTAAGTTTGCTTTCACCTTATTTTCATATCCAGAGTACGTATGCACTACATACCAATTTTTTTCCATAGTAGAGGACTATTTCGTCCTTCCCTCCCCGCACGTAATATTACAGTGTTATTGTTAAGCTCATTTTCTTAGGTGGTTTCCCACTAAATGAAGAGCTTTTTGGTCTTTATAAACGCAAAATGTAAGTTCAAACGGACCATTTTTTATTTTAAAACAATGAAAAAACCCGTTACCGGGCTTTGTTAATGTTTCTTATTGTTTTACCATTATACCATGAGTTGACAACTGTTATTCAAGTATTAAACGAATTAGTTCAGAAATTCCCATATCAACAAGTGCGAAGAATAGAGCGAAAAATGTTACTGTTGCAATAACAATAATAGTATAGTTGGTTAATTCCTTCTTATTAGGCCAACTTACTTTCTTTAGCTCTGTACCTACTTCACGAAAAAAGTTAACAGTACGTTGCATTTCGTTACCTCCATATTTAAAGCGGGTAGCTTATCTTAAAGCAATGAAAAACGATCATTTTGTTTCTTTATGAACGGTATGGGCATTGCATTTTTGACAAAACTTTTTTATTTCTAATCTTTCTGTCCCTTTATTGCTCATTGTAGAATAATTTCTTGTCCCACAATTTTCACAAGCTAAAACAAGCTTTTTCCTCATTTTTGACACCTACTACGTCCTTTATATCTTATCAAACTGTATCACGGACATGTATCAATGTCAATAACAGCCAATAGAACAAGCTTTTCTAAAATAATTAGTTGCTTAAAGAGAAAACTCTCTTATTTCTAAATATCTTTCTAGCTTTCTTTTCACTCTTTGAAGTGCATTATCGATTGATTTGACATGTCTATTAAGTTCTTCTGATATCTCTTGATACGATTGCCCATCTAAATATAATGCCAAAACCTTACGTTCTAGATCACTCAATAACTCTGACATTTTTATCTCGATATGATCAAACTCTTCCTGGTTGATAATAAGCTCTTCCGGATCCAACACTTTTGCGCCGGAAATAACATCCATTAAGGTTCGATCTGATTCTTCATCATAAATGGGTTTATCAAGTGACACATATGAATTTAAAGGAATATGCTTTTGTCTTGTTGCTGTTTTTATTGCCGTAATAATTTGTCTTGTAATACAAAGTTCGGCAAATGCTTTAAAGGATGAAAGCTTGTCCTCTTTAAAATCACGGATCGCCTTATACAATCCAATCATGCCTTCTTGTACAATATCTTCTTTATCTGCACCAATTAGGAAATAGGATCTGGCTTTGGCACGTACAAAGTTTCGATATTTTTGAATAAGATAATCCAATGCATCGCTTTCACCATTATGCACTAGTTCTACTATGACTTCATCCTCAAGATCAACATATTTCTCAACACTTTCGTTACCTTTAGCCCTGTTGTCAGTACTCATTCAGATCCCCCCGACCGTGCAATCATGGATAAAACCATTATACAGTAGGCTAATTTTTAGCGTCAACTGCTCATTTCTCTCCGCGGCGCCATTTTTCGAATATTTCTTCCATTTCTTTTGTAAGTGGAATCTTGGTAACGGGTTTCTTTTCTTTAATTTTTTTTACTTTTTTCCAAATGTTCTGTTCAATGCCATTCATTTCAATTAGAAGTTCTCGTGCAGATTTTCTTAAAGCTCCTTGGCCGAAAATAGCCCATTGTTCTGTAAAATCGGATGTGGCAACATGAATTTGAGTTCTTCTATTGCTTAATTCCTTGGCTAACTTCTCAATTCTTTCATCGGCAGTTTCATTTTCCTTTGTGAAGATTACTTCCACCTTATAGTTTTTAAATTTCTTTTCTGTCCCTCTTACATAATAAGCATCAAAGACAATAATAACATGGTAGCCAGAGTAAGCTTGATATTCTGCCATTTTTTCAACAAGCATGTCTCTTGCAGCAGATAAATCTTTCGTCTTCAGCTTATTTAAGTAAGGCCATGCGCCGATAATGTTATAGCCATCGACAATTAATATATCCATTATTATCCCTCAATCGGATAGCGTTTACGATATACCTCATACATTAAAAGTGCAGCTGCTACAGAAGCATTTAAAGATGTAACGGAACCAGCCATCGGCAGCTGAATAAGAAAATCGCATTTTTCCCGAATTAGCCTCCCAATTCCTTTGCCTTCGCTTCCAATTACTAAGCCTAAAGGCATTGTTCCATCAAAATGCCGATAATCTTCACTACCTTTTGCATCTGTTCCTGCAATCCAAATTCCTCTCTCTTTTAATTCATCTATTGTTCTGGCCATATTGGTTACTCTAACCACCGGGACATGTTCAATTGCGCCAGTTGAAGCTTTGGCAACCGTTGCCGTTAAACCAACAGCTCTTCTGCGGGGAATGATGATGCCATGTGCCCCAACTGCATCTGCAGTACGCATAATCGATCCTAAATTATGAGGATCTTCAATCTCATCCAACAACAAGAAAAACGGTACTTCCGCTTTCTTTTCTGCTAATGCAAACAAATCGTCCAATTCAGCGTATTGATATGCTGCTACTTGCGCGACTACTCCTTGATGATTAGCATCTACTAAGCTGTCTAATTTCTTTTTCGGAACAAATTGCACAAGTACATTTGCTTGTTTAGCTAATGCAATAACTGTTTGCATTTGTCCTTTTTGTGACCCTTCTGCAATCTGTATTTTATTTACATCACGTTCTGCTTTTAACGCCTCTATAACGGCATTCTTTCCTACAATATAATCGCTGTTCACGTTTTGTTCCTCCAACTATTTTCAATAATCGATAAAGCAGCTATAATTACTTCTTCTAGACGCTCTTCTCTGCCTGCTAAATATAAATAACCTAAAACAGCTTCAAATCCCGTGCTGTATCGATAGGTTTGTACATCGGTGTTTTTTGGAATAGTTCCAGATTTAGCATTTCTGCCTCGTTTTAAAACGGCCAGCTCCTCTTCTGTAAAAAATGTTTCTTCCATTAGCTGATGGACTACTTTTGCTTGTCCTTTTGCAGAAACATATTTTGTTGCTTCTCTGTGAAGATGGTTCGGCCTTACTTTTCCGTTATGCAACAAATGCCTTCTCACATATATTTCAAGAACAGCATCCCCCATATAAGCAAGGGCAAGGCTGTTCAACTGCTTTTCATTAATATTTTTATCATAGAGGAGCATCAGTTATCCTCTCTTCCATCGTATACCTTGTGCTGTATCTTCTAGTATAATATTCATTGCCTTAAGCTGATCTCTAATCTCATCTGCTAATTGAAAATCCCGTGCTTTGCGTGCTTGATTTCGCTTTTCAATTAATGCTTCAATCTCCTCATCTAGCAATTCCTGTTTCGATAAGGACATTCCCAGTACATCAAACAGCTCTTCAAATTCATTAATAAAAGCATTTATAACAACAGCAGACGTAGTTTTTTCTAATAAATAATAGTTAGCCTGCTTAGATAATTCAAATAATACCGATATACCATTTGCCGTATTAAAATCATCATCCATATCCGTAATAAACTGTTTATGCAAATGGTCAATTTTCTCTAACCATTCCTTGTTTGTATCCGTTAAATCAGTACTTGCTGTTTTGCGATGCTGTAGATTTTCGTACGATGTTCTTATTCTGTCTAGACCAGCCTGCGTCTTCTCCAACACTTCATCGCTATAATTAATCGGGTTGCGATAATGAACAGACAGCATAAAAAATCGAAGCATTTGAGGATCATATACTTTAATAATATCATTCACTGTCACAAAATTACCTAGAGATTTTGACATTTTTTCATTATCTATATTTATATATCCATTGTGCATCCAATAGCGGGCAAAAGGCTCTCCCGTTAAAGCTTCTGATTGTGCAATTTCGTTTTCATGATGCGGAAATGCCAAATCTTGCCCACCTGCATGTATATCGATCGTGTTCCCTAAATATTTTTTAGCCATAGCTGAACACTCTATATGCCATCCGGGACGCCCTTCTCCCCACGGGCTGCTCCATGCTATTTCTCCATCTTTTGCTTTTTTCCATAAAGCGAAGTCTAAGGAATCCTGTTTCTTCTCGCCTACAGCTATCCTTGCACCTGAGCGCAGCTCGTCAATGGATTGATGGGATAGCTTTCCATATGTTTCGAAGCTTCTAGTACGATAATAAACATCACCGTCCGATTCATAAGCAAATCCTTTTTCAATTAGCGCATTAATAAAATCTATAATGATGTCCATGTTTTCTGTTACTCTAGGATGAATATGTGCCTTTTTGCATCCAAGTGCTGTAACATCCTTAAAATAGGCTTCTATAAAGCGGTCTGCTATTGTTGGGACATCTTCCCCCAGTTCGTTTGCTGCCTTAATTAATTTATCGTCTACATCTGTAAAATTAGAAACATATTGAACGTCATACCCGCGATACTCTAAATAACGTCTTACGGTATCAAATACAATTGCTGGTCTTGCATTCCCTATGTGAATATAATTGTACACAGTGGGTCCGCATACATACATTTTCACCTTTCCCTTTTCTAACGGAATAAACTCTTCTTTCACTCTCGTTAATGTATTATAAATTTGAATGGGCATTATTTATAACTCCTTTCTGTTTGCATTTCCTGTAGTTGTTGTTTTAATTGCAAGATTTCTATTTCCATTTCCTTCAACCGTTCTGCAAACGGGTCTGGCAAATCGCAGTGATTTAAATCCTTGCCTATTTTCATGCCATCTTGCACCTTTACTCTACCTGGAATACCTACCACGGTTGAATTGGAGGGTACATCTCTCAGCACTACAGAACCAGCACCTATTTTAGCATTTTCTCCAATTATAATAGATCCTAATACTTTTGCACCTGTTGCAATCAAAGCATTATCCTTTACAGTTGGATGCCTCTTTCCTTTTTCCTTTCCTGTTCCACCCAGTGTTACACCTTGATAGATTGTCACATTATTTCCTATCTCACATGTTTCTCCAATAACTACTCCCATGCCGTGATCAATAAACAAACGTTTTCCGATTGTTGCTCCAGGGTGAATTTCAATCCCAGTCATAAAACGGCTAAACTGAGAAATAACTCGTGCTATAAAAAAACCGTTTCTTTTATAGAAAAAGTGCGCTATTCGATGGAACCAAATGGCATGTAATCCAGAATAGGTTAAAATAACTTCCAAATAACTTCTTGCAGCCGGATCTTGTTCAAATATTACAGATATATCTTCTTTTATAAGTCGAAACATTTTACCCCTCCCAACCAACAAAACTTTCATATTTCTAGCTGCTTAAGTAAGAAAAACTCAAACACCCTTGCACATCATCGAAATGTAAATGTTCTGACCGATAAAAAATACTTCTTACATTTAATCGGTCAGACTATTTGACACGAATTGATAGGGGGGCGGCTAAATGCGCAACCTCCTGCAACAACAACGTACTAGTACTAATTTGAGTAGATAAATCTTAAGATTGTAAGAAAAACAATTTTAAAATATAAGGTGCTTTAAAATAAAGTAAACTTCCATAAGTGGGGGTTCTTACTGCCCGTTAAGAGTAGGATAAATTGAAATTTCCGTCTATTCATCAAGACTTTCATTTACAAGTATAAAAATAGCGTCTCTGTCTAAAAGACAGAGACGCTATTTAGCGCGGTTCCACTCTGTTTAGATTATTGCCAAGGCAATAATCTCCACTCCTCCTTGTTAACGGACAGGTTCCGCCATTATCTACTAAGAAAAGCGCAAAGCGCCAGAAGCTAGAAGAGCATCTAACCTCTTACATTCGTTCTTTCTTCTCTTGAAGAAAGCTGTTCGATATAGGACTCAGAGGGGCACTTCAAAAAAGGATTTGCATAAATCACTTTCAGCCAATGGTAATTCTCTCTAGAATGCTTCCTTTTTTTACTTTTCCTCATCTACGTTTTAAATTCATTCTTTTCTTTTACTATATTACATTTTGCATAATATGTTAACTATTTAATGATAATAATCGCTTTTCAATTTTTTCTTTTCCTAATAATGCAATCGCTTTTGGTAAGTCAGGACCATGTGTTTGTCCAGTTGCAGCAACACGGATAGGCATAAACAAGTTCTTTCCCTTTTGACCTGTTGCCTTTTGCACTTTTTTAATAGCAGCTTTAATGTTTTCAGGGCTCCATTCATCCATATTGTTCAATTCTTCTCTAAACGAATTTAGTACAACTGGTACTTGTTCCCCAGATAACACCTCTTTTGCTTCTTCCTCATAACTAATTTCATCACTGAAAAACAAAGTAGAAAGTTCCACAATTTCTGCTCCAAAACTCATTTGATCCTGATAAAGATGAATTAAGTCTTGAATCCATGCTTCTTCTACTTCGGAACGATTTTCTCCTATCAATCCTGCCTTAACTAGATGTGGGATTGCCAAATCACACACTTTATTTAATTCAGTCTTTTTAATATATTGGTTATTCATCCAAGCTAATTTTTGCTGGTCAAATAATGCTGGTGATTTTGAAAGGCGATCCGCATCAAAGATTTGGATAAACTCTTCTTTTGAGAAGATTTCCTCCTCACCCTCCGGAGACCATCCTAAAAGAGCAATAAAATTAAATAATGCTGTTGGCAGGTAACCTAATTCTTCATATTGCTCAATAAATTGAATAATAGACTCGTCCCTTTTGCTTAATTTTTTTCTGCTTTCATTTACAATTAACGTCATATGTCCAAATCTTGGTCTTTCCCAACCTAATGCATCATATATCATTAATTGTTTCGGTGTATTCGTAATATGATCATCGCCTCTTAACACATGAGAGATCTTCATTAAATAATCATCAATCGCTACTGCAAAATTATAAGTTGGAGTTCCATCTTTTTTTACAATAACATAATCACCAATTGATTCAGAATCGAAAGAAACATGTCCTTTTACCATGTCCTCAAATTCATAAACCGTATTTTCTGGAACACGAATACGGATGCTCGGCTGTCTACCCTCTGCTTCCAGATTGGCCTGCTCTTCTTGTGTTAAAGAACAACATTTTCTAGAATATTTCGGTGTTTCGTTTTTTTCCAATTGGGCTTCTCGTTCCGCTTCCAGCTCTTCTTCTGTGCAGTAGCATTTATATGCCAGCCCTTTTTCTAATAGCTCTGTATAATATTTTTTATAGATGTCATTTCTTTCTGATTGGCGGTATGGACCATATTCGCCACCTACATCAATACTTTCATCCCAATCGATTCCAAGCCATTTTAAATACTTTAATTGGCTTTGTTCTCCGCCTTCAATATTTCTCTTTTTATCTGTATCCTCAATACGGATAATAAATTTTCCACCTTTATTTCTTGCAAATAAATAATTAAATAATGCTGTACGTGCATTCCCTATATGCAAATGTCCCGTTGGACTTGGGGCATAACGAACTCGAATTTCGTTTGTCATACTTTTGCCTCCTTGATTGTCATTCATAGATTTTTTATTTTACTAACCCTTAAACAGCAGTAAGCCGATCACCTTTTCCTGGTGAAAAAACCATGAAAAGGATACTGCCCATAAAGGTCCGATTGGTTAGCTATCCATCCGAATCCGCAGGAATTAAGAAAAGCCTACAGATGGAGGTTTCACCTTATTCTATCATTTCATTTTTTTCTTTAAAAGAGTGTTTCCATTACTTTCTTTGTAAGAGCACGACTACCTGAGAAGCAATCCCTTCTCCCCTGCCTGTGAATCCCAATTTTTCTGTTGTTGTTGCCTTCACGTTTACATTACCTTCTTCAGTCTCTAATAAACTCGCTATTCTTTTCTTCATCGAAGGTATATATGGTGCCATCTTTGGTTTTTGGGCGATAATTGTGCAATCTGCATTCACTAGTTCATACCCTTTTTCCTTCACAATACTCCAAACATGCTGAAGCAGCTTAGCAGAATCGGCATCTTTAAACGCTTCATCTGTATCTGGAAAATGTTTTCCGATATCACCCTCTCCAACCGCACCAAGGCAAGCATCAGCTATTGTATGTAAAAGCACATCTGCATCTGAATGTCCTAATAATCCTTTTTCGTATGGGATTTCAATACCTCCAATGATAAAAGGCCTTCCCTCTACAAGTTGATGCACATCAAATCCTTGTCCTATTCTAAACATCTCTTTTCCTCCTTCTTTCCCAATGCGTTCATCTTTTTTATAATTGCTTCGGCAAAATATAAATCTTCTGGTGTTGTTAATTTTATATTGTCATAATTTCCTTCAACAATCTTCACTTTTTCCCCTAAGCGTTCTACTAAACTAGCGTCATCCGTTCCTAAAAAACCGTCTCGTTGTGCTTCTGCATATGCTTTCTTTAGCAAAGAAATGCGAAAAGCCTGTGGGGTTTGAATAGCCCACAAGCTTGAACGTTCAACTGTCTCTGTCACTAAATTACCATCTACCTTTTTTATCGTGTCCTTCATAGGGACTGCTAAGACAGCTGCACCGTTTTCTTCAGCAACTTTTGTTAATTCCTTTATTTGTTTGGTGTTTATAAAAGGTCTAGCAGCATCGTGTACAAGTATAACGCTATCATTTTTCAATTCTTTTACTGCGTTATGAATGCTGTACTGTCTCTCGTCTCCACCATCAATAAAAGCAATAATTTTTGTTATATTATTTTTTTGTATTAATTCCATCATTTCTATTTTATCTAGAGGGTTTATCACCAACCATATTCCTTTACAATTAGGGTCCTCTTCGAAAATGTTTAATGTATGGATAAATATCGGTAGACCCTCTAGCATTAGAAACAGTTTATTTTTCCCTGCTCCCATTCTTTTTCCCTGACCTGCTGCGGGTATAATAACTTCATAAAGCATAAATATAAACCCCGATTCTTTTACAATGCTTTTTCTAATAATTTAGGCTTTGCAAATATCATTCTACCTGCAGATGTTTGCAATACACTTGTAACCAATACATCGATGTGTTTTCCAATGTAATTGCGTCCCTCTTCCACTACAATCATTGTTCCATCATCTAAATATGCAATACCCTGATTATGTTCTTTTCCATCTTTAATGATTTGAATTTTCATTTCTTCTCCTGGAAGAACTACAGGCTTAACAGCGTTTGCCAAGTCATTAATATTTAGTACAGAAACCTTCTGAAGTTCGCAAACCTTATTTAAATTAAAGTCATTTGTCACTACCACACCATTTGTCAGCTTAGCCAGCTTAACAAGTTTACTATCAACCTCAGGTATCTCTTCAAAATCGCCTTCATAAATCTCTACTTTGATGGCTAGCTCCTTTTGAATTCTATTCAGGATATCAAGACCTCTTCTTCCTCTATTACGTTTTAATGCATCTGAGGAATCCGCAATATGCTGAAGTTCACCTAAAACAAATTGAGGTATTACAATCGTACCTTCTAAAAATCCAGTTTGGCAAATATCAGCTATTCTTCCATCAATAATAACACTTGTATCAAGTATTTTCAGATTGCTTTTTTCTTCTTTAACAGCATCCTCTTCACTTGCTCTTTTTCTTTTAGCCGTAAAAAGAGTTAATAATTCATCTCTCTTTTTAAAACCAACTTGGAATCCAAGATATCCAAAAAGCAAAGTTAAGAGAATCGGCGCTATCGTATTAATAATTAGTACTTTTATAGCTGTTAATGCATAGCCTATTAAAAAAGCTAATATTAAACCAAAGGCTAAACCTACGCTACCAAAAATTATGTCTGTGATTGGAGCCTCTACAAGGGATTCTTCCATTAACTTTACAAAATCAACTACATAATCAACTGCCCAAAAAGTAATAAAATAAAAAATAATGGCACCAAGTATTGCAGAAACATAAGTGTTATTTATTAAATGAGAATCAAGTGACACAACATTTAATAAATCTGGAATAAAAATAATTCCAAGCGTCCCTCCAATAATCAGGAAACATGCTTGTATAATGCGTTTTAACAATACTTTCACCTCCTCCTTCACATTATAAACAAATTCTCAGATTTGAAACCTGATATTACTGAGAATTATTTTACTTGTAATGAAAAAGTTATATTTGTGTAGTTATTAACATATCCTTCTTAAAAAAATGTAATCATGAAAGTGGTTTACTTAATCATGATATATTCTTCTTAAAGAATATGTTTAGAGTAGCACTAACAGTAATAAAATGTCAAATAATTAAACAGTACATTTTATCATACAGTTCAGCGAACATCAATTGATTTTTTCTCGATAGCTTGTCTATTTCCCATGAAAGAATCTAGTTTTTCATCAGGGAAAATAATAAGTACAACTTATATCTAGATAATGAAAACGAATTTATTCGTTTAATGCCGCTTTTAACGCTTCGCTGACTGAGGATACGCCTACCAATTTAACGCCACTAGGAGCCTTTAATCCATTTAAGTTATTAGAAGGAAGTATGACTCGTTCGAATCCTAGTTTAGCAGCTTCTTGCACCCTTTGTTCAATCCTTGACACCCTTCTCACTTCCCCTGTTAAGCCAACTTCACCAATAATACAATCAGTAGCTCTAGTTGGTTTATCTCTAAAACTCGACGCAATACTCACAGCAATGGCTAAATCAATTGCTGGTTCATCGAGCTTTACTCCTCCTGCTACTTTTAAATAGGCGTCTTGATTTTGTAAGAGCATTCCCACTCTTTTTTCTAAAACGGCCATTAATAATGGTACCCTATTATGGTCTATCCCAGTTGCCATTCTTCTTGGATTTCCAAAACTGGTTGGCGAGATAAGTGCCTGTATCTCTACTAGAACCGGCCGGGTTCCTTCCATTGACGCAACCACTGTAGAGCCAGCAGCACCCTGCGAACGTTCTTCCAAAAATATCTCAGAAGGATTTTCCACTTCTTCTAATCCGAATTCCTTCATTTCAAAGATTCCCATCTCATTCGTAGAACCAAATCGATTTTTGACCGCTCGTAAAATCCGGTATGTATGATGTCTTTCTCCTTCAAAATATAGAACTGTATCCACCATATGTTCTAGTATCCTAGGACCAGCAATAGATCCTTCCTTTGTAACATGTCCAACTATAAATATGGCAATTCCTTTTGTTTTCCCAATCCGCATAAGTTCTGCCGTGCACTCTCTTACTTGTGATACACTTCCAGGTGCTGAAGTCACTTCTGGATGATAAATAGTTTGAATAGAGTCAATCACAACAAATTCTACATTTGAGTTTTCAATTGTTTTACTAATTTCTTCTAGATTGGTTTCGGAATATACAAGCAAATGTTCGGTTGAAACTCCTAACCGATCCGCCCTTAGTTTTGTTTGTTTTTGAGACTCCTCACCAGAAACATATAACACATTATGTTTGCTTTTCGCCAGTTGAGAAGACACTTGTAAAAGAAGCGTTGATTTTCCTATTCCCGGGTCTCCTCCAATAAGCACAAGAGAACCTTGCACTACTCCTCCACCTAATACGCGATTGAGTTCATTCAAATCTGTTAATACTCTTGGCTCATTAATGGTTTCAATACTTGTAATTGGTATTGGTTTTGCTGCTAAAGTGCTTCCTTGCGAATGAGCGAAAGCACCCTTTCTCTGCGATGTACTTTTCTCTATTTCTTCCACCATTGTATTCCAATTCCCGCATCCTGGACATCTTCCCATCCATTTTGCCGATTCATACCCGCATTCTTGGCATAGAAATTTTGTTTTTCGCTTTGCCATTTCTTCTTCCTCCTAACACATATCCACTTACCTTTCATTATCTTCCGTGATGAATGTAATAGCAACTATCTTGTCATCGAACCTATAACGAACGTCTTTCTTCTTTATTTTATTATTTGTATGGAAAGCGCAGGGCGCCTTGCTCAGCAACGAATGCACATGTTCTAACCGACAACTCACTAAAAACATTCATTTTATTGTTAAAAACAAATAACACACGTATAAGAATATACGTGTGTTATTTACCATTACAACTATTTTTGTAAATTTGGCGTTTGATTTGTTTCTTTTACTTTTACCGTAAATTCGCCGTCCTCTATATCCAAATTAATATTTTGACCAGTTAAAACGGTACCTTTCAACAACTCTTCAGATAAGCGGTCTTCAATATGTTTTTGAATAGCTCGGCGTAATGGTCTTGCGCCATACTCAGGATCATAGCCTTCATCTGCAATTTTCCCTTTAGCCGCATCTGTTATCGTTAAATAAATATCTTGTTCTTTTAATCTTTTTACTAATTGTTCTGCCATTAAAGTCACAATTTCTTGTAAATGTTTTTTCTCAAGGGAATGGAACACGATGATTTCATCAATACGGTTTAAAAATTCCGGGCGAAATGCTCTTTTCAGCTCTTCCATTACTTTACCCTTCATATCTTTATAATCTTGATCTCCATCTTGGATATTAAAGCCAACATATTTATTACGTTGTAATGCAGAAGCTCCAACATTCGAAGTCATGATTAAAACAGTATTGCGGAAGTCAACAGTTCTTCCTTTCGAATCGGTTAAGCGTCCATCCTCTAATACTTGTAATAAAATATTAAATACATCAGGATGTGCTTTTTCGATTTCATCTAATAATACAACCGAATATGGTTTTCTTCTTACTTTCTCTGTAAGCTGACCGCCTTCTTCATAACCTACATAACCTGGAGGAGAACCAACCAATCTGGAAGTAGAATGCTTTTCCATATACTCTGACATGTCAATACGGATCATTGCATCTTCATCACCAAACATGGACTCAGCAAGTGCACGGGCAAGCTCTGTTTTACCAACACCTGTTGGTCCTAAGAAAACAAAGGATCCTATTGGTCGTTTCGGATCTTTTAACCCTGCTCTAGCACGTCTAACCGCTTTTGAAATTGCTTTAACTGCTTCTTCCTGTCCAATTACTCGATTGTGAAGAATGCCCTCCATATTAAGCAATTTATCTGTTTCCGTTTGAGCCAATTTAGAAACAGGGATTCCAGTCCAACTAGATACTACACTAGCAATATCTTCAACCGTAACTTCTGTATTTTCCTGCCCTTGTTTCTCTTTCCAATTCTTCTTCGTTTCTTCTAGCTGTTCACGCAGCCTTTGTTCTGTATCACGTAATGATGCAGCCTTTTCAAATTCTTGACTTTGTACGGAAGCATCTTTTTCTTTGCGTACTCCTTCCAGTTTTACCTCTAATTCTTTTAGATTTGGTGGAGTAGTATATGATCTTAATCGTACTTTTGAACCAGCTTCATCGATTAAATCGATTGCTTTATCTGGTAAAAATCGATCAGAAATATAACGGTCTGAAAATTTTACTGCTGCCTCAATTGCCTCATCAGTAATGGAAACACGGTGATGCGCTTCATAACGATCGCGTAACCCTTTTAATATTTGAACAGATTCATCTGCTGTTGGTTCATCCACTGTAATTGGCTGAAAACGTCTTTCTAACGCGGCATCTTTTTCAATATATTTGCGATACTCGTCTAATGTTGTTGCTCCAATACATTGAAGTTCTCCTCTTGCTAAAGATGGTTTCAGAATATTGGAGGCATCAATTGCGCCTTCCGCTCCACCTGCACCGATTAAAGTATGCAGCTCATCAATAAACAAGATAATATTGCCAGCTTGGCGAATTTCGTCCATCACTTTTTTCAGGCGGTCTTCAAATTCACCACGATATTTTGTTCCAGCAACTACTGTTCCCATATCAAGCGTCATTACTCTTTTATCCCGCAAAATCTCAGGTACCTCGTTTTGCACTATTTGTTGTGCAAGACCTTCTGCAATAGCCGTTTTACCAACACCAGGTTCCCCGATTAGAACAGGATTGTTTTTTGTCCTTCTGCTTAAAACTTCAATTACACGTTGAATTTCTTTGCTTCGGCCAATAACTGGATCAAGACTTCCCTCTCTAGCAATTGACGTTAAGTCTCTTGCTAAACTATCTAATGTAGGTGTGTTTGCACTTGCTGCTGAACCGCCCTGATGACTGCCTGATTCACTGCTTCCTAAAAGCTGTAACACTTGTTGACGAGCTTTATTAAGACTAACCCCAAGATTATTTAATACTCTTGCGGCAACCCCTTCTCCTTCTCGAATAAGACCTAACAAAATATGTTCTGTTCCTACATATGAATGTCCTAATTTTCTTGCTTCGTCCATCGATAGTTCAATAACTTTTTTTGCTCGTGGTGTATAGTGAATAGTTTGGGAGGCATCCTGCCCACGTCCTATAAGATTTTCTACTTCTTCTTGGATTTTTTCTGGACCTAACCCTAATGCTAGTAAAGCTTTAGCAGCTATTCCTTCTCCTTCTCGAACTAACCCAAGCAGAATATGCTCAGTTCCAATATTATTATGTCCTAAACGAATTGCCTCTTCTTGTGAAAGTGCTAGTACCTTTTGGGCTCTTTCCGTAAAACGTCCAAACATCATGCTTTCATCCTCCCTATACTCATTATATTGATTTCAATTTAAGTCTTTCCCTTATTAGAGATGCGCGACGAATGTCACGATCATTAGGATTCATTTGACCACCAGCATATAATTGTAGAAATCCAGGCTGAGTTAATATTAAAAGCTCGTTTAAAATATTTTTAGAAATACCTTTTATATAGCCCATATCAATTCCTAATCGAACATCGGAAAGACATTTTGCAGCTTCTTTTGTTTCAATAATTCGACTGTGACAGAGTGTTCCGTAAGATCGGTATACTCTGTCTTCTAATTGTATGTTAGAAGTTTCAGCTAATGCCTCTCTTGCTTGTTTTTCCTGTTCAATCAGTTGGTTCACAACACTTTTTAATTCATCTACAATGTCCTTTTCAGATTTGCCTAGTGTTATTTGATTTGATATTTGAAATATATTCCCTTGCGCTTCGCTGCCTTCTCCATATATCCCCCTAACTACTAAACCTAAATGATTAATAGCTGGAATAATGCGATTCATTTGCTGGGTTAGTACCATTCCAGGTAGATGCAGCATTACTGACGCTCTTAAACCTGTTCCAATATTTGTTGGACAACTTGTTAAATAGCCCATTTCGAGATGATACGCATAATCAATTTGCTGTTCTAACCAATCATCAATCCTACTCGCTAATTCTAACCCTTCTAAAAGCTGCAATCCTGGCTTAATGCATTGAATACGAATATGATCTTCTTCATTAAGCATAATGCTAATTTCTTCATTATCTGAAATTATACATGCTCCAAATGCAGCTTCTTCTGCAAGCTGGGGGCTGATTAAATGTTTTTCTACTAAAACACTTTTTTCCAATCCTTGAAGATCATCCATATAAAGTAATTCTAAATCGCCTATACCTAAAGATTCCTGATCCTTTAATTGATTTTTCACCGCTTGAATTACTTCAGCAGCTTCCTCATTAGAAAACAAAATCGGAAATTTTATTTTTTTTATATTTCTAGCTAATCTAATTCGAGAGGTTAATACAATGTCAGAATCAGGACCGTCTGAACACATCCAGGATGTTTTTGACTTGTTTATAAATTTTTCCAAAGACACCCTTAATCGCCTCCCTTATTAAACGCTAATAACTGCTTTGTTTTCTCTCTTATTTCATCCCGAATCTCTGCTGCCTTTTCAAACTCTTCCTTGTTGATTAACTCTTTAAGCTCATCTTTTAATTTTTCAATATCTTTTTTTATTAAAATATGACCGCCAATTTTTTCAGGAATTTTCCCTTTGTGTTCCATGTTTCCCCCATGCAGTCTTTTCAGAACAGGCTGCAGTTGATCCTTAAATGTTTCATAACAATTGGGACATCCAAATCTTCCTATTTTTATAAACTGAGGAAATGTCATCGAGCAGGTTCTACATTGTAATACTTCCTCTTTTTTATAAGGATTTTGTTTAATCTGCTGAAAACTAGGTTCTATATTTAATAAATTTGCTAATAAGCTATTAATCGATAAACCAGAGGAACCATTAATCATAAATAGTTCACCTTTTTCTGCTGCACATTGTTCACACAGATGAAATTCTGTTTTAGTTCCATTAATGCTTTTCGAAAAATGAAGTGTTGCAGGTCTTATATTACACTCTGAACAAATCATATTTTCACCTCACATAACTGAGTTTTATTTATATTTTAATGTAGTTAACATTGCCTTTAATATTCTTGCTCGTAATTCATCTCTATATGGCAATTCAAGATATAAAACAGATCGGTCAATTACACTAAGCATAATTTTTGCTTCTCTATTATTAATTACCTCTTCTTCCACTAGACGATAAATAACATCCTCCGCACTGCTTTGAGGTATACGACTTTGAATAAGGGTTAATAATTGGTCAATTAAATCAGCGTAATCATAGGATTGCACTTTCATGATACGAATAAAACCCCCGCCGCCTCGTTTGCTTTCTACAACATATCCTTTTTCCATTGTAAAACGCGTGTTAATCACATAGTTTATTTGGGAGGGAACACAGGAAAACTTATCAGCAACTTCACTTCGCTTTATTTCTACTAATGATTTTTCGCTCATTTCCAGTACTTCTTTTAAGTAGTGTTCAATTATATCCGAAATATTTCTCACCCAGCCTCCCCCTTCTGACTTTGACTATATTTGACTATAATTATACATGAAACTACTTATCAATCGCAACGTAGACGTTCTACTAATTTTCCCATTTTAATTACTTCCCAAACCTCTATCCTGTTTTTCTTTATATCAAAGGGGGGATTTTCAATAATAAAAGATTGAGTTATCTATAATATAGTCTGATTTTTCTATATTTTCAAGTAAGACGAATAGCATTTTTTCTCTTATTCTTTTGCTTCCAAAAAAATCATAAGGATAAATTAGTTCATTGTTAATAAAAATCCACTAATCATAACTTTTAAATGGAATGTATTTTATTATGAATTCTTTGTGACAAGAAAGGTTATTTGCTATGCAGATATAGAATATAGTCTATAGAAATAGAGAGAGAGGTCTTTATGATAAAATGAACATAAACAATAAATTTATCTGTAAAATTCTTCAGCTTCTTCATATATTTCTAGGCATTGGTGGATTTTATGGAGGAATATCATTATTAATTCAACCAAACGGTGATTTATTACAACTTCCCTTATCTTTATTGTCTTCATCACCTTTTCCTAACTTTACTATTCCTGGAATAATTTTAGTCATTCTGTTCGGGATTAGTCCTATAGTTACTTCAGTTGCTTTATTCTTCAAATGGAATTGGAATGGCATTTCCAGCTTAACTGTTTTTAAAGATAAACATTGGTCTTGGAATTTTTCTTTATATATTGGGTTTGCACTAATTATATGGATTACCGTACAAGCATATTTAATAAAGAGTTTTTCTACTATACAGTTAATTTATTCTTTTCTTGGCATTGGCATTTTGATTTTCACTTTACTGCCATCTGTTCAGTCCTTTTATAAGATAAAGTAAGCAGTATAGCTTGGTTTAAATTCTATTACCTGCTTCTATACATAAAAAGGATAAATTTCCTTGTGCTTCATCGAAATGCGAATATTCTAAGGGGAGAGTTTCAGCTCACTAGCGGGAGAATTTTTTCGGATTTTGAGCATCTTGATAAGAAGGATACTGACTGTTCTTTAGAAATTGGTAAAAAAATTAGCAGCTTCACTCATCTAAATAAAATAGATAAATTTCAATACAAAAAAGGTACTCAATAATTGAGTACCTTTTTTAGTGCCTGGCGACGTCCTACTCTCACAGGGGGAGAGCCCCCAACTACCATCGGCGCTGAGAAGCTTAACTTCCGTGTTCGGTATGGGAACGGGTGTGACCTTCTCGCTATCGCCACCAGACTATTTTGTTTTTGAGAGTTGTTCCCTCAAAACTAGATTATGTGTAAGAAGAAAGAACCGAATTAATCATTTTTAGTTAAGTCCTCGATCTATTAGTATTTGTCAGCTCCACATGTCGCCATGCTTCCACCTCAAACCTATCAACCTGATCATCTTTCAGGGATCTTACTAGCTTACGCTATGGGAAATCTCATCTCGAGGGGGGCTTCATGCTTAGATGCTTTCAGCACTTATCCCTTCCGCACATAGCTACCCAGCTATGCCTTTGGCAAGACAACTGGTACACCAGCGGTGCGTCCATCCCGGTCCTCTCGTACTAAGGACAGCTCCTCTCAAATTTCCTACGCCCACGACGGATAGGGACCGAACTGTCTCACGACGTTCTGAACCCAGCTCGCGTACCGCTTTAATGGGCGAACAGCCCAACCCTTGGGACCGACTACAGCCCCAGGATGCGATGAGCCGACATCGAGGTGCCAAACCTCCCCGTCGATGTGGACTCTTGGGGGAGATAAGCCTGTTATCCCCGGGGTAGCTTTTATCCGTTGAGCGATGGCCCTTCCATGCGGAACCACCGGATCACTAAGCCCGACTTTCGTCCCTGCTCGACTTGTAGGTCTCGCAGTCAAGCTCCCTTGTGCCTTTACACTCTACGAATGATTTCCAACCATTCTGAGGGAACCTTTGGGCGCCTCCGTTACTTTTTAGGAGGCGACCGCCCCAGTCAAACTGCCCACCTGACACTGTCTCCCACCCCGATAAGGGGTGCGGGTTAGAATGTCAATACAGCCAGGGTAGTATCCCACCAATGCCTCCACCGAAGCTAGCGCTCCGGCTTCCAAGGCTCCTACCTATCCTGTACAAGCTGTACCAAAATTCAATATCAGGCTACAGTAAAGCTCCACGGGGTCTTTCCGTCCTGTCGCGGGTAACCTGCATCTTCACAGGTACTATAATTTCACCGAGTCTCTCGTTGAGACAGTGCCCAGATCGTTACACCTTTCGTGCGGGTCGGAACTTACCCGACAAGGAATTTCGCTACCTTAGGACCGTTATAGTTACGGCCGCCGTTTACTGGGGCTTCAATTCAGAGCTTCGCATTGCTGCTAACCCCTCCTCTTAACCTTCCAGCACCGGGCAGGTGTCAGCCCCTATACTTCGCCTTACGGCTTCGCAGAGACCTGTGTTTTTGCTAAACAGTCGCCTGGGCCTATTCACTGCGGCTCTCTCGGGCTTTAACACCCAAAAGAGCACCCCTTCTCCCGAAGTTACGGGGTCATTTTGCCGAGTTCCTTAACGAGAGTTCTCTCGCTCACCTTAGGATTCTCTCCTCGCCTACCTGTGTCGGTTTGCGGTACGGGCACCTTGAACCTCGCTAGAGGCTTTTCTTGGCAGTGTGGAATCAGGAACTTCGGTACTATATTTCCCTCGCCATCACAGCTCAGCCTTTATGGTAACGGGATTTTCCTCATTACCAGCCTAACTGCTTGGACGTGCTAATCCAACAGCACGCTTACCCTATCCTCCTGCGTCCCCCCATTACTCAAACGGTTCATAAGGTGGTACAGGAATATCAACCTGTTGTCCATCGCCTACGCTCTTCAGCCTCGGCTTAGGTCCCGACTAACCCTGAGTGGACGAGCCTTCCTCAGGAAACCTTAGGCATTCGGTGGATGAGATTCTCACTCATCTTTCGCTACTCATACCGGCATTCTCACTTCTAAGCGCTCCACCAGTCCTTACGGTCTAGCTTCAACGCCCTTAGAACGCTCTCCTACCACTGACATCTATTGATGTCAATCCACAGCTTCGGTGATACGTTTAGCCCCGGTACATTTTCGGCGCAGAGTCACTCGACCAGTGAGCTATTACGCACTCTTTAAATGGTGGCTGCTTCTAAGCCAACATCCTGGTTGTCTAAGCAACTCCACATCCTTTTCCACTTAACGTATACTTTGGGACCTTAGCTGGTGGTCTGGGCTGTTTCCCTCTTGACTACGGATCTTATCACTCGCAGTCTGACTCCCAAGGATAAGTATTTGGCATTCGGAGTTTGTCTGAATTCGGTAACCCGATGGGGGCCCCTAGTCCAAACAGTGCTCTACCTCCAATACTCTTACCTTGAGGCTAGCCCTAAAGCTATTTCGGAGAGAACCAGCTATCTCCAAGTTCGATTGGAATTTCTCCGCTACCCACACCTCATCCCCGCACTTTTCAACGTGCGTGGGTTCGGGCCTCCATCCAGTGTTACCTGGACTTCACCCTGGACATGGGTAGATCACCTGGTTTCGGGTCTACGACCACATACTTATTCGCCCTATTCAGACTCGCTTTCGCTGCGGCTCCGTCTTCTCAACTTAACCTCGCATGTAATCGTAACTCGCCGGTTCATTCTACAAAAGGCACGCTATCACCCATTAATGGGCTCTAACTACTTGTAGGCACACGGTTTCAGGATCTATTTCACTCCCCTTCCGGGGTGCTTTTCACCTTTCCCTCACGGTACTGGTTCACTATCGGTCACTAGGGAGTATTTAGCCTTGGGAGATGGTCCTCCCTGCTTCCGACGGGATTTCTCGTGTCCCGCCGTACTCAGGATCCACTCAGGAGGGAACGAAGTTTCAACTACAGGGTTTTTACCTTCTATGACTGGCCTTTCCAGACCTATTCATCTACCCCGTTCCTTTGTAACTCCATGTTGAGTGTCCTACAACCCCAAGAGGCAAGCCTCTTGGTTTGGGCTAATCCCGTTTCGCTCACCGCTACTCAGGGAATCGCGTTTGCTTTCTCTTCCTCCGGGTACTTAGATGTTTCAGTTCCCCGGGTCTGCCTTCAGTACCCTATGTATTCAGGTAAAGATTCTATCCCATTACGGATAGAGGGTTTCCCCATTCGGAAATCTCCGGATCAAAGCTTACTTACAGCTCCCCGAAGCATATCGGTGTTAGTCCCGTCCTTCATCGGCTCCTAGTGCCAAGGCATTCACCGTGCGCCCTTTCTAACTTAACTTACTTCGAACAACGATAAGCTTCGTATCTCTGCGTCAGCTCTCTCACTCTGCTCCTCACGTACTGTTGTACGCTCCGGTGCTCGTTCGGTCGCTTCCTTGATCTACTCGCTTCTCCCTGTTCTCATGGTTTCTGCTATTTGGTAGATGGTATTTGACTACTATCTACTATAAATAGAGAATCTAAGATGGCGATTACTCGGTTTCTTTCTTGGTTCTTACTATACATAATCTAGTTTTCAAGGAACAATTACGGCTGAAAATAAACTTCACATCTCTTCGTCAGCTCTCTCACTCTGCTCCTCACGTACCTTTGTACGCTCCGGTGCTCGTTCGGTCGCTTCCTTGACCTGTTCGTTTCTTTCCACCCTATAACGGCTGAAAATAACTTCAACCTACTTTGAGGAATTGCTCCCTCAAAACTGAACAACAAACTCGTCAACAATCTGTGATGGAATGTAAATTCCATTTTCCTTAGAAAGGAGGTGATCCAGCCGCACCTTCCGATACGGCTACCTTGTTACGACTTCACCCCAATCATCTATCCCACCTTAGGCGGCTGGCTCACATAAAGTGTTACCCCACCGACTTCGGGTGTTACAAACTCTCGTGGTGTGACGGGCGGTGTGTACAAGGCCCGGGAACGTATTCACCGCGGCATGCTGATCCGCGATTACTAGCGATTCCAGCTTCATGTAGGCGAGTTGCAGCCTACAATCCGAACTGAGAATGGTTTTATGGGATTGGCTTGACCTCGCGGTTTCGCTGCCCTTTGTACCATCCATTGTAGCACGTGTGTAGCCCAGGTCATAAGGGGCATGATGATTTGACGTCATCCCCACCTTCCTCCGGTTTGTCACCGGCAGTCACCTTAGAGTGCCCAACTAAATGCTGGCAACTAAGATCAAGGGTTGCGCTCGTTGCGGGACTTAACCCAACATCTCACGACACGAGCTGACGACAACCATGCACCACCTGTCACTCTGTCCCCCGAAGGGGAACGTCCTATCTCTAGGAGTGTCAGAGGATGTCAAGACCTGGTAAGGTTCTTCGCGTTGCTTCGAATTAAACCACATGCTCCACCGCTTGTGCGGGCCCCCGTCAATTCCTTTGAGTTTCAGCCTTGCGGCCGTACTCCCCAGGCGGAGTGCTTAATGCGTTTGCTGCAGCACTAAAGGGCGGAAACCCTCTAACACTTAGCACTCATCGTTTACGGCGTGGACTACCAGGGTATCTAATCCTGTTTGCTCCCCACGCTTTCGCGCCTCAGCGTCAGTTACAGACCAAAGAGTCGCCTTCGCCACTGGTGTTCCTCCACATCTCTACGCATTTCACCGCTACACGTGGAATTCCACTCTTCTCTTCTGCACTCAAGTCCCCCAGTTTCCAATGACCCTCCACGGTTGAGCCGTGGGCTTTCACATCAGACTTAAAGGACCGCCTGCGCGCGCTTTACGCCCAATAATTCCGGACAACGCTTGCCACCTACGTATTACCGCGGCTGCTGGCACGTAGTTAGCCGTGGCTTTCTGGTTAGGTACCGTCAAGGTACGAGCAGTTACTCTCGTACTTGTTCTTCCCTAACAACAGAGTTTTACGATCCGAAAACCTTCATCACTCACGCGGCGTTGCTCCGTCAGACTTTCGTCCATTGCGGAAGATTCCCTACTGCTGCCTCCCGTAGGAGTCTGGGCCGTGTCTCAGTCCCAGTGTGGCCGATCACCCTCTCAGGTCGGCTACGCATCGTTGCCTTGGTGAGCCGTTACCTCACCAACTAGCTAATGCGCCGCGGGCCCATCTGTAAGTGACAGCGTAAACCGTCTTTCAGCTTTCCTACATGAGTAGAAAAGGATTATCCGGTATTAGCTCCGGTTTCCCGAAGTTATCCCAGTCTTACAGGCAGGTTGCCCACGTGTTACTCACCCGTCCGCCGCTAACTTAAAAAGCAAGCTTTTTAAGTCCGCTCGACTTGCATGTATTAGGCACGCCGCCAGCGTTCGTCCTGAGCCAGGATCAAACTCTCCATATAAGAGTAAGATTAGCTCCGAAGCTAAACTCTAGCTTTTTGTTACTTGTTGTGTTTATAACTTAGTTATAAACGTTTATTGTTGACGTTTTGTTTGTTCAGTTTTCAAAGAGCAATTTCGTTACTTCTATCAGAAGCAACTTTTATATAATAACAATACCAGAAAGGTTTGTCAATATATTTTTCAAAATAATTTGGTGGAGCCTAGCGGGATCGAACCGCTGACCTCCTGCGTGCAAGGCAGGCGCTCTCCCAGCTGAGCTAAGGCCCCATTATAATGGTCGGGAAGACAGGATTCGAACCTGCGACCCCTTGGTCCCAAACCAAGTGCTCTACCAAGCTGAGCTACTTCCCGAAATATGGCGCGCCCGAAAGGAGTCGAACCCATAACCTTCTGATCCGTAGTCAGACGCTCTATCCAATTGAGCTACGGGCGCATATAAAAAACAATGGTGCCGAGGACCGGAATCGAACCGGTACGGTAGTCACCTACCGCAGGATTTTAAGTCCTGTGCGTCTGCCAGTTCCGCCACCCCGGCATTGTCTTTGGAGCGGAAGACGGGATTCGAACCCGCGACCCCCACCTTGGCAAGGTGATGTTCTACCACTGAACTACTTCCGCGTTTATTAATTTTTAAGGATGCGGGTGAAGGGAGTCGAACCCCCACGCCTTGCGGCGCTAGATCCTAAGTCTAGTGCGTCTGCCAATTCCGCCACACCCGCATATTTAAAACAAAAAAATGGTGAGCCATGGAGGATTCGAACCTCCGACCCTCTGATTAAAAGTCAGATGCTCTACCAACTGAGCTAATGGCTCAACATAAAATGGTGCCGGCGAGAGGACTTGAACCCCCAACCTACTGATTACAAGTCAGTTGCTCTACCAATTGAGCTACCCCGGCAATTTGTATTTTATATTATCTATTATAGGATATATAGGCAAGATTTAAATTCCGTTGCTGTGGTAAATTCGAGGGATTATATTCGATCGTGCTCTACCAATCAAGGCTATACCGGTATTTTTCATACAGCTTGTCTACTAATAAATATGGTGGAGGATGACGGGATCGAACCGCCGACCCTCTGCTTGTAAGGCAGATGCTCTCCCAGCTGAGCTAATCCTCCAATATAATATGCCTGGCGACGTCCTACTCTCACAGGGGGGAGAGCCCCCAACTACCATCGGCGCTGAGAAGCTTAACTTCCGTGTTCGGTATGGGAACGGGTGTGACCTTCTCGCTATCGCCACCAGACTATTTTGTTTTTGAGAGTTGTTCCCTCAAAACTAGATTATGTGTAAGAAGAAAGAACCGAATTAATCGTTTTTGTCCAGCTACAACACCGATAAACAGGCGTTTTTCGCTTTTCATTTTTAGTTAAGTCCTCGATCTATTAGTATTTGTCAGCTCCACATGTCGCCATGCTTCCACCTCAAACCTATCAACCTGATCATCTTTCAGGGATCTTACTAGCTTGCGCTATGGGAAATCTCATCTCGAGGGGGGCTTCATGCTTAGATGCTTTCAGCACTTATCCCTTCCGCACATAGCTACCCAGCTATGCCTTTGGCAAGACAACTGGTACACCAGCGGTGCGTCCATCCCGGTCCTCTCGTACTAAGGACAGCTCCTCTCAAATTTCCTACGCCCACGACGGATAGGGACCGAACTGTCTCACGACGTTCTGAACCCAGCTCGCGTACCGCTTTAATGGGCGAACAGCCCAACCCTTGGGACCGACTACAGCCCCAGGATGCGATGAGCCGACATCGAGGTGCCAAACCTCCCCGTCGATGTGGACTCTTGGGGGAGATAAGCCTGTTATCCCCGGGGTAGCTTTTATCCGTTGAGCGATGGCCCTTCCATGCGGAACCACCGGATCACTAAGCCCGACTTTCGTCCCTGCTCGACTTGTAGGTCTCGCAGTCAAGCTCCCTTGTGCCTTTACACTCTACGAATGATTTCCAACCATTCTGAGGGAACCTTTGGGCGCCTCCGTTACTTTTTAGGAGGCGACCGCCCCAGTCAAACTGCCCACCTGACACTGTCTCCCACCCCGATAAGGGGTGCGGGTTAGAATGTCAATACAGCCAGGGTAGTATCCCACCAATGCCTCCACCGAAGCTAGCGCTCCGGCTTCCAAGGCTCCTACCTATCCTGTACAAGCTGTACCAAAATTCAATATCAGGCTACAGTAAAGCTCCACGGGGTCTTTCCGTCCTGTCGCGGGTAACCTGCATCTTCACAGGTACTATAATTTCACCGAGTCTCTCGTTGAGACAGTGCCCAGATCGTTACACCTTTCGTGCGGGTCGGAACTTACCCGACAAGGAATTTCGCTACCTTAGGACCGTTATAGTTACGGCCGCCGTTTACTGGGGCTTCAATTCAGAGCTTCGCATTGCTGCTAACCCCTCCTCTTAACCTTCCAGCACCGGGCAGGTGTCAGCCCCTATACTTCGCCTTACGGCTTCGCAGAGACCTGTGTTTTTGCTAAACAGTCGCCTGGGCCTATTCACTGCGGCTCTCTCGGGCTTTAACACCCAAAAGAGCACCCCTTCTCCCGAAGTTACGGGGTCATTTTGCCGAGTTCCTTAACGAGAGTTCTCTCGCTCACCTTAGGATTCTCTCCTCGCCTACCTGTGTCGGTTTGCGGTACGGGCACCTTGAACCTCGCTAGAGGCTTTTCTTGGCAGTGTGGAATCAGGAACTTCGGTACTATATTTCCCTCGCCGTCACAGCTCAGCCTTTATGGTAACGGGATTTTCCTCATTACCAGCCTAACTGCTTGGACGTGCTAATCCAACAGCACGCTTACCCTATCCTCCTGCGTCCCCCCATTACTCAAACGGTTCATAAGGTGGTACAGGAATATCAACCTGTTGTCCATCGCCTACGCTCTTCAGCCTCGGCTTAGGTCCCGACTAACCCTGAGTGGACGAGCCTTCCTCAGGAAACCTTAGGCATTCGGTGGATGAGATTCTCACTCATCTTTCGCTACTCATACCGGCATTCTCACTTCTAAGCGCTCCACCAGTCCTTACGGTCTAGCTTCAACGCACTTAGAACGCTCTCCTACCACTGACATCTATTGATGTCAATCCACAGCTTCGGTGATACGTTTAGCCCCGGTACATTTTCGGCGCAGAGTCACTCGACCAGTGAGCTATTACGCACTCTTTAAATGGTGGCTGCTTCTAAGCCAACATCCTGGTTGTCTAAGCAACTCCACATCCTTTTCCACTTAACGTATACTTTGGGACCTTAGCTGGTGGTCTGGGCTGTTTCCCTCTTGACTACGGATCTTATCACTCGCAGTCTGACTCCCAAGGATAAGTATTTGGCATTCGGAGTTTGTCTGAATTCGGTAACCCGATGGGGGCCCCTAGTCCAAACAGTGCTCTACCTCCAATACTCTTACCTTGAGGCTAGCCCTAAAGCTATTTCGGAGAGAACCAGCTATCTCCAAGTTCGATTGGAATTTCTCCGCTACCCACACCTCATCCCCGCACTTTTCAACGTGCGTGGGTTCGGGCCTCCATCCAGTGTTACCTGGACTTCACCCTGGACATGGGTAGATCACCTGGTTTCGGGTCTACGACCACATACTTATTCGCCCTATTCAGACTCGCTTTCGCTGCGGCTCCGTCTTCTCAACTTAACCTCGCATGTAATCGTAACTCGCCGGTTCATTCTACAAAAGGCACGCTATCACCCATTAATGGGCTCTAACTACTTGTAGGCACACGGTTTCAGGATCTATTTCACTCCCCTTCCGGGGTGCTTTTCACCTTTCCCTCACGGTACTGGTTCACTATCGGTCACTAGGGAGTATTTAGCCTTGGGAGATGGTCCTCCCTGCTTCCGACGGGATTTCTCGTGTCCCGCCGTACTCAGGATCCACTCAGGAGGGAACGAAGTTTCAACTACAGGGTTTTTACCTTCTATGACTGGCCTTTCCAGACCTATTCATCTACCCCGTTCCTTTGTAACTCCATGTTGAGTGTCCTACAACCCCAAGAGGCAAGCCTCTTGGTTTGGGCTAATCCCGTTTCGCTCGCCGCTACTCAGGGAATCGCGTTTGCTTTCTCTTCCTCCGGGTACTTAGATGTTTCAGTTCCCCGGGTCTGCCTTCAGTACCCTATGTATTCAGGTAAAGATTCTATCCCATTACGGATAGAGGGTTTCCCCATTCGGAAATCTCCGGATCAAAGCTTACTTACAGCTCCCCGAAGCATATCGGTGTTAGTCCCGTCCTTCATCGGCTCCTAGTGCCAAGGCATTCACCGTGCGCCCTTTCTAACTTAACTTACTTCGAACAACGATAAGCTTCGTATCTCTGCGTCAGCTCTCTCACTCTGCTCCTCACGTACTGTTGTACGCTCCGGTGCTCGTTCGGTCGCTTCCTTGATCTACTCGCTTCTCCTCGTTCTCATGGTTTCTGCTATTTGATAGATGGTATTTGACTACTATCTACTATAAATAGAGAATCTAAGATGGCGATTACTCGGTTTCTTTCTTGGTTCTTACATAATCTAGTTTTCAAGGAACAATTTGTGGCTGAAAATTAACTTCAACCTACTTCGAGGAATTGCTCCCTCAAAACTGAACAACAAACTCGTCAACAATCTGTGATGGAATGTAAATTCCATTTTCCTTAGAAAGGAGGTGATCCAGCCGCACCTTCCGATACGGCTACCTTGTTACGACTTCACCCCAATCATCTATCCCACCTTAGGCGGCTGGCTCACATAAAGTGTTACCCCACCGACTTCGGGTGTTACAAACTCTCGTGGTGTGACGGGCGGTGTGTACAAGGCCCGGGAACGTATTCACCGCGGCATGCTGATCCGCGATTACTAGCGATTCCAGCTTCATGTAGGCGAGTTGCAGCCTACAATCCGAACTGAGAATGGTTTTATGGGATTGGCTTGACCTCGCGGTTTTGCTGCCCTTTGTACCATCCATTGTAGCACGTGTGTAGCCCAGGTCATAAGGGGCATGATGATTTGACGTCATCCCCACCTTCCTCCGGTTTGTCACCGGCAGTCACCTTAGAGTGCCCAACTAAATGCTGGCAACTAAGATCAAGGGTTGCGCTCGTTGCGGGACTTAACCCAACATCTCACGACACGAGCTGACGACAACCATGCACCACCTGTCACTCTGTCCCCCGAAGGGGAACGTCCTATCTCTAGGAGTGTCAGAGGATGTCAAGACCTGGTAAGGTTCTTCGCGTTGCTTCGAATTAAACCACATGCTCCACCGCTTGTGCGGGCCCCCGTCAATTCCTTTGAGTTTCAGCCTTGCGGCCGTACTCCCCAGGCGGAGTGCTTAATGCGTTTGCTGCAGCACTAAAGGGCGGAAACCCTCTAACACTTAGCACTCATCGTTTACGGCGTGGACTACCAGGGTATCTAATCCTGTTTGCTCCCCACGCTTTCGCGCCTCAGCGTCAGTTACAGACCAAAGAGTCGCCTTCGCCACTGGTGTTCCTCCACATCTCTACGCATTTCACCGCTACACGTGGAATTCCACTCTTCTCTTCTGCACTCAAGTCCCCCAGTTTCCAATGACCCTCCACGGTTGAGCCGTGGGCTTTCACATCAGACTTAAAGGACCGCCTGCGCGCGCTTTACGCCCAATAATTCCGGACAACGCTTGCCACCTACGTATTACCGCGGCTGCTGGCACGTAGTTAGCCGTGGCTTTCTGGTTAGGTACCGTCAAGGTACGAGCAGTTACTCTCCTACTTGTTCTTCCCTAACAACAGAGTTTTACGATCCGAAAACCTTCATCACTCACGCGGCGTTGCTCCGTCAGACTTTCGTCCATTGCGGAAGATTCCCTACTGCTGCCTCCCGTAGGAGTCTGGGCCGTGTCTCAGTCCCAGTGTGGCCGATCACCCTCTCAGGTCGGCTACGCATCGTTGCCTTGGTGAGCCGTTACCTCACCAACTAGCTAATGCGCCGCGGGCCCATCTGTAAGTGACAGCGTAAACCGTCTTTCAGCTTTCCTACATGAGTAGAAAAGGATTATCCGGTATTAGCTCCGGTTTCCCGAAGTTATCCCAGTCTTACAGGCAGGTTGCCCACGTGTTACTCACCCGTCCGCCGCTAACTTAAAAAGCAAGCTTTTTAAGTCCGCTCGACTTGCATGTATTAGGCACGCCGCCAGCGTTCGTCCTGAGCCAGGATCAAACTCTCCATATAAGAGTAAGATTAGCTCATTGCTAAACTCTAGCTTTTTGTTACTTGTTTTGTTTATAACTTAGTTATAAACGTTTATTGTTGACGTTTTGTTTGTTCAGTTTTCAAAGAGCAATTTTGTTGTTTATGTCTCTATCAGACGACTTTTTAATATTACCAGAAGTCTTTTTCTGAGTCAACACTTTTTTAAAAGTTTTTTTGTTTGTTGCTAACTTGTTTCAGCAACAGATATTAATATACCACCCTATTTGCGTTGTTGCAACAACTTTTTAAAAGAAAAAATATTCTTATAATTTGATTCCAAGTTTACTATAAAACGAAAATTATATCTATCACCCTATAGTCATGAAATATTTGATCCAATTAGTTCTCCTTTCCCTTCTTTCTTTTTATAAACACTTCCTTCACTTTCCTGTTTCTATTCTTATAAAGAAAAAAAGCAGAGCACCATACACGGCACTCTGCTTTTTTCATTAACGATGTCTCATTAAAGGAAATAATAACACGTCTCTTATAGATGGAGAGTTGGTTAACAGCATCACTAAACGATCAATGCCAATTCCCAATCCGCCTGTTGGCGGCATACCATACTCCAACGCTTCAACAAAGTCATCATCCATTAGATGAGCTTCATCATTTCCTTGCTCGCGCTCTTTTAATTGGGCTTCAAATCTTTCACGTTGATCAATCGGGTCGTTAAGCTCTGTAAAAGCATTAGCATGCTCGCGACCTACGATAAATAACTCAAAACGGTCTGTAAAACGTGGATCTGCCTCATTTTTCTTTGCCAATGGAGAAATTTCAACAGGATGTCCATAAATAAAAGTAGGCTGGATTAATTTCTCTTCTACTCTTTGTTCAAAGAATTCGTTAATAATATGACCATAAGCCATGTTATCTTTAATCTCAATACCGTTTTCTTTTGCTAACTTTCTAGCTTCATCCAGGCTTGTCTCTGGCCAGAAATCAACACCAGTATATTGCTTAATAGCATCTACCATATGAAGTCTTGTCCATTCCGGTTTAAGATCTACTTCGTATTCTCCATAAGGAACTGTTGTAGAGCCGTGTATTTCTTGCGCAATATGTGCTACTAAGTTTTCTGTTAGGCTCATGATATCACGATAGTCCGCATATGCTTCATACAATTCAATCATTGTAAATTCAGGATTATGACGAGTAGAAACTCCCTCGTTACGGAAAACCCGGCCAATTTCATATACTTTTTCTAATCCACCAACAATTAATCGTTTCAAGTGAAGCTCAATCGCAATACGCATGTAAAGCGGCATATCCAATGCATTATGATGTGTAGTAAACGGGCGTGCAGATGCTCCCCCTGCAATAGAATGCATCATCGGTGTTTCTACTTCTAAATAACCATGGTCATCTAAATATCTGCGCATAGATTGGATTATTTTACTGCGAAGTATAAAAGTAGTTCTGCTTTCTTCACTTGCAATTAAATCTAAATAACGTTGACGATAGCGTTGCTCGATATCTTTTAAACCATGAAACTTGTCTGGTAGTGGGCGAAGTGCTTTTGTTAATAAAGTAAAATCTTTCACTTTAATAGATAGCTCACCAACGTTTGTTTTGAATAAAACACCTTCTACTCCGACAATATCCCCTAAATCAACTGAATTAAAGATAGCATACTGCTCTTCTCCAACATTATCTTTTCGAACATATAATTGAATTTGTCCTTCAAGATCTTGAATGTGGGCAAAACCAGCTTTTCCTTTTCCTCTTTTCGTCATCACTCTTCCAGCAAGTGTAACTTTAACCGCTTTTTCTTCTAATTCCTCTTTTTCAAAAGAATTGTATTGTTGCTTAAGCTCCTCCGATAAGTTTGTTCTTTCAAAGCGTTTGCCGAATGGATCTACTCCTTGATCACGCAGCTCATTCATTTTGTTGCGTCTAACTTGTAACTGGTCATTTAATTCTTCATGACTCATTTTTAATCATCTCCACAATCTTTTTTATGTATGATTACCTAAAAAAGGAATCGTAAATTTTTATACATACTTTATTATTCTACACAATGTCGGGATTACAGACACTAAAAAAGAAAAAAAACTGTCAGATTTTTCACCGACAGCTATTTTCAACACATATTTATAGAAGATAGAAACAGAAAATGTCAAAACTAGCCTACGTATATTTCCTTTTCTTTTTGTTCTTCTTCTATTACGAGATTATTTAACAGCGTTACCAGTTGTTCTCGTGTGTCGCATTCATTAATTCCGTTTCTCGCTTTTGCATTTCCTCTTATCCCTTTTAAGTACCATGCTGCGTGTTTTCTCATTTCTCTTACTGCAACCTTTTCATTCTTTAAAGAAATTAAACGATCTAAGTGCAAAATGCACACTTTTATTTTTTCACGTGTAGATGGTTCTTCCATTAGTTCGCCCGTTTGTAGATAGTTGACTGTACGATAGATCATCCATGGGTTTCCTAACGCTGCTCTTCCTATCATTACGCCATCACAGCCAGTCTCATCTAACATTCTTTTCGCATCTTGTGGAGTTTGAACATCTCCATTTCCAATTAAAGGGATATTAATTGATTGTTTTACTTCCCGAATAATATCCCAGTTTGCTTTTCCTTCATACATTTGCACACGTGTACGGCCATGAAGTGATATAGCGCTTCCTCCAGCTCGTTCTACTGCTTGAGCATTTTTTACTGCATAAATATGGTCTTCATCCCAGCCCATACGCATTTTTACTGTAACAGGTTTATCTACCGCATCTACAACAGATGCAACCATTTCATAAATCTTATTTGGATCTAAAAGCCATTTTGCTCCTGCATCGCATTTTGTGATTTTAGGGACTGGGCACCCCATATTAATGTCTATAATATCGGCATTTGTATTTTTATCAACAAATTGTGCTGCTTCGACAAGTGTTTCCCTTTCTCCTCCAAATATTTGTAAACTCAGCGGATTTTCTCTTTCGTCTATATATAACATATTCAATGTTTTTTTATTTTTTAAAACAATCCCTTTGTCACTAATCATCTCAGCACATACTAGACCTGCGCCAAATTCTTTAACCGTTAAACGAAATGCTGAGTTACAAATACCTGCCATCGGAGCCAGCACTACTTGGTTTTGCATTTCTACGTTACCTATTTTAAACAATGGTTCTAACCTCCTTTTACTATTTTTGTTCGTTTGAATTAGGCTCTAATTCTTTTCTACTTATATTTAAAACTTTTACAATTAGATCTATCATGTCATCGGAAGGCATTCGGTTTCCTCGTTCAATCTCTCCAAGGATAGAAACTGAGACAAGAAGTTCTTTTGCCAAACCTTCTTGCGTATATCCCTTTAATTTTCGAAAAGCGCGAATACGTCTTCCCCATTTTTCTGTTGTCTCCATATCCTTACTCCTTCTTTATCCCGCAAAAACTTTGTGCAATCTTTTAAAGGTGCTTGTTTATTAGGCAATAGGACAGCTTCAGCAATTTCCAATAAAGGAATCACTACAAACGCCCGCTCTTCTATTCTTGGATGTGGAATATTTAATTTCTCTGATTCTATATTTTCTTGATTATACAATAAAATGTCAAGGTCTATCGTTCGCGGCCCCCACCTAATTATCCTTTTTCTTCCAAGTTCATTTTCAATATGCTGACAGGCTTCTAACAGGGAATACGGATCTAACGAAGTCCTAATATGCAAAACGATATTTAAAAATAGTTCCTGCTCTTTAAGTCCAACCGGATCCGTTTCATAAATAGATGAAATATTTACTACATTTATTTTTGCATGTTTCGCTAGCAAATAAACAGCGTCTTTTAAAAACTCTAGTCTGTTTCCTATATTAGAACCAAGGGAAAGATATGCGGTATTATTCATTGTCTTGTCCTCAAAATTTCAACAGATACAGACTCATAGTGGCCTGGAATTGGTGGATCAGGCTTTATCACTGCAACACGTACACTTTCAAGTCTACTATATTTGTTCAAAAGTTTTTTTGTTATATTTTCAGCAAGTGCTTCAATCAACTGAAATGGTTCTCCTTCTACTATTTCCTTCACATCAAAGTAAAGCTGACCATAATTAACGGAATATTTCAGGTTATCACTTTCACCCGCTTCCTTTAAATCTGCTTCAACCTCTAAATCTATTATAAAACGTTGTCCCAGTTTATTTTCCTCTGGAAATACTCCGTGATAACCGTAAAACTCCATTTTTGTTAAGCGTATCTTATCCACTGTATTTCCCCTTTTCCATTAAAGCATCCATCATTTTTGCCATTCTAGCCATTTCCTTTACATCATGAATACGAATTATTTGGCAACCCTTTTGAATGCCATAACAAACGGTTGCGCCAGTCCCTTCCACTCTTTCGGAAACAGGTAAATCTAAGATATGTCCGATCATCGACTTTCTGGATGTTCCAAGTAAGACTGGGTATCCAAGTTCTACTAGTTTATCTAAATGTCGCATCATTTCTAAATTATACGTTAGATTTTTGGCGAACCCTATTCCTGGATCTAATATAATTGCTTCATCCTTTACTCCAGCAGTCTTTGCAATCTCTATACTCTCCGATAAGTCGGATAATACATCCTCTATAAAATTAGAATAATGCTGATTATCTCGATTATGCATTAAAATAATCGGTGCGCCTTTCTCTGCTGCCATTGCTGCCATTGCGGGATCCTTTTTCGCTCCCCAAATATCATTGATTATATGAGCACCAGCTTTTAATGCCTCTTTTGCTACTTTGCCTTTATAGGTATCAATTGATATTGGTATATTGACCTCTTTAGAAACGACCTCAATAATAGGAATCACTCTTTCTAATTCCTCTTCTGCTGAAATTTCGACATACCCTGGTCTTGTAGATTCTCCCCCAATATCGATAATATCCGCTCCGTTTTCCACCATTTCTAAAGCATGTTGCACGGCTTTATCTTTTTCTTTATACTTCCCTCCATCAGAAAACGAATCGGGATTTACATTCAAAATCCCCATTATCAGTGTTTTCTCCTTATAGTTGAGAGAGTGTGGCCCACATTTTAATATCATATTATTTTCCCTCCATCTCTTTGATTGACCATAACGAACCGGAAAGTCTTCGATATTCTTTATGAAAAGAAGATACCACTTTCCCTACTGCACCATCAAATAAATGGTTATTAATGCTTTTGAGCGGAATGATTTCTTGGATAGAGTTTGTAGCAAATACTTCTTCTGCTTGTTTCACCTCTTCAATGAAATAAAAACCTTCTTCTACTGTCATTCCTATATGTTTTGCATATGCCATAATGAACTGTCTAGTTATTCCATTTAAAATGCCAGTCTCTATACATGGGGTATAAAGAATATTATTCTTCACCCAAAACAAATTAGTTGTAACACCTTCTGCTAAATGCTGTTCCTTTGTTAAAAATACCCCCTCGATCTCCAAGCCTGAACCAATTTCCCGTTTCGCTAGAATATTATTCAAATAGTGATGAGATTTTAACCTTTCGTTTCCTTCCGGGGTATTGCGGGGAATAGTCAAAACCTCCCCCTGTTTTTCTATCATCCCACCTGCCTCTGGCAATGGTTTTATAAACATTACGATATTCGGCTGCATATAAGGATCTGTTTGCAAACCAATTGCACCACTTCCAGCCGATACATTAAATCGAATATATGCGTTTTTTAAGTCATTCTTTTTTAATAAAGCTTGTATGATGTTATTTACATCTTCCCTTATAAAAAACTGATCAATATTTAATAACTTTAACCCTCTATTTAAACGTTCTAAATGGTCATCCAGTAAAAAGGGATGACCATCATAAATACGAAATGTTTCAAACAAACCTAATCCATACATAAAACCATGATCAAAAACCGAAATAACCGCCTCTTCTTGCTTAACAATGCTTCCATTTATATAAATATACATAGCCTACTCTTTTCCGTCTTTTGAATAATAAGTAACAAAGTTCTTTAAAAGTTCCATTCCTGCTGTGGTCATAATCGATTCTGGGTGGAATTGCACCCCTTCAATTGGCAGCTCCTTATGGCGTATTGCCATAATTTCTCCTTCTTCTGTCCAAGAAGAAACTTCAAAACAGGAAGGAAGCGTCTCTTTTTTCACTAATAAAGAATGATACCTTGTCGCTGGAAACGGGTTTGGCAGACCTGCAAAGATTGTTTTTCCATCATGGTACATATTTGATACTTTTCCGTGCATTAAGTTCTCCGCTTGGACAACATCCCCATCAAAAGCTTGTGCGATAGATTGATGACCTAAGCACACACCAAATATGGGAACTTCTCCTGAAAAAGCCGTAATTGCCTCTAAACTGATCCCCGCTTCATTTGGGCTGCACGGTCCTGGTGAAATCATCAAATAGTCAGGATTCTTTTTTCTTATCTCTTGGATAGAAGTTTGATCATTTCTTTTAACAACAAGCGTTTCTCCTAGTGAACCTAAATATTGAACAAGATTATAAGTAAATGAATCATAATTATCAATCATATAAATCATGGCGTTTACCCCTTATGTCTCTCAGCTAATTCTTTTGCATTCCAAAGCGCACGTGCCTTTTTCATCGATTCTTTGTATTCATTGCTAGGAACAGAATCAATCACGATTCCTGCACCTGCTTGCACATATGCTTTTTGATCTTTTACAAGCATCGTGCGGATCATAATATTTAATTCCACATCTCCATTAAATCCAATCCAACCTAATGAGCCTGTATAAGGCCCTCTTTTCACCGGTTCTAATTCTTCAATAATTTCCATTGTTCTAACCTTAGGTGCACCCGTTATCGTTCCCCCTGGAAACATACTGTCGATTAAATTATATTCATCTTTATCTTCAGCGAGCGTTCCTCTCACATTCGAGACAATATGCATAACATGGGAGTATTTCTCGATCACCATAAATTCATCTACTTCAACTGAACCATACGTACAGACTTTACCAAGATCATTGCGCTCTAAGTCCACTAGCATCACATGCTCTGCTCGTTCTTTTTCACTCTCAATCAGTTCATTTGCAAGCTGTTGATCCTCTTTGTCATCTTTTCCTCGGGATCTTGTTCCGGCAATTGGTCTTGTGCTTACCTCCGTTCCCTTCTTTTTCACTAATAGCTCTGGTGATCCACACACAAGCTGAAAATCTGGTGTATGAAAATATCCCATATAGGGAGAAGGATTCAGAATACGCAATTGCTTGTACACTTCCATTGCAGGAACTTGTAATAATTTTGTTTGCCTAACGGATAAATTCACTTGAAATACATCTCCCTGGGCAATATAATCATGAATTTTGCGAACGGAGCGTTGAAACTCATTGTCCTTAATCGACACTTCCAATCCGTCTGTTTTTTCTGAATTCGCAGCATGTACTTCCTGCTCCACCATTTCCAGCCATTGTTCTATTCGATCCTCTGTTTCTTTTTGCACAGCTTCATATTGACTTTCTTCATATAATGCCATAAACCATAATTGATTTTTCTTATGGTCAAATACATACCATTCATTAAAAAGAAGAAAAAACACGTCCGGAATTTCTAAATCATCTATTGTTTCATCAGGCAGTCTTTCCATATAACGAATATAATCATAGCTTAAAAACCCTATTGCTCCTCCTTGAAAATCAGGAAGATCCGTAATAGTTTCTACTTGATATTGTCGTAATACATCTTTTACTAAGTGGAGCGGATTGCCTTCCATCGTTTCTGTATGACCATCTTCTGTTACTGCGAGTTTATTATCTTTCCCTATCATAGAAATAATGGGATTTATTGCAGCAATACTGTATCTTCCTCCTCTGCCGCTTTCTAATAATACATATTGTTCTTTATTTTTTGACACATAAAGAAATTGCTTAAAAAAATGTTCATACGAAAAAGACACACTTCTACTATAAACCTTATACTGTTTCACTAACTTTTCGCTCCTTAAATTTTCTCTTTTTTCATCATACATGATGAATAGGGAGAAAAACAAAAAAATTAATAACGTTATTTTTCATAAAAGTTAGATACCTGCACTAGAATGTAATCTAACTTAAAATAAATACATTCGACAATATGAATAAAGCAAGGCATTCCTGCCCTGCTTGTCACACATCCCTTATACGTTCTCTTCTTGCATCCTTAAAATCGCTGCACCAAAAAGATTCCTACTAAAATAAGCAAAACACCTATAATCCTCGGAATATTTATTTCGTGTACAGGAAGATGAAACCAGCCAAAATGATCAATAATGATCGCAATAATTAATTGTCCTGCTAATGTTAATCCCACAGTAAGAGCAGAACCTATTTGTGGCATTAGTATTACATTTGCTAAAACAAGCATTACTCCTAATGCCCCGCCAATCCAAATCCACCATGGTTTTGTAAACACTGTTCGATTTGGAATAATCGTATGATCAATTGCTAGTGACAGCCCACATAATACTGCAGCTCCTACTAGAAAAGAAATCATTGCTGCTAGATATGGAGAAATGACAGCCGCGCGCAGCTCCGCATTAACAGCTGTTTGAACAGGTAAAGCCATTCCAGCTATAAGCGCAGTTATCAACAGAAAAAAATAAGGCACTTCGACACTCCTTTTCAGATGATGAATTAACCGGGCTCTCCTACCTAGTACTTGTATCGATTATAATTTCGCACTAACTCCGAATATATGCTTTCATACAGTACATCACCCAGTCATGTTTCCATATCACCTTAATTTTACTACTTACTCTAACTGTTTTTATATACCCTAAATGAAATTATATAACAATTTCCTTCTTCTTTTCCTATAAGTATTAAATCTATCTATAAGATCACAAGAGCTATTAACATTCCCTTGACGACAAAAAACAAGCAGTATATTAACTGCTTGTCCTCTGTAAAACTTCCAACTATCTAATAAAAAATCTTACGCTTCATCAAATTGATATAATGGTGTACTTAAGTAGCGCTCACCGTTACTTGGAATAACTGCTAATACTTTTTTCCCTTTTCCTAGTTCTTTCGCTACCTTCAATGCTGCATAAATAGCAGCACCAGAAGAGATACCACCTAAAACTCCCTCTTCTTTTCCAGCACGACGAGCATATTCAAATGCTTGCTCTGTCGTTACTTGAATAATATCATCATAAATTTCACTATTTAACGTTTCAGGAACAAAGCCAGCTCCAATTCCTTGGATTTTATGAGGACCTGGTTTTCCTCCAGATAAAACAGGAGAATCAGATGGTTCTACCGCATATATTTTTATATCCTTATATTTTTCTTTTAATACTTGGCCAGCACCAGTAATGGTACCTCCTGTGCCGATACCAGCGATAAATGCATCTAATTGATCATCGCCAAACGCAGAAATAATTTCCTGACCAGTTGTTTTTCTATGTACTTCTGGATTAGAAAGATTCTTAAATTGCTGTGGTAAAAAATAGCCGTTTTCTTTTGCCAATTCTTCTGCTTTGCGAATCGCTCCGCCCATACCTTCTGGGCCAGGTGTCAGCACAAGCTCAGCGCCATATGCTCTTAATAAATTGCGTCTTTCTAAACTCATTGTTTCAGGCATTACAAGAATGGATTTATATCCTTTTGCTGCTGCAACCATTGCTAATCCAATACCAGTGTTTCCACTTGTTGGTTCAATGATAGTACTATCTTTTTTTAACTCTCCACTTTGTTCTGCAGCCTCAATCATTGCAAGAGCAATACGGTCTTTTACACTGCTTCCAGGGTTCATATACTCAAGTTTTAGATAAACATCAGCACTTTCACCTTCTACTAGACGATTTAATTTTACTATAGGTGTTTGACCGATAAGATCCAAAATAGAATTAGCTATACGTGACATTATTTTCTCCCCTTTTACACTTAATCCGAGTAATTTAATTGGTTTTGTATAAGTAATTTATCAATTAATCCTCTTTTTGTCAATTACTATACAAGGTTTTTCGAAAAATTCACAATTTACTCAGAAATCATTTGTGATCCCTGTTCATTTTATTTTAACACTAAAAAAAGAAAAACTTCACGAAACAAGACAGGCATTGGTCCATATATGCATTTTTAATCTATCTTTTTTTATTTATCCCACCTTAACAAAGAAAAACAAAATCCCCACTGAATGGAAGGTTCACTTTATATTTCTCTTCTTAATGCTTTTAATACATCTACCTTTGTTGCCCTTCTTGCTGGTCGTAATCCGGAGATTATAGTAACTGCATAACAAATAGTTATACAGATAAGCGGCAGACTTATTGGAATATAACTAAATGTGAATCCAGTTGGAATATCTTCATTAAAGAAACTCTTAACAACAATAGGAATAATAAAATTCACTAAATAACTAATGGCGTAGGAAACAATCGTACCAACAATTGCCCCAATCAGCCCAATAAAACTGCTTTCTAAAAGGAATATTTTTTTTATAATAACTGGGTTTGCCCCTAAGGCTTTCATAATTCCAATATCTGGCACTCTTTCCGTAACAGACATTGTCATCGTATTATAAATACCGATGGATGCGATAATAATAGCAATAGTGCCAATAAAAATTAAGCCAACTTTTAAGATAGCAAACACTTTATTGATTTCCTTTAACTCGCTTAAAACAGAATACACATAATAATTTTCATCCTCTAACTGCTTAGATATACTCTCAACATTTTCTAATCTTTCTGCATAAATACTTACTTGGTCATACACTCTTACATCGCTTAGCTGATTACCGCTTTCCCCCGATGCTTTTAATGCTCCTTTGTTTGTGCCTGTAAAGCTTTCAATCGATTTTAAGATATTGTCTGAAATATATACATTATAATCATATATCCAGTCTTTTGTTGGTTTTTTTCCTAATCCAACTATTTTTAATGTTATTTTTTTCTCTTTATCTTCTGATTCCTTCTCGGATTTATGTACCTTAAGTTCAATTTCTTTTCCAATTAATTCACCTTTATAAAGATACTTATCTTTTAACTGGCCCTTTTCATCATAAATCTCATTATAATCGATGCCTTCTGGTAATAGGTTCTCTAGAAAATGATAACCGACCACTACCTCATTATCCTTTTGTGGGAGCCTGCCTTTTGATAGTTCAAAACCGGCTTTTACTTCAGAAGGCATATTTGCAACTACAGTATCGGGAGTGATCTTAAATGAATCCAATGAATACTCCCCTGGTTGCTGTAGCATTTGTCTTCTTGTAACAGATTTCACATGTGCAACGGATTCAAAATACTGAATATCCTTATCTGTTAATCCCTCACTATCCCCTTCATTTTTACCTGGGACTTCTATCTTCGTCACCGTTCGATTTTCTGTTGTTCGCTTTACAATGGATTCATTTAAACCAAACCCTACAGAAGCTAACACAATAAGAAACGCACATCCCATTGCCGTTGCTAAAATGGTCATAAACAACCTTGTTTTATTTTTTTTCATATTTTGCTTAACAAATGCAATTTGATCTTTCCATCTCATACAGAGTGAACCTCCTCTACTATATTCCCATCACTTATTTGCACAATACGATCTCCTATTTTAGCGACCTTTTCATCATGTGTAATGATTAAAAATGTAAGGTGTAAGTCACGATTTAAGTCTTTAATAAAGGTTAATAATTCAGATTCTGTATCACTATCCAGGCTGCCCGTTGGTTCATCAGCTAAAATAAGCGGAGGATTCACAACTAACGCTCTTGCAATACTAACACGCTGCTGCTGCCCGCCAGATAGCTCACTAGGATAATGGTCAGCAAAATCTTGCAAACCAACTCTTTCTAATACCTCTAATGTTCTTTCTTTCCGTTCTTTTTCTCCTTCCCCCTTAAGAATGAGAGGAAGCTGCACATTTTCAAATGCAGTCATGCTCGGGATGAGTTGGAAACTTTGAAAGATAAATCCTATATGCCTTAAACGAAAATCAGCAAATGCTGCTTCATTGAAATCAGTTACTCTTTGATTATCTATCCATATTTCTCCCTCATTTGCTTGCATAAATCCACTGATTAAATTTAGCAATGTCGACTTTCCCGATCCACTTCTTCCTATAACCGTTACAATTTCGCCTTTTTTTATTTCGAGATTAATGTTTTTCAGCACAGAATAAGTGGTTTTTTTATTTTTTTTTCCGATTTCAAATGAATGACTAACCTCTTTAATCTTTATCATATTTTTCTCCTTCCGATTAAACAAACTATTAAATAAACGAAATAATTGGTTAAAAACCCTACACTAATAAAAAAAAAGCATAGCAGGGTGCGCTATGCTTTTTCCTATTCTTACTATTATTAGATTTTTCTTTTTCTATTTTAAGACTTTTCAGCATGCCATGTGCTGATTTCAATAGCTAGGATATTGTAACCATGAAATCAAAAATGCCTATCGTTTTGCTTCTTCTGAAAGAGTTTCTAATTCTTCTTTTGTAAATATATATTTTTCATTGCAGAAATGACAATGCGCTTCCGCTTGACCATCGGTTGTAATCATATCGTCTATTTCTTCTTTGCCAAGACTAACAATAGCATTAGAGAATCTTTCTTTAGAGCATGTGCAAGTAAAAGAAACCGGCATTGTTTCCATTACCTTCATGTTTTCTTTGCCAAAAATTTCTTCTAAAATTTCTTCAGGTGTTAATCCCTTTTGAATTAATTTAGAAATAGGTGGTATTTCGCCTAAACGCTTTTCAATTTTTTCAATTGTTTCTTCCTCTGTACCTGGCAATAACTGAAGAATAAACCCACCAGCTGCTAATATCGTGTTATCAGGATTAACAAGAACCCCCACTCCAACGGAAGATGGTACTTGCTCAGATGTTACTAGGTAATAAGTAAAATCTTCTCCTAATTCCCCAGAAACAATCGGTACTTGACCTGTAAAATAATCACGCATCCCAATATCTTTTACAATTGATAATGTTCCTTCTGTTCCTACTGCTCTTTTGACATCTAATTTACCATGCTCATTTAAATCGAAATGTGTCTGCGGATTCGTTACATATCCTCTAACTTCTCCTTTTGCATTTCCATCTACCAATATTAGTCCAATAGGTCCGCCGCCATCAATTTTTACGGTCAGCTTTTCATCGCCCTTTAGCATAGCTCCTAACATAGCTGCAGCAGTTAGTGATCTTCCTAGCGCTGCAGAAGCTGTTGGCCAAGTATAATGTCTTCTTTGTGCCTCAGCCACTATATCTGTGCTTTTTACTGCGTACGCTCTCACTTGGTCATTAAACGCTAATGCCTTAACTAAATAATCACCCATTTATTATTACTCCTTTTTAGAAACTATTCTTCTTACACAAACAAAAAATTATTTAATGTTATCTTTGTTTTTTTTATAAATCAGCTGTAGGCCTTTTAATGTTAAAAATGGATCCACCACATCAATTATATGGGATTCTTTTTTTATTAAGTTAGCCAATCCACCTGTTGCAATAACTTTAGGATTCTCAATACTTTGCTCTTTCATTCGTTTCACAATACCCTCAACTTGCCCAACATAACCATACAGAATTCCAGATTGCATGGCAGCAACGGTATTTTTTCCAATTACTCCATCAGGACGTACAATTTCTATTCTTGGCAGTTTTGCCGCTTTAGAGTAAAGGGCCTCTGTTGCAATATTAATCCCTGGAGAGATTGCTCCGCCCATATACTGCCTCTGTTCATTTATATAACAAAATGTAGTCGCAGTTCCAAAGTCCACTACAATCAACGGACTGCCATATTCATGAATAGCAGCGACTGCATTAACAATCCTATCTGCGCCAACCTCTTTCGGATTATCATACTTTATATTCAAACCAGTTTTTGTTCCAGGTTCAACGACTAAAGGTTTTAGATGAAAATATTTTTCACACATTCTTTCTAATGCAAACATAATCGGAGGAACAACGGAGGAAATAACAATCCCATCAATTTGAGAAAAACGCAAACCTACATGGTCAAACAGAGATTTAATGATCATACCATATTCATCTTCTGTTTTATAACGATTCGTTTCGATTCTCCAATGATGATTTAATTTATCATTATCATACACGCCTAAAACAATGTTTGTATTTCCAATATCAAAAACAAAAATCATAACCTTCACCACTTTTTTATTATTAGTACTTAATGACCTTTCACTTTATAGCTGAAATTCACCCGATTCACTCCACTTCCTCGGATTCCCTTGAACATCAATCTATCTAAAAACCACCTTAATAACAGATTCAGCTTTATAAATTCTAACGGTAGCAACCATAAATTTCATCTATTTTGCTTTTAATGCATGTTCAAAAGGCGGATAAAAAGGACCTAGAAGTTCGAGACGACATCAACTAGAGCATCAGCCTTCCACAGCATATGGTGACTTCAGCGTTGCTCAAAGGACGGGAGTGTTTTTAGTTGAACAACCTCTTTATAAGTCAGATTCATTTCTATATATGTCGATTACCATAACATAATATCCTATTAGTTATGAAATATCAAAATCATTTATAAATATAATATGAACTTGCTTTATTTTGCTCTTTTAGATGCAGTTTTGTCCCCATTTTCATGCAAAAAGGATGCGCATATGCACATCCTTTTTTAAAAAAAGAAATTATAGGTCCTCTTTAGGCTCTTGATCTTCTTTTTTCATATTAATATTTACTTTCACATCATCTTCACCAGATGAAATGGTTTCCGATTTAGCAGAACGGTCTGGAAGTTTTCCATCTTTATACAAACTGTTAATTTGCTCAGCATCTAATGTTTCTACTTCTAGAAGCGTTTCTGCAATGATATTTAATTTTTCGCGGTTCTCCGTAAGAATAGTTTTTGCTTTTTCATACGATTCTTTAATTATTCTTTGGATTTCCTGATCAATGTCATATGCAATAGCATCGGAATAATTTTGTTCGTTATTTAAATCTCTTCCTAAGAATACTTGCCCTTGAACTTGACCAAATTGCAATGGTCCAAGCTTATCGCTCATTCCATACTCTGTTACCATTTTACGGGCAATATTCGTTGCTCTTTGGAAGTCATTATGAGCACCTGTACTCACTTCGCCAAATACAATATCTTCTGCTACACGTCCGCCTAATAGGCCAGTGATTTTATCAAGAAGCTCTTGTTTTGTCATTAAGAAACGATCTTCTTTTGGAAGCATAACAGCATAACCGCCTGCTTGACCGCGAGGAACAATCGTTACTTTATGTACCATATCAGCTTCGTCTAAAACAACACCAATTATTGTATGACCCGCCTCATGATATGCTACAATATTTCTTTCTTTCTTCGAGATTACGCGGCTTTTCTTTGCTGGCCCTGCAATTACACGATCCGTTGCTTCATCCAAGTCTTCCATATCGATCTTCTTCTTGTCTGATCTAGCTGCAACAAGTGCTGCTTCATTCAGAAGATTTTCTAAATCTGCACCTGAAAAACCTGGAGTACGCATTGCAATGCTTTTAAGATCTACACTAGCATCTAGCGGTTTATTGCGAGCATGAACTTGCAGAACTGCTTCACGGCCTCTTACATCTGGTCTGTCAACCGTGATTTGACGGTCGAAACGTCCTGGACGTAATAATGCCGGGTCTAAAATATCCGGGCGGTTTGTAGCGGCGATAATAATAATTCCTTCATTCGCTCCAAAACCATCCATTTCAACTAAAAGCTGATTAAGTGTTTGCTCTCGTTCATCATGCCCTCCACCAAGACCGGCACCACGCTGACGACCAACAGCATCAATTTCATCAATAAAGATAATACATGGTGCGTTCTTTTTCGCTGTTTCAAATAAATCACGAACACGGGAAGCACCAACACCGACAAACATTTCAACAAAGTCTGAACCACTTATAGAGAAGAATGGCACACCAGCTTCACCAGCAACAGCTCTTGCTAATAATGTTTTACCAGTCCCTGGAGGTCCATTAAGTAAAACACCTTTTGGTATTCTTGCTCCAAGTTCAGCAAACTTTCTTGGATCTTTTAAAAATTCTACTACTTCTACTAACTCTTGCTTTTCTTCATCTGCTCCAGCTACATCTTTAAAGCGTACTTTCTTTTTCTCTTCATTGTAAAGCTTTGCCTTACTTTTCCCAAAATTCATCACTCTACTGCCGCCGCCTTGGGCTTGGTTAAGCAGGAAGAAGAATAAAATGAAAATAATCACAAACGGAATAATCGAAGTAAAGAATGTTACCCAGCTGCTTGTTTCTTGTGCCGGAAGTACATCTGTACTCGTTCCTTCTTGTGCTGCTTTATCAATTCGTTGCTGCACAGTTTCGTTATTCGTTACATATGAGACAAAATATTCATCACTTTTATATGATTTTAATTGTCCTCGTACTTCTAATACACCTCGTTCAGGCTGTGTTGTAATGGACTTCACTTCATTTTTTTCTAGATGACTAATTAATTGATTATAGGATATATGCTTGGTAGGTTCGTTATTTCCATTGAAAAAACTTACTACACCTATAATTACTAAAAATATTAATAAATAAAAGATGGTATTACGGAAAATACGGTTCATCCCTTACCTCCTCCCACGGTAAACAAACTATAGTGTATCGTATCATAGAAAATTGTGTAAATTCAAGAAATTAACCTTTTTGTTTACTGTTTTTCTAAATTGCCCTATTAATTGTTGTTTGATGAATAAATTTCTGGTTTTAAAACACCAATATACGGAAGATTACGGTATTTCTCTGCATAATCCAAGCCGTAGCCAACTACAAAAGCATCTGGTACGATAAATCCTACATAATCTGCATGAAGATCTGCTTTTCTTCCAGTTGGTTTATCAAGCAGTGTTACAATCTTAATTGATTTTGCTTTTCGATAACGAAATAACTCCACTAAGTAACTTAGTGTTAAGCCGCTGTCAATGATATCTTCAATGATTAAAATATCTCTGCCTTCAACAGACGTATCTAAATCCTTGATTATCTTCACTTCACCAGAAGATACAGTAGAATTCCCATAACTTGATACATCCATAAAATCCATTTCCAAATATGTATCCATTCGTTTTAGAAGATCACCCATAAAAGGCATTGCCCCTTTAAGAACACCAATTGCTAATGGAAATTTGTCATTATATTCTTCTGTTAATTGAAATGCTAAGTCTTTTATTTTTCCTTGAATTTCTTCTTCTGATATTAATATTTTTTCAATATCATGTTTCATTAAGTGTGCCCCCTAGAAGATCATTGCTTTTTATATGTTATTAAAAGATAACAACCACTATTACCAATACAATAAGAATGAATTGATTTTTTCAGGCCCGGTATCCACAATATATTGTTTTCGCTATCTGTTACAATAGGCCAGGTCTTTCTTTTTTGAATGGATACTTTTTCATCCATAAAGATACTTTTCACTTTTTTGGTTCCATTCATTCCTTTTATCTTTATTCTATCTCCATCTCTTCTAGTGCGAATAATTAAAGGAAACGAGATAGCTTCTGGACATAAAAGAATACTGTTAGCATCAAGCAGTGGTCTACTGTCTCTACATTCTACCTTAATATAGTACCCATTAGGTAATAATATCTCTCCCATTTTTGAAATTTCATGATAAAAGGTTTCTTCTGGTAGAAAATTCAATTGAAAATGGGCTAATCGATACGATTTAACCACATTTAAGCCTTCAGGGAGATTAATGTTTCCAGATGAATGAGGACTATTCAACAAAGTAATAATCTTATCTGTATGTAATGCGGATAATGAAGCAGGTATCTTTTTATAAAGATAGTTTAATATTAGATGAATACATCTTCTTTGTAAAGGAATAGCTATAGAAAGAAATACATCAATGTCAACAATTATTTCATTATCTTTCTTCTTTCTTACCACTGTATTCCATGTCTCAATAGTTAATTCCATTAAATAGCGCTCATCTTCTTGTAATTCTTCACTAAAGCGTTGAAAATGCCGGGCTACATGGCGGTTTTCATTTTTAAGAAAAGGAAGAACATATTTTCTGTATCTATTTCTGCTATAAACGTCCTTTTCATTACTTGGATCTCTTCTAGGGTCTAGTACATTTTCTAAACAATATGCTTCAATGTCTTGCCTTTCGAGACAAAGAAATGGACGAAACAAGGATCCTCTTCCAAATGGTCTTGTAAACGGAATCCCAGCTCTTGACTCACCTGTACTTCCTCTTGTTAGTCTCATAAGAATCGTTTCTACTTGATCATCCCCATGATGACCTAGTGCCAAATAATTCATACCATGCTTTTCCATCATTTCTTCAAAAAACAAATAGCGACATTTTCGTGCAGCTATTTGAGAACTCACACCGGTTTCCCTAATAATGAGTGGAACATCTACGCTTGTCATCACAAACGGAATAGATTTTCTCAAACAAAATGCTTCTACAAATTTTGCTTCCTGCAGTGATTCCTCTCCCCTAAACATGTGGTCAACATGTGCTGCCATAACAGTGATATTCCATTCTGTTTGTTTGCTCCAAAGAAAATGAAGTAATGCCAGCGAATCTGGACCTCCTGAAACCCCAATTAGAATTTTATTCCCTTCTAGTCTTAATCCTCTCGCATCTAAATATGTTTCTACTTTTTGTGCTAACATATGCCATTCTTCCTTATTTCATTCTCTCTATTCTACATACCCAGTTGTTCATATTTTCAACCGATTATATGTAGTCTATTATTACTATAGAATACCACTTTTAATACATGGTTTTCAAAGAGATTCTCTTTTCTATTTTTTTATACTTACTTCTCATTCATAGTAACATCTAATTATTCCTAATAAGGAAGGGGTTTTCTTTACTTTCGCTTTAAAACTTAAACAAAAATAGTTACGCTTTCCAACATTTTTCACGTGGCGGGCAGATATTTCTAAACCACATCAGGTTAGCTGTCCATAGATATAAAATAAGTATAGTAAAGAAATGAGAAGAATAAGAAAAAGGGACTCAAGTACTCCTGCCTTTTTTTTCTTTTTCACTACCGTACTTCTGCTTAATGAACCATTTTTCTTTTTCACCTGTTGATTTATTCTATTACTTCTGACAGTAGATGACTTCACAGCGGCTCTCGTTTTAACAGGAGTGCCACTCGATAAGTGTAATAAATCTCTTCTCATTTCATTCGCACTTGTATACTTTCCTGTAAAAGCCTGACATAATATTCCTTCATATGGCAGCAGATCATTATTCTTTTGTATCATCGTTTTTAATTGATTGAGACCTCCATTGGTTTTATTAAACCTTCTTGGAAAAGCAATATTCATGATGATCATAGCAACCGCAAATAAATCATAAGTGGGTTCCGCCTTTCTTGTACCCATTCCCCAATATCCACGATCGAAAAACTCAGTAAATTCCTTGATTGCTCTCCCTTGGATGGTCGTTCCTCCTACATCAATGCATCTAATTCTTGTGGGAGGACCAGTAATAATTAAATTCTCTGGCTTTAAATCTCCAAATACCCAATTATTCTCATGCAAAACTTGCAAATCCTTTAAGAGCTGAATCATTAATACATTTATCCAAGAGCTATCCTTATGTTGGATAAATGTTAATAAATCCGGCCCCTTGATATATTCCATTACATAAAAGGAAACTGTTCCGCTGTTAGTAATCCAATCATCCACATCCATCAAAGAAGGTCCAAGGCTGTAACCTTGGACCTTCGCAAAGGATTTTAAAACATTTACTTCGGAAATAATAGACATCCCATTGCTACTTACCTTTAAAGCAACTTGTCCTATTTTGGATTCCGCCAAGAAAACAGTCCCATTTGCTCCATAACCAAGTTCTTTTAAGATGGTATATTTGTTTCTATGCCATTTTCCTTGAATAATAGTACCATGGTTTATTTTAAATAGACTCTTCGAAGTATTCATCATCGCCACGTGAAATCAAGCTCCTTAATGAGCGTTTATTCTTAAAGTAATGGATCGCTTCTTTTAGCGCTGGGCCAGTTGGGGTTATTCCACCTGTTGTAAGTTTAGAAAAAATACTAGTGAGAGACTCAAGTCTTGGTGTCCAATCCAACAGTTTCTCGACTTCTTTCTTTTTCCCGGGAAATACAAAAACCGAATACTTATTTTCCCCCGATCTAGCATTTAAACTTAATGAAAGATCAATCAATGCCTCTTTTACTGTTGGCAGCTTATGCTTCATACTGGCACTTGTATCTACTAGTATCAACACTTCTAATTCCACTGTCTCCCCTAATTCATCTACTACTTCCATAACCTCCCCACGTTTTTCTGGGGGCAGGTCTTCTACCGTTTTTGAATTTCCTAATATTTGCTGCAGTTCTTTATTCACAACACCTTGCAATGTTTGAGTCATCGCTTTTTTTGTGACCATCTGAACCGTTTGTGCTAGTTGCTGGGCGTAAACTACCTGGCTTACTCCACCACCAGACATGGCAATTCCCTCAATCTCTTTAATCCCTTGTTCTTCAATCGTATCATGTTCCATAACACCAATAACATTAACTGTTATCCCTTGTTCATTCGCCAATGCAGCCATCGCTATTGGATCTTCCCCTTGATTTGAGCATCCATCTGTAATAAGTAAAATTTGTTTAAGTGTTCCTGCTTTCATTGCTTACTCCCCCTCCATTTATGAGTTAGTCCCATTTTCGACGGAATAAGGAGTATTTATACATACTTTTCTTTGTTTTAGACTATTTTCGGATAGATAATATTTATTCAATTCGCACTCTGAATACAATTTGCCACTCGCTAAGGGAATGCTTAGCAGCTTTGTTCCTTTCAATTAATTTGCCTTTTGGCTATATGCTCGAACGGGGATCGACTTCCATTTTGGAATATTATGGCTTATTTTTGCTACTAGTACCGTCATATCATCTTCTATCATCCCTGATCGGGAACGAATTACTTCTTCCATGATCAAATCGGATATTTCTTGTGGATCGTCTGTTTTTAATTCTTTTATTTTTCTTTTCATCCATACATCAAAGTTCTCCACATGCTTCGGACCTTCAAACACCCCATCACTCATCATAATAAGGATATCCCCAGCCTTTAATTGCTCGCTAACAACATCCACATCGAATTCTTGTAATATTCCAATAGGCAAATTACTCGCTTGGATTTTCACAATTGTGGAACCCCTTTTTATAAAACTCGGCGTGGAACCAATTTTCAAAAATTTCACTGCTGCATTTTGCAAGTCAATCATTGCCAAATCCAAAGTAGAAAATATTTCATCTGTTGTACGCAAGGATAGAACCGAATTAATAGACTTTATGGCAACTTGTTCTTCAATTCCCGATTGAAGAATTTTCTGCAGCAGCTGTAATGTTTCCTCACTCTCTACATGTGCTCTTTCCCCATTTCCCATTCCATCACTTATTGCCATTGCATATTTTCCAAGTCCCAGTTCAATAGTAGAATAGCTGTCCCCCGATATAAATCCTCCATCTTTTGCCGCATGAGCAACTCCTGTTTCTACGACATAAGCTTTAGCTGAACGGAAGGTAGCATGACTATAATCATTTGTGTAAGCAGATACATCTTCTGTATTTACAATAATGGTTTCTCCAAGAATATCTGATAACATAGGTGCTATTAATTTTTCACATTCTCCATGATCTGTGTTATATGGAATGGTAATATCAATATCGACATTTCCTTGCTCTAGACTATATATCTCCACGTTTTCAATGTGTATTCCAAACTCCTGTATGGCTTCTAATATAAGCTCCTCTTGTTTATGATGATTTTCACGTTCTCTTTGGATCTCTTTAGCAAAATCCCCCATCACCTCAGAAACACCTAAGAGCTGGTCTGCTACTAGTTTTCTACTTTCCAATACTTGCTTTTTTAATTTTTGGTTTGCTTGATATAAAGTCAGTTCTTGATGAATGGCATCTGTTACCTTTTTAGATCTTGTACAATGCTTTTCCCATTCTCTTGATAAATTCATTGAAATATTCCCATCATTTTCGGACATTTCTGTCATAATATCTTTCATATAATCATATGTTGTATTAAAGTTTCTCGCCCAGCAATGTTCCTTCCTGAAACAAGTTTGACATGTTTTTTCTGTTACGTTACTTAAGAAATAATCCAGTTCCCGATCGCCGTCATCCGTTTCTGAAGAAGTATTACTAGCTGAAAAACTGTTCGAAAGTGCCTGAAATACAGTAGAAAACTGGGAAACTCTTTGTGCCGTTACATCCCTCATTTTCCGCATATACTGCTGCTGTTCTAACGAATATTCGGTTGTTCCTGGAATATGTTTAGCCATCCGTGACGTTAGCAGTTGAGGTGTTAGCATAAATAAGATAACTGCTGCTGTCGTTTCCATAATGGATGCCGTTAAAGTTCCGCCACCTTCCCCATACATTCCAATTAATAGTGTTGCTATATAGAGTCCTAATGCCACCCCAGCCTTCTTTCCTTCTTTCAACAAGCCTCCTAGAAGACCCGAAAAAGCGAGCAAACTCATATGATAGAAACTAGAAATATTAGCTAAACTGAATATTAATCCTGTTACAACACCTACTGTCGACCCAATGGTAGCTCCTGCAACAAAGGCGAAGATAAGCACCAAATACCTCGACATGATATGTTCGATCGACATATCATACACCGTCCAACCAATCGTTCCAGTCATAACAGACGCTAACATAATGATGAGGCAGACAATCTCCTCTGTTTTTAAAGCTTGCCTCCGTTTATTCACGGTTAGCAATGGAAGGCTCTGTAAAAAAATAAGTGTTAATATATATCCTAAACTACCTTCTACAAGAGACATCATTCCGCCATACAGTGTAATTTCGCCTTGTACAATATAAGCTTCTAATAAACTGCCTCCCAATATAGTCAATAATACAATTAGCGGAACCATACTTTGTTCGTTTTTTTTCACTCGCGTTATAATCTTAAAAATAATTAAAAATAAAAAAGAAAGCATGAAGGTAGAAAATGATTCTTTTAGTGAGAGTGTTGCAGCTCCTCCTATTAAACCTACTAGAGCAATGGGTGCCTTTTCTTTACGCGTTAAATATACGGCTGCAAAGAAAGGGAGACTAAATGGAGTTAATTTCGCTAGTATTAATGCTCTGCCTAATAAGAACCCAATAAAGAACAGCATATAGCCTTTAACAAGAAAAAGGTTTTCTATTTTAGTATGAATTTTTTGAAAAAAAGCGCCCAACCCCAGTTTTGATTTTGTAAAATCTACTTCACCTATTGTGTCGATTAAGTCCCTTTCTACTTTTTCCATTTATATACACTCCCTACTCAGTATCGTTGTTCAAAATTATAGAGTGTATTTTTTTAAAAGTTTGTCAAAATGGAGGACGAGCTATTTTTTTTCACTCGACTTCTTTCACTTAATTTTTCAGCAAAAAACATAATTCGATAAAATGGAATGGGTTTAAAATATTTCGATATTCCTTTATCAGTTGGATTAATCTGCTTTATGTGAAAAATAAACTTCTCCCTTTGTTTTCTACATGTTACTTTTTCTGCATGTTTTTGTCATAAAATGAAGGAAAAATTAGTTCTATTAAAATAATAAACTTCTCATTTGAGATATCTTTGTAGGTTACCCTAAAAAAGGATTTGTCTGTCTCAATGGGGGGCCGCAGCCGGAATACACTTCGCTTTCCATGGGGCGGGTGCCGATCCTCCCACGGGAGTCTTCGTGTATTCCACCTACTCCCTGCTTCTAACTTAGACCATAAAATAAAATAGAAAGTTGCTTCTTTTCATGCGCCATGGTGCGAATCTTTATTAGCATGGGTGGCTAACTTGATAAAAGGCGATCTTACGTAGCGATTCTAATCCATCTCAAAATTCTAGATATACGGCTTATTTATAAAAAAAGAATTGACTTTTTGTCCTTTGCTTTGTATCATATATCTTGTGTCTCATTCATATTATATTATGGCGGCGTAGCTCAGCTGGCTAGAGCGTACGGTTCATACCCGTGAGGTCGGGGGTTCGATCCCCTCTGCCGCTATCTTTTCAAAAAAGACTATAGAATAATTCTATAGTCTTTTTTTATATGCTTTTTTTATGAAATCTAGTATTCCTTACACAAAGCTGAAAACACGATCCTTCTTATTTAGACGGAAAATAATAACAAATAAAGGATTTCAGATTAAAATACTCCATCCTTAACTGCAAAATTAACGCCTCTTTTTACCTGTTAAAATTTTCGCATACAAAAAAGCAAGCCATCACGGCTTGCTTAAGCTACGGGAATATATAAACGATAAACCGTGCTATTTATTAGAAATTCAGCAGCAAGTTACCCTCGTCTAGCGCCTCTTCCCCCACGTTTAGACTCAGTATTTCGTTTTAGAGAAGCTAATCGGTCTTCACTATCTTTTAAGAAACGTGCCATCTTCGACTCAAAATTCTCTCTAGGTACACGATTCTCATTCTGTTTTGCATGACGTGGTGGTCTTTGAGAATTGCCTGAGTATCCACCTCTAGATTCTCTTCTTTCTCCGCGATCATGTGAATGTGGTCTTTCTGGTCGTTCTGGTCTTTCTGGTCTGTCTTTTGCTTTTTTAATAGACAGTCCAATTTTCCCGTCCTTCTCCACATTAATAACTTTTACTTCTACTTGATCGCCTACTTTAAGATGTTCGTTAATGTCTTTAACATAATTGTCTGCGACCTCACTAATATGAACAAGGCCTGTTGCGCCTTCTGGGAGTTCAATAAACGCACCAAAATTAGTAATTCCTGTCACTTTTCCTTGTAACTTGCTGCCTACTTCGATTGACATAAAAAAGTTTTGCCTCCTTAAGGATATAAAAAAATCATGCTTATATTATATTATACAAAATGAAAAAAAAGGGTGTCAATACAACTGCCGTCCTTATTATGCTTCATTTTTTACTATTATCGCCTTTTTCATTAGGAATATTAAAGATTATTTCACCTTTTTCAGATAAAAATAAATCTTTTCTAGCAAGTTTTGCTAAATACTCTTGATCATTTAATTTAGCAATTTGTTCATTTAAATCCTTTTCCTGTTTTTGTAATGAAGCAATTCTAACATCCAGCTTCTTCTTTTCTACTGTTTTCTCTTCCAGTGTGGAGCTTTGAGATATGAGTGTTGATATCATCAAAAATCCAAAAGCTGCGGCAAAGAGGAAAAAAACGGTTAGACGGCGGAATAATAGTTTCTTCCTTCTTGTCGCGCTAATGCTAGTTGCCTCTTGTTGTATTGTATAGTCTGTCTGCAATTTTGCAACATCTGGTTTTTTTATTTTTATGGCACTCATACGCTGCTCCTCCCCTCATTCACGTTTTTTTCTATTTGAGATCCATGTTATCCAATACTTCTTTATTTTATTGGGATATCCTGCAAATTTATCAAAAAAACGCTCGACGTGTTTTTTACCTTTATTCGGCATAATCAGCCATAAAAGTGTAAAGATCCATTTTATCGGCATAAATAGCATCTTTACGATAAATCTTAATACCCTTAACACGAATTTCACCAGTGCCATAAGTCCCTTGTATAGCATAATAATAATGGAAACAAGAAATAAAACCAATGACTTAATCGGCTTGTACACAATATTGACCAATAATTTAACAATAAAGTAATATAACTGGACACTAATAGAAATTAAAAGTTTTAATGAACGAAGATAAGGGGCTTTCAAAATACTTTGATAAAAAGCAAAACCTAAAATTAATGCCAAAACAATATAAATACGTACTTCTCCCTGATTAACCAAAAAAAGAACATAAAATATAAGCAGTGCCTGACATATCCAAAAAAGAAGATCATGGATAAAAACGATGACTCTTTTTCGTTCAGGTCTTTTTAAAAAATATTGATACGTATCGAAACATAATCCAAAGAATAAACCCATGCCAACCATCGCCAGCATGGTTATAAATTGCACCGATAGTGTCATCGGAATATCTTGCTAAAGAATCCTTTAGCTTTTTCTCCATTTTGCTCATCTACATATACTAAATCAAAAACCTTGCCTTTAATAGACACAATACCTTTTTCTACATCCAAGTTTTTCATTTGAAGATTTTGCCCTCGTATAGATAAAAAACCCATAACCGTTTCTAAGAGAAACTCTTCATTATCAAAACTCTCCACTTGCTTTACTCCAGTAATATCTAAAAGCTTTCTTCCCCTCATTATAACATCATGTTCTACTGTGTTGCTTTTCAGTGTATTTGACTCATAATTTTGGCTCATTTTTTATCCCTCACAATCAATAGTACAATCTACTTGTATTATTGTATGAGAGATTAAAGAAATTAGAACAAGCTTTCAAAACGGAGCATTACTTATTACTAACCAAAAGATACTATTTCTTTCCCTTTTTTAAGTAGCTATAAACTTAAGATAATGTTTCTTCTTTTAGGATGGTAAACATATTTGCAGCATCTTCTTTTTTAGTTGAATCCTGCAATAATTCCACTTTTGCCGTTACTACTTTTTGTCCAAAACGAACCTGGAGTTCATCTCCTACTTTCACATTTGAACTCGCTTTTGCTTGCTGACCATTTATTAAAATTCTGCCTTGATCTGCAACCTCTTTTGCCAATGTTCTTCGTTTTATTAATCTTGATATTTTTAAAAATTTGTCTAAGCGCAAGTTTATCCCTCCATTATTGCCTTTCTTTCTTTTTAGCCTCATTCCAAAATTCATCCAGTTGATCTAAGCTTAACTCATGAAAGGCCTTCCCGCTATTTTTTACTTGTTCTTCTATAGAGCGAAAACGCCGAATAAATTTCTGGTTTGTTTGGTACATCGCTAGTTCAGGGTCTAATTTATAAAATCTGCCAATATTAACAAGAGAGAATAAAATATCACCAAACTCTTTTTCCATTTCAGGATGATGGCCATTTGCAAGCTCTTCTTTAAATTCCTTTATTTCTTCGTGAACTTTTCCCCAGGCTGAATTTACTTCTGGCCAGTCAAACCCTACTTCCGCAGCCTTTTTCTGCATTTCATATGCTCTTAATAGATTAGGAGCCGCATTATTTATCCCATCTAAAATAGAAGCTTGTTTTTGATCTTTTTCTAAACTTTTTGCTTTTTGCCAATGGTCCATTACATCATCCACAGTATCTGCGGTTTCTTCCCCAAAAACATGTGGATGCCGGCGAATCATTTTCGAGGAAACTCCTTCAATTATATCATTAATTGTAAAAAATCCTTCGTCTTCCCCAATTTGACTATGAAGCATCACTTGCAATAATACATCACCTAATTCTTCCATTATATGATCAATATCATCTTCATTAATCGCTTCAATCAGTTCAAAACATTCTTCCACCAGGTACTTTCGCAAGGTTGCATGTGTTTGTTTTTTATCCCATGGACAACCTTCAGGACTCCTAAGTGTTGCGATGATTTGTCTTAGATTCGTAAATTCTTTATTTAATATTGCTTGGTCGCGTACAGGAGGAACATAAACAGAAGTTAAATTATTGATATTAACTTCCCGATCTAATTCATGTAATTCTATTTCCTTTATCCACTCATCCTTGCTTCCAGCAGCCGTTACAATCGTGACAGGATAATTATATGGCAATTTTTCCATTAACGTTAATTTTACCTCTGAGGCAGAAAACGTATCATATACTTGTCCAATTATAAGATGTTGTCTAATCTGTATTTCATTACTATCTAGTGAAGTACCATCAAGAAGCTGAAATCCTTCAATTGGATCTATCTTTACTGCTTGAAAAATGCTGTCTAAAAAGCTTTGACCTCCACTAAATACTAAGTCCACTACCCCTTCCTTGCTTTTTTCAATCAAAAGCTGAACTGTTTTTTCAGCCACAAGGGGATGTCCAGGAACTGCATAAATAATTTCTTCTTTCCCTGCTTCTTCTAGAAGCAGTGCTGCTATTTCTTTGTATACCGAATCAAATTGATCGTGTTTTTCATAAATGGCATCAAGAAACTGAAAATCTGCCCCCTCCGCCTGCAAGGCTTCCACAACAGGATGATCCATTGTTCGCATATACACTGTCTTCTCATTATTCATAAGCGTTTTATATACACCTAAGGGAAGTTGATTTATATCCCCTGCACCTAAACCAATAATCTCGATCTTATTCAAAAGTATACTACCTCCTTTTTGTCGGTAGAAAAAGTGAAAGTTTACTGCCAAATGGCAATAAAATCAACTCTTCCTGTTTAAAAATATTTGCTCTGATCACAATAAATAAATAGATGATTCCCCCAATTACAACTCCACTCATTGCTTGAAAGCTAGAAAAAAGCCGATCATGGTGTATAAAGACGGCACATAATCCCGTTAATAATAAGTATAATTTTAGAACAAGAAACATCATACATGCTCCAAAAAATATAGTCATTACACTTTTTTTATTCATAAGAGGCTTCTTTATAACACATGCTAACCTCCACAATAAAAGAATCATGATAATAATAAAAGTGATTATAGATGCAACACTTGCACCAATCGTCCCGTAAGACTCTACTAATTGTTTGTTTAAACTGTATTTTATAAAAAAAGAACCCAATATAACCACAGCAGGATAGAGTGAATACCCTAACCCTTGTAGAATGGCGGTGGCTGTTACGATAATAGCATTTAATAAAATAATACAGGTTAAGATAGACAGAACGGTTGAACCATTTGCATTTTTAAATAGCATCGTATTTGTTTCATTCATTATGCTAAGAAGCCCTACTGTTGCCCCCGCTCCTATAAATAACCCTATTGTTAACGATAATTGGATTTTTTCCACTAATTGCTTTCGATTATTTTTAATTTTCTCTCTCGTTATAAAAGGGACAAGTGTCAATGCCATGGAAGTAGTTAACACTGTTCCCATTTGAATTAAAGGCTGCCCTCGATCATATATCCCTTTTAACGCTTTTGCTGTATCGCTATTTATCCCAGAGGATACTAAACCCACATATAAATTTAAGGAATCTGCCAATTGCACCAATATTAATAACATGCTGCTGATAGAGATAGTCAGTCCTTCAAATATGAGCTTTTTATATAATTTTTTATGACTCTTTTTATGATAAAAAACGGGTCTAAGAAAGGAAAAAGTATAGGAACCCTTTTTATAATAGTAAAACAACAGCAGGAGAGAAATCAAACCGCCTGTTATCGAGCCAAACATAGCTCCTGCTCCTATTGTATAAAGAGAAAAACCTTGATAAGTAAAAGCGACTGCCGTAATCAAGATGGTGCTTACACGAATAAGCTGTTCTCCCACTTGAGAAACCGCAGTTGGTATCATGGATCCCTCCCCTTGAAATATCCCCCGCAGTAAAGCAACAAGCGGTGAAATAAGAAAGGAAAAGGCAATTACTTTTAACAATTTGCTCAATTCAGGATCTCCCATTAAAGAAGCAATAGAATCTGCACCAATAAACAAAAAGAAAAAAGAAACGATTCCTATAGAAGATAAAAAGAAGAAAGAAGACCTTAACAAATTAGATAATCCTGTGTAATCTTCTTCCATCTTCATTTCCATATATAACTTCGAAAGAACAACCGGAAATCCATACGTAGAAACAGCTGCAACTACTCCATAAAAAGGGTAAACTTGCTGATAAATATAAAATCCAGTATCTCCAACGATATTTTGAAAAGGGATACGGTAAACGGCACTTAAAATTTTTGTAATCAGCGCTCCAAGGGTAAGTATAAAAGCACCTTTAAACCAGTCGCTTGAATGTATATTAGGCTTCATCAGAAAAGCCCCTTCCTTTGTTTATGTCGCTAGTATTATAGCATAATTTTTTCCGGCATAAACAAAGTATACCAATCCTTTTTACCATAGCTACAGCTCCGCTCTTTGTTGCTACAATAAAAAGAAACCAAGCATGAATTAAACTTGGCTTCGGTATTTTTTTCATTATATTCATGAAATAAAGCTAATAAGTAGAATAACTAAGATCGGAACAACAATCATAATATACCCAATTGGATGAGCAAAGTTCATTGTCCAGCCAATTCCAAATCTCTTCTCAACAAATACGGAAGGGTCATTTTTATTATAATAAAAGAGGCCACCTTTCCAATAATGGTCTTCATCTATATCGACCACCTCTTCCTTGTTTGCCATGTCATCCTCGCCTTCATATGAACCGTTTAATTTCCCTACTTTCACAGCGAAAAAAAGAGAGCCTGCTAACACTAACAGTAAAAAGGATATCGGAAGAACCATCATTACCACCGTATCATAAAGTTCTTTGTATAAAGTTATTACTTGTATAAACGAAAACAATATTGTAATTAGAATCGTAAGCAGAAAGAAAAACCAGCTTGTATATTTACGATACAACAGCTGTCTGTTCTTAGATCCTTTTATATTTGTGGGATTCATTTTTATTCCAGATTTTTTTGTTAGCTCATGCAATCCTAAAAACATCGCTTGCATCGTTAATAAAACAAGTAATAAGGAGATAACAGAAAACGGTGTTTTAACTGCAAAACGATCTGGCTGTCCACTAGATCCCCAATGAATAGGAATATTTGCTGGAAACTGAGTATAGTTAGCTAAACTAAAGATAATCATTCCTATTGTAATAGCGATTGGGAGAACAAAAAGATACCAAGGCAGCATTTCATCCCCTTGTCGAAGGTTCAATGCTGTTACCTTCACTTCCTTTAAATGTGCATACCATTGCTGTTCTCTTTTTAAACGCAATACTTTTCCATGAAAATAAAAATAAAGAGACATACTCCATAACATAATTCCAAACTGAATTACTAAGCCTACTATCACAAGTTGGTCTTCGGCTGAATTTGACTTTATCCCCCATAAATAAAACAGAATTAAAGCGAGCGCAGAAACAGAAAATGTTGCCGCACTATACAATTTTTTATAATATCGAATGATAGGAGAACTTACTTTTTCATCTGGTATACTTACTCCAAATACAACTGTTTTTTTAATAATAAATGGCAATATTGTTTCTATGATGCATAAAAAGCTAATAATAATGATAATTATGGTCATTCCCATACCCTTTACTCTCCTTTCACCTCTGCACTTATTTGATTCACAAGCATGGAGATTTCCTTTTCATCCATTCCTAAAACTAATGCCTCGATGACTGCCGGTCTAAATTGTTGTATCAACTTGTGACATGGTTCTTTTGCTTGCAGCCCTTTTTGCACATAAATCATTGCTCCTGATTTTGGAATGATTTTAAGAATCCCTTTTTCCTCTAGCTCATGGTAGCTCTTATTTACTGTATGCATGTTAATACCAAGATCAGCTGCTAATGCTCTCACTGATGGCAGCATATCGCCATTATTTATTTCTCCGCGAATAATACCTTCCATGATTTGATTTGTTAATTGAGCATATATAGGTATATCAGCCTTAGGCTCAATTCTAATGATCATATTTTTCCCACCAGCCTATTTTTGTTCTATATATATTATAACAGATTTGTTCTACCATACATAGAACAAAGTATCATAAATTATTGTAACCAATTCCTTCTTTTATTGTCACACAATGTGCTATGTTATGTATTATTTAGAAAAGCGCAAGCGAGGTGAGGGAAGCGGTGAAATCAATAGGGTGCTGGCCGGATAAGTACGCGTAAAGAGGAAAATCGACTAACAACGCAAATCCTGTTGCCTACACTTGTACATTCTGTACGTCGGATCTTGACATCGTTACCATTTTAAGAAATCTATACTTTTTTACTGGTTAAAAAAGGGTTGTCCAACAGCCGATAATTCGACTTACTGGACAACCCTTTTTCCAAAGCATTTATGATTCCATTTGTCTTGCTAAAAAACCTGCTGCAGTTTCAACTGCCTTCTTTTCTACTTCTCCTAGGCTGCTTTCCTTGGAGAAAATAATAACAGCGCCTATTGGATCTCCATTTGCAATAATTGGACCGATTGTATAGGAAGAAATATTTTCATCATTTCCATCCACTAAGGCAATTTGATCTTGCTCATTCATTAAAATAGACGTTCTATCTTCCATTGCCTTTTCTACAAGTTCACTTATATTCTTATTTAAATAGTCCTTTTTTGAACCGCCCGCAACAGAAATATAAGTATCTCTATCGCAAATCAAAATAGCATTGCCTAGGCTATCATACAATGCCTCTGCATACTCTCTTGCAAAATCACTCAATTCACTGATAGGAGAATACTTCTTCAAGATTACTTCTCCATCTCGATCAACAAAGATTTCTAATGGATCTCCTTCACGAATACGTAATGTCCTTCTGATTTCTTTTGGGATTACAACACGGCCCAAATCATCGATTCGACGCACAATACCAGTTGCCTTCATTTCATGTTGCCTCACTTTCATCAGATGATTGTTTTAATCTGGTAAATATTCCATTAACTTCCTATGAAATGTTCACCCTATTTAAACATAGTATCTATCATATAGAACGTTCTATACATTTTTATGTAAAATTTTCTCTATGATGTGATTCTTTCCAAACAAATTCCATAAAATTCTTTTTGTACTTTTCAACAAGGGTAAATACGTCATAAACTTCCAATTTTGTGTATACTTTTTTATTCCCCTTGTCCGCGAAGGGTAAACATCCTATTCATACTTATTATTTATTAACTCAAACTTCACCGTTATAAATTTCTCTTCATGTATTAGCATAACTTTGTTTAGAGCAATTAGAAAAAGGTGTTTGATTAATCTTTTGGGTGTTTTTTTTGCAAACCTTATTCCTTATAAATAGGGGCAAGATTCTCGTTTCAGGATGCTCGCTTTCCGTGGGGCGTGCGATGAGCCTCCTCAGCGCAAGCGTAGCCCCGCGGAAAGCGAAGCAACCCCCCACAATAAAAAACAAGCCTCCCATTTTATTGTTCTAAACCGAATCCTATCAAGATTTGCAAACACATTTGAAGGTGTGAAGTTTGAGTTATTAAAAATAGGATATTCTTAGAAACCAGCCATCATACAAAAAGAAGGTATCTTAAAGATTAACTTCAAGATACCTTCTCAAGCTTTATGTCTAATAATAAAAATAGGATGAATTAACTCGCCTCTTGTGGCTCCTTTTTAAAACTATTTAATGCTTCTACCATTTCATAACAAGCATCGAGCCATTTATCTGTTTCAATGCCCTTCACATGAAGAACCATTTTTAATTTTTTCCCGTCCATTCCTAGGCCAATCATTCTTCCATATTTAGAGCTCTTTTCAAAAATCTTTTGTCCATCCAAAAGACTGCTGCTTTCTTCTGATAAAAGAATGAGCACTTCTTCTTTTGTTTGTTTTATCAACTCTACTCCTGCTTGCTTTCCATATACCTTCATTTCCGTTAATTTAAATAAATAGGCTACCTCAGCAGGATAATCACCAAAACGGTCTATCATCTCCTCTTGAAGCTCGCTTACTTCCTCTAAGGACGTAACCCCTCTGAACCTTTTATACATTTCAATTTTTTGCTGCCCATCATTAATATAGAAGTCTGGAATATATGCATCAATATCTAAATCCAATTCTATTGTCTGATTTCTCTGTTCATCAAAGGTTCCTTTTCTTTCTTCAATTGCTTCCTTCAACATTTGTGAGTATAAATCAAAACCAACAGAATCGATAAAGCCATGCTGCTGGGCACCTAATAAATTACCTGCGCCTCTAATAGTCAGGTCTCTCATGGCGATTTTAAATCCGGAACCTAACTCTGTAAATTCTTTAATTGCATGTAATCGTTTTTCTGCTACTTCTGTTAATACTTTATCTTTCCGATAAGTGAAATAGGCATATGCCACTCGATTTGACCGCCCAACTCTTCCTCTTAATTGGTACAGTTGGGATAATCCCATCCGATCTGCATCTTGAACAATTAGGGTGTTAACATTTGGTATATCTACACCTGTCTCAATAATCGTTGTACTCACCAGTACATCGTACTCTCCTTCAAGAAAGCTTAGCATCACAGATTCTAATTCATTTTCTGACATTTTTCCGTGAGCATACGTCACTTTCGCATCAGGAACTAACATAGATATTTCCTCTGCTTTTCTTTCAATATCTTCCACTCTATTATAAAGAAAATAAATTTGGCCATTACGTGCTAGTTCTCTCTCAATCGATTCTCTTACAAGTCCCCCGTTATACTCCATAACATAGGTCTGAATGGGAAAACGATTTTCTGGAGGAGTCTCAATTACAGAAAGATCTCTTACTCCAAGCATGGACATATGCAATGTTCTTGGAATAGGAGTAGCTGTCAACGTCAGCACATCAACATTTGTTTTTAGCTGTTTGATTTTCTCCTTATGCGTAACACCAAACCTCTGTTCTTCATCTATTATTAATAAACCTATATCTCGATACTGTATATCTTTTGAAAGGATTCGATGTGTACCTACAACAATATCAATTGTTCCTGCTTTTAATCCTTTCAAAGTTTCCGTTTGCTGCTTTCTTGTTCTAAATCTGCTTAACAAACCTATTTCAATCGGATAATCTTGAAAACGTTCTCTCAATGTTTCGTAATGTTGTTGTGCTAAGATAGTCGTTGGTACTAGAAATGCAACCTGCTTGCCGTCAGCTATCGCTTTAAACGCAGCACGAATAGCCACTTCCGTTTTTCCGTAGCCAACATCTCCACAAAGAAGACGATCCATCGGTCTTTCACGTTCCATGTCCTTTTTAATCTCATGAATAGAACGAATCTGATCATCTGTTTCTTGATAAGCAAAAGATAATTCAAATTCCTTTTGCATCTCTCCATCCGGAGAAAATCCGTATCCTACAGAGGCTTCTCGCTCAGCATATAGCTTAATTAAATCGTCTGCAATATCTTGTACCGAGGATTCAACTTTCTTTTTCACTCTCTTCCAATCATTGCCGCCAAGCTTATAAATTTTCGGTTCCTTGCTTTCTGATCCAACATATTTTTGTACCAAGTTTATTTGTTCAACAGGTACGTATAATTTATCGCTTCCTTGATACCTTAAATGAAGATAATCTTTATGCACCCCATTAATCTGCAACGTTTCAATTCCTAAATATCTGCCTATTCCATGATTAACATGAACAACATAGTCTCCAACTTTTAATTCCGAATAACTTTTTATTCTTTCCGCATTCGAAAGCTTTTGTCTTCTTTTCGAGCTCTTTTTTGTTTTTGTTTTAAATAATTCCTCTTCTGTGATTACCGCCATTTTTAAAATTGGAAGCTCAAATCCTGACTGTAGATTTCCTTCTACAAGCTGAACTTCTCCTTTTAAAATGGATTGGTTCTCACCCTTTATAATAGACTTGATTTCATAATCACGAAGTACTTGTTCTAACTTTTCAACTCGTTCCTGATCATTTCCTAACACGATAACAGAGAATTGGTTCTTCTTCCATCGTTCCATTTCTGTCCTTAATACATTCATCTGCCCATGAAAGCTTTGCATTGGTTTACACGAAATATTGATAATATTTTGCGGGTTCGTATTTGGTACATGGCGTAAAAATAAAGACATGTATACAATAGGCTGCTTAGAACGATGCAAAAGATCGTTAATATTTTGAGAAAGAGTCATCCCATGAATAATCTCTCCATCACTCAGCAGGCTTGTATACCAATCTGCTTCTTCCTTTTCTAACGTATCATTCATTTCTTGAACTCTACTAATTTCATCAATAAATATTAGGCCATTTTCAGGTAAATAATCTATTAAACTCGTTTGTTCTCCGTAAAGAATCGATAAGTATTTATACAGTTTCTCTGGCTTTTGGCCATTTTTTAATTGCTCTATTTCATGTCCAATCGACTGCGTTAATAATGTTTTTGTTTCTGTATCTTTTATCTTTTTTAAGCTTTTTGCTAAACCTGCTTCCAGCTTTGCAATAAAGGAATCCACCGCTTCTTCTTGAAAAAGGATTTCAGTAGCAGGACCAATCGCTATTTTGGTCAATTTTTCTTTTGAGCGTTGATCCTCCAACGAAAAGGAACGAATAGAATCTATTTCGGTATCAAATAATTCAATACGCAGAGGGTCTTCTTCTGTTAAAGGGTAAATATCAATGATTCCCCCTCTGACACTAAATTCACCTGGCGCAGAAACCATATCATTCCGGACATATCCCATTTCGATAAATAATTTTAATTGCTTTTCCAACTCTATTTCTTCGCCGACTTCTAATAAAACTTGGCTATCCTTCCAAAGATTTGTTGGAGGAAGCAGCTTTCTTAACCCAGAAACAGGTACAATCATGATTCCATTTGATTCTTTTGTCCAGTGATTTAATGCCTCAATCCTATTCGCTTTTAATTCTGGACTAGCGATACTTACTTCTGCTGCAATCAATTCATTAGCAGGATACAAATAGACATCTTTCTCATCAATTAAATTAGTAATATCATCATAAAGTTTTTGTGCCTGTAGTAAATTATGGGTTACCACCAATAAAGGTTTTTTTGTTTGCTCATATACAGATGTTAAAAACATTGTTCTAGAAGAACCAGATAGACCAGAAATTAATTGTTCATGCAAACCTGCTTCAAAACCAGAAACCAAGGTCTGAATTTCTTCTTGTTGGTTAAATAACGTTTTCAGCCCTAACAATAGATTTGTCCCTCCCTACACAAAGATATAGTATCTTTTGCATTTTATTATCTTTTCTCTATAACACTAGGCCATCAAGTCTATATTCTTGCTATTTTTGTATAGCCTTTAAGCCTTTTATCTTTCCTATACTATTTTTGTTTATTTCACCAAACGAAAATTTCCACCAGTCTATTTTTATGTGGATGAACTGATGGCATTTCTTAAACTTATTCAATTAAAGTACTTCTTTGATTTTTAAAAGGTCGAGCATCAACTTCAAATTGACAACCTCTTCCCTCATACTTGTCTCCTGTCTGCCCTTTATTTAAAGAGGAGTCTCAGAAAACTTATACTTTCTTACCTTATAAAAAAAGTGCTAGTGATTGTATATACGCTATCTACTGCTTATATTCCTGCTAAAATGGTTAATTGTTAATTAGACTTTCTTCTAAATTCAAATGGAAAACGAGGGTGCCCTAAAGCGCTGATTCTATTTTAAAGTCAATAAGAATCAGACTATACGCTTAGGAATACCCTCTTTTTCTAACACTTGCTATTAACCATAACGTCTAGTCATTTCACAATGCCACTAATGAATTAAATAATCATTTTCATAATAATTAGGATTCTTCATCAGAGATTCTTGACAATCTTCACATATTGACTTGATAAAAATTTCTCCATTTTCACTATAATTAATCATTTCAGAGCGATCTACATCTGTCAATACATGTAATCCTAAACGATTTGTTTCTACTGTATCTGAATCAATTGTTCCGATTTTCACTCCACAATGTCTACAATGATAATGTATAGCCAAGTAAAAACCTCCTTATACATCAAAAATACTATTGTTAGTATTTACTTATAAGAAGAATTTCATACCTTACTAAAAAAGCGGAAGCAACCATTTTGGAGAAAATGAATACACTTAAACTCTATTCCATTATATGACATGATAATCAAACAATGTGAATTTTTCTTAAATAGAGATTTTTCCTTTTAGCCAACTAGTAGATGTTTTTTTAATATCAGAGTGTATATACTCCAATACATCACTGTCTAGTGCGGGATTCCACGCAAGACGCCGAAATGCTTTTTCTGTGAAAATAAAACGGGCGAGTGGCTATTCTGGGTATCTGTATAATACAGTAACGTGTTCTATTTGATAGGGCGGGTACAGGATTTTGGTGTAAAGAAAATCTTGAAGCGTGGACTTCTAGAAAAAAGACAATAGTAAAGAAAGGGTGTGACCTCAATTTTTTAAAAAAATCACAACCTTAATAGAGTATTGTAATGGAAGGTCGTCTAACCAGCTAGACGTGGTTCAGAGAAGTGTTGCTTATTAATAAATAGGGTATATATAATTCTTAAAACTTTATGTGCAATAGCCTGTAAAGCTTTTTTCTTTCCTCTTCTTGCAGATAGAGACCAAAAAACATTTGACATTGAGGTATTTTTCGACCTTGATATAGCCCAAGCAACCTCACAAAGAGCAGCTTTTATATGTGGGTTTCCTTGAACGCTTTTGGAACTTTTCTTTTTACCAGCACTTTCATTATTGCCAGGTGATACACCAGCCCAAGAAGCTAAATGTCTTGATGAAGGGAATTGGCTCATATCTGTTCCGATTTCCGCAATAATAACAGCAGCTGTGTGTTCCTTTATACCTGGGATAGATAAAAGTATTTCTTTTTCTTCTTGATAGGAATGAAGCAGGGTATCTATCCTATTTTCAAGTTCTTGAATGGAAGTTTCCAAATACATGATATGATTCCAAGAGCTTTTAATCATAAACATTTGATGTTCATTTAATGTTCCGAAAAGAGAATCGGAAATGGTATCAGCCTTCTTGCGGAGAGAATGATGGATATTGGCATCAACATCAGCCTTATCAAGGTATCCATTATCGACTAACTGTTTCAAAAGTTTACGTCCAGAAACCCCAAAGATATCAGAAATAACTGAACCAAGCTTTATGTTTGAACATTCGAGGACCTTTGAAATTCTATTTTTTTCAGCTGTTAAGTTACCAACCCATTTCTTGCGTAAACGGTTCAAATCTCTTAATTCCCGAAGATCTTGGGAAGGGACAAAGCTTTTTTCAATCAATCCATGACGAAGAAGCTTGGCAATCCATTCTGCATCTGAAACATCGGTCTTACGACCAGGAACGTTTTTAATACGTTGGGCATTGGCCACAGTAATATCGAAATATCCTTCAAGGATGTTGTATACCGGCTTCCAATAGATTCCGGTACTTTCCAGAGCAATGTGTGTAATTTGTTTTTCTTCTAACCACTTTAATAAATCAAATAAACTTTTGGTTAAAGTGGAAAAAGTCTTGGTTTCTTTTTGAATGGATTCATTATTAGTGCCAGTTAGGGCACAAACTACAATCTCTTTTTGATGAACATCCATTCCGGCACAATGGGTTAATAAAATGTCCAAATAAAACAACCTCCAAAGTAGTGTCTATGGAAAGTGGAATAAGCTTGGTCAAACAGCATTTTTCTGTACGTGATCATCCTCAAAAATTGAAGAGTCAACAAAGGGGTGTACACAAGGCAAATTCCAAACAGTTTCTTATACAGGGTCGAACCACCACAAAAGCGCACGTAAAGATTACTTCCCATAGCATTAATCAGTATGGAAAAATGGACAAAAAAGTAAAACCCCGGCTTAGAAAAAATTTTCATGCCGGGGTGTGAGTGTGAAATCATGTGTGTTTCTTATTGAATATTATATTTATTCATCACTTGTAAAAAGGGTTCCTTCGTCCATTCCCCACAAGCATCCGAACATTTTTTAATAATTGTTTCCAATATTGCTTGTTCTTCTTTCGTGAACTTGCCTAATACATAATCAGTAACCTTCATACCATTTTTTGGCCTGTCAATCCCCACTCGGATTCGATTGAATTTTTCAGATCCTAGATGGGCGATAGTAGATTTAATGCCATTATGGCCACCAGAACTACCTTTTTGTCTTAATCTTATTTTTCCTACTGGTAAATCTAAATCATCGTAAATAACAACAATATCTTCTAGTGCAATATCATAATAATCTGCCAGAGGGCGTATGGATTCTCCAGAAAGATTCATATATGTAAGCGGTTTTAATAAGATCACCTTTTCTCCACTAATGATCCCCGTTCCAAATATCCCTTTAAATTTTGCTTTCTCTAAAGGAATTGTATACTCTTTAGCGATGTACTCAATAATGTCAAAGCCAATATTATGCCTTGTATTTTCATATTGTTTTCCAGGGTTCCCTAATCCAACAATTAATTTCATATAAACCACCCTTTGCAAAAAAATGTTTACTACGTACGTATTCAAAGGAAGAACATCCATACACAGAAGTCCGAAGCGCTTACTTAGCAGGCTCCTTGAGAATTGGAGTAGAAGAATGCAGCGTAAGGATTAGAAAGCTATAGGGGATCAAATCTTTTGATAGAGCAATATACAGAAAAAGAAGCTTTCATCCAAAAAACATTTCTAATTGGACAAAACCTCTCGTTCCGCATATATGAAAAAACACATGTATCTTGGTAAATCCCATAAAAAATATTCATTTAAATCAAGGAAAATGAATATTCGCGATAAAGGATTATTTTTCAGAAGGTGCCTTACTCGAAGATAATTCACCGCTCCCTTCGAGTCTAGGCAGCACCGGCATTTCATATCCTATCACTTTAAAAAAGCGGCTAAACTTCAGAAGCTTCTGCTTTTCTTTCCTTTAAAGATTGCTGAACTGTACTTATTAATCATAACAAATTTAGCATAAAGGAAAAAAGGGCAGAAATAAACTTTTTTTACTCAACTGTCTCTTTTTCCGTTTCTCTGCCTTCTAAGTTATCTGGGGCTCCTTCTTCTTGCTGTTCTCCTGTACTAATTTCTTCTTCTTGTCTAGGAGCAAGAATAGATGCGATTACTTCGTCTTTTTCATGATTAATCTCTAAAGATTTATATTCCTTAATATCAGCTATTGTAATCGTTTCTCCTACTTGCAATTCACTAACGTCTATCTCGATGGCAGCTGGAATATCATTTGGTTTTGCTGTTACTTCGACTTCATGAAGTGGTTGTTGCAATACACCGCCATCCTTTACCCCTGCTGCATCTCCAATTAGAGAAACCTTAACTGTAGCTGTTATTTCTTTCGATAAATCGATAGCAAGAAAATCAACATGCAGTATATTTCTTTTAATAGGATCTGAAAGATAATCACTTAGTACTACATTATATTTTTGTCCATCGATAGCTAATTCAATTACGCCATTTCTTCCCACGTTTTTAATTGTTTTTAAAAATTCAATTTCACTTAAATAAATAGATGTACTCTTCGTTTTCGATCCGTATACTACTCCAGGTATATTTCCTTCTTTACGAATTCCTGTTAAAGTTGAATGTTTAAATTCTGTGCGTTCTTTAGCCTGTAATAATGTACTCATAATTTTAATCTTCACCTTCCATTATTTTTTCAAAGACACTCTTATTAAAAAATGCCCTAATTCAGGAAAATTTAAACATAAAACTTTTTTCTAAAATTAACAAACAAAAAATCCTCTCAAAAAAAAACAGGGAAAATAACGGTATTAGAAAAAGAAGAGGCCGCTCTCTAGGAGAAAGCGACTTAGATGTAGACAAAGGTTTCTTCAGCTTATTAATCAAATAAAAAACTTACTGATTGATCAGAATGAACTCTAATAATTGCCTCACCTAAAAGTTCTGCTACTGATAATTGTATAACATTATCAGACAGTTTTTCTTTGTCGAGTTCAATAGAATTAGTTACAACAAGTTCTTTTATTTTTGAATTCTTAATTCTTTCCATTGCTGGTCCTGATAATACAGGGTGTGTACAACAAGCATACACTTCTTTTGCTCCATTTTCAGCAAGAGCATTAGCACCAAGAGTAATTGTTCCTGCCGTATCAATAATATCATCAATTAAAATCGCTATTTTCCCATCAATATTACCAACGATATTCATCACTTCAGCCACATTTGGGCGCGGGCGTCGTTTATCAATAATAGCAATTGGAGCTTTTAGTCTTTCTGCAAGTTTTCGTGCTCTTGTAACACCACCATGATCTGGAGAAACAATGACAATATCTCCATCAAAATCACGTTTACTGAAATAATCGCCTAAAATAGGAACCCCCATAAGGTGGTCAATCGGAATATCAAAGAAGCCTTGAATCTGCGGAGCATGTAGATCTAAAGTAATGACACGTGTTGCTCCTGCAGTTTCTAATAGGTTTGCAACCAACTTAGCTGTAATTGGTTCACGAGCTCTTGCTTTTCTATCTTGCCTTGCATATCCATAATATGGTATAACTAAGTTGATTGTTTTTGCAGAAGCCCGTTTTAAAGCATCGATCATAATTAATAATTCCATGATATGCTCATTAACAGGATTACTAGTGGATTGAATAATGTACACATCACATCCACGAATACTTTCTTCGATATTTATTTGAATTTCACCATCACTGAATCGGGTAACAGAGCACTTTCCTAATTCTACTCCAATAGAATGAGCAATCTCCCTAGCTAAAGCTGGGTTTGAATTTAAGCTAAACACCTTCAAATTTGGATCTAAATTCTTAACTGACATCCTGAACCTCCATAGACTTATTCCTAACTAAATAGGTTGTCCTATCTTAGTGAAGAAATAAGAAGCATTGTCATTCTTCTTATTTCCCTATAATTACTTTTCTTCTTTTTTAACATAGTTCTCTTTATTAACTTGACGAGCCCGAGCAATGGAAAGGGCACTAGAGGGGACATCCTCTGTAATAGTGGAGCCTGCCGCAACATAAGCTCCCATTCCAATTGTAACTGGTGCAATTAAATTAGAATTACAGCCTACAAATGCGCCATCTTCAATTGTTGTTAAAAATTTATTTTTCCCATCATAGTTAACCGTTATTGTTCCACATCCGATATTAACATCACTGCCGACCTTGGCGTCTCCTACATAGCTCAAGTGTGATGCTTTGCTTCTTTTTCCAAAATCCGCTTTTTTAAGCTCAACAAAATTACCAATCTTTACCTCATCAGCGATATTAGATTGGGGACGAATATGAGCGAATGGTCCAATATTTACTTCTGATCCTATCTTACTGTCATGTGCTACAGATTGTTTAATGCTTGTATTCTTTCCAATTATACAGTTTTTTATTTCTGTATTTGGTCCTATCATACAGTCGGAATCTATTGTCGTATGACCAGAAAGTATCGTTCCAGGCATAATGACTGTATCTTCTAAAATGGTCACATCTGAATCTATATACGTATTGGCTGGATCTATGATGCTAACTCCATTACGCATATGTGCTTCATTTATTCTTTTCTTCATGATTCGTTCTGCTTCTGCTAATGCAACACGATCATTTACCCCTAATGTTTCTTCAAAATCATCTGTTTGAAAGGCTGACACTATATCACCTTGATTTTTTAATATCTCAATAACATCAGGCAGATAATATTCTCCTTGAACATTTTCATTGGATACTTGATTCAAAGCTTGAAATAATGACAAATTATCAAAGCAGTAAGTCCCTGTGTTAATTTCAGTGATCTTTCTTTCCTCTTCTGAGGCATCTTTATGTTCAACAATCTTTTCTACTTCGCCTGACTCATTCCGAATAATACGGCCATAACCACTCGGATTGTGCGCTACTGCTGTTAATATAGTTGCTTTAGCAGATGTATTTTCATGATGTTTAAACAGCGACTCGATTGTCTCATGCTTTATTAGAGGTGTGTCGCCACATATAACCAAAGTTACTCCCTCTTTGTTCTCAAGAAGCTCTTTTGTTTGGATGACTGCATGCGCTGTCCCTAACTGCTCTGCTTGAAAAGCATAGTTGACTTTATCACCAAGCTGTTTCTTAACTTGTTCAGAACCGTGTCCAACGACCGTAACAATATCCTTAATATGAAGATTTGAAACTTGGTCTACAACATGCTTCACCATCGGTTTTCCGCATACAGGATGGAGTACTTTATATAATTTCGACTTCATTCTAGTTCCTTGTCCTGCAGCTAATATGACTGCGTAACGAGTTAACATTCACAGGCCTCCAATATAACCTTTTTATCCATTAAAAATATTATCTTAAAAAGTCTTTGATTTCAAGAAATGATTCAACTATTTAAGCTTATTTCTCGAAAAAAAAGGGGTTTTAATAAGGTTTTATCCCTTTTAACTTTTTTTATTTTTTTTGACAAGATTATTTGAGGACACCGTATATTTGAAAAGCAGATCATTACTTTTCTTTTGTCTATCTTGAAAAAAGGGTTTGGCTCTCTCAATAATTCCGCAGCCGGTATACACTTCGCTTTCCATGGGGCTGCGCCTGAGCCTCTGCGTGGTTGTCTTACAAGTAAATAATTCTTTGTTATCCTTCTATGAAAATTTTTTGATCTACTAGTAAAATAAGGAGTCTAATGCAATGGAAGAATATTTATGCATAAAAAAAGAGCCTTACTCATTGGAAGTAGGCTCTAGCTGCAAAATATTTTTAGGAAGCACCAGCTTCTTCAAATTCAACTTCTAATTCACCTAAACGGTGGTACTCTGCTAAAACAGCTTCTTGGATTTTACCTCTTGTACCGGAATTAATTGGATGCGCAATATCTCTGAACTCTCCATCAGGTGTTCGTTTACTAGGCATGGCTACAAATAATCCATTATTTCCATCAATAACCCTAATATCGTGAACAACAAATTCATTATCAAGAGTGATGGAGGCAATAGCTCTCATTCGTCCATCTGTATTAACTCGGCGTAGCCTTACGTCAGTTACTTCCATTCTGTTCACCACCTTTGCTAGAAGATAAAATCTAGTTAAGTAATTCAACAGAACTTTCCTAACTCCTTCTAAAATGGTGAAATTTTTTAGAATATTTAGGATAAATTGATGAAAATTGCTAAAATATAGAATAATATCTTTATTTTAGCAATTTTACCGGAAGAACAGAAACTATTCTTGTCATCTTTTTTGACAAATAATATTATCTATACCCATTTTAGCTGATTGTCTTCTTCAGAGAAAACGACCTTTTTTAGTCTTTATTTACAAAGTGCAATAACTTCTACTTCTACCAACACATCTTTAGGCAACCTTGCTACTTCTACACAAGAGCGAGCTGGTTTATGTGAATGGAAATATTCTCCGTAGACTTCATTAATCGCAGAAAAGTCCTCCATATTTTTAATAAAAACAGTTGCTTTTACTACTGTTTCAAATGATGCATTTGCAGCTTCTAATACAGCACCTAAATTTTTAAATACTTGATGTGTTTGTGTTTGTACGTCGCCCTCAACTAGTGTCCCTTCTGCAGTTAAAGGGATTTGACCTGAGCTGTAAAACATATTATTAACAATGATGCCTTGACTATATGGACCTATTGCTTGTGGTGCATTATTTGTTTGTACTACTTTCATTTGTCATTCCCCTTATCATTTATTATTTATCAAAGTAATTTCCTATTTCCACAGAAATTCTTTTTTCTTTAACATCGACTCCAGATAACTTTACCAAGGATAAATAATCATCCACAAGTCTTTCTTCTGCCTCTTCCGCCTCAACTAAAACAGCAATTCCAGCTAAAATAGCATTAAATTCTTCCAATAAGCTGATCATGCCGTTTACGGTACCGCCTGCCTTCATAAAATCGTCGACAATTAATACCTTGGATCCTTCCTCCAGACTTCTTTTGGAAAGTACCATTGTTTGTATTCTTTTTGTTGAACCAGAAACATAGTTTATACTAACAGTAGAACCTTCTGTTACCTTGCTGTCTCTTCTCACCATGACAACAGGGACATTTAAGTAGGCTGCTACTGCATACGCCAGTGGTATTCCTTTTGTAGCAACTGTCATTACTACATCAATTTTTGTATCTGCAAAAGCAGATGCGAATAATTTTCCGACTTTTTGAACAAGAGCTGTATTACCTAATATATCAGTCATATATAGATAACCACCTGGTAAAAGTCTTTCAGGACTCATAATGAGCTCACAAAGCTCTTCAATAAAAGGCTTTGTTTCTTGCTCGCTTACTTTCACCTGATACTTAACTCCACCAGCTGCTCCAGGCAAAGTTTGAAGGATTCCTATCCCTCTTTGTTCAAAGGTTTCTTTAATGATTGCTAAATCTTCACTTATAGATGATTTAGCTGAACCATACCTTTCAGCAAAGTAGGATAAGGATACAAGCTGCCTTGGATGCTCTAACAAATAATTCGTCATGTCTATTAAGCGCTCACTACGACGAAATTTCATACAGCGAACCTCCAAAATCCGAATATTTATCGTTAATATTACATCATTATACGTGTTTAATCAAGAGTGTGTCGATTACCTATTATCCGGACTGCAAATACTTGATCGCAAAACCCTCTTAAACCATTATATACACGATTCATTCTAGAATCATGGTGAATTAAGCCAAAAACGGTTGGACCGCTCCCACTCATTAACACTGCATCCGCTCCAAATTTTTTCATTTGTTCTTTAATTTGAGCCACTTCTGAATACAAGTTCAATGTGACATCCTCTAGTACATTTCCTACACTTCTGCACATATTGTCATAAGATCCATCGTATATCGACTGAATCATCTTGTCTGTTTTCGGATGGTCTATCTTTCCAACATCTAGTCTTTTATAGATATCTGCAGTAGAAACTCCAATAAACGGTTTAGCTAACACAACCCAGCAAATCGGCGGCGCAGGGAGTTCTTTAATTATTTCTCCTCTGCCAGTTGCGAGTGCCGTTCCACCGTACACACAGAAAGATACATCCGAACCTATTTCAGAACCTATTTCCGCCAACACATCTATAGATAACCCGAGATTCCATAGTTTATTCAGCCCTCGAAGAACAGCTGCGGCATCACTACTTCCGCCTGCAAGCCCTGCTGCTACCGGAATATTTTTCTCAATCTTTATTGTCACCCCTTTTGTAATATTAAATTTATCCTTTAATAGCTTTGCAGCTTGATAAGCTAGATTCCTTTGGTCATCTGGAACAAATCTGTTAAGAGAAATAATTTTTATTTCATCTTTTTCTTCTAATGTAAGCTCTAATCTATCAGCTAAATCAATGGTCGTCATAATCATTTCGACCTCATGATACCCATCTGGCCTCTTATTGAGGACATCTAATGATAAGTTTATCTTAGCTGGTGCTTTTACCAAAAGCTTCAATATTTCCACCTACTTAATTTTCTTTGTCTCCATTTTTTGTCCTATTTTACCACAAATAAGAAAAGCATAAGCGGTCAGTTTGTACTCACTTTATTTTCCTTTTTGGATAAATGCTCACTCGAGAAAGAAAAGGATAAAAAGCAAAAAATAGTGCGAGTATTCACGTTGCTTTACCTTATCAAAGAAGCTCCAAAACAAAATCGACTACCAACACTGCTTCCATCTGCATTCTCCATTAATCGTATGATCCGAGCTATTGAAACATCAGTACTAGTATTTCCTATATATCCGAGCTAACACGAACTACTTTCCTTATTGACTTACTATTTTGAGCCGAGAAAGTTTTCCGCTATAAAAAAGTTGCTTACTTTTTCCAATTACCACTAATTTTTATATGAAATAAAAAGGACACGTTAACATCTATATGGATATAGTGATTTTACCATAAAATAAGCATTTGGTTAGTAGCAACCCTATTGTTTTTTTTACATATTATTCTATCCTATTATCTCTTTATTTAAAAAGTATGTATTCGCTTTATTTTACTATATATAAACTCTGTATCAAAAAGGATACAAAAAGGCGGCTCCACATTTTTATTTATCAGTAAATGTAAGCTTACTAACAAACTAAATGGGAAGCCGCATAAACAGGTACCGTGAATAAATCCATTTTGATGTAAATTCGTGTAAACAAGATGAAATTAAAGGTTACAAAAACTATTCTTGTTTTTGGTTAAGAAGACTCTGTTCGGCTATTTCAATTGCTCTTTTGACCATATTTCCTGCATCTCTTGCTCGTATGCCACCCCAACCGTCTTTTTGAACAACATCATAAAAACCTAGCTCTTTTGCTAATTCTTCTTTTAATCCTTCAGACATAACACCTTTCCGTCTACTCAAAGTGAATCGCTCCTTTCATTATCCACGGTGTTTATAGTATATATCCTCTTTGTTATTTCATAAGTATTATTTCTTACCAGTTTTTTATTTTAAACATCCCGTAAAAATGAAAAAGCAGTAAACCTGTGTTCACTGCAGTTCAAAGCAATATCTATTAACTTAAAGCAACTTGTCCTGATGTATCTTCAAAGAAGGTAATTTGAACCGTTTCTGTTAAAACATCCGCATAGCTGTATGATACACGTTCAAATGCATTTTCATCCTGATCTAATTCAACCACAAAAACAGATGGATAAGTCTCTGCTAGTACACCAGAACGTTCTATAGTCTTGCGACGTCCACCATTGGCTTTTAGCATAAGTCTCTTCCCTAAATTTGAATCAAGAGCTTTTTTTATATCTGATAATGTTTTCGCCATTCGGTCCACCTCACTGTGTAAAGTATATCACACTGACACAACAGAGTCAAACAAAAATATAAATTATACAGCTCCGAGGAGTAAACTTTGATAAAAAAATGTGAAAGATGTTAAAGTAACTTATTCACATGTAAAAATTTACCATTGTCATTTTCGTCCTTTTTACCAAAAAAGACAAGCCAATTTCGTCATTTCCATTGTGAAATTGTGGATAACTACTTTTCTCTTTCCCAACACCACATCCTTTTGTTATAATTATGGCACTAGGTAAATCTAATTTGCATTGGTTTTCCCAGTTGTACTATATCCTCGTTTGTTAGTGTTTGCCCGCGCAAGGCTTCTAACAGTCGCGAGGATATTTCTTTTACCGTTTTTTTGACGCGCTTCAATGCTTTCGACCCTTGCTCATGAAGCACCATTATGATTTCTGTAATCTGGGCCAATAAATAATGATTTTTCATGGCATTGTAATTTTTACTGCTTGCGTGTTGAATGTGATAGCGTAGGTTTTTTTGTCTGTTAAATCCCTCGTTTTCTATTTTCCAACGGCTTCGTCCAGTGTTAACGAGCCTTTTGGCATTCTTTTTTGTGATTTTTATGTTGGTAAGGAAAAGAAACTTTTGTTTTCCCTTTTTCGTCTCCATTTCGTATTCCAGCACACTTTGTTGATGTTCCCTATAAACAATTCCGTTCACCCAAGTAATTCTTCCTTGTTGGCTATCTTCATTTATATTCAAGACATTGTCTTCCATATTTTTTAATACCTGAAACTCACTGGCAATACTTTTGATGCGATCTTCCTTGAATCGAAATAAATAGTTCCACTTATATTTCTTGCATTGGTTAAAGACCTTTTCACACGCATAAAGACTATCGGCAATGATACAGATGGGCAGCCGTTTGAATGTGTCTTTAAGTCTTGTAGCCAATCGATAAAAAGCATTTAGTTCACAATCTTGTTTCTCCACGTCTTCCGATTCATTTTCAATAAATTCTGAGTCAACACTCAGCACCATATCTCCAACAACCAATTTAGCTTCTAGGACGTGATGCATATAGATGGTCTTTGTTTTTTCTTCACCCGTTTCCTTATCCTTTTCCTTGTAATTTCGTCTCAAGCAGTGGTCACAATGCTTTTCATTAAACGTGAAAATGCCTGTACCATCAATGATAACGCCCCAATATTTCCCCTCAATCCGATAAGAATCAAAGCACCTCTTTTTCAATAATTCTTTGATCATGTACGTTCGGATATGTTCAAGTTCTGCTGGTTTCAACCGAGAAAGAAAATTATTGATTGTGTCATAGTGGGGTAATTCTTCCAAATGTTCAATCCCTAAAATTTTTCCTATATTTTCAATGCACTCGTCCTTGTTGAATTCATTCGTCATTTCACGCATGCTTTTTAGATTACAGGTGTTTTTTAAAATAACCATCATCAAAAGGACTTCTGGGTCATAAATGGTATAGCCCTGGTGTCTTGGATCCTTTACTTTTTTAAGCAACTTATTAAAATCTTTAAAAAAGTGTTTCTGCGTTTTCAGAAACTCGAATAAAAAGTTTATCCCTTTTTCTTTATCACGTTTGTCTTTTCTAGTTATCATAAAAAAAATCCTCCCAAATATCAATATAATAGGGTTTTGTATATCCTAATTATCCTATATTTGGCGAGTGTTAGGTGGAATTATCTCGAAAAACTTTTACTCTTCAGAGCTGTAAATTATAACAGTCTTTTTTAGAAGTTGTCAATATTTTTTATTCTTATTTTTCTCTTATTTTTCAACATTCTTATCATTTCCTAATAGTTTCTTTTTATGTAGAAAAATACATTTTTTAAAAAAATAGTATCAATTCAAGAAACCTGTTATGACTTGAAGGCTTGTCTACTTAAAAAATACATGGATAAAAGAGGGCAAACTAAAATCAAAGCAAACTTAGGCTCTCCCTTCCCCGCTGCAGCTTTAATCGACTCGTATCCTTCCAGCCAGTTAACCATAACACTAGACCACCTGTATGTCGAAGCTAGACAATTAACTAGCTTAATTTCGATATCATTATAAGATTCCATCACTGACACTCGTACGTGCCAATGATGAAATGGGAAAATAAAGTCTATTCTGTGTAATTTATATTATATGGCATTCCGGTTCTAAGTACTCCTTTTGTTTCTAGACCTCCCAGCCCCTTCTCTCCTGTTAATGTATTTCTTAACACATCCCACACATTTACTCGCTCCATAAATGGTGTAAAACTAATCTTTGCAACAATATAAACTGGATCTAATGCATGTATATTTACCCTTGAAGGAGAGCTGGCAAAATTTGCTCCCGCATGTATCAGCGATTCAAAATGTGATTGACAAGCACCTGCAAATATTACTAGTTGATCTAAGTGAGGAATTTTCTTTCGTGCTTCTCTGACAGTCTGAACAAAGTACTTTGAATGACGGTAAGCATTAATATCCTGCTTTCCCCCTAGCGCCTTAGAATAGGCGTCATGCCCTGTAATGACAAGTATATCTGGTCGATAGTAATCAATTAGTTTGCCTATTTTTTGCGGCATCTCTTTTTCATTACAATGTACTCCTGTTACCGGAATCCCAATTTTTTCATATAAAGTTAAGCACTTTTCTAAATAAGTAGAATCACCATCTAAATGCAATACTTTTCCAGGTAATTGAAAATAATTGGTTTGTTTACTATAAGAATCTGTTGTAACGTATTCCTGCTTTTGTCGTAATAAATGGACATCCTGCCGGAATAATTCCAATGATTGCTCTTCTAAAAATTGAAATTCCTGTGATATTTTTCTTTGCATCGGTTTATTGATACGAACTAAGTCTTCATAAGGAGCGTCTGCAATAAGACGAAAATCCTCTCCGTATAAAACAGCAAGCTTTTGTCCATTTTCTTCTTTAATATCAATAATTCGAAAAACGATATCACATTGATATGATTTTCTACCGACGATATCCATGGTATTTATACTCACTGTCGTCACTCCAATTAGCCCTATTACAAGAGCCTTTTGTTTCTTAACCTATCTTTCATACACTATGCAATAGTCTATAAAGTTGTGAGCAGCCATGTTATTTCCTTCTTTTATAAAATTAATTGTTTAATTTCATCCTTAAAGGGCTACTCTGAAAAAGCTTTGGCTCTCTTGAATAGACCGCAGTCTCAGATTAAAAAAAGAAGGTGCCTTATTAGACACCTTCATCCTATTTAAATATTTCATATAAAGCATCACTTAATCGTGCAAACTCTTCTATTGATAAGGACTCTCCTCTTCTAGAAGGATCGATGCCTACTTCCTGCAGTGCCTCTATGATTTCTTCCTTTTTTTGTTTTCCATTCTCAAGCTGGCTGGATAAGTTGTTTAAAATCGTTTTTCTTCGCTGTGCAAAACTTGCTCTTGTAATCTGAAAGAAAAAATCTTCATTCTTAACGGAAACTAGCGGCGTCTCCCTTCTTGTAAGCTTAATAACCGCTGAATCCACATTAGGCTGTGGCACAAATACTGTTTTTGGGACAATCATGACAACTTCAGGAACAGTGTAGTATTGTATAGCTATCGACAATGAACCATATTCCTTTGTGCTTGGTTTCGCAGAGATTCTTTCTGCCACTTCTTTTTGCAGCATTACTACAATTCCTCTAAGAGGAAGTCCCTCTTCTAATATCTTCATAATAATCGGCGTAGTTACATAATATGGAAGGTTCGCAACTAACATAATATCATTAATACCTTCAAACTCCGCTGCTATTACCTCTTTTACGTTTGCTTTTAGAATATCTTCATGGATTACTTTTGTATTTTTATATGGTGCTAGCGTTTCATCTAAAATTGGCAATAATCTTTGATCAATCTCAAATGCAACAACTTTTTTGCTGCGCTTCGCCAATTGTTCTGTTAAAGCTCCGATTCCTGGGCCAACTTCAATAGCCCCCGACTCAGCAGAAAGCTCAGCATGCTCCACAATATTTCTTAAAATATTTGTATCAATTAAAAAGTTTTGTCCTAAGCTTTTTTTAAAAGAGAATCCATATTTTTCTAATATCTCCTTTGTTCTTACAGGTGTTGCAATATCTTTATACATCTTTTTCCTCCTGGTGCATTGCCTTTAAAGCATCTGCAAATTCTTGTTTCGTAATTTGAAACATCATAAGCCTTTTATGCAACTGTTTTCCATTTGTATAACCTATCTTTAATAGTTTACCTAATTGCTCACGCCGCTGTTTGGAACCCACGCCGCCTATAAGCTGCGCACAGATTAAATCATCTTGTGTGATTTGTTCCATTACTGTCTCATGCATTAAATGAGCATCCTTTAAAGCTTCTCTAATTGCTTCAGTTGATGCATGCTCCACCCCAACTCCCTTTCCATGCTTATGCAATGCTTCTTCCTTCGTAATAAAAGCATGCTTGCAACCAGGAACTTTTTTAACAATAGTATTACGTATTTTTTGTCCAGGATAATCAGGATCTGTAAAAATAATAACGCCTCTTGTCGACTGGGCTAACTTAATTTTTTCGATTGTTTCTGTATTTATAGCTGAACCATTGGTTTCAATTGTATCTGCATCAACTGCTCTTCGTATAGCAATTGTATCATCTTTACCTTCCACCACTATTATTTCTTTTATCTTCATGAAACCTCCAAAAAAAAAATAAAATATTTGAAAAAAATGAAACATTTTTGTAACATGAAACGTCTATATATATAGAAAGACAAAATACTTAAATATAACATTCATTATAGCTTAAATAATTATTTTCAACAAAAGACGGTCTTCATTAAGAACACTACAACTTTTTTAAATTTATTGAACTTTCAGTGATGAACATTTTATTTTTTTCAAGTTATGTACATCCTCCTAATATAAAAAAGCAGAGAATATGATAGATTCTCTGCAGAAAAATTTATTTGATTACTTTTATATTTACGGGCTTTGAACCCCAACGATATGCTTCTGCTTTCGTTGCGAAAAAAACATCGATTTTTTTTCCTTTTATAGCAGAACCTGTATCAGCAGCTACTGCGTAACCATAACCTTCAACATATACTTTTGTACCTAATGGAATATAATTTGGATCGACAGCAATTACTTTTGCATTAGGATTTGCTTTTAAATTAATACCTGTAGCAGTATAGCCTGAACAACCATTGCAGCTTGCTGTATAAGCCGTGGAGTTAACATACATATCTGTTGCTTCGCTTTCTCCTCGAGACGCAATTTGTAAAACTTCTGCTTTTGTTCCGACTGCTACAACTTTATCTTTTTTTTCTTTTATTTTTTCTTCACTAAGCAGTTTTCGAGAAACTTCTTTGCCGTTTTCTAATGTTATCTCAAACTTTTTAGATAATAATCCTTTTTTACCCTCTGTGACTACCTTTTCAACGCCACTATCCAAATTTTTATCCTTTTGAGTAACAACAGCGTAATTAATCGGTTGTTCCACTACATCGGTGACCTTTTCTATGCGTGTAATATTTACAACAGCTTTTTCTTTCACTTTTTCTTTTAGATCTGGTTCAACTCGGTCTAATTTTGCAAGTGATATTTCTTGTTGTGTTAAAAAGTCAGCGACCGTAGTCGAAGTGGACCATAGTTGTTTTTTCTTTCCTGCATCTACTAGTGTCAACGGAAATGCGGTATGTACAACAATCTCCATGTTTTCTTCTATGCTGTTTTTCTTTTCTTGGTTAATCTGATCATGCTCGTTCAAAGAAATGTTTTGTTCCTTTAAAAATCCTTCCACATTTTCAGCTGTTGTCCAAACCGTTTTTTTCTCGTCGTCCTTTTTCAATTCAACCTGTTTCGCCTGTTTCCAAACAACATTCATGTCGTCTTTTATCTTTGTATCTAAAGATGGAAACACATAATCTTTTGAGTGGATTGTAATTTCAAGATCATCAAATATTTCTTGTATAGTGGATGAGTGCGTTTGGATGACCTCTTCTTTACCATCTAAAGTTATTGCCACAGTTTTTTTAGTAGCTTCGTATAATATAAAGCCAAATGCACTTGTAAAAACAATAAAACTAGCAATAATAATAGTCCATTTTTTCCTACTCAAAGATAGGGAAAACAAGTTTTTCATGTTTGTGATTACGATGAAAAACGCCTCCTTTTCTCTTCGGAGTGATTATATAGAGTATCTTGGCGGCTGTCAACCCATACAATTTCCTTGAACGTACCTCCTATTATGCAAAAAACTATCGCGAAAGGAAAGAAAGAAATCTCGACATAATCATTCTATGAGAAAGGAAAGCGTTGTAGAACTTTTTAGAATCAACTAAGAATAGGACAAGACTTTCCCTTTTTCGACACCATTACTTATCAGTTTATGCCGAATAATTTCTTTGCATTTTTTGTTGTTGCTTCTGCTACTTCCTCAAACGAAATACCTTTTATTGAGGCTATTTCTTCAGCAACTAATTTAACGTAGCTAGGTTCATTTCTTTTTCCCCTAAATGGAGTTGGAGCAAGATAAGGGCAATCCGTTTCAATTAAAAGTTTTTCTAACGGAATCGCTGCTGCTACTTCTTTTGGTTTTTTTGCATTTTTAAATGTTACAGTTCCTCCAAGAGAAATATAGAAATTCATATTAATACACTCTTGTGCTGTTTCTACACTTCCACCATAACAATGCATAATTCCTCCGACTTCTTTTGCATCCTCTTCCTTTAAAATATCGACTATATCAGCTGTTGCTTCTCTATTATGAATAATAATGGGCAAATCAACTTTTTTTGCTAATCTTATTTGTTTTCTAAACACTTCTTTTTGTATATCCTTCGGTGATTTATCCCAATGATAATCCAATCCCATTTCTCCTATAGCAACAACTTTAGGATGTTTTGATAATTCTTCTATCCAAAGCAGATCTGCTTCGGTCATATCAATTGCATCTACTGGATGCCAGCCTACACTTGCATAAAGAAACGGATATTTTTCTATAAGCTCCATCGCTCTTTCAATTGTGGGTTTATCAAATCCAACCACAATCATTTTTTCCATCCCTGCATCCTTTGCACGTTGAATGGTTTCTTCTACATCTTCTATAAATTGCTCTGCATTTAAATGCGTATGGGTATCAAATAACATAAAAAATCCCTTCTATTCCCATTATTTTATTTTCATTACAAACATTTCACAACAATGACAAATTACTAAAAAACCTTTCTATAAGAAAAACATAGAAATATTCCATAACGAATGAATGTTTGGATACTTCTATGTTTCTTTTTAGACTATCAATGATTTTATACTCAAATTTGCGTATAAATTTTTAGTAATATTTTTCCGCTTGTTTATTTAACCTTAGCACCAAGTGGTAATGAATCATCCACAGATGCAACAGATAAAATTCCATCCTGGCTTCCTGCAAGAATCATTCCTTGCGAAAGTTCCCCTCTTAATTTAACCGGTTTTAGATTTGTTACACAAATAACTCTTTTTCCAACTAATTCTTCCGGTTTATAATACTGGGCAATACCAGAGACTACTTGTCTTTTCTCATATCCTAAATCTAGTTGTAGCTTTAACAATTTATCTGCCTTTTTCACAGGTTCTACTTGTAGTACTTTTGCCACTCTCAAATCTATTTTCATAAAGTCATCAATTGTTATTTCATCAGTTTCAGGCACCTCTTGCACTTCAGGGGTAACCTTTTCCTCTTCTTTAGCCGGACCTTGCATTTCTACTTTAATAAATTCTACTTCTTCTTTCATATCTAAACGAGGGAAAATAGGCTCTCCTTTTTCCACTTTTGTTTCTGCTGGTATAGCTCCAAATATCTCTAAACTATCCCAAGATGTTAATGAATCCTTTTGGATGTTCAATTGTTGAAATATTTTGTCTGGTGTTCTTGTTAAAAATGGTTTTAATAGAATAGCAATTCTTCTTAATGATTCTGCTAAATGAGCCATAACATCAGCTAATTGCTCTTGTTTTCCCTCTTTCGCTAAAACCCATGGCTGCGTTTCATCGATATATTTATTATTTCTGCTAACCAGTTGCCATAAATTCGTGAGTACAACAGAGAATTCCATTTGATCCATATGTTCCACATATTTTTGAAGTGTTTCCTCATGTGCTTTTACAAGAGATTTTTCAAAGACTCCTTCTGATCCCTTATATTCCGGAATAACTCCATCAAAATACTTATTAATCATTGCTACGGTGCGGTTTAGTAAATTCCCAAGATCATTTGCTAAATCGAAGTTTACTCGTTCAACAAACCCTTCTGGTGTAAATACACCATCCGCCCCAAACGGTACTTCTCTTAATAAGTAATAACGTAATGCATCTAATCCATAACGATCAATCAATGTTTCTGGATTAACAACATTCCCTTTTGACTTGGACATCTTCCCGTCCTTCATTAGAATCCAACCATGAGCAAATACCTTTTTCGGTAGCGGAAGATCTAGGGCCATCAACATAATCGGCCAATAAATAGTATGGAAACGGACAATTTCTTTTCCAACCAAATGAACGTCTGCTGGCCAATATTTAGAATATTTAGAATCGTCTTCTGTACCATAGCCTAACGCTGTGATATAATTAGACAACGCATCTATCCAAACATACACAACATGTTTTGGATCTCCTGGAACCTTTACTCCCCAATCAAATGTTGTTCTTGATACAGCAAGATCTTCTAGACCTGGTTTAATAAAATTGTTAATCATTTCATTTTTTCGTGATTCTGGCTGTATGAATGCAGGGTTTTGTTCATAAAATTCCAATAGACGATCTGCATATTTGCTCATTTTGAAAAAATAAGATTCTTCTTTAACCAATTCAACAGGATGGCCGCTATCAGGACTTTTCCCGCCAACAACCTTACCAGACTCATCATATACAGGATCAACAAGCTGTAATTCTGTATAATAGGTTTCATCTGAAACAGAATACCAGCCTTGATATTCATCTAAATAAATATCTCCTTGTTCCACTAATTGTTGAAACATTTTGCTAACAACATCTGTATGTCTCTTCTCAGTAGTACGAATAAAATCATCATAAGAAATATCTAACTTATCCCATAATGTTTTTATCCCTGCTACTATTTCATCCACATATTCTATTGGTGTAATTCCTGCTTCTTCTGCTTTACGCTGAATTTTTTGTCCATGCTCATCTGTTCCTGTTAAATAACGTACATCAAAACCTCTCATACGTTTATAACGTGCCATTGCATCCCCTGCTACAGTCGTATATGCATGCCCAATGTGAAGATTCCCGCTCGGATAATAGATAGGGGTTGTTATATAGAAAGTATTATTTTGCTCTTTCATTTTTGTCCCTCCTGAAAAGTAACTATGTATAGTACGTAAGATACTGATAAATTAAACGAATTATTTAATCTAGATGTTGGATAAAATGAACATCTCGTAGGCCACAGAAGATGAGTCAATCAACGTTGCATATTTAATATTTAGTCGATTTCCTATAAGACGTATTTATTTCTTTTCTTTTTCTAGTATTGAGCACATAAGTAAGGCAAATAACTAAAAAAGAGAACGTTTGTCGACAGCCTTATTAAAGTAATTGTTTAATATACTTCTTATTGTATCAATACTTGTACGATTTCCAAAACATCAATTTACTATTTATTGATTATTATTGGGTAGATTCATTGAATATTGCCATTTTCGCCGATTATACCATCAAAATATACATAAAAATAATATTTTCTGCAACTAACTTATACCATTTTCCCACTCACTTCATAGCATATTTTTACAATTGAAAATTTTTATGGATTTTGTAGAATATTGTCGAAATATAGCATATAATAATGACATATCTTTACTTTAAAATTTTTATATTATTGAAGATACTGGTAGCCTTTTTTTATAAAACATTGAGATATAGACATTTATCCACATTCAAATATTTCTAAAATAAAATAATTGACGGATATGGGAATGGCTGGTATTATATAACCAAACAAAGAAATTTGTCGAATATTAGCGAAAAAAGATAAATAATGATAAATTGGGAGGAGAAAAGGATATGAAATCTACAGGTATTGTTCGTAAAGTTGATGAATTGGGGCGTGTAGTTATTCCAATCGAATTAAGACGTACGTTAGGAATTGCTGAAAAGGACGCATTAGAAATCTACGTAGACGATGAAAAAATTGTCTTAAAAAAATACAAGGCTAATATGACTTGTCAAGTTACAGGTGAAGTTTCAGATGACAACCTTACATTGGCTGGAGGTAAATTAATTCTAAGCCGTGAAGGTGCAGAACAGCTTTTAAACGAAATCAAAAGTTCATTTGAAGTATCTAAATAATTATTACTTCCAATAATTTTATATAAAATAAAAATGTATGGAAGATCAGCAGTACGCTTTCTTTCCATACATTTTTTTATAATAACGCAATATTTATTCCTTTATATGATATTGCTGATAGACTTCTCGTTTTTGTATTCCTCTGTCTACGGCTGTTTTTTTAATGCCTTCTTTTGCTGTACATCCTTCTTCATTTATATACTTTTCAACATGCTCGACGATAGAAAGGTCGCTCCACCAGTCGTCAACAGATTCTTGCAATTCCCCTTTTTCTATTACAATACAAAATTCTCCACGTATTTCTTCCTTATTTGCCCATTCTATTACTTCATGAACAGTTCCTCTAATAAACTCTTCATATATTTTTGTTAGCTCCCGACAAAGAGCTACATTTCTATTTCCTAAAATTTCATTGATACAAGACAGTGTTTCTTTTAAACGATGTGGTGATTCATATAATAAAACAGTACCTTGGACATTTTTAAGGAACATTAATTCTTTTTTCTTTTCTTTTTTTTGTCTATTAAGAAAACCATAAAAGAAAAAAGGATGGGTAGGCAAGCCCGATGCAATCAATGCTGTTAATGCAGCGTTAGCACCTGGCAATGGTATTACAGATACTTTTTCATTTATTGCTTCAACTACTAACTCATAGCCAGGATCGGCAATGGTAGGCATACCTGCATCACTGACTAATGCAACTGTTTTTCCTTCTAATACTGCCTGTATTAATTTGCGGCCGCTTGTTTCCTTATTATGCTCATGATAGCTTACAATCGGCGTAGATATTTCAAAATAGTTACATAGCTTTTTTGTATTTCTTGTATCCTCTGCTGCTATAAGATTTGCTTCTTTTAATATCCTGACAGCGCGAAAACTCATATCCTCTAAATTTCCAATTGGTGTTGGTACTAAATACAAAAGTCCAGAATTTTCTTTATAGCTTTTTTGTTGCCACAAATCTTTCACCTGCTTCCCTTTTTAAATATTGTTCTTTTTCTCTCCGACCGAGCTGTTTAAAAGCATATTCAGCCTTTAGAGCTTCCGACTTATTGGAGAAAACTTCATAATATACTAAGGTGACGGGTGTCCGTCCTCTAGTATACTTTGCCCCTTTTCCTTCATTATGGGTTTTCACTCTTTTTTCTAAATCATTTGTATATCCTGCATAAAATGTTCTATCTCTACATTCTAAAACGTAAAAGAAATGACTAGTTATTTCCATAAAGGATTCGACTCATTTCTTCTGTATATTCATTTGTATCTTCGTATACAAATAGTGGTGGAAGTATTTTCAAATCTGGTTTTCCATCTTTTATTGCTTCTACTAAAAGTATATTCGCTTCTTTTCCCTTTTTTGGGTATACGAATCGAATACGTTTTGGTTCTAATCGATAGTTTCTCATTAATGTAACAATATCAAGCATTCTACCAGGTCTATGAACAAACGCTACTTTTCCACCTTGTTTCACTAATTGACTTGAAATACGGATTGTGTCTTCTAACGTACACATTATTTCATGCCTTGCGATGGCAAGATGTTGATTGATATTAATTTCTTCTGATGAATCTGTTTGAAAATAAGGAGGATTGCATGTAACAACATCATATTTCTCATATCCTATTAATTCAGGAATGTCCTTAATATCCTTATGAACCATTTGTACTCTGTCTTGCAGCTTGTTATATATAATGCTTCTAGAAGCCATATCATGAAGACGTTCTTGTATCTCCACTCCTATTATTATTCCTTTCGTTCTTAATGATAGAAATAAAGGAATCACACCATTTCCACTACAAAGATCTACTAACTTTCCTCTTTTTATCGGCACAGAAACAAAGTTTGCTAATAAAACTGCATCAAGAGAAAAAGAAAAAACGGAAGGGCTTTGAATTATTTTTAACTTTTCCGCTAATAAATAATCAAGCCTTTCATCTCCTATTAACTTAATCACCTTTCACATTACCTCCATCTATAAAAATAACAGTCCTATTGAAGAAATAGACCAATTAAGCATCACATAGGAAAATTAAACACTTGTTGAACCTTAGGATATAAACGCTGATAATATTTAAAAAACCTTCCTAGTATAAAGGAAGGTTTCCGCTTGTAGAAAGAAAAGGATATACCGACTTTCTACATAATTGAGAGTACATCACCAACAGACAAGGTTACTTTTTATTAAGAAATGATAAACAGAATAAACAATCTCCATCTTTTCTTGGACTACCGAAATGAAGATTACAAATATGAAAACCTTCTTGATACAGTCTTGCAAGGTTATCATATCCTTCTCCTACATCTATATTCTTTTCCTCTATTTGGTTGCTAGATTTAGAAGTTTTCTTTTTATTCGTTTCTTTACTTTTCTCTTTTCCCTTTGTTTGTCTTTCCAAATGCCTTCTTAAATTTTCATTTTCCAGCTTTAATGTATTATTCTCCTCAATTAGTTCTGCCACATGTTGCTTAAGCTCACCTAATTGTTGATACAAATTCCCAATTTGGCTTTCCATATTAATTACTGAATCAAAAACTTCCTTTTTATCCACTCTTCCACCTCATTAATCTGTGGATTGAACTGAAACAGCATCTTCTTGCAGTATTTCTTCCAATGTATATTCAAGCACTCGTTCTTGTTCAGAAATTTCCACTTGGAGTAAACGTTCTAAAATATTTAACCCTACTACTTTTCCTTTACCTTGAGGAGTATTTATCCACTCGCCCAAGTCTGGCAATTGCTCTTTAGCAGATTCGTATTCATCATTTTCATACTTAAGACAACACATTAATCTGCCACATAAACCAGAAATTTTAGTAGGATTTAAAGAAAGATTTTGGTCTTTTGCCATCTTTATTGAAACCGGCTCAAAATCTCCTAAAAAGGTTGAACAACAAAGCATTCTCCCACAAGGTCCAATTCCACCTAGCATTTTCGCCTCATCTCGAACACCTATTTGCCGCAACTCTATTCTTGTTCTAAAAATGGCAGCTAAATCTTTCACTAATTCACGAAAATCCACACGTCCGTCTGCAGTAAAATAAAAAATCACTTTATTCCGATCAAATGTATATTCTACATCAACTAACTTCATATCCAAATGATGAAGATTTACTTTTTCACAACAAACTTCATATGCTTCTTTTGCTGCACTTCTATTCTCCTCAACAATCATTTGGTCTTTTGGATCAGCAATCCTTAATACCTTCTTAAGAGGTAACACCACATCATGTTCTTCCACCTTCTTTGGAGCAATAACTACCTTTCCATATTCTACTCCGCGAACTGTTTCTACTATAACAAAGTCACCTTTTTGAATGATTATATCATTCGGATCAAAATAATATATTTTTCCAGCTTTTTTAAAGCGGATTCCTACAACATCATACAACTGAAGATCCCTCCTGCAGCTTTAGCACAAGCTGCTCCATCAATAACAGTGGATTCATATTACCCTGCAGCTTACGCTTTGCTTCAAAAATAGCTGATATTTGTTCTGTTAAACGATGATTAGAAAGCCTTAGAGCAGCAGTCTCTAAAAGTTCTTTTTCGTTTATATGAACAATTTGTTCATGCTTGCCAAGCTGTATATATAATAAATCCTTGTATAGCAGCAATAATAAATCTAACCCTCTATCATACTGGTCCTTTTCTTTAAAATGCAAAAACCAATCTCGTTGAAGAGCTACTAATGCCTCTAAAGAATTTTCTTTAAGAGTCTCATATAATTTTACCACTATTTTTTGCGCTTGTACAAACCATTCATCAGAACTTAGAAGCAATGCCTCTTCGTAATTATTGGTAAGTTGGGCAAGTTTTGGAGCATCATTCATTTTTATGCCTTTCATAATAAGCTGATCTACCAATTTCGAAGGAGACAAAGGAGTAAAAGATAAGATTTGGCATCTTGACAAGATAGTTGGAATAATTTGTTGTATTTGTTCTGTTAATAAAATAGCTGTTGTTTCTGCATTTGGTTCTTCTAAAAACTTTAATAAGCTATTTGCTGCATTTGTTGTCATTTTGTCTGCATGACTTATAATATACAACTTCTTCTTTGATTCTACGCCCGTTTTGGAAAACTCCTCTTGCAACGTTTGAATTTGATGCTTTTTTATGGATAACCCATCTGGTTCGACCATATGAACATCTGGATGATTTCCATTAGTAATTCTTTTGCAATTAGAACATGTTTCACATGGAACATATTTATCTAATAAATTCTCACATAAAACACTTTTCGCTAAAAGGATACTACTATCTTTTTTGCTAGTTCCTTTCATTCCTTCAAAAAGATAAGCATGTGCAAGTCGCTTCTTAATTAAGCTGTTTTTTAGCATTTTTAATACAATGGGCTGTGACTCTTCAAGCTGCTCCCATGTTCTTGTCAACAAAATCACTCACTTACGTATATAAATTAATTAACATCCCCTTAATTTCTCCAATTTTGTTAAGGATCGTTAAACTGCTTTTTTCCTTATTCATAACTTCCTCAGTTAGTTCAATCAATTTTTCATCAATAACCTGCACAATATTTAAATCTTTTCCTTGTCCAAATTGATTCCATGATTGATCTTTTTTCAATTCTAGACCATAACCAACTGCTTCTTTAACAAATTTTTTGACGAGAGATTTGAATTTTGTTAATTCCTTAAGCGTTTGAGATCTGCCTAATCTTTTTCCCGCATCATCTATATTTTTAATTAATGTACTTAATTGGCCAGTCTGCAGCTTCTGATTTTGTTTCATAACAAGCTCTTGAAACTTTGCTCCAGTTTGCTCATTCTTTATATCTTGTTTTGTACCCTCTGCTGTAATTCGAATATCTTTATTGATTTTCATTTACTTCCCCCGATAAGAAGTATTGGCCAAATCGATAATTTAATTATAAAATCAGCCAACTGTGTTTAAAATTGTTTGAATTGTTCAACTGGCAGAACAAAAACAGTTGCTCCTCCAACCTCTACTTCCACTGGATATGGAACATAAGAATCAGCATTACCACCCATTGGGGAAACTGGTGCTACTAGTTGATCTCGTGATTGACAATTTTCTTTTATAATCTGCATGCATTTTTCAACGCGAATGTCTTCCGTACCTATCATAAACGTTGTATTCCCAGATTTCAAAAAACCGCCAGTACTTGCTAATTTCGTTGCTCTGAAATTATGTTCAACAAGTGCGTTTAACAGCTTATTACTATCTTTATCTTGAATAACAGTTAAAATTAACTTCATTTATATCATCCTTTATTTTATATTTTCCGAATAAATAGCTTCTTTCTATTATATCAATAAATTCTATAAGAAACATGTATTATGGATAAATTGAAGTCTTTGAAAATAAAGAGATTCGATCGTTCTTCTATCTATTTAACTGCATTTTTTTCCTATTCTTAATAAAAAGAAGGAATCATAAAAGTTTGCTTATAATTTTTTCTGCTTGCTGAAAAACTTTTTCCACTGACTGAGAGGCATCTATTTTATTAATTCTATTAGGAAATTTCTCTATTACCTGATAATACCCTTTTTGAACACGTTCATGAAAATCTAGTTTTTCCATATCTAAACGATTGATTTCTCTGTTTTCTGTTGTATTAATTCTTGCTAGCCCTACCTTTGGGTCTAAATCAAAATAAAGCGTTGCATCTGGCATCAGTCCATTTATTGCAAATTCATTTATTTTCCAAACTTCATCAATTCCTAATCCTCTTGCATATCCTTGGTAAGCAAGAGAACTATCAATGAAGCGATCACATAAAACGATATTCCCTTCTTTTAATGCAGGAATTACTTTCTCTGCTAAATGCTGTCTTCTAGCAGAAGCGTATAATAATGCTTCCGTTCTTGCATCCATTTCCGTGTGATCAGGATCTAGAATGATGCTTCTGATTTTTTCAGCAATTCTTATTCCGCCAGGTTCTCGTGTTTTTACTATCTTTACGCCTTTTTTCGTATAATATTCTACTAACATTTCTAAGATCGTCGTTTTTCCAGCTCCCTCTGGTCCCTCCATTGTAATAAAAAGTCCTTCTGCCATGAGTTAATCCTCCTACTAAACACTTCGTTATTCTGTAAATACTGTAATTTTATAATTATAAATAGTGGAGCTTCCTTGAAACTTTGCACCACTTTTCACTAAATTTTGCAACTGCTTAATATGATCAGAAGTTATTTCTTCACCAGACAATAATAAAGGAATACCTGGTGGATAAGGAACAATGGTCTCTGCACTAATATAATGGATAGATTTATCTAAACCAATCTGCTTTTTTCCCCGTCCTAATTGCTCTTCTTCACCAAGTTTTAATTCTACTATATTAGGCTCCAGATTTATAGCCAATCCTTGTTCTATCAAATCTTGTTTTTTAGAAACAGTTGGTTGTAATGCTTGTTTTATTTTTACTAATGCCTGTTGTAAAGGATATTCTATGTCCTTTTTAAGTAATGGAAAGATAAATAATACATTTAAAGTATCTGCCAATTCTGTATAAATTCCTTCTCCTTCTAATAATTTCTGAAGTTCAAATCCGCTTAATCCATATGCAGACTGAATTGTAATTTTCAAGGGATCTCCCATTCCATCTTTATAAGATAGCACTCTTATAGAATTTATTTTAGAAAGTTCATCCCGAAACTCATTAATTTTTTTTATTAAATATTCTCCATCTTCCTCATTAAATGTTCCTATATAACTTCTTGCCACATCTAATGATGCCATAATCAGATAAGATGGACTGCTTGATTGAAGCATGGCCAAATAACGCTCAACCATCTCTTGCTGAATCTTATTACTATTAAAATGTAAATAGGCTCCCATTGTTAAAGCAGGCAATGTTTTATGAGCTGACTGTATAACAATATCCGCCCCCCATTCTACAGCCGATTGTGGAAAATAATCGGAAGCAATAAAATGAGCACCATGGGCCTCATCCACTAATACCTTTATATCATGTTTATGTGCTAACTTAATAATCCCCTTTAAATCCCCTACCTTTCCGTAGTAATTAGGGGAAGTGATGATTAATACCTTTATAAGGGGATACAATTGAATTGCCTTTTTTAACGTTCTCACGGAGATAGCCTCTTCCACTCCCCATTCTGAATTATATTCCGGGCTTAACAGAACAGGCTTTGCCTTAACTAAGCTAATCCCGTTCATAATAGATTTATGACTATTCCGTTGTATAAATACCCCCTCACCTGCTTGAACTGAAGCTAATATCATCGCTAAATTCCCGACTGTTGATCCATTTACTAAAAAATAACTACTTTTCACTTTATATAGCTGTGCCAATAATTTTTCAGCATGTAAAATTACCTCAGTAGGAGCATGAAGATCATCTAATCCTGATAATTCTGTCAGATCATAACCAAATATATTCTCCTCCCATTTTTGTTTATGTTTACTTAACAACAGACCATTCTTATGTCCAGGGACATGAAATGAAATATTTCGCTTCTGTTGAAAGTCAACTAGTTTCGTATATAAGGGTGTATCTTTTTGCACCATTTTCACCTTTTCTTATTTATGACTTACTATATGTTTATCACTTGTATCATATGAAACAAGCTGTAATGGAAATCTATATCTTTTCCAGCAGCACCTTATTATCATTCAAATGATTCCTACGTTCCCTTTTTTTCATTACAATAGAGAAACGGTCATCCGTTTATAAGATTTATGGAAGATATTATTTTATTTGTATAAGTGCGTGTTCAAAAGGGAGGATAAAAAGGACCGAGAAGCTCGAGACGGTTTGCTCCTGAGCATCACCCTTTCACAGGATCTGATGACTTCCACGTTGCTCACAGGACGTGTGCGTTTTTAGTGGAAGAACCTCTAAGTTATACGTTGAGAAGCGGAAAAGCAAACCAACAAAGAAATTCGATGTGTCATTTTAACCGGACTTTTTAAACAACCTGACAAGGAACATCCGTTCTTATTATAACATAGGAGAAATATTGTAACTTAACTAAACCTAAATTAATCTCTAGACTGCTATTGATTTAACTACCGTCTTCCCTGCTCCTTTTTGTTGAACAGAATCAAACACTGTAGTCATTATCAATATTTAAGAATGTTTTGTATAAATTGTTTCTTTTAGAATCGCATGGTGTCTGCTAAGTATTCTTCTTTGTTTTTCTACAAAAGACAACAATTCTGAAAAAATCTTCTTATTAAAAAATAGCCTTCTGTAATTATCTGAATATTGTATACAGGTGCATTCACTTGGATAAAATGAAAATATGGAGGTGGAGTTCATGAATTTATCTTTACTAAAAGAGCAAAAACCAGTTGGGGAAAAATGTTTAGTTTGTGAAAGCTATAAATCAAGGGGGATACATCTATATCTATCTTTTATTTGTTCTGATTGCGAGCAGGCTATCGTTCATACAAAAACAAGTGATATGAACTACTCCTTTTACATCAATCGATTAAAAGAAATACGTATTAGCTAATAATAGAATAAAAATTTTTTTATCAATAAATTTTTTATATAAAAAAAGCATCTAAATTAAATTTAGATGCTTTTCATTTTGCCTGGCGACGTCCTACTCTCACAGGGGGAGAGCCCCCAACTACCATCGGCGCTGAGAAGCTTAACTTCCGTGTTCGGTATGGGAACGGGTGTGACCTTCTCGCTATCGCCACCAGACTATTCTATTTTTAAGAGTTTTGTTCTCTCAAAACTAAATCATTTATGAAGAAATAAGAAATCGAATAATCATTTATGTCCAGTTACAACGCTGATATACAGACGTTTTCACTTTTCATTTTTAGTTAAGTCCTCGATCTATTAGTATTTGTCAGCTCCACATGTCGCCATGCTTCCACCTCAAACCTATCAACCTGATCATCTTTCAGGGATCTTACTAGCTTGCGCTATGGGAAATCTCATCTCGAGGGGGGCTTCATGCTTAGATGCTTTCAGCACTTATCCCTTCCGCACATAGCTACCCAGCTATGCCTTTGGCAAGACAACTGGTACACCAGCGGTGCGTCCATCCCGGTCCTCTCGTACTAAGGACAGCTCCTCTCAAATTTCCTACGCCCACGACGGATAGGGACCGAACTGTCTCACGACGTTCTGAACCCAGCTCGCGTACCGCTTTAATGGGCGAACAGCCCAACCCTTGGGACCGACTACAGCCCCAGGATGCGATGAGCCGACATCGAGGTGCCAAACCTCCCCGTCGATGTGGACTCTTGGGGGAGATAAGCCTGTTATCCCCGGGGTAGCTTTTATCCGTTGAGCGATGGCCCTTCCATGCGGAACCACCGGATCACTAAGCCCGACTTTCGTCCCTGCTCGACTTGTAGGTCTCGCAGTCAAGCTCCCTTGTGCCTTTACACTCTACGAATGATTTCCAACCATTCTGAGGGAACCTTTGGGCGCCTCCGTTACTTTTTAGGAGGCGACCGCCCCAGTCAAACTGCCCACCTGACACTGTCTCCCACCCCGATAAGGGGTGCGGGTTAGAATGTCAATACAGCCAGGGTAGTATCCCACCAATGCCTCCACCGAAGCTAGCGCTCCGGCTTCCAAGGCTCCTACCTATCCTGTACAAGCTGTACCAAAATTCAATATCAGGCTACAGTAAAGCTCCACGGGGTCTTTCCGTCCTGTCGCGGGTAACCTGCATCTTCACAGGTACTATAATTTCACCGAGTCTCTCGTTGAGACAGTGCCCAGATCGTTACACCTTTCGTGCGGGTCGGAACTTACCCGACAAGGAATTTCGCTACCTTAGGACCGTTATAGTTACGGCCGCCGTTTACTGGGGCTTCAATTCAGAGCTTCGCATTGCTGCTAACCCCTCCTCTTAACCTTCCAGCACCGGGCAGGTGTCAGCCCCTATACTTCGCCTTACGGCTTCGCAGAGACCTGTGTTTTTGCTAAACAGTCGCCTGGGCCTATTCACTGCGGCTCTCTCGGGCTTTAACACCCAAAAGAGCACCCCTTCTCCCGAAGTTACGGGGTCATTTTGCCGAGTTCCTTAACGAGAGTTCTCTCGCTCACCTTAGGATTCTCTCCTCGCCTACCTGTGTCGGTTTGCGGTACGGGCACCTTGAACCTCGCTAGAGGCTTTTCTTGGCAGTGTGGAATCAGGAACTTCGGTACTATATTTCCCTCGCCGTCACAGCTCAGCCTTTATGGTAACGGGATTTTCCTCATTACCAGCCTAACTGCTTGGACGTGCTAATCCAACAGCACGCTTACCCTATCCTCCTGCGTCCCCCCATTACTCAAACGGTTCATAAGGTGGTACAGGAATATCAACCTGTTGTCCATCGCCTACGCTCTTCAGCCTCGGCTTAGGTCCCGACTAACCCTGAGTGGACGAGCCTTCCTCAGGAAACCTTAGGCATTCGGTGGATGAGATTCTCACTCATCTTTCGCTACTCATACCGGCATTCTCACTTCTAAGCGCTCCACCAGTCCTTACGGTCTAGCTTCAACGCACTTAGAACGCTCTCCTACCACTGACATCTATTGATGTCAATCCACAGCTTCGGTGATACGTTTAGCCCCGGTACATTTTCGGCGCAGAGTCACTCGACCAGTGAGCTATTACGCACTCTTTAAATGGTGGCTGCTTCTAAGCCAACATCCTGGTTGTCTAAGCAACTCCACATCCTTTTCCACTTAACGTATACTTTGGGACCTTAGCTGGTGGTCTGGGCTGTTTCCCTCTTGACTACGGATCTTATCACTCGCAGTCTGACTCCCAAGGATAAGTATTTGGCATTCGGAGTTTGTCTGAATTCGGTAACCCGATGGGGGCCCCTAGTCCAAACAGTGCTCTACCTCCAATACTCTTACCTTGAGGCTAGCCCTAAAGCTATTTCGGAGAGAACCAGCTATCTCCAAGTTCGATTGGAATTTCTCCGCTACCCACACCTCATCCCCGCACTTTTCAACGTGCGTGGGTTCGGGCCTCCATCCAGTGTTACCTGGACTTCACCCTGGACATGGGTAGATCACCTGGTTTCGGGTCTACGACCACATACTTATTCGCCCTATTCAGACTCGCTTTCGCTGCGGCTCCGTCTTCTCAACTTAACCTCGCATGTAATCGTAACTCGCCGGTTCATTCTACAAAAGGCACGCTATCACCCATTAATGGGCTCTAACTACTTGTAGGCACACGGTTTCAGGATCTATTTCACTCCCCTTCCGGGGTGCTTTTCACCTTTCCCTCACGGTACTGGTTCACTATCGGTCACTAGGGAGTATTTAGCCTTGGGAGATGGTCCTCCCTGCTTCCGACGGGATTTCTCGTGTCCCGCCGTACTCAGGATCCACTCAGGAGGGAACGAAGTTTCAACTACAGGGTTTTTACCTTCTATGACTGGCCTTTCCAAACCTATTCATCTACCCCGTTCCTTTGTAACTCCATGTTGAGTGTCCTACAACCCCAAGAGGCAAGCCTCTTGGTTTGGGCTAATCCCGTTTCGCTCGCCGCTACTCAGGGAATCGCGTTTGCTTTCTCTTCCTCCGGGTACTTAGATGTTTCAGTTCCCCGGGTCTGCCTTCAGTACCCTATGTATTCAGGTAAAGATTCTATCCCATTACGGATAGAGGGTTTCCCCATTCGGAAATCTCCGGATCAAAGCTTACTTACAGCTCCCCGAAGCATATCGGTGTTAGTCCCGTCCTTCATCGGCTCCTAGTGCCAAGGCATTCACCGTGCGCCCTTTCTAACTTAACTTTGGTTTCGGCTAAAGATAAACTTCACATCTCTTCGTCAGCTTCTTCGCTCTGCTCCTCACGTACAAAGTACGTTCTGGTGCTCGCTCTGGCGCTTCCTCGACCTGTTCGTTTCTCTTCACCCTCATGTTTTCTGCTATTTGGTAGATGGTATTTGACTACTATCTACTATAAATAGAGAATCTAAGATGGCGATTACTCGGTTTTTCTTGGTTTCTTCATAAATATGATTTAGTTTTCAAAGAACAAAAAAATAAACGATAAATTCGTTTGGTGGAGCCTAGCGGGATCGAACCGCTGACCTCCTGCGTGCAAGGCAGGCGCTCTCCCAGCTGAGCTAAGGCCCCTCAAAAGAGTTGATTATTAAAGTATGGTGGGCCTAAATGGACTCGAACCATCGACCTCACGCTTATCAGGCGTGCGCTCTAACCAGCTGAGCTATAGGCCCATCAATTTCAGGTTACCCTATTATTTTAAACAAAGAGAAATCTTTGTTTTTGAGGAATTGCTCCCTCAAAACTGAACAACAAACTCGTCAACAATCTGTGATGGAATGTAAATTCCATTTTCCTTAGAAAGGAGGTGATCCAGCCGCACCTTCCGATACGGCTACCTTGTTACGACTTCACCCCAATCATCTATCCCACCTTAGGCGGCTGGCTCACATAAAGTGTTACCCCACCGACTTCGGGTGTTACAAACTCTCGTGGTGTGACGGGCGGTGTGTACAAGGCCCGGGAACGTATTCACCGCGGCATGCTGATCCGCGATTACTAGCGATTCCAGCTTCATGTAGGCGAGTTGCAGCCTACAATCCGAACTGAGAATGGTTTTATGGGATTGGCTTGACCTCGCGGTTTTGCTGCCCTTTGTACCATCCATTGTAGCACGTGTGTAGCCCAGGTCATAAGGGGCATGATGATTTGACGTCATCCCCACCTTCCTCCGGTTTGTCACCGGCAGTCACCTTAGAGTGCCCAACTAAATGCTGGCAACTAAGATCAAGGGTTGCGCTCGTTGCGGGACTTAACCCAACATCTCACGACACGAGCTGACGACAACCATGCACCACCTGTCACTCTGTCCCCCGAAGGGGAACGTCCTATCTCTAGGAGTGTCAGAGGATGTCAAGACCTGGTAAGGTTCTTCGCGTTGCTTCGAATTAAACCACATGCTCCACCGCTTGTGCGGGCCCCCGTCAATTCCTTTGAGTTTCAGCCTTGCGGCCGTACTCCCCAGGCGGAGTGCTTAATGCGTTTGCTGCAGCACTAAAGGGCGGAAACCCTCTAACACTTAGCACTCATCGTTTACGGCGTGGACTACCAGGGTATCTAATCCTGTTTGCTCCCCACGCTTTCGCGCCTCAGCGTCAGTTACAGACCAAAGAGTCGCCTTCGCCACTGGTGTTCCTCCACATCTCTACGCATTTCACCGCTACACGTGGAATTCCACTCTTCTCTTCTGCACTCAAGTCCCCCAGTTTCCAATGACCCTCCACGGTTGAGCCGTGGGCTTTCACATCAGACTTAAAGGACCGCCTGCGCGCGCTTTACGCCCAATAATTCCGGACAACGCTTGCCACCTACGTATTACCGCGGCTGCTGGCACGTAGTTAGCCGTGGCTTTCTGGTTAGGTACCGTCAAGGTACGAGCAGTTACTCTCCTACTTGTTCTTCCCTAACAACAGAGTTTTACGATCCGAAAACCTTCATCACTCACGCGGCGTTGCTCCGTCAGACTTTCGTCCATTGCGGAAGATTCCCTACTGCTGCCTCCCGTAGGAGTCTGGGCCGTGTCTCAGTCCCAGTGTGGCCGATCACCCTCTCAGGTCGGCTACGCATCGTTGCCTTGGTGAGCCGTTACCTCACCAACTAGCTAATGCGCCGCGGGCCCATCTGTAAGTGACAGCGTAAACCGTCTTTCAGCTTTCCTACATGAGTAGAAAAGGATTATCCGGTATTAGCTCCGGTTTCCCGAAGTTATCCCAGTCTTACAGGCAGGTTGCCCACGTGTTACTCACCCGTCCGCCGCTAACTTAAAAAGCAAGCTTTTTAAGTCCGCTCGACTTGCATGTATTAGGCACGCCGCCAGCGTTCGTCCTGAGCCAGGATCAAACTCTCCATATAAGAGTAAGATTAGCTCCGAAGCTAAACTCTAGCTTTTTTGTTACTTGTTTTAGTTTATAACTTAGTTATAAACGTTTATTGTTGACGTTTTGTTTGTTCAGTTTTCAAAGAGCAATTTCATTACTTCTGTCAGAAGCAACTTTTATATAATAACATTTGATACTTCATATGTCAAATGTTATTTTTAATTTATTTTTTCACAACCTTGTTGCGACTCCTAATATACTATCAGCTTATATTTATAAAGTCAACAATATTAAATAAAAAAAATCAACTAAAATAATTAGTTGATTCATAATATATACTTCTGCACAGCTACAAGAGCAAGTACACCTGGAATCCCCAATAATCCAGATACTGATGATGTTGCGAAATTAATAGGGATATGAATACCATACTTATTCCCGAATGCGTTTAGAAAAAATAAAAATAATGCACCGATGATAATTTTTATAATCCCTTGTCCTATAATACGCAACGGTTTAATAGGTGTTCCAACAACCAGTAGAAGAATTATAAGTCCAGTAACAACGGAGACAATAATAACAGGGCTCAAAATCAACTCATCCTCCCTAAAACTACTTGTACTAATAGATATGTGGAAAAATCATATAGTAGAACTAAGGAGGATCAACTAATTATCTCAAGGTGACATTTCTTTCTTTTGCTTCTTTAAATAGAAAAAAATATTTTGCTTCTGTTAATCTTGCCGCACAGAGTACCTCATCAGAAGGATCAAAACTTTTATCTAACAAAGCTTTTTCATTTAAATACTCCTGTTTTAAATGTTTAAATTGAATTATTAATTTTTCATCGAATTCTTTTCTTAATTTTCCTTTTCGGCGAAAAAACATCTCTGATAATCCCCCAACATTATACTTCTCTTCTTCCTTCTAACGCCTTTGAGAGAGTTACTTCATCCGCGTATTCTAAATCTCCGCCAACTGGCAATCCGTGTGCAATTCTTGTTATTTTAATGCCTGAAGGTTTTAAAAGCCTTGAAATATACATCGCGGTAGCTTCTCCTTCTATATTAGGGTTAGTTGCCATGATTACTTCTTCTACTTCATCTTCTTGCAGCCTTTTAATCAATGTCGGCACATTTATGTCTTCAGGACCTATTCCATCCATTGGTGAAATCGCACCGTGTAAAACATGATATAGACCGTCATACTCCTTCATCTTCTCCATCGCAATTACATCTTTAGGATCTTGCACAACACAAATAATTTTTCTATCTCTTCTTTTATCTTCACAAATATAACAAGGATCTTGATCTGTTATATGACCACAGACAGAACAATAGCTCAAATTCCTTTTAGCATTTACTAATGCTTTCGCAAAGTCTAGAACAGTATCCTCTTTCATATTTAGTACAAAAAAAGCCAGTCTTGCAGCCGTTTTAGGGCCGATGCCTGGCAATTTCATAAAGCTGTCAATCAGCTTCGATATTGGTTCAGGATAATGCATAGTCTCCCTCCTAGAACATTCCTGGAAGATTCATCCCTTTAGTGAATTGTCCCATAGTTGAATTTGTAAGCTCTTCTGCTTTTTTCAACGCATCATTTGTAGCAGCAAGTACAAGATCTTGGAGCATTTCCACATCTTCTGGATCTACAACTTCTTCCTTAATTTTCACTTCAACAATTTCTTTATGTCCAGTAACTACAACTGTAACCATTCCACCGCCAGCAGTACCTTCAATTTTTTTCTCACCTAGCTCTTCTTGAGCCTCAGCCATTTTTTTCTGCATTTTTTGCATTTGTTTCATCATGTTTTGCATATTACCCATTCCACGCATATTTATACCCTCCATTAATACATTTTATATTCAATTATTAGATGCTATTATCCCTATCACATGGTAGCAAAGTGTTCTGCCCTGCTTAGTCTTTTACTTCTAATAATTCTTCACCAAATAATTTTATCGCTTCTTCTACAAGCGGATCCTCTTTTTGCATTTCTGTGTTTTCTCCTTCAGATGAATGAAGGTGATGAGGACTGCTTAAGAAATCTTCCCTTATCTTTAGCCATTGATCTTCCGGAACCCCTACTAGCTTATATCGTTTTCCTACTAACTGATAAAGTGAAGTTGTAATTGTCTCTATAAATTTACCATTATCCAATGCCATTTGACAGTGAATTTCATATTTAAATTTAATGATGATAGAATCGTCTGATGCAGCTACTGGTTCTGCTTCATTTAATAATGCTGCTTGTGAGCGCATTTGATTCTGCACAAGTTTATTAAGCATATCTCCCCAGTTGCTTTTAATCTTCTGCAACTCAGGTTTTGTCGCCGTTTTTAGTATTTCGTTAATTTTTCCAGTTGGTGCTTGAAATCCTTTTCGATTCGTTCTTATTTTCTTTTGAGGAGCCGGATCTTCTGTCCTAGCACTCACACCATTCTGCTTTAAACTGGCAAGTTCTCCTTCAAGAGAATCTATTTTTGCTATCAAGCTTTGAAGCTCAGGTAATGAAGCAGTTACTTTAGAATTTCGAGGTCCTTCTAATTGGCATAGTTTTACGATCGCTACTTCTAGAAAGATTCTTGGATGATTGGTCCAGCGCATATCTTGTTGTGTTTTATTTAAAAGATTTATTATCTCGTATATATGCTCTTGAACATATTCTTCTGTTAAACCTTTAAATTCATCATCAAGAAGGACCCTTTCTAATGACTCTTCCAAATTTGGCGCCGTTTTATACAATAGCATATCCCGATAAAAGAAAATGAAGTCTTCAATGAATCGACTAGGATCTTTACCAGCAAGCAACAGCTCTTCTAAAGATTGTAACCCACTTATTGTATTTTTTTCAAAGATTGCTTTTGCTAATGTATTCAAAAATCCTTGAGAAACTGCTCCTGTTACCGTCAATGCATCATCAACTGTTACAGAATCCTCGCTGTAAGAAATCGCCTGGTCTAACAAGCTAAGCGCATCACGCATTCCCCCATCAGCAGCCCTCGCAATCATTTGCAATGCTTTTTCTTCACAAGAAATACCTGACTCTTGAACAATGATGCTCATTCTATTCACTATAGATTGAGCAGTAATTCTTCTGAAATCAAATCGCTGACATCTTGATATAATCGTTAAAGGGATTTTATGAGGTTCCGTAGTGGCTAATATAAAGATAACATGTTTAGGGGGTTCTTCTAAAGTTTTTAGCAGTGCATTAAAGGCCCCTATTGAAAGCATATGCACTTCATCTATTATATAAACTTTATAAGGAACAGAACTTGGAGCATATTTTACTTTGTCTCTAATGTCCCTTATTTCTTCAACACCATTATTGGATGCTGCATCTATCTCGATTACATCTGGAATTGAACCATCTGTAATACCTTTACAAGCTGCACATTCATTGCAAGGTTCTCCAATTGGAGCATTCTCACAGTTCACTGCTTTTGCTAATATTTTTGCAGCACTTGTCTTTCCTGTCCCTCTTGGTCCAGAAAAAAGATAGGCGTGTGATATTTTTTGTTGAAGAAGGGCATTTTGCAATGTTTTGGTTATATGTTCCTGACCTACCACATCTATGAACTGCTGTGGTCGCCAAACTCTATATAATGCTTGATAATTCATTGATTCGCCCCCATTCATTATTCCCATGATTATTATAGCTTATCTACAGTTGTTTTTACATATATACTGCAACCATATACAAAAAACTCATCCCTTAAATTAGGATGAGTTAAATATGTAAATTATAACTGCCGTGCACCTTTCATCGACTAGCACCCATAAGCGTTACTTAAGTAGTTAGCTCGGTCCAGGTAACCCTGCGGCACATGGGGGTGTCCACTTAATGCTGCTTCCTTCCGGACCTGACATGGTTCATGGATTCCCATTGCGCAGGACCCGGACGTCAACACTACTTGCTTAAGGCAGACCCTACAGGATACGAGCCTCAGAAAGGAATTCAGCCTCGCTAGAGCGGATTGCGAGTACAGGGCACCGCTACCTCCCCGCTTAGCACGACAAAATTGATACCAATAGTAAGGTGTCTTGTAAGACACATTTATAAGTATACTGATAATAGGACAAAATTGCAATATTTATCACTTGTTAATTATTGTAATAAACTTTTCCTCTTCTTCTCTTCCTTCTTACGAGATCGCAATTCTCTAAAAAAATCAGAAAGCAATTGTCCGCATTCATCTGCAAGTATCCCTGAAATAACTTCACTCTGGTGATTAAACCGATTATCCTGCAATAAATTCATAAACGTGCCTGCACATCCTCCTTTAGGATCTACCGCACCATAAACTACTTTAGCAATTCTAGAAAGAATAATTGCTCCAGAGCACATCGCACATGGTTCAAGGGTTACATATAATACAGCATCTTCTAATCTCCAAGTCCCTGCCTTTTTGCAAGCTTTCTCAATTGCTATTAATTCTGCATGCGCAACTGCCGACTGCTCTGTTTCCCTTAAATTATGCGCAGCAGCTAGAATTTTTCCACCTTGTACAATCACTGCTCCAATAGGCACCTCATTAATAGCTGCCGCCTTCTTCGCTTCCTTAATTGCCAGCGTCATGTAAAAAGAATGTTCTTCTTCCTTATTCATATACAACACACCTTAAGTAATTAAATTTATGTATAATATTTTACTTATTTTTTACAGAATATTAACCAAACTATAAAGGGATTAATAAAAACACCTATAAATAACAAATGCGGGGTACCTATGAAAAAATCTAACCATACAGCGCTACTTATTATAGATATAATTAATGATTTTAACTTTTCTAACGGAGATACTTTAGCGATGAAAACAAAAGAAATCGCAGCAAATATCTACTCTTTGAAACAATTATGCATAAAAGAAAACATGCCCGTTATTTATATTAATGATCATTATAACTTATGGAAAGCAGATTTAGATAAAATAATCTCCTTTTGCCTTAATGATAAAAATGATGAAATTCTCGATAAAATAAAACCATCAGATCAAGATTATTTTTTAATTAAGCCAAAACATTCTGCGTTTTATGGAACAGCACTTCATACCCTATTACAGCAGCTTCAAGTTGATACACTTTTACTTACTGGAATCGCCGGGAATATTTGTGTTCTTTTTACAGCTAATGATGCATATATGCGAGAATATTCCTTGATTATCGCAGATAACTGTATTGCTTCAGTAGATAACCAAGATAATACGTATGCAATAAGAATGATGCAGAACGTGATGGATGCAAAAATATTCACCTATCAGGAAAATACTATCATGTCTCCCCTTTTCCCTTCATAAAGTGTATTAAGCGCTTTTAAAAGCAGGAGGGAATAGAATGCAAATACATGTTGTACAAAGTAATCAAACATTAACAGGTATTGCTCAAGCCTTTGGCACAACAGCTGCCGATATTGTGGAAGCAAATGAACTTCCAAATACCAATCAATTAGTCGTTGGTCAAGCATTAGTCATCCCAATAGTTGGAAGCTTCTATTGGGTGCAACCTGGTGATAACCTTTGGTCTATTTCTCAAAGGTTTCAATTATCTTATCAAGAATTAGCCTCTATTAATAAAATAGCCATTAATCAGCCTTTACAGATTGGTCTGCGATTATATATACCCCAGAGACCAAAAAGAGCAGCAGAATTCAACGCATATGTAGAGCCTCGAGGGAATTCTGTTGCTCCAGCTCTAGAAACTAGTGCACGGGAGGCTGCGCCGTACTTAACCTATTTAGCACCATTTAGTTTTCAAGCACTTAGAAATGGCTCACTGAAAGAACCTTTATTAAATAATTTTCCCGCTATCGCACAAAATAATAATAATATACTAATGATGGTGATTACAAACCAAGAAAATGATCAATTTAGTGATGAATTAGGTAGAATTCTATTAAATGATCAAGCCGTTCAAAATACCTTTTTAAATAATATTGTTACTACAGCAAAAAAATATGGATTTACAGATATTCATTTCGATTTTGAATATTTAAGACCAGCAGATAAGGAAAACTATAACACTTTCCTTAGAAAAGCAAAATCCCGTTTCTCCAAAGAAGGGTGGTTGCTATCTACTGCTCTTGCACCAAAAACAAGTGCAGGGCAAAAAGGCCGTTGGTATGAAGCACATGATTATAAAGCACATGGGGAAATTGTCGATTTTGTTGTCATTATGACCTATGAATGGGGATATAGCGGAGGACCAGCAATGGCTGTTTCACCAATTGGACCCGTTAGAGATGTTTTGGAATATGCACGAACCGAAATTCCCTCTTCCAAAATATTAATGGGACAAAATTTATATGGATATGATTGGACACTCCCCTTTGTTGAAGGAAGCACTGCTAAAGCACTAAGTCCACAGGCTGCCATTCAATTGGCCAGCGAAAACAAAGTACAGATTTTTTATGATCAAAAAGCACAGGCACCCTTCTTTAAGTACACAGATAACAACAACAAATTACATGAAGTATGGTTTGAAGATGCAAGGTCTATTCAAGCAAAATTTAATTTAATAAAAGAATTAAATATTCGAGGAATGAGCTATTGGAAATTAGGATTATCATTCCCACAAAACTGGCTATTAATTGTTGATAACTTCCAAGTAACAAAAAGGCCCTAAAGTCACACGATTTCACACCAATCCCCTATTCAAAGAAACACTCATTCCAACAACTATCTTACATATAAATTTAAAGTAAACAAAAGAAGCAGCTTTCTAAGTTTATAAGCAGAAAGCAGCCGGAACACACGAAGACTCCCGCGGGAATGCGAGAAAGACGAGACCCCGCAGCGTATGCGAGGAGGCTCGTCGCTCGCCCGCAGGAAAGCGAAGTGTATTCCGGCTGCGAACTTTTTGAGAGAACCACAACCTCAGGGTAGCCTTCACTTATTACCAATCAAAAAAAAACAGATTATATCCTAAAAAACATCCATATGGTAAAATGTCTCTTGTGCATTTTTTTAAAAAGAAGGAGGGACAAGCAATGAAAACTATCCCTTTTATTACAGTAGAAGGACCTATCGGTGTGGGCAAAACATCTTTAGCAAAATTACTTTCCGAACACTTCCACTACTATTTACTAAAAGAAATAGTCGAAGAGAATCCATTTTTAGGGAAGTTTTATGAGAACATTGATGAGTGGAGCTTCCAAACAGAAATGTTTTTTTTATGCAATCGCTATAAACAATTAAATGATATAAATACAAACTACCTCAGTGCACAAAAACCAGTTGTGGCAGATTATCATATTTTCAAAAATTTAATATTCGCGAAACGATCTCTACAAGAAAGAGAGCTTACAAAGTATATACGCATTTATGAAATTTTAACAGAAGATCTCCCAAAACCAAATATTATTATTTACTTACACGCCAGCCTGGATACAATAATGGAACGCATAAAAAGAAGGGATCGAGATATGGAAAAAAATATCAGCCCACTATATTTAGAACAACTTTCCTCCGATTATGATCTTGTTATAGAGAATTTCCGAAAACAAAACCCAAACATTCCAGTGCTAACATTCAACGGAGATACCCTTGATTTTGTTCAAAACAAACAAGATTTCAAAATAATCATTCAAACTATCTTACAAACTTTACATTTAGGAGCATATTAACATGAATCTACTCAGTAAATATAATATTCCAAGCAACGCTGTCATCACCATTGCCGGAACTGTAGGTGTTGGTAAATCTACCTTAACAAATGCACTCTCTGAAGCCCTTCAATTTCGTACATCTTTTGAAAAAGTTGATACAAATCCATATTTAGATAAATTTTATCATGATTTTAGCAGATGGAGCTTTCATCTTCAAATATATTTTCTCGCTGAACGTTTTAAAGAACAAAAAAGGATTTTTGAGTATGGAGGGGGATTTATTCAAGATCGTTCCATTTATGAAGATACAGGGATATTCGCAAAAATGCATTATGAAAAGGGCACCATGTCAGCAATCGATTATGAAACCTATACAAGCCTATTTGATGCTATGGTAATGACCCCTTACTTCCCTCATCCTGACTTATTAATTTATTTAGAAGGCTCTTTAGAGGACATACTGCAGCGTATTGAGAAACGTGGAAGAACAATGGAAAAAGATACGCCAATTGAGTATTGGCAAGAAATGCATACCCGTTATGAAAAATGGATTAATTCCTTTTCCTCCTGCCCGGTCCTCCGCCTTAATATAAACGATTATGACGCGATGGCGGGCAGCAATGCTATTGAACCAATTCTGAAAAAGGTCGGACATATTATCAATCAAAAAAATTATATAAAGAAGGCATAAACATCAACTAACTAAGAAAACTTATACTTTCTTACCTTATAAAAAGGAAGGCGGACAACCACCTTCCTTTTTTAGTGAATCTTTTTCCTATACGAACACAAGCGTAAGATCTTCTAGGCACTGGCCGATTAAAGGCAGCGCCCTTACCTTATTTATGCCTTCAACAGCACTAGTACGTCCTCCGATGAAGCCTGGATGCAGACAAACCCCCAAGTTCCCCACCAGTCTATTTCGTTTATCATTCTGTAAACAACAAAAAAGCTTACTGCAAATGCAGCAAGCTTATATCTCCAATATTTATGCGCGATATTAATTTTAAAAATTATGGAGGAGGAAGGGGGATTCGAACCCCCGCGCGGTTTGACCCGCCTGTCGGTTTTCAAGACCGATCCCTTCAGCCGGACTTGGGTATTCCTCCATCAGACAAGATATAATATATCATTTTCAAAAATAGAAGTCAATATTTTATTTTATTTTTTTCACGATAAAAAGGGAAAGAAAATCCCTTTTTATCGGAAAATATGCTACTTTGCTTATTTGGAAGAAATAACCTCTTTATTGCCCATATATGGACGGAGAACTTCTGGGATAATAACACTACCATCTTCTTGCTGATAATTTTCTAAAATTGCTGCAACTGTACGACCAATCGCAAGACCAGATCCGTTTAATGTATGAACATGTTCTGGTTTCCCTTTTGGATCTCTACGAAAGCGAATATTAGCACGTCTCGCTTGGAATGCCTCAAAGTTACTGCAAGAAGAAATCTCCCGGTACATATTATAGCTAGGGATCCAAACCTCTACATCATATTTTTTTGCAGCTGTAAAACCTAGATCTCCTGTACACATACTTAATACACGATATGGCAATTTTAACAGCTGCAACACCTTTTCAGCATTTCCAGTCAATGTTTCCAGCTCTGCATAGGAGTCTTCCGGTTTTACAAATTTAACTAATTCAACTTTATTAAATTGATGCTGTCTTATTAATCCCCTTGTATCTCTCCCTGCCGAACCTGCTTCAGAACGGAAATTGGCACTGAATGCCGCATATTTAAGCGGAAGCTGCTCTCCATCTAAAATTTCATCACGATATAAGTTTGTAACAGGCACCTCAGATGTAGGGATTAAAAAGTAATCTTCTTTTTCAATTAAAAAGGCATCTTCTTCAAATTTAGGAAGCTGTCCTGTCCCAGTCAAACTTGCTCTATTCACCAAAAATGGAGGAATAATTTCTTGGTATCCATGTTCCTCTGTATGAAGATCGAGCATAAAATTGAAAAGAGCTCTTTCCAATCTTGCTCCCAAGCCTTTATAGAACACAAATCTACTGCCAGTAACTTTAGCAGCACGCTCGAAATCGAGCAAATCTAAAGTTGTAGCAACATCCCAGTGTGGTTTAGGTTCAAATGCAAAAGAACGGATTTCTCCCCATTTTCTAATTTCAACATTATCATCTTCTGTATCTCCAACAGGCACACTTTCATGCGGAAGATTTGGAATTCCTAACATAATCGCTTGCAATTTCTCTTCTACCACACGCAGTTCATCATCAAAACCCTTAATTTTTTCGCCTACTTCTCTCATCTCTACAATAAGAGCCTCTGCATCTTTCTTTTCTCTTTTTAAAACTGCAACTTGTTGAGAAACTTCATTTCTTCTACTTTTCAGTTGTTCCGTTTCAACAATTAATTCTCTTCTTCTCTTATCTAATTCTTCAAAGTTATCCAACTCAGATAAATCTTCGCCCCTGTGTTGTAATTGTTGCTTTACCATTTCAAAATTTGCTCGGACAAATTTAATATCTAACATCTTTTAGCCTCCTATTTACCTTTAATCTAATAAACATTCAAATTTTATCTACATCGGAAATAGTATTTTTAGAAAAAAATGCAAAAAGCTCCCATCCCTAAAAGGGACGAGAGCTACCCGCGTTGCCACCCTAGTTAAAAGTATTATTATACTTTTCACCTTAAAGAAAATAACGGTTTTTAGCCGAAAGCAATTACTAACCAACAAATGGTATTCCTTGCTTTTACTCTAGGATGGATTCACAGGCATTACCCACCGATTCACACCAATCATCGGCTCTCTTTAGAATAATGGATCTATTACTATTTCCTATCAATGTAGATATATTATATATTTTTTTCATCGTACTATAATTATTAACATACATCAACCATAATATGCAAGTTAACTTTTTGCTTCCTTCGCCATGTTAATAAAATAACCAGTTAATCGATGATCATCGGTTAACTCTGGGTGGAAGGAGCATCCAAGAAACTGTCCTTCTCTTGCTGCTACGATTCTTTCCTCATGCTTTGCAAGAATCTCGACATTCTCTCCAGCGGAAATAATATGGGGAGCTCGAATAAATACTGCTGTAAAATCCTCTGCTACACCAGCTATGTCTAAATCAGCTTCAAAGCTATCTTTTTGTCTTCCAAATGAATTACGCGCCACTTTTACATCCATAACTCCTATATGCGGTTCATCCGACCCATCAATAGACTTCGCTAATAATATAAGACCAGCACAAGTTCCAAACATTGGTTTTCCAGATTTCGCAAATCCCTTTAATGAATCCATAAAATCATATTTATCAATTAAGCGACGCATTGTCGTGCTCTCTCCACCAGGAATAATTAAACCATCCAAGTCCGCTAATTGTTCCTTATGTTTCACTACTACTGCGTTTACGCCATTTGCTTCAATTGCTTGAACATGCTCTCTTACGGCTCCCTGCAATCCTAGAACACCTATTGTCACTTCTGACATATTAACTTACCATCCACGTTCTTGCATACGAGATTCAGGGGCAAGACTTGCTATTTCAATACCTTTCATAGCAGTTCCTAAGTTTTTCGAAATCTCTGCAATTAATTTATAGTCTTGGTAATGAGTTGTTGCTTCTACAATTGCTTTTGCAAATTTTGCTGGGTTGTCCGATTTAAAAATACCAGAGCCTACAAATACACCATCTGCTCCTAATTGCATCATAAGCGCTGCATCAGCAGGAGTTGCTACTCCACCAGCTGCAAAGTTTACCACAGGAAGACGACCTAATTTTTTAATTTCTAGCAATAATTCATACGGCGCACCAAGAAGTTTTGCTTCTGTCATTAATTCATCTTCATTCATATAAGCAACTTTACGCACTTGTGCGTTTACTTTACGAATATGACGAACCGCTTCCACGATATTTCCAGTTCCAGGTTCACCTTTCGTGCGAAGCATAGATGCTCCTTCACCAATACGTCTTGCAGCTTCTCCCAAGTCACGGCATCCACATACAAAAGGAACAGTATAATCATTTTTGTTCAAATGATATTCTTCATCAGCAGGAGTTAATACTTCACTTTCATCAATATAATCAACACCCATTGCTTCTAAAACTTTCGCTTCTACAATGTGGCCAATACGCGCTTTTGCCATAACAGGAATCGTAACAGCATTCATTACTTCTTCAACGATAGTAGGATCTGCCATTCTAGCAACTCCACCAGCTGCACGAATATCTGATGGTACTCTTTCTAGAGCCATAACAGCAACTGCTCCTGCTTCTTCTGCAATCTTGGCTTGCTCTGCATTGATAACGTCCATAATGACGCCGCCTTTTTGCATTTCAGCCATTCCACGTTTTACTCGGTCAGTACCTGTTTTCAACTTATTTGCCCCCTATAATAGCCTACATTGTTGTAGATCTTAGTATGTTCCAAACTTAAGGAATTTTTCATGGTATGAATATTAATATCCCTAATGAAAATAAACAATAAAAAAAGGTTCCTGTCAAGACAGGAAACCTTCTTTTCAGCTCCGAGGAGTAAACTTTGATAAAAAAATGTGAAAGATGTTAAAGTAACTTATTCACATGTAAAAATTTACCATTGTCATTTTCGTCCTTTTTACCAAAAAAGACAAGCCAATTTCGTCATTTCCATTGTGAAATTGTGGATAACTACTTTTCTCTTTCCCAACACCACATCCTTTTGTTATAATTATGGCACTAGGTAAATCTAATTTGCATTGGTTTTCCCAGTTGTACTATATCCTCGTTTGTTAGTGTTTGCCCGCGCAAGGCTTCTAACAGTCGCGAGGATATTTCTTTTACCGTTTTTTTGACGCGCTTCAATGCTTTCGACCCTTGCTCATGAAGCACCATTATGATTTCTGTAATCTGGGCCAATAAATAATGATTTTTCATGGCATTGTAATTTTTACTGCTTGCGTGTTGAATGTGATAGCGTAGGTTTTTTTGTCTGTTAAATCCCTCGTTTTCTATTTTCCAACGGCTTCGTCCAGTGTTAACGAGCCTTTTGGCATTCTTTTTTGTGATTTTTATGTTGGTAAGGAAAAGAAACTTTTGTTTTCCCTTTTTCGTCTCCATTTCGTATTCCAGCACACTTTGTTGATGTTCCCTATAAACAATTCCGTTCACCCAAGTAATTCTTCCTTGTTGGCTATCTTCATTTATATTCAAGACATTGTCTTCCATATTTTTTAATACCTGAAACTCACTGGCAATACTTTTGATGCGATCTTCCTTGAATCGAAATAAATAGTTCCACTTATATTTCTTGCATTGGTTAAAGACCTTTTCACACGCATAAAGACTATCGGCAATGATACAGATGGGCAGCCGTTTGAATGTGTCTTTAAGTCTTGTAGCCAATCGATAAAAAGCATTTAGTTCACAATCTTGTTTCTCCACGTCTTCCGATTCATTTTCAATAAATTCTGAGTCAACACTCAGCACCATATCTCCAACAACCAATTTAGCTTCTAGGACGTGATGCATATAGATGGTCTTTGTTTTTTCTTCACCCGTTTCCTTATCCTTTTCCTTGTAATTTCGTCTCAAGCAGTGGTCACAATGCTTTTCATTAAACGTGAAAATGCCTGTACCATCAATGATAACGCCCCAATATTTCCCCTCAATCCGATAAGAATCAAAGCACCTCTTTTTCAATAATTCTTTGATCATGTACGTTCGGATATGTTCAAGTTCTGCTGGTTTCAACCGAGAAAGAAAATTATTGATTGTGTCATAGTGGGGTAATTCTTCCAAATGTTCAATCCCTAAAATTTTTCCTATATTTTCAATGCACTCGTCCTTGTTGAATTCATTCGTCATTTCACGCATGCTTTTTAGATTACAGGTGTTTTTTAAAATAACCATCATCAAAAGGACTTCTGGGTCATAAATGGTATAGCCCTGGTGTCTTGGATCCTTTACTTTTTTAAGCAACTTATTAAAATCTTTAAAAAAGTGTTTCTGCGTTTTCAGAAACTCGAATAAAAAGTTTATCCCTTTTTCTTTATCACGTTTGTCTTTTCTAGTTATCATAAAAAAAATCCTCCCAAATATCAATATAATAGGGTTTTGTATATCCTAATTATCCTATATTTGGCGAGTGTTAGGTGGAATTATCTCGAAAAACTTTTACTCTTCAGAGCTGACCTTCTTTTTATTTTCAAAACCAACCTTTTACCGTGCTTGATACACTTTTCCAAACATCAGAAAAAAATCCTCCAACTCCACGCATAGCGAGTACAAACCAATTTGCCTTTTCCACATTTTCAGTAGCAATAACATCAACAGATACTGATTTTTCTCCATCGCTAGTTAAGAACGGGACATTTTTCCCATCTTTCGTTTGTAAAGTGATAGAACCTACTTTTTCTCCCTTTTTAACCGGTGCAGTAAGTTCTCCTTTACTATTTAATTTTTTTTCATCAATTATTAGTTTTGTTTTATAATTTTCTTTTTCACCATTTTTTATAACAAGGTTAATCGCTTTATTTGTGCTGATTTTCACCTTATCTTCTTTCCCTTTAACTACTTTAAGTGTTTCTTTATTTTTCACTGTGTAGTTACTTGGAAGAATTTCCTCTTTTGCAAAATTGCCAAATGCATAATCTAAAATTTTTATCGTTTCAGAAAAACGGGAATTTTTCGTTTTGCCCTTCATAACAACCGTGATAAAACGTTGATTTCCTTTTTTGGCAGTTGATGTAACATTATAGCCAGCATAATCAGTTGAACCAGTTTTCAGCCCATCAACACCATCGTATCCAAAAATCAAGGATGGCAATAACCAGTTGAAGTTTTTATACTCTCTTCCATCTCTGAATTTCAGACTTGGCATACTAGAAGTTTCCAACACTTCTGGATAATCATTCACTAAGTGTGAGGCTAGTTTAGCAACAGCTCTTGCTGACATTTCATTTTCACTTGTTTCGTTGCCTGCAGGATATTTCCCTAATAAATCAACATTATTTAAACCAGATGAATTAACAAATTTATAATCTTTTAAATCTAACTCTTTTGCTTTTTTATTCATTACATTAATATAATTTTTTTCCGTTCCAGCAATTAATTCAGCTAAAGCAGCAGTTGCTGCATTTCCAGAATGGATAGCCATCGCCTGGTATAATTCCTTTACTGTATACTCTTCTCCCTCAGTTAATCCAACATTTGAAAGTTCAGGAGCACCAGATAATCGATGAATATAATTGTTTATCTTCACTTTTTGTTCCCAAGTGATTTTACCATTTTTTATCGATTCAAGAACTATGTATTCCGTCATCATTTTAGACATAGAAGCAACGCCTAATAACTCATCGGCATTTTTTTCATATAATATTTCACCTGTATCTGCATCCACTAATATTGCCGCTTCTGACTCAAGACCTAATTCATCTTTTTCTGCTGCTTTTGCTTGTTGTGGTAGACCTGTCGATAATGTAGCTAACATAAGTAGCATGATCGCAACATACAGCATCCACTTTCTAATATAATTCAATGATATAACCTCCAAAACTATTCTATTATCTATTAAACTTGTCTAATTTTTTATGTTAAAGTTTCCCTTGTTCAGTTTAACATAAAAATATCAAAAAAAATAGACAGTGATAGCGTTCACTGTCTATTGAAAATTAAGGGAATAAAGATATATATTTTATTAAAATGATCATTAAGAAATAGAATAATTTGGTGCTTCTTTCGTAATTTGTACATCATGTGGATGACTTTCTCTTAAACCTGCTCCCGTCATTCGAACAAATTGAGCATTTTCTCTTAACTCAGACAAGTCTTTTGTACCACAGTATCCCATACCAGAACGAATACCACCTATAAGTTGGTAAATCGTGTCAGAAAGCGGTCCTTTATATGGCAGTCTTCCTTCAATACCTTCTGGAACAAACTTTTTATTATCTTCTTGGAAGTAGCGATCCTTTGAACCTTTTTCCATTGCTGAAACAGAACCCATTCCTCTGTAGACTTTAAATCTACGACCTTGGAATATTTCTGTTTCTCCTGGGCTTTCAGAAACACCTGCAAGCAAGCTTCCAAGCATAACCGCATGTCCTCCTGCTGCTAGCGCCTTAACTATGTCTCCAGAGTATTTAATACCCCCATCAGCTATAATTGATTTACCATGCTTTCTGGCCTCTGTAGCGCAGTCATATACTGCAGTTATTTGTGGGACACCTACGCCAGCTACTACCCTTGTTGTACAAATGGATCCAGGCCCAATACCAACTTTAACAACATCAGCTCCGGCATCAATCAAAGCTTTCGTTGCTTCAGGAGTAGCTACATTTCCTGCAATAATAGTTAACTCAGGGAAAGCATTGCGTATTTCTCTTACACCATCTAGTACACCTTGAGAATGGCCATGAGCAGTATCTAGCACTACTACATCTACATTTGATTTCACTAATACTTCTACCCTTTTAATTGCATCGTTCGTAACCCCCACTGCAGCACCTACAAGAAGTCTTCCATGCGCATCTTTCGCTGAATGAGGAAATTCAATAACCTTTTCGATATCTTTAATCGTTATTAATCCCTTTAATACTCCATCTTTATCAATTAAAGGTAATTTTTCAATTTTATATTTCTGTAAAATACTTTCTGCTTCTTCAAGTGTCGTTCCTACTGGAGCCGTTACTAAATTATCTTTTGTCATTACATCTGAAATTTTAATGGAAAAGTCTTCAATAAAACGAAGGTCGCGATTTGTTAAAATACCTACTAATTTTTGTTCATCCTTGTTATTAACAATTGGGACACCAGAAATACGATATTTCCCCATTAAATGTTCTGCATCAAACACTTGATGATCTGGGCTAAGGAAAAATGGATCTGTAATTACTCCACTTTCAGAGCGTTTAACTTTATCAACTTGTTCAGCCTGTTGTTCAATGGACATATTTTTATGAATAATTCCTAGTCCACCTTGTCTTGCAATTGCAATAGCCATGTCAGCCTCTGTAACAGTATCCATTCCCGCACTGATCAGCGGAATATTCAAGTTAAGATTTGAAGCTAATTGAACCTTTAAACTAACATCACGTGGTAATACTTCCGATTTAGCCGGTATTAATAAAACATCATCAAATGTTAATCCTTCTTTAACAAATTTACTTTCCCACATTTTAACGCCTCCATAAAGTAAAAAAATATTATTAGTAGGTTATCAATTGGACAAAATACTGTCAAGGTCAGTTTAATAAGTTTCATTTTTCTAAAAATTCGGGAGGTACATAAAATGGTAAATCACTATAAAGGATGGGAGTCATATAGCTGCTTTTTTTCCGCAGAATACACTCAAACCTTTCTAAAAAAATGTTATAAATTACTAAAAGTAGACGATGTAGAAAAAAAGAGCTATCAAAATTGTTATCCATTTATTTATTTTTTAGAACAAGGAAAATTATACTATCAACAAGGGCTAAATTCACCTTTATCCATTCAGCCGCTTTTAATTTTTTATGGTTTTGTTCATTTGATTAAAGCCTGCCTATTGACGTTAGATCCATCCTATCCTAGTTCTACATCTGTTCTAGCACATGGTGTTTCCACAAGAAAAAGGAAGAAACAACAGTATCGTTTTTTTCAAGATGAAGTAAAAATTCAAAAAAATGGGTTATTTACTCATATGGCTGAAAAGATGTTTTCAATAAAATCTTTAGAAGGGGAAAAAGTTAAAATGGAAAACCTTTTGAAACAAATTCCTGAATTGACGGAGCTTTTTCATATTATGAATGGACAAGATTTATTTTTACCTATTGTTCTAAATAATACTACAATTTCTATTCCTGTCCAAATTTTAGATACTTATTTTATGAATATAAATCGTTTCAAAAATTACTTAGAGAATAAGAATCATACGCCTATTAAAAACGTTGATCAAGATAAACACTTTATCACGATTGAATTTTTGGAATCTCTCCAAACTTTTGAACCTTTAAAGTATAACTTAAATGATCGGCATTACTATATTTCCATAGCAAAAGAAGATCAATCTCATCTTCCAGAAGTACTCAATCATTATTTAATTTTATACAATTTAAGTATGATATCTCGCTATGAAACAGAATGGTGGAGTGAACTATTAAAAACTACTCCAAATCAGGATTATCCTTTCATCGAGAATTTTTTATCTGTTTCTATTCAGAAGGGGCCTTATTTGATTTATAAATTTTTAGAAAATCGTATGTCGTAATATATCAAGAACAATGGAAATTTATTTTAAAAGAGTTTGTTTTTCCATAAATAAACAACTTATACCATTCATTTCTCATGCTCTTAAATAGTCATAATTTATTATATGAGTCGTAATAGCTAGTAATAAATTAACAGAGATTAGGCGCTGGAGCTGAATACAGACTGCCGTAAAACATTTAAGTCTTCTAGTTGTTTACAATTTTCTAAACAACAAAAAAGGCACTCAACAAATGAGTACCTTTTTAGTGCCTGGCGACGTCCTACTCTCACAGGGGGAGAGCCCCCAACTACCATCGGCGCTGAGAAGCTTAACTTCCGTGTTCGGTATGGGAACGGGTGTGACCTTCTCGCTATCGCCACCAGACTATTCTATTTTTAAGAGTTTTGTTCTCTCAAAACTAAATCATTTATGAAGAAATAAGAAATCGAATAATCATGTATGTCCAGTTACAACGCTGATATACAGACGTTTTCACTTTTCATTTTTAGTTAAGTCCTCGATCTATTAGTATTTGTCAGCTCCACATGTCGCCATGCTTCCACCTCAAACCTATCAACCTGATCATCTTTCAGGGATCTTACTAGCTTACGCTATGGGAAATCTCATCTCGAGGGGGGCTTCATGCTTAGATGCTTTCAGCACTTATCCCTTCCGCACATAGCTACCCAGCTATGCCTTTGGCAAGACAACTGGTACACCAGCGGTGCGTCCATCCCGGTCCTCTCGTACTAAGGACAGCTCCTCTCAAATTTCCTACGCCCACGACGGATAGGGACCGAACTGTCTCACGACGTTCTGAACCCAGCTCGCGTACCGCTTTAATGGGCGAACAGCCCAACCCTTGGGACCGACTACAGCCCCAGGATGCGATGAGCCGACATCGAGGTGCCAAACCTCCCCGTCGATGTGGACTCTTGGGGGAGATAAGCCTGTTATCCCCGGGGTAGCTTTTATCCGTTGAGCGATGGCCCTTCCATGCGGAACCACCGGATCACTAAGCCCGACTTTCGTCCCTGCTCGACTTGTAGGTCTCGCAGTCAAGCTCCCTTGTGCCTTTACACTCTACGAATGATTTCCAACCATTCTGAGGGAACCTTTGGGCGCCTCCGTTACTTTTTAGGAGGCGACCGCCCCAGTCAAACTGCCCACCTGACACTGTCTCCCACCCCGATAAGGGGTGCGGGTTAGAATGTCAATACAGCCAGGGTAGTATCCCACCAATGCCTCCACCGAAGCTAGCGCTCCGGCTTCCAAGGCTCCTACCTATCCTGTACAAGCTGTACCAAAATTCAATATCAGGCTACAGTAAAGCTCCACGGGGTCTTTCCGTCCTGTCGCGGGTAACCTGCATCTTCACAGGTACTATAATTTCACCGAGTCTCTCGTTGAGACAGTGCCCAGATCGTTACACCTTTCGTGCGGGTCGGAACTTACCCGACAAGGAATTTCGCTACCTTAGGACCGTTATAGTTACGGCCGCCGTTTACTGGGGCTTCAATTCAGAGCTTCGCATTGCTGCTAACCCCTCCTCTTAACCTTCCAGCACCGGGCAGGTGTCAGCCCCTATACTTCGCCTTACGGCTTCGCAGAGACCTGTGTTTTTGCTAAACAGTCGCCTGGGCCTATTCACTGCGGCTCTCTCGGGCTTTAACACCCAAAAGAGCACCCCTTCTCCCGAAGTTACGGGGTCATTTTGCCGAGTTCCTTAACGAGAGTTCTCTCGCTCACCTTAGGATTCTCTCCTCGCCTACCTGTGTCGGTTTGCGGTACGGGCACCTTGAACCTCGCTAGAGGCTTTTCTTGGCAGTGTGGAATCAGGAACTTCGGTACTATATTTCCCTCGCCGTCACAGCTCAGCCTTTATGGTAACGGGATTTTCCTCATTACCAGCCTAACTGCTTGGACGTGCTAATCCAACAGCACGCTTACCCTATCCTCCTGCGTCCCCCCATTACTCAAACGGTTCATAAGGTGGTACAGGAATATCAACCTGTTGTCCATCGCCTACGCTCTTCAGCCTCGGCTTAGGTCCCGACTAACCCTGAGTGGACGAGCCTTCCTCAGGAAACCTTAGGCATTCGGTGGATGAGATTCTCACTCATCTTTCGCTACTCATACCGGCATTCTCACTTCTAAGCGCTCCACCAGTCCTTACGGTCTAGCTTCAACGCCCTTAGAACGCTCTCCTACCACTGACATCTATTGATGTCAATCCACAGCTTCGGTGATACGTTTAGCCCCGGTACATTTTCGGCGCAGAGTCACTCGACCAGTGAGCTATTACGCACTCTTTAAATGGTGGCTGCTTCTAAGCCAACATCCTGGTTGTCTAAGCAACTCCACATCCTTTTCCACTTAACGTATACTTTGGGACCTTAGCTGGTGGTCTGGGCTGTTTCCCTCTTGACTACGGATCTTATCACTCGCAGTCTGACTCCCAAGGATAAGTATTTGGCATTCGGAGTTTGTCTGAATTCGGTAACCCGATGGGGGCCCCTAGTCCAAACAGTGCTCTACCTCCAATACTCTTACCTTGAGGCTAGCCCTAAAGCTATTTCGGAGAGAACCAGCTATCTCCAAGTTCGATTGGAATTTCTCCGCTACCCACACCTCATCCCCGCACTTTTCAACGTGCGTGGGTTCGGGCCTCCATCCAGTGTTACCTGGACTTCACCCTGGACATGGGTAGATCACCTGGTTTCGGGTCTACGACCACATACTTATTCGCCCTATTCAGACTCGCTTTCGCTGCGGCTCCGTCTTCTCAACTTAACCTCGCATGTAATCGTAACTCGCCGGTTCATTCTACAAAAGGCACGCTATCACCCATTAATGGGCTCTAACTACTTGTAGGCACACGGTTTCAGGATCTATTTCACTCCCCTTCCGGGGTGCTTTTCACCTTTCCCTCACGGTACTGGTTCACTATCGGTCACTAGGGAGTATTTAGCCTTGGGAGATGGTCCTCCCTGCTTCCGACGGGATTTCTCGTGTCCCGCCGTACTCAGGATCCACTCAGGAGGGAACGAAGTTTCAACTACAGGGTTTTTACCTTCTATGACTGGCCTTTCCAGACCTATTCATCTACCCCGTTCCTTTGTAACTCCATGTTGAGTGTCCTACAACCCCAAGAGGCAAGCCTCTTGGTTTGGGCTAATCCCGTTTCGCTCGCCGCTACTCAGGGAATCGCGTTTGCTTTCTCTTCCTCCGGGTACTTAGATGTTTCAGTTCCCCGGGTCTGCCTTCAGTACCCTATGTATTCAGGTAAAGATTCTATCCCATTACGGATAGAGGGTTTCCCCATTCGGAAATCTCCGGATCAAAGCTTACTTACAGCTCCCCGAAGCATATCGGTGTTAGTCCCGTCCTTCATCGGCTCCTAGTGCCAAGGCATTCACCGTGCGCCCTTTCTAACTTAACTTTGGTTTCGGCTAAAGATAAACTTCACATCTCTTCGTCAGCTTCTTCGCTCTGCTCCTCACGTACAAAGTACGTTCTGGTGCTCACTCTGGCGCTTCCTTGACCTGTTCGTTTCTCTTTACCCTCAAGTTTCGGCCAAAAATCAGCTTCGCATCTCTTCATCAGCTCTCTCACTCTGCTCCTCACGTACTGTTGTATGCTCCGGTGCTCGTTCGGTCGCTTCCTTGACCTGCTTGCTGCTTTTTGCCCTCATGTTTTCTGCTATTTGGTAGATGGTATTTGACTACTATCTACTATAAATAGAGAATCTAAGATGGCGATTACTCGGTTTTTCTTGGTTTCTTCATAAATATGATTTAGTTTTCAAAGAACAAAAAAATAAACGATAAATTCGTTTGGTGGAGCCTAGCGGGATCGAACCGCTGACCTCCTGCGTGCAAGGCAGGCGCTCTCCCAGCTGAGCTAAGGCCCCTCAAAAGAGTTGATTATTAAAGTATGGTGGGCCTAAATGGACTCGAACCATCGACCTCACGCTTATCAGGCGTGCGCTCTAACCAGCTGAGCTATAGGCCCATCAATTTCAGGTTACCCTATTATTTTAAACAAAGAGAAATCTTTGTTTTTGAGGAATTGCTCCCTCAAAACTGAACAACAAACTCGTCAACAATCTGTGATGGAATGTAAATTCCATTTTCCTTAGAAAGGAGGTGATCCAGCCGCACCTTCCGATACGGCTACCTTGTTACGACTTCACCCCAATCATCTATCCCACCTTAGGCGGCTGGCTCACATAAAGTGTTACCCCACCGACTTCGGGTGTTACAAACTCTCGTGGTGTGACGGGCGGTGTGTACAAGGCCCGGGAACGTATTCACCGCGGCATGCTGATCCGCGATTACTAGCGATTCCAGCTTCATGTAGGCGAGTTGCAGCCTACAATCCGAACTGAGAATGGTTTTATGGGATTGGCTTGACCTCGCGATTTTGCTGCCCTTTGTACCATCCATTGTAGCACGTGTGTAGCCCAGGTCATAAGGGGCATGATGATTTGACGTCATCCCCACCTTCCTCCGGTTTGTCACCGGCAGTCACCTTAGAGTGCCCAACCAAATGCTGGCAACTAAGATCAAGGGTTGCGCTCGTTGCGGGACTTAACCCAACATCTCACGACACGAGCTGACGACAACCATGCACCACCTGTCACTCTGTCCCCCGAAGGGGAACGTCCTATCTCTAGGAGTGTCAGAGGATGTCAAGACCTGGTAAGGTTCTTCGCGTTGCTTCGAATTAAACCACATGCTCCACCGCTTGTGCGGGCCCCCGTCAATTCCTTTGAGTTTCAGCCTTGCGGCCGTACTCCCCAGGCGGAGTGCTTAATGCGTTTGCTGCAGCACTAAAGGGCGGAAACCCTCTAACACTTAGCACTCATCGTTTACGGCGTGGACTACCAGGGTATCTAATCCTGTTTGCTCCCCACGCTTTCGCGCCTCAGCGTCAGTTACAGACCAAAGAGTCGCCTTCGCCACTGGTGTTCCTCCACATCTCTACGCATTTCACCGCTACACGTGGAATTCCACTCTTCTCTTCTGCACTCAAGTCCCCCAGTTTCCAATGACCCTCCACGGTTGAGCCGTGGGCTTTCACATCAGACTTAAAGGACCGCCTGCGCGCGCTTTACGCCCAATAATTCCGGACAACGCTTGCCACCTACGTATTACCGCGGCTGCTGGCACGTAGTTAGCCGTGGCTTTCTGGTTAGGTACCGTCAAGGTACGAGCAGTTACTCTCGTACTTGTTCTTCCCTAACAACAGAGTTTTACGATCCGAAAACCTTCATCACTCACGCGGCGTTGCTCCGTCAGACTTTCGTCCATTGCGGAAGATTCCCTACTGCTGCCTCCCGTAGGAGTCTGGGCCGTGTCTCAGTCCCAGTGTGGCCGATCACCCTCTCAGGTCGGCTACGCATCGTTGCCTTGGTGAGCCGTTACCTCACCAACTAGCTAATGCGCCGCGGGCCCATCTGTAAGTGACAGCGTAAACCGTCTTTCAGCTTTCCTACATGAGTAGAAAAGGATTATCCGGTATTAGCTCCGGTTTCCCGAAGTTATCCCAGTCTTACAGGCAGGTTGCCCACGTGTTACTCACCCGTCCGCCGCTAACTTAAAAAGCAAGCTTTTTAAGTCCGCTCGACTTGCATGTATTAGGCACGCCGCCAGCGTTCGTCCTGAGCCAGGATCAAACTCTCCATATAAGAGTAAGATTAGCTCCGAAGCTAAACTCTAGCTTTTTTGTTACTTGTTTTAGTTTATAACTTAGTTATAAACGTTTATTGTTGACGTTTTGTTTGTTCAGTTTTCAAAGAGCAATTTCATTACTTCTGTCAGAAGCAACTTTTATATAGTAACATTTATTCTTTAAAAAGTCAACAACTTTTTTATTTCTTATTTAGAAACATTTAGTTAACTTGCTGACTTGTATGATTATAGCAACATTTTTAAACTAACGCAACATTTTTTTTAAAAAAATATAAAAAATATTTTTTTATTTTTTAATCAAATAAAAATAATTTAATTAAGACCCACACGGCAAAATTTCTTCTATAAAGAGATGCCTGTTTTTCGTTAAATCTACAATTTCTTTTGTTTTTGCCATTATTAATAATGGGCGTGTCGGTGATTTCTCTTCAATAAATATAATTTCTCCTTTTTCTCCATTGGATAATCTGACTTTGCTGCCTACTGTATATTGTATTATGCCAGCACTTAATGCATTTAGTATGGTTAAATCAAACTTACCAAAGTAATCTTGTTGTAATTGTTCTAATACTTTAAAAGGAGATCTTTTTGTTCTGTATAATCTTTCAGAAGTCATTGCATGGAAAGTATCTGCAACAGCAATTATTTTAGCAAATGGATGTATTTTTTTAGCATCATTACCTAATGGATAACCACTTCCATCTAATCGCTCATGATGCTGATAAATAGATAATCTTGCTTCATTTCTTAATAGTGCATGTTCAGGAATCATTTTAAAGCTATATCTTGTATGCTCTTTTACTTCCTTAAATTCTTCTTCCGTTAACGGTTCTGTTTTTTTTAATAATAAAGGATTTACTTTGGCCATCCCCGCATCACTTAAACAACCCGCAAGCGCAATTTGAATTCTTTCTTTTTTTGGGTAATGTAGTTTTTCAGCAAGATAAGCACTTATTACAGCTACTGCTACTGAATGCTGATACACATACTCTTCCTTATTAGATAGGTGATATAACGAAAATATCTCTCTGCTTGATCCGTCAAGTTCATTAAGTAAAGGTAATAACAGCAAACGTATATTGGCTATATTAACTGGCAATCCCGATTGCCACGATTGAAATTCCTTTTTATATTGTTGAACAGTATGAAGAAATTTGGTAAAAAAGGTAGTTTGTTCATTCGTCTTATCTTGAATGAATTCAGTTGATTCACGTGATTCTATAAAATCATTACCATCAATTTTTGTGTTTTCAATTATAACTTCATTAATTAAAAATGCTTTTAAAAGATTTATATGAGTATTATTTAATACGGTTTTTGCACTAATGATTGGTTTATTCGTTAGATGATAAACATCCTCTACTAAAATACAGCCTACCTTTAAATCTTCTATTTTTACATTCATAATTGCTTACCACCTTTAAAATACCGACTTTTATACTATTTTACTGTATTTACCTCTTTATGTTAATATCTTTATTCCTAGTTCTAATGATTCATTCCTTCCTTAAATTAGAAAAGCAACAACGATTTGTAAAAACTCATCTAAATGAAGAGGATATAAATTCTGTTATAACAACGGTAAAAAAAGCTGCCAGACATTCTGACAGCTTTTCCATTTTATTATAAATTATCATTGAATAGAATATTATTCTTCTGTATCTGTTTGCTCATTAGCTGGTGTTTCAGATGCCTCTTCTACTGCATCCTCTGTTTCAATTTCCTCTTCTTCTTCTTTTTCAACTTTTGCAACCGTAGCAACAAACTCATCTTCTTTTTCATTAAGTTTAATCAACTTAACTCCTTGTGTATTTCTACCCATAGATGAGATATCATTAACTGCCATACGAATCAAAACACCACCAGTGGTAATAATCATAAGATCCTCATCACCAGTAACAGCTTTCATAGATACCAGTGTACCATTCTTATCCGTCACATTGCATGTTTTAATTCCTTTCCCGCCTCTACCTTGTATTCGATATTCATCAGCAGGAGTTCTTTTTCCAAATCCATATTTTGTGACAATCAGAATTTCTGTACTTTCTTCTAATACTTCCATTCCCACTACTTCATCGCTGGCAGAAAGTGATATTCCTTTCACGCCTGTAGCTGTTCTCCCCATTGAACGGACATCCGTTTCCGGGAATCTAATTAGCAAACCATTTTTCGTACCAATAATGATATCCTTTGAACCATCTGTTAGACGAACAGAAATTAACTCATCACCATCTCTTAAGTTCACCGCTATTAATCCATTATTTCGGATATTAGCAAAAGAAGATAATGGGGAACGTTTTGAAATCCCTTCTTTTGTTGTAAAGAATAAGAACCAATCATCTACAAATTCAGATACTGGAATAATAGCATTTACCCATTCATCTTTTTCTACGCCAAGCAGATTGATAATTGGTATTCCTTTCGCAGTTCTGCTGAATTCAGGAATTTCATATCCTTTTAATCGGTACACTTTTCCTTTATTTGTGAAGAATAGAATAGTATCATGGGTTGATGTTGTACTTAATTGTTCTACAAAGTCATCATCATTTGTTCCCATTCCCTGTATTCCTCTTCCTCCACGTTTTTGTGCTCGATAAGTGGAAGCTGGAAGGCGTTTAATATATCCATTGTGAGTTAGCGTAATAATAATATTCTCTTCTGGTATTAAATCTTCATCCTCAATATTTTCAATACCGCCAACTACAATTTCCGTCCGACGTTTATCATTAAAACGTTCTTTTACTTCTAATAATTCCTCGCGAATAATTTCAAGCACTTTTTCCTCGTCCGCTAAGATTGCTTTTAATTCTCCGATTAATTCGATTAAAGCTTTATATTCTTCTTCAATCTTTTCTCTCTCTAATCCTGTTAATCTTTGCAAACGCATATCCAAAATAGCCTGCGCTTGTTTTTCAGAAAGATTAAAGTTAGTAATTAATCCCTCACGGGCAATATCGGCTGTTTGAGAACGGCGAATTAAACTGATTACTTCATCTAAATGATCTAATGCTATTCGCAATCCTTCTAATATATGTGCACGTGCTTCTGCTTTTCTTAATTCAAACTCTGTTCTTCTTCTTATAATTACTTTCTGATGATCCAAATAATAAGCTAGACACTGTTTTAAATTAAGCACTTTTGGCTGCCCATCTACTAATGCTAGTAAATTAATTCCAAAGCTTGTCTGCATAGCAGTTTGTTTATATAAATTATTTAGAAGTACATTAGCATTTGCATCTTTACGAACTTCAATAACAATCCGCATTCCATTACGGTCAGATTCATCCCTTAGGTCAGTGATTCCGTCTATCTTTTTATCACGGACTAATTCAGCAATTCTTTCTATTAGCTTTGCTTTGTTCACTTGATATGGAATTTCATTCACGATAATAACTTCTTTACCGCTTGCTTTCACTTCAATATCTACTTTAGCTCTGATGATAATCGAACCGCGTCCTGTTTCATAGGCTTTTCGTATTCCGCTTCTGCCAAGTATCATTCCATATGTAGGGAAATCTGGTCCTGGGATAATTTCCATCAGTTCTGCAATTGAAATATCTGGATTTTCACTTACAGCAAGAACACCGTCAATTACTTCCCCTAGTTGATGGGGCGGAATATTTGTTGCCATTCCTACAGCAATTCCACTCGTTCCATTAACTAACAGGTTTGGAAAACGAGATGGTAATACAACAGGTTCTTTTTCTTCACCATCAAAATTCTCAACATAATCAATGGTATCTTTATTAATATCACGCAATAGTTCCATTGAAATTTTCGACATTCTGGCTTCGGTATAACGCATTGCTGCAGCAGAGTCACCATCAACAGAACCAAAATTACCATGACCATCTACTAACATGTAACGGTAGTTAAAGTCCTGTGCCATACGAACCATTGTTTCATATACAGCACTATCACCATGAGGGTGATATTTCCCGATTACTTCTCCAACAATACGTGCTGATTTTTTGTACGGTTTATCAGAATGCATTCCTAAATCATGCATAGCGTATAAAATCCGGCGATGAACTGGTTTTAGTCCATCTCTTACATCAGGAAGAGCACGAGACACAATAACACTCATTGCATAATCTAAAAAAGAAGTACGCATTTCCTTACTAATATTAATTTCTTTTATTTGAGAATTTGGCGTATCAGCCATGTAAAGGAACCTCCTTAAGAAAAGCGCAAGGAGCTCGATAATAATTATCAAGCATCCAAAGTTATTCTTTTTCCATTAAGTTTCTGTTTCAAAAGAACACATAAATACTCCCTTTATTACTTTTGGTAGCAATTTGGGCAGTTTTATATATCTAGATTTTTAACGTAAACAGCATTTTCTTCAATAAAGTTTCTGCGTGGCTCCACTTTATCCCCCATTAGCATTTCAAATGTTTCATCTGCCTCTATAGCATCATCTAAACTAACTTGAAGCAGTACTCTTACAGACGGATCCATTGTTGTATCCCAAAGCTGAGTTGCATTCATTTCTCCTAATCCTTTATACCGCTGAATATTCGGTTTAGGTGTTGCTGGTAACGTAGCTAGGACTTCTTTTAATTGAGTATCTGTATAAGCGTATTCAATCTTTTTACCCTGTCTTATACTATAAAGAGGAGGCTGCGCAATATAAATATAGCCTGCTTCTACAATTTTTCTCATATAGCGATAGAAAAATGTTAGTAATAGTGTTCGTATATGCGCACCATCAACATCTGCATCTGTCATAATGACTACTTTATGATATCGAGCTTTCGAAATATCATAATCATCCCCGATACCTGTTCCAATCGCTGTTATCATCGATCTTACCTCGTTATTAGAAAGAATTCTATCTAAACGAGCCTTTTCTACATTTAATATTTTACCTCTTAATGGCAAGATAGCTTGGAAATGACGATCTCTTCCGGATTTAGCAGATCCTCCAGCAGAATCTCCCTCTACGATAAATAGTTCACTAATCGCTGGGTCTTTTGACGAACAATCTGCCAGTTTACCTGGTAAGCTGGATACTTCTAAAGCACTTTTACGACGAGTTAATTCCCGTGCCTTTTTCGCTGCTATTCTCGCTCTTAGTGCCATTTGGCCTTTATCGACGATTTTCCGGGCTATAGAAGGGTTCTCTAATAAAAATTTCTCAAAATGCTCTGAGAAGGTAGTATCCGTGATAGCTCGTACTTCAGAATTACCTAATTTTGTTTTTGTTTGTCCCTCAAACTGTGGATCTGGATGTTTAACCGATACAATCGCTACTAACCCTTCTCGTACATCTTCACCAGAAAGATTGGCTTCTGCATCTTTTAAAAGGCCATTTTTTCTTGAGTAATCATTCACTACTCTTGTCAAAGCCGTTTTAAAACCAGCTTCATGTGTACCGCCTTCATGTGTATTAATATTATTTGCGAAAGAGAAAATGTTCCCTGTAAATCCGTCATTGTATTGAAGGGCTACTTCAACAGTGATTCCATCTTTTTCTCCCTCTATATAAATTGGTTCTTCAAATACAACCTCTTTATTACGATTCAAGTGAGCAACATAAGATTTTATACCGCCTTCATAGTGGTATTCTTTTCTTTTTTCATTGCCTTCTCTTTTATCCTCGATGGTAATTCGTATATTACGATTTAAAAAAGCCAGCTCTCTGGTTCTATTAGCAAGTGTTTCATAATCATATTCTAATGTTTCCTTAAATATCTCACCATCTGGTTTGAAACGGGTAATAGTACCAGTTGTTTCACTTTCACCAATAATTTTCAAATCAGCACTAGGTACACCTTTTTCATACTTTTGGTAATAAACATTGCCATCTCGATGAACAAAAACTTCTAATTCTGTAGAAAGCGCATTAACAACCGAAGCACCTACACCATGTAAGCCACCTGAAACTTTATAACCGCCCCCGCCAAATTTACCTCCAGCATGGAGAACAGTCATGATTACTTCCACAGCAGGCCTACCCATTTTTTCTTGAATTCCTACCGGTATGCCACGACCGTTATCTTTAACAGTAATGCTATTATCATTTTCAATAATTACATTAATTTCACTACAATAGCCTGCTAACGCCTCATCAATACTATTATCGACAATTTCCCATACTAAATGATGCAGACCTTTTCCGCTAGTAGATCCAATATACATACCAGGTCTTTTACGGACTGCTTCTAGTCCCTCTAAAACTTGTATCTGGCTTTCGTCATACGATTGTTGTTCAACAGGATTTTGTTCCATTGACATATCGATCACCTAACTTTCCATTAACATCCAATTTTACTTTTATTACAATAAATACAAGTTAATATTCCTGTACCGTTAATTTATACGATCTTTTTTTTAATGTATTTGAAGCTATAGGCGAAAAATAGATAGCATCTCTTGTGATGACAATTGATTTACATGAACTATTTTCTGCATGTACAATTCTTTTTTTCTGTTTTTCCAAAAATTCTACCGTCACTTCAGAAGAAGCCATTGTCTGTTTATTTAATATAGTAACAATATCTAAAGCTCTAACTAGTATATTTTCTCCAATATGAACGTACATGTTTTTCCACCTCAACCTTATTGAATCTTTTGAATATTGCCTGATTCTACACTAAAAGTTGATGCTTCTTTTAATGTTTGATGATCGATTCCATCTACATTCGTTGTTGTTACAAAGGTTTGTACTTTTCCCTGAATTGTATTTAATAAGTGGGATTGACGATAGTCATCTAATTCAGAAAGTACGTCATCTAACAAAAGAATAGGATACTCTCGAATTTCAGAATGTATCAATTCAATTTCAGCCATTTTAATCGACAATGCGGTTGTTCGTTGTTGTCCTTGAGAACCGAAAGTTTGTACATCTCTTTCGTTCACAAAAAAGAGCAAATCATCACGATGAGGTCCGAATAACGTCATCCCTCTATCAATTTCTCTTTTTTTTAAATTGGAGAACTTTTCTTCGTATACTTCCATCATTTTCGACAAATCTTGCTCTTCTGATACATCTGCAGAGGGTTTGTACTGAATTTTTAATGTTTCTAAGCCTCTTGAGATTCCTTTATGGATAGGAACTGCCCAATTTTCTAATAGGTGGAGGAATTCGTAACGTTTCATTACGATTTTAGCTGCTATTTGAATAAATTGCTCAGTTAATATATCAAGCATTGTATGGTCAGTTTGTTTATTGGATTGCAATTGTTTTAAATACGTATTCCGCTGCTGTAATATTTTTTGATATTGTCCCATATCGTGTAAGTATACAGGGGAAATCTGTCCAATCTCCATATCAATGAATCTCCGTCTGACTTGTGGACTTCCTTTTACTAAATTAAGGTCTTCTGGAGCAAACATAACAACATTCATGTTCCCAATATACTGACTTAGTTTACGTTGTTCAATATGATTGTACTTTGCCTTTTTGCCCTTTTTAGACACAATTAATTGCATGGGTAAATGCCCATGTGTTTTTTGTAACCTACCTTCTATTTTAGCATATTCTGAGTCCCAGCGAATAAGATCTTTATCGTTTGATGTACGGTGGGACTTAGCCATTGCTAATACATAAATAGACTCCATCACATTGGTTTTTCCTTGCGCGTTCTGTCCTAAAATAACATTTACTTTATTCTCGAAATCGACTTCTAAATGCTCATAGTTCCGGTAATTTCTTAAAAGTAACTGTTCAATAAACATATGGTTTCATCCTTTTTATAAAACAGTAAATTGGCCGAATGAAGGAATGTCAATAGTATCGCCAGAACGAAGTTTTCTTCCTCTCCGCTGATCTTGTTCACCATTGATAAACACTTCGTACTCACTCAGAAACCATTTCGCCATTCCGCCTGATTGTATTATTTCTGCTACTTTTAAAAATTGACCTAAGGTAATATATTCCGTATCTATTTTAATTTGATTAGTCATTATTCCACTCTTTCAAGTTTAATCGTATCTTTCTATTTTACTAAATATTTGTTGGATACACAAAGGAAACTGTAAGATTTCTTCTTTTTAGCGGTTAAATGGGGTATTTAGCAGGCTTTTATCAATAAATTTTCTAAGATGATAGCATATTTATTGTTTTGCGCAGAGGTGGATTTTTGTTAGCCAAGCGATTAAGTGTGTTTTTATCCGTAAACCTCCGAAGAAGTTCACAAATTATAACGCCACATCCATTATGTCTTTGGTGGTGTCAACTTATCGAAAACACCCTTTATGCTTAAATTTTATACATAAACATAAAGGGTGTCTATTTTTAATACGTCCTAACAGGCAGAATTAGCTGTAATATCGATTCATCATTCATTGGATGAATCACAAACGGGCGCATCGCTCCAGTAAAACTAACTTTAACCTCTGTACCTTCTAAAGCTTTTAAGGCGTCCATCATATATTTAGCGCTAAAAGAAATCTTCAATTCTTCACCATTGATTGATTCACTCGCTAATTCTTCTACTACTTTCCCGATTTCCGGCGTAAAAGAAGATATTTCGATAAAATCCCCTTTTAAAGTTGAAAACTTCACGACATTATTTCTTCCTTCACGGGCCAGCAAAGAAGCACGATCAATCGCTTGTAGAAATTCTTTTGAATTTACAACAATATCCGTTTTGCTTTCTGTTGGTATTAATCGATTTGTATCTGGGTAATTTCCTTCTAATAATCGTGAAAAGAACAGAATATGTTTTGTTTTAAATAAAACTTGATTATCTGTCACGACAATTTCCACTTGCTCGTTATCATCATCCAAAATACGGTTCAGTTCATTCAAACTCTTTCCTGGTATAACAATATTATAAGATTGATCTGCAATAGAATCTATTTTTGCTTTTCTTAAGGCAAGACGATGACTATCTGTTGCAATACAGATTAGATCGCTGTTTTCCACCTTCCAGTTTACACCTGTCAATATCGGACGTGTTTCTGAGGTGGACACTGCAAATACCGTTTGTTTAATAATATTTTTAAGAAGATCAGTAGGTATCTTAAAAATATTCTGCTCTGAGATTTGCGGTAGATGAGGATATTCTTCAGAATCTAGACCGTTTAAATTAAATTCAGATTTTCCTGATCGAATAACCGTTTGTAAATTATCCACTTCAATTTCTACTTGACTTGTAGGAAGTTTTTTTACGATTTCACTGAAAAACTTTGCTTGTAAAACAATAGATCCAGCTTTTTCTATCTGCACTATCTCTGTATCATTTTCCTCTTTCGGAATAAATGACTCAATCGAAATGTCAGAATCACTTCCTGTTAATGTTACACCCTCTGTTGTTGCAACTATTTTTATTCCCGTCAAAATTGGAATAGTTGTTCTGCTAGTGATTGCTTTCATAACATCCTGTACGCTTTGTACAAGATAATCCTTTTGGATGATAAATTTCATGAATTGATCCTCCGATTTCTTTAATTTCTAATCGCATTATTTAATAATATTTTATTTAAAAATATAGTAGTAATAATAGTAGGCCCTGTTAATTTGTGGATAAGTCGGTTTTTTAAAGGAAACACAGTCTATCCACATGTGGATAGACTGTGTCTAAGTACCAATAAGTTATGCACACTATTCTATCTATATTTTTAAGATCTCATTGATTTCTTTTAATTGTTTTTGCAACAGGGAATCTGCTACTAGTAATTTAGAAATTTTTTCATGGGCATGAATAACGGTTGTATGATCTCTTCCGCCGAATTCTTCTCCAATTTTCGGAAGAGAGAAATCGGTTAATTCTCTAGATAAATACATGGCAATTTGCCTTGGGAAAGCGATGGATTTTGTTCTCTTTTTTGCTTTGAAATCTTCTAATTTAATACTAAAATGTTCTCCAACCACTTTTTGAATATCATGAATCGTGATAACTCTTGGTTTAGAACTAGGAACAATATCTTTTAAAGCCTCCGCTGCTAAATCGGCATTAATATCTTTGTTAATTAAAGAAGAATAAGCAACAACTCGAATAAGTGCACCCTCTAATTCACGAATATTGGTATCAATTTGATTGGCAATATAAAGCATGACCTCGTTAGGTATATCAAGGCCATCTGCTTTTGCTTTTTTTCTTAAAATGGCAATCCTTGTTTCTAAATCGGGAGGAGTAATATCTGTAATAAGTCCCCATTCAAATCGTGAGCGTAATCGATCCTCTAATGTTGGAATTTCTTTTGGAGGGCGATCACTAGAGATAATAATTTGTTTACTTTCCTCATGCAAAGTATTAAAAGTATGAAAAAATTCTTCCTGTGTTGATTCTTTTCCAGCTAAAAACTGAATATCATCTATTAAAAGAACATCTACATTTCGATATTTATTCCGAAATTCGGCACCTTTATTGTCTCGAATGCTATTAATAAATTCATTAGTAAATTTTTCAGATGATAAATAAACAACTTTAGCAGAAGGGTTATGATCTAATACATAATGCCCTATCGCATGCATTAAATGAGTTTTTCCAAGACCAACGCCTCCATAAATAAAGAGAGGGTTATATGCTTTCGCTGGCGCCTCTGCTACTGCTAAGGATGCAGCATGTGCAAATCTATTACCTGAACCAATGACAAAAGTATCGAAGACATATTTAGGATTCAGTATTGTTTTCGGGAATTCTGAAGATTCTTCCGTTTTTTTCTTTTGTTTAGCGGAAATTTGCAGATCGAATTCTTCTTCTTTTTGATTTTGAGGAATAATAAATTTTATGCCAAGTTCTTCGCCAGTTATTTCATAAAGTATTCCTGAGATAAGTTGGGAATAACGTTCTTCTAACCAATCACGTGCAAATTCATTTGGAGCGGTAATTACTAAACTATCTCCTTGTAATGAGTGCGCCTTTGTTGCTTTTAACCAAGTATCAAAACTAGGTTTACTTATCTTTTTTTCTATTTTAGCGAGGGCACTGTTCCATAAATCCGCAATATTTTCCAATAAGTTTCCCTCCTTTTCTAGTTATTTGCGTGCTGAAAAGAACAGATTTTTCTTCAAAAGGAATCTGCTATTATAAAATATGATTTTTTAACTGTGGAAAAATATATAATAAGGAAATAAAGAGCATTTTCGACAGTATCCACCATTTGTGGACAACTTTCTCCAAGTATAGTGAATAACCTGTCCACAGATTATCCACAATCTGTGGATAATGTAGTTATGCACAGAAATTATTCAAATGTGAAAACAAAACTATAATATCAAAAAATCATAATAACTGCAATGGTTTTTCATATCTTATCCACAAGCATAACATTCTGTTGATAAAAAATGTCCACAGATTATGGTTTTGTTAAAAACCTGTAAATAACTGTTGTGGACAGAGTAGAAGCTTGTCGAAATTTATCCACAGATAAAAAAAGTGGGCTGATTACATTAAAATTAAGCAATAAAAAAAATTTTTTTGGTGACAATAGAATTAGAAAAGAAGATAATATTTCTATAAGAATAAGTTAGAAAAAAGAGGAGAAGTAATTCTTAGTAGCCTAAAGATACACAGATCTCCTGAAAAGCGAAGTGTGGTTTAATCTGGCAGTTCAAAAGTAGATATTTATTAGGAAAACAGAAAAAATGATTATGATCTTTTGAAAGCTAAAAGGATAAAAATAGTGTGGCCAAGTAAAAAGAAAACATGCAGGGAAAGAAAAGAAATTAAATGAATAGTTGACAATTAAACGTATAAGTTTATATAATTGTAAGGACTGTCTGTAACAGCTATTCCTCAGGGAGGTGTCATATAAAATGAAAAGAACTTTTCAACCAAATAAACGCAAAAGAAGTAAAGTTCATGGATTCCGCAGCCGTATGAGCAGCGCGAACGGACGTAATGTTTTAGCTCGTCGTCGACGTAAAGGAAGAAAAGTATTATCAGCTTAGGCCACTGAAACGTCAGTGGTCTTTTTTCTAATATCAGTATTATGTAAAGAATAAAGAATTATTCAGAATGTAGACAAAGTACAATTTGCAGACATTCCAGGCTGATCGAAATTATTTGTCGAGCAGCCTGGATTATTTTCATCTTAAACTTATGACATATACTATTTTCTTAGAGGGGTAATTGTATTTTTCTTAATCCGAATAAACTTTTTATAGAGATTAATTGAATCTGCTATCTTAATGATTTGCTTACAAATAAGAAAGTGTAATATAAATACAATAGATTCAGAAGGATGGAAGAAATAGAAGGAGTATATAAGTTGAGGAAAGAATTTAGAATAAAGAAAAATAAGGAATTTCAACTAATATTTAAAAAAGGTCAATCATTTGCGAATCGACAATTTGTTGTATACAAGCTACCGAAAATGGGACAAGAGCATTTTCGCATTGGCTTATCGGTTAGTAAGAAGATTGGCAATGCGGTCATGAGAAATAAAATTAAACGATATATAAGACAGGTATTTTTAGAGCTGGAGAATCTGCTCGATCAGGAAGCGGATTATGTTATTATTGCAAGAAAGCCTGTTTCTGATATGAATTATGAAGAAATCTTGAAAAGTTTAAATCATGTGTTAAAGATTGCAAAAGTAATGAAACGAAAGAAAGCATAAAAATGGATATAAAGCGTTTCCTATAATGGGATATTAAGATACAATTAGTGCATAAATCTATTTTATCTGAAAAAATTATAAACTATAGGGGGATTTGGCGGTTGAAAAAGAAATTGTTTATGCTAGTAGGTCTTCTATTTTTAGTGACCATTTTAACAGGGTGTTCGGAGTTTAATAAGCCGATTACATCTGAAAGTGAAGGATTTTGGAATGAATACATTGTTTATCCATTATCACAGTTAATTATAAAAACAGCAGAATTTGCTGGTGGAAGTTATGGTCTTTCGATTATTATTGTGACCATTTTAGTACGTTTAGTTATTTTACCCTTAATGATTAAACAAACCAAAAATAGTAAAGCAATGCAGGCAATTCAGCCAGAAATGGAAAACTTGAAAAAGAAATACAGCTCAAAGGACCAGAAAACACAGCAAAAGCTTCAAGAGGAAACGATGAAGTTGTTTCAGGAAAATAAAGTGAATCCTCTTGCTGGATGTTTCCCATTACTTGTACAGATGCCAATACTGATTGGTTTTTATCACGCTATTTCCCGGACAAGAGAAATTGCTTCACATGAATTTTTATGGTTTAACTTAGGGCAGGCAGATCCTATCTATCTTTTACCAATTCTTGCGGGTATAACTACTTTTATTCAAACAAAAATGACGATGACTGGTATGGCTGGTCAAAATCCACAAATGATGATGATGCAATATATTATGCCAGTTATGATATTAGTATTTGCTTTTAACTTTCCTGCTGCACTTTCTTTATACTGGGTAATTGGGAATATTTTCACTATTATTCAAACTTTTTTCATAAAAGGTCCAGAACTAAAGAAAATACCAGAAACCGGTAAAGTAGGAGGAGCGAAAAAGTGAGAGAAGTAACTGCTACAGGACAAACTGTCGAAGCAGCAGTGGAATCAGCTTTAGCTCAACTTAAAACAACAAAGAATCAAGCCGAAATCATTGTTGTTGATAAAGGAAAAAAAGGATTTTTTGGATTTGGAGCTCGCTCTGCTGTAGTAAAAGTAAAGCAGCTGATGAATCCAATCGATCATGCGAAAGATTTTTTATTAGACGTTTGCAGTAAAATGGGAGTAACGGTTGATATTGCTTTGAAGCAAGAAGGAAAGAATATATTATTTCAATTATCTGGTGAAAAAATTGCACTATTGATTGGAAAAAGAGGACAAACACTTAATTCTCTACAATATTTAACTCAATTGGTAATTAATAGGGAGTCTACTAAATATTATAATGTGAAATTGGATGCAGAAGGATATCGTTTGCGTCGAAAAGAATCCTTAATTCACCTTGCTGAGCGGATGGCTAACAAGGCTAAAAGAATAAATAAGGAACTTTCACTAGAACCTATGCCATCAGAGGAGAGAAAAATTATTCATAGTGCATTAGTGCATGTTAAAGGTATCAAGACCTTTTCTTCTGGCGAACATGAGAATCGGCATATTATTATTTCACCGGTGAAAGCAGAAAAAAAACTACGTCCATATAAAAAATAAAGAAGCAGTCAAAATACTCAAAAGGAGATTAATTCTCTTTTTGAGTATTTTTTTTAGGTTAGAAAGTATAAGATTTCTGAAGTCTGGCAAGTGTCTAGCTCTTGTGAGTATTGCCCCATGCCTTTAAAAGTAAAAAGCACTTTTTGAGTCATGTGAATATTTTTCTTCAGAGCTGTTTTCAAGGTTCTTGCGCTTTTTCTGTGAAAATAAAACGGGCGAGTGGCTATTCTGGGTATCTGTATAATACAGTAACGTGTTCTATTTGATAGGGCGGGTACAGGATTTTGGTGTAAAGAAAATCTTGAAGCGTGGACTTCTAGAAAAAAGACAATAGTAAAGAAAGGGTGTGACCTCAATTTTTTAAAAAAATCACAACCTTAATAGAGTATTGTAATGGAAGGTCGTCTAACCAGCTAGACGTGGTTCAGAGAAGTGTTGCTTATTAATAAATAGGGTATATATAATTCTTAAAACTTTATGTGCAATAGCCTGTAAAGCTTTTTTCTTTCCTCTTCTTGCAGATAGAGACCAAAAAACATTTGACATTGAGGTATTTTTCGACCTTGATATAGCCCAAGCAACCTCACAAAGAGCAGCTTTTATATGTGGGTTTCCTTGAACGCTTTTGGAACTTTTCTTTTTACCAGCACTTTCATTATTGCCAGGTGATACACCAGCCCAAGAAGCTAAATGTCTTGATGAAGGGAATTGGCTCATATCTGTTCCGATTTCCGCAATAATAACAGCAGCTGTGTGTTCCTTTATACCTGGGATAGATAAAAGTATTTCTTTTTCTTCTTGATAGGAATGAAGCAGGGTATCTATCCTATTTTCAAGTTCTTGAATGGAAGTTTCCAAATACATGATATGATTCCAAGAGCTTTTAATCATAAACATTTGATGTTCATTTAATGTTCCGAAAAGAGAATCGGAAATGGTATCAGCCTTCTTGCGGAGAGAATGATGGATATTGGCATCAACATCAGCCTTATCAAGGTATCCATTATCGACTAACTGTTTCAAAAGTTTACGTCCAGAAACCCCAAAGATATCAGAAATAACTGAACCAAGCTTTATGTTTGAACATTCGAGGACCTTTGAAATTCTATTTTTTTCAGCTGTTAAGTTACCAACCCATTTCTTGCGTAAACGGTTCAAATCTCTTAATTCCCGAAGATCTTGGGAAGGGACAAAGCTTTTTTCAATCAATCCATGACGAAGAAGCTTGGCAATCCATTCTGCATCTGAAACATCGGTCTTACGACCAGGAACGTTTTTAATACGTTGGGCATTGGCCACAGTAATATCGAAATATCCTTCAAGGATGTTGTATACCGGCTTCCAATAGATTCCGGTACTTTCCAGAGCAATGTGTGTAATTTGTTTTTCTTCTAACCACTTTAATAAATCAAATAAACTTTTGGTTAAAGTGGAAAAAGTCTTGGTTTCTTTTTGAATGGATTCATTATTAGTGCCAGTTAGGGCACAAACTACAATCTCTTTTTGATGAACATCCATTCCGGCACAATGGGTTAATAAAATGTCCAAATAAAACAACCTCCAAAGTAGTGTCTATGGAAAGTGGAATAAGCTTGGTCAAACAGCATTTTTCTGTACGTGATCATCCTCAAAAATTGAAGAGTCAACAAAGGGGTGTACACAAGGCAAATTCCAAACAGTTTCTTATACAGGGTCGAACCACCACAAAAGCGCACGTAAAGATTACTTCCCATAGCATTAATCAGTATGGAAAAATGGACAAAAAAGTAAAACCCCGGCTTAGAAAAAATTTTCATGCCGGGGTGTGAGTGTGAAATCATGTGTGTTTCTTATTAAAAAGAGGCAAGGAGTTCAAAAGCAGCTTTTGTTTTTAAAACCCCGCACGAAAAAATCAGTCCTCTATAACAGGAAAGCTCAGCTGTACGTACTTTTAAAATGATGATAAAAGATGTTTGTCTGTTTTATGTGTAGTTTTATTGTTATTCACATGTGGATAAGATAGAATGGTATAAGAATAAAATGTATTAATGTGGATAAGTGTGTAGATTTTTTTCTTTGTAAATAGTTGTGGATATGTTAATCTATAATCTTGTAATAAAGAAATTACTATTTGCGTCATGCTTAATATATAGATAAGAAAAAGTTCAAAGAATAGAGGTGAAGATAATGGATTTTGATACGATTGCTGCTATATCGACTCCAATGGGCGAGGGAGCGATAGCGATTGTTCGAGTTAGTGGACCGGATGCATTTATGATAGGAGATAAACTTTTTCAAAGCATCAGCAATAAGAAAATAAGTGAAGTGCCAAGTCATACAATTCATTACGGACATGTAATAGATCCAGAAACAAACGAGTTAGTGGAGGAAGTAATGGTCTCTGTTATGAAGGGGCCGAAGACCTTTACGAAAGAGGATGTCGTTGAAATAAATTGTCATGGTGGCATTGCCTCTGTAAATCGTCTCCTTCAGCTGTTGGTAGTTCATGGAGCACGGTTGGCAGAACCAGGTGAATTTACAAAAAGGGCATTTTTAAATGGTCGTATTGATTTATCACAAGCAGAAGCTGTAATGGATTTAATTAGAGCAAAAACAGACAGAGCAATGAATGTAGCACTCGGACAAATGGAAGGAAGACTTTCTAAATTAATCAAGACATTAAGACAAGAAATTCTTGAAACATTAGCTCAAGTAGAAGTGAACATTGATTATCCAGAATACGATGATGTAGAAGAAATGACTCATCAAATGATGTTAACGAAATCAAGATTCGTCCAATCAGAAATAGATAAATTATTACAAACATCTCAGCAAGGGAAAATCCTTAGAGAGGGATTATCTACTGTTATCGTAGGAAGACCGAATGTAGGAAAATCCTCTTTATTGAATACGTTAGTTCAAGAAAATAAGGCAATTGTTACAGATATTCCTGGAACAACTAGAGATGTTATCGAAGAATACGTCAATATTAAAGGAGTCCCGCTAAGACTGGTTGATACCGCAGGAATTCGGGAAACAGAAGATATTGTCGAAAGAATTGGCGTAGAAAAATCACGTCAAGTCTTAAAAGAAGCAGATCTCATTCTATTAGTTCTAAATTATGCAGATGATTTAACAGATGAAGATATAAATTTATTTAAAGCAGTAGAAGGTATGGATTATATTGTTATAGTCAACAAAACGGATTTACCTAAAAAAATAGACATGGATAAGATTCGCGAACTTGCAGATAATCAAAAAATGGTAACTACTTCCCTTTTAGAAGATAATGGAGTAAACCAACTGGAAGAAGCGATTTCCACTCTATTTTTTGAAGGGGCAATTGAGGCAAATGATATAACCTATGTTTCTAATACAAGACATATATCCTTGCTAAATCAAGCGAAGCAATCTATAAATGAAGCAATTACAGGAGTAGAAATGGGTACTCCAATTGATATCGTTCAAATAGATTTAACGAGAACATGGGAAATACTTGGCGAGATAATCGGTGACAGTGTTCATGAAAGTTTAATTGATCAATTATTTTCACAATTTTGTCTTGGAAAATAGTAAGCGTACTGTAATTGATTCAAATTCTTCTTAAAGAAGAAATAGAAATAAAGGAGGCAGCATGATGCAATACGAAGCAGGTAGTTTTGATGTCATTGTTATTGGAGCAGGACATGCAGGCTGTGAAGCAGGACTAGCATCCGCAAGAACTGGCGCAAAAACATTGATGTTAACTATTAACCTTGATATGGTTGCTTTTATGCCATGTAACCCATCAGTTGGTGGACCCGCTAAAGGAATTGTAGTAAGAGAAATTGATGCCCTAGGCGGTGAAATGGGGAAAAACATCGATAAAACATATATCCAAATGAGAATGTTGAATACAGGAAAAGGGCCAGCAGTCAGAGCATTAAGAGCACAGGCAGATAAATATATGTATCAGCATGAGATGAAAAAAACATTAGAAGACGAACCTAATTTAACGCTTATTCAAGGAATGGTTGAAGAGCTGATTGTTGAAGATAATGTAGTAAAAGGAGTAGTAACAAAAACAGGTGCTGTGTTTACGGCAAAAACGGTGGTTGTTACAACAGGAACTTATCTTCGTGGCGAGATTATTCTTGGCGAATTAAAATATTCAAGTGGTCCCAATAATCAACAGCCTTCTATCCGTTTATCTGAACATTTACAACAGTTGGGTTTTGATTTAGTGCGTTTTAAAACAGGTACCCCTCCTCGAGTAAATAGTCATTCCATTGACTACAGCAAAACAGAAATTCAGCCTGGCGATGATGTACCAAGAGCATTTTCGTATGAAACAACCAAATATATTACAGATCAACTTCCATGTTGGTTAACTTATACAAATGAAACAACTCACCAGATTATTGATGAGAACTTACACCGTTCCCCAATGTATTCAGGAATGATTAAAGGAACTGGACCGCGTTATTGTCCATCTATTGAAGATAAAGTGGTGCGCTTTAATGATAAACCGAGACATCAAATTTTCTTAGAACCAGAGGGGAAAAATACCCAAGAGGTTTATGTTCAAGGATTATCTACTAGTTTACCGGAAGATGTGCAACAGCAAATATTAAGAACAATTCCTGGTTTGGAAAAGGTACAAATGATGCGTGCTGGTTATGCGATCGAGTATGATGCCATTGTGCCTACTCAACTGTGGCCAACATTGGAAACGAAAAAAATCCAAAACCTTTATACTGCTGGGCAAATTAATGGAACATCTGGATATGAAGAAGCAGCTGGCCAGGGGCTAATGGCAGGAATAAATGCCGGTTTAAGAGCTTTGGGCAAAGAAGAAGTGATTCTAAGTCGCTCGGATGCTTATATAGGGGTATTAATTGATGACTTGGTAACAAAAGGAACCAATGAGCCTTATCGACTTTTGACATCTAGAGCAGAATACCGTTTATTGCTTCGTCATGATAATGCAGATTTACGTTTAACAGACATCGGAGAAAAAATCGGATTAATTTCAAAACAGCGCTATGAGAAATTCACAGCGAAAAAACAGTTAATAGAACAGGAAAAACAGCGTTTAAAAGAGATTATATTAAAACCAAATGAGCGAGTTCAACAAGTTATTAAAGATCAAGGTGGAAGTGAATTAAAAGACGGTATTCGTGCAGCCGATTTATTAAGAAGACCTGAAATGAACTACAGCCATATTCACCTGTTAGCACCAAGTGAGCTGCCACTAACAGATGATGTAATGGAGCAAGTGGAAATCCAAATTAAATATGAAGGATATATCGAAAAATCTCTACAGCAGGTAGATAGATTGAAAAAAATGGAGAACAAAAAAATACCGGAAAATATTGATTATGATGCTATTTCAAGTCTAGCGACCGAAGCAAAACAGAAACTCAAAACTGTTCGCCCATTGTCTATAGCACAAGCATCAAGAATTTCAGGTGTGAATCCAGCAGATATTTCGATTCTTTTAGTTTATTTGGAACAAGGCCGCATTGCACGAGTTTAATACACCATTAATTAGATGGAAAGGGTTCAATTATGAATACAGAAAAATTTATTCAAATGCTTGCAGAAAAAGGAATTATCCTTTCAGAGAAGCAGCTAGAGCAATTTGAAACGTATTTTCAAACATTGGTAGAATGGAACGAAAAAATGAATCTTACTGCTATTACAGAGAAAGAAGATGTGTACTTAAAACATTTCTTTGACTCTATCACTGCGGCGTTTTATTTTGATGGACTAAAGATGCCTGCAACGGTCTGTGATGTTGGAGCAGGAGCGGGATTCCCAAGTATTCCATTAAAAATTGTGTTTCCAGATTTAAAAGTAACAATAGTAGATTCTTTAATGAAGAGAATTCATTTTTTAGAGCATTTGGCTAAAATGCTTCAATTAGAAGAAGTAGAATTTATTCACGACCGTGCTGAAACCTTTGGAAAAAACAAAGAATATCGAGAAAGCTTTGATATTGTAACTGCTAGAGCAGTAGCCAGGCTATCTGTATTAAGTGAATTATGTTTACCACTTGTAAAAGTGGGAGGCACCTTTATTGCAATGAAAGCTGCAAGTGCGAAGGAAGAGTTACAAGCAGGTCAAAAGGCAATTTCTACTTTAGGCGGGAAACTAGTGACGACACATTCTTTTGTTTTACCAAAAGAAGAAAGTGAACGAAACATATTAATAATCGTTAAAGAAAAACAAACGCCAAAGAAATATCCAAGGAAACCAGGTACGCCTAATAAAGAACCAATTGAATAAATAGCTGCTTCACCTGTCCCTTGCTATTCTAGACAGGTGAAGCAAAATGAATCTTTCTTATTAGGACTATATCATTTTTCTTAACTACTATATAATATAACTATTAATGGCAAATTCTATGAAAATTCGAGAAGTTTCTTATTATAAGTGCGTCTTCAAAAAGAAGGATAAAAAGGACCAAGAAGCCAACGAAGAAATTCGACGTGTCATTTTACCGGACTTTTTGAACAACCTCTATAAATTAATATAATTTGCAGGACATGCTATTCATTTTAGAGAATATGTAATAGGGAGTTTCGTAAAGGTGGTGCAGGGTGATGAAGCCTTCTTTCTCACGCTTTTTTGGCCTAGGCGAAAAGGAAGATCAAACGGAAGCAATTCAAATTGGAGCAGAAGATGCTAATGAGGAGTTGGAGAAGTTGGGGAGCAATGAGGAGATTAATAAAATTCCTATAAATCAAATTGTTCCAAACCGTTTTCAGCCAAGAACGGTATTTGATGATGAAAAAATTGAAGAATTATCAAGAACTATCCATACACATGGCATTATTCAACCGATTGTAGTAAGAGAATTTGAAACCGATAAATATGAAATCATAGCTGGTGAGAGAAGATGGCGAGCTATGAAAAAATTAGGGTGGGAAGAAGTTCCTGCCATTATTAAAAATATGAGCGATACAGAAACAGCATCTGTTGCGTTAATTGAAAATCTCCAACGCGAGGAGCTTTCTCCTATAGAAGAAGCAATTGCTTATGGTAAATTATTAGAATTACATAATTTAACTCAAGAAGCACTTGCACAAAGGCTCGGAAAAGGACAATCAACAGTAGCTAATAAATTAAGACTATTAAAACTTCCAGAAGAAATTAAGGAAGCTTTATTAAATAAACAAATTTCTGAGCGACATGCAAGATCTATGATTCCATTAAAGGAAAAAGAAAAACAAGTACATTTACTTCAAGAAATAATAGAAAAGAATCTAAATGTAAAGCAAACAGAAGAACGAGTGCTAAAGATGCTTGAACAATCTGAAAAAAAGCCAAAACCTAAGCGCAGAGCTTTTAGTAAAGATATGCGTATAGCAGTTAACACGATTCGACAATCATTAACAATGGTTTCTGATAGTGGCATTAATCTTAATGCAGAAGAAGAAGAATTTGATGATTTTTATCAATTTACAATAAAGATACCGAAGAAGAAATAATAAAATAGTCTATTTTATATCATTTATTAGTGAGGATATGAACCATTTTGGTTTAATTTCTCACTTTTTTTCTGTTTAAAAGAGCTTTTATCTAATTAATCATAATTTGTAGAATATAATGGAACTCCTATTGAGTTTTTGTTCGTTCATTCGAATCGTTTTTAAGAGAAACCTTTTTATTTTCCTTTTTATTACTATTATTTAATTAAAAATATAGGAGAATTTATCCTTTATAAGTGGATAGGAAGCACTATCCATACTGTAAGAAAAAAACATTGCTTGAAAAAAAGACGATATTTAGTAATTTTCATGATAAAATAATATACATGGTTACATATATAGTTATATTATGCTAATGAGAGCGGAATTTGGCTATATAAATCATAACAAATAGTAAATATCAATCTATGTTCTATAAATGTATAACTTTTTTGCTTAAAGCGCCGTATGGAAGTGGACGATTGAACGTTTCGGAGCTACTATTATAGACGCCTTGCATGTTTATTTTATTTTATGGTAATAAAGGTAGGTGACATCATGGGAAAAATAATTACGGTTGCTAATCAAAAAGGGGGAGTTGGCAAAACAACTACCTCAGTCAATCTTGGCTCTTGTTTAGCATATATCGGGAAAAAAGTATTATTAGTAGATATTGATCCACAAGGGAATGCAACTAGTGGAGTAGGAATAGAAAAAGCAGATGTAGACTATTGTATTTATGATGTATTAGTAGATGATTTGGAAGCACAACAAGTAATTAAAACAACAAATGTCGAAAACCTTCAAGTTATTCCAGCAACCATTCAGCTAGCTGGTGCAGAAATTGAACTTGTTTCTACCATATCAAGAGAAGTTCGCTTAAAAAGAGCCCTTGAAGAAGTAAAAGATAATTATGATTATATATTGATTGATTGTCCGCCATCTTTAGGGTTACTGACGATTAATGCCTTAACTGCGTCTGATGCAGTTTTAATTCCAGTTCAATGTGAGTATTATGCATTGGAAGGATTAAGTCAATTATTGAATACTGTGAGACTTGTGCAAAAACATTTAAATCATGAATTAGCCATTGAAGGCGTTCTTTTAACCATGTTGGATGCTAGAACAAATTTAGGTTTACAGGTTATTGAAGAAGTAAAAAAATATTTTCAAGATAAAGTATATAAAACCATTATTCCAAGAAATATTCGATTAAGTGAAGCTCCAAGTCATGGGGAACCTATCATTATTTATGATCCAAAATCTCGGGGGGCAGAAGTTTATTTAGAATTGGCAAAGGAAGTGGTAACTAGTGGCTAAGGGATTAGGTAAAGGTCTTGATGCTTTTTTTCCAAGTATGAAGGTAGAACAGGAAGAAGTTATTAAAGAAATAAGTATAAAAGAACTTCGACCAAACCCTTATCAGCCAAGAAAAGTCTTTGAGAAGGAAGCAATTGAAGAACTAAAAGCATCAATATTAGAGCATGGAATATTACAGCCGATAATTGTTCGGAAAAGTATTAGAGGGTTTGAAATCGTTGTTGGTGAACGTCGATATCGTGCAGCAAAAGAAGCAAAACTTGAGGTAATTCCTGCAGTTGTTCGTGATTTATCAGAAAAACAAATGATGGAATTAGCTGTATTAGAAAATCTTCAGAGAGAAGATTTATCTCCGATAGAAGAAGCTCTTGCTTATCAATTGCTTATGAAGAAACAAAAAATAACACAAGAAGAACTTTCAAAGCGTCTTGGAAAAAGCAGACCACATATAGCGAATCATGTTCGATTATTATCACTGCCTAAATCGATTCAAGATTTTATTTCAAATGGAACCTTGTCTATGGGGCACGGAAGAGCTTTGTTAAGTTTAAAAAACAAAGAAAAACTTTCATTAGTCGTAGAAAAGGTAATAAAAGAAGCATTGAATGTTCGACAGCTAGAGCATTTAATTCAACAAATGAATGAAAATGTTCCACGTGAAACAAATGAGGAAAAAAAAGAATCAAAAAGTGTTTTTATTAAAGAGCAAGAATCCTATTTACGTGAAAAATTTGGTACTACTGTCCATATTAAAAAGGCAAAAAATAAAGGAAAAATAGAGATTGAGTTTTTTTCAGAAGAAGACTTGGAAAGATTATTACAATTGTTTACAATAGAAAACAATTAATAATGGATTTTCCGCTTAGTTTATACATGTATTCTGCTCTAATAGAAGCACTTCTCTCCTGAATATCCAAGTGATTCTCTTGAAAAGGTGATAATCACTTTTCTGAGAAGTTTGTCTTATTTTTATCAGGAATAGGTGCTTCCGTTTTTTTTTGGTAAAGGAAGAGAGTATAAGTTTCTGAAGTCTGGCAAGTGTCTAGCTCTGACGTTCAGGATGTATAAGGGGAGGACGTGATGCATGTATAACCCCAGTGAGTATTGCCTCCTGCCTCTAAAAATAAAAAACACTTTTTGAGTCAGGAGAATGTTTTTCTTCGAAGTTAAACAAGGCGCCACGCACTTTTCCCATTAACTTACGGAAACCACGGATATGCTGGAAATTTGTTATTAAACAAGTAAGCTTAGTCTATGATGTTCTTACTTTATACTTCAAGCAGCCTATTTTGCCAACATTTTTAATTTACAAACGCTGGTTAAAAACAACAATCGCTTAGAAAAGACCTGCTAAAAGAACATTTTAGATAGAAATATTGAAAAAAGTATTATTACAATATTTACCATTTTAATAATACTAGACAAGATACTCAAGAAAACAGCATTATTACAATAATATAAGTGATTGATTATACTGGTCGCTCCTTTAGTGGAAACTCTTTTAGTTCTGCTGTATTCATATAGCGTAAACTGGAGTGATATATTCCTTTTGAAATCGTTTTAGCCATATTTAGGACTAAGCTTAATCTGGTATTTTGTAACACTAAAAATTCCATAAATCCACTAATGTTTACAATGCCAGTTATATGAATATCACCAACATGCGGAAGTTCTTTTTTTACACCACTCCCAGGTTTTACTGGACCATCTCCTAGTTGAATGATTCCCACACTCTTCATTCTTCCTAAACAAGCATCGATGCCAATGATGAAAGGGTTTTCGTGGAGTTTATAAATTTCTTTTAAACGTTCTTCAAGATTAAGTGCATGGATAGGATCATCTAATGTGCCATAAACGTTAAAAGGAGTTATATTTTTTTCACTTAATAAAGTACCAATAAGTGGACCTAATGAATCTCCAGTTGATCGATCTGTTCCAATACACACAAATACAATAGGTTGATTGGATGTAGTAGGGGGTAAATAATTAGATAAAGAGTCTGCAAGTTTATAAGATGCTAATTGTTCATTATAAGCAATCCTAACTGGAAGCTCGTTTTTCTCAAAAAGATTAGAATATATGGTCATTAGATCAACTCCTTTATCACATAAGACTAAAAATAGGGCATTTCAATCTAATTAATTCTTTTATTTAGGGTGAAAATTTATGATATGAAAATGTTCTATTGGAAAATAAAAAAACCTAGAATTTTTATAGTAGTAACAGTATACGGAAATATATTGTATTCTATACATACCCAGTAGTAATTCCTTTGAAAAGGGGAAAAAGAAGGTGTAATGATTAATAAGTAAGTCAATAGTCATTCCCTATATTATTACTACAAAGTCTGGTGAAAACCTGTTAAAATAAATTTATTTTATAAGAAGAATAAGTTAGTTGAAATATAAGAATCCATTTTACATAAAAGAATAATTGGGATGCATCAATCTTAGAAGAAGAGGTGGAAATAGTGAATAAATTAGAAGAGGGGCTTTCTAATGGATTGAAGCTTTTTACTAATGAAAATTTATGGATAAATATAGGTAGAGGCGCACTAAGAATTGTTATAATCCTTATTGTAAGCACTATCTTAATAAGGTTAGGAAAATTAGCAATAAAAAATATTTTTAAAATACGTACTCATTCTGCTATTCGAATAACAGAAAGACGTGAGGCAACTCTGGCGAAGCTGCTTGAAAATACTATTAGATATGTAGTTTATTTTATTTCAGCTATGGCGATATTATCTGTTTTTGATATAAATGTACAGGGGTTATTAGCTGGTGCTGGAATAGTTGGTTTGGCTGTAGGTTTTGGTGCTCAAAGTTTAGTTAAGGATGTTATTACAGGATTTTTTATTATATTTGAAGATCAGTTTTCTGTGGGAGACTATGTTCGAATTGGTACTTTTGAAGGCACTGTTGAAGAAATTGGACTTCGAACTACAAAAATAAAAAGCTATACTGGTGAGGTGAATATTTTACCAAATGGTAGTATAGTGGAAGTAACAAATTTCTCTGTTAATAATAGCAAGGCAGTAGTAGATATTAGTATTGCCTACCAAGGAGATATAAATAGAGCTGAAAGTGTAATTCAAGAGCATATAAAAACGTTAGAAGGTAAATATGAACAAATTGTTGGCGCGCCTGAATTTTTAGGTATTCAAAGTATTCAAGGATCTGAAATTGTTCTTCGGATTGTAGCAGAAACATTACCGACACAACAAGTTGCGGTTTCAAGAATATTAAGAAAAGAAATAAAAAATGTGTTGGATGAAAATGGTATTGAAAGTCCTTATCCAAAATTAGTTATGTATTCTAAACCTGATAATAGTAATTAGGAGGAAATATGGAGCCGAAAGAGTATGGAATAAATGATATTGTGGAAATGAAAAAGGCCCATCCTTGTGGGACAAATCGATGGAAGCTTATTCGGATGGGTATGGATATTCGAATTAAATGTGAGGGCTGCGGTCATAGTGTTTTAATTCCTAGGAAAGAATTTTCAAGAAAGATGAAGAAGGTTTTGGTGAAGCACGAAGAATAATTTATGAGCGCTCCTGAAAAGAGGGTTAAACGCTGCAGAGTAATTGGGTGTGTAAGCCTATTTTCAGGATAGCCCACCATGCAACAAATTTGCACCATGGACGATGAAAATAGGCAGCAGTTTGATTAAGTTCGTTGATATGTTGAAGCAGGGAGCAGCCGGAATACACGAAGACTCCTATGGGATTTGCGGGACAGGCGAGACCCCGCAGGAGTTTACTCCGAGGAGGCTCGGCGCCCGCCCCATGGAAAGCGAAGTGTATTCCGGCTGCGAACCCATTGAGAGAGAGAATATACGTCGATTGAGTACATTCTGTTTGCTTCGATAATTAAAGGTCTTTAAGAGCCAGATATTTTACAATTTTATTTTTTTTTTGGACATTTTGAGCATGAAAATTGATTCATGCTTTTTTTGTTTTTTATTAGAATAGTTGCATTCTGGTGTGGGGGAATGGTGCTTCAGCTTGTTTTATAAATGACCCAAGAGAAATAACCTGTAGCTTAAGGACGGCTACTTGTCTTTTTTTAGTGTTGAATCTATAATTGTTAGAGGTTTATAAGTAAATTAAAATTGCCTTCTATTGTCCGTTAATTAGAAGGTTTATATAGGGGAGTGACAATATTGGCATTAACAGCTGGAATAGTAGGATTGCCTAACGTTGGGAAATCAACATTGTTTAATGCAATTACACAAGCAGGAGCAGAATCGGCTAATTATCCGTTTTGTACAATAGATCCGAATGTTGGAATTGTAGAAGTACCAGATCAGCGTTTAACAAAATTAACAGAATTAGTGCAACCGAAAAAGACGGTGCCGACAACTTTTGAATTTACAGATATTGCTGGAATTGTAAAAGGTGCAAGCAAAGGTGAAGGTCTTGGAAATAAATTTTTATCTCATATTCGTGAAGTAGACGCGATTTGCCAAGTTGTTCGTTGTTTTGCTGATGATAATATTACCCATGTATCCGGAAAAGTAGACCCAATTTCTGATATTGAAACCATTAATTTAGAGTTAATTCTTGCAGATTTAGAATCTGTGGAAAAAAGAATTGGCCGTGTCGGAAAAATGGCGAAACAAAAAGATAAGGATGCTTTGGCTGAGTTAGAAGTGCTAGAACAACTGAAAATAGCTTTTGAAGAGGAAAAGCCGGCTAGAACAGTAGAATTTACAGAAGAGCAGGCTAAAATTGCAAAAGGTTTGCATTTGCTAACTATTAAGCCCGTTTTATATGTAGCAAATGTAGGAGAAGATGAAATTTCAGACGCTGCAAACAATGAATATGTTAAGCGAGTAAAAGAATTTGCGGCAAATGAACAGGCAGAAGTAATTGTTATTTGTGCAAAAATAGAAGAAGAAATTGCAGAGCTTGAAGGGGAAGAAAAAGAAATGTTCCTTGAAGAGCTGGGAATTGAGGAATCTGGTTTAGATCAGCTCATTCGTGCGGCTTATCATTTATTAGGTTTAGCTACTTACTTTACTGCAGGTGTACAAGAAGTGCGTGCATGGACATTTATTCAAGGCATGAAAGCTCCTCAATGTGCAGGCGTTATTCATTCTGACTTTGAAAGAGGATTTATCCGCGCTGAAACGGTTTCTTACGATGATTTATTGGCAAGCGGCAATATGGTTGCGGCAAAAGAAGCAGGAAAAGTACGCTTAGAAGGAAAAGAATATCTTGTAAAAGATGGAGATATCATTCATTTCCGCTTTAATGTTTAAAAATATAATTATCTGATGGATGCAGCTTCGGGTTTATTCGGAAACGCAGAAATCGATCCTTTTTAAGAGCGTCTATCTCATGTATAGACGCTCTTAATGTATTAAAAAATAAGATTATAAAATTCTATATACTAATTCAGTCGAATGTATAATCTTAAATACCTGTCAACGCGTTGATTTTTTCTCTTTTAAGAATGCTAAATCTAAAAAGGAAAAGCCTAAAGACAGCCCTAATGCGGTGAATAAAAATCCATAAGAAGTATTTTTAACTGGTTGAAAAAAATAATTTAATATGTAATTGATAACACTAAATAATATAAACAAAGCAATACATTTTAATGTCCTTTTTCTTCTTTCATTCCCAGGCATTCTTACAATAGCAATAACACCTAGATATAAAGCAAATAGTAGTACAAAAATTACGTAGCTTATTACAAATATTGTAGAAAATAGATTATCAATATTTTTATAGATAATAAATACGATACTAGTTGTACTTATTAGAAAGAGGACAAATAAAATGAAGTTTAATAAGGCATATTTTTTGTTCATATTTCACCTCCATCATTGTTTTAACATTTTTATTATCTCAAAAAGGAAAAGCTTTTTCATTCTTCCTTTTCCCTTAACCTGAAAATCTTGATAGTTTAAAACTAATATAAAAGTTAATACGTATGGTAGAATCCAGCATGATATTGTGTTATTTATAAGAAATTCAAAGTGCTTCATTGCTAATATTTTTTTTATATGATATAATTCTACCTTGTGAGTAATGTTTAATTGCTCCTTGCCCAAAATGGGCCGTTTAGACCAAAAGGAGGTGAAAGTGATGAAAAAGTACGAAATTATGTACATCATCCGCCCGAATATTGAAGATGAAGCTAAAAAAGCTCTAGTTGAGCGTTTTAACAGCATTCTTACTGATAATGGAGCGGAAGTAGCTGAAGCGAAAGAGTGGGGTAAACGTCGTCTTGCATACGAAATCAATGATTTCCGTGACGGATATTACCAACTTGTGAAAATGAACGCTACACCAGTAGCGGTTGAAGAATTTTCTCGTTTAGCGAAAATTAACGAAGATATCATTCGTCATATCGTAATTAAAGATGAAGCTAAATAATAATTAAAATAAATTACTGTTACGTTTCACGTGAAACATACATGGAAGAAGGGAGTTGAGACTGATGATGAATCGTGTAGTTCTTGTTGGCCGTTTAACAAAGGATCCTGATTTACGATATACACCTAATGGAATAGCTGTGGCATCTTTTACACTTGCAGTGAACCGTACTTTTACGAATCAGCAAGGCGAAAGAGAAGCAGATTTCATTAACTGTGTTATTTGGAGAAAACCGGCTGAAAATATTGCTAATTTCTTGAAAAAAGGAAGTTTAGCAGGAGTAGATGGTCGAATTCAAACTCGTAGTTATGAAGGACAAGACGGTAAACGGGTCTATGTTACAGAAGTTCAAGCGGAAAGCGTACAATTCCTTGAACCTAGAAATAGCTCTGGAAATAATAGAAATGACAACATGAATTATGGTGCACCAAGAGAGCAAGATAATCCTTTTGGGTCCAATAATTATCAGAATCAGCGACCTCAAAATAATCGCAACAACAACAACAACCAAGATTATACAAGAGTAGATGAAGATCCATTTGCAAATAGCGGTCAAATCGATATTTCAGATGATGATTTACCATTCTGACCGCCTTATAATTGTCTAATTCTAAATATACAACCTAATACCTTGATTTATAAAGAGGATATACCAATTTAGGGTGTCTAATTCTTATTGGGTATTAGGAGGATATTTGAATAGATTTATTAAGAGGTCTGTTGAATGTCTAAATCTAATAAGTGAGATCTTGATATAACAGGTTTATAAAGGATTTGAGATGTCTAAATCTTAGATACGTCTAATCTCTAATAAATCATTAAGGGGGAATATTCTTTCTTGGATTATTCATCCCCTTTTAACCCAGAACAGAAAACCATAAATGGAAAAATAAGGAGGGAAATCATAATGGCAATGGGAGGACGCAGAGGCGGACGTGCAAAACGTCGTAAAGTATGTTATTTTACAGCTAACGGTATCACTCACATCGATTACAAAGATGTAGATTTACTAAAGAAATTTATCTCTGAACGTGGTAAAATCTTACCTCGTCGTGTAACTGGTACAAGTGCTAAATACCAACGTAAATTAACAACTGCAATCAAACGTTCACGTACTATGGCTCTATTACCGTATGTATCAGGTGAATAATAAATAAAAAAGGACATCCATCTCTTCTTGAGTTGGATGTCCTTTTTTATTTATTATAGGTCTTTTAGCTATCTAAGTCTAAGAAGTGTTTATCATGTATTAATTTTCTTTGAACTATATAAATCATTAAGGGGAATATTCTATAATGGACTGTGCTATCCCCTTGTAAAAAAATGTAGACTATGTTAAAGAATAGTGTCGATATTGATAGATTCCTAAGTTCCTAGTATAATCAGAATAGGAACAAGTGTTCGTAGAGGTGGATAGTCTAATGTATCAGGTTAAAGAAACTTCTAACTCTTTTGTATTGGTGGATAAAGATATGAGGATTGTCCCAGAGGTTTTGGATTTTACGAGATATTTAGAGAGAAAAGAACATTCTCCCAATACTGTTAAAACGTATTTAGAGAAACTTAAACTATTCTATGAGTGGATGGATAAGGAGGGTTTTAGACCCTTTGATGTAGAACCAAGACACATACCTTACTTTCAAGATTATATAGATAACGCTTATGTGAATTCAGAAAGGAATAAGGAACACAAGAGTAGAGTAGCCGCCTCAACAATGAACGGTTATATTTCAGCTATACAAAGCTTTTATAAATATGGCGAAGTAATGGGATTTATTGAACCTGCAGACTATAAGGTTGCAGATAAAAGAAAAGTGAGAGATTTTAGCTATCTCCGTCATATCAACAAGAATCGTTGGAGTTCAAGTATCTGGAATGAATTTAGGCGCAAAACCAAACGAAGGGTTGATAAAAAGAGAATCTACCCTGATGAAGCTGAACATTTCTATGCAAAGATTGGAGAAGTGTTTGCCAATGATGAAGGTTTAGTAAAACGTAATCAATTAGCTTTCAAAATTTTATATGAAACTGGTATGCGGGTTGGGGAACTACTCCATCTTAGGATTAAGGACTATGATTTACCTGACCCATTCAAAAAGGTAGGTAACATATACTTAGTTGAACGAGGCGAGCAAGACGATAAGGACAGGAGACTTAAAACAGGAGAACGAACGATACCTGTGAGCCAGTCCTTATTACAAGAGATTGATGACTATGTAATGTACTATAGACCAATGAATCAAGATGAGGATTGTGAATATATCTTTGTGAACCATAATTATCCCGTAGGAAAACCACCTAATAGGAGTTATTTTGAGGAATGGTTCCGTGATGTATTTAAGAGCGTTGAGCTTGATTCACTAAAACGGAAAATAGTTACACCACATTCCCTACGTCATACGCACGCTTCAAACTTGCATGATATGGGAATGGACATTTCTGTTATTCAAGCACGAGTTGGACATAGCTCTCTTAATACAACTGCAAAGTATGTTCACGTATCAGTAGAAACACTTACGAAGTCCTATACGAATTATTTAGAGTACAAACTTCAAAAGGGAGGTGCATTCTAAATTAGTATTATACCTCTTATAAACCAGAAGGCTGATATCTGGCACATACCTGACGAAGGAAACTTGCCAGATCATTACTTTGATTTCACTGTTTTTCCCAATGAATGGTTCAAATACACAATCAAGGAAATAACCCTTCAATCTATTAGAATGGGTAAACTTTCTCTTGGTACGATAACACGTTACCATCAGGGGATTAGAAGTTTTTTTGACTTTATTGATGAATCACAAATACTATTGGAAAAATTTGCAGACATTACTCCAGAGATAGCTGAAGAATACTTATTTTGGCTTTTATTTAATTTCAAAGCACCCTCAACTAGAGCTGCAAAAGTAGCGTCTCTCAAGCATCATCTGAGGTTCGGTGTGATTATGGGGATGGATGGATTCCCTGACACTCGTGTATTTGATGGTACAGAGAATAGGATGCTTCAAACTGAAGATGTGCTTAAATCAAAGGTTATTGACGATAGAGTTATGGACTTAATCAACAGTGCTTTGGGAAAAATGGCATCTAAACCAATGTCCTTAGATGAAACCATTTGTTGGGGACTTATTAGCCTTATAAAAGAAACTGGTATGCGAATTCATGAAGCTTTAGCAACTAAAACAGAGCATATTAGCAAGGACTTAACGGGCAAACCAATTTTAGAAGTTATTAGCAAGAAAACGAAAACGGATCGTTATATACCGATTAGTGAAGAAGTGGTTAATGTGATACATCGTGTTGACAAGGCTACTATAGAAATCCAAGAAAAGTTAGGAACCAATCTCATTTTCGTTAGAAAGTTAAAGAGACCATCGAAACAGAACCTATCGGGTATTGAAAAATACAGTCAAAATACAGCTAGAGTTCATTTGGATAAATTCCTTAACCGTTTCAATATCAAAGAAGTAACATTTCACCAATTTCGTCACACAATTGGAACTGATCTAATCAATAATGGTATGACTCTGCCAGAGGTAATGGAGTATTTAGGACACGATTCAGCCCATTCTACAAGGCTGTATGCACAGATTCGTAACGATAGATTTAATAAAGAATATCGGGATCTTGGTTTTATTGGTGTTATTCAAGATGATGTTGGTAACATCATTGATAGTGAAGATAAGATTATCAGTTATGATCAACGTTTAATGGCTCAACTGCCTGACGGTGTTTGTGCTAGACCGATTAAAGAAAACGTAATTGACTGTAAAAAACCTAATGCTTGCTTATTCTGTCCAAAGTTCATTACAACTCCTGAGTTTCTAAACTTTCACAAAGATCATCTATCAAGAATCAGGGCTGATAAGGAACGATATATGCAAGAAACTTTGATTGGAACTGATTATCTTCTCTACGAAACTGAGAAAGCACTTGAGGAAATCATTTCACAACTCGAAGATATTCTAGTGTCAAAGGAGGTGTGTAATTAATGGCTAGTGATGTAACAAAGTTTATTGATTACAAACCTTCCTACTTCGAAGAGGGAAAAAGGGATTTCAAGGTTGGTAACTCGATATTTTTAGATGATATTTGGGATTTTAAAGGTCTGGCTTCCGGAGCAGAGATCCACCACGATGCTAAATATCAAGTGAAATTTAATCTCCTTAACCACCCTTCCATCAAAGAAACTGTTAAATGGTTTGCCGTTAACGATTTAATGGCAAATAATCTACAGACAGTACGAAGGAAAATAGCAGCCCTAACAGTATTCAGAAGGTTTTTAGAAGGAAATCATGATATTACGTCATTTACTGATATAACTAAGTATCGATTAGAAGAATTCTTTCAATATGTTTTGTCGGCTAAAACTGATAAAGGTCAACCGATGAGTGCGGTAGCCAGAAAGAAAGCCGCACAGGTTATACAGGAAATTTTAGTGCGTGGAGCTGTCAGAGGCTGGGATGTTCCAAAAAAGAATACTCACGTTAAACTACTGTATGATGAAATCATCATTAATAACAAATCAATAAAAAAAGGCACGAAATTAGGTAAAACTAATAAAGTTCTGCCAGACAAACAAATTGTCAGCGACATCATTAAAACGGCTCAGAATGAGCTAGAAGAACCAAATGGGGATGTTTTAACAGCAGCAAGTGTAATTCTCTCCACTCAGCTAGGAAGTCGTATTGAAGAGGTTCTAACACTTAAAACTAGATGTCTATCTTTAATTGATGGTGAAGCGTATATTACTTTCTCAACCACCAAGATAAATAAGGAACCAGTTGAGGTGAATAAGCCAGCAAACGAACAGGTCGTTAGAGCTGTTAAAAGACTTGAGGAACATACTCGTCCCTTACGTGAAAAGTCAGGTCTCCCCTACTTATTTCTCACTAGAAACAGGACATTAAAGGGATATCCAGTGACAGTTTGTAGTCACGCTAACTGGAATAAGAATAGGCTAAGACCGTGGATGATGAAACACGATTTTCGTGACGAAAAAGGCAAATTTGTCGACCTAACAAGCCACTACTTTCGGCATATTTGTGCTACCTCTGCTCTTGAAGGCGGTATGAAAACAATGGCTGTAGCTAAACTGTTAGGTCATAAATCGATTTTAATGACATCAACTTACGATCATTCCGATAAGCAGCAAATCGTAAAAGATATACTTTCTGGAGATACACCAATAGCAAGTACCAATAAAATGGTCCTAGAACAGCTTGAGGGCGAAGATAATCCATTCAAGGGTAAAACCATTGACCAAATTGAAAAAATGCGAAGAGCCTTGAAAATTGAGCTTCTACCACACGGTATGTGTACTCACCACCCTATGCGTGGAGAACCGTGCGGGCAAGATAGTATTTGTTTAGGTTGTAAGCACTTCATAGCATCAGCTAGACACCTCCCTGTTTACGAGAGTCGTCTTAATCGGGTAAACGAGGAATTAAAGACTTGTGCCAAAGATAACAGCGTTTGGAGCAGTAAACTAAAGCACCAGCAAGTTAAACTATCTGAATATATACAGGCACTTCAAGAGAAGATGGCTAATGAAGACTATCAAACGGCGATGCAAGAAGTGGCGGTGAGTATGGATGCCTAATGAAAACCAGCAAGTTGAGAAGATGGCTGAGATGAAGCGTGGGGAAACCAAGAAAAAGGTAATTAAGGCCCTTAATAAGCTCAAAAAACAAGCAGAGATAACAAAAAAGGCTATCTCTGTTAACAAGTTGGCTAAAGAAGCAGGGGTAACCCGCCAAACGCTTTATAATCGCTCAGATTTGATGGCAAAGCTCGAAGAGGTTAATTCTCTTATAATTGACAATATGGAGCCTAAAATCCCTTATGGAGCCAAACAAAAGGCAGTTCAAGAGCAACGTATTGAACGTTTACAGAATGAATTAGCAGAAGTTAAAAGTGACTTTGCAAAGCTCTTAGATCAGAATGAGGCATTAACCGAACTAAACTTAAAACTCCAAAGACGTATCGCCGACCTTGAAGAGAGGTTATACGCACCTAAGATTGAATCAGACAAGGTGGTTGAGTTGAAGAGTAAACAGTAAAACTTGTGTAGTTTTGAAATAAAGTTAAATAAAAAAGCTCATAAATTTCGATTAAATGAAAATAATCCATTTTCAAAAGTCTTTTGATTAAAATGGATTATTTTTTTATAATTGGATATTTAGCAAATTGGATTGGTTATGGGCATGGTTTGCGTTTTCCCTTGTTGCGGGAGCTTTTTATAACTCATACGAAGTAAAAAAAGAAATTAAAAGTTGGATTTACTGTGACATTCTATATTCTCTTTGTTCATTTTTACACGAATCTCTATTTTATTCATAATGTTTAAGAAACTAATTTGTTGCTTTAAATTAGATGGAAAGTGATTTATATAACACTAAATCCTAATTGCTATCCCGGTAGCAAATAATAATAGTATATTGAAATAATAATAAATTGTTTTCGAAACAAAAAGCATCAGCTTGAAAATCTGATAAACAGGAATAAATAAAATGAAGTGTGGAAATACAGCAATTTAAATTAATGTATAAAGTAGTTTTTTAGAATAATTTTAAATGGTATTAATAGTATAAAAACATGAATTATTTATGAATAAAATAACATTCCACTTACCAATTACTAGAATTTGTTGTTAAATAATTATAAATTGGGAGCTATTAAAAGGGAAAGTGAAGTGTTTTTGAAACTATGCTAACAAAGTATTTTGTTGCTCAAAATTATTCAATTATTTCTAGACGTGGTGAAAATTCGATAATTCTATTTCCAGAAATACCTTACTGGATAGCAACAACTAAACAAGGTGAGGAATTTTTAGAAAAGCTTGATGGCAAGAAGAATATACTAGAAATTTCAAATGAAGTGTTGGGTGAAGGAAATGAGAGCATAGCAATAGAATTTCTGGAGCCATTAGTAGAAAGTGAAGCAGTTATTCCTTTAGGTAAAAAAACAATTACGAATGATGATATTTCAAAAGTCATTATTAAGCCTGATAAAGTTACCCTGTTACAAACGATGCGTTGTAATTTGAAATGTAAACATTGTTCTGTAGCTGATCAGACAGAGAGTGCAGATAGAATTGAATTAAATTTAGAAGACGTTAAAACAGCTCTTATAAATGTTTCAAAAATTATGGGGGAAAATAAACGGCTGGCATTTCTTGGCGGTGAGCCCTTATTAGGAAAAAATTTTTTAGCTGTTGCGGAATTTGCGTATGAACAGGGATTTCAACTAGGAATATCTACAAATGGATTATTGATTGATGAAACCTTTGCAAAAAAGGCTAAAGAATTAAATATGCAGGTGCAAATATCACTAGATGGCCCTACAAAAGAATCTCATGAATTTATTCGAGGAAGAAATACTTTTGACAAAACCATTAATGCTATTAAATTATTGAAGAAATATGATGTTAACCTACAAACTAACATGGTTTTTCATAAAGATAATGTAGATTTAATTCCTAAATATATTGAATTGGGAAAACAGTTTGATATTAAGAGTCTACGTCTAATACCATTATTAAATATGGGGCGAGCAAAGGAAAACTTAGGAATATTATCAATTGAGGAAATGGTAGATAAAATCATAAGCTTAATCAAGACCGATCCGGAGTTAATACCTTATTTGAGTGATACTAATTTTATGGGATTAGTTACTAATGCTCGATTAACAAATCGTATGATTGGTTGTGGCTCTGGAATTATTACTGTAATTTTAGACCCGAAAGGAGACATATATCCTTGTCTAAATACATATAGGGAACAGTATAAGATTATTAATGTTTTTGAAGATGATTTTGAGAAGAAGTTTTTCGAATCTGAAATTCATAAGAAATTTAGATCTCTTAGAATAGATCAACTGAACGATACGTGTGCAAGTTGTGATTTTCGTTATGTTTGTGGCGGTTTATGTAGAGGGGAAACAATGGAGGTAACTTCAGATTTAGAAGCTCCTTATCCTTATTGTGAATCATGGAAGAATGCAATGATTAAAATATACTGGCTTCTAACTGAATATCCTGAACTGGGTAAAGAAAAAGAAGAAAGAGTATTACAAAATGAAAGATTTTTTTCTGTATGTTAATAATTTAATTTTTTGGGGTTATAAAAAGCAATACTGTAAATCACATGTAGAGCTTTTTTATAATAAAAATATAAATAAGTATAAGGAGCATTCCTGTTAGAAGGATTTTCGGGGACTTGAACAAAAAAGAGCCCTCTTGGTATGATACGGGGTGTCAAATCGTGGACCGAAATGACCCCTAACTTAGTTAACCAAGGAGGACTCCAAAATGGATTTTAAACAAAATCAGAAAATAAATCAAGTCACCGAAAAAACACTCGTAGTCGGAATCGATATTGCCAAGCGGACCCATTACGCTTGCTTTGTGGATGACCGTGGACGTGTGCTCCAAAAATCGTTCTCTGTTTCTCAAGCTAGAGACGGGTTCGAGCTTTTCTATCAACGTATTCTGGTAGCCATGAAAGAAAATGAAAAAACGGAAGTCATTGTCGGGATTGAACCTACGGGACACTACTGGCTCAATTTGGCCTACTACCTTGAGGACCGGGGCATTCCCTTGGCCATGGTTAACCCTATGCATGTTAAGCGTTCAAAAGAGTTGGACGACAATCTGCCAACCAAGCATGACAGAAAAGATGCACTTGTGATCGCTCGACTTTTAAAAGACGGACGGTTCAGTTATCCCCGTATCCTAAAAGGTATGGAGGCCGAACTTCGCGTTGGGTCAACGTTTAGAAGTAAATTGACTGAGGAACTAGGGTCTGTCAAAAACATGATTATTCGTTGGTTAGATCGCTATTTTCCAGAGTTTACTCAGGTGTTTCCGTCATTCGGAAAAATGGCTTTGGCAGTACTTGAATGTACCCCATTTCCGAATGATCTTCACCAAAAACAACCCGATGAAGTTTTATCTCTTTATCGGAAGGTTGAGGGGCTCAAATCCCCCCAAAGACCCAAAGCATTGCGTCTTATTGAAGTCGCAGCTAACTCTATCGGAGTAACAGAAGGACGTGAGATGGCCCGTATTGAAATTACCACGCTCGTTCGCCGTTACCATCAGTTAGAACAAGATATCGAAAGCCTTACTCAACATCTAGTTGACCTTGTAAAAACGTCTGTAGAGTACGAATGGCTATCAACGGTTCCGGGACTCGGAGATACAACGATTGTCGATCTATTAGCTGAAATCGGAAGCTTTTCACACTACGAAGATCCACGCCAACTAATTAAACTCGCGGGATTAACGTTACGTGAAAATTCCTCTGGTCAGCACAAGGGGCAAAAACGCATCTCCAAACGGGGGAGAAGAAAGCTTCGCGCCCTTCTGTTCCGAGTAATGATGCCGATGATCCGTCACAATGAAGCCTTTCGAAAGCTACATGAGTATTACACAAATCGTATGGTTAATCCATTACGCAAGAAGCAATCCATCGTGGTTCTATGCGGTAAGCTATTAAAAGTATTACATGGAATTAGCACTAAGCACAAAGCGTTTGACGCACAGCGAATGATGAGGGATATTCCTAGTCTCGTAGAGGCTGCATAAGACCCTTCATCCCCTTAAATAGACCTAGACAACAGGATGACACGGAGAAGCTGGCACTATTTTTTCCATTCGACCTTGAGTCCCTAAAGGAGCTTCGCTAGCCTCTGCCTTATGACTAGACCGAACGAAGGAATGTAGGCACTTAGATGCCCAGAGACATGGGAGGGTACGTCATCATAAGTTACGCAGAGATCCATTGTGCATCGCATAATTTCCTATCACTACTTTCCACCATTATCCAGTAGTGACCGCGTAGCGTACCCATGTATTGGAATAGTTTCACATATTTTAAAAATATTGTTAGGGATTGTGTCGAAAAATATTTTTTTGATACCCCAACAACGGGTCAAACCGTTGATAGATCAACATTTATAGAGGGAGGGACAAGAAATGTTATTAGCTAAACCAAGAAAAGGTAAAAGGTTTAACTCTTTTACAGAACTATATGCATATGACCTTTACAAACAGTATTAATATTAAAAAATAGTAAAATTAAATAAATTGATTTTACTAAATAAGGTAAGAGAGTTGCTACTTATACATAGAAGGTTGCAACTCCCTTTTTATTAAGGAGTAACAGTATTTTGAAATCAAAAAATTTCTTGTTATTTTCTTTGGCAAATACCTCATCATCTCTTGGGGATTATATATATGATATTGCAATAGTCGTACATTTATATAAGGTGACTGGTTCACCTATAATTATGGGGAGTTTTTTTATTTTACAGTTTCTTCCGTCTTTGATTTTTACAGTAATTGCAGGTGGAATAATTGATCGAATAAATAAAAAAAATATATTGATTTTCAGTAATTTAATTAGAGCAATTGTTCTACTTTTTTTATTAATTAATGTTTCAACAACTTTAATTCTTATTAGTGCCATAATTTTAGGCATATGTGACGAACTTTCCAGATCTACAAGTAATGCTGTTATCCCAAGTTTATTGAATAAAGATGAAATGGTACGTGGTAATTCCGTATTAAGTGCTTTAGATTCACTAACTATGATCGTAGGACCGCTTATTGCAGGATTATTAATTTCCTCTATAGGAATAAAAGGTAGTATAATTGCTAATTTTACAACTTTTATAATTTCAACTATTCTATTGTCAATGATTAAAATTGAGTTTAAAGAAAATAAAAATATTAAAAGTCAAGAAAATTTCATGGGTGAAATTAAAGAAGGAATAGGGTTTATTTTTTCAAGTACTTTTCTTAGGAAAATTATATTAATATGGGGTCTTTTATTAATAGGAGTAGGCATTTCTGGATCCCTTATAATAGTTCTTATTAAGGATTATATGCATTTACCTTCAAATACATATGGATGGATTTCTACTGCTGAAGGAATAGGTATTTTATTAGGTTCTTATTTATTAATTAGGAAGAAAAATAATATTGGTCATATAAACCTTATAAAAAATGGTTTATTCCTAATAGGTTTTGCACTTTTGGTTATTTCGTTTAATAATAATTTACCATTGTTATTAGTACTATACCTCGCTATTGGGATGGGGGCAGCATCAGCTCCAGTAGGTATTCGTTCTTTAATACAAGTAAATGTCCCTGATGTTATTTTGGGTAGAGTCTTTTTAACAGTAAGGTTTATTGTTAGTACTTTAAGAACTCTAGCAATAGCAATTGGCAGCATCTTTGCAGACTTTTTTGATTTAAGAATTATATTCTTCGTTGCTGCAATTTTTATTTTATTTGCAAGTTTTATATCTCGATCAATCTTTAAAGGAAAGACAAAATCATTGTCATTTTAGCATTATATTAAGATTCAGTTACGAGAAACTTCCGTTAATATAAGTTTTACTTTTTAAATAGAGAAGGTGAAGTAAAGTAATCTTTCTCTCTTTTATAATGATGTATAAAGATATATTACTTATTTTTAAAGCCTAGTATCTTTTTTAAAGAGTATTCAAATACCAACTCTAGTGTCGCTATTTAGCGAGGATTGTTCTTTTATTTTGAAAGAGGATATTTTTTTAAAAGAGCTGCTAGTTCTACTGACTTATATAATGGTCAATAGAACTGACGGCTCTTAATCTAGAAAAGATTATTTGCTACTCCTTTATTACCTTTCAGAGCAAATACCATCCCACTTAGAATGATGAAAACTATACTACTCTAAAGGGTAATCAAATAATTTAATAAGTATATCCTTTCTAGACTACAGTTAGTTCAATAAACCTTTCTCCATAAAATGTAAGACCATTAGGCGAAAAAAATTGTTAATTATTCACTTCTAAAAGTCTCCTGTATAATGAAGCTCTTGGAACACTTGTAATTTCACAAATTTGATTTACAGTCATATTTCCATCCATATATAGCTTTACTGCATAATTCATTCCTGCGTGATTTTTATGATCCTTTTTTAACCGGCCTTTAAACTTTCCTTCTTTCTTAGCCAACTCAATTCCTTCACGCTGGCGCATCCGAATAAGATCTCTCTCTAATTGGTTAACACTAGCCATTACCGTAATTAAGAATTGGCTGTATGGATTATCTTCTGATAAATCGAGCCAAGTTTCCTTTAAGGATTTTAAGCTTGCCTTTTTATTTCGTATTTCATCGATTAATTCAAATAAATCCCGCGTACTAGGAGGTGAATCGGATTTAGTCTGTGACATAAATAATGTCACCTTCTTGTAAATCCTCTAACATTTTTTAAGTTGTTCGCAACCCTTTGCTACAGCGGATACTTTTCCTTCATATATAATATCCATTCCAATTTCGATCAGTTGCTAAAATTGCCTTGAAGGATTTTAGCTAGCCGAACTGACACGCCAATATCCATTAATCGGGCGATTTAAAGTTATAGGGATCACAGAAATGTTTAGACCTTCTTATAAAAATAATTCGTTTGAAAAATCTCTGGGAAAGGTCACTTAATACTGACATTAGAACTAGATTTAGACATAAGTAGCAAGGGATATATGATTAGAACATGATAGGATTGGAATTTGACAGTTTTGAACTGTTGTAATTACCATTCTAAAATAATCTAATCTTAAAATAAAAAGGAGGAAATCTCATGGCAATGGGCGGACGCAGAGGTGGACGTGCTAAACGTCGTAAAGTTTGTTTCTTTACAGCTAATGGCATTACAAACATCGATTATAAAGATGTAGATCTTCTTAAAAAATTCATTTCAGAACGTGGTAAAATTTTACCTCGTCGTGTAACGGGCACAAGTGCTAAATATCAACGTAAATTAACGATTGCTATTAAACGTTCACGTACTATGGCTTTACTACCATACGTAACTGGCGAATAATAAACAGCCAAAAACACTCATTGATTAATGGGTGTTTTTTTTATACGAAATGATAATGGACAAAATAACTCTTCAAGAAGTTCTATCTATATTAGACCTATCCTCCGCTTGTTTGAAGAAAGTGCCCTTGAAGTTTTCAACCAATAGATAGAGTAAATACCCATGCAAACAAAATTGGCACCAGAGTACATGAAAAGAAGCAGATTTAACTATTTTAGCAGGCAGAATACACGAAGATTCCTATGTGATTTGTGGGACAGGCGAAATCCCACAAAAAGCGAAGTGTATACTGACTACGGATCCATTTGAGAGCACCATTTTTTAGGTTAGCCTTAAAAAAGAAGGAAAGATTGAATGAACAGGCATTAGATAGTAGAATGTTTATATAACAGAGGGGAAGGTGTAAATGAGGAAAACAAAAATAATAACTGAAGGTGCAGTACTATTATCTATTTATGTTATACTGCTTTTAATTACGCTTTACATACCGATTGTTAATAACATAACAAACTTATTTTTAGCTTTACCATTTATTTTATTTAGAAGCAGGTTTGATAGAAAGGCAACAGCCTTATTTTTTGTTGCTGCAATTTTGCTTTCTTGTATTGTTGGTTCTATATATGCTGTTCCGCTAACGGTCTTATATGGGATAACAGGAGCGATATTAGGGGATTATATTATAAGCAATAAAAGCAGGATTCACATGATATTAGTTGCATCTATAGCGTTTTTTATTAATCTTGTTTTGTTCTATTGGGTTTCTGTTCTATTTTTTCAAGTGGACTATATAGACGAAATGCTTCAATTACTAAAAACAGCAGTGGATCAAAGTGAATCCATTATGAAAATGTTTAATCAAAATGAATCGCAAAAAGCGATCGACCAATTAGATGCTGCTGTTAAAGCGATTAAGTTTATTATTCCAAGTGCTATAATGATAGGTTCTCTTCTTTCTGTTTTCGTGATTCAAGCCGTTTCAGTTCCAATTATTAAACGATTTGGCATTCAAACAGAGCCTTGGCTGCCTATTCGATTATGGAGATTGCCTCATTACATACTATGGATTTTCTTAGGTGCAATTGGAATTTCTTTTTTTGTTCCTATGGAGGAAAACACAATTATGTACACGGTGTTTATAAATGTTTTTTACATACTACAATTGCTGATCGTTTTACAGGGAATATCTTTTCTTTTTTTCATATGCTTTCAATATGATGTACCAAAAGGTATTACAATCATTATAACGATCTTTCTATTTTTGAACCCTACCTTTTCATTTTTGTTAAAAATACTTGGTATTATTGATTTAGGTTTAGATTGGCGAAAATTTTTCTATCGTAAACGAATGAAGTAATTAAAAATGACATTTTATTAGGAGTTGAAAAAAATGCCTGCGTTTTTAGAAAAAGGATCACTTAGATATCCATTAATTTGTTTAATTGGTATAACAATGATCCTTCTTGGTATCCTCTCCTATTATAATTGGTTTTTTTCCTTAATTGGATTAGTTTTTTCTGTTCTTCCTTTTTATTTTATTTTAAGAATGGATATACGACAAAGGAAAGAAACGGAAGAATATATAACCACTCTTTCTTACCGGGTAAAGAAGGTAGGAGAAGAGGCATTAATGGAAATGCCAATAGGGATCATGCTGATAAATGATGAATATTATATCGAATGGACAAATCCCTTTTTAGCATCCTGTTTTACCGAGGATACCCTTGTTGGGAGATCATTGTATGATGTAGCTCCATCCGTCATACCATTAATAAAGCAAGAAGTAGAAACAGAAATTATTACGTTGCATGAGCGTAAATTTCGTGTCATTCATAAACGGGAAGAACGACTTCTTTACTTTTTTGATGTGACCGAGCAAACAGAAATTGAAAAGTTATATGAAGATGAACGATCTGCAATCGCTATTATATTTCTAGATAATTATGATGATTTAACACAAGGTATGGATGATCAAACAAGGAGCAGTATAAATAACAGCGTAACTTCTATTTTAAACAAATGGGCAACAGATAATGGTGTGCTGTTAAAAAGAATATCTTCTGATCGTTTTATAGCAATATTTAATGAGCATATATTGCAAAACCTTGAAAAGGGCAAGTTTACCATATTAGATGATGTCAGAGAAATGACGTCGAAACAGAATGTGCCTTTAACATTAAGTATAGGCGTTGGTTCTGGGGTATCTTCTTTGCCAGAGCTTGGAACGATTGCTCAATCCAGTCTTGACTTAGCTTTAGGAAGAGGCGGAGATCAAGTTGCTATTAAGCAAACAAATGGAAAAGTCAAATTTTATGGCGGCAAAACGAATCCTGTCGAGAAACGAACAAGGGTAAGGGCACGAGTCATTTCACACGCCCTTAAGGAGTTAATTATAGCGAGCGATAAGGTTATTATCATGGGGCATAAAAACCCTGATATGGACGCAATAGGCGCAGCTATAGGGATACAAAAAGTGGCGCAGATGAATCAAAAGGAAGGATTTATTGTCGTAAACTTCCAAGAAATTGATAATAGCGTAAAACGGCTTGTAGGAGAAATAAAAAGACAAGAAACATTATTTAAAAAATTTATTACACCAGAACAAGCGCTAGAAATGGCAACAGAAGATACATTATTAGTGATTGTGGATACACATAAACCGTCATTGGTTATTGATGAACGATTGCTAAATAAAATTGAAGATGTTGTGGTAATAGATCATCATAGACGAGCGGAAGAGTTTATTGAGAACCCGTTACTAGTCTATATGGAGCCATATGCATCATCTACTGCTGAGCTTGTGACCGAATTACTAGAATATCAACCGAAAAATGTTAAAATTGAGATGTTAGAGGCTACGGCATTATTAGCTGGAATTATAGTGGATACGAAAAGTTTTACTCTAAGGACTGGAGCAAGAACGTTTGATGCAGCTTCTTATTTAAGAGGTCAAGGAGCAGATACCGTTCTAGTACAAAAGTTTTTAAAAGAAGATATTGATAATTATGTCAAGCGTGCAAAACTAATCCAAAGCGTAAAGTTCTATAAGCCTGGTATTGCCATAGCAAAAGCAAAAAACAACGAAATTTATGATGGCGTACTAATTGCACAAACAGCAGACACCTTGCTCACTATGGATGGAATCATTGCAAGCTTTGTTATTTCTCATCGAGGAGACGGACTGATTAGTATAAGCGCTCGTTCCTTAGGAGATATAAATGTGCAATTAATTATGGAAAGTTTGGAAGGCGGAGGACATTTAACCAATGCCGCAACACAACTAACCAATATGACAATAGAAGAAGTAGAATCAATGCTTGAAGGCGCCATTGATGAATACTTTGAAGGGAGAAAATCAGAATGAAAGTAATATTTTTAAAAGATGTTAAAGGAAGAGGCAAAAAGGGAGAAGTAAAAAATGTTGCAGATGGATATGCCAATAATTTTTTACTGAAACAAGGATTAGCAGTGGAAGCAAATACAAGTGCGGTTAGTACGTTAAATGCGCAAAAGAAAAAGGAAGAAAAACTGGCAATTGAAGAATTAGAGGAAGCAAAACAATTAAAAGAAAAGCTTGAAGAGATTACAGTAGAGCTTACTGCTAAATCTGGTGAAGGCGGTCGGTTATTTGGCTCTATTACAAGTAAACAAATTGCCGAAGAGTTAAATAAAAAAAATAAAATTAAAGTAGATAAACGTAAGATTGAACTGCCAGATGCTATTCGTTCATTAGGCTATACAAAAGTACCTGTGAAACTTCATCAAGAAGTAACAGCAACACTTAATGTACATGTGAAAGAATTAAGCTAATATTGGAAGTACCATTTCTCTATAAAAATGTTAGAATAGAATAGTTCCGAAAAAATGTGATGCAGGTAAAACTGGTCACATTTTTTCATTTAAGCGTAATAAGTAGAATGAATGATTTGACGAAGAGTTTCCTTTTCTAAATAACGTCATTGGAGAATGATTCTTCACTAATATATACAAATGAGTAAACATCTACAGATAGATATCCATACAAACAAATTTGCTCGATGAAGAATGAAAATAAACAGGTTCCAATTTTTTAAAGCGCGTGTTTTTTCAATAAGGTTGGCGCAACTCTGACCCTTTTCCATATAAAGGAGGTTTTCTAGGATGAGTGAAGTATTAACAGATAGAGTTCCACCGCAAAATATTGAGGCAGAGCAAGCAGTGCTTGGAGCGATTTTTTTAGAACCACAAAGCTTAACAATGGCTTCTGAAATCCTTATACCTGAAGATTTTTACCGTGGTTCGCATCAACGTATCTTCTCTGTTATGCTCAAGCTTAATGATCAAGGCAAAGCAGTGGATTTAATTACGGTAACAGAAGAATTGGCTGCAGGGAATAATTTAGAGGATACTGGGGGAGTTAGTTATCTAAGTGAACTGGCAGGTTCTGTCCCAACGGCTGCCAATATAGAATATTATGCAAAAATCGTCGAAGAAAAATCATTGCTTCGCAGATTGATTCGCACGGCGACAGGAATTGCACAAGATGGGTTTACCCGGGAAGACGAAGTGGAAGCTTTGCTGGGGGAAGCAGAAAAAAGCATCTTAGAAGTAGCACAGCGTAAAAATGCCGGTGCCTTTCATAACATAAAGGATGTATTGGTCCGCACATATGATAATATTGAGGAAATGCATAATCGCAGTGGAGATATTACTGGTATTGCAACAGGCTTTGCAGAGCTTGATAAGATGACCGCAGGATTCCAGCGAAATGACCTTATCATTGTTGGAGCTCGTCCATCTGTTGGTAAAACAGCATTTGCTTTAAATATTGCACAAAATGTAGCTGTAAAGACGCAGGAAAATGTTGCGATATTCAGTTTAGAGATGGGAGCGGAGCAGCTTGTTATGCGTATGCTTTGTGCAGAGGGAAATATTGATGCACAGCGTCTTCGTACAGGCTCCTTAACGGACGAGGACTGGGGAAAATTAACGATGGCAATGGGAAGTTTATCAAACGCTGGAATATTTATTGATGATACTCCAGGGGTTAAAATTAACGATATTCGTTCAAAATGCCGTCGCTTAAAACAAGAGCATGGGCTAGGAATGATCTTAATCGATTATTTGCAATTGATTCTAGGGAGCGGCAGATCAGGAGAAAATAGACAACAGGAAGTATCGGAAATCTCCCGTTCTTTAAAAGCGCTAGCTAGGGAATTACAGGTTCCTGTTATCGCATTATCCCAGCTATCTCGTGGCGTAGAGCAGCGCCAAGATAAACGCCCAATGATGTCAGATATTCGTGAATCGGGAAGTATTGAGCAGGATGCAGATATTGTGGCCTTCTTATATCGTGACGATTATTATGATAAAGAATCGGAAAGCAAAAATATCATTGAAATAATAATTGCCAAGCAGCGTAATGGACCAACTGGAACTGTTCAGCTTGCTTTTGTGAAAGAATATAATAAATTTGTTAATTTAGAACGGCGCTTTGATGATGCAGGCATGCCACCTGGCGCATAATTCATTAAAATATGCAATTGGCCCCTCTTCTCTCTCTTTAAAGGAGAGGGGAGGGCTAGTTAAAATTTGATTTAAGATTCTTTATAAGGATAAAAAACGATTTGGTTTTTCTAATCAAAGTGGATACAATTGGTCCCTCTTTTTTATGCAGGAGAACATTTTTCTACGAGGCTAAATAAGGCGCCCTGTGCTTCGCTTTAAAATATGTGAATATTTTGTCTTTACAAACCCTTTGCTATATAACTATATTAGTAGAGTAATTACGAACATAAAATACAGTATTAAATTGATTGTTCGTGTTTTATTGACTTTTGCCTTAAAATTTTGATAAAATAGTTATGTTTGATAAAGAATATAAAATATAATAGTAACCTTTGGAGGTGCTTGGATATGTCATCAGTAGTGGTGGTAGGAACTCAATGGGGAGACGAAGGAAAAGGAAAGATTACAGACTTTTTATCTGAGAATGCGGAAATGATTGCACGTTACCAAGGCGGTAATAATGCAGGACATACAATTAAGTTTAATGGTGAAACATACAAATTGCATTTAATTCCTTCTGGAATTTTTTATAGTGAAAAAATCTGTGTAGTTGGTAATGGAATGGTTGTTGATCCAAAGGCAATTATCACAGAATTAAAGTATTTACATGATCGTGGTATTACAACGGACAATCTTCGAATCAGCAATCGTGCACATGTTATCTTGCCATATCATCTGAAATTAGATGAAGTGGAAGAAGAAAGCAAAGGCGCTAATAAAATTGGCACAACGAAAAAGGGAATTGGCCCTGCATATATGGACAAGGCTGCAAGAATTGGAATTCGTATGGCTGATTTATTAGACAGAGAAGTGTTTGAAGAAAAATTAATTCGAAACTTAGCAGAGAAAAACCGATTATTAGAACGCATTTATGAAACAGATGGTTTTAAAATAGAGGATATTCTTGATGAATACTATGAATATGGCCAACAAATTAAACAATATGTTTGCGATACATCTGTTGTATTAAATGATGCACTAGATGATGGCCGCCGTGTTCTTTTTGAAGGTGCACAAGGAGTTATGCTAGATATTGATCAAGGTACTTATCCATTTGTTACCTCTTCTAACCCAGTAGCGGGTGGAGTAACAATTGGTTCTGGTGTTGGACCTTCTAAAATCAAACATGTTGTTGGTGTATCAAAAGCTTATACAACAAGAGTGGGAGACGGACCTTTTCCAACAGAATTAGTGAATGAAATTGGAAATCAAATAAGAGAAGTTGGCCGCGAATATGGAACAACCACTGGCAGACCAAGACGTGTTGGCTGGTTTGATAGTGTTGTAGTTCGTCACGCACGCCGTGTTAGTGGAATAACAGATCTTTCTTTAAATTCAATTGATGTATTAACTGGAATTGAAACATTAAAAATTTGTGTAGCATACAAGTTTAATGGAGAAATAATCGAGGAGTTCCCTGCTAGTTTAAAAACGTTGGCGCAGTGTGAACCTGTGTATGAAGAGCTTCCAGGCTGGACTGAAGACATCACGAACTGCAAGTCTTTAAATGAGCTTCCGGCAAATGCTCGTCACTACTTAGAAAGAGTAGCACAGCTTACTGGTATCCCGCTTTCTATTTTCTCTGTTGGACCGGATCGTACACAAACAAATGTTGTGCATAGTCCTTGGAGACAATATTAATTTAAACGGATAGGATGTCTAAATAAGGGATGTTCTCCTTTATTTAGACATTTTTTTACGGGCTTTAAAAATATTATTTTAAAGCTCATAAAAAAAATATGCTAGTTTGATAAAAAAATCAAATTAACTATTGCTTTTTATTTGAAACCTATGATATTATAAAAAGCGTCGCAAATGACAATTTAACAAAGCAAATAACGAGCCATTAGCTCAGTTGGTAGAGCATCTGACTTTTAATCAGAGGGTCGGAGGTTCGAATCCTCCATGGCTCACCATTTCATGGCCCATTGGTCAAGCGGTTAAGACACCGCCCTTTCACGGCGGTAACACGGGTTCGAATCCCGTATGGGTCATTTTAAAAATATCTGGTCCGGTAGTTCAGTTGGTTAGAATGCCTGCCTGTCACGCAGGAGGTCGCGGGTTCGAGTCCCGTCCGGACCGCCATATTTTTTCTATATGCTTCGAGCATATTTTACATATATTTTTTTTAGTTTACAACAGACAAAAATAATAATATGGCTCAGCAGCTCAGTCGATAGATTATATTTGATTAAGTTGTGAAGCAAAGCAGCAACCTGATTTTTAGCTTTGAAGGAATACATCCAAAAGAAGAATCAGCTTGAAGGAAAAATCATAAATACAGAATAAATATCTTATTATGGCTCAGTAGCTCAGTCGGTAGAGCAAAGGACTGAAAATCCTTGTGTCGGCGGTTCGATTCCGTCCTGAGCCACTCTCAAAAATGACTATGAATATTCATAGTCATTTTTTTATATTTTTCACAAGATGTGTGTAAATAGCTGCTATTATGCTTTTTTATTCGGTCTCACCTTTACTCGGATTATACAAATCTATTACAAAATCAAGACAAAGGTTTTTTTTAAGATAACTTATGATAAAGTAAATTAGTATGGATTAAATAGTAAATTTTCATCCTTCATTTGTAATTGGGATAACCGTTTTGTTGTACAAAAAAGTATCCATGTTTTAAAATATAACAATAAGATATAAAAAAGCTACTATCTATTTTGAAGCGGAAAGGGGTATCTCTTTATGCTGGTAGATAAAAAAATATTAAATGATAAAACCCTCGCTTGTGAGGGTTTTTATACGTTTGATAAGGTGCTTGCGCTTTTCTTAGCGAACGTTCATTCATCAGTCTAACATGTACTGGAATTCGTTCAGATATACGAAAAAAGTGAATATATACAATTAAAATGGTAAAGTAGACTGTAGTAGTAAACAATAATAAATACATTGATATAGATACATTTAACCTAAAGGAGCAAAATGGTATGAACAAAAAGATTCTAGTCGTAGATGATGAGAAACCAATTGCGGATATATTACAATTTAATTTAAAAAAAGAAGGTTTCGAAGTTTATTGTGCATATGATGGCAATGCCGCTATTGAAAAGGTGGAGGAAATTAAGCCGGATTTAGTTTTGCTTGATATTATGCTCCCGCAACGTGATGGAATGGAAGTTTGTAGGGAAATAAGAAAAAAATACGAAATGCCAATTATCATGTTGACTGCAAAGGATTCTGAAATTGATAAAGTACTTGGTCTTGAACTTGGTGCAGATGATTATGTAACAAAACCATTTAGCACAAGAGAGTTAATTGCACGAGTTAAAGCGAATTTGCGCAGGCATCAACAAGTTCCATCGGCAGCTGAAGAAGAAAATGAAACAAACGAAATAGAAGTGGGATCCTTAATCATTCATCCAGACGCATATATTGTTTCTAAACGTGGGGATATGATTGAGTTGACACATCGTGAATTTGAGTTGCTTCACTATTTAGCGAAGCATATTGGACAAGTCATGACAAGGGAGCATTTACTGCAAACGGTATGGGGTTATGATTATTACGGAGATGTAAGAACAGTAGATGTAACAGTGCGGAGATTAAGAGAGAAAATAGAAGATAATCCTAGTCATCCAACATGGATTGTGACTAGAAGAGGTGTTGGCTACTATTTAAGAAACCCTGAACAGGAGTAATAATAAAGTGATGAAAAAAGTAAGTTTTTTTCGATCTATTCATTTAAAGCTAGTGATGATCATTGTCCTGCTTATTTTGATCTCGATTCAAATAATTGGAGTATATTTTGTACAAACGCTGCAGAGGACATTAAATAATAACTTTGAAGCATCTATTCAAGATAGAGTAAATATTTTATCTATTTATTTAGAAGAACAATTTACAAAAGAGCGATCGGTAGAAAACGGAGATCCTACGTTAGAGGATGATGTAAAAAGACTTTTAAGTGATGATAATAATTCCAATGATATTCAAGAGATTAGAGTGCTTGACCGTAATTCGATTATCATAGGAACATCCGATCCAGAAAATCAACATTTAATCGGGCAAAAAATGGTGGATAAGGAAGTAAGGAGAGTCATGACCAATCCTTCCACATCCGCTCTTAAGCCGATTAAATCAATTGATAATAACACAAAAAAGAGAATATCTGTATCGATTATTCCTATCAGACCTCAAGGTGGAGAAGCGATAGGAGCAATCTATTTAGTCGGAAAAATTGAAAATGTATTTACTCAAATGGATGAAATCAACCAAATCTTTCAAAGAGGTACCATTATCACACTAGTAGTGACCGCTTTATTAGGTGTATTGCTTGCTAGAACGATAACAAGGCCGATATCTGATATGCAAAAGCATGCATTTGCTTTATCAAAAGGGAACTTCTCTAGGAAAGTAAAAGTATATGGATTTGATGAAATTGGACAGTTGGCGATTACTTTTAATAATTTAACAAAGAAGCTTCAAGAGTCACAAGCTACAACGGAAAGTGAACGAAGAAAGCTGTCATCCGTACTTTCCTATATGACAGATGGAGTTATTGCAACAGATAGAAGAGGACGTATTATATTAATAAACGAACCGGCAGCCAAGATGTTGGATGTTTCACGTGAAACAGTATTATCCGAATCGATTATTAAGCTGTTAGGATTAGAGGAAAAGTATACGTTTGAAGAGCTATTGGACGAAAGAGATTCGGTTATTTTGGATTATAGCACGCATTACGAGCCATATATACTACGGGCAAATATATCTGTTATTCAAAAAGAAACAGGGTTTGTCAACGGTCTTATTACTGTACTGCATGATATTACAGAGCAGGAAAAAATAGATATGGAGCGAAAGGAATTTGTTGCGAACGTATCTCATGAGCTGCGCACACCATTAACAACGATGAGAAGCTATGTAGAGGCATTATCCGAAGGTGCGTGGAAGGATGAAGAATTGGCTCCTAACTTTTTAGAGGTAACGCAAAATGAAACAGAGCGGATGATACGTTTAGTAAATGATCTTCTGCAATTATCTAAATTAGATAGTAGGGATTATCAGCTAAATAGAGAATTAGTTGATTTTATTGTGTTCTATAATCGTATTATCGATCGTTTTGAACTGACAAAAGAGCAAAATGTGACATTTGAACGGAGGCTTCCTAAGCAGGCTGCTTTTGTGGAAATAGATGAAGACAAGCTAACACAAGTTTTAGATAATATTATCTCTAATGCACTGAAATATTCTCCTGAAGGCGGAAAAGTAACGTTCTCCATTAAAGACCAAGAGAAGCAAATCATTGTAAGTGTTTCTGATAATGGGGTAGGAATTCCAAAAGAAAATCTCGACAAAGTATTTGAGCGTTTTTATCGTGTAGATAAAGCAAGGACTCGAAAACTTGGCGGTACTGGACTTGGACTTGCTATTGCTAAAGAAATGGTAGAAGCACATGGAGGCAGAATATGGGCAACAAGTAAAGAAGGAAAGGGTACAAAGGTTTCATTTACTCTTCCCTATATTCAATCGGAAGAGGATGATGATTGGGTATGAGATATGAAAATATAAAGACAATGATATTATCCGTTCTTGTTTTATCAAGTATCCTTTTATATTATGTTTTATGGACACACCAAGGTAACTATGAACAATCAACAGATTCGTCCACAATAGCACCTGAGAAAATTGGTTTAACAAAGGAAGTTGGCGAGATCGTTAAGCCAGACAGTATTTATCAGCATTTAAACGGGGAGAACTATGGGGCGATTTCTTTAAAGGAAATAAATGATATAGTGAGTACCATAAAAAAATGGGAATTTACTAACTTAAAGAAAATAGATACAGAAAATATAGCTTCTTTTATTCAGCAGCAAGACCATAGTATGGAAATTCGATTTCCTGCCGAAGTACCTTTTAGTTTATATAAAAATATTTTAAATATAAAAGAAAATAACAATTTTGATTTTAATACGATTCTTATTTCTTATGATCTTTCAAAGAATCAAGAGGGGTCTGTCTATTTTATCTCCAGAACAAATGGAAAGGTATATAGAAGTACGGTTTCTGCAGCCTATATTGATGATTTGAAAAAATTCACAAATCATGTAACAGCAGAAAATAGTAGTTATACAACTTATTTTTCCTATAAAGTAACAGAAAATAACCTTATTTACTTGCCGAACAATAAAACGGATATGAAAAAGTATAAATATTTATACAAGACGATTGACTCGGCTAAATTAAAAAGGGCTCTTTTCAATGAGCCAAGTATTGTGCAGAAAAGCTTGTTTGCTAATCGGGAAGAATTTACTGATGATACAGGTCTGCTAAGAATCGATAAAGATACACATGTAGTATCCTTTTTAAAGCCATCTGGGGTTACGGCAAATTCAACTGTAGATAACCAGTTAATAAAAAATAGTATTGATTATGTGAATCAGCATGGCGGCTGGATCAATCAATTAAATCAATATCGCTACGTGGACAAAAATGACCGTCTTAGAAAAGCGCTATTTCGCTTGTATAATCCGGCAGGCTACCCGATTTTTAATTTAGAGAATAATGTATCAGAAATTCAAGTAATATGGGAAAACAATGATGTAAAAACATTTAGTACAAGCAATCTCTATACTTCTGGAACAGACTTTGATCCGGCTGAGACAAAATTAATGGAAGGAGAGGCTGTTTTAGATTATTTAGAGAATATAAAGGACTATAATAAAGAGAAGCTGCAGAATGTTTTGATTGGTTATGAGATGGTGGTAGAATCGCAACGTATTGTTAACTTAAAGCCATGCTGGTTTTATAAGTACAACGATAAATGGTATCAATTGAATGCAAGTGATGTAGGAGGCAAACACATTGGATTGGAGTAAAATTAAAACCATCTTTATTCTTGCCTTTTTAGCTCTTGATATATATTTAATCTATGAATATACAGGTCTGAAGGAATCGCAAAATTACTCTTTAGAAGAGGAAATTCCTGTTGAAAATACACTAGCCTCTTATGGAGTAACCTACCCACAGAATTCATCAAGGGATATACAAAAAGATCAGTACTTATCTGCTAAATCGAAAACCTTTAGTCAGGAAGAAGTGAAAAAGTGGGAAAAGGGACTTTTAAAAGGCCAAACGATCAGAATTGTTGGAAGTAATATTTTACAAGCAGAGTTGGAGAAACCACTAAGTCTTAGTGATTCATTTAAACAAGAGGATTTAACTGATTTTATCCAAACGCATATTTTAAATGGGGATCAATATCGTTATTGGAATAAAACAGACAATATCATTACGTATTATCAACAATATGATGGGAAAATATTGTATCAAAATGCAAATGCAAAATTGACCCTAATTTTAAATGAACAGAATAAAGTAGTTTCCTATCGACAAACATATCTGGATAATATTAAAGAAATTGAAGATAAAGAAGCCATTATTCGACCAGTGAATGCTGTATATACGCTATTTATGAATAGCTATATTAATAATGACAGCGAAGTGAAAAAGTTCGAGCTTGGTTATTATTCACCACAGTATGCTTCTACTATGCAGTATTCCTCTACACAAGTACTGACGCCTACATGGCGCATTGTAATGGACGATGGAGGAAGTCTGTTTGTAAATGCTTTTGATAACCAAATTATAAAAATAGATAGCGATCCTAGTAAATTGGAGTGAGAGAAAATGCATTTTAGTGTTCTCGCAAGTGGGAGTACAGGGAATGCAATTTATGTGGAAAGTGGGGAATATTCATTTTTAGTGGATGCTGGATTAAGTGGCAAACAAATGGAGTCATTGTTTCAACACATTGACCGGAAAATGAATACATTAACAGGAATTTTAGTAACCCATGAGCATAGTGACCATATTAAAGGGGTTGGAATCGTTGCTCGTAAATATAAATTGCCCATATACGCAAATGAAAAAACATGGAATGCGATGGATCCTTTAATTGGGGAAATTCCACTAGAACAGAAATTTCATTTTGATATGGAAACAGTAAAATCATTCGGCAATCTTTCTATCGAATCATTTGGCGTATCACATGATGCTGCAGAGCCAATGTTTTATGTTTTTCATGAAGGAGATAAAAAATTTGTGCTGATTACAGATACGGGATATGTCAGCGATCGAATGAAAGGCATCATTCACAATGCAGATTCTTATGTATTTGAAAGCAATCATGATGTTCAAATGCTACGCATGGGAAGATATCCTTGGAATATTAAAAGACGGATATTAAGCGATGTTGGACATGTCTGTAATGAAGATGCAGCAATTGCAATGAGTGAAGTAATTGGTGATCGAACAAAACATATTTACTTGGCTCACTTAAGCCAAGATAATAATATGAAAGATTTAGCAAGAATGTCTGTTAGTCAGACGTTGGAGAACCGGGGAATTTTGTTAGATGATAAGCTAGCATTAAAGGATACAGATCCGAAAATTCCTACGATATTGACGGCAATTTAACCGTTAAGATTTGGCCGAACATTTGGAAAAATAATCAGATGAAACCGAGACGATGGGATGAATCCTGTCGTTTTTTTATTGAGGAAATAATAAATGAAAGTGGAGAGTGGATAACATGGCGGTTTTGTCTGCATCTAGTCTTCGATGTACAGAACGTACTAGTGGCGATGAAGATATAAAAATGTGGCGTTTTTAACTGGCAATCGGCTAGCTCTTGTGAGTATTGTCTCATGCCTTTAAAAGTGCTTTTTGGATCTGGATACATTTTTTTTAAGCTGTTCAAGTCACTTGCACTTTTGTTCTGCAAGGAAGAGAACAGGAAGGCTTGGTTCTTATTTCTACTCTATCAAATTGGAAACCTTAAAATATTTCCATATTATTGCTTATGAAGGACAAAAAGAGCGGGAAAGAAGAAGAAAAAGTGCCTCATACGGCTTATGAAGGACAAAAAGAGCGGGAAAGAAGAAGAAAAAGTGCCTCATACGGCTTATGAAGGACAAAAAGAGCGGGAAAGAAGAAGAAAAAGTGCCTCATACGGCTTATGAAGGACAAAAAAAGCGGGAAAGTAAGAGAAAAAGTGCGTCATACGGTTTGTGAAGGACAAAAAGAGCGGGAAAGTAAGAGAAAAAGTGCGTCATGCGGCTTATGAAGGACAAAAAGAGCGGAAAAGAAGAAGAAAAAGTGCCTCATACGGCTTATGAAGGACAAAAAGAGCGGGAAAGAGGAAGAAAAAGTGCCTCATACGGTTTGTGAAGGACAAAAAAAGCGGAAAAGAGGAAGAAAAAGTGCCTCATACGGTTTGTGAAGGACAAAATAGCGGGAAAGAGGAAGAAAAAGTGCGTCACGCGACTTTTAATGATTATTTTATTTGTTAGCAATTATCGTGTTTGTTTTTTCGAAAATAAGGAAAAATAGATTAATGAACTTATTCCGTCGTTACGTAAACGGTAAGGATTAGGATAGATAATGTAAGCAGAAAGGAATGATGTGCATGCCTTACGGTGATTACGATGAGGATAATCGTCGGGAGAAACCAGTGAAAAAAAGAGGAGGTTACTTCTTTTCAGGACTTATTGGAGCTGTTATAGGAGCATTGCTTGTACTGTTGTTAATACCGCGGTTATCAGATTATGGTTTTCTTTCTGATGGGAAAGAAGCTGATCATGCTATTACAACAAATGAAAATGGCACAAAAAATGTATCGATAAATGTAGAGACAAATGTAACAAAAGCGGTCGATAAAGCGGCGGATACGGTTGTTGGAATCAGCAATTTGCAATCATCTAACTTTTGGAAAGATACAACGGCCCAAGAAGCAGGCACTGGTTCTGGTGTTATTTATAAAAAAAGCGGTGATAAGGCCTATATCGTAACCAATAATCATGTTGTCGAAGGTGCCACGGAATTAGAGGTAACCTTAGCAGACGGGCAAAAGATAAGCGCCAAACTCGTCGGCAGCGATGTATGGACTGATTTAGCGGTTGTAGAGGTCGATGCAAAAGAAATCAGCAAGATCGCTGAATTTGGCAACTCTGATGTGCTGAAAACAGGAGAACCAGTCATAGCGATTGGGAATCCGCTTGGGATTACATTCTCAGGGTCTGTTACACAAGGAATTGTTTCTGGATTACAACGGACGATTCCTGTTGATATAAATGAAGATGGGATAGAAGATTGGCAGTCTGAAGTTATTCAAACAGATGCTGCCATCAACCCTGGAAATAGTGGCGGGGCACTAGTTAATATTGAAGGGCAGCTTATCGGGATAAACAGCATGAAGATTGCTGAATCATCGGTAGAAGGAATTGGGCTGGCGATCCCAATTAATGCTGCCGAACCAATTATCGAGGATTTAGAACAATATGGAGAAGTAAAAAGACCATATATGGGAGTAGAACTACAATCAGTAAGCGATATTCCAGGATATTATCAGAAAGAAGCATTAAAGCTGCCGGATAAAGTCACAACAGGGGTAGCGATTAAAGCGGTAACTCCTAATTCTCCCGCCCAAAAAGCCGGATTAAAAGAATTGGATGTTATTGAAGAGTTAGATGGACAAAAAATAAGTGATTTAATGGGTTTACGAAAATATCTTTATAACAAGAAAAAAATCGGCGACACATTAACCATTAAATATTATCGAGAAGGAAAGCTGCAAACAGCAGATGTAGTGCTTTCAGAAGATAAGATGTAAAATGGATAGTTGCTGAAAAAATGATTTGTTTATATTCTGCAGGCAGGAAGGGATGATCCTTCCTGTTTTTTTAAAAGATAAGAAAGTATAAAATTTTTCAACTTAGATTAATGTCTAGCGCAAGCAGCCTAGCCCCAGTGAGTATTGCCTCCTGACTCTAAAAGTAAAAAGCCCTTTTGGAGTCAGGAGAACATTTTTCTTCTGGGCTTACCAAGGCGCTTGCGCTTTTCTTATTTGTTTTTTAAAAAAGTATTAATATGTAAAAACAGAAGAATAAAGAGGTTGTGCTAAGAAATTGCAAAGGAATAGTTGCAGTTTTTATTTGGAATGATAAGATGAAGTGTGGATAAGTTTAATCTTATAGAAAAAAGATGTTATCCACATAAAATAAAAGAAAAAGAAATGCAGTGGAAGCAAAAAGGAGTAGGGAAAATGATTTATAGTTGTGAAGAACATATAGATATAGCAATAGATACGGTAGTAAATGAGTACGAAACTTTTCCGATTTTAGAGAAAATTCAGGAAGAAGAAAAGTTATCAACAACCTGTGAATATTGTAAAAATAACGCAGTATATATGGTGGCAAACAAGTGATCTGCCACTAGATGTGGATTAAAAATGTGGATATGTGGATAAGTTTTGTGGATATGTTGTTCGTAAAGTGAGGAATACATGTGAATATCTCAATTATAACGGTTGGAAAACTAAAAGAAAAATATTTAAAGCAAGGAATAGCTGAATATACAAAAAGGCTGTCAAGCTATTCTAAAATAGAAATTATCGAAGTACCAGATGAAAAAGCCCCAGAAATATTAAGCGATGCTGAAATGATTCAAGTAAAGAAAAAAGAGGGAGAAAGAATCCTAGCCAAAGTTGCAGCCGATGCCCACGTTATTGCTTTAGCTATAGAAGGCAAACAAAAATCGTCGGAGGAATTAGCAGACACATTGGATAAACTCGCCACATACGGCAAAAGCAAGGTTGCTTTTATTATTGGCGGATCGTTAGGGTTAAGTGATGATGTATTAAAGCGTGCAGATGAGAAGTTATCATTCAGCAAGATGACTTTTCCTCATCAGTTGATGCGGTTGGTGTTGGTGGAGCAGGTTTATCGGGCGTTTCGGATTATTAGGGGGGAACCGTATCATAAGTAAATGAGGTTCTACCTACTGATGATTAATTGTTAATAAAACTAATCAGTTGTGATGGCAGTCAAGCTAAGAAATTAGTTTGGCTGTTTTTCTTTTTTGCTATGTATATAGATTTGGGAAATTGTTTCATCATTTGCTAATATAGAAGATAACAGGGAGTTCTTCAATGGAGGGAAGGAGTTAGCACCTTAACTGGGGAGATCTCACGGAATTCTAAAATTATACAGTTGTATAGGGTTTATAAGGCTGGTCAGTGGGAAGTCGCTTCGAGGCGTCCCTGCGACCAAGTACATGAATAGGAAGGAAGGGAACAACGATGGATTTCGGAACAGTTATGCAGGAGCTTGAAGCCCTCGGCAAGGAACGAACGAAAAAAATATACCTATCTAATGGTGCGCACGAGCCGCTTTTTGGTGTGGCTACAGGTGCTATGAAACCAGTTGCAAAGAAAATAAAAATAAATCAACGGTTAGCTGAAGAGCTTTACGCCACAGGTAACTACGATGCCATGTACTTTGCAGGCATTATAGCAGACCCAAAAGCTATGAATGAATCGGATTTTAATCGTTGGATGGATGGAGCATATTTTTATATGCTAGGTGATTTTGTAGTGGCAGTAACATTATCAGAGTCAGAAATAGCACAAGACGTTGCTGATAAATGGATTGTAAGTGGTAATGAACTGAGTATGTCAGCGGGGTGGAGTTGCTATTGTTGGCTATTAGGGAATCGCCATGACCATGAATTTTCTGAAAGTAAGATTTCCAATATGCTTGATATGGTGAAAAATACGATTCATGACTCGCCAGAAAGAACGAAATCTTCCATGAATAATTTTCTATACACCGTAGGGATTTCCTATTTACCACTTCATGAAAAAGCAGTCGAAACAGCCATAAAAGTGGGAATAGTGGAAGTCAAACGGGACAAGAAAAAAAGCAGTTTCCTAAACGCGTATGAAAGTATTCAAAAAGAAGTGGATAGAGGAAAGCTTGGTTTTAAACGTAAACATGTAAGATGTTAATAAGTAGTAGCAGCGCGAACTATGGAATCTGTTCCCCGCTACCAATTAAATGGAAATTCGTCTAGAAAGTGTTCTTTACTAATATAAGAGGAGGTATAATATGAAGCAACTTTATATAAAGCAGAAGGTATTCAGTCTAAGTGGAAAATTTACCGTAAAGGATCAGCAGGAGAAGGATATTTATTACGTAGAGGGCAGTTTTATGCAAATTCCAAAATCTTTCTCCATTATGAATACAACAAGAGAAGAAGTTGCGCTCATTACCAAAAAGGTGTTCAGCTTTTTACCGAAGTTTTTTGTTGAGGTTAATGGTCGAGAGGTGTTAACGATTAAGAAGGAGTTTTCTCTCTTTAAAGCACGATATACGATTGATGCGGCAGGCATTGAAGTACAAGGTAATTGGTGGGACATGGATTTTCAGATAGTACAGCATGGTAAAGTTGTCGGTAAAGTGAGCAAGGAGTGGTTCACTTGGGGAGATAGCTATAAGGTTCAAATAGTAGATGAAGAGATGGAACCCATCATCATTGCGCTCGTTGTCGCAATTGATTGTGTGAAGGCTGACCAAGCAGCTGCTTCCTCAGCAACGACTTAACGTAAGGATGTACAACATAAAATACTGACGGGTTTCTTTTAGAAAGTCAAAATGAAAAATAGTAGTTGAATGAACATCAAAAAGCAGGGAAACATGAACAAGAATCCTGCTTTTCATTATAGAGATTCTATGTAAATATTTCTTGGGGAAAATCAATTTACAAAACACTAGAAGCTTATTGAAAGTACATTTTGAGGTGATCGTATGAAAGAATATAAAAAATGCCAAAGCTGTGCCATGCCATTAAAAAAAGAGGAAGATCGTGGCACGGAGAAGAATTTAGATAAAAGTTTGATGTATTGTAAGCATTGCTATCAAGAAGGAGAATTTACGCAAAAGGATATTTCTGTAGATGATATGAAACAATTTGTAAAAGGTAAATGCATCGAAATGGGGTTTCCCAAGTTTTTATCAGCGATGTTTGTTAAGAACCTTCATAAATTGGAGAGGTGGAAATAGATATTTAATCTAATTTAAAAGAGTAGTTTACTTCATCTTGGTACTAAAATAGACAACTAGCGATGGTTTGTTTCTTCCAAACCATCGCTAGTTGTCCATTTTTATTTTCCCCACTCTTTAACCACTAACAATCACCAAACACAACCCTCGCTTGCTCTTTAATTGCTTCTATAACAATCTGTATGGAACGAATGGTTGTTTGGGATCTGCGAGCAACAAGATATATATGGCGTGTCGATTCTGGTTGGAGATCTAGCAGATGAACGCCTTCTACCTGCTCTGATACGGCTAGTTTCGGCAGAATTCCAATAGCAAGGTTTTGTGCAACCACTGTTTGTATGGTCGAATAGCTCTGAAAGATGTTCATAATATTTGGTTGAAATCCTGCAGTATGACACAGGTTTTTTGTATATTCTGCAAGATAGGTACCATCAGGCTCTAGTACCCAGTTCTCCTCCATAAGTTCCTCGATAGTGACGTGAGGATGGTCTGTCAGTGGATTTTCCTCACCGGCCAGTACCATCAGACGGTCCATTCCAAGTTCAATGAGGTTTCGATCGTTTTGCTTAAGCGAATGAGGCTTTTGAAAATAACCAACAACTGCTAGATCAAATTGATGGGAGTCAATTGCAGGAAGACTTGCATCAGGTTCCATTTCGGTTAATCGGATCTGAAGTTGAGGGAATATCTTTGATAATTTTGATACTGCTGGAATAACAATTGTACGCAAAGCACTTGAGAAGGAGGCAATCCTAACAGTTCCCTGAATGATGTCAGAAGTGTCATTTAAAGAGTTTTCAATTTGTTCCAGTTGATTAAGCACAGGTCTAACCTGTTTCACTAGAGCATGTCCTGCATGGGTCAATTGTACTCTTCGCCCAACTTTTTCAAACAGAATGGTATTGGTTTCTTTCTCTAAAAGATTAAGCTGCTGTGATACGGTTGCTGTGCTTATGTACATGATTTCAGCAACACGATGCATCGTTCCTAAGGTTTCGAATTGTACAAGTAATTGTAATCGCCAAGTGTTAAGCATTTGACTCCTCCTTTCAGCATAACTAAACATATTGTTAAGAAAAACTTGATTGTTTATTGTTTTATATTCATTAATAATAAACATTAAATAGCGGCAGAGCAAATGGAGGAAAGAGAGCGAGGAAGAGAAATGATGAATCCATATGAAAAAAGAGAAAATCCTTGGGAGGACGTAAAGCGACATGTTGGGAGGTATGGCGCACCATTTTTTATTCCAGAAATTATAGACCATGCGAAGGGGAGCTATCTATATACGGAAGATGGCAGAAAAATCTTAGACTTTACGTCTGGTCAGATGTCTTCAACAATTGGTCATTCTCACCCTGATGTGGTGGCAACCATTGGTGAAGCTGCTGGCCGACTTGATCATCTGTTTAGTGGCATGCTCTCAAGACCTAGCATTAACCTATGCACGCATATTGCCCAGACGGTAACGGATCCTCTAACGAAAGTCATTCCTCTATCAACTGGTTCGGAAGTAAATGAAGCGGCAATAAGAATGGCAAAGTTGGTTACAGGGAAGTTCGAGATTGTCTCTTTTAACCGATCCTGGCATGGTTTAACAGAAGCGAGTGCAGGAGCAACGTATGCTTCTGCTCGGAAAAGTGGTTTACCTGGCTCACCTGGGCAGTTAGCCATTCCTACCCCTTATGAATACCGTCCAGATTTTGTGGATGAAAATGGAGATCTTGATTGGCAAAAACAGCTAGACTATGGTTTTGCTATGGTTGATGCTCAATCTGTTGGGAGCTTGGCAGCATGCATTGTAGAACCGATTGTATCAGGTGGTGGCATCCTTGTTCCTCCAGCTGGATATTTGGCTGCGTTGAAGAAAAAATGTCAGGAGAGAGGAATGCTTTTAATCTTTGATGAGGCGCAAACAAGCTTTGGGCGAACAGGTCATTGGTACGGATTCCAGCATGACGATGTAACGCCAGACATTTTGACCTTATCCAAAACACTCGGTGCAGGGCTCCCTCTTGCAGCGCTCGTAACAACAGAAGAAATCGAGCAAAAAGCCCATGATAATGGTTTTGTATTTTACACATCCCATGTCAATGATCCACTTGTAGCAGCGGTTGGATGCACGGTCATGAATGTGATTGAACAGGAGAATCTCCTCGAGCAAGTCCGAGAAAAAGGCGAATATCTAGCCGCAGCACTCAGAAAGTTGGTGCAAACACACGAGGTTGTTGGCGACGCTAGAGGGCGCGGTCTGCTTCAAGGAATCGAGATTGTAAAGGATAAGGTGAGCAAAGAACGCTCAGAAGAGATTGGTGATCGAATTACGGCAAGATGCCTCGAGTTAGGTCTCCATATGAATATTGTCTGTCTTCCTGGTATGGGTGGGGTGTTTCGAATAGCGCCTCCGCTCACTGTAAGTTATGAAGAGTTGGACGAAGGGCTTTCCATTCTTAATCAAGCCATTACAGATGTGGAGAATACGTTATGAAACTACTGAAAATGAGCAACAAGCCACTTCAATTCAGGAGAAAATCAACTCTAATGGAGGAAATTCAAATGGTTCGGGAACATGATCCTTCTGTTACCTCGAACGTCCAAGTGGTTCTCACTTATTCTGGATTACATGCAGTTTGGTTTTACCGGTTATCCCATTTTTTGTGGAAGAGGAATCTTCATTTAGCGGCGCGGTTGATTTCTCAGCTTGCCCATGTGCTCACAGGGGTAGAAATTCATCCGGCAGCTACCATTGGAAAAAGACTGCTGATTGACCATGGAACAGGGATAGTCATTGGAGAAACAGCAGAGATTGGGGACAATGTTGTCCTTTATCATGGTGTCACACTTGGAGGAATAAGTAATAAGCCAGGAAGACGTCATCCGAAGATAGGGAATCATGTCTTTATCGGAGCAGGTGCCGCAGTGCTAGGAGCAATTACAATAGAAGATGGCGCAAAAATCGGAGCATTGTCTCTTGTTTTGAAAGACGTTCCAGCTCAACATACAGCAGTAGGCAATCCAGCAAGAATCCTATCGCCGAAATAGCTTTGCGAAAGGGGTGATTAGGTGTAGAGCAAAATCCATTATTGTTGCATTTTCAGCCATTATGACTGCATTTGTTGCGCCTAGGAACTACAAATTGGTGGATAAAATGAACCACTGAATGTGAGACTCCCCCTTTTCAAGGATTATCTTCATTTGGAGTATTTTCCGTGATAACTAAACAAAATAGATTAAAAAAGCCCGTATCTAGAACGTGTAGAGATACGGGTTTTTAATGGTGAATGGTGTAAAAAATTTCCTCATTTTGATTATTAATAGTATATGAATAATACGTATTGATAAGCTAAAGAATGATAAAAACCTTATTAATAGTACATCACGATAAACCCTAGCATAAGTAAATGATGTATTCTAGTAATCATTTTTATCTCCTATTTTTAGGAGAATAGAATAAAGCAAATTTATTTTGTCATTGACAAAACATGTAACTGCTATTAAAATAAACAACTGTTCGATAGTAGTCATACTTATCGAATAACTTAATAATTAGAAGGCTATGATTGCTATGGATTTTCTACTATAGCTGGAGCAGCTTCTGGAGAGACCGCGGAAATTTTGCGGCGCCGAAGGGTTCACAATCTCAGGCAAAAGGACAGAAGAGTACTGAATATTTATTTGTCATACTGATAATAGTTAGCAGACAAATACTATTTGTTATTCTTATGACCAGGAGATTGGAGGCTATCCAATCTCTTTTTTTTTTAAAAGATAAGAAAGTGAATCAATTTCATAAATTAAACCCTTAGAGCCGCAAGCTATCTGAGGCACAAAAAAAGGAGTACCTCCCCAAAATGTCGAAATAAGTAAGCACCACACAAACTTATGAGACTGGAGGAAGACTCCCTATGACTATTATACGACAAGGAAGCCTGTTTGGCCTACAAGAATTATATGATTTAGAACCTACCCAACGTTTTGAAGCTATTTTTTCTTCTATTGACATGGAACCAATCTTCGCTGTGGTAACGAAGAAATCACGTTTTGGAAGACCCGTTGAGTTGAATTATGTAGCGATGATTTGTTCACTCGTTGCTAGAATCACAGAGCGTATTCCATTTATTAAAGATTTAGTGAAAAGATTACAGAATGACATGATTTTTCGCCTCGATTGTGGCTTTTTAGTGTCCGATACTATTCCGTCAGAAGCAGCTTATTCCAGAATGGTCACCATCCTCAGTGAATCGAATGTACTTGAAAAAGTCCAAGGAACCTTGCTTCATCAAGCGATTTCAGAAGGCTTTATTTCCGATGATACAGTAGCCATTGACGCTACTCACTTTCTCGCAAAAGATGCAGCACCACCAAAGGAAGAACAACCGAAAAGTGAACCAAAAAAGCGTGGGCGTAAACCAAAAGAAGAACAGGAAAAATGGCTCATCGAAAAAGCGGAATGGAAAGCCAATCTGCCTCTTTTTGATAAAAAAATCGAAGATCAGTTAGCCATTCCTTTAGCCGAACTTCGAGCTGAAATTCCTCAAGATCCACAGTGGGGTGTGAAGAAAAACAGCGAAGGAAAAAACGTTTTTTGGTATGGATTTAAAGCTCATTTGGCTGTTGGAACATCCAGTCAATATATTCTTCAATCCCTTCTTTCATCGGCTAACTTGAATGACGGAAAGGCTGCGATTCCTTTATTAAAAGGAATTCACGAACGACTATCACTTTCTTCTTTACTCTATGAAACAATGGACGCTGGTTACGATTTTGAAGCCATTTATACGCAGATACATCGAATGGGTCATCGAGCTGTGATTGCTTATAATAAACGCAATGAACCAGAACCAATTGGTTTTGATAAGCATTTCGCTCCTACTTGTGTCCGTGAACATTCCTATCGTTATGATAGCTTTGATGGTAAATATGAAACACTAAAATACACACGTCCAAACGAATGTATGGACTGTCCATTAGCCAATGATGGTCTATGTCAAAAGGTGTATAAAGTAAAAATCACTACCGATTTAAGAAAATATACAGCGCCAGCACGTGGATCTCAAATATGGAATAAGATCTTCAAAAGACGCACGGCGGTAGAACGTGTGAATGCTTATCTTAAGGGATATTTTCAATTAAACAATGTTCGTTATCGTACAGGAAAAAAGGCTAAAGTCCATTTTGACCTCGTTACGTTAGTTTATAATGCTTCAAAATTAGCTGCAGATCGTCTGAATCAAATGTCCAATCAACACCAAGTTGCTTAATCAAAGTAAAAAAAATTAAAAGCATTTAAATTCTGCAAGTTTTTGATTTTTTAAAAGTTGGACTTATGAAATTGACTCAAGTATAAAATTTTTCAGCTTAGATTAGTGTCTAGCTCCAGCGCCTAGCCCTTGTGAAAGATAACCTCCTGCCTCTAAAAGTAAAAAGCACTTTTTGAGTCAGGAGAACATTTTTCTTCAGGGCTTACCAAGTCGCTTGCGCTTTTCTTAATTGTTGTGCATTTATTGCTCAATGTTTCACAAGAAAGGTTTATGGATTGTAAGGAGGAGAAAGAATTGGAACAACGAGAATTAAAGAGGGATTTATCTGATCGACATGTTCAATTAATCGCGATTGGCGGCACAATTGGTACTGGGTTATTTTTAGGATCCGGCAAAGCGATACAGCTAGCAGGTCCCTCTATCATCTTTGCTTACTTAATCGTAGGTTTAGCCATTTTTTTTGTTATGAGAGCGCTAGGAGAACTACTATTATCTAAAGAAGGTGCGCAATCTTTAACAGACATTGCCGAAACGTATCTTGGACCTTGGGCCTCGTTTGTTACGGGATGGACCTATTGGTTTTGTTGGATTATGACAGCTATGGCTGATATTATTGCAGTTGGTGTATATGTACAATATTGGTTTCATATCCCGCAATGGATACCTGCACTTATTTGCTTAGTCATTTTATTAGGACTTAATCTATTAACGGTAAAGCTTTTTGGCGAATTAGAATTTTGGTTTGCTTTAATAAAGGTAATTACCATTCTCTTATTAATTGCTATTGGGATTATTTTGTTAGTGATAGGATTCAAGACGGATGCAGGAGCGGTTGCGCTTCAAAATATTTGGCAATATGGAGGATTTTTTCCGAACGGAATTTCAGGCTTTTTACTTTCCTTTCAAATGGTTATATTCGCATATGTTGGGGTGGAATTAGTTGGGGTTTCAGCAGCGGAAACATCGGATCCAGCAAAAAATATTCCATCGGCTATTAATAAAATCCCATTAAGAATTTTATTTTTCTACGTTGGTGCCATTATTGTTCTATTATCTATTAACCCATGGATGGAATTAAATGCAACAGAAAGTCCGTTTGTTAAAACATTTAGTTTAGTCGGAATTCCGGTTGCCGCAGGAATTATTAATTTTGTTGTATTAACTTCAGCAGCTTCTGCTTGTAATAGTGGGATGTTTTCAACAAGCCGAATTTTATATAATTTAAGCAATAATGGCCAAGGACCATCTAAGCTTGCAAAACTGAATAAAAATCATGTACCAAGTAACGGATTATGGATATCTACACTTGTTCTAACAGTGGGAGCTCTTTTGAGTAAATTGATACCGGGACAAGCCTTTGGAATCGTGACAACCATTAGTGCTATTTGTTTTATTTGGGTATGGGGTGTTATTCTTATTTGTCATTTAAAATATAAAAAAACACAGCCGCAATTACATGCAAAATCAACATTTAAGGCACCTTTTACACCATTTATAAATTATGTTGTCTTAGCTTTGTTTGCTATGGTTCTCATTATTATGCTGTTTGCTAAAGAAACACGTCCAGCTTTATTATTGACACCGCTATGGTTTATTCTATTATTTATTTTATATAGGGCTAGAAGGAAAACGAACTAAATAGAATGATAGAACACAACAAGTTATGCTAGGGATTAGGGTAAAAACATATGATTAGTATAAGTAAATGAGGAATTAAGCTATACTCGCCTTCTTCCCAGCTTACAAACTAGCATTCTACTGAAAAAATGTTTTAAAGGCAAAAAAACGCTCCCCTTTTAAGTAAGCAGATTTTTATTAGTACACTGCTGCTTGAAGGGGAGCCTATTTTTTGAATCCAAGGTTATTTCTTAACTATTTTCCAGCGTTAGCTAGATGCTTTCTCTGTCTTAAGACTTCTGTTAGTTGGTTTAATGACTTGATCAAAACTTCCATATTTCTCTTGTACTAGTAAAAGGGCAATGCCTCCAATAATACTTGGCACTGCAAATGCCATAAAGGCTTGCTGCGGTTCTAAATTAGTCGCTAGCAAGAGACCGATTAACAGTGGTGCAAATATTGCTCCTATTCGTCCAATGCCAACCGTTACACTAATGCCTGTAGTACGTATTTCTTGTGGGTAGAATTCAGATATATATGGATTTACTAAGTTTTGCGTTCCGCCTGTGCAAGCACCACCAATGGCAATTAGTACATACAGTAAAAGCATATTAGACGTTAAACTAAGAGAGACAAAACAAATAGCCCCTGTTAAGAACATAAAGACAAGTACTTTTCGATGGCCCAATCGCTCCACTAAGTAACCGCCTAATAAGGACCCACCAATTTGCCCGACTCCTAACGCTAGGCTGAATGATAAACTGGAAGTAATTCCATATCCAGCACCTTGCATAATTTTAGGAAGCCATGTATTTAAACCATAGATCATCAGAAGACAGCTAAACACGACAGTCCAAAAAGCTAACGTACTAACAATTCGATTTTCTGAAAATAATTTTTTGGCTGGAAATCCTTTTGCCCGCTCTTTGACAGTCTCATATTCGAAATCGTCTGTTGGTTGATAGTTTCCTTTAGGATCTACCTTATTTAGAATACTCGCTATCTTTTCACCTCGGTTACGAAGGAGATAATAGGATAGTGATTCAGGAAATTGTTTAAGAAACAAAGGTAGAGTAATAAGCGGGATAACCCCTAGCCAATACAAAAATCTCCATCCTAAACTTTCCATTAAGTACATTCCTGTAAGAGAAGCCGCAATCATTCCTAATGAATAACCACAATACATTGTTGCAACTATTAATGCCCGTTTTTTTTTAGGGGAATATTCTGTCATCATGGCAATTACAGCTGGCATTAATCCACCCATCCCAAGAGCAGCAATAAAACGCATAATCGTAAAGGTCAGTGAATTTGGTGCTAAACCAGCACATAAGGAAAATACACTGAATAAAAGCATACAAATTGCTAATATTTTTTTACGTCCAATAATATCAGAAAGAGAACCGAGTACAAAAGAACCGATCATCATTCCGATTATAGAATAACTTCCAATTGCTCCGGCCTCTACAACCGTTAAATGATAATCCTTCATCATCAACGGTAATCCGATTCCATAAAGGGCAATGTCAAAACCATCAAATGCAATGGCAAAAAAACACCAAATAAAAACGAGTAAATGAAATTTATTAAACTTACTTTCAGCTATTACCTGAGAAGTTTGAACAACGCGCATGTCGTTCCTCCTTGTTTCTTTTTCTTTATCCTAAACTTTTCTTTATTTCCAAACTTCTTTGGAGATTTCTACGACATGGCGAAGTTTTTCCCATTGTTGTTCCTCTGTCAATAAGTTGCCTTCTTCCGTAGATGCAAACCCACATTGAGGGCTTAAGGCTAGCTGATTTAAATCAACAAATTGTGATGCCTCTTCAATTCGTTTTATAATGGTATCTTTGCTTTCTAATTCACCAAATTTTGAGGTGATTAAGCCTAAAACAATGTTTAAATCTGATCTATTTACATAACGAAGAGGTTCAAATCCACCTGAACGATCATTATCATATTCTAAGAAGAAACCATCGACATTTAGATGTCCAAATAATTGTTCTGCAACTGGTTCATATCCACCAGAAGAAATCCAGGTAGAGCGGAAATTCCCACGACAAATATGCATCGTAACCTTTAGATCATCTGGTCGGTCTGCTAGCGATTTGTTTAGTGTATCTAAATACATTTTGATTAGATAATCAGGATCTATTCCTTTTGAACGAAGTTGTTCTTTTTGTTCTTTTGAACAGAGATAAGCCCAAGAAGTATCATCAAGCTGAAGGTAGCGACAACCAGCATTATAAAATGCTTGCAATGCTTTTTTATATGTCTTAGCTAAATCATCAAAGAATTCTTCCTCGTCTTTATAAACGGACTTATCAATTTCTCCGCGAAAGTGAAGCATGCTTGGACTTGGAATGGTAAATTTAGCTGTATGGTTGCCAGCGGCTTGATGAAGATATTTATAATCTTCTATCATTGGGTGATTGCCAAAATCTAATTTACTTGCTACTTTAATTGCACGAGATTTTGTTTGTTTTTGATGAAATTGAATGCCATTTCCTGTCCAAAAGCCATTAACGCCAACTAAATTTTCTAAGAAATCAAAATGCCACCAAGCTCTGCGGAATTCTCCATCAGTAACAGCTTGCAGCCCAACTTCCTTTTGTTTTAAAACAATTCTTGCGATTTCCTCATCTTCAATGATGCGTAATTGTTCTAAAGAGATTTCTCCAGCAGCGCTCTGTAAGCGTGCTTTTTTTATTATATCTGAACGTAATAAACTCCCAACTTGATCCGCGCGAAAAATCGTTGAAGGAGTGTTAGATTTATTTAATGTACTCATAAAAATTCCTCATTTCTTTCTACTTTATATCTGATGTAAGTATCCTAACATGATTAGAGGGATATAGTGTAACTGATAAAGGTGATCAGTCGTTATAACTAAAAGCTATAACGACTGAAATTATCATGTATTTATTTTTTACCTATTCTCTAAAAAAGTCCCAAAAAGCAAAGGGAGCTATCTATAACTTAAACTCTCTTCAGGTTAAAATAGAAGAATAAAATAAAGATAGAAGTAAGTACATAAATCCCAGAGTGGAAAATATTTGACCGAAAGAAATATTCGACCAATAAAGATCATCCTTTAGAGCCACCGCAAGCGTTCAAAAAAACAGAGAGTGTAACGTCACAGAACAATACAACTCATGCAAAAAAACGCACTACGAACCACGGCACTTGAAAGAAGCAGGTTTCTAAAGTTTATAAGCAGGGAGCAGCCAGAATACACGAAGACTCCCGCGGGAATGCGAGAAAGACGAGACCCCGCAGCGCAAGCGAGGAGGCTCGACGCTCGCCCGCAGGAAAGCGAAGTGTATGCTGGCTGCGGACTAATTTAGATTCAGCATAGCTATTCACAGGATAGACAACCAGACTAATAAGAATTTGCTTCACGGCACATGAAAAGGTGCATGTTTCTATTTTGTTTTATGGAAAAAGTTTAAAGCAGAGAGCAGGTGGAATACACGAAGACTCCCGTGGGAAAGCGAAGAGTATACTGACTGCGGACTAATCGAGAGAGCTAAGCCCTCTTTCCACGGTAGCCTAAGAATAATAAACCTATTTAAAAAGGAAGAAAAAAGAGGTACGAAAGATGAAATTGCACCAGTTAAGATACGTTATAGAAGTTGTTATGTGCGGCTCCATTAATGAGGCTGCACGCAGATTATATATATCACAGCCAAGTCTGTCAAAAGCTATAAAAGAACTAGAAAAAGAAATGGGCATTACTATTTTTAATCGTACATCTACAGGCATCACACTCTCACCAGATGGAGCAGAGTTCCTAGGATACGCAAGACAAGTAGTAGAGCAAGCGGAACTACTAGAGCGACGCTATTTTAATACAGCTCCTTCCCAGCAATTATTTTCTATCTCCACACAGCATTACGCATTCGCCGTAAATGCATTCGTTGAAATGATAAAAAAACATGGAGGAGATAAATACCAATTTACTATGAGAGAAACTAGAACCTATGAAATTATTGAAGACGTTAAGAATTTACGTAGTGAAATTGGAATTTTATATATTAGCTCCTTTAATGAAAAAGTAATGATGCAGCTGTTAAAGGAGGAGGGAATTGATTTTCATATACTTTTTAAAGCCAACCCTCATATCTTTGTGAGTTCTCAAAATCCACTTGCGAAGAAGTCCTCTGTAACCTTAGAGGATTTAGAAGATTACCCACGCTTAAGTTTTGAACAAGGAGAGTTTAACTCCTTTTATTATGCAGAAGAAATTTTCAGCACCATTCCAAGTAAAAAAAGTATTCAAGTTAGTGATCGGGCAACGCTGTTTAACTTATTGATTGGCTTGAATGGCTATACGATATCCACTGGAATTTTAAGTGCGGATTTAAATGGTTCTAACATTGTATCTGTTCCACTGGAAGAAGGAGAAATCATTACTGTTGGTTGGGTAGTGCATAAAAAAACTCAATTGAGTCGAATGGCTAAATTATATTTAGAAGAGCTTAAGCTAATCATTGATTTCTATGCACCATGATACAGGTGATAAAGTGATAAAGATTAGAATAAAAAAGGAAAAAAGCTGTCTACAAAAGTTACTTTTGTAGACAGCTTTTTTAATAGATAGAATTTATTAATTACGAATAAGATAATCGAATGCACCTAAGGCTGCAGTAGCTCCAGAACCCATTGAGATAATAATTTGTTTATATGGAGTATCTGTGCAATCACCTGCGGCAAACAGACCAGGAACGGTTGTAGAACCGAACTTATCTACAACAATTTCACCCATCCGTGTGCGTTCAACCGTATCGCCTAACCAATCGGTATTCGGCACAAGTCCGATCTGAACAAATATACCTTGTAATTCGATATGGTGTTCTTCTTGTGTAGCACGGTCGATATAGGTAATACCATTGACATTATCTGTACCAGTTATTTCTTTTGATTGAACGTTCTTTAAGACAGTCACGTTTGGCAGACTATAAAGACGTTTTTGAAGAACCTCATCCGCTTTTAGTTCTGGCATAAATTCAAGTACTGTTACATGTTTCACAATACCTGCCAAATCAATTGCTGCCTCAATACCAGAGTTACCGCCGCCAATAACAGCGACATGTTTACCCTCAAATAATGGACCATCACAATGTGGGCAGTATGCAACACCTTTGTTTTTGAATTCCTGCTCACCAGGAACACCAACATTACGCCAGCGGGCACCAGTTGAAATAATAACAGTTTTACTTTTTAGAACGGCACCATTTTCAAGCTCAAGCTCAAAGAGATCCTTCTTTTCGATATGACTAGCACGTTGTAAATTCATAACATCGATATTGTATTCTTTCACATGTTCCTCAAGATTTGCAGCAAGCTTAGGACCTTCAGTAGCTTTCACACTGATAAAGTTCTCAATGCTCATCGTATCTTGGACTTGGCCGCCAAAACGTTCCGCAACAATACCTGTGCGCAAGCCTTTACGTGCCGTATAAATGGCAGCACTTGCTCCAGATGGACCGCCGCCGACAACAAGGACATCATATGGCTCTTTATCAGCAAACTCGGAAGCATCAGGACCATTGCCCATCTTCGCAAGAATTTCTTCAATGGTCATTCGACCACCACTAAAGAATTCACCATTTAGGAAAACGGAAGGTACGGCCATAACGTTTTTGCTTTCAGCTTCTTCCTTAAATGCTGCGCCATCAATCATTGTATGTGTGATGTTAGGGTTGAGAACACTCATCGCGTTAAGCGCTTGTACAACGTCAGGACAGTTATGACAGCTTAAGCTAATGAAAGATTCAAAGTGGAATTCACCACTAATATTTTTAATTTGATCAATAACTTTTTGATCAATCTTTGGTGCTCTTCCACTAACCTGAAGAAGAGCTAATACTAATGAAGTAAATTCATGTCCTAGTGGAATACCAGCAAATGTAACACCAGTATCTTCACCGCCACGATTTACACTAAAGCTTGGCGTTCTTGTTAGTTGCGCTTTCTCGACAGTGATTTTAGATGACATGGAAGCTAGCTCATCAACAAGAGCTAGCATGTCATTCGAAACTTTATCAGATCCTGCGCTTACTTTAAGAACGATATCATTTTCTAATAATTGAAGATATTGATTTAATTGTGTCTTAATTTCAGCGTCAAAAATCATTTATCGCACTCCTTATAACTTTCCTACTAGATCAAGGCTTGGTTTTAGTGTTTCTCCGCCTTCTTGCCATTTAGCTGGGCAAACTTCACCTGGATTATTTCGAACATATTGTGCTGCTTTGATTTTGTTCACAAGAATGCTTGCATCACGACCGATGCCACCTGCATTAATTTCAGCAGCTTGAACAAGGCCATCTGGATCAATGATGAAAGTACCACGATCAGCAAGACCTTCTTCTTCATTTAGAACATCAAAATTACGAGAGATTGTTTGAGAAGGATCACCAATCATAGCATATGTGATTTTACCAATTTTTTCGGAAGAATCGTGCCATCCTTTATGTGTAAAATGAGTATCTGTTGAAACAGAGTATACTTCAACGCCAAGTGCTTTCAGTGCAGCATATTCGTTTTGCAAGTCTTCTAGTTCAGTTGGACATACGAAAGTGAAATCTGCTGGGTAAAAACAGAATACGCTCCATTGACCTTTTAATGTTTCTTCCGTAACATCGATAAACTCACCATTTTTATAAGCTTTTGCGTTAAAAGGTTTTACTTCAGATCCGATAATAGACATAATAATTTTTCCTCCTAATATATATTGGTTTTTTTGAATCATTATAAATTGATTTTTTATTTATAATAATTATAATTATAAATTCATTATTAAATAACATTGATTTTTTGTCAAGAGAAAAGAACTTTTTTTATTAAATCGCATAAAGGGAGTTTGGAATTTATGATAAATAATGTTTCTCTTAATAAATCTTCCTTCGGTTAATAGTCCTCACTTACATAAGTAAGTATAGATTTTGAATCTTTATCGCTAATTACTATGCTGTTTGAACTTTCCTCTATTGTCATTCATCCAATATCTTTATCAATTGCTTAAAATATAGAACTTTTTTATCTTTTGGTTCTTTTTCCAAAAATATGTATGCAAAGTGTTAAAATTCTATGTTGTTTTTTTATTCATCATTCTTATTTAACTAGATGAATGATCGGAGTAAATTATCATTGACTCTTTTCAATTATATAACAGATTGAGCGTGAAGGATATCAAGAAGGGATAGACTGCGAATAAATTTCTACGACTAAAAACACAGACTAAATAAGATTTTTTCGTGTTATGGCAGATGTAATAATTCATCAATAAACAATCATAAAATGTTTGAAGTTAAAAATTCCCCTAGTATCGCCAATGCATGTGAGTTAGATGCTTAGTATGGGTGATAAATTTAACAGGTACTGCTTTTTTACAATCAGAATTTTTTGTAAAATTTTATTGTGTTTTGTCAGATTATATCATATTATAAACAATAATGATAATCATTATCACTTAAATAGTGAATATTTTATTTTAAGGGAGGTGAATTTTTGAATAGAAAGGATGCAAACAGATTAGGGATGGGAAACATCTATTATATCGTTATTTTTCTTTTATTATGCCTTATTATATTATCTGCTGTTTATTCTGTATCCATTGGACAGGTTAGTATCCCATTCAAGCAATCTATGGAGGTATTATTGCATTCATTGACAAATGGTAAATTTGGATCACTTGATACTATTGAAAGTGAATCCTATTTGAATATTATTCTACAAGTTAGAATGCCTCGAGTTATTTTTGCTCTCCTTATTGGCATGGGACTTTCATTGTGTGGAGCCGTTATGCAAGCTGTTGTGCAAAATCCTCTTGCTGATCCATATATCCTTGGCATTTCGTCGGGAGCTTCTCTAGGAGCAACATTTGCGATTCTTATTGGGTTTAGCAGCAGCGCGTTTTTGTCTCAATTTGGAATAGCATTTGGAGCCTTTGTTGGAGCAATGATCACTTCGATTGCTGTTCTCGTTTTATCAAGCATTGGTGGAAAAGCAACATCGGTAAAGCTTGTACTATCAGGAGTCGTCATTGGTGCGCTATGTAGTTCTTTTTCTAGCCTTATTATCTATTTTGCTAATAATGCAGATGGAATCAAAACAGTTACGTTTTGGTCTATGGGAAGCTTGGCTTCAGCTAGCTGGGATAAAACACCTATTATGGCAATTGTAATCTTACTTGGGTGCGGTTTGTTTCTTTTTCAGCATCGAGTCTTAAATACCATGCTATTAGGTGATGAATCAGCTATTACACTCGGAATTAACTTAAGTGTCTTTCGTAAATTTTATATGATCATTGCTGCTCTAATTACTGGAACAATGGTTGCATATGCAGGAATGATTGGTTTTGTAGGTCTTATTATCCCGCATATATCTAGAGGGATATTTGGTGCAGATCATAAACGATTAATGTTGGGAACATTGCTTTTAGGAGGCCTGTTTTTAATATGGGCTGACATTTTGTCAAGAACGTTAATACAAAATGTCGAGTTGCCTATTGGAATCATTACATCTGTCATTGGTTCGCCATTATTCATTTATATGATTGTGAAAAAAGGCTACAATTTCGGAGGGTGAAAAAATGGAATTGCTTGCAAAGGAAATAGAAGTGAAGATTGGCAAAAAAGAAATTGTGAAAAACATTTCAATTTTAGTGAAAAAGAAGCAGTTTGTAGGCTTAATTGGACCAAATGGATGTGGAAAATCAACGCTTTTAAAAGGGATTTATAAAAGTTTAGTTCCTCAAAAAGGCACCGTTTTATTAGATGATTTGAATGTCTTAAAAGCATCAGAAAAAAAGGTTTCACAGCGATTAGGGGTTGTTGGTCAATTTAATGAAATGAATTTTGATTTGACTGTACAGCAAATGGTGATGTTAGGTCGAACTCCTCATAAAAAAATGCTAGAGTCGGATAAACAGGAAGACTTTGCAATTGTTGAAGAAGCACTAACGAGAACGAATTTACTTGATTACAAGAATCGTAGTTTTTTATCTCTTTCTGGCGGTGAAAAACAACGGGTTGTTTTGGCGAGGACTATTGCACAGCAACCGAAATTTATGATTTTGGATGAACCGACAAACCATTTGGATATTCGTTATCAAATTGAAATTTTATCATGTGTAAAGGAATTAAATATTGGTGTTCTAGCAGCTCTTCATGATTTAGAAATGGCTGCTTACTACTGTGATTATATTTATGCGATAAAAAATGGCGAAGTGTATGCCCATGGTACACCTGAACAGGTGCTAACACCTGACACAATTGAAGCATTATATGAAATAAAGTGCCAAACATTTATTAATCCAGTCACGAATGGATTAGGATTTGCATACGGCATATAAATTAGGGGGATACGTAGTTGAAAAAGAAATTATTGCTAGGGATTGGTTTGGCAACAATGTTAACATTAACAGCTTGTGGAGGTGCTGCGAAAAAAAGCACCACAGATGAAGCGGATACGAAGGAGCATTATCCACTGACAGTTCAAAACTTCACAAAAGCAGAGGGCGGCACAGATTGGAAGAACAAAGATCAAGTGTTTGACAAAGCACCTGAACGAATAATGGCCAATACGCGACCAGCTGCCGAATTATTATTGCATCTAGGATTGGCGGACAAAATCGTTGGGGTAGGTGCAAATTTTGGAGCACCCGATAAATCAGTAGAAAAAGAATATGCGAAATTAAATATTTTAAGTGATGAGTATGTTGGAAAAGAAGTGACATTAGGAACAAACCCAGATTTAGTATACGGTCGAGGCGGTTTATTTGATAATGCAGATTGGGGTGTAGGGACAGTAGATACGATTAATGAGATGGGTGTAAAAACATATGTCCTTGAATCGTCTGTTACTGGCGGAACGTACAACTCGATTTACAAAGATATTGAGAACTTAGGTAACATTTTTAACGTACAAGATAAAGCGGAAGATTTTACAAAGGAATTAAAAGAGCGACAAGCAGCTATTGCTTCTAAATTAGCAAGTATCAAAGAAGAAAAAACATTTGCTTATTTACATATGAGTGATCCAAAAGAAGTATATGTTTATGCAGCAAATAAGGAAACATTCTTTAACGATTCCTTTAAAATGGTGAAATTAGATAATGTGTTTAAAGAGGAAGCGGGAGAAGTCAGTATTGAAATGCTTATTGCTGCTAATCCAGATGTGCTCATTATTCCTGATTGGGAAGATACAGCTGATAAGATAAAAGAAGGACTTTATACTAATCCAAAGTTATCTAGTATGAAAGCGATAAAAAACAAACAAATTTATGCAGTTGATTATAACTATATGTTTGGGTATGGCTATAACTCAATAGATGGAATGGAAATACTGGCAAAAGAAATGTACCCTGATTTATTTTAATAGATTTGTCCGCAAATTAAGTGGGAATATAGAATTCTATTAATAGTATGAAAGTGTTTTGTTCAATGGGATAATTTGAAATCACCAACTGATAATAATAATTAATATCAATTATTATTACAAATTCTGTAATACTTTCTGCTTATACCATGGGAGAATCTCTCATGGTATAAGTACTTTTTTACCAAGGAAAATCTTTATTCTCACGACTTTTCATGTTGCTTATATTGATTTTGACAAGTTCTTGGGGAGATTTGTATCAAAAGGAGGAAGATATAATCGTATGTTAAGGCAGTTTTTTTCCTATTATCGACCATATAAGTGGTTATTTATTCTTGATTTTACTTGTGCCATTTTAGCTGCTTTACTAGAGCTTACCTTTCCTTTAGCGATTAATAAAGTAATCGATGATTTATTACCTAAGGGTAACTGGATGTACATCATATGGGCATGTGTCGGTTTGCTGGGGATTTATATAATAACCTCCTTTCTTCATTATATTGTCACCTATTGGGGGCATATGCTAGGTATTAATATTGAAACAGATATGCGAAAAAAATTATTTAATCATGTTCAGAAGCTATCATTTCGGTTTTTTGATAATAACAAGACAGGGCATCTTGTTTCACGAATGACCAATGATTTAATGGACATTGGCGAAATTGCTCACCATGGTCCAGAAGATTTATTTATTGCGGTGATGACTTTAACTGGAGCTTTTGGTTTAATGCTATCGATTAATTGGCAGCTTGCTGTATGGACCTTCATTATTATTCCATTCTTAATCTGTCTATCTATTTTCTTTAGTGGAAAAATGTCTCGTGCTTTTCATCAGATGTTTGCGGATATTGCTGATTTTAACGCAAGAGTTGAAAATAACGTCAGCGGTATTCGTGTAGTAAAAGCCTTTGCTAATGAAGGGTATGAAATGGAGCAATTTGCAGTAAATAATGGAAGGTTTCGAACAACAAAACTGGTTACTTACAAGGTAATGGCTTGGAATGCATCCATAAGTCATTTGTTGATGAAAGTTGTTTCATTGTTTGTTTTGGGATGTGGCACTTGGTTTGTTATGAATGGACAAATGACTTTTGGAGAATTTATGGCATTTGTGCTTCTTTCCAATGTTTTTCTTACACCGATTAAACAAATTAATTCTGTTATTGAAACATATCCAAAGGGAATTGCTGGATTCCGGCGTTATTTGGATTTATTGAACACTGCACCTGATGAGAGAGATGCTCCGGATGCTTTGGAAGTTAGCTCCATAAATGGTGTTATTGAATACAAGGATGTAACATTTGGATATGAAGGAAAAGACAAGATACTAAATAATATTTGTTTTCAAGTTAATAGGGGAGAAACTATTGCACTTGTTGGTCCCTCTGGAGCTGGAAAAACGACGATTTGCAGCTTGCTTCCCAGATTTTATGATATTAAATTAGGCAGTATTGAGATTGATGGCCTTAATATTAAAGAGATGTCACTTCAGTCATTACGTCAGCATATTGGAATTGTACAGCAGGATGTGTTTCTTTTCGATGGAACTATTCGAGAAAACGTTGCCTATGGAAAGCTTCATGCAACAGATGAGGAAATATGGAGTGCAGTGAGGCGAGCTCAGATGGAGGAGATGGTTCTTAGTCTTTCAGATGGGTTAGATACATTGATTGGTGAACGGGGTGTTAAATTATCAGGAGGTCAGAAGCAAAGGGTTTCAATCGCTCGCATGTTTTTGAAAAATCCGCCTATTCTTATTCTTGATGAAGCCACCTCTGCATTAGATACGGAAACGGAAGCAGCCATTCAAAAAGCATTAAATGAATTATCTCAAGGAAGAACGACACTTGTCATTGCCCACCGTCTCGGAACAATTAAAAATGCGGATCGGATTTTAGTTGTAACAGAGGAAGGTATAAAAGAACAAGGAACGCATAAGGAATTGATTGAAGTTGGCGGTGCATATAGCAGACTTCATCATGCACAGTTTCAAATGGAGTAGCATGTATAATAGATGGAAAAAATTTTAAAACTGTTCATATTTAGAGAGATACCGATCAGAAGTATAGTTAGTTGAAGAACTTGGCGTTACACATAAAATCCATAAAGAGGCAACTAGATATCTAGTTGCTTTTTTTTACATATAAAACAATGCTAAAGAGAAAACTTGTAGATCCTCTGATGATTTCTTAGAATGTCAGATGGTTCATTCTTTGCTTCTATTCTGATCTTGTGAAATATTGTTTAGAGGAGATGCGTATTTCAAAAAACGTCTATACGATACCATCCATTTATTTTCTCAAAACAATAATAGGTTCATTTTCCTGTTTATCTGCTATCAAACCTTTTATGGTATTATATGATGAAGGATAGCAAGTCTAACAAAAAGGAAGAAGAGAACGCACTTTTCACATCCCTTTCAAGTATGTTTATTTTGCCAACACAACAAATTACTTACATAAAGCATGAAATCATAACGAAATAAATTTTACCTCTATTTCCCAGGAAAGATACAAAAAGGAATGTTATAGGAAAATAATTAATATTCTTTGAGGTTGTTTTCTTAAAATGTTTTTTAGTGAAGAAATAGAAAGTGGTCGTCTTAACAGCCAGGATATAAGTAGAATCCTACGGGAAAGTGAGGAGAGCGAAATTCTCGGAAAACCTAGCGTATCCTCACGATTTTTATCTTTTTTCCTTTCACTTGATGACAGCGAGGCCAGACCTATCCTGTGGAAGCAGAGGGATTAGGCTACAAGTTTAAAAGCAACAATCTGTACGAAAAACAGCTTTCTTTTTAAATAGTAAAAGATGAAATTAGATGAAATAAACAACAGTTATTGTGGAGAGGAGAGAAAAATGGAAAATATTAATAAGCGTATTGCAGAGATTTTTCCCGAAATGAGCAAGTCTTATCAAAAAATTGCTAAATATATTTTGGAAAACCCTAATACAGTTCCTTTTCTAACGGCTGATAAATTAGCAAAAGTAGTAGGTGTTGGTCATGCAACAGTCATTCGATTTGCTACATATTTAGGTTACTCTGGATACCCAGAATTACATCATGAATTGCAAAACAATGCCCAAAGACAGCTTACCTCGACTGAAAAATTCGCATTATCAAAGAAAGTGTATGTGGATGAAGACCAAGCAGTATATGATATTTTTTTAGGAGATATAGAAAATGTGAAAGCCACCATTGAAAAGCTAGATATGGATTCCTTTAAAAAAGCGGTAGAAGCTTTGGTGAAAGGAAAAAATATCTATATTGTAGCGAATAGAAGTGCAACCGCTTTAGGTGTTTTTCTACAATACTATTTACAATTTATTTTGGAAAAAGTGGAATTAATACATCTTATTGAAAATGCTTCCGAACATCTTTATGATCTGAGTAAAGAGGATGTTGTAGTTGGCATTAGCTTCGCTCGGTATGCAAAAAGTACGGTACAAGTATTATCCTATGCAAAAAAAAGAGAGGCAACCACTATTGCTATCACGGATAATCTGTTATCTCCTCTTATTCCTCATGCAGCTATTGTTTTAACAGCAAACAGCCAAATGTTAAGTTTTATTGAATCGCTTGTCGCACCTTTTAGTCTCATTAATGCATTAATTGTTGCTGTAGCAAAAGCAAGGCAAACAAATTTTCAAGATAAACTGGTTTTGTTGGAGGATATTTGGGAAAATTTAGATGTTTTTTATAAAAAGGAATAAACATAAGCTATAAATGGCTTATGTTGTTCAGGCTGTCGATAAACTTTGCTATATTCGGCTGTAACGGTTTAAAAATTATTCTTCTCCATTTTTTGTATTTTTGTTTGCTTGTTGCTCACAAAATCGAAATATTTCTTGCTAGTTGCTGCAAAATTTAATTTATCTTTTCTTAGAGGCTGAGACATAACTAAATAGATAATAGGTAAAGATGAACATTTACTAATTTAGCACTTAAATGGTTACTTCCTATACTGGTTATTTATGTTTTTAAACTAGTTAAGTATAAAAACTATGTTGTTCCATTACGCTACAGGCACTCGCTTTCCGCGGGGTCTCAGCCTTTCCTCTACTTCCCGCAGGAGTCCAGTGTCTTCCGCTCCATTCCACGTCGTTTTAAAGGCTATTTTCTAAAACCTAATTCTTTTACCAAGAAAAAAATGAAATAGATTGGAAAAATGGAGCAACCTGCGGGTGATTACCACAATCCTTCTTTTTTAAATGAAAAAAAACCCGAACCATGATACGAAATATTTTTTACATCTTCGTATCATGGTTCGGGTTTATCTTCGGTTGGGATACTTATGTCCCAGCTTCTTTTATTTTTTACAATAATGTTTAAAAGGCAAAATGGTGTTTCTATCTCCTCGCAATAGTTACTCTAAAGAAAAAAATTTCGATACTCCTCTTTCTTTTTTGGAATAGTCCGGTTATTATGAAATATATATTCCGTTTTATAATAATTATGAAATATTTTGTTTAGGAGTGAAAATATGAAAAAATTAAGATTTTCTTTAGCTGTTCAGATATTCATAGGATTAATACTTGGGATTATTGTCGGTGCTGTTTACTACGATAATCCATCTGTATCCACCTATTTACAGCCTATTGCTGATATATTTATGCACGCTATTAAAATGATCGTGCTGCCTATCGTCATTGCATCCATTATTGCAGGTATTGCAGGTGTTGGAGATTTAAAGAAGATAGGGAAGTTAGGATTTAAGACTGTTCTATATTTTGAAATTGTTACAACAGTTGCTATTATCTTAGGCTTATTGTTCGGGAATATTTTTCAGCCTGGAGCAGGGGTTGATATGGAGAACCTCTCTAAAAGCGATATTTCTTCTTATGTAGAAACAACAAAAAATGTGGAAGAACATAGTTTTATGGACACATTTGTTAATATTATTCCAACCAATATTTTTAATGCTTTTGCCCAAGGTGATATGCTGGCAGTTGTTTTCTTTTCCGTTTTATTTGGAATAGGCGTCGCTGCAATCGGAGAAAGAGGGAAGCCTGTATTAGCTTTTTTCCAAGGCGTTGCAGATACAATGTTTTGGGTAACAAACCAAATTATGAAAATAGCGCCATTTGGAGTATTTGCGTTAATTGGGATAACCGTTTCTAAATTTGGATTAGCTTCTCTTATTCCTCTTGGGAAGTTTGCATTGCTAGTGTATGCAAGTATGTTATTTTTAGTGGTAGTAGTATTTGGTTTAATTTGTAAAATAGCAAAAATCAAATTGGTTCCATTGTTGCGTTTAGTAAAAGATGAGCTTTTGCTTGCCTATTCTACAGCAAGCTCTGAAACAGTTTTGCCTAGAGTCATGCAAAAGCTGGAGTCATATGGATGTCCAAAAGGGATTACGTCCTTTGTTTTGCCGACAGGATACACGTTTAATTTAGATGGAGCGACGTTATATCAAGCGTTAGCATCGCTTTTTATCGCACAGATGTATGGAATTCATTTATCCATAGCAGAGCAAATTTCATTGATGCTTATATTAATGCTCACTTCAAAAGGAATTGCAGCTGTTCCAGGTACATCCTTTGTGGTATTGTTAGCCACTCTTGGTTCAGTAGGCATTCCAGTTGAAGGATTAGCTTTTATTGCGGGTATTGACCGTATCTTAGAAATGGCGCGTACTGCTGTTAATTTAACTGGAAATTGTGTTGCCACTGTTTTTATTTGCAAATGGGAAGGACAGTTTGATGAAAAAAAAGCAGAGGCATGTATTGATTCTTTGAAAAAACCTGAAGTAGCTTAAATGGAGAGTTATGGAATCATAGAATATAGATAATAAGGACAGTTACTATATGTAATGAAGAGCTTAGGAATTCATCCTAGCTCTTTTTTTAAAAGGTTAGAAAGGATAAAATTTTTCAACTTAGATGAGTGTTTAGCAATAAAAGGAATGGAAGAACCTGTCCTTATATTCATTAAATAGGTTTATAAATAGATTTACCTATTTTTTCACTTCTACTAGCTATTCATATTTCTTTATGAAATAAAATAAATCTAGTTTATGGGAAAGCAAAATAATCTTAGGTTTATTAAAATTCAAGCTGTAAACTAGTAAAATAGAAGCAAGTAACAAAATAATATGGTAACCTATATCAAAATAAGTTAGAAGAAGGTGAAAATATGGAAATGAAGCATTTGCTATATTTTATAGAAGTTACTCGTTCTGGCAGCTTTACAAGCGCGGCAAATAAATTATATATTACACAGCCAGCAGTCAGCAGAATCATTAAATCCTTGGAAGCAGAAATGGGTGTTTCTCTTTTTATTCGTTCCAGAAAAAAACTAGCGTTAACGGAGGCTGGTGGCATCCTTTATAAACATGCACTTGTATTTGACAAGCAATTTCAACTACTGAAGGAAGAAATGGATAATTTGCATAGCTTAAAAAAGGGGCATATACGAATTGGTCTCCCCTCCATTGTTAATTCCGTTTTTTTCTCCCAATTAATTGCTTCTTTTCATAAAGAATATCCAGAGATAACTTTTCAATTGGTAGAGGACGGATCAAAGCGAATTGAAGAAAATGTCTTAAATGATCAATTGGATCTTGGAGTCGTTGTAGGGCCGGAAAATCATGAGTTATTGGATTATTATTCTTTTGTTAACGAGGAATTAAAGCTGATTGTGCCTTATTCTCACCTATTTGCTAATAAAGAAGTGATTTCTTTGGCAGAACTTAAAGAAGAATCTTTTATCATGTTCAATCAAGATTTTTCCCTTCGAGAGCGTATTATTACAGCATGCAAGGATGAAGGATTTGAGCCAAGAATTATTTCAGAAACTTCTCAATTAGATTTTATTGAAGAGTTGGTAGCTTCTAACTTGGGAATAACATTATTACCAGAAAGTACATCTGCTGATTTGACTGCAGATGTAAGAGCCATAGATTTATCTAATCCTAAGATTAATTGGAATCTCTCGATTGTTTGGAAAAATGATAAGCAGTTATCCAAAGTATCAAGAGAATTTATACGTTTCTCTAAAGAAAAGTTATAAGAAAAGAAGCTGGGACATAAGTATTCCAGTCGAAGATAAACCCGAACCATGATACGAAGATGTGAAAAATATTTCGTATCATTATTTGTGTTTTTTATTCATGTAAAAAAGAAGGTTTGTGGTAATCACCCGTAGCCTGAATACACTTCGCTTTCCGTGGGGCTCGGCTTTTGCCAATTCGGTCCTTGGCCTGCAGGGTCTCAGCTTCCTCCCAGCGGAAAACGAGTGTTTGTAGCGCAATGGAACAACCTAGTTTTTATACTTAACTACTCAAACTTCGCACCATCAAATTCGTTTGCAAGTCTTGATGTTACTCGGTTTAGAACAATAAAATGGGAGGCTAGTTTTTTAAAAGGTGAGGAAGTATATATTTTTTGAAATGTGAAGGCTGTCTAGCTTCGCCGTACAGGATGTACAAGTGCCGGCGTTGCCACAGGACGTGGCGTATTTAGCCGGTCAGTGCCCTAGCCCCTGTGAAAGATAACCTCCAGCCTCTAAAAGTAAAAAACACTTTTTGAGTCTGGAGAACATTTTTCTTCGGGGCTAAACAAGGCGCTTGCACTTTTCTTATGGGGTTGCTTTCCACTACGGGTTGCTTCGCTTTCCGCGGGGTTATGCTTGAGCCTCCTCGGCGTTGCCTTGCGGGGTCTTTAGCCTTCCCACATTTCCCGCAGGAGTCTCCGCACCCTCCGTTACAAGCAACCTGTTTTAGAATATGTTCTTGTCTTCGAATTTTATGACAAGATATGATTGCAAATATAGTAGCGTTGATTTTTTTATGTTATTATCCAACGATGTTTTACCGAAATATTCCACTTTTAGCCTATTTCTATAAGATGGATGTTTTAACCAGTTCAACGACAGCAACTAATGGATCAAAACGGCTTGATTGGAGTGTAAGGTGCGAGACTCCTGTGGGATTAGCGGGTTAGATGAGACCTAAGCAGGCGCTTGCGTCGAGGAGGCTCATCACACGCCCCACGGAAAGCGAGCATCCTGAAACGAGAATCTTGCCCCTATTTATAAGGAATAAAGAACCAATCATCCTTTTCTAATTGCTCTAAACCACGTTATGCTAATACATGAAGAGGAATTTATACCTGCGAAGTTTGAGTTAACTATATGAAAAAACATAAATAACCAGTATAGGGAAGTAACCATTTACGTGCTAAATTAGAGCATGTTCGTCTTTACCTATTACCTATTTCGTTATATCTCAGCTTCTTTTTTAAAAAGGTATGTCTAGCATCGCCATACAGGATGTTCAAGTGCCGGCATTGCCGCAGGAAACGCAGGATGCGAGTCAATCGATGCTGCGTAGCCAGCCAGCGCCCTATCAACTTCAACGCTTCCCTCCCCTCGCTTTCGTTCTTTTTTCTGTTACTGTCAAGGACACTATCCCTTTTTGATTTCAATAATAAAGCATTTACATAACACTTTGTTATAAACTGCATGTATTATCTGCATTGTACTTTCTGTAAGTATGCGCATTATAATAATTAATATATAGATATGTATAAATATTATAGAAAAAAAGAATAAATAGGTGCAGGAATAAGGTGATAATGAATGGTACCAAAGAAAATGAAAGATACTCGTATTATTCAAAATGATCAAGTATTAATTAACGATTTAAATAACTATCATACTTTATTTGGCGGGGTATTAATGAAGAAGCTAGATGCCTGCGCAACGCTTTCTGCCCGCAGACATTCAAGAGTTACAGAGTGTGTTACGGCCTCGACCGATTCGGTCAATTTTATTGAGCCGATTCGGCAAAGTGATTCTGTTTGTATTGAATCCTTTGTTGCATATACTGGGAAAAGTTCAATGGAAATCTTTTGTAAGGTAATTGCTGAAGACATGGTTACGGCAGAACGAAAAATAGCTGCTACTGCTTTTTTAACCTTTGTAGCACTTGATGAGAATAAAAAACCGATTCTTGTGCCGCCTATCATCCCGGAATCAGAAGAAGAAATATATCTTTTTGAAACGGGAAGTGAAAGAGCGGAAATACGAAAACTCAAGCGAGAGCAGAATAGAAATATTGTAGAAAAACTATCTACTAAAAAGCCTTGGGATGAGTAACTTATAAATTGAAGGAGGACGTTACATGTTAGTAACATCCAGTTTTAGTGATTTAATGAAGGCAAAAGGCGAAATTGAAGAATTAAAAACTAGTATGCCAACTGTATATAATAAATTTCTGCATGTTATCCATTTAACACGACAAATGCACTTCAAATTTCAATATATGGGCTGTTTAATCGTCGATGAAGAGCCAAGTGAGTTTCTTCCTAATGTTCAAGATGATTATGTATTATCCTTATATAAAAGTGAAATAGATAAACTAAAAGTAGAAAGTAAATTTGTGGAATTAAGAAGAATATTAGTTGAATATAAAAACATTGGTTTCGCTACTATTTCACAATTAGTATTAGGGAAAAATCCGGAAATTTTAGTAGGACCTAAAGTAGTCCGATAAGATACGAAGTAAAAAAGACATCTAATGTTAATATGCGAATGGAGTCAAAGCAGCTAAATGAATAGCTGCTTTATTTGTTTTTAGCTTAATTCTTTTTATTGAGCTTATTCTTACCTGCTAGTTAAATGGCTGTATTCAATTTCATGAGGGGATATTCCAATATCATCAAGCTAAATTTCGATATATTGGAAAGATAAAAAACGAACGGATGCGCTAGGTTTTCTGAGGCGCACCTGTCTCGCAGTTCCCATAGGAGTCGAGCAATGCCTATCCAAACCAATATTTCTTACAATTATGATAAATCAAGTTGGTGACATTGGGGTATACTCTCAATATTTTATAAATATAAATTATTTGATGTTCATATTCAGTTCATAAAAGTGGGGTAATATGCTCTATATGAGCAGCAGATAGAAATATAGGCAACTGTTTTAGTTAAGAAATGAGAGGGTGAAAATCCGACTGAAGACGGAGGAATGACACTGCGTTAGTTCATTTTTAAATGGACTTATACAGATTATAGTTAGAAGAGAGGGAGGAATTACAATGAGCAATGAATATAGAAAGAAAGCTATGCCGAACAATGGTGATTTGGCTGTGGAAGCAAGTGGACTCGTCAAAACTTTTGGCGACAATCATGCGGTTGATGGAGTAAATCTGAATGTAAAAGCAGGTTCTATATACGGAGTGCTTGGTCCGAATGGGGCAGGCAAGACTACTACAATTAGAATGCTGGCTACATTACTGCGACCGGATGCCGGATCTGCACGTATTTTCGGGCATGACATAGTGAAAGAATCGCAGATCGTACGTCAACTGATTGGTGTCACTGGTCAGTATGCCTCTGTCGATGAGTCGCTCAGCGCTACCGAAAATTTAATTATCTTCTCCCGACTGCTAGGATTAGGGCGTGCAGAGGCGAAACAAAAGGCTGCTGAATTATTGGAAGAATTTAGTTTAACAGAAGCAGCAAAGCGTCCGCTGAAGAATTTCTCCGGTGGAATGCGTCGTCGGTTGGATCTTGCAGCAAGCCTCATTGCACAGCCGCCACTTATTTTTTTGGATGAACCGACTACTGGTCTAGATCCACGCACCCGCAATCAAATGTGGGATACGATTCGTCGATTGGTGAAAACAGGATCAACGGTATTATTAACAACACAGTACCTTCAAGAAGCAGATGAACTGGCTGACCGCATTGCGGTTATTGACCGTGGCCGGGTGGTAGCAGAGGGAACGGTGAATGAGTTAAAATCGTCTATTGGTACTTCGTCGTTGCAATTGAGCATCCAAAATCCACAGGACATCGCGAATGCTCGGCACACTGTTGAAAAAGTGCTTAAGGTCCAGTCAGCTGTCTCAGCAGAAGTCGGAAAGATTACCGCACCAATGGCAGATGCAGATTTAGTAACGGATTTACTTATCGCTCTTCGTGAAGAAAAAATTCAATTAGCGGAGTTAAGTGTACAGAAACCGACCCTAGACGAAGTGTTTTTGACCATCACAGGTCATGGTGTTAAAGAAGATTTATCGAAGACATCCAATGAAACTGGCAAAATAGGGGAGGTAAGAATATGAAAAGCATTTCTCTTAAGACAGCTGCTGAACGCCAATTGCAGAATAAAACGAGCTTTAGTCAGTCTGTACGCAATTCATTGACGATGGCGTATCGAGGGGTGTTAAAGATTCGGCGCACACCGGAGCAATTATTTGATGTTACACTCCAGCCCATTATCTTCACATTGATGTTTACGTACATCTTTGGTGGGGCAATCTCTGGAAATGTTCAGAATTATTTGCCTGTTATTATTCCTGGGATTCTCGTGCAGACGGTCATTACAACATCAATCGTGACCGGCGTCCAATTGCGCGAGGATATGGATAAAGGTGTGTTTGACAGGTTTAAATCATTGCCTATTGCTCGTATTGCTCCGTTGGCGGGAGCTTTGCTCGCAGACACTATTCGGTATACCATTGCAACCGTGCTTACCTTTACTATGGGCTACATCATGGGCTATAGACCTGAGGGAGGTTTAGGATATGTCGCTCTTGCTGCACTTCTTGTGATTGTTTGTTCTTGGGCAATCAGTTGGATTTTTGCCTTCTTTGGTGTAATTGCCCGTACTGCATCAAGTGTTCAGGGAATTTCGATGCTTGTATTGTTTCCACTAACGTTTCTATCCAATGCTTTTGTACCGGTTAAAACGATGCCTGATTGGCTCCAGTGGTTTGTGAATATCAACCCTATCTCACACCTTGTCACGGCTGTTCGCAATCTTGCTAATACAGGAACGATTGGCTCAGACCTCGCCATCTCCCTTATTGGAGCTGCGGTTATTGTGGCAATCTTTGCACCTATCACAGTTCGTGCTTATATGCGCCGTACTTAGATAAAAGAAAAATTTTACAAATGGAATAATCTATCACTAGTTAAAGTCTAATGTATACTGTCTTAGCTCTTCTTTTGTGTAGTGTGTTTGTTTTTAATCACACGGTACGAAGGAAGAGTTTTTTTGTACTTCCGGATATTTACATAATAATAGGAGAAAATTCCCCCTTTCAGATGAAGATAAGTCGGAGAGCCTATAATGATAATCTAGTATAAGTAAAATTTTCCTATTATTCTTTATAGTAGATTTGTATTCTCTTAACATTCCATTAACTTTGCGATTATATAATCACCTTAGTGGTACATGTAGTACTTGTTATTCTAGATCACTGAACAAAGGGGAGAATAAAAAACATGAAATTAAGCAAAAAAGTACTCGGAGTTACGTTAGCGAGCAGTTTAACTTTAGGTTCCATAGGAATGATCAGTGGAAAGGAAAAGGTAGAAGCAAAAAATAACCCACCAAAAGCAAAAAATGTAATTGTACTTGTAATGGATGGGGTAAGCTCAAGCACTACCACTCTTGCTAGATGGTATAAGGGGAAACCTCTAGCATTGGATGGGATAGTATCAGGTGGAGTCCGTACATACTCAGCTGAGTCAGCAATAACTGATTCAGCGCCAGCAGGCACAGCTCTTGCAACAGGCAATAAATCAAACGATAAATTTGTTGGTGTATTGCCAGAACTAGTGAAAACACCAGGGGTTGATCCTTCTCTTGCCGATGATGCTTATAAACCTGTGGCAAACGTATTAGAAGGTGCAAAAATCAGTGGGAAATCTACTGGTATTATTTCAACTTCTGAAATCCAACATGCAACACCTGCTGCCTTTTCTTCCCATGCAGAACATCGCAGTCAATATGATAATATTGCAGAACAACAAGTATATCAAAATATAGATGTGGTGTTAGGAGGAGGAAAGGACTCTTTACTTGTAGGGAAGGAAAAAAACAATCGTAAAGACGGAGAAAATCTATTGGAAGTAATTGAGGATAAAGGCTATGATATTGTAACAACCAAAGATGAGCTAGTAAAATCAAAATCTAAAAAACTATGGGGATCGTTTGCCCCTGCTGCACTGGCTTATGATATGGATCGTTCCCAAACAAATCCTAAAGAACCTACACTTGCTGAAATGACTAAAAAAGGAATAGCAACCCTTTCGAAAGATAAAGATGGCTTCTTTTTGTTTATCGAAGGAAGCAAACCGGATTGGGCAGCCCATTCCAATGATGCAATTGGCATGATTAGTGACACGCTTGCATTTGATGAGGCAGTTAAGGAAGCATTGGATTTTGCTAAAAAAGATAAAAATACCTTGGTCATCGCCGTTTCAGACCATGGAAACAGCGGAATTTCTATTGGAAATAAAAATACAGATGGAACTTACTCTTCTACACCAGTTTCTGCATATATAGAGCCATTGAAAAAAGCAAAAATGACGCTGGAAGGTGCTTTAAAGCAGTTAAGACCAGATAAATCGAATGTATTAGAAGTAGCAGCTTTATACGGAATTGATCACCCATCAAAAACAGAAAAAAAAGCAATTGAACAATCGGATGATTTGAGCAAAACGCTTGTACAGCTTCTTGCTAATCGGGCTAATCTTGGTTTTACAACTAGTGGACATACGGGTGAAGATTTATTTTTATACTCATATGGACCAGGACAACCGGTAGGTCTTGTAGAAAATAGGGATATTGCACATGCTGTTGCTAGTTCGTTAGGATTTAATTTAAAGCAAGTTTCCAACACACTGTTTATTGATGCAGAAGCAGCATTTAAAGCAATTGGAGCAAAAGTAAGCGTAGCTTCTTCTAATGAGCAAAACCCTGTTTTACTTATTAAAAAAGGAAAGAAAACAGCAGAATTTCCTGTTAATAAAAATATCGTTAAATTAAATGGAAAAGAAATAGAATTAGATAGTGTAACGGTACGGAGCAATGGAAAATTCTATGTATCGAAGGAAGCTGTTCAACTAGTTAAAAAGGCTAAATAATATATTCTTTTCTAAAACGCTTGTAATGAAGTGCCCTCAGTGGTTAGAAAACTAATCACTGAGGGCACTTTATTTTCCAAGCGTTTTTTATATTATTTCTTTAAGAGTTTACTAGTTGTTTTTTAAAAATTTTTCTCTTCTGATAATTACATATACTTCCAAAATGAAAATCTCCTATATATTGATGCATAGGTATCGTTTGTTAAGGGTACATAACAATACCAGCAACTTTTTGCGATAACATTTAAAACAAGTGGTAGTAGCATTTGTTTATAGTATGTATGAAAAATTTTATAAAGAAAGGTGAGAATAGGAATGAGTGAACAAACAAAAAAAGGTATTCAACTAGTAAAAGGTATTGCTCCAAATGTGGATGCGGAGGCCTTATTAAACGATAAAAGAAAAGTCTTTCTATTTGGTTCTCCAAGTTATACAAACATGGGAGATCAGGCGATTGCGTATGCAGAAGAAAAATTTATAAGAAATCACTTTCCTTACTATGAGTATATTGAAATTATGGATTATGCAACAGATGAAGGAATCGACTTAGTAAAAGAAATAATCAAAGAAAATGATATGGTTGGTTTTACAGGTGGCGGTAACTTAGGAAGTCTCTATCTCGATATAGAAGAAGACAGAAGAAAAGTAATTGAAGCTTTTAAAGAGTACAAAACTATTTCATTTCCACAATCTGTTTATTTTGAAGATACGGAAGAAGGTAGGAAAGAGAAGAAGAAAACGCAGGATGCCTATCATCAAAACTCCCATTTAACAATAGCGGCAAGGGAGTCACAAACACTGGATGTAGTGAAGGACACATTCCAATCAAATTATATATATACCCCTGATATGGTGTTGTCATTAAATATAGAGCCTAAAGATATCAAAAGGGATGGGGTGCTCTTTCTTTTAAGAGAAGATAAAGAGAAAGTAACAGATGAAGGTTTTGTATCTGAATTAATGAATTGGGTAGAAAAAACAACCTTTGTGGAACGAGCAGATACCGTATTAAACGAAGTAGAAATGATTGATTATAAGGATAGAGAAAAATATTTTTTGAAAACGCTTGATAGAATTGCCTCGAGTAAATTAGTTATAACAGATCGTCTGCATGCAATGATCTTTTCTATTATTACCAAAACCCCTTGTTTAGTATTTGGTAATAGTTATGGGAAAGCAAAACATTCTTATATGGATTGGCTCGAGGAATTAAATTTCATTGAATATACAGATGAACAAGATATTGATCAACTAGAACAAATCGCAGATCGCTTGCTTAAAGCGAAACCAAACAGTATTGATTTATCAAAAGATTTCCAGCCGCTGAAAGATTTTTTTGCTGTCTGATTAGATAAATTACTATTTTTCAAGACTGTCGACAAAAGCAGGAGAATAGTTGACAGTCTTGTCAAAATATATGGCCAATAAAAATCTTTCATACACTACCACCACATAAGAACTTGCTTAATTAATGGTGCATATAATATGCCTAATTGTTGTACTTAATATAATCTCCCAAATTGAACACTTCTTCATCTTTAGAATTTTAATTATTGTAGGATTTTCTTTTAATTTTAGTTTTAGGAAAAACTACTACTCTTCCATCGTTGATAAGTCACCTGTTGGAAGTCCCAGTTCCCATGCCTTTAATACACGGCGCATAATTTTTCCACTTCTTGTTTTCGGTAATTTTTCGCAGAACTCAATCTCTCTAGGTGCTGCATGTGCTGCCAAGCCAGTTTTCACAAATTGGCGTATTTCTTCTTTTAATTCATCAGACTCAGCGTAGCCATCAACAAGTGAAACAAATGCTTTAATAATCTCTCCTCTAATGGAATCTGGTTTTCCGATTACGCCTGCTTCTGCAACAGCAGGAAACTCAATTAACTTACTTTCTACTTCAAAAGGGCCTACTCGTTCCCCAGCTGTCATAATGACATCATCTACACGACCTTGGAACCAAAAGTAGCCGTCATCATCTATATAAGCAGAATCTCCAGATACATACCAATCATTTAAAATAAAATAGCTTTCGTATTTTGCTTGATTGTTCCAAATGGTATGCATCATAGATGGCCAGCCTTTTTTGATGGCTAGATTCCCCATTTGATTAGGCGGCAGAATATTTCCTTGATCATCCAGTATGGCTGCTTCTATGCCTGGGATTGGTTTTCCCATCGATCCAAGCTTAATATCCATACATGGAAAATTACAAATAAGCTGTGCCCCTGTTTCTGTCATCCACCAGGTATCATGAATTCGATGATGAAACAAATCCTGTCCCCATCGAATGACTTCAGGATTTAACGGTTCTCCTACACTTAAAATATGACGTAATGAGGACAAGTTATATTTTTGGACACTCTCTTCTCCAGCTCTCATTAACATGCGAAAAGATGTTGGGGCACTATACCAAACTGTTACTCCAAATGTCTCAATCGTTTTATACCAAGCATCTGGACTAAACCGTCCGCCAATAACAATATTAGTTGTTCCAGTTAACCACGGACCAAATATGCCATAAGACGTACCAGTAACCCACCCAGGATCTGCCGTACACCAATAAATATCATCTTCTCGTAAATCCAATACCCATTTCGCCGTTTGATAATGCTGAATCATGGCAGAATGAGCATGTAAAACCCCTTTAGGTTTGCCGGTTGATCCAGAAGTGTAGTGGAGGATCAATCCATCTTGGAGATCTACCCATTTTATCTCTAACACATCAGAAGCATCATAGAAAGACTTTTGGAAATCCACCAATTTCCCTTTCTCCTCGACATTTTTTCCTACAATAAAAATCGTTTCAAGTGCTGGCAATTCGTCTATTGGAATACGATTCACTAACTCGGATGTGGTAATTACTATTTTTGCCGCACTATCTTGCAGGCGATCCTTTAATGCGCTCTCCATAAAGGCTTCAAATAAAGGGCCAACAATAGCCCCTAATTTAATTGCTCCGAGTAGGACAAAATATAATTCGGGAGAACGAGGCATAAAGATAAACACGCGATCTCCTTTTGCCACCTTTCCTTTTTCTTTTAAAACGTTTCCTGCTTTATTCGATAATTTTTTCAAATCATGAAATGTGTAAGTTTCCTTTCTGAAACTATTCTGATAACAGAGAGCTACTTTGTTTTTTCGAAAACTTTCAGCATGTCGATCTATGGCTTCGTAGGCTATATTTACTTTTCTAGTCTGATGCCATGAAAAATGCTCTTCTGCATGCTTCCAATGAAAATGCTGATACATCTCTTCATAGTTTTTTAAATTATAATTCTCTCCGAAAGATGGTAACGTTTTCATTTTTATTTGCTCAACTCCCCAAATTCAATGGATTTTGAAATAAAACACTATATACACAATTTTAATGGTGACATTCCGGTTTTATTCCTATTTTTCAAAAAGTAAAACAAAAACAGCTATAGGTTATTCCGTTTATCTTCAGCATTTCAGAAGCGGAGAGTTGTTTATTCCTCGGTATAAAGGATAAACTAAGATTATAGGTTAAATAAGGAAAGAAGCAACTTGGTCTATCATTATACTATTATTAAGCTGTTTTCTAATTTGTTTTATTGTTTATGCTTCAAGCAGGGAGCAGTCAAAATATACGAAAACTCTTATGGGAATTGCGAGACAGGTGAGATGATAGCACATAGCTTTAGCTCCGAGGAGGAACAAGTGTAGCCCTATGGAAAGCGAAATGTAGTCTGACTTGGGACTATTTAAGAGTGCACCTATTTTCAGGGTAAACATGGAGAATTTTATGGTATAGTTAAACAAAACGAATATTTGAGGGAAGCTACGATGGTGAAACAAGAAAAAAAATCAAGATACTTTGCAAAAATTTCATTAGGAGTTATGGGAGCAGGATTTCTCATAAGCATTCCTTTTCAAGACACACTTATTGGTCGGTTGTTACAAGGTGGCTTTGAGGCAGGACTAGTTGGAGGGTTGGCAGACTGGTTTGCTGTTACAGCTCTTTTTCGTCATCCTCTTGGCATTCCAATTCCACACACAGCATTACTTCCAAAAAACCGTGATAAAATGATCAAGGCTCTCGTCTCCATTCTTGAAAATGATTGGCTGACAAAAGAAAGCATTCAAGGAAAGATCAAACAAATTAAAATGACGGACAAATTAATGCAGGCTGTAGAGAAGGAATTGGAATCAGATAAATTTAATAAAGGGATTCAGTCCATTCTTCATCAAGCGATTACCTATGTTAATCCTGAAAAAATTGCTCCGTTTATAGAAAAAGAGTTAAAGAAATATATTCTTTCTTTAGATGTGACTAATTTTCTTTCATCCATTGTAAATCAGGTTTTGAAAAGAAAGTTGGATGAAAAGGGATTGGATTACGTTTTAGTGGAGACGGAGAAGTGGTTAGAAAAGGATGATACAAAAGCCAAAATTGGTGTAATGGCAAAACAAATGCTAGACAATACCGAAGCTGATGGATTTTTAAAAATGGCTCTTCATTCATTCAACAATTTAATTAACGCAGAAAAACTTGGGAATATACTTCAGCCATTTCTTCTTAAAAGAATTGTTCTCTTGCGTGAGGCTGATAATCCATACAGGCATTTGATTCTTTCACGCATTCGCAAAGAGTTGAATAGTATTCAGGATAAAAAAGAGTTAGTGGATGATCTAAATAATTGGTTAGAGGAAACAGTGAATAGTTGGAGTGCAGCGGATCAAATTACAGCAATTTTAAAGCAATTCCAGCATAAACTGATTCTCTTAGCGCATGATAAAGCATTTATAAATCAATATGTACTTTCATTTATTAAAAACTTCCTAGATGAAATAAAAGAAAACCCTGAAAAAATCAATCAAATAGAAAATTGGATTCAAAAACAAATTTTTTATTTAATCGAGAAAAACCATTCTAAAATTGGGGTTCTTGTAAAAGAAAATCTAGAAAAATTGGATAATAAAACGCTTATCGATATAATGGAAAACAATGTAGGGAAAGATTTGCAGTGGATTAGAGTGAATGGAGCCGTTTGTGGTTTTATAATTGGTATCATCTTAACTATATTTAAAGCATTTGTATAAAATTTTGAAATTGATACTTCCTGTAAAAAATAAATACAAGAAAAGAAGCTGAGACATAAGTATTCCAGCCGAAGATAAACCCGAACTATGATACGAAGATGTAAAAATATTCCTTATCATTGTTCGGGTTTTTTTCATGTAAAAAAGAAGGTTGGTGGTAATCACCCGCAGCCTGCATACACTTCGCTTTTCGTGGGGCGTGCGATGAGCCTCCTCGGCACAGGCGCCTGCTTAGGTCTCATCTAACCCGCTAATCACACAGGAGTCTCGCACCTCCCACCCCGCGGAAAGCGAAGCAACCCGTAGTGGAAAGCAACCCCCATAATAAAAAACAAACCTCCCATTTTATTGTTCTTAAACCGAGTAATATCAAGACTTGCAAACGAATTTGAAGGTGCGAAGTTTGAGTTAACTTGATTAAAAAACATAAATAACCCCGTATAGGGTTTTCTTCTGAGCTGTTCAAGGAGTTTGCCCTTTTGTTCTGTAAAAATAAGTATCTTTCTATTATCTTATATATTTTATTTATTACTATTCTGATAAAATAAAATATAGGGAAGCTTAGCTTCGAATCATTAGAGTTTATTTATACTTAAAGTAGTTAATAAACAGAAGTTATTCATATTCCAATTTAGCTTTAAATACTATACTATTAATATAATTAAATGAAAGGTAAAGGCGGGCACCTAATGGGAAGTAACGTGAAATTCGGTATACGTTCTAAGATTATCCTTGGTTACATTATTATAATTATTTGCTTACTAGCGTCTGTCATCATTTTAAATAATCAAATTAAGTCTTTGCAACAGGAAAGAAATTTTATTATTAATCATGATTCTGAAATACATGACCTCACCAGTCGTATTGAAAAATATATGCTGGACATGGAAACAGGGCAGCGTGGTTTTATTATTACAGGAGACTCTAGCTACCTAGAACCATATTATAAGGCAGAGGAAAATTGGAAGTTGGCTTATGAGCAGATTTATCAGTTATTAGAGAATAAGCCAGACCAACAGAAAAATTTAAATACAATAAAAGAAACGATGGAACACTGGATAGCAACTGCTGGAGAACCAACTATTCAATATAAAAAAGACAATAAAATGGATGAAATTCAAGAATTCTTTAAAACGGATATTGGTCATAAGGATATAGAAGCAATGCGAAAACAGTTCGATTCCTTTCGTTCCATTGAGAAAGAATCCACCCGAGAAAAAGCAGAGGGGTTGGATAATAAAAATAGTTATCTAACAATTGCTTTGTTTGGAATACTTGTATTAGTAGCAATTATTTCCAGTATGATTGCCAATCAGATTTCGCGATCCATTGTTAGAACAATTACAGAGGTTACGCAGGCAATTAAAAAAATGGCTGCTTCTGAAGGGGTAATTAAAGAACGGATTCAGGTTAAAACAAATGACGAGATAAATGCTCTTGCCAATGCAACGAATGAACTGTTAGATAACATCGAAAAGCGAGAATGGATTCAATCGAATATTGCGGAAATTTTCACAAAAAATCAAGGGATTTCCTCTATTAAGAGATTGGCTGATGTATTCCTTTCAGAGATTTCTAAGATGACTCAGACGTCTTTTGGAGCTTTTTATATAAGAAAAGAAAATAATAAAAAGTTTGATTTTGTTAAAAAAGCATCTTTTGCAGATTCTGGAAATGATGTAGGAAGAGCAAGCTTTGAATTGGGACAAGGATTAATTGGACAATGTGCTGTGGAAAAACGAATAATTACGTATAAGGAAATTCCAAGTGATTATCGTGTAATTGCTACAGGGCTTGGAGAAGTGCAGCCACAGAGTATTTTAATTATCCCTGTATTATTTGAAGAAGAGGTTATTGCTGTTATTGAGCTAGCGACGATGACAGATTTCACCGAATTACAAGTAGAATTGATAAAGCAAATTACTGAAACATTTGGATTAACAATTAATAGTATTTTAGGACGTATGGAAATTGTACGTTTATTAAATGAATCAAGAGCGATGACAGAAGAATTACAGGTACAATCCGAAGAGCTTCAAACACAATCGGAAGAGTTGCAATCGCAATCGGAAGAGTTGCAAATGCAGAAAGAGGAATTGCTCACAATTAATGAACAGTTGGAAGATAGAACAAGAGAGGCTGAGGCTAAGTCGAAGGATCTTGAAAAGGCAAAAAAAGAGCTGGAAATGAATGCGGAACAACTTTTACTTCATTCTAATTATAAGTCAGAGTTTTTGGCAAATATGTCGCATGAGTTGCGGACGCCTCTTAACAGTATATTAATTTTATCAGAAATGTTGGCTGAGAGTGAAAATAATCGTTTAACGTCGGAAGAATCGGAATTTGCAAAGGTTATAAACTCATCAGGAAAGGATTTACTATCCTTAATTAATGATATTTTGGATCTATCTAAAGTAGAAGCTGGGAAGATGGACGTTCACTTCAGTGAAGTGAACATAGGAGAACTCCCTTTGCAAATGGAAAGAAACTTCGCTCCAATTGCCAAGAAAAGAAATTTAGACTTTACGATTACAAAAGCAGACAATGTGAGTGATATTTTTTATACGGATGAGAAAAGACTACAGCAAGTTCTAAGAAATTTATTATCTAATGCTTTTAAATTCACAGAAAATGGGTCTGTTTCGTTAAATATAAAACAAGTGGAAAAGGAAGAATTAACAAAAACGATGCAAAATATCAGCTCACAATGGCTGGAAGTTTCGGTAGTAGATACTGGCATCGGTATTTCAAAAGATAAGCATAAGCTTATTTTTGAAACATTTCAGCAGGCAGACGGTGCAACCGTTCGTAAATATGGAGGAACTGGTCTCGGTTTGTCTATCAGTAAAGAATTTGTAAAACTGCTTGGCGGATGGATATTCCTTCAAAGCAAGGAGGGGAAGGGAAGTGTGTTTACATTCCTTATTCCTAGTCTTCCACATGGGGTTTCGGAGAGAAATCATATTAAGCGAGCATATGAAGAAGCAGCAGTTACGGATATACAGGTGAAGAGCGAAGAAGAGGATAATGAGGAGCAACATATTGGAATAGACCATCCTTTACAAGAAAAAGATGTTTTTCAAGGGAAAAATATATTAATTGTTGATGATGACTATCGAAATATATTTGCATTAAAAACAACCCTTGATAAAAAAGGGATGAATGTGTTTGTAGCACAAAATGGACAAGAATGCTTAGATATTATGAGCATAAATAAAGATATTGATTTGATTCTAATGGATATCATGATGCCTCATATGAATGGGTATGAAACAATGAGAAGAATACGAACGCATATGATGCTTACGGATTTACCGATTGTTGCTTTAACAGCCAAAGCAATGAAAAATGATCGAGAAAAGTGTCTTGAAGCAGGGGCTTCTGATTATATTAGTAAACCATTGGATTTAGACCAATTATATTCTGTTCTGCGAGTATGGTTAGTAAAGCAGGGAGGTTAAAGGTCATGGAACACCCATCCTTCAATTTGGAGCAAGAACTAGAGGGAAATCCACATACAAACATAGAAATTGATTTATTGTTAGAGGGTATCTATCGCTTATCGGGCTTTGATTTTCGTCAATATAATAAATCTTCTATTTCTCGGCGAGTTTATTATCGAATGAAAATGGATAGCATCCCCACAATTTCTAGAATGATTGAAAAAATTATTCATGAAGAAACCTTTTTAGAACAGATTCTGAATGATTTCTCTATTAACGTAACAGAAATGTTTCGTAATCCGAGTTTCTTTAAGGCATTTAGGGAAGAGGTCATCCCACAATTACGGGATTATCAGGAAATTCGTATTTGGCATGCCGGATGTGCAACAGGTGAAGAAGTATTTTCAATGGCTATACTGTTAGAAGAAGAAGGATTAATCGATAAAACAGTGATTTATGCAACCGATATGAATGAACATGTTTTACAAAAAGCAAATCAAGGCGCATTCCCTCTAAATAAAATGCAGGCATATACTAAAAATTATATGCTTGCTGGGGGGACAAATGCTTTTTCAGAATACTATAAGACAGACGATCATTACGCTTATTTTCATTCTTCTCTTTTGAAAAATATTATTTTTGCACAGCATAATTTAGTAACAGATCAGTCATTTAATGAATTTCACGTCATTATATGTAGAAATGTACTCATTTATTTTTCTCCTGCATTGCAAAGTCAGGTCCATCAGTTATTTTACGAAAGCTTAAGTCAAAAGGGCTTTCTTGGTTTAGGGGATAAGGAAACACTTCGTTTTGTAGACGTAATGTCCCGCTATAAAGAATTAATAGGAAAAGAACGAATCTATCAGAAGGTTTATTAAATAGTAGATTGTTTTTGCTGCATTTTGTGCAAAAAACGAAGCTGGGACATAAGTATTCCAGCCGAAGATAAACCCGAACCATGATACGAAAATGTAAAAAATATTTCGTATTATTGTTTGGGTTTTTTACTCATGTAAAAAAGAAGGTTTGTGGTAATCACCCGCAGCCTGCATACACTTCGTTTTCCGTGGGGCTCGCGCTAATTCTACTGGAGTCTACGTGTATGCAGGCTGCTCCATTGTCCAATCTTTTTCCTTTTTTTCTTGGTAAAAGAATTAGGTTTTAGAAAATAGCCTTTAAAACGAAGTGAAATGGAGCGGAAGATACTCGACTCCTGCGGGAAGTGGAGGAAAGGCTGAGACCCCGCAAGTAGCAGCTCAAGCGTAGCCCAGTGGAAAGCGAGTGTCTGTAGCGCAATGGAACAACCTAGTTTTTATACTTAACTAGATTAAATAACCAGTATAGGGAAGTAACCATTTACGTGCTAAATTAGAGAATGTTCGTCTTTATCTATTATCTATTTTGTATGTCTCAGTCTCTGTTTTTCAAACGGTAAAAACGCATAAAACTTTGAAGTGTGGAGAGTGTCTAGCTTCGCCGGTCAGCGCCTAGCCTCAGTGAGTATAACCTCCTGACTCTAAAAGTAAAAAACACTTTTTGAGTCAGGAGAACATTTTTCTTCGGGAGTAAACAAGGAGCCATCGCTTTTCTTACTAAACGTTTACATTTTCTGATTGAGCTTGAATCATTAAGACACACATATCATCTGGCTGTTCCTTTTGCTGTTCCTTTGTCAAAAGAACGTCGATCAGAGAATGAGTATGATTTAGTCTTTGGGAGGCTATAGTACGGATATGTTTATCTGATTCTAAATCGCAGGGTCCCATAGCTTCTTGAACCCCGTCGGTATATAAAATTATTTGCACATCGTGATTAAATGTTTTTACCATTTTTTCTATTTTTATCTCTTCAAAAAAGCCGACTGCACAGCTTCCGTGATCTAATGGAACTAGTTCCTCCCCATCAATCAGCATATATCCAGGAGGATGACCTGCATTTACATATTCAACAGTATTATTTTTTGTATCAACCACTAAATAAATGGTAGTGAAATAATAAGGGAGATCTTCTTTTTCATTTTTTAGCAATGTCATATAGCGATTTAATTCTTGAATTACAAGCTCAGGTTCAACGAGCTGTTTAATGGCTTCGCGCAAAACGGATGAAATAAACATACAAACAAGTGAAGCAGAAATTCCATGTCCCATCATATCAAGAAGCATAATTGCATAGCGGTGATCATTAATTTTATGCCAATAATACATATCTCCTGCTAAATTAAAGGAGGGAAGGTATGAAACGTCGATTTGGATATTATTTTCTTTTAAAGGGGTGCTTAATAAGCTTCTTTGAACATGAGTAGCAAGATCCAGCTCGTATTGTATTTTCTTCTCATGCTGGGTATGCCAATCTAATTCAGCTTTTAGACGTAAAGCAACACGAATTCGGGCTAGAAGTTCCACCTTATTAAGTGGTTTTGTAATATAGTCTACCCCTCCTATATCCAATGCTTCTGCCAGTTTATTTTTATCCTCAAGTGCTGTAACAAAAATAATTTGAATATCTTTTAATCTTTTATTTTGTTTAATTCTTTTACAAGCCTCAATGCCATCTATTTCAGGCATCATGATATCTAACAGGATTAAATCAATCGATTCACCTATTGGATTCTGAGCATCTAGCTGTAAATAATCAAATAGTTCATAAGCAGATGTGAGTGAAACACAGTTATCATAACCTGCACTTTTTAATATTTTTTCCATTACGAATAGATTGACTGAATTGTCATCTACCATAAGAATAGTCATGATTATTCCCTTATTCTGTCTGAATATCAACGGTTCATAAACTAGTATCTAGTTAAAATAAAACGCTCAAGACCATTTATTGAAATATATTTCCGATTCTTTTATTATACAAAAAAAATATGAATAGTAGTATTTTATTATCTTTACAAAATCTTGCATCATGGCACATGAAAATAGGCAGTTTGATTAAGTTCGTTGATATATTGAAGCTGGGAGCAGCCAGCATACATGAAGACTCCCGCGGGAATGCGAGACCCCGCAGCGCAGCGAAGTGTATTCTACCTGAGAAACCCTCTTTTCAGAGTAGCCTAATATTTTTTACCAATTTTGCGTTTGCATAAAGGTAAAAGAGTCTATTTAATTATATAGAGGTTGTTCAAAAAGTCCGGTAAAAATGACACATCGAATTTCTTCGTTGTCTTCCTTTTCCGCTTCTCACGTATCCATACCATACGTTCTGATGCTCAAAGTTACGACGCCTCGAACTTCTCGGTCCTTTTTATCCTCCTTTTTGAACACGCACATATAGGTGTAAATAATTAAAAAAGCATCGAAAGGAGGTTAACTGTAGATGAAAATCAGTATAAGAATTATCTTGTTGATTTTTTCTATTGTTCTGAATGCTCTTGGAAATGCACTTACCATTAAAGCAGCTTTAGGCTCAGCTCCGTGGACTGCCGCAAGTTTAAATGTTTCAATGGGCCTTGGAATTTCAGTTGGAACCGCAACTATTATGATCGGCAGTATTGTACTTGTCATCGATGATTTGCTTCGACGAAAATTTAATAAAATAAAGAATCTATTTAATTTTCTTTATTTGGTTTCTTTTGGATATATTATTGATTTATGGTTATTCTCCATGAAACATGTCGAATTTAATCATTTTTCATTTCGCTTGTTCTTATGTATAGTTGGTATTTTAATGATTGGTGCGGCAGTTTCCATCTATTTAAGAGTCGACCTTGTTTTTCATCCATGTGATGATCTTTTGAATATTTTAAGACATAAATATTTAAATGGGAATGTCATCTATGCAGAGATTATAAGTCTTGGCATCCCGCTTTGCATAAGCGGTGCTTTTGGAATAGTTCAGAACAGAATTTATGGAATCAATATTGGTACAATTATTAGTTTTATGTTTCTTGGTTTCTTCATCCATTTTTTTGATCGTACGATTCAATTAAATAATCGACAAATTGTTCAATTCGAACCGTATTGGGGAAAAAAGAAACATAACGAGTCATAATATGGATAATGAATTTCAATATGGAATATAAAAGGATGATTATTTTCTATTATGAAATAAAGAGTGTCCCACTAAGTTGTATTTGGGACACTCTTCTCGTTTTGGAATCAAAGTTCATGTTTAAGATATCTTCCTTTTGAAAGTGCAATGGTACTGTTAATGGACAGAAGCATTACCTTTTTTCAAGGCTAACATCTGCCGATAAGGGGTATAAAGATTAGTATATTGCTGCATGGTACATAAATAAAAGGAATAAAAAGGAGGATTTGCGATGAAATGGAGAGGCAGGCAAGGAAGTTCAAATGTAGAAGATCGAAGAGGAATGGGAAGGGCCGGAAAAGGGATTGTTGGAGGAGGACTTGGCCTAGTAATTGTCCTAATTGTTACATTGTTTGGCGGTAATCCAAGCGAATTATTGAATAACTTGCAAATGACAGATTCAGACAGCAACACATCTTATCAAGAAACAGAACAAGAGAAAGAGCTATCTCAATTTGTATCTGTTGTTCTTGCTGACACGGAAAAAGTATGGAAGGAAGAATTTCGGAAAGACGGATTAACCTATAAAGAGCCAACCTTGGTTTTATACTCAGGAAGCGTTAATTCTGCCTGTGGAACAGCTGGATCGTCAGTTGGTCCATTTTATTGTCCTGGAGATCAAAAGCTTTACATTGATCTTAGCTTTTATCAAGAGCTTCAAGATAAGTTTCAGGCCCCTGGAGATTTTGCAATGGCATATGTGATTGCACATGAGGTTGGCCATCACGTGCAGACGCTTCTTGGTACATCGGATAAAATTATGCCACTGCGCTCGAAATTAAGTGAGGAAGAATTTAATAAATATCTTGTTCGTTTTGAACTGCAAGCAGATTATTTTGCTGGAGTGTGGGCAAATCATGCACAAGGAATGGACTTGCTTGAAGAAGGAGATTTAGAAGAGGCCTTAACAGCAGCGACAGCAGTAGGTGATGATACTCTGCAGAAGAAAGCGAGGGGATATGTAATGCCTGAAAGCTTTACGCATGGAACTTCGGAACAGAGAAAACGTTGGTTTTACAAAGGATTCCAATCAGGGAAAATAGAAGATGGTGATACTTTTAGTAGTAAAAATTTATAAAACTTGTCCATATTAGCATGCAAAACGACTAGAAAAATGCGAACAGTCCTTGTCCTTGAATACTTGATAATATGTTGTTTGACTGTTTTTCCATCTATCGATCTTTGTACGATACTCGATATATGCATAAATTCTCCTGATTAAAAGGGATTCTGGAAAAGAGAGTATGTGCTGAGAAAGAGGCTTAGCACATACTCTTTATATGCAATAGATAAGTAAGTAAAGTCCAATATTCCTTATAAATGTTTTGTTTAGAGTCAAAGAAGGTTATAAAAAAGGCTTATCTTCTATTTTGATTGATTGGGCAGGACAGCTGTCTTTTGCCTCCATTAATTCATCATGCATCTCTTTTTCTACTTTTACCGTACCTGTATTGTTATCAAGGATAACTTCAGCAAGTCCGTCCTCATCAAAATCAAAGATATCTGGAGCGATGCATCCACAGGCTGCACATGCGATACAAGTATCTTTTTCAACCATTGTAAATTTATCCATTATAACTTCTCCTTTCAAATTAAGGGGTATAGTATAATAGTAAACCTTATTTAAATGGTTTTAATTTAGTAGTTGTGACTTTTTTTTGACAATTTTAAAGAATGTTATAAAAATATAAAAAATTCTGTTTTTTGTTTGAGTAAGCATAAAATGTTAAATTTGATGAGTGTCTAGCTTTAGTCATATACTGGCTGATTAAAAAAGGAACTTTTAGTTGTATGACTGTGAGACTAGGATCTCTTGCTTTTCTTTTTATACGAACAAAAAATATTTTTTTGCACTTTGTGGATAAATTCTTTCCGTTTGATGCCATTTCCAGAACATATCATTTGTTTTTTTGCCAATTATGCCATGTAAAATCATTCCACGTTCCATTAAATGAAGTGGCAAACCTTTTAAATGATATATTTGGTTAGTATCTATTTCGGTTAGTCCAACTGTATCAAAAATAATACTAGTTACTACGAATAATCCGTCTATTGAGTGTGTAAATTTAAAAAATTCTTTATCCATTTCTATAAAATCATCTTCACAATCCCAATTTTTTTGGTGGATATTTGGGTAGTTGGTTAAAATGAGGTGATTGAGAAGGTATTCACAGCTGTTAATTTCATCGAATTCTTTGTTAAATTTGCTTATTATTTCAGCGGAATTCGTATTAGCACGATGATCGAGCCATTGAGTGAATTTTTGCAATTCGGATATGAATTTTTTTGTTTCTTTTATATTTGGAGTTATTTTTATAGACAGAGGAAAATAAAGAAGAATCAACTTTTCCCAAAAAGCTTCTTTGCATTCTTCCCAAGAGGAAGGAGTTTTTTCTTTTAAATAATCGGTCATATAACGGGAGAAAATACGTAGAAATTCATTACAGGTTGAATCTGAAAAATGATCTTGTTTATAATCAATTAAATCATCACCATAAAATTCATAAAGGGCACTGAAGCGCATGTTGAAATGAGAGCTAATTTGAATTTTTTTAAGGAGCTTTTTACGATCTTGTGGACTTTCAATCGGGCGAAGCCTTATTATCTTGGTTGGAGAGATACTTTTTTCACTGCTAATTTCTTTTGAATGTCTACTGCTGCTTAAAAAATAAGGAGAATTCTTCATAATAAATCAACCAGCTTTCTATTGAATTTTGAAAAAAGGAAGGATGGCGATAAGGAGGTTCTAGGAGTATTTATTGGTAGTATAATGGTTATATGGGATTTTGTCACTTATTAATAACAGAAAATACGGAATATTTATAAAAAAATAACATGAGCAGATGATCGATTAAGTATCTTTGCTCATGTTTAAAGAATGAATATATTAGCGATATTAATAAATTTTATCTCCGTTAAAAATGGAATTCTTCACTATAACATAATCAACGTTTCGGATAGATTCTAGCTTATTTCCTCCAGCGTAAGAAATAGAGGATTGGAGATCTTGCTCCATTTCTGTCAGTGTATCTTGAAGAGAACCCTTGTGCTCGACAAACATTTTTTTGCCTTCCACATTTTTCTTTTCCCCTTTTTGGAATTCTGAGGCGGAACCAAAATATTCTTTATAAAGCTTTCCGTCTTTATCAAAAGTTTCCCCTGGAGATTCTTCATGACCAGCAAATAGGGAGCCGATCATCACCATGGAAGCTCCGAAACGAACGGATTTAGCGATGTCACCATGTGTACGAATACCGCCGTCTGCAATAATTGGTTTACTGGCTGCTTTTGCACACCAGCGTAATGCAGCTAGCTGCCAGCCACCAGTTCCAAATCCAGTTTTTATCTTTGTAATACATACTTTTCCTGGTCCAATGCCAACCTTTGTTGCGTCCGCACCAGCGTATTCTAATTCTCTTACTGCTTCTGGTGTGCCTATATTACCAGCAATCACAAAACTAGCAGGCAAGTATTTTTTTATATGCTTAATCATTTCAATTACTGCATTGGAATGACCATGTGCAATATCAATTGTAATATAATCTGGAATAAGATTCTCTGCAGCTAATTGTTCGATAAATCCATATTCCTCGTCTTTAACGCCAACACTAATGGAGGCAATGAAACCTCTTGCTTGCATATCTCTTGTAAAGGAAATTCTTTTTTCTGGTTGAAAACGGTGCATAATATAAAAGTAACCGTTTTCTGCTAAGTACAGGGCGATTTTTTCATCTATAATGGTTTGCATATTTGCAGGTACTACAGGAAGCTTAAATGTATGTTTGCCTAATGTTACAGTTGTATCACATTCAGAACGACTATTTACGATGCATTTTGCTGGAATTAATTGAATATCTTCGTAATCAAATACATTTTCCATGGTTTACACTCCTAAACACGAATATTTAAAGATGTTTATATAAAAATGTTCGACCCTTTGGTAATGTACATCATTTTTATCAGTATGTCAAAGATTTTGTTATTTATGTAAAGAAATAACGATTGGTTCGTGAATTTGTATCTTAAAGGGATTTTTTTATCGTTATACAGATAAAAAGTATCTAAATAGAGGGGGAATCGGCACTAGTATTTCTTTTTATATATTAGGATTGAACTTGAAGATCGTTGACCATTCTATTTCTTTTAAAAATGGTTAGATACTAAAAAAGCCTTGTCCAGTTTTGTAATATGGACAAGGTTTTAAAATACTATTAAACGTATAATTCATTATTTTCTCGTTAAATCAGAAGAAACCAAATCTGCCACAAGTATGTATCGTCTTGGGGCATCTCCAATATAGTGGAATGGATAGCAGGTTGAAACAGTTAAAGTTGCTTTTGGTTTTGGTACAATAACGGTTCGATCATCCTTATCGACAATCCTCACCTTTTTTACTTTATACGTAAAGGCGCCAGCAGATGTTTTAACTGTTAAAAGATCGCCTTTCCCAATTTCTCCAAGTTTTCGAAATACGGTGTCTCGATGACCGGAAAGCACGGTATTATCCTTTTCCCCCGGTAAAACACTTCCTGCAAAATGTCCTACACCTTTTGCTAATTCCTCTTCATCAGTACCATGAAAAATAGGAAGGGTAGCTTTCAGCTTAGGAATGATCAGCTCTCCAATATTCTCCCCTGTTTTTGGAGGCTTATCATACAGGGATTGCACTTCTTCCTTTTTTGGTTTTACTTCTTCTATGTTTTTATTGAATTGTTTCGATGCATCCACTTCTTGTACCTGTTCTGTTTTAAACAAAAAGTAGCCTTTTAAATACGTATAAGCATTTGTGCCAGTAAACCATAAACCAAACAAAACAATAGAAGCAGATAAGAAAAGAAGAAGAAAACGTCTTTTCGTTTTACTTCTTCCCCTTTTTTTAGTTGCTCTCATTTGTTACATTCCTTTAACAAGAATACGTCTAAATAAAAAGAGTCCAACGGCAACAAAGGCTAGTCCAATAATCGTATTTTGTAAATAATCCGAAGCAGTATTTGGAAGTTTTCCACCTTTTACTGTCGTCATAAGCGTTTTCGCTTTTGCAGGAGTATTGGTTATTACTTGCTCTACTTCTTTTATGTCTTTTCCTGTTTCTTTAATCATTTCAGAACCAAACATATCGGCAGTTAACAAAATATCTGCTAGAAATTCGCCTTCGTTATTGTAAATTTCAATTAATAAACTTGTTCCTTTTTTTAGATCCATTGTCATTAATGCATCAGGAGTGACTGGTGTTTTTTTGCCGTCCTGTATAAGGTAATACTTTGGTGTTATTTGAAGGGTGTGGAGCATGCTATTGGAAATAGATAAAAGCTCAGCAATTTGTTCAGCAGAAAGATCATCAGCGGAATCGAATGATCCAAATGCCATCATTCGTTCACTAAGAGCCATCATTTGGTCTGCAAAAACAGGATTTTCACGATCAAGCTTTTCAAAATGAGCAAATAGTTTCTCCAGCTCTTCATCTGTTAATTGTAAGGCATTTAACAAATTGTCCATTTCCTCGTCTAATTTATCACCGCCGCTTTGATAGTAATCTACGGTAAGTTCAAGATCCTCGATATATTCATAGTTTCCAATGGAATCATCATATTCTTGTAGAAACTTTTCCAGCTCCTCTTTAGACTTGTATCCATATTTATTTAGAAGAGTTTGCAAATTAAGATCATCAATCGGCGTTCCTTCTGCTCCGTTTAAATAAAAATCGATATAATCATATAATTCTTCGCTAAAAAGAATAGAGCTGCCTTCTAACACATCTTGTCCTTTTTCAATATCTCCATTTTCTGTAAGAAGAGCATTTAATTCTTCCCGAGTTAAATCAAAATCCTGGAGTACAGGAAGTATCGTTTCTTCGGTAAGTGGAGTTCCTAGTTCATCAATAGAGTCAAAATCATCTAATTCCCAGTCTTTGCTTTTAAGATAATTAATATATTCTTGTTTATCCCAGCTAATGTTTTTTAGAAATCCATCTAAATCTTTGTCAGTAGATTCGATTGCAAAAGTTGTAATAGGTAAAAAACTAAATCCAATCATAATAGCAGAAAAAAGATATAGTAAGCGTTTCATTGTTTCCCCCTAAGCTTTATATAGTGTAGTGTATATTCCTAATTTATTATAAGTGGAAAAAATAGAATTAGAAACAAAAATATTTTCCTAAAAAAATATTTTTTTAGTAGATAATGGTAGATGAAAGAGCAAAATAATATTTTATAAGTTTGAATATTTTTAGTATTGACATAACACTTACTAACATGGCATGATTAATGCACAGATTTACCAGAATGAAACAATAATAAAATGACGAAGAAAAGAAGAGTACACTCGAAATGAAGCTTAACAGAGAGCCTGGGCAGGTGGGAGCAGGTAGTGGATAGTAGAGTTGGAAGATGGTCTTGGAGTCGAGCGGTTGAAGTAAATGGTTCTCCATTTTTTAAATTGCTACGGAAGCACCCGTTATTTGTGCAACAGTATAACGAGAGAAATCTCAAGTACTGGTAGAGGTATAGGTAGTGATATCTATACAAAAAAAGGTGGTAACGCGTTTATAATACGCCCTTTTACAAGTCTGATAGCAGGATTTGTAAGAGGGCGTTTTTTATTTATTAAAAAGCATAGTTTTTATTTTGAAGGAGTGTAAAGATGAGTAATTATTTAGTATTGCAAACAGATTTTGGACTTTCAGATGGTGCAGTAAGCGCAATGCATGGAGTTGCATATACCGTAAGCAAGGAGATTGTTGTTCAAGATTTAACCCACGATATTCCGCCATATGATATTTGGGCAGCATCTTATCGTTTGCTGCAGACAGTTTCGTATTGGCCAAAGGGAACGGTGTTTGTTTCTGTTGTTGACCCAGGGGTTGGCAGTGACCGACGCAGCATTGTCTGTAAAACGAAGTCAGGCCATTTTATTATCACACCAGACAATGGAACATTAACACATATTTCTCATTTCCAAGGGATAGAGGAAGTAAGGGTAATCAATGAAGTGGTGAGCCGTTTGCCTCATTCAGAAGAGAGTCATACTTTTCATGGACGTGACATATATGCTTATAACGGAGCTAGATTAGCCTGTGGGGAAGTAGGATTTGCTGAACTGGGGGATATTGTTTCATGTGAAACAGTGGAAAAGCTGGAAATTGAAAATGCAGAAACGAACAATGGAATTATCTCTGGTAATATTGATGTCCTAGATATAAGGTTTGGATCACTTTGGACGAATATTCCTCTTCGTTTAGTAAAAGAAAATCACATTGAACATGGAGATTTTTTACAAGTATCTATCTATCACGGCACAAAGAAGGTATATCAAAATATTGTGAAATTTTCCAAGTCTTTTGCGGATGTAAATATAGGGGAACCATTAGTTTATGTTAACTCGTTAGTAAATATCGGAGTGGCAGTTAACCAAGATTCCTTTTCACGGTTATACCATATTGGCACAGGAATCGATTGGAAAATCGAAATTAGAAAAGCTGCAAAAATTATTTTTGAATAGAAGGAGAGAAGTGAGATGAGAGAAGATCATTTTTCAGTCAAAACGGTGGTGGCAGTTGGGATTGGGGCAGCGGTATTTTTTATTCTAGCTAGGTTTGTATCCATTCCAGTTGGTTTTATTCCAAATGTAACGATTCAAACATCTTATGCATTTTTAGCATTAGCCGCTATTCTGTTTGGACCAATAGCTGGAGCGTTAATTGCTTTTATTGGCCATACATTAACGGATTTAACTGCATATGGAAATCCATGGTGGAGCTGGATTATTTGTTCGGCTATTTTAGGCTTGTTAATTGGTATCATTGGCAAAAGAATTACGTTAACAGCGAGCACATGGAATAAAAAAGGGATGCTATATTTTACTATTTTTCAACTAATAGCACAGTTCATTGTTTGGGGACTTGTCGCTCCAATATTAGATGTACTTATATATAGTGAACCGGCTTCGAAAGTGTTTACACAAGGAATTGTTTCAGCAATAAGCAATAGCGTAACAGTAGCTATATTAGGTAATCTTCTTATTAGCGCATATGCAAAAACAAGAACGGAAAAAGGTTCATTAAAAATAGACGTGTAAAAGGGATTTGTTAGAATGAAAAAACCAATTATTACATTTGAACAGTTTTCTTTTCAATACGACAGTCAGTCAGAGCCTTCCTTGAAAAATGTTCAAGTTACGATATATGAAGGAGAAAAAGTATTAATAGTAGGGCCAAGCGGTTCTGGTAAATCAACTTTTGGCAAATGCATAAATGGATTAATACCTTATGCCCATAATGGAGAAGTGACTGGTCAGCTGCTAATTGGTGATCAATCAAGTACAGCTTCCTCTATATTCAGTCGATCCCTTACGGTAGGAACTGTTTTGCAGGATACGGATGGACAGTTTGTCGGCTTATCTGTAGGAGAAGATATTGCCTTTTCTTTAGAAAATGAAGAGGTTGACCAAAAGGAAATGAAGAAGACAGTTCTGAATTGGGCTGAAAAAGTAGATGTCGATTCCCTTCTAAAGCATCGTCCACAGTTATTGTCAGGAGGGCAAAAACAGCGGGTTGCGATGGCGGGTGTGATGGTGGATCCAGTCCCAATTTTGTTATTTGACGAGCCGCTTGCAAGCTTAGATCCGCAAGCAGGAGAAGAGGCGATTCAACTAATAAAGGAAATTCAGAAGCAAACAAAAAAACTGTGTTGATGATTGAGCATCGCTTAGAGGATGTGTTGGCGCTTGATTTCGATCGACTACTTGTTTTTTCAGAGGGAGAATTAATCGCAGACGAAACGCCAGATGAATTATTAAAATCTAATGTATTAGAGAGAATCGGTATTCGCGAGCCTCTTTATATACAGGCATTAAGAAAAGCAGGCATGAAGCTAGATAGATTATCTTCTATATCCTCTATCCAAAGGTTAGAGCTGCCACATGAAATACAAGCAGCATGGCAGCAGCTTATACAAGAAGAAAAAGAAGAACTACCATTAAAAGACAAATTACCGTTGCTAACGGCTAAAAATATTACCTATCATTATCCAGGCAGTAATACAGCTGCTCTTTATCAAGTAAACTGTTCAATAAACGAAGGAGAAATGGTCAGCATTGTTGGAAAAAATGGTGCTGGTAAATCGACATTTGTTAAATTGATTTGTGGCTTTATAAAAGAGAATAGTGGAGAGTTATTGTATAAAGGAAAATCATTATCCAGGCTGTCTATTAAGAAAAGAGCAGAAAAAATTGGATTTGTGATGCAAAATCCGAATCAAATGATTTCAAAAACAATGATTCAAGATGAAATATCACTTGGTTTGCGGCTCAGAAAATTACCGGAGGAAGAGATCACGAGAAGGGTGGAGGAAGCATTGAAAATATGCGGACTATATCCTTATCGCAATTGGCCGATCTCCGCCTTAAGCTTTGGGCAGAAAAAGAGGGTAACGATTGCAGCTATTCTCGTATTACAGCCGGAAATGATTATATTAGATGAACCAACAGCTGGACAGGATTATCATCATTATAAAGAAATGATGGATTTTTTAAAGAAACTAAATGAACAAGGCATTACGATTGTAATGATTACCCATGATATGCATCTTATGCTAGAGTATACGACCCGATCTCTTGTCTTTACAGATGCTAAACTTCTTGCAGATTTAGATCCTGTAGCGCTGCTTACAGATGGAGATCTAATGAAGCAGGCTGCTTTAAAGGAAACATCACTCGTTACAATGGCAAATAAGCTTTTACTAGACAGCAAAAAATTTATTTTGGCATATATACAGGAAAAGGAAAGGGTAGAGAAATGAAGACGATTGGATATATCCATCATGACACGTTTATACATAAAGTGAATGGTGCAACAAAGCTGCTTGCGTTTATTTTTTTATCATTAGTGACGATGATTACATATGATACTCGGCTATTGTTGACGATTGGCATATGTTCTATCCTTTTGTTTCCTCTATCCAAAATCAAATGGGAGAATATTTCCTTTGTTGTTCTCTTTATTGCTTTGTTTTCTTTGTTAAATTTAATAGCTGTTTATTTATTTGCACCGGAATATGGGGTGGAATTGTATCAGTCAAGAACCGTCATTTGGGAAGGAATAGGGAGATACAGCTTAACAAAAGAGCAATTATTTTATGAATTTAATTTAGTTTTAAAATACTGCGCTTCTATTCCAATAGCCTTATTATTTCTCTTTACAACGAATCCAAGTGAATTTGCAGCAAGCCTTTACCGGATTGGAGTACCATATAAAATTGCTTATGCTGTGGCATTAGCGCTTCGCTACATTCCTGATATCCAAGAGGAATACCGCACTATTTCTTATGCACAGCAGGCTAGAGGCTTCGAAATATCTGGGAAAAATAATCTTTGGAAAAAAATAAAAGGTACAGCACTTATTTTATTTCCTCTTATCTTTTTAAGTTTAGAGCGCATTGACGTGATTACAAATGCTATGCTGCTTCGTCGGTTTGGTAAAAATAAAAAAAGAAGCTGGTACAGTGAAAAGCCGTTTACTTACAGGGATATATTGGTGTTTTTCTTTATCCTTATTTTTATCAGCTTACTTATTATTTGTTTTTACATAAATAATGGGAGATTTTATAATCCTTTTTTATCATCATGAGGGAGAACAGACATTTGAAAGGAAGCTGGGATATAAGTATTCCAGCCGAAGATAAAATCGAACCATGATACGAAGATGTAAGAATATTTCGTATCATGGTTTGATTTTTTTATTGATGTAAAAAATAAGGTTTGTGGTAATCACCCGCACCCTGAATACACTTCGCTTTCCGTGGGGCTCGGCTTTAGCCGCTTCGGCCCTTGGCCAGCAGGGTCTCAGCTGTCTCGCTAATCCCACAGGAGTCTACGTGTATTCAGTCTGCTCCATTTTCCAATCTATTTCCTTTTTTTCTTGGTAAAAGAATTAGGTTTTAGAAAATAGCCTTTAAAAGCGAGTGTCTGTAGCGCAATGGAACAACATAGTTTTTATATTTAACTCAAATTTCGCAGTTATAAATTCTTCTTCATGTATTGACTTAACTTGGTTTAGAGCAATTAGAAAAGGGTGATTGATTAATCTTTTGTGGTGTTTTTTGCAAACATTATTCCTTATAAATAGGGGCTTGCTTTCCGTAGGGCGTGCGATGAGTGTCCTCGGCGAGTGCGCCTGCTTAGGTCTCATCTAACCCGCAAATCCCATAGGAGTCTTCCACCTTCCATACCAATCAAGCCGCTTGGTCCACTAGTTGCTGTCGTTGAACTGGTGAAAACATCCACCTTATAGAATAGACTAAAAACGGCATATTTTGGTAGAACAACGTTTAATAGTAACATTAAAAAAACAACGCTACTATGGTTTAGCAATCATATCTTGTTATGAAATTCGAAGACAAAAACTTATTCTAAAACAGGTGGCTTGTAACGGAGGGTGCGAAGACTCCTGCGGGAAATGTGAGGAGGCTCAAGCATAACCCCGCGGAAAGCAACCTCCACACTAAAAAACAAGCTTCCCATTTTGTTGTTCTTAAACCGAGTAATATCAAGACTTGCAAACGAATTTGAAGGTGCAAAGTTTGAGTTAACTAGATTAAAAAACATAAATAACTAGTATAGGGAAGTAATCATTTACGTGCCAAATTAGAGAATGTTCGTCTTCACCTATTATCTATTTAGTTATGTCACAGCCTCTTTTTTTCTAAAAGGTTTTTCTTCAGAGCGGATCAAGGCGCCCCGCCCCTGCGCTTTTTATGAATAATAAAGAAACTCTACTTCTACTTTTGCTTCAATTGATATTTGTCCTGGTTCAATTGTAGTAGATACTCCGCCAACAAACTCTGATTTTGCTAGGGTGGTATAGGGAAGGGGAGTTGGTTCTGTTGTTTGTTCAATGATGTTGACTGGAATTGGGTCGAGCGTGACTGGAAATGATTTTACCATCAGCTTGGCTTTAGTGACAGCATCTTCAAGTGCGGCTTTTAGTGCTTGTTTATAATAAAAATCTTTATTTAGAACAGTGAATTGGATAGAAGAAACTCTGTTTGCTCCATTTTGCACAGCGGTATCAATTACTTCACCCGTTTGCTCCAGTTTTTCAACGGTAATGGAAAGCATATGGGTTACCTGATACCCTTTAAATTGCTGTTTGTTATCCACGTAATCATATTGCGGAAAAATAGTAAAATCAGCTGTTTGAATGTTTTCCTGGGAAATGCCAATCCCCATGATGGCCTGGATTACTTGTTGAATTATTTTTGCATTTTCTTGTTGCGCTTGCTCAAGCTCTAATGCTTCGGTGACTGTCCCTAATTGAAGCTTTGCAACAGTTGGTTCTAAGGATAGAATGCTGGCGCCGAACAAGGTCATTTTTCGCTTTAGGCGATTATTCATCTCTCTAACAGGAGGGTAATACATATTTTTTCCTCGCTTCCATAAAAAATCACTACTACTTATTTCATGATGAATCTCAAGCATTTATGTCTATTTTATAAAGAAAAGGACAGAACAGTATGCAGTAGAGAAGAAAAAGTTAGGAAAATAACGAAAAAACCTGAAATCTTCATTGAAATCAGGTTTTTTAAAATTACTGTGCTCTATCCCAGAAACGTCCTTCGGCGATGCCATCAACAAAATCTGAAATTGTTTTATCGGAGAAGTTATAAACACCAGGTTCATTTAATTTAACGCGGCTTTGATTCAAGGACTTAGGATCAGCAATAGAAACAGCCAGCGGTTTAAAGTGTTTATACGTCATTTCAATAAACTCTAATGCTGGTGTTGCAATGGAAGCTTCACTGCTGACTAATACGGCTGCATCAAACAAACTGGAATCTGCTGTATCAAATGTGTTCGTTACTTTAAGCTTATTATTTAAAGAGTGGACCTTTTTATCAACAATACTATAATTAACTTTATGCTGTGCGAGAGTTTTTATCCACTTTGTTAATTGGTCTGCATCTGCTTTTCCATTTATAAGAATCGCAACATTTTTTGTATCTGGTTTTCTAACCGTTTTTGCCATGCTGAGCGCAGGGGATTTTTTATCCGTCTTCACTTCATGGTTTTCTTTCGGCAATAACGCGCCAATATTATCAGCAACTTCTTCTGCAATTTGGCGGTCAATATGGTTTAATACGCTAATAGCATTGTTTTTTACATCAGCTGATTTACATTTGCCAAGTTCAAAGCTAAGCGCATCTTTCAGATGTTTCTGCTCATAGGAAGCAAGGCTGTTGTAAAATAATTTTGCCTGTGAATAGAAATCTAAGAAGCTTTCACTTCGACCTCGTACTTTGCGGCCATCGATTTTTTCTTGGTAGTGTTCGTATCCGCCTTTTTCTGCTGGAACGGGCTCTGGCTGATTATTATTTAAGTTATTATTATGGTAGCTTGTTTGTCCATGATGAATGGTTGTTTGGTGCATGCCATCCCGTTGATTATTGTGAAAAGGACATACTGGCTTATTAATCGGAATTTGATGGAAATTAGGACCACCTAAGCGAGAAAGCTGTGTATCTGTGTAAGAAAATAATCTTCCCTGCAGCAGAGGATCGTTGGAAAAGTCGATGCCAGGAACAACATGACCAGGATGGAATGCAACTTGTTCTGTCTCTGCAAAAAAGTTATCAACATTCCGGTTTAATGTCATCTTGCCGACAATCTTCACAGGAACCTCTTCTTCCGGCCACAGCTTTGTAGGATCTAATATATCAAAATCAAATCGGAATTCCTCTTCTTCCGGAATTACCTGTATACCGAATTCCCACTCAGGGTAATCCCCTTTTTCAATGGCCTCATATAAATCTTGACGATGGAAATCAGGATTTTTACCTGCTGTTTTTTGTGCTTCATCCCAAACTTGAGAGTGCATGCCAAGAACTGGCTTCCAATGGAATTTTACAAAATGAGCTTTGCCTTCCGCATTGATTAATCGGAACGTATGCACGCCAAATCCTTCCATCATCCGTAAGCTTCTTGGTATGGCACGGTCACTCATCGCCCACATAACCATATGGGCTGATTCAGGATTTTGCCCGACAAAGTCCCAGAAAGTATCGTGTGCACTGGCACCTTGTGGTATTTCATTATGTGGTTCTGGTTTGACAGCATGGACAAAATCAGGGAACTTAATCGCATCTTGAATGAAGAAAACAGGGATATTATTTCCTACTAAATCATAGTTCCCTTCGTCTGTATAAAACTTCGTTGCAAAGCCGCGCACATCGCGGACTGTATCACTTGATCCTCTTGATCCTTGTACGGTAGAGAACCGAACAAACACAGGCGTTATTTTTGATGTATCGTTCAGAAAGTCAGCTTTTGTATATTTTTCTAATGATTCATATAGCTGGAATTCCCCATGTGCTCCTACACCGCGGGCATGAACAATCCGCTCTGGAATGCGCTCATGATCAAAATGGGTCATTTTTTCACGAAAATGAAAGTCCTCCATTAAGGTTGGACCTCTAAGACCTGCTTTTAAAGAAAATTCATCTTCTGCCATTTTCAGTCCTTGATTAGTCGTTAAGCCAGCTTTTTCTTCATTATCGATTGTATACTTTTTCAATTGTTCTGTCTTTTTGTTTGTCATTCAAGAACCTCCCTATTTTGAAGTATGTATTAATTAATAACTATTCTTTCCTTTTGTTACCCTTTTTATTGGAAAAAAAACTATTTTTTATTAAGTTTTTGAAGAAAGTTAAGTTGAATAGAAGGAAGGAAGAAAATAGAGGTGCTACAGTGGCTATAATGGTTATCTATATTTTTAACAGAAAAAAAGACAAGGCGGATAGACTTGTCTTTTTTCAAAAGTATAAAATTTTTCAACTTAGATTAGTGTCTAGCTTCGCCGTACAGGATGTACAAGTGCCGGCGAAGACATAAGGACGTGGCGTATTTAGCCGGCCAGCGTCTAACCCCAGTGAGTATTGCCTCTTGCCTCTTAAAATAAAGAACACTTTTAGAGGCAAGAGAATATTTTTCTTCGGGGCTGAGCAAGGCGTCTGCGCTTTTCTTACTATAATCAAGATGTGACTTCTTTTTTTGGCCATTCTCCAATAAACTCGGGAACATCATATTCCAAGAAGTCTTTAAGATTTTTGTCTCGGTCATCTAAGAATAGCTCATCTGCAACAGCAGAAACGATTCGTGGGATGCCGTAGCGCATGCCCGATAAGGCAGACGCAGCTAGACCGCAGCTGATTAAAGCGGAATAGTTAAAGGCAAATAAGCCATGCAGCAGTTTTTTTCCTTCTTCCTCTCGACTAACAAAAGCAAATCCGGTACTTAAATACGGATGAGCGTCAAGAATTGGGCTTGCAATTTCCTCTGGAGCTTGATAACGATCTGACCAGCGGGAAATATGATTTTCTACAAGCTTTAGCTCTGGACGTAATCCAGGATCGGTCAGTAAACCTGTGCTAATAATAAGGAAATCAAAGGTGAATTTTCCTTGTGGAGTGGTTACAACTGCTCCATCTATAGTAGCTTCTACATCTAGCCATGGCGCACCTAAATGCAGATTAAATCCTGGCCAAGAGGTTGCCCGATTAAATGTATCGTTTGTTGGAGGCTGATTATGTTGAAAGAAATGGGAAATCACAGCATACTTATCCGCATCAGAGAGAGCTGGAAAACGTTCGATTAATCCAGAAACCTCCATTTGACGAATAGGGTTAATCCTTGGCATTTCTTTACGGCGAACAAATACATGTGCTTCTGCTACACCTTCCGATAGGGCAAAGTTAGCATTATCATACGCTGAAGCTCCACCGCCTAAAACAGCAACTTTTTTCCCTTTCAGCTTATTAAAATCGATCGTTTCAGAGGTATGCGCATAAAGACTAGCAGGCAATTTTTCAGATATCATTGGTGGAACATGCCATTCCCCACCACCTTGAATACCAGTTGCTAAAATTACCTTGCGCGCAAGTATGGTATCAGCTGGAGCACCGTTTCCTTTAATATGTAAACGATGGATTCCCTCTTCTGTCAGTTCAATTTCATGTAGTTTTACTTCATTTATGACTGGGAGCTGAAGCACCTTACGATACCAGCGCAAATAATTCATCCAATCTCCTCGAGGAATTTTGTCTACCTCTTCCCATCCTTCTGGTCCAACTTGTGCTTCCCACCATGAACGGAATGTTAAAGAAGGAACACCAAGATCAATGGAGGTTAAATGTTTAGGTGTGCGCAATGTTACCATACGTGCATAAGTTTCCCATGGTCCTTCTAAGCCTTCTATATTTTCATCTAACACAAGAATATTGGATACTCGCTCTCGTAAAAGACCAAAGGCGATGCCTAGGCCGCTTTGCCCGCCGCCAATAATAACGACATCATACACATGGCCATCTGGATGATGAAGAGGGCGCACCCAATCTGGACCTCCAAAGTTAAGATAAGCTAGATCGGTTTTTACTTTTTCATTTAATGCCTCTAAGCTCATGTTATTCCTTCCTTCCTATTAATATTATTATTAAAAAATCTTTAATAGTAAAAGTATTCTATAAAGAAAAAAAGTAAGTTAATAGACTAATGTAAGCTTTTATAACATAACTATCCTTGCACATATATTATCATGTTTAGAATATTATTGTATGTGTAATATATCTAAATTTTCACTCAATAATTAGTTATAAGGACCAGATGTAAAAATTTAATGACAAAAAATAAGATGGAAATGAAATGGTTGTATCAAGGAGATTCTTCCGATTTTCATTGGCTTTGCAAAGAAAATACTGATAAAATGAAAAGGAAGTATCAATAAATCGCAAACTCACTTTTGAAATGTAGATGAACACCAGGTAAAAGAAAATAATTCTTCTACTAAAAGTAAAGAACACTTTTGGAGTCAAGAGAACATTTTTCTTCGGGTCTTTTCAAGGTGCTTCCGCTTTTCTATTGTCTAGCTCCAGCACCTAGGCCCTGTGAAAGATAACCTCTTGCCTCTAAAAGTAAAGAACACTTTTGGAGGCAAGAGAACATTTTTCTTCGGGCCTTTCAAGGTGCTTCCGCTTTTCTATTGTCTAGCTCCAGCACCTAGGCCCTGTGAAAGATAACCTCTTGCCTCTAAAAGTAAAGAACACTTTTGGAGGCAAGAGAACATTTTTCTTCGGGCCTTTCAAGGTGCTTCCGCTTTTCTTTGTGAGTGGTGAAATTTTGTAGAGTAGTTGCTCTGTTTCGTTCACCCATTGTCCTTTTTAGGATGATGGGTTTTTTTGCGTAAAAATTTAAGGAAAGGATACTTCGATTTTGAATTAAATGGAGGCGTTAGCATGCAAAAATTTAAATATTCTCTTATCGTTTTAGCTGGAGGTATTTGTTATGGATTGCTTTCAACCGTTATAAAAATTGGTATTAACAATGGATTTTCCATTGAGGAATTAATAGGAGGACAATATATATTTGGCTGGTTAGGCTTATTCTTACTGGTTCTTGTTTTTTCTCCTTATAGGGCGTCGAAAAAAAATGGATTTCCCTTTTAATCATAGCAATACCAATGAGTATAACGACTATATCATATGGATTTGCAGTCAGAGAATTGTCAGCATCAATAGCGATTGTATTTATGTTTCAATTTACTTGGATGGGGGTTATGATCGAATCCATTATAAATAAGAAGTTTCCTAGTAAAGAAAAACTTCTGTCTATTGGGGTATTATTTGTAGGCACATTGTTTGCAGCAGGCGTTGTAGATGGAAATGCTCATCATTATTCGCTGCTTGGGATGGTACTTGGGCTAGTAGCAGCATGTTCATTTGCTTTCTTCGTATTTTTGAATAGTCGTGTCGCAATAGAGGTTCCGGTATATACGAAAAGTTTTATTATGACAACAGGTGCTATGCTTATAACATGCTTTCTATTTCCCCCAGCCTTTATTGTCAATGGGGCGATGCAAAGTGGACTTTGGATTTATGCTTTATTCCTTGGTGTATTCGGTGTTATTCTGCCAATTATTTTCTTTTCTGTCGGATCCCCAAAAATTGGTGCAGGCCTTAGTACCATTTTAAGCAGTATTGAGCTTCCAACAGTAGCAATTGCTTCTATTATCTTTGTACATGAATCGGTAACCCTATTACAGTGGTTAGGAATTATCTTCATTTTAATTGGAATACTTATACCGAACCTATTGGCAGCAAAAAAACAAGCTGGCCATATAGTGAAACAGCTGGCATAAGAACCGCAATAAAACGTATTTTTTGAAAAATAAAAAGTAGAATCATACTAAGAAAAGCGCGGGGCGCCTTGAACAGATCTGATGCTAGACAGACTTCACATTTTAAAAATTTTATGCTTTCTTATCTTTTAAAAAAGGCAGTATGCTGGATTCTTTTATAACCTAACTTTTTATATTGCAAACAGACGTAAGCAAAATGGTTTTCATAAAAATCTCCGCAACCATAGCAAGGTAAGGTAATTGTTGACGTTTTCGTGTAATTATAATAAAATAAGTTTATAAAGTTATTTAAATACTCCAAAGGGGAGTAGCTTACAGTTATGTCGTCAATACGTGATTTTTTAATCACCGGCCTAACTGGCAACAATTATGTTGTTTGCGAGACCTTTGCCAAATTAGGTGAAGGGATAAATATGTCTATTACAGACCTTTGCCAATTAATTGGTAAAGGTCTTTTGTTGTTTTAAAACAAAACAACTAAAAGAAATCAAGAAGGTGCTTGATTTGCCTAAAGGAGGAGAAAGATCATTTAATAGGCTGAGCGAACCAATAAATGAAATGTAATATAATAATAAACATACTGGAGGCTTACTTTATCATGAAAAAAATATTTGCAGCATTATTAACCGTAACACTTTTATTCTCACCTGTAGGAAATGCGTTATTTCATAATCAAACAACTACCGTTGAAGCAAAATCATATAAGTCTGGCAAGAAGAGCTTTAATTCATCTAATTCAAAATCGAATACAAACTCTTTCTTCCAAAAGAAGAAAACAAATAATACGAACTCTGCCCAAACAAACAAGAGTAAGAAAGGCTTCTTTTCTGGCGGATTAATGCGAGGTTTGATGGTTGGAGGACTGGCGGGTTTACTATTTGGTAGTTTATTTGCCAATATGGGAGTATTAGGTTCGCTGTTAGGGTTTATGATTAATATCATTGCAATTATGCTGGTAATTGGTATCATTCGCAAAATCTTCTCTTATATTAAAAACAAAAGAAAAGAGGAAGCAAATTCTTGGAGAAACTAATCATTCCTGAGCAAGATATTATTAATGCGGTATGTGTATATATTTCCCGGAAAAAGAAAGTAGAGACACAAGAAGTAGAAGTGGAATTAATGTATGATGATGATTATGGATTTTCAGCAGAGGCATATGTTCATGGGCGCAAGCAAGTACTAATTACACAGAATATAATAGAAGCTTTACGATTGTGGATGGATGAATATATTAATATTGATCCGTATATCGGAATAAAGCTTGTGTTGGATGAAGAAGAGGGCATTATTGCTGTAACGAGTTAAAATAAAAACCAGGCTGCTGGAAAAAGGTTTGCTCTCTTCGTCACTCCCTGTTTTTTTGAGGTGCTCATTCCCGATAACAAGGACCAACGACTAAAGTAAAAGCAACTAAGTATGCCAAGTCCAGTGCCAACACCGATTAACTTGCATCATGCGATCCTGAAATTTTACAAGCATACTTTTTTGGTACTCTGACAGGCTGTTCCAAACTGAATAGCCTGTTTTTGTTGAAAACCACTAACTATGAACTGCACCCCAATTGTTAGACACAATCTATCAATTGGAGGTGCAGTTTTTCTATGGCTAAATTTACGACAGAAGTTAAATAAAAAGCAAATACAAGAATATATTAAGAATCAGCTAAAAGAAGACTATAGGGGTGACCAGTTAACATTGTTCGAAGATTATGACCCTTGAAATATAAAAAGAAATAAAGAAATTCTTTAGAGTTAGTGAGTGAATGTGGTGCAAGAGGGAGACCTTATCTTATCAGCGGGCCTTTAAGACCTAGGCTGGTAAGAGAGGCTCTCAGCCGCAGAGCAAACCACCAGTTCTGGTGGTTTTAATTATAATTTGTTGTCAAGTTTATCCTATTTCTAAGCAGCTCTGAAGAGTAAAAGTTTTTCGAGATAATTCCAACCTAACACTCGCCAAATATAGGATAATTAGGATATACAAAACCCTATTATATTGATATTTGGGAGGAGTTTTTTTATGATAACTAGAAAAGACAAACGTGATAAAGAAAAAGGGATAAACTTTTTATTCGAGTTTCTAAAAACGCAGAAACACTTTTTTAAAGATTTTAGTAAGTTGCTTAAAAAAGTAAAGGATCCAAGACACCAGGGTTATACCATTTATGACCCAGAAGTCCTTTTGATGATGGTTATTTTAAAAAACACCTGTAATCTAAAAAGCATGCGTGAAAGGACGAATGAATTCAACAAGGACGAGTGCATCGAAAATATAGGAAAAATTTTAGGGATTGAACATTTGGAAGAATTACCCCACTATGATACAATCAATAATTTTCTTTCTCGGTTGAAACCAGCAGAACTTGAACATATCCGAACGTACATGATCAAAGAATTATTGAAAAAGAGGTGCTTTGATTCTTATCGGATGGAGGGGAAATATTGGGGCGTTATCATTGATGGTACAGGCATTTTCACGTTTAATGTAAAGCATTGTGACCACTGCTTGAGACGAAATTACAAGGAAAAGGATAAGGAAACGGGTGAAGAAAAAACAAAGACCATCTATATGCATCACGTCCTAGAAGCTAAATTGGTTGTTGGAGATATGGTGCTGAGTGTTGACTCAGCGTTTATTGAAAATGAATCGGAAGACGTGGAGAAACAAGATTGTGAACTAAATGCTTTTTATCGATTGGCTACAAGACTTAAAGACACATTCAAACGGCTGCCCATCTGTATCATTGCCGATAGTCTTTATGCGTGTGAAAAGGTCTTTAACCAATGCAAGAAATATAAGTGGAACTATTTATTTCGATTCAAGGAAGATCGCATCAAAAGTATTGCCAGTGAGTTTCAGGTATTAAAAAATATGGAAGACAATGTCTTGAATATAAATGAAGATAGCCAACAAGGAAGAATTACTTGGGTGAACGGAATTGTTTATAGGGAACATCAACAAAGTGTGCTGGAATACGAAATGGAAACGAAAAAGGGAAAACAAAAGTTTCTTTTCCTTACCAACATAAAAATCACAAAAAAGAATGCCAAAAGGCTCGTTAACACTGGACGAAGCCGTTGGAAAATAGAAAACGAGGGATTTAACAGACAAAAAAACCTACGCTATCACATTCAACACGCAAGCAGTAAAAATTACAATGCCATGAAAAATCATTATTTATTGGCCCAGATTACAGAAATCATAATGGTGCTTCATGAGCAAGGGTCGAAAGCATTGAAGCGCGTCAAAAAAACGGTAAAAGAAATATCCTCGCGACTGTTAGAAGCCTTTCGCGGGCAAACACTAACAAACGAGGATATAGTACAACTGGGAAAACCAATGCAAATTAGATTTACCTAGTGTCATAATTATAACAAAAGGATGTGGTGTTGGGAAAGAGAAAAGTAGTTATCCACAATTTCACAATGGAAATGACGAAATTGGCTTGTCTTTTTTGGTAAAAAGGACGAAAATGACAATGGTAAATTTTTACATGTGAATAAGTTACTTTAACATCTTTCACATTTTTTTATCAAAGTTTACTCCTCGGAGCTGTATTTCTAAGGGTATCACTGTAGTCATCGCAATGAAGGTGATTCATAAATTAATCAACAACCAGAAGGTAACTTTACATGAAGATTCCTTTATCCACTCTGCCAAGGGAAGCCATTACACCAGTCCAAGATATCAAAAGTTATTAAAAAATATGGTCTAGCCCAATCTATGTCTAGAAGAGGGGTTGTTTTTAATCTAAGCGTTGAGGTAGACTATCGATATCAGTAGAACTTAAAAAGATGACCCCTGAACAGTATAGGGATCACTTCTAGTTGATTGAATCTTTTTTTTCATGTCTCTTTGACATAGGTGCGAGTTTAAAGCAGGACAGCTTAAAAAGTAATTAGAGTTTGTATGGGTTTAATTTTCTAATTGAACAGATGGACCAAAAAACTCGTAATGAATCGCAGAGTCATCAATATCCATTTTCTTTAAATGTAAGATAACGTTTCTTAAGAAGGGTACAGGTCCACATAAATAATAATCGGCATTTTTTTCTTGAATAGTATTATGCAGCCAGTCATGATCAATCAATCCTTGTTTTTTAAAATGGATATCCAGTTTATCTTCATCGGAAGGATTGTCGTAAATAAAAGCTAAACGAAGATTCGGCATTTTTTTTGATAGCATGTTTAATTCTTCTTTAAAAGCCTGTACATTTCCACTTTTTGAAGCATGGATAAACTCCACTAGTTGTTCAGGATGTGTATCAGCAATATTAGTAAGCATGCTCATAAATGGGGTGATTCCCACACCGCCTGATAGGAATACGATTGGTCTATCTGTTTTACTGCTGTCTAAAGTAAATTCTCCAGCGGGTATGGTAACTTCCAATACATCTCCTTGTTTAACATGATCATGGAGATAATTAGACACGATTCCATTTGGTGTGTTATCTTCTGCTTCTCTTTTTACAGAGATACGGAAGTATTTTTTATTAGGAGCAGCAGACAAACTGTATTGACGGTTAAATAAATATTCTTCACCTGGGATAGCTAGGCGAATGGTGATATATTGACCAGGTTTGAAAATAGGAAGATCCGTTTCATCCTCTGCTGTGAAATAAAAGGACGTAATACATTCGCTTTCTTTTACTTTATTCGTTACTTTAAAGTTTTTATAATCAGCCCAACCCCCTTCTTGAACAGCTGCTTCTGCATACATTTCTTTTTCGATATTAATAAAGACTTCTGCGATAGCACCGTAGGTTTCTGCCCAAGCATTAATAATGTCATCTGTAGCAGCCTCTCCAAGGACTTCTTTAATGGCTTTAAGTAAAAATTCTCCAACAATTGGATAATGTTCAGCTTTTACTGCTAAACTGCGATGTTTGTGGGCTATTTGTTTTACGAGAGGTATAATAGTTTCTAGGTTATCAATATACTTTGCTGCAGCAAGGATAGTATTTGCTAATGCTGTTTGTTGTCTCCCTTGTTTTTGATTGCTGTGATTAAAGATATTTAATAATTCAGGATGTGCAGTAAACATATTTTTGTAAAAAACAGTAGTGATTTTAGTACCGTGTACTTCTAATACGGGAACGGTAGATTTAATGATTTCGATTGTTTTCTTAGATAGCATAATTAACCCCTCTTTTTAAAGTAGTATTTTTAATATATCATCATACTAGTATGGATAATGCGAAAAAGCAATATTTTAAATACATCTTTTAGGTTTTTCTATGAATGATTTAACAAAATGTTCACATTTACACTATGAAAAACATAATAACTTATTTGGATGGAATGGAGGTAGAAAAGTTGAGATTAACTAGTTATACAGATTATTCGTTGCGAGTATTAATTTACTTGGCAACTGATAATGAGAAGAGGCTAGTAAATATAAAAGAAATCGCGGAAACATATAATATTTCTAAAAACCATCTTATGAAGGTTATTTATAATTTAGGAAAAATGGAATATATTGAAACAATACGAGGGAGAAATGGGGGAATGCGTTTAGCGATGGATCCTTCTGCCATTAATATAGGGGAAGTGGTTCGCAGGACAGAAGAAGATTTTTATCTTGTGGAATGTTTTGAACACCAAGATAAATGTATTATTACACCAGTCTGCTCGTTAAAGCATTTATTCAGTGAAGCATTAGAGCAATTTTTAAAGGTTCTTGATCAATATACACTTGAAGATATCGTGCAAAATCAAATATTGCTTAAGCAATATTTTTCTGCAAAATCATAAGGCTGGCTTTCTTCCTAATAAACAAGTGACTAACTGTTCTGGATTTTTAAAGTAGAATTGTTCCATAAGAAACAAAAGAGATAAGAATGATAAAAGAATACAGACAGGCGGTCATGCCATAAGTTATTACAAATTTATGGCATGGCCGCCTTTTATATATTGATCAATCAAAATGTAATTTATAATCATCTGATTTTATGATCTTGAATTTTTTCGTAAATACATAAATAAGTACAACATTTAAGAGGAAAGGAAGAATAAAGAATGTGCTTATCATAATCAGAATATTTTCTGTTGTCCAGCCACCTTCAGCTAAATGCATATAGTTTAATGGTCCTACTAAACCGGATAAACCAAAACCAGCGCTGTATGGTGTACCTTGAATATTAAAAAGTCCTGCTAATGCTCCTAAAAATCCTGCTGTAATTAGCATAGGAATAATAATTTTTGGCTTCATAAAGAAGTTTCGCATTTGAATTTTTGGAGAACCAAGTACATGAGCTAACGCAGTCCCAAGTGCATTAGCTTTGTAGCTGGCAATAGCTAATCCAATGCCTGCTGCTACGATGCCTAAGTTAGCGGCTCCTGAACCTATTCCAGATAGTGAGATGACTGTAGCGACACCGACAGTCGAAATAGGAGAAAGGATAATGATGCAAAAAACGATTGAAATCAACATCCCCATTACTATTGGCTGTAAGGAAGTAATGTTAGCAATGCCAACACCGATTAAACCGGTAGAAGACTTTACAAATGGTAGGATTAAGTAGCCGATCATACCAGGAATCAGGATGCTTAAAGTTGGCAGGAGAAGAATCGAATATTCCTTTAAACGATCTCCAATAAATTGCACAAATACCACTGCCAATGCTGCTGTTAGTCCTGTATTGACAACAATGCCAATTCCATTTAATGCAAATAAACCTTCTGTTGTTTTCTGAATAGCACCACTTCCGACCATTGCGGCAATGCCAACACTAGCTGTTTGAATAGAGGTTAATTTAAAGGTAATGCCAACCATTACGCCAATCATAACCGGTAATAAACTCATTATAATAGTCGTCAGATCTAATATATGCTGCAATGCTGGAAAGGAGGGAATCAATAGTTTTAATAGTTCACCTAATAATGCATTTGGTATTAATGAAACTACAATTCCGATACTCATCCCAGTTAATAATTTATTAAAAAATTCCTTCACGGTAGTAATCCCCAATCGCTTTGATTTTGGAATTAATTATAGAAAATATTCAGATAAGCGTCAATAACTTTTTTTAGCACTTCAACGCGAAAACGTGAAAAAGTAAATAGGAAGATGGGAAAGTATTATATAAGAATAATACATAGGAAGAATTAATTAGTAGCTATTCTATTAAAATGAGCAGTTTTAGCTAACGATATATAGTATGATAGCAATAAATCTACTCTTTTTTGTAATCTTCATAAAGAAGAGCTGTTGCAGTTTTTGTTTTCTAATAGAATGACAATAGATTTGTATAAAAGAAGGAGGCATTATCATGACAAACTTTAAACAACGAATCACACCGTTTTTAACCTTTTGTGGAAACGCGGAGGAAGCAATGAATTATTACATTTCTGTTTTTCCAAACTCTAAATTATTATCGCTTTCGCATATTTCAAAGGAAAACAGAGGGGAAGAAGGGAAGGTTCTTAATGGATTATTTGAGTTGATGGGGCAGCAATTTATGGTAATGGATATGGAAAAGAAGTATTGTCCAGAGTTCACTTGGGCTTCGTCTCTATTAATTGATTGTAAAGATCAAACAGAATTTAATTCTCTTTTTTTAGAATTATCTAAACATGGAACCGTAATGATGGGGCCAGAACCTATACTTCACTTCCGACAAGTGGCGTGGGTAACGGATAAGTTTAATATTACATGGCAGATAGTATGGGAATAAATTTATACTTTAAAACTCAAACTTCGCATCATCAAATTCGTTTGCAAGTCCTTGATATTACTCGGTTTAGAACAATAAAATGAGAGGCTTGTTTTTTATTGTGGGGGTTGCTTTCCACTACGGGTTGCTTCGCTTTCCGCGGGGTGGAAGCTGAGCCTCCTCGGCATTGCCTTGCGGGGTCTCAGCCTTCCCACATTTCCCGCAGGAGTCTTCGCACCCTTCGTTACAAGCAACCTGTTTTAGAATAAGTTCTTGTCTTCGAATTTCATTACAAGGTAAGACTACTAAATACTAGTAGCCTTGATTTTTTATGTTATTGTTCAACGACAGCAACTAATTGATCAAACGGCTTGATTGGAGTGTAAGGTGCGAGACTCCTGTGGGATTAGCGGGTTAGATGAGACCCCGCAGGCAAAGTGCCGAGGAGGCTCATCGCACGCCCCACGGAAAGCGAGCATCCTGAAACGAGAATCTTGCCCCTATTTAATAAGGAATAATATTTGCAAAAAACACCTAAAAAGACGAATCAATCATCCTTTTCTCATTGCTCTAAACCAAGTTATGCTAATACATGAAGAGGAATTATAACTGCGAAGTTTGAGTTTATAACTATTAAAGTGCAGAAAGGTAATAAACGTACAGCATAAGATACTTTTAATAGCGTTATCATCAAAGATTTACGTACTCTAATCCTGTTTAAGGATGTAAACTCTCTCCTTCAAATGAAGTTAAAGTAAATATTATAATGAAGTAAAACCTTCCATCTGATTCCCAAAAGTTTTTTGCAAGGAATTTATTTTTACAGGCACTAGGATCGAAAGTTCATGTTCTTTCCATCATTTTGTTTATTATTGTACCGATAAATGGTTATATTTCCTCGGTAAAAGAGAAATAAACAATCAAAGAATGGTATACTAATGATAATTGGAAAAAAATATAATAAAAGAAAAAAGATACTAACTGTTTTCCGATTATTACAATGGATGGAAAATACATATTATAAAAAAAGGTGTTTTAATAATGAAGCAATATGACGATATAGATCAGAAATTCTATTACCGTTTCATGATAATAATTATTATTCTTATGGTAGCAGGAATTATGGCTAGCTTTTCCAAAGTGGAACATTTAAGTATAGGACACTTTTTACATATTGTATTAGTGGTGATTCTTTCGATATTACTACTTATTTATCCTAGAAGTGAAACTTCCATGGTAAGAAAACTGATTATGATAATTGGATCTTCTTATTTTTATGGTTTGTTTTATCTATATCCAGAGACATGGTCCAGTTTTATTTTTATTTGTTTCATACCGGCTCTTTCTATCCTGTTTTTTGATGCAGAATTATTCTATTTTTCGTTAGTTCTTAATGTTCTTTTGTACATAATTATGTACAGTTATATCCTTGTTTTGGAAAATAACTCAATATATACGTATATGGAAATAAACATTGTTGGTAATATAATAAATTTTGTTGGAAGCCAGGCTATTTTATATTTTATCTTTCAGCTAACTTTTGCAAGAGTAAAAAAACAGCAACTATATTACGAGCAATTACAGCAATCAGAGCGATTAAAAACCACCGGCCAGCTTGCAGCAGCAGTTGCCCATGAAATAAGGAATCCTTTAACGGTAGTAAAAGGGTTTTTACAATTATATGAAAAAGATGAAGCGTTGAACGAGCAGACGAAAAGGAATTTCACCTTAATGTGTGAGGAATTAGAGGTAGCAGAACAAGTTATATCTCAATTTCTTATGGTGGCAAAACCAGATAAGGATAAAAAAACAGAACAAGCAGATGTGACTGCTGCACTTAAGAGTGTCACTGATTTAATTACCTCATATGGTCTGCTAAGAGATAATAATATTAATGTCAACACAACAGAAAACTGTTTTATCATCATCAATTTAATAGAATTTAAGCAGTTGATGATTAACTTGATAAAAAATGCAATAGAGGCATCCAACGATGGACAGTCTGTTGAAATAGAGATAGAAAAACATAAAAAAACAGTTGAAATTAGAGTGATTGATCAAGGGATAGGAATGGGGGAAGAAGAGATTCGCTCATTGGGAACACCCTTTTATTCATTAAAAAGTAAAGGAACAGGTCTAGGCATGATGATCTGTTTTAATATTGTAGAAAAATACAATGGGAATATTCACTTTATAAGCAAAAAAGGAGAGGGGACAACAGTTATCATTACTTTTCCATTAGAAGTATCCTAACTTCTTAATGGACAAAAAACTCCCATTGGAGCTGGGAGTTTTTTTCTTTATTCTTTTATAGGGGCATCCCCTATTTTTGATTTGTTAACATTGCTTCTTTTCGTATTATAATTTTGGAAATATTGTTCTAATTGTTCAAGCGTTTGTCCTTTAGTTTCTGGTAAATATTTTTTAATAAATCCTATTGAGAATAAGCCTAAAACAAAAAATAAGAAGAACGTGAATGATAACCCTATTTTTTCGAGTAGTATAGGGAAAATCAACCCAACAAGAAAATTCATAATCCATAAACAAAAAACGGTGATTCCCATGCCAATTCCTCTTATTTTTAAGGGGAATATTTCAGAAAGCATTAACCATGTTACTGGAGAAACAGCACCTTGTTGAAACGACAAGAATGTTACTGTTAGTAATAGCATGATATAAGGAAGAACAGATGTACCATGTAATGTAATGGAAAGGATGCCAATCAGTAGGAGAGAGGTTGTGGTTCCGATGAGACCGGTAATTAACATAGGTCTTCTTCCTACTTTACCTAGTAATATAATACCGACAATTGTAGCGATTACAGAAATAGCTCCGTTGGCAATATTGGCAATAAGTGCGCCCTCTGTAGTAAACCCAGAAGTTTGAAGGATATGTGTTCCATAGTACATAATGGAGTTAACCCCTGTTGCTTGTTGTACAATAGCAATGCCAATGCCAATAAAAACAATCCTTCGAACCCACGGTTCTTTAAGATCCTTAAAGCTGGCTTTCTCTAATTGTGATTTTACTGTAATAGCTTTTTTAATTTGTTTTAGTTCTTCCTTTGCCCTTTTTTCTTTACGAATATATTTTAAAACCCGAAAGGCATCTTTAAATCTACCCTGTGTAGCATACCATCTTGGACTTTCAGGTACGATCAGCATTCCGAGCCATAAAGCAATTGCTGGAATCGTTGCAATGACTAACATATATCTCCAAACATGACTTGCGCCGTCCATTGTGTGGGCAATGGTTGCATTGGTAATATAAGCAAGCAGCTGTCCTGTTACAATCATTAACTCATTCTGTGTAACCATCTGTCCTCGAAGTTCTGTAGGTGACATTTCTGCCAAAAAGGTAGGTACAGCTACAGAAGCCCCTCCAACTGCTAAACCGAGCAAGAAACGGAAACCGACCATAATGGGTACATTCGGTGCAAAGCTGCATCCTAGAGTAGCGACAAGAAAAATTATTGCAAGATAAAGAATGATTTTTCTTCGACCTATTGTATCAGAAAGTCGCCCGCTAAACATGGCCCCAAAAGCTGCTCCGAATAAGAGTGAACTTGTGACAAGTCCTTCAGTAAAGGCATTAAGATTAAGTTCAGATGGTCTAGCCATAAAAGGCAAAGCTCCATTAATTACTCCAGTATCAAATCCAAAGAGAAGTCCTCCAAAGGTGGAAATTATGGCAATTTTTTTTAGGTTCCGCTTTTGATTAGGGGAGTCCCCTGGATCAATGCTGCTTTCTAACGGTTGATTCATTTTATTCATTACTCCTCCTCAAATAAAAGTGGCTCTTTTTTTACATTCCATGATCACAATCAGTAGCGTATTTTTTCAATTGGCTCCACTCAAGGAATTTTTACTAACCCAATTCAATTGAACATTTCAAAATCCTACTTCTTTTAAAAGATCGTACCTAAAAAGAAGGAAGAAGAAATTATATATATTTTGAATAATTGGCAACATGGAGTGAATATAGAACAATGGTAAATAATTTGTGAAAGCAAATGGCAACATCAATTGACTCGAATCCTGCCAGCTCCATTAGATAAACGTCTTCATTTATCCTAAAAGTTTAAGACTTACTTTATGATACTTACTCTTCGCTTTTAAAAAGCCTTCTCGTTTTAAAAGCTTTCTGAGATATTCACCTTAACTTTTGCCATTTGTTCTTTTAATTCCCTTTTTAATTGAATTAAAACCAGTTCTTTTTATGAACTTAATCAAAAAAACAAGTAATGTTCCAATTGCAGATTCAAAAACTTTATATTGAAATAATTTTTTTGTATGAATCTAGCCAAAAAAGGCAGCATTAAATGAAATTCATCAAATAATGCTGCCTTTAAACAATAGTCAGAAAGAAAAAGTGTTTGAAAGTTTGGGTTGAAATTCCAGTGTTAGAATTTTTAACGGATGGAATTTTTATATGTTTTATTGTGTTTTTAGTTTTTTATGGTTTGGTCCTTTAAGTACTAATAACTAACGCTAAGGTTAGAGTAACTGTGATTAAGAGCTTTTTCGTATTTGGGGTTTTCTTTCTTAATTAGATGGTAAGTAAGACACATTGGTTTTTTTGTTCGTGGATCTCTGCCAATCTCAGCATCAATTTGAAATACTTCCTCAAGTACCTCATGGGTAATAATCTCTTCGCAATGGCCGGCTTTTACAACTTTCCCATCTTTCAGTGCTACGATATAATCAGCAAATCGAGCTGCTTGATTAAGATCATGTAATACCATGATAATCGTTCTTTCCTGCTCAATATTCAGCTTTTGCAATAACTCCAACACTTCTAATTGGTGAGCCATGTCTAAATAAGTGGTAGGCTCATCAAGAAAAATAATATCTGTCTCTTGTGCAAGTGCCATCGCAATCCAAACTCGTTGTCTTTGACCGCCAGATAAAGCGTCAACAGGACGATATTTAAATTCTTTTGTATTTGTTACTTCTAATGCCCAGTCAATTGCTTCCACATCTTTAGGTGTTAATTTCCCAAATCCTTTTTGATGTGGGAATCTTCCATATGAAACGAGTTCTCCAACTGTTAATCCTGATACTGTTTCTGGAGTTTGAGGAAGAATAGCCATCTTCTTTGCCAAAATTTTGGTGTTAACTTTTGAGATGTTTTCTCCATCTAAAACAACGGAGCCAGATTGATGGGATATAATTCGAGTAATTGCCTTTAATAAGGTGGACTTACCACAACCATTTGAACCAATAATAGTGGTGATTTTTTTATCTGGTATCTCTACGCAGAGATCTTTTACAATCAACTGCTCTCCATAACCAATGCTAATATCTTCCGTATATAGTCGAACCATTATATCCCTCCTTCTTATTAAGGTATTTTGTTGAGAATGATAATCATTTATAGATACTTTCATGATAGTATTCTTTGATTTATCTGTCAATATCACAAAGAGGAAAAACTATAAAAAGAAGAGTAAATATTAACCTAATCATCTTAAACTTTGCAAGTATAAATTCCTCTTCATGTATTGCCGTAACTTGGTTTAGAGCAATTAGAAAAGGGTGATTAATTAGTCTTTTAAGGTGGCTTTCTACTATTATTTCTTATAAATAGTGACTTGCTTTCCGTGGGGCGTGCGAGAAGCTGCGCCTGCTTAGGTCTCATCTAACCCGCTAATTCTTTACGCACCCTCCACTTCAATCAAGCCGTTTAATCAATTAGTTGCTGTCGCTGAAAGGGTAAAAACATCCACCTTATAGAAATAGACACAAGCGGCACATTTTCGTAGAACAACGTTGAATTTTGTGAAGTGGTAGTAGTATTAATGTTTTGATAAGAAGTAGGCGATTTATTATATTGAAATATCAAAATATTAGTAGTGAAGTGTAGCAAGTAACTTTAATAAATGCAAAAAGAATAGATTCTGATAAGGTAAAAACTAAGATGATATAAATCCACAGAATGCACTAGAAATATGTATGGCTTTAATGGGACAGCCTGAATACACGAAGAAGGAAATAGGTGGTGAACCACGCATGAGCGAGGCTCACCACCTATTTCCTCTTGTTAAATAACCTATCCGATTGAAAAGGAAAAGCGCTCTTATATTCTCTTCATTTCTGATGTTCTATTCTACAGAAACAGCCATCATTAAGGCGTTGTTTGGAACTTCTTCTGTTTCTAATTGATAAACAGTTTCTCCATTCTGCCAATAGATAGAAACCTCCACTTTGTCGCCACCTTGTTTATAGTTAACTTTTACTCTTCCTTTGTCATGAGGAACAGGCAAGCTATGTTTTTCTAAATATGCTACCATTTTTTTTGCGATGCCAACTTGATCTAAATTATCTACTGAGAGTGATTCAATTTGCAAAATCCATCTTCCTTCTTGCCAAGCTAAATATTTATGGCCGGCTGCTCCTTCCGTTATACCTTTTATGCCATGTCCGAGATCAACGGCCATTTCATCTGGTATTTGATCGACATTTGTAGTGGTTGAGAAAAGATCTTTTTGTTTATCGGCGCTATCATTAGTATATTTTTTCGCTGAAAAGGAAGCGAATAAAGGAATTTCTTTATTTGTATCAAGCGAAGAATCATTTACAGCTGTTTTTTTATCTGTTTGATAAAAATTAACGCTATAGGAGTCTAGTGTATTTTCTGCTATTTTCGCTGCTAAATAACCATTTTTTGAAATAGGAAAAATGGTAGGGAGGAGTGCTCCTTCCATTTTTAGTTGGTTTTTAATAGACGCAGTCGTATCCTTTGATGATGAAGAGCTACTATTTTTAGCAGGTTGACTTGCATTGCTTGTTGTTTCATCTTCCTTAGTGGCTCCAACATGCTCCTCTTTGTTTTGGTTTGTATTATATTGACTATCTTTATTATTCTGCAAATTAGTATGGTTATTTTGACAGCTTGTTAAGACAATGGTTCCACCTATTAATGCTGCTAGTATCGTATACTTCAATGCTTTACACCCCTTTAATGATCGTATTATTATTTTTTACCCTATTTTATCCAAATAAATCTAAATAATAATATTGCAACTTCTTAATAGTTTGTTAGTATTCTTTACATATATATATAAGGTCTTTGAAAGGAAGAAAATAGATCGTCTCATAAAAAACTATAAAAACCTACATGTGTAATGCTGAAAACCTCTAACTAAAAAAGCATATATAATAGGAAGAAACTCGGTAATAATTAAAAAAATACTTTTTATATAAATAAAAATCTACAATCAATTTTTGCTAACAATATGGAAGAAAAGTTAACGTAAAATCCATTTCATTCGCTATAAAAATGCTTAATTTGAAATAAATAGAAATATATGTACTTAATATGTTAGTTCTTATAACTGAATTTTTGTTCATCTTGTTAATGGCTATTCAAACGCGTTATTATAGAGTTCACATAAAATTCATATTTGTTAAAAAACTAGGCTTTGAACAAATATGAAGTTTGTTTATTACAATGATCTCTTTAAAATAGCTAATTTTACAGCATCATTGATGTTGGAGTAAGTGGTTAGGTTTTCTTAACAATTTTCAGACTAGTTGAAAATTGTACTAGACAAATATGAAATTTTTGTTTTACAATAGCAAATGTACTTTTAGATAACTAATTACTTATTTTGAATGTTTGTTATTTTCAGAATACTTAAAAAGATAATTACAGAAGAAAAGAAGGGGAACTCATATGAAGAAACAACTAAAAGTTTTATTAATGGCTTCTACATTAGCAGCAGGTATTTTATCTGGTTGTGGTGCAGGAGGATCTAACAAGTCGTCTGAGGATGAAATTAAAATCGGAGTAAACTTAGAATTATCTGGAGCGGTTGCTTCTTATGGACAATCATTAGAAGACGGGATTGATCTTGCGATAGATGAAATTAATGCAGATGGCGGGATTGACGGGAAAAAAATCAAGCCAATTAAAGTCGATAATAAATCAGATTTAACAGAAGCAACTAACGGAGCACTGAAATTAATTACTCAAGATAAAGTATCAGCTATTATCGGTGCAGCGACAAGTGGAGATACAGTTGCCCAAGCGCAAATTGCAAGTGACAATAAAACAGTTTTATTGGCTCCAGCTGCTACAGCACCAAATGTTACGGTAAACAATGGAAAAGTAAATGATTATGTTTTCCGTACTTGTTTTATTGATCCTTTCCAAGGTATTGTTGCTTCAAACTTTGCAACAAAAGAATTAAACATTAAAAATGCGGCTATTTTTGCTGATAGCTCTAGTGATTATGCAAAAGGATTAGCGGCTTCCTTTAAAGAAACGTTTACTGCAAACGGCGGTAAGATTGTGTCAGAAGAAGCATATGTAGCAAAAGATACAGATTTTACTTCAACATTAACGCGTATTAAAGGGAAAAAGCCAGATTTTATCTTTATCCCAGGATACTATGAAGAAGTGGGACTAATTGTAAAACAAGCTCGTGATTTAGGAATTACTGCCCCATTAATGGGTGGAGATGGTTGGGCATCACCAAAACTTGTAGAGCTTGCTGGAAAAGATGCTTTAAACAATACATTTATTATCAACCATTATTCAACTGTAGATCCTGATCCGAAAATTCAGAAGTTTATCAGTTCATTTAAAGAAAAAAATAAAGATAAAGAGCCAGATGCTTTTAATGCATTAGGATATGATTCTGTTTATTTATTAAAAGATGCAATCCAACGAGCTGGAAGCACAGACTCTGTGAAAATACAAAAAGCTTTAGCTGAAACAAAAGATTTATCTTTAATCACTGGAACAATATCAATCGATAAAGATCATAATCCAGTAAAATCAGCAACTATTTTAGAATATAAAGATGGAAACCAATCCTTTAAAACAAAAGTAAATCCTTAAAAACAAAGACGGAGAGATGGGGGGGGGATTATCCTCCCTATTTTCTGTTTATATCGCGAAAAAGGGATAAAATTCCTAAATTGGATACGGTTGATGAGGGTTTTTGGCAGAGTAGCTTATATATTTGTATGAACCATCAGTGGTACTGATGGGAGTTTTTCTTTTTATATAAAGAAATAGTATCAATAATTTAGTTAATAGGGGAGTGAAAAACAAAATGGAATGGGTACAGCAACTAGTAAATGGGATATCTTTAGGTAGTATCTATGCTTTAATAGCATTAGGATACACAATGGTTTACGGAATTATAAAATTAATAAATTTTGCTCATGGCGATGTATTTATGGTTGGTGCATTTATTGGTTTTTTTGCCATAACTGGATGGGGGCTTGGATTCTTCCCTGCTTTGCTTGTAGCAATGGCGGCATCAGCAATATTTGGTGTTCTGATTGAGCGCATTGCATATAAAAGGCTACGTAATGCAACAAGAATTGCGGCACTTATTACGGCGATTGGTGTTTCTTTGCTTATCGAATATGGAGTTATTTATTTCCGCGGAGCACAGCTGGAAACATACCCAAGTGTATTGCCGACTACAAAATTTGATATTTTTGGCGCGCAAATTAGCAGTAAATCATTAATAATCTTAGGTGTATCTGTATTTTTAATGATTATTTTGCAATTTATTGTCCATAAAACCAAAACAGGAAAAGCAATGAGAGCTGTTTCTCAAGATATGGATGCAGCTAAATTAATGGGAATTAATGTGGACCGTACTATTTCAGCAACATTTGCGATTGGTTCTGCATTAGCTGGTGCAGCTGGTGTTATTTTTGGTGCATACTATACAAAAATTGAGCCATTGATGGGTGTTATACCAGGATTAAAAGCATTCGTTGCGGCAGTATTAGGCGGTATTGGAATTATTCCTGGAGCCATGGTAGGCGGGCTGTTATTAGGAGTAGTAGAAACAATTGTAAGTGCTTTAGGTTATTCTTTATGGAGAGATGCTGCTGCATTTATTATTTTAATCTTAATTCTTATATTTAGACCATCTGGCATATTTGGCAAAAATACAAAAGAGAAAGTGTAGGTGAAGAGAAAAATGAAAAAGTCTAAAAGTTTTTGGGTATTTTTATTGTTCTCTGCGCTTTTTTATGGTGTTATTCAATTTTTCATGAATACAGGAATTATTGATCCGTTATACAGCAATATGATCATTTTAATGTCTATTAATATTATGCTTGCAGTAAGTCTGCATCTAGTTATTGGAATAACGGGACAATTTTCAATTGGACATGCAGGTTTTCTTGCAGTTGGAGCGTATGTATCTGCGATCATTACCATGAAATTCGCATTGCCATTTCCAGTAGCCATTCTTGCAGGAGGAATTGTAGCAGCATTAGCTGGGCTTCTAGTAGGAATTCCAACACTGCGTTTGCGTGGAGACTATCTAGCTATTGCCACGTTAGGGTTTGCAGAAATCATTCGGATATTCTTTTTAAATATTGATTACGTAGGTGGAGCAGCAGGTATGCAGGTTTCTCGCCTGACCACTTGGACGACTACTTTTATTTGTTTATATATTACCATTCTAGTTATTGTAAACTTTACGAATTCCCGTCATGGCCGTGCAGCCATTTCAATTAGGGAAAATGAGATAGCTTCCGATGCTATGGGGATTAATACTACTTACTACAAAGTACTTGCATTTGCATTAGGGTCATTTTTTGCTGGTGTCGCAGGAGCACTGCAAGCACATAATTTTTATATTATTCAACCGACGAATTTCGGATTCTTAAAATCATTTGATATTCTTATTTATGTTGTTTTAGGTGGGTTAGGAAGTATTTCAGGGGCTGTTATTGCTGCCGTGTTTTTAACCATTATTTCTACTTTCCTACAGGACTACCCAGAAACAAGAATGATTATCTATAGTTTAGTGTTAGTAATTGTTATGCTCTATCGTCCAAAAGGATTAATGGGAACACTAGAGATTACCGATCTATTTAAACGAAAAGGAGGTAGTTCTAATGACAAAAAATAATCCATTACTTCATGTTAAAGGTGCTGGTATTCAATTCGGCGGGTTAAAGGCAGTATCCAATATAAACATGGAGCTTCATGAAGGAGAATTAATTGGATTAATTGGTCCCAATGGTGCAGGAAAAACGACTACCTTCAATCTGCTTACAGGTGTTTATCTACCAACAGAGGGAGATATTTCTTTCGGAGGGAAGCGTTTAAATGGGTTAAAGCCTTATCAGGTAACAAGAAGAGGGATAAGCAGAACATTTCAGAATATCCGTTTATTTAATGAACTGTCGGTATTAGATAATGTTAAAGTTGCTTATCATTCGCTAGCAAAACATTCTGTAATAAGCAGTATTCTTCGTCTTCCATCCCATTTTGCTGGAGAAAAAGAAATGGAAGAGAAATCATTAGAGTTTTTAAAGGTTTTTCAACTGGATAAATATAAGGATGAGAAAGCAAAAAACTTACCTTATGGGCAGCAGCGACGTTTGGAAATTGCCAGAGCATTGGCAGCCGGTCCGAAACTGCTTTTATTGGATGAGCCAGCAGCTGGTATGAACCCTCAGGAAACGCATGAACTGATGGAATTAATTGCTTTTATCCGCAAACAGTTTAACTTGACGATTCTTTTGATTGAACATGATATGCCTCTCGTAATGGGAATATGTGAACGTATATATGTATTAGATCACGGCCAGTTAATTGCGGAAGGAACGCCTGAAGTAATCCGCAATCATCCAAAGGTTATTGAGGCTTATCTAGGAGAGGAGGTTGCAGAATAAATGTTAAAAGTAGATGATATTAATGTATACTATGGCAATATCCAAGCATTAAAAGGGGTAACATTAGAAGTAAAGGAAGGCGAGATTGTTACGCTTATTGGCGCTAATGGTGCCGGAAAGAGTACGCTTCTAAAGACATTGTCGGGTTTATTAAAACCAAAGTCAGGCACTATTCACTATTTAGGAAAATCTATTGCAGGCAAGCAAGCACAAACGATTGTGAAAGCAGGGATTTCCCATGTACCAGAAGGCCGCAGAGTTTTCACGAACATGACAGTGGAAGAAAACTTGGAATTAGGAGCCTACTTAAGGAAAGACAAAACAGAGATACGCCAAGACTTGAATCGAGTATATGAAATATTTCCTAGGCTATTAGAGAGGAAAAAGCAGGCTTCTGGGACCCTTTCTGGAGGAGAACAGCAGATGTTAGCAATGGGACGAGCAATCATGGCTCGACCAAAGCTGTTGTTATTAGATGAGCCATCAATGGGCCTCGCACCGTTATTTGTGAAAACAATCTTTCAAGTAATTGAAGAAATCAATAAAAATGGCACAACTGTTTTACTGGTAGAACAAAATGCCAATATGGCTTTATCGATTGCTGATAGAGCATACGTAATTGAAACAGGTCGTGTAGTTTTATCTGGAACAGCAGAAGAATTGCAGGCAAGTGAAGAATTAAAGTTGGCTTATTTAGGCGGACATTAATAAGGAAAAGCGCAAACGCCTTGAACAGCTCTGAAGCTAGACAGACTTCACATTTTAAAAATTTTATACTTTGTTATCGTTTAAAAGGCTGTCACATTATTATTGTGACAGCTTTTTTAAACGATAGACAGTTCTTCTCTTTGGAAACAAACGTTTTATACAGAATACAATTATTGATTTCCATGTATGTTTTTTCTTTTACTGTTTTTCATTGCGTTTATTGCTATAAATAGAAAGTGCAGGATGAGAACCTTTTGTAATGACTTCACGCAGTATTTTGGCTAATGCCATGCTGTAAACAAGACCGTTATCGCCATATGCCATTAGAAAATAACAGTTTGGAAACTCCTCGTATTCACCAATCATTGGAAGTCCATCATGTGTCCCTCCATAAAATGCACCTAAATAATATTCCGGAAATATATTTAAGGAGGGGAAAAGTTTTTGACATTCTTCTATTAATTTATTTTTGCGATGGATAATTTTTGATTCGCGGTCTTCTGGATTGGTTGTATCATCATCGAGACCGCCGATAATGATCCGGTTATCAGCTGTTGTCCGCATATAAATATAAGGACGTGCTGTTTCCCAAATTAATGTTCGTTTATGCCAATGAGAAAAATCCTCTAGCTGGTTCGTAACAACTGCATAAGAACTTAATAATATACCATTTTTTTCTTTATAAAATTCAAGATTCTCATAACCTGCTGCGAAGATAACTTTTTTTGCTTTAATGGAATTGCCGTTTTCAGTATAAAAAGTAGCACTGTCCTTCGTTAATTTCCTCCCGTTTATTCTCGTATTTTCAAAAATCCTTGTTCCTTTTTTAAAGGCATGATCAAGCAGAGCATGATTGAATTTAAAAGGGTTAATTTCACCATCATTATATGTATAAAGAGCCATATATTTGCCGAATCCATACTTTTCTTTTATTTCCTTTTCATTTAAAAGTGTTGCTTGGAATTGATGTTTATTTAAGTAATAATATTCTTTTTCTAGTTTTTTTATATCTTCTTGATAGCTAGCAAAATAGAGGCTGTCTCTGCGGATAAAATCGGATGGGATATCCAGATTTTCAGCTGCTGTTTCGATATCGTTTATCGCAGCTTCACAAAGTTTGCTATGGGTAATAGCCATTTCTTCACCGAAGCTATTTACAAGCTCAAATAGCATTTTATCACCGAGATATTGAATAAGAGCTGTATTGGTTAATGTACTGCCTTGACCGACTTGACGTTTATCAACTACCACAACATCAAGGCCTGTATCGCTTAAATAATGGGCACATTGCGCACCAGAACTTCCTGCACCGATAATTAATACATCACAACTAATATCCTCTGCCAATGCTGAATAAGAGGGATGATTTGTGAATGTTGTCGGCCAATAAAACTTTCCTGTTTGTAGATCCATAACAAATCCTCCAATATACAAAATATAACACTATTTTCTTCAGCTAAAGTATGTCCTACTTCTTCTCTTCTTAGTACAGCATTCCAAATTATTACCAATACTTTTACTTGGATGGAAATTTATATTTCGAACAAACTAGAATGGAAAAGGAGGGAGTAAAATGGTGCAACCGTTAACTGGAAAAGAGCTTGAGTATATGGCAGATTGTATGTCAAATGAGGATTTATTACTTAAACAGGCAATTGTGGCTCTTACACATGTACAAAACCCTGCAGTTCAGCAATTATTTACACAAGTGACCAAGCAACACCAGCAGCATTATCAGCAGCTTTTAACGACCATGCAGCAGCATGCGTCAATCGCCCCTAAAATGCAATAAGGAGAGGATTATGATGAATATCCAAACACCAACTATTGGAGAACAAGATATTGTGTATTCCTTTTTAGCAGATTTAAAACGTTCTGCAAGGGAATATACAACAGCAGTCACAGAATCTAACTGCCCAGAAGTACGTCAAGTTTTTGAGCAGCTTCTTCAAAATACATTAAAATTACAGGCACAGACATATGAGTTAATGTCACAGCAAGGGTGGTATAATACATCATCTCCTGTACTAAGCGCGGAAATAAACAAACAAATTAATACGTATACGCAAACGCAAACACAGACAAATCAAATGCTTCAGCAAAATGTAGGCATTTAAATAATTTCAAAACAAAAAACAGCAAAACGCTCCTGATTTTATTATTATAAAATAGTAAAATTAGGGGAGGTTGCTGTTTTTTTGTTCTTTTCTTTTGGTTAATAGATTTTTACATAAAATTAAAAATAGTGGGTTGGAACTTTGACAACTCCATGGAAGAAAGTTATTTTAAAAAGAAAAGAAAATTTCAATAAGTCAGGAAACGAAAAATGAAACCATTTACTTCTAATGTAATAAAAATTCTTCGATCTATTCCAGCAGGTAAAGTAATGACATATGGACAAGTTGCAAAAATCGCAGGGAGCAGTCGTGGAGCAAGACAAGTTGTCCGTGTTTTACATTCAATGAGTGATAAATATCAACTTCCTTGGCAGCGGGTAGTCAATGCAAGCGGCAAGATTTCTATACAAAATGAAGAAGCAAAAATGCTGCAAAAGCAATTACTAGAAGAGGAAGGAATGGTTTTTGAAGAAAATGATCAAATTTCTTTAAAGAAATATATATATGACCCTGTAGAGCTTATGGAGGAATGACAAGCGCTAATGATTCTATCTTAATGGAGGAATAACATGTTTTCTAAAGAACGATTAATAAAAGAGATAGATTTCTGCAAACCGTTTGAAGGAATATGCCCAATGGAACTGGCAGATAAATTAACAGCTTTAGCGGAAATAGGGAAGACAAATCAAGGTGGAATTACACGTTTTCCTTATACGGAGGAAGAGGAAAGGGCTAAACTTCTTTTTAAAAGCTGGATGGAGGACATAGGGCTACAAGTGAGGGAAGATGCAATTGGCAATCTGTTTGGCAGATTAGAAGGGGAGGATAAGACTCTTCCCGTTGTATTAACAGGCTCTCATTTAGACAGTGTACCAAATGGAGGAGCATTTGATGGTCCACTTGGTGTTTTAAGCAGTTTATTTGCGATTAAATCAATTAAAAACAGCGGTCAAAAGATAACAAGGTCTATTGAACTTGTTGTGTTTGTGGATGAAGAGGGATCTCGTTTTAAAAATGGCTTATTTGGAAGTCGTGTGATGATGGGGGAAGTGGAAGAAGGGGATCTTGCCAGTTTTCAAGATGAGCAGGGAAAGATACTATATGATGTAATGAAAAATAATAAGTATTATCCTAACAAGATAAAAGAAGCGCATCGTGCTCCCGAAGATATTTATGCTTTTTTAGAAGTACATATTGAGCAAGGAAAAAAATTAGAAAAAGGACATAAAAATATTGGTGTCGTAAGTGGAATATCAGGTCCTGCTGTCATCTCCATTACATTTGTGGGGGAAACTAATCATGCAGGAAACACGCCAATGGAGTTCAGGAAAGATACAGTAGCTGCAGCAGCAGCTTTTATTCTAGAAGTGGAAAAAGCACCAAGGAAGTTTAGTGAAACGGCGGTTGCAACCATTGGAAAAATAAATGTTTATCCAAATGGCACTAATGTTATCGCTGGAAAAACGGAAATAGTATTGGATGCGCGCGATGTAGATGAAGAGGCAAGAGAGAAGATGCTGAAGTATTTGCGGGATACAGCAGAAGAAATTGCTAAAAGTAGGGAGATTTCTGTAGATTTTCAAGAAATGTTGAAAATAGATCCTGTAATTATTTCTGATAAAATGCAGTCGATTATTAGTTCTGCTGCAGATAGAAGCGGGTTAACATCCGTGTCTCTTCCGAGTGGAGCTGCTCACGATGCAATGACATTAGGAAGATATGTATCTTCTGGCATGATTTTTGTTCCTAGTTTAAATGGTAAAAGTCATTCTCCTGAAGAGTGGACGAGCTTGCCTGACTGTGTAAATGGAGTGCAGGTGTTGAAGGAATCGTTAATTATTTTGGCAAATGAATAGGATGCTCTGAAAAGAGGGAGGCGCTCTCAATTAGTCCGCAGTGTAGGCTGCTCAGCGCGAGCCCCACGGAAAGCGAAGTGTATTCAGGCTGCGGGGGATTACCACAAACCTTCTTTTTTACATAAATAAAAAACCCAAACCATGATACGAAATATTTTTCACATCTTCGTATCATAGTTCGGGTTTATCTTTGGCTGGAATACTTTTATGTCCCAGCTTCTTTATAACATCCTTTTAAGTGCAAGGAGTTTCTTATAGTACTGGTGCCATTGTTTCTTTTAGTACTTTTACAGAATGATCGAATTTTTCTTTTTCTTCTTTGTTTAAATCAATTTGAACTACTTCGCGAATTCCGTCACGGTTTATAACAGCTGGAACGCCGATATATACATCTTTATGTCCGTATTGTCCTTCTAGGTAAGCAGATACTGGTAAAATAGAATTTTCGTTATTTAAGATTGCTTTTGTGATACGAACAAGTGACATACCGATTCCGTAATAAGTAGCACCTTTTCTTTCGATGATATGGTATGCAGCATCACGAACATTTACAAAAATTTCATCTAAGTCTTCTTGTTTATAGTTAGGGTTTTTGCTTAATAATGTTTCAATGCTTTCTAAACCGATTGTAGAACGGCTCCATACTGGTAATTCTGTATCACCATGTTCGCCAATGATAGCAGCATGTACGTTTCTAGTATCCACATTAAAGTATTCACCAAGCATATAACGGAAACGAGCACTATCTAAAGTAGTTCCAGAACCGATTACTCTTTCTTTCGGTAAACCAGATTCTTTCCAAGTTACATAAGTAAGAATATCTACTGGGTTTGTAGCGATTAAGAAAATGCCATCAAAACCACTGTCCATAACACTTTTAATGATTTGTTTGAAGATTGCCGTGTTTTTTGCCACTAGATCTAAACGAGTTTCACCTGGTTTTTGTGGTAATCCAGCAGTAATAACTACTAAATCAGCAAGTCCGCAATCTTCGTATTTTCCATTCCATACTTTTACTGGTGATGGAGCGAATGGCATACCATGGTTAAGGTCCATTGCTTCCCCTTCTGCTCTTTTTTCATTTACGTCAATTAGAACTAATTCTTCTGCTACACCTTGGTTAATGAAAGAATAAGCAAAGCTACAACCAACTGCTCCTGTACCAATTAATACAACACGATTAATATTTTGTTTTGTCATAATAAATCTCTCCTTTTAATAATTCTATTTTAGAATAATAACCAACTTACTAATCCAACAATTACAAGTAAACAAACGCTATATTTAATAGTTACTTTAAATAGCTCACTTTCTTTTCCTGCTAAGCCAACTGCAGCTGCAGCTACAGCGATTGATTGTGGTGAAATCATTTTAGCCATTGTACCACCTATCACATTAATAGCTACCATTGTTTCAGGTGCTGCTCCAATTTGAGTAGCTGTAACAGATTGAAGTGGAGCGAATAAGGAACCACTGTTTACAACGGAACCAGTTAAGAATACGCCTAACCAACCTAGAACTGGTGAAAATAACGGGAATATAGCACCAGTTGAAGCAAATGCTAAACCAAGTGTAGATGACATGCCTGAGTAAGTACAAATATATGCAAATGCAAGTACACTACAAATAGTCAATACGGGTGTTAATAGTTCTTTTGTTGTTTCTTTAGCTGTTTCAGCCAAAAGTTTACCACTGCATCGGAATAAGATGCTTGCAACAATTACTGTAATAACAATAGCTGTGGTAGTAGATGAAAATAAATCTAATTTAAATACTGCTGCGTATGGTGTTGCTTCTGGTACTATTGGTGACAATTTGATTACATTATTATTTAAAAATGGAATTGGAAGAAGGAAAACTAATTTTTCCAATGGTCCACCTGCAATAAATAAGTTTTTGAAAAAAGATAAGTTAAATAATGTAACAATAACAGTTAAAAAGATAAATGGCATCCATGCAAAAGCAATTGATCCAAGTGAGTAAGTGTTAGTACTTTCAACTTTTTTCTCTTTATTGATACGGAATGTTTCTTTTGGCTTCCAAACTTGTAAGAAAAGGGCTAGTGCAACGATACTAACAATTGCTGCAAATATATTCGCTAACTCAGCTCCAATAAAATAAAGTACAATTGCTTGAGTGGCAGCGAAAGAGATGCCGCTTACTAAAATAGCTGGAAATGTTTGTCGAATACCTTTAAAACCATCAATAATAAAAATTAATAAAAAGGCAATAAATATACTGATAAAAGGAATAATAAGAGCGGTGTATCTACCAACAACTAATCCGTCCAATCCAGTAAGAATGGCAGGAACTGTTACAGGAATCCCCATTGCCCCATATGCTCCACCAGCAATGTTGGCGATTAAACATAAGCTTGCTGCATAAACTGGACTAAATCCAAGTCCGACTAAAATGGCTGCTGTTATTGCAACAGGTGCTCCAAATCCTGCAGCTCCCTCTAAAAATGCTCCAAATGAAAATGCTACAATAAGCACTTGTAAACGTTGATCTGGTGTTATAAAGGAAATACTATTTTCTATAATAGCAAATTTGCCTGTCTTCACTGTTATTTTATAAAGAAAAATAGCGGCAAAAACGATTGATGCTACTGGCCAGATACCAGCCAATGCTCCATAAACTGCTGACATTAAAACAAAGATAGCTGGCATTTTATAAACGAATACTGCAACAAGCCCTGCTACAATAATGCTATATAATCCTGCTAGATAACCTTTTACTTTAAATACGGTCATCATTAAAATAAAGAAAATAATTGGAATTGCTGCTACAACTGCGGAGATCCATAAATTATCTAAAGGATCATATATTTGATTCCAAACAGTCATGTTGAATTCATCTCCCTTGAAAGTATCTGTAATTACTTTGATAATGTAATTATAATACTCATATTGTGAAATGCATCACATTTTTTGTGTCTATTTTGTGAATTGATCAAATAAAACGCTTTCCCTAAACGATTTTGTTCACATTTTTGTAACAAAGATAAAAAAGTGAACTTACAATCATCGATAGTAGTATCTTCATGACTTTGCCATTTATTCTACTGTCAGTAAAAATAGGAAAATGGATGCTGTTTTTAGTAGATAATCGTAACTACTTCTTCTTTCATATATTATTTTTTTCTAATTAATGAAATAATTTGGTTGACATATAAGAAATAAATTAGTTAAAGTAAAACTAATTAAATAAAGAATCCACTAGGGGAGCCATTTGGCTGAGACAATTTTTTTGGACCCTTTGAACCTGATCTAGTTCATACTAGCGTAGGAAAGTGGAGTCGGCGTGTAATTTAAGTATCCACTTACTTATCCTTATACAAAGCCACTCCATTATTCGGGGTGGCTTTTTTTGTTGGAAAATATTTCGTCTCTTTTTTCATAAGAAACGATAGAAAATCCTTTTTCTTGCCATCCTGTTTTCCTATTCCCCAAAAAAAGGAGGAAAAACATTGAAATTTTCACAACAATTGCGTCAAGAAGCAGACAGTATTTTTAACGCGATATTTGAACATCCGTTTGTTCAAGGCATCGGTAAAGGAGAATTAAAAGCGGAGCAGCTTATTCACTATGTAAAACAAGATTTTGAATACTTAAATTCTTTTATCCGAATTTATGGAACTGCTATCTCTAAATGTGACAACAGAGAAGATATGGAACTGTTTAATGAACAAATTGCTTTTATTTTAAAAAGTGAGGTTCATCCACATAATAACTTTTGCCAAGTAGCTGGAGTTGAGTATGAAGATTTGCAAGGATTTCCGTTATCACCATCTTCTCATCATTATATTCGTCATATGCTTACGGTTGCGCAGCATGGTTCCATTGCTGAGATTCTAGCTGTTTTATTGCCATGCCCTTGGACGTATTTAGAAATTGGAAAGAAACTGCTGAAGGAAGTGGATCCAGATCCAACACATCCTTTTTATGATTGGATCCATTTTTATGGAGGCCGAAAGGATAGCATGGATACCATTACAAATAAGTTCTGTGCGCGTTTAGATGAATTGGTGGAACACGCTACGGAAAAGCAAAAAGAAAAGTTAAAAGAGTACTTTCTATTAAGCTGTCAGCTTGAATATAAATTTTGGGATATGGCTTATACATTGGAAGAGTGGCCAGTAAAAATGGGGGTTGTCAACGCATGAATTGGAAAATAAAAGAGGTTGTTTTATTAGTAGTATTATCTGTTGCCTGCGGGGTTTTATATTTAGGTTGGTCGACGTTATGGCTCCCTATCTCGGCGATTGTTGGGCCGGTCGGTGCTGAGTTTATGTTTGGAATATGGGTAATTGCCAGTCCGATTGTGGCCTATATCATTCGAAAGCCTGGTGCTGCTCTTATTGCGGAAGTAGCTGCTGCAGCGGTTGAACTTTTAACAGGCAGTCATTTTGGTTTGTCGGCATTATTAATTGGTATTTTTCAAGGAATAGGATCAGAAATCGCTTTTGCCCTTTTCCGCTATAAAAAATACAACGTACTTGTTCTGATGCTTTCTGGTGCATTTGCAGGTGCTGTCAGCATGATTTATGCAGTAATAGCATACGGATTTAACTATTATACAACAGGGATTTTAATTGCTACACTTGTCATTCGAATGATAAGCGGTATGCTGCTAGGTGGATTATTAGGAAAAGCAATTGTCGATATTTTGGCGTTGACAGGTGCATTGGACCAATATGCTATTAAACAACAGCATAGGAAAAAGGATGATAAAAATGACTTCGTTGTTAGGATGTAAACAGCTCTCTGTACGATTTTTTAATCAACAAGAGAACGTGTTAACAAACATCACTGTTTCTTTTCAAGAAGGAGAGAAAGTACTAATTCTAGGTCCAAGTGGAAGTGGAAAATCAACTTTACTCTCTGTTCTTGCCGGTATTATTCCGGAGCATATAGAGGCAGAGGTAAGCGGCGAAGTGACAAGAAAAAAAAACATCGGAGTTATGTTCCAAGATCCAGATGCACAATTTTGTATGCTCCGTGTAAATGAAGAAATTGCGTTTAGCTTAGAAAATAGAAAAATTCCAAAAGAAAAAATGGATGCTATCATTCATCATGTGCTAGAGATTGTCGGGTTAAAAATTGACCCGGAAACACTTATCTCCACTTTATCTGGCGGTATGAAGCAACGTTTGGCTTTAGCTTGTTTATTGGCGCTAGAGCCAGATGTTTTGTTTTTTGACGAGCCTACAGCACAGCTCGACCCATTAAGTCGACAGCAAATTTTTACACTTCTGAAAGAAACAGCAGAAAAAACAAAGCAAACGATGATTTTTGTCGAGCATGTACTTGACGGCTGCATCGAATGGATGGATCGTGTTATTCTGCTGAATCATAATGGACACATTATTGCGGAAGGAAGACCAGAAGAAATTCTTGCGAAATTTGAATGTCAAATGGATGAAGCCGGCATATGGAAACCGAAAATTTTTCCATATAAGTGGGAAGATATTATCCAGGATATTAAACATCCTGCAGCAAAAAAGCTCGTGGAACAATTTAAAAAAATGTACAAAAAATCAATGGAAAAAAAAGAAGAATTACCTTCTATTTTAGACATAAACAATACATCTATTTATTACGGAAAAAAACCGGTGCTTACAAATATAAATACAGCTATTCATAAAGGAGAATGGGTTTGTATTGTAGGAAAAAATGGCTGTGGAAAAAGCACTTTTATGAAGGCTGTTGCTAATCTAATAAAAAGAAAAAATGGAGAAATTAAAGTAAAAGGCAAAGATTTAAGACGTTGGTCCGATAAGGAGCTTTATAGAATGCTTGGCTTTGTTTTCCAAAATCCTGAATTGCAATTTATTAATCAGACAGTATTTGAAGAAGTTGCTTTTTCTGGAAGACAGCAAAACTGGGATGAAGAAGAAATCACTACAAAAACAATGCATCTATTAAAAGAGTTTGGCTTAGAAAATCATGGTGATTTTCACCCATTTACTTTAAGCTTCGGGCAAAAAAGGCGGTTGAGCGTTGCTACGATGCTTCTGTTAGAGCAAGATATTCTCTTATTAGATGAACCAACCTTTGGACAGGATAGAAAATCAGCCAAACAATTGCTTAATCTGCTAAAAAGAAGGCAAGAAGAAGGAACAACAATTGTGATGGTGACACATGATATGGATGTAGTTGATTCTTATTCAGATCGAGTCCTCTTATTTGAAAATGGAGGAATCTCATTTAATGGTAATCCCTATTTATTTTTCCAGAATATCCATTCTTTTAAAGATGCCAGTATACTTCCGCCTCTGCATTACAAGTTTATAGAGGAAAGAAAGGAGAAGGGACATATTGACAAGCAATCATTCTTTTCTCTCGTCCATTAATCCAACAATAAAGTTAATTACCCATTTACTCCTTATGTTTTTATTGATGGCGGTCACAAATCCACTAACTACACTAGCTGTGTGGATTTTTGTACTTATTATGGGGATTAGCATTGGTGGATGGAAATTACCCTTTTTAGTAAAAGTATTACTTCCATATTTATTCTTATTTATTTTTGTTTTTTGGATGAGGGCAGCATTTGGGATAGGGGAGCATGTCATAATGGAATGGGCATGGTTTCGTATAACAGAAGAAAGTTTACGAAACGGGTTAACCATCTCATTACGTATGCTGGGGTTTGTCACAATTGGCTTATTATATACTTCGACAACTGATTTAAATTTATTTATTATGAGTCTTATCCAGCAGTGCAAACTTTCTCCGAAGTGGGCATATGGTTTTTTAGCAGGATTTCGCTGTATTCCAATGTTTCAAGAGGAGTTGGCTCAAATCAAGGAAGCTCATCGAATTAGAGGCTATAAATATACAGGAAGCTGGAGGGCATTTAGACGGTATGCCGTTCCATTATTAACGCAGGCAATTAGAAGATCAGAACGTATGGCTATTGCAATGGAGGCTAGAGGTTTTACAGGAACTAGAGATCGAACCTATTATCGCTCCCCCATTGTTTCTAAACAAGATTACGTTTATTTAGCGGTTGTACTAATGATTGCAGTCGTTCTTTTATTTACGGTTAAAAATTAAAAGTAAATCCAAGGTATACAAAGGCAATAAATAGTGAAAATGAGCCTCTCGCCAAATTATAAAAGATGGCGGGCTTTTTTTAAAAGGAGAAATAGCAGAAATCTGCTATTATTGATATAGTTAATTGATCGAAAAAAATGATGCAAGTCGTTGAAAGCTAGGTGAAAAAGTGACACATCGTTATTATTTATCTTTAGCATTACCTCTTATTTTTGCTACTATTACCGTTCCGTTGCTAGGTGCAGTGGACACGGCAGTTGTCGGTCAGTTGCCAAACCCAGCTTATATAGGGGGAGTAGCCGTAGGAACGGTAATTTTTAATACTATGTATTGGCTATTTGGGTTTCTTCGTGTCAGTACATCAGGATTTGCTGCACAGGCGTATGGAGCAAAAGATGAACTGAAAAGTACAATGGCATTTATTCGCCCCCTTTGTTTAGCCATACTGATTGGACTGTTTTTTATCCTTGTACAAAAGCCACTGCTGCAAGTTTCCCTGCATTTTCTTGGGGTGGATGGACAAGTAAAAGATATCTGTACGATATATTATCATATTAGAATATGGGGAGCGCCATTTGCCTTAATGAATTATGTGGTGCTTGGCTGGCTGTTAGGAATGGCGCAAATAAAAGAGACTGTTATTATTCAATTAGCAATGAATATTTTTAATATCATTATGGCGCTTTTGCTTGTTTTAGTGTTTCATTTGAATGCAGCTGGAGTGGCCTTTGCAACACTTTCGGCGGAAATAATTGCATTTGGCATAGGTGTTTTTATTTTAGTTAAACATCATAAATCTCGATTCTTTTTTTCATGGAAAGAGCTATTATTCCATTTATCTGATCGGGAACCATTAAAGAAAATGTTTATTGTGAACAGGGATTTATTTATTCGGACTATTTGCCTTTTAGTTGTATTTAATATTTTTACAGCAAAAGGTGCTTCATATGGGGAATTGGTATTGGCTGCCAATGCTATTTTGATTCAAATTCATTATATGATGGCCTATTTTTATGATGGTTTGGCAAATGCTTCGAGTATATTAACTGGAAAAGCAATTGGAGAGCAAAATAAGGACCTTTATAAAGATACAGTGAAAAAATCCTTTCAATGGTCATTTCTTTTTTCTGCTGCTATAGCCCTCTTATTTGCGATGTTCAGTAATGCAATCATACCTATTTTTTCTGTAGTAGATGAAGTGATTCTGTTAGTTCATGAATATGAATGGTGGCTAGTGCTTTTCCCTCTATGTGCATGTGTAGGTCTCGTTCTTTATGGCGTCTTTACTGGGGCAACGGAAGCCGGTTTAGTAAGAAATAGCATGATTGGTTCCATTCTGATCTTTTTAGCCGTATTTTTCCCTGCTACGCAATTTTGGGGAAATCATGGTCTATGGCTTGCCTTTATTACGTTTAGTTTGTTTCGATCTATTTTATTAGCTTTATATATACCCAAGCTTTCTAATAGACTTAATTTTTTGAAGGAAAATAACCTTTCTTCTAAGTGAACGAGAGAAGATATTTTGTGAATCAAATTTAGTTTATGTACGCGATTGGCAAAAGTAAAAAGCCTTTTTGAAGAGAACATGGTCAAAAGGCTTTTTACGAAATGAATAGGATAGAAAGGCTTGTTGCCTATTCAGTAAGATCTTGAATAGAGGATGTTCGAACAACTAGTTTACATGGATAATAAATTTTTTCAACAGTAGGGCTTTCTTTGTTAATTTGCTTTAATAATAATTCCGCCGCTTTTGCTCCCATTTCAAATGCTGGCTGGGCAATAATAGTTATAGGTGGATTCGACAGATGGGCAAATGGGATATTATCAAATACAATCAGTGATACATCTTGTGGAATATGAAGTGTATGTTCTTGTAAATAAGCTAGAGTTTCTAAAAAAACAAGCTCATTTCCAGCTAAAATGGCTGTTGGTGGATTTACCTGTTGAAATAATTCATGTAGTCTTGTTTTTAATTCTGGTATATCGGCATTAATTATATAGCCAGAAGGCAGTTGAAATTGGTGGGCTTGAAGAGCATTTTTGTATCCTGCTACTCTTTCTTTTCTTGATGAAATGGTTAAAGGCTGTGTCGCAATAGCAATATGTTCGTGTCCATTTTGAATAAAATGGGAAGTTGCCTCATAACTTGCTTGTATATTATTTGCCAGCACAAAATGAGCATTTAAATGTGGAATATCTCTGTCCATAAATACAACAGGATATTTTTCCTCTACCATTCTTTTGTACAAATCAAAATTTTGCCCCGTTGGAAAAATAATTAGCCCATCTACTTGTTTTGCATGGAGCATCTCTATATATCTTTTTTCTTTTTCTGGATTGTTATCAGCATTGCATATGATAGCTTGAATATCATTTTCATAACAAAAATCTTCTATGGATCGGCTCACCTCGGTCGAAAAGCGATGAATAATATCGGCAACAATGATCCCAATCATAGAGGTTCTTTTTTGTTTTAAACTTTTGGCAATATAATTAGGATGATAGCCTAACTTTTCGATGGCTTCTTTAATTTTGATTCTTGTATCTTCGCCCATATATTCGTACCGATTATTAATATATTGGGAAACCGTGCTTTTGGATACTCCTGCAACTTTTGCGACATCTGCCATTGTAACTTTCATCATGATTATTTTCCTCTTTCATCTTCATAGGTATTTCGATAAGTATAGTAACTTCTAGTATAAGACATAAATAATCCTAATGTCTAAAAGCTTTTCTCATTTGATACATAATAGACAAAAATAAGTATTATTTTAAGCAGCCTTCTAGTTTATTTTATGACCTAGGTTTGAAGCATAGAGCAGGTGGAATACACGAAGACTCCTGTGGGAAAGGGAAGTGTATTCTGACTGCTGACTAATGGAGAGAGCAACCCTCTTTTCAGGGTATCCTATAATAAAAAATCCTTTTTCCATAAGTGTTTAATAGGAAAAAGGATTTAAGATAGACTTATTTAATTAAATTCAAAGAACAGCTAGTGATATTTATTATATTTTTTTAGAGTGACGCCACATTAAATATAAAAAGTATGGGGCACCGATCATTGATGTAATTAACCCTGCAGGTATTTCAATTGGAGGAAGCACTCCACGCCCGATTGAATCTGCAATTAATAAAATGAAAGCACCTATTAGAAAAGATGTCGGAATAGTATAAAGATGCCTAGAACCAACAAGTTGCCGTGCAATATGGGGGCCAATTAATCCGACAAATCCAACCATACCAGCAGCTGCTGTACTTGCACCTGTAAGTAGAACAGCGGAAAGAAGCAAAAGCACCTTAAGTCTTTCTATTCTTAATCCAAGTCCAACTGCAGTTTGGTCTCCAAGGAGCAGCAAATCAAGGGAACGCGATAGGAAAAATACAAATAGTCCTAAAATAATAACCCAAGGCATAATGAATAGTACTTGTTCCCATGTACGCCCAAATAAACTACCATTAAGCCATAAAAGGGAACTTTGCACATTTGATTCGATGGATAATAAACTTAACTGAACTGCTGCGCTGCAAAAAGCACTTATGGAAACGCCGACAAGGGCAAGCCTTGTTAAATCCAATCCATTTTTGTAAGAAATGATATAAACAGCAAAAGCAGCTATTGTCCCCCCAGCAAAGGCAGCTATTCCAGTATAGGCAATATTTAAATTTGGGAAAAGCAGAAAAAGGCTGACAGCTCCAATACTTGCTCCTCCAGATATTCCTAATGTATCGGGGGCAGCAAGCGGATTATGCAGCACCGATTGAGCAATTGCTCCTGCAATGGCCAAAGCACCGCCAACAAATAAAGCAAGCACAATTCTTGGCATTCGATAGTGGAAGATAATATAAGATTCATTATCATTGCCTATTCCTAAAAAGGCATGTAAAACAGATGCAGGGCTTATAGGAACAGCGCCTAATCCAATATTGACAACAGCAATCATTAAGAGCAGTATAGATAAAAAGGCAATAATAACAATAGGATGAAGGGTTTTTAATAAATTCTGCATTAGACATTTTTTCCTTTATTTTTTCTAGCTAAATAAATGAAGTAAGGTGTACCAATTAACGCCGTAACTATTCCTACAGGTGTTTCTGATGGAAAAGAAATAAATCGGGAAAGCACATCTGCTATCAAAAGAAGGTTTGCACCGAATAAAGCGCTAAGAGGCAATATTTTTCGATAATCGATGCCGACTAAAAAACGAACTAAATGTGGAACAATTAAGCCGATAAATCCAATTGGTCCGACTGTTGCCACGGTAGATCCTGCCAATAGCACAACCAGAAAAGTTACAAGTACTTTTACTAAAATAGTACGTTGCCCAAGACCTTTTGCAACATCATCTCCTAATGCTAGTATAGATAGAGAATTCGCTAATAGAAAGCTCGCAATTAAGGCAGTGACACTGATTGGAAACAGCAAGCGCACATCATCCCAAGTAGTTCCTGCAAGCATGCCTGCAAGCCAAATTAGTATTTTATTTATCGAATCTTCATTAAATAGTAATAAGGATTGGGTTGCAGATGAAAATAGTGCTTGAATGGCAATCCCCACTAAGGCAATTTTTACTTCTATGGAGCCGCCCTTAAAGACAAAGCTCATCATAAAGATTAAAGATGCCGAAATTAAACCACCTAAAAAGCCACTTCCTATCAGCAAGTACCCAGTGACAGCAGGAAATAAGACGGTCATTAATACAACAACAAAGGATGCTCCAGCATTAACACCTAACACACTGGGAGAAGCTAACGGATTTCTTGTCATTCCTTGCATCATGGCTCCAGCAACAGCTAAACTTGCTCCAACTAGTATAGTTATTAGTAACCTAGGCAGCCGAATATCATGCAAGATAATAGATAGTTCGGATTGATCTGGTGAAAATAGATAGTGAATAATCGAATGAACGGTAAAGTGATAAGCTCCTATTTTTAATGAAAAATAGGAGGCAGCTACTAAAATAATGAAACCAATAAAAGTGATAAAAATAGTATTATTTTTTACATTTTGCAATTGATACACCTCAAATAAAAAGGATGAAGCGAATATCCCTTACTCATTATGGACAAAAATTTCCTCGAATTCTTGTATTCTATCATTAATGGCACTAAGACTGCGCCTTCTTGACCAATCATTTTGATTCACTTCATACACTTTTCCAGTTTTTACGGCTTCTAGTTTATTCCATAATTTATCATTTTTTAGTGTTTCTTTAACAGAAGGTTCCTCTTCATTTATAGAAACAATTAAGATGGCAGGATTAATTTTTAATAATTGTTCAATCGTCATCTCATTAGAAGTTTCTTTTTCATCAACTAGCGCATATGGAACACCAATAGAAGTTAAAAAGCTTGGTGTGAAAAATGAACTTGATTGTACATCAAAAATATTTCCCTCGCCGTAGCCAGCAATTAGTACCTTTTGATCGGCTGACTTGAGTTCTTCTTTTAGTTTCTGAACCGTATTTTCATGTTCTTGAATGAAGGCTTGTCCTTCTTTTTCTTTTCCAAGTGCTTTTGCGATGGACTTTGTATTTTCCAACACAGTGTGATAATCGGCGGTATCATCGTTAAATGCAACAGTTGGAGCTATATCTGATAATTCTTTATAAATACTTTCATGTCTACCTTTATCTGCAATAATTAAGTCAGGATTTAGAGTTCGAATTATTTCTAAATTTGGCTGTGCTCGTGTTCCAACAGATGTATAACCTTTTATTTTTTCGTATACATTTTTGGCGATTCGTTCTGGCTTATCATCATCTGCCACTCCAACGGGAATCACATCAAAAGCAGCAACAGCTTCTGTTAATCCAAGCTCTAAGGTCACGACTCTTTTTGGATTTGCTGGAACCTCTGTTGTACCTAGTTCATGGGTAATCGTTACTGTTTCTTGCTTTTTATCTGCAGTATTATTATCATTTTCTGTTTTTCCGCATGCAGAAAGGATTAGGATGAAACATAGAAACAAACTATAAGACCATTTTTTGTTATAAGCTAAATTCATTTTCATTTCCCCACTTTATCTCTATTTGTTACTAACAATGATAATCATTTTCACCAAGACAAGTCAACAAAATTTTAGGACATTACAACTTGTTTTGCATGAATATTCAATATATTAACTAATTAGTGGAAATTAGTAGGGAAAAGAAAGTGAAAAGAGGCTGAGACATAACGAAATAGATAATAGGTAAAGACGAACATTTTCTAATTTAGCACTTAAATGGTTACTTGCCGATACTGGTTATTCATGTTTTTTCATATAGTTAACTCAAACTTCGCAGTTATAAATTCCTCTTCATGTATTGACATAACTTGGTTTAGAGCAATGAGAAAAGGGTAATTGATTAATCTTTTGGTTTTTTTGCAAACATTATTCCTTATAAATAGGGGCAAGATTCTCGTTTCAGGATGCTCGCTTTCCGTGGGGCGTGCGATGAGCCTCCTCGGCGCAAGGCCGAGGCCACTGAAAAACCTATTGTTTTTCTTTTAGTAATTTACGATAGAAAAAAAAAGAAAGCTTTTTGTCAAAAATTTGACAGAAACCTTTCTTTTTTTGCCTATTTTCTTTCGTATTCTTTTCTATTTGTTGTCTTTTTCTTGCATTAATTTGATTATTCGTTTGAGATTGGTAGCGAATATCGCTGTCGCTCCTTGAATTTGCATACCAAATAAACCCGAGGAGGAGGCTGTTTCATACCCGTGTCTGTGTTTTAGTTCACTATTTTTCGCTTCAATCTTATAGCGAGTTTTCGCTAGTTCTTTGAATTTTTCCGTACCTTGAAATTCCTCCTGATCTTTATGTTCCGTTGATTTGATGGTCACAGAATAGGACTTACTTTTCGCTCCTTCTTTATAACATCCTTCACGAAAAGGACAAACTTTACATTTTTCAATATCAAAAAGGTACTTGATTCGAGGGTTTTTATCTTGATTCTTTCGCTCATCATATTTTTTTTGAATAGCCATATGACCTGCATTGCAGACATACATTCCCGCATCTTTGTTAAAGGAAAATTCTTCTTCTTTTGTCCTAGCTCCATGGGTAATATGAGGATGTAATTTAGAAACAAGTTCCAGCTCATTTTCTTTCGTATAGCGAATATTATCTTTCTCGGAGTAAGCTGCATCCCCGATAACTGTATCTATTTTCATTCCTGTCTCTTTACTTTTTCTGTGAAAATAAAACGGGCGAGTGGCTATTCTGGGTATCTGTATAATACAGTAACGTGTTCTATTTGATAGGGCGGGTACAGGATTTTGGTGTAAAGAAAATCTTGAAGCGTGGACTTCTAGAAAAAAGACAATAGTAAAGAAAGGGTGTGACCTCAATTTTTTAAAAAAATCACAACCTTAATAGAGTATTGTAATGGAAGGTCGTCTAACCAGCTAGACGTGGTTCAGAGAAGTGTTGCTTATTAATAAATAGGGTATATATAATTCTTAAAACTTTATGTGCAATAGCCTGTAAAGCTTTTTTCTTTCCTCTTCTTGCAGATAGAGACCAAAAAACATTTGACATTGAGGTATTTTTCGACCTTGATATAGCCCAAGCAACCTCACAAAGAGCAGCTTTTATATGTGGGTTTCCTTGAACGCTTTTGGAACTTTTCTTTTTACCAGCACTTTCATTATTGCCAGGTGATACACCAGCCCAAGAAGCTAAATGTCTTGATGAAGGGAATTGGCTCATATCTGTTCCGATTTCCGCAATAATAACAGCAGCTGTGTGTTCCTTTATACCTGGGATAGATAAAAGTATTTCTTTTTCTTCTTGATAGGAATGAAGCAGGGTATCTATCCTATTTTCAAGTTCTTGAATGGAAGTTTCCAAATACATGATATGATTCCAAGAGCTTTTAATCATAAACATTTGATGTTCATTTAATGTTCCGAAAAGAGAATCGGAAATGGTATCAGCCTTCTTGCGGAGAGAATGATGGATATTGGCATCAACATCAGCCTTATCAAGGTATCCATTATCGACTAACTGTTTCAAAAGTTTACGTCCAGAAACCCCAAAGATATCAGAAATAACTGAACCAAGCTTTATGTTTGAACATTCGAGGACCTTTGAAATTCTATTTTTTTCAGCTGTTAAGTTACCAACCCATTTCTTGCGTAAACGGTTCAAATCTCTTAATTCCCGAAGATCTTGGGAAGGGACAAAGCTTTTTTCAATCAATCCATGACGAAGAAGCTTGGCAATCCATTCTGCATCTGAAACATCGGTCTTACGACCAGGAACGTTTTTAATACGTTGGGCATTGGCCACAGTAATATCGAAATATCCTTCAAGGATGTTGTATACCGGCTTCCAATAGATTCCGGTACTTTCCAGAGCAATGTGTGTAATTTGTTTTTCTTCTAACCACTTTAATAAATCAAATAAACTTTTGGTTAAAGTGGAAAAAGTCTTGGTTTCTTTTTGAATGGATTCATTATTAGTGCCAGTTAGGGCACAAACTACAATCTCTTTTTGATGAACATCCATTCCGGCACAATGGGTTAATAAAATGTCCAAATAAAACAACCTCCAAAGTAGTGTCTATGGAAAGTGGAATAAGCTTGGTCAAACAGCATTTTTCTGTACGTGATCATCCTCAAAAATTGAAGAGTCAACAAAGGGGTGTACACAAGGCAAATTCCAAACAGTTTCTTATACAGGGTCGAACCACCACAAAAGCGCACGTAAAGATTACTTCCCATAGCATTAATCAGTATGGAAAAATGGACAAAAAAGTAAAACCCCGGCTTAGAAAAAATTTTCATGCCGGGGTGTGAGTGTGAAATCATGTGTGTTTCTTTATTAACTCTTGAAGATATTTTCCATCGCTTTTTTCGCCTGTTGTCACTACTGCCGCTGTTATAATTCGCTCATCACTCATCGCGATATGTGTTTTATATCCAAAGAAAGAAGAATCCTCTGATTTATGCCCCACACGTGCATCTGGATCCGTTGAAAAATGTAGTTGTTCTGTATAATCTTCCACCACTTCTTTTAACACATTCAGTTTCTCTTTAACGGCAGGGATGGAAGCGACTTGTGGTTCGGATTCCACAACAGAAATGATGTCTTTACAGTAATCCAACTCCTCTTTTACTTCATTAGAAGTTGTTTTCTGCGGGAATTTTTCTTTGATGGATTCGTCTATTTGATAGACGGCTTTTCGGACATTTTTGGATTTTTCTTGTAAAAATTCTTTCGGTGACTTTTGATTATAACGCGCTTTTGTATGGGTAGCATCTACAATAATGGTTTTACTTTTCATGATTTCTTTCTCCAATGCAATCTCCACTGTCTTGCCGATTAGCATATCTAATAAACTCACGTCTTGAAGACGGAGTTTGCGAAATTTCGTTAACGAGCTTGGATCAATGACGGCATCTTCTGGTGCCATATCGAGAAAGAATTTAAACGACATATCGTACCGAGAACGTTCCACTACATCTACATCGGACAAATCAAAAATTGATTTTAGAAGGAGATACTTGAACATACGGATCGGCGGCTCGGCATGGCGACCATTTACCAGACAATATTTTGTCTTTAATTCTTCGAGAACGAATGAGAAATCCACTAGCTCATTTATTTGGCGAAGCATATTATCCTTTGGAACAACGAAATCATAAATAGATAAAAACGGACTAAGTGTGAAAGATTCTTGATTGGAAATCATTTTATATACCACCTACATACATTTGATCTCTTCATTATAAAACAAAAGGCAGTCAAAAGGTCATTTAGAATGAACTTTCGACTGCCTAAGTAAAAAAAAGGACTTTTTCAGTGGCCTCGCAAGGCCTGTGGGGTCTCATCTAACCCGCTAATCCCACAGGAGTCTCGCATATCCGCTCCAATCAAGCCGTTTTGATTCATTAGTTGCTGTCGTTGAACTGGTGAAAACATCCATCTTATAGAAATAGATTAAAAGTGCACATTTTGGGAGAACAACGTTGAATAATAACATAAAAAAACAACGCTACTATGGTTTAGCAATCCTACCTTGTCATGAAATTCGAAGACAAGAACTTATTCTAAAACAGGTTGCTTGTAACGGAGGGTGCGAAGACTCCTGCGGGAAATGTGGGAAGGCTGAGACCCCGCAAGGCAACGCCGAGGATGCTCAGCTCCCACCCCGCGGAAAGCGAAGCAACCCGTAGTGGAAAGGAACCCCCACAATAAAAAACAAACTTCCCATTTTATTGTTCTTAAACCGAGTAATATCAAGACTTGCAAACGAATTTGATGGTGCGAAGTTTGAGTAGTTAAGTATAAAAACTAGGTTGTTCCATTGCGCTACAGACACTCGCTTTCCGCGGGTGATTACTACAAACCTTCTTTTTTACATAAATAAAAACCCCAAACCATGATACGAAATATTTTTTATATCTTCGTATCATGGTTCGGGGTTATCTTCGGCTGGAATACTTATGTCCCAGCTTCCAGGTTGCAAAAAATGCGATTGTAATTATTAAGCTGTAATTAAATATGACCCTTAACGGTATTTTTGACACGGATTTTTTCCCATGGTTTAGATAGCCATCTTCTAAATGCGAAAGATCCTCTAAACCATTCATCAATTCCTTGTGCAATCCAAACCCCTAATAATCCAAGCCCCATTTGAATGCCTAGTGTATAGCTAAGGACAACAGCTACTCCCCACATGGAAATCATTCCAATGAATACAGGGAAACGAACATCACCAGCAGACTTTAAAGAACTCATTAACACAATATTCATTGCTCTTCCCGGCTCAGTAAATACTACTGCCCATAAGATTGGGACACCAATAGCAATGATTTGGTAATCATTTGTAAATAATTTTAAAATGGGAGAACCAATAAGAGCCATTGCCAGCGCAGCAACAGAAGAAGCAATCATAGCAATTTTTAATGTTTTTACTCCGCGTTTTAAAGCTCTTTCATATTGTTTTCCTCCAATATAACGGGCAACGAGAAGTTGAGTTCCTTCTGCAATGGCTACTGTGAATAAATAACAAACCATTGAGATGTTTGTTATATACACTCTAGCGGCTAAAGATGCATCACCTAAAGAAGCCACAATGGCGGTGATCACTAATTGGGAAAACTGATAGGATAAATTTTCACCAGCAGATGGAATTCCAATAAATAGCATTTCTCGAATATCCTGTTTATTCACTTTAATAATGTCGCTAACTTTAAAAGTAAGAGCAATTCTCTTATAAACTAAATATAAAAGCACAAATACAGCAAACGCACGAGCAATAACAATCGTCCAAGAAACACCTGTCACCCCTAGTATCGGCAATCCGAATACCCCAAAAATACTAATACTATAACCGATCACACTAAAAGCGTTCATTAACACACTAACAATCATGGATTCTTTTGTAAAACCGTGGCTGCGCAATACGGCGCTTAATGCAAGTGAAAGAGATTCTAAGAAGAGGGAAGCACCACATATGCGGATAAAAGTAAGACCGTAGTTTAATACGTCTCCTTGTATATCAAATAATCGCAATAGATGTTCACCAAACACTACAACAAGAAAGGCAACGATAACACCGAACCAAACGTTAAGTCCAACAGCTGAACGTGCAAACTGTCTTGCTTGACTAAACTCATTAGCACCTAATCTTTGACCGATAAGAATCATAGCTGCAATAGAAGTTACGTTAAAGACGAGTATAAAAATACCTAGTAATTGGTTTGCGACACCTACCCCAGCAGCAGCTCCATCGGAATAATGACTTAGCATGAGTGTAGCAATAACACCCATTCCCATGTGTAAAGCTAATTCAATAAAAAGTGGCCATGATATATGAAAAAGAGACTGATCTTGTAATTTATTTGTTGAGACGTTCAACCTTTAATATCCCCTTTACTTTTTAATATTATATTGCAAATATAAGATACATTTTATTCTTATTTATTGGAAAGTAAAGAGAAAATGAATAAATTTATTTGTAAATTTTTCTGTTGTTTTGCATAGAGTAATAAGTTTGTTCTATTTAAAGAAAAACCCTTAAAAAGCCCGATTGGTAATCGGTTACAATTATAATTTTCTAAAAAATAATTAAGGATTTTTAAACCTCCTTCAGTTACGCTTTTTTTCCAATCAAAAAGGTTGGTTTTTATTTAATAAAAAATGTAATGATGATTGTCATGACAAGTGTTAATATAATAGTTATACTTTAATAAAAGCAACATGATTAAGAGAAACTAGTAGTGCGTGTTCAAAACGGAGGATAAAAAGGGTCAAGAAGTTTGAGGGCGGCTTATCTTTGGTCATCGGTCTTCCACGGAATGTGGTGGCTTCAACGTTTTTTTAGTTGAAGATTCTCTAGTTAATACGTGATAAGTGAAAAATAAGCCAACGAAGAAATTCGACGTGTCCTTTTTACTGGATTTTTTGAACCATCTCTATTAGAAAAAGCAGGGGGATACGATGAAAAAGGATATTGGAAATCGAAAGTTGCTTGGAGTGGCGGGATTAGGATGGATGTTCGATGCTATGGATGTAGGCATGCTGTCCTTTATTATTGCAGCACTTCATGCAGATTGGGGATTATCTGTTAAACAAATGGGCTGGATTGGGAGCATCAACTCGATTGGCATGGCCGTTGGAGCCTTAATGTTTGGATTAATGGCAGATAGAGTAGGAAGAAAAAATGTTTTTATCATTACACTATTATTATTCTCGATAGGCAGCGGATTATCTGCATTTACAACAAGCTTAACGATATTTTTAATTTTACGATTTATTATTGGTATGGGTTTGGGAGGAGAGCTACCAGTTGCTTCTACCTTAGTATCAGAAAGTGTGCCAAAGGAAAAACGTGGAAGAGTAGTGGTTTTATTAGAAAGCTTTTGGGCTTTTGGATGGTTATTAGCAGCTGTTATTTCCTATTTTATTATTCCTAAGTATGGTTGGGAAATTGCTCTGTTAATTAGTGTATTGCCTGCTTTTTACGCTCTTTATTTACGATGGAATTTGCCTGATTCTCCACAATATTTAACAGTGGAGAAAAAGGAAAAACTATCAGTAATAGCTAGTATGAAAGCAGTATGGTCGAAAGAAAATGCAAAGCAAACCACGATGTTATGGATTCTTTGGTTTTGTGTCGTCTTTTCCTATTATGGTATGTTTTTATGGCTGCCAAGTGTAATGGTAATTAAAGGGTTTAGTTTAATTAAAAGTTTTGAGTATGTATTGATTATGACTATTGCACAGTTGCCAGGATATGCATTGGCGGCATATTTAATTGAAAAAGTCGGCAGGAAATTTGTATTGGTAGTATTCCTAATCGGAACAGCTATTAGCGCTTATTTGTTTGGAACAGCAGAGACAACTGCATTGCTCATGATCTCTGGTATATTACTTTCCTTTTTCAATTTAGGAGCATGGGGAGCTTTATATGCATATACTCCTGAACAATATGCAACAAATGTCAGAGGGACAGGTGCAGGGATGGCAGCTTCCTTTGGAAGAGTTGGCGGTGTGCTTGGACCGTTGTTAGTTCCGTATTTAGTCGCACAGAATATATCGATTGCATCTATTTTTACTTTATTCTGTATTGCTGTATTTATTGGTGCTGCCGCTGTTTTCTTTTTAGGAAAAGAAACGAAAAACGTAGAGTTGTCTTAATAATTGCATAGGGTGTTGAGGATGGGACTCTTCAGAAAGTAAGGTACACTGACTTTCTGAAGAGTTCCATTTTTTTATCTAAATAAAAACAATAGTGGATAATAAACCCAGTATTATCATCAGTTAGTAGAGAAAGTAGTACGCATATTTCTTGACATTAAATGTTCTACACTATGAATAAATTTTTTTCATTTTCCTACATAAAGATAGTTTAAAGAGAAGGAATGCTATCAATTTTTATTTAAATAGTTCATAATGCTTATCATATTGCTTTGTTATGAAAGCGGATTATTATTTTTGGAATAAAAAAAATATTTACATTGTCAGAATATTGATGATAATATAACTACACAATAACAGTTAAGAGGAGGAGCATAACATGAAAACTAACATAACTTTATCAGTCATTATTATCCTCATATTATGCTCTTAGGATTAAATAAAACCCGATTTTTTACAGGGAATTGTTTAGTCCAGTTTTTGTTTCTTAAAAACAAGGCACTAAACAGTAATGTTGAATGGTGCCTATCCGAAATAACGGACAGGCTTTTTTTATGGAAATTTACCATTTTAATGGATAGAGGAGAAGAGATAAGATGAATAAGAAAAACTTTATGGATGGTGTGTATAAAGCTTCAACCGGGATGTCAAATGCCGTATTAGTAACATTGGGAATGGGCTTGCTTTTAGAATCAATCGGAAAAGCTTTTGGCTGGGAGATTCTAATTCATATAGGTTCTGTTGCAAAAGTTTTGCTTGCTCCAGCATTTGGAGCAGGAATTGCCTACCAATTAGGTGGTAATACATTAGTAATATTTAGTGCGATGATTTGTAGTAGTATTGGTGGAAATGCCATTCATTTAACGGAAGCTGGTTTAACAATTGTCCCGGGACAGCCAATAAGTGCGGTATTAGCAGCGGTTGTTGCAACGTTGGTTGGTAAATATATTAATGGTAAAACAATTTTGGATATGATCGCTATTCCTGCAGGTTCGATTCTTGTTGGTGGTTTTGCCGGTGTTGGTTTAGCGCATGTAACAACGCCATTATTAACATGGATGAGTGCACAGATTACTCATTCTGTAGAAGGATCACCATTACTTGCACCAATGGTTATTTCATTAGCTTGGAGTATTTTATTGATGACGCCGGCATCTTCAGCAGCATTGGCAATTGCATTGCAAATGGATCCTGTTTCAAGTGCTGCGGCATTAATCGGATGTACCGTTCAGTTTGTTGGTTTTACCGCTATGTCTATTAGACAAAATGATTTAGGTGGATTTTTGGCACAGTCGATTATTACACCAAAGGTTCAATTTCCTAACTTGGTGAAAAATCCTTTATTAATTATCCCGCCATTTGTGGCAGCCGTTATTTGTGCCCCAATTGCAACACTAGGATTTAACTTTACGGCCACTTATGAATTGGCAGGACTTGGTTTAAATTCATTAATTGCACCTATCAGTATATTAGCTCTACAAGGTATTGATGGATTCTTAGTCTATATGGCATTCGGTGTTGTATTGCCAATTGTCATCACATTGCCTTTATATTATTTCATTTTAAGAATCGGTTGGGCAAAGACTGGCGATCTAGCTATGAAAGTTCAATAATCTAATACTAAATAATAGAATGTACAAAAAAACTTGGGAGAAATCCCAAGTTTTTTTATGCATGCAGAATAATTAAATTTCAGTCGATGACCAAGGGAGCAAACAGATTTCTCTTTGAATAGGGCATTTGCTCTTCGTTTTTGCAGTTTTCATTACTAAAAAAAAGATGATAAATGACTAATTACACACCTATGGGAAATGTGCTGATTTTTTCACTTTCTGTGGCAGCCTCGTTCTGATCAACATCCTGTTTACTGTCATAAAAAAAGTTGTTCTTTTATAGACAGAAAGTTGTCAATTATCCAGAGATAGATACAGTTTACTTTTTTGATAGGCATTATCTTATTAATGTTTTAAAGTAACTTCTATTGAAGCTGGTTTCGAATAAACTGTTTTGATTAACTGCCCATAAAATGCAGCGAGTATTTGTTGAAATAACATACCGATTACAACAGGTACTGCTACTTGGGGAGGGAAAAAGCTTACCGCTAATACAGCCCCAGCACTTATATTTCGCATTCCACCCGTATAAATCATCCCAATAACTTCTTCTTTACTTCGTTTAGTTAAGATACCAAGAATCCACGCGAAAAAATAACCAGATAAAGAAATAAAAAAGATCGTGATGGCAATCTGAATAAACTTTTTATCAATATGAAGTAAATATGGTGCAACAACAGAGCTATTAATACTAACAACGGCTGCTAATCCTAGCTTAGAAAATGGCGCTAACGTTTTATTCCATTTTTCCGCTGTGGATTTCGAATAAAATTGATTAATAGCCATGCCTGCAATGGAAGGAAGTACAATCATTCCTAATAATCCTTTCATCATTCCCCATATTTCTAAATGAACAGTCTCCCCAACAAAAAAAGACATACTTAGTGGGACAAGAAATGGTGAAAGCAATGTGTCTAATAAAATAATCGCTAATGTGAGCGGAACATTTCCTTTATACATAGAAACCCAGATAACACTTGTAATGCCGGTCGGAATAACAACAGCTAATGTTAAGCCGGTAATAGTGAAGGGATCATTCTGAAAAAATAAATGTCCAATCGCAAATGCCCAGAGAGGCGTAATAATATGAAGCACAGATAAAGTCAAAATCAATGATAAGGGATGGGTAATCGTATGTTTAACGGATTGAAAATTAGATGTAAGGCTTCCAGTAAAGGTCATTCCAGCAAAAATCCATGGAACTAAAAACGAAAAATGGTGTAAAAAACCGGCTAAGATTACCCCAATAATAACGCTTGTAGGAGTAAGAAGAGGCATCCATTTTCCGAGAAACGCATTTAATCTTTGTAACATGAACAGGACTCCAATCATTTTTAAAACAGAAAAATTTGTAGGTAGTATGGTTATGTTTATTTTATCTGAATTGTAAAAAAATAAAAAGGGTGATATAGATATAAATATAAATATTTCGTGACATGATGTTTGTAAATTAGTAACAGCAACTGCTTATAATAAAGAGCAATCAACCTAACATTCCATATGCTTTTGGGAAATTTCTTAAGGAATGAGAAAAAGCACAAACGAAGTGATTGTGAGCAATTTATTCTATTCATGTTTTCAAAAAAATTAAGATAGGATACTATTACCTTATGAAAGCGTTAGCAAAAATAGCTGGTGATTTTGAACTTATGATTTTACTGCTGTTTTAATGTAGAGAAATTTAAATTTTTTACAGATTGGGAGGTTTTAATAATGATGCAAAAAATTCAACGTTTTGGCGGTGCGCTTTATGTTCCAGTTCTGCTTTTTCCTTTCGCTGGTGTTGTCATTGGACTTACCATCCTTTTTAAAAATCCATTAATAATGGGATCTCTAGCTGATCCAGAAAGTCTTTGGTATCAATGCTGGTATATCATTGGAGAAGGGGCATGGGCAGTCTTAAGACAAATGCCTTTATTATTTGCGATAGGGATACCAATTGCTTTAGCAAAGAAAGCACATGCAAGGGCGTGTATGGAAGCGCTTATTACGTATTTGACATTTAACTATTTTGTCAGCGCTATTTTAACGATGTGGGGTCCCTCTTTTGGGGTTGATTTCACAGCTGAGGTTGGATCTGGTACTGGGTTAACGATGATAGCCGGTATTAAAACACTCGATACTAGTATTATTGGTGCCATTGTTATTTCTTCCATTGTTGTAGCAATCCATAATCGCTATTTTGATAAAAAGCTGCCAGATTGGTTAGGGATTTTTCAAGGTACATCTTATGTTGTGATTGTAAGCTTTTTTATCATGCTTCCCTTAGCCTTAATCACTTCATTCGTTTGGCCGGTTGTTCAAAGTGGAATTTCCTCCTTGCAATCATTTTTAGGAACAGCCGGTGTTTTGGGAGTATGGTTATATACTTTCTTAGAGCGGATTTTGCTTCCTACTGGATTACATCATTTTATTTGGACCCCGTTTTTACTAGGACCAGCCGCTGTTGAAGGTGGAATTAAAGTATTTTGGATTGAACATTTGACCGAGTTCGCTGCATCTAAAGAGTCATTAAAAGCATTATTTCCACAAGGAGGATTCTCTTTATATGGGAATGCGAAAATATTTGCGATGCCTGGAATTGCGTATGCTATCTATTCAACAGCAAGACCGGAAAAGAAAAAATTAGTTGCTTCTTTATTAATACCAGCAACATTAACTGCTGTAATAGCAGGTATTACGGAGCCACTTGAATTTACTTTCTTATTTATTGCACCTGCATTATTTGCTGTGCACGCACTTTTAGCAGCAACCATGGCGGCAACTATGTATGCATTTGGAGTAGTTGGTTTAATGACTGGTGGTTTAATTGAGATTGCAAGCTCTAACTGGATACCATTATTTTCATCACATGGTTCTATCTATATTATTCAGTGGGGAATTGGTTTAACTTTCACTGTTATTTATTTCCTTGTATTCCGTACTATGATAGTGAAATTTAATTTTATGACTCCAGGACGTGAAATAGATAATAATGCAGAAACAAAATTATATACAAAAAAAGACTTTAAGGAAAAACAACAAGGGAAAAATTCATCTGCAAATGCAGGAAATGGTTTTTCAGATAAAGCATCCAGCTTTTTGGAGGCATTAGGAGGTTCGGATAATATTGAAGATGTGATGAATTGCGCTACACGACTTCGAGTAAGTGTGAAAGATGAAAGCAAACTTATGCCAGATAGTGCTTTCCAAGCTGCAGGTGCACATGGAGTTGTTAGAAGTGGCAAAGCGATTCAAATTATTGTCGGTTTATCTGTACCACAAGTAAGAGAACAGTTTGAAATACTATTGAAGAAAGCTAATTAACTAGGTAGAGAGCGGAGGAAATCCTCCGCTCTTTCTGTATCTGTGGCTATCCATAGCTAATATCATGAAAAGAGATTGTACATCCTAAAATAATTTTAGAAGTATATGAACCATTCAGCTAGATAGAAAAAATAAAACTCACTTTCTGAAACGGTGTAAAGTGGGTTTTATTCGTAAACCTACCATTTGAAATTTAAACGACAAGATGCGCAAATTCAATGCAGTAAAGGGAAAGAAACAAGGAGTAGTTTGTCCAATAAAGAGCCAATCAGGACCAAAAGGGGAACAAGCATTTGTAAAGGTCGACGTGGGAGATAAATTAAAATCACCAGATCCGTTATAATTTCGTTGATGGGAAAAATCTTAACTCATGTGAAAAAGAACAATAAATGTGATAAGGGGCAAACGTTTCCAATTCTATTGAGACCCTAAAAATGCTGTGATATAAATAAGGTATAAATCAGACAGAGGAGGAAGAGTAATGAAAAAATTCTCAGTTGTTATAGCAGGTGGAGGTAGTACATTTACACCAGGAATTGTATTAATGCTCCTTGATAATTTAGATAAGTTTCCAATTAGAACATTAAAGTTTTATGACAATGATAAGGAGAGACAAAGTAAAATTGCAGGTGCTTGTGAAATTATTGTAAAAGAGAGAGCACCAGAAATAGAGTTTATTGCATCCGTTGATCCTGAAGAAGCATTTACAGACGTTGACTTTGTAATGGCGCATATTCGCGTCGGAAAATATGCGATGAGAGAGCTAGATGAAAAAATCCCGCTTAAATATGGAGTGGTCGGACAAGAAACATGTGGACCTGGCGGAATGGCTTATGGAATGCGCTCCATTGGTGGTGTATTTGAAATTATTGATCACATGGAAAAATACTCGCCGAATGCATGGATGCTAAATTATTCAAACCCGGCAGCCATTGTTGCAGAGGCATGCCGCAAGCTGCGCCCTGATTCTAAAGTATTAAATATTTGTGATATGCCAGTCAGCATTGAAAGACGTATGGCAGAAACACTTGGATTAGCATCAAGAAAAGAATTAGTTGTACGGTATTATGGTTTGAATCATTTTGGATGGTGGACAGATATCAGAGATAAACAAGGAAATGATTTAATGCCAAAAATTAAAGAACATGTAACGAAGAATGGTTATGTAGTAACAAGCGGAGATAAGCAGCATACAGAGGCAACTTGGAATGATACGTTTACTAAGGCAAGAGATGTTTTTGCTTTGGATCCTAACACTTTACCTAACACCTACTTGCAATACTACCTGTTTCCCGATTATATCGTAGGGCATTCCAATAAAGAATATACGCGTGCTAATGAAGTAATGAATGGCAGAGAAAAGTTTGTTTTTGGCGAATGCGAAAAAATTGTAGCCAATCATTCTACTGAAGGAAGTGCCCTTCATGTTGATATGCATGCTTCTTATATCGTCGACTTAGCCCGTGCTATTGCTTACAATACGCATGAAAGAATGCTATTAATTGTTGAAAATAATGGAGCAATTGAGAATTTCGATTCAACAGGTATGGTAGAAATTCCATGCATAGTAGGATCAAATGGGCCGGAGCCATTATCTATTGGGAAAATTCCTCAGTTCCAAAAAGGGTTAATGGAACAACAGGTTTCTGTTGAGAAACTAGTGGTAGAAGCATGGGAGGAAGGTTCCTACCAGAAATTATGGCAAGCGCTTACCTTATCTAAAACAGTCCCAAGTGCATCAGTAGCAAAAGAAATTCTAGACGAGCTAATAAAAGCAAATAAAGATTTTTGGCCAGAATTAAAAAGAGAACAAAACGAAAAAGAACTTATCTCCCAATAACGACAGCGTTGATGCACCCCCTCATTTTTAAATGTGAGGGGGATATATGCTACTATTAATTTTCTATTGCTTCTTTTTATCCCACTCTTAACGGGCAGTAAAACCCTCGCACCGAGGAAGACAGGCGTGGAAACTCGCCCGTAAAGATCTAATAAGTGCAACTAACCATCAGTGATGGAAGTTTACTTTATATTTTTCTCCTCCTTACACGTATAATAGAATAAAAGGGATGCGTGCCAGCATAGGAGGAGAGAAAAATGAAGCTAGAAGAATTGATTAATAGATATTATAGTCAATTACATGAAAATGATTTTCATATTTTAAAATATATTTTAAATAATAGAAGCACTTGCTATAAATTAAATATTAATGATTTAGCTAAAAAATGCAATGTCTCCAGATCTTCTGTACTTCGTCTTGCACAAAAGCTGGATTTTAGCGGGTACAGTGAATTTCGTATATTTTTAAAATGGGAAGATGAAGGGGAAGAAGAGGAAAGTACCAACTATATTGGTACATTAACTGCAGATATTGAAGCAACGCTAAAGCATTTGCAGGCAAAAAACTTTGGCGATATTTGCAAGTTAATGGATCAATCACAACGAATTTTTGTGTATGGAACGGGATCTGCACAGTTAAATGCGGCTCATGAATTACAGCGTGCGTTTATTGCTCAACATCGCTATATTACTATTATTCATGATCAAACAAAATTTGATGTGATTTTGCATGATTTAACGACAGAAGATCTAATGATTATCATTTCCTTGTCAGGAGATACACCGACCCTCATTCCTAAAGTGCAGAAGCTAGTAGCAAAGGGTATACCATTTTTATCCATTACAAATATGAAAAATAACACACTAGCACAAATGACACAACATAATTTATATGCAACTACCACATCCGTGCCAACGAGCAGCGGGATAGATTATACCTCTTTAGCTTCTTTTTTTATAGTTGGGGAAGTACTAGCCGGCCAATTTATAGAATATCTGGAAAATAAAAATAGGCAATAAAGGGTGTAGTTATTTTGAGAAGCATATTGTTAAGAAAACAGGTAGCTGGAAATAGATTATCGATTCCAAATACGCAACTATTGCGATTATCCATGTATTTGTTGTATATGATCCCCCTATTATTTGCTAGTTATGTCTATTTAGAAACTACAAGCAAAGGGCAATCTTTTTTTACTTTAATAGAACAAGATCCACTTATTACCATCTTATTTATTATCGCAATGACCCACCCCTTTTGCGGGTTAGTTCTTCATTTCCTAATAAAAGGACAAAAAAATAACAAGCATGCTGAATTTAATGGTAACGCTTTATTTATTGTAGCAGCTGCAGAACTTATTATGGGAAACATCATTGTATTTTTTATGCTCTTACTTTTTCTATTTACAAATAAACAGAAGCTAACATGGAGACAAAAAAATGGGTTAAAAGAAACGATGCTAGCATCTACTATTTTAGGATTTTCTATTATTTACTTATCTTTATTTGTGAAAATCTTGCATTAATTAACTAGACGGGAAAGGAGAAGAAAGAAATGTTAAAAAATCTATTTCGAAAAAAACCAATACAGGAAGCACAAGAAGTGTTATATGCACCCTTAAGCGGAAAGGTGATTCCTATAGAAGAAGTGCCGGACCCTGTTTTCGCTAATAAAATGATGGGAGAAGGTTTAGCGATAATCCCAACAGAAGGAAATATAGCAGCTCCAATAGATGGAGAAGTGGTTCAAATATTTCACACAAAGCATGCAATAGGCTTACAATCGAAAAAGGGACTAGAAATCTTAATCCATATAGGGTTAGAAACAGTTAATTTAAAGGGAGAAGGCTTTACTATTCATGTAAAAGAGGGAGATAAAGTTTCAAAAGGAGACCTCTTAGTAACCTTTGATATTGATTTCTTAAAGCAAAGCGGGAAAGATATTGTTACACCGATGATTATTACAAACAGCGAAGACAAATTATCCTCCTTAGAAGTAAACCTAATCGATAATCCTATCGAACAGAATGCGTCGCTTGCAATCGCTAAATTAAAAGATTAAAGAAATAAAAAAAGGCAGCCAATTAGCATATGGCTGCCTTTTTAGTTCCATAAATAGGTACATACTTCAACTGCCAACATCCATACTAATAAAGATTCACACAAAAGAAGCAGCTTTCTTAAGTTTATTTTTGTAAGCGAATAAGGAGCAGCCTGCGGACTCATTAAGAGTGCTCAGGGTAGTCTAAATCAATTTTTAGCTTATTTCCTTTGTTTAGTGATTCTGATACAACAATAAATATCATCTACAACAAGGACAAGCATATACTGGCCGAGTTGATCAAAATCGTTAATCCTATACTGCCGAAGACTTATTGCCCCAATAATTAACACTTTTTTCTCTAATTTTATTATCCCCTTTACAAAAAATCTCCATATAGTATAACAAAGGCCAATCATTTTCTAGACAGATAAAGATTAGGAAGCACACCGCTCTTCCTTCCTGTTGTTTATTCATTATTTTTTCCAAAAATAAGGGGGGATTTTGACAGTAGAATCATAAGGATGTACCATTTTCGCTAAGAATACTTATAAAACGAAAACATATAAATAAAAAAATAAACGTTTTTAAGAAGCTCGGAATGGAGGGCTGCTATGTATAAATTAGAAGTGAAAAATAATAGTAAAATTTTTAAAAAAGAAGGCAAAGAATTTTTTGCGTTAAAAGATACAAGTATGCAAATAGAAGAGGGGAAATTTATTAGTATCATTGGTCCGAGCGGCTGTGGGAAATCCACCTTATTTAATATCATTGCAGGTCTTATTACACCAACAACAGGAAGTGTACTGTTAGATGGAAAAGATATCGTCGGGAAAAACGGATATGTTGGTTATATGCTCCAAAAGGATTTGCTTTTACCATGGAGAACGATTCTTCATAATGTCTTATTAGGGCTTGAAGTAAAAGGAATTCCTAAAAAGGAAGGAATAGCTAAAGCAATGCCACTTTTGGAGAGATATGGATTAGGCGGATTTGAAAATCATTATCCAGATGAATTATCTGGAGGCATGAGACAAAGAGCAGCCCTTTTACGCACCCTATTATATGATAAAGATATTATTTTGCTTGATGAACCGTTTGGAGCATTAGATGCCCAAACAAGATTAGTAATGCAGCAATGGCTTTTACAAATATGGGGAGACTTTAAAAAAACAGTTCTTTTTATTACACATGATATAGACGAAGCTATTTTTTTATCAGATGAAATATATGTACTCACACCAAGACCAGGGAGTATTAAAGAAATAATCACAATCCCTTTAGCGCGTCCAAGAAATGAGCAGACGTTATTAAATTCAGATTTTGTGGATTTGAAGAAGTATATTTTACATTTGTTAAAAGACTAATAGAGGTTGTTCTAATAGAAATTAAAGGAATCTTAGTTTAAAAAGAGAAGGTGAGTAATCGGTGACAACGACACAAAAAAATGACCTTCCATATATTGAAGATGAAGAAGCAAAAGCAAAAAAACGAAAACGAATGACGGTTTATGGGCAGTGGATTATTGGTATTTTATTTGTCGTTTTGTGGGAACTGTTAACAAAATGGCATATAATTGATGCTTATTATTGGAGTAGTCCTACAACGATATGGAAAACTGCTTCTGTTGCTTTTACGGAGGGAACATTGCTGGATGATCTTTTATACACATCAGGTGCTACCGTTTTAGGGTTTCTATTAGGAACATTTTTTGGAGCATTAATCGGATTATCTTTTTGGTGGTCCTATTATTATTCGAGAATTTCTGAACCCTATTTAATCGCATTTAATGCGGTGCCAAAGCTCGCTTTAGCCCCTGTCCTTGTTATCCTGTTTGGTATCGGATTCAGTTCAAAAGTTGTATTGGCATTTATGATGACGGTTATTGTTACGGCACTTGCAGCATATAGTGGAGTAAAAAGCGTAGATGCAGATTTAGAGAAGCTTTTATACTCATTAGGCGCAAAAAAAATCCATGTCTTCACAAAAGTAGTGATTCCTACAAGCATGCCTTGGATTGTAAGCAGCTTAAAGATTAACATCGCTTTAGCATTAGCAGGTACAATAGTAGGCGAGTTTATTAGCTCCAGGCAAGGAATTGGAAGAATGATTTTATATGCAGGACAAATTATGAATATTAACCTTGTCTGGGTAGGCGTCGTCGTTTTGTCCATTCTTTCTATCTTCATGTATATTGCAACAGTTTGGATTGAAAAGCTGCTTCTAAAAGGAAGGCATGGAAATTAAAAACGGTTAATAAAAGAAAGGCTTGCAAAAACGATACCTGAAAAAATCTCATCCCTCATCCTAACCAAACATCGAATAAACACTACTAAAGCCGCTATTTACCTTCTATTATTCTAACTTCTTAATAAATATAACAATACCTTTCTTTTCTTATATAAAGATAAAGGGGGATTTACATTGAAAAAATGCAAGCTCTTATTTATTGCTTGTCTTGGTTTTATGCTATTGCTGGCAGGCTGCACCTCGGATAAAAAAGGTTCCGAAAATGGAAAAAGCAATGGTCTGAAAAAAATCGTCATTGCTGAACCGGTTCATTTGATTGGCTACTTGCCAATATATGTGGCGATAGAGGAAGGGTATTTTAAAGAAGAAGGATTAGATGTAGAAATGATAACCGCAACAGGAGGAGCCCACGTAACATCTGTTGTCAGCGGTGATGCCTGGGGAAATATAGGCGGACCGGAGTCGAATCAGATGGCGAATACAGGAAATTCGGATCCCATTACATCTGTTGTTAATGTAGTAAATCGAGCCAATGTATACTTAATGGGCAATACAGATGTAAAAATTGACAGCTCAAATAAAGAAGAGTTGGCAAAATACTTAAAAGGCAAAACCATTGCAGCAGGTCGTTTTGGCGGCAGCCCGAATTTACTGACAAGATGGCTGTTAATGGACTTAGGATTAAATCCAGATAAAGATGTACAATTAGAGGAACCAGCTGATGCTGGTGCCGTTGTTTCCTTAGTAGAATCCGGAAAAGCGGATATTGCCAATGGAGCAGAACCTCAAATAACAGAAGGCATCAAAAAGGGAGTATGGAAAGAGCCATTTTATAGTTTTACTAGCTTAGGAGACTATCCATATTCTGTTGTGAGCGTAAAAAAATCCACGATTGAGAAAGATCCAGAAACAGTAGAAAGCTTTGTAAAGGCAGTATTAAAAGGCTTAAAGGCAGTCGATGAAAATCCTGAACTAGCAATGAAAGTATTAAAGAAGGAATTTCCTTCGACACCAGATGATAGCTTAAAAGCATCATTGGATCGAGCTTACGCAGATAGCTTATGGAGCAAAGATGGTTTTATATCAGAAGAGTCTGTTGCAAAACCAATGGAAGTAGTCCAAAAAACGGGTGTTTATAAAGCAGGATATGATTATGATAAATTAATTGATATGAAATTTGTCGAAAAATTATCAAAATGATCGCCATATATGCTCTTTTCAGCACGTGAAATATAAGTTAAGATGAACATCATAAGCAAAGTATTGACTACTAGGGGTGCCAGTGGATGGCTGAGAGAAAAACATACCGTTTTTAAACCCTAATGACCTGATCTGGATTATGCCAGCGTAGGGAAGTAGTGGATTATTCTCTATTTCTTGTTGACTAAAAGCCAGATCGTTTTTTGATCTGGCTTTTTTGGTATTATTTTACGGTTTATACAGTCAATATTCTAAAAGTGTGCCTTCTTTTTATCGGTCACTTTTCGCTTAAATCATGGTAAGCGGAGGAGAGAAAATGAAAAAAACACATCAACTTGTTTTAATGGCTTTATTTACAGCAATTGGTACATTTGGTTCGACTATTCTTTGGTTTCCAGCAGGAATTGCAAAAGCCTATCCAGTCCAGCATGCATTAAATGTAATTGCTGCTGTATTATTAGGACCAATCCCAGCAGTTATTATTGCATTTATGACTTCTTTATTAAGAAATTTTGCTGGTACAGGATCTCTGTTGGCCTTTCCCGGGAGTATGATTGGTGCTTTGCTCGCAGGATATCTATATCAGAAAACAGCAAAATCGTATCTCGCCTCGTTAGGTGAGTTTATTGGGACAGGCATCATAGCATCGCTCGTTGCGGTGCCATATGCAAGCATCGTGATGGGAACAAAATATGGTGCCTTTTTCTTTCTTCCTTCCTTTGGAATAAGTAGTTTAGTTGGGTCTATACTTGGTTTGCTGGTAGTCAACCGATTGGTAAAAATGAAAAGTACTATATTAGTAAAATGAAAGGGAAGGACTTTTCCAAGAAATTAAATTTTGGGAAGGTCCTTTTTAAAATGATGCTTTACTGATTTACATTTCTTTTATTAAAAAAATGTTTCACTTTAAAAATAATACTGATCATCAAGTATATTATTCCATTAGTTACAATAACTAAACCCAAAAATGCAGCTGCAATTCCTCCTCCTTCACCAGTACCACCAGTACTATGGTCAATTTTCACAAAAAAATACCCTGTTATAAAAGCTAAAACTGGTCCTAGAATCGAGATGCTTAAACCGGATATCCAAAGAGGCAATTTCCTTTTCTTGTACAAATTAATAGCAATGATATTTAAAATTATCAGAATGGAAAATAAAACAATCCAAAGTAACCCATCCCCGCTCATATAAAACCTCCTATATATTATATATTTGTATAAATATATAATATATAGGAAAAATTTTCAAGTTATTAAAAATCCTTTCGATTACTTGCCTATTATTATAGAAGCTATATCCTTTATAAACAGAATAGATAAAAAGGGTGAATTTCTAAAAATGGAAGAAGAAATAAAGATTGAAAAAAACAAACTTAGCACCATGAACGATGAGAATAGGTGGTTTGATTCAGTTCGTTGTTATGTTGAATCAGGGAGCAGTCAGAATACACGAAGACTCCCGTGGGAATGTGAGAAAGACGAGGCCCCGCAGTGAAGCGAGAAGGCTCAAGCGTAGCCCACAGGAAAGCGAAGTGTATTCCACCTGCGGAACCTTTTTTTCAGGGTAGCTAAAATAAAATAACAAAGCCACTTTCCTTTTATTAATTATGTATTGTTGAACAGCAAGAAAACGAGATAAAATAGAAGAAGCAAAGATTTAAAACGCTCTGAAACCTATCAACAATGAAAACTAATATAGAAAAGGAAGGAGCCGATTAATGTCTAATGAGCCATTGAATCCGTTCCGACGGGAAATATACGATTCCCTTGAAAGCTTTGTCGATCATGTAAGTGAATTTCTTGGATGCCCTATCACGCTAGAAGATACGCATCACCGTGTTTTAGTCTACAGTAGCCATGGCGAAGAAACAGATATAGTCCGTATTTCCACCATTATCAGCCGAAGAGTTCCAGAAAAAGTGATTAATCGACTTTGGAAGGATGGCGTTATTCCCCAATTGCTAAAAAGCAAAAGACCGATTCGAATACAAGAGAAAAAAGAAATTGGGTTAGGCAACCGGGTGGCTGTTTCGATTTGGAGAGGCGATGAAGTCATTGGTTATATTTGGGCTGTTGAAATAAACAATCATTTAACAGAAGCGCAAATGAAGCAATTAGAATATGCAGCGGCTGCTGGAAAACATTTATTATCAAGATTTGGAAAAAACAAAGGACCTTCTAGTCTGGATAATCAGGAGTTTTTTTGGAGATTGCTGACAGGCCATGTAACAGAGCAAGAAGCAGAAATAAAATTAAATGAAATTGGAATGCCGTTAATTTCTCATTTTACCATCATGGTATTTCGGTTTGAAAGCATGATAAGCAAAGAAATGGAAAGACATATTCTTTATTTATTAAAGATTGCTGAAGAAGTGAAAATCCCATTGTCGACGATTGACGATAATGAATTAATTGTAATGGTGAGCCCAAAGGAAGTGCGGAAAAATTTATCTGCAACATACAAAAAATTTATTCAGAGCTTTCCGGTCCATCTAAAAGACAAGTTTGATATTTTACATGTGAGGGGCGGATTTGGTGGAATCTACAAAGACTTTGATCATGTTATAAAAAGTTACAAAGAAGCAAAAACAGTGTTAGATGTGCAAGAGAAATTCCCAGCAGAAGCTGCTGCTTTTCTTCATTATCAAGATTTAGGCATCTATCAATTTTTAGATATATTATTAGAAAAAAGAATACAAGATGGTTTTGAAAATATCGCCGTTCAAAAATTAACAGACTATGATAAAGATCATAATACGGAATTATTAATAACATTAGAGGCATATTTAGATGAAAGTGAAAGCATGCAAAAAACAGCGTCAAGACTGCATATTCACACGAATACATTAACTTATCGGCTAAAAAGAATTGCAGAAATTATGGACGTTAATTTATCCATTCCTACTCAAAAATTTATGTTGTATTTAGATTTAAAGCTTATGCATTGGCGTAAAAAATAAGTTTTGTGAAAATTCACAAAAGCCCTGTGATACTTTTATTGTTTTCAACAATGATTATTTTTTTCACTCGTCTTATGATAATAATAAGAAATCTAACATTTGACGTGATAAAACTTAACAGGAGGAATGAAAAATGATCATTGGTATCCCAACAGAAATCAAAAATAATGAAAACAGGGTTGCGATTACTCCTTCAGGCGTGTCTTTTTTGAAAAAAGGTGGACATGAGGTATTAGTAGAAAATAATGCTGGCATCGGAAGTGGGTTTACAAACGAAGAATATGCTGGGGCTGGTGCGAAAATTATTAGCACAGCAGCAGAAGTTTGGAATTCCTCTGACATGATTATTAAAGTAAAAGAGCCTTTAGCATCTGAATATGGCTTTTTCCGTAAAGGGCTTATCCTATTTACGTATTTACACTTGGCAGCAGAAAAAGAACTTGCAGCAGCTCTTACTGAAAAAGGTGTAACGGGAATTGCGTATGAAACGATCGAAGTAAATGGAAAATTACCACTTTTAACACCGATGAGTGAAGTAGCAGGGAGAATGTCAGTACAAATTGGTGCGCAATTTTTAGAACAGCCCCATGGCGGAAAAGGTATTCTTCTTGCAGGAGTTCCGGGAGTGAAAAGAGGGAATGTGACGGTAATTGGCGGCGGAATCGTTGGCACAAACGCAGCGAAAATTGCGATTGGTCTTGGTGCGAATGTCACTTTATTAGACTTAAATCCAGAAAGATTAAGAGAATTGGATAATCAATTTGGTGCAAGCCTTAATACGGTTATCTCCAACCCGGCAAATATTGAAGAAGCGGTAGTGGAATCAGATTTAGTAATCGGAGCTGTATTAATCCCAGGAGCAAAAGCACCTAAATTAGTAACAGAAGAAATGGTGAAGAAAATGTCTCCAGGTTCTGTGATAGTGGATGTGGCGATAGATCAAGGCGGTATTTTTGAAACAGTTGATCATATTACAACACATGACAATCCAACTTATGAAAAACACGGCGTGGTGCATTATGCAGTGGCAAATATGCCTGGAGCTGTGCCTAGAACATCTACGATTGCCTTAACAAATGTAACAATTCCGTATGCTTTGCAAATTGCTAATCAAGGAGCAGTTGCAGCTATTGAAAACAATTATGCGATTAAACAAGGTGTTAATACGTTTGATGGCAAGATAACGTATGCACCAGTCGCGAAAGATCTTGGTTATGAGTATGCTCCAGTCCAAGAATTAATAAACGGTTTATCTACTACTTCTGTTTAAGACATATAGTGCGTGTTCAAAAAGCTGGCTTCTTCTCCACTAATTTGGAGGGAAGTCAGCTTTTTTTGGATGCAATCATTATAACTAAAACAAAGTGATTTGAAATGAATAATCTATTATTTTCCAAATATGAAACTTTATCGAACAAAAAACGTATATAAAGTAGACAAGCAGCTAGTAGTGAATATCATAAAGAAAAAAATGGATTTTTTTAATTAAAGAAAGGAGCAGGAAATGTCTCAATATGCGTTAGAAGTAAAAGGATTAACCAAAAAAATTAGAAGTAAAACGATTGTAAATTCTGTCAGTTTTTCTGTGGAAAAGGGAGAAATATTTGGACTTTTAGGACCAAATGGAGCAGGGAAAACGACCATCATTCGTATGATCGTAAGCTTAATCAATCGAACAAATGGAGAAGTTGTTATTAATGGAAATTCATTAGACAACTCGTTTGCTAATGCAATGAGCAGCATTGGGGCTATTGTTGAAAATCCCGAATTTTACAAGTATATGAGTGGATATAAAAATTTAAAGCATTATGCAAGAATGGCGAAAACAGAAATAACAGAAGAGCGTATTCGGGAAGTAGCTCGGCTGGTAGGACTGGAGGATGCCATGCATCAGAAAGTTAAAACGTATTCGCTGGGGATGCGTCAGCGTTTAGGCGTTGCCCAAGCATTACTACATAATCCAGCCATCTTGATTTTAGATGAGCCAACAAATGGGCTGGATCCACAAGGGATTAAAGAATTCCGCAATTACCTTCATGAATTGGCGGCACAAGGTATATCTGTGCTGGTATCCTCCCATCTATTAGCTGAAATGCAGCTTATGTGTCACCGATTTGCGATTATTGAAAAGGGTGAATTAATTCATATTTCCACAATGGATGAGACGGTAAAAGAAGAAGAAAAGGATAATAGAGAGGTTGTTTTTGAGGTGGATCACCCTGAAAAAGTCCTTGATCTTTTAAAGAATAGCAAGATTAATTTCGAATTGGTAACACAGCGTAAAACGGAATTAACACTTAAATTAACGAAAGCATCTGTTCCGTCTGTTAATAAGCTGTTAGTAGAAAATGAAATTTCGGTATATGGCATCTATGTTAGAAAATTAACCCTTGAAGACAGATTTTTAGAAATAACAAGTCAAAAAGGAGCGAAAGAAACATTATGATTGGTTTGATACAAAATGAACTTATTAAAACATTTGAAAAGAAAATGAGTTGGGTATTTGCTGTTATGCTTGTTGTTGCTTTAATAGGAGGGGCGTTTCTTTATCAAAAAACAACAGAACAACAAAAAGATGGAACGGACACATGGCAGGAGTCCGTACAATTGGAAATAAAGGATCTTCAGGATCAACAAAAAACGGCTTCAGATGAGGAAAAAGGATATATAGGTGATCAAATTAACCAAAAACAGTGGTACATAAATGAAAATGTTAATCCGTACCCTACAAATTGGTCGTTTATGAATGAATTGGTTGCATTTTTAAAAGCATTGATTACTCTTTTTGTGGTAATTGTTTGTGCAGGCAATATTTCTTCTGAGTTTTCGGATGGAACGATTAAACAGTTGCTGATTAGACCACATCGCCGTTGGGCTATTTTAGTGTCTAAATATATTGCTATGCTTATTTATGCCCTGTTTTTAATTATCGTGTTAATTGTATTTGGTTATCTTATATCATTGTTGTTTTTTGGAGGCGGCAATTATTCGGATAATATTAATGTTGGAATGATGGCTGTGAGTGGAGGAGATCACTTTTTCAGAATGATGTTCTATTATCTTCCTGGTTTATTGATGATTATTACGATAGCGTTTATGCTCTCAACCTTATTTAAGAACCAAGCCATTGCAGTTGGAGTAGGTATTTTTGTATTATTTTTCTCTTCTACTATGGGAAGCTATATTTTATTTTTAGCGGAAAAGTATGCTTGGACAAAAGTATTGATTTTCCCTCACTTAGATCAAACTATATTTGTTGTGCAAGATAAGATACTAGGGAATATTACAATGCCGATGTCTTTAGGGATATTGAGTGGTTATTATATCATTTTTATGATTATTACCTTTGTGTTTTTCCAAAAACGGGATATAAGTATTTAACGAATAGAAAAGAAGCTGGAACATAAGTATTCCAGCCGAAGATAAACCCGAACCATGATACGAAGGTGAAAAAATATTTCGTATCATGGTTTGGGTTTTTTATTCGTGTAAAAAAGAAGGTTTTTGGTAATCACCCGCACCCTGCATACACTTCGCTTTCCGTAGGGCTCGGCTTTAGCCGCTTCGGCCCTTGGCCTGCCGGGTCTTAGCTGTCTCGCTAATCCCACAGGAGTCTACGTGTATTCAGGCTGCTCCATTTTCCAATCCGTTTCCTTTTTTTGGCAAAACAATTAGTTATTAGATTGCTTTCCACTATAGGTTGCTTCGCTTTCCACAGGGTGGGAGCTGAGCCTGGCGTTGCTTTGCGGGGTCTCAGCCTTGCCACATTTCCCACAGGAGTCTTCGCACCCTCCGTTACAAGCAACCTTTTTTAAAATAAGTTCTTGTCTTCGAATTTCATTACAAGGTATTATTGCTAAACAATGAAGCGATGATTTTTTTTAGAAGATAAGAAAGGATAAAATTTTTGAACGTAGATGAGTGTCTAACAAGCCATGTGAACATCTTCTTCGGGGCTTTGCAAGGCATTTGCGCTTGTCTTATTCAACGCTGTTCTACCAAAATGTGCACTTTTAGTCTATTTTTATAAGGTGGGTGTTTGTACCAGTTCAACGACAGCAACTAATGGATTAAACGGCTTGATTGAAGTGGAAGGTGCGAGACTCCTGTGGGATTAGCGGGTTAGATGAGACCCCGCAGGCGCTTGCGCCGAGTTATAATGAACGAAACTAGCCCCATACTCGTAATTTCGTAGGTTAATTTGGCAATAATGTTTATGAACTAAAAACAAAAAAACCAAATCAGTGCTACATTACGGAAGGAGCTAGTTCTATTATGAAGGATACCACAAAATTTGTAGGTTTAGACGTATCAAAAGAAAAAATTGCCGTTGCTATTGCAGAAGAAGGTAGAGAAGAACCAAGATATTATGGAATGATTGTTCATACACCTGAAGCGATTAAAAAGTTAATGAAAAAACTAGGAGAGCCAAGTACTTTAAGAGTTTGTTATGAAGCGGGTCCAACGGGATATCCATTATATCGATTACTAACTGCTTTAGGTATTCATTGTGAAGTGATTGCTCCATCTTTAATACCACAAAGACCGGGAGAACGTATTAAAACAGACCGTAGAGACTCTATTCGTCTTGCCCAGTTATATCGTGCAGGAGAATTAACTTCTGTTTATGTTCCGACTCCAGAAGATGAAGCACTTCGAGATCTAGTGCGAGCACGAGAAGATGCGAAAGAAGACGAGCTGAGAACCAAGCATCGTTTAAGTAAGTTTTTATTACGGAATAATATTTATCCACCTGTTGGAGTGAATAAATGGACAAGAAAATATCGAGATTGGCTAGATACGTTAAAGTTTTCCAATTCCAATTTACAATTAGTTTTTCAAGAATATTATCATCAATTAAAGGAGTTGGAACAGCGGGTAAAAAGATTCGAAGAGGAAATGCAAATACAGGCATTGGAAGGAGTTCATGCCCCTATTATTCAAACTTTACAAGGACTAAGAGGCGTTGCACTGGTTACAGCGACAAGTCTTGCGGCGGAAATTGGATCGTTTAAACGTTTCCCAAATCCTAAGCAAATGATGGCTTATGTAGGATTGATTCCAAGTGAATTCTCAAGTGGAGAAAGACGTCGACAAGGAGCTATTACCAAATCAGGAAATCGTCACGTTCGCCGATTGTTAATCGAGTCGGCTTGGAGTTATCTTCGTCAGCCGGCCGTAAAAGGAAATTTAAAAAAACGACTAGAACCTTTATCACCGTCTATTCAAGCAATATCCTGGAAAGCGCAAAATCGTCTGCATAAAAAATATTATCGATTAGTATCTAGAGGAAAAGAAAGTAATAAAGCAATTGTTGCCGTTGCTAGAGAATTAGCTGGCTTTATCTGGGCTATTACGCAAGAAGTAGAAGAAATTCCAAAACATTAATGTTACCAAACGAAAGAAAGTAGAGGAAGAGAAAGAAAAATAGATACATGAGAATAGGGCTCGAAGGCAAAGAGAAATACCGGAAAGGATAACCCACGTGCCTCCTCTGTGCTATATCATTCGTTGATTAACGCACGTCCCGAGTTAGTGGAAAGACCTTTATACGGAAAGATAAAATGTGAAAACCCACGAATATCAGAATGCTAACCGCAGGATGAAATTTTTGCCTTCGTGCCGTGTCCTTACTATCTATTCTAATCAATCAGAAAGGAGGAAGTATAAGTATATCACGATTTCTTCTTTAGCTTAAAAAAGTATCTCCTATCTTAGAATGGCAGTCAAGGAAAGCACTTGACAGCCATTCTAAGATAGGAAGTTCGGTTGGTAAGCTAAAAAAGGAAACTTGTAGCCACTAAGGCTCATCGATACACGAACAGTCAAGAAGCCTAAAATCGCTTCTCTTCTTAAAGTTACCCAAAAATAACCTATCTAGTAGTGGAGAGTGGGAGACTTGACAGTTTCGTTCATATCAGGAGGCTCATCGCACGCCCCACGGAAAGCGAGCATCCTGAAACGAGAATCTTGCCCCTATTTATAAGGGATAATGGTTGCAAAAAACATTATAACCAGTATGGGGAAGTAACCATTTACGTGCTAAATTAGAGAATGTTCGTCTTTACCTATTATCTATTTCGTTATGTCTCAGCCTCTTTTTTTTAGTTAATTCTTAGTCACTAAGCCTTTATTGTCATGGAGCAGTGTGGTGATTTGTATCAAAAAAATATAATTAAATGAAAGATAATTTAAAAAATTTCGTCATTTGCTTGATGTTATGAGTAGATTGCATTAAAATAACGTTAGATTTCCTAACAATCAAAGGGAAGAATTTAAAAGAAAGTTAAAGTATTGGAAATGAGAGATGTTTAAATAGAGTTAGCATATTTGTGGTTATATAAAAAAGGGGGATATTGAAATATATTAGGAGTTTTATAGTGGAAGAAAAAAAGAAAGCAGAGGAAAAAAAGTTTTATAAAACAAAAAGTCAAACCGCCACAACAGCTAATTAGATAATGTTAGCAAATTATGGGGTTAGACTATTATAAAAAAATGTTTATTTTATAGTTAGATAAATGATTAAAAAACGATAACAATTTAGCTGTTTTGAATAATTCGAAGTATATCGTGTGCATGATCCCCTGCTACAGCTGCAAAGTTTTCCCAAATTTCATCACGCAGAAGATCTAGTTCCACAATTTTTTTTGCTAAATCAATTGCTTCCTTGTTAATCATTTTAATTAATGCTCCTCTCCATTTTTAAAAAGTAAATGTATAAGTATCTAAAATTCTGTTGGCAGATATATTATGCATTTTATAAGAAAAAAAGAAAAAAAACATCTATATTGTCAGGTATTCTTACCTATTTTTTTGATATACTGTTAGATAATCTGACATAATAGGTCTTGTTTTTCGTTAATAGTATTATAATTGCAAATAATGAGATAAATAACTACTTCATGAGGTGGGAAGATAAAATGGATCAAGAACCATCCTATAAAAAAAGGAAAGTTATTACGATTGGTGTTGTCAGTGAGTTAACGGGATTAACAGAAAGACAAATAAGGTATTACGAACAGCGAAAATTAATTTTTCCGGAAAGACCGGAAAGAGGAAATCGGAAATATTCTTTTTCTGATGTGGAGCGATTAATTGAAATTGCTAACAAACGAGAAGAGGGTGTTCGTACACATGAAATTAGGCAGGAAATTATTAAAAAAAATAGAGAAGAAGAAGAGCGTAAAGTAAAAAAACAAATGCTGCGTGGTCAAATAAATGCACGATTCGGCATTCAAAAAGATTGAAAAAGATAAAAAAACTTCTTATATATTCAAGTCCTTTTAAATGAGCAAAGGGCTTTTTTTGCTGTTTCCGCTAGAAAATCATAGAACTACTGTTTATCCAAAATAATCTTCTGTTGATGGGACAAGTGAATATCCATTAAAATGAACCTTTAACAATAGACTTATCGAAGACTTGTCATATATGATGAAAAAAGTGCTGGCGTATTTTTTGAAAACATGTTAAATACTATATGGAAACTAAAAATACTCGCTTAGTGAAACTTTTTGCAAAGAGATTCTGCAGAAGGTGACTTAGTGTTCCGTGTCTACTAGACAGAAGGTTTTGGAAAACTGCATGATTTAATTGGAGAGAGTGTATATGGAGTATATATCTAAAGAAAAAACATATGAAATTATTGAGGTATGTTTGCTTGCCGGAAGAATTATGCTGAAGAATGGGGCAGAAACATATCGTGTGGAAGATACAATGACAAGGATAGCAAATGCATATGGAGTGGAATATTCTGATAGCTTTGTAACTCCAACTGGTATTATTTTTTCGTTGGAGGGATCGGAACCGACGAAAACAAAACTGGTACGCATTATCGATCGAACGACTAATTTGGAGAAAGTTGTAAAAGTAAATGATGTTTCCAGAAAAATCAGCGCTGGCGGACTTTCGATTGAGCAAGCCTATAACTTATTATCTGAAATAGAGAAAGAGAAAAAAACATACAGCGATTGGTCCCAAGTTCTTGCTGCAGCATTAGCAAGCGGTTGTTTTCTTATTATGTTTCAAGGTATTTGGAGTGATTTTCTTCCTGCCTTTATCGCTGGCGGAGCAGGCTGTTTCTGTTCTATTTATTTCCATCGGATTGTTCATATTAAGTTTTTTGCTGAATTTTTAGCAGCTTTTCTTGTAGGACTAATTGCATTTGCAGCAGTCTATCTTGGCTTTGGTAAAGAAGTGGATAAAATTATTATTGGTTCTGTTATGCCGCTAGTTCCTGGATTATTGATTACAAATGCTGTTCGAGATTTAATGGCAGGGCATTTAGTATCTGGAATCTCCAAAGGGGCAGAGGCTTTTTTAACTGCATTTGCAATTGGTTCAGGAATTGCAGTTTTATTTGTATTACTATAAGTGCGTGTCCTTTTTATTGGACTTTTGAACAACCTCTATAAGGAGTTAACCATCATGATTACTTTTTTAGAACAAGGACTTACAAGCTTTGTTGCTTCTTATGCATTTGCAATGATTTTTCATACGCCACGAAAACTGCTGCTGCAATGCGGATTTGTCGGAATGTGCGGCTGGCTGGCGTATTGGTTCACCGTTTATATCGAGATGGATATGGTTCCAGCAACTATTATTGGCGCCTTTTTAGTAGCGATAATCAGTCATTTTTTTGCTAAAAAGTATAAAACGCCTGTTATCATTTTTAGTGTTGCGGGTATTATTCCTCTTGTTCCAGGAGGTATGGCATTCGATGCTATGCGCCATTTTGTGGAGAATAACTATAGCTATGCAGTAAGTCTGGCAGCAAAGGCATTTCTAATATCTGGTTCGATTGCCATGGGATTAATGTTTTCAGAAGTTATTAACCAGTTAATTTATAAAGTAAATAATACAAAGAAAAGCAAGGGATAAGTAGAATGGTCTACAATCCTTGCTTTTTTCTTTTTTATTGAAGGTTGGCGGGGTTGGCTCTTTCAATGGGGCCGCAGTCAGCATACACTTCGCTTTCCAAGGGGCGAGCGGTGAGCCTCCTCGGAAACTCCTGCGGGGTCTCACCTGTCTCGCAATTCCCATAGGAGTCTTCGTGTATTCTGACTGCTCCCTGCTTATAATACTTAAGAGAATTGCTTCTTTTCATTTCATATGCCATGTTGTGAATTTTGTTTTCCTTTTATTGGTTATTTCTATGTATTGATGACAACTTTACAGCCTTTTAATAGAAGATGAATAGCCTTTCATCTTGGACATCTCTGTAAATAAGTTTTGTTCTATCGTCATTTTTACCGGACTTTTTGAACAACCTCTTCTAAGGTCTTTTTTCTTTTCTAAAGGAATTCGTTTTGCACTATTGTTTTCAAAAAAAGAATAAAATAGGCTTTTTCCTGAAAATCTAAACAAATGGTATCACAAATTTATGACAAAGAGGGAAGGCGTAAGATGAAGACATATGATTGTATTATAGTAGGCGGAGGTATAGCTGGTTTGCAGGCAGCTATTCAATTGGGACGGTATCAGCATAAAGTGCTGGTTATTGATTCAAATGATGGGAGGTCTACACTTTGCAGAAGCTATCATAATATATTAGGTTATCCGAACGGCATAAGCGGAGAAGAGCTGCGGGCAATAGGCAGAGAGCAGGCAAGTCGTTTAGGTGTTTCTTTTATACAAGAGAAGGTAATAAAGGTGGAGAAAACAGATGCTTTCTTTATAGTGACAATAGAGACACATAAACAATTTATGGCAGAAAAATTATTGTTGGCAACTGGCATTATGGATACAATTCCTCCTTTTCCTGCCTTGTTTCCATGCTTAGGAATAAGTGTCTATGTATGTCCTGATTGTGATGGATATGAAGTAAAGGGCAAAAGAACAGTAGTAATTGGAAATGGCGATGTTGGCGCCAATATGGCTTTAACATTGACTTATTGGACAAAAGAAATTGTTTACATTAATCATGGAGGAGACCAAGTAGACAAGGAGATAGAACAAAAGCTAAAGGAAAAACAGATTCCACATTTAAAGAAGCGAATAATAAAAGTAAATGCAGAGGAAGCCAAATTAAAAAGCTATGTTTTAGAAGAAGAGTTGGAAGTAAAGGCAGAACATAGCTTTATTGCGTTTGGTAAAAATAAGGTGAAGTCAGATTTGGCAAAACAGTTGGGTGTCGAGCTTTTAGACAATCAGCATATTGTAGTAAATAGCCGCACAAAAGAGACCAATATTAAAAATATATGGGCAGCTGGAGATGTTGCGGCACACTCTGAACAAGTGACAATTGCGATGGGAGAAGGATCACAGGCAGCTATTTGGATACATAAATCTTTGCTGGATAATTAATTAACAAAGAGCTCGGTAGACGCGATATCCAATAATATTGCCATAAACATATAGTATATGAGAATGCTCCATTAGTTTATTTTCCATATCAGCATTTCCAGGAACAGTTAGGTCTAAGCCCTCTTCTTCTACTTCGGACGAGGATAACAGATGAGAGAATACGGAGTGTGCAACTTTTACTTCAACCGATCTAAAACCAGCTTCTTTGATATGGTTTTTCCACTCTTGTTCTGTCAAAACTTTTTCAATGCCATAAACGGAGCACATATTGTGTTGTTCATGAGAAGTTAACTGTCTTTCTGAAGTCATTTCCAACGCAAGCAGAACTCCATTGGGTTTGAGGACACGCTTTAACTCTTTTAATGACTGATTCCAATTAGTAAAGATCAAAACAGATTCGACAAGAATAATATCAAAGCTAGAGTTTGGAAAAGGCAGTTTTTCTAAACTTCCTTGAAATAGATTGATGGAGAGCTTTTCTTTCTGAAAACGATTCATTGCTCTATTTACCATGGTTGGATGATAATCAATACTTGTTACATGGCAAGGATAATTTTTTTTAATATAAGCAGATGTTTGCCCTGTTCCGCACCCGGCGTCAAGAAGTTCTGTGGAGGAGGTTATCTGTTCTTGCTCCAATAATAATTTTGTTAAAGATAATCCTCCTGGGTGCGCTCCATTTACCCCGTAATAAGCAAGAGCATCTTGATAGGTTGGTTTCACACTAGTTCCTCCTTTAAAACAGCTTTTAAATACTATATGGAGGTTTTAGCCTTTGGTTCCAATTGGATGGGCTGCACATAATCCCTGGCTGCCATTATTACCATATCAGCAGGGGAAAATGGAAGAACATAGAAGCCTATTTTTTCTTTTGTTATAATAAGAAGAGATAGAAAAACAGAGTTAATGAAAGGGAGAGGGGACCAAAATGGCGCAATCAAAAACAAATGCGATGCGTATTTTAGATAGTCATCAGATACCTTATGAAGTGCATACATATAACAACAAAGATGGGAAAATAGATGGAATAACGGTTGCAAATAAAATTAATAAAGATGTACTTATGGTATACAAAACCTTAGTTGTACAAGGAAGCAGCCATGCTATCTATGTATGTGTCATTCCAGTTGCAGAAGAGCTCGATTTTAAAAAGGTGGCAAAAGTGGTAAAGGAAAAGAAAATAGAAATGGTCGCTGTAAAAGATATTCAAAAACTAACTGGTTATATTCGAGGTGGATGTTCTCCCTTAGGAATGAAAAAGAACTATCAAACTCTTATCGATGAAAGTGCAGAAAAGCTTTCTTCCATCATAGTCAGCGCTGGTAAAATTGGCATGCAAATAGAGTTAGGAGTTATGTATTTAAAAGAAACGATAGATGCGCAATTAGCAACTATTATTCATTAGCAAAGAAAGGAGAGTTCTTCCTTTCGCTGCTAATAGAGGGTGTTCAGAAAGTCCAAGATGATAATTAACATGCACTTCCATTCTACTGATCGTTATCCTCAAGAAAAATGCTTCGGAAAAATCTTTCACGTCTTCCCCTTTTGGGCATACGATAATTCAAGATAAATGCCTATATAGGAGTGATGTGAATATGTATCCTGAATATCCTTATTATGGACAAAAAAAAGAAACGAAAAATGTACCCATTGCCTTCCCGCCACAGCATCAGGACCGAATGCCTGGATTTGAATATTTAATGAATCCAAGACCTATCTCCGAAAATCCGAATTATAAAAGCGGCAATAAATTAAAGGGAAAAGTAGCGATTATTACTGGAGGAGACAGCGGCATCGGCAGGGCTGTTGCGTATGCCTATGTGAAAGAAGGCGCAAAAGTAGTGATTGTCTACTTAAACGAACACAAGGATGCAAAAGAAACAGAACAGCGGATTAAGCAATTAGGGGGAGAATGTTTGCTAATAGCGGCAGACTTAACAGTAGAAGAAAACTCCTCTTTAGTAGCTCAAAAAGCAATCCAGCAATTTGGAAAGATTGATATTTTAGTCAATAATCATGCTGTACAATATGTGCAAAAAAGTATACTTGATATTACAAAAGAACAGCTGGAGCATACATTTAAAACAAATATTTTTTCGTTCTTTTATTTAATTAAAGCCGTATTGCCCTATTTAAAAGAGGGAAGTTCAATTATTAATACAGCGTCTATTACAGCTTATAGTGGATTCAAAGAATTATTGGATTATTCATCAACAAAAGGGGCAATCGTAGCGTTAACAAGATCGTTGTCTTTGTCCTTAGTAGATAAGAAAATTAGAGTAAATGCAGTATCGCCAGGTTCCTTTTGGACACCATTAATTCCTGCTAGTTTCTCAGAGAAAAAAGTAATGAAGTTTGGAACAGATTCACCTGCAAAAAGAGCAGGGCAGCCATTTGAATTGGCCCCAGCTTATGTCTATCTAGCATCAGACGATTCCGGTTATACAACAGGAGAAGTGATTCATGTTAATGGAGGACAAATGGTTACTACTTGATAAGAAGTGGGTTAGGCTTTCAAGAAGTGTCCGATAAAGAGGCCTCGATACCTGGCAAGCCAGCGTCTATCTTTTCACATTAAAGAACCTGATCGAAAAATCAATTCGATCAGGTTCTTTGGATAAAGGTAAGAAAGTATCAGTTTTTTGAAGTCTGAGAAGTCTAACACAAGGCGCTTGTGCTTTTCTAATCAGAGCTGACTAAAGCGCCCTATCTTTTATTCTGCATCTGGATGATCCAGAAGATATAATTGTTTATAGCGAGGATAGTTTGTTAATAATTCCTCATGTGTGCCACGCATCTCAATTCTGCCTTTATCCATAAAGATAATTTCGTCCATTTCCTCTATACCAACTAAATGGTGGGTAATCCAGATAATCGACTTTCCTGTTAGACTAGAAAAAATGGTTTTTAACAGTTCTTTTTCTGTTCGCGGATCTAAGCTTGCATTTGGTTCATCCATAATGACAACAGGGGTATTTTGCAGAAGAACTCTTGCAAGTGCCACCCTTTGTCTTTCTCCGCCTGAAAAACGCTGTCCTGTTTCCTGCATAAAGGTATCCAATCCATCTGGCAGACTATCCACTAATTTTTCCAACTGTGCCATTTTAATCGCTTTTGCCAATTGTGCTGGTGAAGGTTCGTCGATTCCCAGTGTTACATTATTTCGAAGTGTTGTATCGAATAAATGTGGATTTTGATTAAGCACAGAAATAATCGACGAGCTATTTTCGTGGAAAGAAAAAGCATCTTTCTGATTAAAAGTTATTTTCCCTGATGATGGGATAAGCGCACCTTGTATTAGCTTCAGCAAAGTTGATTTGCCTGCACCGCTTCTTCCAATAATCGCAATCTTTTTCCCTTGAGGGATAGAAAGTTTCACATTAGAAACAGATGGTTCTTTTTCGTTCTTATATGAAAAACTAACACCATTTACTGCAATATCAACATTGCTGTCATGTAAAATTGCTTGCTGATTGGTTTGTAGGGCATCTCCATCTTGGGATAATTTTTTTAATCTTTCCAATGAATCTTGATAAGCAGGAATTTTTTCAAATGCATCGGAAATAATCAAAAATGCTTCCAGTACAGGGAATGCCACTAATATAATGGCGGCAATTAATGTAGGAGAAATAGTTCCTTGTGTATACTGTGCGCTTGACCATAGAGCGAGTGAAATAATAATAACGGCAGCAACACCTTGGGCAACAAGGTTTCTCCATCTTGAAAAGCTTTGCAATTTAGTGCTGATCTTTGCAACAATGGCTTCCTCTTTTTCATAATTTGCAATAAAATTTGCGGTACGACCGCTGATTACCCAATCGCTTATACCGAGGATGCTGTCAGTAAGGGTTTGATATAAGCCATTTCTGTTTTGTTTGTATGCTTTTTGTTTTTTCTGGATGAATAATAAGGAAAGCGCTGGCAATACAACTAGTAAGATGGCTAGATAACAGCCAATAAGCACAGCGAATTTACTATCAAGCATTCCAATGGAAAATACAACAACGACATACAGAAAAATTGCTGAAATAGTTGGGAAAATCGTCCGTAAATAAATATATTGCAGCTGTTCTATATCATCTGCCAATATACCAAGCATATCTCCGAGCCGAAATCGATTTTTTAAGAAAAGGGCTTGAGGCTCTAAAATACGATAAAGCTTTACGCGCATCCGCGATAGAATGCGAAGAACCGTGTCATGTCCAGCTAATCTTTCTAAATAAGTAAATACCGCTCGGCTGATGCCAAAGGTCCTGACACCAACGATCGGAATATAAACAAGTAGAATATTTTCTACTGGAATAGCCGCTTTAGAAATTAGGTACCCAGAAGTAAATGTAAGCATGGCTGCAGTAAGAACGGTGAGAAAGCTAATTACAATGATTAAGATAATCCGTGGGACATTTCCCTTTATAAAAGGAAGAATCCATTTTTCCTGTTTCATATGTCCATTCGCTCCTTACGCCTTCAGCAGCCTGTAATAGGCACCTTTTTTTTCTACTAACTCTTGATGTGTTCCAATTTCGACAATTTTTCCTTTTTCTAAAACAAACAGTAAATCCATTTGCTCCATCCAGTGCAGGCGATGAGTAGCAAGGAAGACTAATTTATTTTCAAAAAGAGGAAGCATTGTTTCTTTTAATTCAAATTCTGTTTCAATATCTAAATGGGAGGTAGGTTCATCGAGCAGCATAATAGGACGTTTGCTTAAATAGGCTCTTGCTAGTGCGATTCTTTGTTCCTGGCCACCGCTTAACGTCCTGCCTCCGTCACCTAATAGTTCATCTAAACCATTTGGAAAAGTAGTATACAGCTTATATAGCCCTGTTTCTTTTAGAGCGGTTTCCACTTCTTGATCCGTTGCTTCAGGAGAATAGAAGCGAATATTATCTCGTAAGGAAAGGCTAAATATATAGGGAGACTGTGGTATATAAGTAGTATTCTGTCTCCATCCATTATTCGATAAACGAGCATCGTTTTTATTTAAAGTAATCGTACCAGTCGTATGATCAGAAAATCCACTCAATAAATCAATTAAGGTTGATTTACCAGCACCACTTTCACCGACAATCCCAATTTTTTTTCTCCCATTTATAGAAAAAGATATATCTTGTAATGTTTCTGCCTCTCCCTCCTGATGAAAAAATCCAACAGAATGGAAAGAAAATTCATTAATAGAAGAATCGATTGTTGTTTCTTCCTCTTTATTTATCTTTTGATCAAGAATGCCTTGAATCGATTCTCCAGCCTCTTTTCCGTTTAAGGTCGCATGGTAATCAGCACCAACCATTCTAACGGGTAGGAAGTATTCAGGTGCCAGCATTAAAATAATAAGTGCTGGCAATAAGCTTAAGTTTTCATTAACTAATCGGACACCTAAGTTAACGGCAACGGAAGCTACTGATAAAGAAGTGAAAAAATCCAAAGAAAACGAGGAAAGAAAGGCGACTCGTAATGTTTTCAGTGTGGCAGAGCGATACTGCTCACTGACTTTTTCAATATTTTCACTATGCCTTCTGCTTTTTCCAAGAAACTTAAGTGTTTCCAATCCACGTAATGAATCTAAAAAATGGTTGGATAAAATCCGGTATGTAGCCCATTGGCGATTCATTTGGCCTTTTGCAGCAAGGCCGACTAAGATAAGAAAGCCAATTAAAATCGGCATCGTTATCGTTAAAATGATGCCGGAAATCCAATCCATCCAATAAACATAAAGAAGCAGCATAGGTGGAATAACCGCTGTTGCAATCATTCTTGGCAAGAAAAGCTCTAAATAGTTTTTAAATTGTGAAACTCCTTCTAGCACAAGTGTCGCTATTGTGCCACTGCCTTGTTTTTTTGTAAACTTCGGTCCGAGCTGGAATAATTTCGTTATGAGTTGCAAACGTAAATATTTGCTTGTCTTTTCCGCAAAATCAGAAGAGATTTTCTGCTGGACTAAATGCAGAAAATGCCGGGCGATAAATGCGAATAAAAACAATATGATCTGCTCATATTGTTTCTGAAACGGTTCGCCTTTATATAAGGAGACTATTACATCTGCAAGCCATTTGGCTTGCAGAATAATAGCTGCACCTTGTGTAATAGTTAATATGGTTAAAAATGCGAGAATCGGCTTGATCCCTTTAAACGTAAGAATGTTTTGTTTCATTAATATTCAAGATGAGACTTCTCAGTAACTCTTTTACGGAAAACAATGTAGCTCCAGATTTGATACCCTAATACAAAAGGCAATAGGGTTAGAGCCACGATTGTCATTACTTTTAAAGAATAATTACCAGAAGCTGCATTTGTAATCGTTAAGCTGAAAGCATCGCTGATCGAACTAATCATTACTCTAGGGAATAAGCCGATAAACACTGCTGTAAAGGAAAGGATAATCACACCGCCTGTCATGCCAAATGCCCAGCCATCTTTTTTTCTTGAAATAAAGAAGCCGGCTAGCACGAACACGATAACACCTAATCCGAATATGGCAGATAAAATTTCTCCTCGAGCATCAAAAATATCAGATTTGATATAAGTTAATACCGTAAATGCCAATAATAGTATGCCTAATAAAGGCAATAGTTTCTGTGCTGTTTTACGAGCGCGGTTTTGAAGATCACCAACCGTACGAAGGGTTGTGAACATTAGACCATGCACTAAACAAAGAATTAAAACCGTTAAACCGCCAACTAGCGTATAGTAGTTTACGATGTCAAAAAATCCAGCCTTTAACTCCATATTTTTATCAATTGGCAGACCTTGCATAAAGCAGGCAAATACAACGCCGAATAGAAGAGGTGGTAAAAGGCTTCCTAGGAAAATGCAAATATCCCATGATTTTTTCCATAAAGGACTGTCGCCTTTGGCACGGAATTCAAATCCAGTAGCACGGATAATCAATGCTAATAATACGACAACAAGCGGTGTATAAAATCCGCTGAACAGTGTAGCATACCAGTGAGGGAAAGCAGCAAATAATGCTCCGCCTGCTGTAATTAGCCAAACTTCATTCGCATCCCAGAAAGGACCGATTGAATTGATCAAAATGCGTCTTTCTTGATCATTTTTTGCAATGATTTGGGTGGACATGCCGACCCCAAAATCAAATCCTTCTAAGAAGAAAAATCCAATGAATAAAACAGCGACTAATATAAACCAAAGAACGTTTAACTCAAGCATGGAAACCCTCCTTCGCAAATGGGTCTGTGGTTACTTTACTATCTTTCTTATCTAGCATATATGGACCTTTTTTAATAACTTTTACATATAAGAAGACCATGATTGCTGCTAAAATGGCATAAACAGTAGAGAAAGTGATGACAGAGAATAATACTTGACCAGCACTTACACTTGGAGAGATACTGTCTTCTGTTCTCATTAATCCAAAAACAGTCCAAGGCTGTCTGCCGATTTCCGTCATAATCCATCCTGAAGTATTGGCGATAAATGGCAAAGATATACCTGCAACCATAAAACGGTAGAACCATTTATTCGGTTTAATCGTTAATTTTTTCTTCCAGCCTAAATACACACCATAAATGCCTAACAAAAGCATTGCAGTTCCGGCAACTACCATGATTCTAAAGCTCCAAAAAGTTGTTTTTACTGGAGGGATATAATTTCCTTCTCCATATTTTTCGGTATACTCTGCTTGCAGCTCGTTCATTCCTTTTACACTGCCGTCTAACGTATTGTAAGAAAGGATGCTTAGTAAATAAGGAATTTTTATTTCATGTGTGTTCTTTTTATTTTCTACATCGATATTTGCGAAAGTGGTCCAGGGTGCAGGATCTTCACTTGTGTTCCAAAGACCTTCACTTGCGGCCATTTTCATTGGCTGTGTTTCGACAAGATATTGTGCTTGAGCATGGCCGGCAACCATTGTCAAAAATGTTGATGTTAAAGCAACCGTAATCCCGATTTGAAAAGATTTTTTGAAAAACTCTACTTCTTGTTTTTTTAATAGTTTATAAGCGCTAATTCCAGTAACCAAAAAAGCACCGGTTGCTAGAGCACCTAATACAGTGTGCGGCATTTCTACAAGAACTTGACCGTTTGTAATAAGGGCAAAAAAGTCATTCATTTCTGCGCGGCCATTATTTATTTCAAATCCAACTGGATGCTGCATAAACGAGTTGGCAACAAGAATCCAATAAGCGGAAATCATTGTTCCAAAAGCAGTTAACCAGATACAGGCTAAATGTACTTTTTTTGATAATCGATCCCATCCGAAAATCCATAAACCGATAAAGGTAGATTCCATAAAGAAAGCAAGCAATGCCTCAATCGCAAGTGGCGCACCAAATACATCGCCGACAAAGCGGGAATAATTAGACCAGTTCATACCAAATTGGAATTCTTGGAGAATTCCTGTAACGATACCGATTACGAAATTAATGAGAAACAGCTTTCCCCAGAATTTCGCCATTTTTTTATATTCTTCATTGCCACTTTTTACATACATTGATTCCATAATTGCGATTAGAAACACTAATCCAATTGAAATTGGTACAAATATAAAGTGGAAAATGGTAGTTGAAGCAAATTGTAAACGTGATAGAAATACCATATCCATGTATTTCTTCCCCCTCTTCTTATCATTTTATATCCTCATGTATATGAGATTTTTGTGAACGGTGAATTTTTAAAAAGCGATAAATGTCATTGCGCCTGTAGTGTGCTTATGCGTGAAAATTAAGAAATAAAAGGATTAAAATAGCTTGACTTGTGATAAATTACACAAGATGAATCTTGATGAACAAGTCCAAAAGTACTGATAAATGTGGATTTTATAAAAGATTAGGTTTTGTTTTTTTCAACCGTCTCCTTTTTTCAAATGATAGCTATATCATAATGAAAAAATATGGATTTGAGTTAAAAATCACAAAAAGTTTGAAAAAAGTTCACAATTTCACATAAATTAAAAGTTTGGAAACAAAAGGGTATTGCTTTTTGGGATTTTTCGGTGAAGTGCAAGATATTTCCATAGTGTATGGTTGTGATTTTTAAGGCTACCTTGAAAAGAGGCGCTCTCGATAAGTCCGCAGCCAGAATACACTTCGCTTTCCCTAGGGCGGGCGGCGATCCTCCTCGGAGCCTCGTCTCGCCTGTCCCGCAATTCCCATAGGATTCTACGTGTATTCTAATTACTCTCTGGTTCAACATTTATTTATAAAAAATGGAATGCTTCTGCAAGAGTGTTGATTATCCAAAATTAGATAGAATTTTCCTGTGTAGATTAGAAAAGGATGAATCAGGACCAAAACAGCGGAAAAGAAGAAGAAAAAGTGCCTCATACGCTTTATGAAGGACAAAAACAGCGGAAAAGAAGAAGAAAAAGTGCTTCATACGCTTTATGAAGGACAAAAACAGCGGAAAAGAAGAAGAAAAAGTGCCTCATACGCTTTATGAAGGACAAAAACAGCGGAAAAGAAGAAGAAAAAGTGCCTCATACGCTTATATGAAGGACAAAAACAGCGGAAAAGAAGAAGAAAAAGTGCCTCATACGCTTTTACCTTATCTATTTACTAGAACATTTACCCGTTGGCGATGAGCAAAGTTTCTTGCGTTTTTTCTGTGAAAATAAAACGGGCGAGTGGCTATTCTGGGTATCTGTATAATACAGTAACGTGTTCTATTTGATAGGGCGGGTACAGGATTTTGGTGTAAAGAAAATCTTGAAGCGTGGACTTCTAGAAAAAAGACAATAGTAAAGAAAGGGTGTGACCTCAATTTTTTAAAAAAATCACAACCTTAATAGAGTATTGTAATGGAAGGTCGTCTAACCAGCTAGACGTGGTTCAGAGAAGTGTTGCTTATTAATAAATAGGGTATATATAATTCTTAAAACTTTATGTGCAATAGCCTGTAAAGCTTTTTTCTTTCCTCTTCTTGCAGATAGAGACCAAAAAACATTTGACATTGAGGTATTTTTCGACCTTGATATAGCCCAAGCAACCTCACAAAGAGCAGCTTTTATATGTGGGTTTCCTTGAACGCTTTTGGAACTTTTCTTTTTACCAGCACTTTCATTATTGCCAGGTGATACACCAGCCCAAGAAGCTAAATGTCTTGATGAAGGGAATTGGCTCATATCTGTTCCGATTTCCGCAATAATAACAGCAGCTGTGTGTTCCTTTATACCTGGGATAGATAAAAGTATTTCTTTTTCTTCTTGATAGGAATGAAGCAGGGTATCTATCCTATTTTCAAGTTCTTGAATGGAAGTTTCCAAATACATGATATGATTCCAAGAGCTTTTAATCATAAACATTTGATGTTCATTTAATGTTCCGAAAAGAGAATCGGAAATGGTATCAGCCTTCTTGCGGAGAGAATGATGGATATTGGCATCAACATCAGCCTTATCAAGGTATCCATTATCGACTAACTGTTTCAAAAGTTTACGTCCAGAAACCCCAAAGATATCAGAAATAACTGAACCAAGCTTTATGTTTGAACATTCGAGGACCTTTGAAATTCTATTTTTTTCAGCTGTTAAGTTACCAACCCATTTCTTGCGTAAACGGTTCAAATCTCTTAATTCCCGAAGATCTTGGGAAGGGACAAAGCTTTTTTCAATCAATCCATGACGAAGAAGCTTGGCAATCCATTCTGCATCTGAAACATCGGTCTTACGACCAGGAACGTTTTTAATACGTTGGGCATTGGCCACAGTAATATCGAAATATCCTTCAAGGATGTTGTATACCGGCTTCCAATAGATTCCGGTACTTTCCAGAGCAATGTGTGTAATTTGTTTTTCTTCTAACCACTTTAATAAATCAAATAAACTTTTGGTTAAAGTGGAAAAAGTCTTGGTTTCTTTTTGAATGGATTCATTATTAGTGCCAGTTAGGGCACAAACTACAATCTCTTTTTGATGAACATCCATTCCGGCACAATGGGTTAATAAAATGTCCAAATAAAACAACCTCCAAAGTAGTGTCTATGGAAAGTGGAATAAGCTTGGTCAAACAGCATTTTTCTGTACGTGATCATCCTCAAAAATTGAAGAGTCAACAAAGGGGTGTACACAAGGCAAATTCCAAACAGTTTCTTATACAGGGTCGAACCACCACAAAAGCGCACGTAAAGATTACTTCCCATAGCATTAATCAGTATGGAAAAATGGACAAAAAAGTAAAACCCCGGCTTAGAAAAAATTTTCATGCCGGGGTGTGAGTGTGAAATCATGTGTGTTTCTTATGATTACTAACTTTTTGAGAAATGGTTTTTTTCAGAAAACTACTAAATCCTTGTATACGGAAATAATAGTTTCCTTTGTTCAAGGATTTATTATGGGAATATATGCATATACTTTGATTAATAAGAAGGAAAGATGTAAGCTTTTGTAAGCGGTCCATAAAAGTTTGATGAAAAGATTAAATAAGAGTTTGAGGTGTTTATAAATATGGTTAAATGTATTGCAATTGATATGGATGCAGCTCTGAAGAGTAAAAGTTTTTCGAGATAATTCCACCTAACACTCGCCAAATATAGGATAATTAGGATATACAAAACCCTATTATATTGATATTTGGGAGGATTTTTTTTATGATAACTAGAAAAGACAAACGTGATAAAGAAAAAGGGATAAACTTTTTATTCGAGTTTCTGAAAACGCAGAAACACTTTTTTAAAGATTTTAATAAGTTGCTTAAAAAAGTAAAGGATCCAAGACACCAGGGCTATACCATTTATGACCCAGAAGTCCTTTTGATGATGGTTATTTTAAAAAACACCTGTAATCTAAAAAGCATGCGTGAAATGACGAATGAATTCAACAAGGACGAGTGCATTGAAAATATAGGAAAAATTTTAGGGATTGAACATTTGGAAGAATTACCCCACTATGACACAATCAATAATTTTCTTTCTCGGTTGAAACCAGCAGAACTTGAACATATCCGAACGTACATGATCAAAGAATTATTGAAAAAGAGGTGCTTTGATTCTTATCGGATTGAGGGGAAATATTGGGGCGTTATCATTGATGGTACAGGCATTTTCACGTTTAATGAAAAGCATTGTGACCACTGCTTGAGACGAAATTACAAGGAAAAGGATAAGGAAACGGGTGAAGAAAAAACAAAGACCATCTATATGCATCACGTCCTAGAAGCTAAATTGGTTGTTGGAGATATGGTGCTGAGTGTTGACTCAGAATTTATTGAAAATGAATCGGAAGACGTGGAGAAACAAGATTGTGAACTAAATGCTTTTTATCGATTGGCTACAAGACTTAAAGACACATTCAAACGGCTGCCCATCTGTATCATTGCCGATAGTCTTTATGCGTGTGAAAAGGTCTTTAACCAATGCAAGAAATATAAGTGGAACTATTTATTTCGATTCAAGGAAGATCGCATCAAAAGTATTGCCAGTGAGTTTCAGGTATTAAAAAATATGGAAGACAATGTCTTGAATATAAATGAAGATAGCCAACAAGGAAGAATTACTTGGGTGAACGGAATTGTTTATAGGGAACATCAACAAAGTGTGCTGGAATACGAAATGGAGACGAAAAAGGGAAAACAAAAGTTTCTTTTCCTTACCAACATAAAAATCACAAAAAAGAATGCCAAAAGGCTCGTTAACACTGGACGAAGCCGTTGGAAAATAGAAAACGAGGGATTTAACAGACAAAAAAACCTACGCTATCACATTCAACACGCAAGCAGTAAAAATTACAATGCCATGAAAAATCATTATTTATTGGCCCAGATTACAGAAATCATAATGGTGCTTCATGAGCAAGGGTCGAAAGCATTGAAGCGCGTCAAAAAAACGGTAAAAGAAATATCCTCGCGACTGTTAGAAGCCTTGCGCGGGCAAACACTAACAAACGAGGATATAGTACAACTGGGAAAACCAATGCAAATTAGATTTACCTAGTGCCATAATTATAACAAAAGGATGTGGTGTTGGGAAAGAGAAAAGTAGTTATCCACAATTTCACAATGGAAATGACGAAATTGGCTTGTCTTTTTTGGTAAAAAGGACGAAAATGACAATGGTAAATTTTTACATGTGAATAAGTTACTTTAACATCTTTCACATTTTTTTATCAAAGTTTACTCCTCGGAGCTGATATGGATGGAACATTATTGACTTCAGCACAAGAAGTAACAACAGCGAATAGGGAAGCAATTAAGCTTGCTCAGCAAAAAGGGATAGAGGTTATTATTTCGACAGGACGTGCGTATGAAGAAGCGGGTGATTTATTAAAAGATGCTGGAATTATTACACCGATGATTTGTGCCAATGGTGCTGAAATTCGTACAAATAAGCATGAAATAGTAGGAACCAACCCATTAGAGAAGAGCTTGGCAAAAGGAATAGCAGAAATACTTCATCAAAACCAAGTGTATTATGAGGTGTATACAAATAAAGGTACATATACATTGGACAAAAAAATGGCGAGATCGTTAATTATGGATATTTTTACGGTAAGTGGCCATATACATGATCTAGAGGAGATACAAAAGGCAGCAGAGGAACGCTTGGAAGTTATTCATGAAGTACAAAGCTATCTGCCTTTATTTGAAGATGACGAATTCATTATTTATAAATTACTTGTTTCTCATACTGAACCAACGAAGCTTGAAGAGGTTAGAGAACAGTTGAGTGAGGTAGAGGGTTTAGCGGTTAGTGCATCTGGTAAAGAAAACTTAGAGTTAACAGCGATAAATGCGCAAAAAGGTGTAGCTTTGGAAAAGTTTGTACAGTCTAAAGGGATTTCTTTAAAAGATACGATGGCGATTGGAGATAACTTTAATGATCTTTCGATGTTTTTAAAGGCTGGAAGAGCGGTTGCAATGGGAAATGCAGTTGATGAAATAAAAAAACAATGTCATTTTGTCACGGGGACAAATGAAGAAAGCGGTGTAGCGCAGGCCATTAATCTAGCGCTTGCGGAAGCATAGGAAAATAGTATTGTTTTGGAATAAGGCTAACCTGAAAAGAGGCTTTGGCTCTCTCGAATAGTCCGCAGGTGGATTACACTTTGCTTTCCTGTGGGCTCATCTACGAGCCTTCTCGGTCTCGACTTTCGCGTATTCTCACGGGAGTCTTCGTGTATTCCACCTGCTTCTTTTCATGTGCGATGGTGTGAATCTAATTAGTTTAGGTGATTTCTTTGCTATTAAGCCATGTTGAAAGGGGCTTTTCTGAATTTTATTCCTTTCGTGGCTGTAAACCGTAAAGTATAAACTGTATAGTTCTCTCTATTTCTTCATCATCATCCCACTCTGCTTCTGGCATAATAATGTAACGTGCTATAAAAAAACCCATAATACTAGTAATGGCTAAACGAACTGCTGAAAAGGATGGAATATCAATGATTTCTCCTTTTTTTTGGAAGGCTTCTACGAGTTCTTGCAAGCGGCTGAAAACTTTGACAGCAATTTGCTCTTTAAACGTTTCCCTTAAATCATCATGAAAAGGAATTTCTTGAAGAAGTATTTTTAGCAGGGTATAGTTTTTTTGCAAAAAGGCTAATCTGTTTTTTACAATGGCCCGAAGCAGTTCTTCAAAGCTACTATGGGAGGCATGCAGCACTTTATCAAAATCCTTGATAACTAAAGGAGCGATAAATGTACTTAAAACAGGAGTCACTAATGCTAAAAGCAAGTCTTTTTTCGTTTTATAATGCCGGAAGATTGTTCCCTCCGCAACTCCAGCCTTTTTGGCAATTTCATTTGTGGAGGTAGCAGCAAACCCTTTTTCTGAAAATGCCTCAATAGCAGCAGTTACTATTTTTTTTTGTTTATCTGTCATTTTGTTTTCTTCTTTAAGAATTAATTCCAAAATTGAATCTTGATCAGACATGATAATACTCCTTCTGAAAAATTGAATGTCTTTATTATAATGGATAGAAGAAAAAAGAAGAAGTTAGCGGACAGTGAATAGCTGTTTGCTGTCCTGTGAGCAACGTTGAAGGCACCACATCCTGTGGAATGCCGATGCTCAAAGTTAAGCCGCCTCGAACTTTTTGGTCCTTTTTATCCTCCTTTTTGAACAAGTACTTGTACTAACTCAAACTTCGCACCATCAAATTCGTTTGCAATTCCTTGATATTACTCGGTTTAAGAACAAAAAAATGGGAGGCATGTTTTTTATTGTGGAGGTTGCTTTCCACTATGGGTTGCTTCCCTTTCCGCGGGGTGGGATCTGAGCCTCCTCGGCGTTGTCTTTCGGGGTCTTTAGCCTTCCTACATTATCCAGCAAGAGTCTTGGCACCCTCCGCTACAAGCACCCTGTTTTAGAATAAGTTCTTATCTTCGAATTTCATGACAAGGTATGATGACTAAACACTAGTAGCGTTGATTTTTTATGTTATTATTCAACGTTATTCTACTAAAATGTGTCGCTTTTAGTCTATTCAATAAAGTGGGTGTTTTTACCAGTTCAACGACAGCAACTAATGGAGCAAAACGGCTTGATTGGAGTGGAAGGTGCGAGACTCCTGTGGGATTAGCGAGACAGCTGAGACCCTGCAGGCCAAGGGCCGAAGCGGCTAAAGCCGAGCCCCACGGAAAGCGAGCACCCTGAAACGAGAATCTTGCCCCTATTTATAAGGAATAATGTTTGCTAGATTAATCAATCACCCTTTTCTAATTGCTCTAAACCAAGTTATGCTAATACATTAAGAGGAATTTATAACTGCGAAGTTTGAGTACTAATTTATATTTTGCGATATTTTTTTAGAGTCAGGATGTTAATGATGATAAAAATTACAGAAAATCCCAACAGGACCATCAATGGCATAAGTATATCTGCTAAGCCTTTCCCACGGATCATGATATCTTTTAACGCATCAGCTGCATAGTACAATGGCGTAATAATAGAAAGCCAATTTATAGAAGAAGAGATTGTTTCTAAATTGAACAGTCCGGAAAAAAACACTTGTGGCACTACAACTAATGGGATGAATTGCATCATCTGTAGTTCATTTTTCGCAAAGGTAGAAAGCAAGATTCCTAATGTTAATGCGGCTAAGGAAAGAAGCAGATTTGCCAACAATACATAGAAAATAGAACCTTCATTTATCATGTTTAATACATACACAGAATAGACGACGATTATGCTAGATTGAATCATTGTAAATAGTCCAAATCCAATTACATAGGATAAAACTAGTTCCCATCTTCTAATAGGACTTGATAGTAATCTTTCTAATGTACCGGAAGTTCGTTCTCTTAAAAAGGAAACTCCTGCTATTAAAAATACAAAGAAAAAGGAAAAAAAACCAAGTAATACAGGTCCAAACGAGTCGAATTGACTGATATCTTTAGAACCATATAAAAAATCTATATCTAGATTTCCTCCAGTACTAGAAGTAGGCAGCAAAACTTCTTTTATACGAGATAAGGTAATGCCATTAACCGTTGGATCACTGCCTTCTACTAATATGGAAGGGGAGTGATTAGCAAAGGATACATAGCCGTCTATTTTTTGGTTCTCTATAGCCTTTTTTGCTTCCTTATTATCCTGGTAGACAGAATAGGAGAGATCACTCTTCTCAAATGCTGCTGTTACCATTTCTGGAGCTTGTATAAGTCCGATTTTTGGCTCGTAGTCTTCTCCGTTAAAAATTAAATGTAACAAGGTTAAAATGAAGATAGGAGCAAGGATCATCATCGCCATTGTTCGTTTATCCCGGTAAAATTGTTTCATAATACGAATCACTAATGCTTTAATTCTCATAAGAAAGACCTCCGTAATAAAGAAAAGCTTCTTCCATTGTTTGAGCATGACACTGTGCCTTCAATGCTTCGGGGGAGCCGCTTGCAATAATTCTTCCATTGCGAATCATGCCAAGCGTATCACATTTTTCTGCCTCATCCATCACATGTGTTGTAACAATAATAGAAGTGCCATTTTCTTTTAATTTTTGAAAGGTAGCCCAAATATTTTTTCGTAGAACAGGGTCAATTCCAACAGTTGGTTCATCCAAAATTAATAAGGCAGGCTTATTAAGCAGGGCAATACTAATAGATAATCTGCGTTTCATTCCACCTGAATAATTAGAAACAAGCTTTTGAAGGTGATCAGATAAGTCTACCAAGGAAGCTGCCCATTCTATTCGTTCTTTTTTCTTTTTACCTTTAAGTCCATATAAGGCTGCGAAAAAATCTAGATTTTCCATTGCTGTTAACTCGTGATATAAGGCATCAGCTTGGGCCATGTATCCAATACGTTCCATTGTTTTTAAGTTGGGCATTTTGTTATCTAAAACGAGGATATTACCTTTATCCGGTATATCTAGCCCGACTAATTCCTTTACAAGGGTTGTTTTCCCAGAACCGGAAGGACCTAATAATCCATAAATTTCACCACGTTGGAGCTTCAAACTTATGTTAGTAAGAACAGATTGTTTACCAAATGATTTATAGACTGAATCAGCAGAAATAACGAGTTTAGTTGTCATCTTTCTATCTCCCTTCTTCCAAATGAGTGATTACTCACTTTTATAATAATTCTCTTCTCTTGATTTGTAAAGTGAGTAATCACTCATTATTGTTCCTGTGTTAAAATTTTTAACGATTTAAAAAAATCAGTTATACTTGAACTATCGTCTACAGAAAAGGACATATTTTGAAAAATTCGAGGTGGAAAAATGGCTGATTTTCAGGCTAATATAATTATTGCAGAACCAGTTGAACTTGTTTTTGCCTATATGGCTAATTTAGGGAATGCTCCAGAATATATGAAAAATGTAGAAGAAACACATAAAATTACAGAAGGTACTCTCGCAATTGGAACAAAATATCAAGAAATAAGAAAAGTTCGTGGAAAAAAGGCAGTGGCAGAAATTGAATTCCTTTCCTTTGAAGAAAACATCTCTTATATTACTCGAAGTAACTCTAATGGTTTAATTGTGGATTACGAATATGAATTTTCAGAAGTGGAAGAGGGGACTCAAGTACAGTTTAAAGCAAACTTACATGTAAAAGGATTTATGATGAAATTAACAAAAAGAATGCTTGTTAATATTTTGCGAGCAGAGGATGGAGATCATTTGGAGAGAGTCAAAAAGAACTTAGAAGAGGATGTTGTCTGATCCAGCTGGAATGGCAGCTGATTATATGCAATCTAAAGGTAAAAGGAAAGCCTATCACGAAAATCTTTATGTTGATTAACTAAACTATTGACTTGCCTCTTACAGACAACATTACAATTTTTATATACTTGTTGAGGAGGTTAGAAATATGAATATTAAAGTAGTTTCGGAAAGAACGGGACTAACAAAAAAAGCGATTAAATATTATGAAGAGGTAAATCTTATAACGGTAGAGAAAAATGCAGTGAACAATTATCGAGAATATTCACAAGAAAATATTACAACTTTAAGATTAATTTCTTCCCTAAGGTTATTACATTTTTCCATTGAAGAAATCAAAGTATTTTTACAAGGTGAAAAAAATATCAAAACGCTTTTAAGCGAGCAGCTTGATTGTATCAAGATAGAGCTAGATGATATTAATCGTAGAAAACTGTTAACCGAAATGCTTATGAACAGGTTAGATCAATCAGAGGATTTTACGAGCATAGCGAAAGAACTTAATAAGACTCTTGCTTTAAGTGAGACAGAGAAAAAAGAATATTTATCTGACCAGTTAAAAAGAATTTTCCCAGGTTCATTTGGAATGTTAATTTCTCAAATATATGAACCATTTCTAAAGGTTCATCTAGAGGACGAAGCAATGAAAACTGCATGGCTAAGATTGATACAATTATTAGATGATATGGATGAGGTGCAGGAAAAGGTAGAAACAGAGTCTTGGGACAATCAAACATTGGTGGAGCATTTCAAGACACAACAACCTAATCCGAATTTTATTGAAGAGTTAATTTCTAATGATAGTCGAGCGAAGCAGCAATTAAAGGATATGTTTTGTTTGCTTATTGAAAATTTAAAAACGATGGATAATGTAACACCATGTTCTATAGAAAAAGGAAATTTACCTAACTTTAAACAAGGATCACCTTTTCATGACTCATTGATTAAAATCAGTCCTAAATATGCTGAATTTGTGAAAGTACAAAACAATATAATAGAAGAAATTAGTAAAGAGAAGGGGATAGAGGCAAAAGTGTTGCTTAATAACTTCATCTAATTTTTATAAGGAAAAGGTGGCTATTTAATTGGTTTAATAGCCACCTTTTAGTGTGAAAACTACCACAATATATTGTGGTAATGAAAGTAGAATCTTGTCTTTCCTGTTACTTGTTATCAAATTTATATGTCCACAATTTCTCCGTGTAAAGTCGCTCTAATACTTCTGGCACTTGATTCGTCAATCCTTCTTGCATAGCAGCTATAAATTCTTGTGTTTGCGAACGATGTGCACCAATGGCTGCCATTTTTGTATCGGCAAAACGCTGTACATCTATTGTAATATCTGGCTCGCCTATGTCTTCTATACAGTTGCGTGAGAAGGCAATGCAATGCAGCTTCGGACGTTTTGAAGCATCTATTTTTTCTAATGTTTTTACAACGGCTTCTGCTGTAGCGTCATGGTCAGGATGCACAGAGTAGCCAGGGTAAAAAGAGATGATTAAGGATGGATCTAACTCATTGATAAGTGCAGTGAATTCCTTGATCAGTACATCCTCCGCTAGAAATTCAATTGTTTTATCTCGGTATCCTAACATACGAAGGTCCTCAATCCCTAACACTCTCGCAGCCTCTTGTAGTTCATCTTTCCGAACTAATGGCAATGTTTCTCTTGTTGCGAAGGGAGGATTTCCTAAGTTTCGACCCATTTCTCCCAATGTTAGGCATGCATAAGTTACAGGAATGTTATCATGTGTATAATTTGCTATAGTTCCTGATATACCGAATGCTTCATCATCCGGATGGGGGAAAATCACTAAAACATGTCTTTCTTTTTCCATGTTTTTTATTCCTCCTTTCTAATTTTATTCAAAGGGTGTTTCGCTAATTTCAAGAGCAACTGCCAGCTTTCCAGTAAAATCAAGTCCGGCAAGAAGCAGACGGTCTTTATCATCTATTTCATAGTGAGTAATTCCTTCTGCATATATCCAGCCAATTTTTGTTTTTAGCCCAATTCGATACGGTCCATTACCGGTGATTTTTCCATATTCATAGGATAGTTGTGCATTGCGAATATAGGCACCAGAATTAAAGAACGTTTCGTCTTTATGGTTGGCATAGGCACCATTTGTTGTTTCTAAATGAATGTAAACATCTTTATTTGCTTTTTGCTCAATCTCTTGTTGTACCTTGTCTGCTTGTATGAACTCCATTTGTTCCCGTTGCCAAAACCTAATAAAAATCTATAAAGTTTGTTTATTTCCCTGTTCCTCGTGCCCGATTTTGCCGAAGCTACTTTCGTTTGATATAACACTCCGAGGGCGTAAATTCGGATACAACGAATCCTACATATTAGCAAGTAACGTTTTGGTGTTAATTTGCTAATTGATAATGTGATAAGTTGATAGAAGCGTTCAAATCCCTATCCACTATAAGACCACAATCACATTGATATACTCGGTCAGATAGCTTTAGATTCTTTTTAACCGTTCCACAACATGAACACATTTTAGAAGATGGATACCATTTATCAGCCTCCACAAATTCAATCCCATGCTTCTCACACTTATACTGGATTTGCCGTTTGAATTCGTATAATCCTTGTTTGGCAATCGCTTCTGACAAATGCTTATTCTTCATCATTCCTTTGATGTTTAAGGTTTCCATTACAATTCGATATGGTTTGGTTTTCACAATATCGTTTGTCGTTTGATGAAGATAATTGGTTCTGATATTCGATAATCTTCTATATAGGTTCCGCACTTTCCTTTCGATTTTTATAATGTTGCTGGTTTTGACAAAACGGTCTCCCTCCTTATTCATCTCATATTTCCGAGAAACTTGACGCTGCAACCTGCGAAGGCGTTTCACTGCCTTTTTTACTGCTTTTGTTTTGTTCATGTTTTTAAACTTTCTACCATCTGAACATACTGCTAGTTCTTTCACGCCAACATCAATTCCAAGCGAAACATCTGTTAATTCCGTTGATTGTACTCCTTCTTCCATTCCAACAGACAAATACCAGTACTTACCATCAAAACTGATTCTTGGATTGAAGTACTTTACACCCATTGGCAAAAGTTCAAATGTTTTAATCAAGCCAACTTTTTCAATTAATACTTTATTCTTTTTGACTTTTAACTTGATAGGGTCATTATAAAAAGATGGTTTTGATTTCTTCCTGCTTTTGAAACGTGGTTTATTTGCTTGATTATTAAAGAATTTCTTATACGCATCACAAGCATCTTTAATTGCTTGTTTTGTAATATTATTTGATACATCATACAACCAAGAATATTCTTCCGTTTGTTTTAAAACAGTCAATTCTTTACGCAGGAATTCATCAGATATAAATTTACCACCGTTCTTATAATTTTCTTCTTGTTTCCCTAATGTCCAGTTATATGCCCAGCGAGCTGTTCCTACTGATTTCCAAAGCTGATGTTCCTGCTTTTTAGTTGGTTTTATCCTTATTTTCTTTGCAAGGATCACTTTCCATCAACTTCTTTTTTTGAACTAATTGTACAATCCCCTTCAATTACATGATGTGGTTTAAAAGTATTTTGTTTATCCCCTTTACTTAATGTTTGTGTTGTTTTTCCTATCCATTTAGTAAATCTATCTATTGAATAGTATCTCATTTATATCACCTCTTAGTTTTATTATAAAAATAAAGATTATAATAAAATAAGAAGTTTTTATGAACTTTTACAAAATATTTTTAACTGTTATTAACCTCCGTCTATTCTAGTATATTCCATTATTTATTTAATGGTTTCTTAGTTTGCACTGATCGTTTCTTTTTGTTCAAAGATAAGAAAGAATAGGTTCTTTAAAGTTAGACTGGTGTCTAGCTCCAGCGCCTATCGCCTATCGTACTTCAGGTCTTCTCCCTACGATAAGTCAACATCGAATCGCTAACGCTCTTCGTGTTTCCTTTATCTCAGTCGAAGCCCCTTCAGTCCGTACGGCGATTAACAAGGCGCTTCCGCTTTTCTTAATTTTCGATATGCACCATGCATCGTTGGTCCAACATATTCATTTAGTTTAAAGCCGTTGCTGATGGCTGCTGTGATGAAATCCTTTGCTATTTGTATCGCTTCTAATACTGTTTTACCTTTTGCTAATTCTGCCGTAATCGCAGCAGAGTAAGTGCAGCCTGCTCCATGTGTATACGTAGTATCTACAATGTCACTTTCATAAAAAGTAAAGTCTTTTCCATCGTAAAGAAGGTCGATTGCCTTTTCGTGCTTTAATTTGCTGCCGCCTTTAATAAGTACGTATTTAGGACCTAAAGCATGAATTTTAACAGCAGCTTCTTTTAAATCATCCACTGTTTTAATTGGTTTATCTGTTTTTGAAAGCTGCCATGCTTCAAATAAATTAGGTGTGACAACCGTTGCTTTTGGTACAAGCAATTCCCTTAGTGCATCAGCAGTTTCAGGATGCAATACTTCATCCTCCCCCTTGCAAACCATAACAGGGTCGATAACAACATTATCTAGTTTATTTTCAACGATTAACTTGCTTGCCAGTTCAATAATTTCCACAGAACCTAACATGCCTGTTTTCATCGCATCAATACCTACAGAAAGAACGGTTTCTAATTGTGACTCAACTGTTTTTATATCTTGAGGAAAGACATTATGATGCCAACCGTTTTTAGGATCCATTGTTACAATCGTTGTTAGTGCAGTCATTCCATATACGCCTAATTCTTGAAATGTTTTTAAATCTGCTTGAATACCAGCACCGCCGCTTGTATCCGAACCAGCTAATGTTAAAACTTTTTTCATTATGCATGCCTCCTATAGTTGTTTACAAAATGTGAAACTCCATCATTGGAAAAGTATTTTAAACTAATCATACAACTATTCAAGCTTTTTTTCATTAGTTAACCAACGAAATCAACATTCTTCATTTATATGTACATACTTTAATGGTTGTTAACGAACAATAGTTTCCACTAAAAACGCCAAATCTATTCTTTTCCTTCCAATAGACAGCAATCCTAGTAAAATTAACACGATAAACGATGAAAATAACAATTTTATTAAGTTCGTTGATAGATTGAAGGAGGAAGCAGCCAGAATATACGAAGACTCCTATGGGGGTTGCGGGAAAGGAAAAGCCCCACAATGCAGCGAGGAGGCTCGTAGCCCGCCCACAGGAAAGCGAAGTGTATGCAAGGTTGCCAAATCCCCTTTTCATGGTGGCCTTTTAATAAATAGGATACTTCTATCCTATAACATGGATTTTTAGTAGAATAGTAGTATAAGTTTGAGGTAAAAGAGATGCAACCCACTTTATAAGCTGAAGGAGTTTAAAATGAATATTGAAATTACAAATAAGCCAATTTCTGTACAAGAAGTAATCGATAAAGTGGTAAGAAGAGATGCAGGAGCAATTACTACCTTTATTGGTACAGTTAGGGAATTGACACATGGAAGAAAAACGCTACACTTAATATATGAAGCATATGAGTCGATGGCATTAAAAAAATTACAACAAATCGGGGAAGAAATAACTGAAAAATGGAAACATTCAGAAGTATCCATTTCCCATAGAATTGGCAGGCTGGAAATAACAGATATTGCGGTTGTCATTGCTGTTTCCACCCCCCATCGAAACGATGCGTACGAAGCAAATAGGTATGCAATTGAACGAATAAAAGAAATAGTCCCTATTTGGAAAAAAGAGTATTGGGAAGATGGTGAAGAATGGATAGGAAATCAACAAGGAACTAATTCTTATCCATCGGGAAAGCCAAAAAAGGAGGATAAATAATGAATAAAGTACTTTTTTTTGCAGCACTGAAAGATATTGTCGGACAAGAATCACTTCTAGTAGAAGCAAGTGGAAAAACGGTAAGCGAAATAAAAAATTTGTTAAAGAACGACTATCCTGCATTGCCATTGGATGTCGCGATGACCGCGATCAATGAGGAGTTTGCATTAGATGGAGATGTTATTTCAAAAGAAGATATTATTGCGTTTATTCCTCCTGTAAGTGGAGGATGATAATTATTTACGGGGGGAATAAAAGATGAATAATGACCGGTATTCCCGTCAAATACTTTTCCCACCAATAGGAAAAACAGGTCAAAAAAAACTAGCGGAAAAGCATGTATTGCTTATTGGAGCAGGTGCGTTAGGATCAAGTATTGGAGAAATGTTGACAAGAGCGGGAATAGGGAAGTTAACCATTATTGATAGGGATTATATTGAATTAAGTAATTTGCAGCGACAGACATTGTATACAGAAGAAGATGTATGTAATAAAATGCCAAAAGCTGTTGCTGCCCAAAAACGATTACAAGCAGTCAATTCAATGTGTGATATTCAAGGGATTGTTAGTGAAGCAACCATTGATTTACTGGAACAGAAGATTTCAAGTGTCGATGTGATCATGGATGCAACGGATAATTTTGAAACACGAATGCTTCTCAATGATTTAGCCCAAAAATATAACAAGCCTTGGATATATGGTGCATGTGTAGGAAGTGTCGGCATGAGCTATACAATCATTCCTGGTGTAACGCCTTGCTTACATTGCCTATTACAGAAAATTCCACTTCAAGGAATGACATGTGATACTGGTGGAATCATAGCGCCGGCTGTACAAATGGTGGTAACACATCAAGTGACAGAGGCCATGAAGTTATTAGTAGAAGATAATGAAGCGTTAAGAGGGACGTTTTTAAGCTTTGATTTATGGAACAATCATTATCAGTCGATAAAAGTAAATCGTATAAAAAAATCAACCTGTACTTCTTGTGGGACAGAACCGACATATCCATTTTTAGATAAAAAAAACCAAACCAAAACAGCGATTTTATGTGGAAGAGATACGGTGCAAATTCGCCCATCAAAAGAAAAGCAGGTATCTTTGAACAGCTTAGCAAAAAGTTTGCAAAACAATGGATATGCTGTAAAATCAAATCCTTTTTTATTATCGGTGCAAATGGAAAAAGCGAGAGTTGTATTATTTTCGGATGGAAGAGCACTTATTCATAATACAAAGGATCCTGTTTACGCAAAATCTGTTTATGATAAATTACTAGGCTAGTAAAACAAGACTGCAGGAATGGGTGGAATAAGATTCTACCCTTCATACAGTCTTGCACTTTATAGAGATTGTTCAAAAAGTCTGGTAAGATGGACACATCGAATTTCTGCAAGGGCTTACTTTTCTACTTTCCAAAGTGAAGCCGCCTCGAACTTCTTGGTCCTTTTTATCCCCCTTCTTGAACATACTCTTATATGATAATTGTGAGAGAAGAGAAATTGATGTGAACGAATAAGATGGTGTTATTCAATATATTTTAGTAATGATTATTGATGGGATCCGACAATAACAAGTTTCCCTGTATCTAATACTTCTTCATATTTTTCTGCTTCCAGTTCTGTTAAACCGACAGATTGCATTTTAGAACGCAGCTCGTCTCCTCTTTTTTTGAAAACATTGCTGAGAGAATCAAATAATCCTTGTTCCTGCAAGCTAACTTCAGCAGTATCTGTCGCCTCCGTTAAATCATCAGAGCGATCTTTGTCATGAGCAAAAATATAAATATGATCTTTTTCATACCCTTGGTTTTCCAACGCATTAATTACATTGCTTGCTTGAACTCCGTTTTCTACTACTTCTACTTTATACATCATGTATTCCTCCTTTAGATTTAAGAAGAGCTGATTGTCTGCTCTGTATATGCTTTATTTATCCGTTTTCAAAAAGAATAAACATAAAAGCTATTGGTAAAATATTCTTATTTTCGAAACAACCTTGTAAAATAGTCATTTTTTTGCTAGAAACGATATAGGAAGAAACGATATTGATAGAGAAATATCATGATAGATAGAACTATTTTTGATAAGATGCGTATAGTAATTAGTTAAGCTGAAGGGTAATGCATACTAATCTCGAGATTATGGAGAAAAACGAGAACTGATTTCGTTTATCTATTTAGTAAATAAGTGTGTAAAAGGAGAGAAGAAATGGTCAGTAAAAAAGAAAAAGAGAGCATTAAAAAAGAGCTAGATGCAGCAAAAAAAGAGCAAGCATCCGCTTCATTAGATATGAGTACATCAAGGGAATTTCGTTTTCCTAAATTCCGCTTATATAGTAAAAAAAAGCGGCAATTTAAATTATTATTTTTTCTAGTTGTTTTTATTATGGTATTGCTTGCAGTCATTGCAGGACTATTAAAAATGTCCTTTACAGATAAAGCTTCTGTAAGAACGAGCAGTTATTTAGAACAAATGAAGGACTTATCTTCGTTGGCGACTTCTCAGGCTTTTGTAAAAGTAATTCTCGAAAAAGAGGATAATGAATTGTTTGGGAAAGAGATTGAAACAAATATACCTGGAACAAAAAGAAAGCTATTACTAGTCGTTCCAGGTGCTGTTACAGCAGGTGTTAATCTAGAAAACCTAACTTCTGATCAGCTAAAGATAGATGAAGATAAAAAACAAATAACGTTAAATTTGCCCCATGCGCAACTATTACAGGATCCCTCTATTGATTTTGAAAAGGTTGAGACATATTCATTAGCAGGTATATTCAGAGGAGAAGTAGATTGGAACGAGGGATATTCTTTAGCGAATGAGGCAAAAGAAGAAATACAAAAGGAAGCAATAAATCAAGGGGTATTAACTGTTGCTGAAACAAATGCCAAAAAAACATTAAAACAGTTCTATGAACAATTAGGGTATTCTGTACAAGTAACATTTATTGAAAACTAAGGGAGCGGCATATATATGGCAGATATAGTAGTACAGAGTGACTGGGAGTCTCTTTTAAATAGAGAAAAAAACAAAGACTATTTTATAGAGCTGGAGGAATTTTTACTGCAAGAATACCAACAGTATACAATCTATCCAGCCAAAAAGGACTTATTTAATAGTTTGCTATTTACTTCCTATTATCAAGTGAAAGTAGTAATACTAGGACAAGATCCTTATCACGGTCCCAATCAGGCACATGGACTAAGTTTTTCCGTTAAACCATCTGTTCGTATTCCTCCTTCTTTAAAAAACATTTATAAGGAATTAAAGGAAGATATTGGCTGTACTATTCCGGATCATGGCTATTTAAAAAGCTGGGCAGATCAAGGAGTCCTTTTATTAAACACTGTTTTGTCTGTAAGAGCAGGACAGGCTCATTCTCATCAAGGGAAAGGGTGGGAGATTTTCACGAACGAGATAATAAAAGAGCTTAACAGGAGGGAAGATCCAGTTATATTTGTATTATGGGGAAAACCAGCACAGGGGAAGTTAGCATTAATTGATACAGATAAACATGAAGTGATTCTGTCCAGTCATCCAAGTCCGTTGTCTGCTTATCGAGGTTTCTTTGGAAGTAAACCTTTTTCGAAAATAAATACAATTTTAGCAAAATGGAAAAAACGGCCAATCGATTGGTGTGTAGATGATTTTTTGGATAAGGAATAATATAATAAAAGTACGTGTTCAAAAAGGAGGATAAAAAGGACCGAGAAGTTCGAGGCGGCTTGCTCCTGAGCATCGCCCTTTCACAGGATGTGATGACTTCCACGTTGCTCATAGGACGTGAGCGTTTTTAGTGGAAGATCCTCTAGTTGATACGTGAGAAGCGGAAAAGTGAAGCCAACGAAGAAATTCGATGTGTCATTTTTACCGGACTTTTTGAACAACCTCTAAAAGAATGAACTAATGGCGGTTTGCATCGATTACAACGTTGCTACACTTTAAATCGAAGTTGAAGCCTGTCATGGACTCAGTCCAGTGAACGATAAGAAAAGGAGAGAGAAATGAACATATCTGTCCAACAATTATTAACAAAAATGGAAGATCAATTAAAAGAAGCAAAGACAAGTGAATCGGAGTCTCGAATAAGAGAATGTGTACATGCAATGAAATCTTTATGTGAATTGATTTTGGAGAAAGATGAAAAAGGGGCAAACTTGGGTTATCAAGTAATACAGCCATCTGCAAATATCCCGCAAGCATCATTTAGTCCTAGTCCTACAACACAAACAGTGCAAACAAAAAAGATACATACAGAAGAGGGAAATGGCGATTCTTTATTTGATTTTTAAGAGAAGGTAGGAGGAAATGATGAAGGCTTTTATTATAATTGGAGCAATTAATGCCTTTTTAGCAGTGGCGCTAGGAGCATTTGGTGCGCATGGGTTAGAAGGAAAAATAAGCGCAAAATACTTAGAAATTTGGAAAACGGCAGTTACGTATCAAATGTTTCACAGCACCGGTATTTTAATTATCGGAGCATTAATGATGAAATTTCCACAAAGCAACTTATTAAGCTGGTCAGGCTGGCTAATGCTAGCTGGCATTATTCTATTTGCAGGAAGTTTATATGTATTGGCTGTTACGCAAATCAGCGTTTTAGGCGCAATCACGCCTCTTGGCGGAGTTGCCTTTTTAACAGCATGGCTATTATTAATTATTGCAGCCGTAAAGTATTTATAAGAGGAGACTTCCATTAGAAGGGAAGTTACTGCCCGTTAAGAGTCGGGTAAAAAGGAAAAAATCTATCCGCAAATGTGGGATAGATTTTTTTAAAAGGCTGGTGATGAAGTAAAGAAACAACGGTATCGTTGTAAACCTTGTACTGCCACTTTCACTGGTTTAACAAACACTGCATTTTTAGAACCCGCTACCTGAATAAATGGCTTTTTTTAACGGCGTGGCAACGAAATATCTTGATAAGTATCTCGTTTGGTTCCAAGTGCTTGAAAGCCTCCAACATCAATTAAATGAAGCCACAATAAACGATATAAAAGGGAATTTAATACCAATTATTAAAACATATGATAAACTAAGATTTGATGTATTATTGTCTAATAAAAAAGTAATGCAAAAAATTGAAATGATGCACATTAGTATTATTACACGACATAAATAAGAATATATGGAGGTAAGTTATGTGGATAATATTTGGGGTTATTGCAATAGTAGCAACTTTTATAAATCTTTATATGTATATAGCAGGCAAGGATTATAAGCTTACTATGGCGATAGGATTATCATTTACAGCCTTAACACTTTGTTCAGAATACAGTCTTGTATCTGGGTGGGTAAAAGCAGAAGATTGGGCAGCTTTATCAGATGTGGTACCTGGTATGAAAAGGGCATTATGGTTTTTGACCATTGTTTCTATCTTACTAAATATAGCACCTATACTTTTAGAACGAAAAGGTAAAAAGTAATTTCTTATTCTTTAGATAATATGCAATTATTGTGTAAGTCTTTATATATATCTAACGGGGCGTTAGTTCAATAAGACAATAAATTAAACAGAACTCCTAATTTTATAGAAGTTCTGTTTTTTCTATAAACATTAACATGAAATTTTAACAGAGCCTTTTATAAAAAAGAGGACTGGCATCTATAATGTGCCGAGTCCCAGTAAATATTACCTTGGTGGGTAAGTAGAAAGATTTGGTGCTGCTGCTCCATATGGATATTCATATTCAATTTCTTCATCAAATGTAATGTAATCGAGATAAACCATTGGAATTAAGTAGCGTACACCTGATTGAGGGTCGCTTAAAATCAGATGATCTCGGCCAGCTGCTTCAATAATCCCCTTAAAGATCTTTGCATTCCATTCCTTATTGTTCTCAAATGTTGTATAAACAGTTGCTAGTTTTCCTTTATTTAGTCGTAAAATATTTTCGATATACGAGGCTTCAATAGGCAGTTGCCCAGGTAAAGAAGGACTGCTTGCTGGTGGCGTGCTTTGTTGAACAGGTGGTGCTTGCTGTGGTACATATTGCTGTCCAGTACTATAACCAGGAGCAGCTCCATAACCTTGTTGATAACCGTAATTAGAATAATTGCGGAATTCAGGATTTTGATTGTAATTCTGACTCATTTTCATCCCTCCATTTAATCAAAAAGAAAGTAAACTCTTGTACATTCATGTGAAAAAAAGGTGTGATTTAAGGAGCTGTTCAACAAATGTTGAAGTTGCCCTTGCTTATTTCTTTTATGGTAAATCTCACTATTTTATTCTATGAGCCCACTGCTTCACTTATGCCTATGTTAATTAAATGTTCGTAAAACAAATCATTGGTCAGATTATAGGGATTGTGATTATCTTGTAAACTTTCTTTTGTGCTAAAAGGAAAAAACGGAGGAACGCGGAATTAACAAGAGAAACGCGGAATTAACGGGAGAAACGCGGAATTAACGAGAGGAACGCGGAATAAACGGAAGAAACGCGGAATTAACGAGAGGAACGCGGAATTAACGAGAGGAACGCGGAATAAACGAGAGAAACGCGGAATAAACGGGAGAAACGCGGAATTATCAGGAGGAAAGCGGAATAAACGAGAGAAACGCGGAATAATCGGGAGAAGCGCGGAATTATCAGGAGAAACGCGGAATAAACGAGAGAAACGCGGAATAATCGGGAGGAACGCGGAATTAACAAGAGAAACCCGGAATTAACGGGAGAAACGCGGAATTAACGAGAGGAACGCGGAATAATCGGGAGGAACGCGGAATTAACAAGAGAAACGCGGAATTAACGGGAGAAACGCGGAATTAACGAGAGGAACGCGGAATAAACGAGAGAAACGCGGAATAATCGGGAGAAGCGCGGAATAAACGAGAGAAACGCGGAATTATCAGGAGGAACGCGGAATTAATGGGAGGAAAGCGGAATTAATGAGAGAAGCGCGGAATAAACGAGAGAAACGCGGAATTATCAGGAGGAACGCGGAATTATCATGAGAAATGCATAAAAAAGGGGACAATGAAATTAGAATAATCCATTTCATTGTTCCCACAGAAGAATCTTTAGCTAGTTTACATGTAAAAAGGATGGTACGGATTCAGCTTGTAAGATATTTCCTACGAAGAAGGATCCGAATTCTCCATATCGGGCACTAACTTCATCAAAACGCATTTCATATACTAGTTTTTTAAACTGAAGAACATCATCTGAAAAGAGGGTAACTCCCCACTCGTAATCATCAAAGCCGACTGATCCTGTAATAATTTGTTTCACTTTTCCTGCATATTGGCGACCAATCATGCCGTGGCTGCGCATCAGATTTTTTCGATCATCCATCGGCAGCATATACCAATTATCGTTTCCTTGACGGCGCTTGTCCATCGGATAGAAGCAAACATATTTTGCTGTTGGAAGAATTGGGTATAGTCTTGCTTTAATATGTGGATTTTCGTATGGATCCTCATCTGAATCAGATGGGAGATAGTTGCTTAATTCTACTACTGAAACGTATGAATGAGCAGGTAATGTAAACTCTGCTAATTTTGTTTTATTAAATTCTGTTTCTATTTCGTTTAGTTCTTCCATTGTCGGACGTAATATCATCATCATAAAATCTGCTTTTTGTCCAACAACCGTATATAATGCATGGCTTCCTTTGTGATTGTTTTGCACTGTATTCCATTTTTCTAATAAACCGAGGAATTCATGTATAGCTTCTTGTCGTTCTTCATTTGGTAGCATTTTCCACGTTGTCCAATCCATGGTTCGGAAATCATGTAGGCAATACCAACCATCCAATGTTTTTGCTGCTTCGCTCATTCTATCACTCCTAAACGTTAAACATATAATCCTACTATATCATAGTTTGCCCGTAAATCTGCTATATAACACTTGGCAGAATGGAAAGACAGTCTTCCTAATTTATGCAGGCAAATAAGCATAAATATCCAAAATACGGGTAATATTATGTCAGACATATTAATAATGAAAGAGATTACAGAATTATGACTATATATTCTTTGATATTTTATCATGGTAGAGTATTCTATAAAAAGGCACCAAATAGATTAGCGTTGAATCTCTTCGTTGGCTTGGCTTTTTACGCTGTTCAAAGCAAACTGCCTTGACCATCTTACTTCTAATTTGTTGTCTTAATGAACATAGATTATTATAAATGTATAAGAAAAAGGAGGAATATAAAAAAGTATGAGTGATTTATTTGCAGGTTTGAAAGAGAGAGTAGCCAATCAGAATTTAAGAATAGTTTTTCCAGAGGGGTTAGACGAAAGAATTCTAAAAGCAGCTGGACGTTTAGCAGAAGAAAATGTGTTAACACCTATTCTTATTGGGGATATTGCAGAAATCCAAGGAAAAGCAAAAAATTTAGGTATTTCTTTAGAAAAAGCAGAAATCTATGATCCTAAAAAATATGCTCAATTTGATGCACTTGTAGCTGCTTTTGTAGAAAGACGCAAAGGCAAAGTTACGGAAGAAGATGCTAGAAGCATTCTATTAGATGAGAACTATTTCGGAACAATGCTTGTTTATGCAAACGAAGCTGAGGGCTTGGTAAGCGGTGCAATTCATTCTACGGCAGATACGGTGCGACCTGCTTTACAAATCATTAAAACAAAACAAGGTGTGAAAAAAACATCCGGTGTATTTATTATGGTACGTGAAGAGGAGAAATACGTATTTGCAGACTGTGCCATCAATATTGCTCCAGACAGTTTAGATCTTGCTGAAATTGCAGTAGAAAGTGCAAAAACAGCAAGAATGTTTGATGTAGACCCACGTGTTGCATTATTAAGCTTCTCTACAAAAGGCTCTGCCAAGTCTCCTGAAACAGAAAAAGTAGAAGCAGCTCTTGCAGAAGCAAAATTAAGAGATCCATTATTAGTTATTGATGGAGAATTTCAATTTGATGCAGCGTTTGTTCCATCTGTTGCAAAACAAAAAGCTCCAGATTCTCCACTTCAAGGTGATGCAAACGTATTCGTATTCCCAAGCTTAGAGGCTGGAAATATCGGCTATAAAATTGCTCAAAGATTAGGGAACTTCGAAGCTGTGGGACCAATTTTACAAGGTTTAAACCGCCCGGTAAATGATCTTTCTCGTGGCTGTAATGATGAAGATGTATATAAATTAGCATTAATTACGGCAGCTCAAAGCTTAAGCAACTAAAATTAGTACATGACACTACTTTGGCTGAAGCTCCTGTAATACTTAGTGTTTGAGATCTGCTGCTATCAGCAGGTCTTTTTATATGTTTTTTTTCCGTTATAATAGGATATTATTTGTTCCCTCAAAAAGGAGAAGATAATAGTGAATAAAAACATAAACAAAAGTGATGATATGTAATAAAATATACACATGAAACAATTTAAACCTAAAGATTTCGCAGAATTATTGAATGTATCCGTAAAAACATTACAAAGATGGGATAATCAAGGTGTATTAACAGCTTACCGAAACTCAAAAGGAAGAAGATATTATACGGAAAATCAGTATAAAGAATAGATGGGAATCCAAGAGGATAATAAAGTAGGTAAAATAGTTATATACACTAGAGTCTTCAATCAAGGACAGAGGGATGACCTTGAAAACCAAATAGAGTTTCTAAAAACATTCGCGAATGCAAGAGGAATGATTGTAAATAATATTGTCACAGATATTGCAAGCGGTCTTAATTACAAAAGGAAGAATTGGAATAAACTAATAGACGATTGTGTTAGTGGTGAGATTTCTACGATTATTATTGCACACAAAGATAGGTTTGTTCGATTTGGTTATGATTGGTTTGAAGGATTTCTTCAAAAAAGAGGGGTAGAAATGATTGTTGTAAATAATGAAAAACTATCTCCACAGGAAGAAATGATTCAAGATTTAATCTCTATTATTCATGTTTTTAGCTGGAGGATAAATGGATTAAGAAAATATAAGAAAAAAATATCAGAGGAAGACACAGAATGAAGGAGGCTTATTTGGTTGAAATCAAACCTACAGCCGAACAAATAGAGAAAATACATCAGACCATTGGCGTATGCAGATACGTTTATAACTTATACCTTAGCAAAAACAAAGAAATGTACGAAAAAGAAGGTGAATTTATAAGTGGGTATGACTTTTCTAAATGGTTGAATAATACTTATACAAAAGAACAAGACCAATGGATAAAGGAAGTTTCCAGTAAGGCAGTGAAGCAAGCCATTATGAATGGAGATAAAGCTTTTAAGAGATTTTTCAAAGGTTTATCTAAGTTTCCTAGATTCAAAAAGAAAAAGAACCAAGATGTAAAATGTTACTTTCCTAAAAATAATAAAACAGACTGGGCAATAGAAAGACATAAAATTAAGGTTCCTACGATTGGTTGGATGAGGCTAAAAGAATTTGATTATATATCAAAGGATGCTGTTGTTAAGAGTGGAACGATATCTCGTAAAGCAGGAAGGTATTATATTTCTGTTTTATGTGAAGTGCCAGAAAAAATACAATCACAGTCAATGAATCAAGGTGGTATAGGCATTGATTTGGGAATAAAAGAATTTGCTATATGTAGTAATGGCAATATTCACAAAAATATCAACAAAACAATAAAAGTAAAAAAGATACAAAAGAAACTAAGACGTGAGCAACGCTCTTTATCACGTAAATATGAAAATATAAAAAAGAAAAGAGGTGAATCTGCTACTAAAAGGAGAGCGAATATAAACAAGAATATCCTTAGAGTGCAAAAGCTACATGTTCGATTAGCTAATATAAGAATTGAACATGTAAAATCTATTGTGAACGATGTGGTGAAAACCAAACCGCAATATATTACAGTAGAAGATTTGAATGTAAAGGGAATGATGAAAAATAGACATCTATCTAAAGCAGTGGCTAGTCAGTGTTTCCATGTCTTTCAAACATGGTTAAAGGCTAAATGCAACGAACAGGGCATTGAATTACGTCAAGTAGACAGATTTTATCCTTCTTCTAAGTTATGTTCCTGTTGTGGGCATAAGAAAATGGATTTAAAATTATCTGACCGAGTATATGAATGTAACTGTGGTCATGTAATGGAAAGAGATTTAAATGCATCCATCAACCTTTTACAAGCAAAACAATATACAATATTAACTTAACTAATATGTATATATGTACGGTGGGCTACATCGGAATTTACGCTTGTGGAGAGCGATACAAACCAGAGTAGCGAGCAATTGGCTAAATGGCGTTCGTAGAAGCAGGAATACTCTAAAGATGTGCGTTTGGTTATATTTTTAGTAGCAGATTTAGCATGAAAGAGAATGATTTATTATACCAAGATAAATGGAGAATTATTGATCAGTCCGTTACTGGATTGCATGTATCAGCTCTTCACTCGTTTGGCATGGATGATACATTATGTGCTTCGGTAGGCAGCGGTAGTACACCTGCAACCGTAAGAACATGGGTGCATGACCGTACCGTTGTGCTAGGTATTCAAGATACTAGGCTGCCCAAGCTTAAGGAGGCACTTGCGTTTTTAGAAGAGCAAGGCTATCGATATATCGTGCGGAATTCAGGTGGATTAGCAGTAGTATTAGATCAAGATGTATTAAATATTTCGATTATTTTGCCAGAGCAGGAAAAAGGAATTGATATAAATAGCGGATATGATGTGATGTGGGCATTAATTAAGAGGATGTTTGCTGAATTTCAGCAAGAGATTGAGGCAAAGGAAATTGTTGGATCCTATTGTCCAGGCAGCTATGATCTCAGTATCAACGGGAAAAAATTTGCAGGCATATCACAAAGAAGAATTCGAAATGGTGTAGCTGTACAAATTTATCTCTGTGTAAATGGAAGCGGTAAAAAACGTGGGAAACTAATTAAGGACTTCTATTCCTTAGGAGTTGGTGAAGAACAAACAAAATTTGTTTATCCTGTTATTCAGCCGGAAGTAATGGCATCTTTGGCTGAATTGTTTGGTGTAGAGTTAACGGTAGATCAAGTGATGACAAGGTTGTTGTTGACGTTAAAGGATGAGGCGGGCTTTCTTTACGCTGATCAACTGCAGGGAGAAGAAATCGCTTTATTTGAGGGATATTATCAGCGTGTCACAGAAAGAAATGAGAGGTTTTTGCAGGAATTTATTTAACTAAAAAGGCTATCCTGAAAAAATGAGTCCGTAGCCAGTATACATCGCTTGCCTGATTGTTAACATGGTAAGCTCATCAAAAAGAGGATTTACCCTAAAGTTCTTTACCATTAAAAAGCTTGGTAGAGTAGTTCTTTAGGGGAAATCCTCTTTGTTAAATCGAGAATGGCTGCCAAATCCTCCTATTTATTTCTATATCTATTTTATAGAGCCTGTTCAAAAAGCCCGATAAAATGGGCACGTCGAATTCTTTCGTTGGCATATCTTTCGCTTCTTACATATTCAATAGATGATCTTCAACTAAAAACGCTCATGTTCTTTGAGCAACGTTGAAGTCACCACACCCTGTGGAAGGCAGGTGCTAAAAGGTAAGCTGCCTCGAAGTTCTTGGTCCTTTTTATCCCCTTTTTGAATCGCACTAATATACTCATTATGCTCGGTGCGCCTTTCAATGATTATTCGGCTACTTTTTCTAAATTACCGTTTCTATCCATTTTGAACTTGGTGGCAGAACGATCATCTTCATCCAATAAAACTAGCTTTCTTGCCCTATTCATGATTTTCATTAATGTTTCATAGTCCTCTTGAATCGTTTCTGAATTGCTCTCTAAATTATTTAACTTACCATCTAACTCTTTGTTTTTGCTTCTTAGTGCACTGATTTCTCTTTTTAATCTTTCATTCTCACTTTTTAAAATTTCGACTTGTATTTGTGAGTTTTTAAAGTTCTGTAAATAAGATATAACAGTATCAAAGTCTAAGTTATTTGTATTGTAAGAAAGGGTGGAGCTTATACTAGGCTCTGGTTGTTCGTACATATTATTTTGCATGGAATTACTTGGTTGGTAGCTTGCTATAACTTCTTCTTCTGGACTGATAGTATCTTCTTCAAAGGAACTCATTTCCACATTGGTAGATACAGATATTGCTTCAAAATCATCTACAGTCGGAACAGGTGGCGAGTATAATAGCTTTTTCTTTCCACTTTGATCTTTTCCTAAAATTCTTTGTCGCTGTTTCCGTTGCTTTTTAGCGAGCTGCAGCGCTTTCTCATATTGATGGCGTACAACAGCATTCCATCTAAATCCACAAGCTGCAGAAGTCCGATTTAACTTATCTCCAACTTCTTCAAATGCATTTAATTGTGTACTGCCTTCGCGTACATGACGTAATACGGTTTCCGCTAATAATAAATCATTTTCCTCTGACCAAGCATCTTGGCGTAATTTCATATTCTCAACTCCCAAATCTGACGATAAATAAATAGTTCTAGTTACATCATTTCCAACTATTTTTTTATTTATACAAGGAATTGCAAGGATAGTAGAGTTTTATGCGTAAAAAAAGAGCTTATCCATCATTTGGTGGACAAGCTTCCTTAAAAGAATTAATTATTTTCTAGTGAACTTTCATTCTGAATGAAAAAGGCAGAAAGAAAGGCGAAGATACTGATAATAAAGCCAAACATAAACAGATGATGAATACCATCCATATTTGTTGCACCGCGTGTGAGAAGAGCGCCCATAATCGTAACCCCAATAGCAGTTCCCATATTTCTGCAAAACATAAAGAAAGAAGTAGAGATGCCTTTTTCCTGTGCGCCGACCAGCTGTTGTGAACCAATAACACCAACTGTGCTAAGTAGTCCGAAAGCTAATCCTTGAATGAACATAATAATGAAAGTATAGACAAAACCATGAGAATCATTTAAGCAGGCTAATAATATTCCAGAGATAACTAATAATGTATTTCCGATTATTAATAGAATACGATAGCCGTATTTTACTATCCATTTGCCCGCTGGTACTGACACAAGCATCCATCCCATTGCAACACCTAATAAAGCAATTCCGCTTATAAAAGTGGATAATCCAGCGACATCTTGCAGAAACAAAGGAATAAAGCTTGCAGTTCCAAACAATGCTAATGTGCCAATAAAGCCATTAATAAATATCCAAGTGATTGTTTTATTCTTAAAAATAGAAAATGGAACAATTGGTGAAGTTTGTTTTTTTTCAAAGAAATAGAAAATAATTAATAATGCAATTCCAATCATGGCGTAAAAAATAATATTTTCTTCTACTATTGTCACTAGAAGAAGGAAGGTGATGCCGAAAGCAAATAAGATGGCTCCAACATAATCAACAGTTGCTTTTTTAGACTGATAGTCTTCCTTATAAGGAAGAAGTGTAAGAAATGCTAAAAGACAAACAGGCAAATTAATAAAGAATATCCATCTCCAGGAAAGAAGTTCTACAAACAAAGAACCAAGCGATGGTGCAAGAATAGCAGATAATCCCCACATCGCTGTAAAAAATGCCTGTATTTTTCCACGTTTTTCGATTGGGAATAAATCACCAGCGATAATAGCTGGGAATGGCATCATAAATCCTGCTCCCAGTCCTTGAATACCACGAAAAATAATAAGCTGTACCATGTCTTTGGATAATCCGCATAATAAGCTGCCAAATAAAAATAGAATAATTCCAAAACCAAATATCTTTTTTCGGCCAAATAAATCAGATAATCTTCCGGCAACAGGAGAAAGAATGGTGCTCATTATCATATAAGTTGCAAAGGACCAGGCGTATAAATCCATCCTTCCTAATTCTTCCGCAATGATAGGCATCGTAGTATTCATGATCGTTGAATCAATGGATGCAACAAGCATGGCAAGTACGATACTAATCATCACGAGTAATCTACTATTTTTCATTTATAAATCCTCCTTCAATTCAGAAGAAATTATACAATAATAATAGCCATTAGGATAGAAAGACAACTTAGGGATAAATTGGTGTTAAGTAAGTTTATCCTACTTAACACAGTCTCATAGAAAAAAGACTGTGTTAAAGGTAATTGTTGATAATCTTCAATGATTGATTAGAGCCGATAAACGAGACTCCTGCTTAAAGAGCAAAAAAGACACCAAGATAGCAGGAGCATACTCCGAGGAGGCGCAGCACCCTTCCCACGGAAAACGAAGTGTATACCGACTGCGGACCCTAAAAAAATATGTTGAATATTAGGTGAAAAGTGAAGAAAAAGGGCAATTATCCCTTCTTTTCAACCAATTTTGACAAAAGTTTGCATCTTGCATTGAAATGGAAGAAGGGGTAAAATACCTTATAATGCGAGTTCAAAAGAAAACGATAAAAGAGAGAGTTTAGCTTTTTTTGCGAAGATTTTGAACAAGCTTTAACTAGACAAAAGTATACTTTATAAAAGAATGTTTGATATAGAAAGGATTGTCCCGATGGCAAACGAATTCCGCGTTTGTGACGATTGTCAGGCAGTTAATTTAAAAACATTGATTCCACGCCTTAAGCAAATAGATCCTGATGCTAAAATTGAAGTGGGTTGTCAATCTTATTGCGGTCCAGGCCGAAAAAAATCATTTGCCTTTGTTAATAATCGTCCACTTGCAGCATTATCTGAAGATGAACTGATGGTTAAAATAAATAACAAGCTAAAGAAATAACCTGCTCTCTTAAAATGAGGAAAAGAGCCAAGAACTTGTTATATGCATAAATAAAAACTCATGAAATAGAGGAGTTTCCGCAGGAAGTGTTAGTATTCGTAAGGAGAGAATGTACAAGTATTCTTATGAGTGTTAATCCTTTTCAGTTGGAATCACCTCTTTTTATATTTAGACACTGTTATATTTATATAGATTGTTATTTAGAAATTATTTGATATTTTCGAAAATCATAACAATCCTGTGAAAAAACTTAGCGAAGTGTATTCCACTTACGGAACCCTTACGCAGGGAATACATCAATCTAATAAAATTGGCATATAAAACATTTTTTATGGTCTAAGTTTGAAGCAGGGAGCAGCAGGAATACACGAAGACTCCTATGGGATTAGCGGAACAGGCGAGACCCCGCAGGAGCAAAGCTCCGAGGAGGCTCGGCGCCCGCCCCATGGAAAGCGAAGTGTATTCCGGCTGCGGACTAATAGAGCGCACATTCCTCTTTTCAGGGTAGTTCTATATTTATATAGCATTTGAAAAAATACGTTCTTGATGTTTAATGCTTCTGATAGAGGCAGGAACCGGAGAACTTAAGAGATGTAAGCTAATAGAAAGAAGGTAAAACAATGCCCTATTCTACGGATGTGTTAAGCGAAGAGAAGGTATTTAAAGATCCCGTGCATCGCTACATTCATGTACGAGACCGAGTAATATGGGATTTAATTGGAACAAAAGAGTTTCAGCGCTTGCGAAGAATTAAGCAGCTTGGAACAACCTATTTAACATTTCATGGAGCAGAACATAGCAGATTTAATCATTCTCTAGGCGTATATGAAATTGTCAGGCGAATTATTGATGATGTTTTTAAAGAAAGAAAAGAATGGAATAATAATCAAAGGCTACTTTCTCTCTGTGCTGCTTTGCTGCATGATCTTGGCCATGGTCCATTCTCTCACTCCTTTGAAAAAGTATTTGATTTAGATCATGAACACTTTACTCAAAAGATTATTTTAGGAAATACAGAAGTAAATCATATATTGAAGAAAGTAGAAAAGGACTTTCCGAAAAAGGTTGCAGAAGTTATAGGAAAAACCTCCAATGAAAAGCTGGTAGTAAGTTTAATTTCCAGTCAAATTGATGCAGACAGGATGGATTATTTATTACGAGATGCTTATTTTACTGGGGTTAGTTACGGAAACTTTGATATGGAACGAATAATGCGTGTCATGCTTCCGCGAGAAGACCAGGCAGTAATCAAACAAAGTGGCATGCATGCAGTCGAAGATTATATTATGAGCCGCTATCAAATGTACTGGCAAGTGTATTTTCATCCTGTAACGAGAAGTGCAGAAGTAATACTGACCAAAATATTACATAGAGCAAAACACTTACATGAGCAGTTCTACTCCTTCAAACATCTGCCTATTCATTTTTTCTCACTTTTTGAAGAAGAAACAACATTAGAAGACTACTTAAAATTGGATGAAGCGATTATTCTTTATTATTTTCAAATGTGGCAAGAGGAAGAAGATGCAGTATTAAGTGATCTTTGTCGCAGGTTTATGAATAGAAATTTATTTAAATACGTAGAGTTTGATCCAGCGAAAGAATATAAAAAGCTTGCCGAGTTATCTGTACTATTTCAAAAGGCGGGAATCAATCCAGACTATTATCTTGTTGTTGATTCTTCGTCAGACCTGCCATATGATTTTTACCGCCCTGGTGAAGAGGAAGAACGATTGCCTATTCATTTATTGATGAAAAATAACGAGATAAGGGAACTTTCTAGAGAATCAGAAATTGTTGATAGTATTTCTGGGAAAAGAAGAACCGACCACAAACTATACTTTCCTAAAGATATCTTAAAAGATGACAGTACAAAAGAGAGAATAAAAAAACAAATTCGTCAATTGTTAGACATAAAGTAAAGCAATTATTCTGAAAAAAGTGATGCTTTTTTAGGATTAAACGGAGTAGGAGATGACAAGTTTTGTTAAAAGACCATGCTAAAATAATAAAAGCTATTGCTACTTCAGGTGAGATTATTGGAAGAAAAAAACTGCAAAAAATGATTTATATTGCGAAAAAGCTGGATTTTCCTTTTCAAGAGAAATATCAGTTTCATTTCTTTGGACCCTATTCAGAAGAGTTAACTTTAAGAGTAGAAGAGTTGTGCAATATGGGGTTTTTAAATGAGGTAAAGGAAAAAAAGGGCGGTTATTTTCAGTATCGTTATACATTGACAGATGATGGAAAAGAATTTTTGGAACTAAATGAAGTGGATATGCCGTCTTTGCCATCTTGTCTTACAGATATGAATGAACAAAACTCTAGATTTCTTGAGCTAGTTTCCACCGTGCTGTATTTTGATAATTTAGCAAAAGAAGAAGTGAAAGAAAAAGTATTTACAATAAAAAGTAAACAAAAATACACCGATGAAGAAGTAGAGAAAGCTTATGTATATATTGAAAGTCTTAAAGAGAAAACGAAGCATTGATTTTTAGAAAAAGCCAGCCGTTTAATAAAACGACTGGCTTTTTCTAAAATCAAGATTCATTACAACTTACTTATTGATCACTTACACGCTTACCAGCGATGCCGTAATTATTTTTAGTCATTTCTTCTATAAATACGACTACTTTTTCTTTTGGAGCTCCTGTTGTTTCAGATACAGCATCTGTTACTTTTTCTACAAGATTCTTTTTTTGATCCTCTGTACGGCCTTCTAGCATTTTTACAGTAATGTATGGCATGTAGTTTCCCTCCTAAAGATAAATTTAGGCTTTATACTCAGCCTGAAAAGTTTTCAATTAGTAAACTGTGTCTACACTCAGCTCGTAAGTAGTTTTTCATATTTTCAGAAAAATTGCAAGTCCAAAAAAGGTACAAATAAAAGGATTTTTTCTTCAACATAGGCAGGGAACGAATGGCAGGACATGATTACAGGTATTCTACTATTAGTGCGTGTTTAAATAAGGAGGATAAAAAGGACCAAAAAATTTGAAGCGGCTTCACTTTGGCATCTGCCTTCCACAGGATGTGGTGACTTCACAGGACGTGGCATATTTAGCTAACCAGCGCTTTTCTTAACATAAAATACATGTTTTTATGGAGTAGAAACGATTTGTCGATAGTCTGTAATAGAAAATTTTCCTTTCTAATTTATAATCATGTATAATTTTATTGGAGATAAAAATTCCAGAACTACTTGATTAAACAATACATAAAGATATCAGAGGGGAGTTTACCATTTGCTATTTTCACAATCATGGGCAGATTTGCCGTATATTATTATTACCGTTATTATAGGATTCACTCTGCATGAATTTGCACATGCGTATGTTGCTTATAAATTTGGAGATCCAACAGCAGAAAAACAAGGTCGGTTAACCTTAAATCCTATTGCACATATTGATCCACTTGGCGCCATTTTTATTATATTGGTTGGATTTGGCTGGGCACGTCCAGTACCTGTGAATCGTTATTATTTTAAACGTCCTAAATTGGCAGGAGTGCTCGTTTCCTTTGCAGGTCCATTCAGTAATTTAGTATTGGCATTTGTCGGGTTTGCTTTATATTCTATGTTGATTAAAACGGGAATAACGGATGGAATGCCGTTTGATTTTTATCCTTTTTTAACTATTTTTGTGTATATGAATTTATTGCTATTTGCTTTTAATCTAATTCCTTTGCCTCCCTTGGATGGCTACCGAATAATCGAGGATTTAGTATCATCGCGGATAAGAGCAAAAATGTCCCAATATGAAGTGTATGGCTCCATCTTATTTATTGTGCTAGTAGTGACAGGATTATCTGATAGTACAATTTTTCCTTATATAAGAATGGTGCAAGGATTTTTTATTCATCTATTTAACAGTATATTATAATATGAATTGCGGAAGGCGCTGGTTTAGCGCCGTATCTCTGCTGCTGAAAATTGGTTTAGGTTAGTCTATTTAAAAACTTTTTATATATTCATTTTTTAGAAAAGGAGCGTTTAATAGTGGAGGGAAAAAAGAAAAAAACGATTGGGTTTAATATTATTAAAAATGATCCTACAGATGGGCATGGCGGTTTTGGCGTCGGCAGTTTAAGTCTGGAAAATGTATCACCTGTTATTATTGATGTAGAAGCAGGGGAAGCGACAGTAGATGTCGGAGCGATGCATGCAAGAAGTGTCGTGGAAAAAGGAATAAAATTTTTAAAAGAAAAAGAAGAAGTTCCAAATGGGAAGCCGTACTGGTTAATATGGGTAACGATAGACCGTAAATTGGATGGACCTTACTATGCGGGTGTAACAGCTTGTGAAATGACAGTAGATCGTTCGATTCGCAGAGGGTATAAATCATTGCCAGATCATGTTAATAAAATGGATAAGTCGATGAAACGCCATATTATGGTGGACCATATGGATAATAAATCAAAACAAATCTTGGCTGCGTTTTTGCAAAATCATGATCAGACTTTATGGGAGAATTCCAACGAAAAATTAAAAGAAGATTTAATAGGATAAGAAAAAAGGAACACATACCATTCACAGGTTTGTGTTCCTTTTTTGTATTGCCTTAGTTTTTGTTAGTATTGCCCCCTGCCTCTAAAAGTAAAAAACACTTTTTGAGTCAGGAGAACATATTTCTTCGGGGCTAAACAAGGCGCATGCGCTTTTCTAGTTACCACTGAAAGATTTTTTTATACCATGGTATTCTTTCTTCTGCTTTCTCTCCGTTTTTATTGGAAGAGGAAGAGTCTTCTTTTGTTAGGTCGGAACAATATTCGGTTGGCACTGTTTCTTTTGTGAAATACATAAGCCTTTTAGTAGAACAGCTATTAGTGGCCAGTTTGCCGCTTTTTGGATCAATATAAACTCCTACTGTTCCTTTAGTAGGTTGAAATCCTTTAATTGGCTCTTTTTTTAAGCTTTCTTCCATAAACTGAATCCACACTTTTTTAGCATACGTTTTATCAGCAGTTAAAGTGATAGGCTCTCCTTGATCATACCCAGTCCATACGGCAGAGACAAGCTGCGGCGTATAGCCAATCATCCAGCTGTCTGACTCGGTAGACCCAGATTTACCTGCATAAATTCTATGAATATCTTTGCTGATGGTTGTACCTGTTACGCTTGCATAACCATCTAAGTTTTTATCAAACATACCTGTCATCAATTCGTTCATAACAAAGGTCAAATCTTTATCTAACATTCGTTCTTGAACCTGTTTATGCTGATATAATACTTTGCCATCGGCTGTTTCAATTTTTGTGATAAACACTGGGTCTACCTTTTTTCCACCATTTGCAAAGATGCTATAGGCATTTGCCATTTCTAGTACTTTCACATTCGACGTGCCTAATGCTAACGATGGTACTTGATGTAATGGAGTAGAAATACCGAATCTTTTTGCGGTATCAACCAATACATTTTGGCCAAGAAATAGATGCGTTTTCACCGCATACACATTATCTGATACAGCAAGTGCTTGAGCTAATGTAATATTTCCCTCGGCATATCTATTATTAAAATTATGTGGTGTATAAGCATCACTACCGTCATCAAAACGAAAGGTCGTTTTTTCACTGCTCATCATGGTTGTGGGAGTAAACCCATGCTCCAGGGCGGCATAATACAGTAATGGCTTCATAGTGGATCCGGGTTGTCTGTTCGCTTGGATAGCACGATTAAACGAACTTTTGTCATAATCCCTGCCGCCGACCATTGCTTTAATATAACCTGTTTCAGGTTCCATAGAGACAAAGCCAACCTGGATATTGCTTGTTGGATTGATGGTAGATTGAATCGTTTTTTCTGCTATTTTCTGCTGATTAGTATTTAACGTTGTAAACACTCGCAATCCTCCAAGTGCAATTGTCCGATCATCTATATGGAGTTGGTTTTTTAGAATGTTTTTAACAGCATCTTGGAAATAAGGAGCTGTCTTTACATTTGAAATAGGGAATTTACCAATATAAGTTAAGTGTTCATTTAGAGCAAGTTTATATTGGTTTTTACTTATATATCCATTTTTAATTAAGGATTGTAAAATAATTTGTTGTCTTTTTTTTGCATTTTCTAATGAAACGAATGGAGAATAAGAGCTTGGTCCTTTTGGAATTCCTGCAAGCATCGTTGCTTCTCCTAGAGTAAGTTCAGATGCGTCTTTTCCAAAATAGTATTGACTGGCGGCTTCTGCACCATAAGCACCATTTCCATAATAAATGGTATTTAAGTATCCTTCTAAAATTTCTTCTTTGCTATAAAACATTTCTAGGCGAACTGTATAAAAGGCTTCGGAAATCTTTCTTTTCCATGTTTTATCATGCTCTAAAAATAAGTTGCGTGCATATTGTTGCGTAATAGTGCTTGCTCCCTGTACTTTTGCCATTGCTTTTATATCAGCAAGAATTGCTCCTGCCATTCGTTTATAATCAAATCCATGATGGTCAAAAAAGTTTTTATCTTCAATAGAGACCGTTGCATCTACAAGGGATGGATTGATTTGTTCAATGGGCACCCAATATCGCTTTTGACCATTATTGCTTTCTCCAATAATGCTGCCATCATCCGAGTAATAAAAAGTAGATTGTGAAACGGCAAGTGGTGGTGGTCCTAAAATTTTTGCATAAATAAGAATAGCAGCAACGGCTATGCTGATAGCAAGCATGGATAATAATCCTAAAATAACAAATAAGCGAAAATATTTTGATGAATTTTTCAGACGGTTTTTCGCAATGACCTCCATGTACCTGCACCTCCATTACCAAAAGTTCTTTGTAAATTGCTATTAATAAATCATTATTTATATACAGTTAAAGGCTGTGAAAATTGTTAGCAGCAATCCTTATTTTAAGCGGCAAATAAATAGATACGTATAGTATGGAGTTATGATGTGAGTTTTAAACGTTTTTATACCAATACCACCAAATTTTTCTTGTGTTTTTTTAAAACGGCTCCATACTTGTTTGTTATTTTGTTGTTTGGGAACTATAAAGAATAAGCATGTTCGAATTTACCACTATAAGAGGTTGTTCAAAAAGTCCGGTAAAAATGACACATCGAATTTCTTCGTTGTCTTCCTTTTCCGCTTCTCACGTATTAATACCATACGTTCCGATGCTCAAAGTGAAGACGCCTCGAACTTCTCGGTCCTTTTTATCCTCCTTTTTGAACACGCACTATAAAGAAATGGAGGATATAAAATGGGATTATGGTTCACAGAAAAGCAGACAGATCACTTTGGCATAACAATGAAAATCAAACAAACTTTACATACAGAACAAACAGAATTTCAAAAGCTTGATATGGTAGAAACAGAAGAATGGGGCAATATGCTGCTGCTGGACGATATGGTCATGACGTCTGTTAAGGACGAATTTGTTTATCATGAAATGGTTGCACATATTCCTTTATTTACACACCCAAATCCAGAAAAAGTCTTGGTCGTTGGTGGTGGAGACGGCGGTGTTATTAGAGAAATCTTAAAACATCCGAGTGTAAAAAGAGCTACTTTAGTAGATATCGATGGCAAGGTTATCGAATACAGTAAAAAATATCTTCCGGAGATTGCTGGCATGCTTGATGATCCTAGAGTGGACGTAAAAGTAGACGATGGATTTATGCATATAGCTGAAAGCGACAACGAATATGATGTTATTATGGTGGACTCAACAGAGCCGGTTGGTCCGGCGGTAAACTTATTTACGAAGGGGTTTTATGCAGGAATAGCAAAGGCGCTGAAAGAAGATGGCTTATTTGTTGCTCAATCAGACAATCCTTGGTTTAAAGCGGATTTAATACGTTCGGTACAAAAAGATGTAAAAGAAATATTTGCCATTACTAGATTATATGTGGCAAACATTCCAACATATCCAAGCGGAATATGGGCATTTACTATCGGATCGAAAAAATTTGATCCAATAGAGGTGCCAGAAAGCCGTTTTCACGATATTGAAACAAAATACTATACAAAAGAATTGCATAAAGCAGCATTTGTACTGCCGAAATTTGTGAAAGATCTATTGTGATTACCATTCATAGAAGGCAGGTTTTAAGGTGGCATAAATGAAATATATCTGATCGGAATAGAAAAAGTAATGAACAAATAAGAAAGTGCGAAAAAGGCACTTTCTTGTTTGTTTATCTATTTTTTAGCTGGCATTTTCAATAGAATTTAAATCCACATGGCAAACCATGCTACATAATAGGCAGCAGGAATTAATAATATTTGTGCAAGAACCGTACCAATAAACTTGGAGCTGACCATTGTTAAAGAATAGCTTTTTAAGTAAATATAAGCACCATTATCTTTTACAACCCGATCGGCAAGAACGGAAGCCTTTGGATCAATAAATAATGTCAATAAAATGGTGGCAACACCATTTATAATTCCGGAAGACATGGCTGCTGCAGATACATATTTAGGCGGAACAAGCATGGAAGCATAAATAACAGAAAGCACCCCCACTGTAAAGACAGCTGAAACAATAATATTTATAATAAAAATTCGTTTCGGAATCGTTTTCAGAGTAATTCCTTTAAAGTAAGAAAGTTTTGGTGTTCGGAAACAGCCAAGAATTTTTTTAGCTCCAGCCCGATTGCAATTTTTAAAAAAAAGAGCAGCAACGGATCCTTTTTCATTATTTAATTGAACAATTGCACGTGAAAATAGATTAATAAAAGTAGGAAAAAGCAATATGCCTATTACAACCCCTACGGAAGTAATCGTAAGTAGAATACGCAATTGTCCTTCTATAAAGGCAAGCTTGTCCGTATCTGGCGCTTCTGCAATAAGCTTAGCCGTGAGGGGCTGTTGAAAAAGCGTGGAAAATCGAGAAATAATCACTAACGTACTGAATAAGGAAATGGCGGTGGCGACTAGTTTGACTCTAGCTCCTGAAATTCTAGTAGCGTAGGCAAGTGTTTCGATCGTTGTAATAATTAAAAGAAAAATAGAAATCTCTATAACTTTCATTGTTATCAAGTGCATAAAAGAAAATCTCCTTTAAAATATAGTTCTTTAAGTATAAACGATGATGAAAATAATGGTATTTTTTAAAGAAAAAGTTAGAAAAAATTCATTTCTATAACCTCTTGTATATTGATCCCACTATCTTGCACTTCCCTATTAAAAAATTTATACTTATAAAGTTATAAAGAAAAATGTTCTGATATTATATAGAAAAGGATGTGTTGCCGTTGTCAGCTCGTCCGGCGGAACAGGTGCCTATAAAAATAAATGTGACAACCCATATTTATAATGGGAAAAATAAAGAAAGTATTGAGTGGATTGGATTAGGACAATACTTAGAAAAAGATAATAGCAAATATATCAAGTACGAAGAAACAATAGAAGAAGGCACCATTAAAACAATTATTAAAGTTTCAGAGAAGGAAGGATTAATCCTTCGCAGTGGCGCAGTAAAAATGAGGCTTTCTTTTTTAATAAATAAGCTGCGTATTGGAAGCTATAAGAGTCCATATGGAGTTTTTCAGCTTGTAACTGATACAAAAAGAATGGTGATGGAGAAGTCTTTTGATTCTGCATCTGGCACCTTTGATTTATTATATGATTTGAAAATGCAAGGCAATCATAATGGAACATACCATATGTCTATAACTTTTAAGGAGGAGTAAAAAAGCGAATGAACATAGTTGAACAAATACAAGAAAAATTAAAACAAGAAATAAAAGCAAGTGTATTAAAAGCAGGGTTAGCAAGTGAAGAGCAAATTCCAGAAGTTATTTTAGAAATCCCAAAAGAAAAAGCACATGGTGATTATTCCACAAATATGGCGATGCAATTAGCAAGAGTAGCAAAAAAAGCGCCTCGTATGATTGCAGATGCAATTATTGAAAACTTTGATGTCAGCAAAGCATCAATTGAAAAATTAGAAATTGCTGGTCCTGGATTTATCAATTTTTATATGAACAATAGCTATTTAACAGACCTAATCCCAACCATTTTAAAAGCAGACGAAGGATATGGTCAAACAAATGTAGGAAATAACGAAAAGGTACAAGTAGAGTTTGTTTCTGCAAACCCAACTGGTGATCTTCATTTAGGACATGCACGCGGTGCAGCAGTTGGTGATTCGTTATGCAATATTTTAGATAAAGCAGGCTATGATGTATCTAGAGAATATTATATTAATGATGCTGGCAACCAGATTAATAACCTGGCATTATCGGTGGAAGCACGTTATTTTCAAGCATTAGGCCTTGAAAAAGAAATGCCGGAAGACGGTTACCGTGGAGAAGATATTATTGGAATCGGCAAAAAACTGGCTGAAGAATTTGGGGATAAATTTGTAAATGTTTCAGAGCAAGAACGCTTTGATTTTTTCCGTTCGTATGGTCTGAAATATGAGATGGCAAAATTAAAACAAGATTTAGAAGACTTCCGAGTTCCATTTGATGTTTGGTATTCAGAAACTTCTTTATATGAGAATGGAAAAATTGATGTTGCGTTAAACTCGCTTAAAGAAAACGGTTATATTTTTGAGCAAGATGGTGCAACTTGGCTGCGTTCAACAGATTTTGGCGATGATAAAGATCGTGTATTAATTAAAAATGATGGTTCTTATACGTATTTAACTCCAGATATCGCCTACCATAAAGACAAGCTGGAAAGAGGTTTTGAAAAGTTGATCAATATTTGGGGAGCAGACCATCATGGCTATATCCCACGTATGAAGGCAGCTATTCAAGCTCTTGGCTATAATAAAGAGGCATTAGAAGTTGAAATTATTCAACTTGTTCATCTATATAAAGATGGCGAAAAAATGAAAATGAGTAAGCGTACAGGGAAAGCAGTGACAATGAGAGACCTAGTGGAAGAGGTTGGTCTTGATGCAACACGTTATTTCTTTGCGATGAGAAGTGCGGATACACATTTAGATTTTGACCTAGATTTAGCGGTATCACAATCAAATGAAAATCCTGTTTATTATGCACAATATGCTCATGCCCGTATCTCTAGTATTTTAAGACAAGGAAAAGAGCAAGGCATTGAGTTATCCGACAACTTAGATGCTGCACAAATCACTGCTGAAAAGGAATTTGATTTATTGAAAAAAATAGGAGAATTCCCGCAAGCAGTTGGAGAAGCCGCAGTCAAAAGAATGCCGCATAGAATCACTAATTACATTTATGATGTAGCAGCAACATTCCACAGTTTCTACAATGCGGAAAAAGTATTAGATGCAGACAATTTAGAAAGAACAAAAGCAAGATTAGCATTAATTAAAGCAACACAAATTACGTTGAAAAATGCATTGCGTTTAATTGGAGTTTCAGCACCAGAGAAAATGTAATTTCATCATAAGGTTGAAAAAGCAATAGTGCAGAATGTTTACACTAACCAGTTTGATTTAGAAGATTTATCAATAAACAAGTAGATGCCCAAGGGATTTCTGAATGGAACTCCCTTGGGCATTTTTTAATAGCAGAAGGTATTTTTATATTACGCAAATAAGTTTATGTAAAACAGAACAGTACTAGGAGAAAAAAGTCTATTAAATCAAGTATTGCTTCCTGAATTTTTCTTAACTTTATTTCCACTCAAGTGCTGCTCCGCCTACCCGTTTCACCCCGCGAATTTTGCTTAAGTCATCCACTAGCTGTAAACAGGCGAGGTCTTTCTTTTTGGCCTCAATCATAAAATCGATATCTGTCTGTAGTGGACGCAGCATGTCAAATAACGGTTTTACGTAGTCGGCATCTACAAAATCAGCATGAGAACGATATGCCTTTTCTGATTTTGGAGAAGACAAGTGGATTTTAGGTTTTATCCCTCTTGCTTTCCATGTCTCCATAATTGCATGTAGCATGTCTTCTAAAGGCATGTTGCTTTGATTAGCTTTATGATGATGATAATCAAAAACAAGGGGGATTTTTTCTTTTTGACAAACGATTAACGTCTCTTCTGCTGTATATGTTTTATCATCATTTTCTAGTGTCATAATCTCTTTTACATGGGAAGGAAGAGTTTTTAAATTTTCATAAAAACGAATAAGTGTTTGTTCTTTATCCCCATAGGAACCGCCTATATGAATATTAATTAAACTCGTTTCTGCTATTCCCATTGCTTCTAGCGTTTTATAGTGGTATTCCATATCAATAACAGCGCTTTTTGTTACCTCTTCTCTAGGCGATGTAAAAAGTGTAAATTGATTAGGGTGAAAGCTGACCCGTAGCTTATGCTTTTTGACTAGTGCCCCTATTTCCGCAAATGTTTCTTGAAATGGGGAAACAAAATCCCACATCACATCAGGATGGGTGGCTAATGGAACAATAGAGCTTGACATTCGATAAAGCTCTATATGATGGCCGATATTATAATGAAGTGTTCTTAATGTGTGATTCAGGTTAGCTGCTGTAATCTCAATTAGCTTTTCAAGCCGTTCTGCTGGCTGCATATCTTTGTAACGGGCATATGTTAATGTTTTGGCAGGGGATGCATCCCATAAGCTTAATGCATGGGAAACAAATCCGAATCGGTATAGCATTTTTTTATCTCCTACTCCTGATTGTTCTAGCAACTTTATAAAAGAGGGGAAATGAATTGTGCTAGTTTCTCTTTTATGAATTGCCAAAATGTTCTTTTTGCAATATCTTCATAATATATTTCGTTTGAAGCATCCATATCGCTTGCTACAATTTCCTGCATGCGGTTAATAAAATCTTGGTCGTAAATGCTGCAGTTTATTTCATGATTAAGAAAAATGCTTCGTTTATCAAAGTTGGAAGAACCAATGAAGCAAATTTCCCCATCTACCAATATGAATTTACCATGAAAAAAACCATGCTTATACTGGAAAACACGTGCATCATGAGAAAGTAAAATTCTTAAATCTGGAAAGGAAGCTTCTTTAACAAGGATATGATCAGCGTTATTAGGCAAAAGAAACGTAATAGAAACATTGCGTTTTAAAGCAAAAAGCAGTTCATTCAATAACCGTTTGCTGGGAATAAAATAAGGAGTTCCGATAATTAAACTGCTTTTTGCATTACGTATTAAATCTGATAAAACTTCTTCTAAATATTTTCCATGGGAAGGAATGGTTTGATGTCTTGATTTCCCTCTTTTTTGGTTTGGAAAATAGAGGTTATTTTGAAGTAAATTGATTTTGGATGCTTCTAACCAGTCCATAAGGAATTCTCTTTGTAAATCTTCTATCCCTTCTCCGGCCATTTTCATATGATAATCTCTCCATGGGCTTAAATTCAGATTAGCATGAATATAGTCTTTTCCTATATTAAATCCTCCCATAAATCCTATGTTCCCGTCAATTATCGCTATTTTTCGATGATTTCGTACCTGCAGAGAATAAAAGAAAAATGGAAATTTAGGGATCTGACAGAAATAAAATTGAACACCAGCAGCTTTGAGTTCTTTGACTGTTTTTTTTCTTACTTTAAAACTGCCAAGCCGATCAAGCAGGAGACGAACTTCTACCCCTTCTTTTGCTTTATCCATTAAAAGATTTAAAAATTCATTGCTGATGCTATCTGCTTTAACTGTATAAAATAGAATATGGATATGCTTTTTTGCTCTTTTAATTGTAGAAAATAGATCAGGAAATAGCTCTGTACCATCTTTGTATATATGAAAGTCAGTAAAACGAAATGAGTGATTTTGTCTTTGCATAGATTTTTGCTGAAATTTTCTTCCTAAGTAAAAATCAAGAATGAATAATACTATCAGTGCTATTATAATAACGATAATAAGAAATAGTGGTTTCATGTTGGTCCCCCTTAAGTTTTTAGTATGACCAAAAATGAAAATTCTATCAGCTAAAATCACAGTGGGAATTAAGAGATGATATATAAAAAGTTTTGCCTGTATGTAGACATCCGATATAATAAAAAGATGTCTTGAAGCTGGAGGGGATGACAAAATGCAGAATCTACTAGTATTATCTGGAATTATTGTCCTTACTATTATATTGTATAAATATCAACTAGGTGCCATTGGCTTTTTTCTGCTATCTATTTATTTTTTCACCCTTGCTAAAAGACAAAATAAAAGGCTCGAATCCTATCGGGAAAAAATTATTAGAAGAAAAGTCAAATAATCCTTAACTGAAGCTAGCATATTCACCAAGATTTTGTTTATAATGGAGAATATGTATTTTTGCTCTTTACTGTAAACCTTTACTTGTATAAAGGTGAAACCCGCTGTATGTTTATTGATGCAGAGGATAGTTAGGGATTTTATAGGTTTAAGTTATTCTCCTTCACTTCTACATAGGTTTTAAAATCGAGTGAAGGTTTACTGATTGATGCTGGTAGAAGAGTCTAGATAGAGAAAGGAAGTGCAAGAAATGAGTGTAGAAAAATATACAAAACAAGAATTACGAGAAATGTCTTTAATCGAAGTTGCATATGAAGTATTAAATGGTGCAAAAACACCTTATTCCTTTAATGAAATTATGAGTGAAGTGACGAAATTATTAGATTTAACGGAAGAGGAAGTAAATACAAAAATTGCACAATTTTATACAGATATAAATATTGATGGACGTTTTCTTTCTTTAGGAGATAATCGTTGGGGACTAAGAACATGGTACCCTGTAGAGAAGTCAGAAGAAGAGATTGTAACTGTAACGAAACCGAAAAAGAAAAAATCGAAAAAAGCAGTGGAAGAAGATTTTGACGATTTTGATGTTCTTGAAGAAGAATACGATGACTTTGAAGAAGACGTCGAGGATGATGAACTATTAGACGAAGATGATGATGAAGACGAAGATGATGATGATTTATTAGATGATGATCTTGTCGAAGAAGAAGACTTTGAAGAGGATATAGACGAAGACTTTGAAAGCGATGACGATGAAGAGGACGAAGATGAGTTTGAGGAAGAAGAAGACAAGGACAATAAATAAGTCCCTTGACTTTTTAAGTCTATGCTTGTAAAATCATTTTTGGGCTCCTTTAAAAAGGAACGATCTTATATTCGCTAAATAGCGCTCCCTTACTTTTTTTAAAGTAAGTGGGGCTTTTTTGTTTTTATAAAGGGAAGAAAGTATAAATTTTTTGAAATGTGAAGGCTGTCTAGCTCCGGCTCCTAGCCCCAGTGAGTATTGCCTCTTGCCTCTAAAAGTAAAAAACACTTTTTGAGTCAAGAGAACATTTTTTTTCGGGGCTGAGCAAGGCGCCAGCGCTTTTTCTGTGAAAATAAAACGGGCGAGTGGCTATTCTGGGTATCTGTATAATACAGTAACGTGTTCTATTTGATAGGGCGGGTACAGGATTTTGGTGTAAAGAAAATCTTGAAGCGTGGACTTCTAGAAAAAAGACAATAGTAAAGAAAGGGTGTGACCTCAATTTTTTAAAAAAATCACAACCTTAATAGAGTATTGTAATGGAAGGTCGTCTAACCAGCTAGACGTGGTTCAGAGAAGTGTTGCTTATTAATAAATAGGGTATATATAATTCTTAAAACTTTATGTGCAATAGCCTGTAAAGCTTTTTTCTTTCCTCTTCTTGCAGATAGAGACCAAAAAACATTTGACATTGAGGTATTTTTCGACCTTGATATAGCCCAAGCAACCTCACAAAGAGCAGCTTTTATATGTGGGTTTCCTTGAACGCTTTTGGAACTTTTCTTTTTACCAGCACTTTCATTATTGCCAGGTGATACACCAGCCCAAGAAGCTAAATGTCTTGATGAAGGGAATTGGCTCATATCTGTTCCGATTTCCGCAATAATAACAGCAGCTGTGTGTTCCTTTATACCTGGGATAGATAAAAGTATTTCTTTTTCTTCTTGATAGGAATGAAGCAGGGTATCTATCCTATTTTCAAGTTCTTGAATGGAAGTTTCCAAATACATGATATGATTCCAAGAGCTTTTAATCATAAACATTTGATGTTCATTTAATGTTCCGAAAAGAGAATCGGAAATGGTATCAGCCTTCTTGCGGAGAGAATGATGGATATTGGCATCAACATCAGCCTTATCAAGGTATCCATTATCGACTAACTGTTTCAAAAGTTTACGTCCAGAAACCCCAAAGATATCAGAAATAACTGAACCAAGCTTTATGTTTGAACATTCGAGGACCTTTGAAATTCTATTTTTTTCAGCTGTTAAGTTACCAACCCATTTCTTGCGTAAACGGTTCAAATCTCTTAATTCCCGAAGATCTTGGGAAGGGACAAAGCTTTTTTCAATCAATCCATGACGAAGAAGCTTGGCAATCCATTCTGCATCTGAAACATCGGTCTTACGACCAGGAACGTTTTTAATACGTTGGGCATTGGCCACAGTAATATCGAAATATCCTTCAAGGATGTTGTATACCGGCTTCCAATAGATTCCGGTACTTTCCAGAGCAATGTGTGTAATTTGTTTTTCTTCTAACCACTTTAATAAATCAAATAAACTTTTGGTTAAAGTGGAAAAAGTCTTGGTTTCTTTTTGAATGGATTCATTATTAGTGCCAGTTAGGGCACAAACTACAATCTCTTTTTGATGAACATCCATTCCGGCACAATGGGTTAATAAAATGTCCAAATAAAACAACCTCCAAAGTAGTGTCTATGGAAAGTGGAATAAGCTTGGTCAAACAGCATTTTTCTGTACGTGATCATCCTCAAAAATTGAAGAGTCAACAAAGGGGTGTACACAAGGCAAATTCCAAACAGTTTCTTATACAGGGTCGAACCACCACAAAAGCGCACGTAAAGATTACTTCCCATAGCATTAATCAGTATGGAAAAATGGACAAAAAAGTAAAACCCCGGCTTAGAAAAAATTTTCATGCCGGGGTGTGAGTGTGAAATCATGTGTGTTTCTTATAATAGTGTATAACTATTTTATCACGTGTTAATAAAGCAGTAAGGCTCCTTCCATTATGCTTGGCAATGGCAAGAAAGTGAAGGCAGGGGAGACAACTGCTTAGGAAAACCTGATTGGTCCAACTAATCAACAGGAGGAAGGAAAAGCCTCCTGCTGGAGTTTCGTTTTATAAATGCGTGTTGTGCCAGTCGTTTCGCTCCCCTGTGAAAAATATAGGGTTATTCGTCTTTAAAAAAGAAGAATATGTACAAACTGATAAATAAGGGGGATTTTATAATGACAAAATATATTTTTGTAACAGGTGGTGTTGTATCATCACTTGGAAAAGGGATTACAGCAGCATGTTTAGGCCGTTTATTAAAAAATCGTGGAGTGAGCGTTACGATTCAAAAGTTTGATCCATATATAAATGTGGATCCAGGAACAATGAGTCCATATCAGCATGGGGAAGTTTTTGTTACAGATGACGGTGCAGAAACTGATCTTGATTTAGGACATTATGAACGTTTTATCGACATTAACTTAACAAAGTACAACAATGTAACGACAGGGAAAATTTATTCTACCGTTTTAAAGAAAGAGCGCCGCGGGGATTATCTTGGCGGAACAGTTCAAGTTATTCCTCATATTACAAATGAAATTAAAGAGAGAGTTTTCAGAGCTGGCCGCGAAACAAACGCAGATGTTGTAATAACAGAGATTGGCGGAACAGTTGGAGACATAGAATCATTGCCATTCTTAGAAGCAATTCGTCAAATCAAAAATGATATTGGCAGAGAGAATGTTATGTACATTCACTGTACTTTAGTACCATATATTAAAGCAGCAGGAGAAATGAAGACAAAACCAACACAGCATAGTGTAAAAGAACTTCGCAGTTTAGGGATACAACCAAATGTTATTGTGGTAAGAACGGAAAAACCAATTTCACAAGATATGAAAGACAAAATTGCTTTATTCTGTGATATTGATACAGATGCAGTCATTGAATGTCGTGATGCAGATACACTATATACCATTCCATTAGCATTGCAAGACCAAAAGCTAGATCAAATTGTCTGTGATCATTTAAAGCTTAGCTGTGATGAAGCAGATATGAATGAATGGATTAAATTAGTAGATGTAGTCCGCAATTTATCGAAAACAACAAAAATTGCTTTGGTTGGTAAGTATGTAGAATTGCAGGATGCATATATTTCTGTTGTAGAGGCGTTAAAGCATGCAGGATACGCTTTTGATTCAGATATTGATATAGATTGGATTAATGCAGAAGAAGTAACAGCTGAAAACGCAGCAGAACTATTAAAAGACGCTGATGGAATTTTAGTTCCTGGCGGATTTGGTGATCGTGGAATTGAAGGGAAAGTTTTTGCTGCACAATATGCACGTGAACAACAAGTTCCATTCTTTGGGATATGTTTAGGCATGCAAGTAGCTTCCATTGAATTTGCACGAAATGTATTAGGTTGGGAAGGGGCACACTCTTCTGAAATAGATGAAGAAACACCGTATCCAATTATTGATTTACTTCCAGAACAAAAAGATATAGAAGATTTAGGCGGAACACTTCGTTTAGGATTATATCCTTGTAAATTAAAGGAAAATACGAAAGCTTACGAAGCATATCAAGATGAAGTTATTTATGAAAGACATCGTCACCGTTATGAATTTAATAATCAATACCGTCAAGAAATGGAAAAATCAGGATTTATCTTCTCTGGGACGAGCCCTGATGGCCGTTTAGTAGAGATAGTAGAATTAAAAGATCATCCATGGTTTTTAGCATCACAGTTCCATCCTGAATTTATCTCAAGACCAACAAAACCACAGCCGTTATTCCGCGAATTTATCGGCGCAAGCATAAAAAAAGCAGAGAAGTAAGAAAAGCGGAGACGTCTTGTTTATTGCCGAAATGCAAATGTTCTGTCCGATAAAAAGTGTATTTTACTTTTAATCGGGCAGGTTATTTGACACGAGGCAATAGACGTCGCAGCTAGACAGAAGAAAAGCGGAAGCGCCTTGTTCAGACCTGAAGGAAAATGTTCCATTGACTCAGAAAGTGCTTTTCAACTTTCAGAGTCAAAGGGTTATTTTACACAAGGTCTAGGCGCTGTAGCTGGACAGAAGAAAAGCGGAGACGTCTTGTTTATTGCCGAAATGCAAATGTTCTGTCCGATAAAAAGTGTATTTTACTTTTAATCGGGCAGGTTATTTGACACGAGGCAATAGACGTCGCAGCTAGACAGAAGAAAAGCGGAAGCGCCTTGTTCAGACCTGAAGGAAAATGTTCCATTGACTCAGAAAGTGCTTTTCAACTTTCAGAGTCAAAGGGTTATTTTACACAAGGTCTAGGCGCTGTAGCTGGACAGTAGAAAAGCGGAGACGTCTTGTTTATTGCCGAAATGCAAATGTTCTGTCCGATAAAAAGTGTATTTTACTTTTAATCGGGCAGGTTATTTGACACGAGGCAATAGACGTCGGAGCTGGACAGTAGAAAAGCGGAAGCGCCTTGAGCGTCGCTGGCAATTAAAGTGAAAAATCCGCATAAAAGAAGCTAACGTGAATGAGTAGTGTAAACATTCATTCAACGTTAGCTTTTTTACATTAAAACAAATCAATCATATTCACTTAGTATTTCATCTATTGTGAATTTAATACCATAATAAGCATACAGAGCGCCCATTAACGCGGGGTATCCGTATCGATTGCCATTATCATCAGGAAGTAGTGCTTTTTTTAAAGCAAGGTCAATATGCACGTCTGCTAAATCTTGTATCCCTTTTTCTTCCGCTGATAGAATCGTGGAAATTGAGATAAAAGGAATTTGGCGATCATGAAGCTGTTTGGCAAAATCAACTATATTAGCGTCATCAGAAGTTCTCGAAATCAGTAAGAAACGATCATTAGGTGCGATATTATGCAGCCCCTGTTCTTTCCATTCCTTAGCATGCTGTAAAGGTTCCGTGCTCTTAATAGCTTCGTCAATGACTCCGGCCATTTCATCCGTTGCAAATAAATAAATATTCCCTTCGCCTACTATTGCCTGGGCTAGTAGACGTGCACTATCTTCTATCGATTCTTCCTTTTCTTGAATTCTTTTAAATAACCCGCTTAACTGGGTTGAGAACATTTTAAGCAATTTTTAACCCTCCGTATTTTAAGTTTTATAAAATAAATTATAAATAAGGTTTAGTGAGCATTATTTAGTAATTTTTGAAAGCGGTGGTCCGCTATGGATTTAAGAAGCGGTATAAAATATAGTTGCATTTACGAAAAAAAAGCAGAAAAATTACATTTATACAACTTTTATTATAAAGAACGGAATAGAAAAGGTAAAATTTATTGAAAATGGCAGGAAAATATGACCTATAGGTAGAAAGGTATCTAAATGAAAATAAAAAAGGTTGAAAAATAATGGGGAATGTTAGATAAGAGAGGTAGGTTCATTATGAAAGGTAAAATTTTGATTGTAGATGATCAGTTTGGAATTCGTATACTTCTCAATGAAGTTTTTCAAAAAGAAGGATACAATACATTTCAGGCTGCAAATGGTGTACAAGCATTAGAGATTTTAACTAAAGAAACACCAGATTTAGTATTGTTAGATATGAAAATACCTGGAATGGATGGTATTGAGATATTAAAGAGAATGAAAAAACTAAATCAAGAAATCCGCGTCATCATTATGACAGCCTATGGTGAACTTGATATGATTCAAGAGGCAAAAGATTTAGGAGCTTTAACCCATTTTGCTAAACCTTTTGATATTGATGATCTTAGAGATGCCGTGAAAAAATATATTCAACAATAAAGAAAGAGTTCATACGATTAACAAATACATATTCCTATATAAAAGTAAAATTATGGTAATAATTACATACTTATTTGTGACAATTTAGAAAAAGTTGAAGGATTCATAGCATTTCTTCGCTTATTTTGGTATGATACAAATGAATTTAAAAGGATATGATTCGTTTTAGTTTACTTTGGGTAATAAGTACATATTCCACTTCTCTTTGGGAAATTTAATAAAGATTACCTTGTAAATAAGGACGATCATAAATAAGGAGGAAACAAAAATGGCTTTAGTTTCAATGACAGAAATGTTGAAAAAAGCAAAAGCAGAAGGATATGCTGTTGGACAATTTAACTTAAACAACCTTGAGTTTACTCAAGCAATCCTTCAAGCTGCACAAGAAGAAAAATCTCCGGTGATTTTAGGGGTTTCTGAAGGCGCAGCACGTTATATGGGTGGTTTCAAAACAGTTGTAAAAATGGTAGAAGGATTAATCGAAGACTATAGTGTAACTGTACCAGTTGCAATTCACTTAGATCATGGTTCAAGCTTTGATAATTGTAAAGCAGCAATTGATGCAGGATTCACTTCTGTTATGATCGATGCTTCTCATCATCCGTTTGAAGAAAATATTGAAACTACTTCAAAAGTAGTGGATTATGCTCATTCAAAAGGAGTTTCAGTTGAAGCTGAATTAGGTACTGTAGGCGGACAAGAAGATGACGTTATTGCAGAAGGTGTTATTTATGCTGACCCACAAGAATGTGCTGAGTTAGTAAAACGCACTGGCATTGACTGTTTAGCTCCAGCTCTTGGTTCTGTTCACGGTCCTTACAAAGGTGAACCAAACCTAGGTTTCAAAGAAATGGAAGAAATCGGAAATGCTACTGGCATGCCGTTAGTATTACATGGTGGAACTGGAATTCCAACTAAAGATATTCAACAATCTATCTCTTTAGGAACTGCTAAAATTAACGTTAATACAGAAAACCAAATCTCTTCTGCTAAAGCAGTTCGTGAAGCTCTAGCTGCAAAACCTGAAGAATACGATCCACGTAAATATTTAGGCCCAGCTCGTGAAGCAATTAAAACTACTGTTGTTGGTAAAATCAAAGAATTTGGTTCTTCTAACAAAGCATAATTTTAAAAGAAACCGCCTGTTTAGGCGGTTTCTTTAAAGATAAGAAAGAAAAAATTATAAAAATTAAACTATCAATTGAAATTTCCTTCCATAAGAAAGTATTTAAGAAGTCGTGAAGGGAAATAATAATCACTATAACTAAGTTGGGTAAATGGATAGTTGTTTTTTTCTGTTTCTGTGTTTAACTTAGGAAGGTAATACAAAAGATGTTAAAATAATAATAATTTCTAAAAAAGTTCCTCAACTATTTTTTCGTTGCGAAAAATATTACTACGTACTCTTCAACTTTTGTCACGGTTCATGTTCTTTTATGCTTTTTCAAAGATTAGAAAAGTAAACCTTTATCATGTTAGGCAATAAATAGCAGGCTTTATGGTCTAGTCATTTTTGTTAAAGGTGAAAGAATCCCCCTTTAACACATGTTAGCAAATACATATTATTTGCTCTTTTCCTATCAAGATTACTTTTTGGTATAATAATTGGATTAGTATAAAACAAAGATTTTACGTCCAAGCCTTGATTCAATTTTTATATTTTATGTTCGTACAACTGCTATATATTTATTTTTGAATAGATCACTCATCAATCGCATTATTCAGAGTTGGTGATGTACACTTATTCTCTGCTGTCATAAGACTTTGTCAGCAGTCATAATTAATTATATGTATAGTTTGTACGTGTTTTGCATGGCTTAGAAGGGAGTTAGAAATGGAAAAACTTATGATTGCAGGTGGGTCTCCATTAAAAGGAACTGTTCGAATAAGCGGAGCAAAAAATAGTGCTGTTGCTCTTATACCAGCAACCATTTTAGCTGATTCTCCAGTTACAATTGAGGGATTGCCTGACATTTCTGATGTACAAATTTTAAAGGAAATCATGGAAGAGCTTGGTGGGTCTGTTGTGCTTTCTGATTCTGACATGACGGTCGATCCAACCTCTATGATTTCAATGCCTATGCCGAATGGGAAAGTTAAAAAATTACGTGCTTCTTATTATTTAATGGGAGCGATGTTAGGCAGGTTTAAAAAGGCGGTTATAGGGCTGCCTGGTGGATGCCATCTTGGGCCACGTCCAATTGATCAGCATATTAAAGGGTTTGAAGCACTTGGCGCACAAGTAACAAATGAGCAAGGAGCTATCTATCTTCGTGCAGATGAATTAAGAGGTGCTCGAATTTATTTAGATGTTGTAAGTGTGGGAGCTACCATAAACATTATGCTCGCAGCAGTACGGGCAAAAGGGCGAACCATTATTGAAAATGCAGCAAAAGAACCTGAAATTATTGATGTTGCTACACTATTAACGAATATGGGAGCAAAAATTAAAGGTGCAGGCACAGATGTTATTCGTATTGAGGGTGTAGATCAGCTGCATGGATGCCGTCATACGATTATACCTGATCGTATTGAAGCCGGAACGTATATTATTATTGGCGCTGCTGTTGGAGAAGGGATTTTAGTTGATAATGTTATCCCCCAACATTTAGAATCGTTAATTGCGAAACTTAGAGAAATGAATGTACATATTGAATCAAGTGATGATCAGATATATGTAAGTTCTAATCCGGATTTGAAAGCAGTAGATATCAAAACGTTGGTCTATCCAGGTTTTCCAACAGACTTACAGCAGCCATTTACATCTCTTTTAACAAAAACAACAGGGACAAGCATGGTTACAGATACAATTTATGGTGCTAGATTTAAACATATTGATGAATTGCGGAGAATGAATGCTACAATCAAAGTAGAAGGGCGCTCAGCCATTATCAATGGACCTGTTCATTTGCAGGGGGCAAAGGTGAAAGCTAGTGATTTGCGTGCAGGAGCGGCACTAGTAATTGCAGGCCTTATAGCGGAAGGTGTTACTGAAGTTACTGGTCTTGAACATATAGATAGAGGGTACAGTAATTTAGTTGAAAAACTTAATGGCCTTGGTGCAACTATTTGGAGAGAAAATATGTCTAAAGAAGAATATGAACAAATAAAAAATGTATGAATTCACTACTAATGCTTGAAACAAATGGACAATCAAGAGGAATATATGCCTTCGATACGGAGGCATATTAGCATAAACTCTGATGAATTTGAGAAAATGTTTTGTTAGGGATTTCTGACAGTGAAATAGGAAAGAAAACTATTGCTGCTAAAAGGCAATGAACAAAGATATTATTTAATGGCATTAGTAGTAATAGAATTCTTTACTTAAAAGGAAAAATCAAAAATGATGATGCCATTAATAATAAAGTTTGATGATAGAATTCTATAGAAGAGCAAAAGGGATGTTATTTATTTGCTCATTCTGTAGTAATGATAGCGATTTCTAAATGAATTATTCTTCTTTTAACTAATAGTGAATTTCTGGTTTATTTGCAGTCTTTTTGCCTGGTTGACCATTATCTTTGCTAATTAACATATTACTTTTGGTTTTTCAAAGCGGTTTATTCATTAAATAAAGGGGATAAATTTGAGAATGCCCCAACCCCCTTCCTAGAAACATTTATTCCCTAAATATGTAAGAAGTGTAATGGAAGAAAAGCAGTTGTTTCTGATATGGATTTGATGTTTTTTATGTTTTGGTAAAAAAATTATAGTTGCGCATTTTTTATGGGAAGAGTTAAAATAGAAATTGCTTTTGATAGATTTTTCTAGCCTGAATAAAGGTAACAGAAATCATTCTCTTAGTATGTATACTTGTTTTTGTATCATAAGGTATAAAGAAATGTAAGTGGGTAAAGTGAAAGAACATTTCTTCTATATTATTACTTCAACTTATTTATTCTCGCATCAATATGGAATTTCTTCACACAGTCAATTGCCTCAAAAATGATTTAAACATTCCTTTCCAAATTATTATATATTGCTTGAAGCATGGTAGGAATAACTGAAAACTTAAAAGAGTGGTGTCATTATGGGATTAAACATATCTAGTTTAGAAAATATGAAATTAAAAGAGTTATATGAATTAGCACGGGAATATAAGGTGTCATATTATAGTAAGTTAACGAAAAAAGAATTAATTTTTTCCATTTTAAAAGCAAGAGCAGAGCAAGAAGGTTATTTCTTTATGGAAGGTGTTCTTGAAATTATCCAGTCAGAGGGTTTTGGTTTTTTACGACCAATAAACTATTCTCCAAGTTCTCAAGATATCTATATATCTGCCTCGCAAATTAGAAAATTTGATTTAAGAAATGGTGATAAAGTTTCTGGTAAAGTACGACCTCCAAAAGAGAATGAACGTTATTTTGGATTGCTGCAAGTAGAGGCAGTAAATGGCGATGATCCGATTGCTGCCAAAGAAAGAGTGCACTTTCCAGGATTAACTCCATTGTATCCAGATCGCCAAATGAAATTGGAGACAACTCAAAAATATGTTTCTACTCGAATAATGGACGTATTAGCGCCTGTTGGGTTTGGGCAAAGGGGTCTTATTGTTGCACCACCTAAAGCAGGGAAGACCATGTTGATTAAGGAAATTGCCAACAGTATCACTACCAATCATCCAGATGCAGAATTAATTGTGCTATTAATCGATGAGCGTCCAGAAGAAGTAACAGATATTGAAAGATCTGTTATGGGGGATGTTGTAAGTTCAACATTTGATGAAGTTCCTGAAAACCATATCAAAGTGGCAGAGCTTGTGTTAGAAAGAGCGATGCGTTTGGTAGAGCATAAAAGGGATGTTGTCATCTTGATGGATAGTATTACAAGACTAGCACGGGCATACAACTTGGTGATTCCTCCAAGCGGAAGAACACTATCTGGTGGTATTGATCCAGCGGCTTTTCACCGTCCAAAACGTTTCTTTGGAGCTGCGCGAAATATAGAAGAAGGCGGTTCTTTGACTATTTTAGCAACTGCTTTAGTTGATACTGGTTCACGCATGGACGATGTTATCTATGAAGAGTTTAAAGGAACGGGTAATATGGAGCTTCATTTAGACCGTTCTCTTGCAGAAAGAAGAATATTCCCAGCAATTGATATTCGTCGCTCTGGAACAAGAAAAGAAGAACTTCTTATTCCGAAAGAACATTTAGATAAATTATGGGCTATTCGTAAATCTATGTCTGATTCTGCTGATTTCTCAGAGCGCTTCTTGCGTAAATTAAAACAAACGAAATCAAACGAAGAATTTTTTGCTGTATTATCAGACCAAATGAAGGCTGGGACTGCTAAACGTTCTTAAGCGTTATATGTATAATTATATGGTAAATAGTGGATGGTAGTATGAGTTGTATAGGAAATAATGAATTAATTATTCCTACTTAAAGCTTTAAATAAAGGGAAATCAGGCGTGATAGCTATTTTTCTTTTTAGAAAAATTATTTAACATTCTAAATGTGGGTGAAGGAATCAAGTTGCAAAATAGAAATGACCTTGCTATAATGAACACAGTATGTTTTTAATAATTAACAATGTTAAAGCATTGTTTTATAACTCTGTTTCGAAAGTTGCAGGGCGGAAGGAGATGAAAAGGAATGAAAGCAGGAATTCATCCTAATTACAATCAAATTACGGTGAAATGTGCATGTGGAAATGAGTTCACAACAGGTTCTATCAAAAAAGAATTAAAAGTTGAAACTTGTTCTGAGTGCCACCCGTTCTATACTGGACGTCAAAAATTCGCTGAAGCTGGCGGACGTGTTGATCGTTTCAACAAAAAATACGGTCTTAAGTAATATGAAATGTCAAGAACAGGCAAGAAGTTATTATTCCTTGCCTGTTCTTTCTTTTATGAAAAAAAGGCTGCTATACCTATTGGAGGCCGAATTTCTCCTGGTTTAATGCAGGAACTTTAGTAAGAGATTGCTGATTTTGGTGAGCGAAGAGTTACTGTTAATAAACATTAGCTTCTTTTTCTAAGTGATAAGCTGTTTAAGAATGGAAGGAATTTCTCTATTTTTGCTTTCTATTCTTAAGCGTCTTATGCTTATGTTGATGTTGTTGCAACCTTTGAGGAGCATGATAGGTGTATATGCTGAATTGGAGCTTTTCAGTTCTTCATTTTTTTGCACATTTTATATTTGGTATATGTTAAGTAGAAGAGTTAAATTGTTGGGAAGAAAGGGGCGGTTTCATGTATGTAATGAAACAGCATGGATGGGTAGAGGTTATTTGTGGAAGTATGTTTTCTGGTAAATCAGAGGAACTTATCCGTCGTGTAAGAAGGGCAGAATTCGCCAAACAAAAGATTATCGTGTTTAAACCGAAAATAGATAATCGCTATAGTGAAGAAGCGGTTGTTTCTCATAATGGTACGTCAACGCTTGCTGTTCCTATCAGCAAATCTACAGACATTTTTGAATATGTTCCAGCGGATATGGAAGTTGTAGCTATTGATGAGGTGCAGTTTTTTGATGAGGAAATAGTGAGTGTTGTCCAACATTTAGCAAATAGTGGTTATCAAGTGATCTGTGCGGGTCTTGATCAAGATTTTCGCGGTGAGCCATTTGGGAAAATGCCAGAGTTGATGGCTGTTGCTGAAATGGTTACAAAACTTCAGGCGGTTTGTGCTGTTTGTGGTTCCCCTGCAAGTCGTACGCAGCGTTTAATTAATGGGGCTCCAGCGTCTTATGATGATCCCATAATTTTAGTTGGCGCATCAGAATCATATGAACCACGCTGTCGTCATCATCATGAAGTGCCTAAATCACCTCCAGCGCTAAAAAAGCAGGACAGCACTACTTCGCTATTATAAATCCTTTATTTTCAATATAAGCCCCTTCCAACGAGATGGAAGGGGCTTATTTTATTATTTAATGATTATCCAACTCTTCAAGACCAGTAAGTCCTGGGAAACCTAACACTTATTTTGCTTTTAATCGATTTCCGATATTTTATATAGTTACGCTTAATGACTATGGATGATTTATGCTTTTAAAAAATCCATTTATAAAATATGGTCATTTATTTCTAAGTTTACTTTAGAGAAAGCTTGTCTTAGTGTTGCATAGGTGGTAACTTCACCCAAATTGATTCCTAGTCGCTCCACCATTTGTGCCACTTCTGGACGCATGCCAGATAAAGTCGGTTTTATTCCGATAAAACGAAGGACTTTTATCAGTTTTATTAATTCATGCAATACACTTGTATCAATAACTGTTATACCGGATAAATCAATGAATAAGTGACTGATTTGCTCTTGTAAGCAGCGCTCAGGTACTTTCTCCAAAATTAATTTCGCCCGGGTTGTATCAATATCTCCGATTAATGGCATTACACCGATATAATCAATAATTGGAATGACCGGAATACTAAGCACATTTATCAGTTTTTGCTGAGCAGAAAAACGACTTCGAGTAAAGTCGTGATACATACTGCCAAATTGGTTGTTTAATTGATCAAAAGTACTGTGAAAAATAGAACTCCAATTCAAAATAGTTTTAGTGGAAATCTTGGTATCATCCTTAATGAATTGTTCTATTTGATCCCAGATGACTTGGCGAGTAATGCTTAATGCTTGCAAAACCTCATGCGCAGGGGTTCCTAAATCTACTCTGCTTTGTGCAACATTTTTAGCCCAGTTTGATAGATTGATAGTAAATACTTGCGGATCTTCTAAAAATGCGCTCATAACAGTTTTAATGGTGGATGCATGCTGTTTCTCCAATAAACCTTTAACAGAGGAAGAAGATTTTTTTGAATAAATGGATCCAATTTCTCCGTCTTTTAAAGTAAACCACTTTTCCGTAATTTTGGCAGAGTTTTTAACAATATAATCGTATAGAGATTTATTCGTTAAAGACATGGACATATATCCTCACTTTCCATTAATACTTCTATTATAAAGGAAAAAATAAAAGAGAGGGAAAAAAACGGACCCGTTTCCCTGTTTCATTCAAGAAGAGACGCTTAATTTGGTTTTGACGATGGTTATCGCCTATAATATAATGAATACGTTATGGAAAAAAATGAGGTGAAGTTCATGTTTGATCGTCTACAAGCTGTAGAGGATCGCTATGATAAGCTTAATGAGTTATTGAGTGATCCTGAAATTGTTAATGATACAAAGAAATTACGTGATTATTCGAAAGAGCAATCAGATATCCAAGAAACGGTCGAGGCATACCGGGAATATAAAGAAGTGAAAGAACAGCATAAAGAAGCAAAATCAATGTTAGAAGAAAAATTAGATTCCGAAATGCGTGAAATGGTAAAAGAAGAATTAGATGAAACGTCAGAACGCATTGAGGAACTAGAAGCTCGTTTGAAAATTCTATTGATCCCTAAAGACCCAAATGATGAGAAGAACGTTATTATGGAAGTCCGTGGGGCTGCAGGTGGAGATGAAGCAGCTTTATTTGCTGGTGACTTATACCGTATGTACAGCCGATTTGCAGAAGCACAAGGATGGAAAATTGAAATTATCGATGCAAGCACAACAGGAGTCGGTGGCTATAAAGAAATTATCTTTATGATCAATGGGAAAGGTGCTTATTCCAAAATGAAATTTGAGAATGGAGCACATCGCGTGCAGCGTGTTCCGGAAACAGAATCAGGCGGTCGTATTCATACGTCAACAGCAACAGTCGCTTGTTTGCCTGAAGCAGAAGAGGTAGAGATTGAAATTCATGATAAAGATGTTCGGGTTGATACATTTACGTCAAGCGGCCCAGGAGGACAAAGTGTTAACACGACTATGTCTGCGGTGCGTTTAACTCACTTGCCAACTGGTACAGTAGTATCTTGTCAAGATGAAAAGTCTCAGATTAAAAACAAAGAAAAAGCAATGAAAGTATTACGTGCTCGTGTTTATGATAAATTCCAACAGGAAGCGCAGGCAGAATACGATCAACAGCGTAAATCTGCAGTTGGCACGGGTGATCGTTCGGAGCGTATCAGAACATATAACTTCCCGCAAAATCGTGTAACAGATCATCGTATTGGTCTGACTATTCAAAAATTGGATCAGATCCTGCAAGGGAAAATGGACGACATTATTGATTCATTGATTTTTGAGGAACAATCAAGCCGTCTAGAAAGTGCATCTGATGTGTAAAGATAATCAAATGAAAGTTTTTGAGGCCCTGAAATGGGCTTCTTCTTATTTATCTAAGCAAAATCGGGAAGAATACGCAGCAGAATTATTGTTAAGGCATGTACTTCAAATTAGTCGTTCCGAACTGTTAATGAAGTTCAGAGAGGATATGCCCCAAGAGGAAATGACTATTTTCCAAAAATACGTGTATCTCCATGCAGACGGAAAACCGATTCAATATATTGTTGGTTTTGAAGAATTTTATGGGAGAAAATTCAAAGTAAATGAAGAAGTTCTAATCCCTAGACCCGAAACAGAAGAATTGGTAGAAGGTACATTAAAAAGGGTTGGGAAGCTGTTCGAAGGAAAAACCGATGTAAAGCTGGCTGACATAGGAACTGGCAGTGGGGCAATCGCTATTACGATGCAACTGGAAGCTCCTTCTCTTGAAGTAACTGCTACGGATCTTTTTCCTGCTTCTTTGCGTATAGCAAAAGAAAATGCAGATAATTTAGGAGCACATCAAATTAACTTTGTAGTAGGAGATTTGCTTGCTCCTTTTATAGAAAAAAACCAAACATATGATATTGTTCTATCCAATCCGCCATATATACCGGAAAAAGATCAGGCAAGTATGTCGGATATAGTAACAGAGCATGAGCCGCATCGTGCTTTATTTGCAGGAGATGATGGACTAATAATCTACAGAAGGTTATGTAAGGAACTCCCTTTTGTATTAAAAAAACAAGGATTGGTCGGTTTTGAGGTCGGTGCAGGTCAAAGTAAAGCAGTATCTGCCTTATTGCAGGAAATATTTCCAGAGGCAAATGTCGATGTGGTTTTTGATATAAACGGAAAAGATCGAATGGTTTTTGCAGAAATAGGATTTTAAAGTGTATATAAAAAATGTCGTTGACTTATCAAGTCAGCGGCATTTTTTTTAAATTTTGCTAGTTTAAGATTCTTGCAGTTTGTCCACACTATTGATAGTGAAGGGGCGGTGCTTAATATGAGAAAAAAACCGATGGCAACCATGTATTTATTTGTACTTATTCTATCTACTGTTTTTAGTTTATATATACCAAAAAATGAAGTGACTGCTAATGATGAAGTTGTTATACCTAGTGATGCGATTCGTTTAAGAATATTAGCGAATAGTGACAGTGAAGAAGATCAAGCCTTAAAAAGAAAAGTCAGAGATGCTGTAAATAAAGAAATAACCACTTGGGTGTCCGAATTAACTTCTAAAGAAGAAGCAAAAAAATTATTACAATCAAAATTGCCAGAAATTCAGAAAATAGCAGAAAAAGTAGTGGAAGAAGAAAGTGAAAATCAAACGGTAAAAGTTAAATTTGGAAAAGTAGACTTTCCTACAAAGTTATATGGAGAATTTCTTTATCCAGCAGGAGAATATGAAGCGATACTTATCACGTTAGGCAATGGCGAAGGAGCGAATTGGTGGTGTGTGTTATTTCCTCCATTATGTTTTCTTGATTTCTCTAATGGGGTCGCCGTAAGTGATGGATTTGATGATAAAGATGGGAAAAAACAAGAGGTGAAAAAAGAAGCAAAAGAAGTGAAGCAGGATAAGCAAGAAAAGCAAGAGAAGAAGAAAGAAAGCCCAGCAAAAGCAGAAAAAGAGAATACAAAGAAGGTAAAAGAGAAAAAAGATCCTGTATATGTGGAGGAAACAAAAGAAGATAAAGTGAAAGTGAAATTTTTTATCGTAGAAGTATGGGATAAAATATTTGGATAAATTTTAAGAGGCTGCTTTTTATCAGAATCACTGATGAAAAGCAGTTTTAATTTTGTTGTTCTGGCTGCTGGCTTATCGAAAATTTAGCTAAAACGATTTTTTAAAAAAATATGTCAGAATTTTTAACAAATTGCTATATTTTTCATGAAGCATTGTTGTATAATTTGATTAATAAATAAACATTTGTGTTTAAAATATAAAGATTGAACAAAAGTGTTTAACATCATATTGGTAATGCGAATGTTAATAAGGGGAGGATATCATTGGAAGTTGTGATGAGAAATATGTTTCAATCACTGGCAAAAAATACTTCTGCAAATAAATTGGCAAAAAAATATGGGCTGCGCTTTGGTGCAGGAAGATTTGTGGCAGGTGATTCTATTGCAAAAGCAATCGAAAGTGTCAATAAATTAAATCAAGAAGGAAAACTAGCTACACTTGATCATCTAGGTGAATTTGTTTTTACAGAAGCTGAGGCCAATGAAGCAGCTGAAATGTGCCTGCAAACATTGGACGCCATTCACGCATCTAGAGCCAAATCCAATTTATCCCTTAAAATGACCTCGCTTGGATTAGATATTAATAAAGACCTATGTATGAAAAACATGAAAAAAATTCTGGAAAGAGCAAAAGAATACGGGAATTTTGTGCGAATTGATATGGAAGATTTTTCGCATTGTCAGATAACAATCGATATATTTGAAGAGCTGCGCAGAGATTATGACAATGTTGGTATAGTTATTCAAGCATATTTATATCGGACAGAAGAAGATTTAAGACTTTTAAACACCTTAAATGCAAATCTTCGCTTAGTGAAGGGTGCTTATAAGGAATCTCCGAATGTAGCATTTCCAGATAAAAAAGATGTGGATGAAAATTTCAAAAAAAGCATTAAAGCACATCTATTAAATGGCAATTATACGGCTGTGGCAAGTCACGATGAAAAGATAATTGATTTCACTAAAAAATTCGTGGCAGAACATCAAGTGGATAGCAGTCAGTTTGAATTCCAAATGTTATATGGCATATGTGTAGATTTGCAAAATAAGCTAATGAAAGAAGGATATAAAGTAAGAGTCTATGTACCATATGGCGTCGATTGGTTTGGCTACTTTATGCGAAGATTGGCCGAAAGACCAGCGAATGTGTGGTTTGTCCTGAAAAACTTTTTTAAATAGCAAGACGTGTCCTTTTTATCAGCCTTTTTGAACAGCCTATAAGTTTTCAATAAAAATAGTATATAAGAATAGGAGAATGATAATGACAAATTTAACGACAATCCCAGCTTATAAAAATGAAGCTTTAACAGACTTTACAAAAACAGAAAATAAAGTTGCATTTGAACAGGCATTAGCGAAAGTAAAAGGCGAATTAGGAAAAACTTTTCCGTTAGTAATTGGCAAAAATAAAATAATTACAGAAGAAAAAACGGTTTCTATTAATCCTGGAAATATAGACGAAGTAATTGGAGAAGTCAGTAAAGGATCAAAAGAATATGCAGAAAAGGCAATGCAAGAAGCATTGCTTGCATTTGAGACGTGGAAAAAAGTAGAACCTGTGCAGCGTGCGGAATATTTATTAAAAGCCTCCGCATTAATGCGTCAACGAAAACATGAGTTTTCTGCTTATTTAGTATATGAAGCAGGGAAAAACTGGGTGGAAGCGGATGCTGATACGGCAGAAGCAATTGATTTCTTAGAATTTTACGCTAGAGAAATGATTCGTCTAAGTGAAACAACCACTAATCAGCCATTAATCCCCACTGAAGGTGAGGTAGATAATAAAATTACGTATATTCCATTAGGGGTGGGAATTGTTATTTCTCCTTTTAATTTTCCATTAGCTATTATGGCAGGAACAACAGTAGCAGCAGTAGTTTCAGGGAATACAGTTATCCTAAAACCATCTGATACAACGCCAGTAGTTGCAGCGAAGTTTGTGGAGTTAATGGAAGAAGTAGGACTTCCAGCAGGAGTTATTAATTTTGTTCCTGGAGACGGAATAGATGTCGGAGAATATTTAGTGGAGCATCCAAAAACAAGATTTATTTCGTTTACTGGCTCAAGAGCGGTTGGCTGTAGAATTTATGAACGTGCATCGGTTGTTCAGTCTGGACAAATTTGGCTAAAACGTGTGATTGCAGAAATGGGAGGAAAAGATGGAATTGTAGTGGACGAAACGGCAGATATCGATGCAGCTGCCCAAGCAATTGTTGCATCCGCTTTTGGTTTCCAAGGGCAAAAATGTTCGGCAGGGTCCCGAGCGATTATTGTCGATGCGGTTTATGATCAGGTAGTAGAAAAAGTCGCTGCACTAACAAAAAAACTAAGAGTGGGATTACCAGAAGAGAATGTTCCTGTAGGGCCAGTAATTGATCAAAAAGCATTCGATAAAATTCTTGGTTATATAGAAGTTGGTAAAAAAGAAGGAAAGCTATTGTCAGGAGGATTCCGGGCAGAAGGAAATGGTTATTATATAGAGCCTACTGTTTTTGCTGATGTGGAGCCGGACGCAAGGATTATGCAAGAGGAAATATTTGGCCCAGTACTAGCGATTTCAAAAGTATCGGACTGGAAAAAAGGAATAGATGTGTACAATAATACAGACTATGGATTAACAGGTTCTTTCTTTTCCGCAAGAGAAGAACGTGTGGATTATGCACTAAATAATATGCACTGTGGGAATCTTTATATTAATAAAAAATGCACCGGTGCGTTAGTAGGTGTTCATCCATTTGGAGGCTTTAATATGTCGGGAACAGATTCTAAAGCAGGCGGTTTTGATTATTTATTATTATTTACACAAGCAAAGCTAAGTTCTAGAAAGATTTAACAAAGAAAAATAAAAACATAAAAGTGCGTGTTCAAAAATGGAAGAACCTCTATTGAATACGTGAGAAGCGGAAAAGCAAACCAACGAAGAAATTCGACGTGTCCTTTTTACCGGACTTTTTGAACAACCTCTAAAAAAATAAAAATAAGCTGATAATCAATTTTACTCTAAATACAGTCTAGACAAAAAGGGAAGCTAATTATTTCAACCTGTTAACGATCATTTGTTAGGATAGGAGCGGGGTGGATAGTAATGGTTTTGTCTTAGTATAGTCTGAATTTAGGAGGAAAGAATGAATTATCGGCTTATTTTTTGATTGTGGAAAAAAATAAGCCATTACTAGGCAATACCTTTCTCTGTAGCGAAGACTAACAAACATATGGTAAATTAATAAATATTATTGTATGAAAGGAATTTGTTATGTTCACCCATTCACATGTTGAATTAGAGAAATCTTTTTTTATGGTTTCTATTCATGACGACAAACACTCTCTTTTAGATAAATTTGCTACCTATGATTATATTGTTACAAAAGCAGATCGTTGGTATTGTATGGAAAAGAAAGATGTGCTTCTATTGCAGGTAGGAAAGGAGCAGCAAACAGTTGAAGAGTGGTTAAATTTCCTCCAGTTAAAGCCCTCCTCTGTTACCACAATCAATGCTATCCATCAAAGTGATATAGATTGGGAACGTCCTGTGTTAATTATGGATGAAAGGAAGCAGGAAGTCACCTCCGTTATTACTGCCTCTGATCAAGTTCAGTATTTAAAACAAGAAAACAACCAGTTATCTACATTTTTTACAACACTGGCAGAGACGATTAATGATGCTGTAACAGCGGTAGATAAAGGAGGAACGGTTGTTTATTGGAATAACGTTGCAGAAATTGTTTATAACATAAAAAAAGAAGAAATTATTGGAAAGAAAATTGGAGAACATTTTGATGCGGATTCGATCATTTTACATGAAATTTTAAAAGAGGGAAATCCGGTTCGGGGAACCTATCATCGTCCCAATGAACATACGCATGTGCTAATAAATGCATCACCAATTGTTGAAAATAATCAAATTATTGGTGGTGTGGCAACAGAGCGTGATATAACAAAAATGATTCATTTAAATCAAGAATTAGACTCTAACCTACCATTACACGTCCAAAAGGATGCACCGTTTTCATCAATCGTTACAGAGAGCGAAGAAGTAAATGAAGCTGTAGAGATTGCACAAAAAATGACCCATGCCGACATACCTATATTAATAACTGGAGAAAGAGGAACAGGAAAAGAGTTGTTGGCTCAAGCGATTCATTATGGAGGGGCAAAAAATAACCAGCCGTTTATTTCGTTAAATTGTGCTGTTATTCCAGCAGAGGTATTAGAAATAGAGTTGTTTGGCTATCAAAAAATGTCCTTTCAATCTGGTGAAGAGGATGAAAAGATTGGGAAAATAGAACAAGCAAAAGACGGATCCCTATTTATTGAAGATGTGGATAAGATGCCATTAGCCGCTCAACAAAAACTAGTAGAGTATATGACAAATGGAACTTTTACCCGTGTTGGTGGCAAAAAAGAGATTGAAATAAAAACAAGAGTTATTATTTCTTCCGCGCAAAGTTTAATAAAGCTGGTAAAAAGCGGGGAATTTAATGAGAAGCTCTATTTTCAATTAAGTGTCATGCATATTGAGATTCCAGCCCTTCGTAATAGAAAAGAAGATATTCCAGGCTTAATCAATCAATTTATAAAGGAATATGGAAAAAAACATCAAAAAAATGAAATGACAATCGGAGAAGAAGCATTAAGTAAGCTAATACATTATCAGTGGCCAGGAAATGTAAAGGAGTTAAGAAATGTGATAGAACGGTGTGTCCTTCTAACGGAAAGTAATAAATCGGAAGTGTTAGTAGAGCATTTACCAGCTGAAATAAAAGAAATATCCTCATCAAATAGGGAAAAAAGGGGGGAGGCAGAGGGGGAAGCAACAAGAATTGAAGAAGCCCTTCGCAAAACATACGGAAATAAAAGTGCAGCAGCTAATCTGTTAGGAATATCAAGAGGAACGCTGTATAACAAAATAAAAGAATATGAACTATAATCTTTAGGCTGCTGCGATAAGTGCTGTTCTTTTTACCGGACTTTTTGACCAATCTCTAGAACGGATAAAAAGAGAATATAAAGTGGCAAGGTTTGTCAACAGCCTGAAAAAAATCTAGTATTTTTTCCAATCCCTCTTCATATTAATAGACTAACGCATGTGGACAAAGAGTAATCTATTAATTTAGGAGGAGAATGTATGGAGAAAACGATTCGATTAGCAGAAGGAAAAGATTTAGATAAAATTCAAGCTTTTTTAGGAGATTTAGATAAGAGTGGCATCGAAAAGGGGGTAGAGTATTATCTTATAGTTGAAGATAACAAAGGAGAGATCATTGGAACCAGTGGTATTCAGACGTTTGAAAAAATCGGTCTTCTCCGCTCCCTTGTTTTAACGAATGCCAGTGCGGAGGAAATTCTCTATTTGCTGCAACAAACGATACAATTAGCAAAAGACAAGGAGCTTGAACGATTGTATTGTATGATAAATAACAAAAATGCTATTCAGCTATTTACGCTATTAGGATTTAAAGAAATTGTTAAAGCAGAGTTGCCTGTTGTGCTGAAAACGTCGGATGTGGTAAAAAACATATCAACTGTTAATAACCCAATATTTATGTATTATTCGATAGGAAACGTGGATAACTAAATATACTTATCCACATTATAAGGTCTTTTATACACAATTTGGGGATAAGTGGTATGTTTATCCACGTTATGAACTGTTTTTTAAAATATTTTAAGCATGGGCTTCTGTCGAATAATGTGGAAATTAAGCCATTTTGTTAAAAATAAAATAGATATTTGTAAAGGTGGATAAAAATGAAGACAATTTATTGGTCAGTGGATAAATATGTGGATAATAGAGTTGGTTATCCACATATCCAACAAGCTGCTGATCTTTTAAAACAAAATGAGGTAGTTGCTTTTCCTACAGAAACGGTTTATGGGCTAGGAGGGAATGCAAAAGATGATGAGGCGATAAAGAAGATTTTTGCTGCAAAAGGAAGGCCGTCCGATAATCCGCTTATTATCCATATTGCGAAACAAGAGCAATTAACGGAAATAGTGGAAGAGATACCGGAACTTGCAAAAAAACTAATGACGTCCTTTTGGCCAGGAGCTTTGACGATTATTTTCCGTGCAAAAAAAGGTGCTTTATCAACCTATGCAACAGCTGGTCTAAAAACAGTTGCGGTACGCATGCCTAATCATCCTGTCGCTCTAAAGCTATTAGAAGAATCTAACTTGCCAATAGCCGCTCCAAGCGCTAATCGATCTGGCAGACCAAGTCCTACTACTGCGTTGCATGTTAAAGAGGATTTGGATGGCATGATTGCTGGGATTGTCGATGGAGGAGCTACTGGTGTAGGTGTTGAGTCAACTGTAATTGATTGCACCGAAGCGAGACCAGTGATCCTTCGTCCTGGAGGGGTCACAAAGGAACAAATTGAACAAGTTATAGGGGAAGTAGGAATGGATCCTGCACTTGTTAACAAAGAATCCACACCGAAGGCACCTGGTATGAAATATAGCCATTATGCTCCAAATGCTCCAATGATTTTAGTGAAAGGGTCAAAAGAAAAGATCCAGATGCTAATTAAGGGAGAACAATCAAAAGGAAAAAAAGTAGGCGTGTTAACAACGGAAGAAAATGCAGGTTTCTTTCATGCAGATTACATTTTTGTTTGTGGAAAAAGAGAAGAATTACAAACGGTTGCTTCTTCTTTATATGAAGGATTAAGAAGTTTTAACCATGAGAATGTGGATATTATTTTTAGTGAAATGTTTCCTCTTGAAGGAGTAGGACAAGCCATTATGAATCGATTAATGAAAGCAGCTGGCCATCAAGTCATTGAATAAGGCTGTTTTCCTATTAATTGATGCTTTTTAACTCCAAATATTTAACTAAACTCTTCTGAAAAAAACTTCTAAAAGAACTTGGACGTGCATAATCTCTAATTAGCAAGTCCAAGGAGGCGGAGAAATGGCTGCATTTAGAGGAGAGATAGTTACACTAATATTAATGGCATTTGCATTAGGAATGGATGCCTTTTCTGTTGCATTAGGAATGGGAATGTATAAGCTCCGACTAAAACAAATAGCTAAAATCGGTATTACAATTGGTGTTTTTCATGTAATTATGCCTCTAATTGGCATTGTTGCTGGCAGATTTTTATCAGAAAACTTTGGCGCTATTGCCGTGTACATAGGTGGAGGACTGCTTGTAATTTTGGGGATTCAAATGATTTGGTCGGTTTTTAAGGAAGAAGAGACTTATCGAATAACCCCGGTTGGTTTTGGTTTATTCCTATTTTCCCTTAGCGTTAGCTTGGATAGTTTTTCCGTCGGTTTAAGCTTAGGTATTTATCAGGCAAGAACGGTTGTTGTGCTAGCTTGTTTTGGTATAGCAGCTACCATTTTAACATGGGCTGGATTAATTATTGGCAGAAAAGTTCAAGGTTGGTTAGGAATATATGGAGAAGTGCTTGGCGGCGGGATACTGTTAACCTTCGGGATAAAATTATTGCTTAACTTTTAATGGTTAGTTAGTGTATAATGAGCAATTGATCGAGAGCTAAAGAAATCTGGTTCGTTTCCAGATTTTTTTAGCTCTTTTTTTTAGATAAGGTAAGAAAGTATAACCCCATGCCACTAAAAATAAAAAGCACTTTTTGAGTCATGTGAACATTTTTCTTCAGAACTGTTCAAGGCGCTTGCGCTTTTCTATTGTCTAGCTTCAGCGCCTAGTTCTTGTGAAAAATAACCCCATGCCACTAAAAGTAAAAAGCACTTTTTGAGTCATGTGAACATTTTTCTTCAGAACTGTTCAAGGTGCTTGCGCTTTTCTAATAAAAGGTTTGACTGAAGAAAAGAAATAGGATTTTTAGGAAATTTGGTCTATAATTAAAGGGGATTATTAGAAGGAGGCTGGAAAATGTATCGTGTTTTATTTGTGTGTACCGGAAATACTTGTAGAAGTCCGATGGCAGAGGCGATTTTAAAACATAAAAAAATGGAAAATGTCGAAGTTAAATCAGCAGGGGTATATGCAATAGATGGTGAAGAAGCATCTTATCAGGCTCAAGAGGTTCTAGCTGAAAAAGGAATGAATCATAACCATACATCTTCCGCGCTTACAAAGGAATTATTAGATTGGGCAACACATATCGTTACGATGACATCAGGGCATAAAAACGCCATCATAACGCAATTTCCAGCTTCTATCGAGAAAGCGTTTACTTTAAAAGAATTTGCGATAGAAGAAAAATATGGCGATGTAATCGACCCTTTTGGCGGTTCAGTCGAGCATTATCGGAAAACATTTCAAGAATTAGATTATTTAATCGAAAGTATGATGAATAAATTAGATTAATGGTTAGTGGGGGAAAGGCATGGAGAATACGCACTATAAATTTAGTTTAAGGAAAAAAATGGTGCTGTTTATTACGGTACTGGCAATAATTACTTATTCGACAAGTGCATTTTTTATATATGGTTTATATCCAATACTCCAAGATAAAATGGAAATCAGTTCATTTAATTTCACTCTTGCTACATTGCTATTGGGGATTTTTTGGTCAGGAATCTTAGCATTTACAGCAGCTGGTGTTATTATTAAACCACTGCAAAAATTGGAAAAAACCGCAATGAAAGCTGCCCATGGAAATATGAAAGAAGAGGCGGAAATCTCTAAATCAGATGATGAAATTAAATCGTTGGGAATAGCCTTTAATCATATGCTTTTTAACTTGCGTGAAATGGTAAAAAGCATCGAATGTAACTTTCATCAAACCAATGCTAAAGTAAACGCATTATCTTTAGAAGCAGAGCAAGCTTCTGAGCAAACGGTCGCAATTTCTTTGGCTGTTGGTGAGATAGCAGCGGGTGCTGAGGTTTCAGCGAAATCTGTACAGGATACTGCCATTTCCGTGGATGAAGCGATGGAAATAGCAAAAAAAGTTCAAGAAAAATCATCAGCATCTTTGTTAATATCTGATCAAATGATGGAACATTTACAGAAAACAAATGATGTAGTCTTATCCTTAATTAATGGTTTGAAATCAATAGTAAGTGATAATCACACGTCCATGCAATCTGTTCAGAAATTAGAAACAAATGCAGAGAAAGTAGAAGGCATTATTAAATTGGTAGGCAATATCGCCTCCCAAACAAATTTACTCGCATTAAATGCCACTATAGAAGCGGCTCGAGCAGGAGAACACGGAGCTGGATTTGCAGTAGTCGCAGAAGAAGTTAGACATTTGGCGGATGAAAGTGGAAAGGCAGTAGAAGGAATTGCCTATCTTATTAAAAATATGCAAGAAGAAGTAAAAAATGTTGTGAAACAAATGGAAAAACAAGCAAATAATGCAGAAAAAGAAGCGGAGAGAGGCGAACAGGCTACTATAATTTTTAAAGATATGAACCAAACGATAAAAGAGATGGCAAATGGGGTAGCGTGTATAACAGAACTTGTTCGCCGACAAATGGAACAAATTTATCAGACTTCACAACAATCTCAAGAAGTTGCAGCAATAGCAGAGGAAACATCTGCGGGTGCCCAGCAAGTTACGTCTATTACAGAAAAGCAAACGAAAATAATGAGTAAAGTAGATCAATTAGCATTAGAATTACAAGCTCATGCAGAAGAGTTAAAAACAACTATTTTTCGATTTAAAATATAGTCATGTCAGCATTTTTGTGAAAAATGAGGTTTGTGTAATTGCAGGTTCTTCTCTTTTGAGTGGATAGAATTAGGAGTAAAAAGGAAATTAAGACTAGCAGTCGTTTATCCCAAATCTATAAAAAATGTTTTTCTGAGTCTTTTTATTTCGACTTTTTTATGTGAGAATATAGTTTGTGAAAACGGGGAGGATGGTAATGATGAAAGTTGCGATAGCATCAGATCATGGCGGGTTAATCATGCGTGGTGAAGTGATAAAGTTAATAGAACAATTAGGAATAGAATATGTTGATTTCGGTTGTGACTGTGAAGTATCTGTAGATTATCCTGATTATGCATTGCCAGTTGCTGAAAAGGTAGCAAATGGGGAATTTGATCGAGGGATACTGATTTGCGGAACTGGAATTGGAATGAGTATAGCTGCTAATAAAGTAAAGGGAGCTCGCTGCGCTCTAGTTCATGATGTTTATAGTGCGAAATTAACCCGTGAACATAATGATAGTAATATAATAGCAATGGGGGAGCGAGTGATTGGACCCGGTTTAGCATGTGAAATTGTAAAGGCATGGATTCAGACTGAATTTAGTGGTCAAAGGCATGAAGTTAGATTAAAGAAAATCGCTCAATATGAAAAGAGTCATTCAAGTAAATAATATCGTTCGAAAGGCCGTGTTTTTATGGAAAATGAAAAAGTAGCTTTAGAACAACAACTAGAAATGATTATTTCAGAATATCAAGCACAGGCAAAGTTAATGAATCGGCATTTGTTTGTAATTGGATGCAGTACAAGTGAAGTCATTGGGCAAAAAATTGGAACGTCTGGAACGATTGATGTGGCAGGGATTATTTTTGAAAAGTTTCAAAACTTTAAAAAGCAAACAGGAATATCCTTAGCTTTTCAATGCTGTGAACATTTAAATAGAGCACTAGTAGTGGAACGGAATGTGTTGGAAGAAAGAGGATTAACAGAGGTTTCTGTAATACCTGTCCGCCATGCTGGTGGTGCGATGGCAACATTCGCCTATCAGCATATGGATGATCCAGTTGTCGTTGAATTTATAGAAGCAGACGGTGGTATTGATATAGGAGATACCTTTATTGGTATGCATATGAAGCATGTAGCAGTACCAATAAGAGTTTCCCTCAGTCAATTAGGAGAAGCACATGTGACAATGGCCAAATCACGACCAAAATTAATTGGAGGTCAAAGGGCTGTTTACGAAAATACAAAAGCGAATGAGTCCTGTTCCTAGAATCGGCTTGCTTATTTTAGAGTCAATAAGCAATAAAAATTCATGAAACAAAGACTATATTTAAACAAATCCCTACATTTTATAAAAAGAAAAAACCAAAAGGGGAAAATAGACTCCATTCCTCAGACTATATAAAGGATATGTATAACAATGGACATTATGCCCCCAGTTATACATATCCTTTTTTGCTCTTGTCCTATAGATAGTTGATATGCATTGCACTATGAAGAATGAAAATAGGCGAGTGTGATGGAGTTTCTTGTTATGTTGAAGCAGAGCAGGTGTATTCCACCTGCGGAACCCTTTTTTCAGAGCATCCTAAATTACTTTTTAAAAAAGACCTCTTCAGCAAACACAAAAATAATCAAAAAATAGATACCCTATTTCTGTATAATGTTCTCCTGCCTATCAAATGCCGAATAATTATATTTCTCCTGCCTCTACTAACCAAATATCCAGAAAAATATTTTTTGAATATAACAGATATTAGCAAAAAACCAGAAAAATAGTATAATACTTCGTAATTCTTTTTAGAAAAACATTAAAATACGAACGATAAAATAAAAAATAAAATTTATAATTCGTGTTTTTCTGTCTTTCTTTTTAAAATACATACATGTTAGAATATAAACTAGGGTTTACGGTTAAATAGAGAAAAATATATGAACATGTTATAGGGAGGATTACAAATGAAGCATTTAGCACAACAAGATGAGCAAGTATATAAAGCGATTCAACAAGAATTAGGTCGTCAAAGATCCAAAATTGAATTAATTGCATCTGAGAACTTTGTCAGTGAAGCAGTGATGGAAGCACAAGGTTCTGTGTTGACAAATAAATATGCAGAAGGCTACCCTGGCAAACGTTATTATGGGGGCTGTGAATACGTAGACATCGTAGAAGATATTGCTAGAGATCGAGCGAAAGAAATTTTCGGTGGAGAATATGTAAATGTTCAGCCACATTCAGGGGCACAAGCAAACATGGCTGTTTATTTTACTGTGCTAGAACCAGGAGATACGGTGTTGGGAATGAATCTATCTCATGGTGGACATTTAACACATGGAAGTCCTGTTAATTTCAGCGGTGTTCTTTATAATTTTGTGGAATATGGTGTAGATAAAGAAACCCAATATATTAATTATGAAGATGTAAGAGAAAAAGCTTTAGCTCATAAACCCAAACTAATCGTTGCTGGTGCAAGTGCTTATCCTCGTGAAATAGATTTTAAAAAATTCCGCGAGATTGCTGATGAAGTTGGGGCTCTATTAATGGTGGACATGGCTCATATTGCTGGACTTGTTGCTGCAGGACTGCATCAAAGCCCAGTTCCATATGCTGATTTTGTAACGACTACAACTCATAAAACATTACGCGGACCACGTGGTGGAATGATTATTTGTAAAGAAGAATATGGTAAAAAAATCGATAAATCTATTTTCCCTGGAATCCAAGGCGGCCCGCTAATGCATGTTATTTCCGCTAAAGCTATCTCATTTGGCGAAGCATTACAAGATGACTTTAAAGTATATGCACAAAATGTTATCGATAATGCGAAAAGACTAGCAGAAGGCTTGCAAAAGGAAGGGTTAAACCTAGTATCTGGTGGCACAGACAATCATTTATTATTAGTAGATCTTCAATCCCTTGGCTTGACAGGAAAAGTGGCAGAGCATGTGCTAGATGAAGTAGGGATAACAGTAAATAAAAATGCTATACCGTTTGATCCGGCAAGTCCATTTGTAACAAGTGGGATCCGTATCGGTACAGCAGCCGTATCATCACGCGGTTTTGGTTTAGAAGATATGGATGAAATTGCTTCTATCATCGGTTTTACACTTAAAAACCATGATAACGAAGAAAAGTTAGCTGAGGCAGCAAAACGAGTAGAAGCTTTAACAAGTAAATTCGTTTTATATAAAGAGTTATAAGAAGTAAAAACAAACCTTGAGATTATACTTAAGGTTTGTTTTTTTTATGCTAGTAATATTGTAAGCGAACACATAAAAAAGAAGATTGTTATTTGTAGGTTAGGATATTATATAGAAGTAGATGATAATATGAATAAAAGGAAAGTATTATCAGTTGCTTCACTAGTATTTTTTCTGTAAAATAAGAAGAAGTGTGTTTTGGAAAAAAAGAAGGAAACGGAGTGAATGTTGTGGCTAAAGTATATGTATTTGATCACCCACTTATTCAGCATAAACTTACATACATTAGAGAAGTTCAAACAGGTACAAAGGAATTTAGAGAACTAGTAGATGAAGTGGCTACATTAATGGCTTTTGAAATCACTCGTGATATGCCTTTAGAAGAAATAGAAATTGAAACACCTGTAAGTATAACAAAATCGAAAGTCCTATCTGGAAAAAAATTAGGAATTATCCCTATTTTACGTGCGGGTATTGGAATGGTTGATGGTATTTTGAAATTAATCCCAGCGGCTAAAGTTGGCCATATCGGTTTATATCGTGATCCTAAAACGCTAAAACCAGTAGAGTATTATGTTAAACTTCCATCTGATGTGGAAGAAAGAGACTTTATCGTAGTAGACCCAATGCTTGCGACTGGAGGATCTGCTATAGAAGCAATTAACTCTTTAAAAAACCGCGGTGGAAAAAATATTAAATTTATGTGTTTAATCGCTGCTCCAGAGGGAGTAGAAGCTCTAAAAGAGGCACATCCAGATGTGGATATTTATATTGCAGCACTAGATGAAAAATTGAACGAAAAAGGTTATATTGTTCCAGGTCTTGGAGATGCAGGAGACCGTTTGTTTGGTACAAAATAATTAATAGCAACATTTTAAGCCAGTCACTTATCTAAAGTGACGGCTTTTTTTTCGTTTTAGGAAATTATAAACGAAAACATCTTTTTTCATCCCATGAATACTTCTTTCTAGAAAGAGAAATACTCGCAAATCTTTTCTTCCGTTTAAATTTTCTCCTCACACATAATTTTCTCTCGAAGTGAAACGATAAGCAATACTATACCTATTTAACAATATATTCTTCCATTTATTTCATAATCCAAAAGGAGTCGCATCATGAAAAAACTTATCATACTACTAATAGCTTTATCGATTCTCCCTTGGACCAATGATATACATGCTGTCTCAATAAATCTCCCTTCTATTCCGAAAGAAAGCCTTAATGAACGGACAATTGCGATCATCCAAACAGGTGATAATCTCACTAGTAAAGAAATAGACCATCTGTTATCTACATTTAAAACGATAAAAAAACGAAATATGTTTCATGAGGTTTTTAATGGATTTTCAGTAGAAGGATCGAAAGAGGAATTAAACAAATTAGCTCAAAACCATGCAGTTGAGTGGGTTGCTCCTATACAAACTTATACTGTTGAAAATGAAAATCCAGTGCAGTTGATTGGAGCAGAAGCAATTACAGAGAAAATCAATCAATCATTCAAACATTTAACGGGAAAAGGTATTAAAGTAGGGGTAATAGATACTGGTATAGATTATACGCATCCTGATTTACGAAGAAACTATAAAAAAGGCTGGGATTTTGTAGATCAAGATCGAGATCCGATGGAAACAAAAGGGAAAGGGCAAAGGAATACATTGCATGGAACCCATGTTGCCGGCATTATTGCTGCGGATGGAAAAATAAAAGGAGTTGCTCCGAAAGCAGAAATTATCGCATATCGAGCACTTGGCCCAGGAGGATCTGGAACAACAGAACAGATTTTGGCCGCAATTGAACAAGCAATAAAAGATCATGTCGATATAGTAAATCTCTCATTAGGAAGTGAAATAAATGGTCCTGATCTTCCTATTAGCCTTGCTTTAAATAAAGTTGTTGAAAAAGGAATTATTGCAGTTGCAGCAGCGGGAAATTCAGGACCATCAGAATGGACAGTAGGTTCTCCTGGAACAGCTAGTAAAGCTATATCCGTTGGAGCTTCCACTCCTAATATGCAAATTTCCTTTTTCAAAATAAATAATAAACCATTCCTTTTAAATAGCATGAAAAAAAGCGAAGGATGGAAAAAATCAACACAGTTGAATATAGTAAATGGTGGACTAGGGGAAAAAGAAAATTTACACAATGTAAAGGGCAAGATAGTTTTATTAGAAAGAGGGAAATTGACGTTTACAGAAAAGGTGATAAACGCTTATCAGGCAGGAGCAAAAGCAGTATTAATTTCTAATAATATAGAAGGACCTCTTATCGGAAGCTTAGAAAGGGAAATGCCTATTCCTGTTGCAGGAATAACAAAAATAGAAGGAACCATGATAAAAGAAAAAATGAAAAGTGGTCCTCTGTACATCCGTGTTGAAACAAGATGGGAAAAAGATGTATTAGCAGATTTCAGTTCAAGAGGCCCTGTTACGAGTACCTGGGATATAAAACCAGATGTACTTGCCCCTGGTGTTGTGATAAATAGCACAGTGCCAGGCGGATACATGCCACTCCAAGGAACAAGTATGGCAGCGCCCCATGTAGCGGGAGCATGTGCATTAATAGTAGAGGCGCACCCTAATTGGACACCGGAAGAAGTAAAGGCAGCGCTGATGAATACTGCAATGCCTATGATGGATCGAGAAGAAAATGTATATAAAGTATATGAACAAGGGGCGGGAAGAATTCAAGTGGACGAAGCGATTCAGGCAAATGTCCTTTTGATGCCAGGTTCAATTCGTTTTGGCAAGTTTCAGCTGGTGGACCACCTTCATGAGCATACTGCTTATATAAAGGTGAAAAATGTTAGTAAGACAGCTGAGCGCATTTCCTTTTCTATACCAAAAAAGAAAGAAGGAATAAGCTGGGTTCTTCCCTTTTCCTTCAATTTACAGCCAGGTGAAACAAAAAAATTGCCCATTAGGATGATGGTAAACAGCGAAGTTTTTAAAGGAAAGCTTCATGATGGCACAATAGAGGTAAGAGCAGGAAAACAACAAATGCATATTCCGTATTTATATGTGTTAGAAGAACCTGACTACCCGAGAATAATGGGGTTTGAACTCATTAAAGACAAAAAGAAAAATAAGTATGAGTATGAAGTTTATCTTCCAGGCGGAGCGGAAGAATTTGGCATTGCATTATTTGAGAAAGAAAATCTGCAGTTTATACAATTTCTCGATTGGAAAAAGGATGTTAGAAGAGGGATGCTGAAATCGCAAATAAAGGAATCGAACATACCGAAGGATGGGGCATATATCGTAAAAATATTTGCAAAAAAATCAGGAAAAGAGGATGTAATCACTTCTGATTTGTCTATTGAACAGAAAAAGTAAAATAATTTGTATTATATTATAGAAGAAACACAGTTTTATAAAGCTGAAAAAAGCAAAGTTGAACCGTTAAGGAAAAGTAACGAAGCATACTTTATCATAATCAATAGAACGTTACAATATAAAGAAGAAACACACACTCTTTAAGAACTGTTTCTTCTTTATATCGATTAAATTAAGTGGAAATCTTAAAAGTGTGTGAATTAATTCTTGAACTTATAGAAAAAAAGTTATTTCATGTTAAAATAAAAAAGGTAGAAAGCTTGAACGGATTTTTTTTCAATATCCACCTATTTGTAACATTTAGTGTGTTTTTTTGATAGAATCCGTTTACAATAATAGTATCATGAATATATTGTGAAATATATGATTGTAGCGTTTTCACGTTGTTAATACTAATTGACATTGACTTTAGCTTATTGTATGCTTACAAAAGGGAGAATGACAGGGTTTTCAGCGTGTTTTCGCATCTGGATTCAGGCGTTTTTTTAAAGAAATTGCCTTATTTTCTTGATTCGTCTACTAGTTTCTAGCGTGTTTATTTTCTAGTAATTCGTGCTGCATACATACTGATATTCAACTGAAGATTTTTCAGAAAGAAAGTAGTGATCAGGAAATTGGCTAATATGCTTGAAATTAGGCTGATGCTATCAAGACAAAAGAAATACATATCCGTTTTATTGTCTTTATATTTAATAGGGTGGGCTTTGACTCCGTTCCAGCCGGTGTTTCTAGGGCTAATTATTGGAACTGGTTTAAGCTTTTTTAACATGTTTTTGCTAGTAAGAAGAATGGGGAAATTTAGTAAAGCTATTGATGAAGGAAAAAAATCAGCTTCATTAGGCATGTTGTCAAGAATGGCAACAGCGATACTTGGAGTGGCGATAGCTATGGAGTACCCTGAACATGTTCATCTTATTAGTGTGGTTATTGGATTAATGACTTCCTATGTAGTCATTATGATAGATTTCTTATTAAATACTATTCAAATAGGTAGTAACAAAAAAGAGAGGTGAACATGATTGGAACATAAAGAACCGATGATATACCATTTGTTTGGCATCGATTTTTTGCAGTTTAATTTAGCGAATGTATTGATGATTACTATCGCAAGTGCAATTGTATTTTTGATAGCTGTTCTTGCGACACGTAAACTGGCGCTAAAGCCTACAGGCCTACAGAACTTTATGGAGTGGGTAATGGACTTCGTAAAAAACATCATCAACAGTACAATGGACTGGAAAGATGGTGGTAAATTCCATGTTTTGGGCATTACCGTTATATTTTATATTTTTGTATCAAATATGTTAGGACTTCCTTTTTCAATTGTTATACATGGAGAGCTTTGGTGGAAATCACCGACTGCTGATCCTACCATCACATTAACGCTAGCGGTAATGATTATTGCGCTAACTCATTATTATGGTATTAAACAAAAAGGATTTAAAGAATATTCTAAAGGTTTTATAAGTCCAATGAAGTTTTTATTTCCTTTGAAAATCATAGAAGAGTTTGCAAATACTCTTACTCTTGGTTTGCGTCTCTACGGTAACATATACGCAGGTGAATTGTTACTATCCCTTTTAGTAGGATCGTTAGCCGGTACAGGCATAGCAGGATTTATTGCGGCGATTCCTTTAACATTTGTATGGCAAGGCTTCTCAATCTTTGTCGGTACAATCCAGGCTTATATCTTTACAATGTTAACAATGGTTTACATGTCTCATAAAGTTAGTCATGACCATTAATATATACCCTTTTGCAATAAAAGGAGAAAATAAAAAATACAGGATTTTTATAAATTAGGAGGAAGTAAAATGAATCTTATAGCAGCAGCAATAGCAATCGGTTTAGCAGCAGTAGGTGCAGGGATTGGTAACGGATTAATCGTAGGTCGTACAGTAGAAGGAATTGCTCGTCAACCAGAAGCACGCGGCTTACTTCAAACAACAATGTTCATCGGTGTTGCATTAGTAGAAGCACTTCCAATTATCGGTGTAGTAATCGCATTTATGGTATTAAACCGTTAATTAATAATCTTATCTGAATGTGGCGAAGACAATCTTCTATAAGAACTTCGCCTTTCCTTTATGTCTTAAAAGTAGTAATGGTTGAGTTTTGAAGGGAGTGAACCAAGTGTTAACTAACAGTTTAGTTTTGGGAGCTGCAGAGGCTGCAACTCATAAATTAATAAATGGTGGAGATATTTTATTTCAGCTAGTTATTTTTATCGTTCTTCTCGCTTTATTGAAAAAATTTGCTTGGGGTCCATTAATGGGAATCATGAAGCAACGGGAAGAATTTGTTACGAATGAAATCGAAGCAGCAGAAAAAAGCCGTAAAGACGCGGCTGCCGTTTTAGAAGAACAACGAGCATTATTAAAAGAAGCGCGAGTAGATGCACAAAACTTAATGGAAAAAGCAAAAGCTCAAGGTGATGCACAAAGAGAAATCATTATTGCAGATGCAAAAAAAGACGCAGAACGTTTAAAGAATTCTGCCTTGCTTGAAATTGATCAGCAAAAAGAAAAGGCTGTTGCAGCTATTCGTGATCAAGTAGCTTCATTATCTGTATTAATCGCTTCTAAAGTAATGGAAAAAGAATTAAACGAACAAGATCAAGAGAAGCTTATTAATGATTACATACAAGAGGTAGGCGAAAAACGATGATGGATATAGGAGTTTCAAAGCGTTATGCTTTAGCCCTTTTCCAAATCGCAAAAGAGGTCGGCAGCGTCGATCAATTGGAAGAGGAAGTTCGTGTTGTAAAAACATTATTTACTACTTCATCTGAGCTGCATCTTGTCTTTAAATCTCCTAATATTTCATTAGAGAAAAAGAAAGAGTTAGTAAAGAATGCTTTTGCTTCTACAAGCAGTCATTTACAAAACTTATTGATGTTGTTGATAGATCGTCATCGTGAAGACTATATTGCAGAAATATGTGATCAATTTTTATATTTAATAAATGAAGAAAAAGGGATTGCAGATGCAAAAGTCTATTCTGTGCGACCATTATCAGATGATGAAAAGAGAGCAATATCTGCTACTTTTGCAGCAAAAGTAGGCAAAGTATCGCTTAATATAGAAAATATAGTAGAGTCCAACCTTTTAGGTGGAATAATTGTTCGAATTGGGAACCAGATTTTTGACGGAAGTCTACAAGGCAAATTAGATCGTCTACAACGAAAATTACTAGGATAGTATTACTAGATAGGGGTGAAACGCATGAGCATCAAAGCGGAAGAAATTAGTGCTCTTATAAAAAAGCAAATTGAAAATTATCAATCAGAAGTTCAAGTGAGTGAAGTCGGTACGGTTATTAGTATTGGTGATGGTATCGCACGTGTTCATGGGCTGGACAATTGTATGGCTGGTGAACTGGTTGAGTTTTCAAATGGCGTAATGGGCTTAGCGCAAAACTTAGAAGAAAGCAATGTTGGTATCATTATTCTTGGACCCTTCACAGATATTCGTGAAGGAGATGAAGTTCGTCGTACAGGAAGAATTATGGAAGTTCCTGTGGGAGATGAATTAGTTGGTCGTGTTGTAAATCCACTTGGTCAACCAGTTGATGGACTTGGTCCTATTAGCTCAAGCAAAACAAGACCAATCGAATTCTTAGCACCTGGTGTTATGGATCGTAAATCTGTTAGTGAACCGCTTCAAACAGGTATTAAAGCGATTGACGCACTTGTTCCAATTGGTCGTGGACAGCGTGAACTTATAATCGGTGACCGCCAAACAGGTAAAACTTCTGTAGCAATCGATACAATCTTAAATCAAAAAGACCAAGACATGATTTGTATTTACGTTGCAATCGGTCAAAAAGAGTCAACAGTTCGTAATGCGGTAGAAACGCTTCGCAAGCATGGTGCACTAGATTATTCAATCGTAGTAACAGCATCTGCGTCTCAACCAGCACCATTATTATACTTAGCTCCATATGCAGGTGTAGCAATGGGAGAAGAATTTATGTACAATGGCAAACACGTTTTAATTGTGTATGATGACTTGTCAAAACAAGCTTCTGCATATCGTGAACTGTCGTTGCTGTTGCGTCGTCCTCCAGGTCGTGAAGCATATCCAGGGGATGTATTCTATTTGCATTCTCGTTTACTAGAACGTGCTGCGAAGTTAAGTGATGCAAAAGGTGGAGGATCTATTACAGCACTTCCATTTATTGAAACACAAGCAGGAGACGTATCTGCATATATTCCAACAAACGTTATTTCCATCACAGATGGGCAGATTTTCTTGCAGTCTGATTTGTTCTTCTCTGGTGTTCGTCCAGCTATTAACGCAGGTTTATCTGTATCTCGTGTAGGTGGCTCAGCACAGATTAAAGCGATGAAAAAGGTTGCAGGTACTTTGCGTCTTGATCTTGCATCATATCGTGAGTTAGAGTCATTTGCTCAGTTTGGATCTGACTTAGATAAAGCGACACAAGCTAAATTAAATCGTGGTGCACGTACAGTAGAAGTATTAAAGCAGGATTTAAATAAACCATTAAAAGTCGAAAAACAAGTTGCTATTCTTTATGCATTAACACGTGGATTCCTTGATGATATTCCAGTTCATGATATTAGTCGTTTTGAAGAGGAGTATTTTAATTGGTTAGATCACAACCGCAAAGATTTGTTAGACACAATCGTATCAACAAAGGAACTTCCAGCTGACGATGATATGGGTGCAGCTATTAACGAGTTTAAAAAATCATTTGTAGTTTCTGAATAAGAAGACAAATTCAGAGTGTAGACAAAGTTAATTTTGCAATCCTTCAGGCTGATCGAAAACATTTGTTGAAAGCCTGAAACTTATGAATGGTGGTGAGAATAATTGGCATCATTACGTGATATAAAATCTCGTATTAATTCTACAAAAAAAACGAGCCAAATAACAAAAGCCATGCAAATGGTATATTCAGCTAAAATGAACCGGGCCGTATTAAATGTAAAATCATTTGCCCCATATATGACAAAGATGGAAGAAGTAACCCATTCTGTTGCATTAGGAAGTTCTTCGGCAGCACATCCTATGCTTCAGAATCGTCCAGTTAAAAAAACAGGATACATTATTATTTCTTCAGAACGTGGACTTGCGGGTGCTTATAATAGTAATGTTTTGAGAAAACTTAGCCAAACAATTAGGGAACGTCATCAGTCAAAAGATGAATATGCCATTATTGTTATAGGAAGATTAGGTCGGGATTTCTTAGTTAAACAGGGATTTAACGTAGTATTAGACGTTATTGGTATTCCAGATTTGCCTGATTTTTTAGATATCAAAGATGTAGCTAGTAAATCTGTGGGAATGTTTGCGGATGGGACATACGACGAACTAAATATTTATTACAGTCATTATGTGAGTGCCATACAACAAGATGTTGTCGAGAAGAAAATTCTTCCACTAACAGATTTGGATAGTACGGCAACTACCCTTACTTCCTATGAGTTTGAGCCATCAGCAGAAGAAATATTGGATGCACTGCTGCCTCAGTATGCCGAGAGTTTAATCTATGGCGCATTGCTTGATAGTAAGGCAAGTGAGCATTCTGCAAGGATGACGGCAATGAAAAATTCAACAGATAACGCAAAAGAAATTATCGATAACTTAAGTTTAGTCTATAACCGTGCACGACAAGCAGCGATTACACAAGAAATTACCGAAATTGTCGGTGGAGCTGCAGCTTTAGAATAGTTCCTATTTAGGAAAAAGGTTGTATCATCATAAAGACTTTGTATCCCATTATTTATTTGAACCAAAAGTATATAATGGGAGGCAAGTCATTTGTTTGGACACCTTTGTTTTAAGAGAAGGTTTAGGAGGGAATATAATGAGCTTAGGACGAGTTCTTCAAGTAATGGGACCAGTTGTTGACGTTAAGTTCGACGGAGGATATTTACCGGATATTAACAACTCATTAAAAGTAATTCAAAATGCTGGTAATGATGCTACTGTCGAATTAACACTTGAAGTGGCCCTTCATTTAGGCGATAACACAGTTCGGACTATTGCAATGTCTTCAACAGATGGAATTACCAGAGGTACGCAAGTGGAGGATTCTGGTAAACCAATTTCAGTTCCAGTCGGGGATGTTACACTAGGACGTGTATTTAATGTTTTAGGAGAAACAATTGATTTAGATCCAGCGATTCCTGCAGAAGCAAGACGTGATTCTATTCATAGAGAAGCTCCTAAGTTTGAACAGCTTTCTACACAAGTTGAAATTTTAGAAACTGGTATTAAAGTTGTCGATTTACTTGCCCCTTATATTAAAGGTGGGAAAATTGGATTGTTCGGTGGAGCAGGAGTTGGTAAAACGGTCCTAATCCAAGAATTGATCAACAACATCGCACAAGAACACGGTGGTATCTCTGTGTTTGCTGGGGTTGGAGAACGTACTCGTGAAGGTAATGACCTTTACTTTGAAATGACTGATTCAGGAGTTATCAAAAAAACAGCGATGGTATTTGGACAAATGAATGAACCACCTGGTGCACGTATGCGCGTTGCATTAACAGGATTGACGATGGCGGAATATTTCCGTGATGAACAAGGTCAGGACGTTCTATTCTTTATCGATAATATTTTCCGTTTCACTCAAGCGGGTTCTGAAGTATCAGCACTTCTTGGCCGTATGCCTTCAGCGGTTGGTTACCAGCCAACACTTGCTACTGAAATGGGTAGATTGCAAGAACGTATCACATCAACAAGTGTTGGTTCTGTAACATCTATCCAGGCAATTTATGTGCCAGCGGATGACTACACAGATCCAGCGCCAGCTACAACATTTGCTCACTTGGATGCAACAACAAACCTTGAGCGTAAGCTAACAGAAATGGGTATTTATCCTGCTGTTGATCCGTTGGCTTCTACTTCTCGTGCGTTATCTGCAGAAATTGTAGGGGAAGAGCATTATAATATCGCACGTCAAGTACAGTCAACATTACAACGTTATAAAGAACTACAAGATATCATCAGTATCCTAGGTATGGATGAGTTAAGTGATGAAGATAAACTTATTGTACACCGTGCAAGAAGAGTTCAATTCTTCTTATCACAAAACTTCCATGTTGCTGAACAGTTTACAGGCCAACCAGGATCTTATGTACCTGTAAAAGAGACAGTAAAAGGATTTAAAGATATCTTAGAGGGTAAATATGACCATCTTCCAGAAGATGCATTCCGTCTTGTAGGACGTATCGAGGAAGCTGTTGAGAGTGCAAAAAAAATGGGTGTTGAAGTTTAAACATAATCAGGAGGGGTAGAAATGAAGACGATTAAAGTCAATGTAGTAACTCCTGATGGCCCGGTGCATGAATCAGACGTTGAGATGGTTATCGCAAAAGCAGAAAGTGGAGAATTAGGGATATTGGCAGGCCATATTCCAATGGTTGCTCCTTTAAAAATTGGAGCGATTCACTTGAAAAATGGTAAGTCTTCTGAATATATTGCTGTAAACGGTGGTATATTGGAAGTGCGTCCAGAACAAGTAACCGTTCTTGCTCAATCTGCTGAAAGTGCGGAAAAAATTGATTATGATCGTGCCGTGCGGGCTAAGGAGCGTGCCGAAAGCAGAATACATGAACAGAAACAAGAACATGTAGATTTCAATCGTGCAGAACTTGCTCTTAAACGTGCAATGAATCGTATATCCATTGTTGAAAAAAAATATTAATTGCTATAAAAACCTCTCCATTGTTCAAAGTAACAATGGAGAGGTTTTTTGTCTTCATAAAATATAATCATGCTTTTTTAATGAATGTATTTTTAATACAAGGTTTATTCATCCTCAGTATACGTCCAATTTTTTAGCTAGCAGGGAGTATTCTGAATAGACAAAGATTCCTATGGGAATTGCGGGACAGGTGAGGCCACGCAGGAGCAAAGCTCCGAGGAGGGTCAGGCGTAGCCCCATGGAAAGCGAAGTGTATTCTGACTGCGGACCCCATTGAGAGAACCAAAGCCTATATTCAGGGTAGCCAAGAAATAAAAAAAATGAAACCTTTTTGGAGGCAAACTCGTCAAATAAGAGTTAGTGATTTTAGGAAGAGTTTTGGATTGGAGGAAGAGTCTATTTGATTTCAAATTTCGGACAACAAGCATTACTTAGCATCACCTCCCATGTTATCTTTATTGCATTAGCATGGTGGGCATTACAATCCTTAAATTTTGATAAATTCCTTCGGGCAAACAAAGTTTTTCAAGCAAGAGTATTATATGTTTTATTGTCCATCATTATTGGTTCACTTGTAAGCAATTTCTTTTTAGATTATTTAACATGGTCGCAACAACTTCCATTAATTATGCAGTGAAAATCAATTATGAATAATTTACCAATAAATATAGGTCTTCGTACATGTTTTCTTTTATGATTTTTTTCAGTACAATTCAAATTGCGTGTGCACAAAAAAACAATCAGAAGAGACTTCTTTTCATCACCATTTAGTTCGGGAGTCCTCTGTCCTAATAGATAGTATGTTTCATGATAGAAAATATATTCTTGTCAAAAAGTGACGACAATTCCTCTGTATGCAATCCCTCACCATGGACAGAATGGTAGTATGGGGGAGGAATTAATAATGAAGCATAATATATTTTATATCACTTTAACTATCTTAATGGGTTTTGCTGTTTGGACATTTGGGAATAACACCATTAGTGCGCAAAAACAGCTTGATTTGTTTACTATAAATGATTTACTGAAAAACGAAAAGAATATTACCATCAATGAATGGTCTCTAAATGCAAGAGAAAAATTGGAGAATGTTAAATCATTCGAAGATGCAAAAAAATATCAAACATTAATAAGCAAAAAATTCCCGAAAGCAAAATGGGTGGAAGTAAAGAATCGACAAAGCTGGCAAATGAAAGCTTTTTTACATGCTAATCAAAACATGGAAGAAACTTTTACCATTACTATGTCTTTAACAACCGAAACCCCGCAATCATATATTATGTATGAGGCAAAAGGGAAGGAGTTAAATGACAAAATAGATAAAAAGCTTCAGTTGGAAATGAAAGAAAATATTTCTGCCATATTTCGGGGTAAACCAACAATTTTCTCTTGTATAAAAGGCGAATTCAATGATAAGATTAATGAGACTTTGCCTTATTATGTAAACCATTTGCTAAGTGTTTTTCAAGCAAAACAAATGGAGGCGTTAAAAGAGGCTGAATTTATTTCAACTTCTGCATATACACCAATATTTGATGAGACAATTCAAAACAAAGAAAAGGCAATGAATTTACAATTAGGAATAAGAACACAAGGAATGGGCGGCAAAACTACCATTGTAGTTGGCACACCCATCATAACGATTGAATATTAATATAGAGATATTGGACGCGGAGGGGAATACACTTTGGATAAAATCATCGTCCGCGGCGGAAAAAGGTTAAATGGAACGGTTAAAGTAGAAGGCGCAAAGAATGCCGTTTTGCCTGTAATCGCCGCTACATTATTAGCAAGTGATGGAAAAAGTATTATTAAATCAGTTCCAACTCTTTCTGATGTATATACAATTAATGAAGTACTTCGCTTTTTAAATGCGGAAGTACAATTTAATAATAATGAAGTTGTTGTAGATGCATCAAAAGAATTAAAAGTGGAAGCACCTTTTGAATATGTTCGTAAAATGCGTGCTTCAGTTTTGGTTATGGGTTCACTGCTTGCTAGAAACGGAAGAGCAAGAGTGGCATTGCCAGGTGGCTGTGCAATTGGTTCAAGACCAATTGATCAGCATCTTAAAGGCTTTGAGGCAATGGGAGCAAAAGTGCAGGTTGGTAATGGCTTTATCGAAGCATCTGTTGAAGATCGCCTGCAAGGTGCAAAAATTTATTTAGATTTCCCAAGTGTTGGTGCTACAGAAAATATTATGATGGCAGCAACTTTGGCAAAAGGAACAACTATCATTGAAAATGTTGCAAAAGAACCTGAGATTGTAGACTTAGCTAATTTCTTAAATAAGATGGGAGCTAAAGTTAGAGGAGCAGGTACTGGTACGATTCGTATTGAAGGAGTGGATGTTTTATTCGGTGCAGAACATGCAATAATTCCGGATAGAATTGAGGCAGGAACATTTTTAGTTGCCGCTGCTATTACAGGCGGAGATGTCCTTGTTCAAGGTGCTGTTCCTGAACATTTATCTTCCTTAATTGCTAAGATGGAAGAGATGGGTGTTGTGTTTAAGGAAGAAGAAGACGGCATCCGTGTGATTAGTGCAAATAATTTAAAGGCAGTAGATATTAAAACAATGCCGCACCCTGGATTTCCAACAGATATGCAGTCACAAATGATGGCGTTGTTACTACGAGCTAAAGGAACAAGCATGATTACTGAAACTGTTTTTGAAAACCGTTTTATGCATGTGGAAGAATTTAGACGTATGAATGGTGATGTGAAAATTGAAGGCCGTTCTGTCATTATGAATGGACCTACAAACCTGCAAGGTGCTGAAGTAGCAGCAACGGATCTTCGTGCTGCGGCTGCATTAATTTTATCTGGCCTTGTGGCAGAAGGAATTACTCGTGTAACAGAACTTAAGCATCTAGACCGTGGATATGTTAATTTTCATCAAAAACTGGCTGCAATAGGCGCTGATATTGAAAGGGTAACAGAAGAAGAGGAAGTAACATTAACAGCATCATTTGTTGCTGATTTAAATGCATAATAGTTTTTAACTGCAAATCCTATTTATCCGAACTTGTGATAAATAAGATTTGCAGTTTTTTTGTTGCTTTACTTTATATCGAAGTTGGATTAATGGATTGTTTTGCCTGCATTAATACGGCTGAATGGTTTAGAGGGCTTCTTCCTGCTTCTAAATAGAAATTACTCAACCCCAAGTACTCCAATCTTTAAAAATAGTGGCAGCATGGCTGTAATGCGTTTAAGAAGGGATTGTACGAGGGAGCTTGCATAAATAGTAAGAAGGAAAAGGGTATTAATGAAATAATATGCAAAAATAATAGGGATAGAACCATTCCTTACTTTTTGAAAAAGCGATATTAATCCTATTTTCCTGTCATAAAAGCATGTCCCATTCCATATGAATGTTTAAGAAGACACAGTTTTAAATTTCATATGGAGGCTTACACATGATTAAAATCAAACCTTTCATCGTACTAGGGGTAATTCTTTTTGCCATCACATTATTAATTCCTTCCATATTAGTTCTTCCATTTATGGAGGCGAAGATAAGTGGAAAGTTAGGAGAAAATGTGCAAGAAGCAGATAATAGCAAAAAAACATCAGAGCCTGCTGTAGAAGTAGCAGTTTATAGGGAAGAGAAAAAAACAATAGAACAATTAGATTTGGATGAATATGTTCTTGGTGTTGTTGCGAGTGAAATGCCTGCAGATTTTAAGCCAGAGGCATTAAAGGCACAAGCGTTGACGGCGAGAACGTATATTGTAAAAAAGATGGAAAACGGAGGCTCAATTGACCTCCCAGATGGAGCAGTAGTTGGAGATTCTATAAAGTATCAAGTATATAAAAACAGAAATGAATTAAAAAAAATATGGAAAGCATCAGATTATAACTGGAAGATTAGAAAAATTGAAGAAGCTGTGGCAGCTACATCTGGGAAAATACTTACATATGATGGGCAGCCAATTGATGCTACTTTCTTTTCCACAAGCAATGGCTATACAGAAAACTCCAGTGCCATTTGGTCAAATGATATTCCTTATTTAACTAGTGTAGAGAGCCCTTGGGATACAAAGTCCCCAAAATATGAAGGAAAAGAAGTGCTTTCTGTTCCAGCATTTGAACAAAAGTTGGGAGTTAATCTAACAAACAGCCAAGAAGTTGGGCAAATTATAGAACGGACAGCAGGAAAACGAGTTGCAAAAGTAAAAATAAATGGAAAAGTGTTAACTGGTATAGAGATAAGAGAAAAGCTGAATCTAAAGTCTACTGATTTTGAATGGGTTAGGAAAGGCGACAGTATAATTATTACGACGCAAGGTTATGGTCATGGTGTTGGCATGAGTCAATATGGAGCAAATGGAATGGCTTTAGAAGGAAAGACGTATAAAGATATTGTGAAGCATTATTACAAAGGGGTTCAGGTGACAGATGCCAATAAATTATTAACTAAATATACGGCAAAAAAATAAGTTAGGCTACGCTGAAAAGAGGCTTCCTTACGCTCTCAATAAGTCCGCAGTCAGAATACACTTCGCTTTCCATAGGGCTCATCTACGAGCCTCCTTGGAGCTTCTGAGGGGTCTCGTCTTTCCCGCAAATCCCATAGGAGTCTTCGTGTATTCTGCCTGCTCCCTGTCCAACCTATCAACGAACTTAATCAAACGGTATATTTTTCATCGTTTAGGGTGTAAATTTATTTGTTGGATGTTTATTAAAAATATATGGTTAGAAAGAAGCTGACTTCAAAAATCGTTAAATTGATTTTTAAAGTCAGCTTTTGTTTTGTGGAAAAAATAAAAATAGTAAAAGGTGAATAACATAATCAATTTTGTCGAATAATAACTTTTTTAAATTTTTTTAGAAAAATGTATATTATTCTCATTATCTGTTCAGAATGATTGCTGAGGTGATGATAATGAGAGAGGAAGAAAACAAACGTACTTCTCCAAATTCAAAAGTAAAACGTTTCTTTAAAAAGCGTTGGGCATTCCCAGCCGTTTATATTGCTAGTGCAGCCATTATTTTAACAGGGGTTCTTTGGTATCAAAACAGTGCATCTAACAGTGATGATTTTAAATATGATGCAGGTGAATCGCCAACGAAACAATTTAATGATCCTGGGTTGCCGGTGAGTAAAAACTTAGAAAATTTTTCATGGCCAGTTGCTGATCAAGATGCTGTCGTGACACAGAAAGAATTTTATGATAATGCAGAAAACAAAGAAAAACAAGTAAATGCATTAGTATTCTACGATAATATGTATCAGCCGAATACAGGCATTGATTTAAAAATGAAAGATGATAGTGAATTTGATGTAGTCGCATCCTTAAGTGGAACCGTTACAAACGTAACTACTGATCCTGTTCTAGGTAATACTATTGAATTGGATCACGGCAATGGCATTAAAACAGTCTATCAATCAGTAAAAGATTTTAAAGTGGAAAAGGGAGATCAAGTAGAGAAGGGACAATCACTTGCAACAGCAGGTAAAAGTTCTTTTAATAAAGAAGCTGGTGTTCATGTCCATTTTGAAATTCGTAAAAATAATGTTGCTGTAAATCCAATTGATTTTTTTGATAAATCATTAAGCGCTTTAGAAAAAGATGAGACAATTGGTGCAAGCACTGCTGCAGAAGAGAATGCGTCATTAGAAAAAAAGGCAAGTGATGATGAGTCTACATTAGATGAGAGCGGCACAGTTCCAGAAGGTGCGTCATTAGAAGATAGTGACTCTAAATCTAGTGATGAAGATGCTTTGCAAGAAGACAACTCTAGTGATTCTACTAAATCAACAACAGATGATTCGGAAAGCAGTGTAACAACAGATCCAAACGCATAAAAAACATAAGTCCAGTAATCTCATTTGCCAAAAAGAGCAAATAAGCTTGCTGGACTATATTTTTTGTATAATTATTTCCCGAGAAATTTGTCATTTTTTATCTATAATTGAGGTTATAACAAAAAAGATAGATTGTAGAAAACAGAATGAATGCAAATATTTTCCTCTTTATATACGTAGACGTATCCATTCAATTCCTTTTTATTATTCCTGTTAAACAGAATAAACCAACAGTGAAAAATCTGCGACTATTAGAGTTTTTAACTTGGTCGATTCACAGGTCAGCCTTTTCTTATTTAATGAGCAAGTATGTCCGAGCTATTTCTATTGATGGTTGCTTTCTACGACAACTTTCTTTTTTCGTGATTGATATTCATAAATTACTCGGAAAATGGTTAGCAACGTTACTGTACAGCCTGTGAAAACATACATAAAAACCATAACCGAATTCTTGCTATCGGAGCCTATTAAAATTCCATGCAGTAAAGCAGAGAAAAAGGCGGGGAATGAAACAAAATGAATAAGTCTCCATAGCTTTTTCCCGATTTTTTTGAGGAAATCTGTAGATACGATCAGTAATAACATGCCGTAAAAGGAAAAAATCCCTAAACTAAGTGCCAACGCATCGTGCTTTACAGTAAATGGAACAAGAATATTTAGTAAAGTATAGGAGGTATACTCTTTTTCTAATAAAAGCACCAACCCATGCACCATGCCGAACAATAAAGCAAACCAGCCAGTAGTTTCATGGGTAGAGCGCGTGATTGTTTGGTAACGTTTTGGAACAATTGGAAGGTTAAATGTTATGCCAGTGACCATTGATATAAAAAGCAGCAGATAAGCAGTTATGGCAGCAGCACGTGTTACATTCCAAATGCTGAAAAATTCGCTTAATTCATTCATACAATAATACCTCCTCTTAAATAAGTAGTTAAATCTCCATCATATAATAATTCTCCAGTAGTGGTTATGCCGATCGATATAATCGGTTTATGGAATGAATGTAGCAATGCTAGCCCATCTTTCCAGCCTAGTACAAGCAAACATTTAGCAAAAACCTCCGCGTCTGTTAGCGTTGGAGCAATTACAGATGCTTGCATAAGATCTGAATCGCTTGGAAGGGATGTCCTAGGATCGAGAATATGATGCAAAACATCTCCAGAAGATGCTAGCCATTTTCTTTTTTTTATAGAACTTGTCGCAATACCTGCATCATTTTGTAAAACAAAAGAGCAAACAGGTGAGTGTTCATAAACAGGATGTTCGATCCGTATCGTTTTTTCTTGTTTTTTTGCTCCCCAGACAGTGATATCTCCACCTGCAACAAGAACTCCGTTAGAATATCCCTCTTCTTGCAATAGTTCGGAAATACATTGCGCTGTCCAGCCTTTTGCTATGCCGCCTAAATCTATCTGTACTCTTTTTTGCAGTGTTATACTTCTCATTCCATTATTTATGCTGATAGAATCATCTATCTTTGTGTTCAGTCTCTGAATGGGAAGAACAATTTCAGTTTGTTGGATATTTTCGAAACTACAGTGATACCCAAGTTCTGTTATTTGCTTCCCTAGGTAAGGATTAAAGATCCCTTTCGTACATCTATAATATTTTTCAGCTGTTTTTATTGCTGCAAAAAGAATAGAACTGCAGAGAAAAGGGATATGAAAAGACCTGTTAAGCTGTGAAAGTTCGCTACTTGAATCAAATCTTGATAATGTCTGTTCAGATTTTTTAAAAAGAGCTTGTACTTTATGTCTTGTTTTCTCAGGAACATCAAATGCTTTAATACTTGTATTCATACATGGAAATTCATACATAACACATAACTCCTTGGCAATGAAATTCTAGGAAGTACTGTAATGTCTTAAATACGTTAAGAGGCATGGCCGTTGACTTCATTATTATTATTGTATTGTCCATTTCCTCTGTTATAGAAGCCATCACTAGGAGCTTCACTGGAGTAATTGCTGTCTTCTGTCTTCTGAAGCATCCCCATCGTAGTCACCACTCCAAGTGTTGGAAGAGCCATTATTTTGATTATCCTCTGAAAAAGGATTTTGATTATTTGGCATTATTTGAGTTGATTCGTTTTCATAGGCAGCAGCATTATTGCTGCTAGCAGAATCTGTTTTGTTTAATAAACCAACAAAGCCAGTAAAAGCAGCGACACTTGATAATCCAATTATCCATTTCGTTCTTTTTTTCTTAGCCATTTATATTCCTCCATTCTGTTCCTTATCGTTAACGGCGTTTTCTTATTTTTCATGTTAATAAAGAATTCTTAAAAAAGCCTTAATTTAAGAACGGAGGAAGGAGAGAAAAGTTGGCTTTTGAGGGAAGAAATTTAAGGAAAATGAAAAAAAATAGACAAAACCTTGTCCCTATTCACGGTTTTCTGCATAAAGTCCCGCCCAAGCTAATAAAATGTTACAAACCTTACAAAGATGAAGTTTGGAGTGAGGAGTCGTTTATAAATATGGATATACAGCTGAGGACATGTTTAATCATAATAAGTTCAGAAAGCGCTATATGCTTTCTGCCGCATGAGAAACAAGGATATTTTACCTGAAAGGAAACGTGCGGGATGAAGAATTTCTATGAAGCGAAAAGCGAGTCTCATTTCACACTTCTCACATCCAATTTAAGGAGGGCGAGTGGTGTGCACGATTACATCAAAGAGAGAACTATCAAGATTGGAAAGTATATCGTGGAGACGAGAAAAACAGTTCGCGTTATTGCGAAAGAGTTTGGCGTATCCAAAAGTACAGTCCATAAGGATTTAACAGAAAGGCTTCCTGAAATTAATCCAGACCTTGCAAATGAAGTGAAAGAAATTCTAGATTACCATAAATCAATAAGACATCTGCGTGGTGGGGAAGCAACAAAAATGAAGTATAAAAAAGAAGAAGAGCTTGAAGGGGAGACAGTGTAATTATTAGCGGAAAAAAAGAGATTAGAAAAAGAAATAATTTGTCCAAAAAAACCTCTATCGATGGGGATATCTCCGTCGATAGAACAAAAAATTATACATAAAATGATCTTAATTCATCTTTTTTAAATAGAAAAAATTACTTAATCTCTATTTATGTAAACGGATAAAAGGAATGGGTGTAGTTCCGTTCTCTTTTTTTAAATAGATAGAAACTATTTACGAACATTTTTCGTTATTAATTAGGTAATAGTATATAAACTAGAAAAAAACTGCTGAAATACCGCTAATTTTTTACAAAAAGTTATTTCTTTTAGCACGGTTATGATAAAATAGAAAATTAGAGTGGGATAATATTCATACCATAAAATAAGCAGTAGGAACGCATGTTCACAACTTGAATAATACGAGAAAAAATGAGAAAAAACGATACGTTGTATTTTATATAGAACGATTGTGATTATTTAAAAAATATTTTTTCATGTTACAAATGAATGGAATACAAATAATAGGTGAATGAGAAATGAATGAAGGTTGTAAAAATAATGTTTCATTGTTGTTCAATACATAAATAAACTTCCATTTATTCGTTTTCTTTTATCATTAGAAAGAAATTATTTTATCTATTCTAAAAGTGTCGAATGATGTCAGGGAATATTTCCAATACAAGGATGTTTTTCTAGTTCAAAAAAACAGGAAGCAGTGGAAGAGTCGTTTAATCAGAAAAAATAATGACAGGAGGAAAACTAATGTTTGCTAGAGATATCGGCATTGATTTAGGAACAGCAAATGTATTAATTCATGTAAAAGGTCGAGGGATTGTATTAAATGAGCCTTCAGTAGTAGCGCTTGATAAAAACACAGGAAGAGTACTTGCTGTAGGAGAAGAAGCGCGCCGCATGGTAGGACGAACACCAGGCAATATTGTAGCTATTCGTCCATTAAAAGATGGTGTTATAGCTGATTTTGATGTCACAGAAGCAATGTTAAAACATTTCATCAATAAACTAAATGTAAAAGGGTTCTTATCTAAGCCTAAAATTCTTATTTGCTGTCCTACAAATATCACAAGTGTGGAACAGAAAGCAATTAAAGAAGCAGCAGAAAAAAGCGGTGGGAAAAAAATCTACTTGGAAGAAGAACCAAAAGTTGCAGCAATTGGTGCAGGAATGGATATTTTCCAGCCAAGTGGAAATATGGTCGTAGATATAGGCGGCGGAACGACAGATGTTGCCGTTTTATCAATGGGAGACATTGTAACGTCCTCTAGCATTAAAATGGCAGGGGATAAGTTTGACAATGAGATTCTGCAGTATATTAAAAGACATTATAAGCTTTTGATCGGAGAACGTACAGCAGAAAATATTAAAATTAATATCGGCACCGTTTTCCCTGGTGCAAGAAAAGAAGAGATGGATATTCGCGGCCGTGATATGGTTTCAGGTCTTCCAAGAACGATTAAAGTATACTCAGAAGAAATTGAGCGGGCATTAAAAGAGTCTGTAGCAGTTATTGTACAAGCTGCAAAAAGCGTATTGGAGAGAACTCCTCCAGAACTGTCAGCAGATATTATTGACAGAGGGGTTATTTTAACAGGCGGCGGTGCGCTGCTTCACGGCATTGATCAATTATTAGCAGAAGAATTAAAAGTGCCTGTATTAGTTGCAGAAAATCCAATGGACTGCGTAGCGATAGGAACAGGGATTATGCTGGATAACATTGACCGTTTACCGAAGAAAAAACTAGGCTAATAATGGTTTAGCAGGGTTCATTCTATCTAATGAAGAGAAACCATTTGAAAAGCACTATTTAATGGATTGTTTTGTTTTTTATCTACCCTTAACTTAAATAGTTTAATCATAAAAATCGGCTATTTAGGAATTTTTCCGAATAGCCGATTTTTTATCGTTTTTCTTCAGAGCTGTTCAATGCGCTTGCGCTTTTCTTACTAAATATGCCATTTATGAATGCCAGGTGAAATTAATTGGCATTTTTGCTTACTTTCTGCAAATTACTGCTGTTTTCTCTATCTTTTTTTTTTATAATAGAAAGTATATAGATAAGTTCGACATATTTCGAAATGAATAATATCAATAAAAAGAATGGAGATCATTATGTTTAAAGGTTTTTATACCGCAGCATCTGGAATGTTAACACAACAGAGAAAAACTGAAATGTTAACAAATAATATGGCGAACAGCAATACTCCAGGCTATAAATCAGATTCTTCAAGCATTCGTACCTTTCCAGAACTTTTGCAACAAAGTGTAGAAGCGAATTCTTTTACCGGTAATACAAAGAAAACACCTATAGGCTCATTGGCGACAGGAGTATATATGCAAGAGGCTATACCGAATTTTGTGCAAGGAGATTTGCAGCAAACAGATATGAATACAGACTTGGCACTTGTGAATAATATTGTTCCTGGTGATGAGAAGAATAAAAACGGATCTATTTTCTTTACTATTCAAAATGCAGATGGGGAAGTCCGTTATTCGAGAAATGGTAATTTTACAGTGGATGGACAAGGTAACTTAACAACCTCTAATGGTTATTATGTATTGGATGAAAATAATAACCCTATTCAGCTGGCAAATGATGATTTTACGGTTTCAAATGAAGGGGTAGTCCAAGGCAGCAACGGGGAAGCGTATCGATTAGGTATAAATTATACGGATAATCCGCAAGCTCTTGTAAAAGAAGGAGATGGCCTCTACCGACAACAAGATGGTGAAAATCTTGAAAATGCCTATACAGCTGATGGTGTTTCTTTTCAGTTGAAACAAGGTTTCTTAGAAAATTCAAATGTAGATACATCAAAAACAATGACGGAAATGATGGCAGCTTACAGATCTTTTGAAGCAAATCAGAAGATATTACAAGCTTATGATAAAAGTATGGACAAGGCAGCAAATGAAATTGGGAAAGTATAACACCAAATTTACTGCTTATTATACCCAGCTAGGGGGCATTTATGAATAGAACGATGATAACAGCAACCAACACACTAACACAATTACAAAAGCAAATGGATACAATAAGTAATAATATGGCAAATGTAGATACAACTGGTTATAAAAAGAAAAATGCAACATTTACTGATTTGCTTTTTCAACAGTTCAATAACCAAAAAAATACAAACTTAGAAGAAAATCGTTTAACTGCCAACGGAATTCGTCAAGGTGTTGGTGCGAAATTAGCGCAGACTCAAACGGTTATGACACAGGGATCTTTAAAAAATACGGAGCGCCAATTGGATACAGCATTTACAAAAGAAGGGCAGCTATACCGTGTTCTCGTAAATAATGGACAAGACTCTGAAGTACAATATACAAGAGATGGATCCTTTTATTTAACACCAGCTTCTGAAAATGAAAATATGCTTGTAACAAAACAGGGGTACTCCGTTTTAGATGAAAATAATAATCCCATTTTATTAAATAATAATGTAACAGAATATAAAGTATCTGCGACTGGAACGATTACGGCGGTATTACCGGACGGAAGCGAGCAAAATGTAGATATAGGTGTATCTTATGTTAATTACTCCCAATTTTTAGAGAAAAAAGGAGATAATTTATATGGATTGCCAGAAAATGTTGAAAATAATGAGGCGCTGACAGATTTAGACGGAGCGCAAAGAGAGCAAATTGCCGTTCAGCAAAAAGCACTAGAAAATTCAAATGTTGATATGAGCAAAGAGATGGTAAATCTTCTCTCCACACAACGTGCTTACCAATTTCAGTCAAAATCTATAACAATGGCAGATCAAATGATGGGATTAGTAAATGGAATACGCTAAAGTGTGTATAAAAAGGGGATAACTAGGGCGGAGAAGGTCGACGCATGGAAATCATGAAGTTCGAAGCATAAATTTGCTTTGTAAACTAAAGAGACGACATAACGAAGAGATCCTAGCAATGGATACTGGATTTACCTTTAAAGGAGAGAAGAAGAATGCCAGCAAACAGCAGCCAAGCACTAACGAGAGAACAACATCAACAACAACAAGACGAAAGCAATACTGCCTCTACAAGAAAAAAAATCAGAGTACGTCTTATTCCCATTTGGCTACGAATCCTTTTAATTGTTGTTTTAATGGCTTGCAGCGTAAGTGCAGGGACAGTAATAGGTTATAGCGTGATGGGGAATGGCAAAGCAAGTGAGACATTTCATAAAGAAACTTGGACGCATATTAATGATTTAATAAATAAAAAATAAAAAACATAACTGCAGCTCAAGCATAGTCCTATAGAAAGCGAAGCGTATTCTGACTGCGGACTTATTGAGAGCATAAGGAAACCTATTTTCAGGGTAGCCTTTAGGGAGGATATCCCTTCTTTTTTATGCCTTATTCAAGTACAATGAAATAGAACCACATATTAGTAGGAGGTCTTAATATGTTAGATATAAACCAGATAAAGGATATTATTCCACATCGATATCCATTTTTATTAGTAGATAGAATTTTGGAAGTAGAAGAAGGAAAACGTGCAGTAGGAATCAAAAATGTTTCCGCAAACGAAGAATACTTCAATGGACATTTTCCAGATTTTCCTGTTATGCCAGGAGTTCTTATTGTTGAAGCACTTGCACAGGTTGGGGCAGTAGCAATGCTGATAAAAGAAGAAAATAAAGGAAGACTTGCATTTTTTGCCGGAGTAGACAATTGCCGCTTTAAGAAACAAGTATATCCTGGTGATCAGCTACGTTTAGAAGTAGAAATGACACGTGTTCGCGGAAGCTTTGGAAAAGGAAAATGTGTAGCTACAGTAGACGGAGAAATTGCATGTGAAGCAGAGATTATTTTCGCATTAGGAGATAAAAAAGAAGAAGCTGGGACATAAGTATTTCAGCCGAAGATAAACCCGAACCATGATACGACGATGTAAAAAATATTTCGTATTATTGTTTGGGTTTTTATTCATGTAAAAAAGAAGTTTGTGGTAATCACCCGCAGCCTGCATACACTTCGCTTACCGTGGGGCTCTGCTTTAGCCGCTTCGGCCCTTGGCCTGCAGGGTCTCAGCTGTCTCGCTAATCCCACAGGAGTCTACGTGTATTCAGGACCGCTTCATTTTCTTATCTATTTTATTTTTTTCTTTTCATGGTAAAAGAATTAGGTTTTAGAAAATATCCTTTAAAAACGAAGTGGAATGGAGCGGAAGACACTCGACTCCTGCGGGAAGTAGAGGAAAGGCTGAGACCCCGCAAGTGCAACGAGGAGGCTCAGCTTCCTCCCCGCGGAAAGCGAGTGTCTGTAGCGCAATGGAACAACCTAGTTATACTGACTGCGGATTATACGAGACAGCCAGCCAGCTCCTTCTTAGGAGGTTGTTGGAAAAAAAGTATTCCATGCAACTCCTTCTTTTCTTTGGACATGATAGTAGAGACCAATCACAACAGGTCCATAAATATCACACAAGAAAAGGGGTTTAACAATGAGTAATAAATGGCTAAAAGTCCTTGGATGTTCATTGTTATCTGCAATGTTTCTAACTGGCTGTGGGAATAATGATAACGATCAAAGCCCTGCTCCAGAAGATGATACAACCATTGAAGATAAAAATATAGACGATAATGAGGTAGTGCCTGATACAGATTTAAATAATGACAATGTACCAGACACACAAGATCAAAACACAGATAACGATGGGGACGTTACAACAGATGATAACAATCCTGGGGAAGATATGATAGAAGATAAAAATGATATGAATGATAAAGATGATGTAGACGAATAACAAACAAAAAAACATTCGATCAGTGCCTTAAAAGGCATTGGTAGAATGTTTTTTTAATAAAATCCACTTTTATTTAAGTTTTTTATCTAAAAAAGCTTGTGGCTTACTTTGCATTAATTCTTTAAATTTAGCAGACAATTCCGTTCCTGTGAAACCATTTTCTAACAAATAATCAAGGAGCATTTCTGCATAATCTTTGCGATTGCGCTTTAATGTTCCTTCTAAAAGAATACTTGCCATTTGATCAAAAATTTGAATTGTACGAACCTCTACTTCAAAGGGGGCTGGATCATTTTCTTTTTTGGTGATTACGGCATGAACCAATAACTCCTTTTTCTCCTCTTGCACCCTTTGAAATAAATTAATATGGGTGTGATTAGTATACATATCAAGAAGCCAGTGATTATGTTCATCCTCTTTATTTATAATAAGCCCATCGGCTAATTCAATGGGGATAATTTTATCATCGATTAACACTTGAATGGAAATTAGTTTAAATGTTTTCACAAAAGTCCTCCCAGTTTATTGCTGACGAATACCACCAATTATACAGCAAAAAATAATAAACAAAAACAGAAGTAATCTGGGGGAAAGTTATTTTCTTATATAAAAGTAATCTACAGCCTGAAGCCACTTAAACTACCCTCAGCATGTGATAATCACTCCTGCTTGTTCTAGACTGTCTCACAAAAATATAGTCAGGATAAAAGAGGAATTGCCTTTCATATGTGCTGTATTTTATCCAATAATTATTATTTTCCACAATCATTTCTTTTTAAATTTAAATAACAGAGTTTATAAAAATGTTTTTTAAATTATTATATTAATAAACTTACTGAGACAAATGTTATTGAAATAATCCAACATACTTAACGACAAAAATTCTGCGGCTGTTGTCAGAAAAAATCTAATTATATCGAAAAGTGTCGGAATTTGATTCGTTTTGCGAAATAACTAGACTAAATTACTAGAATACTAATAATAGGAAGAGGTCTTTCTCCCCTTAATAAATAGAAAACTATTATGGTACTTTTAAATGGTGCAGTATATTCAGAAAATATTGAACTATTTGAGGGGAGCTTTGTGATGAACAAGGGGAAAGTTTTTATTTTAGTAGTAATGCTATTTATGTTATTTTCCAATAGTGTTTCGGCAGTAACATTGCCAACCAAAGCGGAAAATACAAAAGAACAAAGAAACCAACCATCCTTAACTTCTATTAAAGGAAGTGACGTAAAAGCGAGATATAAAGACTCAGATACTGTTCGTGTTGTGGTAGAAATGGCAGCGGAACCAACTGTATCTTATGCGCAAAGGATGGATAAGCAGGTAAAAGAATTGCCAAAAGCAACAAAAGAGAAATTAAAGAAGGAAAAATTGGCGGAGCAAAAGCAAGTGAAAGAAAAAGTAAAGAATCAAAAAGTGAAATTTAAGGAATTAGAGAATTTCACTACTATATTTAATGGATTCAGTGGAGAAATGAAATACGGGGACATAGTAAAAATAGAAAAACTTGCTGAAGTATCAAAAGTACATATTGTAAATAAGTACGATAGACCAGCAGAGAAACCAGAAATGATTTATAGTAAAGAACTTGTACAAGCCCAAGAGGCATGGCGTGATTATGGATATAAAGGGGAAGGAATGATAGTTGGGGTAATTGATACAGGGATTGATCCAAAACATAAGGATATGATTCTATCGGATGATACAGAAGGAGAATTAACAGAAGAAGAAGTAAATCAATTTACAGACGGGAATATTCTTCCGGGTAAATACTATACAGAAAAGGTACCTTATGGATACAACTATATGGATGAAAATACTATCATCCAAGATAATGCGGAAGGCGCGAGTATGCATGGAATGCACGTTTCTGGAACGATTGGTGCAAATGGAAATGAGGAAGCGGCGGGAATAAAAGGGATTGCTCCAGAGGCACAATTATTAGCATTAAAGGTATTTGGAAACGATCCGAATATGCAATCCACTTGGGGAGATATTTATATTAAAGCAATTGATGATGCGATTATATTGGGAGCAGATGTTATCAACATGAGCTTAGGATCTACAGCTGGATTTGTTTCGGAAGATTCACCAGAGCAGCAAGCTGTTACAAGAGCGGTTGATAATGGCATCTTAATGTCTATTTCTGCTGGGAATTCTGCTCATTTTGGAAATGGATTTGCTAATCCTTTAAGCTCTAACCCAGATATTGGTGTTTCAGGGGCGCCTGGTGTCGCATACGATAGCATGCAGGTAGCATCAGTTGAAAATAGTTTTATGAATTTAGATGCATTCACTTATCGATTTGGCTCTGAAAATGGCCAAGCACCGTTTCTGTCTGCAAGTGCTGTTCATCCAAAAGATGTTGCTGAAAAAACATATGATATTGCATTTGCTGGACTTGGAACACCGGAAGAGTTAGCAAAAGCAGATGTCAAAGGAAAATATACACTAATTCAAAGAGGATCTATTGCCTTTGTAGATAAAGCGCTAAATGCTCAAAATGCAGGTGCAGCAGGGGTAATTATTTTTAATAATACAGATGGATTTATTAGTATGGCAACAGATGCAAAGATTGTGATCCCGCAGTTGTTTTTACAAAAAGCGGATGGGGACAAGCTAGCAGCAGCGATAAACAAAGGAGAAAAGGTTTCTTTAACTTTTGACGGGTCAAGTCTAAAAGCAGCAAATCCAGAGGCTGGGAAAATGAGTAGCTTTTCTTCATGGGGATTAACACCTAACCTTGACTTTAAGCCAGAAATTACTGCTCCAGGCGGACAGATTTATTCTACATTAGAAAATAATGAATATGGAATGATGAGCGGAACCTCAATGGCGGCTCCACATGTATCCGGTGGATCTGCACTTGTGTTAGAAAGGGTAAATAATGAATTTGGTGCAACAGGTTTTGAGCGCGTTAATATTGCCAAAAATTTATTAATGAATACTGCAAAACCAGTAACAGATCTTGGTACAGTTAATAGTGCTTTTGAATGGAATATTCCTTATTCTCCCCGTAGACAGGGTGCAGGGCTTATGCAGCTACATTCAGCTCTTCAAACACCTGTTATCGTGACAGAAAATAAAACAAATGAAGGCAAAGTTGCATTAAGAGAAGTTGGCAATACATTCAGTTTTACGTTAAAAGCACAAAATTATAGCGATAAAGAAGTAAGCTACAATCTCGCTGCCAATATACAAACAGACTTCTCTATTAGTGGGCAGTTAGGTTATACGGCAAATGAGTTAGAAGCTCAAAAAATTCTGGACGCAAGTTTATTAGTAAATGGAAAAGAAACATCATCCGTTACTATTCCTGCGAAAAAGAGCAAAAAAATAAAAGTGACAGTTGATGTGAGTAAAGCAAAAGTAGTTGATCCGTCGAAAACAAACAGCTGGGAAACACCAGTTGTAATTGATCAAGTATTTCCAAATGGATACTTTGTAGAAGGCTATGTAACGTTAACAGATCCTGCAGAAACAAATGCGACATTAAGTGTTCCATATGTTGGCTTTAAAGGGGATTGGAATAAAGCGCCTATTATAGATGGAATGAACTATGAGGATGTTTCTTTCTACGGAATGAGTGGTGCGTTAGCAAAAGATGGAGAAGATTATGCCTATTTAGGATATAACCCAGTAAAAGATGTGTTTACCAAAGATACCATTTCCATCTCTCCAAATAATGATGGAGTACAAGATGAGATTATTCCGATTCTTTCCTTTTTAAGAAACGCGAAAAAGGTAGGTTTTTCGATTGTAAATGAAAAAGGAAAAGTGGTCAGAAAATTACTGGAGGAAGAAGAAGTCACAAAAGATTATTATGATGGAGGAACAGGAACTACTTATAAACTAGATGATAATTGGGCATGGGACGGTAAGGTAAATGATCAATTAAAAGACGGTCAGTATTATTATCGTATTAGTTCTACAATTGATTATCCAGGAGCGAAAGCGCAAAAGGTGGAAATACCAGTAAAAGTAGACACGGTATCTCCAACTTTGGCAATAAAATTAACAAATGATAATAAAGTGTTGCAGTTAACCGCAACTGATAATTTTAAAGGATCTGGGATCTCTTATTTTGATGTATTAGTAGATGATCAATCCATTCTGGAGAAACCATTAAACGGAGATGCGACAGCTTATACGCTTTCAAAAGAAGTAGAGGTTGGAAAAGATGTTACTGTAGTAGCGTACGATTATGCGGGAAATGCAACAGAATCAACGGTAACGGCAGAAGAAATTTCTAAAGATAAAAAAATTCCAACTGTTTCTTTAGTAAATCCAGAGGCATTAGCTGTATTCAATAAAAAAAATATACCCATCTCTGGAACCATTATTGAAGAATCAGCCATAAAAGAGTTCAGCATTGCTGGAAAAACGATTCCTTTTACTTATAATCAAGCTAAAAAGCAATATGAATTTAACACAGCACTTCCTTTTGAAAATGGAGTTCATTCATTTGAAGTAAAAGCAGTAGATGCTGCCAATAATACAGCACAATTTAAAAGAACGATTATAGTGGATGCGGCAGTGCCAACCCTTGAGTTAAGTGGTTTATCCACCAATCGTGTAATAGGGTATAAAGACAAAAATCCAACTGTAAATATAAAGGTGAAAGATAATTTTGATGAAATGAAACTAACTTTAAATGGCAGTCAACTTTACTATCATAAATTTAAAGAACCATACGCAATGAGAAGTTTAAGTGCATCCGTGAAAAAAGTATCATTAAAATTAAAACCAGGATTAAATAAATTTGTATTTTCAGCAGTTGATCTAGGTGGCAATAAAACAAGCAAAACGATTTATTATTATAAATTAAATAAAAAGGAAAAAACATTAAAAAATAAATCCATCATCCCAGCAGATAAAAAATAAGCTGAAAAAAACTTGGATTAAGAAAAAGAATCTGCAAAACACCTATCATGGCACTTGAAAAGAAGCAGGATTTCTTAGATTTATAAGCAGGGAGCATTCAGAATACACGAAGACTCCTATGGGAATTGCGGGACAGGCGAGATCCCGCAGGAGTTTACTCCGAGGAGGCTTGCCGCCCGCCCCATGGAAAGCGAAGTGTATTCTGACTGCGGACTCATTGAGAGTGCGTTGTCTTTTTTAGGAAAGCCAAAATAAATCCACCCTCCAAGAAAATAATAGTTATTCTTGGAGTTTTTTTGCGCATATAGGAATAAGCGATAAATACCAATTATAAAAATCAACAGCCAGTAGCAAAAGCACAATTCAATCATAAATATCCCCCTCTTGGTTATATTAAGAAAACAAAACTAGGAGGGGTGAACTATGCCGACAAACCAAGCACCAATTACATCATCAGAATTGGCCAATTTATGGATGGCATATCAAGAAAAAACAATGATCCAAAGAATACTGGAACATTTTATAGAGCATGCTGATGGAAAAGAAAAGCAACTGCTACATGCACATTATAATGGTGCAGCAAAGAACATTGTTATGATTACAAAAATTTTACAAAAAGAAGGAGCAGTCATCCCGCTTGGTTTTACAGAAAGTGATGTGCATAAAGGGATTCCAAAGCTGTATGATTTTATGTACGATATCATGTATTTACATATGATGACAAAAGTAGAAATGAATCTTTATGCACTGTTTACAGGGATGTCCTACCGAAAAGATATTGAGGACTTATTTATAGAGATCACAGCAGACGCTCAGAAGATGAACAGTCAGTCAACCCAGCTGTTATTAGAAAAAGGAGTGCTTGTTCGTCCTCCTTTTGTATCAATGCCAGAAGAAATTCGTTTTGTAAAAGATAACAAGTATATGGGTGGACTTAATGTGTTTAGTGAAACAAGATCCCTGAACACAGTGGAAGTGTCCCTTATTCACCATGCCATTGAAACAAATCTTATTGGGATGCAGCTCATGACAGGGTTTGCTCAATCTACTACAAATAAAGAAGTGCAGACTTATTTTGCTAAAGGCATGCGATTATCAAAAAAAATTGAGATAGAATTAGGTGAATTTTTACGACAAAGTTATATTGAACCGCCAGCTACACATGCGGGGAAAGCAACTACTTCTAAAACAGCACCATTTTCTGATAAGCTGATGATGTACAACACCAGTTTATTAACTTCATTTGGACTTGGAAGTAACGCACTAGGTGGGGCATTCAGCTTGCGAAGCGATCTACCTGCAAAAATGTCCTTGCTTGCAAAAGATATTTTCACATTCGCTCAGGATGGCGGAAAGATTATGATTAAAAATGGCTGGATGGAAGAACCACCTCAAATGGAGGATCGAAACCAATTGACGAAATAACACCCTCCGATCTTGTAGAAAACAAAAGCGAGTGCCAAAGCGGTTACTTGCCTTTTCAGATTTAATACGAAAAAGAGGCAATGGTTAGAAATAGAAGAAGAGAGCGGAATCCTATTTCCAAGGTAGATCTCTGCTAATAAAATTCGTATCATGGGACATGAAAAGAAGCAGTATTCTTAAATTTATTGTTGTAGTTGAAGTAGGGAGCAGTCAGAATACACGAAGAATCCCGCGGGAATGCGAGAAAGACGAGACTCCGCAGTGCAGCGAGGACCGCTCGACGCTCGTCAGCAGGAAAGCGAAGTGTATTCTGACTGCGGGCTATTCGAGCGTGTGCATTACCTATTTTCATGCTAGTTTACCTCTATTATCACCACTGTCTATATCTATCCGAATTAAATTACAATAGCCCCAGCACTCACTTAGCAGATAGCGAGGGCTGGGGCCTATACAACAGCAACCAATATGCGAAGAAACTTTGCTCTATTAAGACAAAGAAACTAAATCTTTTAAATCATCTGTTGATAATTCTGTTACCCAGTTCTCATTCTGAATAATTTGCTCATTTAAAGATTGTTTCTTTTCAAGCATCGCATCAATTTTCTCTTCTAATGTGCCAGTACAAATCATTTTATGTACATGCACAAATTTAGTTTGGCCGATGCGGTATGCACGATCAGTAGCTTGGTTTTCTACAGCCGGATTCCACCAGCGGTCATAATGAATAACATGATTGGCAGCCGTTAAATTCAAACCAGTTCCTCCTGCTTTTAAGGAAAGAAGAAAGATAGGAAATTCATTGTCCTGAAATTGCTGTATAAGCTTATCTCTTGTTTGTTTAGGCACACTGCCATTTAAAAACGGGACATCAATGTGGAATTTTTTCTTCATCATTTGCTGTATCATGGCACCCATATCAATATATTGGGTGAAGATTAGGCAGCTTTCTTTTCGCTCCATAATGGCTTCCATTAATTCAGCTAGTTTTTCCATTTTAACAGAGCGTTCTAACAGATTGGTTGGCTTTTCCTCTTTTAGATAGAGAGCCGGATGGTTGCATAATTGCTTTAATCGAGTCAGCATTTGCAAGACAAGCCCTTTTCTTTCAAAGCCGCTTAATTGCTCAATCTTGGCGAAGGTGTCATGAATTAATTGTTCATACAAAGCCGCTTGCTCAGCAGTTAAAGGACAGTACTCCTTTTGTTCCAATTTGTCCGGCAGATTTAAAGCTACCTCTTCATCTTTTTTTGTTCTTCTTAATAAAAATGGACGAATCATATTTTGCAGATGCTGGATTTGTTCCACTTTATCATCTTTTTCGATAGGAATAACAAAACGTTTTTGAAACTGGCCAAGACTCCCTAAGTAACCGTGATTCGTAAAGTCAAAAATAGACCAAAGTTCATTTAAACGATTCTCCATAGGTGTCCCAGATAATGCAATATAATGGTTTCCCTTCAGCTTACGAACGGCACGGGATTGTTTTGTTTGCGAATTTTTAATATTTTGAGCTTCATCGATAGAAACAGAACTCCAATTGATTTGTGAAAATTGCTCTAAATCAATATGGGTTAAACCATAGGAAGTCAGAACGATATCACTATTCATTGTCTTTTGCACAAACTCTTCATTTTTTAACCTACTGGAGCCGTAATGTAGATAAAGAGACAAGTTAGGAGCAAATCGTTCTATTTCTTTTTGCCAGTTGCCTAAAACAGATGTTGGACAAATAATAAGAGCTGGAGTTTGCTTGTTTTTTTCTCCTTCTTTTACCTTTAGCAAATAAGAAATCAGCTGAACGGTTTTGCCAAGTCCCATATCATCAGCAAGCACTGCACCAAAACCGTACTTTCTCAAAAATAACAGCCAGCTCATGCCAAGCGCTTGATAAGGTCTTAGTTCCCCTAAAAAGCTTTTTGGTACTTCTTCTAATGGCAGATTTTTTATTTCTTTTAATTGGTGAATCATCGTTCGCCACTGTCTGTTTAGTTCTATTTGAATTTTCGCAAATGTTTTTGGATTTTCTAAATCATCTTCCTGCTGTTCCTTTGTTTGCAAAAGTTCTTGCTCAATTAAATCTCGGACATGAAGTCCTTCTTTTTCCGCTTTTTTCATTAAATCTTGAATCTGGCGGATAAAGGAAGGATCTAATTTAATCCAGCGTCCCCTAATATATACAAGACGTCGTTTTTCCTCGACCATTTTATTAAATTCATCTTCTGATAAATTTATTCCATTCATAGAAAACCGCCAATTATAATCCAACATAGCCTGGAGGCCGACGAAGGAAGGGCGGTGGTTCGTATTGGAAACTTTCGCTTTTACTTTCATGCTTGCCGTTTTCATTGCCTGCCACCAAGAAGGAAGCAGGATATCGACACCAAGTGCTAGTAATATTTCACTTGCGTCCGTTAAAAACATCCATGCCTCTTCTTCTGTCAGCTGATTTGTTATCCCGTTTTTTCCTTGCAGCCAAGGGAAAAGTTCTATCCAACGAGCTTGCTCTTCTGCGATGGATGGCTCAAATGCTTGCCATTTTTTTGGAAGGTTGCCAGGATCATGTGTATCTATCACAAAATCAGGATTATCCTTTCCTTTTAGAAAAAGATCAAGATTCCATGTTGTATCCATTTCTATAGGCTCTTCCAGCTTGATGCCAAGTGTAAAAGGGCAAGGATTTTCTGTTAAGCCCATCCATTCTTGCCATGTTGATTCTGTAAAATAGGCAGTTAGTTTAGATGAAGGAATATTTGTATTGCGCAAATCAGTGATTTTTTTCTGAAACTGTTGTTTGGCCTCTTCATTCTCGTCTAGATAATAATCTAATGATTGATGAAACCATTCTTCAATAAAGTCTTGATTACTTGTATTTTCTAGTTCATCCTGTAGCATTTCTTTCCAAAAAGATGAATTAAATTCCTCTGTTACTCTTTTGGGCAAAGCCCAACGGAATCGGTCTTTTTCCCATTCTTTAAAATCTGGAATCCATTCTTTTTTTACGATTGCTTCATAAAGGGTAGGAGCAGCCGCCAAACAAACTTGTGCCGTTTCATTCCAATCCCATTCTATATAACGATTAAATCGTTCATTTGCAAATAATGTAGCAAGCTGCCAACCGTTTAAAAGAATCCCTTCTATTTCATTAATAGAAGTCTCTTGTAAAATCGTTCCGTAATAACTTTCTTGATGATATTGAAATAATATGTTTTTCCAATAATTCGGATATAAATAAACATTATCCACCATAGCAGTTAGAAAAAACCCTTTTTCTTCATAATAATGGACATTTATTTTTAAATAATTAGTTTTCAGCATGTATCAACTTACCTTTCCTACATTCTTCATGAAAGGCTCTTAATCGTTTTGTCCGTTCAAGTGTAAGTGTTAAGAAACGATCAAATTCTTTTTGCATTTTTCTTTTTTTATATAAAGTGCGCAGTTTTTTTATTTGGCGAACTGCGATGCGGTAATGTTCCCTTGATTTTAAATTAATATGTTCTTGAATAGAGCGGTGATAAAGGGATAAAAGCAGGCTTTGATCGTATTGCTGAATCGTTTTAATTTGAAATTTATCAAGCATATCAATGCCAATTCCCATATACGTAAAAAGGTCAATCCATTTGTCTAAATAGCCGTTTTCATATAAATAACTTTCGTAGTGTTGAAAACTAAATGGAAGTGTCTGCATAAATATTCTTTCTAATAAATCATTTCGATTTTTCGTTTCGCAAAATGGTGTGATAGACTTAATTGCCATAATGCTAAATTCATGACAATAATCAAAATCGTCATTCTCAGATGATAAATATGGTTTTAATAGCTGAATATATGCATGAATATATGGTTCCAAACGATTCCATGCTTTACGGCTGTTAAAGTAATCAATCCAATAGATCATATAGGGGACAATTTCTATTTGTAATAATCGAATCGTTTCAAGTGCTTGTTTATCTTCCCGCAATATAATCTGCAAATGGATGGATGCAACCTTTTCGGTAAAGAATGTCGTTTTTTTAGTCATTAACCTAGCTAGTTCTTCTTGGTGCCATTGCTTTTTAGTAAAAATGTTTGTCCACAGCATCCGGAATAGATGAATGGATTCAAATTTAATGTTTGCATTGATGGTAAGGATATCTACCACTTCATCTTTTAAGCTTTCTAAAAAAGCATCAAAAGCAAACGGCAAGGTAAAGTTAGCCAATTTATTTATATTTTCTTCGACATGGTTTAATAAATCATGATAAATATGACGATAGTAGCGGTTTATCGTTTCGGACGAATGCTCTAATGTTCTGCTTAATAACAGCATTTTTTTAAATGTATAAACATGGCCAATCAATAAGTACAACAGTTTCCATTCATTTTGGAAGGGAGTCCCACTTTTTAGCTTGCGGATATAGATATAGTACATTTCTGTAATTGTATAGGTTTTATGACTGTTTTCACCAATCAGTACATCAAAGCTTTCATTGAAACCTTTCACCCAATCTTTATACTCAGGTTCTTTTGCGTCAGAATCTTGCAATAAATCACTTGCCTTCATTAGTTGAAGATTCTTCAAATCCATTGGTTTTTTAATGGGTTCACGCCATTCTGTCATCCAGGTTGATACTTTTCCGGTCTGGCCAAGTAAAAAGAAAAAAAGAGCCAGCTGATGACGGCAGAATCCATTGGCGAAACAAGTGCATGAGCTCATTTGGATAAAGGTGAGATCAAGGGAAACCTTTGCAGGTGTAACATCTTGAACAATACCAGTTATTGCGTTATTATCTATTTTTACTTGTGATACAAATCCTTGTCTATAAAGAAGCAGGCCTTTTTCTACTATTTTTTGAATAGTAGGATTTTCTGCATCAAGTAGTATTTTGAAGTTTTCTGCACAAGTATTTAATGGCTCTAAATATTTTTCTAGAAACATCGTTCTTATCCCTCCTGAAAATCACCAGAACCTTTTACAGAGGTACTACTGATCCAAATTAAAGTACAGAGCAGCTTCGAAAGATCGATTTAAATAGTACAGAAAATAAAGTCTAGAGTATCAGTTATTACCTAATAACTAATGAATAGACATTATATTATAACGTGTAAAAAAAACCATTCTTTAATTATAACGTTTTTTTTATTGGGATGGTAGGGTCAGAAGGAATAAGGAAATGGTGAGCAAAAATATATTAGGTGAAAATTCTATCAGTGGGGAGATATTATCTGAAAATGGAAATGGATATTTCTTCACTCAGGGTGTAGGTCCGCAGCCGAAATACACTTCGCTTTCCGTGGGGCTCATCTACGAGCCTCCACGGAGCATGCTCCTGCGGGATCTCACCTGTCCCGCAAATCCCACAGGAGTCTTCGTGTATGCCGTCTGCTCCCTGCTTTAACATAACAACAAACTTAATCAAACTGCTGCCTATTTTCATCTTTTATGGTGTAAATTTGTTGTATGGTGGCCTACCATAAAAAATGGCTTTGGTTCTCTTAATTAGTCCGCAGCCGGTATATACTCCACTTTCCTATGGCAACGTCAATTTGGCTTTGCATCCTTTAATCCTGAGAGTTTGCAGTCTTACTTTTTCGACGCTCTGGAATTGTTTGTTTTTTCCTTATAGTAAGGGAGTATCTATTTGGTTATTAATATAATCTTTTAAAGCTTTCGAAATGATTTTTATAATATGTATTATCTAAACTTGTAATACGGACGCCCGATGAATCGGCATGAATGAAGGAGTTGTTTCCAACATAGATGCCCAAATGGGAAATGCCTTCCTTATAAGTATTGCTAAAAAATACAAGGTCGCCAACTTGAGGGAAATCAACATAATAGCTGCGATCATAAAAACCTGAAGCAGATAAACGATTAAGAGGGTGCCCAGCTTTATTAAACACATAATAAATAAAGCCACTGCAATCAAACCCATCAGGAGTTGTGCCGGACCAGCTATATGGTGTCCCAATCAATTTTTGTGCTTCTGTAACAACTGCTACTTCAGAAGAGACCGCAGGAGCATTGTTTGCTGGATTGGAAATAAAGGTAGGTTCATTTTCTTTTTCCGGTTCTTTACTCTCTACGTTTTCTGTTGGGGTACTGCCTGACGCTGTTACTTTCAATTGTTGACCAGGAAAAATCAAATCCGATTTAAGATTATTTAATTGTTTTAATTGAGTTACGGTAGTCTGAAAGGCTGCTGCAATTTTCCCTAAAGTATCGCCGCTTTTAATTTTATAAGTGGATACACTCGCTTGTGAAATAGAAGGATGTGTAGTTTCGCTTGCACTTGTTTGATGAGAAGACTCCGTATTTTCACTAGAAGAGTTTGCAGCAGAATGAGAAACTATTAACTCTTTTCCAGGAAAAATAAGATCAGAATGTAAGTTATTCCACTGTTTTAATTCTGCTAATGAGATAGAAAATTTATTGGCAATCTTAAGCAGTGTATCTCCAGACACAATTTTATATGTTTTTGTTGACGAAGAGGTGCTACTAGAATTATTAGCTGCTATAGAAGATTGTTTAATTGTTTTGTTAGAGTTTTTCCCAATTGTTAATTTTTGATTAATAAAAATAGTATCAGATGATAGTTTATTATTGGATTTTAAAATAGGGACAGTAGTGTTATATTTTTTTGCAATATGACTTAAGGTATCTCCCTTTTTTACGACATAAGTACTAGCAGATGCAGTTGAAGTGAAAGCGGTTGAAATAAGAGCCGCAGTCGCCAAGGTTGTGACTTTTTTCTTCATGTTTAACACTCACTCCCAATAATTAGTATTCTATGAAACTATACTATCATATAGGGAAAGTCTATAGCACTGGTTTATAGAATAAAAAAGAGCGGAAACAACAAAAATAGGACTATAATCACACTTTTGGTAGTTTTTTACCTTAAAATAAAAAATGTGTTGGATAGTAGAAAAGATAGAGGAGGTAAATAGGTATTTAGCTATAATAAGGCGAAACTACCATTAATGGGGAAGTTTCACCTTATCGGTCAGAACATTTGTATTCAGGCGATGGTAAAGGGAGCACAACGCATTTATTTTTATACATTCCAACGATTAATTTTATCTTGGATATAATCTTTGTATCGATTATCTTTCACTAGTTGAAAAATAAGAAGTGCCTCTTTCATATATGTTGTTGCAAGCTGAAACTTCTCTTGAAGCTCATAGTTGTAACCTATATGGTAGTGAAAATGTGCAAGAAGATAGAGATTATCTTTCTTGATTGCCCAATTAATAGCTTCCTTGCAATAAGTAATAGAAGTATCATATTGCTTTAAGTCGGTAAGTGATTTAGCAATATTAAAATAAAGCCTGCTTTTTATCGTATCGTCCTGTAAATGAGGAATATGACTTAAATGATCAAATGCCTTATAATAAATTTGCAAACTTTCCTCTATTAAACCTTCTTCATAATGAAAAATTCCTTTACTAATGAATATCTCAATTTCTTTTTCAGAATATACTTTATCAAAAGTCAGCTGGATAGCTTCATCAATAAGCTGCAAGGCTTTTTGAAATTCACGGTCTACTTCATATTCATAAATTGCTTTATGCCAAAGTAAAATTTGAAAATGTTTTTTGTTGCGAGTGAAAAGCGGATTCTTTTCTTCGGCTTCGACAATTTGTTTAATTGTGTTATAATCAGTACTTCTACGGGCAGCCTTTAATTGTCTGCTTGTTTCCAACACATAATCAAGCCTAGGGGTTAAACCTATATCAAAAAAATAATTAACATCTATTCCTAAACGTTGGGAAATTAAATATAAAGTAGAGGATAGTGGCAAGACTTCTCCTTTTTCAATTTTACTTATTTGTGCCTGGGTACAAATATTATGAGCTAAGTCCTTCTGAGATAATCCCATTTCTTTACGCAATTCTTTTATTTTTTCACCAACAGCTGAAAAATCCAATGTATCACTTCCTATAAAATATTCCTAAAGTTATAATTTTAAGTATTTTCAAGAAAAAAAGGGAGATTAATAAGTAAAACCGGCTGAAAATTCGTTGAAACCACGAATACATCTATTTATATAATATGGTTTAATAGATTTTACCGCAATATATTAAGAATATTTTTGCTATTTCTATACTTGTTTAAAGAAGAGCCCACCTACGCCTTCTTTTTATGGATAGCATCATAAAACTTAATTGAGCAATTTAATAGAAATAATTATTTCTATTAAGCCCCATTTTATCTGTTTTACGAGTAGTCCTTTTATCTCCAATTTTCTGCCGTTTTCTCAAGAAGAGAGCGGTCTTTTTTTTATTATCAGAAATTATTACCCAAGGTAGATAAGCACCTATCCTCAGTGAATATGGCTTAAAGTAAAAGTGTAAAAAGGGCTGCCATTTAAAAGTAAAAATCCATACGAAAATAACTTGAGATAATATTATTCAAAGATGTTTTACTTATTGATATAGATTAGGTTACTATTTCAATAGAAGAGTAGTCTTATAATCGCGGCTTTTGATAACAACAATTGAAAAAAATTCCTTTTTTTATAAAAAAAGTAGAATCTTAAAGGGATAAGCGTACAGGATAGCGAATAGTTAAGTATACCTATACAGTATGCAATATTTTAGACTATTAGATGAATTCAATAGGAGTGCAAGATTTCATTATGATACGTGTATTCAGCCGAAAATGGTCAAAAAGAAAAAAGAAAATCAAAGAGAAAGCAAATTCGACATATATTCCAGAACATCAACAGTTATCTAGTGACAAATTTGACTCAGAAATAGGAAAGATGGCGGCTTTTTTTGCTCATGAAATTAGAAATCCTCTCACTACTATTATTGGTTTCACTCAATATTTAGAAAAGGAAGCTAAGGCAAAATCAGAAACAAATATCGCCCATTATTCTTCTATTATTCGTGAGGAAGCAAATAGAATTGAATTGCTTATACAAGAGTTGCTTACATTATCCAAATCTCATTTACATTATGATAATTTAACTATTATTGATGTGAAGCACAGTATTGAAAAAATTGTTACTATTTATTCTCTTCAATTCGAAAAGAAAAATATTACAATTCATACAAACGTTGGTAGTTCCCTTTATATATCAGGGAATGCAAACCGTTTTGAACGATTATTAATTAATTTAATAAAAAATGCTGGAGAAGCTATTGAAGAAAATGGAACCATTTCAATTGAAGCGGCTAAAGAGAATAAAAAAATAGTCATTTCCATTAAAGATAATGGTCCAGGCATTTCTCCAAAGCAACTGGAAGATATTTTCTATCCCTTTTATACAACAAAAGATGAAGGGACCGGTTTAGGCCTGCCAATATGTAAAACCATTGTAGAAACATTAAATGGCCAATTGGAAATCAGCAGTGAATTAAACGAAGGAGTAAATATAACGATATCTATTCCTGAAAGTCGGCATACTTCTTTCGACACATAAAACTTCATGTCCACCTCACTTAGTTGCCATCATACAAAATGGAAAATCTGCATTTTAAACCTAATGATGCTAGTGCAGTTTCCATATAAAAGTAATTGTTTTAAAGCAGTTAGGAGATCGATTGTTTATGAGCTATATAATAACTTTTGTAGTATCTCTAATAGAATGGGCTGGATTAATTTCTTTTCCCCTTATTCTCCTAGGTTATAAATATAAAAATTATATGAAAAATATAATAATTCAATCTGCATTAATGAGCATTATTTCTATCGTACTACATGCTACTTCTTTTCCAGTTCCAGTAATAGTAGGTCTGCAAATAATCATTTTAATTGTTCTAATTAAATTTGGAATGAAAACCAGAAATCTAGAAGCTATTGCATTAACAAGTATCGGATACGGCTTTTATCTATTCCTGCAGCTGCTCATTATAGAACTGTTTACCAGTATTCTGCAAGGAAGTTATTTACGGCTTTTTCAGATGACTAATTTCGCAGTAATTATTCCGATGATTACAATTTCTTTATTATTGTTCTTTTGTTATCTCTTATATCACAATAAGCTGCAAATCTCAGAATTGAGGTATCAATTAAAGGCAGATAATCTTGACAAAAAGATAAAAAGAATTATCCAACTATTGTTTATTCTAACTTATTTATTCATATGTATTGGTGCAGCAGTACTAATGGTGGATGAACAAGTGAAGTATTCATTTGTGTTGCTGAGTATCATTGTTTTATTTGGAATGATGCTATGCTATCTAATTTTGCATTCCCGACTTCAAATGAATCAAATACTAACTGCAAAGAAGTTCTACTTGGATCAAGAACAACAAGTAGCCACCTTTGTGGAAAAATTAAAGCAGGAATATGTGATGCATTTTAGAGCAATTGAAAAATTAAACAAATCGGGCTCTGCTTCTATTATTACAGAGTATATTGATACACATCAGCTGCAGCAGATAAATATTAATTGGAAGAAGAAGGATTTCAGAGAAGGAATGGAAGGACTTGATCCACTTTTATTTTCTTTTTTGATTAATAAAAGAAAACTAGCAGATTTATTAGGGATAGAGCTGTTGATTGATACAAAAATAAGCTCAGAAGAGTTCACTAGTCTAAGCCATATCAGAAACTTAAGTTTAATAATAGATGATTTAATTATCTCGTTATTTCATTCCCAATTTGATGAACAGAAGTTAATTAAATTCAACTTAGAAATAACAGAAAAAAAATTCGTTTATTCCATCTCAGCAAATCTTTCTATTGATCCAAGTAATAATGAGCTAGGTCTATTCGATGCCATTATAAAATTAAAACAAAATAAAGCAACTGTAAATATTGTTTTAGAGCCAGTTAGTGTTAAGATTCTAATTCCTATCCTATAAGGGGTTGAAACAATGATAGAGCGGTATGCGGTAGTTCTTGCGGGTAAAATAAAAAAATGGAATCCTGAAGAAACAGCACCACAGGATGTGTTGATTTTTGGCTTCACGATTATGCTTAATTTATTTAGTACGATGCTATTACTATTTGTTGCTGGTTTTATCATAGGAAAACCATTTGAAGTAGTTGCTATTGCTGTTTCTTTTATGGTTATGCGATTGCTTACAGGCGGACCACATTTCAATAATGCAATTGTCTGCTCATTATGTAGTACACTGTTAATGATAGTTGGCGATTATTTGCCTATTACCTATAAAACCCTTATTTTTTATACAATAGCTGCTGTTTTTTTATTCGTAAGATATGCGCCATTTTACGAACCAGATCAAGTAGTTCATACAAAAAGTTGGGAGCGGAAGAAAAAAAATCTTGCTTTCTGTTTATTAGGTTTTAGTAGTTTGCTTGCGTTTGTTTTTCATTTCCATGTCTTTTTAATCGGAGTGTTTTTACAAAGCGTTACAATCATTCCTTTTGTGATTAAATGTATTCACCGCTTAAACGATGGATTGAAAGGGGGTGAGAAGTATGAAAAAAGCGACTGCTAAATATGTATCGAATCTAACATCTTCTATGTCAAAAATGTTTGTTCAAGCATCAAGCCCATTGATTCATTTGCCGAAGATTCCAACTAGTTTAAAAAAAGTGAAATAAAAGGAAAAGAGAATATGAATAATATGTAATAGACGAACCTTTATTAAGAAAGAGGGTTCGTTTTTTTTTGCAAGAGGATGCTCTCGAATAGTCCGCAGCCAAAATACACTTCGCTTTCCGCGGGGCGGGCGGCGAGCCTCCTCGGAGTAAACTCCTGCGGGGTCTCGCCTGTCCCGCAAATCCCGCAGGAGTCTTCGTGTATTCTGGCTACTCCCTGCTTATAAATTTAAGGAATCTGCTTCTTTTCATGTAACATGGTACAAATTTGTTTTTAGGGGTGTCTATTCTGAAAATGGTTTTGGTTCTCTCGAATAGTCCGCAGCCAAAATACACTTCGCTTTCCATGGGGCGAGCGGTGAGCCTACTCGGAGTAAACTCCTGCGGGGTCTCGCCTGTCCCGCAAATCCCATAGGAGTCTTCGTGTATTCTGGCTACTCCCTGCTTATAAATTTTAGAAATCTGCTTCTTTTCATGTTCTGTGGTTGGCTACCCTGAAAAAAGCAATGCCTTTTTAGAATAGAATATGGATTTATGCATAGAAATAGCACTTATAAAAAAGCTTTCTCAGCTAGATATTTTATTTTGCTAGAGAAAGCGTTTTTTATTTTCTTTTGTGGGAAGCATACAGCTATCTTTTTTTCCAAACCATTTGTAGCGGTTACGAGCAATATAATCGTAGATAGGATCACGAAAATAACAAGGAATGAAGTGAAACAAATAGAAGAGTTTCCACCCTCCTTTTAGATGCCGGCAGATTCGGAGTGCAGCTTCTGATTTTTTATAACATGTTCCGTCTTCTATTAATAAAATGCTGTCTAAATGCTCGGTTATTTTATATTCTTTTAACAGTTTTTGTCCTTTTTCGCCCTGAAGAGATGAAAAGACAAAAACTCCAGCAGGGTCGCGTTTTATAATAAATCGAACAGACCCATTACATAAATTACAAACTCCATCAAAAAGAATAATCTTTTTCAACATAATCACCTGTTACAAGTGTAGCAAAAAAGCAGCCAGCAAAACAAATGAAGATGTAATGCTGGCTGCTTTTATTTTCAAAAAAATAGGAGAATAGTTCAATAAAAGAACATGAATCTACTATTATTGATATAATATTAGTGGGAAGAAAAGTCGGGGAAAACTAATATTAATTATATTGTATCAGTTTGCCACTGCCTGAATAGCCCATGTTTTCTATAGGGCTAGAACCCGTCTGGAGTTTAATAGTTAGACCGGTCATGTTGCCAGTACCAATTAAATCAATACTAAAGGAACCGTTCCCTGATCTAGTTGCAGCACTCCAAACAGTATCACCGTACCAATGTTTCTGAACTACTTGATAGGTAATTTTAACAGCTAGATCTTGTGAAACATACTTATGTGTTTGTGTGCCCGTTAAAGTTGCATTTTTACCGGTAATATTAAATATATTTCCTAAATAGAAAGTAGTATCACTTGCTTTATTTGAAAAGCTCCAAGTGGTTAAGGTAGTGCTTGGAACTCCGCGTGTACCTTTTAGCGGTGCTTTGGATGTAGGTGGAGCAATAGGAGTACCTTCTTCTATCAATTCATAGTCTTCTTGTTTTTTTAAGGAATCCAAAGGAATATGTACTTTCCAAACATTATTATAACGAACCATGGTGAAGGAGACTTTTGAAATCTCTCCATTATCAAAAGTTAATAAAACGTCATATTGCTTATTAGAAGCGTCTATGAATTGTGATTGTACAATTTCATAATTAACTAATTGTTGCATATGGACTTTTTCTGAATACTCCGTTAATTGGGGATCTTTACTTTCCGTATAGCGTTCATCTTGTACATAATCAATCATTTTTTCAGCATCTTGATTTTTAACAGCTTGAAGATAGTCTGTAAGGATGAATGAAGCATCTGTTTCCATTATACTTGCTGATGATAGAGAAGGGAAAATAATCACTCCAATTAAAAACACAAAGCCTAAAAAAATACGTTTCATACTTGTTTCCTCCTTAAATTCCTATTATTGGTATTTGTATTACAATATAACTATACCAAATTTACTAATAAATTAATAATTATTTCCATGGATTTTTCTGTATTTTTTACTATTATATTTTTATAGATTGTGAGGAGTGTATCAAATGGATTTTGAAGAAGAAATTTTACGAGGATATATGGATGTGATTTTATTATCATTGCTTGATCAACAATCCATGTATATAGTGGAAATATCAAAGGAAATACAAAATTATAGTGATGGAAAGTTTGATATAAAAGAATCGACGTTATTTAGTTCACTTAAAGGTCTTGGGAAAAAAGAGTATATTCGCTCTTTTTGGATAGAGAATAAAGAAGTAGGCCGAAGAAAAATATATGAAATTACTGATCTAGGAATTATGTACTATCAAAATAAGAAAAAAGAATGGGGAGTTTTTAAAATAATAATAGATCGATTTTTGGGAGGAAAACTCCATGACAAGAAATATTTATAGAGCAGATAAAAAAATCCGCCATTTTTGCAAACAAGTAAAAAATAATTTAAAAGAGCCATATAGTGTAAAATTAGAGGTGGAAGAAGAGTTATATGAAAGTATAAAAGACAAAATGAATGTATATATAGAAAAAGATTTTTCACCGGAAATTGCAGTCGAGCTGGCAATTAGGGAATATGAGTCTCCGCAAAGTGTTTTAACGGAATTAGCAAATGAATACAAGATAAAAAAATATACGAAAAACACTTTTTTAACAATAAGTATTTTACTATTTTTGATTGGAAGCTTCATTCTTGGAAGTGTATATTGTTGGAATAAAGTTGTTGCAGAAAAGGAAATAAATAGGATTACGCAAGCTATGGATATACTTGCATTAAAAGGAATGAAGAATCAATCTATTATTCCGACTATCGTAGATGAAAATCAAACGATAGAAGCTATCTGGATATCGATTAAAAGCAGCGAAAAACAAAGTAGCCTTACGTATGTGTATCCAGAATACCTACCACTGGAATATAAACATTTTAAAAGGGAAAATAATATTTTCTATCAAACCACTTTAAAAAAATATTCCTATGATAATAAAAGTGGGAAACTTTTGATAAAAGTAACTGTAGCACAATTGCATGCAAATCCATCCTTTTCCATTATCGGAATAACACTAATCCTTTTATCTCTAAGTTTAGCAATTTTATGGGTAGGAGAAAACTATCGTTATCGAAATCCACGAGTTCAGAAAACGAAAAAAGAAGGACGTCCAGAAAATAGAGTGATGTAAACAAAAAGCTTTTTCAGAAGCTAGTAGAAAAAAACTTTCTAAGATCCTGAAGGTAGACACCCAGTGGACAAAATGCATCATGAAAGATGAAAATAAGCCGTTAGATAAGTTGGTAATTATTTGAAGAAAAAGAGCAGTCAGAATACACGAAGACGCCAATAGGAACTGCGGGACAGACGAAATCCCGCGGAGCAAAACTCTGAGGAGGCTCGCTGCCCGCCCCATGGAAAGAGAAGTGTATACTGACTGCGGACCAAATTAAGAGCACAACTTTTCAGGGTAGCCTTACAGAAAGGATCTGTTTTTTGAAGTTTAGCTTGATAAACAGTGGATGCTACACTGCGCCCTTTGATATACAGAAAAATATGCACACCAGAAGTTCCGTTTAATAGTCAATTAATCATACCCTATAAATTAGGAGGGAAAGGTAATGAAAAAACTTGTAGTGTTTTTACTTATATTTTTACTAATAGGAGTGGTTGGCTGCAGTAAAAATGAACCAACTCCTGATGAACGGCTTTCACAATATATCAAGTTATGGAATGATCAAAAGTTTGAGGATATGTATGGATTTCTATCAAAAGAAGCAAAAAAATCCATTTCGAAAAAAGATTTTGTTTCTCGTTATGAAAAATTATACAGCGATTTAGAAATAAAGGATGTAAACACAACCTACACAAAACCTTCAAAAGACGAAGATTTTGATAAAGCAGAGACTGCCTCTATTCCTTTTTCCGTGAAAATGAATAGCGCAGCCGGCGAGATTAGCTTTGACCAAGATGCTACGCTAGTAAAAGAGGAAAAAGAGAAAGAAGAAAACTGGTATATTGATTGGGATACGACCTATATATTTGCCGATTTAGGTGCAGATGATAAAGTATCATTACAAACAATGGAAGCAGAACGCGGCTCTATTGTCGATAAAAACGAGAATCCTTTGGCAATGAATGGTGTAATTTATGAAGTGGGACTTGTCCCAGAGCAGATTGGTGACAATAAAGATATGGTCATTGAACAACTTGCAAAATTGCTCGATATTAAAAAGGAGACGATTGAAAAGGCGTTAAATGCTAATTGGGTTCAGCCAAGTTATTTTGTACCAATTAAAAAGGTCGCAACTGGTGATCAAGCCTATTTAGAGAAGCTCTTCGCATTGCCTGGTGTACAAAAACAAAATTCAAAAGGCAGAATATATCCTTATGGCGAAGCTGCCGCTCATCTGATTGGATATATTGGTAATATAACAGCAGAAGAATTAGAGAAACAAAAGGAAAAAGGGTATGCCAGTACGGATGTTATTGGAAAAAGAGGCTTAGAGCAAGTGTTTGAAGAGCAGTTAAAAGGGACAAATGGACTCAAAATATCCATTAACAAGGCAGATGGATCGAATGTGGTTTTAGCCGAAAAAGAAGTAAAAAATGGTGAAAGTGTAAAATTAACAATAGATGCAGATTTGCAAAAAAAAATATACGATGAAATGGATGGTGACGCTGGAGCTGCTGCAGCGATTAATCCGACAACTGGAGAAACTTTAGCGTTAGTAAGCAGTCCAGCATATGATCCAAACAAAATGGTTGTTGGATTAACTTCTACAGATCGAGAAAAGTATAACAACAATAAATTAGATCCATTTACGAATCGTTTTAAATTAACATATGCACCTGGTTCTGTATTAAAACCAATTGTGGCTGCAGCTGCATTAACCGAGAAAGTTATCACCCCAGAACAGCAGCGGAAGATTACAACAAAACAATGGCAGAAAAATAAATCATGGGGTAGCTATTATGTAACAAGAGTACATAGCAGTACAGCACCTGTTAATCTAGCAAACGCTTTGTTATATAGCGATAATATTTACTTTGCACAAACAGCACTTGATTTAGGAAAAGATAAGTATACAGCTGAATTAAAAAAATTCGGATTTGAAGAAGATTTTTCCTATCCATATCCAATAGAAAAACCAACAATAGGCAAGCTGGATACAGAAATTCAATTGGCGGATTCTGGATATGGTCAAGGACAAGTAGAAACAAGTGTCCTTCATTTAGCAACAGCTTATTCTTCTTTTGTAAATAGTGGAAATGTTATAAAACCGATATTGCTTTCAAGTGAAAAAGCAGGACAGATCGGGAAAGAAAATAGTATGAGCAGTAAAACGGCTGATATTATTTCAAATGATCTTCAACAAGTGATTGACAGTCCGAGTGGAACAGCTCATTCTGGAAAAATTAATGGCTTAACATTGGCAGGGAAAACAGGAACGGCAGAATTAAAAGCAAAACAAGGTGAAAAAGGTACGGAGAATGGCTGGTATGTTGCTTATAACAAAAAAGACAAAGATCTTCTGATTTCCATGATGATAGAAGGTGTGCAAGGAAGAGGCGGCTCCTCACTTGTTGTTAAAAAAGTGAAAAACATTTTGGAATAAAACTATTGTGATTAAATGAGGATTGTTGAGATAAACAGATAATCTCTTTGCCTGATAACTGAGAAGCTAGAGGTGGTTCCTTTCTATTAGACTTCGTCCTAAAATAAAATAGGATTTAATTCATCATTCTTGTTTTTCCTTCATACATTAATTTAAGACGGTGAAGGGAGAGAAAGGAATGAATGCAGTAGAACAAAAAGAACTTCAAAAAGCTATCTCAGAAATTACAGAAATCGCCACAGGTTTTGGGCTGGATTTTTATCCGATGAGATATGAAATTTGTCCTGCCGATATCATTTATACATTCGGTGCATACGGAATGCCGACTCGCTTTTCCCATTGGAGTTTCGGAAAACAATTCCACAAAATGAAGCTGCACTACGATTTAGGATTATCCAAAATATATGAACTAGTTATTAACTCTAATCCTTGTTATGCCTTTTTATTAGACAGTAATTCTCTTATAAATAATAAACTAATCGTGGCCCATGTTTTGGCACACTGTGACTTTTTTAAAAACAACACTCGCTTTGGAAATACAAAGCGGGAAATGGTGGAAAGCATGGCAGCGACTGCTGATCGTATACGTCAATATGAAATACAATATGGAAAACACGAAGTCGAAACATTTTTAGATGCTGTACTTGCGATTGAAGAGCATATTGATCCATCTTTAATGCGGCCAAAACTTGCCTGGAGCATGTCCGATGTAGAATATGAAGAAGTAGAAGAGACATCAAGTTCTCCCTATGATGATTTATGGGGTTTAGATGATCGCAATAAACCGAAAAAATCAAAAACAAGGGTAGTCAAAAAATTTCCGCCGCAACCTGAAAAGGACATTATGCTTTTTATTGAAAGCTTTAGTAGAGAGCTGACAGAGTGGCAAAGGGATATTCTAACGATGATGCGCGAAGAAATGCTCTATTTTTGGCCGCAGCTAGAAACAAAAATTATGAATGAAGGCTGGGCATCCTACTGGCATCAAAGAATAATACGGGAGTTAGATTTAACAAGCGGAGAAGCAATTGAATTTGCAAAATTAAATGCTGGAGTGGTACAGCCCTCGAAAACAGGCATTAACCCTTACTATCTAGGATTGAAAGTATTTGAAGATATTGAGGATCGTTATAATAATCCAACAGAAGAAATGAAGCGAAGAGGCGTACAACCTAATTCAGGCAGAGAAAAGATCTTTGAAGTACGTGAAATCGAATCAGATATATCCTTTTTACGCAATTATTTAACGAAAGATTTAGTGATGCGGGAAGATATGTACCTTTTCCAAAAACAGGGAAGAGATTACAAAATAGTTGATAAAGGCTGGGAGCAAGTGAGAGATCAGCTTGTCAGCATGAGGGTAAATGGAGGTTTCCCATATATCACAGTAAATGATGGAGATTATATGAAAAACGGTGAACTTTATTTAAAACATGGCTTTGAAGGGATAGAGCTTGATTTAAAATATTTAGAAAAAGTACTTCCATATATTCATCAATTATGGGGACGAAATGTCCATATGGAAACAATTGTGGAAGATAAAAATATGCTGTACACGTATGACGGGAAAGCACTGCACCGCAAGTATTTATAAGAAAAAAGGAACGATAGCATATTCTGTTTGTCGAAATATATAGAAAACAGATATAGTTATTTGTCCGTTGAAAAAGGTCTTCTAAATAGGAGGCCTTTTTTCTGTTGCCAGACACTCGCCTTTTCTGTTTATTTTTCACGGTAGTGTTTTCCTTGTAAAGCCCTTTTTTCCAAACATAATTTATACTAGGAAAAAATTTTTATTTACATTAAGAAAAAGAGGGAAAGGAAAATAGGCTAGTGATACAGAATTAGTATAATAGCAGATAAACGATAACATAATGGAAGAAAGGATAGACAAATGCATAAAGATATAGTCGAAAAAAAAGTGATCATTACCGGGTATGGTACGGTTGCAAGAGAATTAGTAAACTTACTTGAACAACAAAAAGACCGATTAGTAAAAGAATATCAAACGTATTATAACGTAGTCGGAATAGTTGGTCTAAATGGCATGATTTATGAGGAGCAAGGCATTGATTTAGCCCTTTTGCTGACTCTTGGAAAAGGATCAGAGGCAGTAGAACAATACGCCAAACGTAAAAGTATCTTAATTCAACAGCCTGTTTACAAAGGGGATGTTTTGATTGAATGCACTCCAACAGACTTAGAAACGGGAGAACCGGCACTTTCTTATATAACCAATGCATTATCAGCAAAAATGCATATTGTGTCTGTCAGTAAAGGTGCACTTATACATGCTTTGCCGCTATTTAAAAAAATGGCAAAAAAGAATAATTGTGAAATAAAATATAGCGGAGCAACTGCAGCCGCTCTTCCAACAATGGATATTGGCGATTTCAGTTTAGCTGGCTGTCAGATTACTAGTATTGAAGGAATATTAAATGGCACATCCAATTTTATATTAACAAGTATGTCAGAAGAAAACTTATCTTTTGAACATGCCCTAAAGATGGCACAAGAACGGGGGATAGCCGAAGCGAATCCAGCACTTGATATACAAGGATTGGATAGTGCCTGCAAAATCTTATTGCTCGCAAATGGACTTCTTCATACCCAATTAACGTTACAGGATATTTCAATCGAAGGAATAGAAAAGGTGACAAAAGCTGATATGCAGTACGCAAAAATCAAAGGAAATGAAATAAAATTGATTGCAAGCGCAGTGGTCAAAAATGATGAAGTAGTAGTGAAAGTGGCACCAAAAGTAATACAACCAGAAAATCCACTGATCCATGTCAAAGGAACAAATAAAGGGATTCTATTTCATACAGAGGAAATGGGAACGATTTGCTGCTTAGGTGGTGCATCCCATCCTAAGGGCGCGGCTGCTGCAGCATTAAAGGATATGATTAACTTGTTTCGTTAACAAAAGTGCTTAGTGTAGTGATAGGTAGATATTATAAATGCAAAGTGAAACGTATATAGCAAATTGCAAGTGTTAACAATTTGCAAACCGGAGGCGAGAAATTTGTCACCTTGTAACAATCAATTCAAAAGAATGGATGTATGATTAACAGGTGACGAAAGGCTTACTTAGTATAATGATTTCTTAGTAATTGGATTTCTTGGAGACTAATTTCTGATACCTAATAATATAGATATCCAGCTGTTCACTTATTTGCAAAGTTTGAGGATCGTTCAACCCTTTAGTGATACCTGACTTCATTAACTTTGTTTTTAAGTTTTCTATGATCTGTAGTAGTTCGCTTACTTTTTCCTCGCTTTTCCTATTAAGTATCATAATATTGGCTCCTAGGTATCAATCTTAATACTTATTTTACCAAAAGATTATGGAAAAAATAAGCTTTTTTACAATAATTTTGGTATAAAAGTTGCACAAAAATCTTGGCGGATCATCGATTTAAACAGAGAACAGTGCGAAAATGATACGAAGGAAGGAGGAAAAGATGCATCTTGAGGATGTAAGCGTTTTATCGTATAATGAAATTATGAGTCAGTGAAAAAATAAAGTGTATTTTTTATACAACAAAATGTAAGCGCTACCTTTTTTGTGAATGCCTCTAACTAAGGTAAATAGAAAGGCTGATAATAATGGTAGAAATGGAAGAAGTAATTTATCATATTATATTGCATGGGGGAAACGGAAAAAGCTGTGCGATGGAAGCAATTTCTGCTGCGAAAGATGGAGATTTTACTTTAGCTGAACAAAAGATGAAAGAAGCAGGCGAGGCTTTAAAGGAAGCACATCATCTTCAAACAGCCCTTATTCAAAACGAAGTAAGAGGTAATCAGATGGATCTATCTTTATTAATGGTGCATGCACAGGATCATCTGATGAATGCTATTATGCTTAAAGATATGGCACAAGAAATTATTGATTTATTTCAATTGGTAAAAATCCGTGAAGGAGAAGAAAATTAATGAGTGGGATGGCTAAAAAAGGGAGGGGAATATCCAAAAAATGACTCCCTTGGTGTGGAAAAAGAGATCAGGCTGTTGAGAGATGTCTACTTTCCGATTTTTAATGCTCGTTACCCAAAGTCGGCAACTCTTTTCCTACGAGGGAGTTCGTTTTTTGATAGATAAATGTATTCATTCAGCATGCATATTTTTAACCGTTAATTTTTCTGTATGTAATAATAAATAAGTAAGATAAGAATGAAGTTCAAAATGTTCCTTGTTAAAAAAATCTTTAATATTTTTATTTGTTGATATGTTCATTAGTTATTCCTCCTTTTAAAAAAAGTATTTCCAATCTACTAATCTTTTATACCTTTATTTTAGAAAAATAAAACTATATTAATAAAATTTATAATGAAATTTTAATGGAGTTACAGTAAAGATGATAAAAATACCGCAAGCAAATAGCAGACAGGCACCGTGAATCTAACAAAAAAAGGCACCCAATTAATGGATGCCGATTTATTATTTTTGCACTGCTTCATTCTTTAATAGTTTTAAAAACGTTTCTTCCTGCACAATTTCAATATCGAGTCCTTTTTGTTTTAATTCGTAAGCTTTTTTCTCCTTGGAACTGATTCCTGTTGATCCGACAAGTTTTGGGTCTTGTTTGCCGACGACCAGATAATTGGTTTTACTGCTGACACCACTTTTCATAATCCCGCCAATATCTACTACTTTTTGCATGGCTTCTTTGCGGTCCATTGACAAAAGATCACCTGTAAAAACAATATTTTTTCCATAAAGCAAGTGATTTTCATTAAAAGAATCAGTTGTTGCGGCAATTTCTGAAATCGCAACACGATTAAAGGTGGGTTTACGGATGCTTTTGCTTTTTTTTCCAAAAGTAGTTTGCGGTTTCAAATCAGCAAATTGTTTAATCGGAATGGTGCTGAATGTTTGGCAATAGGTTTGAAGAGATTTTCTGTTCTTGGCATTTACACAAGCAATCACTAGCTCAGCACATGCTCGTGCATCTGCTCCTGCATGGTGATGATCCTCGATGGAAATTCCAAAACGGGCTGTTCTTTCCTTTAAGGATTGACCAACCTTTTCTCCCCTGCACGCTCTTGTACTAACAGGAATACTGCAAACATATTCAAAATTTGGAGCCTTAATGCCATACGTCTTTAAACTGCAGTATAGTACACTCATATCAAATTGAGCATTATGTGCAACAATAAGAGAAGAGGAAAAATCCTCTTTGATTTGCTCCCATACCTCTTCAAAGTTTTTCTTCCCAATCACATCTTCTTGCTTTATTCCATGTACAGCAGTAAATCTAGCATCAAACTTCAAATTGGGAGGTTTAATAAGAAAATACTGTTCTTTTACTACTTCATTGTTTTCAACATATGCAAGTCCAATGGAACAGGCACTGTCCATATTTTCGTTGGCTATTTCAAAATCAATTGCAATAAAATCCACTCTTTTTATTCCTCCAATCTAGTTTCGTCCAGTCTTTATTGTTTATTATAGTATACTATTTATTTCAATTTCATAGAAAGGGAATTATTTTAAATGATAGAAGAGATGAAAGGATATTTTGAGAGGATAAGGAAAAAAATAATAACTATTATTGGATAGTATTGTAATCTAGCTGTAATAAAAATAGAACAACCCTGTAACCCATTTAATAGAAAATTATGAGAAACTATCTCTAGATGATAGATGTGAGCCACGGAAACGTATTACTAAATTAAGAAAACGTATACTTTCTTAATCTTTACAAAAAGGAAACGCAACGGAGGTTACTTGCATGAAAAAGGTTTTTATCATGAGCATATTGTCATTTGGGCTATTATTTACTGGAATATTTGGGGGACATGAAGCAAGCGCAGCATCCTCTAAATCGATTACAAGCATTGCAACGAAATACATAGGAACACCATATAAATTTGGTGGAACAACACCAAAAGGATTCGACTGTTCCGGTTTTGTAGGATACAGTTATAAAAAGACAGGAAAAAAACTTCCGCGTACCGCAGCAGATATGTATAAAAAAGGAAAAAAAGTGACGAAAAAGAAATTGAAAAAAGGTGATTTGGTTTTCTTTTCCACTTATAAAAAAGGTGCATCACATGTAGGAATATATATGGGTGATAATAAATTTATACATAGCTCTTCACAAGGTGTTAAAATAGACAAGTTGTCTAATACATATTGGAAAGCAAATTATTATGGTGCAAAAAGATTGTAAGAGGTTGTTCTAAAAAGTACGGTAAAAATGACATGTTAAACCTTTTTATCTTCCTTTTTGGACAAGCAATGTAAGAATTTATTTAAAACTAATGTTATCTATAATTATATATACCCTATAGAATAATCTGTTAAACAGATTTTCTATAGGGTTTTTTATGTGGAAAAAGGTAATTAACTTAGACTATTGTTTCTTCTAAAAGTCTCTCAATATCTTGCTCCAAATCAATCGGATCTGTTGTACATTCAAAACGTTTAGTAACATTGCCATTAGCGTCTATTAAAAATTTCGTAAAGTTCCACTTGATAGAATAGTCATCTGTTAAATATTCTGGATGCTTCTTTTCGATTAACGGCAGTAAAATTTTAGAAGCAGGATGAAATTTATTAAATCCTTTAAAAGGCATTGCTTCAGAAAGATAGGTAAACAAGGGATGTGCTTGTTCATCACGGACATTAACTTTTCGGAATAACGGGAAATTCACTCCATAATTAATCATACAGCTCGCTTGAATTTGTTCATTGCTATCAGGCTCTTGGTGATCAAATTGATTACAAGGAAATCCTAGTAGAACGAAATTCTTATGCTTATAGCGATCATATAATTTTTGTAAATCCTTGTACTGATACGTGAACCCACATCTTCCTGCCGTATTAACAATAAGAACTACTTTCCCTTTGTATTCAGCTAGTGATCTGTCTTGTCCGTTCATAGCAGTAGCAGAGAAATTGTAAATGCTCATCATGTTCCTCCAAATGATAAATTTTAATTAGAACTATTCAGAGTGTCTAAAAAGTTGGATAGTGGAGTAAAGTCGCTTGTCAATCAACGAAAAATATAAAGTTATGGCATATTTAGTTGATTTTCCATATTTTCACTTACGTCGATGTCTTCTGGATGTTCCTCTCTTTTTAGATGATAAACATCGAGAGCGAACACTTTTTAATGACCTGAATAGTTAATTAGAACTATTTCTTTTTTAATGAATAGTATACTGCTTCAATAGAGATTAGAAAAATGATTTGTTTTAAAAACAAAGGATGATAATGGATATTTTTTGGAAAGTAGCTAATAATACAATAAAATACTTTCTGTTGAGGTAGAATTTTATGGCAACTAACAAAACTGTTCGCAGACCAATTGCAAATGTTAGTATATGGGGAACTACTTTTATTCATAAAAGAGATCCTACTATTATTGCATGTTGGTCGCTCGCATTTCCTGGATTTGGACATATCTTATTACATAAGTATACTCGTGGTTTTGCACTTATCATATGGGAAGTATTTATTAATCAATCGACACGATTAAATGAAGCGATGGTATATTCCTTTTTAGGAAATATTGAAATGGCAAAAGCGGTTCTAAACCCAAATACTGTTTTTATGTATATTCCTATTTATTTCTTTTCCATATGGGACAGTCATAGAACAACGATTGGAATGAATAATCTGCAAATCTTAGCAGAGGCAGAAAAAGGAAATCCGGAAATCCCTGCATTAATCATTAAACCGTTTGAAATTAATTACTTAGATAAAAGGAGACCATTAGTTGCGCTTGCATGGTCCATGGCTTTACCAAGTTTAGGGCAATTATATCTTCACCAAATTTTTTCCGCTATTTTTACACTTGTCATGATTATCGTCTTTAATTATTATTCTCATTTTGTTGAAGGCATTTATTATTTATTTCAAGGGAATATCGATAAATCTACAGAAGTATTGGATAAACAGTGGCTAATGTATATGCCATCATTATATCTTTTTAGCATGTTTGAATCCTACATGAATACCGTTGAATACAATAAACTGCATCAAGTGGAGCAGCGTCACTTTTTAATAGAGAATTTCCAGCCAAAGCGTTTTAAAGTGAAGAAAGGTATTAAGGTGAAATGAATGCAAATATATGCCACATTTGACCATTCTATTCATGTAGAACTTGTAATAACAAAACTGCAAAAAATAGGTGTATCCAATCTTTTTGCTGTACCATTGGATAATTCACCACAAGAACTGAAGCTCTTTGATACGATTCATCGTTCGGATGGAGATTCGTTAATAAATAAAGGTATGATTCTTGCTGTTATTTTTTCTGTTATTACGGCAAGTCGTGGATTTAACTTGAAATGGGGACCAATTTATTGGGGATTAATTGGTGCGATTGCTGGTTTTATCTTTGGGGTGTTGATTGATGTTTTTCTGCATCGTAGAAAAAATAAAACCAGAAGGAAGCGGAAGAACAAGCAGGCGGAGGTTATTTTAATTATAGAATGTAAAGAAGAGGAAGCGAAACAAGTAGAAAAAATTATTTGGGAACATTTTGCTTTCGGATTTGCCAAGATTAAAACCTTTGAATAATCCCATAGTATATGAAAAGAGAAAAGCTTGTAGGAAGCAGAGACTTCATACAGGCTTTTTTCTGGTTATTATAAATTAGGATAATGAAAACCGTATTTCGGATCGGTGTAGTATGGTGGTCTTTGTGCTATTTTGGGCATTTGCCATTTATGCTGCAAATACCTCATGTCTACTTTTTTATTAGATTGTTTTTTTATTAAAAGATTTACTTTTGGATTGTATTCAAATCGCATTATTGAACCCCCTTTAAATGTTTCCTCTATAGCGTATTCATTATTGTATAGGAGAGAGCAAGTACGAGTTTTTTCATACAGGCACTCGCATCTTTTTTTTACATAGAATGTGTCATTATGATTATTAAAAGGGCGGAGGAATTATTATGTATTATTATCAAAGAAACCCTCAGCATTATCCTTATCATCCCCAGATGCAGGAACAGCAACGAGTGCAGATGCAGCGTAATCAACAGTCTGAGCTATTAAAGCAAATAAAAGAGGCGCAGCAAATGTTTGAGGCAAATAAGAAGGAACATCCATACCCTTTGTATGCAAACTATGGGAAAATAACGAAATATGAAGAAATCCCCATCAATTTTCCGGAAAATCGTCAATTACAGCAGCCGGGTTTAGAAAGTTTAATGGTGCCACGCCCCATTATTGAGAACAAAAATTACAAAGGAAGTGAGAAGCTAAAAGGAAAGGTCGCACTTATTACGGGTGGTGACAGCGGAATTGGAGCGGCAGTAGCGATTGCTTTTGCAAAAGAAGGGGCAGATGTGGCAATTGCTTATTTAGATGAGCATGAAGATGCCAATCGCACGAAACAGCGAATTGAACAGTTAGGACAGCGCTGTTTATTAATGCCGGGAGATTTGCGCAAGAAAAAACAATGTGTTGCTATTGTAGAAAAAACGATGCAAACATTCGGACGTTTGGATATTCTATGTAATCATGTAGGCATTCAATTTCAGCAGGCGAATTTAACAGATATAACGGATGAGCAGTTTGATGATACCTTTAAAGTAAATATTTATTCTCATTTTTATACTACAAGAGCAGCACTTCCGTATATGAAGCCAAGCAGCTCCATTATCAATACCTCTTCAGTTGTGACCTATGCAGGGGAACCACAACTGATTGATTATACAGCAACAAAAGCTGCTAATGTTGGTTTTACAAGAGCACTAGCCAATAATGTGGTAAAGCAAGGGATCCGCGTAAATGCCGTCGCTCCAGGAAGAATTTGGACACCGCTTATTCCCGCAAGTTTTTCATCCGATCAAGTCGCTGTCTATGGATCATCCAATCCAATGCAGCGGGCAGCACAACCATTTGAGCTCGCTCCAACTTACGTATACTTAGCCTCAGACGATTCTCGCTTCGTAACAGGGCAAGTACTACATGTAAATGGTGGAGAAACAACAAGTTCATAATCCTAATTAGATGAAGCGTTTTCAAATGGGGGGAGCGCGGAATAACAGAAATGCTTGCGGGAAAATCTCCTTTTTCGCAGGCATTTTTTTGATAATGGTGGATGGCTGACTGAAAATAATGAAATAGTTGATTGGGGTGGAAGGGAGTTTGTTAAGCGTGAGGAAGTGGGTGAATTGTCTCTGATGTCTTTTTGCTTGGGAGATGGGATCAAGAAAGTTCCTCCTGATTGTTAATAAGACGGCGATGTAAAGAAGTGTCAAAGGTTAAAATGCATAGGTAATTTTTGCACCCGAGGATTCATACGAAGGTTGGAGTTAAGATCAAATAGTCTATTTAATAATACTTCCGTCTTACAAAGTCTAGTATCTTTGACAATTTCATTTAAAACCAACTAAAATCACATCCTTTCTTACATAAACCTTTTCTACATATTTTTAAAATTTCCTTTAATAAACTATTAATATAGATTCTTTTGCGCAGAAAGGCATAAATAATAAAGATAAAAATAGGGGATAAAAGCAGATTCTCGCTGCTTTTATCCCCTATTTCACAAGGTTACGAATACTTTGCCAAATAATGTTCAAGGAAAAAATCAATTTGATCTTCTGCAGGGATAGGATTCCAAACGATTGCAATGTTTTTTTTGCAGCTCATTAAGGTTGGGAGAAAGGTGGCTGCAGTCATTTGCAATATCATCATTGTAAGCATATCTGAATTCTTCTCCCCAGTAATCTCTTCTAAAGTCGCTTTAATTTTATTTAATCCCATTGTTTTCATATAATTTTTATATTCATATTGTGAATCAAAGGAGATGTTGCCTTTTCCAAGTAACTCTTTCATCAATTCAGGGTAACTTTTGATGGAGTTCATATATTGGATTAAAAAGGTCTTTAAACGTTCTTTCGGAGATATAGAAAAATTATCTAAAATGATAAAGGCTTCTTGAAAGGAAGCGAGCATTACTTTCAAAGCTTCATTAATCAATTTATCCTTTGATCCAAAATAATAATTAATAAGTGCAAGATTTACATCTGCAGCAGCGGCGATTCTGCGCAATGTTACTGTTTCGAGTCCGTCCATTTTAATTAATTGTACTGTGGCATTTAGGATGTTGTCTTTTGTTGTTCTATCTTTTTCGGAGCTTTTATTCATCTTATGACTCCCCTATCAACTAGTTCATGTATGGTAAAAAGCAACAGAAGCTGCAATGCAAATGTTTATGAAAGAAAGTATTATCCACTAAACGATAATACTTTTCGATATAATGTGTCAAGATGGTGGTCTGTTATTTCCATTCTATTATCAGTAAGAAAAAAATATTGACAGTTGGGAAGAAAAAGGATAAATTTTATTTAAACATTGTTTTAAACGTTGTTTAATTCTATGAGGAAGAAACTTTTTTCTTATAATATAAACACGTATATTCGGAAAGAATGAGATTAAGAATATAGAAAACAGAAAGTTGGTTAGGAAAATATGTCTAATTCAAAAGTGGAGAATGTCTCCAGCAGTTCAGAGGAATTCTCCATTAAAGCAATTATCGCGCCACTCCTTGCTGTTATTGTTGGAATGATTATGGTTATTTTAGACAGTACAGTTGTGAATGTTGCGATTCCAAAATTAGTTGATTTTTTCAAAACAGATCTTAAACTAATTCAGTGGACAGTTACGGGTTATACATTAGCTCTATCTGCCGTTATTCCTCTTGCTGGATGGATGACAGATAAATTTGGTGCAAAGAAAATCTTTCTTTTTACGATTACTTTTTTTACACTAGGTTCTGTATTATGTGCGTTTGCACAATCACCGATGCAGTTGATTGTTTTCCGAGTGATTCAAGGACTGGGCGGCGGTATGGTTGCTCCAATTGGAATGGCTATGGTGTTTAAGCTTGCTCCACCTGAAAAAAGAGGAGCAATTATGGGGGTTCTTGGAGTCCCGATGCTGTTAGCTCCAGCACTAGGTCCTGTATTATCCGGTTGGTTAGTAGAGTATGTTAGCTGGCATTGGATATTCTTAATTAACCTGCCTATTGGAATTGTTGCGTTAATCGTGGGAATTAAATTTCTTCCACCTTCAGAAAAACAGGAAACACCGCATCTTGATATTATTGGCATGATTATTGCTCCAATCGCTTTTTCCATGCTTGCTTATGGTGTAAGTGAAGGTGGGTCAGACTGGACTTCAACTTCTGCGATAACAGGTTTAACGGTTGGTGGAATAGCATTGATCGCCTTTATATTTGTTGAACTGCGCCAAAAACAGCCACTTCTTGAGCTGAGAGTATTCCGTTCAACGGACTTTACTCGTGGAATCATTCTTGCATGGCTGGCACAAGTAGCATTATTCGGTTCGATGATACTTGTTCCATTGTATTTGCAGCAGCTTAGAGGTTATACAGCACTTGAAACGGGTATTATCCTGCTTCCACAGGCACTCGCATCGGGTATTTTTATGCCGATTAGCGGACGATTATTTGACAAAGTTGGAGCACGTCCTCTTGCGTTTACAGGACTTGGTGTGATTTCAGCAGGATTATTTCTACTGTCACGAGTGGATGTTGATACGAGTCTTGCTATGATTATTGTTTGTTTATTTATGATGGGGGCTGGAATGGGTCTAACGATGATGCCTGTAAACACGCATGTGCTAAATGCAGCACCGCGTCAATTAGTTAGCAGGGTCACACCGTTGACAACAGCAGCACAGCAAGTAGTCGTATCCTTTGCTGTAGCAGGATTAACAGGATATTTGACATCCCATATTAATACACATATGAAAGACGTTGCACATGGAACGAGTCAAATTGCAGCTGCGAACGCTGGATTTAACGATACATTCTTTTTAGCTGCATGTTTGGCAATAGCTGGATTTGTTTTCAGTATGTTCCTTCGCAAGCCGAAAGTACAACCGAGAGAAGAAACTGGTTCAGAAGAAAAACGTACTGTCAGTTTTGATGTTCATTAATAGATGGGAGCCGCCTTTACCATATAGGCGGCTCTTTTTAATAGAGATATGCCAAAATCTTTTTTTGAAGAGGTTGTTCAAAAAGCCTGGTAAAAAGGATACGTCGAATTTCTTCTTTCGCTTCTTCCGTATTACGTTGCTCAAAGTTAAGTCTCCTCAAGCTTTGTGTTCCATTTTATCCATCTTTTTGAACTTGCACTTATATGGTTATTTTTACAAATTTTCGTTTTCCAACTTGAATAATAAGACCAGCTGTGATGGCAACCTGTAATGAAATATCCTCGATTTTCTCTCCGTTTATTCGAACACCGCCATTTTGAATCATTCGTTTTGCCTCACTTTTTGATGGTTGCAATTGTAAGGAGACAAGCAGATTTACAATACTTTCTTCCTTTTTTCCTGCCCATTCTACAACAGGAATATTGTCAGGGAGTGCCTTTTGCTGAAAAACTTTTTTAAAATGTTGTTCTGCCAATTCGGCTGCAGCATTTCCATGAAATATACGGACAATTGTTTTCCCTAGGAGCATTTTTGCATCTCTTGGGTGCAAGCATCCTGACTGTAAATTTGTGTGGATTTCGGCAACTTTTTCTGGAGGTAAATCGGTAGCCAGTTCAAAATATTTTTCCATTAAAGAATCCGGAATGGACATTGCTTTACCAAACATATCATTTGGTTTGTCATCTACACCAATATAGTTATGTTTTGATTTCGACATTTTTTCCACACCATCTAATCCTTCTAATAAAGGCATTAGCATAGCAATTTGTTTTTCTTTTCCAAATTTCTCTTGGAAATGTCGTCCCATTAAAATGTTAAAATACTGATCCGTGCCTCCAAGCTCTATATCAGAATCTAATGCAACAGAATCATAGCCTTGCATTAATGGGTAGAAAAACTCATGAAGAGAAATGGGTCTGCCCGCTGCAAGTCTTGCTTCGAAATCATCCCGTTCTAAAAGTCTGGCAACCGTAATTTTCCCAGCGAGCTGAATGACATCTTCAAAATGAAGAGAAGATAACCATTTTGAATTGTAATGAAGCTCTACTTGTTTCATATCCAAAATTTTGCCGAATTGATCAAAATAAGTTTGTGCATTATGCTTTACTTCTTCATCTGTTAATTGTTTTCTAGCAGCAGATTTTCCAGTTGGGTCTCCGATTTTTCCTGTGAAATCACCAATAATTAGTTGAATAATATGTCCATTTTCCTGAAATTGCTTTAGTTTATTCAGAACAACAGTATGACCAAGATGTACATCAGGAGCAGAAGGATCAAGCCCTAATTTAATTTTAAGAGGATAACCGGAAAGAACCGACTTTGCAATTTTTTCCGCTAACTCATCTGCTGGAACGATTTCTTGAACGCCTTGGCGATAAAGAGTTAATTGCCTATTTACTTCTTGTAATTGTGTTTCCGTTAATTGTTCCATAAAGGTACTCATTCATTTCTCCTCCTGTTGTTTTTTTGGGTAAGGGCACAAATAGGTGTTCATAGGTGCTTAGTCTACTTTTAGACCTGGGTCCGCTCCACTTAATGGCATAAAAAAACCACGCCCCTATAAAAAGGGACGTGGTTGCATAATGCACGTGGTACCACCCTAATTGAAGAATAAACATCATTCTTCCACTCATTAAAGATAACGGTTTTTTCCGTTCTTTGCTACTAAAATTTAAGGAGTTTTGTACTCAAATTAGGTGAGTGTCTAGCTCCAGCGCCTAGCCCTTGTGTGTCTTGTCGCTTGCCTCCAAAAGTAGAAGGAAGCGAACATTTTTCTTAGGGGCACTTACACTTTTTTATAAATAGTTCACAAAGAAAGCTCTAGAAGGTAATTCATCTTTATCTTTGTGTCGATTTGCACCGTTCATCGACTCTCTATAAACAGGGAGATATAGACTACTGTGTTTCTGTCATCGCTTTATATAATTTTATATGATGGTATCAGAATTCACTATATTATGCAATGTTATTTTAATTGATTGATGAAAAAAATAGTGTTCTTAGAAAGAATAGTTTTAGCTATATAAGTGGCTGCCTTTTTCTACGAATTCTTTTGCTTTTTCCTTTAAACCTTCTTCAATAATATCTGTTTTACACAAAGTATTTTCTTTTGCCCGGTTGCGGATATCTTGAGAAATCCTCATGCTGCAGAATTTAGGTCCGCACATGGAACAGAAGTGGGCTGTTTTTGCGCCTTCTGCTGGCAGTGTTTCATCATGGTAAGCCAATGCTTTTTCTGGATCAAGTGAAAGATTAAACTGGTCTCTCCAGCGGAACTCAAAGCGTGCTTTTGATAAGGCGTCATCGCGCTTTTGTGCTCCAGGGTGGCCTTTTGCAAGGTCGGCAGCATGCGCAGCAATTTTATAGGTAATAACCCCTTCGCGAACGTCGTCTCGATTTGGTAATCCTAAATGCTCTTTCGGTGTTACATAGCAAAGCATCGCTGTTCCAAACCAGCCAATCATCGCAGCACCGATAGCGGACGTAATATGGTCATAGCCAGGTGCGATATCGGTTGTGAGCGGGCCAAGTGTATAAAATGGCGCTTCTTGGCAAATTTTTTGCTGAAGATCAACATTTTCTTTGATTTTATGCATTGGAACATGTCCTGGACCTTCAATCATCACTTGTACATCATGTTGCCAAGCGATTTTTGTCAATTCACCAAGTGTTTCAAGCTCTGCAAACTGTGCTTCATCATTCGCATCGGCAATGGAACCGGGACGAAGCCCATCTCCAAGGGAAAAGGCAATATCATATTTTTTCATAATTTCACAAATATCTTCAAAATGAGTGTAAAGGAAACTTTCTTTGTGGTGGGCTAAGCACCATTGTGCCATAATAGAACCACCTCGTGACACAATCCCTGTAACGCGTTTTGCTGTTAATGGAATATAACGAAGCAGTACACCAGCATGAATGGTAAAGTAATCAACTCCCTGTTCAGCTTGTTCAATTAATGTATCGCGATAAACCTCCCAAGTTAGATCTTCTGCAACGCCATTAACTTTTTCTAACGCTTGATATATCGGTACCGTACCAAGAGGAACTGGACAATTGCGAATAATCCATTCTCGTGTTGTGTGAATATCTTTTCCAGTAGATAAATCCATTAAGTTATCGGCACCCCAGCGAATGGCCCAAGTCATTTTTTCCACTTCTTGCTCTATGGAAGATGTAACAGAAGAATTTCCAATATTTGCATTAATCTTCACATGAAAGTTTTTTCCGATAATCATTGGTTCGCTTTCAGGATGGTTAATATTGCTTGGAATGATTGCTCGGCCTCTTGCTACTTCTTGTCGAACGAATTCTGGATCAACCTGTTCTCTTATAGCAATAAATTCCATTTCGGAAGTGATGATCCCTTGACGTGCATAGTACAGCTGTGTAACATTTTTTCCTTCTTTAGCACGTTTTGGTTTCCTGGATAAATGAAAGGTTTCTTCTGTTGTATGCTGTGTTCTATGACCATCATCTTCTGGTTTAATGGCACGACCTTCATAACCTTCGACATCCTGTCTTTCATCAATCCACGTTGATCGAATGGCGGGCAATCCTTCACGGATATTTACCGTGGCATTTTGGTCTGTATAAAGACCGCTTGTATCATATACTCGAACTGGTGTATTTTCCTCTGCACCAAAGGAGCCAGTTGTTGGGCTTAGTTCGATTTCTCTCATTGGTACTTGGATATCGCTTCTGGAACCCTTCACATAAACCTTTTTGCTTCCAGAAAAACTAGACATAATGGAAATGTTTTCTTGTTGAATCGTTTTGTTCTTCACTTTTTATTCTCTCTCCCTTGTTAAGTAATGGGACAAGATCAATAAACAAGCCAACACAAAAAAACTAGATTCATAATATGAACCTAGTTGGAAGTTAACACAAAGAATTTCATTTATATCATGCATAGCAAAATGAGTGTACATTCTTTACTTCCCCACGCTGGTACGAGCCAGATCAGGTCCAAAGGGTTAGAAACATAGTCGAATGTTTCCTCTCAGCCTAACTTGGCACCCCTAGTATAAATATTCTTTTCATAAGAATGGTAGCATATGTAAATAAAAAAAGAAAGAAGATTTAGATTATAATTTTGCTAGTCTTTATGAAAAATTATTTAGTAATAGTTTTGGAGTGTGGAAATCTGTTGGCAGCTGTTCCGAGTCGGAAAAGCTGAAAATATGTATAGATATCAGTTGAAGGCTTGAATTGGGCTAACGTGAAAAGAGGTGATCCCTCTTAATGAGTCCGTAGTCAGAATACACTTCGCTTTCCATGGTGCGAGAGGTGAGCCTCCTCGGAGCTCAGCTCTGAGGGGGCTCACTTATCTCGCAAATCCCAGAGGAGTCTTTGTGTATTCTGACTGCTTCCTGCTTAAAAATTAGACCATGAAAATGGAATACTGCTTCTTTTCATGCAGATTGGTGCGAATTTTGTTGAGTGGATGTCTATGCAATCTAAAAAAATATGGGAATAATAGGTTATTGTACAAGCGTTCAGCGGAACATTTAATATACTTTATTGTAACTAACTATAAGGAGGTTCATACCGTTGAAAAAAGCAATAATTACAGGGGTTAATGGACAAGATGGTTCTTATCTTGCTGAATTTTTACTAAAGAAGGGCTATGAGGTTCATGGAATAGTAAGACGAAGCAGCATCGTAAATACAGAAAGAATCGATAATCTTATGGAACAACAAAAGAAAGATGCACCGCAAACACTTTTTTTACATTATGGAGATTTAAATGACGGAGGAAGCTTCCATTCCTTAATAAGAAAAATTCAACCAGATGAAATATATAATTTAGGCGCACAAAGTCATGTACAAGTTTCTTTTGATATTCCGGAATTTACATCGGATGTAAATGCGATAGGAACTTTGCGGATTTTAGAAGCAATTCGTGAGGTAAATCCAAAAATTAAATTTTATCAAGCATCCTCAAGTGAACTTTATGGAAGGGTTCAAGAAGTTCCCCAAAGTGAAAAAACACCTTTTTATCCACGAAGTCCATATGCTGTAGCAAAACTTTATGCTTATTGGATCACGGTGAATTATCGAGAAGCATATGGATTATTTGCATGTAATGGAATTTTATTTAATCATGAGTCACCACGAAGAGGAAGAAATTTCGTAACAAGAAAAATTACAACTGGAATTGCAGATATCTTAAAGGGAAAACAGGAAAAACTTGTTTTAGGAAATCTAAATGCGAAAAGAGACTGGGGATTTGCCGGTGATTATGTAGAGGCAATGTGGTTGATGCTTCAGCAGGATAAAGCGGAGGACTATGTGATTGCAACAGGTGAAACCCATACGGTTAGAGAGTTTTGTGAAATTGCTTTTCAGAAGGCAGGCATCTCCATTACTTGGATAGGTGAAGGGTTAGATGAGAAAGGCATTGATCAAAAAACCGGGAAAGAATTGATTGTTGTTAGCAAAAAGTATTTCCGGCCAAGTGAGGTTGATTTGCTTTTAGGAGATCCAACTAAAGCGAAAAAAAATCTCGGCTGGGCTCAAAAAGTCAGCTTCGAGCAGCTAGTTGAAATGATGGTGGAGAGCGATAAAAAATAACGATCTATGACAATCAGTTAGAAAGGAGTGTATGAGTAATGGAGAAGGGCAGCAAGATTTATGTTGCAGGGCATAGGGGGCTTGTCGGCTCAGCTATTGTAAGAAATCTTAAAAATAAAGGCTACAAAAATATTGTCGGAAAAACACATCAAGAACTTGATTTAACCAATCAAGCAGCAGTCGAACAATTTTTTAAAAACGAGAAGATTGATTATGTGTTTATGGCAGCTGCCAAGGTTGGTGGAATTGGTTCAAACAATGCATATCCGGCAGATTATATAATAGAAAATTTAATTATGGAATGTAATGTGATTAAAAGTGCTTATCAATATAAAGTGAAAAAGCTTATGTTTTTAGGGAGCTCATGTATTTATCCCAAGTTTTGTCCGCAGCCAATAAAGGAAGACTATTTATTAACAGGACCATTAGAACCGACGAATGAAGCGTATGCATTAGCAAAAATAGCTGGTTTAAAGATGTGTCAGTTTTTTAACAGTCAATATGGAACAAAATTTATAAGCGTCATGCCTACAAACTTATATGGACCTCATGACCGTTTTGATCCTATCCACTCCCATGTTATTCCCGCGATAATGACAAAAATGAACACCGCGAAGGATTTAAATAAACCCGTTGTAAATCTATGGGGGACAGGCACTCCGCGCAGAGAATTTTTATTTGTGGATGATATGGCAGAAGCTTGTGTCTTTTTAATGAAGAATTATAATGGCAATGAACATATTAATATCGGCACAGGTACGGATATTGAAATTAAAGAGCTAGCAGAGTTACTAAAGAAAGTGATTGATTATAAAGGCGAAATTATATTTGATCCGACGAAACCGGACGGTACACCAAAGAAGCTATTGGATGTAACGAAATTAACCAGTCTTGGCTGGAAACCTAAAGTGGAACTAGAAGAAGGATTAAGGTTAACCTACGAATTTTATAAAAAAGAGCATAAAAGCTAATGAAGAGAAATGGAGGAAGTGATGGGATAGACAAAAAAGAGGGAGTCTGACTATATGGAAAGATATGCAGTCATTATGGCAGGTGGAGCGGGTACAAGATTATGGCCACTGTCAAAAGAAGATAAGCCGAAGCAGTTTATTAATATGGATGGCACAGAACCATTGCTTATTCAAACAGTGAAACGAATAGGTACACTTATACCACCAGAGAATTGCTTTGTGATTACAAATGAAAGATATCTAGAGCTAACTCGAGAAACATTAAAAAATGTTATACCAGAAAATAATATTATCTATGAACCATTAAGAAAAAATACAGCTGCATGTATCTCTTATGCCTCCTTGTATTTAGAAGGGAAATTAGGAAATGGAATAGTATGCTTCCTTCCTGCTGACAGCTATGTGAAGAACCATGTCGAGTATCTCCAGGCAATACAAAATGCATACGATGCTGCAGAACGTAATCAGAAATTGGTTATTATCGGTGTAGAACCTTCCTATCCAGCAACAGGCTTTGGATATATCCAAATAAATCCTGAGGAATTTAGGGATGGAAAAGGAGTATCAAAAGTTGTGCAGTTTAAGGAAAAGCCAGACGTAGAGACAGCAGCAAAATATTTGAAATCGGAAAGTTATTTATGGAATAGCGGAATGGTAGTTGGTGAATTAACTGCCTTAAAGTTGGGGATAAAGAATTTTTTGCCTATCCATTTCCAAAGTCTCTCCTCTGTACTTGTGCATAGTAAAGAAAAGGATTTTCAAACTCTTTTAGAAAAAGCGTATACAAAATTGCAAGATACTTCCTTTGACTATGGGGTTCTTGAGAAGACAAAAGATCTTCTTGCTGTAAAAGGTACTTTTGATTGGTATGATATTGGAAGTTTGGACAGCCTTTCTATTGCAATAGATAAAGATGAAAATAATAATGCTGTATATGGAAAACATGTGGGCATTGATACAACAAACTCCATCATATACAGTTTGGATAATCTTGTTACAACAATTGGGCTTACAGATATTATTATCATTGATGTTGGCGATTCTATTATTGTGTGTCCAAAAGAAAGAGCGCAAGATGTGAAAAAATTGGTAGAGCTAATGAAAAAAAAGGGATTTGAAAAAAATAGTTAATTTGCCAAATGAAAAGTTGAAGAGGGGAGTTTATATAAAAGCCCTTATAAAAACTTAATGCTTATTAAAAAAAGGAGAGGAAAATGAAAAAATGTCCATTATAAGGCTTTTAGATAAAGCTGTTGCGGGAGTAGTGAGAGAAGTTCTAAGAATTGTATTAGAACTGCATAGACATTGGGAATCAAATAAGGAAAGTGAGAATCATCAGCTTAATATTTCTATCAGTACACCGTTATTTAAAAAGCAGATTAGTCTGCCAACACCCATTCCAAACAGAATTTTTTCGGTTAATCGTAACACAAGAACAATACGCAAAAGAATCGTACCAGCAGTAGCTGCTAATAACACAACTATCCCTCAAACTAAACCATCTATTGCCGCAACAACACCCTCAATCCAAAATTCGCGGCCAATCCCGAAAGCGGTAAGACCAGTATCCGCACCAAAACCAGCAGCCAAAGCAGTAAAGGCAACTCCAGTACTGAAAGCGAAAGCGGCCGCAAAAGCAGTAAAGACAACGCCAGTACCGAAAGCGGCTGCCAAAGTAGTGAAGGCAACGCCAGTACCGAAAGCGGCTGCCAAAGTAGTAAAGGCAACGCCAGCAGCGAAACCAGTAGCCAAAGCAGTAAAGGCAACGCCAGCAGCGAAACCAGTAGCCAAAGCAGTAAAGGCAACGCCAGCAGCGAAACCAGTAGCCAAAGCAGTAAAGGCAACGCCAGCAGCGAAACCAGTAGCCAAAGCAGTAAAGGCAACGCCAGCAGCGAAACCAGTAGCCAAAGCAGTGAAGTCAACGCCAGCAGCGAAACCAGCAGCTAAAGCAGTGAAGGCAACGCCAGTATCGGAACCAGCAGTCCAAGCAGTGAAGGCAACGCCAGCAGCGAAACCAGTAATACCAACAAATAATAATGCTGCTGAGACATTGAATAAAAAGAAAACAAACGAAGTTATTATTACAACATCGATTGGTCCAGGTAAAGTGGAAGTTCAACAAAATGCAATAAAAACATGGGTAGACGCAGGATTTAGAGTAGTTTCTCTTAATTCAGCAGAAGAAATTAATACACTGAAACCATATTTTCCTACGATAGAATTTCAAGAAATCAGCAGAAATGCACAAGAAAAATTCGGAAAGCCATATATCTATATTTATGATTTTATGCAGTATTTAAGCAGCACGGATTATAAAGTATGTGGTATTGTGAACTCAGATATCCACTTCTTAGAAATTAAAGACAATTTTATGGATTTTATCTATAAAGAATCAATTGGCAGTCTAGTTTACGGTCATAGAATGGATGTAGATAACTTAAACAATCTAAATGGAAGAGTAAGCAATGGAGTCGATTATTTCTTTTTTGACAGAGATTTAATCACCATTTATGAAGATGATGGTCTTTGTATGGGACAGCCAGCATGGGATTGGTGGATGGTATGTGTGGCAGCAGCGGCACATAAACCAAATAAACGAGTATTAAACACAGTTGCTTATCATATAGATCACCCTCAAACTTGGATGGAATCACTTAATCTTTATTTGATTGAAAGTGTTGTGATTGATAAATATTTGAGAAAACTATATCCAGAAGCACTTTACTATGAATTAAACTTAAAAATGTGGGATATTGTTATTTCTAAAGACGGTATTACCTATCAAGGGTGAATGAAATAGTACAGGCGCATTACTTCTATAAGAGGTAATGCGTGTTTTGTTTAGGAGAAAGAAATTACCTTCTTAACTTGAATATGAAATATGTGTAAATGTAGATGGAAGACTAATGAAAAATAGTTGTTGTAATATTATAGAAGGAAAGACTCGAATTTCCTTTGAAAACTTTCTCTTATTTATAGTGAAGCGGAGCCGCTTCTCGAATAGCACATCTCTCAAATGTTTTTCACACTCGATTTTTTATAAAAAGAATCAAGATAATTCTATTCTTACATACGATCCGTTTTTTAAAGTGACATCTACAAGCGGATCAGTCCATTTGTCTTTTTTTATTTCTTTAACCAAGTTTTTTAGCATTTCTTTTATAATAGGTGTATGTGTATAAATGGCATGAACTGTTTTATCTTTTGCCTGACTATTAATAAGCTTCCAAATAAGATTAGAAAAAGCAATATTGATTAGTGTTTCAAGTAAAAAAGCAGGAATTGGGATAGTATAATGTTTCTTTTTGTCTGTACATAGATACACTTTTACCATAATTAATTCTCCTCATTATTCTACATATACTTGAACAGTATCACCATTAGTTAATTTAACATCCACAATTTGTCCCACCAATTCGTTATCTATTGCGCTAATAAGCAAATCGATATCGATATTTTCTGCATACTGCTGTGCCTGAGGGATTTTTGATGCAACGCTGTGACCCGTTTAATAATGCTTTTACTAAACGCAATGGCACATTTGTTTCTAAATTAACACGAACACGAAAAAAACGTATACCAAGGATTCATAAGACAACGTTTTTGAGATAGGTGAATAAAAACTAGAAGGAGTGTTGGATTCAATTTGGAATTTCACTTGAAGAAGATGGATAGAAAATGTGCAGAACATGTTCTTAACTGGAAATATGAATATCCTTATGACTTTTATAATGATGAAGACAAAAAGGAATCCATTGCAGAGCTGCTTGGAAATCCATACTTTGTTGTCTTAAATACGACAAGAGAAATAATTGGATTTTTTTGTATAGGGTATGCTGCGCAAGTGCCAAATGGGTATTTATTTGGAGCATACGAGGATGGCTACATTGATATTGGATTCGGTCTGAAGCCTGAATTAACAGGAAGAGGAAATGGTTTTTTCTACTTATCTTTTATTCTTCAATATATAGAAGAAAAGTATAAAGGGATGCCAATCAGATTAACGGTTGCGAAATTTAATAGAAGAGCAATCCATCTTTATGAGAAAGTTGGATTTGTAAAAAGGATAGAGTTTGATAATCTTATAACAGAGTTTCAAACAATGGTAAAAGAGCAGTGTGGACTCCCAGTCTAATTAAATTTGCACCAAAAGAAGTAATTTTTTTAAAGTTTTATAAGCAGGGAGCAGTCAGAATACACGAAGACTCCTATGGGAAGACCCCACAGAAAAGCGAAGTGTATAACAGTAGTGGAAGGGAGAGTGATAAAATGAAAAGAATATTTATTGCTAGTATTGGAACAGTTTTTTTGGCGGGTATTATTTGTTTTAATTTTTTTGGTCCGTATAATGTGTTAACTGCTTTGACTGCAAATAACCTTGCTGAATACGAAGAAATTCAGCAGCAATTAGAAGGACGAATTTTACATATAAAATATATTGGAAATAAAACATATCAAATAAAAACAGATAAGAAGAATTATATCCTTGTGGAAAATGAAGATTATTCACATGTGAGATTTGAAGTATTTGAAATGAAGAGAAAGATAGAGATTTTTAAGAACTCAATGTGAGTAAGTTGTTGATTTTGAATGAGGTGGTGCTTTAAAAACAACTTGCTGTTCAAATATTTCTGTTGCTAGGTTGAACCTTTATTCGATTTTCATTAAAAGAAAAATAAATGTTTAAGAAGTCAGATGAAAGACCAATCGTTAAAATGAACAATTTCCATTTCTCTTCTATATTGGTGGTTCAGAGACAACATCAATACGAATACATGTTGTATGCTGGAGCATCTAAATTCAAATTATGTATGTTCCTTCTATTAGATTGTTTTGTTGGAAAGTTAATTATCTTCAGCTTTTAAAAATACGTTTTGTTTACACTTTGAGGTAGAGTTTTCTCTTATTAATAAAATCATTATTTTTTTTATAAAAAGGTATTGACCAATCTATTTATCCTTGTTATTATATAAAAGTTGCTTCTGACAGCAACGAAAAATAAAAAAATAGCTTCATTTACTTTTTCATAATAAGTGAAAAAAACGTTGAAAACTTTTTAAAAAAAGTTGTTGACGAAGTGAAAGAAGATATGGTATATTAGTTGAGTCGCTTCTGAAGCGGATGAAACAAATTGCTCTTTGAAAACTGAACAAACAAAACGTCAACAATAAACGTTTATAACTAAGTTATAAACTAAAACAAGCAACAAAAAAGCTAGAGTTTAGCAATGAGCTAATCTTACTCTTATATGGAGAGTTTGATCCTGGCTCAGGACGAACGCTGGCGGCGTGCCTAATACATGCAAGTCGAGCGGACTTAAAAAGCTTGCTTTTTAAGTTAGCGGCGGACGGGTGAGTAACACGTGGGCAACCTGCCTGTAAGACTGGGATAACTTCGGGAAACCGGAGCTAATACCGGATAATCCTTTTCTACTCATGTAGGAAAGCTGAAAGACGGTTTACGCTGTCACTTACAGATGGGCCCGCGGCGCATTAGCTAGTTGGTGAGGTAACGGCTCACCAAGGCAACGATGCGTAGCCGACCTGAGAGGGTGATCGGCCACACTGGGACTGAGACACGGCCCAGACTCCTACGGGAGGCAGCAGTAGGGAATCTTCCGCAATGGACGAAAGTCTGACGGAGCAACGCCGCGTGAGTGATGAAGGTTTTCGGATCGTAAAACTCTGTTGTTAGGGAAGAACAAGTACGAGAGTAACTGCTCGTACCTTGACGGTACCTAACCAGAAAGCCACGGCTAACTACGTGCCAGCAGCCGCGGTAATACGTAGGTGGCAAGCGTTGTCCGGAATTATTGGGCGTAAAGCGCGCGCAGGCGGTCCTTTAAGTCTGATGTGAAAGCCCACGGCTCAACCGTGGAGGGTCATTGGAAACTGGGGGACTTGAGTGCAGAAGAGAAGAGTGGAATTCCACGTGTAGCGGTGAAATGCGTAGAGATGTGGAGGAACACCAGTGGCGAAGGCGACTCTTTGGTCTGTAACTGACGCTGAGGCGCGAAAGCGTGGGGAGCAAACAGGATTAGATACCCTGGTAGTCCACGCCGTAAACGATGAGTGCTAAGTGTTAGAGGGTTTCCGCCCTTTAGTGCTGCAGCAAACGCATTAAGCACTCCGCCTGGGGAGTACGGCCGCAAGGCTGAAACTCAAAGGAATTGACGGGGGCCCGCACAAGCGGTGGAGCATGTGGTTTAATTCGAAGCAACGCGAAGAACCTTACCAGGTCTTGACATCCTCTGACACTCCTAGAGATAGGACGTTCCCCTTCGGGGGACAGAGTGACAGGTGGTGCATGGTTGTCGTCAGCTCGTGTCGTGAGATGTTGGGTTAAGTCCCGCAACGAGCGCAACCCTTGATCTTAGTTGCCAGCATTTAGTTGGGCACTCTAAGGTGACTGCCGGTGACAAACCGGAGGAAGGTGGGGATGACGTCAAATCATCATGCCCCTTATGACCTGGGCTACACACGTGCTACAATGGATGGTACAAAGGGCAGCAAAACCGCGAGGTCAAGCCAATCCCATAAAACCATTCTCAGTTCGGATTGTAGGCTGCAACTCGCCTACATGAAGCTGGAATCGCTAGTAATCGCGGATCAGCATGCCGCGGTGAATACGTTCCCGGGCCTTGTACACACCGCCCGTCACACCACGAGAGTTTGTAACACCCGAAGTCGGTGGGGTAACACTTTATGTGAGCCAGCCGCCTAAGGTGGGATAGATGATTGGGGTGAAGTCGTAACAAGGTAGCCGTATCGGAAGGTGCGGCTGGATCACCTCCTTTCTAAGGAAAATGGAATTTACATTCCATCACAGATTGTTGACGCGTTTGTTGTTCAGTTTTGAGGGAGCAATTCCTCAAGAATAAAGAAAAAACTTCTTTATTCACTATATTAGGGTAAAAAGAAACGAACAGATTGAGGAAGCGCCAGAGCGAGCACCGGAACGTACTTTGTACGTGAGGAGCAGAGCAAAGAAGCTGACGAAGAGATGTGAAGTTTATTTTTAGCCGTAAATTGTTCCTTGAAAACTAGATTATGTATAGTAAGAACCAAGAAAGAAACCGAGTAATCGCCATCTTAGATTCTCTATTTATAGAGTATCAAATTGAGATATAGTGAATCTGTTAAAAGTGAAACTATTATCAAAAACTTGAGGGTAAAGAGAAACGAACAGGTCAAGGAAGCGCCAGAGCGAGCACCGGAACGTACTTTGTACGTGAGGAGCAGAGCGAAGAAGCTGACGAAGAGATGTGAAGTTTATCTTTAGCCGAAATCAAAGTTAAGTTAGAAAGGGCGCACGGTGAATGCCTTGGCACTAGGAGCCGATGAAGGACGGGACTAACACCGATATGCTTCGGGGAGCTGTAAGTAAGCTTTGATCCGGAGATTTCCGAATGGGGAAACCCTCTATCCGTAATGGGATAGAATCTTTACCTGAATACATAGGGTACTGAAGGCAGACCCGGGGAACTGAAACATCTAAGTACCCGGAGGAAGAGAAAGCAAACGCGATTCCCTGAGTAGCGGCGAGCGAAACGGGATTAGCCCAAACCAAGAGGCTTGCCTCTTGGGGTTGTAGGACACTCAACATGGAGTTACAAAGGAACGGGGTAGATGAATAGGTCTGGAAAGGCCAGTCATAGAAGGTAAAAACCCTGTAGTTGAAACTTCGTTCCCTCCTGAGTGGATCCTGAGTACGGCGGGACACGAGAAATCCCGTCGGAAGCAGGGAGGACCATCTCCCAAGGCTAAATACTCCCTAGTGACCGATAGTGAACCAGTACCGTGAGGGAAAGGTGAAAAGCACCCCGGAAGGGGAGTGAAATAGATCCTGAAACCGTGTGCCTACAAGTAGTTAGAGCCCATTAATGGGTGATAGCGTGCCTTTTGTAGAATGAACCGGCGAGTTACGATTACATGCGAGGTTAAGTTGAGAAGACGGAGCCGCAGCGAAAGCGAGTCTGAATAGGGCGAATAAGTATGTGGTCGTAGACCCGAAACCAGGTGATCTACCCATGTCCAGGGTGAAGTCCAGGTAACACTGGATGGAGGCCCGAACCCACGCACGTTGAAAAGTGCGGGGATGAGGTGTGGGTAGCGGAGAAATTCCAATCGAACTTGGAGATAGCTGGTTCTCTCCGAAATAGCTTTAGGGCTAGCCTCAAGGTAAGAGTATTGGAGGTAGAGCACTGTTTGGACTAGGGGCCCCCATCGGGTTACCGAATTCAGACAAACTCCGAATGCCAAATACTTATCCTTGGGAGTCAGACTGCGAGTGATAAGATCCGTAGTCAAGAGGGAAACAGCCCAGACCACCAGCTAAGGTCCCAAAGTATACGTTAAGTGGAAAAGGATGTGGAGTTGCTTAGACAACCAGGATGTTGGCTTAGAAGCAGCCACCATTTAAAGAGTGCGTAATAGCTCACTGGTCGAGTGACTCTGCGCCGAAAATGTACCGGGGCTAAACGTATCACCGAAGCTGTGGATTGACATCAATAGATGTCAGTGGTAGGAGAGCGTTCTAAGGGCGTTGAAGCTAGACCGTAAGGACTGGTGGAGCGCTTAGAAGTGAGAATGCCGGTATGAGTAGCGAAAGATGAGTGAGAATCTCATCCACCGAATGCCTAAGGTTTCCTGAGGAAGGCTCGTCCACTCAGGGTTAGTCGGGACCTAAGCCGAGGCTGAAGAGCGTAGGCGATGGACAACAGGTTGATATTCCTGTACCACCTTATGAACCGTTTGAGTAATGGGGGGACGCAGGAGGATAGGGTAAGCGTGCTGTTGGATTAGCACGTCCAAGCAGTTAGGCTGGTAATGAGGAAAATCCCGTTACCATAAAGGCTGAGCTGTGACGGCGAGGGAAATATAGTACCGAAGTTCCTGATTCCACACTGCCAAGAAAAGCCTCTAGCGAGGTTCAAGGTGCCCGTACCGCAAACCGACACAGGTAGGCGAGGAGAGAATCCTAAGGTGAGCGAGAGAACTCTCGTTAAGGAACTCGGCAAAATGACCCCGTAACTTCGGGAGAAGGGGTGCTCTTTTGGGTGTTAAAGCCCGAGAGAGCCGCAGTGAATAGGCCCAGGCGACTGTTTAGCAAAAACACAGGTCTCTGCGAAGCCGTAAGGCGAAGTATAGGGGCTGACACCTGCCCGGTGCTGGAAGGTTAAGAGGAGGGGTTAGCAGCAATGCGAAGCTCTGAATTGAAGCCCCAGTAAACGGCGGCCGTAACTATAACGGTCCTAAGGTAGCGAAATTCCTTGTCGGGTAAGTTCCGACCCGCACGAAAGGTGTAACGATCTGGGCACTGTCTCAACGAGAGACTCGGTGAAATTATAGTACCTGTGAAGATGCAGGTTACCCGCGACAGGACGGAAAGACCCCGTGGAGCTTTACTGTAGCCTGATATTGAATTTTGGTACAGCTTGTACAGGATAGGTAGGAGCCTTGGAAGCCGGAGCGCTAGCTTCGGTGGAGGCATTGGTGGGATACTACCCTGGCTGTATTGACATTCTAACCCGCACCCCTTATCGGGGTGGGAGACAGTGTCAGGTGGGCAGTTTGACTGGGGCGGTCGCCTCCTAAAAAGTAACGGAGGCGCCCAAAGGTTCCCTCAGAATGGTTGGAAATCATTCGTAGAGTGTAAAGGCACAAGGGAGCTTGACTGCGAGACCTACAAGTCGAGCAGGGACGAAAGTCGGGCTTAGTGATCCGGTGGTTCCGCATGGAAGGGCCATCGCTCAACGGATAAAAGCTACCCCGGGGATAACAGGCTTATCTCCCCCAAGAGTCCACATCGACGGGGAGGTTTGGCACCTCGATGTCGGCTCATCGCATCCTGGGGCTGTAGTCGGTCCCAAGGGTTGGGCTGTTCGCCCATTAAAGCGGTACGCGAGCTGGGTTCAGAACGTCGTGAGACAGTTCGGTCCCTATCCGTCGTGGGCGTAGGAAATTTGAGAGGAGCTGTCCTTAGTACGAGAGGACCGGGATGGACGCACCGCTGGTGTACCAGTTGTCTTGCCAAAGGCATAGCTGGGTAGCTATGTGCGGAAGGGATAAGTGCTGAAAGCATCTAAGCATGAAGCCCCCCTCGAGATGAGATTTCCCATAGCGCAAGCTAGTAAGATCCCTGAAAGATGATCAGGTTGATAGGTTTGAGGTGGAAGCATGGCGACATGTGGAGCTGACAAATACTAATAGATCGAGGACTTAACTAAAAATGAAAAGCGAAAAACGCCTGTTTATCGGTGTTGTAGCTGGACAAAAACGATTAATTCGGTTCTTTTTTCTTACACATAATCTAGTTTTGAGGGAACAACTCTCAAAAACAAAATAGTCTGGTGGCGATAGCGAGAAGGTCACACCCGTTCCCATACCGAACACGGAAGTTAAGCTTCTCAGCGCCGATGGTAGTTGGGGGCTCTCCCCCTGTGAGAGTAGGACGTCGCCAGGCATTAAAAAGAACTATTCCTTTTAGGATTAGTTCTTTTTTTGTTGTACTATTTATCTATTCAGGACAGCTAATAGGAAGTGATGAATGCACCATTGAAAAGTTAGAGCAGAGATACCATTATTAATTTGTTCTTAGTCGCCAGTATAGTGGCTAGAGTTGAAAATAGCTGGTCAAACTTCTTCCCAAATGAAGCATTAATATCCTTGAACTTCTTAGTCTTCCGCACGACGCCGATGTTTTACTTGCGTCAATCTCTTCATGCCCTGATTTCACCATAGGTAACCCAAAACACTGTAAACAAATCCATAAATGCAATTGTTCCCCATGCTCCAATTGGAATGTTTGGTAAAGAAATAGGGGTGAAAGTAAATAAGTAAATAAGTAAATAAGTAAATAAGTAAACTACTATTAAACTAACAGCACCGATAACCATCGTATAAGTTGTTATAGATAGCGGAGTGCCATCCTTTATAAACCGACGTCCAAGCACACCATAAAGTGCCCAACAAACATTACCTGCAAAGATAGTTATATCTCCACCTGAAATTGATAGGAAACTCTGTATCCGTATAAAAAGGCCTTCCATTATTTTGATGTTTTGGTGGGGGAAGTAATTCGATTTTTCGTAATACCTTAAATGTATACATACTAATACCAGACTTCTCAGCACCTTTATTAATGGAATACATCAACATCATTCCTCTCTTTTGATTAGAGGTAGTTTACAACTTAGAGTTAACTCTAAGTCAAGTAAATAAAAAACTGTTACCACATGGTTACGCATCACAGGTTATAAAAATCGAATCTAAAAGGTAAACGGTTAGTTACATATAAATAGCATAATAGAGTTGAATTGCTTTTTTTTATTCTTTTAATAGAGTGTCTACACGGTACTCCACATTCCAAAAATTTAGAAACGGATTACTTTTTCATAAATAACTATAACCGTTTGGTATTACCTTTTCGTTAAATTATTTAGTTAGTAATTAAATACTGTAAAAATAAATGTAAAATTGGTTGACAAATTATCATTAGGTTTTATATAATATATCTTGTCGCCAAATTAGTAAATGCTAGTATGAAATGCATTTGGCGTAAGGATTATAAATATAAACTTTATAATTGGCCCATTGGTCAAGCGGTTAAGACACCGCCCTTTCACGGCGGTAACACGGGTTCGAATCCCGTATGGGTCACCAAATGGAGGATTAGCTCAGCTGGGAGAGCATCTGCCTTACAAGCAGAGGGTCGGCGGTTCGATCCCGTCATCCTCCACCATATTTTAATTGTCAAAAAGACAATCTATTTTACGCTGCCGGGGTAGCTCAATTGGTAGAGCAACTGACTTGTAATCAGTAGGTTGGGGGTTCAAGTCCTCTCGCCGGCACCATTCTATGTTGAGCCATTAGCTCAGTTGGTAGAGCATCTGACTTTTAATCAGAGGGTCGGAGGTTCGAATCCTCCATGGCTCATCATGTTAAAATTTTAATAAATGCGGAAGTAGTTCAGTGGTAGAACATCACCTTGCCAAGGTGGGGGTCGCGGGTTCGAATCCCGTCTTCCGCTCCAAAAGACAATGCCGGGGTGGCGGAACTGGCAGACGCACAGGACTTAAAATCCTGCGGTAGGTGACTACCGTACCGGTTCGATTCCGGTCCTCGGCACCATTGTTTTTTAAAAATATGCGCCCGTAGCTCAATTGGATAGAGCGTCTGACTACGGATCAGAAGGTTATGGGTTCGACTCCTTTCGGGCGCGCCATATTTACGGGAAGTAGCTCAGCTTGGTAGAGCACTTGGTTTGGGACCAAGGGGTCGCAGGTTCGAATCCTGTCTTCCCGATCATTATAATGGGGCCTTAGCTCAGCTGGGAGAGCGCCTGCCTTGCACGCAGGAGGTCAGCGGTTCGATCCCGCTAGGCTCCACCAATAATCAAATATTTATTATGGCGGCGTAGCTCAGCTGGCTAGAGCGTACGGTTCATACCCGTGAGGTCGGGGGTTCGATCCCCTCTGCCGCTACTAATGTAAATAAAGTTTTCTCGGTCCTTTAGCTTAGTTGGTTAGAGCAATGAGGAAGTACATCCTGAGTATTCTGTGAGCTGTACTTATCGAGTAGCTTCTTGAACCATCTTACTGAGATGAGGATAGACGTTTTTAGTTAAATTTTGTTAAAGCTATTACTATATTTGGACCTTTAGCTCAGTTGGTTAGAGCAGACGGCTCATAACCGTCCGGTCGTAGGTTCGAGTCCTACAAGGTCCACGTGTATATAATCATGGAGGAATACCCAAGTCCGGCTGAAGGGATCGGTCTTGAAAACCGACAGGCGGGTCAAACCGCGCGGGGGTTCGAATCCCCCTTCCTCCTCCATTTACATTTAATACTATTATCGTCGCGGGGTGGAGCAGTCTGGTAGCTCGTCGGGCTCATAACCCGAAGGTCGCAGGTTCAAATCCTGTCCCCGCAATCTGGTCCGGTAGTTCAGTTGGTTAGAATGCCTGCCTGTCACGCAGGAGGTCGCGGGTTCGAGTCCCGTCCGGACCGCCATAAAAATAATAGTATGGCTAATTGGATATAATAAGATACCAATGTATGTAAAATACAGGGGTATAGTTTAAAGGTAGAACAGAGGTCTCCAAAACCTCCGGTGTGGGTTCAATTCCTACTACCCCTGCCAAGAACAATAACAATATGGCGGTTGTGGCGAAGTGGTTAACGCATCGGATTGTGGCTCCGACACTCGTGGGTTCGATTCCCATCAGTCGCCCCATTATATTTTTCATTGGGCTATAGCCAAGTGGTAAGGCAACGGACTTTGACTCCGTCATTCGTTGGTTCGAATCCAGCTAGCCCAGTCTTTAGCTAAGGATAGTTGAGGGGTGTATAAACTTCTTGATTGTCATTTATCAATCTATAATAACGCATGCGGGTGTAGTTTAATGGTAAAACCTCAGCCTTCCAAGCTGATGTCGTGGGTTCGATTCCCATCACCCGCTCCATCGTTCCGCAGTAGCTCAGTGGTAGAGCATTCGGCTGTTAACCGAACGGTCGTAGGTTCGAGTCCTACCTGCGGAGCCATTTTTATAACATGCGCCTTTAGCTCAGCTGGATAGAGCAACGGCCTTCTAAGCCGTGTGTCAGAGGTTCGAATCCTCTAAGGCGCGTAGATTAATGTGAACTAGAAAGCAGTGTTGCTTAAACAAAGCGATACTGTTTTTTTTTATTCTATTAAACGAGAATGTTGATAAATGATAGATGGATCTATTCTCGTCCTTTTTAAACTTCCTCTTTAACTCGTTATTATAGCGAGAATTCTCGTCTTATTAACGTATTCATTATAATACTCTTTTTTTAGAGTGCCCGCATAGTACATACAAACTTTCAATGCTACTTCTATTTCAGTATAAACTTGCTTTAATCTCATAATATATTAATTCTATTATTTACTCCGATTCAGGAAATGGTTTTAAAAAACGAAAATCATATTTCTTTCCTGGTGGCAATTCACTTATGTTTGAAGGTCGCAATAAAATAGAGAGAGCAGTTATAATTTTGTAAGAGAGGTGGGAAAATATTGAAAAATAATTTTACGGTACTGTTTTTATTTTTATTTATAGCAGCGATTGTCGGCGGATTAGCTTTAAAAAATACTTTTGAAAATTTAATGATTGTTGCTGTTGGTGTAGGAACTATTTTCTTATTGTGCTCCGCCTTTTTTGCAGGACAAGGACAAAAGAATACAAAGGTACAGTGAGTTATATTGCTGTACCTTTTATTTTTGAAGGGATATACTTTGAAAATTTTGATTAGTAGTGAATTCTATTTTTATATGCTGAGTGTTTATAAAATATTGATCTTTTAAGTTAATAGAATAAAAATAGAAAAGAATACAATCTAAGCGTTTTGAAGGTGCTTGGAAGGACAGCATCAAGTGGAGCTACTACTGGAGTTGTTTTTGGTGTAGCAGGTTGGATAGGTTGAATAGGGTGTATTTATAAAAAAATTGACAATAACACGTCATGCTGCTTAAAGTAGTGCAAATCCTACTAGGAAGTCAACTAGGTTCAAAGCGACATAGTGTCATATATAGGATACTTCTCTACAAGGCAAGGAAAAGCACCCAAGCGTTGAAAACGACAGATTGCATTTTCAAGAAAGCACCTATTAAAATGCCGAATTCTATTTTTACAATTTAACAAACCTTATTAAAAATATAATTAGGATGTTGAATTTATGGTGTTTGTATCTTCCTTCAATCTTGTTACTTAACTTCGTTTAAATAAAAGAAACTATTTTTAAAAAAAGTGTTGACGGTATTATACTAATGATGCTATTATATAAAAGTTGCTTCTAACAGCAACGGAAAATAAAAAATAGCTTCATTTACTTTTTCATAATAAGTGAAAAAAACGTTGAAAACTTTTTAAAAAAAGTTGTTGACGAAGTAAAAGAAGATATGGTATATTAGTTGAGTCGCTTCTGAAGCGGATGAAACAAATTGCTCTTTGAAAACTGAACAAACAAAACGTCAACAATAAACGTTTATAACTAAGTTATAAACACAACAAGTAACAAAAAGCTAGAGTTTAGCTTCGGAGCTAATCTTACTCTTATATGGAGAGTTTGATCCTGGCTCAGGACGAACGCTGGCGGCGTGCCTAATACATGCAAGTCGAGCGGACTTAAAAAGCTTGCTTTTTAAGTTAGCGGCGGACGGGTGAGTAACACGTGGGCAACCTGCCTGTAAGACTGGGATAACTTCGGGAAACCGGAGCTAATACCGGATAATCCTTTTCTACTCATGTAGGAAAGCTGAAAGACGGTTTACGCTGTCACTTACAGATGGGCCCGCGGCGCATTAGCTAGTTGGTGAGGTAACGGCTCACCAAGGCAACGATGCGTAGCCGACCTGAGAGGGTGATCGGCCACACTGGGACTGAGACACGGCCCAGACTCCTACGGGAGGCAGCAGTAGGGAATCTTCCGCAATGGACGAAAGTCTGACGGAGCAACGCCGCGTGAGTGATGAAGGTTTTCGGATCGTAAAACTCTGTTGTTAGGGAAGAACAAGTACGAGAGTAACTGCTCGTACCTTGACGGTACCTAACCAGAAAGCCACGGCTAACTACGTGCCAGCAGCCGCGGTAATACGTAGGTGGCAAGCGTTGTCCGGAATTATTGGGCGTAAAGCGCGCGCAGGCGGTCCTTTAAGTCTGATGTGAAAGCCCACGGCTCAACCGTGGAGGGTCATTGGAAACTGGGGGACTTGAGTGCAGAAGAGAAGAGTGGAATTCCACGTGTAGCGGTGAAATGCGTAGAGATGTGGAGGAACACCAGTGGCGAAGGCGACTCTTTGGTCTGTAACTGACGCTGAGGCGCGAAAGCGTGGGGAGCAAACAGGATTAGATACCCTGGTAGTCCACGCCGTAAACGATGAGTGCTAAGTGTTAGAGGGTTTCCGCCCTTTAGTGCTGCAGCAAACGCATTAAGCACTCCGCCTGGGGAGTACGGCCGCAAGGCTGAAACTCAAAGGAATTGACGGGGGCCCGCACAAGCGGTGGAGCATGTGGTTTAATTCGAAGCAACGCGAAGAACCTTACCAGGTCTTGACATCCTCTGACACTCCTAGAGATAGGACGTTCCCCTTCGGGGGACAGAGTGACAGGTGGTGCATGGTTGTCGTCAGCTCGTGTCGTGAGATGTTGGGTTAAGTCCCGCAACGAGCGCAACCCTTGATCTTAGTTGCCAGCATTTAGTTGGGCACTCTAAGGTGACTGCCGGTGACAAACCGGAGGAAGGTGGGGATGACGTCAAATCATCATGCCCCTTATGACCTGGGCTACACACGTGCTACAATGGATGGTACAAAGGGCAGCAAAACCGCGAGGTCAAGCCAATCCCATAAAACCATTCTCAGTTCGGATTGTAGGCTGCAACTCGCCTACATGAAGCTGGAATCGCTAGTAATCGCGGATCAGCATGCCGCGGTGAATACGTTCCCGGGCCTTGTACACACCGCCCGTCACACCACGAGAGTTTGTAACACCCGAAGTCGGTGGGGTAACACTTTATGTGAGCCAGCCGCCTAAGGTGGGATAGATGATTGGGGTGAAGTCGTAACAAGGTAGCCGTATCGGAAGGTGCGGCTGGATCACCTCCTTTCTAAGGAAAATGGAATTTACATTCCATCACAGATTGTTGACGCGTTTGTTGTTCAGTTTTGAGGGAGCAATTCCTCAAGAATAAAGAAAAAACTTCTTTATTCACTATATTAGGGTAAAAAGAAACGAACAGATTGAGGAAGCGCCAGAGCGAGCACCGGAACGTACTTTGTACGTGAGGAGCAGAGCAAAGAAGCTGACGAAGAGATGTGAAGTTTATTTTTAGCCGTAAATTGTTCCTTGAAAACTAGATTATGTATAGTAAGAACCAAGAAAGAAACCGAGTAATCGCCATCTTAGATTCTCTATTTATAGAGTATCAAATTGAGATATAGTGAATCTGTTAAAAGTGAAACTATTATCAAAAACTTGAGGGTAAAGAGAAACGAACAGGTCAAGGAAGCGCCAGAGCGAGCACCGGAACGTACTTTGTACGTGAGGAGCAGAGCGAAGAAGCTGACGAAGAGATGTGAAGTTTATCTTTAGCCGAAATCAAAGTTAAGTTAGAAAGGGCGCACGGTGAATGCCTTGGCACTAGGAGCCGATGAAGGACGGGACTAACACCGATATGCTTCGGGGAGCTGTAAGTAAGCTTTGATCCGGAGATTTCCGAATGGGGAAACCCTCTATCCGTAATGGGATAGAATCTTTACCTGAATACATAGGGTACTGAAGGCAGACCCGGGGAACTGAAACATCTAAGTACCCGGAGGAAGAGAAAGCAAACGCGATTCCCTGAGTAGCGGCGAGCGAAACGGGATTAGCCCAAACCAAGAGGCTTGCCTCTTGGGGTTGTAGGACACTCAACATGGAGTTACAAAGGAACGGGGTAGATGAATAGGTCTGGAAAGGCCAGTCATAGAAGGTAAAAACCCTGTAGTTGAAACTTCGTTCCCTCCTGAGTGGATCCTGAGTACGGCGGGACACGAGAAATCCCGTCGGAAGCAGGGAGGACCATCTCCCAAGGCTAAATACTCCCTAGTGACCGATAGTGAACCAGTACCGTGAGGGAAAGGTGAAAAGCACCCCGGAAGGGGAGTGAAATAGATCCTGAAACCGTGTGCCTACAAGTAGTTAGAGCCCATTAATGGGTGATAGCGTGCCTTTTGTAGAATGAACCGGCGAGTTACGATTACATGCGAGGTTAAGTTGAGAAGACGGAGCCGCAGCGAAAGCGAGTCTGAATAGGGCGAATAAGTATGTGGTCGTAGACCCGAAACCAGGTGATCTACCCATGTCCAGGGTGAAGTCCAGGTAACACTGGATGGAGGCCCGAACCCACGCACGTTGAAAAGTGCGGGGATGAGGTGTGGGTAGCGGAGAAATTCCAATCGAACTTGGAGATAGCTGGTTCTCTCCGAAATAGCTTTAGGGCTAGCCTCAAGGTAAGAGTATTGGAGGTAGAGCACTGTTTGGACTAGGGGCCCCCATCGGGTTACCGAATTCAGACAAACTCCGAATGCCAAATACTTATCCTTGGGAGTCAGACTGCGAGTGATAAGATCCGTAGTCAAGAGGGAAACAGCCCAGACCACCAGCTAAGGTCCCAAAGTATACGTTAAGTGGAAAAGGATGTGGAGTTGCTTAGACAACCAGGATGTTGGCTTAGAAGCAGCCACCATTTAAAGAGTGCGTAATAGCTCACTGGTCGAGTGACTCTGCGCCGAAAATGTACCGGGGCTAAACGTATCACCGAAGCTGTGGATTGACATCAATAGATGTCAGTGGTAGGAGAGCGTTCTAAGGGCGTTGAAGCTAGACCGTAAGGACTGGTGGAGCGCTTAGAAGTGAGAATGCCGGTATGAGTAGCGAAAGATGAGTGAGAATCTCATCCACCGAATGCCTAAGGTTTCCTGAGGAAGGCTCGTCCACTCAGGGTTAGTCGGGACCTAAGCCGAGGCTGAAGAGCGTAGGCGATGGACAACAGGTTGATATTCCTGTACCACCTTATGAACCGTTTGAGTAATGGGGGGACGCAGGAGGATAGGGTAAGCGTGCTGTTGGATTAGCACGTCCAAGCAGTTAGGCTGGTAATGAGGAAAATCCCGTTACCATAAAGGCTGAGCTGTGACGGCGAGGGAAATATAGTACCGAAGTTCCTGATTCCACACTGCCAAGAAAAGCCTCTAGCGAGGTTCAAGGTGCCCGTACCGCAAACCGACACAGGTAGGCGAGGAGAGAATCCTAAGGTGAGCGAGAGAACTCTCGTTAAGGAACTCGGCAAAATGACCCCGTAACTTCGGGAGAAGGGGTGCTCTTTTGGGTGTTAAAGCCCGAGAGAGCCGCAGTGAATAGGCCCAGGCGACTGTTTAGCAAAAACACAGGTCTCTGCGAAGCCGTAAGGCGAAGTATAGGGGCTGACACCTGCCCGGTGCTGGAAGGTTAAGAGGAGGGGTTAGCAGCAATGCGAAGCTCTGAATTGAAGCCCCAGTAAACGGCGGCCGTAACTATAACGGTCCTAAGGTAGCGAAATTCCTTGTCGGGTAAGTTCCGACCCGCACGAAAGGTGTAACGATCTGGGCACTGTCTCAACGAGAGACTCGGTGAAATTATAGTACCTGTGAAGATGCAGGTTACCCGCGACAGGACGGAAAGACCCCGTGGAGCTTTACTGTAGCCTGATATTGAATTTTGGTACAGCTTGTACAGGATAGGTAGGAGCCTTGGAAGCCGGAGCGCTAGCTTCGGTGGAGGCATTGGTGGGATACTACCCTGGCTGTATTGACATTCTAACCCGCACCCCTTATCGGGGTGGGAGACAGTGTCAGGTGGGCAGTTTGACTGGGGCGGTCGCCTCCTAAAAAGTAACGGAGGCGCCCAAAGGTTCCCTCAGAATGGTTGGAAATCATTCGTAGAGTGTAAAGGCACAAGGGAGCTTGACTGCGAGACCTACAAGTCGAGCAGGGACGAAAGTCGGGCTTAGTGATCCGGTGGTTCCGCATGGAAGGGCCATCGCTCAACGGATAAAAGCTACCCCGGGGATAACAGGCTTATCTCCCCCAAGAGTCCACATCGACGGGGAGGTTTGGCACCTCGATGTCGGCTCATCGCATCCTGGGGCTGTAGTCGGTCCCAAGGGTTGGGCTGTTCGCCCATTAAAGCGGTACGCGAGCTGGGTTCAGAACGTCGTGAGACAGTTCGGTCCCTATCCGTCGTGGGCGTAGGAAATTTGAGAGGAGCTGTCCTTAGTACGAGAGGACCGGGATGGACGCACCGCTGGTGTACCAGTTGTCTTGCCAAAGGCATAGCTGGGTAGCTATGTGCGGAAGGGATAAGTGCTGAAAGCATCTAAGCATGAAGCCCCCCTCGAGATGAGATTTCCCATAGCGCAAGCTAGTAAGATCCCTGAAAGATGATCAGGTTGATAGGTTTGAGGTGGAAGCATGGCGACATGTGGAGCTGACAAATACTAATAGATCGAGGACTTAACTAAAATAAAATGATTAATTCGGTTCTTTTTTCTTACACATAATCTAGTTTTGAGGGAACAACTCTCAAAAACAAAATAGTCTGGTGGCGATAGCGAGAAGGTCACACCCGTTCCCATACCGAACACGGAAGTTAAGCTTCTCAGCGCCGATGGTAGTTGGGGGCTCTCCCCCTGTGAGAGTAGGACGTCGCCAGGCGAACCAAAAAGATACATATTATATGTATCTTTTTTTTATTTGATAAGAAAATATAAAATTTTTGAACTTAGATTAGTGTCTAGCTTCAGCGCCTAGCCCCTGTGAAAGATAACCTCCAGACTCTAAAAGTAAAAAGCACTTTTAGAGTCATGTGCACATTTTTCTTCTGAGCTGTTCAATTTCCTGCGCTTTTGTTGCGTAAAAAATATATAATGAATGAAATATAGTATTCTTTAAGTCCCTTTTGAAATATGAAGAATTTCATAAATAGAAGCATCATTATTATTTTCAAATTCTTGCGGATAATTTTCGAAAAAATAAAAAATACTGTACCCCCATTTGTCGGGATTATATATAGTGACTTTGCTAGTTGAGTTTTCCAAAATGTCTAGGTTATTTAGAGATTGTTTTACATTTATCAAAGTAGGTTTCTCTTCAATTATTCCCGTGCATTCCAATACATAATTGCTGTTAGAGAAGTTAGATGTCAAATCTATTTCTAGTGGTATGCCTATATTAACAGTCTGCCATCCAAAAGAATCTATTATATTATCGTAAAAGCCTTCAAAAAGAAAATGATTCAAGCCTTCTGATTGATTCCAAATATAAAGAGGAGCATAAGCATTATAGTGATTTCCGTGCTTATCTTTTTCTGAAATAAGATAGACTTTAAAATGAAGTCCCTCGAATCCATCCATTTTATCGCCATTATTTTTTACTCGGTCTCGAATAGTTGTCATAGTATAATCTGAAGGTAACTTTACCTTATACTGCATTCCTATCATCATATTCACTCTCTTTCCTTATTAGATAATATAAGTATACAAATATCCTAGCTTGTCGTAAAAAAGGTATTACTTATGTTTGTTATCACTTAAAATGATAAGAAGGAGGCTTCGGTATGGAAATTAATGATTTAATTATTTTTCAAAGGGCAGCTGAATTAGGTTCATTATCAAAAGCAGCTGAATCACTTGGATATGTGCAGCCAAATGTATCCGAAAGAATAAAGAAATTAGAAATGGAATTAGGTGCTCCGCTATTTCAGCGAACCAATAAAGGGGTCGCCCTTCTATCTGCAGGAGAGACACTCTTACGTTATACGAGCGAAATTATTGGACTTATGGAAGAAGCAAAATCAGCAATAAAACAACAGAGTTCGTCCTATAAATTAGGAGCGACACAGACCATAGTGAAAAATTATTTGGAGACATTGTTAATTGAAAGCGATTATCCTTATACATTGTATACGAAATCAAATTTGGAATTAGAATATTTGTTGAAATCTTCGCAAATAGATATGATCCTAACAAATAAAAAGATAGATGACAGCAATTTTAAACTTAATTTTTCATTTCCAGAAACTCTTTTCCTATTAAAATCAAAGGAAAAGGTAGTAAAAGAACTCCATCAGGAAAAATTTTTCGTTAGTAGAGATAAAAGTTGTCCATACAGACAACTTACGATTCAGTTTGCCCATCTAAATAATTTTCACTGCGAATTAGTAGAATTAGATTCTTATGATTTTATTATTTCCATGGTTTCAGCTGGAAAGGGATTATCATTTTTGCCGTATAATCGAAAGCTGAAAAACATGGAACGCTATAATTTCGAGGAAAATACTACTCATACAATAGAAATCTATTCCTATTCTTTAAAGAGATGTGTTAAACCTATTCCCGCTTTCCTGTATAATGCTTTTTGTGAAGAGAAATACGATTCTTCTCAAAATAATACATAAAAAAAATGCCTTGCTCTGTACAGAAGCTAGGCATTTTTTTGCCAAACCTTTAAACTCATCATAATGTTTATATTAATTATCTCGCCTGATTAGATTTGCTTTCTAAACAAGTGAAGCTAATGGTGTTGGAGAGTAAGAATCGTTTTAAAAAAATCTTGGAATTTTTCATAAAACAGCAGAAAGCTTTATGATTTTTGGAACTAGTATAGTCTATTTTACGTTAGTATTTAAAAGAAAGGTTTATAAGGTAGATAGAAAGAGGGGCAGCATGAAATTTTTGAAAAAGAAGAAGTGGATGGTTTGTATTGCAGTTATTTTTATAATGGCTTTCTTTTCTTATTATCAAAATAATTCGATTACAACGACAAAAATAACAATAAAATCTATTAACATTCCGGCTAGCTTTCATTTATTTAAAATCGTGCAATTATCTGATTTGCATAGTAAGGAGTTTGGTGATAATTAGAGTCGTCTTGTGGAAAAAGTGCGACAATTAAAGCCAGATATCATTGTTTTTACAGGAGATTTAGTCGATTCAGAAAAATATAATGAAAAAACGAGTCTAGCATTAATGAAGGAGCTTCTGTCTATTGCTTCAGTATATTATGTAACGGGTAATCATGAATGGTGGTCAGGAAACTTTGAAACGCTAGAGAAAAAGCTGCAAGATACAGGAGTAGTAGTGATGAGAAATTTACATGCTGTGATTCAAAAGGGGGATGACAAGATTCAACTACTTGGGGTGGATGATCCGGCGATTGCTGATGGAGATTCAAAAGAGGAATTGGTTGAGCGCGAAATCCAATCGGCTATGAAAGGGGTGGAGAAAAAAGAAAAGTTCACTGTCTTATTATCTCATCGACCTGAATTATTATCTTTATACGAAAGATATAAGATGGACCTTGTTCTCTCTGGACATGCACACGGTGGACAAGTCAGATTTCCTTTTATAGGCGGATTAGTGGCGCCGGACCAAGGCTTTTTGCCAAAATATACAGCAGGAAAATATAAAAAAGGCGATACTACTATGATTGTCAATAGAGGATTAGGCAACAGCATCATCCCGCAACGACTATTTGATCGACCAGAGATAGTGGAAGTTACATTGGCGGCAGGAGAGTAAGGATGTTTTAGAGGAATGAAGTGGTTAATTTCATCCTCTAAAACATTAGAATAATTGGACTGACACCTAGGGAGAGCACTTAATAAAAAAGCTGGGACTTGTCCAGAATCATGTTATAGAAAACGGTCTAGTGATTAAGAAATATTTCTTCCAAGAAGACTAGATTTATTCGAAATGTTCTTGTTGCAAGCTACAATAAATTTTTAACTTCATAATAAAAGAATGGAGAAAGATGAAACTATAAAAATGAATTGAACATTTTATTTTACTTGTCTAAAGTCCTTATTTTTTTAAATAATTGATCCTCTTTATTCCCTAGTAGCTTTTTATGAAAAGTTGCTTATAAGATTGCTAACCTCTTTATAAATAATCCCCATTCGTTATAACCTTCTTTGTCTCTTTTCAATCCAGAAGAAAACTAATTTATCATTTTGAATGACCATTTCTATGATAGCTTTAAAGCGCTGTTCGGAAAATATGCTTCGTGAAGACACTGGTTTATTTTACTATTTAAGGAAGTTAAAGAAATGATTCCGCAAATATGAATGAAGTCTCCAGAAAATAACTTGATTTTTTAAAGAAATATAAAACAAAATGAAACGCTCGTGCGTCTATTCTTTGTAAAGCTTAAGTGATACGGAATTATATAATTAAAGGAGCTTCTTTATGTTTAGGAACAAATCGTTAGAGGGAGAATTAACTACACTTATTATGCAGAATAAGGACAGCTTTTACCGCTTAGCTTATTCTTATGTTCGAAATCAGGAGGATGCATTGGATATCGTGCAGGATTCCATTCATAAAGCATTAAAAAAACAGCATCAATTAAAGGATGCCTACACAATCAAGAGCTGGTTTTATCGAATCGTTGTGACCACTTCCTTAGATTTTTTGAGAAAAAGGAAAAGATGGAGTGTGACAGATGATCAGAATTTGGAGCTGCTTCTTGAAGGCTCGGAGGATCAGTATAAAGATTTGGATTTAGAGCAGGCAATGGAAAAGCTGCCATTACCATATAAAACGATTATCATTTTACGCTTTTTTGAAGATTTAAAGCTGGATGAAATCGCCTCTGTTTTAGATGAGAATATTAATACTGTAAAAACAAAGCTGTATAAAGCATTAAAGCTATTGCGAATTGAAATGGATGAATAAGAGAAAGTTGGAGGAATAACCATGGTAAAGAAATTAGAAAAATTAAAGAAAAATTATATGAATACATCGATACCTTCAGAACTGGAAGAAAAAATGATGGACACGTTTGGAAAATATAAAAAGAAAAAACGAATTTCTTACAGTATGCTATCATTTGCTGCAGCATTATTGTTATTCGCTGCAACAGTTAATGTCAGTCCAGCAGCGGCCAGCGCATTAGCAGATATCCCAGTTGTTGGGAAAGTGGTGCAAGTAATCACAATAAAAGAGTGGAATGAACAAGATGGGAATGCGAATATAGCCATCAAAACACCAGGAGTAAAAGATTTAGAAAATCAATCATTGGCAAACAGCTTAAATGAGAAATATTTAGAAGAAAATGAAGCATTATATAAAAAGTTTAAAGAAGAAACAGCAAAAGACAACGGGCATTATTCAGTGGAAAGCGGCTATGAAGTGAAAACAGATGATGCGCAGCTATTATCTCTTGGCCGCTATACAGTAGAAACGCAAGCATCTGCTGCGGAAAGCATTAAATATGACACGATTGATAAAAAAAATGAAACATTCATTACCTTGCCAAGCCTCTTTAAAAATAATGCTTATGTGGATGTGATTAGCACCTATATTACAAGTGAAATGAAAGAAAAAATGAAAGACGAATCGGTTAGCTATTTTATAAAAGATCAAGAAAACCCAGATGGATTTGAAAAAATAAATGCCAGTCAAAATTTCTATATTAATAAAGAACACAAGCTCGTTATTTCCTTTAATGAATACGAAGTAGCAGCAGGTTATATGGGAGTAGTTGAATTCGAAATCCCAACCGCTGTCATTAAAGACCAATTAGTAAGTGATGCGTATATTAAATAATGTGCAAAGAGAATGCTTTTAAAGGGCATTCTCTTTTCTTAAGATTGATGGATAGTTTCCTTTTTGAACATGCGCTTATATGATAATTCGTGCTAGTAGATTTTCATTTCTAAAATGCAGGTTTTCATTATCAGCTAACGTGTAGCTTGGCCGAATTGATTTTGTAGTTTGCCAGTTATCATAGGCTTTCCTACGAATTTCTTCGTTATAATGAGGGCAAAATGCCCCTTTTAAGAAACCTAATCCTTCAAATTCTTCAAATGCTCCATCATGACGTTCACTGAAACAAGTTTCAAACCAACACATTGCACCTGCACTTATGCCGGCCAATAGCGTTCCTTTTTCATAGGCTTCCTTTAAAACCTTATCAAAATTTGTCTCACGCCATTTAGATAGCATAAATTGGGTATTTCCACCTCCTACATAAATAACATCTTGTTGTGTTGCGAAGTCCTTAGCATTCTCTTTTAGAAAATCCCTTTGAGTTAAGTGACTTGCCTTAGAATGAGAAAAGCGCAAGTGCCTTGAACAGCTCTGAAGAAAAATGTTCACATGCCTCAAAAAGTGCTTTTTACTTTTAGAGACATGGGGTTATTTTTCACAAGAGCTAGGCGCTAGAGCTAGACAATGAGAAAAAGCTTGATAAAAATTATGAATGTAATCTCGAGAATCGTTACTTGCTGTCGCAATAAAACATATTTTTAATAAGCTGGCAGATTTTATTTGATTAACGATATATTCATCAATAAAGGATGGTATTATGTTAGAAAATCCACCTCCAGAGATAGCAATTATATTACGTTGCATCTAGCAATCACCTCTCCTGACATGATAGTCGCTTTATATTCCAACAGATAACAATAGAACTAATGAAAAACCGCACCAATTACATATCCAAGATAAGCAAGGAGAATCCCGAGACTATACGTGATTATAGTATAAAATAGGAATTTTCTTTGCTCCTTATTTATATAAAATTTTGTCATCTCTAGCTTCAAAGTAGAGAAGGTGGTGAAGGCTCCCATAAATCCAGTTCCAATTAAAAGAATGATCATGGGATCTGCTTTTGCTCCATTAATAATTCCTAAAAGAAAAGCCCCTGCCAAATTGACGGTTAATGTTCCCCATGGGGTTGCCGACGGGGATTTCTTATTTAGTTTTTTGCTAATAGAATAACGGGCAATTGACCCAAAAAATCCACCAATTCCAACGAGGAAAATATGCCATATACTTATCATGGTTGCTTCCCCCCTGCAACTCTAGCAAATCCTAATTTGCTCATAAATAATCCTCCACAAATGCTCACAAAAACATAAATAAGTCCTAATAGTAGGTGCCCATTTTGAAATAACCTAATCGTTTCAATACTCAATGTCGAGAACGTAGTAAAAGCGCCAATAAATCCGGTTCCAATTGCAGTTGCAAACTCTGGTGAAAAAGAAGTTCTCTTAAACAAGCCATTTGTTAACCAAGACAATAAAAAGCTGCCAATGAGATTAATACATAAAGTAGCAAAAGGGAACGCACTATCGGTAAAAAAGGTGACGCCAATTACATATCTTAAAATGGCTCCAAGTGTTCCTGCAATGCCGACAAAAAAATAAATCATATTATTTTTCCTCCTGTGAAAACGAAAATGACTCCTCTCAGATACATACCTGCAAAGAGTCGATAAAGATGAACTCCTATTTTAGTATGCAGCGAATAATGTCATATAGTTGGTTGTTCAAGCATTTCCTGCTAACGTTTATCCTGTTACCCAAACATCGTACATCCTATCAAAATAACAAATGGAAGACAGAAGGCGAAACCTGTTTGTGACCATTTATAGTCCTTTTTTCGAGATAGTAAAATACGATCTGTTATAAAAAATAAAAGAGCTGCACCAAGACTGAGAAAGAATAATACGAAACCAAAAGTAAGATGCAACAGACCGGAGATAATAATCCCGACCATTCTGTTATCTGTTTTCCGTGCTAGAAATTCTCCAATCTTATCACTAATAATCGATGTAATAATACCATATGTAAAAATGGCAGGAATAGTATACAACATATAAAGAGATATGGCTGTGATAATTTCAAAAAAATAATTTCTTTGCTCCGTTCCAAATGAATTAGGAAAAATGCAGCTGAATAAAATCGTAAATAATGTAGTAGAAATAGAGGCGCTAATTAGTTTTCTTTGTAGAATAAGAACCCCTCCTCCTTACGTCTTATTTTAATTATAGCAAAAAAACACACTTTATTGATATTAAACAAATTTTTATAATGTTTATGAAGATACCGACAAAAAGTAAAAATGTTTGGTTATTCATTGACCATGACGCATAAATAGAATAGTATATACTGTGTGGAACGACATTAATTGAAAACGTTTGTTTATATATAAACGAAAGCTTGGAGTGTTTAGGAAATGGAACTTTCGGAATTTTTTTGGAATGCGACAATCGATGAATTAAAACGAGGTTATATAGAACAAGAACATCAATACGTTTGCCTGCTTTGTGGAAAAACGGTGGAGAAAGGAATTATCTATCCACATAATAATGTGCTGTATGAAGCAGAACGATATATGCAGATTTATATACAAGAAACACATCATTCTGTTTTTGCCTATTTAATTGGTTTAGATAAAAAGCTTACTGGTTTAACGGAGCACCAGAATAATCTGCTTCAGCTTTTTTATCAAGGGAAAAGTGATGCGGAGGTAAAACAGGAGCTGAATATAGGAAGTGCCTCGACCATTCGCCATCATCGATTTGTGTTAAAAGAAAAAGAGCGGCAGGCAAAAACTTTTTTAGCATTAATGGAACTGTTAAAAGAAAAGGATCAGCATGCACCTGCATTTATCCCTGTTCATAAACAGGCAAAAATGGTCGATGAGCGGTACAACATAACAGAAGAAGAACAGCAAAAGGCTGCGGATAAATATTTTTCAAAAGGAAAGCTGACGAAATTTCCATTAAAGGAAAAACAAAAGCTCATCGTGCTTCGAGAAATAACGAACCGGTTGAAATCGGATAAAGAATATACGGAAAACGAACTAAATGAAGTATTAAATGCCATTTATGTTGATCATGTATTAATCCGAAGATATTTAATTGAATATGGATTTGTAGATCGCAAAGCAGATGGCAGCAGCTATTGGCTAAAAAAATAACAGAAGCAGGTGAGGAAAAATGGATCGTAAAAAAGAACTGAAACAGCTTTATAAGGAAACACCGATTGAAGCAGGGATATACAAAATTCAAAACCAAAAAAACGGGAAAATTTTTATTGGAAGCACAAGAAATACGAAAACATTAAATGGCGTCAAATTTATGCTGAATAATGGTGGTCATACAAATAGAGAACTTGCCAACGAATGGAAACAATTTGGAGAACAAGCCTTTACAATAGAAATAATCGAAATCCTGAAGAAGAAAAATGACCCATATTTTAACGAAAAAGAAGAACTGCAGAAATTAGAAGAAAAGTGGCTAGAAGAATTTCAACCATTTGGGGATAAAGGGTATAACTGAAGCATTCATAGCAAAAACAGCGTTGTAACTTTCTTTCGCTTTGTTTTGAAATATAAATAAAAGAAAGCTGTTTGCTGGTTAGACATCAAACAGCTTTTTTTAATAGATAGTAGCATCTATTACATATCTTGTTTCTTTCTGCCTTTTTTTCTCTTGTTCTATTCAACTAATTTCGTCAGTTCAAAGTAATCAGTATGGAGTTCTAAATAGATTTGATTTTCATTTTTTTGAAAAACAATTGCTTTCCCTTCAAATTTCTTTTCTTCCTTCCATCCTTCCTCTGCGATTTTCTCAAAATAGGCAGTAGGATGAATTTCTCCATTATCTGTAGTTTCCTTTCCGATTCCAATAAGTTCGTATTTTTGATAGACGGACTTATCTTTTTTGGCATCTCCTCGTTGTTCCTTCGCATTGGCAGGAATAGGGAAGTCTGATTGGAGACGGGAATAAGTGAAATCTTCTTTTTCATTATATGTATTCGCACAGCCAACGAGTAAAAGGAATAAAACAACTAGACAAACAAACTTTTTCTTCAAATCTCAACCTCCATTTATGTTAATAGAGATAATATTGGATACTTACGAGTAGAATACCTTTGTTTTGGGTATAAAAGGAATTTTTGTGGGGAGGAGCGGTGTCGATTTCTGTAGAAAAATCGATAAACTAGTTAAAAAAGAAGATAAATCTCAAAAAAAGAAGATAAACTGATAGAAAAAGAAGAAAAGCCAAGTAATATGTTATTTTCTCTACTATTTTACTAACTAATCAATCCAAAGCAGGATAGCACGAAGAAATGGAGAATAGATTTAGTAGAGAATAGAGGAAAAAGGGGAGATATACATGTTTACAACACCAAAAAAAGAAGAATACCCAGTTTATTATGAAAACTATATAAATCTAGTAAAAGAGGGCTGTGTGATGGATCAGCTTGTGAAGCAGATGGACGAAACGGCTTCTCTTTTTCTAAATATAACGGATGCACAAGCCGATTATCGATATGCTGAAGGAAAATGGTCGGTAAAAGAAGTGATTGGGCATATTACCGAAACAGAGCGGGTTATGCAATACCGGGCATTACGAATAGCAAGGGGCGATCAAACCTCGCTTGCTGGGTACGATGATGAAGAATACGTAAAGGAAGCCATATTTTCCGCTCGCTCGATGGAAGATTTAATAGAGGAATATAAAGCTGTCAGACTATCGACGATCGCTCTCCTAAAAGGGTTGCCAGAAGGGACTCCAGCACGAATAGGCTACGCCAATAACGGCGAAGTATCTGCAAACGCTATTGCCTATATTATTGCAGGACATGAATTGCATCATTTGAAAATTTTGAAAGAACGTTATTTTCTTTTACAATAATAGAGGTGTTCTCTTATGAAAATCGAAGAAATCTACGGTGATTTGCCTACTTTAGAAACAGAGCGGCTTATTCTCCGCAAATTAACACCAGCCGATTTAGAAGATATGTATGTATATGGCTCCAATCCAGATGTAACCAAATATGTTACATGGGATACCCACCAAACAGTATCCGATACCAATGGATTTTTGCAATTCATCTTAAGTCAATACGAAAAAAAGCAGATCGCTCCATGGGGAATGGAGTATAAAGAGAACAGCCGAATAATTGGCACCATCGACTTTGTTTGGTGGCATCCGGACCAGTATAGAGCAGAAATCGGCTATGCCCTTTCTCAAGAATACTGGGGAAAAGGCATTATGACCGAAGCGGCAAAAGAAGTAGTGCAATTCGGCTTCGAAAAAATGGGTTTAACCCGTATTCAAGCGAAGTGTTTTACAGAAAATACCGGTTCAGCGCGAGTGATGGAAAAGGCAGGAATGACATTCGAAGGAATCATGCGAAAAGGCATATTTGTAAAAGGGGAGTCTCTTGATTTAAAAGTGTATTCTGTTTTGAAGGAAGAATTTTTAGCAAAATAGGTGAGAGCTTAGGTGAACAATAATGATTAAAGAAGTCTGTGTAGAGAATTTTACAGTGGTTCCTGAAGCGATTGCACGAGGGGCAGACCGTATTGAGCTTTGTGATAACCTTTTGTTAGGTGGTACAACCGTGAGCCATGGGGTCGCTTTGAAAACAATCAACTATTGTAAAATCAAACAAGTAAAGATCATGACGATAATTAGGCCAAGAGGTGGAAATTTTATCTATACGCAGGATGAGTTGGAAATTATGCAGCATGATATTATCCATTTCAAAAAGCTGGGGACAGACGGAGTGGTGCTTGGCTGCTTAACAGAGGAAGGGTGGATAGATGAAGATGCTATGCTTTTTCTTCTAGAGGCAGGAAAAGGATTGGATTTTACATTCCATATGGCATTTGATGAAATTCATCCTAACGATCAGTTAAAAGCGATTGATTGGCTGGTCCAGCATGGGGTGAAGCGAATCTTAACACATGGAGGGCAGATGCATTCTCTTATTGAAGACAACTTGATACGGCTGCAGGAATATATCGATTATGCGGCAGACAGAATCATCATTCTCCCTGGCGGTGGAATCACAGATAAGAATGTGAATAAAATAGCAGCGGAATTAGCGGTTAGCGAAGCTCATGGCACAAAAATAGTAGGGGATCTCTAGAGATGTCCTACTATTTTTTTAAAATGTTTATTCATCCAACTCTCGAAATGTCTTCCTGCTAAGTTCAATAAAGAATTGCAAGTGAGGAGAAATCTTTTTATCTTTATGCCAGGAAATACTCGTATAAATAGAAGACAGGGTATCCTCCCAGTTTAATTCTTTTAAAAGGCCAAGCTGCATTTCTTTTTCTACGGTCATCGAAGGGAGGATGGCAATCCCAAGTCCCGCTATCACACATTGCTTAATCGCCTCAATGCTGACAAACTCCAATTTAGCTGGTGGGAAGCAGCCTGAGCGAAGGAGGGTATCTTCAAATACAGTCCGATAAGAACAGCCAGATTCGGTAAGCAGCAATGTTTCCATTTTTAGGTCCTTGGAGGAAACACTGGCTTGAGCAACTAATGGATGATCAGCAGAAGCAACAAGCTTCATTTTTTCCTGAATAAGTATGTCCGTATGTATCTGTATGTTTGGTTTTAAGCTATCCGTAATAAAAGCGATATCCAATTCCCCTTTGGTCAACTGCTCCCTTGCTGTCGCATCGGAATTGGCTGGTTTGAAAATAAGTTTTATGTGAGGATACTCTTGTTTAAATGCTTTTAAAATAGCAGGCAGTCGATATGTGCATTGGCTTTCCTGTGCACCAATAATAAGTGTTCCTGTTTCTTCGTTGTTGCCGGCAATTTGGCTATGTGCTGCCTCTGTTAACCGCAGCATTTCATCTACATATTTTTTATATTGACGGCCGGCTTCAGTTAACGCCAAACGTTTGCCAAGGCGCTCAAATAAAGGCATCCCTAATTCTGTTTCAAGATTTTTAATTTGTGCAGTTACACTTGATTGAGCAAAGTTTAGCTGCTTGGCAGTAATCGTGAAATTTAATGTTTCCGCCGCTATTTTAAACGTTTTTAATTGTTTAATTTCCATTCAGTTCAGCTCCTAAATCGCCTATATCGATTGATTCGATAGAAATATTCATCTTTTTTGATCGATAAAATGATTATATGATAAAAAGGTGAAAAGAATAGAGGCTAGTTTTATAGGGGAATTATGGGGTGGACGGACGATGAACGGATGAGGAAATTTTTATAAGAAAGTTTGGAGAAACGCGGAAATACCGGGGAGGAACGTGGAATTAAAGGGAGGAACGCGGAATTATCAGGAGAAGCGCGGAATTATTGGGAGAAGCGCGGAATTATTGGGAGGAGCGCGGAATTATCAGGAGGAACGCGGAATTAAAGGGAGGAACGCGGAATTATTGGGAGAAGCGCGGAATTACCGGGAGGAACGCGGAATTATGTGGAGGAACGCGGAATTACCGGGAGGAACGCGGAATTACCGGGAGAAACGCGGAATTACCGGGAGGAACGCGGAATTACCGGGAGAAGCGCGGAATTATGTGGAGGAACGCGGAATTACCGGGAGGAACGCGGAATTATGTGGAGGAACGCGGAATTACCGGGAGAAACGCGGAATTATTGTGAGGAACGCGGAATTACCGGGAGAAGCGCGGAATTACCGGGAGAAACGCGGAAATACCGGGGAGGAACGCGGAATTACCGGGAGGAACGCGGAATTATCGAGAGAAGCGCGGAATTACCGGGAGGAGCGCGGAATTATCGAGAGAAGCGCGGAATTATCGGGAGGAACGCGGAATTATGTGGAGGAACGCGGAATTACGGGGAGAAGCGCGGAATTATCAGGAGGAACGCGGAATTATCGGGAGAAGCGCGGAATTACCGGGAGGAACGCGGAATTACCGGGATTTGAGAACATAAAATGACAAAAGCAAAGGAGCATCTGCAATGAAGGCACTTGTATTTGATGAATTTGGCAGTAAAGATGTTTTATATAGTAAAGAAGTGGCAGATCCGGTATTAAAACCGGATGTAATACTTCTGCGCATGAAAGCAATCGGTCTTAATTTTGCTGATATTTATAGGAGAAATGGAAACTATCATTTAGAAGGGAATCCGCCGTTTATTTTAGGATATGAAGGGGCTGGTATCGTAGAAAAGGTCGGTGAAAAGGTGATCGGCATAAAAGTAGGTGACAGAATAGCATTTGCTGATGTGCCATATGCCAATGCCGAACTGGTGGCGGTGCCCAGTGAAAAATCTATTCCGATTCCAAATGAACTATCATATGAACAGGCCGCCTCCCTTTTGCTGCAGGGATTAACCGCACAGTATCTTGCAGCAGACAGCTATTCCATTAAACCAGGAGATACCGTTCTTGTTCATTCTGCTGCAGGAGGCGTCGGTCAACTGCTTATACAAATCGCTAAGCTAAAAGGAGCGGAAGTGATCGCCATTACTTCAACAGATGAAAAGGCGCAAGCAGCAAAAAAGGCAGGAGCAGATACCGTTCTTTTTTATAAAAATAATTGGGTAGAACAAGTCAAAGAAGCAACAGATGGCATGGGGGCAGATGTTGCCTATGATGCTGTTGGAAGTACGTTAAATCAAAGTTTTGCCTCAGTTAAAACGGGGGGAAGCGTCGTATTTTACGGGATGGCAGGAGGAGAACCACCGCTAATCGACCCACGGATGTTAATGGATACGTCCAAAACATTAACAGGAGGAGATCTTTGGAATGTGCTGCAAACGAAAGAGGATCGCTTAGAACGATCGAAACAATTATTCGATTGGGTAAAACAAGGACAGCTTCGGATCCAAGCACCGACAATCTTCCCTTTAAGCAAAGGGGCAGATGCTCACGAATTATTGGAGAGCAGAAAAAGCATGGGGAAAATCCTGTTGATTCCTTGAAACGATGTATACGCTGCAATCCAAACACCGGATTGCAGCATTTTTCACTATATTAACATTCCACATAAAATGGCTGAAATTTCTCTTCCAAGCAATATTCAATGCGCTGCCGGAAATTTTTCCATGTTACCATTTTAAGCGCCTTGTCTAATGGAAAGTAGCCAACTTCGAGGCTTTCTGAACTTGTTGTTGGTGTTCCTCCAATCGGTTTTCCAAAAAATAAAGTATTGCATACAGACTTCTCCACGTTTTGAAACACACCGCAAAAGCGAATAACTTCAATATCTATGCCCGATTCTTCTTTTGTTTCTCTAATGGCGGCGTCCCTTAATGATTCGCCTTCTTCCACCTGACCACCAGGCATTTCCCATCCCCGCCTCGGTCCTTTAATTAATAATAATTCCTTCTTCTCATTTAAAATAATCGTTGCTGCTGAGATAATATGTTTTGGCGGCTGCATATTCCTTCTCCTTTTTCTAATTTGTCTTTATATAAACTATTCACTTGTAAAAGGAAAAATCCTTCCAATATGAAGGGGCTGCAAACTTATTTGAAAAAATGGATTTTTTATGAGAAAAAGGCTGATTTCTTCATGTAAAATAGAATATGAAAGAATCTTTTTCCATTATTACACGTATGAATAAACAGCAGATAAGGGAGGTGAGAAATTTGGGGAAAACAACAAAAGTGATGACAGGAATTATTTCGACTGCATTTATGATTAATTTGGCAGCCTGCAATTCCAATTCAGATGATGAGTATACAAGCAGCCAATCACAAAATATTCCCGATCCACCAAAAGATTCTAATTGTTCACAATGGGAATGGGATGAAGATGATGGCGGCTGGGAGTGTGAGGATCGCTCTTCTCATTATTATGGACATTATTTTTATGGAGGACGTTATTATAATTCTAAATCAGCACTGTATAAAAGCAGCAATTATACAAAGCCTTCCTCTTCTAATAAAAATTCTTCCGTAAATTCGGGAAGTTCAAGCGAACCGAATAAATCAGTAAAAAGAAGCTCCGGTTTTGGCAGCGGCTCAAAAAGTTATGGAGGATAATCCCTCTTAATTATAGAAAGGAAAGGGAGAATAAACATGAACTTATATATAAATTTTGCATCCTATTTAGGTGTAGCGTTGCTGTTGCTGATTGTTGGCATACTGTTATTTATGTTTAGCACACCAAAATTGAAAGAAATGAAACTGATTGCCGAAAAAAATGTCAGTGCCGCATTAGTGCTTGGCGGAAAAGTAATCGGACTTGCGATTGTGCTCGGTTCGGCAGCAGAATATTCCGTATCCTTATTGGATATGGCCATATGGGGATTCATTGGCATTATCGCTCAAATCATTGTGTTTATTTTAGCAGAATTGATTACGATTCGTTTTAGCATTCATCAAGCAATTGAAGAAGATAATCGGGCAGTTGGCACGATCCTATTATCACTTTCACTTGCGATTGGTTTAATAGTAGCAAAATGTTTATCATATTAGTAAGCGCATGGCGTCTTGCCATCGACGTACGGACTTTAAGGGCTTCGACTGAAATAATGAGTAATAGCGAAATTGATGTTAACTTATCGCAGGGAGAAGACCCAGAGCCAGACACTCAACTAAGTTGAAAATGTTATCTTTCTTATTTTATTAAAAGGGGAGAATAATGAAAAAACTAACCTATTTTATCGATAAAGGAAATGAAGATTATCAGCCGTTTTACGAATATGAAATCCCGGCAGTAGGCATTGATGAATTGTATGCCCGCCAGCTTTGCACCTATTTTATTATGAGAGGCCAGCAGTATGAATTGATTTCCAATGAAATGGCAGAAGACGAAGATATTCTTGTGCTGAAGGATATCGGCAGAAATTCAGCTGTATTAGATGAAAAGAACTATCGTGGCAAAGGATTAAATATAGAAATTCGCAGGCATAGTGAAGCGGAGAATTACCGGCTTGTTTCAGTTATTCCATGCCATGCCCATTTTGATATTATCCGTTACCTGCTTAAAGACATTGTTGATATCCCGAAAATGGGGCAAAAAGTGGTCATGTCTTCTGAAATCGATGAAGATCGAAGTGTATATGTCCTGTATGTGAAGGATATTGGGGAGGATGCATAGTGTTGTCTAATTATCATCATAAAAGAAAAGCATTCTACAGCCAATTTGATTCATTCTGGGCAGATCTTTATAACGAAGAATACGCCCTTTATGACACGGCATTAATAAATAAGCAGAACTTACAAAAACTGCAGATTGCCAGCACAAGAATTGGCAGTATTTTTTTCAAGGTAAGCAAGCTGCTGCGGGAGGTACCTGATCAGACGTTGGTGGAAATGGGATTCCCGAAAGAAACAATCGCTTTTCTTCGTTTAAAAAAGATGGCTACTGAAAGTGTTATTTCCCGCCTTGATTTGATTCCTGCCGGCACTGGGTATAAATGCATTGAAATAAACAGCGATACGCCAACATTTATTAAAGAACTTTTTTATATGAATGGCAAGGTGTGCAAAGCGTTTGCAGTTAAAAATCCGAATGAAAATAGTGATCTATTATTAAGCAGAGAAATTCGCATGGTGATGAATGAGCTTAGCCAAAAACACGCCAATCAAGATCCTTATATTGTTTTTACCGCTCATGAAGATAATATCGAGGACAGGGAAACAGTCCTTTATTTGCAAAAATTAGCTGGCGGAAATTCGAAGTTTATTCCCCTTCACAAGCTGCAAATCGAAAAAGGGGTCGGTCTTTTTGATGAAGAGGGAGAACGAATACATATTTTGTACCGACAAACCTTTCCAATTGAAAATTTAATAAGCGATGAAGACGGAGCTGGCAATAAAATTGGCTTATGGCTTTTAGAATTAGTAGAAAAGGGAAAACTGGATATCATCAATCCCCCATCTGCTTTTTTATTGCAGAACAAAGCGGTACAGGCAGTAATTTGGGGATTGCATATCGAAAATCATGCTTTTTTTACAAAAGAAGAGCATGAATGGATTGAAGCCTACTTCCTGCCAACCTTTTTAGAACCGGATTATTTTCTTCAATTAGGCTTGCCATTTGTGAAAAAACCGGCATTCGGCAGAGAAGGAGATACCGTGGAAATTTATAATAAGCACGGAAAGCTGGCATATGCGGACAAGGAAAAATCATATACGAACTACCTTCCCGTATATCAGTTATATATGAAGCATCCTCATGCGACCTTTTCCAGTGAAAAAGGAACACAAGAAGGCAAGCTGCTGATTGGGAGTTTTCTTGTGAATGGAAAAGCGGCTGCTGTAGGCTATCGCATTGGCGGCACGATAACGAATAATCTTTCCTATTATTTGCCGATGGGGTTGGAAGAATAAATGAATGGAGGAATATTGCGATGGAACTTGCAGAATTAACGAGTCCGACTGTTGCTTGGCAAGAACGAATGGAAGAAGGCGATGATCTTTTCACAGAGGAGAATGTGGAAGCAGCCACTGAAGTGCTGGATGCATTTATCCAAGATCTGCAACAAGCAGGAGAAAATGCAACAGATAAAAGCATTATAGCTTGTGTAAAAAAAGTAGTGCTTCGGTTAAATGAAATTAATGAAACATTTGAATACTTCATCGAAACAATGGAAAGAGAAGAATTATGTGAGTTTATTATCGAAGCCGCAAGCATTATGGGGTTGGAGTGGGAAGAAGATATAACCGAAGAATGGCGCGAATGGTAAAGCTTGACCATCGCGGCTTTTTTTTGTAAAAAGATGCGCGTAAAAAAACGAGCAATATTTGTAGGGAAAGCCTTATCATAAGAGAGTCAAACGCTAATTGTTCTAAATGAAAAGGCTACCAATTTCGTATTCGCTTATTTTGAAGGGTATATCCCTTATTTTTCTATGGTTATCTTCTTTTTTTTCGATTTATCTTTTATTTTCCCATGTTTATCTTCTTTTTTTCCTAGTTTCTCGATTATTCGACAAAAATCGATCTTTTTCCCCCGTAAAATCTTATGTATGCTTCAAACGCTCAATCAGTTCTGCAAGCTTCACTAATCCAATTTCCAGCTGCTTTTCTGTTGCATAAGAATAAGAGATTCGCAGATGCTGTTTGCTGTTTCGATTATACATATGACCAGGATTCAGCAAAATGCCCTCTTGTCTTGCCACTTCGAATAAGGCACTCATGGAAATAGTGGGGAGAATGGAAAGCCAGATATAAAAACCTCCCTTTGGAATGGTCCAAATTGCCTTTTCTTTAAAATGCTTCTCCAATAAATCTAAGGTTATATCTCTTCGTCTTTTTAACTCTCGTCGTAAATTTTCGGTGTATTTTTCATAAAAACCATTGGACAACCATTCCGCCACGATAAATTGAGATAAGGTACTCGAACCATAATCTGTTTGCATTTTAATATCGGCAAGTCTTTCGATGACAGATTCGGGACCTGTAATAAAACCGATTCGTAATCCTGGTCCAAGTACTTTGGACATGCTGCCAATGTATAAAACCGTGCCGCATTTATCCAGTTCCTTTAAAGTTGGCGGAGGAGGTGCATCAAACCATAAATCGCCATATACATCATCTTCTATGATTGGAATTCCCTCTTTTGCAGCAATCGCCAACAACTCATGCCGCCGCTCCAAAGGTAGAATAGAGCCAGTTGGATTTTGAAAAGTAGGATTTGTATATAATAAGTCGGTCTGATGAAGTCTCTTTAAACGAGTAATGGAGTCAATCAGCATTCCATCCTTATCCATTGGAATATCTAATAGATTTATGCCAGCAGATTGAAAAACCTGAATTGAATGCAAATACGAAGCTGTATCATGCAATACAGTCGATCCTGTCGGCAATAATCCTATCGAAATAAGCTGCAATGCTTGGATTCCGCCTGAAACAACAAGAATGGAAGAAGGCGAAACGCGAATCCCCTTCTTTTCTAAATAGTGGCACAAGACTTTTCTTAAGCGTAGATCTCCTTTTGGTTCAGGGTAGCTTAAAGAAAGTCTAGCTTCTGTTTGCTGCTGAAAAGTAGTCTGTACCATTTTAGAAGGAAGCAATTCTGATGCTAGCTCTCCAGTGCCAAGACGAATAATATTTGGTATAAATTCGTCTCTATTAATCTCTTGAATAGTTGGGAGATTAGGCTGATGGATCCCTGACTGTACATATGTTTTCCAATCAGGGGGCTGCTCGGCAGATAGTAGACTCCATGAGTTATTAAGCACAATTGTGCCCCTCCCCACCTTTGATTGAAGAAAACCGTCTGCTGTCAATTCATCCAATGCAGAAACAATCGTGCTTCTGTTCACTTGAAACATGGCTGCCAGTTTCCTTTGTGCCGGTAATTTAAAGCCAACTGTCCATTCGCCATAAATAATTTTATTTTTTATATAATTATAGATTTGTTGATAAAGGGGAGTGGAAGATTGTTTATCCAGCATCCATTCTTCTGTATGCTTCATCTTGTTTTTCCCTCCGCTTTTTTTTCATTATAACGTATTGGTTGGGAAGGATGCCATCCAATTGGCTGGAGACAAAAAGCTTCCTTATCTTTACACTGTTTTTAGAAGAGGAGGACAAAGGATGCTGCAAACAGGCATTCATGCATTTATTCTAGCGTTAGGGCTGATTTTGCCCTTAGGTGTACAGAACTTATTTATCTTTAATCAAGGAGTAACACAGCATAAATTTAAACGAGCATTGCCTGCTATCATTACCGCGTCCATTTGCGATACAATCTTAATCACGTTGGCTGTGCTTGGGGTATCTGTTTTTTTAGTAAAAATAGTTTGGGTGAAAACGATATTACTGTTGCTTGGCATTTGTTTTTTACTGTATATGGGGTATGGAATATGGAATAGTAAGCCAACAATCAGTAAAGAAAGAGCAGAAACTGCTACGCCGAAAAAACAGATAGTATTTGCTATATCCGTTTCCTTGTTAAATCCACACGCCATTTTGGATACGATTGGTGTAATCGGAACAAGCTCCTTGCTTTATGAAGGGATGGAAAAATACATATTTACAGCAGTCTGTATTTTCGTATCATGGCTTTGGTTCCTTAGCCTTGCTATTATGGGAAAAATAACAGGAATCGCAGATAAAAGCGGGAAACTGCTCGTAATTTTGAATAAAGCCTCCGCAATCATGATGTGGGGAATGGCGATAATGATGGCCAAATCTCTTTAAAAAGAAGAACCTGCTCACTTCTCCTTTTCCCCCTAATGTACCAATTTTTCGACAAATTTGACTCTCTTTCCCTATGTTTAAACTTCACCCATTTGTGATAAAACGATAAATAGAGGAAAAAGGAGGACGTAGATGAAAAAATTAACAGCGGTTATTATTTTCATTCTTTTATTTGTGGGCATAACAGCTTGCACTACAACGAATAAAACCAAATCAGACTCTTCAAAAGAGCATATTCATACAAGTACAGAGGATGTTCCAGATGGTTTAATGGAAGCGGCAAATCCAAAGTATATGGATGGCAGTAGTGTCAGCATTAAAGCAAATCATATGAAAGGCATGAAGGGAGCCAAAGGAACCGTCTTGAGCTCATACAATACGACCGTATATATGGTATCCTATACTCCAACAACTGGTGGAGAAAAGGTTAGAAACCATAAATGGGTTGTCCAAGAGGAAATGAAAAATGCTGGAAAGACCGAACTGGCATCTGGAACAAAAGTAACGCTTGAAGCGGATCATATGGCAGGCATGAAAGGTGCAACTGCAAAAATAGAATCAGCGGAAAAGGCGACGGTTTATATGGTTGATTACACACCAACAACTGGCGGGAAAAAAGTCACCAATCATAAATGGCTGACAGAAAACGAATTAAAAGCAGAATAAGCGTGGGAAAATGCTGCAAAAGCGGTGACAACTTAAGGTCTAAATTTGTCACCGTTTTGCAGTTATTTTTATAAAACGACTAGTCTATTTTTCAAAATAAGGACATATAGATAAAAATAATGATGGTCTGTTTAGAGCAAGGCTAAGGAGATAAACTTCTTTTTATTTCCTTTTATAAATCGTAATTGTTACAATTTAGATAAAGCTGTAACGATTTTTTTTGAAAGATAAGAAAGTATAAAATTTTTCAACTTAGATTAATGTCTAGCTCCAGCGCCTAGCCCCTGTGAAAGATAACCTCCTGCCTCTAAAAGTAAAAAGCACTTTTGGAGTCAGGAGAACATTTTTCTTCGGGGCTTACCAAGGCGCTTGCGCTTTTCTTATTAGAAATATACCATTCGAAACAGTTATTAGAAGGGAGAGTATTATTGTATGAAAGTTCCAGTATATGTTATCAGCGGTTTTTTAGGAAGTGGAAAAACAACGATTCTATTAAATTTATTAAAAGAATGCGAAAAAAATAACCAGCGCCCAGGTATTATTTTAAATGAATTAGGGGAAATAAATGTCGAGAGTCATATGTTTAAAGACCAAAATATTCAAGAACTGTTAAATGGCTGTATCTGCTGCTCTATTCAAGATGATTTGAAGGAGACATTAGATTATTTCGCCAATGAAGCGAAAGAAAATAACATAGATGTATTATTTATTGAAGGCACTGGTGTGGCAAACCCTATTGAAATAGAAGAAGTATTATTAAACAACAAATACTTAGAGATTTTTCAATTACAATCGATGATCAGCTTAGTGGATGCGAGTAATTACTTAGAATATCAAAGCATCTTTTCCAGTACAGCAGAGGTAAGGAAACTGCTGCAAGAGCAAATTTCAAGTGCTACCTTTGTGCTATTAAATAAAGCGGATCTAGTAAAAGAAAAAACATTGAGTAAAATAGAAAATAAAGTAAAAGACCAGGTAAGACCATTAGTACCAGTTATTCAGACAACATTCGGCGAAGTTTCGATGCAGGAGCTTCTCAAAAAAAGGTATACGGTCGTCCAGCTTGAAACCGCAGAAAATTCTACTGATGGGAAAGGCAATGGGCATTCGCATGACCACCATCACGAACATAAGCATAACCATAACCATTCTACTATTAATGCACTAAAAATAGACAATCCGCCCGAAGTTAATCGGGGAAAACTAGAAAAATGGCTAAAAAAAATGCCAGCAAATGTACTATTAAGAGGAAAGGGGATTATTTCATTAGAGAATAACAAAGGACTATACACCTTTCAATTTTCATCAGGAAAATTAGCGATGAAAAAACTGTTGGAAGAAGAAGCTAGTAATCAGCCAACTATTATCTTAATTGGTAATTCTCTGAATAGGGATGAAATTCTGGAAAGCTTTAATCGCAACTTTGTGAAAACAAAACGATTATTAAATAGAAGATAGGCTTCTAAGAACAGGGGGAAACTTCCTCCTGTTCTTTTTTATAGAGATAGATTTCTCCATTGGTGAATAATCCTCCCTCCTTAAGGGAATAGAACAGCAAAACATTAAAAAGGGGGGACTACTAATTTGGTATATGGAATGATTATTTTAAAGCTTGTTATTGGATTGATTGCGCTTATCATTGTAATGCGTTTGCTTGGAAAGAAGGAAATGTCAGAAGTTACACCATTTGATTTTATTTATACGTTAATACTAGGCGGCATTTTAGAAGAATCTCTCTATGATGAAAAAATATCGATTTTACATATTTTATGTGCCATCGCAGTGTGGGGACTGCTAATTTATATAGTAGAAATTCTTGTCCAAAAAATAGATACAGTGAAAAAACCGTTAAAAGGGGAACCAGCAGAGCTTGTTGAGAATGGAAAGCCGAATATCAATGAATTAAAGAAAAATCATATTGAAATGGAACAGCTCCGATCCATGCTTCGAGAAAAAGATATTTTTTCCCTAAAGGATGCTAACTATGTGCTATTGGAAACAAACGGCATGATCAGTGCCATAAAAAATCCAGACACAGACTCACCAACTCCATCGATTATGGTAATGGATGAAGGATTAATGAAAGAACATGGACTGAAAAAAATAGGCAAATCAAAAGCATGGCTGCAAGAACAGCTTATGAAACGAAATGTGAAAGCAAAAGAAGTATTCTATGCAGAATGGTCAGAGCAACACGGTTTTTATTTGATTTGTTATTAATGATTTTGAGAGAGGAAGAGGATTTTCCTCTTTTTCGTGTTAGTGGAAGGGGGATAATATTCTGCTAGACGCAGCTCTTATTGTATTTAGTTTAGGAAATCGAACTTATTATAAATAGAAATTATATCCCTTTTTCATGTTATAATGGAAAAAGGAGGGAATGTATGTTTGTTAAATTTTTATTATTCTTCGCAATACTATTAGTCATTTCATTTGTAATGGAAAAATATTTGAAAAAGAAATTCTCTATTCCAAAGAGAGATACCTTTATTTATCATCGCTTAAATAACATACAACGCTGGGGAGAAAGAATTATCTTTATTTTGTTTGTTATTACTTTATGGGTATTTATCGACCATAGCCTTATTGTTCTTATCATTTACGTTCTGCTATTTCATCTTTATCGAGGTTTTATGGAATGGAAGTATAATCGAGAAGGAAAACAATATATTTTGACTATCGCATTTATTGTTTTATATCTAATAATGATAAGTCTATTATTTTTTGTTTATCAAACATAGGGAAATACCGATGGGTTTTCTCTCGCAAATAAATGATAACGCTTTATCTATCGTGTGCAACGATACACTGTTAACCTGAATGGTCAGCATAAAATAGCTGCTTTTAAATAGGAATATCTCTACCCAGTTATAAAAGGATGCTATTTACGTTTCCATACTAATTATTCTCGATTATTTGACAGAAATCGACAATAACTGCCCCCTCTCTCTTTTTACAAAATGATATAATAGAAGCAGGATGCAAATGCCTCCTTAACAATATCTGTTATTAAATAACTATGTTGTAAAAATACGTTAAAGTATCTAACAATTTATTACCAAATCACGAAAAAAGATGATAGAATAGATGTACGTTATATAGAACAACTGCATGAAGTATGACTAAAGTAGCCTTCATAGCTTGTTCTTAAAACGCACTTCACCAATCTATTTATCTAGCGATCGGAGGATTCACATTGAAAAAAGTCAAAAAAGCGATTATACCTGCAGCAGGGTTAGGAACTAGATTCTTGCCAGCAACGAAAGCGATGCCAAAGGAAATGCTGCCGATTGTTGATAAGCCAACGATTCAATACATAGTGGAGGAAGCGGTTGCTTCAGGGATTGAAGATATTATCATTGTCACAGGAAAAGGAAAACGAGCAATTGAGGATCATTTTGATTATGCACATGAATTAGAGCATAATCTATTAGAAAAAGAGAAATTTGATCTTCTTGAAAAAGTTCAATATTCCTCTAATTTAGCAGATATTCACTATATTCGTCAGAAAGAGCCCAAAGGATTAGGACATGCAGTTTGGTGTGCAAAAAGCTTTATTGGGGACGAACCATTTGCTGTTCTTTTAGGGGATGATATCGTGCAAAGTGATACACCTTGCTTAAAGCAGCTTATGGATCAATATGAAGAAACACACTCGTCTGTCATTGGTGTTCAAACGGTGCCAGATCATGAAACAAACCGCTACGGCATTGTTGATCCAAGCATTCAAGAAGGAAGACGCTATCAAGTAAACAGCTTTGTAGAAAAGCCAGCGCTAGGAACAGCTCCTTCCAATTTAGCGATCATGGGTCGATACGTACTAACACCAGAAATCTTTTTATTTTTGGAAAAACAGCAAAAAGGTGCAGGCGGAGAAATCCAGCTCACAGATGCGATTCAGCAGCTAAACGAAATTCAACGCGTATTTGCTTATAACTTCGAAGGCAATCGTTACGATGTCGGCGAAAAATTAGGCTTTGTGAAAACAACACTAGAATTCGGACTACAGCAAAACGACTTACAAGAAGAGCTTCTTACATATATGAAAGAGATGCTTTCTAAGTACGAAGTGAAAATCTAAGAACCTTCTTAGATAATAAACATCATAAAAAGAACGATACTTATTAAAAGACAAGTATCGTTCTTTTTTATGGAGAAAATAGGAGAAGTGTGGGGGAAGGAGATCAGAGAAATAGGGTGGAGAAGCGCGGAATTAAGTGGAGGAACGCGGAATTATCGGGAGAAACGCGGAATTATTGGGAGAAGCGCGGGATTATGTGGAGAAGCGCGGAATTATCGGGAGGAACGCGGAATTATGTGGAGAAGCGCGGAATTACGAGGAGGAACGCGGAATTATCGGGAGGAGCGCGGGATTATTGAGAGAAACGCGGAGTTATCGGGAGAAGCGCGGAATTATGTGGAGAAGCGCGGAATTATTGGGAGAAACGCGGAATTATGTGGAGAAGCGCGGAATTATGTGGAGAAGCGCGGAATTATTGGGAGAAACGCGGAATTAACGGGAGAAGCGCGGAATTATGGAGAGGAACGCGGAATTACGTGGAGGAACGCGGAATTAACGGGAGAAGCGCGGAATTATGGAGAGGAACGCGGAATTACGTGGAGGAACGCGGAATTATCGAGAGAAGCGCGGAATTATCGTGAGGAACGCGGGATTATGAGGAGAAGCGCGGAATTATCGAGAGAAACGCGAAATTATCGGAAGAAACGCAGGATTACCGGGGAAAAAACGTGAAAAAGCTAAGCAAGTTTGCCGGAAATTGTACGAAAGAACAGCAGGAAGTGTAAAATGAATAGTATATAAACATCTATTAGAGTGCAGGGACAAAGGAAAGTCCATTTTAAAGGGAGAATGCATGGAGTGAACTATTATTTCGGTTTTTCATGGATGGGTCTTATCATCTTTTTATTGCCAATGTTGCCAAATTTAATTTATTTTTTTATTCCCCCCTCAGATGAATCAGGAAATAAAGCAAATAGTCATTCGTTTTTGGACTTTTTGGAGCATGGAAGTCAGGGGATATTTATCTTTTTGCTTATATTTAATAAAAGCACTCAAGTTTCTGAAATAATAAGTACTTATACAATAGCTATAGTGATCCTATTAATTTTTTACTATATGCTTTGGATCTTCTATTTTACTGGCAATAAAAATTTGGTTGTACTTTTGGGGATGGCCATTATTCCAGTCGTTTATTTTGTATTGGCAGAGATATGGCTTCATCAGTATATGGCCATTATTCCAACGTTGTTCTTTGGCAGTATACATCTCATTATTACGTGTAAAGATTATTAAATAAGAAGGTGTCCATCTTCTTTTCATCAGCGCACCCTCTTATCTTAGTTATTTTAAACGTTAAATTTCTGTATTAAACTGTTCAGGTCATCTGCTAATGTGGAGAGAGATTCTGCTGACGCTGACACTTCTTCCATGGATGCGAGCTGCTCTTCTGAAGCATTATATATTTCTTGTGTACTAGTAAAGGAAAGGGTGATGAAATCTTTGACATCGGAAACCGATTGAATGACATTTCCTGTATCCTTTTCTATAGTATAGGTTCTGTTGGAAACAGTCTTAATTTCTTTTTCTAATAGCTTAATAGATGATTGAATGGATTCAAATGTACGGCTGATGGTAGATACCTTTTGGATACCAGATGATACCTCAGTCGAGGAAGCATCCATCGATTGTAATACTGCTTTTGTTTCTAGCTGCATCGCTTTGATTAATTCTTGAATTTTCTCTGATGAGGAGGAGGATTCTTCCGCTAGTTTTCGCACTTCATCCGCAACGACAGCAAATCCTTTTCCATGTTCCCCGGCTCTCGCTGCTTCAATTGCAGCATTTAATGCCAACAAATTCGTTTGGTTGGTAATTCCTGTAATAACGCCGATGATATTTCCAATTTGATTAGAATGTTCGCCAAGCTTCTGAATGGTTCGAGATAAACCGGCAACAGATTCATTGATAGAACTTAATTGCTGCAAGGAACTAGTGATTTCCCTAATTCCCGTTGTTGCCTTTTGAGAAGCAGAATCGGTTAGCTCTTCTACAACTTTTGTACTTTCGGCAATCGCTTTCATACTATTCCCTAATTCATCTACTGATTTTTTACTTTCATCCACTCGTTGTACTTGGTTTTTCACTAAGTCTAATTGTTTCGTCATAGTAAGAGAAATCTGCTCGCTTACTCTTGTACTTTCTTCTGAAGTTGCCGATAGCTGTTGAGATGTCGAAGCCACCATATTACTGGTGTCCTGTGTTTCTTGTAATATTGTTTGCAAGTTTAGAGCTAAGCGATTCAATACTTGTCCCAATTCCTCGAATTGATCGTTGCAAGTTAACTCTACCCGTTTTGTGAAATCATTTTTTTCATATAATTCTGCAACGTCCATTAGCTTTCTCATTGGTTTATTCACAAGAAATTTTATAATAAAATAAATAATGACGGCACCAATAATAATAATGCTAATACTGGAACTAATTTCAATAACTAGAGGTCGATTAAATAGTATAGTTGCGACCTCCACTATAGTTGTTTTAATCATCATGAGAAAAAATAAAAGAACTGATAGACTTACTGTCAATTTCATCTGTAAATTACCCTTTAACTTACTCTTCACTAAACTTCTTCCCTTCCTCCAAAGCGTATTATTTACTCACTTGTTTCTATATCGGAATAATTTTGGAAAAATGAACAAATTTTCGACAATTTCTAACAAAAATTTAGTAAATAAGACAAAATTATATAATATTTCCATTCTTTATTTTTTGCCCACAGAGGAATAGTAGAATATATATGCTGACAAAATAACGATATTGATACTCTATACTTGTTATGATAGGTTAAGTATAACGAAACTGGAGGAGGGAAGAAGAGCAGCGGTATTCAAGTGTAGCAATTAGGGTCGTTTTCTCTTCGAATAAGATGGCAAATGATTTACCATTAACAAAAGAAGCAATTTTAGACATGGCAGAACAAGCATTGCGGCGTTATGGTCCAGAGAAAACATCTGTTGTGGATGTTGCTCGTGCTCTAAAGGTTAGTCATGGAACAATCTATCGGCATTTTCCCAGCAAAGCAGCATTAAGAGAAGCCGCAACAGAACGATGGCTGCAGCAACAAATTTCGGACCCTTTAGAACAAATATTGACACAACAAACAGTGGAAAATGCTAGTGAGCAGCTGCGAATATGGTTCGAGGCATTAATTCATTATAAAAGAAAGTTTGCGAAAGAAGATCCAGAAATGTTTGCAATGTATACGAGTGTAACACTAGAAGCGGTTGATATAATTACAATCCACCTAAACAAGCTGTTTAAACAAATAGCCAAGATGATAGAAAAAGGAATACAGCAAGGGGAATTCAGAGCGGGTCAGCCAGACAAAATAGCTAGAGCCTTGTTTTCTGCAACTACTCGTTTTCACCATCCTGCACATGCATACGAATGGTCGACTTCTTCCATTGAGGAAGAATTTGATTCAGTATGGGAGCTGCTATTGTCAGGCATAAAGAAACAATAGTTTCCCGTTCGGTTACGGATGAAAGAGGCTGAGACATAACGAAATAGATAATAGGTAAAGACGAACATTCTCTAATTTAGCATTTAAATGGTTACTTCCCTATACTGTGGTTATTTATGTTTTTTAATATAGTTAACTCAAACTTCGCGCCTTCAAATTCGTTTGCAAGTCTTGATATTACTCGGTTTAAGAACAATAAAATGGGAGGCTTGTTTTTTAAAAGGTGAGAAAGTATATATTTTTTGGAATGTGAAGGCTGTCTAGCTCCAGCGCCTAGCCCCTGTGAAAGATAACTTCCTGTGGGATTAGCGGGTTTTAGATGAGACCTAAGCAGACGCAAGCGCCGAGGAGGCTCATCGCACGCCCCACGGAAAGCGAGCATCCTGAAACGGAAAGAAAGCCCCTATTTATAAGAAATAATGTTTGCAAAAAAACACCCAAAAAGACGAATCAATCATTCTTTTCTAATTGCTCTAAACCAAGTTATGGCAATACATGAAGAGGAGTTTATAACTGCGAAGTTTGAGTAGTTAAGTATAAAACTAGGTTGTTCCATTGCGCTACAGCACTCGCTTTCCGCGGGGTCTCAGCCTTTCCTTTACTTCCCGCAGGAGTCGAGTGTCTTCCGCTCCATTCCACTTCGTTTTTAAAGGCTGTTTTCTAAAATCTAATTCTTTTACGAAGAAAAAAATGAAATAGATTGGAAAATGGAGTTGCCTGCATACACGTAGACTCCGGTGGGATTAGCGAGACAGCTGAGACCCTGCAGGCCAAGGGCCGAAGCGGCTAAAGCCGAGCCCCACGGAAAGCGAAGTGTATGCAGGCTGCGGGTAATTACCACAGACCTTCTTTTAAAACTATACTTGCTTATTGATTCATTATCCGAAAATTAACGATTATGTTGAGTACACATGAAAGGAAAAGAATAGTAAAAATGAACATAGAATAAAGAGCAAAAAAAGGTTCTAATGAAAAAATAAATTTCCGTTCCTTCCAAAATCAATATTCCCCCTCCTAGTTACTGTTCAAAAAAGATAAGAACTGTTCAACATATAATTACAAAGATAAAAAATTTAACTCAATTATTTATTACGAGACTATTAAAAATAGTATTCTATAAAAATGAAATATTATTAGACTTTTTTATAGAATGACAAAAATTAAAAAATGTCATTTGAAATTTGTTTGTTGAAAGTGTACAATCAATATAACAAACTCAATAAAGGAGGATGACGAATGAATCATAAATTAACTGGTAAAGTGGCAATTGTGACAGGTGCTTCTAGAGGGATAGGCCGTGAACTAGCAGAGGTTCTTGCAGAAGAGGGTGCAAAAGTAGTCATCAACTATGTGAGCAGTCCAGCAAAAGCAGAGGAAGTAGTCGCTGGAATTCATCAAAACGGCGGTGAAGCAATCGCCATCCAAGCAGATATTAGCATCGTATCTGAAGTGGAGAAATTATTTCAGGACACATTAAAAGCATTTGGAAAAGTTGATATTCTGGTCAATAATGCGGGGGTTATGATAACAAAACCGATAGCCAGCATCACCGAAGAGGAATTTGATAAGCAATTTGCTATTAATGTAAAAGGAACCTTCTTTGCTTGTCAGAAAGCGGAAAAATATATGGAAGAAAACGGACGCATCATCAATTTCTCCACTTCTGTTGCTGGGCAGATGTTCCCAGCTTATAGTGTGTATGCAGGAACAAAAGGAGCAGTGGAACAGTTTACCCGCCAGTTGGCGAAAGAGTTTGGACCAAAAGGAATTACAATTAATGCAATTGCGCCAGGACCAATTAATACGGAACTATTTACAGTAGGAAAATCAGAAGAGCAAATCGAGGGAATTCGCCGTATGAACGCATTCGGACGTTTAGGAGAACCAGAAGATATTGCAGGCGCTGTTTTATTTTTAGCCAGCAAAGAGTCCCAGTGGGTAACAGGTCAAACAATTCGTGTTAATGGTGGATTTATTTAATGGCTTGACTCCTTCATTAAATGAAGATGTAATATAGGATAAACAGGAAAAGGAGATAAACAGTTAATCCTGTTTATTTCCTTTATTTAAATTTTAAATTTTGCAATGATTGTTTGAAGATCTTCTGCCAAAATTGCTAAATATTGGGAATTTGATGATATTTCTTCCATGGATGCAAGTTGTTCTTGTGTTGCTGCCGAGACATTTTGGGTACTGGAAGCAGAAATTTCAGCCACTTCGCTCACTAAATGAATGGATTCATCTACAAGTTCTGTTCCATTTGCCAATTGCTTTAAGGTTTCTGAAATTTCTTCAATGTGCGAAACGACTTTATTGACCGCAATCTCAATTTTTTGGAAAGTTTCTTCTGCTGAATCAACTACTTTTAGTCCTGTGTCAACCTCACTTGATGCAGTTTCCATCGATTTAAGCGTATTATTAGTATCTGCTTGAATCAGTTGGATTAGCTTTGATATCTGTTCGGTGGAATGAGTAGATTCCTCTGCAAGCTTCCTCACTTCATCTGCCACGACAGCAAAGCCTTTCCCATGTTCTCCTGCACGTGCTGCTTCAATTGCTGCATTTAATACTAATAAATTTGTTTGTGAGGAGATTCTTGTTATAACATCCGTGATTTTGCCAATTTGACTAGAACGTTCATCCAATCCTTGCACCGTTTTAGATAAGCTGTTTACATGGGCGTTGATAGAATTCATTTGTTTGTTTACTTCACCGAGTGCTTGACTTCCTTCTAATGACATTTGAGATGCATGACGTGCACCTTGAATAATAGTTTCCGTGTTATGTTCAATTGTTTTGGTATGCTGTGTTATATCATGAATAATCCGTGAACTATCTTCAACTGTTTGAACCTGTTTATCTGAACCAGAAGCAAGTTCTTGGATGGTTAATTTGAGACTCCCACGACTAAAGTCGCAAGCCCTAAAACTTACGGTTTAACGGGTGGGATTCTTGAATGACTAAACGTTCTCAGTCCATTTCTGTTTTGAACAGCCTTCAAGATGAGGGTATCTCATTACCCCTCATAGGGCAGAACATATAGTTCCCTATGCTGATTGACTATTACCATCAATCACAGGTGCATATCGAATATTCATAGCACCGACTAAATCACGATGTTTTTCAAATCCACATTTACACTTGTATTTGCGGTCTTGTGCTTTATTCTTTTCAGAACATTTCGGGCATGTTTGACTTGTGTATGCAGGATTTACGTATTCAACTTTAATGCCTTCTAAATTCGCTTTGTATTCAATGAACTGAGATAGACGATAGAATGACCAGTTGTGCAGATTCTTTTCGTTTTTACGGCTCGTTCTTGCCGTCTGTCTGATGTTCGCTAACTGTTCTAAGCGAATGACAGAAACCTTATTTTCTTTTGCAAAATTGACGATTGCACGACTAACCTTATGGTCTTGGTCTTTCATCCAGCGTTGTTCCTTGTCTTTTGAATGGCGAATAGCATTTAACTTTTTCTTTTTGCCTAATACTTTGCGTTCAGAACGGAATTTTCGCTTCACGTATTTATTTTGTCTGCCGTTGCCAAAGAAACGTACCTTTTCATCATCTGTTACAGCAACAGCAGGTACTTTTAAGCCTAAGTCTATACCCATGACTTTTAATCCTGTTCCTTGAACGGTGGGTATAGTTACAGAAATTTGAGCAATCCATTTATTCACTTTCTTTGTGATACGAAGTGTACCTAATTTGTGTTTCAACAAATCAAAATTGCGGTTGTCTTTATCGACTAACAAGGCACGAATTGGTGTTTTAGTTGCTTTCCCATTAATCATAATCGGCATTGAAATGTGCGTGAAATCAAAAGAATAGTTTTGATTGTTCCAAATACACACAGGTTTTTTGAGTACAGGAATAACTTTGTACTTATTCTTTTTCACTTTTTTAAACACGCTTTTAGCGTCTTTAATCGCTTGGTTTTTAACGGCACTTGGCAATAGGGCAGAAATATCTTTGCTTGATTTTTTCGTGCTTTTCTTCTCGACCGCCATTTCAGACACAAGGGTATTGATAGTAGAAATATACGATTTACTCATTTCTGACAAAATAGAAGCCTGTTCTTTTGTTGGAAGTAGTTTCACTTTAACCGTTATTATTTGCGACATTGTTTCACCGCCAAATCACGAATTTCTTTCGCTCTCTTAATTCTTCTGTACTCATCTAAAGTAGCGTCTCGGATAATAGACCAAGAACCCAACCATAGCGTTTCCCTTATGTAACCATTTGGGATATTGATATTGGATTTATCACAATCGTTTCTTCCGCATAAAACCATTATTGCTTTTTCATAGCTATCCCTATAATCTCTGTTAAATTTGGCATCTTTTACAAATTGTTCAAAACCACAACTATGACATTTTACTCACAACGATTCACCCCCTTGTTTTTTGTTGTTCAACATAACGTTTAATGGTTTCACTCGATACATTTCCTGCGGTAGATACAAAGTAGGAACGTGTCCAAAGGCTTGGCAAGTGTTTTAGATGAGGAAATTCTTCTCTCAACTTTTTAGAAGTCACGCCTTTGATTTTTGCCATAATATCAGCAGGACTAAATGTTGGTAGTGCGTTCAAGAACATGTGGGTATGGTCTTTGTCACATTCCAAAGCGACAATAACAATTTTTAATTCTTCACCTATTTCTTGGACTAATTGTTTGAATCGTTCCTCTACATCAGTACGAAGGAATATTTTCCTTCTATATCGAGGACAAAAAACGAAATGATAGTTAATTAATGATACGGTTGTGTTTGTTCTTCTGTATTCATTCATATACACATTGTATCAATTTTATTTGCAAACTACAACAAATATACATAAATATAGAGTGGAATTTTCAGATACTTGAAGCACCACAAACCTTTCGGTTTTAGTGGCACTCCGTATCTGACCTCACTCTCATCCCACCCCTAAAGAGGGTGCTATCGCACCGTAATGGGCTTTCCCGTTCGGAAAGTCTGTAATATGCTCGCTCGCTTTGCTGCTTTGCTCAGCACTTGCACTTAATTCTTCAGAAGCAGCCGCTACCTGCTGCGAGGAATCACTTACAATAGTAAGGGTAGACTGAAGCTGTGCGGTCATATTATTAAAAGAAGTCATTAATTCTCCGACCTCGTCAGTAGACTCATAGTTTCCTTTTACAGTCAGATCTCCAGTTTCAGCTTTTCCTAGCAAATTTTAATCTGTTTAATAGGATTAACAATCATTTTTCCAATGAAATAGCCAAGTGATAATAAAAGAATAAGAGCAGAGATGATTACAAGAGATACAATAATATTTGCTCGTTTCAAGCTTTCCTGGTTTTCATGGTTAATTCGCTAAGCGGTAGATATATTTGTTTTTTGTAATTCTCTAAGGATGGTATTAACAGCTAATCGTTTCGTTTCCATTTCTTCTGAATAGGTAGAATATGCTTCTGTATTTTGATTATTTATTGCTAATTTTAATACCTTATCTCTGGTAGTCTCTAGAATCTTTGCTTGTTCCGTAAGGTCACGAATTAATTTTGCTTCGTCTTTTCCCATCTTTCCGCTTTGCAGCGATTGGACAATTTCCTCATTTTCCTCTAAATTTGTGTTTATTTCACTATAAAGTTCATTATTTCTTGTTGGATCTTTTGTAATCATTAATTCAAACTTCGCACCTTCAAATTCGTTTGCAAGTCTTGATATTACTCGGTTTAAGAACAATAAAATGGGAGGCTTGTTTTTTAAAAGGTGAGAAAGTATATATTTTTTGAAATGTGAAGGCTGTCTAGCTTCGCCGTACAGGATGTACAAGTGCCGGCGAAGACATAAGGACGTGGCGTATTTAGCCGGTCAGCGCCTAGCCCCAGTGAGTATTGCCTCCAGCCTCTAAAAGTAAAAAACACTTTTTGAGTCTGGAGAACATTTTTCTTCGGGGCTAAACAAGGCGCTTGCGCTTTTCGTATGGGGTTGCTTTCCACTACGGGTTGCTTCGCTTTCCGCGGGGCTACGCTTGAGCCTCCTCGGCGTTGCCTTGCGGGGTCTTTAGCCTTCCCACATTTCCCGCAGGAGTCTTCGCACCCTCCGTTACAAGCAACCTGTTTTAGAATAAGTTCTTGTCTTCGAATTTCATTACAAGGTATGATGACTAAACACTAGTAGCGTTGATTTTTATGTTTATTATTCAACGTTGTTCTCCCAAAATGTGCACTTTTAGTCTATTTCTATAAAATGGATGTTTTCACCAGTTCAACGACAGCAACTAATGAATCAAAACGGCTTGATTGGAGTGTAAGGTGCGAGACTCCTGTGGGATTAGCGGGTTAGATGAGACCTAAGCAGGCGCTTGCGCCGAGGAGGCTCATCGCACGCCCCACGGAAAGCGAGCATCCTGAAACGAGAATCTTGCCCCTATTTATAAGGAATAATGTTTGCAAAAAACACCATAAAAGATTAATCAATCATCCTTTTCTAATTGCTCTAAACCAAGTTAAGTCAATACATGAAGAAGGATTTATAACTGCGAAGTTTGAGTCATTAATTCAAGTGTATAGGCATCATTTGCTCTAGTGTTCAGCCGAAATTGCATCAACTGGCTAATGGGCAATAAATTTTCCTTATAGAGGTTGTTCAAAAAGTCCGGTAAAAATGACACGTCGAATTTCTTCGTTGGTTTGCTTTTCCGCTTCTCACGTATTAACACCATACGCTCCGATGCTCAAAGCTAAACCGCCTCGAACTTCTTGGTCCTTTTTATCCTCCTTTTTGAACACGCACTTATACATTTTTTCCGAATCCTTTGCCATCGCTTTTATATAATTCAATCCAACTATTCCGACAATACTTAGTGCCAATGCACACACACGAATAATAACAAATAGTTTTTTGTAAACGTAATATTCCTAAGAAGCTTCATTATGTTTTCTCTTTTAATTAGCATGCAAACATATCTTTCATTCTCTAGATATATCGAACTTGAAAGGAAATCTATAATAGCAAAAATGGATAGGTAGAAAATATTTTTTCATAAAATAAGTTATTGCATACACCATGTGAAAGCGGAAATGATAAAATGAATAATTTTCTCCATTTATGACATCTTAAATAGAAAAATTTGAGGCTTATAAAATTGGAAAATAAACAACATGTTGAAAGTTGATATTTGGAAAGAGGATGTTGTATTTTCTGAAGTATAGTTGGGTGTAGCATTATTTAGAACAGAAAAGGAAGCGATAAGAAATGGTACACCCTATAGAACGATTCTTTGTAAAAAAAAGTTTGTTCTTTTTTGTGAAACCAAATCTACTTATTGGGAGTCTATATAAGAATAAACAGTAAGGAGTGATTTGGAAGTGAAATGGAGGGCAGCTTGTAACTTATCAGATTTATTGTTTACCCATTGTGCGAAATTTGTTCTATTTTGTCTAGTTGGAGTTATAGAAAAATATTAGTAGAAAGTGAGAATAGTATGAAGAAAAAAATTATTGTTACTTTTTCCAGTCTTCTAGGTGTGATGGTGATTGGTTTAGGTATATACATTGCATTTTTATATAATCATGTAGAAAAAACGGCTGATAAAATCTATGAACCAGTAAAAGGAGATACGAATCAACAAGGGCAAGAAGAGATTAATAGTAAAAAGCCCATCTCTATTTTGTTAATGGGAGTTGATGAGAGAAAAAATGATGTTGGAAGATCGGATGCTTTAATTGTTATGACGTTAAATCCTATTAAGGAAAAATTACAAATGGTAAGTATACCAAGGGATACAAGAACAGAAATGGTGGGAAATGGAACAACAGACAGAATAAATTCTGCCTACGCACTAGGCGGAGTGAAAATGGCGATTGATACAGTGGAGGAATTTACTGGAGAAGAAATGGATTATTATATAAGAGTGAATATGGAAGCGCTAAGTGGAATAGTGGACGCCTTAGGAGGGATAAACCTTTATAACGAGATAGAATGGTATGATGAAGGATATTATAAAAAAGGCTATCATTATCAACTTGGAAATATAGAAATGGATGGTCCCCAAGCACTAGGATATGCGCGAATGAGAAAACTAGATCCCAATGGTGATTTTGGAAGAAATGAGCGACAAAGAAAAGTCATCACCGCAATCATTGATAAAGGTATGAATATTTCGTCTGTTGCTAAAATGGATGATATATTAGCTGCTCTAGGAGAGAATGTAAAAACAAATATTACATTAAAAGAAATGGGAAGCATAGAAAAATATTATCGGAATACAAGAAAAAATGTAGAGCAATATGAAGTAAAAGGTGAAGATACCAAAATAGATGGAAAATACTTTTTCCTTGTATCCGACGAAGAAAAGGAAACAGTCCATAATCTAATAGCAGACAGCCCAGCAGAATAATAAACTGACAGAAAAAATGGTGGAAGAACAATGCAGATAGAAGCACTCGAAATAATGAGTGCTTCTATCTGCATTTTGGGGTGAGCATGTGAGGAATGCGGAAAAAACGTGAGGAACGCGGAATTATCGGGAGGAACGCGGAATTATGTGGAGAAACGCGGAATTACCGGGAGAAACGCGGAATTACCGGGAGAAACGCGGAATTATCGGGAGAAACGCGGAATTATCGGGAGAAACGCGGAATTACCGTGAGGAACGCGGAATTACGTGGAGGAGCGCGGAATTATGTGGAGAAACGCGGAATTATGTGGAGAAACGCGGAATTATGTGGAGAAACGCGGAATTACCGTGAGGAACGCGGAATTATCGAGAGAAGCGCGGAAAAACCCGTAGAAGCACAAAAAAACGTACAACGTTCACCAAAAAAAGAGGAAAGCACTCGAGTCTTCCTCTCAAACTGGCATAATCCATCTGATTAAACCGACTATTAAACCTTAAATCTCTCTATAATTTGCTTCAACTCTCGTGCCATTTGATTTAAATCATCTATGGTTTGTTGGACTTGGTGCAGGGCTTGCTGCTGAGTTGTTGTGCTTGTTGACACCTGACTAACTGAGGTCGCATTTTCTTTTGCAATTCTAGCCAGTTGTTCGATAGAAGCTGTTGTTTCTTCCATACTTGCGGAAATATCTTCCGATGACGAAGAAACCTCTTGAATTTGAGCAGTAATTTTCTGAATAGCACCTTGAATATTTTTAAAGGCAAGTCCGGCATTGTTGGATGCATGAAGACTGACTTCCATTTCTTCCTTTGCTTTAGCGGTTGATGAAATGGCTGTATTTGAATCCTCTTTAATAGTAGAAATCAGTGCAACGATTTCTCCGGCCGACTGCTTGGAACGTTCCGCTAACTGACTTACTTCCTTTGCCACAACAGCAAATCCCTTTCCGTTTTCGCCTGCACGTGCTGCTTCAATGGCTGCATTTAGTGCCAGCAAATTCGTTTGCTCGGCAATATCATTAATAAGAGTAGAAATTTCGCCAATCTTATCTGAGCCTTTACCGAGTCGCATCATAGCGGTAGAAGTCTCGTTGACTGCTGCATCTAACATGTTCAGTTCGAGAATAGCCCCTTGGATAATTTCATTTCCTTCTGAAGCATACTCGTTTACACGTTGGGAATAGTTGGACATTTCAGAAGAAGAATGAGCAATGGATTCCATTCTGTTAGAAACAATGTCCATCGCCTTCGAAGTTTCAGCAGCGCTTTCCATTTGTATGTAGGAACCTTGGGAGACAGCTTCTATTCCTGATTGAACCTCTTCTGCTTTTTCCTTTAAGTCATTCTGATTATCTACTAACTGAGAAGAAGTAGCTGAAAGACTTCCCTCCGCTTTCCTAATACTCAACGTTATGTTCCGCAAGTTGTTAATCATATTATTCACAGCGTTTGCCAATACTTGAAATTCATCCTTTCGTTTAAAAGAAAGCGGGTCTCCTGATAAATCATTATTAGAAATTTTCGACAAGCGCTTCACAACCATACCTATTGGTCCGATAATAGATCTTGCCATCCAAATAGCCACAAGGAGAGAAACAGCGGTAGAAAGAAAAGCGATTCCTATAAACCATTTTTTCTGTACTTGATTATCTGTGAGTATCGCATCACTTGTGTGGGTTAATTGATTATCTGCCTTGAGTTCTACATTCCCCCATGCCTCTCTTGCATCCGTTGACCACGTTTGGCAAAACTCTTTCATTATAGGAATTGCTGCATCACTCCCACCTTTTTCATAAGCAGGAATAACTTGGTCGACTATTAATTTCTCCCATTTTAAACTTTTAGCAACAGCATCATTAAAGGCATCAGAAGGACCCATTAACTTCTTAAGCTCTGCTTGTATGGCTACAGCATTTTCCGTTTCTTCCAAGAATTTTTCTTTATATGCATCATCTCCATATAATACATAGCCGCGAGCAAGAATAACACGATTGGTGATATTCTCCGCCATTTCAGAAGCTTTCCAAATCAAAGCGTATTCATCTTCCATTATTTTTGCTAATTTAGCATCATGCTGTTCATTGCCTATATAACTAAAAACAACAATTGCCATAATAAATAGCAAAATAGAACCAAATCCAAGAAGAAATTTTTGTTTAATATTCATCGAAATATCCTCCTTTTAAGATTGTTTTCTTTTTTGTAGAAAAGTATTTATTTGAAAGGAACCGGTTCCGTATGTAAGTAAGCGTATAATATAATACCACTATTTGGATTTATTTTCACGAAAACCTATATATATTTCGGTAGAATTTCACAAATATGAAGAGAAAGTGAGAAATGGGGAGAGTTTCACCAAAAACAAAAAAACATTATTATACAAAATTAAAAGAAAAACTCATCTCATCATTCAAACACACAAAAAGCAAGAACAAATGAAAGGAAAGGTTCCATGTAAACGCAATTTGCACCATGGCGCATGAAAAGAAGCAGTTTTCTATTTTGTTTTATAAACTAAGTTTAAAGTAGGTGCACATCAAACATCCACCAGCACTAAATTTTTAAATAATTCAACAAAGTAGATACCTAATACAAGAGATATGCATAGAATAACTCGGATGGGTATAAAATAGTTTTACATCATGATAAAACAAAAAACGCAGCTCACCTGATTACAGGTGGGCTGTTTTTACCTGAAAAGGCTATTTATTACCATCATTTGTTGAATATATACATGTAGGATGAAGAAGTACAGTAAAGCTAAAGAAACCGAGCAATGATTTACGACATACTAGAAGGATATTCCATTACCCTAGATATAGAAGGATGACGCTGTAGGTAGGATTTTCTACATAAACCTTTCTCAAATAGGAGGTACTTTATTGAGCTGCAATTTATCTCTCTTTATCTGAAGAGAAAAAAATCAGCTTTCCTTCATAAAATAAAACAATAATACCTTCTCCGTTGTGCTTTTTAAGTTGGCATTATCGTAACGATGCGTTTCATGCCAATCATGATAATAAAAGGTATATGGAGTGCAGATACCATCGTTTGCACCCTTTAGAAGCTTCATCTGTTTGACGCGCATTTTGTTCTGAATGAGTTTTAAGTCTTTCTGTACCTTGATCACTGTATGTTCAATTAGATTTAGATACACTTGCTTCATTTTAAAGGAGGAGTTTTCTGTCGCTTTTCTGTCATATTCCAAAACAGCCAATACGAGGGGTAAATAGATCGCTTGTTCATAGACACGTCTATCTTCATAAAGTATCTTCATCATACATTTGCTCCTTGAATCAAACTTTTTCAACATGTTGTAAGTAAATAGTAACAGAACTTATGTTCGTATTCAAGGTGTTAGAAAGTCCAATTTTAGGAAAAATAAAAGGCTGCTTTATAAAAAAGTTTTCTTTCTAATGAAGAAACTACCGGATTTATTTGTTAGATAGCGATGACACGATAGGAGTTTTTCTTAGTAAAAAGAGGGTTCAGATTAACGGATTAACTAAATCAAGTACTTCCTTACAGATTCAGAACTAAAAGCGGCATTCCTAAACCGATTATCCATAACAGAGGAATCGAATTAATAATAACGGCAACGCGCTTACTCCGTCCGCGAAGAAACCAGGAAAAAATGGAACAAAAGATGACGGCAATCGGGTATAAGCCAACACCAACAACAAAAGCAACATTAAAAAAGTTAACCCCATTGTCAAAGCTCATAAACGATAATCCAAAAATTAAAAACCAGGGCAGCGTACAAAGCACATAAAAGATTTGGCTAATCACGAAATAACTTTTCATCCATTTTCCTCCTCCTGCCAATTGGTTATATAGATAATTCTATTCACTCTATTCATTATAAATGATTGAGTAGACATCCATACAAACAATTTAGCATCATGAAGGAAGAAATTAAGAATTTATCGCAAAAAAACAGCCAAAATACAGGAAGATTCTTACGGGATTAGCGGGACAAACGAGATCCCGCGGAAGCTGTGTTCCGAGAATCTCTGTAGATGAACCCGCAGGAAAGCGAAGTGTATGCAGGCTGCGGACTAATTGAGAGTGCATTACCTCTTTTTTAGGCTAGCCTAGAATATCCTTTTCCTGAGACCTTCTAAATACCTTGCGCAACCATGGCATCAGCCACTTTAATAAAGCCTGCGATATTTGCTCCGACAACAAGATTGCCAGATGCACCGTATTCTTCAGATGCTTGTTTGCTTTTGCGGTAAATATCTTTCATAATAGCATGGAGCTTCCCGTCGACTTCTTCTAATGTCCAGGATTGTCTTGCACTGTTTTGTGCCATTTCTAATGCGGAAACAGAAACGCCGCCAGCATTTGCTGCTTTGGCAGGGGCAAACAACACCTTATTATCTAAAAAGATATCAATTGCTTCTAAAGTAGATGGCATATTGGCACCTTCACCAACTGCCTTCACACCATTTTTCACTAAAAGAACGGCAGTCTCCTCATTTATTTCATTTTGAGTAGCGCAAGGCAGAGCGATATCGCAAGGAACAGACCAAACCCCTGTGCAGCCTTCCATATAAATCGCTTCAGGATGTTCTTTTACATACTCACTAATTCGTTTATGATCCACTTCTTTTAAGCGTTTGACTGTATCAAGGTTGATGCCGTTTTTATCATAAATATAACCATTCGAATCACTGCATGCTACCACACTTGCTCCTAGCTGCATCGCTTTTTCCATCGCATAGATGGATACATTTCCAGATCCAGATACAACAACCGTGCTGCCGTTAAAGCGTAACCCTTGATCTTGCATCATTTCTTCTACAAAATAAACCGTACCATATCCAGTAGCTTCTGTGCGTCCGAGACTTCCGCCATAGCCAATTCCTTTGCCTGTTAACACGCCAGCTTCATAGGCGCCGCGCAGTTTTTTATACTGACCGAACAGATAGCCAATTTCACGTGCACCTACCCCAATATCACCTGCTGGAACATCGATGTCTGGACCAATATATTTATGAAGCTCTGTCATAAATGCTTGACAAAAGCGCATAATTTCAGCATCTGATTTCCCTTTAGGGTCAAAGTCAGAACCGCCTTTTCCTCCACCGATGGGCTGGCCGGTTAAGGAGTTTTTGAAAATTTGCTCGAACCCTAAAAATTTAATAATGCTTGCATTAACCGATGGATGGAAGCGTAATCCTCCTTTGTATGGACCAATATGGTTGCTGAATTGAACGCGGAATCCACGGTTTACTTTCACATTTCCATAATCATTAACCCATGCCACTTTAAAAGAAATAATTCGATCGGGTTCGACGATTCTTTCTAATATAGCTTGTTGCATATAATGGGGGTTTTTCTCCAAAACAGGCACTAAGGAGTAAAGTACTTCTTTAACTGCCTGCTGGAATTCTACTTCATTTGGGTTTCTTTTCTTTACGGTTTCAAATAGTTGATCAACATATTTATAAATATACTCTGTTTCTGGCAACTGCTGTTTCGTTAATGTTTTCATCCTGAATCAATCTCCATCCCATTTTTTATTAAAAAGAGTCAAGGTATCTTTGGAAAAACTTAATTTTACAAATATTTTTAAAATTTTATTTTCTTATAATTTCATTTTATACTTTAGTTAATAATCGCTTCAATATTAAGAAACGATATAGTTGATGCGTTTTACGCATGAAGGAAGGGCGTGTAGCTCAGTGGAAATGAGACAGATTCGTTATTTTATGGAGGTTGCAAAAAGAGAGCATGTGACAAAAGCGGCAGATGCACTTCATGTTGCTCAATCTTCCGTCAGCAGACAAATCTTTCATTTAGAAAGTGAATTAGGAGTCGATTTGTTTATCCGAGATGGCAGAAGAGTGAGATTAACGCCAATAGGTAAGATATTTTTCGAGCGCATTAAACATGGCATCAATTTAATTGATGAAGCTGCTCGAGAAGTGAAAGAATATTTAGTGCCAGAAAAAGGCATGATTCGCATCGCGTTTCAAATAAGCTTGGCAGCACATACATTGCCTGCGGCGATCTTTGCCTTTCGCAAGCGCTACCCAGAGGTTAAGTTTCAAATGGTACAAGCCCTTAATCGCGATTTAATAGAGGGGGTTATTAAAGGAGAATATAATTTAGCGATGATTGCCCCCATTCCATCTGAACAGAAAAAACTCAACTGCAGTATATTGTTCACAGAACAGATTGTAGCACTGCTGCCAATCCATCATCCTTTAGCAAACAAACCATGTATTCGTCTACGTGAATTAATGGATGATCCCTTTGTTGTACTTCCAAAAGGTTTTGTTTTCCGAGATATCGTGGATCAAGCATGTGAAGAAGAAGGTTTTTCACCCGAAATCTCCTTTGAAGGACAAGATATTGATGCATTAAAAGGATTAGTATCAGCAGGACTCGGTGTGGCATTAATGCCAGAAGTAACCTTAGTCGATACAATCCCCCGTTCCACAGTGAAAGTACCATTAATCGAGCCGCAAATAACCCGAACAGTTGGCGTTATCTCACCAACACAAAGAGAACTACTTCCCACAGAGAAACTATTTTATGACTTTTTGACAGAATTCCGGTGGTGGTCACAGTGACACCCAAAATTAGAATTGTCACAGTGACACCCCGAAGATCCCCGAAATCTGTCGAAGATTCGCCCCCCGTACTACCCTCGCTTCAGTCCAAACGATGTTCAACAATTGGTACATAGATTGTATCCAACAGGTAAGAAAACGATTACAATTTTGCAGTATAATAAAACCGAGGAGGATAATAACATGTTTGATCATAAGTCGATGAAGCTACTTACTAAAATGATTAACTATCCGAAGCTGTCAATTCCGGAGTTGAGACTTCAGATGGATTTATCGCCTCGACAATTTGTATATAGTCTTGAAAAGTTAAATGATGGATTAATACAAATGAACCTTCCAGCAATTGAAACAAATGAAACTACTTTTAAAGTGGATAAAACCATTAGAACGTATTGGCAAAAGGAAAATATCATCTTGAATCGTCAGCAGCTAGTTTTTCAAGAAAATGAGCGCCTTTATTTAATTTACTTATACACATATGTAAGGCAAGAGCCCATTTCAGCCGTCCATTACCAATCATTGCTGCAAGTAAGCAGAAACACCGTATTGGCAGATGTGAATAAGCTGCGAACCATTTGTGAAAAAGCCGGTGTATCACTGTCTTATAATCGTACAAAAGGCTTTCATTTAGAAGGAAGTGAGTGGCATAAACGCCGCTTGGCCTCGATCATTATCGGCACACTCCTTTCCTTGCCGATGGGGGTAGCGGGAATAAAGCTTGTTTTAGACAGTTGGCATTATATCGATACACGAGAGGCAATAAGGAAAAATCTAATGAACTTAGCTAGTGAATATAAGATTGAATTTGTTGGAAATAGATTAGATCAACTTGTATATGAGCTGCTGTTTTTAGAATATCGATACGGGCGCAACAAGTTAATCCTGCCAGCAAAACAGATAGAATTAATCGAAAAGCAACCGTTATATCAAATGGGTGTTTCCTTATCAACCTACCTATTTAAAGAAACGTTAAAACAAGAGGTTGTTTTCCAGACAACACAATTGCTGTCAGTTGCACAAGGAGTTGCCCATCATCTTCCAGAAGAAGAACTGAATAAAGTAGCTGCCTCCATTATTGCCGAAGTGGAACGATTAACCCTTGTCCCATTTATGGAGAAAGACAAACTTTTAGATATTTTAACGACACATTTAGTTCCTGCCTATTTTCGAATTATATGTGATGTTCCATTATCAAATCCGTTAATCAATCAGATTAAAGAAGAGCATGATGTTCTTTTTAAAATAGTAAAAAGAGCATTAAAACCATTGGCTGTCTACACCGACAGTGAGATTTCTGATGAAGAGATTGGATATTTTACCATTCTGTTTGGCGGGCATGTTCGGCAAATGGAAGTAAAACCAAAAGTATATCGAGCAGCGATTGTTTGTCCAAATGGCATTAGTTCATCCATGATGCTTCGAACTCAATTAAGACAAATATTCCCACAGCTGCAATTTACAGAATCTTATTCTGTAGCGGAAATAGAGAAACTGTCTCCAGATAGTTTTGACATGATTTTTTCAACTGTTTATTTAGAGTCAACAAAGCCTGTTTATTTAACAAGACCGTTGTTGACTACTTTAGAAGAAAATTATTTACAGCAGGCTGTTGCTTCTGATTTCGATATTCCTAATCAAAATGCCGTACAAATAGACGAGGTAATGGCGATTATTCGGAAACACACCGTTGTGAAAAATGAAAAAGCGTTATATGAGGAGTTAACCCAAACATTACGACGAAATCAATCCATAGAAAGGAAGTATGCGCCGATGCTTTCTGAACTTTTAACAATAGATAAAATTCACTTTACAGATGCTTCCCTTACTTGGGAAGAAGCCATTGAATTAGCAGCAAAACCACTTGAAGAGCAAAAGTATATCACTTCTGGTTATACAAAAGCGATGATCGACCGAGTGAAAGAATTAGGAGCATTTATCCATATAGGAAAGGGAATTGCCATCCCCCATGCCCGTCCAGAAGACGGTGTTCAAGAGCTGGGAATGTCGCTTCTTCGGGTAAAAAAACCCGTCTTGCTATTAGACAAAGAAGAGCATGCCATTGAAATCTTCATTTGTTTGGCAGCAATCGATAACCACTTGCATTTAAAAGCTTTATCGGAATTAACGGCATTTTTAGTAAATGAAGAATCGCTGGCACGCTTTAAAGGAGCGACAACGCCGGAAGAAATTATTGCATTGATGAAGAAAAAAGGAGACGATGAAAAATGAAAATTTTAACAGTATGTGGTTCAGGACTAGGAACAAGTTTTATGGTGGAAATGAATATTCAACAGCTTTTAAGTGAAATGAATGTAACAGGAGTGGAAGTAAATCACTCCGATCTAGGGTCAGCAACACCAGATAGCGCAGATGTATTTTTTCTAGCAAAGGATATTGCAGAAGGAGGAGCAAGCTTAGGCAATGTCATAGTATTGGAAAGTATTATTGATATGGATGAATTACGCACGAAATTAACAACTGTTTTAAAAGAAAATAATCTGTTGTAATTGAGGGTGATGGAAGATGGACAAAATTTTAACTGTATTGACAAATGTTTTGAGTGAACCTTCTATTCTTGTTGCTTTAATTGCGTTAATTGGCTTAATTGCACAAAGAAAGAGCCTTTCCGACACACTGAAAGGAACGACAAAAACCTTTGTTGGCTTTCTGGTTATTACGGCAGGAGCTGGTATTTTAAGTCAGGCATTGGCTCCGTTTGGCGCGATGTTTGAAGCGGCTTTTAACGTAAATGGAGTCGTTCCTAATAATGAAGCGATTGTTGCTTTAGCTTTAAATGAATATGGTTCAGCAACGGCGCTGATTATGTTCTTCGGTATGATTGTCAATGTATTCATAGCAAGATTTACTCGATTTAAATATATTTTTTTAACAGGTCATATCACTTTATATATGTCCTGCATGATTGCCATTATTTTAGCCGTTAGCGGTTTTACATCCTTTATGCTGATCTTAGTCGGTGCTCTGACAGTGGGAATATTTATGTCTCTATCTCCAGCAGTCGTGCAGCCATTTGTTCGCAAAATAACTAAAAATGATCATGTAGCCCTTGGTCATTCTGGTGCAGTCGGCTATGCCATTGGTGGACTTGTCGGCATGGCGGTAAAAGGAAAAAAAGAAGTGAAATCAACGGAAAATATCAACTTTCCTAAAGGGCTTGGTTTCTTAAGAGACAGTACCGTTAGTATCGCTTTAACAATGGCCATTATTTATATCGTTGTGGCGTTATTTGCAGGTCCAAGTTTTGTAGAAAAGGAATTAAGTGATGGGAAAAACTATATTTTGTTCGCAGTATTGCAAGCAGGATTATTCTCAGCAGGCGTTTTCGTAATCTTATCAGGAGTGCGTTTAGTGTTAGCGGAAATTGTGCCAGCATTTAAAGGGATTTCCACGAAACTTGTACCAAATTCAAAACCAGCACTAGATGTTCCAATTATTTATACGTATGCACCAAACGCTGTTTTAATTGGCTTCTTCTCAAGCTTTGTCGGTGGCATTGTCAGCATGATTATCCTGATTTTATCAGGTGGAATTATTATTTTGCCAGGCGTTGTTCCACATTTCTTCACTGGTGCAGCAGCTGGTGTATTTGGAAATTCAACGGGAGGAATACGAGGAGCGATTTTAGGTTCTTTTGTAAACGGTGTCTTAATTAGTTTTATGCCGATCCTATTGATCCCTGTCTTAGGAGATCTTGGATTATCTAATGCAACATTCTCTGATTCCGACTTTGGAGTTGTTGGCCTATTCTTGAGCGGTCTTCACCATCTTGGCGGACAAATCGCCATTTTAAGTGGAATTGTAATCGTCCTTCTTATTATGGTACTTGTCAGCAGACGAAAACAATCGAATTAATAATGGTGTAAATAAAGACATTAGATCCCTATTGCGTTAAAGATGGGCAGAAAACGTTTAGATGAAAACGAAAAGAGTGTAAATAAAGACATTAGATCCCTATTGCGTTAAAGGTTTAATGCAGTGGGGGTCTGGTAGCATCTACACAGAAAAGAGGTTAAAAAAATGAAATTCTCAGAACAAGATCTTCAAGCAGTAACAGCCATTCGTACGCTTTCCCTTGATGCAATTGATAAAGCAAATTCTGGTCATCCAGGCTTGCCGTTAGGAGCAGCGCCAATGGCTTATGCTTTATGGTCGAAACTACTAACCGTTAATCCGAAAAATCCTAAGTGGGAAAATCGCGACCGATTTGTGTTATCGGCTGGACATGGGTCCATGCTTTTATATAGCTTGCTTCATTTAGCAGGATTTGATGTAACCATCGATGATTTAAAGAATTTTCGCCAACTAGGATCACGGACACCAGGACACCCTGAATTTGGTCATACAGATGGAGTGGAAGCAACAACAGGGCCATTAGGACAAGGCGTGGCGATGGCTGTTGGAATGGCAATGGCCGAGCGACATTTAGCTGCATTATATAATAAGGAATCTTTTCCGATTGTTGATCATTACACATATTGTCTATGTGGCGATGGCGATTTGATGGAAGGGGTCGCAAATGAAGCGATTTCTCATGCTGGCCATGAACAATTAGATAAATTAATTATCTTATACGATTCGAATAATATTTCATTAGATGGAGAACTGCATCACTCTTTCTCAGAAAATACGAAACAACGATTTGAAGCATGCGGCTGGCAGCATATTCTCGTAACAGACGGAAATGATTTAGCAGAAATAACCGCAGCCCTTGAATTGGCCAGGGAAAATCGAACCCAGCCGACCATGATAGAAGTGAAAACAGTGATTGGATATGGATCTCCTCATGCCGGCACACATAAAGTGCATGGATCGCCATTAGGGGAAGAGGGATCAACGGCAGCTAAATTGCATTATCAGTGGGAACTGCCGCCATTCACCGTTCCGGATGAAGTATATACGCAGTTTGCCAATACTTTAGGAACAAGAGGGGAAAAGGCTGAAGCAGAATGGCAGGAATTAATGCAAAGCTACAAAAGCAAGTACCCAGAGTTAGCTCAACAATTTCATGATAGTCACCACAATCAGTTGCCAGCAGGCTGGGAAGAAGCATTAGCAGGTTATGAACCGAGCTCCGAAAAGGCGAGCCGAGACACAAGCAGCGATATTTTAAATCTGCTTGCAGGAAAAATTCCATACTTATTTGGAGGATCTGCTGACTTAGCAAGCTCTAATAAAACCTTTATTATTGGCGATTCCCGCTTTTCAAAAGAAAGCCCTGCTTCCCGTAATATTTGGTTTGGCGTCCGCGAATTTGCAATGGGAGCAGAAATGAATGGGATTGCTTTGCATGGTGGGTTAAAAATATACGGAGGCACATTCTTTGTTTTCTCCGATTATTTGAAAGCATCCATACGCTTAGCGGCATTGCAACAGCTTCCGGTTATCTATGTGTTAACACATGATTCTATTATCGTTGGCGAAGACGGTCCAACACATGAACCGATTGAACAATTGGCTGGTCTACGCTCCATGCCGAACGTAAATGTGATCCGACCAGCAGACGGAAATGAAGTAGCAGCTGCCTGGCAAGTGGCCATGACCTCTACAAAAACGCCAACAGCACTTATTTTAACTCGTCAAGCATTGCCAGTGATTAATGGCACTTCCGATAAAGCAATAGAAGGAGTGAAAAGAGGCGGCTATGTCGTATCACCAGCGAACAAAGAAGTACCGGATCTTATCTTGATCGCAAGTGGTTCAGAAGTGAATTTAGCCGTTCAAGCACAAGAAATACTGCAACAATCCAATATCGCAGCATCGGTTGTAAGCTTGCCAAATACAGCAGCATTTGATCGACAAGATAAAGCCTATAAAGAAAGTGTCCTGCCAGATGCAGTTCGAGCAAGAGTTGGAATCGAAATGGGATCCAGTTTTGGCTGGGAACGATATGTAGGCCTTGATGGAAAAACACTAACAATCGATACATTCGGCGCTTCCGGTAAAGGACCCGAAGTAGTAGAATCATTTGGGTTTACTGTAGAAAAAGTAGTTTCATTAGGATTAGAGCTGAGTTAGAACTGTTTTTGGTGGTCACAGTGACGCCCCGAATAATCCCGAAATTTGTCGAGGGAGCGCAAGAGTTATCGGACAAAACAGAGGGATATAATTCGACATGTCACAGTGACGCCCCGAAAATTGTCGAAATGAAGCACAACAAACAAAACTGCAGAACGCTTAATAAGAAACATGAAGTTATCAGACTGAATAAACCAAAATAATTAAGAAATAAAAAGGCGGTGAGTGTGTATGAAACGTATTCTTTTCCCAATGATCGATCATTTCGTATCCAACAGCGCATTTTTAGGAAGCCCCGCGCTGCATTATGATTTACCAGGAGATGTTGTGGATTTACTTGTAACACATGATTCTAACAGTTCTTTGTAGCAGTAAAGCCCCGGAATTTGTCAGAGGAGAACACAGGGGTTAATGGACAAAACGGAGGGATATTCTTTATATTTGGTTCTGAAGCAAGGGTTATCGGACAAAATAGAGTGATTCTTCGTAAATTATGGTCCTGAAGCAAGAGTTATCGGACAAACCAGAGTGATTCTTCGTAAATTATGGTCCTGAAGCAAGGGTTATCGGACAAACCAGAGTGATTCTTCGTAATTTTTTGTCCTGAAGCAAGGATTATAGAACAAACCAAAGGAATCCCCCTAATTTTGGTCCAAAAGCAAGATGCGAGAGTAGGCGTCTTGCTTTTTTTGGTGGTGTTCAAATTTCTATTAAACTATTAAAATAATTTTTGAACACTGATGGCGAATTCATACAGAAAATATGCTCCAAAACCAATTAAAACAACACCGGCACTAACAGTTACCAATTTAATGGCAGTTCGATTCATTGCTTTACGAGTCATGGATACAATCGTCATCAAACCTAAATCATGAAGGAGAATACCAATCAAAATGCCTAATCCAATAATAAGAAAGCTGCTAGGATTAAACTGATCGAAGGAATCAGCCAATACGGTACCGAATACACTAACCCAAAATACTAAATTTCCTGGCGAAACAGCTACAAGTAGTCCATTTTTATAAGAGGTGAAAAGGGATTTTTTTGTTTTTTCTCCTGCAAGTGTAATGTCATGATCGGCATTCTTGATGCTGTCGTAGCCAACATAGCATAAAAAAATTGCCCCAACTAGCCACATAACCACTTGTACAACAGGTAAGGATAAAACAGAGGCCAATCCCAAATACAAGCTAATAATTAATAAAAGATCAACGGTCATTCCACCAAGGCCAACAATCCATCCGTGTAAAAAACCATTCTTTAATCCTTGTTTTGTCATTTCTACAGTAATAGTCCCTACAGGCAGAGCGATTGAAAAATCAAGCAGTACGTATGTAAAAAATATTGCCATTTGAAACCTTCTTCCTAATAATTATGTAAAGAAATTTTTTTTATACGATAAATGGAAAAAGTCAACATTTTTGCTATGTTCTTGATAATTGATAAGAACTATTCTTTTATATAGTTTGGAAGTTGTATCCTTTTCTACAGATATATATGTTTTGAATATTTTGATAAAAATAAATTTTTCGACAAACTATCCTATGTATTCTAGTTTCAACTGTTGTTATAATGGACATAGTAGCATTCTATAAAACGAACAGTTCATTCGGAAAAATAATGATTGAGAGGGTGTTTTGTAGTGATAGATATAAGTTGTCATATATTACCCAACAGTGCCTATAGTGATGACCAGTATAAACGCAGCATTTCTATGGCAAAAAAGGCTATGAAACAAGGAGTTCGATCTATTATTGCAACATCAGAATTGACTATATACGATGCTAAAGAAGAAGTGTTATGCCAGGTGAAGGAACTGAATGAGCGATTAGAGGAAGAAGGAATCGATATTAAAGTTCTTCCAGGTGCAGAAGCAACATTTAGCCATTCATTTTTCCGCCAAGTGAAAGAAAAGAAATTTATTCCTCTCAACAAAGAAAGCCCTTATTTACTTATTAATATGCCATCAGAAGAAATATCCCATCATTATTTTACAGAAACTATTTTTGAATTGCATATTCTTGGATATCAAGTAATTTTATCAAATCCAGAGCTCCATCCTAATTTTATAAAAAATCCAATGGAGTTATATCATTTAGTCAGATCCGGAGTATTAACGCAAATATCTGCGGCAAGCATTATCGGCAAAAACGGCTGGAGAGTTCAAAAAATAACCGAACAATGGATAAAAAGCCAATTAACTCATTTTATTGCCAGCAGTGCACAAAGCGAAGAAGGCTTATGGTTGGAAAAAGCATACAGCTACATAAAAAAACATTACGGCACCGACCAGGTTTTTGCATACATGGAAAACGCAGAAGCAATCATAGAGAACAAAAGAATCTTCGCAGAACAGCCGGTCAAACCGAATAAGCGCAGCCTTTTTTCATTATTTTAACCGGAGCATTAGCAGAGATGATTCATCTAGATTTTGCAACTTTTTTTTTGGTGGATTGTTCTTTATAAAGTACGTTCTGTCACAGTGACGCCCCGGAATTTGTCGAAGGGAGTAGAGGGGCGGTTTTCAGCAACCTTTGATTTGGTTCAGAAGCGAGAGAAAGAGGGGGGTTATCCAAGGGAAGTGTAATTGTTTTTTCATCGCTAAGAACTCTGATACCCAAAGGAAGATCGCCACATAAATGGCGATCTTCCTTTGGGTTCGTCAACTCAGAATGGGTGCATGATTAGTATCGGAAGTTCAAGAACTATCTCCAGATCCCCCGAAAAAAATCTTCTCCTTCCCTGTAACCTTTTCCAAACTCATCCGTGTTATTAACAAGAGGGGGAAAAGATGAAAGATAATATTGATGCTATTTATAATTCATATTTTCAAGATGTTTATTATTTTCTTCTTTCACTCTGCCATAATCATCATACTGCCGAGGATCTTGTGCAAGAAACCTTTTTCCGTGCCCACCTTTTTTTAGAAAGCTATCGGGGCGAAAATGTGAAAACATGGTTGTTTACTGTAGCTTACAATGCATTCATTGATCATTATCGAAAACATAAAAAAACGGTGATACAAGAACAAGATTTTTTCACTGGGTATGTGGATAAGAAAAAATCAGTTGTGGAGGAAATTTTAGTTCGAGAAGAAGTAGAAGAAATTATAGCTAGTTTAAAAGATTTGCCGGAAAAACACAAAATAGCGGTGCTTTTATCTGATTTTCACGGTTTGACGACAAGTGAAGCAGCAAAAGTCATGAACGTAAAGCAGTCGTATTTTAAGGTGCTATTGTTTCGAGGCAGACAGGCGATTAGACAGAGAAGGGAGAGTCAACATGAGTGACGAGTTTAAAAGAAAACTAGAGGCGTATGAAAAGGGAGAACTTCCTGCAAAAGAGGCAGAGGAAATAGAAAAGGATTTAGAAAAACTAGAGCAGTATTTAGAAGTGATGGAGGAGCCGATAACAGAAGTATCAAAAAAACCGAGTCTTTCAGAAAAGAAGCAAAAGAAAATAATGAAATACAGCAAATGGAAGGCTAGATGGTTAACGGCTTTTTCAGTTTTTGGGATATTTATCGTATTTACCATCGTTTCGTCTATTATCACCAATGTTTTTTACGCTTGGGGAAATCCGGATCGTTCCGAAGTATATCGAAATATAATTGACTATACGTTAACAGTGACTGACCCTTATGGCCAATATGGTGGAGGAGGATCAAACACAACTGCTTATTTTGGAATGGAAGCGACAAGAGATTTAAATAAACAAGTAGGATCCAACATGAAAAAAGTCGGAGAAATAAAAACAAAATTTCTATTCGCACTTATGGGAAATCCAGTAAAAACAGATTATGGAACGGTTTCACAAAATGTTCCTTCTTTCTCCTACCCAGGTGTTGGAGATGAAAATCCACAAGGGTGGGAACGATTAGAGAAATTACCAGAAGAAACGGTCGTCTCTGCGTATCTATCTTTTTCCAAGCTGATGGATACAAAAGAGGTATTGAAACAATTTGAAGGGAAAAACATGGAGCTTATTTGGCTTGCTGTCGATACTGGGAAAGAAGGAAAAGAAGAGAATTTCACTGATCCTATTGGTTTTCCAGGCTCTCCTATCTGGTTCGAGGATGATATGATTTTAGATTCAAGAGTAGAGGAAAAGGGGAAATTCGGAAGCGGCACGATATCAGAATCCTATTCTTCCCCTGATTATGAAGAAGGAGATCCGCAAATCCTTCATCAGCAATTTATGAAAACACTAACCTTTTTGGAAAAATACGAAGGAAAAGCCAATAAATTATACTTTGGCAACTTAGAACTTTCACAACGTATTAAGTATTTAGAAAAAAATGGCTTCCAGCATTACGGTGTCGTCATTACGGGGCCAACAAAAGAAGTGCTGAAATTACAAAAAGAAAAATGGGCAAGAGATATCGCGATAGATGAAGTGGATTTATGGAATTGGGATCGATGAGATACAAAAAAAGGGAGAAGCAGTCAATGGAAAGGAGGCTTCTCCTTCGTTTTGAGGTTTAATGGATTAGTAATAACAGCAGCATTCCCTAGAGTTGGTACTATTTTTATCCATGAAATCGTTATCAAATAGATAGCTGAGCACATTTATGCAGCCCTTGTTTCAATTTTGGTCAGTATTGTTTCAATTTCAGTGAGTATTGTTTCAATTTTTATAAGGATTGTTTCAATTTCAGTCAATATTGTTTCATTTTTTAATCTTACCTTTTAAAAAGAAGTCCATTTTGAAAAACGGACTTCTTTTCCCAAAAATGGCCATTCGATTCTACAATGGTCCCCTATTAATCCCTTTTTTTGATTTTATATCCTATATATAGAATCAAAAACCATATAGGTGCTACAACTAATGCGATTCGCATATCTTTAATAAATCCCATTAAGATAATGACAAGCGCTAAAAATGCTAATGCAAAATAAGTAGAAACTGGATATAAGGGCATAATAAATACTAGTTTTTCTGTTTCTTTTTTTGTTTTTGATTGTCTGAACTTTAATTGTGTAATCAGAATAATCGTCCAGCTCGTTATAACGGCAACCGTGGCAACAGAAGAAATATACAGAAACACTTTTTCTGGAACAAAATAATTCAAAACTACTGCGGCTAACAAAAACAATGAAGAGAAAAGGATTCCTCGTCTCGGACTGCCACTCTTGCTAAGTTTTGAGAAAAATTTCGGAGCGTTATTTTGCAGTGATAAATTGTATAGCATTCTTCCCGAAGCGAATAACCCACTATTAAAAGCAGATAATGCTGCTGTTATGACAACAAAGTTAATTATATGCGCAGCACCTGGAATTCCAACTTTATCAAAAATCAACACAAACGGGCTACCATTCATGCCTACCTTATTCCAAGGATATAAAATCATCATGACTCCTAATGCACCAATATAAAAAATTAAGATCCGCCAGATGACATTGTTGATAGCTAATGAAATCGATTTTTGAGGATTTTTTGCTTCTCCTGCTGTAATTCCAACTAATTCTACCCCACCAAATGAAAACATCACGAGGACCAATGACATAATTATACCGCTGATTCCGTTTGGCATGAATCCTCCATGGATCCAAAGATTGTCAAAACCGATTGGATCGCCTCCGTTCCCGATTCCAAAGAAGATAATTCCTAATCCAAGGACAATCATTCCAATTATGGCTACAACTTTAATCAATGCAAACCAGAATTCAAACTCTCCAAATGCTTTTACATTAGCAAGGTTTATCATGGTAATTACGATAAGGACAGCCAGTGCTGTTAACCAATGTGGAATATCAGGAAACCAGTAATTCACATAAACACCAACCACCGTTATTTCGGCCATCCCAACGACAACCCACATAAACCAATAGGTCCAACCAGTTAAATAACCTGCAAACGGCCCTAAATATCGGTGTGCATATGAACTAAAAGAACCAGAAACAGGTTCCTCCACTGCCATTTCTCCAAGTGCTCTCATAATAGTAAAAATAACTAATCCTCCGACTAAATAGGATAACAAAATTGCTGGACCAGCCATTTGAATGGTCGCACTTGAGCCATAGAACAATCCAACTCCAATTGCACCCCCGAGTGCAATTAACTGGATATGTCTATTGTTTAAATCCCGTTGAAGTTTCTTGTGTTGCGTATCTTTATTCAATCATTATTCCTCCTTAAATTTTTATTTTTAATATTGCAAGTTTTATAAGAAACAAAAGATAAAAAAAAATCGTCCTTTTGGATTAACCAAAAGGACGATTCAACTCGTGTTACCACCTTTAATTCATAAGCAACTCGTATTACTTATCTTTGTAAGTACAGTCTTCTGACGATACTTTAGCACATGATTACGGGTGCTAAGCCGGTGTAGCCTACTAAGGGACCTTTCAGTACACAGCTCCAAGATGAATTTACAATCGTTCAACATGCACCTCTCATCAACCGGTAACTTTCTTTTTGTTTGCGTGATTGCTACTATTTCTTATCATAGCTTTTGTTCTTATATTCGAAAATGTTTTAAACAAATCTTCGTTATGCATATATTAATTGTGTATATATTTTATCAATTAATTTAAGTTTGTCAATGACTAGCAAGCAGAGAATCAACCCTTTTCTTTCTAGCTTTTTAATAAAATACCAATTAATACCATCTATGCTGAGCCGGCGCTTTGCCTTCTTTGTTTGGGTTCTGCTCCGACTCTAGGTTGATTATATGCTACATAGGAAACAGAAGACTTTCTTAATTTCTGAAACCTTCCTTGTTTAGATACGTATAAGGTACTAAGGATAGAAAAGGCGGTGGAAGTGATGAGTTTCGCAGCATGGTTTCCTATAGCTATTGCGGTAGCTGTTGCAATGGGTTTATTTGATAGTAAATCAAAAAAAAAGAAAAGATAAAAGATAAAATTTAAGGAGTCCTTCTATAAGGGCTTTTTTGGGTCAGAGGCAGTCACGTGGAGTCAATGGTCTTTTTTTATCTAACAGAGATGTCATCTTGGTGAAGGGACTGGTTGACATACCAGAAATCCCAAGAACTACTTCTTCCTGGAGGAGCTACTATTGCAGTTGTGCGATAGCAATTAAATTTATCCTATAATAATGCAGAGAGAAATGGGGCTAAAATTAGAATTCTAATTTTAGCCCCATTTCGAAAAAATTTTGGGTTAGCCCTCAGTATGGAAAGAAGTGATGGTAATGAAGGTATTGAGATACTTATTGGTTTTAATTGGAATAGTATGTATAGTGAATAGTGTGTACTCTTATGTTAACCCGTTGCAATCATCTGCATTAAATTCATTACTAATCATGAATTTAATTTTGTTAATAATTTTACTAATGATTTTTATGAAACAACGTAATAAAACTAAATGAAATAGGCGCCGGAAGTTGATTTCTGTTCCAGTATGCACAGGCTCCGCGGGGATATACGGGCATTATTAGCGTTAGGCATCTTGAAAAGTGATAAAAAAGAATAGTTTAAGTACTGCCTAAAAAAATTATCCCAACTCGTTGCGATTTTAAATAGAATATTTGGGTTGAAACCGTAATCACTCATGCAATTAAACCCATTCATGCGATCATTGTTTCAATTTTACTCATTATTGTTTCAGTTTTAGCCGTTATTGTTTCATTTTTTGCATGTTTTGTTTCAGTTTTCACTCATATTGTTGCTTTTCTGCAGAATCCGACAAAACCCGCATGCCCCTCGGCAAAAAAATACCTGCCCCTCATTTTGCCAGGCCGGGGACAGGTACTTTAGTAAAGAGCAGAGACCTTTTCTCTACTCCTTAAACCTGAAATTTCTCCATAATTTGTTTCAATTCTCGTGACATTTTATTTAAATCGTCAATGGTGAGTCCAACTTTTTCCATTGCTTGCTGTTGACTTGTTGTGCTTGTGGATACAAGGTCAATTGCTGTGACATTTTCTTGGGCGATGCTTGCCAATTGTTCAATCGAAGCAGTCGTTTCCTCCACGCTTGCAGAAACATCCTCTGATGAGGACGAAACCTCTTGAATTTGGGCAGTGATATTTTGAATGGCAGATTGAATATTTTTAAAAGCCAGACCGGCATTATTTGCGGCATGTAAACTAACTGCCATTTCTTCTTTGCTTTTTACAGTTGTTGTAATGGCTGTATCTGTATCCTCTTTAATAGCACTAATCAGTGCAACAATTTCCCCAGCAGATTGTTTGGAACGCTCCGCCAGTTTTCTTACTTCATTTGCTACAACGGAAAAGCCTTTCCCATGCTCGCCTGCACGTGCTGCTTCAATAGCTGCATTTAATGCGAGTAAGTTTGTTTGCTCGGCAATATCATTAATAAGAGACGAAATTTTCCCGATTTGCTCCGTTTCGTCACCTAGTCGCTTCATAAGGTTAGATGATTTATCCACTGTTTGGTCCAATTCTTTTAGCTCGCGAATCGTTTCTTGAATAATGTCATTTCCTTCTGAAGCAAACTCGGTTACTCGCAAGGAATAAGTAGACATGCTAGCAGAAGATTGAGCAATTTCTTCCATTCTTCTGGAAACAACATCCATTGCTTTAGCCGTTTCTGTTGCACTTTCCATTTGTATAGTCGATCCCTTAGATACATCAGCCACGGCGATTTGAGTGCCTTTCGCTATATCCTCTAGACCATCTTGATTGTCTATTAATACGGAAGAAGTAGCAGAAAGCTCTTTTTCCATCTCCCTTATGCTAGCAATCATTTCTCGTAAGTTGCCGACCATATGGTTGACTGCATTTGCCAATACTTGAAATTCATCCTTCCTTTTAAAAGAAAGGGGAGCACCTGATAAATCATTAGTTGCAATTCGAGATAATCGCTTCACTACCGCTTCAATTGGCCAAATAATCGACCTTGACATCCAGGCAGCTACAGCAATTGCCACTAGGGTAGTAATCATCGCAATGCTCACAAACCATTTCTTTTGTACTTGATTATCAGCAAGGATAGAATCACTTGTCTTCATTAATTGTGCATCTGCATCTACTTGAATAGTACTCCAAGCATCCTTTGCATCTGTAGACCAGATTTGACAGAACTCTTCCATTAATGGAATGGCCGCATCAAACCCGCCTTCATCATAAGCAGGAATCACTTGTTTTACGATTAAATTTTCCCATTTTAAGCTTTTTGCAACGGCATCATTAAATGCATCCTTGTCTTTGATTAACGGCTCAAGCTTTTTTTGTAGAGCAGCTGCTTTTTCTGTTTCCGCTAAAAATCGTTCTTTATAGGTAACATCCCCATATAATACATATCCCCGTGCCAAAATAACACGATCAGCAACATTTTCTTCCATTTCAGAAGCCAATCGAATTAATGCATAGTCATCATCCATGATTTTATCTAATTTTTGATCCGCTCGTTCATTACCGACATATCCAACAACCGCAATCGTCAAGATAAATAATAAAATGAATCCGAATCCAAGATAAAATTTTTGTTTTATACTCATTTTTTTATATATTCTCCTTTATAGATTTTCTTATTTCGTGTTTCTTCTATTTATTAGTAAAAACCGGTTCCTTATATAAAGGCTATATCAAACCACCATTTGTGATTTTCTCACTTAAAGAAAAGAAAGGGAAGAAAATTGCTCGTTTTCCTAGTAATATATACATAATTGTCACAATTAAAAAAGAAGAATCGTTTATAGTCCCACTCTTAATAAAAAAAAAGACCTACTATGGTCTCAATGTCATCTAATATATTGGAAATAAAACGAGGGTATGCGCTAGGCTTTCCGCTCGCTTTCCATGAGTCTCACCTGTCTCGCAATTCCCATAGAAGTCGAGCAGACGCCCTTCCAAACAAGTCATCATGATACTTAGTTGCCGACATTGCCTATGGTCCCCATTATCGTCTCTTCTTGCGGATATATTTGGCTATTATTTCGCTTAGGAAAAAAACGAATAATCCCGACAACAATAAAGAAAGAGAATCTATCTCGATCTCCTTATTCCATAATTCAAGAAAGCTATTGATGAGGAGAAATCCTGACCAATAGAAAAAGGCACAATAAAAAGCGATATTAACACTTGTTTTGTCTATATTTTTGTTTGATTTAAAAAACAATGATGGCTCTCCTTTCTTTGTTTTGATATCTATAATTTAGATGCCTAATTTAGGGGAGCGTTACATAGAAGATAGAACGAAAAAGGCAGCTTCTTTTAATAACTTAGCAGATTATTGGAAAGAGGGAAAGAGGATAGATGAAGGAATATGCAGAGGGCAAAATAGGTAGAGAATAGCATCCATGTTTACAGATTTTCGCTTAGAAAAGAATATTGGAACTGGTTCTATTTACATAAAAAAGTAAGGACGTACTGCTGTCCTTAAATAGGGGGATATTTATTCACATCTACACCTAAGAGGATCTTGGAGGTAGTCTCTGATTACATCCATAGGTATGCCGATTGTGAGTGCTTCTTGAATCAATTCGACCCATTCTTTGTCTAAATCGCTTTCATGGACAAAAAGATGCAACATTTTGTAAAACCTCCCTAAAATAATTTAATATTTCAGGCAGCACAGCCATCTTAGTTAGGAACCTTAGATCTGTTGCTTTGCGTCCTACTCTTTCGAGGAGTTTGCCTTTTACTGTAATAATGTATTTTAAATATACGTTAATTTAGGATAATAATAAATAAAATTTATCTGACTTTTTCCGACAAAATAGGGGGGGAATGAGATTCTGTTTTCATTTAGGCTACCTTGAAAAAGGGTTCCGCAGGTGGAATACACTTCGCTTTCCATGGGGCGGGCGTCGAGCCTCCTCGTTTCACTGAGGGGTCTCGTCTGTCCCGCTATTCCTGCTGCTCCCTCCTTATAAATTTAAGAGTTTCACTTTCATGTGCCATGGTGCAAAATGGGGTGAATGGCTGTCTACTCTGAAAAGAGGCTTTGGCTCTCTTGAATAGTCCGCAGTCAGAATATACTTCGCTTTCCTGTGGGCGAGCGCCGAGCCTCCTCGCTGCGCTGCGGGGTCTCGCCTTTCTCGCATTCCCACGGGAGTCTTCGTATATTCTGACTGCTCTCTGCTTATAAATTTAAGAGTTTCACTTCTTTTCATGTGTCATGGAACAAATTTGTTTGCATGGGTGTCTACCTTGAAAAAGGATTCTCTCAAATGGTCCGCAGTTTGCATCATTTTCCTTTCTGTGATTGAACGGTTTCGTTGCTATATTTCTATTTTTTCTCGTCTTTCACGCAGGTATTCGCTCCTTCATGATTTAATAAGGGGAATGAGCTATCGGTGGGGTGTTTTATTTTATGTTGAGTGATAGGATCTCCTGCATGTGTTCTAAGGAATTTCTAAAATCTTCTCAAAAATGCTGGGGGTTTTGCAAAATTCTTTTCTTTTTATCACTCCCTAGATATCTCTTTTCACAATCTAGATAAATAACACTATCCAGAAGATAGTGCCAAAACGTTTATGTCATGCGTAAATCTCTTTTCATTTCTCCATATTCGCGTTTAGAATTATTACCATCTATATGGTGAATATGGTTTTCTAATTTTTCTAGTTTTGAAACGAAAGCAGGATGAAGCTCTGTTGTATTCGCTTTTCCATACATACAGTTTGTGTAAAAAATTAATTGAGAAGCGATAAAATCATCATTTGTTTCAAGTATGGCATCTAGCATATGAGGGATATACTCAAATGCTAGAATGCTGCTTTTTTCATCTATTAATCTATCAAAAGAGTGGGCCAGATAAAATGCATCTTCATTTATTTTTTCAACCCAGTTCTCCAAAATATTTTCAATTTCTTTATGCATAATTAAAACTCCTTGTATCTATTATTTAAACTTAAAATCGTCAAACTTTTTGTTATATACAAAATGGATTACAAAGTTGTGACCTTCTTTATTTTTTAATTTTCTCTTACTATGAAACCTACTAAAAACAGCTACGACTGGAACAATAGATGCTTGTAATTCAGTTGAATCTCCATTAATAAGTGTAGCATTAAAGTCTTCCTCTACTCTAATACGCTGTTAAGTAATACTTTATACGTTTGTTGAAATAATTCACCATTTTCATCCTCTCTAGAAAAGTCGAAAGACATCTCGTTTGTCTCATTGTTAATTGAAAGAGCATCATCAGCTGATGGTTCTTCTGAGTCTATTTGAGTTACTACAACAGTCTCTGTTTTGTCCACTTTTACTGATATTTCTACAACATCTGATACATTACCTTCAATGGTTTCGATAGCGGTAGCAATAGCATCCGAGTCTATCACTATACCTTCTGCCATTGGTAGCGAACCATATATTTTTCTTGAATGATTAAGAGGAAAGAGGTTAGAGATGAAGCGAACTTTGGTCAATTGGTCAATGATAAAAAAAGCTGATGCAGGTCATTTGAAAGAAGTTGAGAAGATACATGGGGAAAAGCAGGGTGATGATTCCATGCTTCGAAGGAATTTCTTCCAGCATCAAATAGAACTTTTAATAGGAGGGAAAAATTGATACAGTAAGGTTAGAAGAATGGCAATCTATTTTATGGAATAATTTTAAGTATGTAAATAAAGAGAGCAGATAATAGACTAGTAGTTATGAGGGAGGGGTTTTTATAATGATTGATATTCATTGTCATATATTGCCCGGAATTGATGATGGCGCAAAAACAATGGAGGATAGTTTAGAGATGGCGAAGGTTGCAGCGGGGGAAGGCATCAAAACGATTATCGCGACACCTCATCATCGGAACAATCAGTTTACTAATAAAAAAGCAGATATTTTGCAAAATGTAGAGGACTTAAATAAGGTGCTTGTACAAGAAAAATTGCCGATTACGATTCTGCCAGGGCAAGAAGTGCGCATTTTTGGAGAAGTATTGGAAGACTATGAAAAAGGGGAAATACTGACGCTAAATCATACAAAGTACCTTTTTATTGAGTTTCCATCCTCGTCTGTACCGAGATATGCAGAAAGATTGTTATACGATATCCAAACACAAGGCATTATTCCAATTATCGTCCATCCAGAACGTAATAAAGAACTGCAAGAAAAACCAGAATTAATGTACAAACTTGTGAAAAATGGAACGTTAACACAAGTAACAGCAGCAAGTGTGTGCGGCTATTTTGGCAAAAAGGTAAAGCAATTTTCCGAACAGCTAATAGAGTCAAACTTAACCCATTTTATCGCATCAGATGCCCATAATATTACAAGCCGGACCTTTAAAATGAATGAGGCATTCGATGAAATAGAATCAAAATTTGGTACCGATTATGTCTACTTATTTACAGAGAATGCCGAACTGCTTATAGAAGATAAAAATATCTATAAAGAAATCCCAGAACCAATTAGAAGAAAGAAATTTTTGGGGATATTTTAGAAAAAAGATTCTGTGCTGTATTTCCCATTTAATCCTCCTGATAAATTCAGGAGGATTTATGGTTATTAAGTGGTTTAGAAAACCCCTGGCTATGCTGGGTGTTCTAAAGAGCTTCTAGCGTGACCTCACTGCATGGTAGGATAAAGTTCCCCCTAGAAGGAGGCAGGCCTTGTGAAGGACATGAATAGTTTAGTGCATATATACAACATGGAATTGTAAGCCTCACATCGTTTTTTCCAAAAGTATAGAAGATAAAATGAAAAGGCTACCAATTATTATTCGCTTATTTTTTAGGGTTTATCTTCTTTTTTTTTCGATTTATCTTCTTTTTTTCCCAGTTTATCGATTTTTCGACAAAATTCGCTTTCTCCCCCTATGTTTAAACCTCCCCAATTGTGAAAAAAGTCAAGTGAACATTTTACTTCAGAGCTATACAAGGGCGCTTGCGCTTCTCTTATTAGGCATGCTTCTGAAAGGTTAAGAAGTGAACCATATGCTGGATAAATAAAATAAGAAATAATACCAAAAGGGGAAAAGTAGTAAATTGCTCTTTTATAAATGGGTACAACAGGATTAGAAGCACTGCTCCAATTGCAATGGAATATTGAACAGCAATATAGGAGGCACGGCATGCTTTGGCATTAATCATTTTTTCCCGTTCATCTTGTTCATCGAATTCGATTGGGTAGAACAATGCCTTGTTGGAAAATACTTTCATGCCTCTTTTTTTACAATATAGCACGTAAATCAATGGCATCAGAACAAGACCAACGATTGTTATAATTGAGGGGATTGCTGGTAATTGCATCACAAACTCCATTTGCCCTCCTTTCTTCATTTGAGCAACCCCTTCATAAATTTTATATCCAGCAACACATAAAAAATAACTGATTAAAACGAGGTATAAATTGATGGCTAATCTTAATTTTTGATTCATTTTTCATCCACTCCTATCCAGAATACTTCTTCCATATGCAAATCGAATTCTTTGCAAATTTTCAACCCTAACAAAAGGGAGGGGCTATAATCACCTTTTTCAATAGCTGCCACTGTTTGCCGCGTAACGCCAATCGCAGTAGCTAATTTTTCCTGGGAATAGCCGTAGCGTGCCCGAAGCTCTTTTACCTTATTATGAACGTTCATAGCGGCTCCTTTTTATTTATTTGATATTAATAATGTATAGTTTATTTAACATTTTGTCAACTATACTTTACCAATTGTTAAGTTTTTTATATGTTCGAATTCTAGAGCATGACCGCGAATGCGAAATCGCCTTTCTGAACCAATTCGTGATCGATTTGATCTCACTATCTGCTTGTAAAGAGTGCCGTTTGAACAAAATGAAATGAAAAGTCAAACATCAGTAGAAATAAGAAAGCAAGTTATCTTAGCACGTAAATGGTTCGTGCGAGACGCAGCAGCAATGTCCCTAAGCAAATCGCTGGATGAACCAGTAATCAATTGGAAGAAAATGAGAGAGAGAAAGGTGATTCATTCTGTATGACCTTTCTAGTCACTGTGACCGAGTCTTTATTTGTCACTGTAAATCCAAATGTAAAGGAAAAAGAGACAGCACGTGTTATACTAAGGAAAAAGGGAAAAGGAATAATGAAGGAGGCTGTTATGACCAAGCGATTAGATTTACGTGTCGATTTTGCCTTTAAATCTCTTTTCGGGACGCATGGAAATGAATCTATTTTAGCTGCTTTTTTAAATGCCGCTCTACGTTTACCAGAGGAAAAGAAAATAATAACCGTTCACCTATTAGATCCGCACTTTAATAAAGAAAACCAAGACGATAAACAATCCATCCTAGATGTACATGCCCAATTAGAAGATGGAACACGCATAAATATTGAAATTCAACTAAATAATAAGCATGACATGGAAAAAAGAACCCTTTACTATTGGTCTAAAATGTACAGCAGCCAAATGAAGGAAGGCATGGACTACAGCGAGCTGTGCCAAACGATTACGATTAACATTGTCAACTTCCGTTATTTATCCCACATTCATCATTATCATTCTGTTTTCCAATTATATGAACGAGAAGAAAAATTATTGTTAACCGACATGCTAGAAATTCATTTTATGGAACTTCCTAAACTTCTTATCAAATGGCGGAAAAAAGAAGTCGACCCAAGGGAAGATCAATTAGTGCGATGGTTATTGTTACTCGAAGCATCTGAAGACGAAGAAATTACGCAAGTACTGGAGGAGATTGCGATGCAAGAAGATCAAGTATTAAAAAAAGCCATACACGAATGGGAACGTGTCAGTCAAGATCCTGATGTATTGCTTGCATACGAAGCAAGAAGGAAAGCTCTATTGGACGAAAAATCCGCATTAAAACGAGCGGAAAGTAGAGGATTACAAGAAGGGTTACTAAAGGGCGAACAAGAAGGGTTACAAAAAGGAAGGCAAGAAGGAAGGCAAGAAGGAAGGCAAGAGGCCATGAAGGAATTGGCACTTGGCATGATTCAAAAAGGGATAGACACTCAAACGATATGTGAACTTACTGGCCTTACAAAAGAGGAAGTTAATACTCTTCACCATCAATAATGAAGTCTCTTTAAATCAAAATAAAATGTTCTCATAATTATACAAAGGTATGAAGAGGTAAATGCATGGCAGTGCGATGGTTATTGTTACTCGAAGCATTTGAATGCACTGGGGGACAGGTGCAATGTCGTGGATTAAATGTCATTACGCTCTATCTAAATGCCCTGATTCTCCTATCTATAAAAAAAAAACCGTCAACCAGCACACTAGGTTAACAGTCATTCATTGTTTCGCGTAATTTATCTCTTTTATTACGGCTGCACAACCTCTTGTGCTTCCATTTCTCTTATTGTCTCTGCGATTTTTACCATCATCGAGCATTCTACTCGTTTTCGGAAAATGTCGCAGCTGAAATCATCTTTTCCGTTTAAAGAGCCAGTTGCATGCAAGGTATTGGCAGGACAGCCGCCGCTGCAGTACATTTTCGCCCAGCAGTCTTGGCATTGTGGTTTGGAATAGCAGTTGCTTTCTTTAAATTGGCTTTGAAGCGGTTCATTTTTAATACCTGCCCAAATATTTCCCATGCTATAATCCTCATCGCCGACAAACTGGTGGCATGGAAATAGCTCTCCCCAAGGTGTCACAGCAAGATATTCTGTACCAGAACCGCAGCCTGATATTCTTTTTTGCACACATGGACCTTCTGATAAATCAAGCATGTAATGGTAGAAGGTAAATGCCTCGTCATTTTCCCCGCGTTTGATCATTTCTTCTGCCAGAATTTCATACTGACGATAAATTTCAGGAAGATCTTCTTCGGTCAGGGCATAAGGTTCTTTTGGATTACAAATAACAGGCTCCATGGAAAGCTTATCAAAGCCAAGGTCGGCTGCATGAAAGATATCATTCGTGAAATCGACGTTATTATGCGTGTACGTTCCACGAATATAATATTCTTTATCGCCACGCTGTTGTACAAAGCGCTGGAATTTCGGCACAATATAATCATAACTTCCTTTATCATTAACCGTTCTGCGAAGATGATCATGGACTTCTTTTCTTCCATCTAAGCTTAATACAACATTATGCATTTCTTTATTTAAAAACGCAGTTACCTCGTCATTAAGCAGCATGCCGTTTGTTGTGAAAGTAAAGCGAAAGTTTTTTTGATAAGCTTCTTCCTGACTTCTAGCGTATGCAACGATTCTTTTTACAACCTTCCATGCCATTAAAGGCTCTCCGCCAAAAAAGTCGATATCCAGGTTTCGATGGGATCCTGAGTTTTCCAGCAGAAAGTCGATCGCTTTTTTGCCAACTTCATAGCTCATAATTGCTCTGTCGCCGTTGTATTTCCCTTGACTGGCAAAACAATAATCACAGGATAAATTACAAGTATGGGCTACATTTAGACAAAGAGCTTTCACATATGTTTTTCGTTTCGTTAAATCAAAAGAGATTTCCTTATATTGATCTTCGGTAAAAAGCTGTCCGGATTGTTTAAGTGCTTCGATATCCTGTATCGTTTCACGGATGCTTTTTTCCGTAATCGCAGGGTCGTGTTTATATTTTTCTAGCATTGTATGAATCAAGCTATTTTCAGTAGTATCTTCATAGAGTGCAATCATGTCATAAGCAAGGTCATCGACAACATGCACGGATCCACTGTACGTATCAAGGACAATATTGTAGTCGTTTAGTTTATATTGATGAATCATTCTAGCATAACTCCTCTTGATATATAATAAAGGCTGTTTTCGTATAGATGGTTGTTTATAAAATTGGCGATCTCACTGAGTCCGCAGCCGGAATACACTTCGCTTTCCTGCGTGCTACGTCTGAGCCGCTTCGTAGTACTGATAATAGTAGGGTTGACGGAGGCTTACTGCTCGCTTTCCATGGGACGAGCGGGGAGCCTCCTCGTTTCACTGCGGGGTCGCACCTGTCTCGCAATTCCCATAGGAGTCGAGCAGACGCCTCTCCAAACCAATAATTTATAAGATATTACGATTTTATAGAATCTTAATTTGATGACAATGGAATCCCGAAAGTGTAACGATAGATTCAAGTAAACCCCCGCGGAAAGCGGACATCTTGAAGTCGAAAGTAATTAACTCGTTTCATAACAACAAAATGTACGAAAACAACTTAGTCTTAACTTCAAAATAAGGGATAGAAGGAGAAAACGAGTAACCTTAAAATTGATTAATGATTACTCGTCTCTTCGTCTTCTTATCTGTTCATTGCGTTTTCACATTTTTGATTGGCAACTCCACATGATGTTTTGCAAGCTGATTGGCAGGAAGTTTGACATTCGCCGCAGCCACCGTGTTTTACTGTATCCATTAGTGTACGAGTGCTTAGAGTAATGATTCTTTTCATTATTCGTGCCTTCTTTCTAATATAATTATGTTGCAAACGTTGAGAAAGTGAATGTTTTCACAAACTTTCCCGTGCTCATTTTATCAATAGGTTGCTTTTACGTCAATTCGTCTTTTTTTTCTTTTATGTGTAGAGCTAATAAAGTATCGAAAAGTAGAAGAGTTGCTTCATAAGAAGGAAGGACTGGGGATTATTGAACATGGAGGAAAAATAAAAAGGAAGCAAAGGGATTTTCCCTTGCTTCCTATAGAGACCGGTTCCTATCAAATTTCAAACTTTGCCATAATCGCTCTTAATTCTTGTGCCATTTCGTTTAATTGATTAATGGTCGCAGCGACTTTATCCATGGAGTGCAGCTGCTGTTCTGTTGAGGATTGCATTTGGTTGGTGCTGACTACATTTTGCTCTGCTATACCTGCAAGCTCTTGAACAGAAGCGGATACTTCTTCTGCGTTGGCAGATATTTCTTCAGAGGAAGCAGATACTTCTTGCAATTGAGAGGTTATATTCTGAATCGATTCCAGAATGTTATGGAATGCTTCCCCTGCATTTTGAACAGCCGTTAAGCCATTGGAAATTTCCGTTCTGCTCTCATTATTCGATGAAATAATATTCGTCATATCCAGTAGGATTGCCGAAATCAACTCGATAATATGCTGAGAAGAATCTTTAGATTGTTCTGCCAGCTTTCTTACTTCTTCTGCCACTACGGTAAAACCTTTTCCATTTTCCCCTGCTCTTGCAGCTTCAATTGCCGCATTTAATGCAAGCAGATTTGTTTGGTCGGCGATGTCTGTGATTGCTCCAGTTAATTGACCGATTTTATTTGTTCTTTTCTCAAGAGAATCAATAATAGAAGATGTTTGGCTTGAAACAGAATCAATTTTTTTCATTTGCATAATGGTCTGCTGAATCATTTCGTTTCCTTTGGAAGCATACTTATTCACACCGACCGTGTATTCAGAAACGGAAGCAGAAGAGTTGGCAATCGCTGTCACATTCCCTGTCACATATTCCATTGAATTAGCTGTTTCCGTGGCGCCCTCTAGCTGTGCACCAGAACCTTTAGCAACATGAGAAACAGCTTCCTGAACATCCCCTGCTTCTTTTGTTAACACTTCCTTATTATGAAAAAGCTCCTTAGAGGTCACACTCAGATTTTCTTCTGCAGCGGTAATTTTTGATATCATATCCCGTAAATTCGTTGTCACACTATTCGTAGCGGAAGCAAGCTGGTGAAATTCATCTTTTCGGTTAAAAGAAAGAGCGGTTCCAGTTAAATTATTGCTCGCAATTTCTGCTAGCCTTTTTACAACGGCTCCTATTGGATTAATAATGCTGCGAGAAAGTAAAACAGAGATCACAACAGCACATACAATTCCAATACTCGCTATAACTAAAAAGAGATTCATCTGGGTTTGACTAGAAGAAAGCATACTGTTGCCTTCGGTTAGCATTTTTTCATGAAAATCATCATTAATGCTAAGGAGGGAGTTGAGAGCCTCTTTCGATATTGGTGCCAATTCTTCCATCTGTGTAATGGCCGCCTCCGCTCCTTCTTGTTCATAGGTAGGAAAAATCTGCTCTGTTAAGGATTGCTCCCATTCAGTCATCCGTTCTATAGCACGCTGACAATCTTCTCGATCTCCGACTAATGAAGTAAGCTGTCTCTCTAGTTCATCTGATTCTTTTGTTTTTTGGAGAAAATCATCTTTATAGCTGCTTTTCTCAAATAAAAGATAACCTCTAGCCGCGGTAATTCGTTGTCTTAAATTATCAATTAACTGGCTAGAAACACTAACCCTTTCATAATTCTGATAAAGAAGACTTTCCAGTTTTTCATCCGCTTTCTTATTTCCCACATATCCAATAGATGAAATCCCAACCATTAATAATAAAATAATCGAGAAACTAATAATAATTTTTTGTTTGATACTTTTCATTTACTTATCCCCCAATAGACCTAATTCATTTGACTACTTTACATGGAAAAAATATGTATGTAAAGAGAAAAATATACAATCTTTAAAATGAAAATAGGTAACTAAAACAAAGGAAATAAATGGTTTAAATTCTATTTTTGTTTATTGGATTTAGTTGATATACTCGAATAATGATTCAGTAGAATTTGTATGGAAATTGGTGTAGAAAAGTGTTGCTAGAATGAAATGAAATGGTTGTATTCAATTGGGATTTTGGAGCGTATTTTTAAGAAGATAGAGGGGGATACATAATAATGTAAAGGAATTATTCCTATATGTTTAAAACTTTAAATGAATAAATTTGCGTGGTACCCGAGGAGTTAGCTTTTTTGGTAATATAGCCCGAAAATTTTCCCATGTGTTTGTCCGTTTGAAAGGAGATACATTGTTTCTAAAATCCTTTCCATAATAGCATGAAAGTTTATAGACAATATATATGGTTATTTTGTAAATAGGGAGATTTAAGAAGAGAGAATTTGAAAGAAATCACCTGTCCTTATTGCCGAAAGAGGTAGGAACAGGTGGATTTTCCCTGGCAACTCACAAAGTTTCTCCTAGCCTTTGAGAAGAAACCGGTTCCTATTACACGTCAAACTTCTCCATGATTCCTCGCAGCTCTTGTGCCATTTCATTTAATTGATCAATCGTTTCTGTAACATTTTCCATGTAACGAAGCTGCTGGTGGGTGGAGGATTGCATTTGATTGCTGCTTTTGGCATTTTGTTCGGCGATATCTGCAAGCTCTTGTACAGATGCCGTGACTTCTTCCGTGTTTGTCGATATTTCCTCTGACGAAGCAGATACTTCCTGTAATTGAGAGGTAATATGTCGAATCGATTCCAAGATATTTTGGAAAGCGGACCCTGCATACTGAACCGCTGCTAAGCCTTCTTCTATTTCTTTTTTGCTTTCATTATTAGATTCAATAATATTAACTGTGTCTGTCTGAATATCAGAAATTAATGTGACAATATGTTTGGAAAAATTCTTTGCCTGCTCTGCTAATTTTCGTACCTCATCGGCAACAACTGTAAATCCTTTTCCATTTTCGCCTGCTCTTGCTGCTTCTACTGCAGCGTTTAATGCAAGTAAACTCGTCTGATCGGCAATTTCAGTGATGCTGTCCGTTAATTGACCAATTTTATTTGTTCTTGTCTCCAGCAAATCGATAATAGAAGTAGTCTGATTGGATGCAGAATCAATTCTCTCCATTTGCGCTAACGTCCGCTGAATAACGCCCTCTCCTTCAGAAGCATGTGAATTAACACCAATCGTATATTTAGAAACAGAGGCAGTGGAATTTGCAATGGTGGTGATACTGTTTGAGACAAAATCCATCGAATTGGCTGTCTCTGTTGCTCCTTCCAATTGGGTGTGTGAACCCTTCGTAACAGAGGTAACGATACCTAACAAATCATTCGCTTTATTTGTTATCGTCTCTCTGTTTTCTACTAATTCTTTCGAAGTGGCAATAAGGTGCTTCTCTGTATTCGTAATCTTTGTGACCATATCCCGTAAGTTATTCGTTACACTATTTGTAGCATTAGCAAGCTGTTGAAATTCATCTTTTCGGTTAAAAGAAAGAGGATCTCCTGTTAAGTTATTATGTGCAATTTCTGTTAGTCGTTTTACTACATCACGAATTGGTTTAATAATGTTAAGAGACAATAAAATAGAAAGGATAATCGCCAAAACAGCTGCGATACACGCAAGCAATAGATACAGATTTAATTGTGTTTGACTTGCATCTATCATATCCTTGCCATCATTTTTCATCTTGTGATCAAAATCGTTTTTGATTCCGTTCCATGAGTTGATCGCATCTGCAGACACTGGTTGACAGATTTCCCTCATTAAAGCAATTGCTGGAACCATTCCCTCCTGCTCATAGAGAGGAAATACCTTATCAAGTACTAGCTTCACCCATTGATTGGTCCGTTCTAAAGCATGCTGAAATGCCTCTGTCTCTCCCATAACAGAAGCTAGTCGCTGCTCTAATTCAACTGCTTTTTCATTTTCCTTCATAAAATTTTCTTTATAAATAGAATCATGATATAAAATATAGTCTCTAGCCAAAATAATTCGCTGCTTAAAACTCTCGTTTATATCATTTGTAAGAGAAGCCTGCTCGTAATTTTCGGAAAGCATCTTCTGTAAACTTTTTTCCGCCTTTTTATTCCCAATAAACCCGACACTCGAAATACCAATAATTAATAATAAAATAATAGAAAAACATACAATGATTTTTTGCTTGATACTTTTCATTAACATATCCCCCAATAGACCTAATTCATTTGATACTCTACATGGAAAAATTATGTATGTAAAGGGAGTGGAGCCAAATTTTTGAAATGAAAACGGTAACTAGTGAAAGGGAGGGAAGAAGGAGCTGAAAAATGTATGGATGATAAAAAAATTAGTTGGTAAAAAGTATAAAAGGGTAGGTACTTGCTATTCATTAAACATATGGATGAGGGGTATAGTATGGAAGATTGAGGTTGGATGGGGTTGTGAAATAAAGAGTAACAAGCGGAATGAAGAATCTAGAATATGTATGTTGGAGAAGCATTTATTGGGAAGAAGAGAAACCTCCCTGGGGTTCCGAAGCGGAACCGGTTGTTATTAAATGGAAAAGTCAGCACATAATGCTGTCTTTTACTCTTGAAAAGGGTCAGAAACAATAAATGAATACATTGGTTTTAAAAAAATAAGAGATGGAAAGGATGATAGCTATTCAGGGATATTGGTTTGTGCCGTTCTAGGTGATTGGTGAAGAAAGTCTCTAATTACATCAATAGGAATGCCAATCGTTTGTGCCTCTTGAATCAACTCGACCCATTCTTTGTCTAAATCCTTTTTATTAACGAAAGGATGTAACATTTTCCTAAACCTCCCTAAAATACCCTAATATTACAGGCAGCACAGCCATCATAGTTTTAAAACCTTAGATCTGTTGCTTTGCGTCCAACTCTTTCGAGAAGTTTGCCTTTAACTGTATTCATATTTAATATACTTTAATTTTCTGAAATATCAAATAGTAAGCGTCTATCGTTTTCCGATAAATTCAATAAGAAAAGTTAAAAAAATAAAATCGTCAATGAACGCATCATTAATGTTAATAGGATAATGTTTCTTTCGTTATTAACTTCATTTTTTTCTATGGTGATTACTTTATAAAGGATTTTGTTTTTGTTAGATTATCTCTTTTGAATAATAATAAATAACTTCCATTTGGTGCTATTTATAGTAAGTTTAAAAGAAAAGCATTTCTGATATGCCCTCATAGAAGGGGAAGAAAATCTAATTGAGTCCAGTTTTTCTTAAAAGATTGTTATTTTTCCTCCCCAATAAATTCACTATCCACTACTTCTACTTGCGTGCTCACTTTTTTATGATAAAATTTTGAAGATTTTACGGTAACTGTTCCTCCAATTGGCAAGTCTGTATTATAGATAGCAAGATTGCTATAGCCCATGTCTGACTCATAAAAGATTGAGTTCAAAACGGTTACTTTAGCATTTGATAAAACGGCTATATCAGCTTCGGGGTCTCCTGGATAATCATGGACACCGCTGTTTTTAAAACTGGAGTTAATAATAGTAGCTTCAGCAAAATCCTCAACATGGACGCTTTGGCCAGCTATTTTATTAAAGGAGCAATTTTTTATCGTGATGTTCTTCGCCTTAATGGCAATGCCAACTGCAAATCCCGCATTTGGGGACTTACTGATATTATTTTCGAAAACCGAGTTCTCAATAAGCCAATTTTCACTTGGAGCATTAATTTCAATATCATCCGATGTATTATTTTTAAAACGGCAATTAATAATTTTTACATTGTAGCTTGGATTTAGATTGGATAATATCCCATATCCCGAGCCTTCAAATAAACTATTAATGATAGATAAATTATGAACAGTTATTGAATTTTGAATTCCTTGAGTAGTGTTTGTGAATTTACAATCGAGTATGGTTATATTGTCACCAGCTGGTAACACTCCAAGGTTACTTTTGAAGCCAATGTCTTGTAATGTTTGGTCGCCTGCCAGAGATAATATACTTTCTTGTTTCTTATCGGTTCTGTTAAAAGTAGTATTTGTTTTTCCTTCGCCTAATAAGGAGATATTTTTAGGTACAGATATAGTGGATGTGACGAAGTAAGTTCCTTTTTTAAAAAAGACGGTACCTCCTCCTGCTTTGCTAGCAGTATTAAACGCTTTTTTTATTGCCTCACTATCGTCTGTTTTTCCGTCTCCTTTGGCTCCAAAGTCTTGAACTTTAAATACTGCTCCGTGAACATGATTTTCCTGTTTAAGATCTGTTGCTGCTGTTTCCTCTTTACTATTAATATTCCAAATCCAAAGACCGATTGCAATAACAACAAGAAATGAAATGATAACTAGGAAATCTTTTTTTCGAATGAAAATAACCTCCTTTATTATTGCTATTTAATAGTAACTAGCATTTACAGTATTTAATTTAATCAAAAATGGAGGCTGTTTTCGTAGGAAGTGTTATTGGAAATATAAGCAAATTAGGTTTTTTATTAGTATAATATGTTCTTTATAAAGAATCAATAAAAAGAATTATCCTGTTATCTTGTTCTTTATTTAGAAATAAATATGAAAGCGATACCAATAAAATAGTAAATAAAATTTAATTTTAATTAGAGTATAAAAATCTCCTGTTAGAAAAAAAGAGAAATAAAAGAAATCAATATTCTATAAAGTTGATAATAAAGGGATAATGAAAAATTTTTCTTCTTTTTTGGAAAAATTTAAAAAAACTATTTCCAAAAGCAAGAAGAAGATGCTATTATAAATGTACGTTATAAAGAACGGATAAGAAAGTTATTAAGAATTTTTTTAAATTCAACTTCCGAAACAAATCAATTGACTATTAGGAGGATAACATGGACGAAACAATTAGTATAAAAGATTTCTTTCAAACAATCAAAAAAAGAGTGCTATTAATTATTAGTATCATGTTGATTTGTGCTTTAGCAACTGGCTTCATATCATATAAGTATCTAACACCGAAATATCAAGCTTCTACTCAACTTCTAATAAATGATTCTACCGGAAAAAAAGCTATAACAACTAAGAAAAAGAAAGACGATCAGGAAGAGGTAAATAATTACACTTCTTCTCAGCTGCAAACCAACCTTCAATTAGTTAACACATACATAGCAATAATGAAGAGTCCAGCAATATTAGAAAAAGTGATAAGTGAATTAAACCTGCAGAAATCAGTAGGAGAATTAAATGGAATGTTCGAAGTGGAAAGTGAAGAAGAATCTCAAGTAATTGATATAACAGTTACAGATAAGAATCAGGAAAATGCTGTAATCATAGCTAATGAAATAGCAAAAGTATTTAAAAAAGAAGTTCTGAAAATTATGAAAATAGATAATGTTGAGATATTGGCAAAAGCTAAATACCTTCCTAACCAAGCACCTATTAATTCACAGCCAATTCAAAATATAATAATATCCTTGCTTGTAGGGATGGTGATAGGAATAGGACTGACACTAATACTTGATTATTTTGACGGTACTGTCCATACGAAGCAGGATATAGAAGCTTCGTTGCAAATCCCTATACTTGGGGTAGTGCCACCAATAAAATCGAGAAAAAAAATCTTTAAAGAAAATAAAATAAAAACAGAATATAGAGGTGAGACGCTTGGTTCATAAAAAAATAAGTGGAAGAAAAATACGGAATTTTCAAAAAAAACTAATCGCTAAGTATGAACCAAAATCTATTGCTTCTGAACACTATCGAAAAATTAGGACAAATATAGAGTATTGGATGAAGGAAAATGGAAGAATTCTTATGATAACATCCGCCATGCCTAATGAAGGAAAAACAACGACCGTGTCTAACCTAGCTGTAGTATTTGCACAAAAGGGTAAAAAAGTTTTGCTAATTGATGCTGACTTAAGAAAACCAGCTGTACATTATACTTTTGATATAAATAATCAAATTGGTTTATCAAGTGTACTTCTTGATCAATGTAATTTGGCAAATGCAATAAAGATGGACAATGAATATACTAATTTATTTATCCTGCCTAGTGGAAAAATTCCACAAAACCCTTCTGAATTGTTAGGATCATCAGAGTTAGCAATTCTTTTAAAAGATGCGTTAGAAAACTTTGATTTAATCTTAATAGATACACCGCCTATACTAGCAGTTGCAGATACACAGATATTGTCTAATCAATGTGATGGAACAATTTTAGTAACAAGAAGTGGAAAAAGTGAAATAGAACAATTAATACATGCAAAGGAACTAGTAGCAGCATCTACTACGAAGTTACTAGGAGTTATTTTAAACAATAATATAGATAAGAAGAGTATAGTGAAGCAAAAAGAGTATTATTATATCTAGTAAAAATAGTACCAATATAAAACGGAATTTATTTTTTTAACTTAATGTTCTTAATAAAGAATATATTGTTATTAATAAAATGTATATAGTTGGTTTTTAGTATTTAAACAATAAACTGTATAAAAATGGGAATGTCGTCTAACCCGTTATCATTTGAGGCACTCGGCCATGCTGTGGGATATAAGAACGCCTTAGACGCTAGTCGTCAATAGCATGATGTGAGGAGGGGTTCAATGCCCTATTAGCATTGTGAAAATATATATCAAGGCATAAGGCAAACCACCCCTAATACAGGTGGGGAAGCTCTGTGGTTTAAAAATTCGTAACAAGGAGGACGAACATTGAAAAAGGTGAAAAAAGCAATCATTCCTGCTGCCGGACTCGGAACAAGATTTTTACCAGCCACAAAAGCAATGCCGAAAGAAATGCTGCCTATAGTAGATAAACCTACCATTCAATACATTGTGGAAGAGGCAATTGCGTCGGGAATCGAAGACATTATTATAGTAACAGGAAAAGGAAAAAGAGCCATTGAAGATCACTTTGATTACGCTCATGAACTAGAACATAATCTACTAGAAAAAGAGAAGTATGATTTATTGGAAAAAGTTAAGTATTCTACTAATTTAGCTGATATTCATTATATTCGTCAGAAAGAGCCCAAAGGATTAGGACACGCAGTTTGGTGTGCAAAAAACTTTATTGGCGATGAACCATTCGCTGTCCTCCTAGGAGACGATATTGTCCAAAGTGATACACCCTGTTTAAAACAGTTAATAGACCAATATGACGAAACACTTTCTTCTGTGATTGGAGTGCAAAAAGTAAAAGAGAATGAAACGGATCGTTATGGAATTGTAGATCCAGAAGCTGCAGAAGGAAGACTTTATCAAGTATCTAATTTAGTAGAAAAACCAAAGCTGGGAACTGCACCCTCCAATTTAGCGATTATGGGACGATATGTTTTAACACCTGAGATTTTTAAGTTTTTAGGAACTCAAGAAAAAGGCGCAGGTGGGGAAATCCAATTGACAGATGCCATTCAACAATTAAATAAAATACAAAGAGTATTTGCTTATGATTTTGAAGGAAATCGGTTTGATGTTGGGGAGAAATTAGGCTTTGTCAAAACGACTGTAGAATTTGCACTACAACATGAAGATTTAAAAGCAGAAATGCTGCGTTATTTACAGGAGTTGCTATCTACAAATCTAGTTGATCATGTGAATAATGGGTAGGTGCTTACATGTCTAATTTAAGTAAAGATGAATATTTATATGTAAATCAAAAAAGTCACATTTTTGTTAATGAAAAAAAAGGTTATTTGTATCAAAAAAGACTGCTGGATATATGCTTCGCCCTTATGGGAATCATTTGCTTAGGACTTATTTTTCTCATTGTCTCTCTTCTTATAAAAATAGAAGATCCAAAAGGAAAAATCTTTTTCAAGCAAACGAGGATTGGAAAAGACGGAAAAGAGTTTAATATGTATAAATTCCGATCCATGGTTTATAACGCCGAAGAACTTTTGAAAGACTTATTAGAAAAAAATGAAATAAGCGGGGCTATGTTCAAAATGAAAGAGGATCCGCGAGTCACAAATGTTGGGAAATTTATTAGGAAAACAAGCATTGATGAGCTTCCTCAATTATGGAATGTTCTAAAAGGGGATATGAGCTTGGTCGGTCCTAGACCACCTTTGCCTCGGGAAGTAAAGGAATATACAGAATACGATAAACAAAGATTACTTGTTACTCCAGGATGTACAGGGTTATGGCAGATTAGCGGAAGAAATAGTATCGGTTTTCAAGAAATGGTCGAATTAGATTTAGAATATATGGTGAATAGAAATATTTCAATGGATATCCAAATAATTGTAAAAACAGTATTTGTTCTATTTGGGTCTAAACATGCATTTTAGAAAGGGGGAAATAGAGCACTGATGGAGAAGGATGCAAAGATTTACGTTGCCGGTCATAAAGGCTTAGTTGGTTCTGCTATTTTCAGAAAATTAGAAAAAGAAGGGTTCGCTAATCTAGTTTTTAAAAATAGTAGTGAATTAGACTTAAGAGATTCATTTCAGGTAAATGATTTTTTTTCACAAGAACAGATTAAGTATGTTTTTCTAGCAGCTGCCAAAGTAGGTGGCATTGTTGCTAACAATGAATATCGTGCAGATTTTATTCGTGACAATATGATGATTCAAACAAATGTTATTGATGCTGCTCACCGATTTGGAGTGGAAAAGCTGCTTTTTCTGGGAAGCACATGCATTTATCCCAAATTAGCAGCACAGCCATTAAAAGAAGAATATTTGTTAACAGGACCATTAGAAGAAACGAATGAACCTTATGCTATTGCAAAAATTGCTGGAATCAAAATGTGTGAATCGTATAACAGACAATATGGTACTAGGTTTATTTCAGCTATGCCAACAAATATGTATGGAGAAAATGATAATTTTGATCTCCAAACGTCTCATGTATTGCCAGCGCTTATAAGAAAATTTCATGAAGCGAAAGAATCAAACGCTGAATATGTGGAAGTTTGGGGTACAGGAACTCCTAAACGAGAATTTCTTTATTCCGATGATTTAGCCGAAGCGTGTATTTTCTTAATGGATCATTATGAAGGAAATGAAATTGTCAATGTTGGAGTAGGAGAGGACCTTCCGATTAAAGAACTTGCAAAACTAATAAGTCAGGTAGTTGGTTTTACAGGAGAAATTAAGTTTGATACGTCAAAGCCAGATGGAACGCCAAGAAAATTGGTTGATGTGACAAAAATCAATGCCTTAGGATGGAAAGCAAAAACGCCTTTGGAAGAAGGACTGCAAAAAGCATACGATTGGTTTCTACATAATAAATTGACAAAAATAAACTAAATTACGAGGAGGAATAAAATGAAAAGAGCATTAATAACTGGGGTAACAGGTCAAGATGGATCTTATTTAGCGGAGTTTCTTTTAGAAAAAGGGTATAAAGTTTTTGCACTGCGAAGAAGAACAAGTACACAAAATTATGAGAATGCAGAGAATATTAAAGATCAATTAGAATGGATCGACGGAGATCTAAATGATATTGTTTCTTTAATAGGAGCAGTACAAATTGCACAACCAGATGAAGTATATAATTTAGCAGCGCAGTCTTTTGTTGCTACTTCATGGGCACAGCCAGTTGCAACTGGCAATATGACGGCAATTGGCGTAACAAATATGTTGGAAGCAGTTCGAATTGTGAAGCCAGATGCCCGTTTTTACCAAGCATCCAGTTCTGAAATGTTTGGTAAAGTGCAAGAAACTCCGCAGAAAGAAACAACTCCATTCTATCCAAGAAGTCCTTATGGTGTAGCAAAAGTATATGGACATTGGATTACGGTAAATTACCGTGAAAGTTTTAATATGTTTGCATGTTCTGGAATTTTATTTAACCATGAGTCACCTCGCCGTGGCATTGAGTTTGTTACACGTAAAGTGACAGATGCAGTTGCCAAAATTAAGTTAGGGTTAGCAACAGAATTGCGGATGGGCAATCTAGATGCAAAACGGGATTGGGGATTTGCAGGGGATTATATTAAAGCGATGTGGCTAATGCTTCAGCAAGATCAGCCCGATGATTATGTTATCTCTACTGGAGAAATGCATACTGTCGAAGAACTAGTTGAAACAGCATTTTTATATGTTGGTCTAAATTGGAAGGACTATGTGGTGATTGATGAAAGGTTCGTGCGACCAGCAGAAGTAGATTTACTCTTAGGAGATTGCTCTAAAGCGAAGAAAAAGCTGGGCTGGGAATTAGAAGTAAGCTTTACCGACTTGGTTCATATGATGGTAGACGCAGACTTAGAGAAGCATGCTAAAAATAAATTAGTAGAAATTTAAATAAAGAGGGGCTTGGTTTAGAAGATTTGGATAAACCAAGCCTTTTTATATGCAAAACCAGATCAATCCAGTACTAAATACTATTTAGGAGAGATTAATAGATAAATGCGAAAAATATTAGTCAATGCCACAGCAAATGATGCAAGAGGTGCATTGTCACTGACAAAATGCTTCCTGAAGGATCTAAATGAAAATGAGGATCAATTATTAAGGGAGGATATTTTTATCACGGTTTTAGTATCAAATAAGGAGTTATTATCGTATGCCACTAAACAAATAGAAGTAATCTACGATACGAAGCCGAAGAGAAATTTTTATGCTAAATTTGCATATGAATATCAAGTTCTTCCAGCATTAATGAAAGAAAAGAATTACCACGCCTATCTTTCCCTGCAAAATACGGGAATAAAGAAAGGGGAATGGAAACAATTTGTCCTAATTCATACACCGCTTCCATTTATTCAAATTAGCATGAAAGACATCGAAAAAAAGAATTTCCTGAAATATAAAATATTACTAAGAAGTATTTTAGCAAGACAATTAAATAATATGAATGAAATTATTGTGCAAACTGAATGGATGCAAGAAGCGATTAGAAAAATGGGCTACCAGAAGACCATAACCATACATAGACCATCTAGCAGCAATTTCAGCGATTTTTCCAATCCGCTTCCGCAATCCATTGAAGCAAAAATAGGAGAGAATAAGCAGCAAGTTAAGCTATTCTACCCAACAAATAAGGAGAAATACAAAAATAATGAGCGCTTGCTTGCTGCGGTGAAACGATACAACCAGAGAAATAAGCAGCATCAAGTGAAGCTGTATTTAACGATACAAGGGAATGATTGCAAGGATATTACCTATTTAGACAAGGTTCCTTTTGAGTCTATGTATACGTTATATAAGAAAATGGACGCACTTATTTTTCCATCATTTGCTGAAACATTGGGACTGCCCCTTTTGGAAGCAGAGCAGTGTGGGATTGATCGCATCGTTGCAGATAGAGAGTATGCAAAAGAAATTTGTAAAGAGGACGCCTATTATTTTAATCCATTTAGCATTGAATCAATTGTTCAAAGTTTGGAACACTTTGTTTTGGAGCAAAAAGCAGAAAAAGAAGAGAATACAGCTCCCGTTTATTCCTTTGCTAAAAAAGAAGCAAGCTATTTCGACTATATTAAAATAATTCAAAAATCATGGTGATAATATGAAGAAAATAACGTTTGTCATTAACTATTTTTATCCTGATTTTGACTCAACGGCACAACTGATGACGGAGCTCTGCAAAGAACTTCAAAATGACTTTCAAGTTTCTGTCATCGCAGCACAACCAAAAAAGGCTAGCGATATAAATAAAAAGAAACGTTTGGAAAAATCACAATTCGAAAATATGGAAATAACGAGAATTCTTTTACCCGAAGTAAATAAAACATCCAAAGTGAGTAGGATAAAATATATTTTTACCTACTTTTTTTATGCAAACCTCGCACTCCTGAAGGAAAAAAAGGTGGATATTATTTATACCATTTCTACACCTCCTGTTTTAGGCGGACTAATTGGTACAATTGGGAAGTTTTTAAAACGTACAAAGCATGTTTATAATATTCAAGATTTTAACCCAGAGCAGGCAGAAGCTGTAAGCTACACAAATAAAAAATGGGTATTTCAAGCAGCAAAAGCCATTGATAAATTAAATTGCCGCTATTCCGACCATATCGTTTTAGTAGGAAATGATATGGGAGAGACATTAAAAACGAGATTCAAAAACAAAAGAGTACCAGAGCATACAGTTATTAATAACTGGACAGATGAAAAGGACATCATTCCATTAGAAAAGAGCAATGAACAAGTAGCAAATTTTCTAAAACAATACAATATAGACAATAAATTTATTGTGATGTATTCAGGCAATCTTGGACTTTATTATGATTTAGAAAACATTATTAAAATAACAAAAGAATTTCAAGCATATAAAGACCTTGTGTTTGTTTTTATTGGTGAAGGTGCCATGAAAAAGCAAATGCAGGAGTTTATTACAGATAATCACATAGAAAATACAATGTTTTTGCCTTTTCAGCATAAAGATTATATCAAATACTCTTTAAACGCTGCAGATGTTCATCTAGTAGTGAACCAAAAAGGAATAAAAGGAGTATCAGTTCCCAGCAAGATATATGGAGTATTAGCAGCAGGAAAACCAATTATTGGCGTGTTGGAGAAAGGCAGTGAAGCTCAGCGGATTATTACCGAAAGCACATCAGGTATTGTAGTAGAGCCGCAAGACTATAAGATGCTAATACGAACAATTAAAGAAGTATACGATTTACATGTAGATAAAAGAAAGCAACTTGGATTAAATGGTCGCAGCTATTTGGATCAATATTTAAAAAGAGAAATATCAATAGAAAAGTATCAACGTCTCTTACAGCATATTTCTACTGAAACATCCGTTTATGTGGAGGAGACTTCAGTCAAAATACCAGTAGAACATAAAAATTAGAAACAGGTCTTCTGCAGAAGGTCTGTTTTTTTGGGGAGGTATATATTATATGAAGCTAGTTCTCTTGTCAGGAGGGTCAGGGAAAAGACTTTGGCCTCTATCAAATGATACACGCTCGAAACAATTTCTGAAGGTACTGGAAAGTGAAAATGGAGAAAAAACATCGATGGTTCAACGTGTATGGGGGCAGCTGGAAGCATCTGGCCTAGCCGAATCTTCTGTTATCGCAACATCGAAAATGCAGAGCGATATGATTTATAGCCAGCTCGGGCAAGAGATTCCGTTAATTATCGAACCAGAAAGAAGAGATACCTTTCCTGCCATCGCATTAGCCGCTGCTTATTTAGTGTCTGAGGCAAATGTATCGAAGGATGAAGTAATAGTTATCCTGCCTGTCGATCCATATGTAGATGCGCTCTTTTTCGAAAAGATAAAAGAATTAGAACAAGTTTTACGAAGTTCCGATGCAGAATTAGCTTTAATTGGCGTGAATCCGACTTATCCTTCTTCTAAGTATGGCTATATAGTGCCTGGCAAGATTATTTCTAGTGATTATTATGAGGTAAATCATTTTACCGAAAAGCCAAGCGAAGAAAAAGCAGAACTCCTAATCGAACAGAATGCTCTTTGGAACTGTGGGGTTTTTGCTTTTAAATTAAGCTATTTGACGGATATTTTAGTTTCAAAAGGATGGCCGTTGAAATTTGAAAAACTATCACAACAATACTCGCTTCTTCCAAAAATTAGCTTTGATTACGAAATAGTCGAAAAGGCGGAAAGAATCGTCGCCCTTCCTTATAATGGATATTGGAAGGATCTCGGAACATGGAATACGCTAACAGAAGAAATGGCAACGACTCAAATGGGAAAAGGAATCTTAACGAAGGACTCAATTAACACACATCTTGTCAATGAATTGGATATCCCAGTAACAGTGCTTGGGGTAAAAGATATTATCGTTGCTGCCAGTCCGGATGGAATTTTAGTGGCAGACAAAGAATCCAGTCCGAAAATAAAAGAATTAATCAGTAGTTTTGAAGGACCTCCTATGTATGAAGAACGGTTATGGGGATGGTCAAGAGTGCTTGATTATGCAAAATATGATGACGGCCAAGAAATGGTGGCGAAACGTATTTGCATTCACGCAGGCAAAAATTCTTCCTACCACTTTCATCTATTAAGAGATGAAGTTTGGACAATTGTTCGTGGGGAAGGAGAATTAGCATTGGATGATCACATTACGAGAGTAAAAACAGGGGATATTATTCATCTGCCTGCAGAGAAGAAGCATGGAATAAGGGCATTATCAGAATTGGAGTTTGTAGAAGTTCAGACAGGAATTGGAATAAGTGAGATGGACTTTAATCGTCTTTATTTTGAATGGGAAGAAGTAATAGATCATTTTCAGCGATCAAAAGCAAAAGTCATTATATAAAAGTGTAGAGGGAGGAGAGTTTCCTGCTTTTCTATAAGAGGTTGTTCAAAATGTACGGTAAAAAGGGACACGTCGAATCGTTGGCTTATCTTTCACTTCTCACGTCTTGTAAGCAACGTTGAAGTCACCACATTCTGTGGAAGGATGATGCCAGAAGCGAGGCCGCCTTGATCTTCTTGGTCCTTTTTATCCTCGTTGTTGAACATACACTATAAAAATAAATAAACAGCAAAAGGACAATGAAAAATGATGAAACCTCATTACTTAATGTATCTTGCCTTCTTTTTTTTATCATTGGATAATTTTCCATTTATGTTTGGAACAGCATATAAACCAGTCAGCCTCCTTTTTTTAGTGATGTATTTTACCATAAAGATACCAGAAATTATTCGTTTAGAATGGAAAAGAATGGAGTTATTTATTTTCTTTACTATTATGCTAAGCTTTGTGATTAGCGCCGTGATGATAGGATTTAACAACTATAGCTTAGACGGTTTATTCGACAGTGTAACTTCTTTTCTAGCTGGAGTAATCATATACCTGGCGATTAAACATTTTATAATGAAAACGCAACTGGAAGTACGGCTAAAGTCTCTTGAAATGCTGTTATATGGCTATACTATTCCAGTATTTATCGGCCTGCTGCAAGTCATCTATATTTATGTTGCTCCATTGGGTTTTATTGAACATATAACTTCACTTTTTGTAGCAAGAACGGATTATATTAATACAGGGAGGGTTCATTTTACATTTTCTGAACCATCCTTTACATCCATTCATACTAATTTAATTATGATTCCTTCCTTATTTATCCTAAATAAGTTTAAACCTATCAATAGATGTATTAAAGGTATTGTTATCCTATTCTTTATCCTGTCTTTATTAACATTGTCTGTTCGATACTACATGGATATAACATTCGCGCTGATTGTCTACTTTATTCTCTATCTTCGTGTGAAAAATATTTTTAAGCTATTCTTTCTTGTTCCTGCATTAGTAGGAATTTTAGTTGTTGTAATAAATTTCACGGGAAGTTCAAAGGATAGCTATCATGTTCAAAGATTTATGAAAGTAATGGAGAATCCAGAAGAAATAGTCTCTGATCCGTCTTTTCAAATTAGAAATACGTATTCTTCTATAGGATACAATGCTTTTCTTGATAATAAGTTAGTTGGGGTTGGGATTGGAAATTATGTAGACTACTATAAAAAAAATCTGCCAACGGTCAACCATGATTACAAAAAATTCCCAGAACTAATTAATGCGCGTGAACACAGCAATGTCATCGCACAATATAATATGTATACGAGATTGTTATCGGAAATGGGAATAATGGGTTTAATAATTATCTTATTAATGACAGGTATTTTAATTACCTTGCGAAATGATCGTTATAAACTATTTATTTCTATCCTGTTAATATGGACACTAATCCAATTTGACTCTTTTGCTTTTATCCCTATGTATTTAATACTATGTCTAAATAGCAAGAATTGGAATGAGGAGGGTAGCATGAAAAAGTTCGAAAATAAAAATAATTATCTAAATATTAGAAATAAACATTTTTCATCTGCCTTATAAGCTCCGTTTATTTTATCCATCTATTTGAACACTTGTTATCGGAAAACCAAAAGAAGGTTGGAATTGTAAGGAGCTGCTTGACAGTGATAGGAGAAAGCATTGGTTATAAAAGAAGAATAAAGGAGTTAAATATGAAAATCAGTGTGATTATTCCAGTATACAATAGTCAAAATACCATTATGGATGCAATCGAAAGTGTTGTCTCACAAAAAAGAGAGCAAATACGTTTAGAAATCATTATCATTAATGATGGTTCTGTTGATTCCTCACAAGAAGTGATTGTTCCATATATTGAAAAATATTCGGATAAAGAAATCCATATTATCTACCAATATCAAGAAAATAAAGGAGTATCAGCAGCAAGGAATGCCGGCCTCCGATTAGCTACAGGAGATTATATTGCTTTTTTAGATTCAGACGATATATGGATAGAAGGCAAGTTGAAGAAACAGTTAGAACTGTTTCAGGAGGACAAATCACTAGGAATAGTATATGGCCAGTATATTAATAGAGTCATATATACTGATAAAAAAGTAGAACGATTTGTATTAAAACACTTCTATGAAGGAGATATTTATATTCCTTTGTTAAAAGGCAACTTTATAGCAACGTCATCCATGATCATGACAAGAGAGGTTTTTCATTCTGTTGGTTTTTTTGATGAGGAGTTGACCTTGGCAGAGGATTATGATTATTGGCTTCGAATTGCTAAAAAGTTTAAAGGGAAATATAGTAAAGAACCTTTATTAATAAAGACATTTACGGGAGAAAATAATTTAAGTGGTGGAAGAAGCTTGAAGATGCATCGTTTTGCTAGGAAAGTAGTAAATAAAAATCTGGAAGAGTCAACTATTTCCATAGAAAAGAAAAAAGAAATTATTGATTTATTAGATACTAGCTTAGTATATGACTTTATATATGAAGGCCAAAGAAAAAACGCTTGGAACTTAATAGGAAGAAAACTACTGAAAGATAAACTCATCAATAAACAAATGGTTATCTTTTTTTTTCTGGCTTTTTTACCAAGAAATACACTTGATCATCTGCAAGTGGTTAATTCTAAGCTTAAAATATTTTAGTCATATCTTAGAGGTGGAATATTCAGAGATTAATAGGCTTGCGTGAATTTTATTAAAAGGGGATATCTAGATGAAAAAAATTACAGTAATTGGACCGCTTCCACCACCGATACATGGGGAAAGCCTTGCTATACAGTCTATAACAGAATCGAAGAAATTAAATCAGGAATTTATTATTCAATCCATTAATACAAATCGCAAAATTATAAAAAAACCTGGTGGCTTTTCATTAGGAAAAGTGATGCAGGACATAAAAATTATACTGCGAGTCTTTATTTTAAAAACCGATATTGGCTATATCTCCATTTCGCAAACAAAATTAGGCTTATTAAGGGATCTAGTAATCATCCATTTATTGAACTATAAAAAGGTCAAGGTAATCACGCATTTGCATGGAAACAGCTTAGGTTTGACCATTGATAACCTGTCTTCTTTTTGGAAGAAAATAGTGAGGAGTGTATTTAAAAGAGTTAACATCGGCATTGTTTTAGGACAAAGCTTGTCTCATAATTATCAAGGCTTTGTAAAAGATATTAGAGTTGTGCAAAATGGAGTATCGGAAGAATTTCTGTTAAATGAACAAATAGAAAAGGCGATAGAAATAAAGAGTAAAAAAGATTTTGTGCAAATTGTCTACTTGAGTAATTTAATAGAAAGTAAAGGGTTTCTTATATTGGCTAAATGCTGCGCGGAATTGATTCAGGAAGGTCTGTCCATACGTTTAGTTTTAGCTGGTGCTATTCATGAAAAGAAGAGTTATGAGCAATTAATAAAATTGGTAAATAAAGAGAATTGTAAAGATAAAATTATCTATGTAGGGACAGTCTTTGGAACGGAGAAGAAGCAGCTCCTCTTAGATTCAGATGTCATGGTGCTTCCAACGCAATACAAGACAGAAGGGCAGCCTCTATCTATTATTGAAGGAATGGCTGCTGCCTTGCCGATTATCTCCACAAAAGTGGGTTGTATAGAGGATATGATCAACGAAAATGGAATACTCATGGAAGAACCAACGGTAGAAACACTGAAGAAAGCAATAAGAAAATTAGTGAAAGACCCTGAAGCAAGGAAAGGCTATTCCATTAAAAGCAGAAAAATATACAAAGATGAATATACGTTAGACAGCCATCTTCATAAAATGGAGATAATATTTAACGACCTCTAATTTTGTTGTTTTTCATTTCTGGGAAAAAAGAAAAGGAGTGATCAAGATGTCTATCGATGTAAGTGTGATTGTCCCAGTTTATAATGTTGAGCAATATCTTCCAAGATGCTTAGACAGCATTAGAAATCAAACACTACAGAACATAGAAATTATCATAGTTGATGATGGGTCTACTGACTATTCAGGAAGAATCTGTGATGAACATGCAAATCTTGATCCAAGAATTAGGGTTATTCATAAAAAAAATGGTGGATTGTCAGACGCAAGAAATGTTGGATTGGATGTGGCAAAAGGTAAATATATATCTTTTGTGGATAGTGATGATTGGATTTCTCAAACTATGTATGAAAAGCTAGTAAACTTAGCAGAAGAAAATAGAGCAGATATTTCAGAGGGTAAGTACTTAAGAACATCATCGAGCAAGGAAAAACAAAAAGAAAACAGTACATTTGAGATTACTGTTAAAAATAATGTAGATGCATTATTATCGCACTTTAAGAATGAAATGTTTCAGCAAGTAGTGTGGAATAAAATCTATAAAAGGGCATTATATGAAGATGTTAGATTTCCGATAGGGAAAATCCATGAAGATGAGTTTATTACATATAAAATTTTACATCGGGCAAAAAGGCTAGTCGCCACAAATGAAGTCGTATACTACTATTTTCAACGATCAACCAGCATCATAGGCAACGGATTTTCACTCAAAAGTTTGGATCATTTAGAAGCATTAGATACGATGATGACTTATCTAGAAAGAGAATGTCCTGAGCTATGTTCCATTGCCTGTACTAAATATTATTTTGATCATTTTACGAAAATACAAGAATTGATTAGAAATAGAAAGGAAATCGATAACTATCCATCTATTCTTTATAAACAAACGAAAAAATTAATAAAAGGAAGATTTAAAAAATATTTAAAAATAAATATTAAAAATCAGGTTAATCAGTTGACAAAAGATGATGTTCAATTTTTTATCAAACGGCAAAAAAATATTTTATTAAAATATAATTTACTAAAAAGATCTATTACCTTATTTTATTTTGTAAATTTATTTGTTCAAGTAACAAAAAGAAGTATATCAAAACTTGGTATAAATTAAATCGATTTTTTGAATAGAAATCACTTGTTTTCTTTCTGGGGCATTCTTTGATAAAAGCGGAAAGAGGGATTGGTAGTGGTTACATTTCAGGGATAAATAAATCCAATAAATAGGGGGAACATGATTGAAAATATTAATAGATGCCTATGTAGAAAAAAATTTGGGTGATGATCTATTTTTAGAAATACTATTTGACAGATATTCCTCAAATGTTGAATGGTTCATTATTTGTAATTCACAAGAAAAATTAAAAGCATTTGAAAAATATAATGTGAAAATATTCAATAAAAAAATTCATAAATATAAAGACTTTGATGCTGTTATTAATATAGGTGGTTCTATCTTTATGCAGAATGGGAAATGGTGGATGAAGCAGCTGTTGATTCGATGTGTATATGCTATACCAATGAAGCTAAGAAAAAAACCATTATTTATTGTCGGCTGCAATTATGGACCATCAAAAAGTAAATTCATGTATTTCTTTAATCATCTTTTTATTAATCATTTTGTTACAGATATTTGCTTTAGGGATCAAGAGAGCTACCAGTTATTTAAAAAAATTAAACAGGCAAGATATGGTGCAGATATTGTTTATGGTTTAGACACAAGCAATATAAAGCGTCGCCTAAAACAGAAAAATAGAATAGGCATTTGCATAATGAATTTTTCTGATAAAGTTATCAATGATCACTTCACGAAGAAAACAGTTGAATTAACAAAAGTATTAATAGAAAGAAATTACGAAGTAGAATATTTATCATTTTGTGAAGAACAGAATGATAAAGAGACTTTTATTCAAATAACTGAACAGCTAGGGGAGCCCTTCAATCATAAAATTAGGCATGCTATCTATACTGGCAATATCAAAGGATATCTGGAGAAATTAAACAGTTTGAATTTTATTATTACTTTACGATTTCACTCACTCATATTAGCTCAAATTCTAGGAATAAACTATTATCCGATTATTTATAGCAACAAAACTGCCAATGTGCTGAAGGATCAAAACTTTAGTGGAGAGTATACCCACGTTAATCATATAGAACAACTAGACATCACAAATATAATGAAGCGGATAGAAGGGGACAATCAAGTAATGAACCCGAATAGGAAAGAAGAGGCAGCAAATCACTTTGCCAAGATAGATCAATATATGCAAAACACCAATGTGAATTTGAAAAGTGAATACAAAGAATTAAGCTTGTGAATGTATGGGAGATTCTCTCTATTATAGGTAGATAAAATCATAATAAAGAAGGAGATAGTATGAGTAGAGAAGCAACACTTGTAAAGAATACAATAATATTTGCAATTGGCAATTTTTCTTCTAAATTTTTAGGGATTTTAATTCTGCCATTATATACAGCATATCTTAATGCAAGTGAGTATGGATATTATGACCTTGTTATTACTACAGCAAGTTTAATATTGCCATTAGTAAGTTTTCAAATATACGATGGATTATATAGAAATTTATTAGAAGAAGATAAATTAGAAGAACGTAAAAAGAATATCAGCTCCACCTTTCTTATTACGGTTAGAAACTTAGTTGTGTTTGATGTATTCTATATTATTGCTAATACATTTTACTTAAACATACAGAGCGGGAATTTAATAATAGCGTATATAAATGTTTTTATTCTTTTTACTGTGTATATACAAATAGCACGTGGATTAAGAGAAAATATGGTCTTTTCAATAGCTGGAATATTAAACACCTTTTTAATTGTTTTATTTACCGTATTTTTTATTACAAAGCTCGATTTAAAGGTATCTGGGTTATTGATTGCTATGATTCTTTCATATGGTCTATGTATTGTGTATCTTGAGGTAAAACTAAAGGTTTTTCGCTATATTGATTTTTCCATGCTGGATAAAAATGTTTCTAAGAGTTTAATCATGTACTCTCTACCTCTTATCCCCAATACGATTAGCTGGTGGATAATGAATGTATCGGATCGATTTTTGTTAACTCATTTTGTTGGTCTAGATGCAAATGGTTTATATGCAATTGCAAATAAATTTCCTTCCATACTATTAGCTATTAATAGTGTTTTCTACCTTTCCTGGCAGGAAACATCAATAACGGAGTATAATTCGAAAGATCGCAATGAGTTTTATTCCAAGATGTTTAATAACCTGTTAGTATTCCAATTTTCACTACTCCTTGTGCTTATTGCATTTACAAAGCCAATGATGACTCTTTTAGTAGACAGAGAATTTTTCAATGCGTGGAAATATGTTCCCTTCCTTTATATTGGAGCAATATTCTATGCATTTTCGTCTTTTTACGGTACTGGTTTTTTAAGTGCAAAGAAAACAAAAGGAGCATTTTATAGTTCTATTTTTGGTTCATTAGCTAATATTGTAATGAATATTATGCTTATTCCTTTTATTGGCATTCAGGGAGCATCTATTTCTACTATGCTATCTTTTATAATTATGTGGATTATTAGGATTAAGCAAACGAAAAGCTTCTTTCATATTAAAATAAAAAAAGCACAGTTTCTTCTCTTAGCTACTCTATCTATATTATCAATCGTCCTTTATTATTTGGATAATGTATACCTTAATTATTCATTAATGATAATATCCTTGGTATCTTTCTTGAAGTTTAATCAGAAGTTGATAGCTCCAATAATAGGGAAAATGTCAATACAATGGAAAAAGAGACAAAAGGCTTCGTAATGAATACAGCTGTTGAATTTCTATTAATTGAAGAAAGTGAGTTGTTTTGACAATGGAGAATAAACAATCATTATCATCTTATTTATTATTTGACATACAATTTAATTTCGTAAGAAGGTACAAACAACTAATACTTAATTCCAATGAATTTGTTATCAATAAGGATTTAAAAAATAAAAAGAAGATGATCGTCATGCAAACTCCTAATCACGGAAATTTAGGCGATCAAGCAATAGCATATGCTCAAAAGAAATTTATAAAAGATCACTTTAAGGATTATACCTATTTAGAGGTATCTTTTAACGATGTAGTTAAAGGAACGAAAAATATTCAGAAAGTTCTAAATGATGAGGACATAATTTTTATCCACGGTGGTGGAAATATGGGAGATATGTATTTAAACGAAGAGTATATTAGAAGATATATAATAAAAAAATATAAGAACAATAAAATTGTCTCATTTCCTCAAACGATTAGTTTTAGTTCCAATTATATCGGAAAAAAAGAACTGAAAAAAACACAAAAAATATATAAAAACTGTCAGAACCTTGTTTTAATAGCTCGAGAAATGAAATCATATCTATTAATGAAAAAATATTTTGATTCAAACCAAATTATTTTAACACCTGATATAGTTCTTTCATTAGATAAGCGGACTAACAGTAAAAGGAAGGGTGTCTTAACTTGTTTTAGAAGTGACCAAGAAAAGGTGATGAATACTGATTTTAAGTCAGCACTGTTAAAAAAATTAAAAGATGAATACCAACAAGTAACGGTAAGTGATACCGTAGTTAATAATATGATCTTTAGTGATACTCGAGATATTGAATTAAATAAAATATGGAGTAAGTTTAAACAAGCCGATGTAGTACTTACTGATAGGCTGCACGGCATGATATTTTGTGTTATAACAGGGACTCCTTGTATTGTTTTTAAAAATGCTAACCATAAAATCGAAGCAAGTTATAATGATTGGTTACAAAGTATTCATTATATAAAATTCATAGATACGAATGACGTAAAAATTGTGAACGAAGTAATGGAAGTAATTGAAAAAGTAAAAAAAGCAAGTAAAGAAAATGTTAAATATATGGGCTTAAAAGAATCCTTTCTGCCACTAATCAATGATTTAAATAAATATAAGGAAAACGATCAATTAAATTTAGAAGCGAAATAAATATTGTTAATTTATCCCCTTCTTAATGGGCAGTAAAGCTCCTCCTTAAGATTTTAAGAAATCTAGGTGGGGGATGGAAGTTTTACTTTATAGAAAAGGAGAACCAATGAAAACAATTGCCTATTATATTTCAGATTATGGCTATGGGCATGCTGCAAGGAGCATTGCTATTATTCGGAAACTATTGGCTGCAGATAGGAACCTGATAATCATTATTTGTCATTCATTTGCATTACCATTTATAAAAAAATCCCTTTCATCTAAGAGAGTTTCTTATCGAGAAATTCAAACAGATATTGGCTATATTCTAAAAAGAGATTCCATTTTCCCTGATAAAGATAAATTGTTGGCAGTATATAATCTTTTTGTAGAAAATTGGGGTGATAAAATACAAATCGAGAATAAATTTCTCTCAACTAAAAACGTTAATCTAGTTATTTCCGATATTTCTCCATTGCCTTTTGAAGCTGCAGCAAACTTGAATATTCCCTCTGTCGGATTATCTAATTTTACCTGGTATACAGCATATGAGAATTTAATAGAAGAAACTTTATTATCTCCATTAAAACGTGCTTATGAACATATGACCTACTTTTTTTCTCTAAGTGGAAACGCTGAAAGGAATTGGGGAAAACAAAGTGTCTATGAATTTTTTGCAAGAGAGATAAATAGCAAGGAAATAGAAAACTTGAAGAGAAATGCTTACATAAATGGTAAGAGGAAGCATATTGTTTTTTTAGGAATAGGCATGAAAATGGAACAAGGATTATTAGAAAATCTCCCTATTTGGGACAGCCCTGATTGTGTTTTCCTTGTATCGTCAAATATCCAAGTGGCGAAGCAAAATGTTATCTCTATCCCCTCTGATTATACAGAATCGCAGAACTATATTGCGGCATCAGACTTAGTCATTACAAAAGCGGGGTGGGGGACAGTTAGTGAAGCAGTTGTGAAGCAAGTTCCGCTATTGCTTATAAACCGAGAATCAATGAAAGAAGACAGGAATACGATTGAAGCGCTTCAAAATAAACATTTATGTGAAACGATTCAATGGGAGGACTTCCAGACACTTCAATTAGATAGAGGAAAAATCTCTGCTTATCGTAAGAGGACGAAAGAAAAAGGGGGAGCGCAACAAAATCAAGCAGTACGTATAGCGAACGATTTACTAGCGATAATAAATAAAAAATGAATAGCTCAGAGAATTCTTTTTCATCAATAAAGTTCTAAAAAAGACCGCTGGCAATGCTTGATAAGCATTGCCAGCGGTCTTTTTGTGTTTGTCAGCTATTAATATTAATTAATCAACCATCATTAATTCAGACACTTCCTCGTGCGAATCCTGTTGTTGTCTAAAATATAACTGTCGGTAAACTCCATCTTGTGCGATTAATTCCTCGTGATTTCCTTCTTGAACAATTTTTCCGTTATTCATAACGACAATTTTATCCGCTTGTTTAATGGTAGATAATCGATGGGCGATAATAATGGTTGTTCGGTCGCCTTTCAAATTTTCTAAAGCATTCTTTATTCTGTACTCCGTTTCACTGTCCAGGGAAGCGGTGGATTCGTCCATTAAGATAATAGGTGCATCTTTCAGTATTCCTCTTGCAATGGCTAATCGTTGCTTTTGCCCGCCTGATAATTTGGCACCTCTTTCTCCAATTTCGGTATCATACCCATTTGGCAATGATTCAATAAAGGAATGAATATCTGCTAATTTGGCAGCATGTAATAAGGTTTTCTCTGATATAGATGGATTAGCATACGTAAGGTTTTCTCGAATGGTGCCATTAAAAAGATAGCTTTCCTGTGGTATATAGGCAAGCTTACTTCTTAATTCAGAAGGAGATAAATCCTCAATGGAAATATCATCAAAGAATATAGAGCCTTTATTTACTTTATAAAATCCTAGCAGCAATTGAAGCAAAGTGGTTTTTCCTGCACCGCTTATTCCTACAATACCGACTGTTTTCCCAGCGGGTATGACTAGATTAAAGTCTTGAAAAATTGGCTGATTGGATTCATAGCCAAATGCAACATTTCGAAAGGCGATATTCTTTTTTAACGGTTTCGAGGGAATAAAAGCTGGGAATTCATTCGTTTCAGTCTTCTGATTAAAGACAGCGGAAATTCTTTCAACTGCTGCTAGAGAACGTTGAAAAGAAGCCCATTGTGAAGCGAGCCCATTTAAAGGATAAACAAGGTGGTTGATAAGATTGACAAATGCTAATACAGCTCCCACGGTTAGCGATCCTTTTGAAATTAATACAGCTCCTAAACCTAGGCTGGTTATATAGGCAATTAATCCAATTCCGTTTCCTCCTGCATTATACAAACCACGCAATTTTGCGTTGGAAAGCTCAATAGAATAAAGTTTTCTAGTTTGAGCATTGTACTTGTTAGATAAGGTCTTTTCTAATAAAAAAGACCGAACAACAAAAGTACCATGAAAAATATCACTCAGATGATTATTCATACTACCAATTAATTGATGGATCTGTCTGCTGCTGTTTCGTAAAAGTACACCAAACACTAATCCACTGCATAATGCGATCGGAGCTATGCAGAGGGGGATAATAGAAAGTTGCCAGCTTACATGAACTAAATAGATAAAAACAGCAATAGACATGAAAGGAAGCTTTAAAAAGTTAAGTAAATTTTTTCCGATCATCGCATCAATACTATTAATATCGTTAGTAAAGTGAGCTAATAATTCACCAGTTCGAAAGGCTGCTAGTTTGTTTACCGGAAGAAATAACAGATGATTTAAAAGGTTTTCTCTTACATCCTGTTTTATTGCATTAGCTGCCCGGGAATCCAGATACGTAATTAAATACGTATTCGAGAGATTGATGAAAACAATAAGCGTACCCAGTGGAATTAATTGCTTTACCTGTTGTAAGTTGCTATCAATGGCTGCGTTTGTAATTTTACCTAAGAACCAAGCAAAAGCAATGGTAATGAATATATCAAGTAAAATAGAAAGAAATAAAAGGGTATATATTTTCCAATGTTTTGAAATATACCCTTTAAGAAAGGAAGAATATACTTTTTTATTGGAAGTAGACAAGATAGATTTTAGATGTACTAATTTCTGAACTAGAATAGGATGTTCCATTCCATAACTCCCTTCATTAAATAGTTGAAAATTGGATATAGGCAAAGGTTTGACGGTAAGTTCATTATAAAGAACGTTCGTTATAAAGTAAATATAAGGAGTGCAATATTGTTTTTTAATTTCAAAGAATAAACTGATAGTTATAAGTTAAATGATGATATATCAATGAAAATCGTAGAATTATATAGTTGACAGAATATTATTTGAGTTGTAACATTATTCTTAATAAAGAACGAATGATATAAAAAATATTAAAAAAGAAAGGAGGATAAGATGAGTGCGATTATAGGAATTCTTCATCATAATCAGGAGCCGATATCGGAAGAACAAGGAATAAATATGATGGAGAAATTACAAAAATATCCTGCAGATGCCGTTCGGATTTGGAGTGATGAGAAGGTTTTTCTTGGCTGTCATTCACAATGGATTACACCTGAATCAATTAGTGAACAGTTGCCTTATTATGATGATCATTCTGAAATGGTTATAAATGCAGATGCTATTATCGATAATCGTAAGGAACTATTTGAAATGCTGCAAATAGGAAAAGGTCAGAGAGAAAGTATCTCGGATAGTACACTAATTTTGCTGGCATACAAAAAATGGGGAAAAGAAGCACCTAAATTTCTAATTGGAGATTTCGTTTTTATCATATGGGATAAAAAAAAGCAGCTCCTTTTTGGGGCAAGAGACTTTTCAGGGAATCGAACACTTTATTATTATCGAAATATTCATAGATTTGCATGTAGTACCGTTATGGAGCCGCTATTTTCCTTGCCTTATATTGAAAAGGAACTGAATGAAGATTGGCTTGCTGAATTTTTAGTTCTACCAGATAGAGTAGAAACGATAAATCCCATTTCTACTGTTTTTAAAAATATTGAACAAATTCCACCAGCTCATACTATGTCCGTTGAAAATGGAAGCTTAACCTTTTCCAAATACTGCATGCTGCCAGAAGGGAACTTGTTAAAGCTTAATTCTAATGAGGAATATGAAGAAGCATTTAGAGATGTATATGAAAAGGCAGTAACAGCGAGACTTAGAACATATGGCGAAGTGGGAGCACATTTAAGTGGAGGATTGGATTCAGGTTCCGTAGTGAGCTTTGCTGCTAAAGCGTTAAAAAAAGAAAAGAGAATTCTCCATACATATAGCAGCATTCCAGAAGAAAACTTCAAAGATTGGACACCGAAGAATAGGGTAGCCGATGAACGGCCATTTATCCATTCAACTGTTAAATATGTAGGAAATATTCAGGATAACTACCTGGATTTTAAAGGGAAAAGTCCACTAACTGAAATAGATGAATGGCTAGAAATTTTGGAGATGCCATATAAATTCTTCGAGAATTCATTTTGGATGAATGGAATTTATGAACAAGCAAAACAACAGGGAATAAGAGTTCTGCTTAATGGAGCTAGAGGAAACTGGACTGTTTCCTGGGGACCAGTACTAGATTATCAAGCAATGCTAATGAAAAAGTTGAAATGGATCCATCTCTATAAGGAAATATATCGTTGTAGCCATGAAATAGGAATAAAAAGATGGAGGCTTTTATCGATAGCGGGGAAAAAAGCGTACCCTTTGTTAACGAAAATACAACAAGTTTATGCAGAACCACCATCACCATTATTAATTAATGCGGCTTTTGCCAAAAGAACAGATATTTTAAATAGATTAGAAGAACAGGGGATTAGCAGAGAGTATGCAAGTGTTCGAGATGCCTATCAAGAAAGAAAAAATCATTTTGAACAATCCTATTCTTGGAATATTAATGGAGTTGTAGGAACAAAAATGTCACTCTACCACTCCATTTGGGAACGCGACCCTACTAATGATTTGCGAGTTGTTCGCTTTTGTTTATCGCTTCCAGCAGAACAAGGAGTTCAAAATGGAGTGGGAAGATCGCTTATAAGAAGGTCTACTGAAGGGTTTCTACCAGATAATATTAGGTTGAATCAGCGGATACGTGGAATTCAAGGTGCTGATGGAATACACAGGATGATGCCAAACTGGAGTGCATTTATAAAAGAATTGCAGCAGCTATGTGAAGATCAGGAATTTGCCGAATATTTCAATACATCGATGGTGAAAGAAGCTATTTCAAAGATTAAGGTAAATCCTTCAGTAGATATAATCTATTCGAAAGAATTAAAAACAGTAATGAGAAGTTTAATTGTGTATCGATTTTTAAAACAAAATTTTTGAAAGGAGGTGAAATAGCTTGAAACAAGAATGGAAAACACCAGTATTAGAAGTATTAGATATTAAAATGACGATGGCAGGTCCTGGGAAATCTATACCTGATTTAATTCAGGGAGATCCTGATGAAACGATGCATTACAGTTAACCATTAAAAAAAGGATTATTCTTGTTGCAAATTTTACGTTTAAGACGAGAAGAATATTATAATGATGGTTGTTTATACATTTACAGAATGAAATTCTTCTGGAGTGCCTATTAAAGCAACTCCAGAAGGTATTTTTTCGATACATGCATGTTTACTATACCATTTGGGGTGAGAAAAGATGATTGCAACAGCAAAAAAAGGTCTTTATAAAGCATTTGGTCTAGTAATAGCCAGCGATATGATTCTGCCTGAGTTAATTCAATGGAAGGAAGAGGAAAAACAAGTAGAAGTTATCATTTCTCGAAAAGATTTATCAGACTTATGGGCAACCTTATTAAGGGAGGAAGGTAGCAGTGTAATCGTAAGGGAAAAGGAAGTATGGTTTCAAGTTCCTGATACGGCTATTTTTTGTATTCGAGATGGAATAGAAATCATTGTTTCTCCATTCAAGGCTGTAGCGGAAGATAAAGTCCGGCTTTATATACTCGGTACCTGCATGGGGGTTGTATTGCTTCAAAGAAAAATTATTTCTTTACACGGAAGCTGTATAGCAATAGATGGAAAAGCATATGCCTTTGTTGGCGAATCTGGAGCAGGGAAATCAACCTTGGCTTCTGCTTTTCTAAAAAACAATTACACCCTTCTCAGTGATGATGTAATTGCTGTTTCCTTCCCTGAGAGTCATCAACCATTTGTCTTTCCTTCTTATCCTCAACAAAAGCTATGGGAAGAGAGCTTAAATCAATTTGGCATGTTTAGCAAACAGTATCAGCCTTTATTTGAAAGAGAAACGAAATATGCTGTTCCAGTAGGATCCTCCTTTGATTTAAAGCCAGTACCTCTAGCTGGCATCTTTGAAATTGCCAAAACGGATCATGATGATATTATGATACACCAAATAAATAATTTAGAGCGTTTTCCTATTCTTTACCGCCATACCTATCGAAGCTTTTTGATTCAAAGGTTAAATCTAATAGATTGGCATTTTAATAGCACAGCAAAAATGCTAAGTCATATAAAGGTATGGCGAATAGAACGTCCCAGTTCTAGATTTACGGCTAATGAGCTAGTGCCCCTCATATTGAATCATTTAAACAAGGAGTTGTGAACATGCTAAAAAAGCACGCTATCTCAGTAGAAAGTCTTGTTACACAAAAACAGGGGAATATCATCAGCAATATGGATGGAGAAATAGTCATGATGAGTGTAAATAATGGAAAGTATTATAATTTAGGAAATATAGGCGGAATGATATGGAGCTTAATGAACAATCCAACTAAAGTCTTGCAAATTGTTCGAAGCCTGCAAGAACAATTTACTATTGAACAGGAAGAGTGTGAAAAACAAGTATTAGCTTTCTTAAATCAAATGCTGCAGGAAGGCTTACTACAAGTGGATGATCATTAATAGCCTGCTGTCATCAGAAAGGAATGTGAAAATGGGTAGAAAGATAAGAAAATTTCTGGCGTTAAATACTAAAATGAAAATGCTGTATTTAGAAGCAATCCTCTATTTAGGGTATGCACGTATTCTTGTTTTTCTACCATTTTCAAAGGTAGCTCCATCACTAGGAGCGGAAATGACGGAATCTTCTTATTTTCTCGAAAATACAGATACAGTGGAAGTAACAGAAATCTCCAAAGCAGTAAATAATGTAAGCCATCATACCTTTTGGGAGAGTAAGTGTCTTGTAAGAGCAATTGCAGGTATGAAAATGTTAGAAAGAAGAAAGATAGATTCGACTTTATATTTAGGTACAGGGAAAGACAGCAGCGGAAAAATGATTGCCCATGCATGGCTTCGCACAGGTGAATTATATATAACGGGTGCAGACGTGATGAATCGATTCACAGTAGTGGGTAAATTCGCCAAAATCAATGAAGTGTAATGGAAAGGGGAAATTCTGTGGGAGTAGAAGCGGGTCTAGATATGTCAGGTTTTTCAACTGAATTAAAGCTATTGTTATCGTTGTTACAATTTAATTCTACGGATAATGATATTCGACAGATAGAGAAACAATATGCAGGAAGTGATTGGGATAAGTTTCTTCAATTAGCCATCCATCACCGTGTCTATCCTTTCGTTTATAGAAAACTAAGCAAAATAGAAAACGATTGGATCCCCTCCCATATTTTACAGACCTTACGAGTTAACTATCAACAAAATACGTTTCAAATGCTGCAATTAAGCGCAGAAATGGAATATGTCATGAAACAATTTTCGGAAAGTAACATTCGCTCCCTTGTCTTAAAAGGTCCTATTTTAGCGGCAGATTTGTATGGAGATATTTCGTTAAGAACTTCAAAGGATCTAGATATCCTGATTCCTTATGACAAGATAGAGGAAGCGGATGAGATTCTTAGTAGAGAAGGATATATGAAAGAAGAGTATCCTATTATATTAAAAGAATGGAAATGGAAAACACATCACTTTTCCTATTTGCATTCAACCAAAAAAATAAATATAGAACTACATTGGAGATTGCATAATCCACCAGATAAGGAACCAAGCTTTCAATCTTTATGGGAAAGAAAAAGGGTAAGCAAACTATCTAATTATCCAATCAACCATTTAGGGAATGAAGATTTGTACTTATACCTTATGGCCCATGGAGCTCGACATGGATGGTTTCGTCTTCGCTGGCTGTTGGACATTGATCAGCTTTCTAGAAAAGAGTTCAATCGTAGTTTACTTAAGCAGCTAATAAAAAGGAGTAATAATCATTATCTGATTGGTCAAGGAATGATGTTATCTTCGCAGCTATTACATACTTCCATTCCAAAAAATAAAAATTTTGTTTCATCTAACAAGAAAATAAAGGATTTGGCTCAATATTCTATACTATTTATTAGAAATAGTGAAAAATATCATGCATCTCCAGAAGCGATAGAGAAAGATTTAAAACGATATTCCTTTTCTCTGCAAACTAGTTTTATTAAAAAAATAAAATATGTATTAGTTAGATTATACCCTACCCACGAAGATGCCGAAATGGTACCACTTCCAAAGAGGTTGCATTTTTTGTATTTTCCTCTTCGACCATTTTTATGGGCCTGGAGAGAAAAAACAGGAGAGGAATAAAGTCTATTATAACGGAGAGCGTCGCTATATTTTTCATTAATTAAGATTTAAAAGGCAGCCATTTAAACCAATTTGCACAGATACCCATACCTTTTCGTTCATAACATCATATAGTAAGAAGTAATATATATGTTAGTTAAGGTGGTGGCTTTATAATGGCAGATACTAATTCGGACAATCGTATCAATGATTTATCCAACTCATTGTCCCAAAGGGAAATTAATGTTAAAGATTTTGGTGCTGTTGGTGATGGAACAACGGACGATAGGCAGGCGATTACAAAAGCAATAACTACATCCAATACACTTGGAGTAAGAAAAATTATTTTTCCAAAAGGAACGTATTATTACAGCGGTACATTGAATATGCCTACACCAGTTAAGCTGAAAGGTGAAGGAGATGCAGTGCTTCTATCTAAAAATCCAACTAGTTCACAAGATATTCCGATTTCAAGTGATGATATTACTTTAGAGGGCCTCCATATTTCTTCCGCCTCGAATGTGCAGGCAGTAGCAACTGTTGCAAATGGTGTAAATCATTTATCCATCATAGATAGCAGCATTGAAAGTGTTGGACATGGAGTCCATTTAAATCATGCAGAGACAACAGACGTTCATATTCGTAATAGCGAAATACATGCACAAAATGGATACGGATATTTATTAAACTATAACTCTACACAAAGCAGAAATTTCTCACTAATTAATAATAAAATTAGTTCAGATCAAACAGATGCTATTGAAATTAATACACCAAATAATAGTGATATTGTAGCAAGTGGAATACGGATTATTGGAAATGAGATTATAGCAGGAAATGCTTCAACCGCAACAACTGGTGGGTTTGCAATTGGAATAGCACAAGGAAAAGATATTTCTATAATCGGGAATACGATAAAGGAAAGCAGAAGAGACGCACTGCATATCGAGGATGCAAGTGAAAATGTTACCGTTGTTGGAAACGTATTTGCCGGGTGTAGAGGAGACGGCTGTGTTGTATTCAATAGAAGTAAGTCAGCTACCCTTTATGCCAAAACTCCGATTATAACTGGAAATCATTTTAAAAAATTGGATAATACCAAAAAAGGATATGGACTTTGGCGTGTATATGATGGAAATGGCGTGTTGAATTTTAATTTTGGCAACAATAGGATAGAAGGCTTTGATAAAGGAATGTTTGTTGATGGCAGAGGCTGCATCCACGCAGATGGTACATTTATTGAAAACTGTAATATAGGAATTATAGCGTCTGCTTCTCATGTATTTGGAACCGTTTATCTTAGCAAGACACCAACCCTTATTCATTTCCAAAAAGATACTTTTATTGACAGGGTGGTCAGCTATACGAAGGTAGACCCCGCTACTATGTTTACACATAGCTTGGCAAAAACACAATTAGCAACATTAAAGTCCGCCTATTATCTTTTAAATGATTATAAGACAATAGTTGGAGTAAATAAAATTCCAATCATAAAAGCGCCTGCATATGGAGAGGGATCGATAAAAATATCCATGTTAAAATATGGCGGGGCGGAAAAAATCGATTTATATTTCCGATATGAGGTTTCCTCGGGATCTATTCAATCCAATCTAAAGTTAGTGAACCAGGCTGGAGCTATTTTCTCTAATTATTCGCTGATTTTAGAAGATGGATTTATTAAGCTATCCATGAAGTCTAGTTCAACGGTTACTTTAAATCCTATTACCATCGATTTAGATGGAACGTATATGTTAAATGAAACGGTATTAAAATAAGTGTATATACAAGCAATAGCCCTTATTATGCTTGTTTTTAAGGGCTGTTTAAGAAAAAAATCTTATTAAAGGGAAAAGAGAGTAGTAGGAGGGGGCAACTAACATGATTGGAGAGCGTATTCGCTATTTAAGAAAGGAGAAAGGATATTCCATGTCTAGATTAGCAAAGGAGGCAGGGGTATCCAAAACGTATTTAAGTAATTTGGAAAATGGTTTTCAAAATAATCCATCCATTGACTTTCTTAAGCGAGTTGGAAACATTTTGGGCACAAGTATTAATGAGTTAATAAGTGAGGATCTTCCACAAGAAAATGAATGAAAAAATACAAAAAAGCAATAGGAACAAATAATATCTATCTAAATACATAATGTTTCCTTTTATGGACAAAATATGTTCCATTCATTTTATTAGGAAAATATAATAAGGTCATACATAAGGTGTAAAGAAACTAATATTCTGTTTGAAGAACGCGAATTCCTCTTTCTATAATAAATAAATTGAATGAGCTTGCCGGATAAGTTCCACCCTCTATCTATCCTTCGTGAGTAAATTATCACTCGTTCTGCGTACTTTCTGCTTAGCAGCTTCGTTAGTACAATCCTGCTTTCTGCTAGCTTATTTTGCTAATATCAGCAGTGTTTTTCGTCATTTTTTCTAGTATTTTATTCTAATACAAATCAATACTAAAATATAACATAGTCTTTACTTATTCTTCTTTACATTGGTAATGGTAGGTGATAAAATCAGTTTAATAATTCTTAATAAAGAACAGATGGTTATCAATAAAACAATAATTCCTCCATATTATTTTCATGAATTTAAGGAAATAGATACATCCATTTTTTTAGATTTTTTGTTCTATATAACGAATGAACAGTGGAGAGAAAGCAAATAAAAAGGTTACTACTAATTCTGATAATTGGAAAAGAGAGATACATACAAAATTATCGGAAAAATACTAATTAGGTAGGGTCGATATGAAAAAACATATTTTTGGTGTCTTAGAGCAAGGTATGATATCGTTTTTTAATTTCTTAATTATTGTTATTTATAGCAGACAGCTAAGCAGTAGTGACTTTGCTTTATTTGTTATCCTTTTTTCTACGGTAACTTTAGCATTTTTGATTACAACTAATTTTTGTGCCATGCCGATTCAATTATATTTAGAAAACAAATATAAAACGCAAGCTCGCCGTTATATTAGATTAATAATGAAATATTATCTGCTTTTATCTTTTGTTACAAGTAGTGTTTTTTTAGGAATATTAGATCTTTTCGTAAGAGACATAAGCTGGCAAACATATTTGTATAGCGTATTATTCTCTATCGTTTGGGGCTGTTATGAAATCATCCGGAAAATCGGATATACACAGCAGAATCTAAAAAATCTATTTGTGGGAAGCGTTATTCTTGTATTGATTTTTAGTGTAAATAGCTACTTTATCTTTCAAGGTATAACCATTAGTAATAGTTTTATGATTCTTTGCATCGCGTATTCTTTTGCAATCCTAGCGAATATCTTATTAAATGGAATGCGCAAAAATAGAAAACGATATAATCAAACTTCAAACGCATTAAGTCGGCAGCTATTCCAAAAAAATGTTTTGTATACACATTGGAAGATTTCCAAGTGGCCAATTATTGGGACAGTATTTTATTGGATATCCACTCAGGGATATATGATTTTTTTATCCTACTTTATTTCAGATATCCAATTAGGTGCATTTCGAACTGCGATGAATCTCCTTGGTTTAATTACCATTCTCCTTGTATTTTTTGAAAATATGTATACACCGATTGCTTCGAAAGAATATTTTAACAATGGTGTAAAGGGGATAGATTCACTTGTAAAAAGCATTTATACAAAAGCAGGCTTGCCGCTAGTAGGAATTACTTTTTTGGCAACTGTTGTTAGTTATTTTATGTATAGTATTCTGTTTGGCAAACAGTTTGCTAGTTTTTCGTATCTAACCATCTATTTCGGAATGTACCAGCTGTTGCTAGGCTTAAACAAGCCTGCATTAGTAGCTTTACTGGGCATGGAGAATACCCGTCCAGTTTTTATCGGGAATTTATTGAACGCGGTCATTACTGTATTTTTTGGATTAATGATGTCTAAATATTTTCATGTTATTGGGGCAGTTTTTGGAGTGATAGCAGCAGCAACTGTATTATCTGTCTATTTAATTGCTTCTTTTTGGAAAACAAAAAGAGGAAAGGAATTATCAGAAGCTGTTTAACGTTTAAAAGGAGTAGAAATTGGAGTACATGCGAAAAGTTAGCCTTCCTGATTTTAAAAGGTGAGAAAGTATAAATTTCTTGAAGTCTGATAAGTGTCTAGCTTCGCCGTACAGGATGTACAAGTGCCGGCGAAGACATAAGGACGTGGCGTATTTAGCCGGTCAGCACCTAGCTCTAGTGAGTATTGCCACATGCCTCTAAAAGTAAAAAACATTTTTTAAGTCATGTGAACATTGTTCTTTAGAGCTGTTCAAGGCACTTGCGCCTTTTTTTGTTTGATCATTTTCTAGAATAAAAAGTACTGGTCTTAGCATTTGATTAGAGGATAGGTGAGTACACAATGAAAAAAACATTTCATTTAAAAAACATTTCAAGAAAATTTACAAAAGTGGCGTAAAAGATTTAATATTCAGATTATTAAGTGGTTATATTTGTTGGAGATAAGAATATTTATGTTGTGCTCCTTGGTTCGTTTAGAAACGCTCTTATTTCTTCTAATGATAGTCCCATTGTAAGAGCTATTTCGATAAGCTCCATCCACTCCTTGTCCAATTCTACAGTTTTAATCGTGTTAACCATAAATCCCCCTTAAAATAGTTATAATGATATTGTATAATATTTTGTTCAATGATACACAAAAAACTTATAGACAAATTTCTACAAAAACATGCATTCTAGAGCTTTTATAATCTATGAAGAAAGTTAATTAAACTCTTCTCTAACTTAAGAAAGTTGATTATTTAAATCTGAATTCCCTGTCGGTAATTGTCATAAAAAAGAAATGTTTGTTGGTTATTTAATATTATCTTAAGATAATATTTTTTGGAAGGAAGTGAAAATTTGAAGGAGATATAAATAAACGAATATTCTTCCAAGAAAAACCTCCTTACTGTTTAAACAATAAAGATATCTTACAACAAAAATTTTGATGAATAACAGACTAATAATCAATTATAAAATCACCCGAAAAAAATAGATATTAATGATTTATTGAGAATTTTCATTCGTAGTTGTAATATTTAATGTTTCAACTTTCAATGCTTTGTAAACGTTTTCTAGTTTCTTCTATTATATATAGATTTTTTCAGTTGATTATTTTAGTTTTTTTCCTGACATGAATATTATGCGAAAAGTTTCTATCCCGTGTGCTGACAGTGTTTTTAAGGATTTTTATTAGGCTATTGTTAAAGAATATTTCTACAGTTTTAGAGAGAAAACAAAGGAACCGGTTCCGATTTTCTTCCATTATATATGTCTCCTAACTCAGCAGCATAATTTATCAAATGAAAATAAAAGTCAGCCTGGAAAAAACAGGCTGACTAAAAAGGTTGTTCATGGTAATGAGCACCACAAAAAAAGGAGTGTGACGAAGAGAGCGAACGTTTTTCAACAGCATGACGAGTAGTTCTGCTCGTGTTATTCCTTCACCAAAAATTGATTAATATAATCTCCCCAAACTTCATACCCTTTTTCATTAGGAGTATCATCTTTATTGATATAATCCTCAATTTTTGAACTGTCGCCTGCCGGCCAGTTTTCCCAATGATTTAAATAAGAAATTTGGTTCTCTTCTGCATATGTTTTTAATGCACGTACTTGTAATGGATAAATAGTGGCATGTTCAATTTGGTTCGGTGGCTGCAGTATAAATGTGACATCAGGAAGTTCTTGTTTGGTTGCATCCATAATGGTTTTGACATTTATAACTGATTGATTCATATCAATAATATTATTGTCATTTAATGTGAATGGTTCAAATAGAATCATATCTGGTTTTTTGTTGACTAAGTTTGTCACCTCGCCATTTTCGATGAAATTTGCAGAAGTGTCATCATATACGATGCTTTCAATCGTCACATATTTATCATAGGTATCAGCCAGTTTTTCTTTGATGATTGGCAATAGCCCAGTTTTCTCATCACCGATCGATTGAGAACCTAATAATACAATGTGAAAACTTTTTTTATCTTGAAGCTTTATTTCAAACTGTTTTTTTGCACTCTTCGGCCAAGCATCAGCATGAGCTATGTAATTTTCAACAGGAATAGAGTTTGAACTAGCAGTCTTTGAGTTATTGGAGTTCTTGTTAGTATTAGTTGTCTCTGTTTCACTATTTGTTTTTTGATGTGAAGACAAACTAGAATGATTTTTCCTCCATTCTATATTTCCAATAATTAATACAGCAGCTAAAAGAATAGCAAGTAAAGAAATAATAATCGCTTTCATTACAACCTCCAGAAAATAAATTTTAAAAAATAAATCTAGTAAAACTAGCTTTAAATCAACTTATCTAGGTAGAAAATAATAACTTTCCTAAAAAAATAGCTGTTAAATCTGTAAAAAACTTGATAAAGTAGATTTTGTAAGAAAACTTTTCTACTAAAATTATGACAAGAAAAGCCAAATTTAGCAATATATTATGTTATAATATGTTTGTTTTTATCATTTTCTAGGAGGAAATCATGGAAGAAACGATTAGCTTAAAGGAATTATTTCAAACGTTAAAAAAGCGTCTAGCGATGATCATTTCCATTACATTAGTAGCAATGATTGTAAGTGGAGTAATTAGTTATTTTGTCTTAACCCCGGAATATAAATCTTCAACTCAAATTCTTGTAAATCAAACGAAAAAGGATCAAAACCTTTATAACACAAATGAAGTACAAACGAATATTCAATTAATCAGTACATATAGCATTATTATAAAAAGTGCTGCCATTTTAAACGATGTAAAAAGTGATTTAAATTTAGATATGAGTGTAGCAGAATTAAATGATAAAATCGTAGTGGAAAGTGCGCAAAATTCTCAAATTATGACAGTATCTGTTACAGATTCAGATCCTGCAATGGCATTAGATATTGCCAATAAAACAGCAGAAGTATTTGAAAAACAAATCAAAACTATTATGAGTGTCGATAATGTGAAGATTTTGCCATTGGCAGATGACCAGGAAAATCAATCTCCAGTTAGTCCTAATCCCCCACTTAATATTGCAATTGCTGCAGTTGTTGGATTAATGATTGGTGTCGGTCTTGCGTTTTTATTAGAATATTTGGATAACACGGTAAAAACAGAACAAGATATTGAAAAATTATTAGAATTGCCAGTATTAGGTGCAATAACAACAATAGATGACAGCAAAGAGATTAAAGTAAGAGGCAATGGTGGCAGAAGCAGAGGTGATTTAGTTGGCAGCAAATAAGAAGACGAATAAAAAGAGACTGCTAGATAGTAAAAGAAAGTTAGTAACAAAAATGGATCCTAAATCTCCGATATCGGAACAGTATCGTACGATTCGTACGAATATTTTGTTTTCAAGTGTGGATGAAGAGATTCGCACCATCATGGTTACTTCTGCTAGTCCAGGTGAAGGAAAATCAACTACTGCAGCAAACTTGGCAGTTGTATTTGCACAGCAGGGCAAGACGGTATTATTAGTAGATGCAGATTTACGTAAGCCAACTGTTCATTATACGTTTAATATGTTAAATACAACTGGGCTAACTTCTGTCTTAACGAATCAAGTTCCACTAATGGAAGCAGTTCATACGAATGAGGAGAAGAATTTATACATTCTTCCGAGTGGGCCAGTTCCACCAAACCCATCTGAATTATTAGGATCACGAGCGATGCAGCATTTTATGGAGAAGGCATTGGAAGAATACGATATTGTATTGTTTGATACTCCGCCGGTTCTTGCGGTGACAGATGCGCAGATTTTGGCGAATGTTTGTGATGGTAGTGTGTTGGTAGTGAGTAGTGGTCATACGGAAAAAGATGCTTTGGTGAAGACGAAAGAGTTGTTGGCGGGATCGAATGGGAAGATCTTGGGGGTTGTGTTGAATAATAAAAAAGCAGATAAAAAAGGTCAATATTATTATTATGGAACAAATTAATAACAAAACAATTATCAATTAGACATTTTTCGACAATGTTTGCTATTTACGGAAAAATAGTATAATGATACCATTTTTATATTGTTATAGATAAATAGTATCGAGTTATGTAGGAGTGGTGGCAATGATGGATGATACTCACTGTTATATATTATTGCAGGGGGTAGAAGATGGACCTTTCTACCATTGAAGAAAGTTTAGAGATGGCTAGAGAAGCAGTTCGGGAGGTATATAAACGATTATTGCCACACCACATCATAATAATAAATATGAAATAATAAAGTAGCTATTATCGAAAATGTAGATGCACTAATAATGCCTATAAAGGAAAACCTACCGTTAGATACTCTTTCTGGTCAAGAAGTAAGTATTTATGAAGAGCTTTTGGAAGATTATCGAAAAGGGGAAATCTTAACACTTTCTCATACGAAGTATTTTTTTGTTGAATTTGCTTCTTCTTTAGTGCCGAGATAAGCAAAGCGGTTGCGGTATGATATTCAGATGGATGGGATTATTCTAGTTATTGTTCATCCGAAGAGGAATAAAGAGTTGTAAGAGAATCCTGATCTGCTTTACCAATTAGTAAAGAATGGTGTGCTTACTCAAGTTACTGCAGCGAGTGTTGTTGGTTATTTTGGGAAGAATGTTAAAAAGTTTTCTGAGCAGTTGATAGAAGATAATTCAACTCATTTTGTTGCTTCGGAAGCTCTCATAATACGCATAATCGGGCTTTTAAGTTGAATGAATCATATGACTTAATTGAAGAGCCACTTGGAGTAGATTATGTCTATTTATTTACGGAAAATTCGGGAATTTTATTGCAAAATAGGAACATCATAAAAGAAATACCAGAACAGATGAAGAGGAAGAAGTTTTTAGGGATATTTTAATATATTTTTCGTAAAAGGAATAACATTTGGGATGTCTCTTAGTCAGTTTTCATTAGAGCACTCGGTCTTGCTATAGGAATATTTTTAACTTCTTATTCTTCTAGTAGATCTAGGATTTTAATTTTCGTCCCATAATTGCTAGTTAGATTGCATTGTTTCTGTGGTTGTTTTTTACTCACCAATAATGAATATGATTAAAAGGAAAGTTAAGAGGTCTATGCTTTTAACTTTGAAAGTAAAAATTATAATGCGAGAGAGAAATTAGGATTTATAGAGACAACGATTCGGTATGCTTTACAAAATGAGGCTTAAAAAAATCAAGAAGTATTAGAAATTGAGAAGTGTAGAGGTGGAATAATTTGAGTGATTCATCATCAAAAAGAAAAGAGTCTTCTTACTTAGATATAAATAAACCCAGTTTAAGTAATAATTTGTTACAGAGTGAAAGAGGAGGTTCGCTATATCTTGTTTCAAAGAGGATAATTGATATTATTGGTGCTTTTATCGGATTAGTAATTACATTACCTTTATTTTTAGTTATTAGTATTCTGTATTTATTTGGAACGAATAAGGGCCCTGTATTTTTTTCGCAAGAACGGATAGGAAAAGGTGGAGTGATATTTAAAATATATAAGTTTCGTTCTATGATTGTAAAAGCGGAACAAGTATTACAAAATGATAAAATCTTATTTGAAAAATATGTACAAAATAATTATAAATTAAATCCCGAAGAAGATCCACGTATTACAAGGGTGGGGAGATTTTTAAGACAGACTAGTCTTGATGAACTTCCCCAATTAATTAATGTCCTAAAAGGTGATATGAGTTTGGTTGGACCAAGGCCTGTTATTCAAGATGAACTTAAAGAATATGAATATCGAATAAAAGATTTCTTCACTGTTAAGCCCGGAGTTACTGGATATTGGCAAATATGTGGTCGAAGTGATGTCAGTTATCCAGAACGTGCTGATTTAGAGTTTTATTATATTGATAATCGTGGATTTAATCTAGATGCTGAAATTTTATTAAAAACATTTTTTTTGGTTTTAGTTAGAAAAGGTGCATACTAACTTTAAATTTTAAAATCCTATTTCAGACATCGGTAAAAGTAGTAATGCGTAAGTGTACATACTAAAAAGGAGTAGGTGTGATTTTGTCTGCAAAAAAAAGACTTATTGAGAATTTTATATCTCTGGCAACACTACAAGGAGTTAATTATTTATTACCACTAATCACACTTCCATATTTAGTGAGGGTATTAGGTGCTGAAGGATATGGTCAAATAATATTTGCACAATCACTTAATCAGATATTCATTTATATTACTGATTATGGGTTTAATTTATCTGCGACTAAGCAGATTTCTGTCAATAGAGAGAGCTTAGGAAAAATTAATAAAATAGTTAGCAGAGTGTTTAGTGTGAAATTGTTTCTTTTTATTATTATATCCATAATTTTAATTTTATTAGTGTTATTTGTTCCTAAATTTAATAATAACGCTTTATTATATATTTTATTTTTAGGAGTAACACTTGGAAATTTACTCTTTCCGATTTGGTTGTTCCAGGGGCTAGAAAAAATGAAATATATTACTCTCTTAAATATTTTATCCAAATTAATTTTCACCATTTGTATATTTCTATTTGTAAAAAGCGACCAAGATCTATTACTAGTACCAATTTTTTATTCTCTTGGGTACTTAATTATAGGAATTATTGCAGTAACAGTAATAATAAGGGTTCTTAAAATATCAATTTATATAGTTACCTTTAAAGACGTACTAGATGAATTAAAAGATGGATGGGATGTTTTTGTTTCAACCTTATCTTTCAGTTTTTATACTGTCGTTAATCCGTTACTGTTAGGATTATTAACGAATAACACAGTGGTTGGTTATTATGCTAGTGCAGAAAAAATAATTAATGCAGCAATTGGGTTAATAATTCCAATATCAGATACCATATTTCCTTATATTAACAATATTGCTAAACAATCAAAAGAAAAAGCAATTCAATTTATTAACAACATACATAAATATTTAACAATATTCACATTTTTTATAGGAATAGTACTATTTTCGGGTGCGAATTTTATTATAGAATCCTTATATGGAGAAAGTATGAAAGAGTCAGCTATTGTACTAAGAATTATGTCTTTTATTCCGATGCTAACAGCTTTTATGAATATATATGGAGTACAAGTTTTAATAACGTTTGGTAAAAGTAAGCAGTTTTCAAAAGTAATGCTTACTTATGGTGTTCTGAATATAGTAATTTCTGCTATTCTAATATCTTTTTTTGAGTATAAAGGTACAGCTTATGGCGTACTAATTACAAATATTTTAATAGCGGTTAACTTGTATTTTATTGCTCGAAATAAAGTATTTAAGGTTCAAAATTAGTTGTTATATGGAGTGTGGAAAGTGAAACAAATAAAAAGATTCTTGAAAAAACCGCTGTTAGAAAAATTTCAAAGTATATCTTTTTGTTATTGGAAGATAAAAACAAAGATGTGGTATAAACTCTATTTTAATGAAATAGGAAGAAATAGCATAATAATAAAGCCATTAAAATTAACGAATGTAAAAAATATTAAGATTAAAGAAAATGTAAGAATAGATGATTATACTTGGCTTCTTACATTACAAGTTAAAGAGAATGCTCCAGAATTAATTATTGAAAATAATACAAATATAGGACATTTTAATCATATTACATGTGTAGATAAGGTTCATATAGGTCAAAATGTTTTGACTGCTGATAAAGTATATATATCTGATAATTATCATGACTATGAAAATATTAATATCCCAATAAATGATCAAGAAGTAAAATCAAAAAAAAGAGTGTACATAGGCGATAATACTTGGATTGGCGAGAATGTCAGTATTATAAGCTGTAGTATAGGAAGAAATTGTGTGATAGGTGCAAACTCTGTTGTAACTAAAGATATCCCAGATTATTGTATAGCAGTGGGATCTCCAGCTAGAGTAATAAAAAAATACAACTTTGAAACTAAAAAATGGGAGATAACAAAGGAGAGAAAACAATGAAAAATATTTTAATTACTGGTGGTGCAGGATTTATTGGTAGTAGAGTGGCTTTAAAGCTAATTAGTAAAGGGTATAAAGTTACAGTTCTAGACAACCTTTCAAAGCAAATACATGGTGAAAATGCATCAATTCCTAAAACGTTGAAAGGTAAAGTGAATTTTATATTCGGTGATGTAAGAAATAAATCAGACTGGAAGGTTGCACTAGATAAACAAGATGCAGTAATCCATTTGGCTGCTGAGACAGGAACAGGTCAGTCTATGTACGAGATTCATAAGTATACAGATGTCAATATTAGTGGAACTTCTCACTTGTTAGAGATATTAACAAATGAAAGCCACACGATTAAAAAAATGGTAGTAGCTTCTTCAAGAGCTATCTATGGAGAAGGAAAATATATTTGTAACAAACATGGGGATGTTTATCCTGTTACTCGTGTAGACGAAGATATGGCAAATCAAGAATTTAATCCGAAGTGTCCAAAATGTGGTCAAGAACTGCACTTAATAGGTACTGACGAAAAATCAGCGATTCATCCAAATTCTGTTTATGGGATAACCAAGCAAGTTCAAGAACAAATGGTGTTATCAGTTGGTAAGGCCTTGGCTATTCCTGCAGTAGCATTGAGATATCAGAATGTATATGGTCCTGGTCAATCTCTATCTAATCCTTATACAGGTATATTATCTATCTTTTCAACAAGAATAAAAAATGGTAATGACATTAACATCTTTGAAGATGGTAAAGAGTCAAGAGATTTTGTATATATAGATGATATTGTTGAGGGCACTATACTAGCATTGGAAAATGAACGAGCAAATTTTGAAGTGTATAATATTGGTAGTGGGGTTCCAACGGATGTTCTAAAAGTATCAAAAACGTTGATAGAAGCATATAATTCTGACTCTCAAATCACAATAACAGGTAATTATAGAATAGGGGATATCAGACATAACTACGCAGATTTAGAAAAAATTAAAGTTGAATTAGGATTTGAACCGAAGTTCTCTTTTGAAGAAGGAATATCATTATTTGTCGATTGGGTAAATGAGCAAGAAATAAAAGAAGATTTGTATGATAAAAGTATTGCAGAAATGAAATTGAAAGGTTTATATAAATAATGATGTGTCAAGTACAAAAAGAAAAAATAGGGATTGTGTTAGTGAATTATAATGGTGAAAAATTTCAAAATGATTGTGTAAGGTCTTTAATGTTGCAGACGTATAAAAACTTTGAAGTAATAGTAGTTGATAATGCTTCTATGGATAATTCTGTGCAGATGTTAAAAGATGAATTTCCCAAAGTTACTGTTATTGAAACAGGTGAGAATTGTGGAGTTGCTAAAGGTAACAACATTGGAATTAACTATGCACTTGAAAATAATTGTGATTATGTATTGTTACTAAATAATGATACTGAGGTAGATAAATTTCTAATTGAAAATATGATGCATGCTACTCCAGAAAATAAATTAATTACATGTAAAATGTATTATTTTGAACCAAATAATATGATTTGGTGTGCTGGTGGTATTATCAATTGGAATAAAGCAACAACTTCACATTTTGGTGAAGGAGATATTGATATAGAGAGGTTTACTGAAAGTATGTATGTCCCATACACACCGACATGTGCATTGTTAATTCATAAATCAGTTTTTCATGATGTTGGCCTTATGGATGAAAGTTACTTTATGTATTATGATGACACAGATTTTTGTGCTAGAGCAACTAAATTAGGTTACAAAATTTGGTATGAATCAACTGCACAGCTTTGGCATAAAGTGAGTAGTTCATCAGGTGGTGCTGAATCACCAACGTTAGTATATTACTCTAATAGAAATAGATTGTATTTTATAAAAAAATTTTATAATAGCAGAAAAAAATTAAGTGTGTTAGTTTTTTTCTACTCTACAAGAATATTAAAATGGTTAGTTTATTTAATCAAAAATAAACAATCTTTAAGAAAAGCTCTGGAAAAAGCCATTTTTGACTACCGCAATGGAAAAATGTTTGCTCAAAAAGTTAAAAATTAATATTATTAGTCTTTGATATCAATTTTAAAGAATCTATAACTTGATTATTTTTATCTTAAGTGACTGCAAAGAAACAAATGTATAGCAGCGATCTACAGTTAATGAATTTCATATGAATAAACAGTATACAGAAAGTTTGGTCACTTTTATAATAATTTAATCAGAGAAAAAATTTAAGGCCGATTATCAACATGACGATATTAATTCAAGTGTTGTAGAAAGAAAGTGTATGCGTATGAACATAATAAATATAAAAAAGCTCCTGATAATTATTACATTTATTGCTTTGCCATTCAATAGTCTTCCATTTGAAAATCAAGTCATCGGGGAATTTGGATTTGAAGGAGCTTTTTACTCTATCCTTGTATGTATATTAGTATGTTTAATTTTTATGCGTGGAAAATATGAAATACCTAAAAATACAAGTTTTTATATTATTTCAATGTTCTTAATCTGGATAATAATTATAAGTATATTTAATTTTAGCGATATAAGTACAAATTATTTTAAAGGTAGATCAGGATATTCAAAATTAGTATCACAACTGGTTGTTCTTACATTTTGTTACGCTTCAATTATTTTTTATTATAATTTATTTAAAGGGATTAATTTTGAATTTGTTTGTAGGGCGGTACTTATTTCTACAATAATTCCATTTTTGTATTCTTTTCTCGAAATTTTAAATATTTTAAATGTTGAATTTATAACTTCCTTTTTGATTAATATAGATAAGTATATCCATGTATATGGTTATTATAACTATATTGTCGGATCTGAGGTAAAAATTCGATCCGTTTCGGGGGAAGCTTCTTGGTTTGGAACTTATTTAGCATTTATATATCCTTGGATTTTACAAAAATTATTCAAGAGAGATATTGAATATAAGAATTCTATGAGTAATGTAAAAAATTATATGTTTTTAATATATTTTTATTTATTAACATTATTAACTTTCTCTAGAACAGTTTATATAATTATTCTATTTCAAACTGTTGTGTTTTTGGGAATTAGATTATTAAGATATAGAACCAACAAGAGTATATTTATTCTAGTCACTACTACTTTTATTATATTTATTTATTCTGAGAACACTTTTACAAATATAATTGTAGATGTTATAGGGTCACTAGCAAATAATGAAAATCTTTCAAATATTGGGAGATTCTCAATGCAAGAAGCAGCAATAAAGATGTGGAAGGAAAATCCTTTTATTGGAGTTGGGATTGGGCAATTTGGTTTTCACGTCCCATTTTATATAACTCCGGAGGCACACTTATTAAGTTATGAAGTAAGAGAATGGTTGTTAAATTCAAACGATTCACCATGGCCTCCGGTACATTCATTGTATCCAAGACTTTTGGCGGAGACTGGAATTTTTGGTTTGTTTTTTTGGGTATTTCCTTGGATACTATTGATCTTAAAATTTTTAAAAAACCTAATGAAAAGTAAATATAATAGTTCTGATTATAAAATATACACATTTATTACTTTAATTATAGGTATTCTATTAGTAGGGTTTAATATCGATTCATTTAGATTACCAATTTATTATATTTCATTGGGATTATGCTATAACTTCATCCGTGTAAATAAAGAGAGGAGTATCAATGAAAAACGTTCTAATAATTTCATTAAAGAATCCAGTTAGGAAAAATAAAGTTGGTGGTCAACAAGATATTTTAGGAAGAATATTAGCTTTAAATAAATTGGGTTATCAAGTGGACATTATTGCAATAGATAATAATGATCAGTTACAGAATGATACGCAACTACCAAATGGAGTGAACTTATTCCTTTTTAAAAAGAAGTTCGCTATGAACAAACTTATTAAATATCCAATAGCAACTGCTACAAGATTCCAAGAGGAGATAGTTGAATTCTTGAGTAATAAAGAGTACGACATTTCAATTTGTGAATCTGAGTTTCTATATGTTTATTGGCAACATGGATTTGTAAAATCAAAAAGAAGTTTTTTACGAATGCATAATATTGAAAGTGAATATTACAAAGGGCTTGGAAATTCCGAGAAGAATTTGGTTAAAAGGATCTTATATAAATTTGATGCATATAGATTGCTAAAAATGGAAAAAAAGGGTTTTGTTGAGTTTGAGAAATTAATGTTTATTTCAAGTAATGAGTACAATCAAATGAATATAAGTACTGAAAGAAAATGTATTTTACCAGCCATTTTTCCAATTTATGATAAAGATATTCAAAATAAGGAAATAAACAGAAATAAGAATGGGATGTTAATATTTGGTGATTTTACGCTTGATATTAATAAGAGTGGTCTAAATTGGTTCATAAAGTATGTTTGGCCAATAATAATAAGTAGAAAGGAGGATGTAAAACTTACTGTAGTGGGTAAAGGATCAAATAGCTTTGATAGTACACTAAATATTAATACATTGGGCTATGTAGATGACTTAAAGGGTTTATTTAATTCTTTTCAAATAGTCGTTATCCCGTTACTTGAAGGTGCAGGAGTAAAAATAAAGTTAGTGGAATCACTTTTAATGAGAAAAACAATAATTACAACACAAAAAGGTATTGAAGGAACTGAATTGATTAACGGTCAACATCTTTATGTTTCTGAAGATTATACGACATTTGCCGAGAATTGTATATTGGCATTGGAGCAAATCGATGAATCAATTAATATTGCAGAAAATGGATTTAATTATGCGAGGGGAATTTTTACAGTTGATGGCCATGCTAAATATTTAGAGGAAATATTTAATTAATAATAAGTTTAACGAGTAGGAATTATTATTAGGATTTCAGGCTATTTTCAGACTAGGTACTGTCAATATTTTTGTGTAAATGACTTTTCAACTTCTCAAGGTAGATGATCACCTTCGTATTCAAATAGATTTGTTCGAAGTGTTGATTTGGGTGTCTAGGAAAGGGCTAGCCCTTTCCTAGACACCCAAATTTCGCGCTGGCACGTCCCGGTTAGTTTGTCGGTTCATGTAGCTGCTCAAACATCTCTTCCAACTCTGCACGTGCCTGATTGAAGCCGATGTGACAGCGTGAGGCGAAACGTTGATTGTAGTCCTCGAACTGCGTCACTAAAAAACGTTCCAGTGATTCTTCGTTCGGAAACTGTTCCTTGCGCTTTGTATATTTTTTGATTTGCTTATTGAACGACTCAATTAAATTGGTCGAGTAGATGCTTCGCCAAATTGCTTTTGGAAACTGATAAAACGTCAGTAAATACGGGTTATTTAGTAAGCCTTGTGTAACTTTTTTGTACGATTTGCTCCATTTCTCGCAGAACTGCCCAAGTGCTAGCTCAGCTGCTTCGGCGTCCTTTGCCTGGTGAATCATTTTAAAATCTTCGCAGACTTCCTTGCGATCCTCTACGCGTACTTTATGCATAATATTGCGACCGACATGAACTAAACAGACTTGATATTTTGCTTTTGGAAACACAGTGAAAACAGCGTCTGCCATGCCTTTTAAGCCGTCTGATACGAATAATAAGACGTCTTCTACACCACGGTCTTTCAGCTCTTCTAGTAGCTCTTGCCAGTTGTAAGCAGACTCTGTTGGGGCAATCGTATAAGCGAGTACCTCTTTAGAGCCGTCTTCGCGAATACCAACAGCGATATAGACAGCTTCTTTGGACACCGTATCACGACGCACGGCAATATACGTCGCATCTAAATACACGCATACGTAACGATTATGCAACGAACGGTTGTTAAATGCATCGACTGTTTCTGAAACCGCTTTTGTCATATTCGAAATCGTTTGAGGCGTATAGTGATGGCCGTACATTTTTTCGATTAACTGGGCAATTTCAGCCATCGTAATGCCTTTTTTAAACAGGTGAATCACCGTATCTTCAAGCGTATCATTCGAACGCTTATACGGAGCCACGGTCTGTTGTTTGAACTCACCATTGCGATCACGTGGAATTTGAATGGCTAAATCGCCGTACTCTGTGTGAAGCGTACGCGAATAAGACCCATTGCGTGAGTTGCCTGAATTAAAGCCAATACGGTCATATTTTTCATAATCTAGAAATTCCGTTAACTCTGTCACAAGTAGCGAGTTGATCGCCATTTCCAAGTGCGAACGAAAAACCTCGGTAATATCTTGTTTTTTTACTAGTGCATCGATAATTTCTGTTGTAAACTGATTCATAGGGAAGACCTCTTTTCTAGGATTGGTTGTGGTGACTTAATTCTACCAAGAGAAGGTCTTCCTTTTTACATGGAAATTTTCATTTACACAAAATATTTTATACTCTCTCAGACTATTTATTAAAGAAATTTAATACTATTATGTGTAACATTATTATTAATTTGAACTATTAATCTATTAATACTAGTTTAATTCAGAAATCTTTAAAAGGGTTTTATGGAAAATTATTATTGGGAATTTGATAATATTAAGAGACATTATTCGATAAAATAATCATTCTTTTAACTTTTAATATAAAATAATTTGAGGGATAACATGAAAAAGATATCTATTATATTGCCTGTATATAACGGTGAGAAGTATCTTGAAAATTTGATTAGCAAAATTAGAAACCAGGAAATTAATTATGAAATTGAAATTATATCTGCTGTAAGTAAATCTGATGATAAGAGTCTTGAACTTTCAAAAATGTTATGTGATATTACTTTTGAAGTTGGGGATTTTAACCATGCGAAAACTAGACATGAAGCTGTTGAAAAATCTACAGGCGGTATCCTAGTATTTTTGACACAAGATGTAACACCTTACAATAAATATTGGTTAAATAATCTAATACAACCCTTAATTGAGAATAATGAGATTGTTGCAACATATGCTAAGCAAATAGCCTACCCTAATTCTACAGAAACTGAAAAATTAATTAGAGAATTTAATTATCCTGATTATGATAGATTATGTAATAAAAATACAAAAGGGAAATGGGGAAGAAAAAATATCTATTATTCAGATGCGTGCTCTGCAACAATAAAAGAGGTTTTTATTAAATTAGGTGGATATAATTTTGATGTGGTCACTAATGAAGATGTTATTTATGCTTTAAATGTAATTAACAATGGATATTCTATTTTTTATAATTCTAAAAGTAAAGTATATCATAGCCATAACTTTGAGATTAAAAATGCATACAATCGGTATAGACTAATAGGAATTTTCGAAAAAGAATATAATGATCAATTAAGTGAGTACTCCTCATTAGGAGAAGGTAAAAAATTGTTATTTTATTTAGTAAAAAACCTTTTAAGGAAACTCAAAATAAAAGATCTATTTTTATTGAGTGTAGATTTGGTAACTAGGTATATTGCATACAAAAAAGGATATTCAGAAGGAAGTAGAATAAATACCAAAAGTTTAGGGGAAAGGTTGTGAAATTAGTTTTATTATCAGGTGATTTGGTAAACGTTTATGGCCTTTATCAACCATACGATGTTAAAGTGATTTTTAAAGGTATTGAAGGATGAAAATGGTCAATCAAAATCAATTATATAGCGCATATAAGCTAGGGGGCAGTTAGCAAAAAACACTGAAAATATATCCCGTCTTTATGGTTCAGTTACAATTAATAGATTGAGACCTAATTGGCTATGAATTATTTTAATTTACCTAATACTCGTGAACTTTCGGCAAAGCAATTACATTGGCTGCGATTATTTGTACTCTGTAAAAAACGTTTTAAAATAAGTAGTTGAATGATTCTTGTGATCTATATGTTGAAGATTGTCTCTTTAAAATTAAGGAAATAGAAACTGTGTTAGTAGAGTAAAATGCAATTTAGCGTTAATTGGATGTAACTCTTACCGATCCTTCGGAGAAGTAGTATTTAGGAGGTTATTTTGGACAATGTTTCTAAAATATAGAATGTTTACATATATTAATGTTAAATTTTAATTAGATGGAGAATTTTTTATGAAGAATATATTAAGTATTATTCTATCTTCATTACTTGTAGTATCTATTTTTAATAGCTATTATTTCATAAATAAATTCCAGAAACAAAATGAGTTAATATACCAAATAAAAGAAAATGCTCTCAATGAAAATAAGTATTCTGCTGAAAATACTTGGTTAGGAAAAAAAGACCCTACAGTTGTTCTAATGGGTAGTAGTGTAACAAGAGGACTTGGTGCAAGTTCACCAGATAAAACATGGTCTGGTTTACTAAAATCTTTTTTCCAAAAAACTAACCCAGATCTAAATTTTATAAATCTTGGTGTCGATGGTTTCAAAACAACAGATTTACTTAATATAAGTTTGCAAATTATTTCAAATTTAAATCCGGACGTTATTTTGATTGAGACTTGTTTAATTAATGATTTTTCTATGTATACAGTATCAGAGTCTACACAAAATATTGAAACTATTGTATCTAAATTAAAACTAGCTTTTCCGAATGTAAGAATTTACTTAATGCCACCCAATATTATTGTTCATAAAAATGTAAGAAATTCAGAAGGATTGTTATTTAATGAATATGTTTCTAAAGTGGGAGACTACATAAAATTAAAGGGATGGAATTATATTGATTTTTGGAATGATTATGAAAAGGGATATTCTAGTATAGGGCTAACACTTGAGCAGACATTAATCCAAGACCAAATACATCCTAATGATTTAGGATATGAGTTATGGTTCAATGCTATAAGAAGAAACTTTATTGTTTATGATTAATAGATGCTAAAATTAGATAATTTAGTATTTTGGGTGCATATTTTTATTGAAAAACACATTCATTATATATTTAATAATGCTATACGTATATTTGTTGCTAATTTCTAATACTATTGAAGTTGAACTTAAATGGATAATAATAAGTATTTAAATGTAGAGAATAAGTTTTTACTTTTTTTAATAATGGAAAGTAGTAAAAAACATTAGTATTTTTTTACTAAATGGTACTATATCAGATATTTTTTAAAAATAAATAAGTTAAGGAGGGAAAATAAGTGAAAGGAATCATTTTAGCAGGTGGAAGCGGTACAAGACTTTATCCTCTAACCTTAGTGACAAGTAAACAGCTATTACCAATAAATGATAAGCCTATGATTTATTATCCACTTTCTACATTAATGTTAGCAGGAATTAAAGATATATTAATTATCTCAACACCAGAGGACACACCACGTTTTGAAGCATTATTAGGAAATGGATCACAGTTCGGTATTACGTTACAATATAAAATTCAAGAATCACCCGATGGATTAGCACAAGCATTTATTATCGGAGAAGAATTTATCGGAAGTGACTCTGTTGCGATGATTCTTGGGGATAATATTTATTACGGAAGTGGTATGAGGAAAATTCTCCAACGAGCTGCACAGAAGGAAAAGGGGGCTACAGTATTTGGTTATCATGTACAAGATCCTGAGCGTTTTGGTGTAGTTGAATTTAATGGAGGTGGAAAAGTTTTAAGTGTGGAAGAAAAACCTAAAAAGCCAAAATCCAATTACGCTATTACTGGATTGTATTTTTTTGATAATAGAGTGGTAGAAATAGCTAAAAATGTTGAACCATCCCATCGTGGAGAGTTAGAAATTACATCAGTAAATGAGGCTTACTTACTGTTAGGTGAGTTAGATGTAGAACTTTTAGGTCGTGGATTTTCTTGGTTAGATACAGGGACTCATCAAAGTTCAGTGGAGGCATCTAATTTTGTTCGAACTATAGAAGAATATCAAGGTATTAAAATATCAGCTCCAGAAGAAATTGCCTTTATAAATGGTTGGATTTCAAGAGATAGTTTGATTGAACGTGGGAATTTTTATGCTAAAACAGGTTATGGGAAGTATCTATTAAAAGTGGCAAATGGTCAAATTAAATATTAAAATTAAAGGGTGTTATGATGAAAATTATAGATACGTTTATTGATGGATTAAAAGTATTAGAGCCAACTGTCTTTGGGGATCATCGTGGTTGGTTTATGGAAACATATAATGAAGGTGTTTTACAAGATACTGGAATCTCTATTCAATTTGTTCAAGATAATCAATCTTTTTCAGCTGTTAAAGGGACATTACGTGGTTTGCATTATCAATTAAATCCAAAAGCACAAACCAAATTGGTACGTTGTACTAAGGGGATTATTTATGATGTTGCAGTAGATATTCGTAAAGGTAGTTCAACATATGGTAAATGGTTTGGTATTGAATTATCTGCTGAAAATAAAAAACAACTTTTGATTCCACAAGGATTTGCACATGGTTTTATGACAATTACAGATGATGTAGAAGTACAATATAAAGTAGATGAATTATATGCACCAGACTGTGATCGAGGCATTATTTGGAATGATTCTTCTGTTAATATAGAATGGCCAATGGATATTACACCAGTACTTTCTGCGAAGGATGAAAAAGCACCAACACTTGAAGAAGCAGAAAAAAATTTTATCTTTGGTGATATAAAATGAAAATTTTAGTTACAGGTTATAACGGTCAGCTTGGATATGATGTTGTTCTAGCAGGAAAAAGCAACGGTTTACAAATGATTGGGATTGGAAGTCAGGATTTAGATATTAGAGATGAACAAAAAGTAAAAGAATATATCCAAACTATCAAACCTGATGCTATCATTCATTGTGCAGCATATACTGCAGTGGACAATGCTGAAGGTGATAAAGAAACATGTTGGGATGTTAATGTAAATGGAACAAAATATTTAGCAGAAGCTGCTAAAGAAATAAACGCAAAGTTTATTTATATAAGTACAGATTATGTATTTAATGGGGAAGGAAATATCCCTTTTTTAGAAACAGATAAAGCAGCTCCTGTAGGGTATTACGGATTAACGAAATATGAAGGAGAAAAAATTGTACAAAAGGTATTAGATAAATACTATATTGTAAGAATCTCTTGGGTCTTTGGTATAAATGGCAATAACTTTATTAAAACAATGCTTCGTTTAGCAGAAACAAGAAATGAGTTAAATGTAGTAGGAGATCAATATGGATCTCCAACATATACATATGATTTAGCCAAGTTGTTGATTGAAATGGCATTAACTGAGAAATTTGGAATTTATCATGCATCGAATGAAGGCTTCTGCAACTGGGCAGAGTTTGCGACAGAAATTTTTAAATTAGCAGAAAAATCAGTAAAAGTTAATAGTATAACAAGTAATCAGTATCCAACAAAAGCGGTTCGTCCTAAAAATTCAAGAATGTCAAAGCAAAAATTATTTGAAAATGGATTTAAGCGTTTACCTAATTGGCAAGATGCATTAGTTCGATATGTACAAGAATTAGCAGAAGAGGTGAAATAAATGGCAAAAAAGAAAGTATTAGTAACAGGTGGAGCAGGTTTTATTGGTGGTAACTTTGTTCAATACATGGTAAATAAGTATCCAAACTACGACATTTATAACTTGGACTTATTAACATATGCTGGAGATTTAACAAAACATAAAGATTTAGAAGACAAAGAAAACTACCATTTTGTTAAAGTAGATATAGCTGATAGAGAAGAAATTTTCACTTTATTTGACCAAGGGAAATTCGATTATGTAGCACATTTTGCGGCAGAGAGTCATGTGGATAGATCAATAACAGACCCAGAAATTTTTGTGAAAACAAATGTGCTAGGAACACAAGTTTTATTAGATGCAGCAAAAAAAATTGGAATCACTAAATTTGTTCATGTTTCTACAGATGAAGTTTACGGGGAATTAGACTTTGATCCCACTACTTTCTTTACAGAAGAAACTCCTTTACAACCAAACAGCCCATATAGTGCAAGTAAAGCATCTTCAGACTTTTTAGTACGTGCTTATTATGAAACATTTGGATTACCAGTCAATATTACTCGCTGTTCTAACAACTATGGCCCATATCACTTCCCAGAAAAGTTAATCCCTCTAACTATTTCACGTGTTCTAAATGAACAAAAAATTCCTGTCTATGGTGATGGGAAAAATATTCGTGATTGGTTACATGTAATCGATCATTGTGCTGCCATTGATTTAGTTCTCCATGAAGGTTCAGTAGGAGAAGTATATAATGTTGGCGGTCATAATGAGCGTACGAACTTAGAGGTAGTTAAAACAATTATTAATACTCTAGGTAAATCAGAAGATTTAATAGAGTTTGTTACAGATCGATTAGGACATGATAAACGCTACGCAATTGATCCAACAAAACTAGAGAAACTTGGTTGGAAACCAACTTATACTTTTGAGACAGGTATTGAGCAAACAATTCAATGGTATCTTAATAATAAAGAATGGTGGGAGCAAATTATTAGTGGAGAATATCAGAATTATTTTGAGATTCAATATTCCCTATAACATAAGAAAATAATGATTTTTATCAATAACGCACAAGGTGCTCATCTTAAGATAAAGATGAGCATTTTTAATAAATAAACATGCAAATAATAATATTAGGAGGTTCATATGAAGTTAGTTCTATTATCTGGAGGATCAGGAAAAAGACTATGGCCATTATCAAATGATGCACGCTCCAAACAATTTTTAAAAGTGCTAGAAGACGAGAGTAAAAATAGTGTGTCTATGGTACAACGAGTTTATAATCAACTAAAAATGTCAGGTTTACAAGAATCAGCAGTAATTGCTACTAGTGCTTCACAAGTAGATATGATTAGAAATCAACTTGGCAGTAATGTATCAATTGTTGTAGAACCAGAAAGAAGAGATACTTTTCCTGCTATTGCCTTATCTGCTTCCTATCTATATTCAGAAGACAATATAGATTTAGATGAAATTGTGGCAGTTTTACCGGTTGATCCATATGTAGACGATCCCTTTTTTCAAAAAGTTGCTAAACTAGAGGATGCATTAAAGAATTCTGATGCTGAATTAGCTTTAATGGGAGTAACTCCAACTTATCCATCTTCGAAATATGGATATATTGTTCCAAAAAGGGATACAGGATTACCATTTTTAGAAGTTAGTCACTTTAAAGAGAAACCAACGGAAGAACAGGCAGAAGACTTAATAACAAATGGTGCTCTTTGGAATTGTGGAGTATTTGCTTTTAAATTATCTTTCATTATTAAGATGATTGAAAGCTTAGGACTCCCAACCAATTATAAAGAATTAAAAGGTCAATATGGGAAATTTAATAAGAATAGTTTTGACTATGAAGTGGTTGAAAAGGCGAAAGGTATCATTGCATTACCATATAAAGGATATTGGAAAGACTTGGGGACATGGAATACTCTTACGGAAGAAATGTCTACAAATATTATGGGACTAGGCACTATATGTGAAGATAGTGAAAATGTTCACTTAATAAATGAATTAGAAATTCCAGTTGCAGTGTTAGGTGGAAAAGATTTAATAGTTGCAGCTTCACCAGATGGCATATTAGTTAGTGACAAACAATCAAGTCCAAAATTAAAAGAGTTAATAGTGAGTTTTGATAACCGTCCAATGTATGAAGAGCGCATTTGGGGATGGTATAAAGTCCTCGATTATACGAAATTTGAAGAGGGGACAGAAACTCTTACTAAGCGTATTTGTATAGAAAAAGGTAAGTACTTAAGTTATCAACAACATTATCAACGGAGTGAAGTTTGGACTGTCATTAAAGGTTCTGGTGAATTCGTCTTGAATGATGAGTTGTTCCAAGTCAATCCTGGTGATGTTTTGAAAGTACCAATTGCGGCAAGACACGCAATTCGTGCAACTTCTGAATTAGAAATAATTGAAGTACAACGTGGTTCACAATTAGTGGAAGAAGATATTATTCGTATAGAAACAGATTGGGAAAGCATTATAAACCGTTGTAAATTAAGATTAATTCAGACATAAAGCTCTTGGTTTGAACTTGTTCAAAGAAAAAATGAAAACACCATTTGTTTATGATGGACGTAACTGCTTTACACTAGCAGATGCAAAAAATGCTGGAATTAACTATCAATCAATTGGTCGTCCAGAAGTGAGAGAGTTTGAGGAAGTTAAACCAGAAGTAAGAGTTTAATATAATTTTTGTTTTAGGAGGCATTTTAAAGTGCCTCCTTTTTTAGTAAAGTACATAAAAAATATATTATTGAGGGATAAAATAAAAACGATCGCTTATTATATATCAGATTACGGCTATGGTCACGCTTCCCGGTCAATAGCTATTATTAGAGAATTATTAAAAGTAGATAATGATTACGGCCACGTGATTTTACCACCATTGCCATGTTTTTCACCAGTGTTTGCCAATGAATTTACCACACAATGCAAATTCGTTGGGTCTTGTGTGTGGGGTCTGACCCCTAAAAAGAACACTTGTCTTTTTGGAGAGGACAAAAATAGAGAATAAGGGGCAACTATCTTTCTGATATAGTCTGCTAGCGAATGAAGGCAAGTAAAGAAAAATCCCCCTCTTTTAGGCAAAATAACCTTAAAGGAGGGGGATTTATATAGTTTGCGAGGATGGTTAGCCATCTTTACTGGTGGAATTAATCATCTCTTCCCGTTCTTTTTTTACCTGATCGAACACTTTTTGGGCATTTAAATGGAGTGCTTCACATAATTTATGAAAAGTGCCAACGAGTGGTCTTTTGTTTCCTACTTCGATATCTCGAATATGATTGGTGCTCATCTCCACATGTTCTGCAAGTTTTTCTATTGTTAGGTTTTTCACTTGTCTTGCTTGCCGGATTTTTCTCCCTAGTATGTTGTAATAGATATGATCATCCATTGCAGTAACCTCTTTTTTCCCAATTATCTAATTGAGAAGAAATTGACAACACAAGCTACAGCGTTGGTTTTTCTATTTATTGTAAAAAAAATGAAGTTTTTTTAGTTAGGATATCAGATCCGCATGCATGGAGAAAAAAATGAAGAAATGGTTTTTTGCATCTTATAAGTACTATAAAAGGAACGAAGCTAATGTTATCCTTCCATTTGGAGAGAATAGGAAGGTCCATCGCCGTTTAGCGTTTTTATACACAGCCATGTGCGAAACAGTTGTTTTTCCAGTATAGAGGCCGATTCTTTCATTGCTAACTCTTGTCCATTTTTATAGATAATGATGGAGCGAATAGCTGGAGAAGATGTAGAGGATTTTTTTATTCGATAGACATGGTGAAAGAAAATCCAACAGCAGTGCATATTGTTTGGAGAATGCGTTGGGAAGATGTAGATGTTTTTCGCTGGATTAATAGGAATAGGAATTTTCTTTTTTATTCCTAATAAGTGGATGATAGAATTTCGGCGTCCTTTATAATCAGAGCCGCCTCTTATTGCTGCTTTTTCTATTAGCTGCAGTGCAGTTTGTTTAACATACAGCTTTCGATGCGGCTCCAATACAATCGTATCGTATTCATGGTGGAATGCTGGCAGCAGTGCCATTGTTTTTTCATTGATTTCATAATCGGGTAAAATAGATTTCATAGTAGAGGAAGCTCCTTTTCGTTGGTTTTTATTTTTGTAAAGAGGAAAGTTGAGAATAGTGACTGTATGGGGGATATCTCCTTTTGTCGATTGGGAAAAAAGATTTTATAGATTGGATTTTCAGATAAATTTAACAATGTTTCATTCTAGTTGCCGAAATTAGTCCCTGCTCTCCTCCTTTTTTTCCTATTATGTAATAGATAACGAAGGGGCGACACATGCTACGGCATGGATTTTGTTAATGATTTGTGAATATGCAGATAAAGAGATGTTTATCTATAGTGAAAGCAAATTGTTCATGGACGGGTGCAAAGAGGAATATTCATGATGAAGTAGAGAAAGTGTTACGTTAGGCTTGGCCAATTCTTCATGAATTGAATATAATCAAAGTTCAATGATTGTCGTCCTGACCCCTCCAAAGTCTTTTCTGGATAGATAAATTCCTCAATCCATTTATCTGTCATTTCTTCGTCTAACGGACAGGCTAATCCCTTCTTTTCAGCGATATGGATAATCAATCTCTGTTACTTTTTGACGAGAGTTGCCAGTACTTGCAGCGATGCCTCTAAAACTGATTCCCTCATTGTGTAATTCCAATATCTTATGATAATGGATCATAAAAAAATACCTCCATATAAAAAAATGTCACACCTGAACTAGTACCTGTCAAGTAGACAGTAAAAAAATACTGACGCTTATGCGGCATGATTCTTGTACTCTTGAGGACTCATGCCGTATTTGTTTTGTAATACGTAATTCGTTATAATAAGTAATGTAGTCAGATACGGCTTGTTGAACTTCCTCTAAGGTTTGTGGTGAACCAAAGCAAGGCATCTCACATTTGAGGTGTCCAAAGAAGTTCTTGAATATTGCGGATAGATTGAGCCAGCAAATGTGGTGAAATACATAAAAGGAAATTTTGCAGATAGCCGAGTTTTTAAAGAAATCGAAGATTGGAATCACCGTGCTTTACAATGGTTAGAACGTACTGGCAATTTTAATGTACACAATACGACCAAAAAGAGACCAATAGAAGTGTTTCTCGTCGAAAAGCAACACTTACTACCAGTCTCTCCTCTACTTTCAAATGAAAGTAACCATACTAACAGTATAACAAGGAATATTGGTAAGGACAATACGATTCGTTTTGAATCAAATCGTTATTCGTTACCGTTAGGAACATATGGTTCACTTCCTAACAACCAGGTGTTCTTAGAGATAAAAAAAGAATATCCAGATACACCAGATACATTGATTATTCGCAAGCAACTTGATGGGGAGCGGATAGCTGAGCATCCGATTAGTAACGAAAAAGGGAAATTGATTAAGAATCGTAGTCATAGCAGAGACCGCTCTAAAGGAATTAATGAAATGAAACAAACAATCCTTACTCATTTTGAAAAGCAAAAGGATGCGAATGTATTTTTAGATGAAGTTTGCCTTAAGTATAATCGTTATCGCCGAGATCAATTAGCTATTCTTCTTTCTGTCATAAAGAAAGATGCAGCATTCATTCATCAAGCTCTTTCCATTTGTGTGAAGGAAAAATTATTTAGTGCGAATGATTTTAGGGATGTAGTGGATTATTTAAAAAATACCGTTCACGTCACAGAGGCAACGAATGATAATATTGGCGAGTCAACATTATCTAACCATAAATATAATGTCACGACACGCTCTCTAAGTACCTATACAAGTATTTTAGGAGGGCATATTTGATGAATCATACAGTAAAAGAATTACAAGGTTATTTTCGACAGTTACGCTTGTCTGAAACCGCGGGGGAGCTACCTCAGCTCCTTCGTGAAGCTGAAAAAGCATGATGGACCTATTTAGAATTTTTAGAAGCAGTTACAGTATTTGAACTAAATAAGCGTGAAGTAAAGAGCATCGAACGACGAATGAAGTGGGCTCGATTCCCTTATATAAAGACACTAAGTGAATTCAAGTTGGAAGAGCAAGCAGCCATAACAGAACGACAGTTAATGCAGTTAAAAGAGCTTAGTTGGTTAGAACAACAATATAATTTGATATTATTAGGTCCACCTGGAGTAGGTAAAACCTTTTTAACAATAGGATTGGGAGTGGAAGCAATTCAAAGGGGATTCCAAGTTTACTTTGTGACCATGGGAGAATTGATTCAGCTATTAAAGACACAAGAGTTTACACATAAATCACAAGTGCAAATAAAAAGGATTCAGTCTTCTGATTTAGTAATAATTGATGATCTAATGTACATGGCGATGGACCAACGCGAAGCAAATCTATTCTTTCAGCTAGTAAATCACCTATATGAACGAAGTTCTATTATTCTTACGTCTAATAAAAGTCCTGAACAATGGAGTGAATTGATGGGGGACCAAGGCATAACAACAGCAATTCTAGATCGACTATTACATCGAGTGGAGGTAGTTCATATGGATGGTGATAGCTACCGCATGAAAAATAGACAACATATATTTTAGTAAAGCAAAAGTGTAAAAAGCTATTTAGCAAAAAACGTAAAATATTACTTGACGGTTACAAACAGTTTGTTTCTCTGGAAAGAGAATCGCTTCTAGCCATGGATTGGTTATTGTATCGCTCAAGCTTATCTCATCTCACCAAATTTCTTAGTACGTTGAACGACATCTGAAACTGTATCCCTTGAATACCCATTGTTAGAATTAATCTTTCTTTAGCTGACTGCTTCAAAATACATCTCCAAAATCTTACGACCATTAGCCATAAAAAACACCTGTATAATAATGTCATGCCTGTTTGCATGCAACATTATTACACAAGAGGTTTTTCTTGTTTTTATTTATAAGGCTTTCCATTTTGTAAAGGATGGCTCTTTACTCCGTATAAGTGGCTCAATTCATCTGCAATAATTATGGTAATAAATACCAGTTCAGAAATTATGGGGTATGCTACCTTAATTGAGGTTTGATATAATAAAGAAAGTATATTTTAATACCCTTGTTATTTAGAAGAAGGAGGAGTAAATGAAATCCTATTATAGATATTACGAAATCAGAGTCATAAAAAATGAACTTTTAAACATTATATAGTTAATTAATGGGAATCTGTCTCCTCTAGCTAGAAGAGGTAAAACAACTTGCAAAAGAGTGAAAATAAATTGTTTATGATAATAGAGTTTTATCTAATTTTAAAGATTTGAAGTAGTAAATAGTGTCGGACTTGCAAAGATTTTCATATGCAGAAAGCATGATTAAAGAATTAAAAATGCGTATCTAATATTCCTTTCTGTAAATTATGAAATTTTTGATAAACATAAAGAATCAAACAAATAAATATTATTTTTTACGGAGGTTGAATTATGTCTAAAAAAATATTATTTGGAAATTATAAAGGTGGGGTAGGTAAGACAACTACAGTATTTGAAATAGGAGCATTACTATCTGGAAAGCATGAAAAAAAAGTCTTGTTAATAGATTTAGATCCTCAGTGTTCCTTGAGTAAAATATGCTCCAAGACCAGTGATGTTAAATTAGCAGGATTAGAGGTAGAAGGCACATTAAACTATGCATTAGAATTATATGGAGAGTATATTAATAATGTTACGCGAATAAATATTCTTGAAGATAATATTGCATCAAATTATAAAAAAATAAAAGAATCAATCAGAGAGATTTCAAAATATTCACGTGGTAATGGTCGATTAGATTATATTCCAACTGTTTTGGATATGAAAAATAGTCGATTAAACGATATTTCCGAGAGGCTCTCCAATAACACAACCAATGTCTTAGTTATATCAAAAATTTTAAGTGACATTGATTTAAACTCCAATTATGATTATATTTTGTTTGATTGTCCGCCAACAAGCAATATAATTATACAAAGTGTTTTTTTGGCATGTGATTATTATTTAATTCCAACTGTTGGTGACGAGTTAAGTAGTGATGGAGTTGCAGATTATATCACTGAAATCGAAAGTACTTATTTAAAATATGCGTATGATAATAAAATTGGTGGGTTATTATTAAAAAAATATTTTGGTGAAAAGCCACAATTAATAGGGGTATTGGAGACATTATTTAAAGCACGTAAAGCTTCCGTTGCAAATCTTCCAGTCTTAGAATCATTAGACAAATCCATCACAGCAATTGGAATTAAGTCTAAGATTACGGGTACTAATTATGTTGCGGATAATAGAAGTCATATTTTCAATACTTATATACGTCATTTGGATAATCGTTCAAATTCAACTAATTATGGTATTCCAATAACGATTAGTAATGGTGATATACATGAAGAATATTCGGAAATTGCTGATTGTATCGCAAATTTAATATAGAGGTGATAAGATGAATAAAAGAGAACAGGAAATACTGCAAAGTCTTCTGAAGTTGTATATTGATATGTATCCTTCAAAAAATTTATTTAATAAGACATATTTCAAATACACTCCAGAAGATATAAAGAAGGTTTTTAGTCTTATTATTAGCGAAAATCAGGAATCTTCACAAAAAAATCGAAACCGAATAAGGGAGTCGATTTTATCCATAAATACAGAAGATGAAGTTAAAAATTTTTATTTAGAAAACTTATTGTATAATCAAAGTGATATTAAATTTAAAGAAGAATGTCTAAAAAGAATTTCACTAGACGAATTGAAACATTTATATAGTATACTGTTTTCATCACCTTTACGGACAAATATAAGGAAAAATGAATTGTTGGATTTAATTAGAAGTCACTTTGATAGTATAGATAGGGCAAAATCAATGAAACCATAAATAAGTTTGCAAGTGATTTGTTTCCTACGATAGGATCTCAAGAGTACGGGGGCAGATCCCGTAGTCATCAAGTTAAGGAATTCAAGCAAGTGATTACCAATTTCGAGTAAAAGAGCCTATTATTTCTATATATTTATAGAAAGGTAGGTTCTTTATGTTTTATGTCACAAAATAATGTAAAAGAAGGTTTCCGTATATTTATACGTGGCTAAGTACTTCACAGCTTTCTCGAAAACAATGTCACTTATCACCTAATCTGTTTGAGAAGGTGTTTCATCATCTTGTTCTCACCATTCAAGCTCAAATGAAGCAAAAACCGATCGTTTCGGAATATTGTCCGTCTTTATGTGATCGATTCATCAACTATGAGTATCACCCAGTATCCATGGGCAACGTTTCGTAAAACCAAGGCGGGCGTTTGGCTTCATTTATGAGTAGTCGTTACGGAAGAGGTGGGGGATTTTTTTATTCGGTAAACATGGTGAAAGAAAATCCAACAGCAGTGCATATTGTTTGGAGAATGCGTTGGGAAGATGTAGATGTTTTTCGCTGGATTAATAGGAATAGGAATTTTCTTTTTTATTCCTAATAAGTGGATGATAGAATTTCGGCGTCCTTTATAATCAGAGCCGCCTCTTATTGCTGCTTTTTCTATTAGCTGCAGTGCAGTTTGTTTAACATACAGCTTTCGATGCGGCTCCAATACAATCGTATCGTATTCATGGTGGAATGCTGGCAGCAGTGCCATTGTTTTTTCATTGATTTCATAATCGGGTAAAATAGATTTCATAGTAGAGGAAGCTCCTTTTCGTTGGTTTTTATTTTTGTAAAGAGGAAAGTTGAGAATAGTGACTGTGTGGGGGAAAAGGCTATGGGGTCAAAGGCTATGGGGTCAGACCCCATAAAAGGACATTTGTCTTTTTAGAAAGGACGCGCTTATGAAATAAGGGGGGGACTATCTTTCTGATATAGTTTGATGGTTTCTTTTTTTTCTTTTTATTAAAGTAAAAAAAGAGGAAGGATTTTAATGTTTTATGTAGAAGATATGTAGTGTTAGTACTCTCTCTCCGATTCCTCTACGATAGTCTGTTTGATCTTCAAAAAATTTCTTTTTCCATTTACTTTCCCTGCAAAATGAGGTAGCTCATTCATAGTCAGTTAAAATTCATGTTCGTAATGATTGGAGGTAATACATTGCCAAGAAAAAGGCGTATTTGGTTTCCAGGAGCTAGATATCACATTACTAGTCGAGGAATTCGAAGGACTGCTTTATTTCGTGATGAGGAAGATCGGCACGAATATCTTCGACTTTTAAAAGAGACGGAAGCTTTAAAACCATTTATACTTCAAACGTATTGTCTTATGACAAACCACATTCATCTCCAAATGGAGACCATTCACCTCCCCGCAGGCACCATTATGAAATATCTTCACTCACAATATGCTACGTATTTTAATAAAAAATATCATTTTACTGGTCATGTATTTGAAAGTCGTTATGGTTCAGAATTGATCACTTCCTTGGAGTATGAACTGGAAGTAAATAGATATATCCATCTAAATCCAATTCGAGCAAAGATGGTTACAGATTTGAATGACTATCCATGGAGTAGCTACTTTCATTATGCTCAACATTCAGAAGATACTTTAATAAGTTCAGAAAGAATTCTTGCTTATTTTCCTGAACCTCAGGTGGAAAATTATTTAAAGTTTCTACATGCTAAGGGGAAAGAGGCGGATATCTATCCAATCAGTACTTTACAAGACCCATTGGAAGAAAGAAAATCTACTAAAATACTTGTTATAGAAAAAAGACATGAAAAGTAAGGAGATGAGTAGATGGTAACAAAAATAATGAGTATCGGCTTAAAGGGCGTAGAGGGTTATCGTGTGCAGGTGGAAGTGCAAACTCTAGAAGGAATAGATATATTTGTGATTGTTGGTTTACCAGACGCATCGGTAAAGGAATCAAAGGAACGAGTAACGGCTGCTCTTCATAGTTTTGGTTATCCTTTAACAGATAAAAAAATAGTCGTAAATCTTTCACCTGCGGAACAAAAGAAAAATGGACCTTTGTTCGATTTAGCGATAGCGCTGGGCATATTAAAAAGCATAGGAGCGGTAAAATCAGAGATACCAGAAAACACTTGCTTTATTGGTGCGTTATCTTTAGATGGGTCCATTCTCCCGTTTGAAGGGATGATTGCAGCAGCATTGGCTGCAAAAAAATTAGGAGTTACCCTATTGTATATGCCATTTAATGAAGAACTTCCCGAATTAAAAATGGAAGAAATTGAAATTCTCTTTGTTTCTTCCTTAAAGGAAGTAATTAAACACTTATCTGGACAGCAGATTTTCCCTTTGTATATTCCAAAGAAAACGAGTGAAACCGAAATAAGGTATGATAAAAATTTTTCTCATATTATTGGTCATTGCTTTGCCAAACGTGCATTGGAAATAGCTGCTGCTGGTGATCATCATGTTTTTATGACTGGTCCACCAGGTTGCGGGAAAAGTATGTTGGCAGAAACCTTTCCTTCCATCTTACCTTCTTTATCCAATGAAGCTCAGCTTGAAAAAGTTAGTTTATATCAATTAGCTGGCTTAGATTATGGTCTTATGAACGTTCCCTCTTTCAGAAGTCCTCATCATTCTGCTTCTAGTGTTTCCATCATTGGTGGAGGAACAAATCCAAAGCCTGGAGAAATTTCCTTAGCACATAAAGGTGTTTTATTTTTAGATGAAATGGCCGAATTCTCGAAGAAAACACTGGATATGTTAAGACAACCAATCGAAACAGGGAAAGTGACGATCAGCCGTGTTCGTTCAACTGTAACGTATCCAGCAACCTTCCTTTTGATAGGTGCAATGAATCCCTGTCCATGCGGATACCTAGGTTCCACTAATCATTACTGCACTTGTACTCACAAACAAATTCAATCCTATCAAAATCGCCTTTCCGGACCAATTCGTGATCGATTTGATATTACGATCAGCTTGCAATCAGTGCCGTTTGAAAAAAAGGAATCAAAAAGTGAATCGTCAGAAGAGATAAGAAAAAGAGTTCTTCTAGCACGTGAAAAGCAATACGAGAGATATGGGAGCGAAGTATGCAATGGTCGAGTTTCTTATGAGACATTAATGAAAACAAATAATTTATCAGAAAAAATAAAACTAATGATTCGGCAAATGGCAATGAAAAAGAAATGGAGTAATCGAGTGCAAGTCAAAATTCTTCGCATTGCACGAACTATCTCCGATTTAAAAGAAGAGCAAGAAATATCTGAGGAAGCTCTGTGGGAAGCAATGTCTTTAAGCAGATCAAAGGACGAACAAATAATGGAGAAGAAGAAAATGGGGATAAGAGAAACATGATGAATTTTTTTCTGAATCTTAGGCCACAGTGACGACCCAGAACGTTAAGAAGCTTGTCGGTGATTCATAAAGGGTAATTAGGTGTTTTGTGGAATATGGAGCAGACTAGTAAACGAAAAATAAATAAGGCAGAAGAGGACTCACTATAATTTAATAAATTGAAAATAGAATATCTGAATATTTGATGGAAGAGTCAAAGACACTTGCTCAGGATTTTTTATAGCGTTTATTTAGCGTATCCGGATGAAGATTTTCTTTATGGTTTATCTTTTTTAGCGTTTATTGTCGATTTTTATTGCAATTTGTCAAAAAAGAAAACCCAAAAATAGTATGGTATATAGTAAAATAGTTCTATAAAAACTGGTAGGGAGGTATATAGTGGGGATTATTAAAAATATTGTTACCTTTGGAGCATCTGGGAGAATAGAAAAGAAGGTAGAAGAGTTTGAGGAATTGCAAAATGAATATAAATCTTTATATGCAAGTATGGAAAGCAAAAGAGAAGAGGTCAATAGATTACTGGAAGAAACAGTACATCTAAAGGTTCAGGCTTTGAAATCATTAAAGAAAATATCCAAAATCTCTAAATATCTAAAAGGCAAAGATAGAGATTTTATATACAGAAGTATAGGCAATGATTACGAAACGATTGATTTCAATAAAATAGACGATACAATAACGGCTGGGCAAGTAGCTATAAGTGCAACGAAAGGGTTATCTGCAGGTGTTGGAACTGCTGTTGGAGCATGGGCTTTAGTTTCAACAATTGGTACTGCTTCAACAGGAACAGCTATTGCAGGATTATCTGGAGTAGCCGCTACTAATGCAACACTAGCCTGGTTTGGAGGAGGTTCCTTAGCTGTAGGTGGTGGTGGAATTGCTGCAGGAACAGCGGTATTAGGAGGAATAGTAGCTATTCCTGTTCTTGCGTTGACAGGTGTTTTTAGTCATGTATCAGCCAATAAGAAAATTCATGAAATTGAACAGCAAATGATTAAAGTACTAGAAGCAGTTGATCAATTAAATGCAAATATATTAAAGCTGGATTTAATTGAAGAGCGATCAAAAGAATTGAGTGTTTCTATTAAAAAAGCGCAAGAGGTTTTTGAGAGGGAATATAAAAAGGTTTATAAAGAGATATATAAATACCCGTTATTTTCGAAAATGTTTAAGTGGACCAAAAAGAATATATTTAGAAGAAACTACTTTTCTAAAAAGGATTATGATTCTATTGCATATATAGGTGGGTTAGCTACAGATTTTTCTATTTTAATGAATACAAAAGTTTTTGAAGAGTAGAGGGAGGAATTAACTATGTTTGAATTAATAAAGAAAAAGAACCAACCAAATCAAGCAATAAAAAAATTAAGTGGAGTATCTGATGTAATTCCAGCAGCTGACGTTTTAAACTTTTGTGGCAAGTTAACAGAAGCGTATAAAGAAGCGAAAGTAACAGAAAGAGAAATCGAAAAGATTAATGCACAAAAAGAAGTACTATTAACAGAAATTGAAAAGAAATATGAATTGTACCACAAGGTATTTGACCGTATTTTTGATGAAAGAAATAAAGCGATAGGGAAGTCTTTTGATATTATTGACAAGGGATTAAAAGAAGGAGATAAAGATTTAATAAGTATGGGGCTGCAAAGTTTGAGTAAGGTAGTGTCGTCTAGTCCATTTGGGAATGTTCAACAGTTGTCTCAAATGATTGAAGGGAATAAGGTTATTGAGATTTAATCTGTAGAGTATGGAGTTTGAACCCTTAAAATGAATTCGCAAAAGCCGAGAAATCACTAGAAGAGAAACAGAAACAAATGAATTCGATAGAGGTCAATAACAAACGCATAGCAATTGAATGAACTAAATCGTTCAATCATCCAGCTTGATATCGAGATGAAGAAAATTGATATTCAATACAAGCTAATCAAGCAAACTTGCCCTAATGCTAGGATACAAGCAATTGATGAGTATCTTCATTTACTCAGGAAGAAAAGAGCAGAATTAGAAATTCAGAAGAGGAGAACATAACTACTCCTCTTTTTCTGAATAGAAATAGCCTACTAGATTTTTATGAAGGGACTCTGCAACAAAAGCGGGAGAAATGATTTCTTACAGTTAACAATATTAGATAGAAATAAATAGTAAGTAATTATACGTTAGCAGGAGATTGAATATTAAACGACAGAACAAACATGGTTAGGGTGATTCGATGATAGATGTAATCTGGGAAAGAATAAATGAACAGGAAAGGCAAGTATTTAAGCAAATTAGAGGTGGGGAATTTACATACGATGTGGTTGGGAATTCCATCAAATTAAGCAGAACAAATCGTGCCATTTCAAAAGGCACAATTGTAGAAGCCATAAAGTATGTCCCGTTAGAAAATACCGTTCCACTTAGACTCTTGGTCACAGTGACTACCCGAAATGTCCCGAAGTTTGTCAAAATTTGATAGGTTGTAGAAGAATTTCTGAGTATGGAAAAGGGAAGGGGGAGTAAGATGAACGTTGCTTTATTAAACGATTACGATATAGATATTGAAAAAGAGGCTCAAGCATTGGTAAGTCAAGGACATGATAGAGAGTATGTGAAAAAACAGCTAAATGAGCGTTATAGGAAATTTTCAAGAAAAGGTGCATTTCGATGTGTTTGTTGTAATGAGCGCGTGGAAATGGTGTTAGTGCAAGATAAAACGTATCATTTTAGACATTCTGATAAGGAAGGATGCTCATATAGCAATAATCAGCAAACGTACACACGCCAAAAAGAAAGTGTGGAAGATATGCCTAAACATCGGGCTGGTAAAGCTATTTTACGTACTTATCTGGAAGGGGTTTGTAAACTAAATGATATAAGGTTGACAGATGGATATCGTTTTAAAAGTACACTCTCTTTTGTTCCTGATTTTATTTTAGAATTTCCCAATGGCCAGAGATGGGCGATAGATTATCTAACTGGTTTAAAACATAATAAAAAATATGCAAATAGCTTGCAGAAACGTAAAGATAGTTATAAAAAGCATCACTTTGTTCCTATTTTTTTAGTTGATAGTTATTGGTTAGCTTATGAGTCTACAATTAATCATGTTTCCCTTGTTGAGGGAGAATTATTATGTATTAGTCAAACGGAGCAAGATGGTTTATGGACTGATTATATAAATAATTTAGAATCCAATCTAAAAAATGCGTTATTTAATAATCGCCCTTATAAACTTCAAGTAAAAAGCATACCTTATATTAATCCTCATGAGCGAGAAATTCATATTATTCGATTTTTACAGGAAATTAATCATCCAACTAGGACTAGGACAGTGTGCAAACCTATAAAAATTCCACTAGAACAAGCATTAGCAATTAATGATAATCATTGTGATTTTACATATACAAGCAGAAATGAAGATGCATACAGAGAAGCATTAAAGAATCAACTCACATCTATTTATCAAGAACAGTTACAAGACGAATTAATAAGAAAGAAGCAACAAGAAGTAGAAAGAATACAAAAAGAAGAAGCAGAGAAAAAACAAAGAGAACTTTCCAGAGAAAAGGAAGAAAAACTTCAACAAGAAGCGGCTCAAAGAGCGCGGCAGACGGAGGAGGATATAAAAGGTACTCCATTTAAAGGACGCAGTAAATGGCAAATGGATCAAGAATTAAAAAGTGATATGAGGGCTTTGCATTCAAAGGAATCATCCAAAAATTCTAGTTGGTATCGTGAAACAGTGAAGCATATGTTGAAAAGCAGTGAAGAAGAGAGTGGAATTAAACAGCTAAACATGGAAGAAGGACATCACAAAAAAATAGAGCATACTATATCCTCTAAAATGCCAGCTTGGAAAGAAAAAGAATTACTTTATCATTCTGTAAGTGGAGAAGCTTACTTTTCAGGTAGTCCAGAACAATGGAAAAGAATAATCTTAGATTCTTATAATCACATCTATACGAATAAAATTTCAGCGATACAATTATTACAAAAAATAAAAGATAAAGGGATTAAATGGGATCAACCGGAAAAAATTATGTTATTACCAGTGAAAGAGTACATGAATTATATCAGTATGAAAATGAAAAATATAAAATAATAATTTTAGAAGTATGGGAGTTCGTTTCTCCAAGCTACTTTCTTAGTTTCTATTGAATGGATTTCTATTAACAAAAAAAATTACCAGGAGAATAGCACCCTTACTACTTTTCTGGCTTCAGTAACATCTTAATCTTTAGCATAGATCAGCTTATTTTGAATATCGTTTTCAGTCATAGAAATATTACTGCCTGCAAATAGTAGAAGTGCCGTTGTTCTAAAGTTTAAATACCAGTAATTAGAGTAAACACTATAATCATGAAAAGGAATGAGGTTTGTGATTGAAATCCCACATTTAGTAAAGAAAAGTCATCAGGTGGAACTAGATAATTATTTTAAGCTACTTGGAAAGACAGGGGAAAGTATAAGTAATCAAGCCTTTTCAGAGGCTAGAAAGAAAATTAAAACAGAAGCATTTATCAAACTATTTGATACCATTGTGGAGTGGTATTATAAGGAGTTTTCCAGTAAAAAATTTATGAGGTATCGCCTTTTTGCAATTGATGGATCCATCCTAGAAATTAATAATTCGGAACGATTAAAGGATACCTTTGGGGTTACAAAAGGCTCTTCCATAGAGCTTGCCCGTGCAATGGCATCATGTATCTATGATATCGAAAATAATCTCCTGGTGAAAGCGCTTATTACCTCTTGTAATGAAAGTGAGCGTTCCGTGGCCAAAAGATTGTTGGAGTAGTATAAAAAATTTCAAACAGAACACGATCTATTCCTTTTTGACCGCGGATATCCTTCTATTGATTTTTTTTCCTATTTAATAGAACTTCAAGTGAAATTTCTTATTCGAATGCCTGTTGGCTATTACAAAAAGCAGATAGATTGGACAAAGTCAGATCAAATGATTGAACTAAAACAAGGCTCGCAATTTGTCGATGATAGAGAATAAGAATCTTAATTTCTGAGCTTATTTCATGTTAGGTTAGTAGTTTTAAATGGGGTAGGATTGATTTCTGTGCTATACGAATAATGAATAAATAGTATAGTAACTGGATAAAACGAAGGTTCCTTTAAAGAGGGTGTCTTTCTTTGTGTTTTGATAAATATCTGGTATTTTTTCTTTTACTCTCAATTTCATTTTCGGAATTGAAAATGTACGCAAAACTGTGAAGCAATTTCTGAAGAGTCCGGTGCGGGAAATCCACACGCCGAGTTCTATGGGGGTTTGAGTCGCCAATTGGGCGACCTTTCTACCCGAAGGAAGAGTTTTAAGTTATTATGTTATTAAAACAAATTACATAATAATTTGCGTAATTTTGTTTTTTATTATATTTTTTCTTATTATATTGTATTAACGGATTACTTTTTGTACAATATGATATATAAGGAGTGATATTATGTCGAAAAGCATTTTCGAACCAAACACATTGCCATTAGATGAATCATTAATTGATATTACTTATTTTTTAGATAATATGCTATTAGCAACTGAAAAGTATACAGAGTTAAAAGGAAAGTTCGACAATGCCAAGATTAAGCCACATATTCTTCTTTTGCCGTTATTAAATCAAGAAGCTGTAACTTCTACGAGAATTGAAGGAACTCAAATTACAATTGATGACTTTTTCGAAGAAACAAACGAAGATGAAGTTAAAAGAAGTAAAAATGTTCAAGAAGCAATAAATTATAGAGAAGCTATTGAGTTTGCTGTTAGGGGACTCGATAGATTACCTTTATCCATTAGAATTATTAAAGAAATGCATCGAATTTTAATGGATAAAGGAGTTAGAGGACAAAATAAGAAGCCAGGTGAGTTTAAGGACAGAGAGAATATCATTGGTAAAAAAGGTGCTACTAGAGAAACTGCTGACTTTATTCCGCCTGGTCCAGATAAAACAATGGATTTGATGTCTAATTTAGAAAATTATTTAAATGATGAGCGAGACGATGCTAACTTCTTAGTAAAAATAGCTATAATACATGCACAATTTGAAACTATCCATCCTTTTTTAGACGGTAATGGGAGGATAGGACGTGTATTAATACCTTTATTTTTATATTATAAGAAAAAATGCGAATATCCATTTTTCTTTTTAAGTAAGACTCTTGAAAAAGATCAATTTAAATATTATAGATATTTGAATGAAACAAGAACGAATAGAAATTGGAATCAATGGATTAATTTTTTCTTGGAATCTTGTATTAAACAAGCGAATGATAATATTAAAACACTTAATAGAATTGATGAATTGTATCAGCGAGATAAAGCACTTCTCATGCGGAAACATAATCATTTTCAAATTGAAAACTTTTTAGAAGTTTTATATCAATATCCTATAATTAGTGCAAATCATCTATCTAATTTAAGTGGAATTAATTATCAAACAGCTAGACAATATATTAATACTTTAGTTAAAAATCGAGTGTTATTTCCTGATCAGAAAAAAAGGAATACGAAATATTACCATTATGATATTATTCAAAATTTAAGATAAAATTTTATTTTGCATATGGATTGTAATTAATAGTGGGATATCAATTAAATCGGTAATGCTTCTGTCTGGTGCGACATTGGCTATGCGGCTAAGGGGGAACTATCTTTCTGATATAGTCTGCAAGTGCAAGTGGGAAAAGAAAGTAAAAGCCCCCTCTTATAGGCGAAATGTCCTTAAAGAGGGGGCTTTATTATTTCTACATATAATCTGTTTTGTTCAATTCTTTATCACAAATTATGAAAGAAGAAAGTGAAATGATTGAATAAGTACATAAATTAACTAATGATAATTGGTTAGGAAATCCAGCGGAATACGTGAATCTTAACAGGCTGTCCGCTTTACATAATAATCGGTACTTGCTCTTCTACAGTTCATTTATTACCCGATGGATATGGGATTCTCCCACAATTTTATTTCCTTGTATGAAAGCATCTAATAGGCTTTTGACTACACAATGTATTAATTTTTCTTGGAATCCCTTGGCTGAAGTTATAAATTGCTGTAATAGCCTCTTCCGAAAAGATTTCATGGGGGTGTTTCTACCACTTTTAATTGGTGAAGAATATACTCATTCGTTTCTTTTTCTGTTAGACCACTTATTTGATATCGCATTTGAATTCGCTGTTCAATGGCTTCCCTTTGCTTTACCCTTAATAGATTCCATAAACTCACAATAAGGGATAGAGGAGACATGGAATCTTCTTTAAAATTAAGAATGAAGCGAAGTTCCTGTAGCGTAGAATCAGAAAAATGATGAGCTTCATCTAAAATAACGACTATTTGTTTTTTCTCATTCTCATAAATATCAAGCATCAAAGACTTTTATTGACGTTTCGCATCCGAAATACGGAGCCTGACCCCAATGTTTTAAAGTACGATGCAGGAAAAGCTTCATGCTTCTATTAAAAGTTGAGAATTTGCTTCGTATAATGAGTAAAGTCATCTAAATGTTTCTCTAAAATTTGTTTTAAAATTTCGGTATTGATGGTTTGATAATCATGGACGGCGATATTTCGAAAGCCAACCATTGCTTTCATACGTTGTGTTATTTCTTTTGTAATAATAGCTGCTTCTTCTAGCATATCAAATGCATCTCGACTCGTTTGGGGTAATCCAAGACGCTCTTCCGCCACAATGTGCATAGCCAAATCAATACATGCTTCACAGGCACGTTGTATATTTAATATTATAGAATCTTGCTTCGTATAGTCAGTTAGGTTTAGTGGATCTTGATCATATACTTCCAAAATACGATTCCTGCAGCGTTCTATCACACTTATTTTATTCAAAATGACATCATTTTTCATAGATGGTCCCGCTTTCGTCTACTTTTTTTAGAATGTTTTTTCTCTCCTCATTTAATTTAGCATACATGCTTAAAGCCTTCATCTGTTCCTTCATTCGCAATGTATTGTCATGACAATAGATTACTTTTCCAGTAGTATAAATTTGAGCTTGAAAGACGGTGGAAGCTTCCGTAATATTGACTAAATCTACTTCTTTTTTTATTATTGCTGCGAGTTCCTGAGCAAGCATAAAAATGTCGTATTTTGTTATTGCTTTGTCTTTATTATAAAATGCTATATCCATATCACTTTGATCATGTACCGTGTTCTTCGCATAAGATCCAAAAACGATGATGAAGGAAGGCGTTATTTTTTTCATTAAAAAATCAGTGATCAATTTATCTATATTCTTTTGCATGCGATCACTCCTGTGAGTATTTGTATAATATTATATCATAACCTTAGGTAGATTTACGGTCACAGTGACGACCCGAAATTTGTCAAAGATTGATAGAGTGAGAGTATAGAAGATTGGAACTTCCCCAGAAGATAAGTACAAGCTTTCAAAGTTATCTGATTGTAAAGCTGCAATAGAACATGGTCTAGCCAATTTGGTTAGACTATATTCAAAACTATTTTTCGGTCCGTACTTCTTTAAATTTTCCACCAGTTTTTTTGATTCATAAATCGTCCAGTTTTATAATTACCGCTTGGACCTTTCAATTGACTTCTTCCTTTTACAGTGCCATCACGACGCTTACGAAAGATACTTCAGCGTTTGTCATGTGAATCGTACAAACACTAGAGGAGCTGGATTTCGGAGAAGGGGTGGAAAAAGTAGTTTTGGCTTCTGGATGCAATGGACGGGGACAATCGTTAACTTTTCTGTTGGCATAAGAATAAGCAGTAGGATTTGCTCTATTATCTCCTTTTAAGTAAGGATACTTATCATTAGTTAAAGGGTTTGGATTTTTAACTGACTTGAATGGTATAAAAGTTCTGTAATCAAATGAAAACTCATTTGATTTAGGAATTGCTCTTGTACCAATAGTGCCGCGACCCTTAGCCTCTTCAAAGATAGGATCTATAATTGGATCTTCAGTCAATGACTCTTCCTCTACAGTTGGTATTGCTACTAGGGTAGATATTGTGCCATCATATTCAAACATTTCATCAGTTAATACTATTTTTTCTTTTATTGCTTCATTCCTTATTAATTCTGCAGTTTCTTCAGAAGCAACATTTTTAATTTTTAACATGTAATTGTATTCTGTGCCACTTTCGACGTTAGTATCTACATAATGTAGATCTGTTGTCTCAGCGATTTTTATATTATTTTTGAATATTTCATAAACATTATCTTCATCTGGAAGTTTAGGCCATTGTAAGGATACTGAATTTGAGGTAACGATAGTTTCTAATCTAGTATTCTGAACTATGTTATCAATATATTCCTCTTTTTCTTCAGTATGCATGGATGTTGATTTTGGAACATTCTGATTATTTGCCGCTACTTTAACAGAGAGCACCTCGTTTAGTTCACCATTTGAATAGACTCCTATTTTATATTTTTGTGATTGTTCAATATTGTCTATATATGTATTTTTTGTACCACTATATAGTAACTGATCGTCTTTGTATATTTTATAGTACTCGTTATCTTTAGGATTTAATTCTAAATTCACCTTATTATTATTTGTTCTAACAGTTACATCTGTGTCAGCGCTAACAATCAAGGGGGGCATAGCAACTCCTAAGGCTACAATGGAAGTGAAAATAATCTTTTTAATATACATTTGTTCCTCCCTCTATAAATGTTGATCTATCAACGGTTTGACCCGTTGTTGGGGTATCAAAAAAATATTTTTCGACACAATCCCTAACAATATTTTTAAAATATGTGAAACTATTCCAATACATGGGTACGCTACGCGGTCACTACTGGATAATGGTGGAAAGTAGTGATAGGAAATTATGCGATGCACAATGGATCTCTGCGTAACTTATGATGACGTACCCTCCCATGTCTCTGGGCATCTAAGTGCCTACATTCCTTCGTTCGGTCTAGTCATAAGGCAGAGGCTAGCGAAGCTCCTTTAGGGACTCAAGGTCGAATGGAAAAAATAGTGCCAGCTTCTCCGTGTCATCCTGTTGTCTAGGTCTATTTAAGGGGATGAAGGGTCTTATGCAGCCTCTACGAGACTAGGAATATCCCTCATCATTCGCTGTGCGTCAAACGCTTTGTGCTTAGTGCTAATTCCATGTAATACTTTTAATAGCTTACCGCATAGAACCACGATGGATTGCTTCTTGCGTAATGGATTAACCATACGATTTGTGTAATACTCATGTAGCTTTCGAAAGGCTTCATTGTGACGGATCATCGGCATCATTACTCGGAACAGAAGGGCGCGAAGCTTTCTTCTCCCCCGTTTGGAGATGCGTTTTTGCCCCTTGTGCTGACCAGAGGAATTTTCACGTAACGTTAATCCCGCGAGTTTAATTAGTTGGCGTGGATCTTCGTAGTGTGAAAAGCTTCCGATTTCAGCTAATAGATCGACAATCGTTGTATCTCCGAGTCCCGGAACCGTTGATAGCCATTCGTACTCTACAGACGTTTTTACAAGGTCAACTAGATGTTGAGTAAGGCTTTCGATATCTTGTTCTAACTGATGGTAACGGCGAACGAGCGTGGTAATTTCAATACGGGCCATCTCACGTCCTTCTGTTACTCCGATAGAGTTAGCTGCGACTTCAATAAGACGCAATGCTTTGGGTCTTTGGGGGGATTTGAGCCCCTCAACCTTCCGATAAAGAGATAAAACTTCATCGGGTTGTTTTTGGTGAAGATCATTCGGAAATGGGGTACATTCAAGTACTGCCAAAGCCATTTTTCCGAATGACGGAAACACCTGAGTAAACTCTGGAAAATAGCGATCTAACCAACGAATAATCATGTTTTTGACAGACCCTAGTTCCTCAGTCAATTTACTTCTAAACGTTGACCCAACGCGAAGTTCGGCCTCCATACCTTTTAGGATACGGGGATAACTGAACCGTCCGTCTTTTAAAAGTCGAGCGATCACAAGTGCATCTTTTCTGTCATGCTTGGTTGGCAGATTGTCGTCCAACTCTTTTGAACGCTTAACATGCATAGGGTTAACCATGGCCAAGGGAATGCCCCGGTCCTCAAGGTAGTAGGCCAAATTGAGCCAGTAGTGTCCCGTAGGTTCAATCCCGACAATGACTTCCGTTTTTTCATTTTCTTTCATGGCTACCAGAATACGTTGATAGAAAAGCTCGAACCCGTCTCTAGCTTGAGAAACAGAGAACGATTTTTGGAGCACACGTCCACGGTCATCCACAAAGCAAGCGTAATGGGTCCGCTTGGCAATATCGATTCCGACTACGAGTGTTTTTTCGGTGACTTGATTTATTTTCTGATTTTGTTTAAAATCCATTTTGGAGTCCTCCTTGGTTAACTAAGTTAGGGGTCATTTCGGTCCACGATTTGACACCCCGTATCATACCAAGAGGGCTCTTTTTTGTTCAAGTCCCCGAAAATCCTTCTAACAGGAATGCTCCTTTTAAAATCTTTAAATTTTCATTACAAACCTATTTATATATAGTAGTAATGTTATAATTAATTGTATAAATATACATCTATGTCTTATATAGGTATAAATTACTAATATCGGAATTAGAAGGAGGTATTTCTATGTTCATAATGAAATTAACAAACAACTTTTTTATCAGACTATTTATTTGCTCTGTTTCATCAGCTTTTTTTCTCTCTCTTTTTTTATTTTACTTTATTAACTCGGTTCCATTTTCTCTTTTTGACTCTTTTGATTTAGCTTCATTCATGCTATTTTTTACTATATTTAGTTTAATCTATCTAGTAATAGGAGCGCCAATTCAGTTTTTCTTGAATAAGGGTTTAGATAATTCCTATATTAAAAATTTTGTATTATTTTTTATAGTAGGTTCTATAGTTAATTTGATTTTCTTTCCAATTGCTACTGATTTAAATCCAGAATTTTACTTGGACAAAAATTTTTACTATATGATCATTTCTAGTAGTGTAATATTTTGGTTGAATGATTTGATTTTCCTAAGAATTAATCACCAGAAAATAAAATTCTAAAATCACAATTTTATTAACAAATGTAAATATATCAAGAGCAGTTTTATAAGATTCGATAAGATTCGGGTGCCTGACCCCTTGAAAGGACATTTGTCTTTTTAGAGAGGATAATTTACACTGTAGAAAATAGAGGGGAGAGAAGAGGAAGCAAGGCAAGCAAGAAACAAATGAAATATCCAATATTCCCAGTTCGTTCCGTTATATAAGAGTATGTAGGATTTCCTCTTTGTTACAGCAATACTTTAATGGAGTGGGATATCATAATAATGTAGACAAAAGTAGAAATTTGTCGAATTAATTTTCTTTATTTTCTTGGTAGTGTAGGTTATAGTAGGTATAAATAACTAGAAAAAAGCAAACTTTTTGAAAAAGAAGGACGCAAAATCACAGGTCTAAGGCGTGGTAGCTAAGATGGCTGGATTGCTAAGAGGATAGTGAGACATAAATGAAAATAAGTAGGATTATTTGTTTCCTTAAAAGGAATCATAAGTTCAGTTACTACACAAACAAATGTGTACGTTGTGGGAAAAAAAGACGATTATAACGATTTTTTATTGAAAATTCAAATAGATGGACGAGTAACATACTGTTTTTTGAGAAATCAGAATATACAAATAAAGTAACGGCAAAATCAAAGGTTGATGATGGAATTTGTTACATATAATGAAATGAGAGTAACCATCTTCTAAGGTCAGGAAGATGGTTTTTAATTATTGATTTTATTTATGCGAACTCAAAGGAGGATTTATTACTAATCAACCACTCTATAGATCTTTTAATAAAGGAGTAAATTTCATAAACGAAACATTTTGAGTCTCAAAATGTAAAATACGAAAAAAAGGAGTAGATGGAGTGATGGCCTGGATGCGTTTGGAAAATGAAATATGTATAAAGAAACTGCCAGAATTTCGCAACTATTTGCAAATACATAACGGTTCAATTAGGGAGAAAAGTATAAAATTTGTTATAGAAAACAACGATTATTTTTCCACTGTTTTATCTAGACATACTAAATCTGCAACAGGTGAGCATCTGGTTTACTTGGATAAAGTTACAGCTGCAAAAGGGAAATATCAAAGGTCTGTCTCAGAAGTAGAGAGAGAAGGAGATCGAGTATATTATGGTATTCTTCCAGATGGTGTATGCTTCGCAGACAATCTGTTTGACGGAATATATGGTGAAGATGATTCCTATTCAAGAAACGTTGAAACTCTCACCCCATCGTCCTTAACGACTCCTTCCAAGCAAAATAGAAAGAATGAAAAAATTTATTTAACAAAAAAAGACTATGAATTATTCGAAAGTTTTTTTCAATATGGTGATTTTGAAAATGCTGATTTGGTTTTTGTAGGGAAAGAAGAGGGCCTTGACAGAAAGACACCACTTGAAACATTTCATAACCAAATAAACTTATTCCAATCTCATTCAGAGGGATTTGGGTATATTAGAAAAGCTGAGGATGTTTTAGGTGGATTTTATATAAAAAACCTTGAACTAACAGATGATAATTCAGTGGAGCATGCCTTTGATGCAACGATGAGACTACAAACAAGAATAAAATATAATATTGACAAAAACTTTCCTGTTATAGAAAATTTAAGACAATATCGCAACGATGTACTTCATCGACCCAATTCACGAACAGCTATGTTTGATTTCTTCCCACTTCCTAAGCAGGGATCCTTTCCTTATATTCTTGATTCGTGCTTGCCTTTTTATACAGAACGTACATATAGAGATTACCAAAAGAGTGGTCAATCAAAGCGAAAAAAACTTATAAAAGAAATGTATGACAGTTACCCATTAAAGCTGAGCTGGGTGTATACAGGGATAAGTAATGGTAACTTTATTTTAAAGGATGTATATGTTGATTTTGGATTTGTGTTTCAAGAATATAACACAAGTATGGTGCATCCTAACTCTAAGCATATTGTAAGCCCTAATTTGAATGAGCCTAAAACATTCTTGATTGGTGAAAGAAAAATGGGAAGTAAAACACAATACGCAATAATATCTCCTTTCCTATCTAGTCGCCAATTGAGTGATGATGATGTAGATGTCATTACTACATGGGCAAAGGCTATTTTGGATCTAGGTCACAGTGACGCCCCGAAGAACTACGGAATTTGTCGAGGATAGGTATTCAAAGCTTGGCTTATTTCTGGAATTAACGGCACTTTGACGTTGCATCAAAGTGCCGTTAATTCCAGGATCCTTTTCATTCCCACTCAAGGCTTCCAAATAAGGCATCCCCGCATAATTGCTCCAACCTTTAAATCACCATCCAAATTCTTAGCCCGTTTCATATCATCCACATGAATTTCGAAATGAATTAATCTACATAATTTTATTCCTCCTGCAATTACCTAGATTGTTTTTATGATGAGTGCTATCGTTATTGACTAGCTTACATTGAACAATATGCTGCAAAGCCCAACCCGTTGAATGAACGGTTTTCTTTATTGGAACTGGTGATAAAATGATCCTTTCATGTGAGAAGTTGCGTATTTATTAGATAACGAGAAGAGTGTGTTCTTCTGCTTATCGTTTGGAATATAATATAATAATAATATATAGAAACGGGATATTAGATTATGCTTATACATAATAAAACTGGAGAACAAGTTGAATGTTATTTTAAGCGAGTGACTGAAGATGAAATAAAATCAAATCGATATATTCCAATGAACGATGGGGCATTTCAATGGTTAAAGCCGCTTTCTCAAGGCTACGAGATTTTTAGTTTAGTAGTAAAAGATCAATCCGATATAGCTCAAGGATTGATTGCTGTAAAACCTAATGCCCATCCAGACTTTATGTGTTTGGATATAGATATTGTGGAATCTGCTCCTCATAGTAAAAGAATGTCCCGCAATAGAGAGTATGTTGGAGTAGGGAAGGATTTATTGGCATTCGCCTGTGCGTACAGTTTTGAACAAGGTTTAGATGGATATGTAGAACTTACATCGAAAACCTCAAACATAAAATTTTATGAACAAATGGGTGCTCAAACATCCTATGGACACCAACTATATTTTGACACGATTAGTGCTAGTGAATTAATTAAAAAATTTTTACCAGGAGGTGTAAAGTGGTGGTCGAAAGCATGATTACCCTTCGTAAAAGAGGGAACACTGATCATAAGGTGAGTGATAAAATGTATCGAAGAGATTTAGAACGATTTGAAGATGCTTTTCCCAACGGAGTCTTTTCTGAGCCACACGATGAAAATGCACCAAAAGTAAAAGTTAGAGCATTAGATACTTATTGTAAAGCAAAAGGTGTTCGTCCCAAAGATTTATCAGAAGAAGAAATGGAACAATTTTTAGTAAGACCATCATTTTAGTTAAGGCACTACAAAAATTAAGTATAAACGGTCACAGTGGGCTGCGATCCATTAAGTAGACAAAATAAATTCGGATTTACCTGTTAATGTCAGTGTTATCAAGGTATAACTTAACTTCTTCTTATCATCCTAGGAAGTGTCCCAGATCCAGGAAAGATTGTCAAGGAAAGCACTTGACACCCTTTCCTGGATCTGAGAATGGGCAACTAGGATAAGAAGGAGTTTATGTGGCATTGAAGCCCTCACTTTAACTCGCTTTACCATATTTTATTGGTGGAAGATAATTCAGCACTCCCTGGATTCTTTTGTGATTATAATAGCGAATATATTGATAAATAATCTCTTTAGCCTTTTCTTTATCCTTAATAGTTTTTAATTCTGGACGTTCTGATTTAATAAAAGAAAAGAAGCTTTCAATACAAGCATTATCCAAACAATTAGCCTTTCTAGACATACTAGGTGTAATTTTAAATTCATGTATTAATTCATTCCATCTATTTGATCGATAGGCAAATCCTCGATCAGAATGAATAATAAGCTTTTCATTTACTTTTCTTATTTCAGAAGCGTAAACAAGGGAATCTTCTACTAGTTGGACATCATGAATCTCTGATATTTGATACCCTATAATATAATTATCATGAAGATCCATAACGGCAGAAAGATATAATTTTTCTCCGTTAATTGGAAATTCTGTTACATCTGTCACCCATTTTTCGCTGGTTTTGGTTGTTGAAAAGTCTCTATTTAAAATATTTTTATAGATATGTCCAGCACCATATACATGCTTATCAGCAATAGATTTCTTCCTTTTCTTTCGTGCTATACTCTTATATCCTAATTCTCTCATTAAACGCCTCATTACTTTGTCACTTACGGGCATGTTATATTCATCTTTTAATATAGCACGTACTTTCCTATATCCATAGTTTTGATGATGTTCATAATAAACTATAGTTATATATTCTTTTAATTGTTTTTCGAGTTTAGTTTCTTTTCTTTTTTTTCCTTTTGTTTTTAAATATTTATAGAATCCTGGGCGAGAGACTTGTAGTTTTTCACATAATTTACTAATAGAGTATTTATATTTTAATTCATCAACTACTTTGAATTTGCATCTTTTCCCTCCTTGTGTAGAATTTGTAAGTACTTTTTTAGAATTTCATTTTCCATTTCTAGCTCTCGAATAACATAGTCTTTATCCAAATCAGGATGATTTCTAAATTTTGGTTTCAGTCCTACTTCACCATAAATATTATATTGTTCTATCCATTTATAAATGTAATCTGGATCTGTTACATCAAATTGTTTCGCAACCTTTAATACACTTTCTCCTGCCAATACCTTTTGCACTGCCTCCAATTTTAATTCAAACGAATAACGCTTATAACTTCTTTGTTTGGGCATGGAAATCACTCCTTTTAAGATTCATTATGGTCATGATTTCCGAATTTAAACTGTTAACTATAAGGGGCGCAATCTACAGTGACGACCCGAAGCGGATCGAAATTTGTCGAAGCCTGATAGAGAGTCTTAATTTTTGAGCTTTTCTCATGTTAGGTTAGTAGTTTTATATGGGGGAGAATTGATTTCTTTACTATACGAATAATGAATAAATAGTAGCTGGATACAACGAGGGCTCCTTTAAAGAGGGGGTCTTTCTTTGTGTTTTGATGAATATCTGGTGTTTTTTCTTTTTCCCCTAAGCATTTTTTACTTTTGCGGTCGATTTGGGCTTTTTTTTGTTTCTTTTTCCTTTAAACTTGCTGTTATTGCTTTCGCTGGTTCTTTCTTTTTTCGGTACATTGAGGGTACCTAGGAATAACAAGAAAAGTGCTTTTCTAAAAGGATAAAACAATGAAGCCTGCTAGTTTTGAAGAGTTAGTGGAACAATATACACCGATGATTCAGCATATGATCAAGAAATTATCGATTTACAAAAATAAAGGAGAATTTTTTCAAATTGGATTGATTAGCATTTGGGAAGCAAGTCATACTTTTCAGCCGGAGAAAGGTAAATATAGCAGCTACCTCTACCGACATATGTGGGGAAGATTTGTGGATGAATTGAAGAAACAAACAAAAGAGCAGGAACGATATATTCATCCAGAAGAAGAGTTTTGGTTAATGGTCGAAAGTCCTGTCCTTTATTCAGAAGAAGAATATAGCATTAGACAGCTGTGCAAGCCATTAACCGAATGCCAAACAAAATGGGTCATCTACACGATTATCCAACAAATGACAGTGAAAGAGATTGCCGAGAAGGAACAGGTGACACCATCTGCAGTAAAAGGGTGGAAGAAGGGTGCGATGGATAAGCTGCGTATGGTGTTGGGGAAGTAAATCTACGGTCACAGTGATGATCCGAAATTTGTCAAAGATTGATAAGTTAGCAGCGTACAAACGTAAGAAAATAAAGTAAAAGCCCCATCTTTTAGGCGAAATGTTCTTAAAGAGGGGGGCTTTATATAGTTCCATACTTACTCTATTACTTACATTCACTATTACTTGATAACGATATTACCAACATATTGAGCAGTTCCTCTATCATTATTAACTTCAACTACAATCATATATTCGCCTTTTTCTGTCGGTAACTGGAAAATTTGTTTATCTTTTTGATAGTCTAAATCAATTTTGTTTTCGTTTTGTTGAACAGAAATATTTATCCCTTTTGGATCAAATTGTCCATCTTTTAATGTTAATTCTACTAGCTGTTTAGAATTAAGCTCCATCGTGGTTTGCTCTTTTGCTAAGGATAGAATATCGCTTTTCTAAACTTGGATTAGATTTTGTTTTTCAATGGCAATGACAGATTGACGAGTAATTTTAACGGCTAATGCAAATTCTTCTTGTGAAATGTCACGAAGTACACGAAAATGTTTGACTTTATTGGTTATCAAAGTTAACCGCCTTCTTTTGTATATTGCTTACGTTAATTTTAACCAATTTTTGGATATGTGTATATAAAACTTTACTTTTGAGTTAGTATCAACATTCTTAAATATATGCTGCAAGGATTTTTTGTTCGGTAGGATAAATACTTATGGGGTTTTTAATCAAACTTTATTTTGAAGCTGGGATACGCTGAGCATATCATAGTTAGTCAGACACTAGAGACTAATTCAATGGAAAAAATACTAAAAAATAGAAAATGTTTATGCTAAAAAGAACCCTACTACCACGCTAAGGTGTAAAATGATAAACTATTATTTAAGTTATCGAAGAGAAATACAGATAACAATTTTACCGTAAACTAACAATAGCCATTAAGCCTGTCGTGAGGAGAAGATGAATGTCAAACATGTTATTATATGAAAAAATCGCAAGCATTTTAGAAGATGAGATTAATAATGGAAAGTACAAAATAGGGGAAAAGCTTCTATCAGAAAGGGAATTATCGAAACGATTTAATGTAAGTAGAAATATTATTCGAGAGTCAGTGAAACTTTTAAAAGAAAAGGGGTTAGTGAATGTCGTACAAGGAAAAGGGAGTTATGTTACTAACCGTAATAGTGAGAATTTGATTAGCAGTATTAAACGAATTATGAAACATAATAATGGAAAGCTGCAAGATATTGTAGAGATTCGGGAAGTGCTTGAACAGAAAATAGTTGTATTGGCTGTTGAAAGAGCAACTGATGAGCAAATTCTAAAGTTGGAGCAGATAGTGCTACAAATGGAACAAGAAATGGACTATTCGAAACAGATGACTACTTTGGATCTCGAATTTCATAGTACATTAGCTAAATGTACTCATAACCCACTTTTTCTTGAATTAATGAATTCTATATCAGTTCTGTTAGATGAGTCTATTCATTTATTAATGATGCTTTTTCCACAAACCAAAAAAAATGTCATTATTCAGCACGCTCAAATTGTGGAAGCAATTAAAAAAAGGGATAAGGAACAAGCAATCAAGGTGTTTAGTCAACACTTAAAATTAGTTCGCAAAGAAATGGAGCAGGCTTCCTTTTTATTGAAAAGAGAGCTTTAGTCATTTGAAAGTAGTGTTTTTGATAGCGGTTTAGCACAAAAATAATTAATGTAAGATTATTCGACAACTATCTGTAAAATAGTATAAAAATTCTGTATTTTTAGAAAAATAAATTGAATTATTACCATAAACATAATATAATCTAACTTAATTGGAATATTATTCTTTGTTAAATTTTTGAATTTTTTATTAGTTAACTGGTAGTACCGGTTAATCCGGTTAATAATTGAATTAAATTTCCAGTATGTAGATTTTTCCTACCGTTCTTTAAATTGCTTTGGTCTATTTTTGATGGGAGAGATGAAAATGTCTAAAAAAACAATGTATGAACGCGCAACAGAATTTTTGCCCCCAGTAGGGAATCGAGTTACAACGCTTGGAATCACCCAAGGAAAAGGTGCCTATTTATGGGATGAAAGTGGAAAGAAATATCTTGATTTTGGAAGTGGCATCGGAGTGACAAATGTAGGTCATAACCATCCATATGTAGTAGAAAAGGCAAAGAAGCAAATGGATAAGCTTATTCATGGATGTCATAATGTAGTCTACTATGCTTCGTATATTGATCTGGCTGAGAAAATTATAGGGTTAATGGGAGGGGATTATAAAATTTATTTTTCCAATAGTGGTGCTGAAGCGGTTGAAGGAGCTATTAAACTAGCAAAACGTGTTTCAAAGCGTCCAGGAATTATTTCTTTCAAAAGAAGCTTTCACGGTCGCACCATAGGAGCTACTACCATTACTGCCTCTAACTCCTTTTATCGAAAAGATTATGAAGGTTTAATGCCTAGTGTATATTATGCAGAATATCCTTATCCTCTACGAAGTGGTTTATCTGAAGTAGAAGAAACCAATCGTTGTATTGCAGATCTAGAAGACATCTTTCACTATTTAATTGCACCTGATCAAGTGGCAGCTATTATTATGGAGCCTATCCAAGGAGAAGGTGGCTATATTGTTCCACCAAAATCTTTTATGGAAAAAATTCAGAACATTTGCAAAAAACATGGAATTCTACTTATATTTGATGAAGTGCAAACTGGCTTCGGTCGGACAGGCAAAATGTTTGCTTGGGAGCATTTTGGAGTAAAGCCGGATATTTTATCTGTTGCAAAAGGAATAGCAAATGGTTTTCCATTAAGTGCAGTTATTGGAAGAAAAGAAATAATGGATCAATGGCCGGCTGGTGCGCATGGAGGTACATACGGTGGTAATCCTGTTGCATGTGCTGCCTCTTTAGCAGTTATTGAGTTACTAGAAGATGGATTGCTTGAGAATGCAGAGAAGATGGGGAAATATTTTGCCAATCAATTACAAAAACTTCAAAAATCTATTCCAGGTATTGCGGAAGTAAGAGGCATCGGGCTGATGATTGGCATGGAATTTCAAACAGAGGATGGAAAGCCTGATGCGTCTGTTGTTTCCTTGTTAAGGGAGAAAGCATTGGAAAAGGGGTTGCTCCTTTTATCATGTGGTGTTGACAAAAATGTAATTCGCTTTATTCCACCTACTATAATAACAAGGGAAGAAATTGATTATGCTGTTCATATTATAGAGGAAAGTTTGAAAGAAATTAATGTAGTAGTAGGATGAGATTTAATAAGTCGATGATTGAGTATCTAATATCTAATATCTAACTTTAACTGGTAGTACCAGTTAGTTAAATGGTGAAGCATTATTTCAGAAAAGAAAGGCAGGGATCTTTCATGCTTTATATAGATGGGAAATGGTGCAATGCCCAATCTGGAGAAACGTATAATGTGTTTAATCCTGCGACTGGTGATGTGGTAGGGACAGTCGCTAAGGGTGGGAAATTAGATACGGAAGCAGCGATAGAAGCTGCTAAGTTAGCCTTCCTCCCATGGTCCAAACTGATTGCGAAAGAACGCTGTCAATATTTGAAGGATGTAGCGAATATACTTCATTCGCGAATAGATTTACTTGCTGAATTAATTACTACAGAAATGGGAAAAGCTCTTTTAGATGCGAAAGCAGAAATTGGCCTAGCGATTGACTACTTGAATTGGTATGCAGAAGAGGCAAAAAGAATTTACGGAGATACCATTCCTTCCTCTGATCCTAAAAAAAGATTATTTGTTCTAAGACAGCCAGTGGGTGTAGTAGGAGCTATTACACCTTGGAATTTTCCAATGGCGATGATCACTAGAAAGTTAGCTCCAGCTTTGGCGGCAGGTTGTACAGTTGTTGTAAAGCCTGCTGAGTCAACTCCTTTAACGGCAATTGAAGTGGTAAAGGCTTTTGATGTAGCCAAAGTACCTAAAGGTGTCATCAATTTGGTACATGGTATTCCCAAAGAAATTGGCAATGCCATAATGAGTAGTGATAGTGTACGTAAGATTACTTTTACTGGTTCAACCAAAGTTGGAAAAGAGCTTATGCGCCAGTCAGCTGATACGATGAAAAAAGTTTCGATGGAACTTGGTGGACATGCTCCATTTATTGTATTTGAGGATGCAGATATTGAAAAAGCAGCTGATGGAGTGATTACTAGCAAGTTTAGAAATTCTGGACAAACTTGTGTTTGTACGAATCGAGTTTATGTTCAAAAGTCAATTATAAAACAATTTACAGAAGTTTTAGGTGAAAAAATGAAAAATTTAGTAATTGGTAATGGACTAGATCCTGAGGTAAATATGGGGCCATTGATTAATGAACAAGCTGTTCAAAAGGCAAAAGACCATATTGAGGATGCTGTTATGAAAGGAGCTGAAGTTTTATTTGGTGGGAAGCAGCCAGAAGGAAAGCAATTCGAAAATGGCTATTTCTTTGAACCCACGGTTCTCCTTCATGCCACACATCAAATGAAAATTGCTGGAGAAGAAACCTTTGGTCCAGTTGCTCCAATTTTTGAATTTGAATATGAGGAAGAAGTAATTCAAAAAGCAAATGAGACTAAATATGGATTAGCCTCCTATATTTTCACAAAAGACGCATCACGTATTTTTAGAGTATCAGAAGCGCTTGAATATGGAATTGTCGGCATTAATGATCCATTACCTGCTGTTACACAAGCACCGTTCGGTGGAGTTAAACAATCAGGAATTGGGCGTGAAGGCGGGAAATATGGTATCGAAGATTATTTAGATTATAAATATTTATCAATGGAACTTGATCTGTAAACCTTCTTAAAAAATCGTTATGAAGGGCCAAGTGATTTTTTGAAAATAATGAATGGAATAATCTGTCTTTTTGCAAATCAATTTCTAATAATAATTTTCAACAAATTTGGAGGTTAATGATGAAAAAATTAAGTTTCTTTATAGCGATACTATTGGTGGTTTTATCATTAAGTGCATGCGGATCAAAAAATACTAGTGGTGCGAATGGTTCAGGTAATGGAAATACATTGAAAGCCATTAAAGATGAAGGGAAAATTACGATAGCTGTAGATGATACATACCCACCAATGGAGTTTCGGAACGATAAGAATGAGTTGGTTGGCTTGGATATTGATCTTGCAAAAGAAGTAGCAAAAGAGTTAGGGGTAAAAGCGGAATTTATTCCTACAGCGTGGGATGGAATTATTCCTGGTCTCGATGCAAAAAAATACGATATTATTATGTCCTCTATGAATATAACAGATGAAAGAAAGCAAAAAGTTAATTTTGCTGAATATCTTAATTTTGGCCAAGTTGTAATTGTAAAAACAGGTAATCCTCTTAAAATTAATTCAAAAGAAGATCTTAAAGGGAAGGTTGCAGGTGTTCAATTAGGAACAACAAGTGAAACAGCAGCGAAAACTATTTCAGGAATCAAAGAGATAAAAACGTACAATGGATATACGGATGCTTTCAATGATATGGGATTAGGAAGATTAGATGCCATCATTGTCGGTGAAATGGTTGGGCGTTATTACATGAAGACTAAGCCAGATGCTTTTGAAATAGTTGGAGATAGCTTTCAAGAGCTTCCTGTTGGAATTGCAGTTCGTAAAACTGACAAGGATTTAGAAGAAGCGTTAAATAAAGCAATTAAAAATATGAAAGACCAAGGTACTATTGATAAAGTAAAAGAGGACTGGTTTGGAGAGTAAAAAAGAATCGGGGTAGTAGATGCTCCGGTTTACTTTATCCCACATAACGGGCAGTAAAACCCCCATCTTGGGATGCTGAGAAATCGAGGAAGCGAGGTGGGGGGAGAACTGCCCAAAAGATCCGATAAATTCAACTAACCATCAGTGGAGGGTGAACAACCCCCCCACTGATGAAAGGGTCACTTTATAGTAATAAATTTTTTCATTAGTATGATTTTTATTCATTCTAAAGGAGTGGCGTAATGATGGACTATTATGAATTTTCGATGAAGTACTTACCTTATTTAATGCAAGGTGCATTAGTTACCGTAAAAGTTGCCGCAATTTCTATTATATTAGGATCATTGTTAGGAATTATCATTGGGATGGGAAGAGTATCAAGTATATCTATTTTATGTAAAATAAGTAGATTTTATATTTGGGTAATCAGAGGAACGCCGCTTTTGCTTCAATTATTTGCTATTCACTTTGCACTTCCAACCTTAAATGCTGCATTAACCTTTCCACCATTTGTATCAGCAGTTATTGCACTTACGATAAACTCTTCTGCATATATAGCAGAAATCGCAAGAGGAGCGATTGAATCCATACACAAAGGACAAATGGAAGCTGCACGCTCGCTAGGGTTTAATTATAGGCAATCAATGCACTTTATTATTATTCCTCAAGCATTTCGTCGTATGCTTCCGCCGTTAGGCAATGAATGTATTTCCTTAATTAAAGAATCATCCCTTGTGTCTACCATTGCTTTATATGATTTATTACGAACAGGTCAGCAGATTATAAGTTCTACATATCGCTATATAGAAATTTTTGTCCTAGTAGGTCTAATCTATTTATTGCTAACTACTATTATGGGCTATATCGTAGGGAAAATTGAAAAAAGTGTGAGTGTATATTAACACGATCGGCCCAGGTCACAGTGACAACCCGAATTTGCTCGGAGTTTGTCGAATCGTAATATATTACAAGAATCTAATTATTAAGCTTGTCTCGTATTAGAATAGTAGTTTCATGTGGAGTAGGAGCGGATTTCTGTAATAGATGAATCATGAATAAATAATAACTGGATAAAACGAAAGTTCCTTAAAAGAGTAACGAGTTCGGTTCAGAAGTATAAAGTTCTAAAAAACAAACTAAATAGCATTCAAATTAGAAAGAATTTAGCGTACCAATCATCAGTAAAAATAGAAGTGAAAAAAGCGTGTGCCATTTAAGCACACGCTTTTATACATATAGAGGCATCCATCAGCCTTATTCAAATATTTCTTGTTTGTTATCTACTATTGTCGCTACTTTCATTTTAACACGAGGAACACCATCTTTTTGATAATAATCATTTAATATTTGCTCTACTTCATTTTTGTTTGTTCCAAGTATCTTAGGAGAATATTGCGCAACATGAATGTCGCCATAACCTTTAACACAGTTCGCCATTGTATCCAGTGCAATTAAACTTAAAGGTCTTCCTTTGTTTAGCCAAGATTTCATTCTTTCCCAGGTAGGGAAGCATACGGCTGCCAGCCTTCCCCAATTATCGTTAAAAATTGTGCAAGTTGACTCAATCCAATCAAATATATTGCTTGAACGAAAACGGTTTAAGCAGGTAAAAGCCGCTATTGGCAATTCTTTTTCACTTACCAATTTCAATTTCTCAAATATATTATTTAATCCCTCTTCGGCTGGTAAACTACTAGCTGTTGCCCAAGAAATTGGGTAAAGAAATTCTTCGTCATAATTCTCCCAAAGTTCCCTTACCCATCCCGAAGCAGAAGTACCTAAAACATCAGCTACAATTTTTCAACATTCGTGATTTTACTGCGTAATTTTCGGTTTCATAAAACCTAGATTTTACAGAACGCAAGGTCTTTTTGGTATCGTGATTTTTAAGGGCATTTATTACATTATCCTCAAGAAACCATCTGGTGATTGAAAAATCTATTAAAGACTCCAAATCATTTCGAACGGCTCTTAATGTTGGTGCTTTCTCTTTTTTAGTTACAAATACATCTTCTTCTGGTTGGCAAGCCTCTCCGTCTTCTTCATAAAAATCATCGTGCAATAAAAATTTATTTGAAGAATGGACAACTGCTAGATTATACCATTCAATAGGGCGCAATGAATATTTTAATAGTCTTTCGTGACATTGATTGCATAATTTATAAGGCTGATTAGGGTCATCATTTGTTTCTACAACACTAATCTCATTTCTTTTACAGGCTTCACACAAATCAGTTATTTCCATTGACATCAATTCCTTTTATTGCATATTTATTTTATCTTTTAAATCAAACACCCTCTTGGAATAAATATGACTTTTTCCATCACCACGGGCAGTAGTCCATAGTCTTTCCAAAATGGATAATCTTCTAAGAATGTGTTAAATAAAAGTATTAGTCGCATTATCGTTTACTTTCAAGATAAGATTGGCAATATCTTTCGGTTCTAGTGATGAAAGATATGAATACTCTATATATAAATTTTGTATTCTAATTTGGTTGATGAATACCAAAAATATTTCCTTCATAATGCCCCCCTGCCATTTCAGGCAAAGCATATTTCGGAATTACTACAATAACCATATAAATAAAAAAGCAACGGCCTATGTAAGCTTCAGACATACAAATTGGGCGATCTTATTTACTCTTCCTCAAAGAACGAAAAAAGTAGGCTTACGAGGATGTTAAATATGTTGATCTAAAAGAATTTGGTTACCATCTGGATCTTCTATTGTTAAATGTGCTGGTCCTTCACTAGCTTCATCCGCTTCAGTTAGGATTTTTACTCCTTGTTCTTTCAGCTGCTTTTGAATCTCTCGAATATCGGTAAAAGAATGAAGGTTCTCCGCATTTTGATTCCACCCTGGATTAAAAGTAAGAATGTTCTTGTCAAACATACCCTGGAATAAACCTATTATACAATTTTCATTTTTCATAATAAGCCAATTTTGTGTAATATCGCCACCAAAAATCTCAAATCCAAGGTTTTCGTAAAATGATTTTGATACATGAATGTCTTTTACATTCAAACTTACTGAAAATGCGCCAAGTTTCATTTTTTATCCTCCTCTTAATAATAGAAATATAGAAGCTTTATTTATTAATTATAGGGAAATTTTTTGGGAATGTACAATGGTCACAGTGACAACCCGAAGTGACAGTGACAACCCGAAGTGGCTCGGAATTTGTCGAATTGTAATTGACTAAAAGAAACTAAATTTTTTGAGCTTTTCTTGTGTTAGGGTAGTAATTTCATATGATTGCCCATGTCTACAGTGACAATCCGAAATTTGTCGAAGATTGATAGGTTAAAAGAATCTTGAATTTGTTGTACTTTTCTTGGGTATTCAATAGCAAACGTACAAAACAAAAACATAAAAACTTTATTTCTTAGAGAAGAAAAAAGGTACAAGATAGCAATTCCATAGTGTTTAAGTAACAACAAGGCAAACAAGTGAAAGGCATATAAAAACAAAGACACCACTTTTAGAGAAAATCGCATAAAAGTGATGTCTTTGTTCACATTTCAATTGGCTGTATTAGGGTAGTCTGGCATTAGATGCATGATACATTTCCATGTCCGGAACATTTGTTTTTCGAGAACATAGGTGGATTCTACTCTTGGTAGTTCTTTGCCATTATGAAAAACAATGATGGAGCGATAATCTTTTGCAGTAGTGTCGATTGGCTTTTGGATGGATTCAACATGTTGGTAGAAAATCCAACAGCAGTTTATATGACCAGGTGACTGACTTGGAAAGGCATATATTTGTTTTGTTTGATCAATTGGAATGGGAACTTTCTTTATTACACCAAGCAGGTGAATCACAAATTTGCGCCTGCCTCTATAGTCTGCGCCGCCTTTTATGGCTGCTTTTTCTATGAGCTTTAATGGTGTTTCTTTAATAAATAGCATTTGATTTACTTCTAATACAATCGTGGAGTAGTCGTGGCGAAATGCTGGCAGCAGGGCCATTGGTTTTTTTAGTCACAGTGACGACCCGGAATATCCCGGAATTTGTCGAATACTCATAAGGCAAAAGTATGATAGTTTTGAAAATGCGTCAGACCGCTAAAAAGGAAGAAATACATGCAGCTAGTATTAATCCTATTGATTTTAAGATACGTGATGGCAAAGTGAAATTGTTAATAAAATATAAAATGCCTCTAATTCTTGGTAATGATTTTTCTGGTATTGTGGTGAAAGTTGGAAGAAAAGTGACACGTTTTAATGTTGGTGATGAAATATATGCACGTCCCCGTAAGAGTAACATAGGTACTTTTGCAGAATATATTTCCATTCATGAAAATGATATAGCTTTAAAACCTAAAAATTTGAGCTTTGAGGAAGCAGCATCCATTCCACTAATTGGATTAACTTCCTATCAAGCTTTACATGACGTACTAAAATTACAAAAAGGACAAAAGATTTTGATTCAAGCTGGTGCTGGTGGTGTCGGTACCTTTGCCATTCAACTGGCAAAATTAATGGGTGCCACTGTTGCTACAAATGCCAGCGATGCTGGTGCGAATTTAGTGAAATCTCTAGGTGCAGATAAAATTATTAATTATAAGAAAGAAAAATTTGAGGATATCCTGGAAAATTATGATGCAGTATTTGATACACTTGGGGGCAAGATACTGGAAAAATCATTCGATATTATAAAAGAAGGAGGAAAAATTATCTCTGTATCGGGAATACCGAATGCTCGTTTTGCTAAAGAATATGGTTCAGGATTTTTTAAGAGGTTGTTGTTTTCAGCAGTAAGCCATAAACTTACTACACTTGAAAAAAAGCATCATGTTCAATATATATTTTTGTTTATGAAACCAAGTGGAGATCAATTACGTATTATTGCAAACTTTATTGAGTCAGGTAATATCATCCCTGTAATTGATAGAGTTTTTTCTTTTGAAGATGCTCAAAAGGCGATGGAATATGCGGAGTCGGGAAGGGCTAAAGGAAAAATAATTTTAAAAATCAGATAGCTGTTACCAAAATTGGAGGAAAATTTTTAAAAAGGAGGGGGTGTCTGATTTATCTTTAGTGGAGAACAATAGATAATTGAAATTCTCGCTATTCCCCATAGATGTTAGGTCGCATTGTCTTCCAATATATGATAATGATGACCTTTCCTTTTATTTGATATAATGTAATTGGAGGTGATACTAAATGAAAAAAGTTTCTATCTATATTGATATGTATAACTTTCTTGCCTACTCCTATAAGTTTTTAGGTAATAGAGCGTACTTGGATTTTGTTACTATCCATAAAACATTCATTAATGATGATGAAGTCTTAGAGAAAGTAAAAATCTATGGTGGTTCTAGCATGGGAGGACTGTTAAACAAATTAAGTCAATATAATCATATTGAAATAACAGAGGAATCTATTGGCTGGAATAATAAAGAAAAAAGAACAGATGTCAATTTAGCAATCGATATGTTAGTAGATGGTTTTAAAAATAGTTATGATAAAGCCGTATTAGTAAGTGGAGATTCTGATTTTATAAAAGCCGTCGATGAGGTTAAAAAGTTAAACAAAGAAGTATTTATTGCAACTACTGAAAATGATGGAGTTAAAAACGCAAGGAAATTAATTGAACATGCATCAGGAGTATATTGTTTAGATAAAGAATTCTTTAAAAATAATTGGTTGAAAGCAAAGCCATTTCCTTCTTAAATCTTTTGTTTTATAAGGAGACGGTGTATTTCTACAAATGCTACTATAAAAATTAACATTCAATTTAGAAAACAGCTAACCAAGTTTGATTTTGATTCGCTTCGTTTCTATAAGAATCGTAACTAATGAATATCTATTTTGATTCTTTTTCATAATTAATCAGATAGTATGCAGTCTTGGTAACTCCATGTAAGGCTGTACATTTAACTTTCCTTCTCCGTTAGTCAGTCCAATAAAAAAACTTGTATTTTTCTTTGCCCCTTTATTCATATCCCACATGTAACTTTCTTTCCCTATTTGCTGTACTGGAGTTGTTCCTCTTTCACTTTAACTCACAATGATGATCTGAAATTGAAATAGATCAAAATAACTAGTTAGTTAATCATTGGAACAAGAAATCAATAGACGGCCAACTTATAATCGGAAACCAAAACATGCCTGTTTTATTTTGAAAATTCGTCCATTTATTTCTGTACTAAAAAGATTCTATTCTAAATAGTTATATTGTTTGTACATTCTCAATTTTTGAAATAATTGTTGCATGTTAAAAACACTATGATATAATTCTTACTATAAACGTAGGAATAGTGCGGTTGGGATGTTCGAAAAGCTTTACAAGAATATTCTAGATGTCAACTTAGGAGTGTAAACAAGATGGGTTCACATGTTTTAGATTTAAGAATGTTGCAAAATAACTTTAGTACAGCGGAAATGCGAACTGTATGGAATGATGAGAATAGATTACAGAAGATTCTTGATGTTGAAGCTGCATTAGCATTGGCAGAAAGTGAACTCGGAATTATTCCAGAAAAAGCGGGAAGTGTGATTAAAAACGCTGCTAAAATAGAAAATTTCGAAATTGATAAAATAGCAGAAGAGGCTGCGAAATTAAAACATTCATTAATGGCAACTGTTAATCATTTGCAATTACTTTCTGGAGAGTATGGAGAATTTGTTCATTATGGAATAACTACTCAGGATGTAACTGATACTGGTATGATTCTCCAGTTAAAAGAAGCAAATAATATACTTAAGCGGGATGTTAAGACAGTAGCGAATCTTTTAATTGGACTAGCCTCTAAATATAAAGAAACACCAATGCCTGGAAGAACGCATGGAATGCAAGGGTTACCAACGACTTTTGGCTTTAAGATTGCCGTAGTATTAAGTGAGTTTGAACGTCATTTAGAAAGGTTACATGCTGTTGAAACGAGAGTTTTTACTGGAGTACTTGCTGGAGGAGTCGGTACTTATGCTGCATTAGGAAATAGTGGTCCTAACGTAGAAAAAAGAGCACTAGAACTTCTGGAATTGGACACTCCGACTATTTGTTGGCATTCTTCTCGTGATCGGCTTTCTGAATATGGTTCTATACTTGGTTTGATAAGTGGTTCTCTTGGGAAACTGGGGAATGAATTCTATAATTTAATGCGTTCAGAAATTGATGAAGTAGAAGAACCATTTAAAACTGGGAATGTGGGATCGACAACGATGCCTCATAAACGCAATCCAGCTATTTTTGAAGGAATCGCAAGTTTAACGAAGCCTATTCTGCATAGTGTTGCACTTCTCCATGAATCATTAGTGATGGAACATGAGCGAGATGCAATGAGCTGGAGAAGTGAATGGATTGCTTTGCCGGAAATTTGCTTATATCTTTCTTCTCAGCTAAAAAGTACGATAACTGTATTACAAGGACTGGTAGTAAAACCTATAAATATGATGAAAAACTTGGAAATGCAAGGTGGTCTTATTTTATCAGAACGTGTAATGTTCGCGTTATCTGAAAAGTTGGGAAAACAAACAGCACATTCCCTTGTTTATAAAATTGCTATGGAGTCAGTCGAACAAAAAGCTTCATTTAAAGAGCTTCTAATGGCAAATGAAAAAGTGGCTTCTGTACTGTCTAAGGAAGAAATTAATGAGTTACTAGATCCTAGCCAGTATACAGGTCTTGCAAGTCAAAAGGTAAATGAGGTAATTCAATCCATTAAGAATGGAGGGTTATTAAATGAGTAACTTGTCCTTTCATCAAGCTACTAATAAAGATATTAAAGAATTACTTGATTTATCTTTACGTGGTTATGCATCGATCCGTGAGCTTGGGATTAATTTTGCAGCAGCCACTGCTGACGAGAAGCTAGTAGAAAAAAATGTGAATGAAAATATTTGTTTTTATATGAAGGATGGAGACGAGATGGTAGCGACTGCTTCTATCCGAATGCCATGGAGCAGTCAGCATGGACCTTATGAAATTCCGCATATTTGGTGGGTTGCTGTTGCTCCTGAATATAAGAGAAAAGGTTATGCATCAAAATTATTAGATTTTATCGAAAATGATTACTTGCGAGACACGCTTCATTGTCCTTCCGTATCATTGGGTACAGCAAAAGAACATCCTTGGCTTGCGGAAATGTACCTAAATCGTGGTTATAAAAAGGTTGGAGAGTCTGATTTAGGTAAAGGACATATAACAATATATTTAGAAAAACTATTATTATCAAAATCATATAAGAAAAGGTAGGAAAACATCATGAAGAAGAAATTACTCTTAATTATTACTATGGCAGTTATGCTTTTATTAGCAGCATGCGGGAATGCAAATGAAGAATCAGGAAACAGTAAAAAGAAAGTTCTTCGTGTAGGATCAACGGCACAAAGTTATCCGAACGGTTATGAAAAAGATGGTAAATTGGTTGGGTATGATGTAGAAGTTTTTGAAAAAATTGCTGCAAATTTAGGCTATGACGTAAAATGGGTTAAAACTGATTTTGCAGGTTTAATGGGTCAATTAGAAACAGGAAAAATTGAAACTATTGCAAACTTTGTTGCTGTAACGAAAGAAAGAAAAGAAAAATATAATTTCTCTGAGCCATATGCTTATGCAGGGGTTACCATTGTTACTAATAAAGACAATGATTATGATAGTTTAGATGATTTAAAGGGGAAAACTGTTTCTGGAGTTCTAGGTTCTAATAATGTTGTAAATTTACAAAATTTCAATCCTGAAATTATCGCAAAAACATACGAAACTCGTGATGGAGCAATGAATGACGCAATAAACAAGCGTGTCGATGGCTATGTTAACGCAAAATCATCTTTAATTGCTGAGATTGAAAAAGGTGATCTTCCATTGAAATTTGTTGGTGAGCCATTTGTTTATGAAGATGTTTCTTTTCCTTTCGCAAAAAATGAAGAAGGCGAGAAATTATCTGAAGCATTTAACGCTGAAATCGAGAAGTTACGTGAGGATGGAACTTTAACAGAATTATCTAAGAAATATTTTTCTGGTGAAGACATCACGGTTAAGGAATAATTTGGAGGAACAAAATGAATCTTGAACTTGATTTTGGTTATTTTGTAGAAATTTTCCCGGCACTTTTGAAATTAATTCCATACACCTTATTTCTTGCTGTCATCTCTATGTTTTTTTCCGTCATTGGCGGATTAGTTCTTGCCTTAATTACAAGGTCGAATATCCCTGTTTTAAAGCAGATTGCAACTATTTATATTTCTTTTTTTCGGGCTATTCCAACGTTAGTGCAGTTGTTTTTAATCTATTACGGTTTACCACAGATTTTTCCTGCATTAACGGGAATGACCGCAGTTACGGCAGCTATTTTGGGGCTCAGCTTAAAACAGTCGGCGTTTTTAGCGGAAATCTTCCGAGCAGCATTGAACTCTGTGGAAAAAGGACAAGTAGAGGCTTGTTTATCTGTTGGAATGACAAAAGCACAAGCTTTGCGCAAAATCGTTATACCTCAAGCAATTCGTAATGCAATTCCAGCGAGCAGTAATGTTTTTATTGGTCTAATTAAAGAGACTTCCCTAGCTTTTACATTAGGTATAGTAGAATTATTTGCACAAGGAAAAATTTTAGCAGCAAGTTCCTTGAAATTTTTTGAAACATACTTAGCATTGGCATTGCTTTATTGGATTCTGATTATAATAGTTACTTTAATCCAACAAGTAATTGAAAAGCGAATGGAAAAACCGTATATCAGTTAAAGGAGTCTTACTATGATATCTGTGAAAAATTTGAAAAAGAGCTTCGGTAAAAATACCGTTTTAAATGGTGTTGATTTACACGTCGATCGTGGTGATGTGTTGGCTATTATTGGACCATCTGGTTCAGGTAAATCAACATTATTACGCTGCTTAAATTTATTAGAAGTACCAGATGAAGGCATTATCCATATTGGAGAGACAAGCGTAGATGTAGCAAAAATGGGAAGAAAAGATGTCCATAATTTGCGACAGGAAACAGCAATGGTCTTCCAAAACTATAATCTGTTCAAAAATAAAATGGCTTTGCAAAACGTTACAGAAGCATTAATTGTTGCTAAGAAAATGGATAAGCACGAGGCAGAGAAAATTGGAAAAGAGTTGTTAATTAAGGTTGGACTTGAGGATAAATTTCATCAATATCCGTCTACTTTGTCTGGCGGACAGCAACAGCGTGTCGGGATTGCTCGGGCGCTTGCTGTAAACCCACATGCAATTCTCTTTGATGAACCAACATCTGCACTTGATCCAGAATGGGTTTCTGAAGTACTTCAAGTTATAAAAGAGATTGCAAAGCAAAATACTACAATGATTATCGTCACACATGAAATGAAATTTGCTGAAGAAGTAGCAAACCGAGTCATCTTCATGGCAGACGGAAATATTGTCGAGGAGAATGATCCAAAGGAATTATTTCATAATCCGAAAAATCCAAGAACGAAACAATTTTTAAAAACACTGGAAAGAGATGAATAACAATCATGAAAATGTCCCATGAACTACTAAAGGATTTAATTGGAAAAAGAAGATATTTACATGAAAACCCAGAACTAGCTTTTGAGGAATTTAATACAACTGCTCATATTAAAAAGTGGTTGATAGAACATAATATTGCGATTCTTCCTCTTGATTTAGAAACAGGTGTTGTTGCTGAAATTAAAGGAGCTTTTGAGGGACCAACTATAGCAATTCGGTCAGACATTGATGCCTTACCAATAAAAGAAGAAACAACGGTACCGTTTAAATCGAAAATGGATGGGAAAATGCATGCATGTGGCCATGATTTCCATACTGTTTCCATATTAGGAGCGGCGATCCTCTTATATGAGCAAAAAGATAAATTACACGGAACAGTTAGATTTATTTTCCAAGCAGCAGAGGAAGTGGCTCAAGGTGCGAAGATAGCAGTAGAAAAAGGGGCATTAGAAGGCGTTTCTTCTATTTTTGGTATGCATAATAAACCTGATTTGCCAGTTGGTACCATTGGAGTAAAATCAGGAGGATTAATGGCAAGTGTAGATAAATTTAAAATTAAATTCAATGGTGTAGGTGGGCATGCGGGTATCCCTCATAATGCAATTGATCCTATTGTTATTGCTAGTCAGTATGTAACGTCTGTACAGACCATTATTGCCAGAAGAATAAATTTGTTTGATAATGCTGTTATTAGTATTACCAGTATCCATGGGGGAAACACATGGAATGTAATTCCCAACGCTGTTATTCTTGAAGGAACAGTTCGGACACTCCAGCCTGAAGCACGAGAAGTAATTCCAGGATTAATGAAAAACTTAGCTGAGTCTATTGCTCAAGGAAATGGCGGTTCTGTTGAGTTTATTTGGGATGATTATTTACCAGTAGTAAATAATCATCCTGAATTGGAAGAAATCGCTCGAGTGACTGCTGTAGAAGCTGGCTATAATGTTGTCGATGCTGTGCCAAGTGCAGGTGGAGAAGACTTTGCGTTTTATCAAACTTATATTCCTGGATTTTTTGTTTGGATGGGGGTAGATGGATCTCAAGAATGGCATCATCCAGAATTTGATTTAAAAGAGGAAGCAATAAAAGTTGCATCTGAATATTTTGCTAATCTAGCAGTGAATGTATTGAATAAGAAATAATTCTAACTGTTTTTAACAGTATGCAAAGCACTATATTTCCGAATTATTGATGCTGGATGGAAGTTGTTTTGGTACTTATCTAGAAATTTTGCATTTTTTAGTGTATCATTCTTCTTCTCATAGTTATGATCTTTCTTCTGTATATGAAGGAAGATTTTATTTTTTTTGTTCTAAGATAAGCAAGTATAAAACTTTCAAAATGTGGAGTCTGTCTAGCTTCGCCGTATAGAATGTACAAGTGCCGGGCGAAGACATAAGTTTCGCAGGATGAGAATCAATTATTTTAGTCGATTTTTTTCGTTTACGAGTGTTTAAACGGCCAGCACCTAGCCCCTGTGACTATTGTCTCCTGTCTCAAAAAGTAAAAACACTTTTTGAGGAGTCAGGGGAACATTTTCTTCGGGGCTTAACAAGGGGCTTGCGATTTTCTTAATTTACTCAAAAAGGTTTTAAAAGCAAAGGAGGAAATTCAATATGAAAGATCAACAAAAAAAGGTGAAATTAGGTTTGTTTCTAGCTGGAACTGGCCATCACGTTGCTTCATGGAGACATCCAAATGCTATATCGAATGCATCTATGAATCTATCCTATATGAAAGAAATAGCACAGACTGCTGAAAAAGGATTATTCGACTTATTATTCTTGGCAGATAGCTTATCAGTCGATGAAAATTCACATCCTAATATTCTAACTAGATTTGAGCCAATGACATTGCTATCCTATCTTGCGTCAGTTACAAACCAGATAGGCTTAGTTGCAACCGCATCAACTACATATGAAGAACCCTTTCATGTTGCGAGGAAGTTTGCTTCGTTGGACCATATAAGTGCAGGGCGTGCTGGTTGGAATGTTGTGACAACCTCTCTAGCTTCCACTGCTGAAAATTTTAATAAAACTGAGCATTTAGAACACAGTGCTCGCTATAGAAGAGCAACGGAATTTATTGAAGTTACCAAAAAATTATGGAATTCTTGGGAAGAAGACACTTTATTGATTAACAAAAAATCTGGGCAGTTTATTGATAAAAACAAGTTCCATCAAATCAACCATCACGGTGAATTTTTCTCTGTCAGAGGACCGCTAAATGTGTCAAGATCTCCACAAGGGCATCCAGTAATTGTACAAGCAGGGTCTTCTGGTGATGGACAGCGATTTGCCGCTAAATATGCAGAAATTGTCTTTACTGCCCAAGCAAATAAAGACGATGCAATTACCTTTTACAATGACTTAAAAGGTCAAATGAAATTTTTTAACCGACTGAAAAGCAATTTAAGTATTATGCCTGGATTTATGCCTATTGTAGGAGCGACCGAAGCAGAAGCACAAGAAAGATATGAAGCATTGCAAGAGTTAATCATTCCTAAAGCTGGACTTGCCATTTTGGGCAGGTACTTTGGGGACATAGACTTTGAAGGCATTCCATTGGATACGCCATTTACAGATATCAAACTTCCAGATCACTATAATGGTATCCAGAGCAAACACGAAATGATTTTAAAGAAAGCTAAAGAAGAAAGTTGGACATTACGTCAGACTTATCAATGGGTTGCAGGTTCACGCGGACATCATATAGCCATTGGAACTCCATCTCAAATTGCTGACAAGATGGAGGATTGGGTAAACGAAGGTGCTGCTGATGGATTTAATATCATGCCTGCGCTTTTACCAGATTCTCTATCTGACTTTGTTACCAATGTAATTCCTGAACTGCAATCTAGAGGGATTTATCGTACTGAATATGAAAGTAACACATTACGTGGAAACTTAGGTATAGAAATGCCAGTTCATTTGGCAGTCGGTCACAGTGACGACCCGAAATAGATTGAAATTTGTCGAAGTTTAATGGCCTAGAAGAATCTAAATTTCTGCGCCTATCCTATGTTAGAGTAGTACTTTAATATGGGGCAGTATCTGTTGTCTTTAATAGAAGAATAATAACTGGTTAAAATGAAGGCGCCTTAAAAAAGGGGTCTTTTTTTCTATTTTTGATGAATATCTGCTATTTTTTCATTTTCCTCTAATCAGGTTTCTCTTTAGCGGTCGATTTGGACTGTTTTTTGCTTAGTTATCCTTTAAACTAGCTGTTTCGGCTTTCGCTGGTTCGCTCTTTTTCCCGTACATTGAGGGTACCTAGGAATAACAAGAAAAGCGCTTTTCTACAAGGATAAAACAATGAAGCCTGCTAGTTTTGAAGAGTTAGTGGAACAATATACACCAATGATTCAGCATATGATCAAGAAATTGTCGATTTTCAAAAATAAAGGAGAATTTTTTCAAATTGGATTGATTAGCATTTGGGAAGCAAGTCATACTTTTCAGCCGGAGAAAGGTAAATATAGCAGCTACCTCTACCGACATATGTGGGGAAGGTTTGTGGATGAATTGAAGAAACAATCAAAAGAAGAAGCGCGATATATTCATCCAGAAGAAGAATTTTGGTTGATGGTTGAAAGCCCAAGCCTCTATTCAGAAGAAGAATATAGCATTAGGCAGTTGTGCAAACCATTAACCGAATGCCAAACAAAATGGGTTATTTACACGATGATTCAACAAATGACGGTAAAAGAGATTGCCGAGAAGGAAAAGGTGACACCATCAGCAGTAAAAGGATGGAAGAAGGGAGCGTGGTATTACGGTCACAGTGACGACCCGAAATAGCTCGGATTTTGTCGATTAGCTTAGAATGTTTTATGTAGAAATAGTGGGCATTCTTTTATATAGTTTGACAATAATAGCATAAAAAAGACTTCATCAAAGAAATGAAGGTTTCCCGATGAAGTAGATTATTTGTTGAAGACGAATATGATAATTTAGATTTCCAACAGTAAGTTGCAGGTGATCAATAGCCACACCTGTTAGCAGTCCTTCTAACGATTCATCTCTTGTTTTAATTTGAACGGTTTTACCTATATTCATTAATAAATGATCAAGAAATACTGGTTCTGCAGGAACTGTATATATGGGAGATAACTGTTTCATTGTTTCTGGAAACTGTTTGGAATACATGTATTGGCCGGGTGGTAAAGTTTGATTGTGATTAGAATGCTGAGAATGATGCATTAGCAACTTCACTCCTTTATCCATAACTTATGAGATTATGTCTAATAATGTGCATTAAGACAATGAAGGCGATATTGTCCTGCTAATACATTGGAAAATGAATACATTTCTGGTAAATAAGTATAAATCTAAAGATAAAATTAGTTGAAATAGACGTAAAAAATTAACTTTCTTTTCGTGCTAACTTTTTATATTTTTAAAGCTGGGAGAAAATATTATTCAGCATTTTAGCCATACTATAGATGATAACAGAGAGAAAGGAGGGAATAGAAAATGGGTAGAGCAAATAATCAAAAAGCAGCTGGTAATAAAGGCTCTTTGCCACAAACACCTAAAAACTTGAAAATAGCACCAGAGCAGGTGGATGAGGAGTTTTCTGCTGAATTAGGGGAAAAAGAAAAGCTTAAAGCACCAAAACCACAATAAATAGGAGGAAGGATTGCTGATTATCAGTAATCTTTTTAACTTTATCATTCTGGCCAGCCAGCCCCCCTTCGGTGATACTTTAATTCGTTGGGGGACAGGCATAATGGATTTAAGATTGGAAAAGCCTAATGCAATGAATGCAGATTTTAATATGGTTTGTCTTTTTTAGAGGGATCGTTTGATTATGCCTTTTTATAAAGTGCGGCACATAATTCCGGATGGGCTTAGCGAAAAACCCATCCGTCATATAATATAAGTAGCTTGCGGTTAAGCCTTATCAAGCCCATGCGGTATTTTGCTACATATAACAGATAGTCCGATAACAATCGCACAAATACTCACTGCTATTCCTATGATAAAGCCGGCGAAATTCATGCCAGAATCATCGTTCTGAGAGGGGATGAGAAGGGATAATAGTATAATCCCAACGCCTAGGCATAGATAAAAAGATTGCCCAATAAAGGCTGCAGCAAAGCGTTTGTTTCGGCTCTGATGACGCAGCTGGTATTTAAAGAGCAGCCAGACGACCACGCTGACAAATGGACTGCAAATGGCAATAAGAATGAGTGCGGGAGACCAAGTATAGACATTGAGTTTACTAGCTAACGTAATAGCCCCAGCCGAGATTAAGCATGTGATGAAAAAAATGATAGTATTTAAGACAAAGAGACATAATCCAGAAAGCCATACAGATTGTATGATGTTATGCGGAAGCTTGATCCATGGCTTATGATAAAGGTACTTAGCCATAGCGGGGCCAAAAAGAATGCCCAAAATGGGAAAGAAAAGTAAGATTGACGTCATATTATTAGCTCCTTTGATTTGGATAGATGTGTCTGTTTTTTTATTTTTGCTCTCGTAGGTTTACCATACATCTAATAAAAAGTGCGGTGATGCATCTATTTTAAACCCTTTCCTGCAATGGGAGTTTTTTCTCATACACTGTAGGAAAGCCAGCCCTGATTGAAGGTTTACGGGCTAGTTTCTCCCCACCTCTATTCCTCCAATTTTTTGAATATTGAGATGGGGGCGTGCTGCCTAACTGGATTGGAATAGTATGGGGGCACAACAAAAACAAATTCTAATTTCTCAGCTGAAAATCTGGCAACTATTAAACCGACTAAAAACCTCCAATTAATATATATATAGAATTACTATGTATAGGCTTAAAAATTAGAAAGCTTATACTAATAAGCTTTCAAAGATCAAATTCTCTGAATGACACCCCAGTGGTAGGCTAACCGGCTAATCGGATAAAATAAGCATGTTGTAATGATGCAAAAACGAATAAAACGATTGGTAAGTATAGGCTGAAAACATAATTGAACGCTATGATTGGAAAGTATGAGACCTTCTTTGATTTGTAGGAACGCATCTGTTTTTTCTTCCAATTGGCTATCATCAGTTCATGGTCAAATATTGAATATCATAACCTAGAATTTCTATGTACTGACATTATAACGAGCAGTTAATGAAAAGTCAATATTCAAAGATCATAGGTCACAGTGACGCCCTGAACCATGGTAAATTCTGATCTAACGAGAGAACAAAACCCAAATCTATTGGGAACTTGGGTACTAAAGTTCAAAAAGAAACAAACACGCAACACAATGCAGTGTTGCGCTTGCACTCTAGTGATTTTCGACAAATTTAGATAATATTCGGGGCGTCACTGTGACGACGAAAAATAATCCTTAATATAGGTGGTAATTTTAGTTGGCTTCTTATTTGTAATATTTTCATAATCATGTGTAATCCCTTTAGCTAATCCCAGTTTTGTTGGGAAATGAATACCTATAACCACATTAACGAATTCTTTATTTACCCCTTTATGGAGCATAAATTCTTTAAATTCTTTAACGGAAGGATTGGTGTACTGAATGTTAACGCACAGCACCTCGGTCATAATGTCTGCAACCTTGTGAAAGTCAAACGCCTCATCACCTGTGATCACATATTTCTTATTTTGGTGTTTTTCAGTATCTTGTAAAGCTATCGAGGCCACTTCGGCAATGTCCCTTGTATCCACAAAACTGGTCTTTCCTTTCCCGGCAGGTACAAAGATTCGCTGTCTTTCTTTTATTTCTTCCCCAAGAAAATCATTTAGATTTTGCATGAAATATCCGGCACGAATAAAGGTATAAGGAACGCCAAGCTTTTTAATCAGCTTTTCATTTTTGAAATGATGGATAAACGGCAAGAATTGAACATCTTTAACGGACAAATAGACAATGTGCTTGATGCCCTTTTCTTTTGCCTGATGTAAAAAACTTTCGAACTTAATCATGTCGCCTGGCGGATATATCAGAAATATTTTATCGATGTGGTTTAATGCACTTTCAAATGTGGTTGGATCTGCAAAGTCGAGCGTAACAAATTCATAAGCGTCTCCATACTTCAATTTAACCTTCTCTACATTTCTCACCCCACATTTCATGGGGATCTCTTTTTCTTTTAAAACTTTGGCCACTTCAAAGCCAACTTTTCCAGTAAATCCTGTCACAAGAATATTCATCTTTTCCCTCCATAGCAGGTGTGTTGTTCTTCTGTTTGTTAAAATTCTTCTCGTCATGCTTCTCTTTTTAAAGGTGAAACTACCCTTTTAGTTTAAGTTCAATCACCCTACAATTGCAAGAAAGCTTCTATCTGGGAAGTATACTGCAATTAAATAATGTTAACTTTAAATGGCATAATAAGATTATTATTTTAAGAGAGTGATACGATTGGATTAAACGAAATTAACGCTTATGAACACTTTATAAAAAAGCTGCAACAATCCTCAAAAACAAACACGCACTATAATGCAGCTGTTGCGTTTGCATTCTAGTGATTTTCGACAAATTTAGATAATATTCGGGGCGTCACTGTGACGGAGATTTTTTTTCAGTAAAAAAGTAAAGTAAAGCGAATAGTGGCATAACGACTCCGATTAGTGCGGTTAAACTCCAGCCGCCGTAAGCATAAGACCACCCGCCCAAAGATGAGCCAATTGCTCCTCCAATGAAGAATATAGCCATGAAAAGTCCATTTAGTCTGCCTCTTGATTCACTTCCTAATGAATAAATAGCACGCTGCCCAAGCACAAGGTTTCCCGATACGGCTGCATCTAGCGTAATAGCGGCAATTATAAGCAATACAAGAACCGCTGATGAATTGTTTTGAAAAAAATAGGTTAGTAAAAAAGACAAGATGGCAATCATCATTGCCAGCCCAGTCAAAATTCTGGTCCAGCCTTTATCCGCAAGTCTTCCAGCTATTGGTGCTGCTATTGCGCCACCTACACCTGCCATTGCAAACAATGCGATTCCTTGTTGGGACATTCCAAAATCATTAGTTAAGTGCAAAGGAATTACCGTCCAAAATAGGCTAAAGGCTCCAAATAAACAAGCTTGATAAATGGCTCGTCGATGTAGGATAGGTGTTTGTTTTAAAAGAGATATTAAAGAGAAAATTAATTTAGTATAGTTTATCGAATGTGTTGGTCTGCGCTCAGGAAGAATACGGGATAAAAGAATTAATAAAAGAGTGATAACAATCGCTGATAAAGCAAAAATTGTTTGCCAGCCCCAAATGCTAGTAATTAAGCTTGCCAGAGGACGAGCAAACATAATTCCGAGTAAGAGTCCACTCATTACGGTTCCAACCACTTGCCCCCGCTGCTCTTCAGACGCTAAATGAGCAGCGAAGGGAACTAATATTTGGGCTACCACAGATCCCAGTCCAATAAAGAGGGATGCCGTTAAGAAAATGAATGCATTTGACGCGAATGTTGCCGTAAGCAAAGCACATATTACTACAATTAGTGATACTGTTACGAGGCGCCGATTTTCCATAATGTCACTAAGCGGTACGATAAACAATAACCCTGCAACATAACCGATTTGTGTTAAGGTGACAATGAATCCCGCCGCTGCGGAAGAAAGACCTGTAGAGACACTGATAGGCCCTATTAGAGTTTGTGCGTAATAAAGATTGGCCACAATAAGTCCGCATGCGGATGCTAATAGAAATATAATCCAGCGTGAAATGCGTTTTCCCTCGTTCATTTGATTTGTTTTTTGCATTGTAATCCTCCTCATTTTTGTGTGATTGACCAGGATAAATAGGTTAAAATTAGCCATTATTAATTAAATACTGAACGTATCGTTTATTAATTAATATCTAAATAATATACTGAACGTTCGGTTTTGTAAATAGATATTTTTCATTTAAGGAAATATTTATTATAATGAACGTATCGTTTTTATTTTAAAGAGGAGGATTCGTGTGAATAACAAAAGAGGACGTCCACGTAATGTTGAAACGCAAAAGTCTATCCTATCTGCTTCATATGATTTGCTGTTGGAATATGGCTTTGGAAACGTTACGGTTGAGAAAATTGCGGAGCGTGCCGGGGTTAGTAAAGCTACCATTTATAAATGGTGGCCCAATAAAGCTGCCGTTGTTATGGACGGCTTTTTATCAGCTGCTTCGGCAAGACTACCAATGCCAGATACAGGTAAGGTATTTAATGACATACTTATTCATGCCACTAACCTAGCTCGGTTTTTGGTAAGTAAAGAGGGTAAAGGGATCAAGGAGCTGATTGGTGAAGGTCAATTTGATTCAGGACTATCGGAAGCATACCGGACTAGATATTTTCATCCTCGTCGGCTTGAGGCAAGGCATCTCTTGGAACGTGGGATTGAGCGTGGGGAATTGAGGGAAGATCTTGATCTAGAGGTAAGTATTGATCTGATTTACGGACCAATTTTCTATCGATTACTAGTAATAAATGAAAGTTTGGATGATGAATATGTTGAAAAATTAGTGGAATATTCATTTAAGGGAATTCATTTGGAGTGAAAAGCTACCCTAGTTTTAGGTGGAGTATTCTTTTGTTTTTTGGAAGAGATGTAGGTGAATTTGACGTCATAATCGTGCAGCCCACTCTGTACTCTCCAAAATTGGTGGTTAGAAATTATCAATAGCTAAATATTAACTAATCATAAAAATAAAGGTTGATACAAATTATTAAAATATAATGTGCATCAACCTTTTAATTTTTGCTCCACAATTGAATGAAATTAAGAATAGATCTGAAATAAAGTCATGAAATGTGTCAAAAAAAGGGGATGCTTTTTCTCTAGATTGCTTCCCCAGTAGCAATCAGAACATATTTTCTTCCAATATATGAAAATGACGACCAATCTTTTTATTTGGTATAATGTAATTGGAGGTGATAATAAAATGAAAAAAGTTTCTATTTATATTGATATGTATAACTTTCTTGCCTACTCTTATAAGTTTTTAGGTAATAGAGCGTACTTGGATTTTGTTACTATCCATAAAACGTTCATTAATGATGATGAAGTATTAGAGAAAGTAAAAATCTATGGTGGCTCTAGCATGGGGGGACTGTTAAACAAATTAAGTCAATATAATCATATTGAAATAACAGAGGAATCTATTGGCTGGGATAATAAAGAAAAAAGAACAGATGTCAATTTAGCAATCGATATGTTAGTAGATGGTTTTAAAAATAGTTATGATAAAGCCGTATTAGTCAGTGGAGATTCTGATTTTATAAAAGCCGTCGATGAGGTTAAAAAGTTAAACAAAGAAGTATTTATTGCAACTACTGAAAATGATGGAGTTAAAAACGCCAGGAAATTAATTGAACATGCATCAGGAGTATATTGTTTAGATAAAGAATTCTTTAAAAATAATTGGTTGAAAGCAAAGCCATTTCCTTCTTGAATTTTTTATTTTATAAAGAATTAATCATAACTAATAACGAATATTTGATTTTGATAGAATAAAGAATTATCTTGGTCATTTCTTTGATCAGATAGTTTGAAGCCTTAAACTCTATGTATATTATTTGTACATTCCACGCTCCTTCTCCGTTAGTCCAATAACAAACCATGCATTTTTTCTATGCCCCTTTACCTATATCCACATGTAAACTTTTTTTTCCTATATTGGGTCACAGTGACGCCCCGAATTTTGTCGAATATTTATAGGCTAGAAGTATAACAGTTTAGCTTGTTGTGCTTCTTCTTTTAGTATCTGGGTTGTTTTTAGAGAACATAACCGCTCCTCATTCCTGATTAGAAAATGATTATGAAGAGATATAGAACCAAGTGGGAGAAGTGCTGTCAAGCAATGGTGGATTCTGATCTAAAGAGGGAATGAAACCAAAATTTTTTGGGAACTTGGGTACTAAAGTTCAATAAGAAACAAATACGCGCTACAATTCAGCTGTTGCGTTTGCACTCTAATGATTTTCGACAAATTTAGAGAATATTTGACGAAGCAAAAAAGACTCCCACCCCGGGAGTCTTTTCCACTTACGCTTGTTGTTTCTGTGCTTTTGCTTTTTCGAATTCATCTTTGACTCGGTTTAGCAATGGTCTGTCTGTTAAAAGCTTGTAGCCTGTTGCTGCAAGAGCTTTGGCGCCTTTTAGCAATGCCTCATCTCCAACAGCAGATTTTGCGGCTTCTCTAAATTTATTTGTATGGGCAATTAAATCATCTGGACCGATTTTTATATGCGGATGGGCGGTTGGCACTTCATAGCTAATATTTCCAGCATCTGTAGAACCTTTGCCTGTAGCTTTCTTCAACGATACTTTTTCTCCGACAGCTTCTAATTCTTCTTTTAATACTTCATCCAAAACAGCGTTTAGAACAAAATCTTTTACTTCATTTTGGAAGCGGTCAATTTTCACTGTTGCACCTGTTGCAAGGGCGGCAGCTTCTGCGATAGCGCGGACTTTTGTTGCTACTTCTTCTGTTTTTTTCCATGTATCCGCACGAAGATAGAAGCGGGCGGAAGCATAATCTGGAATGATGTTTGGTGCATCTCCGCCATGTGTGATAATGCCATGAATTCTTATATCAGATGGAAGCTGCTGTCGAAGGGCATTAATACCAACAAATAATTGAATAACCGCATCCAAAGCGTTAATTCCTTTTTCAGGAGAGCCGGCTGCATGGGCCGCTTTGCCGTAAAAATGAAAGTCAAGCGGATCTACCGCAAGTGTTTCACTTGTTAAAGATGTTTTGCCAGAAGGGTGGATCATTAATGCCGCATCCACATCCTTTAAATAGCCATGTTTTACAAAGCTGCCCTTTGCACTTCCATTAGGACCGCCTTCTTCGGCAGGAGTACCTAGCACAACAACACGTCCGCCTGTCTCAGCAAGTGTTTCGGCAAGAGCAATTCCAGCGGCTACACTTGTTGTGCCGATAATATTATGACCACAAGCATGACCAATTCCAGGAAGGGCATCGTATTCCGCAAGGAAAGCAATTGTTGGACCAGCAGTACCGCTCTCTTTTACCGCATAAAAGGAAGTTTCGTGGCCAGCAACGGCTGTTTCTACATTAAATCCAGCATTGGTTAAATTCTCTACATGGGTCTTGCTTGCAAAAAATTCCTGGTTTCCTATTTCTGGATTAGCATGAATAGCTTGGCTTGTTTGAATATATAGTTCTTTCTTCTTTTCTATTGAATCCTTTATTCGTTCTATTCCAGATAATGTCTTGCTCATGGTCATGTCCTCCTTACAACTCTTTAAATTGTTTTAGTAATTCTTCTTTTGGTATATCTGTCACAATGGATCCGCCATTTGTGTCTTTTTCTACTGCTTTTTTCACATCTTCCTCATGATACAATTCGATGATACGTTGATATGTTTTGTTGTTTTGATCCTCTTTGCGAGATGCAAAAATATTTATATATGGCAATACACTATCATTGTTTGCATCTTCTAAGAAAATAGGATCTTTTACTGGATTAAAACCAGCTTGACCAGCAATGCCGTTATTGATAACGGAAGCAGCAACATCAGGCAGCACACGAGGTGTTTGCTGAGCGACAACTGGAAGAATCTTTAAGTTCTTTGGATTGTCTACAATTTTAGAAGGATCTCCAAACAGTCCGAAATCTTTTGATAATGTGATTAATCCTGCTGATTCAAGAAGCTTTAAAGCACGAGCCTGATTGGATGGATCATCAGGAATAGCGATAGTAGCACCTTTTTTAATATCCTTAATATCTTTTAATTTCTCTGAATAAACTCCCATTGGAGCAACAAGAGTGGAGCCGATTGGTACTAAATCTGCTTTATTTTCTTTTGCAAATTGGCTAAGGAATGCAATATGTTGAAAAGAGTTAAGGTCAATTTCCTTATTTGCTAATGCTTGGTTAGGAAGCGTATAGTCAGAAAACTCTACAAGTTCAATTTCAATGCCTTCTTTTTTCGCCTTTTTTTGTAGTGTTGGCCAAACGTCTCCATCTGTACCAGTAACACCGATTTTTACTTTCGTTGTCTTGTTTTCATCGGAATTTGAATTTCCGCAGGCTGCTAATGCCCAGACACTTAATAATAAGATAAAGATAGAAATAATTTTTTTCATTTTATAAACTCCTTCTTCTGTTATATTTGTATTTATTTTTTAGGTGAAATATATGAATCTCTTAATTTCCTTTGAAAAAAGCAGATTAGCGGCGCATGATTTTTCTTGATAGAGTGTTTCCAAGCCATTGGGCAAGTTGTACAAGAATGATTAAAATCACGACGGTCACAATCATCACACTGCCATCAAAGCGCTGATATCCATATGTCATCGCTACATGACCGAGTCCGCCTCCGCCAACGGTTCCTGCCATCGCTGAAAAGTCAATTAAACTAATAGTGACAAAGGTTAATCCTAAAATTAAAGGACCTAATGCTTCTGGTATTAACACCGTAAAGATAATTTGAAAAGGGCTTGCTCCCATTGCTTTTGCTGCTTCAATCACACCGGGATCAATGCTGACCAAGTTATTTTCGACAATGCGGGCAATTCCAAAAGACGCGGCAATGGTCATTGGAAAAATGGCAGCCCAGGTCCCAATGGTTGTCCCAACAATGGTACGAGTCAGTGGACTAATTGCAACTAGAAAGATAATAAATGGAATAGGGCGAATAATATTAATAAGAATATTTAATAGCTGAAAAACCAGTTTGTTTTCCAATATATTTCCTTTTCTTGTTACAAAAATTAATAAACCAATTGTGATTCCTAAGATAGAACCAAAAACTAATGTCATAATGACCATAAGAATGGTTTCACCAGTGGATTCTACGATTCGCATCCAAAAAGTTGTCCAATCTACCTTCATTTAAATATTCACCTCCTCGATTGCTACTGTTTGTTTTAATGCATGGATAACTGCTTCTATTGCCTCTGGTTTTCCTATAAAGGAAACAAGTAGATTCCCATAAAACTTTTTTTGAAGCTCGCGCACAGATCCATAAACAATATTGAAATCGACATCATATTTTTTTGTAATACGAGAAAGGACTGGATCACTCGCCACTTCTCCTTTAAAAATAACGCGATATAAATGGTTGCCGCCTTTTTCCTTCCACTCGGCAAGCAGAGAGTCAGATGGAAGATCCTGCTGAACAGATTGAATAAATCGTCTCGTGGTTCCATGCTGAGGATTTGTAAAGGTGTCAAAAACAGAGCCTGTTTCGATTACTTCTCCATTCTCCATCACGGCAACTCGGTCGCAAATTTCCTGAATGACATTCATTTCATGTGTAATTAAAAGGATGGTTATCCCTAATTCTTGGTTTACTTTTTTTAAAAGACGAAGAATATCTGCTGTTGTATCAGGGTCCAGTGCGGATGTCGCTTCGTCACAGATAAGAATATCAGGAGAAGTGGCAAGAGCACGGGCAATCCCAACGCGTTGCTTCTGCCCGCCTGAAAGCTGTTCAGGATAATCAGTGGCTTTATCTGAAAGACCGACAAACTGAAGCAGCTCTGCTACTCTTTCCTTTATCTCTGCTTTTGGCACCCCGGCAATTTTTAACGGATATGCTACATTCCCCGCTACTGTCCGTGATGAAAATAAATTAAAGTTTTGAAAGATCATCCCTATTCTGCGGCGTAGCTTGCGAACCTCTTTAGCAGAAAGGGTTGCAAGGTCCACTCCTTGTACCTGTACAGAGCCGTTTGTTGGATTTTCCAGCATATTCACAAGCCGAAGCAGTGTACTTTTTCCAGCACCGCTAAAGCCGATAATTCCAAAAATCTCTCCTTGCTCTATAGAAAGGGAAACATCCTTTACCGCATCTACTTCCCGGTTGCCAAGCTTAAATGTCTTGGCTACCTGCTTAAATTCAATCAATGTAAATCCTCCTTAGTAAGAAAAGCTTAATGCGCAAAAAAGCCATCTTCTTCTTATCAACAAGAAAAAGATGGCTTCATTCGAAACTACCTCATTCTCATCTTTCAAATGCAAAAGCATCTGCAGGAATTAGCACGGTATTAAGTAAATAAACCCGTTGCCGAGACATCATAGGGCCTGTCCCTTCGTCTCTCTGGATAAGAATAAAACATAATATAAAGTTTTTGTCAGATATTCTTACAAATATAAGGGGAGATTTGTCGAAAGTCAAGGTATTTTTCGAATATGGTCACAGTGACCACCCGAAATATCCCGAATGTTGTCGAAAATTAATAGGTTAGAAGTATGAACTTATGGTGTTTCTTTTTTTTAGTATCTGGTTTGTCTTATCGAAGGGGGGACGTTGATATCTTTGTTCTTCTGATCTAAAAAGGTAAACTTCTTCTTTATTTTTTCTATGAATATTCTATTAAACCGATTTTTCTTGATTCAATAGAAGGCAAACTGGTAAACAGCCAGCATTTTATCTTTGGAGTGGTGTAGAGTTATTTTTATTACGATTAGAGCATGACCTCTCCCCGTTTATGAAAAAGAATAGTGTACTAGATTATAGTAAAGAGAAAGTGGAACAATAACTGTCCAACAGAAGATATTGATGGAGGTTGAATCAGAATCTTTTTGCGTATACACAATTTAGGCAAGGGAACCTTTCCCAAGCTCAAGCTAAATGAAAAAGTCACTAACAAAGAATTAACAAGTACACAAGTACACAAGTACACAAGTACACAAGTACACAAGTACACAAGTACACAAGTACACAAGTACACCCCCCCAACTGTAGCGGTTCGACAAATTTAGAGAATATTCGGGGCGTCACTGTGACGAAAAAAAACTGAAAAAAGTAAAAAATCTAAAATCATACTTGAATTTTTTCTTAAAGAGTAGTAAAGTTTATTTATCCGATACGGTAAATCGGGATTTAAATTGTTGGAGGGATAATAAATTATGGTAAATAAAGTAGAAAATGTTGCAACTAACTTAACTCAGCTGATTGGAAATACTCCTTTATTAGAACTTGTGAAATTTAATGAATTAAACAATGTTGGAGCGAAGATTATTGCTAAATTAGAGTACTTTAATCCAGCTGGAAGTGTAAAAGATAGAATTGGTCTTGCTTTAATTAAAGATGCAGAAGAAAAGGGATTAATTAATAAAGACTCGGTTATTATTGAACCTACAAGTGGCAATACTGGCATTGCCTTAGCTTTTGCAGCAGCGGCTTTAGGCTACAAATTAATTATCACTCTTCCTGAAAGCTTTAGTGTGGAACGTCGAAAATTACTTATTGCTTTAGGGGCAGAGCTTGTTTTAACACCAGCGGCAGATGGTATGCCTGGTGCTATTAAAAAGGCAGAAGAATTGGCTGCAGAAATTCCCAATTCATTTATCCCACAACAATTTAAAAACCCAGCTAACCCAGAAATTCATAAAAAAACAACAGCAGAAGAAATTTGGAAAGATACAAATGGAGATGTAGATATTTTTGTTGGTGGAGTAGGAACAGGTGGAACGATTAGTGGAGTAGGAGAAGTGTTAAAATCGAAAAAAAGTTCGGTGCAAGTTATTGCAGTTGAACCTTCTAGTTCTCCAGTTCTTTCCGGTGGTTCAAAGGCTCCGCATAAAATTCAAGGGATTGGACCTGGATTTGTGCCAGATAATTTCAATCGATCTGTAGTGGATGAAATTTATACAGTGGCAAATGAGGAAGCAATTGAAACTTCCAAGCAATTAGCAAGAAATGAAGGTTTAATTGTCGGTATTTCATCAGGAGCAGCAGCGTTTGCAGCTGTGCAAATCGCTAAACGACCAGAAAATGCAGGTAAAACAATTGTAGTTTTACTTCCAGATACAGGCGAAAGATATTTATCAACTGAACTGTTCCCAGCAGAATAAAATAGGTAACAGTGACGACCCGATTCGACTCGAATTTTGTCGAGAATGGATAGTTTAATAGACTTTTAAATTTACGGCTCCTATTGCGCTGTGAAAAACATAGTTTTAAACCTTTTACAAGAAAGAGTTTTGCACAAGGTTTTTCCTTTCTGCTATGCATCCAAAGGAGAAAAGAAAAATGACCAGAGAAGCTATCAGCCTCTTTGGTCATTTTTCTTTCAATTAATAGATATGGTACCTGTAACCAAAATATTCCTGACTATTTGTAATAATATACAAAACACTACTGTTGCCCTTACATAAGGGGTTTATTTGGCATTTTCATCTGGTTGATGAATTCCAAAAGTATTTCCCTCCGTATCAACAAAATATCCCTGCCACGCCATTCCAGGCAAAGCATGTTTTGGCAAGGCAACCACTCCTCCATTATGAAGAATTTTAGCTTCAACAGAATCGTAATCCTCCACTCCCATTGTACAAGCATATGCATTTAAAGACTGGCTTTTTTCAGGAGCTGCACTTTGACGCTGCATCAAAGCTCCGTTAATTCCAGGTTCTTTTTCATCGCCAGTCACGGCTCCAAAATAAGGCATTCCAGCATAGGAGCTCCAATCTTCAAATTTCCATCCAAATACCTCTCCATAAAACTTCTTAGCACGTTCTATATCATCCACATGAATTTCGAAATGAATTAATCTTCCCATAATCTCCTCCTGCTATTTTAGTATCTATCCATAAAGCGTTTTATTCTTTTGGTATATATTCTTTCTGTAGGTTTGGTTTTCCTTCTTTTTTGGTGATAGTGAGTAATGAAGCAACATATAGCTGTTTTTTGGTCTACAGTAATACCCTGAATCGTTCCGAAATTTGTCTAAAGTTGATAATTTAAAGGGATCTTGGATTTTTGAACCTTCCTGGGGCATGAATGTGTAAAAGAGTATCGAATTGTTTAGATTATAGTATGCTTCGGCCGTTAAAAGTTCGATATTATGACATTTAGTGTTACGTTAATGATTGCCATGGAGGTTGTGTGTGTAGGTTTAAGAGTAGTTTGGAGAAGGTTAAAAGGTGCTGTCAGAAATCGATTTTCGAATGGACGGCACCTTTATTTATCAAGGAAAACACTGTAATATCAATATTCTCCATTTAAGAATTTTAGCTTGTATGCTTATTTTTATGTTGAAAAAACCACATACTTAGAAAAAAAGTGCTGTATAACAAATAGCTTGTATAAAGTTCTCTGTCCATTCAAAAGTAGAACTTCTTCTATATTCAAAAAAAACTGCGACAATATAGATACACATAAATATGGATAGATTTTTTAATGTTTTTTTCATACAAACCTCCTCTCGGGTGGTCACAGTGACCACCCGAAATTTGTCGAAAATTATTCTACTTGCAGTTTATTCATTTTCGACAAATTTCGAGAATATTCGGGGCGTCACTGTGACGGTAAAGTCATTGTCACACAGGTTCCCCAGCCTTCTTTGCTTTTTACATATACTTCTCCATTATTTTCTTTTAATAGTTTAAAGCATATTGTCAGGCCGATTCCTGTGCCTTTTTCTTTGCTTGTATAATAGGGCTCTCCTATACGTGCAAGCCTTTCTTTGCTTATTCCATTTCCGTTATCCAATATTCTGATACGATGAATCCCTTGTTTTGTATCTAAAATAATTTTAATTTTTCCTTTTTCAGTTGAAATAGCTTCTAAGCTGTTTTTTATAAAGTTTATCATTACTTGTTTAAAGTGAGATTTCTCCATTTGCACCAATGCTACCTTTTTTCCTCTGTTTTCTAGATAAATTTCCTTGTTTTGTTCAATGGCTAATGCTTGGAAAAGAAGCTTAATGTTTTTTAATTCCGTTAATAAATGGACAGGTGCAGAAGCATTTTTTTCATCCTGTGTTGCTTCCGGTTTTCCTAAAATAAGTAATTCTTTTAGCACATCATTAATACGATCAATTTCTTCTAAAAGAATGGATTCGTAGCCAGAATTATTTTTTTGTTCTTTTAAGAGTTGAATAAAGCCTCTTATCGTTGTTAAAGGATTGCGTATTTCATGGGCTACACTTGCGGCCATTTCGCCAATAACCTTAAGCTTCTCAGAGGAAAGAAGAAGCTGTTCATTTCGTTTCTGCTCTGTTACATCAATGCCAAAATAGATTTGGTATACTTCGCCATTACTATGAAGTATTTTCTTTTTTCCCCATAATATATAGTAAACTTGTCCTTTCGAATCTACATAGCGGTATGCATCCTCTGTCTGAGTATGCAGCATGTTTATCTTAGTTGTTAATATGGAAAAATCTTTTCCTAACAGATCCTCTTTTGGTATGGAGATTAATTGACTAAAGGAACTATTCATTTTGACTATTTGATCCTTGTTATTTTTAACTAAAAGAAAATTAGGATTAATATTCATAATTGCTTCTAAAAGTTCACTTTGTCTAATAAGTTCCCCGTTCATATCATTGATTCTAAGAGATTGCATCTGAACAAATCCTAAAAACAAGATAAGTGCTGCGATGATTGAATTGAAAATAGAAAAAAATAAAGGAATAAAGGAAAATCCGCTCATTACCCCATTGATAAAGATAATAATAGCGACAATAACCAACCTAGTATAAAATTTTTTGTAGGTTTGATCTTTAAGCTTCACTGTTATTAATAAAAGAAAAAACGTATTAATATAAACAAAAATGATATTTATAAGAAATAGAATGTTCATTTCCCCATAAAAAGGAAGGAAATAATCAGATGAAAGAACATTTCCTTTGTTTAAGTAGAAATATTTTATTCCTGCTGTTGTAAAATTGATAATATAAACGATAAGACTATAAAACGTAAGAATATAAAGCAAAAATTTGTTAAATAAAAATCGGAAATTGTGAAGCTCCTTGTTCATACGCACTAGATGATAAGAAAAATAGTACATGATTGGCATAATAAAAATGGTTCCCATTCGAAAAAAACGAAAGATTCTTTCTATCCATTCTATGTTCATTAATTCATCTGCATACAGGATGGCAATATCAATTTGCCAAAAAGAAAGCATACATAAGAATAAGGACAATGCTTTTGATAACGAGTTTCTGGAAAAAAATAAAATAAAAAATGAAATAATGAGCGGAATAACTGACACCATCAGCAATAATATAAATTCCATATTACGCTCCTCCTTTTGAGATTAAGGTGCACCCATTATTTCCTCCGTATCCATGAGAAGTAATTAATACACTGTTTATTTTTTGTCGTAAAATATGATCATTAATCAATAGATTAGCATATGCTGTTGTTTTTGCGCGAATGGTTGGTGGGATAAACTGTTCTTTTAAACTAATTAAGCTTGCAATTATTTGAAATATAGTGGAAGCCCCCATCGCATGTCCAACCATTCCTTTAATGGATGTTATAGGTAGATGAAAAGAAGCAAATCTTTTTTTATAAATGGATGCTTCTATATCATCATTTTCAGAAATACCTAAAGCTTGACTATTAATATAGGTAGGCATTCCTTTTCGAATGCATGCATCCACAGCTTGAAGCAAAGCATTTCCATTGATGTCAGATTGATACGGAGAAATGGCATCTTGTGTGATGCTCGTTGCTTCTATAACACCGAGAATAGTTGCATGTCTTCTTATAGCGATTTCTGCCTTTTCTATAATAAGCACACCTGCGCCTTCAGACATACAGAAACCTTTCCCTCCAGAAAATGGGCCATGCATTTCTTGTTCCTGGCTGCTTTCTTGCAACACTTTTAATGGAAGAAACCCCTTAAGAACCGTTTCAAAAAGCGTTGCATCACTGGCGCCAACGATGCATACGTCTACTTGATTGGATTGGATAAGAATATTGGCCAAGTGCAAGGCATCCAAACCAGAGGTACAGCTATTTGATAAGGAAAAGGACATCCCATTTAACCCATATGCTGCATTAACACTGGTAGATAAGGAATTAGCATTCATATTTCCTATAGCAAAGGGGGATAGTCTTTTTTTCTTGTCTAATTCCTTTGTATAAGTAGATACTTCAGAAATAACACCACCAGAAGAACCAATAAGAACAGCAACTCGATAATCTTTTAAGTTGATCTTTGCTGCATGTACAGCTTCATTACATGCATGCAGCAGCATTTGCACAGATTTAGGGTGTTTTTTGTCTCGTCTTTGTTTTTGCTTTATTTCTTTTTGATGCACTCTCCCTAAATATAAATATTTTTCTACTAGATATTCTTGTTTTAACATACAAGTTCCAGCTGTTAATATCTCTTTATAGTGGTTACTATTTGTAAAACCTGGTCCAATAATACCCATCCCTGTAATAACTGTATCCATTGATTATTTCTCCTAGTTATTAATATCTTTTTATTATAATAGAAATTATAAAAAAGGCTAGACTAGGTCACAGTGACGCCCCGAATTATGCCGGAAATTGTCGGTGATTGATGGAGTAGAAAGCATGGAAATAGGGAGTAACTGAGCATTACGGGAGTGGTTGGCTGTTGTTTTTTTTTTGCGGTAGACCTGCTTTAAAACAAAAAATATCCTACTCCGTTGTAAGCAAGAGGCTAGGTCGAGTTGTGCATATTATTTTATTTTTGTAATAGCATGGCAGGATTTTGGCTTATTTTGTAGTAAAGTAATTGTAGATAGCTTCTTTTTTTTATCCCACTCTTATAAAATTGGCAAACCCCAAACCGGTGGAAAGTTCGTTTTATAAAAGGGATTCCTTTTGTTTTAAACTTCAGTAGTTTCCTCCTTATTTTAGTACGATTCCTATTTTTTAAGTGTCTATTATGAGTTGTTTTTAGATGAAAATATTAGTATTGGAGGTGAATGTATGACAGTTAACGTTTCAAGTATTGAATTAAGGGATTGGAGGTGGGATTTTCACATGATACGGAATCGACTGTGATTGTTTGCTTACCTGGTGCTTTGTTGCAAGAGTCGCGAGAAAAGTGCACTGGCATCCATTCCATATTTTGATCATAGGATACCCAAGAAGGTTGCCGAGTTTTTGTTGCAGTTTTACCAATGGAAAAATGGTTCATTGTTTGATTTTACAAAGGTTATTTCAGTATTAAGGGAATTGGGAGAGGGGAAGAGTTACTTTACTATAGAGACTGCTTTTATAGGTTTCCTCTTTCTTGATGGTATATTGGTAAGCGGAAAAAGAATGCTGCCGGCTGTTATTAATAATTTTTGGGATAAAATGGATATGATAAGGGGGAGACTGTATGACTTTAAAGTATATAGAGAAAAGAATCTCTGAACGTGCGATTTTGGAAGTAAAGGCGTTGAGCAGATGGCAGCTCAATAAACAACAAATGGCGGTAGAAATGTAATGCCATTTAAGAAAAGAATCCATGTACCAGAACAGTTTTACCATATCGTTTGCAGAGGAAATCGACGCGACCCTTTGTTTCGAAATGCCAATGATTTTCATGCCTTTTTCCATATTCTCCACCAACTCTTCGAAAAATACCCCTTCGAATTAGCCTCTTTTTGCTTCATGACCAACCACTACCATTTACAGTTACGATCAAAGGAAGTATCCATTTCTAAGCTAATGGCATTAATGAACAAGCGCTATGCCAATTACTATAATACAAAATACCGTTTAACAGGTCATGTGTATGAGAAACGTTTTTACGACAAGATGATTATGGATAAAAAAGGAATGTTAGGAGTTAGCCGCTACATCCATCTTAATCCAGTTGAAGCGAAAATGGTCGAGCAGCCAGAATTTTATCCTTGGAGTAGTTATCGTTTTTATATAGAAGACACCATTACCCCACCATTTATGAATAGAGATATTCTACTAGATTATTTTGAAGGAACAACAGAACAAAAGCGGGAGCAGTACTGTTATAAAATGATGGATCCTGATTTAGCGAATTAATTATAGAGTTCAATAGGGTGCAAAACAATGTATCTATCGAACATGTAATCTACCAATTTTTAATAATGTTTAGGGAGTCTCGGTGACATGTTTATTTACACTAATAAAAGGAAACATGAATTAGAGAGGAACATGTAAAGGAGATGGAATATATGAGTTATGGTTTACAAGATAAGGTTGCTATTGTAACAGGCGCAAATGATGGAATTGGTCTTGCTACAACTAAGGCATTGTTACAAGAAGGGGTAAAAGTGGTAGCTGCCAGCTTAAATGTAGAGGACATAAAAGATTTAGCAAGCAGTGACACCTTTCTTCCGCTAGCAATTGATTTAACAAAGGAAAATGAAAGTAAAAAACTAGTAGATGCTGCTATCAAACAGTTTGGAAAAATTGATATTCTTGCTAATATAGCAGGTATTGCCATCTATAAAGATAGTTTTTTAGATGTGACAGATGAAGATTGGGAAAAAACATTTGCCACAAATGTTTTTGCTGTTGCACGATTAACAAAAGAAGCTATTCCATACTTACGAAAACAAGAAGGAGCAAGCATCGTTAATATTGCATCAGAAAGCGGACATGTACCTGATGACTTTGCGATTGACTATAGTGCCAGTAAGGCGGCCGTATTAAATTTAACACAAGCACTTGCCAATGAATTTGGTAATGAAATACGTATTAACGTTGTATCACCTGGTCCAACAAGAACAACCATGTGGAACAAACCAGGAGGCATGGTAGATATGTTAGCTGAGAAATTTAATAAAGAACCGGAAGATGCCGTCATGTTTTTTGCTAGAGAAATTCGGAAAATTCCCCGCGGTTCTGTTGGAAAACCAGAAGAAATTGCAAATGTTATCCTCTTTTTAGCATCTGATAAAGCCGCCTATGTAAACGGCGCAGAATTTCCAGTAAACGGTGGCTCTGTTCGGTATAAGTAGGTCACAGTGACGACCCGAACTTACTCGAACTTTGTCGAAAATTCATAGAAGGGAAGTACAATAACTTGATTGTTGTGCTTCTTTTTTTATGGATGTTTTCCAGTAGCTTGGGCAGAACTTTGGCTGATTTTTATCGAATAATAGATGTAGACATTTTTTGAGGTGTTTTAAATGGGAACTTTCCTGTTTGTTAATCTTCATGGACTTCCTCTCGAAATCTATGAACCTTCGACAAAATTAGTGGATATTCGGGACGTCACTGTGACCCCAAAAAAAAAAAAGGGTGGCTTTCAAAAAGCCACCCTAGGATTTCGACAAATTCCGAGAATATCCGGGGCGTCACTGTGACGACCCCTACAATACCTTATTCAAGAAATCTTTTGTCCGTTCATTTTGGGGATTTCCGAAGATTTCCTGTGGTGTTCCTTCTTCCACAATATAGCCGCTATCCATAAAGATTACTCGGTCTCCTACTTCTCTGGCAAATCCCATTTCATGGGTTACAATAACCATGGTCATTCCTTCTTCTGCTAATTGTTTGATAACATTGAGAACTTCTCCAACCATTTCAGGATCGAGAGCACTTGTTGGTTCATCAAACAGCATAATATCGGGATTCATAGCAAGTGCACGGGCGATTGCTACCCTTTGTTTTTGACCGCCGGATAATTTAGCAGGATTTTCACCAGCTTTTTCTTTTAGTCCTACACGATCTAAAAGTTGAAGAGCTTTTTCTTTTGCCTGCGCTTTTGTCGCTTTTTTTAACTCAACTGGTGCAAGTGTAATATTTTCTAATACAGATAAGTTAGGGAAAAGGTTAAAGTGCTGAAACACCATTCCGATATTTTCTCTGATTTTGTTTATATCCGTTTTTTTATCTGTTAAAGGATAGTTGTTTACGACAACATCACCGTCTGTTACCTCTTCAAGCATATTTAAGCAGCGAAGAAGGGTGCTTTTTCCAGAGCCAGAGGGACCAATTAAACAAACAACTTCTCCTTCTTGAACTTGTAAATCAATTGATTTTAATACTTCTAAATTTCCGTAAGATTTCTTTAGTTTGGTTACCTTAAGCTTGCCCATTTTTTATCCTCTTTTCTAATGCATTTGATACTTTTGTTAAAATCATAATGACAATAAAGTACATAATCCCAACAATTAGCCACATTTGGAACGATTCTAAATTTCTTGCAATAATGATTTTTCCGCTTTGGGTTAATTCATTAATTCCAATAATCGATAGTATAGATGTGTCCTTCAACGTCATGACAAACTGGTTGATAAAGGCAGGTATCATTAATTGGATTGCTTGCGGGAGAACTACTTTTCGCATTGCTTTTCCATAAGGAAGGCCAAGGCTTCTTGCAGCTTCCATTTGCCCTTTATCGACAGACTGAATGCCGCCGCGAACAATTTCTGCCATGTAGGCACCAGCATTTAAACTTAATGTGATGAGACCTGCAGCAACTGCTGAAATCCGAAAATCTAGTGCTGCTGGAATTCCAAAGTAAATAAAGAATGCTTGGACAATTAAAGGTGTTCCGCGGAATATATCAATATAAATAACAGCAATGGTATTTAACACTTTATTTTTTGCTATTCGTAATAAGCCGAAAACAATGCCGAGTACGGTAGCAATTAAAAGGGAAGCTACTGTTAGTAATAAGGTCAACTTTAAACCAGATAATAAACTAGGAAAACTTTCTTTTAATAGGGAGAAAAATCCTGCATCGTTAGTAGCTACTGATCCAGTTTCTAAATATTTGTCTAAAATTTCTTGGTACTCGCCAGATGCTTTTAAATTTGCTAATCCAGTATTAAATTTTTCTAATAGTTCCGCATTTTGCCCTTTTGGAACGGCAAATCCATAAGATGCTCCAGCTTCTTTGTCCGTTACTATTTTTAATCCATTTCCTTGCTTAATCCCATAGGCCAATACAGGATAATCATCAAATACAGCAACTGAATTTCCTGTTCTTACTTCTTCATACATATTGGCAGAATCGTCAAAAGTAACGATTTTAAAGCCATATTTATCTTTTATTTTTTCAGCAAAACTTGCTCCTTCTGTTCCTGTTTTGACAGCCACTTTTTTGCCTTTTAGATCTTTATAAGAAGAAATATTGTCATTATCTTTTTGAACAGCCATAATGATGCCTGAATCAAAATACGGATCGGAGAAATCAAACTTTTTTTGTCTTTCTTCCGTAATGCTCATCCCAGCAATAACGGCATCCACTTGCTTGGATTCCAGTGCCTGAACAGCTGCGTTAAAGCCTAAAGGTTTCATGTTGTATGTAAAACCTTGATCCTTTGCAATAGCAGCGATAAGATCCATATCGATCCCAACAAAATCTCCTTTTACATCTTGAAATTCAAATGGAGCAAATGTAATATCTGTAGCAATTTGATAGTTATTTTCCTTTGCTTCTACTTTTGTTATTGGTGAAATAATAGTCAAAGTAGTCAATGCAACTACAAAGAACAAAATATATTTCAAAAACCCTTTGTTTTTACTCATTCAAATAACTCCTTTTCGACTTTTCTATGTTGGTATTGGGCAAGAAATCTCCCAATCGTTAAAAAACGTGTCAGAAAATCTAACAATAAGCGTTAAGTAACATAATACTAAACAAATTTAATATTGTACAGATGTGAATTTTATATGTTTCTTTTTACCATTTATTTCACGAAAGTTATTTTATCCTTGTTGGTATTTTAATATAAAATTAGACAAACTTCTTAAAAGGATCGAAGCAATAGAAAGTATTAATAGGAGTATCCATTTTCTTTAAAAAGAATACTTCCATATGAATAGCATCTTAAAAAAAGTAAGTGTTTTCAGAATATGCAAACAAAGCAGGAAACGATGTACTGTTCCAAACATTTCAGCAAATAGAACAATCGTAAAGGGAATAGGCGGTAAAGGTAAAATAGAGTGTAAGAAAAGAAATGTACTATATAAAATACTGCTTACGGATAAAGCAGGTAATAAGAGAGGAGTAAAGAAAAAACTATTGTGAAATAAATAGCAAGTACCAGAGAAAAGTCGAATGTAAAATATCAGTAATAGGAATATTTGATAAAAAAATTATGTATATTTGCCTTTAGTGAAAGGATGATTTACTTTTATAGGAGAAAAAAACAGTGCTATCCTTATGGGAGGAAGCACTGTTTAATGTTTCATTATTTCTTCTTTTTTATAAAATAAAATGCAGTAATGACCAAATAAATTGCTAATGTAATGAAGGTAATTACTATTTTTGTTGTCATAACAACCCCAACCAAAATGATTAATAAGAAAATAATAGCCATAAGAGTAGCGATTGGGAATTTTCGGTTTTCTTTACTTTGGTGTTTCATTCTTGATCTAAAATGAGCGAATCCAATAATTAACCATATGAAAAGCACCGTGTAACCTAACGAACCCATTAAGTAATTAAATGTAGATTCTCCTGCAATAATAGAAATTAGCACTCCGATATAAAGGGAAGAAGTACATAATAAAATAGCATAGGTTGGTACTTGTTTAGTTGATAACTTACTGAATATCTTTGCAATAGTCCCGTCTGCTGCTTGTGTGTAAATAACGCGGGAAGATGCATACAACCCTGAATTCATGGATGAAATAAGCGCTAATAAGATAACAGCATTCATGATATCAGCTGCATAAGGAATCCCTAATAAATGAAAGACTGTAACAAAAGGGCTTTCTTTTGCATTATTTACTTGATTCCAAGGAATAAGACTGACAATGATAAAGAATGGCAGTAGATAAAAAGCGACAATGCGTGTTAATGTACCACGTGCTGCTTTTGGTATTACTTTTTCAGGATTTTTCGTTTCTCCTAATGTCACGCCAATTAATTCTGTTCCGCCATAAGAATAAATAACAACTAACATTGCTGTTACTAAACCGCCTATTCCATTAGGGAAAAAGCCGCCGTGTTTTGTTAAATTCGTTACACCAACTGCGTCATGGCTGCCAGTTGTTATAAACATTAAAAATAAACCTGCAATAATAAAAATAATAATAACACTGATTTTAAGAAGTGCTAACCAATATTCTGTTTCTGCAAATATTTTTACAGATAATAAATTCACAATCGTAACAGCAACCGAAATGATTAAAGCTAATGCCCAAATCGGGTACTGAGGAAACCAATATTGTAAGAATATAGCGGCTACTATTGCTTCTGCAGCAATGTTTAATACCCACATTTTCCAATAGATCCAGTCTAAGAAATAAGCTGGGTAGGATCCGATGGCTGGTTTAATAAGATCATGAAATGTTCTTGCCTGTCTGTTTCTAATCGTCATATCGGCGATGCCTTGCATAATGAAAAACAAGATGATCCCACCTAAAAGATAAGCGATTAATACAGCTGGACCAGCCATGTCGACTGCTACACTGCTCCCTTTAAATAATCCTGCTCCGATTGCTCCGCCCAATGCCATCATCATAATATGCCTTGTAGTCATTGTACGTTTTAATGCCTTGTCTTGTTGTGTACTCAATTTCTTTCTCCTTCCATAAAAAACATCGTTTCTATCTTACTTGAAGTAGGTCACAGTGACAACCCGAAATTTGTCGAAAATTTAGACTAGGTCACTGTGACGACCCGAAACGTTTTGAAAATTGTCGAAAATTAATAGAGTAGTAGGATTTTTGGATAGAATAAAATAAGGGTGTAGCGTGGGCTTCTTTTTTCTAGAAACCCACGCTACACCCTAAACAATCAAGGTTTGCATGTACAACCTATGAAACTTCGCCGAATTCCGAGGATATTTGGTGCATCCCTGTGACTATCTGTATACTAAACCGCCATCTGTTAAAATGGCTTGACCTGTAATATAATCTGATTTCTCTGAAGCTAGGAATTCTACAAGATTAGCTACATCTTCTGGTGTTTGATAACGGCCTAAAGCGATGCCGCTGGAGTATTTTTCAAATGCTTCACCAGGTTTTAGGGTTTTATCGTATTTAACCATCTCTTCATCAATACGATCCCACATTTTTGTTTTGGCAATACCAGGGCAATAGGCATTTACAGTAATTTGATGCTTCGCTAGTTCTTTTGCAGCAGAATGAGTAAATGATTTTACCGCATGTTTGGAAGCGGAGTAAGTACCTAGCATTTCAAATGATTCATGTCCTGCAATACTGCAAGCATTAATAATTTTCCCTTTTGAACCTTGTTTGATAAATTGTTGAGCCGCAGCTTGTGTTCCAAATACTACTCCATTTACGTTTATGTTAAATAAACGGTTTAATTGTTTTTCATCAATTTCTAGTATTGGGGATACAGCATCAATGCCTGCGTTGTTGACAAATACATCTAATCTTCCAAATGCTTCTACAGCTTTTGAAACTAAATTAAATTGGTCGTCTCGTTTGGAAACATCACCTGCAACAGCAATTGCTTCAAAGCCTTCTGATTTAAATTCTTCTACAGCAGACTGAAGTAACTCGGCATTAATATCGTGAAGTACTACTTTAAAGTCGTTTTTAGCTAACAGTTTAGCTATTCCTTTTCCGAGTCCACCGCCAGATCCAGTTATTACAGCTACTTTAGACATCATAAAACCCCCATCTATATGTATATTTACTACCCAATTATTGTAAACCCAAATAATGGAGATTGCAAATATTAACAATCGATAGGTTGATATCTTCCTAGGGAATGTATGTAATTGGAGTTTAGCACCAGCTGCGTTATCGTGTGAAAACTTCGAAAAAATCTCCCAGTGTTAAGCAGTACTACCATAGGCTTCGTCCAGTAATATGATTGAGAATGGTGTATCGTTGCGATATAATGATGTCATCCAATGGTGTTGGGAATTAAAATAGTTTTTTTTTCAAAAAAACTCCAGCAGTAATTTGTTTTTCACCTGCACGGCTAATAGTTTCTCTCGTTTTATGACAGTTTAATTGGTACTGCCTATTAATTTTAGATAATTCTCAATATAAGAGTAAATAATTTTAATTCGTTTTATTTTTTATAAAAGGAGGTAGTTTGTTTGGAGCTTAGACACATCCGTTATTTCGTGGTGCTTGCAGAAGAACTTCATTTTGGTCGTGCAGCAGAACGATTACATATTGCTCAACCTCCCCTAAGTAGGCAAATTCGAGAATTAGAAGAAGAAATTGGGGCCCAATTATTTTTCCGTACAAAGCGTTATGTAGAATTAACTATTGCAGGAAAGGTATTTAAGAAGAAAGCAGATCAAATTCTCAATCAAGTGGAACAAGCTTGTATTTCAACGAGAATATCCTCCAATGAAAAAGAGGAGGGAATCGTGATTGGATTCACAGGAACCATTCAAAGCCTCATTCCAATCATAAAAAAATACCGCGAAACGAACACTCTTCCAATCGTTTTTCAGCAAATGAGTACTGCCGATCAAATGAAAGCCTTAAAAGAAAAAAGAATTGATATTGGTTTTGTATCAGCTCCTGTTAAAAGTAAAAATATTATGGTACGACCTCTTTTGCGAGATCGCTTTATTGCTGCCCTGCCAGAAAACCATCCCTTAGCACTTAATAAATCCATTTGCCTCAATGACTTTGCAGATGAAACCTTTATTATGACACCTCGATCAGCTGGTTCTTTGTATTATGATACGTTTATTGAACTTTTTCTTCATGCTGAATTTAATCCAAAAATAACAATACAAGCACATGACCTTCAAACCGTGTTATCTTTCGTTTCTGCTGGTATGGGAGTGGCAATGACACCTTCATCCGTTAATCCGATTAGTGGAGTTGTACAGCGGGAAGTGGAAGGAATAGCACATGCAATAGAAGTATCTGTTGCATGGAGACAAGATAATAACTCAAAACTAATTCATGATTTTTTAGATTTCTTATTTGAATATTACTCTACTGGAAATAGTAGGATAGATGATCATTATTATGCTAAAGGAGAATGATAAATTAATAGGGGGATCCTTTCTAAAGGATCCCTCTTAACCGTTGTAAAGATGTATTATTCATTTCAAATCCACTATTTTTCTTTTTAAGAAGCAGTCCCATAGTAAGAGAAAGGATGTTTCTAAAGAGTAAATAATAAAATGCCACTTTAAAGGCAGCTAGATTTGCTCCAGTATTGATGAGACCAAAAGCAGAGCCCATAATAGTGGAAGGAAGAAGTTTTAATGGTTTATTTCTATAAAACAAAAGTTTAAATTCTGCGTATTGAATAGATGGTTTCTCTTTTAAAGGGTTAATTTATCGATGGAACGAGGTGCATCTGTTAACAATTCATACCCATTCTTAGTAACCAAAATGGTATCCGAGTGACGGAATCCTCCAATCCCCGGTACATAAATACCTGGTTCTACCGTGAAAGTCATTCCTTCTTCCAGTGTAATGTCGTCATCAAATTTAAAGTAAGGTGCTTCATGAACGGCAAGTCCAATACTATGACCTACTCGATGGATAGCATAGTCACCATACCCTGCATCTTGAAATATTTTACGTGCAGATTGGTCTACTTCGCATGCCTGTACACCAGCCTTTATTGTGCTGAATGCAGATTCTTGAGCTGAAACCATTAATTCAAACAATTCTTTTTGTTTAGGTGTTGGCTCGCCGACAAAACATGTTCGTTCACATTCCCCTTTATATCCATTAACTGAAGTGATTCTAGTTTGGATTATTAGATCGTTAGAGGCTATTTTTCTTAAATTAGAAAAAACATGTGGCATAATAGTACGCTCGACTCCTGAAGGATACATTCCTCCTGTTAAAACAACTTCATCAGGATAATTTTTTAATGCTTCTCGATATAATGCATTTGTACCAAAATCATCAAGTTCTAATTCGGTCATACCTGCTTCTACCTTTTGCAGCGATGCTTGTATGGAATGAGAAGATAATAAACATGCTTTACGCAGTTGTTCTAGTTCGTCCTCTTCTTTTATGGAGCGAAGGCGAACTAATTCAGGGGTAATATCTACTAATTCACAAGAGGATCTTTGAAGTAAATTTGTTAAACCATGTGGAGTAGATCGAAATTCTATTCCAATCCCATCTTTTTCTATTAAAGGAAACAAGCATTCACTAATAAGCGCGAGAGGGTCAATTCCTTTTTCTGCTTTCTCTGGGTGTTCATAATATACCAATAATCGATCATAAACTGCTGTTGCTTTTGCATGATCTTCCTCTAATCCAGGTACAATTAATATGCTTTCAGATTTAGTAATAATGGTAAAAATTGGACGTGAATACGTAATAATTTCAAATCCAGTTACATAACACTGATTATAAGGATCGGTTAGCAATAAGGCTGCCAAATTCTCTTTTTCCATAAAATGACGCAGCTTCTCTAGTCGTTTAGATTTACTCACTTTCAAAATCACCCTTTTTCATTTTTAATATTTTCTGCTTGTTTATATTTTAAATTATCGGAAAAACAATGAGAAATACTTAAAATTAAGTGGGTTAATACCTATAAAGTATTAGTTTATAAATTTGAATTATTAATAAAGGCAGGGAGGGGAGTATAGAATCTTTATATACACTAGATAAATATCTCTGTAAAGAAAAAGGGCATCCAATAGCGGAAAAGCCGACTGATTGGAACACCCATTTTTTTCTATTTTTACAGAGAAATAAAATCAAAACTTCAAAACCACGTTTAGTAAAAACAACAATAGCAAGATTAAAAGCAGCTGAACTAATGATACATACAGGGCTGGCTGACGGAATAATCGTGGGCTTGTCCACTGAACATCTTATTTGGAGCATATGAAGCATAAAGGGATCCATTTACTACCTTTCTTTGCTAACCGTCCTCAACCACTTGCCGCTTTAGATAAATGTAAACTCCGGATAAAAGCATTGACTATTTCAGAATCCCATTGGGTACCTCGACCATTCAAAAGGATAGAAAGTGCTTTTTCTCTTGGCATTCCCTTTCGATAGGGTCTGTTAGAGGTCATAGCATCATATGAATCTGCCACCGCAATAATGCGTCCAAACATCGGGATATCGTTCCCTTTCTTTCCATCAGGGTATCCTTTCCCATCAAATCGTTCATGGTGAGAACGAACACCTGGAAGCAAATAGAGTATTTGGTTTTCTGGCTTCACTTGTTTTAAGATTTTTTCCCCGATAACAGGATGAGCCTTAATATAAGCAAATTCTTCTTCTGTTAATGCCCCTTCTTTTAATAATACTCGATCAGGAACACCGATTTTTCCAATATCGTGTAACAAGGCTGTTTTAAACAACTTATTCACTTCTATTATAGAGAGACCTAACTCCATCCCTATTTGCCGAGAAAAGTCAGCAACCCTTACCGAATGTCCTGAAGTATATGGATCTCGAGCATCCAGTGCAGTAGACAAGACGGTTAAAAAGCTGTTAAGCAATAATTGATTGTTATTTTCTCTTTCCTGAATTTCTATTATCATCTTATTAAAACCTTGAAAGAGATTAGAAAATTCATCAAAATAAACAATGTTTTTTTCTATTTCGTAATTTTGTCCTTCTACCTCTGTCATTAACTGTTGAAGCTGTTGGATAGGCTTTTCTATATCTTTAGCCATCAATTTCGAAATAATGGTAGAGAAACAAACAGAAATGGCTAATATTCCTCCCGCCCATTGAAGAAAACTTTTTACATCCATTCCATTGTACTCGGAAAATTTCACCAGTGTTGCTAAAAGAATGAGGATAATTGGGAAAATTCCAACTAATAAAATGGATAGTCTAAATTTAAGTTGAATAGGAATAAAAAAACCATTAGGTCTAATCTCAAATTTCATCTGGAATCGACTATTATTCTGTAGATATTTGACTTCTTGTTGAATCGTACCTGATGTTAAGTAAAATTCAATAAGTGCATGCAAGGAAGCAATGACAAAAGCTGCGATAAAACCAAATAATAGATAGATTGGCGGAAAGTGTAACATATTCTTCCGTACAAAAAAATAAAAAAGCAAACTAGAGGTTAATGAAAAACCTAAAAAATGTGGACCTAATATTCTATATACTGTTAACTTCGGAAATTTATATAATTGTAAGATCGCTTTTTCGTTGTATTCTTGGTTGGAAAATCGAAATAGATAGGCCTTTTTAATGGGTTTTAAATGAAAGAAAAAGAAAATAGATTCAACAGTAAACATTACCACTGCAGAAATTATTAATATGAATAATAATAGTTGGAAGTTCTCAAAATTGATTCTTAATGACATAAACATAGGAATTGCACCAATTCCAAATACCGCAATGAAAGAGCCGATTATGTAGTTCATATATAAACGTTTTAAAAATAAATTATAATGTTTCATTACCTACACCTTTTATAAGTATTTCGATTCATTACTATTTTATCATTTTGATTATTTAATAAATAGGATATTTTTGTGAACACAGTGTTACAGGGCAGTCACGAATTTTGTTTATTATAAGACTAGTGGTCATATTTTGTACGGATTTTAGGATTAAGCAGGGGAAAGGAAAGTATCTTTACACTTGGTTTTCCTGAACTTGTGAGCTTATAATGAGTGCCTCTTTTGAGAAACAAGTTTAATTTTTGATTCATGAAAGCAGGTTGAAATATTTCTTACAAAACGAAACCATAACTTCTTTTGAATTGTCTAACCATTATCGATGAAAGGAGGACAGATTTTGGAGAAGCAAGTACGGGATCAATTGCTAGTGAATGCAATGGATGAATACGGGTATTATTTATTTCGTCTCGCTTATGCATTTGTGAAAGATAAAGAGAAAGCAGAAGATATTATACAAGAAGTATTTATTCGATATTACTTACATCTTGAACAATTTGAAGGTCGCTCGAGCATTAAAACCTATTTATATCGGATGACGGTAAATGAATGTCGTAATTATTTCAAAAGCTGGAACTATAGGAAGACGGAACTTTCACATATAGCAAGTATTTTCCTTGTTAATAAGCAAACACCAGAAGAAGAATATTTAAAGCAAGAGAGTATCGGCTATATGATTGAATTACTTAACAAGCTGCCACAGAAATATAAAGAAGTGTTATGGCTGCATTACTATGCGGAATTAACTGTTGTGGAAATTGGAGAGGTGCTAAATTGTTCAACGAATACAATTAAAACGCGATTGGCTAGAGGAAGAAAAAAGGCGCGTTTCACATTAAGCGAGGAGGAGATGGAGCATGTTAAAGAGCGTTAAACACCAATTGGATCAATCGATACCAGACGATATTACTTTAACGGAGGGACATAAACAAAAAATCATGAATAAAGCACACGAACGCTTAAATCGAAAAAATTCGCTTCGATTTCGTTTAGTAAAACCACTTTTAAGTACGATTGCCATCATTGGATTATTTGGTATTTTAACTGGTCCATCTGTACAAAAATGGATGGAGGAGAGACAGGTACAACAATTCAGCAGCAAACAACTAGAAAAGGTAACCATAACCGATGTCGAATATTCCTCCTTAATTCGCTCCATTTATGTAAAAGATACAAATGAATTTGTCTATATCGATAAAGGTGGGATTTTTGCTTATTCCGTTCAATCTGATGAGAAAAAAGTACTTGTTAAGCCGAAAGAAAATATGTCTATTTTTGATATTGCTGTCAATAAAAATTGGCTAGTGTGGTTAGAGGATAATAGCAATACTGTTTATGCATTAAATCGTCAAAATGATGAAATGAAGAAATTAACCATTAAAGCAATCAGCGATTTTCAACTGGATGAAGATACCTTTCTTTATAGGTCTTATGGAGAAAACGGGGAGTCTGTTGGATATAAAAGTATGAACTTAACTACCATGATAGAATCGGAAATTTTAGAAGCGACAGGTATTGGGTCAAATAGTATTGCAGCTGTGCAAGATGGTTTAATGGTCATTCCAGAACAATATAGAATAGATAATAAGATTAAAACCACTTATTTTTTGTATGACTTGCATAAGAAAAAACAAATTGCGGCGTATGATGTTCCATATGATTCTGTTGTGAATGTTACATTAACCGATCACAAAATATATGCTGAGTTAAGTAATGAAGGAGAAATACCAATTTTAGCTTATATTGATTTAGCTGATGGGAAATTACATCAGGTAAAAACACCAAAGTTTGACGCATATGCAGTGTTTAAAGATTTTGTAGCATTAAGTATTCCATCAAAGGGTTCCAATACAGTGAAATTATATCGTATGAAAAAAGATAAAATTGTAGCCCTTCCAACGTTTAATCAAGTGAAAGAACGACTTGTCAAACCACGCTTTACCAATGATGGAGCATTAGTCGTTAATGGAGAAGGGAAAGATTACGCTATGTATGTTCAAGATGTGAAATAATTAAAAGAAAAAATACAATAACCGTTTTCCATTGAGACCGCCCGCCCCATGGAAAGCGAAGTGTATGCAGGCTGTGGACTCATTGAGAGTGCACAGGGTAGCCTGAGTGAGTTTGTACATTTTCCTAGCATTCCCATACATTGCTTACCAATATAAATTGCAAAAATTAAGAAAGTAAAATCAGCTGTTAAAATATTGATGAAAAATTAATAATTCCTGCAACAGAGGAAGCGGTATTGCTTGAAATAAAGGAGACATGTAGCCAATAGGGAAGTAATGATTGGATATTTTCGTATTTTGTGTTCTTGACACAAAATATGTTTATCCCTTTTTATGAAGGGTACCCTTTAATATAGACATAAAAGAAAGGGTGTTTTTTATGGAACAAAAAATGAAAGAACTAATCGAGGATTTAAATACTGATCTTGCTAATGAGTATGCTGCTGCGATTCAATACACGTATTATGCAGCGACGATTAAGGGGATTCACTACGAAATGTTCAAACCATTTTTTGAAAAAGAGATCCCTGATGAACAAGGTCATGCATTGTACCTTTCTGAAAAAATTTCTATTTACGGTGGTACGCCAACAACGACTCCAGCTCCTGTTAAACAAGTAACGGAATTAAAGGATATGCTTGTGGAAGCACGAAATGCAGAAGAAGATACAATTAAACGATATAAAGCTCGTATTGAACAAGCGGAAGAATTAGGATTAAAAGATCTTGCTATTAAATTAGAGGATATTATTCTTGATGAGACGGAGCATTTTGAACGTATGGAACGTATTTTACAAGATGCCAGATTCCAACCGGAGTACGCCCATTAAGAAAAGCGCTTCTCTACTTGTAAATATACCTATTATGGTGAAAAAAGCCTGCTTTTATCTTAATGGATGAAAACAGGCTTTTTCTAATGGGTTCTTTTTGTAGATGTTGTATGCTTTGCTCCCAATTTATTTTATTAAGTGATTTGATTAATATGGGATTTGCTCATTCATTTCTGCTTTTGCTTTGGTTTCTTTTGACAACCGAGCTGAGGCGCTTGGAACGTTTCGTGATTTGTAATTAATAATCTCAGACGAATAAAGTGTGACAACCATCCTACCTTTGTCCCCTTTTGCCCGAATTAATATCGGCTGGTTAAATTTATTTTGAAAGCGAAAGTCTGGTCCATACCAACTTACGGTAGCATCACGACCAGATGGAACATAAGATACGCGTCTACTATGGGAATAGCGCTGCACGATTTTTAATCCGGCTCGATCTACAGCGTTAAACAATGTGGATGATACCTGACAAATTCCCCCGCCAATTCCTTCTGAAAATTCTCCTTTGACAATAATGGGAGCACGCATGTATCCTTCTTTTGTCGTTCGCATTCCTACAACTTGGTTAAATGAAAACGTTTCGTTTGGGAAAATAACATAGTTATCAATCGCATTTGCGGCAAGCGAGATATTATGCGAACGATTTTTATTGTTTGCATTAAAGGAAGTCACGTACTGGCCAATCCGTTGTACGCGGATATTGGATAGCAACTCACTGTCCACTTTCGGATAAACCTCCATCTTCGGTACTTCTATTGTAGAAGCTCCTTTTCCAAAAAAATACTCATAAAATTGTTCCATAAATTGCTGTTTATTAAGTATGTAGCCTTTTTTTTCGGGAATAATATTTCCTTGATCATTGATTTTGGCATTTATAGGAGCTTGAGATATTTGCTGATTAAGTTTATTGATGAATTGCTTGTATTTTTCTTCGTTAATCATGGAAGTACCGAACAAGGGGCTCGTAAAATTTTCACGATTCACAGTGGCAATCGTCTGTTCTTGCTGTGTCACCGTTAAGTTATTCGGATGCTCAATGGGTTGGGCTACAAACAAAAAAATAGCCATACATAATTGTTTCATAAGACGGTAAACCTCCTAAGTAATAGTATGAACAGGAGGTCACTCTTTCATGTACTTTTTGCAACAATAATTGAATCTTTAATGAGGAAAGTCTGTACTTTTAGAGAATAGATAGTTTTTAAATTCAAGTAGTTAAACCGCTAAATGGTTGCACTTTTTTACCAGTGTTAAGGAACAAAAAAAGAGAATCCTCTGACATAAATCAGATGATTCTCTAAAGTTTAAAAAGAATATTTACCCATTAGAAAGGAAACTCTTCTGTGGGTAGTTTATGTCCAAAAGTTGATCAGTTGAACAGCCTTAAGTGAAAGATGGAGAACTGGTTTATTCAAGAGCATCTTCCATTTTCGTTCGTTTTCCATTGCTTTTCTTCTTGCTGGTATCTTCTTCTGAAGCCTGTTCAACACGTTTGATAAAGAAGGCAAGCAGCAAACTGACAAAGCCGATGATAAGAACAACGAAATAGGCATCATTTATTCCCTGAATGGAAGCTTCCATTAACATATGTTGTTGTGTTGCACCGTTCGCTCCTTCTTTCATTGCATCTTGAAGGTGATTTTTGGTGCTATTTGTCATAACAGTAACTAGTAGAGAAGTACCGACAGCTCCAGCAACCTGTCTTATCGTATTGGAAATAGCGGTACCATGCGCATTAAGCCGGGATGGCAATTGATTTAAACCTGCAGTCTGAATTGGCATTAGAAACAGAGCCATTCCAATACGTCGACCTGTTGACATGATAATAAGATACGTATAGCTGGTAGAGTCTGTCAAATCTATAAAGCTGAAAGTTGTAATAATAATAATGGCGATACCGATAACAGAAAGCCATTTTGCCCCGAATCTGTCAAAAAGTTTTCCAACTGCCGGACTTAATAAGCCCATCAGAAGTGCTCCAGGAAGCATCAATAAACCAGATTCTAGAGCGGTAAAGCCACGGGCATTTTGAAGGTAGAGAGGCAGCAGCATCATATCTGCATACATCATCATTGTAACCCCAATATTAATAATAGTAGTTAAGGAAAACATATTGTATTTAAAAGCCCGCAAGTCAAGAAGCGGATTAGTAGAAACTAATTGTCTCCAAGTAAATAAGACAATGGCAAGGACTCCTGCAATCAGAGAAAGTATTACGACTGCACTGGACCAGCCTTCATTGCCGGCTATGCTGAAGCCATATAATAGAGCACCAAATCCGATAGTGGAAAGGATAACACTAATCATATCAACTTTAGCACGGCTAGTTTCCGATACATTTTTTAAATAGATAAGCCCGCATATAATGATAATAATAGTAAAAGGAATCATGCCATAAAACATCGCTTGCCAAGGGAAATGCTCTAGAACATAACCAGTAAGCGTTGGTCCAATTGCAGGAGCAAAAATAATAGCTAGCCCTACCATACCCATAGCTGCTCCTCTTTTCGCTGGTGGGAAAAGGGTTAAAACAACATTCATAAGCAACGGCATAATAATGCCAGCACCGGCTGCTTGAATTAGTCGACCTGTCAGTAGAACAGGAAAATTAGCTGCGACTGCTGATACAATCGTACCAACAAGAAAAATAATCATAGAACTTTGAAACAGCTGACGAGTAGTAAATCTTTGCATTAAAAAGGCAGTGATGGGAATTAGAACACCATTTACTAGCATGTAACCTGTTGTCAACCACTGAGCCGTTGAAGCGAGAATACCAAAATCATTCATTAATTCCGGGATAGCAACACTCATGATCGTTTGATTAAATGTCGCAAGGAAAGCCCCCAAAATCATAATAAACAGTATTGGCCCCTTTTTTATAGACCGATCTTCTGTTGCGTTTTTATTCAATCAAATTCATCCTTTCGAATCAAGTTTACACTAAATTTACAACATGTTGTATAATTAACATTGTATAAAGGAGATTATAAGCAGTATAAATGCCATTGACAAGTTACAATTATGGCTAAAGTGTAAATTAATTAACATAAATAATCTTTTTTGTAGTTTATTTTTAATTTTTACGACAAAATCATTGAAAATGTAGTTTTATATGTAAAAGAAGGGATAGAGATAGGATGGACTTTAAAAAAACGCACACAGATCCTCGTGTTACGCGTACTCGCAAGTTGCTTAGAGATGCTTTTGTTGAATTAATTCAGGAAATGGATATGCAGAAAATATCTGTAAATCGTTTAGCGGAGCGAGCAACTATTAATCGAGTTACCTTTTATCTTCATTATCGGGATATTCCAAACATGTTGGAAAAAATGGCAGACGATATGATAGAGGAAATATCCACGGTATTGAAAGAAACATCAATGAATCATAAAGAAGATAAAGATCGAGATTGGACAATGTTAATGAGGCTTCTTGAGCATATAGCCGAACAAGTGGATTTCTATAAAGTTATTCTTGCTTCTAAGCGAATCCCAATCTTTAGAGATCGCTTACTACTATTTTTGCAGGATATAATAGTTGCAAGAATAGAGAAAACGGGGGATAACTTTCTAGTAGCAGGCGTTCAGAAAGATATTTTAATATGGCATAATTCTTCGGCTTTAATAGGTACCATTATTGCATGGCTTCAAAACGATATGCCATATACGCCATCGTTTTTAGCTAAACAATACACATTACTTCATCATGGTTAAAGACTAGTAGTTGTTATCCGTTTTGTCTTCTTTGCAATATGTGCTGAAGAGAATATGCCAACAGACAGTTATGTAAATCGTTATAGAATGCTAAACAAATTCCTTTTTCAAAAACACTAAGGAAAGCATATATATGGAAATTTGTTTTTATGCTAAGATAGAAACTATATGAGTACAAGGAGATGTTGGTATGATTCTAGTAGTAGGTGGAGCTGGCTATGTAGGTAGTCATCTTGTCAAAGAATTGATCGAAAAAGAAGAAGTGGTTGTTTTAGATAATTTATCAACAGGTTTTAAAAGTCTGGTAGATCCAAGAGCCACTTTCGTAGAGGGAAATCTTGGGGATCGATCAGTTTTAGATAAAGTATTCACTACCTATCCTATTAAAGCAGTGATGCATTTTGCAGCAAATAGTTTAGTAGGGGAGTCTGTGATAGATCCGTACAAATACTATGAAAACAATGTGGCAGCGACCCTTACTTTATTAAAAGCAATGATTGATCATGAGGTGAAGAATTTTATTTTTTCGTCTACTGCAGCAACATATGGCATTCCAAATGTCGATTTAATTGATGAAACGCAGCCGAATGCACCGATTAATCCATATGGTCAGTCGAAATTAATGGTGGAGCATATCTTATCTGATTTCTCTGCTGCATATGGATTAAATTATGTAGTGCTTCGTTACTTTAACGTTGCTGGGGCACATGCTTCTGCTGAAATTGGAGAGAGTCATGATCCAGAAACACATTTAATTCCGATTATTCTCCAGCATTTATTAGGAGAAAGAGAGAAAATTAGTGTATTCGGTACAGATTATGATACGCCAGATGGTACGTGTATCCGTGATTATATCCACACAACAGATCTAGCAAATGCCCATATTCTTGCATTAGAAGCACTGCTGTCTGGAACAAAAAGAACAGCAACCTATAACCTAGGAAACGGCAATGGCTTTTCTGTAAAAGAAGTAATCGAAACATGTGAGAACGTGACCGGCCGTAAAGCGAATATTGAATACGCAGACCGCCGTGCCGGAGATCCTGCTAAGTTAGTTGCTTCATCAGAGAAGATTCAACAAGAGCTTGGCTGGGAACCAAAATTTAGTTTAGAAGAAATTATTAGCAGTGCGTGGAAATGGCATAGTAAAGAGAAATAAATACTAGAGGTTGTTCAAAAAGTCCGGTAAAAATGACATATCGAATTTCTTCGTTGGTTTGCTTCTCCGCTTCTCACGTATTAACTAGAGGTTCTTCCACTAAAAACGCTCACGTCCTGTGAGCAACGTGGAAGTCATCACATCCTGTGAAAGGGTGATGCTCGGGAGCAAACCGCCTCGAACTTCTCGGTCCTTTTTATCCTCCTTTTTGAACACGCACTACTAGTTTAGGACCTGCCTTCTTTGAGAGTGGGTCTTTTTTAGGAGGAAGAGGGAGGATTCCCTGCCTCCTGCTGATTTAATAACCGTATAAAAACGGTTCTCTATTTCATCATTACTTCTTTTTAAATAGTAGATAAGACTGCCATTTATAAAGTAAATAAGTAATGCCATTAAAAAAAATCAATATAATTACTTGTAAGAATGAAAATACAAAAATGGTTAAAAATAAGTCAAACTGTGCTTCACCACGTGGGAAATCTTTTGAAGAATCAACAGTGAAGCAGTGAATAATAAAAAAGATAAGCATAGAACAAAATAAACTTATGTAGATAAAAAGCCAATGATGATAAAAATTGTTTTTACATTTACCGAACCAAAGAAATAGATTAATAGGAAGAAAAATCAACAGAAGATATAAAAATTGAAAAGTTAACATGTCCATTTTGTCACTTATTATGGAAAAAAATAAAAACTGACTTAGGCAAATGATTATGATATTTATAAATAGTACTAATACAGCTGAAGGTTTTTTTATAGACATTGTTTCCTCCTTTTTCTCTATTAAATAATGGTAAAGCAAAAAAATAAGAATAAGCTAAGTATATAACTAACTTAAACTTCGCAATTATATGTTCTTCTTTATATATTGTCATAACCTGGTTTAGAGCAAGTAGCAAAAGTTGATTAATTGTAAACATTTTTCCTAAATAAATAGGGGCTTGCTTTCCGTGTGGCGTGCGATGAGCCTCCTGATATGAACGAAACTGTCAAGTCTCCCACTCTCCACTACTAGATAGGTTATTTTTGGGTAACTTTAAGAAGAGAAGCGATTTTAGGCTTCTTGACTGTTCGTGTATCGATGAGCCTTAGTGGCTACAAGTTTCCTTTTTTAGCTTACCAACCGAACTTCCTATCTTAGAATGGCTGTCAAGTGCTTTCCTTGACTGCCATTCTAAGATAGGAGATACTTTTTTAAGCTAAAGAAGAAATCGTGATATACTTATACTTCCTCCTTTCTGATTGATTAGAATAGATAGTAAGGACACGGCACGAAGGCAAAAATTTCATCCTGCGGTTAGCATTCTGATATTCGTGGGTTTTCACATTTTATCTTTCCGTATAAAGGTCTTTCCACTAACTCGGGACGTGCGTTAATCAACGAATGATATAGCACAGAGGAGGCACGTGGGTTATCCTTTCCGGTATTTCTCTTTGCCTTCGAGCCCTATTCTCATGTATCTATTTTTCTTTCTCTTCCTCTACTTTCTTTCGTTTGGTAACATTAATGTTTTGGAATTTCTTCTACTTCTTGCGTAATAGCCCAGATAAAGCCAGCTAATTCTCTAGCAACGGCAACAATTGCTTTATTACTTTCTTTTCCTCTAGATACTAATCGATAATATTTTTTATGCAGACGATTTTGCGCTTTCCAGGATATTGCTTGAATAGACGGTGATAAAGGTTCTAGTCGTTTTTTTAAATTTCCTTTTACGGCCGGCTGACGAAGATAACTCCAAGCCGACTCGATTAACAATCGGCGAACGTGACGATTTCCTGATTTGGTAATAGCTCCTTGTCGACGTCTTTCTCCACTTGAGAATTCACTTGGAATCAATCCTACATAAGCCATCATTTGCTTAGGATTTGGGAAACGTTTAAACGATCCAATTTCCGCCGCAAGACTTGTCGCTGTAACCAGTGCAACGCCTCTTAGTCCTTGTAAAGTTTGAATAATAGGGGCATGAACTCCTTCCAATGCCTGTATTTGCATTTCCTCTTCGAATCTTTTTACCCGCTGTTCCAACTCCTTTAATTGATGATAATATTCTTGAAAAACTAATTGTAAATTGGAATTGGAAAACTTTAACGTATCTAGCCAATCTCGATATTTTCTTGTCCATTTATTCACTCCAACAGGTGGATAAATATTATTCCGTAATAAAAACTTACTTAAACGATGCTTGGTTCTCAGCTCGTCTTCTTTCGCATCTTCTCGTGCTCGCACTAGATCTCGAAGTGCTTCATCTTCTGGAGTCGGAACATAAACAGAAGTTAATTCTCCTGCACGATATAACTGGGCAAGACGAATAGAGTCTCTACGGTCTGTTTTAATACGTTCTCCCGGTCTTTGTGGTATTAAAGATGGAGCAATCACTTCACAATGAATACCTAAAGCAGTTAGTAATCGATATAATGGATATCCCGTTGGACCCGCTTCATAACAAACTCTTAAAGTACTTGGCTCTCCTAGTTTTTTCATTAACTTTTTAATCGCTTCAGGTGTATGAACAATCATTCCATAATATCTTGGTTCTTCTCTACCTTCTTCTGCAATAGCAACGGCAATTTTTTCTTTTGATACGTCTAAACCTACAAATTTTGTGGTATCCTTCATAATAGAACTAGCTCCTTCCGTAATGTAGCACTGATTTGGTTTTTTTGTTTTTAGTTCATAAACATTATTGCCAAATTAACCTACGAAATTACGAGTATGGGGCTAGTTTCGTTCATTATAACTCGGTGCTTGTGCGAGGCCACTGAATAAGTCCAAAGGAAAAAGATACGGAGATCCACTACATATAGTATGATAAACTAAAATCCTAACTGTAAATAGATGGGAATTTAAGTTTTTTCAAAAAAAATCAATTTTTCTGTGGCCTCGCTTACGCCTGCTTAGTCTCATCTAACTCGCTAATCCCACAGGAGTCTCACAACTTCCATCTCAATAGAACAAAATATCTATTACAAGCTTAATAAAGTAAGAGATGAAGCAATCATGGTGGAGGTTTCTGTACCTGGACAGCGTTGGGAAATTGAATTTATGGAAGATAATACAGTAGAAATTGAAAAATTTATTAGTAATGGTGATTTTTACGATGGGAAAGAACTTGAGTCGTTGTTTAAGGAATTTAGTGATTAGATTGTTGACTTATAAGCTATCTCTTTCGATAAATTATTTTTTTTTTTTTAAAACTATAATTTTTGAAGTTGAAAGGTTAATGCCTATTTTGCAGTTGGTTATGTAGATCATGATTTAGCATAGATTACGGTGTTAAACTATCCAAAGCAACTAACCATCAGTTGAGGATAAATAAAACTCTAGTTTTTTGATATGAGATTATTGGAATATTTGGTAATATGTTAGAAGGGGGTGATTTAATTGAAAAGTACAGGTATTGTTAGAAAAATAGATGAGCTTGGTAGAATTGTTATACCTAAAGAATTAAGAAAGCTTCGTTCACTGGAGATTGGAACACCGATTGAAATTTTTGTAGATAGTGACAAAATTGTTTTAAAGAAGTATGAGCCTGGAATGAAATGCTCGATAACGGATGAAATAACGGATGAAAATATACAAGTTGGAGAAGTGGTTCTAAGTAAAAAAGGTGCTTTATTATTGATGGAAGAACTAAATAAACAACTTGAAGAAGTAAAATAACGTATGAAAAGAGATAGCAATTTGATGCATCTCTTTTTTTTGATAAAAAGTACATATCTAGTGCTTTTACTACGGATAATTATTTAATCAAACGTTTGTTTACTTTTAAAAAAGTGGGTTTTGAGGTGTAATGAAGACTATTCAAGTGGAAATTGCGTTCATAATTGCTAATCTTCTATTATTCTCAGTCTTTATTATATAAATTCTACTATTCTTGTTTAAATTACCATATTCGTGGAAAAGAATCAGTAGAACAAAAAATAATTAGGTGAAGGGATGATAGTATGAGTTTAGAAAATAAATTTCCAACTGGTCAACCTGCACAAACATTAGAACGTGGCCAAGGTACAGAAGAAAAAATGGTGCCAACTCCTATCTATGAAGATGACAGCTATATAGGAACAGGCAAATTAAATGGTAAAGTTGCATTAGTAACTGGCGGCAGCAGTGGGATTGGGCGTGCTGTATCGATTGCATATGCGAAAGAAGGCGCCGATGTTGCCATTGTTTACAATATAAATGATGAAGATGCTAATATTACAAAGGAACGGATAGAAGCACAAGGGAAACGCTGTTTATTGCTAAAAGGGGATGCGGGCGATGAAGCATTCGCCAAAAAAGCGGTGCAGCAAACGGTCAATGAATTTGGCGGAGTTGATGTACTCGTAAATAATGCGGCAGAACAAAACCCTATAAATGAATTAACAGATTTGCCTACAGAGCAAATGGAGCAGACATTTAAAACGAATTTTTACTCCTACTACTATTTTGCTAAGTACGCTCTAGAATTTATGGAACCGGGTAGTGCAATCGTCAACACTGCGTCAATTAATGCATTTGTTGGACACGCGATGTTAGTCGATTATACGAGTACAAAAGGTGCAATTATTGGATTTACCCGCAGTATTGCACAACAATATGTGGATAAAGGAATCCGCGTAAATGCTGTTGCACCTGGTCCAATTTGGACACCATTAATTCCAACAACATTCCCGAAAGACAAGGTAGAGAGCTTTGGTAAATCCACACCAATGAAACGACCTGGTCAACCGGTAGAATTAGTGGGAGCTTATATGCTTCTTGCAACGAAAGAAAGTTCATATATGACAGGACAAACTATTCATGTTGATGGTGGATCATATATGAGTTCATGATAGAGGTTGTAAAAGCTTCGATATAAATGACACAGCGAATTTTTTCGTTTCTTGCGTATTCAACTAGAGGATCTTTAACTATAAATGCTCACGTCCTAGAGCAATGTTGAAGTCACCGCATCTTGTGGAAGGTCGATGCTCAAAGTGAAGTCACTTCGCATTTATTGGTCCTTTTTATCCTCTTTTTTGAACACGCACTGATACGAGAAAAGATGCCCCAAAAGTTCAACTTTTGGGGCATCTTTTTGGTTTTTATTCTTCTAGCTGGTTGTTTGAGTTTATTTCAGCTATCATTAAATACAAATGTCTGCATGCTTAAAGGTTTAGGCTTTAGAAGCAAAAATGAGCTTTTTCAGTAGGTTTGTTTGACTGACTACTAGAATACATAAGTAAAGACAAGATTTTTTTAAAAGGAGAAACTAGATTAATGTCTGAAATTACTTTTTTAGCTTCCTCAAGGCCATTTGTATTGCCAGAGGAAATAAAGGAATACAATAGCCGTACTTATTTTGAACGGGAAGAAGACTTTATGTTTTTTTTCGTGAAGGAGATAGACGCTGGATGGAAAAAGGAAATGGATGGATTGTTTTGTATGCCGTATATATATGAAGTAAATGGGGTTGGCAATCGTTTATTTTTAACTTACATCGAAAAGTATATGGAAGCAGGAGATGTGCTGGAAATCTACTGTGTACCGAATCAGCATGATTTAGAAGCTTACATACAAAGAATGGAATGGAAACCAGAGCATATTGAAGTAAACGTAGGAGAACGAACATACCGTGATATACATGGAACTTATCAATTAAATCCGCAAAACTGGCTAAAGGATTTAAGCCATCGTAGATATATTACACCTTTTGGCATTACTACTTTTAGAGCTTGTTCCTAAGTCTGGTAAAAATGGCACATCGAATTTTTTCGATAACCTATCTTTCGCTTCTTACGTATTTAACTAGAGGATTTTCAGATAAAAACGCTCGCCCCCTATAAGAAACGTTGAAGTCACTACATCCTGTGGAAGGCAGTTGCTCCAAGTGAAGCCGCCTTGAAATTCTTGCTCCTTATAAACAGCCGCTTTTATAAATTTAAAAGGAGAGACTAGTTTCATAAAAGTTCCATAATAACAAAACGAAAAGAGGCGAATATCCAAATGAATTTATCAATCTTGCCTAGAAATAAATATACGAACGGTTCTACGCCGTTGGAAAAATTAGAATCACTGACGGAAGCGCTCGGTGGACCGACTATTTATATGAAGCGAGATGATCAGCTTGGTTTGACAGAGGGAGGAAATAAAACAAGAAAACTTGAGTATTTAGTAGCAGATGCGCAATCTAAGAATGCTGATGTTTTAGTAACATGTGGTGCCGTGCAATCCAATCATTGCAGATTAACATTAGCTGCTGCTATAAAGGAAAAAATGAAATGTGTGCTAGTTCTAGAAGAAGGGGAAAATAAACAGAGCGACCTTCCTACAGGTAATTACTTTTTATATCAGCTTCTTGGTGCCGCTGATATGAGATTTGTTCCAGAAGGCTCTGACTTGATGGAAGAGATGAAAAAGGTGGAAAAAGAGCTTATTGAAAAAGGCGATAAGCCATATCTGATTCCGGTTGGAGGGTCGAATCCGATTGGAGCAACAGGGTATACAGCATGTGCCCAAGAGCTTCTTTCGCAAGCATATGAGCAGCAAATAAAAATCGACTATGTTGTATGTACAAGCGGCAGCGGTGGAATGCATGCAGGTTTAGTTGCAGGATTCCAAGGGTTAAATAGTGAGGTACCTGTAATAGGCATTAATATAAGCAGAAAAAAAGCGGAGCAAGAAAAAAAGTGTACGAACTGCTTCGTGAAATCGGTGATCACTTGCGTATTAGAAACCTTTTATCGAAGGAGCATATTCAATGTTTGTACGAATATGTCGGCCCTGGATATGCAGTTCCTACAAATGAGATGGTGGAAGCGGTGAAGCTTGTTGCTAGTACGGAAGGGATTTTGCTAGATCCTGTTTATACAGGAAAGGCAATGGCTGGTTTAATAGATTTGATTCGAAAGGGGAAATTTACGAAAGAAGATTCTGTTGTCTTTCTTCATTCCGGCGGCACGCCAGCGTTATATGCGTATACTTCTTTTTTTCATGAGCATATCTCGTAATTTCGAATAAGCACAGAATTGGTTTTTGTATTCTATTCTCTTTATTAAATTTCAATATAGATTATGAGGTAGTGTGGAAACGGTTTCCACACTACCTCAATTAGTTAACCTTAGATAATGAAATTTTGCATCTTGCAACGCATTACTTAAATCAAATGATGCATAAAAGGCAATATATAATGCGATACTCCCCGTTACTACAACTACAATTGCACCACCATTTAAAAAGGTTCTTCTGTTTTTCTTGTATAGGAAAAATGATAGTAGTGCAACAATTAAAAAATAGGATAACAATAGAATTAGTTCTATAACTATCGCTTTACTATCGTTTACAGCCATCATAAAATTTTGTAATTCATCTTTATTGTCCATACTTTCTTGGATAGTCGCCATATCTCCTTTATAACCAATTTTCCAAGAAAATGAATTTTGCTCTTTTGTTATGGTATATTCATATCCTATAGCTTTGTTATTACTAATAGTCCCTGCATGTTCTTGAGTATCTTCTGTGCCTTGTGTACATGCAGATAATAGGAAAGGGAAACAAAATAAAACAAGTAGAATACACTTTTTAATCATTGCTTCCTTATCTTCTATCATTTTTATATTTTGATAGTCTATAAAGTTGATTCTCCATACCTCCCAGCATGAAAATGGTGATGCCTCCAAGAGAAAAAATATCTTTTTTTAACTTAAATTATTTCCCCACAAAGTATGTAGAAACAGGATATACAATGTGAATAATCCTGTTAATATCGTGAAGATTATCGGGACTATTCTTAGCGTCTTGTTTTTTCTTATTGCTATTATAAAAACAATAAAAGAGAGAATGGCTATAACATAATAAAGATAAAACATTAGGTAATGTGTTAATGGTCCCAAAAATAATCCAAGTACGGAAAAGAGGATTAAAAAAGCTAATATAGAAATAGCAATCCATTGTTGCTCATTTCTAAGTGCTACGATGTTTTTGATGGACAATAGTATCGAGATGACGATTAACGCTGCAAGCAACCATTCATATAAGAAAAACAAGGATTCATTGTACACAGCAAAATAATATCCAAGAGCAGATAGTGGTAGAATTATAAGTAATATATAAACATTAAGTTTGAGATAATAGCTTTCTTTCATGTTTTACGCCTCCTTTTGAATTATTTTACCACAAAAATCCAATTTTTTTACCGGGTTTTCACGTTTTTGCAATAGGTCATTATTTTTAAACATGTATTCTGAAGGTATATGTGTCTTATCGCAGAGAGAGAGAAATAGGCTGTCGAAGATTAATCGACAGCCTGAAGAGTGTTAAGAGAATTGCTCTTGCTTCTTTAGAATTCTTCATAAAAAGCTGGGTCTTGATTGGCAATTCGTCCGTCTGATTGAGTTAAGCTTGAAATGATATCTATTTCTTCTTTTGTTAATGAAAAATCGAATATAGAAAGGTTGTCCAACTGTCTTTTTGGTGAAGACGATTTAGGGATTGGCAATGCACCGAGCTGAATATGCCATCGTAGGATAATTTGTGGAATCGTTTTTTGATGGGTTTCAGCAATTTGTTGAATTGCCTCATTTTGCAGGACGTTATTCGCCCGCCCTAATGGACTCCATGATTCGGTTACAATTCCATGTTCCTTATCATAGGAAAGCTGCTCTTCTTGAGAGAAATATGGGTGCAATTCTACTTGATTCACACTTGGTGTGATACCAGTTTCCTTCGTTAAGCGCTCTAAATGCTCCGGTAAGAAATTACATACTCCAATTGAGCGAATTAGCCCCCATTTTTTCGCATCGATTAGCGCTTGCCATGCTTCTACATAAAGATCTTTTTTAGGGTTCGGCCAATGAATCAGATAAAGGTCATAATAATCAAGCTTCGAACGATATAGTGATTCTTGAATCGTGTAAATAGCGTTATCATATTTATGATGACGTCCAGGTAATTTTGATGTCACAAGCAATTTGTCTCTGCTTACAGAGCTGCGGCGAATTGCTTCTCCAACTGCTCCTTCATTTTCATAATTAAATGCAGAGTCTAGCAAGCGATAACCAATATCAATACCGCTAGTTATTGCATTTACACCAGCTGCACCTCTTAAATCATAGGTTCCAAGACCAATAGCAGGCAATGTTAATCCATCATTAAGCGTAATTTCCGGAATCGAATTCTTCATCATGCCACTCCCTTTTGATTATTCTCTTAAATTATAGGGGAAAAAAGAGGGAATCTCCAGTAAATGGATTGGGTTACTCGTAGAAATTCCCTCATTTCTAGAAAAATAAAATGGAAGAGAAGGAAAGAAAATGGTAGGCAAATGGGACGTGATTGTCACGATTTAGATTAAAAATTCCATTTAAGGGTAATATAAAGGAAAACGCTAATGAGGTGATTTTGTGTCAAACACTACTAATGAACATAAAGAAGAGCTGGACAAATTAAGAGATTTAATAAAAGATGTGGATACTGCCATGCTTACGACGAATACAGCGGAAGGATTGGTTTCCCGTCCAATGAAGACACAGGAAATAGAGTTTGACGACGATTTATGGTTTTTACGAAAAAAGATACAAATAAATATCAAGAAGTACTCCAACATCCAAATGTTAATGTAGCATATGTAGGCAAATCCTTTGTTTCCATTAGAGGAAAAGCAGAAATCGTGGAAAATAAGGATAAAAAGCAGGAGCTGTGGAGTGCTGGATATGATAAGTTCATGCAAACAACCTATGACGATCCCAATGTAGTACTGATTAAAGTGAATACAGAAGCAGCAGAGTATTGGGAGACCGGAAATTTAGTGAAAAAAATAAGTCTATTGTATAAACGAGTAACTGGAAAAGATGCTGAGTCGACGAATATAAATGAAACGATTGAGATGAAGTAGTTAAGGATAAATGATTTTAATAAAAAAAGCTGGGACATAACTAAATAGATAATAGGTAAAGACGAACATGCTCTAATGTAGCACGTAAATCGTTACTACCCTATACTGGTTAGTTATGTTTTTTCATCTAGTTAACTCAAACTTCGCATCTTCAAATTCGTTTGCAAATCTTGATATTACTCGGTTTAAGAACAATAAAATGGGAGGCTTGTTTTTTAGTGTGGTGGTTGCTTTCCACTACGGGTTGCTTCGCTTTCCGCGGGGTGGGAGCTGAGCCTCCTCGGCAAGCCTTGCGGGGTCTCAGCCTTCCCACATTTCCCGCAGGAGTCTTCGCACCCTCCGTTACAAGCAACCTGTTTTAGAATAAGTTCTTGTCTTCGAATTTCATTACAAGGTATGATTACTAAATACTAGTAGCGTTGATTTTTTATGTTTATTATTCAACGTGGTTCTCCCAAAATGTGCACTTTTAGTCTATTACTATAAGATGGATGTTTTCACCAGTTCCACGACAGCAACTAATGAATCAAAACGACTTGATTGGAGTGTAAGGTGCGAGACTCCTGTGGGATTTGCGGGTTAGATGAGACCTAAGCAGGCGCAAGCGCCGAGGAGGCTCATCGCACGCCCCTATGTATAAGGAATAATGTTTGCAAAAAACACCATAAAAGATTAATCAATCATCCTTTTCTAATTGCTCTAAACCAAGTTAAGTCATTACATGAAGAAGGTTTTATAACTGCGAAATTTGAGTTAAGTATAAAAACTATGTTGTTCCATTGCGCTACAAACACTCGCTTTCCGCGGGAAGTAGAGTGTCTGTAGCTCCATTCCACTTCGTTTTTAAAGGCTGTTTTCTAAAACCTAATTCTTTTACCAAGAAAAAAATGAACAGGTTGGAAATGGAGCAGCCTGAATACACGTAGACTCCTGTGGGATTAGCGAGACAGCTGAGACCCTGCAGGCCAAGGGCCGAAGCGGCTCAGCGCGAGCCCCACGGAAAGCGAAGTGTATGCAGGCTGCGGGTGATTCCCACAAACCTTACATAAATAAAAATCCAAACCATCATGATACGAAATACTTTTTACATCTTCGTATCATGGTTTGGGTTTATCTTCGGCTGGAATACTTATGTCCCAGCTTCTTTTTTTTGTACGCATTTAGAATACAGGTATTTATGTTTAAGATTGGTGAAAATAACCTTTGTCTCTTCGTGCTAAAAAAATCAAATGCCAAAGACGACCTTAAATAAAAGCAAAAAGTTCAGCCAATAAATGCATAACGAAATAATCCATAATATAAAGGAGCAATTATAACAAGTAGCATAATAAAAATAATGCGTCTAACCGCTTTAGGCATTTCTTCAAGTGTTCGATCTCCATCATAATATTTGCTATTCAAGCTAAAGAAAATATGCCAAAGCAAAGCCCCGATAAAGATAAATTTCCATACAAATGGAGTAAGAAATTGATTGTTTGTTACATATCCAAATAAACCAATCCACGTAATAACAGAAATACAAAAATCAATTTTGGCAAGCATCGTTCGATAACGGCCATTTATAAGCAATCCGATTACCCCGATACCTAAGAATCCTAAGTAAACCATCCATACTATTTGTATCATACCTTTGTTCCTCTTTATTTCCTAAGTTTAGAGAGGGAAATATTTCTCTCCCAGTTCCACTGTTCAATCCTTATTTATTATATAAAAAAAATGAGTAATCTGAAATGTATTTTTTAAAGAGAAATGAGTGGGATTTTTAAGGTTGAAAAATAGTTGGTAATACAGGTTATGGTAGTTTTAGTATTTTACCGTCTCATTGATGGAAGCCTATTTTTGCTCCTTCATCAACTAATTTAATTAAAGATGCTGAGAGGAATTTCAATTTCTTGAATATTCCATTCTGCATATATTCTCCATTAGCAAGGGATAAAAACATCTCTTCTTCCGGCAAATAAGAAACCAATATGCATTTTTACTACTCCATCTCATCAGTTTCCAATAGCAGGGATACTGTCTATTCATTGAAACTAAATATCCTTTTTAACCGTTACACTAATTAGGATTCAATTCTTTTAGAAAGCAGGGAGACTAATGAGAAACAAAAATAGGATGGGAGCATGGATTATTACAAGAAATATTTTTTTGGTTATTATTGCAGCACTTCTTATTTGGATTGCTTTTCATCATATTATGAATAGATTTGAGCAAAAAAAATATCCAGCAATAGGACAATTAGTGGAAGTAGATGGAAAATATATGCATGTCTATACAAAGGGAGATGGAGAAAATACTATCGTATTATTAAGTGGCTTAGGTACTGCGGCACCAGTATTGGATTTTGAGCCTTTGATTAACGAATTGGGGAAAAATAATAAAGTTGTGGTCGTAGAGCCTTTTGGTTATGGATGGAGTGATCAAACAACTAAGGAACGATCAGTGGAAAACATAGTAATGGAAATAAGAACTGCTTTAAAAAAATCAAATATAGAAGGTCCGTACATCCTAATGCCACACTCCATCTCTGGTATCTATAGTATGTATTATGCAAATAAATATCCAGATGAAATTAAAGCGGTTATAGGGATAGATTTCACTTTGCCTAATGCTTTAGAGTATTTTAATGAGCCAGCTCCAACATTGCCTGAATATATGAGATATGCAGCACCAATCGGAATTTCTAGGTTGGGATCCTACCTAATTCCTAAAAATATTCTGCCGATAGCGGATAAAGGAACTTACTCTGATGAGAATTTAAAGTTGACCAAAATTATTGCTGCACGGAATGGCTATAACAAAAATATGGTAGAGGAAGTGAATGAAATAAAAAATAATATAAAGAAAACAAATGGTATGTCATTTCCTTCTAACATGCCTGTCATGATATTCACTACAAAAGAAGATAAAGTCACAGCGGATGGAAAATCAAATGTAACTTTTTATGAAACGCAATTAAGGAATGATTCTTCAAAGATAATTAGTTTAGAAGGGCACCATTATTTACACTGGACTCGATATAAGGAAATGAGCAATTATGTTAATGCATTTATACGGAATGATTATTACTAAGAATAAGAACAAATGAGTTTGATAGGATTGTTGGTTTTGTTTGTCATCTCTAACTTCTTTATAAGGAAATTGAAATATCCACCTATTGTTATGGAATAAATTATTCTATATGAGAATGGCATTAGTTAAATGGGTTCGCAAAAAGAAGCGACATCAATATGCTGTCGGCTTGCAATTTATTTCCAATGAAAATGGAGAGGAAAGATAGTAAAGTAGGTAAGTCAGATGTAGCGTAAAAACACATCCGACTTCCTTTTTATTTTTTATGGGAATCAACATTCTATTTGTTCCCTTCTTTTGCAAGGAATGGAGAAAGAGGGTTATCTTTTCGATCTAGTCTGTTTATGAGCTGTGTCTCTTTTTTTCTTTTTTTTCCTAGATGAGGTTAATGCAAAACGGATGAGTTTTAGCACAAGGTAAAATCCGAAAAATAAAAGAAATCCATAGATACCCACTACCGCATCTGCAAACTCCATATTTCCTCTACCTGTTATTCCTTGCTGTATTTCAATCGCAAATACTAGCACTAAAATTAAAGTAAAGGTATAAATAAAGGAAATACTTGTAATACTCCATTTTGCCAGTTTTTTGAAAACAGCTTGAACAATAAAAAAAGATATGATTCCTATAATCCCAATTATCCATAAATGTAAATCTTTATCTGTAGCCTGCCAGCCAATACGAGCAGCGATATGCATAATTACATCATGCATAATATTCACTATTTCAGCAATAATCTTAATGATATCTTTCATAGTAGCCCCCTTTAACAAAGTATATAATAAAAGGGAAAAATAAAGGAGTTAGAACCCCAAACTTATAATCATTTTTCCTTTAAGGCGTTTAATGATATAGATATATATTGATAAAAAATAGATTGATGAAGAAGAGAACTGATTTATCCTTAAGGAAGCAGAGAATCGTCCACTTGCTGCCCAAACAATTCTATAAAGTGCTTGGCGCTTTTAGAAAGATATCGATTTTTAAGCCACACAATACCTACGTCTGATTGTACGGTGATATCAGGCATATCAAATAATTCAATATCTGGGATTTGAAAGGAAGAGAGAACTGATTTAGGAAAAATCGTTGCGCCTATTCCTTCTGCGACTAATGCCATTGTAATGGCTACACTTGAACATTCACATATGATATTCGGTTCAAAGCCTAATCGTCTGCATTCGTTGACGATTTTTTCATGTAATTGAATCGTCTTATCACTTTTTAATGCGATTATAGGGATGTCCGCTAAATCTTCTAATAAAAAAGAAGACTGTGCAGGTCGCCAATCCTGCTTCTTGGGAACTACAAGGACAAATGGATCGGATGGCAAAGGAAGGATGGAGTATCTGTTAGAATCATAGTTTGATTCAAACGGGAGCCTTGTCACTACCAATTCGATATTTCTATTCTCTAAATACTCTCCTAAGATAGAATGGTCTCCTTCTAAAATCTTAAAGGTAATACGTGGATAATGTTCACGGAAGGAAGCGATTTTCTCTGGTAATAAGGATACACAAGTGAATACGGAGCCGATTGACAGCATGCCTTGTATGCCTTGATCAATGTCTTTCATTTCCGTAATTGTTTCATTCAGCTGATGAATAATGCCTTCCGCTTTAACCTGAAAAATCATTCCTGCTTCTGTTAATTTCATTTGTCTTCCGTCTCGATCAAATAATGTGACACCAAGTTCTTCCTCTATTAATTTTAATTGTCGACTTAAAGGTGGCTGTTCCATATTTAGTTTTTTTGCTGCACGTGTAATTTGACCTTCTTTTGCTATAGCTAAAAAATACCGAAGTTGTCTTATATCCATGAATCATTCCTCCTGAAAAAGTATACCTTTTTGATATGGGAAACAAATAATACAGATATTTTTCATATATATAATGGAATGATATCATAAAATTAAATGAAAGAAGGAGGAATAGATTACGTGCAAACACATATGATTTCGGTCATTGTTAAAAATCAGCCAGGCATATTATCACAGGTTTCTAGTTTGTTTACTCAGTGCGGTCTTAATATCGATACATTAAAAGTTGGGAAATATAAAGAAATACATACATCCAGAATGAAAATCTCTCTCACAACGGAAGATAACAAATTGGAAAAAGTAATTCAGCAGCTTGAGAACTTAATGGATGTTATTCAAGTGAATGTAATGCATCAACATCATGCGATGAACGCTGTTGGAAATCGATTAAGCCATGTTTTTTCTAATCGTGCTGTATCATTTTGGTTAGTTGCTTATAGTCTATTTATTACCCTTCTCGGAACGAATATCCCTTCACCTTTGCTTGCTCTTTATCGCACCGAGTGGCATTTATCGACAAGTATGGTTACCCTTCTTTTTGCAATCTACGCCATTGTTGTGATTCCAACCATTATTCTATCTGGACAATTATCTGATCAGCTCGGCAGGAGAAAGCTTCTTATCCCAGGCGTATTGTTTTCTATTATTGGATCATTATTTTTTATGTTGTCAAATAATATTGAAATGCTATTAATCTCTCGTATTTTTCAAGGTCTGTCTGTTGGTATGCTTAACGGGGTAGCAGTTGCGGCATTAACGGAATTAGATAAAAAACAAAATCGAATGAAAGCAGCCTTTATTGGTGCAATGGCAGTGACGGTTGGGAATGCACTAGGACCTGTATTATCAGGGTTTCTTGGGGAGTATGCACCATTTCCTACAAAACTCTCTTATCTTATTCATATGTTACTCGCAGTTCCTGGATTTATTGGCTTACTCTACATGGGAGAAAAGGTTAATCGTTCACGAAAAACCATTCAACTTCATAGACCTTCTGTTCCAAAAGGCATTCGCAGTCGATTTTATTTATCTGGCATGACGTCATTTATCGCATGGTCGATCATGAGTTTAATGCTGTCGATTATTCCAAGCTACACGAACCAATTAGTTGGGAGCTCTAATTTAGGCATTTCAGGAGCAATTGTTGCGCTCGTTCTTATTATTTCAACCGTTAGTCAAATGGTTTTGAAAAAATGTCAGATACAAAATATGGTTCTAATCGGATATATTCTGCTAATATTAGGACTCATTGCTTTAGTATTAACCTTATCAACAAAATCACTTTTCCTTTTATTCTTAACAACTATTTTAATTGGATTTGGACATGGACCAACTTTTGCAGGGAGCTTGGCATTAACCAATAAAATATCACCAACTCAATCACGAGGTGACATTATCGCATCCTTTTATGTATTAACGTATTTAGGTGTTAGTATCCCTGTATTAGGACTTGGCTTTGCTGCTCATTGGCTTGGCCTGATTCATTCCATTGCATTATATTCTGTGTTAATGATTGGCATGATTTTAATCAGCATGTTTTATTGGATTCTTGATAGAAGAGTCGAGAAAAAACACGGATTTGTTTATACGCTGGAATAGAAAGAGAGGAGAAGCTGGGACACAAGTATTCCAGCCGAAGATAAACCCGAACCATGATACGAGGATGTAAAAAACATTTCGTATCATGGTTTGGGTTTTTTATTTATGTAAAAAAGAAGGTTTGTGGTAATCACCCGCAGCCTGCATACACTTCGCTTTCCGTGGGGCTCAGCTTTAGCCGCTTCGGCCCTTGGCCTGCAGGGTCTCATCTGTCTCGCTAATCCCACTGGAGTCTACGTGTATGCAGGCTGCTCCATTTTCCAATCTATTTCATTTCTTTCTTGGTAAAAGAATTAGGTTTTAGAAAATAGCTTTTGAAAACGAAGTGAAATGGAGCGGAAGACACTCGACTCCTGCGGGAAGTAGAGGAAAGGCTGAGACCCCGCAGTAGCAACGAGGTGGCTCAGCTTCCTCCGAGTGTCTGTAGCGCAATGGAACAACATAGTTTTTATACGTAACTACTTTCAATTTATCCGGCAAAAAGGGATAGAATTTTAGAGAATATCACATTGCACCTTACAAAATCCTTTTTGATACAAAAAAAATTAGACATATGGGATGAAAAAGCAGCTATTAATATATAAAACAGTACCTTGCAATAAATAATACTGGATGATATATTGTACATATAAGTTATTTTTATATAACGGTACTATACAATACATGGTACTGGATTATACTAAAATGAATAGGGTGATTTATCATTGAATGTACAGTTTAAAAAAGGCGTATTAGAACTTTGTGTACTGGTACTGTTAGATAAGAAGGATCGGTATGGATATGAATTAGTTCAGAGAATATCCGATCAAATTGAAATTTCGGAAGGGTCAGTTTATCCGTTGCTCAGACGATTAACGAAAGAAGAATACTTTACAACCTATTTACAGGAATCAAAGGAAGGACCCTCTCGTAAATATTACAAGCTTACAGAAAAGGGAAGAAACTATCTTCACGATCTTATCGCAGAATGGAATGAATTTTCTAATGGTGTGAATCAATTAATAAAAGAAGGTGTGAACAATGAATAAAGATCAATTTTTAAAACAATTATCTGCAGATTTAAATAGGTTGTCTCATGAAGAACGCCAAGATATTATACAGGATTATGAGGAACATTTTTTAATTGGATTAGAAGAGGGGAAAACGGAAAACGAAATTGCTGAGGCATTAGGTTCACCGCAGCAGATCGCCAAAGAGTTATTGGCTTCGTACCATCTTGAAAAGGTCGAATCCAGGGCAACAACAGGGAATATGTTCCGAGCTATTTGGGCTGTTATTGGTTTGGGTTTCTTTAATTTAGTAATTGTACTTGGGCCTTTTATTGCATTGGTTTCATTGATTTTTTCCGGGTGGTTGATGAGCATTTCCTTTATTATGTCGCCAATACTCGTCCTTATAGGTGTTGTCTTTCAGCCTGATACATTTGAACTTTTTTCTCTCTTTTTCTCTCTTTTGCTTTGTGGAATAGGTTTTTTTATTGGGATAGGGATGCTGTTTTTAACAAAAATTGCTGCAAAGGGATTTGTTCGTTATTTAAAATTTAATGTATCACTTGTGAAAGGTGGTTTAAAACATGATTAATAGAAAAAAAATATCAATTGCTGCAGCTATTTTAATAGTAATCGGAGCAGTTGGAAGTCTGTTTACTTTTCACTTAATGGATAAAAGTGTGTCTATTGCAGAGGAAAAGACATTTGATAATAATAATATTACTGCTATTAAAGTAGATGCAGATAATGCAAGTGTAAAAATTGTGCCGACAAAGGAATCCGTTACGAAAGTAGAGTTATCTGGAAGAGGTTCCAAAGATACGAAGAAAATCTTTTCCGCAAATATAGTGGGAAACACACTTGCTGTAAAATGGAAGGATGAGAGAATTAAGTTTATTAACTTTGATTTTGTATCGGAATCCTTAACTTTAAAGATATATTTGCCAGAGAAACAATATAAATCAGTGGAAATCGATAACGATAATGGATATGTCCAACTAACGGATCTAAAAATAGATTCATTAGAAGCTGAAACGAATAATGGCCGTGTAGAAATACGGAATATTTCTTCATCCAATGTAGCTGTCGAATCAGATAATGGTAGAATAATGCTTGATAATGTTAGCGGAAAAATCAAGGCGACAACAAATAATGGGGAAATATCAATCAAAACAGTAGATTTAGATCGACCAATGCATTTAGAAACCGATAATGGCAGTATAGAAGTGGAAACCGAAAAAGAGCCATCGAATGTTACTTTTGATGTGTATGTAGATAATGGCAGTATTAATATTTTTGATAAATATAAAGGCAATGCTGTTATTGGAAATGGAGACAACTTAATTAAACTAAAAACAAATAACGGCAGAATTACCGTTGTAAAATAATAACGAATAGTAGAAAGAAGCCATTTACATGAGGTAAATAGCTTCTTTTTTTAGTCTACAAGAAAATAAAACAAGTTTCGTGAATACTTTATAAGATAGATAAATAAAGGAGGCGGAAAGAGATGGATTTTCCAACGCAAATAGCAATTCACAGAATAAAGGAACCAAGATTGGATATTTATGTACCAGTGGTGCAGGGACTTAAAAACCAGTCTGCTCAAACCGCGATCAATCAACAAATCATGAAAACAGTTAGAAAGCTAATTAAAAAGCAAGGTTATTATGAAAACCCACAAGCCGAGATAACGGGATCTTTTGAATTGAAAACGAATGAAAGAGGCATTTTAAGTTTAACGATTGAGCAATTTTCTTATTCTGGTGGAGCGCATGGAATTACTTATATAATCGGTTTAACTTTTAACATACAAACAGGGGAGAAATATAAATTGGCAGATTTGTTTAAACCAAATAGCCCCTATGTAGAGGTTCTTTCCAAGCTAGTTGGTCAACAAATAAAAAAACGGGATATTTTCACATTTGAACCCTTTAAAGCGATTAATCCTAATCAAGATTTCTATATCGCAGACAAGTCACTCGTCCTTTATTATCAGCTATATGAATTAACGGCATATGCATATGGATTTCCTTACTTTCCTATTTCTGTTTATGAGATTCAAGATATAGTTAAGGAAGAGGGGGCATTAGGAAAAATGATTTGATAAGAGTAGTGGGGGGAGGGCTCTTAAGAAATGTGGAAATCTTATCGAATATGCACATTTCTGCCACCCCCCTTTGAGTAAGTATACCTGTTCACCTATTGGAAATATAAAGTATGAAGAGTCCTTTATGGAATAAATCTGCAGTTTTCTTCTGAGGTTGTAGGTAGGAGAAGTAGTTATTGTTTTTCATTTAAGTATTCTAATACACTTTGGTGCTGTTTTTGAATAGTAAAAACTTGTTTAATCTCACTGCTTAATTCTGTTTTGGTCTCATCCAGCTTATTCATCATACTTCCATAATAGAATCCAACTTCTTTACGCATTTCCCTTTGCTCTTCGATAAGCATTTTTTGATTTTCTTCTAACGATCCTAGTCTTTTATCTGATGAATCCATCTTATTTTCCATAAATCCAAATTTACCTTCTAATGAATCCATCTTATTTTCCATTGAACCAAATTTACCTTCTAATGAGTCTATCTTATTTTCCATTGAACCTAATCTTTTGTCCATCGAGTTTAATTGGCTTACAATTTGATTTAAAATCTTTTCCATGAAATACACCTCCCTTTTTAAAATTATTATAGCGCTTAATCTAATGGATGTCATTTCAATTTTCCATTCTGATGACTGTTCTCAACAATCTTTTTAGGGTTATCTTCCTGAGTAGATAGTAGGTTGAATAATTTTGATGTTCTAGTGAATCGTAGAAATACGTCTTCTATGAAATGGGCTGGAGACAAAGTCATTACCAAAAAAGAAACAGTAGAGTTTCTTTTCACTTTCTTACTCTCGATTGAAAGTAGAGAAATGTCCCCTTGCTTCCTTGTTCAGTATCAATTATTCTGAAAGTAAGATATTTATTGCTTTATAATATTACCTGAATAAGAAGCAGAGAACCGTTTCTTGCGCCTAAGAAGAAGTGAAAGAAGTGAAAGAATGAAAAGAGAAGAACTGGAAACAAAAATGAAGTCGATAGAGGAAAAGATTGCAAGCTATCAACATACTTTACATCAGTTAAACGAGGAATTGAAGGAGGTAATAAAACAGGAAGAAGATAGGGGGAATTATGTCTCTTCGAAAGAAATTACTGACTTGATTTATGAAAAAACTGGTAAAAACACGAATATGTCAACAATAAAAAGGTGGGCTGATGAAGGCTATATAGGGGAAGTCATCGATGAGAAAGACAAGTTTTGGGCTTTAAAATCGAAACAAGGAAAAAAACGATTTTTATATCCAAAAACCGATGTATATAGTTTTTTATATCAAAAAGGATATCTTTGGCCAAAATACGAGGTATTAGATCGGGTACAAATAAGCAAAAACGACGACGATAAATTGCTTACAGGAATCATCATCGACTCTTGTTTAAAAAATGCTCAATTTCATTATACGATTCAGCTCGAAGTCTCAATGAAAATGGTGAAAGAGATACAAGAGAGTTGCTTAAAAAAAATAATCTAGGAGAGTGAGTAGACTATGAAAGTCAAAATCAAACTGGAAAATACAGTGGAAAATCAAACAATTGGACGTAATATTAGAGATTTGAACCGTGAAGTTAACAATTCTATCGACATTTCATTCAACAGTGATTTATCTGAAATCTATTTTGAAGGAGAAGAAATCTTAATTGGTCAAAAAGACTGGATCAGTAGCGAAATGTTAGTGGAAGGACAAATAAAAGAAAAAGAAAACGGATATATTATTCAACCAAAAGATAAAGGAAAAACGATTAACCTTTATTTGGATGCAGAACTTGTAGAAGAGTTGAACGAAATTAGACGGCATGTTATAAGTAAAACACAGCATGATATTGTGCTCGAAGTATTTAAGAAAGGCCTTGACCAATTTAAAAACGATTAACCTCTGATAAAGCTCCATTTTAAGCCGTTTAATTGGCTAGGGGATGTTGGGCCCGTTGTATCCCATAAATAGGCAGTGTATTCATATGCCCTTCTCTTTTTTTATACATGTATGGAACAATGAAAATAGAAAGTGGGACATTACCTTTTTCTCATAAACTTCCATTCTTCATCAAGATTCCACTATATATTGTGTCTGCTTCCTAGTAAAATTCAATATTAACCCCACTTCTAAAACAAACTATAGTACGACCACCTCTTTTAGATGTTATCTGACAAAATAAAAAAAAAAAAAATTACTTCATTCTCATATTAAATAGGATGCTTTTTATACTATTCCTTTTTCAAAAGTCTCAATGTTAACAAATTTATTATAAATGCAATTAAAAAGTATATAGATACTTATTGATTGCTTTATATAAATATTTTTGATAATTCTTATATATATATTCTTATAAAATAATACATAATCCTTTTATATTAAGGGTTTTATGCTTTGTTAAGCGGATCTCATAAAATCTTTTGTTACTTAAATATAAAATTAATGCAATTAATAATATTGACAATATAATATTTATACATTATTATAATATTTATATTTTTCAAATAATTCTATTCTTTTAATAAGTTTAATTACACACGCATACGCTAAATTAATCGAATTTTCCGAAATATAAGACAACAGGAGGTGGAATGGGGAATTTTAGAAAAAAGCAAGTTAATAATTTGTACTATAAAATCAATTGAAAAAGGGTAAGGAGGGTCTCATTATGCATATGAATAGAATAAAAAATAAAACCATTTCACGAGAGAATTTATCGATGAATTTTTCTGAAATAGAGCCGAATTTAACAGATAAAGAAACGTTAGAAGAAGCAAATCGATGTCTTTATTGCTATGACGCACCTTGCATTAAGGCATGTCCAACTGGAATCGATATTCCTTCTTTTATCAAAAAGATTGCTTCAGGTAATTTAAAAGGATCTGCACGTGTCATTATGGAAGCAAATCCTGTTGGTGCGACTTGCTCAAGAGTATGTCCAACGGAGGAGTTATGCGAAGGGGCTTGTGTACTGAATGATGCTTCTCTACCAATTATGATTGGCAATCTTCAGCGCCATGCAACAAATTGGGCGATTAAAAATAACGAACAGTTGTTTAAAGCTGGGGAAGTGAATGGGAAAACGGTAGCTATTATAGGCGGCGGACCTGCAGGATTATCTGCTGCGCGGGAACTAGCTCGTTTAGGATATAAAGTCACTATTTTTGAAGCGAAAGAGAAAGCAGGTGGATTAGATACATACGGTATCGTTTCATTCCGACTGCCTCAAGAGATTTCCCTTTGGGAAGTAGAACAAGTAGAAAAACTCGGTGTAGAAATCCAAACAAATGTAAGAGTCGGCCAAGATATTCAGGTTGACGAAATTGTAAGCCGATACGATGCAGTCATATTGGCGATTGGTATGGCGGAAGTTCCGATGCTTGGCATGGAGGGAGAGGAATTAGAAGGGGTATACGATGCGATTGATTTTGTAGAAAGCACAAAAGTCCCGCCTCTCAGCGATCAATTTATCGACAAAAAAATAGCTGTAATTGGAGCTGGAAATACAGCTATTGATGCAGCAACATGCTCTGTGCGTTTAGGTGCAGAAAGTGTGCAGATGGTTTATAGACGTACATTAGCCGAGATGACAGCGTATGAATTTGAATATGAATTTGCTAAGCAGGATGGCATTGAATTTAAATGGTTGACACAACCTATCAGAATTATCGGGGATGAAAACGGCAGTGTGAAACAATTAGCATGCATCAAAATGGTGCTTGGAGAACCAGACAGTTCTGGTCGCCGTCGTCCTATACCAGTAGAGGGATCTGAATTTGTTATGGAAGTTGATGCGATAATTAAGGCAGTTGGTCAAAAACGTTATATGGAATTAATTGAAGCATTTGGTATTAAGCATAATAGAGGCATTGTCAAAATCGATACAGACACTTTGCAAACTTCCAATCCAAAGGTATACGCTGCTGGGGATGTGATTTTTGGAGACGGACAAGGAGAAGCGATGGTTGTTTCTGCTGCTCAACAAGGTAAAACGGCTGCTCATGCTATTCATATGAATCTATTTGGTTCCATCATTGCAACAGCGTAGCGAAATAATCTTTAACAAATAAAGGAGGTAGTAAAATGGCAGATTTACGTATTGATTTTGCAGGTATAAAAGCACCAAATCCATTTTGGCTTGCTTCTGCACCGCCTACAAATTCTGGCTATCAGGTGCAGAGAGCTTTTGAAGCAGGTTGGGGAGGAGCTGTTTGGAAAACGCTTGGGGACCCAATTATTAATGTATCATCCCGCTTTGCTGCTATGCATTTTAATGGACAGCGTGTCGCTGGATTCAACAATATTGAATTAATTACCGACAGACCCCTTGAAGTAAATTTACAAGAGATTTATGAAACAAAAAAGAAATTCCCTAACCATGCAATTATTGCTTCTCTTATGGTAGAACCGAAACAAGAGAAATGGCATGAGATTGTGAAAAAAGTCGAAGCAATAGGTGTAGATGGATTAGAGCTGAATTTCGGTTGTCCTCATGGCATGGCAGAACGTGGAATGGGAGCTGCATCTGGTCAGGTGCCAGAGTTAGTAGAAAAGCAGACATACTGGGCAAAAGAGGTGGCGCAAACACCAGTTATTGTGAAGCTGACACCTAATATTACAGATATAACGGCAACAGCACTTGCCGCTGTAAATGGTGGAGCAGATGCTGTCAGTATGATTAACACAATCAACAGTTTGATGGGTGTGGATATTGATTCATGGAATACAGTTCCAAATGTAGGCGGAAAAGGAGCACATGGAGGATACTGTGGACCTGCTGTAAAACCAATTGCCTTAAATATGGTTGGAGAATGTGCAAGAGATCCGAAAATTAATGTTCCGATATCTGGAATTGGCGGAATTTCCAATTGGAAGGATGCCGTTGAATTTATGCTGATGGGCTCAGGAAGTGTGCAAGTTTGTACAGCAGCTATGCACCATGGATTTAGAATCGTGGAAGATATGATCGAAGGTTTAAATAATTATTTGGATGCTAAAGGCATTGCTTCGATCGAAGGTATTGTTGGTAAATCAGTAGAGAAATACTCCGATTGGGGCGAGCTTGATTTAAATTATAAAGTAGTTGCTCAAATTAATAATGATATTTGTATTAACTGCAATAAGTGCCATATCGCCTGTGAAGATACGTCACATCAATGTATTGATATGCTGACGAATGCCGAAAATGGAAAACCATATCTTGAAGTTCGAGAAGACGATTGTGTTGGATGTAATCTTTGTTCCATTGTATGTCCTGCTGAAGGTGCGATTAATATGGTTGAAGTACCAAACGGCAAAAAGATGACTTGGAACGAGCGCCAAGCAGCTATACAAACACTAAATAAAAATATGGTGCAAATGGGCTAGGAGTAAGACGAATAAAAGAGCTTGTATTTTATCTTAGAAGGAGTTGAAAGAAATGAAAAAAGTGATAAAAAATGGAATCATTGTAACGGCAGCTGACAAATATGAAGCAGATGTTTTAATAGAAGACGGGAAAATTACTGCGATTGGTGAAAATTTAAATGATGTCGATGCAGAAATAATCGATGCAAAAGGATCTTATTTATTTCCAGGTGGGATTGATCCACATACACATCTGGATATGCCATTTGGAGGGACGGTTACAGCAGATGACTTTGAATCAGGAACAATAGCAGCGGCTTATGGTGGAACGACTACAGTTATTGATTTTTGTCTAACCAATAAAGGGGAACCATTAAAAAATTCCATACAGAAATGGCGGAATAAATCAGAGGAAAAAGCAGTTATTGATTATGGATTCCATCTGATGATTAGTGAAGTAAACGACACCGTATTAGATGAAATTCCAAAAATTATTGAAGAAGAAGGAATCACCTCTTTTAAAATTTTTATGGCGTATAAAAATGTGTTTCAAGCGGATGATGCAACCCTTTTTCGAACACTTCTCACAGCAAAAGAGCAGGGTGCGCTTGTTATGGTTCATGCCGAAAATGGTGATGTCATTGATTATTTAGTAAATAAAGCATTGGAGGATGGCAATACAGATCCAATTTATCATGCTTTAACACGGCCACAGGAATTAGAAGGAGAAGCAACAGGAAGGGCGGCAGAACTAACGGGGCTTGCTGATTCTCAATTGTATGTTGTTCATGTAACCTGCGCAGATGCGGTTGAAAAAATTGCAGCAGCTCGCCAAAAAGGATATCAAGTATTCGGAGAGACTTGTCCGCAATATTTAGTGCTTGATCAATCATATTTAGAAAAGCCAGATTTTGAAGGAGCCAAATACGTATGGTCACCTCCACTGCGTGAAAAATGGAATCAAGAAGTGTTATGGAACGCATTAAAGAGCGGGCAGCTGCAAACACTTGGGTCTGATCAATGTTCCTTTGATTTTAAAGGTCAAAAGGATCTAGGCAGAGGCGATTTTTCTAAGATTCCGAATGGGGGTCCGATTATTGAAGATCGCTTTAGTTTATTCTTCTCTGAAGGTGTGAAAAAAGGACGTATTTCCCTAAATCAATTTGTTGATATTACTTCGACACGAGCAGCAAAGCTATTTGGATTATTTCCTAAAAAAGGAACCATTGCAGTGGGAAGTGATGCAGATATTGTTATTTTTGATCCAAATAAGGAGCGTACGCTTTCTGTTGAAACACATCATATGAATGTTGACTACAATCCGTTTGAGGGAATGGAAATTACAGGTGAACCTATCTCTGTTTTATCGAGGGGAGAATTTGTTATCCGGGAAAAAGTGTTTGTTGGAAAACCGGGAGCAGGAAAGTATTTGAAACGAAAACGATTTGAGGGCAGAAAAAAAGAAGGAGAAAAATCTGTTCAAACTATATGAGCATAAAGTGCGTGTCCTTTTTACCGGTTTTTTTGAATAATTTCATAAAGTAAAACGAACTATTAGTGGAAGCTTTATCCTTCACTAATATTCCATTGGAAATGGTTGGGGTAATCTCGGAAACTATTAATCTTATAAGTATCCTTTTTGTAAGGGAGGTTTTTTATGTCTGCATATACAGAATTTATAGAAGAAAAAGCGAAACTAGATGCACTTGTTTCGGAAGGATATCGAATTTTTGGTATTTATGAAAATTTAAGTGGTGCTTTAGTGGAGTTTGGACGTTTGGATAACAAGGAATTACATTCTGAAGAGAAGAAACAAATCAAAATTTTAACTGCAGATGCCAGAAAGTACTTGTCGGGTATTTTAATTGATCAGCAAAGGGAGAACTAACAAAAAAGGTTCATTCCTTTAAGTGGAAATAAAGCTTTAAACTGTTTAGATAGTACATCAACTTCTGTTTCGTTCGATAGTTTTAAGTAAATTAGAGTGGAGTTTTTTGATGAGGGATGTTGCTTATATTTCATTAGGAAATATAGAGGGAGCATCCCTTTTTTGAAAGATAAAGGAGGCTAATCTTGATGTTAACAAAAGAACAAGTGTTATATGTAGTACAAAATGTGAAAGATCCAGTTTTGCAGGAAAGTATAACTGTTCAGGATATAAAAATAAAAGACAAGCATGTGAGTCTAAAAGTACTATTTTCAAAGGATGGTTCTTCGCAAATAAAAGTTCAACAGGAGATTGTTCGTTTATTAAAGGAAGCTGGTGCTGTAACAGTAGGCTTGCGGTTTGAAAAGTTAAATGCAGAAGCGCATTCTGCTGCATATAAAGAACGGGTGAAATCGAGTATTCCTTCACTTCTTTCAAACGAAAGTAAAACCGCCTTTATTACTATAGCAAGTGGTAAGGGTGGTGTTGGCAAATCAACGGTTTCTGCTAATCTTGCTGTAGCTCTTAGCCGTCTTGGCAAAAGAGTTGGATTAATAGATGCCGACATTTATGGATTTAGTATTCCGAATATGATGGGGATAGAGACACGACCTGAATTAAAAGAAGAGAAAATAATTCCTCCAGAAAAATTTGGTGTGAAAGTTATGTCCATGGATTATTTTATGGAAGATAATGCTCCTGTAATCTGGCGTGGTCCTATGCTGGGGAAAATGCTAAATAGCTTTTTCAGCGAAGTTGACTGGGGAGAACTAGATTATTTGCTGCTAGATTTGCCTCCTGGAACGGGAGATATTGCTCTTGATGTTCATGCGCTGCTTCCAACGTCAAAAGAAATTATTGTAACAACACCACATCCAACGGCCGCATTTGTTGCTGTTCGTGCTGGAATAATGGCAAAGAATGCAAATCATGAAATAGTAGGTATCATAGAAAATATGGCTTATTTTGAAAGTAAACTGACAGGGGAGAAGGAATATGTGTTTGGCCGCGGTGGAGGAGAAAGGCTTGTAAACGAGCTATCAACAGAGTTACTTGGACAATTGCCACTTTCTCCCCCAGATGATAATATGACTGATTTTTCCCCATCTGTTTATGGAACGAGACATCCATTGGCGAGAATGTACGAATCTATTGCTGAAAAGGTAATAGAAAAAGTGAAAAACGTACAGCTTGTATAAAGTCATTTATTCCACACTTAACGGGGAATAAGCTCCTCACTTTAAGCGGTTGTTCAAAAAGTCCGGTAAAAATGATACATCGAATTTCTTCGTTGGTTTGCTTCTCCGCTTCTCACGTATTAACTAGAGGTTCTTCCACTAAAAACGCTCACGTCCTGTGAGCAACGTGGAAGTTACCACATCCTGTGGAAGGCCGATGCTCAGGAGCAAAGAGTATCGAAACTGTTTAAGGGTAATTGCCTCTGACTTTGGATAGATGTAAATTATTCAGTCCTACTTCTCATTTACAGGTTTGGGTTTATTCAGATAACTAGAGAGGAAGTGCTGTATTTCTTTTTTGTTGGTTGAGTACCATCTCTTCATTGGGAGCTGGCACACCTTGTTCGTGTTAAGTCCTTGATATTAAAGTGAAAATCCATTTTGATATTGCTAATTTGCAGTTCGGGATAATAAGATACATAATAAACTAATTTATCATCTACATAATAAACAATGCTATCGTAGTCATGAAACAAAAGATATTCTTTTATTATATCTTTCATCTTTTCTTTTAACTGTAGTGAATTCTGATTTGATCTTAGGTTGGACATAGTGGTATTCTGATATTTCCAATCTAAAGCATCTTTTCTTAATTTTTTTTCCGTATATCTATAATTTAAAATGAAAGGATTCTCTATTGTTAGTTGTTGTTTGAGAATAGCTGCTAATCCATCTTTTTTCTCCGCTTCTGCATGGCAAAAAGCATACTGAATTGCAAGTTCAATATCACTTACTAGGTAGATTCCTGACCCAAAAACTGACTTTGCTGCGATTCCTTTCTGAAAAACTCTCATCTCATCTCGATCATATTTTTGCTTATGGATGACTTCTTTTCCCTCTTCAAAACCAATTCCTCGGTATACGATTCTTTGCAAACCTAACACCTCTTTATAGAAATTATAATAAGAATTTTCTGTGTGAATCTTCTGACTATATCATATAAAAAGAATCTGAACTTCTAATTTTTTTGTATTGTTTAACTGTATCACATTTATTTAGAATAAACATTCTGTATGTCATATTTTCTACCATTGATTTTTAACAATCTAAAACAAATATACCATATACACCTATAACATTCCTTGGTTTGACTAGGAAGCCTCTATGCAAAAAGATTGCGCCATGGTCTATGATAAAGAACCTGAATATACGAAGAATCCTGAGGGATATTAGCGGAACACTCAGGAGCCTTGCTACGAGTGGGCTACCGCCAGCCCTACGGAAAGCGAAATGTATTCAGGCTGCGGACTAATTACAAAAGCGCATATTTTCTAAATAGCTGAAAATTTAAATAGACAAACGTCGAATTGTGTAATAAATTGGAAGAGAGTACATTTTAAGTGGAAAGAGAGAGTTGTATGAGAAAGAAAAAGAAAAACAAAAAGAAAAAGATTTTGTTAACGATTTTATCAATCTTTGGTGTTCTTGTAATTGCCCTCGGTGCTTATGTTTATTATCTATATCATAATGTGGAAAAAGCAGCTAATGATATGTATAAACCAATTGAAACAGAAACAAAAACGGAAACGAAAAAAAAGCAAGAAACAATTGATAAAAAGGATCCTATCTCTATTCTGCTTATGGGTGTGGATGAAAGAGAAGGGGACGTAGGAAGATCGGATACACTAATTGCGATGACTCTAAATCCTACTAAACAAAAAATGCAAATGATTAGTATCCCTCGTGATACGAAGACGGAAATTATCGGCAAAGGAACTGTGAATAAAATTAATGCAGCATATGCTTTCGGCGGTGTTAAAATGGCAAAGGATACAGTAGAAGCATTTACTGGTGTAAAAATGGATTACTATATCCAAGTTAATATGGAAGCACTTAGTGCTCTCGTTGATGCAGTTGGCGGCATCACGGTTCAAAACAATCTTGATTGGATAGATGAAGGATATTATAAAAAAGGGTACCATTATGAAAAAGGTACATTACAGCTCGATGGTCCAAAAGCATTAGGATTTGTACGCATGCGCCACTTGGATCCTAATGGAGATTTTGGCAGAAATGAACGCCAAAGAGAAGTAATTAACGGCATCATTAATAAAGCAACGAGTGTAACATCTGTTACTCATTTTAATGATATCTTAGAGGCGCTTGGGGAAAATGTTAAAACCAATATTACGTTTGACCAAATGATGGATATCCAAAAAAATTATCGAAGCGTTCGAAATAATATAGAACAATACGAAGTAAAAGGAACAGGTACACCTCCAGGTCAAACTTATTACTTAAACGTTCCAGCAGAGGAAAAAGAAAAAGTCAATAAAATGCTTACAGAGAATTTAGCGAAATAATAAAGAGAGAAGGGATAAGCGATAGAGCTTTTCCTTCTCTTTTTTTGTGCTAGCGCTTTTTTTACTGCCTTAAGCTTTCGGATAGCCTCGACATTTTCTCACAAATTTTTTTAGTATTTTCACTATATATTAACCTAATAATAGTATAATAAAAGAAATTAATTGTTTGTTCTACTCTTAACAGGAATGTAACATCTTCACAGAAGGAGTTTTCACTTTTATTGAAAAAAATGAACAACTAATGTTTTTTTGTCGAAAATTATATCACTTTTTTATCATATAAAAGAGGAGTCTTAATAGGAAATGAATGATAAAGAAACAATTATAAAGGTAGAGAAGGGTAAATACGTCCACAGAAAAGATAGAAAGTTTTTTAAAAAAATCTTAGTAATAACGGTCGCAGTTTTTATTAATCTTCTGTATCCTCTTTCCGAAGGTTCAGCAACGGTACATGAATTGGATCGCAAAAATTTTGCTAATATTGCACATCGAGGAGCCTCGAGTTATGCTCCTGAACATACTTTGCAATCATATGAGTTAGCGAAACAAATGGGTGCAGATTTTATAGAAATAGATTTACAAGTAACCAAAGATGGAACTCTCGTTGCGATGCATGATAAGAAAGTGGATCGCACAACGAATGGAACCGGTTATGTGAAAGATATGACGTTGTCACAATTAAAAACGCTAGATGCGGGTTCCAAGTTTAATGAGCTACATAAAAACGATGCAAAGTTTGAATATGAAGGACTTCAAGTTCCGACATTGGAAGAAATTTTTAAAAAGTTTGGGAATAGTACTAAATATTATATAGAAACAAAAGCACCTGGAACAAATCCTGGGATGGAAGAAGCGTTAATAAGTTTGTTAGAAAAATACAATATCATTAGTGAAAACAATCCTCATACGAGTCAGGTAGTCATTGAATCATTTAGTTCAGCTAGTTTGAAAAAGATTCATTCATTGAATAAGAATATCCCTTTGTTGCAACTAGTAGAATATTCGGATACCGCTCTTATAACGAATGCTGAAATAGAGGCAATGAAGGAATATGCATTTGGGATCGGCCCTAATTTTGATGAAATTGATCGGAACTATGTGCAAGCGTTTGTAAAGCAAGGAGTAGAGGTAATTCCATACACGGTTAATGAAAAAAAAGATATGGAAAATGCATTTCTTTGGGGCGTGACTGGAATGTTTAGCAACAAGCCGGATCTCTTTAATGATGCGTTTCTAGACTACAAAAAAAATTATACTAGCTATAGTGCGGATGAAATTGCTCCTATAACGAAAGCTTCTATAAAGTCCACAAATTCTATTCATAATGGGTGGTACAATACGAGTGTTGTTTTACAATTATCCGCTGAAGATGCTTGTTCAAGAGTTAACCGAATTGAGTATAAAAAACAAAACGATAAGCAATGGACAACATATAATAGAGATATTATTATTTCTTCAGAAGGAGAAAATAGAATTGAATTCAGAAGTATCGACCTTGCAGGAAATAAAGAAAAGAAAAAAACAATTGTTATTAAAATAGATAAAACAAAACCGAAAACTGCTTCTATTTTAAGTGTTACAGACAAAGATACGTTTATAAAAGGAAAAGGGGAAAGTAGTTCAACTGCTATTATTTATTCAGATAAAAAAGTCATAGCAAAAGAGAAAGTTGGTACGAACGGAAAATTTAAAGTGAAAATACCAAAACAACAAGCTGGAAATAAAGTATTTGTCTACATGGAAGATTCTGCTGCCAATAGAAGCAACAAAAAAAGAGTTCTTATAAAAGATAAAACAGCACCTTCTATTTCAAAAGTTAATTCTGTATATAAGAATAGTACAGCTATTTCAGGAAATGCAGAAATGAATGCAACTGTCACAGTGAAGGTAGACGAGAAAACAATAGGCACTGGAAGGGTCAATAATAAAGGCCATTTTAAGGTGAAGATAGCAAAGCAGAGACGCAATAAAAGAGTGATTATTACAGCAAGTGACCAAGCTAGGAATAAAAGTAAGGACTATGTGTTGGAAGTGAAATAGAGAGAAGAGAATGAAAATTTGTAAACAGAGTGTATACTTGAGCAAGTAAACTTTTTTTAAAAATAGGGGGAATTGACAATGTTACAACCTAAAGCAGTTTTTTTAGATATGGATGGAACAATATTGGATCATTATAATCGGGCAAGTATTCATACAAAAGAAATTATTGATGATTTACGAAAAAATGGAATATATGTTTTTATCGCTACTGGTAGAGCGATTAATGAAATAAAGAAGGTGGTACCACCAGGTTTTCAAGTGGATGGGATGATCACTTCTAATGGCATGACTGGATATGTGGGAGAAGAAGTATTGTTTGAACATTCCCTTGACCCTGAATTGGTGAAAACCGTTATGGAGAAGGCGAGGAATAGCAAGATTTATTATGAGCTTTTCCCATATGAAGCATCTCGTATAACATTAAAGCAAGATAAACAGTATATGGAAGAAGAAATGAGAGATCCAAAGCCAGAAAGTGTTGGAATTAATGAATGGATGTCACGTAAACAAGCAATAGAAAAAAATATTGATTGGAAGGATAAAGTAGAGGGAACAAAGTTTTCAAAGTTTTATTTCTTTGCGAGAACGAAAGAGCATATTAATCAATGGATAAATGAGCTTAATGAATTAAAGAAAGAGATAGACTTTACTATTTCTACATCTTCCGAACATAATGTTGAATTAATGGTTGCGAACGTGAATAAAGCTACAGGGATTAAACAGATGTTAAAACAATTTAATTTATCAGAGGATGAAACGATGGCTATAGGTGATAGTAATAATGATATTCCGATGCTTAAGTTTGTTAAGTTTCCTGTCGCAATGAAAAATGCTCCAGATTATATTAAAGATTTAGCTGTTGACGTAACCGAACTTACTTGTGATGAAGATGGAGTAAGTCATTATCTTCGCTCTAAATTTGAATCGTTGCTTAATAAGACTAACTCGGGAAGTGAAAAAGTTTCTAATTAAGTACAAATTTTGGTTTTTGCCAATGATAATGTGTAAATGAATAGAGATCTTCTAACAGTAGTTATCTTTATAAAATAAGTGAAAGGCCATTCCAGTGGATAAAAGGAATGGCCTTTCTTTCTTGTTGGTTTAACTTAGCGTACGTTCATTTCGTTTGGATGTGGTCCTTTGCGTCTATCTTTATTTAATTCGTTAATTTGTGCTATTTCTTCTGAGGTTAGTTCAAAGTCAAACACATTAAAGTTTTCTTCTATTCTAGACGGTGTTACAGATTTAGGAATAACAATTGTATTATTTTGTAAATGCCAGCGAAGTACAACTTGAGCTGGAGTTTTGCGATGGAAGGCAGCTATCTTCTTTATAACCTCGTCTTTTAGTACTTCTCCGCCTTGATCAAGAGGGCTCCATGCTTCTACAAAGATATCATGTTTCGCACAAAAATCCTTTAATTCATTTTGAGCCAAGTAAGGATGGCATTCTACTTGATTTAAAACAGGTTTAACCTCACACTCTTTTATAATTCGTTCTAAATGTTCTATTTCAAAGTTGCAGACACCAATTGCTTTTACTCGTCCATCTTTATAAAGCTTTTCCAATGCTTTATAGGTATCTACATATTCATCAAATTCAGGAGTAGGCCAGTGAATTAAGTATAAATCTACATAATCTAGACCTAATCGTTCCAAGCTTTCATCAAATGCTCGCAGTGTATTTTCATAGCCTTGATCACTATTCCAAACTTTTGTCGTAATAAATAATTTTTCACGAGGAACAGAAGCTTCTTTAATTGCTTGTCCCACACCTGCTTCGTTTTTGTAAATCATGGCTGTGTCAATAGATGTGTAGCCTGTATTTATTGCTTGAGCAACAGCATCTGTCGCTTTATTATCTTCCACTTGCCAAACACCAAATCCAAGCTGCGGCATTTTTAATCCATTATTTAATGTAACAAAATTCATTTTCACACTCTCCTTTTGCATTTGATTTCATTTATAGTCTAACTTTTGAGAGAGAGAATTACAAATGGAAGGTTCTCATATAGAAAGAGTGATTAGAGATCTGGCTAATTAATTGGATGTATGGCAAAAGATTAAGATGAAATAATACCTTAATCTTTTGCAGATTCTTATAAAAAGAGATAAATGAAAGGGAAAGCGTTGTTAAAAGGCTTAGCATTTGTACATCATTGTTTCAGTTTTACCTATAACTATTTTTATAAAAAGGTATTACTAGCGATTCTTTCTAATAGCTAATCCTTATATTACTTTTTTAAGATTCCTAAATATTCTATCCATGGGCCAACGTCGCTTCTATATCTTTCTGCCATAATCCGTACAATTTGTGCAATATGCGTTAAATCATGAACTGCCCAAGTAGAAATCAATTCTCTTGCTTTTACTACACCAAAAGCTGGATGAGTACCTGTTAATTCTAGATGCAAGGAAGGATCTATCATGTCTTTTAGTTTCATAATATTTTGTGTTCGAATCGCTTTAAATGTAAGTAATTTTTGTTTTAATGTTTTTTCATCCCTTAGATTTAAGTGTGAAAAACGGTCAAATGGTGGAAAAGGTTTATTTTCCCCTTCATGAAGAATAAATTCCAGTCTTGGTATCCAATTGGTTTTTTCGCCTTCAATAAGATGATCAATCACTTCTTCGGCATTCCAAGTTCCTTCTCCTTCCGTGCATCGCAGCCAACCATCTGATAAACCAGTTAAAAAGTGCTGCATAGTATCAGGAGTACGCTCCAATATATCTAGCGCTTCTTCCAGCTTAAATTCCATGTATTCTCCTCGTTTCTTTGTTTCTTATTTGATAATATAATACCAATTTATTTTATATAAATGAAGAATCTGTCTATGTTCATGTGTCCTTTAGACATATTAAATGGAATGACATTTAGAGGCTGGAGGCAATACTCACTGGGGCTAGGCGCTGACCGGCAAAATACGCCACGTCCTTATTGTCTTGGCCGGCACTTGTACATCCTGTACTGCGAAGCTAGACAGCCTTCACATTTCAAAAAATATATACTTTCTCGCCTTTTAAAAAACAAACCTCCCATTTATTATTCTTAAACCGAGTAATATCAAGACTTGCAAACGAATTTGAAGGTGCAAAGTTTGAGTTAGATGATTAAAGAAAATATTACTTTTAGGTGGGGGAGCACTGGATAGCTCCAATTAAACATGTATCCTTATAGATTGATAATCTAGTTTTAAAACTAGATCATTTTTATGAAAAACGATCCTAAATTCCCCTATAAATCTATTTAATAGAATAGCGTTCGGTTAATTTTGCTTTGTGGGAGTGAAACACTTCTTCTAGCGGAATATTATATTTATTCGCTATTACAATTAAATTCCCTAGCACATCTCCTAATTCTTCTGTTAACTCTTGTTTCTTTTCTGCAATTGAGCTGCTTGCTTCATCTGGTCTGTCTCTGCCAATCTCAAGGGCTCTGATCGCACGAGCAACTTCACCTGTTTCTTCTGCTAAAAATCCAATTCGAATAAAAATATCTAACTCTGACCAGCCTCTATTTTTATAATAATCCTTTACCCATTGCTGAAATTCCGTAACATTCATTTTAAAGCCTCCTTTTCCTTCATTAAGTTTAACAAAATTTAGATAGTTTCGTATAATAAAAGAGGAGTTTTTTAGGAGGCGATTAACGTGAAAAAATTAGCAGTATTTTGTGGGTCTAGTAATGGGGCATCGGACGTTTATATAAAATACGCAAAAAAATTGGGAGAAGAATTGGTTCAACGCAATATAACACTTGTGTATGGTGGAGCAAGTGTAGGAATAATGGGAGCAGTTGCAGATTCTGTGCTTAATAATGGGGGAGAAGTAATTGGTATTATACCAACTTTTTTAGAGAAAAAAGAAATTTTCCATAGAAATTTAACAGAGCTTATTATTGTAGATTCCATGCATGAAAGAAAAGCGAAAATGGCGGAACTTGCAGATGGGTTTATCGCTTTGCCAGGAGGACCAGGAACTTTAGAAGAGTTTTTCGAAATTTTCACATGGTCGCAGTTGGGACTACATAAAAAACCATGCGGTCTTTTAAATATCCATCATTATTATGATCAGATTATTGCTTTCTTTAATCATATGACCAAGGAACAGTTTTTAGATGAAAAATATCGTACCATGGCACTTATTGATACAGAGCCAAGAGGACTACTCGATCAATTTTATACATATGAGCCCCCATCTGTAAAAACATATATTACGAAAAATCAAGTCTAAAAAAATACTATTGATTTAAAAGGGTTTAATTAAAAAATGTTTATACCACTCTCTCACGGGTACACTCCAATATGCTTAAAAATATTCATGGATAAGGAGAGATAGTTATGTCTAGTTTGAATACTAAAAATCCTTTAACGGAATTTTTTAATGGGGAGTTTCCAACACAGTATCAAGAGCCACCTGGAATACAAGGACAAATGGATCCTCTGCCAGATTGCGGTGAAGAAAGTTATGTAGGCAGTGGAAAATTAATTGGCAGAAAAGCGCTTGTAACGGGCGGTGACTCTGGTATCGGACGTGCGGCTGCGATTTCTTATGCTCGTGAAGGTGCAGATGTTGCCATCAACTATTTGCCAGTAGAGCAGCCTGATGCAGAAGAAGTAAAAGCATTGGTAGAAGCAGAAGGACGAAAAGCAATACTCATCCCTGGTGATTTAAGTGATGAAGCATTTTGCAAGGAATTAGTGGAAAAAGCTCATGCAGAAATGGGTGGATTGGATGTATTGACATTGGTTGCAGGCAAACAGCAAGCGGTGGAAAATATTGCAGATCTTACAACAGAACAACTACGAAAAACATTTGAAATTAATATTTTTTCTTTATTTTGGGTTGTTAAGGCTGCACTTCCATACTTGCCAAAGGGTGCTTCTATTATCACGACAAGTTCAGTAGAAGGCTATGACCCGAATCCTGCGTTATTAGATTATGCTACAACCAAAAAGGCTATTATTGGATTTACGCAAGCATTGGCAAAACAATTAGCACCAAAAGGGATTCGTGTAAATTCAGTTGCTCCAGGACCAATTTGGACACCGTTGCAAATTTCTGGGGGACAACCAAGTGAAAATATTCCGAAATTTGGAGAAAGTACACCTCCTACTCCATTAAAACGTGCTGGTCAGCCAGTGGAATTAGCAAGTGTATATGTATTCTTAGCCTCTAAGGATGCGAATTATGTAACATCACAGGTTTATGGAGTGACAGGCGGAATTCCAACTGCTTAAACAAGTAATTCCTTCTTTTATATAGGTTGTTCAAAAAGTCCGGTAAAAATGATACATTGAATTTCTTCGTTGGTTTGCTTCTCCGCTTCTCACGTATTAACGAGAGAATCTTCCACTAAAAACGCTCACGTCCTGTGAGCAACGTGGAAGTCATCACATCCTGTGAAAGGGTGATGCTCAGGAGCAAACCGCCTCGAACTTCTTGGTCCTTTTTATCCTCCTTTTTGAACACGATTTATATATAGTTAAAAAGCCTATCGAGCAATTTAATCTCGATAGGCTTTTTTGCATAGGAAAAAAATAGTAGCAAGTGAGGTCTAGTACTGTGGAAAAACAAAAAGTAGCGTGTAATAAAAACCATTGTAGTATAAATTATTTCAGGGAAAGTATACATTTCTTCAGCGTTTGCCTATTAAAGAGATGAAAAGCGATAAAATAGATGCCTATTCATCTGTAATAGGATGGTAAAGAGATTTGTGTTTAATTGCTATAGTGTTGTTCTATCACTATTTTATATTCAGTTTCTAATTCATTTAATGTTAATTCATATAATTGACGATCATCTGTTGATTTATAATAATTTAATTGTAGTAATTGAGAAATCAATTGTTCTTTCTCAAGGACAGTCTCTTCATTTGAATATTTCACCAATTATATCCACTTCCTTTGTAAAAGCATTAAGCATAGATTTTTTTATTTTGATATTGATAATCATTATCATTTATAGTATCGGTTTTATTTTAATTGAAAAACATTCTCATTGTCAAGTTGCTCTACTTTTCCTTCATGATATTCTGACATGTTTGAAAGAAGAGAAATTAGGTATAAAACATTTGGCTTTATAACACCGTAATAATAAATAGAGAAATGGTTATTTTATTAGTAGGAAAAGGGGATTTTATAAACTAATTTAGTATTACCTGAGTAAGGGCTTATATTAAAGATGAAAGTATCGTTTAGTTAAATACCTGCTGCTAATAATGCTGAAATTCCAAGTGGCAGGGAAAGATTTCTATAAAAGGTTGTTCAAAAAGTCCGATAAAAATGACACATCGAATTTCTTCGTTGGTTTGCTTCTCCGCCTCTCACGTATAACTTAGAGGACTTCCACTAAAAACGCTCACGTCCTGTGAGCAACGTGGAAGTCATCACATCCTGTGAAAGGGTGATGCTCAAAGCTAAACCGCCTCGAACTTCTCGGTCCTTTTTATCCTCCTTTTTGAACACGCACTATAAAAGAAAAGGTTTAAATTTAAAAATAATATGATTATAATAAAAGTATTTGTTAGACGTCCTACCTATTTGAGTTTTGTGATAATAGGTTAGGTGGGAACGGGTATGAAAATCGTTCTAGTAAATTCTCAAACAAGGTAGACTTGAAAGAATTGTTAGATCACAATGGAGGCTTTTATGAATTATTTAGTAGGAATTTTAGGGTTATTTATTGTTTTTGGATTAGCATTTTTAGCAAGTAACAATCGTAAACAGATCAAATATAAATATTTGATTCTTATGGTTGTTATTCAGATCGGTTTAGCAATGTTACTGTTGAATACACAGTTTGGTTTTATTATTGTTAATGGATTTGCAGCTGTGTTTGCTAAATTGCTTTCTTATGCACATGCGGGAGTGGAGTTTGTTTTTGGCGGAATTGCAAATGAGGGAGCGTATGTATTCTTCCTGAATGTTCTGCTGCCTATTGTTTTTATTTCGATGTTAATAGGAATTCTTCAATACATAAAGGTTTTGCCTCTTATCATGAAAGGCATTGGTTTTTTGTTGAGCAAAATTAATGGTATGGGCAAATTAGAATCGTATAATGCGGTTGCTTCTTTAATTGTTGGACAATCTGAAGTATTTATCACGGTTAAAAAACAGCTTGGCAAGTTGCCTGCTAATCGAATGTATACGCTTTGTGCTTCAGCGATGTCCACTGTTTCTATGTCTATTGTCGGTGCATATATGACGATGCTTGAACCGAAATATGTAGTAACAGCAATCGTTCTGAATCTTTTTGGTGGTTTTATTATTACTTCTATTATCAATCCTTATGAGACGAAAGCGGAAGATGATATTTTAGAAGTACAGGAAGAAAACAAACAATCTTTCTTTGAGATGTTGGGCGAATATATTTTGGATGGATTTAAAGTTGCAGTTATTGTTGGTGCCATGTTGATTGGTTTTGTTGCTTTAATGACTGGAATTGATAATTTATTTGAGTTAGTTTTTGGTCTTTCTTTCCAGAATATGCTAGGTTATGTGTTTGCTCCTTTTGCATTTATTATGGGTATTCCAGGAGGAGAAATAGTTCGTGCTGGTGGAATTATGGCAACAAAAATGGTAACGAATGAATTTGTTGCGATGATGAGTTTATCGGAAATGGCATCGCAATTTAGTGCTAGAACGTTAGGGATTGTTTCTGTCTTTTTAGTTTCGTTTGCTAACTTTTCTTCTATAGGTATTATTTCAGGAGCAGTAAAAGGTTTGGATGAAAATCAAGCGAATGTTGTTGCTCGGTTTGGTCTTCGTTTATTGTATGGAGCGACTCTTGTTAGTATTTTATCTGCTATTATTGTTGGGTTTATTTTATAAGGTACTAAAAGGGTTTGGCTCTTTCAAATAGTCCGCAGCCAGAATACACTTCGCTTTCCATGGGGCGGGCGGCGAGCCTCCTCGGAGCATGCTCCTGTGGGGTCTCGCCTGTCCCGCAATTCCCATAGGAGTCTTCGTGTATTCTGGCTGCTTTCTGCTTTAAATGTAGATGATAAAACAAAATGGAAGTTGCTAGGAACAAATATTTATGATTATGGTAGATTAGGTTGTTTGTTTCTATGGGTGATCTTTTCAAGTAAATAGGGGGATGTTATGGCGGTTTTCCGTATTTGTTTTTTTTAGTGACGAAAAAATTGTTAACTAGAGAAGTTTTATATTGCATTTAGCCTGTTTATAGGAGAAATTTATAGTAATCAAACGTTTGTTTAAATAAAAAGGACTATGGAGGGATTAACTTGCCGCATATTTTGTTTCGTGGAACAACGGCTGAACAATTAAAAACGATTAGTAAGTCATTAGTAGAAGAACTTGCAATGATTTGTGAATGCAGTACAGATAACTTTACTTTTAATGCCTTATCTATATTTATAAGTGATAAAAAGCATTTATTATATGTGTTAAATCATTGTTTACATATAAACAAAGAAAAGTACATAAGTTGATATGTAGTAGGATTTGCTCTAATTCTTTTTTGTTCAGCCAACTAATCAAAGCAGATGCACTTTTTCATAATAGAGTAGCATTCCTGTAATAAGTGAAATCTTGATTATCGTAGAAAAATGGCAGGCTAGTTGAGTAAGGTATAAGTTCAAAATGTTATTTGACATTATCAATTAATGATGATAACATCTAATTAGAGGCGATAATATATGAAAACACAGGATAAAATTCAAATACGTGAATTGCTCCAGCAATTGGTAAGGGACTTTGGTCTTCTTCAGAAAGACGGATCTGATTGTTGTGGAATTACAGTATCACAAAGTCACATTGTCTATGAGTTAAGTAAGATCCCAAATATATCTCTACAGACATTGGCAGAAAAGTTAATGATGGATACAGGGCTTTTAAGTAGACAGGTAAATAAACTGGTTGAACTTAACTTTATTTTAAGAGTTCCAGATCCTAATGATAGAAGGTATGTCCTTTTGTCACTTACGGATGAAGGGGAATTGAAGGCAGAGGAAATTTCCAATCAAATGTTAGAGTATCTAGGTAATATTTTTCAACATATTCAGGAAGATAAACATCAACAGGTAATGGAAAGTCTAAGTTTGCTTCTATATGCAATGAATAAAAATAATGGGCTAGGTAGTTGTGCCACCAAATAAGGTGGCTTTCATTAAAAAATATAATTGATAAAGTCAATTAATGTAAAAGTCAATTAAGGAATTGGAAAATGATTAGGAAAGTAGAGGAAAGGGATTTATCGGATATATTAGAGATTTATAATCAAGGAATTGAAGATGGAATAGCCACCTTTGAAGAAGAACTTAAAGACGAAAACTATATTTACAATTGGTTTAATCTCCATAATGGAAGATATTGTGCTTTCGTAGCAACAAACGAACAAGGAGAAATAACTGGTTGGGCTTCCATAAATGCTTATAATACAAGAGCTGTTTACCAGGGTGTAGGAGAACTATCCATATATATACATAGGGAATTTAGGGGGAAAGGAATAGGTCAGCAATTATTACGGGTCTTAGAAGAAGAAGCAAAATCACATGGTTTTTACAAGTTAGTGCTCTTTACATTCCCTATCAATGCTTTAGGCCAAGGTCTTTATCGAAAGCAGAATTATAGGGAAGTTGGATTATTTAAAAATCAAGGAAAATTAAGAGGGGAATTTGTAGATGTAATGATTATGGAAAAATTGCTTTTTGATCAAGATTATTATTTGTTAAAAACAAAGGAGAGTAAATAATATGTCAGAATTCAATATCCTATCAACTTGCTGTAAGCCTTCTAGTGCCATTGAAGAAAATGATTATATTGAAAAAGAATTACCTATAGCTATTATCGGTGCGGGTCCTGTAGGTTTAGCTGCTGCAGCTCATTTCATTCAATATAAGCAAAAAGTGATTATTCTAGAAGCTGGAACTGAAGTTGGAGCAAACATCCTTACTTGGAAGCATATAAAACTATTCTCACAATGGAAATATAACATCGATAAAGCAGCATCTTCTTTATTAGAGAGATATGGATGGGAACAACCGAATCTTGAGGAAATACCTACTGGTAAAGAACTCGTGGAAAATTATTTAATCCCTTTATCAAAGATTCCAGAATTACAAGAAGTAATAGCTTTAAATACAAAAGTCATTTCTATAGCCAAAAAAAATACCGATAAAATGAAGACAGCTAACAGAGAGAATGTCCCATTTGTTATTTATACAGAGCATAAAGGGACTATTCAAGTTCTTGAGGCAAGAGCTGTCATTGATGCTACTGGTACATGGGGAAATCCTAATCCAGCTAACTCCAATGGAGTTTGGTTAGAATCAGAAAAATCCCTGAAGGACAACATTTTTTATGGGTTACCTGATATCTTGGGAGAAAGTATAAACCGCTACAAAAATAAGAAAGTAGCAGTTATAGGAAGCGGTCACTCTGCCATTAATGCTTTGTTAGAATTAGGGATTTTAAAGGAAAAGAACCCTAAAACAGATATTATATGGATTATCCGCAAAGAACGTGTAGAGGATGCATATGGTGGAGAGGAAAAGGATGCCTTAGAAGCAAGAGGATTATTAGGCAGCAGGATTCATGGAATGGTGGATAAAGGGATCGTTCAAGTACACACTTCCTTTAGAGTAGATCAGTTGATAAAAAGGAATAATAACTCAACGCTAAATATTATAGGAGAAGTGAACAGTGTAAAGCTGGAAATTGAATCGATTGATGAAGTTATTGTCAATACAGGAAATCGACCTAGTTACTCTTTTTTGAATGAATTACGTACAAAAGTTGATTTTGCTACTGAAAGTGTAGAGGCAATTTCTCCTTTAATTGATCCTAATCTGCATAGCTGTGGAACAGTTCGTCCACATGGTGAAAAGGAATTGAGGCAGCCTGAGAAGAATCTATATATAGTTGGATCTAAAAGTTATGGTCGAACTCCAACCTTCTTAATGGCGACAGGATATGAACAGGTACGCTCAATAGCAGCATTTATGGCAGGAGATATAGAATCGTCTGAAAAAGTAGAGCTAGATTTACCTGAGACAGGGGTTTGTAGCGTGAGTTTCTCTAATATTACCCCTAATAATAGTTGTGAGACAAATTCGTGTTGCTCCTAATAATTAATAGTGAGGGAGATATATGGTTATAAATAAAGGTGGCAATCTAAGTAAAGATTATTTTAAAGCTTACTTGAAATTAATCATGAATAGTTTGGAAGTTTCAATTGAATTAGCAAGAGAAAAGGCTTTTGCAAGATTATTTAGCAATAAAGAAAATACACTTGGATCCATATCCTATAAAAATTTCATTCGAGCTTCTTGCGAATTAGAGAAGGAATTAGCTCATTAATTAAATATACTATTGAAAAGAGAAAATAAGAGTTCAACTAACTCTTATTTTCTTGCATACTATAACTACTCCATTTAGATAAAGGTAATTCAAATGGAAATGGATGATTATACATGACTATTGAACAAATAGATACTACTGCGAATATTTTGAAACTACTAGGTGATAAGACAAGGTTATCCATAATGGGAATGCTAATGATAAATGACTGCTGTGTATGTGAGTTTGCTGATGTGTTTCAAATGTCACAGCCAGCTATAAGTCAACATTTGAGAAAATTAAAAGATGCTGGTCTGGTTAAAGAACAAAGAAATGGCCAATGGGTTATCTATTCTCTAGACGAAGGAAATCAATATTTCCCTATGATTAAAGACATTTTAAATTACATACCAAATCAAAATGAAAATTTATTCGGCTTGAGGAAAACGGAATGCGTATTTCTTGTGAATAAATAAAATAATAAAGGTTAATGTGGTTGACATTAACCTTTTATATAATCAATATATATATAAGCATATAATTATATACGAAAATAAGTTCTTCATTAATATCTTTGTTTGGTGACATGAGTACCATTTTTTTAAGATACCAAGGGAGGTAAATTAATCTGGCAAATGTAATGGATTTAAAGGATACTGCAAATGTATTAAAGCTTTTAGGAGATAAAACAAGATTATCTATGGTAAGCATGTTGGATGAACAGGAATGTTGTGTATGTGAATTTGTTGAAATTTTTAATATGTCACAACCTTCTATAAGCCAGCATTTACGGAAGATGCGAGATCTTGGAATTGTTAAAGAACAAAGAAAAGGTCAATGGGTGGTTTATTCTTTAAACACAACAAGTGAATACTATGCATTAGTAAAAGATTTATTAAAACATGTACCAAGTCAGAGAGAAAAATTTCAATGGCTAGTAGAAATGGGTTTAAGAATTATATGTAATTAATGGAGGTTAACAGCTTTGCTACAAACAATATTAGCAATCATTATCTTTTTAGTAACACTAACATTAGTTATCTGGCAACCGAAAAATCTATCTATCGGTTGGTCAGCATGTGGCGGGGCAATATTAGCTCTTCTAGTTGGTGTAGTTGATTTCAATGATGTCATTGCCGTAACAGGAATTGTTTGGAATGCAACACTGGCATTTGTCGTAATCATTATTATTTCTTTAATTTTAGATGAAATTGGATTTTTTGAATGGGCAGCTTTACATATGGCAAGAGTTGCTGGTGGTAATGGCCTGAAGATGTTTGTTTATGTTGCTATTCTAGGGGCTATTGTTTCAGCATTTTTTGCAAACGATGGGGCAGCACTCATTTTAACACCAATCGTTTTAGCGATGGTTAGGTCATTAAAATTAAACGAAAAAATGGTTTTTCCATTTATCATTGCCAGTGGTTTTATTGCCGATACTACATCTTTACCTTTAGTAGTAAGTAATTTGGTGAACATTGTTTCGGCTGATTTCTTTGATATCGGTTTTGTCGAATATGCTTCCAGAATGATCGTACCAAATATTTTTTCTTTAATAGCAAGTATCCTGGTGCTGTATTTATATTTCCGTAAAAGGATTCCAAAGGTTTATGATTTAAATCAATTAAGATTACCACAAGATGCGATAAAAGATTTAAAAATGTTCCGTTTATCATGGGTTATTTTAGCTGTATTACTTATTGGCTATTTTGTGAGTGAATTCCTGTCTATTCCAGTCTCACTCATCGCTGGAGTAATCGTGATTATTTTCCTTGTATTTGCAAGAAGAAGTTCTGCTGTGTCTATTAATAAAGTAGTAAAGGGAGCTCCATGGGCAATTGTATTTTTCTCTATTGGAATGTATGTCGTAATTTATGGATTGCGTAATGTTGGTTTAACAGACCTACTTTCCAGTGTTATTCAAGCAGCTGCAGACCAAGGACTGTTTGTTGCAACCCTAGGAATGGGATTCATTGCGGCTATCATTTCGTCCATTATGAATAATATGCCAACAGTACTTATTGATGCGTTGGCAATTGCAGATACAAGTGCTACGGGAGTAATAAGAGAAGGATTAATTTATGCCAATGTTATTGGATCTGATTTAGGTCCTAAGATTACACCAATCGGTTCATTAGCAACATTGTTATGGCTTCATGTTTTATCCCAAAAAGGTGTAAAAATATCTTGGGGAACTTATTTTAAAACAGGTATTGTATTAACTATTCCAACCCTTTTGATAACTCTAATTGGCCTATATCTGTGGCTTACCATTCTTCCATAATTAAAACTGAAGTTGTTAATCTCACAGTATGATATTTCACAATAAATTTGGAGGATATAATGATGAAAATACTTATTATAGGATCTGTAGCAGCGGGAACATCTGTAGCGGCAAAAGCACGTAGAAACGATGAAAACGCGGAAATCACTCTTTATAATGCAGACTATGACATTTCTTATTCTATATGCGGTATACCTTATTTCCTAGGTGGAGAAGTAGAAGAGTTGGAAACATTGACTCCAAGAAGTGCAGCTTGGTTTAAAAAGCGATATAACGTAGAAATTTTTACTCGTCATGAAGTAACTACAATTGATGCCGAGCGGAAGAAAGTTCAAGTCGAGAACTTAGATACAAATGAAATAAAAGAAGACACTTATGATGTACTGGTTTTTGCAACAGGAGCTTCTCCAATAACTCCTGATATTGATGGCGTAGATAAAGAGCATGTTTTCCATGTTCGTACGATACAAAATACAGCAGCAATTGATCAATATATGAAAGCAAATCAACCCAAAAAAGCAACCATCATAGGAGCTGGCTATATTGGCTTAGAAATGGCGGAGCAGCTTACTCATAGAGGTTTAGAGATAACAATCGTACAACGTAGTAATCATGTAATGGCACATATGGATAAAGATATTGCTTCACGAGTGGAAGAACATTTAGTGAAAAAAGGAGTCAACCTCATCTTAAATGATGAAGTAACTGCTATAAGTAAGAAGGAAATACAAACTAAGTCAGGAAAAACTATTGAAACAGATATTGTTATATTAGCTACTGGTGTTCGTCCAAATATACAATTGGCTAAGAAAATCGGTGTGGAAATTGGTGCTACTGGAGCTATTGCAGTTAATACCAAAATGCAAACTAACCTTCCTTATGTATATGCTGTTGGGGATGTGGCTGAAAGTTACTCTGTAATTACAGGAAAACCTATCTACCGTCCATTAGGAAGTACAGCTAACAAAATGGGAAGAATAGCTGGAGATGTAATCACGGGAGGTTCTTTAGAACATCGAGGTATTTTAGGCACTGGTATACTACGTGTATTTGATTTAGCTGTCGGTCAAACTGGTATGAATGAAGTAGAAGCATTAGAAGAAGGCTATGATATCGAAATACTTCATAATATTAAACCGGCTAGAGCAGAGTACCTCGGAGGAAAAGAATTAGTTATTAAAGCAATTGCTGATAGAGAAACTGGCAGAATATTAGGTGTACAAATAGTTGGAGAAGAAGGCGTAGATAAACGGATTGATGTATTTGTAACAGCAATGACGTTTAAAGCAAAAGCAGAAGATTTATTCCATCTAGATCTTGCCTATGCACCTCCATTCAGTACAACAAAAGATCCAGTAATGTATACTGGAATGGCTCTGCAAAATGCTATCGAAAAGAAAAATAAGTTGATTACACCAAAGGAGCTAACGGAGAGAATAGAAAAAGGAGAAGTTCTTCAAATAATTGATACCAGAGCACCAAAACAATATAATGTATCAAAAGTGGAGAGTGCTATAAATATATCACTAAGTGAATTGCGTGTGAAATGCAGAGAGCTTGATCCTAACTTACCAACAGTAACTTATTGTAATGGTGGAGTCACTGGGAATGCTGCTCAAAATGTTTTACGTAACTTAGGTTTTAACGACATTTTCAATCTTTCTGGTGGGAATAAGAATTATCAAAGCTATATGAAGAACAAATAATTAAATAAAATATTTAATATTAGTCCCTAGAATTCTTGGGACTTTTTATATTAAAAAACGGGACATTTCTATAATAAAGAATAATGAAAAGGAAAGTAATTTATGAAAAGATACACTTAATCTACAAGGTACTTTCCTTAAAAAAAGAGATACCCTATCTCTTATGTCGCTTTAGGGACAGGTACGTGTAAAAAGAGTGAAGAAGTTAAGTGAAACTATTAATGTCTTAATAGTTTCACTTAGTCATTTAATTTAGCAATGTCTTTCTTAACAAAGACTTTGTTTTTGGATCAACTTTATTAATCCATTTTTAGTGTGCCGGGCATGTTCACTAGATAGGCGGTGCAAGTCCGCTATGGGCGTTGGGATATGCGAACCATTAGTCGAAGGCAAGGGTGTCCGTGGTGACGCGGAATCTGAAGGAAGCCCTAGACAAATCCTTGGTCTGAGGTATACGAATCACATTAGAGGTTTTCATTTCAGGATGAGTTTGCTAAACAAAATGAAGTCCTAAATATCCCCGGATGAAATGAGAATAAATGTGGCAGATAGATGAGGAGAAAGCGAGTGAACTTACCCCGGAAGGTCTCTTGAATATCCTATTGGGAACCTATCTAGTGATAGATAGCTGAATCAAGAGAAGTCAGCCGAAGTCATAGTATCAAATCTAGGATTTGAGAAGGACGGAACGAAAGGAGCGACCGTGCTAGAGTTATTGATGAGGAAACGAGGAAACAGAAATAAAATGACTATACGAGAAAAGAAGGTCCGGAAAACCGGAGTTTCTCGGATAGAGTGGAGTTATCCTTATGCAACCCCAACAGCATGGGAACAATATGAAATCAACGGTAAGTCTAATTATAAAGATAACAGAACTAGATAATCTGAACCATGCTTTCAAGAAGGTGGAAAGGAATAAAGGAGCAGCAGGAGTCGATGCGAAAGATATAGAAGCTACTCGCCTTTATTTGAAAGAAGAAGGTCAACAAATTAGAAATTTTTCGCTGTCTTTATCTATTGTATTTATTCCTGTAGTATAATATAATCTACATAGAAAATCTATGTAACAAAATAACTTTTATAAAACGATAAATTGTTTATTCGATCCTTTGTATCACGATAAAACTATCATTCGTTTAAGAATAGACATTCATTTTAATAAAGAGTAAATCACTTTTAACAAAATGTATGTATTAGAGTATTTAGGAAAAGGAGTTGAGGAAAATGGAAACGCCTATTCAATCTTATATACAGGAACTATTTCAAAAATATATACAGGCTGATATACCAAACCGCTTTTCCCTTAAATATATTCATCACCATTTGAAAGAGACGTATATGGCGGTGGAGCTTGATAGTAAATACTATGAAGGTTTAAAAGCAGACCCTTTTGTAGATTTCGAACATATTATTGGAATGTATTCTATTACTAATCTGAAAATACTCGGAAATTTATATAGTTCAGAGAGAAAAATAGATATATTCGAGTTAATGGACTTCTATAAAACATTTGAAACATATCCAGATGACAAAGATAATGAATTAGCTAAAATGTGGAAAGAAGTACAAGAAGGTAGAAGAATCAATATTATTTTAGAAAGTGAGGATGGCTGCTATTTGAGCGGTTTTACCATTCAAGGCAATGGTCAAAGAATATATGAAGAATTGTTGGTTATGCAAGGATTGGATTTAGAAGAATGTGTGTTGGGAAGTCACAAGTTTCATCAATATTTAAAGTCTTTATTACATACAGGATATTTACAGATAAAGGAAGAGAATTAATATATACAATTCAATGTTTGGAAGGATTTTAATGGATTTGGTAATAGGAAAAAGATAATATTGATTGTTTTTAAAACAAGGACATGGATGTCTTTTCTAAAATCTCCGCTTTCCGGGAGGCTAAAGCCTTGAGCCTCCTTGTCGAAATGCTTCTTCGTGCTCTCTCCTATTTCGTGTTTTACACTCCATACAATTCTTTACAACGATTTTTAGGTAAAAACTATAAAAATAGCAATCTCTTAGAAAAAGAGCTTATAAAAACCTCAAACTTCGCACCTTCAAATTCGTTTGTAAGTCTTGATATTACTCAGTTTAAGAACAATAAAATGGGAGGCTTGTTTTTTAAAAGGTGAGAAAGTATATATTTTTTGAAATGTGAAGGGTGTCTAGCTTCGCAGTACAGGATGTACAAGTGCCGGCCAAGACATAAGGACGTGGCGTATTTAGCCGGTCAGCGCCTAACCCCAGTGAGTATTGCCTCCAGCCTCTAAAAGTAAAAAACACTTTCCTGAGTCTGGAGAACATTTTTCTTCGGGGCTAAACAAGGCGCTTCTGCTTTTTCTGTGAAAATAAAACGGGCGAGTGGCTATTCTGGGTATCTGTATAATACAGTAACGTGTTCTATTTGATAGGGCGGGTACAGGATTTTGGTGTAAAGAAAATCTTGAAGCGTGGACTTCTAGAAAAAAGACAATAGTAAAGAAAGGGTGTGACCTCAATTTTTTAAAAAAATCACAACCTTAATAGAGTATTGTAATGGAAGGTCGTCTAACCAGCTAGACGTGGTTCAGAGAAGTGTTGCTTATTAATAAATAGGGTATATATAATTCTTAAAACTTTATGTGCAATAGCCTGTAAAGCTTTTTTCTTTCCTCTTCTTGCAGATAGAGACCAAAAAACATTTGACATTGAGGTATTTTTCGACCTTGATATAGCCCAAGCAACCTCACAAAGAGCAGCTTTTATATGTGGGTTTCCTTGAACGCTTTTGGAACTTTTCTTTTTACCAGCACTTTCATTATTGCCAGGTGATACACCAGCCCAAGAAGCTAAATGTCTTGATGAAGGGAATTGGCTCATATCTGTTCCGATTTCCGCAATAATAACAGCAGCTGTGTGTTCCTTTATACCTGGGATAGATAAAAGTATTTCTTTTTCTTCTTGATAGGAATGAAGCAGGGTATCTATCCTATTTTCAAGTTCTTGAATGGAAGTTTCCAAATACATGATATGATTCCAAGAGCTTTTAATCATAAACATTTGATGTTCATTTAATGTTCCGAAAAGAGAATCGGAAATGGTATCAGCCTTCTTGCGGAGAGAATGATGGATATTGGCATCAACATCAGCCTTATCAAGGTATCCATTATCGACTAACTGTTTCAAAAGTTTACGTCCAGAAACCCCAAAGATATCAGAAATAACTGAACCAAGCTTTATGTTTGAACATTCGAGGACCTTTGAAATTCTATTTTTTTCAGCTGTTAAGTTACCAACCCATTTCTTGCGTAAACGGTTCAAATCTCTTAATTCCCGAAGATCTTGGGAAGGGACAAAGCTTTTTTCAATCAATCCATGACGAAGAAGCTTGGCAATCCATTCTGCATCTGAAACATCGGTCTTACGACCAGGAACGTTTTTAATACGTTGGGCATTGGCCACAGTAATATCGAAATATCCTTCAAGGATGTTGTATACCGGCTTCCAATAGATTCCGGTACTTTCCAGAGCAATGTGTGTAATTTGTTTTTCTTCTAACCACTTTAATAAATCAAATAAACTTTTGGTTAAAGTGGAAAAAGTCTTGGTTTCTTTTTGAATGGATTCATTATTAGTGCCAGTTAGGGCACAAACTACAATCTCTTTTTGATGAACATCCATTCCGGCACAATGGGTTAATAAAATGTCCAAATAAAACAACCTCCAAAGTAGTGTCTATGGAAAGTGGAATAAGCTTGGTCAAACAGCATTTTTCTGTACGTGATCATCCTCAAAAATTGAAGAGTCAACAAAGGGGTGTACACAAGGCAAATTCCAAACAGTTTCTTATACAGGGTCGAACCACCACAAAAGCGCACGTAAAGATTACTTCCCATAGCATTAATCAGTATGGAAAAATGGACAAAAAAGTAAAACCCCGGCTTAGAAAAAATTTTCATGCCGGGGTGTGAGTGTGAAATCATGTGTGTTTCTTATGGGGTTGCTTTCCACTACGGGTTGCTTCGCTTTCCGCGGGGTGGGAGCTCTGAGCCTCCTCGGCATTGCCATGCGGGGTCTTTAGCCTTCCCACATTTCCCGCAGGAGTCTTCGCACCCTCCGTTACAAGCAACCTGTTTTAGAATACGTTCTTGTCTTCGAATTTCATGACAAGGTATGATGACTAAACACTAGTAGCGTTGATTTTTTATGTTTATTATTCAACGTTGTTCTCCCAAAATGTGCACTTTTAGTCTATTTCTATAAGATGGATGTTTTCACTAGTTCAACGACAGCAACTAATGGATTAAAACGGCTTGATTGGAGTGTAAGGTGCGAGACTCCTGTGGGATTAGCGGGTTAGATGAGACCTAAGCAGGCGCACGTCCCACGGAAAGCGAGCATCCTGAAACGGAAAGAAAGCCCCTATTTATAAGGAATAATGTTTGCAAAAACACCTTAAAAGATTAATCAATCATCCTTTTCTAATTGCTCTAAACCAAGTTAAGTCAATACATGAAGAAGGATTTATAACTGCGAAGTTTGAGTAAAAACGAATAAAAAAATTTTGAAATTTTTTCTAAAAAATATAAAAACCAAGTTGACAACGTGGAAAACTTTGTATTAAAATCTATTCAAGATATCTTAATAGCTGACCGGAAAACCGAAGGCATATTTTCTCCATTTTTATGGTGGGAAATATGCCTTTTTTTATTAAGCTACAAAGAAGGAGGGAAAGTAGGAATTTAAAACCGATTAAACTTATCGAAATTATATGTTTTGTGAATATACATAATGCAGTTTTTTAATTCTTAGAAAGGGAGTGAAGGGAATGACCATTTCAGTGGTTGTAAATAATAAATCGTTTACGCAAGGAAGTAAAAAAATAAAGGCATTAGATACTATTAATCTATCAATGGAGGAGCAGGATTTTCTTACAATAATTGGTCCGAGTGGATGCGGAAAAAGCACCTTGCTGAAAATTATTGCTGGACTTGATACAGAATATGAAGGAGAAATTACGATTAATGGTCGTTCAGTAAAAAATGCTGGTATTCAACAAGGATTTATTTTTCAAGAGCACCGATTATTTCCATGGTTAACAGTAGAAGAAAATATTGCAGCAGACCTTTCTTTGAAAAAGAAGGAGGTGCGCAGGAAAGTGGATGAATTAATTGAGATTGTCCGCTTAAAGGGATCAGAAAAATTATATCCAAAAGAATTATCTGGCGGAATGTCCCAGCGGGTTGCTATAGCAAGAGCATTATTGCGTGATCCGGAAGTATTGCTGCTGGATGAACCTTTTGGTGCCCTTGATGCATTTACAAGGAAGCATTTGCAAGATGTTCTTTTGGATATTTGGCAAAAGAAAAAAATGTCGATGGTTTTAGTGACACATGATATAGAGGAATCAATCTATCTTGGCAATTCTTTGGCGATTATGAAGGCGAAACCAGGAAAAGTACATAAGGAGATGAAAATTCCTTTAGCATATCCTCGCAATCGTACATCAACTGATTTTCAAGCATTCAGACAAAGCGTTCTAAAAGAATTTGAACATACAGAAAATGAGACATATGCAGAAGGGCTAGGCATCTAATTAATGGGGGAATCACGATGAAAAAGTTAACAATTATTTTTACTGTATTGCTGCTTTTGCTTTTAACAGGCTGTGGTGCAAAACAAAGCACTGGAGAGAAGGAGAAACTAAAGGTCATTAATATCGCCATTCAACAAAGTTTAACACCACTTTTGTTAGCAAAGGAAAAAGGCTGGTTTGAAGAAGAGTTTAAAAAAGCTGGCATTCAAGTGAAGTGGACGGAGTTTCAAAGTGGTCCACCGCAGTTTGAAGGAGTTTCAGCTGGGAAGATTGATTTTGCAGGTGTTGGGAACTCCCCTGTTATTGCGGCACAGTCAGCAGGAATTGGATTTAAAGAATTATCTGTTTATCAAGATGGATTAAAAGGAAATGCTATTTTAGTAAATAAAGATAGCAAGATTAAGAGTATCAGTGACTTGAAAGGCAAAAAAGTAGCAGTTGCCAAAGGGAGCAGCGGATTTGATTTTCTTTATAAAGCGATGGATCAAGCTGGTCTGAAGCCGGATGATGTGCAAGTGATTCAATTGCAGCCAGATGAAGCAAAACCGGCTTTTGATAGTGGTTCAGTGGATGCTTGGTCTATCTGGGAACCATTTATCTCTATAGAAACAATTAATAATGAGGCAAAGGTGCTTGCAAATGGAGAATCTCTAGATAATATTTATTCTCCTGCATTTTTCCTTGTGAGAAGTGACTTTTCTGATCAACACCCAAAAGAAACGGTTCAATTCTTAAAAGTAATTCAAAAAGCAGTAGCCTTTCAAAAAGAACATAGGGACGAAGTGGTCGATATTTATGCGAAGGCCAAGAAGCTGGATAAAAAAGTAGTGGAAAGTGTTCTTGATAACACAGGAGCAACCAATGATCCTGTGACCGATGAAATTATAAAAGCACAGCAAGAAACAGCTGATTTCCAATATAAAATTGGGGCAATTAAAAAGAAAATTGATGTAAAAGAAGTGGTAGATAATACGTTTATTGACGAAGCATTAAAATCTTCCAAGTAGAAAGGAGTGTAATAATGAGTGACATAAAGGCAATCACTGGTCAAACGCATCAAGTTAAGTTTAAGGCAGGCAGTCAAACGAAAAAGAAAAAGGTGGTTGGCTTATCGGTGTTAAAAGGGTTAGTGCTGCCTATTCTGATTCTTGTTGTTTGGCAATTGGCTGGAAACATGCAATTCGTTTCTTCTATTGTATTGCCGACGCCAAAGGATATTGCGTTATCTTTTAAAGATTTGATTATTTCAGGTGAATTAGGAGCTAATTTAAGGATAAGCATTTGGCGTGCTGCCGTTGGTTTCTTACTAGGTGGAAGCATTGGCATTATTTTAGGAGCTATTATAGGGTTTTCGAGAAGATCAGAGGATTATTTAGATCCTTCTTTGCAAATGCTGCGAACTGTACCCCATTTGGCTGTAACGCCTTTATTTATATTATGGTTTGGGTTTGGTGAGCTTTCGAAGATTTTATTAATTAGCATGGGAGCTTTTTTCCCTATTTATATTAATACATTTCAAGGAATAAGAGGGGTGGATAAAAAATTGTTTGAAGTGGCAAAAGTGTTGGAGTTTAGTCCGCTCAAACAGATGACAAAACTGATCTTGCCAGCAGCTCTTCCTAATATCTTATTAGGTGTTCGCTTGTCACTTGGCATTGCTTGGCTTGGATTAGTTGTTGCTGAGCTGATGGGCTCAACTGCTGGAATTGGCTATATGATCATGGATGCTAGGCAGTTTTCACAAACAAGTATTGTTTTTGTAGGGATTATTATTTTCGCAGTAGTAGGGAAGCTGACAGATTCTTTAGTGAGATTATTGGAAAGAAGATTATTAAAGTGGAGAGATAGCTTTCAAGGGGAAAATTAATGAATGAAATGATGGGAGAGATAAAAATGGAAATACTTTGGTTTGTACCTACTCATGGTGATGGGCATTATCTAGGATCAACGATAGGCGGAAGATCTTTTAAATATTCGTATCTAAAACAAATCGCACAGGCTGCAGATCAGTTAGGCTATACGGGAGTATTATTACCAACAGGAAGATCCTGCCAAGATCCCTGGATTACGGCTTCGGCTTTAGCTGCGGAAACAAGATATCTAAAATTTTTAGTAGCGGTACGTCCAGGATTAATGCAGCCACCTGTTGCAGCAAGGATGGCCTCCGCATTGGATCACATTTCGGAAGGGAGATTGTTGATTAATGTCGTAGCTGGAGGAGATCCGGTGGAACTAGCAGGAGATGGGGTTTTCTTGTCTCATGATGAGCGCTATAAAGAAACAGATGAATTTATGACAGTATGGAAATCTCTTTTAGAAGGAGAAAAGGTGAACTTTGAGGGTGACCATATAAAAGTGGAAAATAGCAGTCTATTGTTTCCTGCGTATCAATCACCACGACCTCCAATTTATTTTGGAGGATCGTCAGAGGCAGGACAAGAAGTGGCAGCTGAGCATACTGATGTTTATTTAACTTGGGGGGAACCACTTGATCAAGTGAAAGAAAAGATAGAATCGGTAAAAGCGAAAGCAGAGAAAAAAGGAAGAACGCTGCGTTTTGGCATCCGACTTCATGTGATTGTCAGAGAAACAGAAGAAGAAGCTTGGAGTGCTGCTGAACGATTAATTAAATATGTTGATGATGATGTGATTGCAAAAGCACAGGCAACACTTAGTCGCCAGGATTCCACGGGGCAAAGAAGAATGTTTGATTTGCATAAAGGCGATCGCAGCAAATTGGAAATCAGTCCTAACTTATGGGCGGGAGTGGGATTAACAAGGGGAGGAGCAGGAACTGCATTGGTTGGAAGTCCTCAATCAGTCGCAGCACGAATAAAAGAATATCAGGAAATTGGCATTGAATCTTTTATCTTCTCAGGGTATCCACATTTGGAAGAAGCTTATCATTTTGCCGAACTCGTTTTTCCATTGCTAGACTTTAAAGGAAACAGGGAAAATAATGATTCACTGGCATTCTTGTCAGGAGAAACTGTAGGAAATGACTATTTTCCACAGAAAGTAAAAGTGGAATAAGTAAAAGGAAGGCACTCAGAAATGGGTGCCTTTTTGTCTGGGTGTGGGAAGCTATAGGTGGAATGGTGGAAAACATGGCTGAGCATGGGGAAGGAATTAGAGGAACGCGGGAAAAATTGGAGGAACGCGAGAAAAAAGTGAGGAGCGCAAGAAAAAATCGACAAATGAAGAAAAATTTTTTGAAAGGAGATAATAATAGGAAGGAAATGCTTATTTTGAGAGCGAAATAATAGGAGTAAGCAAAATATTGCTTAATCAAAATGGAAGGATGATTTTTATTGTTACTAAAGAGGAAAAACTAAACCAGTTGATTAAAGATTATTGGGAAATGTATGAAACACACAAGGATTATTCGTATGTTATTAAACCTTCTATGCCAATTATCTATTTTGGCGACAGTAAAGAATATTTTGATTCCCCCATCCGTATCATAACTGTTGGATTAAATCCTTCTAAGCGGGATTTTCCTAAAGATGACCCTTTCCAAAGATTTCAATCAATGATACAGGACCATTATTATCATTTCAATCAACAATACACTGCTGCATTAAATCATTATTTTAAAGAAAATCCGTATAAAGCATGGTACGACCCTTCTTTTGAACCGCTATTGGAGGGATTAGGTGCCAGTTTCTATGGAGGGAAAGAGAATACAGCCCTTCATACAGATATATGCTCGCCCTTAGCCACCAATCCGATATGGGAGGATTTGAGTAAAGAGGAACAACAAAAACTTCAGACAAAAGGTGTGCAGCTATGGCATCAATTAGTGGAGTATCTGGAGCCGGATATTATTTTAATTTCTGTTGCTGGAGAGCATCTTACCAAAATTCAATTTGAAACAGTAAGTGATTGGCAAACCATTTATACAGTCCAATCAGATCGCCCGTACTTAATGAATAGCAAAAAGGTGAAATTATCAAAAGATAAAGAAACGGCTGTTTATTTCGGCAGAGCAGCTGAATTGCCTTTTGGAATGGTTTCAGCCGACATAAAATATACCATTGGAAGCTGCATTAAGACTTTAATCGAAAAGGAAAAAAATAAGCCTTCCTTTATTCCATTTTTGCATCCAGAGTTGGAGGCAGAACAAAATAATGTGGATCCTTTTAACTGGACGGAAGAGGTGCAGTAAATTTTTATAAAGCAGACTAGAGACAGTTTGTTAATTAAGCTGTCTCTTTTTTTTTTTTGATTCAGAAAGTTTTACTTGAAATGTAAAAAGCATTATGTTAAATTACAACTATATTGTAATGCAAAGTAGTTGATTTTTTTTACGCAACTATATTGTATAACAAGTTAGATGAGGGATAGAAGGAAAGAAGGGAAATTAGTGTCATCAAGCCAAATTTTAAAAGGTATTTTAGAAGGTTGTCTTTTATCTATTATCGCCAAAGGGGAAATCTATGGATATGAAATGATGGAAAAACTAAATGGTTTTGGATTTACAATGGTTAGTGAGGGAAGTATTTATCCATTATTGCTGAGAATGAGAAAAGAGGGACTAGTGACAACTAGTCAAAAAGAACTTCCTTCCGGTGGCCCTAAGCGAAAATATTACTCATTAACTGGAAAAGGAACAGAGGAATTGGAAGAGTTTAAAAAGAAGTGGAGTACTATCTCCAGCAGTGTGAACAATTTATTGGGAGAGGATGATTAACTTGTTGAATATTTCACAAGAAAGCCGCAGTTTTTTAGAAGATTTACGACTTTATTTATTTTCAAGTGGAAAAAATGAAAAAGAGGCAGAAGAAATCATTAGCGAATTAGAAGATCATTTGTATGTGGCTGAAAAAGATGGAAAGAAAGTAGATGATATAATTGGGAATACACCAAAAGCGTATATGGAACAATTAGCAAATGAAATGTCTTTTGATTTTAAAGCAGTTCTAAAATATATCCCAATTATTATACTTGGTGCCTTTTCTTATATTGTAATGGGGGATGCTTTGCAAGGAGGAATAAAGTACTCCCTCCTTAGAATAACTGGATATTTGTTTATATTTTTATTTGTGTTATTGCTTATTTCCGTTGTATTTAAGTATGTTGCAAGTAATAAAATTTCCAAAACTAAGGAACGGTTACTTTTTGCTTTGCTTGGAATTATGCCAACAATTTTATTTATTGGGCTAATTTATTTGGATAGATACTATGACACAACAATGATCTCTTTTGGAAAGGCTGGAAATATAGCTGCAATCCTGTTTTCCATTCTTGTTTTTGTTGGAATATCCATTTGGAGCAAAACTTGGGTTTCTATTATTCTTCCTATTCTATTGTTTTTACCAGAGTTTCTTCTTAATAAAACGAGCTTTCAAGAGAGTACTCAATTAATAGTAACCAGTTTAGTAACTTTTGTTGGTATTGGCATTTACTTTCTTATCGTAAAAAATAAAGAAAAAAGATAATATAGAATTATATCAAAAAGTTTAATGACGGCTTTTTTAGAAAGTACTGTAAGCACTGAATCTGTACATCTAGCTATCACACTTAAAATGGAATGGTAGATTTGGAAATGGGTGAAATGAATAAAATAGTCCAATTCATTCTATGAATTGGACTAAAAATGGGAGCTAATATAGTGTATCTGTTTTCACCTTTTATTAGATTAATGAATTATAACTGCCCATTCTTAATAACCTTGCTCATCATCTCTGCATTCGGATAATCTCTATCTTTATATTGCTGGATTACTTTTTCTGTATCATAGTTAACGCGGACAATGGAGGTTTGAATGCTGCCTTCATGGATTTCGGCTAATCCATAGGAGGATTTTGCTTGTCCATCAAAAGGCAATCCAACACTTCCGATATTCATCACAATTTTACCTTTTATATAACGGATATATGGTTTATGAATATGAGCGTAAACATAGATTTCAGAATTTGTTGCAGACATTAATGTTTTTTCTATGACGTCATCTTCAGCGTGTGGAAGCACGATGTCAAATAGACTTGTTGGCGTGGCATGAAAGCCGTGGATGGATACACCTTCTACCTCTGTATGAATTTCAGTAGGAAGGCTGCTTAAGAAGTCTTTGTCACTTTCTTCTAATTGCGACACAATCCAATCTCTTTCCTTATTCATTAAATCCAATGCTTCATCCGGAACCTCTCCTTGATTAACACCTCTTACTACCCATTCATCGGCATTTCCTTTAATCACATCTGTATTTAAACTGCGAATTAAATCAAGTGAACGTCTAGGTTCTGGTCCTCGATAACAAATATCGCCAAGAACATAAATTTTATCCACCTTTTTACTTTTCATATCTTCTAGGACAGACGCCAGTGCAACCGCATTTCCATGTATGTCGGAAATAAATGCAATCTTCATCGGTAATAATCACTCCTTGTAAAATAATAGAGGTTGTTCAAAAACCATCACTGGGAGATGAGAAGAATCTCTCACTGCTGGAAGTTTTCTTTATCGTATCATTTATTTTGGAAGAAGTTAACTAAGAGCTTTGTAAATGAAGTATGGTTTAAACACAAGCGGATAAATTGTAATAGTTATCTTAATGGATATCCCTTTGAAGATACAACAAGTAAACTAGAAGCAAAGAACTAACATCCTATTAAATGTGACAGAGATTGCGGAACGATCTTCGAGTGTTACCGAATTAGTTCGCATAACTTCAGATAAATCTAAATATATCATTAACTTGTTCTTCATTATCCTCCTCCTACAAACTGATAAACTCAATCTACAGAAATGCAATTATTATACGAAAAAGTGTTCATTTGAAGGGAGCAAAAACTGTTCACATTATTTTAGCGATTACAATAGAAATTAACGCTTACAAAATAAGGTGACAATAAAGCCTTATTTATCTTATTTTTCGCCAACGAGCTGAGCATTTTTTCAGGCTTTATAAATAGATATTTTTCTACCTAAAAAACCTTCCATATTATATACAAACGGAAGGTTTTTAACTATATCTTATAGTACAAATCTGCGTATAATTTACATTTATTAACGACTTCTATCTTTGTTTTTACTCTTTAAATCATCATGTAAACTTTTACCCCACAATTCTACACCTGAATTGTATGCTGCTCTGCCTATAATATGACCAGCAACTGGTGTAGTTAGAAAGAAAAAAACAATTCCTAGTAATATCCTTGAATTAAAATGGCCAGTTATAAAATAAAAATATAGAAAAGTAGCCAGCAGAATGACCATAATACCAAGGGTTGATGCTTTAGATGCTGCGTGGTTTCTCGTATATACATCTGGAAATCTTATTATTCCTAAAGCAGCAACCAGATTAAGAAGAACCCCAATTGATATTAACAAGACAATGAATACTTTAACTATCTCGGTCATTTTCAATTACCACTCCCTTCTCTAAAAATTTAGAAAAGGCTATAGTACCAATAAATGCCAGGATTCCAATTACTAAAATAACTTCAAGCAAAGCATTTGTGTTTAGAACAATGGATATTAGTGCGGTTAAGCCCGCTAAACTAATTCCAATGGCATCTAGAGCAATTATTCTATCAGGGATTGTTGGGCCTTTAATAGCTCTGTAGGTAAAGCCTAACATAGCAATTACGATAAACAGTATCGCAATATAAATAAATGTCTCAAACATTATCGCCCCACCTCCAAGATCGCTTTCTCAAATGTATTTTTGATGGAGTCAATTGATACTTGTACATCATTAATATCTAATGCATGAACATATAATGTTTTGTTATCAGGAGATATCTCTATGACTAAAGTTCCAGGTGTCAATGTAATCAGGTTTGCTAGAATTGTTATCTCCCAATTGCTCTCTAAAATTGTTGGGTATGCGAATATACCTGGCTTCATATCAAGTTTTGGTTTTAGTACCGATTTTAAAACTGCAATATTTGAAAGTATTAATTCTCTAATAAAAATATATGTGAGTTTTAATACAGCGGCTATTCTTAAAAGGTAAAAACGAGACTGAAAAAAACCTCTGAAGATAAAGATTATGATCAAACCAAAAAGATATCCTTTAAAAAAGACTACTGGTTCAAACGATACAGTCATTACCATCCACATACAACCAAGAAAAACATTTAATAATATTTGAAATGCCATACTAATCACTCCTTTAAGACTGCATCAATATAAATTTCTGGTTTAGCCAAGGTCTCAGCTGCTTGTGAGATATAAGAGAAAACTACTTCGGCACCCACACCATAGAAAATAGAAACAATAAGCAGGATTATTGGTGCAATCATTAAAGTTTTTACTGGCACCTTCTCTTCCCCTTCATAAGATCGGTATGAACCCCAAAATCCATTTATAAAAATTTTCATTACTGAATATAAAATTAGAAGGCTAGACATTAATACAATAGCAGATCCTAGGTAGTTTTCTCCTTCAACCCCACCCTTAATAATTAAAATCTTACCGATAAACCCACTAAGTGGAGGAATCCCTGCCAGTGATAAGGCACTTAAGAAAAACGTCCATGCTAATCCAGGATAACTTTTAATCAATCCACTTATTTCTTTTAAATTACAAGTACCAGTAATACTCGCTATAATACCTACTAATAGAAATAGAGTCGCTTTAATAAGCATATCATGGATTAAATAAAACACAGAACCTACCAGCGCATCAGTTGTCATGGTCGAAACACCGAAAAGTATTACTCCGACAGCAATTATGATATTGTAGATGATAATTTTTTTTATATCTGAATAGGCAAGTGCACCAATTAAACCAAGGATAATACTTAAAATAGAGAGAATAGCTAAGATCTTACTAGTATAGCCTGTATCATGATAGAAAAATAAAGTGTACGTTCTTATAATAGAGTATACTCCTACCTTTGTCAGTAGTGCTCCGAAAAGAGCCATTACAGGAATAGGAGGGGCATAATAGGAACCCGGAAGCCAGAAGTATAAAGGGAAAATCGCTCCTTTTAACCCAAATACCACTAAAAATAAAATACCTATCACGGTTACAATTCCCGGTTGTCCTATTTCACTAATTCTCTGAGATATATGTGCCATATTGAGCGTTCCAACGACTGAATATAAATAAGCAACTGTTATAACAAATAAAGCGGAAGATATAATATTTACTAGAAGATATTTTATAGATTCACGTAGTTGTATTTTTGTTCCCCCAAGTACTATAAGTGCATAGGATGCCATCAACATTACTTCAAAAAAGACAAAGAGGTTGAAAATGTCGCCTGTTGTAAAAGCACCATTTACGCCTACAATTAGGAAGCTAAAACATGGATAATAATAAAATCTCTCTCGTGCTTCTCCGATGCTTCGGAAAGAGTAAATTAGACAGGCAAATGCCACAATGCTAGTTGTTAGAACGAGTAAAGCAGATAACATGTCAGATACAAGTGTAATCCCAAACGGTGCTTCCCAGCTAGAAACATCCAATGTTTGTATACCATCCTGTCTAATCTTTTGTACCAATATGACAGATAGAAGTACATTAACAAACGAGGATATTCCAGAAATCCACCTTTGACCAACAATGTTATTCGAAAAGAAAAGAAGAATAACTCCAGTAATTAAAGGGATTAGTATTGGTAAAAGTAATAGATTAATCATGGTCTTCATTTCCTCTCAATTTTTCCATATTATCTGTTCCAATTTCTTGATAGGTGCGATAGGCTAACACTAAGAAAAAGGCAGTCACTCCAAAACTAATCACAATAGCTGTTAATATTAACGCTTGAGGGATCGGATCTGTATAGGATTCTGCCTTCTCTCCAAGCAATGGTGCCGCTCCTTTTTTTAATCCACCCATTGTTAGAAGAAGCAAGTGTACTCCATGACTTAGTAACCCAGTCCCTACAATTATTCGAAGCAAACTTTTCGAAAGCATTAAATAGGTTGCACAAGTAAATAAAATTCCAATAACAAAAATCATGATAATTTCCATTATTCATCTCCCCCAATCGTTTGAATAATAGTCATTGTTACTCCTACAACTACTAAGAACACACCTAAATCAAATATCGTGGCTGTATGCAGCGAAAGATCTCCAATTATAGGAATTTCAATATGAGTATAAGCATGAGTAAGGAAGGGGACGTTGAAAAGTAAAGACCATGCTCCCGTTCCAATAGAAAATAGAAGGCCAATTGCAATCATATAAATATAATTAAAGGGTAGTATTTCTTTAACCGTCTTTAAGTCAAAAGCTAATAGTAATAATACGATGGCTCCAGAAGTTAACAAGCCACCTATGAATCCTCCTCCCGGTGTGTAATGACCTGTAAAAAAAATAAATACAGAGAAAATAAGAATGATAAATAATACTATTTTTGTAGTAGTCTGTAAAATTATGTCATTTGTTTTCAGTTTTCTTACCTCCCTTTAGGCGGAGCTTAATTAATCCCAAGATTCCAACTGCCGCAATAGCAAGGACGGTAATTTCAAACATAGTGTCAAGTCCACGAAAATCAACTAGGATGACGTTCACCATATTTTTCCCTGCTGCCTCTTTATATGTGTTTTCTACATAATACTGTGAAATTGATTCGAATCGCTTATTACTATGTGCTGATAAGGCAATAAGTGTTACAATTACTCCTACCCCAATAGAAATAAGGGCATTTGTTATTTTAAATGAGACTCGTACTTCCCGCTTTTTTAACTTAGGCAAATGGTAAAAACATAGCAAAAATAACGCAACGGAAATTGTTTCAATAACAAGTTGAGTTAATGCTAAATCTGGGGCGCGGTATATAACAAAAAACAACGAAACTGAATAACCAACCGCGCCTAATAAGATAATAGAAGTTAATCGTGATTTAACAAAAAGAATACTAATAGCTACAATACATATACCTACAGCTAGGAAGACCTCAGAGATATGAATGTTAGATATATTATTTGTATCAATAGTAATAGCGTTCTTTATAAATAGGGTGGTTCCTAAGATGATGATAAAAAATGAAAATAAATAGATAAGATAGGTTCTAGAAGAGCCAGTTAATAAGCTACTGGTTATTCTACGAGAAAACTTTTCTGTACTCTTTAAAATACCGTCATAAAGGTGGTTAAGTGAAATTCTGTCTGGAAAGATGCTATACACCCTACCCCATCTTGTATAAGTCTTGTAAAGTAAGAAACCTATAACAACAACACCAAAGGTCATGAATAATTCTATGTTAAAAAAACCATGCCAGAATGAAATATGAACGTCCACTGTAAAATTAGGCATTATAGCAGCAACAGCTGGTGAAATAATTGTAGTCGACAGGACATTAGGAAAGAAACCAAAAACAATAACAAGTGAAGCCAAAACAATAGGTGGAATTAACATTCCGATTGGGGCCTCATGTGGTTTTTTCTTTAATTTTTGAGGCTGGAACTTCCCTGTGAACGTTTTAAAGACTAAGATCATGCTATAAACAAAAGTGAAAATACTGGCTACCCATGCGATAACAGGAAACAGTATCCCAATTGTCTCTAAATTTAAAATATCCATATTTAGTACTCGTACCATTGCGGTGAAAAACATTTCCTTACTTAAAAAGCCATTAAATGGAGGGAGACCAGCCATTGAAAATGTACCTATAATTGCAACTGTAAAGGTAATTGGCATAAAAGGCATTAATCCACCAAGCTTACGAATATCTCTAGTTCCTGTTTCATGATCTACAATTCCTACCACCATAAAAAGAGCACCTTTAAAAGTTGCATGATTGATTAGATGGAATACTGCAGCAACGGTAGCGACGGTATAAAAACTATCTTTAACAGAATCAAAATGTAACGCAGCCCCACCGATACCTAACAATGTCATAATCATTCCAAGTTGGCTAATAGTTGAAAAGGCAAGTATACCTTTTAAATCAGTTTGTTTAACTGCTGAGAAAGATCCCCAAAATAATGTTATAATCCCAAAACCTGCTACTAACCATATCCATAGAGCATCTTCAGCAAATACTGGGCTCATTCTAGCCACTAAATAAATCCCGGCTTTAACCATCGTAGCCGAATGAAGGTAGGCACTTACAGGAGTTGGTGCTTCCATAGCATCAGGTAACCATATATGAAATGGAAATTGAGCTGATTTTGTAAAGGCTCCAAGTAAAATACAAAGCATTGCAGGTATAAATAAGTAGTGTGTCGGTATTTCATTTGATTGTTGAATGATTTCAGATATGCTGAAACTCCCTGTAATTAAATAGAGAAGAATAATCCCCCCTAACAAAGCGAGGCCTCCCAAGACAGTAATTAGCATTGATTTTTGTGCACCGTACCGTGACTTTTCTCGGTTGTACCAATATCCAATTAATAAGAAAGAAGAAAAGCTAGTAAATTCCCAAAAAGTATACAAAACAATCAGGTTATCAGAAAGAACAACACCTAGCATCGCTCCCATGAAAAGCAGCAAATATACATAAAAATTATTTAATTGTTCTTTATCTTTGTTTAAGTAATAAATGGAATAAAGAACAACTAAAGAACCAATACCAGAAATTAAAAGAGCAAACAATAAAGCTAATCCGTCAACTTTAACAGTAAAGTCAATCCCAAGAGTAGGAATCCAAGAAAAAGATTTTGTTACCGTTTGTTGAGTGGAGATGATAGGAATAAAAGATAAAAAATAAACGAATAAAGGAATTGGTAATGTTAGAACAAACCAACCTGTGTGCACTTGCCTAAATATCTTAAACAATATTGGTATAAAAATGGCAAGTAAGAATGGTGAAATTATAGCGAAATGAAGTAAAGACATAGAACTCCTCCCTATTACATAATTTATTTTCAGGAACATTCAAAATAAATAAATTATATATAATCTAATCGTTATTGATTCTTTAGTAGTGTCTTCTCTAGACTATCAAATATGTGGAATATATAATTTATTAAAATAAATGTATTATTTTGTAACTAATTGTATAAATCGCAGTCTTCTTACACAACTTAAGTATAGGTGGTGTTGCTTTGATGAAAAATAAAATTTTTGTAGCCAGTTCTGTATTTCTTGTTCTTTTTCTTAGTTTTTGGCAATTCGGTCAAATAGAGAAAAGAGAGTTTTCTCTAATCGTACACGACAAAGAATTGGAAGAAATAATTCAATCGGAAAATGAACTGGATCAATTTTTTCAAAATAAAACGCAGGTTTTTGAATCCAGAGAATACGTTAAAATTAAAAGAGTTTTATAAAACATTACCCATTTTTTCACCCCTAAGTTTTATTAAAATAAAAAAGCCTGTCATTAGGGTATAGTTATCCACTAGTGACAGGCTCCTCCGAATTTCTCATATGTTATTTACTTTAGGAAATAATAATTAGTTTACATAGATTCTGTATTATTTTATTTTAAAAATCAATTCCGGTCAAGCACTAATATTTTTCACCCCTTTTTATACATAATAGAACCTTAAAATTAGTATAACAAGCTAATCAGGAACTTCTGGACAAAGCACATCGGTTTAGAGAGTCCTCTGCTCTTATGATGACTTGGATTCCACGCACGTGGATGAGTAAGTATGACTGTCAGGAACATTCAGCATTCTATACGCATTATGGAACGGGAGAAATGGAAACATACTCGTAAACAAAAAAGAACGAAAAGGGACATCCATAAATCAACTTATGGAATGTTCCTTTCTTCTGAAGATAGAGCAGATGTCGTCCGAAGCGGATATAGAAGAATTCGTAAAGAAGAGATATTTGCTGGAAATTATCTGTTTGTAAACTATGCTTCCTTTACAAGCTGATATTTTTCCTTAAAGTTTTTATATTGATCTATGACCTTTTGATGAATGGGATGTGAGATTGGAATACCTAAATATTTGGTAATGACATAATGAATGCCATTTTTTCGTATTGCTTGCTTCAATTTGACTGCTTCGGGATCTTTTTCGTAATCAAACAGCAGTGCTGCGGCCATTGCTTTTGTCAGGTTAGAAACGTCCAAGCCATGATCGTATGTCAAAAGAGCTGGACGGACTAGACGATCACTAATCGAAAGTTTACGAATAGGAGAGCGTCCAACCCGAACAATTTTATCAATCAACTCGGGATTAATGAAGCGATTTAGGATTTTTTGAATGTATTCATTATGTTTTTTCTCATCAAGCTCGTATTTCTCCGTTAGCATTGTACCTGTTTCTTGCATGACTTTTTCAATTTCGGTTTTTAATTTTGGGTCTGCCATTACTTCTTGTATGGTGGAATATCCTTCCAGATATCCATAATAAGCTGCGCAGCAATGACCAGTATTGACAGTGAATAGCTTGCGTTCAATAAAAGCTTCAAGGGAATCTACCAATTTGACCTCTTTTATTTCGGGTAGTCCTCCAAGCATCGCAGAACGGTCAATCACCCATTCGAAATACGGTTCAACGGTTACTTCGAGAGGATCTTCATGGGTTTGAGCCGGAACAATCCGATCAACAGCTGCATTAGGAAATGCTACATAGCGCTCTACTTTTTCAAGTAAGTCTTCTTGGATATGCTCGTATACTGCTTTTTTTAGCTTGGAGCTCCCGCCGATTGCATTTTCACAGGCAATGATATGAAGGGGATTCGTATTGTTTTGTTGCATTCTTAACTCAATTCCCATTGCTATTTTTTTTGAGATATTAGGTAAATTAGATACCCCTACAGCAGTAGTAATCAGGTCTGTCTCTGCAATTCGCTTTGCTACGGATTCTTTATTTTGTGAAGAGATGGCTGTGACATTTTCGACAAGAATGGTATCGTTTGTTTGATTGGCTATATTTACGGAGTATTGGTTTAATTGTTTTAATAGTGTGATTTTCCTTTTATTCCTTGTAACAAAACATACGTCATAACCTGACTTTGTTAAAAGCAATCCGATAAATCCCCTTCCGATATTTCCTGCACCGAAATGGACTGCATGTGGCTTTTGTTCCTTTTTACTTAGCGTATTTTTTTCTCTATTCAACCTATTCACATATATTCTCTCCTTTAATAAAATAATTTATTTAAAAATTCAGAATTTTTAAGTGGTATCCTGCCGTCTTACCAACTAAAAATTAGATGGCAGGACGACTAGAATCTACTTGAAACAAAAGTATCTTATCCAATTTTTTGAGCTAAATCTTCCATTAATGCATTTAATTGATAGTCTTCTAAAGAATCATAGGTATGATGGCCTGTACCGAATGGCAATTGATTCGTAATAGTATTTTTAACAACAATCGTATGAATTCCTGCTGCAACGGCTGCGCGTGATCCGTTTGGCGAATCTTCAATCGCTATTGCTTCGCTTGCATCTACTCCTAAACGTTCTAAGGCTTGATTGTATAATTCAGGATCAGGTTTTACATTTTTTACAGTATCTGCTGTGCAGAAGCAATCAAAATAGTCTCGAATATCGAGTAGATCCACAAACTTTTCAATCCATGCTCTCTCAGAGCTTGTTGCTAGACCTATTTTTAGTCCAGCTTTTTTTGCAGCCTCTAAATAGCTAAGAATTCCTGGCCTAATAGCTTCTTTCTCCATCATTTCTGTATGCGTGCTTTGAATTTTTATTCTGAATTCATCCAAATCAATCGGAATATTGTGATGTGTGCTTAAATAAGTGTAAGGATTAAAGGAGTTTAGGCTAGTGCCGAGGCATTCTGAGTATTTTTCTAGTGTTAAGTCAACACCATGTTCCTTATATGCATCTCTAAATGCGATATACCACGCTGTTTCTGTGTCAATAATCGTCCCGTCAAAATCAAATATAATTGCTTTAATCATATATGTGTCATTTCTCCCTTCAAAATTAAAATATACATGTTAATTAATCTAACATATTACCTGCAAAATTCACTTGAAATTCTCTCTAGAATGTGAATCTTATATATAACCGTAACATTATATGACATACTATTCAAGGAAGATGAGAAGAAATAGGCATATAAGGTAAGGAATTGAAACTCCTGAAACTATCTATATAATAACGATGAAAACGATATCAAAAAAGTTTTAAAAATTTTGATTTTTTATAAAATGAATCGTCATTTCCTAATCCTTATAGTGGTTTATGACTAGCTAGTTGTTTGTGTTTTTTGTAGGTAGAGAAACAATGTTATCAGCTCACGTTTAGCATGAATTGTTTATTTAGATTGACGCTTATTCCTCACCACAAAAGCGAGTGGAAAACCTCGAAAAGCTAAAGTTTACCCCAACACTCATTCTTTTCTTTTTCCCACTCTTCCATTGGTTCAGCTAACCATCAGTGGGGGATGGAAGTTTCACTTTATAAATCACAGCATCTCTTTCTTTACAAAGTAAAAATTACATTTTCCAAATCTTGATGTTTGTTTACGTTAGCATAACACTATCTTAATAAATCATCGGTAGCATTAAGAATGAAAAGGAAATAGCTATTCTTTTCTTCTATAAAAGAAAAAGGGGGCAAGCAGTTTCATATATTTTTTAGGTGGAGGCATAACCCGCTTCAATAAACATAGTGCAAAATTCTTTTGCTAAAGATGACTAAATGGAGGAATCTCAAATTGAAAAAATTAAAAGCAGTCTTTTTTACTTTATTAGCCGTTTCTGTGTTAACCGCTTGTCAATCTAGCAAGACATCTGGTGAAGCGAAAGAAAATACAGATACAGATGATGGAAAGAAAGTGGAACTTACATATTGGTATGCTTGGGGAGATAAAATCGGTGAAAATAATCAAAATCTTGCGAAAATGTTTAATGAATCTCAAGATAAAATTCATGTAACGGCAGAATTTCAAGGTACATATGATGACCTTCAAGCGAAAACACAGGCTGCATTTGCTGCAAAAAATGCTCCTGAAGTGACGATGAATGAAATATCTTCCATAGGTGTATTTGCCAAATCTGGAATGACTGAAAACTTAACACCGTTTGTAGAGAAAGATGATATTCAACTGGATGACTTTAATCCAGGACTTATGGGAAATTCCTATGTAGATGGGAAATTATATGGACTTCCATATCTGCGCAGTACGCCTATTCTTTATTTAAATACAACATTGTTGAAGGAAGCGGGCTTAGATCCTGCAGGACCAAAAAACTGGAAAGAGTTTGAAGAATATGCTCAGAAATTAACTGTAAAAGGAAAAAGAGTTGGAATCAGTATGCCGGCGGATATTTGGTTTTTTGAAGCTTTTATAACACAAAGTGGAGGAAAGATGATATCGGAAGACGGGAAAAAAGCGGAATTTAATAGTGCTGCTGGAGTCGAAGCTCTTACTTTTTGGAAAAAACTTCAGAAAGAAGGCGTGATGAAAGTTCCAGGAGGAGACGATGCAGGAATTATATCCAAACAGGATTTTGCAAATGGACGTTCGGCGATGGTGTTTTCCTCAACTGCGGATCTTTCATACATGTTATCTCTTGCCCAAGAACAAAAATTCGATTTAAACACTGCTTTCATGCCTGCTAATGACTCTTATGGAGTTCCAACAGGAGGAGCTAATCTTGTGATGACTGCAGGATTGGATAAAAAAACACAAGAAGCTGCTTGGGAATTTATTAAATGGATGACGGCAAAAGAACAGACCATTTATGCAAGTAAATATACTGGTTATCTTCCGAGCCGCCTATCTGCCAGTGATTCTGAAGAGATGAAGAGTTTATATAATGAGAAGCCTCAATTTAAAGTAGCTGTTGATCAATTACAGTATGGACATGCAAGACCAATGGAAGAAGCTTATCCAGAAGTTGTCAATATCGTGAAGGACGAATTAACTAGAACTATTTTAGAAGCAGATTTAGAACCGAAAAAAGCATTGGATGATGCAGCAAAAAAGGCAAATCAACTGCTTAAATAGAGTAGTAAATTAATAATCAGCTGACATAAGCAGAATCCTATTTCCATGAGAGGATTCTGCTCACTGAATACATTGGTTAACACTGTAAAGGGAGAGGATAAAAATGGCTGAAATCAGGCTTGAAAATATATCCAAAAAATATAAAGAGGAAATGGTAGTAAAGGATCTCCATTTAACTATCCGTGATGGATCATTTACTGTTCTTGTTGGACCTTCAGGCTGTGGAAAGTCAACTACTCTTCGAATGATTGCAGGACTGGAACAGCAGTCAAGCGGAGAAATATGGATTGATGACGTATGTGTCAATGATATGCCGCCTGGAAAACGGAATATAGCGATGGTATTCCAAAATTATGCGTTATATCCAACGATGACAGTCAGAGGTAATATTGAGTTTGGCTTAATCAATAAAAAAGTCCCCAAAAAAGAGCGAGAACAGCTGATTGGTGAAATTTCGGAAATTGTGGGCCTAACAGAATATTTGGATAAAAAACCACAAAACTTGTCAGGGGGGCAAAGGCAGCGTGTGGCATTAGCCCGTGCAATGGTAAAAAAACCAAAAGTTTTTATTTTAGATGAACCCTTATCAAACCTAGATGCGAAGCTCCGTGGACAAATGCGTACAGAACTTATTCAATTGCATGAAAAGTTGGGTACTACTTTTGTGTATGTTACACATGATCAAGTGGAAGCGATGTCGATGGGAGATGAAATTGTTATTTTAAATAAAGGATCTATACAGCAAATGGATAGTCCCATGAAGGTATATCATGATCCCAATAATGTTTTCACCGCTGAATTTATTGGGACTCCTGCAATGAATATTTTCGAATATGAAAAAGTAATGCATTGCTTGCCAATCTTAGATGAAGAAGTTTCTTTTGTTGGTTTTAGACCAGAACATGCTAACTTGCATGTAAAGGAAAAGGGAAACGATACGAATAGACTGACGTTTCCTAGTGAGGTTTTAACGATGGAAACATTAGGATCTGAAACCATCTATAAAGTAAAAAATTTTGCGGGGAAAATGAATGTAAAAAGTTTTCAGCCGCCGATGGAAAAAGAAAATAAACTATTTGTTTCCATTCCTTATGAAAATTTGTATTTTTTCAATAAAGAGGGCGAACGAATGCGTGCTGTTTCCATGAAAAAAATGAATTCGGCTGTTCTCGGAGGAGTTTAATAACATGACTTGGGTTCGATTCCGTCCTTATGCGATGATTTTTCCGGCTATACTTGTGTTTTGTTTGTTTTTTCTTTATCCAATTGGCTATATGGTTTATTTAAGCTTTCATGATTGGAATTTTGTAAGTCCAGATAAAAACTTTGTAGGGGTCAGCAACTTTAGCGGATTATTGTCTGAGCCAAAATTTGTAGAAGTGATGCAAAATACCTTAACGTACACGGTGTTAACTGTATCCCTTACGATTATTATTTCGCTCTGTTTAGCTGTTTGGCTCAATAAGAAAGGTGCGGTTTATGGATTTGTACAAGGGGCGATATTCAGTCCTCATATTATCTCACTTGTTTCCATTTCCATGCTCTGGATGTGGCTGATGGATACAGACTATGGTTTATTGAACTGGTTCTTGAACTTGGTCGGCATCTCTAATGTGCCATGGCTGACAGATCCCAGTACATCACTCCTATCTCTTGTCATAGTAGCTGTGTGGAAGGGAATTGGTTTTAATACCCTTATTTTTATTGCAGGACTTCAGAGTATTCCAAAAGATATGTACGAAGCGGCAGCAATGGATGAAGCGAATAAATTTCGCACCTTTATTAAACTGACATTGCCAATGCTTTCACCAACCTTGTTTTTCTTAACTATTATTAGCATTATTAATTCATTTCAAGTATTTGAAACCATTTCAATTATGACACAGGGTGGTCCAATTAATTCAACTAATACGTTTGTTTATTTTATATATGAATATGGCTTTCGCTTCTTTAAAATTGGTTTTGCTTCAGCAGCCGGTGTTATCTTGTTAATCATCATTAGCTTGCTAACCATTTTGTACTTCAGGCTGCTCGCAAATCGTGTGCATTATCGTTAAGAAAGGAAGAAAAAAATGAAGATATCGTTACCTGTTAAGATTTTGAACGGAATAGGCCTTATCGTAATCGTTTGTATTTTTGCTCTCCCATTCATTTGGATGCTGTCTACGGCATTTAAGACGTTGGGAGAAACGATGACATTTCCGCCTGAGTGGCTGCCGAAAACATTCAACTGGGTAAATTTTAAAACGGCATGGAATTCTGGTCCTTTTTTAAAATACTTTATGAATAGCATTTTAGTCGCTATTAGTATATTAATTCTGCAATTTTTAACGATTATTCCTGCAGCCTATGCTTTTGCTAGGTATGAATTTAAAGGAAGAAACTTTTTCTTTGCTATTACAATGATTACGCTGATGATTCCAGCACAGCTTATTTTTTTACCTGTTTACTTACAAATGAGCGCATGGGGGCTTCTTGATACATTGTGGGCACTGATTCTTCCATTTGCCTCTAGTGCATTCGGTATTTTTTTATTACGTCAATCCTTTAAGCAGGTGCCAGAAGAGCTGTTGGAAGCGGCACGATTAGATGAGGCGAGTGAATGGAAGATTATTGTAAAAATTATGGTACCAATCGCAAAACCAGTGTTGATCACATTTGCATTGTTTAGCTTTATTACGCATTGGAATGACTATTTTTGGCCGCTTGTTATGACGACTAGTGATGTTTCTCGAACACTTCCGCTTGGTATTTCCAAACTGCGGGAGGTAGAAGGTGGTGTTGCATGGAATATTCTGATGGCTGGCAACATGATTTTAGTTCTGCCGATTTTAATTGTATTTTTCTTTGCACAACGCCAGATTATTAGGGCTTTTGTATATACAGGGGTCAAATAAAGGAAAAGAGGGATGGAATATGAATAAATGCGTAGCACATCGTGGATGGTCAGGGAGAGCACCAGAAAATACACTTACTGCGTTTAAACTTGCTTTATTAGAACCAAAAATTGAGGCGATCGAACTAGATGTGCATCTTTCTAAAGATGGGGTTCCAGTTGTAATTCATGACCATACTTTAGAGAGGACAACAGATGGAAAAGGTGCAGTAATCGCACACACGATAGAAGAATTAACACAATTGGATGCAGGAAAATGGTTTGGTGAGCCATTCGCAGGAGAAAGAATCCCTTTATTGGAAGAGGTATTGTATTTGGCAAAAGAAAAGAAGCATCTTCTTATTGAATTAAAGCAAGCTGGTACGCTTTATCATAGATTAGAGGAAAAGGTAGCGAATTTAATTAAGAAGTATGATATGCAAAAGCAAGTCACTATTATTTCCTTTAATCATGAATCTCTTCGCAAGATTAAAAAACTGGATGAAAAACTGGAAATAGGTTTGTTGTTTTCTGGTCGTCCGACAATGCTTGCAGAGCAATTGGAATTTACTAGGGCTAGCCATTTATCTATCAATCACGCATTTTTAACAGAAGAGTTGGTAGAATCTTTTAAAAATCATCCTGTTAAGATTGGAGCTTGGACTGTTAATGATAAGCAATCATTAACTCGTATAATGAAGCTAAGTGAAGATATCCTTATCACTACCAATTATCCAGAATTGATGATGTTAACGAAAACAAATCGGCAGCCGTCTCCATCCATGTAACTAAAAAAACGAAAAGTGGGTAAAAGGATGAATCATTTAACTATTTCATTTATTATTCCTTCTTTTAATGAAGAAGTGAATATTACTAGTGTTCTGAATGCAGTAAATAGGGAAATGAAGCAGCTTCCATATAAGCATGAAATTATTTTTATTGATGATGGAAGCACGGACGGAACGATAGAGACGATTCAACAGCTGGCATTTGACTGCCCAGAAGTAAAGTATCTGTCATTTACACGAAATTTTGGAAAAGAAGCAGCCGTTTTAGCGGGACTTCAGCATGCATTGGGAGAAGCAGTGATTATGATGGATGCTGATTTGCAGCACCCCCCTTCTATGATTGGTCAATTAGTTCGTGGATTTGAGGAGGGATATGATCAGGTTATTGCCAAGCGGAATCGCAAAGGGGATTCTCCGATTCGTTCCGTTTTATCCTCTGCCTATTATCGGTTGGTTAATAAGGCAGTGGATGTGCGCTTATCCGATGGGGAGGGAGATTTTCGACTGCTGAGCCGTAGAGCTGTTCTGGCGTTATTGACCCTTAGTGAAGGCAATCGTTTTTCAAAAGGATTGTATTCTTGGATTGGTTTAGAGCAAAAAACGATTTTATATGAAAATGTAGCAAGAGAGCATGGCGAAACAAAGTGGTCCTTTGCGAAGCTGTTGAACTACGGCATAGATGGGATTATTTCTTTTAATAATAAACCGTTACGATTATGTTTTTATATGGGAGCATTTATCTTAATGTTATCTCTTCTCTATATAGGCATTACTTTTTTTCAAATCTTGCAAAATGGCATTGACGTTCCCGGATATTTCACCACTATATCAGCTGTTCTTTTTTTAGGTGGTATTCAGCTTGTATGTATGGGGATTATAGGAGAGTATATCGGCCGCATTTACTATGAAACCAAAAAACGTCCTCATTATTTAATTAAGAAAACCAATATTGAAAAGAGTGATAAAAATGCGGTACATCAATCATGAATTTACTAGATTTGTAGTAGTAGGAGGCATCAACACAATCCATTATTATGCTCTTTATTTAGGGTGTCTTCATTTGCTGCATTTTCATTATCTCTTATCACATATTATTGGTTTTATTGTTAGTTTGATAGGATCCTTTTTTTTAAATGCTTATTTTACGTATAAAATAAAACCGACATTGGAAAAATTCTTACAGTTCCCGCTTACACAGCTGATCAATTCTGTATTAACTGCTGTATTGCTTTTTCTTTTTGTTGAAATATTCCATGTCAGCAGCAGCTTGGCTCCAGTTATTGCTGTATTTTTTACGGTTCCTATTACATTTATGATGACAAGGAGAATTCTAAAACCATCATGATACAGACTGATAACAAAACATCTAATGAGGAAGACAATGACATGCTAAATCAAAAATTTTCTACAAGGAAATACAAGTTAATTTATCTGTTAGCAAGCAGTTTAGTAGTGGCTTTTTTTAGCCACTTATTCTTTTTATCAGAATGGTTCGATGGAAGGTATATGGCAGGCGTCGGCGACGGACTCTCACAAATGCTGCCATTTAAGCAGCTGCTTTATAAGGAGTATACGAATGGGAGTTTCTTTTATTCCAGTGAATTTGGTCTAGGGGGAGGAATATATGCTCAATTAGGCTATTATTTTTCTACTTCTATTGTGTTTATACTTACAGTTATCATCACCTCTTGTTTGGAAGCGATGCATCTCATTAAGGAACCTGATTTATTTTATTGGGGGAATATTATTCTTGTGATAAGCATTATCCGAATGACGTGTATTATTTGGTTTACCACATTCTATTTTCGATACATAAAATTCCAGTCCATACCAGCCTTTATCGGTGCGACTTTATACGGAACAAGTGTTATTTATTTTCGCCATGTAACTTATTGGGAATTTTTTGCTGATGCAATGCTTTTCCTGCCGTTATGGCTTTTGGGGATTGAAAAAATAATCCGTGAAAAAAAAGCAGGATGGTTTCTTGTTGCTGTTGCGCTGAGTTTAATTAATAATTTTTATTTTTCCTATATTCATTTTTGGGCTGCAGGTCTCTACATCGTTTTTCGCTGGTTGATTCCATTAGCTGAAAAAGAAACAGGCAAAGTTCAGCAGGTTAAATTATTTGTCTGGAGTGTTTTGGCTGCTTTTGGTTTAAGTGCCTTCTCCTTTATACCAGTTATTAGTGGATATTTAAATAATTATCGTCCTTCCTATGATGAGAAAGTTCCGGTCTATGCGTTTACCGATAATCTATTAATGCATGGGAAAATTATTATCTTACCAACGTTTTTTATTCTGTGTCTTTTTGTGCTTTGTTTTTATAAAGAACGTTTATTTCGTTTTTTTGCTTGTTTGACCATTCTTTTATTCCTGCTGCATTTTAGCCCATTCATCGCCAGTATGTTTAATGGATTTTCTGCACCGCAATATCGATGGGAATATTTCTTAGCATTAACAGGTGGAGGAGTAGCTGCAGCTGGGCTTCAACAGATACATAAAATAAAAAAATGGGAAGTCGGGGTTTCTCTAGCAGGAACAACTGCCTTGTATGTCCTCTTATACCTTAAGGATCCAGACCTTTCTTTTTCTATATTGCTAGAATCCTATGAAATGTATTCAGCAGTAGCTATTATTCTGCTTTTTGGTTTATATGGATGGAAAAAACAAAAATGGATACGAACTGGACTGTTAGTTGGTGTGGTTATTGTAAGCTTATACACGGCGAATCAATATCAAGATAAAATGCTTTTCAATAAAGGAAAAGTGAAAGATGCTTCAAAAGCGTTTATGGTTAGTGAGGACTATAATGGGAAGGATCAACAAGAATTAATTAAAAAGATACAGGAGCGGGAACGTGATCCTTTTGCGAGAATTGATTGGATGATTGATATGCGCAATAATACGCCTCTTGTGCAAAATTTTAAGGGATTTAGTATTTATTCTAGCATCTTAAATAAACAATTGCTGTTTTTTTATTTGTTTGATTTAGAAATAGATATGGGGCGGGAGAGTGTTAGTCGATATGGGTCTTTAGGAGATAGAGCCAATTTGTATAGTATATTAAATGGGAAATATTATATAGCAGAAAAAGGGAAAACAGCCATTCCATATGGATTTGAAAAAATTTTAACAATTGGTAACTACGTTGCCTATGAAAATAAGAATAGTTTGCCGTCTATTCGCACTACGGAAAAAGTATTCTTTGAGAATGAATTCCTGCATGCATCTCCTCTTGCAAAGGAAAAAGCGATGCTAGAAGGAGTTATATTAAAAGAAGGAACTACACAAGAAAAGAAGATACCAGAAAGTGAAAATACGATGAACCATGTACAAGTAAAAGCAGTGGGTGCTTCCTATCAGGATGAAATTCTTCAAGTAACAGATAAAGAAGGAGGTTTGAATCTTCTTATTGACCAAGGCAGCTCTACTGCTAAAGATTACTATCTATCCTTTTATTTGAAAAGTATGGAAGATAAAAAGGCTGATGAATACAAACTAACCGTAAATGACTATGAAACAACAAGAAAATCAAATCATTCTATTTATAAAACAAATGTAAATGAGATTACTGTTCGCATAAAAAAAACAGACGAAATTATGATTCGTGTCCCTAAAGGAAAGTATCATATAGCAAACTTTAAGCTTTATGAAGAAGATTATCATCTACTAGAGGCAGTAAAAAAAGAAAATGATAAGAAAGCAAATGTGCCGGCCACTTTTTCTAAGAATAGAGTAGCTATTTCCTATGATAATAAAACAAATCAACAATATATGATTCTCCCGATTCCATTTGAAAAAGGATGGAAGGTTTATGTAAATGGGAAAAAGCAGAAGGTGCTGCAAGCTAATTATGCATTTACTGGAATAAAGCTGCAGAAAGGATTAAATGAAATGGAGATGGTTTATTATCCACCGTACTTCTGGAGTTCCGTTTTGATCACGCTTAGTACACTGGTTATCCTTTTGTTTGTTTTTAGAAGAAAGAAAGCCTTCTGATATTGCTTTTTTCCATAATGGAAAGCAAAATGAGCGATGCAGTTTCTTTCATGCACTGCTGGTGTAGTTGTAACGTATTAAAAATAGTTCACGTCTAACAGGGAAAAGGGGGAATCTGGCGTGAAAAATAAATATTATTTAATGGGAATATTATTATGCTTTTTGATTCTAGGAACTGCCTGCACAAAGGGAACAAAAGATGAACCGCCGGCAGCATTTGTAAAAATAAAGGATGAAAAGATAGAAATAGCAAAAGGGAGCTATAGGTGGGAAACGAAGGGGTTATTCTCAAATCATGCAGTTATTGCGGATGCTTCTGCACCTTTTCAATTAGCAGAAGATTTGAATGTGAATGTCGTGTCTAATTCAGGAGCAGATGTAGCATTTAGTGATGGATCCGAGCCGCAAGTGCATGCTTATGTATGGGAAGGAGAACAACGTGGCAAAGAATTATCCTGGAAACATGATCAGTTAAGTTTACCTTCTGAGAAAGGGAAGTATGTTATTGAACTTTCCGCTGAATGGCTGAATGGTGAGGCTTCTTATACTTTTGTCATAGAGAGAAAATGAAACTTGTATCTAGTGGGGTGTGTCGGAGGATTCATTGTTCTAATGAATGGATTAAAAAAACAGCATGAACTAGGGTGGTGTTAGGCTACACTGAAAAAAGGTAATGCACACGCTCGAATAGTCCGCAGTCAGAATACACTTCGCTTTTCATGTGCCGGCGAAGACATAAGGCTCGCAGGATGCGAGCCTGTGGCAACATGATGTTGTGTAGTTAGTTGATTTTCCTCTTTTACGTGTATTTAGCCAGTCAGCTCCTAACCTCAGTGAGTATTGCCTTCAGCCTCTAAAAGTAAAAATACTTTGAACATTTTTCTTCAGGATTATACAAGGCGTCCCGCGCTTTTCTTATTTGTTTCTTCACTAAAAACGGTATTTATGTAATTTTCTTTTGGTGAATCCAATTCCTTTTTAATGGAATGTTTACACTGGCAATAAAGAAATGCGGCAATGGCGTTCTGAATCGGTTCCTCGGGCATTTGGCGAATGGCTAAAATGTTTTATATTATTATAAATGATGGGAGCATTATCAACTAATTCTTTATCCTCTATATCAATAGAAGAAATGTGTATATCTTCTTTTTCCATTTCTATCACTCGGAAGGCATGTTGATCTAAGCATGCGGAGGTTTGAACAAATGTCCAGTTTTTCTGATGTACGATGGAATCTACATGGGTATGTCCGTTTACATAAATTCCGATTCCTGTTTTTTGTTCTAATATTTTCCACATATCGATACTAGGGTGAATAGATCCTTTCTCTGTTTCAGAGTTTTTAGTCGTGTTATAGACAGGGTGATGGGCGAAAACGACTAATGGCTTTGATCCAGATGTCCATACCACTTCCTCGAACCAATTCAATTGTTCTTCGTCTATCCAGCCACCCCAATCCTCAAAATCCATTTCTTTGGCTGTATCTAAAAAGGCGAAAACAGCAGCATCTGTTGTGATAGAATGATAGCGAGCTTGTTTTGTAATAGCAAGTACTTCTCTTCTCGTTTGCCCATATAAATCATGATTACCTAAAACATGGAAGAAATTTCTGTCTCTTTTTCTTAATAACTCATAAACTCCTTCTAATTCCAATGTAAGTCCAAAATTTGTTAAATCTCCAAGGGAAACATGTAAATCAGCGTCAATCTCTAAAAAGCGTTCAATAAATATCTGATAGAAATTAGCACGTGCATCCACTAGACCTGGCACTGACTCGTCAATTGCTGGATAATGTAAATCACCCATTATAACAATTTTCACATTCATTCTCCTATCTATCCTTTTATTTTGGTGCTTAATCGGTGTCTGGTATCTCCGATTAGAGGAAGTTAGTTTTACAGTGATTACTAACTATTGATAGTTTAATATGGGAATGTTAATGGTGAATTGTTTTTGGATGAATTAATTGTAAAATTATTATTTTCTTTGGTTTTTTTCTTCTTCGTTATCCATTCATCATGTGAATAATGTTGTCTATTTTTTTGTGAGTTTTTTATGGGTTAAGAAGGCTACCCTGAAAAGAGGATTTGGATCTCTCAATGAGTCCGCAGCCGGAATACACTTCGCTTTCCGCGGGGCGAGCGGTGAGCCTCCTCGGAGCATGCTCCTGCGGGGTCTCACCTGTCTCGCAATTCCCGCAGGAGTCTTCGTGTATTCCGGCAGCTCCCTGATTCAACTAATAAAAACTTAGGGGAACTGCTTCTTTTCATGCCTCATGGCGCGAGCATGGATGTCTACCTTGAAAAGAGGGTTTGGATCTCTCAATGGGTCCGCATCCAGAATACACCTCGCTTTCCTGTGGGCTCATCTACGAGCCTCCTCGTTTCACTGCGGGGTCTCGTCTTTCTCGCATTCCCACGGGAGTCTTCGTGTATTCTGTCTGCTTTCTGCTTGAAACTTAGATCATAAAAAATGGAATGCTGCTTCGTTTCATGTACTTATGATGCAAAATTAGTTGCATGGATGTCTACCTTGAAAAGAGGATTTGGTCTCTCAATGAGTCCGCAGCCAGAATACACTTCGCTTTCCTGTGGGCTCATCTACGAGCCTCCTCGTTTCACTGCGGGGTCTCGTCTTTTTCGCATTCCCACGGGAGTCTGCGTGTATTCTGTCTGCTCCCTGTTTCAAACATAAATCATAAAAAATGGAATGCTGCTTCTTTTCATGTACAATGATGCAATCTTGTTTGTATGAGTTGTAGTCTGAAAACAAGAGCGAAGTATTAAAAAAAGTCAATTATGCTAACTACATAATTGGCTTTACTTTATGAAGAAGGATTGTGTTCGTCTTGGTTTGTTATTTTGATGTCGTTCGTGTTAATAAATACAGAAAATAAGGTGCTCCGATAATTCCGACTACGATGCCTGCTGGCAGTTCTGATGGTTGTAAAATCCACCGTCCTAATGTGTCTGCTGTGATAAGAAGCAGTGCACCCACTAGAGCAGAAGCTGGTAGCAGTACTTGGTGTCTTGATCCGACAAGTTTACTTGCTAAATGGGGGCCAATTAATCCGATAAAGCCAATTCCGCCACTTACTGCTACACAAGAGCCGGCAAGGGCAACTGCTGCAATTAGGAGCCAAAGTCTGCTTTTTTCAACTGGCAGACCGAGTCCAGTTGCTGCTTCTTTTCCAAAGTTTAAAACATTTAATACTCTCGCATTGTAAAAAACATAAAAGAACAAAATAATTAACCAAGGAAGAATCGAAAGAACGAACTTCCAATTGGATCCCCAAATGGTTCCTGCCAGCCATGTTGCAACAAATTGGTATTGGTTCGGCTCGAATTTTAGCGTTAATATAATAATGACAGCACTAATACCAAATGCTATTGCTACCCCATTCATTAATAGCAGGGATGGGGATACCCCTTTGTATTTTTTATAGGACATAGAGTAGATAAGTGCTGCTGCGAGTGCTGCCCCAAAAAATGCAAAGAGAGGAAGCAGATAAACGGGTACTACTTCCCGGCTTGGGAAAAAAGAAATAAAAAGAACAACCATTAATCCAGCACCTGCATTAATGCCTAGAATTCCCGGATCTGCTAATGGACTTCGGGTAATGCTTTGAATAATGCAGCCCGAAACCGCTAATCCAGCACCAACTAAAATAGAAATAATAATTCGAGGCAAACGGAATTCAAACAGTATGAGTGATTGATTTGCGGTACCTTGTCCAAATAATGTTTTTAATACATTTAAGGGAGAAAGTTGAATAAAGCCAGTATTCATGCTGAGGATAAAAGCAATCACAATCAGACTGCTTAAAATGATCATTACCAAAATAATACGAAATTTTTTACGTTGTTCTTCTAGTGATTCCTGCATCATCTTCATTGTAACTCCTGTTCCTTTCTGCGCGCCAAATAAAGAAAAAATGGAATTCCTATTAAGGCAATAATAACGCCAATTGGTGTTTCAAACGGCGGATTAATGGTGCGTGACCCAAGATCGGCCAAAACCATTAATAACCCCCCGAGTACGGCAGAGCATGGAATGATTCTTCGATAGTCGACTCCAACTAAATAACGAGTAAGATGTGGAACAATAAGTCCGACAAAACCGACAGATCCGACAATGGATACAGCTGATCCAGCTAGAATCAGGACAATAACAATACCTAAAATGCTTACAAGTTTAGTTCGGTGTCCAAGTCCGATTGCTACATCTTCACCAAGGCTGAGAATCGTAATGGAAGGGGATATAATAATCGCTGCAACTAGTGCACAAGCAACCCAAGGAAACATAATTTTTAATTCAAGCCAATTAATTCCTGCCATTCCACCTGCATACCAATAAGCAAGATCCTGTCCTATTTGAAAATAGATGGCAAGCCCTTGACTAAGGGATACGAGGAGTGCACTTACTCCAGTACCAGCAAGTACTAAGCGAACTGGGGACATAGGTCCTTTTGAAAAAGAACTAATACTATATACAATGCTTGCTCCGAAACCTGCTCCGAGAAAGGAGTACATAATAAGATAGATGAACGGAAGGGCTGGAAAAAAGGCGGAGCATACTGCCAAGACAAACCCTGCACCTGCATTTAATCCCAGTATTCCGGAATCAGCCAGTGGATTGCGGGTCATGCCCTGCATCAATGCTCCAGAAACAGCAAAACAAGCTCCAACTAGTGCACTCGCGACAACTCGAGGCATACGCAAATCCCAAATGACTTTATGCTGCGTTATAGCAGAGTTATAGTGAAAGATCGCATCCCAAACGGTTTTTAATTCAATATTTGTTGAGCCGAAAATGATGGATATGACCATGAAAAAAATAAGGAAAAAAAGACCACCTATTAAAATGATAGGAACCGCTAGAAATTTAGAGCGTTTTTCCCCTATTGGCAATTCTTTAGGTTTATGTAATGTTAATGTCAATGCATGCATCCTCCATCCTCATGCTTGGTTCTCCCATCAAGTGAGAGGGATTAATTGCGATGCAGCAATGGCTTTAGTCAAAGACATTATAGCACCGTAATTTGTTAGTTTTTGTTCAGTGTTTCTGTAATGATTTTTGCGGTGTTTAGCTGGGACATAGGTGTATTATTGAAAAAGCTGGCATCTTCCACATAAACATGATTATTTTTAAAGGCATTAAGTGATTTCCAAATATCACCTTTTGTTATTTCTTCTAATCTCTTTTGTGAAACTTCTGGTTTTTCGTCTTGTTTTCCTGTTTGTACAAAGATATGGTCCGGATTCATTTCGAGTAATTTTTCAAGTGAAATTGCAGAGAAAAGGTCTTTTGATTCAATTCCTTCCACCGGTGTTAAGCCAAGGTCATGGTACATAACGCCGCCAACACTTGTTGGTAAATTATTATAAATACGAACTTCTTTATCTAATAATCGAATAAAAACTACTTTCTCGTTGCCAACAGTACTTTTTAACTCTTCTTTGTATCCATCAACTTGGTTTTGATAATTATCCAAATATGCTTTAGCTTCACTCTCTTTGTCCATAATGCGTGCATATTCCTTGAGATCTGTTCTCCAATCCTTTGTTTCCTTGATCATAATAGCTGGGGCGATTTTCGACATTTTGTCATAGGATTGGGTATCTTCTCTGACAAAGATTAAATCTGGTTGCTGTGCAAGAAATCCTTCAAAGTTAAGGGGAGAAGAATCTCCAACTAGTATAATGTTTTTTTGTTTATCTTCTGGGAAATAAGAATAAAACTCATCAGCAATCGTTGCTTTTGGGGCCACCCGGACATTTAGATCCAGGGGAATTAAGAATTCCATTAATTGTTGGCTTGTTGCAGCAACTCGTTTAGGATTAGCAGGAATTTTCTTTTCACCTGTAGCATCTGTAATGGTTCTTTCTGTAGGTGCCTTCTCCTCGTTCTTTGGCTCAGAATTTGTATCCTCCGTTCCACAAGCAGAAAGGAATATCACCATTAATAATAAGATAAAACTAGAAATAGCCCTAGTCTTAATCTCATAAATCGATTTAGTCTTTTTCAAAAAAAACACTCCTCTTTTATATAGTTGATAATAATTATCAATATCATTACTAAAGTTTATCGAGAGCTTAAGAGTATGTCAATGCTTTTTTTGTCGAAATTTTCTGATGTATTTTTGGATAACTATAATGTTTGGAAGAATTTATTATTTAAATATATTTATTCAAATGGTTGACCTTTTTGAAGTTGTTCCGTAGTATCAAAAGGAATTGATAGGGAAGAAGTGTCACTTTGATTATTAAATGCAACAGGAAAATATTTATGTAAAAACATTTCTAAGAAGTCAATAATAAAAGATATAACAATAATGGAGTGATTAGATGAGCAAGGCTAAAGCAAAAAGCGGGACAGGAAGAGGAACAGGGAAAAAGGGATGGAATCGCTGGCAAGCTAGTGCTAATAAAGCGAAAAGTGCGAAACCTTATAAAAGCAAAGGAACAAAAAATCCTGCTAGTGGAAAGACTAGCAATACTAATGAAGAATAATAGAAGACGCGGAGTTATATTAGCAGGTATCCAAACCATTTGCATTTGTTTTGGATACCTGCTTTTTCTATTTATAAATCCCATTTCTTTTTCATTTTTTCTTTTAAGTTTGTAATCACCTCTGTTTCTTTCTCTTGTACCTTTTTATTCTTCTGTGCTTTTTCTGCTGTTCGATTGCTTTTTCCTTTAGTTGATCCATTTTACTCATAAGTCAATAACCTCCTTTTGATTTTCTCTTCTATATATAGACGGCGGTGCAGGATATTATTAAACCTTACTCTTGTTAATGGTTGTCAACCTCTTCATTCAAAGTTCGCCGTTATAAATTCTTTGTCTTGTCTTAGACAACTTGGTTTGTAGCAATAGAAAAGGAATGTTGCTTTTTTCTTTTTTTGGTATTTTTTAAACTTTCTGTTCCAGCGAGCTCGGCTTTGCCTTGCGGGGGCTTATCTATCCCGAGGCCATCTTTATCTAAAGAGGCTCAAACCACAAGATTAGCACGATTCTCTTTTGGAAAATTAGAAGGTAACTGTTTTATTTTCGTTGAACCTGCTATTATTTAATTATATGGATATTATTTTGACCTCCGCTTTTTAGAATTCGCGGTTAAATATAATAAAATGAGATTATAGATGGAGGGATTATCTTGAGTGAATCGAATCAAGAAATGGGAAAGAAAAAAATCAGTCTGCAGGAAGCCATGAAGCAGCAGCTGGCTAATAAAAAGAAAAATGCGCAAGCTGGTAAAGCAAATTTAAACGGCAATCAAAAAATGCAAAAGCTGAATAGTCAGCAAACAAAAAAGCCGAATAATCAACGAAAAAGAACTGGTGTGTAATGAACGGGCAAAATAGAAAAGATATTGCTCCAGGGATAACAGTAGAAATTGTATTAAAAGCAGATCAACGAACAGGTAAACGTACAATAGGAGTCGTTAAAGATATACTGACTAACTCTCCATTTCATCCGCATGGCATTAAGGTTAGACTGACAGATGGACAAGTAGGCAGAGTTCAGTTGATTCGTCCAAGTTAAAATTCGGGTGGTACCTAATACCATCCGGATTTTTTTGTTGTCCTATTATAAATTTAAAGTAGGATCTTTCACTGAATTTGAGCAATTTCCGAGACAATAGTAGAGAGTGTTTTATATAATTATTCTATTTCATAAAAAAATTATATAAAAGGGGGGATCTTCATGACGAAAAAATATCCGATTGCTTTATGGACATTGGTTGTTGGTGCTTTTGCCATTGGGATGACGGAGTTCGTCATTATGGGGTTATTGCCAGAAGTGGCTCAGGATGTTCATTCTACGATTCCAGCAGCAGGGCAGTTAATTACAGGTTATGCATTAGGTGTAGCAATTGGAGGACCGATTCTTGTCATCATAACCTATAAAATGTCGCAGAAAAACTTGTTAATGTTATTAATGCTTATTTTTTGTTTGGGCAATTTAATGTCAACTGTTGCGGAAAACTACGGTGTTTTAATGGCATCTCGTTTGATCACATCGCTTGCTCATGGATCTTTTTTTGGTGTTGGAGCCATTATGGCAGCCAATTTAGTAGAATATTCTCGTCGTGCTAGTGCAATGGCGTTAATGTTTGCAGGTTTGACCGTTTCCAACATATTAGGCGTGCCATTTGGAACATTTATCGGACAGCAGTTAGGATGGAGAAGCAGCTTTTTTATTATTGCAATTATTGGTTTTATCACATTAATAGGTATTTTCCTGCTTGTGCCGAAAAATGATCAACAAAAGAAAATTAATATTAAACAAGAGCTAGTTGTATTAAAAAGCGGCAATCTTTGGCTAGCGCTGCTTATTGCTATGTTTAGCTTTGGCAGTGTATTTACACTTGTCACATATATTACACCCATTTTAACTGATGTTACTGGCTATCATTCTTCTACTGTTTCATGGCTTCTAGTTGTTTTTGGTTTAGGTGTTACGATTGGAAATATGGTAGGCGGAAAGATGGCAGACTGGAATATTAATAAATCGCTATTTATTAGTTTAATTGCCTTAGTTGTTTATTTATTCTTATTTTATTTCTTCCAATTCTCCGTTATTTTAATGGTTCCAGGAATATTTATCTTTGGTGTGTTGGCTTTTGCGATGATTCCAATGCTTCAGTTTCGGATATTGGGAGTATCAGCAGATGCACCGACACTAGCAAGTACGCTAAATCAATCAGCATTAAACTTAGGAAATGCTGGTGGAGCATTTATCGGTGGAATGTCTATCAAATACTTGCCATTAAAGGATCTGGTATTAGTCGCACCATTTATCACATTAATAGGACTTTTCTTATTCTATATGCAAGTGAAAATGACAAAAGCAAGAGTTCCAATAGAAGAATAAAACAAAATGATGTAACATCTTTGCTAATAGAAGTGGAAAATTGGAAAAAAAGAGGCTTAGACATAACTAAATAGACAATAGGTAAAGACGAACTTCTCTAATTTAGCACGTAAATGGTTACTTCCCTATACTGGTTAGTTATGTTTTTTAATCTAGTTAAGTAGAAAAACTATGTTGTTCCATTGCGCTGCAGACACTCGCTTTTCGTGGGGAGGAAACTGAGCCTCCTCCTTGCTACTTGCGGGGTCTCAGCCTTTCCTCTACTTCCCGCAGGAGTCGAGTGTCTTTAGGCTGCGGGCGATTACCACAAACCTTATTTTTACATGAATAAAAAACCCAAACCATGATAAGAATATTTTTTACTCTTCGTATCATTGTTCGGGTTTATATTCGGCTGGAATACTTATGTCCCAGCTTCTTTTTTTAGGGTAGACACCCATGCAAACAAACTAGTACCATGACGCTTGAAAAGCAGCATTCCATTTTTTAGGGTCTAAATTTGAAGCAGGTTGCGGACTATTTAAGAGCGCTTATTTTCAGGCTAGCATAAAAAAAACAAAAAAACACTTGCAAACAGTAACGATTACGTTTTAAAATGTACTAGTAGAAAAAATACCGACAAGTATGAGTGAGAGAAAAATTTTTATCATTTAAATCATAATCATTACGATTTAAATAGCGATTCATTTATCAAACAATAAAGTGCAGTTCACATCGACTGAAAAACGTTGTTATGGGAAAGCTGTTAGGAGGGAAAAATGAGTAAAAGGATACCAGTAACTGTATTAAGTGGCTACCTAGGTTCAGGGAAAACAACCTTGTTAAATCACATCCTCTCCAATAGAGAAGGAAAAAAAGTAGCTGTCATCGTAAATGATATGAGTGAAGTGAATGTGGATGCATCGCTTGTTAAGCAAGGAGGATTTACAAGAACAGAAGAGAAGCTTGTAGAAATGCAGAATGGTTGTATTTGCTGTACACTAAGAGAGGACCTTATACAAGAAGTAGAAAAGCTTGCTTTATTAGGGAATATTGACTATATTCTTATAGAATCTTCTGGTATTAGTGAACCGATTCCTATCGCTCAAACCTTCACTTATATAGATGAAACACTACATATTGATTTATCCAGTATGTGTAGGTTAGATACAATGGTAACAGTAGTGGACGCAAATCGCTTCTGGAAAGACTTTTCTTCAGGGGATACGCTTCTGGATCGAAAACAGGCAGTCGATAAAACCGATGCTAGGGAAGTAGTAGATTTGTTGGTTGATCAAATAGAGTTTGCCAATGTGATTTTATTAAATAAAGTAGACTTAGTTGGTGAATCGGCAATTAAAGAATTAAGAGGAATGATTCATAAACTAAATCCAGATGCCCAAATAATCGAGACAGATCACAGTCGTATTTCATTAGATCAAGTAATGAATACAAACCTTTTTGACTTTGAGAAGGCGAGTGAAGGAGCAGGCTGGATGAAAGAATTAAATGAAGAGCATATTCCAGAAACAGAGGAGTATGGAATTTCATCTTTTGTTTATCGTGCTAATCGTCCATTTCATCCAGAACGTTTGATGAATTGGTTGGAGAATTGGCCAGAGGATATTGTAAGGGCAAAAGGCTTCTTTTGGCTTGCTTCTCGCAACGAAATGGTTGGGCTTTTATCCCAAGCAGGACCGTCGATTATGATACAAGGAGCTGGAAATTGGATAGCTGCCGATCCCCAGTCAGAAATAGACAAAATTTTAACAGAAGAACCTGATATTGCAGCAAAATGGGATCAAACGTATGGAGATAGAATGACAGAATTGGTTATGATCGGTATAGGGATGAATAAAGAAGAAATTCTCCAATCACTAGATAATTGTTTATTGAAGGAAGAGGAAATGACGTTTGATTGGACATTATTAAATGATCCTATTCCTTCATTTACAGGCGCATAATCGTCTGAAGGTTTTACTAAATGTATAAAAAGAGGAGAGAAAAAAATGAGAGTAAATATTACATTAGCATGTACAGAATCAGGAGATCGCAATTATATTACAACGAAAAATAAAAGAACAAATCCAGACAGAATTGAATTGAAAAAGTATTGCCCGCGTTTAAAGCGTCATACACTTCACCGTGAAACAAAGTAAGCTTTATAATATATCCATGTGTTTTAGAAAATGAATAGTGGTATTTTCTTCTTGTGGAAGAATAATCGTAAAGAATATATAATAAATCGAAATGATGCTGATTTAATAAAAGAAGTATGAAAGGATGAATAATTTGGCTAAAAAATCTAAAGTCGCAAAAGAGAAAAAAAGACAAGCAATGGTTGAGAAATATGCAGAAAAAAGAAGAGAGTTAAAGAAAAAGGGAGATTATATTGGTTTAAGTAAATTACCGAGAGATTCTTCCCCTTCACGATTAACTTATCGTTGTGAAGCAACAGGCAGACCTAGAGGCGTTCTGCGTAAATTTAAACTTTCACGTATTAAATTCCGTGAATTGGCACATAAAGGCCAAATACCAGGTGTGAAAAAGGCATCTTGGTAAAAAAGTTTCTTATGAATAGGTATACGAAAATGAATAAAATAATTTAGCCTGAACAGAAATGACTGACTGAAGATAAATGAGGAACTTATCCTCTATCTTTATGAATGTTCCAAGCATGTAAATTGCGTTTAGAAATAGGTTAATAAATAAAGGGGAAAATTATGTTACGAAAATATTTTCGATTTAGAACGATTTTACTTATAATGGCTGCTGCGGTCTTTTTAGTAGGGTGTGGCAATTCTAATTCCAACGACGAAAAAAAGGAAGGTAATGACAAAATTAAAATTGTTACTACTTTTTATACAATGTATGACTTCACAAAAAATGTAGCAGGGGACCTTGCTGATGTAGAGTTATTAATTCCATCAACAATTGAACCGCATGATTGGGAGCCTACTCCAAAAGATGTAGGTAATATTCAGAAGGCAAATCTATTTATTTATAATAGTGAATACATGGAAACATGGGTGCCGCAGGTAAAAGATAGCCTAAAGGGAGCAAAGGTCAATTTTGTTGAAGCAAGTAAAAACATTACATTAACTGAAGGTATAGAAGAAGAGCATCATGATGAGGATGGAGAGGAAGAGGAACATCATGAGGATGAAGAGCATGAACATAGTCATGAAATGGATCCTCATGTATGGCTTAGTCCAAGTTTAGCACAAAAAGAAGTTCAAAATATTACAGATGCATTAGTAAAAGCGGATCCAGACAACAAAGCTGTATATGAAAGCAACAGTAAAGCATACTTAGAAAAGTTACAAAAATTAGATAATGATTATCGCACAAAATTACAAGATGTGAAGAAAAAGGAACTTATTACACAGCATGCTGCATTTGGCTATTTAGCTAAAGAGTATGGTTTAACTCAAGTCCCAATTGCTGGATTATCACCAGAGGAAGAGCCAAATGCACAAAAACTCGCTGAACTGAAAGGTTTTGCTAAGGAGCATGATGTTAAAGTTATTTATTTTGAAGAGCTTGCTTCGCCAAAAGTTGCGAAAACACTTGCTGCTGAAATTGGAGCAGAAATAGAAGTGCTTAGTACGTTAGAAGGGCTGAGTAAAGAAGATCAAGATAAAGGCCTTAACTATATTAGTGTAATGGAAGAGAACCTAGATAAACTCGTCAAAGCTCAATCAAAATAATAGCAACATAATAAAGTGCGGATTGAATTTAATCCGCAAATGTACCTATGAAAACCCTCTACCTAGAGAAGTAGAGGGTTTTCATTTAAAGGTAGCTATATCTTATTTTTCAGTAATGGAAAAAATAAAGCAGAAATTACATATTGAAATGTTGATATTTATATGCTACGATTCAAATCGTAATAATTACGCATTATAAATAGGAATAGTATCGATTTAATAATAGGAATAAAAGAAAAATTTTCATAAATAAAATGAAGGAAATAAAATAAACGATAAGGAAAAAAACGATGAAACCAATAAAATCATATTTAATGTTTATAGCAATCATAACAGTACTTCTTCTTTCAGCGTGCTCTACTAAAAGTGAAGGAGAATTAAACGCAAAAAAAGCGTCAAATGATGAACTGGTGTTTGCAAGTACAAAGGATATTCGCGATATTAACCCACATCTTTACGCAGGGGAAATGCCAGCACAAAATATCGTATTTGAATCTTTAGTAATAAATACAGATGATGGAGTAAAACCTGCATTAGCGGAAAGCTGGGATATTTCAAAGGATGGTTTAACATATACCTTCCATCTTAGGCAAGGTATTACCTTTACAGATGGCGAGCCATTCAACGCAGAAGCTGTAAAGAAAAATGTGGATGCAGTTGTAGGAAATATGGAAAAAAACTCATGGTTGAATCTTGTAGCAGAAATTAAAGAAGCAAATGTAGTAGATGATCTAACATTTGAATTAGTACTGAAAAATCCTTATTACCCTACATTGGAGGAACTTGGGTTAACTCGTCCATTTCGATTTATTTCTCCAAAAAGTTTTATTGATGGAACAACGGCTAATGGTGTGAAAAATTATGCTGGTACAGGTCCATATGTGCTGAAAGAGCATAAAAAAAATCAATATGCTGTTTTTGAACAAAATAAGAATTACTGGGGAAACAAACCAAAAATCAAATCAATTAAATGGAAAGTGATGCCTGATCATCAAACCATTCTTCTAGCTCTTGAAAAAGGAGAAGTTGACCTGTTGTTCGGTTCGGATGGTGATATGGTGGATAGCGATTCTTTTAAAGCATTAACGGATCAAGGGAAATATAGTGCGGTTGTGAGTCATCCTGTAGGATCACGAGCAATTGTTTTGAATTCGAATAAACCAATTACAAAAGATCCGAAAGTGCGTGAAGCATTCGAATATGCAATCAATAAACAAATGATTGCTGATGGAATTTTAAATGGTGCGGAGCATGTGGCCGATACACTTCTGGCACCTTCAGTCCCATATGCTGATATCAATCTGTCTGGGAAAAAATATAATGAAGAAAAATCAAATGAATTATTAACAGAAGCTGGTTGGAAAATGGGGAAAGGTGGATTCCGTTATAAAGATGGTAAGAAGTTAGAAGTAACCATTTATTATAATTCAGATAATGCACAAGAACGAACAATTAGTGAATCGATGCAAAATGATTTAAAACAAATTGGTGCTAGCCTTACTATTATCGGTGAAGAAAAACAAGCATATTTTGATAGACAAAAAACAGGTGAGTTTGACTTAATGTATTCTCTTTCATGGGGATTACCATACGATCCTCAAACCTATGTTTCATCATGGCGCGTCCCATCACATGCAGACTATCAAGCACAATTAGGACTTGATAAAAAGAAATGGTTAGACAAAACAATTACAGATTTGATGGTGGAACAAAGTGAAGAGAACCGTAAACAAATGTATAAAGAAATTTTGACGTATATCCACAATGAAAATGTCTATATCCCATTAACTTATTCCGTAACAAAAGCAGTTCATATTAAGGCATTACAAGGCGTTGGCTTTAATGTCTCCCAATATGAAATTCCTTTTGAAAAAATGTACTTCGAATAAGAATATCAACAAATTTTGCAGATAAATAAAGTGAAACTTCCATTAGTGGGGCACTTACCCGTTAAGAGTGGATAAATAAAAAATCTTCGCTAAAGTATGCTCGCAGAAATAGAGCGTTTGGCGGAGATTTTTTCATAAAAATACTGTTTTATTTTATATTATTTAAATAAACAACTTCTCACGAATATCAAACATAATGGTTTAACAAAACCCAAGCTACTACAATACAAACTCACACCTGGCACATGAAAAGAAGCAGTTTTCTTAAATTTATAAGCAGGGAGTAGTCAGAATACACGAAGACTCCTATGGGAATTGCGAGACAGGTGAGACCCCGCAGGAGTTTACTCCGAGGAGGCTCACCGCTCGCCCCATGGAAAGCGAAGTGTATTCTGGCTGCGGACTAATCGAGAGAGCCAACTCCTTTTCCAAGGTAGCCTTTTTCTAAAAAACTAAGTAAGGAGAAAGAGTTTTGAATAAGTATATCGTAAAGCGCATACTTGCAATCATTCCGATCATTCTTGGCATATCATTCTTAGCATTTGTATTAATAAATTTACGAGCCAGCGACCCTGCAGAAGTTGCCATGCGAGTAAACCAAGTGACACCAACAGAAGAAATGGTAGAGACAATGAGAACAGAACTTGGACTAGACAAACCCTATTTAGTCCGTTATGTTTCATGGCTCGGAAAAAGCATTCAAGGAGACTTTGGGCACAGCTATGTTACACATGAGCCAGTTGCCGACCAAATTGCATATGCCCTGCCTGCAACACTAAAGCTTGCAGCCGTATCACTCGTTATTATTCTTTCCGTAAGTATTATAATTGGAGTGTTCTGTTCCGTTTACGAAGGAAGCATAGTAGATAAAGTGATGCGAGCCTTCTTATTTATTGGAACAGCCATGCCCAGTTTTTGGATTGGAATTCTTCTTATGTGGTTCTTTTCCGTCAAATTAGGCTGGTTTGACACAAGTGGGATGGAGAAAGCAAGCTCCGTCATTTTGCCAGCTGTTACACTCTCACTTGGATTCATCTCCACCTACGTTCGTTTAATACGAAACAATATGATAAAAAATAAAAATGAAAATTTTGTTTTGTATGCGAGAGTACGCGGTTTAAAGGAAAGTACAATCATTCGGAAAGTGTTTAAAAACTCTCTTCAACTATCAATTACGGCGATAGGAATGTCGATCCCTAAACTAATAGCAGGAACGGTTATTGTTGAGAATATTTTTGCTTGGCCAGGTATTGGTCGATTATGTGTTACGGCCATCTTTAATTCGGATTTTCCGATTATTCAAGCCTATATATTAATTATGGGTGTTATGTTTGTAGTATGTAATCTTCTAGTGGATATTTTGCATCTGGTTATGGATCCACGCATGAGAAAGGAGTTATAGCATGAATTTCTGGAATCGCTTGAAGGCTGATAAAATGGCTGTGTTATGCATGTCGCTACTTTCTGCAGTGATACTTGCCGGTATTTTTGCCCCGGTTCTTGCACCACATAGTCCAATAGAAATGAATATCCTGCAGAAATACGCAGGAGTTAGCCAAACATATCCGCTGGGAACAGACCAATTAGGAAGATGTATTTTATCCAGGCTATTATTTGGCATTCGAACGACGATTCTTTTCGCATTGGTTACGACAGCTATCACGATAGCAATTGGAACGATACTTGGGATCATCTCAGGATTTTTTCGTGGGAAAGTGGACGAGTTTATTATGAGAATATGTGATATTATGCTGTCTTTTCCAGCAGAAGTGATGATTTTAGCAATCGTAGGAGTGCTAGGGCCCGGATTATTAAATGTAGTAATTGCTAATATTATTGCCAAATGGGCATGGTATACACGTATGATTCGATCAGTGGTAATTCAATATACAGATAAAAATTATATTCGGTTTGCTCAAGTTTCTGGCTGCAGCACTGGTTATATTATGAGAAAGCACTTGCTTCCTGGTGTATCAGGTGAAGTTGCTGTATTTGCAACCCTTGATACTGGGTGGGTTATTTTAAATATCTCTGCGCTCTCTTTCTTAGGTTTAGGGGTGCAGGCACCAACACCTGAATGGGGCATGATGTTAAATGAAGCGAAGAATGTGATGATTACACACCCAACACATATGCTAGCTCCAGGGTTTGCTATTTTACTAGTCGTTGCTGCATTTAACTTCCTTGGTGACAGTTTACATTCTGCAATAAATCCAAAACTCTTTCAAAAGAAAAAGAAAGGGGGCCGATTGAATGTCTTTATTAGAAATAAAAAAGTTATCAGTAGAAGACATACGTAGTGGCCAGCAGTTAGTCAAAGATTTAAGTTTTACGTTGAATAAAAATACTTGTCTTGGAATTGTCGGTGAAAGTGGCAGTGGAAAGTCGATGACTATAAAAGCAATTCTCGGATTAACTTCAACTTGGATGGATGTAACAGGAGAAGCCATTTTTGATGGAATGAACTTAATTGGTCAGTCACCTCAAGTACTAAGAAAAATTCGCGGGCAAAAAATTTGCATGATTCTTCAAGACGCGATGACGGCTTTTAATCCGCTAAATACGATTGGCAAACAGATGATCGAGACATTTTGCAGAAATTTAGGGATAAAAAAGAAGCAGGCGAAAGAAATGGCTCATGCAGCACTCCATCGTGTGCACATCCATCAACCTGAACAGGTGTTGAAAAAGTATCCTCATCAACTATCTGGAGGAATGCTGCAAAGGGTGATGATTTCAATTGTGATGATGCTGGAACCAGATATTATCATTGCGGATGAACCGACAACAGCACTTGATTCTATTAATCAACGAGATGTGGTGGAACAATTTAAGCTTCTGAAAGAAATGACAGGTACTTCTATTATCTTTATCTCTCATGACTTAGGGGTTACGCAATATTTGGCAGATGAATTACTTGTTATGCGGAATGGAGAATGTGTGGAATATGGAAATGCAGAAGAAGTGTTTACTTCTCCACAGCATAAATTTACGAAGTTTTTAATCCATACCCGTATCAGCTTGGCAGAGCCATTTCAGCAATCCATGAAACGGGGGGATCACCATGTTTATCAACATTGTGAATGTATCAAAGAGCTACAATAAAGATGGAGGATTTTTTATAAAGTCCAAGGTGGATGTTTTAAATGAGATTAGTTTTTCGATTGAAAAAGGAGAATGTCTAGGTTTAATTGGCGAAAGTGGCAGTGGAAAAAGCACGCTCAGCCGTATTATTCTCGGTCTAGAAAAACCGAGCGAGGGAATGGTTACGATGGAGGGCGAGCCAATTTCTAAATGGGTGAAGAAAAATAAAGGAGAAATTAGTGTTGTATTTCAAGACTATACTTCGTCTGTCAATCCTCAATTTACTATTCGCAATATCATTGCAGAACCATTAATTGCGATGGGAGATACGAAGAATTTGGATGAACGGATTAATGCGCTTCTTGCTAAAGTTGGCCTTCCCCATGCGACCATTCATAGATATCCACATGAATTGAGCGGTGGACAGCTTCAACGTGTATGTATTGCAAGAGCAATTGCCATCAAGCCAAAATTTATCGTCCTTGATGAAGCAATAAGTTCTCTTGATGTGTCTGTTCAGGCGCAGATTCTAGAGCTGCTCCATAAACTGAAGGAAGAGATGAATATTACGTATCTTTTTGTAGCACATGATCTTCAGGCAGTTGCCAAACTCTGTGATCGAATTCTTTTTCTTTATAAAGGAAAAATTGTAGAAGAGGTAGCGAGCGATAATCTTGCGCTTGTGCAAAATGAATATGCGAAAAAGCTTTTACATTCTGTTATGCCATTTAACATTCACTAAATAAAGTAAAAAAGCATAAAGCCATTGGGTCGTTTATCGCAAAGTATTTTTCTAAGTGAAAACGAGCAATGGCTTTTTTGAAAAGAAATGAACGCTATCAGTCATGATAGAAATAAATAGTCGGTCTAGTTTTTGTAGTACATATAACTAAAAGCTATGCTTGCATCACTTTAAAGAAGGGAAGAGATGTACCTTATTTATTAAAAGAAAGCTTAGCGTAAGCATCATGTAAATGAATGGATTCTTCGTTCCGACATTCAATTTCAAATGATTTTATCCAAGGAAATTCATATAGATCAGCAGCAATTAGTCGGATTAAATCTTCAATGAAACGAGGGTTTTCGTAGGCAAGCTCTGTTACTTTTTTTTCGTCTGGTCTTTTAAGAACTGGATGAAGCATAGCACTGGCATTCGACTCAGCTGCGTGAAGTAATTCTTTTTTTATATCCTTTGGCCATGGAGTGGAAGGATATAGTTCTACCCATATTTTAACGATGCCTCTTTGGTTATGGGCGCTATATTCACTAATTTCCTTTGAACAGGGACAAAGGGTAGTTACAGTTGTTTCTAATTTAACAGAAGAATTCCAGCGCTTTTCTTGCTCATAACTGGTTTCTAAAGAAATAGTAGAATGCATAAATCCTTTTTTATTTGTCACTGGAGCTGTTCTTTCATAATACCAAGGAAAAGAAACGGAAAGAGAAGACTTATTTTGACCCATTCTTTCTGCAATATCTTTCGTAAAAGCTTGAAGAAGATCCATTTCAAGTGTCCAGCCCTTTTCATGATATTCTTGTAATAATTCTGTTAATCGACTCATATTAATGCCTTTGCGATTACTAACAAGATTAGTCGTTAATGTAAAGGTTCCAATTGTCGTTTGCATTGTCGGCTCCATAGAGGAGGTTATATGAATTGGATGAGTAACATTAGAAACTCCAACATGATCTATCTCGAAAAAATAGTTTTTTGGTGTGTTTTGAAGGTCAGTCATTTTTTCTTTTTCGTCTGGTTTTGTTTTATTTTTCAGTGGATCCACGGAACCGAAATGGCGATGCCGTTCCAATTTATTAGGTAGTTGTATAGTAGGTTTCATTAGTAGGCTCCTTTGCAAATCGTAATCATTACAATTTATTATAAAGGTATTGTTTTAAAAATCAATGCTTGAATCTAAAGGTCAGTAGAAAAATATACTAGAGATGGAAGGGAACAACTTCCTATAAAATAAAGATTAACTACACTCCCTCTATAAATGTTGATCTATCAACGGTTTGACCCGTTGTTGGGGTATCAAAAAAATATTTTTCGACACAATCCCTAACAATATTTTTAAAATATGTGAAACTATTCCAATACATGGGTACGCTACGCGGTCACTACTGGATAATGGTGGAAAGTAGTGATAGGAAATTATGCGATGCACAATGGATCTCTGCGTAACTTATGATGACGTACCCTCCCATGTCTCTGGGCATCTAAGTGCCTACATTCCTTCGTTCGGTCTAGTCATAAGGCAGAGGCTAGCGAAGCTCCTTTAGGGACTCAAGGTCGAATGGAAAAAATAGTGCCAGCTTCTCCGTGTCATCCTGTTGTCTAGGTCTATTTAAGGGGATGAAGGGTCTTATGCAGCCTCTACGAGACTAGGAATATCCCTCATCATTCGCTGTGCGTCAAACGCTTTGTGCTTAGTGCTAATTCCATGTAATACTTTTAATAGCTTACCGCATAGAACCACGATGGATTGCTTCTTGCGTAATGGATTAACCATACGATTTGTGTAATACTCATGTAGCTTTCGAAAGGCTTCATTGTGACGGATCATCGGCATCATTACTCGGAACAGAAGGGCGCGAAGCTTTCTTCTCCCCCGTTTGGAGATGCGTTTTTGCCCCTTGTGCTGACCAGAGGAATTTTCACGTAACGTTAATCCCGCGAGTTTAATTAGTTGGCGTGGATCTTCGTAGTGTGAAAAGCTTCCGATTTCAGCTAATAGATCGACAATCGTTGTATCTCCGAGTCCCGGAACCGTTGATAGCCATTCGTACTCTACAGACGTTTTTACAAGGTCAACTAGATGTTGAGTAAGGCTTTCGATATCTTGTTCTAACTGATGGTAACGGCGAACGAGCGTGGTAATTTCAATACGGGCCATCTCACGTCCTTCTGTTACTCCGATAGAGTTAGCTGCGACTTCAATAAGACGCAATGCTTTGGGTCTTTGGGGGGATTTGAGCCCCTCAACCTTCCGATAAAGAGATAAAACTTCATCGGGTTGTTTTTGGTGAAGATCATTCGGAAATGGGGTACATTCAAGTACTGCCAAAGCCATTTTTCCGAATGACGGAAACACCTGAGTAAACTCTGGAAAATAGCGATCTAACCAACGAATAATCATGTTTTTGACAGACCCTAGTTCCTCAGTCAATTTACTTCTAAACGTTGACCCAACGCGAAGTTCGGCCTCCATACCTTTTAGGATACGGGGATAACTGAACCGTCCGTCTTTTAAAAGTCGAGCGATCACAAGTGCATCTTTTCTGTCATGCTTGGTTGGCAGATTGTCGTCCAACTCTTTTGAACGCTTAACATGCATAGGGTTAACCATGGCCAAGGGAATGCCCCGGTCCTCAAGGTAGTAGGCCAAATTGAGCCAGTAGTGTCCCGTAGGTTCAATCCCGACAATGACTTCCGTTTTTTCATTTTCTTTCATGGCTACCAGAATACGTTGATAGAAAAGCTCGAACCCGTCTCTAGCTTGAGAAACAGAGAACGATTTTTGGAGCACACGTCCACGGTCATCCACAAAGCAAGCGTAATGGGTCCGCTTGGCAATATCGATTCCGACTACGAGTGTTTTTTCGGTGACTTGATTTATTTTCTGATTTTGTTTAAAATCCATTTTGGAGTCCTCCTTGGTTAACTAAGTTAGGGGTCATTTCGGTCCACGATTTGACACCCCGTATCATACCAAGAGGGCTCTTTTTTGTTCAAGTCCCCGAAAATCCTTCTAACAGGAATGCTCCTTTTTTAAGGCTCGTATTATTATCGTTCTAATAATAACGTATTATTTGTGATATATTGTCGACAGGCGTAAACTTGAAGAAAGGAAAGTTCAATTATAGATTTGTACAATTTATACTATTCTATGAAAAAGCATTTAAGTAAATGGTAAACAAAATAAGCACTGTTGTAGGGGGCTGCAATGAAAAAAGCAAGAAAGTATTCTTTTTTGTTATGCACCGTAGCACTAATAGCAAGTTTGGTAGGTTGCTCACCTATTGATTTTGTTACAAATGCTTCGGCAAAAGAAAAGAATAATAAAACAGAAAAACAAGAATTGGATAGCCATGAATCAGCACAGATTATGGATGATGAAAAGGAATTAATCGCCCAGGAGGAACAACAAAAACAAGATAATGAGATCATCGATTGGAATGCCCCTTCGAATGGATCGTATCCGACTCTAGATAAAAGCAAATCTATTTGGATAGATGTTTCTGTCAATGATCAGAAGGTGTATATAAAGGACGGAGACGCTACATTATATACAATGACTGCCTCAACAGGGATAGATACAAATGATGATAACTCTACACCAAAAGGAATCTATTATATTGAACCAGAACGGGGAGAGTGGTTTTTTTCTTCTGGTTATGGAGAAGGAGCAGAATATTGGGTTTCTTGGAAGAACCATGGAGAATTTCTCTTCCATAGTGTGCCAATGAATGGAAACAAACAGGTGATAGAAGAAGAAGCAAAAAAATTAGGGGAAAAGGCATCGCATGGCTGTATTCGTTTAACCATTGCCGATGCAAAATGGATCTATGAACATATACAAACAAATACGAAGGTAGTTATTCGCAGCTAGCAGGGTATGATCAGGCTGTTAAGAAATGGTTGTTTTTTTAATTTCTTATTCAGTCTGCTTCCTATATTTTGCTTCACCCAGCTGATTAGATAGGTTTTTTTGTTATTATAATCGTAATAGTTACGATTTAAAAAAAGATGAAAATATAGTAGACTAAGGAATAAGCGCATAATGCGATAGAAAGAGGGGGCAATAAGCTTTTATCCCACTCTTAACGGACAGTAGCCCCCCGCTGATGGAAGGTTACTTTATAGAAAAATGGAGGTAAGGAGCATGGAGTCAATTAATCCTATCTTAATGGAGTTTTTACTTCGAAGCGCCATTAATAAATTGCCAGATCAAAAGAGAGAAATCTATCAGTTTATTGAAAGGAATGAAGATCGACTGGAAGAAATGGCAGGAAGCGAAGAACAATTTATTCAACTAATGGATGAAAATCCTCCATTTCAAGCAGCTGCAAATCATTTTTCACTTGATGTGGATACCATAAAAAAAATGGCAGATGAGATACAAGCGGAGATAGATGTTATCATAAAAGAAAGATGCAGTAGATTGAAGTGGATAGATTGCACGGATTATTTAAGAAAAAAGCAGAGAAACAAACAGAAGAATAAATGGTCTTTTATCCATATTTCTTAATTAGTAACGCACTGGAAAAAAAGAAGATAAGGGTAAGTTGTCCCACTAGATCAGAAAAATGCTTTATAGGTATGAATGGGTAATTATATATATTGAAAGAATAAAGGGCGTTACCTTAGCAACTTTTCTAGAGTAAAAAGGCAACTAAAAGAGTAGATAAGCGATTGAAACAGAAGAGAAAGACAAAAGTTGGATGACACTAGACACTAATAAAGTGAATGCTTTTTCTAGCATTCACTTTATTAGTGTTTTTATGGATTTTTCAAACAGTTCTCTGTTTTTCTTTGATTATTTTACATCTAGGGGATAGACATAGGGCTGTTCTGGTTCATTTACCCTTTTCCAAGAAGTGATTTTTAACATGGGAAGGTTTGCTCCATTATAAGCTGTTTTTTCTAGTATCCCGGTTGCTTCCAACCAAGTATCTTCTGTTATCTTTTCGGCTTCTGGAAACTCTGATAGAAACCCAATAATACCTGCATCTGCAATACAATGTGTTATCACAAACCTTGATAGAACGAGTTGATTTTTAGCAAGACCCTCCTCTTTATAAACAAACCCTTTTAGTTTAATGGTTCTCCCTGCAAATGCATCTATTTCCATATTGATTTTTTCATAGTAAGTGGAAAATACTTTTTCTTGCATGTTAATATAATCGCTTTGGTCGAGTTGGTGATTGATTTTCTCAAACTCATCAGAAGAGATGGTCTTTTGATTGGCTAGACCAGGATCAATCGGGTTATTATCTACTGCATTTGTTGTTGAACTGTTCGTATTTGCTTTTGCTTGTGATAATGAATCTTCCGTATTTTTTTTCTGTTGGTTTGAAAGTATAGCTGTTCCGCCCTTTTTTTCTGCAATCGAAGCATCAAGAAACTTGGCAGGGAGGAAGAAGCCAGTAATTAATGGAAAAGCAATCACCATATAGGAAACTAATTTTTTTGTATGAAAAGAAGAGTTTCCATGATCATGATTGCAGATTTGGTTCTCCTGGTGGCAATCGTGATTCGATTCTTTGGAAAATAATAGTCTGGTGATCTGAATGGCAGCAAGGAGAAAAAACAGAATCGATGCTACCACGCTTAACCCTACATATTTAGGGTTAATAAATTTCGTAATATCTCCCGTATAATTTAATTTAAAAAGCAAGCCTGAAAATACAAGTAGCAAAAGTGCCCGTAATGCCTGCTGAAAGATAAAATTCACCGTATACTCACGCTCCTTATAGTGCGTGTTCAAAAAGGAGGATAAAAAGGACCGAGAAGTTCGAGGCGTCGTAACTTTGAGCATCGGCCTTCCACAGGATGTGGTGACTTCCACGTTGCTCACAGGACGTGAGCGTTTTTAGTGGAAGATCCTCTACTTCATACGTGAGAAGCGGAAAAGTAAGACAACGAAGAAATTCGATGTGTCATTTTTACCGGACTTTTTGAACAACTTCTTATATAAAAATTTGTGCTATCAACATAACGATAAAGACAGTGGATACAATGAGAGCAAGCATTCCGAAAACAAATTTGGAACGGAATACTCCAAGCATCATTAGCGTATTCTTTAAATCCATCATTGGACCAAGTAGTAAAAATCCTAATATGGAATGAATAGGAAAAATATTGCTAAAAGATGCACCGATAAAAGCATCTGCTTCTGAGCAGAGTGATAAAACATATGTTAAGCCCATCATGACAAGCAAGGATGAGATAGTCCCGCTTCCAGCAGCTAACAGCGTCTTTGCTGGTAAATAAGTTTGAACGAGTGCAGCCAAAAAAGCTCCTATAATTAAAAATTTTACCATATCAAAAAATTCATCAATGGAATGAAGAAGCATATTCCATAATCGTTTAGGAAACGTTGATGGAACGGATCGGCCGGAAGAAAGAGAATTAGTAATAGAAACTTTTAATTGGTCGCCTTTATAAATGCAGCTGACAAGAAATGCGATTAATAGAGCGACAAGTAAGCCTAAACCAATTCTTAATCCAGCGATTTTAAAACTATTTCCGAATGCCATATAGGTGGATGCTGCGACAATTGGATTGATAAGTGGGCCAGTTAACATAAAGCCCATTGCTGCATAGATGGGAACGCCTTTTCCAATTAATTTCCGTACAATTGAAACGATTCCACACTCACATGCAGGAAAAAGAGCACCGACTAAACAGCTCACTACTACAGCTGAAAATTTATTTTTTGGAATCCATTTTTGTATATGTTCTTCTGTTACGAAAATTTGGATAAAGCCAGCGATAAGTACTCCTATTAATACAAAAGGAAGTGCTTCTATTAAAACACTTAAAAAAATTGTATTTAGCGTTAAAAAGGAAGAGGGCAGTTCCATGGAAAAGGTAAAGCTAGAACGAAAAGATAGAAATAGAAGAAAGAAACTAAGAACAAACACCATGATGATAGAGAAAAGGTTATTTCTGATTACATGAAACATGAAGACCTCCAATGAATACTAGACTACATATATTTTTTACGTTTACATTTTAAAATAGAAGGGATGCTTTGTAAATGAAGAATCGCAGCAAGTAGTTGATTATACTAGATTAAGGTGGGGAAGGGAATAAGTGAAATGAACGGTTTATATGGTTTGAAAAAATGCTAGGATACCTTGAAAAGAGGATTTAGCTCTCTCAATGGATCCGCAGCCGGTATACACTTCGCTTTCCATGGGGCGGGCGGCGAGCCTCCTCGGAGCAAGCTCCTGTGGGGTCTCGCCTGTCCCGCAAATCCCATAGGAGTCTTCGTGTATTCCGGCTGCTCCCTGCTTCAACATAAAAAAACTCAATTACACTCGCCCATTTTCATTCTTCTTGGTGCAAAATTTGTTGCATAGATGTCTACCTGAAAAAAGGATTGCTCTCTCAAGGGTTCCGCAGGTGGAATACACTTCGCTTTCCTGTGGGCTCACTCCTGCAGGGTCTCGTCTTTCTCGCATTCCTGCGGGAGTCTTCGTGTATTCCACCTGCTCTGTGCTTTAAACTTCGATTATAAAACAAAATAGAAAACTGTATTGTAAAGGATAAAAAGAAAGATAATGATCAATTTCTTCTCCTGAATTGGGAAGATATTACGAAGGGAACAGTCGAATATTATAATGGTTTCGCACATGGTGAATATCAATATTTATAAGTAATAGAGGTAAATTTGTATTATTAAGGTAGATAAAGTGTTGAAAGATAAGTGTTGAAAAATTCTTTCTTGTTTGCAGATAGTTATATAGTACGCCAGTGTTGATATCGTATTTCTCCTAAAAAAAATACCGATCAACCATTCAAATTATTAACGGGTTATAGAAGAATTTATTTTATGAAAAATCTGTATAAGTGCGTGTTCAAAAAGGAGGATAAAAAGGACCGAGAAGTTCGAGGCGGTTTAGCTTGGAGCATCACAGCGTATGGTGTTAATACGTGAGAAGCGGAGAAGCAAACCAACGAAGAAATTCGATGTGTTATTTTTACCGGACTTTTTGAACAACCTCTATAAGCATATGCAATAAGTGTGATAGTTTATTGTTATGCAAATATCGAAATAGAATAATGGAGATGGAGTTATTTCAGTTATTAAATAAATAGTTTTTAATAATATAAAATTTTATAGTCTATTTTTGACAACTTATAGTTAATTTTTAGCTACTTATAGGACTATTTAATTTTTTGTAAATTCCTATGTTATATTTGTTTCAGAAGTGGAGGATACATATGCAAATCAAGCTAATTATCGATGAAAAATACATCGAACCTGAAGTACATATTCATGCAAATGCTTATAGCGAGCAAATAGAACAATTAATGAAATTTTTAAAGGCTACAAGTACCGATGTTATAGACGGCTATATACAGCAGGATATTTATATGTTGAAGATTGAAGATATTTACTTTGTTTATTCACAAGGAGCTAAGGTATATTTCCAAACAGATGAAAATGAATATGAATCAAAACGCAAGTTATACGAGCTTGAAGAATTATTAGAGAAAGATTTTGTTCGCCTGAATAAATCTACACTTGTAAACGTTTCGAAAATTTCTTCTATGAAGATGGAAAAAATGGGTATCATGAAAATTTTGATGGATAATGATACAACTGCACATGCTAGTCGAATGTATTTAAAAGGCTTGAAGAAGCGATTAGGTATTGGGAGGGATACATGATGAAAAATACTATCAAGATAGCACTTTTAGGTGCTGCTATTGGTTTAAGCACTTCATATACAATTATTACAATTATTTTATTACAAAATCCAACCCACACAATTAATGGAAACAAGCTATTAATAGAATTTATATTAGCTATTATTCTTGGAGTTGGATGTGGTATATCATTACTGCTATTTTACATAGAACGGTGGTCGATTGCGACTAAGCTAGGAATTCATTATCTGATTTCCCTAGTACTTGTATTTTTTTGTGGATTAATAGGCAAATGGTTTGATAACCCATTTGAGAAGCCGGGAGCATTTATTTTATTTTTTCTCATTCATTTGGCTATTTATCTTGTTATATTTGGAGTTATTTATTGGAGTACTTTACAGGAAATAAAGACCATTAATGATAAATTGAAAAGGAGATAGGGAGGATAAAATCATGTCACAACTTAAGTATGAACAGGCAAAGAAACGTGTAAGAGAATTAAAGGTATTTTATGGTTATTTTATTTTTTATATCTTAGTGAATATTATGTTATTTATTGTCCGCAGCCACTTTCGATGGCGGTTAACTGGCCAGTGGCAGTGACATGGCAACTGAATAACAGTCACCCTCAATGCCACTGGCATTTACAAAAGTCAGCTTAATTGCCGATGGTTTAAAATGTCAAATCCCCTATCAGATCCTTCGATTCTTTTTTAAGCAAACCATTCAATTGATACAAGGTATTTCTAATTTCCATTAACTCGTTTATTTCCGTTCTTAACCGCTCAATGGTTGCTTCCATCTCGACAATTCCATTCTCCAATTGTACATAATAATCGGTACTTACACTTCTACAGTTCATTTACTACCCGATGGATATGGGATTCTCCCACAATCTTATTTCCTTGTATGAAAGCATCTAATAGGCTTTGACTACATAGTGTATTAATTTTTCTTGGAATCCCTTGGCTGAAGTTATAAATTGCTGTAATAGCCTCTTCCGAAAAGATTTCTTGGGGTGTTTCTACCACTTTTAATTGGTGACGAATATACTCATTCGTTTCTTTTTCTGTTAGACCACTTATTTGATATCGCATTTGAATTCGCTGTTCAATGGCTTCCATTTGCTTTACCCTTAATAGATTCCGTAAACTAGATTGCCCCACCACGATAAGGGATAGAGGGGACATGGAATCTTCTTTAAAATTAAGAATGAAGCGAAGTTCTTGTAGCATAGAATCGGAAAAATGATGAGCTTCATCTAAAATAACGACTATCTGCTTTTTTTCATTCTCATAAATATCAAGCATCAAAGACTGATATTGACGCTTCGCATCTGTTGATCGAAAGGCTGGTTGGATACCGAAGTTCTGCAGAACTTCTCTATAAAAAAGTTTTGGTGTTAGGGAAGAATCACAAATATATAGGTAATGATAATGAATCGGATCTAATTGCTGGACCAATGATCGAATAGCCGTTGATTTCCCCATCCCTGCTTCTCCTGTTAAAAGGCAAAACTGACGCTGTTGTACCGAATATTCTAAACGGGCAGCAGCTTCTTTTTGGCTGGAGGAATGGAACAAGTGCATTGGAGAAATTTCACGGGTGAAAGGAACTGCCTTCATTTCAAAAAAGTCTAACATGATTCATTCCCCCTTGATTGTGTCTCTTTTAATTTGGCAAAACTAGTAGTCCCTATTTGTTTTCGCTTTTCTTCTTCCTGATGTTTTTTCAACTGCTCTAAGAAACTAGAAACTCCTGCAGGCGTTTGAACGTTATCTGTTTCATCCGGTAATTTGGAGTGGCTTTGATTTCGAAGTACTGCCGGTTTCGCATCTTCGAAGCGTTCATTATCCTTCCATACTTGAATGGTTGTTAAATCAAACGGATTATATCTGATTTGAATTCGTTTCCCGCGTAAGGAGGAATCAACATCATATTGATTTCCTTCTAGTTCAATTATTGCTGTTTTTCGGACAGTTCGTTCCTCTTCCCAAAGAAAAATGTCTTTTAATATTTCTGCAGGAAGGTGACGCGTATGATTTGCCTGTGCTTCATATCGCTTTTTAGGTGTTTGTTTTGTACTTCGATGAATTCGGTTATCATAAGCTTCTAACCAAGAGCCCAAGTAATTGTTCAATTGCTTCAATGTCAAGAGCTTCCCCTGATTAATTAATAAATTTGCTTCTCCAGTAAAGCTACTATCTACAAATTGAAAAAATTTCTCAATTTTCCCTTTTGATTCTGGCGAATATGGCTTAGCATGGATAAGCTTAGTCCCCATTCTCGCACACATAATATGAAACTGCTTAGCACTATAAACGGAGCCATTATCACAGAAAAACAGGTTGGGTACTCCAAACTTTAAAACAGCTTTTTGGACACACCTTTCAAGACGAGGATACCTTTCTTCCATAAAAAATTCCGCATGCATAATTCGGCGACTATGATCATCGATTATAGCTATAAGATAAGCCTTTTTACGTTTTTCAAGATTTTTTGGATCGGGTAAGTAAAGAGTGTGCTGCGTATCTGCCTGCCAACAATCATTTGGTGTATCATGTTCAAAATGACGAAACTCCTTCTTTACCGCACGGTAAAGGTCCTTTTTACTCCAGCCCATTTCTTGAAAATAACGAGATAAAGTTCGTGGTTTGAGGACACCTAATGGAACTGTTTCCTCTAACTCTAGTATTCTGATGACCTGTTCAACACTTCGACTAGGTAATTCCTTTCGTAATTCGATTGCACGTTTCAGTATATCTGGGTTCTGATTTTGTAAACTTCCTTTTTTTTCTCTTACTTGAGGCTTCAGGCCTTCAAACCCTTTCTCTTCATATGCTTGAAGGTACCTTTCTAATGATCGAACACTTACTGTACTTCGTTCACTGCCTGGGATGGTATACCTTTGCTTTGCAATTTCCCTCAAAAGGGCATACCTTTCCCCAGGTTGTAGCTGTCTTTGAACAACTGGAGCAATTAATCCAAATCGAAAAGCAGCTAATTCATTACGTATCGTTTCATTCATCTTGTTTTCTCCTTTCCTACCATAAAATAGGGAACTAACCCCATTTTCCCCGAATTACCTTTTGTAGAATAGGGACATATTTTGTGGAGTAAGAAAAAGGAAATAAATCCAATTTTGCGTAATTAATCCGACAGCTTCACTGACTTCAGGAGTACGAGAAACGTTGGCGGAGATTAATCATAGAAAATAGCCTTCCTTTACAAGGAATAGACTCTTTTTTACCAAAATAGAAAGAGAGAAGAAAATGAATCTCTTGATTAGAGGTTATTCCTTGTCGATAAAGAGACAGTAATCCATCTGCTTCTTGGAACTTCACAGCCCATTCTTTTCGTTGGCTAATCCACCATTCCCCTAGAAAATTAAAAAAATGTTTCTTCCATCTATAGAGAGTTTTAAGGGATATCACAGAAACAGAAGAAGTGGTTAACCATTCAGCTAACTGACTAATAGGAATTCCCGCCATCAACCACCGTACAAAAAATTCATAAATATGATTCGCAAACCTTGCCCACGAGAGAGAAAAGCAAGGCATTAATGAAAAAGTCATATTACAAACGGGACATCTTCTTCGCATGATAGGAATCCGGAAGGATTGATGTTTAAAATGAACTGTTTTTTCATATTTCCCGTGTTTTCTGGTAATCCTCCCGCAGCAAGGACAAAAAGTATTTTCATTGTAAGTTTCGATGAATCTTTTATATTTCTTGAAAGTAAGAGGACAATCTAGTAAAATATGCATAGTAAGTGGGAGGTTATTTGTTCTCTGGCCGCCAAGCAAAGAGGAACAAATAGCCTTTTTCCTTTTCTAGTTTAAGAGCCGTCAGCTCTACTGACCCATTATACTATGGTCAGTAGAGCTGACGGCTCTTTTTTTGCATTCTCTCCGATAAAAATAGAGACCAGTACTCTCATAATAGCGACATTAGAGCAGGCTACGAACAATTTATTATCAATGTAATGTCCAGTCCGGGCAGTTGGTGGTTTATTTATCCATTGTTTGGTTGGGGACTTGGTATTTTAGTACATGTTACCTTTACTTTTGTATTTAGTAGATGGGGATTTGAATGGGAAGAGAGAAAAATAAAAGAATTATTATCAAAAGATAGATAAGAGGTTAGTAGTTATCAGTTATCAGGATTTTAAATACAGTATAGAACATTTTATCGATTATTCTGGTCTCCATTTCATTCTTGTAGTTTGCACAAAAATTAGTATGTTTTAAAATTTTCGAGTGGTTTTTTAGAGTTTTCTCTAAAATATGGTTATTATTCCAACTAAACATATGGATTTAAATTGAATATACATAGTTGATAGTCATTTATAAATATAGTTTAGTGACTATTTAATGAGGTGAAATAAATGGTAGAAGAACAAGTAATTATTAAAGTAACAAATTTACGGAAAAAATACGGCGAATTTGAAGCTGTAAAAGGGATATCATTTTCTGTGAAAAAAGGGGAATTGTTTGCTTTTCTTGGCACAAATGGGGCAGGTAAATCTACAACGATTGATATTCTTTGTACACTGCTAAAAAAAACCTCGGGAGAGATCTTTATCGCTGATTATACCCTTGGTGAAGGAAAAGGTAACAATAATATCCGGGAAAAGATTGGGGTTGTATTTCAAGAGAGTGTATTAGATGAACGTTTAACGGTCTATGAAAATATTATTAATCGGGGCCAATATTATCGTTTAAGTAAAAATGAGATTAAGGAAAACTATCATTTTGTATCAGAATATTTGAACCTCTATGATATTAAAGATAAAAAATATGGTGCTTTATCGGGGGGGCAAAAAAGACGCGCGGATATTGCACGTGCTATCATCCATAAACCTAGTATCTTATTCCTAGATGAGCCAACAACGGGGTTAGATCCCCAAACAAGATTATTTGTTTGGAATGCTATTAAGAGGTTACAGGAAGAAACAAATATGACCATTTTTTTAACAACGCATTATATGGAAGAAGCAGTAGTGGCTGATAATGTCGTCGTGATTAAAGAAGGGCGTTTGATCGCAGAAGGTACTCCGAGTCAGTTAAAGGATAAGCATGCTTTTGATAGTTTACATCTCCTATTTAAGGATACTTTTAATCCGGATTCATGGCTCAAAGAAAAACAATTATCTTATACGGTGAAAAACTCTACTTATATCATGCGTTTAACTTCAACTTTAGATGCATATGACATGTTAAAAGAATTAGAGGGGGAAATAGAATCCTTTGAGGTCATAAAAGGAACTATGGATGATGTGTTTATAAATATTATCGAAAAAGGGAGTACCGCCCAGTGAAATCTTTACTTAATTTAGTTAGTAGAAATAATAAAATATACCGTCGTGATCGAACATTATTGCTTTTATCATTATTATCTGTATTTATTGTAATTCTATTGTATGCAGTGTTTTTACAACAAACCCAAATTGATACAATTGAAGATCTTGTGGGTACAACAGATGAATCTAAAGCAATGGTAAATGAGTGGATGGTTGCAGGACTATTATCGATCACCGCTGTCACAACTACCTTAGGTGCATTTGGTATTATGGTGAAGGATAAGGAAAGTAAAAAAACCTACGACTTATTGACGGCTCCCTTATCAAGAGCTACGATACAGTTAAGTTACGTTATTAACTCATTTGTGATTGGCCTTATTTTCTCGTTATTCGCATTTGTTGGATGTGAACTGTTTCTTGTCTTAGCAGGCAGCGAAATGTTGAGTGGCACTGATTTGTTGAAAGCATTAAGCATTATTATTCTTTCAGTTGCCTTATCAAGCTCCGTTAACTTATTCCTAGTTTTATTTATTAACACCCAAAATGCTTTTTCAACATTAAGTACAATCGTAGGGACAGCTATTGGATTTTTATGTGGTGTCTATGTACCAATTGGTGGTGTTCCTAATTTTGTTCAAAATATAATAATGTACTTCCCTATAAGCCATACGGCTGTTCTCTTGCGAAAAGTTTTGATGACAAATTCAGTTCAAACAGTATTTGAACATGCGACACCAGAACAAATCTTAGAGTATAAGAAGCACTATGGAATCGTATACGAAATGAACAGTAAGCTTGTCAGTACAACCTATAGTATCTGGATGATTGTTATCACCATGATTGTCTTCACAATAGTATCTATTATTATATTTAAGAAACAAAATAAATAATAATGAATATTATTTTTTAAGTTCCTAAGTACTTTCAACTTCCCCCTTAACAAAAAAACATTATGTGAGATTCAATTTTATAAGTAAGCGTAAAATAGCTCCCACCTTCATCAAGATGGGAGCCTATAGTATTATTTAGATAACTTATTAAAGACTATGCAATGTACAGGAATTGATGATGACCAAGGATTTCTCCATTAATATAGAGTTTAAATAAAGCCGCTATTACATTAAGCTCAATTATCATAATCGCCTGGGGGACAATCAGCTACTTTAATATGCCGATGGAATTTTTACCCCAGGCAGATAAACCTCAAGTGACAGTTGTTGTTATGGGACAGGGAACAGATTCTAAAACGATCTATTTCTCCTTTAGTGGAAAAACAGATAGATTCTTCGGTTAGTTGAGTTTTATGCCAATATCATATACATAGGGATTGCTTGGTGCTGGAATTTCTTGGGCGGAAGTGACGGTTAATTCGGGAATGGGATTCGCATGGAATGTTGTTTTTGTGATTTTTCCTTTCACTTTTATCCAGGAATCGTTCTTTAGCCCAGCTACATTTCCTTGAAGCATCATTCCATCTACAGAAGCATCGGCAATGCAGCAGGTTATCACAAATCTAGCCAAAACGACTTGATTGGCAGAAAAATCTTTTTCTCGATAAACGAATCCAGTCAATTCCACTTCTTTTCCAATAAACTGATCTAAGTGATTTTCTAAAATCCCCATAGTAGGCACATATCTTTTATCATCTACTTTAATTGTTTTTTCCTGGAAAAGAGTTTGCTGTAATCTATCGTATTCTTTCTGTGTCATGTATTGCTGGGAAGTAGAATACGTATCATTGACTGCTGCTGTATTTTGCGTTTGGTCATTTGATTGTATGGATAAACTATCTTGTTGAGCTTCTGCTTGAGATGAAACAAATTGAATCTCCCGGTTTTTTGCAATCGAGCTTCCAAGTGTATGATCGGAAAAAAGCAAGCCTGTAATAACAGGGATAATAAAAAAAGAATAATAAATAAAGGAGCGAAAAGTGTTTTTTGGCGGTAAATGTTCTGCACAACAATTACAGGAAACCTCGGTAGTTTCCGAAGTGCCAAAGAAAATCTGAATGATTCCAACGATCATTAACAATAAAATGGAAACAGCCAAAAGAGGATACAGTTTGGGTGAAATAAATAAGCTGATATTTCCTGTTAGTAAAAGTTTGAATAAAAGTAAGGAAATGCCGATTAATACAATTCCTCGAAGGTAAGTATGAAATTTAATTCTCGTTTCGCTCATATTGCCACAACCTTTATACGATAATTTCAGCTATCCGTGAAAATAAATAAACAAAACAACATGCTAGGACAATAAAAAGAAGGACAAACTTAAAGCGAAAATAAGCAAAAAGCATAATGGTATTTTTTAAATCAAGTATTGGACCAAACACAAGGAATGCAAGGATGGATCCAAGACTAAATGAGTGATTAAAAGAAGCCGCTACAAACGCATCTGCTTCCGAGCAAATAGACAATACATAAGAAAATCCCATCAGTACAACTGGAGCTATCGTATGGTTTGATCCGATTGCCTCGAGAAAATGCCGATTGATAAAAGTATGGAAAAGGCTTGCCAAGAAAGCACCGATTATAAGGTATTTGCCAGTCTCAAAAAATTCATCACTTATATGTTTAAAGAATTGACGTAATTTACTAGTAACTGCCTCTTGATCAAGATGATCTTGCAGGGTACTGTTTTTTAAAATAGATTTATTTCGGAAAGCCAAATATGTGATGAACCCTATCAATAAGGCAATAAGAAAAGATAAGCCCATTCTTTCGTATACTATTAATTTATTCTGTGGGAAGGCATAATACGTCGATAAAAACACGACAGGATTTAATACAGGTACAGAAAGCATAAATACAATTCCAACATGCTGTGGCAGTCCTTTTTTTATTAACCTTCTGACAACAGGAATAATTGCACATTCACAAATGGGAAAAATAATTCCAAGTAAAGTAGCTGGGAGCATGGCAAGAAATACATGTCTAGGCAATATTTTATGAATCATGTTCTCAGAAACAAACACTTGAATAAAAGTGGATGCTATTACACCTATTAAAATGAAGGGGATACTCTCTATTAAAATACTGAGAAAAATAGTATTAATATTAAAGAAAGAAGTAGGGATGGCAGCAGACAGGTTTATTTTTTTTATATGATCTGAGAAAAAGAACAAATAAAGAAACAACAGCATGAGTAAATGAACAATGGAAAGTTTCATGCCTCTTGATAAAATGGACATCTTAAAATTGCCTCCTTATTTCATAAAATGAATTCTAGTAAATCATATGATAGATTTTTAGACTTTATTCCTAACTAGAGGTTGTTCAAAAAGTCCGGTAAAAATGACACATCGAATTTCTTCGTTGGTTTGCTTCTCCGCTTCTCACGTATTAACTAGAGGTTCTTCCACTAAAAACGCTCACGTCCTGTAGTCATCACATCCTGTGAAAGGGTGATGCTAAAGGTGAAACCGCCTCGAACTTCTCGGTCCTTTTTATCCTCTTTTTTGAGCACGCACTACTAAAAATATGCTATGAGCTGGATTATTCTCAACTACATCCTTCAGTTTATGTCATAATTGTGTCTCTCATTTAGGGCAACTTTCTTCTTCCAAAAAAAAATCTATTTTCAATCCGCTCTTCTTCCGTTATAATCCATTATGTCTAAAAAAATATTTTTCTCGTATAATAGCAGGAATATGGCCTGCGAGTTTCTACCGGATGACCGTAAATTATCTGACTACGAGTAAGCGTGTATACGGCATGAACTATTTTAAATAGTTTCTAGCTTAAAAAGAACAGCAGCTTACTTTTGTAGTAAGAGGCTGTTCTTTTTTATTGTAGGATTTCTTCTGAAAAATATTGTTTTTAAAACAAGTAGCAAACAATTAATTAAGAAAATGGCCATTTTATAAAAGGAGCGGGTGAAATTACAATGGATTTATTGAAACAAAAAATTGAAAAAGAAGGCATTGTGTTAAGTGAAAATGTTTTGAAGGTCGATTCTTTTATCAATCATCAAATGGATCCAAATTTGATGAAAGCAATTGGTGTGGAATTTGCAGAAAGATTTAAACAGAATCATATTACAAAAATATTAACGATTGAATCGTCTGGAATTGCTCCTGCAATTATGGCTGGACTTGAGTTAAATGTACCTGTAATCTTTGCAAGAAAAAGAAAGTCATTAACTTTAACAGATGATTTATATACATCAACGGTTTATAGCTTTACAAAACAAGAATCGAATCAAATAACTATTTCTAAGCAATTTATTACAGAAGGTGATCATGTTCTTATAATTGATGATTTTTTGGCAAATGGACAGGCAGCGATTGGGCTTTCTGATCTTGTAGAGCAAGCAAAAGCAAAAGTATGTGGGATTGGCATTTTAATAGAAAAGTCATTCCAGCCTGGTGCAGATGACATTATTGCTAAAGGATATCGTTTGGAATCTTTAGCGCGAATTGCTTCCTTACAAGATGGGAAAGTACAATTTGCGAAAGAACGTCAGAGAGAAAACATTTATTCTGGAGGATACTGAAATGAATAACTCGTTGAAAACATGGTCCATTGGTTTACAGCATGTATTAGCGATGTATGCAGGTGCTGTTCTTGTTCCTTTAATTGTAGGCGGAGCATTAAAGCTTAGCTTTGAACAGTTGACCTACTTAGTTTCCATTGATTTATTAACATGCGGTGTTGCAACATTATTGCAGGTTTGGAAAAATAAATTTTTTGGCATCGGTTTGCCAGTTATGCTTGGTTGTACATTTACAGCAGTAGGACCGATGATTGCAATTGGCAGCCAGCATGGGGTATCAGCTATTTATGGAGCAATTATTGTTTCAGGTATTTTTGTTGTACTAATTTCTTCTTTCTTCAGTAAATTGGTGAAATTTTTTCCACCGGTTGTTACTGGTTCAGTGGTGACTATTATAGGTTTGACGTTAATTCCTGTAGCCATTAATGATATGGCTGGAGGACAAGGAAGCGACCATTTTGGAAGCAACAGCAATTTATTATTATCTTTTGGCGTTTTAGCATTTATTCTTTTACTTAATAAATTTGCTACAGGGTTTTTAAAAACGATTTCTATTTTAGTTGGTTTGGTTGCAGGTACAATCGTGGCTGCGTTAATGGGAATGGTTGATTTTTCTCAAGTGGGAGAAGCTTCTTGGTTTCATGGTTTAAAACCTTTTTACTTTGGAACGCCTACATTTGAAATCTCTTCTATTATCACGATGATCTTAGTAGCGATTGTTAGTTTAATTGAGTCAACTGGTGTTTATCTTGCTTTGGGAGATATAACGAAAAGAGAAATTTCGGAAAAAGATTTATCAAAAGGCTATCGAGCAGAGGGACTTGCGATTATATTAGGAGGAATTTTAAACTCCTTCCCGTATACGGCATATTCTCAAAATGTTGGATTGGTTCAATTAACAGGTGTAAAAACGAAGCAAGCGATTTTTGCAGCAGGTTCAATTTTAGTCGTACTAGGATTTTTACCAAAAATAGCAGCGATTACAACATTAATTCCAACAGCTGTATTAGGCGGCGCGTCTATTGCCATGTTTGGCATGGTGGTTGCTTACGGTGTCAAAATGCTTGGACAAGTTGACTTTAATCAACAAGGCAATCTGTTGATTATTGCATGTGCCATTGGGTTAGGCTTAGGAGTAACTGTTGTTCCTGATATTTTTAAAGGACTCCCACAAGGCATCCGCATCTTAACACAAAGCGGAATCGTAGCAGGAAGCGTAACAGCAATTGTGTTAAATATCCTATTTAACATGCTGCCAAACTTCCGTGTTAAATCAGTAAAAGTAGAACAACGAAAAGCAGGATAACTCTCTATTGAAACAGCTCCTTGTTCATTCTTAGAATAAGGAGCTGTTTTCATGTGAAGTGAAAGGATACAATCTATAGGTAAAATAAGTCCCCCAGCAACCTGCAGAAAGCAACGTGAATACCGATTGCGGATTCATTGAGAGTGTAAGAAAGCCTCTTTCAAGGATAGATACCCATGCAAACAAAATTTGCACCATGCACCATGGCATACGAAAAGAAGAAGCATTCAATTTTGTTTACGATCTAAGTTTGAAGCAGAGAGCAGTCAGAATACACGAAGACTCCCGTGGGAATGCGAGAAAGACGAGACCCCGCAGCGCAGCGAGTTATAATGAACGAAACTAGCCCCATACTCGTAATTTCGTAGGTTAATTTGGCAATAATGTTTATGAACTAAAAACAAAAAAACCAAATCAGTGCTACATTACGGAAGGAGCTAGTTCTATTATGAAGGATACCACAAAATTTGTAGGTTTAGACGTATCAAAAGAAAAAATTGCCGTTGCTATTGCAGAAGAAGGTAGAGAAGAACCAAGATATTATGGAATGATTGTTCATACACCTGAAGCGATTAAAAAGTTAATGAAAAAACTAGGAGAGCCAAGTACTTTAAGAGTTTGTTATGAAGCGGGTCCAACGGGATATCCATTATATCGATTACTAACTGCTTTAGGTATTCATTGTGAAGTGATTGCTCCATCTTTAATACCACAAAGACCGGGAGAACGTATTAAAACAGACCGTAGAGACTCTATTCGTCTTGCCCAGTTATATCGTGCAGGAGAATTAACTTCTGTTTATGTTCCGACTCCAGAAGATGAAGCACTTCGAGATCTAGTGCGAGCACGAGAAGATGCGAAAGAAGACGAGCTGAGAACCAAGCATCGTTTAAGTAAGTTTTTATTACGGAATAATATTTATCCACCTGTTGGAGTGAATAAATGGACAAGAAAATATCGAGATTGGCTAGATACGTTAAAGTTTTCCAATTCCAATTTACAATTAGTTTTTCAAGAATATTATCATCAATTAAAGGAGTTGGAACAGCGGGTAAAAAGATTCGAAGAGGAAATGCAAATACAGGCATTGGAAGGAGTTCATGCCCCTATTATTCAAACTTTACAAGGACTAAGAGGCGTTGCACTGGTTACAGCGACAAGTCTTGCGGCGGAAATTGGATCGTTTAAACGTTTCCCAAATCCTAAGCAAATGATGGCTTATGTAGGATTGATTCCAAGTGAATTCTCAAGTGGAGAAAGACGTCGACAAGGAGCTATTACCAAATCAGGAAATCGTCACGTTCGCCGATTGTTAATCGAGTCGGCTTGGAGTTATCTTCGTCAGCCGGCCGTAAAAGGAAATTAAAAAAAACGACTAGAACCTTTATCACCGTCTATTCAAGCAATATCCTGGAAAGCGCAAAATCGTCTGCATAAAAAATATTATCGATTAGTATCTAGAGGAAAAGAAAGTAATAAAGCAATTGTTGCCGTTGCTAGAGAATTAGCTGGCTTTATCTGGGCTATTACGCAAGAAGTAGAAGAAATTCCAAAACATTAATGTTACCAAACGAAAGAAAGTAGAGGAAGAGAAAGAAAAATAGATACATGAGAATAGGGCTCGAAGGCAAAGAGAAATACCGGAAAGGATAACCCACGTGCCTCCTCTGTGCTATATCATTCGTTGATTAACGCACGTCCCGAGTTAGTGGAAAGACCTTTATACGGAAAGATAAAATGTGAAAACCCACGAATATCAGAATGCTAACCGCAGGATGAAATTTTTGCCTTCGTGCCGTGTCCTTACTATCTATTCTAATCAATCAGAAAGGAGGAAGTATAAGTATATCACGATTTCTTCTTTAGCTTAAAAAAGTATCTCCTATCTTAGAATGGCAGTCAAGGAAAGCACTTGACAGCCATTCTAAGATAGGAAGTTCGGTTGGTAAGCTAAAAAAGGAAACTTGTAGCCACTAAGGCTCATCGATACACGAACAGTCAAGAAGCCTAAAATCGCTTCTCTTCTTAAAGTTACCCAAAAATAACCTATCTAGTAGTGGAGAGTGGGAGACTTGACAGTTTCGTTCATATCAGGAGGCTCGACGCTCGCCCACAGGAAAGCGAAGAGTATTCTGACTGCGGAACCTTTTTTCAGGGTTAGACATCCATGTTAATAAAAATTCGCCCATAACGAATTCTTTTCTTTATTCAAATATCATTTGATTATTTATTGTTAGTTTCCCCTAAATTAAGTGAAACTCAAAGTCTAGCCAACAAGTTATCTTCTATACCAGTTCAATCAAGATTTTACCTTTTGTCCATTTTCTTTCACTATTTTTTTACAATATAGATGATTGTCCAAATAATGGGAGCATGCTAAACTATAATAGTCAGAAAATTAAGAAATATGAAACGAGAAGAGACTAGTAAGCATAGTGATCAAAAATTGTAATTAATAAGGAGGATTTGGATGAATACTAATGTAACGGAAGAAACAACTGTGTTGAAAGTAAAAGATCCATCTTTATACAATGAGGATCTCGCACCTGTTCCAAAGGCCAAGCGAAATTGGACATGGCTAAATTACACAACTGTTTGGATGGGAATGGTTCATAACATCGTTGCATATGAGACGGCAGGAAGTTTGCTTGGATTAGGCATGAATGTTTGGCAGGCATTAGGTACAGTTATTTTTGCCAACATTATTCTTATTGTTGCCATGTGGCTCAATAGTTCTTCCGGAGCAAAACTCGGAGTGCCATTTCCTGTTTTAATCCGTGCGTCTTTTGGGTATAAAGGGGCACAATTTCCTATCATCATCCGTGCCTTTGTTGCAGTTTTTTGGTTTGCTGTCCAAGCATATGCTGGGAGCAAAGCAGTCGGCGCTGTACTAGGAGTATTAATACCAGGGTGGAACAGTCTAGCAGATATTCAGTTTATTGGCATGGGTTTAAATGATGCTATAGCGGTAGCTTTATTCTGGATCTTGCATGCAGTTATTATTTCACATGGTATGGAACGAGTAAAATTCTTTGAACTTTGGGCAGGTCCCCTTGTTATTGTTCTTGGCATGGGCCTTGTTATTTGGGCAATTGTTGTGGCGAAAGGATTGGGGCCTTTATTTAATGAACCATCTACCTTATCTGGTGCGGCATTTTGGAAAGTGTTTTGGATTTCTGTTACAGGTCTTGTTGGAACGTGGGCTACACTCATCTTAAACATTCCGGACTTTACGCGATTTGCAAGAAGCCAAAAAGATCAAATGATTGGGCAAGGAATAGGTTTGCCTGGAACAGCTATTATTTTTTCGATTATGAGTATTATTACAACATCTGGTACGATTCTTGCTTTTGGAAGACCAATCTGGAATCCAGTTGAGCTGTTGCAGGCATTTGGAAATCCAATTGTGCTTATTTTAGGGGCATTTTCCTTGCTAATTGCGACACTCTCAGTAAATGTTGCTGCAAATGTTGTATCCTCAGCATATGATTTAGTTAATTTGTTTCCTAAGAAATTAACTTTTGTGAAGGCTGGATTAATATCAATTGTATTAGCGGTGTTTTTTATGCCATGGCTTTGGTTTAATAATGCAGGGACAATCTTCAGTATTCTTGGAGCAATTGGTGGTGCACTAGGACCAGTTGCAGGAATTATGATTGCAGATTACCACATTGTGAAACGGAAGAAGTATGATTTGGCGAGTTTTTATGACAAAAATGGTGAATATGCCTATAAGAAAGGCTATAATCCTAAAGCATTTATTGCATTAATAATTGGATTAGTGGCATCCTTTATCGGATTAATGATTCCTGCACTTAAAGATCTTTACACGTATTCATGGTTTTTAGGAATTGGCTTTGGAGCCATTTCTTACATCGTGCTCATGCAGTCAGCGAAAAAGGAAACAAGCATGGAACTTGAGAATATCTCCTCTTCCACGAATTAAGCTATTTTAGGGAAGAAGCAGTATAAAACAAATAAATAAGCAATTTTTCATTAGAAGGTTGATGTAAACGGGGATATTCCTCTTTTTACATCAACTTTTTTCTTGTACGGAGGACTTCAACAGTTACCTATATTAGAATAGTTTTTACTATTATATTTGTGGAGACACAATCTTTATTTGTCTTTTGTTAATGAAAAAAATCTAACGTAAAATGAAAGCTGTAATTAAAAACTATGTAAGATTATATAGCATATTGCTTTCCTTCGTTTTAAATATCATGTATTATGTAAACTACACGGTACTGATAACAGAATAATCCGAATTTTCCCACCGGAATGGTCCCTTCTATTACCCACTAAAACGATGTTTTTGTGAAGTGAGTTTCTCCCTTTTCACAAAAATAACCTTATTTAACTATCATTTTTTTAGAACATGAAGGAGGTATGACATATTATAAATACTATTACTTTAAACGATACCATTACTTTTGGTGGAAAACATCCTTTTGTATTAATTGCTGGACCTTGTGTTATTGAGGATGAAGCATTAATTATGGAAACTGCTGGACAATTAAAAGAGATTACTGGAAAGTTAGGTATTCCTTTTGTTTTTAAGGCATCTTATGATAAGGCAAATCGCTCTTCTATCCATTCATTTAGAGGACCGGGTTTAGAAGCTGGTTTAGAAATATTAGCAAAAGTCAAAAAGACATTTGAGGTGCCGGTCACTGCTGATATTCATGAACCAAATCAGGCTGCAAAGGCAGCTGAAGTATTGGACATTCTACAAATACCAGCATTCTTATGCAGGCAAACCGATTTATTAGTCGCAGCAGCAGAAACGGGGAAAATTGTGAATGTTAAAAAGGGACAGTTTTTAGCACCGTGGGATATGAAAAATGTGGTAACAAAATTACGAGAATCAGGAAATGAACAAATATTATTAACAGAACGTGGCTCCACATTCGGCTATAATAATTTAGTTGTCGATATGCGATCCCTCATTTCAATGAATGAATTAGGAGCACCGATTGTATTTGATGCTACACATAGTGTACAAATTCCTGGAGGAAACGGCACAACAACAGGTGGAAAACGCGAATTTGTTCCATATTTATCTAGAGCTGCAGCAGCAGTTGGAATCTCCTCAATCTTTATGGAAGTGCACCCGAATCCGGATGAAGCAATGTCTGATGGACCAAATATGGTAAAGCTAGACGAGTTGGAGGAAGTTTTAAAACCAATCCAAGAGATTGACCGGTTAATTAAAAATCTGTAACAATAGGAGTGATTTGAATGCAAAATATTAATTTGCCTAGACTCAATTATACAGATACATTTGCCACGGTTTTAGAAAAAGAGGCGCAAGCAATTCTGGATTTACGCCATGTTCTTGATTCGTCTATAGAGGAAGCTATTGAATTGATCTTGTCGTGCAAGGGAAAAGTAGTGGTCACTGGAATTGGAAAATCGGGAATAATTGCAAGAAAAATTAAGTCCACTCTATCAAGTACAGGAACGCCTTCTTGCTTTTTACATCCTTCTGAAGGATTGCATGGTGATCTTGGAATGATTACGGCTGATGATGTTGTTCTTGCCATTTCTAATAGTGGTGAAAGTGAAGAAGTGTTAAGCTTGCTTCCGTCCATTCAAACAATCGGTGCAAAATTAATAGCCATTTCAAAAAATACATTTTCAACATTAGCGATGAAAGCTGATATTGTCCTGTTTCTCGGTGAATTTGAAGAGGCATGTCCTTTAGGATTAGCACCAACAACAAGTACTACAGTAACCTTAGCGCTAGGAGATGCTTTAGCGATTGCTCTTCTCGAAGCAAGAAAGTTTCGACCAGAAGATTTTGCGTTATTTCACCCAAGTGGATCTTTAGGCAGAAAACTATTGTTGAGAGTAGATGATGTTATTTCGGATACGCGAAAAAATCCAATAGTACGTCAAGGAGATAAGGGGAAAGATGCCTTGTTTGTTATGACAGATCAAGGACTAGGAGCAGCATCCATTGTGGATGATGAAAATCGATTAGTAGGGGTTTTATCAGATGGTGACATCCGTCGGGCTTTTGCTCTTTCTGTAGATGCGTTAAATGAAAAAGTTGAAAGCCTCGCCCCGGATATTCCTATTGTAGTAGAAGAAGGAACATTAGCAGTGGAAGCATTGCAGTTAATGGAGAATAAAAAAATAACCGTTCTGCCAATTGTAAATGAACATAATGCTCCTGTGGGTATGCTTCATTTGCATGATTTAATGAATTTAGGATTATAGAGGTATATATGTCAAAAATAAAACTTATTGTGTTAGATGTTGATGGAGTTTTAACAGATGGCCGGCTTTTTATCGGTTCAGATGGTGTGGAATATAAAGCTTTTCATACGCAAGATGGCATGGGAATCAGCTTAGCGCATCAAGCTGGAATAAAAACGGCTATAATAACGGGTAGAAAATCAATGGCTGTCATAAAAAGAGCAGAAGAACTAAAGATTGATTTTATATATGAAGGGATTGTAGATAAATTAACTGTATTGCAAGAACTAATCGATCAAATAGGAATAGATATTGAGGAAGTATGTTACATGGGGGACGACCTCAATGATATTCCTGTTTTAACAGAAGTTGGATTTCCCTGCGCACCAAATAACGCCATTGATTATGTGAAAAAACAGGTAAAGCTGGTAACAAAAACGAGCGGCGGATATGGAGCGGTTCGGGAGATGATCGATTTCCTTCTAAAACAGCAGTTTGATGATGAACAGATCTTGGAGCTGTTTTTAAAAAGAAAATCAGAAGTTACACAATGATGTACGATGTAATGAATAGAATCATAGGGAAAGCTAGGAGCAAATGTCTCCTAGCTTTTCTTTTTTTTAAGGTAAGAAAGTAACTTAATAGAGAGGGGTTACTCTATCTTGCTATCAATAACAGTAGTATCAGCATTTGGGCCAAACCAATCGTTTAATTTTTCTTTTGCCTTTGTTTTTATATCGTCATCTATATACATAGCTACTTGTATTAAGGCAATTCCTAAGGCGCCTAAATCATCTGTGTAGCCAATTCCTACGGCGAAATCGGGAATTAAATCAAGCGGAAGGATAAAATATCCTAGAGCTCCTATTATTGTTGCTTTTGTTTTGGCGGGTACTTCTGGCTTTTTTAAAGTGTAAAATAGAAGCAGTACAGCGTAAACAACAGAGGATCCAGCTTTTTTGCCGAATTTTTTTAATTTATCCCATAATTTATCTTCTGCATAATATTTTTCTGCGTTTTCTATTTCTTTTGGAGGCTTTTCCATTGTTGAAAACTCCTTTCTATACTAGTTATCTCTATTTTAACAAATGAGATGGAAAGATGATAAAGTAAAGGGTTGGAAAATAGAAGGATACTCTGAAAAAGGGTAATGTACACGCTCAATTAGTCCGCAGGTGGAATACACTTCTCATCTACGAGCCTCCTAGCTGCGCTGCGGGTTCTCGTCTTTCTCACACTCCCTCGTGTATTTCATCTGCACTCTGCTTCAAACTTTGGCCATAAAATGAAATAGAAAGCTGCTTCTTCTCATATGCCATGGTGTAAATTTTTTTGCATAGGTGGCTACCATGAAAATAGGTGCGGTTGCTTTTTAGATTGTTTTTTTATAGCAATGTCATGGCTTTTTCTTTTCAAACAGGCATGATTGTTTAACTTGACATTTGTTTAAAATCTTTAGGATTTAGATGAGATGAATTCTATCTAATTGAGAAAGAACGTCATTGGAAGATAAATACATGATATAATGAATGTAAATGTAAATGGAAATGAAAATGAAAATGGAAATGAATAGTAGCTGAAGGGGTTAGCGTTAGCTTTAATCACTTTAACGGAAAGTAAAAGAATAAGCATAGAAGTGGGGGGAAAGGGATGGTAGGTAAAGGGTATGATGACATTTACAGCTTTAGAAATAAAAATATTCTTGAATTGAATCATAAGATTGAAAACGAATTAAACACTATTCAGATAGATATTTTTGAATATGCAATCGACCATTATGAGCTGGAAATCGAAGAGTATTTAGAAAAATGTTATAGAAATTTAGCCTTAACACCGGAACTTAAGGATATGCTTCACTTTTTTACAACTACGTGGCTTGTTACTTGTGTAGAAATTGAAGGAAATACGATTATAGCGGAATATATTGACCGATATAGTGGTTCTTATAAAGGAAAACGTATTAAATCTTTGCTTCAAGATTGGAAAGAAGCGCAATCATCTGTATCCATTATTCAAGATTATCAAGATCAATATGTTACGGTAAAGGATATTCTTACGAAGGAAACCTATAAAATAAAACTCTTTGATGAAGAGGCAACCGTTCAACCAGGGGGTATCTTATTAGGTACTATTCTTCCTGCTGGTGAAACAGCATTATTTTTTACCACATATGTTGAAATGCCAGCAAATATAAGCGATAGTTTAGCTAACGCTGTCTTAACTTTATATGAAAATAGTCAGGAGCAAGATAAGCATACATTTATTAGTAAGAATTATCCAGAAGTGCTTGCTCTTTTTTTCTTTGGACCATCCGATGTATCTGTTGAAGGGTTGGATTGGAATAATACGAAGCAAAAAGAGGTTGCATTGCTGTTTATTGATTTTATGATGGAGTTTGATGGAGATGCAGCTGTTACCGATATGGGGGTTCATCTGTGGTTTTTATATTGTCAGCAGAAAAACCCTTCTATAAAAAAACCGATGATTTATGTAGCGGCGCTTGTTTATTTAATTAATCATCATCTATCCACAGCAGAGATTATTACGCAAAAAGAATTGGCATTAGAATTTGGCGTTTCCAAAAGTAGTATTTCATCTAAAGTGACGGAATTAGAAAATATTCTCCTACAGGAATTGAAAGCAATGCATAGTACCGTTACGGCAAATGAAGGAGAGTTTTTAGAGGAGCGTTATGATTTCATCTCAGAAGCTGTTTGGGAGGAAGAGTTAGAAGAAGGGCTTCTAGATAGGAAAGACTATTTTCCCGATAACAAGAATAAGGTTATTCCATTAAAGTTAGTATCCAAGCATTTTGATAAAAGATAATCTAATGGAGCGGCTGAGACATAACTAAATAGATAATAGGTAAAGACGAACATTCTCTAATGTAGCACGTAAATCGTTACTACCCTATACTGGTTAGTTATGTTTTTTTAATAGAGTTAACTTAAACTTCGCAGTTATAAATTCCTCTTCATGTATTAGCATAACTTGGTTTAGAGTAATTAGAAAAGGGTGATTGATTAATCTTGCAAACATTCCTTATAAATAGGGGCAAGATTCTCGTTTCAGGATGCTCGCTTTCCGTGGGGCGTGCGATGAGCCTCCTCGGCGCAAGCGCCTGCGGGGTCTCATCTAACCCGCTAATCCCACAGGAGTCTCGCACCTTACACTCCAATCAAGCCGTTTTGATTCATTAGTTGCTGTCGTTGAACTGGTGAAAACATCCATCTGATAGAAATAGACTAAAAGCGACACATTTTGGGAGTACAACGTTGAATAATAAACATAAAAAATCAACGCTACTAGTGTTTAGTCACCATACCTTGCAATGAAATTCGAAGACAAGAACTTATTCTAAAACAGGTTGCTTGTAACGGAGGGTGCGAAGACTCCTGCGGGAAATGTGGGAAGGCTAAAGACCCCGCAAGGCAACGCCGAGGAGGCTCAGATCCCACCCCGCGGAAAGCGAAGCAACCCGTAGTGGAAAGCAACCCCCACAATAAAAAACAAGCTTCCCATTTTATTGTTAAACCGAGTAACATCAAGACTTGCAAACGAATTTGATGGTGCGAAGTTTGAGTAGTTAAGTATAAAAACTATGTTGTTCCATTACGCTACAAACACTCGCTTTCCGCTGGGAAGAAGCTGAGACCTTGCAGGCAAGGGCCGAAGCGGCTAAAGCCGAGCCCCATGGAAAGCGAAGTGTATGCAGGCTGCGGGTGATTACTACAAACTTTCTTTTTTACATGAATAAAAAACCAAAACCATGATACGAAATATTTTTTACATCTTCGTATCATGGTTTGGGTTTTTTTTTTGGCTGGGATACTTATGTCCCAGCTTCTTTTTAAATGTCCGGTAAAAAGGACAAGTTGAATCTCTTCGTTGGCTTAATTTTTGCTTCTTAGTTCTAACTGAGGATTTTCAACATTGCTCGCGTCCTGTGAGCAATGTTGAAACCACCTAGGAAAAAGCGCATAAAATTCTGAAGCTAGATGAGCGTCTAGCTTCAGAAATAAGGCTTGTTCTTTCTGAGAGATTATTTTTAGTTAAATGCGTATTCATCGTATTCTTGTGTAAACTTATTTCCTAAATGATCGGTATAGTTAAGCACATAATGGTAATTCTCAGTAAGAGATGGTTTTTCGTAATAGTAAGTAAATAATCCTTGTATTAGCTGAAATGTTTGGCTGTTGATTAGATTATTTTCTTGATTATACACATTCCATACTAATGACATATTACCAGTTGTTGTGATAGCAAGATTAATTCCTTTTGTATAAGATTTTTCCTCATTACTTGGCACCTTTGATAATTGCTCTTGTTGAAGCCAGGCTGGTTTTTCAGTAGTCATTTTTCCTTTGAAACTTTGTTTATTTCCATCTGTTTCTGCTATTATTTCATAGCTGAATTGGTCGTCCATGCCCCAATAGCCCTCTTCATCTTTTCCGTTCCATTGAAAATGATTAATACCGGATTTCACTGGTGCTTGCTTTTGGATATTTTTAATCAGGTTGCCATATGTATCATAGATAATGATGGTCACCTTAGCGTTTTGGGAAATATGATAATATACTTCGGCCGCTTGTTCTGCTTCATAATTAGAATTATATTGAACCTCATCTGGTGCCTCTAATTGGAAAGAAGGGATTAATTTTGCTGTTTTTGATATGCTTTGTTGATAGGGATCTATTAAGGTAACCATTATTTCATACGACCCATCTTCTAATATGTTCCCGTTATTATCTTTGCCATCCCAGGACAACGATTGATTTCCCGCTTCTGTCTCTTTTTCAAGTGTTTTGACAGTTGTCTTTTCTTTTCTTATCTCCATTCGTACGATTCCGTGTTTTGAAGTGGTAAATGGAATCGAATGTTCCACGGCTGTTTTATCATAATTTACATCATCCACTGTCAACGATGGTTTTTGCCAATCTTGTACATAAAAAGCAGTGCTGTTTTTGCTTGTAGTATTCCCTGCCTTATCTTTTATTTCATAATAATAATAGTAGTTTCCTTCCTGAACAAAAGCCTTTTTATCATTTTTTCCATTCCAGTTAAATGCTGTTTTTCCTGCTTTGACCTTTTTATTGTGGACTAACCTTTTTATTTTGTTTCCGTTATCCGTGCGAATAAAAGCTGTCACAGTAGAGTCCTCTGATAATTCGAGCGTTGAACTTATTTGTTTTTTTCCATTCATTTGCAAAATGGAAGAGGAGTTTTTCTCTTTAACAGACGCTGCCTTTGTATCCACGACCATTTTAGCGTATGCTGCTTTACTCTTGCTGTCTGAGAGAGAGAGTACTAACTGATAGGTACCGTCTTTTACCACTCTTTTCCCTTTATCAGTACCATCCCAGGATAAAGAATAGTTTCCAGCAGTAAATAGTTTTTTTGATAAAAGGATCTTGCTTTCTTTTCCTTGGCTATTTATTATTTTTGCATCTATTTTTGCCTTTTTTGTTAATTGAAAGGAAACGGTTCCTTTCTGCTTTCTTGTCGGTGAAAAATGGACAGTGGAGCTGCCCTGCATCGTTATTTTTGGTGTGTTTTCATGAGTGACTGTTATTGTTTTTGAAGTTGTAACGATTTCCTTGTTATTCTTGGCTTTTACGACCACCTTATATTTCCCCGCGGGAACCATTTGATTTTGATCATCTGTACCGTCCCAAGTTCCCTCAAGGTTGCCGCCTTTCCATTTTTTAAAGGAGCTAATTTTTTTTATTGTTTTTTTATTTGTATTTTCTATCGTTAATGCAACATTACTTCCTTTATAAACAGAAATAGACATTTTGGTTTTATTTTGCCCATTTATTTTGAAGGAAGGAGAGCTGACAGTTATTTTGCTTAGAGGAACAGGAGTATTAAGTAATGCTTTTTCTGCATCGATTCGACCATAGCCGAATCGTTCATCCCATCCTTTTACTCCAAGATCTTTTGAAGTAGAAACTAATAGCTGCTTTACCTCTTCAGGTGTCAATAGTGGGTTTTTCGATAGAATCAATGCTGCAACTCCAGATACGACGGGTGCTGCCATGGAGGTTCCACTCATTGATTGGTAGCTGTTTGTGGGGACAGTAGAATAAATGGCATCTCCTGGTGCTGAAATATCAACAGAAGCTCCATAATTTGAATAGCTTGTCAGCCTGTCCTTTTCATCAGTAGCTGTCACGGAAATAACCGAATTATACGCAGCAGGATAATTAGCTGAAGTATTGCCTTCATTTCCAGCTGCTGCAACTAACACAACCCCTTTCTCTGTCGCATAATCAATAGCATACTCTTCTACATATGTATAATCTAGGCTGTTATAACTCATATTGATAATATTTGCTCCATGATCAACAGCATACATAATACCAACCGATTCATCATAGGAATCTGCTCCATCTTTTGTGAAAATATCAATTGGCATAATTTGGACTTTGGGTGCGATACCGACAGTTCCTTTATTATCGTTTGCTGCGGCAATAATTCCTGCTACATGTGTTCCATGAGAATCAGCAGTAATGGTTTTACTGTCAGTAACAGCATTATAAGGCGAAACAATCCTCCCTTTGAATTCGGGATGGTCTGTTTGCATGCCTCCATCTATTACTGCAACTGTAATTTTAGGGGATCCGCTTGTTGTATCCCATGCTTTTTCGCTATTCACTTTGTTTAAGTACCATTGTTTCTTATAGGCTGAATCTTTTGGAATATAAGCTGATTTTACTTGGTAATTGGGCTCTACAAACTCAATAGTGTCCTTTTTTAATAATTGATCAGCTACTTTTTTTAGTGTTTGTTGAGGGGATACTTTTACTAAAGATAAGCCTTTATAAAAAGATTGCTCCTTCAAGTGAGCGGAAGATAAAAGAGATAATCTTTCGTCTTCTGTCATGCCTGTTTTAAATTTTATTATTAATTCTTGTTCGTTAAACCTTTTGTTTGAATCAAAGCGTTCTGCAGTATTAAACGTAGACAGCTTGCTTTTTCCCTGTATTTCTTCTGCCAAACTATTCGATGCAAAAGGAAATAAGAAGAGAATCAACAATATAGCCATTTTTTTCATGTGCATTCTTCTCCTATGATATCTATTAAGTTTATAGATTAGTATAAAGTAGATTTTACCATACTTGGTTGAAGAGCATAAATCAAAGGATTGAAATAAATAGATATCAGTTAATTGAAGCAAAGTATATTCCAGGCTTAACAAGCAATAAGCCTCGGAAAACCCAACGCATATCCTCGCTCTTCATTCTATTTTCAATATATTGAAGTTTAGCTTGATGACATTAGGGAGGACTCCCATCTAGTGAATGATGTGAAGTCAAGGAAGCTAGGTGAAACTGCCCGTAGAGATTTACTTTATTTGGTAGAATATAGAAAGGAAGAGGAGGAAGGGTTTCTTTTTCTTGGTGCTTTCGTTTAATATTCCTCTTTTTTACTAATACTAGTACATGTAGAAAATAGAGGAGAGAGGTAAAATTATATGAAATTATTAAGCATTTTTATTGCAGTATTGTCAGGTTCCTTATTGCTTGTTGTCACAGTAGATCTACTGGGAGGCATTAGTCTGTCAGAATCAATTGGCAATCTTATCAATCCTTTCAAAGTTATGCATGCAGGAGAATATGTTGTATTAGCTGGACTTGTTATTATTGTGGCTGGACAGCAAATACTAATGATTAGGAAAGCGAAAACAAATAAAACAAAAGGAAACTAGTTTCCTTTTTTCATGAATCTTGTTTGAATAAAAGAGATTATGGCCATCAGTATAGGAATGATTAGAAGTAAAGGCAAATGCATAATATAAAGCATTTCTTGTCCTTCTTTTAGATGCTCTTGAAAATTTGCTGCCATAGTCAGGGATATATAGATAACAACAACCCCAATCGGGAATAAAATACGATGATGGCTGCTAAGGTTGAATAAATCTGTTATCCCCATAACCGCAGCATATATAAAAATGGATACTTTAAAAAATACAGTGATTAGCAAAGTGAACACGATAATGGCATCTAGTCTTTGCACAAAATCTAACAGATTAATTTTTCCTACTGTTGTAAGAGTAGGAAAAGTAGCTTGTTCTGTTACATCTACTCCAAGAATAATAATATTTAAACTTACGGTCCAGCTTAAAATGATGCCACTTAAGATCATGGCAGAAAGCCAGACCTTTTTTACATATTTAATTTTGTTTAAAAAGGGGAGCAGCATGGTAAATACAATCATTTCTCCAAAAGGTAAAGGAATAATTTTGGGTATAGTTGTGCAAATGGGTTTCCACCCTTGTTCAAGAATTGGAAGCAGATTATGAAATTCTAAATTTCCAGAAATTAAAATAAAGAAGTTTCCTGCTGCACCAAACAAAATTAAGATGACAATACATACTTCGGAAGTTCTAGCTAACACTTCAATTCCTAAATAAAGTACATAGCAGATGGCGAGCACCAATGGAGTAATTATAGCTATTGATGGTGTTTCTCTTAAAGTAGATGAAGCCAGTAAATCATTAATATCACGGATATTACGAGCAGCAATATTGAGAAAGTACAAGATATATATATAACCAATAACCATGCCTAAGTGCTTGCCGAAAATTTTCTGTATATAGGATGTAAGAGGAAGACTTGGATACTGACGAAATAAAAAGTAATAAATAGTAAATAAGATAACCCCTCCACCCATGGATAAAAGGATAGCAATCCAAGCATCTTTTCTAGCTGTTAGACCGTAGCTGATAACCAAAGCCGTACCCATATCAAAAATAACCATCATTGCAAATAGTTGAATGACACTGATTTTAGCCTTTTCCATTTTTCATTAATCCTTCCTATCATATAGACGATTTTTTTCCTCTTATCTAGAACATGATGAACCCACACTGAGAACAAAAGAACTTTTTTCTTTGCGAGAATTTAGTGCATATGTTTAGCTTTTTTCTTGAACTTGTTTCGAATAAAAGAAAAGATTAGCATAATAAATGGCAGAAGCATCAGCAGCGGTAGATGTATGTAATAGGATATATCTCTGCCTTCATTTATATGTTCTTGGAAATTAGATGCTGTTATAAAGGATACATAAATGACAATGGTACCAATCGGAAACAGAATGCGATGATGGCTTGTTAAATGAAATAAATCTACTATTCCCATAACCCCGGCATATATAAAGATTGCTGCTTTAAAAAATACCGTAATCAATAAAGTAAATACGATAATGGCATCCAATCTTTGCACAAAATCCAACAGATTGATTTTGCCGACAGTCGCTAATGTCGGAAATGTTGCTCGTTCTGTTACATCCACTCCTAGTACAGCAATATTTAAACTGACGGTCCAACTTAAAATGAACCCACTGAAGATTACGGCAGAAAGCCACACTTTTTTCACATATTTCGCCTTGTTTAAAAAGGGAAGAATCATTGTAAATACCATCATTTCGCCAAAAGGAAATTCAGTAGTATAAGGAACAGCGGTATTTAAAATAGGTCTCCAGCCATTTTCAAGAATAGGAAGCAAATGGTGAAATTCCACATTGCCTGAAACTAATACAAACAAATTTCCTGCCACCCCAAAAAAACCTAAAATAACAATAAATACTTCGGAAGTTCTAGCTAACACCTCTATTCCTAAAAAAAGGACATAACAAATGGAAAGCACCAATGGGATAATAATGGCTATTGATGGTGTTTCCCTTAAAGCAGATGCAACCAGCAAGTCACTGATATCACGAATATTACGGGAGGCAATATACAGAAAGTAAACGATATATATATAACCAATAAAGGAGCCTAAAAGTTTGCCGAAAATTTTCCGTGTATAAGCTGTAAGAGGGAGACTAGGATACTGACGAAATAAGAAGTAGTAAATAAAAAATAAGATAATGCCGCAAGTCATCGATAAAAGGATAGCAAGCCAAGCATCTTTTCGTGCCGATATTCCATAGCTGATCACCAAAGCAGTTCCCATTTCAAATATAAGCATCATGGAGAATAATTGAATAACACTAAGTTTAGCCTTTTCCATCGTTTATAAAATTACTCCTGTCTAAAGGGATATAGGATTATTCATTAATCGGGTAATGAGTGTTTCATTAAGAGATGAATTTCTTTTTAAACGTTTTTCGAATAAAGGAAACAAGTAACATAACCAATGGAACTATCATTATCATAGTTACATGAAAATAAGGGGATATAATCTCTCGCTCTTTGAAATGTTCTTGGAAATTAGCGGATATGACCATTGATAAATAGATGACAATCATTCCAATTGGAAACGTAATCCGATAATGGTTTTTCAATTTAAATAAATCTACTATTCCCAACAAGGAAACATAAATATAAATAGATGCTTTAAAAAAAACCGTAATTAATAAAGTAAATACGATGATAGTATCTAATCTCTGCACAAAATCAAGCAAATTGATCGTTCCTACTGTTGTAAGGGTAGGGAAAGAGGCACGTTCTGTTGCATTAACCCCAAGAACGGCAATATTTAAACTCACGGTCCAACTTAAAATAACACCACTTGCCACTATGGCAGAAAGCCATACTTTTTTCACATATTTAGCTTGATTTAAATAGGGAAGAATCATCGTAAAAACAATCATTTCCCCAAAAGGAAAAACTATGGTATAAGGGAAAAAGGTTTTTAAAATGGGTTTCCATCCGTTTTCTAATAAAGGAAGGAGGTTATGAACCTCCACATTGCCAGAAATCAAAACCAAAAAATTTCCTGCTAATCCAAAGAAGCATAAAATAACAATAAATATTTCTGATGTTCTGCTTAGCACTTCAATTCCTAAATAAATCACATAGCATATCACAAGAACTAAAGGAATGATGATGGCAATTAAAGGAGTCTCTCTTAAAGTAGAAGAGACAAGTAAATCACCAAATTCACGAATGTTTCTAGAGGCGATATGCAAAAAGTAAATAATGTATAAAAAACCAATGAAGGAACCTGCGTATTTTCCCAAAATTTTTCTTGCATAGCCTGTGAGGGGAAGTGTTGGATATTGGCGGTATAATAAATAATAAACTATAAATAAGATACCCCCTCCTCCCATAGATAAAAGAATGGCAATCCATGCATCTTTTCTTGCTGAAATTCCATAGCTAACAACCAAAGCAGTTCCCATATCAAATATAAACATCATTGAGAATAATTGAATAACGCTTATTTTAAATTTCTCCACATTTAGATAATCCTCCGTTTTTCTTGAAAGATAAGAAAGTTTAAGTTTTCTGCAGTCTGATAAGTGTCTAGCTTCGCCGTACAGAATGTACAAGTGTCGGCGAAGACAATAAGGTTCGCAGGATGCGAATTAATCGATGTTGCGTATTTAATCGATTTTCCTCTTTTACGTGTATTTAGCCGGCCAGCGCCTAGCCCCTGTGCGTATTGCCTCTTGCCTCTAAAAGTAAAGAACACTTTTTGAGTCAAGAGAACATTTTTTTTCGGGGCTGAACAAGGCGCTTGCGCTTTTCTTACCACCGCTCTTTAATTCGATGATGGATTAGTAAGCATGCCTGTTCGACGTATAAATGCTTCTACTTTTACATTGACCTTTGTTTCAGGAAATACTTCACTATCCCATTTCTTGGCGATCTTTTTCCAAGCTTTTTTGTCTTTTATGTTTACTTGTTCACCAAATCCTAAAAAATCACTTTTTTCATTTTGGGCAATAGTTATAGTGCTCCTGATTTCTTCCTTTATTTTTGTTTCCAAGTCTTTTTCCAGCTGTTTTATTTCTTCGGGCTTTGAAAGATCGACAGAACAAAGCGTTTCTGAAATAGTTCCCTCTGCATCAACATGTATATTAATTTCAGGCTGCTGGTTAATCATATTGATTTTTGTTTTTGTAGTGGATCGGTAAATCTCCACAGCGATTGCATTTTTCATTTCTTTGCAATCCAAATTTACTACTGTTTTTTTTATTTCATTCATAATCCAGGTAGTGCCTCTAGTTGTTTCATCATCCAGCCAGTCGATTAGCTTACCATCAGTAAAAAGGGCTAGTCCACCTAGTTCTATTCTTGCACTTGGAGAGATTTGCTGCATATTTTCTGCTTTATTTCCTTGTTCTTTGTCTCCCTGTACTTTAATTCCTGAAATAACTAGACTTCCTTCTTTCAATCCCTCAATAACTTGATCTGCTTGTGTACCGATGAATTCTCCCCAATCATCTTCAGATGATTGCAAGTTTTTTACTATTTCATCTGAAGGAATTGGGTATAATTGGGTGGTGATTTGAAGAATATCTTTTGCTAAAGAGTTTTTTGCCACTAAAACGGGGAAAAGGAGCCGAAACTTAGAATCCCGTTCAATGACATCAAATAAGCTTTGAATGCCATCTTTAGCTACATCTTCACCAATTATCATTATTTGAATATGTGGAAAAAACAGATGTCCTGGAACCATTGGCGAAATCTTTCGAAGAGACTCCGATAAGGTACTGCCAGTACTGCTGAGTGTTTTAACGGGAGATGCCTGTACCTTTCCTCCTTGCTGGCCACCAGCTACTTGGGATGGATTAATAATTTGTACAGTGGTTCGAAACCTATTATCGTCCGTATCGTCTTTGTCAATGGCGATGGCTGAAATACAGCTCCGAGGAGTAAACTTTGATAAAAAAATGTGAAAGATGTTAAAGTAACTTATTCACATGTAAAAATTTACCATTGTCATTTTCGTCCTTTTTACCAAAAAAGACAAGCCAATTTCGTCATTTCCATTGTGAAATTGTGGATAACTACTTTTCTCTTTCCCAACACCACATCCTTTTGTTATAATTATGGCACTAGGTAAATCTAATTTGCATTGGTTTTCCCAGTTGTACTATATCCTCGTTTGTTAGTGTTTGCCCGCGCAAGGCTTCTAACAGTCGCGAGGATATTTCTTTTACCGTTTTTTTGACGCGCTTCAATGCTTTCGACCCTTGCTCATGAAGCACCATTATGATTTCTGTAATCTGGGCCAATAAATAATGATTTTTCATGGCATTGTAATTTTTACTGCTTGCGTGTTGAATGTGATAGCGTAGGTTTTTTTGTCTGTTAAATCCCTCGTTTTCTATTTTCCAACGGCTTCGTCCAGTGTTAACGAGCCTTTTGGCATTCTTTTTTGTGATTTTTATGTTGGTAAGGAAAAGAAACTTTTGTTTTCCCTTTTTCGTCTCCATTTCGTATTCCAGCACACTTTGTTGATGTTCCCTATAAACAATTCCGTTCACCCAAGTAATTCTTCCTTGTTGGCTATCTTCATTTATATTCAAGACATTGTCTTCCATATTTTTTAATACCTGAAACTCACTGGCAATACTTTTGATGCGATCTTCCTTGAATCGAAATAAATAGTTCCACTTATATTTCTTGCATTGGTTAAAGACCTTTTCACACGCATAAAGACTATCGGCAATGATACAGATGGGCAGCCGTTTGAATGTGTCTTTAAGTCTTGTAGCCAATCGATAAAAAGCATTTAGTTCACAATCTTGTTTCTCCACGTCTTCCGATTCATTTTCAATAAATTCTGAGTCAACACTCAGCACCATATCTCCAACAACCAATTTAGCTTCTAGGACGTGATGCATATAGATGGTCTTTGTTTTTTCTTCACCCGTTTCCTTATCCTTTTCCTTGTAATTTCGTCTCAAGCAGTGGTCACAATGCTTTTCATTAAACGTGAAAATGCCTGTACCATCAATGATAACGCCCCAATATTTCCCCTCAATCCGATAAGAATCAAAGCACCTCTTTTTCAATAATTCTTTGATCATGTACGTTCGGATATGTTCAAGTTCTGCTGGTTTCAACCGAGAAAGAAAATTATTGATTGTGTCATAGTGGGGTAATTCTTCCAAATGTTCAATCCCTAAAATTTTTCCTATATTTTCAATGCACTCGTCCTTGTTGAATTCATTCGTCATTTCACGCATGCTTTTTAGATTACAGGTGTTTTTTAAAATAACCATCATCAAAAGGACTTCTGGGTCATAAATGGTATAGCCCTGGTGTCTTGGATCCTTTACTTTTTTAAGCAACTTATTAAAATCTTTAAAAAAGTGTTTCTGCGTTTTCAGAAACTCGAATAAAAAGTTTATCCCTTTTTCTTTATCACGTTTGTCTTTTCTAGTTATCATAAAAAAAATCCTCCCAAATATCAATATAATAGGGTTTTGTATATCCTAATTATCCTATATTTGGCGAGTGTTAGGTGGAATTATCTCGAAAAACTTTTACTCTTCAGAGCTGGCTGAAATAATGCTAAGCCTTGGCAGTTCTGTACTGTCCCAACATCCAGCTAAAAAAACAGCAGAGGTGCATACTAAGAATAAAAAAATAATATTATGTTTCATTGGGATCACTCTTTGGTTGTTTATTTTCTTTAGTCGTTTTTCTAGAGGTTGGTCCAAGGTTTTTTGTGCTTCCTGTTCTTTTCGCTCCTGTCTGATTAATTAGCCGCGGGCGTTTAGACATAAAGGGCAATGGCACTCGGAGAATAGCATCTTTTTGATCCGCTAAAATAATAGGAGAAAAAGGCGCTAAGTAGGGAATGCCAAAAGATCGTAAGCTACAAGTATGTGCAACTAGAATAATGACACCTAGTCCAATCCCGAAAAGACCATAGGTGGCAGCCAAAATCATTAACACAAAACGAAGTAAACGTATTGCATCTGTCATTCCATAATGAGGAATGGTAAAACTGGCGATTGCTGTTGCTGCCACAACAATTACCATGGCACTCGAAACTATCCCCGCGGAAACGGCTGCTTCCCCTAATACAAGAGCACCTACGATGGAGACAGCCTGCCCAACCGGTCGAGGCATCCTTATACCAGCTTCGCGCAAAACCTCAAAAGTGAATTCCATCAATAAAGCCTCGATAATAATGGGGAATGGAACATTCTGCCTTTGGGCTGCGAGATTAATCAGCAAGGGAGTAGGGATCAACTCTTGATGGAACGATAAAAATGCAATAAATAGAGATGGGCCAAGAAGCGTTATTAAAAGGGAAATAATTCTAATGGTTCTTAAGAACCCTACAATGGTCCAACGTAGATAATAGTCTTCCGCTGTTTGGAAAAATTGTATCCATGTTGCTGGTAAAATTAAAGGATTCGGGGTTCCATTAACGAAAATAACAACACGTCCTTCAAGCAGGTTGCCAGCTACAACATCAGGTCTTTCTGTCACAAACATGGTCGGCCAAGGGGTAGCGGTAGTATCGCTTATCCATTCTTCAATCGTACTAGAACCAGTTACTTCATCTACTTCTATTTTGTCTAGTCTTTCCCTTACCTCTGTGAGAAGATCGTTATCAACTAGCCCATTTATATACATGATGCCAATTTCCGTTTGTGTAATACTGCCTAATTCCCTTGTTTCAAGCCATAAATCAGGTGTTTTAATTCTTGTGCGAATTAATGAAGTATTCGTAATCAGTGATTCTGTAAAGCTATCTCTTGGTCCTCTAACGGAAGGTTCAGCTATTGGCTCTGTGATTGCTCTTAATTCTCCACCTTGCGCAGCGCAGCCGATAGCTTGGTTCCATCCATCAACAAGAACAATGGTTTGACCAGATAAAAGAAAAAGGAAGAGCTTTTTCCAGTCCTTTATTTCATCTACATGTGTAATCGCGATAATATGGTCTTTGATGAAGGTGCCTATTTGGGTCGAGATAGAATCATCTGCATGTTCTGCAATAGAAATATCATTCATTAATTTATCAATAATAAAGCTGCCCATAATTTCTTTATCGGTCAACCCGTTAATATAAATGGTAGCAATCTTTTTCCTAAATGGTTCTCCCATCTTAAATTCACGTATGGTTAAGTCGCTGCTGTTTCCTAATGCTTGTTTAATATTTTTAATATTAATATCAACATCTATATCGAGCTCTTCTGTTATTGAATATAACTCTTTATCAACATACTGAACGGATTGCTTTTCTCGTTTCTTTTTTTTTGATTTTGTTAGTCGACTCCATGAGCTGTTCATGTTATATACGCTCCATCGTTAGAATAGTAAAGAATGATGTAATATTTTATTCTCCATACTATACTAAAATTTCCTATATTCTCTATTTTCATACACGCTATTTATTGGAGATAAAAAAAAGTAATGGAAGCATTTATTTAGCTAGTTGAGCCCAACTTATTTAGTAAAATTTAACTAGGTTTTTCAAATTTTGTTTTTTACAAAAAAATGAATGCTGGTTCAAAACCAATGTCATAACTTAAATTTCCGTAAATTTCAATAAAATAAAATTTTTGGTTTGGAGAGGCGGCTGCTCGACTCCTATGGGGATTGCGAGACAGGTGAGACCGAGCGACCGAGCCTAGGTTGCCATATATAGTGGGTGGAATTCCCACCGAGAAAGAACTAGCCATTCACTCGTAGCGAGTCTTGGAGGGCAAGGGGTAACTCTTGCTTTTAAGCGTAGACAGCGAGGTAATGGGCCGTAAGCCAAATGGTTGAAGGGATGGAGCTCCGAAATCTGCATACAAGAGGGCTGATGTGTTAGTCTCTACAGAAAGCAATATTTCTGTTTTCGTCAAATGGCAAGAAAACAGAAACCTCTTCGGAGTCGGTGACCTCGGCACGTTATACATCGATATATGGTAGCAACTCGGGAGGTCCTGTTTAGTCTTTCTAGAGGAATAGAGAGTATGGCGAACCAAGCGATAAAAAGTAAGCAAGCCAAAAGCTGACAGGAAGTCGGATAGCTGTGTAGTACCAATGAAATCGGGTAATTCTGATGGAGGAAAGGCAGCTACCCTATTACAGCCCTTATGGAGAAACATTTACTATACACGGAGATAGTGATGGAATGGAAACAAAACCAGTAAGGATAGCAGAAGTAGCGAAATCTCAACCAAAAATGAAGTTTACATCACTCACACACTTATTGAACGAGTCGTCATTGAAACAGTGTCATGATGAATTACCAAACAGAAAAGCACCTGGCATACACCAGACCACCAAAGAAGAATACGAGCTAGAGTTGGAAACAAACATTTCTGATTTGGTAAGACGTATGAAGCAGAAAAGTTATCGACCAGTTCCAGTTCGTAGAACCTATATAGGCAAACCAGGAAGAAACAAGAAAAGACCATTAGGTATCCCTGAACATGAAGATAAAATAGTGCAACGAGGAGTAGCGAAAATCTTAAATGCCATCTATGAACAGGATTTCTTGGATAGTTCCTTTGGTTTTCGTCCAAAACGTAACTGTCATGATGCGCTGAAAATACTGAATGTGTATATCAATGATAGATATACCAACTATATTGTCGACGCTGATATCAAAGGGTTCTTTGACAATGTGGATCATACATGGATGATGGAGTTTCTGAAACACCGCATAAATGATCCGAGTCTCCTGAGATTAATAGCTAGGTTCTTAAAAGGTGGATATATGGAAGAGGGGAAGCTGTATAAAACGGAGACAGGAACGCCACAGGGTGGCATTATTTCTCCCATACTAGCCAATATCTATCTTCACTATGTGCTGGACTTATGGTTTGAGAAGGTGGTAAGAAAACAATGTAAGGGGCAAGCGTATATCGTTAGGTACGCAGATGACTGTGCGCCACGAAAGTGTGCGTGAGTAGCGAGACTACTCAAAGCAACTATGCTGTACAAATGATGACGGTGGGCCCGTCGGAATCGCCATACAGGTGGAGATTTCAAACTACCTTAAGGTGCTGTAGTCAAAAGCTATGGTATGGAGCGTTAAGGAAAAGGCAGTCAAGAACTGTCAAGTGCGTGTTATGGAGATGAACGAACATGTGAACCACTTACGGAAATGTCGAAAGCGTAGAGACTCCATCAAAACTAGGGGGTAGTCGTTAATCTAGGATGAGCTTAGAGGAAACCTGTTTACTGTCTAAGTGATGGGCGGCATAAAGGTGGCATGAACATAACACAGGCGTTTGTACGGAACGTGGGAACCTACGGGCTGATGTTAAGGGAGTATTTCAAGTGGAAGACCCACAAGAAAAGAGTACCGATGCAGTCATAGGGGCAGATTGGGTTGTAGTAGTGATGAAACTTCTGTAATAGAAGCGGAGCGAAGAATCCAAGTTATTCCGTTTCAAGGGTAGGTCAACTTTGAAAGGAGGAGGAACCTATGCAAGAAACAAAACCGTTTAGTATTTCAAAAAAATGCAGTAATGACTGCATTTGAACGAGTAAAAGCTAATAAAGGGACATACGGGATTGATGAACAGTCTATCGAAAGTTTCGAACTAGATTTGAAGAATAATCTGTACAAACTATGGAATCGTATGTCTTCAGGGAGCTATTTTCCAAAACCAGTAAAAGCAGTAGCTATTCCCAAAAAGAATGGTGGAACAAGAACACTTGGAATTCCTACAGTCGAAGACCGAGTGGCACAGATGGTTGCGAAACAATATTTTGAACCAACAGTGGAAAAGTTGTTCTATGAAGATTCTTATGGATACCGACCAAACAAATCGGCAATTCAAGCTATCGAGGCTACAAGGAAAAGGTGTTGGCGGAAAGATTGGGTGTTAGAGTTCGACATTAAGGGACTGTTTGATCATATCCGACATGATTATCTCATTGAAATGGTAAAACGTCACACAAATCAAGAATGGGTCATCTTATACATACAAAGATGGCTAACTACACCTTTTCAAATGGAGTTAACACAACGAGCTTCTGGTACTCCGCAAGGAGGTGTCATCAGTCCAATTCTAGCGAATCTATTTCTTCATTATACATTTGATGATTTTATGGCAAAAGAATTTCCAAGTATCCCTTGGGCAAGATACGCCGATGATGGAATAGCACAATGTGCTTCATTAAAACAAGCAAAATATCTTCAACGAAGACTGGAAGAAAGATTTCAATTATTTGGATTGGAGTTAAACTTGGAGAAAACGAAAATTGTCTACTGTAAAGACGATGATAGACAAGGGTACTACCCGAATATGTCCTTCGATTTTCTAGGATATACATTTCGACCAAGACAATCAAAGAATAAATATGGAAAATTCTTCACAAACTTCTTGCCAGCTATTGCCGACAAGGCAAAGAAAGCAATCAGAAAAGTAGTGAGAAATTGGCGATTACAGCTCAAAGTAGATAAAACTCTACAGGATATTTCCAACATGTTTAATAAGAAAATCCAAGGATGGATTAATTATTATGGACATTTCTATAAATCAGAAATGTACAGTGCATTGCGATACATCAATAATGGCTTGGTAAAGTGGGTTCGCCGGAAATACAAGAAGCGAAAACATCGAAGAAGAGCAGAATATTGGTTAGGAACTATTGCACAGCGAGAACGCAAGTTATTTGCCCATTGGAAATATGGAATACTACCGGCGATGAATAATGGGAGCCGTATGAGCTGAGAGGTTCACGTACGGTTCTGAGAGAGTCTGAGGGGGAGGTTCCCTCGGTCTACTCATTGGTGCTTAGTTACGAATTCGAAAGACAACGCTCAAAAGTGGAAATATGCCATTTCAAAGTATCTTAAAACGGAACTAAAACTTGAATTATCAGAAGAAAAGACGTTAATTACGAATGTCAAACGGCAAAAGGTAAATTTTGTAGGCTTTGAATATAAGATAATGAAGAAAAAGAATACACGTAAAGGCTATGTCACCAAGACAGAACCAGATAGAAAACGACTAATAGCTAAACGAAAAGAGTTAAAAGAAAAGGCAAGAAATATTAGGCGGGCAAAAGATAAAAACGACCTTTTGCGATTAATCAGTCTATATAATAGTTCTATTCGAGGCATTGTTAATTATTACGCTCCTGCAACATATGTAAATGTTAGCTTAAGTAAAATAGATGATAGTCTAACTTATACGGTTTATAAATCTTTGAAAAGGTTTGGTGGAAAATGGATACCAGCTAACCAAACCGCTAATTTATTATCTGTACATTCAAATTATACAACAAAAGTCCCTACAATTAAGTTAGGAGACACAAAAATTGGAGCAACACGATTATCTTTTGTGAAATGGACAAAAACAAATCAAAAGAACCAAGAAGAAACACCCTATAGCCCGAAGGGAAGGGAAATCTATAGAAGAAAAACAGGCAAGAAATCTATCATGGCACGAGCAGATGAACTTTTAAGCGAAAGCTTAATCAATCTCATTGGAAAAGGAATGACGGATAAAAAGTATAACTTCGAATATGTCATGAATAGAGCGTATGTATTTAATATAGACAAAGGAAATTGCAGAATATGTAAAGCTAAAGTAGATAGAGGAACGATACATATTCATCATGTTCGCCCATATCTACCTATTAATGAAACAAATAAAACAAAGAATTTAGCTACGGTTTGTATTGAATGTCATAAAAAGATACACAATTCAAAGAATTATAACGGTGTTTTAGAAAAATCTATTGTTAATAAGCTAAACGAATACCGAAGAAAGCTAATTAAGAATGATTAAGCTTGATAGATGGAGCGCCGTGTGAAGGGAAACTTTCACGCACGGTGCGAAGGAGGGGAAAAGAGGGACTGACTGCTTATACAAGTAAAAGACTCCTCTTACCTATTCCTATATAGCGGAGCACAATCCAACCTGGAGAGGCTCCCGTCTACTCGACCCGCAGGAGCATGCTCCGAGGAGGATCGGCACCCGTCCCTCAGAAAGCGAAGTGTATTCTGACTTCGGACTAATTACAAGAGCCCGCCTCTATATAGGGAAGAACTGCATGATGAATTTATAATGAATGATAAATACGGAAAATGAATAGAAAGTACTGATAAAAAAAACCCAAAACATCCAGTGAGTGAGTGTGGAGATGCCTTGGGGTTGGAATTACCATCCATTTTTATTGTACCTTGTTCTCTTTCATAATTGCTTAATTTGACCGTATTAAATAGTTATTCTAATAAAATGATTCGAAAGACCTAGTGCTAAAACAGGTCTTTAGTTGAGTGGTTTTATTACTTCTACTCTTTTTGAAATTCAAGTATTTTTACACGTTGTTTACTATACTTTTACCTTATCGAAAAACTACCTTAATAAGCAGCGGTTAGACTGTAGAAAAAGCGGAAGACAAAGGAGTTAATTTAGGATGAATATAACAATCGCGGGAACTGGTTATGTAGGTTTAGTGACAGGTGTTTGTTTAGCTGAAATAGGTCACAAGGTCACATGTGTAGATCCTATTCAAGAAAAAATAGAGCTTTTAAATAAGCATATTTCTCCGATTTATGAGCCGCAGCTTGAGAGATTAATAGGTATAAACGCTCGTACAAATAAATTATTTTTTACAACTGATTATAAAGATGCATATGTGAAGGCAGATATTATTATGATTGGTGTAGGTACACCAGAAAATGAGGATGGTTCTGCCAATCTAACGTTTCTTTATAAGGTAGCTCGAGAAATCGCCCAGTCTCTTGAAAAAGATTGTCTTGTTGTGATTAAATCAACGGTGCCAATTGGAACCAATGAAAAGATTGAAGGGTATATGCAAAAAATAGCAGGGAATGATTTGAAAATTGAAGTTGCTTCCAACCCTGAATTTCTTGCCCAAGGAACAGCCGTCCAGGACACATTAGCCGCCTCTCGGATTGTAATTGGAGTGGAGAGTATTTGGGCAAAACAGCTATTACTAAAAATGTACGAACCATTTGAAATTCCCATTATAACGATGAATCGCCGCAGTGCTGAAATGGTTAAGTATGCATCCAATGATTTTTTAGCTTTGAAAATTTCGTTTGTGAATGATATTGCCAATTTATGCGAAGTGGTTGGTGCAAATATTGATGATGTGACAAAGGGAATGAGTTATGACAGCCGTATTGGCAATAAATTTTTACAAGCAGGCATTGGTTATGGCGGCTCCTGTTTTCCAAAAGATACAAAAGCATTACATTGGCTGTCAGAAGAAGAAGGATATGTATTGCGTACAGTAAAAGCAGCAATTGAAGTAAATGAAAAACAAAAATTTGCTCTAATGAAAAAAGCGAGAAAAGATTTTATTTCATTTGAAGGGTTGAAGATTGCAGTATTAGGGGTAACCTTTAAACCGGGTACAGATGATCTTCGTGAGGCACCTTCTATCCCGAATGTACGGTTATTATTAAACGAAGGAGCAAATGTACATATATATGATCCAGTCGGAGAGGCTAACTTCAAAAAAGTTTTTCCAATGGAAGTAAATTATACACAAACAATTGAACAAGCAATTGAACATGCAGATATTTGCTTTATTTTTACTGAATGGAAAGAAATTGAGGAATTTTCTCTTTCCCTGTTTAAAGAAAAAATGGCATCGCCGTATATATATGATGGAAGAAACTGTTACAGTTTAGCTGACGCAAAAAAAGCAGGAATTTGCTATCGGTCGATTGGAAGACCTCCTGTTAATGGCATTATCATGAAACAATTAGCGGAAATATAAAGAAAAGGTGTGGTTGGAGTATATTTATTGAAATAAGGCATATTTTTGCTTGTTTATGAGACGGAAGTTTAAGGATTTTGGATGGTATAGAAAGACAAGAGGCAGTACTTCTATGAAGTACTGCCTCTTGTCCTGTATTACAGGATATTCACCGGACTAGTGGAATAGAATATAATGATATTATTTTAAATAGGTTGATGATAGATGGATAGTCAGATGAAAGAAATAGTTGGCTCTTTGTTATCGGTCATCGGTACATTGGAAGCAGCAATTGGCAGCACTCCATTTAAAGGATTAACACAAGATGCAAGTTATGATTTGCGATTAATGGGCAATACGCTGCAAGCCGTTGGTGGTGGTTTGTCTGCTGATGGGCAAGGAAGCATCTCATTAGAAAAATTAGGTGATGAAATTAGAACTATTGGCAACTCAACAGTTATTGCTGGACTGTTAATTAATTTGGAGAATAATACGGATCAAAAAATAATTATAACTGGAAACTGGCTGCAAGCTTTAGGTAGTTTTGTTGGTTTAGCGGATGAATTTGAAGACAATACTGCATCGGGAAGATCATTTAATATCATCGGAAATTTGTTGCAGGGGATAGGCAATTCTATGCAGGGAGTTGGAGGAACCGAACAGCTTTACGAAGATAAAACGTCTTCCACAATCGGGGTAGTTGGAAGCTGGATTCAAACAATAGGCTCTGTCGTTTCATTGATTGGACAAATAAAAGAAGAAACAGAAGAAATACAATTAAATAATAATGAGTAACTATGCTATCGAAGTGGATAAAGTAAAAAATTCTCGATTTCGATAGTTAGGGAACCTCCTCCAAATATCGAAAAGCTTCACCTAATGTAAAATAATGCTACTATTTTTTCTAAATAAGAATAGTTCTCTTCTTGTTTATGGTAAAATTTTATATAAAAAGTAAATAGTGGTGGTGTTATTTATTTCTCGTCCATTTGCAAATTTTTTGTTTGGCCTGTCTATTATGTATATTTTTTATTTAACGATGTTTCCCCATCCTTCATTAGGGATTGGAGTTGGCATCGGCGGAATAAATTTGGTTCCCTTTGAAATGTTGCACGGGTTATTAACGGAACAATCATTGCGAACCTTTATGATAAATGTGGGAGGCAATATTTTTTTATTCGTTCCTTTTGGTTTTCTTCTGCCATGGAGATTTAGCCAGGTTCATACCGTAATTCATGCCGCCATTATAGGAGCGCTATTTTCAACAACCATAGAAATCACACAATTAATGATCACAAACAGGTTTACGGATATAGATGATATTATATTAAACACATTAGGAACGATTATTGGTTATGTTTTGTTTAAGATTAGTAAGTAGAGTTGCTAGAAATATAATGTGAATATTCTTTTAATAGAAATAATAGATTGGCCTCCATCTAACGATAAGCAAATAAATAATGGGTAGGCGAGAATGAGTCTTCCAACTTTAGGGATGGTGGTCCGATATTAAATTTATTTCGTATTCACCAACTTAGGCAGATTGCATATGTTAAAACATAGTTACCTGAAGGGAGATAAATTTATGTATCCATACCAATCGTATTATCCATATGATTTATATGCTAATCGCCAACAGTCGGGAGGTCCACCGTCATTTCCTCCACAAGGTCAGTTTCTAAATATTCCTGGTTTAGGAAACTTTTTTCCGCCATTTGGCGGAGGTCAGCCATCTCAACCTAGTTTTCCTGGTGGTGGAGGAGGAGGAGGAAATCAAGGAGCACCAACAACTCCACCGCCTTCATTTACACCACAGCTTCAACAACAATCAGTAGGGACATTCAAAATAGATGCTGGTTCCATGCAAGGCTGTTTATTTAGATTTACTTACGTATGGTTAAATAATGGAAATGGCTTTTGGTTCTATCCAACCTTTGTTGGAAGAAACTCTGTTGCAGGGTTCCGCTGGCGTAATTTCAGATGGACGTACTATGGAACTGATGCAGATCGGATCCGATCTTTTCAATGTACATGAATTAGCAAAAGAGCATACTCATTTATGTTTAAATGAGTGCGCTCTTTGCTTTTTTTCATAAAACAAGTTATTTTCTTCGTGTATTCATAAATAAATGCTTTCGATGACATCTGTTTCCTGTACTTGTTCACTGCTTCTTTCTAAATAGTAGGCCTGAATAGCTCCCTCAATCGCTAAACGATTAGAGGGTTTCATAAAATCTTTTCCTAATAAATATTCTAACTTTTCTATTCGGTGATAGAGTGTTTGACGGACAATAAATAGTCGATCTGCAGACTCCTTTTTTGAACCATTGCATTCCAAATAAACAGCAAGAGTTCTTAGTAATTGGCTATCATTTTTTTTATCATAGGCAATAATTTTCTCTAGATAATTGCTAATAAAACTTTTTAATCCTCCAGACTTTTGAAGCGGCAGCAGCAAGTGATAAATGCCAATTTCCTCAAAAAAATGACGGTCTATTAATTTCTTTTTCTTTAATGACACTACACTTACTGCTTCTTCATATCCTTTTCTAACGGAAGAGATCTCGGTGAATGTGGAGCTAATTCCGAAAAGGAGGTGAGAAGGAAAATAAGCAGCATCAATGGTGCCAAAAGTATCTGCAAGCTGATTCCATTTAGTCTTTTCTATATCGCTGTTAAAAGTAGGAGGAATAAATATGATAGCGATAATTTCATGTGCTCTTATAGAAATAATGGGATGAAACCCTGTTTTTTGAAAAAGTGAGCGAATCATCATGGATATTTGTACTTTTGATTCATCCCAATGCGAACGTTTTGACTTTGTCATATTGTCCACAGACCAGTAAATAATACGCCAAGATGAATGTGGATAATGGATTGGCAAGATAGAGTGAAATGGCTCATAATCCATTGTTTTTCCTGATAGAAGTGTTCGAACAAGTTCATCTTCTACATTCTGTTTTCTTTCTTCCATCGTTCGATAACGAAGCAAAATTTGCGAGATGGCAATTCCTGCTCTATCCAGAACAATTGCACAAAATTCATTAGCTGAAAATTCGTTTGATTTGAGAAAGATATAGCCCCAAATTTGTTCAAAAACTCGGACAGGCATAACAGCAAATGCTTCGTTCTGTAAAATAATAAATCGCTTATCTCCTAATTCAAATTCTAATTCTTCTAAATAGGAACTAAGCTTATATTTTGTCTGCTTCTGATTGGAAGGATAATAATATTTTTCCCCATCATTACATAAGAAAAATGCAGGATGCTGAAAATAGTGGTTAATTTCTTGTAATATTTTTAAGATGCCATTTGGCTGTAAGGATAGTTTATTAAAATGATTGGACAAGCGGTCAAGATCAGTAATAAGTTGATGATGCTGATTAATAATAAATGTATGAAGGTCCTGTGTAATCTCGACAAATTTAACGGTCTCTTCAAAAATCAAAATAGGATAATTTCTCTCCTCAGCCAAGGCAAGAACTTTTGGAGCAATGTTTGTAATAGATGAACCAATTTCAATACAAAGGCATGCGGTGTCAAGATCAATTAGTTTTTTCACATATTCAAACTGATTGTACTCATCCAGTTGGAGGTGAATGCCTGTCGTTAAAATAAGCTCCCCCCCGTTTACAAATAATTCAATATCCTTTACTTCCAAAATATGAGTCCATTTAATTTTTCTATTTAAGCCATCTTTCCCTGCCAACACCTTAGCCTTGTTAAATGGTTTTCTTTTTAATACTTCTGCAACGGTTAATTCGAGCTCTTTCATTCTGACCCTCCTTCTTAAATGGTATTCTGAACTATTTAATAGAATGTAAAATAAATTATTTAAATTATCTGTAAATTAAATAGTATCCTAATAAATATACTTACGTCAATATAGGATTATGTTCTCTATTGAAGGGAGTGGCTTAAAGAATATCTAACCGTTAAATTAATGTTTTATCAGAAAAGTGAAAAAATTATATTTACTAACTAGAATTTACCATATATAATAGGCTTATTAAAAAATTACATCTACCTAAAAATCGTAAAACAATCGTACAATTCCTTCTTTTTTCATTCTATTAATCATCGAGATGACTTTACCCCTTCTAAGATTTGCAGAGAATATTGTTTCTCCCTTACTTTCTTATCAGCAGAAAAATGAAGCAGCCATAAATAAGATATAAGAAAAATTGTGAAGATACTTCCAACTAGAGACTAACTGATCTGATGGGAAAAATTATTTGCAGGTAAAGGAAGAAGTGTAACAAGTAAACTCGTTTAAACTATGCGTTCATTAAAATTTATGGAACAAGAAAGGTTAATAATGATCCGACTGTATTAATAAGTAGAAAATATTTTGCAAGGGAGAGAAGTTTTTAATGGAGGGACAAAAGCAAAAACTATTAATTAATGGAGAAAGATTAAAGGAGTCACTCGAGAAATTTGCAGATTTTGGGCGCACAAAAAATAATGGGGTTACACGATTAGCTTTATCGGAGGAAGATTGTAAAGCTAGAAAGTATTTGCTTACATCCTGCCAAGAGTTAGGTATGTCAATAAAAATAGATGATATGGGAAATATCTATGCAACATTAGCAGGTACCGAGGATAAACCTCCTATTGTTATGGGATCTCATTTGGACACCGTTAAAAAAGGAGGAAGATTCGATGGAGTATTAGGTGTTGCTGCAGGATTAGAGGTTGTCCGAACAATTGTAGAACACAAGCTTATTCTTCCTATACCGATCACAATTGTTAATTTTACAAACGAAGAGGGAGCAAGATTTGAACCTTCTATGATGGCATCAGGGGTTCTTTCAGGAAAATTTGATAAAAACGTTATGTTAGAAAAAACAGATAGTAACGGGATAACCTTTAAAGAAGCATTACAAAACAGCGGATATGCAGGAGCAGAATCATCACGTTTAAAAGAAGCTACTGCTTTTTTGGAAATGCATATTGAGCAAGGACCGATTCTTGAACGAGAGTCACTGGAAATCGGGATTGTAGAATGTGTTGTTGGAATGGTTTGTTATGAATTGGAAGTCACGGGTGAGTCGGATCATGCTGGTACAACACCGATGGAGATGAGAAGGGACGCATTATTTGCTGCTAATAATGTATTTTCTGAATTACGAAAAAAACTGGGATCTCTTGCTGATGACTTAGTCTACACAATGGGGAGAATGAATATTACCCCAAATATTCATACCGTTATCCCGAATAAAGTTATCTTTACAATAGAAGCAAGACATAAAGATGCAGCAATAATGAAACAAGTAGAGGATGCTATTCTACACCTTGCCAACTTTACGGATTTAGAGGGCTGTTCTCTGAAAATGGAAAAACAATGGGATCGTACTACGGTTTGGTTTAATGAAGATATCCTTGCTACAATGGAAAAATCCGTATCCTCATTAGGGTATTCGTATAAAAGGATGGCTAGTGGAGCAGGACATGATGCTCAGTTTATGGCAAGTATAGTTCCAACTGCTATGGTTTTTGTACCTAGCAAAAATGGAAAAAGTCATTGCGAAGAAGAACTAACAACATGGGAAGAGTGTGAAAAGGGGGTAAATGTTTTATTAGAAACAGTATTGGAGTTGCAAAAGAAATAATAGGAAATGAAATTTTGGAGAAAAAGAGGAAAATCCCTCTTGTATAAAACAGTTGCTAGTATTAGCTGTTTTAGCAAGAGGGATTTTTTGTTTTTGCAGATAGGGGAAATGGGAGAGCGTGAACTGATTGGGATACGGGATTATTAAGAGGAGGAACGCGGGATTACCGAGAGAAACATGTATAAATCTCACGGAATTCTTGTGGAAACGGGGCAGTGATTGTTTCGTTTTATCCAAAATGTCAGTTAATTCAGCAAATAAGCATGTATTTCGCCTCTTTCAAAATGGTTGATCCTGTTTTTGTATGTTTTTTAATAAATAGCCAAAATTAGTGTATAAGACAGGCTAGGTAATGCAAAAACTATCCATAATCTATAAAAAAACCCAATCTATAAAAGGAAAGGAGATGATACGATTGTTTCGTAAATCTCCAAAAAAAAAGAGTAGACACCTTCCAACCGAAGAAAAGAACCAGGAAGCTCTTTCTTCGGATCTTGACGATAATGTTCAAAAACTGCAGTCGATATTTGAAACAAGTTTTGATATCGTTTTTCATCCTTTTGCAATGGCAAACGAAATAAAGGCTGTTGTTATTTATGTAGAAGGTTTAGTCAATATCGATTTATTGGAGGAACATGTTTTAACTCCTTCATTAATAAAAAATGCTGAGCAGCAGCAATCTTTAGAGGAAAGAGTGCAAGAAGCATTACCTATTGCTAAAAAGAAAAAAGTAAATGCAATACAAGCTTGTGTAGACAATATTTTTATAGGAAATCCAGTTTTATTAGTAAATGGGCTCGATAAAGGGTATGCGTTAGGTTTGGCGAGCTGGGAACAACGCTCTATTGAAGAACCTTCAGGTGAAAATGTGGTAAGGGGTCCCCGTGAAGGGTTTATCGAAACTTTGGGGGTAAATCTTTCCCTTATTCGCCGCAAGATAAAAAGTCCATTATTAAAAACAGAATCAATGAAAATTGGAAAATATACGAGTACAAATATTGCTATTGCCTATATAAAAGGAATTGCAGAAGAGGGGCTAATAGAGGAAGTAAAAAGCAGACTGAATCAAATAGAGCTTGATAGTGTATTGGAGAGTGGTTATATCGAGGAATTAATTGAAGACAATCCTTATTCGCCATTCCCGCAAATTCTTAATACAGAAAGACCTGATGTAGTTGCTTCTCATTTGTTAGAAGGGCGGGTAGCCATTTTAGTGGACGGAACTCCTTTCGTACTCATTGCTCCTATCAGTTTTTTCAGTTTATTGCAGTCATCAGAGGATTATTATCAACGCTTCCTTATTAGTTCATTTATACGAATTTTACGCTTTGTATTTATGGTGATGTCTTTGTTGTTTCCATCCCTTTATATAGCCGTTGTTACATATCATCAAGAGATGATTCCAACTAATTTGTTAATAAGCATTGCAGCAGCGAGAGAGTCTGTTCCATTCCCAGCATTTGTAGAAGCACTTATTATGGAAGTGACGTTTGAGGCATTGAGAGAAGCAGGGGTTCGTTTGCCGAAACAAATCGGTTCAGCTATTAGTATTGTTGGTGCACTTGTTATTGGGCAAGCTGCTGTTCAGGCGGGTTTGGTGTCCGCTCCAATGGTAATTGTTGTTGCTGTGACAGGGATTGCTTCCTTTATGATTCCCTATTATTCACAAGGAATATCATTGCGTATGCTGCGGTTTCCAATAATGGTTCTGGCAAGCACACTAGGATTGCTAGGCATTATGCTTGGTGTTATTTCTATTATTATTCATTTATGTGCCCTCCGATCATTTGGCATTCCCTACCTTACACCACTTGCGCCTTTAAAGGGAAAGGAGTTAAAAGACTCTATTATTCGAGCTCCGTGGTGGAAAATGAACACTCGTCCTCATTTAACAGGAAATTATAATAAAAGGCGGCAGTCAGGTGGACAAAAGCCTGATCCTAAAAGGTGAAAAGCTCACGCAAAAGGTGATTCACATATGGCATTTAAAATGCTTTGAAGATTGGCATACGTTTTCAATAAGGTATCTTCCAATCAAAAATAACTCTTATTACTCTCGATAGTAAGTGATAAGAAAGGAACTGCTTCAATGAATATGCATGTATTTCCAAAACTAGTAAAAATGATTCTACTTCTGTTTTTTTGTATGAATTGTTTGTTTTTAACAGGCTGCTGGGACAGACGAGAAGTGTTTGATATGGCAATTGTATTAGGAACAGCTGTTGATAAAACAGGAGAAAACGAAATAGAAGTTACTTTGCAAGTGTTAGTGCCAAAAGCTGTTGGAGGTGAAGCAGCAGGAAGCCAGGCAAGTGACGGAAATGTGGTTATCGTACGATCAGAAAAAGGGAAAAATATAGCAGATGCCACATCTAATTTAGAGATGCAATTATCAAGAAATATTTTTTGGGGTCATTGCAAAATGTTCATCTTTGGAGAAAGTTTGGCAAAGGAGAATGGGATAAGAAAGGAACTTGATTTTCTTACACGCCATCCACAGCCTAGAGAGCGGGCATATATTTATATTGCGGAAGGAAATGCGAAGAAATTTTTAAAAGAGGCACCTTCTTTAGAATTATATGTTGGCGAAGGTATGAGAAAAATGATTGAGAAGAAAATTGTTGTAAAAAAGACCATAAAAGATGTAGAGGAAATGTTAACAAGTGATTCACCATCCGTTATACTTCCTTATTTAAAACTGCTTAAAAATTCAAATGAAAAAAATCAGCAGATTATGACCATTTATGAAGCAGTAGTGTTAGATAGAGATAAAATGGTTAGAGTAATAAACAATAGTGAAATGAGAGGGCTGTTGTGGATTCGCAATGAGACAAAAGTAAATAGTATAACCGTTCCTTTAGAAGGACAAGAATATGTGTCGGTTCGAGTCGTTGAAGGAACAACAAAATTAACTCCTTCGATAAAAAATGGGAAATGGAAAATAGATATCAATGTATCCATGCAATGTGCTGTGATTCAAAATGAAACAAACTTAGATATGATGAGCCCTAAAATAATTGAAAAGCTAGAAAAAGCAGTAGGAAAAATGACAAAATCAAAAATAGATGATGCATTACAAGTGATCCAAGATGATATCCAAGTTGATGCGTTGGGGTTTGCTGATGCATTTCATAAGAAATATCCTAAAGAATGGGAAAAAATGAAGGGAAGCTGGAATGAGTTTTTACCCGAAATAAGTATTAGTACAAAAGTTCAGGCAGATGTGCTTCGGGCGGGATTAACAACATTACCGGCAGGACTAAAGAAAGAAGAGGTAAAAAAATGAAGTGGATATCAGTATTAGGGATTATTTGTCTGCTTACTCTTATCTTTGTATATGAATGGCCAAAAATAAAGAAGACGGACAAAAAGGAAAAATGGACATTTCTTGTGTTAACTATGTCCAGTGGAGTTCTGGCAATTGTACTACTATTTTTTCCAACCATACCTGGTCCTTCTCAATGGGTTTATTCTGTGTATAAACCTTTTAGTAAACTACTTCAATAATATCATGAAGGAGATTATAAAAGATGCTGAAAAAAGAGAAAATTTCTGCATTGCAGTTGGGTATGATGATGCATCCTGCCATAACGGCTACTGCTATTTTAGTGGTTCCTGCCATTACGAGTCATTATGCAGACAGGGACATGTGGATATCACCAATAATAGGATCCGTTATGGGGTTTATTACATTGATGATTATCTATTTATTGGCGAGACGATTTCCTAATGAAACGCTTATTCAATATAGTGAAAAAATTCTGGGGCCATTGTTTGGAAAAATAATTGGATTAGCTTATTTGTTTTTTGTATTCCATGCTTGTGGAATTATTATAAGACAATATACGGACTTTATTATTAATTCTTTTTTGCCAACAACACCTATGTATGTGGTCATTGGAAGTCTTGTTTTGATTAGTTCATTTGCGGTAAAAGGTGGTTTAGAAGTGATAGGGAGAGCAACACAATTATTGATTCCGTTGTTTTTAGTTTCTCCATTGATTCTTTTATTGCTTCTAACGGAATTTAAATCTGGAAACATGCTGCCATTCATGGAAAACGGAATAAAGCCTGTGCTGCTTGGTGCAGCTCTTCCTCAGGCTTGGTTTAGTGAGATTTCTTTAGTTTCTATGCTATTTCCATTTTTAACCGATCAAAAGAAGGGGTTAAAATGGGGAATTATCAGCATGGTTATGGTAGCCGGTTTTCTTACATTTGAAAATATGGTTAGTGTTTTTTTATTCGGGTCATCTACAGCCGAATACAATTATCCTGTTTTTTCCGCTTTTCGTTATATAAGCATTCCCCCATTTTTTGAACATTTAGATGTATTTATTGTGATTGTTTGGGTCATAGGAGTGTTTGTTAAACTTTCTGTGTTTTATTATATTTTTTGTTTAGGTACGACCCAATTATTAAGATTATCAAATTATCGATCGATTGTTTTTCCTTTAGGCGTGTGTATTGTATCGATGAGTTTTTGGGTTGCTCCGAGCACAGCAGAACTTAATGAACTTTTTGCTCTTACAGATCCGTTTTATGTTACAAGCTTTATGACTATTATCCCGTTCGTCCTTTTGATTATGGCCATAATTAGAAAAAAGAAAACAACATTAACACAAAGAATTGATAAAAAAATCTTAAACAAATAAAAAAGCGAAATGAACTTTCAATGAGTAGAAAAAACGAGGGGAAGAGAATGAATAAACAAATTAAAATTTCAGCTTTTCAGATGATGTTTCTTCTCACGATGACCATTTTGTCAACGGCTATTCTAAGTATACCGGCAGTTACTGCTAACCGTGCAGGACGTGATATGTGGATCTCTCCCTTTTTTGCGAGCATGAGTGGAATATTTACTGCCTTCATTATTTATCGACTTCACAAAAAGTATCCAAATGAAACTATTTTTCAGTACAGTAAGCATATTGTTGGTGTTTTTTTAGCTAAATGTATCGGTTTTATTTATTTGACCTATCTGCTATTAGTAACAAGTATCATTGTAAGAGAATATGCAGACTTTATTAGAGTATCTTTTTTGCACTTAACGCCGTTATTTGTCGTGGTAGGAAGCATGATTATCGTTTGTGCTTTTTCTGTACGTGCGGGATTAGAGGTTATTGCAAGAGCGGCTCAAATATTTTTTCCGATTTATATTCTTCCGTTATTAATATTGCTGCTTCTTATTTCAGACTTTAAATGGGATAATATGTTTCCCATTTTAGAGCATGGATGGCAAGTGCCATTAAAAGGAGCTATTCAGCCAGCACTTTGGTTTAATCAAATTTTTATCATGGGAATGCTGCTTCCCTATTTAACAGATAAATCAAAAGGAAAAAAGATGGGGTATGTCACGATTATTTTTAATTTAATTTGTATGGTTTTTATTAATTTTGTTTGTTTATTTGTTTTTGGTGAAGGGGTGAGTTCATATACCTATCCAGTTTTTACTGCTTTTCGCTATATTTATATACCGCCATTTTTTGAACGATTTGAGTCGGTGGTTATTGTGGTCTGGGTATTAGGAGTATTTATAAAGCTGGCACTATTTTATAATGTGCTTGTTATCGGAACAGCGCAATGGCTGGAAATAAAAAATCCTAAATCCTTTATTTTTCCATATGGATTATTCATTATTGTGCTTGCCATATGGGTTAGTCCAAATATGGCTATTTTATCTAAATTTATTGAGCAAATAGTGCCAATTCTTGAAGTCACCTTATATGTTTGTATACCAGTTGGATTATTAATAATAGCACTGTTTCGGGGGAAAAGCAGAATGGAAGAAAAATAATGGAAGGGGAAAAGGGTGGTGGCTTGAACATCCTTTTCCCCTCCATGGATAGATAGTTTTAGAATGGCTTAAATGTATATTTTCCCTCACCAATCATAATCGTTTTTTCTTGAAGGCCCTTATTATCGGTTTTAAAGATTAAGTCGGTAAACTGATTTTTAGAACCTTGTTGAAATTGAAAGCTTTTATCTCCAATGGAAAGAGTAGCAGTTGTTTCTGTTGTAGATGAGAGCGTTAATCCAAACAAGTTTTGCCAGTGTTTCGCTGCCTCTATTGGATTTTTTACGGTGAAAACAGCTTCGTTGATCACCGTTTTTCCAGCGGGATGTGATTGGATGACCCCGCTATTTAATAGGTTTTGATAACGCTCATCATCTGTTCCTTTCCATTGGATGACAAATGGATAAATAAGTCCTTGAAAATCGCCAGCAATTGTTAGCATTTTCCACTCAATTAATTGACCTTTATTATCTAGGCGCTTTCCAGCCATTATTGGAGAGATTTCCAGTCCAGCAGCTTCTAAGTTCGCTGCAACTTCTTCAATATCATCCGTTCTTAAGGCGACGCGACTAAGCGCTTCATGTTCTGGCAGAGTGGTAAGGGAATCTTTCACAACAGCATTTGGATCTTTTACCGTTGCAACTAACTCACGATCTTCAATTCCTAAAAATTCAATATAGGTTAAATCAAAATAGCTTAAGGCATTATAGGTGCCCCATTGTTTATGTGAACCACCTCTAAAAGCAATTAGACCATTCTCTTGGAAAATTTCGATTGATTTGTCTAAGTCATTTACGTAGTGAACGACATGATCCCAAATGATTTTCGTCATTATTTTTCTCCTCCTAATTCGGTTGTTCTTTTTACTGCTTTTAGCACACTTCGTTGTAATCCAGCTGCAAAGTCACTGTTGTTCAGTTCGTATAATGCATTAATGCCAACACCTGCTGGAGAATTATTAATATCTAATAATTGTCGGGGATGTAATTGCGTTTTCTGCAGCATTGCTACTGCACCTGCAGTGTTTTCTAAGGCGATTTTCCATGCCTGTTCTCGTGGTAAACCTGCCAAAACTCCTGCATCTGCTAACGATTCAATAAAATAATAGACATAGTTTGGTCCTGCAACCCCATATCCAGTAAAAATATCGATAAGTGATTCATCAATATATTCTACTTTTCCAAATCCAGTTAAAAAGGAAGCTGCTTGTTCTTTGTTTGCATATTTATTTAAGGCGACGCCACTATATCCTAGTCCTGTATCTGTTAATGTATTTGGAATCACACGGATAATAGAGCGAGTTTCGCCAAGATAGGAAGATAGTTTCTTAATGGTCACCCCTGCAACAATGGAAACGATCACTGCGTCCTGTGAAGATTCTTCTGTGATATATTGACATATTGTTTCTATATCGTCTTGAGGGCGAACAGCTAGTACAATAAGATCTGCTGAAGCTAGTTTTTCTTTCGGAGAGGTTGTTGTAATAATACTATATTTTGATTGAAGAAGTTCACAGCGAGCATTATTTACATCAAATACACTGATTTGTTCATTTATGTATACTTCATTGGTTAACAAGGCACGAATAATTGCTTCTGCCATTTGGCCTCCGCCGATAAAATGTAGATTACTCATACATCACCATTCCTTTTTATTTTTGTCTGTTTCATTTCGGTTGTTGTTATGTAACGCACCATTTTATTTTTTGAAAAGGACTGCCAGCAATCCGTTGTTTTTCTGTTCGTTAGACGATGCTAAAAAACGGAGGAGTGCTGATCATTCTGAAAAATTTCTTATTAGGATCTTTATTTATAAAGTGATTCTTCCATTAGTGGAGGATTTCGCCTCTACTGATAGAAGGTTGAACTTATCGGATTTACGGTCCGATTTTTGCCACTAGCTTCCTCGGTTTCAAAGCATCCCCAAGTTGAAGGGATGCTGCCTGTTAAGAGTGGGACAAACTAAATTATTTCCAAGAATCCAACAAAATAAATCCATCATATTTTCCTTCAGATTCAATATATGATTTAAATTTATCAGATTCATAGGCTGCTTTTAAATCTTTTGCCCATTGTGTATTTTTGTCTGCTTCATTGATGGAAACAATGATGCGATGCTGTTCAGGTGTATTTTCGATTTGAAGGGCATCGGTAATTTTTTGACCAGCATTTGCAATATAGTTTCCGTTCACAACACCAAAATCAACATCTTGCAAAGAAACTAAAATTTGTGCAGGATCTAAGATTTTAAAATCGATTTTGTATTTATCTGGTGTTACACTTTTTAAATTGAAATCAGTTGTACCAGCGTCTTTTGCTACTTTTACCCATCCAAGGTCTTCTAAAATGCGAACTGCGCGTTCTTGGTTAACAGGATCATTAGGAAGAGCAACAGTTGAACCATCTTTCACTTCATCAAGAGATGTATGTTTTTTTGAATATAGACCTTGAGGTGCACTTGGAACAAATGTAAGGCCAGTCATTTTCGTATTTAGTTCTTTATTGATTCCTTCCATATAGGCAGTACTTTGGAAGATACTTGCATCAATGGAGCCTTCTTTCATTGCTGGGTTTACTTGCATGTTTTGGCTGAATGTTTTTACAGTAACTTTGTATCCTTCATCTTCTAAAATAGGCAGGATTCCTTTGCGAAATTGATCTTCATATGTTCCGACACCAAAGCCAACGGTGATTTCTTTTTTATCCTCACCTGCTTTTTTATCATTTCCACAAGCTCCTAAAACAAAGATAAGTCCAATGATTGCTAAAAATAAGATTTTTTTCATTAGTTTGTCTCCTTTTCTAATATAGAATCATAAAATGCTTGTAATGCTTTATCTTTTACGGTAAGAGGGATAGCACAGTTTGGAGCTAAAATAAAAGGCTCGTTTTCCATTTGTTTTAATGCTTTTTCCGCCTCATTTGTGATGGTTTGAACATTATCTCCTGCAAATAGGTGATGATCGACTCCACCAACCTTTGTTGCTTTTACGTCAGCATGTAAGTCTGGATTTCCATCTGCCTTTGTATCCCAGCTGATTCCTTCTATTGGATAATCATTGAACCTTTCTGGAAGGGCATATGGACCGCAAGTATGAAGAATTCTTTTTCCGCCTTGTGCAGCATCTAAAACAATGGAATCATATGGTCGTGAAAATTCATTAAAGGCTGCTTCATCAAAAAGCTGCGGATGAGCTGTTCCAGTAACAGCATAGAAAAGTCCATCTATTCCAACCTTGTATAATTCTGCTACATAATCAGCCAAGGTCAGCGAAATAGAGTGTAAAGCATGATGGACTGCTGCTCGATTCTCTGTAAATAAGCTTTCTAAACTGACAGGGTTTTTAATGCCAAATACTGTTTCATATACATAAGCAGATCTTCCCGCTATAAAAAGCAAAACAGTTAACGGCGAGAAAATGGTTTGTGTAAGTGGGGTATCAGGCAAACCTTGGCGTATCGCTTTGGCTGCTTGCAATTGTTCCACTAATGGTGCAGAAGCAAGCGCTTTTTTTACTTCAATATTCCATATATCTGCTGGATTTGGAATAGCTGTTGTCAGCTGTTTCGGAAAAACGGTTTGATACGTTTGAAAGTCATATGAATTTCCCCAAATCTCTGCTAAATAAGTGGCTCTTGGATTAATTTTTACCCAATCCCAATTGAATTTTTTTGTAAAATTAATCGTTGTTTCTGCTAAATCTTCTGCATTTTGTTCCTTTTCAATAAAATGCCGCCATGCACTTACGATTGGACGATCAGCTTTTTCTCCAGATAATAAAGCATTAAATCTTTCTTGTTTCGTCCATGAGCCCATTTTTTTACCTCCTATTTAATCTCTATTCTATATTCTTCATGCTAAAGAGGGAAGGTTTTCCTTCTTCAGACTGCCGACAAATATCTTAAAATATTGCCTGCACTCTGAAGAAGGAAATTCCCTCTTTTAGTTCCGTCTTACTTTTCTTGCTAGATAGTTTCCAAGTGATTGCATTCCTTGGACAAAAATGATCAGAACGATGACGGTAGCTATCATGACAATGGTATCAAATCGCTGGTATCCGTATGAAATGGCTAAATCACCAACACCACCTCCACCAACTGTACCAGCCATTGCGGTAGCTCCAATTAGACCGACAGTAGCAGTTGTTAAAGTTAGGATTAACGATCCAAAAGCTTCAGGCAATAGAAAATGCCAAATGACTTGAAATGGAGTGGCACCCATTGATTCTGCTGCTTCTAATATCCCAGGATTTACATCCAATAAGGAGTTTTCTACTAATCTTCCAATATAGGGAGCTATATAAATAATAAGTGGTACGATAGCTGCTGCAGTCCCGATTGATGTTTGGACAATTAATCGTGTAAAAGGAATGATAGCAACTAATAAAATAATAAATGGAAGAGAGCGGACAATATTAATAATTGGGTTTAATAGATTGTATAAAATCTTATTTTCCAGTACGCCTCCACTTCTTGTAACTACCAATAAAATACCAAGTGGAATTCCAATTAAACTTCCTATTAAGAGGGAGAATCCCACCATGTAAATCGTATCAATAATTGCTTGGAAAAATTGATCTAATGAAATGGTTGTACTAATCATTATTCTGTAACCTCCTCAATGAAGACACCCTGTGATTTTAGATAAGCAAGTGCTTCTGTTATTGCTGAAGCATCCCCGTTAAACTGGACAATCATGTTCCCTAAAGCTGTTCCTTGAATTTCTGTCATATTGGCAAAAAGAATATTAAGCTTAATTTTATATTGGTGAATAAGTTCATAAATAATCGGCTCTGATGCAGATTCTCCAACAAACTCCAATTTATAGCGACTTCCTGAAAGCTCGTTTGCTTTTTTCTGAATCGTACTTGGAATATTAGTATTGATGACGGTTTTAACAAAATTCTTCGTTGTAGGATGCTGTGGTTTGCCGAAAACTTCTAAAACCGATCCTTGTTCAATAATTTTTCCTTGCTCCATTACAGCAACTTTATTGCATATTTCCTGAATAACGGCCATTTCATGTGTGATAATCATAACAGTAATGTTATACTCAGCATTTATTTTTTTTAACAACTGCAATATGGATTGTGTTGTTTGAGGATCCAATGCAGATGTTGCCTCATCACATAATAGAATGGACGGGTTGGAAGCAAGTGCTCTTGCAATGCCTACACGTTGTTTTTGCCCGCCTGATAATTCATTTGGATAACTGCTTGCTTTATCGCTTAAACCAACAAATTCTAATAATTCTTTTACACGTTTTTCTATTTCGTCTTTCTTTTTTCTTTGAAGGACAAGAGGAATGGCGACATTATCAAATACTTTTTTTGATTCTAATAAATTAAAGTGTTGAAAAATCATCCCTATTTTCTTTTTTGTAGCACGAAGTTGTTTCTCACTATAGCTGGCAAGGGAGACGCCGTTAACAAATACTTCCCCTTTTGTTGGTTTTTCCAGATAGTTTACTAAACGAATCAGTGTACTTTTCCCCGCTCCACTATATCCAATTACTCCGAAAATATCTCCTTCTTCTACCTTTACATTAATTCCCTTAAGTGCATCATTGGAAATGCCTTTTCGGTGATAAGTTTTGTATATGTCTCTTAGCTCAATCATTGGCATATCTTTTCCCCCTGTTTGTATACTCTATATTTAAGTGGAATATTCTACTAATTAATAATGGGTAATATACATCAATTCCTATTAAACCTATAGGTAATAAAATACCTCTCAAATCGATAGATATAAATAGGTAAAAAGAACTATTTATACATATTCGTTATTTTTTGTGGCATGGAATATGCTGTTAACGCTTGTTCAATATCATCGATAATATCTTCTGCATCCTCTAATCCTAGGGAAATACGGATTAATTCATCGGATATGTTGAATTTAATTTTTTCTTTTGTTGGGATAGAAGCATGAGTCATAGATGCTGGATGCTGAACTAGTGTTTCTGGATCTCCTAAGCTAAAGGAAATATAAGCCAGTTTCAGTGCATTCATAAAAGTTGTGGCGGTATGGTAATCTCCTTTTATTTCAAAAGATACGATACCCCCCATTAATTTCATCTGCTTTTTTGCAAGTTCATGTTGAGGGTGGGAAGGAAGACCGGGATAATAGACTTGTTTAACAGCTGGGTGGGATTCTAGGAATTGGGCAACTTTCCATGCATTGTCACAATGTCTTTGCATTCGCAATGCCATTGTTTTTAATCCTCTTAAAATTAAATAAGCGTCAAAGGCATTTAAATTTTGCCCCAAATTCCCCATTAATGTTTTTCTCATATAATGAATAGTCTGTTGATTTCCAACAATAAAGCCTGCAAGCACATCTCCATGTCCGTTGATATATTTTGTTGCACTATGGACGACAATAGTTGCCCCGTCTTCCAAAGGTTTCTGCAGGTAGGGTGTCATAAATGTGTTGTCCACAATAAGTGGAAGGTTATTAGACTTACAGATTTCAGCTATCTCCTTTATATCAAGGATGGTTAATAAAGGATTAGAAGGGGTTTCGATATAAATTGCTTTTGTATTTTGTTTAATTGCTTGTTTAATAGAATGGATGTCCGTACAATCTACATAATCAAACTGAATACCGTATCGAATGGCAATAGAAGCTAAAAAGCTGTAAGTTCCTCCATAAACATCTTTTGTAACAAGTACATGATCATCTTTTTTTACATATGCGAGAAGGGCGGTAGCAATAGCAGCCATTCCGCTTGCAACCCCTAGGGCAGCTTCTCCTCCTTCTAAAGAAGCAATTTTTTTCTCTAATTTTGCTAAAGTTGGATTTCCATAGCGCCCGTAAAATGTACCTTCTTCTTCACCAGCGACTACTGCGGCGGCAGTTTGTACATCTGGAAAAGCATAAGCAACGGCTGGTGTAATACTTGTAGAAATTGCTCTTGTTTCTGAATCTGGCATTTGGTTTTCATGAATAACTTTTGTATCAATTCTCCATGTACTATTCTTCATCTATATCCAACCTTTCTATTCTTTCCATTGCAGTTGCTAAGCTGCTAAATATATGATCTTTCATCGCATTTTCCGCTGCGTCAGGATTCTTCTCGATTATTTTTTGCAAGATTAAGCTGTGTTCCTCATCTGCTTGAGCATTCCAATCGCCATTGGCAGAAACAAGGAGGCAATAACGGAGAGAATGATCTCTAAGCATATTTAATATTTTTTCAAAAGTAGTTAGTCCACTAATTTTTCCTAAATAATCATGAAATTCAAATCCATAGGAAACAAACTCATGATTGGATTGCTGCAGAAAAGAGGATTTAATTTTTTCTAATAGATTGGTTAAATTAATAATATCGTGTTCAGTTGCAAGTAATGCTGCACTTTTAGCAATACTCCCTTCTAACATACTTCTTATTAGAAATATTTCTTTCATTTCTTTTTTATTAACAGAAGCCACTTTTAAACGGCCGTTTGTCTGTCTCACTAGAAAATCTTCTAATTCTAATCGTTGAATGGCTTCTCGTAATGGAGTTCTGCTTATTTCCAACATAGCAGCCAACTGTTCTTCTCGAACAATTTCATCTGGTTTTAAAATGCCTTCTATAATTTTTTGTTTTAACACCGAATAAGCATGATCTTTTGTTAATCGGCGGCTATGTACACTATTCATATTTTCCTCCTAATTTATACAATTGAATAACTGTATAATTGTATACAATTATGACGATAGTTTTTTCACTACCAATATAAAGTCTATTTCTTCTGCTTAAATTTGTTTAATAGATTCACGAAGAATGTCCAACTAACTATGTTATGTCAACTGTAACTGGTTTCGTTGATTGTTGTATAATTGTATACATTTATTTATTTGAAGAATTTAAATTTTCTGACTACTTTATGATAGTAGTATACTAGCTCCTTTTTTTATCGTCAATATGTTTTTTTTAAAAATACATAAATGAAGAATGCCACATCTAGCGGATCTCAGCTTACTCTGTCGATTAATAAGGGCGCTTACGCTTTTCTATTAGTAGGATGGAAAAGCGCAAAGAGGGTTTTTAAAAGTATTTTAAGGAGAGTTTATTAAATAAGAACCAATGTGTAAGCATTTCTTTTATGAAAAGGATACCAACAATACAAAATGATAGTATATTAAGTGATTATATTTCGTTTTGAAATTTAAATATTAAAATTATTTACCAATGGAAAAAATAGTTTGTTAGATTATCTGACGAGTTTCATTTTAAAAAAAACTATACATGATATGATTGTCTCAACTTTTGCGATTCCTTATACAGAAAATTATTCCTTTCTAATTGTAGGGTTATGTGTATATGGTCTTCTTGGGAAATTAGCCCTTGATCCTGTTTTAATTTCTTATATGGCTGATATTACACCGCAATCAATGTATTCTAAAGTATATGGTTTCTTCAATTTCAGTGGAATGCTTTCATCCATTTTTGCACCATATATTACAGGATATTTTGCAGATAAAACTGGTAGTCTTGAATTTGGATTCTATTTAGCAGGAGGATTATTAGTGATTGGTGCAGTATTATTCTTGTTTACTAGTGATGAAAATGAGACAGAAGGAAAACAATTAAATACTTTTGGCATAATGAAAAAGGAGGAAACAACAGTTTGAATAAAGTAATAGTTGGGACCACTTCGATGGTAGTTAGTCCACATTATTTAGCATCTCAAGCAGGGGAAAGAATATTAGAAAAAGGCGGAAATGCATTTGATGCAGCTGTTGCAGTAAGTGCTTGTTTAGCCGTGGTTTACCCACATATGACTGGACTTGGAGGTGATTCCTTTTGGTTAACATATAATGTTGCAGAAGGAAATGTCCGCTCCTATAATGGCAGTGGAAAATCTGGTGCAAATATAACACGAAATAATTATGCTGGAAAAGAGTCCATTCCATTTCGTGGGATAGAGAGTGTTATTACAGTGCCTGGCATGGTAGACAGCTGGGATGCAATCATAAAGGAATATGGGAATATGTCCCTTGCGGAGGTTTTAGCTCCGGCGTTGGAATATGCAGAAAAAGGTTTCCCTCTTTCGAATGACCAATATGAAAATACAGTGAAAAATGTAGAGCTTTTACAGGCGGTTAAAGAAACAGCAGAGATTTTTTTGCCAGAAGGAAAAATTCCAAATAAATTTTCAAGATTCGTCCAGAAGGATTTAGCTGCTACTTTAAAACGTTTAGCTGCACATGGAAGAGATGATTTTTACAAAGGTGAATTGGCAAAGGAGATAATTAATAGTCTAGAGGAACAAGGGGGCCAGTTAATCTTAGCTGATTTTGCCGCACATCAAGGAGAATGGAGCGAACCATTATCGAGCACTTATCGTGAATATACGATGTATCAAGTACCGCCAAACTCGCAAGGATTTGTTGGCTTGATGATCTTAAATATCTTGGAGAATTTTGACTTATCATCGATTCCTTATGGTTCTTATGAATATTACCATCTGTTAGTAGAAGCAGTGAAAAGAAGCTTTCAAGACCGAAATGAATATTTAACAGATCCTGACTTTAATAATATTCCGTTAGATCGATTATTAAGTAAAGACTATGCAAAGGAAATGGCAGAGTCCATTTCTTTTAAACGTACCAATGATTTAGTTTCTCGTCCTGTTGGCAATGACACAGCATATGCAGCGGTTGTTGATAAAGATGGGAATGCTGTTTCTTTTATTCAAAGCTTATATTTTGAATTTGGTTCGGGGATAGTTGCGGGGAATACAGGCATTACGATGCAAAATAGGGGATCATTTTTTTCGCTTGATCCAGACCATGTGAATACATTGGAGCCGGAGAAAAGAACTTTTCATACATTAATGCCAGCAATGGCGTTTAAATGCGACAAACCATATGTGTTATACGGAACACAAGGTGGGGAGGGACAGTCGCAAACGCAGACATTAATGGTAACACGGATGCTGGATTACGGATTTGATCCCCAGGAAGCGATAAGTGAACCAAGATTTGTATGGGGACGAACTTGGGGTGAGAAAATACAAGAGTTAAAAATCGAGGGAAGAGTGTCACAGGAAGTATTGGAAAAATTACAAAAAGCTGGTCATATAGTAAACCGTGTAGAAGCATTTGATGGGATAATGGGACACGCTAACGCTATTTTAATGGATGAACAAGGTGTTTTATATGGCGGTGTGGATCCAAGAAGTGATGGAGCAGCAGTAGGTAGATAAAAACTGTATCGGCGATATAAAGATGAAAAGTGAACTTTTTCTTTTGGAAGGTTCACTTTTTTTACTGTTTAGCAAAGGATAAATAAGAAAAGCACCAGTTTAGTGCTCCCATCCAACATCCTCACGATTTAAATTCATTTCTATATAATGTGATTAATCGATATATCTTCTGAAAATTAAAAAGTAAGCGTATACAAATAAGAGGATTGTCGTTATTATTAAGGTATATCGTATTAGTCACTGCCTAAACTAGTATTATGTACTGATTTTAAATTTGGATCTATAAGAAAAGTAGAATAGAATTTTATTGTAGTGAACAAAACGGAGGAACTCTATGAAACCAAAAATTAAAGATGTGGCAAAACTGGCCGGTGTTTCACCAACAACAGTTTCCCGTGTTCTAAATAATCGTGGCTATATTGGAGAAAAAACGAAAGAAAATGTATATAAAGCAATGAAAGAGTTAAATTATTATCCAAATGAACTTGCCAGGTCCTTATATAATAAGCGAACAAATGTAATTGGTCTTATTATCCCAACAACAACGAATCCATTTTTTGGCGAACTTACGTTTGAAATTGAAAATATATGTGCTTCCATTGATTATAAAGTGCTGCTTTGCAATAGTTTAAATGATATAGAAAAAGAAGAGAAATATTTAGATATGCTAATGCGCAATCAAGTAGATGGAATTATTGTAGGAACACATAATCAAGGAATTCTTGACTATCAAAAGCAGCACTTAGCGGTGGTAGCGATTGACCGTACCTTATCAGAAAATATTCCGATTGTCAGTTCTGATAATTATGAAGGGGGAAAACTGGCAACTGAACTGTTAATTTCAAAAGGTTGTAAACGAATCGTTCATATTAATGGACCAGTGAATTTTGCAACTCCGGCTATGCTCAGAAGAAAAGCATATGAGGATGTGATGGAAAGCAACGGGCTAGTGTCTATTACATATGAAATACATGAAACTTTTAATCCACAAAGTCAATTGGAGGTTATGAAGAAAATTTTAGAGGAGGCTCCAGATGTTGATGGGGTTTTTGCCAGCAATGATATTTTTGCTGCTTCTTTTATAAGAGAAGCAGAAGCAAGCGGGAAAAAAATCCCTCAAGATATAAAAGTTATTGGTTATGATGGAACAGAAACTACTCAAAGTTTATTTCCTAACTTAACAACGATTCAACAACCGATTAGGCTGTTGGCAGAATCAGCGATAGAGATTTTGCTCAAGCAAATGGATGGAGAATTTAGTGAAATACCGTTGCAAGTGAATCATCCTGTAAAGCTTCTTATCGGAAAAACAATTTAATAAAGAAGAGGTAATTTCAGATAAATGGAATGCAGCTGGATTATAGAAGGAATATATATTTCATCGATCCTAGCCACATTCCATTGCTGCTTTAGGAGCTTTACCTCTGTAACCCTTTTAAAAGTAGAGAAAACGAACCGGTACAAGCTTTGTTTTCTAGTGAAAAAGTATGGTTTTACAAAAATATGAAACCGGTTGACATAAAAGTGTTGACTTATGAAACCGGTTGACATAAAATAAAATTGTAAGCGATTTCAAGTGATTTAGTGAATGATAATAATCTTAAAAAAGGAGTAATCACTATGAAAAGTTCAAGGACTCTGTATTGGAAACTTAGTGCGTATTTTTTCTTTTTCTTTTTTACTTGGTCATCTAGCTATTCCTTATTTTCTATTTGGTTAGGACAGGAAATAAATTTAAATGGAGCCGAAACTGGTTTAATCTTTTCTGTAAACGCTATCTTCGCCTTGTGTATGCAACCGCTTTATGGATTTATCTCGGATAAAATTGGATTGAAAAAACATATATTATTTGCGATTAGCATCCTGCTTGTGTTGGTTGGTCCGTTTTATATTTATGTTTATGGTCCATTATTGCAATATAATGTAATATTAGGTGCCCTTGTTGGTGGGTTATATCTTGGCGTCTCCTTTTTAGCTGGAATCGGTGCAATTGAATCTTATATTGAAAAAGTAAGTCGAAAATATGAATTTGAATATGGTAAATCAAGAATGTGGGGCTCCTTAGGGTGGGCAGCAGCGACTTTTTTTGCAGGACAATTATTTAATATAAATCCAACTATTAATTTCTGGGTTGCCTCTGTCTCAGCTGTGATATTGGTAGCTATTATTCTATCGGTTAGAATTGAAATGACAGAACAAGAAATTTTGAAAGCGGATTCTATTACGTTAAAAGATGTAGGCAAGCTATTTCTTTTAAAACATTTCTGGTTTTTAATGTTATATGTTATTGGAGTAACATGTGTTTATAGTGTGTATGATCAGCAATTTCCTATCTATTATTCTTCTTTATTTCCATCAGAAGCAGTAGGAAATCAAGTGTTTGGCTATTTGAACTCTTTTCAAGTATTTTTGGAAGCAGGTATGATGTTCCTAGCGCCTTATGTGGTAAATAAAGTAGGGGCGAAAAACAGCTTAATTCTAGCAGGTATGTTAATGGCATTCCGTATTATTGGCTCAGGTATTGTCGTTGGTCCAGTTGGTATTTCTACGATGAAATTAATTCATGCATTAGAATTGCCAATTATGCTGATTGCCATTTTTAAATATTTAGCAGCAAATTTTGATACACGATTATCGTCTGTTCTTTATTTAGTAGGTTTCCAATTTGCTTCACAAGTTGGAGCATCTATTCTATCACCAATTGCCGGGGGACTTTACGATAGCATTGGTTTCCGTCATACTTATTTAGTAATGGGGATACTTGTTCTTGTCTTCACGACTATCTCTATGTTTACATTGCTTAATGAACGGAAAAATACAAAAAATGCCCGTCGAAAAGACGTTATGATAAAAACCATTTAGGGGGAAAATATATGTTGCAGACAAATAGTTTAAAAAAAGCAGAAGAAGCGATGAAAGAAACAGTAAAGAAAATGAACAAACAGTATCGACTAGGCTATCATATTATGGCCCCTGCTAATTGGATTAATGATCCAAACGGATTAGTTCAGTTTAATGGGGAGTATCATGTGTTTTTCCAGCATCATCCGTATGATGAAAATTGGGGACCGATGCATTGGGGTCATGTAAAATCGAAGGATCTTGTTCAATGGGAGCATTTACCGATTGCGTTGGCTCCAGGGGATGCTTGTGATAAAGATGGATGTTTTTCCGGAAGTGCGGTTGATAATAATGGAGAATTAACGCTGATTTATACAGGACATCATTATACAGATAAAGAGAAGGATATATTCTTTCAAAATCAAAATATCGCTGTAAGTAAGGATGGCATTTCTTTTGAAAAAGTCGGAGAAAATCCAGTTATCGCAGAGCCGCCAGCGGATAGCTCTCACCATTTTCGTGATCCAAAGGTTTGGAAGCATAATAACGAATGGTATATGATTCTCGGAAATGCTACTAGAGAAGAGACTGGCAGAGTTATTTTATATAAATCTGCTGACTTAAGAAAATGGGAGTATATTGGTGTGCTTGCCGAAAGCGATGGAACGCTTGGTTTTATGTGGGAATGTCCTGATTTCTTTGAATTAGATGGGAAGTATGTATTGCTTTTCTCTCCACAAGGAATGGAAGCGGAAGAAGAACGTTATCAAAATCTTTTCCAAACAGGCTCTTTAATCGGTGAGTACAATTATGAAAACAACGAGTTTGTTTATGGAGAGTTTACAGAGTTGGATCATGGGCATGACTTCTATGCAGTTCAAACTTTATTAGATGATAAAGGACGCCGAATAGCTATTGGCTGGATGGACATGTGGGAAGCTGATATGCCAACGAAAAAAGATGGATGGGCTGGTGCTCTTACATTGCCTAGGATTTTAACGTTAAGTGAAGATGGAAAGCTTTTGATGAATCCTGTGGAAGAACTGATCCAATTGCGTGAAACTGCTTATCCTGCTTTACAAAATAAATCAGTAGCAGATCAGTATTTTTATGAAATAAATGAAGCATTGCTAGAAGTGAAGGCTGTCTTTGACTTAAACAGCACAGCAGCTGAATCTATTTGTTTAAACCTTATGGGAAGCAGCAGTGAAGCTTTAAAAATTCGCTATAACAAAAATACTCAAAAGTTAACACTTGATTGTTCTGCTTATGGAAAAATAAAGGATGGGGTAAGAACGGTAAAATTATCTGCTTCTGAAGAACTTTCTTTGCGTATATTTATTGATCGTTCATCTATCGAACTATTTGTTAATGATGGAGAAGCAACAATGACAAGTCGGATCTATCCGAAAGAGGAAAGAGCGGGGATAGAAATTGTCGCTGAAAATGGTGTGGCTGAGGTAACAGAGTTTACTGCTTGGCAGTTGAAAGACTGCTGGGAATAGGGAAAGAATACGATTATAGGTCATCTTGAAAAACGGGGCCTGCGGGTGGAATACATTTTGCTTTCCTGTGGGACTCATCTACGAGGGCTGCAGGGGCTCGTCTATCCCGCAAATTTTGTGTATTCTGACTGTTCCCTGCTTCAAGGAAATCTGTTTCTTTTCATGTACCATGGTGTAAATTTGTTTGCAAGGCTGTCTTTTTAGTGCTTTGATAAATCAAATAAGGTCTTTCTTTCATTTAAAAATTTCTTATGTAGATCCGGTGTGTTCTATATAATTGAATTTATGATGGGGGAGGATCTTTTTTTGTATAAATAAAATCTATTTTCGTAACAGGATGTTCGTTATAATGAAATTTATTAGTATATGATTCGAAAGGATAGAATAGAATAAACCATTTTCATGCGCATAACTTTAATGTTTTAGGTGATTTTTCTCACTTTTTATTATAAAATTAAATTGACTAGATACTTTGCAAGTGATAAAATGTTCTTAAATAAGAACATTTTAGGTAGTGAACAACAATATTAATTAAGTGATTTTTTTTTTTTTTTTTGAATCATTTGTTCTTTAAAAAGAACAAGTGGTGGTCTAAAAAGAATGAAGGTTAAAAATAATCAACAAAAAATATGCGGAAGATGGTGAAGTACTTGTCGGTTGTAGCAGAACAAGAAAAAGGTAGTATTTCCTTTTTTAGTATGCCTGGTGTAAAAAAATCTTATATGAAGCCAAGAATTATCGCATTGATTCCTGCTCATAATGAAGAAAGGTCTATACGTGATTGTTTAGCAGGCTTAAATGATCAATTGCTCCCAAAAGGAGTAGAGATGGATGTTTATGTTATTGCCGATAATTGTACAGATCGCACGGAAGAAAAAGCAATCAATGCTGGTGAAGAGTTTAATTTAAACTTAAAGGTAATTGTGACAGAAAATAATAAACTTCGAAAAGTTGGCGCATTAAATTCCGGTTGGAAACTGCTATATGGGGATTTGCTGGATATTTACGATAATCATCCGTTAACAGAGCATCAGGAATTATATAAACAAAGCATTAAAGCTGTTTTAGGAATGGATGCAGATAGTCGACTTGCGCCAAATTGTTTGAAATATTTATGGGAGGGATTAATGAGCGCCCGTAATATTGGCGGAGTAATGGCAAAGTATACAATGCGTATGCCAAAAAAGAAAAGCCTTCTTTCTAAACATGATGTGTATTATGAGGAGAAAATTGAGAGTGGTGAATATGGTGGTCCTATTACACGTTGGTGGACACATCAGCAAAAACAGGATATGGCAAGCTGGCTTCTTGATCTTCAATATCATGGTGGAAGCACATACGTACTTGGCGGCCAGGCGACACTATTTAGGCCAGAAGCATTGCAGGAGGTAGTCAATCATAATAAACTAGACGGTCCATGGCAAAATGATAGTGATGTGGAAGATATGTTATTAACATGGCAGTTGCAAAAATCTGGATGGAAAACGCTGATAAGTCCTAAAGGGCGATGCTTTGTAGATGCGATGAGATCATATCATACTTTCCGAGAGCAACGTAATAAGTGGAATTCTGGAACCGTAGATTTGCTTACAAATAAAGATTTAAGTGTACAAACAAGACATAAAGGGAAAATATGGAGAAACCAAATGAAGCTGTTGTCAGATTTAGTCATACGTGTCCTGTTTTTTTCCTTGTTAACGGTGGCTCTTGCAACCAACCAATTTTTTTGGTCATGGATTTGGCTAATTCCAATAGGGCTAGCATCTGTATTAAATATAATTCTTGCTATTAAAACACCTATGCACCGAACAATTGATGTGATTTTAGCAGGACTGCTGATTAGTCCTGAATTGTATTTATGGGTTAATTTAATGACTTTCGGCCAAGTCTGGCTTGGTAAACTATCTGCAAATAAAAAAGATGGCTGGGCTAATCAATATGCCGCGGAAGCAGGTAAGACAAGAAGTAAATTAACACAAGGAATTTTATTTGCTATCATCCTTCTATTAGTAGCCGCTTATTCCAGCATTCACTTCCAAGATTTTTTAACAAGCATAAAGGTTCAGCAAGCTATTAGTCCCTATTTAATGGCTGGTTGGATTACGCTCACCTATTTAACAATTTTTAAATCGTTGATGATGGTATATCAAATATGGACATTACGCGGAAGACATACTGCTTAAGGTGTTTATCATGAATTTAGTGGAGCTGGGACATAAGTATTCCAGCCGAAGATAAACCCGAACCATGATACGAAGATGTAAAAATATTTCGTATCATGGTTTGGGTTTTTTATTTATGTAAAAAAGAAGGTTTGTGGTAATCACCCGCAGCCTGCATACACTTCGCTTTCCGTGGGGCTCGGCTTTAGCCGCTTCGGCCCTTGGCCTGCAGGGTCTCAGCTGTCTCGATAATCCCACAGGAGTCTCGCACCTTCCACTCCAATCAAGCCGTTTTGCTCCATTAGTTGCTGTCGTTGAACTGGTAAAAAAAACCACTTTATTGAATAGACTAAAAGCGACACATTTTAGTAGAATAACGCTGAATAATAACATAAAAAAAACAACGCTACTATGGTTTAGCAATCCTACCTTGTAATGAAATTCGAAGACAAGAACTTATTCTAAAACAGGTTGCTTGTAACGGAGGGTGCGAAGACTCCTGCGGGAAATGTGGGAAGGCTGAGACCCCGCAAGGCAACGCCGAGGAGGCTCAGCTCCCACCCCGCGGAAAGCGAAGCAACCCGTAGTGGAAAGCAACCCCCACACTAAAAAACGAGGCCACTGAAAAACTGATTGTTTTTGAAAAAATATCGAATTATTGTCTATATACAGCTGATAAATATCTTTGGAATTCTATATATAGTAGGTGAGTCGCTTCTTTTTCTTTCTTTATGGACTTTTTCAGTGGCCTCCTAAAAAACAAGCCTCCCATTTTGTTGTTCTTAAACCGAGTAATATCAAGACTTGCAAGCGAATTTAACGGTGCGAAGTTTGAGTTAACTAGATTAAAAAACATAAATAACCAGTATAGGGAAGTAACCATTTACGTGCTAAATTAGAGCATGTTCGTCTTTACCTATTATTTATTTAGTTATGTCTCAGCCTTTTTTTGTCTTTAAAATAATATTCTCAGATTTAATCTGATTGGTAATTGAAACTCTCTGATACAAAACTCCCATGGAGACTCGTCCCTCGTATCCACCATCTAACATGGAAAATGCAGAACCAAACCTAATAAAGGCGGTGTGAGTGGAGAAACTCCTCTATTCATTCGTATAAAAAACAAAGTATTGCATACGGAACCGTGTTTATTTCTATTTAAATCACGTAGCTCCGCCCCTTTTCCATACAAAATAAGGAGTAAAAAGGGGAAATAGTAGTTAAAGCATGAAAACTGAAGAGAAACAAAAAGTTTCATCTTGGCAGAAAAAGAGAATGATAAGAATAGTATGTTTTGCTAATAATAAGAAGAAAATAATGGAGGGATAGTATGTGGAATGCTGCTATGTGGGGAGGAATTTCCGGGTCTGCTGTTTTATTAGGTGCTATTGCAGCAATATTCCTGCCAATTAAGAAACGATTTATTGGATTTATTATGGCATTTGGAACAGGTGTTTTAATTGGTGCTTCTACATATGAGCTACTTGAAGATTCAGTAGAAAGCGGCGGTTTGTTTTCTACTGCATTAGGGTTTTTAGCAGGTGCGATTGTTTTTTCTATTTTGGATATTGTTATTTCAAAAAGAGGAGCACAAAATAGAAAAAGATCAGCAGGAAATAATGAGGGAAATCAATCCGGCCTTGCTATCTTTATAGGAACAGTAATGGATGCAATTCCAGAATCTATTATGATTGGCGCTAGCTTAATTGGAAAGCAAAGTGTTAGTATGCTGCTTGTTATTGCTATTTTTATCAGTAATATTCCTGAAGGATTATCCAGTACTTCTGGATTGATTAACAGCAATTATTCTAAAAAGAAAATTTTTTCCTTATGGATTACGGTACTAATCATCTCTACTTTAAGTTCCTTTTTGGGATATTTATTTTTAGATCATGCTTCTAATCAAATAATGGCAGCGATTGGAGCTTTTGCTGGCGGAGGAATTATAGCTATGGTTGGATCTACGATGATGCCAGAAGCATATGAAGAAGGAGGTTCCATTACAGGTCTCTTGACAGCACTTGGTTTGTTGACCTCTTTAGTGTTGGATCATTTTTCTTAAAAACGCTAATAAAAAATGAAGATGGAAACGTGCTCCTCATTTCCATCTTATAAACTATCTATTTCAATAAATGAGTAAACAAGATAAGAAGCATGGTTACAAGTTTATTACGATGTAGCATAGAATAAGCTAAGTTGAAATTATCCCCATTCTTTGAAAACATTTAGATCCTTAATAAAAATTTGTTTGTTTCCTATTAATGTTATTAATCCTAATTCGGCAAATTTACTCAGCTTGCGGCTGATTGTTTCCCTTGTTAGGCCTAAATAACTGGAAATTTCTTCTCTAGTAATAGGTAAATCAATTAATGTTCCGTTCTCTTTAGTTGACCCAAATTTTTCACAGAATTCGACTAGTAGATAGGCGATTCTAATTTCTGGATCTTTAGTAGCTAATAATTGGGCTAAATCTTCTGTATGGGATAATCTTTTTGTAATGGTTTTTAATAATTTAACGGAGATATCAGGATTTGCCATCATCATCTTGTCAATATCTTTTTTTGTCAGTAAACAAATTTTAGTGTCTTCCATTGCAAAAGCACTGAAATTATTTGCTTCTTCTTCATGAAAAAGATTCATTTCACCAAAAAAATCTCCGTTAGTTAATAAGTGAAGTATTTGTTCTTTACCATAGATGGTTAATTTGGATAATTTTACTTTTCCGCTATGAATGATAAATAATGTATCAGACTTTTCCCCTTCATGTAAAAGCGGTTGTCCCTTTTTAAAATGTTTATGTTTTACCATATTGGTTACTTTTTTAATTTCTTCTTCAGATAACGAATGGAAAATGGGAACTCTTTTTGCACAGTGATCAAGCAAGGCAGTTGTCTCCATTGTATTCACCTCTATAAATATGTTCAATTATTCACAATTAATAACATGAAAATCTATTAAAAGTATAGCATAGAAAATGAAAAAATGTGATTTGAATCCTATTTAGGTTTCTTTTCTCTCCGTATACTAAGGATATTCTAAGAAAAGGAGCTGTTATAAATGAGTATTATTTTTCATGAAATGATGAAAACCGGGGATATTGTGACCAAATTTCCAGCTGCAAGCAAGCTTTTTAAACAATATAAAATTGATTTTTGTTGTGGAGGAAACCGTCCAATCGGTGAAGTATTACAGGAGCAGCAATTGGAAAAGGAAGATGTATTAACACAAATTAACTCCTTGTATAAAATCTATAATCAAGCAGACGACACGGATTGGATGAGCAGACCGTTAACAGAACTTGTTGACCATATTACGGTAAAGTATCATCAAACGACAAGAGAAGTGTTAGATGAATTAAGCGTGTATGTAGAAAAAGTTTATCGGGTGCATGGTGAGAGAGATGCTCACCTAAAAGACGTTTATGTTAACTTCTTTCTATTAAAGGATGAGTTGGAACAGCATTTATTAGATGAGGAACGAGCAATTTTCCCAAATATTAAGGCATATGAACAAACTTCTTCAACAGAATCCTTATTAAAAGCCAAAGAGGAAATAGACCACTTAGAAGAAGAGCATGATGCAGCCGGGGAATTGTTGAAGAAAATCCGCACAGCAACAACGGATTACACGCTTCCTCCTAATGCCTGCAACACATATGCATTAACATATTTAAAATTAGAAGAACTAGAATCTATGACATTTGATCATATTCATTTAGAGAATAATATTTTATTTAAACGACTTTAATGATAAGGGATCTGTTTTAATTAGAAACAGATCCCTTTGGTGTGCCGGTCATGTTCATTAACTAAGCGGTGAAAGTTTGCTTGGGCATTAGTTGAAAGTAAAAGTGTCTGTGGTAACGTGCCTCCTATTCGATTCTAAAGGGAGACTGCATTCTTTTTTCCATTAAATGAACCAGTTTCTTCACATTATTTTAGTAGAATAATCGGAAAGGTAATTTCTATTATATATGGAACCAAATATGCTATTCTTATAGTTGGGTAATAATATAGGAAAGGATGGGATTTTAGATGAAAATAGGCTGGATTGGACTAGGAAATATGGGAAGACCAATCGCTACAAATCTGATAAAAGCTGGCTTTGCAGTGAATGTTTATAATCGCACTGCTGCTAAAGGAGAAGCGCTTGTTAAACAAGGAGCGACACAAGCAGAAAATCTGCAAGAATTAGTGAAAAAAAGCGATGTTATTTTTACAATGGTTTCAGATGATGCGGCAGTTAAAAGTTTGTATGTCGATAATAATCTTTTTGAAATGGCAGAGTCAGGAAAAATCTTTATAGATATGAGTACCGTTTCTCCTAAAACATCCAATGAATTATTTGAAGCTGCCAAAAAAGCGGATCTATCCTTTTTAGATGCCCCCGTTTCAGGCAGTGTGCAGCCTGCAAAAGAAGGGAATTTAATTGTATTGGTCGGTGGAGAAGAAGAAACCTATCAACAAGTGAAAGCTTTATTTGAACCAATGAGTAAGTTATCCCTCTATCTAGGAGAAACGGGTTCTGGAAGCAATGCGAAATTAGCGATTAATTTATTATTAGGCATTACAGTGCAGGGGATAGCAGAGTCTGTCTTATTTGCACAAAATCAAGGCATAAAAACAGAGGATATGCTAACCATTATTTCTGAGAGTGCGGTCGGAACAGCTATTTCAAAAATGAAGACACCAAGTATATTGCATAATGAATTTCCCGCTGCTTTTGCATTAAAGCATATGGCAAAAGATTTGCGTCTTGCCAGCGAAGCAGATGCATTATTACCAATCGGAGAATCCGCCAATAAAACGTTTCAAGATGCATTTGCAAACAATTTAGGTGATAAAGATGTTATGGCAGTAATAGAGCAGTTACAGAAAAAATAATAATGGAAGAGCATAAACACGCTTGCTGCCTGTTTCTGAAAAATAATGTGTAGATAAAAACGCTTGGGAAAAATGTCCAAGCGTTTTTTAGATGGGTAGAATTAGGATGAACGCTAGTTAGCCTATCATAAGCGGAAGATAAGCCAATGAAGAAATTCGACTTGTCCTTTTTACAGGATTTTTTGAACAGCTTCTATTAGAATGCTCCTGAACCTCCGCCGCCTCCACCTACACCGCCACCACCGCCACCGGTGTAAGAACTAGAGTCACCACTGCCACTGCTATTGTTCAGTGTTTTATCTACTAGTTTATTGGCATCATAAAAATTAGTGGAAGCAAGCGTACCAAAGTAATAGATTGTGAAGATATCCATACTAAAATAATTTGTAGTTGGTTGTGATAGATTTATTTTTGGAAATGCAACTGATTTACCTAATGCTTCATTTTTGCGAGTAATGTCTTTATCGTTTAAGCCAAGTCCATAAATATATATACGAATTCGCTCATCCTCTGAAAGCTTTTCCCATTCGCTTTTTGTTATTTGATTAAAATTATTTTGCAAAGCTTTCCATTGATACAAAAGTTCTAATCCCTTATAAGTTTTGGGACGATAGAAAAGGGAAAAAGCAAGAGCTACAATGATGAATAGGATTGCTGCAAATAATAAACCGAATAATTTATAACTAGGAAAATAGTATAAAAACGGTAGCACAGGAAGCAGCATGAAAACAAAAAAACAATTAATTTTTGTGTTTTTTTCATATAATGCATGTTCGGTAAGTTCCTGTTTGATTGCATGCTTCCATTTTATTTGATGGAAATGATAGTTTTGATGATTTTGCTCTTTATTAATATATAGCTTTAAATCGTTAAAGTTAAATATTCCTTTTTTACCAACCTTGAAAAACAAAAAATCGATTAATAGTTGTTCGTGTTTTTTTAAATTCTTTTGTTGATTAACTAATCGAAAGGAATTTTCTTCTGTTTTTTCGATAATCCCTTTTCTTAATAAGTCTAATAAAGCAGCTCCCATTGCTTCAGCAGGCAACTGACTTTGATTAGTATAAAAAATGGTGGCAGGGAGAGTCATGATTTGGTTGGGAACAGTGAAAGAGGTAGATATATTCCGCAAAATATCTGCTTTTTTATTTCGCTGCTTTAAAAAGAGAAGATACATGGAACCAAAAAGAATGATAAATAAAACGGAAAGTCCTATATTTCCAAACAAGGAAGTTCTCTCTTGTTCTTTTTTGTAAAGCGCTGCATCCTCTATCATTTTATTTTTTTCGGAAAGGAAACTCTCCTTCATTGATTTTTGCTGAATATTTTGTGAGGCAGGAAATAAATTAGCATCATAAGCCACACGAATATCACCGTTTTCCTCTGAAGGAACTTCTCCTAGGTTAAATAAGACAGAACCATTAGGCATTACTTTTTCTGTACCAAAAGCTTGGTCATACCCTAATGCAATCACATCGTTTGTTGCAGAAGGGGGATGAATGGTTATGGAAAGGTTATCGTAAGTGGATTGATTTCTGTTATCAAAAAATGGCCAATAAAACTCGGCAGTATCTGAATACACATCGACGCCGTTTTTTATTGTATAAAAAAGATTAATAACAATTACTTCATCAGATCCTTTTCGATAAATGCGGTACACATTTTTATCTTTTTCCACCTTTAACGATTTTCCGTTTTCTTCTGCTCGGAAATTGGCAATAGAAGTTCCGTTCTTCGCAAAAATCTCTCTTGTTATTCCATTAAAATCACCATTGAAAGAATAGGTTTGCGTTTCCTGTACTTCTACATTTCCATCTTTTTGTAAATTAGCTTTGATTTTCATATCGTTAATTGAATATTCCACGGCCAGTCCGGTCTTTGGAAAAAGAAGAAAAATCATAAGTATTGCTAATGGAATGAAGATGAATTTTTTCATTTTCTAACACCTCCTATTAACCATATACGCAAATAGACAGGAAAAGTTTCAAAATTTCCTCTGTTTTCCTTTTTCAGCTAATGGGATTTTAGAAGAAGGCAGGGCGATTATGTAGAAAGCGGTGGAAGTTAGAAGAACAAGGTAAAAAGAAAGCATGTTTACAAAAAGGAAGAAAACTCCATTGATGTAAACCATGCTTTCATCATAAAAATCTTTGTTAATCATTCTTAGAAGAGGATTCATTTTTCTCTTGGTAAGGAAAAAGGGAATGAACGATGATGCTTTTACGCCAATTGCTGCTCGGCGAATTCCCGATAAAGGTCATGTGATTGAATTAATGTGTGGTGTGTACCTATTCCTGTCACTTCGCCTTTTTCAATAAAAATAATTTTGTCCGCATCGACGATAGTTGATAAGCGATGGGCAATGACAAATGTTGTTCTACCTTGCATTAAACGACTTAACGCCTGCTGTACAATGCCTTCTGATTGACTGTCCAAGCTTGCAGTTGCTTCATCCATCATCAAAATTTTTGGATCTCGTAAAAAAGCTCGTGCAATGGCAATCCGCTGTCTTTGTCCGCCGGAAAGCTTCACACCTCTTTCGCCAACTTCTGTATCCATGCCTTTTGCAAAGGAGCGGATAAATCCATCGGCATATGCCATTTCAGCAACTTCCCATAATCTCTCATCAGTGATGGTATGCAAATTTTGCAGTCCGTAGCATAAATTTTCTCGAATAGTACCTGCCATCATGGCGCTTTCTTGTGATACATAACCGATTTGACTGCGCCAAGATGCAAGCGACAGTTGATTAATAGGAGTGTCGCCAATTTTTATTTCGCCATTAGTAGGTTCGTAAAATCTTTCTAATAATCCAAACATAGTCGTTTTTCCACCACCGCTTGGACCTGCAAATGCAATCATTTCACCAGGGTGGGCATCGAATGAAATGTTTTTTAAAACAGATTCATCCTCCTCATATCCAAAAGAAACATTTGCTACAGTAATAGGCTCATTTGCTATATTGACATCTAAGCCTTCTTGTCCTTTTTCTAACGGCAGTTCCAATATGCTGATCATACGCTCTGTAGCACCTTTTGCTTTTTGCAATTGGGTAAAAAACATGGCAAAGGATGTAATAGGAAAAATAATCTGAAATAAATACAGTAAAAACGCAATAAGGGTTCCGGTTGACATTTCTCCATTTGCGACCCGTATTCCGCCATATCCGATAATAACTACAATCACAATCATGACGACAAAATACATGGTAGGAGCAACCATCGCAAAAATTCTGGATTCTTTTAATCCGTAACCCAACAGTTTGTTAATCCCATTCATTCCTTTTGCTTCTTCAACTGATTCCGCAGTTGATGCTTTCATTAAGCGGATTTCAGAAAGGGTTTGTTGTGTATCTCCTGTGAAATTGGCTGTTTCATCCTGTAAACTACGGGAGATTTTTGCCATTTTTTTGCCGAGTGGAATCATGACCGCCATGGTAATAGGAACAGAGATTAACATGAGCAATGTCATTTTCCAATCCATAATAAATAAAATAATAAGAGCCCCAATGATAGATATCAACCCGGAAATAAACTGGGGGAAGTGTTGGGAAATTAAATCTTTTACAATGCCAGTGTCATTGACAATTCTGCTGACGGATTCTCCGCTTTGCTGTTTATCAAAGTAGCTAACTGGAAGGCGAATGAGTTTCAGCCACATTTTTTCTCGTAGATGAGCTACGATTTTTTGACCAGCGGCTGCAAGTAAATAGGTGGACACCCCACTAATAAGTGCTTGTGCAATAAAAACGGATCCAATTAGAATCATAAAGGGAATGCTTAGGGATGCTACTGAAAATCCATCAACTAGATTTTTTGTAAGCAAAGGGATGGACAGTCCAACTAATGTGGTGATAATGCTTGTGAGTAAGCCGATCGTAATTGTTAGTTTAGGAATGTTTGCTGATAATAGTAGTGCAATGAATGCTTTGAGTCCTGTTTGTTGTTTTTTCAAAAATGTAATTCTCCTTTAGTTTTTGTATTGGCTACCCTGAAAAGAGGCTTTGGCTCTTTCGAATAGTCCACAGCCGGAATACACTTCGCTTTCCATGGGGCGGGCGCCGAGCCTGTCCCGCAAATCCCATAGGAGTCTCCGGCTGCTCCCTGCTTATAAACTTAAGAAACTTGCTTGTTCTCATGGGCAATAGTGCAAATTTGTTTGCATGGGTGGCTACCCTGAAAAGAGGGTTCCTTACACTCTCAATTAGTCCGCAGTCAGAATACACTTCGCTTTCCTGCGGGCGAGCGACGAGCCTCCTCGCTGCGCTGCGGGGTCTCGTCTTTCTCGCATTCCCTATTTGTGGAATAGGGTGTATTCTCTTATCATTGTGTTATCTGAAAATAATTGTATAGGGTCTTATGTGTTGTTTCAACTGAGAGCATAGGTAAAAGGAATAATAAATTTTTTGCTTCTTTTTATGAAAGAATGTTTTTGGAAAGATATATGTCTTTACGGTTTAGATGAAGGTTGTATCTATCTTTAATAAGAGGCATTTCTACTATGTTTATAGGGTGATTTGATTCTTTTGACCGCTCTAAATTTAATTGTTACTATGAGAGCGAGGTGAAGAGAATGAATACTACATTTCAAGCTGTAGTTGTAGATAAAATAGAAGATAATTTTTCTGTAAAGCTAAAAGAGGTAACGATAGATGATTTATCGGAGGGAGAGGTGGTAATAAAAGTCCATTATTCTGGCATTAACTATAAGGATGGGCTTGCTAGTACGGAAAATGGAAGAATAGTAAGATCTTATCCACATATTCCTGGCATTGATTTAGCAGGAGTGGTTGTGTCTTCTGAAGATGAACGTTTTAAAGAAGGAGATAAAGTTCTCGCAACAAGCTATGAAATTGGCGTGTCTCATAGTGGTGGCTATAGCGAATATGCACGGATTCCTGCTGATTGGATTGTGCCATTGCCAGAGGGACTATCTTTAAAGGAAGCAATGATATTTGGAACAGCAGGATTTACAGCTGCTCTGTCTGTGCAACGACTAGAGGATAATGGGTTAACACCTGAAAAAGGAAAAGTACTTGTAACCGGATCTACTGGTGGTGTGGGCAGCTTTGGTGTTGCTATGCTTTCGAAACTAGGATTCAATGTTGTGGCAAGCACAGGAAAAAAAGATGAAGATTATTTAACAAAACTTGGGGCAAAAGAAATTATTTCAAGAGATGATGTGTATAATGGAACAGTAAAAGCGCTGGGCAAGCAGCTCTGGGCAGGGGCAATTGATCCTGTTGGAGGTAAGTCTTTGGCAGCTATAATTAGTAAAATAAACTATAAAGGATCGGTTGCAGTCAGTGGATTAACTGGTGGAGGAGAAGTGCCTACAAGTGTATTCCCATTTATATTGCGCGGGGTAAATTTGCTTGGAGTGGATTCAGTTTATTGTCCCATGGAAGATCGCAAGAAAATATGGGAACGGTTAGCTGCTGATTTGAAGCCAGCTGATTTATCTGACTTTGTATATCAAGAAGTATCACTAGTTGAATTGCCAGATGCACTGCCAGTTATTTTAACCGGTAAAGTAAGAGGCAGAACGATTGTATCTCTTTAAAAATAGTGCTGGAAATGTAAGAACCCTCTTTTTAAAAAGGGGGTATTTTCTTACGTACCTTTTTCAGGAGACAAAGTTGTTTTCTTTTTGAGTAAAGGAATATGTGAAAAGAGATTATTGTAATTAGATTTGTAGTAAGTTGGAGAAACGTTTTGAAAATAATTTGGTATACAAAAAACACTCAAAATATTATAATAAGAAAAAAATAGACTGATGGTGATAAATTGTTTAATTATTTGCTTATAGTAACTTTATTTATGTATTTGATCTCGGTTATTTGCCCTTGGCTTCCATTAGGTTTGATTTTATCTTGTATTTGTTTAGGAATTATTCTGTTTACTTTTTTTACTGTCAGCCGTTTTGTTCGCTTATTAGGAAGTATATTTTTATTATTAGGAGTAGTCATGTTATGGAGGAGCCAAGCTTCATTTTTTGAATATATCACTTCCTTTGGATCCATGCTTCAACTTCTAGCTTTATTTGGGTTAGTTCCTATTTTGGCTTTTCCTATTAAACTTGGAGATTATGCTTCTGGCATTCAAGACTTAATTCAGCGTCATGTGAAAAAATCAAAGCATCTGTATATGATGACATCAAGTATTTCCTATTTTTTAAGCATTTTTATGAATGTAGCAACAGTGCCAATGACTTATTATGCGATTAAGCCAGTTTTAGAATTTTATCCTTTACAAAATGAAAATAGATTTATAAGTAGAGCCATTACCCATGGATTTACGATGCCGCTAATGTGGTCACCTATAACACCAGTGGTGGGAGTTGCCTTAAGTCTCACAGGAGTAAGCTGGCTGTCTATTTTGCCATATGTTTTGCCATTAAGTCTTTTTGGTTTAGCACTTGATTGGTTTTTAGGAGCAAAGGTAGCAAAAAAAGCGCTTCATAAATCCAATCCAGCTGCCCTTTATAATCATGAATTAGCCGCCTCAATCGAGGAAAACAAACCAAAATCAACGAAGCGGATTTTACATATAGTGGTAGGGATTATTTTACTTAATGGTATTTTAATACTAGCAGAGCATTATTTTTCTCTCTCCTTTATTACAATCGTTTCCCTATTAGTTATTCCCTTTTCTTGTAGTTGGTGTTTATTAATTAATAAAGGAAAAGAATTTAGGAGCTCTTTAAAAGAATATGTTGGTTCTTTTTCTAACAAAATGAAAGAGCAATTTTTTATCTATTTAGCTGCCGGTTTTTTTATTTCCGCAATCCAGACTTCAAAGACGGATTTAGTTATTAATAGTTGGATGGTTAAAGCAGAAGATATGATAGGTGGAACGGCTTTTTTACTTATTATTCCTATTGTTCCTGTTATCTGTTCCTTTATCGGACTTCATCCTACGATTACCTTATCGTTAATGGCAGAGGCTTTAAATCCAAGTTTGTTAGGAATTTCAGCTAATGTTTTAACCGTTATTATGTTAATTGGTGCGGTATCTGCCTTTTTAGTTGGACCATTTAATACAACGATTGGATTAATGTCAAGCATTGTGAAAGAGAGTTCATTCAAGGTATCAAATTGGAATATTGTCTATACACTTTCCTATTTATTTTGTGGAATTATTTATATCTTCCTTATTAAAATGATTTTGCAAGCATAGTTGTATAAGTTGCAGTCTGGTTCTCGTCTTTCTCACATAGGTATTCTGTTTGTGATGTGCTGCTAAAATAGTTAGTAATTTATTGGGAAAAATAGTCTAACTAAAAGGAGAAGTTCCGCTCGCTTCTCTAATAACAGCAAAAAAAGTTGATTCAAAAAACAATTGAATCAACCGTTAAAAATAGTCATTATTGCTGTACTGAACTGCTTAATAAAGCAAGCAAGCAAGCAATCGCCAATATTAGCTTGCAGCATTCTCTGATTTTATAAGTTTTGAGAATTTGGATTCCTCACTATTGCCAGAGGCACGAACAATTTCAAATAATTCTTCTCTGGCAGCTTCAACCGTTGAAAAGCTTTCAAAAAATTTCACGCGAATAAGATTTACATACTCTTTTCCCTCGTACTCTTCATATAATTTTATTTTAATTGAATCATCCAATACTTTAGCTATTGTATACTTCGCTTTTAATTCATTAAAAAAATAAAAATTATAAGTTTCGACTGCTTCTAATCCTTTTCCCTCTATTAATGTTTGAAAGGTGTTTTTATTTGTTAGAACAATATATTGATTCATTCTCACTCACTCCTCTTTTATTATTACTGCTACATAAAAAGATTACTGAATACAGGAACTAGTAATTTCTGGTGATTGGAAAAGAATAAACAAACCTCCTTTTGTTTATTGTATACCAAATTTACTTATTAGTTTATCCTATCTGTGTAGAAAAAACAATATTTTTTCTAAATATTTAATATTTTCAGTTAACATAGGTTTTTTTAGATAATATGACTTGATTTTCAGAGAAAAAAAACCAAGTCATATTATCTGACAATTTAGAAGATTAATTGAAACTCCTGTGTATAATGAAACTTAATATTCATCATGAATATGTTGTAAACTTCGAGTAAAGCTCCAAGTAGAGAAAGGAGAGAATGTAGCAATTGTGAAAGTGTGAAAAAGCTAGAGCGAATTAGTAGAGTGCCAATCTATCCATGCGCCAGTAGAGCATCTGAAAGTCACGCTGGGAATCTTTTCTACAGATTGCGAAACATAATACGTAACAACAGGGGTGAGGATATGCCAAATGTAAAGCTTTATGTTAATGGGAAAGTGATCGAGCAAGAAGTAAAAGACAATGCTAATTTAGTTGTTTTAGCAGGGATAAGACAGCTTCCAGAATTAAAGTTTGGCTGTGGAATGGGAAGATGTACAAAGTGTGCTTGTAAAATAATTAAAGGTCAGAAACATTTAGGTGAACCTAACTGGAAAGAAAAAAAGATGCTTGGAGATAAGCTGGAGGAAGGGTTTCGTCTTGCTTGTCAAATGACGATTCAGCATGATATTGAACTATCGCAAGAAGAAACAGTTTTGGTAAAAAGGAGGAGAGAACAGGAAGTAAAGCAGGGGTAATTTTTTTGGAGAATAATGGTATACAAAAAACCTATTAAGAAGAGTACATGATAAGGGGGATAATATTTATGTCCTTATATGATTTAAATGAAATGACATGGGAAGAGGTAGGGGAAGCATTAAAAACAGTTCAGCTGGCAATCATACCAGTTGGAGCCCACGAGCAGCATGGTCCTCATATGGTGGAAAGTTGTGATGCAGTTCTAGCATCCGAGATGGCTAAAAGACTTTCGGAAAAGCTGTATCCATATGTGATAAAGACTCCTACAGTTAATTTTGGTGTTTCTCAACATCATAGCAATTTTCCCGGAACGATTACACTTCAGCCAACCACCTTACTAGCAATATTGAGAGATATGGTCGTTTCTTTAAAGCGTCATGGAATTACCCAGTTTCTTTTTCTAAATGCCCATGGAGGAAATCAATCCACATTAAATGTGGCGTCCACTACTCTTTCAGCAGAATTACATGTGAAAATCTATTATGCAAAAACAACGGCATCGGCAAAAAACGCCATTTCTACTGGCATTCACTCCACTCTTTTTGGACACAGTTGTGAAAGAGAGGTATCAGAGGCTCTTTTTTTGGCACCACAATTGATACGAACTGATCGAATAGCAAAAGGAGAAATTAATACAGGTGGGAAATGGGAGCTTCTTAGACCTGGAAAAGCGATTCAAGGGTTTTATCCCTATGAAGAAATGACAGAAAATGGATGTATTGGTGATGCTAGGATGGCAAGTAAAGAACTTGGAGAGAGGATTGTAAAAGAAGCTCTTGGAAATTTAGCTGACGATCTATGTAGATTATTGCAGATAGAGAGAGTAATCAATTGATAAGAAACTGGTGGAAATGATAACCATAAGTATTTTCCAATAGTAAAAGGTGGAATTCGGACTTAAGATAAAGGATAGGCCTTGGTTTAGCGTTACCAAAAGAGGGGGATGGGAAAATGATCGAATTAACTGCAGCACATTGGATATATGCTATTGTTACCATACTTGTAATTGTGACAATGCTTTTACAGAGGGGTGTAGTACTACCTACCATTGTTGGAACCTTTCTTGTTGCTATGATCTATAAGTCATCCTTAGTAGGAGGGTTTCAAGCAGTTTTTAATGCTAGTTTAATTGCTGCAAAAGAGCTGTTTAATATCTTTTTAATTATTACCGTGATGGTTGCCCTATTAAAATCCTTAAAGGATATTGGAGCAGATCAAAAAATGGTCGCTCCGATAGAGAGAGTAATGAAAAATGGTTATATTTCGTTTTTCTCCATTGCTATCACGACTTATGTCATCTCGCTATTTTTCTGGCCAACACCTGCTGTACCGTTAATTTGTACTTTATTGCTTCCGGCTGCTATTCGGTCTGGATTACCACCAATGTTTGTTGCCATGACGGTTTCTATTGCTGGACAAGGAATGGCATTATCTTCGGATTATATTATGAAGGTTGCCCCGATGCTTACTGCAAAAGCAGCTGGGATTGACACAAATCTAGTGGCGGATAAAGTATTAGTATTATCCTTAATTACAGGAATATCTGCTCTGACTATCGCATTTGTTGCGAATCGGAAAACATTTTACAAGCCAAAAAGTATAGAGGCATTAGAGACATTTAAACATTTCGAACGGAATCAAAGCAGCTCTAATTCCATAGAAGAGGAAGTTGCTGCAAGCTTAGAAGATGGAGTAGCGATTCCTAATAAGGAGAGATGGGGGAAAGTATTTGCCATATTGGTTCCTGCATCTTTGCTTGCTGTGATGATTTTTATGTTTACCGCCTCATCAGATGGACGCTTTGCTGGTGGAGATGGTGCTGCATTTATTGGCGGTGTAGGAGCCATTTTGCTTGCTCTTGCTTCGACTGCTTATCATCGAATGAATGCTTTGGATAAAATTAGTGAACATTTAGTAGAAGGATTTGTATTTGCTTTTAAAGCGATGGGGCCGGTTATTCCAATTGCTGGATTCTTTTTTCTAGGGAGTTCTGACTTTACAGGATCTATTCTATCACTTCCAGAGGATGCAGCAAAACCTGCTTTTTTAGTGGATCTTATCGTAAGTGCTGAATCCTATATCCCTGATAATATGGTAATCTCAGCATTCGGTTTATTATTGGTAGGAATGATTTCTGGAATTGAAGGATCAGGTTTTTCTGGGCTTCCGCTTGTAGGAGGGCTTTCAGGAGCAATGGCCCATTCTTCTGGTCTAGATGCCAGTACACTTGGGGCAATCGGACAAATGGGATCTGTATGGACTGGAGGTGGAACCATAATTGCGTGGTCGTCATTGGTTGCTGTTGCAGGATTCTGTGGTGTATCGGTTATTGAGTTAGCAAGAAAAAACTTTTTACCAGTTGTAGGCGGGTTAGTTTTATCCACTATATTGGCAATTATAATTTGGTAGAGTGAGCATATTTATATTATTAGTAATTTAAATATTTAAAAAATTAAAAATTATTAGTAAAAAACATTTACAAGTTGGAAAAGTTGTTATAATATGAGTATATGGTATACCAAATACAATATTTATTTTAGCTTAGTAGATTTTATTAGCATAAAAATTCTAGACACTCTTGCTAAAATATTTTTTTGATAATTTTTGGTATACAATGAACAATAATTAAACATATTTGAGAGGAGATCTTACTATGACTGAATTATTATCAAAGGATGAATTTCGAAAAGAACTAGAAGAGGCAATTAAAGGCAATCATAGTCAAAAAGCTCCATTCACAGTTGCTTGGGCGGAGGGGAAGCTTGAGAGAAAACATTTTGCTAGCTGGGCAGAAAACCATTACCATTATGTTGGACCATTCGCCGACTATTTAGCTTATATTTATCATAATACTCCTAATCTAGCAAAGTTTGAGTCTGCGAAAGATTTTACTTTACAAAATATGTATGAAGAAGAAATTGCGGCGGATCGACATACAGATCTATTAATACGCTTTGCTGAATCATGTGGAACAACTCGTGAAAGAATTGTTAATCCAGCAAATATGGCGCCGACTACATTAGGGTTGCAAAGCTGGTGTTATGCGGTTGCTCAAAGAGAAAATTTTGTTGTTGCAACAGCAGCATTAGTAGTTGGTCTTGAATCGCAAGTACCGGATATTTATCGTAAACAAACCCCAGTTCTTCGGGAAAAATATGGTTTTACAGATGAAGAAATTGAATTCTTTGATTTACACATTGTTTCAGATGAAATTCATGGAGAACGTGGATACAAAATTGTCTTAGATCATGCCGATACACCAGAATTACAACAAGCGTGCTTAGAAATTGTTCGAACTGGTGCAAAAATGAGACGTATGTATATGGATGGATTGTATAAAGAGTATTTGGAAAAAGATCTTGGATCTCTTGTACAAGCATAATCACAGCAAAAAAGAAGTTTAAATATTTTTGATTTAAAATTCATATGGGGACTTATCCTTCGTCTCTATTATATAAATACGCAAGAAGCAGAAACAAATGGAATAAAGGCGGCGCGAGGGAAGCTAATATCACAACATCCTATGATAAAAAAAACAAACTACTGAACAGAAAGTTTGTTTACTTCCAGACAAGCAGGCGTGTTCCGCCCCATTTTCCATAAAATGATACTCCTCACTATATAGAAAAATCAACAGCAGTTTCCTTATTTGGAAGCTGCTCTCTTTTTAAAATGGTGCTTGTCGATATTATCTTTAAAATAATAATTAGAAAAAGAAAGGATGATGGTCTTGTTAACAATGAAGGTTGATACATATAAGAACTATATTAACGGTGTTTTTATGGAATCAACAAGCAAGCAAACATTCGAAAGCAGGAACCCTTCTAATAAAGAAGATATTGTTGGAGTATTTCAATCCTCCACTCGAGTAGATGCAATGGTAGCAATTGAAGCAGCAAAAGCAGCTTTTCCAGCTTGGACAATGGTTCCACCTTCGAAAAGAGCAGCTATATTAAATAAGGCAGCGGCTATATTAGAAAGCAATATCGAACAGCTTGCGGCTGAATTAACCCGCGAAGAAGGAAAAACATTTGGAGATGCTAGAAATGAAGTGGCTAGGTCTGCACAAACGATTCGTTATTATGCAGTGGAAGGGCAAAGTCTGTCAGGGGAAACTTTCCCAAATGATGACGTGGCTATGAAGGTATCGAGTGAAAGAGAACCTTTAGGCGTTGTATCGGTAATCACACCATGGAATTTTCCATTGTCCATTCCAGTCCGAAAAATTGCACCTGCCCTAATTACTGGAAATACAGTCGTATTTAAACCATCATCTGATACACCGTTAATCGCATATCGTTTGGTGGAGGCCTTTCATTTGGCTGGTATTCCAAAGGGAGTAATTAATTTTGTAACCGGAAGTGCTTCTGCAATTGGGGATATTTTAGTAGACCATCCTGCTATTAAAGCAGTTACGTTCACAGGATCTACAAAAGCTGGTGAACATATTCATCGCCATACTTCTTTTACTACCAGAACCCAAATGGAGCTAGGCGGGAAAAACCCAATTATCATTATGGACGATGCTGATTTAGAAAAGGCTGCGACATTAACAGTAAATGGAGGATTTTCCCTTACTGGCCAAGCATGTACAGGCACAAGTCGAGTGATTGTACTAAGCCGTATAAAAGAAGCTTTTATAGAAAAGTTAATCGAAAAAACGAAAGCACTTAAAATGGGGGATGGATTTGAAGAAGGCGTGAAAATTGGTCCATTAGCGAATGAAAAGCAGTGGAACAATGTTTTACATTATATAGAGGTCGGAAAGTCAGAAGGCGCCCAGCTTCGTTTTGGAGGGGAACCTGTCATACATGACCAATATGCAAACGGCTATTTTGTCCAGCCAACGATTTTTACAGAGGTGACTACTTCTATGCGCATTGCAAAAGAAGAAATATTTGGTCCTGTCATTGCCGTGATGGAAGCCGAGGACTATGATGAAGCCATTAAAATAGCAAATGATGTGGAATATGGTTTGTCTGCTGCTATTGTGACGAATAATTTAGAAATTGCACAGAAGTTTACGAATGATATTCAAGCAGGAACGGTTAAAGTAAATCGAACCACCACTGGAAACTTAATCAATGCTCCATTTGGTGGATTGAAAAAATCAAGCACATCCACTTTTCGTGAATCTGGAAGGGTAGGATTAGAATTTTTTACACAGTTAAAAACAGTTTATATTGGTTATTAAAGGAGTGATTATTCTTGAAAAAGGTATTGAAATTGGAAATAGAAGAGTCAAAAGTGATGATCGAAGCGGCTGTTCAGAAGGCGAAGGAGATAGCAGTGTTAGAAACGATAGCCATTGTGGATGATGGGGGCTACTTAGTTGCCTTGGAGCGTATGAATGGAGCACGTATTACTGGACCAGAAATTGCAACAGCCAAGGCTTTTACTGCTGCTGGACATAAACGGTCCACTCATTTATTTAATCAGGAGCCTAATGGTCCAGCACTTCCTGGAAACGAAGCATATGGAATCCAATTAATGATGCCAGGAAAGTTTGCCGTTTTTGTTGGCGGTTTTCCGATTGTCGTAGATGGGGAAGTTATTGGAGGAATAGGCATTAGCGGTGGTAACGGAGAACAAGATACTGCGGTCGGAACAGCGGCACTAGAAGCATTAGCAGAATTTTTATTTAAAGAAGGCTTAAGCGTTCTTACTGGTCCAGATATCAAAAAGTAACGAAAGCATTTATTGTACTCTAAACGGGCTGTAAAACTCCCATTTTTAGAAGTTTACTTTATGATTTTTTGGATAAAGGGGAAATCAAGAATTCCTAGTTTATGCACCTCAAAACTCGTAATGTATTTTACGCGTTTTGAGGTTTTTTTTATGATTAGAGAATCAATTTTACCTTTTATAAAGGAAAAACAGGAAAAAGGATGTTACTTTTTGCGAAATGTTTGATAAACTCAGCAAGAGAAGCAATTTTATGAAAGAAGCAGGTGACCTTATGGAATGGAAGGAAGATTCGTTTTTATCTATTCGTGAACATGTATATAGATTTATTAAACAACTCATATTAGAAGGAGAATATAAGCCAGGAGATCGTTTGATTGAAAGAGAATTGGCAACGAAGCTTAATATAAGCCGTACACCAATCAGGGAAGCATTATTCCGTCTCGAATCACAAGGTTTTGTAAAAACGCTGCCTCGAAAAGGAGTAATTGTTTCCGATGTATCAGAAAATGATGTGATTGAAGTATTCACCATTCTATCTTCATTAGAGGTTTTAGCAGCAAAGCTGGCAGCTCAACGAATGAACGAAGAGATGATGTCGAGGTTTGATGAAAAAATAGCAGAACTGGAATCATTTGAATCACAGTCAGAGGAAGAAGTCGAAAAGAAACATTCAGAAACAAATTATTTGATTTATCAAGCAGCTAAAAGTACCAAACTATCGGATATCCTTTCTGGTTTAATCGATTATATTCATATGTCTGCAAATATGGGATACGAAACACCAGGGAGACGTGTAGAGTCGATACGTGAACATATTGATATTCTAAAAGCTATCCGGAATGGTGAAGGAGAAATGGCGGAATATTTAACAAAGATTCATATCGAAAATTCGAAAAAGGCATATATTAATTTTGTAGAGAAATTAAAAGAAAAACAAAAAAAGAGTCAAAACTAGGCAGCCTAAAGCTAGCCTAGTTTTTTTGAAACGTTGTTTTTATAATATTTGCTGTGGGGTAACCCGCAACATGACAGCACTTCGATTTGCATGGGCGAGTGCCGAGTAGCTTCTTACTTTGTAGATTTCGTCTGTCCTACATTCCCGTTGAAGTCTAGGTGAATTCAGGCTTCTTGTACGGAAAATAGTTATTATTTCGTTGAGAAAAACATATGAAAAACATATTTTTAGAAAGCGGTAGTTATTAAAATGGAATAGTTCTAAATTCCAATAATTAAAGGGGAAGTTAAATTTTTTAATACTTTACAAATACTCATGGCAACAATATAGCCTGTTTTAGGGTTATCTTCAGAGGGTCTGTTTTGGATGTTTATTTCCATTTTTCCAAAATATCCTTCTGCAATAATTTGGTGAGTATTGTTTTGGATAAAAGGATCGACATATACTTGTACCTTTGTTTGTTCCAATCCAAGTCCAGCAATGCCTACTGCTGCAGAAACATTGGTGCTTTCCGGAAATAATTGTGCAGATTCTTTCGCATTCCCTTCAAAAAGGAGAAAAGGTTCTATGAGTGAATCTAAATCTACCATTTGTTCAGATGGTGTCCCTTTCCATGCTTTAGGCGGCTTTTTTGTTAATAGAGTAACTTTCTCCAATCCGTTTACAGCAGCGGCACTAAGCCGATCTAATCCCCCAATTGCCGCAGAAGGGATGATTAATTTCTGTTTATTCTGTTTGGCGGCTTCTTTTACTCGCTGAAAAAATTCCTGATTGGAGAATGCACCTATTGAGACGACAAGGAAATCGCTGCCGGATGATAATGATTTCTCCGCATATTGATACACTGCTTGATGACCAGCGTTTTCAATAATAATATCTAAATCTTTGTTAAAAAATTCTTCTTCTTTATCAAAGAAAAGAGGTGTTTGATCTAAATCAGCATACTTTTGTTTATTTCTTACAAGAATAGCTGCTAATGTAGCTTCTCCAGCCTTTTTTTCATTAATATATGCTGCTACATCTTTCCCGATTGCACCAAATCCGATTAAACCTACTTTTACCATGATAATCCTCCTATCTGTTTTAAAAAATAACCATTATTGTATTTGGTATACAAAAAGTATATAACAAAACCAGAAAAAATAACGTTATAATATTAAAAAATAGATAAATAACGTTAAAATAGTATAAATGAGTTGTCTGAAATTTTAAAATATGGTATATTGTATACCAAGAAGATTAATTAAACAAATACATACGAAAAGAGGAGATGCGTAAAATGGCAAATATAAAATTCTTAACAAGTGGAAAGGAATTTGAAGTTCCCGACAATTCTAATATTTTACGAGTTTCCTTGAGGTATGATGGAGATTTACCGAATAGATGCGGCGGTGGAATCTGTGGTTCCTGCGTATTTAAAGCGGAAGCAGGTGGAGAATTTCTTGATAATGTGAAAATTCAAGAACGAAGAAAACTAGGAGAAGAATGGCTGGCAAAAGGGTACCGATTAGGATGCCAAGCTTTTGTTACAGAAGGAGATGTCACTATTTCCTGGGAAGAGGAAGTAATAAACGAAGTGAAGAGAAGAAAGCCAGATCGATATGAAAAAGTAAAATAGGCATACGAATAATTGTAACTTAAAATTTCAGAATATTTTAAAAAAGGAGAGATAGTGAATGTGGGTTTGTAAATCACATGTAAAGGAAGCATTAGCCAATTTTAATGCCCCCCATTTTTACCGAGCACCAAAAGACTTTGGAATCAAATGCAAATTTTGTAACAGTCCAGCCGTTGCCAACATGTATTACGCACACAAACCCATATTTAAAAGGGAGCATCAAAGGAATGAAGTGCTCCATGAATTAAACAGAGAAAGAAGGAAAGAAAGGCTGGGGTAAAAATCGAATTGCACAGAAAAATTTCACATAATAGGAAGCCATCGACCTTTCATTATAGGATGATGGCTTCCTATTAGTATAGTCTTGTAGATTTTGTCCGTTTTATGTATGGAGCAGCTATACTGGAAAAACTGAAACAACATCGGTGAAAACTGAAACAATATCGACAAAAAGGAATGGACTAGCAGTCATAAATGCTAATCAAAAGGTGAGAGGATAACGTATTCCATCATGTTTGACAAAAAACTCAAAATCACGATCATTCCTTAGATTTTCGAGTTCTTTTTCGCTGTAATTTTGATATATCGACTCGAGTGAAAGGGAATATAGATAACCACTGCTTGTTTCTTTCATGAGACGTAATGATTGGATCGGCCCTAAAGATTTTTTTAGATAAGAGTGAGGAATGATTTCAAATTCATAGGAAGAAGAAGCTTCAGTTGGAATTTTTTCATTAGAGCGTAATAAAATTTCATATCTTATTCCTTTAAGGGAAGTATTAGCGGTATCGTCAAGTTTCAATACGCTGCTATTTATTTCTTCCATTTTAAAAGGAACTGTATAACTTTCAGGTGTCTTAGTATGTATGTTTTCCGAAACTCTTTCTTTTGAACAGCCAAATAATAGTAATAATCCTCCTAATACTGCTGAATAGGTAAATATTTTTTTCATTTTAGACTCCTTATTAAGCAATAGAACTTTAAATGAATCATGATTCCTCTTTTCTAGTATAACATGGTACTATTTTTGCAACATTGATTGTTTGAAAAGCAACATCCATGCGAAAAAGGCAAACATATAAAACAACAAAATAAGAAGCTAATTTAATTTTTATAAAAAACAACGTTACATTTTCTTACAAATTAAATGTACAGGGCAGTAAAATATGGTATTCTCAAATAAATAGAATATTCTTAAAGTTACATAATGCAATATGCATTGGTGATTATATCAATTGTTCATTGGGGGTGATAATGATTATTGTCCATCAGCTGCCACGAACATTAGGAGAATTAAAGCAGGCAATTATGAAAGAAAATAATCAAGTGAACCAGGCAATATTTAAAGTTGGCTTGATTGAACAGCAAATTAGCATTGTAGATAGTAAAATTATCATTCTTGCTAAGCATAAACGAATTCCTGTTTTAGAGATTATAGAGAGTTCAAGTGATAACCTTGCGGAGATCATTGATCGTCTATTAATTGAAAAATACAAGAGTTTATTGCAAAAGAATTTAACGGAAAGATTGCATTTTACGATTGAACTAATTTTAAAAGACTATGATTCTATTAAAGAGATTAGTGGAACCATCATTATTTTAAATAAAAAAATTGAAGAGTATTTGGCTGGTTAATTGAACTCATAAGCGTGAGAGCAGGACAACCGTCAGAATGAAATAAAGAAGTGTTCTACTTCTTATTTGTTCTGGCGGTTGTTTTTTTGTTGGGAAATACGAGCGCTTATGCTTTAAAAAAGACGAAAAGGAGTGAAATTATGTACAAATTAGAGATTAAGCATACGAATAAAATTTTTAAAAAAGAGGGGAAGGAAATATTTGCTTTAAAGGATGCCAATATGCAGATAGAAGAAGGTAGATTTGTAAGCATTATAGGACCGAGCGGCTGTGGAAAGTCCACTTTATTTAATATTATTGCCGGCTTATTAACTCCTACTACTGGAAGTATATTGCTTGATGGCAATGATATTGTTGGGAAAAACGGCAATGTTGGTTATATGCTACAAAAAGATTTGCTTCTGCCGTGGCGAACGATTTTGCAAAATGTCATTTTAGGATTAGAAATAAAAGGTGTAACCCAAAAAGAAGCAGTGAAACGTGCTCTTCCATTATTACACAAGTATGGGCTTGGTGGATTCGAGCATCATTATCCTAATGAATTATCTGGAGGAATGAGGCAAAGGGCGGCTTTGCTCCGCACACTGCTTTATGATCAAGATATTATTTTATTGGATGAACCATTTGGTGCATTAGATGCTCAAACCCGGCTGTTAATGCAAACATGGTTGCTGCAAATATGGACCGATTTTAAAAAGACTGTCTTATTTGTCACACATGATATTGATGAAGCGATTTATTTATCGGATGAAATTTATGTATTGTCTCCGCGTCCAGGCAGAATAAAAGAAAAAGTCAACGTCCATTTACCTCGGCCGCGGAATGAAAATACCTTATTGCAGCCAGAATTTATTGCATTAAAGCAGAATTTATTAGCGTTGTTAAAAGAAGATGGCCATGAGATTAAAAGCAATAATTTATACGAAAACAGCCCTATTTAAAAAAGGAGATGAAAAAATGGCAGGAGAATCTAATCCTATCGTATTGCCGCAACAGCCTATTGAAACGGTTTCGGTTTTACCAATAATAGAAGATGAAGAGGCAAAGGAGAAAAGAATAAAAAGAATAACGCTAATGGGGCAGCTATTCATTGGGGTACTATTCATTGTGTTATGGGAATTGCTTACAAAGTTAAAAATTTTAGATGCTTACTATTGGAGCAGTCCATCTATTATATGGAAAACGGCTGGAACAGCTTTTCAAGAAGGCACATTACTGGATGATCTTCTGTACACATCTGGTGCGACGATTATTGGCTTTATTTTAGGTACATTTTTTGGTGCATTATTAGGTTTATCTTTTTGGTGGTCCTCCTTTTATTCAAGAATAGCAGAGCCTTATTTAATTGCTTTTAATGCGGTGCCGAAATTGGCTCTTGCTCCTGTGCTTGTCATTTTATTTGGAATCGGGTTTAGTTCAAAAATCGTGCTGGCTCTAATGATGACGATTATTGTCACAGCAATAGCTGCACATAGCGGTGTAAAGAGTGTCGATCCGGATTTGGAAAAGATGCTTTTCTCATTAGGTGCAAAACGACGCCATGTCTTCGCAAAAGTTGTCATCCCAACTGCGATGCCTTGGATTGTCAGCAGTTTGAAAATAAATATTGCATTAGCATTAGCTGGGACTATTGTTGGAGAGTTTATTAGCTCAAGGCAAGGAATCGGCAGAATGATCCTGTATGCAGGGCAGATTATGAATATTAACTTAGTATGGGTTGGTGTTGTTGTCCTGTCAATCCTATCGATCGTCATGTATTTGGGAACGGTTTGGCTTGAAAAAATTCTGCTAAAAGGAAGAAAAATGGGATAAATGAAGTGAGTTTTATGGAGAACTGAAGCAGATCGACAGTAGCGATGCCGGTTTATATAAAAAGGGGGATATTATGAAAAAAATAAAACTATTATCACTTATTTCTATTATCTTTTTACTTTTACTTTCTGCGTGTTCTACTGAAAGTGCCAAATCAAACGGTGAAGCGAAGGGGGGATTGAAAAAAATTGTGATTGCAGAGCCTGTACATTTAATTGGCTATCTTCCATTATATGTTGCAATGAAAGAGGGATATTTTAAGGACGAAGGTTTGGATGTAGAAGTGATTACTGCAACTGGCGGAGCACATGTTACCTCTGTGGTAAGTGGAGATGCCTGGGGAAATATTGGAGGACCGGAATCAAACCAAATGGCGAACAGCGGCAGTTCTGATCCAATTCAATCGGTTGTAAATGTCGTAAATCGTGCAAATGTTTATTTAATGGCGGATACAAAGCAAACATTAACAGATACTAGTAAAGAAGGCTTGGCTGCTTTTTTGAAAAATAAAACGATTGCAGCTGGCCGCTTTGGAGGAAGTCCGAACCTGCTAACTCGCTGGCTGATTATGGATTTAGGTTTAAATCCAGACAAAGATGTGAAGTTAGAGGAGCCAGCAGATGCAAGTGCGGTTGTACCGCTTGTTGAATCAGGCAAAGCTGATATGGCAAATGGAGCTGAACCGCAAATAACAGAAGGCGTTAAAAAAGGTGTTTGGGGTGAACCATTTTACAGCTTTACTAGTCTTGGTGACTATCCATATTCTGTGCTTAGTGTGAAAAAATCAACCATCGATAAAGATCCCGAAACGGTCAAAGGCTTTGTGAAAGCTATGTTGAAAGCGTTGAAAACAGTAGATGAGGATCATGAATTGGCAATGAAAGTCTTAAAAGAAGAGTTCCCTTCAACTGCGGAAGATAGTCTGAAAGCTGCCCTTGACCGTGCCTATGCTGATAATTTATGGAGTAAAGATGGGATTATTACGGAAGAGTCTGTTGCAAAGCCGATGGATGTTGTGGAGAAAACTGGTGTTTATACAAAAGGTTATAAATATGAAGATTTAATTAATATGCAATTTGTAAAGGAACTCTCTAAATAGGCTATCTTGAAAAGAGGGTCTGGTTCTCTCAATGGGTCCGCAGCCGGAATACACTTCGGCTACGCTTGTATTTGAGTGAGTGTCTTAGTGGATATGGGGGAGAAATTAAACGTTCTCGAATTTTTTAAAAGGAAGAGGTGGATGGGATGAATGCAGCTTGGAATCTGGATAAAAGTGCTTTAATTATTGTGGATGTTCAAAATGATTTTTGTCATATGGAAGGTAGCTTGGCGAGACAAGGTATGGATGTTGGCATGGTCGATCAAATGCTCCCTTCCTTAAAAAAGCTAATTATAGAGCTAAAGGAATTACATATTCCCATCATTTATATCCAAACGATACATGAAGATTGTACTGATTCTGTGACTTGGACAAAACGCTTAAAAGATAAAAGCCAAGCAAATGTTTGTCGAAAAGATACTTGGGGAGCAGACTTTTATGAAATAGCTCCAGATGATAAGGATATTGTTGTAATTAAGCATCGATATAGTGCGTTTATTCATACAAAATTAGAATCTGTGCTTCGTTCGATGAATATTGAGACCTTATTGATGGCGGGTGTCAGTACGAATGTTTGTGTGGAATCCACTGCTAGAGATGGGTTCATGCTTGATTATGATATTATTTTTTTAGCTGATTGTACTGCTGCTTTTTCGAAAGAAGCACATGATATGACGTTAAAGAATATCGATCAATTTTTCGGAATGGTGGCGGACTCCGAGGATGTAATTTTTGATGCAAAGCAGAATAAGAAGTTAAGTAATCAAGTATAGCTGCTGGCGTATAAATAGTAAGGAGTAGGCGGCGTGGATGTTGTTGAGTAAGGCTACTCTGAAAAAAGGTAGTACAGACTCTCAACGAGTCCGCAGCCGTAATACACTTTGCTACGCTTGAGCCTCTGCGGAGCAGACTTTTGCTGGGGGAATTAGCGTGATTGTCTGTATAGTTGGAATAACAACAAAGATAGTTATATACTCAAACAAATAAGGTGATGAGCATGAAAAAAGTGGATTTTTACAATTATGTATCGGCAAACAGTATGGGGAGGGGAGAAGAAGAGAAATCACATTCTCATCTCCTGCTTCTTTCTGTTTGTGCAGGCGCTTTTTTATCTCACTTTTCAGCAGGTTTTGTTAATATTGCGCTTACAGATATTTCGATTTATTTTTCTTCTTCTCTAGCAGTGACACAATGGATTATAAACGGATATTTGCTTTCTATTATGCTTTTTTTGCCTTTTATGGGGAAATTAGCAGATCAATACGGAAAAAAGAAAATACATAATATTGGCTATCTAGTTTTTGCAATCGGAGCAGGTGCTTCGGCTTTTTCTTCTTCGATTTTGTTATTAATTTTTTGCAGAATTGTGCAAGGAATCGGAGCAGCGATGCTTCAGGCCGTAAATATGGCAATTCTTACGGATGCTTATCCCGAAAAACATAGGGGAAAGGCATTAGGCATTATTAGCACAGCTGTTGGAATGGGAGCATTATTAGGACCATCTGTTGGAGGCTTTATCATTAGTGCATTTTCTTGGCATATGCTTTTCTGGACGATTGTACCGATAAGCATTAGTGCTTTTTTTCTGGCGCAGCGTTTTATTCCGATTGATCAAAAGGGAAAGCAATCCTCCTTTGATTATATTGGCAGCCTATTATTTGGGTTAAGCATTGTTTCCTTTGTTTATGTAGTAAACAGCATTGGAGAAGGAACTGTCTATACGAATTTGTTCTTTATTTTGCTTCTTAGCATAGGCAGTTTTTTCGGATTTCTCTTATGGAGTAAGCGGGTAGAGCATCCGTTTATTCATCCGAAGATTTTCTCTTCTGCCATGGTGCGGGCAGGTGGCTTTATTTTGATAATCAGCTATTGTGTGACTTTTGCTTCTATGGTGATCCTGCCATTTTATTTACGCGGTGTGCTTGGATATTCAGCCGATCATTCAGGAATATTATTAATGTGCTATCCATTATTATTAGCGTTATTTGGACCAGTTAGCGGTTCTTTATCCGATCGATATGGAAGTATTAAAGTGGTTTTAATAGGGTTAGTTTTATTGAGTGCAAGTATGTTCGGATTGTGGTTGTTATCGAAAAACACTACATTACCAATACTGCTGCTTGTTTTAAGCTTACTTGGTTTTGCGATGGGGATTTTAACGTCTCCTAACTACAGTATTATGATGTTTTATGTTCCTCTGCCGTTTTTAGGTATGATGAGCAGCACCATTGCTCTTTTAAGGAATATCGGGATGGTGCTTGGTACGGCTATCAGTATTACTTTTATGAATAATTGGTTAAGTATATCAATGGAAGAATGGATGAAAAATCCACAAACTACTGATACGCAACAAGTGATGTCAGGTATTCATTTTTTGTTTTTATTCTTATTAGGGCTAGTAATTACTGTTGGAGTGTATTTTGTTTGGAGCATATGGAAGGCAATTCGGCTTGAGAAGAGATTAGAATAGAGGCAATTGAATAAAGTCTGTTTTTTATAGCATAGATATTTAATCGGCAGCCTTAATCGACTTTGCATTCTTGGGAAGCGAAGTCGATTCGGGTTGCTTTACTGTGTCAAAAATTTGGATTGTTTAGAGCACAGTCTCTATAAATAGATTAGAAATATTATACTTTAAATCTTCCAACGAGTTCAGTAAGTTCTTCTGCCATTTTTGCGAGTGCTTCAGCTGAAGCGTTAATCTCTTGCATAGAAGCTAATTGTTCTTCTGTTGATGCAGCTACTTCATCTGTTGCGCTGGCATTTTGTTTTGACAAGGAAACAATTTCTTTGGCCGTAGAATCCACTTCTTTTATATTGTCGGTAATACTTGATAAAGTTTCGGTTACTTCGGCTAGTTTAGGCGTAACATTTTTTGTGCTGCTTAGTATTTCTGAAAAAGATTGAGCGGTTTCATTCGATAATTCGACTCCATTTTGAACAGTACTGGTTGTTTCATGAAGAATCGATACAGATTCTGCTGTTTCCTTTTGAATGGCTGCAATTAAATCGGCAATGCTTTTAGCGGATGTTTGTGATTGTTCTGCTAACTTGCGGACTTCATCTGCAACAATGGAAAATCCTTTGCCATGTTCTCCGGCTCTCGCAGCTTCAATCGCCGCATTTAATGCTAAAAGATTGGTTTGTTCTGCAATGCTGCTGATAATAGTTAAAATGGTATCAATTTCCTTTGAGCGTTCAGAAAGAGAGGTAATGACAGAATTGATACGAGCAACTGATTCTTGAATAAATTGCATTTGCGATAAATTATGCTCAACAGAAGCTGCTCCTTTTTCTGCTTTATTTGTTGCTGCTTCCGACAATTCTGAAACAATCTTAGCGTCATTTGAGATTTTTAAAATGTTTTCTAAAATACATGCAATACTTTGAGAATTTGTTTGGATGCTAGAATCGGTAAATTCATTGCTGCTTGCAATTTGTTGAATCGATGATGCAATTGTCTCGGATGCTTTACTTGATTGCTCTGCACTTGCATTTAATTGTTCCGCAGATGCAGCGACATGATCAGAGTTTGCTGCAATTCCTTGAATCATATCAATTAGATTCTCTTTCATTTGATTAAAAGATTGATTTAATTCATATAGTTCGTCTTTTTGTGTGATGGTGATAGGATCAATGTTTAAATTTCCGTTAGCTACTTTTTTGGTTCCTTCTTTTAGTTTATTTAACGTCCTTGATAGGAATAGAGATTGACTTAGACCAATAATGACGGCTAAAACAGTAGTAAAAGCACTTATAATAAGCATATACATGATGCGAGTGTCAGAATCTTTTTTTGCTTGGGCAATTGCTGGGTCCAATCTTTCTTTTTTAATCCATGTTTTAAAAGAGTCTGCTTTATTTGTTAAATTATTTGTGATTAGATTAATTTGTTCTAAGTCTTTTTGAAGCTTCTCTTTATTATTTGATGATAGATTCATACTTGAATTGGCTGCTTGGGCAAACTGAGTATTTAATTCCTCTATTTCTGTTAAGCGATCAATGGTTTCTTGAACAGTTGCCACCATTTTCCCTTTTTCTACTAAGTTCTTAATATTAGCATTTGCACCATTTAAGCGATTTTTATAGTCAGAATCGCTATATAGCAAAAATCCTCGATAATAACCTGTCTGCAACGCAATATTTTTTTCAATTTGTTCGGTAATAGAGCGCATTTCAGTAACAGTGTTAATTACATATTGGTAGGTTTCGTTTGTTTGTTTTGCATTTGTATAGGAATAATAGGAAGCAATCCCGAAAAGCAGGGAAATTAATACAAAACTTCCGATTAATTTTTGTTTAATGCTAAGATGCATCAATACTCATCTCCTTTGATAATTTAGTTTTGGGAAAATTTAGTTCGTAAATAAAGTCCAATCTATTATATCGACTGTCTTGTTGACAAATGAAGGATATAAAAAATAGTCAGAATTAATAGAAAGTAATTGTTTTTTTGTTTTTCTATAAGAAGATATGCTGATATATTATTATTTCTTTTCTATCTATCAAGAGTGCCGAGGAGCATTTACCATAAATAGTAGTGTATAGCCGAAGAATAATTTTATTAAAATGGGGGTAAGGAGAAATAGACAAGAAAGTGGGGAGTTTATATGACAAAACCAGATGTAACACTTTTATATTTCGAACAAAATGGATTTATACCGAATAATCCATACTTGCCTGTTCTACATTATAAAAAGGTATTAAAAAACAACGAAGATAAAATAGAAAAAATTTTCTTGGCGAATAAGTGGGGCAATACATGGATTAACGGTATTTTTGATTATCATCATTATCACAGTAATTCACATGAGGTTCTGGGTGTGATAAAAGGATCTGCTCTTCTTTTGTTAGGGGGAGAAACTGGAACAAAGGTAATTATTAATAGTGGAGATATCATATTGCTTCCGGCAGGAACAGGTCATAAAATGCTATCAGCATCACCAGATTTCCAAGTAGTTGGAGCATATCCAAATGGACAATCATTTAATGTGAAAAAAAATACAAAAGAAGACTTAGAAGGTGCAGAAAAAGAGATTCAAAATACTGCCTTTCCAGAAGCAGATCCTATTTACGAAGAACGAGGACCACTAGCAAAAATGTGGCGGAAAGTTGGAGAGTGAATCATGTTCTTAACATCAGTGGGGATAAGGAATTCCTAAATCTGCTGGCTGTTCAGGAAAATTGGATTGCAAATTTAGATAATACATGAAAAAAGCAGTATTCTTGAATTTATAAGCAGAGAGCAGCCAGAATACACGAAGACTCCTATGGGAATTGCGGGAAAGATAAGAGCCCACAACAAGTAGCACGAGGAGGTTCGAAGCTTGCCTACAAGTGTATTCCGGCTGCGGACTAATAGAGGGTGCAATCCTTTTTTCAGGGTAGCACAGCAGAAAAAATTTAAAGCGCTTAAAGCTTTACTTTTACGCAAGAGGAACTGCATAATAAAGCGGTTGCTTATCAACACATAGACATATCCATATGATGCAAGCAATCACTAAAAAAGCTTTACTTATATACAAAATTTAGGTAATGTTAAACTAGTTAAAATAAAAATATAAAAGGTGGGCAACCGGGAATATGGTTTATAAAAATATTGTTGAAAAATGGACTAACTTTTCAGATTTAGAACCCAACTTAAAAGCTAAATTAATAGAATTACAGCAGTCTGAGAAATTATTGGAAGATAGTTTTTATAAACATCTAGAATTTGGAACAGGCGGTATGCGTGGTGAATTAGGTCCTGGAATTAACCGTATGAATATTTATACGATTCGCAAAGCGGCAGAAGGGCTTGGAAAGTACATAGTAGAACAAGGTCAAGACGCAATGAATCGTGGTGTAGCAATTGCCTATGATTCTCGTCACCAATCTCCTGAATTTGCTTTAGAAGTAGCAAAAGTAGTAGGAAACCTTGGAGTAAAATCCTACTTATTTGAAGAATTACGTCCAACCCCATTATTATCCTTTGCTGTCCGCTATTTAAATACATTTGCAGGAGTAGTTATTACGGCAAGTCATAATCCTCCAGAGTATAATGGCTTTAAAGCATATGGAGAAGATGGTGGTCAACTTCCTCCAGAAGCGGCAGATACGATTATTAAGTATGTTAATGCAGTAGAAAATGAATTAACGATTGAAGTGCTAGAAGAGAAAGAACTGGTTGAAAAGGGCTTATTAACATATATTGGTGCAGAAGTAGATGCAGCATATGTGGAAAAAGTAAAAACGATTCAACTAAATGGCGATTTGCCAGAAGTAAAGGATTTAAAAATTGTGTTTACTCCATTACATGGAACAGCAAATAAGCCAGTTCGCGATGGTTTAAAAGCATTTGGTTTTGAAAATGTAACCGTTGTTAAAGAGCAAGAGCTTCCAGATGCTAATTTTTCCACTGTAAAATCACCGAACCCTGAAGAGCATGCGGCATTTGAAATTGCGATTCGTTATGGGAAAGAAATAGATGCAGATATCTTGCTTGGAACAGACCCTGATGCTGATCGTCTTGGAGTTGCAGTAAAGGATTTGAATGGTCAATACACTGTTCTAACAGGAAACCAGCTTGGCGCATTAATGCTTGAATACTTATTATTAGAGAAGCAAGAAAAAGGGATATTGCCTGAAAACGGTGCGGTAATCAAAACCATCGTAACGTCTGAAATTGGCAGAACGATTGCAAAAGCATATGGCATTCCAACAATAGACACATTAACTGGCTTTAAATTTATCGGTGAGAAAATTAAGGAATTCGAACAAACTGGTCAGCATACTTTTCTTTTTGGGTATGAAGAAAGCTATGGCTATTTAATCGGTGACTTTGTACGTGATAAAGATGCTGTTCAATCTGCTATATTTGCAGCAGAAGTTGCAGCTTATTATAAATCAAAAGGATTAACTTTATATGAAGGTTTAATAGAAATTTTCGGTAAATATGGTTTTTATCAAGAAGGGTTAGAATCTCTGACTTTAAAAGGGAAAGATGGAGCAGAGCAGATAACTTATATTATGGATACTTTCCGCAAAGAACCAATTACAGCAGTTAATGGCTTAAAAGTAGTTTCAGTTGAAGACTATTTAACAAGCAAAAAACTTGCTGGATTAACAGAGTCAATCATTAATCTTCCAAAATCAAATGTTATTAAATACCATTTAGAGGATGGATCTTGGTTCTGCTTACGCCCATCAGGCACAGAACCAAAAGCAAAATTCTATTTCAGTGTAACTAGTCCTTCATTAGAAGAGAGCTCTTCTAAATTAGCAGCAATTAAAGAAGATGTAATGAAGCAAGTTAACACGGTAATTGATGGTTATAACAAATAAAAAACAAAAAGATTCCCTGCAGGCAAAGGGGATCTTTTTTGTTTTTATTCACTCAAACTTCGCACCATTACATTCGTTTGCGAGTCTTGATATTACTCGGTTTAAGAACAATAAAAATGGGAGGTTTGTTTTTTATTGTGGGGATTGCTTTCCACTACGGGTTGCTACGCTTGAGCCTCCTGAAACGGAAAGCAAGCCCCTATTTATAAGGAATGAATTTCATTATTTCTCTATAATTCTAACAGAATACTTTTCCTCCTCCTTACTAGTGTTTTTTGCAGCGTGTTTAATTAGGCTGCGTTGGAAAATCAAATTTTTTTATAAAAAAATTAAAAAAGTGTTAATTTTGGCGAAATCGACGAAAAATGGCTTGAAAATTCAAAAATGGCCTAGAGAAAAATGAGAATTCAGCGTGTTAGCTATTTGAAAACTTAATTTTCGCTATTTTCCTTTAGAAATTTTTTTTAGTATCATAAAAACATCCCCATCAGAAAGGAGGAAAACATGATTAATCAAGTCACATTGGTTGGTAGATTGACCCGTGATCCCGAACTAAGGGTAACGCAAGATGGAGTATCTGTTACAAATGTAACGGTTGCTGTTGGCCGCAACTTTCGCAATCAAGCTGGTGAATACGAAACAGATTTTGTACAATGTACCTTTTGGAAAAAATCCGCAGAGAATACGGTCCATTATTGCAGAAAGGGTTCGTTAATTGGCATTGTTGGTAGAATTCAAACAAGGAATTATGAAAATCAAGAAGGAAAAAGAATCTATGTAACCGAAGTGATTGCGGAACATGTGAAATTTTTAGATTCCAAAAGAGCCGAACAGACTATTCCATAAATCAATAAAAGGGGGATGTCAATGAACACTGTACCCAATATAAATGATTTGCTTGCTGCACTCATTATTATGCAAGGGAAAAACAATGAAAAAATAGCACAATATCAAACAAGAATAACGCAATTAGAGCAGATGATTCAATCAGAAATATGGCCCTATTTACCTTCTTTGTCTTCCACATAACTTTAATCATCAAAATGAAAACAAACCCAATTATTTCTTATCCTCCCTGTTAAAAAAATCTTTTTTAAACAAAAGTCCTCCTAAAAAAAATCAATTAAAACTCCTAATATCCTTCCTTTTTTACAGCGTGAATAATTTGCGCTGTTTTTTGTCATTTAGCAAAAAGAGCAATTGCTTCACAGAAGTCAACACATCCTTCTGCAATAACGTTAATCTCATTTCATTTTTTTCTTTCTTTGTTTATTTTCTTGCTGAACTGTATGAAAAGTAGTTGTGGAATAATCATCAATATACTGGTGAAAAGTAGCAGCTGTTCAGGTGATAAAGGTTTAAAATAACCACTACTATTCATGTCTTTATTCCAATTAACAATAAAGTAGTAAGAAATAAGAATAGATAGGATATTGCCGACGATTATTGAAAAAAGGTTGTTTGTATGTTTTCCTACAAAAGCAGCAATCGAGAAAATAATAAGCATCCAAACATAACCAGCCATAGAACCATTAGTTAAATCCTTATACATGGACATATATACGTATGGATAACAGTATAAAGAAAGAAGAACTAGGCTTGTGGGAATCGTAAAAATCAATTTTTGTTTGTTATTTTGTTGAAAAAAGACAATCCACCATAATAATAAACAGAAGGAACAGGCAATAATGCTGTAAGGCCAAAGTTCTCGATTGGATAATGCCGTAATCATATAATCTAATTCGGTTCCTTCTTCTCTTGCAATGGTATGAATAAAGCTGATGATTGGGAGTAAGAGAGAGGCTATTATCGTAATAATAGAAAATTTGCTATTTTTCTTTTGAATTAGCTTAAAAATACAGAAAATTAGTGTTATTGTTATAATAAGATAATAAATAAGCCAAATCCAATGTGGTAATGTTTCGCCGCTCATAATCCATCCTCCAATAATAAAATATTCAATATAAGTGTAATTATATACTTATGTTGAATAATTACAATAATTTCCGAAAAGAAATTTTAGAATAATCACACAGTTAAGAATAATAAGGGTTGGCTTTTTTGATAATGGATAGGAGTGATGCATGGAAAAGGAAAGGGAGGATAAAGAAGAGATACAGCAATAGCAGAAAGAAAACTGTGAAAGGATATAGAAAAGAATGACTTACATAAAAGGTATATTTACTCAATTTATTAGTATTTTATTTATTTTTGTGTTGGCTGCATTTCCGCTTGTGTTTTCTCCAACTGGAGAGAATATAACATTCACTTTACATACTATATATAGTTTAATAGAACAATTTGTAACAGGATTATTTACGGGAGATTCCTATTATTACATACAAGGAGACAGAACAAATTTTTTATTTGCCGATATGGGAAGTTACTTTTTAGCTTCTTTTCTTTATTTGCTTGTTGCCGGTTTGATTATTCTGGTGCTGGGTTTTGTTTTGGGCATCTGGTTATGGAAAAATAGTGAACGTTTTTTTAATAAAATAATTGGCTTTTTAGGAATTTTGCCAGACTTTGTTTTCATTTTATTAATGCAATTATTAATAACGTTTATTTATCAGCAAACAGGTATTAAAGTAGCAAAAGTGGCATCCTTTAGCAATGATGAGCCTGCGATGCTTTTACCTTTGTTATCTCTTATTGTTATTCCGCTTCTGTATATAATAAAAATGTTAAATGAAAAAACAAAGGATGTTCTGACACAAGATTATATTCTTACTGCCATTTCAAAGGGATTAAGCAAAAAACAAATATATACATATCATGTCACTACAAATGTAACCCCGTTTTTCAAAGCAGATCTACATAAGATTGTCTCTATTATGATCAGCAATTTGTTTATAGTAGAATACTTATTTAATTTACGGGGAATGACTTCCTTGCTTTTTCAAACGGCAAAAACATTTGGTTATCAATACAATCTTGTGATTTTTTGTTTATTGGCAATATTTTTTTTGTATGGTTCGATTTTTTTTCTATTGAAAATGACAATACGTTTTGTAGAAAGGATTATCGCCCATGCTTAAAAAACTAAATTATAAACTGTTTTTAGGACTAGTACTGTTAATGTTTTTTCTTTTGATTAGTTTTTTCGGACCGTATTTGGCACCATATGCAGAAGATTTTTCACTAAAGGTGGGCTATATTCAAACAGATAAGGGCGAGGAATTAGTAGCACCTCCACTTCCTCCGTCGAAAGAATTTTTATTTGGGACAGATAAATGGGGATACGATATTTTAACCCATATGTTATACGGCGCGAAGTATACAATATTCACCATCATTATCGTCGCCGCTTTAAGGCTGATAATTGGAACGGTATTAGGAATTACACATGCTTTAACAGGAAAAAGAATTTCTCCTAAAAAAAGTAAAATAACAATCTTAAACAGCATACCACCAGTTGTAATTATTTATTTTATTATGCTGCCAATTAATATTAACTCAAGTATGTCGAGTATATCGTTAGTATGGATTCAAGCTTTTTTAATGACAGTATTAGGTGTTTCGGGAGTATATGATGTGGTATACGCTAAAACTTGTGAAACAAACAAAAGTTTATATGTAATGGCTTCAGAAACATTAGGAGGAAGAAAATGGCATATAATGAAGAAGCATATTTTTCCAGAATTAAAAGGGAATCTTTCTATATTATTTTTAAATGAAACGATTCAAGTTCTTCATCTTATCGGACAATTGGGCATATTTAGTTTATTTTTTGGAGGTACTATATTTCAACCTGATTCAAGAATCTATCTTTCCATTACACATGAATGGTCTGGTTTAATTGGCCAATCCCGATCCTTTTTTAATCATACACAATGGATTGTCCTTTTTCCGTTAATAGGTTATTTGCTGTTATTAGTTTCGTTTTACCTTATTTCAGCAGGATTTAGGGAATATGAAAGAAAAAGAATGAGAAAAAATATGTACTTATAGCAAAACGAAGCTGGGACATAAGTATTCCAGCCGAAGATAAACCCGAACCATGATACGAAGATGTAAAAAATATTTCGCATCATGGTTTGGGTTTTTTATTCATGTGAAAAAAAGGTTTATGGTAACCACCCGCATCCTGCATACACTTCGCTTTCCGTGAGGCTCGACTTTAGCCGCTTCGGCCCTCTTGCCTGCAGGGTCTCAGCTTCCTCGCTAATCCCATCGGAGTCTAGGTGTATGCAGGCTGCTCCATTTTCCAATCTATTTCATTTTTTTCTTGGTAAAAGAATTAGGTATTAGAAAATAGCCTTTAAAAACGAAGTGGAATGAAGCGGAAGACACTCTACTTCCCGCGGAAAACGAGTGTTTGTAGCGCAATGGAACAACATAGTTTTTATACTTAACTCAAACTTCGCAGTTATAAATTCCTCTTCATGTATTAGCATAACTTGGTTTAGAGTAATTAGAAAAGGATGATGGATTATGGGTGTTTTTTTGCAAACATTATTCCTTATAAATAGGGGCAAGATTCTCGTTTCAGGATGCTCGCTTTCCGTGGGGCGTGCGATGAGCCTCCTCAGCGCAAGCGCCTGCTTAGGTCTCATCTAACCCGCTAATCCCACAGGAGTCTCGCACCTTCCACTTCAATCAAGCTGTTTGATCCATTAGTTGTTGTTGAATTGGTAAAAACATCTATGTTATAGAAATAGACTCAAGCGGCACATTTTGGTAGAACAACGTTGAATAACAACATAAAAAAATCAACGCTAATATGTTTGCAATCATATCTTGTCATAAAATTCGAAGACAAGAACTTATTCTAAAACAGGTTGCTTGTAACGGAGGGTGCGAAGACTCCTGCGGGAAATGTGGGAAGGCTGAGACCCCGCAAGGCAACGCCGAGGAGGCTCAGGTCCCACCCCGCGGAAAGCGAAGCAACCCGTAGTGGAAAGCAACCCCCACAGTAAAAAACAAGCCTCCCATTTTATTGTTCTTAAACTGAGTAATATCAAGACTTGCAAACGAATTTGAAGGTGCGAAGTTTGAGTTAACTCTAATAAAAAAAATAAATAACCAGTATAGAGAAGTAACCATTTACGTGCTAAATTAGAGAATGTTTTTCTTTACCTATTATCTATTTAGATATGTCTCAGCCTCTTTTTTGTTTTATCGGAAATGATAAACGAAAGGAAGGAAGGGTTAACTTAAACTAGTACAAAAATCGATAAAACTCCCCAACAAGAACTTCATCAGATCACATATATATGGAGAAGAAAGGGGGTGTTTGTCGACAGGTAGGAGCGGAAATGCTAGAATATCTTTACATAAAATGGTTTTAGGTTAAAATAAGGTAGTCATCATCTTGTTAAATAAGTTTTGCGTTATGGAAACTGTTTTTCTAATTTTTTTCGAAAGCAGAGTTGACGGATTTTTTGCGTATTAATTTTGGATAAATTATATGGAAACATTATTTTGAATAGTTGAATAAACTAATGATTGAAGCTATTATTTAAATCATGCACGGATAAAAAGGAGGAGTTTTAGGGTGGATTTTTATGCCCAAGTAATAAGTGGATTAAAGGATATGAATACTGCTTCATATGAACTTGATCGAAAAGAAAAAATAATAGGATTAACAAAAAATATTGTTATTCTTTTTATCCTAACAACCATTCTGTATGGAATAAGCTCCTTTTTAGGTATTGGAAATGAGGTTGTTTCAAGAGAATTAGAACAGTACAATGCTCATGACTTTGAATTGAATAAATTATTATTTGCGATTGGACAAGTTAGCTGGGCATGGGTATTTTTGTCTATTAACCTATTTTTAGTGCCTTTATATTTTTATGTTTTTACTGAAATAGATTATCAAAAACTGCTGCATATTCAGCTTTTAGCTGCTTTTGTTTTGCTTTTAGAGAAGCTGTTGCTGATTCCTTTACAGCTGTTTTTTGGCTTAACATCCTTATCGTCCATTTTTTCATTTGGAATTATTGTACAAGCTTTAACAACAAAACAAATCTTCTATTATATTGGTGCGGAGATTACGTTATTTAAAATATGGATGATCTATATCCAATATAAATATTTAAGCATTCTTTCGGGGAAAAGCCGTCGATTCATCTTCTTAATTGTAATAGTTCTTTATGTATTTTTTCTTCTGATAGCGGTATTAACTCAATATTGGAAATTAGAAGAATTACTATAGAAGGGAGGGATATGTATGGGATGGAAAAAATACACACTATGTATTGTTATTCTTTTGTTTATTGCTTGTAATATTGGAGTGTTAATCAAATCGAAACATTCTTTCGACAGAAGTATATATGCACATAAATGGACAAAAGTAGCCGAAAGAGATTTGCTGCAAAAGATGAACAAAAAAGGGATAAGCACAGCCTTAGAAAAACAGACAGTATATTTGGATGATAATAAAGGGAATTTTAGTGGATTTTTAGTGCAAAAAGGAGAAATGGTACAGGCGAATACACCATTGCTTGCATATACCAATTACAATGCCAAACAAATGACGGATGGGCTGCAACTGGAAATAAATCAACTAATAAAGGAAAAAAGCAGTTTGCAAACACAAATAAATGAATTATCTCGTTTGCAAACAAATTTATCACTATCGACGAATACTGGTGAAATAAACACGAACTTTAATACAAACACAAATACAAACATAAATACAGACACAAATACAAATACAAATACAAATACAGGCACAAACACTGACCAAGTAATGAAGACATCCATTCAACAGCAAATTTTAGACAAAGAACAAGAAATGGCAAAAATAGATGCAGTAATGGAAAAGAATCAGCTGCTGATTCAGCAAAATGAAGAAGCACTGGGTAATTCAACGGAAAAAAGTACTATTTCAGGCTATGTTGCATCCATAAAAGAGGATTTAGCCAATCCTATTATAACAATCGTATCAGAGGAACAGAAGGTAGAAGGAATAGTAACGGAGTCAGAAAGAACGAAGATAAAAAAAGGAATGGAAGTAATAGTAAAAGATAAAAATAAAAAAGTATATTCAGGCACGGTAGATTTTGTCTCAGCTCTCCCAAAGGATAAGGCATCGATAAAAAAAGACAGTCTGTATCCTTTTACACTTACTTTAAATGAGCAGCCAAAAGAATTTGTTAGCGGAACACATGTTGATGTGCAGGTTATTACTGAAAAAGTGCTAAACGCTATCACAATTCCGAAAAAAAGCATTTTAAATAAAAAGGGAACAAATAAAATATACATTATTGAAAATGGAAACATACAAGAAAATGAAGTAACAACTGGGTTGGCGGTTGATGGTTATCAGCAAATTAGCGAAGGAGCCAAAAAAGGAGAGATTGCAATCATTCCATCTATAAATAAAAAGATGAATAGTCATTTTTTTATTACACCAATCAAGGTAAAGGAATTTCCTAATATAACGTTGGAGAACAGACGTAAAAAAGAGTTGCTTCGTTATTTCATAAAGGGTTTTCTATAGTTGAAAAAGACAGTACCAATTTTGGTACTGTCTTTTTTTGACCAAAAAAAAGGAAAAAGAAATAGAATGAATAAGTGGTGAAAAATTAAGACGGTTTTAATAGGTAAAGCGATTTCATAAATGTATTTAGTGAAAATTATTTTTGCAAAAGGAAAGAACGTATTTGTTCCGGTGTTAAGCCTAATCGTTTGGCCTCAACTATTAGCTGTATCCAATCAGGATCTAAATTTTTTGAAATGAGTAGATCGGTAGGAAACAAATTTATCACGGTAATAAACCTCCTTATATATATAAGGTGGCCCAGCCATCCTAGTAATGTAATATATTTACCTTAGACCTGAAGCTTTGCGTCCCATCTTTTCAGATGGTTTGCCTTTATCTTGGATAATTTGAGTACAAACATAATTAAGCATTTAGGGATGAAATATTAGTGGAATTAAAATTATTTTACCATTATAGACTATAAGAGAAAACATTTACTATTCTTTTAATTTCGACAAAAATCAGCAAATACAACGTTTTGCTTTGGGAGTAAGATTGTATCCATTTCATTTTTTTTATATAATATACCCACACAGAATTGCTTAATAGGAGAATCGATTTGTAATGGAAAAAAGATGGCTTGGAAATATTCATGTTAATATCACAAATACAGAAGAAGTAATTCATTATATTGATAATTGTTTAATGGAGAAAAAATCTACTGATTTATATTTCTTAAATGATCATTGTTATAATCTTGCTCAAGAAGATAGCAAGTATCGAGATATAATTAATAATAGTCATCTATTATTAAATGATGGAATTGGCATTGAAATTGGTGCAAAGCTTTACGGCTTTCAATTTAAAGAGAATTTAAATGGCACGGATTTTATTCCTGCACTGTTTCAGCATTTAAATAGTCAAAATCAAACATTTCGTATCTTTCTTCTAGGGGCAAAACAAGGAATTGCAAAAGCTGCACTTGAAAATTTGCAGCAGCAGTATAAACAATTAGAATTTGTTGGAGAGCATCATGGCTATTATAATCACGATGATTCTGAATCTATTATAGAGGAAATTACGAATAAAAAAACGGATATTTTATTAGTAGGTTTTGGAATGCCGCTGCAGGAAAAGTGGATTGCTGAAAATCGCTCCAAATTACATTGTACGCTTATTATGGCTGTAGGTGCTTTTATTGATTTTTCATCTGGAAATGTAAATAGAGCCCCGGCAATCTTTCGAAAACTGCGGTTAGAGTGGCTGTATCGAATGGTGAAGGAGCCAAAAAGATTATGGAAGAGAAACCTAGTTGGCCATTTTGCTTTTTTTTATTATATTCTAAAACAAAAATCGAAGAAAAAGGCTGCGGCTAATAAGTTTGGTTCTTAATGATCGTATTGAGGGGGGATGTTACTACTATTATGTGGCATCTTCTTTTTTTATGGATGAGCTACCCTGAAAAGTGGCTGCTTCTTGGTTTCTACTTTAATGTATTCTGACTGCAGACTTATCGAGAACACAATTCTTTTTTCAGGACAGACAACTATGCAAATAAAATTTGCATCATGGTACATAATTGGCTAATTTTGAAGCAAAGAGCAGCCGGAATACTATGGGATTTGCGGGACAAGCGAGACCGCGCAGGAGTTTACTCCGAGGAGGCTCGGCGCCCGCCCCATGGAAAGCGAAGTGTATTCCGGCTGCGGACACATTGAGAGAGACAACCCCTCATGTCAGGATAGACACTCATGCAAGCAAAATTAGCACCGTAGCGCGACGGGGCTATTTGAGGTTACACTATAATAAAATGCTAAGGTTTGATTTAAAAGGGAGAAATGAGGATTTAAATTGGGGAAATGGTCTAAATTATCGATTAGTATGCAACGGACGATACTTTTTCTGTTTGTTTTTAGTGTGATGCTAACTAGCTATATGCTGATTGTTGAAAAAAGGGAAACTGATAATAAAAGAGATAATATAAAAGAGGTAACAGTTGGAAATCCAGTAACAGATAATAAAGGAAAGATAGAGGATATTTCAGATACAGAAATCAATATTTCAGGTGTAAAGTATGAGTATGCAGTGACTTTACGAGCTATATTAAGAGCGGAAAATAAGATGGTTTTAAAGCAGGCTGAAGTCGAATTCACAGTAAACAATAATAAAATCGATCATATAAACCGTATTCAACTGCAATCAAGCGGTGCTTCATCTACTGTGAAGGCAGCTAATTATCTTGTTCTTAGCGGTGACAATAAGGAGTTTAATGGAGATATAGTAGTGAATGCTGATTACATAATGATTAGAGATATAAATATAAATGGAAATTTTACAAGTACGGATCAAAATAACCATTTTCTTTATTTGGACAATGTACAGGTGGAAGATCAAACATTGATTGCAAGTAAAGGGCAGGTTTTTTTAAAAGATACACATCTGAATAAAGTATCTAATGAAGCCAATCTTGTATTAAGAGCTAAGTCAGAAGTGGAAGAGTTGAAGCAAACAAAAGAGGCGACAGTTATTGTAGAGAAGCAGGCTGTGATAAACAAATATATTCCAATTGTTAATAACAGCACTTTATCTTTGTATGGAGAAATAAAGACAATAGAGGCAGATACAAGTTTTTTATTAACAGGAACCGGGACTATAAGACAGCTGCTTCTTGAAAAACACAGCTCATTATCCAGTATTTTTACAGGAGAAATAACCAATCTTTTGTTGCCAAACGGGAAAAGTCCGCAATTATTACTAGTTGATTATGATGAATTAATAGAATCTATTGAAAAAGTGAATGGGAAATTAGTAGATAATAATTCAACAGTTTCAGAATTTTATAAACACCAAAAAAGCGAAGCGCTAAAAGTACCTGAGAATAATGGGATAAAATCTCCTGATATAAAGAAGCCTGTGCAACCAAGCAAAACGGATACGGAGTAAGTAAATTTATCCATATTATCTAAAAGTATGTTAAAATATAAATGGTAAATTTTTCATTCGGTATTTGATAGTAGTTATGTTTGATTGTGATAATTAGTATAAATCCGATAGAAATAAAAATATTTATGCAAGAATGAGACAGTTCTAAAGTTATTGAATATATCATAACTTATTTCTTTTAATCGTTAGGTATAGAATGCATTAGTTGATTCGTTACTAAAGGAAGGTGCATAAGTTGTTGAAAGTGAAAAGGATTCATCATATTGCCATTATTTGTAGTGATTACGAAAAATCGAAACATTTTTATGTGGATATATTAGGATTTACGCCGTCATTAGAAGTTTTCCGTGAAGAAAGACAATCATATAAACTCGACCTTAAAGTAAACGATGTGTATCAAATTGAACTATTTTCCTTTCCTAACCCGAAAGAAAGGCCGAGTTATCCTGAAGCTGCCGGCTTGCGCCATATTGCTTTTGAAGTGGAAAATATAGACGAGACAGTAAGTTATTTAAAAGAATATTTTATTGAAGCGGAAGCAATAAGAACAGATCCTTTTACACATAAAAAATATACATTTTTTGCAGATCCAGATGGACTTCCAATTGAACTCTATGAGATGTAGGGATCTAAGAAGTGATCGAATAGGGAATGATTAATTGGTTCTTCCTTTGAATTTTGATAAGCTGCTAACAGTCTGCAGAATAAATTGTTTATCTTGAGCACTTAATAATCTCCAACTACCTGCTTTGATTTTCATTATTTATCCATCCCTTCGATTTTATTTTATTAGGAAAAGGAATAACACTAGAAGAAGTTATTGTATATATAACATATACCGCAATATGCCAAAGAAAAAACCAAAAACATATCAACAAAACACGACATATTATTTCCCGAGAAATGTCGGGGAATGTTTTAAATAAAAGTGGTAGATATATATAATGAAAAAAACCTTTCCCTGTTTAAGCTAAAAAGGGAAAGGATTTTTTTTATTCAAATCAGATTTTTGTCTAGCTCTAAAGTATAGATGCCGATGCTGTAAATCTAGTGAATCTTCCTTTATCTGTGCTTAGGATCAACTTCTTGATTGAAATTTCACTTTATTTCTAATTGTTTTTTCATTTCGTTTTGAATTTTTTCTTTTTCACTCTCAGGAACTACTAAATACCAAACTTTATTAATGGTTTGCCCGGAACCTGTAATCGTCTCTTGTGTAATGTTATTAGCTGCATTTTTGTAATGCTGTTGAATTTCTACCATTTCATCAAAGGTTAGATTCGTTTTAATATTTTTACTTAATGCATTAAATATATCACCGAAATTAGCTAGTGAATTTAAGCTTGCACCTTCTTTTATAACCGCTTGAATGATTTCTCGCTGTCTTAACTGACGGCCATAATCACCACGAGGATCATCATAACGCATACGAGAAAATTTTAGAGCCTTTTCCCCATCTAAATTGATAGATCCTTTCGGAAAGTGTACTCCTTCATATGTGAAATCTAAGTCGTTGTTAACCGTTACTCCACCAACAGAGTTGACGATATCTTTAAACCCGTCCATATTAATCTGCATATAATAGTCAATTGGGATATCAAGAAAATTTTCTACAGTGTCCATGGACATAGCAACACCACCAAATGCATAGGCATGGTTTATTTTATCCGTTGTACCATGTCCAATGATTTCCGTTCTTGTGTCACGAGGAATGCTCAGCATCTTAACAGAGTTGTTGTTTGGATTTACCGACAATACGATCATTGTATCAGAGCGTCCACTATCCCCATCTCGTTCATCTACACCTAGCATTAAAATAGAAAAAGGCTCTTTATTCTTTAATTCTATGGTTTCAACCCGTTTGCTTGTTGTTCTTTCAACAGGCTGATGCATCGTATCGACTGCATCTGTTAAAGATTTATAGACAGTAACTACATATGCTCCTACAGCAAGTATTACTAATAGTAAGATACTGAGTGTTATTCTTAGCCATACCCGTTTTTTCTTCTTTGGCTTATTAGACTCCATTCAATAAAATCCTCCACATCTTTACAAAATTTGATAAACTACATAAAGAATAGCAAAAAAAGGACTTGTTGCATAGCTGGGTTAGAAAAGGGTATTCTAGATGGTTTTCCGTCTGTTTCGATAGGGTAGCTTGAAATTCATAAGGTTTAGACACATTTTATCAACAAGTGATAAAATATTAAAAATAGTCGAATAAAAAAGGAGAATTTAATGAAAAAAACTTTATTTTTGTGGATGCCTATTCTTCTTATTCTTGCCATTATTTTTGCATTTTCTTCACAGCCATATAAGGATCAAGATATTACACCATGGCTTCAGGCCTTGGAAGAAAGTAATTTCCTGCATTCCTTTCTTTCTCCGGTATCCTTTATTTATGCTGGGAAAGAAATAAGTGTACAGGCTTTGGGGGTTGCACATTTTATTGAATTTTTTATAAGGAAGGCATCTCATTTAACGATCTTTTTTATCCTTGCATTTTTTACGATACGAGCGGTGAGAAACTATATAAATTCTACAGTTAAGGCGATAGTGATTAGTTTCTTGTTTGTGATGATCTATGCTATATTAGATGAGACGCATCAGTTATTTACAAATGGACGAACTCCCCTTAAATCGGATGTTGTTGTAGATTGTGTTGGAGGATGCTTAGGTCTGTTATTTTATAAGATCAGAAAGTATAAAATTTTTCAACTTAGATGAGTGTCTAGCTCCAGCGCCTAGCCCCTGTGAAAGATAACCTCTTGCCTCTAAAAGTAAAGAACACTTTTTGAGTCAAGAGAACATTTTTCTTCGGGGCTGAGCAAGGGCGCTTGCGCTTTTCTTATTTCGGATTGAGAAAATTACATACAAGTGCGTGTTCAAAAAGAAGTACTAAAAGGACCAAGAAGTTCAAGGAGGCTTAATTTGAGCAACTGTCTTCCACAGGGTGTGGTGCCTCACCGCTGCTCACAGGACGTGAGCGTTTTAGACATTAAATGGGTCTATTATCTTGATATGTTTAAGTTGGTTGATAATAAGTGTATAATATAAAATGGTATTTTTATGGAATGATAAAAAATAAAAGTGTAACAGAAAGACGGTGTTAAAGATTGTCTAATACTTACAATAAATCCAGTTTTGAAAAACAAAATAATATAAACTACAATAGTGATGGATACTTTATCTTTAATAAAAAAGCAAGTATCTTTAATGTTTTAAAAAAGAAAAAAAACAGAGCAGTAACGGTGGTAACACCTGTTTATAATGCAGAAAAATATTTAACAAAAACGATTGATTCGGTCGTCAATCAAACATTAAATTTTAGTGAGATTGAATACATTTTAGTAGATGACGGTTCTACTGATATGTCTCGCCCGATGCTGTTAGAGTATGCGAAGAAGTATGCGAATATTGTTGTTGTGTTTTTAGAGAAAAATACCGGGACACCTGCACAGCCAAGGAATTTAGGAATTGAATTAGCTACCTCTCCTTACATTACGTTTTTAGATGCAGATGACTGGTTGGAGCAAGATGGATTAGAAGCATTGTATCAAATATTAGAAGAGTCTAAAGATGATTACGTAGTAGGGAAAACAATTCAAGTAGAATCTAAATCAAGCAAAATTGTTGGAGAACATGAATCATGTATGGAAAGAAGAGGAGTTCTTGCCACTTCTATTCCTCATATTTTTCAACATTTAGGACCACGTTCAAGAATGATGAAAACAAGTTTATTAAAGGATAATAATATAAGATATCCAGAAATGAAATATGCGGAAGATAAACAGTTTTTTATTGATGTATTAACTAATGCTAAAACAATATCAACTACACAGAAAACGATTTATTATTTGAATAGATTAGATGATAATGATGCTTCCTTAACAAAACAAACATCTATTATGCAAAAAATGGATACGAATATTAAGGTTATTAATTACGTAAAAAGTAAAAAATTAGATGTGAAAACAGAAAAAATGATTTTAAATCGTTTATATGAATTTGATTGCATCACAAGATTTTTTAATAGACAGCATTTTTTCAAAAGTAAAGATAAACAAGCTTATTTTGATAAATTTAATGAAGTGGTTGAGACAACAAAAGATCTAGATTATTCTATTGATGATCAATTTTTTCATCCTATCAATAAGGTGATTTATCATATGTTCTTAAATGGAGAACTGGATAAAATTGCTCCTTTGTTTATGTGGGATAAAAAAGAAAAAGTCAAGAAAATTGAAGTGATCGATGATTTACCTTATATGGTTACGCCGTTTGAGGAAAATATGCATATACGTGTGTCAATGGCAGGTTTTTATAAAGAGGGAATATTTGAAGAGAATCAGTATAAATTGAATTTTTCCGTGTATGGTGATTTTATATCTGAGGTGAATGATTTGATTCTCCGTGATAGAAATGATCCGGAAAATCAATATTCATTTGAAGTTACCCAAAAAGATGATCATCTTTTTGAGTTGGTTATTCCAATGTCTGTATTAAGTGAGTTCAAAAAAGCAGGATATGCGATTTTCCTTCGATATAATGATTATCAAAAAATCAGCTTAATACGTGTGGAAAATAATCAAAAAATATTCAAAAAAAGAACGTACCAATTTTATTCTACTATTAATTCTAATTTAGGGTTTACCATTAAATGATTTATCGATAGTCAACACGAAAAAGGAGTAGGCAGAAAAACTGCCTACTCCTCTTTTATCCAATTTAATAATAAATCTACTGTATTAGAACTGGAATGTCCATCTGAATATTCGTTCCACTCTTGATGAAATTTCTTCATTTTATCTTTATCTATATGTAGAGATTGACTGTTGATAATATTAATGATTTCAGCTGTATTTGCCACGATTGGGCCAGGAACAAGCTCGGTATACTCTTCCCAAAATCCTCTTGAAGCTGTATATTCTGCTAAATCATAAGGAAAAAAGATCATCGGTTTCTCTAAAAAGGAGAATTCAAACGGAATAGATGAATAATCAGTGATTAAGTAATCCGTTATTAATAATAATTCATTTAAATTTGCAAGGTTCGTTAAGTCATATACAAAACCCTGGTAGTTATCCAAGTTTAGTGTATTGGTTATATGGGGATGAAGTTTTAATACGAGACAATACTCTTCTTGCAGCGTTTCCTTCATTAAGGAAAGATCTAACGGGAGAGTATAGCCTGTTTCACCATCCCTGTATGTAGGTGCGTATAAAATTATTTTTTTATGCTTTAATTGTGGATAAACAGCATAAAGTTGTTCTTGAATTACTTTTTTTGTATCGGTATGAAAAAAAAGATCGGTTCTGGGAATCCCTAATGGGAGCATTTGATCTGGACTCGCCCCAAAGGCTTCCTGAAAGATAATCGACATTTTTTCTGAACCAGTTAAAATATAATGGAATTGCTTGTATACTTTTTGAAATCGAATTTTTGCAGCATTTGACCTTGTTTTAATGGAAGGATCCTTCCGGCCAAATTGTTTAATGGCACCTGCTGCATGCCAAATTTGCAGGCATTTTACATTTTTTTTGAATGATATTTTTGATAAAAATCCATAATAATTATCGACGACTACTACTTTAGCAGTTGCAAGATGGTAGATGCCTGTAAAAAAAGAAAACCATTTAACTGGGGAAAATAATAAAACAATATCCCTACTTTGTTTATGATTAATTAAATTACTAAAAGTTCGCTTTTCTGTTAGAAAAATACATTTAATGTCAGGTTGTTGTTTTTTTAATTCTTTATAAAGATAGAGATTATTTTCAGCAAAAGAGACGCAAAAAACTATTTTCTTTTGCTGTGGAAATAGTTTTGCTATCCTGAACAGAAAAGAAAATAGTAATAAATAAGAAGAAATGGCTAGTTCTCTAGCCATTTACTTTAAAAAGATCTTTTTTAATTTGCGAAGTGGAAATTCCAACTGTACGAGGTAAATAAATAACTTCACAATGATCCTTTAAGAAGTCGAATTTTCCTTCCCAGTCGTCTCCCATAACAAATATATCAATATCATTATCAACTACGTCTCTTACTTTTTGATCCCAATCATTTTCAGGTATTACTTTATCTACATAGCGAATGGCTTCCAATATCATTTTGCGATTATCATAACTATGGTAGGCTTCTTTATTTTTAATGGCATTAAATTCGTCAGTAGAAATAGCAACCGTTAAATGGTCGCCTAATTCTTTAGCACGTTTCAAAATATTAATATGGCCCCAGTGCAATAAATCGAAGGTTCCATAAGTAATTACTTTTTTCATTTTTTTCCTCCAGAAAAATAATGTATTCGAATAAAGAAATCAAGCTGATTTTGTGCACATTGATTATATTTGTTTGTATATAATAGGTGTATATTCATTATACTTTCCTAATTATTTTATTTTAAAACTTTTATTTGCTTCTGACAAGTATTAGTATACACGGATAGTGCAATTGTATGAAGATTCGACATACAAAACTCAAAGGATACCTTGTTCTTCCACTCTAAATGAGCTTTTTTGTATTGTCGAGAACTTCGCTTTTCATAGAAAGGCGAGCGCGTCGGAGCGATGGATGAAAGCTTTCTACTTGTAGTCAGAAAAAATAATGACCGGATCTTAAGGTGTTTTCTCGGAATATTTGCCAATAAGTACTACATAATAAGAAGCATTTATGTGTAGTCTAAATATAGACAATTATCGAAGAAAACTTTAGAATATAGGTAGAAGAGGAATTTTTTGGAGGTAGTTATGACAAGAGTAAGAAAAGCTATTATACCTGCTGCTGGATTAGGAACAAGATTTTTGCCTGCAACAAAAGCAATGCCAAAAGAAATGCTGCCGATTGTTGATAAACCAACCATACAATATATTGTAGAAGAAGCAATTGCTTCTGGGATTGAAGATATCATTATTGTAACCGGAAAAGGCAAAAGAGCAATTGAAGATCATTTTGATCATGCTTGGGAATTGGAAGAAAATCTTGTTAGTAAAGAGAAATTTGAATTATTAGAAAAAGTCAAGGAATCATCTAATGTAGATATTCATTATATACGACAAAAAGAACCAAAAGGACTTGGTCATGCTGTATGGTGTGCACGCAAGTTTATTGGTGATGAACCTTTTGCTGTTTTATTAGGCGATGATATTGTGGATAACGATAAAAAGCCATGCTTAGGGCAGTTAATTCATGAGTATGAACAGACATTATCATCTGTTATTGGTGTTCAAGTGGTTCCAGATTCTGAAACACATCGATACGGTATTGTAGATCCTATTGAAGATTATGGAAATAGACGCTACCAAGTCAAACAGTTTGTTGAGAAGCCTGCACAAGGAACTGCGCCATCAAACTTGGCGATTATTGGACGATATATTTTCACACCAGAAATCTTTAAATATCTAAAAGAGCAGGAAGTTGGAGCTGGCGGAGAAATACAGCTAACAGATGCGATTGAAAAACTAAATAAAATTCAACGAGTATTTGCATACGAATTTGAAGGAAATCGTTATGATGTAGGCGAACAATTTGGTTTTATTCAAACAACGATTGAATTAGCGTTAAAACGCGATGATATTCGAGATTCTTTGAAACCATATTTAATAGAACTGGCTAAATCTCTTTCAGAAAAAACAGTTAAATAATAGATAATTTTGATGCTCTATACACGTTGATGTATAGAGTTTTTTTATTGTAAAAAAGAGAGGATTTTAGCTAAATATGCTATTTTTTGTTAATAATTTTGTAGAAATTTAGTGAAAATAGGAAGAAATGTCTAGTTTTTTTCTAGAAACTAGCTTAACATTTGTACTAGATTCTTCGATAATAGAAAAGAAGAGATATATTTTTGGGGGTGTAACAAATCAATAAAGAAAGTAATGCCAAGAAGTTTATTAATATTTTAATGCTTGTTATCTGTTTTTATTTTTTATTTTCTATAAATGATAGAGCAAGTGCACAAGGTCAATGGTCAGGAAGTTTTTATAATAACAAGCAATTATCAGGGAAAGCTGTTGTAAGTTCGTCTGAAGCAATTAAATTTAATTGGGGAAATCAAGCACCAATTAAAAATATTAACGCAAATAATTTTTCTGCAAAATTTGAAAAAAGCATCGATGTGAACGAGCAGAAAGATTATTTCTTAAGTGCGTTTGCTGATGATGGAATTAGAATGTTTGTAGATAACCAAGTGCAAATAAATAGCTGGAGCAATTCAGGAGGAAAGTATTTTACAAAGGCTTTGCCTAATTTAGAGACAGGCTCCCATACTGTTCGCAGTGAATATTATGAGAATACAGGTAATGCATCCTTGTTTTCTGAAATTCTGCCTTTTAATAGTTGGATAGGCTATTATTTTAATAATACAAGTTTAAAAGGTGCTCCACAAGATTCGTTAATATGGAATGAAAATAACGGTAAATTATCTTTTAATCATGGTAACAAAAGTCCTGGTGCTAAAAATATTGGGAAAGATAATTATTCAGTTAAGTTATCTACTTATAAACGATTACCTGCAGGTGATTATGTTATTCAAACGAATGTTGACGATTCTTTAAAAATTTATATAGATGGAAAAAAAATCATCGATCAACCGAAAAAAGGTTCAAATTCTATTAAAATTAAAATAGCGGATACAAAGACTGCTAAAGAAATACATGAAATCCGACTGGAATATGTAGAGAAAACAGGTAAAAGTTTTCTCGATTTTACCATTAAACCATTTCAAGAGGAATTATCATATGATCATTGGGTATCTTCCTATTATAATAATCAAAATTTAGCAGGACTAGCAAATGTAGTTGGAGGAAATAGCGCTGCTGAGAAGCAAAATGGTTTATTTTTTAACTGGGACTACTCTAGTCCGCATGCAAAAATAAATAATGACAATTTTTCAGCATCCTATTATAAGCTGTTAAAGCAAAATGATTATTTTGTACATGCGATTGCCGATGATGGAGCAAAAGCTAGCATCAATGGACAAAGCCTTTTCAGCAGATGGTCTGGTTCTGGGGGCAAGGAAAATAAAGCTTTAATAACAGGTTTAACCAATGATGATAATACAATTCAGTTCGACTATTTGGAGAAAACAAAAAAAGCATTCTTCACAGCAGATGCAGTTCCTTTTGGAAACTGGCTGGCTTATTATTATCCAAATACGACATTAACTGGCAAGCCTAAAACAAAAACAATTATCAGCGGAAATGAAAATGGAAATCTTTCTTTTGATTTAGGATATGGTGCACCAATAGAAGGTATTGCTACTAATAATTATTCTGCAAAATTTATGACGGCGATGAGATTACCAGCAGGTAAATACATGATTCAAAACGTTGCAGATGACGGTGTGAAAGTATATGTTGACGATAAATTGGTCATCAACAGATGGGGAAAAGGAAACTCTATTGAGAACAAATTACTACTAAATATTGAAGACCGCAATAATGAGGAAAATGATAAAAAAGATGTTCACTGGATCCGAATAGAATATTTAGAGAAAACAGGAAAATCTAAATTGAATTTTACGATTAAACCTATTAATGATTTAATTTCTTCTACAGATTGGTTAGGCATGTCGTTTCCAACTAGCAATCTATCAGGAGATGGATCTGTATTTCAGACAAATAGTATTCATTACAACTGGGGGAAAGAAGCAGGATTCGCCAACACAGGAAAAGACGGGTTTTCGGCTTCCTTTATTAAAAATATATCTGGGGTAAATGATTATTTTGTTTATACATTTGCAGATGATGGAATTAAAGTAAAAGTGGACGATAAAGAGCTTATTTCAAGATGGAAAAATTCAGGTGGACGCTTAAATAGTGCACTTATTAAAAACTTAAGCGATGAAGATCACAAAGTGCAAGTTGATTATTTTGAAAATACGGGCAAGGCTACATTAGCGGCAGATGTGCTGCCACTGGGAGATTGGCTTGCTTACTATTATAATAATAAAGAATTAACTGGTCATCCTGCAGCAGTCCGAACTTTTAGTACGGATAATAGCATGACATTGGAACAAGACTTTGGCTACAATGCACCTGCTGATGGAATTAATAGCGATATGTTCTCCGCAAAATATGTAACGGCTAAAAGAATAGAAGCAGGAGAATATATTTTAAGAGGCTTGTCTGATGATGGGGTGCAAGTATTAATTGATGGTAAAGTAGTTATTGATCAATGGAAAAATGGCAAATATCGTGAAAAAGCAACAAAAATAAAAATAGACGATAATAATAATGATAATATTCACTGGGTGGAAGTTCGTTATTATGATAATACGAAAGCAGCTAAATTTAAGTTATCACTTGCAAAATATGAAGAAGGAAATGAAGTCGATTCTTCAGGATGGCTTGCTCAATATTATGCCGGCAAGATTGATGTAGACAATCCTCCAACTTACAATGTATATGATGCGCATAAATCTATTATTGTTGGTGGGAAAAATTCGTATAACAAGGTAACAGATATTCAATACAATTGGCAGAATGGATCACCAGATAGTGCTATACCAAATGATCAATTTACGGCCATATATAAAAAAGTGATTCAGGTCAGTGAAAATACAAACTATAATTTTGCGATTACAGCTGACGATGGAGTTATTTTGGAAATTGACGGTAATAGAGTGATTGATTCATGGAATAATAGTGAGGGAGAAAGACGCGAACTTTTAGGACATTATTTAACAAAAGGCGATCATACCATTGTTTTGAAATACTATGAAGATACGGGAAATGCCTTCCTTCAGTTTGAAATGAACAAATCAAAGGATGTTTTTTCTAACTATTTTTATTTAAATAAAACACTGGATCAACATGTAGATAATCAAATGGTCTTAAACCCTCAAACAGATAAAAATTATCAAGCCTACATTATGGAAGACGCTGTAACATTATTAAGTAATGGTACACAGGCAGTTGTTAAGACTGCTGAAAATGGAAAGAGCGGAAAATGGAATGTTCGTGGAGGTCCTAGTGTAGACTTTTGGAGTATTGGAACATTAACAACGAACGATAAAATAGATATAATTTCAAAAACGGAGAAAGATAGTTTCGGTAAAAGTTGGTATGAGATCAACTATTCGAGATACTATGTTCCATCTAAGTATTTGGAAGGTGTTCCACTTACGTATAAGACGGCTTATCATACATGGGTAAATGCAAGTCCTTATGATGTTAAGTATTATTTGGATCCGAATAATTTTATCAATGATGCAAAGCAAAGGCTGCAGTTTTTAGATTTGTCTAGCAGCGCTAATCTAAGTGATTCAGAAGTGAATGAGAAGATTTTATGGAACAAAAACATATTCATCGGCAAAGCAGAAGCGTTTTTGCAAGCTGGTGAGATATACGGTGTTAATGAAATCTATTTAATTTCACATGCTATGCTGGAAACAGGAAATGGGAAATCACAATTGGCAACAGGGGTTCTTGTATCAAAAGTAGATGGAAAAGATGTAGAACCAAAAATGGTCTACAATATGTATGGAATTGGAGCTTATGATAGTTCTCCTCTTCAAAGTGGCTCTGAGTATGCCTACAAAGAAGGCTGGTTTACGCCTGAACAGGCTATTATTGGCGGAGCAAAATTTATAGGGGAAAAATACATTAATAATCCAACCTATAAACAAAATACTTTATATGAAATGCGCTGGAATCCTAATCTGTCTGATATAGTGCAATATGGTAGAGTTAGTTCACACCAGTATGCAACAGATATTGGCTGGGCAAGCAAGCAGGTAAGTACTATGTATAATATGTACAGTTTATTAAGTTCTTATCGCATGCAATTAGATTTACCTGCCTTTAAATAAGTAGAAGAGCTGACGCAAATGTTGTATGACAACTTTTGCTGTCAGCTTTTTTAACGTGCTGAATCTGAAAATTGGGTGTTTGGTAAACTGAATGTTGGCATTTTCCTTTTTGTGTAGTTGTGATTAAATTGAGTTTTCTTTTTCTAGATGGCATGTTTAAAAAAGAAATTTTCGCGAAAGATTAAAGTAAGAAGAGTATTTTTAGGAGAAGGCTACCCTGAAAAGAGGGTTTGGTGCTCTCGAATAGTCCGCAGTCAAAATACACTTAGCTTTCCATGGGGCGAGCGGTGAGTCTCCTCGGAATAAACTCCTGCGGGGCCTCACCTGTCTCGCAAATCCCATAGGAGTCTTCTACGTGTATTCTGACTGCTCCCTGCTAATAAATTTAAGAAACCTGCTTCTGTTCATGGGCCATGGTGCCAAATTTGTTTGCATGGGTGTCTACCCTGAAAAAAGGATTTGGCTCTCTCAATGTGTCCGCAGTCAGAATACACTTCGCTTTCCATAGTGGTCTTCGTGTATTCTACTGCTCCTTGCTTTAAACATGGAACAGATGGAATCCATAGGTAGGTTTGAAAGTGATTTGAAAAAAATAGAATGTTTGGCAAGGGTTGATATTTAGTTTGAAATACTTTTAAGTAACCGATATAATGTTTGATAGATTCAAAAAGCTGATAAGAAAGAAAATAGTTTACATGCAGCAAGTTCGTATAGCGATGAGCAAGGCGCTTGCGCTTTTCTTATGAGGTGAGAGGAGTAACAGAATGAGTGAATCTGGATTTGTACATAAACAAATACAAAAGATTGCCATTGATAATAATCAATTATATATAAAATTTTGTTTTAAACATGCTCTATTAGAAGGTCAACAAGCATCATTGGATTTCTTGCAAAGAAATACGGGGCGGCCAATAAAGTATCCGTTTGAACAAGTAGCTGTGCAGGAAGACTACGGGATGTATGAAACTACTATTCCTTTAAAAGAAAGTGATAACATTTTTAATCAAAAAGCAGTTTGGGATTTGTATGTGTCGCTTGAGTCTTCAGAAGAGGAAGAGGAAGAGGCACAAAAATATCGTTTAAAAAGTAATGGCGCAGAATTAGAATTATATTTTTGTTTATTTCCTAAAGAGGAAACGATGTTTTTTCCATATACAACGAATAAAGGAAATCTTTCTTTTAAAACAACCAAACAAAAAATAATTGCCAATATAGAAGAGGCCTATTTATCAAAAGAAGGTTCTATTCGTATTTCTGGGTATGGTCTAGATCCTGCTTGGGGAAGCAATGTACCCGTTAATCAAGTGAAGAATTTAATTATTACAAATAATTTAAATGAAGAGCAGCATAAGGTATTGTTAGAATCGAATACACGAAATGATTTAACGGAAATGTATGGTACAAGCAATCATGATTTTGATTTAATCGGCTTTGAAGGTACTATTGATTTAAGCAAGTACTTAAATAATGATCCGTTAATCTATTATCGTTTTTATTTAGAAATAATCTATATAGTTAACGGTGAGACAAAAAGGTTGCTTAGTCCACGCCTAAAGTTTCAATCTTATAATCCTAAATATAGAAAACAAAAAGTAATTGTACCTAGTATGTATGGAAAGAAAAGATATTTTCTTAAATCAACGGTTAAAAAGCAATTTTTATCGATAAGAATATCAGATTATAACGTGAAGCAAGAGCTGAAATCGAGAATTAAAGGAAAGCTACAAAGAATGAAACGAAGCAAGAAGGCAAAACTGTTATATAAAGTAGCATTTAAAGTGTTAGGTAAATTGCCTTCTAAAAAAAATACAGTTGTTTTTGAGAGCTTTTTAGGAAAACAATATAGCTGTAATCCAAGAGCGATATATGAGTATATTAAGGAAAATCATCCAGAGTATAGGCTTTATTGGAGTGTAGATAAACGGTTTATCCAAAATTTTGAAAACAGAGGGATTGATATTGTGCCAAGATTCTCTGTTCGCTGGTTGCTGACGATGTCTAGAGCGCAGTATTGGGTAAGCAACAGCCGCTTGCCATTATGGATACCAAAACCAAAGAATACAACATATTTGCAAACATGGCATGGCACACCGTTGAAAAGGCTTGCTGCTGATATGGATGAAGTGCATATGCCTGGTACGAATACGGAGAAATATAAAAGAAATTTCTTAAAGGAATCCAGCAATTGGGATTATTTAATTTCTCCTAATAACTATTCAAGTGAAATCTTCGCTCGTGCATTTGGATTTACGAAAACAATGATTGAGTCAGGTTATCCACGAAACGATGCATTGTTTAATGATAATACAAAGGAAAACATAACGGCTTTAAAGGAAAAATTCGGTTTGCCATTAGAGAAAAAAATTATCTTATATGCTCCTACATGGAGAGATGATCAATTTTATGGTAAAGGCAAATATAAATTTGATTTAGAGTTAGATTTAAAAAGATTAAAAGAAGAATTAGGCGATGAGTATATTATTGTGCTAAGAATGCATTATTTAGTGGCAGAAAATCTCGATCTGACACCATATAGTGGATTTGCCTACGATTTTTCTAATTATGAAGATATTAGAGAACTATATCTAATCTCAGACTTGTTGATAACAGACTACTCTTCTGTATTTTTTGATTATGGAAATTTGAGACGACCTATGATCTTTTTTGTTTATGATATCGACAGTTATCGAGATAAACTACGTGGTTTCTATTTTGATTTTGAGAAAATGGCTCCTGGTCCCCTTGCGAAAACAAACGATGAAGTAATTGATTATATTAAACAAGCTAGCACAATGCCGTTAAATGATCAGTTCGATCAATTTTATAATATGTTTTGTTATTTAGAAGATGGGGAAGCTTCTAAAAGGGTAGTAGAGGAAGTATTTTTGAAATAAATAGGTGTGTGAATTTTTATTAGAGTAGCCTATTGATATTCAATAGGCTAAAGGAAGGATACATGATTTATGGGTTCCGTATTTAAAGTTCTTAAAGAACAATACGATAATTTTCATTTGATTAGAAGATTATCATTTTATGAATTAAAAAGTGCTAATAATAACAATTATTTAGGTATTTTTTGGGAAATGTTTAATCCGGGGATTCAAATTGCGATTTATTGGTTCGTATTTGGGTTTGTTCAAGAGAGAAAAGATGTAACCTATCCACATGGAGGAGGACAATATCACTATTTCTCCTGGATGCTGGCAGGCATACTAATTTGGTTCTTTATTTACCCATCCATTACGCAAGGTTCGAAGTCAATCTATTCGAGATTGAAAATGGTATCGCGAATGAACTTTCCATTAAGTGCGATTCCATCTTATGTTATTTTATCTAAGCTATATCCTCAGCTTTTATTGATGATTGCAACGATTATTGCGTTTCAATTTATGGGACTTCCAATTAGCATTTATTATATTCAGCTTCCGTATTTCTTGTTTGCAACGATTATTTTTCTGTTTTCTTTATCGCTAATTACATCGACAATCGCAACAATTGTACGAGATTTTCAAATGTTAATTCAATCATTGATGAGAGTGCTGCTGTACGTCACACCTATTCTTTGGCCGTCAGACCATTTTGCACCTATGTTTCAATTTATAATGCGATTGAATCCATTTTATTATTTAGTAGAAGGATATCGATATGCGCTATTAGGAGAAGGTTGGTTTATTGTAGAACATTGGCATACTACTGTTTATTTTTGGGTGATTGTATTAATTATGCTTTCTTTAGGTTCTTATTTACATGTAAGGTTCAGAAGACACTTTATTGATTTCTTGTAATGGAAGTGATGACATGAAAAAATCAGTTATTGTTAAAAATTTAACGAAACGATACAAATTATATAATAGCAATAAAGAACGATTATTTGATATATTCTCACCTAAAAGCTATGGAGAACCCTTTTATGCATTAAGAGATGTAAGCTTTGAAGCAGATAAAGGAGATACGATTGGGTTTGTGGGCATTAACGGATCTGGTAAGTCCACTCTTTCCAATATTATCGCAGGTATTGTTCCGGAAACCTCAGGATCGGTTGAAATAGACGGACAAGCATCATTAATTGCAGTTGCAGCAGGTTTAAATAATCAGCTGACTGGACGAGAAAATATTGAATTAAAATGTTTAATGCTTGGCTTCAGCAAAGAAAAGATTTATCGTTTAGAGCCCGAAATTATTGAATTTGCGGAGTTGGGCAAGTTTATCGATCAACCTGTTAAATCCTACAGCAGTGGGATGCGATCAAGATTAGGCTTTTCCATTTCTGTTCATACAGACCCTGATGTATTGATTATTGATGAGGCGTTATCTGTTGGGGATAAAGCATTTGGTGAAAAATGTTTTGAAAAAATGCGCGAATTTAAAACAAATGGAAAAACCATGTTTTTTGTGAGTCACTCTATTGGCCAGATGAAGCAATTTTGTGAAAAGGCAATATGGTTAGAATATGGTAAAGTGAAAATGGAGGGAAGCATTAAAGAAGTAATCCCTGCATATGAAAAATTTCTGGATGATTATAAAAAAATGTCCAATAAAGAAAAGAAAAAGTATCGAGAAGAAGCTGCTAAAGGACAAAGTGAAGAAAATGTTGCAGCATTAAGTTAATCGAAAATAAAAAAATGATGCGGCGGTATTTCTCTATAAAGAAATACCGCTGTTTTTTATAAGAAAGATGACATTTGTCCATACTAAAAATGCAACTTTTTTATTTTTTATTCGTCTATATAGTATAGAACATTAAATTATGATGAAGAAAACATATTAATTTTGTAATATAAATGTAAAATAAGGAAGAGAAATTATGCACCAAGCCTGTATGGAATGTGCTATAATAAATTCCGATATATGCTTGGAGAATAGAATGTTTACAAAAAAAATATTTTAATACCTGCAGGCTGATAAAACGTATGTTGGCAGCCTAGGAAAAGACATATGCCTAGAAATGTATGTATAGTGGGGCAGAGGGAGGCTCTCAATGATTTATGTAATGCTTGTAATATGTTTTTTTGGTTCCATCTTACTTACTCCACTAGTTAAAAAACTTGCATTTAAACTAGGAGCAATGGATAAACCAGAACAAAGAAAAGTACATCAAAAAATTATGCCTCGTATGGGCGGATTAGCAATATATATTAGTTTTATTATCGGGGCTTTAATAATAAACCCTGATAAATCGTATCACTATCCAATTTTAGTAGGAAGTGTCATTATTATTATTACTGGTATGCTGGATGATATTTACAATCTTTCTGCGAAAATAAAATTTGGAGCACAAACGATTGCAGCTACTGTAGTAGTACTTTGGGGAGGAGTGCAAGTTGAGTTTATCAATCTTCCATTCGGTGGACAGCTCCAATTTGGCTTTTTAGATATCCCAATTACGATATTATGGATTGTTGGCATCACAAATGCAATTAATCTAATTGACGGTTTAGACGGATTAGCAGCAGGTGTTTCATCGATTGCATTGTTCACCATGACAGGCATGGCAATGATCATGGGAAATGGATATGTTATCGCTATTTCTTCCATCGCTTTAGCAAGCACATTAGGCTTTTTATTCTTTAATTTTTATCCGGCGAAAATTTTTATGGGAGATACGGGGGCATTGTTTCTTGGTTATATTATCGGTGTGATGTCCTTATTAGGTTTTAAAAATGTAACGTTAATTTCCTTTGTTATACCTGTTATTATATTAGGTGTACCAATTTCGGATACTTTTTTTGCTATTATACGCCGCTTAATTAATAAGCAGCCATTATCAGCACCGGATAAATCTCATCTGCATCATTGTCTTTTAAATATCGGGTTTACTCATCGTCAAACAGTGATTATCATTTATGCAATGGCTACATTTTTTGGACTTGTTGCTGTCATTTTCTCTCAAGCAAAAGTGTGGGGAGCAATTTTACTTATTGCGATTATGCTGTTAATTATTGAGTTGTTTGTTGAGAAAATCGGATTGGTTGGGAAAAATTACAAACCGATCTTGAAATTTATTAATGATTTACGCTATTCAACTGAAAAAAAATAACAGAAAGGAGCTGTTCTGAAAGGGACAGCTCCTTTATTATGTTATGGTAAAGTTGTTATTAAGTTTAATTTTTGGGGCTCTCGAATAGTCCGCAGTCAGAATACACTTCGCTTTCCATGGGGCGAGCGGTGAGCCTCCTCGGAGTAAACTCCTGCGGGGTCTCACCTGTCTCGCAAATCCCATAGGAGTCTTCGTGTATTCTGACTGCTCCCTGGTTTAAATTAAACTCAGATCATAAAAAATGGAATGCTGCTTCTATTCATGGGCTGCGGGGTCTTTGTTAAACAATGCTGGTATTCAAGAGAGTCATGATATGGCAAAATAAAAACACTTGAGAGGTCTCAAGTGTTTTTATTATTAACTGCCGCTACTTGTTGTTATTTCAGTAGTTGCATCTGATGTTGTGTCTGTTGTTGTTTCGTTATTATCTGTTGCAAGATTGTTGTTGCCGACTCCTAGATGGTTTTGCAGGATGGCTTTTGTTTCTTCTAGTGCCGTTTCATCTAGCTGATAGATGTACTTTCCATTGGCATCTGTGCCATCATTACCTGTTAACGTTAAACTATCAATTTGAAGGCCGTTTTCCGCTGTTGCATACGCCAGGAAGGATTGAATATCGCTAAAGGATAAGTCTGTTGTCATATTGTCGCCGACTGCCTCCATCAAACTAGAGTACTTTGTAATGGCTTTTGCTGAAACTGCTTTATTCATCACTGCTTTTAATATAAGCTGCTGACGTTTTCCGCGTTCAATATCATTATCAATTTTACGTGTTCTCGCAAGTGCCAATGCTTGTTCGCCGTCTAGTGTTTGCAGACCTTTTTCTAGATGGATAGCTCCTTTTTTGTCTTTGGAGTTCTGTTCCGTAAAGCTGACAGGCACATCGACTTCAATTCCATCAAGTGCTTCTACCGTATCCATAAAGGCGTCAAAATTCATTTTTACATAATAATCAACTGGTATATCCAATAATCCCTCTACTGTTTCAATCGTCGAACTGACCCCTCCAAAATAATGGGCATGTGTGATTTTGTCACTGTACCCTCTTTCTGGAATATATACATAAGAATCACGGGGAATACTTAGTAATTTAACGGATTTTTCTTTTTCATTTAAAGTTGCGAGCATTAATGCATCAGATCTTGCACGAGTTGTTCCTGATTTGGATGATCTTTTTTCGCTATCATCCACGCCGATAAATAGAATCGAAACATCATCAATATTCGGATCTACTTTTGCTTCTCGTTTTGATTCTCTATCAATCGGTTCGTAGGAATTGTTCATGACAGATTTTGCTTTTGTATAAAGAAAGGTGCCATAGCCAATCCCGCTCACAGCCAACAAAAGCAATGGGAGTAGAATGAAGGTGACAATTCTTTTCTTTCGTTTACGTTTCTTATTATCATATAAATAAGATTCTCTATTCGAAGCCATTTAGTTCTCCTTTAAAAAAAATAGATTTTTGTCGAAGGTAGTCATTATTCTATATTCTACTATTCAATAGCTAATTCGTAAATTAGTGACTTGTTTCTTTATAGGGAATATTTTGGGAATAATGTAAAATTATCATAAGAGATTTTCTAAATACACTTCTTCTTTTTCAATTATTTTTCCTTGCCCATTGGTTAAATCAGTTGCCCAATCTTTAAATGCTTGGATGTTTTCTATTTCAATAAAAGTTTCTATTTCCACTTCTTCTAAATAATGGATATTTTTTATTTGATAAGGAGAGGATCTCAACTCATTCTCCATTTTTCCTAGAAAGGTATAATCAATACTTGTTCCAATAATCTTCATTAATTTTCTTTCTACGACACCAGTAGCTCCTATTCCCTCTGAAGTGGCTTTTCCATAAGCCCGAATTAAACCGCCTGCACCTAATTTAATTCCTCCAAAGTAGCGCGTGACAACAACTGCTGTATCTTTTAATTGCTTTTTCTTTAGAACCTCCAGAATGGGCACACCAGCAGTTCCACTAGGTTCTCCGTCATCATTTGCTTTTTGAATTTGATCATGCTCGCCAATTAAATAGGCAGAACAATTATGTGTTGCAGCTTTATGCTTTTTTTTAATCTCTTGAATAAATTCCTGTGCTTCTTCTTCTGTTTCGACTCTTTGGATATGTGCAATAAAACGTGATTTTTGAATAATCAGTTCATGTTCACCGTACCCTTGTACAGTATGATAGCAAGGAAGCATCAACAATCGCTCCTTTCGGTAAGACAGGTTGTTATATTGCTTTTTGTAAAAAAAATATTGTAGAATAATAAAAACATTACTTTAGTAACGCTAGAAAAATATTTTGTTATCTATTTCACTTTACAGCCTTATTTCATTATAATTCGACAAGCACTATTGTTCAATTATTGTTGTGTTTGTAATGAAATCTTAATATTGCAGTAGATGTCTCGTGTTATAATAAAAAAAACTCCATACTCAAAAAGTCCTCATTTTACCTAAAAGAGAAAAAAACCTTTATATAAAAGAAAGCGTTTTGATGAGTATGGTTGATTATCCTGAACTCCTTAGTATTCTTATAACAAAGAGATTTTTGCACATAAAAAAATGTACTAAGCGAATATTTTTTTATAATCATTCATCATATATCCATTAAGGTTCTTTAGACATCTTTTTTATGGATAATAAAAACAAAAATCGGGATATAAGTCTTGAATAAATTGGGAAAGATATGTGAAAATATAACGATTTTTTAATATTTTTTTAATCAATTATATATATTTTTTGCTTTCACGCTAAAATAAGAATGGATACAGGAAGGGTTTTCAACCTTTTGGAGGAATTATATATGCTAATAAAGAAATTTGACACAAAAACGCTGGATTTTATTTTAGAGACAATGATCGAAACGGTCGGCTCTAGTAAGGATGAAATCTTTCGAATTGGAGAACAGTGTCGACAAGATTATGAAACCTTGACAGAAGAGTTGAAAGAGATAAGAACATTAGTATTGCAGACAATTGAACAAGGTGACAAGCTGGAGATACAATCTCGTTTTGCTCGAAAACGTTTATCGGAAGTCAGCAAACATTTTAATGAGTATTCTGAGTTGGAAGTACGAGAAGCATATGAAAAGGCTCATAGTCTGCAGATGGAATTAAGCATGAATCGCCACCTGGAGAAGCAATATCGTGATCGTCGGGATGATATTGAAAGACGACTGGTCGGATTGGATGAAACGATTGAACGGGCAGATCATCTTGTAACGCAAATTGCCGTTGTGATGAATTATTTAATAAGTGATTTAAAGCAGGTTGGTGAAGTGTTAGAGGATGCGAAGCAAAAGCAGGATTTCGGTCTGAAAATTATTGGGGCACAAGAAGAAGAAAGAAAACGGCTTTCAAGAGAAATTCATGATGGGCCGGCCCAAATGATGGCAAATGTAATGATGAGGTCTGATTTAATTGAAAGAATATATAAAGAGAACGGTGCTGACGAAGCTTTTCAGGAAATAAAAAATCTTAAAGTAATGGTGCGCAGTGCTTTGTATGAGGTACGAAGAATTATATATGATCTTCGCCCCATGGCTCTTGATGATTTAGGACTAGTTCCTACTTTAAAAAAATACTTACAAACGATTGAAGACTACCATCATTCCACAAATATTGTTTTTTCAACGATTGGGAAAGAAACAAGGCTGCCAAGTAAATATGAAGTTGCATTATTCCGACTGGTTCAAGAATCTGTACAAAATGCATTAAAGCATGCTCAAGCAGAAGTAATTAATGTTCGCTTAGAAATGTTGAGAGACCAAGTAATTGTGCTAATAAAGGATGACGGAAAAGGATTTAAAAAAGAAGAAAAAAAGCAAGAATCTTTTGGATTGATCGGGATGAGAGAAAGAGTAGAGCTGCTTAAAGGCGAGTTAACGATTGATACAAAATTGGGGAAAGGAACAATCGTCATGATAAATGTTCCTATACAAGAGTAAAGAAGAGAGATAAGGGGAGGCGAAACAATTGGCTACAAAAATTGTCATTATAGATGATCATCAATTGTTCAGAGAAGGAGTAAAACGTATTTTAGATTTTGAATCAAGTTTTGAGGTAGTTGCAGAAGGCAGTGACGGCACGCAAGCAATCGAATTGGTGGAAAAATTCCAGCCAGATGTAACCATTATGGATATCAATATGCCAACAACAAATGGTGTAGAAGCAACAAAGCTTCTTTTAGATAAATTTCCAGAAACAAAAGTAATTATTTTATCAATTCATGATGATGAAAATTACGTTACCCATGCTTTAAAAACAGGTGCGAGCGGCTACTTGTTAAAAGAAATGGATGCGGATGCATTAGTAGAAGCGGTTAAAGTAGTTGCAGATGGTGGATCTTATTTGCATCCGAAAGTAACCCATAACCTAGTAAATGAATATCGCCGTTTAGCATTAGAAGAAACGGGACATAACGAACATTATGTGCAAACAATAGAAATCAGACGCCCTCTTCATTTATTAACACGACGTGAGTGTGAAGTACTACAGCTTCTTGCAGACGGAAAAAGCAATAGAGGAATTGGCGAGGCATTAATTATAAGTGAAAAGACAGTTAAAAACCATGTAAGTAATATTTTACAAAAAATGAATGTAAATGACCGTACACAGGCAGTTGTTGTTGCAATAAAAAATGGCTGGGTAGAGGTTCGATAAAAAGAATGACGAAGAGAAACGCTTAGGATGCAGTTTAGACCTAAGCGTTTTTTCTATTTTCTATATAAGTGGAACAGTTTATTATGGTAAATTCTATGCCATAATAAAGCAAAGGTTAACGATAATTTGGAAAAGGTCTTACAAATTATGCTATTTGTATCTTGAATAACATGGGAAAATAACAGAAAATTCCAAAAAAGGTAATAAAGAACTATGAAATCATTTTGCAATATTCTTTATTTTAAGGCAAACTATTCTTAACTATCGGAATAGGAGTGATAATGATGAGTGGAATAAAAAGTTTATCAAATGCAGAACTAATGCATGCTTATCACCTAGCTATCTCCTTAAAGTTAGAAACAGAATTTATTGAAATTTTGCTGCAAGAAATAAAACGAAGAAATAGGAATATAATAAAAAAACAAGATATTAACTAATTGAGTTAAGATATAGTTCTACACATAATTGATGGAATAGTCCATTTAATTATATGAATTACCTTTTTGAGCATTCTCTGTGTAAAAAAGTTAAATATAATGCAAAACATCTTATTATTGGTTAAAATAAACATATCCCGAAAAAGATGAGGCAGGTAATTAGTTGAATGAAAACAGCTATTGTCACAGATAGTACAGCATATATTCCAAAAGAAATAAGAATGCTATTCAATATACATATTATTCCTTTAACTGTCGTATTAGGAAATGAAATTTATGAAGAAGAAATTGATTTGAAGGCAGATCAGTTTTATGAACTAGTGAAAACAAAAGGTCTTCCCACAACCTCACAGCCGCCAATCGGCAAGTTTGTTGAGTTATTTGAACAACTCTCTGCAGGTTATGATGAAGTGATTAGCATCCATTTATCAAGCGGCATTAGCGGCACCTATCAAGGAGCGGTTTCAGCCGGAAACATGGTCGATGGAATAAAGGTTTATGCTTTTGATAGTGAAATAAGCTGCATGATCCAAGGTTTTTTTACCATGGAAGCAGCGAAATTAGCACAAGCGGGAAAATCTGCTGCTGAAATTATGCGGATATTGGAAGAATTAAAGAAGACAAGCCATGCTTATTTTATGGTGGATGATTTAAGTTATCTGCAGCGGGGAGGCAGGCTTTCCAGTGCTCAAGCATTAATTGGAAGCCTTCTGCAGGTGAAGCCGCTTCTTCATTTTTCCGATAAAGTAATTGTTCCTTTTGAAAAAATCCGCACGAAAAAAAGAGCGATGAAACGAATGGAAGAATTAGTGGCAGAAGCAACGAACGGAGAAAATTATCAAGCCACAATTATCCATGCAAACCGTAGAGAAGAAGCTGAAGTCTGGCTGACAGAACTTGCTGCTACTTTCCCTAATGTAGATTTTTCGATTAGCTATTTTGGCCCCGTCGTCGGAACACATTTAGGTGAAGGTGCAATGGGAATAGGCTGGGTGAAGAAGCTTTGAATAAGAGGAGAACCTGCGCATCGTGCGGCAGGTTCTTTTTTTGTCGAATAATCGCCGAATTGGAAAAATTGAAACAATAAAGTTGAAAACTGAAACAATATTAGTCAAAACTGAAACAATATCAGTTAAAAATGAAACAATATCCTCGAAAACTGAAACAATCATCAGTCGAGCAAAAAAAATTCGTATAAAAAGAGGGTTTAATAGCATGATGGAGAATATTTTTAGGGAGAAAATGATATAGGAGTGATGGAATGATTGTAAAAAGCCTGGAAATACCTCTTCATATTTCCAAAATAGAAGCATTATTAAAAAGATTACCCCCCACACACGAAAAAATTTCCCTTATTCAATCCGATTTAAAGAAAATAGTAGCAGGATATCATGGCGAAAAATCTTTAGATTATCCATTTTGTTTTTTACCAGAAAAAGAATATTATATATTACATGATTTACGCTTATTTGATGGGAAAAACTATTTTCAAATAGACGTACTAATTCTTTCAACCAAGTATTTTCTTCTATTGGAAGTGAAAAATATAGCTGGGGAACTATACTTTGATACAGATTTCAACCAATTAATCCGGACAAAAGAAGGCAAAAAAAATGCTTTTTCAGATCCTCTGATACAAGTGAAAAGACTAGAGTTGCAATTTAAAAAGTGGTTAAAGCTAGAAACCTCTGTTCCAATCTACGGTTTAGTAGTCATTAGTAATCCAGCCTCCTTCATCCACACAAATGATTCGAAATTATCCAAGTCTAAGAAAATTATTCATCGTGATTCTCTTCCATTCCGAATGGAACAAATTGCCCATTCTATTCCAAATCCTTCTATGGATGAAGCAACAATAAAAAAATGGATAAAAGAATTAAAAAAGAAACATACACCATTAAACATAGATATTACAACGAAATACCATTTAAAAAGAGCGGAAATCCAAAAAGGAGCATTCCTGTTAGAAGGATTTTCGGGGACTTGAACAAAAAAGAGCCCTCTTGGTATGATACGGGGTGTCAAATCGTGGACCGAAATGACCCCTAACTTAGTTAACCAAGGAGGACTCCAAAATGGATTTTAAACAAAATCAGAAAATAAATCAAGTCACCGAAAAAACACTCGTAGTCGGAATCGATATTGCCAAGCGGACCCATTACGCTTGCTTTGTGGATGACCGTGGACGTGTGCTCCAAAAATCGTTCTCTGTTTCTCAAGCTAGAGACGGGTTCGAGCTTTTCTATCAACGTATTCTGGTAGCCATGAAAGAAAATGAAAAAACGGAAGTCATTGTCGGGATTGAACCTACGGGACACTACTGGCTCAATTTGGCCTACTACCTTGAGGACCGGGGCATTCCCTTGGCCATGGTTAACCCTATGCATGTTAAGCGTTCAAAAGAGTTGGACGACAATCTGCCAACCAAGCATGACAGAAAAGATGCACTTGTGATCGCTCGACTTTTAAAAGACGGACGGTTCAGTTATCCCCGTATCCTAAAAGGTATGGAGGCCGAACTTCGCGTTGGGTCAACGTTTAGAAGTAAATTGACTGAGGAACTAGGGTCTGTCAAAAACATGATTATTCGTTGGTTAGATCGCTATTTTCCAGAGTTTACTCAGGTGTTTCCGTCATTCGGAAAAATGGCTTTGGCAGTACTTGAATGTACCCCATTTCCGAATGATCTTCACCAAAAACAACCCGATGAAGTTTTATCTCTTTATCGGAAGGTTGAGGGGCTCAAATCCCCCCAAAGACCCAAAGCATTGCGTCTTATTGAAGTCGCAGCTAACTCTATCGGAGTAACAGAAGGACGTGAGATGGCCCGTATTGAAATTACCACGCTCGTTCGCCGTTACCATCAGTTAGAACAAGATATCGAAAGCCTTACTCAACATCTAGTTGACCTTGTAAAAACGTCTGTAGAGTACGAATGGCTATCAACGGTTCCGGGACTCGGAGATACAACGATTGTCGATCTATTAGCTGAAATCGGAAGCTTTTCACACTACGAAGATCCACGCCAACTAATTAAACTCGCGGGATTAACGTTACGTGAAAATTCCTCTGGTCAGCACAAGGGGCAAAAACGCATCTCCAAACGGGGGAGAAGAAAGCTTCGCGCCCTTCTGTTCCGAGTAATGATGCCGATGATCCGTCACAATGAAGCCTTTCGAAAGCTACATGAGTATTACACAAATCGTATGGTTAATCCATTACGCAAGAAGCAATCCATCGTGGTTCTATGCGGTAAGCTATTAAAAGTATTACATGGAATTAGCACTAAGCACAAAGCGTTTGACGCACAGCGAATGATGAGGGATATTCCTAGTCTCGTAGAGGCTGCATAAGACCCTTCATCCCCTTAAATAGACCTAGACAACAGGATGACACGGAGAAGCTGGCACTATTTTTTCCATTCGACCTTGAGTCCCTAAAGGAGCTTCGCTAGCCTCTGCCTTATGACTAGACCGAACGAAGGAATGTAGGCACTTAGATGCCCAGAGACATGGGAGGGTACGTCATCATAAGTTACGCAGAGATCCATTGTGCATCGCATAATTTCCTATCACTACTTTCCACCATTATCCAGTAGTGACCGCGTAGCGTACCCATGTATTGGAATAGTTTCACATATTTTAAAAATATTGTTAGGGATTGTGTCGAAAAATATTTTTTTGATACCCCAACAACGGGTCAAACCGTTGATAGATCAACATTTATAGAGGGAGTTATTTGTGATAATTGTGGTAATTTGCCAATGACTAGAATTAATGCAAATTGGTATTGTCCAATATGTGATAAGAAAAGTAAAAAAGCGCATTTGCATGCATTAAAAGATTATTATTATCTAGTTGGTGAGATGATTACCAATAAGGAAGTTCGAGATTTTTTACAAATTGATTGCGCTGTCTTAGCGACAAGAATCATCCAATCAGCAACGACGAAAAGCTGCAGCAAGGGAAAGTTTAACGAATATTATTTGTCAATAAAATACCTAAATAAACTACTAGGAGGCCACTAAATGCGATTCACCATGCAAAACAATCTACTCACCCCAACAAAAACAGCCGTCCCTAACTCCACTAGAATCAGCGACATCCCAACTCTGCCCGTGCAACCCACAAATCCCGATTACCAATTCAACCCTAATCTTCAATCCCACCTCCAAGGCAAACAGCTTCTACTCGAAGAAATTCCTTTCCCATTAGAAGAAATCCAGCAGCATTATTTACATGGCTACTGTTCTTATAACAAAGGGGCCGAGAAACAAAAATCGATATACCACTGCAATCGCTGCGGCAATCATCACCTCCACCTTTTTGCTTCCTTCCACTGTGCCCGCTGCCAAGAAACATGCTTCTATTGTCGAAACTGTATTATGATGGGGCGGATTAGCGAGTGCACCCCGCTTATCAGCTGGACGGGACCACTAATGATTCAAAATACCGCTTCCATCAAACTGGACTGGGAAGGTATATTATCCCCTGGACAGCAGAAAGCATCTGATAAACTGGAACACACTATCGACGAACAAGGAGATCTCCTAGTCTGGGCAGTTTGCGGAGCTGGAAAAACAGAAGTGCTTTTTAAAGGCATCGAAAAGGCCTTGCAGCAAAATAAACGTGTATGCATCACTACTCCCCGCACAGATGTTGTCCTAGAATTGGCACCAAGACTGCAGGAAGTATTCCCTGCTATAACGGTGCTTCCAGTATATGGAGGCAGTGAAGACCGCCATTCATACAGTCCACTGACAATCAGCACGACCCATCAGCTTTTTCGCTTCCATCAAGCTTTTGATCTTGTGATACTAGATGAAATGGACGCCTTCCCTTATTCCATCGATCATTCTCTTCAAACCGCTGTCCAAAAAGCAAGGAAACCAAACTCCACGATGATTTATTTAACCGCCACCCCGGACGCCAGCTGGAAAAAGAAATGCCAGCAAAACAAAATAAACTATGTAACGATTCCTGCACGGTTTCATCAGCATCCCCTGCCAGTACCAGAGTTCTGTTGGTGTGGAAACTGGGAGAAGCGGCTCCAAAAAGGCAAGCTTCCTCAAATGGTTTTAGAGTGGGTAGCGAGACGCCTTCACTCCAACAAACAAGTTCTTCTGTTTATCCCCAAGATTGCCTATATGAAAAATATAAGTTCTGTCTTTGAACAACTTACCAATAAATTAGAAACCGTTCATGCCGAAGATCCTGAAAGAAAGGAGAAAGTCCAAAAAATGCGCAACAAAGAATTGGATATGCTGATTACAACAACTATTTTAGAACGGGGAGTGACTTTTTCCAATATTGATGTTGCGGTTATTGGAGCAGAGAATCAAATTTTCACCGAAAGCGCTCTTGTACAAATTGCTGGCAGGGTTGGCAGAAAAAAAGACTATCCAACTGGGACGATTACTTTTTTCCATTATGGAAAAACAAACAGTATGGTCGCTGCCAAAAAACAGATTATGCAAAGTAATAAAGAGGCGGAAGAAAAAGGCATGCTGATTGGAAAGGAAGGATAAGATGAATTGCGTGATTTGTTTAGCAGATGTGACGCCTGATTTTAATTGGAATTATCTTTTCTCACCAGAACCTACTTATTATATATGTGATGATTGCAAACAGAAGTTAGCCTTCATAGAAGGGGAGCGCTGCACAAGATGCAGTCGTCCCCTTGCTGATTTAGATGCTGCTTTTATAAAAGACAATCGATGTCAAGATTGCTGCAGATGGGAAGAGAATCCAAAATGGGCAGGCGTTTTAGAGCAGAATACCTCATTGTTTTTATATAATGATTTTTTAAAAGAAACGATTGCCCGCTTTAAGTATCGTGGTGATTACGAAATAGCGGGAGCATTTTCTTTATTTTTACGAAAAGAAATAGTGGCGAATAAAGTGATGGTTCCGATCCCTCTTAGTGATATACGCCGCTATGAAAGAGGGTTCAATCAAGCGGAAGCGATTTTAACTTGTGCAGGGCTTAAAGCGACGGACTGTCTTGCAAGAGTACATAGTGAAAAGCAATCGAAAAAATCAAGAAAAGAGCGGTTGGAAAGCGTACCTATCTTTAAAGTTGAGGCAGATGAGCAGATAATCGCTCAAAATATTCTCTTAGTGGACGATATATATACTACAGGAGCAACGCTGTGTTATGCAGCAAAGGTGTTAAAGGAAGCAGGCGCAAAATCGGTCTCGTCCTTTACAGTTGCACGGTAAAAAGTACGAAGGTGGGGAATGAGGTAATGGCTGAATTGGCTAATTGCCCAAAATGCGGCGATTTATATGTAGTAAATAATTTAAGAGATATATGTCCAAAATGCTGGAAACAAGAAGAAGCTGACTATGAAAAGGTATCCCAGTTTATTCGTAAAAAACAAAATAGAACGGCATTAATGGATGAAGTAGTTGAAGCAACGGGTGTTGAACGTTCGTTGATATATAAATTCATAAAAAAAGGCAGAATCAAACTGGCTCAATTTCCAAACCTAGGGTATCCATGCGCAAAATGCGGTACGCAGATTAGAGAGGGAAAGTTATGTTCCAGCTGCTTAGCGGAAGTGCGGACTGGCTTAAAAAGCTTGGAAGAGGAAGAAGAACGAAAACAGGAAATAACGAAAAGAAACAGAACGTATTTTACAGATAAATAAAAGAATGAACGTTACAGAAAGTTATTCAGGCTATTTGAGTGTAAATGTAAGGTCATCCTTAAATAGTCCTAAATCAGCTTAATCCCTCTGTCTGTATTTAGTAATTTTGACGTATTTTAAGAAAATAAGAAGGAAATGTTTAAACAAAGCGCTAATCATCCGATACTAGGAGTAATGATTATGGTACGGAAAAGAAAGCGAGGAATACAAAGTGAAGATTAATAATTATGGAACACAAGGTATTAATCCATACAAAAAGCAAATCAATAAGCTGGACCAAGCCAATAAAACAGCAGGTCAAGGAACCGATAAAGTAGAAATTTCCGCAGCTGCGAAAGAACTGCAGCAAGTTTCGCAAGTATCTCCTGAAAGAGCGGAAAAAATCGATGCATTAAAAAAACAAGTGCAAAGCGGCAACTATGAAATAAATCCGCAGGACGTAGCGAAGAGCATCTTGAATTTTTATTCGAAAAATTAACAGCATCCAATCGAAAGGAGGGATTCTATGCTCAAACAGCAATTAATCCATTCACTTGAACAACTAGAGAATCTGCACCGGAATTTATTGCAGCTTGCAGAAAAGAAAACGGATATCTTGAAAAAAGGGGATATGGAATCTCTCAAGGAGATTATGAAGGATGAACAGTATTATCTAGGACAGATTGATACATTGGAAGCGGAACGGACGGAAGCCGCTAAAGCATTGCTGCCTAACTTGACGGAACCAAAACTGCACGAAATTTTGCCGTTATTAAGTGAGGAAGAACAATTAAAAGTGACCAAAGCAAAAAACAACCTAGAAGATATATTGTTACAGCTGAAGGAATTTAATATGCTGAATCAGCAGCTAATCTATCAATCGATGCAAATATTAAACTCAACACTTAGTCTATTAAGACCAACAAACAAGGCTTATAACTATTCGTATCCAGGAGCAAAAACGGATCAGAAAGAAACACCTCGTTTGTTTAATGGCGAGGCATAATAAAGGCGGCGTGAGCGAAATTGCAACAGGCTGTTTTCGTATAGATTTGCTTTGAAACTCGCAGCCTGCATACACTTCGCTTTCCATGGGCGAGCGTCGAGCCTCCTCGTCGCTACGCTCCTGTGGGGTCTCGTCTTTCTCGCATTCCCATAGGAGTCTACGTGTATGCAGGCTGCTAAGTATTCTGCTCTCATTATTTTTTTGTAAAAACAAATAGTTTTGAGAAAACAGCTTACGTATAAACTATTACGCGTTTTTATAAGAATCTGTTAAATTAGTCTGTTGATTGCAGCGAGAGACGTTCTTTTTTGCTCCAATTAACAGCTTTCCATATAAACAAGCTTTAACATAGTTTTGATAAAAGTAGCGCAGTTCTGCACTCTATCCGAAAAAACAAAAATAGAGGGGAAGAACAAAAGAAATAAAGGCGGCGCGAGCGAAGCCAACCAAACCTACATAGAATTAAAAAACAAACTACTAAGCACCACCTATTGTTTATTTTCCATAAAGTTAGGCGTAGCTCCGCCCCTTAACCATAAAGGAGGTATTATAGATGGGTTCCACATTTATGGGCTTAGAAACTGCCCGCCGTGCATTAAATACTCAACAAAGTGCTTTATATACAACTGGACATAATATTGCCAATGCCAACACACTTGGCTATACTCGGCAGCGTGTGAATTTTGAAGAGGAAAGTCCGTATCCTGCTCCAGGTATGAACCGTCCGCAAATCCCTGGCCAAATGGGAACTGGGGTGAAAGCAGGTTCTGTTCAAAGAGTAAGAGAAAGCTTTTTAGACGATCAATATCGTACTCAATCTAGCAAACTAGGATACTGGGAAGCTCGTTCTGATGCTCTTTCGAAAATGGAACAGGTCATGAACGAACCAACTGATTCTGGATTGGCAAACACAATGGATCAGTTCTGGCAGTCCTTGCAGGATTTAGCAGTTGATCCGCAAAATACTGGTGCACGTTCGGTTGTACGCCAAAGAGGTATTGCTGTAGCGGAAACCTTTAATTATTTAAATGATACATTAACAGCAGAAAAAAATAATATGAAGACAGAAGTCGGTGTTGCGCAAAAAGAGGTCAACTCTCTTCTAAACCAAATTTCGAGTGTAAATGATCAGATTTCCAGTGTAGAACCACATGGCTATTTGCCCAATGATTTATATGATGAAAGAGACCGTCTGATTGATCAGTTATCAAGCCTTGTATCTGTTAAGGTTGATTATGTAAAGTCTGGCGGAAATGCAAGTGCACTGGCAGAAGGAAAAGCGGTTATTTCCCTTGTTAATGATAAGGGAACAGAACAGGCAAAGCTTGTGACAGAAACTGGCTATAATGAGCTGAAAATTAATTATAATGGAACAGGAGAAACTGTTTCTTCGATTACGATTGATGGCAGTGATATCAATTTCAACGATTTTAAATCAAGCGGAAAATTAAAAAGTTTAGTAGAGTCATATGGATATCAAGGAACGGATGGCAAAGCAAAGGGACTGTATTCCGATATGCTGTCAGAACTCGATAATTTAGCGTATACCTTTGCAACTGAATTTAATAAAATTCATAGCGATGGAATGAGTCCAAATGAAATAAAAAATAAACAAAATAGTAAGATTAATTTCTTTGCTGATACAGACACCACGACTATTTCAGATCGAACTGGCTTTTCCGGTAGAATCGGAATTTCCCAGGATATTTATAATAGTTTAGATAATATTGCAACAGCAGATGGAACCAATCCAGAATCGGCAGCACTTGGAGATTCAACGATTGCATTAAAGCTGGCAGACGTTATTAACCAAAACTATGATTATCGCGGCGATACAAGCAATCCGCAATCATCTAATTTTAAAAACTATTTTGAAGGGGTCATTGGTGCAATGGCAATCGATGCTCAAGAAGCAAATCGCATGACAAGCAATTCTACGACATTAAAGCAGGCAGTAGATGACAAAAGACTGTCAACTAGCTCTGTTTCATTGGATGAAGAAATGACAAATATGATTCAGTTCCAGCAAGCATACAACGCTGCTGCCAGAATGATTACCATTCAAGACGAACTGTTGGAAAAAATCATCGGCATGGGCGTTGGAGGAAGATAGGTGAATAAAAGATGAGAGTGACACAATCAATGCTGTCCGCAAACTCCTTGCGCAATATCAGCAACGGCTATGAAAAATTGGGCAAATATCAAGATCAAATCTCGACAGGAAAAAAAATTACCAAACCGTCTGATGATCCAGTTGTCGCCATGAAAGGCATGTACTACCGCACCGGATTAACAGAGATTGATCAATATAAACGCAATCTTTCTGAGCTGTATGTATGGATGGATAATTCAGAAGCAGGTGTCGAGCAGACAAATGATAGCTTGCAACGGGTAAGAGAATTAACTCTGCAAGCAAAAAATGATACAAACACTCCAGAAGATCGACAAGCGATTGCTAAGGAAATGGAACAAATTAAAGAGGATATAGTAAATGTTGCAAATACACAAGTAAATGGACGGTATATTTTCCATGGAACAGATGTATCTAATCCTCCAGTAACAAATGGAAAGAATGGACAAGCACCACAAGTGGCAGATAATATAAAAAATAACAGTGCTGCAATCGATAACTATAATGTGGAAGTATCCAGAGGAGTTTCTTTAAAAGCAAATATCAGTCCTGGAACAGTATTTAGTCAGGATTTATTTGATACATTACAAGGAATCCAATCAAGTTTAGAAAGTGGCGATTCATCGGAATTAGACTCTTTTTTAACGAAACTGGATGGCTCGATTGATTCTATTAATGCAGAAAGATCGGAGCTAGGTGCTCGTTATAACCGTCTAGAGATGGTGGAATCTCGTATTGATCAGCAGCAAGTTGTTGCATCCAAAATCCTATCTGATAATGAAGATATTGATATGGAACAAGCAATCACTGATTTGACGGTACAAGAAAGTGTGCACCGTGCAGCACTTAGTGTAGGAGCAAGAATTATGCAAACAAGCTTAATGGATTTTTTACGATAAGAGCGTGTTCAAAAAGGAGGATAAAAAGGACCGAGAAGTTCGAGGCGGCTTAACTTTGAGCACCGGAACGTATGCTGTTAATACGTGAGAAGCGGAAAAGTAAGACAACGAAGAAATTCGATGTGTTATTTTTACCGGACTTTTTGAACAACCTTGATAAGAAAAAGAAGGTCTGATTTCAATCAATTGAAGTCCGGCCTTTTGTTTTAAGGAGGGACAATTATGTTTCCACAAATTCGTTTGCAATCTACCTTTGCACAAATTGAAATGACGACAAGTCCTGGAAAGCTAGAAATGGAACAGCCAGCAGCCGATTTACGAATAGAACAACCAGCTGCTGAAATGACGATAGAACGAACACCTTCAAAGCTGACAATTGATCAAACAAAAGCTAGAGAAGATGTTGATTTAAAAAGTGTACGAGTAAGAATAGGCGAAGCAGCACAATTAGGAAAACAGGCTGTGTTGGAAGGAATCTCCCGTCGGATTCAAGATGGAGATGAATTAATGAGAATTGAAAATGGCGGCAACCCAATCAAAACGCAGGCAAAACGAAATAGCGAAGGTCCAACAAAACAATTTGGGTTGGCATGGATTCCATCAGCGGGAAGTGTAAAAGAGGAGTATGATCCGGGAAATGTGGAGATAGATTGGAAGACACATGATCCAATTATAGAAAACCACAGCAATAAACTATCTATTGATTATCAGCCAAGCCAAGTGCAAATAAATATGAAAAACTATGCTTCACTAAAGGTCGACTTTGACCATTTAAAATACGTTGGCATTAATTATGAACAGTCTATTTAAAGGAATGATGAAATGAATATACAAACAAAATATCATGGTGAAATAGAAATACAAAATGAAGAAATTCTGATTTTTAACAAAGGAATCCCTGGTTTTCCCGAAGAAAAAGAGTTTGTAACCATCCCTTTTTCAGATGATGGAGAATTTTTAGCGCTACAGTCATTAACCACTTCCGCTTTAGCGTTTATAATCGCCAATCCTTTTTCATTCGATCCTACCTATGATGTTTTCTTAGAAGACCATGTGGTGGATACATTGGGAATTACGGAAGAAAAGGATGTAGTCGTATATAGTATTTTAACGGTTCAAGATCCGTTTGAAGATACAACAGCCAATTTCCAGGCGCCTCTTATTATCAACACAAAAAATAGACAAGCAATGCAAGTGATCTTAAATCAAAAAGATTATACAACGAAACACCCTGTTTTTAAAAATAAACCGACAATCAGTACAAAGGGGTGAGCCAATGCTTGTATTAACACGAAAACAAGGAGAAGTTATCAAAATCGGAGACGATATCGAAATAACGATAATTGCCAACAAAGGAGAACAAGTGAAAATCGGCATCCAAGCACCAAAAGATATTCAAATTCTCCGCAAAGAAATATATGATCAGACACTAGCAGAAAACCAAGAAGCATCACAAGATATAACCACCATCCTGCCATTTCTAAAAAATATGGAAAAAAAATAAAAAAACTATTAAACTTTCTATCACCATGACGATAAAAACAATAGAGACAGGAAGGGCGGCCGACCTTCCTCGATCCAAATAAAAACTTGTTCACAAGGACGTGAACACCAACTTCAAGGAGGAAAAATAGAATGAGAATTAATCATAATATTGCGGCGTTGAATACGTACCGTCAATTGAACAGTGCTAATGGAGCACAATCTAAATCAATGGAGAAATTATCTTCAGGTCTTCGGATCAATCGTGCAGGTGATGATGCAGCTGGTCTTGCAATCTCAGAAAAAATGCGTGGACAGATTCGTGGATTGGATCAGGCATCTCGTAATGCTCAAGATGGTATTTCATTAATTCAAACCGCTGAAGGTGCACTGAATGAAACACATGATATTCTTCAACGTATGCGTGAACTAGCAGTTCAATCATCAAATGAAACAAACACGGATGATGACCGTGGAGCCCTTGATAAAGAATTTCAACAATTAAAAAGTGAAGTAACTAGAATTGCTGATCAAACTCAATTTAATACTAATACATTATTAAAAGGTGGTTTTGGTGCTACCTCTACAGCTGGTGCAGATATTATTGCTGCTAAGGGAGTAACTGATTATAATGTTGGTGGCTCAGGTGTAGGAAATATTGTGTTAAAATCAGAAACTAGTGGAGCTAACTTAAAATTAACTGCAACATTCACAGATGCAGGTGGAAATTCAACTTCTCAAGTACTAGATGATGTAGTTGCTCCTACCGGTACAAACTCTAAAACTATTAATTTTGATAAACTTGGATTCTCTTTCACCGCTAATAATGCTTTAGCTGCAGGAAGTTTTGGAGATAATGCTGATAGTACAATTGCAGTAACAGCATCTGCTGCAAAATTCCAAATTGGTGCAAACAAGGATCAAACAATTGAACTTTCTATCAGTAACATGGATGCAAATGCACTAGGAATTAACGGAAGTGATATCTTAGATAAGACTAAATCACAAACTGCTACTGAATCTTTAGATAATGCAATCAAATCTGTGTCAACAGAAAGAGCAAACCTAGGTTCTGTACAAAACCGTCTAGAACACACTATCAACAATTTGAATACTTCCTCAGAGAATCTAACTGCTGCGGAATCACGTGTTCGTGACGTTGATTATGCTTTAGTTGCTTAATAGCAGTGACAAGCACAGTCGTCCTAGCTGGTAACAGCTAGAGATTACTATCGGGTGAATTGCTGGAAACCCCTTAGAGCTTTCTTCCCCACAACGGAGCTGGAAACGGCAGACGTGAAGGGTTTAAAAAGAAGAATGATATGGGCAATCAGCAGCCAAGCTCCTGTCTTGAAAAAGTGGAGACGGTTCAACGACTAGGATAGACCATCTAAGGCGAAAGCTATGATGATGAAATCCATAGGTGAAACAATGTACATCAGCATTGTGAATCCGAAGTGCCCGACCCCTACTAGAAAACTAGAGGGTGAAGATATAGTCTAGTCATTTATGAAAGTAAATGTTCGCACGATGGCGAAAGAAATGATGAACCAAACAAAGAATTCTATACTTTCTCAAGCAGCACAAGCAATGTTGGCTCAATCTAATCAGTTGCCTCAAGGGGTTTTACAACTTTTGAGATAATGATTAAAGGGCGTCTAGCTTGGTAACGAGCTAGAGTATAACTGGGTGAATTGCTGGAACTTCCTAAAGCTTTATCCACCACAACGTAATTAGAAATGATAAGCGTGAAGGTATGAAAAGGATGAGGATGAAACAATGGATAATCAGCAGCCAAGCTCCTGTGAGGAAACTCTGGAGAAGGTTCAACGACTAGAGAAAACGGTCTAAGGCGAAACAAAAGCTATGATTATGAATCTCGTAGGGCAGCAAAGCTGTTCGAAGTGCCCAGCTCCATGAAAAACATGGATGAAGATATAGTCTATTCTATGATCGAAAGACATAGTCGCAAAGCAAGCGAACCAACAACCACAAGGGGTATTACAACTTCTTCGTTAATATGCAAAACAAAGCACGGACTGAGCAATCAGCCGTGTTTTTTGAAAGATAAGAAAGTATAAAATTTTGGGGTACCACAAACGTTGATACTGTGGTATTTTTTGTATATGGAAACGAATATTTTAAGGCGTATTTTCTTTGATGAAAATCAACATTGGGAACAATTTAAAATTAAATATGGAAAAAAGATTCGTCCAATCGTAATAAAAGAAGTAGAAAAGTTTCGTGATTGTGGAAATCCTAAAAACGGTTTTAAACTATTTGTTTGTGAAGGTTGTCATGACGTGCGCCATGTTCCTTATCGCTGTAAAGGACGTTTTTGTACAACCTGTTCTGTTGGAGAAAGCGAGGAATGGAGTAGATTACTGACAGAAGATGTACTACAGGTTAATCATCGCCATGTAATTTTTACGATTGATGAAGGATTACGAGATGTGTTCTTACTTCACCGACACTTACTTAAGTGTCTAATGGATGAAGCAGCTAAGTTAATCACAGAATTCTTCCAAACAAAAGCCAAAGTAACTCCTGGAATTATCGCAGGTCTACATACGTTTGGGTCAAGAGTTAATTATAATCCTCATGTCCATATGTTAGTGACCATGGGAGGATTAACAGAAAAAGGGGAATGGAAGCAGTATGATTTTCTACCGTTTTCATTACTTCGAAAGCAATGGCAGACAGTAGTATTGAAGTTGATAAGAAGAGGTGTAACAGAAAAAGAGAAGAAAAAAATTCAACCTAGATTACAAAAGGCGTTCTCTAAAAATGGAGAGGGCTTCTATGTGCATGCCCCAAAACAGAAAGGAAAGGTAAAAGAACAACTACGCTATATTGGTCGTTATATTCGTCGACCTGCGATTGGTATTAATCGGATCGAGGCATATGACGGTCAGTTTGTGACGTTCAAATACAAGGATAAAACAGATGGAAAAGAGAAGAATGAAACAGTAAGTGTGGAAGAGTTCATTTCTCGTTTAATTCGACATATACCAGACGAACAATTTAAAACGATTAGACATTATGGAATGTATTCAAGACGATCTAAAAATTTGTGTAAAAAAATACTAAGTGAATGGCAACAAAAAGCAAGACGCTGGGTTGTAAAAGTAAAGAAGACCTTACGTCGTCAGACGTGGCGTGAGAGAATAATTGCGAATGGAAAGAAAGACCCTCTTGTCTGCCCGCATTGTGAATTTTACTACGAATATAAGGAAGAAGTCTGTCTTGAAAATGGTAAACTAGAAATTAAGGTAGCTTTGTGTGCTACTACTAAAGCTTATTTAGAAAGGGTGATTAACAATTTCACCAGTATCAAAACACCGCAAAAAAGGGAAGAAAAAAAAGAAAAACACAAAACAATCAAATCAGAGCGTCAGCTATGTTTGTTTAGTGTGTCATGAAAAAGAAGAAATTCCTTTAAATGTAGTAAAAGATTTTGATTTAATGGATGATGGAGACACTACAACTCCACCTATGTTCTCCTGTGAAAAATGTGGGGGAGAAATGTATCCTGAGTATTATAAAGGGGTACATGGTATAGAGTACAAATTATCGGATATTCGCTAAACAAAAAAGGACCGGGCGGTTTTTGCCCGGTTTTTCTTATTTGGAACCTTATTTAAATGAACTAACCATTTCAGTGGAAGAATTAATATCCATCGTCTATTTAGATTTCATCTCTTCTATCGCTCAGCAGGGGAATTCAACAAAAATCCAATCGTCCATTGTTCATTCGTTGAAAAAATAGGGGAGTATCTACTGTGGGATAGACAAAATACTACCCTTTTTTCTTTTTTAAAGGGGATGGAACGTATTATTTCAGATCGTGTAATTACGGAATAATATGTGGATCAGGTATACAAGAGGTGCGCAAGCTAGCGCCATTCTTTATAGTAATAATAAATTAAAGGACCAAATAATTTTGGGCCTTTAATTTTAACTAGTCGAGTATTTAATTCCGAGGTTTAACTAAAATGGTATTAAAGAACCAAAATAACAATGCGGAAAGAATTCCAAAAATCACATATGTTCCATTATCTATAAAAGGATAATAAAATATATTAATCACAACCTCCAAAATGACGATTATCATGATGGCGCATAGAATATACAAAGATAAGGAGGCCAATTTATTAAACTTCTTTTTTAATGAAATGTAATCTAATAAATATGATAGGGGTAGTGCAAAAACTAAATTTCCAATGAAAGAGAAGACAAAAACTATAATTGATACAGAATAGCCCGAATTCTCTAATTGGTGATCGTAAATTATTGATTTTAAGTCCATGATAACAGTTAAAGCTAAGTATAATAAAGCACTGGTAAGTGCTACAATACATACGACTAAAAATTTTTTTAACAACATATTTTTTCTCCTATTTAATAAAACTATTTAAGGTATTGCTAATATTCGTTGAGACAGTTGTCCCAATTGTATATATATTATCGGGATAGCTGTCTTGGATATAGTATTTAACTGAATCATCTAATGTATCGGGGTTAGTCACTAAAACTTGATAATCTTTTAATGCTCCTAAAGTACTTCCAATAATACCCGAGCTAAAATCATTTACAACAATAAATGATTTTGGTTTCATATAGAAAAATTGAGCAACATTTGGACCTAAATCGAAACGATTAGTATTATCTATTCGACTAACATCTCCGAATTGAGCAAGTTGATCTGCAACTTCTGAACTTAAATTACTCTCATTTCCAATAAAATAAAACTACTAATTTGTGTATGACTTTTTAAAAAATCTTGTACTGAGCTTGTTAATGTTTCCCCATTAGTTAATAAAATTGGTAGTTCATTTCTAACAGCTACGCTAGCAATGTCCATCATATATGTTTCACTGAAACCATTAACTATTACTGCTGTGACATTAATATTCTTATTTGGTGCGTCACTTATAATTCCTTCACCGGATGCTGTTTTCTCTGGAAGAATTGTATTAGCTACCGCAGTTGCTGTGCTGTATCGTGTATCACCTGAATAACGTTGGATTGTAGTAACATTTAAGCTTTTTAATTTTTCTTCGATTATAGTTGAAACTTTTGGCGTTCCACCAACTATTATTGCTTTTGTTGGCTTTAGCCTATTAATTTCATTTTGAACAACAGTTGGAATGGTGTCCTTCTCAGTCAATAACAGGCTACAATAACAGGCTATGGGGTCTGACCCCTAAAAAAGACAGATTGTAAGATTTGTCTTTTTAGGAAGGACAATGAATAATGAGGAAATAGGGGAAACTATGTTTTTTATATGGTCTTGATTCCGGATTCTGCCCCCGGTAATGCTTTAGCGCACTGAGGGTCAGACGTCTAAGAAGGCACTTATTTTCTGTTCCACCTTTTACTCTTCCTATATCAATTGCTTCAATGGCTATGGGGAACATCCCCATAGCCATCAAGTTAAGCATTTTTAAAGATAATCCTCCTATATTCCTTTATAATCCTTTCTGATGAAACATTTCTTATGGAGAGGGTTATTTTTCTGAATAGAGATTTAGGTGTAGAAAAAGAATTTCTGTTACTAGCACGTGAGCTTAAAACCTGTTTTTCGACGGAACAAATTCAAGAATGGGCAAAAGAGACGCACTTTATGAAAAGAAAAGCAAAATTAAAACCGGAATATTTTCTTTTATTGTGTTCTTTATTGGGAGAACAGAATGAAAAAGAAAGTCTAATGCACCCTCTCTTCACAAAAAAATATTTCCACAAATATTTACGTAACGAATATACCACAAACGGAATGAAAAAAAGAAGACATTTATTCTCTTTATTCCTTGAGGTGGCAAATTGAAATTTTATTCAAAACGTGGAAATCCTTATTTTCTATTCACCGGGTAAAGAAAAGGAAAAAAGAAAGGTTTGAATGTCATTTATACGGTACCCTTATTCGTATCCTCCTTTGTTCTACCCTTGCATTCCAAATAAGAAGATGTCTGTATGAAAAGAAGCAGATGGAAACAAGTGAGTATAAAGCAATCAGAATGGTAAAAAAAGGAATAGAAGGGATAGCCAATATGATCATTCATGCTTTTCTAAGTTGGGAAGAGATTATATCTAGATTGTACGAGAGTGTGAAAATAAACGGAGGAAAAGCTCGTCGATATAAAAAACAAACCGTATTCGATATCTTACATATTGCTTATGAACAACATTTCTCACTAGTAGCTTAATAACCTTACATAATATGTAAATAAGAAGTCTTTGACAAAAGGCTTATTTCGTTATGCCCTTTAAAGAATAATGGAGATAGGAGGAAATAAAAAAGCTAACGAAAGAAGAAAATGGACAGAATCCTTTCGTTAGCTTGATGGCTATGGGGGCAGACCCTATATATATGCCCCCCATTACGGTAAAGAAGAATTCTGTTTTGTATGTCTTGTAAATAAGTAAAATAATGATAAAATAAAATTAACAAATAAGTTAAGTTATCATATATGTTAATAAAATGAGTATACTGGTTGATAAGGAGAAAATAATGATGCACTTTAATGAAGATGGATTATTACCAGCGCAGGATTATGCATTAACTTTAAATGAGTTAAGAGAATCTGTATTAGTTAGAGGGCCAGAAAATCAGAAACCATGGGATGTTAAATGGAGGTTATTTCTTATTGATCAATTAGAGGCGTTGGTTCAACAATTATGGGATATAGGAATTGATCAAATTTATATTGATGGTTCTTTTGTAGAGGAAAAAGCACATCCTAATGATATAGATGGCTATTTTGAATGTGATTTAATGGAATTGGCTAGTGGGCAATTGGAAAGGAAGCTAAATGCTTTAGACCCTTATAAAATATGGACATGGGAGAGTAGCAGTAGAAAACCTTATCGAGGTTATACAAAAAAAGCAACTTCCAATGTGGCACCGCTATCGTGTTGAGTTATATCCACATTTTGGTCAACCATCAGGGATTATGGATGAATATGGTCACCAACAACAATTTCCAGCTGCATTTAGAAAAACAAGAGATACGTTCTTACCTAAAGGGATTGTAAAAATTATTAAATAGAGGTGAGTTATACATGATAAAAACAGAAGCTGCTTATCAAAAAGCATTAGATAAATTACAAGAAGATAAGCTATTTATTAGCGACCCAAAAAAGATATTAGTGGAAATGGGCTTGAGTATAGAACAAGTAGAAAAGGCATTACAACCATCCATCACATTTCATGAACAGTTAAAGGAAGAGGTTATTTACTATGAACGGATAAAAAGAGGCGAATTTGATACGATAATCAATCTTCATCAACTGGGGAAAACGCTTATTGCTTATCGAATTTATTTAGGATTAAGCCAACAAGATTTAGCGGATCTTTTAGGTGTATCTCCTTCACAAGTATCAAGAGATGAGCGTAATGAGTATTACGGGGCTACATTGGAGAGAATTCAACAGGTTATGGATGCAATGGAGATGATATCAAAAACAGAGGTCCAATCAAAGGATTTATTATTAGCTTAGGTGGTCCTCTTTTAGAAAAATCAATTCTGGAGCCTGACCCCCATTTTTGGGATCAGGCACCAAAAATCATCGATACGACCAAAACCAACCTTTATATAATTCGATGTATTTAAAATTGCTGTTTTTTTCATCCAAGGTCATGCTGGCTAACGGCAGTATTACTTTTTCTCTCTCTATTTGGCACTCGACAATAATGCCATATTTTTCATCAACTTTCATTTTTTGATCTAAATGAATACAGTTGATTTCGTATTCTGCGACTTCTAAAGAACTAATCTCCTCTTCATATAACGCATGAAAAGGGAATGTTAGATGCTGTTGTAGGTATTCATAAAAACGCATTAAACTTTCTTCCTTTACATGGAGTGATTGGTACAGATAACTTTCTTTATATTTTTGACCTCTTACTAAACCACTAATTCCTACTATTTGTGCAACTTGAATTTCCCATTCTTCGACATCGACTTGCTTTTCATTCAACCTATCTTGAGGGACGAGCAATCCATTAACTGTAGAAAGATTATGAAATGGGCTACTTTGTTCAACAGATGCTATCGAGAAATTACCGTCAAAATAAGTCATTTTAAACATATCTCTAATTTTCTTCGATTTTTGCGAAGTTGTACTTTGTTTTGTATTAAAATACTCATAAATGTCTGTTGCTGACAGATATGGTTGAGTAGATTTATCGAATAAAAAATTAACCGTACCCAAGGCGTGGATTACTGCCCCAGCCCAAATTTCAATACGGCCTGACACAAAGGGAACATCTCTTTTCCTAGCCAATTTGTTTATCAATTTTTCAATTACTTTCTCATATTCTTCATTTAAAAATTTCCTGCTAAACTCCATTGTTAACGCTAGTAATTCTACTTTCTTTTCCTGCACTTTTTCTTTTGCGCTAGTCATCCTCCATAACCCCCACCATATTAATTGCTCTTCGCATGAATTATTTTTTTAATAAAATAACTCATCATCCTTTTCTCTACGACACTTTTTACATCTTTTCGGATACGTAAAGCCCTTTTTCTTATAAAATTGCTGCTCTCAATATAACCTTTATTTCTTCATCAGATAATCGATTAGCCTTAGATTTCATCAAAATGGTAAGTCCTCATCATCCCACCACTCAGAAACAATCGGTTTTTCTAGTTTTTTGACTTTTTTGGTGTGCTTATCTATTAAAACCCTACCAAACTTCTCTTGATAGAGCTCACGAATCCAAACTTTCACTGGTGCTTTCCAATGCTGATTTGGTTCAGGGATCACTTTAATTAAACCCTTTGGTGTTATCCCCAACTCCTTAGCCATTTGTATTTCAGCTTCATTCAGACGGCATCGTTTTTTTGCCTCTGCCCAATCCTTTGAATTCCATTTTTTCACCATCAATATGTCTCCCTTATTGCTATTCAGTGATTTTTCGTATTATTATATTGTACTAGTTATACCCCAACATTTTCAATGACATTGGGTCAGATTTCTTAAAAGTGTGTGTTCAAAAAGGAGGATAAAAAGGACCGAGAAGTTTGAGGCGGTTTAGCTTTGTGAGCATCGGCCTTCCACGGGATGTGGTGACTTCAACGTTGCTCACAGGACGTGAGCGATTTTAGTTGAAGAACCGCTAGTTGAATACGTGAGAACAGAGAAATTCGATATGTCGTTTTTCCCAGATTTAGATAGGTTGGAAGTGTAATAGCTATAACAATCGGTCTGATCTCAAAAAGGACATTTGTCTTTTTGGATAGGACGTGTCGATTAAAAATGATTTGTTTAGGAGGAAGCTCATGTTTGAATTTTGAGGACCCAGTGGACTTTATAAGTGAAGATAATACACAAAGAGAGAGTTAATTTTCGATGTTTTAGGTACTAGATTGAGCCACAGCACATAGTTAACAAAACTAATTGGTTTGAGTTGGAGTACGCAACTCTTGAAAGCACAGGCTTTTCTGTGAATAGGAGAAAGAGAAAGGGTTTAAACCTTTGGATCAATCATAAGGAGTCTTATTAATGAAGATATACTCAACAAATTACAAAAATGGAGAGAGAAGTATGAAGCATTAATTATTGCTCTAGCTATTTATTTACTTTGCCTAATGATTAATAGTTAAATGGAATACTATTTTCTATTTCTTCACAAATTACATAGGTTATTGCAAAATCATATTTTCTCCCGAATTTAGGAATCCAATAGCGCCCATGTGCTAGCCAATGTCGGTAATTAAGGGATTGGATATAGTTACTAATTAAATTCTTATGTTCAGGATGATGTGTCTTCCAACCATTAAGTATATCTTCTTCTAAACTCGCTCTTCTGCCTTTTTCTCTATAAATGTCCCTAAAATCTCTACTTAATGTATCTTTTAATCTGTTAGTGGCTCTTATAATATAATCCATTCGAAACTTTGCCTCAATTGCTGCAATAGCACTTAAACTAAAGGAGGTTTCAACTTCTTTAGTTAGTGTATCGAAATATTCGATTACTCCTACCGCCGTCATACCTATAAATTGTTCAGGCACATAATCTTCAGAACGCAATGAGCCAAGGATGGTTCCTTTGTATTTCTCAATAGCACTCGTATTCAGTTGATACCAGTTAACAATATTGGAGATATCCTGATTTTGACCTGAAAACAGGTGACCACTTTTAGCCATTTCTAATAACCCGCAATAAGGCATCTGAGAATGTCTCTTCATTCAATGAAATATATTGAACATTTGGTGGTTGTGTCATAATTTTCCATTCGTATTCTGGTTTTCTAGGTTCTTTTGCAGGATCTTTCCCTTGTGCTTTTTCTAGGTATTTTGCGAACTCTTTTTCAGTATATATATTTGCAGTTACTTTAGGCTTAGTTAGTTGCTTATCAACTAATATTAATTTTACCGTTCCATTTGCGCCTATTAAATCTATTCGTCCTTTAGCAGCGATAATCATTGTTCCAATTGGTTGTAGAAATGCCCTTTGACTTTTTAATTCAAAAATCATTCGTTGGACTTCATAATCTCCAACCTCTTCTTCATTCAAAACTATTGTATCCATAGTAATCTTAAAATTTGGGTTTGTTTTGAGTGGTTCGAGCCAAGTACTCACATCACTGTATAACTTATTAATGGAACTTAACCACATCTTTTTTTCTTGTTTCCAATCAATTGTAGATTCTTCCGTTTGATTTTCATCACTTAGAAATTCTTCCAAGTCTTTTAAACTCAAATTTAAAACCCCCTTACAGCTATTTTCTTATTTTTATTCTACCCTCTAAATTAAATGATGAAAAGAAGCCATCTTCCTAATGTTTGTGTCTATGTAAAATATATACATATTATATTGATGCAAAATTAAGTTGTGAAATAAACTTGTGGTTACTGTGACCACTCGAAATTAAAAGAATAATATTTCGCCTTTTTGGAAAAAATATGAAATAAATGGGTAGGTTATTGCTTTTAAAATAAATGCATTTTATTGGTTTAATTAAAATTGTAAAATGCATTCTTCACAATAGTCCACATCACATATAAATAAATTTTCAACATCCACTTTTTTTGTATAATAACAGTATACTGAAAATTAAATAATACCGTTAATAGAGGGACTACAATGAAAAATCTTGAGCGTCAGCTGCAACAAACAATGAAAGAATGTGAAAGATTAACTCAGGAAAATCGTCGATTAAAGAAACTTTTAAAAGCTCATAATATTGAATTTTGTCAAAAGGATTCTCGAACAAATTCAACTTTACATAAGTCCAAACAGGAGAAATTAAAAGAAAGAATTTTGATATTTAAAAATTTATTTAGAGGAAGAACTGATGTCTATGCCCTACGTTGGCAATCCAAAAATGGAAAGTCGGGCTATTCTCCAGCTTGTGAACATGAATGGAAGCCAATTATGTGCCAAAAGCCAACTATTAAATGTGTTGATTGTCAGCATCGAACATTTCTCCCTTTAACAGATCAAGTAATTTATGATCATCTTATTGGTAAACGTACGATAGGTATTTATCCATTATTACAAGATGAAACTTGTTGGTTTTTAGCCGTTGATTTCGATAAGAAAAATTGGCAAGAGGATGTGCGTGCTTTTGTGGATACCTGCAAAGAGTTGAATGTCCCAGCATGTGTGGAGCGTTCTAGATCAGGAAATGGATGTCATGTTTGGATTTTCTTTCAGCAAGCAATTCCGTCCTCCTTAGCTCGAAAATTCGGTAGTGTATTATTATCACATACGTTGGAAAAGCGATATCAAGTAGGCATGGATTCGTTTGACCTTTTATTTCCTAATCAAGATACATTACCAAAAGGTGGATTTGGCAATTTAATCGCATTGCCATTACAGAAAGAGCCAAGAAAAAATGAAAATAGTGTGTTCGTTGATGAAAACTTTGTGCCATATGCAGATCAGTGGATGTATTTAGATGGTGTGAAGAAAATAAAATTGGACGATGTGAAAAAGGTAATTAATATAGCAAATAAGAGTAATGAGAATTCTCAGATTGTTAAGGAAATAAAGGAGCAGGTACCGAGTAAAAAGCAAATCAATATTCCAGACAAATTAACTATCTTTGAAAAGAATGGATTATATATTGAAAAAGAAAATCTTCCCTCATCCTTTATTCAAAAACTCATTCAGTTATCAACGTTTAAAAATCCAGAATTTTTTAAAGCACAGGCAAAGCGTTTATCCACTTATGGTATACCAAGAAATATTATTTGTTATGACGAGTTAGATAGTTTTTTAATTTTACCCCGTGGTTGTAAAGATGATTTGATAACATTACTGAACAAATATTCGATTAATTATAATTTTCATGACCAAACAAATGCTGGAGCGAATTTATCATTAAGTTTTGAGGGGAATTTAAGAGTCGAACAGGAACAAGCGGCAATAAAATTATTAGAAAGGCCAATAGGCGTTTTATCAGCAACCACTGGATTTGGAAAAACAGTCATTGCCGCTGCATTAATAGCTAAAAGAAATGTAAATACACTTATAATTGTTCATAGGAAACAACTAATTAACCAGTGGAAAGGACGTCTGTCTACGTTTTTGAATGTGGAAGATCATCAAATCGGTCAAATTGGTGGAGGGAAAAATAAACAGACAGGAATCATCGATATTGCAACCATCCAAAGTCTTAATTATAAAGGGGAAATTAAAGAGCAAGTCACACAATATGGTCAAATCATTGTAGATGAGTGTCATCATATCTCTGCATATAGCTTTGAGTGTGTTTTAAAAAAAGCAGATGCTACTTATATTCATGGATTAACTGCCACTCCTACTCGAAAAGATGGATTACAGCCTATTATGACAATGCAATTAGGACCGATTCGATATAAAGTAAATGCACAAGCGCAAGCAAAGGTTCGGCCATTTGAACATATACTATTGTCTAGGCATACTAACTTTCAAAGTGCAAAAACGGAAGACAAGAAAGATATCCAATCACTATTTAAAGAAATTATAAAAGATAAAGATCGTAATCAAATGATTTTTGATGATGTTCTTAAAGAATTAGAAAATGGATCGATCCCGCTAATTTTAACCGAAAGAGTTGAGCATGTTCATGAATTAGCATTAAGGTTTAAAGGCTTTGCAAAAAATATTCTTGTATTAACAGGAGGAATGAGTAAGCAAGCAGAAAAAGAAAAACTAAAAAGACTAGAAGAATTGCCTGACAATGAAGAAAGGTTAATTATTGCTACAGGAAAATATATTGGCGAAGGATTTGATCATGAACGACTAGATACTTTATTCTTAGTTATGCCCTTGTCTTGGAAAGGCACATTACAGCAATACGTGGGAAGATTGCATCGTATCCACGATTTTAAAACAAATGTTAAGGTCTTTGATTATGTTGATGATAAAGAACCTGTTTTAAAAGCAATGTTTGATAAACGATTAAAAGGTTACCATTCGATGGGGTATAAATTAGTAGATAGTGAATCGCTTAGTCAGACTAAATTGGAACAAATGAAGCTTTTTTAATTTTAGAATATACTACAGCAACGTCTCCATATATGCAGGAACAAAAAACATATTCATTTTACGGTTTTCATGGTACTGCAGAAAGCTGTGCCATAAAAATAGACGAAACAAAATACTTTGAACCTGGTGAACCGAGAGATGGTCACTGGCCAATAATTCTACCAACAATGAATATTGTTTCTATGAATGATGAAAATCAGTTTATTGAAAGTCCAGTTTGAATTATGGAACCTGATTCCCGTTACAGTAATACTTTAATGCACTGGAGGTCAGGCCCCGGAAATGCGTAACCCTATTTTTAACCCTTTTTGTCTGCTTATGGCTTCCGCACGTTTTAAGGCGGATTTTTCTCCAGTTTGAAACCCACCCATAATCCACGGGTGGGTTTTATTAGTATCTATTTCAACAAGTAGCTTTAACACTACTTCTCTCCAAAACCTCTTTAAGTTCACGTTCCTCTTCCTGATTCAAAGGAACCAATGGCAAGCGAACGTCACCAACTTGTATACCGTTTAGATTTAATGCTGCTTTTACTGGTGAAGGGCTTGGTGCAGTAAATAATGCTCTCATCGCTGGGAGAAGATTGTGATGTAGAGCAGCAGCATTTTGAATATCGCCTTTTTTAAAGGTATTGATCATTTCTTGCATGTCATTGCCAATGATGTGAGAGGCAACGGAAACAACTCCTGCTCCTCCAATGGATAACACGGGTAATGTTAATCCATCATCTCCACTATATAGGGTGAAATTAGTAGGAGTTTGGCTGATGATTTCTGCCATTGCATTTAAATTGCCGCTTGCATCTTTAAGTGACACAATATTTGGAATCGATGAAAGGCGTACAATTGTTTCGACAGAGATATTCACTACACTGCGTCCTGGAATGTTATAAAGCATAACTGGCAAAGAAGTGGATTCAGCTATTGCTTTAAAATGTTGATACATTCCTTCTTGAGATGGTTTATTGTAGTATGGTGCAACTAGCAAGATACCATCGACTCCTGCTTCCTCAGCATGTTTGGTTAAGTTAATGGAAGCCCTTGTGTTGTTGGATCCAGTTCCAGCGATGACTGGAATTCTTCCATTAACAGCGTTTACGACATATTTAAATAATTCGATTTTTTCTTCGGTGGTTAATGTTGGAGATTCTCCAGTTGTACCAGCGACAACTAAAGTATCTGTTCCATTTGCAATTAAATATTCAATCAATTCTTTTGTTGCATAAAAATCAATTTCACCTTTATGATCAAACGGAGTAACCATTGCTGTTAATACTTGGCCAAAATTCATAAACGTACACGCCCTTTTTAAATTTTTTTAATTAGAGGTGGTCGGGCCATTTTTTGAACGCAAAAAGCAGCAACGAGGCAATCGTTGCTGCAATAGAATCAGGATAAATAAAAAATCGTTCCTATGCGTAAGATAGCCCTCCATATAGTTTCCTATACGACAGTTCTGTATTTATTCAACAGCAGAACCAGCTTCAAGAACATGAGATTCTTTCGACTTCGGCAAATACCCCTTTTCACAATTATCAATGGATCTCATTCTCCTCCAATTGTGTACTTATGATCTTTGCACCTCTATCCTCACTTCAAAAAAAGTTTGAAATAAGAAAGTATTTAGTTGTTTGTAATATAACAGGAAATGGCTTTATATGCAAGGAATTTCAATATTAATAGATTCTTCACAGAGGCTACCCTGAAAAGTGGTTTTGGGTTCTCTCAATAAGTCCGCAGTCGGAATACACTTCGCTTTCCATGGGGCGGGCGCCGAGCCTCCTCGCTGTGCTGCGGGGTCTCGGCTGTCCCGCGAATCCCATAGGAATCTTCGTGTATTCCACTTGCTCTCTGCATTAACCTATCAATGAACTTAATCAAACTGCCTATTTTCATTGTTCATGGTGCAAAGTTTGTTTGCATGAGTGTCTATCCGGAAAAGTGGTGCTCTCAAATAAGTTCGCAGTCAGAATACACTTCGCTTTCCTGTGGGCGAGCGCCGAGCCTCCTCGCTGCGCTGCGGGGTCTCGTCTTTCTCGCATTCCCACGGGAGTCTTCGTGTATTCTGACTGCTCTGTGTTAAAAATCACTTCTTTTCATGTGCTAGGTGCAAAATTGGTTGCACGGATGTATACCCAGAAAAGTGGTGCTCTTAAATGGGTCCGCAGCCGGAATACACTTCGCTTTCCATGGGGCGGGCGCCGAGCCTCCTCGCTGCGCTTGCGGGGTCTCGCCTGTCCCGCAAATCCCATAGGAGTCTTCGTGTATTCCGGCTGCTCTCTGCATTAACCTATCAATGAACTTAATCAAACTGCCTATTTTCATTGTTCATGGTGCAAAGTTTGTTTGCATGAGTGTCTATCCGGAAAAGTGGTGCTCTCAAATAAGCCCGCAGTCAGAATACACTTCGCTTTCCTGTGGGCGAGCGCCGAGCCGCTTCGTCGCTATGCTCCTGCAGGGTCTCGTCTTTCTCGCATTCCCACGGGAGTCTTCGTGTATTCTGACTGCTCTGTGCTGAAAATCACTTCTTTTCGTGTGGCAGATGCAACATTTGTTGCATGAATTCTACCCAAAAAAGCTAGTTTTAAAAGATGTTTTACAGAATGCTTGTTGGAACTATCTAAATATTGGATATTGGCACTGAATCGATAAGATGATAAACTGGTAGGATTGCTGAACAATAGTAGCGTTGATTTTTTTTATGTAACTATTCGACGTTGTTCTACCAAAATGTGTAACTCGAGTTTATTTCTATAAAGTGGATGTTTTTACCAGTTTGGCGGCAGCAACTAATTGATCGAACAGCTTGATTGTAGTGGAAGGTGCGAGACTCCTGTGGGATTAGCGGGTTAGATGAGACCCCACAGGCGTAAGCGCCGAGGAGGCTCATCGCACGCCCCACGGAAAGCGAGCATCCTGAAACGGAAAGCAAGCCCCTAAGTTATGGAAACACATGAAGAGTAATATATAACTGTGAAGTTCAAGTTAGTAAAAACTAAAGTCGATGAACTTTTTCCACTTAAATATACTCGAAAGTAAAAATTTTACTAGTTAAAGGAATGATTGTTAGTAATACGATAAAGTCTTCCATAAAAGGACCTTTTTATTTAAAAATAATTACCCATATAGTATGACAGCAAAACGAATCAAAGTACCCATCCCCATAAAAATTTTATTAAATACTCGAAAAACATTGTCATAAAGCCAGCGAATCAACAACCACAAGCAGCCGGATAAATAACCAATATTTTTAAGCGAAATTTGTTGACAAAATAATTAAAACGAGCGGTATTGACTATCATCTGAAAATACGATTATATAGTGTAATACACAATATATTGACATGAATTATCTGAAATTATCTGTATTTAGTATTTCTTGTATAAAACAGGGGTATTGATAAATATAGATTATTTTCTTTTTTTTAAGATAAGAAAGGTTAAAATTTTACAACTTAGATTAGTGTCTAGCTCTAGCGCCTAGCTCTTGTGAGTATTGCCCCATGCCTCTAAAAGTAAAAAACACTTTTTGAGTCATGTGAACATTTTTCTTCAGAGCTGTTCAAAGGCGCTTGCGCTTTTCTTATTTATAGCCTCTAGGGAGGGATCAAGTTTGCTTATCGTTTTTGACAGCAAGACGGGAAATGTGCGTCGATTTGTTCATAAATTAGGATTTTTAGAAAATAAAGTGATAGAATTAAAGGCTGGATTAAAAGTTTATGAGCCTTATATATTATTAACTTATACAACTGGTATGGGACAAGTCCCTCAAACAACTATAGATTTCCTTAAATTAAACCCAAACAACCTGCATGCTGTAGCTGCTAGTGGGAATAAAAATTGGGGACAAAATTTCGCTTTAAGTGCTAATAAAATATCAACAATGTACGGGGTACCTATCTTACATAAATTTGAGATGAGTGGCATGCCCGAAGATGTAGAGATAGTGAGAGAAAGGGTGCAAAATATTAACGATGAGACATATAGAATTAAACAACGAAGTGACACAGCTTAACGAAAATGGCTTCTTCCGCCTTGAAAAAGACAAAGAAGCTGTGGCTGAATTTTTAGAATCAGAAATTAAGCCAAAATTGATTCGTTTTGACTCTGTTGCACAAAAATTCACATACATGTTAGAAGAAGATTTCTATTACCCGCAGGTTTTGGACCAATACAAGATTTCTGATCTGGAAGAAATTACAAAGCTGGTTTATGACTATCATTTTGAATTCCAATCATATATGGCTATCTCAAAATTTTATAAAGATTATGCCTTAAAAACGAATGATAAGAAAAACTATCTTGAAACATACGAGGATCGCATTATCATCGTTGCTTTATTTTTGGGGCAAGGAGATTTTGACAAAGCGAAGAAAACGGCAATTGCGATGATCGAACAGCGTTATCAGCCTGCAACGCCTACTTTCTTAAATGCTGGAAGAAGCCGCCGCGGGGAGATGGTTTCCTGTTTCTTATTGGAAATGGATGATTCTTTAAATTCGATTTTCCATAATATCAATACATCTGGTCAGTTATCGAAAATAGGGGGCGGTGTAGCTCTTAACCTTTCCAAGCTTCGTTCCCGCAATGAGCAGATTAAAGGGATTGATAATGCTGCATCTGGTGTCGTGCCTGTTATGAAGCTGTTGGAAGACACATTCTCTTATGCAAACCAGCTTGGTCAGCGTAAAGGCGCAGGAGCTGCTTATTTGAATATCTTCCATTGGGATGTTGTTGAATTTCTAGATACCAAAAAAATAAATGCCGATGAGAAGTCGCGTATTCAAACTCTTTCTATTGGATTGATTGTGGAAAATAAGTTTTTCCAATTAGCAAAAGAAAATAAAGACTTGTATGTATTCGCTCCTTTCAGTGTCTTTAAGGAATATGGTGTTCATTTGGATGATATGAGAATGGACGATATGTACGAAGAGCTTGCGGCCAACCCAAATGTGAAAAAGCGCATCGTCATGTCAGCACGGGAAATGATTACAAAAATAGCGCAAATTCAGCTGGAATCAGGTTACCCGTATTTTATGAATAAATCCAATTCAAATAGAGCGCATGCCCTTAAAGATATTGGCCAAATTAAAATGAGTAATTTGTGTACAGAGATATTCCAGCTTCAAGAAACATCTGAAATCAATGATTACGATCAAGAGGATATCATCCGCCGTGATATTAACTGTAATTTAGGCTCTTTGAATATACCAAATGTGATGCAGCCTGGCGATGTCTTTAGGGATTCTGTCCATGTTGGTATTGAGGCATTAACAACTATCTCGGATATATCGGATGTGAAAAATGCTCCATCTGTTAAAAAAGCCAATGAAGAGCTTCATGCAGTCGGATTAGGTGCGATGAATCTTCATGGATATTTAGCGAAAAATAGAATCAGTTTTGAATCAGATGAAGCAAGAGACTTTACGGCGACTTTCTTTATGATGATGAACTTCTATTCAATTGAAAAAAGCATGCTGATTGCAAAGGAAAAAGAAGAAACGTTCAAAGACTTCGAAAAGTCGGAGTATGCAAAAGGAACTTATTTTGAAAAGTATAAAGAAGTAAGTTTTGCTCCGAAAACAGACAAGGTAAAGCAATTGTTCGAAGGGATTTCTATTCCGACGTGTGAGGATTGGGCAAACTTAGCGGAACAAGTGAAAAAGTATGGGTTATATAATGGGTATCGCCTTGCTGTTGCACCGACGCAATCGATTGGTTATATCCAAAATGCGACAGCGTCTGTTATGCCGGTTGTTAATCAAATAGAGTCTCGTACGTATGCAAACTCTACAACCTATTATCCAATGCCTTATATGGATGAAACGAACTTCTGGTTCTATAAATCTGCGTTTGATATGAACCAATTTAAGATCATGGATTTAATTGCAGCTGCACAAGAGCATGTAGATCAGGGAATATCTTCTATTCTTTATGTAAACTCAGATGTTTCAACGAAAGAGTTAGCCCGATACTATATTTATGCCAATGAAATAGGTTTAAAATCACTTTACTACACACGGACTCGCAATTTAGCAATTGACGAATGTATCGCATGTGCCGTTTAATAGGTGAAGAAATTGGGGAGCAATGTCTCCTCTTTATTTAAAGATAAGAAAGTTTAAAATTTTTTAACTTAGATTAGTGTCTAGCGCAAGCAGCTAGCTCTTGTGAAAAATAACCCCATGCCTCTAAAAGTAAAAAAACGCTTTTTGAATCATGTGAACATTTTTCTTCAGAGCTGTTCGAGGGCGCTTGCGCTGGTTTCTTATTGAATTACTGGGGGAAATGACATGACAAAGTATGCTGTTAACTGGAATCAACATGAAGATGATTTCACACAGATGTTTTATACGCAAAATACTAGACAGTTCTGGCTTCCAGAAGAGATTAGTCTTTCTGCTGATAAAAATACATGGGGAGAACTATCGCCAGAAGAGCAAGATACCTACAAAAAAGTGCTAGGTGGCTTGACGTTGTTGGATACAGAGCAAGGTGGAGAAGGAATGCCTTTGATTGGCATGCACGTAGAGGGACTGCAGCGTAAAGGCGTATTGTCCTTTATGGGAATGATGGAACAAATCCATGCTAAATCCTATTCTACTATTTTCACGACATTAGCTACAGATGAAGAGATTGACGAAGTATTTAATTGGGTCCACAATCATTCTCAATTGCAATTAAAGGGAAAACGGATCTCCGAATACTATCAAAAGCTGTTTAAGCCGGAAGTAACTAACTATGATCTTTATATGGCAACCGTTGCTTCTGTCTATTTGGAGTCCTTCTTGTTCTATTCTGGGTTCTTTTATCCGCTGTTTTTGGCAGGACAAGGAAAGCTAACGGCTTCTGGAGAAATTATTAATTTGATAATCCGAGACGAAAGCATTCACGGCGTATATGTTGGTCTTATTGCGCAAGAGCTATTTGCGAAGCTAACACCAGAGGAACAGGAAAAAGCTGCTCGTGAAAGATTAGATTTATTAAACATTCTTTATGAAAATGAACTAGAATATACACAGGATTTGTACAAGCAAATTGGCCTAGTGGATGAAGTGAATAAATTTATCCGCTACAATGCGAACAAAGCTTGCATGAATCTAGGAATTGAGCCTGTCTTTCCGTCAGAGCCAATCAACCCGATTGTGGAAAACGGCATGAAGACAGACACAAAAAATCATGATTTCTTCTCCGTGAAAGGAAATGGCTATGTAAAAGCAACAAAAGTAGAGCCATTGACGGATGAGGATTTTGTTTTTGATTGGAAGTCTAATAGATAGACAATACCAGAGTTTTTTAATCGTTTCAGAATAAGCCCTCCCTTTTTTAAAGGGGAGGGTCTTTGTGTTTCGTTTATGATATTTCCAATATATTGAAAACAAGCTGCATACGAGTGTGCTCCATTCATTAAATATTGTTTAAGAGAAGTTCCTTAAATAAAAATGGTATTTTAGAAATTTTCTAATATAACGCTATTACTTTAATTTTTTTATACGATTTGCGCTTTTTATTTAAAAATATAGAGAGTTAGTATAAAATAGTATCATCTACATAAAATAACAGTAAATGGGGAATGAATTCGTGAAAGGATATCAGTTTTCAGATTCATTAAGTCAAAATATTGTAAAAGGCATTGTAGAGGGATATACCAGTTACCTAGCTGAACGCAAGCAAAAGAAGGCAGAAATGAATATTAGCAGCGCCTATGCTTGGGTGAAAGGGAACCATATTGAACATGCTGTTTCGAAAGTATGTGGAGAAGGAATCGATTATACTTTATCAAAAGCTGGATATACTTGGGGATATTTACGTTTTATTAATAAGGAACATAAAGTTTTATTTATTATAAAAAATAGTTCTGCACTAGAACCAATTGTGCGATCAGCTAAAAAGGAAAATGTAAACGAAGAAAACTATTTGTCACAGTTAGCAGAAATAAATAAAAATTTGGATTTTCCAGAACCAATTAGACAAGTCGAGAATTCAGAGCAATTAGGCTTTACTTTATTTGAAGATGGATTTTTTGTCGATACAAAGGATGCATGTAATGAATTAGACAAAGTTAAAAAAGAATTTAATCGCTTTTATGTGGTTACATATGCAATCGATGAAGCAAAAATGATTTCTGAAATCCATTTAACACTTCCTAGTCCAGCATTATCTCATTTTTATCAAGTTGCGGACTGGACGCAGCTTATTGATAATTTGGGTATAGAGTATGATGAAGAAGCTTTATCTGCAGTTAGAGGTGATTTAGAAGCAGAAAGCAGAGTAGTGACAGGAGACTATGGAATTATTATTCCTAGCCAAAAGCGTACAAATCAAGATGAGTAATTTTAAAGGAGGAACCCAAGTTGTTTGTTGGAGAAAAATTAACCAACATGCGTATACTTCATGGCTTTTCTAGACAAGAACTAGCAAATAATCTTGGAATAACAGAGCAGGCAGTATGGCAGTATGAGAATGGTTACACGACCCCAGGGTTAGAAACGATCAATAAAATGAGGGATATCTTTCAGATAAAAGCTAAATTCTTTTATTCTCCAGATAGGCTTAAGAATCAAATAAGTGAAAATAATATTGCGTATAGAGCGACAGAACGCAGTAGTCGAAAAAAAGCTAAATCAGAAAGTGTTCATTTGGAATATCTTCATTTTATGCTCGACTTTATGGAGAAGTGGATTGCTTATCCCTCTAGCCTTTTGGTGGAAATAAGAAATCAATCAATCGAGCTGCAACATAAAAATGAAATGAATGGCATAGCAAGAGAAGAAACCATTGAGCAAATTGCTTTGTTAACAAGAGAATTAATTGGTTTAAATAAAGAAAGCAATGACCATTTCCTTTTTCTTTTAGAAAAAAGCGGTGCGTTTATTTTCGAAAAGTCATTAGGGACTGAAGTAGATGCATATAGCGTCTGGTCTAACCAAGATAGACCATTTATCATGCTTAGTAATAGGAAAAAATCTTCTGTGAGAAGAAATTTTGATTTAGCTCATGAATTAGGCCACCTATTATTACATCATCGCATCGATATATTTGAGTTAGAACAAAAAGAATTCGACCAAGTAGAAAAAGAAGCCAATTATTTCGCTTCTAGCTTTTTACTGCCTAAAAAGAAGTTCCTCTATGATTTAAAACATATTCAAAGGAAATCTAATCCAAAATCGTATATAGATTTAAAGAAAAAATGGCATGTATCTATTGCGGCAATGGGGCACAGAACGTATTCGTTGAAGGAAATGGATTATCAGCAATATCGATACTTTAATGCTTCATTAAACAAATATCAGTTTAGAAACAAAGAGCCATTAGATAATGAACTTGTTATTATGAGACCGGGGAAAATACGTCATGCCCTTAAATTTTTGGTAGAAAACAAGCTATGTTCGATTCAAGATTTAATAAATCATACAAATTTTGAAGTGGGTCTGTTATCGTATCTATTTAATATCGAAACAGATTTCTTTAAACAATACATGAATCAGCCAAAAGTGTATGAATTCACCCCTAAGGTTTAACTAATACCCTACCCGCTGTAGAAGAAGTTGATTTCCATTCTAGATTAGGATGGGAGTCGGCTTTTTTATTTGTTCAAAGCAATGATAGTCTCCTTTATAGAATCTAAAATGGTATCTTTTCTAATTTTGCATACAACGTAACTTCTACATTAAAGAGCAGCTATTATTAAACTGCTCTTTTTTTACATGGTTTTATTATAATAAAAGAGAGTCAAAGGAAAGACTAGTACATTTCCTGCTAAAATAAGTAAAAATCCATTTAGTGGGTCTTTAATCACAGCATAATTAAAGAGTAATAAAATAATAAAGGTAAAAATAATACTAAATAAATAGGATATATGTCCATTTCTAAGTTTTATCGCTTGTCTTCTTTCATCATTTGGTTCATTAGCAGAAAATAAAATATCTGTTACAACTGAAGTAATTCCGCTAATACAAAATATAACACCTAACATTTTTGAACCATTATCAATTAAGAAGTATGCCCCCATTACTATTAACAAAACACCTAATATAATATTTAATTTCTTCATGATTGATCGTTCCTTTCGTTGTTTGGAATAAAAATGTCTTCAATTCTGCAATTAAAATATTTTGCTATTGAAAAGGCTAATTCAAGAGAAGGGTTGTATCTTTGTTTTTCAATTGAAATAACTGTTTGCCTGCTTACTGTTAAAACCTTGGCTAATGTCTCTTGGGAGATATTGTTCTTTTCTCGAAAATACCTAAGTTTATTTTCCATTGTTTTACACTTCTCCTATATTATGATATGTCAAGTGACCTTTACTGTAAAGTGAACTTTACATATTTTTCCGTTTGTATTATTAACGTATTCTGTTACTTAACTACAAGAATAAGAGTTCAATAGCTTTCTATTGCTTCAAAATTTGAAGGGGAAACCGGTAGAAGTGGGTTGATAGCATATTGAAGTAGAATGATTGTTTCTTCTTTTGAAAAATGAACTGTAATGAAGTATAAATTAAAAATGAGGTGATGATTGCTATGTCAGACGATTTAGCTGATTTTTTAAGAAAGTAAAAGGCTGAGTATAGCCAAGGGAAAGTCGATTGGGATAAAGAGAAGATAAAATGAATTCAAGGTGTTAAAACATTTATGGAGCGGATAAAAGGATGGCTTACACCATCGCAAAAAGAAGGGTTAATTAATATTGTTGAAGGGGAAATAGAACTAACAGAAGAACATTTTGGAAGCTACAAAGTTCCTACATTAGAGTTGGTTATTGGAACAGAAAGCATCAAAGTAGTTCCGGTAGGGCGATTCATTATTGGAGCTAGTGGAAGAGTGCATATTCATTCACTTTTTAATCGTTATAGTGTATTGCATCATTCAGAAAAAGGATGGATCTATCGAAACAAGAGATTGAAAGGTAGCTTTCAATCACTCACTGAAGATGATTTTACAAAGATGTTAAAGGATCTTGTGTGATGAAAACAGAGTTAGATAAAGTTATGAAGTGGTATGAAATTTACTTGGATTGTCAGAAAATCATGAAAACAATCATTAGCAAGAATGCTGAAATAATCCCTCTCGAAAGTGTTTAAATAAAGTAGTTTAAAACTCAGCCAGAAAAAGAATAAAATAGTACCAATTAAAAAATCCTTCTTTTGTTTTTGCACTAGAAACGCAAAAACAAAAGAAGGATTCACTACATGTAAACAGCTTTTAACAACTAACCTCTTCTTCCTGCTTCTTTACCAACTCAATTTCAAATCCTAAATCCTCAATTAGCTTGTGATCTTGATTTGCTTCTTGTCCTTCTGTTGTTAAATAGTTTCCGAGGAAGATGCTGTTGGCAGCATATAAACCTAGTGGCTGCAAACTTTTTAAGTTAACTTCACGGCCGCCTGATATACGGATTTCTTTTGTTGGGTTGATGTAGCGAAATAATGCCAGCACTTTAAGGCAGTAGCGCGGGTTTAATTCGTGAACGCCCTCTAGTTTCGTTCCGTCTATTGCATGCAGAAAGTTGATAGGAATAGAATCGGCATCGAGTTTATGTAAGGAACGGGCAATGTCAATGACATCTTCTTTTGTTTCCTTCATGCCGATAATCGCTCCAGAGCATGGAGAAATGCCATGTTTTTTCACTGTTTCAATTGTATTCACTCGATCATCGTACGTGTGAGAAGTGGTGATATAATCATGATGACGTTCAGATGTATTTACATTATGATTATAACGATCTACTCCTGCGCCCTTTAATTGTGCTGCATACTCTTCTTTTAAAAGACCAAGACACGCACATACTTTCAGACCATATTTTTCTTTGATTTCTTCAACTGCCTCGCTAACCACTTTCACGTCTTTTCGTGTTGGTCCGCGACCGCTTGCCACGATGCAGTAGGTACCTACTTTATTTTCAAAAGCGGTTTTTGCTCCTGCTAAAATTTCTTCTTTTGAAATAAACGGATACTTTTCAATAGGCGCACTGGATTTGGAAGATTGAGAACAGTATCCACAGTCTTCCGGACAATAGCCGCTTTTTGCATTGATGATCATATTTAATTTTACTTTTTTTCCATAATAATGTTTGCGAATCTGAAAGGCACCGTGTAATAAAGGCAATAACTCATCGTCGTCGCATGTAAGAATGCTGAGTGCTTCTTGATCACTTATTATTTTTCCGTCAATCACTTCTTGTGCCAACTGTAACCAATTCATAGTATACTCTCCTCTTGCTTATAGATTTTATTTGTATTTCGAATACGATAAAACACTTTGTATAATCTTGCTGCTAAAAAGCCGGCAATAACAGAAATAATAATATCGCCAGCAATGCTGTATACAAAGCCAATCATGACGACATGGGTCCAGCTGCTTGGAATGTCCATCCAGCTATTCAGCGCCAAGTAAAGATAAGGAACACCAATCGCATAAACAACTAGAAGGCCAGCAAAATTGGCAAGAATAAACTGATAGATTTTTGGCTGATCTATGTGATCAATAATCCATCCGATAACATAGGCACCAGCAATAAAGCCGATTAAATAGCCGAATGTTGGCTGCAGAACATAGCCAATTCCTCCTCCTTGTGTAAAAACGGGAAACCCAACAAGACCGATAAAAACATATACAAGCTGACTTTGCATTCCATTTTTTTTCCCTAATAAACTACCAGATAAAAAGACAAACAAAACTTGCAATGTAAATGGAACATAGGGAAGAGGAATCTTGATAAATGCTCCAATGGCTGTTAATGCTGCAAACATCGAGACAACTGCCAATGAAATAGTAGTGTTTCTATTCATGTAAAAGTACCTCCTTTGAAAAAACGGATGTTTCAAAATACTGCTGAATGGATTCATTTGCGATAGAAATCATCGTGTTGATTTCTTCTTTTGAGATCACATATGGCGGCATAAAATAAAGAATATTTCCAAGGGGGCGCAGCAGCAAGCCCTTTTCGAGAGCAATTTGATAAATATGATAGCCAACTCTAGCCTCACTAGGAAAAGGCTCTTTTGTTGCTTTGTTTTTAACTAACTCAATCGCACCAACCATGCCTGTTTGCCTGTACTCGCCAACATAGGATTGGGGAGTGAAAACAGTGGAGGCAAGTTTATGCATATACCTGCTTTTTTGCTGAATCTGTTCTAGATAGTTTTCCTCCTCAAAAATCGCCAATACTTCAAGGGCTACTCTGCATGCTAATGGATTGCCTGTGTAGCTATGGGAATGCAAAAATGCTTTCATGCTTCCATAATCATCGTAAAAGGCATCATACACATCGTCTGTTGTTACAACGACTGACAATGGCAAGTAGCCGCCAGTTAATCCTTTAGACAAACACATAAAATCTGGTGTGATGCCTCCTTGTTCACAGGCAAACATCGTTCCTGTCCGCCCAAATCCAACGGCCACTTCATCGGCAATCAGATGGACATCATACTGCAAACATAGTTCTTTTAATTTTTTTAAATAAGAGGGAGGATACATTTTCATCCCGGCTGCTGCTTGAATTAATGGTTCGATAATAACGGCTGTCAGTTCTTCGTGATGCTTTTTTAATTTTTCTTCAACAGCTGAAAGGCAAGGTGCAAGACAGCTTGCCGGCTTTTCGTTAAAGGAGCAACGAAAGCAATCAGGACCCTGTGCTCGGATAGTATCCAGCAGAAGTGGTCGAAACACTTCATTATAAAGACCAACTCCTCCAACAGAGAGTGCTCCAAGTGTTTCCCCATGATAAGCATCTGTTAATGCTAGAAACCGTTTTTTAGTATGTTTCTTTTTTTGCTGGTGATATTGGAAGCTCATTTTTAATGCCACTTCAATGGCAGAAGAGCCGTTATCCGCAAAAAATACCTTTGTTAAACCATCCGGTGTAAGTTTCGCTAGTTTTTCTGCAAGCAAAACGGCAGGTTCATGAGTGAAATTCGCAAAGATAGCATGCTCCAATTGAAAGGCTTGTTCTGCTAAGGCTGTGCTTATCCGTTCATTACAATGCCCAAATAAATTCACCCACCAAGAAGAAACGGCATCTATATACTGCTTTTCCTTTTCATCATATAGATAGATGCCTTTGCCCCTTTTAATAACAATAGGAGGAAAATCTTCGTAATCCTTCATCTGGGAGCAAGGATGCCAAACATGTTGTAAATCTCTTTTTTGTAAATCGGAAAGGAGTGTCATCGTTTCTGTATCCTTTCAAAAAATTCGCTGTTCTCTATCTGAATTTGTGTTAATTCAGATGGGCTTTCTAACTTAGGAAGGGTAAGGGAAGGCAAGTTTGTATGCTGTTGAATCGTCTTTATGTTGTCCTTCTCTATATTAGTGCCTTCAAAACGATTAAATACAATCCCGGCAATCGGAATATGATTCTTTTTTAATGCTTCCACAGATAATAAGGTGTGGTTGATCGTTCCTAATTGTGTTCCCGCAGTTAAGATGACAGGAAGCTGTGATTGCTTGATCAGATCAAGCAAATAAAAGGAGCGCTGATCGCTTAATGGAACATATAATCCGCCTGCCCCCTCGCACAGCACATAATCATATGAATCTTTTAATTGGTCAATATGCTGAAGAATAATCTCTTCTTTTATGTCGCGTCCTTCTAACTTTGCCGCATAATGAGGAGAGGCAGCCTCTTTAAAAGAGTAGGTGTTTATATGATTTTCTACTAAAGGCTGTTTGCTGAAAGATTGATAGCATGCTGTGTCCTCATAGTATGGAGTTGAATTTTCTATCATGATGCCTGTTTGAATCGGTTTGTAAGGGATGACGGACGCCCCTTTTGATTGAAAATAGCGCATAAGGTATGTAGTGACGAGCGTTTTTCCTATATTGGTATCTGTGCCTGCTATCCAAAAATAATTTTCCATAAATCTCCTTTTTATATGTTAACTATTTTAGTAAAAAGGTTAACATATAAAAAGGAGATTTGTAAATATATTATTAGAATGAAACGGGCAAAAAAAATACTCTGGATGGAAAGTCCAAGAGTATTTTTTAAAAAGATTGAAATTGTAGAGAAATTGATTGATAGAGATGAAGTTTAAAAGAGCATGTAGAAAATGTTATGTAATTCATCTATAAAAGGAATGTTCATGTTAATCAAAGAGAAGATATCCTAAAAAGGATGGTTTATAAGCGATCGTCTTCCCATAATTTATAAAAATATTCATGTTCTTCTTCCGTATCTGGGCGTTTTTCAATGTTTTCCTCTTCTGTTAAATAAGCTAAGTCTTTCATGGTAATCCTCCTCTAAAATCGTTGTTGTAATAAGGTTTAATTTTAACAAATGATTCCAATTATCGTAATGAAAATCGTTAGTGTCATTTAGATAAACATCGACAGAATAATAGATGTTACTATTAGTAATCTTGCGTTTTTTGTGAAAGGGAAAGGTAATTTTAGAGAGTTTGTCGAAATGTTTTTTTCCTAATTGCATGAGGGAAGTCTAACGAATGATTTATTTTTATCCAAACCAAAAAAATAAAACTAGGTCCTTTTCCCCTAAGACATCTAGTTATTTCTTCTTAAATCATGGATATTTCCCACAATTTTCTTTAATCTTTTGAAAAGTTGTCGATATAATCTATAGAAATTCTAGTTGTTAATTACAGGGGGATGTAAAATGATTGAAAAAGTTGTTTCCCAACCGATATTTACTGCATCTAGACAAATGGAACATAATCCAATTATGACAAATACAAACATAGAAAAAACAAATCATCCGGATGAGACTCTTCAAAAGGAAGAAGCTGATTCTGGAACTCAAATGAATGGAAAGAAGCTGAATGACATCGTGCAAGGCATGAATGAATTTATGGAGCCATCTCATACTTCGGTGAAATTTCAGCTGCATGAAAAGTTAAATGAATACTATGTCACAATTGTGGATGATGTGACCGATGAAGTGGTCAAGGAAATCCCATCAAAAAAATTCTTAGATATGTATGCTGCGATGACCGAGTTTGTCGGTTTAGTAGTGGATAAAAAGGCATAAAGAGGTGAGTGGATTTTGGTTACTAGAATAAGCGGGCTAGCGAGCGGCATGGACATTGATTCCATGGTAGAACAGCTAATGCAGGCCGAACGAAAACCATTAGACAAAATTACACAAAAGAAAACTTACACAGAATGGCAAAGAGATGACTACCGTACGATGAATTCCATGCTGCTTGAATTGGATCAGCAGATTTCCAACGGTGTTTCAAGACAGGCAAGTTATATAAAAAAAGCGGTCAATGTTTCTGACCCGAATGCTGTTTCGATTAAAAACATTAATTCGACGATTGATTTTACCGGGTCTCTTCAAGTGAATAAGTTGGCTACGGCTGCGACGATGTTTAGTACAGCTGAAACGGCTATTACTAATTCATCGGATAAGCTAAATATAGGAGAACAAACAATTAAAATCAGTGCGATTGCAAAAGATGGGAAAATGCAGGAAAAGCCGTTTGAATTGAAAATCACAGCTAATGATACTTTAGATAGTGTAATCGCTAAAATTAATAAAGATTCTGGTGTAACAGCATTTTATGATGCTAATTCTAAAAAGATATCCTTTACTGCTAAAAACACAGGGGATATTGAGAATGGTTCAGAAATTGTCTTATCAGATGATGGAGCATCGGGAGAGAAGTTTTTTAACAATATCTTAAAAGTAAATAGTAATAATAAGCTTGCAGTGTCTTATAATGCTGGAACACAAGGAACCAACGCTGAACTTACCTATAACGGTATGGACATCACTCGTTCTTCTAATACCTTCCAAATTAATGGAGTGGAATTTACAGCAAAACAGGTAACATCCACTCCTGTCACATTTTCTTCAACAGCGGATGTTGATGGAATTATGGATACGATTGTTAAGTTTGTTGATAAATATAATGAAGTGATTGATAAAATAAAAACCAAAACTGGTGAATCAAAGTATCGTGATTATGCTCCGCTTACAACAGCACAAAAGAAGGATATGGAAGAGGATGACATTAAGCTTTGGGAAGAAAAGGCGAAAAGCGGAACTCTTCGCAATGATTCTATCTTATCTGGAATTTTGACGAAAATGAGAGGCAATATAAGCGGTCCAGTTTCCGGATCTACTGGATTTACACAGCTTTCGCAAATTGGAATTACCACAACAAGCAATTACTTGGATGGCGGAAAATTAACCATCGATGAAGATAAACTGCGTGCTGCTATCTCTGAAAATCCAAATGGCATCTATGAACTTTTTCAAAAAAGCGGAGCTGCTACTTCATCTGAGCAAGGAATTGCCCAGCGTCTTCGTGCCAGTTTAAAAACGGCGATGAATGATATCAAGGCAAAAGCAGGCGGGGCATCAAGTGTTAATAATACATTTACGATTGGCAAGCTGCTAAATAATTATGCAGACCAAATTACTCGTTATGAAGATAAATTAAAAACAACAGAGAACCGCTATTATACTAAGTTTACTGCGATGGAAACAGCAATAAGCAAAGCAAATAGTCAATCAACTTATTTAACCAATATGTTTAGTTCGTAATAAAGGAGTTTTAAAAACATGGCAACTTCCAATCCATATCAATCGTATCAGCAAAACGCTGTTACTACTGCATCGCCAGGGGATCTAACATTAATGCTTTATAACGGTTGCTTAAAATTTATTCACTTGGCAAAAAAAGCAATCGATGAAAAGAATATAGAGGTAAGAAATGTTAATATCCAAAAAACACAAAATATTATCCAGGAATTAATGGTAACATTAAATATGGATATTCCTGTTTCTAAAAACATGATGGCTCTTTATGACTATATGAACCGTCAGTTAATGAGGGCAAATATTGAAAGCAATCGCAGCATTTTAGAAGAAGTAGAACTATTAATTACGGAATTCCGTGATACTTGGAAAGAGGCAGTCCAGCTTAATCGTCAAAAGCAATATGGTCAAGGCGGTCAGATTTAATGGAAGCAATAAAGCAATGTTATACGATTACGGCAAGTTTAATTCGAGTATTGAAGGAAGACACTGATAAAGAGGAGTTTATTCCCAAAGTAGAAGAGTTGCTGAATCAAAGACAAGCTTGTTTGACCTTGCTATCCCCTCCACAAACGGGAAGAGAGAAGCAGCTTGGAAAAGCATTGTTACAGCAAGATGAAGAGCTGCTACAGCTTATGAATGAGGAAAAAAACAATATACAGCAGGAATTGAAAAAGCTGAAAATAAAAAAAGCATCCAATCAAAAATATGTGAATCCATATCAGTCCCTGCAGACAGATGGCGTATTTTATGATCGGCGTAATTAATAGAATACTAAAGCAAAGAAAAAATGCACGAGAGATTTCAAATACGAATCTCTTGTGCATTTTTTCGTGTAAAGGAATGATATAAAGAACAAAATGATGTGGAAAATCCGAATTCTATCCATCATCCATATTACATGAAAGCTAACAGAAGCAGGCAGCAGCTTTCATTTTTTATAAAAAACAAGAGGAAGGACACGGATGCCCTCCTCATTTATATATAAGCGAAGTTCAAATCACTTTTGACATGGCATTACGAGTTTGTTTAGCTACTATGTCTTCATCCACTAAAATAACATCTGAAGCTATGTTTTCAGGTGCAATAATAGTATGCTCGTTAACGGTTACATTACAAGCAACAACTGCTTTTTCAACCACTGCATTTTCTTTAACTACTGCACCAGGAAGAAGCACAGAGTCTTTTATAATCGCTCCTTTTCCAATCGTTACTCCGTTGAATAAAACAGAGTTTTCTACCGTTCCATAGACCTCGCAGCCTTCACTTATTAAGGAATGATTAACGTTAGCGGTTTCATCAAGAAACGAAGGAGGGTAGGATTGTTCATCAGTGAAGATGTTCCACTTTTTATCATTTAAGAAAATATTGCTTTCTTTATTTAATAAATCCAAATTTGCTTCCCAGAAACTATCAACTGTACCGACATCTTTCCAATAGCCTTTAAAGTTGTAGGCGAATAGTTTAAGATTGTCGTTTAGCATGGCAGGAATGATATCTTTGCCAAAATCCTTCGAGGACAATTCATTTTTTTCTTCTTTATCTAAGTAAGCTTTTAATGTTTTCCAATTAAAGATATATACACCCATGGAAGCTTTATTGGAGAGAGGCTTGGCAGGTTTTTCTTCAAAATCAATAATTCGATTTTGCTGACCATCTGTATTCATGATTCCAAATCTGCTTGCTTCAGCCCAAGGTACCTCTGTTACAGAGATGGTGGCTTCGGCTCCTGTTTTTATATGCTGTTGAAGCATTTTATCATAATCCATTTTATAAATATGATCACCAGAAATCACAAGTACATATTCAGGATCATACTGTTCAATAAAAGCAGTATTTTGGTAAATGGCATGTGCCGTGCCATTATACCAGCGTTCTTCATTTCCGCATTGATAAGGAGGTAGGATACTTAAGCCGCCTTGTCTACTGTCTAAATCCCAATCTTTTCCGTCGCCAATATAATTTTGTAAAATATGTGGCTGGTATTGTGTTAAAACGCCAACAGTATCAATTCCTGAATTGCGGCAATTACTTAAAGTAAAATCAATGATGCGGTATTTACCGCCAAATGGTACAGCAGGTTTAGCCAGCTGTTCTGTCAATTTTCTAAGTCTTGTCCCTCTTCCACCAGCTAAAAGCATTGCAACACATTGTTTCTTCAAATGAATTTCCCTCCTGTATGCGTTTTCTTTAAATGCATGTATAGTTACTATAACCGATCGTCTTCCCAAAGCTTATAGTAGTATTCCTCTTCTTCTTTATGTTCTAGCGTTTTCTCTAGATTTTCTTGGTGATCTGTTAATCGAAGTAATTCTTTCATGGTGTTCTCCTCTTTCTTCGTTGATATCTTGTTCAATTGAAATTATTGTAGCAGACTTTACTTGTTTAAATAATGAAAAGATTTAGAGTAATTTAGCTAAACATCGACAAAATCCTGCACTGAATTAAACGTTAATCGTCTTTTATTCGCTGAATTGAGATGTTTAATAGATAATTTGTCGAAAGGTTTTTCATGTAACTGGTTTAAAGCAGCCATAATGTAGGTAATCGACCTTACAATATGGTTGTAGTGGTTCGGTTTGATATGTAGAGGTTTCTACAAATAACAAACGAGCTGTCTTTCTTTTCCCATTTTCACAAGTTGAGTATCTTGATGTATTTATAGCCGTTTATTTTCTAAATGAAACCTAAATTTTTTTCGAGTGATTAGTTTTTTTATTTTTATTGGTGGCGTATACATTATGGTTGTGTGTTTTTAAGGCATCTGTTGTTGTAGCTCTCTCAATGGGGCCGCAGCCTGCATACACTTCGCTTTCCATGGGGCGGGCGGCGAGCCTCCTCGGAGCATGCTCCTGTGGGGTCTCGCCTGTCCCGCAATTCCCATAGGAGTCTTCGTGTATTCCGGCTGCTTCCTGTTTCAAACTTAGAGTATAAAACGAAATGGAAAGCTGCTTCTTTTCATGCGCCATGTAGCAAAATTAGTTTCATGGTTGTCTACCCTGAAAAAAGGATTTGGCTCTCTCAATTAGTCCGCAGCCTGCATACACTTCGCTTTCCTGCGGGCGAGTGCCGAGCCTCCTCGCTACGCTGCGGGGTCTCGTCTTTCTCGCATTCCCGCGGGAGTCTTCGTGTATGCTGGCTGCTCTTTGTTTCAATACCTATCAACGAACTTAATAAAATTGCTTATTTTTTGCCTTCATGTTGCAAATTTTGTTTGGATGGATGTGTATTCGAAAAGTAGGCTTGGGTTGAGTTGGTTCTCATTGGCTGATTTCATGCTTCGGGGAAAGCTGTAGCTTTATTTTTAAAATAATCTAAACTAGGTCGTCTCAAGGTATAAAAAGGAATTTATTGTTGCGAACTTTGCGTAATTATTTTAAAAATCACTTATTTTTCACAAATTTGTCGAAATTTCTAAAAGTTTTAGCAGGAAATGGACGGGGTAGACTAGAAATAGATAGTATAGTCAAAAAAATTCCTTTGAAGAATATTTACGATATTTATTTGGGAATATAAGACTTGCACTGGAAAATATAAAGGAGGAGTAACTATATGAACTTCAACATTAGAGGAGAAAACATTGAGGTAACTCCAGCGATTAGAGAATATGTAGAAAAGAAAATTTCTAAACTAGAGCGTTATTTTTCCGAAACACCAGATGCAAATGTGATGGTCAATTTAAAAACGTATAATGATAAAACATCAAAAGTCGAAGTAACAATCCCGATGAGTCAATTGGTGCTGCGTGCAGAGGAAGATCATGTGGACATGTATGCTGCGATTGATTTAATAGTCGATAAATTAGATAGACAAATTAGAAAACATAAAACAAAAGTAAATCGTAAATACCGTGAAAAAGGCAGTGTGACAGAATTGTTTGGAGCATTGGAAACAAGCACTGCAACTGCCGTAGAAGAAGATGAAGGTGAGTTCGAAATTGTCCGCCAAAAACGCTTTAATTTAAAGCCAATGGACAGTGAAGAGGCAATCTTGCAAATGGATATGCTTGGACATAACTTTTTTGTTTACACAGATGCGGAAACAAATTCCACCAATATTGTGTATAAACGAAAAGACGGGAAATATGGTTTAATTGAAGCAAAATAACAAATTGCAAATCGCAGGGCTAATGGTCCTGCGATTTTTTTGTTCTGAAAATTTAATAAATATGGCGGAAATAAGTGTATAATAGAAAAAATGTCGCCACGCTAACTAGTACATAAGTTGTCACTCTAGTATGGAAATGGTAAGATAGATTAGATTAGGAAATTATTTAATTGGAAAATGACGAATGATATATTGGTGAATTATCTTCCAAACTAATATAGAAAAATAATATTGTTAGGCTGCTTTCTATTCAGTTAATAACAATCTAAATGAAAAGTGCCTATTATGTTTCATTAACAGAAGAGACAAATTTTTTTCATGTGATTTTAATGAAGGATAACTATGCTAACAAGGCGAAAGAATCGGTAAAAAATAACCTGTTAGTGTTGAGTTTCTTCCTAACTATAACCATATAAATAAAGGAGCGTTTTTTAATGCTTGGAATTTTAAATAAAGTGTTTGATCAAAATAAGCGCGATTTGAAGAAATTAGTTAAAATTGCGGACAAGGTGGAACTGCTTGCTGATGAGACAGCAGCTTTATCTGATGAACAATTAAAGGCGAAAACAGAAGAGTTTAAAGCGCGCTATCAAAAAGGAGAAACATTAGACGAGCTGCTTGTAGAAGCTTTTGCTGTTGTACGTGAAGGCGCAAAACGTGTTCTTGGTCTATATCCTTACCATGTTCAGCTAATGGGTGGTGCTTCCCTTCACGAAGGAAATATTTCCGAGATGAAAACAGGGGAAGGGAAAACATTAACTGCAACTATGCCAGTTTATTTAAATGCACTTTCTGGAAAAGGCGTACATGTTGTAACAGTCAATGAATATTTGGCTACACGTGATGCAGCTGAAATGGGTGTGCTTTACGAATTCCTTGGATTAACAGTTGGGTTGAACTTAAACTCCTTATCAAAAGAAGAAAAACAAGCTGCTTATAGTGCTGATATTACGTATGGTACGAATAATGAACTTGGTTTCGATTATCTGCGTGATAACATGGTTCTTTATAATGATCAAAAAGTACAAAGACCGTTGTATTATGCTGTTATTGATGAAGTCGATTCAATTTTAATTGATGAAGCGCGTACACCATTAATTATTTCTGGTTCTGCACAAAAATCAACGCAATTATATGTGCGTGCCAATACATTCGTAAGCAGTTTAAAACCAGAAAAAGACTATATTTATGATGAAAAAACAAAAGGTGTTCAGCTGACTGAAGAGGGTATGTCAAAGGCAGAACGTGTTTTCCAAATTGAAAACTTGTTTGATGTTACAAATGTTGCGATTAATCATCATATTTCCCAGGCATTAAAAGCCCATGCCAGCATGCATAATGATGTAGATTATGTAGTGCAAGATGGCGAAATTGTGATTGTTGACCAGTTTACAGGTCGTTTAATGAAAGGTCGCCGCTATAGTGACGGGCTTCATCAAGCTATTGAAGCAAAAGAAAACTTAGAAATTCAAAATGAAAGCATGACGCTTGCAACGATTACATTCCAAAACTACTTCCGCATGTACGAAAAACTTGCTGGTATGACAGGTACGGCTAAAACAGAGGAAGAAGAATTCCGTAATATTTACAATATGAATGTTGTGGTTATCCCAACAAATCGTGATATCGTTCGTGATGACCGTGCTGATTTGATTTATGCGAGCATGGATGGGAAATTTAAAGCAGTAGTGGAAGACATAGCAGAACGTCATAAAAAAGGACAGCCTGTTCTTGTTGGTACAGTGGCGATTGAAACATCCGAAATTATTTCAAAATATCTTTCAAAAAAAGGCATTCCCCATAATATTTTGAATGCGAAAAACCATGAACGTGAAGCGGAAATTATCGCTAATGCTGGTGAAAAGGGTGCTGTCACAATTGCCACAAATATGGCTGGTCGTGGTACTGATATCAAATTAGGTGTAGGCATTAAAGAGGTTGGCGGTTTATCTGTTATTGGTACAGAGCGTCATGAAAGTAGACGTATTGATAACCAGCTTCGTGGACGTTCTGGACGTCAAGGGGATCCCGGTGTGACACAATTTTATCTTTCTATGGAAGATGAATTAATGCGCAGATTCGGTTCTGACAACATGAAAAATATGATGACAAAATTAGGCATGGACGATACGCAGCCTATTCAAAGCAAAATGGTTTCCCGTGCAGTAGAATCTGCGCAAAAACGCGTGGAAGGAAATAACTTTGATTCACGGAAACAGCTTTTACAATATGATGATGTACTTCGTCAACAACGGGAAATTATCTATAAACAGCGTAATGAGGTATTAACTTCTGACAATTTACGTTCCATTGTGGAAGGCATGATTAAATCTTCATTAGAACGCAATGTGTTAGCACATACTCCCGATCATGAAGATCAGGAAACATGGAATATACAGGCAGTTATTGATTATGCATATGGCAATCTTCTTCATGAAGGGGAATTGGAATTAAGTGAACTTCGTGGCAAAGACGGTGAAGAAATTGTCGACATCATTTTTGCAAAAGTAATTAAAAGCTATGATGAAAAAGAAGAACAATTATCGTCTGAGCAAATGCGCGAATTTGAAAAAGTTATTGTGCTACGTGCAGTGGACAGTAAATGGATTGATCATATTGATGCAATGGATCAACTTCGCCAAGGAATTCATTTACGTGCATATGGTCAAATCGATCCGCTTCGTGAGTATCAAGGGGAAGGATTTGCGATGTTTGAGCAAATGGTTATTTCTATCGAAGAAGATGTGGCGAAATATATTATGAAAGCTGAAATTCGCAACAACTTACAAAGGGAAGAAGTAATCAAAGGACAAGCGGTTAATCCTAAAGAAGAAGGCGAAAAGAAACCAAAGAAAAGACCAGTAACTAAAAAAATGGACGTAGGCCGAAACGCTCCTTGTTTCTGCGGCAGTGGCCAAAAGTATAAAAACTGCTGTGGAAAAAATGTATAAAAATCTTTAAATAAAACCTGTCTTTTATTTGAAAAGAGGCAGGTTTTTTGACTGTTAAGATGAATGTGGGGAACTAGGCGAAGGAAGACTAAATTAGAGTATTAAGGAAAAAACGTGGGGAACGCGGAATAACTGGGAGAAACGCGGAAAAAACTCGAGGAACGCGGGAAAAAAGGGAGAAACGCGGAATAAACTCGAGGAACCCGGGAAAAAAGGGAGAAACGCGGAATAAACTTGAGGAACGCGGAAAAAACGTGGGGAACGCGGAATAAACTCGAGGAACGCGGAAAAAACGTGGGGAACGCGGAATAAACTCGAGGAACGCGGAAAAAACGGGAGGAACGCGGAATAAACATGAGAAACGCGGAAAAAACTTGAGGAACGCGGAAAAAACGGGAGAAACGCGGGAAAAACCAGTGATTGTGCAATAAAAGTGGAGCGATTTTGTAATATAAGTGAAACGTTTCACTACTGAAACAACAGAGAAAAGAAAATCTCCTGATGGAAGCCTTCTCTAATCTTGCAGTTCAACTCTTTTCTTCTATAAGTATGGTGCTTGCGCTTATCACAAGGAAAGCCATATAATACATAAAGGAGTAATTAATAGCCATAAATTAAATAAAGGGTGACAAATAAATGGAATTAGCAGATATTCGTAATGAGTTAGAAAAGATAGAGGTAACACTAGAAAACTTTAGGGGGTCTCTTTGACTTAGATAATAAAGAGGCTCGTATTGCGGAGTTGGAAGATGAAATGTTGCAGCCGGATTTTTGGAATGATCAGCAGGCGGCACAAACGGTAATTTCAGAAAGCAATGCACTGAAGGACCAAGCGCATGAATTCTATAATCTTTTTGAAACATATGAAAACCTAGAGTTAACATATGAGTTAGTGAAAGAAGAAGATGATGCGGAGTTAAGAGCGGATTTAGAGGATGAACTTACCCAGTTAATGAAACGTTTAAGTGATTTTGAACTGAATTTACTGCTAAGTGAACAATATGATAAAAACAATGCTATTTTAGAGTTGCATCCAGGTGCTGGTGGAACGGAATCACAAGACTGGGGAAGCATGCTGCTCCGTATGTATACAAGATGGGCGGAGAAGAAAGGCTTCAAAGTAGAAACATTAGATTATTTACCTGGTGATGAAGCGGGTATTAAAAGTGTAACGCTTGCAATTAAAGGTCATAATGCTTTTGGCTATTTGAAAGCGGAAAAAGGAGTGCATCGTCTTGTACGTATTTCTCCATTTGATTCGTCTGGCCGAAGACATACAAGCTTTGTTTCTTGTGATATTATGCCAGAATTTAATGATGAAATTGAAATTGAAATACGCACAGAAGATTTAAAAGTTGATACGTACCGTGCGAGTGGTGCAGGTGGACAGCATATCAATACAACTGATTCTGCTGTACGGATTACCCATATGCCAACAGGTGTCGTTGTTTCCTGTCAAACAGAGCGTTCTCAAATTAAAAACAGAGAAACAGCAATGAAAATGTTGAAATCAAAACTTTACCAAAAGAAAATTGAAGAACAAGAAGAAAAATTAGCAGAGATTCGCGGAGAGCAGAAAGAAATAGGCTGGGGAAGCCAAATCCGCTCTTATGTGTTCCATCCTTATTCCATGGTAAAAGATCATCGTACAAATACAGAAGTGGGGAACACTCAATCAGTAATGGATGGAGATTTAGATATATTCATTAATGCATACCTTCGTTCAAAACTTAGTGTTAGTGAATAAGCTTCCATACAAAAATAACAATTAGAAGCAAAATCGAAAATGCAGTCCTTGAGCACCTGTCTCTAGGGCTGCATTTTTTTATTAGTAGTTTTGTCCGAAAAGAGGCAGGATAAAAATCCAATATAGGTTCTTCTGATTTTGTCGGTAAGCATCTTTTATGAGAGCGTAGAAGCAATGAGTTCTCGTCGATATTGCTATTCAACTCTTTAACACGCTAATCTAGCATGGTTTACACTATTCTTAATGGATGATATACTCTCTGCTGGGAAATAATAAAAAGAAGAAATCTGTCGTTTTATATAATCACTATTTTGGAAAAATTCCTTTATAACGGTTGTACTATCGTGATACAAATAGTAATCATAAAAACGGACAAATTTTTAAAGAGGTGTAGTTTCGTGCGTGAGTATATATACGTAATAATCGGGGCAGCGATTGTGGCGTTAACGTTTAATTTATTTTTACTGCCAAATCATATCGCATCTGGTGGAGTAAGTGGGATTAGTACCATCACAAATACGTTATTTCATTGGGAGCCTGCCTTTGTTCAATGGGCATTTAATATTCCATTATTTATTGCTGGAGTTATTTTATTAGGAAAAAAGTTTGGAGCAAAAACATTAGTTGGTACGATTTTTCTTCCGTTTGTCGTGTATTTATCGAAGGATGTAGAGCCTTGGACAAATGAGCCATTATTAGCAGCATTATATGGTGGAATAGGGATAGGTCTTGGAATTGGTATTGTTTTTAAAGGGAAAGCTTCTACAGGTGGAACGGATCTTGCAGCCCAGCTAATTAATAAATATACTGGCATGTCTTTGGGAAAATGTGTTGCCATGATTGATGGGTTAATCGTTATTACGGCAGCGATTGTTTTCAATATAGAACAAGGACTATATGCTTTGATTGCCCTGTTTGTTACAAGTAAAACAATAGACCTTGTTCAAGTTGGAATTGGAAGCTCGAAAATGGCTCTGATTATCACGGAGAAGCAGGACGCTGTCAGAGATCAAATTTTAACGAAAATTGATAGAGGAGTTACGCGGCTGACTGCACATGGGGGCTATACGGACAATGAACGCCCGATTCTTTTATGTGTGGTTGATCAATCACAGTTTACGAGATTAAAGACGGTTGTGCAATCGATTGATTCTACAGCGTTTGTTATTGTAATGGATGCTTCAGAGGTGTTGGGAAAGGGTTTTAAATAGAGAGATGCTGGGAAGGGAGTCTGTTGGAATATTTATTCGCATGGATTATCAACGCTTTTCCGCTTTTCTTTTGGCTATCCGGAAAAGAGGAATGCACGCTCAATTAGTCCTCAGCTGGAATACACTTCGCATTCCTGCGGGAGTCTTTGTGTAGTCCGGCTAAATTACTTTCTTCATGCATTGGTGTCTACTTGAAAAGGGATGCTCTAAAAAATACAAACTAGCCCTCTCCACTTTTGGTTGAAACGATAAAATTTCAGAAAAGAGCTTAAAATAAAAACAGAATTGGTATAATAAAGAAATGAATACTCATAAGGGAGTGTGTCTTGGGATGAAGAAGCTGCTTGTTCTGCTGTTTTTTATGTTGATTGTGTTAACTGGATGCGGTAATAAGGATGATTCGTCTTCTAGCTCTGCAAAAGCAGGCGATCCGGAAAAACTTTATAATCAGAAATGTTCCATTTGTCATGGCAGTAATTTAGAAGGCGGCGGCGGTCCGAAATTAGATGCTGTTGGTTCGGAGCTTTCTAAAGAAGACATCGAGAAGATTATTCTTGAAGGAAAAGGAACAATGCCTAAAGGAGTTTTAAAAGGGGAAGATGCAAAAGCAGTAGCTGAATGGCTATCTGAAAAAAAATAAAAAAAGAATGCCTTATTTTTTATCGATGGGATTAGAAAATCGATAAGAAAAAGCATTCTTTTTTTTAGTTTATTACAGAAAAATAAGGTGAAGGGAAAAAATCTCTATAACTTAAACCAAATTGTCTCAAAACGTGAAAAGAAATTTATAACAGTGAATTTGGAGTTATTATAAAAACATTTCATGAATGCTTCATTTATAAAAATAAGTAAATTTTTCCTTTTTTAGTGCTGGTAAATAGGTTAAAATATCTATAATAATAAATATTCGCAAAAAAAATGGGGGAAATGGTCGACATGTAGTACTATTAGAGCAGGAGATATACCCGTTAGATAATAAGAATAGTACTTTTTGAGATGTTTGAAAAGAAAATGTAATAATTTTTTGAGTTAATTTACCGTGTTATGATGATATAATAACTTAGGTAATAAAAATAACAAGCTAATTTTTTTTAGCTTGATTCATTTAAATGCTAAATATTTGTCGAATTGTGTTTTTTTTTGCGAAAGTTTCTAACAAATAAAAATCAGGTGTGATATTAAATGATAGAAATGAAGAATGTTGTCAAAAAATATTCCAATGGTGTAATAGCCGTCAATGGATTGGATGTTAAAATAAATCAAGGTGAATTTGTTTACGTAGTAGGACCAAGTGGTGCAGGAAAATCTACTTTTATAAAAATGATGTACCGAGAAGAAAAGCCAACACAAGGTACAATCACAATAAATGGAATTAATTTAGCGAAATTAAAATTGAAAAAGGTACCGTTATTACGGCGGAGCATGGGAGTAGTTTTCCAAGATTTTAAGTTGCTCCCTACCTTGACTGTATATGAAAATGTTGCCTTTGCACTGGAAGTAATTGAAGAAAATCCAAAATATATTAAAAAACGTGTCATGGAAACACTAAGTCTTGTTGGTCTCAAACATAAAGCAAGAATGCTACCAACAGAACTGTCCGGTGGAGAACAGCAGCGTGTGTCGATTGCACGTTCGATAGTAAACTCTCCTAAACTAGTGATTGCTGATGAACCAACCGGAAATTTGGATCCGGAGACTTCTTGGGAAATTATGAATCTACTAGAAGAAATCAATACTAGAGGAACAACGATTATTATGGCGACGCATAATAAGGAAATTGTAAATACGATTAAGCATCGTGTTATTGCAATTGAAAGTGGAAGAATAGTTCGGGATGAGCAGCGAGGTGATTACGGATATGAAGGCTAGAACAGTTCGTAGACACGCAAGAGAGAGTTTTAAAAGCTTATTTAGAAATGGATGGATGACATTTGCATCTATAAGCTCAGTAACCATTACGTTAATACTTGTTGGTGTCTTTTTCGTTATAATGATGAATTTAAATAAAGTTGCAACAACAATTGAGGAAAATGTAGAGATTCGTGTACACATTGATATTGCTGCAAATCAAAAGGAAAAAGATGTTTTACAAGAAAAGATTAAAGATATAGCAGAGGTTAAAAGTGTCAAGTTTTCTCCTAAATCAGAGGAATTAGAAAATTTGATCTCCAGTCTCGGTGATGATGGAGATGCCTTCAAACTGTTTCAACAAGATAATCCGTTAAACGATGTATTTATTGTTAAAACAACAGATCCGACAGACACAATAAAGGTTGCTGATGAAATTAAAGAATTTGACCATGCAGCGAAAGTAAAATACGGACAAGGTTCTGTTGAAAAACTATTTAAAGTGATAAAAGTCAGTAGAAATGTTGGTATTGTATTAATCATTGGTTTGCTCTTCACAGCAATGTTTTTAATTTCTAATACGATTAAAATTACGATTGTGGCAAGAAGAAGAGAGATTGAGATTATGAAATTAGTAGGTGCTACGAACTGGTTTATCCGCTGGCCATTCTTTCTTGAAGGTATGTGGTTAGGAGTACTAGGATCGGTTGTGCCGATTGCGGCAGTTTCAACCGTTTATTATTACGCCTACCAGTATGTAAAACCTAAACTAGCTGCGAATTTTATCCAAATTCTTGATTATACACCGTTTGTATATCAAGTTTCCACATTGCTTCTTCTAATGGGAGGAATTATTGGAATTTGGGGAAGCGTTATGAGTATTCGTAAGTTTTTAAAAGTTTAAAGTGACACAAATCTTATAGTGAGTAATAAGGGAAGACGATAGATCAATGGGGATGCCCCACATGGTGGTTTCAGATTCTAGTTTAATCATGTGGGGATATTTAATGTGTGCAAAATAAGTACTTACATAAATAGAGTGATTTGATAAAGAGAAAGGAGCTATAGGCTTGAAAAAATCAATAGTAAAATTAGCGGTTGTTGCTACACTTGGGATTAGCGGTGTAGTCATGCAAACACCAAAATCCACTACATATGCAGCTAGTTCCTTAAACGATCTAAACAAGCAGAAAGAAGAAATCGAAAATAAAAAAAATAAGGTTGAATCAAAATTAACCGATAAAAATGATGAAATAGCAGATGTTCAGGGGAAACAAACCGATGTAAAGGCGGAAATCGAACGATTAAATACGGCTATCTCCAGCACACAAGTGAAAATTATTGAAAAAAAGGAACAAATAGCGACCACAAAAGCAGATGTTAAAAAGTTAGAAGCACAGATTAAAGAAGTGGAAAAAAGAATTGAAAAAAGAAATGAACTTTTAAAAGAGAGAGCTAGATCTTATCAAGAAACTGGTGGTGCTGTCAGCTATATCGATGTGTTGATGGGGGCACAAAGTTTCAGTGATTTTATTGACCGAATGGGCGCAGTAGCAACCATATTAGCTGCAGACCAAGATATACTAAAAGAACAAGAAGCAGATAAAAAGCTATTAGAAGATTCAAAAACAGATTTAAAAACGAAATTAAGTGCTCTTGAAAAGATGTTAGGTGATTTAGAGGGCATGAAGTCCAGCTTAAATAAACAAAAAAAAGAAAAAGATAATTTAATGGCATCCCTTAAGAATAAAGAAGATGCTATTCATACAGAAATGTTATCACTAGAAGAAGAAGAATCTATTTTAGCTGATCAAAAGGTAGCGATGCAAAAAGCAATTAGCCTTGAGAAAGAACGTTTAGCTGAGGCAGCGAGACAAGCAGAGATTGCGAGAAAAGCAGAATTAGAAAGACAAAGAAAAGCAGCAGCTGCAGCAGCGAAGGCCGCACAAGCAGCAAAAGCGAATAATACAGCGGCTTCTAGTTCATCTGCTGCTGCTTCTAATACAGAAGCAAGCTCTGATAGTTCTTCGACAGAGCCAGCACCAGCACCACAAGTTTCATCTGGCAACTTTACGAAACCAGCAAATGGCAGGGTCACATCTGGATTAGGCCAGCGTTGGGGTTCATTCCATGCTGGAATAGATATTGCGGCAAGTGGAGCAGTACCAGTTGTTGCAGCAGCGGATGGAGTGGTTATTCGTTCTTATACATCTCCTAGTTATGGAGAAGTCGTTTTTATCTCTCATTCAATTGATGGCCAAATTTATACAACCGTGTATGCACATATGCGATCTGGCAGCAGAACGGTTGGAGCAGGCCAAGTGGTTCAAAAAGGCCAGCATATTGGTACAATGGGGAATACTGGGGATTCCCAAGGTCAGCATTTGCATTTTGAATTGCATAGAGGCGAATGGAATGCAGCGAAATCAAATGCAATCAATCCAATTGGTATTGTTCCAATGTAATAGTTAACTAGTTGTTTAAACAGTCTTGTGGTATTCCACTAGGCTGTTTTTTTGTCCGATTTATCGTTTTTTGTCGAAAAATCGATAAGTTGAACAAAAAAGAAGATAAATCCTCTGAAAAAGAGGAGAAAAGAAAAAATACGAAGATAAACCTCCCAAAAAAGAAGAAGCAGGAAAAACAGCTCCTGAAATAATGATTTTATGCCGACTGCTGTAGTTATTATTATCCTATTTTATTATTTATCAAACATCAAAACTGCTGATAGGATGGGGTTAGTTCTTTATTGCTTAAGGAGAGACTTCTCTATGTTATAATAGGCTATATTCTAGTTGATTGTTGATTTTTATAAGAAATAATGACAAAATAGCGGAGACTTTTGTGGAAAAATTGAGAGAAATAGACTTCAAGGAATTCAGTATGTTGATAACGATTAACATTATTATTGAACAAAGCCATTAAGAAAATGTTTGAAGCAGAGGGGAAAGTGGTAAGATGACAAGTTTTGAAAATAATGATCATCCAATAGATCATTCAAACAGCCAGTTGGATGAAGAGACTTTATTTATTGTTTCTCAAACATTTAAAGCACTATCTGATCCGACTAGAATTAGAATTCTTCATTTACTATCAGAAAAACCTCATTCTGTTAATGGAATTGCAGAAGGTTTGCAAATGCTGCAATCCACTGTTTCTCATCAATTAAGGTTTTTAAAGAACCTGCGTCTTGTTAAATATCGCCGAGAAGGAACAACGATGATTTATTCTTGTGATGATGAACATGTGATGGGAGTATTGAAGCAAATGATTGATCATGCAAGGCACCATTAAAATAAGGGAGAACGAAATTTTCTTCCCTTATTTTTGACAGAATGATGAAGAAGAATTCTTCCAATTATAAAAAAAACCAATATCCGTTGACAGTATGGAACATTCCTTCATATAATAAATATGTATATATGAATAATTGTGCATATATTAGTTTTTATAGTGTATTCCAAATAATATTATTTAAATAAATAATTTGGTGGAAATAAAAGAATCCTAATCGAATAACGTAATGGAAGATTTTATGGGGAAGAGGAGATTATTATGAATGAGGGGAAACAGCTGACAAAAAAAGAATATGTATTAGAAGGTCTTGATTGTGCTCATTGTGCAATGAAAATTGAAAAAGGAATTGCTTCTATTTCTGGTGTAGACAATTGTTCGGTGAATTTTGCTACTCAAACTTTATCGATGCACGTAAATAAGAAAGAAGTAGAGGAAATTGTATCAAATACCCAAAAAACGATTCTTAAATTAGAACCTCATATAAAAATAAAAGAAACAACAAAGCAACAGATTGCTAGTACTACCTTGTTGTTAGAAGGCTTAGATTGTGCCCATTGTGCGGGTAAAATAGAAAAAGAAGTATCGGATTTGAATGGTGTTTCCGAAGCTTCCGTTGATTTCGTATCAAAAAAACTGATAATAAAAGCACCAAGCAGCAAGCTTAATCACTTAGTAGAACAAGCAATAACTTCTATAAAGAGAATAGAGCCACAGGTAAAAGTGCAGCTTGCTAATCCAAAAGAACAGAATCACCATCATGACCATGGACATAGCCATGATCATGGCAGTGGCAATACGAAAAAAATGATTTTTCGTTTAGGGATTGGTTCAATTGTAGGTGCAATTGGATTGTTTGCGCCACTATCTGTTGTTACCGAGTTTTTTGTTTTTCTACTTGCTTATGTCATTATTGGTGGAGATATTGTTTTACGAGCGGTAAAGAATATTCTGCGCGGTCAATTGTTTGATGAACACTTTTTAATGGCGATTGCTACAATTGGTGCATTTGCAGTGAAACAATATCCAGAAGGCGTCGCGGTTATGTTGTTTTATCAAGTTGGAGAACTGTTTCAGGGAATTGCCGTTAATCGTTCACGCAAATCAATCAGCAGTTTAATGAATATACGTCCTGATTATGCAAATATCAAAATAGGGAACGAGCTGAAACAAATAGCACCAGAAGAAGTGAAAATTGGCGATATAATCATTGTTAAGCCTGGTGAAAAGGTGCCCTTAGATGGAAAAGTAATAGATGGAAATTCTATGGTAGACACTTCGGCACTGACGGGAGAGTCTCTGCCGAGAGAGATAGAAGCAAATAGTGAGGTATTAAGCGGATTTATTAATAAGAATGGTGTTTTAACAGTGGAAGTAATGAAGGAATTTGGCGAGTCGACTGTTTCAAAAATATTGGAGTTAGTTCAAAATGCAAGCAGCCGTAAAGCACCTACAGAAAACTTCATCACTAAATTTGCGCGATACTATACACCGGTTGTTGTTATTATAGCAGCTGTGCTAGCGGTTATTCCCCCATTATTTATAAGCAATGCTACATTTTCGGATTGGGTTTACCGTGCGTTGATCTTTTTAGTTATTTCTTGTCCATGTGCATTAGTTGTATCCATCCCACTTGGGTTTTTCGGTGGTATTGGTGCCGCATCTAAGAAAGGAATTCTTGTAAAAGGGAGCAACTATTTAGAGGCATTAAATGATGTAAAGTATGTTGTATTTGATAAAACAGGAACCTTAACAAAAGGAGTTTTTGAAGTAGCATCTATTCAGCCTGTTAGTGGATTTTTAAAAGAAGAAGTATTAAAAAATGCTGCATATGCAGAAATCCATTCGAACCACCCGATTGCTGTATCCATTCGTAAAGCATACAAGCAAGAAATCGATACAGAACTAGTCGAAGATTATAAGGAGATTGCAGGACACGGCATTCAAGTAACAGTAAATGGAAAACAAATTTTAGCAGGAAATTATAAATTAATGGAAAAAGAAAAGATTAATTTTAGCGTTAATAATGAGGTTGGAACAATTATCTATGTTGCTGTTGATCGAACATTTATTGGATCGATTGTTATTTCAGATCAAATAAAACAAGATTCTGCTGAAGCAATCAAGCTTTTAAAAGAGCTGGGCATGAAAAAGACCGTTATGCTAACAGGGGATAGCAAAGCGGTTGCAGAAAAAGTAGGCGAAGTGTTAGGGCTTGATGAAGTTCATGCAGAGTTGCTGCCACAAGATAAAGTAGAGCAGATAGAGAAATTGGATTGCATGAAAAACCGAAAAGAGAAGATTTTATTTGTTGGAGATGGCATAAATGATACGCCTGTATTAGCAAGAGCAGATGTAGGCATGGCGATGGGAGGTCTTGGTTCAGATGCAGCGATAGAAGCAGCAGATATTGTCATTATGACCGATGAACCATCTAAAATAGCAACAGCTGTGAAACTTGCAAAACGTACACGAAGTATTGTTTGGCAAAACATTGTATTTGCACTAGGAGTAAAAGGAGTATTTCTTTTATTAGGAGCATTTGGTATTGCAACAATGTGGGAAGCGGTATTTTCCGATGTAGGAGTAACATTGCTGGCTGTTCTGAATGCGATGCGTGTGCTGAGAGTGAAGGAAATATAAGAACAAATGAGAGAGGCGCTTCCATTGAAAAAGATGGAAGTCCTCTTTTTTAAAAGGTAAGAAAGTTTAATATTTGCATAGGAGGAAATTATGATATCACTCCATAGAATTATAAAATTGCGGGATTTAGAAATTTTTCATGTCTTAAAAAATGGAATAATTTTATCTTATGTAGTAATTGAAGATACTAGAAATCCATTTACAGAAGAAGATAAAAAACTAGAACCATTATGTTATATGGACGAAGAAGATATAAACAATATTTTAAATGTTTTTAGGATTTCATTAATTAATGATGAAAAATTAAATGAAGAAGATTCAATTCTTTTAAGATCATATTTTTCGGATTTTGTTAATAATACAAATTTAACAAATTTTGTTTTTAAGGAATATATTCAAGAAGATTTGTATGATAATGAAGTTAGTATAAAATCTATTAATAAAATTTTACATAATATAGGTTCAAATTATATTATTAAAGAATTTGATGAAAGAAATTGGATTTATTTATCTCAAGATTAAAATATAAACATATAGAAATTTCAAAAAGCTATAAACCTTTTTATATCAGGGATTATAGCTTTTTTTATTCTCCCTTGTTTTAAGATAGAGAATAGTAAGGGGGTGCGAGGGCTTCCCCAACAAGGAAATCGTTCGCAATATCTTAGACGATAAGTTTAAGATCACAATCTAGCGAATACGAATGGAACAACAACGCTGGTTTAGGTTATGCCATTTTAGGAGCATAAAAAATATTTTTCTCTCACCTCGCTTGCGCTTTTCTTATTTTTGAAGGAAAAAAATATGTGTTAAACGGAGAAGGAGGGTTCAGGACAAGTGATTCATGAAAGAACCAGAACGTCCACTCCCTCTCCTACTTCTTTAAAAAAATCATTTCATCATAACTTGTCCGGCATCATCATATAAATGAAGCAATGTGTGCTAGGAGTTTGATTGAGAAAGGACGATCATGATGAATCGAAAATGGCTTGTAGTTTGTATGACGGGATCGCTGCTTACAGGAGCGGGTGGAACCTATATTGGAATGAGTAGTTTTTATAAAGAAAAGCTAGAAGCGAATAGTTATACAAAGGATGGGGGACATACAGATTCATTAACAAAGGTGGAAACCGCTTATGACTTGATTTTTAACAATTATGTAGAAAAGGTGGACAAAAAGAAGCTGGAAGAAGGGGCTATTAAAGGCATGCTTTCTACATTAGATGATCCTTATTCTGTTTACATGGATAAAGACACAGCAAAGCAGTTTGACCAAGCATTAGATCCTTCCTTTGAAGGGATTGGTGCAGAGGTGAGCACAGAAGATGGAAAAATTGTGATTGTTGCACCAATAAAAGGCTCTCCGGCAGAAAAAGCAGGGGTAAAACCAAATGATGAAATTGTAAAAGTAGACGGGCAAAACGTAAAGGGAGAGGATTTGTATGAGGTAATTAAAAAAATCAGAGGAAAAAAAGGCTCTAAAGTGGAGTTGGAAATTGTTCGATCTGGTTTAGATAATCCTCTTACTATGTCGGTTGTGCGGGATGAAGTGCCACAAATAACCGTGTATTCTTCGATAAAAAGAGAGGGAGGAGAAAATATTGGCTATTTGCAGATCACCTCTTTTTCTGAAGAAACCGCTTCTGAGTTCGATAATGCAATGAAGGCATTAGAAAAAAAGGGGATTTCTGGTTTAGTTCTAGATGTCCGAGGCAATCCTGGTGGACTTCTTTCTAGTGTAAATAGTATTTTAGAAGAGTTTGTTACGGAACAAAAGCCGTATGTGCAAATTGAACATCGGGATGGACAAAAAGAAACATATTACTCGCATTTAAAAACTAAAAAAGACTATCCAGTTGTCGTGCTTGTAGATAAAGGAAGTGCATCGGCTTCTGAAATTTTAGCAGGTGCTTTAAAAGAAGCAGCAAATTATACATTAATCGGTGAAAAAACATTTGGCAAAGGGACCGTTCAACAAGCTGTTCCAATGGATGATGGCAGCAAAATAAAATTAACCTTATTTAAATGGCTGACACCAGATGGAAATTGGATTCATAAAAAAGGAATAGAGCCAAATTTAGAAGTAGAGCAGACGGAGCTCTATCAAACACATCCATTACAAATAAAAGAAACATTAAAAGTAGAAAATAATGATGAACAAGTAAAATACGCACAGGAGATATTAACGAGCTTAGGCTACAGAACAGACAGAGAAGACGGCTATTACAGCACCCAAACGGAAACAGCAGTAAGAGCTTTTCAGCATCAAAATGGCCTGCAGGCAACAGGCATGATTGATACACAAACTGCTGCGAAAATGCAGGAAGAAGTTCGGTCAGAGATGAAAAAAGAAGAAAATGATATACAGCTGCAAACAGCACTGCGGTATATTGTGAAGTGAAAATAATGATCAAATAGTAATTTAATGGTGGAAATGTTATTGTAACTTTGAGTAATTTCAACTGAAGTTTTATTGACCAAATTTCTTAAACTTTATTCTTTATTGTTTCATTTTTCTATAGGAAAGAACCACCAAGAAGGAATCTCTCCTGGTGGTTCTTTCCTTTTATTGATTCAAAATGCTATCCTCTAGCATTAATTTTTCATCGCCATATACCCTTGTAATATGTGTTTTTCCCCAATTGCATAATGCGTCTAGAATACTTTCTAAGCTTTTTCCGTATTCGCTTAATTCATATTCGACTTTTGGAGGGATTTGCTGGTAGATAATGCGGTTGATAACGCCGTCTTCTTCTAGTTCACGAAGCTGCTGTGTCAGCATTTTTTGTGTAATGTTTGGCATCAGTCGTTTTAACTCACTCGTCCGTTTTTTTCCATGAGTCAAATGACAAAGGATGACACATTTCCATTTCCCGCCGATCACCTCAAGCGTTGCTTCTACCGAAATATTGTATTTTTTATTTTGATTTTCCGCTTTTTTAACCGACATGTCCATAACCATTTCCTTTCATTGTAATTATTAGACAATCATGCAAATGAAAATTCGCACTATGAAGACTGAAGATAGGCAGTTTTCCGTTTAAAGGTAAGAAAGTATAAAGTTTTTCAAACTAGATTAGTGTCTAGCTCCAGCGCCTAGCCCCTGTGAAAGATAACCTCCTGCCTCTAAAAGTAAAGAACACTTTTTGAGTCAGGAGAACATTTTTCTTCGGGGCTGAGCAAGGGCGCTTGCGCTTTTCTTATGTTTGATGCACAGATCAGGTTGAATACACGAAGACTCCTGCGGAAAGTGAAGTGTATTCAATTTGCGGACTCTATTCAGAATAGCTAATAAAAATTGAACTTCCTTCAAAATAGGAAAGGAGATTTGTTTGCGAATGTATAGGCACTAAAAAGTACCTATATACCTTTTTAGTTCCTACATTACTTGAAAGTGCGTACTTTTTTTATTTGTCTATATGATTCATAATAACACTTGCCGGCAGAATTGCAATTTAAATTTATTTTTCGATAACATTCGGTCACTTGTGAGAATGTATATAGTTTTTTTATAAAAGAGAGGAGGATATTATGGCTTTAAATAAAAGTAGCATCTTAGCATTATTGGCTTTAGCAATAAGTGCTTTTGCAATAGGCACAACTGAATTTATCAGCGTTGGATTGCTGCCGCTCATTTCAGATGATCTAGGTATATCCATTACAACGGCTGGTCTTACTGTATCTATCTATGCATTAGGCGTTACGGTAGGTGCACCAGTCCTCACTTCTTTAACATCTAATATGCAAAGGAAATCATTGCTGCTTTGGATTATGGTTATTTTTATCCTTGGTAATAGTATTGCTGCAATGGCTACAAATATAACTGTTTTGCTTATTGCACGAATTATTTCGGCATTTGCTCATGGAGTGTTTATGTCTATTGGTTCTACTATTGCGGCAGATGTTGTGCCAAAGGATAAAAGAGCAACTGCTATTTCTATTATGTTTACTGGATTAACGGTTGCAACGGTAACAGGAGTTCCTTTAGGGACATTTCTTGGTCAGCAATATGGCTGGAGACTTGCCTTTATTGCGATTGTAATCATTGGTATTATTGCCTTTATTGCCAATAGCATTCTAGTTCCATCTAATTTGCAAAAGGGCAGCAAGGTAACTTTTAGCGATCAAATCAAACTCGTGCGAAACGGCCGTTTATTGCTAATGTTTATCATCACGGCGTTAGGTTATGGCGGTACATTTGTTGTCTTTACGTATTTATCACCGCTACTTCATGAGATAACAGGCTTTAAAGAAGGAACGGTTGCAGTCATATTGCTTGTATATGGAATAGCGATTGCGATTGGCAATATGATTGGCGGAAAACTTTCAAATAAAAACCCATTGCTGGCATTGTTCTATATGTTCCTTATTCAAGCAATTGTGTTATTTATTTTATTGGCGACCATTCCATTTAAAGTAGCCGGGCTTATCACAATATTCTTTATGGGATTATTAGCTTTTATGAATGTTCCAGGCTTGCAGGTGTATGTCGTTATACTTGCAGAACGTTTTGTACCAACTGCAGTAAATGTGGCATCGGCAATTAATATTGCAGCATTTAATGCTGGCATCGCAATTGGTGCTTATTTAGGAGGAATCGTTACAGATCAGCTTGGAATAATCCATACTACATGGGTTGGCGGAATAATGGTTGTATTAGCCGTTATTTTGACAGGTTATAGTTTAATGCTAGAAAAAAGAACTCCACAAAAGGAAGAATACTAATCCAAAACGAATAGAAAAGAGGAAAAATGAGATGACAAACTTACAATCAACGGTTGCATTAACAAATGGAGTAAAAATGCCTTGGTTAGGTTTAGGCGTATTTAAAGTAGAAGATGGGGAAACAACAACTTATTCTGTGTCTACTGCAATAAAAAATGGCTATAGAAGCATTGATACTGCAGCTATTTATGATAATGAAACTGGTGTTGGTAAAGGGATTGCAGAAGGAATTGCAGCTGCTGGCATTAAAAGAGAAGATTTATTTATTACATCAAAGGTTTGGAATGATGATTTAGGATATGAAGAAACTTTAAAAGCATTTGATGTAAGCTTAGAAAAATTAGGATTAGATTATTTAGATCTATATCTGATTCATTGGCCAAAAGAAGGAAAATATAAAGATGCGTGGAAAGCAATGGAAACATTATATAAAGCGGGAAAAATAAAAGCAATTGGTGTAAGTAACTTTCAAATTCATCATTTAGAAGATTTGATAAAAGACGCGGAAATTAAACCGATGATTAATCAAGTGGAGTTACATCCACGATTAACACAAAAAGAACTTATAAGCTTCTGTCAAAAACATGATATACAAGTAGAAGCATGGTCTCCATTAATGCAAGGTCAGTTATTGGATAATGAAGACTTACAAAAAATTGCTGAGAAATATAATAAATCAGTTGCACAAGTTATCATTCGCTGGGATCTGCAAAATAATATTATTACAATTCCGAAATCAATTAAGGAACACAGAATTCAGCTCTGAAGAGTAAAAGTTTTTCGAGATAATTCCACCTAACACTCGCCAAATATAGGATAATTAGGATATACAAAACCCTATTATATTGATATTTGGGAGGATTTTTTTTATGATAACTAGAAAAGACAAACGTGATAAAGAAAAAGGGATAAACTTTTTATTCGAGTTTCTGAAAACGCAGAAACACTTTTTTAAAGATTTTAATAAGTTGCTTAAAAAAGTAAAGGATCCAAGACACCAGGGCTATACCATTTATGACCCAGAAGTCCTTTTGATGATGGTTATTTTAAAAAACACCTGTAATCTAAAAAGCATGCGTGAAATGACGAATGAATTCAACAAGGACGAGTGCATTGAAAATATAGGAAAAATTTTAGGGATTGAACATTTGGAAGAATTACCCCACTATGACACAATCAATAATTTTCTTTCTCGGTTGAAACCAGCAGAACTTGAACATATCCGAACGTACATGATCAAAGAATTATTGAAAAAGAGGTGCTTTGATTCTTATCGGATTGAGGGGAAATATTGGGGCGTTATCATTGATGGTACAGGCATTTTCACGTTTAATGAAAAGCATTGTGACCACTGCTTGAGACGAAATTACAAGGAAAAGGATAAGGAAACGGGTGAAGAAAAAACAAAGACCATCTATATGCATCACGTCCTAGAAGCTAAATTGGTTGTTGGAGATATGGTGCTGAGTGTTGACTCAGAATTTATTGAAAATGAATCGGAAGACGTGGAGAAACAAGATTGTGAACTAAATGCTTTTTATCGATTGGCTACAAGACTTAAAGACACATTCAAACGGCTGCCCATCTGTATCATTGCCGATAGTCTTTATGCGTGTGAAAAGGTCTTTAACCAATGCAAGAAATATAAGTGGAACTATTTATTTCGATTCAAGGAAGATCGCATCAAAAGTATTGCCAGTGAGTTTCAGGTATTAAAAAATATGGAAGACAATGTCTTGAATATAAATGAAGATAGCCAACAAGGAAGAATTACTTGGGTGAACGGAATTGTTTATAGGGAACATCAACAAAGTGTGCTGGAATACGAAATGGAGACGAAAAAGGGAAAACAAAAGTTTCTTTTCCTTACCAACATAAAAATCACAAAAAAGAATGCCAAAAGGCTCGTTAACACTGGACGAAGCCGTTGGAAAATAGAAAACGAGGGATTTAACAGACAAAAAAACCTACGCTATCACATTCAACACGCAAGCAGTAAAAATTACAATGCCATGAAAAATCATTATTTATTGGCCCAGATTACAGAAATCATAATGGTGCTTCATGAGCAAGGGTCGAAAGCATTGAAGCGCGTCAAAAAAACGGTAAAAGAAATATCCTCGCGACTGTTAGAAGCCTTGCGCGGGCAAACACTAACAAACGAGGATATAGTACAACTGGGAAAACCAATGCAAATTAGATTTACCTAGTGCCATAATTATAACAAAAGGATGTGGTGTTGGGAAAGAGAAAAGTAGTTATCCACAATTTCACAATGGAAATGACGAAATTGGCTTGTCTTTTTTGGTAAAAAGGACGAAAATGACAATGGTAAATTTTTACATGTGAATAAGTTACTTTAACATCTTTCACATTTTTTTATCAAAGTTTACTCCTCGGAGCTGCACAGAATTATTGAAAATGGCAATGTCTTTGATTTTGTGTTAACAAAGGAAGAAATAGAATTGATTGATTCACTGAATCAAGATACAAGAGTAGGGCCAGATCCAGATAACTTCGATTTTTAATAGGATAAATAGATTTAATGATGCTGAAAAGAAGTTCTCTCGATGAGTCCGCAGTCAGAATACACTTCGCTTTCCTGTGGGTGAGTGCCGAGCCTCCTCGCTGTGCTGTGGGGTCTCGTCTTTCTCACATTCCCACGGGAGTCTTCGTGTGTTCTGACTGCTCTATGCTAGTTATATTAGACTATAAAATAAAGCGGGTATCTGCTTCTTTTCATGTACCATGGTACGAATTTTATTAGTGTAGGTGTCGACCCAAGGAGAAAAATATTTCTTCTTGGGTTATTTTTTTTGTTTTTGTATAGAGTGTTAATGTGAGATTCGCAGTTGAATTGTTTCCACTGTAAAGCGTTGATCTGGTTAGTAGGACTGGTCTCTATGAATCATATTTCAGTTGGAGTTTATGTGTTTTTCCCTTGTTTTGATCTGTGAATAAGGTTTATTTTATTACGGTCTTTTTTTAAGCTATTTTATAAAGAGTTGATGTTTACTAAGAATGTTACTGGGAAGGGGAAAGTTTGTTAGGGAGAAAGTAACTCAAGATAATACCTATTTTGAGAACTTTACTATATAATATTTTTAGAATAAACATGAGATAATAAATAGGAGGTAGCTAATTTGAAAGTTGGCGTTATCGTATTAGGGATTTTTCCAGCAGGAGTAAAACAAATTATTTATAAGCTTTATAATGAATTATCACCGAAGCATCAATTGATTGGGCTGGAGATAGGGAAAGATGAAAAGGTTCTTTATCAGGAATTAAAACCAACCAGTGATTCTCCTTATCTAGGTAACTCGATGTTGAAATTATCTGTAACGAACCATATAGCTAATTGGGAAGAAATTTTTGCAGGAATGGATGTTGCAATTATTGTTGGAAATCAACAAGCAAAAGCAGAATGGGAAAAAGAATTGGCAGCTAGCAAAAAAGTCCGATCTTTATTTGTACCAGTTTCTATACATAATAATATAGAAGATTCCGAATGGTCATTAGGCTACGATACAGCACTTAACAGTATTACTCAAAATATATTAAAGGTACAAGATACGATTCATTCTTTAAAATATGACAAACCAAGATTGTTTGGTTTTTCGATAGAAGGACAGCCTCCAACTCATATGCTGAAAGATATTTCGATAGCGGTTGATGGATATTATGTAGCAAATGAATATAAAGCAGATGAAATCATGCAGTTGAATGATGCTATCTCTAAATCCTTTAATAGTTCGAATACTTCCAATGTTTTGATTTATAATGTGTCATTAGCAAATGTCGTGGAAAATGAAGTGGTTAGCAAAGTAGATGCTGATTGGAAATATGCAGAAATTGATGAAGCATTATGCATGGGGACAAATCCAACTGCCATTGACCGGATAATAGCAAATCAATTAGCGGAAGGCATTTTGCAGTGGACTGCCAATGACCAACAAACAGGCGAATTGACTGTGCAAAAAGATGGCGTTATCTTTAAAAGTACGAAAGCTTGAACAAATGCACAGAGTGAAAAACAAAATATAACCTAAAACTGCCAGACCATCCCTAATTTTTGAGGAGGTCTGGTTTTTTTACTATTGATAAGAGATACGTTGCTTTTGGATGAATGCTGTCCATCATCTCAATATGAATCAAAAACCAACAAAAAATAAATTAATTATCACCACCAGTATGTATTTCTACTGTAAAGATTCTTCGTGTTTTATAAAAATATAAGAATTTAGGCAAAGGTTTTCATTGTTGTTGTCATCGTAAAAAGTATCTTTCCCTATTGTTTTTCCCTGAAAGAAGTATGTTTAACAAATGCTTATCCGGGAACAGGTTCCATATAATTAAAATGGAAGGGAGTTTTACTTATGACAGAAAAAAGACCAACGTCACAACCACCACAAACACAAAACCAACAACCAGGCATTGAATCGGAAATGATGCCAAATCCTCATTTTGCTAATAATCTAGCAGGTGTTTCACATAAACTGAAAGGAAAAGTAGCACTCGTAACAGGAGGAGACAGCGGAATCGGAAGAGCTGTATCTATTGCATTTGCCAAAGAAGGAGCAGATGTAGCGATTAACTATTTAAATGAGCATGATGACGCGGAAAAAACGAAGAAGTTTGTAGAAGAAGCAGGAGGAAAGTGCGTTCTAATTCCAGGAGATGTTGGAAATAAAGCGTTTTGTCAGGAGCTTGTCGATCAAACTGTTCAAGAATTAGGAGCATTGGATATTCTTGTTAATAATGCAGCAGAACAGCATCCAAAGAATAGTATAAAAGAAATTAGTGAAGAGCAATTGGAACGTACATATCGTACGAATATTTTTTCTATGTTCTTTATGACACAAGCAGCATTAGATCATATGAAGCCAGGAAGCTCCATTATTAATACAACATCGGTTGCAGCTTATAAAGGAAATCCACAGATTATTGATTATTCTTCTACAAAAGGTGCGATTACGACATTTACCCGTGCTTTATCAGGGTCATTAGCAGATCAAGGAATTAGAGTAAATGGAGTTGCCCCAGGTGAAATCTGGACACCACTTATTCCAGCAACCTTTACGGAAGAAATGGTAGAAAATTTTGGTCAAACAGTGCCAATGAAACGAGCAGGTCAACCAGAAGAGCTTGCACCAAGTTATGTATTTTTAGCTTCTGATGATGCATCTTATGTAACGGGACAAGTTTTCCATATTAATGGCGGAATGATTATTAATGGATAAATCGAGGGCTTGTTATCCATGAATATTAAATGAATGTTCATGAGACTCCTGATTAAAAAATGAACTGACAAGATTCTCTACAACGAGGAACCTTGTCAGTTCGTATGTAAGAAGCAAGTGATAAAATACAGAAAACATGGGCTTACTATTTGGAGGGGCGACACCCGTGAAAAGAAGCAGATTTCTATGTTGTTTTATTATCTCTAGCAGCCTGAATATACGAAGATTCCCCCGTGAATGCACGAAAGACGAGACTCCAACCATAGTGCATGCGACGAGAAAAATCGACGCTCGCCCGCAAAGTCTTATGCAGGCTGTGAATGGTTTGAGAACACCTATTTTCGGTAAACATCCAGATGTGCTAAAGGCATCGAGATGATTGCAAATGTCTCCTTTCTCTTGTTATAAAAAATTAATTTCCATAAATAAGAGGTGGTCTCGATGTTAGTCCTTAGTTTTTTCCTTGCATTAACAATTGTTATTGTCCACTTATTGTCCACTAATTTTCGTTTTTTGTCCCATGTTCCGAGAAGTAAATATCTATCCTTTTTTGCAGGGATTTCTGTTGCTTTTGTTTTTGTTGAAGTGCTTCCAAATTTAAATAAACATCAACAAAATATAGAAATGGCTAGCCAGTTTAAATGGATTTCTTTATTTCAAAACCATGCGTACCTAGTTGCAATGATTGGTTTTTCCGTATTTTACGGATTGCAGAGACTATTGATTTTTTATAAAAAAGGGAGAAATAGTGAATATGTAACAGTAAGGGTTTTTTGGATCCACATTGCTTCCTACTTTATATATAATGGATTGATTGGCTATATATTGCATGATGAAGACTTTGGTACGGTAAAAGGAATGTTATTTTATTTTTTTGCTGTATTGGTGCATATTATTTCCAATGATCGTGGCCTTCGGGATACTCATAAACATACATACGATAAAATTGGAAGAAAGCTGCTTTCCAGTGCGGTTATGATTGGCTGGTTTGCAGGAGGAATAATAGAAATATCTCAACCTGCATTATCTACTGTTTTTGCCTTTCTTTCAGGGGGAATGATTATTAATGCAATGAAGGAAGAATTGCCAAAAGAAAACCAAAGTAGTTTTGTAACCTTTACTATAGGATGTATTTTATATACCGCCCTATTGCTTGCTTCTGAATAAAAGATAAAGTACTTAACATCTAATTTAAAGTAGGTGTGAACAGGGAAGATAAATTTAACTATTTTTACTATATCTTTTATATCTTTGCAGAAAAAGTAAGACACAGACTTTCTATTAAAGACTTTGTAGAATATAATAGAATAATAGAATGAACATCCTTCCATCTGTATCTTAAATTGATCGGTGCATTTCATTTAGAATAAACAATGCATAGAAACGTTTATTCATGAAATGGTTGTTTATTGAAGGTGTTTTTTATTTGCAATATTATACCTCTTTTTAAAAGAATAAACATAAAAAGTTTTTTTATTTAAAGTCTTCGTAAAAGGTAGGTGTCCTAAATGGGGCAAGAGTGGCTGTTTGAATTTTTAAAAGGAACCAGTAAGTTTTTTCTAAATCCAATTTTATATTTTTCGCTTTTATTGGCTGCATATATAGGGGTTACGAGAGTGAAAAAAGAACGAAAGTATTTTTCCGTTCGTGCTCAAAATGCTTATTTTGAACTGAAGCAATTATTGCCAATAGGGCTGATAATAGGATTATGTTTATCCGTTTTATCTGTTTTAGTTGTACTTGTTGTTCCAATGGAGTTAGTTATTTATGTAAGCTTCATAGCTATTTTGGGCAGTTTACTTTTTAAAACAAGATTGCTTTCACCTGTATATACAGTTGGCTTTGGAATACTATTAAGTATCATTTCTTTATATCAAAAATGGGATTTCTTCTTATTTTCGCAAAGTAATATAGACAGAGAAACGTATATTTTTCCAACAGCTATTATTCTTTTAGGTTTTTTACTCGTTGCGGAAGGAATCTTAATTCAAAAGAACGGTGTAAAAGGAACTTCTCCCCGCTTGAAAAAAAGCAAAAGGGGTCAGTCTATTGGTGTACATATTTCAGAACGAGTTTGGCTAGTGCCACTATTCCTTTTTATTCCACACGGAGTTCTCTCTATTCCAATTGAAGGATGGCCGGCATTTACAGTAGGAAACCAAACGTATTCCCTTATTTTAGTACCGTTTTTAATAGGATTTAAACAGGAAATAGTTGGCATGCATCCAGCTTTTGCGGTAAAAGCGGTTGGCAAGCATATTGTAGGATTAGGAATTATTATTACTTTAAGCGCTGTTGCAGCATATTTCTTGCCAGTTGCAGCTATTGCCAGTGTTTTGGTAGCTATGATAGGTCGTGAATGGATTTCTAAAAGACAAAAAACGAAAGAAAAAAATGAAACCATTTATTTTTCACGAAAAAATAATGGGGTAATGATTTTAGGAATTGTTCCAGATTCGCCTGCAGATAAAATGGAGCTAAAGGTGGGCGAATTAATAACAAAAGTAAATAATATTTTGGTTCATGACAAATGGGAGCTATATAAAGCATTGCAGCGGAACTCTGCACACTGCAAGCTGGAAGTGCTTGATATACACGGAGAAGTCCGTTTCGTACAGCGGGCATTATATGAAGGCGATCATCATGAACTCGGGTTGCTGTTAATTCAAGAGAAGCAATTTAAAGGAAATGCAGCAGTGTGATGGAATAAATGCTACCAAACTTACTCGCGCTTTAGTTGAATGAAAAGCCTTGCTATCTACTCGATGATGAGATGGATAGCAAGGCTTTTATTATAGAAAAAAGCCTGAAATTTGGATTATACCAAAGATACGGATGGTATCAATGCGTAGACATATTCAACAAAACGCGGATGAAAAGAAGCAGGTTTCTTAAGTTTATAAGCAGGGAGCAGTCGACTTCTGTGGGAATTGCGAGATAGGCGAGACCTTGAAGGAGCATGCGCCGAGGAGGCTCAAGCGTAGCCCCACGGAAAGTGACGTGTATTCAGACTGCGGACTATTTGAGAGAGCTAAACCCTATTTTCAGGGTAGAGCAATACAATTGATTAGTAGGTTAAGAAAAGATGAAAAGTAACATGAGACAATCTTTAACAGTCATATAGTAAAGAAAAAATAATTAAGGTGGGAGTAAATGACGATATATGAAAATAACCAAGCTTGTTTTGTCGTTTTCATACCATTTGCCACAATCAAACGATTTTTTATCATGGATATGGTAATCGGAACTGTCGCATTTTATTTTTTTAAAATAATGTGTAATCATATTCTTTTGGACAGCATTGCATCAATGGCTGTTACCGAGACAATGAAAAGAATTCAGAAACACCTCTTTAAATAATGTATACTAGTAGTGGTTGTTCAAAAAGTCCGATAAAAAAGGCACATCGAATTTCTTCGTTGACTTCGTTTTCGTTTCACACGTTGCTTACAGGATCTTCAACTAAAAACGCTCACATCCTTTTTATCCTATTTTAGAACACGGACTAGTAGCTATTTACTTATCGAATATTCATGTCACACATAGAAAAATACAGTAAGGGGGATAAAGATGCATGAAAATTTAATATTAGCTTTTGGATTAACCTTATTTGCTGGTCTTGCTACAGGAATTGGCAGCATGTTGTCCTTTTTTACCTCTACAACCAATACGAAATTTTTATCATGGATGCTTGGATTTTCTGCTGGGGTGATGATTTATGTATCCATGATTGAAATATTTTTCAAAGCAAAAGTCGCGCTTGTAGATGCTTTAGGTAATCAATTAGGAAATTGGTTAACAGTAGGAGGTTTTTTCGCTGGAATTTTAATTATTGCACTTATTGATCGGTTTGTTCCAGAACAAGGGAATCCCCATGAACCAAAAAAAGTGGAGGATATTAATTCATTAAATGTTGTGGAAAAAAAAGATCAATCGCTCCTGAAAATGGGGACGTTTACAGCATTAGCGATAGCGATTCATAATTTTCCAGAAGGAATTGCCACATTTACAGCAGCATTGGAAGATCCAGGGCTTGGGATAGCGATAGCAGTAGCCATTGCTATTCACAATATTCCAGAGGGAATTGCCGTTGCCGTGCCAATTTATTTTGCAACGGGGGATCGGAAAAAAGCGTTCAAGTTATCCTTTTTATCAGGACTGGCAGAACCGGTTGGAGCAATAATTGCTTTTCTGATTTTAATGCCATTTTTGAATGATGTGATGTTTGGCTTGATTTTTGCAGCAGTTGCAGGAATCATGGTGTTTATATCATTGGATGAATTATTGCCTGCAGCAAAAAAATATGATGAAGGCCATTTATCTATTTATGGATTGATTGCTGGCATGGCTGTTATGGCAGTAAGCTTATTATTGTTTATATAAAATAGAAAAAAGATGAATGAAAAAAGAAAATAGTCTCTTTTTCGTTCATCTTTTTTTATGCCTTAAGACGCTCTTGACTCCTGTTTCCTTGCTGTTTTTTTGGAAGCAAATAACCTCCAGCCTGTCATAAAGGCACCTACTAAACAAAGCATAGTCGAGCCAATAAAAACAACATGCATCCCTTTTAAAAAGATATCAGGTCTGTTTGGTATGAGTGCCGTTACCCTGTAGCCAGCCTGCATGCTCATAACAGAAAACAAAATACTTGTCGCTAAAGAAATTCCGACGATCATACCTAAATTTCTGACAAGGGAATTAATACTGCCTGCAATGCCTAATTGCTTTTTAGAAACGGTAGACATTACTAATGAATTGTTTGGCGATTGAAATAAACCGGAGCTCGCTCCAAGCAGGATAATCCATAAAGCTACGGTTGTAAGAGAACTTTCTTCATGTAGATACGTTAAGCCAATTTGCGCTGCAACCATTAATAATAGACCGGCAAATGTAATGATTTGTCCGCCGATTTTATCGGAAAGACTTCCGCTTAAGGGCGCAACAACTGCCATGGTAATCGGGAAAAGCATAAGAAGATACCCAGCATGTAATGGAGATAGCCCCAAAATACTTTGTGTATAAAACGGTGCTAAAATATTAAAACAGAAATTAGCAACAAATACTAAAAATCCACAAACAATACTAATGGAAAACAAGGAGTTTTTAAAGATAGATAAATGAAGCATTGGACTTTTCGACTTTGATTCAATAAGGAAGAAAAGAATCAAGGTAAGTGCTCCCAAACCAAATGAAACAAGGATGAATATATTGCTATACCCCTTTTGCTGCCCTAATAATAGGCCTGTGAAAAGGAATAGAATCGATAAAGCAAATAAAAGGCTGCCTGGAATATCGATGGCTGCATTTGTTTTTGTTGTATCTTTCGGCAATAAATTCCAAGCAAGAGTAATCGCCAAAATGCCGATAGGAATGTTTATCCAAAAAATATATTCCCAGCCAAGACTAGAAAGAATCACGCCACCGAGACTCGGGCCAGCAATACTGCCTAATGATACAAATGTGCCGATGAGCCCTAATGCTTTTCCACGTTCTTTTGGAGGAAAGATTTCAGTGACAATGCCTTGGCTATTTGCCATCGTCATGGATGCACCAACTGCTTGAATAACACGGGAAATAATTAAAAAAGATAAAGAGGTGCTAAACCCACAAAGGAAGGAACCAATAATAAAAATAATCGAACCATATTTAAAGATTTTTATCTTTCCTACTGTATCTCCTAGCTTTCCGAAGAAAAGAATAGCGGCACAAATCGTCATTAAATAACTGCTGACAATCCATTCTGCCTTTGCAAAAGGAAGATGCAATTCATGTGACATGGTAGGCAATGCAATATTGACGATGCTTGCATCTAATGTCGCCATAAAGGTAAATAAGTTGAGAATTATTAAAATAATCCAGCGTTTATTATGCACAGATTGCTCATTTAATGGAGCTTTGTATTTCGTACGCAAATGGTTCACCTCCTTATCATAATGTTCACTATACCGGCAATTATGTCATCCTGAGAATATTCGGATAGTATTTTTTTATTAGAAGATCGTTGCATATGCAACTATTCGTATTCATTGTAAAATAAAATAGTTGCGTATGCAACCAATTTATTTTATTCTACATAAGGTAGAAATATACTTACAGCAATGAGGTGATGAAATTGAAGGACATGCCATTAGGGAGATTAGTATCATTGATTCATCGACAAAATCAGAAATTCCTTTCCAAAGAGTTTAAAACATATCGAATTGGAAATGGAGGACAATACGCATTTCTAAAAACAATTATTTTACAGCCAGGAATAAATCAAGATGAGTTAAGTTCCTTCTTAAAATTTGATAAAGGAACGACTGCTAGAGCAGTAAAGCAATTGGTGGAGGCTGGATATATAAAGAAGACAATTGACCAAAAAGACAGACGTTCCAATAATCTTTTTCCTACAGAAAAGGCGATTGAAGTTTATCCAGCGATACAAGCCATTTTGCAAAAATTAAATGAAGAAGTGACCAAAAACTTATCAGCCGAAGAAGAAGAACAGTTAATTCATTTGCTGCAGAAAATATATGTAAAATAAAATATTCTCCATAAAAAGGAGAGTTATCTGTAACCATAATGATCAGAAAAATACGCTATTGTCGAAATTGTATGCATTCTGAGCTTGTCCAGCCTGAAAATAAGTAATATAAGGGATTTTTTACAGAAGGTGTTTTTGGTCATTCGAACATTCTTGATTTAATATCTCTAATTCTAGTTTCATTTTTTCTGTTTCCAATAAGAAGTTCTCATGCTTCCTTTTTTCCAGTTCTATTTGATCCTTCAACATCGTTTGTTTTAACTTAGTTTGTTTATGTAAATGGTCTGTTAAAATGCTAATAACAATAGGCACCATTACCAGAGCAGTAACTGTTATCATGTCAATTCCTCCTATATCTTTACGATGGATTGGATAGTGGTAGATGTTTGGCTCCGTACGATTCTGATTATTAATACGTAAAATAGGTAGTAATAGTTTCAATTGTTTTTATAAACATATGCGGAACTGTAAAGAAACACATTTTTTTGTAAGCGGTAACAATAGCTGTAATTTTTTATATATGGTTTATATTTGGTGAATTAGAAAAAGTTCCTAAAAATTTTTTTGAATAAGTAAAGCATGAAAAGAAAAGATAAAGGAGTAGCGAAAATACAACTAACAGGAGGAGAAAATAATGACTGTAATTAATAATGTCAAACAAACTGTTGCTGGGTTGAAAAGTGCACAGGCAAGTTTAGAAACCTTTGCCTTAGCTACAGATAATCAAACTGCAAAGCAGCTTTATCAAAATGCAGCACAACAAACACAGCAAGTTATCGATACTTTAAATCCACGAGTACAAGAAATTGAACAAGAAGAACCACAATATTCACAACAATAACAGTTATCTAGGTATGATTGGTTTCATTGCCAATCATACCTAACGAAAAGGAGATTGCTTATGACTGTAGCATCAAATGTTAAACAAACATTAGCAAGCTTAAAAGGCATTGAATCACAGCTATCCACCTTTGCTATTCATTCTATGGAGGAAGAAGCACAAAAAAACTTTCATGAAGCAATGGTATTAGTTGGTGAAATAAAAAATGATATTCAATTAAGAGTATATGCATTGGAAAGAGAAGAAAACGAATATAGTTCATCTTAATAAAAGGGAGTTGAGAAGATGATAACAGGTTTAGAAGTAGTATTCCGCGCATTTTTATTTGTCATCATTCTTTTTATAACAGCGAAACTATTAGGGAAAAAGCATATATCACAGCTATCATTGTTTGAGTACATAGCAGGAATCACACTTGGTGATATTGCTGGGGAAGTTATTTTAAGTAAAGAAACTAAAATTGTCCATGGTCTATTAGGGATATTTGTATTTGGTATTGTTTCTTATTTAGCAGATGTAATTTCATTAAAAAGTAAAACGTTGAGAAATGTTATTGAGGGTACTGGAACGGTTTTGGTGGAAAATGGAAAACTATTAGAAGAAAATTTGAAAAAAGAAAAATATACAATTGATGATTTCTTTACCCTTTTGAGACAAAAAAATGTATTTAGTTTGTCAGAAGTGGAATATGCTGTGCTTGAACCAAAAGGTATGTTAAGCGTCATGTTGAAGAAAGAAAATCGTCCGCTGACACCTAAAGACGTAAAAATGCAAATGCCCAATGAAAAGGTGCCACAAACGATTATCATGGATGGAAAAATTTTGTTTGAACCGTTGAGTAAGGCGGGGAAAACAATGGATTGGTTAGAAATAGAGTTAAACAAACTAAACATCACACTTGAAAATGTTTTTTTAGGACAAGTGAATTCATATGGTGAATTATCCGTTGATATTTTTGATGATCAAATAAAATTGGCAACACCACAAGAACGTCCACTGCTACTCGCAACGATAAAAAAAATACAGGCTGATTTAGAAACTTACGCTTTGCAAACGGAAAATATAAAGGCAAAGGAAATGTATGCAAAAAACGCGGAGAAAATGGTGGAAGTAGAAAGATCTGTTAAAGTATATTTAGAAAATTAGGGGATAAAGAAAGCGCAGATGCCCTTGCTTGTTCGGTTTCGCGGGGCAAGCACCGAACTGCTTGGTTGGTACACTCCTGCTTATTTTCTTGTAACTCGCAGGAGTCTCGTGTCCCCGCCATTCCAAAGCAACAGGATGCGTGTTTTCAAATTCTTCCCTACTCCGTTTTTAAATAAATAAATTTCAGCTATATTCTATTGATAATAGCGATAATACTGCAGGTATATGTTTTTTATTAACACTCTCCCCCTTGTTTTATTCTCCCTTCATCATTTTCAATTAAAGTGCGCGTGTGCTACGGCTTAATTTTTGAGCATCAGAACGTATGGTAATCATACGACTTTTTAACAACCTCTTAAAGACTTAGCTACCCTCTGTATTCTTGTATCGTATACAATATGATAAAGAAGATTTATTTCCTTTCCGTTATGTGCTAACAAAAAGTAGTGAAAATGGATTTGTAGGAAGGTCTATATTAACATTAGTCGTATGTAGAAACACAAGAGTTGGACAGATAATGGCAAGTGGAGGTAGTAACTTGAATGAAAAAGCAGTAGTAGGAGAAAAAGCAGCAACAGAGTTTATTAAAGATGGCATGACGGTAGGATTAGGCACTGGATCAACTGTTTATTATACGATTGTAAAAATAGCGGAGCAAATCAAAAATGGAATGCATATTAAAGGTGTTCCCACATCCGTGCAAACGGAAAATTTAGCAACAAATCTTGGCATACCCTTAGTGAAAATAGATGAGATAGAAAAAATTGATCTTGCAATTGACGGGGCGGATGAAATAGACCTTCAATTTAATGCTATTAAAGGGGGAGGCGGAGCATTATTAAGAGAAAAGATCATAGCAGCTGCAGCTGAAAAATTTATCGTTGTAGCAGATTCAACTAAGGTTGTACCCTTTCTTGGGAAATTTCCTTTACCTGTAGAGGTTATTCCATTTGGTGCTGGATTAACGGAGAAGCATATTCGGAGATTGGGATGTACAACGGCATTCCGACATCAAAAGGATACTAAATTTGTAACGGATAATGGAAATTATATTATTGATTGCAGCTTTCCAAGCATTCAAAACCCAATGGAATTGGAAATAGCCTTAAATAAAATTCCTGGTGTAGTGGAAAACGGATTATTTGTTCAAACAGCAGATCATATCATTACATTAGATACTAATAAGAAAATTATTATTTTATAAGAAAAGATTATGTCTTTATGCAAGCATATAATAGTGGATAAAGTGAAATTTTAAGTTAGGAATTTTCTTCCTAATGTATTCTTTTTTCTGTATTTACAATATTTTTGTGTCTTTTTCTTTGTATACATTTCTTTATTTAGAATTTAGTTATATCATCATAAGGGGAATAGTCCAAAATGCGAATAATCGTTTAAACATAATAAGGATGAATTTTTCTATTGACTAACTCCAGCGCCTAGCTCCTGTGAATATTGCCTCCAGCCTCTAAAAGTAAAAAACACTTTTTGAGTCAGGAGAACATTTTTCTTCGGAGCTAAACAAGGCGCCCCGAGCTTTTCTTAAAATATACGGAGATGTGAAGGCATTCTCTGTTTGATGATAAAGGAGAATACGAATGACGTTAAAAGATGAAGCATTGCGAATGCACCAAGAAAAACAAGGGAAGTTAGAAGTGAATGCAAAAGTGGAAGTGAAAAATGCTCATGATCTAAGCTTAGCATATTCTCCAGGAGTGGCAGAGCCGTGTAAAGCTATTTATGAAAATCCTGAATCCGTATATGATTATACGATGAAGGGGAATATGGTTGGTGTTGTTACGAATGGTACGGCAGTTCTTGGATTGGGTAATATTGGTGCCGCCGCATCCTTGCCAGTAATGGAAGGGAAAGCAATTCTTTTTAAAAGTTTTGCAGGCGTGGATGCATTTCCAATTGCTTTGGATACAACGGATGTAGATAAAGTAGTGGAAACCGTTACGTTATTAGCTCCGACATTTGGGGGAATTAACTTAGAGGATATTGCAGCACCGCAATGTTTTGAAATTGAAGAAAGATTAAAAGCAGCGTTGGATATTCCAGTATTTCATGATGACCAGCATGGAACAGCGATTGTAACGCTGGCAGGTCTAGTAAATGCATTGAAAATAGTAAAAAAAGAGATGAAAGACTTAAAAATAGTATTAAATGGCGCTGGAGCAGCTGGGATTGCCATTACAAAGCTTTTATATTCATACGGTGTTACCAATATGATAATGTGTGACACAAAGGGAGCTATTTATGATGGCAGACCTGAAGGCATGAATAAAGTAAAATCTGCTGTAGCTGCCTATACAAATGTAAAAAAAGAATCCGGTTCATTAGAGGACGTTATTAAAAACGCGGATGTATTTATTGGTGTTTCTGTAGCTGGTGCATTAACACAAGCTATGGTCCAATCAATGAATAAGGACGCTATTATATTTGCGATGGCAAATCCGGTACCTGAAATTAATCCAGAGGATGCAAAATCAGCTGGTGCAAAAGTAGTTGGAACAGGACGCTCTGATTTTCCTAACCAAGTAAATAATGTGTTAGCTTTCCCAGGAATTTTCCGAGGAGCATTGGATGTTCGTGCAACGGATATTAATGAAGAAATGAAAAAAGCAGCAGTTGAAGCTATTGCAAGTTTAATAACAGATACTGAATTAACTGAAGATTATGTTATCCCAAGTCCATTTGATCCACGTGTAGCTCCAGCCGTATCAAAAGCAGTCGCAGCAGCAGCTTTAGCTTCTAATGTGGCAAGAGTGAAAGTAGATCAAAGTAAATAACACTAGTTTTATAGCAAACTCCTACAGGATTAGCAAAAAATAGCAGGAGTCTTATCCTTCGACCAGCTGCGCGTCCACGGAAAGCGCAGTGTATTCCGTCCGTAGACTATTTATGAGCGCTTGTTTTAAGGAAAGATATAATTTTGTTTATGCTTGAAAAAGGTGCATCCAATAAGCCAATTAATCGGCTATTGGATGCACCTTTTTATGTGATTGCGGTTCTATTATATTCTATCTTAAAGCTTAATTAATTTGCTTTTCCGAATGTTTCTGCGTTTGAAAGGGAAGTGCTTTTCTTTTTCGTTTTAACATTAAATAATAGATTTAGGAGGATAGCTGCTAAACTTCCAGTAATAATTCCATCACTTACAATAATGCGAATGCTTGATGGGAGTTGTGCAAATAAATCTGGAACAGCAGTGGCTCCTAAACCAATTGAAATGGAACAAGCCATTACCAATAAATTAGCATGATTATTAAAGTCAACGGTACTTAGCATCTTAATTCCTGAAGATACGACCATTCCGAACATAACAACTGTTGCTCCTCCTAAAATGGCAGTAGGAATAACGGTTGCAAAAGCAGCAATCTTTGGAATAAGACCTAAAAATACTAAAATACCACCAGCTGCAACGACAACATTTGGCGTTTTTACTTTAGACAGCTGAACGAGTCCAACATTTTGTGCAAAAGTATTATATGGAAAAGCATTAAAGATTCCTCCAAGCGTAATAGCTAATCCTTCAGCACGGTAACCTCTCGTTAAATCCTTTTCATTAATAGGGATATTACATATTTTACTTAGTGCAAAGAATACACCCGTTGATTCAATAACAATTACTATTCCGACAATTAGCATCGTAATAATAGGGCCAATTTCGAATGTTGGTGTTCCAAAATAAAATACTTTCGGAAGATGAAACCAGCTAGCATCAGCTACAGCAGTAAAATTAACCTTCCCAAGCATCGCGGCAACAACTGTACCAAAAATAATGCCAATTAGAACGGATAATGACTGTAAATAACCTTTTGCAAAACGATTAAGAAGCAGGATAAATAGCAGTACACCAAAGGAAAGACTCAAGTTTTCAAGGGAGCCAAAATCCTTGCTTGTAGCGCCGCCACCCATATTTTTAATACCAGTCGGAATCAGTGACAACCCAATAATGGTAACGACAGTTCCAATAACTACAGGTGGAAAAAGTTTTGTGATTTTACTAAAAAATGGTGCGAAAATAACAATAAAGAGACCAGTGAAAATAATTGCGCCATATATGGCAGAAACACCGTATGTAGTACCAATCGAAATCATCGGTGTCACAGCAACAAACGAGCTTCCGAGGACTACTGGAAGACCAATGCCTAAATATTTATTTTTCCATGCTTGCAGCAAAGTGGCAATTCCGCATGTTAATAAATCGATCGCTACTAAATAGGATAGCTGCTCAGCTGTTAAGTTTAATGCTCTTCCTACTAATAATGGAACCAAGATAGCGCCTGCATACATAGCAAGAACATGTTGAAGACCTAAAGAAAATAGTTTCATACTACCGTTTTTCGTATTGCTCAATGCAATCTCCCCTTTTATGTATATAGTGTTAAAAAATCTGACAAAATAAGTAAACTTTAATAACATCATAAAAGGAAGGAGAAGATAAGTCATTGGTTAAATTAAACAAACTATTTAGAAAATATAGTATATTTTCTAAAGAACGATCCTTCAAATAGCAAATCAATTAAAAAGTAGCCTGCTAAAGAACATTTTATTTATTTGCACCACGGCCCGTGAAAAAAAGCAGTTTCTCTAAGTTCTTTGGTATTTTGAAGTAGGGAGCAGCCGGAATACACGAAGACTCCTATGGGAATTGCGGGACAGACGAGACCCCGCAGCGAAGCGAGGAGGCTCGGCGCCCGCCCCATGGAAAGCGAAGTGTATGCAGGCTGCGGACTATTCGAGAGAGCCAAATCCATTTTTCAGGATAGACACCTATGCAAACAAATTTGCACCACGGCCCGTGAAAAGAAGCAGTTTCTCTAAGTTCTTTGGTATTTTGAAGCAGGGAGCAGCCGGAATACACGAAGACTCCCGTGGGAATGCGAGAAAGACGAGACCCCGCAGCAAAGCGAGGAGGCTCGGCGCTCGCCCACAGGAAAGCGAAGTGTATGCAGGCTGCGGACTAATTGAGCGTGCAGCGAAGCCTTAAAACAATGATCATCTTGTCTGTAAAATAGATTTTATTCGAAACGCTAACCGCAAGTGAAAAGTTAAATCCGCATCTTTTAAGCTTCTCCCTAATAACTCTTCACATTTCTCAAGACGATAAATAACAGTATTCCGATGCACAAACAACCTTTTAGCAGTTTCAGATATTTGACAATGAGTCTCTAAATAAACAGATAAAGTATTAAGTAAAATTTGTTCTTCTTCCTGCTGCTGTTGAACAGAAAAACCTTGAAAGATATGATCATAAAACTCCAGTAAGTCCTTCATTGGAATAATACGAAGCATTTCAGAAACATCTTTTGGTCGATGTGCTTGAATGAATTGCATATTTCCAGAAAGTTGCCCGGTATGAAAAGCACTTACTGCTTCTTTATAGGCATTTGGCACATTAAACAGATTATGTCCAACGTTGCTTATCCCAAAGGAAATAGTTTTTTTGAAGATATTTACAATATAATCTTGCAGCTCTTTTAAATAAGGGATAAGCATGTTGTCAATATCTAATCGCTGCTCAGGCACTTCCATGATAAGAATGCACATATCCCCTTTTAAGAATAAGTGAACAGGGAAAGGCGCCTTAGTCATTTCAGTTTCTAAAAATTCATAAATATAATCCGTCTCTAAATGGTATTGTGTAAAACTTTTTTGTTTTTCTTCTTGATCTATTTTCCCAATAATTATTATATTAGGCTGATCTCTTTTTAATTGAAATTCTTTTGCTCTATTTTCAATTTCCTCTTTAGAAGTAAAAGACTCCTCGACAAAATGAAGAAAAAACTCATTTCTTGCACGTCTAGCATACTGTTTTAACGTATTTTCTCTCATCAATTCAAAGGATAATACATTTGTAGCTTGTTCAATTAATAAAAGAAGGCTTTGTTCATGTATGGGAATATTGCCAAGAACAACTAAATAAGCTGGTTTTCCTATATGTGTAAGTACAGGGAAAATACTAACGGTTTCTTCTGTATGCCGTATGGTAAAACAAGTATTTGGCGTATTTTTCAATAAAAGTTGATAACCTCTCGCATACAATTGGGTGATTTGATTTTCAACCGGATATTTAGATTGGGAAGATGAATGGATTTGAAAATGCTGATCAAATAGAATCACTTTTTGACCAATCATATTCGACAATTCATCTAGAAGCTTTCGTATGCCTTTTCCTTTTAAAATATGTTGAGTGAATCTCCGATGTATTTCAAAGGCAGTGGTTAATTCTGTTGTCCGTTGATCTAAAATATAATTTAATGTTGCATTTACAATTTCTCCAAGTGACATCTCCAATGGAATTTCCACTATTGGAAATCCATGATCATTGGCGAACTGTATTGCTTCATCTGGAATTTCGGATAAAAAACGTTTTGTTTTAATTCCTAACGCAGTACAGTTTTGTTTATGCATTTGTTTAACAAGTTTTACAATACTATATGGTTCATCCTTTAAATGGTAGGCAGTTGTAATAAGAAAGTCATTTGGATTGAGATAATGCATGATATCAGGGGCGTCCATCATGGTGATGTTTTTAATCTCTTTATGAAGCCCTGAATCACCAGCGGCAACTTTTATATGTTGAAATAAAGGTTTATTTAAGATTTCGATTAGTTTCATATTCCCCTCCGTTTATGTTAAGAAAGATAACATTGTAAAATTATTATCTTTCATTATACCTTTACCTTTAGTTGTTTTGCACAAAAAAAATCGATAATTCTAACATTTTTTCTAATGTAATGTAGTTATATCCTTATTACAATAAAAAATAAATGTTATAAAAGATAACAGAATAATTAGGAAATTAGATATATTTATTAAAATAGCTACAGACAAAGGCGGTTTGTGACATATATTCATCGAGAGGAAGAGTAGAATGAAAACAACAATTAATTTGCAAACAGCAGAGGTGGAAAAATGGATAGAGTGGCTGGCTGATTTTGGACGAACGGCAAATGGGGGAGTCACAAGACTTCTATATGATAATGTTTGGCAAGAAGCTCAATCAGCTTTAAAAACAAAGATGAATGAATGCGGATTAATAGCTTATTATGATGGAGTTGGAAATTTATTTGGCAGGCTCGAAGGAACAGAAGTCAAAGATAAGATAATTCTGACAGGTTCTCATGTGGATACAGTAGTAGATGGCGGAAAATATGATGGTGCTTACGGCGTGCTTGCTAGTTTATTAGCAGTTAAAAATTTATATGAAAATTATGGCCCCCCAAAAAAAACAATTGAAGTAGGCTCTTTTTGCGAAGAAGAAGGAAGCAGATTTCCACTTGCATTTTGGGGATCAGGCTCTATTACTGGGAAATTTAAAATGAAAGACAGTGAAAAACTAAGTGATGCAAATGGTGTTCCGTTTCATGAAGCAATGGAGAAAGCTGGATTTCCAGCAGAAGGAAAATCCGCGGCACGGAATGATATTGAGCGTTTTATTGAAGTCCATATTGAACAAGGTGCGGTTTTAGAAAAGGAACAACAATCGATTGGCATGGTCACACATATTGTTGGACAAAGAAGATTTACTATTAAGATATCAGGTGAAAGCAATCATGCCGGCACAACACCAATGTCTTATCGTAAAGACAGCATGCATATTGCATCAGAGTTAATTGCATTTGCTTTAAATAAAACTGCTTCGTTTGGAGAAGATTTAGTAGCTACAGTTGGGAAGCTTTCGGTTTCTCCCAATGTACCAAATGTTATTCCAAATGAGGTTATTTTTACATTAGATGTTCGTCATTATGAAGAATCAACCATTGCTGAGTATTGCAAAACTGTTTTTGCCTATTTTGAAGAACGATGCAGGGAGAAAGGCACTGGCATTGAGATTGATCAATGGATGGCTGTAAAACCAGTACAAATGGATCAAAAACTAATCTCTATTTCAGATGATATTCTAAAAAATATGTCTATTCCGTACAAAAAAATGGTTAGCGGGGCAGGACATGATTCTCAAATATTTGGAACCTTTTGTCCTACAGCTTTATTCTTCATTCCAAGTAAAAATGGCATTAGCCATTCACCATTAGAATATACAGATGCAGAAGATTTAAAGAATGGAATAATGGTTTTAACTGAAATGCTTTATAAAATCGCCTATTAAAATGCACACCATGGCACATAAAAAGAATCAGATTTCTATTTTGTTCTATGGATTTAGTTTGAAGAAGGGAGCAGGTTGAATACACGAAGACTCCCACAGGAGCTTTAGCACCAAGGAGGCTTAAAGATAGCCCCAAGGAAAGCGAAGTGTATTCTGACTGCGGACTCATTGAGAGCGCCAACCTTTTTTTCAAGACAGGTTACTAAAAGAGAGGATGAAATAAAATGAGCTATAAAGAACTTAACACCCCATTGAGAACGATTATGACACCAGGACCAGTAGAAGCAGATCCAAGAGTATTAAGAGCATTAAGTACACCGATAGTTGGTCAATTTGACCCAGCTTTTACATCTATTATGAATACAGTGATGAGTATGCTTCAAGAAGTGTTTCAAACGAAAAATAAATGGGCATTCCCTGTTGATGGAACATCTAGATCGGGATTAGAAGCAGTATTGGGGAGCATTATTGAACCGGGAGATAAAGTACTTATCCCAATTTATGGCCGGTTTGGTCATCTTTTAACTGAAATTGCTGAAAGATATGGTGCCGAACTTCATTTGATGCATTGTGAATGGGGAGAAGTATTTGAACCAGAAGATGTAATCAAGGAAATCAAAAAGGTAAATCCAAAAATTGTCGCAATGGTACATGGTGAAACATCAACAGGTTGTATGCAGCCACTAAAAGAAATCGGAAAAGCGTGCAGAGAACTAGATGTGTTATTTGTAGTCGACGCGGTTGCAACGATCGGTGGAGCTGATGTGCAAACAGATAATTGGTATATCGATGCAGTAATCGGTGGAAATCAAAAATGCTTATCTGTACCTTCAGGAAATGCACCTGTTACCTATAATGAAAGAATAGAAAAAATTCTGCTTGATCGTAAAAAAGTAGAACGGGGTATTGCTACAGATGCTGAATTAGAAAAAAAATCTGCACATCATCACATTGTCAGCAACTATCTAGATTTAAGTCAGTTGCAAGATTACTGGAGCCCTAGAAGATTGAATCATCACACAGAAGCTACTTCCATGTTATACGCATTGCATGAAGGATTAAGAGTTGTTTTGGAAGAAGGTTTAGAAACAAGATTTGATCGTCACAAATACCATGAAAAAGCTTTGATGGCTGGAATTGAAGGCATGGGACTAGAATTGTTTGGCGACAGCCGCTGGAAGCTTCCAACTGTTACATGTATTAAAGTACCAGAAGGAATTGATGCAGAGTCTGTAAGAAATATGATGCTCCAACAATTCGGTGTAGAGATCGCGAGCAGCTTTGGTCCACTTCACGGGAAAATTTGGAGAATTGGTACAATGGGATACAGCTGCCGCAAAGAAAATGTTCTTTTAGTATTAGCAAGCTTGGAGGCATGCTTAATTAGACATGGAGTAAAGGTAAATAAAGGAGAAGGCGTTCAAACAGCATTGAATGTTTATATGGAAAACGCCTAAGAAGTCGTATAGTACAAGGGGAATATACTATTATTTGTATCCCCTTCTGAATGGAAGGATAGTGAAAGAAAGGAGTGTAGCAGAATGAATGATTATTTTTTAACCTATCCATATCCTTCTAAAAGAGTATGCTCGATTGCAAAAAAAGGCATGGTTGCTACCTCACAGCCACTGGCTGCGCAAGCTGGGATGGAAATTTTAAAAATGGGTGGAAATGCAGTAGATGCTGCGATTGCAACTGCTGCTTGTTTAACGGTTGTCGAACCATCTTCTAATGGCATTGGGGGAGATGCTTTTGCGATTGTTTGGATGAATCAATCGCTTTATGGGTTAAATGCAAGCGGACCTGCTCCAATGGAAACAACAGTGGATGCAGTAAAAGCAGAAGGATTTTCTTCGGTTCCGGAAAGAGGATTTCTTCCTGTAACAGTACCAGGAGCACCTTCTGCATGGGCAGCGCTTTCGAAACGATTCGGCAAATTAAGCTTAACTGAAGTACTGAAACCAGCGATTACGTATGCAAGAGAAGGATTTCCGCTTTCTCCAACTGCAGGGAGAAACTGGAATACAGGTGTCAAGCGGATAAAAAATCAAGTAAAAGGTCCAGCACATGATGCTTTTTTTGAACATTATGCACCGAATGGTAAAATCCCGCAAATCGGACAGATATGGAAATCAGAGAATACTGCTAGAACGTTGGAAAGCATTGCGGAAACGAATGGAGAATCTTTTTACCGAGGAGAACTTGCAGATAAAATAGATGCATTTTCAAGAAAATTCGGTGGGAAAATTAGAAAAAACGATTTAGCTAATTTTTACCCTGAATGGGTGACACCAGTGTCTACAAATTATAAAGGGTATGATATTTGGGAAATTCCTCCTAATGGGCAAGGAACAGTAGTTTTAATGGCGTTAAATATTTTAAAAGGCTATACATTTCATGAAAAGGAAAATGTTGATACGTATCATACGCAATTAGAAGCAATGAAGTTGGCTTTTACGGATGGCAAAGAATTTATTTCTGAAAAAGAAGATATGAAAGTTAGATTAGAAGAGCTACTATCTGATGCATATGCTGAGGAAAGACGAAAAGAGATTAAAGATACAGCGAGTCTCCCAAAAGCAGGAAAGCCGCAACACAGCGGCACCGTATATGTTGCTGCTGCAGATGATGAAGGCAATATGGTTTCTTTTATCCAGAGCAATTATAGAGATTTTGGATCAGGTTTAGTTGTACCCGAAACAGGGATATTATTGCAAAATAGAGGACATAATTTCTCCCTTGATGCGAATCATGTAAACTGTCTAAAACCTGGGAAAAGAACCTATCATACTATCATTCCGGGCTTTATTACAAAAGGAGAAACTCCGATTGGTCCATTTGGCGTGATTGGAGCGTTTATGCAGCCACAAGGACAAGTACAGGTATTGATGAACATGATTGAATTTGGCTTGAATCCACAGGCAGCAATTGATGCTCCGCGCTGGCAATGGTTTGGCGATAAAAAGATCATGCTTGAGACAAATGTTCCTCGTCATATTATAGAAGGGTTAGGAAGAAAAGGACATGAAATTGTCATGTCTGTTGATTCCAATGAATGTGGCAGAGCGCAAATTATTTGGCGAGATCCTGCTACGGGTGTGTATTATGGTGGCACAGAATCCCGTGCAGATGGCAGTGTAGCTGTTTGGTAAAAATAATAGATAGAAAAATAGATAAAAAAAATAGATAGATAAGATAATTGGACTATTCGTTGTGAATATAAAAAGAAAAAGCATTGCTTCAACAGATTTATGTTGAGGCGATGCTTTTTTATAAAGCTGTTTTTTAAAAGGTAAGAAAGCTTTGAAAGGTGAAGGCTGTCTAGCTTTGCTGTATAGGATATACAAGGCGCCTAGCGCTATGCTATCGAACAAGTAAGCTGGTTTATGCATCCAGGATGTGTCTGTTGTTGACTACACTCTCAGCCCTTGTTTTTGTTTTGTTAATAAGGCTCGATGTGAACATGCACTTCTAGCACATCATGTTCTTTTATTAACTTTTCTTCGACATATGTAGAAATAGTATGAGCATCTACTATGTCTAAATCGTGATTTACTTGAATCACGACATCGACTACCGCGCTGTTTCCATAATTTCTTGCTTTAATATTTCTCACTGCTTTTACACCAGCAATGGAAGAAACAGTTTGCTGATATGTTTCAATTAATGATTCATCAAACCCGTCTGTTAAGTCATGAGACGATTCGCGAAAGATATCCCATGCTGTTTTGCAAATTAAGGTTCCCACGACACAAGCAGCTAATGGATCAAGAAAAGATAAATGAAATTGAGACCCGATTATACCAATAGCTGTTCCAATGCTTACCATTGCATCGGAAAAATTATCTTTTGCAGCAGCTTTCACCGCTTGACTATTGATTTTTTTTCCGATTATATAATTATAACGATAAACAATATACATAATAATTGCCGAGCCAATGGCTGTGAAAGCGGAAATAAGATCGGGAGCTTCATGACTGCCAGCAATAAAGGTTGTAATGGCTTTATATAATACCTGCAATCCGACTGCCATCATAATAAAAGAAGCAATTAAGGAAGCAGCTGTTTCTGATTTCCAATGACCATATAAATGATCTTTATCCGGTGGCTTCTGTGAAAGTCTTAATCCAATTAGCACAGCAATTGGTGCGACAATATCTGTTATTCCAACCGTTCACTTGCAGGGCTTCTGAGTTAGATGAAAATCCAATAAAAAGCTAATAAAATATAGACGAATATACTTAAAAGAGCAGCTCGTTCACTTAGTTTTAAATCTTTATATTTTAATAGACCCTCTGTTCTACTTTTAATCCTATCAATTTAAAGCAGAGTGGGTCTACCGCAACCTTTTGTTAGTAATCTATAAAAGTAACGGGTATTAAAAAGATTTGCATTAGGGAATATTCACCAAGAAACCACTTTTTACTTTTGTGTCAATGATTTAGTAGCATCTAATTGTCTTTTCGACGGCCAAAATGCTTTTTTTCCTAAAATAGCTGTTATACTTGGTACTAAAAATGGACGTACAATAAAGGTATCAAGCAATACGCCAATCGCTGTAATCGTTCCGAAATGAACAAGGATTTGAATCGGCAATGTTGTTAAAACCATAAATGTTGCAGCCAAAATGATGCCGGCAGAGGTAATAACACTGCCAGATTCGACAACCCCCTCTTTGATTGCTTGAGAAATCGGCATTTCTTTGCTTTTTCTCCAAATGCTTGAAATCATAAAAATATTATAATCCTCTCCTAATGCCACAATAAAAACAAAGGAGTAAAGCGGAATCAAACCTTGAATTGCGTCCACATTAAATAAATGATGAAGGACAAACCATCCAATTCCCAACGCACTGAAATATGATAATAGTACAGTTGCTATTAAATAAATTGTTGCAGTGATCGAACGAAGATAAACAAATAATAGAATCGCAATCATCGTTATAATGGTTGGGATAACAATGGAAGCATCTTTCGTTGTTGTATTTTTGGTATCTAATTGTTCTGCGGTGATCCCACCTATCCATACTTTTTCTCCGCTGTTTATAATGCCACTGTGCGCTAATTCCTTTTCAACTGCATTTCTCAACTTTGATAATTCGTCCATGGCTTTATTAGAATAAGGGTTTGTATTTAGTTGGACAGTATATTTCCAAAGATTTGAATCAGTTTTGCCCTGCTGAACTTCTGAGATAGCTGCTACAAATGAAAGACCCTCTAATTCTTTTTTTAGATTTGTAGCATTTCCATCTGTTTGTACGATGACATCAACAGGAGCGAGTTCTCCTGCTGTAAAGTGATCAGCGATTAGAGTAAATCCTTCTCTTGAAGGCATATCATCTGGAAAAGAAGATAAAGTATCATACGTATAGTGTATTTTTGTTGAATAACCAGCAAAAACGGCAAGAAAAAGTGTTGTTATTATCGTAACTTTCCAGGGGTGAGCAACAACTAATTGACCAAAAAAATGTCCGACAGAAGGTTTGCTTTTTTTCTTTTTTCTTATTTTTCCTTTTTTGTTTGCTTTGATTTCTTTCATTTTTTCCGTTCTTGGAATAAAAGGATAAAATGAAATTCTGCCCAGTACACTTAAAAGAGCAGGAACAAGGGTCAGGCTTGCTAGCATCATAATGAAAATGGCTAAGCTGAATGGAACAGCAAAGCGTTGAATAGCACCGTATTTTGCCAACAATAATATGAACAAAGAGAAAACAACCGTTAAGCCACTCATTGCAATGGTGCCAGATGAACGATGAAGCGCTTTTTTCATAGCGATGCCTTTATCAGATTCTATCGTTAAAAAGGTGCGGTACTTTGTGATAAGAAATAAACAATAGTCTGTTCCAGCACCAAATAAAAGCACGGTCATTATAGAGATGCTTTGAGAATCAAAGTCAATCCATTCTGCTTTGCCGATTGCACCAAGCAACGGACTGATAACACCATATGCAACGCCAACCCCTACTAGTGGAACAAGAGCTAGGATAGGAGAACGATAGATAATTAATAAACAAATTAATACAATGATAACGGTGCCAAATAATAAGGAAAGGTCACCTTGGCTAAACAATGCTGCTGCATCTACAGAGATGCCGACTGGACCAGTAACTCGTGCATGAAGGGATGAATCATTTTTTAAATTCGTATCAAAAGGATTCTCTAGGAAAATTTCATTTATCTTTTTTGTCAGTTCTTTTATGCCTTTTTCCAGTTCAGCAGTTTCTACATGCTGCTCAAATAAGATGGGAAAAACAAAGGTGGTGCCATCGTTGGAAACTTGCTGCATAATAGCAGGCAAAGGAAGCTGATGGAAAGGAACAACACTCTGCTGATGAAGCAGTGGTGTGTTTGTCAGTTCTTTTGCCAGTTGTTGAATAGAAGCTGCATCCTTTTCTGTTAGTCCTTTTTGTTTATAAAATGTCAGGAGAGCAGGAGTTCCTTGTTGATTTGGGAATTCTTTTGCTGCAAGCGTTTGAGCTTGAACAGATGGAGCATTATTAGGTATATTTTGAGCCAATTCATTTTTTTGAGAACTTGCTTGAGGTAAAAAAACGCTTAATATAACCACGAGCAAAATCCAGCCAGCTATTGTCAGCCAGCTTCCTTTTACACTAGACAAAAAACGGAAATATTGTGAAATAATTTTGTTCATACAGGTCTGCTCCTTTAATAAAGTATAGAAACTCAACAATTAATAGAAAACGTTTGCAAAAAGAAAGAACTTATCGAGTGATAAGTAGTGGTCAAAAGGAATTGATTGGAAAAATTTCGCCGAAACAAAATGGTCCTTGTTCAACTGAAAATTAATTTGTAATTCCAAATAGGATAATCGTTGCAATTAAATTAGATTTTTTTTCAATTTCCATTTTCTGCTCTTTAATGGACATATTTTTGAGATAATCCTTTTGGTTGGAGGATTTAATCATATTTAAGAATAAAAGAGCTATTTCAAAGCTATTTGTTTGGTGCTTTTCAAACGGAGCTATTTCTTTTTTCGATATAGCTTCCTCCATCATTTGAACGATTGGCAGTAAAAAACCTTTTTGCCAACGCTGCTTCATATCAGATTGAATATATTCCGGCATTTCATGTTGAATATCATAGAACATTTGCATTAAATCTTCTTGATAATTCGTCATAAAATAACAAGCCGTTCTGTAGAGGCGATCTTGAAGTGTTGCATTGTTTTTAATGATGGAATAAAGTTTTTCCTCGGTTTGTTTAATGGATGTGTGAAGAACCTCTAAATAGATTTCTTGTTTATTTTTGAAATGATGGTAAAGTGCAGGCTGTGTTATTCCGCATTCTTTGGCAATCTTTCTTGTGCTAACTGCACGGTATCCTAATTCCATAAATAAGGAATATGCTACTTCAATGATTAATTTATCGGTTTCATGACCAGATCTTGAATTTTCAATTGATTTTCCCATAATTATTCCCTTTCTTTAATACTGCTTATCACTTGATAAGTATAAAATATTGGAAGTGAAAATGCAATTGTGAACAAAATGTGAAACACTTTGTGAAATACTGAACAAAATTTTATTTACCCTATTGCCGCATAATCTAAATCGTTATATTATAAGTTTGTAAAGAAAAGCAAAGATAAATTTAGAAGCTTAAGAATTATTTTCTAAGTATCTTTACCAACAAAGTATTAAGACATCGTTTGTGCAATTAATATCGTTTCAAAGGATGTGGTTCTCCCTAAAAATTAGCTACTAAAATAGTAGTTTTTCTTTAAGGTTTGATTGTGAAACATTTCACAATTTAGCGTCAAAAGCATTCTATAATTAAGTGGAGGGATTTAAGATGTCAGTTGTTGAAAAAGATGTAAAAGCTAAAAAAGACGTAAACGCAATTATTGATGAAATAGCAACTAAAGGAAAAAAAGCACTAGATGAATTTTATCAATTAGACCAAGCTCAAGTTGATAAAATCGTAAAAGAAATGGCATTGGCCGGTTTAGACAAGCATATGTATTTAGCGAAACTTGCTGTGGAAGAAACAGGAAGAGGAGTTTATGAAGATAAAATCATAAAAAATATTTTCTCAACAGAATATATTTATCACAATATTAAGTACGATCGTACAGTTGGGGTTATCAATGATGACCAAGCAAATGGCATTGTAGAAATAGCTGATCCAATCGGCGTTATAGCTGGTGTTACACCTGTTACAAATCCAACATCAACTACCATGTTTAAAGCAATTATTGCCATTAAAACACGAAATCCAATTGTGTTTGCATTCCATCCATCTGCACAAAAATGCAGCAGTGAAGCTGCCCGAATCTTAAGAGATGCAGCTGTCAAAGCTGGGGCACCTGAAAACTGTATTCAATGGATTGAAAAACCGTCAATAGAAACAACGCAAGCATTAATGAACCATCCTGGAATTGCGTTAATACTTGCTACTGGAGGACCAGGAATGGTGAAATCTGCGTACAGTTGTGGAAAACCTGCACTTGGAGTAGGTGCTGGAAACGTTCCATGCTATATTGAAAAAACAGCAAAAGTAAAAAGAGCAGTGAATGACTTAATCCTTTCTAAAACATTTGATAATGGAATGATCTGTGCTTCTGAGCAAGCGGTTATTATTGATAAAGAAATCTATGAAGAAGTGAAAAATCAACTTCAGCGCAATAATTGCTATTTTGTAAACGAAGAAGAGAAAAAGAAACTAGAAAGTCTAGTAATCAATGAAAATACTTGTGCAGTTAACCCTAATATTGTTGGGAAATCAGCACATTATATTGCAAATCTAGCAGGAATAAAAGTTCCAGAAGATACTAAAATACTAATTGCAGAATTAGAAGCTGTTGGACCGGAACATCCGCTATCTAGAGAAAAATTAAGTCCAGTATTAGCATGCTTTAAAGTAAATTCTACAGAAGAAGGAATCACAAGAGCAGAAGAAATGCTGGAGTTTGGCGGATTAGGGCATTCTGCGGTTATTCATTCTGAAAATGAAGAAGTAACACAAGCATTTGCTTTACGAATGAAAGCATGTCGCATTATTAACAATGCTCCTTCTTCCCAAGGTGCAATTGGCGATATCTACAATGCCTTTATGCCTTCCTTAACACTTGGCTGCGGTTCTTATGGCAAAAACTCTGTAGCTACTAACGTAACAGATGTACATTTATTAAATGTTAAAAAGCTTGCAAAAAGAAAAAATAATATGCAATGGTTTAAAGTTCCGCCAAAAATTTATTTCGAAAAAGATTCTGTACAATATTTACAAAAAATGACAGATATATCTAGAGTATTTATTGTAACAGACCCATATATGGTTAAATTCGGGTATGTAGATAAATTACTTTATCATTTAAGAAAAAGAGAGAATTTAGTTCAGGTAGAAGTTTTCTCTGATGTAGAACCAGATCCATCTTTAGATACAGTTGTTCGAGGAACAGAAATGATGGCGAAATTCCAACCGGATTGCATTATTGCACTTGGCGGTGGATCACCAATGGATGCTGCCAAAGGAATGTGGTTGTTCTATGAACATCCAGATGAAGATTTCTTCGGATTAAAACAAAAATTCTTAGATATTAGAAAAAGAATTTATCAATATCCAAATTTAGGCGGGAAGGCACAATTTGTTGCTATTCCAACTACTTCTGGAACAGGATCAGAAGTGACATCTTTTGCCGTAATTACAGATAAAGAAGCAAATGTGAAATATCCTTTAGCTGATTATGAATTAACACCAGATGTAGCGATTATTGATCCGCAATTTGTTATGACGGTGCCGCCAGCAGTTACAGCGGATACAGGAATGGACGTATTAACGCATGCAGTAGAAGCATATGTGTCTATTATGGCGAATGATTATACAGATGCGCTTGCAGTAAAAGCAGTACAATTAATATTTGAATACCTTCCAAAAGCATATCGCAATGGCTCTGATGAAGTGGCACGCGAAAAAGTTCATAATGCATCTACTATTGCAGGAATGGCTTTTGCGAATGCATTCTTAGGAATTAACCATAGTTTGGCACATAAATTAGGAGCAGAATTCCATATTGCTCATGGACGCTCTAACGCAATTCTGTTGCCACATGTTATCCGTTATAATGCAGAAAAACCGAAAAAATTTGCTGCATTCCCTAAATATGAGCATTTTGTAGCTGACGAGCGATATGCTGAGTTAGCAAGAATATTAGGTTTGCCAGCAAACACAGTGGAACAAGGGGTAGAAAGCTTTATCCGTGCAGTTGTCCGTCTTGCGAAAGAATTAAACATACCAATGAGCATTGAAGCAAATGGTGTTAATGCAAAAGATTTTGAAGCAAAAGTTGATTATTTAGCAGATCGCGCATTTGAGGATCAATGTACTACTGCAAACCCTAAATTACCTCTAGTTACAGAATTGGCTGATATTTACCGTAAAGCATTTAAAGGGGTTTAATAACGAAGTATACATTTAGTTTACTCCAGATTTGATTAGACGCATGGCGGATATTCCAAACTGTGTCAGACTTATATGAAAACGCCATGTACGGAATTGTATGCACGATAGTGGAAGAGAAAGATTGTCAATAAATCTCTTTAAATAAACAGAATCAAATCCTAAATAACAAAAGGAAGGAGAACACTAATTAGTGTTCTCCTTCTATTAAATTATAGTATTCTTTTCTTAATTAAAATGGGACAAATATTCAAATGCTGTTGTTCCATAGATACTTTTAAAGTGCTTATTTAGATGAGTTAAATCAACAAAACCACAGTCAGCTACTGCTGAATAGATATCTCCATTTTTTTCTATTAACTGCTTTGCACGTTCTACCTTGCAGTTAAGAAAGTATTGGTATGGGGTAATGCCAGTATGAGTCTTAAATAATCTGATAAACTGAAATTTTGATAGATTAAGTTCTTTACATATCTCGTCTAGTTTAAGTATATTTTCTAAGTTGGTATGAAGCATATCCTTTGCTTTTCTAATTAGAGTATTATCTTTCTTGTTGTCTGTAGAAAGATTAGTTTGAATAAGGCTATCTGTGAGGGATAAGAGCAATTCGCTGCACAAAGCCTCATCTTTTTCGCTTAATATTGCATTAGAAAGACTTAATATTTTCTGTTCAAGTTTATTATCATACACAATAGGAGTTGAAAAACGTACTATAGCTTCTTTCTCCATAACCTCTAAAAGCAATTGTGGATCAATATATAGCATAACATAATCAAGACCTGCTTCATCATGCGCCATTCCGTCATGTGCCTGTTCTGGATTAAAAAGCATAACACCGTTTTTGTAGGATAATTGTAGGCAGCCATCCAAGTTATAATGTTGGATGCCACGCAATGTTACACCCAATGCATACTCCTTGTGAGCGTGCTTTTTATAGATAAAATCTGTCATACTTGCCGATAACACAGTAACACCTGCCGCTTTTTTATAGATAAATTTATCCATTAAACTCACCTCTTATTTACTCCCTGCAAACCATATCATTATACCAGAATAAGCTAAAAACAATGACATTATTACATTAACCATTTTATTATGTTGCTGTAAAAATTTCTTGAAGATTGTACCGAAAAGAATCCATGTAATAAATGCTGAAAATCCTATAAGAGTTATGACAATAACACTTATTGTCACCGCAGGCATTGCGGTATAGTAGGGCATAATAAAGCTAGGAATGACAGTCATTGTAAATAGCACTACTTTTGGATTTAAAAACTGCATAAGAAAGCCAGACGTAAAGGTGCCAGTTTGACTTACAGTTGGTTTTGATGTATCCATTTTGTAAATTTGATAAGCAAGATAGAATATATAGAAGCTTCCGATTATCTGCATCACAATTAGAATTTTTGGTATTATCGTTATAAGCATCGTATTCAAGATCGCAGAAATAATAAGTAATAAACCGAAAGCAATCGTTGCCCCGTACGTATATTTCATTGCTTGTTTTGTTCCAAAATTATGCACTGTCGATAATATGACGATATTAGTCGGTCCTGGTGTAAAGGTAACTATACAACAGTAAATCAAAAAAGATGCTATATTCATGATAAAACTCCTTTCAAAGTATTCTCATGCAATTTTACATCCTAAAATGAAACGACATATAGTATATTATTGCAGAAGTGAAGAAAGCTTCTATACGGTTAACTTGCATTATAAATATTAGCGTGTTAATTTGCGTTTTAAGCCATTTTGACTAAAATATAGTTAGAAGTTAGGGTTGCTCAAGAACGTGGATAGTGGTTTTATAAGGAGTATTAAGGCCAGTTGGATTTGGGAAACCTTTTTGAATGACATAGTTTTTAGTTAAAGGTAAGAACGTATAAAATTTTTATTTTCAGAGCCAAGCCCCTTTTTAGCATTGCCTCCTGCCTATAAAAGTAAAAAACACTTTTTGAGGCAGGAGAACAGTTTTCTTCGTGGTTAAACAAGGCGCCCTGAGCTTTTCTAATAGGAGGGAATAATATGAAAGTATTTTCAGAATATTTAGCAGGTATCGATAATCCTGATCACCGTGATCGAACAGAGGAGATTTTAGTGTGGGTTTCTAATAAATTCCCAAATTTGGAACCGCAAATCAAGTGGAATACGCCAATGTTTTCGGATCATGGCACATTTATCATTGGTTTTTCCACAGCGAAGCAACATTTGAGTGTTTCACCAGAAGAGGTAGGCATTACGCATTTTACAGATGATATTGCACAATCTGGCTACAGTGCTACTAAAGGCTTGTTTCGAATTCGATGGAATGATCAGGTGAATTACGAATTGCTTAAGAAAATGATCGAATTTAATATAGAGGATAAAGCAGAATATACGAATTTTTGGCGGCAATAGAAAAAGATAGCTATTGCTGGGGATATCCTATGAAGAACTCTTAGGGATTCGAAGAGGCTAAGTGGAGTTGTAGCTACGTAACTGCAATCATGCCCCACACTTTTATATCCACAACACCTTGTTGGGGTGCTCTATCATGGAAAAAGTCATGCTTCCTTATTAAACAGGGGTAATCGACCAGCAAGAATTCCGAAATGATTAAAGGGAGCTTGCCAAGTGAATGGTGGAAAATATTCAAGGTTGATAAGCATTTAAGTAATGTCAAAAGTGACAGAAAAAAAATGGAGAATGAACTGTCTTGACTGTCAACTGATCGAAATTGAAGAGGAGAGTTTCTTGATGACAAATAGTAGAATGAATCCTAAGGTTGATGAATATTTAAGTAAGGCGAAAAAGTGGAAGGAAGAATCTGAGAAGTTGAGAAATATCGTTCTTGACTGTGATTTGACCGAAGAATTTAAGTGGATGCATCCTTGTTATACGTTCGAGAAAAAAAATATCGTTTTAATTCATGGATTTAAAGAATATTGTGCACTTTTGTTTCACAAAGGGGCATTATTAAAGGATGCCAATGGAATTCTAATCCAACAAACGGAGAATGTACAAGCAGCGCGCCAAATTCGGTTCACCAATATTGAAGAAATAGTGGAAATGGAAACCATCTTGAAATCCTATATTTATGAGGCCATTGAAGTGGAAAAAGCCGGTTTGGAAGTGAAGTTAAAAAAGAATACGGAGTACATAATTCCAGAAGAACTTCAAAATAAATTTGATGAAATCCCTGACTTGAAAACTGCTTTTAAAAGCTTAACGCCGGGACGGCAAAGAGCATACATCTTTCATTTTTCTCAACCGAAACAATCCAAAACTCGAGAGTCAAGGATTGAAAAATGTGTGCAAAAAATTCTCAATGGAAAGGGGTTAAATGATTGCACTTGTGGACTATCGAAAAAGCTGCCCAACTGTGATGGTTCCCACAAGCTATTAGATAAGAAATGAAATTAATCTAATTCTATTTCTTATCTCACTTTGCGTAAATTACCGTGTAATAGAAAAGGTTTATGCTAAAAGGCTTCAAATAAAAATGTACCTTTGGTTCTCGCTGAAAGGTGCGCTTACATAAGCATTTGGTATACATATATAAGAAAATCCGCGAATTAGATTAAAGAAAAGAATATGCAGGGGATTGCAAAAAAAAGAAAAGATTCTTTGAAAGGTCTTTTCTTTTTTTGTAACATATTTTTTTCAAGATTAGAACAACTATGCTAAACTGGTTATTTTTAACGGAGCTGCTTTCCGTAAATCAATATATCTATTTTTTAAACGAATCAGTGGCAAATGTGGTTCGTTTTGATGGATAAAGATAATTTCTGCCGTTTCATTATTGTTTAATTTGACCTTTTTAAAAAGCTGTTTTCTCATAATAAACTGTGTAAAGGGGATTACGATAGCAGGGTTTAACGCGTTTCCATATGCATCATTTATTAATTCATTTATGGCTTCAAAATACGATTTTTTTTCTTTATATGTATAGGAAGTACACATACTATTAAATTTATCTGCAACAGAAACAATTTGAATTAAAAAAGGAATGTCCTTTTCTGAACGGTTGCATGGATAGCCTTTTCCATTTATTTGCTCATGATGTAAAAGAGCTGTTCTTGAAACAAGAATATCTAGTTGTATGACATGAAACAGCATGCTTTTTCCTATTACTGTATGTTTTTGAATTTCTTTATATTCTTTCAGGGTCAATTTGCTTTTTTTCTTCGTAATAGCGGGATCAATTGATAACATACCTATATCATGGAATAGACCCATTTGTCCAAGTAGCTGACAATGCTTAGTAGAGTAGCCTAGCACTTTTCCTATCATGGCGGAAATGATGCCAACATTAATACTATGCTCATAAATATAGTCTGATTGAGAAGGGTTTTTATGGATAATATCTAATACGGAAAAGTCTTGTAAACATAGTTCAATTATTTGTTTAAAATGAGTAAGAAGCTGTTCTACTCCTTCATCTTTTTTTTGCAGAATAAATGGAAATACATCTTTCACTTCATCTAATAAGGAGTGATAATTTTTATCAATAGATAAAGATAGAGAGTGATCAGCAATGGGTAAAATGGATTCAGAAGGATTTACATGATGTTTCTCTAGTAATTCAATATGTGCTTGATTTAATATAGTGCCTTTTTTTAATAGCAAAAGGCCTTGTAAGGAATTTGAAAAGATATCTTTATTAATTGGATGCCCGATAATATCTGCTATAGTATTTTCCATATCCAATGCTGTTCTCCTTTACAAAAAATGTTTTTTGGTATGAGAATAATCGAATTATTTGTTGTATTTATTAGTAAATATTACCTTAGAATAACTTGTATTAAAACCTACCAACTTACTAGATAGAATCATACATATTTCCTAATTTTCTAAATATGAAGGAATTTTCCCTCTTCTTATTTGACCAATTCTTATTAAATAGATATATTTACACTTGAATATAATAGAGGTTGTTCAAAAATTCCGGTAAAAATGACACGTCGAATTTCTTCGTTGGTTTGCTTTTCCGCTTTTCACGTATTAACTAGATGTTCTTCAACTAAAATCGCTCACGTCCTGTGAGCAACGTTGAAGCCACCACATCCCGTGGAAGGCTGATGCTCAAAGCTAAACCGCCTCGAACTTCTCGGTCCTAATTATCCTCTTTTTTGAACACGCACTAATAAAGGTTAATTGATTTTAATAGATGAAAATAATTATGGTGAAGTAGGGGTGGAAGAATGGAAAAAGAAGAGTTTTTATCATTTCATGAAGAGCAGAAACATTCAACCTTAACAAAATATGAATATCATATAAATATTATTCGAAACGAATTGATGAAATGCCGTACAATTAAGATTCCTTTTCAAAGTATTTCAATAAACCATGAGGAACTAGCGGATTGGATTGTAGAGGAATTATCGCCAAACGAATTAGATGAGATTATTCACATGGTGCGGAATGCCAAAAAAAGATCTTCTTCTGTAAAACCTCTTTTTCAAGTTATAGCTGCCGGTCTAATAAAAAAATGAAAAAGCATATCAACTCCAAACACTGGTACTCCTTCAATCTCTTTCCTTCAAAACAACTTGCTTGTTAGAAAAATAATACCGTTTTATAATAAAAGGTAAATGAACCATGATTAGACTTGTTTTTTAATGAGGAAACCGTAAGTTAGTTTGTTGCAATAGGAGATTAAGCATTTAGGAGTAAATAACTCAAGCAGTTATAAATTTCTCTTCATGTAATGCAATAACTTGGTTTAGAGCAATTTAGAAAAGGATGATTGATTAGTCTGTAGGGTGTGTTTTCTTGCAAACATTATTCCTTATCAATAGAAGGCTTGTTTTCCGTTAGGCTCATCTAACCTCAAGCGGCACATTAAAGTGTAAAAGTAGGAGGATAAATTCGTGTCAGAGTGTATGAAAGATTTATATATCTACTTAAATAAAAATATTGATAAAATGTGTGATGAATGGCTAAAAACGATAAAAAATAATACATCCACTTTTTATTCATTGAATAATGATGAGCAAACTCAAAAAATACTGATAAACAGCCATCGAACTTTAATGGAAAATGTAATCAAAGTATTTATAGAAGAAGAGGATGTTTACAAAGAAAATTTAACTAATTGGGCTGTATCCGTAGCGGAGAAACGATCAAGAGATGCTGTCCCTATTATGGAATCCATTAAAGAGCTAAATAAAGTAAAAGCTATTTTTGTGACTTACATGGAGAAATTTGCAGCAGACGATCCTCAAAAGTTAACTGTCTCAGTTGTATTTAAATGGATTGATTTAACAAACTTTGCATTTGATTTATTTACAAATATTTTTATAGAAGCTTACGATAAGTTTAAACATCAGCAGTTATTTGCCCAGCAAGAAACGATTTATGAGCTTAGCTGTCCGGTTATTCCGATTACAAAAGGTATTGGGGTATTACCATTAATTGGTGATATTGATACGCAAAGAGCGAATATTATTATGGAAACAACCTTAACGCAGTGTAGTGAAAAACATGTTGAATATTTATTTATCGACTTATCTGGTGTTGTTATAATTGATACAATGGTGGCACATCAGCTTTTTCAGGTTATTGAAGCATTAAATTTATTAGGTGTTCGCGCCTTCCTTTCTGGATTAAGACCAGAGATTGCCCAAACTGCTGTGCAGCTTGGCATTAATTTAAGTAAAATACCTGTTTTTAATGATTTAGCGAGTGCTTTAGAGAAATTAGGTTTAATGGTGAATGGAACGAAATTTGCTTAAAGTTATAAAGAGGTGGAGCTTGTGATCAAATATCTATCTGCACTTTTTTTTCCTGGACTAATTGTCGTGCTTTTTACAAGAGTCACTTTTAATCGAGTTCTTGCATTAATTTTAACGGTGGCTTTGATTGCAGCTTCTGTTTATAAAGGCTATACAAATACTTTTTTGTTAATTGTGATGGATGCTTATTCTTTAACGGCTGGTTTTTGGATTAGTAAATGGGTGAAGGATGGCATGATAAAACGTATTGAATAAAAGGAATGGCTTGTCAAACTGTTGTCTGCTTCTTTGTGGATATCTGTTTGAAGAGGTCATTTTTTTATTTTGGCTACTTTGAAAAGAGAGGTTGTCTCTCTCGATAAGTCCGCAGCCAAAATACACTTCGCTTTTCTGTGGGCGAGTGTTGAGCCTCCTCACTGCGGGGTCTCGTCTTTCTCGCATTCCCACGGGAGTCTTCGTGTATTCTGGCTGCTCCCTGTTCAACATATCAACGTATTTAGAGAAACTGCTTCTTTTCATGTGTATGGTGTGAATTTTGTTTGCATGGGTGGTTACCTTGAAAAAAGAGGTTGTCTCTCTCAATAAGTCCGCAGCTGGAATACGCTTCGCTTTTTATGGGGCGAGTGTTGAGTCTTCTTGTTGCCACTTGTGGTGTCTGATCTTTTTCGTGAGTGGTGACTTTCTGGTTTTCGTGGAGAAAAGGGTGGTTCGAATTGGCTTGCTGCCTTTATTGGTAACGAATATCCGTTCGTTTTTCTGGTTTGAAATTCTGCATTTGTGGTAGAATGGTGATATATGGATAACTGTGGAAAGTTGAAAATTTGCTTATTTAATAAAGACTGAAAAAATTTTTAGGGAAAAGAAGATTTTTAGATTGGAATTTGATAAACTAAATAAAGGAACTTATGTTCGTGTGTTGCTAAAAAAATAGGATTGCAAAAGTTCTGCTGGATATCGAATAGTTCGTTGATGCTGGAGCAACTTTAGCTAGAAAAGGAAAAAGAATAGATAATTACTTCAAAATCATTGATTTTCAAGGGTTTTAACAATAAAAAAACAGGTTTTTAATAGGTAGTAATAAGATTATTTATAGACAAACATATGAATTTTATTTTTGTTTTTATGGATTGAACGGGAGGATGTTTACGTGAGTCAGGAATTTGAATTAGTTTCCAATTATTCTCCTCAAGGAGACCAGCCGAGTGCAATCAAGGAGTTAGTTTCTGCAAGTAAATCGAACAAAAAGATTCAAACATTGCTTGGTGCTACTGGTACCGGAAAAACATTTACAATAAGCAATGTGATAAAAGAAGTAAAAAAACCAACGTTAATTATAGCTCATAATAAAACATTGGCAGGGCAGTTATATAGTGAGTTTAAAGAGTTTTTTCCGAATAATGCTGTTGAGTATTTCGTCAGCTATTATGATTATTATCAACCAGAGGCATATGTTCCTCAGACAGATACATTTATTGAAAAAGATGCAAGCATTAACGATGAGATTGATAAACTTCGGCACTCTGCAACATCCTCACTGTTTGAGAGAAAAGACGTTATTATTGTTGCCAGTGTATCTTGTATATACGGTTTAGGATCTCCGGAAGAATATAAAGAAATGGTGGTTTCTTTACGAACTGGCATGGAGCTGGAAAGAAATCAGCTGCTTCGAAAATTGGTGGATATTCAATATGACCGCAATGATATTGATTTTAAACGCGGTACATTTCGGGTAAGAGGAGATGTTGTCGAAATTTTCCCTGCATCTCGTGATGAGCACTGTGTAAGAATTGAGTTTTTTGGTGATGAAATCGATCGTATTCGAGAAGTAGATGCCCTAACAGGTGAAATATTAGGTGACCGTAACCATATTGCTGTTTTTCCGGCATCCCATTTCGTAACAAGAGAAGAAAAAATGAAGGTAGCAATCGAAAATATTGAAAAAGAATTAGAAGAACAGCTGGCAAAGATGCGAGATGATAATAAATTATTGGAAGCACAACGATTAGAGCAGCGTTGTCGTTATGATTTAGAAATGATGCGGGAAATGGGTTTTTGCTCAGGAATTGAGAATTACTCCAGACATTTAACTTTACGACCAGCAGGATCAACTCCATATACATTATTAGATTATTTTCCAGAGGATTTTTTGCTTGTAATAGATGAGTCACATGTTACGCTTCCGCAAATTAGAGGAATGTACAATGGAGACCAGGCAAGAAAAAATGTACTGGTGGATCATGGTTTCCGGTTGCCTTCTGCTTTAGATAATAGACCATTAACGTTTACGGAATTTGAAAAACATATTAATCAAATGATATGTGTTTCTGCCACTCCAGGTCCATATGAACTAGAACATACACCTGAGATGGTGCAACAAATTATTCGGCCGACAGGTCTATTGGATCCAACCATTGATATTCGCCCAATAGAGGGGCAAATAGATGATTTAATAGGCGAAATACACGAAAGAATTAAACAAAACGAAAGAGTGTTAATTACAACATTAACAAAAAAAATGTCAGAGGATTTGACGGATTATTTAAAAGAAATAGGGATTAAAGTGCAATACTTGCATTCCGAGGTTAAAACATTAGAACGGATAGAAATAATTAGAGAACTTCGTGTTGGAAAATATGATGTTTTAGTTGGAATTAACTTATTAAGAGAAGGAATCGATATTCCAGAAGTCTCTCTTGTGACAATACTGGACGCAGATAAAGAAGGTTTTCTTCGTTCGGAACGCTCGTTGATTCAAACAATTGGGCGTGCTGCAAGAAATTCAAATGGGCATGTTATTATGTATGCAGACAAAATGACCAATTCAATGGAGCTGGCAATTAGTGAAACGAAACGCCGCCGTGAAATTCAAGAAGAATATAATCGGAAACATGGCATTATTCCACAAACCATTAAAAAAGGAATACGAGAATCAATACGTGCAACACAGGTAGCAGAAAATCCAGATGAATATGAAACTAGTGCAAAGTTGGAAAAGCTGACGAAAAAAGAAAGAGATGCTATGATTGCACAAATGGAAACAGAGATGAAAGAAGCAGCAAAAGCGCTTAATTTCGAACGTGCAGCAGAGTTGCGTGACTTATTATTAGAATTAAAAGTAGAGGGGTGAGGGAATGGCATTAGATAAATTAATCATTAAAGGTGCAAGAGCACATAATTTAAAAAATATAGATATTACCATTCCAAGAGACAAATTAGTAGTCATTACAGGCTTATCTGGATCTGGGAAATCTTCTCTTGCTTTTGACACCATCTACGCAGAAGGACAAAGAAGATATGTAGAATCCTTATCAGCATATGCTCGTCAATTTTTAGGACAGATGGATAAACCGGATGTTGATTCAATTGAAGGCCTTTCTCCTGCTATTTCAATTGATCAGAAGACAACAAGCAGAAATCCAAGGTCAACGGTGGGAACGGTAACGGAGATTTACGATTATTTACGGTTGTTGTTTGCAAGGGTTGGAAGACCGGTTTGTCCGGAGCATGGAATAGAAATATCCTCTCAAACCATTGAACAAATGGTTGATCGTATAGTAGAATATCCTGAAAAAACGCGACTTCAAGTATTGGCGCCTGTGATTTCCGGAAGAAAGGGAACGCATGTTAAGACTTTGGAGGATATAAAAAAACAAGGATATGTTAGAGTGCGCATTGATGGAGAAATGCATGAAATTGGTGAGGAAATCGCTCTAGAAAAGAACAAAAAGCATAATATTGAAGTAGTAATAGACCGTCTGGTGGTAAAAGAGGGGATTGCAGCAAGACTAGCTGATTCATTAGAATCTGCTTTACAATTTGGAGAAGGCAAGGTAATTATTGATGTAATCGGAAAAGAAGAACTGCTTTTTAGCGAACATCATGCCTGTCCAATCTGTGGTTTTTCTATAGGAGAGTTAGAACCGAGATTATTCTCTTTTAACAGCCCGTTTGGTGCTTGTCCAGATTGTGACGGTCTTGGTACAAAATTAGAAGTGGATATTGATTTAGTCATTCCTAATCGCACATTAACATTAAAGGAAAATGCGATTGCACCTTGGGAATCGATTAGTTCCCAATATTATCCTCAATTATTGCAAAGTGTTTGCAATCATTATGGAATTGACATGAATATTCCGATAAAGGATATTCCGAAAAACCTTTTAGATAAGGTTTTATATGGTTCAGGAAAAGAAAAAATCCATTTTCGATATGAAAATGATTTTGGACAAATTAGAGAAAATGACATTCAGTTTGAAGGTGTCATACGAAATGTAGAAAGACGTTATAAAGAGACCAGCTCTGATTATATAAGAGAACAAATGGAAAAATATATGGCACAGCAGAGTTGTCCAACCTGTGGTGGCTATCGTCTAAAAAAAGAAGCTTTGGCAGTCCGCATAAATGGGGTACATATCGGGCAAGTAACTGAAAAATCAATTGTTGAGGCAAATAATATCTTCTATCATTTAGATTTAACTGATAAAGAAAAACAAATTGCTAATCTCATCCTAAGGGAGATAACGGAGCGTTTAGGATTTTTGATAAATGTCGGGTTAGATTATTTAACTTTAAGCAGAGCAGCAGGAACACTTTCAGGCGGTGAGGCTCAAAGGATTCGATTAGCAACACAAATTGGTTCCCGTTTAACAGGTGTATTATATATTTTAGATGAGCCTTCCATTGGGCTTCATCAAAGAGATAATGATAAGCTAATAGAAACATTAAAACATATGCGTGATATAGGAAACACGCTTATTGTAGTAGAGCATGATGAAGATACAATGATGGCAGCAGATTATCTTATTGATGTAGGACCAGGTGCAGGAGTTCATGGTGGAGAAATTATCGCAACCGGTACACCAAAACAAGTAATGAAAGATAAAAAATCGATAACAGGACAATATTTATCTGGTAAAAAATTCATTCCTCTTCCATTAGAAAGAAAACAAAGCGATGGTAGATTTATTGAAATAATTGGTGCAAATGAAAATAACCTGAAAGATGTAGATGTCAAAATTCCTTTAGGGATGTTTATTGCAGTAACTGGTGTCTCTGGTTCGGGGAAAAGTACGTTAATTAATGAAATTCTTCATAAAAGCTTAGCGCAAAAACTAAATCGTGCAAAAGCGAAGCCAGGTGAACACAAAGAAATAAAAGGAATCGAACAACTAGAAAAAGTGATTGATATCGATCAGTCCCCAATCGGACGTACACCTCGCTCCAATCCAGCCACATATACTGGTGTATTTGATGATATTCGTGATGTATTTGCAGCAACAAATGAAGCAAAGGTGCGCGGGTATAAAAAGGGAAGATTCAGCTTTAATGTAAAAGGTGGAAGATGTGAAGCCTGCAGAGGAGACGGCATTATTAAAATTGAAATGCATTTTCTTCCAGATGTATACGTACCTTGTGAAGTTTGTCATGGGAAACGTTATAATCGTGAAACATTAGAAGTCAAATACAAGGGAAAAAATATTTCTGATGTGTTGGAAATGACAGTAGAATATGCTGTATCGTTTTTTGAAAATATCCCCAAAATTCAGCGTAAGCTACAGACAATAGTCGATGTAGGCTTAGGTTATATTAAATTGGGACAACCTGCGACTACTTTGTCTGGAGGGGAAGCGCAAAGGGTTAAGCTTGCTTCTGAACTTCATAAGCGTTCAACAGGAAAATCATTTTATATATTAGATGAGCCTACAACTGGTTTACATGTTGATGATATTTCCAGACTTTTAATTGTACTGCAACGATTAGTGGAAAATGGCGATACAGTATTGGTAATTGAGCATAACTTGGATGTAATTAAAGCAACAGACTACCTTATTGATTTAGGTCCAGAAGGCGGAGATAAGGGCGGTACTATTTTAGGTACAGGAACACCTGAGGAGATTGCAGAACTTGCAGGATCGTACACTGGAAAATATTTAAAACCAATTTTGGAGAGAGATCGATTGCGGATGGAAAAGCGGATCGATAAAATGGAGGAAGTCACTTCTCATTAAAAGAATGGCATGGTTAATGCGAATAAGCTTTTACTTTTTTCATTTACCTGCTCTTTAAAGGGTTTTGAATGATGTGGACAAATTTTTTAGACTAGTAGTTCTAGCTATTTCTATAACTTTGAGGAATGCTTTTGCATTCCTTTTTTTAGTGTGCCGGGCATGTTCACTAGCTAGGCGGTGCAAGTCCGCTATGGGCGTTGGGATATGCGAACCATTAGTCGAAGGCAAGGGTGTCCGTGGTGACGCGGAATCTGAAGGAAGCCCTAGACAAATCCTTGGTCTGAGGTATACGAATCACATTAGAGGTTTTCATTTCAGGACGAGTTTGCTAAACAAAATGAAGTCCTAAATATCCCCGGATGAAATGAGAATAAATGTGGCAGATAGATGAGGAGAAAGCGAGTGAACTTACCCCGGGAGGTCTCTTGAATATCCTATTGGGAACCTATCTAGTGATAGATAGCTGAATCAAGAGAAGTCAGCCGAAGTCATAGTATCAAATCTAGGATTTGAGAAGGACGGAACGAAAGGAGCGACCGTGCTAGAGTTATTGATAAGGAAACGAGGAAACAGAAACAAAATGACTATACGAGAAAAGAAGGTTCGGAAAACCGGAGTTTCTCGGATAGAGTGGAGTTAGCCTTATGCAACCTCAACAGCATGGGAACAATATGAAATCAACGGTAAGTCTAATTATAAAGATAACAGAACTAGATAATTTGAACCATGCTTTCAAGAAGGTGGAAAGGAATAAAGGAGCAGCAGGAGTCGATGCGAAAGATATAGAAGCTACTCGCCTTTATTTGAAAGAAGAAGGTCAACAAATTAGAGAACTTATTAGAGAAGGAAAGTATAAACCAAAAGCAGTAAGAAGGGTGGATATCCCCAAACCGAACGGGGGAACAAGGAAACTTGGAATCCCTACCGTGACAGACAGAGTCATTCAACAAGCAATTGTGCAGAAACTTACCCCCATCTTTGAAAAACAATTTAGTTCGTATAGTTATGGATTTAGACCAAATAGAAGCGCACATCAAGCGATAGAACAAGCAAGACAATATATCGAAGATGGCTACAATTTTGTCGTAGACATAGACCTAGAGAAATTCTTCGACCGTGTTAACCATGACAAACTCATGTCGCTTATCGCGAAAACGATCACTGATAAACCAACCTTGAAACTAATCAGAAGATATCTCCAAGCAGGAGTGATGGACAATGGGTTAATTAAACCGAATACAGAAGGAACACCACAGGGTGGCCCATTAAGTCCGTTACTGAGCAACATCATGCTTCACGAATTAGATAAAGAATTAGAGAAGCGTGGGCACAAATTTGTGAGGTATGCAGATGATTGTAATATTTTCGTTAAAAGCAGGAAAGCAGGAGAACGAATAAAAGAAAGCATCACTCAATTTATCGAGAGAAAATTGAAGTTGAAGGTGAATCAGGAGAAAAGTGCGGTGGGAAAGCCGATAGCACGGATATTCTTAGGAGTAAGCTTCTACCAAAGAGGAAGGAAAACTAGAGTATTTGTGCCAAAAGAGCGGAAGAAAAGGTTCGAAGAAAAATTAAAGAAATGGACCAACCGAAATTGGGGAGTAAGCATGGAATTCCGTGTGAAGAAAATAAACCAACTGATACAAGGTTGGGGAAATTACTTTAAAATCGCGGATATCAAGCAATACGCACATAAAATCGATAGTCATACGAGACGTAGGTTAAGAGCGTGTAGGTGGAAAGAGTGGAAGAAGGTTAAAACGAAATATAAGAACCTTGTAAAACTTGGGATATATAAGGAAGAAGCTAAAAAGAACGCCAACTCCCGTAAGGGATATTGGCGCCTATCAAACAACCCTATATTACATCTTGCATTAAATAATCAATATTGGCAAGATCAAGGTTTAAAATCCTTATCGAAGGTGATTTCATAAACTTTCGAACCGCCGTATACCGAACGGTACGTACGGTGGTGTGAGAGGTCGGCACGGAAATGTGCCTCCTACTCGATTTACTGAAAAGGAATGCATGTGGACAGTATTCTTAATGAACATCTTTCTACATAATATAAAAATGAATGGGTGAGGCACTGTCATGATCTTTTGAAACTTTCTTGCGGGTTGATCGTATTAGATGGAAAGAGGTGAAATGAAAGGATGCTCACAAAATAGCAATTTTTGTTAGTTAAGCCTATTTATTGCATCATCTTTTTTATAGTTAGAAAGTGGTTTTCCGAGGTTTCTTATTCGCTTTTCATGGTGTCCTTGTGCGGGGTATCACCTGTCTCGCAATTCCGTGGAGTCGAACTGACGTCTCACCAAAGAAATAATTTTAGATTTATAGGAATTTAGCTGGAAACATGGGGAGCGAATTCTTATAAATAGTATTTTAGATTAACAGTGCTTGGAATCATGATAAATAATACATTTAAATGAAAAATTGTTTTCTTGAACAGACTATTATAAATGGAGGAATAAAAATGGCTGATGAGAAAAAACGAATTTTGCAGTTGGTGGAAAGTGGGAAATTAACCGTTGAGGAAGCTCTTGCTTTAATGGAAAAATTGGATCAAGCAGACGCAGGGAAAGAAAATACAGCAGATGAAAAAGAGATTTTAAATGAGTTAGCAGAAGAAGTTAAATTTAAGGAAAAGAAAAAAGAAATTCCTTCTTTCAATTTTCAATCTGCAAAAGATAAATTATTTGAATTTGTCGATACTACAATTAAAAAAGTAAAAGATGTAGATCTAGATTTGAATTTTGGACATTATGAAGAGGTTTCTCATATTTTTCAATATACGGATATATCACCAGACAATATCGACATAGATATTCCGAATGGCGAAATTGAATTGATTCCATGGGATCAGGAAGAAATTAGAATAGAATGTAAAGCAAAAATTTATCGAGTGCAAACATTAGATGAAGCAAAACAAATATTTCTAAAAGAAGTGAGAATTGCTGCTGATAATGACAAATTAGATATAAAGGTTTTTCATAAATGGATGAAGCTTCACACAAATATCTATATTCCAAAGTCTGAATATAAAATGATTAAACTTCGCTTATTTAATGGTTCCATTAAAACATACGAAATAACAGCAGACCAACTGTATACAAAAACTGCAAATGGGAAAATTACACTGATAGCTGGTCAATTGAAAAAGGTAGAAGCAGATGCGGCAAATGGCAGTATTGAAGTAGACAAAAGTATTGTGGAAGAATTGGATGCTGAAACAATTAATGGGATAATTAAGGCAGAAGGGTATTTCCAAAAGGTGGATTTACAATCCTTTAACGGTAATCTAGTTTGTACGAATCATTCGGATGTATGTGAATACTTTGATTTAAAGGGAACAACTGGAAGTATAGAAGTTAATGTTAATGAGGGCTTAGCAGTCAATGGCAGTTTAAAAACGAATTTTGGAGGATTTAACGTTGAACTAGAGGGTATACAAATAATAGAAGAAAAAAATGAAGTTCTTCAAAAAACACTTCAGTTTCAATCGGTGCAATCTGAACCAAAGCGTACATTAATTGATGCGAATACGAAAACTGGATCAATAAAAATTCAAAAAATAGTCGAGAAAAGTTAAACTAGAAAGGAGTTTGTATTAGATGAAACAATTGATGCGTTCTAGAAGTAATAGGAAATTAGCAGGGGTTATAGGTGGACTTTCAGAGAAATTTAATATAAATGCAAATCTTGCAAGACTAATATTTGTGATTGCGGCGATTTCAACTGGATTTTTTCCGCTAGTGTTCATTTATTTGCTATTAATATTTGTTTTACCGAATGAGGTGTGAGTTAAATGAGATGGATCGTTGGTATTGTAATAAATGCAGTATTTTTTATTGCGCTTGCAGGATTATTTCAAGACTATTTTTATTTATCAGGGATCGGTGCAGCAATAGGAGCCAGTATAATCCTGTCTTTGTTAAATATCATTGTTAAGCCAATATTAATACTATTTACATTACCTGTAACAATACTTTCTTTAGGATTATTTTTATTTGTTATTAATGCTATTACCTTATCATTAACAGCACAGTTAATGGGAGACAGTTTTGAAATATCAAGTTTTGGTATGAGTTTGTTTTTTAGTATTTTATTATCAATATTTAATCTTATCGTTTCAAATACGCTCTTAAAGAATAAAGAGAAATAATCGTAGGAATAAGTGGTTTATAAAAATAACTAAGTGTGGCGGCTTAGTTATTTTTTCATATAGAGGTTGTTCAAAAAGTCCGGTAAAAATGACATGTCGAATTTCTTCGTTGGTTTGCTTTTCCGCTTCTCACGTATTCAACTAGAGGTTCTTCCACTAAAAACGCTCACGTCCTGTGAGCAACGTTGAAGTCACCACATCCCGTGGAAGGCCGATGCTCAGGAGCAAATCGCCTCGAACTTCTCGGTCCTTTTTTTTATCCTCTTTTTTGAACACGCACATATAGAAAAAAGGGAGAGGGAGCTTAGATGGTACTTAGAAGGTTTTTTTCTTCATAAAAAGTCATTGATAGCTCCCCTTATGTCGGTTTCAAAATGATTTATCTAGTTTTAGATAAGGAATCTAGCATAAATTTGGTGAATAATGCTAAAATAAAGTGAATGTTTAAATGAACTAGGAATTGAGAGTCTAAACAGCATTGAACCCTTTAAAGGAGGAGCTCTAATGGCAAAAGTACTTATAAAAGATGTGATTGAGGAATTTGATTTAGAATTAATAAGTGGTGAAGAAGGAATTAACAGACCGATTTCATTAAGTGATATATCTAGACCTGGTTTGGAAATGGCAGGCTATTTTAACTATTATCCAGCAGAGCGTGTACAATTATTAGGTAAAACAGAGCTATCATTTGTCAGCAGATTAGATGAAGTGGAAAGAAAGTCTAGATTGACAAAACTTTGTAGAGATATTACACCTGGGGTGATTATTACAAGAAATATGGAAGTTCCAGCAGAATTAATAGAAGCGTCTGAACAATATTCTGTTCCAGTCATGCGTTCTAAACAAAAAACATCTCTATTCTCCAGCCGATTAACTAATTTCTTAGAAAGAAAATTAGCACCGACAACAGCAGTCCATGGAGTTTTAGTTGATATTTATGGTGTAGGTGTATTGATTACAGGAAAAAGTGGAGTAGGGAAAAGTGAAACAGCGTTGGAATTAGTAAAGCGTGGACACCGTTTAGTAGCAGATGATTGTGTTGAAATTCGTCAAGAAGATGAAAATACGATTGTCGGCAATTCTCCTGAATTAATTGAGCATTTATTAGAAATACGTGGGCTAGGCATTATTAATGTCATGACATTATTTGGTGCAGGAGCTGTTCGCAGTTATAAAAAAATATCTATTGTTATGTCATTAGAGCTATGGGAACAAAATAAACAGTATGATCGATTAGGACTGGAAGAAGAAAAAATGAAAATAATCGATACAGATGTAACGAAACTAACTATACCTGTACGTCCTGGTCGAAATTTAGCAGTAATTATTGAAGTTGCAGCAATGAATTTTCGTTTAAAAGGAATGGGCGTAAATGCTGCACAGCAATTTACAAACAAACTTGCTAATGTTATTTCAGATCATGAATAAACGGGATAGATAGTATAAAGGTGGTTAAGGAGGAAAGAATGTGGGAGAAGTAAAGCCAATAGATCCTATTGCTTTTTCGCTTGGTGGGATTGATGTTCGTTGGTATGGAGTTATTATTGGAGTAGGATTAATTCTTGCCCTTTTATTAGCGATAAGAGAAGGAAACAGAAGAGGATTAGATAAAGATGATTTTCCAGATTTAATGTTATGGGCTATTCCAATTGCCATTATTTCGGCAAGAATTTATTATGTTATTTTTGAATGGGAGTATTATAGTAATCACCTAAGTGATATTCCGAAAATATGGCATGGCGGTATTGCAATTCATGGTGCTTTAATTGGCTCAGTTATTACAACATACATATTTACGAAGAAAAAAAATATATATTTCTGGAAAATGACGGATATTGCCGCACCTAGTATTATTTTAGGACAAGCAATCGGCAGATGGGGAAACTTTATTAATCAAGAAGCTCATGGCGGAGAAGTAAGTCGTTCTTTTCTAGAGAATTTACATTTGCCAGCATTTATTATTAATCAAATGAATATTAATGGTGTTTATTATCATCCAACTTTTTTATATGAATCATTATGGGACATACTTGGATTTGTTATTTTGCTTGTTTTGCGAAAAGTAAATTTACGGTCTGGCGAACTCTTTTTATCGTATGTTATTTGGTATTCTATCGGCCGGTTCTTTATTGAGGGATTGCGAACAGACAGCTTAATGGTTGGTGATTTTAGAATGGCACAGTTAATTTCCCTTGGTTTAATTGTTCTTGCCATCATCACAATGGTAATCAGACGTAAAACGGGCATGGCTAAACAACGTTATTTAGATTCTAATTATTAATAGAGGTTGTTTAAAAAGTCTGGTAAAAATGACACGTCGAATTTCTTCGTTGGCTTCACTTTTCCGCTTCTCACGTATCCATACCATACGCTACGATGCTCAAAGTAAAGCCGCCTCGAACTTCTTGGTCCTTTTTATCCTCCTTTTTGAACACGCACTAATAAGAAATACGGTTATGCTTATGCAAGAAAGGAAGAATAAGATGAGCAGAAAAATAAATACAGCTTTATTTGATTTAGATGGAACCTTAATAAATACAAATGAATTGATCATTGCCTCCTATCTTCATACACTAGAACAATATTTTCCTGGCAAATATAAAGAAGCGGATATTCTCCCTTTTATGGGACCGACTTTAGTGGAAGTCTTTAGCGGAATTGATAAAGAAAAAGCGGAAGAAATGATTAAAATCTATCGAACCTATAACCTTGCAAATCATGATAAGATTGTTACTATTTTTGACGGAGTATACGAAACGATTAAAGAATTAAAAGAACAAGGTTTTAAACTAGGGATTGTCACGACAAAGTTAGCTGATGTTGTAGATATGGGTTTGAAACTGACAAAGCTTGATGAGTTTTTTGATGTTATTGTAGCACTTGATCATGTGAAAAAAGCAAAACCAGACCCAGAACCAGTTTTATTAGCATTAGAAAAATTACAGGCGAAACCAGAAGAGGCAATTATGGTAGGAGATAACTATCATGATATACAAGCAGGTCAAAATGCTGGAACGTTAACAGCTGGTGTAGCGTGGTCATTAAAGGGAAAAGAATTTCTAAAAGGATATAATCCAGATTATATTTTTGATAATATGAAAGATTTACTGTCTATTCCTGAAGTGAAGAGTGAATGAGAAGAACGACTCGTTATCCGGTTAGTGGAGCGAATTCACTTTGGCATGTTTATAAAACAGTACCTTTTTTAAAGGTAGTCAAAAATTTCATCATTATTCAGTTAGCCAGATATATGCCATTTTTACGTTGTAAGAATTGGCTGTTTCGAACTTTTCTGCGTATGAAAATTGGGGAACAAACCTCGTTTGCATTAATGGTAATGCTCGATATTATGTTTCCAGAAAAGATAAAAGTCGGTAAAAATACAGTTATAGGATATAATACAACGATACTGGCTCATGAATATTTAATTGAAGAATATAGATTAGGTGAAATAGAAATCGGAGATGAAGTGATGATTGGTGCAAACACAACAATACTGCCAGGCGTAAAAATTGGAAATGGTGCAATTGTTTCAGCTGGTACACTTGTACATAAAGACGTGCCTGCAGGAAGTTTTGTTGGCGGCAATCCGATGAAAATAATTTATTCCACAGCAGAAATGAAGGAACGAAAAAAAAATAATCCCGTTTATATTGTCGAATAAAAAGAAGACAACCCAAGATAAGATAAATCATCTAAAAAGAGAGCTAAACCAACCAGAAATAACAGCTTTCTTTTTCAAATGATAGTGTCTTATTTTATTGGGTTGTCTTTTTTTAGAATAATATAGATTTCGTAATTTTTAGACAGACATTCAGTTTGTCTATTTCAAGCACAAAGCAGTTTCCATATTGAAAGTTTAAAGCAGAGAGCAGCCGAAATACACGAAGACTCCCGCGGCAATGCGAGAAAGACGAGACCGAGCGACCGAGCCTAGGTTGCCATATATAGTGGGTGGAATTCCCATCGAGAAAGAACTAGCCATTCACTCGTAGCGAGTCTTGGAGGGCAAGGGGTAACTCTTGGTTTTAAGCGTAGACAGTGAGGTAATGGGCCGTAAGCCAAATGGTTGAAGGGATAGAGCTCCGAAATCTTCCTTTAAGAGGGCTGATGTGTTGGTCTCCACAGAAAGCAATATTTCTATTTTCGCAAAATGGCGAGAAAATGGAAACCTCTTCGGAGTCGGTGACCACGGCACGTTATACATCGATATATGGTAGCAACTCGGGAGATCCTGTTTAGTCTTTCTAAGTAAATAGAGAGTATGGCGAACCAAGCGATAAAAAGCAAGCAAGCCAAAAGCTGACAGGAAGTCGGATAGCTGCGTAGTACCAATGAAATCGGGTAATTCTGATGGAGGAAAGGCAGCTACCCTATTACAGCCCTTATGGAGAAACATTTACTATACACGGAGATAGTGATGGAATGGAAACAAAACCAGTAAGGATAGCAGAATGAAACATTATGAAACATTTTGTAAAAGGTGATAGGGAGGAGCCGTGTGCGGTAATTCCGCACGCACGGTTCTTAGAGGGATAGCGGAGCACAATCCATTTCGGAGAGGCTCCCGTCTACTCGACCCACAGCGCATGCGAGGAGGCTCGGCGCTCGCCCGCAGGAAAGCGAAGTGTATGCAGGCTGCGGACTCATTGAGAGAACCAAAGCCTTTTTTCAGGATAGACACCCATGCAACCATGCCACATGAAAAAAAGCAGCATTCCATTTTTTATAATCTGAGTTTGAGTCAGAGAGCAGTCAGAATACACGAAGACTCCTATGGGAATTGCGAGACAGGTGAGACCCCGCAGTGCAGCGAGGAGGCTCACCGCTCGCCCCATGGAAAGCGAAGTGTATTCTGACTGCGGACCATTCAAAAGAGCAAATTCACTTTTCAAGGCAGTCTAAAGTAAGAAAGATACTTCAGGGGAATCTATACATAACAATAGAAAAAAGTTTGTGAGAATGATGAGAAAAGTCTGTTTTTTTACTTGACCAATTGTAGAGGGAAGAGTAAACTACAAATAACTCTTTAATTTGGTAGTATATTAGCGAACTAAAGTATTTGGAAAACTTTTTATGAGGTGTTAAGATGAGCAGTCTATTTATGTTTGAAAAGCCATTAGGCATGAGAGATACATTACCAGAAATATACGAAACAAAAAATAAAGTAAAAAGACAAATGGAAGAAGATATAAAAAAATGGGGCTATCAATTTATTGAGACACCAACATTGGAATATTATGAGACAGTTGGATCAGCTTCTGCTATTTTAGATCAACAGCTTTTTAAATTATTAGATCAACAAGGGCATACATTAGTCCTTCGCCCAGATATGACGGCGCCAATTGCCAGAGTTGCCGCATCCAAGCTGTTAAGTGAAGACTTGCCATTGCGACTTGCTTATAATGCATCCGTATTTCGTGCCCAACAGCGTGAAGGCGGACGCCCAGCAGAATTTGAACAAATCGGAGTTGAATATATAGGGGACAAAACGATCAGTGCAGATGGAGAAGGAATTGCTTTAATGATCTCTTCATTAAAAGAAGCAGGAGTAAAAAACTTTCAGCTCTCTATTGGCCATATCGGATTTGTGCAAGCTTTCTTTTTGCAAATTTTAGGAACAAAAGAAAGAGCAGAGGCATTGACAAAATATTTATACGAAAAAAACTATGTTGGCTATCGTCAGCATGTTGAGAAGCTGTCATTATCCAGTATTGATAAACAAAGATTGAATCATTTCTTAAAATTAAGAGGCGGAGAAGAAGTGATTGATTTTGCTAATCAATTGATTGAAGATGGGATAGGCAATAAAGCGATTGAGGAATTAAAACAGTTATGGAGTATTTTATCCGATTATAAAGAAACAGGAAGAGTGAAATTAGATCTAACATTAGTAAGCCATATGAGTTATTATACTGGAATTTTATATGAGGTATATGCTGAAGGTGTTGGTTTTCCGATTGGAAGTGGCGGAAGATATGATCTACTTCTTGGAAAATTTGGAAAGGCAACAGGTGCAACTGGCTTTGCCATCCGCATTGATCATTTATTAGAAGCACTTGGAAAATTAGAAAGAACCAATAATATTCAGTGTATTCTATTTAGTGGAGACCACAGAAAAGAAGCATTTGAACTTGCAAAAGAAAAAAGGGCAGCCGGATGGAAAGTGATTACGCAAGATATAAATGGCGTAGGAAACGTGGATGCATGCACAAATCAATATGCAGAAGTTACCCTTTTAGTTGGAAAAACAGGAATGGAGGTTGTGAAATGAAGGATGTATTGACAATTGCCATGCCAAAAGGACGGATTTTTGAAGAAGCAGCAAATTTATTGCGTGAAGCTGGATTCAAGCTGCCTCCTGAATTTGATGATTCACGCAAATTAATCATCGATGTAAAGGAAGAAAATTTCCGGTTTATTTTAGCAAAGCCGATGGATGTACCAACATATGTGGAACACGGAGTAGCTGATTTAGGCATTGCAGGAAAAGATGTGATGCTGGAAGAAGAACGAGATGTTTATGAGCTGCTTGATTTAACTATTAGTGCTTGTTACTTAGCTGTTGCTGGACTGCCAAATACAGAGTTAAATGATATCGCACCAAGAATTGCAACAAAATATCCAAATGTAGCTGCAGCCTATTTCCGCGAACAAGGTGCACAAGTGGAAATTATCAAATTGAATGGTTCTATTGAACTGGCACCAATTATTGGTTTATCCGATAGAATTGTAGATATTGTCTCAACTGGAAAAACATTAGTTGAAAATGGATTGGTAGAATATGAAAAAATTGTGGAGATTACCTCAAGATTAATTGTAAATCCAGCCAGTTATCGAATGAAAGATCAAAGAATCAGCGAATTAGTAGAAAGACTGAATAATGTAATTAAATCAAATTCATTAATTAGTTGAAATGGAATGTGTAAGGGGAGTCGCCAGATGAAAATAGTGAACGGTGGAGAAGATATCTTCATAAAACGCTCTGTAGATTCAGGGACAGAAGAACAAAGAACCATTGTTAAAGAAATTATTGAAAATGTAAGAAAAAACGGAAATAAAGCACTAAAAGAATATACAGAAAAATTTGACCAGTCGATTATATCGGAGTTTCTTGTTACAGAAAAAGAAATACAAGCTGCATTTAATGATGTAGATGATGAAATGGTTTCTATTATAAAAGAGGCAGCGGAAAATATTCGCAGCTATCATGCTAACCAGTTAAAGTCTTCTTGGATGATAACAAAGGAAAATGGTTCTATTCTTGGTCAAAAGGTTACTCCATTAGATTCAGTTGGCGTATATGTACCAGGGGGAACAGCAGCTTATCCCTCTTCTGTGCTAATGAATGTTATTCCTGCACATGTCGCAGGAGTAAAAAGAATCGTAATGGTTTCCCCGCCAAATAAAGACGGTACACTTCCGAGTGCAGTCTTAGTTGCAGCACACATTGCTGGTGTAAAAGAAATCTATAAAGTTGGCGGTGCACAAGGAGTTGCAGCTTTAGCCTATGGAACGGAAACCATAGAAAAGGTGGACAAAATTGTTGGACCAGGAAATATCTATGTTGCTCTTGCCAAAAGGGAAGTATTTGGAGATGTCGATATTGATATGATAGCAGGTCCAAGTGAAATTGCTATTCTTGCAGATGATACAGCACAAGCCAATGAAGTGGCAGCTGATCTTTTATCACAAGCTGAACATGATACAAGAGCAAGTGCCGTTTTAGTGACAACTTCTAGAAAGCTTGCAGAACAGGTTGCAATAGAAGTGGAGGAGCAGCTACAAACATTACCACGAAAAGAAATTGCTCAAAAATCAATAGAGGATTTTGGTTTCATTATTATTACCGATACAATGGAAGAAGCAGTTCATACGATTAATGAACTTGCGCCAGAACATTTAGAGGTTATAACAGAAAATTCATTTGAATTATTAGGTCATATTCGCCATGCTGGTGCCATCTTTATAGGACGGTATAGTTCAGAGCCTGTCGGAGATTATTTTGCTGGAACGAATCATGTGTTGCCAACAAATGGCACAGCACGATTTTCAAGTCCTTTAAACGTAGAAGATTATCAGAAGAAATCAAGTATAATTTCCTACAGCAAACAAGCATTTGAAGAAAATGCGGCAAAGATAGCAGCGTTTGCTCGTCTGGAAGGATTAGAAGCACATGCAAGAGCAATAGAGTCAAGAAATAAGCAATAAGTTTCATTTTTTGGAGGGATTAATATGGCAAGAAGTGCTGCAATTAGTAGAAAAACAGGTGAAACAAATATTCAATTATCCTTTAATATAGATGGAGAAGGTATAGCTGATATTGATACAAGTGTGCCTTTTATGAACCATATGCTTGATTTATTTACAAAGCATGGTCAATTTAATCTCACTGTGCAAGCGACTGGAGATATTGAAGTAGATGATCACCATACAACAGAAGATATTGGCATTTGTCTTGGACAGGCTCTTAAAGAGGCTGTTGGCGATAAAAAGGGCATAAAAAGATATGGAAATAGTTTTGTACCGATGGACGAGACATTAGCGCAAGTAGTGGTTGATCTAAGTAATCGTCCGCATTTAGAATTCAGAGCAGAGTTTCCAAGTGAAAAGGTAGGTACATTTGATACGGAGTTAGTGCATGAGTTTTTATGGAAGCTAGCTTTAGAAGCAAGAATGAATTTACATGTCATTCTTCACTATGGACAGAACACCCATCATATGATTGAAGCAATTTTTAAAGCATTAGCACGGGCACTTGATGAAGCAACTACCATTGATCCAAGAATAAAAGGGGTGCCTTCTACGAAAGGACTGCTGTAAATGTTAGGCATTATTGATTATGGAATGGGAAATTTATTTAGTGTGAGTAAAGCACTGGAAAGATTAGATGTTCCTTATTTTATTTCAGAAGAAAAGGAAGAGCTTTTAAAGGCAGATGCTTTAATTCTGCCAGGGGTAGGAGCATTTAAAGATGCGATGACTCGTCTGAATGAATCTGGTTTAACAGAAATGATTCATGAATATGCTGCTAGCGGTCGTCCATTGCTTGGGATTTGCCTCGGCATGCAGCTTCTTTTTGATGAAAGTGAAGAACATGGACAAACAGAAGGGTTAAAATTGTTGCCTGGAAAGGTGATTCGTTTTCCGGGAGTAACAGAAGAAGGCACTTCATATAAAGTGCCTCATATGGGTTGGAATTTATTATCCTTTCATGGTACATACGCTTTAACTGAAAATATTCGGGAGGATTATGCTTATTTTGTTCATTCGTATTATGCCGTAACAGAGGAAGATGTAATCATTGCGAAAAGTAAGTACGATAAGGAAGTTCCAGCAGTTGTCGGAAAAGAAAATGTGTATGGGATGCAATTTCATCCTGAAAAAAGTAGTAAGTTAGGAATGCAATTATTAAATAACTTCACACAGCTTATGAAGAAAGGATGAAAAAAATGAGCTTTACAATATATCCTGCTATTGATATGCGCGGTGGTAAATGCGTTCGTCTTCTGCAAGGGGATTATAATAAAGAAACCATTTATGGCGATTCGCCTTATGCGATGGCAAAAAACTTTGCAGAGCAAGGTGCTAAGTGGATTCATATGGTCGATCTTGATGGGGCAAAGGATGGGAAAAGAGTAAATGATGCCTTCGTAATTGATGCAGCACAAAAGCTAGGTGTTAAGGTGCAAATTGGTGGAGGCATTCGTACAGAAAAAGATATCGTCCACTATTTGGATAATGGACTTGCCCGTGTCATCATTGGCAGCATTGCTGTATCCAATCCGGATTTTGCCATTGAAATGATTCGCAAATATGGAAACAAAATAGCAGTTGGCATCGATGCAAAAAATGGTTATGTTGCAACACATGGTTGGATTACGACATCGGAAAATCGAGCAGTTGATCTTGGAAAAAGATTTGCAGATGCAGGCGCTGAAACGTTTATTTTCACAGATATTGCCACTGACGGTATGCTAAGCGGACCAAATTTAGAGGCGGTAAAAGAAATGGCGATAGAGACTGGAAAAGAAGTAATCGCTTCAGGTGGGGTAAGCAATATAAATGATTTAAGAATGTTAAAAGAAATAAGCGACACAGGTGTTCGTGGAGCAATTGTAGGCAAAGCTCTTTATGAAGGTCGTTTCTCCGTACAAGAAGCATTAGAGGTGGATGCTACATGTTAACGAGTAGGATTATTCCATGCCTAGATGTGAAAAACGGACGAGTAGTTAAAGGGGTACAATTCGTTGAACTAAGGGATGCTGGAGATCCAGTAGAATTAGCGAGATTTTATGATGAACAAGGTGCAGATGAATTAGTATTCCTTGATATATCAGCATCACATGAAGGCAGAAAAACAATGGTAGAAGTGGTAAAAGAGGTTGCTTCAGAGCTTGCTATTCCTTTTACAGTTGGTGGTGGGATCAACTCGTTGGAGGATATGAAGAGAATTTTGCGGGCAGGTGCAGATAAAGTGTCGTTAAACACAGCAGCTGTTACCAATCCTGGGCTAATTACAGAAGGAGCAAATTTCTTCGGGTCACAATGCATTGTTGTTGCAATAGATGCAAAGTTTGATAAAGAGAGAGAAACATGGCGTGTTTATACGCATGGAGGCAGAAAAGCGGTAGAGAAGGACGTCATTTCATGGGCAAAAGAAGCAGTAGCGCTAGGAGCAGGAGAAATTCTTTTAACAAGCATGGATTCAGACGGGGAAAAAAAGGGTTTTGATTTAGCATTAACAAAAGCGGTTAGTGAAGCGGTCACTGTACCTGTTATTGCTTCAGGGGGAGCAGGTAGCGCAGAACATTTTCAAACAGTTTTTCAAGAAGGAAAAGCAGATGCTGCCCTTGCTGCATCCATTTTTCATTATAAAGAAACTTCTGTACATGAAGTGAAGGAATATTTGAAAGAAAGAGGAGTGCTTGTTAGATGAATATTGAAGACTTGACATTTGATGAAAAAGGGTTGATACCAGCTATCGTTCAAGATGTTAACTCAAAAGAGGTTTTAACATTAGCCTACATGAATAAGGAATCATTATTAAAATCATTAGAGACTGGAGAAACATGGTTTTATAGCAGATCAAGGAAAGAACTTTGGAATAAAGGCGCAACAAGTGGAAATACACAGAAAATTGTTGAAATGAAATTTGACTGTGATAAGGATGCCATTGTAGTATTTGTTATTCCGGCTGGACCTGCATGTCATAATGGCACAACGAGTTGTTTTACAGAAAGTATTTATCAAGATAAGCTAACAGCGGATTTTGAAATATCAAACTATCAAATATTATTTAATCTGGAACAGGTAATAAAAGAAAGAGAGAAAAACCGTCCAGAAGGTGCTTATACTACGTACTTATTCGAAAAAGGCGTGGATAAAATTCTTAAAAAAGTGGGAGAAGAAGCAGCAGAGGTTATTATTGCAGCAAAAAACCGCGATGCAGAAGAGTTAAAATGGGAATCAGCTGATTTACTTTATCATTTATTTGTATTATTAAGAGAACAAAATTTACCATTTGCAGAGATTTTAAAGGTATTAGAAACTCGTCATCAAGAAAAAGAAAAAGAATAGACTGTTTTGTTTGGGTATTTCTTGCTTTAAATTGCAGCCTGAGTACACTTCGATTTCGACTTAGCTATTACAGAAAAGCTTTGTGATTTCCTTTCTGCATGATTTTGCTTTTTTGGCATTTCCGTAGGAGGTTATGTATATTCAGGCTGCTAAGGGCTGTTAAGTATAATTCCCCTCATATATTTTGTTAAAAACAACAAAAGTTGAGAAAACAGTCAATAATAAGAACAAGAGGGGTATTTCATTCGGCATTCACCACCAGACTTATGAGTGCCCCTTATTTGAAAATTCCTTAATAACAGAAGAAATCCCCTGAATAACAGGTTAAACTAACTTCGAAGGAAAAGGCCTCCATATACATTCCATACCGACAAACTAGAGAGAAACTTCCATCAATGAATTCTTCTCTGAAAGCTTTAACATATGTTATACTACATTAGTTGAACTATTTACAGTTATGTTTCTTAATGAGAGGAACTGCAATATATAGATGGAGGATTTTATGAATAAAAACTCAAAAATACTACAACCGATGGGTCAACTTATTACATTTAATCCAACTGGCGAATATTATTTTTCAAAAGGTATTAAAGCATATCATCGTAAAGATTATTATAGATCATTAAAGTATTTGCAAAGAGCGATGCAGTTAGAGCCAGGGGAACCTATGATAGTGTGCCAGCTTGCTATTGTCTATGCAGATATTGGGGAATATCAAAAATCAAATAAGCTTCTTCATCTTATATTAGAAGAATTGGATGAAGAAATGGTGGAATGTTATTATTTCCTTGCAAGTAATTATGCCTATTTAGGATTTTTTAAGGACGCTTATTATCATGCTAATTTATATTTGAAATTAGATGAGAATGGAGAGTTTGAGGAAGAAACAGAGGATTTATTAGAAGTATTAACTTTAGAAGCAGATGGACTTGAAGAAGAGCCATATGAAGAGGATGACCTAATTAACAGGCAAGAGGAAGCAAGAGATTTACTTGAATCTGGGCATTTTCCAAAGGCTGTTGAGATGTTAAATAAAGTAATTCAAGATTATCCTGAATATTGGTCTGCTCATAACAATCTTGCGTTAGCCTACTTTTATCTAGGAGAAGTTAAAAAAGCAAATTGTATTCTTGATGAAGTACTGGAAAAAAACATGGGAAATTTACATGCGCTATGTAATAAATTAGTGTTTGCTTATTATGAAAAAGAAGAGTCAAATGTTAAACAATTAACAAACATTTTGCAGAAGATCAAACCTATGTCCATTGATCATCAATTTAAAATTGGCACAACATTTGCTTTAGTTGGGGAATATAGTTCAGCTTTCTACTGGTTAAAAAAACTTCATAAACAAGGTTTTACTGGGGATGCCTCTTTTTATTATTGGTTTTCCTATGCAGCCTATTTTACAGGAAGAGATAATTTAGCCTCCGTATTATGGGAAAAAGTAATCGAAGAAAATCCAGAAAAAAAAGGGCATGAACCTTGGAGTAATAGAGAAGATACAGTAAATGGCTTTGAAGATCACCTTACATCCATTCAAAAAAGATTGGAAAGCAATCATTTAGAAGAAAGATTATTTGCTTTGTTTTTAACTAGTATTTCAATGTATAAAGATAAAATATTGTCTTCCAAAAACATACAGCAAAATGAAGGTCTTTCATCATTAGAAGTGCAATATCTCTCCTATGTTAAAACAGGTTACAAAATAGAAGATCCACTATTATTAAGTGCCCATAGTACTGCCGAAAGAATGTATCAAAAGTATCAGCCAATTGGAACGGTCGAAGCTGGTCTGTATTTAATGTGGTTTTCTGTCTTTATAGAATTGCATAAAGCCGGTGTGACGATGAAAAATAGTAGTGCTTGGGCAGCTGCAATGGATTATGTATGGCATAAATACCGCAATGAAAAAATATCACAACAAGAAACAGCGGATTCTTACGGGTTATCTCCTTCTACGTTGCAAAGATACATTAAATTAGTGAAGCAGCATTTGAGTTAGTACTTCTGCACTAAAAATGTAAACAGCAATTGAGCAGATTTTTGGACTAATAGAACCTTGTTATATAGGATAGAAATAGATGGTCATACTAGAAGAGAAAAGTCAAACCAGTTGGCAGTTGCTTTTTACACTGTTTTACTTTAGCGATATAGATTGTTGGTGTTTTTTATGAGGAAACAGAAAGTGAAGGATGGTCTGTTGTTATTTGAAAAAGGAGTTGGTTGTTTTGGCAGAAGAAAAAATTTATGATGTTATCATTATTGGTGCTGGTCCAGCAGGCATGACAGCTGCGGTTTATACTTCCCGTGCTAATTTATCAACATTAATGATTGAAAGAGGCATCCCTGGAGGGCAAATGGCCAATACGGAAGATGTTGAAAACTTTCCTGGATTTGAAAGTATTCTAGGTCCTGATTTATCGAATAAAATGTTTAATCATGCTAAAAAATTCGGTGCTGAATATGCATATGGCGATATTAAAGAAATTGTGGATGGTCCTGAATATAAAACAATAAAAGCAGGTTCAAAAGAATATAAAGCAAGAGCAGTTATTTTATCAACAGGTGCTGAGTATAAAAAGGTTGGCGTGCCTGGTGAGAAAGAACTTGGTGGTCGTGGTGTTTCTTACTGTGCGGTTTGTGACGGTGCCTTCTTTAAGAATAAACGATTATTTGTTATCGGCGGGGGAGACTCTGCAGTTGAAGAAGGTGTCTATTTAACTCGCTTTGCTTCACAAGTTACGATTGTGCATCGCCGTGAAGAACTTCGTGCACAAAAAATTCTGCAGCAAAGAGCTTTTGATAATGAAAAAATCGACTTTATTTGGAATCACACAGTGAAAACAATCAACGAAAAAGACGGTAAGGTCGGCAGTGTAACCCTTGTTTCTACAGTAGATGATACGGAACAAGAATTAGAAGCAGAAGGTGTGTTTATTTACATCGGAATGGTGCCTTTATCGAAGCCATTTGAAAACTTAGATGTGACAAATGAAAATGGTTATATTGAAACAAATGACCGTATGGAAACAAAAGTACCAGGTATCTTTGCAGCTGGGGATATTCGTGAGAAATCACTTCGCCAAATTGTAACGGCAACTGGTGATGGCAGTATTGCAGCTCAAAGTGCACAACATTTTGTGGAAGAATTAATAGAATCTTTAAAACAAAAGGCATAATATGAATTGAATAAACGTATCATTCCGACAAATGAAAAGTGTTAAAACCTTTTAATTTTACTGTAACAATAGTGAAATATATATCGGGTATGATAATAATAGAATTGACCCCCTTTTAAGATATAAATTTTTTCCGAGGATGTCCTAAAGTAAGGTCAGACTGCCATTAAATTGGTGATCTTAGCCTTTATTAGCACATCCTCCTTTTTTTGTTCTCTCCTGTCAAAAATCTTCAGCTATCTAGAGAAAATAAATACTATTCAATGAAAAACTGCTGTTAATTCCTATCTAATTTCATAAGAAGGCATTTTATTGTGGGTGTTTCTTAATAATAGTATAATAATAAGAATAGATTAGAGCATTATTTAATTTATACATAAGCTATTCTACAAAATAACTGAGGTGATTTATTATGCAGCGTGTAACGAATTGCTTGTTGCTTCAAGATAATAAAGTATTGCTTTTACAAAAGCCAAGAAGAGGTTGGTGGGTTGCTCCGGGAGGGAAGATGGAGCCAGGAGAATCAGTAAGAGATTCCTGTATTCGTGAATTTAGAGAAGAAACAGGCATTTACTTAAGAAACCCAAATATTAAAGGTATTTTTACATTTATTATAAAAGACGGAGATAAAATCGTTTCAGAATGGATGATGTTTACCTTCTTTTCCACAAACTCAGATGGCATTCATGTAGATGAATCAGCTGAGGGGAAAATCGTATGGCATGAATTAGATGAGATAAGAAACTTGCCAATGGCAGAAGGGGACTACCATATTTTAGACTATATGATCCACGGTAATGGCCTTATATACGGAACCTTTACGTACACACCAGATTTTGAACTAATTAGTTATCGTCTTGATCCAAGCTGAAAATTAATAGGGGGAATGAATATGAGTGCGGTGAATGAGGCACAATTTGTTATTATTACAGGAATGTCAGGTGCAGGAAAAACAGTTGCTATTCAAAGCTTTGAGGATTTAGGATTTTTTTGTGTGGATAATCTGCCTCCAACGCTCTTGCCAAAATTTCTTGAACTTATGAAGGAATCTGAGAATAAGATGAATAAAGTAGCATTAGTAATGGATTTGAGGGGAAGAGAATTTTTTGATTCTTTATTTAGTGCACTTGATGAATTGACAAAATCTTGGGCAACTCCTCGAATATTATTTTTGGATGCAGAAGATAGCACATTAGTCAGAAGGTATAAAGAAACAAGAAGATCTCATCCCCTTGCGCCTTCTGGACTTCCTTTAGAAGGCATTAAACTGGAACGAGAACTATTAGAAGAATTAAAAGGCCGTGCACAGATTATTTATAATACTTCAAAAAGTTCTCCAAGAGAATTACGAGAAAAAATTTTAAAAGAGTTTTCAATAAATAAAGAGACCATTTTTACAGTAAATGTCATGAGTTTCGGTTTTAAACATGGCATTCCAATTGACGCGGACTTAGTATTTGATGTGCGTTTTTTACCAAATCCTCATTACGTTGAACATATGAGACCGAAAACCGGACTTGATAGTGAGGTGTCTAATTATGTGCTAAAGTGGACGGAAACAAGTCAATTTCTTGAAAAAGTAATCGATTTATTAACCTTTATGCTCCCTCAATATAAAAGAGAAGGTAAATCTCAACTTGTTGTGGCAATTGGATGCACAGGTGGGCAGCATCGTTCTGTTGCTTTATCAGAATATATTGGACACCATTTCGAAAAAGAGTATCATGTAGAATTTACTCATCGTGATATGAAGAGGAGAAAGGACCTATAAATATGAGTGAAAATGAGCAGCCTAGAATAGTGATTATTGGAGGAGGAACTGGTCTATCTGTTTTACTAAGAGGCTTAAAAAAATATCCTGTTGATATTACGGCAATAGTTACTGTTGCTGATGATGGAGGGAGCTCTGGCAGATTAAGAAATGATTTGGATATTCCGGCTCCCGGAGACATTCGAAATGTATTAGCAGCAATGTCTGATGTAGAGCCTTTAGTCGAAGAGATGTTTCAACATCGTTTTTCTAATAGCAGAGAACTTGATGGCCATTCATTAGGTAATTTAATTCTTGCTGCCATGACATCTATAACTGGGAATTTTACGTATGCTATTCAAGAAATGAGCAAAGTATTAAATGTACGCGGAAAAGTGCTGCCTGCAACGAATCATAGTGTTGTTTTAAATGCCTTAATGGACGATGGATCAGTTGTTACAGGGGAATCAAGCATTCCTCAAAGTGGGAAGAAGATTAAAGAAGTCTTTTTAACACCAAAAAATTCTACTCCTCTTCCAGAAGCCTTGCAAGCTATTCAATCTGCTGATTTAATCATAATCGGTCCAGGTAGTTTATATACAAGTATCTTACCAAACTTAATTGTGCCAGAAATTGGAGCAGAACTCCTAAAAGCATCGGCAAAAAAGGTATATATATGCAATATTATGACACAAGCAGGTGAAACATTAGATTATACGGCGAGTGACCATGTAAAGGCCATTTATCAGCATATGAAAAAGCCATTTATTGATACCATTCTTGTAAACAGAAAAAATATTCCTGAAAGTATTCAAGAACGTTATAATGAGGAAAGAGCTAAGCCTGTAAATTTCGATATCAAACAAATAGAACAATTGGGCCTAAATATAATTTCAGGAGATATCATTAGCCTAGATGATGATGTCATTCGCCATAATACAGTAGAAGTTGCCAAGATACTATACACATTAATTAATGAACAAATTCTCCAAAAATAAAGCTCAACCATATTTTGTAGTATACAGTTTCCAAAACATTCGTTTTATAATAATAAGGTTGGCTACTTGGAAAAGAATTCGTACCATTGAGTATGAAACTAAGTAGTTTCCCTAAATTTATGTAAGTTGTAGTAGGGAGCAGCCGGAATACACGAAAACTTCCGCAGGAAATCGAAGTGTGTGCAGGCTGCGGTCTTATTGAGAGTGCAAGCCTCTTTTCAGGGTAGCTCGAATAAATAAAATCATATTCGTGAGCGCTATATTTTTAATCTATATGATTAGAAAATATTGCGTTTTTTAATGGAGGTGAAGGAAATGTCTTTCGCTTCAGAGACAAAAAAGGAATTAACTACAATTGAAGTTAAAAATTGCTGTGGAAGAGCAGAATTATCGGCGCTAATCCAAATGAATGGCACATTATCTTTTTCCAGCCAAAAGTTAGTTTTAGATATCCAAACAGAAAATGCAGCAATTGCAAGAAGAATATACACATTAATCAAAAGATACTTCGATATACCAGTAGAACTGCTTGTTCGAAAAAAAATGCGGCTAAAAAAGAATAATGTTTATATCGTAAGACTTTCTACACAGGCAAAAGAGGTATTAGAAAATCTGCAAATAGTAACAGAAGGCTTCATATTTACACATGATATTTCGAAAGAACTTATTAAGAAAAAATGCTGTAAACGATCTTATTTAAGAGGAGCATTCCTTGCAGGCGGTTCGGTAAATAATCCAGAAACATCATCCTATCATTTAGAAATTTTCTCTTTGTATAAAGAGCATATAACAGCACTAAGTGATTTAATGAACACATTTGATTTAAATAGTAAAACACTTGAAAGAAAAAAAGGATTTATCACTTACTTAAAAGAAGCAGAAAAAATTACCGAGTTTTTAAATATAATTGGCGCACATGGCGCATTGCTTCGTTTTGAAGATATCCGGATTGTTAGAGATATGAGAAATTCTGTTAACAGGCTAGTAAATTGTGAAACCGCAAATCTAAATAAAACAATTGGTGCCGCTTTAAGACAGGTGGAAAATATCCGTTTTATTGATAGAACTGTCGGACTTCAAATCCTGCCAGATAAATTACGTGAAATTGCTGAATTGAGAGTAGCCTATCAAGATGTCACATTAAAAGAATTAGGAGAAATGGTGTCGTCAGGTAATATCAGCAAATCTGGAATCAATCATCGCTTAAGAAAGATAGATGAGATTGCAGAAACCCTTCGTAGAGGGGAGAAGGCGAACTAAACGTTTTTTCTCAAAAAAAAAACGAGGTAATGAGAATGTTTTATTGAAGAAAAAGATGAGTTTTCTGAACTTTGACAACTGTCTAGCCTTGCTCCTTTGAATATTTCCTCCTGCCTCTAAAAGAAAAAAACACTTTTTGAGTCAGGAGAACATATTTCTTCAGAGCTGTTCAAGGCGCTTGCGCTTTTCTTATTTACTTGTATAATTATGGATAAGAAAGCATAAGGGGAAAGGAATGGAGAAAGATGGTGGAAAAACAAATTCAAGTGAAATTAAAAAATGGCTTACAAGCACGTCCAGCAGCAATATTTGTTCAAGAAGCAACAAATTATTTATCAGAAGTATATATTGAAAAAGAAGGAAAAAAAGTAAATGCAAAGAGTATTATGGGAATTATGGGATTAGCCATACATTCAGGGGCGACAATTACATTAATGATAGATGGTAGCGATGAAATGGAAGCGCTTAATAATCTGGCCGATTTATTATAAAAAAATATCTGTTCAGACGAAAATTGTTAGAGAATAAAATTTATTATCCAATGATAATTGTATAGAAAAATTCAGATGCTAATACAAAAAAGAAGATATAACATTCGAGGCAAAGAGTTTGATCGCATCAAAAACAAAACCCATGCAGAAATTTCTATGCATGGGTTTTTGAGAATTATTTATCTTTTTTTTCTGTTAAAGAGTTACGTGTAATAATATGATCTACTAAACCATATTCTTTTGCTCTATCTGCTGTCATAAAGTTATCACGTTCAGTATCACGTGCAATGATGTCGATAGGTTGACCAGTACGCTCAGATAAAATACCGTTTAATTTATCACGTAAGAAAAGAATTCGTTTTGCAGCAATTTCGATTTCAGTTGCTTGGCCTTGTGCTCCGCCAAGTGGCTGATGAATCATTACTTCACTATTTGGAAGACAGTAGCGTTTTCCTTTTTCACCTGCAGCAAGTAAGAAAGCTCCCATTGAAGCAGCCATTCCTATGCAGATTGTTTGCACTTTCGGCTTAATGAATTGCATTGTATCATAAATTGCCATACCAGCAGTAATGCTTCCGCCTGGGCTGTTAATGTAGATGGATACATCCTTTTCTGGATTTTCAGCATCTAAAAATAATAATTGAGATACAATTGAATTTGCTACATTATCATCAATTGCGCTGCCTAACATGATAATACGATCCTTTAATAGACGAGAATAAATATCGTAAGCACGTTCCCCTCTATTTGTTTGTTCAATAACTGTAGGAATTAAATTCATTGAAAATCCTCCTTTTAAGATAAATTCTTCTTAATAGAACTTTTTAAGTATATGTTTCTTCAGTAATGATGAAATCAATACTGTATGTAATCCTAATGATACACGGATGGTCAATTAAGGTCAAACGATTACTCCTATAAGTAAGAAAGAATCATTCGACATTGTTTGAAATTGCTTCTGCGGATAGAAATTGTCTAGACTAAGCGTCTATACCATCATACCCAGGATGCATTTTTTTAAACAAATATAGTCTTGCATAATTAGAAAACTTAGCATATAATATGGAAGTTAAACTTTGGTGAAAAGTTAGCAAACAATATTTGTTTGGCTTTTTCCTATTATTATACACTAATATGCCCTCGTGGTGTAACGGATAGCACGTAAGATTCCGGTTCTTGAAATGGGGGTTCGATTCCCTCCGAGGGCGTTCCCTAAATGTTTATAAATCAAGTGTTTCTGCGTTATACAATTCGTGGGAACACTTTTTTTATGGTCATTTTTAAAGGATACAATAAAATTAAAAATACCACGAAAAGTAACACGTAATACAAAAATACTTCCTTATAAAATGTTAAAGGAGGTTGCCACTATAGTTACTCGTAGAAAAATATTTCCAACTCTAAAGTAAAAAAAATAATCGAATCTATAATGAAATAAGTAGAAAATCTTTGTCGAATTGTAGTGGAACTTTATTCAATTAGATATTTTATTCTGAATATTTTGTTAACTCATGAAATATAAAGCTACTACAAACTCTAAACATAAGCATTCAGTAAATAAAAATGTTTTATAAGGACAATTTAAAGCAAGTTAAACCAAATCAATCTTGGTTAATGGATATCACATACATTACGATAAATGAAGGTTGGCTTTATTTAGCGAGCTTGATGGATTTATATTCGCGAAAAATCATTGGATGGTACATGGATAAATAAAACCATGACAAATGAAGAAAAGCGGATAAATGTAAGTTTTTTTTGGAAAAGTAAGTTAATTCATTCATTCATTTGTATGGGGGGGCGATTCCCTCTGAGGGCGTATATGAAAGGTTGGAAATAAAGTGTTTCTACGATATTAAATTCGTAGGAGCACTTTTTTATATATTCAAATATAATCCTCATTTACAGAGGTTACTAGTCTGATCCGCTGATCATTTATCACTAAACCAGACTAGTCTAAAGAGGTAGTATCATTTATCGATTTTGTATAAAAGTTTTGTGGGTTTTATAAGTTGGCTGTAGAATTTTTTTAGTAATGTATTATAAGAAGTTCATTAAAAAAATTCTACTATAATTTGCTATGAGGTATGTGAGAAATTATGACATGGTTTCCTATTATTTAAGTCGAATGTTTTTGGAATTTTGCATATAAATAATCTTCACTTTTTCGTCAAATTTCATAAAAAAAGACGCATATAAGTTGAATTCATTACCTACTGGTGTTAAAATGATTGATGTAGCAGGGATGATTTTTTTTGCAGCCTCTGGGACATAATTTGTCTATGCGGGACTTCTGTCGACCACTGTAAGTGAAGGAGCAACATCATGTTTTCTTTTATTGAGATTCAAAAAAGATTATTACCTGATTTAGTTACTGTTATGCAAAAAAGATATTATATTCTTCAGTATATCAATAATATGCAGCCTGTGGGTAGAAGAAGTCTAGCTGGAAGCTTAGGATTGACTGAAAGAGTATTGCGAACTGAAGTGGAGTTTTTAAAAGAGCAAAAACTGATACACATAGCCAATATTGGGATGTCACTCACTTCAATCGGACAAGAAACATTGGAAAGTCTTTCTAGTGTAATGAGAGAAGTAACGGGTATTAATGAAATGGAGAAGGTTCTGCATAAAAAACTTGGTGTCAATAAAGTAATTATTGTCGCAGGTGACAGCGATCATTCCCCTTGGGTAAAAAAAGAGCTAGGTCTTGCTGCAGCAAATTGTATGAAATCTCTAATCGGTGGAAATAATATCATCGCAGTTACTGGTGGTACAACTATGGCTTCTGTAGCTGAAATGTTAACCCCGGACGTTGCAGATGGTGAATTATTATTTGTACCTGCCCGTGGAGGTATTGGAGAAGACGTGAAAAACCAAGCAAATACCATTTGCGCAATGATGGCAGATCATACGGCAAGCAAACATCGGGTTTTATATATTCCAGATGAGGTAAGTAAAGAAGTGTACAAGAGCGTTATAAACGATCCTCACATCAGTGAAGTGCTTAACCTTATAAAATCTGCGAATATGCTGGTGCATGGAATTGGAGAAGCCGTAACGATGGCGCAGCGCAGAAACACGAATGAAAGCAACTTAAAAAAGATAGAAGCAGCTAAAGCAGTAGGCGAAGCGTTTGGATATTACTTTAATGAAGCTGGAGAAGTTGTCCATAAAGTAGAAACAATAGGAATACGACTTGACAATTTATCAACAGTGCCAAATGTAATAGCCGTTGCAGGTGGTTCATCAAAATCAAAAGCCATTCGTGCATACTTAAAACAAGCACCCGTTTCTACTATATTAATTACAGATGAAGGTGCTGCAAAGAATTTGATATAACGGGGATTTCCCTTTATATATATTAATATCCTTAAAATTAAGAGGAGGAAATAAAAATGACAGTAAAAGTTGGTATTAACGGATTTGGACGTATCGGACGCTTAGCGTTTAGAAAAATTATCGAAAACCCAGAATTGGAAGTAGTAGCAATCAATGATTTAACTGACACTAAAATGTTAGCTCACCTTTTAAAATATGATTCATCTCAAGGTACTTTCCAAGGGGAAGTTGAAGTACATGAAGGTTACTTCTTAGTAAACGGTAAAAAAGTTGTTACAACTGCTGAAAGAAACCCAGCTGACCTTAAATGGGGAGATCTTGGAGTAGATACAGTATTAGAATGTACTGGTTTCTTCACTTCTAAAGAAAAAGCAGAAGCACATTTAACTGCTGGAGCTAAAAACGTAGTTATCTCTGCACCTGCAACTGGCGAAATGAAAACAATTGTTTACAATGTAAACCATGAAATTCTTGATGGTTCTGAAACTGTAATTTCTGGTGCTTCTTGTACTACTAACTGCCTTGCGCCAATGGCTCAAGTATTACAAAACAAATTTGGTATCGTAGAAGGATTAATGACTACAATCCACGCTTACACTGGCGACCAAAATACTTTAGATGCTCCACATCCAAAAGGTGATTTCCGTCGTGCTCGTGCAGCAGCTGAAAACATCATCCCTAACTCAACTGGTGCTGCAAAAGCAATCGGTTTAGTATTACCAGAATTACAAGGTAAACTTGATGGAGCTGCACAACGTGTTCCAGTTAAAACTGGTTCATTAACTGAGCTTGTTACAGTTCTTGATGAAAATGTAACTGTTGAGCAAGTAAATGCAGCAATGAAAGAAGCAGCTAACGAATCTTTCGGTTACACTGAAGACGAACTTGTTTCTTCTGATATTATCGGAATCAGCTACGGTTCATTATTTGATGCAACTCAAACAAAAGTATTAACAGTTGGCGACAAACAACTTGTTAAAACTGTTGCATGGTACGACAACGAAATGTCTTACACTAACCAACTTGTTAGAACTGTAAAACATTTTGCACAATTAGTTAAATAATTTTAGTTTTTAATTAAACTGAGAGTGATCGTACACCCTTAATCAAACAGCGGAAACATTTTGTTTCCGCTATTTTAAAAAAATGCATGTGGAGGGTCTTTATAATGAACAAGAAAACAATCCGCGATATCGATTTAAAGGGCAAAAAAGTATTTGTTCGTGTCGATTTTAATGTACCTATGAAAGATCAAACAATTACGGATGAAACAAGAATCCAAGCTGCACTTCCTACAATTAATCAATTAGTAGAACAAGGTGCAATCGTAATTTTAGCAAGCCATTTGGGCCGTCCAAAAGGTCAAGTGGTAGAAGAATTACGTTTAACTCCGGTTGCTGCTCGTTTATCTGAATTATTAGGTAAAAAAGTAGTAAAAACAGATGACTCATATGGCGATGCTGTAAAAGCTGAAATCAGCAAGTTGACAGATGGCGATGTTCTTTTATTGGAAAACGTTCGTTTTAATGCTGGAGAAGAGAAAAATGATGCTGAATTAGCAAAAGCTTATGCTGAACTTGCAGATGTTTTTGTTAACGATGCTTTTGGTGCGGCTCACCGTGCTCATGCATCTACAGAAGGTATCGCTCATTATATTCCAGCTGTTTCAGGTCTTTTAATGCAAAAAGAATTAGATGTTCTTGGGAAAGCATTATCTAATCCTGAGCGTCCGTTTACTGCGATCATCGGCGGAGCAAAAGTTAAAGATAAAATCGGCGTAATTGATAATCTTCTAGAAAAAGTAGATAACTTGATTATTGGCGGTGGATTAGCTTATACATTCATAAAAGCTCAAGGCCATGAAATCGGTAAATCTCTTTTAGAAGAGGATAAAATTGAGTTAGCTAAATCATATATAGAAAAAGCAAAAGCAAAAGGTGTTAATTTCTATATGCCTATCGATACAACTGTTGCAGATGACTTCTCTGAAACTGCAAACACAAAAGAAGTTGATGTTGATTCTATTCCAGCAGATTGGGAAGGTCTTGATATTGGTCCTAAAACAGCTGCACTATATGCGGACGTTATTAAAAGCTCTAAATTAGTTATTTGGAACGGACCAATGGGCGTATTTGAAATGGATGCATTTGCAAAAGGAACAAAGGCAGTAGCAGAGGCTCTTGCTGAAGCTCAAGATACATACTCTGTTATTGGCGGCGGAGATTCTGCAGCAGCAGTTGAGAAATTTGATTTAGCTGACAAAATGAGTCATATTTCTACTGGCGGCGGCGCATCATTAGAGTTTATGGAAGGTAAAGTACTTCCAGGTGTAGTAGCTTTAAACGACAAATAAGCTTTTAAATTATAGGCATGAAAGGATGTATAATACATGCGTAAACCTATTATTGCTGGTAACTGGAAAATGAATAAAACACTTCCAGAAGCAGTAGCATTCGTTAATGAAGTAAAAGGATCTGTTCCTTCAAGTGAAAACGTAGATGCAGTAGTTTGTTCTCCTGCGTTATTTTTAGGACAGTTAGTAGAATTAACAAAAGGCACAGATTTAAAGATCGGTGCACAAAATATGCATTTTGAAAAAAATGGTGCATTCACTGGCGAAATCAGCCCAGTAGCACTTCAAGACATCGGTGTACAATATGTAGTACTTGGACATTCTGAGCGTCGTGAATTCTTCAATGAAACAGACGAAGCAGTAAACCAAAAAACAAAAGCAGCTTTTGAAAATGGTTTAACACCAATTGTTTGCTGTGGTGAAACATTAGAACAAAGAGAAAATGGCGAAACAAATGATTTTGTTGCTTCTCAAGTTCAAAAAGCACTTCAAGGTTTAACAGATGACCAATTAAAAGCTACAGTTGTAGCATATGAGCCTATTTGGGCTATTGGTACTGGAAAATCATCTACATCTGCTGATGCAAACGAAGTATGTGCACATATTCGTAAAGTAGTAGCAGAACAGTTCTCAACTGAAGTTGCTGAAAGCATTCGCATTCAGTATGGCGGCAGTGTAAAACCTGAAAACATTAAAGAATACATGGCTCAATCTGACATAGATGGAGCGTTAGTAGGAGGAGCGAGCTTAGAAGCTCAAAGTTTCCTACAATTATTGGAGGCAGGTAAAGCATGAGTAAATCTCCAGTAGCGTTAATCATATTAGACGGCTTTGGTTTAAGAAGCGAACGTATGGGTAATGCAGTGGCTCAAGCTAACAAGCCTAATTTTGATAAATATTGGAATAATTATCCACACTCTACTTTAGTGGCTAGTGGTGAAGCTGTAGGTCTTCCAGCGGGACAAATGGGGAACTCAGAAGTAGGTCACTTAAACATCGGTGCAGGACGAATTGTTTACCAAAGTTTAACAAGAGTAAATGTTGCCATTAGAGAGGGAAATTTTGAAAAGAATGAAACCTTTGTTAATGCAATGAACCATGTTAAAGAAAAAGGCAAAAACCTTCATCTTTTTGGTTTATTATCTGATGGAGGCGTTCATAGCCATATTGAACATATGTTTGCACTTCTTCGTCTTGCAAAAGAAGAAGGAATAAAAAATGTATATATTCACGGAATTCTTGACGGCCGAGACGTCGGTCAAAAGACTGCGGAAAAATACATTAAAGCAACACAAGAAAAAATCAACGAGTATGGTATAGGTGAATTTGCTACGATTTCTGGTCGTTACTATTCTATGGATAGAGATAAACGCTGGGATCGTGTGGAAAAATCGTATCGTGCAATGGCATATGGGGAAGGACCTAGCTACTCCAACCCACTAGACGTTGTAGAAGATAATTACAACAATGGAATTTTTGATGAATTTGTTCTGCCTTCTGTTATCACAAAAGATAACGGAGAGCCAGTAGCAACGATTCAAGATGAAGATGCTGTGATATTCTATAATTTCCGTCCAGACCGTGCGATTCAGATTTCAAATACATTTACAAATGAAGATTTCCGTTCATTTGATCGTGGCGAAAATCATCCGAAAAACCTTTACTTTGTATGTTTAACTCATTTTAGTGAAACAGTAAAAGGGTATGTAGCATTTAAGCCAACAAACCTTGACAACACACTTGGTGAAGTGCTTTCTCAAAATGGTTTAAAACAACTTCGTATTGCGGAAACGGAAAAATATCCGCATGTTACCTTCTTTATGAGTGGTGGACGCGAAGCAGAATTCCCTGGTGAAAAGCGTATTCTAATCAACTCGCCTAAAGTTGCAACATACGATTTAAAACCAGAAATGAGTGCTTACGAAGTTACTGATGCACTTGTAAAAGAAATTGAAGAAGATAATGTTGATGCAATCATCTTGAACTTTGCAAATCCTGATATGGTTGGGCACTCCGGAATGCTTGAACCAACGATTAAAGCAATTGAAACAGTAGATGAATGCTTAGGCAAAATTATTACTTTAATTGAACAAAAAGGTGGTAAAGCAATTATCACCGCAGATCATGGTAATTCAGATGAAGTAGTAACTTTGGAAGGAACACCAATGACTGCACATACGACAAATCCTGTTCCTGTTATTGTTACACAAAAAGGTGCAGAATTGCGTACAGACGGTATTCTTGGAGATTTAGCTCCAACAATGTTAGATTTATTAGGTGTAGAAAAACCAGCAGAAATGACTGGTACATCAATCATTAAAAAATAATGTACTTATAAAAGGAGAGAATTAATATGCCATTTATTCAACAAGTATACGCACGTGAAGTTTTAGACTCACGCGGTAATCCAACAGTAGAAGTAGAAGTTTTAACAGAATCAGGTTTCTTCGGTCGCGCACTTGTACCATCTGGTGCTTCAACTGGTGAATACGAAGCAGTAGAATTACGTGATGGCGACAAATCACGTTACCTTGGTAAAGGTGTTCTTAAAGCAGTAGCAAACGTAAATGAAGTAATTGCAGAAGCAATTATCGGAATGGACGTTACAGATCAAGCTGGAATTGATAAAGCAATGATCGAACTTGATGGAACAGAAAACAAAGGTAAATTAGGTGCTAACGCAATCCTTGGTGTATCTATGGCTGCTGCAATTGCTGCTGCTGACGTAGTTGGTTTACCATTATACCGCTACCTTGGTGGATTCAATGCAAAACAATTACCAACTCCAATGATGAACATCATCAATGGTGGTTCACATGCTGATAACAACGTGGATTTCCAAGAATTCATGATCTTGCCAGTAGGTGCTCCAACTTTCAAAGAAGCTTTACGTATGGGTGCTGAAGTATTCCATGCACTTAAAGCAGTTCTTCATGACAAAGGTTTAAACACTGCTGTTGGTGATGAAGGTGGATTTGCTCCAAACCTTGGTTCTAACCGTGAAGCATTAGAAGTAATCATTGAAGCGATCAAAAAAGCTGGATACGAAGCTGGTAAAGACGTATACTTAGGTATGGACGTTGCTTCTTCAGAATTCTATAACAAAGAAACTGGAAAATACGATCTTGCAGGAGAAGGCCGTACTGGTTTAACTTCTGAAGAGCTTGTTACTTTCTACGAAGAATTAGTTAATGAATTCCCAATCCTATCTATTGAAGATGGTTTAGATGAAAACGACTGGGAAGGTCATAAATTATTAACAGACCGCATCGGTTCTAAAGTACAATTAGTAGGTGACGATTTATTCGTTACAAACACTAAAAAATTAGCTGAAGGTATTGAAAAAGGAATCTCTAACTCAATCCTTATTAAAGTTAACCAAATTGGTACTTTAACTGAAACTTTTGAAGCAATTGAAATGGCTAAACGTGCTGGTTATACAGCAGTAGTATCTCACCGTTCTGGTGAAACAGAAGATGCAACTATCGCTGACATCGCTGTTGCTACAAATGCTGGTCAAATCAAAACTGGTTCATTATCACGTACAGACCGTATTGCTAAATACAACCAATTACTTCGCATCGAAGACGAACTTGGCGATTTAGCAGTATATGATGGTTTAAAATCTTTCTATAACCTTAAAAAATAATAACAAGTAAAAGATTATTCTTTTAACTTGTATCTAACACCTCTATTAATGACACATTAATAGAGGTGTTTTCTGTTTATTAGAAGAAGAGTTATTTACTTGGCAGCATTATTTTTTTTAATCTAAAAGGTTTTTTTGCAAAGCAGCGAGAATAGTAAGATGAACAAAAATTTTCCAGCAGGAGGAATAATAATGGCTGAACGCAAAGGGGTAAATAGTTTAGTAACAACTGTTGAGGGGCAGGATCTTGTGATGGAGAGGAATTTTTATGCTTCGAAAGAAGAGTTATTTAAGGCTTTTTCTCAATCAGATCGTTTGGAAAGCTGGTGGGGTCCCAAAGGCTGGAAAACAGAGAATAAAAAATTCGAATTCAAGCCAAACGGTATATGGCTTTATTGCATGAAATGTACAGATAGAAATCAAGGAGATTTTTTTGGTCAAGAATCTTGGGGTAAAGCGGTTTATGAAGAAATTGATTCTCCGAATAAAATTGTCTACATAGATAGTTTTGCTGATAAAGAAGGAAATACCATATCTGAGATGCCTAGTTTACTAATTACCGTCCATTTTATTGAACAAGGGGAGAATACCAAATTAACCATTCGTTCCCGCTTTGCTTCATCAGAAGACCTGCAACAAGTAATGGAAATGGGAGTAGTAGAAGGAATGTCCTCACAATTCGACTGTTTAGATGAATTCTTATCGAAAAATTAATTACTAGACAAGATAAAGAAACTAATATTTTCCAATGATATTAGCTATGTTTCGCAAAAAGATCCCGTGCCGAAGAACAAACGAGAAAACACAGTTCACAGTAGAAAACAAAGTATACTAAGCCACAACCCGATCATGGTACAACATATGCAAACAAAAATTTGACCATGAAGAATGAAAATAGGCAAGTGTGATTGAGTTTGTTGTTATGTTGAAGCAGGCTGCGGACTGGACTCATTGAGAGTTTGTATTACCTTTTTTCTATGTAGACAACTATGCAACCAAATTTTCATTTGAAAAGAAGCAGCTTTCTATTTTGTTATGAACTAGGGTTGAAGCAGACAGCAGGTGGAATACACGAAGACTCCCGTGGGAAAGTGAGAAAGACGAGACCCCGCAGCGCAGCGAGGAGGCTCGACGCTCGCCCACAGGAAAGCGAAGTGTATTCCACCTGCGGAACCTTTTTTTCATGGTAGACAATCACAAAACAAATAGATTATAGTTGGAAAAGTCTCTCTTATTCCCCAACAAGCTATTGTTCCCATTTCTAAAATATGTTACATTTATAGTAATGTAATAATGTTCGTCTTAATGGAGGTGTGATGATGCACACAGTTTTAATTACGTTGCTAATTATTGTTGCAGTAGCTTTAATAGTAGTAGTACTTCTTCAATCTGGTAAAAGCTCTGGATTATCCGGTGCCATTTCAGGAGGAGCAGAGCAGCTTTTTGGAAAACAAAAAGCAAGAGGCTTAGATTTAATTCTTCACAATACTACAATTGTGCTAGCAATCCTGTTTTTTGTTTTAACAATTGGAGTAAGTTATTTTGATTTGTAAAACTAGTCTGGTATAGATTTAAAACCTGGCCTTAGGAAGGTCAGGTTTTTTTCGAATTTTTATCCTAACGAAAAGAACAAAAACATAAATGCAAAACTCACTGCTTTTTATACGAATAGAGTTCTTACATATTAAGAAACTGAGGATCACTAGAACCATCATACAAAAAATAGTATTATTTAACTCATATTTAGAAGATTATACTGGATTGTTCGGATTAACTCTGCCTACAATAAACAATATAGCCAGCAAAAGCAACAACAGTGCATAATGGCGCATGAAAAGAAGTAGCTTTAGCTCCGAGTAGGCTCGTAAGATGAGCCCCATGGAAAGTGAAATGTATACTGACTGCGGACTATTCGAGACACCCAAAACCACTTTTCAGGGTAGTCATATTATTTTACTGCTCGCAGAAAAATAAGATAACATAAATGTTGTGCATAATAAGAAGCTGGAATTGATATTTATAGAAGTAAAGGAGAATCTATACATGAAAGTAGTTGAACAAAAACCATTAACGTTTAATGGAGATAATAAAAGGGCTGTATTATTGCTGCATGGTTTTACAGGAAATACTTCAGATGTACGGTTATTAGGAAGGTTTTTAAATACAAAAGGTTATACTTGCCATATCCCTTTATTAAAAGGACACGGAGTTCCACCAGAAGAATTAACACAGTATGGTCCTAAAGATTGGTGGAAGGATGTAATGGCAGGTTATGAATTTCTGAAAAATCAGGGGTATGATGAAATAGCGGTTGGAGGACTTTCTCTTGGAGGCGTATTTTCACTGAAATTAGGTTACACTGTACCTGTGAAGGGTATTATAACAATGTGTGCACCTATGTACATAAAAAGTGAAGAAGTAATGTATGAAGGTGTTTTAGAATACGCACGCAATTATAAAATGCGCGAAAGAAAATCAGAAGAACTAATTGAACAAGAAATGGCTCAATTCGCGCCTATGAATACATTAAAAGAGTTGCAACAGCTAATTGCGGATGTCCGTGCAAACGTGGATCTTATTTATGCACCAACCTTTGTGATCCAAGCAAGAAATGATCATATGATTAATACCGACAGTGCCAATATTATTTATCAAGAAGTAGAAGGAAGTCCTAAAGAAATCAAGTGGTACGAAAATTCTGGTCATGTTATTACCCATGATAAAGAAAAAGAAACGGTATTTGCGGACTTTTATGCGTTTTTAGAACGTTTAGATTGGAAAGAATAAAAGAAAAGCACCTATAAAGGAGGTTGCAAATTGGAAGATATTATACAGATTCACATAGACAAACTTTTAACTTATATGAAAGATGAAGCATACAAACCATTAACGGTACAAGAGCTGGAGGAAGCATTTGGGATTGAAGACTCTGCTGGCTTTAAAGATTTTGTAAAAGCGCTTGTGCAGATGGAAGAGAAGGGATTAGTTGTACGTACTCGAAGCAATAGGTATGGCCTCCCAGAAAAAATGAATTTAGTACGAGGTAAAATTGCTGGACATGCTAAAGGATTCGCATTCGTCATTCCAGAAGAGAAAGGGTTGGATGATATATTTATCCCACCTAACGAAGTGAATAACGCCATGAACGGTGATATTGTATTGGCTCGTGTTACATCGGAGAGTTCAGGTCAAAGACGAGAAGGAACGATTGTCCGGATTATTGAAAGAGGCGTACAGCAAATCGTCGGTACGTATTCTGAAAGCAAACATTTCGGGTTTGTTATTCCAGATGATAAAAAAATCGCAACAGACATCTTTATTCCAAAGGGAAGTACAAAGGGTGCTGTTGAAGGACATAAAGTAGTTGTAAAATTAACGGCTTATCCGGAAGGTCGGAAAAATGCTGAAGGTGCAATCGTAAAAATTTTAGGACATAAAAATGATCCAGGTGTAGACATTTTATCGGTTATACATAAGCATGGACTTCCATTGGCTTTTCCTGATGAAGTATTAGAGCAAGCAGATAAAACGCCTGAAACAATCGATGAGAAAGAAATAAAAAACAGACGAGACTTGCGCAACGAAACGATTGTTACAATTGATGGTGCAGATGCGAAAGACTTGGATGATGCAGTTACTGTTACGAAGCTGGAAAAAGGAAATTATAAGCTTGGTGTACATATTGCTGATGTTTCCTATTATGTAACGGAAACTTCTCCAATTGATGTAGAAGCAGAAGAGAGAGGCACGAGTGTTTATTTAGTAGACCGTGTTATTCCAATGATTCCACATCGTCTTTCAAATGGAATATGCTCCCTTAATCCGAAAGTGGATCGTTTAACATTATCTTGTGAAATGGAAATTAGTCCTAGCGGCGAAGTAGTAGCACATGAAATTTTCCAAAGTGTTATAAAAACAACAGAGCGAATGACTTATTCCGATGTTAATGCTATTTTGCAGGATAAAGATGAAGAGCTAACAAGCAAATATGAGCCACTTGTTCCAATGTTTGAGTTGATGGAAAAGCTTGCTCAAATATTGCGTACGAAAAGAATGACACGGGGTGCAATTGATTTTGATTTTAAAGAATCAAAAGTGCTAGTGGATGAAGATGGAAAACCCCAGGATGTTGTGTTAAGAGAACGTTCTGTTGCGGAAAAATTGATCGAAGAATTTATGCTTGTTGCAAATGAAACAGTTGCAGAGCATTTCCATTGGATGCAGGTTCCGTTTATTTATCGAATTCACGAAGATCCAAAAGAAGAAAAATTAAGAAGGTTTTTTGAGTTTATTACTAATTTTGGTTATATTGTGAAAGGTACTGCCAATTCCGTTCATCCACGTGCTTTGCAGGAAATAATCGAATCGGTACAAGGTTCTCCAGAAGAAATGGTTATTTCAACTGTTATGCTTCGTTCCATGCAGCAGGCTAAATATTATCCAGAAAGCTTAGGACATTTCGGGTTATCAACGGAGTTTTATACCCATTTTACATCGCCAATCAGACGTTATCCGGATTTAATTGTCCACCGCTTGATTCGCACGTATTTAATTGAAGGGGATATTAGTGCGCCTACTCAAGAAAAATGGAACAGTAAGCTGACAGATATCGCGGAACACTCTTCCAATATGGAGAGAAGATCAGTTGAGGCAGAACGTGAAACCGATGAATTGAAAAAATCGGAGTATATGTTAGATAAAATTGGTGAGGAATATGATGGTATCATCAGTTCTGTAACCAACTTCGGTATGTTTGTAGAATTAACCAATACAATCGAGGGGCTAGTCCATGTAAGCTATATGACAGATGATTATTATCGTTACGATGAGCGTCATTTTGCGATGATTGGTGAAAGAACAGGCAAGGTGTTTAGAATCGGTGATGAAATTACTATTCGTGTTGTAAATGTCAATAAAGACGAGCGAGCAATTGATTTCGAAATCGTTGGAATGAAAGGAACACGCCGGAGAGATCCGAAAAAAGACGGGAAAGTTTTCTCTACTGGAAGCACTTCTAAATCTCCACGAAAAGGAAAATCAAGTCGAGATAAAGAGAAAAGCAGTGGCAGTGGTGAGTCAAAAAGAAAAGGCAAAAAAGAAAGAAAGTTTTTCGAGAATGCGCCAAAAGCAAAAAGAAAGAAAAAACGGCGTTAAACGGATAGGGAAGGAAAATCTCCTTCCCTGTCGCAACTTGTAAAATTGTTTGTATAGCTATTATTTGATACAATAATGGCTATAGTCAGGGGGAAGAGATAATGCCAAAGGGCCAAGGTAAAGTAATTGCACAAAATAAAAAAGCAAATCATGATTATTTTATAGAAGAAACATATGAAGCTGGAATTGTTTTGCAAGGTACAGAGATAAAAGCAATTCGCGGCGGCAGAGTTAACTTAAAGGAATCGTATGCCCGCATTCAAAATGGGGAAGTATTTTTATATGGAATGCATATCAGCCCGTATGAACAGGGAAACAGATACAACCATGATCCTTTACGGACAAGAAAACTTTTGCTTCATAATAAACAAATAGCAAAACTAATTGGTGAAACAAAAGAAGTCGGCTATTCCCTTGTACCGTTAAAGCTTTATCTGAAAAATGGGTTTGCGAAGGTTTTAATCGGTTTAGGTAAGGGTAAGAAAAATTATGATAAACGTGAAACATTGAAAAAGAAAGAAGCGAGCAGGAATATCGAGCGGGCACTTCGCGAAAGACAAAAAATGTAATCCAATACTTTACAATTGAAATTTAAGTGAAGTATGTTATAATAATTTATGTCGATAAGACAAGCAAACTAAAGCTCCTATTTTTGAGCTTCCTAACGTTAACGCAATATGCGTGAATCGAGTGATGTAACAATCACAAGATTTTATCCGAATGGGGACGTTACGGATTCGACAGGGATAGTTCGAGCTTAAGTTGCGAGTCGAGGGGATCGTCCTCGTTAAAACGTCAAAGCCTATAACTGGCAAACAACAAAACAACTTCGCTTTAGCTGCTTAATAGCGCTTAGCGGTTCCTCCCTCCATCGCCCATGTGGTAGGGTAAGGGACTCAACTTAAGTGGGCTACGCCGGATTCCACCGTCTGAGGATGAAGGAAGAGAACAATCAGACTAGCTCATCGGACGCCAGTCAGCAGGCAGAAGAATGAGCGAAATACGAATATGTTGACTACACTCGTAGAAGCTTAAGTGCCGATGTTTCTGGACGTGGGTTCGATTAACATTTAGTCGCCTTGTATGGCAACATACAAGTGAAAATCCGGCTTTATCGGTGAAACCTAAGTCACTTAAATGTGATAAGGCAATGCCGAGCGGTATGTGAAGCAATTCAACAGCCGTGTATCGACTTATAGGCTGCCAAGCAGTTGGTAGTACTAGGATGCGAAATTCTGCTGAAAAGCAAATTTATATTTCGTATAATACGCCGGGGGACCTAAATTTTAGGTTCAAGATATAGTCAGTGCCATGACGAAAGCATGGAATAACATGTCCCACCGTCTCCACCAAATACATATTTGGTGGTTTTTTATTTGTCTGTGACGTAGAGCATAAAATTTCCTTTTGGAAACTTTATGCTTTTTTAATAAAAGGAATTTTATGCTTTATTTTATAAATAAAAAGGGGGAATTTGCTTTTTCTAGATAAATAATTTATTAATGAGCCGAAAAACATACTGTCATAACTAGCAAATGGTATTTAAACCAATACTTGTGTGTATAAAATTGAATGTAATCTATTTCTAGCTCATGTATGTTTTATATATCAAGCTCGATGTTACGTTAGAAAAATGCTTAACAATATAATTGCCTATATTCTTTTTATTAAGATAATGTTGCTATTATTAGCATTAAATCATCTTTTTTTGCCTTTAATACATCATCTTATAAATCCTTAAGAAAGAAATGGAGAAAAAATATAGATAAAATATAGATAAATCAAGACTTGGTAAAATGTGATTAAATTCATGGCAAATATATCGTTAAATTCACATTGTCTTTAAATCTTAAAAAAATTTTCCTCAAATAGAAGTTTTTCTTTTAATAATTTTTCTGTATATTTTCCATTTCGTGGGGTGACTTCATTATAATGGTTTAAAATCCATCTGGCCCGCTTCTTTTTTCTGTGAATTCTTAAAAAGGGATAAATCTTTTCTAAAGTAAAAAAGACATCTTCTTTTTTCTTTATAAATAACGTATATGCTTTTAGATGATGCTCTGGATTGTAATTTTTTTTATTCACAATCCTTCCCCCTATTAAAGACTGAACATATATAAGAAGTTCCCAGTCGGTAGATGTGATTGTTATACACGGTCTCCTATTTTCACCTTTATGCATTTTAGTTAAAGTAATACTGCCCTCACCATCTATAATTCCACCTACATATGCTGCTTCCCAAGCTTTCATAAAAACTCTCCTCGTAAATTTTATAAGTTTAAAAATAGAACTATTGGTATAATTATACTTAATCAAAAGAACTTGTGTTCTTTTTTTGATCTTTGTAAGAAATAATTCATACTTTCTAATTTTAAAGACTCAAACTTCGCAGAATGAAATCGGCAAATAAGCATTGATGTAGTTGGGAAGATCGTCCACCCAAAGCTGTAGTTGATTTTTGATTAGTTTTTGTATTTTCTTATTTGTCTTTTTTCTTACTAGAATCTGGTATAAAATAATTATATGAAATAAATAAATATCCATATAATTTACGAAAAATCAGGAGCAAATATAAATGACCAAAGACAAAAAAGATAATATCAGATTAGTAAATAACTCAATGTTGAACAGTGCAAACTCTTTAGGTAAACCATTGACGGAACTCTCAGCTGCTTGGAACAGCGCAAACTCTTTGGGTAAATCATTGACGGAACTCTCAGCTGCTTGGAGTACTACATCTCTATAAATAATGTAGTTAAGTTTTAGCTCACTGCATTTGGAACAAACGATACATTTATTTATCTAAAAAACCTTTAGTATCATTATGGTTTATTCCTAGGAAATCTAATGGTTTACGTCACAGTCTATGTGACTTGAATTATAAGTTCGCCGCTTTGGCAATGTTATGCTTCAAAAAACTTTAGGCAGACTATTGCTTCAAACTTGGCGTTTATCTTGAACTGTAGATTGTATCTATAGTTTTTTTTATGTTTAATAACGTATAAAAGGATTGGAAAAGTAAGTTGTTGGGAAATTAAATGAAATGAGTTAGTATAAGAAATATAAGAGAGGAGTAATCAGCGTTGAATTTATCTATGCTAAAAAAAGCGATTCTATTGATAAGTATAACCTTAATTTCTTTTTTACTCGAAAACTTAAAATTTCCGAAATTTATTTTTTTTCTTAAAGATATTCCTGAGTCATTAACTTTTAAAATCGAGAATCGAATAGTGGTTATAGGATTTGTTATTGTATTATTCCTTGTTTGTGGAAAACAGTATAAACATTTATTTAACATTACCCTACTTAAAGATAAGAAAAGTTATGTATGGATCTTCTTCGTTTTAGTAGCAGTAGTTATTTTAAAGCAAGCTTCAATGGGTTTTCCAGGTTCTTTTGGTATGATTAAAATGCCACAGCTTCATCCATTTCATTTATTAATAGTATTATTTCGAGTTGCCGTTCTAGTTCCTATACAAGAGGAGCTATTGTATAGAGGTCTTTTGATATTGGTTCCTTCAAAAAGAATCCAATATCTAATGCTAATCGTTTCTTCCATACTTTTTGCGAGCATCCATAGTAATCCTTTTCAAATGGTTTGGTTAGGATTTGGATTAGGTTTTTTAGCAATTCGTTTTAATAATATTTGGATTCCCATAATAGCCCATGCAATTTGGAACTTGCTAGCAACATTTGTTCAACTATAAAAAACTAAAAAGCTAGGGATCCCATTTTTTATGCAAACCTGAACGAAGCGCTCTATAAGATGGAGATTTCAGGAGATCGTTTTCTAGCAGAATTAGCAAATGGAGTAGATAAATAAGTAAAAAGAGCAACAAACAATTAAAAAATTGGTTGTTGCTTATTAAGTGGTATAGAAAACCTCTGGCTATGCTGTACTACACCCCAAAAGTTAGATTCTATACTCTAACTTTTGGGGTGCAGTACATTCACACTGGTGGTTTTGATTTAGTTGCCGGGCATGTTCACTAGCTAGGCGGGGCAAGTCTGCTAACTGACTTCCGTTTAGTTGCTAAACCTAAACTTATTCCCAAAATCATAGAGAAAAACATCCTATATTTCTTTAATTCTCTCATACAAATTCATTCTTTTTTATTTTCTCCACGTGCTTTTTATTAACTTCACATTAATTTCATCTCATTTCAAAATGCTGATAGCTACATTATCCTATTTCTACTAGAATACTGTCTTTATCAAACTAATTTTCAAAATTCACCATTCCTTTTTGAGTATGTATATTTGATAGGATTATTAAATAGTTAATAGGTCTGTAAATGGGTATTTTTACCAGTTTTTTTATCCAGAGAAATCAAACAATATATACCTGAATTATTCATACATCCAAATAAAAGCTTGATTTGACATCGAAGCCAAGCATTTTTCTGTTGTGTTATTTAAAAATAGGGTGTGATTATGATAATTATCATGAGGTACAGTTAGTAGCACTAAAAAATGGCCACTTTTGGACATACTTCTCCCTTGGTTTGAAGGAGGCCTTTAAAAAATGTTAGGATGATCATTATTTGTGGTTCATTCTAGCTTGAGGCTCTGAATTCGTTGTAGTACCTTCCAGAAAAACGATTGATACACAAAGCTGGAAGATAATTTAAAGTAAAAGGATCGTCCTGATTTCACCAATTTACTGGCAACTTTAACGATCCTTGTTCGTATCGTCTGAATTTGCATGTTTTTCTGTTCTTCTGGAAAACAAAGTGTGCGTAACCAATTCGTTAGGTTATACGCTAACAAACTTAGCATCATCCTTACTTCGTTTGTCTCAAAGTTATGGCTGCTCATTCGATCCAGGTAAAAACCATTTTTTGCTTCCTTGATATAGTTCTCCATCGTTCCTCTTTTTTGGTAGGATCGAACAATGTCTTTTGGAGAGAATGCATCTATCAAGTTCGTTACAAAGAATGCATGCGTAAAAAACAATTCGCCAGCCGGACGAACAGATTGGATGATCACTTTTCTTGGTTTGGACCATGATTTTGCTTGATATTCGGTTTCCTCATAATAGCATTCCGACTTTGTCACGTCGGTTGGTGTGGTTGAGGGATGAAGTTCGTCGGCAAGTCGCTGCAAGTTTGCATTGGATTTCAAACGAATGACATAATAAACGGATTCCTCTTCACAAAGCTCATACAAAGCCGGAACAGCAAAACCACTATCTCCACGTAAGAATGGTATCGTCTCTGGAAACTTTTCATTGTAATGGCTGATGAGTGGTTGTACAAAATCCACAACACCGTTGGAAGTATAGACATTGCCTGGTCGCAGTTTACCCTTTATAAAATCACCTGTTACGCCATCGAACGCAACCAATGGGTGAAAACCGATGGTCCCATAATGCGTGTTGAAAGCTGTAGCTTCTTGGTCTCCGTATGTATCCGCATGGGTGGAATCCAAATCCAGAATGATTGCTTTGGAATCTCTAAATTGATGTACGTTGTCCAAAAGTTCTTGGTTTGCTTGATTTAATTGTTTGATGGATTGGTTATCAAATCGTGGGAACAGACGAGACAAACTGGGTTGAGAAGCTAACGCATTTGTGTCAACAATTTGTGTAAAAACAGGATCGTTCGTCAATTGATCAGCAGCGTCATCTTCAGGATATCCAGCAATGATTTGATAGATTTTTTGACGAAGCTAATTGCTCATTTGAATGAACAAAGTAACGTCTGTCGTCCTTTAGCTCTAAATGCTTCTCCAATGTGGAGAAGCAACCAATTTTCTCATCGAATTCTCTAAACAAGAATTCACCCGTATCGGATGATAGAGCACCTCCATCATTAGACAACTTAATTTGACGATTGAAATCTAGTGTTATTTGCGGTAAAGTAGCCATTATAAGAACCCTTTCTGTTGGTTATTTGTTCGTACTTTAACTGTAACAGAAATGGGTTCTTTTTTCATTTATTTGATGCATGACTAACACAGCTGAATCCCTTGATATACAAGGGTTCGTAAGTGATCTTTGAATTTCTATGAATAATTCAGGTAACATTCTGTTTTTGTCACATTGGTGATGTTAGAAGATGGATAATATTCTTGTGCTATTTTTTGAAGCGTAGCATTTGATTTCAGACGAATCACATAATAAACCGATTCCCTTTCGCATAAATCATACAAAGCAGGAACCGCAAAACCACTGTCCCCACGAAGAAACTGGGATGTCTCAGGAAATATCTCCTTGTAATGTTCGATCAGTGGTTGAATGAATGCCACCACACCGTTAGATGTATAGACATTTCCTGGGCGTAATTGAGCTTTTAAAAAATCGCCCGTTACGCCGTCAAAGGCAACGAAAGGATGAAAACCAACTGTTCCATAATGAGCATTGTACGCCGAAGATTCTTGGCATCCGTAGGTATCGGCATGAGTAGAATCCAAATCCAAGATGAGTGCCTTCGATTCTCTATACGAATGAACTTTATCGAGTAGTTCCTGATTGGCATGCCCCAATTGCTCGATGGATTCGGTATCAAATCGTTTAAAAAATCGAGATAAACTAGGTTGGGAAGCTAAGGCAGGCGTTCCAAGGATTTCAGTAAATACAGGATCTTCGGTTAAATAATCAGCTGCATCATCTTCGGTATATCCAGCAATCATTTGATAAATCTTTTGACAAGGTAGATTTTCATTGGAATGGACATAGTAGGCTCTCGTGTCTTTCAAGTGTAAGTGTTTCGCCAATGTCTTAGAGAAATCGATTTTTTCATCGAACTCTCTAAACAAAAGTTCACCTGTATCCGAAGAAAGAGCACCTCCATTATTTGTTATTTGTTATTTTTATTTGACGATTGAAATCTAGCGTTAATTGCGGTAAAGTAGCCATTATAAGAATCCTTTCTGTGGTTATTTCGTTGTTGTTTTAACCTTATCAGAAATGGATTCTTTTTTCATTTATTTGATGCACGAAATAGTTATGGAGGGATTCTTATGGGAAAATGCAATATAGACCATTCTTACGAAAGTGTAGTTAAAAAGCTTGAGATTCAACAAAACTTACTACCTGAATCTTTAGTTGAAGATTTATATAGCTTTCTAAAAAAAAATCATTCACAGCAAATATTAAACATACTATTTCATCTTTTAAAAAAATATGATTTAGCATCTGAGGAAGAGCAGAATAGAAGAAATAAAGAATTAATTCTGCTTATAAGCTAAAGAAAGATTTCATCATCATATATTAACGGGCTGTATGAATGTTACCTCAGCTCTGAAGAGTAAAAGTTTTTCGAGATAATTCCACCTAACACTCGCCAAATATAGGATAATTAGGATATACAAAACCCTATTATATTGATATTTGGGAGGATTTTTTTTATGATAACTAGAAAAGACAAACGTGATAAAGAAAAAGGGATAAACTTTTTATTCGAGTTTCTGAAAACGCAGAAACACTTTTTTAAAGATTTTAATAAGTTGCTTAAAAAAGTAAAGGATCCAAGACACCAGGGCTATACCATTTATGACCCAGAAGTCCTTTTGATGATGGTTATTTTAAAAAACACCTGTAATCTAAAAAGCATGCGTGAAATGACGAATGAATTCAACAAGGACGAGTGCATTGAAAATATAGGAAAAATTTTAGGGATTGAACATTTGGAAGAATTACCCCACTATGACACAATCAATAATTTTCTTTCTCGGTTGAAACCAGCAGAACTTGAACATATCCGAACGTACATGATCAAAGAATTATTGAAAAAGAGGTGCTTTGATTCTTATCGGATTGAGGGGAAATATTGGGGCGTTATCATTGATGGTACAGGCATTTTCACGTTTAATGAAAAGCATTGTGACCACTGCTTGAGACGAAATTACAAGGAAAAGGATAAGGAAACGGGTGAAGAAAAAACAAAGACCATCTATATGCATCACGTCCTAGAAGCTAAATTGGTTGTTGGAGATATGGTGCTGAGTGTTGACTCAGAATTTATTGAAAATGAATCGGAAGACGTGGAGAAACAAGATTGTGAACTAAATGCTTTTTATCGATTGGCTACAAGACTTAAAGACACATTCAAACGGCTGCCCATCTGTATCATTGCCGATAGTCTTTATGCGTGTGAAAAGGTCTTTAACCAATGCAAGAAATATAAGTGGAACTATTTATTTCGATTCAAGGAAGATCGCATCAAAAGTATTGCCAGTGAGTTTCAGGTATTAAAAAATATGGAAGACAATGTCTTGAATATAAATGAAGATAGCCAACAAGGAAGAATTACTTGGGTGAACGGAATTGTTTATAGGGAACATCAACAAAGTGTGCTGGAATACGAAATGGAGACGAAAAAGGGAAAACAAAAGTTTCTTTTCCTTACCAACATAAAAATCACAAAAAAGAATGCCAAAAGGCTCGTTAACACTGGACGAAGCCGTTGGAAAATAGAAAACGAGGGATTTAACAGACAAAAAAACCTACGCTATCACATTCAACACGCAAGCAGTAAAAATTACAATGCCATGAAAAATCATTATTTATTGGCCCAGATTACAGAAATCATAATGGTGCTTCATGAGCAAGGGTCGAAAGCATTGAAGCGCGTCAAAAAAACGGTAAAAGAAATATCCTCGCGACTGTTAGAAGCCTTGCGCGGGCAAACACTAACAAACGAGGATATAGTACAACTGGGAAAACCAATGCAAATTAGATTTACCTAGTGCCATAATTATAACAAAAGGATGTGGTGTTGGGAAAGAGAAAAGTAGTTATCCACAATTTCACAATGGAAATGACGAAATTGGCTTGTCTTTTTTGGTAAAAAGGACGAAAATGACAATGGTAAATTTTTACATGTGAATAAGTTACTTTAACATCTTTCACATTTTTTTATCAAAGTTTACTCCTCGGAGCTGATGTTACCTCACATAGCTTGACAATAGTAGACCTAAAGTGCACTTTTTTAAGGATTTCTCTTTTTGAAATTGGTAAAAAAGGATATTATAAATATACGGTTCGTCACGGTGTAAGTACAATTACTTCTGGTGAACGAAACGGTCTTGGAATCATTTTTCACGATTCTAAATAAATGTTCAATTTCAATATCTTGCTATTTTATTCCCGGAATCATACATTCTGAATTCATAGAGGATATAATGTAGAAGAGGTGAGATATATGAAGGACAATATCAACAATCGATTTTATATGAATCATGAACATGACGTGTTAAATGATATTGGAATAATGACAGACGAAAAGTGGCAAGCAATAATAGACAATGACGCTTCGTACAATGACCAGTTTTTTTATGCTGTTAAAACAACGGGGATTTTTTGTAAACCATCATGCAAATCTCGCATTCTCAAAAAAGAAAATGTACGGTTATTTCAAAATGCCGAACAAGCTCTCAAAGCAAATTTTCGTCCTTGTAAACGCTGCAAGCCTACTAATGAGAGATTGCCTGATAATGAATGGATTACACTTGTTACTGAATTCATTGATAAACATTTTACAGAAAAAATAACGCTAGATACGCTAGCGGATATGAGTCATGGGAGTCCCTATCATTTGCATCGAACATTTAAAAAAATGAAAGGTATTACGTCCACTGAATATATACAACAGGTTCGATTAAACGTGGCAAAAAAGTATTTAATACAAACAAATAAAGCTATTGCAGATATCTCCGTATGTGTAGGTATGGCTAACACACCCTATTTTATTTCTTTATTTAAAAAGAAAACGGGGTATACACCAGCACAATATCGTCAGCTGCATCGTCAAAAAAATAATATGGAGGAAATGAAGAATGGAATTAAAGAATAAGCCAGAATTTTATTGGTCTTTGCTGTGTTATGAAGATTGGAATTTTTATATAGCATCCACATCTAAAGGGTTATGCTATGTTGGCTCACAGAACAAACCATTCGATGAATTGTCTGAGTGGGCTAAGAAACGTTTTCCAGGGAGTCTCCTTTTTGAAGACTATAAAAAGCTTAGACCTTATGCAGTTGAAGTCATGGAGTATTTAGAAGGCAAACGGAAAACTTTCACTGTTCCATTTGATTACAATGGAACACCATTTCAGATTGCAATATGGAATGCTCTTTGTCAGATTCCATATGGGCAGACAAAGTCTTATTCCGACATTGCAAACGATATAAATAACCCTGCTGCTGTTCGTGCCGTTGGGATAGCAATTGGGGCTAATCCAATTTTAATCACAATACCTTGTCATCGTGTAATAGGGAAAAATGGATCATTAACTGGTTATCGTGGTGGTTTAGAAATGAAGACAAAACTTTTGGTTATGGAAAAACGAGATATCCAATAATGAATGAGATTTGCCCTGCAAAGAATGAGAGGGGTTCATTCTGAAAAGTGACTTACTCTATAAGTACCCAAAAACAATTCTTCATAAAGGTACTGGCTTTCTTTTGGGATATACACATTCACTAAACCCTTATGCGAGCTGCTCGTTTGGTTGTTCCTATTGTTGTTATGTACACCAAATGCCTGACTCTCTTTAGAGAGGGAGAATGGGTTGATATTAAAAACGGGGCATCTAGTTTATTAAGAAAAGAACTTGGGCGTGCGAAAACTAAAGGGCCCGTATCTATTTTTATGTCATCAAGTACCGACCCATATCAACCCATAGAGTATAAGGAAAAAGGAAGCGATGAATAAAGGATTGGTTGATCCCTCCGTAGCTTTTATTCTACCCATGTTAAAGCGAATTTCAATAAAAAGAAGTTCGAAAAGAAGGTCGTTCGTGTTGAAACAAGATGCTACCAAGCTCAATTAGATGAAGAAATTAATGTTGACCGTGAGGAAATAGGCAATTAATCCTGCAGCTATCAATTTCATATATCCTCCTAAAAATACTTCAGAGGACTCCTCTATTTCTTTAAAGAAACTAAAAACGATGTAACCTCCAACTGCACATACTATAAAGCCAAAAACTACTCCAAAATGAACATATTTTGATAATGATTTACGATCCATTTTTATTAATTGTGCAAGTATAATTCCAATTACTAACGCTGCTTCTAGTCCTTCGCGAAAAGCCAATAAAAAGCTGGATACCATATTTTTTCATCTCGTGTATAGTTGATAACGAATCTCATTTCTAATAATAATTTAGGCTATAAATTATTGTCAATAAATTTTTTATAAGAAATAAAGTCTCTGAGTAAGAAGAGGCTATTTGCGTAAGAGAGTCACAAATTGTTCATATTTCTTCAACTGTGTCTGCATAAATTTTTGAGACTATTACTAGGTGAACAATTTATGAGGAGGAAAAAAAGTGAATAAAAATAAGTATTTTATGATTGTTGGAGCCTTTATTATTATTATATTTATTGGTTGGTTTTATATAAAGCAGTTGGCACTACCTAATATATTGTCAGAGAAAAACACCATCGCAGCGCAAGGTGAAAATACACAATCAAACGATTCTACAAAAGATAAAGAATCTGAATCCTCCTTATCGAGATTAGATATACAAGGCACAGTTTCTGTAAAAACTACATTTTTACCAGATAAAAGTACATCTGATGAGTTAGTGTTTGAAGTTGAAATGAATACTCACTCTGGAGATGTATTACAATATCAGTTGGATAAGCTGGTACAACTTGCATTTGGAACAGTCGTTAATACAAATGGTGAATTTGAATGGGAACCAATCAAAGAGGACTCTCATCATTTAGTAGGTTATCTAAAATGGAAAGGAACAATATCTAAAGATAGTATTACACTTCAATTGAAAGACATTGATAATATTCCTTCAAGATCATTTACTTGGGAAAGAGATGTTGTCAACTTAAAAGGAAAATAAATATAATCTATATGCAATTATCTAATGATGCTATTTATGTAACAGTAAAGTACATTTGTTGGATTATTACCAATAAAAATATCACAAGGATTTTTTATCAGAACAAAAAAGGATAAAAATAATTAAAGAATACGGTGGCTATCTTACGCCCACCGTATTCTTTTTCTAGTTTGGTTATTCAGGTTTATTATCTGTGTTAGGATCCGGCGCAAAGTTTGCTTTGTATCCATCATATTTAATAATATCTACCATTCCTGCGGTTGCATGATGCAAATCATGGCAATGGAACAACCAGTTACCTGGATTATTTGCTTCAAAAGCAACCACATACTCTTCGCCTGGTTTCACATTGACTGTATCTTTTATAATGGCTGCACCTTCTAATGCCTTTCCATTTTTGCTTAGTATTTGAAAAGAGTGTCCATGGAGATGCATTGGATGATCGGCAGAAGAACTATTGGTTAGTTTCACTTTTACTAAATCTCCTTTTTTAACCGTAAGTCCATCAATATTTGGAAAGGATTTACCGTTGATTGTCCAAATATTATCCATGTCATTTCCATTAAGATCCATTGTATACTCCACATCGTATTTTTGGTCTAAAGAAAAATGATCATTTTTTGTTTTGCCGTAATTAGTATAGGAGAATATAGGTAAGTTATCCTCTTGATTTGATTGATCCTTTGATTCATTAGTTCCTTCATATTGAATCATCGTTTTCATTCCTTTTGTGTCTGTCATATTTCCATGGCACTCCAAATACCATTTGCCAGGATTATTGGCAACAAACTCAATATCATAGCGTTCACCAGGAGCAATCGAAATTAACTCGTTTTTGATTTCCTGTGGTTCATTCAATTCCTGGCCGTCTATAGCCACTACTTTAAAGGTATGGCCATGAAGGTGGATATTGTGAGATAAATAGCCGATATTGGCTAAACGAATTCGAACCTTTTCTCCTTCTTTTACTTTTAACGGTTCTATTGCATCACCGCTTTTCCCGTTCATCGTAAAAATATCATAATTATTCATGCTATGAGCCATACTTTTATTCGAAGTGTTTTTTTGGTCACTTGATTTTGTACTTTTCTCCATATTATTCATACCTGCCATATCGTCCATGGACATACTGGAATCATCAGGATTGCTCATCCATTCGTCTAGCATCAGGGTGTAATCTCGGTCATATGTTTTTTCTTTTGGATCGACAATAAAAGATCCATATAATCCTTTATCTAACTGATTTACAGCATTTTGATGAGTATGGTACATATAAGTTCCGGGAACTGAGGCAGTAAATTCATAGGTAAAGGTTTCCCCTGGCTGGACAGCGTTTTGTGTTACACCTGGAATTCCGTCCATTTCATTTGGGACAGTAATACCATGCCAATGAATGGATGTAGGCTCAGGTAATTCATTTTTAAAATTAATTTTCACCTTTTCTCCTTCTTTTACACGGATTTGGGAACCTGGAACAGAACCGTTAAATGTCCAAGCTTCCACAGTTACTTTATTATTTAATTGATGGGAAACTTTTTTTGCCACCAGATTAAATTCATTGCCTATCAATGTTTTCGTATTGGTTGTTACCATCTCTTCAACTTTGGTGTTTTTTCCGTTTTCTTCCGTTCTTTCTTGATTTTTTTTATTCTCATCTGTACCTGTGCTCTTATTAGCCGAACACGCTGCCAATATAAGAATTAGAAAAACAAATAATGCAGTAAATTTAAGCTTCATCTTTATACCTCCATTTATTGTAATCAAAAATGATTATAATAAGGAATGGTGCAGAAATTGTGAAGTTTTTAACAAATTAAAAAAATAAACGATAAAAATCACTTGTATGTAAATAAATAGAAACCTTTCGTTCAATAAAAAGAAGAAAACCCCCATTGATGGAAGTTTCGCTTTATAGTGTTTGATTTCTTCATAATTTCTCCTTATTTTATTTGTATGATTAACAAAATGATTAGGAGTGATTTGAATGGAATGGTTATTATTATTGATCTGTCCAATTATGATGCTTTTTATGATGAAAGGAATGGGAGGTCATGGTCATCATAAAAATGATCATGATACATCCGATTCAAAAGTTTTGGATACAAAATTGTCAAAATTGGAATTAGAAAATGAAAAATTGAAAAAAGAAATTGACGCTCTTTCAACAATGGTGAAAAAAGAATCATAATTTAAAAAGATATTGCCTTTGGAAGAAAACGGCTTTGTTTTATAAAGGGTAAGATAGAGTATTTTTAAAGAGGAGAGATACAAATTGGAGAATATTCAGCCGTTAAATAGAGTGGCAGTTGAACTTGGGCCGTTTACTGTATATTGGTACGGTATTATTATAGGGATAGGAATATTAATGGGGTGGCTTATATTACGAAGAGAGTCAAAAAAATTAGGAATATCCCAAGAAATATTTGCTGATTTGTTAATCTTGGCAATCCCCATTTCCATTATAAGCGCAAGAATTTATTATGTATTGTTTGAATGGGACTATTATTCTGAAAATCCAGGAGATATTATTGCCATTTGGAATGGTGGCATCGCAATACATGGAGCAATCATTGGTGGAGTTATAACAACCATATTTTTCACTAGAAAAAGAGGGGTTTCATTTTGGAAACTTACTGACATTCTTGCACCAAGTATCATTCTGGGTCAAGCAATCGGACGGTGGGGAAATTTTTTCAATCAGGAGGCCTACGGAACCGAAGTAACAAGACTCTTTTTAGAAAACTTCTATTTGCCGGATTTTATTATCAATCAAATGTATATTAATGGATCTTACTATCATCCTACATTTTTGTATGAATCACTGTGGGATATTGTAGGATTTGTTCTTTTGGTTGTTCTTCGTAAATATCCTCTAAACCGAGGAGAAATATTTCTCTCGTATTTGGTGTGGTATTCAATCGGAAGATTTTTTGTGGAAGGATTAAGAACGGATAGTCTAATGTTGACTAATTCATTGAGGGTGGCCCAAGTGATTTCCTTAGTTCTAATAGGAACAGCGATACTGCTTATTTTGTTTAGACGCAGGAAAGGAACTCTAAAATACCGAGATGAAGAGACTTCTAATTAGATTAATGGTATAAAAAATTAACAGAGAAAAGAGGCAAGCATTCTATAAAGTGCTTGCCTCTTTTTTAATAAATTATAAAGTAGTTAAATTCTAATAAAAGCTTTATCTAAAAAGATAGCGTTTGTACCAAATTTGCACATTGTACTCATAATCACATCGAAGATCGGAAAAAGAATATAGGAAATACTGTACAGTTGATACTACTGAAAAGAAAGCCTTATTATTTCCTATTACTAGTGACTAGTTTAAAACAATTAAATTGCTGTTGTTAAATTTATCACACATCAGAAAACTATGTACAAAATATTTACTAAAAAAATTCAAAATAACTGCACATTTATAATCTAAATTTAAGTAAGAAAAAATTCAATTTATTTTTTCTTGGGATATATATGATTTTAGCTTTAATTATGTTGTATTGTAGCGATGAAATTACATGTAAAAGGAGTGTAAAACAATGGCTTTTCCTATTGCGAAAATACATCAAAAGTCGACTAAGACTATAGGAGAAATAAAATTTATTCCTTTATTGGTAACACTGGTTCTTGGTGCTTTGATTTGGTTTATTAATCCACCTGAAGGCTTGTCTAATCAGGCATGGCACTTATTCGGAATTTTTGTTGCGACGATTGTAGGCTTGATAATTAAGCCAATGCCAATGGGAAGCGTAGCAATCCTATCGCTGACTGCAACTGTCATTACGCAGACACTTTCCATTGATCAGGCTCTCAGTGGATTTCAAAATACAACTATCTGGCTAATTGTCATCGCATTTTTTATTTCGAGAGGTTTCATTAAGACAGGATTAGGTACGAGAGTTGCCTATATGTTTGTTAAAAAATTTGGAAAAAAAACACTTGGTTTATCCTATTCATTAGTTGCCAGCGATTTAATTCTATCACCCGCGATGCCATCAAACACGGCCCGGGCAGGCGGTATTTTGCTGCCAATCATCAACGCTCTTTCTGAAACTTACGGATCAAAGGTTGGTGATGGAACGGAGAGGAAAATTGGTGCTTTTTTAACAAAAGCATCTTTCCAAGGGGACATGATTACGTCAGCAATGTTCTTGACTGCAATGGCTGCCAACCCTCTGGCTGCTCAAATTGCTGGGGACATTACTGGTCAACGTATATCTTGGATAGAATGGGCCACAGCTGCAATTGTTCCAGGGGTGCTTAGCTTAATTTTGATTCCATATGTCATCTATATACTGTATCCGCCAGAAATTAAAGAAACACCTGCAGCATCAAAGATGGCTGAACAGAAATTAAAAGAAATGGGACCATTGAAAAAAAATGAATTTTATATGATCAGTATATTTCTTTTAATTCTGGTTCTATGGATTTTCGGATCAAATATAAATATAAACGCAACTACAACTGCTTTTATTGGTCTTGGGGCATTGCTTGTAACACAAGTATTGACATGGTCAGATATTAAAAAAGAGGAAGGTGCCTGGGATACATTGATCTGGTTCTCTGTTTTGGTCATGATGGCTAGCTTCCTATATGAACTAGGTATGATTCCATGGTTTAGCGAAATAATGCAAGGTGCTGTAAGCGGCATGTCTTGGATTTGGGCATTAGTTGTCTTATCCATGGTTTACTTCTACTCCCACTATTTGTTTGCGAGCAACACGGCCCATGTGAGTGCAATGTATGCAGCATTCCTAGCTGTTTTGGTAGCTGCTGGAGCACCGGCGATTGTTTCGGCACTATTATTAGCTGTATTTAGTAATTTATTTGGCTGTTTAACCAATTATAGCAGCGGACCAGCTCCTGTTTTCTTTGGAACTGGGTATGTAACCCAAAACAAATGGTGGTCACTTGGATTTATCATCTCCATCATTCATATTGTTATATGGTTCGTTGTCGGAGGTGCATGGTGGAAGTTATTAGGACTTTGGTGATCCTGATTTCTAGGAGATAGAACTCTTGAAATCTACTTGCCATACTAAAGGTTTAAATACTATTAACTGAAATTGTACTACGATTAGGACGATGATGTTGATTACATATCTTTATGTGCAAAATATGTTGATATTAATCTCTAAAAATATAGAGGAAAAGAAAATATAAAATATTTCTCAATATACTCTCGGAATTTCTAAGTGAAAAGCCATCAAAATTCCAAATAATTACTGGGAATAACGAATGTTTTGATGAACGAGAGTCTATTTTCAAAGATTTTCAAAAAAAGTGCATGCCAAAATAAGCCTAACCTATACTATTTTTTAAAAATCTTACGATTAGGCTATGGAAGGAAAAATGTGACCTTTAAGAAAGGCAAGTTCATCTTTTTGATGGGCGTACCAAGCGTCTATGTGCTGACAAATCATGATTCCAAAAATACGGATGTACCACATCATGGTTGACCGATGTTTTCCAGCTTCTAAATGATAATCAATCTTCTCTCGCTTGTTTGAGCGTTCTATGGAAGAGCGTCGTTTATAGATTAATTTCCATTTATCTGTTTCCCTTGACGTTTTCGGGAATAGACGTAGATTATCCTTACTGTGCGTATGGTAGGTTCGTCCGTACTTAGCGGTGGAACAAGGTGTTTTACAAGTGTTTTTCTTCCCGCAAGCCATTGGACAACGCCATTTTTGGCGATTCTGTGTGTGATCGTGGCCGTTTGGTTTCATCTTTTTCCCGATTGGACAAATAGGAACGCCTTCTGGTGAAATTTGAATATCACTTTCCGTTTTCATGTTTTTCTTGGACCGTTTGTTTAGATCTATGATAGGTTCCACCTGTTTATGGTCAATCAGTTGATAAATGGCTTCGGCATCATGTGCAGCGTCAAGAAGCATTTTATCTACCGCGCCCAAGTTGAATCGTTGTGAAAATTCAGTCCAACTAACGACAAAGCTGACCGAGTCGTGGCAAGAAGCTAAATTAAGACGCGGATATAAGGGTAAGTCGTATGGACTGTCGCATGCATTAATCATGTAGAGATGATACCCGTTGAAGTACTTTTCTCGATGACTATCCCAATCGCTGTCACAGTCTGGCTGGGAGTGCGTGCGGGCATGATTGCATTTCACTATACCTTGGGCGCGACAGTTACAAGTGGGCTTGCTTCGGATGTGGGATAAAGTGACAACGGGCGTACCGTCGCCGGCAACGTTCAGTTGTTCCAGATTTCCGAGTAACCCTAACTTGGCTGAAATGGTAAGAATTTGATTTTGAAAGAAGTGGAAAAGGCGGTCTGACGGAAGTTCCTTTTTATGATCGAGTCTAGGGAGGATCCATTCCACCAATCGCTTTATCCGGCCAGGTTTAGAGATAGGCGCCTTTTCCCCTTTCTTTCCTCTTTTGGGTTTACGCTTGCGGGACCTTTTACTTTTCTTTTTATGGGTGACGTTCTTTTTATCAAAGACCCATAAGCGGTCAAAAAAGTCGTGAAATGTACCAACACCAGGCGTATCGCCCGGTTCAAACCCACTAAGAATGGCATAGAGAGGAACACGCACAAGCTCATCGACCCATTTCGTAATACTCATGGTGGGATTCGTTAAAATCAACAGTAGATAAGATCGCATCATGGATGCTGGATCTCGAGGTAATGGTCCTTTTTTTCCGTAAATATCGGCTAACAGTACGGTGATTTCGGAAAGATCAGTAATCCAAAGTTTAGTGATGACAGGCCAGTCCCTATTTACAAGTGTTAAGAGACCACCTGAATAGTGTTTTTGGAGTTGATCCATTACAAAATTTTGATAGGTTTCTTGCGGAATAAAAATCGGTTTCATAATAAACACCTCAATCATGGTTAGTAAGGAAAAATGTCCCTTCAACCGCGATTATTGGGGTGATTTTGAAAAGTCAAGTGTTTTTCGTTGGATTTAGCTACAATATTTTGACAATTCATTTCCAATTCGAAATATTGCTCTAAATAAAAAAACTCCTACAAAGTAGGAGGGAAATCATTTGGATGGGGGAAGGAAACCCTTGTCCTATCTAGCTCGGCAAATGCCGAGAGTCTATCTCAATAACAGGAGGAGAAAAAATGCGTGAAATATCTGTAAAACTAGTAAGCAGCTCGATCAGAGATCTTTGTATACATGCTGCTTGTGATCTTCCAAAAGATGTGGAAAACCTGATTATGACTGGTCTTAAAAAAGAAGAGTCTCAATTTGGAAAATATAGCCTTGAGAAAATTCTTAAGAATATCAAACTTGCTAGGGCAGAGGATGCACCAATGTGCCAAGATACTGGAATGACTGTTGTGTTTGTTGAAGTTGGTCAGGACGTCCGAATTGTGGACGGGGATTTAACAGAGGCTATTAATGAAGGAGTGCGTCAAGGGTATGAAGAAGGGTACTTGCGCAAATCTGTCGTCTCTGACCCTGTTTTAGATCGAAAAAATACAGGTGATAACACCCCAGCTGTTATCCATATGAAAATCGTTCCAGGAGACAAAGTGAAGATTGAGGTTCTCCCTAAGGGAGCAGGAAGCGAGAATATGGGTGCAGTAAAAATGTGCAAACCAGCTGAAGGCATTGAAGGAGTCAAGGACTTTATTGTGAATACTATCAAGCAAGCAGGAGGAAATCCCTGTCCACCGGTTATTGTTGGAGTTGGAATTGGTGGAACAATGGATAAATGTACATTATTAGCGAAAAAAGCATTGGCAAGAAAAGCGGGTAAACAGAATCCAAACTCTGCTTATGCAGAAATGGAAGTAGAACTGTTAGAACGGATCAATAAACTTGGAATTGGACCACAAGGGTTCGGAGGTAAGGTAACAGCGTTTGCCGTTCATATTGAAACCTATCCAACACATATTGCCATGATGCCTGTCTGTGTCACTTTAAATTGCCATGCAGCACGTCATAAAGAAGCGATATTATAAGGGGGGGAACATTATGACAACCATAAAAAAATTAACCACACCATTAACATATGATCAAATTAAAGATTTGAAGGCAGGAGACCAAGTGTCAATTTCCGGAATCATTTATTCTGCACGTGATGCAGCTCATAAAAAAATGGTAGAAGCCTTGGAAGAAAACAAGCCTCTTCCGATTGAAGTGGCAGGGCAAATCATTTATTATGCAGGTCCGACTCCTGCCAAGCCAGGAAAAGTGATTGGATCTTGTGGACCAACAACTAGCGGTCGCATGGATCCTTACTCGCCGCAAATGATGAAACAGGGGTTGAAGGGCATGATCGGTAAAGGTCCACGAAGCAAAGAAGTAATTGAATCGATAAAGAAAAACGGAGCGGTCTATTTTGCAGCAATTGGCGGAGCTGCTGCTCTCATTGCCGATACAATTAAGAAGGCAGATATAGTCGCCTTTGATGAACTGGGGCCTGAAGCAATCCGTTGTATGGAAGTGAAGGATTACCCTTGTATAGTGGCTGTTGACAGTGAAGGAAACGACTTGTACGAGATTGGAGTAGAAAAATACAGAGTAGAATCTTAAACACTATAAGGAGGTGAAATAAAAATGATTAGTTATGATGTTGTAATTGTAGGCGCTGGAGGGGCTGGAATGATGGCGTCCCTTTCAGCCAGTGAAGATAAAAGCTTGCGTGTCGCTTGTATTTCAAAAATCTTTCCGACACGTTCACATACTGGGGCCGCACAAGGCGGTATCAATGCAGCAATGAGCTACAGAGATGCAAATGATTCACCTGAGAGCCATTTCATGGATACGGTAAAAGGAAGTGATTTCCTGGCTGACCAGGACGCAGTAGAATTTTTCACAACGAATATGCCAAAGGTGATTTCCGAATTAGATTATTACGGGGTACCCTTTTCAAGGGATGAGAATGGTCGCATCGCCCAGCGTCCGTTCGGCGGTGCATCAAGTCCAAGAACTTGCTATTCTGCTGATAAGACTGGACATGTCATTTTACATGCTCTTTATGAACAGTGTCTAAAAAATGGTGTAAAATTTCATAATGATTGGCATCTTCTGTCGCTTGCAGTAGATAATGGAAATTTTGAAGGAATCATCGCTATGGATATACGGAGCGGTGAAATACATGCCATACAGGCGAAATCCGTTGTCATTGCAACAGGAGGATTTGGGAGGGTTTATTGGAGCAGAACGACTAATGCAATCAATATGACGGGGGATGGTACGGCTGCTTGTTTTAACGCGGGTATTCCTTTAAAAGACCCGGAATTTATCCAATTCCATCCAACAGGCCTTGCATCTACCGGTATTCTTCTCTCAGAAGCATGTCGCGGGGAAGGTGGATATTTAATTAATAGAAATGGGGAACGGTTTATGGCCCGATATGCCCCGGATAAAATGGAGCTTGGTCCGCGCGACCTCGTTTCAAGGGCAATTGAGACAGAAATTAAAGAAGGCCGTGGTTTTGGGGAAGCCATGGATTCTTATGTAGTAATGGATCTTCGCCATTTGGGTGAAAAGAAAATAATGGAGCGATTGCCACAAGTAAGGGAACTGGCCATGGATTTTGAAGGTGTGGACCTCATTATAGAACCAGTTCCAATTCGCCCGAGTTGTCATTATACAATGGGAGGTATTCATATAAGTGATTATCGAACTTGCAGCACACCAATTGATGGAATCCATGCTGCAGGTGAGTGCTGCAGCGTTTCCATTCATGGAGCAAACCGTCTTGGCGGCAATTCAGTGGCTGACGTAGTACTTTTTGGAAAGTATGCTGGATTAGGGGCGAAGGAAAGCGCCAAAAAACGTTCCTTCACAACGACGAGAAAATTGATGGATGAAACAGAAAAATGGAAAGAGAAGTTCCATTCAATCCGCTTGAAAAAGACTGGAATAAATATGTTTAAGATTCGAGATGAACTTGCCGAAACAATGTGGAACAATGTAGGCATTTTCCGCAAAGAGAGCGAAATGAAGCTTTCCTATGAAAAAGTGTCTCAATTATTGGTAGATTATAAGGATGCCGTGATTGAGGATTCCTCCGTAAAATATAATATGGCATTTATTAACTATGTCGAAATCGGAAATATTCTAAAGTTGGCAAAGGCAATTACATTGGGTGCATTAAATAGGAAAGAAAGTAGGGGATCTCATGCAAGGGCTGATTATCCAAATCGTGACGATGTCCATTTCCTTAAACATACATTGATATATCAAGAAGGAGACCATTATCGTTTAGAATATAGCCCGGTGAAGATTACAAAATATCAACCGGAGGAGCGAAAATACTAATGTATAATACATTATATTTTAAAGTTAAGAGATTTGATGGGGGAGATGAATGGTATCAGAATTATCAGCTTCCATATGAAAAGGGGAAAACGATCCTATGGGCTTTAACGTCTATTCGAGAAAAGCTTGACCCTAGCCTTGTATTCACTTCAGCCTGCCGCCATGCAATTTGCGGTAGTTGTGCAATTAGAGTCAATGATCATTCTTTTCTGGCTTGTAAGACTTCACTGGATGAAGTGCTTGAAACGTTTCAAACAAACTATTTAACTTTTAAACCTTTAAAGAATTTTGAAGTAATAAAGGACTTGGCTATTGCTTGGGAGCCGAAGATGGAAAAAATGGAACAAGTGAAGCCCTGGCTACTTCCTTCTGTGGAAGGAAGCAAAGAAACCGGATTTATTCAGAGTGAAGATGATTATCACGAAATCGCAGTTCCTACCGATTGTATCTTATGCGGCGTTTGTTCTTCTGAATGTAATCAACTTTCCTTAAATGATGGTACATATTTAGATCCATTCATTTTAAACAGAGCATACCGGTTTGCCGTTGATTCAAGGGATAAGTGTCCCGAAGAACATATTCAGCCAGTTTATGAAAAGGAGTTATGGAAATGTATGCATTGTATGCAGTGCGTAACAAAATGCCCGAAAGGAATTCCGTTGACTGATCAAATTGCCTACTTGAGACAAGAGTCAATCAAGATGGGAGAAGTGAAAAATCAAGGTGCAAAACATGCTTTTGCCTTTCATGATGATGTCAGGAATAAAGGACGTTTAAATGAAATGATGCTACCTATCAAAACAGATGGCCTTGTCAATACCGCAATGAGAAAGGTTCCGTTTGCGATAAGAATGATAAAAAAAGGGAAGATAAATCCGTTTCATATACCGAAAGCAGTTGAAGGTATCGAGGGAGTAAGAGAAATCTACCATTTTGCAAAGGAGGTTAACAAACAATGAGATACGCTTTTTTTCCAGGCTGTACACTTGAGTCTGCTGCCGAAGAGCTAATGATTTCTACAAAAAAGATAGCAGCTGCTCTAGAAATTGAATTAATTGAACTTAACGGCTGGACCTGCTGTGGGGCAAGTCATATCCAGGACGTAGATGATTTTTTAGCAACATCCATTAACGCTAGGAATATTTCACTTGCTGAGGATTTGAAAGTAGATAAATTATTGACTGTATGTAATACCTGTACATTAATGCTTCGTACAGCGAAACTTAAAATGGATAAGAACGAGAAGTTGCGTACTAGAGTGAATGAAGGGCTTGGGAAGGCTGGTATTAAATATAAAGGAACGGTTGAAGTAACCCATTTATTATGGGCTTTGATTCAAGATTATGGGTTAGAAAATTTGAAGAAAAAAGTTAAACGCCCACTTACAGACCTTAAAGTTGCCAATTTTTATGGATGCCATATTCTGATGCCGCCAAATGTAATGGGATTTGAAAACCATATGAATCCACAATCAATGGAAATGGTGGCAGATGCTTTGGGAGCTGAGAGTGTTCATTTTGGTCAAAGGCTAGCATGTTGTGGTTTTCATGCCGTATTTCCGGCCGAGAAAGAAGTGATGAACCTGACTGGGAAAAATTGCTTATCATCTAAATATGCAGGTGCAGATTGTATTGTTACTCCTTGTCCTTTATGCCAAATGCAGCTGGATGCATACCAGCCAGATGCACAAAAAGGGTTTAATGAAGATATTACGATTCCAATCCTTCACTTGCCACAGCTAATTGGTCTCGCTTTAGGATTCTCCCCAGAAGAACTGGCAATTCAAAGGCATGTGGTGGATGCGATACCAGCTTTAAAGAAAATAAGATAGTGATCATTATCATAATACAGTCATAAACGTTCCATAAAATAACCATAGATTCTGCAAATTCTTTTATTAGAATTACATTGTTCGTATTTTCTGAAAATAGAAATATACAAAAATTACATTGTAGGTGGTGAGTATATTGAAATTTAAATTGATTTTAATCACGTCTTTATTATTACTTCCTAGCTCCATTGCTTTGGCTGATGAAGGGAACGCAAACAAAACCAATTCTTCAAATGATATGGAAATGTTTATGAATGAAGGTAGTTCCCACGAAGGTCATACGATGAATTCAGAAGAACAAGGAAATACAACAAATGAAACAGGGAGTACGGCACACAATGAATCTGGTGCTGGTAAAGAAGGAGGGCATAACCACTCAGAACAGGACATCAAAGAAACCCCGCCTAATTACAAAGTGTTAAGCGTATTTGGAGCCATTAACCTATTATTTTTAGTTATAGGGTTTTGGAATAAAAGAATAAGAAAGAGGGGAAAGATAGATGTCACTACTGGACAAAAAGCATAAACAAACTAATCAACCGATTAACTTATTGAATATTCCAATAATCAATGCGTTTATTAAGAGTAGATGGTATCCCGGTATTTTTCAATGGGCAGCTTTTGTTGTTTTTTCCATCATTGTTTTTCAATTAGTAGTAGGTACAGTCAGTCCACAAACTAATTTTGGCACATCGATGACATGGGTGTTGTGGTGGCCGATTATTCCCGTTCTTTTTATTGTGGCAGGGAGATTTTGGTGTGCCGTTTGTCCGTTTGGAAAACTAAGCGACCTCGTTCGAAAATTTGCCGGAAGTGAAAAGCGAATGCCAAAGTTTCTAAAGAAATACGGCATTTGGTTCATTGATTTGTTTTTTATCATGATTACATGGAGCGACCATGTGTGGGGAATTGTAGAATCACCAAGAGGTTCAGGCTATTTGCTGCTTGTACTTGTGACAATGGTAGTCACGACATCTGTTTTATATGAACGGCGTACGTTTTGTAAAACGCTTTGCTTTCTAGGAGGATTAGCAGGAAACTACTCACGCTCGGGAATGCTGGAATTAAGAGGGACACCAGAAATATGCCGTACATGTAAATCACAGTCATGTTTTAAAGGAAATGAAAAAGTAGAAGGATGTCCAATGTTTCAATATGTTAGGACGATGGATTCAAGTGCTGAATGTAATTTATGTGGAAATTGTGTGAAATCTTGTCCTAATAACTCGATTAGAATTTCTCCTCGTGTACCGACCAAGGAAATATGGAGCATTAAGAAACCGAAACTTGAACATGCCTCTCTTGCGGCTGTCATTATGGGAATTGTATTTGTACAAAACATTACGATGTTAGAGATTTGGGAAGATATTCTTAGAGTGATTGGTTCATTGACAGGTACAACAAACTATACTGTAAACTTTACCGTTGCTTTTGTCATTTCCATGATACTTCCTATTCTCTTATTATTAGGAACAGCAAAACTAGCTAGTATGTTAAAAGGAGATAAAGAAAAGGTAAAAGAAAACTTCGTACGGTTTGGTTATGCGATTATTCCTTTGGATTTAGCTGGACATTTAGCTCATAATCTATTTCATATTTTAACGGAGGGGAAAGCGATTTGGTTTAACTCAGCGGCGTTATTTGGAGCCAGCTTGAGCGGTGATTTGAGCTTGGCATCTGTCTCATCTGTTCAGTGGATTCAATATGCTATTATCATATTGGGGTTTGTTGGTTCCATTTATACGGTCTTTCGCATCGGTAAGAAGGGTTCGTTTAAACAATTAGCTCCATACTATGCTTTTATGCTTCTCTTAACTGTGGCAAATCTCTACTTATTTTCATTGCCAATGGTTCATCGAGTGTAAAAAGAAAGGAGAAAAAATGAAATTAAAGCTTTTGGCAGGAATGACAGCTGTAGGATTGCTCCTTTCCGGGTGTAGTTCTGATGGTGAAAAAGAGGATTCAAAAAAACTGGATAAAGGATATAACGTGGAACATGTTCATGGCGTGGCTTATTCAAAAGACGACTTGATCTATGTGGCTTCCCACAATGGAATGATTGTGACAAAGGATCGTGAAAAAAAGTGGTCATTTGTTGGGAAAGATGATTTTGATTTTATGGGATTTCATCTACAATCGGATGGAACAATGCTGACGAGCGGACATCCAGGACAAACTTCTGATTTGCCCAATCCGCTCGGATTGCTGGAAAGTAAAAACAATGGGGAAAATTGGGAGGCGAAAGCATTAGGAGAAGAAGTTGATTTTCACATTCTAACCTCAAATGAAAAGAATCCAAATATTATGTATGGTGTCATTCAAATGGGAAGCGGAGATTATAAAGCGGGAATCTATAAGAGTACTGATAAAGGAGAAAGCTGGGAGAGGGTAGAAGGAACTGGTTTAATGAATAATTTGCAAGGTATTTATTCACTGCTTTCCCTTCCAAACAATGAAAACGGATTGCTTGCTGGTACGAATGCAGGTGTTTATCGTTCAGAAGATGGTGGAGCAACATGGAAAAGCGTATACGAAAAAAGGTTAATTACTGCATTAAGTGTCATTCCGGGTTCCTATGATCTGATCAGCTACTCTATAACTGAGGGGGAGGCTGGAATGATGATCAGTAAAAATAATGGGGCAACGTGGGAAAAAATCGGACTTGATCTTAACAAGGATGCCGTTTCCTATATTGCTATTCATCCTAAGAAAACAGAAAAGATAGTTGCAGTGACTTTTGAAAATAACCTCTTGTTAAGCGTTGATGGTGGACAAAACTGGGAATCATTAATGGAAAAAGGAAAATTGAAAGATTAAGTAAGGAATAAGTATAGAGCATTGGAAAATTTTATTTCATTGCTCTTCTTTATATATTAAAAAAGGGGAAATAAGGTTGTGGCGATTAAACGAAAAAAAATATCGGTTATCGGTAGTGGATATACTGGAGCAACAACATCTTTTTTATTGGCACAAAAGGAATTAGGAGATGTTGTATTAGTGGATATTCCACAGATGGAAAATCCAACAAAGGGGAAAGCACTGGACATGCTTGAAGCAAGTCCAATTCAAAGGTTTGATGCTAGAATTACAGGAACGGCTAATTATGAAGATACGAAGGATTCAGATATTGTAGTGATTACTGCAGGAGTTGCCCGCAAGCCTGGGATGCATCGTAATGATTTAGTTCAAATCAATCAACGGATTATGATAAATGTTACAAATGAAATTGTAAAATATTCACCAAACTGCTTTATTATTGTTTTAACAAATCCTGTTGATGCTATGGCTTATACAGTATTCAAGGAATCAGGTATTCCTAAAAATAGAGTAATAGGTCAATCAGGTATTCTTGACACCGCTCGCTTTCGAACTTTTGTTGCCCAAGAGTTGAATCTTTCTGTGAAAGATATAACAGGTTTTGTACTAGGTGGACACGGCGATGATATGGTACCGTTGCTTCAATATTCTTATGCAGGAGGCATACCTCTTCAAAATCTTATTCCGAAAGAAAGGCTTGAAGCAATCGTTGATCGAACTCGTAAAGGGGGAGGGGAAATTGTAAACTTAATGGGGAATGGAAGTGCTTATTACGCACCAGCAGCATCATTGGTTAACATTTGCGAATCTATATTAAAAGATCAGAGACGTGTTCTTCCTACTATTGCTTATTTAGAGGGGGAATATGGTTATAAAGGCATTTATTTAGGAGTCCCAACGATTATTGGCGGCAACGGGATGGAGAAAGTCATTGTATTAGATTTAAGTATGGAAGAAAAAATAGCTTTAGATAAGTCAGCAGATTCGGTAAAAGAGGTCATTGCTATTTTAGAAGATTTGAATAGTTGAAGACCAATAAAGAAGGGGAAGTATTGAAATGGAAAAGGGGAAAAGGGGAAAAGGTCTCCCTTTACATCTGGGTGACCTTTTATAGGAAAATAATGGTCCAGTCATACTTTTTACGTCAATTCCTTTTGTTCTGATTCCTTTGCAACTCCTGGTTGTTGTGATTTTCGTGTCCATCTTCACTGTAAGGATTTGATTTTGATAGAGTCGACTGTTTATCCAACTGATTACCAAAAAGCAAGTAGGCTGCGAGAAAGAAAAAGGTAAAGAGAGGTTTAAACAGCCATTTCTTATCATAATCTGTTTCTTTTTTGTATGGTTTTGATAAGATTTGAAACAATAGCAATGTACTGACTGAAAGGGTAAGAAAAATATTTATCATGGTAACAGATTGATTTTAAGTAATCATTTCCCCAAACATAGCACCCATCATTCCTGACATAGATCCTTCAAGTGCAGGGAGTATCCCGAGAGTTAAACCGCAAGCTGTTCCTGCAAGAATACCAATAAGAATGGAGAGGATAGTAGATTGAAAAAGGTTGCCTTTAAAAAGTGAACCAAATAAGGTTCCGCATGTTAATCCAACATTCATGGCCGTTGCCATTGATAGAATCATCCTTATCATTCCTCTTAATCTTGTTTTAAAGTAAAAAGCCATCGTCACAGTTAAAATTGTCACCAATAAAAGAGTAATCAGTACAAAGTAATAAAATCAGTTCATTTAATCAACTCCCCTTTACTTGCTACATCATATGTCTTGCAGAGACAGGCCATGCAAGAAAGTTAGAAAAAGATTTAAAAGAGAAAAAATATGCATGGTTTCTCTATATTTTTATGTGAAAATAAAAGAAAGCTACTTAGTAGAAAGCGGGTGATATTTTTGAATCCCACTATTAATGAAAAAATCAAAATGAGATATAACCGGGTTTCTAAAATTTATGATTTAATGGATCGGATGATTAAAGAACAATGGAGAATAAAGCTACTTTCTCAAGTCTCTGGAAAAGTGCTTGAAGTAGGGATTGGGACAGGAACGAATTTGAAATTTTATCCAAAACAAATTCAGTCTCTAACGGGAGTTGATTTTAGTGAAGGCATGCTTAAATATGCGAAAGAAAAGGCATCAAAAGAAGAATGTAAGTTTCCAGTTGAATTAATAGAAGCAGATATACAGGAGCTGCCATTCCCAGATCATACTTTTGATTCGGTGGTATCTACATGTGTGTTTTGCTCCGTTCCTGATCCTGTAAAAGGTCTAAAAGAGTTAAGAAGAGTATGTAAACCATCAGGACGCATTTATATGCTGGAACATATGAGAAGCGAAAACAATCTGGTTGGGTTAGCTATGGACTTGCTTAATCCAGTAACTGTAAGACTCTGGGGGGCGAATATCAATAGAGAAACATTAAAAAATATTCACCTAGCTGGACTCAAAATAGAAAAAAATGAGCTTCTAATGAGAACGATTGTGAGAAGCTTGATCATAACTCCTAACAAGGCATAACACATTGATTGTATGTACGAAGAGTGAGTTTCTTGCCCACTCTTTTTTGTACATCTTTTGCGTTCTTTTTGATGGTTTGCCTTTTTTCCTTCTGCACTTTTTTCATCTTCTCAATCTAATTTTGTTCGTCCACTTATAATATTTCTTCACCATTTCTTCATATTTTCTTGTTAGCATAATTACATGTGATGAAAAGAACGAGAAGGTACAACATGAGGGTTATTTTGTTTGAAATAGGAAATTTTCCTGTGCGGTCTTAGGGACTTATTGTAGCTTTAGCCATTTTACTTGGCATAGGGGCGTTACCTATTACTTATCAAAAGGTGCAAAATACCAGAAACATGTGATTGAAATAATGTACTTATCCTTTAGTGATGCTAAAATGGACTCAATTAGGGAAACTAAACATAAAAAAGTAGGATATGAGGGATTCTTATGAATAAATTACAGGTACTTATAGTAGATGATGAATGGAATGTACGAAATCTTCTTCGTATTTATCTTACCAAAAATGGTTTTGAGGTGAAAGAGGCTAAAAATGGATATGAGGGAGTACAATTAGCTGACCAATATTCTTTTGATCTTATTATTTTAGATATCATGATGCCGGATTTGAATGGATGGGAAGTGTGTCAGAAAATCAGAGAGTCAAAGAATACGCCTATTTTGATGTTATCGGCTCGTACAGAGATAAAAGATAAGGTGAAGGGATTAACAGAAGGGGCAGATGACTATTTGGTGAAACCCTTTGATCCAGAAGAATTAATGGCTCGTGCGTTTGCACTCTTGAGAAGATCAAGCATCTCACAGACAACACCCGTACAAAAAACGATTACCTATTTAGACCTAACGATATATCCTGAAGGTAGACAAGTATTGGTTCAAGAACATCCTGTAGAATTTACCCCTAAAGAATTTGAATTGCTGCTCTTATTGACGGAACAACCTCGTCGGGCTTTTGAGCGTGAGACTTTGTTGGAAATGGTATGGGGAATTGATTACTTTGGGGACTTTCGCACAGTAGATACACATGTAAAAAATATACGTGAAAAAGTAAGAAAAGCAGGGTTGTCCTTTAACCCTATCCAAACAGTATGGGGAGTAGGGTATAAATTTCAATGGGCAGAGGAGAGAAAATGATCGGAAATCGTATTGGGTTGAAACTAGGCATAGCCATCCTTTTGCTTTTTTTGATGGTGTTACTTCCCCTTGGATTTGTTATCGATCGGTTCTTTTTTGGATTTTACTACAAGGAAGTACGAACAGAGATTGAGGAACTATCTTCGCGCTATGCTGAATCAATCGAAACTTCCAGAAATCCGCAAACTCCTTTCATGTTGGAGATGATGGCAGAATTCTCTAATATAAAGCTATATATCGTTGACACAGAAGGAACTATTATTGCAAATTCAGGTATCCACAGTTTAGTAAAAGGCTCCTCGATACCAGTTGATGAACTTAAAAATCTATCACAAGGGAAATCCGTAGAAAAAGAATTTAAAGATCTTGTTGACAATCAACGGTATCTGGTTTCTGGAAAGCCAATTATTTCTCAAAACCAATTTTATGGAGGGGTTTATGTTGTTTCCTCTGTTAAAGCGATTGATCAGTCTCTTGAAAAAATACGCAGCATGTTATGGTTATCGGGAATCGGTGCTTTCTTTCTTGCGATAGGATTTACGTATGTCCTCTCAAAAAAATTATCAGATCCTTTGATTCAAATGGAAAAAGCCACTCGTAAGATTGCCAAAGGGGATTTGACTATACGTGTCACTCCGCCATCGAAGGATGAGATAGGCTCGTTAGCCCATGCCATTAATGATTTGGCTTTCGACTTACAAAAATATCGTGAATCTCGAAGTGAATTTTTCTCAAACATTTCTCATGAACTAAGAACGCCGATGACTAGCTTAGAGGGATACGCAAAAGTTTTAAAGGAGAAGTTGTATGAGACAGAAGAAGAAAAAGAGCAATATCTTGATATCATTTATCAAGAGTCTATCCGACTTACAAGAATAATAGGAGATCTGTTTGAACTTTCCAAAATGGAAGAGGGAAAGATTGGTTTCCACTTTGAATGGATCGATTTATCAGAAGTGATGGATAGTGCTATTCAAAAAACAAAATGGAGAGCACAAGAAAAAGGATTGGATATGCAAGCATATATACAACCTAATCTTCCGTTTGTCTATTGTGATGGGCATCGCATGGCGCAGGTTTTTATAAACTTATTGGATAATGCTATCCGTTACACAGAACTAGGGACAATTTCAGTAAAAATATCGAATGTGAATGATGCAGTGAAGATTTCAATAGAAGATACAGGAATTGGAATTCCAGAGGACGAATTAGCCTATATTTTTGAGCGGTTTTATCGAGTGGAAAAATCCCGTTCACGTGAATTTGGGGGAACGGGACTAGGGCTGGCGATTGTTAAAAACCTGGTAGAACAACAAGGAGGTTCTATCCAAGCGTTTAGTGATATGGGAAAAGGGACTCGGTTTGAGATGATGTTCCCTGTTTCATTGGATACAGAAAAAATGGAGGGAGAGTCATGAAAAGACTAGACTGGCTCATTGTTTTAGTATTGATTGTGATTGGATTAAACTGTTTGACCATGTCCGCAACGTGGATGATGGATACCAGTTCCATTCATTCCTATTTCACAAATCTTCTCCAAATTTGCCTTTGGATAGGGATACCGTTCCTTATTGGAGGAGTCATTTATTACGTTATGAAAAAAAAGAGGAGAGATTCATGAATGAACTTCACACATTCTTCAAATTTTCCACAAAGTTTGAACAAATCTATTGCTTATACTAAAAGCATCAAGTGAAGGAGGTAGTGAAGATGAAAAAGAAGATGAAAATTGCAGCTGTGGTGCTTTCATTGGGGGCTGTTTTGGTTACAGGAAAACTGGCATTTGCTGCGGATTCTAATAATGAAACTAATCAGATGATGAAAACTAGCAATATGTCAACAATGATGGATAATGAAAGTATGTCCAACATGAAGAAGATGATGGAAGATCCAAATATGAACAAAATGATGGATGACATGGATTCTCCAGAAGGAAAAAAAATGATGAAAAGTTGTGATAAATTCATGGAATCTTCTCAAGATAAAAAAGCTTCATCTAAAGATAAAGATAATGACTTAAAATCTAAGCAAACATCATCTTTATAAGAAAAGGAGAGATTAGAGATGGGATGCTGTGGATCGACGAACAATAAAAAACAAGTGGCAAATAATAAACCAGCAGGAAATTTAAGTCCTCTTGATTTGCTGAAAATTCGTTTAGCTCGTGGAGAAATTCCATTTGAAGAGTACGAAAAAATAAAAGCTGAATTAGTGAAGTAAACGGGACGGGCCAGTCTGAGTCAGAAACTGGTCCGTTATTTTAGAAATTTTTATATTTCAACAATCGAAATTCTGTATATAAAATATGAATCGGGAATATAGTATGGAAAAAAATTTATGAAATTTGGTCATAAACCACTTGATTTCTACTTATTTTGTACAATGTTTCATCACATTTATAATCTATACTTCAATTATAAAGTTAAAAAGGAGTGAACAAAATGGCGTGGATTCAGACTTTACTTTTGCTAGCATGTCCTTTGATGATGCTGTTCTGTATGAAGGGGATGTTTAGTAAAAATAAAAATAAAGGTACAGAATCAGATCATCAACAATTGTCAGCTGCGGAATTACAGAACCTTCAAATAAAAATGGGTGAGTTGATTGAACAAAACCAGATTCTTTCGAAGGAAATCCAATCAATGAAAGAAAAGAAGAACTTTACAGTAGCGCTCAAAGAATTACCTAAAAAGAACAACAAGATATCAATGTAACAGGAATCATTTTTTAGATTGAATAAAATTGTAGTGAGCTCTTTATGAGATTTGTGCCGATTACAGAAACAGTTATTGCAGTTTCAGTGACAGAGTCTCATAAATAGTAGATATCCTTTTTTATTAGTTTCTGCAATGTAAAAAACATTGATTGAAGGTGGAAAGAGTGGATTATTTGTACACTCTTTTTTTTCTTTTAGAGAAAAATTCAGTTCTACGGAGAAATCTAGGGTTGTCTCTGTGGTTATATGATTAAAAACATTTTCTTGAGATAAAAGATATATTGGGGAAATTAGATTAAATGAATGCAAAAAAATAAAATGCGATGTTAAATACGTATTTTGTATCGTTATCTTAACTCTTGTAAACAATAGAAACAGAGATGTTATTAAACGGGAGTGAAACACGATAATGATGAATGATATGATGATGATGAATAACAATTCAATGATGATAGGTATGTGCATTATGATGATTATTGGAATATTTCTTTTAATTGTTCTTATTGGAGCCGTTGTGTATATTGTAGCTCGTCTTTTAATGAAGAACAGTAGAATTTATGATCGTCCTTTAATGATTTTAAAAGAACGTTTTGCAAAAGGTGAAATAAACGAAGAAGAGTATAAACAAAGAAAAAAATTTTTAACGGAATAGCTAGATTTAAAAATTGGGGAAGTTGGTTTTTACCCAAGTAATATAGGAAATCCTATATCTATCCTAATATTTGAATGAAAATGTAAAAATATTTTTTATTGTAGTTGTTTTTTTGTATACTTTAAATTAAGAGCAAGTAAAATATTTATCTATCAATTTTTAGACTTGTTTCCTTAATTTATTCCTCCCAGTATATTTCTATATAGTTTGCTTGTTCCTTGAAATAACGTGAAAAAAGGAGGACAAAAGTTCATGAGTTGTTGTTCAAATAATAAAGGTAAAAATAAAATATCTTGGAAAATATATGGAGTATTTTGGTTTGTGATTGTTGTAGTATCAATTCTCATAGGTGTTTTAGGAAAATAAAACCATTATGTAATTAGAAAAATACAATTCCACTTTTCAGTATAGTATGAGATGAAATTCCTGATCTATGTAAAGGGTTTTAAATCTTTCTAATGCAAAAAGGATTGGTAGAAATAATAACCAATCCTTTTTGCATTAGAAAATATCTCTACTATAGGGTTGTCACCTAGCAAATTAGGACAGGGTATGCTCAATTGAGGACGAGCAGGAAACGCTACGACATCTTACGTTATTTTTGCTGTTTACGCAGCCCATACCGGGTCATTCCTCTTGGTTTGTACACCGACAGTACCGTGGTTACGAGCAACACTACCATGCCGCCACCGGCATGAAGGAGTTCGCTCCGCAGCCCGATGACAAGATCGGTACTTCCCATCTCTTTTGCTGCGCCTGCTAGGAAGCTCACTGTCTGCATGTTTAGCAGCAAGACGATGATAGCTAAGATGGTTAGCAGCAATTTGAAAAGGACCCAATAGTGTTGGAATAGGCCCCATTTGGTACATAGTGACATGATAAGCCCGGTTAGCAGAGAGGAGAGGGCTAATGGGACGATAGCATACCAGCCGATCAACTTCATCGCAATCCAGAAGGCACGTATTGTCTGGTCATCATGGGTGATCAGACCGGCAACAACGAGAGCTAGGAAGGCAACTACCGCGCCGATCCAGCCGACCGAGGAAGTAATATGTACTGTGAGAGCAAACTTACGAAGGCGGGATGTCATGATCATAGCTGTTGCCCCTCGTATTCTACTGGCGATGACTGGCTACTAGCGTTATCAAATTTTAAGTGACGACCAGGGCCGTGTTTACCACCACTAATGATCATGATAATGACAACTAGCAAAACTAGGACAATTACAATGATCCCAAACACTTTCACCCAACGCGGTGTACTGTGGGGAGATTCGGGGGCAGGCTTGTTTGTGTCTTGCCCTGCTGTACGTCCTGATATTAATTTTTTCATTAAGATGTCCTCCTCTTTAATTTCATAATCTCCAAAACAGTATAGCAATGCATTATGAACGGAAGATGAACAAGGAATTGCCTCTTTATTCTTTTGATTTAAATGGAGCTATTGGTAGCATAAAAGTAAAGGTAGCACCTTTTCCTACTTCACTTTCCACTTGAATGTCGGATTGATGAAGGGATAATATATGCTTCACAATAGCCAAGCCAAGCCCTGTACCTACCTTTTTAGTTCGGGATTTATCTGCCTTATAAAATCGTTCCCAAATAGATTCAATATCCTCTTGGCTGATTCCTGGGCCATAATCTCGAATAGAAACCACTGCTTGTTCTTCTTTTTTTAAAAGTACTTCGACGGAACTATCGGGTGAGGAAAATTGTAAGGCATTTTGAATCAAATTGACAATCACTTGATCAATCCGATCCGGGTCAGCAAATACGTAGATGTCTTGTAATTCTTCAGATATCAATTCCACATTTAGTTTTTTATTTACAAATTCAGGTTCCATGCGAGCCACAACTTGGCGAACAAGCTCCGACAAGTTAAAGATAACCGTTCGGATTTCGAGTTGCCCTGCTTCTAACCGAGCCATATCGAGAAGATCATTAACCAGCTTAATCATTCGCTCGGTTTGTTCTTTCATAATCGTAAAATAATAGAGTTTTCGTTCGTTGGGAACCGCTTCATCAAGAAACGCCCTGACAAATCCATGAATTGATGTAAGAGGGGAGCGCAAATCGTGGGAAACATTGGCAACAAAATCCTTTCTCATCTGATCCATACCGGCCAACTCCTGAGCCATATAATTGAACGTTTCGCCCAATTCACCAAGTTCATCACGAGTCCTGATTTTGACTCTTTGATCAAATTGTCCTTTAGCGATCTGAAGGGCAACCTGATTCATTTCCCGAAGTGGAGCGGTAATTCTTTTAGAAAGGTAGTAGGCAAATAAGCCTGTAATGACAATTGAAATAATAGAGGCTAAGATAAATAAGTAATTCATTTGATGTATTTGGTTACGATCTGAATTTAGATGTATGTTAGTCAGATTGTTCTGAAATAACAAATAGGAAGATATATGCGATAGAACTAATATGACGATATACGTGATAAACAGCTTTAAAAAAATACTTTTTATTCGAATCATTGGTTGTCCACCTCAAATTTATATCCGACTCCTCTTATGGTTTTTACTTTCCAGTAAGGGTTGGAATCTCCTAATTTTTCTCGGATCCTTTTTATATGCACGTCGACTGTTCTCGGATCTCCTTCAAAATCCAACCCCCATATTTGATCGACCAACTGCTGGCGTGTGAATACTTGATTTGAATGTGAGGCAAGAAAATAAAGCAAGTCCATTTCCTTGGGCGGCAAGATGATCTCCTTTTTCTCACAGGTCACTTTGTATTGTTGAAGATTAATGTTTAATAAGGGAAGCTCAATAATCTCATTTGCATTTAACGTTAGGTTGGCTCGCCGCAGCACTGCTTTTATCCGTGCCATTAGTTCGTTGGGATCAAAGGGTTTCACCAAGTAATCATCCGTTCCTAGGTTGAAACCTTTCAGTTTGTCGTAGCTCTCTCCTCTTCCAGTCAACATGATAATAGGTGTTTTATCAAATCTTCTTATTTCCTTGCAAACGTCCCAACCGTTCATTTTAGGCAGCATAATATCTAGAATGACAAGATCAGTAGGAAAATCATAAAACATTTCTAAACCTGTTAGTCCATCATTTGCAATTCTAACTATATACCCGATTTTTTCAGCGTATAAAGTGATCAAATCACATATGTAAGGATCATCTTCAATGACAAGAATGTTAACTTGTTTGTTCATTCATAGTCCTCCTAATTTATTTATTTCTATATTAGCATCTATTTATGAACAGCAAGTGAACACAATAGGTTATGTTGACTAAAGAGGAGTCATATAAAAATGAAGGAAGAAGGCTAAATCGATTGAAAGTTCCTTCTATAATGAAAAAAAATAGCTCATCCCGGCCATATCTTGCAGCGTGGAAGAGCCATTAGTTACTTTAGTAAGTTCGTATGTCTAAAAAATAGTAGGAGAAACCAAACACTTTATAATATGTTCATAAAAAATATTAAATGGTGTAGATACTAGCGTAGAATTTAATTTGATAGTTTTACATAGTATACGCAATTTGATCCAGAACAGTTATATCTTTTCCGAATTTACACATTGCCTCACAATCACATCGTAGGTCTGAAAATAAGATATAAGAAATAGTACACATTTGATTATGTTGAAATGAGGGTCTCAATAATTGTGCTTTTATTTCTTTTTCTCTTTTGTTTGGAGCTACTAAATAAAAATTACAATGATAATCTTCTAGAGAAAAAGATAAATCTTGTAATCGGAGTATTCCAGAATAAATAGAAGTAGATTTTTCCACTTCAAAAGCACTAACTATTTTATTCTCATGATTAACCCAAAGTACATCTATTAAGGAAATCGTTTCTTTAACAGTCGAGGGAATACTATCTAATTCTAGTTTCGGAATAGAAAATTCTCCTAGCTTATGTTCGTTCCATTCTCTTTTATGATCATTCTTTGCAATCCATACATGATAGCCGAGAGAGATTCCCAATTTTGCTAAATAATACTGCATTTCGGAATGGTCATTAGCTTCTTGTAAATCCTTCAATACTTCTGAATGTCTCTTCTTGTTTTTTTGTTCCTGTTTTAATAAATTTTCTGATACTATGATAAGGTTTTCCTGTATGATTTGCCTTCCACTGCCAATCTCAAATAGTAGACCTCCTATTGCTCCGAGGTCCTTAGAAAGTAATAAACTCTGTTTTTCATTATAGTCGATTATTATTTCTCTCATTTTCAAATAATCTTCCCACGAACCAAGCTTCAGTTTTTGGTTAAAAAGAATATTGAATCCTTTCACAATACTAGTATTAAAGGGAGGAAAGATAGTTGGATGTAGAAAATATAATATATTCGCAACAGCAGGTCCTAGCCCTTTTATCTTCTTTTGATTAAGTTTAATGATTTCATTTATTAACTGTATTTCATTGTTATGTTGCATACAACTTTTTAGGAATCTGCCAAAGTCTTTTTTATTTCTCTCATTTTCGTATATATCAGGTATTCTTAGCTTTGGTTTCCAGTAAAAAGCGTGTGCGGCTCCTTCAAAAATTTGTTTTTGTTCAGCAATGGCTGAAACGGCAACTTCCAAGGAGGAACCTTTGAAATCGCAAGGAAATGTATTATTTTCGATTTCCTCAATAACCATTTTTATCGCATTTTTGATCGTTCGGAATGCTTTTAACCGCTCGTCATTATTAATAAACCATGTTTGGTAAACGGATTCAGAATCTGTTTTATATTTTTGGATTATATTAGGAAAGCTAAAAGACATTATTTATACTCCCTTTGAGATATTTTTAAGATAGAAAAAGTTTACAGAAAAATTATGCATTTTTTGTGCAGAAATTAACATTGGCTTTTTGGAATAATACTGAAAATCTAATTAAAAGTAATCGTCACGAAATATTCATTTTTATTCAATGATATCTGCAAACATTTATTGGAATATAATAAGGAAATTATCGAGTTGAAGGAGAGAAACTCTAATGAATAAAAAAACAGTTTTGCTTTTACTTGGAGGAACAATTCTTGTTTTATTTATAGGATGGTTTTATATGGACCAATTGTCGTTGTCAAAACTCTTTTTTAAAGAGAAGACAGGAGAAGTGAGCATGGATAAAAATAATAAAAAAACTAGTTTAGAAACAGAAAACTCAATGCCAAAAACGGATGCACAAGGTAAGGTTGATGTTGAAGCTACACTATTACCTGAGAAAAGTAAATCAGATTTTCTTCTTTTTAAAATAGCATTAAATACACATACTGGCGATTTGCCTTCTTATAAATTAAAAGATTTAGGAAAGATTTCTTTTGGATCGACGAATGATACATTAGGAACTTTTGATTGGCAAATAGTTAGTGAGGATTCTCATCATACAGTTGGTTATTTAAGTTGGAAAGGAGAAGTTAACGAAAATCGGAGTATAACACTTGAATTAATGGACATTGATGAAGTTCCTTCAAGAAGTTTTACTTGGGGAAAGGATGAAGTTGAAACAATAGTAGGAATAAAAAATTAAACAAGTGTTAAAAAAACAGATTCTCGGCTGAAAAATCAAAAGTTTTTACTAAGATATAATTTTTTAAAGTCCAACGGGTTTTTAACCATTGTAAAAAATAACCCTATGCCTCAAAAATGCTTTTACTTTTAGAGGCTTAGGGTTATTTGCTGCAGAACTGAACAAGGTGCCTGCACTTATCCTATTTTATGCATAAACCTTTTGTCTAAAGCGCAAGAAGAGACCTCCTCATAATTAAATATAAGGAGGCCTCTTCTTTTCTATGTTAACACTTTATTCCTGAAACAATTCAGTTGACAAGTATCTTTCACCTGTATCTGGGAGAATTACTACTATTGTTTTTCCTATATTTTCAGGACATTCCGCTATCTGGGATGCTGCGGCAATAGAAGCGCCAGAAGAGATCCCGACAAGAATTCCTTCTTCTTTAGCAACTCGTCTTGACGCTTCAAAGGCTTCTTCATTGGTGATTTTCATAATATTATCATAGATTTCGGTATTCAAGACTTCAGGAATAAAACCGGCTCCGATTCCTTGAAGTTTATGTGACCCTGGGATTCCTCCTGATAAAACAGGAGAAGACTCTGGTTCAACGGCTATAGAAAGAACGGTAGATTTTCGATCTTTTAGAACTTCTGATATTCCGGTAATAGTACCTCCAGTGCCGATACCGCTGATCACAATGTCTACTTTTCCTTCTGTATCATTCCAAATTTCCTCTGCTGTTGTTTTCCGATGCACCTCTGGGTTTGCCGGATTGCTAAATTGCTGGGGAATAAAATAATTTTCAATTTCATCGGCTATTTCATAAGCTTTTTCAATGGCACCTTTCATACCTTTTGTTCCGTCTGTCAGGACGAGCTCTGCCCCAAATGCTTTCAGTAATTTTCGTCGCTCTATGCTCATGGTATCTGGCATAACAAGAAGAATACAGTGATAGCCTTTTACTGCAGAGATATAGGCTAATGCGATTCCTGTATTCCCACTCGTTGGTTCGATAATAACAGTTTCTTTATTTAGCAGACCTTGTTCTTCTGCGTTTTCGATCATTGCAAGTCCTATGCGGTCTTTAACGCTCCCTAATGGATTAAAGTATTCTAATTTCGCCAGGATTTCCGTTCCTGTTTCATCACTGATCCTATTCAGACGGACAAGAGGGGTTTTTCCTATTAACTCGGTAATGTTTTTAGCTATTTTAGAACGTTTAATCATATTTGACATGTACAATTTCTCCTTTTTTTAATCTGTTTAGTTGAAAAAATAAAGTACTCCGAAAATTGCTGCAATTCCAATCAGCCAAGTCCAGACAGTCGTTTTTGCAAAAGCATTATGAGAATCACTATGTTTTTTAGATAAATGTCCACCACCACCACCACAACATCCCATTCCAAATATTCCTTTCTATATAAATTTAAATTTATGACATTTATAGTGTAAAGAAAGAATGTCGAGAATGTATGAATTCACAAATAATTAACATAATTTAAACCAATAAACTGATTTTTCGTTTTTTTTGCTTGAACATATAATAATATCCCAATAAGGATAAAGTTGAAATTTATACACATTTTCTCGATAAAAAATTCATTATTAGTCTATATGATAGGTTAGGGTGGGGAGTTTTTCTTCTCTGTCCATTAATGCATCTATTTGGGCATAACCATTCAGGACATAATAAAAACACAAAACAACACCATTAATTGGGCATAAAGGAGGTTGTGTAAAAATTAGTATAATTTTACAATTTATGTGTAAATTTAGGTATTATGACTTGGGAAAGAATGCTAGCCAACTTATAAATAACTGGCCAATTCTAAATTGTTTAGGAAATGGAAAGACAGCTGATAATATTAATACCCCAAAATATTACAAATTGTATGTTTATCACTAGCATAGGGTAGGAGGGTATAGTATTATAAGGGTAAGGGGGGGAAGCTAAATGACATCCGAATTAGAAAAATATCCACTTTTTGAGGAAAGCTGCCGTTTTCAATCAACTGAAAGAAAAAGTCACCATTCCGAAAAAGTGAAACAAAACCTTGTATCCCGCTTAAATCGAATAGAAGGTCAAGTTCGGGGCATAAAAGGATTAATTGATAAGGATATTTATTGTGATGATGTGATAACGCAAATTTCTGCCACCCAAGCTGCTTTAAACAGCGTAGCAAAAATTCTTCTCGAAGGTCATATGAAAAACTGTGTTGTAGAAAGAATTCAAAAAGGCGATATGGAAGTTTTAGATGAAGTATTAGTAACGATTCAAAAACTAATGAAAAAGTAAATTTAAAGGAGACGATTGAAATGGAAAAAATAACTCTTAATGTACAGGGAATGTCTTGTGGTCATTGTGTTAAATCAATAGAAGGAAGCGTTGGAGAACTAAAAGGTGTATCCAATGTGAAAGTAAATCTTGAAAGCGGTACTGTAGTTGTGGAATTCAATGCTAACGATGTGAGTTTAGAATCCATTAAAGAAACGATTGATGATCAAGGCTATGATGTAAAATAGAAAAATGAGAGCGAGGTGCTAGGTATTAGCGCGCTCTCTATTTTTAATAAAAATATACTCTGTATAGGTATAAAATGATATTGATCAATTAGACTCAAAAAAATCAAATAAGAGGAGAAAATATTCATGTCCTCTATTAATCAAGTTATCCAGCGATTAAAAGAAAAAAAAATACAGGTTAGTAAAGTCCTATCTAGAGCCGAGTTAACCAAGTGTTTAAATGTTTCTATTCAAAATAGAAGCAATTTAGGCAAGGAGGAAATTAAATATGGCAGTACAAACAAATGCAAAAGTACAATCCAGTGCAGCTGCTAGTGAAAATGTCACTTTAAGTATTACCGGTATGACCTGTGCAGCGTGCGCAACTCGGATTGAAAAAAATTTATCTAAGGTTCTAGGAGTCGAAAAGGCGAATGTAAATCTTGCGACAGAAAAAGCCGCTGTTACGTTTAATCCGTTAGAGGCTTCTGTTGATGAAATCATTGCAAAAGTAAAAAAGACAGGATACGGCGTTCAGGAAGAAAAGGTGCAGTTAACTATTACCGGCATGACTTGTGCGGCATGTGCTACCAGAATTGAGAAGAGTCTAAATAAAGTTAATGGTGTAACAAATGCAGCAGTCAATCTTGCAACAGAAAAGGCTAGTGTTGAGTTCATGCCTGGAAATACAAATGTTGATCAATTGATTGCCGCTGTAAAAAAAGCTGGCTATGATGCTAAAGTTATTGGTGAAGCGGATGGGGATTATGAACGTAATGCCCGTGAAAAAGCTTTTAAGGCGCAAAAAAGAAAATTCACTTTAGGTGCAATTTTATCAAGTATTTTCTTGATACAGATGATATCAGATTTTTCAATGGAATATGGAAATGGCGGATTTTTTCATCTGAATCCATGGATTCAGTTTTTACTTGCCACCCCTGTCCAGTTTTATGTGGGAGGTCATTACTATCGTGATGCCTATAATGCTGTCCGCGGCGGCGGTTCTAATATGGCTGTGCTTGTTGTACTTGGAACATCAGCAGCCTATTTCTATAGTTTGATCGTTACTATAATGGGAACCGGGCAATTTCTATACTATGAAGCTGCTGCTATCGTTATGACATTGATTATACTTGGAAAGTTGCTTGAAACAAGAGCTAAAGGTCAAACCTCAGAAGCCATCAAAAAATTAATGGGGCTCCAAGCAAAAACAGCTCGAGTTATTCGAGATGGAAAAGAAATGGATATACCACTCGAAGAGGTTGTGACTGGCGATATAATATTTGTTCGTGCAGGAGAAAAAATACCGGTAGACGGAGTCATTACTGACGGAAGTACGTCAATTGATGAATCCATGTTAACTGGTGAAAGTATGCCGGTTGGAAAGAAAGCCGGCGACAACGTGATTGGTGCAACCGTCAATAAACATGGTTCTTTCACATTCAAAGCAACAAAAGTGGGGAAAGATACAGCACTCTCCCAAATTATTAAACTTGTTGAAGAAGCTCAAGGATCAAAAGCGCCTATACAGCACCTAGCTGATAAAATCTCCGGTATCTTTGTGCCGATTGTTATTGTTATTGCTTTGGCTACGTTTGCTATAACTTTCTTCCTAGCAGGATTTACCCCTGCATTAGTAAGCATGATTGCCGTGCTTGTGATTGCATGTCCATGTGCATTAGGTTTGGCAACTCCAACAGCGGTTATGGTTGGTACAGGTAAAGGCGCGGAAAACGGACTTCTAATTAAAGGGGCGGAACATCTTCAAAATTCACAGCGTGTAACCACTGTTGTTTTAGATAAGACAGGAACCATTACTAAGGGTGAACCTGATGTAACAGATATAGTTGCTTACGGTAATTATTCAGAAGATGAGTTGCTCGAGTTAGCTGCTTCAGCTGAAAAAGGATCAGAACATCCACTTGGCGAAGCCATTGTGAATGGGGGGAAAGAAAGAGGTCTGCAGCAGCAAGAGGGAAAAAACTTTACTGCTATACCAGGGCACGGGATTCAGGTTGAAATCAATAATCAATTGGTGTTGATTGGAAATAAAAAATTAATGACAAAAAATAATATAGATATTCAAGATGCTCTTAAACAAATGGAAAAATTTGAAGGAGAGGGAAAAACGGCAATGCTTATGGCTGTTGAGGGCAGACTAGCTGCAATTATTGCTGTCGCAGATACCGTAAAGGAAACTTCAGCAGAAGCTATAAAGGCTCTGAAGGAACTTGGTATGGAAGTAATTATGATTACCGGTGATAACAGACTTACTGCAGAAGCTATTGCCAAGCAAGTTGGAGTAGATCGGGTGCTTGCAGAAGTTCTACCAGAGGATAAATCTGCAGAAGTGGAAAAATTAAAGCAGGAAGGAAAAGTGGTAGCGATGGTGGGAGATGGCATTAATGATGCCCCAGCACTTGCTGCTGCCGATGTAGGCATCGCCATTGGCACAGGAACAGACGTAGCAATTGAAGCAGCAGATATTACGTTAATGAGAGGCGATTTAATGGGTATTGTTGATACCATTCGCTTATCAAAAGCCACAATGCGAAAAATTCGCCAAAACCTATTCTGGGCATTTGCATATAATATTGTATTAATACCGGTTGCCGCAATAGGGCTTCTAAATCCAATCCTTGCCGGTGGGGCAATGGCTTTTAGTTCTGTATCAGTTGTTGGAAATACACTATTCTTGCGTAAATGGGAGCCTGTGCGATAGAAATGGTCTTGCTTTAAAGGGAATAGAAAAGCGTTGAACTATTAAACAGATTAGATGATTAAAATGGTGGCTTCAGCAAATTGAGTTGAAGCCATTTTTATTTATTTTACAGTTTTAGAACACCATTAACTGGCTTCGGGGAATGCGATGAGGTGGTGATAATAATTGTAATTGCAGCTTCAGGAAAATGAAGGTGGAAAAAAATCGCGTTTTGATAGGCTTCTTTAGCATACCTACTTTTCCATCTCTCGCTAGTTTTGAAACAAGGATCATTTCGTATCTAGTAATTTACATTGTTAGCTTGATGGGCATGTGGCGATACCCCTTTATTGAAAAAAGTTGGTTATCTACAGATAATATGCAGGTAAATAGGTGGGGATTATTTGACGCTTACTTATAGATAATAAAATAGAAATTTCATCTGGAAATGGTAGGGGTATTTAGAAAAAACGTCAGCAGAGTGCAGGCGTTTTGTTTGTCACTATAATTAACTTAGAAAAATTAATAAAGCTCCATAGTTTCTGCATAATAAGGTTCTATAATAAAATTTGTATATTTTTGCTAGAGAAAGGTGGGCCACCCCATCCATGTCAGATGTAAATATATTTTTAGCCATTGCTGCAGGTTTTTTGTCATTCATCTCCCCATGCTGTTTACCACTTTACCCGGCATTTCTTTCTTATATTACCGGAGTTTCCCTTGATGAACTCAAGGAGAATAACGGAATGACACAAAAAAGGGCAATATTACATACCATTTTCTTTTTGATTGGGCTTTCCATCATTTTTCTTGCTCTGGGATTATCTACATCCTTAATAGGAACTCTTTTTACTGAATATAAAGATTTAATAAGACAGATCGGGGCCATACTTATTGTTTTCCTTGGACTAGTGGTAAGTGGTTTGCTACAACCTAAGTTATTAATGAAAGAAAAAAAGGTGAATTTTAAAAATAAACCCTCCGGTTATATAGGTTCCATCCTTATAGGAATGGGTTTTGCTGCCGGATGGACCCCTTGTACAGGACCTATTTTAGCAGCTGTAATTGCAATGGGGATTACAAACCCAAGTGAAAGCACCCTATATATGTTTATGTATACCTTAGGTTTTTCTATTCCATTTTTCATAATGGCTTTCTTTATAGGAAAGTTAAAGTGGATTAAACGGTTTAATATGACATTCGTGAGATTTGGCGGATATTTGATGATTGTTATGGGTGTTTTCCTATATTTTGACTGGATGACTAAAATAATTTCATTTCTAACTAATAATGTATTTGGCGGGTTCACAGGATTATAAAGAAAAAATTACAAGGAGAAGAATAAAAAAGTATAGAAAAAATTTAATCGCTAGTAAAGGTGTTTCAATCAAATATTCTAGGAATGATAGTGAGAATCGGAGGTCTAATATGATGAAAAAAATGGTTGGCGGCGTACTAATTCTGGCACTTCTTTGGGCAATCGTGATGACCATTAATAAAGAAAATACCTTTTCTATTGATTCAAAGAATGTAGAAGAAGCTTCACAAATAAATTTTAAAAGACCCAGTTTTACTTTAGAAGGACTTGATTCTAAAAACTATTCGACTGATAAAATAAAAAACCATTGGTAGTAAATTTTTGGGCTTCTTGGTGTGGCCCATGTAAGATTGAGGCTCCTGAGTTAGTAAGTCTGAATAGAAAATATCATAATCAAGTGAAGATCTATGCAGTTAATCTTACATCAGGTGATTCAGAGAGCGAAGCTCGAGCATTTGCTGAGGAATATGGTTTTAACTTTCCTGTGTTATTAGATAAGGACGGAAAAGTAGCCAAATTATATAATGTTGCCGCTATTCCTACAACTTATTTCATTTCAAGTGATGGAATTATTGTAGACCGTATCATCGGTTTTAGAGGAAAGGATGCACTAAAGTCTAAATTTAACAATCTAGTAAAAGCTGAGGAGTAATCAAATGGAAGATGTGTACAAAATAGGTCCATTTTTAATCAGTTACAAATTAATCATAATAGGTTTATCTGGGCTTTTCGGATATTTAGCACTATTAGCGGCAATAAAAAGAACGGAGGTTAATAAAAGAATTATTTTAGATATGGTTTCATCTTTCATATTAATACTCTTATTCACTTGGAAATTTGGAGGTGTGCTTTTTAATCCTCATTTCATCTGCAATAATCAATCCTAAACAATTACTCGAAAATCCCTTATTAATTTTATTTGCAACAGGCAATAATGCTACGCTATTGTTAGGGTTCATTCTTTCCGCTGTGTACATTGTCTATAAGCTATACAAAAAAGGTATACCAAAAAGTACATTTTTAGACTTAATCTCATTGAGCTTCCTTTCGTTTTTGTTTATCTATAATCTTTTTATTCCAGTCTATGGGTATCGTACTCGTTTTCCATGGGGGATTTCTTTGGGAAGTGAAAATGTGATCTATCATCCAATCCATATTTATTTTGCTATAATTATTGCCATAATAATGATACATCTACTTAAATCCATTAGAACCATAGGAAATGGTAATCTATTTATGAAAACTGCGTTGTTAATAGGGATAAGTGGATTATTGTTAACATTTTTATCCCCACAAATGAACTATATAATCGGAATTTCACAAAAACAATGGATGTTTATTTTATTAATATTTGCTAGTTTATTAGCTTATTTTAAACAGAAGAAAGAAAGATTAAATACAAATGAAAAAAGTGAAGAGGTTGGATCAAAAGATTGAATTCTTTTGATTCAGCCTTTATTTTTATTTAGTTCGATTAAGCTGGTCTAAACGTCTGTTTATTATTTTATACTTCTGACATAAAAGAAAAAAATAGAAATAGCGGATTCTTATATCGGAATTATCTTGTCTTAATTCTTCCAACAACAAGGGGAAAACCCAGAAGGAATAATCACAAAATTAATTACAAAAATTAAGGGGGAAATTAGTCAAGTGAGTTTCTTAATCGTTAAAGTAATAGACCCTTTTCCATTAACTTTACTAATTCTTCTAAAGCTCGAGATGCTCCCATAACAGATCGCATTTCTATCCAATGACCAAGTAACATGATGTCAATTAAGGTTGCAAGTTCCCAAAAAAAGTTGTTTCCTTCTAAAAGAAATACTGACAAACTACTGTAAACATATGCTACAACAATAGCCAGTGCAATTAATGTCATCATTCCTGGATTTTTATTTTTAATTTCATCTTTAGCTCCTTTTAAAAAGGACCAGCCACCATAGAAAAAGATTAAGGCTGATAGTAAAAATAAAAGATAAATATCATATGGAAAACGCCAATCTACATAAAGAAACATTTGAATCATTGGAGATAAAACTAAAATAGGTATAGTAATAAGAATAGATACCCAGAAACGCCTTTTGTAATCTGCAACCAAATAGAGCAAATGGAGATTTAACATCAGCAATATTCCTACAGTCAAAAAACTGTTAAAGATTTAAGAAAAGTAAATAGGTTTTTGATTTCACACCAAACCACTAAAATGGATAGATTATCTCTTGGTGTTTACCTCATCTTAATATATACAAATTACTTAAGATTTATAAATAAGTATAGAAAATATACAGAAGTAAGCATAATATAATCTTATGCTTTTTATTCATTATTTTAATTTGAAATATCCATCAATATAAAAGATTATCCGAATACATAATCTTACAATTTAGTTTACGTATTCTATTATTTTATTTTCTTCATATATATTAATCATCCGTTGAATCTAGTAAAAAAGGAGATTGATATGAGAAGAATATTGCATTTTTATTTTATATCTATATTTATTACAATGTTTAGTAGTATATTCATAGTAAATTATGTAGACTGGAATTTTAAACTGTCATCAAACTTAGTTTCCAATTCAATAAAAATGATTTCAGCTGATGCCTTATCCTTATCCTTATCTAATGAAATAGCACTGTTCAGCTTATCAGATACAAATAAAGATGTAAGAAAGCCCTCTATCGTTAAAGGTATCGTATTAATGACTTCTAGTATTTGGCCAAGTGATGTAAGGACTTATTTAGGTAGAGAGTTAATAGGATTTTCTAGCTTTAATACAGAGATTGCCATAGCCGGCAAGGGAACTGATATAACTACTTTGCCAATAGAATCTCAACCCCCTATAGAAGTTTTATTTAAGGAAAACGATGCAATAGAAAAAGAGCAGAAAGAAACCCAACAAAGTAACAAAGAATCCAATCATTCCATATCTCCTGAAAAAAATAGTGTTGTATATATATATCATTCGCATAGTTGGGAGGCATTTTTACCTCAACTTCCTGGACATAATATAAATCAAGCAGCAAGTCTTGATGAAGATAAAAATGTGATTCAAGTAGGGAAGCAATTACAAAAGGAATTGTTAGAAAGAGGAATAGGAGCTGCACATAGTACGGCAAATGTAACAGAGGAATTAAAGAAAAAAAATTGGAACTACGCTCACTCCTACAATTATACAAGAGAACAAATACAAGAAGTAACAGCAAAAGAAAAATCAATAGTTTACTTGATTGATATACACAGAGATTCACAAACTAAAAAAATAACAACATTAAATTTAAATGGAAAATCGTTTGCAAGATTATTTTTTATTGTAGGCAAGGAAAATAAAAATTATGAGCACAATCTTAAGCTTGCGAAGAATTTAAATGAAAAATTAGAACAAAGGCTTCCAGGAGTAAGTAGAGGGGTTTTTATAAAGAGTAAAGATGAAGGAAATGGAGTATATAATCAAGATCTATCAGGTAATGCCATGCTATTAGAATTTGGTGGAGTTGAAAATAGTCAAGAAGAGCTTGATAATACAATTGAAGTCTTTTCCGATGTATTTAGTGATTATTATAAGCAGGTAGAGAAAGTAGACGGTTGAAGAATCTCTAGTCATGTTTTTAAAATCTCTAAATCTAAAAATTAATTAAAAATTCCTCTACTGTTGCAAGGGGATTTATTTACTTTCTACTGTTTGCTTTTACTGTTTCTAATTTTATCTATAATTCCTGAGTTTTATTGGTATTTTGTCCAACTGGTTCAGCTGATAGATATAAGGCTAGCACTTTCTTAGCAATTTGAGTTGAATATCTACTTGGATAAAATCTTTATCAGTCATTCCCTTATAACATCTCAACAACAATCCTTAATATTTCAAAAAAAATGCATACTTTCTACAAATTTTTATAATAAGATTGTCCATGAAAAGACGAGGGAGGGAACATAATGAAATTAAAAATGATAGGATTATTAACATTCATTATACTAGTATTAGCAGCATGTTCTTCAAAGCAAGATGGGGATATGAGCAGTACGGATAAGGAAAATAACAAAGTAAAGGAAGAAGTAGAAGCAGTTAAATCAACCAATACTGAAACACTTAAGGGGAATGAATTTACTATTGTTGCGAAGGAAGCAACTCATCAATTAAACAATGATGTTAGTGTAAATGCATGGACTTTTAATGGGTCTGTACCTGGTTCCCAGATCCGTGTAATGGAAGGAGAGAAGGTTAAGATTCATTTGAAAAATGAACTTCCGGATCCTGTATCGATTCATTGGCATGGAATCACTGTTCCAAACAATATGGATGGAATTCCAGGTGTAACACAAAATGCTGTTAAACCTGGTGAAACTTTTACTTATGAATTTACACCTAAAGATCCAGGAACATATATGTACCATACCCACCAAGATGGAGTTAACCAACTTGACAAAGGGCTATATGGTTCTTTTATAGTAGAGCCGAAAGAAAAAACATACGACCGTGATTATTCCCTCATGCTTGACGAATGGATGAGCAATCCTGAGGAAGCGATGGACATGGGAGACAGCAATGATATGGAAGGTATGGATATGGGGAATGATAATAGTGGAGACAAAATGATGGACGATATGAGTGCGTATGACATCTACACTATTAACGGTAAAAGCGGTGACAGCGTAGAATCTCTTAAAGTGAGAGAAGGAGAAACAGTAAGAATTCGTTTAGCAAATATAGGATACATGACCCATAAAATGCACCTTCATGGCCATAAGTTTAAAGTAGTCGCAATTGATGGTCAGGAATTAAATAAACCAGAGGAAATAAAAGATGAATTAATATCAATAGCACCAGGTGAGCGGTATGACATAGAGTTTGTTGCTGATAATCCTGGTGAATGGTTGCTTGAATGTCATGGAAAGATGGAAGGTACAGATGGAATGAAGGTAAAGCTACAATATGAAGGAAGTACAAAATCAACCGACAAGTCCAATCAGGAGAAGGATCTTCCAGAATTCACCTACACGAATTACGGCTCTAAAAAAGAAAGTGAGTTCACATTAAATCAAACATATAATGTGGAATATACAATGAATCTTAATACAGAAATGAAAAATAATGCATTAGCTTATACTATCAACGGAAAAACTTTTCCAGACACTGAGAATATTAATGTAAAAGAAGGAGACCTTGTAAAGGTAAAACTGGTAAATAATTCGAAGTCCGACGACCATCCAATGCATTTGCATGGGACGTTCTTTCAGATATTGAGTAAAAACGGAAAACCACTTGAAGGTTCACCTATAATAAAAGATACGGTTAATTTAAAACCTGGCGATGAATACGTAATAGCATTTAAAGCGGATAATCCCGGGAATTGGCTATTCCACTGTCATGATTTACATCATGCTTCAGCGGGCATGGTAACCCAGGTGAAATATATGGACTTTAAGCCTGATTTTATACCGGATGAGAATGCAAAAAACAAGCCAGAATAACCTAGATTATAACTAGAAAAATGCGGCCGTTATTGGTCGCATTTTCCTTAACTTTACAATTATAGCACTCTTAACAATTTGTAATCTCGTTCAATATAAAAATTCAAAGAGGTGAAGTAATTATGGGGAATATTCAACCGTTAGATAGGGTTGCTTTTGAGATAGGACCGTTTACCGTTTATTGGTATGGGATAATTATAGGAGTAGGTTTATTATTGGGATGGCTACTTGCAACAAGAGAAACCAAAAAACTTGGTCTTCAGCAAGATACTTTTTCTGATCTTTTACTTTGGGCGATTCCAATATCTATTATCAGTGCAAGAATATATTATGTTGGATTTAAATGGGATTATTATTCAAATAATCTTGAAGAGATCATTGCAATATGGGAAGGCGGTATTGCGATACATGGGGCTTTAATTGGTGGAGTAATAACAGCTTGGGTATTTGCAAAGAAAAGAGGATACTCCTTCTGGCAATTAGCTGATATTACGGCACCAAGCCTTATTCTCGGTCAGGCAATAGGACGTTGGGGAAACTTTATGAACCAAGAGGCTCACGGTACAGAAGTAACAAGAACCTTTTTAGAAAATTTGAACTTGCCAAATTTTATTATTAATCAAATGTATATAAATGGTGCATATTACCATCCAACATTTTTATATGAGTCCATTTGGAATATTTCTGGATTTGTTCTCTTAATTATTTTTAGGAAATTTCAACCAAGGATAGGAGAACTGTTTTTAACCTATATTGTTTGGTACTCTATCGGAAGATTTTTTGTAGAAGGATTAAGAACCGACAGTCTAATGATTGCAGATACAATGCGAACAGCACAATTGATGTCCTTAGTTCTCCTTGGAACAGCCATCTTTCTATTTTGGTTCAGACGAAAAAAAGGATATGCAATTTATCGATATTCAGAAACTGTGAAACAATAGCTTAATGGAATCATTTTAGTATTGAGAGGAAATCAAGCATTTGAAAAACTGATAAATTTATAAATAAACACAATGCTGACTAGTCTTAATTTCAATTATAGAGATTCAGAAAAAACTCCTATGCAATAACCAGGCCCTGTTAGTTTATCAGGGCCTGGTTATTTATTTTAATTAAATTATTTAGTTGAAAATAATAATCCTTATTAAGCTCTCCTTTAAAAACTATTCCGATACCAACTGCTATAATCGTAAGTATAATTCCAATTAAGGAAGTCTTATCTATTGTATTCAACTATCTTATTAACATTTATCATTTTATTTTTTTATAACGAATTTGTTGCTTTATTTTAGATATTGCTCCTATTGCAAGTAAAAGGGGTTTAATTTACTATTGCATATGGTAAGTATTAATAACTAATTATTTCTTTTTCATTGTTTTTATAAAAATAAATAATAGTAATAGGATAATAGTGATATAAATAATATTCTCCTCCAAGAAAGCTGATTTTATATTTAACACCTTATTTATAGAGTAAGCTTCAATAAATAAGGAAGGAATCTTCCCTATTGTGCTGGCAATAGTATAAGGAACAACCTTAATCTTACTAAGTGCTGCAGCTAGGATAACTACTCCTGACGGAATAAAGGGAAGAATCCTTAAAAGAATAATCAGAATGATCGCTTCAGTTTGAGAAGCACTCTGCAATTTCTTTAAAATTTTACTTTTACCCTTACTATGGGAACTTAGTTTGTATATTCCTTTTCGATACAGAATAAAACTAAATACAGCTCCCAAGGATTCTCCAATTATGGATATCATCAACCCTTTTTCAAAATCAAAAAAACTTATATTTACCCCAGTAAGAAAGGCACTAGGAAGGAATCCAAATATGGCAATTAATATGTTCAAACTAATGCTAATAATACCTACCAATATAGGATTTGAAGGTAAATGATTAAGTAGATAATCTGTCAATTAATGTCCTTTCCGGTCCATTTGTACCCAACTCCCCAAACAGTCAACAAGTATTCTTCAGCGGAAAATCCAGATTTTCGGAGTTTGTCACGTAAATTTCTGATATGGGAATCTATCGTTCGATCTTCTGTGGTCACACCATGCCCCCAAATAGAGTTTATTAAATGATCTCTTGTGAAGACTTTATTATGATTTTGAAGAAAGAGGTTCATCAATGCAAATTCTTTTGGAGTTAGCGTAATTTCTTTCCCTTGGTATTGTAATTCGAAAGATTCCTGATCTAATATAAGTCCTTCAAAAAATAATTTTTCCATACTTTTCTTGTTTCTTCTTAATATGGCTTCTATTCTTGCAACAAGTTCTTCTCCATCAAAGGGTTTCGAAATATAATCATCTGCACCAATGTTTAAGCCTTTTACAATATCTTGTTTTTCTGTTCTTGCTGTAAGCATAATAATAGGGGTGTCCCATAATTTTTTTATTTCTTTACATGCTTCCCACCCATCCATTTCCGGCATCATTAAATCTAGTAAGATTAGGTCAACTGGATTGGATTCTAAATAGATGATGGCATCAATAGCGGAACTCATCTTCCTACATTTATATTCCAAAGGGGATAGGTAAAGGGCAATCAAGTCTAACATTTGTGGTTCATCATCTACTATTAGAATAGTTTTCATTATTTTTCAGCTCCATTATTATGAAAAGTTAAGATAAAGGTTGTACCGCTATTTAGTTTGCTGTGAACATTTATTGATCCACCTTGAGCGTATACTAATTCTTGAACAATGGCTAATCCTAGGCCTGTTCCACCTAAAGATCTTTTCCGAGACTTTTCCACTCGATAAAATCGATTAAAGATGTAAGGAAGATCTTTTTCAGGTATGCCTTTCCCGTTATCCTTAATCATGATTTCAGTTGTTTTCTTACTTGGATTGACGGTAACCAGCGTTTTACTGCCGATAGATGAATACTTGATTGAGTTATCCAATAAATTGATCATAATTTGTTCAAGCCTTGATGGATCTGCATATAAATAAGTCATTTCTGGGCAACGGACTATAAGACTCATATTTTTCTCCTTAAATGCAGGGGATAGCTTCAGTTCCATTTTCTTCAGCAAATCATTAAGTGAAATTTTTTGTTTTTGGATGACAAATGAATTTTTATCAATTTTCGCTAAAGCAAATAAATCTTCAATTAAAGAAGAGAGACGATTTGCTTCATCTACTATGATTTGCAAATATTTCTCTTGGTCTTTGCTGGCAAGGTTCCTTGTCATAACAATATCTGAATACCCTTTTATATAAGTCAAAGGTGTTCTAAGCTCATGGGATATACTGGCTAAAAAGTCATTCCGTTCTTTTTTTAAATAATTTAAGTCTTGTGCAAGTAATTTTATGGATTCAGCCAACTCTCCTAATTCGTCGTTTCCTGTTTTCGGAAGGGTAACGGAAAAATTCCCCTTACTGATTTGATAGGTTGCTTCTTTCATTTTCACGAGTGGCTTCGTAATGGCTTTTGTTAAGATGATAATGACGACAAAAGTTAGAGATAGCGCAATTAAACCAGCAAGTAAAAAATGTTTATTTAATCTTTCTATCAATGATTGGATAGTCGTAGTCTCTTGATACATATAAACATAACCAAGAATTTCTTTGTCAATTTTAATAGGACTTATGGTAATAATATAAGGTCTATTTTCCCAATCATCTTCTACTATTTGACCTTTCGCAGCAATCTTTGATTTGGGTTTTTTCAAATATTGTTGAATTAGATTACTTTTGAAAGAGGAACCTAATATTTTACCTGAAAAATCAGTAATAACCACATCAGTTATAGCCTCAGATTCCATTAATGTAACATGACCAATGGTTTCTTTATCAAAATGATTTTCGAGAATATCACGGTGAGAATTACCTCTTGCCTGTAAGGAAGATAATTCTTCCTCTATTCTCGACTTGACTATAGCATTATGCAGGAAGAAGAACATAAAAGTTTCAAGTCCAAAAATAATTAAAAAGAATACGATGCCTAATTTTATGGAGAGTTTTTTCAATCTTTATCACCCTAATTGGAATTTAATTAATTTAAGTAATAGTACATTAATAGTTTGAAGATTTTATGCAGAAAAGAAAACAATTTTGTTATTTAAGCTTGTCACACTCGTTTATAATACATCTAATTAGCTTGTGTCAATGTTATACAATTGATGTGAAGCGGTATAAGAGAATTTTAAAAATGAATTTCAGAAATTCTGCTTTTGGAGTTTCTTTAAATAGGGTGATTAAATTGATTTAATTAATAAACCTGACTGAACACTAAATCAAAAGAGCTTATTCCTTAAGTAGAATAAGCTCTTTTGGGAGTTGAAAATATAAATATCGTTCATTTTTTTAAAAACTTTATTTAGTAGCTGACAGTTCATTTTCTGTTAGCCATTTATGATTTTTAACTTTTTCTCCGCCGGAAGTCGGAGTGTAATCAACCATGTACAAAGTGCTTTTTTCGGCTGAATCAATTTCAGCGGTTGCTCCCTTCATACCTTTCATATGATCTGCCTCTAAAATAACTTCCGTTCCAGGTTCGAAAGATTCATCGCCTGCATCTTTAATATCTTCTTGAACCACCCATTTATGATTTTCCACTCTTTCTCCACCAGTTGTTGGAGTATAAGAAACAGCATAAATCGTCGTGTCATAAGCACCGACAATCGTTGCTTCAGCACCCTTCATACCTTCCATGTGTTCTGCATTGATTATCGCTTTACTCCCAACTTTATATGTTGGATTTTCTGCTACTTTCATACCTTCTGGAACTTCCTCAGGGTTAGATTGATTCATGTCCATATTACTATGATCCATGCCTTCCATGTTCTCTTTATTTTCTGAACTTTCCTTATTTTTATCATTAGTGTTGGAGCAGGCTCCCAATACTAAGAGAAGGCTCGCAATTAGTAATACTACTGATTTTTTCACTCTTTTTTTCAACATGTTAATAATTCCTCCTTTGTTATTTAACAATATACCAAGAAATTGTGCAGAAAATATGAAGTAAGCTAAACAAATGGAAAAAAAAGCACAATAGTCTATTTATCTCCATATTTTGAGATTTTTATAAATGTATCTTTTTTCCAAAAAAAGAATAGAAGAGTGGGAAAAACTCACTCTTAATGTGTTGTATAAAATAGATTCAAGTATAAAAAAATAAAAATTTAACTTAGCTTTAAACCAAATAGAAGAAAAAACATTAAAAGGTATAAAAATTTGATTTTGCTAAACTATTAAACTGTATATATTTCTGAATATAGAATAATACACTCAACTATTTTATGTTTTAAAAATATTACAATGAAACATAATTGTAAAAATTTTTAACTGCTATTTCGACAAAAAGTGATGTTATAATCTTGCTTGTTGGAATACAAATTAGCTTTAAGTTCCTTACCTATGGTATAAATATAAAATTTTTTTAAAAAAAAGGTAAATATAGAAACAAAATCGCTGGTCAGGAGAGGAAAGTAGAAATGAAGAAACTATCACTTAAGACATCTGCTATAACAATTGGAATTGCAGCTTCTTTTACCTTATTTATTAATGACTCCATTGCATTTGCATCTTCAGTTCAAGACTTACAAAGTAAAAAAGATATAATTCAAGAAGATCGTTCTGAACTAGAGTCTGGGATAAAAAAAGCGCAGCAAGAGTTAAATCAATTAAAGAGTGAACAAGATAAAATGGATTCGGAAATAAAACGCCTTGATATGTTAATCAGTGATATAAATCAAAGAATACGTGATAAGAGTGAAGAAATTTCTAATACAAAAATTAAAATTGATGAATTAAAAGAGGAGATTTCCGACTTGCAAGATCGTATACAAAAACGAGAAGACTTGTTAAAAGAACGTGTTCGTTCATATCAACAGACAGGTAATATAGGTTATTTAGACGTAATAATGGGTTCACAAACTTTTAGTGATTTTATAGATAGAGTAGGAGCAGTTGCAACTATAGTAAATGCAGATGGAGATTTAATTCGTGAGCATCTTGAGGATAAGGAACTTTTAGAAAAGAAAGAGGTTGAAGTAAAAGAAAAGTTGGAAAATTTGCAACAATTTCTAGATGATATGAAAACAATGAAGCAAGATTTAGATGTCCAAAAAAAGGAAAAAGATGATATCATGACTTCTTTAAAATCTGAAGAAGAAACGTTAGAGAACGAAACATTAAACTTAGAAGAGGAAAAATCTGTACTTACATCACAAGAAGATGCTATAGGAAAAGCTATAGATTTAGAAAACACACGAAAAAATGGTACGGAAAAAATGGGGCAAGCTGCTACTCAAAATAATGGTTTAAAAAGCTTCGACTCCAATTCTGGTGAATGGACGAAACCAGCTCAAGGTCGATTAACATCAAGTCTAGGAGAGAGATGGAATAAATTCCATGCCGGAATAGATATTGCAAACGGTGCTGATGTTCCTATAGTAGCTGCTGCTGACGGAGTTGTTAGTAGATCTTATTATTCAACAAGTTATGGGAATGTTATCTTTATTTCTCATTCCATTAATGGACAAATCTATACTACTGTCTATGCACATATGGATAGTAGAAGTGTTCAAGCAGGAGAAAGTGTTTCTAAGGGACAGCAGGTTGGTATCATGGGAAATACTGGTCAATCATTTGGGCAACACTTACATTTTGAAATGCATAAGGGCGAATGGAATGCATCAAAATCGAATGCTATTAATCCATTGGATTATATGTCTATATAATATTTGTGTATTTTCATAATATATACAAAGTTTCTCGAAAAAAAATCCATCATTTTATCTTATGATTAAAAAAAGATAGGAGTGATATAAATGGAATGGTTGTCGTATTTACTAGTGTTAGTTTGCCCGATTATGATGTTATTTATGATGAAGGGCCATGGAGGACATAAACATGGTCAAAATCATAATCAGGCTGCCCAAGATATAGAGTTGAAAATGACTAATTTAGAAGAGGAGAATAAAAAGCTTCATGAAAAATTGGAAAATCTTTCAGCTTTTGTGAAAAAAGAATCAAATTAAGAAAAGCGCAAGCGAGTTCGTGCTTGACTTATCGTTGGGAGAAGACCTGAAGTACGTTAGGCGATAGGCGCTGGAGCTAGACAGTTATCTAACTTGAAACATATAAATTCTGATATTAATAAAAAGCCATTGCTTATGCAATGGTTTTTTAAAAAGAAAGTATAAAATTTTTTAACCTAGATAAGTGTCTAGATCCGACGTACAGGATGTACTAGTGCCGGCGTTGGCCACAGGATGTGGCGTATTTAGCCGGCCGACGCCTAGCCCCTGTGAGTATTGCCTCTTGTCTCTAAAAGTAAAAAACACTTTTTGAGACAAGAGAACATTTTTCTTCGGGGCTGAGCAAGGCCCTTGCGCTTTTTCTGTGAAAATAAAACGGGCGAGTGGCTATTCTGGGTATCTGTATAATACAGTAACGTGTTCTATTTGATAGGGCGGGTACAGGATTTTGGTGTAAAGAAAATCTTGAAGCGTGGACTTCTAGAAAAAAGACAATAGTAAAGAAAGGGTGTGACCTCAATTTTTTAAAAAAATCACAACCTTAATAGAGTATTGTAATGGAAGGTCGTCTAACCAGCTAGACGTGGTTCAGAGAAGTGTTGCTTATTAATAAATAGGGTATATATAATTCTTAAAACTTTATGTGCAATAGCCTGTAAAGCTTTTTTCTTTCCTCTTCTTGCAGATAGAGACCAAAAAACATTTGACATTGAGGTATTTTTCGACCTTGATATAGCCCAAGCAACCTCACAAAGAGCAGCTTTTATATGTGGGTTTCCTTGAACGCTTTTGGAACTTTTCTTTTTACCAGCACTTTCATTATTGCCAGGTGATACACCAGCCCAAGAAGCTAAATGTCTTGATGAAGGGAATTGGCTCATATCTGTTCCGATTTCCGCAATAATAACAGCAGCTGTGTGTTCCTTTATACCTGGGATAGATAAAAGTATTTCTTTTTCTTCTTGATAGGAATGAAGCAGGGTATCTATCCTATTTTCAAGTTCTTGAATGGAAGTTTCCAAATACATGATATGATTCCAAGAGCTTTTAATCATAAACATTTGATGTTCATTTAATGTTCCGAAAAGAGAATCGGAAATGGTATCAGCCTTCTTGCGGAGAGAATGATGGATATTGGCATCAACATCAGCCTTATCAAGGTATCCATTATCGACTAACTGTTTCAAAAGTTTACGTCCAGAAACCCCAAAGATATCAGAAATAACTGAACCAAGCTTTATGTTTGAACATTCGAGGACCTTTGAAATTCTATTTTTTTCAGCTGTTAAGTTACCAACCCATTTCTTGCGTAAACGGTTCAAATCTCTTAATTCCCGAAGATCTTGGGAAGGGACAAAGCTTTTTTCAATCAATCCATGACGAAGAAGCTTGGCAATCCATTCTGCATCTGAAACATCGGTCTTACGACCAGGAACGTTTTTAATACGTTGGGCATTGGCCACAGTAATATCGAAATATCCTTCAAGGATGTTGTATACCGGCTTCCAATAGATTCCGGTACTTTCCAGAGCAATGTGTGTAATTTGTTTTTCTTCTAACCACTTTAATAAATCAAATAAACTTTTGGTTAAAGTGGAAAAAGTCTTGGTTTCTTTTTGAATGGATTCATTATTAGTGCCAGTTAGGGCACAAACTACAATCTCTTTTTGATGAACATCCATTCCGGCACAATGGGTTAATAAAATGTCCAAATAAAACAACCTCCAAAGTAGTGTCTATGGAAAGTGGAATAAGCTTGGTCAAACAGCATTTTTCTGTACGTGATCATCCTCAAAAATTGAAGAGTCAACAAAGGGGTGTACACAAGGCAAATTCCAAACAGTTTCTTATACAGGGTCGAACCACCACAAAAGCGCACGTAAAGATTACTTCCCATAGCATTAATCAGTATGGAAAAATGGACAAAAAAGTAAAACCCCGGCTTAGAAAAAATTTTCATGCCGGGGTGTGAGTGTGAAATCATGTGTGTTTCTTATAAGATAAGAAAGTATAAGTTTTCTGAAGTCTGACGGGTGTCTAGCTCCAGCGCCCTATCGACTTCAACGCTTCCCTCACCTCGTCTACGATAAGTCAACATCGAATCGCTAACTCTCTTCGTGTTTCGTTTATCTCACTCGATTCAGTCCAGCTTATTCTGTCGATGAGCAAGGGCGCTTGCGCTTTTTCTGTGAAAATAAAACGGGCGAGTGGCTATTCTGGGTATCTGTATAATACAGTAACGTGTTCTATTTGATAGGGCGGGTACAGGATTTTGGTGTAAAGAAAATCTTGAAGCGTGGACTTCTAGAAAAAAGACAATAGTAAAGAAAGGGTGTGACCTCAATTTTTTAAAAAAATCACAACCTTAATAGAGTATTGTAATGGAAGGTCGTCTAACCAGCTAGACGTGGTTCAGAGAAGTGTTGCTTATTAATAAATAGGGTATATATAATTCTTAAAACTTTATGTGCAATAGCCTGTAAAGCTTTTTTCTTTCCTCTTCTTGCAGATAGAGACCAAAAAACATTTGACATTGAGGTATTTTTCGACCTTGATATAGCCCAAGCAACCTCACAAAGAGCAGCTTTTATATGTGGGTTTCCTTGAACGCTTTTGGAACTTTTCTTTTTACCAGCACTTTCATTATTGCCAGGTGATACACCAGCCCAAGAAGCTAAATGTCTTGATGAAGGGAATTGGCTCATATCTGTTCCGATTTCCGCAATAATAACAGCAGCTGTGTGTTCCTTTATACCTGGGATAGATAAAAGTATTTCTTTTTCTTCTTGATAGGAATGAAGCAGGGTATCTATCCTATTTTCAAGTTCTTGAATGGAAGTTTCCAAATACATGATATGATTCCAAGAGCTTTTAATCATAAACATTTGATGTTCATTTAATGTTCCGAAAAGAGAATCGGAAATGGTATCAGCCTTCTTGCGGAGAGAATGATGGATATTGGCATCAACATCAGCCTTATCAAGGTATCCATTATCGACTAACTGTTTCAAAAGTTTACGTCCAGAAACCCCAAAGATATCAGAAATAACTGAACCAAGCTTTATGTTTGAACATTCGAGGACCTTTGAAATTCTATTTTTTTCAGCTGTTAAGTTACCAACCCATTTCTTGCGTAAACGGTTCAAATCTCTTAATTCCCGAAGATCTTGGGAAGGGACAAAGCTTTTTTCAATCAATCCATGACGAAGAAGCTTGGCAATCCATTCTGCATCTGAAACATCGGTCTTACGACCAGGAACGTTTTTAATACGTTGGGCATTGGCCACAGTAATATCGAAATATCCTTCAAGGATGTTGTATACCGGCTTCCAATAGATTCCGGTACTTTCCAGAGCAATGTGTGTAATTTGTTTTTCTTCTAACCACTTTAATAAATCAAATAAACTTTTGGTTAAAGTGGAAAAAGTCTTGGTTTCTTTTTGAATGGATTCATTATTAGTGCCAGTTAGGGCACAAACTACAATCTCTTTTTGATGAACATCCATTCCGGCACAATGGGTTAATAAAATGTCCAAATAAAACAACCTCCAAAGTAGTGTCTATGGAAAGTGGAATAAGCTTGGTCAAACAGCATTTTTCTGTACGTGATCATCCTCAAAAATTGAAGAGTCAACAAAGGGGTGTACACAAGGCAAATTCCAAACAGTTTCTTATACAGGGTCGAACCACCACAAAAGCGCACGTAAAGATTACTTCCCATAGCATTAATCAGTATGGAAAAATGGACAAAAAAGTAAAACCCCGGCTTAGAAAAAATTTTCATGCCGGGGTGTGAGTGTGAAATCATGTGTGTTTCTTATTTTGAAGTTTTCTACAAATGCATGATAAAAAAATCAAAGGGATTATTCGATAACAATTTTCACATCGACAATTTACCTATACCATTTATTATGAGGAGATAGAATTTGTCAAACCAAAAAGATTTACCATAGTCTAAAATTTAGGAAAATTAATCTTGTTCTTCATCAATATTAACATAAATTTTTCGTTTATCATCAGTAATTCCCATTACTAGGTGTGTTCTATTCGTAATGGTTAATAATCGTCTAATTTCCATTGGAATAGAAATACGCCCACCATTTATATAACATTGATTTAAGGTTTCATTATCATGTGTAGCTTGTATAATAATAGATTTATTTACTATATATACAAAGAGGAGATCTCCATTGGTTATTTTTAACTCTGTCTGTAGATGTTTAGGGATAGAAATTTGCCCGTTTTTATATATTCTTCTTTTAATCACATTTACCAACACCTTCTACATCTTTATAAAATAGATTAAGGCCAAATAATATTGACGTATTCTATTAACTAAATTAGTTTTTTTATTATATAAAATATTCGTGAAGAAATTATGCAGATTTTTTATTAATATTCTTGGTAATAAAAGTTATCTCGAAAAGTATAAAAAGTATTGCTCCATATTTTGTGCATAAATTTTTATTAAAATATAAAATATTATCTAAAATTGGAGAAAAGAATGCAGAATATCATTTTAATTATCTTTTTTTTATTGAGCATAACTTTATTAATCCCTATAATATTCAAAAAAATTAATATAGTAATACTCCTACTTTTATCTTTCTATATTTTGATTATTGGGGTACTGATATTTTCTGATCCAAAGGAAATAAAAGATTTCCTTCGTAGAGAAACTGAAACTCAAATTGCTCCAGTATCTTTAAAGAAAGATAAAAGAGAGAAAAAGAATGAAATTTTAAACCCTAAAGAGAAAATACTCATAGATGCTCCAGTAATTCAGCAATTCCCTGAGCTGCCGAGAGGATGTGAAGTAACTAGTCTTGGTATGTTTCTGCAATATTATGATGTTAAGGTAGATAAAATGGAATTAGCCAATAAAGTTAAAAAAGATAAAACACCAAGGTCTATAAAAAATGAGGAAATCTTTTGGGGAAATCCTAATGAAGGTTATATAGGAGATATGTATTCTTATAATAATCCTGGTTATGGTGTTTATCATAAACCAGTTATAGAGTTGGCTGAAAAGTATCTCCATGGAAAAATAGTGAATTTAACTGGAAGTAATTTTGAGAATTTAAAATTATATCTATCAAATAAAAGACCAATATGGATAATAACAAATACAACGTATAAAAAACTTGCTGATACTGCTTTTGAAAAATGGAAGACTCCAAGTGGCGAAGTAAATATTACGTATAAAGAGCATTCGGTATTAATAACAGGTTATGATCAGTCCTTTATTTATTTTAATGATCCAATAAGTGGAGATAAAAACAAGAAAGTACCTAAGGATGACTTTATAAAAGCTTGGCAGCAAATGGGTAGTCAAGCATTCTCATATAAATTAAATTAGTATCATTTGAAATTTAATTGAAATCAATACCAATGATAGAAGTATGCATTTTTTATGGAGTTTATATTTATACTTCCATCAGCCTCATCATTACTACTGTCATTTCGACAATATTTATTCGTTTGATTGTCATTTTACCACTTAAATCATTATTATCAGTTACAAGAAAAGTTGCTAATGGAGATTTAAATATTGTTATACCAAATAAGACTAACGATGAAATTGGTCAATTAATTAGTTCCTTTGAAAAAATGCTTGGAAATTTAGGAAACTTAGTAGGAAAAATGAATGAAACTTCGGCTGAAGTCGCATTGTCAGCAGATCAACTTGTAGACAGTGTAAACGAAACTACCAAGGTAACCGAACAAATCTCCAATTCAATTCATGAAGTTTCTATTGGAACGGAGGATCAAACTGTTAGCTTGGAGAAGTTAGCTCATTCAATTATAAATATGAAGAAGGAAATTAACGAAATAGCGGTTAACACAGAAAAAGTTTCCTGGCATTCCAAAGAAACAATAGGATATGCTGCAGCAGGTGAAGAGGCAGTAGAGAAAACGGTTCACCAAATGAAATTAATACAAGAATCAGTAAGTGGATCTAATAAGTCCATTCAACTACTTCAAGTACGCTCTCGTGAAATTGAACAAATTTTGAATGTGATATCAGATATAGCCAATCAGACTAACTTACTTGCTTTAAACGCGGCTATTGAGGCAGCCAGGGCAGGGCAAAAGCTGGAAAGAGATTTGCTGTGGTAGCTGACGAGGTAAAAAAGTTAGCTGAACAATCAAATCAATCTGCAGATCAAATCGCCTTATTAGTTAGTCAGATTCAACAGGCAACTGAAGAATCTGTATGGACTATGAGTACAGTTATGGAGGAAGTGAAAGAAGGGATTAATATAACACGTGATACAAAGAGAAATTCTCAGTAATCTCACAATCAACAAAAGATAATAATATCGAAATGAATGAGGTAATGTCGGCTTAAAAAAAAATAGCAGATAATGCAGAAGAAGTTTCAGAATCTATTGAACATTTATCTTCTATTGCAAGATATAATTATGAAAACTCAATTCTTGTCACTAGAGCAACGCAGGAACAATTGGAATCTTTTGAAGAAACCCACATGCTATCGAAATCATTATCTAAAATTGCTAATGAATTAAAAATGTTAACAATAAATATACATAATACTTGGTATAATTAAAGGATCAGAAGAAGCCCAATGCGAAAAGGTAGAGTAGCAACATTGTGAAAAACCTTTATTAAATAAATTGAAGTATATATAAAATCTTAATGAAAATAAAAAAGAGGTTTTTGGTTATTAATTGAAGTAATACTTGATTGCTAGGTTACTAATAAAAGTAAAGGAAGAAGGAAAAATTTATGCAAGTTCCTAGTAAAGCAAAAAAAGTATTTAATATCGCAATACCAGCAATTGGGGAATCCTATTTACAAAGTTTGCTTGGGGTCATAGATTCCCTTTTTATTGCAAAACTTGGATTAGTCGCTATCAATGCAGTAGGCGTAACAAATATATATAGCATGACTTATATTGGGGTTTTTACGGCTATATCTGCGACTCTTTCCGTCTATTTATCAAGGGCATTTGGTGCAAAGGATATTGAGAGAAGTAAATCTGTTATTTTTCATGGTCTTTTAATATCTATTTTAATTGGGCTCCTTTTTTCATTAGTGTCAATCATATTTTCTGAGCCTTTGTTAAATTTGGTAGGTGCAAATGATGCACTAAAAAACACAGCTTCCATTTACTTTAAAGTTGTTTTAGGCTTAACTCCATTCATTGCATTATTTACTGCTCAATCTGCTTCATTTCGTGCAATAGGCGATACGAGAACACCTTTTCGAGTTGGGATAGAAATGAATGTCGTGCATGTCATCCTTGATTATATCTTAATTTTCGGAATAGGTTCATTTGGTGGGTTAGGATTGACGGGTGCAGCTATAGCAATGATTTTAGCAAGAATATATGGTTTTCTACGTCTCTTAATAAAATCCCAACGCATACCTTCCATAGCATTAAAAATTAGTGATTTTAAACTAATAGTAACCTTGGCAGGAAGCATGATGAAATTTGCAGTACCTGCAACGTTAGAAAGATTGTCTATGAGATTAGGCCAAGTCATCTATTTTGGATTAATTGTACGAATGGGAACAGACGTGTATGCCACGCATAATATTGCTGGAACTTTAACTACATTTGCTTATACCATTGGTGGAGGATTTGCAGTTGCAGCCAGCACTCTTATCGGTCAGGCGATTGGGGAAAATAATTTGTCAGATGTTAAGGAATATAGGAGATGGAGTTATATTCAATCATCTATTTCTATGACTTTAATAACTGCAATATTAGCCTTTTCAAGCCCATGGGTAGGTAAATTGTTTACACAGGATGAAACGATGATTCATTTATTGATGATCATTTTATTTATTGATACAGTCTCACAACCGTTCTTAGCTTCCGTTTTAGTTGATACATCTGTGGTACAAGCAGGAGGAAACAGTTCTTTTCCTATGATCGTTACTATTGTAGGGATATGGGTAATTCGTACGTTAGGTGTATATGTATTTGCTTGGAAACTCGGTTTTGGTTTACCCGCAGTATGGGTATCAATTGCAGCAGATAATGCACTACGAGCAGGACTTTTTGTATGGTATCGCAAAAAGAAAAATGTTATCAAAGAGTTGATATAGCTTATTTTAACCTTGTGAATTTTTTGAGTGATCTAATTGATTATTGTGTCACAACTGCAAGGAGTAAATGCTTTGACTTACCAAGGAACGCTTTCATCTTAATAAGCAAAGTAAAGAATTAATATTTTTCGTTTTAATTTTTTCACCCAAGCCTTATTTCTTCTTATTATTGTAAGTTTTTTTATTGTTCTAATAAGGCAGTGTACTTGGAGTAGAAATTTTATATTTTCATATTAGTATTATTGAAAGGGAGGGAGTAAATATGTCTGATTGTTGTACTACAAAAGAACAAGTTTCTGAAAGTATTGGTTCTGAGTTGTGCCCGTCTTGTCATGTAAAAGGGAAAAAAGTAAAAATAATCACGTTAAAATCGATGTTAAAACCTACGATTTTAGATATTTTAAGTGTGAATTCTACTCATTATTTTTGTTCGTCAAAAGATTGTAATGTTGTGTATTTTGATACGAGTAAAAAAACGTATTTAACATCAGAAATTAAGGTGTCAATTCACCAAAAAGATAATTCCTCAGTTGTTCCTGTCTGTTATTGTTTCGGTTGGACAAAAGAAAAAATTAAACAATATGTTGAAAAAGAGCTGACTCCTAATCCAGTAGAACATATTCGTGAAAACATTAAAGAGAATCGATGCGGGTGTGAGGTAAACAACCCTCAAGGTAGTTGCTGCTTAGGTAATGTTATCGGCTATATAAATGAACTAAACGAATAATAAACAATCTATTCAATTAACAGGTGCTTGCTTTACTATGGATATGGAGCAATGCAATTTTCATCTTAAAGTAAAGCAAAGACAGGAAAAGATGATTTCGTAGACGGATTTGTCCCGCTTCATAATCATGGCTCTGTTGATTATACTTTAGTTGAAGCTTGGCATGTTCATTATTATGATTTTTATACGACTGAAAATGATGGACATCGACACTATATAAGAGGTGTATATCAGCCCGCTCCAGGGAGTAAATAGAACAGAAGCCAAACTAGCCAACCTATTGCCGGGTTGGTTTTTATTTTAACAAAAGGGAAAGATTAGTCAATTTTTCACCTTATGCAACTTACTTGTATATTGCTTACATATCTAAATCCATGCAAAAAGGTTTCTGTAGACCCACACCAGTTTTATTTGATACTATATTCAGGTGCTTAATAGGGGGTAGGTAGTATGGAAAAACAAAAGTATAACGATCTTAAACTAGGTGAACGTGGAGCAATTATAAGTATTATTGCTTACATATGTCTCTCTGTTTTAAAGTTATTAATTGGATATATGAGTGACTCTGCTGCTCTGAAAGCTGATGGACTAAATAATACAACCGACATCATTGCATCGATTGCTGTACTTATTGGACTTAAACTTTCACAAAGACCACCTGATAAAGATCATAGATATGGACATTGGAAAAGCGAAACTATCGCTTCTATGGTGGCCTCTTTTATTATGGCAGTAGTTGGTTTAGAAGTGTTAATGGGCGCTATCACTTCGATCTTTCATGGAGGAAAAGAATCACCTGATATTTTAGCTGGATATGTGGGGATTTTTTCAGCTCTTGCTATGTATTTTGTTTATCGATACAACAGAAAGTTAGCGATTAAAATTAAGAGCAAATCTGTTATGGCTGCAGCGAAAGATAATATATCTGATGCTTGGGTAAGTATAGGAACTGCAGTTGGCATATTTGGATCTCAGCTAAATATGCCTTGGCTTGATACAGTAACTGCTATCATTGTAGGATTATTAATAAGTAAAACAGCTTGGGAAATCTTTAGACAATCATCTCATGAACTTTCCGATGGATTTGATGAAGATAAAATTCAGCTTTATCAAGAAGTTATAAAAAAAGTAAATGGTGTTAAAGGGATAAAAGAAATTAAAGGGAGAAACTACGGGAATAATGAAGTAATTGATTGTGTTATTCTAGTAACATCAACTTTAGGTATTAAAGAAGCCCATGAAATAGCTACGTATGTTGAAAACATTATGATAAAAGATTATGGAGTATACGATGTTCATGTTCATGTGGAGCCAAACTAGAAAAAACAGCTACGATATGAAACAGAAGAGTAAATAGAATGAAGATCCAATTATTCGTATGTTCTAATGTAGGAGCTCAATGTATAAGAAGATTAAGCATATGAGGAATTTCATTATAAATAGAAGAAACGAAGTGTAAATTGAAATCGACAAGGAGGAAGTGCAGATGAAATATCAATACGCAAAAAGAATGGAAAAAGTAAAACCTTCAGCAATTCGTGAACTCTTAAAGTTAGGGGCAGATCCAGAGGTTATTTCATTTGGAGGAGGGTATCCTGACCCGACAATGTTTCCAATTGATAAATTGCAGCAAGTTTTTGATCGTGTGCTTCTGGAGGAAGGGCAGCAGGCATTGCAATATACAACTTCTGAAGGGCATTTAGGACTTCGCTTGAAGCTAGTGAAACGAATGGAAAAAATCGGGGTAAGATGCGACCTGGAAAATCTGTTTATTATTAATGGCGGACAACAGGGATTAGATCTTGTAGCGAAAATGTTTATAGATAGAGGAGATGTTATTCTTACAGAAGATCCTACCTTTTTAGGAGCATTGGTGGCCTTTCATCCATATGAACCAACATATGCAGGAGTATCAATGGATAAAGAAGGAATGAATATGGATCACCTTGAACAATTATTAAAAGCGAATCCTGCTGCGAAAATTATTTATACGGTACCAGATTTTCAAAATCCTACAGGTGTTACAATGAGCCTCGAACGCAGAAAACGTTTAGTGGAGCTTGCAAATGAATTTAATGTAATTATTATTGAAGACAGTCCTTATCGGGAAATCCGATTTGAAGGGGAAGATCTGCCTTCCATTAAGAGCTTTGATACTGAAGGTCGTGTAATTCATTTAGGAAGCTTTTCGAAAATACTTTGTCCTGGCATGCGTCTCGGTTGGTTGGTAGCAGAACGGGAACTCGCAGAAAAACTTTGTCTATTGAAGATGGCTGCAGATACACAAAGCTCCACATTAAATATGCATGCAGTCAATCGATTTATGGAGCTTTATAATTTGGACGAGCATATTAATGATCTAAAAAAGATATATAAGCATAAAAAGGACATTATGTTTAAAATGATGAAGAATACATTTCCAGAGAGTATTCAATATACCAATCCAGAAGGCGGGCTATTTACATGGTTAACCTTGCCGAAAAATATCGATACTGCTTCCCTTATGAAAGATCGATTATTGCCAGAAGCAAAAGTGGCATATGTTCCAGGCAGCAGCTTCTTTCCAGGAAAACAAGAACATAATCATTGCCGCCTTAATTATTCTTATATGCCGGAAGAAAAAATTGTGGTTGGCATGACAAGATTAGGGAAATTACTAACAGAACTTTGTTAATAAAAAATACAAAGGTTATTAACCAAATGCTAGTAATACTATGCAAGTTGTCTATATTTTTTATTCCATCATTGATTTTGTTATCGAAAACCATTACATAGATACAACTGGTTTACAGACGAAGTCTATATTTATTAGGGGAATAATTTGCATCTCTTTTACGCGATTTAGTCCTTTCTAGATTATACAGTAGGAATAACTGAAGTTTTAATAGGAGGATAAATCAACAAGAAGTAAAGTTATGGTCATTATCATATTGTTTTACGGCTAACTAATTCTTTCCGAGACCCTTAGCGTATGAAATTAAAGTATATAGCAAGTATGAGTTCTAACCAATACAGTTCTCAAACTTGCTATATTTTTTGAGCACTTAAATAATTTCTGTTACTTCTTTAAAGAATCTACGTATAGCCTTCAATTCATGTTCATCAAATTGTTTGAAAATTTCTATATAACGCATTCTTAATTTTTCGTGTAGTTCATCATGTACTAACGCTAACATCTCTCCCTCTTTAGATAAAGTGTAATAAATTTCTTTTTTGTTTTCAGCCTTTTGAACTGCGGCAATAACGTTTTCATCAAGTAATTCTTTTGTGGCTTTAGTAACAGCTGCTTTTGTTAAATTTAGTTTATCTGCTAAAAAGCGATTATTACTTTCTCCATTCTCTTTTAGAAGAGAAGCAATGTGTAATTGCGTAATTGTCCATTGTCTATTTAGTATTCCTTTTTGTTCAAAAGTATCACTAATTTTTTGACGTAGCTGTTGTTTTCTTTCTTTTTTTACTACAAATGTTTGTAAAGAATCCAATACTTCATCATATAGCTGATTATCCATTTTAATTCTCCTCTTATTAGAGTATATATTTATTTTGTACTATTTTTTTATCAAGGTTTGTACTTTTTTTAGATTGCCCCCAGTCCATATAATAAGAGCTAGTAATGCAAAGACTACTCCAAACATCCCAAATACTATTATAGAAGGAAATTTATTCAGGAGAAACCCTGATACAATGGGACCAACTGACATTCCTACGTATCTAATAAAATTAAACATCCCCATTGCACTAGCTCTATTATTTTTAAATTCGTTTGTTATGATTGTTCCATATAATGGTGTAATGAATCCTGTAGATAATCCATACAAAATTAAAGATAAAGATAAAGCAATTAAATGCCAATGACTAGTTATTGCAAACAATATAAGACTAAATACTAATAGAATATTTACAAATATAGATAACTTAATTAGTGGAATTTTCGATTGCATCTTTTTAAAAGTGAAGCTTCCAATTACCAAACTTAATGCGATAGGTAAATACAAAAAACCTACTAATTGTAAATTTAGCTGATAGTAGTCGGTTAATAAAACAGGAAGGTAGACAATAATTGCGAAATAAATAAAAAAGATAAAGAAACTTAGTATAAAAATAGAGTTTCCTATTTTATTTTTAAAAACTACCATGTAATGTCCGAAAATTTTATCTATGCTCATTGATTTTTTTTCGCTTTGAGTATCTTTTGGAAAATAAACAAAGTTTGTTAAAAATAAAACAACAGATATTCCTGTAATGAACCAAAAGATACCCTGATAATTATATTTTCCGCCTACCAACCCTCCAATTAAAGGGGCAACTGTAGGTGCTATAGATAATAAGGTTTGATAAGTTCCCATTGCACTACCACGTTTATCTCCTTCAAACATACTGCCGATGGTTGTTGCTGCAATAAGTGGTATCGCAGCAGTTCCTATTGCTTGTAAGGCCCTGCAAATAAAAAATACTGTGAAATTGTTTGTCATAGCACATCCTATACTAGCGAGTACGGTGAGTATAATTCCAGGAATTAAAACAAATCGATTACCTTTAAAATCAACTAATGCCCCAAGAATGATTTGCATAATAGCTGTGATGAAAATAAACATAGAAACAGATAAGTTTACTATGTTAATAGAAACATGAAAAGAATCCCTTAATAAAGGAATGATGGGTGCATAAATATTTTGGTTTAAAGAAGCAAAAAAAGCACTAATACAAATCAAGTATAAAACCAAAACAGAACTAGATTTAACTTGTTTCATCATAATGATCCCACCTTAATTAAATATATCAATATTTTTGTTAACTGGTTAACAAAAATATTGTACTAATGATACCTATAATTGTCAAATTTACGTATAAATTTCCACCTGTTAAATAAAGGCGATAGATACCTCCCCTCTATTTGACTAAGTGTTTACATAATCATGTTAAAAAGAACGTGGTGATAATAAAACTGGATTACACGCAAAATGACATGTCTCTTTTTTTGCATAGTGGGTAATAATGGTTTTGAAAATTACTTTGACAGGTAGAGTAATTTACAGTATGATTACTCTATCAGATAGAGCAGTTGATGAATAAGGAAGTGAAATACAAGATGATTAGAAGTGATATTATTCGAGGGCACTTGGATTCGATTATATTGTGCTTGCTCTTAGAGGAAGATCGATATGGATATGACATTTCAAAAGAAATCAGTCTGCGCACAAAGAATCGATTTCAAATAAAAGAAGCAACATTATATGCTGTTTTTCAAAGGCTGGAGAAAAAGGAGTTAATAGAGTCCTACATTGGCAGTGTTTCAATGGGGGGGAGAAGAAAATATTACAAAATTACAACGCTTGGAAAGGCTTTTCTAAGAGAAACTTCTGAAGAATGGCAGGAACTAAAAGGAATTATTGACCTATTTATGGAGGGATTAAAGTGAAGGAATTAAAACAGCATGTAGAGAAATTGTTTGCAAACATACCAGATAGTGAGCAAAAAGATGCTATTATGCAGGAAGTGTTGCAAAATCTTGAAGAGAAAGTCTGGGACTTAATGGAACAAGGAAAAGATGAGGAGGATGCAATTAATAAAGCGATAGTTGATTTTGGAGATATTGAAGATTTGAAACAAGAGCTAAATATACAAGAGCCAATCAGAAATAAAAATAATAGAATGAAATTAAATTTAGAATATTCCATATGGGGGTCAATCTTACTTATTGCGTTATTTGTTTTTATTAACTTTTATTATACACCGGATACTATTTGGTTTGTTTATCCTACATTTGGCGTACTTTGGTGGCCATTAAGCATGTATTTTAGCTGGCAGCGCACAAAGTAAAAGGGAGGAGGTATCATGAAAAAAGCGGACATTGGATTCGTTGCAGCAGGGAGTATCATGACATTAATCTTTTTAGTAATCGTTCATTTTATAACAGGTTCTCATTATCCATGGTTTATTTATCCGTTTTTTTTCATGCTATTATGGTCAGTAAGCTACATGTGCATGAAAACAAATGGGTACAAAATGCTTTCTCTTCTTGATAGTGTTATTTTATTCGTGTTTTTAATGATTATAAATAGGATAAACACCCCAGATTATCCATGGTTTTTATATGCAATCTATCCCATTTTATGCTGGCCAATACTTATTTATCTAGAAGAAAAAGCAAAATCATTATCTACTGCTCTGATAGGAAGTATAGGTGCTATTCTTTATTATTTTATTTTAAATATGATTTTTTCTCCTTCGTATCTATGGTTTATTTATCCGGCATTTTTGGTAATGTGGTGGCCATTATCGGTTTATCATGCAAAAAAACAAACCTATTTTAGATTCTCAGTGCATGGAAGTATATTGATTATTATTTTTTTTATTCTTGTCAATAGTATCTCTTCCCCCGATACCATTTGGGCAGTTTATCCAATTTTCGCAGTGTTGTGGTGGCCGTTAAGCATGTATTATTATGCATATAAACCAAAGAAGATTAATTGATAGTATCAAAAATCTTCATTTTAAAAATTTAGTATGCCAATCTAGAAGTAGAAATAGCCCCTAAATGAAGAAGCAATGCAACAGCTCAATTTAGGGGAGGAAGTTGAGTATGGAAAAATGTTACATACGAACAATTGGCAAGGAGCAGCATCGAAAAGAGCCGCCTGATTTAATGAGCTCAGAAAAATCGATCTCTATAATATGAAACCCTGCCTGACGTAGCTGCTCATTTATGCGCACATTTTGCGGAAGGCTTAGTATTTTTCCAGGTTCAATCGATAGTACATTTGGACCCATTGAAAATTGCTCTTCCTCATCTACTTCTATTATATGATAGTGTTTGCTTATTGATGCGAGTGCATCTTCTGAGAAAGCCGGTTTATAAATAATTGCTGTATGAGGAGCGATTATATTAAACACACAATCTAAATGAAGTATTTCTTTTTTTAATACTAACGGGAGTATATTATAAGCAGGAAATTTTATTTTTAATTCATCTATTGCCTCTTGAGAAGTTCGACCACTTAAACCAATCCAGATGTTTTTTTCTGCGACAATAACATCACCGCCTTCGATCGAACCTGATGTAATTTCATAATACGAAATATGTTGAGAATCCAACCAGGTTTTTAATACAGATTCTTCCCCTTCACGTATACTACTTTGCATCTTTCCAATACATAATGTATTACCTATACTAAAGCCTATATCTCTAGTGAAGACCTGTTCATTGTATTTTTGATCAGGGGTAAGCATATGAACTGCTATCCCATTTTTCTGAAGTGTCTGCACAAATTGATCATGTTGTTTCATAGCAAGTTCTTGGTTAATATTTTGTAATAAATATTGTTTTTGAGTCTCATTGATAGCTTCTTTAATTTGCATGAATTTTGGTGGACACACAATTACATCCTTCAGTTTATTATATTCATTAATGCAATTAACTGAGAAAAATTTTTTTGCTTTTATCATTAGTATTAGTTCCCCTCTTGAAAAATTTAATAATAAAATAGATATCGCTATTTAATGAACTAGTATTAGAGTGCTTTTTTATTTTTCTTCATGGTGTCTTGTTCTCTCATTTTTTGTTTTTTCTTTATAATAAAGTGATAATATATGTAGCAAAATAATATATATATTCCTCCTGCATATAACCCTATTCTTTGATCTGGAATAAAGAATAGACTAATTAAAACGAGTCCATTCAGTACGAATCCAAGTATAGGAACGAATGGATAAAATGGTACTCTGAATTTTAAATCCTTTACATTGCCTCCTTCCGAAATAAAACGTCTGCGAAAGAAAAATTGAGAAGCACAAATGCACATCCATGATACGATTGTTCCCACTCCCGCTATGGAGATTAACCACAAGTATACTGTGTCAGTTGAAAAGAAACTTGTCATTAGAGAAAAGGAAGCAACTACAAAGGTAATAAGTAAAGCATTTATAGGTACACCTTTTTTGGATAAATTTTTAAAACTAGTTGGCCCCATTTCATTTTTTGAAAGCGACCACAACATTCTAGCACCTGCATATAACCCAGAATTTGCAACAGATAACACAGCAGTTAAAATGACAAAATTCATGATATCTGCTGCATAAGGAATCCCTATTTTATCTAGTACTGCTACAAAAGGGCTTTCCGTAACACCTGCTGTCTGATAGGGAATAATAGCAGCTAGGATAAACATTGCTAATACAAAGAAAAATAATGTTCTCCAAATAATATTACGTATGGAATTTGGAATTGTTTTACCTGGGTTTTCACTTTCACCTGCTGCAATTCCAACAAGCTCTGTGCCTTGAAAGGAAAAACTCACCATCACTAATGTGAGAAGTACGGTCGTCATACCATTAGGAAATAAACCTAAATTAGTGGTGAAATTTGATAAAAAAGGAGCTGTTTCGTTTCCTTGAAATGGAATGATTCCGAATGTAGCACCTAAGCCGATAATAATAAATAAGACAACTGCTACTATTTTAATGCTTGAAAACCAGAATTCTGTTTCAGCAAAGCTTTTAGCAGATATTACATTAACTAATAAGGTAATACTTCCAAAGATAAAACACCAAACCCAAATAGGAATATCAGGAAACCACCTTTGCATTAAAATACCAGCAGAAGTAAATTCTAGTCCAACCGTGTTTGCCCAGCCAAACCAATAAATCCAGCCAATCATAAATCCTGTAGAAGGACCTATATATCTAGTTGTATATGTTTGAAATGATCCAGGTTCAGGCAGAACAACTGCTAATTCACCAAGGCATAACATGACTAAATACATTAAAAACCCACCAATTATGTATGCAAGAATAGAACCAAGAGGTCCAGCTTGACTAATAGTGAAGCCTGACCCTAAAAACAAACCAGTTCCAATGACTCCGCCTAGCGCAATCATAAAAAGATGTCTGCTTTTCATGGTACGCTGTAATTCATATTGCTTATAATTATTCATATCTTCTCCTTCATATAAAAATCTTTTTAATAGAACTTTATTTGAAAATTAATAACCTTCCATATTTCATAAAAATAAGGGAATGAATATTTATTAACTTTGATGAATTTTTATTCTTCGGAATTTTCTGAAAATTAAGCTGATAATGTAATGCTAAAAAAATAATTATCTTTTTTTAGCACGATTAGAAAAAACTTATTAAGATAAAAGTTCACTATTTTTTTGTTCTTAGTGGCAAGATAGTTCATGGTATTCTTTTAAGGATTTGTTTTTATCTTATATTTTTTTTCCAAAATTCGGAATCTAAAGATACAATATGAAAGTGTAAATCTTATTTTTAATGAATTATTAACATATGTCAATAGGTTTCTTTCATATTTCGAACACGAAATTATAATTTGAATATTCTTTAAATTTGCAAGTTGCCATATATTACGTGTTTTGCTGAATTTGTGGTAAGTAAAATATTCTGGATGGTATTAAAGGTAAATATGGTAGAGTCTATCAATCGAATGAAATATTGATTTATTTTAGCAGGAAATTATGAATAGAGAGATTTATCTGCATTAATTTTGAATCATTTTTATTTATAAGTTAAGAAAAAACGAAGTTAAGGACGTTTCTAACGCCTGACAAAAATAAAGGTATTAATTAAACGATAAAAAAAATCTAAAAAAAGTGTGTAAGAAAATATGACAATATTCGAGACGTTTTTTGAATTTTTCTATATTGTTTAAGAATACAGTATTCTGTATACAGGATTCAAAAGGAAGGGAGTTAATATAAATTAAGCTGAATAATAAAGATTCGTTAATTTAGACGATATAAATTTTTGGCACAGGAGTCTCATGTAAGAAGCAAACTTTTATTAAGTCAAATAATTTTAATATTTAAAAAAACGGGAGGGTTTACATATGAAAAAGTATTCTATTTTTACGCTAGTAATTGTTTTTACATTAATTTTATCTGCTTGCGGAACTAGTAAGGGGGAAAGTGAAGAGAATGGAACAGATTCTAAAAAAACATTAAGAATCGTCACAGATGCTGCCTATGCACCATTTGAGTATATGGATAAAGGAGAAATTGTTGGGTTTGATGCAGATTTTCTTAAAGCTGTCGCTAAAGAAGCAGGTTATAAGTATGAGCTTGTACATGTTGGTTTTGATCCATTGTTTGTAGAAATTAAAGATAAAAGAGCTGATTTTGCTATTGCAGCGATTGCTGTAACAAATGAAAGAAAGCAAACTTATGATTTCTCTATCCCTTACTTTATGTCAGCAAATGAAATTTTAGTAAACGAGGGAAGTGATATTAAGAGCACGAATGATTTAAAAGATAAAGTAATTGCTGTGCAAAATGGAACAACAGCTCAATTAGCAGTAGAAGGATTATTAGGTAAAAACAGTAAAAAAATTAAAAAATTTGATAATAACAACTTAGCAATCATGGAGTTACTTAATAATGGAGCAGATGCTGTAGTGGCTGAAGGTTTAGCTGTGCGTGAATATGCAAAGAAAAACCCAAATAAAAAAGTAGCAGTTATTCCGGATGAAGATTATTTTGAAATGAAGTATTTAGGACTAATGTTTCCTAAAAATAGTGAAATAAAGGCAGAATTTGATAAAGCCATCAATACGGTTTTAGACAATGGTACGTATGAAGAAATTTACACAAAATGGTTTGGAGAAAAGCCAAATGTCGAAAAGTTAAAAGCAGCACAGCAATAAAAAACTGGAAACAGTTAAGGTATACACTTTTTGTCCAAGATTTATGGAAAACAGGAGGAAAAACGTGCTTTCCTCCTGTTTTCCATAAAAATTATCCTAATTAAAGCTAAAAGAATGATAAAAAGAGAACAAATAATATAACAGTAAAAATAATAGAACTTATTATTTAAAGGAGCATTCCTGTTAGAAGGATTTTCGGGGACTTGAACAAAAAAGAGCCCTCTTGGTATGATACGGGGTGTCAAATCGTGGACCGAAATGACCCCTAACTTAGTTAACCAAGGAGGACTCCAAAATGGATTTTAAACAAAATCAGAAAATAAATCAAGTCACCGAAAAAACACTCGTAGTCGGAATCGATATTGCCAAGCGGACCCATTACGCTTGCTTTGTGGATGACCGTGGACGTGTGCTCCAAAAATCGTTCTCTGTTTCTCAAGCTAGAGACGGGTTCGAGCTTTTCTATCAACGTATTCTGGTAGCCATGAAAGAAAATGAAAAAACGGAAGTCATTGTCGGGATTGAACCTACGGGACACTACTGGCTCAATTTGGCCTACTACCTTGAGGACCGGGGCATTCCCTTGGCCATGGTTAACCCTATGCATGTTAAGCGTTCAAAAGAGTTGGACGACAATCTGCCAACCAAGCATGACAGAAAAGATGCACTTGTGATCGCTCGACTTTTAAAAGACGGACGGTTCAGTTATCCCCGTATCCTAAAAGGTATGGAGGCCGAACTTCGCGTTGGGTCAACGTTTAGAAGTAAATTGACTGAGGAACTAGGGTCTGTCAAAAACATGATTATTCGTTGGTTAGATCGCTATTTTCCAGAGTTTACTCAGGTGTTTCCGTCATTCGGAAAAATGGCTTTGGCAGTACTTGAATGTACCCCATTTCCGAATGATCTTCACCAAAAACAACCCGATGAAGTTTTATCTCTTTATCGGAAGGTTGAGGGGCTCAAATCCCCCCAAAGACCCAAAGCATTGCGTCTTATTGAAGTCGCAGCTAACTCTATCGGAGTAACAGAAGGACGTGAGATGGCCCGTATTGAAATTACCACGCTCGTTCGCCGTTACCATCAGTTAGAACAAGATATCGAAAGCCTTACTCAACATCTAGTTGACCTTGTAAAAACGTCTGTAGAGTACGAATGGCTATCAACGGTTCCGGGACTCGGAGATACAACGATTGTCGATCTATTAGCTGAAATCGGAAGCTTTTCACACTACGAAGATCCACGCCAACTAATTAAACTCGCGGGATTAACGTTACGTGAAAATTCCTCTGGTCAGCACAAGGGGCAAAAACGCATCTCCAAACGGGGGAGAAGAAAGCTTCGCGCCCTTCTGTTCCGAGTAATGATGCCGATGATCCGTCACAATGAAGCCTTTCGAAAGCTACATGAGTATTACACAAATCGTATGGTTAATCCATTACGCAAGAAGCAATCCATCGTGGTTCTATGCGGTAAGCTATTAAAAGTATTACATGGAATTAGCACTAAGCACAAAGCGTTTGACGCACAGCGAATGATGAGGGATATTCCTAGTCTCGTAGAGGCTGCATAAGACCCTTCATCCCCTTAAATAGACCTAGACAACAGGATGACACGGAGAAGCTGGCACTATTTTTTCCATTCGACCTTGAGTCCCTAAAGGAGCTTCGCTAGCCTCTGCCTTATGACTAGACCGAACGAAGGAATGTAGGCACTTAGATGCCCAGAGACATGGGAGGGTACGTCATCATAAGTTACGCAGAGATCCATTGTGCATCGCATAATTTCCTATCACTACTTTCCACCATTATCCAGTAGTGACCGCGTAGCGTACCCATGTATTGGAATAGTTTCACATATTTTAAAAATATTGTTAGGGATTGTGTCGAAAAATATTTTTTTGATACCCCAACAACGGGTCAAACCGTTGATAGATCAACATTTATAGAGGGAGGAAATACATGGACTTTCAAATAAGCATTATTGTTGAATACGCTCAGTTTTTTTTAAAGGGAGCTATGCTTACAATTGGTTTATCGTTAGCGGGGATATTAATAGGAACATGTTTAGGGCTGTTAATGGGGATAGGGAAAATAATGAGGAATAAAATACTTGCTTTTCCATTTATTTGTTATATTACATTTTTTCGTGGTACTCCACTACTAGTGCAAATATTAATTGTACATTTTGGATTGGTCCCATTATTTACTGGTGAAACGAATGGAATTGCAGCTGGAATTATTGCATTATCGTTAAACTCTGCAGCATATATAGCAGAGATTTTTAGAGCAGGAATTCAATCAATAGATCGAGGTCAGATGGAGGCAGCACGCTCACTTGGGATGAACCATATACAAGCAATGAGATATGTGATTTTACCTCAAGCTTTTAAACGAATGATTCCTCCACTTGGAAATGAATTTATTGTGTTATTAAAAGATTCTTCCTTGATATCGATTGTCGCAGCCCCAGAGCTTATGTATTGGGCTAGAGCAATGGGTGCTCAATACTTCCGTGTATGGGAACCGTATCTTACTGCTGCGTTTATTTATCTCATTTTAACACTTGTTATAAGCTTCTTGTTAAATCGACTTGAAAGAAGGTTGGAAACAGTATGATTAAAGTGGAAAATTTAAAGAAGTCATTTGGAGAAAATCAAGTATTAAAAGATATTAATACAGAAATACAACCGAAAGAGGTAGTCGTAGTACTCGGTCCTTCTGGTTCTGGAAAATCCACTTTTTTAAGGTGTATTAATCGTTTAGAAGAAATTACAGCTGGAAGAATCTTCATTGAAGGGGTAGATATTACGGATAAAAAAACAGATATTAATCAGATCCGCACAGATGTAGGAATGGTTTTTCAACAATTTAATCTTTTTCCTCATATGACAGTGATTGATAATATTGTTCTATCTCCTGCCAAGATTAAAAAAGTGGACAAACAGGCAGCTAAGAAAAAGGGGTTAGAGCTTTTACGCAAGGTAGGTCTAGAAGATAAGGCAAATGTATACCCTGATTCTTTATCAGGTGGACAAAAGCAACGGGTTGCGATTGCAAGAGCATTGGCAATGGAACCGAAGATTATGTTATTTGATGAGCCAACATCAGCATTAGATCCGGAAATGGTTGGAGAAGTACTTGAGGTAATGAAACAGCTGGCTAAAGAAGGAATGACGATGGTTGTAGTTACTCATGAAATGGGTTTTGCAAAAGAAGTAGGCGATCGAGTGATTTTTATGGATGGTGGATATATTGTAGAAGAGAATATTCCAAATGAGTTATTTGGGAATCCTAGTGAAGCTAGAACAAAATCCTTTTTAAGCAAGGTGCTATAATACATGAAATAATTATAAATTCACATTAACAAAAAATTTTATTAACAATTCAAAAATTAACTGAATAGGCTTGAAAAATCAATTTTATATAATTGGCAAGGAATTTTTTATGAAGTGTAAAGATGAAGAAATTTCGTCTCAGTTTAAGGATAGAGTTTTTTCATTAAATAAGAAGATAATAAATAATTTTCTTCTATATATTAAATATTTCTAATATGCTTCAAAGATGAAGGGGTTAATACGTGGAATTTTCTGAAAAATCATGTGAGAACTTTTCACAAAATCCTTTACAAAATTATAAGTTATTCGTAATATTTATATATAACGTATCCTGTATACAGGATACAATTTAAAATCCGATATAGTATAAATAATAAACGAACGCTTTAGTTTGCATAATTTATAAAAGGAAAAGGGGAGTGAATAATGCTTTATATTGATGGCGTATGGCAAGAATCAGAAAGCAAGGAAACTTTTAATGTTTTAAACCCTGCTACTGGAGAAGTGGTAGATTGTATTGCGAAAGGTGGAAAAAAAGAGGCACAGTTAGCAATTAATGCAGCGCAAAAAGCATTTTTGCCTTGGTCTAAGCTAACTGCAAATGAAAGATATGCTTATTTAAAAGCTGCTGCTGATATTTTAAGAGGAAGAGTGGATCGTTTAGCTGAATTAATTACAAAGGAAATGGGGAAACCTGTTTCAGAAGCAAAGGGTGAAATTGGTTTAGCAATTGATTATTTAGACTGGTACGCCGAGGAAGGAAAACGCATATATGGTGATACCATTCCAGCATCTTCTCCATCTAAACGTTTAATGGTAGTACGTCAACCAGTAGGGGTTATTGGAGCCATTACTCCTTGGAATTTTCCTATAGCCATGATCACTAGAAAGCTGGCACCGGCTTTAGCTGCAGGATGTACAGCCGTATTAAAACCATCCGAGGAAAGTCCATTATCTGCAATGGAAGTAGTTAAAGCACTGCATGAAGCAGGCATTCCTAATGGTGTTGTTAACTTAGTTCATGGACAACCGAAAGAAATTGGCGATGTGCTGATGAGCAGTCCAATTGTTAAGAAAATCACCTTTACGGGATCTACAGCAGTTGGAAAAGAACTTGTTCGAAAATCGGCGGATACGATGAAGAAAATATCGATGGAGTTAGGTGGACATGCACCATTTATTGTGTTTGAAGATGCTGATTTAGATCGAGCAGTAGACGGAGCAATTGCAAGCAAATTTCGAAATGCTGGTCAAACTTGTATTTGTACAAATCGTATATATGTTCAAAAGTCCATTTCCGTAGAATTTGCTAATCGATTAAAAGCAAAAATGGAGCAATTAATTGTCGGAAATGGATTACAAGAAGGAGTCAACATCGGTCCATTAATCAATGAACGTGCGATTGAAAAGACAGAAAGTCATGTATCTGATGCTGTATCTAAAGGAGCCAAGGTTATTTATGGAGGTTCTAAACCAGAGGGAAAATCGTTTAGTAAGGGATATTTCTTTAATCCAACACTTCTTTTAAATGCTACAAATGAAATGAAAATAGCTTATGAAGAAACATTTGGACCAGTAGCGCCAATCTTTGTATTTGAAACGGAAGAAGAAGTAATTGAAAAAGCAAATGACACCGTGTATGGTTTAGCATCCTATATTTTTACTCAAAATGGAGCTAGAATGTTCCGTGTCTCCGAAGCACTTGACTACGGAATTGTTGGAGTAAACGATGCGATGCCAACGGTAGCACAAGCACCGTTTGGTGGAGTAAAGGAATCTGGAATTGGTCGTGAAGGCGGCAGATATGGAATAGAAGACTATTTAGAAACTAAATTCGTCTCATTTGATTTTTCCTAATAAAGATAGCTAATCTATTATGAAAAGAAATGATGTTGAGTGAACGAGTGTATTATAGATGAAAACAGTAGAAAACTTGGAGAAAAGAACTATTTAAAAAGATAAAAATTTTAAAACATAGATAGTAATAATCAAAGATATTTTTCTAAAATGTGTTAGGAAATATAACAATAATATTGAATTGGTTTACCGCTTATGTATACTTATGACATAACATACAAGTATTCAGGATACGGAATACAAAAAAGAAAGAGGTTATGTTTAAGTGTTTAATAAAATTGTACAATCAGAAACATTGGCAGAACGTGCCTATAAAGAGATAAAAAAAGCGATTATTCGTGGAGATTTTAAGCCTGGTGATTCATTGGCTGAAGAAGAACTTGCTTCCATGCTGGGCATTAGCAGAACGCCCATTCGAAAAGCAATTGGAGAGCTAGCATATGAAGGGTTAGTTATATCTGAGAATGGAAAAAAAGCGCGAATATCTTTTCTTTCTAAAGAGGATGTCCAGCATTATATAAATTTAAGAAAAATATTAGAAGTGTTTTCGGCAGAAGAAGCGGCTCCGCTTGTAACAGACGATATGATTAATCATCTAGAGAAGCTAATGGTAAATCAGAAAAAAGCAATAGAAGAAAAAGATCTTTACGAGTATATTGATTTAGATTCTCAATTTCACCTTAGTATTGCGCAAATTTCAAAAAATAAAAAACTACAAGATTTTATAGAGCAAATTCATAACCAATTAACAAGATATCTTGTGCTTTCTGGCACACTTTCTGAAAGTGCGGAAGAAGCACATCAAGAGCATTTAAACATAATAGAAGCATTAAAGGAAAGAAACCCCAAAAAAGCTGCTGAAGCTGTTCAATATCATATAGAAAATGTGGAACGGCGTTCATAACTTGGAGGTATTATTGCATGATTGTGAGTGTTTGTGAGGAGATGTTGCCTTCACATCAAGAGAAAATAGGCAGGGAGACAGGGAAAGAAATACTTCTTTATCGTTCTGTGAAGGAGATTCCAAATCATATAAAGGAATCTCTTGAGATATTACTAGGATATGGACCTAGTTTTAATGATCAAGAAGTAGCTACTTTTGAACAGTTTCCGAACTTAAAATGGGTTCAGTGGTTCAGTGCTGGGATTGATGATTTAAAGATTGATGAACTAGACGAGCGAAGAATCATTTTGACAAATGTATCGGGTATTCATGTTAAACCGATGAGTGAATATGTACTTATGTGCATGCTGTATTTTGAAAAAGACATGGATCGCTATCAATCGTTAAAGCATCAAAAGCAATTTGACCGCAGTAAGCTAGTAGGAGAATTAACGGACCGAAAAGTTTTACTTTACGGGACTGGTGTGATTGGTCAAGCAATCGCCAAGACGTTATCCCTATTTAATATAACAGTTTATGGTGTTAATACATCTGGAAAATCACATCCCTATTTTCAAGCGACATATAAATTAGAGGAAGCAGAAAAGATAATTGGGTCGGTTGATTATGTAATTTCCCTTCTTCCTTCGACTGTAAAAACGAGAAATTTCTTTACAAAAACGTATTTGCAGAAGATGAATCCAAAATCTGTATTTATTAGTATTGGCCGTGGCGACGTAGTGGAAGAGCAGGCAGTAGTAGAGTTGATTCAAAATAAAATGTTAAGAGGAGCGGCGATGGACGTGTTTCATCAAGAACCCCTTCCAGCTGACAGCCCTCTATGGGAATGTGAAAATTTGATTGTAACACCACATATGTCAGCAAAATCAATTTATTATATTGACCGCTGTGTGGATATTTTTATTCACAATCTCAATGCTATAGAAAAGAATAAAGAAATGATAAATGTAATTAATACATGCAGAGAGTATTAAGAGAGAGGTGATTCTATGTATACCAAAATAAAAAATTTGCCATTATTTGATCAAGTAGAAGCCATTACGACCTCTCTTGTACAAACATTAAGTATAAATGGGACAGCTGGAGAAGTAGAGATTGCAGAAAAAATAGAACAATTTTTACGTAGCTTCCCTTATTTTCAAGAACGTCCTAATCAGGTATGGACACAAGATCTGCCGAATGATGAAATTGGCAGAAAAAATGTGTTCGCACATATTAAGGGAAATGGAAAGTCCAAAAAAACAGTCGTTTTTCATGGACATATTGATACGGTTGGAATTGAAGACTTTGGTGGACAACACTCTAATGCGAATGATCCAGAAGCACTCTTAGAATATTTTCAAACCTATTCAGATGAAGAGATCCGAACACAGGCTTTGTCAGAAGATTGGATGTTTGGCCGGGGAGCACTGGACATGAAGAGTGGGCTTGCAGTTCATTTAGCGAATGTTCTCTATTTTAGCAAGAACTTAGAAGCATGGGATGGAGATATCATCTTTATGGCAAACCCAGTAGAGGAAAATCAGCATTCAGGTGCGATTGCTGCCGTTGATGAGTTGTTGCGGTTACGGGCGGAAGAAGGCTTGGAGTATATAGTGGCGATAAATACTGACTATATTTCTGCCTTCTATCCTGGCGATACGAACAAGTATATTTACACGGGTGCAGGAGGAAAACTTCTGCCATGTTTTTATGTGTATGGCCGAGAAACTCATGTCGGACAAACGCTTAATGGTCTTGACCCAACACTAGTGACAGCAGAATTAAATAAACGAATTAATAATAATATGGAATTAACTGAGCAAATTGAAGGCGAATTGATTACCCCTCCTTCTGCTCTCTATCATCGGGATACGAAAGAGTTTTACAATGTACAAACAGCCGTAACTAGCCACTTATATTTTAACTTTATGGTTTTAGAAGCAACACCAAAAGAAATTATGGAGAAGTTAAAAGTCGTAGCGCAAGAGGCAGCTGCTGAAGTGACGGAATATTATGAAAAAAATTACGATACGTTTGCTAGTGTAAATAATTTTCCATCTAATCGACCAAATTGGGATATGGATGTCTATAGTTATTTGGAGTATTGTGAGAAGCTTGCTAAACAAGGAATAGATGTCAAGGCCGCTTCAGCACAGGTGCTTGAAGATAATCCTGCACTTGAGCTGCGCGAGCTTTGTTTCAAAATAGTTGATAGATTACGAGAGTTAGATCAAGAAGTAACACCATGTGTGATTGTTTTTTATGCACCACCATATTGCCCACATAATTATTTGACTGGAAATGGGGCAAGAGATCAAGCTATTTTACAAACAATTAAAAAGGCAACAGCAAGTACATCACAGCGTACGAATGAAATCTTTTCAGTAAAGAAATTCTTTCCTTATCTTTCTGACAGTAGTTATTTATCTCTCCATGACACAGATGAGGAAATTGACTACCTTGTCGATAACTTTCCTGAATGGAATAAAATCTATCCGGTGCCGATTAAAGATATTCGCAAATTAAATATCCCTTCCATTAACGTTGGAGTATATGGGTTTGATGCTCACCGTTGGACGGAGCGTGTATTCAAACCGTATTCTTTTGAAACAGTACCACAACTTATTCGAGATATGACAAAGTCTTGGCTAAAGGCTTCTGCAAAACAATTATAAGTAAAGGAAAAGGTGATAACTATGACAACAATATCCGAATCTTTAGCAGCACGCGCAAATAAAGTTTTTCCTCCTATTGCCCAAAGAGCAACTACTGTTGGCATTGTGAAAGGAGAAGGTTCTCATGTAACTTCAGAAGATGGTAAAAAATATTTAGATTTTGCGAGCGGAGTAGCCGTAACGAATGTTGGCCATAACCATCCACTTGTTGTAGAAAGAGCAAAGGCGCAAATCGATGAATTAATTCATGGAGGTCATAACGTCCTTTATTATCCAGTATATGTTGAGCTTGCTGAAAAGCTTAATGAATTAAACGGCGGCAACTGTAAGGTGTACTTCTCAAACAGTGGTGCAGAAGTGAATGAAGGAGCTATTAAATTAGCGAAACATGTAACCAAACGCCCTGGCATTATTTCATTTAAACGAAGCTTCCACGGACGTACACTAGCAACGACAACATTGACAGCATCCAACTCATTATATCGCAAGGGGTATGAAGGTCTTTTGCCTAGTGTTTATTATGCTGATTATCCTTATGCATTTAGAACTGGATTGTCTGAAGAGGAAGAAGTAAAACGCTGCTTGGATTCTTTGGAAGAAATCTTTAATTTCTTGATTGCACCAGATCAAGTAGCTGCAATTATTATGGAGCCAGTTCAAGGAGAAGGGGGATATATTGTTCCACCGGCATCTTTTATCAAAGAGGTTAGAAGAATTTGTGATCAACATGGAATTCTATTAATTTTCGATGAAATACAAACTGGTTTTGGACGTACAGGAAAAATGTTTGCTTGGCAGCATTTTGATGTGCAGCCAGATATTTTGACACTTGCAAAAGGAATTGCAAATGGATTTCCATTGAGTGCATTAGTAGGAAAAGCAGAATTAATGGATCAATGGACGGCTGGAACTCATGGAGGAACGTATGGAGGTAATCCTGTATCATGTGCGGCATCCCTTGCAGTAATTGAACTGTTAGAAAGTGGGCTGCTGGAGAAATCAGTTGAAATGGCAGAATACTTTACGGAGAAACTATCAAATCTTACTGCTACTTATCCTAATATTCGTGATATTCGTGGATTAGGATTAATGATTGGCATGGAATTCGTGCAAGCTGACGGTAAACCGGATGCACAAACAGTAGCAGAATTAAAAGAAAAAGCGTTAGAAAAGGGGTTGATTCTACTGACTTGTGGAACGGAAAAAAATGTTATTCGTTTTATCCCCCCTCTTACGGTTGCAAAAGAAGAAATTGATGAAGCATTCAGCATCATCAAAGGCTCTTTGGAGGAAATACAGTAATTGTAAAATTAAGCTTGTACATTACATTCTAATAGAAGCAAGAAAAAAAGCTTTCGTAAAGAGTTTCTTAGAATTTTTGATTAATATAAATAATTAAAATGTTAGACAACTGAACTAGCAATTGTTTCTCCTATCTTATGTAAATTAGAAACTTCCTAATTAGTGCGTGTTCAAAAAGGAGGATAAAACGGATCAAGAAGTTCAAGACCGCTTTACTTTGAGCATCGGCCTTCCACAGGATGTGGTGACTTCAACATTGCTAGCAGGACGTGAGTGTTTTTAATTAATATCTTCTAGTTAAATAGGGGAGAAGCGGAAGCTGAGCCAACGAGGAGATTGGACGTGTCATTTTTACCGGACTTTTGAACAATCTCTATTAGTTGTTTAGAAGTATTAAAAGAAGAATATACCATCTTTAGAAAGATGCATGAATAACAAACTTGACACCTAAAAAAGGGAGAAATATTTTGTGAAACATTTAATTAACCCAAAAGCAAAAAATATTGAAACTTCCATGATTAGAAAAATATCGGACAAAGTGGCTCAATATGAGAATGCAATCAATTTAACTGTTGGACAGCCTGATTTCCGTACACCTGATCATATTAAAAGTGCTGGCGTACAAGCGATTAAAGAAAATCAAACAAATTATACTAATAACGCTGGAATACCTGAATTAAGAACTGCTGCGAGTGAATTTATCCGGGAGAAATATCAGATTTCCTACAATTCTGAAACAGAAGTTCTTGTAACGGCAGGAGCAACTGGAGCTTTGGATATTGCTTTTAGAACAATACTGACAGAAGGAAGTGAAGTTCTTTTGCCAGCTCCTATCTATGTAGGGTATGAACCTTTAATCAAGTTGGCTGGTGGCGTTCCCATCTATATAGATACCACGGTTAATAACTTTGTCTTAACGGCTGATATGATCAAAGAAAATATTACAGATAAAACTCGTTGTATTGTACTATCTTATCCCTCGAATCCAACTGGGTGTATTCTAGAGAAAGAACAATTAGAAGAGATTGCGGAATTACTTAGGGATAAAGAAATTTTTATTTTATCTGATGAAATTTATAGTGAATTAACCTATGAAAAAAAGCATACTTCCATTGCATCACTAGAAGGAATGAAGGAAAAAACGATTATCGTGAATGGAGTATCCAAATCCCATTCTATGACAGGGTGGAGAATTGGGTTATTATTTGCTCCCGAATACCTTACATCTGAAATATTTAAGGTTCATCAATATAGCACTACATGTACTTGTTCTATTAGTCAATATGCAGCTGCTGAAGCCTTGTCTACTGGTATAAAAGATGCTTGTGAAATGAAAAAACAGTATATAAAGAGAATAAACTTTGTTTATAAGCGCCTAAAAGAGATGGGACTTCCTGTTCAGAAGCCTGAAGGTGCTTTTTATATCTTTCCTTCTATAAAAAGCTTAAATATGAGTTCGCAGGAATTTGTTGATTTGTTGCTTGAAGAAAAGAATGTTGCGGTCGTACCAGGTAATGCCTTTTCAAAATATGGAGAAGGATATATCCGAATTTCTTGTGCTGCTTCATTTGCACAGTTGCAAGAGGCAATGAATCGAATGGAATTATTTATAAAAGAGCTACTTATCCAAAAGAGGATTAAGTATATATCCATCTAATGCTAAAGTTATAAATATTTTTGTTGATAACTAGATCAGCCTACTTCTTAAATAGGAACGAAATGTTGTTGTGTCTCGATAATATTCTGCAGTGGCATGAGAAATATAAGTGCTGGCTCCGTATTAGCTGTCAATTTCTTTCCTGCTGATGCATTGCCAGTTGTTCTCGAAATGCTTTTTCAACAAGTATTCGCATCGATATTTGGACAAATACTTAATAAATATTACTTGAACAGGAAAGTATCATTATTTTAATTCAATTGGAAGGAAAGGCGAGGCGGCTAGTGCCTCGTTTTTCGTTGAAAGATGAGAAAGTATAAAATTTTTCAACTTAGATTAATGTCTAGCTCCAGCGCCTAGCCCCTGTGAAAGATAACCTCCATCCTCTAAAAGTAAAAAACACTTTTTGAGTCTGGAGAACATTTTTCTTCAGGGCTAAACAAGGCGCTTGCGCTTTTCTTAATGTAACTTTTCAAAAGGATAGGTAGTTAAAAAGATGTGTTATTATAGCTTCAGAAATATTGAAAAGAAAGGGATAGATCAAAGTGAATTATAATACTTTTTTTCCTGAAAATATAAAAACAGCAATGAAAAATAATCCACCTGGAGATTGGATGCCTAAACTGCCAAGTGAGTGCATAAGATTAAGCTCAGGCTTTCCAGCACCTTCACTTGTCCCTTCAGAAGAGATTAAGGAAGCGGTATACCACTTAATAGAAGAGGAACAGGATCAACCATTTCATTACGCTGGAAGCCTTCGATCAGCAAGTTTGCAGCAGTTGATTCAAAAAAAGTTGGAGAATCGTGGTATTAACGTTAGGAAAGGAGAGCTCTTAATAACTGCGGGGGCATGCCAAGCTATTGATTTGATTGCACGAGCATTTCTTGATGAAAATTCAGTAGTTGCGGTGGAATCTCCCACTTATATGGAGGCGCTTGAAATATTTCAAAATTACACGAATCAAATTATTACGATACCGATAGATGAACAAGGGATTCAAACAGATGTATTAGAAACTGTATTAAAAGAAAGAGAAGATGCTGGTCTCCATCTTCCTCGATTTCTATATACTATCCCATCATTTCATAATCCTACAGGAACAACAATGCCACTTGAAAGACGAAAACATTTACTAGAACTTTCTAAAGAATTTGAGTTTTTAATTGTAGAAGATGATGCATATGGAGAATTATCTTTTTTTGAAAATCCATTACCTTGTAAAGCCATTGATTTAGAAGGGAGAGTCCTGCATGTTGGCTCATTATCCAAGGTTGTTGCTCCAGGAATGAGAATAGGGTGGATTGTAGGGGAAAAGGAGTTAATATCTACTTTTGCATGGTTTAAAAAAGATTTAGACCATCCGTTTTCACATGCAACGATGGCAGTATATTTAGAAAATGTTGATATGGAGAAGAAGATTAAAATGGAAAGAGAAGAGTATCGTACTAGATGTGAGACGATGCTCCAAGCTCTTAAACAATTTTTCCCAAAATCGGCTACTTGGTATATACCAAAAGGAGGTTTTTTTGTGTGGATAAAAATTCCTGGTAGAGATACTGCTCACTTGCTAGCAGATGCTTTAGACATCGGTGTTTCATATGTTCCTGGAAAGCATTTTTTCTTTAATCAAGCTGAGGGAGCTGAGTTTCTTCGGGTTTCGTTCAGTTTTGAGAATGAGAAAGAAATAGTCAGAGGAATTAAAAAGCTTGGAGAGCTTTTTTCTGCTTCTAAATAAATAGTTAGCTATTTCTGTCCCTGCCTTTGAAAATGCTAAAACCTTGTGGTGGGAATCTTATTCGTTGTTAGAAGTAGGTTAATGACTGGAAAAATGGGTGATGGTTTAAATAGTTAAAGCCTTTCAAATAGATGAAAGGCTTTAACTATTTGTTAATTTTGTCTGTACACATAAGGGTCTTTCGGCTCTGCGACCTTTGTCCATTTTGTTACTTTTAAGACAGGTATTGTTTTTTTAAATGGTTGATAGTAGATGCTCTCCAACTTCCCGCTGACTTGGAACCATTCGTCGTTTTTGGTTGTTAAATCATCAGGAAGATCTAACAGAATCCCATATACGCCGGAATCGGCAATGCAATGAATAATTCCGAAGCGCAATAAGAAAACTTGGTTAGCAGCTAATTCGTTTTCATGATAAGCAAAGCCGGTAAGCGATACTTCTTTATCCATAAATTGACCAGGATAGTTATAAATTGTTTCTAAGTCATTTAACATGGTGTCTTCTTTTAAATCAATTTTATCTTTATTTATTAATTTTTTTAGCCCTTTATCCATCAATTCTGAATAACCATCCCGTCCATAATATCCTCTTGTATCTGGCTGGAGAAACTGGTGCTGGCTATATTGATCCCCTTCATCATAAACTGGAAAAAACAAGCCTTTTTTTGCGACAATATTCGAATCTAATGTAGCAACAGGCAAAAATAGACCGGTAATAATTGGGGTTAATAATACAAGGAACGTAAATCCTCTTTTCCACCAAGTGTTTTCTTCTTTGGCGTGATCATGTCCACAATGATCACCGCAGTCTTCATGGGGATGATTCTCTTTTTTTACATAAAAATAAATACAAATTAAGCTGAAAAGGATAAAAATATAGATAGCAGACTCTGATATATAAGCGTATTTCATATTAATATATTTTGAAATATTACCAGAGGCATGAAGGTGTAAAAATAAATAGGTGAAACCGATAAGAACTAATATACGAGCCATTTTCAAACCTCCTTATAAACCAATCGTTACTATTAAAACGGTGATGGTAATAAATCCTATCAATAGTAAAACAAATTTACTCTTAAAGGTACTTAAAAGCATAAACGTGTTTTTAATGTCCAGCATAGGTCCAAAAACTAAAAATGCAACAAGGGAGCCAGTGGAAAAGCTGCTTCTGAAACTTGCTGCTACAAAAGCATCTGCTTGGGAGCAAAGGCTTAGTACATAAGCTAACCCCATCATCACAAGATGAGAGGAAACTGGCCCGTTTCCAATAGAAACAAGTGTAGAAGTCTTAATAAATGTTTGTACAGCTGCAGCGATAAGAGAGCCGAGCACTAAGTATTTTCCAACCGAAAAAAATTCATCAATGGAATGTCTAAGCATAGCGGTAATGCGTTCTTTAAATGTTTGATAGTGAGAATGGCTGGATATTTCGTTCTTTAAAGGAGATTCCTTAATAAATATTTTCAGAAGAATTCCCACAATAATACTTACAAGTAAAGCAAAGCCACCACGATATAACACAAAGGTCCAACTGTTTCCAAAGGCAATATAGGTAGAAAACAGCACAATAGGATTAATGATTGGTCCAGTCATCATAAATGCTATAGCAGCAGGCAAAGACACTCCTTTTAAAAGCAACCTTCTTGTAATAGGAACAATCCCGCACTCACAAGCTGGAATAATACTTCCTAAGAATGAGGCAACGATAACAGCTAAAATTGTATTCTTTGGCATAAACTTTGCGATCATTTCTTCTGATACAAAGATTTGAATAATGCCTGATACAATTACTCCAATTAAAATAAAAGGCAGTGCCTCAATGATTATACTAATAAAAATGGTATTCATTTGATATAAAGTCTGAGTGTTCATAAGCAACTCCTATTTTCAATTAATACTTGTACATTTTAATAAGCCATTATGGCAGTTCTAAATATAGCATAATTAAATGAAGAAATTATGAGAAAAATGGGAGAGGTTAATTTTCTGAATGGATAAGAGGAAAAAGAAAGCAGCATAAAGAAGGAAGAGAACTTTTTTGGGTTGTAAAAGGGATTAATCATTAGAGCTAGACTGACATCACTTATTAAAAAATTTATCTTTTTTTGTAAAAAACAACAGAAAATTCGCATATATTATCTAAATGTTCAGAAAATTGTCAAATTTAATAAAGATTTACTAAGTTTCTTCCTGTATAATTTCCTTATATTAAAAAAATTTGGGAGGTAGTGGAAATGAGAATTAGTGCAAGAAATCAATTAGAAGGAAAAGTTATAGCAATAACAGAAGGGGCAGTAAACGCAAAAGTAGATGTTGATTTAGGAGAGGGGAAAATTATCACATCGATCGTTTCAATGGAAGCACTGAAAGAATTGGAGTTAGCAGAAGGATCATCAGTTACAACATTAATTAAAGCTTCTTCTGTCTTATTGATGGCATAAAAAAGCTCCTTATTTAAGGAGCACAGAATGTCAAATCTACGTACATAGTCGTTCACCCATTCTTGAGGTAAGACTCCTATGGGAATTGCGGGATAGGCTCGGCGCCCGCCCCATGGAAAGCAAAGTGTATACTGACTGCTGATTATTCGAGAAAGCCAAACCTATTTTTCAGGGTAGACACCCATGCACACAAAATTTGCAGTTTGATTAAGTTTGAAGATAGGTTGAAACTAGGAGTAGCCTGCATACATGAAGACTCCCGCGGGAATGCGAGAAGAAAGACGAGACCCCGCAGTGAAACGAGTAGGCTCGCATCCCGGAGGAAAGCGAAATGTATGCAGGCTGCGGATCCATTGAGAGTCCATTCCTTTTTCTAGTGCATTCACCTAATGAAGCATGTTGAATATACTAAGTTCAACATGTATTTAGGGAGGAAGCAAAGATGAATCAAAAAAAGCCTAATTACGGATACGAAAAAAAATGCGAGGAAGTGCCAATTACTTATCCTCCACAGCAGCAGTATAGACAGCCTGGATTAGAGTATTTAATGGTACCACGACCAATCTATGATAATCCCAATTATATAGGAACAGGAAAATTAAAAGACAGAGTAGCTATTATCAGCGGCGGAGACAGTGGAATAGGAAGAGCAGTAGCGGTAGCTTTTGCAAAAGAAGGAGCAACTATCATTATTGCTTATTTTGATGAACATCAGGATGCAACAGAAACAAAAGAAGCAGTAGAGAAGCTGGGAAGACCTTGTGTATTAATTCCAGGTGATTTAAGAAAAAAAGAGCATTGCAAATATGTCGTCCAGACGGCTGTTCAACTTTTTGGAAAAATAGATGTTCTGGTTAATAATATTGGGGTTCAATTTGTAGAAAATAACTTTGAAGATATGAAAGAAGAACACTTAAAAAACACATTTGCTACAAATATTATGTCTTTTTTCCATATAACCAAAGTTGCACTTCCCTTCATGTCAAGCGGCAGCAGCATTGTAAATACAACCTCTGTAAATGCCTATATTGGTAAGAAGAATTTAGTTGATTACTCTGCTACAAAGGGAGCAATTGTCAGCTTTACAAGAGCATTAGCGAATAATGTGGTTGATAAAGGTATTCGCGTAAATGCTGTAGCTCCAGGTCCAATATGGACACCACTACAGCCTGCAAGCCTTCCACCAGAAAGCATCAAACATTTTGGAACAGATGTACCGATGAAAAGAAGTGGTCAGCCGTATGAGTTAGCTCCAGTATACGTTCTTTTAGCTTCAGATGACGGCTCGTATATAACTGGTCAAACGATTCATGTGAATGGCGGGCAAATGGTAACAACATGAAGTGAAAAAAGTATATTAGAAAAAGTAGAAATGTTCGTAAAGAGCCCGAAAATGAGAAAAAATCCTTATGAATCCTTAACACATGCAAACCAGCATTGGAGAGTGCTATATCCGTTTCAAGATGGCCAAAATAGCCATCTATTTTTATGCACTAATTTATGACAAGTGATAAAATATTAGATGAAATGGATAAAAAAATATATAAAATTTGCTGTCTAAGGAGATTAAAAACCGTTAATAAAAATAGTAACATACGTAGACAAATGTGATGAAATATACTTATGAAACAATTTAAACCTAAGGAATTTGCAGAGTTGTTAAATGTATCCGTAAAGACATTACAAAGAAGGTGTATTAACAGCTTACCAAAACCCTAAAGGAAGAAGATAGTATACGGAAAATCAGTATAAAGAATAGATGGGAATCCAAGAGGATAATAAAGTAGGTAAAACAGTTATATACACTAGAGTCTCCAATCAAGGACAGAGAGAGGACCATGAAAACCAAATGGAGTTTCTAAAAACATTTGCAAATGCAAGAGCAATGAAAAAGAAATGATTCAAGATTTGATTTCTATTATTGATGTTTTTAGCTGTAGAATATACGGATTGAGAAAATACAAGAAAAAAATATCAGAGGAAAAATCAAAATGAAAAAAGCTTATCTAATAGAAATGAAACCAACGGCCGAACAAATAGTTAAGATACATCAAACCATTGGCGTGTGTAGATATGTTTATAATTTATATCTTAGTAAAAATAAAGAAATGTATGAAAAAGAAGGGAAGTTTATCAGTGGATACGATTTCTCTAAATGGTTAAATAATTTCCACACGAAAGAACAGGACCAATGGATTAAAGCAGTTTCCAGTAAGGCAGTGAAGCAAGCCATTATGAATGGAGATAGAGCTTTTAAAAGATTTTTTAAAGGATTATCCCAATTTCCTAGCTTCAAAAAGAAAAAGAATCAAGATGTAAAATGTTACTTTCCTAAAAATAATAAGACAGACTGGACAGTAGAAAGACATCGAGTGAAAATCCCTACGATTGGTTGGACAAGGCTAAAAGAATTTGGTTATATCCCAAAGGATACTATTGTGAAGAGTGGGACTTTATCTCGTAAAGCAGGAAGATATTATGTTTCTGTTTTATGTGAAGTGCCAGAAAAAATACAACTACCGTCAAGGAATCAAGGCGGTATAGGCATTGATTTAGGCATTAGTACATTTGCTATGTGTAGCAATGGTGATATTCACAAAAACATCAATAAAACAAGAAGAGTAAAAACGATAGAAAAGAAGCTCAAACGTGAACAACGCTCTCTATCACGAAAATATGAAAATCTAAAAAAGAAAAGAGGTGAATCTGCTACTAAAAGGAGAGCGAATATAAACAAGAATATCCTTAGAGTGCAAAAGCTACATGTTCGATTGGCTAATAGAAGATTAGAGCATGTAAAATCTGTTGTGAACGATGTGGTGAAAACCAAACCACGCTATATTACAGTAGAAGATTTGCACGTAAAAGGGATGATGAAAAATAGGCATTTATCTAAAGCAGTGGCACAGCAATGTTTTTATACTTTCCACACATGGTTGAAAGCTAAATGCAAGGAATATGGCATTGAATTACGTCAAGTAGACAGATTTTATCCTTCTTCTAAATTATGTTCCTGTTGTGGACAGAAGAAAGTGGATTTAAAATTGTCTGATCGAGTATATGAATGTAACTGTGGTCATGTAATGGACAGAGATGTAAATGCATCCATCAACCTTTTACAAGCAAAACAATATACAATATTAACTTAAATAGTATATATGTACGGTGGGCTACATCGGAATTTACGCCTGTGGAGAGCGATACAAACCAGAGTAGCGAGCAATTGGCTAAATGGCGTTCGTAGAAGCAGGAATACTCTAAGGATGTACGTTTGGGTATATTTTTAGTAGCAGTGTTGAAATGAAGCCTAAAGTATATATTACTAGAAAACTTCCGCATGAAATCATTGCAAAATTAGAATTGCATTGTGATATTCGAATGTGGGAAGAAGAGGATAAGCCTGTTCCTTATGAGGTTTTAGAAAAAGAAATAGCAACTATTGATGGTCTTTATTGTTTATTAACAGAGGCAATAGATCGGCCGTTATTGGAAAAAGCAAAACAGTTAAAAGTGATTAGTAATATGGCTGTAGGTTATAACAATATTGATATTGATGCAGCAAAGAAAAAAGGAATCACTGTGACCAACACGCCAGGAGTTTTAACCGAAACAACAGCGGATTTAACATTTGCCCTTCTTATGACAACAGCAAGAAGAATAGTAGAAGCAAGCGACCATTTAAAAGGTGGGAAATGGCAAGCTTGGTCACCGATGGAATTAACAGGACAAGATATATTTGGAGCAACGATCGGCATTATCGGTATGGGGAGAATTGCAGCTTCTTTAGCTAAAAGAGCAAAAGGATTTGACATGAATATCCTTTATTACAATCGCAGCCGCAAACCTTCTCTTGAAGAGGAACTTTCGATGAAATATGTCGAATTGAATGATTTATTAACACAATCTGATTATGTTTGCATTATGACACCATACACATCTGAAACAAAAAATATGATTGCAGCTAAAGAATTAGCTTTAATGAAAGAAACATCTATTCTAATTAATACAGCACGTGGTGGAATTGTAAATGAAGAGGATCTCTATCAAGCATTGGCAGAAAAAAGCATTTGGGCGGCAGGTCTTGATGTTTTTGAAGAGGAACCTATTTCATTGAACCATTCCCTGCTTACACTTGATAATGTTGTGGCAGTTCCCCATATCGGCAGTGCAAGCATCAAAACAAGAATGAAAATGGCAGAGCTTGCAGCAGATAATTTGCTCCTAGCATTACAAAATCAAACACCGAAGCATGTGGTTGTATAATGTATTCACTTTAAATTCTAAATAAAAAGGAAAATAAAATGCTCTTAGAAAGATGCATTTAATTTTCCTTCGCTGTTTTTTCATTTTCCTCTTTGTCTTCTAGAGAGTTTGGCTGCCATCCATAAAGCTCATTAATTTCTCTCACTACTTCATCTAAAAACTCATCTGTAATGATATCTTCTCTTTCCATATTCATAAAATCACCTCTATCTATTCTAGTATTTAATAGAAATTAAAATTATATACAAGTTATGCAGTGGAATATAATGAATTTGACAAGATAAACACATTTACTTTAGCACTTTACAGGGTATTTATAGACAAGATTGGAAACGGTTGTTATGTGTTTAAACGATTGAAAAGACTTAAAGTGCTAGTCTTTTTTGTTGAATAATTTATTGGGAGGCAATAATAATCAGGTAAACTTACGGGTAGGTTTAATAGGAACTCCTTACTAATAGTATACACTAAATTATCAAAAAATTCACAAATAAACAACAAAAAAAGTGATAAAAGATAAAGGGTATGTAGTAGGGAAATAATTTGAAAAATATAAATAGCCTATTTACATTCACGTTACGTTAAGGTTTATGATGAAATGGTTAGGAGGTTAGAAAATGGAGTACACCGTACAAAAGTTAGGAAAGTTAGCTGGGGTGAGTACAAGAACATTACGCTATTATGATGAAATTGGCATTCTCAAGCCAGCGAGAGTAAATTCTTCAGGCTATCGAATCTATGGACAAAATGAGGTCGATTTTTTGCAGCAGATTCTTTTTTACCGAGAATTGGGAGTAAGTTTAGACATCATAAAAAAAATGATGATGTCTCCAGCATTTAATAGGGAAAATGCGTTAAAAGAGCATCGGCAAAAACTTCTGGAGAAGCGAAAACAGTTAGATCTATTAATAAATAATGTAGAAAAAACGATTAATACAATAGATGGGGGAATAACAATGAGCAATAAAGAAAAATTTGCAGGCTTTAAACAAAAAATGATACAAGAAAATGAAGATAAGTTTGGAAAAGAAATTCGGGAAAAATATGGAGATAACTCCATTGATCAGTCTAATGCAAAACTAAAGAATAGGACGGAAGCAGAGTATGCACAAGTTGCCAAACTTGCCGAAGAGGTGAAGAGTACATTAGAAGAAGCTTTTAAAACTGGAGATCCAGCAAGTGACTTAGCACAAAAAGCAGCTGGTTTGCATAAACAATGGCTTTGTTTTTATTGGGCGGAATATAGTAAAGAAGCGCATGCAAGTCTTGCTCAAATGTATGTTGATGATGAAAGATTTACTAGCTATTATGATAAAGAACAGCCAGGAACAGCAAAGTTTTTAAAAGATGCTATTCACATCTATACAGGTATAAAGGCTTAAAGGAACTATTCGTATCTTTGTTTACAGGGAATGAAATGGATGAATTGAGAAAATTTAATGAGAGGCTTTCTTAAGGTTCCCTTTTTACACGATGACATAAATTTGTCATAAAAAAACAAGATAAAATAGTAGCTTTATATACCGTACAGGGGTATGATATATTTATTGAGAATAAGTATCATAAAGGAGTGCTTTTATTGGAAATAGATTGGAAAGAACACCATGATAATGAACATTCCTGTCATACAACAAGCAATCGAAAAAGTCATCATTCCGATAATGTCAAAAAAAATCTAGTAACAAGATTAAATCGTGTAGAAGGCCAAATAAGAGGTATAAAGGGCTTAATTGAAAAAGATACGTATTGTGACGACGTCATCACACAAATAGCGGCAACACAATCTGCATTAAACAGTGTGGCGAAGATTTTACTGGAAGGCCATTTGAAAAATTGTGTAGTGGATCGTATTCAAGAAGGCGATATGGAAGTATTGGATGAGGTATTAATAACGATTCAAAAATTAATGAAAAAATAAGGAGTGTATTAAAATGGAACAAATTACATTAAAAGTGGATGGCATGTCATGCGGTCATTGCGTAAAAGCAGTTGAAAGCAGTGTAGGGGAGCTTTCAGGAGTATCTACAGTTAAAGTGAATTTAGAAGAAGGACTTGTTGACGTAGCATTCGATGAAAAAGAAGTAAATTTAGATGCCATTAAAGAAACGATTGATGAGCAAGGATATGATGTAAAGTAACCACTTCATGGAATAATGTCAACCTAAAGGCAGTTGGAGGCTTAAGCTTATGAATGTAAATAAGCCTCTTTCTTTTTTTATCGAAAATATACCCCGTGTAGGTATAAGGAGGTTTAGAAATGAGCGAAGCATTACAAAGAAATAAACCAAAAGAGCAGCAAATAAAAGAAAATCATTTTCAAATTACTGGTATGACTTGTGCTGCCTGTGCTGCAAGAATTGAAAAAGGTTTAAAGAAAATCGATGGAGTACTGGATGCATCCGTTAATATAGCGTTAGAAAAAGCAACCGTTCAATATAAAGAGGATCAAGTAACGGCGAACGAGATTCAGACGAAAGTAGAAAGACTAGGCTATGGTATTTTGAAAGAAAGATCAGAGTTCGCAATAACTGGAATGACATGTGCAGCTTGTGCTAACCGTATTGAAAAAGGATTAAACAAAATCGATGGGGTTCAAGAGGCAACAGTAAATTTTGCACTTGAAAAAGCTTCTATTGAATATAATCCTTCCACCGTTTCCATTAAAGATATTACCGAAAAAGTAGGAAAATTAGGATATGGAGCAGCGATAAAAGATGAGAAAAATGAGAAAAAAGTAAAGAACTTTCGGGAAAATGAACTGAAAAATCAACAAAATAAATTCATTTTTTCTCTTCTTCTTTCTTTGCCGTTGTTATGGACCATGGTTGCCCATTTTCAGTTTATTTCTTTTCTGTATGTTCCAGAGGTTTTGATGAATCCATGGCTTCAATTTTTATTAGCAACGCCTGTTCAATTTATTATAGGGAAACAATTTTATGTAGGAGCATATAAAGCGCTGAAAAATTATAGTGCCAACATGGATGTGCTTGTTGCATTAGGAACATCGGCTGCTTATTTTTACAGCGTTTATTTAGCATTCCAATCAATAGGACATTCTGGTCATATAGAAGGTATGTATTTTGAAACAAGTGCTGTCTTAATAACATTGATTATTTTAGGGAAAGTTTTTGAAACAAAAGCAAAAGGAAGATCTTCTGAAGCAATTAAAAAACTAATGGGATTACAAGCCAAAACGGCTACTGTATGGCGAGATGGGAAAGAGGAGATCATTTCTCTTGAAGATGTGATAAAAGGTGATATTGTTTTAGTCAAACCAGGGGAAAAAATTCCGGTAGATGGGGAACTATTAGAAGGAACTTCCGCTATTGATGAATCGGTGATTACCGGAGAAAGCATTCCGGTAGATAAACAAGTGGGAGACAATGTGATAGGTGCAACTATTAATAAAAATGGCTTTATTAAAATAGAAGCAAAAAAGATCGGAAAAGAAACTGCGCTTTCACAAATTATAAAAGTAGTGGAAGACGCACAAGGATCGAAGGCACCAATTCAGCGGCTTGCTGATAAGATTTCTGGTATTTTTGTACCGATTGTAGTCGGAATAGCTGTGATTACATTTTTTATTTGGTTTTTTGCTGTGGTGCCTGGCGACTTTGCCGAGGCGCTGGAAAAGCTTATTTCTGTTTTAGTAATCGCCTGTCCTTGTGCACTTGGCCTTGCTACTCCAACTTCTATAATGGCAGGTTCCGGCAGAGCAGCAGAATTTGGTATTTTGTTTAAAGGTGGGGAACATTTGGAAATGACCCATACAATCGATACAGTCTTATTAGACAAGACGGGTACAGTCACAAATGGATCCCCCATATTGACGGATATTAAAACAATAATAGAGGAAAATCATTTTTTATCTCTTGTGGCTTCTGCCGAAAACCAATCAGAACATCCTCTAGCACAGGCAGTAGTAAGTGGTGTGAAAGAAAAAAATATTCGATTAAAAACAGTTTCTCATTTTGAAGCAATACCGGGATATGGTATTAAAGCATTGGTAGAATCAGAAGAAGTGCTGGTTGGTACTAGACGTTTAATGAACGAAAACAATATACAAATAGATGGAATTATTCAAGAAATGGAAGCTTTTGAAGCACAAGGAAAAACAGCAATGCTTGTTTCTGTGAACAGAAAGTTTGCAGGAATAGTCGCTGTAGCTGATACCATAAAGGATTCTTCTAAAGAAGCAGTTAAAAGAATAAAGGAGCTTGGTATCGATTGTATAATGATTACAGGGGATAATAAACATACAGCACAAGCGATTGCCAGTCAGGCTGGTATTGAGCGAGTAATTGCCGAAGTCTTGCCAGAAGGAAAAGCGGAAGAAGTGAAAAAACTACAAAACCAAGGGAAAAAGGTGGCGATGGTTGGCGACGGAATAAATGATGCACCAGCTCTTGCTTTGGCAAATATAGGAATGGCGATTGGAACAGGAACAGATGTTGCAATGGAAGCAGCCGATATTACGCTAATTAGAGGAGACTTAAACAGTATTGCTGATAGTATTATGATGAGTAAAAAGACAATTCGTAATATTAAACAAAACTTATTTTGGGCTTTTGCTTACAACATAATCGGCATCCCGATTGCGGCATTTGGTTTTTTGGCACCATGGTTGGCAGGAGCAGCAATGGCCTTCAGCTCAATATCCGTTGTTTTAAATGCGCTTCGTTTACAGCGAGTGAAATTGTAGTAGAGTGATCTGTTTTATAAAGTCGTTCTCTTTTCAGCAAAAGCAGGAAGAAATTTTCATAATTTCATCCAAATAGATCCATACTAACTCTGTACGTTTTAAAAAAGAGGATAGATGGAGGGAAAAATAATGGATAAAGCAAAAAAATCAGAAACAAATAACCAATGGGCATCAGCAAATGTTGAGGTAACAGCAGATTCAAAAGAAAATAAAAAAAGTGAAACAGATAATCAATGGGCATCTACAAACAAAAAATCAATCGAATAAGCAAATTTTACCTTAAGCTGTTAAATAGTCAGCGATAAGAAAATATTTGAGTAAATGAATTTCTTATTAAAAAAAAGTATCCAAAAGTCCATTGACTTTTGGATGCTTTTTTCACGTTTCGATTATTTCACAGATTTTGGCACGGATAAACCTAGTCCTTCTGCAATGCGAGTTCCGTATTCAGGATCCGCTTTATAGAAATGACCGATTTGGCGTAATTTAATTTCTTCTAATTCTACCGGCTTCATGGCTGCAACGATATTCTCAACTAACCTCTTACGTTCTTCTTCAGATAATAGACGGTATAAATCACCTGCTTGTGTATAGTGGTCATTATGATCGTATGCCACACTATCTGCCACTCCAGATACAGCAAATGCACTTGTTTTGTCTTCAGCAGATTCTGTCGGTCCACCAAAGCTGTTCGGTTCATAATAAACAGATCCTCCACCGTTATCATCAAATCGCATTTGCCCATCACGTTGATAATGATGAACGGGACATTTTGGGCGATTGATAGGTAATGCTTGATGATTCGCACCAACTCTGTAACGATGGGCATCACTGTATGCAAACAGGCGTCCTTGAAGCATTTTATCTGGAGAGACTTCGATGCCAGGCACTAAAGTTCCAGGAGAGAAGGTAGCTTGTTCTACTTCTGCAAAATAATTTTCAGGGTTGCGATCTAAAACCATACGTCCCACTTCCATTAATGGATAATCTTTTTGCGACCATACTTTTGTTACATCAAATGGATCAAAGCGATATGTGTCAGCATCTTCTATTGGCATAATTTGCACATAAAGTGTCCAAGCTGGGAAATCTCCGTTCTCAATACTGTTGAATAAATCTTCTATATGATAATCAGGATTTTCTCCAGCAATTTTAGAAGCAGCATCTACCGCTAAGTTTTTTACCCCTTGTTCGGTTTTAAAATGATATTTAATCCAAACAGCTTCTCCATTTTTATTCACCCACTTAAATGTATGGCTGCCGAATCCGTGCATATGCCTTAATGTAGCCGGAATCCCCCTGTCAGACATAAGAATGGATACTTGATGTAAGGATTCTGGAGAATGCGACCAGAAATCCCATACAGCAGTTGGGTTTTTCAAGTGTGTTTTTGGATCTCTTTTTTGTGTATGAATAAAATCAGGGAATTTTATAGCATCACGGATAAAGAATACAGGTGTATTATTTCCAACAATATCATAGTTCCCTTCTTCCGTATAAAACTTCACTGCAAATCCCCGAGGGTCACGAACAGTATCCGAAGAACCAAGTTCCCCTGCAACAGTTGAAAAACGAATAAACAATGACGTTCTCTTTCCAACTTCTGATAAAAAGTCAGCCTTTGTATATTTTGTTAAATCATTTGTTACTTCAAAATAGCCATGTGCACCGGCACCCTTAGCATGAACAACACGCTCTGGCACTCTTTCTCGATTAAAATGAGCTAATTTTTCTAATAAATGAACATCTTGTATCAATGTTGGACCACGGTATCCTGCAGTCATGGAGTTTTGATTATCAGCTACTGGTGCTCCCCATCCAGTTGTTAGTTTATTATTCGTCATCTAAAATCACCTCATCTATTTTTCTTGGTCTTTCGAGACCAGTTGAAAATAATAATATCATTTATCATTAAAAAATCAATACTATTTTATAATTATTATAATTAATTAAGGTTTTCTATTCCAACCCTGTAACATGGGCAAGATTCTGCAATCGTAATCGATATAAAAGACGAACTATCTAAGAAAGCAGCTCACAACCGACCAGGAAACGTTTTATTTTTAATCCTGAAAAGGGAGGACACAGCTACAACCCTTTAAAGAAAAACTTAAGATTCTACCGGTAAATCCCTATGAAGATAAAGATAAAATGAAAAAAGATCATTATTCTAGTTGACGAGAGTTTTACTATTTATAAAATTCTTTTTAGTAATAACAATAATTGTGTTAAGATAGGGTAAGGATTATTTACATTTAATATATATATTTACATATTTGGTTAATAAATCAAATATGTAAATTTTGCACTTCTATCTTTACGAGCATACCATGTTCCTTCTGTACCTAATGAAACTGAAAAACCAGCTTTTTCATATGTACCTTGTGCAGAACCCTTTATTGGCGTTTCGACAGTAGCTGGTTATTTAGGTACGAATATGGATTATGGTATTGAACTAAGAATTAATAAGACTTTCATATCGAATACAGTTAGATATATTCCAACGGAAGTAAAGGATCAAACTGATAAATGGAGATGATTTCATGAAGAGAATTGATGTTATTTTACTATTCATGGTTCTAGTAATCTCGGTATTGCTATTTCTTCTACTTCAAGGAAAAGTATCTAACGGCTATATAGTTCTAATAATATTAGGGTTAGGATTAGTTGTTGGATTCGTTAGACGCTTTTTTCTAAAAACAGAGACTTGATTAGTCAAAAAGAAATTAGAGATTTAAGGATAAATCGATTAGGATTATGAGAAAAGAAGCTGGGACATTAGTATACCAGCCGAAGATAAACCCGAACAATGATACGAAGATGTAAAAAATATTTCGTATTATGGTTTGGGTTTTTTATTCATGTAAAAAGAAGGTTTGTGGTAATTACCCGCAGCCTGCATACACTTCGCTTTTCATGGGGCTCGGCTTTAGCCGCTTCGACCCTGGACTGCAGGACCTCAGCTATCTCGCTAATCCCACAGGAGTCTACGTGTAGGCTGCTCCATTTTCCAATCCATTTCATTTTTTTTGGTAAAAGAATTAGGTTTTAGAAAATAGCATTTAAAAAACGAAGTGAAATGGAGCGGAAGACACTCGACTCCCGTGGAAAACGAGTGTTTGTAGCGCAATGGAACAACCTAGTTTTTATACTTAACTCAAACTTCGCAGTTATACATTCCTCTTCATGTTTCATGTATTAGCATAACTTGGTTTAGAGTAATTAGAAAAGGATGATTAATTCGTGTTTTTTTTGCAAACATGATTTCGTATAAATATGGGCAAGATTCTCGTTTCAGGATGCTCGCTTTCCGTGGGGCGTGCGATGAGCCTCCTCGGCGCAAGCGCCTGCTTAGGTCTCATCTAACCCGCTAATTCCACAGGAGTCTCGCACCTTACACTCCAATCAAGCCGTTTTGATTCAATAGTTGCTGTCGTTGAACTGGTGAAAACATCCATCTTATAGAAATAGACTAAAAGTGCACATTTTGGGAGAACAACGTTGAATAATAAACATAAAAAATCAACGCGCTACTAGTATTTAGTCATCATACCTTGTCATGAAATTCGAAGACAAGAACTTATTCTAAAACAGGTTGCTTGTAACGGAGGGTGCGAAGACTCCTGCGGGAAATGTGGGAAGGCTGAGACCCCGCAAGGCAACACCGAGGAGGCTCAAGCATAACCCCGCGGAAAGCGAAGCAACCCGTAGTGGAAAGCAACCCCCACAATAAAAAACAAGTCGCCCATTTTAATGTTGATTTTCATATATAAAGAGATATTAAGTAAAAAAAACTAGTATTAGTACCGTAAATTGAAGAGGATAAACAGGGATTGTATTCCATAAAAAAATAGTTCTTTTCTTGATGTTTACTTGTTAACAAATAAGCGGAGGACGATAAATTAGGACTTTTGCATGGAGGAAATAATCTTCTAGGATATAAGAAGTAGATGACGTATAATGTAAGAAGAAAAAAATTGATTATTGGAGAAATTTATTGTTTACTTGTCAGAATTAGGGGGCTTTAACGTGAATAAACGCAGTATTCCATTAAAAGAGAAGAATATTATTTTTATTGGTTTTATGGGAGTAGGTAAGACAACAATTGGAAAAACTGTTGCGAAGAAATTGTATCGTGATTTTCTTGATGTGGATCAGGTAATAGAGAACGAGTATAACATGCCTGTCCCTGAAATTTTTCATAAATTTGGTGAAAAAACATTTAGAGAAAAAGAAAAAGAAGTTATTATAGATCTTTGTGAAAATAAAAAACTTCATATTATTTCCTTAGGTGGAGGTTCTTTTTTACAGGAAGAGATAAAAAAAGTCTGTTTGGAAAATTGTATCGTGATTCATTTAGATTTATCTTGGGATTCTTGGAAAGAAAGAATCAACCTTATTATCGATAGCAGACCAGTTTTACAAGGAAAGTCAATGGAAGATATAGAGGAATTATTTAATAAAAGAAAAGAAGCATACGCTGATCATCATTCAAAAGTGTTGACAGATAGTAAAGAAATTGAGGAAGTGGCAGATTATATTGTGGAATCATTAAAATGGGCATGGGAATTGAATGAACCACTTTCTTAACCAGGGGAAAAGACACTATGATGAAGGATGTCTTTTTAAAAAGTAATAAAGACTTTAGTTAGTATCTCCCTCAAATATGCAAATATGATTGTTCTTAGAGAAGAAAATTACAGGAAGAAAAATTTGCTTAGCACTGTCTTCTTTTTTTTTCTACAAAATCCTGCAGGCATTCCGTCTAATCGAAGTTGTTATTTGTATTGCCTTGTAAGCCTTATGGGAAGTGGATTTCTATGTATAGTGGAGGGAGAAAAAACAAGAAGAAAAGTAGTCTTTTTTTAAAAGGTAAGAACGTATAAAATTTTTGAAATGTGAAATCTATCTAGCGCAAGCGCCTAACTCTAGTGAGTATTGCTCCATGCCTCTAAAAGTAAATGAGTCATGTGAACATTTTTCTTCAGAGTTATTCAAGGCGCTTGCGCTTTTCGTATTATTTGATGATATTTTTGCCGTTTTGATTAGATAATAAATTTGAACAATTCGTGACATTATGCGAAATTCATTGATAAAACAATTTTACCTCATTATGATGGGAGTATTCAGCTGAAGAAATAAAAGTGAATAGAGGATTGTTTTATTGTAATCATTTATGTGAAAACATTCACAAATTAAACGAAAGGAGTTTTCTGTAATTTTTAGAATGAGGTGTAACAAGTAGAGATAGGATTTTGAAGGTGGTTAGTGATTTGGAAAAAAATAAATATGTAACAACCTCAACGGGTTTGTATATTAACTATTTTCTGTATGGAATGGTTAATATTATGCTAGCATCTAATATGTCTTTTTTAACAGAACATTTTCATACAGATAATGCGGGAATTAGTTTTCTTATTTCAGCTGTTGGTTTCGGAAGATTATGTACTTTATATATTTCAGGTGTTCTATCGGATAAGTTTAACAGAAAAATATTTATAGTGATTGCTGGAATCATGATGTCCATCTTTTTAATTGGAATACCACTTAGTCCAAATTTTGCTTGGGCAATTACATTTGCTGTATTAGCTGGAGTAGCTAACTCTTGTTTAGATTCTGGAACATATCCAGCTTTAATGGAAATATTTCCAAAATCTGCGGGAGCAGCAACCGTTTTAGTACGTGGGGTTATTTCAATTGGTGCCATACTTTTGCCATATCTAATCATTTTTAATATGAATCATGGAATTTTTTATGGTGTTTCTTTTTTTATACCTGCTGGAATTTTTCTTCTTAATACTATTTTTAATATGAATCATGGAATTTTTTATGGTGTTTCTTTTTTTATACCTGCTGGAATTTTTCTTCTTAATACTATTTTTATCATGAATAATCATTTTCCGAAAAATACGTATCAAAAAAAAGAGAAGAAAAAGAAAGAAGAGAAAGAAGATGTTGTTGATGAAGGACAGCCGAAATTTTGGCAAGAAGGAATTGCGCTTATATTAATTGGTTTTACTGGACCCGCCTTGTTATATATTGTTCAGATTTGGCTGCCTACTTATGGGGAGCAGGTTCTCCTGTTTACGAAAACAGATGCTCTTAAATTAATCAGCTATTATAGCTTCGGCTCGTTATTATCTGTTGGCATATTAGTTGTTATTTTGCATCGTTTTGTCAAACCTGTAACAATTATTTTAGTATATCCAATTATATCGGTGATTTCATTAACAGCCTTGTTATTAGTACAATCACCAATTCTTGCTATTATTTGTGCTTTTATGATTGGCTTCTCTATTTCAGGGGTTTTACAATTGGCATTAACGGTAATGAGTGAATTTTTTAGTGGTAGAAAGGGAGAAATTACTGGGTTTGTTTATACAGCTACTTCCATTGCATATACTGTCATCCCTTTTTTAACGGGATTAATTCAAAGAAACGCTAACATGAAGTCTGTATTTATATTTGCGATTATTATTAATCTTGTTGGAATTGGATTAGCTGTATTTGTTTTGTTTAGATATGATAAAGTATTCGGAAGAAAGAAAATGAAGTCATTAAAGGGTTTAAGAAAACAAGAAGTATTGTAAGAACTAAAGATAAATAAAAAAAAGCAGCTTGATAAATCGAGTTGCTTTTTTTGTATTTATGGTAATAAATCTTATGTTCGGTGTACTAGATAAATCCTATTTTTGGGAAAAAAAGCATGAAAATTAGATGAGTTTTTTATATTTTAAATAGTATTCATTGCAATAATTAATGGCAAAGCTGCGAAATTGCAGTGTCGCTGGTGATAAATAGTGATTCTTTAAACTAGCAACATAAATAAAGCGCTGCAGTAAAGGCTCCTTAATCGAAATAACTTTCAGTTTATAATGCTGTAGCGCGTTTAGTTTTGGCATAATGGCAATACCGTAATTAATGGAAACTAATCCAGCCATCGCATGATCTTCTTCTACTTCACAAACAACATGTGGGGCAATATTGATTTTTTTAAACATATTGTCAATGATTGGCCGAATTCCGCTCGCCTCACTAAAGAAAATATAGGGATATTCTTCTGTATCTTTTAAATCAATGTGGTCAAGGGAAGCAAGTGGATGATCCTCTGAAACAACGAGAACCAACTCCTGCTCTACTAGTGGAACAAACTCTATATCTGGTTCATTTTCGATATAGGAACAGAAAGCTAAATCAATTTTTTGTTCTTTTATCGTCGAAATGATTTCATTTGTTGTGCTTTGATGTAATTTAAAAGACAAGTTTTCAAAGTTTTCTTTAGAAGAAAATTCTTTTAATAAATTTGGAACAAAATTTGCACCTAATGTATAAATAAAAGCAAGATCAATATGCCCATGTGATGGACTAGTAAGTTGTTTTAATTTTTTCTCTCCAAGCTCCAACTGATCTAAAGCAAGATTAACATATTCTAGAAAGAACTTTCCGTATTTTGTTAAACGGATATTTCTTCCTTGTTTTTCGAATAAATAGGTTTCAAGCTCCTTTTCCAATTCTGAAATAGCATGGCTTAAACTAGGTTGTGTAATCGATAACTTGGCAGCTGCTTGTGTATAATGCTCAAATTTTGCTAAAACCCGAAAATAGTGAAGATGTCGTAAATTCATCGGTACATATTCCTTTCTATTAAGTGTTTATTTGTTTTTTTTGTGGAGAAAAGGGATGATTCATAGAAAAAAACTATAAATAAAAAGAAGAAAATGCATTAGATTTATAAGTTTTTATCTAATATAATAAATTTTGTAAAAGTTATTAGTAGTCTTTGTTCAAAGTTTAACATATTTTTAATTGAATTTGTGAATAATTGAGCATAATATTGCTCAATTATTCACAAATAAAAAAGTCAGCCTTTGAAGTGGGAGGATTAGAAAATGGAAAAATATCAACATATCTTTAAACCAATTACAATTAATCGTTTAACGATTAAAAATCGTATTGTTATGCCGCCTATGGGAACGAATTATGCGGAGCCAAGTGGGGAATTTAATGAAGATCATATAAAGTATTATGAGCAAAGAGCAAAAGGGGGAACAGGATTAATCATTGTGGAAAATGCCTGTGTTTCCTTTCCATTAGGTGCAAATGGAACAACGCAAATTCGTATAGATCATGATCGATTTATTCCTGGTATGTATAAACTGACAGAAAGATTGCATCAACACGGTGCTGCAGTAGCAGTCCAAATAAACCATGCAGGAGCTTCAGCAGTTCCTGAAAGAATTGGAGGGCAGCCAGTTTCTGCATCTAATATTCCATCTAAAGTTGGTGGAGCGATACCAAGGCCATTAGATAAAGAGGAAATTTACAAAATAGTTGATGAGTACGGTAAAGCAGCAAAAAGAGTTGCAATGGCTGGTTTTGATGTTATTGAAATTCATGCGGGACATTCCTATCTATTGTGTCAGTTTTTATCGCCAATATATAACAAACGGACAGATGAATTTGGTGGAAGTTATGAAAACAGAGCTAGGTTTGCAAGATTAGTTATTGATCGAATTCGTCAAGAAGTTGGTCCATTATTCCCGATTTCTTTGCGGTTTAGTGCAGAGGACTTTGTGGAAGGCGGAAACAAACTTGAAGATATATTGGAAATTCTAGAGTACTTGCATGATGGAGTAGATATTTTAAATGTATCTGCAGCATTAAATCCTACTTTACAGTTTCAAATTGATCAAATGAGTTTGGCAGATGGTTGGAGATCTTATATGGCGAAAGCGGTAAAAGAGAAATTTAATAAACCAACTATAACAACAGGTAATATTCGCGATCCAAAAGTAGCAGATAAAATTTTGGAAAATGGGGAAGCGGACTTTATTGGAATGGGTAGACAAATGATTGCTGATCCATTCTATGTAGAGAAACTGTCAAAAGGAAACATCGATCAAATCAGAAAATGCATCTCTTGTAATATTGGATGTGCAGGACATAGAATCGCTTTAAACAGACCAATCAGATGTACTGTAAACCCAGATATTATTCATAATGAGGAATATAAAAATAAAAAAGTCAATCGACCGGTTAATGTGGTGGTTGTTGGTGGAGGTACGGCTGGATTAGAAGCCGCATGCACCGCTGCTGAGGTTGGATGTGCTACTTATCTATTTGAACAAAAGGATTATTTTGGGGGACTAGCAAGAGAAATTTCAAGACTTCCTGAGAAAAAAAGAATACAAGATCTTCCCAATTATTTAGTAAGAAGAAGTGAAGGGTTAAACAATCTAGTAACATTTAAAAATAAGAAAGCAGATATAGCAGCAATTGATACATTAAATCCAGATGTTGTGATAAATGCAACTGGTTCAAAACCATTGTTGCCGCCAATCCCTGGTCTATTAAATCATATTGATAAAGAGGGAGAAAATGTTTATTCTATTTTTGGATTATTAAATAGAATAAATGAATTCACTGAGTTTGAGGGGAAAAAAATTGCGGTTATTGGCGGAGGGGCTGTTGGATTGGATGTAGTTGAATTCTTTGCCGAAAGAGGAGCAACTGTTTCTATTATTGAAATGCAGCCGGAATTAGGAAAAGACTTGGATCTGATTACGAAAATTTCTATGATGACGATGTTAAAAGAAAGAAACGTCGATATTCATGTGAATACCGCTTTAACAGAGGTTGCAAGTAATCACTTTAAAGTGAAATATAATGGCGAAGAATCTTCTATCGATTTTGATTATGGATTTGTATGTCTTGGAATGAAACCAGAAAATCCAGGGCTAAGTAAGCTGCAAGAACATTATTTAAATACAAATGTAGAGGTTGTAAATATAGGAGATAGCTGGTCTACTAGAAAAATTATGGATGGCATGAGAGAAGGCAGAAATATATTGACAACCTTTGAAAAAATTGGAGCTAGATAAAAGATTTTTGTAAGGAGAAGAAAAAGGGTTGCTTACATTAATTAGTTTTTCTTCTCCCGTACCACTCAAATGGGGAAACAGCTTCTTCCCTATACCTAACAGATAGAAATGATTGCTTATCTTATTAATAATCTTCAGTAACTGGATAAAAAAAACGCTAGTTATGGGAAGAATTATATAAATTTTTAACTATGGAGAGGAAGAGAAACATGGCAGAACGTATTACTGGAAAAACGAAGTTAATTGGTTTACTAGGAACACCTATTTCACACAGCAAATCCCCAAAAATGCATAATGAAGCATTTGCTAAACTAGGATTAGATTATGTTTACTTAGCATTTGATGTAAACAATGAACAGCTCCCAAAAGTTATTGAAGGATATCGTGCATTAAATGTGAGAGGATCCAATGTAACAATGCCGAATAAAACCCTTGTGTGTAACTATTTAGATAAGTTATCACCAGCAGCTGAAATGATTGGAGCTGTAAATACGATTGTAAATGATGATGGAGTATTAACTGGTCATATTACAGATGGAACTGGCTATATGAGAGCACTTAAAGAAGCTGGAATTGATATCATCGGTAAAAAAATGACGATTGCAGGTGCTGGTGGAGCAGCGACAGCAATTTGTATTCAAGCAGCACTTGATGGAGTAAAAGAAATTTCGATTTTTAATAGAAAAGATGAAAACTATAGCAGAGCTGAAAAAACGGTTCAAGAGATTAATAGCAAAACAGATTGTAAAGCGTCATTATTTGATTTGGATCATACAGAAGCACTGCGAAATGAAATTGCTGATAGTGTTATTTTTACAAATGGAACTTCAGTTGGAATGAAACCATTAGAAGGACAGTCTGTTATTACAGATCCAAGTATGCTTCGTCCAGATTTAATCGTTTCAGATGTAGTCTATATGCCAGAGAAAACCAAATTATTAGAAATGGCTGAAGCACAAGGATGCCGGATCATTAATGGTTTAGGCATGATGTTATGGCAAGGAGCAAAAGCCTTCGAACTATGGACTGGAGAAGAAATGCCTGTTGGACATGTGAAGGAATTATTATTTTAATTTTTCTTAGGTTAGTATGTGAATGTTTGAACAAGGTGAGGATGTTCATATAAGAAACTCAAGTGGAGACTTGTTTCTCGTCTCCACTAATTGAAATAAAAAAAGCAGAAACAAATCTAAAAAGGGTAGGTAGCGAGCGGGAAATGATGAACATTTCTATGGAAGAAGAGACTAACAACAGAGCATCAAGTTTTTTTAACTCTCATAAAAGCAGGCTCATACCAGCCCCCTATAGACAACAAAAAGGAGAATGAAAGATGCGAAAGAATCAATATATGCCAACAGCAATCGCCTTATATATGAACTATTTCATACACGGTATGGGAGCTATTATTTTAGCTCAAAACATGGATTTTTTGACAAAGCAGCTTCATACAGATACTGCTGGTGTGTCTTACGTTATTTCAGCTTTGGGAATAGGGAGGCTTCTCGTTCTTTTTGCAACAGGTGTTTTATCTGATAAATTTGGAAGAAAACCATTTGTTCTTATTGGCATGGGGATTTATTCATTATTTTTCCTAGGAATCTTATTTAGTACAAATGTAACGGCGGCATTTATCTTTGCTTTACTTGCAGGTATTGCAAATTCTTCCCTTGATTCTGGAACATATCCAGCATTAATGGAATCTTTCCCTAAAACGGCAGGAACTGCAAGTGTTATTATTAAAGCATTTATTTCAGCAGGACAATTTACGATTCCATTTATTATTGGGTTTCTTATAAGCAATGATTTATATTTTGGCTATTCTTTTATTTTCTGTATTGTTATTTTCATTTTAAATGGATTATTGTTAATAAAACTTCCTTTTCCTGATCATACGCAAAAGCCGGAAGCCGCTGGGGAAGAGGCTGCGGTAAATAAGTTTGTTGGGAAGCCAAAGTTCTGGATAGAAGGATTATGCTTAATTATCATTGGATATACAGCAACAGCAACTTTTTATTTAATATCTGTTTGGCTGCCAACTTACGGAAGAGAAGTGGGAGAGATGACAAAAACGGCATCTTTAACACTTATTAGCTATTATAGTATTGGATCACTTATAGCTGTTTTTATTACATCTTATTTAGTAAAAAGCTTAATCAAGCCTGTAACTTTTGTATTGATATATCCACTTATATCCTTTATTGCTTTATTAATTTTATGGGCATTTCCAACTCCAACGGTTTGCATCATTGCCGGCACAGTAATTGGATTCTCAGCAGCAGGTGGTGTATTACAATTAGCATTGGCAACTATGTCTGAATTATTTCCAACCAGCAAAGGGAAAATCACAGGGATTGTGTATACAGCATCAAGCTTAGCAACATTTTCCATCCCTGTTATAACAGGAATTATGTCCAAAACAAGTATCAGCAATATTATTTTCTTTGATGCAATGATTACATTAGTTGGAGTTATTCTTGCAGTAGTTGTAAATATTCGTTATCGTAAAGTTATTCGTCCAATAAAAACAACCGAAATAACTGGAAATCCAATAACACAATAAGTATAAAGATAGCTTTTTATAACATTCGAAACAGAGAGCAGCTCTTTTCAGAGTAGACACCTATGCAACCAAATTCGCATCATAGCACATGAAAAGAAGCAGTTTTCTTAAATTTATAAGCAGGGAGCAGCCAGCATACACGAAGACTCCCGCGGGAATGCGAGAAAGCCGAGACCCCGCAGCGAGGAGGCTCGCCGCCCGCCCCATGGAAAGCGAAGTGTATTCTGACTGCGGACTTATCGAGAGCGCCTCTTTTCAAGGTAGCATTAAAAAAGTAGATTATGAACGAAACAGGAGTGAGGAATATGGAGAATATAGTAAAAGTTAGAGAAGTGAACATTGGGGAAGGTACTCCAAAAATATGTGTATCAATGATTGGAAAAACTGCCAACCTATTAAAAGAAGAAGCAGCCTTTCTTAAAACACTTCCACTAGATGTAATCGAGTGGCGAGTAGATTTCTATGAAGAAGTAGAAAATATAGACAGCGTAAAAGCAACATTACAAGAAATTCGAAATATAATAGGAAACACTCCATTAATCTTTACTTTCAGAAGCGCAAAAGAAGGAGGAGAAAAAGAAATAAATGCTTCAGCATACCTTGCATTAAATAAAGCAGTCAGTGAAACAGCTTTAACAGACATTATTGATGTAGAGCTATTTAATAAAGAAGAAGATGTAAGAGAGCTTGTAGAACATGCCCATAAGCATAAGGTAGCTGTTATTATTTCTAACCACGATTTTGCCAAAACTCCTCCGAAAGAAGAAATAATTGCACGTCTCAAGAAAGCACAAGAATTAGGAGCAGATTTACCGAAAATTGCATTAATGCCAAATAGTATTGCCGATGTTATTACCGTTTTAGATGCAACAAACACGATGAAAGAACAATATGCAGATAGACCAATAATAACGATGTCAATGGCTGGGAAAGGTGCAGTTAGTCGAATGGCAGGAGAACTATTTGGATCCGCATTAACATTTGCAGCAGCCAAAAAAGCATCAGCTCCAGGACAAATTCCCGTAGCAGAATTAAAAACAGTATTAAATATATTACACAGCGGATTGTAAAATAAGCAAAAGCAGATAAAGCCTGAATGAACTATTTTTTATAGTGCATCCAGGCTTTTTTCAATAGACACTCATGCAAACAAAATATATTCCATAACCCATGAAAAGAAGCAATTTTCATAAGTTTTATAAGTAGGGAGCAGTCAGAATACACGAAGACTCCCGTGGGAATGCGAGAAAGCCGAGACTCCGCAGGAAAGCGAAGTGTATGTGACCTGCGGACTTATTCGAGAGGGCCCAAAGCCACTTTTTCAGAATAGCTATAACGAAACGTATCAACATCAAAGATAGGAATTCAAAGAATAGAAAGAGAATAGAATTTCAGCAGGATGAAAGGAAAGACAAGATAACGCTTTTGTTTTTTTATTATTTTTGGTACTTTTGAATATACAAAGAAAAACAGAAAGCGTGGAGAAAAGAGAATGCCGAATATAGAAACAAATCCGATTGATGTAGAACAGCTGATTAGTGAACATCAACAATTTTTTGAAAAGACACAAACGCTGTCCGTAGATTTTCGAATCCTTCAATTAAAAAAATTAAAAGCAGGAATAGAGCAGTATGAACAAGAAATAGTCAACGCACTTCAAAAGGATTTAGGAAAACATGCTTTTGAATCCTATACCTATGAAGTGGGCTTTGTATTAAGAAGCATCAGGCATGCAATAAAAAATGTAAAGAAATGGGCGAAACGAAAAAAAGTAAAAAGTCCAGTTGCTTTGTTTCCATCGAAAAGCTATCTACAGTATGAACCATTTGGAACCGTTTTAATTATTGGTCCATTTAATTATCCTTTTCAGCTAGTGATGGAGCCATTAATTGGGGCAATTGCTGCTGGAAACTGTGTGGTAGTAAAGCATTCTGAACTGGTTCCTACCGTTTCTGCTGTTTTGACAAAAATGATTCAATCCACTTTTGATAAGCACTATATTCGTTCTGTTGAGGGCGGAGCTGCAATTAATATAGCTTTAATTCATGGTTCTTTTGATTATATCTTCTTTACAGGAAGTGTATCTATTGGAAAACGTGTCATGGAAGCAGCCGCCAAAAAACTTATACCTGTTACCTTGGAATTAGGAGGAAAAAGCCCAGTATTTGTTGATGAACATGCTAATATTCCCCTTGCTGCTCAGCGTATTATTTGGGGGAAAACAGTAAATGCCGGGCAAACATGTATTGCTCCAGATTATCTTGTTGTTCACGAATCAATAAAAGAACAATTAGTTCAAGAAATGAAAAAAGCTTTGCAAGCATTTTATGGAACAACTATTGAAAGCAGTAAAGATTTTGGCAGAATAGTGAATGACCAACATTTTAAACGTTTACAACAAATGATGGAGCAAGAGCAAAAGAAAATCATTGCTGGTGGGAAAAGCAATAGGAAGACACGCTATATAGAACCAACTTTATTGAATGCCACATGGAATTCTCCTTCAATGGCAGAGGAAATATTCGGACCAATTCTTCCTATCATTACATACGTTGATTTAGATGCTGCCATTCAGTCTGTCAAGAAACTTTCAAAGCCTCTTGCCTTATATATATTTACAACAAATAGAGAAATAGAGCAAAATATTTTAGGGAATATTTCTTCTGGTGGAGTATGTATTAATGATACGATCACACATGCTGCTAATCCGAATTTGCCTTTTGGTGGGGTAGGAAGTTCAGGAATGGGAATGTATCATGGCATTTATAGTTTCTTGACTTTTTCACATAAAAGGAGTGTTTATAAAAAAAATGATAAATGGAATATGCCATTTTTGTTTCCACCTTACACAAAAAAGAAGGAAAGGTTAATTCGTAAAGTATTAAAATAAGAAAGCGACTACGATAGTATTAATGAAGTTTTTTTCCATATGATAAAAATTGTATAGCTAACAAGGAGGAGTATGGTTGCAACAATCAGTAGACCTATTACAAGAAGCAGTAACATTTATCGAAACTTGTTATAAAGAATTAAAAAAAAGTGAACAGCAAATGGAGCAAAGAATAATCGAGATTAAAAAAGATATAGATGATTTAGGGTATTATACACATACAAAAGAAGAGTTAGAGCATGGAGCTAAGATGGCTTGGCGGAATAACAACCGTTGTATTGGAAGATTGTTCTGGGAAAGTCTGCATGTAATCGATCAAAGAATGGTAGATACGGAAGAAGGAATGCGAGATGCCTTATTTGAACACATTCAATACGCAACAAATGGCGGCCGCATCCGACCAACTATTACGATATTTCATCAGAAAACAAAAGACATGGAGATACGTATATGGAATCAGCAACTAATAAGATATGCTGGATATCAAACAAACCATGGTGTTATAGGAGATCCTGATTCATTTGCCTTTACAAAATGTTGTCAAGATTTAGGGTGGACAGACAATGAGACACATTTTGATGTTTTGCCATTAGTCGTGCAAATGAATGATAATCATCCTAAAATATTCCCTATACCAAAAGAGCTTATCTTAGAAGTGCCTATTCGCCATCCAGAATTTAATTGGTTTCATGATTTACAATTAAAATGGTATGCTGTTCCAATCATTTCAAATATGTGTTTAGAGATTGGCGGAATTCATTATACAGCTGCTCCATTTAATGGCTGGTATATGGGAACAGAAATTGGTGCTAGAAACTTAGCGGATGAGAATCGTTATAATATGCTGCCAAAAATAGGCTCATTAATGGAATTAAACCAGCAGAAAAATAGTTCATTATGGAAGGATAAGGCATTAGTTGAATTAAATATAGCAGTGTTGTCTTCTTTCCGTGAAGCGGATGTAACGATTGTGGATCATCATACAGCAGCACAGCAATTTAGAGCGTTTGAAAAGAAGGAGGCAGAGAAGGGAAGAGAATTAACTGGAAATTGGGCATGGCTGATACCGCCATTAGCACCAGCAACTACTCATATTTTTCATAAACGTTATAATAATGCTGTTATAAAACCAAACTATTTTAATCAAAAGAGTCCATACTAAGGGACTTTAATAAAAACATGACTTAGCTGAGTTTATTACAGGATGGATAGTATAAGAAGAAAACAAATGTAATAATAAAACATTATTTCCCGGTAAACTCAGTTATGCCAAATGTTTGACTATAGTCATAGCCATTAAAGAAAATGTCTAAATCATGAAAATAGCGATGAAGCTTGCGCATGGCCTCTCGGTTATCTCCATTGATGACTTGCTGTGCATTTTGTCTAATGCTGTCTAAATCATTTTCAATTTTCTTATTGGCAACAGATATATTCTCTAATTGCTCCAAGATAGCAGCTGCTGCTTCCTTTTGTTCCGTGTAACTGGCTGTATCGATTTTTCCCCAGCCAAGTGTAGTATTATAAAAATCATGCCAAGTAGAAATAAAGTCATGGCCATTTGTACCATCTGCTAGTGTTACCACGTCTTCGTTAACAGGCTTATGAACTGTTTTTCTATTTACATCTCCTGAATTATCTGAAGAAGCCTCTTGGTTAGTTTTAGTTGCTTGTTGTGTACTTTCTTTTTCTAAATACAATAATAGACCAAAAGTAATAGAAGCAATGAGTGCTCCTCCGCCAAAAATAATACCAATACTCCATAGAAGAATTTTTTTCCAGTGCATAAAAGTGAAATCAACTCCTTATTTGCAAGATTTCCTGTTTTATAGTCTATCATTCTATTATTAGTATTTCAATTTTTTACAAAGTTAGAAAAATTTAATAAGTAACTCATACTTCGCACCATCAAATTCGTTTGCAAGTCTTGATATTACTTGGTTTAAGAATAATAAAATTTGAGACTTGTTTTTTATTATGGGGGTTGCTTTCCACTACGGGTTGCTCGCTTTCCGCGGGGTGGGATCTGAGCCTCCTCGGCGTTGCCTTGCGGGGTCTTTAGCCTTCCCGCATTTCCCACAGGAGTCTTCGCACCCTCCGTTACAAGCAACCTGTTTTAGAATAAGTTCTTGTCTTCGAATTTCATGACAAGGTATGACTACTAAATACTAGTAGTGTTGATTTTTTATGTTATTATTCAACGTTTTTCTCCCAAAATGTGCACTTTTAGTCTATTTCTATAAGGTGGATGTTTTTACCACTTCAACGACAGCAACTAATGAATTAAAACGGCTTGATTGGAGTGTAAGGTGCGAGACTCCTGTGGGATTAGCGGGTTAGCTGAGACCTAAGCAGGCGCTTGCGCCGAGGAGGCTCATCGCACGCCCCACGGAAAGGGAGCATCCTGAAACGAGAATCTTGCCCCAATTTATAAGGAATAATAACTGTGAAGTTTGAGCAAGTACTATTAGTTTAGCGGAGTCCTGAATTGTTTTTTCACAAGAAAGGCTGTACCAAAAGAATAAAGACACTTGGTACAGCCAGAATTAGTAGATGCGGTTAAAGCTGAGAACTAGGCTGGAATGTTCCTAATAGACGGCCTACTCTAGTATTTTTGTTATTTATTAATAACTCTACAACTGGTGATGCCGATTTGATTTTTTGGGTGTTTCCTTCAGGTCCAGTAGAGAAATTACTATAAGCAATTACAACAAAACGTCCATTTTCAGCTGGAACAATAAGCCAAGAGTAGACATATTGCTCGTTATTCTCCTGTCCAACATAGGGATCTCCAGGAGATTTTTGGGTGATGACGATACCAGTTTGGTTAAGTGCTTCGTATTCCCCAAACAAAGAGTCAGCCATAAAGCCAATTAAAAAATCACGGTTAACTAAGTCGTTTCCGTCTACAGTCATTTTATTCCCATGTGTTGCTACAAACAAATAATAGTGATTTTCATAAACGATTACATTTATACGTTCAATTTCATCTGTTACAAGATTTGTTGTTAAGATCGGCGGAAGAAATGCTGCTTCTGTTTTATTATTGCTAAGTTTAAGTGCACCAACACAGCCATTTGCTTTTAAATCATCAGCAGAAGGTTGATATCCTTCAGAGAATGCTCCAATAAATTTTTCTTCTACCGTTCCTTCTGTATTCAAGGCTTGTCCGGTATTTGCTTCAAAGAGAAGATACTCTTGTCCATCTTTTGGGTCTTTAAAATAGTGGGGATCACGAAAAGTAAAGTTATTCACTTGATCACTGCCTAAATCACGACGATGTTGGGTAGGGAATCGTTGTTCCATCCAAACGGCTTCATCTACTTTTTGATAAAAATAGCCATCTGGTTCAATGAGGATTTCATGATAACTTGGAGCTGATAATTGGAAAGAGGAGGAATTAGCTAATACAGGAACTTTAGCTGTTGCAAACTGCTGTTGTGTTTGGTAAATTCCAGTTTCTGGATCTTGATAAGAGGAGGCAATTGTATAAAAAAACTGTAAATCTCCTTCAGAAGTCAATATAGTAGAACCGGACCATTCCTGCGTGTTTTCTATGAGACGATTGGTAAAAACATAGCCGCCAGGATGCCAATTATTTTCATTGATTTTTGAATAAAAATACATTAATTTTGCTTGGCTAAGGTCGCCAATCGGTGCTCCTAAAGCAATTAGAACATTATAGCCCCCAACATTAGCAACTTGTCCTTCTTCATTTAAAGCAAGCCAGTTATCCCATATATCTCGTTCAGGATCTAATGAACGCACCTGACTTACATCAAAAACAGGAAACGTATTTCTCTCATTGACAGCCATGGAATCAGCATGTTCTCTCTTCCAGCTTGTCACATTCCAGTTAGCTGGAACATTCGGTTGATCATAAAACATAATGTCTCCTTCTTTCTATTCAGTTGATAGATAATAGGGGGGATTCAAAAAAGTTCGGTGAAAATGACACATCTAATTTCTTTGGTCCTTTTATCCCCCCTTAATTATCTTCAACATACAATACGAAAAAAGACATCAACTCGTATGGACTGACACCTTTAAATAAGGAAAAGAAACGAATGCTCCTGATAAAACTCCCTAGTATTATGAAAAGCGCTAGTTTTAAATACTAGGAAGACAAAAAAAGACATGATAGAAAAGACATCATGTCTACGAATAATAGTTATCCTTTTGTTCTTCTTTAAGGAAGTAACTCCCAATGATGAAGAAGCTTCACTTAGAGAAAAAAACAGTAGGAATTAACTAATAGTGCGTGTTCAAAAAGGAGGATAAAAAGGACCGAGAAGTTCGAGGCGGTTTAGCTTGGAGCATCGGCCTTCCGCAGGATGTGGTGACTTCAACGTTGCTCACAGGACGTGAGCGTTTTTAGTTGAAGATCCTCTAGTTGAATACGTGAGAAGCGGAGAAGCAAACCAACGAAGAAATTCGATGTGTCATTTTTACCGGACTTTTTGAACAACCTCTAATATGTATAAAGCTTTAAATCATTTTGATAGTATTCAGCAAAAAATATATCTTCCATTTTAAAGCCTTTTTCTTCTAACATGGACAGCAGCCATTCCTCATCTCTGCCGATATCCTCTAGCCCTTCTTGATGAATATCGCCATCTGATATTAACATATAAGAATATTCTTCATCATCTTTATGAATAACGGTAAGCTGTCCATTCTGCTCAATTTGGGCTTTTTTTAACGAGCCAATATAGTTAATATCTTTTAATCGGAGCATCGTATAAAAGGTTTTGGTTGATAATTTTGCTTTTTTAAAATTATCAATAAGCAAAACCCCATCACGAACAATTACTACCCGTTCTCCTTCCACAAATTGTTTTACATAACGATTTTTTAATTTCAGAATACGAATAATATAACCTAATAACCCCCAAATAATTAAAACAATAAGAAATTGTGTAATGGTAATGGCAGGACTGTAAATAATCCCCCCTAGAATTCCACCTAACACATAGTTTTGAATTTGGTCAGCTGGAGTGAGTGGTGCTAAGTTTCCTTTTCCAGATAAGTTCATAAAAACAATAAGACAAAAAAAGCCTATTGTTAATTTTATTGCCACTTCAATATATGTACTCATATATTCGCACCTTTCTTTGTATAAGTTACTACTTTGTATAAGTTACTATATAGATTAAATGCGGATTTTTTCAAAAGACGTTAAGCTATAATCATGAAAAAAAAAGAGGAATTATATCCAATTTATATAGGCGATATATTCCCTTTTAGCATTACCAATTTTGTGTTTTGTATCCGTGTTCAATCGTTGAAATAGAATAAGAATCTATGGTAATAATGATTAAAATTCGGTATAATGAATATAAAGAAAACGGGAAAAACATGCATTAAAGGAAGAAAAAATTTTTACAATGAAAAGAAAGCGCATTCAATAAAAATTCAGAATTTTTATAAAATAATGGTCGTATTAATAATAGAAAGGGTATTAGTGAGGAGGAAACAAGGTGGATCTTCAGCCGAATATTTTGCAATATCAAAAGACATCAATGGTTTTAAATCACGAAATGCTTCAAGCAATCTCTTTATTAGCGTATTCCACTCATGATTTGCTTGATTTTATTCGTGAACAGGCATTGGAGAATCCGCTGATAGAATGTGATCAATGCTTTAAGGAAGTTGCGGCCAAGGTAGAAGGGTATGAACTACCGAGAAAAGAGAAAAAACAGCAGCAAAAGGATGATATAGATTCTTTCATGGAAAACGTAAAAGATACGTCTAATATAACCTTATCTGCTTTTCTATTAGAGCAAGCAGGACTTTTAAAATTAAGTGAAAAAGATGATAAATGCTTAACCTATTTTATACACAGTTTAGATGAAAATGGATATTTAACAGAGACAATAGAAGAAATTTGTTCCACATTATTTATTACAGTAGAGAAGGGAAGAGAATATGTTAAGCTATTGCAAAGCTTAGAACCAATTGGGGTTGGAGCAAGTAGTTTACAGGAATGTTTATTGCTGCAGTTAGAGAAGAAATATCCAGAAGATAAATTGTCCTATATAATTATAGCGGAATATTTTGTCACATTTGCAGACAAGAAATGGCCGTATATCTCAAAAAAGTTAGGCGTTTCCTTATCGGATATTCAAGAAGTGCAAAGGAAAATACTTGTGCTCCAGCCAAGACCAGGAGTAAGCTTTCAGCAAGATGTATCGCTGTATATTCGACCAGATGTTTCTGTTTATCCAGTCAACGACCAGTTGGAAATTCAATTAAATGATCCACTCTTTACAAAACTAACATTACATGAAGATTACCAGCTCTTGCTGCAAAATAAACAAGGGAATGAGTATGAGTATATACGGAAAAAATACGCAGAATTTCAATCTCTGCGAAATGGACTTAAACAGAGAGAGGCAATATTACTCGAAATCAGCGCTTGTATTGTAGAGCAGCAGAAAGAGTTCTTTTTTAAAGGGCCTAGCAAATTAAAACCGCTCACATTAAAACAAGTGGCAGATATACTTGGTGTTCATGAATCGACTGTGAGCCGAGTCGTTTCTAATAAATATATGGAAACATCTTTTGGGATTGTTGGATTAAAATCATTTTTCAGCCAAGGAATGAAGGGGGAGAATGAGACAGAGGTTTCTTCTGCTGCAATAAAAAAAATAATTATTGATTTAATAAAGGAAGAAGATAAACATAAACCGTTATCAGATGAAAAAATAAAAAAAATATTAGAAACGAACCATAATATATTTGTGTCTAGACGTGTTATAACAAAGTACCGGGAAGAATTGAATATTTCCTCTTCGACAAAAAGAAAGCAATTCTAGAATTTATATAAAACAACATGTATGAGCCTCCTTTCAATAGAAAGTTACCGGATGGATATTCCGGGAAACATCTATAAAAAGGAGTTTTTTTATTGTAGTTAATAAGTGTAAGGTTTCTAAGAGTTCTTATGAGTCTAGTTAACCGTCTTATTAACTTAAAAATCACTATAAGTAATTATCGTTATTTTTTTACTTGGTAATGTTATATTACTTGTAAATGAAGGTTATATAACTTATAATTACTTATATAAAGGAGGATATTATGTATCAAGAAGAAAGACTTGTAAAAATACTTGAAATTTTGAATGTGCAGCAAAGTATGTCTGTTAATGAAATTTGTAAACGTTTTACTATATCTAGAGATACTGCAAGAAGGGATATAGTAAAATTGGTAGAAAAAGGTGCCGCTATTAGAACGCATGGTGGAATTTCTTTGCCAGCTCTAAATGAGACGATTTTAGCCTATCGAGAGCGTGTGCAATCCTATTCATGTGAAAAAAGGAAAATTGGCAAGAGTGCGTCTGATTTTTTAGAAGACAAAGGAGTTTATTATTTTGATGTATCGACAACAGTTTGCTGTTTAGCAGAACAGTTAAATAAAAAGCTGCAAGTATATACTCATTCTTTAGATATTGCAGAAGTGCTTTCTGATCAATCGGAGGTTTCCCTTTTTCTTTTTGGAGGAAGCTTTCATAAACAAAATCGATTTTTCTTTGATGTGGAAAGTGTAAATCAAGTAGATAAAATGAAATTTGATACAGCCTTTTTAGGTGCGGCTGCGATTATGGAAGATGGAATTTATTTTGAAGATAAAGAAGATGCCTATATGAAAAGCATCATTGTACGTAGAAGTTCAAAAAATATTATTTTAGCGGATTTTAATAAGTTCTCCAAAACTAGTTATTATAAAGGAATGGATTGGGGGGACATCCATATTGTTATTACCGATCAATGTCCTCCACCAATTTTTTGTGAACGAATGAAAGCAAATAATATAACTCTTTGTATAGCTGAATAAGCTGCGTTTTCTCGCTATTAAAAGGTATAGGAGCGAGCACAAAACTTATAGAGGTTGTTCAAAAAGTCCGGTGAAAATGACACATCGAATTTCTTCGTTGGTTTGCTTCTCCGCTTCTCACGTATTAACGAGAGGTTCTTCCACTAAAAACGCTCACGTCCTGTGAGCAACGTGGAAGTCATCACATCCTGTGAAAGGGTGATGCTCGAAGCTAAACCGCCTCGAACTTCTCGGTCCTTTTTATCCTCCTTTTTGAACACGCACTTATAGAAAAGCTTTAATAGAAACGATTGATGTCATTGTTAGGGAGAGGAAAAAAGTGTATAAACTTATTTTCAGTGATATTGATGGGACCTTATTAAATTCTCAACATAAAATTAGTGAAGCGACAAAAGCATCGTTAGAACTACTACAGCAAATTGGCATTCCTTTTGTACTGGTTTCTGCTAGAATGCCAAAGGGAATTCTAGCACTTCAGGCATCTTCCAAGCTAAAGGAACCGATTATATGTTTTAGTGGAGCTCTTTTATTAGGCGGAGAACAAGAAAACGGAGAAAGAGAGATAGTGTATAAGTCTACAATGAAGGAGAAGGATATAAGCGGAATATATAAATTAATATCCGCACAATTTTCTTCTATATGTTATACCATATATAGTAAAGACGAGTGGCTTGTTGAATCGCTGGAAGATGAGTGGGTAGTTCAAGAGGAGAAAATAACGAGCATCAACCCGAAGCTTGTTGATTTTCAGTTAACATCTTGTTCGTCTGTTTACAAAATTTTATGTATGGGTGAACCGCTATCTATTGATTCACTAGAAAGAGAGTTAAAGAATCATTATCCTGAATTGTCTATTTATAAATCGAAGCCAACTTATCTAGAGATTATGGCTGAGAACGTCAAAAAATCTGTTGCTATTGCGATGCTTGCAAATCAATTAGGAATAAACCAACAGGAAATTATGGCATTTGGCGATAATTATAATGATATGGATATGCTGCAGTATGCCGGATTAGGTGTGGCAATGGGGAATGCACCACAAGCTGTAAAAGAAGCTGCGGACATTGTTACAAACAGTAATGATGATGATGGGATTATGCATGTAATTAATAAATATTTTATAGATAAAATAAGTTGTAAAGAAAGTTCCTTTTAGTAAGAAATACAGTAAGTAAAGCAGTGATTATTTAAAAGTAAAGGGATTCCATTTTCTCGCGGCAACGAAGTAAAATAGAACCCCTAGCTGTGTATCTATGCAGATGAATAGGCGTCTATGCAGTGACCCTATTAGAGATTTGTTCAAAAAGTCCGGTGAAAAATGCCCGTCGAATTACTTTGTTGGCTTATCCTTTGGCTTTTCGCGTATCCAACGAGAGGATCTTCAACTATAAACAATCACAACCTATGGAAGGACTATGTTAAAAGTGGAAGATGCCTCGAACTTCTTGTTCCTTTTGACCACAAACTTTTAAGCTAAGATTTTTGCCCAATAGCCTAAAATACCGATAACAAAGATAGATAAGATTAAAATTAATGGATTTACTTTTTTCTTTAACAGTTTTGCGACAAGGAATGTTAGCAATAATGGAACTAAGCCTGGCATTAATTGATCTAATACACTTTGAATCGTTGTAACTGTTGTATTGCCAGCTTGGTCCGTTAATTCTGCTATCTTAACCGGTATATTTATACTGGTCCACTTACATACTAGGGCGCCCATTACAAAGAGACCGAGAATAGAAGCACCTTCTGTTAATTTTTGCAGTCTGTTGCCTGCAAGGTCTGAGATAATTTCCATGCCTTTGGTGTAACCATAGCGAACTCCATACCATACAACGCCTAAACGAATAACATTAAAGATTAGAAAGAATACAAGTGGACCAATAATGCTTCCAGTCAATGCAATAGATGCCCCAAGTGCCCCAAGAACAGGGCGTAATGTACCCCAGAAAATAGGATCTCCCACACCAGCAAGGGGTCCCATTAGACCAACCTTTACACCAGCTATTGAACTATCCTCAATTTCAGCTCCATTTGCTTTTTTCTCTTCCATCGCAGCATTTACGCCGATAATCGGTGCTGCTAAAAATGGTTGTGTATTAAAAAACTCTAAACCGCGTTTTAATGCTTTGTTACGCTCATCGCCCTTTTTATACAATCTTTTAATTGCTGGAATCATAGAGTAGCAGTACCCGATAGCCTGCATTCTCTCAAAGTTAAAGGATCCTAATAATAGATTGGCACGAACGAACATTTTGGTTAAATCTTTTTTTGTTAATTTTAAGTCTTCCGTTTGTTTTTCAGGTTCAATATATGTTTTCTTTAATGACTCACCCATGTTTATTGCCTCCTTTTTTTAAAAAGATAAAGTTGATCAAAATAGATAATTGTCTAGATCCAACGCTATTGTACTTCAAGTCTTTTTCCTGCGATAAGCCAACATCGACGCTTTTGCTCTTCGTGTTTTCTAAGCTAAAGTCAAAGCCCCTCAGTCCAGACGCTTCCACTTTTTATTAACTATCTAAATCATCATCTAAATCATCATCAAATCTTGCATTTGTTCCGGAAACTGCCGCAAGTCCTGCTGGGTTTTTCGTAATATTATATTTTGGATGTAATTGAATATAGACAATAGCTGCGACCACACCGATTACACCAAAAGCAACTAAGTTAAAGTTTGAAAATGCTGCGAATACGAATCCAAGGAAGAAAAACGGCATTAAATATTTTGCGCCCATCATGTTAATAATCATGGCATAACCAACAATAACTACAATTCCTCCGCCAACTTGCAGTCCTTTTGTGATAACATCTGGAATGCCATTTAACATGGCTTCGAAAGAATGGACACTGATTAAACTCACAATTAATGTTGGAATAACAACACGCAATGCTTGTATGGCGAGACCAAAGTAATGCATTCGATCAATGCCATTGAAATCTCCATTTTCCGCATATTTATCAGCGCGGTGCTGTAAGCCAATTGTTAATGTTCTTGCAAAAATGGTTAGTACTTGACCTGCTGCTGCTAAGGCAACGGCCACTGCGATGCCTTTACCGATGCTTTGATCTGCTGTAATAACTAGAATAGTAGAAATAACACTGGCCATAGCCGTATCTGGGGCCATTGCAGCACCGATATTCATCCAGCCAAGAGCCATCATTTCTAATGTTCCACCTAGAATAATCCCTGTTTTAAGATCTCCTAGTACTAGACCGATTAATGTACAAGCAACGATTGGACGATGTGTTTGAAAGGCATCTAATACACTGCCCATCCCTGTTATCGCTGCGATAACTAGGATTAAAATGATTTGTAACGTTGTCATGATTATTCACCTCTCTAAATATAGTTTTTTATAAGTTTATAAAACTATTATTTCAATTTAGCGCTTACAATTTTGTCATTAAGTCAACTTTTGGATCGGTAATGGCATGTCTAATTTCCAATTTAATATTATAGCTATTCAGTTTTTGGAATGCCTCAATATCTTTGTCGTCTACATTAATGGCATTAGCCAGCTGTCTTTTTCCTTCTTTAAAGCACATGCCGCCTACATTGATTTTATCAATTTTGACGCCGGCTTCCACCACTCTTACAATGTCAGTTGGATTGGTAAAAAGTAATAATATTTTTACTCCCTCGTATTTTGGGTTATTATAAGCTCGAACCATTTTATCAATTGGTACAACGCTTGCTTTCATTCCTGGCGGGCATACGGAAATTAGCAATGTTTTTCTTAACGTGTCTTTTGCTACCTCATCTGAGACAACAATAATACGTTCACAGTTTGCTTCTTTTGACCAAGAAGTGGCAACCTGACCATGAATTAAACGATCATCAATTCGAACTAATGTAATATTCATAATAAATCATTCTCCTCACTAGCATTGCTGTATGCTAAACTTTGTTTGAATGATTTGACTCCATCTGCTGCTGTTTGACTGACAGATTGAATTAAATCATGAAAATCATTTCTTTGCCGTTTGTCGAAGCCTTCAATTAACATTGGCAAATTAACGCCAGCGATTACATCCATTTCCTCTTTGTCTGCAGCGATTAAGGCTGCCGCGTTATATGGACTTCCACCAAACAAATCAACCATAAAAAGTGTTCCGTTGCTTCCATCTAATTCTTGTAATGCTTTGTAATATTTTGTTTGTAGATCCTCGAGACCTTCTCCTGGAGAAAATGTAACAAATGCTACATTTTCTTGTTTGCCGAAAATCATTTCAGCAGATTTGATAATCTCCCGAGAGAATTCTCCATGTGTTGCGATAATAAATGCAACCATGTCTACACCTCCTTTATTTTTTTGCCTTACACTAATATATATTGCAAGAAGCGTGCCAACTTTTAAAAAGAGAAACGATTTTTTTGTAAAAAAAGAAAAAAACGCTTATATTAAAGCGTTTTCTTTACAAGGAGAAAATAAAATATTTTTTGTATCAATGATTTTGTTAGCCGTTTTTTTTGTTTTAATACACTAAAAAACAAAAAGAATTCAGGATAGTCCTAAATTCTTCTTGTTTTGATACACTATTTTAAAAAAAGGAATCTATTGATACACTATAGGAGGTGGAGGATTTTTTTATAAAACACTTATTTTTTCATCCACTTCTCTTTAAATTCTTCAGAAAGCAAATCAGCAATATAAAAAAGTTCATCATCTGACAGCACAATATTTAACTGATTTTTGATAATGTCAAAGCAGTTTTTTATTAGTTTTATCATATTTTTTTTGTCTTCTGTTATTTCGCCGCGATAAATAAGTTCATTTTTTACAATAGCCCGTTCCATTGCAAATGCGGTATGCAGAACGATGCGAATAGTGGTAGTATTTTTAAAATGCATGCCCCATTCTCTTTCCAACTGTTGACAAAAGGATAAGAGACTCGATGTAGCGCGATAAGGGTTTAAGTAAATTAATATTTTCTTCATGCCATCTTCACATAAACTACGCAGAATTACATCTGAATGACTGTTTTTTATTAAAATAGACTCATTTCTAATTACTTGTTCCATAATTCGTTCGCCTTTTCCTTCTATAAATTCTTCCAAAGAAATAAAAGGTGCATCAATACGTGGATTTTTAACGCCTATTGAAACAATAAGGCTGTATTTTTTTTGTAGTTCTTCTATAGATTCTTTTAAGCCTACCGTTGATATTGGAATAACTTCGATTGGTTCATCTGTTAGTTCTGTTACATAAGATTTCACCATTTCTTTTAAGCGAAGCGCGGTGCCTTCTCCAGTAGAGCAAATAGTAACAATCGCTTTATTTTTATCCGTTTTTTTAGGCGTAGTTTCTAAAACCACTTCATTCTCATTATTAGTATAACGAAGGGATGTATAGATGGTATTTAAGTCCATGTCTAAAAAATTTGCCTTTCTGACGGCATCAAGTACTAATGGTGTAGAAACCATATCAATTGTTTTTACGTTGATTCCAGATTTTTCAATTATTTTTTCTTCAAAATAATACAAAGATCCCATATCTACGAGCATTAACACACCTTCACCACGATTTGTTCCCTTTACCGCATCGACGATTTTATCGAATACATCGTGAAAACTGACATCAAGGGGCATATCGACAGCCATTATATTATGTTCCCCTAATAATTCCTGCGTTACGTTTACCATCGAACTTGCTGTCGATACACCATGCGCAGCGACAACAATGCCCACCTTGCCTTTATTATTCCATTCGTCTGTTGAGATAAGAAGCAATGCTAAATACATTACCTCTAGTTCAGGAAGAACAATGGCTAATGTTTCTTCAATGATTTCTTTCATTTTAAGCGCTACTTTATATTCGTTTTGATTTTGCCGCATTGTTTCATAGATGTCCTCAAGAACTGGCATATCTTTTTTTAATCTGTTTTTTCTATTTAATAATCCTTCGATATGCAAACTGATAAAATAAATAAATTTATCATTAAAGCTCCTTTTTAGCATTGCTTCTGATAAAGAACGCAGCTTTTCTGCTAGCTGTAATACTTTTTTATCCACTAAATTCGACAGTTTAGAGAAGTTTTGTTTTGTCGCTTGCTGATAAAAGCTTTTAATATGGATTTTAATATCAGTTGTTACAAACTTGTTTATTTCTTCTTTATCAATTCCTTCATCTTTTAAGAGCCTGGCTTTATCTTCAATAATTTTATACATATCAAAGGGAAGCTCATATACATCATTTTCTAATAAATCTTCATTTCCTTCGCCTGTAATAGTGATAATGGAGTCAATAGATTTGACGATTTCTTCATTTTCTTTACGGTTTCTGCTAAGAAGGCTTAATCCTTCCTTCATTTCTGGAGGGAGCGTTTTAGCATATAAGCTAACATAAGGCTCTTGAATACTTTCTAAAAAACCTTGTGCGCAAACAAGCTGAATATTGGATTTTAATTGGCCGATATTTCCAAATGTTACACTGCCGACTAGTGCTCGCATGACATCTTCATGTACACGAATATTTTTATGAATACGAGCAGCTTCTTTCCCCAGCAAATATTTCGTTAAGTCAATTTTTTCCTTTACTTGCCGTTCATGAAAGGACGGCATCGTAATCGTAATCGGAATTCTTCGTAAGAAAGTATTTAAAAAAGAAGAGGAAGGATCTTCAGTTGTGGCGCTAATAATTAATACCTTTGCTTTTCTATTTCTTTCTGTTTCCCCTAAACGATTAAAAAGGCCGTTATCCATAAAATAAAAAATCATTTCTTGTCCTTCTGGGGGAAGGCGATGCACTTCATCTAAAAATAAAATTCCTCCATCTGCTTTTTCTACCAAGCCTTGTTTTTCAGAGTTCGCACCAGTAAATGCACCTTTAATGTGCCCAAAGAGTTGAGAAAGAAGCAATTGAGGATTATTATAATAGTCCGCACAGTTAAAGACTACAAAGGCAGACTTTTCATCCATCGTTTCAGCATATTTGGCGTAATTATGCATCATATGGGCAAACAATGTTTTACCAGAACCAGTTGGTCCAAGAATTAATGTATGCAATCCCTTTGGTGGGTACACAATAGCTGCTTTAGCCTGCTCCACTTGTTTTTTTAAACTTCCATCGACGCCGATTAATAGCCGAAATGGATTTTGATCAAATGATTTTATTACCTTTTTTTTCTTTTCATATAAATCTTTTAATGATGGAATTTCTAAAATGCTTCGGTCAAGAATATTACCGTAATTTTGTTTTATAACGTCACGAGGGATATAGAGTACAGGGCGTCGTTTGATTTTAACAATCTTTCCAGATCGGACTAAATTATTTAACTCTAAACTTACATTATTTCTTAGCATCGCCAATTCTTCTACTAACTCATTGGCGGAGAAGCCTTCTTTATCAACAAGTTCTTCTTTCGATAATTTCTCACATTTATCCACTAATAATTGGTATATTCGTTCCATTCTTTTCATCGAATCACCTCATTTATCTCATCGTGTTTTAAGGGCTAAGATCTCCACCTCTAAGCGAAGGTGGAATCTTCCAATTCGGCGGAGTAGAGTCTCAGCCTGATTCCCTGAAGTATCAGCTAGCTGAAACGAGTTCACTGAAAAATAAGCTCTTATCAAATTGTTTGTAAACCTTTTCAAAAATGTTTTCACTAGAAATAGTCGATAGTCAGCTATCCTTCTTTTTATTTTAAGGGATATTAGTAAAAAAAGCTTTAGGAAATAATCCCCCCCCTGATTTTATTTGTTTTAGGTGTAGCAGCTTATATTTTTTGCAACGTTTTTCTATAAATGGAGAATGTATTAGAAAAAGAGGTGTTAGAATGAAAAGTAAAGTAAACCAATCTTTAGTACTTGTACTTATTTCGTCTAAAAAGAAAGGATTCGCAGTATAATGTTACTAGAAATTAGATTATTATCTCTTATCTCCTATTAAATTTAAAGATTCTCTCTAAAGTTTGAGGAGTTAGCAGGGGGGATAATGGTAAGAGAGAAGGGGGAAGACGTTGTGCAAAACATAGAGAAAGAAACGAATGATTCAAAATATATTCAGCAGCATTTAGCAAATGAACGCACCTATCTTGCTTGGATCAGAACAAGCATTGCGATTATTGGAGTTGGTTTTTTAATTACGAATCTACATTTTTCTACTCAACAAACGAAGCGAGAAGTCGCCAATGTGTTAGCAGAAACAATCGGATTGACATCTATCATTATAGGAATTGTCATTATTTTATTATCAACTTATTCTTATTTTCAAAAAGGAAAGGCTATTAATATGCAAACTTTTCAATTTCCAAGACATCTAATTATTATTTTATCCATTTTAGTTGTCATCATCTTTATTGTCTTTGCTGTTTATTACTTGTTTGTATGGGGAATGCTGGCTTAAATGAAAGTAAACTATCTCCTTTGATATAGCTGTAAAGGAGATTATTTACTATCCCGTACTCTCGATAAGTAAGTTTACATTACAAAATGCTCTTCAGTGAGTCTTTCCTCATCATCCTCTGTCACATTGTAATACCGAATATACAAGTACAATGGGGTGATTTCCACATATTCCGAAATATCCAGTTTTCGTCATTAAAAAGTTAACATTAACTTTCTTTCCGTAGTTTACTCAAACTTCGCAGTTATAAATTCCTCTTCATGTATTAGCATAGCTTGGTTTAGAGTAATTAGAATAGGCTGATTGATTAATCTTGTAAACATTATTCCTTATAAATAGGGGCAAGATTCTCGTTTCAGGATGCTCGCTTTCCGTGGGGCTCGCGCTGAGCCGCTTCGGCCCTTGGCCTGCAGGGTCTCAGCTGTCTCGCTAATCCCACAGGAGTCTCGCATATCCGCTCCAATCAAGCCGTTTTGATTCATTAGTTGTTGTCGTTGAACTGGTGAAAACATCCACATTATAGAAATAGACTGAAAGTGGAATATTTCGGTAAAACAACGTTGGATAATAACATAAAAAATCAAAGCTACTAGTGTTTAGTCATTATGCCTTGTCATGAAATTCGAAGACAAGAACTTATTCTAAAACAGGTTGCTTGTAATGGAGGGTGTGAAGACTCCTGCGGGAAATGTGGGAAGGCTGAGACCGAGCGACCGAGCCTAGGTTGCCATATATAGTGGGTGGAATTCCCACCGAGAAAGAACTAGCCATTCACTCGTAGCGAGTCTTGGAGGGCAAGGGGTAACTCTTGGTTTTAAGCGTAGACAGCGAGGTAATGGGCCGTAAGCCAAATGGTTGAAGGGATAGAGCTCCGAAATCTTCCTTTAAGAGGGCTGATGTGTTGGTCTCCACAGAAAGCAATATTTCTATTTTCGCAAAATGGCGAGAAAATGGAAACCTCTTCGGAGTCGGTGACCTCGGCACGTTATACATCGATATATGGTAGCAACTCGGGAGATCCTGTTTAGTCTTTCTATGTAAATAGAGAGTATGGCGAACCAAGCGATAAAAAGCAAGCAAGCCAAAAGCTGACAGGAAGTCGGATAGCTGTGTAGTACCAAAGAAATCGGGTAATTCTGATGGAGGAAAGGCAGCTACCCTATTACAGCCCTTATGGAGAAACATTTACTATACACGGAGATAGTGATGGAATGGAAACAAAACCAGTAAGGATAGCAGAATGAAACAGTATGAAACATTTTGTAAAAGGTGATAGGGAGGAGCCGTGTGCGATAATTCCGCACGCACGGTTCTTAGAGGGATAGCGGAGCACAATCCATTTCGGAGAGGCTCCCGTCTACTCGACCCGCAAGGCAACGCCGAGGAGGCTCAGCACCCACCCCGCGGAAAGCGAAGCAATCCGTAGTGGAAAGCAACCCCCACAATAAAAAACAAGCCTCCCATTTTATAGTTTTAAACCGAGTAATATCAAGACTTGCAAACGAATTTGATGGTGCGAAGTTTGAGTAGTTCATTATAGAAAAATAGTAAAATTTCAGAAAACAACATCTTTGTCTTGCATCTTTTGTCGTATTTTAGAAGAATTCTATCTAATATAATCATAATTTGTAGAACGAAGAACGATGTAAAATACTTTTAAGGGAATTGACTTCTTAATTTAATAGAACTGTAATTTATAGCTTCTTTTCTTATGTTATAACAATAGGAGAAAGGGGTTTTATGATGCGTTCCTTAAAAAAAATCTTGGTCATCACACTGACAAGTATTATTTTCTTGTCAACAGCAATAATGGCTCATGCAGAAACGAATCAAGAAACACTGAAAGATAGGTTGAAGCAAAACGAAGATATAATCAATAATAAAGAAGCAGAAAAACAAAAAGTTTTAAAAGAACTTGATGTGATACATAATGATTTAAAGCAATCTAATAGTGAATTAGAAAAAAATAAAGAAAATACAGCAGCTGTGGAACAAGATATTGACGATTCACAAAAAAAAATAGAAAAGAAGAAAGAAGAAATTGTGATATTAGAAGATAAAGTGCTTTCTAGAAAAAAAGTGATGAAAGATCGCCTTGTTTCGCTGCAGCATAATGATCAAACGAATGTAGTGATTGATGTGCTTCTTAACGCCAAAAGTCTTTCGGATTTATTAGACCGGGCAACAGCCGTTACTGTTATTTATAATATGGATAGAGATATTTTAGAGCAGCAAGAAACGGATTTAAAAGAAATTGAAAAAGAAAAGCAGGAAATTGCTCAAGAAGAAAAATTATTACAGCAGCAATATAAAACATTAGCTTCTAATCAAATAAAACTAGAAGAAAATCTGCAAAAAAGACAAGAAGTGCTGGCTTCCTCTCAGAAAAAAATAAGCGTGCTATCCAAGGATATTTCACTTGCTGAAAATGAAAAAACAGCGATTAAAAAAGAAGTCAATCAACAAGAAGAAAATTTGAAAAAGCAGCAGCAAGAAGCAAAAGCTAGACAAAAAGCGATAGTACAGCAGAAGGAAGTAACAAAAGCGAAGACAATCAATGTAGCAGCTGTTTCTACGGAAAAGAAACAAAGTGAAAACAGCAGTAAAGAGAATAAAAACAATACTGAAATTTATGTAACAGCAACAGCGTACAGTCACGAAAGTGTGAATTCTGAAAGAACCGCACTTGGCTATAATATAAAAAAGAATCCTAATATGAAATTAATAGCTGTTGATCCTTCTGTTATTCCATTGGGATCGAGAGTTTGGGTTGAAGGATATGGGGAAGCAGTTGCTGGTGATACAGGTGGAGCAATAAAAGGGCATATAATTGATGTGCTTATGCCAAATAACAGTAAAGCAAAGGCATGGGGAAGAAAAACAGTGAAAATTATAGTGTTAGAGTAGAGGTTATTCAAAAAGTCCGGTAAAAATGACACGTCGAATTTCTTCGTTGGTTTGCTTTTCCGCTTCTCACGTATTAACACCATACGCTCCGATGCTCAGGAGCAAACCGCCTCGAACTTCTTGGTCCTTTTTATCCTCCTTTTTGAACACGCACTGTTAGATTAATCGTTTTAAATGATGAAGCTCTTACAGGAGGAAGTCTCCGGTAAGAGCTTTTTTGATATAATTAATTGTCCAGAATTTATAACAGAGAAATTTAGGGATAGAAAGAGAAATAACTCCATTAATTGTGTTACAGTATTTTTAGCAGAGATGATTAGCGTATTAAATTCTTTTTTTGGAAGGTGTATGATGGCAAAAAATTTTAAAATGGAACACCCGAAAATTCCAGCGCATTTGCAAACAGGAGATTTTCACGATATCTATGAAGAGGAAGATCCATATCTTTCTACTAGTGTGATTGCGAATGCTACACTTGATGGAGTGGAAGTAGATAAATTAGTATTGTCGAAAGTGATTTTTAGACATGTAACATTTTTAAATGCTTCATTTCATAAGATCGATATGACAGATGTTATCTTTGAAAATTGTGATTTTTCTAATGCCAATATGACGGAGGGAATCATTCATCGGGTAGCGTTTAAAGATTGTAAACTGTTAGGAATAGATCTGACAAAAGCCAATCTCGGAAACGTTACGTTCGAAAATTGCAATGCGAATTTAAGCGATTTTATTGAAACAAGCTTAAAACAGGTCTTATTTGATCAGACAATGTTAAGAAGTGCTAACTATTATGATTGTCATTTGAAAAAGGTGAAGTTTGAAAGATGCGATATGAATGATGTGAATTTCACCGAAATGTCTTTAAATGGGGTAGATCTTAGTACAAGTACATTTGATCAGCTGCATGTTGAATTAGAAGCGTTAAGAGGCTGCGAAGTTTCAGCTGATCAGGCGATTGGATTTGCAAAATTAATCGGGTTGAAGGTTAAAGAATAGCATGGTTTTGGAAAAAGTATAGACGGCAAAAAAGCAGGAAGGAAGCTAATTTCATCCTGCTTTTTGGATTTGCTCTGAAGATTCAAGTATTGACTTAACTTGGTTTAGAGCAATTAGAAAAGGATGATTGATTAATCTTTTTAGATGTTTTTTTGCAAAAATTATTCCTTATAAATAGGGGCAAGATTCTCGTTTCAGGATGCTCGCTTTCCGTGGGGCGTGCGATGAGCCTCCTCGGCGCAAGTGCCTGCGGGGTCTCATCTAACCCGCAAATCCCACAGGAGTCTCGCACCTTACACTCCAATCAAGCCGTTTTGATTCATTAGTTGCTGTCGTTGAACTGGTGAAAACATCCATCTTATAGAAATAGACTAAAAGTGCACATTTTGGGAGAACAACGTTGAATAATAACATAAAAAATCAACGCTACTAGTGTTTAGCAATCATACCTTGTCATGAAATTCGAGGACAAGAACTTATTCTAAAACAGGTTGCTTGTAACGGAGGGTGCGAAGACTCCTGCGGGAAATGTGGGAAGGCTGAGACCCCGCAACGCCCCCACCCCGCGGAAAGCGACCCCCCACAATAAAAAACAAGCCTCCAATTTTATTATTCTTAAACCGAGTAATATCAAGACTTGCAAACGAATTTGAAGGTGCGAAGTTTGAGTTAACTAGATTAAAAAACATAAATAACCAGTATAGGCAAGTCATTTAAGTACTAAATTAGAGAATGTTCGTCTTTACCTAGTATGTATTTAGTTATGTCTCAGCCTCTTTGAAAAAACGCTTGTACATTCATAGATTGTGAAATAGAACGACGGATTGTGAAGGGAATTTTGTGAAAGAAAGAATGAGAGAATGAACGTTGTCTCTAACCATACTAAAAAAACACTTTTGTATGCAGAAGATCTAAAGCTCTGTCTATTTCCGCTAATTCTTCTTGTGAAGCATCTTGGATTCGCTGTAAAAAACGAGCTTCTATATGCATAAAGACGTGATTCATCATTGTTTCTCCACCTTTGGAGAGACGTATCAATTGCTTTCTGCGATCTTTCGTATCTTCGCCTTTTTCAATCAACTTTTTTTCCAATAATTTTTTTAGTTCACGACTTGTATTCGGCATGGACATATGCTGACAATCGCTTATCTCACTAATAGTAACAGGTTGATGTATATATATATGTTCAAGGATACTATATTGGACTGGCGTAACGGTATCTGATTTGGCATCTTTTGTTAATTCATGTGTTACTTGATGAACAGAAGTTGTAAATGCCACAAATTTTTGAAATAAATCTTTCTTGTTTATCCTAATCACCTCACAAGAATAAGATAACAAAATGATTATCAAAAAACAATTATCATTTGACAATAAAAAAATAACATATTATCATTTTGTTATCAAATGATAAATAAAAGGGGATCAATTTATGAAAATGCTTGTTATTTATACACATCCTAATCACAAAAGTTTAAGTTTTGCCTTTTTGCAAAAAGTGATGGAAGGAAGCAAAGAAAACCAAGCGATTAAAGAGATAAAAGTAAGCGATTTATATGAAGAGGGGTTTGATCCCCGATTAGTATTTAATGATAAAAAACGAAGACGAGATATGCACACGGACATAAACCTTGAAAACTATCGAAATCAAATTAGCTGGGCGGATAAGATAGTCTTTATTTATCCAATTTGGTGGGGAAGACCGCCAGCAATGCTTTTAGGATATATTGACCAACTATTTGCTGCTAATTTTGCTTATAGAGATAAAGGGGGCTTATTACCAGAAGGTTTATTAAAAGGAAAGTCTGTTATATGTGTTTCCAGCATGAAGGGACCAACAAATTATCCATTAATTTTTTTGAATAATGCTCATAAAATGTTAATGAAAAGAGCACTTTTCAATTTTGTTGGAATCAAAAAAGTGAAATTCTTTGAATTTGGCAATATGGAAAGTTCAAAAGGAAAACAAAAAAAGGACTTAGATAAAATCTATCGTTATTTTAAAACAATAAAATGGTAAGAAAATCGATTAAAAAAATAACAATTAATAAAGAGTTCTTCCAAATTATCTAATGATACATTATTATTCCTATAACACCCCTTAGTCCACTTCTATTACATACGAAGTTATTTCTTTTATTTTTGCTTTTTTGGATGCACTGCTGAAAGTATAGATATCACAAAAAGCATAACTTTTATTATTTTTTAATCGGAACATACCGTTAGCTGATCCTGTTTTACCATGTGTGATAATATTGCTGATATGCAGCTCTGTCATGTTAATTTGCGCTATTTGTTGCAACTCTGTTAAAAAATTCTCTTTCCCTAAAATACGTTTTTGACCGATTATATCCCAGGAAATGCTATCTGTGATATTATCCAAAATAAAGTCGCTATCGTTTCTGGCAAAAGCGATATGGAACGCTTTAAGCAAACTCATTTTAGGGGAGTTTCCACAATCCTCTACGCATGTAATTTTTACATCTTCATATTCTGATTGGTTCATTTTTTTGTCTCCTTTTAGGGGATGGCTATAAAAATAGGTTAAACAATTTTCTTTTTATAAAAAATAATTTTTATCAGACAGAATATGCGCGTTTCACTACGTCTTGTTCTAGTGAAAGGGGTTTGTAAAAGTATATAATAGAAGAAGTATAATAAGAAGAGTTCCATGTCATTAAAATAATATTTTGTGCAGCGCCTGACATGTTATCCATTCCGAATTTTCGTAATGGCAAGATTACTTAGAGTTAATGCCGCTGCTAAAGTTAATACTTTAAATAACATGATCGTTTAAATAAGTGATCGATGAGTGTTAGTTAGACTGAATAAAAATATCTTGTAGACAAAGGAATGATTTCGAAATGACAAGTCAAGGAAGAAGTTTTTATACGCCTACAATTCTAGAAATTGGTGAGGGAGTCATCCGCCAATTGGAGGATTTGTTAATAAAGCATGACCTTCATGATGTTGTTCTTTTTCTAGATGAATATACAAACGAAAAATTCGCACCGGGTATTGTTGAATCCTTTACTTCCATCAAGATTGAAACACAAGTACTGCCTGTGAAAAATGACATACATGACCTTATTTCCTTAGCATTTAAAATGAGAAATTATGATGCGGTTCTTTCATTAGGCGGTGGAGCAATTATCGATTTTGGAAAATATATTGCTTTTACAAGAAAGCTTCCGTTCATCAGCATTCCGACTTCTGCTTCCAATGATGGGTTCGCCAGCAGCAGTTGTTCATTGCAAGTAAATAACAAAAAAACAACGGTTCCGGCAAAGATTCCCTTTGGTATTATTGTGGACTTAGATATCATTCGAACAGCACCAAAACAATTGATTCTAGCAGGTGTAGGGGATTTGATGTCCAATATTACCGCATTGTATGACTGGAGCTTTGAAGAAAAACACGGAGTCGATAATCAAGATGCATTTGCTGTTATGCTTAGCAAAAAAGGCGTAAATAGTTTTGTACGAACTCCTATGTCTGATGTAAAAGACCCTATTTTTCTAAAGGAATTAGTAAGCTCTATGACGATGGGGGGAATTGCAACAGAAATAAGCGGAACCAGTGCACCAATAAGCGGTTCGGAGCATCTCATTTCCCATGCATTGGACAAGCTTTCAAAAAATCCGCAAATGCATGGTGTACAAGTGGGGATTGCTACCTATTTAATGGCACTTGTCCAAGATCATCGCTATGAAAGGCTTCGTAAGGTTTTTCAAAGAACCGGCTTTTTCGAGTATGTGAAAACACTGCGTTTAGATAAAGAAGAATATAAGCAAGCGATTGATCTAGCCCCGACTATCAAGCCTGCTCGTTATACCTATCTTCATGAAGAAGCGTACCGGGAAAAAGCAAAACGGAAGCTTGATGAAGATATGATTTTATGTGAGATATTTGGAAGGAAGAATCACGAATAACCTAACTAATGCTACCTGACATATATACATTTTACAAAGTGAATATTGCTTCTTATTCGATACTCTTATTGAAATTGATTCAGTGGGTTCGGTAGTTAACAGCAAGGCGATTCTCAGTGGAAGAATCGTCTATTTGTGTTACTAATTTCATTCTATTTAAAGAAGTTTAGTATAGTTTTCTAACAGGTTCCATATCTTTTTCAGCATCATACGTATAGTAGGCTTCATGAAGTGTTTTTCCTATTAATCATGTGTAAATAAGGTAAAATCCTTTTTAGTATTTATCTTCATAATTAATGACAAACGTAACTATTTGAACCATACATTTCGTGATAAGCTTCACAAGAGTTAAACTAAAATAAGCTTTGAAACGAGGAATGAATTTGAATTTTCCATCATTACAAATAGGACATATGACACCAAAAGTTCCAATCATGCAGGGGGGAATGGGTGTAGGAATTTCATTAAGCAAACTTGCTGCTGCAGTTGCAAATGCAGGAGGAATTGGCATTATTTCTGGCACAGGGATTTCTGTTGATGAAATGCGCCATCATATTAGAAAAGCTAAAAATGCTGTGCAGGGATCTGGATTCATTGGAGTCAATGTGTTATTTGCCATGAATGATTTTGCGGAAAAAATGAAAGCTGCTCTTGAAGAAAAAGTGGATTTCATTATCTCAGGTGCAGGGATTTCAAGAAATATGTATGCTTGGGGGAAACAAGCGGGTATACCGGTTATTTCTATTGTCTCTACTGCAAAATTAGCTAGAATTTCCGAAAAACTTGGAGCAGCAGCAGTAGTAGTAGAAGGATTTGAAGCTGGCGGACATCTAGGAACAGACAGACCGGTGTTTGATATTCTTCCAGAAGTTGTAGAAGCAGTTTCTATTCCAGTCATTGCTGCTGGTGGGATAATGAATGGCAACGATATTGCAAAAGCTTTTGAACTTGGTGCGTCTGGGGTACAAATGGGAACTAGATTTGTAGCAAGTGATGAGTGCGATGCTCCAATGGCATTTAAACAAAAATATGTAGATGCTGGGAAGGAAGACACACTTCTCGTAAAAACAACGGTAGGACTGCAAGGAAGAGTTATTGCTAATGCTTTTACTGATTTAATCACAAGTTCAACCAAGGTAAAAATAGATAAATGCCATAAATGCCTGAAAAACTGTTCCTATCGCTTTTGCACACTAGATTCTTTGTTCAAAATTATTCAAGGCGATGTGGAAAATGGACTAGTTTTTGCCGGTGCAAAAGTACATGAAATAAAAGAAATTCTACCTGTCCAACAAATTATTGATACACTTAGTGAAGAATATAGAAGAGCATTCAAACAAGGTCAAGCAGACCTAAATCTACTTTCATCCTAACTATTTTTACATTAGAAGTTTGGAATAAACTATATATAAAAAGGGTATAGAAATTTTCTTAAAAGAAAGTTTCCATATCCTTTAAAAATAGAAAAATTACATTTCCATTTCTCCGTTATCATAGTTAAACTGCCAATGAATGCCAAATTTATCTGTTACTTGACCGTAAAGCTTGCTCCAAGATGTCTCTTGAAGATCCATGTCTACCGTGCCATTTTCCTTCAATTTATCAAAAAATGAAATCATTTTATCGATGTTGTTATTTACATATGCAAGAGTAATGTTGTTTCCGGCAACAAAAGGCATTCCAGGAAAAACATCTGAGAACATTATGATATTTCCATCAATATTAAGCCTAGTGTGCATAATTAAATTTTTTGCTTCATTTGGAAGTGGGTAACCTTCGTGATCCGGTGCTTCCCCAAAAGTCATAAAATTTGTTGTTTCTACTTCAAAAACCTGTGCATAAAACTCCACTGCTTCTCGGCAATTTCCTTCAAAATTAATATAAGCATTAATAGACATTTTTTCACCCCTATGTAAGTTGTTGTGTAACAAGATAAACTACCTTTTCAACGATTGTATCATGAGAATAGGAATAATAGAAATTTTGCGAAGGTAAATATAAAGAGTTTTATTCACAAACAAAGATTAGAACGAAATTTTTTTCGATAGTATTTTTTGAAAATAATTTTTTGTGAAAGAACAATTATAATGGTTCTATATACTAATGAAAATCCTAAAATCATTTTAATTTCTATAAACTCAGTGGATCATTGTTTTAATAGGTATTTTTATGCAATTAACGTTATATAGAAATAGTTATATATATTCATTTTATACAAAATGTAACAAAAAACCTAAAATTTTTACAAAATAATAATGAGAATTTTACAATAGTGAGATATCTTTTAAAAGGGGGGAATAAAGCTAACATTAGGGAGGATTAGAATGAAGGGGAAACGCAGCAAAAGTTATATGTCTATATTTATTATTTTTTCGCTAGTATTTTCAAATTTTTTAGGGAATTTTGCAACAAACACTGTGCACGCTGCTGAAAAGACTTTGGCAAAGGATTTATTTATATCGGAGTACTTAGAAGGAAGTTCAAATAATAAAGCGATTGAACTCTTTAACGGCACAGGAAAAGCTGTAGATTTAGCAAGCTATAGCCTTGAGCTTTATTCTAACGGTGGAAGTACAGCTTCAAAATCTATTACTCTATCAGGAAAATTAAATGATGGAGAAGTATATGTCCTTGTACATAATAAAGCAAGTGATGCATTAAAAACACTTGCAAACATGGAAGATGGAAATGTCATTAATTTCAATGGCGATGATGCGATTGCCTTAAAGCATGAAGGGTACATAATTGATGTTTTTGGGAAAATTGGCGAAGATCCTGGTATAAACTGGGGAAGCGGTGATAATGCAACTCTTGATCATACGTTTATTAGAAAAAGCACAATCACATTTGGAAACACTGGTGATAATAGCTTTGATCCAGTTTCTGAGTGGGATGTATTTGCGAAAGATTATAGTGAGAATCTTGGGAAACATACAATGACGAAAGAAGAACAGGGAGAAACAGAGCCAATAGAATCAGCAGTACCTGAGAAATTTATTTCTATTTCGGATTCGAAAACAATGATTGGCAAGGAAGTTACGCTTAAAGGTGTAGTAACAGCAGATAATAAGAGCTTTGGAGGCGGAAGGATTTCCACCTATATACAAGATGAAACAGCAGGAATAAATGTTTTTTCCGCAAGTACAGAAGGATTTCCACAGCTGACAGAAGGACAGGAAATAAAGGTTAAAGGTGAAGTGAAGGAATATAATGGATTAATAGAAATTATTCCAACTGCAGATGGTTTGGAAGTAATTTCGGAAAATCATTCTTTACCAAAACCAATCGCATTTAGTTTAAGTGATATAAACAACGAAAGTGTAGCAGAGCCAAAAGAAGGTCAACTAATTACAATAAAAGGATATGTCAAATCTGTTCCGGAAACTCCTACAGGGGGAGGATATAATGTCAGTATTATCGATGAAACTTTTGACGGTACAACGATCCGAGTCATGGAAGGCACAAATGCCATCTCATCGATTGAGGTCGGAAAATGGTATCAATTCACAGGGATTCTAAGTCAATATAATGCTTATCAAGTGTTGCCAAGAAAAGCAGCAGATATTCAACTTTTATCTGAGCAGCCGCTACCACCAACTGCTTCAGGGGAATATGAATCAACTGTTGCCAGTGTGGTAGATGGTGATACAATTCATTTACAAACGCCAGTCCTAGGTGTAACAAAAGTTCGTTATGTAAATGTAGATACACCAGAAACGTATCATACTCCTAAAAATCAAGCTGATGAGAATCAAAAGGAATATGGAGAAAAAGCTAAAGCCTATTTAAACACATTGTTAAAACCAGGTGATAAAGTCATTGTAAAGGTCGGAGAAGAGGCAACAGATGACTATGGTCGTTTATTGGGACAAGTTATTCGGAAAAGTGATTCTTTAAATACTAATTTAGAATTAGTTAGAAAAGGATATGCTTCGACTTATTTTATTTGGCCAGTTGGAGATGAAGCTGATTATAATCAATTTCAGGAAGCTGTTAAAGAAGCACAAGCTGACAATCTAGGAATCTGGAATTTGGATCATCCGTTAATGGAATTGCCTTTTGAATTTCGGGCAAGAGAACAAGGAAAGGGATTAACGAGATATGTTGGCGACTCAAGTACGAAAAAATATGTAACACCAGAAAAATGGAAAGAAACCCCTGTTGAAAAGCGTGTTTTCTTTGCAAGCCCAAAAGAAGCAGAAGCAAATGGATATACAACAGCGAATAGTCCAGCAGAGCCAAAAGAAAATTTAAAACTACAGTTATTAAGTGTAAATGATTTACATGGAAAAGTAGATGTGGAAACAAAGGTTGATACAAATACGGTTGGAAAAATGGACTATTTAGCTGCTTATTTGAAACAAAGAGAAGCAACAAATCCGAATACATTATTAGTGCATGTAGGGGATATGGTTGGAGGAAGCTCCCCAGTTTCCGCCCTGTTACAAGATGAGCCAACAGTTGAAATGATGGAAGCATTGGGCTTTGATGTTGGTACAGTTGGAAACCATGAGTTTGATGAAGGCGTTGATGAAATGCTTCGTTTAATAAATGGTGGAAATCACACAAATGGAACAAAAAACTACGATGGCATTAATTTTCCAATGGTTGCAGCGAATGTTGAATACAAAGATACAGGAAAACTTGTTTTAAATCCATATACGATAAAGGAAGTGGATGGTGTAAAAGTTGGCTTTATTGGTGTAGCAACGACACAGACGCCAAATATGATTATTTCAAAGGGAAATGAACATATTCGCTTTACAGATGAGGCAGCTGCTATTAATAAATATGTTCCTGAATTGCAAAACCAAGGAGTAGAAGCAATTATAGTGTTAGCACACGTTCCAGGTAATCAATCAGGTGATGGTGTAACAGGTGAAATTGCAACACTTGCCAATAATGTAAATGATGCGGTTGATGTTATTTTTGCGGCACATAATCATGTGAAAATAAATGCAGTAGTAGATGATAAGCTAATCGTACAAGCATGGGAATATGGAAAAGCTTTTGCCGATGTAGATTTAGAAATAGATCGTGATACTGGCGATATTGTCAAAAAGTCGGCAGAAATAGTAGATGTAGTTCAAGAAGGAGTGACAGCAGATCCTGAAGTTCATTCTATTTTAGAAAAGTATCTTACAGAGGTTGGACCTAAATTAAATGAAGTAATAGGAAAAGCTGTCGCTCCAATGGCGGGAGGATATGCAATTAAAGGTGCTGTAGGGGATAATGCATTAGGTAATCTAATTGCAGATGGCATGCTGACTGCGATGGACAGTGATTTTGCTCTTATGAATGGCGGCGGGATTCGTGATGATTTAAATGAAGGAGATATTACTTGGAATGAACTATTTAATATCCAACCATTTAATAATACTTTAGTTAAGCTTGAAATAACGGGTTCTGATTTAGTCGAAATTATAAACAGTCAATTCAGCAGCTATGGTCCAGATGTTAGTGTGGGAGGATTTTCGTATTCTTGGGATAGTACGAAAGGAAAATATGGTCAAGTGGTTGATATCTTCCTGCCTGACGGCAAAAAAATAGATCCGAATGGAAAGTATACGGTAACAGTTAATAATTATATGTATCCCCATAGCAGTGATAAATATTTATTAGCTAAACTTGGAGAAAATCCAGTGCAAGGTGGAGAAGATTTACAAGCAACTGTGGATTATGTACAAAGTTTTGAAGGTCCAATTTCTTATAATACGGGCAGGATTTCAGAAGTGAATGCAGAAAAATTGAAAACCATTTCTGCTCAATTATTAAGCGTAAATGACCTGCATGGAAAAATAGATGTAACAGGAACGATTGACGGAAAAAAATATGGCAGAGCAGATTATTTAGCAGCTTATTTGCGTGCGCATGAAGCAACAAATCCGAATACCTTGTTAATTCATGCTGGAGATATGGTCGGCGGAAGCTCCCCGGTATCGGCATTGTTGCAAGATGAACCGACTGTTGAAATAATGGAATCACTTGGTTTTGATGTTGGTACAGTAGGTAACCATGAATTTGATGAAGGTGTAGAGGAAATGCTTCGTTTAATAAATGGCGGAGAGCATGAAAAAGGAACCAAAAATTATGATGGTATGGACTTCCCAGTTGTTGCAGCCAATGTAGAATACAAAGACACTGGAAAATTAGTTTTGGATCCTTACACAATTAAAGAAATCGCAGGTGTAAAAGTTGGTTTCATTGGTGTAGCAACAGTGGATACACCGGCTAATATTGTAGCAACCGGCAATGAAAATATTATTTTTACAGATGAAGCGAAAGCAATAAATAAGTATGTACCAGAATTGCAAAAACAGGGAATTGAAGCAATTGTAGTTGTATCACATGTTCCTGGTTCTCAAGATGGGGAAACGGCAACAGGAGATGTTGCAACTATTGCTAATAAAGTGAATGATGCAGTTGATATTATTTTTGCAGCGCATAATCATGTGAAAATAAATGCAGTAGTAGATAATAAGCTGATTGTACAAGCATGGGAGTATGGAAAAGCATTTTCAGATATCGATATAGAAATTGACCCAATTACAAAGGATATCGTGAAGAAGAGTGCTGAAATTGTCGATGTACTGCAAGAAGGAGTGACACCAGATCCAGCGGTAAAAGCAATTTTGGATAAATACTTGGAAAAAGTTGCACCTAAATTAAATGAAGTAGTCGGAACAGCTGCAACAGAACTTTTAGGCGGCTATGCCCAAAAAGGAGAAGTAGGAGACAATGCTTTAGGCAATTTAATTGCAGACGGTATGATTGCCGCTATGGATAGTGACTTTGCCTTGATGAACGGAGGAGGTATCCGGGATGATTTGGATGCTGGCGAAATCGCTTGGAAGGAATTATTTAATATCCAGCCTTTTAACAATACGTTAGTAAAACTCGAGATTACTGGCGCAGAATTAAAGGAAATACTAAATGCGCAGTTTAGTTCTTATGGTCCTGATGTGAGCGTTGGCGGCTTTAAATATACATGGGATTCTTCGTTAGGAAAATATGGACAAGTAGTTGATTTATTTTTACTAGATGGATCAAAGCTTGATTTGGAAAAAAACTATACAGTAACAGTAAATAGTTATATGTATCCACATAATACGGATGCCTATCGTTTAAATGAATTTGGCGAAAATCCAGTACAAGGTCCTGAAGACCTACAGGCAACTGTCGATTATATTAAGTCTTTTGAAGGTCCAATTATGTATAGTGCAGAAAAACGGATTTCGGAAGTTTCAGGAGAAGAAACGGAAACACCAGGAGAAGAAACGGAAACACCAGGAGAAGAAACGGAAACACCAGGAGAAGAAACGGAAACACCAGGAGAGGAAACGGAAACACCAGGAGAAGAAACGGAAACACCAGGAGAGGAAACGGTAACACCAGGAGAAGAAACGGAAACACCAGGAGAAGAAACGGAAACACCAGGAGAGGAAACGGAAACACCAGGAGAAGAAACAGAAACACCAGGAGAAGAAGCAGAAACACCGGTGAACCATGTAAATAATCAACATGTTAATCCCCTTCCAAATACAGCAACAAACCATTATAATTTCTTATTAATAGGTATAGTAATGATGATTTTTGGAGGATGCATATTTTATACCAAAAGAAGAAGGGCCTAAATAGAAATGAATAAAACTAAGTTTTTTTCCCTCCTGTTTATTGCAGGAGGAATGCTTTTTTGCAGCTATGGAATATGGGGGATTGGAGAGATAACAAAGCAAACAAATCATTCTTTAGCTGAAGCAAAGGAAGCGATTCAACAACCTAAAAAGGAATGGAAGGATAATCAGGAAAATCGTTTTGTTCCACCGATAGGAGAAGCGGTTGGAATGGTAGAAATCCCTAAAATTAATGGTGTTTTACCGATAGTGGAAGGAACAGAAGCAGATGATTTGGCAAAAGGAGTAGGTCATTATAGAGGCAGTTTTTTTCCAAAAGAAAAGGGTCAAATTGTTTTATCAGGTCATAGAGATACTGTTTTTAGACGGGCAGGCGAGTTAGAGACAGGAGACACAATAATGATTGTATTACCATATGGGAAATTTGAATATAAAATCACTTCCAGCAAAATTGTCGAAGCAGATGATACAAGCGTAATCACATTAGACAATAAGAAAGAAGAACTAGTTCTTACAACCTGCTATCCATTTTCCTATATAGGCAATGCACCACAGCGATATATTCTTTATGCCAAGCCCATTTAAGAAAAAACCTTTTCCAAAAGTTTGTTATTAAAAGAATTCGTAACACGGGCACATGAAAAGAAACAGGTTTCTTAGATTTATAAGCAGGGAGCAGTCAGAATACACGAAGACTCCTATGGGATTTGCGAGACAGGTAGAGACCGCAGGAGTTTACTCCGAGGAGGCTCAAGCGTAAGCCCTATGGAAAGCGAAGTGTATTCTGACTGCGGACTTATTGAGAGCGTTAGGAACCCTATTATCAGGGCAGCCAATCAAATAAGAGGGACATAAAGCATATCAGGAATAAATTTCCCCGACAAAATGCTTGTATGCCCCTCTTTTCTCGTATTACTTTTTAAGGATTCGTTGACCACATACCAGAAGTTTTAATAAAGACACGTGGATTCAATTTTAACTGTGCCACCATATATTCCGCTAAATCTTCCGGCTGCATTACTTTTTCTGGATTGCCATCCGTTAAGTTTGTATCAATAGCTAAATCAGTAGCAACTGTACTTGGCGTTAAGGCAGTTACACGGATATTATGCTTTCTCACTTCTAACATTAACGATTCAGTTAATCCTAATACAGCAAATTTAGATGCACTGTACGCGCTTGTCACAGGAGCTCCTCTTTGCCCAGCAGAAGAAGAAATATTAATGATATCTCCCGTTTTTCTTTCAATCATTCCTGGTAAAACTGCTTTTGTTACATAGTATGTACCCAAAACATTTACTTTGATTATATTTTCCCATTCTTCTGTAGAAAGGTCTAAGAAGCCGCCAAATTTTGCAATTCCAGCATTGTTGATTAAAATATCGATTTGTTTTAATTCAGAAGTAATATGATTGACAGCTTCGATAACCGAATGCTCATCAGCAACATCAGCCGTAGCAATTGAAACAGAAACCCCATATTGTTTGACTTCTTCAGCCACTTTTTCTAAATTGCTTACAGTTAGTCCAACTAAACCAAGATTTACTCCTTCTTGTGCAAGTGCAATAGCAGTTGCACGGCCAATCCCTCTGCCTGCCCCTGTTATTAATGCCGTTTTTCCTTTTAGTGATGCCATATAATACAACACTCCATTCTTCCTTTAGTATAACTAAAAATATAAATAAGTTTATCCAATAAGTCTACTATTATGTATTTTTTTAAAAAGGAAGACGAATACTGAGTGTCTTAAAGTGTTGAAAAAATTAAAAGGAAAAAAATTCCTTTTATGTTTGTATTAGTGCTAGTAGGAAGTATAAATGTGTGTTTTTTATATTGAAGAAAAACTCTATCTATATAAGGAAAAATCAACAGTGGTATATTGCTTCTTAATATTCATTGTGATATGATTTTTCAATATATAGTGCAATCGTTTGCACTATATCGCTTCGAAAAAATAATTAGCGTAATAAGCTAATTGAAATAGCCATGTTAAAATACTGCGTGTTAGAGTAACATTTTGTTGAAAATGTTTTATAAAAAGGAGAGGTAAGCTTTTGTCCGTTACGATCAAAGATGTTGGAAAAGAAGCAAATGTTTCTCCTTCAACTGTTTCAAGAGTAATTGCAAACCATCCGAAAATAAGTGAAGAAACAAAAATAAAAGTTCGGGAAGCAATGGAGAAACTGGGATATCACCCAAATTTGCAGGCAAGAAGCTTAGTTGTAAAAACGACCAATATTATTGGAATTGTAATGCCGCACTCGGCTGAATTATTGCTTGAAAATCCGTTTTTTCCAGAAGTTTTAAGGGGAATAAGTTTAAAAGCTCGGAAAAATAAATATGGACTTTATATAACAACGGCTGGAGCGGAGGAGGAAATATACCAAGAAGTTGTTCAGATGGTGCAAGGAAAAAGAGTAGATGGGATTATTCTGTTATATAGTAAAACGAATGATAAGGTAATGGATTATCTAGTTAACGTTTCATTTCCGTTTACAGTGATAGGCAGACCCTATACTAACTCAGAGAATATTACTTATGTGGATAATGATAATATTTCTATTACAAAACAAATTACTGAATATTTAATTAATCTTGGTCATCAACATATTGCATTTGTTGGAGCAAACAACGAAACAGTCTTTACAATCGACCGTTTAGAAGGATATAAGCAGGCTTTAAAGCAAGCAGATATTCCAATTGATGGAGCATTGATTATTCACGATCAAAAATTAAAAGAGAATAGCAAGATGGTATTTCAAGTGCTTATGCAGCAAGACATGCCGCCAACTGCCTTGGTAGTCGTTGACGACTTTGTTGCAATTCAACTAATTAGTTATGCAGAAGAGTGTAATATCAGCGTTCCAAATGATATTTCAATAGTTGGCTTTAATAATATAATGATTGCAAAATATATAAAGCCATCTTTAACATCAGTTGATATTAATATTTACCAGCTTGGGGTAGAAGCTGCTCAATGTTTAATGGAAATTATTAAATATCCTGATAATTTGCCAAAACAAATTACGATTCCAGCAAAAATGATTAAAAGAAAATCTTGTTGTTCGATGGAAAGAATATAAAAATGGAAATTCATTTTCTAGGATAAAATAAAGGGGGATTTAGTTAATGGAAGCTCAAAAATGGTGGAAAGAAGCAGTTGCTTATCAAATTTACCCAAGAAGTTTTATGGATTCAAATGGAGATGGTATTGGTGATTTGAAGGGGATCATTTCGAAATTAGATTATATAAAGGAACTCGGTATTGACTGTATTTGGATTTGTCCAATGTATAAATCACCCAATGATGATAACGGCTATGATATTAGCGATTATCAAGATATTATGGAGGAATTTGGGACGATGGCTGATTTTGATCGGTTATTGTATGAAGTGCATCAAAGAGGGATGAAACTGATTATTGATCTTGTTATTAATCATACAAGCGATGAACATCCATGGTTTATGGAATCTCGTTTGTCAAAAGATAGTGATAAAAGAGATTGGTATATTTGGAGAGACGGAAAAGATGGAAAAGAGCCAAACAACTGGGAAAGTATTTTTGGGGGATCTGCTTGGAAATATGATGATAAAACAGAACAATACTTTATGCATATTTTTTCAACAAAACAGCCTGATTTAAATTGGGAAAATAAAGAAGTACGCCAGGCATTATATACGATGGTAAATTGGTGGCTGGACAAAGGCATCGATGGATTTAGAATTGATGCCATTAGTCATATAAAAAAAGAAGAGGGACTTTTAGATATGGATAATCCAGATGAATTGGAGTATGTCCCTTCTTTTGATAAACATATGAATGTAGAGGGAATTCAGCAATTCCTGGGAGAATTTAAAGAGGAATCTCTTGCAAAGTATGACATCATGACAGTGGGAGAAGCAAATGGTGTTACTGTAGAAGAAGCTGAGCTATGGGTTGGTGAAAAGAAAGGGAAATTTAATATGATTTTCCAATTTGAGCATCTAAATTTATGGGCCGTGGATAAAAAGAAAAAAGTGGATGTTATTAAATTAAAAACAGTGTTAAATAAGTGGCAAAAAGGGCTTGAAAATAGGGGATGGAATGCATTATTTATAGAAAATCATGATCAGGCTCGAACCGTTTCCACATGGGGAGATGACAAAGACTATTGGGAGGAAAGTGCTAAAGCTTTAGCCACGATGTACTTTTTTATGCATGGGACTCCTTTTATTTATCAAGGGCAGGAGATTGGTATGACCAATGTCAAGTTCCCGACTATTGAGGAATACGATGATGTGGCTACTAAAAATTTATATCGTTTAAAGCTAGAAGAAGGAATGGAGCATAAAGATATAATGGAAATTATTTGGGCTTCCAGCCGTGATAATACACGTACGCCAATGCAATGGTCTAGTGAACCTTATGCTGGGTTCTCCACTGTTTCTCCGTGGTTGGGTATAAATCCTAATTATTTAGAGATAAATGTAGAAAATCAGAAAAAGGATCCTAATTCTATTTATCACTATTATAAAAAGATGATTGAATTAAAGAAAAATGGACCAATTTTAACATATGGAAGGTTTGATTTAATTGATAGAGAAAATGAGGATATCTTTGCTTATACAAGAACATTGGCAGATAAAAAAATTGTTGTAATTGTTAATATGACATCTTCTGAAGCAAATTTTCAAAATCGTGTAGTGGAGCTTCATTCGGATAATTTATTGCTTTCTAATTATGATATAGATGAACATGAATGTACGACGGGCTTAGAGTTGAAGCCATTTGAGGCTAGGGTATATACAAGTAAATGATTAAAACAGCTTGATTTGACGGTGGTTTTAAGAAGAGGAGGTACTGTTTGATTATTCTCTTAGGCGTTGGCTATTTCAATGAGTCCGCAGCCAGCATACACTCCGCTTTCCTGTGGGCGAGCGACGAGCCTCCTCGCTGCGCTGTGGGATCTCGTCTTTCTCGCATTCCCACGGGAGTCTTCGTGTATGCTGTCTGCTCCCTGCTTTTAATTTAAGAAAAATGCTTCTTTTCATGTGCCATGGTGCAAATTTGTTTGCATGGGTGTCTTATCTGGAAATAAAGGTTGTAGTGAGAGTTCTCTTTTGCTTTCCGCGTATAAGCCTTGTTATAGAAAATAGCCAAAGGATTAATGGCTGTAATCCTTTGGCTATTTTTTTCTCTTCATTCACTTTCGCTTAGTTACTACTGCAATCGTACAGCGGGAGATGCTGATTAGGTTTTTTTCCTCATCCACAATTTTGGTTTCATATACCATGCTTGTTCTTCCTTGATGAATAACAGATGCGATAGCCGTTACCATGCCGTCTTTTTTAGAGCGAATATGATTTGCATTAATTTCTTGTCCGAATACTGCTTGTGTTTCCAAATCGACAAGATTAGCAGCGCCTAGACTTGCAACTGTTTCTGCCAAGGCAACGGATGCTCCTCCATGTAAATAGCCAAAAGGTTGTTTTGTACGTGAATCAACCGGCATCGTGGCTATACATGTGCCGTCTGTTTTTACTGCAGTTATTTCAATACCTAAAGCTTCCATTAATGTGTTTTTCATATCAAATGTCTTCATAATTCCTCCAAATAATACGCCTATTTTTCCTATTATAGCATAGACATAATATTCTAGGGTGCAGCTAAATGCTTGCATTCTAAAGCTTCAACTTACAACTTACAACATACAACATACAACAGTTAAATAAATTCAAGCTTTCTTTTTATTAAACAAGTAATGTCGATTGGTATGCTGAGTCAAATTCCATATAAAATAATCGAAATAGATATAGTAATGATTGACAGGAAAAAACAATTAAAGTTAAACTGTTTAATAGTTAAGTGTTTGAACTAAAAAAAAGAATGTGAGGTGGATCCAATTAGTAAACAAAAAACGATAGATGTGGTGAATCGTTATGTCGATATTAATTTTTCTGTCAATAGGAAACTGGAAAATCTAATTAGATTAGAAATTGGCGATGTTCTAACATGTGAACAGCATTATACATTGCGCTACATAAATAGAGTAAACGTATGTACATCTTCAGAATTAGCCTCTGTTTTTGGAGTGAAAAAAAGTGCGATTACTTCTATTATTAATCGGTTGTATGAAAAAGAATATATTGAAAGAACCCGTGATGAAAAGGATAGAAGAGTGATTTATTTAACATTAACCGATAAGGGACACATTATTTTTACAAAAATGGAAGAAAGAATTCATCGATTAGTAGAATCCATTATTACTAAATTTGATGAAACAGAGATTAGTGCTTTTTTAACTACTTTTGAGAAATTAGACAAGTTAATTGTTGAAAGTAAAGAAATAGTAGTGGAGGAGACAGAGTGAATACATTATTAAAAGGAAAATGGTTTATTCCTATTGCCTGGGTAATCGTTATTGTAGGCTTATTTTTTCTTGCACCGAATATGGCAGATTTAGTGAGGGAAAAAGGACAAATCAGTCTGCCAGATGATGTTAGTTCTGCACAAGCTAGCAAAATAATAGAGGAGATACAAAAACAAGAGAATATTGGTGATCAATCTACGGTTGCTCTTGTTTTTCATGAAGACAAAAAGTTAACAACAAAAGAAATAGCAGAGGCAAAAGAGGCAGTACAAAAATTAGAAAAGAATAAGAAGCAATTAGGCATTACCAAGATTCTTTCACACTTTCTAGATAAAAATCTTGAAGATCAGCTAGTTTCGAAAGATGGCAAAACAATATTGGTTTCGCTGTCAGTGAGTTGGAATAACAGAGATGCAGAGGAAGTTAGTGATGCATTATATAATGAAGTAAAGGGCATCAAGGTGGATCATTATTATACAAGCAATTGGATGATTGATCAGGATTTAACCAAAAGCTCAGAAGAAGGGTTAAAGAAGACGGAAGGGATTACCGTTGTATTTATTTTAGCGGTGTTATTGATCGTTTTCCGCTCAATCATTGCTCCACTGATTCCGTTAATTACAGTTGGTGTTTCTTATTTAGCATCTCAATCTATTGTTTCCATACTTGTGGATAAATTTGATTTTCCGATTTCTAATTATACGCAAATATTTTTGGTAGCCGTATTATTTGGAATTGGAACAGATTATTGCATCTTGCTGCTATCCCGTTTTAAAGAAGAGTTTTCCCATCGAGAAAGTATAGTAGAGGCAATACTTGAAACGTATAAAAATGCAGGTCGAACGGTTCTTTTCAGCGGCATTGCCGTAATGATCGGTTTTGCAGCGATTGGATTTTCCCAATTTAAGCTATATCAGTCCGCTTCTGCTGTTGCAGTGGGGGCAGCATTATTATTAATCGCACTCTTTACATTAGTTCCGTTCTTTATGCTGGTTCTTGGTCAAAAAATATTTTGGCCATCGAAATCAACTGCAGAACATGGGGAAAGTAAAGTATGGGCAATTGCTGGGAAATTCTCGTTAAATAGACCGCTTATTGCTTTACTGATTGTGGCAATTGTTTGTGTCCCATTTCTCGTAACCTATGATGGAAAGTTATCTTTCAATTCTTTAGATGAAATTGGTGATGATGCTTCCTCCATTAAAGCTTTTAATGCCATTGCAGATAGCTTTGGTCCTGGGGAAGCATTGTCTTCTACTGTTGTTATTAAAAATGATGAAGAAATGAATTCAACTGAATATTTAGGAATAGCAGAAAATATAAGCAAGGAATTAGCAAAGGTATCATTAGTGGATAAAGTTCGATCAGTTACACGCCCAACTGGAGAACCTATTGATGATTTATATGTTCATAAACAGGCAGAAAGTTTAGAAGAAGGTTTAGGGGAAGGAAAACAAGGGTTGGACAAAATTAGTGATGGTCTTCATGATGCGGGTAGTGAACTTTCTAAGTCAAAACCAGAATTGAATAATGCATCAAAAGGCATCAATGATCTAATAAGCGGGACTTCTGGAATTCAGTCAGGTTTAAACGAGATTCAAACAAATTTAACCAAAATTGAAAATGGCATTCGTCAAGGCTCTGCTGGATCAGATCAGATTATTCAAGGATTAAAAGAAGCAGAAATTGGTGCAGAAAAATTATTAGCTGCTCATCAGAAGCTGCAGCCAGGTTATAAAGAAATAGAATCGAATTTATCCACCATTGTAAGTGAATATCAAAAAATTGAAGCAGGATTAAAAGAGCTGTCGAAGGGCATCAATCAAGTGCCAGATGAATCGTTTGCTTATTTAGAACAAAAGTATAATGGTTTAGGAGAAGAGGAAGCATATAAAGGAATCAAAGAGGGGTTTTTAACAACAAAAACTCAATTGTCACAATTGGCAGCTGGCATGAAGGAATTAAATACAGGTCTATCTGGTCTGCAAGGGGGATTACAACAGGCGAATAGCGGATATGCAGAAGCAGTGAAAAATCAGGCAGCGCTTGGAACTGGTCTGGAGCAATTAATTGCCGGCATTCAAGCACAGCAAAAAGGGTTAAATCAACTGGCAGATGGTCAAGGACAAATAATTTCCAATATGCCAAAATTAGCGAATGGTTTAAGTGGCATTAATGATGGACAGAAACAATTATTAACTGGATTTAGTAATATAGGTGACCAAATCGGACAATTATCTGACGGGCTGAATCAAAGTGCACAAGGCTTAGATAAAGTTTCGGGTGGATTAGGCTCAGCAACAGATTATTTATCCGGTTTATCGAAAAATGATAAAGACAGTTTTTATTTGCCAGAGGAAGTATTGGAAAGCAAAGATTTCGCACAATCAATAAAGACTTATTTATCGAAGGATCATAAAATTATGACGATGGATGTTGTCTTCTCTGCTAATCCCTATTCCAATGAAGCAATTAATCAGGTTGATGAATTAAAGGATTCAGTAAGCAGAGCAACAAAAGGAACAAAATTGGAAAATGCAGACATAGCAATTGGCGGAATAACAAGCACAAATGCTGATTTACGGACAATGTCCGATCAAGATTATTCTAGAACTGTTGTTTTTATGCTGTTAGGTATATCTATTATTCTTATCTTTTTATTCCGTTCCATTATTATGCCGGCTTATATAATTGGATCGTTGATTTTATCCTTTTATACGGCAATGGGAATAAACGAAGCGATTTATGTAAATTTATTAGGCTATACGGGAATTAGTTGGGCAGTACCCTTCTTTGGATTTGTTATATTAGTCGCATTAGGCGTTGATTATAGCATCTTTTTAATGGATCGTTTTAATGAATATCGTGATTTGACGATTGCTGAAGCGATGCTCGAGGCAATGAAAAAAATGGGAACTGTTATTATTTCTGCTGCGATTATTTTAGGCGGAACATTCGCAGCAATGATGCCTTCTGGTATGCTATCTCTACTGCAAATTGCCAGCATTGTGTTAGCAGGATTAGCATTATATGCATTTTTAATTCTACCGCTTTTTATCCCAGTAATGGTGAAAAATTTTGGAGAAGCGAATTGGTGGCCGTTCAAACGACCAAATAATTAAACATAAATAAAAACCAAATGCACATTTGAAAAAATTGTGTATTTGGTTTTTATTGTAAAAAGAAGGCTCGTAGCTATCTATGCCGATTCTCATGGCAGCAGAGAAAGAGGGGAATTTGTCCGATAAAAGAGCAATCAGACTCAAAACAGCAGAGAAAAGAGGAGAGTTTGTCCGATAAAGAGTGAATCAGGACCAAAAACCAAAATTCGGGAGCATATCATAGTGCACGAAATGCATTACCATGATGGGGGGCAGGCTCCAGAATTTAGGGAGTTATTGGTTAATCAACACGCTTGAAAACGATGTTATTAGTAGCAAGAGCGGAAAATAATAAATTTTTTACCTTTTCTTCACCATTTTTTCATATAAGATATGTTACAATGATGCCTTATCATGAAGAATATTCCAATTGTATATGGTTTTTCTTTAAACCTGTACAACGTCCATGGTTTTTGATTAGATTGACTAGACAAGAAACCGCTACAAGTGCTTAAAACAGAATCTATTTCAGAGAAGACATCTATGCAACCAAAATTGCACCATGACGCATGAAAAGAAGCAGCATTCCATTTTTTTATGGTATAAGTTTGAAACAGGAAGCGGCTTGCATATACGAAGACTCCCGCAGGAATGCAAGAAAGACGAGACCCCGCAGCACAGCGAAGTGTATGCAGGCTGCGGACTCATTGAGAGAGCAAAAGCCTTTTTTCATGGTAGCCCTTTATTTAAAAAAATGAAACTTTTTTTCTTTTTAATCGTCTTTACATGAGAATAACAATGATTATTTTTAGATTTCTGCGAAGAATAAAAAAAGATACCGTTAGTTTAAGAGAAGTGAGGATTTTTTATGAAAGAACCAATTTTAACGATAGCAGTACCATGCTATAACGAAGAAGAAGTTTTTGACAACACCTATTATCATTTAAAGGATGTTTTAAACAACTTAATCGATGATGAATTAATCAGCAAGAAAAGTCAGTTATTATTTATCGATGATGGAAGCAAAGATTCCACATGGTTCAAAATTGAAGAGGCATGCCGTCTTGATTCGTATGTAAGCGGGATAAAGCTTTCTAGGAATTTCGGACATCAAAAGGCTTTATTAGCAGGTTTAGAAGAAGCTGTGAAGTTTTCTGATTGTGTGATAAGCATTGATGCAGATCTACAAGATGACACCTCTGTAATAAGAGAATTTGTCATGCAATATCTAAATGGGTTTGATGTAGTATACGGAGTAAGAAGCAAACGGGATACAGACAGCTACTTCAAAAGAACAACAGCTGAAGGTTTTTACAAGCTGATGGGGAAATTAGGTTTATCTCTTGTTTATAATCATGCGGATTATCGATTATTAAGCAAGCGGGCTTTAAAAGAAATGCTGCGCTTTCAAGAAACGAATCTTTTTCTAAGAGGGGTAGTTCCTTTATTAGGGTTTAAATCAACAAAAGTATATTATGAGCGTAAAGCACGTGAGGCAGGGGAATCAAAATATCCATTGGCAAAAATGCTCGCTTTTGCATTAGATGGCATTACGTCATTCAGTGTTAAGCCAATTCGTTTTATTACATTGATTGGATTCTTATCTTTTTTTATTAGTATGATTGCTGGTGTTTATGTTCTCATAGAAAAATTTATGGGAGATACAGAAGCTGGCTGGGCATCGCTTATGATATCGATTTGGCTGATTGGCGGATTGTTATTAATGAGTATAGGCCTAATCGGAGAATATATTGGAAAAATATATGAAGAGGTAAAGCAGCGTCCCCGTTATATTATTGAGTCTAATTTATGCAATAAAAGCACAGAAGAAAATGCTAGAACAAAGGTACATATATAATGTTCAGACATCCTTTTATTAAGTTTCTTCTCATAGGTGTTATTAATACACTGATTGGACTAAGTATTACTTATACTTGTTTAAGCTTCTTGCAATTGAACTATTGGACGTCCACCTTTATAGGAAATTGTCTTGGAGCATGTGTTAGTTATTTTTTAAATAAACGATTTACGTTTGAAAGCAAGGCGCCGTTTATGGGGAGCAGTATTCGATTTGCGATTGTTATTATTGTATCGTATATTGCTGCTTATAAAATTGGATTAGAACTTGTTGGAGAAATAGTGAAAATGCTTGCTATTCCAGTTGGGTATACAGAAGAGATCGCAGTCCTTTTTGGTAGTGGACTCTATACAATTCTAAATTATATCGGACAAAAATATGTAGTGTTTCCACATAAATACAAGCAAGGGCCAAGGAGTTTACAATGATTCAGCAACAAAAAAAAATAAACAAAAAAAATCTTTATATGATTATTGCAATCATTATTATTTCAATATGGGTATCCCCCTATTTCTTATTAAATGAAAACGCGCATATGCGCATCCATGATAATGTAGATTCTAACTTGGGCTGGTATCAAGTGTTAAAGGATAGCGGCAAAGTTTTTGCACCATTGAATACACCGATGGAACAAATTATGAATGGCAACTTTTCGAGGGATACGTATTATTCCGAGTATTATGCGATGGTTTTTTTATTTCAGTTGTTTCCACCAGTCATTGCATATGGATTAAGTCAAGCGATTACAAGATTTATTGCTTTTTTAGGGATGTATTTACTTCTGAAAAAGTTTGTATTTAAGAGTAAGGAAAATTCCTTTATTTCTATTGGAACAGCACTGGCCTTTTCTTTAACCCCTTACTGGCCATCAGGGATGCTGAGTATACTTGGAATGCCACTGGCACTGTGGAGTTTCTTAAATATTCGCTCAGGGGATAAGCATTGGAAAAATTACATTGTATTAACGATTTTGCCTTTTTTCTCGACGTTTGTAATAGGCTTCTTTTATTTTCTTACCGCAATGGGATTTATCTGGATTTACGATGTAATTAAAACAAAAAAATGGAATATGCCGTTATTTTTATCGATTTTCTACATGCTGCTTATTTATTTATGCATTGATTATCGATTGGTAGCATCCATGATTGCACCAACGCATGAGCTGACAAATCGAGATGTGTTTTATCAATCAAAATTATCTTTTTGGCAAACAATTAGACTTGTTGGGAAAAATTATGTAATCAGCCATAATCAGGATAGAACCATTCATCAATTTATTATTCTGCCATTAACCCTTTTTTGTTTGTTTATGGTACTTTGGAAAAAAACATGGAAAGACCATAAATTATTTATTGGCCTTCATATATTGAATGTATTGCTATCCACTTGGTATGCCTTTTGGTTTTTTGAAGCATGGCAGCCATTAAAAGAGCGTATTAGTATTTTAACAACTTTCAACTTTGCTAGATTTCATTATTTAAGACCAATGATTATTTATGTTTTGTTTGCTCTATCCTTAAGCATGATTTGGAAAATGGGAAGCAAAGGAAAAAAAATCACGTATTTACTCATATCTCTACAATTGCTTGTTTTAGTGCCGAATAATGAAGAAGTTAAATACAATCATCAACCGAGCTATGGTCAGTATTTTGCAAAAGATGAATTTACACAAATAAAAAACTATATTAAGCTTCCGATGGATCAATACCGGGTAGTTAGTATTGGCATGCATCCAGATGTTGCTCAATATAATGGTTTTTACACGCTGGATTCTTATAGTAATATTTATCCTTTACGTTATAAGCAGGAGTTTCGAAAGATAATTGAACCAGAATTAAACAAAAATAAACCGCTCCGTGTATACTTTGATGACTGGGGTGGAAGATGTTATATTTTTGTAGATGAATTAGGAAAGCATTATCAATATTCTAAAAACACAAAGAAAGTAATTCATCATCTGAATTTAAATACAGAACAGCTTAAGAAAATGGGTGGACGATTTATTCTTTCAGCAGTACGTATTGAAAATCCTCAGGATAATAGTTTGGTTTTTCGCAAACAATTCGAAACAGATCAAGGCTATTGGAGAATTTATTTATATGAAGTGAAGTAACCAAAAAAGCATCAGCACCATTATTCGTTTAGTGGATGATGCTTTTTTGTAGATAAAGAGGGTTTATCAGAGCTACACGATTTTCAGAACATGGAAGAGATGTAAAAGTAAAACTAAAAATAACCACTGAGGTAGAAAATACTATAGAAATAGTTAACAAAACAAGCTTCTTATTGATAGTATAAGAATAGGAGAAATGTTTGGATTTAGCGAAATATTCCTTGTTATTTTTTACTTATTCGTAAATAATGATAAGGAAGGAGATTCGTGCCTTTTTAAGTAGAAAACAGTTAACATAATAAGTTATTCAACAATTGTCAGGAGTCTTTTAAATGGATTATTTTTCTAGATTTATTGTTAACAAGGATTTGAAACGATTTCTCATTCTTGTTTTATTTGCAGTTACTCTTTACTCAGTCCACAGTATGATAAATCTTATTTTGTTTACCTTTATTTTTTCTTTTCTAATGGAGAGATTTGTGAATGTTTTTGCAAGAAAAATTCCAATAAAACGTAATATTATCGTTATTCTTCTATACAGCCTGGTAATTGGAGCGTTGTGTTTTGGAATTAGTATGTATTTGCCGATTATTCTAGTGGAAATAACACAGCTGATCAAACAAATTATTGATTTTTATACACAGCCGCATAATAATGTTGTTTATAACTACTTTGTACATATTATTCAAAATTATCATATTTCTACTTACTTGCGACAAGGGGTTGCTTTATTGCTGCCTTACTTTACTAGTATAGGTAATATAGGCTTGCAGTTCTTTTTGGGAATTATATTAAGTTTGTTTTATTTATTAGAAAAGGAAAAGTTGAAAAAATTTTCACAACAGGTCAGCAAAAGTAAAATAGCAGCAATTTATGAAGAGTTTATGTATTTTGGACGAAAATTTGCTGGTACCTTTGGAAAAGTAATAGAGGCACAATTTATTATTGCTCTATTTAACAGTACTCTTACGACAGTGGCTTTATATTTTTTAGGATTTCCACAACTATTCGGAATAGGCATTATGATTTTTTTTCTTGGACTTATTCCAGTTGCAGGTGTTATTCTTTCCTTACTGCCCTTAGGCACCATTGCTTACACATTAGGTGGAATGCCACAGGTCATCACAATTGTTATTCTTATTATGGTTATTCATGCGATTGAAGCATATATATTAAATCCAAAACTCATGTCTTCTAAGACGGATTTACCAGTGTTTTTCACTTTTATAATCCTTATTTTTTCAGAGCATTTTTTTGGTGTATGGGGATTAATTGTTGGAATACCAATTTTCATTTTTTTGCTTGATATATTGGAAGTGAAAAATGGCAAGAAAAGAGTTTTAAGAAAACATATGGAATAGGTACTGTTTATCAGTGCCTATTTGTTTTGAAAAGTTTTAAAGGTAAAGGCATAAAACATTCTATGTTTGGAAGCGTTCTAGATGCGAGGTACAGGATGGCACCTAGTGCAAGAAACCATAAAGATAAAGAGTAAGGGGCGAGAGGTATAGGCAATCAATATTGTATAGTTAGTCGATTTTCCATCAGGTGCAAATTAGTTTAATAAGTTTTTAGACTGTTGTTTAGTAGCTAGTTTTTTGCAAAAGAAGCTTAAAATAACTTTCCTCTCCAGCCTTTATTATTGTTTCGTGCTACTACATTTTTTTAGACGGAGATGAAGAAAGAGTCCCCGATAGTATATAAAGATGTAAGTTATGATTGATTGTAAATAATTCTTTGATATTGATGAATATAATAATCTAATTTCTGACTTAATATAAGCGTTTCCTTGCTTGCTAATCCATGATTTAATCCAACTTCAATTAAATCCTGACGAAGTTTATTTATATAAAATAATAAATTATCCAAATCATTATTATCTAGTAAAACAGTCATTTTTACTAACTCCTCAAATTTTTGCTACTTTTAGGATATTACCAAAAATATGGTATAATGGAAAGGATTTTCTACGTTTTTTTTCATATCCGTTTTAAAATGAGCCTTTTTAACTAGGGGGGATTTAGTAAATCGAAAACGGTTTACTATTGGAAAAATATTATTCTAAACTCTTGTCAAAAAAATATGACTGGAGCATAGGGGAGATATAGTAATTTAAAGAAAATAGTAAGAATAGGATGCTTTTTGAATCCCCAATATGCTTTAAGTAAATAAATGAAAAAAGACAGGTGATTTCATTTTTGGAAACTTGTGTATAAAATTTTGCAGTCTTACTTTTTCTACACTCTAACGCTTGGTTTATGCTAAGCATTTATTAGAAATTAATCTTATTTTCATAATCAACTTAAGTGATGATATAGTTTAATGAAAATATTGGTGAATTTAACTTTGAATATTTTTTAAAATAATTCTGTATATTCAAGCTCTTTATTATTTTTATCAAATAATTCTAAATTGGAAAAAACTTGATGGTTTATATCTTTTGGGATTTTTTTATATCTAAAAAACCATTGATCCTCAGAAACTTTAAATGTAAAACTGAGTGCTTCATCTACTATTGGAGCTTTTATATGATTGATTTTTAAAGCAGGGTTTAATCCTAATACAATTCCAAACTTACCAATATTCGTATCAATTTCTTCAAAACGAACTTTCTCCGTTCCAAAATGGTAATTATCTGGCTTAAATTTACCGTTCCATCCTTTTAAGTAACGTGCGTAGCCTATCTGATTTTTATCTTTCGTCTCAAATAGAACTAGATAAGAATTTGATTTGTCTAATTGCCGAACATCTAAAATTTTTGGTTCATATTCTTTACTTTCATTTTTAAGCCATTCTTTAAAATGTGATTCTAGGGCAGACTGGTTATTGCTAATTGAATATTGATGAAAATAAAAAAGTAAATACATAATCAAACCACAACAACTTAGCGTTACAAATATTAATTTCAATTTCAGCATTTTATTCAATATAATCCCCCATTTAAAATTTTAGAACGTGCTACAGATATGCTTACGTTGGTTTGCGAACAGATATTCACATACCCTAGTGTCAGTTTAACATATTATTACAATGAATCCTCCTAGTTCATAGTAGATCACGTACCTTTTACCATACAAACATCACTACTTTCTAGAGTGTGATTCCATCGTTTAAAACCACGTAATCTTTTTGTGAAATTAATAAAAAAGACCAAATCAAAATGATTTAGTCTGCTAATTGGAAAACTACCATTACGGAACTGTGGTAGTGCTTTTTGCAATATATAGTTCAAAGTTGTTTTAGAAAAAGATTAATATTAATACAATAGCCAGTACAATTCGATAAATCGCAAATGGTACTAATTTAATTTTATCAATTAGTTTTAAGAAGAAACGAATTGAGATTACTGCAAAAATGAAGGCGCTGATAAAACCTGCGATAAAAAATGGAAGTGCGTCCATTGTGATATATTGCCAATTTTTAAGTAACGATAAAAAACTGGCTCCAGCCATAATAGGAACGGCCATAATAAAGGTAAAATCAGCAGCAGCACGGTGGCTTAATCCTAATATGACTCCCCCTGAAATGGTGGAACCAGAACGAGAAAACCCTGGCCATAAAGAAACACATTGGAAAAGGCCAATTAAAAAAGCTTGTTTATTTGTAATTTTATCAACTGATGCAACAGGTGTTTTTCGTCTTTTTTGGATAAAATCAGCGATAATCATTAAGATGGCCCCAGCGATTAAGGCATAAACAACGGTAGCCATTGTAAATAGATTTTCATCAATATAATCTTCAAATAATACACCTAGTATTCCAGCAGGAAGCAGGCCAATAAAAATTTGTACTAAGCTTAATTTATGTCCTCTTGTTTTTTGTCCGTTAATATCCTTTTTAAGTCCTAAAAGATTTAAAAAACGATCTTTAAATAAAATAACAACGGCTAAAATAGAACCTAGCTGAATAACAATTTTAAAGGTATTTGCCACTGGTTCATCAAAAATATCTTTTGATTTTAATAATAAATCATCGACAATAATCATATGGCCTGTAGAGGAAACGGGTGCAAACTCTGTCAGACCTTCTACTATTCCTAGAATAATAGCGACAATAATATTCCATAATTCGTTCAAGCTATTCACTCCTAATACTTTTCTTATAGTTTTTACTATGTATATTTATTATTTCATGCATATATGTCCTACCATATCATAACAAATTTCTTCCAAAAGCAACACTCCTAATTTTTCAATAAAGCAGGCTCAACTTTCTTAATGTTGAGCATAAATAGTGAATAAAAAAATGGTAAGTGAAGTGCATATGTAAAGACGTAAAAAAGGATAAAAAGGTTTCAACTATTAAAATAGAAATGTTGGAAAAAAGATAGTTTGGTAAATATACAAGAATCCTAGTATGATGATGATATCGAAACTTTTGTAAAGGAAGATGCAATTGGAAAAACGAGGGATTATTTCGATAGGAGATGCATTTATTGATTACATCTCTATGAATACAAATAATGATAAATTTGAACAAAAACTTGGAGGTGCGTCCGTTAACGTGGCTGTTCATTTAAGCCGTTTAAAAATTCCAAGTTATTATGTAACAAAATTGGGCAGGCGTGATGATAGTTTTTTTGTACGAAAAGAACTAGAAAAAGAGTTCATTCATTTAGATTATAGTATTTTTTCATCTGAGAAAAAAATAAGTGGTGTTTATGTTCATTTAGATAAAAAAGGAGAGCGGCATTTTCATTCTTATATCAATGATACACCAGATGATGTTATCTCAGAAAAAGATATTCTAATGGAGACAATTCAAGATAAAAAGATATTTTATTTTGGTTCAGGAACACTTTTTCATTTAACGGCGCGGAAAGCAACGGAAAAAGCAATGAAATTTGCAAAGGATAACCAACTTATTGTAAGTTTTGATGCAAATATACGCTTGCAAAGATGGACAAGTGAACAAGAATGCAGACATATTATAAGAAGCTTTTTTCCTCTTTTGGATGTATTAAAATTATCAGAAGAAGAATTATTATTTTTATTTGAAGTACAGTCAGTGGAAGCAGGATTAAAAATGTTGAAGCAATATAATATTCCGCTTGTTCTTCTTACAATGGGGGAACAAGGGGCGTATGGTTTGCTGTATCATACAGCAATAAAAGCAAGTGGAGATCCTATCGAAGTAAAAGATACTACCGGAGCTGGCGACGCCTTTATGGCGGCAATTCTTTATAATATATATAGAAAAGGAATGCCGACTTCTCTAGTGGAATTAGAAGATTATGTTCAAAAAGGGAATCTCTTAGGAGCAATGGTGGCAACAAAAATTGGAGCACTGCCAGCGATAGATTATAATAGTATTTTTTTATCCGATTTCTAACTTGGCGTAAACTCCTTTTAAAGATGCAAAAAAGAGAGACAAGCGCAGGTAAGTCTGATAAAGCATACAAACGAAGGCCGCCATATACATATGACGGCCTTCGTTTGTATGATCTGCTTCCCACGTTTTCTTATTTCACTATTTAAAACGAAATATCCACTCCAACTACGCCAACAACTTCTTGATCTTTTAAAATGGGAAAGGAAATGGTAATACAAGGTCGTTTGGTTAAAACAGATGTATAGGCACTTGTAATAAACGATTTTCCTTTGCATGCTTCGATAAACCATTTTCGTATACTTGCATTGATCAGCAGAGCTTTTGGTTTGCTGTAAAGGAAGCTGCCGTCTAGTCTGTTGGACCATATAGCATCTAACTCTGAATGCTCGGCTAAAATAGTATCCAACCAATTTTTATGATAAGCATCATTCATTTCAGAAAGAGATGAAAGGTTTATTTTATCTTGTAATTGCTTTTGAATAGTATAAATAAATTCTTTCTGTTCCGATGTTAACGAGATGGAATCTTTAACTGTGATAATCGTTTGCAATGCTTCAGAAGTTGTATGTAATAATTCATTGATCATGATTATTTCCTCAACGTTTTTGTGCTGTTGATCCATATCGTTAATTACTTGAGAAACATATTCTTTATTATAAATCGTCCTTTTGGAGATTTCCTCTAGAAGGTTGGCTATCTCTTTAACACTTGTAGATTGCGCATCCACCTCTTCACTAGAATTAGAAACCATGGAGGTAATTGTATTTAAATTATTTTTAAAGTTGTCTAATAAATTTCCAATATGCTGTAATTCGCCTGAACCAGATTCGATTTGTTCTGTTTCTGTTTGAACCATATTTGTAGTAATGGAAATTTCTTCTTGTACTTGTAAAATATTATTTCTTGTCTGTTCAACGGCAGTACTTGTTTGATTGGCAAGTTTGCCAACTTCGCTTGCAACTACAGCAAAACCTTTCCCATGTTCTCCGGCTCTTGCTGCCTCTATCGTAGCATTTAAAGAAAGAATACTCGTTTGTTGAGAAATAGATCCGATTGTTGAAAGAATCTTATTAATATTATGAGAGTGATTTACTAAACTTTCCATTTGTTTAAGCAATGAATAATGATTGGATAATAATGAATCGTATTTTTCTTGTAAGGCAGACAAAGAAGATAGAGAATGAATTAACTCGTTATAGGATGATTGGCTGTGTTCATGAATTTTTTTGGATACCATAGAAATTTCACTAGCAGATGATTCAATTGTCCGCATTTTGTCGGATACTTGAAGGGTATATTCTACGGTCCTTTCACTTTGCTTCATTAAGTCTAAAGTACTGTTTTTACTAGATTCAGAGGTGGTATTTAAGGAGCAGGCAGCGAGTTTCATTTGTTCCACCACACCGTTTAGTTGATCAGCAGCAACTTGAATCTGTCCATTCATTTCTTGTGTTTCTTGGTCATTTTCTTGTATAAGTACATTTTTAACTTTTCTTTTAACTTTCCATATAGACATATTATCTCTCCTTATGTCATTATTCCTGCCATCCATTTTAGCATAACAAATAGGAAAATAGTTTGTATTTTTCAGATTATCTAAAATACCATGAAGGATGAAAATAGGCAGTTTGGTTAAGTTTGTGATAATTAAAGCAAGGAGTAGCCTGCATACACGAAGACTCCCGCGGGAATGCGAGAAAGACGAGACCCCGCAGCGTAGCGAGGAGGCTCGACGCTCGCCCGCAGGAAAGCGAAGTGTATGCAGGCTGCGGACTCATTGAGAGTTGCAATGCATGGTAACCTACAAAAAAAGCATATTTTTCCCGAAAATTGATGATTAATGTTAGCTTTTATATCATAATAAATAAAAAAAGCATTTTTGAAATGACTAATCAATAGGAGAGAGGTGCAACGATGACAAAAGTTTTGTTATCCTTAAGTGAAGTGTTTGTAGCAGAAAATAAAAAAATAACTGAAGAATTAGAAAAAAATGGAGCAAAAGTCACGTCGATTGTAACAAAAAAAGAATCATTGCTTGATCATGTAAGTGATGCAGAAATAATTATAACAGGTGTAGAAAAAATCGATCGAACTATCATGGATGCTGCTCCAAAGTTGAAATATATCTCAAAGTTTGGCACAGGAGTTGACAGTATTGATTTAGAAGAAGCGGCAAAACGAAAGATATCCGTTACCAATACACCAGGACAAAATGCCTCGTCAGTAGCAGATTTAGCTTTTGGTTTACTTCTGTGCAGTTCAAGACATTTAGCACAATCAAATGAAATCGTGAAAAATGGTGGCTGGAATTTATTAATGGGAAATGATTTAGAAGGAAAAAGACTGGGGATTATTGGATTTGGGGAGATTGGTAAAAAAGTAGCGAAAAGAGCAACAGGATTTGATATGGATATCGTTGCATACGGAAATTATAAAGATGAAGTAGCAGCAGACAAACTAGGTGTTCAGTTCCTCGAGTTGGAAGAGCTTTTAAAGACAACAGATTATCTCGTAATATGCACCAGCTTGAAAAAGTCTACTTATCATTTATTAAACAAACAAAATCTGTCTCTTATGAAAAAAAGCGCTTATTTAATTAATATTTCCAGAGGAGATTTAATTGATGAAGCAGCACTTATACAATGTTTAAAAGAAAACAAAATAAAGGGGGCTGCCCTTGATGTGTTTAGCAAGGAGCCACCAAACCTCGAACTGGCACAACTAGATAATATTATCTGTTCTAGTCATATTGGCGGTGCAACAGAAGAGTGTGCAGAAAGAATAGGAGAAGTAGTTATCGCGAATATAAAAAATTATATGCAAAAGCTGCCATTAACACATGTTGTGGTTTAAAAAGAGGAAAAACAGGACTTTTTGAAGGGGATTTAAACAAAAAACTTTCTTTTTCTAAACTTTTTTCTGAAAAGTGGCTATTTTACTATAATAATTTGCTGAATTGTCGATAAAATTCATATCACTAGTTTTAAAGGAGCAATTTTAATGGGATTAAAATGGAGACGTATAAGAAAAAAGAAGGAGGGAGATGGCAAAGAAAAAAAAAGGAACAATGTATTTAGTAAAAAAAACGTATATAAAAAAGGAAACCGAGCAATGTCAATGAGAAAGAAATTGATCTTATCTTTTTTATCTATTTTGGTTATACCTAGTTTAATTATTGGTTCTATATCCTACATAAGTGCAAAACAAAAAATTGGAAAAAACATGATTATTTCTGCACATCAAAGCGTATCCTTCATCCATGAAGAAATTAGAAAAATTACTGATAAAAAAGAACAAGACACCACTTTTTTAGCAAATAATATTGAGGCAACAATGGTTGATGGCAACACAGATGAAATTCTAAATATGTTTACACAATATTTAGGTCAAAATCAAGATGTTTCCAATGTTTATTATGTTCGAGAAGATGGAGAAATGTTCTTAAATGCAAATCAAGAGGTTCCCAGTGACCTAGAACCAACGGCAGAGCCTTGGTATCAAGAGGCAATGAAAGCAAATGGCAAGATTGTAATGCTGCAGCCTCGGGAAGATGGAAGAACAGGGAATTCAATTGTAACGTTTGCAAAATCTACATATGATCAAAAAGGTGTTATAGGAATTGATTTGAAAATCAGCTCGCTAAAAGATATGATTCGCGGAAGCAAAATTGGCGAACAGGGCTATTTAGTCTTATTGGATAAAAACGAAAATTATATTTATCATCCTAATGAAAAATCAGGTACAAAACCGTCAGGGCAACCTAATTGGTTAAAAGAAATTTACGGAAATAAAAGTGGAGAATATAACTATATTGAGGAACAGAACAAAAAAATAGTGGTATATGAAACGGACGACAAAACTGGATGGAAAATTTCTGGAATAATGTTTGATTCGGAGATATCACAGGCATCTATGAGTATATTTGTCGTAACGGCTATTGTGTTAGTAGCCTCTATTTTAATTGGTAGTGGACTTGTTCTTTTTATTATTAGGTCTATTATTTCTCCATTAAAGAAATTAACAAATAGTGCCAATCGAATTAGCAACGGTGATTTAACGGAAACGATCAACGTGGAATCAAATGATGAAATTGGACAGCTTTCTAAAAGTTTTTCACAAATGCAGCTTTATTTAAGACAAATCGTTGATCAATTAAATAAAGCTATGGAACAAGTGACAGCGTCATCTGAACAATTAATGGCAAGTGCAGAGCAAACCTCAGCAGCATCTGATCAAGTAAGCACTTCTGTTCAGCAAATTGCTAGTGATGCTGAAAATATTACAAGCAAAATTGAAAATAATAGCCATTCATTAGAAGAAATTTTACAAGGAGTTCTACAAATAGCAGAACGATCTTCGACTGTATCAGCTTTATCAAAAGAAACATCAAAAGTTGCAGAAGAAGGTGGACTTTTTGTTGAAAAAAACTTAACACAAATGAAATTTATCTATGATTCTGTCAAACAGTCAAACCTAGTAATTGATTCTTTGCACCACCGCTCTAAAGAAATTGGCAAGATAATAGAAGTAATCAGTTCAATAGCAGATCAAACCAATTTATTAGCATTAAATGCGGCAATTGAATCTGCAAGAGCTGGTGAGCACGGAAAAGGATTTTCTGTTGTAGCAAATGAAGTAAGAAAGCTGGCAGAACAGTCGCAAACATCTGCAAAACATATTGCTTCTCTTATTGGAGAAGTTCAAATGGATACAGAACAGTCTGTTACTATTATGGGGAAAGTATCCAAAAATGCAGAAGATGGTTTAGAGATATCAGAAGCAACTTCTGATAAATTTGAACAAATAATCAAAAGCACAAGGGAAATGACCCCTGAGATTGAAGAAGTATCTGCAACCGTGCAAGAAATGTCAGCAGGTCTTCAGGAAGTAACTTCTTCTTCTGCTGATATATCATCCATTGCTGGACAAAATGCAAGTGGCGCGGAAGAGGTAGCAGCTGCTTCTGAAGAACAGCTTGCTTCAATGGAAGAGATTACAACCTCTGCAAAAGCGCTAACAGTAATGGCAGAAGAATTATTAGTTGTGGTAAATAAATTCAAAATTTAAGGAAAAAATTTCATTAAAAGGTCGTTTTTAGGAAGCTGGAACATAAGTATACCTGCCGAAGATAAACCCGAACCATGATACGAAGAGGTAAAAAATATTTCGTATCATGGTTTGGGTTTTTTATTCATGAAAAAAAGAAGGTTTGTGGTAATTACCCGCAGCCTGCATACACTTCGCTTTCCGTGGGGTTCGGCTTTAGCCGCTTCGGCCCTTGGCCTGCAGGGTCTCAGCTGTCTCGCTAATCCCACCGGAGTCTCGCACCTTCCACTTCAATCAAGTCGTTTGATCCATTAATTGCTGTCGTTGAACTGGAAAAACCCCCACCTTATAGAATAGACTAAAAGCGGCACATTTTTGTAAAACAACGTTGAATAATAACACAAAAAAACAACGCTACTATGGTTTAGGAATACTACCTTGTCATGAAATTCGAAGACAAGAACTTATTCTAAAACAGGTTGCTTGTAACGGAGGGTGCGAAGACTCCTGCGGGAAATGTGGGAAGGCTGAGACCCCGCAAGGCAACGCCGAGGAGGCTCAGCTCCCACCCCGCGGAAAGCGAAGCAACCCGTAGTGGAAAGTAACCTCCACAATAAAAAACAAGCCTCCCATTTTATTGTTCTTAAACCAAGTAATATCAAGACTTGCAAACGAATCTGATTTGAGTTAACTAGATGAAAAAACATAAATAAACAATATAGGGAACTAACCATTTACGTGCTAAATTAGAGAATGTTCGTCTTTACCTATTATCTACTTAGTTATGTCTCAGCTTCTTTTTTATTTGAAAAAAATTTTAATTCCATTATAATTAGGTAAGTTACCTATCTAGTTTATTTGTTTAAAAGGAGAGATTAATTTGTCAGATTTAGCACATCAATTATTGCATTCATTTAGACGGTTTCAAAAGTTAACCCATTCGAACCGCACAATTCATGGTTTTAAGAGAAGTGAGATGATGATGCTATTTGTCATCAACCGCAGAAACGAGCAAGGAGAAAAAGCAATTACTGTTTCAGAAATAAGTTCCTTGTTACAAATAACCTCCCCTTCTGTTACGCAGGTTATTAATGCTTTAGAAGGGGAAGGCTTTGTCAAAAGAATAAATGATGAAAAGGATGGCAGAATTGTTCGGATTATCCTTACAGAAAAAGGAGAATCTGTAACGAAAGAAATTCATCAAAAAATCGAAGACAAATATTTGCGGCTTGCTGAGCACCTAGGAGAAGAAAAAAGTGAATTATTAATAAGCTTATTAGAAGAAGTAAATGGATTTTTTTTGAAGGATAAATTAGAAGGAGAAAAATAACAAGATTATAAAAAAATAGACAGGAGTATGTGAGAATGAGTAAGTTATTACGAGAAATAAGCAAATATCGAATTGCTATTTTTATTGTGCTTGTATTTACTTTTTTTAGAGCTTTTTCAGAGCTATATCTGCCAAATATAATGTCAGATATTGTGGATGTCGGCATTGTCCAAGACAATAAAAGCTATATGCTTCAATTAGGGGGATGGATGTTGCTTGTAGCTGCATTTGGCGCATTATGTTCTGTGTTAACCAGCTATTACTCCGCAAAAATAGCGGCAGGTTTTGGCAGAGATATAAGAGGAAAAATGTTCAAAAAGGTAGAAAGCTTTGGACTGGAAGAAGTAAATAGTATTGGTACTGCCTCTCTTATCAATCGAACTACAAATGATATTAACCAAGTGCAGCAAGTTACGATTATGATGCTTCGAATGGTTATATTTGCACCAATGATGTGTATTGGCGGAATCATTATGGCTGTTTCTAAAAATGCGATATTGTCCTCTATTTTCTTAGTGGCAATACCTGTCCTTGCACTTGTTATAGTTTTGATAATAAAAAAAGGAATTCCGTTGTTTAAAGTATTACAAAAAAAATTAGATCAAGTGAATAGTGTATTTAGAGAGAATTTAACAGGTATGCGTGTAATTCGGTCCTTTAATAAGGAGAAGTTTGAGCAAGAACGCTTTTATCGTGCAAATAAAGATTTAACGGAAACAGCACTGCGAGTGAATAAAATCATGGCGGTCACAATGCCGATTATGATGGTTGTCTTGAATATCTCCACCATTGCAATTGTATGGTTTGGCGGTATACAAGTAGAGGAAGGAACGATGCAAGTAGGGGATATTATGGCTTTTATTCAATATGGCATGCAAATAATGTTCTCTTTAATGATGGTAAGCATGATTTTTGTCATGATGCCAAGAGCCTCGGCATCTGCTGATCGAATAAATGAAGTGCTGGAAATGCCTTTAAGTATCCAAGACTTGAAACAAGGAGTGCATAAAAAGCCAGTGAAAGGAGAAATCGAATTTCGAAATGTTGTCTTCTCCTATCCAGGAGCAGAGAAGCCTGTATTGCAAAATGTGTCTTTTCGGATAAAGGCAGGAGAAACAACGGCTATAATTGGTGGAACAGGTTCAGGGAAATCAACCATTTTACACTTAATGACGAGATTTTATGATGCAAACAGCGGAGAAATTTTTATAGATGGAAGGAATATTAAAGAGTATGCGCAAAGTGACTTAAGAAAAGAGATGGGTTTTGTCCCACAAAAAGCCGTTCTTTTTTCTGGGACAATTGCAGAAAATATTCGTTTTGGCAAAGAAGATGCTACTGAACTGGAAATAGAGGAAGCCTTACAAATAGCTCAAGCAAAGGAATTTGTAGAGAAACTTGATAAAGGCATACAAGCCCCTATTTCACAAGGAGGGAGCAATGTTTCCGGTGGTCAAAAGCAGCGTTTGTCTATTGCTAGAGCGTTGATAAGAAAACCACTGCTGTCTTTTTTTGATGATAGCTTTTCTGCGCTGGATTATAAAACGGATGCTGCCTTAAGAAAGGCATTAAAGCAGCATATGAAAGATAAAACAATGATAATTGTGGCCCAAAGAGTAAGTACGATAAAAGATGCTGATCAAATTATTGTACTGGAAGATGGCAAAATAACAGGAACTGGCACTCATCAGGAACTTGTAGAAACTTGTGATGTATATAAGGAAATTGTGTATTCACAAGGTGTAATGGAGGAGAGCGTATGAGCAGCAATAATACAAGAAATAAAGGCAACGCTGGATTCCCTTCAAGAGGACCTGGTGGACCCATGCAAATGCCTGTACAAAAAGCAAAGGATGCAAAAGGAACATTAAAACGCCTTTCTGCTTATTTAGGAAAATACAAAGTTCAGCTTTTCTTTGTCCTATTATCTGCAATTCTTAGTACCATTTTTTCCATCTTAAGTCCAAAAATATTAGCAAAAGCAATCGATCATTTATTTGATGGACTTATTGGAAAAATCAAAGGAGTGCCTGGTGCATCCATTGATTTTAGTGTTATCGGAAAAATATTGCTTCTTTTGATTGCGTTATATGTAATCAGTGCGGTATTTACCTATATTCAACAAATTATTATGATTAGCATTTCACAAAAAACTATTTTTGAGATGCGTGGAGATGTTCAAAAGAAATTAGAAAAAATGCCTTTAAAATATTTTGACCAAACTCCACATGGAGAAACATTAAGCAGAGCAATAAATGATATTGATAATATCAATAATACATTACAGCAAAGTGTTACCCAATTAATCACTTCGATTGTCACCTTTGTTGGTGTAATTATTATGATGTTAACCATTAGTCCGATATTAGCCTTAATTTGTTTTCTTACGATTCCCTTAAGCGTATTTGTGACAATTAAAATTGCAAAGCGCTCACAAGTTCAATTTAAAAATCAACAGAAAACCCTTGGGAAAATAAATGGACATGTGGAAGAAGTATTTACAGGACATAATATTGTTAAAGCATTCGGGCATGAACAGAAAGCAATTGAAGAATTTAGCAGCATGAACAGCAGCTTGTACGAATCAAGTTGGCGATCTCAATTTGTTTCAGGCCTTATTATGCCGCTGATGACTTTTATCAATAATTTAGGTTATGTTTTTGTAGTGGTAGTTGGTGCGATATTTGCATCTGCAGGCAGAATTACGGTTGGTGATGTGCAAGCATTTATACAGTATGCACGCCAATTTTCACAGCCACTTACTCAGCTATCTAATATATCAAATATCATTCAATCGACTTTGGCGTCAGCTGAGAGAGTATTTGAACTATTGGATGAAGAGGAAGAAACAGCTGCCGTATATAAAGAAAAAACGATTGCTAATCCTAAAGGCACTGTTCAATTTAATAAGGTGAATTTCCGCTATAAACCAGAAGAAAAATTGATCCATAATTTATCTATTAAAATTAATGAAGGTCAGAAAGTGGCAATTGTGGGTCCAACTGGAGCAGGCAAAACTACACTTGTGAATTTGTTAATGCGTTTTTACGAAATAGACAGTGGGGAGATTTCCATTGACGGTGTAGATATACGAGAAATGAGCAGAGGAAAATTAAGAAGCATGTTTGGCATGGTGCTGCAGGATACTTGGCTGTTTAAAGGTACAATACGGGATAATATTGCATATGGACGTGAGCACGCATCTGAACAAGAAATTGTGCAGGCAGCAGTATCTGCAAATGCGGATCACTTTATTCGAACCCTGCCAAACGGCTACGATACGATGATTAATGAAGAAGGCACCAATATTTCACAAGGACAGAAGCAATTGCTAACAATCGCCAGAGCCTTACTGGCAGATCCAGTTTTGTTAATCCTTGATGAAGCAACAAGCAGTGTTGATACGCGGACAGAATCGCAAATTCAGTCAGCGATGTCTGCTTTAATGAAAGATAGAACAAGCTTTGTTATTGCTCACCGTCTCTCAACTATAAAAGATGCAGATACTATTTTAGTTATGAAGGATGGCTCTGTTATTGAGCAAGGAAACCATGAACAATTGATAGGAAAACATGGTTTTTATGCAGATTTGTATAATAGTCAGTTTGCAGATGCTGCAGTAAATTAATGAAATTATGCAATGGATAGTATTCATCGGTTTGGAAAGAGTGGCTAATGGCCACTCTCAGGCTGTTGGAAAAATGCTTGCGATTTTCGGCTCTCCCGTTTTTCGCGGTACTCATTATCAAAAAAAGAGTAGCAGCATCGATTGACTAGAATCCTATTTGCCATGGTAGACAAACATTAATGAGACAACAATTTTTACGTTTATTGTCTTGAAAAAAATTAACCGATTTTTCTGTAAATATAAAACAGGTGTAGCAATTTTTTTTTTGGAGAAAATATCTTTGACAAATGATATTTTTGTATAATATGATAGCAATTGTTGACAAAACACATCGGAATTTGGAGGAAACATCATGAGAAAAATAGTTATCATGACTTTGTTGATTTTGAGCTTATCTATTATGTTAGCTGCATGCGGAACAAGTAAAGAATCAAATAAGTCTAATAGCAACGATGCAAATACAGAAACAGATTTATTGGCAAAAATCAAAAGTGACGGCAAAATAGTTGTTGGAACAGAAGGTACATACCCTCCTTTTACTTATCATGACGATAAAGGAGAGTTAACTGGATTTGATGTGGAGATTGCAAAAGAGGTAGCGAAACGACTAGGTGTAAAAGCAGAGTTTATGGAAACGCAATGGGATGCCATTTTTGCAGGGCTTGATGCAAAACGTTTTGATATGATAGCAAATCAAGTAGGAATCAATGCAGAAAGAAAAGAAAAATATTCTTTCTCTGATCCATACATTTCCTCTTCAGCTGTATTAATTACTAGAAATGATTCAAAGGTAAAAAGCTTTGAAGATATCAAAGGATTAAAATCAGCACAATCATTAACAAGCAATTATGGCAAATTGGCGAAAAATTATGGTGCAGAGCTTGTTGGAGTAGATGGGTTTAATCAGGCGGTAGAATTGTTAAATTCAAAACGAGTTGATGTAACGATTAACGATAAATTATCCTTCTTAGATTATAAAAAGCAGAAACCAAATGCGAAAATTGTTATTGCGGATACCGCTGATGATGTAGCACAAAGTGGATTAATGTTCCGGCAAAAAAATGACACATTGGTAGATGCTGTCAATAAAGCGTTAAAAGATATGATTGATGATGGAACGTATACGAAAATTTCGGAAAAATGGTTCGGTGAAGATGTACTTAAGTAATATATTTACAGATCCCGAGCAACTTCAAAGATATATTGAAATTGCACAAAGTTCCCTTCTGCCTTTGCTGAAGGGGGCGTTTTTATATACAATTCCATTATCAATTATTTCGTTTATTATTGGATTAATCTTAGCCATATTTACTGCACTTGCCAGAATATCCGGCGTTAAAATACTGCAGTATATTGCAAGAATTTATGTTTCTATTTTTAGAGGAACACCGTTGTTAGTACAGCTATTTATTATTTTTTATGGGTTGCCTAATTTAAATATAATTATTGATCCTTTTCCAGCAGCCGTGATTGGCTTTTCATTAAGTGTTGGTGCATATGCATCAGAAATAGTTCGTGCCGCTATTACAAGCATTCCGAAAGGGCAGTGGGAGGCAGGCTACTCCATTGGCATGAGCTATGGTCAAAACTTAAAAAGAATTATCCTGCCGCAGGCTGCAAGAGTTTCTTTACCGCCATTATCCAATACATTCATAAGCTTGATAAAGGATAGTTCTCTCGCTTCTGCTATTTTAGTAGCCGAAATGTTTCGAGTGGCGCAACAAATTGCAAGTACAAATTATGAATTTTTATTATTATATTCAGAAGTAGCCCTTATCTATTGGATTATTTGTTTTCCACTTTCTATTATCCAGCAAAATATAGAGGAGCGATTAAGCCGGCATTTACTTAAATAGGGTAAGTTATGCATTATTTTATTTAACTAAGAAGCAGCATAGAAGGGAGCGTATAAATGATATCAATACATGGTTTGTCAAAGCATTTTGGAACATTAGAGGTGTTAAAAGATATTAATTTACAAGTTGAGAAGGGAAAAGTAATTGTTGTTGTCGGTCCATCTGGTTCTGGAAAAACTACATTGCTTCGCTGTTTAAACCTTTTAGAAATACCAACAATGGGTGAACTAATGATTAAAGACCAAAAGGTTAATTTTTCTTCCCATGTGACAAAAAAACAAATCACATCCTTCCGAAAATTAACGGGAATGGTTTTTCAAAATTATAATTTATTTCCCCATAAAACGGCTTTAGAAAATGTTATGGAAGGCCCAATAACGGTAAAGAAACAAGAGAAAACAGCTGTTAAAAGAAAAGCAGAGCAACTTCTTTCTAAAGTAGGATTAGCAGATAAATTAGCTTTTTACCCTTTTCAGCTTTCGGGAGGACAACAGCAGCGTGTTGGAATCGCTAGAGCCTTAGCTATGGAACCTGAAGTAATGCTGTTTGATGAGCCAACTTCAGCACTAGACCCAGAATTAGTAGGAGAAGTGTTAAAAGTAATGAAGGAACTGGCAAATGAAGGCATGACAATGATTATTGTGACACATGAAATGAAATTTGCAAAAGAAGTGGCAGATGAAGTGATCTTTATGGATGGTGGTTACGTAGTCGAAAAAGGCAATCCTGAAACCATATTTACTTCACCGAAGGAAGAGAGAACAAAACGTTTTTTACAATTAATACAATAAAGTAGAGATTAGGGTTGAAATCCGCAAAACTCAGTCGACTTTTAAACAAAAAAAAGAGGCCGTTAGTCATTCTTTAGGGGGAATGTTTTCTAACGCCTCTTCAACAAAAGGGGGAATTACACTTTGTAGTTACATTGTGGCCCCCTATTTTCTTTTTTATACATAAAATAATAAAATATTTATTTTTCTTAAACATTCCTATTCATCACCATGGATATTCTGATGAATCACTTCATCTTCTAATAAATTTAAAAAGGAAATGGTAATACCGGCTGCTAATGCGGCAATCGTATAAATAGAAACCCCTGTTGCAAGGAAGCAGCAAAATGTGCTAATAAACGTCCAAAGCATACAATATTGTACGGCAGATAATTTGAAGATTTTCTCCATAAGGCACCTTCCTTCCCATTTTAGATCTCTAAACAGCTTTTCGCTATTGTAACCATATGCTAGAATGCTATAAATTAGAAGTTCTCTAGCTTAACCAAGTCTCTTGCCCTTTTTTAATGCTAAAAAGGGATAAGCCCTCACTAATCTCTATAAAATACATATCTTTAAAGTATAAAGGATAGCTTGTATTATCTTCCCAGAAGCTAATTACTAAGCTTCCCCTTTATACCGTAACCCCATAACCTCCTCTCATTTTAAGACATAGCATATTGCTATGTCTCTTTTTATTATGACTAATTATTATATGCTTATCGAAAAGGTATTTGTCTCTGCTTCCTCCTGTTCTAAGGGAAGAAAGTATAAATTTTTTGAAATGTGGAGGCTGTTTCGCAAGCTATGATAAATTTTTAAATAATTGTACTTCATAAAGCATAAATTATGCCGATAGTACTAATAGATTTAGAAAATGTATATGATTAAAACAAATAGTAGGTATAATATCCTGAAAAAATATAAAAATGTTAGGAAGGTACATAATATGATAAAAAGGCTTCGTTTTTGCAGCTTGAGAGCTAAAATGATTATGGTAATTATCATTGCAACGGTTATTAGTACACCAGTCTCCATTCAGTTGAATGATGTTATTAGGGAAGCGAATCTACTGCCGCCAGGATTTAGCATGATAATAAATACAGTGATTAATCTTCTCTTTACAACCCTTATCTCTGTTCTCTTTATTCGTTGGATTATTATAAGTCCCTTAAAATCATTATTAAAATCAACACAGGAAATTCGTAAAGGAAATTTAAATATCACAATTGAAAAAAAATCACATGATGAAATTGGTCTATTAACAGATGAATTCATTTTAATGAAAGATGCCATTAAAAATCTTGTCGTAAAAGTAAATGAAACATCTATACATATCACGTCCTCTGCTGAGGTATTAACAGCAAACACTATTGGAACAAGTCATGTATCTGAACAAATATCAAGCGCTATTCAAAGTGTAGCAGTAGGATCAGAAGAACAAACAAAAGGAATGGAAACGATTGTAGAATCAGTAGCAGTTGTAAATAGAGAAATAAAAGATATTGCAAAACATACAGAAGAAATGGCAAAATCCTCCGATAATACGATAGTAAAGGCATTAGAGGGGCAAGAGGTAGTTGGCAAAACAGTTAACCAAATGAGTTTAATACAAAATTCAGTAAAAGAATCTAATGACTCAATTGGATTATTACAGGAACGTTCCCAAGAGATTGGCCAATTTTTAAATGTTATAACGGAAATCGCCGATCAAACAAATTTATTAGCATTAAATGCTGCAATTGAAGCGGCGAGAGCAGGAGAAGCTGGGAAAGGTTTTGCTGTAGTAGCAGAAGAAGTCAGAAAACTGGCTGAACAATCTAATCAGTCTGCTAAACAAATAGCCGTGCTCGTGAATGAAATTCAAAAAGATACACTTACTTCTGTAAAAACGATGAGAAGAGTAACAGATGAAGTAAAAGAAGGAATTGATATCACCAATAATACAAAAGAAAAGTTTAATTTGATTTCTGATTCAATGTCTAATATGAGTAGTCAAATGCAGAGTGTGTTGGAAGCAGCTAATAATATAACAGCAAATATCTCAGAAGTGGCAGGATCTGTTAATCAAGTGACAAGTATTGCAAAAGAAAACAGTCAAAATTCAGTAAGTGTCTCTGCATCTGCTCAAGAACAATTAGCATCAATTGAAGAAATAACAAATTCAACAAGATCGCTGGCAAACATAGCAGATGATTTAGTTATGCTGACAAAAGATTTTGATGTTTAATATATGACAATTAGGAGAAGCCTTGATAAGGTTTCTTTTTTTTGCTCAGTTAAAACTACAATCAAATAGTAGCATCTACAGCGCCACCCCGAACTCCAACTTTATCCTTTGAAGCTTTTTAATAGGAGCCTCGAGTGCATTCCTATTTTCAAGATAGACCCCCATGCAACAAATCTGCACTATGGCGCATGAAAAGAAGCAGCTATCTTAGATTTATAAGCAGGTAGCAGCCACTTTTCAAGATAGCCTTTTAAAAAACGTACCATTATATAATAGATTATGTCTTACAATGGCCCAATTTGAATTAAATTTTCATAAAACCCTTGTCGGAAGTTGTTATTTATTGAAATTACAAATATAATGGAGAATTGTATGAACTATTTTTTTTGAAAATAACAATTCACCCATAATGATAAAAAACAAATAATCTCTTCTAAATATAGTCAACGTATCTTGAAGTTTAGCAAGGAGTAATGAATAGATGACACGAATGAAAAATACTTCTAAAATAGATTTTAGTCTTGTCCTTATCTTAATGTTGCTTTGTCTTGCCAGTTGTGTAGCGATATTTAGTGCACAAACTACAGGACAATATAATCAAAACTTTTTAGTGAAACAAATTTTTTGGTATGTAGTTGGAGTAGCGATAATTGCAGGTGTCATTACACTCGATTCAGATCAATTAAAGAAACTTTCCTGGTATTCATATGGCTTTGGAATACTATTGCTTTTATTACTAATTGTGGCACCTGAAAGCATTGCAAGAAAAGTGAACGGTGCTAAAAGCTGGTTTCAACTTCCGGGAATCTCGTTGCAGCCGTCTGAATTTGTTAAAATATTTATTGTTTTAACACTTTCAAGAATCATTGTTGAGCATCACGAAAAATTTATTGTGAAGACTATCCGTTCAGATATTTGGCTATTAATAAAAATTGGGTTAATCACCTTTTTACCGCTTATTTTAGTAATGCAACAGCCAGATTTGGGTACATCACTTGTTTTTATTGCGATTATGCTTGGCATGATTTTTATTTCAGGGATTTCCTGGAAAATACTAAGCCCTATTTTTCTATCTGGAATCAGCCTGGTTGTGGGGGTTCTCTATTTAGTATTATGGCATGCCGAGTGGCTGGAAAAATATCTTGGCGTACAAGAATACCAATTTGGGCGAATTTACTCATGGTTAGACCCTTATAATTACCAAAGTACGACTGGATATCATTTAACACAGTCATTGTTGGCAATTGGATCAGGAGAAACATCTGGAAAAGGCATGGGGATAAGAGATGTTTATTTACCGGAAAGCCATTCAGATTTTATTTTTAGTGTAGTAGGAGAAGAATTTGGATTTATAGGTGCTAGTGTGCTAATAAGTTTATTTTTCTTGCTTATTTACCATATAACGAAGGTTGCGCTTGAAACAAAAAATTCTTTCTATACATGTATTTGTGTAGGGATAATAAGTATTATTACCTTCCATGTGTTTCAAAATATCGGGATGACTATCGGAATTCTTCCTATCACAGGGATACCCTTGCCGTTTATAAGTTATGGTGGAAGTTCGTTAATGGGAAATATGCTTGCGATGGGATTAATCTTCTCTATTCGATATCATTACAAAAAATATATGTTTTCTACTGACGAATAAAAAAGCATAAATGCCTAAACGATGTTGAAAAAACATATGCTGACCGCTAAAACGTTTCATGGAATAAAATATGGATAACTAGAAAAAGAACCTGTTACGCATAACAGGTTCTTTTTCATCTATTCACTAGCTCCCTTTTGGATGAGGGGGAAAAGGAAACTGTGATAAGGTAAGATGGAAAGCGTTAATTATCAACCGATATTGATAATCATTATCAATTGATTTAATTTTATAATAAAATATAATAATCTTAATGTCAATATTTTGTTTGGAAAAAAATTATTTTTTAGGAGGAGAAAAGTTGGAAGAAGAATTTAAAGAAGAATTTGATTCATTGTTAAAAAAATACACAGAATTATTGTTAGGAGAACATAATGAAGATCTGCAAAATAAAGTAGAAATATGGATGCTTTATTCTCATATGGCTAAATCAATGCCTGGTTTAATAAAACATTGGAATGCAAAATTTCCTAGTGGAAAGAAAGAAATGGTAAAAATAGTCGCGGAAATAAAGAAAATAAACGAACTTCAAAAACAAAAACCAAAATAAAGCATATGCTATTAAGAGAGGCATGGACAACTTGTTTTAATGCCTCTCTTAAACTTAACCATTAATAAATATTATTATTGAAGAGTGGAACTTCCATAAGGAAACTGTGTATTATATCCTTTGAATTGTTGATAAGACTGTTGGAGTTTTTGTTGGTCAGCAGCCTCCAACTTGTACCAGCCGTTTTGAAACATAACAGTATACAATTCTCTTTGCATATTTTGTGTTTCATTAAAAATCGCTAATACATCTTGATACAATGCTTGATGACTAGCTTCATTTAAGGCAGTAGAATAAGAGTCAGTCATATATTTTTCTGTTGCTAATAAATCATTGATAAAATCTCTGTCATTCATTTGTGGTGTTTTCGGTACTTGTGTTTCTGGGTTTTGGATAGTTTGCTGATTCATTTTCGTTCCTCCTATTATAAACTGAAAAATCCAGATGATTATTGTTGATAATTATTCATTTGCTGAGCTGGTTGAGAATTCAAATGAGATAGTATTTTTTCATAATGTTTTTGGTGCATTTGTCCACATTTTTCTAGACAAGATTTAATTCCTTGATTTTGTGTTTGAGCAGCAAAAAAATGGGCCTTTTTCATAGCAAGTAAATTCCATGAAAGCATGTCTGTTAAATAAAGGGAATCCTTTACTGTAAGTGTAGCCGGGGGCTGCATCATTATATTTGTATTTTGCATATTCGTAATAGGTTGCTGTTGCATTGTTTATTCCTCCATTCATAAAATATAAATAGTCGTTATTATTTTTTATATTGATTATTTTGGCTATTAACTTTTCCTCCGCCATCCATTTCAACAGTCGGACCTGCATTTCCTTTGACGCTTGCTGCACTAACTCCAGCTTTAGAAGGATTCTTTTTTACTCTTGCCATCATCGTCACCCCCTCTTTTACGTATACCTAGTAGCGTTTCCTAAATGAATGGATTTAATGAATGATTGAACAAAAATCTCCCTGTTAAAATGGAGAACATGTCAGAAATGTGAACAGTGAAAACAGCTACAGTAAGCGATTTTTATGAATATCGACATAAAAAGACAAGAAAAACTGGGTGAAAATTCCGCTTTTGTTGATTGTACATCTAATTTATTTATTTTATTGTTAATAGAGCAACACACTAATTGGAAAAATATGAAATGTTATTAACAAGGAGGCATAAAATGACAAATAATATAAAGTACGCCGCAGTTATAGGTGCAGGAGTAATGGGGTCTGCCATTGCAGCACAATTAGCAAATGTGAATATTCCTACATTACTTCTTGATAGAGTCCCCAATCAATTACTACAGGAAGAACTTGATCAGCAATTAACCATACATCATCAACAAGTAAGAAATCGATATGTAAACAAGGCTAAAAAAAATTTATCAAACATTAAACCCAGCCCGCTTGTTTCTGTACAAAAGCTTTCTTTTATAGAAACAGGAAATACAGAGGATGATCTGCATTTATTAGCAAAGGCAGATTGGATTATTGAAGCCATTACAGAGGATTTAAAGGAAAAAAAATCACTCTATCTAAAAATAGACAAATGGAGAAAAAAGGGTTCTATTGTAAGCAGTAATACTTCTGGTATTTCTATTGAAAAAATGATGGAAGAGTGTTCAGAAGATTTTCAAACTCATTTTTTTGGCACTCATTTTTTTAATCCACCACGCTATATTCACCTTTTAGAACTAATTCCAAGTACAAAAACAGAACCCTTCATAATAAAACAATTCAAAGATTTTGCTGAAGAGACTTTAGGGAAAATCGTCGTTGAAGCAAAGGATACGCCAAATTTTATTGCCAATCGTCTTGGCGGATATGCGTTCTTAACCATTATAAATGAAATGATTCAATCAAAACGCAGCATTAAAGAGGTGGATCAATTGACTGGTCCATTAATTGGGCGGTCTAAAACAGCGACATTTCAAACATTGGATTTGGTAGGTTTGGATACATTTTCCTTCGTTATTGAAAATATACAAAATCGAAGTCAATTACAAGCTGAAAAAAATTTTTATACATGTCCTGCTTTATTAGAAAAAATGATAAACAAAAAGATGTTAGGAAGGAAAACAGGCAGTGGTTTTTATAAAAAAACAGAAGAAGGGTTAAAAGTCTTAGATTATAACAGCATGCAATATGTAGACGTAAACAAAGAAAAAATACATCAGCTAAAAATTAAAAACCTTAAAGAATGGATATATGATGATACTCCTGAATCCAACTTTATTTGGAAATGTATGTCGCCGTTTTTATTGTATGCTGCATCTTTAGTAGGCGAAATATCCGCGTCTATTTATGAAATAGATGAAGCTGTAAAATTGGGATTTAATTGGGAAAAAGGGCCGTTTGAAACATGGGATGCGTTGGATCTGTCCTTAGCTATAAAAAAACTAAAACAAGAAAACGCAGTTATTCCAAGTTGGATTTTTACTATGATCGATCATGACTTCACCACTTTTTATAAAGAAGAGAAAGGAATAGTTTATTACTATCATCAAGGAAAGTATATCCCAGTCCCGAAAGATAATAAAACTATTTCAGTAAGAGAAAAAAGGGAAGAAGGAGGAGTGCTTCTTTCTAATAAAGCTGCGACCCTTCTTGATATTGGCGATGATGTGGCATTGTTGGAATTGCATACTACAAATAATGCAATCGGTATGGATGCATTAGAAATGATAGAAACAGGAATAGAAAAAATAGAAAAAAATGAAAAGTTTAAGGGTCTTGTTATTGGAAGCACAGGGAGAAACTTTAGTGTAGGAGCAAATATTGCCATGCTCTTGTTAGAGGCACAAGCTGGCGATTATTTAGAGCTTGAATTAGTTGTAGACCGTTTCCAACAGGTGATGAAAAAAATCAAATACTGCAGCAAACCAATTGTTGCAGCGTCGTATAAAAAAACCTTTGGCGGTGGTGCAGAAATATGTTTAGCTGCTGCTCGAATTCAAGCTATGCAGGAAACGTATATTGGACTTGTGGAAACTGGGGTTGGCTTAATTCCTGGAGGTGGTGGTACAAAAGAGCTTTATTTAAATAAATTAGGAAAAAAACAAAGTGTTAGTGATAAAGAGTTGATGGAGATAGTTAAAAGCGTATTTTATACCATTTTAACAAGTAATGTATCAACATCTGCAGAAAATGGAAAAGAAATAGGTTTCTTAGAAAGTATAGATAACATAACAATGAATGAAAGACATTTATTATATGATGCGAAAAATCAAGTGTTACAGTTGGCAGAACAGCAGTATGTTCCACCCCAAAAAAATAAAATAGTGGTTGCGGGTAAGTCTGGTTATCAATTATTGATGAGTGAACTACAAGGCTTAGTCCAAAAAGGAAAGTTAACTTCTTATGATTTAGTTATTGCCGAAAAGCTGGCATTTGTATTGACGGGTGGAAATGTAGATTTTAAAACAGAGGTAGAAGAAGATTATTTATTAAAAATAGAAAAACAAGCATTTTTATCCTTGATTCAGCAAAAACAAACACAGGAAAGAATAGGTCATCTTTTACAAAAAGGAAAACTACAGAAATAATAAAGGAGAGACTAAGCATCGTGAAAAAAGGCGGAAGCTTTATTACAGAAGAGACGAAGTATAAAGAGGTTTTTACACCAGAAGATTTTGAAGAGGAACATAAGATGATTGCAGATATGACATCTGATTTTGTTCAAAATAATGTCTTGAAACATTTGTCCGTAATGGAACAGCATGATTTCAATAAAACGATTCAGCTTATGAAGGAAGCGGGTGAATTAGGGTTATTAAGTGCCGACATCCCAGAGGAGTATGGAGGATTAGGTTTGGATAAAATAAGCTCCTCTATCATTTCAGAGAAATTATCTATTGCAGGAGGGTTTTCGATTACACACGGAGCACATGTAGGCATCGGTTCTCTCCCTATTGTTCTATTTGGCAGTAAAGTTCAAAAAGAAAAATATTTGCCAGCATTAGCTACTGGTGAAAAAATAGCTGCATATGCATTAACAGAACCAGCAGCAGGTTCAGATGCATTAGCCATCCAAACAACAGCAACCTTAAATGAAGAAGGTACCCATTATATAATAAAAGGGGAAAAACAATGGATTACAAATGCAGGTATTGCTGATTTATTTACCGTTTATGCTAAAGTTGATGGAAAGAAATATTCCGCTTTTCTTGTTGAACGCAGTTTTGAAGGAGTATCCATCGGTAAAGAAGAAAATAAACTAGGAATTAAAAGCTCGTCCACCTGTTCTGTCCGATTGGATCATGTTGCAGTACCAATCGAAAATTTATTAGGCAAGGTTGGAAGAGGGCATATTATTGCATTGAATATTTTAAATATTGGTCGTTTCAAATTAGGAATTGGATCCATTGGGGTAAGCAAAGAAGCAATTAAACAAACCATTTCTTATACAAATAATCGCAAACAATTTCATTCTCCTATCTCTCATTTCCCTCTAACAAAAGAAAAACTAGCAACCATGTCTTCCCACCTGTATGCTGCTGAAAGTTCTGTTTACCGAACTGCTGGTTTGCTGGCAGATATTTTGAATCCATTGAAAACAGATGCAGATTTCAAAGATGTTGCTAAAGCAACAAATGAATATGCCATTGAGTGCAGTTTAAATAAAGTATTCGCTTCTGAAGTTCTCGATATGATTGTAGATGAATGTGTCCAATTACACGGAGGAAATGGCTTTATGGAAGAATACGATATTGTAAGAATGTATCGCGATTCCAGAATTAATCGCATATTTGAAGGGACAAATGAAATCAATCGTTTATTAGTTCCAGGTAATCTCTTGCGAAAAGGGATAAAAGGAGAACTTCCTATCCTTCAATCCATAAAGTTATTAGAGAAGCAATTACTTGCGATGATGCCATATGAACCAGATAAAACAGTATTATCACAAGAAAAAATGCTTCTTGCAAATGGGAAAAAAATTGCGTTGCTCCTGTTAGGATTAGCAGCCACACGGTATGAACATACATTAGAAAAAGAACAGGAATTGCTTGTGAATATATCTAATATTATTTCGGCAGTTTATGCAATGGAATCAGCTGTTTTAAGAACAGAAAAAGCGATTATCCATTCGAAAAAAGAACAGAAACAAAAAATAGTATATACAGAGATTTTCAGCCAAGAAGCCTTTCAGCAAATAGTTTTAGAAGCAACAGAATCATTAGCGTACATGGAAACTGGAGATGATTTACGAATGCTGCTTGCCAATTTAAAAAAATTAACAAGATATACACCAAAATCAATCATTCAACTAAAAAGGGAGGCAGCAGACCTAATACTAGCGGAAAATCAGTATATTGTTTAATGAACAGAAGCTGGAATATAAGTATTCCAGCCGAAGATAAACCCGAACCATGATACGAAGATGTAAAAAATATTTTGTATCATGGTTTGGTTTTTTTATGTAAAAAAGAAGGTTTGTGGTAAACACCCGCAACCTGCATACACTTCGCTTTCCGTGGGGATCGGCTTTAGCCGCTTCGGCCCTTGGCCTGCAGGGTCTCAGCTGTTTCGCTAATCCCACAGGAGTCTACGTGTATTCAGGCTGCTCCATTTTCCAATCTATTTCATTTTTTTCTTGGTAAAAGAATTAGGTTTTAGAAAATCACCTTTAAAAACGAAGTGGAACAACATAGTTTTTAATACTTAACTACTAAAACTTCGAAGTTATAAATTCTTCTTCATGTATTGTTATAACTTGGTTTAGAGCAATGAGAAAAGGATGATTGATTAATCTTGCAAACATTATTCCTTATAAATAGGGGCTTTCTTTCCGTTTCAGGATGCTCGCTTTCCGTGGGGCTCGCGCTGAGCCGCTTCGGCCCTTGGCCTGCAGGGTCTCAGCTGTCTCGCTAATCCCACAGGAGTCTCGCACCTTCCACTCCAATCAAGCCGTTTTGATTCATTAGTTGTTGTCGTTGAACTGGTGAAAACATCCAGATTATATAAATAGACTGGAAGTGGAATATTTAGGTAAAATAACGTTGGATAATAACATAAAAAATCAACGCTACTAGTGTTTAGTCATCATACCCTGTAATGAAATTCGAAGACAAGAACTTATTCTAGAACAGGTTGCTTGTAACGGAGGGTGCGAAGACTCCTGCGGGAAATGTGGGAAGGCTGAGACCCCGCAGGCATGCCGAGGAGGCTCAGCTCCCACCCCGCGGAAAGCGAAGCAACCCGTAGTGGAAAGCAACCTCCACAATAAAAAACAAGCCCCCATTTTATTGTTCTTAAACTAAGTAATATCAAGGACTTGCAAACGAATTTGATGGTGTGAATTTGAGTTAACTATATGAAAAAACATAAATAACCAGTATAGGGAAGTAACCATTTTCATGCTGAATTAGAGAATAGAGAATGTTCGTCTTTACCTATTAGCTATTTAGTTATGTCTCAGCCTCAATAATTTCTTCTTTATATACTAAGTATTTTAATAGAATAAATATTATTTTACCTATTAATTGTTATGATTTTAGGGAATGTTATGATAATATTCAAGTATATGCAAAAAATAATAAGAATAAATTAGGTGATGGAATGAAAGTTACTTTCTATTGGTATCCGAAATGCGGTACATGTCGTAAAGCCAAAAAGTGGCTTGATGAAAATCATGTTACATATGAAGAAGTACATATTGTAGAAAATCCTCCTTCGCGCTCGACGCTCGAAGATCTTTATCAAAAAAGTAATCTAGAATTAAAAAAATTCTTTAATACAAGTGGGCAAAAATATCGTGAACTTGGACTGAAGGACAAAATAAAGGACGCATCAGATGATGAATTATTAGATTTATTGGCATCTGATGGAATGTTAATTAAACGTCCTTTGACTACCGATGGAAATAAAGTAACAATCGGCTTTAAAGAAGAGGCGTTTAAAGAAACTTGGACATAAAAGTACCTGCTTTTTACATGTGCATGTGGTAATGAGCAAAGGCGCTTGCGCTTTTCTATTGTCTAGCTTCAGCGCCTAGCTCTAGTGAGTATTGCCCCATGCCTCTAAAAGTAAAAAACACTTTTTGAGTCATGTGAACATTTTTCTTCAGAGCTGAACAGGGCGCTTGCGCTTTTCTTAATATAATTTATTTGGAGGGAATTCGTAATGAGTATACCAAAAGATTTACGTTATTCAGAAGAACATGAGTGGGTAAAGATAGAAGGGGAAAATGCCCGTATCGGTATTACATATTTTGCACAATCCGAATTGGGAGATATTGTATTTGTTGAGCTGCCTGAAATTGGGGATGAAATAGTTGCAAACGAGCCATTTGGCAGTGTGGAATCTGTTAAAACAGTTTCTGAATTATATGCACCTATCAGTGGTAAAGTAGTGGAAATAAATGAAGAACTTAGCGATAGTCCTGAATTTGTAAATGAATCTCCATACGAAAAAGCATGGATGGTTGTAATTGAACCAAGCAATAAAGAGGATATTGATAAACTTATGACTGCAGAGCAGTATGAAGAAATGACAAAAGAAGATTAAACCCTGTAAGCGCCGGTAAGATTTCCCGGTGCTTATTTCCGTCTTGGAGTAAGTGTTTTTGTTACTAGTCGTTTTAATTGAAAATTCAGTTATTAAGTTTCGGCACTTTATCTCCACTATCGAATATGATAAAGTGGTATTTAAAACTTCCTTTAGGTGATCATGATGAAAAAAATAATCATTGTTGAAGGTAAATCAGATAAAATGAAAGTAAAGAAAGTTATTAGGGAACCAGTAGAAATCATCTGTACAAATGGTACAATTGGGTTATCAAAATTAGATGAATTAATTGAAGAGCTATTTGACAGAGATGTTTATATTTTAGTGGATGCAGATAATTCAGGAGAAAAACTAAGAAAGCAGTTTAGAAAAGAATTTCCTGAAGCCGAACATTTATATATAGACAAAATGTATAAAGAAGTTGCTTCGGCTCCAGAAAATCATTTAGCCACCGTATTATTGCATGCGAATATTGATATCTATCCCGAATATTTAGATTTAAGGATGAGTTAGTTATGAAGGATTGGACGTTGGAGGAAGTAGAAAAACGCTTAGTAGAAGAGATGGAAACGGGGTTTATGCTTTATTTATACACCCCGCTCTGCGGAACTTGTATGGTAGCTTCGAAAATGCTGAATGTTGTTCAAGCCATTATGAAAGAACAACAATTTGCAAAAATAGATTTAAATTATGCACCGCAATTAGCTGAAACATACAAAGTAGAAAGTGTACCATGCTTGTTGATTTTTAGACAAGGTAAATTAAAAGAAAAAATATATGCATTTCAGTCTGTACCTTATTTAGTAGATATAATTCAAAAAAAAATTTCATAATAGACATTGAATTTTAAGGGGTATCAATTAAAATTCTCCAGTTTTATTAATGGGAGGATTTTAATAAGATATCTTTTTTTGTGCTGTTTTGAAATCTCAGCTGCATTCAAACACATAGCTGATTTTCATTCAAGGAGTTTCTCCCCTACAATCCAATCAACCTGTTTAAAAACAAAACACCAAAACACCCTTTATTAAGTTGAACGGCTATATTGCCGTTTAACAGAGCTCCACCTACTAACAAAAATTTGCAACACAGAGCAGGTAGCATACACGAAGAATCCCGTGGAGAAACTGCTGGAAAGTGACCTGTATTCTGACTTCAGACCCATTTGAGAGCACGAGGGTAGCCATTATCTTAAAATAGTATTTACTGAAAAATTCTAAACATTATACAAAAACAAACGACAAAGATAGCTGAATTATGTCATTTCTCGGGAAATAATATCGAACGAAATTTTAAATCGTTTTTATTATTTTAAAGGTTTTTTTTGAAGAAGGAAGGAATACATAAAACAGACATAACAAGGAAGTAGGGAGTGAAATGAAGCAACTTGTAATGGATTGTTTAGAGGAATTAAATAAAAGCCGTATTATAAAGCCGCTAATTGAAGGGGAAATATTTATCATGCAACTAACATGTGAAAAAGAGAAATATTACATAGAACTAAAAGATAGTAATTTCAACCTTTTAACAAATATTGATGTAAATCCAGATATTTTTATGGAAGGAAATAAAAATTGCCTGCAGTCCATCCTCCTTGGAAAGGTGTTATTACGGAAATCTAAAGAAGACAAGAGTTTACAAATATCTTCCACTATCAGAAAATTATTGTTGCTAGAATCCCTATTTTATCTTATTAATATGAATAAAACAGCTGTATAAGGAATTTGTAATTTTAATATAATAATTGCGAAGCTTTTCAAAATAAAGATTGACTGTCAAACATTTACCATGTTACGATTCCTCTAGTGTTGAACTAACTGAAAATTAAATAAGTTCTTATCAAGAGTGGTGGAGGGACTGGCCCTTTGAAACCCGGCAACCGTATTTATACGGTGCTAATTCCAGCAGAGCTACTTAGTTGGCTTTGAAAGATAAGAAGAGTTGATATATGGCCCTCTTCTTATGAATGAGGGTTTTTTTACGTTGCAAACTTTGTGCAGTGTTAATCCCTCTTCTACATGATGAAAATAAAGGAGATTAAAAATGACAAACGAAAAAAAAACTTACCATTTTGAAACTTTAAGTGTTCATGGGGGATTACAGCCTGATCCGACAACGGGAGCAAGAGCAGTACCGATTTACCAAAATAATGCTTATCAGTTTAAAGATACTGAACATGCAGCTAATTTATTCGGGTTAAAAGAACCGGGATTTATTTATACAAGGATTCATAATCCGACTGTTACAGTATTTGAAGAAAGAGTAAATTTATTAGAAGGTGGAGTTGGTGCGTTAGCAGTAGCAAGCGGGCAAGCAGCGATTACTTTGGCAATATTAAATGTGGCGCAAGCAGGTGATGAAATTGTGGCTGCTTCCAATCTTTATGGAGGGACGTATAACTTATTTGCTAATACATTACCCAAATATGGAATTAGCGTTAAGTTTGTTGATCCAGATCATCCAGATAATTTTCGTTATGCGATAACGGAAAAAACGAAAGCTATTTTCACGGAAACAATCGGTAATCCTAGTTTAAAAGTATTAGACATTGAAAAAATCGCAGCTATCGCTCATGCAGCCGGCATCCCACTTATGATAGACAATACTTTTGCTACACCATATTTATGCAGACCAATTGAATTCGGAGCAGATATTGTTATTCATTCTGCCACAAAATGGTTGGTGGGAAATGGTACAACATTAGGTGGAGTAATAGTAGATGGAGGGAAGTTTGATTGGAATTCTCCAAAATTCCCAGGATTTATTGAACCAGACCCAAGCTATCATCATTTAGTTTATAGCGTCGCTCTTGGAAAAACCGCCTATATTACCAAAGCGAGAGTTCAATTACTTCGTGACTTTGGACCAGCGCTTAGTCCGCAGAATGCTTTTCAATTTATTTTAGGTTTAGAAACGCTTCATTTAAGAATGAAGGAGCATGTAGCAAATACGAAAAGAATCGTTGAATATTTACAGTCTCACCCTGCAGTAAAATGGGTGTTATACCCTGGAGAATCTACTCATCCTGATTACGAGTTGTCTCAGAAATATCTACCTAAAGGCGCAGGAGCGGTAATAGTTTTCGGCATAGAAGGAGAAAGAGCAAGTGGAGCGAAGTTTATTAACTCGCTGCAATTATGGGCACATGTTGCAAATGTTGGAGATGCAAAGAGTTTAGTTATTCATCCTGCAAGTACAACGCATCAACAATTAAATAAAGAAGAATTAAAAGAAGCAGGAGTTCCAGAAGATTTACTCCGTTTATCTGTTGGTATTGAACATGTGGATGACCTTATTGCCGATTTAGAGCAGGCCATTGAAAAGGCAATACAAAAAGATGGAAATTTCAATTGAATGTTTTTGTTAGATAATCTGACATAAAAGATTAAATATTCAGAAAAAACATTATTCTAAAAAAGATGTTTTAAAGCATTGACACTTACTTAATTACCATGTTACATTACGTCTATCAACTTATTAGCAAGACAATTATCAATTATTATAAATAGTTACTCTTATCAAGAGAGGTGGAGGGATGTGCCCGATGAAACCCGGCAACCGTTAGTTTTAACTGACATGGTGCCAATTCACACAAAGCATTCGCTTTGATAGATGAGAGGAAGGTTAAGGAAATCTTTCAGCCTTTCTGCTCATAAAATGCAGAAAGGCTTTTTTGTAATTAAAATAAGTATGAATCTAGTACATCACTCAAAAGATATAGAAGAATAATAAGCTAATTAGTTTATTGATAGAATAGTGGTGACAAAAGTAGGTGAAGAAAATGATCAGTATTAATAATGTACAAAAAAAATACCCTTCTAAAAAAGGGAAAATAACAGCAGTAGATAATGTCAATCTAAGCATTTCCCAAGGAGAAATATTTGGTGTGATTGGCTATAGTGGTGCAGGCAAAAGTACGTTAATTCGTATGTTAAATGGCTTGGAAATTCCTAGCGAAGGAAATGTAACCGTAGCTGGACATGAAGTATCCAAAATAAAGGGAAGTAAACTGAGAAAAGCTCGTCAAGAAATTAGTATGATTTTTCAACATTTCAACTTGCTTTGGTCAAGAACCGTGAAACAAAACATTAGTTTTCCGCTCGAAATAGCAGGAGTAAAAAAAGGAATAAGAGAAAAGAAAGTGGCAGAATTGGTCAAACTTGTTGGCTTAGAAGGAAGAGAACATGCTTATCCTTCCCAATTAAGCGGTGGACAAAAGCAAAGAGTGGGGATAGCAAGAGCACTTGCTAATGATCCAAAAGTGCTGCTTTGTGATGAAGCTACTTCTGCACTTGATCCACAAACAACGGATGCCATTCTTGAGTTATTAGTAGATATTAATAAACGCTTAGGTTTAACGATTGTATTGATAACTCATGAAATGCACGTTATTAGAAAAATAGCACATCGTGTTGCAGTAATGGAAAACGGGAAAGTGGTAGAGTCAGGACCAGTGATTGATGTGTTTAAAAATCCTCAGCAAGAGATAACGAAAAGATTTGTGCAGCAGGTCATTGAACCTGAAAACGCCAAAGATTCTATTGAACATATTACTTCACGGTATACTTCCGGAAAAGTAGTGGTGTTAGGATTTGTTGGAGAAAATGCGGAACAGCCTGTTATCACAAAGCTTATTCGTGCATTTAATATATCAGTAAATATTATACAAGGGAAAATTAGCCCAACGCAGAATGGCTCTTATGGAACATTATATATTCATATTGATGGTGAAAAAGAGGAGACAGAAAAGGCACTGCAATTTCTGCAAACCCAGGAAATTAGCGTGGAGGTGATTGAGTTATGATGACACGTTTTTTTCCAAATGTTGAATGGGATACTATGTGGCTGGCAACAAAGGAAACATTATATATGACAAGTTTTTCTATTATAGTTACCTTTATCTTAGGAATCATATTAGGGATTACCTTGTTTTTGACAGCTAAAGGAAATATGTGGGGAAATTCCTTTTTAAATACAATTATAAGTGCTATCGTGAATATTTTTCGTTCTATTCCTTTCATTATATTAATTGTGTTATTAATTCCTTTAACCACTCTTCTTGTTGGAAGTATGATTGGAGCAAAAGCCGCACTGCCAGCACTTATAATTGGAGCAGCTCCATTTTATGCTAGGTTGGTGGAAATAGGATTAAGAGAAGTAGATAAAGGTGTAATTGAAGCAGCAAAATCCATGGGGGCAAAACCACTCACTATTATCTTTAAGGTTTTATTGCCTGAATCCATGCCGGCATTAGTTTCAGGGATCACGGTAACCACGATTGCTTTAGTCGGTTCCACTGCAATGGCAGGAGTAATTGGTGCTGGAGGTCTTGGTAATTTAGCTTATTTAGAAGGTTTTCAACGCGGTCGTCCTGATGTCACGTTAATGGCAACGATTGTTATCCTTATTATAGTATTTATTATCCAATTTATTGGGGATTATATAACAGCAAAAATAGACAAAAGATAAAGGAGACGAATAATATGAAAAAATTATTATCATTATTACTAGCATTTACATTTGTATTTGTTCTTGCAGCTTGTGGAACATCTACTAAAGAAGGAACAAACGGAGACGGTAAAGAAAATACAAAATTAGTAATAGGTGCATCTAATGTACCACATGCTGAAATTTTAGAAAAAGCAAAACCAATTTTAGCTCAAAAAGGCATTGATTTAGAAATTAAAAAATTCCAAGATTATGTATTGCCAAATAAAGCTTTAGAATCAAAAGAATTAGATGCTAACTATTTTCAACATATTCCTTACTTAGAATTGCAAATTAAAGATAATGGGTATGATTTCGTTAATGCTGGAGCAGTTCATATTGAACCAATGGCTGTATTCTCTAAAAAATATAAAAGCTTAGATGAATTGCCAAAAGGAGCTACTATTATTTTCAGTAATTCAGTTTCTGAACATGGACGTATTCTTTCTTTATTAGAAAAAGGCGGACTTATTAAATTAAAAGATGGAGTTAATAAAGTGGATGCAACGGTAAAAGATATTGTTGAAAATCCTAAAAATATTAAATTTAAACCTGATTATGAGCCAGCATTATTACCGCAAATTTATAACAATAATGAGGGAGATGCTGTCGTAATTAATGCAAACTATGCATTGGATGCAGGACTAAAACCAGTAAAAGATTCGATTGAAATTGAAGGTAGCGAATCTCCTTATGCAAACATTATTGTTGTACGTAAAGAAGATGAAAACAAAGAATCCATTAAAACATTAGTAGAGGTATTACAGTCTAAAGAAATTCAAGACTTCATTACTTCAGAGTACAAAGGTGCAGTTCTACCTGTATCTAAATAATAGAAGATAAGCAGAAAGGGGTTGTCCAAAAAGTCGATACTTCGGCAGTTGGATGCCCCTTTTTTGGTTTCTTGTTATGATTTCAGTCCTTCATTTTCTCCGCCCCATTACCCTATTACAATAAAAGGAATGCTTCTCACAAAACTATTTCTTCTTTTACACCTATAGAGTAATTTCAAAAGAGAATAGAAAAAATGATAATAATAAATACTAGTAGAGATCTTTCTTAGAACAAAAGGAGTGGAAAATTTGGATTATCAAACGAGTCATTCAGTAGAAAATGCTTTACATCATTATAAACAGGGATTGGGTACTTTTACTGAAAAGATGCCTGAATTAACACAAGCTTTTAATGCATTTACTGAAATCTGTTTTCAAGAAGGGACAGTAACCCAAAAGCAAAAGCAATTGATAGCATTGGGGATTAGTGTGTATGCTCAGGATGAATATTGTATTATTTATCATGTGAAAGGCTGTCTAGATCAAGGCTGCTCGGAGCAGGAAATAATGGAAGCAATAGGAGTAACTGCTGCATTTGGCGGAGGTGCTACAATGAGTCAAGCAGTTACATTAGTCCAAGAGGCCATTGTAGAGTTAAATTCGTTCAAGCAATGATAGAAAGGAGAACCAGTTTTTCTCCTGGTTCTCAGACTGTTGAAAAACGCTGCTCTCTTCGTTCACTCCCCGTGTTCATCGAAAAAAAAGGAAAAACCACTAAGTACGGAATCAATAAGGGAATTGTCATAGGTTATGCACAATGGACTGTAAAATCATAGTAAATAATTAACGAAAATAAGAATATTCAGTTAATTTTGAAAGTTTTCCGAACAATTCAAGAAATACATATATATAACATAAAAATAGGCTACTATTAGGCTATAATCTTTTACAATGTTAATTGAAAGTTCAATATATGTTCCTATAGGTTGCTATGAGTTTTTATTTGTTATAAGATAAGAATGAGAATAAATTGATAATGAAGTTTTCGAAAATTTATAAACTAAACTTCTTTAATTATGGGGGTATAAAAATAATGAGTCAATCAAAATTGGTTATTAACGATTTGCATGTAGCAATAGAAGAAAAAGAAATTATAAAAGGTTTAAATCTTGAAATTAAGGGTGGAGAAATCCACGCAATCATGGGACCTAACGGAACTGGAAAGTCTACTCTTTCTTCCGCTATTATGGGACATCCAAAATATGAAGTAACAAGTGGAACTGTAACACTAGATGATGCAGATGTATTAGACATGGAAGTAGATGAGCGAGCTCGTGCAGGTCTTTTCCTTGCTATGCAATATCCAAGTGAAATAAGCGGTGTAACAAATGCTGACTTTCTTCGCTCTGCGATCAACAGTCGTCTTGAAGAAGGAAATGAAATTTCTCTAATGAAATTTATCCGTAAAATGGACAGCAACATGGAATTCCTTGAAATGGATCCAGACATGGCTCAAAGATATTTAAATGAAGGTTTCTCTGGCGGAGAGAAAAAACGAAATGAAATTCTGCAATTAATGATGCTGGAACCAAAAATCGCTATTCTTGATGAAATCGATTCTGGATTAGATATTGATGCATTAAAAGTCGTTTCAAAAGGGATTAACAAGATGCGCGGAGAAGACTTCGGCTGCCTGATTATTACACATTACCAAAGGTTGTTGAATTATATTAAGCCAGATTTTGTTCATGTAATGATGCAAGGTAAAATCGTTAAATCTGGTGGAGCAGAGCTTGCTCAACGTTTAGAAGCAGAAGGTTATGATTGGATTAAGCAAGAGCTTGGTATTGAAGACGAAACAGTTGGACAAGAAGCGTAAAGTTTAGGGGGATTGACATGACGACTGAAATTAAATTGCCTTTCGATAAGGAATATATAACATCCTTTTCAAAGGATATGGGCGAACCGGCTTGGTTAACGGCGTTACGTGTACAGGCGTTAGAAAATGCTGATACTCTTCCAATGCCAAGACCTGATAAAACCAAAATAACAAATTGGAATCTGACAAAAATTGAAAAACATATTGTGAGCAGTGAAGATTTTACGAATGTAAACGACTTTCCAGATGAAGTGAAAGCACTGATCGATTTAGAAAAAAATAAGACGCTTTACATCCAAAGGAATAACCGTCCTACTTTTTTAGCTGTATCAAATGAGTTAAAGGAAAAAGGCGTTATTTTTACAGATATATTTACAGCGGCAAGAGAATATAGTGATCTTGTACAAAAATATTTTATGAAAGACGCTGTAAAAGTAGATGAACACCGTCTAACAGCACTTCATGCGGCATTGCTGAATGGCGGCATATTCTTATATGTTCCAAAAAATGTGGAATTGGAAGAACCAATCCAAGCGATCTTTTTACATGATGATAAAGAAGCAAATTTATTTAATCACGTATTAGTGGTTGCAGAAGATAATAGCTCTGTTGTATATGTTGAAAACTATGTATCAACAGTGGAGCCGGAAAATGCTGTATTTAATATTGCTACAGAAGTGATTGCAAATGCAAATGCTAAAGTGCAATATGGTGCAGTTGATAATTTAGCTAAAGGAATTACAAGCTATATTAATAGACGTGGTATTGCCAATCGTGATGCGAAAATCGAATGGGCATTAGGATTTATGAATGATGGAAATACTATTTCAGAAAATACTACTAACTTGATTGGTGATGGATCATATGGTGATACAAAATCAGTTGTAGTCGGACGCGGAGAACAAAAGCAAAACTTTACAACAAAAGTTGTTCATTTTGGCAAAAACTCTGAAGGGTATATTCTAAAGCATGGTGTTATGAAAGACAGTGCTTCTTCAATCTTTAATGGTATTGGGAAAATTGAACATGGTGCAACAAAGGCTAACGCTGAGCAAGAATCACGAGTGTTGATGCTAAGTGAAAAAGCAAGAGGAGACGCCAATCCAATCTTACTTATCGATGAGGATGATGTAACAGCAGGTCATGCTGCATCTGTTGGAAGAGTAGATCCGTTGCAATTATATTACTTAATGAGCCGCGGGATTTCTAAACATGAAGCAGAAAGACTAGTTATTCATGGTTTCTTGGCACCTGTTGTGGAAAAACTTCCAATTGAAGGTGTTAAAAAGCAATTGGTTGAAATTATTGAAAGGAAAGTAAAATAATGAATATCCAAAATATTCGTCAATACTTTCCCATTTTAAATCAAGAAGTAAACGGTCATCCTTTGGTTTATTTAGACAGTGCTGCAACTTCTCAAAAGCCGGTTCAGGTTATTGAAGCTATAGATAAGTACTATCGAGAGTATAATTCGAATGTACACCGAGGTGTGCATACGCTAGGAACGAAAGCAACTGATGGGTATGAAGGTGCAAGAGAAAAGGTTAAAAATTTCCTAAATGCCAAATCAGTGGAAGAAATCATTTTTACTAGAGGTACAACGACTGCGTTAAATACAGTTGCACAAAGTTATGCTATGGCTAATCTGAAAGAGGGCGATGAAATTATCATTACCCCGATGGAGCACCATAGCAATATAATTCCTTGGCAGCAAGTGGCGAAGCGAACAGGTGCTACGTTAAAGTATTTTCCACTGCAAAACGATGGCACACTTTCTATAACAGATGTAGAAGCAACCATTACAAATTCGACTAAACTTGTATCTGTCACTTGCGTTTCTAATGTATTAGGCGTGATTAATCCAGTCAAGGAAATTGCTGCTATTGCTCATAAATATGGAGCAGTATTAGTTGTTGATGCAGCTCAGGGCGCTCCACATATGAAAATAGATGTTCAAGATATTGATTGTGACTTTCTTGGATTTTCTGGTCATAAAATGTGTGGTCCAACTGGAATTGGTGTATTATATGGGAAAAAACATCTTCTAGAAAAGATGGAACCTATTGAATTTGGTGGAGAAATGATTGATTTTGTAGGTTTATACGAATCTACTTGGAAAGAACTCCCATGGAAGTTTGAAGGGGGAACACCTATTATTGCAGGAGCAATTGGTTTAGGTGCGGCAATTGATTTTCTTCAAGAGATTGGTTTAGATACAATTATCGAACATGAACATAAGCTGGCAGCATATGCATTAGAAAAAATGTCTACGATAAACGGTTTAACTATTTATGGACCAAATAGTGCAGAGAATCGTGCAGGTGTAATTACCTTTAATATTGAAGATGTACATCCACATGATGTTGCTACTGTATTAGATGCGGAAGGAATTGCTGTTCGTGCAGGACATCATTGTGCACAACCATTAATGAAATGGCTCAATGTATCTGCAACTGCAAGAGCAAGTTTCTACCTGTATAACTCTGAAGATGAAATTGATAAACTTGTTGATGGAATAAGTAAAACAAAGGAGTATTTCAGCGATGTCTTTTAATAATTTAGATACACTTTATAGAAGTGTTATCATGGATCATTATAAAAAACCCCGAAATAAAGGGGTTTTGGAAGGCAGCCTAACGGTTAATATGAATAATCCTACATGTGGCGATCGCATTCTACTAACATTGCAGGTTGAAGATGGAATAGTGAAAGACGCAAAATTTGACGGTGAAGGCTGCTCCATCAGCATGTCTTCCGCTTCCATGATGACACAAGCCATTAAAGGGAAATCAGTCGAAGAAGCATTTAAGCTTTCCAAAACTTTTTCAGAGATGATGCAAGGAAAAGAATATAGTGATGAGATAGATTTAGGAGATATTGAAGCACTTCAGGGTGTTTGTAAATTTCCAGCAAGAATTAAATGTGCAACTTTAGCGTGGAAAGCAATGGAAAAGGGCTTTAATGACGGCTTGTAAGAGCAGCGATTATCAAACTTTTTGATTGAGTTGGCAACAACATGCACATAGAATGGAGGAAAATGAAATGGCAAAAAAAATGCCCGATATTGGGGATTATAAATATGGATTTTCGGATAAAGACGTTTCTATCTTTCGTTCGAAACGTGGTTTAACCAAAGAAATTGTTGAAGAAATTTCTAAATTGAAGGATGAGCCTCAATGGATGTTAGATTTTCGATTGAAGTCTCTTGAGCATTTCTATAATATGCCAATGCCACAATGGGGCGGAGATTTAGCATCTTTAAATTTTGATGAAATTACTTATTATGTAAAGCCATCAGAAAAAACAGAACGTTCATGGGATGAAGTTCCTGAGGAAATTAAACAAACATTTGATAAACTAGGTATCCCTGAAGCAGAGCAAAAGTATTTGGCTGGTGTGTCTGCACAATACGAATCTGAAGTTGTTTATCACAATATGCAAGAAGATTTAGAGGCAATGGGAATTGTATTTAAAGATACAGATTCAGCATTAAGAGAAAATGAGGATCTTTTCCGTGAACATTGGGCAACGGTTATTCCTCCAACAGATAATAAGTTTTCTGCATTAAACTCGGCTGTATGGTCTGGTGGATCGTTTATTTATGTACCAAAGGGTGTAAAGGTAGATACACCTTTACAAGCGTATTTCCGTATTAACTCGGAAAATATGGGACAGTTTGAGCGTACATTAATTATTGTGGATGAAGGAGCGAGTGTTCATTATGTTGAGGGTTGTACGGCACCGGTTTATACAACTAACTCTCTTCATAGTGCTGTCGTTGAAATCATCATTAAAAAGGATGCTTATTGTCGTTATACAACAATCCAAAACTGGGCAAACAATGTTTACAACCTAGTTACGAAACGTGCCGTTTGTGATGCAAATGCCACGATGGAATGGATTGATGGAAATATCGGTTCGAAACTAACGATGAAATATCCAGCGGTTATCTTAAAAGGAGAAGGCGCTAGAGGAATGACATTATCCATTGCCCTTGCAGGTAAGGGACAACATCAGGATGCAGGAGCAAAAATGATTCATTTAGCACCAAATACTTCTTCTACTATTGTTTCGAAATCTATTTCAAAACATGGTGGAAAGGTAACTTATCGTGGAATTGTTCATTTTGGACGCAAAGCAGACGGAGCGCGTGCTAATATTGAATGTGATACATTAATTATGGATAATAAATCCACATCTGATACGATTCCGTATAACGAAATATTAAATGACAATATTTCATTAGAACATGAAGCGAAAGTTTCTAAAGTATCAGAAGAGCAGCTGTTCTACTTAACGAGCAGAGGGATTTCAGAAGAAGAAGCAACAGAAATGATTGTAATGGGATTCATCGAACCATTTACAAAAGAGCTGCCTATGGAATATGCAGTAGAAATGAACCGTTTAATCAAGTTTGAGATGGAAGGTTCAATAGGATAATGTAGAAAAAACCCTTGGTATATCAAGGGTTTTTTTACTTATATAACAAGGGAAATAATCGGCGAGCCGATTTGTGCTGATGCAAATTTTCTTGTAGTGTAGAAGGCGAATTTTTGTAGTTCGTCTTTTTCTATTTTCTCCGTTATATCCAGTTCTGTATCAGCTGTTCTACTAATTGTTTTAGTCCTAATCGTTGTGCGATACAAATTTACTACTCGCTCCTGACCCCGATAGCAGTACAGCATGTGTCTGTCTAAATCCGTGGGATTCCTTTATATTCAATGCAATATTGTCATAATGAATTTCGTACAATAGAAGGTGTTAAATAATTTCCTAAAAAATTGTCAAAAATGATCCCATCCTCGTTCTTCTTAAAATACTCTTTACTAAGAATTAATTTATTTTGTTTCAACTTGAAGTTTTTCAATTCATGAAGGATTATTAATCAGGTAGATAAAATTAGAAAATATGGATTTGGATTTCTAAATTGAAAGGAGTAAATAGTATGCAGTTAGGTTTAGGGAAAAACGAAGTTAAAATCGTTCCATACAACAAAGAATGGAAAAAAGGATTTTTGAAAATTAAAGAGGAAATTCAACTTGCTACAGGGTTAGATTATGAGTGTATAGAACACATCGGTAGCACAGCAATTGTAAATATTGCTGCAAAACCTGTAATTGATATATTAGTAGGAGTAAGTAATCTAGATAAAATTAAACCTGATTTGTTTAAAGAATTTGAAAAAATAGGTTTTTACCGCTTGAGAGTTGGAAGAGAACAAGAAATAGTTTTAGCTAAATTTACAGATGGAACTTTTAAGGTTAAAACTCATTTTATTCATTTAGTTAAATATAAGGGAGACAAATGGTCTCAATTAGTTACCTTCCGAGATATATTAAATAAAAATAAAGGATTACGTGAAGAATACGAATTAATCAAACTGAATTTTACAAGTAAAAGCAATGAAGGCATCAATGAATACACGAATTTAAAGGAAGAATTTGTTCTAAATGTTATTAATAAGTTAGATGCGGATGAGTAAAATGGTGGAAAGAGAAAATCTTATTGACGATGAAATATTAAATCCTAGCGATATAATATATCCTGATACAGAGTACTAAATCACCTAAGAAGATGGGAATTTTATGATGTTTATCATCATTGGTCCGAAAAACGTATGTATGGTAGTGTAGAAAAAGTTGTTCGTCTGATTGTAATGATAAAAACGTTAATGAGTAACTTAAATTCGGGGGTGAAAACCTGCTTAACCTCACATATTCAAATCTCGTAGGAGGATTGGATTTTTTAAAGTTAAGGTGTATTAATCTTTTAATTATGTGTCCATTTGAGCGTAGAGGTGCTCATGAAATATAGAAGCATACAGGGAAGTTCCATTGAGAAACAAGCCAAAGGGCAAAGATTCTCCTGAACATCGTTCAAGCAATTGTTAACCTCACAATCAATATAGAGGAGGAAGAATATAAAATGAATATTTCTAGAAGCACTGAAGTTGAAAAGCTACAAAGTGAAAAGAGTGAGCTGTTTGACAAATGCGTGCTCCACATATTAAATGGCCAGGCTATGTATGAAGAATTTAAAGATAAAAAACTAATGGGAGCTTCTAGTTATGCTCCATTTAATGAAGCAATGTGTGTAAACTCGACTACTAAAAAGATTTTTGATAAAGACTTTATAAAAACACGGGCATCGGGACATCATGAGTCAGTAGAAAATTATATCAAAAAGGTTCTTGATCCATTAGACAATCTTTTTCATAAAGAATATAAATGTATCGTTTTATGGTTTGGTGAAGACATGTTTTGTCAAATGAACCTACTTACAATACTTTCCTATCTCGAACAGTCTAGATATGGAGGAAAAGTGTTTTTAAATAGCTTCAAAGAGGATGAATTTAAAGTAAGTCAGACTGAGCTTCAATTAGGCAACTATTATTCTGTTTACAAAAAAGTATTGGTAGATCATAAAAAACCTTCAAATGATCTACTTTCAGTAATGTATCAAGCAATAGACATATATTTAGAGATGCTAAAAGAAGATAATACTGTGGTAAAGTATATTTCCCAAAACAAAGATTTACCAACAACAGAATTAATTAATAAGCTATTCACGCTTTTTCCGACAGTTGGATATGGAGATTTGCAATACTTGGAGCTGATTAAAAAAACGAAACGAACGAGCTATGAAAGCTACTGAAATGAGGACAAATTTGAAAAACGAATGCTAAATTATTTATCCTTACGATTATTTCCAATAGTGAATGTCATACTAAAAATGTTCAATGGAAGATTCTATTGGGGAAAATCACCTCACAAAAATCGTATCCCACTCCGGAATGCGATTTTTTTATTGGCAAATCATTTAATACCTAGCTTTGAGTAAATAGTAGTTATTTATGCTGAATATTGTTATGATATTTAAAAGAAGAACCATTTATAGGAAAGAAAATAATGTTGTAGACAATAGAATTTTGTATGATAATCGCAAAAAGTACAAACAAATTATTGATGAATTTTATATTTTTAAAGGTGATAGAATGATTAATATAGGTTTAACTGGCTGGGGTGATCATGACAGTCTATATGGTACACACACTTCTTCCCGTAATAAATTGCTGGAATATGCGAGTTATTTTCCGGTAGTTGAATTAGATGCATCATTTTATGCGATTCAGTCCATAAAAAATGCAGAGAAGTGGGTGGCGGATACGCCAGATACTTTTCAATTTATCGTAAAAGCATATCAAGGAATGACGGGTCATCAACGAGAGGAATTGCCATCTGAATCGAAAGAACAGATGTTTTTATCCTTCAAGGCATCACTTGAGCCATTTGAAAAAGCAAATAAATTAAGCATGGTATTATTTCAGTTTCCTCCTTGGTTTGATTGTACAAAACCAAATGTTGACTATTTACGTTTCTGTAAGAAAATGATGGGAGAGATTCCTTGTGCATTGGAGTTTCGTCATCAATCATGGTTTAATTCGAAATTCCGTAATAAAACGTTAACGTTTATGGAGGAAGAAAGATGGATTCATAGCATATGTGATGAACCACAAGCAGGTAGTGGATCTGTTCCAACTGTTTTGAAGCCAACAACTAAAGAGAATGTATTAATTCGTTTTCATGGTAGGAATCTTCATGGCTGGCAGCAGAAAAATAATCCAAAGTGGAGAGAAGTCCGTTATCTTTACAAATATAATAAAAAAGAATTATTGGAATGGGCGGAAAATATTAACTATTTACATACTGTTTGCAGTAATATTTTTATAGTGTTTAATAATAATTCAGGTGGAGATGCAGCAGATAACGCAAAGCAGCTTCTTGATCTTTTGAAAATTGAATATACAGATTTAGCTCCAAGACAATTAGATTTATTTTAAAGTAAGAAGTAATGTGAACATTTTTCTTCAGAGCTGTTCAAGACGCTTCCGCTTTGCTAATCAGCTATTCCTAATTAGCATAGAAGGAACATATACTTTATTAATAATCGAAAAAGGAAGGCGAAATAATGGAAGTCATCCATATTTATCATACAAATGATTTGCATAGCCATTTTGAAAATTGGCCGAAAATCTTCAAGCTGCTAAGAGAAAGAAAAAAATGGCATGAAGATGCTGGGGATCCAGTTTATTTTTTTGATATTGGCGATCATTTGGATTTATGGCATCCGTATACAGAAGCTACAAAAGGAAAAATCAACTCCACTTTATTAGAAGAAGAAAATTATACCGCTGTGACGATTGGTAATAATGAGGGGATAACACTATCTTATGAAGCACTTGACTCTCTGTATCAAGAAGCATCATTTGATGTAATTCTAGCGAATTTATATAAAGCAAATGGAGAACGACCGGAATGGTTGATTCCTTATAAAATATATCAAACAAATACTGGTACAAAAATTGGAGTGGTAGGACTTACCGCTTTTTTTGAACATTTATATGAACTATTGGGCTGGAAATTAACGGATCCTTTTACTGAATTAGAGCAACAGCTTTCTCTGTTAAAAGAAAATGCAGATATCATTATTGTGTTATCTCATCTAGGCATTAATGAAGACGAGGAAATGGCAGCAAGATTTCCGGAAATTGATATTATATTAGGGGCGCATACACATCATATTTTGCATCAAGGAAAGCTTATTAATAACAGTTTGTTAGGAGCGGCAGGTAAATTTGGATATTTTGCTGGGCATATGGTGATAACAGTCGATCCAATAAGCAAAAGAATAATCGATAAACAGGCAGAGCTGTATGAAACGAAAAACCTGCCAGCTCCGCAAGAGGAAGAAGCTTTTATAGCAAATCTGTATGAGCAAGGAAAGCAAGCACTTTCCGAAGAAGTTTGCATTTTAACGGATACATGGTCAAAAGAATCAATCGCCAGCTATTTATGCAAAGAAATTCAATCTTGGTGTCAGGCTGACTGTGCCATTTTAAATGAAGGATTAATATTAAATAATCTACAAGCAGGCGTCGTGTCTTATTTTGATTTGCTTTCCATCTGTCCGCATCCTATTAATCCATGTAAAGTAGTATTAACTGGAGCTGAGTTAAAGGAAATTATATTAGACATGAAGGATAATAAGTGGGAGCACTACCACTTGAAAGGCCTTGGTTTTCGTGGAACGCTGATGGGGAAAATAATTTCTCATGGAATCACATCCGAAACAACGGGAAAACTGGTAACTTATTATATAGATGATAAAGAAATGGATGCAGAAAGCAAATATACGGTTGCGATACCAGATATGTTTACATTTGGAAATTTCTTTCCAGCGATTTATCGTGCCAAGGAAAAAGAGTACTTTCTTCCAGAATTCATGAGGAATATTCTTGCAGAAAAACTGAAATAGCTGTAGTTATAAAATACACGGTTCCTTCTTTTTCGAATATATTGTTAGAAAAAGAGGAGAGTGGTGTGTGATGGTAGATGTTTTTCCAATTACTATTGAAGACCAAACATTTATTGGAATCAGTGTGCAATTACCTAAAACAAATTTGCTCGTAATTAAAAGTGATAAAGGGTATATTATGTGTGGAGCATTAGATGTTGCTTTGCTGAATGAAAAATTAAAAGATCGGAAAATAATTGCTGGAAGAGCAGTAGGTGTAAAAACGATAGAGCAATTATTAGAGGCACCTTTGGAATCTGTAACGATAGAAGCACAAGAATATGGCATTTATAAAGGGATGGCAGGAAAAGATGCGTTATTAAAAATGGTTTAAAGCTGTTTGGTGCATGAACTTGTGTGGGAGAAACTGACATAGTATAAGATCGAAAACCAGATAGAGAAATTGCTAATATATTTCTATCTGGTTTTTTCCGTGGGGCTACGCTTGAGCCTCCTCGGCGTTGCCTTGCGGGGTCTTTAGCCTTCCCACATTTCCCGCAGGAGTCTTCGCACCCTCCGTTACAAGCAACCTGTTTTAGAATAAGTTCTTGTCATCGAATTTCATGACAAGGTATGATGACTAAACACTAGTAGCATTGATTTTTTATGTTATTATTCAACGTTGTTCTCTCAAAATGTGCACTGTTAGTCTATTTCTATCAGATGGATGTTTTCACCAGTTCAACGAAAGAAACTAATGCATCAAAACGGCTTGATTGGAGCGGATATGCGAGACTCCTGTGGGCTCAGCGCGAGCCCCACGGAAAGCGAGCATCCTGAAACGAGAATCTTGCCCCTATTTATAAGGAATAATATTTGCAAAAAAACACCCGAAAAGACGAATCAATCATCCTTTTCTAATTGCTCTAAACCAAGTTATGCTAATACATGAAGAGAAATTTATAACTGCGAAGTTTGAATTAATTTATTATTAAAAGAATTTTAAGAAAATAAAGAATTATCTTTTTAAAGTTTTTTTACGTTATAATATACATATATATAAACTGAAATGGGAGTTATTGATGCGATTAATAGGAACAAAGTATATTGCTGAAGGCGTAATATTAGCGAAACCAATTCTTAATGAAAGAGGCAAAATATTAATTAACAGTGGTGTAAAAATCGATAATAAAATGATTAAACGTTTAATGGAGTTAAGGATTTCGTATTTATATATTGAAGATGGAAGAACAAATGATATTTATCCAGAACCTTCTATATCGGATGATTTAAAAAAAGAAGCGATGAAAACAATCGAAACCAATTTTACAGAAATCAAAGAATCTGTAAATAAATCAAAATTTATTATGATGGAAAAAGCTACTTCTACTTTTAAAAAACTAATATCAAATGTACTCGAAGAACTTCAGGGGCATCGTGAATTATCTTCCATGATGTCAGATGTTTTTTTATATGATGATTATATATTTTCACATAGTTTAAATGTTACCATTTATTCTTTGGCATTAGGAATAGAGTTGAATTTAACAGCCAACCAATTGAAAATACTTGGTCTTGGTGCTATTTTGCATGATGTTGGAAAAATCAATATTCCATTAAAAATTTTATTAAAACCAGAAAAATTGACAAAGCAAGAATTTGGGATCATAAAAAGCCATGCAGAAACAGGCTATAAGATGTTGAAAGATATTCCTAATATGTCTCTTTTAGTAGCACATTGCGCATATCAGCACCATGAAAGGATAAACGGATCTGGTTATCCACGCGGCATAAAAGGCGAAGAAATACATTTATTTGGAAAAATCATTGCGGTTGCAGATGTATTTGATGCTATTACTTCAAACAGAGTGTATAAGCGAGCTTTATTGCCCCATGAAGCATTAGAAATATTATATGGGGGGATTGACAGTCTGTATGATGCGAAAATTGTCGAAGCATTTCGAAAAGCGATTATTTTATACCCTAATGGGCTCAGTGTCTCTTTAAGCAATGGAGAAAAGGGAGTAATTTGCAGGCAAAACAATGGATTAAACGAAAGACCTGTTGTTCGAGTGCTTGAGAAAGAAGATGGAACAGAGATTGCTCCTTATGAAATAGATTTAAAGGAAAGTCTGTCTATTGTGATTACGGAATGTGAATCAATCATTTAATTTATACATAAATATTATAGCTTCTACCTGTCCTGTTACATGCATATAAATGCATTAAAAGGAGGGGAAGACTTTGCGGAAATTTTATTTTCGTCGAATATTACCTCGCAAAGGTTCACTATCATTTCAACAGGTTTTCCTAATAACTGCTGTCTTTTTTATTATTTCTACTTTTTTCAGCTTATGGTTGATTAATAAAGGCTTAAAGCCAACACTTGTTCAGTATGCAGAATCTCAAACAAAGAAGATAGCATCTTTAGTAATTAACGATGCATTAAAAGATGAGAAGATAGAAGAAAGTGATAACTTAAATATAAGTGGTAACAACTTTGTTTTTAATACAGATCAGATGGTGAAAAAGCAACAGGAAATCGTCCATATTGTGCAGCAAAATCTTATGGAGATGGAAAAGGGAAACATTTCGGAAGCAGCTCTGCTTACAGATATACAGGTAAATAAAGAAAAAACAGCAGAACAGCACGGAATTGTGTATAGCATACCAGTTGGTCAAGCAACAAATAATGCAATATTAGGGAATATTGGTCCGAAAGTTCCGATTAAATTTAATGTTGTTGGAAGTGTAAAATCGGATCTGAAAACAAAGATGGAAAATGTCGGTATAAATTATGTTGTAGTGAAGGCATATGTAGAGTTAACAGTAGATATTCAGATTATCATTCCTTTTGCGACGGAAGTAACAACAGTAAAACAAAATATTTTAATTGCGATGGCAGGATTCGAAGGAGATGTTCCCCAATTTTATAATGGAGGAAGCAGCGGATCCGTGCCATCTGTAGAGCTACCAAAAGACAATAAAAAATAACCAAAAGGAAAATTCCCTAAATAATCCACGACCTGTGGCAGAGTCTAGCGACTAGCATCCTGCTAGCCCCAATCAGCCAGGAATTTTGTATTCCTGCTTTTTTTTGGATACTCTGAGAAAGATTCTTCTAATAAAGCAGAGAGCAGCCGGAATACACGAAGACTCCTATGGGATTAGCGGGAAAGGCGAGACCTGACAGGAGGATCGGCGCCTGCTCCATGGAAAGCGAAGTGTATTCCGGCTGCGGACTTATTGAGAGACCTAAACCCCTTTTTTCAGGGAAGCACTATTTACGAGCTTTTTGTCTTTCCTGCCGTTCCCATAATCGCAAATGAGCATAGGGATCAAAAGACCATTCAGTATTGCCATTATCTTTATACATTCCATAATGCAAATGTGGCGGGAATTTACCAGACGTGCCAGGAGGACCATATCCAGAACTTCCCACACCGCCAATCAGCATACCAGGCTCGACAATTTTACCGACTTTTAAATCTTTTGAAAATCCGCTTAAATGAGCAAAATAATGGTAATTATTGTTGATATCCCGAATTCCGATACGCCATCCCCCATAGCGATTCCACCCTTTCATTTCGACAATGCCATAAGAGGTTGCTCTTACTGGTACACTGTAATCTGCAAAGATATCGGTACCCTCATGTATTCTTTTACCACCCCATCCTCTAGCATCCCCCCATGTACTGCGATAACTAAAGTTGCTGCTTAAAGGAACGGGGAAAGCATGTGAATCAAGTTCCAATTTGCCGAAATGCTTATAAATGGCTGCTTTCCCCATGATGATTCCAACTGTTTTATCCCTTTTATAATAATTCCAGAGACCTATTTTAAAATTATCTTCATCAATGCCATATTGGAGAATATAATTAGTAAATGCATAAAGAACATCCTCGTCATTTACATTATCTGCTTTTCCATCCCCGTTTCCATCTACTCCATAACCTCCAAAAAGCTCTATCGTTATTGGGTTTGTATCCTTTGCATTAGGGTTAATAAGTCCTGCCCATTTTTCATTGGCAAAATAAATACCTGTTAATCCCTTTGCTTTTGGAAGGTCTCTTCTAGCAGAACGAATATTTCTTTCATATTGATCTACAGCAGCAATATAATACCAAGGAAGTTGAGAAATCCCTTCTATTTTTTTATATAATGCCATTCTCTGTGCATAGACAGTTTCTTGTGTGTTTTCTGCTGCATGAGCAGGTGTTGTATTTGCGGCGGCTATAATTAATATTAGTAGTAATACCATAATTTTACGCAAATGAAAATCATCCCTTCTAAAAAGCATTGTTCTCTTATTTTATGAGAAAAACGAGGAATCATTTATATCAATTAATGGTAAATTTAAGAGTATTCAACTTGTAGCTGGAAGTCCATTATGTTACAGTGACAATGAAGAATAGAGATTAGAATCCTTTGTATATGATACATGTTCTAAATTATTAACTGTGTTATAGAATAGTGATTTATATTTGCTAGGTTTAATGAAAAAATAACAAGACAATATTCTTATAACTACCATCCAATAAATAAACAGATAGTTAAAAATTTGTAGAAGCTAGGAGATGATTTTGCATGGCGGATAAGAAGCAAGAGTATATACGTAAACCTGAATGGTTAAAGATAAAGTTAAATACAAATGAAAACTATACAGGTTTAAAAAAAATGATGAAAGAAAAAAAACTTCATACGGTATGTGAAGAGGCAAAATGTCCAAACATTCATGAATGCTGGGCTGTAAGAAGAACAGCAACGTTTATGATACTTGGCGATACTTGTACAAGAGCATGCCGATTCTGTGCAGTAAAAACAGGATTGCCTACTGAGCTGGATTTACAAGAACCAGAACGAGTAGCTGACTCTGTCTTTAGTATGAATTTAAAGCATGCGGTTATTACAGCAGTTGCACGAGATGATCTAAAAGATGGCGGTGCTGCTGTTTTTGCTGAAACAGTTCGAGCAATACGCAGAAAGAGTCCTTTCACAAGCATCGAAGTGCTGCCTTCTGATATGGGTGGAGTAGAGAGCAATTTAAGAATGTTAATGGATGCAAAGCCAGATATCCTTAATCATAATATTGAAACTGTAGAACGATTAACCCCAAGAGTACGTGCAAGAGCAAAATACGACAGATCTTTAGAATTCCTAAAAAGAGCTAAAGAGATGTATCCACAAATCCCTACTAAATCTAGTCTGATGATTGGTTTAGGAGAAACAAAAGAAGAAATTATCGCTACAATGGATGATTTAAGAAAAAATAATGTAGACATTATGACCATTGGACAATACTTGCAGCCCACAAAAAAACATCTAAAGGTTCAAAAGTATTATCATCCCGATGAATTTAAAGAATTGAGAAAAATTGCTTTAAGCAAAGGATTTAGCCATTGTGAAGCTGGACCTTTAGTGCGTTCTTCCTACCATGCAGATGAACAAGTAAATGCAGCGAAAAAAAATCAGATGAATGGAGAACACGCACAAGAAGCATAATTATACATTCTAAAAAAGATGGAGAATAGCTAATGCTGTTTCTTCATCTTTTTTTAATTTAGGAAAATTATATACGAAATGGGAATGTGGATAATTTGACGGTTGTGTCCGTATCCGGGCTTCAACGTGCAAAAAATCTCTTTCAGAAGGATAATAAATCAATGTTTTTGTATAATCATACCTATGTAAATGGCCTTTAACAGGTTATAATGAAAAGGTATGGCAATGTAAGAAAGAGAAGGCTGGAATAGTATCGTAGTATGTCTCCATTACATCAAATAAATATAAAATAGATAATAATACAAAAAGGAGGTGTTCTATTTGGTTTGCATCAATAATTGTTGTTATGAGCTTCTTGAAGAGAGAAAAGCTGCTTTTAACGAGGAAGCATTTAAAAATAGATACAGTGATATTTTAACAAAATATGATTATATAGTGGGTGATTGGGGATATGGGCAATTGCGCCTGCGTGGCTTTTTTGACGATCAAAATCAAAAATCAAGTTTTGATACAAAAATAAGCACTCTAACAGAATATTTATACGAATACTGTAATTTTGGCTGTGCATATTTTGTTATAAAAAAAGTCAAAAAAATATAAATAAAACCTTTTGTCTTTTGAGTCGAATAGGTGTGGTATGAGTCTTTATATGAACAATTGCATCAAGATGAGAAAAGATAAATGAAACATTTTTAGGCAGCTTAAAGGAAAATAACAGCATGTACAAATATAATAACCTACTGTGATGTCGACTTGCTGAGAGGAATGGAGCTATGGAAAATTATTATTTCAAAAAAGTAAATGGATTGTTGAAATGGGGGAAAGTTTTTTTTCCTACAGCTTCCTTAAAGTACTATCCGCCAAAATTTGTTTTAAGAGACCCAATTAAGCAAGGGATCCATAAGGCTATTAGAAATGGATATGAAGTGGCTGTCATTGTTTATAATGTAGAAAATATCCATGAAATCCATCAGCAATTAGAACCTGATTCTTATCAACAATATATAAAGGAAGCAAAAGCAGTCTTTAAAAAAGTAATAAAAAAAAGCGAGCATGCAGACAATATTATCTTCTTACATGATTATTATCAAGATGGTGTGACACTGTTTTTGCGAATCGACCATAATTCAGAGTACGTATCGGAAATCGAAGCAATCATTAAATTAGTCTTACATAGTGTTCAAGCAGATATGATGAATCTACATCCTGGAGTGCAGTTAATCTTTAATACAGGATATATGTTTATGGAGAAAAAATATATTTCTATCCATGAATCCATTTATAAAGCACATCAACAAGCATTAACAATGGCAATGAAACGAAAAGAATCTGAATTTAATGAATTGGTCTATGCAGTAAGCAAGATTGTTGAAAACAAGGATATACGCTTATTAGCACAGCCAATCATGGATGTAGAAACAAATGAGGTACGAGCTTGTGAAATGTTGACAAGAGGACCAACAGGAACTTCATTAGAAAGTCCATTAAATCTATTTTCTGTTGCCAGGCAAACGAGGTTTTTATACGATTTAGAAATGATTGTACTGGAAAAAACGTTAGAACAAATAACATTAGCCATATGGCAGCAAGATATATTTATCAATTTTACACCGCTGACAATCGGCAATCCTCGATTTGTACAAGATTTAAAAAGATTAATGAGTAAATATAAAGATATTGCTCCAAATAAAATTATTATTGAAGTAACAGAAAGAGACGCTATTGAAGGATTGGAGTATTTTATTTCTAATTTAAAACTCCTTCGAACATTGGGGTTTCGGATTGCAGTAGATGATACAGGGGCTGGGTATGCAAGCTTAAATTCTATTAGTGAAATTATGCCGGATATTATAAAAATTGATCGTTCTGTTATTCAAAATATTGATAAAAATTCAGTAAAGGAATCTATGCTAAAAGGTCTTTTATTGATTGCAAAGGAAGTTGGCAGTATTGTAGTTGCAGAAGGAATTGAAAGTGCTGAAGAGGCATCTGTTCTTTCGCGTAATAAGGTAGATCTTGCACAAGGTTACTTTTATGCAAGACCGGCTAGTTTAAGTAATGGCCTATAGACTCTTTAGTAGAGAAAGGGAGCATGCAGCATGTATTTTGTTGATCGGAACAAAATCGGTTTGCAATTACACTATTTGCAAACGAATGTAGAACTACTGGAGAAACAATCAACATGGGAAACTCTCATAGAAAAGGCGGCATTAGAAAGAATTACCCATAGAATACTCGAATTAATTTTGGATATAGGCAATGGGATGATAGATGGGTTTATCATGAGGGATCCAGGCAGTTATGAAGATATTATTGATATCTTAACGGATGAAAAGGTGTATGCTGATAATATTGGTCATGATTTAAAAACACTTTTATTGTTCAGAAAAAAATTAGTTCATGATTACACACATATAGAACACGTAGAACTTTATCGTGCTTTTTTTGAAAAAATATCCTCTTTAAGAGAATTTAAAACAGCAATAGAAAATTACTTAATTCATGAACTAGGACCAGTTACTGCCTTTAAAAATTAACATTGTCCAAGGTCAACATGTTTCAAATACATAAAAGGAGTTACGTTATCATTATGAAAAAGTATAAAGGGTATTTAATTGATTTAGATGGAACGATGTATAGAGGAACAGAAGTGATTCAGGAAGCTGCTGAGTTTGTAAAAAGACTAACAGCAGAAAATATACCTTATTTATATGTTACAAATAATTCTACTAAAACACCGGAGCAGGTGGCACAAAAGTTAAGAGAATTTCACATACCAGCAAAAAAAGAAGATGTATTCACCTCTGCGATGGCAGCTGCCAATTATATTAGCACGGAAAAAGCAAAGGCAAACGTATTTATGATTGGAGAACAAGGATTAGAAGATGCATTAAGTGGTCAAAACTTACTCTTATCAGATGGAAAGGCTAAGGTAGATTATGTTGTAGTAGGAATGGATCAGCAAATAAATTATGAAAAATTAACGGTTGCCTGTCTAGCGGTGCGCAATGGCGCTTCTTATATTATTACAAATGGGGATACAGCACTGCCGACTGAAAGAGGTCTTCTTCCTGGAAATGGTGCATTATCTTCTGTTATTACTGTCTCAACACAAACAGAACCACTTGTAATTGGGAAACCAGCTTCCATTATTGTTGATCAAGCAATTAAAATTCTTGGAGTGGCAAAAGAAGAAGTAGCAATGGTTGGCGATAATTATCATACAGATATATTAGCAGGAATTCGTGCTAATATTGATACCATATTGGTACATACAGGTGTAACAACGAAAGAGCAATTAGCATTAATTGAACAAAAACCTACTTTTACTGTTGATAGTTTAAAGGATTGGGAATTAATCAAATAAAAAATCCGCCTAAATAAAAGGGGAATCACAAATAATTTACAGCATGTTGATGTGAAGCCACTGAAAAGGTGTTTTATAGAAGAATGATAAGTGAAATGCATGAATTAGTTTGGATGAAAGGGCTCTGAGGAGCTTGAAGCCGACACATAACGTATACGACTCCTGTTTTAGATTAGCGAGACAGGCGAGAAAGAGCAGGAGTGTAACGACAAAGTGTGCGATAAGTCTTGGAAACCTGATTGAGAACTCCCGGACTGCTTGATTGTCACATTTTATAAATTTCCTAGCATTCACTTTTTCAGTGGCCTCGGATGATGCTTTATTCTCCTTCTATTCTATATAGTATAGTAGGAGATATCGTTTATTCCTCTCCTTTTGTTCGATGTGCCAGTCTGCTTGATGCAGCTGCTGCAATGGCGCCGACGATATCATCTAAAAAGGTATGACATTCACCAGTTGATTTATCATTTAATCTTTTTAAGATGCCAGGTTTTAGTTTATCTACGTATCCATAATTAGTAAAACCAATGGAACCATAAACATTTACAATGGAAAACGCTAATACCTCATCCACCCCATATAAGCTTTCATCACTTTCTACAATGGATTGCAGTGGTGCTTCCAGTAAATTTTTTTCGGCAAGCATATCTAGTTGAATACCAGTTAGAATAGCATTTTGTACTTCTCTTTTGGAAAGAACACGCTCAACATTAGCTAAGCAATCGGACATTTTTAAATTTTGATGATATTTTTCCTGTAAGATGTAAACAAGATCAGCGATATCCTGAGTTTCTACGCCTCGATTTTTTAACCAATTTCTTGCTGTTTGTTCTGTGATATCCCTAAATGTCATACGCTTCACCTTTTCCTCTATTGTAAGCACTATATATACGCAGTGCTTATTATTTTATGCATAAAAATAATAAGTGCTATTTTTTTATTCTTTCCAAAGGAAAGTTCCAATATAGCTTACATTAATTGTTATTTTAAAATTCTCCTTGAAGATAGAAGAAAAAAACTATTTTTTTTAATCTCTTCATATACTTTATAAGTGCGTGTTCAAAAAGGAGGATAAAAAGGACCGAGAAGTTCGAGGCGGTTTGCTCCTGAGCATCACCCTTTCACAGGATGTGATGACTTCCACGTTGCTCCCAGGACGTGAGCGTTTTTAGTGGAAGAACCTCTAGTTAATACGTGAGAAGCGGAGAAGCAAACCAACGAAGAAATTCGATGTGTCATTTTTACCGGACTTTTTGAAAAACCTCTATAAGTGAACCTTCCATTAGTAGGGGTCTTACTTTCAGTGAAGAATGGGATAAGCGGAATCAATTAGGAGGGAGAATATGATTCGACATATTTTATTCAGTAAATATGGAATAGATATAAAAGAAGAAACTCGAATTGGCAATTATGAGGCATGTTTGGATAAAGGAAAATTATATACGTTAATTCCAATAGCTAATAAAGGAGAGGACGAATTAGCAGAATTAGAACAATTAACGGAGCATTTGGTCCATAACGGGGATCATCAAATAGCTGTATTTTTACCTTCAAAAGAAGGAGATACACGAATAGAAGTTGAAGAGCAGGCTTTTTGTGTGCTGGTTAACGATAATATAAGCAGTTTCAGCTCAAAGCAACTTGGTAGAAAGCTTGGGAAATTCCACTATCGAGGAAGAACTGTTCCATTTAATGTTGAAAAAATAAGCCGTATTGGACAATGGAAAGGATTGTGGGAAAAGCGTGTGGATCAAATAGAGGGTTTTTGGAACAGTATGCTTTACAAGCAGCCGGAAAGTGAATTCGATCGGATGTTTCTTGAATCCTTTCCCTACTATTTAGGTTTGGCAGAGAATGCGATACAATATTTGGTGGATACAGAACTAGATGATGAACCAGACTCAGTAGATAGTGGTACTATATGTCATAATCGTTTTAGGAAAGAAACTTGGATGGGCGATTATTATATCAAAAATCCATTCGACTGGGTGTTTGATCATTGCGGAAGAGACTTGGCAGAGTGGTCAAGAGAAAGGTACTTTCAAAATATAAAAACCTATCATCGGGATATGAAGAAATTTTTTGCAGACTATCAGAGTGTGATGCCACTAAGTTCATTCGCATGGCGATTAGTTTACTCTAGATTAATGTTTCCTATTCATTATGTAGAATGTATTGAGAACTATTATTCTTCTTCTCATGAAGCAGACCGCTTGTTTTTAGAAGATCGTATGAAAAAATATTTAAACCAATCAAAAGAATCCGAACAATTTTTACATCATTTTTTTGAAAATGTGGAAGTGCCAGTAAAAAAAATGAATATTCCATCCATTGATTGGCTTTCTAATTAAATTATTTTTTCTTTATTCATTTAGAGTGGATGAGAGAAAATGCAACATAAAGCTTCCTTCACACGAAATAGAAAAATAATTCACGGAAAAATCATATTAATAAGAAAATGATGGTTGAATTCAACTGCTATTCCTTTATAATGAAAAAACAAGCAGCAAGGTACTGTAGAAACCTTTGATTGTGAAAAATCATACTATTCAGGAAAACAAGGGGTAAAAGTAAAGAATATATAAATCACCCCTTGTAAAATAAGTAAACTAACACTATAATGTCTACTATAGATAGACAGTTGTTCGTTTATAGAGAACATCTTTAGGGGGAAAACAGATGGAAACAATCTCAATTGGATTACTAGGACTAGGAACAGTTGGATCTGGTGTTGTCAAAATCATTGAAAATCATCAAGATAAGATTATGCATCAAGTTGGCTGTCCCGTAGAAGTGAAAAAAATACTTGTGAAAAATGTAAATAAAGAAAGAGATATCTCACAAGAAATCTTAACAACCGATGTAAATGAAATATTAAACGATCCTGATATAGATGTAATTATAGAAGTAATGGGCGGCGTAGAAGAAACATATAAATGCTTGATTCAAGCATTAAATAATAAGAAGCATGTCGTAACAGCAAATAAGGATTTAATGGCCGTATATGGAGCTAGGTTATTACAGCTTGCCAGCAAAAATAATTGTGATTTATTTTATGAAGCGAGTGTTGCTGGGGGAATTCCTATTATAAGAGGGCTGGTAGATGGATTAGCATCTGATCATATTACGAAAATGATGGGAATTGTAAACGGTACAACAAATTTTATTCTAACGAAAATGAGCAAACAAGGCAGCGCATATGATGAGGTTTTAAAAGAAGCACAAGATTTGGGATACGCAGAAAGTGATCCTACATCAGATGTGGAAGGGTTAGATGCTGCCCGCAAAATGACTATTCTTGCGACATTAGGATTTTCTATGAATATTGGCCTTAATGACGTTAAAGTAGAAGGAATTTCGAAAGTAACAGAAGAAGATATTCAGTATGGAAAACAACTTGGGTATACAATGAAACTAATTGGAATTGCACAACGTCATGAAGGAAAAGTTGCAGTTAGTGTACAGCCTACTTTTCTTATTGACAGCCATCCACTTGCTGCTGTTAATGATGAGTTTAATGCAGTATATGTTTATGGCGAAGCAGTAGGAGAAACCATGTTTTACGGGCCGGGTGCAGGAAGCCTGCCAACAGCCACAGCTGTTGTTTCTGATGTAGTAAATGTACTTAAGAACATGAGACTTGGTGTAAACGGCAAAGGAGCTGTAGCACCGCAATATAAGAAAAAATTAAAAAGTGCAGACGAAATATTTTCAAAATACTTCCTTCGTTTACAGGTAAAAGATGAAGTTGGTGTGTTTGCCGAAATTACATCTATTTTCTCTGAGAATGGTGTGAGTTTTGAGAAAATCTTGCAGTTGCCTGTTAAAGAAAAAGGTTTAGCAGAAGTTGTATTAGTGACTCATGATGCATCCTTATTAAACTATGATAATATTTTGCTTCAATTAAGAGATTTACAATCTGTTCTAACAGTAAAAAGCTCGTATCGTGTAGAAGGAGGAACAAAGTAATGAGATGGAAAGGTCTTTTAGAGGAATATAAAGAATTTTTACCTATTAATGAATCAACACCAATGCTAACGTTAAATGAAGGAAATACACCTTTAATTAAATTAGACAAATTATCCGAAGAGTGGGGAGTAGAACTTTATGTGAAAACAGAAGGAACAAACCCTACAGGATCTTTTAAAGATAGAGGAATGGTAATGGCAGTAGCCAAAGCAAAGGAAGAAGGAAATTCTACTGTTATTTGTGCTTCAACTGGTAATACCTCTGCAGCAGCAGCAGCATATGCAACTCGTGCTGGAATGAATTGTATTGTTGTTATTCCAGAAGGGAAAATTGCGATGGGGAAATTGGCACAGGCAGTAATGTATGGCGCTGAAATTATTTCTATCGAAGGAAACTTTGATCAAGCATTGCAAATGGTGCGTAAGATTAGTGAAACAGAACCTGTTGCACTAGTGAATTCTGTTAATCCATATCGTTTAGAAGGCCAAAAGACAGCGGCCTTTGAGGTATGTGATCAGCTTGGAAGTGCACCAGACATTTTAGCTATTCCAGTTGGTAATGCCGGTAATATCAGCGCTTATTGGAAAGGGTTTAAAGAATATCATGAAGCAAAACAAACAGGTCTCCCTAAAATTCATGGATTTGAAGCAGCAGGAGCAGCAGCAATTGTGCATAATAGAGTTTTTGAAAATCCGGAAACAATTGCAACAGCTATTCGAATTGGAAATCCTGCAAGCTGGAAATTAGCGGTACAAGCACAAGAAGAGTCAAATGGTTACATCGATGAAGTAACAGATGAAGAAATCGTAGCAGCTTACCGGAAAATAGCTGCAACGGAAGGTGTTTTTGCAGAGCCAGGATCTTGTGCATCTATTGCTGGTTTATACAAGCATATTCAAAACGGAAAAATCCCAAAAGGAAGTAAAATAGTCGCTGTTTTAACAGGGAATGGTTTAAAAGATCCGAATACTGCTATTGATGTGAGTCCGATTAAACCAGTGCTGCTTCCTAATGATGAAAAAGCGGTAGCTGAACATATTAAAGGAGTAGTTCATATATGAACGAAAGTGATATGCTGCAAATAAAGGTGCCTGCGAGTTCTGCTAATTTAGGACCAGGCTTTGATAGTATTGGACTAGCACTTGATTTGTACTTAACACTTGAAGTTTCTCCTGCTGACAAATGGGAAATCATTCCTTTGTCAAAAGAACTTGAACAATTTCCAAAGGACGAAACAAATTTTATTGTACAAACCGCAGCTCAGGTTGCAGCAAAATATCATAAAAAGCTGCCGACTTGCAAAATAAAAGTTTCCAGTGATATTCCTTTAGCTAGAGGGCTTGGTTCAAGTGCCTCAGCAATTGTTGCTGGAATTGAGCTGGCAGATTCTTTATGTGAATTAAAACTTTCTAAAAATGAAAAATTTCACATTGCATCCAATATGGAAGGACATCCTGATAATGTAGGTGCAAGTATTTTTGGAGGATTAATAATCGGTTGTCAATTAGAGGATGATGTAGATGTAGAGGTGATTCATTCTATTGATTTAGAGCTGCTTGCCGTTGTTCCAACTGAAGAGTTGCTAACAAAATCATCTAGAAGTGTTTTGCCAGATACATTATCCTTCTCTGAAGCAGTTGCAGCAGGTGCTGTTTCCAATTTATTAATAGCCGCATTATTATCAGGAAACCATGAACTAGCGGGAAAAATGATGATAAAAGACAAATATCATCAACCATACCGGAAAGGCTTAGTTCCACATTTGCAAATAATTGAAGATCATGCGCTTTCCTTAGGTGCATATGGGGTAACATTAAGCGGGGCTGGCCCAACTGTATTATGCTTTATCAGAAATGGACAAACTTCTGCTGTTGTAAACGGTCTTAAAGAACTTCTTCCAAATATGGAATATCAGCCTTTGAAGGTTGATTTCACGGGTAGCAAAGTGACAAAAAATATTTTCTCAAATGTAGAAAAATAAGAGTTGTAACGTTCATTGTTCTCTCGAGAGATATTTTTTATGTGAACAGTTGAAATGGATTGCCTACGTTTTTCTATAATGATGACTTCCGCAGAAACAAACGTGGAAGTCATTTTTTTATAAAAAAATGCAGCGTTGTGCAGATTTTTTGGGGAATAAATAATACCTGGTGCTTTTATCCTCGTTTTTGAACACGCACGAATATAACATAGAGAATAACGAAAAAGAAGGTACCTAAAAAAATTAGATTTTAATGTATCCCTTTCGCTCCAGCATTGCTAGAATAAAGATGCCATTTCGATCTGATTCCTTTTAGGTGCCTTCTTTATTAGGAAAATATCCTACTTAAAATACTTGTTCTACTTCTACAACTCCAGGTACTTCTTCTAATAATGCTCGTTCAATACCTGCTTTTAAAGTGATAGTTGAACTTGGACAGCTGCCGCAAGCCCCTAGTAAACGTAATTTTACGATGCCATCTTCCACATCTACTAATTCGCAGTCTCCACCATCTCTTAATAGGAAGGGACGTAATTTATCTAATACTTCCTGTACTTGTTCTTTCATTTCTACACTAGTCATACATATCGACTCCTTTCCTATTATTTATTATAATCACAATAAGACAAAAAATCTATTCTAGAAATTCGAAAAACAATAAACAATAATTGGATAGTATAATAACTCAAACTTCGCACCTTCAAATTCGTTTGCAAATTTTGATAAAATTCGGTTAAGAACTATAAATTGAGAGGCATGTTTTTAAAAGGTGAAAAAGTATATACTTTTTGAAATGTGAAGGCTGTCTAGCTTCGCCGTACAGGATGTACAAGTGCCGGCCAAGACATAAGGACGTGGCGTATTTAGCCGGTCAGCGCCTAGCCCCAGTGAGTATTGCCTCCAGCCTCTAAAAGTAAAAAACACTTTTTGAGTCTGGAGAACATTTTTCTTCAGGGCTAAACAAGGCGCTTGCGCTTTTCTTATGGGGTTGCTTTCCACTACGGGTTGCTTCGCTTTCCGCGGGGTGGGAGCTCTGAGCCTCATCGGCGTTGCCTTGCGGGGTCTTTAGCCTTCCCACATTTCCCGCAGGAGTCTTCGCACCCTCCGTTACAAGCAACTTGTTTTAGAATACGTTCTTGTCTTCGAATTTCATTACAAGGTATGATGACTAAACACTAGTAGCGTTGATTTTTTATGTTTATTATTCAACGTTGTTCTCCCAAAATGTGCACTTTTAGTCTATTTTTATAAGATGGATGTTTTCACCAGTTCAACGACAGCAACTAATGAATTAAAACGGCTTGATTGGAGTGTAAGGTGCGAGACTCCTGAAACGAGAATCTTGCCCCTATTTATAAGGAATAATGTTTGCAAAAAAAACACCCAAAAAGATTAATCAAATTCTTTTCTAATTGCTCTAAACCAAGTTATGCTAATACATGAAGAGGAATTATAACTGCAAAGTTTTAGTAATAACTATTCGGTGTTTGTTGTAAAGAAATAAAGACCAAAATGAAAAGAATTTTTCTCTAAAAGTTTATCCATTGAATTAAATAATAAACATTCAAAGGTAGGAGCAGCACCTGCAATTTAAACAACAATTGATAAGCAAATGAAAAGAGTTTGAGGACTAAAGGGGAGAAGTATAGTGAAAAAAGAAGTAGAGGTTAGTATATATGGTGCAGACCAAATTTGTGCAAGCTGTGTTAATTTGCCTTCTTCAAAAGATACATATGAATGGCTGCAAGCAGCAATTGGCCGGAAATTTCCTGATCAGAAATTCGTGATTCAATATTATGATATTTTCCAGTCACATTCAGATGAAAAAAAAGATGAATTTTGCAAAAAAATAATAGAGGAAGAACTATTTTATCCAGTAGTAGTCATTGAAGGAGAAATAGTGGGGGAAGGAAACCCACGATTAAAAAAGATATATGCAGAATTTGAACGATATGGATATGTAAGTAGATAACTGGAAAACAGTGGGGGACGCATAAGAGTACCTTGAGAAACGTCCCCACTTGAAGGTTAGATTTTTTTTATTTAAAGAATTGTCTCTTTTTTGTTTTATCTTTCCAAAGAACACCTAGTTTTATCAATCTTGGAACTCTTCCTGTTAAAGGTTTGTTGGCAACTAATCCAAATCCATGCTTTTTTCCAAGTGATCCTAAAACGCCTTTTACTTTAATCGCTGGCAGTTTCTCAGGTGGTTTCTCTCCTTTCCAGCGAGCATTTAGTATGAGTGCAATCTGTTCAGCCTGTCCTTCAGCAAGTTGAGCACTTGAAGGTTCAGATAAACTGGCACAGTCTCCCACAACAAAAATATGTTCGTTATTCGCTAAATGATGATGCTTTGTTAAAAGAATTCGACCTTTTTTATCTTTTGCAACTTGTAAATCCTGCACTACTTTATTTGGTTTGACACCTGCTGTCCACACAATACAATCAAAATTGTTAGCTTCCCCATGGTTATATACTGTATTTTTTTCAATCGCAGTAATGTTACTGCTGTGAATAATCTGTACTCCACGTGATTCGAACCATTTTGTCACATAATTACTGACACGAATGGAATAGGAGGATAGTATTGTTTTTCCTCGATCAAATAAGGAAACGCTTAAATCTGGCCGACTTTCATTTAATTCAGCAGCAAGTTCTACCCCGCTGAGTCCAGCGCCAATAATGGCAACTCGTGAATGTAATGGTAATTCACGTATGCAGTTATAGGTTTGTATTGCTTTTTCTATCGTTTGAATGCTTTGTGTATATGTATCTGCTCCTTTTATATGATGGTAATTATCCTCACACCCAAGACCGATTATTAAATCATCGTAGTGAATGCTATCTTTGTTTTTTAATAAAATAAGGTTTTTGTCTAAATCAAGGGAAAGAACTTCTTCGTTTACTAACAAAACTTGTGGATGTGTTGGAAATGGAATGCGAATATGTTCATCTGAAACAGTTCCAGCAGCTAAAGCATAATATTCTGTTTTTAAACAATGGTCAGGAGACTTATCAATTATAGTGACAAGCAAATTGTATGGCAAATTAGGAATGATGCTTGAAAGGATTTTCATTCCTCCATATCCGCATCCAAGAATCACGAGATTTTTCATATTATTTCTCCTTTTATATTAAGAAGTAGGTAGTAATGTATTTAGGTGAGGATATTTAAATGGAAAAAGTGGATTCTTAACAGTATATTATACTTAAGATGCTCTTTATTCTTGATTATTAAAATGAAAAAAGATACTATAAGTTTTAAATGCATAAAAATTTAGAAAGCATTGGAGCTAGACACTGTTCTAACTTCAAGTTTGAGGTGAAAAACTTGTTTAAGCCGATTGTAGAGTTTTGCCTAAGCAACCTATCTTCTGGTTCAGAAGCTGCTAAAGAGGTACTGGAAAACGATGAGCAATTAGATGTTTTAGATTATGGCTGTTTAGGCTTATGTGGACAATGTGGAGAAAGTTTGTTTGCATTAGTAAATGGGGAAGTTGTTACAGGAGAAACTGCTGAAGAGCTTGTCAAAAATGTGTATCAGTTCATAGAAGAAGATTCGAATGTTTAAGGAGTCATACATCTGTTATAAAGTGTGGTAATTTATTGGCTAAAATTTTATTTTAAAACAGTAAAAAAGAAGCAGCAATAGAATTCTATTTGTTGCTTCTTTTTTAAATACTTTGAACTTCTCTTATTTTATGCCAGCTTTCTTTTGCTAATTCAATAATATTAGTCTCGTTTGTTCTGCTTTGCTTTTCAATCACTTTTGAAAAGTACTTGGTTGCTTGATTCATTTTGACTGTTCTTCTTGATAATTCACCAATTAAATATAATGTTTTTAATTCGGAAACTTTTGTCCCTAAGAAGTCTGCTGTCAGATAAGAAGCTTCGTACTCCTGCAGTGCCAGGTTCATAAAGCGAATTTCCTGTTCGTTCTCTTTTATTGAACGATAAAGCCAAGCTAAGCGAATATAAAGCCCAGCAACGATGATATGTTTTTCTTTTCTTAAAAGAGCGCAATATGCTGCCAGTTTATAACTAATCATTGCATCTCTTACTGAGCGGTTTCCTCCGAATGAACGAGGCGTCCAGCGATTGCAAACTTTCTCAATCAAAAGCATTTTTTCGTTTAATGACAAGTTTGCAGATGTTTCATCATGAAAGGAATAGCCACAGTCTGGACAAACATTTATATAATAGAGAAGGGGATTATGATCCGCATATGTTGGAAAAAAATCTGTATCTAAATTAGTCATTTTAATAAAACGTGTACGAATTTTTTTTGTAGTAAAGGAAGTATTGCATAATGGACATGTACATTTTTTATCATAAAGAGGTTTGACGGAGTTCATATGTTCACCTTCTATAATTAGGTAATATGGTTCATTGTTTTGTGTATTCATTATACAATAAATATATGTGTTTATACCTATTTTGTTGAAAATATATGAAAAAAGTTGTGCGTATAAACTAACAAGGCTTAAAAAAATCTAAATAAGTAAGTCGGAAAATATTTTCCAAATTCGATTCAGTTGAGTAGATATAATTCGAAGTATATACTATAGGTAACAAAGGTAGGGAGGAATAGTGAAATGACAGAAGAAATTGTGATTCTTACAGAAGCTGCGGCTCTTCAAGTAAAGGAAATGATGAAAGAAAGTGAAGAAGAGGCTACTTATTTAAGAGTTGCTGTCAGAGGTGGAGGATGCAGCGGTTTATCTTATGGAATGGGATTCGCAGCAGAAAAGGAAAAAAATGATATCGTCTCCGAACAGCATGGCATTCAGTTGATTGTGGATCAAAACGATACAGCTATACTAAAAGGGACAAAAGTCGATTATAAACAATCAATGATGGGCGGAGGATTCACCATCGACAATCCAAATGCGATTGCTTCATGTGGTTGTGGTTCTTCCTTTAAGACAGCTTCAAATGCTGGTACACCGGAAGAGTGCTAACTAAATAACAAAAGATAAAGAACTTGGAAACTATCCAAGTTCTTTATCTTTCACCATAAAAACTGAATTTATAAGCGGCGGTAAAAGTATGTTAGCTCATAAATTAAACAAGCTCACAGATTGTCAGGATGTCTATTGCAAGGGGAAGTCTAAGTACATTATTAAAGCATGCTTTGAAGTGTCTATTTAGTGTATTAGTGTAATACAGAACCACAGAAATCAAAATATATCGGAATTATGGATTTAATGAAGAAATGGGAAGCTGTATATGACCAGTGAATTCTAAGGTTCTTCTTCTGAAAATATTTAAAACGAAAAAGTATTCATTTTTTGAATTGGTAGGACACTTATGCAAACAAAAATTATAATATGGAATATTAAAAAAGCAGGGTGGTTCCAATATTTATAGTAGAGAGCAGTCAGAATATACGAAGACTCCCGCGGGAATGCGAGAAAGATGAGACCCCGCAGTGCAACGAGGAGGCTCGGCGCTCGCCCGCAGGAAAGCGAAGTGTATTCTGACTGCGGACTATTTGAGAGGCCACTTTTCATGCGAGCCTGTTGAAAAAATTGATCTGCCATTTCCAGCTAGAATCGTTTTTAAGTCAAGACGTTTACCTATTTGTTGAATGGCTTTTACATTCAAATAAAAAGACAAAGGATGAATCTAGAAAGAATACTCTTTCTAGATTCATCCTTTATTTCGAGATAAGAAAGCATAAGTTTTCTGAAGCCTGACCAGTATCTAGCTCCAGCGCCTAGCTCTAGTGAGTATTTCCCCATGCCTCTAAAAGTAAAAAGCCCTTTTTGAGTCATGTGAACATTTTTCTTCAGAGCTGTTCAAGGCGCCCCGCGCTTTTCTAAATTATTTAAACATTGATGTGCTATGCAGCGGTTGAACACGCGCTTTTGGATCTAAATAAGCTTTTGCGTTATTAACTGATGTCGGTGCTTCTCCAAATCCAGAGGCAATTAATTTTACTTTCCCATCATATGTGCAAATATCACCAGCTGCATAAATTCCTGGGATATTCGTTTCCATTTTGCTGTTTACAACAATGGAGTTTTTCTCAATATCTAATCCCCATGTTTTAATTGGGCCTAAAGAAGAAACAAAGCCGTAGTTTACAATAACCGCATCTACATCGACAACTTCTTTTTCTTGAGTGGATGCATTTTCTAAAACAACTTGTTTTATGCCATTTTCATCTCCTACGATTTCAGTAGGAACAAATGGTGTTTTAATCGTTACTTTTGAATTTTTTAAATTTTCAACACTATGCTCATGTGCACGGAATTTATCTCGTCTATGTGCCAAGTAAACAGTATCTGCAACTGGTTCTAGCATTAGAGACCAGTCAACTGCTGAATCACCGCCGCCAAATACAATAACTTTTTTTCCTGCAAACTGATTTAAATCATCGATAAAATAATGAAGATTTTTTCCTTCATAATTTTTTGCATCTTCTAATTCTAGCCTGCGAGGTTGGAAAGCTCCGTTTCCAGCTGTAATGATGATGGTCTTGGAAAAATGAACTTCTTTATCCGTTGTTAGTTTAAAGATACCATCGCCTTGTTTTTCCACTGTTTGAACAGCTTGTTCTAAAACAATGTTTTGTTCAAATTTAGACATTTGCTCTTTTAGATTATCCACCAATTCTTGTGCGCGAATTTTAGGAAATGCGGCAATGTCATATATATATTTTTCAGGATAAAGAGCTGAAAGCTGTCCACCTAATTGAGGAAGACTTTCAATTACTTTTACAGTAGCTTGTCTCATTCCACCATAAAAAGCAGTGAACATGCCAACAGGTCCGCCTCCAATAACGGTTATATCATAAATTGTTTGATCTTCTTTCAATTCCCATAAGCCCCCTACAAATTGTATTTATTACAATCTATCATATCACAGTATTAAAAACATGAAAATGTTAAAAACTTAGGTGTCTAAACATTAACGAAAGTGAAGACTAATGTTTATTATTTTTGCCAAATTTTTAAAAAAAACACCATTAGAAGCTTATATTATTCCCTCTAGTGAAAAAGAGGTGTTAGTACTTGCAGATTATAGATGTCTTTTAGAAGAAAGAGGAAAGTTTACTAATATAGAAGAATAAAACGTGGAACAATATTCTTTGATATGCCGTCTAATAATAGGTAAAAAGACCTCCTTTTTCTTTATTTATGAATAGTTTCATTGAAAATGGGAAATGAATAGTTTGGAGAGGAGTGAAGGAATGAATTTTTTAAAAAAATCTTTAAAAAGACTAGGAATGGTTCTGCTGTTTGTTGCAGCATTATTAACAACATTCCAATCTATTTCAGGGGTAAAAGCAAGTGCTTATTCTCAAGCTAATAATCAGGATACAATAGAACGTACAGAGGAATCACATATTAATCATAAACTAAAAACAATTGGTGTTGCTTTAAAAAATTTACAACATGTACTTACAGAAAAAACGCAGATTTCTTCTAGTAAGGAAGTGGCAGGAGAGCCACCATCATTAGAAAATAGGGATTGGTCCCAATATCAAAAAAAGACAGTAGTAGCGACGGGATATACAGCTGGCTATGAATCCACAGGAAAAAATCCAAATGATCCCCAGTTTGGAATTACATACTCCGGTGTAAAGGTAAAAAGGGATTTGTATAGTACGATTGCAGCAGACCCGAAAGTATTTCCAATTGGGACAATTTTATTTATCCCTGGCTATGGCTTTGGTGTTGTAGCGGATACAGGTTCGGCAATAAATGGTAACAAGCTAGATTTATATTATCAGACGGTTGCAGATGTATATAGCAAATGGGGGAAAAAAACATTAGATGTATACATAGTTGATAAGGGCAATGGAAAATTAACGGAAGAAACATTAAAGAATTTAAATGAAGCAAAATCCATGCAAGTTTTCCGCCAACAATACACAAAAGCAGAAAGTAAATAAGAAAAGCTCCGAAGAAAAATGTTCTCTTTCACAGGAGCTAGGAGCAGAAGCTAGACAAAGAAAAGCGTATGCGACTGAAAAGCTCCGAAGAAAAATGTTCTCTTTCACAGGAGCTAGGAGCAGAAGCTAGACAATGAAAAGCGTATGCAATCAATCGCTCATTTGAAAAAAGGGAGCAAACCATCCGTAGTAACGGTTGTGATAGGCTCCCTTTTTTATTAATTAATGATCATATCAAGAATAAGCGTAAGACCTATTCCAGTTAACCCTCCAAAAAATACTTCAATTGGTTTATGACCAAGTAATTCCTTTAATTCTTTTCTTTTTTGCTTTTCAGGTTTATTCTGCCATCCTTTTGCATCTGATATGAATTTATTGAAATCAGTTACTAACTGATTTAATACGATTGCTTGTTCACCAGCCTGTCGTCTTACACCAGTTGCATCAAACATCGTTATAATTGCAAATATTGCAGCAACAGCAAATAATGGAGTATTAATACCAGCTTCGAGCGCAACACCAGTGGATAAGGCGGTAACAGCTGCTGAGTGAGAGCTAGGCATGCCACCTGTGCTTGTCAACAAGGACCAATCTATTTTTTTTGTAATAAAAAATGTAATTGGCACTTTTACAAATTGCGCAAAGAAAATGGCAGCTAAACTGGCAAACAGGGGAAAATTAAAAAATAAATCCAATTAAATCACCTCAAGTTTCTATCGTTTAAACAGTAGTGTACTATCTAACTTTACCCTAATTTAGATAATAATAAATCATAAAAATTTAGGGAATGATGGATAACAAGAAAAACTTATGAAAGACAGCAAAAGTATAATCTAATGAATACAAGGGATAAATACTTATGCAGTAATTTGTGAATAAGCTTCAGTGGATAAGAAAAGAACCTAGATTTGAGTTCTTTCTTAATTATAACATAACCCATATAGCTATGTTTAACTACTAAATACACCTATTAAAATAAGGGAATTAAAAAATAATATTTATAGAGGTTGTGCAAAAGTCCGGTAAAAAGGACATGCGAAATTCTTCGTTAGTTTATCATTTGCTTCTCACGTATTAATATATAACGTTCCAATGTTCAACCGTTAAGTCTCATAGAGCTTTTTAGTGCACTTATATATATTGCTGTTTGAAATTGGAAGCAGTTCATCTGCTAATTACTCTGTTTCTATAATTATTTAGAAAAAAGCCTAAATAAATAATTAGTTATACGAAATAGTATTTTATTTCGGTATAATAATAGGGAAAGGTGGAGGTATATATGTTTAACTATAAATCAGAATGGGAATTTTCTAATCAACAAGAAAGTATTATTATTGGTCTTTTTGATAAATCGATTAAATTTGAAGGGAAATTGGCACAGCTGGATGAACTTTTTCAAGGAGAATTAACAAATTTAGTGAAAAGTGGAGATATCTCAGCTAAGAAAAAAAAGTTGGCTAAAATACATACATTTGGAAAAGTGGGAGCAAAAAGAATTATCTTTGTAGGATTAGGAAGAGAAAAAGAATTAACTTTTGATGAAGTTAAAGAAATTTTTGGCGGCGTATTTAAAGAATTTAAAAAAGAAAAATGGACCGATACATCTATTTATCTCGATTCTTTTGTAACGGAGAAAATGGATGCATTTGATGTCTCACATGCATTTAGCGAAGCTTTTGCTTTAGCAACTTATGAGTTTGTTGGCTACAAGCAAAAATCCAATGAACCAGAGAAAAAAATAGAAAATATTACGGTATACAGTCAAGCAGAACAACAGGAAGTGGAAGCTTCTTTACATGTTGGATATACGTATGGAAAAGGTACAAATTCCGCTCGTGACTTAGTTAATTTACCAGGAAATATGCTGAAAGCAGCGGATATGGCAGAATACGCTAAAAATCTAGCTGAAAAATATTCTTTAGAAGTAGAAATATTGGAAAAAGAAGATATGTTAAAGCTTGGCATGGGTGCCTTATTAGCAGTAAATCAAGGGTCTGTTGAACCTCCAAAAATGATTGTTCTGAAATACCAAGGAAAAGAAGCTTGGGAAGATGTAATTGGATTGGTAGGTAAAGGCATAACCTTTGATACAGGCGGCTATTCCATTAAAACAAAGGCTGGCATTGTTGGGATGAAAACAGACATGGGAGGAGCTGCTGCAGTTCTTGGCGCAATGGAAATTATCGGGGAATTAAAGCCGAAACAAAATGTTGTTGCCGTTATTCCTTCAACGGACAATATGATTAGCGGATCTGCGTTTAAACCAGATGATGTGATTACTTCATTGAGTGGGAAAACAATTGAGGTGCTTAATACAGATGCAGAAGGAAGGTTAGTTTTAGCTGATGCAGTAACATATGCAAAGCATCATGGAGCAAATTATTTAATTGATGTGGCAACATTAACTGGTGGCGTCATTGTTGCATTAGGAATGGAAACAACTGGTGCGATGACAAATAATGAAGTGCTTTTTGAACAAGTAGTAGAAGCTGCATACGAAGCTGGAGAGCAAATGTGGAGATTGCCGATTTTTGAAAGCCATAAGAAAAAAGTCAGAAGCAGTGCAATTGCTGATTTGAATAACTCTCCTGGAAGAGACGGCCATGCTATTATGGGCGGCGCTTTTGTTGGGGAGTTTGCAGAAGAAACACCATGGGTGCATCTTGATATCGCAGGGACTTCGACAACCACGAGCAGTTCGGAATTAGGCGAAGCAGGAGCAACCGGTGCGATGACAAGAACACTTGCATTACTAATAGAAAGATTTGAAACAATTGATAAGTAAGTTACTGTAGAAGATTTATTTTTATGTAAACTTCACGATAAGAAGGTAAAAATCCATCGTTGCAATGATGGATTTTTACCTTTTTTAAGTGGAAAAGTACGGTTTTTTTTGTGATAGATGAGTAGGGTAGTTAGCTCCGGTATACAAGTACGAATCTCGTGAAGACTTAATTGAACTTGTCGTTAATCTGCTTATAAAATAGTGGAATGATTATGGAGCCAATGATCCATTACTTCAGGTAAAATGCCTTTAGTAACTAAGGAAATATGACCTGCTTCAAGTATGGCATATGTTTTATCTTTACTTGATACAAGATTTATGATCGGGTCACATAAGCTACTTGGAACTAATGGATCATTTTTTGTAGAAAATACAAGTAAGTTGGAGGTAATATTAGTAAGCTTAATAAGCTCATCATTAATGGTTAGTTCACCGGTTAGTAATTTATTATCACGGACAAAGTCATTCATTATTTTTTTAAATGCTTCACCTGATAAAGGAATATGATCATTTGTCCATTCATTCATACGTGTCCATTTGTTCCGATATCTTGTATCAGTTGGATGTTTTAATAAAGATAAATAATGACTAAAAGCAATCGGGGCAACAAGCATTTTTGTTCCGTACTTAATGGAAAGAGGTGGAACAATTCCTATTCTATCAATTAATTCATTGATATTAATCCCATCATTTCGCAATGCATCAAGCCATTTATCATAATCTGGAAAGGCGGAAAAATCAATAGGAGTAACGGCTAAGATTAAATTTTTTATCCTTTCTTGTGCAAGTGCTGCGTAAATGGCTGCTAATGTTCCGCCTAAACAAAATCCGATGATAGTCATTTCGTCTACTTTAGCGTGTCTAAGGGCGCGTTGATATCCTTTTTGAATATATTTTGTTATATAATTATCGATTGTAATGGAACGATCTTCAAACCCCGGAATGCCGAAATCAATTAAATAAGCATCATATCCTGCATTAGAAAGTGCTTCAATTAAACTGAAGGAAGGACCTAAATCTAAAATAGACGGTTTATTTACTAAAGAATAAATAAGAAAAACAGGTTCTTTATAACGTTTTATTTGTGCTGGATAATACCATAGGGTTGCTTTATTTTTTTTCCAGACAGCATATCTAGAAGAGGAGCCAATAGGATAATTCGTTGATGTTATTGGCTGTAAGGAAATATGAGTTTGATCTGATCGCTTCATTTACTGCACCTTATCAGACTGATTATTTTGGAAGTATTGTTTTTGTTCAGAGATTTTTTCTTTTACATCCAGCACATCCTGTTGAATGGCAGTAATCCCTTCTTTTTGCTTTATAAGTTCAGTTGTCAGATTTGCATTGGTTAAATCGCTGTTTTCTATTGAGGATATTGTTTCTAGTTGTTGTTGAACTTCTTGCAGCATAACCGTTAATTCATAAAGCTGGTCATCTAAACGATCGATTTTTTCCTCTGATTGAAGAATAAGCTGGGTAGCATTAGATAAATCTGTTTTAGTAGGAAGATTAATAATAGAGGCAGTTCTTTCGACATATCCCTGAACCTGTTCGATTTTTTTTGTTAGTGCTTTACTGCGGTTATTTGCCAAAAAAATCATACTGGTTGTGTTTAATTGATTTTTTATTATATTATTGATGCGGTATTGCAGTAAGTCTCCACCTTTTTTTAGAATATCATAAACATCTAATGTAATTTGTGCCATTTTTGATTTCCTCTCTATGTGTTAATAGTAATTTTCATTTTCTTTATCGGACTTTTTGAACAAGCTTTAGATAGAGCTATAGCATAGACGATAAACCACCATCTACAGCAATAGTCTGTCCTGTAACATAATCAGAAGCATGTCCGGCTAGAAAGAGTGTAATTCCTTTTAAATCATCGGATGTCCCAAATCTATTAGCAGGAATTTTGGCAAGAATCGGTTTTTGAAATTTTTCTAGTGCTGTAGTAATTTTAGTTGGGAAAAATCCCGGAGCAATTGCATTCACTTGAATATTGTGTTCAGCAAGTTTTACTGCCAATTCTTTTGTTAATGTGATGATGGCACCTTTGCTTGTATTATAGGCAATGGCATTTAAATAAAGAGGATGTGTTCCATAATAGCCTGTAACGGATGAGATATTAATTATTTTACCGCTTTGCTGCATCGCCATTTTTTTGGCAACTGCTTGTGAGAATAAAAATGTGCCTTTAACATTTATATTCATCACTTTATCCCATTTGTCTTCCGGGTAGTCAAGTACAGGTGCTATCCATGAGGTGCCGCTGTTATTTATTAAAATATCGATTTGTCCAAATTTAGCTAATGTTTCTTGAATAACAAAATCAATGTCCGTTTGTTTAGATATGTCACAAGATAATGCTATTGCTGGTATGCCTTTTTCTTTTAATAAGTCAGCAGTTTCTTTACAATTGTCTAAATTTCTGGAGCAAATAACAATGTTTGCACCAGCTTCTCCTAATGCGATGGCCATCTGTTGTCCTAGTCCGCGTCCCCCGCCAGTAATGATGGCAGTTTTGTTTGTTAGCTTACAAAAGTCATTCATATCTGTAATTCCCTTCCCTCCTGTTCGTTCTCTGTTTTCTTTATAGTATAAACAAGCTATATAGGAAGGGTGATTAAATTAAGGAATTTGCCTTTGCCTAAATCTACGAGTGTTGTGTCAAAATCGAAAATTTGTACATGATAGTGACTTTTGCCCAGTCCAATATACGGGCATATGCATATGTAATAGAGTAGGGAATAAATAGAAGAGTGGAGGTAATCGCCAATGATGTATGGATATAGACAGCCACAAGATTCGAGAATTTGGTTTGCTGGTCCTTTTGTTGGAGGTTTATTAGGAGGGGTAGTTGGTTCTGCATTATTAAGACCAAGACCATATTATTATGGACCAGTACCGTACGGGCCAGGACCATATGGGCCGGGACCATATGGACCAGGGCCTTATGGACCGTATCCTTATTATTAATAAACTTTATTTGTAAAGGCTACCCTGAAAAAGGGGTTTGTCTTTCTCGATAAGTCTGCAGCCGGAATACACTTCGCTTTCCGCGGGACGGGCGGCGAGTCTCCTCGGAGTAAACTCCTGAGGGTCTCGCCTGTTCCACAGAAGTCTTCGTGTATTCCGGCTGCTCTCTGGTTATAAAGTTTAAGAAATCTGTTTCATTTCATGTGTTGTTGTTTTACAGAAAAAACTGATACATATGCAATTTGTGCTGTTAATTCTCTATCCATCTTAACTGGAAGGAGAGATAACAGCAGTGTGGGGCTTGGTTTTTGTGATCAAAATTAAAAGTAATTCCATCTGGGTTATAGGATATTTTGGGTATGTTTTTTGTTCCTAATGAGTGGATAAGCTGATTAACGGTTTGATTTTGGGATGCTTGTGCAGCGCTCATTAATTGAGTAGAGAATTCTTTTGATTGTGCAATTTTTGTCAGAATGGTTTCGGCATCTTTTAAAAGGGTTAATGAATCTTGAGCTGATTGAATAAATTGGTTTGGATTTACTGTCGGCAGTTTGCGGAATAGAAGTGGATAATGAAGAAATGGGTGGTAGATAAGAGAATGCTGCCGCATGTAAGGATAAAAACGTGGAAACATATAAAGCCAATCCTTTCGTTTACGAGTACATACTGTTAATTATCTTATTCGAAGGCGGATATAATAAGAACGATAAAAGAAAATGATTTGAATATTCTTTAAGTAATACGCTAAAAAAATCCTTTCCATAAAATGTAGTGTATTTTATGGAAAGGATTAGGGGAATGTTCGATTTTGTTAACGACTATTAGTTTCTTCCGCCAAAGTTTGTACTAAAATCTTTGACGATGTTCCACTAAGTCAATTGTTCCTAACACAATATGTGCAAGACCAAAACCGAATACAGTGTTTGAAATCATTGAGTCGATTTTTCGATTTTGTTTCATAACAAGACCAGCTGTTGTAACGGCAGTACCTAACACGGTAGGAATTAATCCTTCACGAATATGCTCCATTTAGCTTCACTCCTGTTATTTGTATTAGTCCACTTGAGGACTTTTTTAGTATAGCCAAATGAGCCGAATTCATTTATGCCATAGTATGGGGAAAGAGGGGCATATTGGTGTACATTTGAACTTGAATCTGCAAAACAAAGCAAAAAAGGAAGCATTTCTAATAGCTTCTTGGTGTTTACAGATTAGATGTTTTTCCTTAAAATGAAGGAATCATCTACGAGAAATGATTATTCAGGAGCAGTATTAATGAAAAATACGTATTTAACCAGTTATTTTCCGATTTTTTCTATTATATTTTTTAGTATTGCATTTGCCACACGAGTAGAATTTTCGCTTTTATCCCTTTTTAAATATGTTGGTATGTATAATGGTTTATTGGAGTTTTTTACAGAAACAGGGATTAAGTTAGCGTTATTAATTGTTCTATGCAGTATCTTCTTTATGATATTAGCTGCATTAAAGCTCATAACGGATACATTAAATCAACTATCTTTATTATTCTTTTCAAATGATTCAACCGGAGAAAGTCTTACAAAAGCAAGGAAGGGTAGCTTTATTTATTTTATTGGCAGTATTCTTTCTTTATTTGGTATTTACAGTTATTTAGTGCTTGTTATTATCTTTATTTTGACAACGCTTATTTATTTTGTGTATTTTGTAAATACTGCTAGTACAAGTTTAAGTATTTCGGGAATCGTGTTTTTTATTCTTTTTCAAGTATCAACTTGGGCTGTATATTAATTAGTTTTATTTACCTTTGCATCAAACTTTATAATGGAATGTTGGCAAGCCTGCCTGTTTAATAGCAGAGCTGAGTTTTTTAGAATCAGGTGGCTGGAATGGCTCACCTGATTCTTTTAATTTGATATGATTTTTTTCCAAATTTGCAAATGAGGTGCTTGTGATTCAATAGAATTCAAATTGCTTGGCTGATCTTTACCTATCCATACGCCTACGGTTTTTGTTTCAGATAAACCAATAATCCAATAATCTTTATAATCATTCGTTGTGCCTGTTTTTCCGCCAAGGTATGGAGAGGGGAAATAGGCTTTTTTTGCTGTTCCAGAAGAAACGGTTTGTTGAAGCAATTGGCGCATTTTATCATTGGTTTGTCTGCTCCAAACAACTTCATGCTTATTATCCCATTTATATAATTGCTTTTCTTCTGCGTCAGTGACTGAAACAATTGCTCGTGCTTTTTCAAACATTCCATTATTGCCAAAAGTCGTATAAGCATTTGTTAATTCTAATGGTGTGATTCCATACGTTAAACCGCCAACTGCCGCAGGTAAACGATAATCATTCGTCGTTATTTTTTGAAAACCAAATGGTGTTAGATAGGAAAATGCCGTATTTACACCAGTTTGTTTCAATATTCTTACAGCGGGTGTGTTATAGGAATGAATAAATGCGTTTTTTATTGTAACCATTCCATAATTTTTTCCACTGTAATTTTTAGGACAGTATGTTCTATTACAGTATGAATTAGCATTTACTTTACTTGTAAGCGGGCTATTTGTTTCTTCTAGATAAGGTGCATAAACAAGGAGAGGCTTTATGGCAGATCCAGGCTGACGGAATGCTTGATAACTTCGATTGAAATCGTATTTTTTATAGTTTTTTCCGCCAACCAAAGCGATCACTTGATGTGTTTTTTGATTAATTACGACAGCAGTCCCTTCCACATCTTTGTATGGCAACAAGTTGTTCACTGTCTTTTTAGCATTTTTTTGTTCTTTTTGATCAAGGGATGTATGAAGTGTAATTCCCTTTGCATATAATTGCTCTATTTCTTCTTCCAGCTGCTTATTGAGTTTTTGTTTTTCTTCCTTTGATGCTCTTTCTAATTTCACTGAATATCCTTTTTTATCAGCGATTAATTGTTTGAATTCTTCTTGTACATAGGTAGTGTAGTCAGGGTATAAATCGACGCTATTTTGCAATTTTAAGCTAATTTTTTCCCTTTTTAGTTGTTTTCCCTCTTTAGTAGAAATTTTCTCTTTTTGTACTAATAAGTCAATAAGCCGCTCTTGTCTTTTTTTCGTTTGATCGAAATGCTTTAGCGGGTTATAGATGGAAGGGTTATTAGGTATACTTGCTAAAAAAGCTAATTGTGCCTTTGTTAATTTACTGGTTTGTTGGCTGAAATAATAATTGGCAGCTCTTTCAATACCATACATATCATTTGCAAAATAAATCGCGTTGACATATTGAGTTAGAATTTCTTCTTTTGCCTGTTTTCTTTCCAATTGATAGGCATAAAGCAGCTCACGTAATTTTCGATTATACGTTTTATCATAGGATTGAAACATATTGCGGGCTAGCTGCTGTGTAATGGTGCTTGCCCCCTGCTCGATTTCATCTGAATCTATATTCGTTAAAAAAGCTCTTCCTATAGAGGGAATATCAAAGCCAATATGTTCATAAAAGTGCTGATCTTCTGAAAGGATAAACAATTGCTTTAGAAAGTCAGGGATTTCATCCGACTGAAGACTTTTTCTTTTGACGGATGTATTAATTTCAGTAATCAGTGCATCATCTTTGTCTGTTATATAACTTGTTTGATTAAGCTGCATTGATTGGACTTCTAAATTTTTATCAAGCCATTGATCGAAACGAAGTATTTTTCTTTTCTCATCAGCAACTTGTATAAGTGTCAAAATAAATAAGCAAAGCATCAAGAAAGTAAGCGAATATCCTAATTTATTTTTCATATTTTTTCCTTTGTTTTTTTCCTAGTTCTTTTTTATCTTATAAGATTTAACGATAAAATGCATGTCATGACGCTAAAAAAATATTCATCTTAAATATACAGAAAATTTCAAAGGTTAAAGAATATTCTGTTATAATAAAATTAAACATAAATCGTTTAACTGTTTTCATAATTTATAAAGAGGATTTTTTGAAATAAAAATATTTTTTGTTATTCTGATCGTCGACTATTGCTGGAAGAGAGAAGGTGAAAAGATGGAAAAAAACCAGCATTTATTTATTGACTTTGAATTCACCATGCCTGAAAAAAGTTTAAGATTTAAAGGTTTTTATCCTGAAATTATTGAAGTTGGTATTGTAGCAGTTGTAAATAATGCGATTAGAGAGCAATTTTCGTCCTATGTAATTCCTCGGCAGTTTCCAATTCTTTCTGAACGATGCAAATCCTTTTTACATATAACACAAGAACAAGTAGATAATGGCATATCATTTTACGATTTAGCAAAGAAGGTAGAGGAATTTAGCATTGGTTTTGAGAACACCATTGTGACATGGGGCAATATGGATATGAGGGTACTAAGAAATAATTATGGAAAAGCAGGTATACCATTTTCTCTTAGCTGTGTTGAAGTTGATTTATCGATGGAATACAAACGTTTTTTTGGAGATCAAAATCAAACAGGATTATGGAAAGCAGTAAAAGAATATGGAAGAGAAGGAACTGGAAAACATCATCGTGCATTAGACGATGCATTGACTACCTATCATATTTTTAAATTGGTTGAAAAAGATAAAAAATATCTAGAAAAACCAAAACCAACAACAATTGGTGATCTTATTGATGTATCAAAACTTTTTAATAAGTTAGCATAGAGGACTTCTGTTTCTATCAAAAAAAGAGGAAGGTCCTCTTTTTTTGATAGAAGGAACTATTTTAGGAGAAATGAAACGTTAACGTTTTTTAACAACTTCATTAGTACTTAATGGAAAACGTCTACTTGATAACATATTCTTTTTTTAATTCTTCGAGATTATGCAAACTTTGTTTTGCGAATTCCGAAGAATCTGCAAGAAGCTCCTTTTCTAACTTTTCTAAAGCTTGTTGAAGGGTATCTTTATAAGCTGGAATACTGCCTTCAAATACCTTTGTCATCTGTTTTGGAACGTTCATCTTTTCATTGTATCCCAGCGCCTTTCTCTCGTGAAAAAAAACTCCCTCTACTACTTTAGGATGATGTAAATCGCCTTGCATTGGATGTTTTAAAACGCCAAGAACCTTTACTAAATATCCTTGTGCTCGAATCTCCATAATTTCACCAATGTATTTTCCTGTTTTATAAAATGCGGTAACAGTTGAACCTGCCATTAATTCTGACATGAAAAAACCTCCCTTTATTTAGTTTCTATTATTATAATACTGTAAATACATAAACACGATAAAAAAGCATAATAATTTCCTTTCTACAAACAATATAAAAAAAGTTTGCGGAGGAATTAAAAGAATGAAAAAAATGGTCGGTGTTATTGCAATAATGTTTCTACTTACTGGTTGTACACAAGCGGAAGTCAGAAAAGTAGATGTGGACATGTTTAATGATGTGGGAGATTCATTAGGTACAATTACTTTAACGGAAAAAGCAGCGGGCGTTATGTTAACGATAAATTTAAAAGGTCTAACGCCAGGTGAGCATGGTATTCATATCCATGATGTTGGAAAATGCGATAAACCTGATTTCCAATCAGCAGGAAATCATTATAATCCAGATAATAAAGAGCATGGATTACTTCATCCAAAAGGGGCGCATGCAGGTGATCTGCCTAATATTATTGTTGAGGATGATGGAACCGTAAATGCTGAATTCATGGCTCCTCAAGTTACATTAAAAAATAAAAAAAATTCTTTGTTCACTAAAAATGGAACGTCTATTGTAATTACTGAAAATCCTGATGATGGCATGACACAGCCAGCAGGGGATTCAGGGATGAGGATTTCTTGTGGTGTGATTAAAAAGTAGCATCTGATCTAAATTATTTTATAGATATAAATATATGAAAAAACGATCATTCTTTTAGGGGGAATAATGTTGAAAAGATGGATTACCATTTTAACTATGTTCTCCTTTTTACTCGGTTGTGAAAATGAAGATGAAACATTAAGAGTTAATAAAGAAAAGTACGATAATGCAATTAATCAAGTAGTTATTCTTGAAAATAAACAGCTTCAACAAGATGGAGAACTATCTGTGAATAAAGTTCTTTTAAGAGAGCATCTTGGAATAGTTGTTTATTCTGAAGGACGATACATCAGATTGTTTTATCATTTAAATGGTTCCAAAGACTGGCCGAGAACTGAAAAAACATAGGAGCGTATATCAAAGAATAAATATCAATCTGTAGATGATCAGGAATTAAAGAAAAATAAAAATCAAAGGTACTTCGAAACTAATTCATATTCCGAGAGAGTGCCAAGTAAATAAAAAAATCCCTTCCATGAATGGTCGGAACTACTAGTAAAAACTTTTATTTCCATTTACATGAAGTAATAATTATTATGATTGATCTTTTCGTAGCAGTGTTTAAAATGGACTGATGATTTGAGAGTAGGGCATTCGTTCGCTGAAGAAAAGATAATACGATAAAGAAAAATATGAAAAAACCACGACATTTGCCGTGGTTTGAATGTTGAAAAAGCAGAGAACCAAACGCTTAAAATGATTCAATCAGTAAAAATATATTCAGAAAAATAATAAGAACAGCCATAAGCCATGAGATAATGGTAATTATTTTTGAGTTTGTTAAGGAACCCATAATTCTTCTGTTACTTGTAAACATAATTAAAGGAATTAAAGCAAAGCCGATTCCAAAAGAAAGAACAACTTGACTAAGTACTAATGCACTAGTTGGATTCACTCCCGATGCAATAATAATAATCGGCGGAATAATAGTGATAAGCCGTCTAACATAAAGAGGAATTCGATAATGAATAAAACCTTGCATAATCACGTCGCCTGACATCGTTCCAACAGAAGAACTGGAAAGACCTGCAATCAATAATCCAAGACCAAATAATAATGCAGATAACGGACTTACCAAATGTTCAAAATGGTGGAAAGCAACTTCTAAATCTTCTACAAAAATTCCATTCTTATGAAATAATGAACTTGATACAATCAGCATAGATGCATTGATAAATCCAGCTATAAGCATGGCGATAAGAATATCAATAAATTCAAATCGATAAATCAACTTTTTCTCTTTCATTGTTTTGCCGACAATTCTTTTTTGAGTTAATGCTGAATGAAGGTAAATGGCATGTGGCATAACGGTTGCACCTAAAATACCAGCGGCAAGCAATATGCTGTCAGTACCTTGAAATTGCGGTGTGAATAAGCCATGTAAAACAGAGCTTACATCTGGTTTTACAAAAAACATTTGGACGACAAAGGAAAGTACTACAATAAACAACATCGCTGTGATTCCTGCTTCTAACGACCGGAAACCTCTTCTTTGCAATTCTAAAATGGCAAATGATCCTATAGCTGCAATAATGCTTGCTTCAATTAATGGAATACCAAAGAGTAGATAAATACCAAGAGCCGCGCCTATAAATTCGGCTAAATCAGTTGCCATAATAACTAATTCTCCCTGAATCCATAAGCCGAAGGATACAGGTTTAGGAAATTCTTCTCTTGCTATTTCTGGTAAGTTTTTTCCTGTAGCAATTCCAAGTTTAGCTGACAAAGATTGGATGATAAGTGCCATTATATTCGAAAAAAAGATCACCCATAATAATAAATATCCATATTTAGATCCTGCTGCTATATTTGTCGCAAAATTTCCTGGATCAATATAAGCAATAGCTGCAATAAAGGCAGGACCTAAAAAAGGCAGAATTCTTTTGAGTCCTTTGATTCTTCCATCTAAAACGGCTTGTGCCGAAGAATGATTTTCTTTTGAAATGGAGTTTTCGTTATCCATGATGTCACCTTTTTTCTATTAAAATTTACCTCGTATTAAAAAGTTTCCTGCGTGCAACTTTATAATAAATCTTATTCTTAAATAGTGAAAATGTCAATGGATTCTCAAATTTTTTTAAATTTACTGATTATTAAATTTAACCTGTATGAACAGACTCTAATTCTAATTTAAATTCATAGTACTTCATGGAATGTGGGGATAAGTATCCGGACTTTTTAGAGATGATTTTCACCATTGTAATCTTTATATAAAAAAATCAGTGAGGATCCAATCCCCACTGATTGTAGAATATATTATGCAAGTTCTTTCCCTTTTGTTTCAGGAGCCCAACAAATAGAGACAATCGTCCCAAGTAATAGAACAGCTGCTAAAATAAGCATAGTATGAGATAAACCAAATTTAATAATTAAAGTAGGAAGCATGAAAGTACCAAGAGCTGAACCAATGCGGCTGCATGCTGTCGCAACACCGACCCCTGAAGCTCGTAATTCTGTTGGAAAACTTTCAGCTGGATAAATTCCAACTAAATTGTTGATTGCAGAAATGAATAGTGTAAAAACAACAAACGCTGCAATTAATAAAAAGCTCATGCTTTGTGGAATGATGCCAAGTAACGCGAGGGAAACAAAGCAAATGATAAAGGAACTGATTAAGAAGCTTCTTCGTGATAGCTTCACGGTTAAATACATTCCTACAAATGCACCAAGAAGCAGGAAAATATTTAATAGAATATCAGCAGTGTAGCCTTCTTTCATATCGAAATAATCCAAGATGGTCGGCAAGAATGTAAATACTGAGAAGTAAGGCAATACAATACAAGCATAGAATAAGCCATTGAACAATGTTAAGCGAATATATTTTTTGCTGAATAAATGGCCAATGCTTAATTGTTTTGTTTCCTTTTCTGTGGTTAACACGACATTTTCACCTAAATGCTTTGTAACAATTGCTTGTGCTTCGTCTACTCTGCCTTTACTAACCAAATATTTTGGAGATTCAGGTGTTCCAATCCGCAAAAAGAGTACAAGCAATGCTGGGATTCCAGATGAAGCGAGCATCCAACGCCATGAAACATCTGCATCCAATAAAATCATTCCAACGATACTTGAAACGACATATCCAATTGTAAAGAATACATTGAATGTTCCAAGCAATGTTCCTCTATGACGTCTTGGAGAGAATTCAGCCAACATTGCCTGCCCTACCGTATAATCTCCGCCTAAACCGAAGCCGATAGCAAACCGTAAAAAGAATAAAGTCCATACATTAGGAGCTATAAATTGTAAGAATGAAGCTAATGTAATTAAAATAAAACTAAATAGAAAGATTTTTTGACGGCCAATATAATCTGAAGCCCATCCTAGTAAAAAACTTCCGAAAAATAATCCGATTAAAACAGAGCTTCCTAATAAACCTAAATCAAAAGCACTTAAGTTCCATTGCGCTGCTAATGATAGTAAGGCAAAACTGATAATGCCAATAACATATCCATCAGTAAAATGTGCACCAAATGTTAAACTAGCTGTTTTAATATGGAATTTTGTTATTGGGGAATCATCCATGGTAATTTTTTTCTGTTTTTCTTTTCTCATCAAATCCACCTTTATAAAAATGTAATTTAACAAGTAACAGTCATCATTGCTATCATGATACATTTTCCTAGAATAAAAGCTAAAATACGATAAAGTGAGTTTCTAATCAGTGAGGGAACTGCGGGAATACATTCACTTTTCGAGTATCCTGTAATCCTGAAAGAAATAAATTCATCGGGAATGGTGCGGGCGTATTAGTTCACCCAAACCAGAAAATTTTTTTTTGGTTTGGGTGAACTAACTAGGGGTTTAATCTTTTTCTTTAAAATTAAACAACATTTCTTAAAAGATAAGGAAAAAAGTTAGTTATGTATCATCAATAGTAATTAGATAACTATTCTTGCTGAACAAGAGATTTATCCCCCTTGCTACGAACATTTAAACATGAATTGATTTATTATGCAAAAAATATTCAGTTAAGAAATCGCTGTATCCTATGCTATCAATGGGATAAAAAAAATTATTTTTTTTCTAAAAAAAAGTAATTTATTACGTTTATATGCTGATTTTCCTGACTATTTGAACAGGGGGTTTTGAGTATTTTTTTGTGAAGAAATTGTGAATATTTGGATATAGAAATGAAAAAAATGTATAATAAATGCATAGAGAAATTTCTTAATATTTCTTTGAAGTAATGATAGTTACTCAAACTTCGCACCATCAAATTCGTTTGCAAGTATTAATATTACTCGGTTTAGAACAATAAAATGGGAGGTTTGTTTTAAAAGGTGAGAAAGCATATATTTTTCTAGCTTCGCCGTACAGGATGTACAAGGGACGGTGAAGACATAAGGACGTGGCATATTTAGCCAGTCAGCGCCTAGCCTTAGTGAGTATTGCCTCCAGCTCTAAAAGTAAAAACACTTTTTGAGTCTGGAGAACATTTTTCTTCGGGTCTGAGCAAGGCGCTTGTGCTTTTCTTTTTCAACGTTGTTCTTAATGGATCAAACGGCTTGATTGAAGCGGATATGCGAGACTCCTGTGGGATTAGCGGGTTAGATGAGACCTAAGCAGGCGCAAGCGCCGAGGATCACCTGCACGCCACACGGAAAGCGAGCATCCTGAAACGAGAATCTTGCCCCTATTTATAAGGAATAATATTTGCAAAAAAACGAAAGAAAAAAGGGTTCAAAAGACTGAATGCTTTTGAACCTTTGTATGAAAACTTGCCATTTTTATTGGATACTACTGAAAAAATGCCTCTAAATCATAAATAGCCTGTAATACTTTATCTGCTGTTATTTCTTCCGGCAGTAAATGAATGGATTCTTTCTTTATCGTTGCTGCCTCTGCAACTCTTTTTAATTTATCTGTTTGATCGATAGTAATTCCCAAATCATTTAATGTTAGTGGTAAAGAAAGGGAACGATAGAAACTCTCTAAGCTTCTAATTTCCTCCCAGTTTTTTTCTAAAGCGAGCTGAATTAATATTCCATAAGCTACTTTTGCACCATGTAGCAAATGATGTGTTTCCTCTAAGGTAGTCAGTCCGTTATGAATAGAATGTGCCCCGGCAATCCGCCCGTACTTATCACCATAGCCACCTACCATTCCTCCAGCGACAATATTTGTTTCCATTACTTTTGTTAATGCAGAAGTAAGTTGTTTGTTTTTTTGAGCCTTTACTGCCTCCACACCGTATTGAAGCAATATATCACGGCATAATTGTGCTGTTTGATGGGCAATAGTTACGACAAGAGGTGGATCCTTTAATTCGCGAATAATCACATCTGCTTCATACCATTTTGCTAAAGTATCAGCAATTCCAGCGATAAAGAAATTAGTAGGTGATTGCAAAAGAACGCGTGGTTCAAATAAAATCATTAACGTGCTTTTGGGGTAAATTGTATAATGAGTAAAGATTCCATCATCTGTATAAATAACACTTAATGGTGTCCAAGCAGCACATGTGGATGCTAATGTTGGAATTAAAATAGCATCGACATTTGCATCATTTCCAGCTGCTTTTATTAAATCTAATACTTTACCGCCGCCGATTCCAATAATTGCATCAAAATTATTTTCCATTACAAGTGAGGCAATGCGATTTATTTCATTTAAGGAACATTCACCATTGTAGGGAATAAAGGTTAATGATGCGTATTGAAAAGTTTTTGGAAAAAATGGAGAGATTGCATCCCAAGATTTTTCTCCATGGACAACTAAACAGTTCTTTTTATTGTATCTTTGCAATAATTCATCCAGTTTATTTAAAATACCAGGTTCACAAGCGTAATAGACTGGTGCACCTCTTACTTCGATTTCCACCATTATGTCACGTCCTTTTCTCTTTTACTGCGTGTTCAAAAGAGAATAAAAAGCAAGCCAACGAAGAATTTTGACGTCTCCTTTTTACCAGACTTTTTGAACAACCCTTTAATAGTTTATTAGGTTAATTTTTTATAGGAAAACATGGGATTAACGTAAATAAAAAGCTCCTTTCGTTTGAAAGAAGCACATAATGCTGAACGAACACGATAAAAAACTGATTTTATAGAAGAATTAAATACTAACTGAATCTTAAAACTTGTCTGATAGAATGTCAATCATAACTTCTTATAACAAAAGAGAGAAGAAGGGGAGTCTGAATGAAAGGTCATTGCAAGTGGATAATGTGTATGTAAAGTTCAGATTTATGTTAAAATATATTCAGTGAAAACAGTTAAGGGTGAAGAAAAATGAACAATCAAGAAATGAATATAGAAATGGTAAAAACACTTAATAAATGGGATCCTTTTCAAATAGGGGAAGGAAATTATGAAACAGAAATTGCTGACTGTATTCAAGCAGTTCATGACACAGATAATACAAATGTATTAGCAGAGAAAATTCAATCTATTTATGAATTTTCGTTTGAAGAATATATAGCGATTGAACAGTGCATCGCTATATCCAAACAACTTCTCTTAATCAAAGATAGTGGCACTTGCTCTATTTAATAATCAAAAAAGAATCGATCTTTATTTGAAAAATATCGATTCTTTTTTCTATTCTTTGATATAATATACATATTTTAAAAAGCAAGAACAAAATAGGAGGAGATGGATTGGATCGTGCTTATTCTAAGAGAAAGTAAATGTAAATTTTTAACTTAGATGAGTTTTTATCCACAATCGAACTAGGCTTGCAAAGTGAGAGTCAATCGACGTTGCAGCAAGCAATTGCAAAGTTAGTCGATTATCCTTAATGGAGTACTTAGCCGGAACATTTAGTTCTTATGAAAAAATAATGGATTGATTCAGAACTAAACAAGGCGTTGATGCTCTTCTTAATAAACAGGAGGTTTTTTTATGAAATTTACGGAAAAAGAAATCGAAATTGCCGAAATATTAGAAAAAGACGCACGCGTTTCTGATGAAGATATTGCAAAAATGATAAATGAAAGTATCGATGCTACAAAAGAAATGATTACAAAATTGGAAGAACTGAATGTAGTTGTTCGTTATACTTCCATTGTTGATTGGTCAAAAGTAGAAGGCCATGAAGGGGTAACAGCAATGATTGATGTTAAAGTTACGCCAAAAAGAGGAGTAGGCTTTGATGAGGTTGCCCAAAGGATATATCGCTTTAAAGAAGTGAAGTCTCTTTATTTAATGTCAGGGGCATATGATTTGTCTGTCATCATTGAAGGAAAGTCTATGAATGATGTTGCGAGATTTGTGTCAGAAAAGCTATCGACCATTGATTCTGTTCTTTCGACCACCACTCATTTTATTTTAAAGCAGTACAAACATGATGGAACAATATTTACGCCAAATGATGAAGATAAACGAATTGTGGTGTCACCGTAATGAAACAAACAAAAAGTTATATAGCAAAAAAAGTAGATGAAATGAAGCCATCTGGGATTAGACGATTTTTTGATTTGGCTTCTGGAATGAAAGGTGTAATCTCTTTAGGAGTAGGAGAGCCAGATTTTGTTACTTCTTGGTCTGCACGAGAAGCAGCTATTCTTTCACTGGAGAAGGGATATACTTCTTATACTGCAAACCCTGGATTACTGGAGCTTCGAATGGAGATAGCCCATTATATGAAAAAAAGGTTCCAGGCATCCTACGAACCGAAATCAGAAATTATTGTTACAGTCGGAGCGAGCCAGGCTATTGATATTGCTTTAAGAGCAATTCTGAATCCAGGAGAAGAAGTGATTGTATTAGAACCAAGCTTTGTCTCTTATATCCCGCTTGTATCACTTGCTGGTGGTGTTCCAATTGCAGTACAGACATTAAAAGAAAATGATTTCAAAGTACTCCCGTCACAGTTGGAGGAAGTAATAACATCTAATACAAAAGCAATTATGATTTGTTCGCCTAATAATCCAACAGGCTCTACACTTTCAAAGGATGAACTTGCGGCAATAGCTGAGGTAGCAAAAAAACATGATTTGCTTGTCATTTCAGATGAGATTTATGCAGAACTTTGCTACGATGAGGATTATACCAGTATGGCTGCCATCGAAGGAATGAGAGATAGAACTATTTTAATTTCTGGTTTTTCAAAAGGCTTTGCCATGACAGGATGGCGCTTAGGGTTTGTATGTGCAGAAGAAGAATTGACTCAAGCTATGTTGAAAATTCACCAATACAGTTTAATGTGTGCTCCAACTATGGCTCAGTTTGCAGGTCTTGAGGCACTTCAAAGTGGGAGTGACGATGTAGAAGAAATGAAAAAAAGCTACCGCCGCAGACGGAACTTTATTGTAGAATCATTAAATGATATGGGATTGACATGTCATAATCCTGGCGGCGCTTTTTATGCTTTTCCATCTGTTGTTTCTACAGGCTACACATCGGAGGAATTTGCAGAAAGACTTTTAATGGAAGAAAAAGTGGCAGTTGTGCCAGGGAATGTATTTGGTGAAAGTGGGGAAGGACATATTCGTTGCTCTTATGCTGCATCATTAGAACAATTGCAGGAAGCCATGACAAGAATAAAAAGATTTGTTGCTAATTATTCCAAGGTAACGAGATAAGCCTTTACTGATAAATCAATAGCTCGACGCCGCCAACTGAAAGCGAAGTGTATTCAGTCTAAGAGTTTTAAAGCAACAAACAATACAGATAGATAAAAAAGAATTTATCACATAATCGAATAACACTTTGAATTAATTTGTTATTTATGATATAATTTTGTACTGCGTATAAAATTAAATTAATCATAAAAATTAGGAGTGTTCTCATGTCAGATAAAATCGAAGTTGGAAGTGTAATTACAGGAAAGGTCACGGGTATTCAACCGTATGGTGCGTTTGTATCTTTAGATGAAAATACACAAGGTCTTGTGCATATTTCAGAAGTAACACATGGCTTTGTAAAAGATATCAATGAGTTTTTAAAAGTTGGGGAAGAAGTAAAAGTTAAAGTTCTTTCTATTGATGAAAATGCTGGAAAAATTGGCTTATCCATCCGTGCAACGGAAGAAGCTCCAGCTCCACAACCGGAAGCTGAAAAAGCGAAAAAACCTCGTGCAAAGCGTCAAGCTGCACCAATTAAAACAGAAGCTGATAATGCTCAAGGTTTTAATACATTAAAAGATAAACTACAAGAGTGGATTGAGCAATCAAACCGCAACGACTTAATTAAAAAATAATATCTGTTAATGGATATTATGAAATGAATAAAGCTGATATAAAAGGTGTAATTACCAGAAGGTAGTTGCAGAGGATTTTTTCCTCTTCCTTTTTATATCAGCTTTTTTTCTTTTAAAATGGGTGATATCTTTAACGAGTTGTTCTAGGCTCTGGTTCTCGAACCACTTCACGGCTAGGTTTAAATAACAGTCCAAGATTAATTAGACCTGCAATTCCAACAAGACCGTAAATAATTCTAGAAAGTGCAGCTCCTTGACCGCCAAAAATAGCTGCTACTAGATCAAATTGGAAAAATCCAATTAATCCCCAATTTATTGCTCCAATAATTGTAAGAACTAGTGCAATTCTTTGGATAATGCTCATCATGTTTTCCTCCTTGTAATGGAATCCTTTATAGCTTGATTCAACCAACACTAATTTATGCATTCTTTACTACTTACTAAATTTTTCATTGATTGGAAAAGAACATACGATTAAGCAAATTTCTCTATGTGTAAATAATCATTTTTGGATAAATACTGATGCAGCAAAGCGGAATCTTTGCTTTTGTATTCGCTTTGATTAATAATAAGCAATAGGCTAATGCTGTCTGCTAGATTGTTTAAAATGCAGTCTGAAAATAGGCAGTTTGATTATATTCATTAGATATGTTGAACTAGGGAGCAGCTGGAATACACGAAGACTTCGTGGGATTAGCGACACAGGTGAAATCCTGCAGGAGTTTACTCCGAGGCGGCTCAAGCGTAGCCCTATGTAAAGTGAAGTGTATTCTAACTGCAGATCCCATTGAGAGAGCAAATCCACTTTTAAGGGTAGCTACAAAGTAAGGAGGAATAAGAATGGATAATTTTACATTTTGGAATCCAACAAAACTTATTTTTGGAAAAGGACAACTAGAACAACTAAATAATCAACTCGCTCCATTTGGCAGTAAAGTATTGCTAGTTTATGGAGGCGGAAGTATAAAACGAAATGGATTACATGATAAAGTATTGAGCATATTAAAAGGAAACGGGAAAGAAGTATTTGAACTTTCCGGTGTAGAGCCCAACCCCCGTCTAACAACCGTACAAAAAGGAGTAGACATTTGCAAAAAAGAAGGAATTGACTTTTTATTAGCAGTAGGTGGAGGAAGTGTAATTGACTGTACAAAGGCAATTTCAGTTAGTGCAAAATATGAAGGCAATCCATGGGATATCGTAACAAGAAAAGCAACACCGACAGAAAGTATTCCATTTGGAACAGTCTTAACACTTGCTGCAACAGGTTCAGAAATGAACGCAGGCTCCGTTATTACAAATTGGGAAACAAATGAAAAATATGGATGGGGTAGTCCATTGGCATTCCCTGTATTCTCTATTTTAGATCCAGAAAATACCTATTCGGTTCCGAAAGATCAGACAATTTATGGGATTGTTGATATGATGTCACATGTATTAGAGCATTATTTCCATTTAGAGGAGCATACAGAGTTTCAAGATTATATGTGTGAATCCCTTCTAAAAACAGTAATAGAATTTGGTCCAAAACTTGTAGATGATTTAGAAAACTACGAATACCGTTCTACCATTTTATATTGTGGAACAATGGCGTTAAACGGCATGGTAAACATGGGTTATCAAGGAGATTGGGCAACACATAATATTGAACATGCTGTATCTGCTGTATATGATATTCCACATGGAGGCGGTTTAGCGATTCTTTTCCCTAATTGGATGAAGCACAACTTATCTGTTAAGCCGGAGAGATTTAAGCAATTGGCTGTACGAGTATTCGATATAGATCCTAAAGGGAAAACAGATGAAGAAGCTGGATTAGAAGGAATTGAAAAATTAAGAGCGTTCTGGAATAGCATTGGTGCACCGTCTAGACTTGCTGATTATGATATCGATGACAGCAAATTGGAGCTTATGGTGGACAGAGCGATGGCAAGAGGAGAATTTGGTCGTTTTCAAGTATTAAAGGCAGAAGACGTATCAGCAATTTATAAAGCCTCTTTATAATAAACAACTTGTTTAACAGGGGACAGCCTTAACGGTCAAACCAGCTTCATCATTTTTTTGAAATGGCAGAAAAATGAATCCTTAAGAGCATGGAGGATGAATCGTTTACCATTATTTAGGGCTGTCCCTGCTTCTTGCTGTTTCTGTTTAGAAATTTTTATTCTTGTATAAAAAGTGAAATTATAAAAAAAGTCCGAATGAATACGTTTTCATTTGAATATCTTTCTTGATAAGTTTTCGTACATTCGTTAAAGTGAAATAGGAAGTAAAAATAATAAAATGGAGGATCATTTATGACACACGTTCGTTTTGATTACTCAAAGGCACTTAGTTTCTTTGGTGAACATGAAATTACATATTTAGAAGATGCAGTAAAAGTAGCCCATCATTCTTTACATGAAAAAACAGGGGCAGGAAATGATTATTTAGGATGGATTGACCTTCCAGTTAATTATGATAAAGAGGAATTCTCTCGTATCGTAAAAGCGGCTGAAAAAATTAAAAATGATTCAGATGTATTGCTTGTAATTGGTATCGGAGGATCTTATTTAGGAGCACGTGCTGCTATTGAAATGCTAAACCACAGTTTTTATAATGCATTATCAAAAGAAGAAAGAAAAACTCCACAAATTGTTTTCATCGGAAAAGATATCAGCTCTACATATATGAATGACGTAATAGAGTTTTTAGGAGATAAAGATTTTTCTATTAATGTTATTTCGAAATCTGGAACTACAACAGAACCTGCAATCGCTTTCCGTATTTTCCGTAAATTATTGGAACAAAAATATGGAAAAGAAGAAGCAAAAGGCAGAATCTATGCAACTACAGATAAAGCAAGAGGCGCTTTAAAAACATTAGCAACAGAAGAAGGATTTGAATCATTTGTTATTCCGGATGATGTAGGTGGACGTTATTCTGTTTTAACACCAGTTGGATTACTGCCGATTGCTGTTAGCGGTGCAGATATTGAAGCAATGATGAAGGGTGCTGCAGCTGCAAGAGACGATTTCAGTGTATCTGAATTGAAAGATAATATTGCTTATCAATATGCTGCTGTACGTAATGTTCTTTATAATAAAGGGAAAACAATTGAAATGCTAATCAACTATGAGCCAGGCTTACAATATTTCTCTGAGTGGTGGAAACAATTATTTGGAGAAAGTGAAGGGAAAGACCAAAAAGGAGTTTATCCTTCTTCAGCCAATTTCTCAACAGATTTACACTCATTAGGTCAGTATGTGCAAGAAGGACGTCGTGACCTTTTTGAAACAATTGTTAAAGTAGACAAACCTCGTCATGAACTAACAATTGAAGCAGAAGAAAACGACTTGGACGGATTAAACTATTTAGCTGGTAAAACAGTTGACTTTGTTAATAACAAAGCTTTTGAAGGTACATTACTAGCACATACAGATGGTGGAGTGCCAAACTTAATCGTTACAATTCCAGAAATGAATGAGTACACATTTGGATACTTAGTGTATTTCTTCGAAAAAGCATGTGCTATCAGCGGTTACTTATTAGGAGTTAACCCATTTGATCAACCAGGAGTAGAAGCATACAAAGTAAATATGTTTGCACTACTTGGCAAACCAGGATTTGAAGAGAAAAAGAAAGAACTTGAAGGCCGTTTATAATAAGTAAGGTTAAATGAAAAAGAAGTATATAGCCCGATTTTTCCTATTCTTAATCGAATGAGAAAAAACGGCTATATACTTTTTTTATGGAAAAGAAAACTCTAGGCATTATCACGGGTGGTTTTGATTTGAAAGGAGGTACCCATGCTAACAAATCTTGTGGCACCTGAAACAGAACCATCATATGAAATTCGAGAGAAATATAACTTGCTAGGATTAGAAGTCGAAGAAAATCCTATGGGAATTACAATCGAATCTACCCATTGGGTTATGGAGAAGGCGATAATCAGTTAACCATTAAAAAAGTGAACAATGGCATTCCTTACGTAGAAGATGCAACATCGATTGCTGAACATGGACTTCGTGAATATATTTGAGCAGATACTCGTTTTGAAGATCCAAATGGCCTTATGGCAAGCGCTAAAAGATTATTAAAGGAGTGATAGAAGCCGAAAGTAAGTTGGAAGGTGACAGCAGCGGAACTATCTAAGATAACTGGATTAGCAAAAGATAAATTTAAAGAAGGTAAAGTTGTTAGGGTTAATGCTGATGATTTCCCTACGCTAATCATTAAGGTAGAAGAAAGGAAGCAAATAGCAATGCTTAATAAAATTGAAGAGATTAAACAAGCTCTTAAGTGTGAGTGTTATCTCCCTGCTTTAGCTTTAGCATTGACACTTCCAGATATTTGTGGACAGATAGAATATCATCAGTTTGTGAATAAAAAAGGAAATAGATTATTTGGGAAACAATACAAAGCTGGGTTGACAATTGGGTTGATCACCGGTTTGCAGATTCTAATGGTTATACAAAAAAAGGTAATAGGGCGAATAACCCCTTTTTTACAGGTAAAATGTGTTATCAGTTAAGGTGCTCGTATTTACACTCGGGTAATTCGGATATTGAAGATTTTGGTGAAAAGGAAGACGGAAATAATCGATATTTATACTTCTCCGAGCTCTGTGTAAATGGTTGTAATAGTTTCGGTGAAATGTGGGGAAATCAACCAAAGACTGTTGGCAAAATAGAGAAGCTAAAACACATTAGTATTGATGTGGGTGAACTCTGTAATAACTTATGTTTATCTGCTGAAGAATACTACCAGCATAAAGTTAAAGAGGCCTTTAAAAATCATAAAATTAAGAAGGTAGATATACAGGCTTTTAATAATAAGTTTATAAGGTAGTATTGGATCTTTGCTCTTCTGAGTAGGGATTTTTTTATTTGCAGGATTTTAAATTTTGGTATAGAAATAATAACTATCAGCAGTAAAGGAGGGACGTGCTATGAAAGATCCAGGAGTGGGAGGAGTAAAAGTTTCACTAGATCCACCAGCAGGCGGTTATACCGACCCGATTGTCGGGGGAGGGTCGTTTCAATTCGACCCGCCTATAGGTTGGTAAAAAATAAGCCCTTCTCGTATGAGAAGGGCTTTTAGTATTTATTCTAAATTATCAACAGCATATTGTGCCTCGTCTGGAGTAAATTTTTCTCCAGCCTCTGAAATTAACTGATCGTAAATAGCGGAATTTGACATGTCCATAGTTTCGGCATATGTTTTTGCTTTTTCCAACGCATTTGCTTTCCAATCAAATTCAATGTTATCGATCGCGTATTGAGCAGCTTCTTTCGGAAAATTCTCTCCATACTCAGATGTTAATTGATCGTATATGCCTGCTTTCGACATATACATAGTTTTTGCATAGGTTTCTGCTTTTTTTAATGCGGATTTATATTCACGAGGTACACTATTTTCTTTCTCTTCAGCAGCTTTTTCCTTTTCGGCTTCTTCAGCAGCAGCCTTTTCTTCAGCTTCTTTCTTTTCAGTAGTTTCTTCTTTTTCAGCTTTTTCACTATTATCATTAGTTGATGCTACTACTTCACTTGTTTTTTTCTTCGTTGATGAAGCATCTTGATCAGAATCTTCCCCTCCACTTGCTGCTGCACCAATTATAATCACTGCTAGTAACCATACCCACCATTTTTTATAAAAAGGTTTTTTTACTTTTTCTTTCTTTGTCAAAATATTTCCCCCTAGATATGTAATTTATATCAGTACCATTTTAAACTTTACCCTACAAACATACTATAGTTTCGACAAAAATAGACAAAGATTTTTTATTCTTCATCACTCCATTCATATAAATCATCTAATTTACAGTTTAACAACCTTGATAACAATAATGCCTTCTCCATCGGGATAAATAATTCCTTTTTCTCATATTTACGTAGCTGCCTAGTACTTATATTAATTTCTTTTGCTATGTAATCTTTTCTATACCCACTAGTTTCGATTATTTCTTCGATATGACATATCCACATAATTATCACCTACTAAATTATTCTCTATTTCTGTAAAAAAACCTCATGTAAAAGAAGAAAAGGAAAAAATACAAGATATGTTGGGAGGCCGGCATGTTTTTGGAATCAATAGAGAGCAAAAAGAAATAATTATCCATGATGTAAAGGTAGCTGCAGAAGGAAGTATGGCATATTGGTCAGCGGATTTAGGAGATAATGCATTAATTGTTGATATCGGAAGCGGTACGGTAAATGCAGCACAGATAAGGGATAGAAAGCATATTAATAGATCTTCGGATACTTTCAATTTTGGTACGGATACTATAAATAGGAAAGACGATTATTATTCATTAGCACGAGGTGTTGCAGTAAATTTAACACAGCTTAAATGGGATAGAAAAGCTGTTGTTCACATATGTGGTGGGATAGCGAAAGAATTCGAGGAGACATTTAAACAATTTTTTCCTAATACGAGTATATTAATTCCGAAATACAGACAAAAAACAAAGATACAGCTACTGCATCCAGTGTACACCAATGCCGTTGGTGGATTCGAGTTAGCAAAGAGGGTGTATAAATAATGGCCAAAAGAACACTGGAAGAAAAAATAGAGAAGAAGCGGGAAGAGGCGTGAAGAGGGGAAAGATCGTATTGTTGTAAGTGTGTCCTTTAAGTATACCGATCCATACGAGCTGGGATTATTAGAACATCTATGGAGGTTTAGCAAAAGTCATTTTTTAAAGCGATTGGTCGATAGAGATAAAGAGGGTGTAATGGTAAGTCCAACTTTTGCTATGGAGTACCATGAGGAAGCAGAGGAAGAGGATGTTTCAAGTTTCTTATAGCCTCCCTCCTCCTCTTTTTCTACAATCCCTAAAGCCCTGAGACCCAAAAACCCTAAGTTATTTAATAAAAATGGTGTTTCAAGAAAGGAGAGGGGACCTTGGATAATTCAGACACTCTTTTCGGACGAAAAGACATGGTTGCTCGAGCAAAAAAGATTACTCCTTCTACACCTAAAAAAATTCGAAAGCAGCGCATCGATAAAAAGCACGATATTAAAATTCAGTTAAGTGCGGATGATAAGTTGCTGAAACAAGAAGCCAGGAAACGCAATCTAAAATTAACTCCTTTTCTTGAAATGATAGCGAAGCATGAACTTTCTAAAACATATTCATATAATCATAGCTTTCCTTACGATAGATACGGAAGCTTTGTGCATGTGAAGTTAGAAAAAATCTTTTTTGAAATGATCCAATTCGATGTCCGACGAAATGGACATAACTTACAGAGAAGTAGCACATCGAATAGTTAAGACTTATATAGAAAGAATTTCCGGCATTAAAATAAATTCCTGGGGTGAACGATAATGATTTTTAGCGCACTGGATGTTATCGGAAAAGAAAAAGTGATAATAGAAAACAGAAAAGGATTAAAAGAAGCAGGGATGTGGGAGAGATTGACCAATAGCTTTTTCTCCCCACGCAATCCAAAACACACGTTTACTTTTTATGTTCCGGAGTATTTATTTCTGCGATCCGTTTCATTCTGTGAGGATGTTTCTGATGAGATAGATGGTAAATTTGAAACAAATAAACTTGCGAAAATATTGTATGAGGATTTTCTGCAGCATTTCAGAAAAAAGAATGACCTTCATGAAATCTATAAAAAATTAACTATCCGTGATCTATCTCCTTCTATTATAAAACCATATCAAACAGAAGTAGCGTATGAGGGGGGGCTGTTTGAAGAACTGAGAGGGTTTCAAGAAGTGAGGGTTACTTTGTCGCACCAACAGGCATTAAAAGGAGAGTTTATCTTGAGTGCTCTGGATATTTATCCAGAGCACTCATTTACATTAGAAAATATTTTGGAAATAACGTACAGCAATTTTATCGACGATTATCGCAAGTCGTTAATTAAAAATCCCATTGAAAAAATCGTACAATATGTATAAAAAAAGTGACCACTTGACCAAACAAATGACCACATATTTTCTAAAATAATACGAGAACATACGAAAGTATATCTATTGAAAAAGTCGCTTTCCTTCTATATTATAAAGAAAATAAAAATATACGAAAGTGCAAGTTTATAAAGTAAATATGTTTGCACTACTTGGCAAACCAGGATTTGAAGAGAAAAAGAAAGAACTTGAAAGCCGTTTATAATAAGTAAGGTTAAATGAAAAAGAAGTATATAGCCCGATTTTTCCTATTCTTAATCGAATGAGAAAAAACGGCTATATACTTTTTTTATTTCTCAAAATAGAAAATTTGATTAAGTTCGTTGATATGCTGAAGCAGAGAGCAGGTAGAATACACGAAGACTCCTATGGGGAATTGCGAGACAAGTGAGACCCCGCAGCGCAGCGAGGAGGCTCGACGCCCGCGCGTGCCATTTGAGAGCACCTATTTTTCAGAGTAAAGACCCATGCTTATAAGGTTCGCACCATGGCACAAGAAAAGAAGAGTTTCTTAAGATTTAGAAGCAGGGAGCAGTCAGAATACACGAAGACTCCTATGGGAATTGCGAGACAGGTGAGACCCCGCAGTGCAACGAGGAGGCTCACCGCTCGCCCCATGGAAAGCGAAGTGTATTCTGACTGCGGACTTCATTTAGGGAGCTAAACCATATTTTCAGAGACTTTCTAAAAATAAAACTCCAATGTTTGAGGCGAGAATTTTAGGCTAAATAAATAATAGATACAACAAACAGAGGAGGATTTAGCATGTTAGATGAAAGAGAACAAGCATTGATGAAATCATTACAGGAATGCATGATTGCCTGTAATCATTGCTTAATGGAATGCTTGGCAGAAGATCATGAAGATATGATGATAGATTGCATTCGACTAGATCGAGAATGTGCAGAATTTTGCTCGTATTTAGAACAAGCCCTTATTCGAAAATCTCCCTATGCATTAGATTTGAATAAATTATGTTTATCAATTTGTGAAGCATGTGCAGTGGAATGTAGAAAACATGAGCATAAACACTGTCAATACTGTGCAGATATTTGTACACAATGTGCTGAAGCTTGTAAAAACTTTATGGAGTAAGGTGTAAAAACAGCTAGAAGATAAAAGGTGCCATGGAATCCATTTGATTTCCGGCACCTTTTATTAGGTAATCACAATTAATTCATCCGTGACCTCGATTATAAAAGAAGATTCAGGATTGAAAAATGTTTTTTCACCCCTTTTCACCCCTAAAAGAAGATTTCCTTTTCGTAATAATTGGGTACTTAACGCTGCAAATTCTTGTTTCGCTTGAATATTTAAATTTTGCAATGGTAAAATCTCTAGTTTCTTTTCTCTAAATTGAGTAAGTAAGTCAAGGAATGCAATCATCGTGTCCTGTGAACTTAAACTACTGTGCATAACAAAGCTAGTTAAACTATTTGTCTCGATAATTTCATCTGCCCCTGCTCTTTTCGCATTAGATACTTGTTCAGTTTTTAGGATTTCAACAATACAAGGAATCCTTGGATTTAATCCTTTTACAGCTAAAAGCGTTAGAATAGAACTCATATCTGCCTGAAGCTCATCTTTGCTTTGATCAGCAGTTATCATGACTTTATCTGCGTCAGTGACATTCGCCTGTAGCAAGGTGCTATCAAGGTTGGGGTTTCCATGAATAAAATGAATGGATTCTGACAATGGATTCGTCTTTAAGGATGCATCGATTAATGTAATAGCAGCTTGTGTTTGTTCATTTAAAAGCGAGTAGATAAGTGCTTTAGAACGCTCATTCCAACCAATGATTAGAATGTGATTTTTTCCTTTAAAAGTTGATCTGCCTTCCATAAAAGCATTTTGTTTGGAAACTGCAGCAGTAGCTAGTGCAACAAAATATGTAGAGATAAAACCAACTCCAGTAAAAATAAGGGCAATTCCAGTCAATTTGCCTAAAATAGTGCCAGGAACATAATCCCCATATCCAACTGTGGATGTTGTAATAATAGCCCACCAGATTCCATCGAAAAAAGTCGGAAATTTATTTGGTTCGATAAACGTAATAGCTAAACCAAATGAAGTAATAATAAGGATGGAAATAAACAAGATTCTTAATGTCATTGGTAAACGTAAAAAGGCAGTAAGTACATTATTAGGCAATCTATTCACCTCTTATAGTATGTATTCATTATATGAACATTTTTCTTCGGGGCTGAGCAAGGGCGCCCCGCGCTTTTCTCAGTATAGACAAATTAGCTAGCATTCAGACTATATTAACATGCTCGCTTACAGGGTTTCTCTGATGTACATTACCCTTTATCTAGCTACTCTATGCGTAAAAAAACCAGCAAATAAAAGGAGAAATCTTTTATTTGCTGGTTATACGGGAAGTATGTTAGTTAAGGTCGAGACAATTGATAGAAGGAAGCAAGTTCCTTTTGGTGCTTTTTTAAGTTCTCATACTCATTTAAATTAGAGAGCATTCCTTGAATGATAGGGGTCCGGGGGTTATCTTTCATCACTTCTGTTTCTAGAACCTCTAAAGTGATTTCTATTTCCTCTTTATTTGGATAATATTCTATTTCTTTTCTAATTTGATCAATAATTTCAAGCGCTTTTTTTGAATCAGATAATATAAAGTTTATCTTTGGTTTGATAAAAAATTTAGGTAAATAATTTTCAGTGATTAGTGGCTCTTCTTGATTTAGTTCCTTTACAATCGAATCCATTCTTCTTAGAAGATACTCTGCAATATTTCTAGTGTTAAATGGATTTTTTTCTATTATTAATAATTTTAAGAAGGACTGAGCAAATCCCTCATACATTATTACTAAATCAAATAAAAAATTCTTGTATTGCTCTCCGTAAATACGAAATAAACAATTTAGTGCAAATTCAATTAACTGTGATTGCATCTGAAACATAAGTGTTCGTATAGACTCATTTAACGGAATGGCTTGTTCTCTTGTTTGCATAATGATAAATTCTTTATGTTTTAATGCATTATCAAACATATATGTCGTTTGTTGAATCAACTTTTCTCTATCTGAAATATCTTTTTGGCTAATCGAATCAAACATTGTAATCATTTCATCGTAATAAAAATGAAATATAGCAAATAATAAAGAATCTTTTGATTTGAAATATAAATAAAAAGCACCTTTTGATATACCACAATCATTGGCAATTTCTTGTATAGAAGTAGAAGAGTAACCTTTTCTTGCAAATAATTTTAGTGCAGATTCAATAATAATTTTTTCCTTCTCTTTCAAATGAATGCCTCCTAATTTTTAAAAGATAAGAAACTCTAAGGAAAATTCTTCCTTGGAATCACCTTTAAAAACGATAGACTCCTTTCCTATACAAAACTCACACGAAAGAGAATCATTTTAATAATACAAAAAAACACATTAAATTTGAAGTGATTATCAAATTATATAACTTTTTGATTTAGATTGGCTTCGTTTGCAAGTTTTTCTTTCTATAATAGTGATGTAGTCAGTTGATAATTGAATATATGGATATAAATTTACAGAGGAAACCAATAAGATAGTTTTTTAGAGTGACAGTAAAATCATTACAATTTTCCCTTTTTTGTGTGAAAGAGGAGATAAATCTCTTCTTCTTTCAAATTACATGATAAAAAGAGGCAGATTTGCTAATTGGATTTTGGCTAATTTTCTGAAATACTTAATTGTATATTTCGACAGATTCCTATATGATAATTATTATCATCCTTACATTAATTTGTCGAATCTATTTTTTCGTAATAAAATTAATTACTTGACGTTAATTTATTATAAATATATACTTACTTACATATAGTAAGTGAAAGATGGTTAGGTTGTTTATATTTATAAATAGCAATATTATTGTATAACAGTGCTATGTTTTTAAACAAAATAACAGAAGAACTAACATTCCTAAGGGAAAAAGGAGATTATAGAAATGGAAAAAGAAGTCATCAATCTTCTTCAAAATAAAATGGAGTTAATCCAGTTAAATCATACAACTAATTTATGTCTTGTTGGCCCAATTAAGCTTCCGGTGCAGTTAGAGGATAACGTGATAACATTTCAATGGTATACATGGCTGCCAACGGAAAAGAATCAAACAAAGGAAGAAATATTAGAGATGCTTCCATCATTAAATTTAGCAGATCACCAGCAATCCTCTGTACTTGTATACGGTGATTTTAGTACAGCAGATGATGCCATTATCCGTATGCATAGTATATGTCATACAGGAGATATTTTCGGAAGCAAACGTTGTGATTGTGGCTTCCAATTGCGAGAAGCAATGAAAATGATTGTGGACAATGGCAGTGGAGCATTGTTTTATATTGCTAACCATGAAGGAAGAGGCATCGGTTTATTTTCTAAATCTTTAGCTTATCTTCTACAACAAGAAGGACTAGATACAGTAGAAGCAAACAATGCCCTTGATTTTCCAGATGATCTTCGTAGCTATGAAGAACCAATTAAAGTTCTGCAGTTTCTACGTCAAAAACAAGTAAAACTGATAACAAATAATCCGAAAAAATTAGAAGCATTAAAAGTAATGGGACTTGCTGCAGAAGAGAATATTCCAATTTGGGGAGATATCTCTGCATTTAATGAAAACTACTTGAATACAAAAGTTCAGAAATCAGGTCATATTCCGTTAAGTGAAAAAATCGTCAGAATATAAGGGAGAATAAGGATGAAAAAAGATCAGGATTTTATGAGAATGGCATTAGATCTTGCGGCAACGGCAAAAGGAAAAACAAATCCGAATCCAGTTGTCGGCGCAATCCTTGTGAAAGATGGTGTAATAGTGGGGTCAGGCATCCACCGCAAAGCAGGGGAACCGCATGCAGAGGTACATGCTTTTAACATGGCAGGAGAGCATGCAAAGGATGCCACTCTTTACGTCACACTGGAGCCTTGTTCTCATTACGGGAAAACACCTCCATGTGCAAAGCTTGTGAAAGAGTCTGATGTAAAGAGAGTGGTTATTGCAACAGAAGACCCTAACCCTGCAGTAGCAGGAAGAGGGATCAATATACTGAAAGAAGCAGGTATTGACGTAGAAGTGGGAATATTAAAGGAAGAGGCACAAAAATTAAATGAACGCTTTATTCATAATATGATACATCAAACTCCATTTGTTATTTCAAAAGTTGCCATGACATTAGACGGGAAAATTGCTGCGTATACGGGTCATAGTCAATGGATTACTGGGAAAGAAGCAAGGCAAGAGGTCCACTTTTTACGCAATGAAGTGGACGGTATTCTCGTGGGAGTAGGAACTGTATTAGCTGATAATCCTAAATTAACGACAAGGCTAGCTATTCCTTCTAAAAATCCAGTGCGAATTATAATGGATTCTCATCTTCGAACACCTGTTGATGCTAACGTAGCGGACTGTTCAGAGGCTGCTACTATTATTATTACAACCAAAAGTAAAAATGGTGAAAAAGCAAAAGCTTTAAAAGAAAAGGGCGTACAAATCATAACTGTTTCTGAATTGCATGGCAAGATTGATCTTAGTGAAGCATTGAAACAGTTATATAAAAATGGCATTACAGATATTTTATTAGAGGGCGGAAGTGAACTAAATACAAGCTTCCTGCGTGCAGGGCTTATTCAAAAATACATCGTTTATATGGCACCGAAAATTTTAGGTGGGAAAAATTCTTATACATCTTTTAGAGGCAATGATGTAGAGACAATAGATGAAGCCGTCCATTTACAATATGAAGAAGTGGAGAAAATAGGATCTGACTTAAGAATTATTGCCTATCCTATTCAATAAAAGATAACAGTAAAAGTTAATGAGAGAGAAGTTGAAAAAAATGACGGTACTACATGCAGATGTTTGTATAGTTGGTGCGGGGCCAGGTGGAGCATTATTAGCTTATCTATTGGCACAAGCAAATATTTCAACCTTGTTATTAGAACGTCATCAACATATTAATAAAGAGTTCAGAGGAGAACACTTAAATGAAGAAGGAGTAAAGGTCCTTCATCAAGCCGGCTTATATAAAAAGCTAGAGGATATTGGCTTATTGCATATGGAACGAGTCGAATTTGTGGAAAAGGGAAAAGTGTTTAAGACGATTTTACCTGATTCAAATAGCTCTCATACAGGCATACATGTTCCACAAAATCATTTATTAAAATTATTAGTGAAGGAAGCAAAACAATTTTCTTCTTTTCGACTGCAGATGAATAGTAGAGTAGTAGATGTTCAAAAAGATGTCCATTCTAATTATAACGGAGTCACAGCAATTATAAATAACGAAAAAACAACGATTAAAAGCAAAATTATTGTAGCAGCAGATGGCAGATTCTCCATTATAAGAAATAAAGCAGATTTTCCTGTTGAAATGATTCGGCATGGATATGATTTATTATGGGCAAAAGTACCTGCACCGTCTAATTGGGAGCCAACGATAAAAATGGCGCTTGTAAAGGACAGGCAAGTTTCTTTATTCACTCAATATGGAGGGTATATTCAAATTGGCTGGAATATTGAAGAAGGCACATTTCCACAAGTAAAAAAGGAGTCTTTTCAAGTTTTTATAAAAGGGCTCGTAGAAGCATTTCCTGAACTAGAACAAACAGTGACTGAACATATTCGCTCTTGGCAAGATTTTGTCCTATTAAAAGTACAAAGTTCAAAAAGCTCCTTATGGGTGAAAAATAATGTTGTGCTATTAGGGGATGCGGCACATACAATGAGTCCAACTGGGGCATTTGGTTTAAACAGCTCGTTAAAAGATGCAGAAGTGCTTGCACAGGTAATCAAAAAAGTTCTATTGAAAAATCAGCCCCCAACCTTTTTAAAAGACTATGAAAAGAGAAGAAAAGAAACAGTAGATGCTATTCAGCTAGAACAGCTAAAGCGAGAAACAAGCTTTAAAGATCATTTTGATATAAAGTGAAACTTCAAGCTTATTTGTCTATTATGAGCTGGTTTAATCAATGGAGGGAAAAGATGAAATATGGTTTTGATATTGATGACACGCTAATTAATTTAAGAGAGCATGCCTTCCGCTTGTATAATCAAAAATTGAATAAAAATCTTGATTTACGAGTATTTCAAGCAATAAAAACAGTAGAAATTCATGAGCCGTTTGGTTTGCTTGCACATGAAGGAAAAGCGTTGTGGAATTCCTTGCGGGAGGATATTTATTTCACGAATTGTCCGCCATTTCCTATGGCAGTAGAAATGCTGAATGAGCTAGTGAAAAACGGTCATGAAGTGTATTATATTACCGCGAGAAAGAAACAGTTTGCCGAGAAGACAATGGAATGGATGAAACAACAAGGATTTCCAATTCAAGAGGACCATTTCTATTGCGGCATGGAAGATCATGACAAGATACATATTATTAACAGTTTAGAATTGGACTATTATTTTGATGATAAGCCGGCAGTATTAGAAACACTTGCTGATACTACTATCAATGTGTATGTGAAAGATCATCCTTATAATAAGGAGTTAAACATTAATAGAATACAAGACTGGTCAGAGCTATCTATTCTATGGAATAAAAAAGAAGGAAAATAAAAAGGAAGTCAGCATTAAATAATGACTTCCTTTTTAAAGATAGTTTTCTGAATCAACTGAGTAGGGGGTGGAATTATAGTTTCATTCCCATTCTGCTTTTGTATCGTTTAATTAAAAGTTGACAGTCTACGCTTACAATTCCTTCAATTCCGTACAATTTATCGGTTAAGAAAGCTTCCATTTCTAAATTATCACGAAAGATGCCATGCATATGTAATTTACTTGGACCTGTCATATGATACAGACTCGAAACAGCTGGTTCATTTGATAATATTTCCGCCACATGTTCTAAATATTTCGGTTCAACGTCTACATTAAAAAAAGCTGACACACTCATACCAATTTTTGTTGGATTGATAACGGTTGTGAATTTTTCTATAATGCCTTGCTCCATTAATGTATTTATTCTCATTTGAACAGCTACACGGGAAATACCAACCGATTTTCCGATATCTGTATAGGAAAGGCGACTGTTTTCATGTAATAATGATAAAATTGATTGATCTGTTTTATCTAATTTAAAATTAGGAATTTGAAAGTCATTTGACATAAAATTCTCCTCCTATTGATAAGTTGAAGTAGATCATGAGCTTGAGCAGGTTGCCCAGCAAGGAATAAACTTTGCACTCGCTCTTAATGAGGAGTACAAGTTAGTCCAAATATAGTAAAGCAGTCGACTTCTTTTTTTTGCTTTAATGGATATGAGGAACAACAAGTCCACCATATAAAAAGGCAAGAATGATAACTAAAGCAGGGTGTATTTTTAATTTTTGTAATAATAATAAAGCGATAACAGCAATAATAACAGATTGAAAAAGTCCTAATGAATGATAAGAATCTTGAAACATTTCCCATGTAAGCATAATCATTAAAGCCGTGATAACTGGTTGGACCATGATAGTCATCCCTTTAACAATAAGAGAATCTTTATGTTTACTCATTATATTTATTAAAAAAATTAGGGCGAATGCAGAAGGAAGTACTGTAGCAATCAGTGCAACAAGAAAACCAAGCCATCCTCCCATTCCATAGCCAACATATGCAGCAATCTTTGTTGCTATAGGACCTGGTAAAGCATTTCCTAATGCAAGCATATTTGAAAACTCTGCATTAGAAAGCCAATTATAACGATTAACAATTTCTTCATACATTAATGGAATAGATGCAGGACCGCCTCCATAGCCAAGCATATTTGCTAAAAGGAAACTTAAGAAAAGGCTAATTAAGATCATGTATTATATACCTCTTTCTTTCTTATGAAGCACCTTTGCTTTAATCTTAAAGTGAAAGGCTCCATACAATAAAAATAAGAAAATAACAATCGCTGGATGAATGGAAATAGTTTGGATAAGAGTTAAACAAACAACAGTCAGTAAAATCCCAATATAAATTCCCAATCCTTTCACTGCTTTTTCACCAAACTCATACGCCATTATTCCTAGCATAACAGCAATTACCGGAAGTACTGCAGAAATCATGCCAGTAACGATAGTGGAATGACTTAATACATTAACAAAGGTAATTAATAACACCATTGCTAAGCAGGTAGGCAGAATATGAGCTAAAACCCCTATAATGGCACCAAGTGTACCCTTTAGCCGATACCCTAGATAGGCAGACATTTTTGTGGCAATTGGTCCAGGCAGTGTATTTGCAATGGCTAAAACCTCACCAAATTCATCATTATTAATCCATTTAAATCGATTAACCGCTTCGTGGCGAATAAGTGGAATGACGGAAGGACCTCCACCAAAACCAAAAATTCCCGAACGCATCATTCCAATAATCAGTTCTTTATAGATCATTTCTTTTTCCTCTCCTTTATGTTTTGTTCATACTGTAATTAAGTTGGAGTTATCCTTAACAATACGTAATAATAATAGCATATTTATTAAGGGTAAATGACATTAATAGAGAAAAATAATTACATATTGGTTTCCTGTTTTTGTAGAGTTTGCATAAAATAATAATTGAAAGTTAATAGAACATATAATACAATAATAAAAATAATTTCAAAATGATTACCAGTAGTTGTAAGAATTATTATGTTTTGTAATAAGCGTAATTATATTACTTTTCTCCATTATCATATAGGATATTTATCTATATGCTGCTATACGAACACAAACGCCTCTGCTTACTATCTTCAAACTTATCTAAAATGTTATCCTTTTACGTAATCATTCGTAATTTTTACCCTTACCATAAAAAACTACTAATCAGGAGGATATGTATGAATATAAATACATATAAAAAGAGTATTCGTGTCGCTGCTAAAACAGAAAAAGCAGAATTAGTCATTAAAAATGCCAAAATTGTAAATGTTTTCACTGCGGAATTAATGGAAGGAAATATCGCAATAGCAGATGGAGTGATTGCTGGCATTGGAGATTATGAAGGAGAAAATACGATAGATGCAACAGGTAAATTTATTATTCCTGGACTAATTGATGGGCATGTTCATATTGAAAGCAGTATGCTCACACCACAGGAATTTGCCAAAGTACTATTGCTTCATGGGGTAACAACAGTTGTAACAGATCCCCATGAAATAGCAAATGTTGCCGGAATAAGGGGGATACAATATATGTTGGATAAATCAGAAGGTCTGCCATTAGATATTCGTATTATGCTTCCTTCCTGTGTTCCAGCAGTCCCTATGGACAGCAATGGAGCAACATTATATGCAGATGATTTAGCACCATTTTTCACCCATAAAAGAGTGCTTGGCCTAGCAGAGGTAATGGATTTTCCGTCTGTTTATCATACAAACCCAGATATGGTTAATAAGCTGTTCTTAACAAAACAAAATCATGCATTAATGGATGGGCATGCTGCTGGGATTGAACGCGAAAAATTAAATGTATATAGTACTGCCGGTATTCGCAATGATCATGAAGCGACAACCGCTAAAGAAGCAAAAGACCGTTTGGATTTGGGAATGTATTTAATGATAAGAGAGGGTACTGTCGCAAAGGACTTAAAAGCGTTGCTTCCTGTTGTCACAACAAACAATTCCCGTCGCTGTTTATTTGTTACAGATGATAAGCTAATAGATGATCTATTAGAAGAAGGCAGTGTTGATCACTGTATTCGACTAGCAATAAATCAGGGGCTAGACCCGATAACGGCGATTCAAATGGCAACAATTAATACGGCAGAATGCTTTAAACAAGATGATATTGGTGCTGTTTCACCAGGTTTTAAGGCGGATTTTCTTTTAGTGGATGATCTAGAAGAATTATCTATCCGAATGGTATTTAAAGGGGGAAAATGCATTGTTGAAGATGGAGTATTGAATGAGGAACATTTTACAAAACATAATTATCTAGATGATCAATTGTCAAGTATAAACGCTGCTGATTTGTCAAAAGCACAATTAGCTTTACCCCTATCAAATGATTACTGTCATATCATTGAAATAATACCGAACAGTATTGTGACGAAACATATAAAAGAAAAAGTAATAGTAGATAAAAGCGTATTTAAGCCTGATATAGTAAAAGATCAATTAAAACTAGTCGTAGTTGAAAGGCATCATAAGACCGGAAATATAGGACATGCGATTGTAAAAGGATTTGGCTTGAAGAAGGGAGCAATTGCTACGACCATTTCTCATGATTCACATAATATTGTAGCAGTTGGCACAAATGACGAAGATATATTAGTGGCGATTGACCAACTTAAAAAGATAAAAGGTGGTATTGTGGCTATAGCAGAGGGCAAAACAATTGCAACATTGCCTCTTCCCATTGCCGGTTTGATTTCGGATCAATGCTACGAAACAGTAAATAAACAAATGCGTATTTTAAATCAAGAAGTGAAGCAACTAGGAGGCAGTCAGTCTTTTAATCCTTTTTTAACATTATCTTTTTTATCATTATCCGTTATTCCTACATTAAAGGTAACAGATAAAGGATTGTTTCATTTTGAATCCTTTTCCTATATTTCAGTAGAAGCATAAAAAATAACCCAAAAAATCTTTTTTTGATCTTTTGGGTTATTTTTTATGGTTAATATTTCCTTTTCATAAAAAAGGGTTGTCCTGAATAAAGGACAACCAAGAAAAAATATATTTTAAGAGGGGAAACTCTTAACATGATTTTATATTAAAGCATAATTATGAAAAAATAATGAACAAATCATTAATTTAATAATAAAATTTACTAAACGATTTTTTAGGGAAGCAATTAAGCGTTCAAAATACCTTCATAAATTGATCTGAAATTTTGTTATAGTTTCGTCAGTATGAAAATAAAGTGGAATGGGATGTTTAAAAAAATAAAAAAAGCTAATAATAAAAATAAATACTATCACAATGAAAGCGTTTTCGTTTATAATAAATATAAACGATTCATTAGCTGATCTACTTACTAATAAGGAGTGGATATAATGGAAGAGCAAAATTTTTTAAAAGGATTAAAATGGGGATTTGTAATAAGTGTACCGCTTTGGATTTCCTTTTTCGGTTGGATAAAAATTATATATCACTTTGTTTGATTATAGATAAACAGTCCAATTAAGGGCTGTTTTTTTAATATATAATTTTTAGTGAAATATATGATTGAAAATAAAACAATCCCTCTTTACTTTTGTAAAGAGGGAACAAAAATTATACCAATGGAATTGGAGGGTCAATGCCTAATACAGGAACACCATTCACTGTTAGCCAAATATAGTAGTGATCAATATCTTTACCGATAATTTTTTCAATTTTTGCAATGACTTTTTCTTGTGTATTAAATGAAAGTTTTGCTGTTTTTTCCCCAAGTGGAACATCTTTTAAGCCAACTAAATCTGCAATTTGACGTGCTTGATCATAAGATACTTCTACATATTTATCATATTGCGGTAAATATGCTGCTTCTGCAGGTTTAACCTGAAATGCTACGATTAATAAAGCTGCTAAAAAGCCCCAAACTAATTTTTTCACATTATTCTCTCCCTTAGACTATTAGTTTTCTATTTTTTCTTTTAAGGATAAAAATGTATCCACAATTAAAGGGTGGTACATTGTTCCTCGATTTATTTTTATTTCTTCAAAAGCTTCTTCGTTTGATTTTCCTTTTTTGTAGACTCTATCTGTTGTCATTGCATCAAAGGAATCAACTACAGCAATAATGGAAGCTTCTATAGAAATTTCATCTTCTTTTAAACCTTTAGGGTAGCCTTTTCCATCATATCTTTCATGATGTTGTTCTACAATTTCTCCTACTGCTATTAAAGCAGGATTATTTGTTTTTAATAAAACTTCTTTACCATACGTAGTATGCTGTTTCATTACCTTCCATTCTTCATCTGTTAATTTACCTGGTTTTTGAAGAATACGTAATGGAACTTTAATTTTTCCTATATCATGGTAAAAAGAAGCATAATTTAAGTTAATTAACTGATTAGGAGTAAGGTTTAAAGCTTCTCCTACCAACATTGAATAATTTTTAATTCGTTCACAATGGTCTACAGTATAACCATCTTTTTCTTCAATAGAGATGGCAAGTTCCATTAATTTTTTGGAAACATGGCTATATTGATGAAAAACAGGTTGACTTGAAACATATAAGAATTCAGCTTCTTCTTCAGCATGAAAAATACTATGCGTTTTAATCGGTGCTCCGCATACTGCCTGTCCCTTTGTAAGCAACTGTATCTCTGGATTGTTTTTTTCATCAACATGGCTTTGCATGACGATTTTTCCTGAAAGAATATATATATATTCCAATCCATTCCAACCATCAACTGGCCCCATGGCCCATCTAGAACCAGATTGCATCTTATGGTAGATAACTTCCGTACCATCACCGGCAGCAATTAATGAAATTTGAAGTCCTTTTATATGTACCGTCTCTATAAACTCACCTGCATTAATAATGCCCACAGTCAATTCCCTCTCTCTTTAAAACACTAATAAGTATCTATATGAAGTAATCTTTATAATTGAAGAATAGATACAGTAATTTTAATAGATAAAAGAGTCAATTGTAATAGGTATTTATTATTAAATTAATAGTTTGCAACTGGTAAGAAACCCATTAATTACTAATGTTGTGAGCATCTCAATTATATCAAAAGATTACAAAAAAAAATAGAGGGAATAGTGAATAAAAAAGGCGAATTAGGGAAATTTTTTGAGAACGAAACTTAATTATTTGACATTATAATGTTATTAAATTAAAGTTAATTACAAATAGTAAGTTATAACCTTTTTAGTCAGATCAATTACATAAAATGGAGGAATGAAAAATGAGTAAAATCTTAGAAGCTATTAAAAATCGTCGTTCTTATTATGCCATTAGTAAGGAGCAAGTAATTTCAGATGAAAAGATTCAAGAAATTGTAAATGAAGCAGTACTTCATACCCCATCTGCGTTTAATTCTCAAAGTGCACGTGTTGTCGTATTACTTGGTGAACAGCATGATAAAGTTTGGGATATTACTGCTGATGCTCTTCGGAAAATTGTTCCAGCTGAAAAATTTGGGCCAACAGAAGAAAAAATTAACTCTTTTAAAGCAGGTTATGGAACAATTTTATTTTTGGAAGATCAAGAAGTTATTGAAGGATTGCAAAAATCGTTTGCTTCTTATGCAGATAATTTCCCAATTTGGTCTCACCATACGTCAGCTATGCATCAATTAGTGATTTGGACTGCATTAGAAGAAGTTGGTTTTGGTGCATCTTTGCAGCATTACAACGAGCTAATTGATAAGGCAGTGGAAGCAGAGTGGAGTCTTCCTACAACATGGAAGCTAGTTGCGCAAATGCCTTTTGGAAAACCAACTGCTGAACCTGGTGAAAAAGAATTCCAATCATTAGAAGAACGAGTAAAAGTATTTAAATAATGAGGGGTACAATTTTGTCTATACTTTAAGACTCATGATTATATTCATGGGTCTTTTAAATGGGTAAGTATAAGCAGAGTTTCTTGACATGTGAATGATAAAATAGTTAAATTATCTTTAATTCGAGATAAGATAAAGGTTAATAGATAAACATCTTTTATGACCCTATATTATACTTAATTTGCTGTAAAACTGTTCAGAAATAATCATAGTAGATCGGCTGGGAAAAACAATAAAAAGTACAATAGAAAAGGAAGGACAGAATGAAGCATTTATTTAAAAAAGGAACAGGTTCAACAAGACCAACTATTTTATTATTACATGGAACAGGTGGAAATGAACATGATTTGCTTTCACTTGCAGACATAGTAGATCCAGAAGCTTCTGTGTTAAGTGTTCGTGGGAATGTTTTAGAAAATGGAATGCCTCGTTTTTTCCGTCGTTTAGCTGAGGGAGTATTTGATGAAGAGGACTTATTTTTTCGTACAAAAGAGTTGAATGAATTTTTGGATGAAAGTGCAGAAAAATATCGTTTTAATCGAAATAATATGATAGCTATTGGTTATTCTAACGGAGCAAATATTGCAGCAAGCATTTTGTTTCATCATAAAGGTAGCCTAAAAGGAGCAATTCTTCACCATCCAATGGTACCCCGACGTGGAATTCAACTGCCTAATTTAAAAAATCTTCCCGTATTTATAACGGCAGGCAAAAATGATCCTATCTGTTCGAAGAAAGAGTCTGAAGAGCTAAAGGGTTTGTTGGAAAATGCTGGAGCAAATATAGAGTTGCATTGGGAGAATAATGGACATCAGTTAACAAGAACAGAAGTGGAAGCAGCAGCAACTTGGTATAATAACCAGTTTCTGTAGAATATAATCATAATAGGTTGTATTTCTTAAATGGGTAAAATAGTATATAATATAATGAAAAATTGAATACCCGGTACATAGCATGTACCGGGTATTCAATTTATTCTAATATTCATTTTTTATTTGAAAGTCTCAATTAATCGTTACCGCGGGATTTTCCGCCTTTGCTGCCGATATCTTGATAAAATTCTTTGTCGTGGTTTTTGGAGGTAGCTTCTCCACCTTTTTCACCAATTTCTTGGTAAAATTCTTTATCATGGTTTTTGGAGGTAGCTTCTCCGCCTTTTTCACCAATTTCTTGGTAATATTCTTTGTCATGGTTTTTGGAGGTAGCTTCTCCACCCTTTTCACCAATTTCTTGGTAAAATTCTTTATCGTGGTTATCAGCTGTAGCCTCTCCACCTTTTTGTCCAATTTCTTGATAAAAATCCTTGTCGTGATTTTTGGAGGTAGCTTTTCCGCCCATTTTTCCTGCTTCTTCTCTACTCATTTTGTCTGCCATGTTTATCACTCCTTAAAAGATTTTAATAACAAGTTGTACATAGGTTATATAGCCGGTATGGAATTAGATAAACATAAATACAGTCAAAATAAATGAGGTAATCATTGGTAATTTTTTTGAGAGGTCAGATTGAAAGGCAATACAAGAACATGGAATAAATATAAATGCTTTATTTTAGATCATAAAACGAAAGGGGAATGAGAATATTGATTTCATCTGATAAGTTTCTACAAGTGGTCGCTAAAGCAGAAGAACTTGGCTGTAGAGTAGTTTATGATTCTTCCAAAAAAATCAGCTTTAATGCCAAAATGTATATTACCATTCCATATTTAATCACTTTAGAAAATACTTTTGCACTTGCTCATGAAATTGGTCATGTGATGGATTATGTGAATGGGGAGCTGGATTATGATAAATGGTTAAATGATTGGTCATATCGAGTCCATGCGGAAATGAGTGCATGGGTGCATGCCTATAAGCTGTTAAGTGAACTCGATGTTCCGCTGGATGGCTGGAAAAACCATGTGAACAGTAAATTGACAAACTATTTTTCATTGTCAGAAGTCATTTGAAAAATAAAAACGACCTAGAAGTAAATTTTGATCTTGAAAAAGTATGCCTGCAAAATTGCAGGCAAGATACATAGCATATAACTTAACATTCTCTCTACAATCTTTTAACCTCTACCAAGTTCTGACCTTTGAATTCCATTCTGTATATATCTGGTTTAGATGTATGCAGTAAAAAATTCAAATCGTAGCATTTATCAAAAAAACTTATCAATCATCAATGACAATACTGCTCCGTGAGTCCCTAATTATATGTCCAATAATTTTTTAGAACGGTTGTAGGTCGATTTTGACAATCTGTATTGGACTCTTCTCCAGTTAAAGCGAAGTTTGGATTGAAAAACGACTTCCCCAGCAAGGGGGAACAATTCTTTATTGCTTAATGGATCTTCTTCATTCGAAAAAATTCTTTCTTTAAGATCTCAAAAACTAAAATGTTTCTCCCTGAATGCATAGCCAAACCCTGTATAGTCAGGATTGCTCGTTTGTATGGACTTGAAATAAAAACCTCGATGTCCTCTCCTTATAATATATTCCTTACTCTCTTAGCATAGGATTCCCTTTATCAGTTAGCTCTCTTGTTCTCTCATTTCCGTTGGTTTTTGGTGATTCACCATGTCTTACCATATAAATATATGTTTTCAGTGTACCTCCTGAAAATATTTAATTAAGTGTATTAAAAAGCATCTGTCGTTCAAATAAATTAGTATTAGCAAGACTCTTTTGTGTTATAACTCTTTGTTTTTGTATATGTCTGATTGCATTTTGTACTAATTAAATATTGAATTTTACATCTATCTCCGTACTAAACTAACAATTTTAGCTATTTATGATAGGGCTATAAACTTTTTAGCCGATGCTTACCATATGCTGTTAATAAAGTTAAGGATTAATTAAGTTTTGTTCGATAGAATCACATTATTCCATTCGAAGCAGCAAGTATTAGTTGTTGCGAACAAATTGAAAGGAAGGGTGAGTACATGGAAAACAGAACGAAATATTCGATTGTTATACCAGTTTATAATGAGGAACAAGTTATAAAGCATACGTATGAACGGTTAAAAACGGTGATGGATGCTACTGCTGAAAAGTATGAACTATTATTTATCAATGATGGTAGCAGTGATCAAACAGTGGATATTCTCAAGATATTAGGTGAATCAGATAAAAGCATAAAGATTATTGATTTTTCGAGAAATTTTGGTCATCAAATTGCGATTACAGCAGGAATGGATTATGCAGCAGGGGATGCCATTATAATTATCGATGCTGATTTGCAGGATCCTCCCGAGCTAATACTTGAGATGATTACGGAATGGAAAAATGGTTATGAGGTTGTTTATGCAAAACGGACGGCAAGAAAAGGCGAAACCTTTTTTAAAAAACAAACTGCTGCTATGTTTTACCGAACATTAAGATCGATGACAGATATCGATATCCCGATTGATACGGGGGATTTTCGCTTAATGGATCGCAAAGTTTGTGATCAAATGAAAAATATACATGAAAAAAATAGATTTGTCAGAGGACTTGTAAGTTGGGTAGGATTCAAGCAAACTGCCGTAGAATACGAACGGGATGAACGGTTGGCAGGTGAAACAAAGTACCCATTAAAAAGAATGCTTAAATTATCGATGGATGGCATTACATCCTTTTCCTATAAACCACTGAAACTGGCGAACTATTTAGGGGCATCATTATCTATTATTGGGTTTATTTATATGATAATCGTGTTGTATCAAAAACTGTTTACTTCCACAACTATTACTGGATGGTCGTCGATCATTGTGATTCAACTCTTCTTTAGTGGAATAGTGTTAATGATGTTAGGGGTCATTGGAGAATATATTGGACGTATTTACGATGAAGCTAAAAACCGTCCGTTATATATTGTCAGAGATGTCTACAGCAAAGAATCGGCTATAAAAACACCAGCATCTACAAAATGAAACAGAAATTAGCAGTGTTTATTAAGTTTGGAGCAGTTGGTGGTATCAATACATCAATTGACTTAGTTGTTTATAGCATTCTTGCTGGTTTACATGTACATTATTTATTTGCTCAATGTATTTCCTATATTTGTGGACTTCTAAATAGTTATTTTATGAATAGAAAGTGGACATTTAAACGGGTAAATAAGGCGAATTGGAAAGAATTCGGACGATTTGCTGCTATAAACATTATAACTTTGCTTCTGACTATTTTTACTCTTCAATTTTTATTTAAACAACAAAGCTGGAGTTTGTTTTCCAGTAAAATTACGGCCACTTTTCTTGGTGTGTGTATAAATTTTATTGGTACTAAATTATTTGTATTTACAACAGCAACCAATAAAGACAAAAATACTAGAAAGAAAGTATGAGGGATTTATGAAAAAATGGACTAAAGGTAGAGTAGATATCCTATTAATTATTATTTTATTAGTATCTGCAGTTTTTAATTTTTATAATTTGCAAAATGCTGGGACAAATTCCTATTATACAGTCGCGATTAAGAGTATGTTAACTAGTTTTCATAATTTTTTCTTTGTATCGTTTGACCCAGCAGGCTTTATTACGGTCGATAAGCCGCCAGTAGCACTATGGGTTCAAGCAATATTTGCATATGTTTTTGGATTTAATGATTTTGTTTTGTTATTGCCTGAAGCATTGGCTGGTGTCCTGTCTGTTTGGTTATTATATCTCATTGTAAAACCTAAATTTGGCAGAACAGCTGCTTTGATTTCTAGTTCGGTGTTAGCATGCTCTCCAATATTTGTTGCAGTAGTTCGCACAAATAATGTCGACAGTATTTTAATTTTAACCTTGATGTTTGCTACTTGGACTTTAATGAAAGCAGTGGAAAAACAAAAAGTCGGTTGGTTAATCTTAAGTTTTGCACTTGTAGGTGTTGGTTTTAATGTCAAGATGCTTCAAGCATTTATGGTTTTACCAGCTTTCTACTTCTATTACTTATTTGCAACAAGAGAAATAAAATTAGTGAAAAAAATAGTGAATTTAATTGTTTCTACGGTAGTTCTGGCAGTTGTGTCCCTTTCATGGGCTATTGCAGTAGATTTAACTCCTGCAAGTGATCGTCCATATATGGGAGGAAGTGAGACAAATTCTGTTTTAGAGCTTGCGCTTGGCTATAATGGTTTATCCCGTTTGACAGGGAATGATTCAAGTGTTGGCGGCAGCGGTTCTGGAAGAGAAATGTCACAAAGTGGGACTGTAGATCAGAATCAAACAGCAACAGATGATCAGTCAACTAACTCATCCACTCAAAATTCCTCAGGTTTTCCTAATAATGAGGACATGAATGATGATGGTGGGCGAATGGACGGAAATTCTAGTTCTGGTCAACAATCAGGAATGTTTAATACTGGAGACGCCGGTGCCCTTCGACTATTCCAAAGTGAATTATCTGGTCAAATTAGCTGGCTGCTGCCATTCGTTTTGTTTGCAGTTATTGGTTTGGTTGTTTCCTTTATGAAAAGAAGAAAATATACTATGCAGCATCATTTTGCCTTATTCTGGTTGGCATGGTTAGTACCAATGTTTATATTTTTTAGTATTGCATTATTCTATCATCATTATTATCTAAGTATGATGGGACCAGCTATTGCATCATTAGTTGGAATTGGATTTGTAACCTTGTGGAATTTTTATAAAGAAGAGAATGGTTGGGAAAGCTGGTTATTACCAGTTGGAATAATAGTAACAAGTCTATTTGAAGCGCTGATTGTCTATCAAAATAGTGCATCTGTATCGCTTGTTTGGATGTGGATTGGCATTGTTTTAGGTGTTGTGCTGTTTATTCTTTTAATCGCAGCAAAATCCAATGAGGCAATAAAACAAACAATTGCTGTTTCTAGTATTGTAGCCTTGTTGATTCTTCCAATCTACTGGACTACTATCACTATTGCAAAAACAGGAAATGAATCGACTCCAACCGCTGGTCCGACAAGCGGAATGGGAGGCGGCCGTGGAGGAAATAATGGCAATATGCCAGGAAGACCAGATGGAAGCGCTCAAGGAGGAGGACCCGGTGGCAATATGCAAGGTAATTACAACTCACCTAATTCTTCTAATCAAATGGAAAGACCTCCTGGGAATTCAGATATGGAAACAGGAAATCCGCCGACAAATGGTGAACAGTCAATGGGACGCCAGGGTGGTGGTGGAATGGAAAGTATAGACAGTGAATTAATGTCTTATCTTGAAGAGAACTATAATGGAGAAAAATTCTTCTTAGCTGTTCAAAGAGCCCAATCCGCTTATTCTATTATGTTAAATACAGATTATGCGGTAATGGCAATGGGTGGTTTCTCTGGAACAGATCCTGCTCCTTCCGTGGAAGATTTAGAAGAAATGGCGAAAAACGAAGAAATAAAATATTTCCTAATTTCCAGTCAAGGAATGGGAAGCGGGAATAGTGAAGTCACAGAATGGATTCAGGAAAACTGCGTAGAAGTGCCAAGTAATGAGTATTCTGCAGATACTACTACTGAAGACAATAATGAAGATAGCGGTCAGACTACGAACCAAGGTCAACGTAATAGTGGTCAAGCTTTATATGAATATCAAGGATGATAGACAAAATGATTGCTTGAGGCAGTCAGAAGAAGTTTTCTGCTGATGCTTTATACACGGAAAAGCGATTCGCCATGGCGATCGCTTTTCTTTTTTCATCATCTAAGAAATTATAAACGAAAGGGAATAGTGGATAACTTTTGCGGCGGTTATGTTCTCATCCAACGTCTAGCTCTCGTGAAAAATATTCAAGAAGCCCCGCGCTTTTGCTCGGAAAATGAGTATGTGCTGAAATGGAGTGGAGAATTATGCAAACAATCGTTTTAACAGACAGCTTTAGTTCAAATAAATGATGGTGCAGCTTTCCTTATACTTTTTAAAGAAGCAGGGACTTTACATGTATGCAAGTGATAACCCACGATTATTTCATTTGATATAATAAGCATAAATAACGATATAATACCAAAGAAATCATGGTAAGAATGGCACCATACAGGAGGAAATCGAAAATGAAAATACTAGTGGTAGAAGACAATATTTCATTACTAGAATCAATAAAAGGAATCATAGAAAGTGAATATGAAGTAGACACAGCAGATAATGGAGAAGATGGATTATTTTTTGCAGAGCAGAATATTTACGACTTAATTGTACTAGATGTTATGCTGCCCTTTATGAATGGATTTGAAATTGTAAAGGAAATAAGAAAAGAAAAAATAAATACGCCGGTTTTATTTTTGACAGCAAAAGACGCTTTAGAGGATAGAGTGAAGGGACTTGAATATGGAGGGGATGATTATTTAGTAAAACCATTTCAAGCACCTGAGCTTATGGCAAGAATAAAAGCACTATTAAGAAGAAGCGGTGCACTTGATTTAGATGAAGGTATTAAGTATGGAGAAATTATTTTAAAAGGCAAAGAGCATGATGTTTTAGTAAAAGGTATACCCATTAAATTAACGATTAAACAATATGATTTATTAGAATATTTAATTCAAAATACAGGGAAAATTGTAACAAAAGAACAAATTTTCGATCGAATATGGGGATTTGACTCTGATACAACGATTGCGATTGTTGAGGTGTTTATTCATCAATTGCGTAAGAAGCTAGAAGCGTTTTCTTATCATAAAGATATTCAAACTGTCCGTGGAGTCGGCTATATTTTAAAGCAGCAATAAGGAGAGAAAAAATGTTTCAAAAAACGAGAATCAAGTTAACGATATTAAATTCCCTTGTTTTTATCCTGTTAATGATTGTGCTTGGAACAATGATTTATCAATATACAGAAAAGCAAATATATCATGATGCGAATAAGTCTCTAATGCGAGCAATGGACTTTATTAAACAACCGCAAAAAGCAGATGGACCCATGCCAGGGCTTGATCCTCAGGTTAATTATATTATGTGGGGAGAAGATAAGAGTATTGAAAGTATGTCGAAAAATGCCATGATTGATTATAGCAGTCAATCAGATGCTTTTTATCCAAATGTATTGGATAAAATTGTAGAAAAGCAATCAACAGATGGGGATAGCTTTAATACGATTGCAATGAAAGTAGAAATAGATGGTGGGCAAGGGGTCCTTCAATTTATAAGAAATATCGATGCTGAAAAAATGATGTTGAACCGACTTATAATTATTATGACAATTGGTGTTGTCATAGGCAGTATACTCGCTATTATTGCAGGATATTTTCTTGCGGGAAAAGCATTGGTGCCTATTCAAAAATCATGGGAAGCACAGCAGCAGTTTGTTTCTGATGCTTCTCATGAATTAAGGACACCACTTGCTGTTATTCAGTCACGAACGGATTTGCTATTTCAAGAACCGGAGGCAACCGTACAAGAGAAAGCAGTGGATATCTCGGTTATTTCGAAAGAGACAAGGAGGCTGATTAAGCTAGTAACAAATTTATTAACTTTAGCGAGATCTGATTCCAATCAAATGGAAATCAAAAAAGCAACCTTTTCAATAACCAATTTGCTGACAGAAATAATAGAGCAGTATGCGGATATAGCGGAATTCCAAGGGAAAAGAATATATTCCAGCGTAAAAGAGCCTATTCTTTTAATGGGAGATAAAGAGAGGATTCACCAGCTGCTTGTTATTTTAGTGGACAATAGCATGAAATTTACTCAAGAAGGCGGAGAAATACAACTTAACGCCATTGTAAAAACACATACTGTCACACTGCTAGTAAAAGATAATGGAATCGGCATCCCAAAAGAAGAAATTCCTAAAATATTTAATCGTTTTTACCAAGTGGAGCAGTCAAGAACATATGCAGAAGGAACAGGTTTAGGTTTGTCCATTGCGAAATGGATTATTGGTAAACATGATGGAACGATTAAAGTAGAAAGCAGCCTTGGAGAAGGAACAACCTTTGAAATAATATTTCCAAAACGAGATGAAAAATAAAACGCTATTATTAATTGCAAAACTGCTGAAAAATACAATTTTTAAGATAATCAATATGTTTATCCATATCCACATAATCAAAGAAACTAAAAGCCATAAAACAGCCTAGTTTCTTTTTTTTACAATCTTTTTAAGTGATCAAGAAATCAAGCGTGCATAAAAAAACGAGCATTTCCAATATATTGTTATATATTATACTTATTACTCAAACTTCGCACCATCAAATTTGTTTGCAAGTCCTTGATATTACTCGATTTAGAATAATAAAATGGAAGGCTTGTTTTTTAAAAGGTGAAAAAGTATATACTTTTTGAAATGTGAAGGCTGTCTAGCTTCGCCGTACAGGATGTACAAGTGCCGGCCAAGACATAAGGACGTGGCGTATTTAGCCGGTCAGCGCCTAGCCCCAGTGAGTATTGCCTCCAGCCTCTAAAAGTAAAAAACACTTTTTGAGTCTGGAGAACATTTTTCTTCGGGGCTAAACAAGGCGCTTCCGCTTTTCTTATGGGGGGTGCTTTCCACTACGGGTTGCTTCGCTTTCCACGAGGCTACGCTTGAGCCTCCTCGGCGTTGCCTTGCGGGGTCTTTACTTCCCACATTTCCCGCAGGAGTCTTTGCGCACCCTCCGTTACAAGCAATCTGTTTTAGAATAAGTTTCTTGTCTTCGAATTTCATGACAAGCTATGATTGCTAAACCATAGTAGTGTTGATTTTTTAAGAAAATAAGAAAGATAAAATTTGTGAACTTAGATAAGTGTCTAGCTTCATCGTACAGGAAAGCGAAGTGTATTCCACCTGCGGAACCCTTTTTTTCAGAGCAGCCAATATAATAAAGGAAAATACTAATAGGAGATGACAAATATGAAGTATAAATTATTAGCAATTGACCTAGACGGAACACTATTAAATAGCCATAAAGAAATAGAACCAGAAACAATAGCTGCTATTCAAGAATTCAGAAACAAAGGAGGAAAAGTAGTAATTTGCAGTGGCCGAACACCCTTATCAACAAAATGGATAGCAGAAACAGTCGGACTAAAAGAACCGATCATTGCTTATAATGGAGCAATTATTATGGACGAAAATGGGACCATTCAACAAGTGCAATCTTTCCAACAAAAAGATCTAGAAGTCTTTATGAACCTAATATCAGAGCAACAAATATACGCTCAATTTTATGAAGGAGATACATTGCTAATACCAATAAAAAACGACTGGAATAAAAATTGGATTGAAAATAATATTCCTAGTCTATCTGAAACCGGTGGAAATTTAACAAGATGTGAAATATATCGTAAAAATTGTCAAATAAAATTAGTAGAGAATTTATTAGAATATCTACAAAAAAATACACCAGCTATTTCAAAAATTGCTGTTTTTCATGGAGAGGATAATTTGGAAAATTTCACAGAAATAGTAAGAGAACAATGTTATGGCATGGAAATCAGCACAAGTTTAAATTATAAAAATTTAGAAATAACACCTATTAATATAACAAAGGCATTTTCTTTAACCGCTTTAGCAAAACAACTAAACATTCCACTCTTTGAGGTAGCAGCAATAGGTGACAATTATAATGATATGCAAATGCTTAAAGTTGCTGGACTAGGAATAGCTATGGGAAATGCCCCAAAAGAAGTTCAGCTTTCGGCAGACAAAGTGACAGAGACAAATGATAATAACGGGATTGCAAAAGCTATTCATCAATTTATTTTTTAATAAAAAAGGAATAAAACCATTAATTTTGAAATAAAATTTTAAAAATATAGATAAAAGTATTGAAATTATATTTCAAACTATTTATACTCTTATTTAATAAGTTTTATTTTTTTATAAGTTTTTATCTAAAAATTCAGTTAATTGGAATAAGTTTTTAGAATTTGCTCTCAGATACTTACATAAGAGCTATTCAACAGGAGGCTAAGATTATGGGGCAAGAACTGTCTAGTTTAACAACAGAATCGCGAAATGAACGAAGCATCGATATTGATGTTGCAGAGCCAATGGATATCTTAACTATTATGAATCAAGAAGACCAAAACATAGCTCTTGCAGTTCAACAAGTTTTAAATGAAGTGGAAATTGCCGTAAAGTTTACTGTGAATTCTTTTCGAAAAGGTGGTCGTCTTATTTATATAGGAGCAGGAACCAGCGGGAGGCTTGGAGTGTTGGATGCCGTAGAATGTCCTCCAACATTTAGTACAAATCCAGGCATGGTACAGGGAATTATGGCAGGTGGACAAAATGCATTTATTAAGGCAGTAGAAGGAGCGGAGGATAATCCTTCATGGGGGGAAAAGGATCTGAAAGAAATAGAACTTACTGCAAAGGATACCGTTATTGGAATTGCAGCTAGTGGTCGTACCCCTTACGTTATTGGTGCTTTAAAATACGCTAGAAGTATTGGAGCAAAAACGGTCTCTCTTACTTGTAACAAAAATAGTTTAGTAAGCAAAGAAGCTGAACAAAGTATTGAAGTAATTGTTGGTCCTGAAGTACTGACTGGTTCAACGAGATTAAAAGCGGCAACTGCTCACAAAATGGTATTAAATATGATTTCCACTTCTTCCATGATTCTTTTAGGAAAAGCATATGAAAACTTAATGGTAGATGTGCATGTGAGCAACCATAAATTAAAGGAACGTGGGATTGGCATTATTATGAAGGTAACAAAAGTTCCGTATGAAATCGCCAAAGAAAATCTTGAAGCAGCAAATAATCAAGTGAAACTAGCCATTGTGATGATTAAAGCAAATATAACAAAGGAGGAAGCAATCAAACGTTTAGAAGTAGCAAATGGGTATGTAAGGAAGGCGATTCTTCCAAAATAAAGCATAGGTGGTAGTAAGTATGGCGGCAGGCGGCTTAAAAATGATAAAAAAAGTAATAAGCGAACTTCCTGCATCCGAACGAAAGATTGCAGAATATATATTGGAGCATCCACATGACATTGTGAAAAGCACTGTAAGTGAATTGGGGAATTTAGCCAACACTAGTGGAGCGGCTGTAGTTAGACTTTGTAAATCATTAGGTTTAAATGGTTTCCAAGATTTAAAGGTTCGAATAGCTGGAGATCTTATAAAAACAGAAGTGAATGGTTACCGTGATATAGATCAAGGTGAATCGATTTACTCTATCGTTGAGAAAACAACAAACAATAGCATACAGAGTTTAAAGGATACAGAAGAAATCATTAATTATGAAGAATTAACGCTGGCCATCAAGCAATTAATGGAAGCAGATACGATTCATTTTTTTGGAATTGGTGCCTCTCATATTATTGCATTGGATGCTTCACAGAAATTTCTTCGCATTAATAAGAATGCAACAGCCTTTTTAGATACACATCTTGTTGCAACATTAATTGCAAATGCAAAAGATACAGATATTGTATTTGGCATATCACATTCTGGCGAAACAAGTGAAGTAATCAAAATCATGTCACTTGCTAAAAATCGGGGCATAAAAACGATTAGTCTGACAAAATACGGACAATCGACTGTTGCATCATTAGGAGATATCAAGCTGTACACGTCTTATTCAGCAGAAGCAACATTTAGAAGTGCAGCAACATCATCCCGATTAGCACAGCTCCATATGTTAGATATCTTATTTCTTAACATAGCAACTGCACAATATGATAAATCAATCGACTATATTGATAACACAAGAGAAGCGATACAATTTCTAAAATCCGAGCATAAATAGAAAGACACTCATGTAACAAATCTGCACCATAAAAAATGAAAATAGAAAGTTTGATTTATGTTTGTTGTTATGGTGAAGCAGGGAGCAGCCGGAATATGCGAAGACTCCTATGGGAATTGCAGGAAAGAAGAGATCCCCATGGAAAGCAAAGTGTATACCGGTTGCGGACTAATGGAGAGAGCATTTTCAGGCTAGCTTATACGTAGTTTTCTTTTTAAAATAAAATGTCCGAAAATTCCCAATTATATATATAATTGCCGAATAATAAATGCCTTGAATTTTTAAAGAAAGCAATAATGAAAAAAATCATTTAATGGGGGAATGAGAGATGACTTCAGATAATAAAATACTGGCAGAAAAACTCTTAGAGCAACTAGGCGGTTCAGAGAATATTCATTCATTTACAAGCTGTATGACAAGACTACGAGTTACACCAAACAATGAGGAATATGTAAATAAAGAAGCAATAAAAAAAATGGAAGGTGTATTGGGGTTTGTAGAAGAAGAAACATTGCAAATAATACTTGGCCCTGGGAAAGTGACAAAAGTAGCTGAAGAATTTGGTCAGTTAATAGATTCAGATGAGGTTAACTTAAAGGAAAAAGCAAAAATAAAAAAATCAGAGATCAATAAAAAAAATTCGACACCTTTTAAATTATTTTTACGTAAAATTTCGAGTATCTTTATTCCTTTAATTCCAGCTCTTGTAGCATCAGGGTTAATTACAGGTATTACAAAAGGACTGACTCAAGCTGGCTTGCTGGCAGTAGACTCACAAATTGCTATTATATTATCTGTTATTGGCGGAGGGTTATTTGCTTATTTAGGAGTTTTAGTGGGAATAAATGCGGCAAAAGAATTTGGCGGTTCGCCGGCACTTGGAGGGGTTGCAGGTATTCTGATCATTAATCCAGCAGTCGCAGGTATTACTTTATTCGGTGATGCCTTGCTTCCTGGGAGAGGCGGATTAATCGGTGTACTATTAGCTGCAATCTTTATTGCTTTGGTGGAAAAAAAGATTCGTCAATATGTTCCTGCTGCAATAGACATTATTGTCACTCCAACTATTGCTTTACTAGTAACAGGAATTGTCACTTATTTTGTTTTTATGCCAGTAGGCGGTTTGATATCTGATGGAATTACAAAAGGTTTACTTGCTATATTGGACTATGGCGGTATTGTAGCAGGGTTTGTTCTTGGAGCAACATTCCTTCCACTTGTTGTCACAGGTTTGCATCAAGGTTTAACCCCGATTCATTTAGAACTTATTAATTCCATTGGCGATGATCCACTTCTTCCTATCCTAGCAATGGGTGGTGCTGGCCAAGTAGGTGCTGCATTTGCCATCTTTATGAAAACAAAAAAGAAACGTTTAAAAAGAGCAATTGGAGGATCTCTTCCATCTGGTATATTAGGCATTGGTGAGCCACTGATTTTTGGTGTCACATTACCTTTAGGCCGTCCATTTATTACCGCATGTCTCGGAGCCGGCATTGGCGGTGCATTTCAGGCGCACTTCCATATTGCAACGGTTGCAGTCGGAGTTTCCGGCTTGCCATTATCGTTCTTAATCCATAAAGGAGTGCTATTATACTTAATTGGTGTTCTTCTTGCTTATATTGCTGGCTTTATATTTACGTATTTATTCGGTTTTAAAGACGAAATGGCTGGTGAGTTTGATTGATTGGTATTTCCTTTTATTTAAATGATGTACTTGCAGAAGACAGAATCATAAAGGCAGCGGAGAAAGGAGTGAAAAATGCATTTACTTCCCTTCATATCCCAGAAGAATCTGGAGATCTTGTTAATCGGGCAAAGCATTTGCTGCAAATAGCCAAAAAGCATGGAATCGATGTATATGCGGATGTTTCTTATTATACACCACAGCATCTAGGGTTAAGCTCTTTATATGAATTGCAATCATTAGGAGTTGTCGGTTTAAGATTGGATGATTTTTTTGAAAAGGAAACAATTGTGGAGTTGGCTCAATCTTTTAAAATTGCTCTAAACGCCAGCATCCTTTTGGAGAATGAATTAAAGGAGCTTTTGGATAAAGGACTAGAGCCTAATCAATTGATTGCATGGCATAACTTTTATCCCCGATACGAAACGGGGCTGGATGAACATTTCTTTAATGAGCAGAATAAGCTCTACACTAAATATAATATTCCAATATGTGCATTTGTTCCGGGAAATGGAGAAAAACGCGGCCCATTATTTGCTGGACTGCCAACATTAGAAAAGCATAGAAATGCTAACTCCTTTCATGCAGCAATGGAGCTTTTGCATGAGGGAGTGGAGCATATTTATATTGGTGACCCAGAAGCAGGTGAAGACTTGTTAGGAGCATTAATGCAATATGAAAAAGATAATATATTGCCGATTCGAATAGAAAGTGAAATTCTTAAAGAAAAGGTATATAAAACTAGACCAGATTTATCTCGGGATGTCATTCGTTTAATGGATACAAGAAGCAAGGAGGAGATTGCTCCTGTTCACCAAGCGAGACGAACGAAAGGAAGCATCACGATGGACAACATATTATATGGACGTTATCAAGGAGAAATTCAGCTAGTGAAAACAGACCTTCCTATGGATGAGAAAGTGAATGTAATTGGTCACGTTGCAAAAGAAGATTGTATCTTGCTTCATTATGTAAAACCAGGACAGTCTATCTGGCTGTATTTAAAGTAGATATTAACAACCCATCTACTTTTCCAGCACAATAAAGCTGCCATAAGGATAGGCAGCTTTATTGCTTATTTTCAGGTAAGAAAGCATAAATTCTTGGGAAGTCTGAGAAGTGTCTAGTTCCAGCGTCTAGCCCCTGTGAAAGATAACCTCTTGACTCTAAAAGTAAAAAGCACTTTTTGATTCAAGAGAACATTTTTCTTCGGGGCTAAACAAGACGCTTGCACTTTTCTTATTTTCGTAAATCTTTTGCTGTAAACCCTTGCTTTATCAGCAATTCAGCATTACTTGGATAATAAGATTGATCATAGAAGGAAGCAATGCGTTCTGTCCAATTCGCTTCATTGTCTCCACGATTTAGCAGATACTTTTTAAACGTTTCATTATAATTATGTAAAAAAGGAAGCTGCTCTTTGTTATAATTTTCTTTATGTAGGATGCTTTCTTTCGGCAAACGCGGTTTTACTCCTGGATCTTCTGCAGGATAACCAATGCAAAGACCAGAAATTGGAATTACATACTTAGGTAATTGAAGAAGGTCAACTACTTCTGAGGCGTTTCTTCTAATTCCGCCAATTGCTACTGTACCTAAACCCACTGATTCAGCAGCAGTTATTGTATTTGCCATTGCAAGGCCAACATCTGTTGCGCCGACTAACAATGCATCTACATCGTCTACTGCCTGCATTCTTTTATTTTCTTCCTCACTCGCAAGTTTTGCCCGATAAAAATCTGCACAAAAGACAAGAAATAATGGTGCATTATTAATATGCTGCTGATTTCCACATAATTCGGCCAGCCGCTCTTTTCGTTTTGTATCCTCTATTGCGATAATAGATACTTGCTGTCCATTAATCCACGATGGTGCTGCTTGAGCGGTTGTAATAACTGCATCTAACAAGTCAGAAGGTACTGGTTTTTCTTCATATTTTCGATAAGAACGATGCTTTTTTAATGCATTAATTATAGGGTTCATTAGTAACTCTCCTTCTTTTAAAATTCTCACTAGTATTGTACCATACTCTGTTTTTGGTGGAATTTCTATAAAAAATGGAATAGAAAAGTTTTTAAGACTCTCCATTCCATTTGTAGTTATAAATGAGTGGCTGGACCTTTTTTCTTATGCACCGATAGCAATTTCACCTTATAAAAGAGATTCAGCGCCATCCACATAAATTTCAGTTCCGGTAATATGGCTGGAAGCTTTGGAGCTTAAGAAGCAGACAAGATCTGCAACTTGTTCCGCATCACCTGGTTCATTTTCAAGAGGTTGGTTGCCTTCAGGGTAGTCCACTGGTATTCTAATTTCTTTTAATGTATCTTCATCCGGAAACGTATTTTCATCAATATTTGTTTTAATGCTTCCTGGACAAATCATATTTACCCGAATCTTATATCTAGCTAGTTCTAGTGCAGCCATTTTTCCAAAGGCAACCTGCCCAGCTTTTGATGTACTGTACGCAGACATCCCGAAATTAGAAAAAGTTCTGTTTCCATTAATGCTGCTTGTAATGACAATGCTGCCACCGCTTTTTTTCATATGGGGAACACAATAATGAACAGTTAAAAAGGTACTTTTTAAATTTGTTTCGATTGTCGTATCCCAATCTAGCGGGGTTAATACTTCAATTGGAGCAACTCGTCCATTGATACCAGCATTTACAAACACAATATCAATTCGTTCCCATTTCGCAATCGTCTGTTCTATTGCATTTTTAACAGAATTAGGATCTGAAACATTGGTTTCGAAAGCAAGTGCTTCCCCGCCGCTATGTAAAATTTCCTCTTGCACTTCTTTTAATTCATTAACGTCTAAATCGACAAGAGAGACTTTCACTCCTTGGGAGGCTAATGAAAGCGCAGATGCTCGCCCGATACCTGATGCAGCACCTGTAATAACAGCCACCTTGTTTGCTAAATCTTTCATATTTATTCCTCCTAAAACAATTTAATAGATTTTTTAATAAGTTGAATCAATTTCATAAATTAAACCCTTAGAGCCGCAAGCTATCTGAGGCACAAAAAAAGGAGTACCTCCCCAAAATGTCGAAATAAGTAAGCACCACACAAACTTATGAGACTGGAGGAAGACTCCCTATGACTATTATACGACAAGGAAGCCTGTTTGGCCTACAAGAATTATATGATTTAGAACCTACCCAACGTTTTGAAGCTATTTTTTCTTCTATTGACATGGAACCAATCTTCGCTGTGGTAACGAAGAAATCACGTTTTGGAAGACCCGTTGAGTTGAATTATGTAGCGATGATTTGTTCACTCGTTGCTAGAATCACAGAGCGTATTCCATTTATTAAAGATTTAGTGAAAAGATTACAGAATGACATGATTTTTCGCCTCGATTGTGGCTTTTTAGTGTCCGATACTATTCCGTCAGAAGCAGCTTATTCCAGAATGGTCACCATCCTCAGTGAATCGAATGTACTTGAAAAAGTCCAAGGAACCTTGCTTCATCAAGCGATTTCAGAAGGCTTTATTTCCGATGATACAGTAGCCATTGACGCTACTCACTTTCTCGCAAAAGATGCAGCACCACCAAAGGAAGAACAACCGAAAAGTGAACCAAAAAAGCGTGGGCGTAAACCAAAAGAAGAACAGGAAAAATGGCTCATCGAAAAAGCGGAATGGAAAGCCAATCTGCCTCTTTTTGATAAAAAAATCGAAGATCAGTTAGCCATTCCTTTAGCCGAACTTCGAGCTGAAATTCCTCAAGATCCACAGTGGGGTGTGAAGAAAAACAGCGAAGGAAAAAACGTTTTTTGGTATGGATTTAAAGCTCATTTGGCTGTTGGAACATCCAGTCAATATATTCTTCAATCCCTTCTTTCATCGGCTAACTTGAATGACGGAAAGGCTGCGATTCCTTTATTAAAAGGAATTCACGAACGACTATCACTTTCTTCTTTACTCTATGAAACAATGGACGCTGGTTACGATTTTGAAGCCATTTATACGCAGATACATCGAATGGGTCATCGAGCTGTGATTGCTTATAATAAACGCAATGAACCAGAACCAATTGGTTTTGATAAGCATTTCGCTCCTACTTGTGTCCGTGAACATTCCTATCGTTATGATAGCTTTGATGGTAAATATGAAACACTAAAATACACACGTCCAAACGAATGTATGGACTGTCCATTAGCCAATGATGGTCTATGTCAAAAGGTGTATAAAGTAAAAATCACTACCGATTTAAGAAAATATACAGCGCCAGCACGTGGATCTCAAATATGGAATAAGATCTTCAAAAGACGCACGGCGGTAGAACGTGTGAATGCTTATCTTAAGGGATATTTTCAATTAAACAATGTTCGTTATCGTACAGGAAAAAAGGCTAAAGTCCATTTTGACCTCGTTACGTTAGTTTATAATGCTTCAAAATTAGCTGCAGATCGTCTGAATCAAATGTCCAATCAACACCAAGTTGCTTAATCAAAGTAAAAAAAATTAAAAGCATTTAAATTCTGCAAGTTTTTGATTTTTTAAAAGTTGGACTTATGAAATTGACTCAGTTTATTAGAAAAATTGGAAAGGTCCTATTTCATAACTAAGATAATCTTGCTCATAAAATAGCTGTACTATTCTATATCCAAAATAAGCGGTGGAGAAACCAACTAATAGTAGTAAAATAACAAAATGGAAGGACAAACTTCTATTTAACCAAATTGATGACAAAATAGAATACCATTTGATGATAGAGTTTCTAAAAGCTTTACGTTGGTAAAATTAACGGTAAAATAATAGGAGAGAGGAGTGAATAAAGAATGAAAGCACAAATCATTCAAGAGTTTGGAGATTCATCTGTATTTCAATTAACCGAGGTAGAAAAACCAAAAGCAATCTCAGGGCATGTAGTAATTAAAGTAGCAGCAACAAGTGTAAATCCAATTGATACAAAGGTAAGAAGTGGTGCTGTTCCTGCAGCTTCACCAAAGCTTCCAGCAGTAATTCATGGTGATGTAGCTGGCATAGTAGAGGAAGTGGGAGAAGGCGTTACAGCATTTAAAATGGGGGATGAAGTATTTGGCTGTGCAGGAGGATTTAAAGGGACGAGCGGAGCACTAGCTGAATATATGCTTGCTGATGAACGAATGCTTGCACATAAACCAAAAAATAGTACGATGGAAGAAGCAGCTGCTATTCCACTGGTGGCTATTACTGCCTGGGAAGCGTTATTTGAAAAAGGGAATTTAGCGGCAGGTCAGGATATATTAATTCATGGAGCAACTGGCGGTGTTGGGCATATGGCCATTCAGTTGGCAAAATCTGCTGGAGCAAAGGTTTATACAACTGCTTCTTCACATAAAAAAATGGAGCTTGCAAATGAATTAGGAGCAGATGCTGTCATTAATTATAAGGAACAATCTGTTCAAGAATATGTAGAAAAGTATACAGATGGTAAAGGATTTTCGGTTGTATTTGATACGGTGGGAGGAAAAAATTTAGATAACTCTTTCGAAGCAGCTGCAATAAATGGCAATGTTTTAGCGATTGCAGCAAGATCAACTCATGATTTATCTCCATTACATAGTAAAGGGTTATCTTTACATGTGGAGTTTATGCTGTTGAAAATTTTAAATGAGGATCTTCGTGCAGACCTTGGTGCAGCATTAGCTCAAATAGCCCAGTTAGTAGAAGAGGGAAAACTTCGACCACTTATTGATGAAAAAGTATTTTCGTTTGATGAAGTGTCGCAGGCTCATGATTATTTAGAATCTGGAAAAGCGATAGGGAAGATTGTTTTAAAAAATACGTGGTGAATAGAAAAGAGACATCCATAATTTTATGGATGTCTCTTTTGTGATCGTTATTTTACTACTGTAATAGAACTCGCTTTGCTTTTGTTTTTGCTGACATCTGTTGCCGTTGCATAGATTTTTGTTTTCACTTTTTGCGGTGTAATTGTAATCTTAAATTTCCCGGCTTTATCGGTTTTACCTGTGCCAATTGTTTTATTAGCTACTTTTAATATGATGGAAGAGGAGGCTTCTGCTTTACCGGTAATCATTTTCGCTTTGCTTGTCACTTTATTTAAGTTTGGAGCAGAGGGTGCAGTTTTATCGATTACTTTTGTGTAGCTGGCTTTACTTGTATTTTTAGCAGCATCTGTTGCAGTCGCATAAATTTTTGTATTCGCTTTTTGTTGTTTGATTTTTATTTTATATTTCCCGGTCTTATCTGCTTTGCCTTTACCAATCGATTTATTATTTACTTTCAGTGTGACGGTAGAAGCAGCCTCTGCTTTTCCAGTAACTGTTGTTGTAATGGATGTAACCTTATCTAGTTTAGGAGCAGAAGGAGCAGTTTTATCTGTTACGACTACTGTTTTTGCTTCACTTAAGGCATGTAAATAGTTGGTATACGTAATGACTAATTTTGTCCCAGTTTTTTGAAGTGGAATTTTGCTTGCGAATTTCCCATTATCATCCGAAACAGTAGTAGCAAGTATAGAAGCTCCTTTTTTTATTGTAACGGTAACATTTGCAGGTGCTTTTCCTGAAATAGTTTTAGAATTATCAGCAATTGTATTAACTGAAGGTGCATCCACTTTTTTTGTAATATATGCAGATGAAATAAATCCTGTTAGTTTTTTATCTACCGTTGTAACAGGATACCAGACAAATTGGTTAGCACTGTTTGGATCAGCATCGTAAACAAGATTCCCATCTATTATAAGTGTCGTATTTTTTGCTAGGTCAGTGATAAAGGTAGAATTATCTACATATGGATTTTTTCTAAGGCTAACTTTATCTAAAGTAACAACTTTATCTCCTTTTTTTATGGTATAGATAGATTCATGCAATTCTGAAGGGACAGCATAATGTAAAATATTAAAAATAATATTTTCATTTGAATCTGGATTGTATTGAAAATCTTCTTTTTTAAATGGAATAGAAGAAAGGGAGCGGACTCCTAAAAAGCTGTTATCCATTAGCTTTCGAAATACAATTTCTTGATAAGCTGTTGTATTTATCTCACCAGTGCTTTGAACAGTAGGGCTATTCTGTGGTTTGGTTCCGTTATAAGCCAAAAGTGGAAAATACCAATTTTCTAGTATCTGATTATTTGCACCATCAATTTTAGGTAAGTCAGTTCGGGCGTACATGCTTTTTAACACGTTAATACCAGCAGTAATATTGTATAGGATATCCGTTTTTAATTTTTCTTGATCGTAGTTTGATTGATTGGTGATTTGCATAATGCCAATCCCTATGCCGTCTGCAGATATAATAGGTTCACCATTTTCAGTAAATTGCTTTAATCCACTTTCCTGTGTAGCAATTGCCTTCACAATTTCTGGTGGAACGCCCTCAGTTAATGCTGCAGTTGTTAATAAACAATTTGTTGTTTGCTGGGAAGGATTTTTGCCTGGAGTGATAATGCCACACGCAGTGTTTTCTTCTGCTGATGCTACAGAAATAGAATGAGTGAACAAAAAACCTCCTACTAGCAGACAAAAGCTAGCTTTTATCATCTGTTTCAACAAATATATATCCCCCTATTTTTATAGTAGATTATTCTTCTACTAGTTTACTATATTTGGATAGAAATAAAAAATAGAGGGACTGAAATTTTTTATGCCATGCTGACGATTCTCAAAGATAGCATAAAACTAACCAATTAGTCTGTCGAAGATTCTTTTAACAGGGAGAGAGCTTCAGCGCTTATCGAAACAGAATCCAATTCAATTTGTGGATTCATCATTTCCGAAGATGAGCGTTGATTATTCGCTGTATTCGTTGATTTTAACATCTGAATTTGTTTCTCAATGGCTTCCATTTGTTTGTTTAACTGTTCTATTTGCTCTTCTTTTTCTTTTTCCTTTATATTTTTGTTTTGTTCTACTTGTGTCAGCTGATTTTGAAGCTGCTGTTTTTGGTTTTCTAATGTTTTTATTTCTGTGGTCGTATTAGAGGAAATAGTTGTATTTGTATTAATGGCTGAAATATTCATCAATTTGTATGCTCCTTATTTTGTATTTCTTAAAATTATAGAAGGCTTTCCTTAAGATTCTCTTAAAGAGACGCATAAAAACTAGCAGGATAATACAAAATACAATCGTAATGACTCATTTAGGAGGTAACAATAATGGAACAAAATAAAGCAAATTCAGATAATCGTTTAGATAATGTGGAAAAATTACAAGATATGATTCAAAACACAAATGAAAATATCGAAAAGGCGGAGCAATCTTCATTATTAGCAAATGAAGTAGAAAAAGCACAAATTGAAGAAAAAAATAAAAATCGTGAACAATCATTACAAGCTTTTAAAGAAGAGATAAAGGAAGAAAAATCTGATCGGGAAAATGGATATCATTAAATCATGGTTTTAGGAAGAGATAAATGGTTGTGTTCTCAACCGAAAAAGAAAACGTTAATTTAATTGATAAAGAAAATAGCATATCCGTAAAGGTTATATAAATGTATTAAAAAAGTAAATCAATGAGTGTTATTTGATAATCCACCTGTTCGCCACTTTATTTGGAATAAGGTGGTCTTTTTTTTGACCAGAACATTTTTTCAGCAGGGGATATCACGGTTTCCCGTACTTTATTATGAGTGGGACTATTTAATTAGAAAGTTTAAGAAAAGGATATCTGGATATACATACTGTATACAGTAATGAAGGAGGAAGAAATGATGCCATATAATACATTAAATGACTTGCCTGAATCAGTAAAAGATCACTTGCCTCACCATGCTCAAGAGATATTTAAAGAAGCTTTTAACGCTGCAAATGATGAGTATAAGGAAGAGGAGCGAGCCTTTAAAGTAGCTTGGAGTGCAGTGAAGCATAAATATGAAAAAAGTGATAATGGGAAATGGGTAAAAAAAGAATAAAGTTTTTATGCATAAAAAAGGTTGTCCTGAAAAGAATGATGTCATTCTTTAGGACAACCTTTTTGATTAATACTAGCCTTTTACTAATGTTTCAGCACCATCAACAAATACTTCTGTTCCTGTTATATGAGAGGCTTCATCAGAAGAAAGGAATAATAGCAGATTTGCTACTTCTTCAGGGTGACCAGGCTCCATTTTAAGTGGAACAGCATTATCTGGAATATTAATTGGAAATTGAATTTCATCTAATTTATCAGATTGCTTCATTGAGTCGAAAATATTAGTATCTGTTATTCCAGGGCAAATGGCATTTACTCTTATTTTATGTTGAGCAAGCTCTAAAGCTGCCATTTTGGCAAAAGTAGCAATGGCTGCCTTTGATGTACTATATGCGGAAAATCCTTGTTGAGCAAACTGACGATTACCACTTACAGAACTAGTAACAGTAATGGATCCCCCTTTTTCCTTCATATAAGGAATAGCGTGCTTAACGGTCTCAAATACACCAATTAAGTTATTTTGAATAGTCTTTGCCCATTCTTGGCTAGGAAAATATTCAATTGGAGAAATCATGCCAAGAATACCTGCATTAGCAAATACGACATCTGTTTTCCCCCATTTTTTATTAGAATCCTTTATTGCACGGCTAATTTGTTCTTCTTGTGAAACATCTGCTGCAAAATATGCTGCTTGTCCACCGTTTTGTTTAATTTCCTCTACAGTTTCCTTTGCACGATCTTCATTTAAATCAATGATGCTTACTTTTGCACCTTCATTTGCTAATCGAACAGCAGAAGCTTTCCCAATGCCCGAACCTCCACCAGTTACAATTGCAACTTTGTTTTTCATACGATTCAATTTGATCAACTCCTAGGTATATAGAAATTTAACAAATAGTCATTTTAATATGACTATTTAATAATCTCTTGTTTATTTACCCGAAGTATCATGCTTTAATCATTAAGATCTCATTTAATGAACGAAAGCAATATTCTTATGTGAGAAAATAATGCATAACAAAAAAGTACACCTATTATTAGGTGCACTTTTTCCTATTTTAAGATAGACGGTTGCTGTAATCTTCGAACTTAAATTGTCTAACGACTTTTATGCCTTCTTTATCATTATAAGAAGCAATAGAAGGTAGGTTCACACCATTAAACATATGGTTTTTCACCATAGTGTAATGAGCCATGTCGCAGAATATCACTTTATCTCCAGGCTTTAAAGGCTGTTTAAATGAATAGTCGCCAATAACATCACCCGCTAAGCAAGTCATACCGCCAAGTCTGTAGGTGTATTCATTATCTCCAGGCATTTCGGCATCAATAATATTAGGTCTATACGGCATTTCAAGTACATCTGGCATATGACAAGTTGCAGATGTGTCTAGAATAGCAATATCCATGCCATTATTGACAATATCTAGAACAGTTGCTACTAAGTAGCCAGTATTTAAAGCAATTGCTTCACCTGGTTCTAAATATACATCTATTCCATATTTGTTTTTTATAAATAAAATAGATTCAACAAGTGTTTCAATATCATAATCAGGTCTTGTAATATGATGTCCGCCACCAAAGTTTATCCATTTCATTTTTTTGATATGCTCGCCAAATTTTTCATCGACTACCTTAATAGTCCGTTTTAGTGTGTCAGAATTTTGTTCACACATTGTGTGAAAATGAAGGCCGTCAATGCCATCTAATTCTTCAGGTTTAAAGTTGTCCAATGTCACACCAAAACGTGAATAAGGAGCACATGGATTATACAGCTGTGTTTCAATTTCTGAGTACTCTGGATTAATACGAAGACCTGTTTCGATTTTTTTGCCAGCGTTTTTCACTTTGTCTTTAAAACGATTCCACTGATCGAATGAATTAAAGACAATATGATCTGTATATTGGAGTAATTCGTCGAATTCACTTTCCACGTAAGCTGGTGCATATGCATGAACTTCCTTGCCCATTTTTTCAAAGCCTAGTCTTGCTTCAAATAGGGAACTAGATGTAACTCCTGCTAAATATTTCCCAACTAATGGGAAGGTAGAATGCATGGAAAATCCTTTTAATGCTAAAAGAATTTTTGCTCCAGTTCGTTCTTGAACCGAATTTAACACTTCTAAATTTTTCTGTAAAAGTCGTTCATCAACAACATAGCAAGGTGAAGGTACTTGATTAAAATCAATTTTTTTCATCTCTGTCCTCTCAATCTAAAAGAGTTGGAGAGAAATTCTCCTGCCAAGGCAATCCGTATTTATTTAAAGCTTCCATAAATGGATCTGGATTGAACTCTTCCACGTTGTAAACGCCTGGTTTTTTCCAAGCACCTTTCATAATAAGCATTGCGCCAATCATAGCTGGTACTCCAGTAGTATAAGAGATAGCTTGAGAGCCGACTTCTTTATAGCATTCTTGGTGGTCGCAAATATTATATACGTAATAAGATTTTGGCTTCCCGTCTTTTATACCTTGAATAATACAACCGATATTTGTTTTTCCTTTTGTTCTAGGTCCTAATGAAGCTGGATCTGGAAGGATTTCTTTTAAAAATTGCAGTGGAATGATTTCTTTTCCTTCATACATTATAGGTTCAATAGAAGTCATACCAACGTTTTCAAGCACTTTTAAATGATTTATATAGTTGTCAGAGAAAGTCATCCAAAATCTTATTTGTTTAACGCCCTTGATGTTTACGGCTAAAGATTCTAATTCTTCATGATAAAGAAGATAGATATTCTTAGGCCCAACTTCTGCTAAATCATATTCTCTTTTTTCAGATAGAGGTGCTGTTTCAATCCATTCACCGTTAGCGAAATATCGACCGTTTGCAGTAATTTCACGAATATTAATTTCTGGATTGAAGTTTGTAGCGAATGGATATCCATGATCTCCGCCATTTGCATCGACAATATCAATATAGTGAATTTCATCGAAGTGATGTTTTTGTGCATAGGCAGTAAATACACCAGTTACACCTGGATCAAAACCACTTCCTAATAATGCAGTTAAACCAGCTTCTTCAAACTTTTGTTTGTACTCCCATTGCCATTTATATTCAAACTTTGCTGTTTCTGGTGGCTCATAGTTTGCTGTATCCAAATAATGAACTCCAGTAGCAAGACATGCGTCCATAATCGTTAAATCCTGGTATGGAAGAGCTACATTTATTACTACCTCAGGTTTGAAAGAATTAATTAGTTCAATTACTTCTTCCGTTTGATCGGCATCAACTTGGGCAACAGAAACTTTTGTTTTGCCACCGTCTAATTTATTTTTAAGCGCTTCACATTTAGAAAGCGTTCTGCTTGCAATACAAATTTCTTCAAATACGTCAGGCACTTGGCAACATTTATGTGCAACAACACTTGCAACTCCGCCAGCACCAATGATTAATGCTCTTCCCAAAATGAAAAACCTCCTTGAAATCGTTTTGAAAATTCAATAAGGCTGATTATACAGAAAGTGTGTCAAATAATCCATAAAATCCGACAAAATATAATAATTTTTTTTTGAATATATTATTTGGCATAAAAGATAGAGGGAAAAGTTTTTATAGAATAATGAAAAAGGATTGTTTAGATGGAAAAGTTAGGAGAAAATGAATGAAAATATTATGGATAGAAAATATTTTAGAGGAGTTATAAGAGAAAGGAAACAATAAAAAAAGCCACTTAGCGCATCAATAAATGTGGATAACCTTATGTAAAGGAAATGTCCCCATTAGAACGTCTAGTGTCTTCAGAGTTTTTTATTGGTGGAGACTATCGGGATCGAACCGACGACCTCTTGCATGCCATGCAAGCGCTCTCCCAGCTGAGCTAAGCCCCCAAAAAAATCACTAATGCTTAATCACACTTTTTATTATACAGATTGCTGTAAATTTAGCAATATATTTAATTATATTTCGTTTTGATTAGAAAAGGACAAGAAGAGAGGCTCTCTTGTCCCTGAACATATTTAATGCAAACTATCGATTTCGATTTGCTCTACACCATGCAGTTCTGAGATTTGTTGATAAACATCTGTTATTTCTCTTTTATGATCCACAATTAATTTAAGTAAAATCGAATGATCCCCTGTTTCCAAATCTTTAATGCGAACATGTTTAATTTCTAATTCTAGTTTAGCAATGGATTTAATAATGGAAGATACATTTTGTTTTTCATGTGCTTTAAGTTTTACTCTAATTTCTTTTTCCCGTAATTGTCTTGGCCCAATTAGACTCATTAAAAATGGAATGAATTTAACACTGACTATTAAAAGCAGAACACCAATAATGGCCTCCATATAATAACCTGCCCCTACAACTATCCCTATTCCGCCTGCTCCCCAGATGAGGGCAGCTGTAGTAAGTCCTGAAATACTGTCATTTCCTCTTCTTAAGATGACACCTGCTCCAATAAAACCAATTCCTGAAACAATTTGCGCTGGTAAACGTAAAGGATCCATTTGAATATTTACTTCCTGGCTGCCCGGGAATTTATAAGCAGCCTCGATAGAAATAATTGTTAATAAACAGCTGACAATACTTATAACAAGACTGGTCTTTAGTCCCACGGGTTTTTTTTTGATTTCTCTTTCCAAACCAATAATTATCCCTAGTCCAGTTGATACTGCTAATTTGATAAAAAAATCAATTTCTAAATGCATAATACCTCCAACCTTTTTTAGTAATCTTTTATGTACAAATCAATCAGAGTTAAAGTACATGACTATCATTATATTTATATTATAGACAATGTATTATCCTTCATCTATAAAAACTAAACGAAAAAAATAATATGTATTAACAAAAAAACGTTCTGAAGTTGCGTTATATAGATTGTCTCTTTCCATGAGCGCTTGTTTGTCGGTACACTTTGCTTCCGTTTTTCCTGTCTCAAAAGTAGGAGCCCAGAGGAACCAACACTCAGAATAAAAATGGTTTTTTAGCATCAGTTAAGTAAGAAACTAAAACGTCGCACCATCAAATTCGTTTGCAAGTCTTGATATTACTCGGTTTAGAACAATAAAATGGGAGGTTTCGTTTTTTAGTGTGGTGGTTGCTTTCCACTACGGGTTGCTTCGCTTTCCGCGGGGATAAGCTTGAGCCTCCTCGGCGTTGCCTTGCGGGGTCTTTAGCCTTCCCACATTTCCCGCAGGAGTCTTCGCACCCTCCGTTACAAGCAACCTGTTTTAGAATATGTTCATGTCTTCGAATTTCATGACAAGGTATGGTTACTAACACTAGTAGTGTTGTTGTTATTTTTTGCCAAAATGTTCCGCTTTTAGTCTATTCTATAAGATGGATGTTTTTCACCAGTTCAACGACAGCAACTAATGAATCAAACGGCTTGATTGGAGTGGAAGGTGCGAGACTCCTGTGGGATTAGCTGGTTAGATGAGACCTAAGCAGGCGCTTGCGCCGAGGGGGCTCATCACACGCCCCACGGAAAGCGAGCATCCTGAAACGAGAATCTTGCCCCTATTTATAAGGAATTCTTAAGATTGTATGATGATATGTTATAAAGTATGGAGAGAGTTTATCTTGAAATAGAAGGAGTTTTCGTAAAACTTTATTGTTGTCGAACAAGTAAGTTGATTTCCGAGCATGTTTGCTTTCTACAGGATTACACTCTAATTAGCTTGTTCTAACAAATGTAAAAGGTTCTATTTACAAAAACTTTTATAAACAAGCTTCTTTAAGTAAAGAACCAAATATAAAGTTCAAATAAAGACAGAAGTTAATTAATGAATCTAATCAAAATAAAAAATTTATATAGATATAGGAAGGTTTTTGATTTATTGAAATAAAAAACAGAAGTTATTTAATTAAATATAAAAAAAGTATTGCAGTGTAATTAGATACATGGTATATTAAATCTCGTCCTCAACGAGAGAATGGAAAAATAAAATTTCTTGAAAAGTTGTTGACAGATAAAAAAGATTTATGTTATATTGGTTGAGTCGCTTCTGAAGCGAACGAAACAAATTGCTCTTTGAAAACTGAACAAACAAAACGTCAACAATAAACGTTTATAACTAAGTTATAAACACAACAAGTAACAAAAAAGCTAGAGTTTAGCTTCGGAGCTAATCTTACTCTTATATGGAGAGTTTGATCCTGGCTCAGGACGAACGCTGGCGGCGTGCCTAATACATGCAAGTCGAGCGGACTTAAAAAGCTTGCTTTTTAAGTTAGCGGCGGACGGGTGAGTAACACGTGGGCAACCTGCCTGTAAGACTGGGATAACTTCGGGAAACCGGAGCTAATACCGGATAATCCTTTTCTACTCATGTAGGAAAGCTGAAAGACGGTTTACGCTGTCACTTACAGATGGGCCCGCGGCGCATTAGCTAGTTGGTGAGGTAACGGCTCACCAAGGCAACGATGCGTAGCCGACCTGAGAGGGTGATCGGCCACACTGGGACTGAGACACGGCCCAGACTCCTACGGGAGGCAGCAGTAGGGAATCTTCCGCAATGGACGAAAGTCTGACGGAGCAACGCCGCGTGAGTGATGAAGGTTTTCGGATCGTAAAACTCTGTTGTTAGGGAAGAACAAGTACGAGAGTAACTGCTCGTACCTTGACGGTACCTAACCAGAAAGCCACGGCTAACTACGTGCCAGCAGCCGCGGTAATACGTAGGTGGCAAGCGTTGTCCGGAATTATTGGGCGTAAAGCGCGCGCAGGCGGTCCTTTAAGTCTGATGTGAAAGCCCACGGCTCAACCGTGGAGGGTCATTGGAAACTGGGGGACTTGAGTGCAGAAGAGAAGAGTGGAATTCCACGTGTAGCGGTGAAATGCGTAGAGATGTGGAGGAACACCAGTGGCGAAGGCGACTCTTTGGTCTGTAACTGACGCTGAGGCGCGAAAGCGTGGGGAGCAAACAGGATTAGATACCCTGGTAGTCCACGCCGTAAACGATGAGTGCTAAGTGTTAGAGGGTTTCCGCCCTTTAGTGCTGCAGCAAACGCATTAAGCACTCCGCCTGGGGAGTACGGCCGCAAGGCTGAAACTCAAAGGAATTGACGGGGGCCCGCACAAGCGGTGGAGCATGTGGTTTAATTCGAAGCAACGCGAAGAACCTTACCAGGTCTTGACATCCTCTGACACTCCTAGAGATAGGACGTTCCCCTTCGGGGGACAGAGTGACAGGTGGTGCATGGTTGTCGTCAGCTCGTGTCGTGAGATGTTGGGTTAAGTCCCGCAACGAGCGCAACCCTTGATCTTAGTTGCCAGCATTTAGTTGGGCACTCTAAGGTGACTGCCGGTGACAAACCGGAGGAAGGTGGGGATGACGTCAAATCATCATGCCCCTTATGACCTGGGCTACACACGTGCTACAATGGATGGTACAAAGGGCAGCAAAACCGCGAGGTCAAGCCAATCCCATAAAACCATTCTCAGTTCGGATTGTAGGCTGCAACTCGCCTACATGAAGCTGGAATCGCTAGTAATCGCGGATCAGCATGCCGCGGTGAATACGTTCCCGGGCCTTGTACACACCGCCCGTCACACCACGAGAGTTTGTAACACCCGAAGTCGGTGGGGTAACACTTATGTGAGCCAGCCGCCTAAGGTGGGATAGATGATTGGGGTGAAGTCGTAACAAGGTAGCCGTATCGGAAGGTGCGGCTGGATCACCTCCTTTCTAAGGAAAATGGAATTTACATTCCATCACAGATTGTTGACGTATTTGTTGTTCAGTTTTGAGGGAGCAATTCCTCAAGAATAAAGAAAAAACTTCTTTATTCACTATATTAGGGTAAAAAGAAACGAACAGATCGAGGAAGCGCCAGAGCGAGCACCAGAACGTACTATGTACGTGAGGAGCAGAGCAAAGAAGCTGACGAAGAGATGTGAAGTTTATTTTTAGCCGTAAATTGTTCCTTGAAAACTAGATTATGTATAGTAAGAACCAAGAAAGAAACCGAGCAATCGCCATCTTAGATTCTCTATTTATAGAGTATCAAATTGAGATATAGTGAATCTGTTAAAAGTGAAACTATTATCAAAAACTTGAGGGTAAAGAGAAACGAGCAGGTCAAGGAAGCGCCAGAGCGAGCACCGGAACGTACTTTGTACGTGAGGAGCAGAGCGAAGAAGCTGACGAAGAGATGTGAAGTTTATCTTTAGCCGAAACCAAAGTTAAGTTAGAAAGGGCGCACGGTGAATGCCTTGGCACTAGGAGCCGATGAAGGACGGGACTAACACCGATATGCTTCGGGGAGCTGTAAGTAAGCTTTGATCCGGAGATTTCCGAATGGGGAAACCCTCTATCCGTAATGGGATAGAATCTTTACCTGAATACATAGGGTACTGAAGGCAGACCCGGGGAACTGAAACATCTAAGTACCCGGAGGAAGAGAAAGCAAACGCGATTCCCTGAGTAGCGGCGAGCGAAACGGGATTAGCCCAAACCAAGAGGCTTGCCTCTTGGGGTTGTAGGACACTCAACATGGAGTTACAAAGGAACGGGGTAGATGAATAGGTCTGGAAAGGCCAGTCATAGAAGGTAAAAACCCTGTAGTTGAAACTTCGTTCCCTCCTGAGTGGATCCTGAGTACGGCGGGACACGAGAAATCCCGTCGGAAGCAGGGAGGACCATCTCCCAAGGCTAAATACTCCCTAGTGACCGATAGTGAACCAGTACCGTGAGGGAAAGGTGAAAAGCACCCCGGAAGGGGAGTGAAATAGATCCTGAAACCGTGTGCCTACAAGTAGTTAGAGCCCATTAATGGGTGATAGCGTGCCTTTTGTAGAATGAACCGGCGAGTTACGATTACATGCGAGGTTAAGTTGAGAAGACGGAGCCGCAGCGAAAGCGAGTCTGAATAGGGCGAATAAGTATGTGGTCGTAGACCCGAAACCAGGTGATCTACCCATGTCCAGGGTGAAGTCCAGGTAACACTGGATGGAGGCCCGAACCCACGCACGTTGAAAAGTGCGGGGATGAGGTGTGGGTAGCGGAGAAATTCCAATCGAACTTGGAGATAGCTGGTTCTCTCCGAAATAGCTTTAGGGCTAGCCTCAAGGTAAGAGTATTGGAGGTAGAGCACTGTTTGGACTAGGGGCCCCCATCGGGTTACCGAATTCAGACAAACTCCGAATGCCAAATACTTATCCTTGGGAGTCAGACTGCGAGTGATAAGATCCGTAGTCAAGAGGGAAACAGCCCAGACCACCAGCTAAGGTCCCAAAGTATACGTTAAGTGGAAAAGGATGTGGAGTTGCTTAGACAACCAGGATGTTGGCTTAGAAGCAGCCACCATTTAAAGAGTGCGTAATAGCTCACTGGTCGAGTGACTCTGCGCCGAAAATGTACCGGGGCTAAACGTATCACCGAAGCTGTGGATTGACATCTATTGATGTCAGTGGTAGGAGAGCGTTCTAAGGGCGTTGAAGCTAGACCGTAAGGACTGGTGGAGCGCTTAGAAGTGAGAATGCCGGTATGAGTAGCGAAAGATGAGTGAGAATCTCATCCACCGAATGCCTAAGGTTTCCTGAGGAAGGCTCGTCCACTCAGGGTTAGTCGGGACCTAAGCCGAGGCTGAAGAGCGTAGGCGATGGACAACAGGTTGATATTCCTGTACCACCTTATGAACCGTTTGAGTAATGGGGGGACGCAGGAGGATAGGGTAAGCGTGCTGTTGGATTAGCACGTCCAAGCAGTTAGGCTGGTAATGAGGAAAATCCCGTTACCATAAAGGCTGAGCTGTGACGGCGAGGGAAATATAGTACCGAAGTTCCTGATTCCACACTGCCAAGAAAAGCCTCTAGCGAGGTTCAAGGTGCCCGTACCGCAAACCGACACAGGTAGGCGAGGAGAGAATCCTAAGGTGAGCGAGAGAACTCTCGTTAAGGAACTCGGCAAAATGACCCCGTAACTTCGGGAGAAGGGGTGCTCTTTTGGGTGTTAAAGCCCGAGAGAGCCGCAGTGAATAGGCCCAGGCGACTGTTTAGCAAAAACACAGGTCTCTGCGAAGCCGTAAGGCGAAGTATAGGGGCTGACACCTGCCCGGTGCTGGAAGGTTAAGAGGAGGGGTTAGCAGCAATGCGAAGCTCTGAATTGAAGCCCCAGTAAACGGCGGCCGTAACTATAACGGTCCTAAGGTAGCGAAATTCCTTGTCGGGTAAGTTCCGACCCGCACGAAAGGTGTAACGATCTGGGCACTGTCTCAACGAGAGACTCGGTGAAATTATAGTACCTGTGAAGATGCAGGTTACCCGCGACAGGACGGAAAGACCCCGTGGAGCTTTACTGTAGCCTGATATTGAATTTTGGTACAGCTTGTACAGGATAGGTAGGAGCCTTGGAAGCCGGAGCGCTAGCTTCGGTGGAGGCATTGGTGGGATACTACCCTGGCTGTATTGACATTCTAACCCGCACCCCTTATCGGGGTGGGAGACAGTGTCAGGTGGGCAGTTTGACTGGGGCGGTCGCCTCCTAAAAAGTAACGGAGGCGCCCAAAGGTTCCCTCAGAATGGTTGGAAATCATTCGTAGAGTGTAAAGGCACAAGGGAGCTTGACTGCGAGACCTACAAGTCGAGCAGGGACGAAAGTCGGGCTTAGTGATCCGGTGGTTCCGCATGGAAGGGCCATCGCTCAACGGATAAAAGCTACCCCGGGGATAACAGGCTTATCTCCCCCAAGAGTCCACATCGACGGGGAGGTTTGGCACCTCGATGTCGGCTCATCGCATCCTGGGGCTGTAGTCGGTCCCAAGGGTTGGGCTGTTCGCCCATTAAAGCGGTACGCGAGCTGGGTTCAGAACGTCGTGAGACAGTTCGGTCCCTATCCGTCGTGGGCGTAGGAAATTTGAGAGGAGCTGTCCTTAGTACGAGAGGACCGGGATGGACGCACCGCTGGTGTACCAGTTGTCTTGCCAAAGGCATAGCTGGGTAGCTATGTGCGGAAGGGATAAGTGCTGAAAGCATCTAAGCATGAAGCCCCCCTCGAGATGAGATTTCCCATAGCGCAAGCTAGTAAGATCCCTGAAAGATGATCAGGTTGATAGGTTTGAGGTGGAAGCATGGCGACATGTGGAGCTGACAAATACTAATAGATCGAGGACTTAACTAAAAATGAAAAGCGAAAAACGCCTGTTTATAGACGTTGTAGCTAGATAAAAATGATTAATTCGGTTCTTTCTTCTTACACATAATCTAGTTTTCAGGGAATAATTTTTTCAAAAAACCTTGAAAAATTTTAAAAAGACGTTATAATAAAATATGTCTTTAAAGTCTGGTGGCGATAGCGAGAAGGTCACACCCGTTCCCATACCGAACACGGAAGTTAAGCTTCTCAGCGCCAATGGTAGTTGGAGGTTCTCCTCCTGTGAGAGTAGGACGTCGCCAGGCATAATATTGGAGGATTAGCTCAGCTGGGAGAGCATCTGCCTTACAAGCAGAGGGTCGGCGGTTCGATCCCGTCATCCTCCACCATACTTTAATTAACAAAAGACAAGCTGTTTAAGATGCCGGGGTAGCTCAATTGGTAGAGCAACTGACTTGTAATCAGTAGGTTGGGGGTTCAAGTCCTCTCGCCGGCACCATCTTATGTTGAGCCATTAGCTCAGTTGGTAGAGCATCTGACTTTTAATCAGAGGGTCGGAGGTTCGAATCCTCCATGGCTCACCATTTTTTCTAAATACGCGGGTGTGGCGGAATTGGCAGACGCACTAGACTTAGGATCTAGCGCCGCAAGGCGTGGGGGTTCGACTCCCTTCACCCGCATCCTTTAAACATTTAATAAACGCGGAAGTAGTTCAGTGGTAGAACATCACCTTGCCAAGGTGGGGGTCGCGGGTTCGAATCCCGTCTTCCGCTCCAAAAAACAATGCCGGGGTGGCGGAACTGGCAGACGCACAGGACTTAAAATCCTGCGGTAGGTGACTACCGTACCGGTTCGATTCCGGTCCTCGGCACCATTGTTTTTTAATTAGCGCCCGTAGCTCAATTGGATAGAGCGTCTGACTACGGATCAGAAGGTTATGGGTTCGACTCCTTTCGGGCGCGCCATATTTCGGGAAGTAGCTCAGCTTGGTAGAGCACTTGGTTTGGGACCAAGGGGTCGCAGGTTCGAATCCTGTCTTCCCGACCAGGAAGAGCATAAAAATGGGGCCTTAGCTCAGCTGGGAGAGCGCCTGCCTTGCACGCAGGAGGTCAGCGGTTCGATCCCGCTAGGCTCCACCAATCAAAATTATCAATATTTATTATGGCGGCGTAGCTCAGCTGGCTAGAGCGTACGGTTCATACCCGTGAGGTCGGGGGTTCGATCCCCTCTGCCGCTACCATATAAATTTGGACCTTTAGCTCAGTTGGTTAGAGCAGACGGCTCATAACCGTCCGGTCGTAGGTTCGAGTCCTACAAGGTCCACCATTTATCGTGGAGGAATACCCAAGTTCGGCTGAAGGGATCGGTCTTGAAAACCGACAGGCGGGTCAAACCGCGCGGGGGTTCGAATCCCCCTTCCTCCTCCATTTACATTTAATACTATTATCGTCGCGGGGTGGAGCAGTCTGGTAGCTCGTCGGGCTCATAACCCGAAGGTCGCAGGTTCAAATCCTGTCCCCGCAATCTGGTCCGGTAGTTCAGTTGGTTAGAATGCCTGCCTGTCACGCAGGAGGTCGCGGGTTCGAGTCCCGTCCGGACCGCCATTATTGATTAAATAAAAACTTAAAATAATAGGGTTTCAAAAAGCGAAAAGTTCAAGGAAGCGATTGAATGAACACTGGAGTGTATATAAACACGCTAGAATGTGAGTGAAAGAGCTGACGAAGAAATTTGAAGCTTAGCGAAAGCCATCTATTAAGGCTCAGTAGCTCAGTCGGTAGAGCAAAGGACTGAAAATCCTTGTGTCGGCGGTTCGATTCCGTCCTGAGCCACCATTATTGCTGTTGAAGAAATATTAATAATAGCATGATGGCGGTTGTGGCGAAGTGGTTAACGCATCGGATTGTGGCTCCGACATTCGTGGGTTCGATTCCCATCAATCGCCCCATTTCCAATAAATATTGCGGGTGTAGTTTAATGGTAAAACCTCAGCCTTCCAAGCTGATGTCGTGGGTTCGATTCCCATCACCCGCTCCAAATAAATTATAATGGGCCTATAGCTCAGCTGGTTAGAGCGCACGCCTGATAAGCGTGAGGTCGATGGTTCGAGTCCATTTAGGCCCACCATAGAATCTATAAAAAACAAACTAATTATTCCGCAGTAGCTCAGTGGTAGAGCATTCGGCTGTTAACCGAACGGTCGTAGGTTCGAGTCCTACCTGCGGAGCCATTTGTTTTTTGGGGAAGTACTCAAGAGGCTGAAGAGGCGCCCCTGCTAAGGGTGTAGGTCGCGTAAGCGGCGCGAGGGTTCAAATCCCTCCTTCTCCGCCATAAAATTACTATAAAGGCCCATTGGTCAAGCGGTTAAGACACCGCCCTTTCACGGCGGTAACACGGGTTCGAATCCCGTATGGGTCATTAAATAGAGCTATTAGCGAAATGCTAATGGCTTTTCGTTTTGGAAAAATGCTTAATAACCTGTGGATAACTTTAATGAACGATGAATTCTTCATTGAATCTAGAGATTATTTTGTAACACCAAAAGAAGCTCACTGTTCGGTGCAAAGAAACTTTTCTCCTTTTAAGTTTAAAATGAAATATAAAATTAAGTATTTATCTTTCAAAATGGATACACTGAACTAAAAGTATTTTTCAATATATAAACTTTTGAAGGAGTTTTTTAAAAGGCAAGAAAGTATAAATTTTTCGAAGCTTGGCAAGTTTCTCTCCATTGCTCTAAAAGTAAAAAACACTTTTGGAGGCAGGATAACATTTTTCTTATTTTTTTAAAGGTAATTCATATACAAGGTATGAAATTATTTCCAAATATATAGGAAAAATTAATTCACCAGCGATTATTGTAAAATAAACGAGTAAGGTAAGAACTGTTAAATACTAATTAACATAGTATCAAGGGTAACGTAATTTAAATAAATGATAAAGTTTATTAAGAGCTTATTCCTCTGCAGAAATTGAAGAATCTATTATATTCTTTTTGATCTTGTAACAATCCTACTTGCCGACAAACAGAGACCGCAAACTTAGCAAAAGCTGTACCTTTAGCAGTTATTATAGAACCAGCTATTTCTATATCATTACCAGTGTAACGCGAATGTCGAAATAAGTTTTGATTATTTTCATATGTATGTAAAAGGCAGGTGATTTTTTTGTCAATAAGTATGCCAGCTTTTGCTAATAATAGTGCCGATGCACAGATAGAGGCTATCGGAATATTTAACTGAAAAGCATTTTCCAAAAGATTTTTAACAGATTCATTATAAAGGATCTCTTGAACACCATCTCCGCCAGCTATAAGAATTACTTCGAACTCAGCTACATTTATATCTTTGATTGAAGTACTTTGTGTTTGTATTCCTCCAATGCTTTCGACCACCTTACCGTCAATCGTTACTGTAGTAATCGTAAAATTACCGATTTTCTTTAATAAGAATAGTGCATGTGCTATTTCAAAGTCGGCATATTGGGGGTAGGCTAAAAATAAAGCATTTCTCATACTGTTTTACCTGCTTTCCACATTTATTTACATATATTGTAGCATAGGTAATTTAGCTTACATATCCCATCAAATCGAAAAAAAAGGCAGAAAAAAATTTCCGCCTTTTTTTGTCTAAAAATATTCTGATGGGCATATAAATTAAAATAGTGATTACAGTTATTAGCTTTCTGAAAAAACGGTTAGAGTTGCTGCTATAATCTTCCTTGTTTAAGATCTTCTTCTAGTTTATCTTCAGTTGTCATTAATTTTTTTCCAGGATTGTTTAAATCAATATCAGAAGTTATTCCAGTATTTGGTCCCCTAAATAAGTCCCCAGTAGCTAAGATTTTTTTGTCGGGTGCTTCAAAAAATGGATTAATTTCTTCTTTCTTTTGTTCTAATAAATATTCTTCTTCACTTTTACTCATGATTCTCCACCTTTCTTTTCTAGTCTGTTTTATTTTTTCTTAAGAAAGAAAAAGTATGTTAAAAATTCAACAATAGTTTTTAGAGGATCAAACATAAAAAGTTTATCATTATCATAAAATTTTAAAAAACAAAAAAGGATTTCTGTTACTTTGGATAGAATATTATTTTAATCTCCATTTTTTATTTTTTCTGAAATTAATCCGTTTTCATTTTTTTTGGAGAGTTAGTTTTATTTGTAGAAAAAAGGGGAAAACATTACTTGTACAGCTGTAGTGGTTATATGTATTGGAATATTTGAATTAGAGAGTAGGATGCAAGTGGAAACAGTATATCCAACAGAATTTCAACTACATTTATTTCATGAAGGGAATCTATTTGAAAGCTATAAATTGTTGGGATCTCATGTTTATCAACAAAATGAAGGGGTTTGCACAGTTTTTTGTGTATGGGCGCCACATGCACAATATGTCCATTTAGTAGGAGATTTTAATAATTGGAAAGCTGAAAAATACTCCCTTGAGCGAATAAATAACGAAGGAATATGGCTTATCAAAATCGACAAGGATTTGACTGGAGCATTGTATAAATATGAAATAACAGCTTCAGATGGAAAAAAGTTTTTAAAAGCAGATCCTTATGCATTTTATTCGGAAACGAGACCCAACACTGCATCAATTGTTTACTCTTTGGACGGATACAAATGGAAGGATGCGAAATGGAAACAAAAAAAAGCAAAAAAGAATTGTTTAGAGGAGCCAATGGCCATTTATGAAGTACATCTTGGTTCTTGGAAGATACATGAAGATGGATCGCTTTATACTTATAAGGAACTAGCAGAATCACTAATTCCTTATTGTTTAGAACAAGGATTTACTCATTTGGAGCTATTGCCATTAGTGGAGCATCCACTTGATATTTCATGGGGATATCAAGGGACAGGTTATTATTCTGCTACTAGTAGATTCGGTGAACCAGTAGACTTTATGTATTTTATTGATCAATGTCATCAGCATGGACTGGGTGTTATTTTAGATTGGGTTCCAGGTCATTTTTGCAAAGATGCACATGGACTCTATCAATTTGATGGAACAAGTCAATTTGATTATGTAAACCCTAAAGATAGAGAAAATCTAGTATGGGGAACAGCTAATTTTGATTTAGGAAAGATGGAAGTTCATAGTTTTCTTATCTCGAATGCCTTATACTGGATGGAATATTTTCATATTGATGGATTTAGGGTAGATGCCGTATCTAATATTATTTACTGGCCCAATTCACAGGATAGTATTAATCCATTTGGAATTGAATTTCTAAAGAAATTGAATCAAACAGTAAGAGAGTATGATACAACAGTATTAATGTTTGCGGAAGATTCTACTGATTTGCCTCAAGTGACTGCGCCAGTACATTATGGTGGGTTAGGTTTTCATTATAAATGGAATATGGGGTGGATGAACGATCTATTATCATATATGGAAACAGAGTCTGATAATCGGCGTCATGTTCATGATAAGATAACCTTTTCTTTACACTATGCTTTTTCAGAGAATTTCATATTGCCACTCTCTCATGATGAAGTAGTTCATGGGAAAAAATCTCTCCTCAATAAAATGCCTGGTGACTATTGGCAGCAATTTGCTCAATTCAGATTGCTAATAGGTTTTATGATCGCCCATCCTGGTAAAAAACTATTATTTATGGGAGCTGAATTTGCCCAGTTCGCAGAATGGAAAGATAAAGAACAGCTAGATTGGATGCTCTATGATTTTGAAATGCATCAAAAGGCAAATGAATATACAAAGGAACTATTAAAAATCTATAAGCGCTCAAAACCTCTTTATCAACTAGATCATGTATATGAAGGTTTTGAATGGATAGATGTTAATAATAAAGATCAATCAATTTTCTCCTTTATACGAAAAGGGATAAAGCCTGAAGAATTTCTTATTGTTATTTGTAATTTTATGTATCGAACATATGAAAATTATTTAGTAGGTGTACCAAATAGTGGATCTTACCGAGAAATACTTAATAGTGATGCTGATAGATTTGGTGGAGCCGATTATATAAACAAAAAAGTAATAAAAGCACAAGAAATCCCGTTTCATGGAAGACCATTTTCTGTTCAATTAACAATACCAGCTTTTAGTATTATCATTTTACGACCAGTACAACATCGGAAGGAGAGAAAAGGAAATGGGAAAGAAAAGATGCGTCGCAATGCTATTAGCAGGAGGAAAGGGGAGTAGACTATACTCTTTGACCAAAAGTTTAGCGAAACCAGCTATCCCTTTTGGAGGGAAGTATAGAATCATAGATTTTACTCTTAGCAATTGCTCCAACTCTGGAATTGAAACAGTTGGTGTGTTAACACAGTATCAGCCGCTTGTTTTAAATTCTTATATTGGTATTGGAAGTGCTTGGGATTTGGATCGTGTAAATGGCGGTGTAACGGTCTTGCCACCATATAGTGAATCTTCTGAAGTTAAATGGTATACAGGGACTGCAAGTGCAATCTATCAGAATGAGAATTATTTATCTCAATACGATCCAGAATATGTATTAATTCTTTCAGGTGACCATATTTATAAAATGAATTATGAATTAATGCTGGAGTATCATATCGAAAAACAAGCAGACGCATCTATTTCTGTAATTGAGGTACCATGGAATGAGGCAAGCAGATTCGGCATAATGAATACTAATGATGAAATGGATATTGTAGAATTTGAAGAAAAACCTGCCAATCCTAAAAATAATTTAGCATCTATGGGGATTTATATCTTTAAGTGGAGTGTTCTTAAGGAATTGTTGGAAGAAGATAATGTAAACAAACAGTCATCCCATGATTTTGGCAAAGATATAATTCCTTTATTAATAAAAAAACAAAAAAAAGTTGTTGCGTATCCTTTTAAAGGGTATTGGAAGGATGTAGGTACTGTTCAAAGTTTATGGGAAGCTAATATGGATTTATTAGATGATGAAAGCGAACTGGATATCTATGATTATAACTGGAGAATTTATACGGTTAACCCTAATCATCCCCCACAATATATTTCCAGTGAAGCGATTGTAAAAGAATCGATGATAAATGAAGGGTGCACAATCAGCGGAGAAATTGAAAAATCTATTGTATTTCAAGGGGTTCATGTTGGAACAGGATCAATAATTCGTAGTTCTGTGATTATGCCAGATGCTAAAATTGGCGAGAATGCTTATATTGAAAAAGCGATCGTCCCTTCTAACATAAGTATTCCAGATGGAATGGTCATTAAACCAAATAAAAAGACAAACGAAGTGGTTTTAGTTACAGAAGAAATGGTTAATGAGTTGATTTCCTAACAAACTAGACAGGAGGGGATTATGTTGTTGAAAACAATGCTGGGTGTTATTGATGCAACTACGTATCAGGATGACTTAGAGGAATTAATTGCACACCGTTCGCTGGCTGCATTACCTATTGGAGGCAGATATCGACTAATTGATTTTGTTTTATCTAATATGGTTAATTCGGGGATAGGAAGTGTTGCCATTTTTCCTAAGTATCAATATCGTTCGTTAATGGATCATCTAGGTTCAGGGAAAAATTGGGATTTGGATAGAAAAAGAGACGGGCTGTTTTTCTTCCCAGCCTCTATAACGGATGGAACGAGCAAAGGAATTGGTTCATTTAACCAATTTGCAGCAAATATTGATTATTTCTTTAGAAGCAAACAGGAATATGCACTAGTAGCAAATTGTTTTACTGTATTTAATATGGATTTTAATCCTGTACTTGAGCGTCATTTGAAGTCAGGATGTGACATAACAGAGATTAGAAACAATGGAAACTCTTTAGAACTTTATTTAATTAAAAAATCAATATTGATTGATCTTATTCAAACACGTGATATAACTGGATACACTTGTATGAAAGATGTATTAATGGATATTCATCATCAGTATAAAATTTGTGATTACGAATATAGCGGCTATGCCGAAAAAATAGATTCGATCTCTACTTATTTTCGAGTAAGCAAGGAGATTTTAAATCCGAGTGTATGGAGTCAGTTATTTATAAAGAAACGTCCAATCTTTACAAAGGTTAAAGATGAGCCTCCTACTCGGTATACAAATACTGGGAAAGTGAAAAATTCAATGATTGCCAATGGCTGTGTTATTGAAGGAGATATAGAAAATAGTGTTGTTGCCAGAGCAGCTAAGATTGGCAAAGGCTCTGTTTTAAAGAATTGCATTATTATGCAAAAATGCACAATCGGAGAAAATTGTATCCTTGATTCTGTTATTTTAGATAAAGATGTGACAGTAGAAAACGGAGCGGTTATGACTGGTACTATAAATTCCCCTTTTGTCGTAAGAAAAGGGACCGTACAAGGGGCGTTGATGAATTCGTGAAAGTACTATTTGCTGTATCAGAGTGTGTACCATTTATTAAATCAGGAGGACTGGCAGATGTTGCCGGTTCTCTTCCAATAGAATTAAAAAAACAAGGTACTGAAGTTACTGTGATGATGCCTAAATATGGAGATATTCCAGAAGAACTTTTAGGATCATTAAAAAAGAAACTGCATTTTACTATTAATGTTGGGTGGAGAAAGCAATATTGCGGCATTGAGGAGCTCAAATATGAAGGGATTACCTTTTATTTTATAGATAATGAATATTATTTTAAGCGTCAAGGTTTATACGGTTATATAGATGATGGGGAACGCTTTTCCTTTTTTAATCGAGCAGTTTTGGCAAGTTTGGAAGTTCTTAATGAATATCCTGATATTATCCATTGCCATGATTGGCATACAGCTATGATCCCTTTTTTATTAAAGACTGATTATCAATGGAAGAGTGAATATAAGTCAATTAAAACTATATTTACCATACATAATCTGCAGTTCCAAGGTATTATGCCTAAAAACGTTTTAGATAATTTATTAAATGTTAGTGATAAGTATTTTACGACGGAAAACTTGGAGTTTTATGGAAATGTGAATTTTATGAAAGCTGCGCTTGTTTCGGCTGATAAGATAACAACCGTTAGCCCAACATATAAAAATGAAATACAAACAGATTATTATGGAGAAAAGCTTAACCATTTATTAAGTTACAGACAAAATGATTTATATGGGATAATCAATGGAATCGATGAAAGAACCTATAATCCGGAAACAGACGAGGAAATAGTGAAAAAGTATACTCTTTCTTCCATTGAGGATAAGGTGAAAAATAAACAGTTTATTCAACAAAAATTCGGATTAAAAGAAGATGCAGCTATTCCGATTATTTGTATGATTACTAGACTGACAAAGCAAAAAGGCTTGGAGCTAGTTAGACATGTATTTCATGAAATCATGCAAGAAGATATCCAATTTATTGTTTTAGGCACTGGCGATCCAGTATTTGAACAATTTTTTAGAGAGATGGAAAATCAATATCCAGAAAAGTGCAAAGCTTATGTAGGTTTTGATGAGGGTCTAGCACATCAATTGTATGCAGGGGCAGATATGTTTTTAATGCCATCTAAGTTCGAGCCATGTGGTTTAGGTCAATTAATCTCATTAAAATACGGCAATATTCCGATTGTTAGAGAAACAGGCGGATTAAATGATACCGTATTTTCGTATGACAGCAGAACGGGAATGGGCAATGGGTTTAGCTTCACTAATTTTAATGCTCATGATATGTTGTATACCATTCAAAGAGCATTGCGGTATTATCATGAAAAAGATGTTTGGTTAAGCATTATAAAAAGCGCCATGATGATGGATAATAGCTGGGCACAATCTGCATTTAAGTATAATCAGCTTTATGCAGAGCTGATCTCAAGGAGTGAGACGCATGTTTACTAACAAAGAAGCCTTTAAAACGTATTTTTTGCAGAAGCTTGAGATGACGTATGGAAAACCATTTAAAGATAGCACCAGCAGTGACCATTTTCAAACATTAGGCCATATGATAAGAGAATATGTAAGTTCGAATTGGATTAATACAAATGAAAATTATCGGAAGAATAAAGGAAAACAAGTATATTATTTATCGATTGAATTTTTATTAGGACGATTGCTTTATCATAATTTAATTAACCTGGGCATTGAAAAAGTTGTTTGCGAAGGATTGAAAGATTTAGGAATAAACTTGCATGATATAGAAGAAATCGAACATGATGCAGGACTTGGCAATGGTGGATTAGGAAGATTAGCAGCATGTTTTTTAGATTCTCTAGCCACCTTAAATTTACCAGGACATGGTTTTGGCATACGATATAAACATGGATTATTTGAGCAGCGCATTGTGGATGGCTATCAAATCGAACTTCCAGAACAATGGTTAAAGCATGGTCAAGTATGGGAAGTAAGAAAAGAAGATTTAGCAGTCGACATTCCGTTTTGGGGAACGATAGATATGTTTAAACAGGACGGGAAATTACAGTTTCGGCATTTAAATGCTGAAACTGTAACGGCTGTTCCTCACGATATTCCGGTCATTGGATATAAAACAACAACCGTCAATACATTAAGGCTTTGGAATGCAGAACCAACTTCCTTGCTTGCAAAAGATGTGAAAGATATTATGAAATATAAAAGAGAAACGGAAAAAATATCTGAATTTCTTTATCCCGATGATGCAAATGATGATGGCAAAATCCTTCGTTTAAAACAACAGTATTTCTTAGTATCATCAAGTCTGCAATCCATACTTAAAAATTATAAACAGCAATATAAAGATATAAAAGAATTCCACCATCATATTAGTATTCATATTAATGATACGCACCCTGTTCTTGCTATTCCTGAGTTGATGAGGATTCTGTTGGATAAGGAAGGGTTAAGTTGGAATGAAGCCTGGAAAATAACAACAAATACTATTTCTTATACGAACCATACCACTTTGTCTGAAGCATTAGAAAAATGGCCAATTTACATTTTTCAGCCATTGTTGCCGCGAATTTATATGATAATTAATGAAATTAACGAACGTTTCTGCAAAGATTTATGGGAAAAATATCCGAATGACTTTCAACGAATCGAGAATATGGCAATTATTGCGCATGGGATGGTTAAGATGGCTCATTTGGCATTAGCAGGAAGCTACAGTGTTAATGGGGTTGCGGAAATCCATACAGAGATATTAAAGAAAAGAGAAATGAATCAGTTTTATCAATATTTTCCTGAAAAATTTAATAATAAAACAAATGGTATAACCCATAGAAGATGGTTAATTAAAGCAAACCCTAACCTTACTCAATTAGTAACGGAAACGATTGGAAACGAATGGATTCAGCGTCCAGAACAATTGAATAATTTGCTTTCTTATCAGAATGACAAAGGTTTTTTAGAAAAACTTGCAGCGATCAAACAAGCAAATAAAAATCGTCTTACCAACATAATTGAAGAAAATAATGGAATTATTATTGATCCCACTTCCATTTTTGATGTACAAGTAAAAAGATTGCATGCATACAAACGGCAATTATTAAATGTTTTGCATATTATGCATATATATAACTTATTAAAAGCAAACCCAGGTTTAGATATAACACCAAGAACGTTTATCTTTGGTGCAAAAGCATCGCCTGGCTATTATTATGCGAAAAAAATCATTAAGTTAATCAATACCGTAGCGGATAAAGTAAACCAAGATAAGCATATTCAAGATAAATTAAAAGTAGTTTTTCTTGAAAATTATCGTGTCTCTTTAGCAGAACATATTTTTCCGGCTGCAGATGTGAGTGAACAAATTTCAACTGCGAGCAAGGAAGCTTCTGGAACGGGAAACATGAAATTTATGATGAATGGGGCATTAACAGTTGGTACGTTAGATGGTGCTAATATTGAAATGAAAGATTTAGTTGGAGAAGATAATATCTTTATATTTGGTATGAATGCAGATGAAGTATTAGATTTGTATCAAAATGGAGGATATAGATCTACTGAATATTTTCATCATGATAAACGAATTCAAGAGGTGGTTAATCAATTAAAAAATGGTTTTTTTGAACATGGAACGAATGAATTTGATCCTATTTTTGATTCCCTTCTAATTGAAAATGATCAATATTTTGTGCTGAAGGATTTTCATTCTTATACAAATGTTCATAATGAGGTAGATAAAACGTATAAAAATCAGCATAAATGGTTACAAATGTGTACCGTTAATATAGCGAAATCCGGTCACTTTTCCAGTGATCGAACCATCCAAGAATATGCAGATGATATTTGGAAAATAAGACCTCAGATATAATAGATGTAAACGCAAAGGGAACTCAACATAAAACAAAGAAAAATAATTTGTTTTATGCTGAAAAATCTCTTTGCGCTTTTTATTTATTTATCTTTATCATTAACATATCCGTCCGTTTTGTGATAGGGAACATCCCCATACGGTGCCTCTGTTTGTTCATCATCAAGAGCCTGTTCGTATTTTTCATGGTTCTTGCTAGGATATACGGTTTGTTCTTTTCCCTCGATATCAGAAGCAACAAATGATTCATAATCCTCTGTAAATCCTTCATCATCTGAATCGCGATCATACAAACTGTCATAATCTTCATGATCACCTCTTAAATCAGAAGGAGTCTCTGAAGTGCCAAATCTGGCAACTTCTTGAAAGCTGTCTTCATAATCTCTAACATCACCAGTATCATAATGGCGGTATTCGTTGCCATGTGCAGGTTCCAACACATCCTCTTCTACCGGTCTATCTTTAGCAAGTGATTGTTCGGAACTGTATTCTTTTAATGTTAATGCAGTAGGTATTGCTTCAAGACGCTCAAAAGGAATTTCTTTTCCTGAAACTTTACAGGTTCCATATGATCCGTCTTTAATAGCTGCAAGGGCTTCATTAATTTTATTTAATTCTGATTGATCATGCTCTTCTAATGCATAGTCTTTTTCCCGTTCATATAATTCTGTCCCCATATCAGCAGGGTGGTTGTCATATCCGGAAAGTTCACCTACTGATTCTCGTTCGTTATCATCTACATAACGTTCTTCTCGATTTTTGATTTCCGATTTTCTATTTAATAATTCTTGTTTTAAGGTTGTTAATTGTTCTTTCGTTAACATAGTTACCACATCCTTATTTAAAACTTAATCAGTACTTGTAGTATGAACGATAATAATAAAAATCATCCAGTATCGCTCTATTATTAAACTTCCCCACATTGGTTTCCATAAAACATGGATAGAAGTTTTTGCATAAATTAATGAGGAATTAATCTAATTTTGTAACGAAAAGAGAGCGTTAACAGTTTGCTTTGGAATTTTTCTAATTTGTTTCCCTAAAATAGTTTCGGTTTATGAATTTTAAAGAGGGTGGAACATTGACATAATATTAGTCACAGGTGTATCTTAAAATAAGTCAAAAAGATGAACACGAAAGCTAAAACAGTGGAAAAGGTATAAAAAACGAAGTGATTTTTTACTCGTTTTAGGGGGATATACACATAGAATGAAAACTAAAGAATTATTAGTAGAAAATAATAAGATAAATGACGCTTCTTCTATTTTAGTTAGTGATGTTAGAAAGATAGAAAAAAAAATCGATTATCTTGCTTTTTTTTCAGAAAATGCTTCTTTTAAAGGAAATCGATTTTTTTGGAAAGATCCATCAACAGAAAATATTTTTATTGGATTAGGCATATGCAAAAAAATATTTTCAACGCAGCCTAACAATTTATATGCTTCTATAGAAAAAGAATGGCAGAATATATTAAAAAAAAGCCGAATTTATAATGAATTTGAGGATATTGGAGTTGGTCCTATTTTATTTGGAGGATTTTCTTTTGATCCACTAAAACCAAAAACAAAGCTTTGGAAACATTATGCTGATGGACATTTTTTTGTTCCGTCTTTTATGTTTAGCGAGATAAACGGTACACAATACGTTACAACCAATAGACTGTTTGATAATCGGGAGGCTATTTCTCTTCAAGAGATGCAGATTACTACTTCTTCCTTATTAACGAAGACTAGAGCATACGGATGCAAACATAGTAATCGATTTTTACATGCGGTTGAAAAAGACGGAGAACAATGGAAAAATACTGTTCAAAATATAGTAAATGATCTAAATGCTACCTTAAAAAAGGTTGTTTTAGCAAGAGAATGCAGATTAACCTTTGAAAAAGAAATCGCTGTTGAAACAGTTTTAGAGAGATTGTTATTGGAACAAGAAAATAGTTATATATTTGCTCTGGAATCTGGAGATAATTGTTTTATTGGTGCGTCGCCAGAAAGATTGGTGAAGAAATTGGAGAATAACGTATTTTCGACATGCTTAGCAGGATCGATTGCAAGAGGCTTAAGTCAAGAAAGTGATGAACATTTAGGAGAACAGCTGCTTCGCGATCGTAAAAATAGAACAGAACATCAATATGTCGTAAATATGATTAAATCTGCAATGGACAAAGTTTGTAAAACGATTGAGCTTCCATCTCATCCAGCCCTTATGAAAATGAGAGATATTCAACATCTTTATACTCCAGTGAAGGGAATATTAAAGGAATCCGAATCACTTTTCTCTTTAATAGAGCTTCTTCATCCAACTCCAGCTTTAGGTGGATATCCTCAAAAGAAAGCAGTCGAAAAAATAAGACAAGAAGAGCAGTTAGATCGTGGTTTGTATGGTGCTCCACTCGGTTGGCTTGATTATAAAGGGAATGGGGAATTCGCTGTTAGCATCCGTTCGGGGTTGATTCAGAAAAACGAAGCATCTATTTTTGCAGGATGTGGAATTGTAGCTAATTCTGATGCTGAATCGGAATATATGGAAACGGCGATTAAATTTAAACCAATGCTTTCAGCTTTAGGAGGGGATACAAAATGAACCATCAACAACAGTTAACAGCCTACGTATATGCCTTTGTTCATGAATTGGTACATAACGGGATTGAAAACGTCGTCATAAGTCCAGGGTCCCGTTCTACTCCTATTGCGTTAATCATGGCAGAGCAAAAGAATATAAATTTACATGTTCATGTGGATGAAAGAGCTGCTGCTTTTTTTGCTTTAGGTATAGCAAAAGCAAGCAAAAAACCAACCGTATTAGTTTGTACATCTGGAACGGCCGCTGCTAATTATTTTCCAGCTATAATAGAAGCAATGATATCACGTATACCTTTACTAGTGTTGACAGCAGATCGTCCACATGAATTAAGAGATGTGGGTGCTCCACAAGCTATTAATCAAATTGACTTATATGGCAGACAAGTAAAGTGGTTTATGGAAATGTCTCCACCTGATGGTTCAGAAGAGATGATTCGTTATGTGAAGACGGTTAGCGCCAGAGCAGTTACTACTGCACTTCAAGAACCTAAAGGTCCCGTTCATTTAAACTTACCCTTTCGTGAACCGCTGATTCCAGATCTGGGGAATTTACCAACATACCATATAGAAAACGGCAGCAGTAAATATATTCATATGGAAAAAGGGGATTTGACGCTTTCTGATGATTATTTTCAACAATTAGCTAATAAATTAAGCAAGTATACGAACGGCATTATTATTTGTGGCGAAATAGATAAAGAACATTTACCTTCATCGATTATACAGTTAGCCAAAATAATGAAGTTTCCTATTTTAGCGGATCCCTTATCTCAATTAAGAACCGTTGATGATGGACAGGAATATATCATTGATACGTACGATACTTTTTTACGTAATGAAATGGCTCAAAAGACGTTAAAGCCAGATATTGTTATTCGTTTTGGCAGCATGCCAGTTTCCAAGGCTTTAACACTCTTTCTAAAGGAACAAAAGGGGATAGAGCAGATTGTTATTGATGGTGGAGCTGGATTCCGAGACCCCAATCAACTTACTTCTGAAATGATTTATTGTGATGAAGTTCTATTCTGTCATAAAATAATGCTCTATCTGAAAAAATGCTCAACTAATCACGTATTGGTTTCCTGGCAAAATATAAACATGCTGACTAAAAAGGCATTGCAGAGAATAAAAGAAAACAATCAAATGAGTGAAGCAAAGTTATTTTCTGTATTAGGGGAATTGCTACCAGAGGACGCCGCGCTTTTTGTAGGAAACAGTATGCCAATTAGAGATCTAGATACTTTTTTTCATGCACAGCAAAAAAAAATAACTATGTATGCGAACAGAGGGGCAAATGGAATTGATGGTACCGTTTCTACTGCACTTGGTGTAGGAGTTATAAAGCAACCACTATTTTTAGTATTAGGTGATTTAACTTTTTTTCATGATGCAAACGGATTAATTGCAGCAAAACAATTTAATATTCCGATCACGATATTTTTAATAAATAATAATGGAGGAGGAATTTTTTCCTTTTTACCACAAGCAAATCATAAAAAACATTTTGAGGTATTATTCGGCACCCCGTTGGATTTGGATTTTAAACATATAATCACTATGTATAAAGGGGAATACGATCTAATAAAGGAATGGCCACAATTAACAGAAATAATACAAAAGCAGATTGAAGCACCTAAATTACGTGTGATTGAAATCCAAACAAATAGAGAAAAAAATGTAGAAGAGCACCGCGAATTAATAAAAAGCGTTTCCCAGGAAATAGATTTGTATTTTAAGGGAGAAAAGGGATGAAAATTGTTGTCGATGATGTTTCCTATCATGTCGAAGTTTATGGACAAGGGGTGCCTCTATTGCTTTTACACGGATTTACTGGTGAAAGTAGTACATGGCATCCGTTTATTCCTATGTGGAAAAAGGATTTTCAGTTAATAATGATTGATATTATTGGTCATGGAAAAACTGCTTCTCCTTTAAATGAAAGTAAATATAATATTGTAGTTGCTGCAAAACATCTAGTTGAAATTCTGCAAGCTTTACAAATCAACAGTATTTATTTATTAGGTTATAGCATGGGAGGAAGACTCGCATTAACATTTTCCATTCTTTATCCCCATTATGTGCAAAAATTAATTCTTGAAAGTGCTTCACCAGGATTAAAAACGACTGAACAGCAACAAGAAAGAAGAATACAAGATAAGAAACTCGGAGAATCTATCTTAGTAGAAGGAATCGGGCAATTTGTAGAAAAATGGGAAGAAATTCCTTTGTTTCAAACGCAGAAAAAATTGAATCAAAAGCAACGGGATAAAATTAGAACACAGCGTCTTCAAAATAATGCTGCTGGCCTAGCCAATAGTTTAATTGGGATGGGAACGGGTGTTCAACCATCATGGTGGGAGCATTTACATGAAGTTCCATTTAGAACATTGTTAATTACTGGAGAATTAGATAATAAATTTTGTTTAATAGCAAAAGAAATGGTAAATAAAAATACTGGATTTACATGGAAAATGGTTGAAGATGCAGGTCATGCAATTCATGTGGAGAAACCTGAAATTTTTGGTACAATAGTAAGTGGGTTTTTGTCGAATCATTGAATTGGACGAAAATAAAAGGAGGAAGAAGAATGACAGTTGAATGGGTAGCAGTACGTCAATATGATGAAATATTATATGAAACATATAACGGGATTGCAAAGATCACTATTAATAGACCGCATGTACATAATGCTTTTACTCCAAAAACAGTAAGCGAGCTAATAGATGCGTTTGCTAGAGCGCGGGATGACAGCAATGTAGGCGTCATTGTATTAACCGGTGCAGGTGAAAAAGCGTTTTGTTCTGGTGGAGATCAAAAAGTCAGAGGCCATGGTGGTTATGTAGGGGATGATCAGATCCCTCGATTAAATGTACTAGACTTGCAGCGATTAATTCGAGTTATTCCAAAACCAGTAATTGCAATGGTTAGAGGATATGCAATCGGAGGAGGTCACGTTCTTCATATCGTTTGTGACTTAACCATTGCAGCGGATAATGCTATATTTGGACAAACTGGACCGAATGTTGGCAGCTTTGATGCTGGTTATGGGTCAGGTTATTTAGCTCGTATTGTTGGGCATAAAAAAGCTAGAGAAATTTGGTTTCTATGCAGACAATACAATGCACAGGAAGCATTGGATATGGGCTTAGTAAATACGGTTGTACCATTGGAAAAAGTGGAAGAGGAAACGATTAAATGGTGTGAAGAAATTTTAGAAAAAAGTCCAACAGCACTACGTTTCTTAAAAGCAGCATTTAATGCAGATACAGATGGATTAGCAGGGATTCAGCAATTTGCTGGTGATGCAACTCTTTTATATTACACAACAGACGAAGCAAAAGAAGGAAGAGATTCGTTTAAAGAAAAACGCAAACCGGATTTTGGGCAATTCCCTCGTTTTCCATAATGTAGAGATGTATTATATGAGTGAAATAATTTAATAATAATAAGGTGACTTATGATTTAGTCTGATAGTAAGATAATATCAGATCATATTGAGTCACCTTTGTTTATTTAAGGAAAGGTGAGAAAATTGACGGCAGAGTGTGTTCCTAACTTTCTTAAAAATAGGGCAAGCTTAACACCAAATAGAGAAGCGATTGTTTATAAAAAGCAGCGTTTAACATTTCAAGAACTTTATGAAAAGGCTTATTATACGGCTGGAGTTTTAACGTCTCAAGGAATAAAGAGTGAACATTATATCGGCATTTTAGTGAAAAATGATTTGCAAACGGTTATTACACTATTATCTCTTCACATTATTGGTGCAAAAGCTGTGCTGTTAAATAATCGTTTAACAGCAGAAGAACTAATCTTTCAACTGAAAGATGCACAAGCGACATTTCTCCTGACTGAAAAAACATTCGCCAACACCGTTGAACAAATAGAAGCCGAAATGTCTGGAACTCTACTTATTTTGAATAAGGAAGATATTCCTTTTTATCCTTATGAAAAACCGATAGAAAAAATAGAAGTATCCCTCGACGAAACATGTACGATTATGTATACCTCTGGAACAACAGGCTTTCCAAAAGGCGTTATTCAAAGTTATGGGAATCATTGGTGGAGTGCTGTTGGCAGTGTATTAAATCTTGGATTGCATGAAAAAGATGTTTGGTTATGTGCTATGCCATTATTTCATATTAGTGGCTATTCTATTTTAATGAGAAGTTTATTATATGGAATAAAAGTGGTTCTTCATGACCATTTTTCTGTTGAAACGGTCATCGATGATATAGAAAAAGAAAAGGTGACGATGATGTCTGCCGTCACCCTGATGCTGCAAAAAATTGAAAAAGCAACAATGGAGTCTTTTCCACCTCATTTTCGCTGTATGCTGCTTGGTGGCGGACCAGCTTCTGTTGAGATATTAAAAAGCTGTCTGCAAAAGGGGATACCAGTATATTATTCTTATGGAATGACGGAAACTTCTTCTCAAATTGTCACATTGTCAGCAACGGACAGTGTTAGAAAAATTGGTTCTGCAGGCAAACCGCTGTTTCCTGCCCAAATAAAAATTATAAATGAAACTGGAGACGAATTGCCTCCACATACAGCAGGAGAAATTATTGTTAAGGGGCCAAATGTTTCCATTGGTTATTTAAATAAAGAAAAACGTCCCATTGATCGCTGGTTTCATACAGGGGATATCGGGTATAAAGATGCTGAGGGTTTTCTGTTTGTACTGGATAGACGCTCTGATTTAATTATTTCAGGTGGGGAAAATATATATCCCGCTGAAGTAGAAGCAATATTAACGTCAATGGAAGGCGTATTAGATGCTGGAGTGATTGGAGAAGCTCATGAAAAATGGGGACAAGTACCAATTGCATTTATTGTTAAAGAGGAAGCTTCCGCTCTTACAGAAGAAACACTCCTTACTGAATGTAATAAAAGATTAGCAAAATACAAAATCCCAAAAAAGATCTTGTTTATTGAAAAAATTCCTAGAAATGCTTCAAAAAAGATTCTTCGCAGAGAGTTGCGTAATCGCTTAAACAATATAGTTAGTACCGAATAAATTATTGTTACATAATGATTATTAGAAGCAGCGGAGGTATTTATGGACTTATACAACGGTTCTTTATATTGGCCAACTACATTAACTACAGCATCAAATTATCCATCCTTAACAAAAGATATAATATGTGATGTTCTTATTATTGGTGGAGGAATGTCTGGTGCCTTATGCTCGTATTTATTATCAGAAGAAGCATTAGATATCGTACTCGTAGATAAAAGAAATGTTGCTACTGGCAGTACATCTGCCAATACAGGACTGCTTCAGTATTCTAATGATAAAATGCTCCATGAATTTGCAGAAAGCATAGGAGAAGATCAGGCGGTGCGATTTTATCGTTTATGTTTTGAAGCAATGGAAAATTTAAGATCAGTTGCAGACTCTTTAACAAAAGATGTTCAGTTTAAAGCAAGAAAAAGCCTCTATTATGCGAGTGATGAAAAGGATGTTAAAAAAATAAAAAAAGAGTATGACATGCTAAAAAAATATGATTTTCCAGTTGAATTTTTAGAAGAAAAGGAAATAGAGACAATATACGGTTTTAAAAAGCCAGCAGCAATATTAACGAATGGAGATGCAGAAGTTAATCCGCAAAAGTTTGTAACAGAACTTATAAAGGAAGCATCCAAACGGAATGTAAAAGTGTACGAACATACGGAAGTAAAAGAAGCAGGTTCTGATAAGGGATATTGGAAATTTGAAAGCGAAAAAGGAAGTATTCATGCTAAAAAAGTTATTTATGCGACAGGGTATGAAGAAATTTCATTTGCTAAAAAAGAAGGTGGAGAGTTAAATAGAACCTATGCAATCGCGACTTCTCCCCTTTCTTCCTATCCTAACTGGAAGGATCAATGTCTTATTTGGGAAACAAAAAGACCGTATTTTTATATGCGGACTACTTTTGATGGAAGAATAGTTGCTGGTGGCTTGGATGAAGACCGAGTTGAAGCGCCGTCAGATCCAGAAGTGCTAAGAAAATATGGACAGAACCTATTAAGTAGGATAAAAGAGCATTTTCCATATGAAAAACTGGAAACAGAGTATGTGTACGGTGCAACATTTGGAGAATCTGCAGATGGAATGCCGTTTATTGGAGAGCACCCTGATAAAAAGAATCGTTATTATTGTTTAGGATACGGGGGAAATGGAACGGTGTATAGCATGTTTGGAGCAACTATTTTGAAAGAATTGATAATAAATGGATACCATCCTGATGCTGATTTAGTTCGAATAGAGCGTTAAATGCTTAAAGGCTGCCCATTGTATTCTTCACACGTCTTATTCTATAGGTAGAATATTACCTAGAGAAGTGACATGGAAGGATATTATGGCGCAGCCTTTATTTACATTGAAATCGAAGAATAGAGTAACTTAAGACAATGTTGGTTCAAATGTTTTGCAATCTGTTTCTTTACTGTTGTCAGCTTGCTTACCAGTATGACTTACCACGTAAATTTTTTCCGCTCCACATTGATTTCCGTGTTCCCAGAATGAACAGTTATTTACTTCACATAAAACATCTTTTGCCAAAATAATCATCTCCTTCGTTTTTGATGGATTAATTTTTTCATCATTAGTGGTTGTTCATAAAGGCAGGTAAAAAGGACACAGCGAATTTCTTGCTCCTCGTTAGCCTCCTTTTTGAACACGCACTATTAGTATGGGTAGGCAGGACAAAATACATACCACAAATAATGGAGAGAATTGTCTATTTTTCGACACCTCTTTTTTTTATCAACGCATACTCAACGTAAACACCAAGTATTCCTTTTATTTTTTTGCGCCTTTTTGCTGCAAATATTTTTTGTCATGCATAAATAGCTTCCAAAAAAAATAAAAGCCAGGAAATAGTATGATAAATCCAACGATATAAGTAACAAATAATGCATGAAATGATTTAGGATCTGTAAAGGCGGATGTAATTGTCACTTCTGGATAAACAATAAAGGGGAGATGCGCTTTTCCATAAACATAGCTGGCAAGCAGATATTGCAAAGTGATTGAAATAATTGCAAGTCTTGGCCGTCCCTTTCCACCTGGGTTTTTATGGGAAGGAATAAATAAAGCAGCCCCTCCAATGACAAAAAGAAGCAATGATACTACTAATAATGGAGAATTTTGCATCATTTTGCTGTAAATCCAATGGGCATCTTGCCTTAACGTAACCATAATCATAACAGCCATTAACAAAGAAATTGGGCCAAGGATAATAGCATCCCTCCGATATACACGATAAGCCTCTGCTTCAGAAGAAACATTCGAATAATCCGCTAATAAAAGAGAGGATAAAAATAAGGTGCTGCTTAAGGCAAAACCAAAAAAGGCATACTCATTCCAGCTAGTAAATAAACCAACTAAATCAAGGGATTGTTTATCTGCAGAGAAATGAACGAATCCTCCATGTGTGATAGGCAAAATACTTAATAAAATACCTGGAATCAGCATTCCTGAAATACCAGATATAATGGTGAGCGGCTTTCGAAACTTTGGGACAACATTGGAAAAAACAAGAAAAGCACTTCTAATAGCTAAAAGAAGCAAAATAGCACTACCAGGAATAAGAAGAACCGTTCCTAATGTAAAAGCGGCTGTTGGGAACATACAATAAACGGCGACAACAATGGCTACAATAAATGTGTTTGTTACCTCCCAAGTTGGAGAGAGGTAACGGTTAGCGATATTCGTAGCTTGTGTTTTTTCTTTGTTCATATATATCATGGACCAGAATCCTGCTCCAAAATCCATGGTCGCCATGATGGCATAAATAAATACAAATCCCCACAGGACAGTTATTGCTAATAATGAATCTGTCATAAATATCACTCCTTAACTATTGGATCCAAAAAGCGGTATATCTTTTTCTTTTGCTGCATGCAAATCATTTAGTACCGTATTTTTCCGGAAATAATAAATTAATACAAAGGAAACAGAGATGGCTAATATGACATAAACCACTATAAATAAAATAAATAATAAGGCTAAATTTCCAGATGAAGTAACGGAATTTGCTGTTGATAAAATACGATAAATTGTCCAAGGCTGACGACCTGTGCAAGCGAATAGCCATCCACATTCTATTGCCATGAGAGCTAAAGGGCCGGATGCAACAAATATCCATAATAAAAATTTAGGGAATTTTTGTTTTTTTAATAGAAATCTCCATGCTAGGGATGCTAAGGCAAGAAAGATTAAGAAAGAACCTATTCCAACCATCGCATTAAAAAGGGTGTGAACGTATAATGGTGGCCAAAATTCTTCAGGGAAATCATTTAACCCGGTCACTACCGTATCGAAGCTATTACCCGCCAAAAAACTTAGTGCCCAAGGAATTTCAATGGCTCCTTTTATTTCACGATTTTCTTTATCGGTAATGCCGCCAATTGCTAAAGGAGCATGTGATTGTGTTTCAAAAAGCCCCTCTGCCGCAGCCAATTTTTCTGGCTGATATTCATAAAGCTTTTGGGCAGATGCATGACCGTTCATTGCCGTTAATAGAGAAAATATCCCGCCGATTATCAGGCTCAAGAGTAATGCTTTTTGATGAAATTGAAAGACACGCGAACGAAAAGGGTGTCTCATCATTTTAAAGGCAGAAACTGAAGCAACTGCAAAGGCGCCAGTTGTGTAGGCACTCATTGCTACATGTCCAGCAGATACAAAAAAAGACGGATTAAAAAATGCCTTCCATGGATTTACATCGGTAATCTCTCTTCCATCCAAACGAAAACCTTGTGGAGTTCCTTCAAATGCATGTACATTTGTAATGAGAACGGCAGAAGCAAGTGCTCCAATTGCAACTAAAGTTAAACTAATAATCCTTGCCCATGGAGGAATCCTTTCTGCTGCATAAACATAGATGGACATAAATAGAGCTTCGATAAAAAAAGCGTATATCTCGATCTGAAATGGCAGTGCCATCACCTTTCCGATTACTTCCATAAATCCTGGCCATAATAAGGATAACTGCAATCCAGCAATTGTTCCGGTTGGAATTCCAACACCTAATAATATCCCAAAGGTTTTTGTCCACCTTTTTGCCATAATGACATAATCCAAATCTTTTGTTTTTTGATACAACAATTCAGCAGTCAACATCATAAGTGGCAATCCAACACCTATTGTTGCAAAGATAATATGAAACCCCATTGTGGTGCCAAACATACTTCTTGCTAAAACTAAATGATCCATTCCTATCTTCCCTTCATCTGTCTATATCATATTTGTTAGTATTTTCAAGTATTTAATTAAATATGTAATCTTTTCCTTTCTATTGGAAAATAAGGGAAGGTATATTCGCTTTAAATTGTAAATTTTAAAAAAAAATACGATGTAAGCTATTTCAAATTTGTGTAATAGTAATTTTTTTTTTACTATAAAATTAGATTGTTTTCCATTCCTCGTTTTATAGAGAAATCAAGCAATCAAAAAGTACGAACAATGTGATGGAGAAATAGTTTGATAAAAGGGGCGGAATAAGATGAGTATTTTAAATGAGATTTTAGCGCATAATGAAGGATTTGTTCGTGAAAATAAATACGAACAATATATCACGACAAAATTTCCAAATAAACGAATGGTTATTTTAACTTGTATGGACACAAGATTGCTGGAATTATTGCCACAAGCGTTAAATCTTGCAAATGGGGACGTTAAAATAATCAAAAATGCTGGTGCAGTTGTCGTACATCCATTAGGAAGTATTATGAGAAGTATTCTTGTTGCTGTATACGAATTAAAAGCAGATGAAGTATTAGTGATTGGTCATCATGATTGCGGGATGAGTGCATTAAATGCAGATGATATGATAGGCAAGATGAAAGAAAGAGGGATATCAGAAGAAATATTAAATACGCTTCAACACTCAGGAGTAAACCTGAAAAAATGGTTAACAGGTTTTGATTCTGTTTCAGAGAGTGTGTCTCATAGTGTCAATATGATAAAAAATCATCCGCTTCTTCCAACAGAGGTTCCGGTGCATGGTTTAGTTATAGATCCGAAAACTGGGAAATTAGATTTAGTAGTAAATGGATATGGAGATAAAAATTAACGCTAATTAATGAGTATGTTTATGTTTTTTACATGGCCATTCTTCTGGTACCGGATCTATTCCGCCTGGGTGAAAAGGATGGCATTTTAGTATTCGTTTTATGGTTAAATAACCGCCTCTTAAAGCGCCGTATTTTTTTATTGCTTCTAATCCATAGGAAGAGCAAGTTGGATAAAAACGGCATGTAGGTGGTGTAAGTGGGGAAATTGCTTTTTGATAAAAATGAATGATAAAGATAAAGAATTTTTTCATTGTTTTTTTTCCTTTCTTACTATAGGGTATGTGTGTAAGTAAAATCCAGAAGGATAAAGCAAAACCTTAAAAATGGCAGTATTATAACTAAGTATTTACGGTCAATTTGAGTATAGCATGACGAGAACTATCAAGAAAATAATAAGCAAATCTTTATCAACCTGAAGATTATTCCATCTGATCAAGCAAGTCAAATAAGAGCATATGTTATCTTTGGAACTATTAAGGGCTAAAAATATATAATAGTAATTAAGTTGATGTTATTACTTGGATTTTACGTTATAATGAAGTATCGAAATAAAAAGGAGTTGTATCTTAATGCCTTCAGTAGAAAGTTTTGAATTGGATCATAACGCGGTGAAAGCACCGTATGTAAGACATTGTGGCGTACATAAAGTAGGCAGCGATGGATTAGTAAATAAATTTGATATTCGTTTTTGCCAGCCTAATAAGCAGGCGATGAAACCGGATGTTATTCATACATTGGAGCATCTATTAGCATTTAATATTCGTGACCATGCTGAAAAGTATAATCATTTTGACATCATTGATATTTCACCAATGGGCTGTCAGACAGGATATTATTTAGTTGTTAGTGGTGAACCGACAGTAGAGGAAATCATTGATCTATTAGAAGGAACAATGACTTCAGCATTAGAAATTACCGAAATTCCTGCTGCTAACGAAAAGCAATGCGGGCAAGCAAAACTTCACGACCTTGAAGGTGCAAAAAAATTAATGCAGTTTTGGTTAAAACAAAATAAAGAAGATTTGAAGCAAGTTTTTGCATAAAAACATGGTATAAATGAATGGACATTTAGGATGTCTTATTAATAAAAAGGACTGCAACAGTTGTTTAAAACAATCATTGCAGTCCTTTTTGATCACGTTATTAAATAACAATGAAACATATTTATAAAATGGGACCTAATAAGCGTGAAAAGGATTCTTTAAAGCGGATAAACAAAGACCGCTTATTATATTTTTCTAGTGTAAGCTGAGTAGACAGCTGCAGATCCTCTAAAAATCCATCCGTTAAAAGATTGGCGAATGCTTCACTATAAATAAATGCATTTACTTCAAAGTTCAGCCGAAAACTGCGCATATCAATATTTGCTGTACCAACAGATGTAATTTTTCGATCCACCATCAATGTTTTCGCATGAATAAATCCGTTTTCATAAATATAAATTTTTGCGCCAGCCTTTAACATCTCTCCAATATAAGAGTACGTAGCCCAGTACACAAACATATGATCAGGTTTATTTGGTATCATTATTTTTACATCAATGCCAGACAAGGCAGCAATTCTAAGTGTGTCAAGTAAGCTGGTATCTGGAATGAAATAAGGAGTTTGAATAAAAACGGATTCCTTCGCTGCGGTAATCATTTTAATATAACCATTTTTTATTTGCTCCCATTCAGAATCAGGTCCACTTGAAACAATTTGCATACCAATATTACCTATAATTTCATCCGTTCTATCTGGGAAGTATTCTGGTGAATAACTGATTCCTTGTAGATGGGAAGCTTGATTCCAATCAAGAATAAATCGTGTCTGTATTGCGTAAACCGCTGTTCCAATAATTCGCAAGTGGGTGTCTCGCCAGTATCCATATTTAGGGTTTAATCCTAAATATTCATCTCCAACATTAAAACCGCCAATATAACCAATATGACCGTCAATAATAGCTAATTTTCGATGATTTCGATAGTTAAGTCGTAAATTAATAAGGTGAAGCTTGCTTGGGAAAAATACCTCTACTTGTCCACCGGCCGCTTTTAATGTTTTAAAGATTCTTCTTCGCAAGGTTCTAGAACCAAGTTCATCATATAATAATCGAACTTCAACCCCTTCTTTAGCTTTTTCAACTAAAAGATTGATCAATCTTGAGCCGATTCCGTCATTTTTGAAAATATAATATTGCAGATGCACAGATTTTTTTGCCTGCTTAATGTCTTTCAGTAATTGCTCGAATTTTTTATGCCCATCTGTAAAAACATCAACCGCATTATTTTCTGTTAAAACCGCATCGTTATTAAATAAATTCATATAAATAAGATCTTGATTTGCTTTTATCACCGAATTTGTTGTTCTAAGCTGATTGGAGCTGATTTGAAGCAACTGGGAAGCCAATATTGGTTCAACTCCGAGTTTTTTTCTCTCTTCCCATTGAAACATTTTTCTTTTACTTAAGTTTTGTCCAAAAAGTAAATAAAGAATGAAACCTAAAATAGGAATAAATGTTAATACCATAATCCATGCCCATGTTGTACTAGCATCGCGTCTTTCTAAAAAAATAACAAGAAATGCGAATATTATATTAAGTAAAATGATTGTACTAACTAACACGGTATATATATGCATCGTTTCTAGTCCTTTCAAACAGCAGTCTTAACCTAAATCTAGAGCAGTATTATATCATGTTGAGGTGAATGATTTCTGTATCATTATAGGCGAAATTAAACTAGCAGGGAACTATTTTGCCCTAATTTTCCCTTTTATTTGATAAAATAATAGAATAATATGGAAACATACATAAAAAGATAGGGGAATTTGATTATGGAAGAGATACATATTGGAATGCTGCTTTTTTTAATTATTGCTGGATTTACTGCGGCATTTATTGATTCAGTTGTTGGAGGTGGTGGATTAATTTCATTGCCAGCTCTATTATTTACTGGTTTACCGCCGCAAATGGCATTAGGAACAAATAAATTGGCTTCTGCAATGGGTTCGTTGACGAGCTCTATTTCATTTCTTCGCCATGGGAAAATTAATAAAGCATTAATGGCAAAATTATTGCCTTTATCTATTATTGGTTCAGCGATAGGAGTATATGTAGTACAAAAAATTCCTTCTGACAAGCTGAAGCCATTGATTTTAATCATTTTAATTATCGTAACCATTTATACGTTAACAAAAAAAGAGTGGGGCTTAACTTCTACATTTAAAGGGATGACCAAAAAAAAGGCTATATTTGCTGTTGGAATTGTTGCATTAATTGGATTTTATGATGGTTTTCTTGGAGGAGGTACTGGTTCTTTTTTTCTGTTTGCTTTTTTGTTAATGGGTTTTGATTTTATTGAATCTGCTGGAAATGCCAAGGTATTGAATTTTGGAAGTAATATTACAGCGTTGATCGTATTTATGTATTATGATTCGATTTATTATCAGTATGGAATACCGATGGGAATTGCAATGGTTGCTGGTGCTTTAATTGGGTCAAGGGTAGCAATTAAAAAGGGTTCTTCTTATGTGAAGGTATTGTTTGTGCTTGTATCTGTTGTGTTGATTGGTAAAAATATTTATGATCACTTTTTTTCTTAGGCTATTATTTGTTTAGGAAGTGTAGGGTTGACTCGTTTTAAATCCTGCAGGAGTCTTCGTGTTTAGGAAAAAGGTGCTCTCGATAAGTCCGCAGTCAGAATACACTTCGCTTTCCATGGGCAGGGCGGCGAGCCTCATCGGAGCTTTGCTTCTTTGATGTCTCTTCTTTCCCGCGAATCCCATAGGAATCTTCGTATATTCTGACTGCTCTTTGCTTATAAATGAAAGAAACCTGCTTCTTTTCATGTGCTATGGTGCGGGTCTTATTAGCATAGATACCTACCTTGAAAAAAGGCTTGCTCTCTCAATTAGTCCGCAGTGTGCATACACTTTGCTTTCCTGAGGAAGATTGATGAGCTTTCTTATTGCAATGCTGTTGTCCTGATGATTAATGTAAATTCCTTTGAGGGAAAACGGTGCTTCTTTGTTGGCGATAATCTTCTTTTGCAAATTTTCCTTTTAAACTTTCTATTAAGTATAATCCCATTAAATCATATAGTTCTTGTTCGTTTAATTCTTGAATGATATGTAATAAATCTTCTCTTGTCATTTCTTCTAAAAAAGCAAATGCAAGCATATCAATATCTTCTTCATCCCCGGTTAATTTATTTTTATATAAATTATAAAGTTCATCCACTAATTTCATTTTTATAACCTCCAGCAGGAAATGTATCCTGAATAATTAGCTGTTTTTGTAATCGTTTTAATTATTGTATCATGTGAACATTAAATAAAACATTGTACGATGAAAAGATTTCTATTTATTATACCCTTTTTTTCTTTATTGGTTACATACCCTTTGGATTGAAATATATTCCATTTTATTTCCTTTTGTTTTAATTTTAACAGTTTACGTACGAGAAATCTTATAGAAAAAAAGATGGAATCGTGTGAAAATAGAACAAATAATAGTTACGTCCAAATTTCTTGATAAAAGAATAACCGATAGAAGAATGTGAGGAACTACATGGATACATTTTATGATTTTTATGGTTCAAAGGTGCGTTTTTCATTTCAAAAAGAAGAATTCTCCACAAGCGCTGAACATGTTCTGGTCATTTGCTTTATGGAAGGGAAATGGTTATTAACCCAGCATAAAAAAAGAGGCTTAGAATTTCCTGGAGGCAAAGTAGAAAGCGGAGAGAGTATAGAAACAGCAGCTAGAAGGGAAGTTTATGAAGAAACAGGAGCAATAATAACAAAAGTGCATTGGGTTGCACAGTACCAAGTACATTTGGAAAATACCTGTTTTCTAAAAGCCGTTTATTTTGCAATGGTCAATCAACTCACAAAAAAAGAGGATTATTTAGAAACGAATGGGCCAATCTTAATAGAAGATTCTATCTTAGAACAAAGGTGTAATGATAGATTTAGCTTTATTATGAAAGATAACGTAATGAAAAAATGTCTTAATAGAATCAAACAGGATTTCTGTTTGCCATAAATAAAGAGTGTTTTGAATTTGGATAGAAGAGGAAAGTAAAAATATAGTTCGTAAAAAAATTATAAACTTCTTAGCTTATTTACAGAGAAGGCACCCACGCAAAAAATGGCATTCCACCTGCGGAAACTTTTTTTTTAGGGTAGCTTAAAAGAAACTATTTTATCTAAAAAAATTGAAAGGAGGTACTATTTTATGAATGGAGAAATTTTAGAAAAAGTAAAATTCCCTTCGCCACATCCTTCCATTGCTTTATTTATTGTTACGTATTATGCAGACGGACTGAAAATAAAAGGGTTACTAGCAGAACCAACAGATGGGAAATCATATGACGGCTTTCTTTACTTAAGAGGAGGAATTAAAAATGTTGGCAAAGTAAGGCCGGGAAGAATCGTTCAATTCGCGACAGAAGGTTTTATTGTATTTGCTCCATTCTATCGTGGCAATCAAGGAGGGGATGGCAATGAAGATTTTGCAGGAGAGGATCGAATAGATGCAATTGCTGCCTTTGATTTATTAACAAAGCATAAACGGGTTAAACAGGTTCATGTTTTTGGGTTTTCAAGAGGTGGTGTAATGGCTCTTCATGTAGGTTTGCATTGTCCTGTCGCTTCAATTGTTACATGGGGTGGAGTCAGTGATATGGTACTTACCTATCAAGAAAGGCAAGATTTGCGAAGAATGATGAAAAGAGTAATTGGTGGGACACCAAACAAATATCCAGAAAGATATCGCGAGCGTACTCCTTTATTTTATTTAGAGAAAATAAGTGCTCCAACATTAATTATTCATGGTATGTTGGACAAGAATGTTTCAATCAAACATAGTTATCAGTTAGAGAAGGGATTATTAAAAGCAGGGAAGGAAGTAGAAACATGGTATTTCCCTGAATATACGCATTATTTTCCGCCTTTTATAAACAGAAAAGTTGTATCAAATTTAAGCGTTTGGATGAAGAAACATACATATTAGGTGATAAAATAAGAACAGCGAGGAGGCTCAAGCGTAGCCCCATGGAAAGCGAAGTGTATTCTGGCTGCGGACTTATTAAGAGTGTACGGAACCATTTTTTCAAAATAGAAGGGAGTAATTTTGATGGGAATGCCTTTAGAATTAAATACGATGATTGTTACAAAGGGAAAGGAACAAAGGGTTAAAGAAAATTTATTTACGTTGCAAAAAGAGGAATATCGTCTATATCCTCTGCATATCCCTTTAGAAGTTAGAAAAACAAAATCTGGTGAAGTAATCGGAACAGCATCAATAGATAAATTAGAGTGGGAAAATGGAAAAACAAAAATTTCCTATCGACTGATAGCATTAAACTCAACGAATTAAAAGAAAATTTAATAAAATGATTGACATGGAATGAATGAGTACGATATTATTTTAATTTGAACGGATACTCTCTTATCCTGAGCTGGTGGAGGGACTGGCCCGATGAAACCCAGCAACCTACTATGTGAAGAAAATAGCCTAAAGCATAAACATTTATTATGTTCATGCGATAGACATTCTCTTAGGAAAGGTGCTAACCTGAAGCAAGGATCCTATTTCCTTGAACGATAAGAGTGAAAGGTGCGAATCGATTTGCTTTGAACCTTTTCACTATGAAAAGGTTTTTTGTATTGCAATCTGATAAACTATCTTTTATAAAATGTATATTTTTGATGTGTGTTTTTAGGAAAGAGAAAGGTGATAGAGCTTTGTCATTTGATGATTTTACAATGTCAATCTCGGATAAAAACAGCATGTTTACTTCATACTATCTAGGGAATGAGTACCGTCTCAAACAGAGGTTTGTAGGGAAGGATTCTCCAAACGAAACGACCTCGCTTTTATTTTTCAATAAATAAGGAGGAAACCAGATGTCAACAAAACGTCGCTTGTTCACTTCTGAATCGGTAACTGAAGGTCATCCTGATAAAATTTGTGACCAAATTTCAGATGCTATTTTAGACGCGATTCTCGCAAAGGATGCGAACGCTCGTGTAGCTGCAGAAACATCTGTTACAACCGGATTAGTTCTGGTTGCAGGAGAAATTACAACATCCACTTATGTAGATATCCCAAAAATCGTACGAGAAACAGTGAAAGAAATTGGCTATACTCGTGCAAAATATGGTTTTGATGCAGAAACTAGTGCAGTTTTAACATCTATTGATGAGCAATCTGCTGATATTGCATTAGGGGTAGATCAGGCTCTAGAAGCACGTGAAGGAAAAATGACGGATGAAGAAATTGAAGCAATTGGTGCAGGTGACCAAGGGTTAATGTTCGGCTTTGCATGTAATGAAACAAAAGAACTAATGCCGCTGCCTATTTCATTAGCACATAAACTATCAAGAAGATTAGCAGAGGTACGCAAAGAAGAAATACTTCCATATCTTCGTCCAGATGGAAAAACACAAGTTACAGTAGAATACGATGAAAATAATCATCCAGTTCGAATTGACACGATTGTAATCAGTACACAGCATCATCCGGAAATTACATTAGAACAAATTCAACGTAATATAAAAGAATATGTTATTAATCCTGTTGTGCCAGCAGAATTAATAGATGAAAATACAAAGTATTTTATTAACCCAACTGGCCGTTTCGTTATTGGTGGTCCTCAAGGTGATGCAGGTCTAACTGGTCGAAAAATTATTGTCGATACATACGGCGGGTATGCACGTCATGGTGGAGGAGCTTTTTCTGGAAAAGATCCAACAAAGGTGGATCGATCTGCAGCATATGCAGCTCGTTATGTGGCGAAAAATATTGTTGCAGCAGGTTTAGCAGATAAAGTAGAAGTACAGCTTGCATATGCTATCGGAGTAGCTCAGCCTGTATCGATTGCAATTGAAGCATTTGGTACAGAAAAAGTTTCAGAAGAAAGACTGGTTGAAGCAGTTCGGGAACATTTTGATTTGCGTCCAGCTGGAATTATTAAAATGCTTGATCTGCGTCGCCCGATTTATCGACAAACGGCTGCTTACGGTCATTTTGGTCGTAATGATCTTGACTTGCCATGGGAGCGTACAGATAAAGCAGATATTCTAAAAAAGCTATTATAGAGAACTAAATAAAAAGAAGGGAGCAAGGTTTGTAAAAGAACATTGTATACCTTCTGAAGAGACTGATTTCAAATTGGAGTCAGTCTTTCTTTTTGTCGAATTATAGGGCTAAGTTAAGTTAATCAATGAAGGAATTCAAGTTAGATTCTCCCCTTTAAAGAACCCCATCTTTGATACAGAAAAATAAAATAATGTAACCCTAATTTTTATTTTTCGTCTAATAGGTATGCTGCTTAATTTATGATACAATAGAAAACTAGATGGTATCATCTATAGTAAAATATTTACACATTGTTTCTACTATTAAGTGAAAATAAGAGTAGAAAAAAGCAATTCTTTTATTGCTTTTTGAGACTTATAGAGTACTTATTCTGACAACCTTAAAAGCCGGGAGTATCCTATAAAAACAACAATAACAAGAGAATGGAGAAGGTGAGCCGTATGTGTGGTTTTGTAGGCTGCGTACATGATAAAGCACAAAACTTTCAAGCTGAGCAAAAAGAACAATTTGCAGAAATGAATCGAATTATTACTCATCGTGGACCTGATGATGAAGGGTATTATTATGATAATCATATTCAATTTGGCTTTAGAAGATTAAGTATTATTGACATTGAAAGTGGGCATCAGCCTTTAACATATGAAAATGAGCGCTATTGGATAATATTTAATGGAGAAGTTTATAACTACTTAGAAATCAGAGAAGAGTTGATAAAAGCTGGTTTAACTTTCCAAACAAATTCAGATACGGAAGTAATTATTGCATTATACAGCCATGAAAAAGAAAAGGCTGTAGAAAAATTACGCGGAATGTTCTCTTTTGTGATTTGGGACAAACAAGAAGAGACTTTATATGGAGCGCGTGATCCATTTGGCATTAAACCTTTCTTTTACATGGAAGATGGAGAGAAAACGTATTTTGCATCAGAAAAGAAAAGCATTTTAATGGCATTAGAAAGCGATGTATTAAACTATGAATCCCTTCAACATTATTTAACTTACCAGTTTGTACCTGAACCTTATACAATGTCAGAAGGAATTAAAAAGTTGGAGCCAGGTCATTATTTCACAAAGAAAATGGGTTCTCCAATGGAAATTAAACGCTACTGGAGAGCTTCCTTCCAACCTGTAAACAAAACAGAAAATGAATTTGCCAAAGAAATCAAAGATGTTTTGTTTGATAGTGTGAAAATGCATATGAGAAGTGATGTACCTGTGGGATCTTTCCTGTCAGGAGGAATTGATTCGTCTATCATTGCTAGTATTGCAAAAGAGTTTCACCCATCAATTAAAACTTTTTCAGTTGGATTTGAGCATAATGGCTTTAGTGAAATAGATGTAGCCAAAGAAACCGCAGATAAATTAGGACTGGAAAATATTAATTATGTTATCTCTCCAGAAGAATATATGAATGAAATTCCAAAAATTATGTGGCATATGGATGATCCATTAGCAGACCCTGCATGTGTACCATTATATTTTGTTGCTAGAGAAGCTCGTAAACATGTAACCGTTGTTCTTTCAGGAGAAGGAGCAGATGAGCTGTTTGGCGGGTATAATATTTACCGTGAGCCACAATCATTGGAAGTGTTTAATAAGATTCCGAGAGTCGGAAAGTCCTTATTGCGTACTATTGCAGGGATGCTTCCAGAAGGCGTAAGGGGTAAGAGCTTTATTGAACGTGGTGTAACGCCGATGGAAGAGCGATATATTGGAAATGCAAAAATGTTTTTAGAAGAAGAGAAGCAGAAGTTATTATCTGTTTATAATAATAATTTACATTATACAAATATCACAAATCCTCTTTATAATGAAAGCAAAGGCTACGATCCTGTTGATAGAATGCAATTTATTGATATTCATACATGGATGCGCGGGGATATATTATTAAAAGCGGATAAAATGACAATGGCACATTCTTTAGAATTGCGTGTACCATTCTTAGATAAAGCTGTATTCGATGTGGCATCTAAAATTCCAACAAGCTTAAAAACGGCAAATGGAACAACCAAATACATTTTGCGTAAAGCGGCAGAATCGTTTGTACCGGAACATGTATTAAATCGTAAAAAATTAGGCTTTCCTGTACCGATTCGTCATTGGTTAAAAGCGGAAATGAACGAATGGGCAAAAACGATTATTAAAGAAAGTGATACAGACCATTTGCTAAATAAAGCAGTTATTTTACAGTTGTTAGAAGATCATTGCCAAGGAAAAGCGGATAATAGCCGTAAAATTTGGACTGTTTTAATGTTTATGGTATGGCATAGTATCTATATTGAAAAAAAATATTCCTTCGAAAAGGAATGTTTAAAAGGGAAAGAAGTCCAAGCTGTTAGGAATTAGTTATAAGTTATTGCTTGGCTTCCCATTTGCACCCATCCTTCAATAAATTGTTGTATGGGTGCCTTTTTATTTTTTTCACCAGTTAGTGGATCATTAAAAAAGACATAGTCATCATTATAGCCTGTTATTAATACAGAGTGTTCAGAATAAGTAACTTGGATAGTACCACTCGGAGTAATCCATGTTCTAAAATTATCATCTGATAATTTGTTAAATGTCGAGGTGGTTACAATCCAAACTGGTCGGTTATCTGCAAGCACCGTTTTTATTTTTTCAAAATCAGAACCAGTCAAATCAACAATAGCATTGGGCAAATATTTTTCTGCTAATTTAGCTATCGGTTTATGATAAACTCCTAGTCCTGGACCTTTAAGAGAATACATATCACCTATAAAGCCATCGTTTGGATTACCGTAATAAATTTTTCCGTTTTTATTTTTATAGGGAGTAGTATCTTTGATGACTTCTTCTGCTAAAGTCATTTTATCCACGTTAATTCCAGCGTATTGAAGAAGCATGGCTAAGCTCGTTACTTCACAACCGCGGGGAAGTTCAGGCAATTGACTAATAATTGGCGCGTCTAGCTGTATGCTTTCCTTTCTGTTTACGGAGACTGTTGTTTTCTTTTCAAGGTTTGTAATGGTTTTCATTACTTGTTCGGTCGCTTTTTTAGCTAAGGCTATTTCCCCTCCATTTCTAAAATGAAGAAGATAAGCTCCAAGTACTCCTGATATAATAATGAGAGTAAAGAAAATAACTCTTATGAAGTTGGTCAAATTTCGTTGTACCCAAAAAAATAAAAGGGATAATACGCCGATTATCGAATATAAAATAATTCCGTTTGTTTCCATATTGCCACCCGTTAATAAGTATAGTTTTTATATCGTACGTTTTTTAAATTATTTTAGTGTATATGATAACTGTTTATTTTCCCCATTCAGTTAAATTAAACTAACCTCCTCATTTTGCTCTTGTATTGATTATTGTGACTAATAATTATAAGGGACTGTTAACTTACTGCTATAATTTATCTGCATTACGGATAGACTAAAAGTGCGTGTTTAAAAAGGATACTCTATACTCCGTTTTGTTAGTATAAGCAGATAGTCTTTATTTTTCCTTAATACGGACTAGATGGTCTAATCACCATCTTAATTAGTGTCTAATATTAAGGTAACATAATTAATGCAATAAAAATGAGTAAATTTAATGTGATATCGTTGATGCTTCTATCCATTTATTTGTCAAAGCAAGAAATCTGCTACATAATAAAGTATATTGGTTTTGGAGTGGGGGGAATTAATTATGTGGAAATGGGAAGCAGAGGGTGAAGCAAAGGCAGTCATTGTTATTGTTCATGGTGCAATGGAGCATCATCGAAGATACGGCTGGCTTATTGAAATGTTTCGATTATCTGGCTTTCATGTTGTGATGGGAGATCTCCCAGGCCAAGGAATGACAACAAGATCCAGCAGAGGACATATTGAATCCTTTGATGAATATACAATAGAGATTAAGGACTGGATTCAAGCAGCATATCAATTTGAATTGCCAGTTTTTTTATTGGGGCATAGTTTAGGAGGATTAGCATCCGTACGTTTGATTCAGCAGGAAAAATTAAAAATTGCCGGGTTAATTTTATCTTCCCCTTGTCTTGGCTTAATCAATTATCCAAATAAACTATTAGGTGTTCTTTCTATACTTTTAAATAAAATAGTTCCTAAACTACGTATGAAGTCTGGTTTAACCATTGATTTAGCAACTAGAAGTGATGCCATTCGGGAAATTGACAGTAACGATACATTATATATAACAAAGGTTTCTGTTAGATGGTATCGAGAATTACTTGCAGCAATTAAGAGTGCATTTACAGATGTAACGAAAACACAAGATCTTCCTTTATTATTGATGCAAGGTGGAGATGACTTAGTAGTAGATAAAAAAATGGTGAAGAGCTGGTTTAATATGGTACCATTATCAGAGAAGAGATATAAAGAATGGCCGAAATGCTATCATGAAATCTTTAACGAACCAGAAAGAGAAGAAATATTTGAGTATGCAAAGGATTTTATTATAAGTAGACTAAAATCTGTTGGATATATTGTATAAGTGAGGTTTTTAATATGTCAGTACCAATTATGCCGCTATCCTTAATGTCAAAAGTTTATTTAAAAGTATTCCCGATTGTCCATAAGGAATTAAAATATTGGACAGAAAGAGCAAATGCTATACCGAATAAAGAGCTTCGGAAACAAGCGTTAGCAAGCATTGAACAAAAGACCTTTCATTGTGAAGGCGGATCTATTATGGCGTTAATAGCAAAAAATAAATACAAAGATGCCATAAAATTTATTGTTGCTTATCAGACAATCAGTGATTATTTAGATAATTTGTGTGACCGAAGCACTTCCCTAGATCCAGAAGATTTTTCTGCCTTGCATGAGTCTATGATGCATGCATTAACATTGGATGCAGCGCCAACTAACTATTATCGATTAAGAGAAGATCAGGATGATGGGGGATATTTATACGATTTAGCCAAAACTTGTCGTGAAGCTCTTGCCACTCTAGATAATTATGTACATATTAAGGATTATTTATTGGAACTTTGCGGATTTTATTGTGATCTGCAAATTCACAAGCATGTTAATGTAGAAGATAGAATTCCAAGATTGCGCTCTTGGTTTGATGATCACAAACATCTTATTCCTGAAATGGAATGGTATGAATTCTCCGCATGTTCAGGATCAACTTTAGGTATATTCTGTTTAATTTCCTACGCTTTTCGAAAGGATTTTGAACCAGCATATGCTTTAACTATTCGGGATGGATATTTTCCGTATATTCAGGGGCTGCATATATTATTGGATTATTTTATTGATCAAGAAGAAGACAGGATAGGCGGAGATTTAAACTTTTGTTTTTATTATAAAGATGAAAAAGAACTTTTTAATCGTCTGAAATATTTTGTCGTGGAAGCAGATAAACATACAAAAACACTGCCGCATCAACAATTTCATAAATTAATAAATAGAGGTTTATTAGGTGTTTATTTATCTGATGAAAAAGTAAGTAAACAGCAGGATATTCGGAAATTGGCAAAAGAAATGATTAAAACATCTGGTCCAATTGGCTACTTTTTTTATTTAAATGGAAGAGCCTACCGCAAATTTCAAAAAATAGTTCCTGCAAGCATTGCAAGAGCCATGATAAAGTAGTAATTGAAAAACTTAATACTGTCTAGTCAAAAAGGTGTTACCCTTTATCATAAAAAAGTACGGATAAAGGAGAATACCTTTTTGACTTATTTTATCTTTTTTCAATAGCGATAATAAATGGCGGATTGTTTACTTGATTCATAAATCGATACTGTAATACATGTGCCGATTGCTGGTCAATTGTTTCTACATAAGATAAGATCTCATCACGCTCTAACTGTCCTTCTGGATGGCCATGATAGATAACTAAAACAATAATGCCTTCAACTGCCATTATGTCTAATAACTGTTCAATCGCTAGAATCGTGGTTTGGGCTGTTGTGACAATGTTTTTGTCTCCGCCAGGCAAATAACCAAGATTAAAAATCGCAGCCGTTATTTTTCCATAATAACTTTCTGGTATAATTGCTTTTATTTGTTCATGCCCATTTAAAGAAAGTACCGCCACATCATTTAACTTATGTTCGGTTAATTTGTTTTCCGTTGCAATAAGTGCCTCTTGCTGAATATCAAAACTAAAAACTTTTCCCGTTTCTCCTACAAGTTTTGCTAAAAATAAAGTGTCATGTCCATTTCCCATCGTCGCATCAACTGCAATATCGCCTGTTGTTACACTTTTTTTCAGTAAACTTCGTGCGAAGGGAAGAATTCTTTCTAACTTCATATGGAAACCTTCTTCGTTGATTTGTAATATTTCCCTTGCCAGCTGTTTCTTCTTTTTAACTCTGCATCAATACTATTTAATACTTCCCATTTATTTACACTCCACATCGGGCCAACCATTAATTCAATTGGTCCATCTCCAGTTATTCGGTGAATAATCATCTCTGGTGGTAAAATTTCTAATTGATCACATACTAATGAAACATATTCTTCAAACGACATAAATTCTAGCATGCCTTTTTCATACTGCTTCACCATAGGTGTTCCTTTTAATAAATGGAGTAAATGGATTTTGATTCCTTGAACATCGAGTTGACTAACTGCATGAGCTGTTTCCATCATCATTTCATTTGTTTCTAAGGGCAGTCCGTTAATAATATGAGAGCATATTCGAATATTATGCTTTCTTAATTTAGCAACCCCTTCTTTATAACAAGAAAAGTCATGGGCACGATTGATGAGATCGCCTGTTTTATCATGGACCGTCTGCAAGCCTAGTTCAACCCATAAATATGTGCGTTTGTTCAGCTCAGCTAAGTATTCCACAACTTCATCTGGAAGACAGTCTGGCCTTGTAGCGATAGAAAGACCAATAACATTCTCTTGATGAAGCACGGTTTCAAACTTTTCGCGAAGTTCCTCAACAGGAGCATGGGTATTGGTATAGGCTTGAAAATAAGCCATGTATTTGCCATCTTTCCATTTTGTATGCATTTTATTTCGTATTTCATGAAATTGCTTTTCTAAACTGTCTACCCGGTTCCCGGCAAAATCACCAGAACCTGCTGCACTGCAGAATGTACAGCCGCCATGAGCAACCGTGCCATCTCTATTTGGGCAATCAAATCCTCCGTCTAATGCAATTTTAAATACTTTATGTCCAAATTCTTTTCGTAAATGATAATTCCAAGTATGATAACGTTTATTATCTGAAGCATATGGGAAAGGGTTAATCTGATTCATATCAGTAACCTCCTTATATGAAGTTAAATTTTTTCCATAAGAAAAATTTTAACATGAGTTACGAACATCTCCAAATAGATTTTAAAAACATCTAAGGTGGATTGTAGATATAGTTAAGAAAAGGAAGTAATAAGAATGCAGAACTGACTAATACTAGGATAGAAGCACTTCGCTTCTATAGGTGATAAAGAGGAGGTCTATACAAATGGCAACTCGACAATCCGTGGATGAGCTTTTGCAAAGATGCAATGAAGTCATAAGTGATGCTCAAGAGCAATATAAAATTGGAAGCATACAGGAGCATTATAATAGCGAGGAATATACAGACGCGCAAATGAAATTGGAGAATGTATTTAACGATTTACATGTTATGGACCACAGTGCCAATCAGCAGCAGAGAGAAGAACTTCATCGAATGAGATTATTAGTTGAAAAAATGCAAAATCAAATGACAACTAAATTGCAATAAGGGGGAAATACAAGAATGAAGAAGCGTTCGAAACAAAATAATCCAGAACAAAAAACTCGTAATGGAATTAATAATCAGGATATTGAGCTTGGTGCGGAGTTTGATTCTGTTAAATTATCGAAAAAGAAATATGAAAAATCTGGAGGGCAGCCACAGAAATCAAAGACTAGAGTGGAGTCGGAATAAAATAGAAGATTTCATTTATTTCTAAATGATGATGTGGTTAAATTTCTTGGTTCTATCGATTGTTCGTTAAATTTTTTTTAATAAGTGGTGGGGGCGGAATTGGGCTCTCACCGCTTTTTTTTAAGCTACTTTGAAAAAAGGCTTTGGCTCTTTCAATTAGTCCGCATCCGGCATACACTTCGCTTTGCTGCGGGCTGCTCCCTGATAAATTTAAGAACCGTGCTTCTTTTCATGTTCAAGCTAAATTGAGGTGGTCAATTAGCTATTCATAGCGTTAAAGTAAGTAAATTCTTTGTTTCCTCCTTGATTTGATTGAAAAATAAGACTTTTTCGTCTACATTAATAGAAAGGAATATGTTTTAGTGCGAGTTCAAAAAGGAGAATAAAAAGGACCAAGAAGTTCAAGGCGTCATTTTTACCGGCTTTTTTTTGAACAACCTCTTTTAGGAAGGAAATTTAGATTATGACCAATATATGTTTAATAAGACATGGTGAAACAGACTGGAATTCATTAGGAAAGATACAAGGAAAAACTGATATACCATTAAATGAAAATGGTATAAAGCAAGCAAAGAACTGCCGTGATCATTTAAAAGGTACAGATTGGGACTTAATTGTGACAAGTCCATTAAAAAGAGCCAAAAAAACAGCAACAATTATTAACGAAGCGTTGGAACTGCCTCTTGTGGAAATGGAAGAGTTTATGGAAAGAAGCTTTGGGGATGCTGAAGGGAAAACGAGAGAAGAAAGAGAAAGACTATATCCTGATTTACAATATCCTAATCAAGAGTCTCGTTCTGATTTAATTAATCGAATAATGTGTGGACTAGAAAAGGTAGTAGAGGAGTATCCTGAAAAAAATGTATTATTAGTTGCCCATGGAGCAGTTATTCATACACTTCTTAATACGTTATCCGAAAACCAAATAACACTGGATAATACGTATTTAATGAATGCTTGTCTTAGTAATATCCATTATAAGGATAGCAAATGGACAGTTAGTGATTATAATTTAGTGGACCACCTTTCGTAAAAAAAGATACATAACAATGGGGGATGAGGCAAATGGCAAAGAACTATGGTGCATATATGGATCAAGAATTAAGAATGGGAGCAATAGGCGAGGGGAAATTAAATAAACTGCGCTTTGCTGTAAAAGATGTGTTCGATCTTGAAGGACATATTTCTTCAGCAGGAAATCCTGATTGGCTGAAAACACATGAAGCCGCTACTAAAACGGCTCCGGCTGTTATTAGGCTATTGCAAAATGGTGCGAATTTAGAAGGCACTACAATAACAGATGAACTAATGTATAGTTTAAATGGGGAAAACTATCATTATGGAACGCCAGTAAATCCAAAGGATCCTCGAAGAATTCCAGGTGGTTCTTCATGTGGATCTGCTGTCACTGCTGCAGCTGGATTATCTGATTTTTCTATTGGAACAGATACAGGTGGTTCTGTACGAATTCCGTCATCCTATTGCGGATTATTTGGCATTCGTCCTACGCACGGGTTGGTACCAATAGACGGCGTTATTCCACTTGCAAAAAGTTTTGATACTGTTGGATGGATGGCGAAAAAAGCAGAAGTTCTTCTGGAAGTTGGGAATGTACTAATTGATAAAAAAGAAAAGGAGCAAAAGCCTTTTTCTCATTTTTTGCTTCCAAAAGATGCTTGGGAATTAACGGATGAAAAAGTGAAGGAAGTGTTAGAAGCACATCTAAAAGGTGTAATAGAAAATCCAACTTCGATTCTCCTTGCAGAAGAAGGCTTGCAAGAATGGAAAGAAATCTTCCGTGTTATTCAGGCAAATGAAATATGGGAAGAGCATGGTGAATGGATTAAAAAGGAAAATCCTGCATTTGGACCTGGTATTGCAGAGCGTTTTGACATGGCAAGTAAGGTAACAATCGAAGAAGTCGAGGCGTCTAGTAAAAAAAGAAGCATTATTCGAAATAAAATGGAAGAGCTGCTGCAAGATAATGGCATACTTGTTATTCCAACAGCACCTGATGTGGCACCTCTGTTAAATTTACCTACAGAAGATTTAGAAGTTCGTAGAAGCCAAACATTACAATTATGTTGTATCGCAGGTCTTTCGGGATTACCACAAGTAAATGTTCCAATTGCAGAATTGGAAGGAGCACCTATTGGATTATCCTTTATAGCAGGAAAAAACCAAGATTTAAAACTCTTACAATGGATTGCTGGTCAATTCAAAGGTTAGATGAAAGGATATTTGTAAAAAAGGCTAAAACACATTCATATGATATACGCATATAGTAAAGTATCCGTTAACTGCATTCGTGCTTAATTGGCCGGTCATACAGCGATTGTTCTTTTTTAATCATTTCTGTTAGCCTACTTGCATCCTTACAAGAAATACAATACAATAGGAAAAGATATAGGGAAAAACATGGAGAAGGAATAGTAAAGATGATTTTTTGCAATAGAGAGCTGACGGTTGGTGAAAGTCATGCCAAAAACATCTTGAACTCACCTTTGAGTTGTAAGTGTGAACTTAAAGTAATACTTGCCGTCCACCGCGTTAAGGTTAATGAAGCGAGTGAACTCAATTGTTCACTAATGTGGGTGGTACCGCGGGAGATCATACATAATACCTCTCGTCCCTATTTGGGATGAGAGGTTTTTTATTTTTGCAAAAAACATACGATACCTTTAAATATAGGAGGAAATAAGATGAGTTTTAATCATCAAGAAATAGAGAAAAAGTGGCAGAATCATTGGGAAAATAATAAAACATTTAAAACGAGTGAAGATAAAGGAAAGAAAAAGTTTTATGCATTAGATATGTTTCCATATCCATCAGGAGCAGGATTGCACGTTGGACATCCAGAGGGATATACTGCAACAGATATCCTTTCTCGTATGAAAAGAATGCAGGATTTTAATGTATTACATCCAATGGGATGGGATGCATTTGGACTGCCAGCTGAGCAATATGCTTTAGATACAGGTAATCATCCAGCTGCTTTTACAGAAAAGAATATTAATACGTTTAGACGCCAAATTAAATTTTTAGGGTTTTCTTATGATTGGGATCGTGAAATTAATACAACGGATCCAGAATATTATAAATGGACACAATGGATTTTCTTGCAGTTATTTGAAAAAGGATTGGCTTATGTTGATGAAGTGGCAGTAAACTGGTGTCCTGCATTAGGAACGGTACTTGCAAATGAAGAAGTAATAGATGGAAAAAGTGAACGCGGAGGACATCCTGTTGAAAGACGTCCAATGAAACAATGGATGTTAAAAATTACAGCGTATGCTGACCGTTTAATTGAAGATTTAAATGAGGTAGACTGGCCGGAAAGCATCAAAGAAATGCAAAGAAACTGGATTGGCCGTTCAGAAGGTGCTGAAGTTGCTTTCCAAATCGACAATCATGCAGAAACATTTACGGTTTTTACGACAAGACCAGATACACTATTTGGGGCAACATATGCTGTTTTAGCTCCTGAACATGCTCTTGTGGAGAAAATTACGACAGAGCAGCAAAAAAATGCGGTAGATGATTATTTAGAAAAAATTAAAAGCAAAAGTGACTTGGAAAGAACAGATCTTGCAAAAGAAAAAACAGGTGTTTTCACAGGTGCTTATGCCATTAATCCAGTAAATGGGGAGAAATTGCCAATTTGGATTGCAGATTATGTACTAGTCAGTTACGGAACTGGCAGTATTATGGCAGTTCCTGCACACGATGAAAGAGACTATGAATTTGCCAAAACATTTGATCTTCCAATAAAAGAAGTAGTAGCAGGCGGAAATATAGAAAAAGAAGCCTTTACTGGTGAGGGAGAACATGTTAACTCTGATTTCTTGAATGGACTGAATAAAGAAGAAGCAATTACAAAGATGATTGCATGGTTAGAAGAAAAAGAAATTGGAACAAAAAAAGTGACGTACAGACTGCGCGATTGGTTATTTAGCCGTCAACGTTATTGGGGTGAGCCAATTCCAATTATCCACTGGGAAGATGGCACAATGACAGGTGTTCCAGTGGAAGAATTGCCATTAACACTTCCGGAAACATCAGAAATTAAACCATCTGGTACAGGTGAATCACCTCTTGCTAATATTACAGACTGGATAAATGTAGTTGATCCAGAGACAGGCAGAAAAGGCAGACGGGAAACAAATACAATGCCACAATGGGCTGGAAGCAGCTGGTATTATTTACGTTATATTGACCCAAATAACAGCGAAAAGATTGCAGACCCTGACAAAATTAAGGAATGGCTGCCTGTTGATATGTATATTGGTGGTGTCGAACATGCTGTGCTTCATTTACTGTATGCTCGTTTCTGGCATAAAGTACTTTATGATATAGGTGTTGTTCCAACAAAAGAACCTTTCCAAAAATTATTTAATCAAGGAATGATTTTAGGAGAGAACAATGAAAAAATGAGTAAATCAAAAGGAAATGTAGTTAATCCTGATGAGATTGTTGCTAGCCATGGTGCAGATACACTTCGTTTATATGAAATGTTCATGGGGCCACTTGATGCAGCTATTGCATGGTCAACAAATGGTCTTGATGGAGCAAGACGTTTCCTTGACCGCATTTGGCGATTAGTTATGAATGATGATGGAACATTGTCAGCTAAAATTGCTAATGTGGAAGAAGACAAAGCATTAGACAAAATCTATCATCAAACCGTAAAAAAAGTGACAGATGATTTCGAAGCACTAAGATTTAATACGGCTATTTCTCAATTAATGGTCTTTATTAATGAATGTTATAAAGCAAATACCTTGCCAAAAGTATATATGGAAGGATTTGTGAAATTACTTTCACCAATTTGTCCTCATATTGCAGAAGAACTTTGGGAGAAGTTAACAGGGGTGTCTGCTACTATTGCGTATGAAGCTTGGCCAGCATATGATGAAGCAAAATTAGTCGATGATGAAGTTGAAATTGTCATCCAAATCAACGGAAAAGTTAAAGCAAAATTAATGGTTCCAGCTGACGCAAATAAAGAAGTGTTAGAACAAATTGCAATGGAAGATGTGCAAGTAAAGGAACAAATTGATGGTAAAACGGTTCGTAAGGTCATTACAGTTCCTGGAAAATTAGTGAATATAGTAGCAAACTAATATTTTTTTTAAAGGAAAGGTTCAACATGGGTAGAGATACCATTGTTGAACCTTTTTTCCGTTTTTTGTGCAGGAATCGTTCCATTTGCATCTTCTAACGGTTTGCTCTATATTACAAGTGAATAGAATATTTACACAATGAAAATGAAACTTATTATGATAAATAGATGGGGGAATAAGATGTTAGAAATAAAAGAACTAACCACAGAAGAATTAGAGCAGAAATTAAAAAACGAAGAAAAAGTGGAGCTAGTAGACGTTCGAGAAGATGAGGAAGTAGCAGAAGGAATCATTCCAGGTGCAAAACATATTAGAATGAATGATATTCCAACAAACTTAGACTATTTTTCTAAAGAGAAAGAATATATTTTTATTTGCCGATCAGGAAAAAGAAGTGAAAATGTATGTTATTATTTGCAAGAACAAGGCTTTCAAGTGGTGAATTTACTTGGTGGCATGCTTGACTGGAAAGGGAATACGATATAAATAGCGAGTAGCTCTTCTTTGTGAAATCAAAGGAGGGCTTTTTTTTATTTGTAAAGCAAATCTTCTCTCCTTATAAATAAGGAGGATTAGGCAATAATAACATTACTAACTAATAGTGAGGATCGAGGATCTTATATGCTGCTAGTATTATTTATTCTTCTCATTACGATTTATATTTGGGTGAAAATAAAAAAAGAGGGAAATATTGCGGAGATAGAAATTTCTTTACTTTGTTTGTTTACTATCGTTCTTCTGTTGCAGTCCACTATTATATTTAGTGAGAATTTGCATTATCTAAGATTATCTAAGAAATGGCCAGCAGTTATTAGTTTTTCTTTAGTAGAATTTATGACAATCCCGCTTTTTTTTGTTTATTTTTTACGAGTGAAGAAAGGTCATGCACATATTTTAATCATGGTTATCTTGTGTCTTGGAGGACAATTTCTATTTCATTATATGGCTATTTTTACATTAAAAGAAGGAATTATCTTAGAATCTATTTTTTATTGGATTCTGTTTATTGTTCTTTTTAAAGGCTGGGCAAAGCTAATAGAAAGAATCTTAAAAAAGGAGCTGAAAAACTCTGCTTAGATTACCGGAGAATTTCAATTTAAATGAGTGGTTTATTTTGACTACAGGAATTCTGTTGCTTTTTTTCTATTTCAAGTTGAAAAATCCATTTCCATTAAGCATAAGGATTTGTATTTTTTTATTGTTTACGTTATTAGGTTCAGGAGCAGACTGGTTTTTAGCATCCGGTTATATTATCGATCTTTATGATACAGTTGATCATAGTGAATTTGAGTTAAGCGATATAATAATTTATGCTCTTCATTATCCTCTTTTTGGTTACTTTTTTATTCGATATATATGTTTACACCGTCTAGAAGGAAAAAGAATTGTTTTATTTATTATAAATTGGTCGGTTCTTAGTGCTGTTATAGAGTTTTTAGCTCATTTAGCTGGAATTTTTCATTATAAAGGCTGGAATGCAGTATATTCTTTTTTCGCCTATTTACTTGTTTTTTCTTTTGCTTATCTATTTTTAAAAAATAGGATGATTTCGTATCGATCAGAAATAAATTCAGATTGGAAGATGAATAGTGATTGAATAGTCTGAAGTTTGTCTATGCTTGTACTAAATAATCATTTTCTCAAAGGGAGCAGGATAAAAATGATCAAAGTAAAACTATTCGATCAAGAGCATGAGAAGGATTTAGAATTAGAAATGAACAAGTTTTTAGCGAAGATAGAGGAAAAGAAATTAATTGATATTAAGTATAATGTTGCAGCAATGCAGGAGGAAGAGGATGATCAGATCTATTGTTTTTCTTCAATGGTAATATATAGAAGCTGAGCGTAAAAATGTCGCTCGAGCTTCTATACGATGAATCACGATCATTTCCTAGTTGCTGCTGCGAATAAGGCTGCATTAACACCAGCTAATCGTCCTGTGACAAAAGCAGAGGTAATATTATATCCACCGGTGTATCCATGAATATCTAATATTTCTCCACAAAAATATAATCCCTCTCTTAGCTTGGATTCCATTGTTTTAGGGTGTATTTCTTTAATTGAAACGCCTCCACCAGTAACAAATGCTTTTTCTAATGGCAGTGTACCATTTACATTAAAGGAGAATGCTTTGCAATAGGAAGCGAATTGTTTTAATTTTTCTAAAGAGATGGTAGCTCCTTGTGCGGAAGGATCAATTTGTGCTAGTTCGAACAAATATAATAAATATCGTTCTGCCAAAAAGCCTTTTAACGTATTTTTTATCGCTTTTTTGGAATCAGTTGTAATCATCTTTTTAATCATTTCCAAAAGTTGATCTTCCTTTATATCTGGAAAGGAATCAATAGACACAGTTGCCTCTGATAAATTCCATTTTTTTAATGCCTTTACAACAAATTGACTGCAGCGCAGCACGGCAGGTCCGCTTATGCCAAAATGGGTAAAAATCATATCCATTTGATGAGTAATAATAGCTTTGCCTTTTGGATTTAATACACTTAATGCAACATTTCTCAACGATAAACCTTGAAGAATTTTTTTCTTTATAAATGGTTCATTGGACGTTAACGGAACTTCAGTTGGAAATAAATCAGTAATCGTATGCCCAGCTTTTTTTGCCCAAGCATAACCATCACCTGTTGAGCCCGTATGAGGAACTGATTTTCCACCAACGGCAATGATTAACGAGGTACATGTTTCTGTACTTCCATTTTCTAAGACAACTGTTTTTATAAAATCCTCCTGAAAATGAATTGTTTTAACCGGAGTATTTGTTTTTTTAGTAACTTGAAGTCGATTCAGTTCATTTAATAACGCATCAACAACAGATTGTGCTTTATTGGATACAGGAAACATTCTTCCATGATCTTCTTCTTTCAGTTCTATGCCAAGATTTTCAAAAAAGGCAATGATATCTTCGTTATTAAAAAGCGAGAAGCCACTATAAAGAAATCTGCCGTTCCCAGGAATATGCTTAATAATATCTTCAACTGGCAAGCGGTTCGTAACATTACATCTGCCGCCACCGGAAATAGCAAGCTTTCTGCCAAGCTTGTCCCCTTTATCAATTAGTAACACTTTTTTTTTCTTTTCAGCTGCTCCAATCGCGGCCATCAATCCAGATGGACCACCGCCGATTACAATTACATCGTAATGCATTTATTATTCAACTCTCTTTTTTATGATTTTCTATTATACAAAGTAGCGTTTCTTAACAAGAAAGAGTACACTACTAATAGTGTGTCAACTTGTCCAAAAAACGTTTAACCACTTCAACATGAAGTGCCCTATTCTTAATTTGTCTAAAAAGATTCATGAAATCTTCTTAAAATTAGGTGTGTAATAGTGTCTTTTCATGTTAAAATACTTTGTTATGTTAGCAATTATTAGCAGTTTTACTATATTTAGCAGTTCATTATAAACGAAACATCTATTCTTAGTAAAGTTTGATTTATAAAAATAAGTAAGCATAGCTGTTGAGCTTAGATCAGCTTTTATGCCTGTATAAAAAAATCTTGCTTCTTTTAGAACAAGGAAACCATTTTTCTTCAGGTTTATTAGCAAAAGGCTTGCGCTTACTTTTAGAGATCCATTTAAGGAAGGGATTTTATGTCATCAAAATTGTTAAGAGGTACATTTATTCTAACATTAGGAACGATTATATCAAAAGCGCTGGGATTATTTTATGTTATCCCATTTAATATGATTGTCGGTACACAAGGTACAGCTTTATATCAATATTCTTATGTAGTTTATTCTATTGTAATTAGTATTGCAACAGCAGGTATTCCATTGGCTATCAGCAAATTTATCTCAAAATATAATGCAATGGGGGAATATGCTCTAGGAAGACGGTTGTTTAAATCTGGTTTGCTTGTTATGTCATGCACTGGTTTTTGTGCTTTTTTACTAGTCTATTTTATAGCACCATATTTGGCAGATATTATTATCCCAGATGATGATATAGTTTCTACTGTGGAAGAAGTCACTACCGTTATTCGAGCTGTTAGTTTTGCATTAATTGTAGTTCCGTTTATGAGCTTAATTAGAGGTTTCTTTCAAGGACATGAATCCATGGGGCCTTCTGCAGTTTCGCAAGTGGTAGAACAAATTGTTAGAATCATCTTTTTGTTAGGTGGCGCAGCAATTGTTATCTATGTTTTAAAAGGAAAATTGCTCACCGCCGTAAGTATTGCAACATTTGCGGCATTTGTAGGTGCTCTTGGCGGATTAGCAGTTCTTTTATGGTATTGGAAAAAACGAAAAGGAAATTTAGATCAGCTATTATTACAAGACAAGGGACAATTAGCAGATGTTTCTTTGCCGTCTATGTATAAGGAAATTCTAATTTCAGCAGCTCCTTTTGTTTTTGTCGGAATAGCTAATCCTCTATTTCAGCTAGTTGATACTACTACTTTTAATTTAGCAATGGCTAAAGTTGGATTGAGCACTATTTCAGAAACGGCGTTAACTATTTTTAATTACCAAACACATAAAATCGTGATTATTCCTGTCTCGTTGGCAACTGCTTTTTCATTAGCTTTAGTGCCGATGATTACGAAAGCATTTGTTAAGGAAGATCAATTGAATGTTAACTATAATTTGGATCAAACATTTCAAGTATTATTATTTATTACACTTCCAGCAGTCATCGGATTATCTGTGTTAGCAGAGCCAGTTTACCGATTATTTTATGGAACAGCTAACTTGCAACTAGGGACTGAAATATTAAGAATGTATTCACCGGTGGCTATTTTATTTTCCCTTTATGCAGTAACAGCTGCCATTTTACAAGGTATTAATGAACAACGATTTACTATTCTTAGTTTATTAGTAGGTATATTAGTCAAGCTAAGCTTAAATATTCCACTTATTGAAAAATGGGAAGCAATGGGTGCTATCACAGCAACTGCATTAGGCTATACAGTATCCATTATCATTAATCTAGCTGTTATTAAAGTGTATGCTAATTATTCTTTTAAATTAGTGTTTAGAAGATGTGTACTTATTCTAGGGTTTACCGTAATTATGCTTATTGGATCAGAATTGGTTTATAAGCTGTTAACACTGTTTTTATCAACTAAATCGGTTGCCGCCTCTTTTATCATTGTGATTATAACAGGGGTCATCGGAGCAATTTTATATGCTTATTTAGCATATCGGACAAAATTAATTTATATTCTATTTGGAGATCGAGCAGTACGCATTAAACAAAAATTGAGACTTCCCTTTTAAAAGTGAGACCACCATAAATAAAAATTCGTACCATGGCACATGAAAAGAAGCAGTTTCTCTAAGTTTATGGTTAGTTGAAGCAGGGAGAAGCCGGAATACACGAAGACTCCTATGGGATTTGCGGGATAGGCGAGAAGATAGCAGGAGTTTACTCCGAGGAGGCTCAAGCGTAGCCCCATGGAAAGCCAAGTGTATTCCGGCTGCGGACCCATTGAAAGAAATAAACCCTTTTTTCAAAGTAGTCTTTATGGAAAATAAGTTAGGTTGTGAAAATGATGAGAATTGATAAAATGTTAGCAAATCTTGGTTATGGCAGCAGAAAAGAAGCAAAGATGCTGCTGAAAAGCAAAGCAGTGAAGATAAATGATGTAATCGTAAAAGATGCTAAGCAACAAGTGGACCCTTCCAAAGATGTTGTTACCCTATACGGGGACATAGTAGAATATAAAGAATTTATCTATTTAATGATGAATAAACCACCTGGCGTCATCTCCGCTACAGAAGATACAAGAGAAGAGACGGTTATTGATCTTCTACAAATAGAAGATGCTGTGTATAACCCTTTTCCGGTCGGACGATTAGATAAAGATACAGAGGGACTTTTACTAATTACCAACGATGGAAAGTTGTCACATCGGCTTTTGTCTCCCAAAAAACATGTCCCTAAAACATATTTTGCCGTTATTAAAGGAGAAGTAACAGAAGCAGATATAATCGATTTTAAAAAAGGCGTTGTATTAGATGATGGCTATGTGACTAAACCAGGAGAGTTAAAAATTGTAAAAGCTGGAGAAACATCCGATATTGAATTGACCATTTCAGAAGGGAAATTTCATCAAGTGAAAAGAATGTTTGAAAGTGTTGACAAAAAAGTAATGTACTTAAAAAGAATCTCGATGGGACCTTTGCCTCTAGATGAATCATTAGAATTAGGAGAATATAGGGAACTAACAGATGAAGAAATTCTTCTTTTACAAACATATGAAGTAAACTAAAACGTCTCATTTTTTATGAGCGTTTTTTTAAAAAGGTAAGAAAGATAAATTTCATGTGAACATTTTTCTTCAGAGCGGTTCAAGGCGCTTGCGTTTTTCTTTTGAAGGAAAGTGTAATTTTTCTGCTGGAGGCTGAGACATAATTAAATAGATAATAGGTAAAAGCGAACATTCTCTAATTTAGCACGTTAATGGTTGCTTCCCTCTACTGGTTATTTATTTTTTTCATATAGTTAAGTATATAAACTATGTTGTTTCATTGCGCTACAGACACTCGCTTTCCTCTATTTCCCGTAGGAGTCGAGTGTCCTTCGCTCCATTCCACTTCGTTTTTAAAGACTATTTTCTAAAAACCTAATTCTTTTACCAAGAAAAAAATGAAAAGATCGAAAAATGGAGCAGCCTGCATACACATAGACTCCTGTGGGATTAGCGAGACAGCTGAGACCGAGCGACCGAGCCTAGGTTGCCATATATAGTGGGTGGAATTCCCACCGAGAAAGAACTAGCCATTCACTCGTAGCGAGTCTTGGAGGGCAAGGGGAAACCCTTGCTTTTAAGCGTAGACAGCGAGGTAATGGGCCGTAAGCCAAATGGTTGAAGGGATGGAGCTCCGAAATCTGCATACAAGAGGGCTGATGTGCTGGTCTCTACAGAAAGCAATATTTCTATTTTCGTAAAATGGCGAGAAAACAGAAACCTCTTCGGAGTCGGTGACCTCGGCACGTTATACATCGATATATGGTAGCAACTCGGGAGATCCTGTTTAGTCTTTCTAGATGAATAGAGAGTATGGCGAACCAAGCGATAAAAAGCAAGCAAGCCAAACGCTGACAGGAAGTCGGATAGCTGCGTAGTACCAATGAAATCGGGTAATTCTGATGGAGGAAAGGCAGCTACCCTATTATTGCCCTTTTGGGGAAACATTTACTATACACAGAGATAGGTGAAGAAATGGAAACAAAACTAATAAGGATAGCAGAAGTAGCGAAATCTCAACCAAAAATGAAGTTTACATCACTCACACACTTATTGAACGAGTCGTCACTGAAACAGTGTCATAATGAATTACCAAACAGAAAAGCACCTGGCATACACCAGACCACCAAAGAAGAATACGAGCTAGAGTTGGAAACAAACATTTCTGATTTAGTAAGACGTATGAAGCAGAAAAGTTATCGACCAGTTCCAGTTCGGAGAACCTATATAGGCAAACCAGGAACAAACAAGAAAAGACCATTAGGTATTCCTGAACATGAAGATAAAATAGTGCAACGTGGATTAGCGAAAATCTTAAATGCCATCTATGAACAGGATTTCTTGGATAGTTCCTTTGGTTTTCGTCCAAAACGTAACTGTCATGATGCGCTGAAAATACTGAATGTGTATATCAATGATAGATATACCAACTATATTGTCGACGCCGATATCAAAGGGTTCTTTGATAATGTGGATCATGCATGGATGATGGAGTTTCTGAAACACCGAATAAATGATCCGAATCTTTTGAGACTGATAGCTAGGTTCTTAAAAGGTGGATATATGGAAGAGGGAAAGCAGTATAAAACGGAGACAGGAACGCCACAGGGTGGCATTATTTCTCCTATCCTAGCCAATATATACCTCCATTATGTGCTGGATTTATGGTTTGAGAAGGTGGTAAGAAAACAATGTAAGGGGCAAGCGTATATCGTTAGATACGCAGATGACTTTGTCTGTTGTTTTCAAGTAAAAGAAGACGCGCAAGCATTCTATCAAGCATTGATTCAACGCTTGAAGAAGTTCCATCTCGAAGTAGCAGAGGATAAAACGAAAATCATTCCATTTGGTCGGTTTGCGGAAAAAGACTGCAAAAGAAACGGAGGAGGAAAACCTCCTACGTTCGATTTCCTAGGATTTACACACTATTGTAGCAAAAGTAAATCAGGAAAATTTCGAGTGAAACTCAAATCAAGCAGGAAGAAAATGCGAGCCAAGCTCAAGGAAAAGAAAGAATGGTTGAAAGCGAATCGAACCACTAATATCCATGAAATAAAAAGTAGACTAGACCGTTCCTTAGTTGGCTACTACAACTATTATGGTGTAACGGACAACATAAGGCAAGTGAGTAATTTCAAAGATAGAGTGAGAAGACTATTCTACAAATGGATGAATAGACGAAGTCAAAAGAAGTCATTCAACTGGGAGAAGTTTACTCTCTTTCTAGAGAGATTCCCATTTCCAGAGCCAAGAATAAAGGTCAATATATTCGAACGTAAAAAAGAGATTTCTTACATTCTGTAAAAGATAATAGGGAAGAGCCGTGTGCGGTAGTTCCGCACGCACGGTTCGTGGAGGGGCAGCGGAGCACAATCCAACATGGAGAGGCTCCCGTCTACTCGACCTGCAGGCCAAGGGCCGAAGCGGCTCAGTGCGAGCCCCACGGAAAGCGAAGTGTATGCAGGCTGCGGGTGATTACCACAAACCTTCTTTTTTACATGAATAAAAAACCCAAACCATGATACGGAATTTTTTTTACATCCTCGTATCATGGTTCGAGTTTATCTTCGGCTAGAATACTTATGTCCCAGCTTCTCGTACTTTTTAGTCTTTTGACATGTTTTTTTAATAATTGTCATTTTTTTGTAACCATTTTTCTTTTCTATCCTTTATACTTAAATAAAGAATAGTTATAGAAAGTGTGGCAGCAAGATGAAAAACCCAAAAAAAAGAACAGAAAGACTGCAAATCTATAGTATTAGCATTCTATTTATCACTTTAGTAAGTGTTTTCTTATGGAATATAATGGCAGAAAGAACAGCGGGAAGTACAAGAAAACAAGTGAGTATATTACAGGAAAAACAAATATATCATCCCCCCTTGCAAAAAGATAATCCTCTGATTCAAAAAAAGAAGCAAGAGAGAGAAGAACAATTGAAAGCGAAGCAAGAAGCAGAAGACATGGGGAAAAAAATCGTTTATTTAACATTTGATGATGGTCCGAGTGGTGCATCATCTTCCATATTAGAACAACTTCAAAATTATGATGCGAAAGCAACCTTTTTTTATTTAGAGCCAAATATGGAAAAATATAAAACTATTGTAAAAGAAGCATATAAGCATGGTCATTCTATTGGACTGCATGGTGTTACGCATGATGTGAAACAAGTATATGCTACGAGTAGTTCTGTCGTAAATGAAATGGAAAAAACAAATGAAGAATTGGAGCAAATTATTCATCAAAAAAGCATGCTTATTCGAACACCTTATGGAAGTAAACCATACATGAATGAAGAATATCTAAATAAAGTGAAAAAAGCTGGTTATATTTTATGGGATTGGAATATAGATAGCCGCGATTGGTATTATGGAGATAAAAGATATGTAACGGATACAATTAATCAATTAAAACATGTTAATCACAGTAAAGTTGTTATTTTATTGCATGATCGCCAAACGACAGCTCAATACTTAGGGTTGCTGCTGCAATATTTACAAAAAGAAGACTATGAGTTTAGAGCGATAAACGAAGAATTGATACCAGTGCATTTTTAAAAACGAAATTCAAAAAAGTCATTTATCACTTTCTATAGGAAAAAAACTTATGAATGATAAAAGTAAAGAAAAAGTTTTACTTTAAAGTCCAGGCTGAACGAATGTTTTTCCTTACAGCATGTATAGTGTTTGTTTACTATGTGAAAATGAATCTGTCTCTGCCAGTTTCCCACAAAAAAAACGCCCATCCATCTCATTGGGCGTTTTTTTGTGGGAAATTGTATACATTATTTGTTAATAAGAATCAAAATTCATTTTCTTCTAAACAGAAGTTTTTACTACTAAATGGTCTAACATGTTCATATCACTATTTCAGGAAGTCATTTTAACTTTTTTTCTAGTTGTTGTCCATTTTCCACGACTAGGGCTTTGCACTAAGTCATTATAAGCTAATACATTCAAATCTCTTTGAATCGTTCGAGGAGTAATACCAAATTCCTCTACTAGCTCTTGTGTTGTTACAGTTCCACGCTTACTAATAAACATGTAGACGGATTTGATACGGTTTAACATCCGGTTAGTTGAAGGTTTCAATAAACCACTCCCTATCCTTTTTTCAAACCTTTGGCAAATTCCTACGACCGACAGCTTATTTGAAGATTAATCTCCAAGCGTATGTAATTTTCTTTTCCACAGACAACTCCTTCTCAACTGTTTAATAGTGAACAATATAGTATGAAGTCAAACCTCTTATAAATATTGTACCCCTATTTTACGATTAATTCTACAACAATTGCTGAAATTTACAAAATATTTGATTTATATTGTCTATATATACCACCTCCTGTTTGTTTCTTAACATTCTTATGGTACATACTATGGGATTTAGAGTGGATTTATGCAAATAGTCGGAAATTTTGTATATTGTTCTGGAAAGTATGTTTAAAAATTCCTTTAATTGAAAAGTTGTTTCCTATATAATCAGAATGACTTAACAGAGGGGGATTATTTTTTGGATACATTTAGAAAAGATGATTTGGTTTATAAGAAGGAAAATATATATTTCGCTATTATTCTATTAATTAGTATAACTGGCTATATTTTTCTTTTGATTTCCATTATCGGAATCGTGATAATCCTGCTATTAGCAGCATTATCTTTGTTCCTTCATGGAATTATGATGGGTGGAATTAGAAGAAACGGAGTAAAATTAAGTGAAAATCAATTTCCGAATCTTTATGGAAAGGCAGTTAAGACGGCAAATGATTTAGGTTTAAAAAAAATGCCGGATATTTATATATTAGAATCTGAAGGGCTTCTAAATGCTTTTGCTACAAAATTTTTCAGGAGAAATATGGTAGTCTTATATTCCTCTATCTTTGACTGTATAGAAAAAGATGCAGAGGAGGAGGTATTGTTTGTTCTTGCGCATGAGTTTACGCATTTAAAGAGAAAGCATGTTCAAATGGGCTTTTTTGTTTTACCTGCTTTATGGATACCCTTTTTAGGAAATGCTTATTTGCGTGCGTGTGAATATACTTGTGACCGAACTGCTGCCTATTATATACAATCATATGAGGCAGCAAAAAACGCGTTAACGATGCTTGCAATTGGCCCTAACATGTATAAAAAGGTAAATAAGCAAGTATATATGGAGCAATTAGAGAAAGAAACCGGCTTTTTTGTATGGTTTCATGAAAAGCTATCGACTCATCCTCATTTACCTAAACGGATATATAGCATAGAAAGCTTTTATAATCATGAACAAGGACAAGTATTAAAAGAGTCGAAGAAAGGGGTTTGGAGAGGCATTATTATCCTAGTGATCGTTTTGCTTCTATTTATTGCTATAGTGGCTGGTGCTTTACAGCAGATAGAGAAATTACATGCTTTTTCTTGGTTTAATGATAATGAAGCTTTCGTTGAGGAGACAGAAACTCCAGATTATCATGAAATTGTAGAAAGTGGAGCGGTAAATGAACTAGATATAGACGGAGCTACCCCATTGCATTATGCGGTAAATTCATTTGATGCAGATGCTGTTCAGTATCTACTAGAAAATGGTGCAAACCCTAATATACAAGATGAATATTTGGACAGTACACCATTACATGATGCTGTATATAATTATGACGGGGATACAGAGATTATTAGTCTTTTATTAGAAAATGGTGCGGATATAAAGGTAGAAGATGTCGATGGCTTCAGTGCACTTGATTATGCAAAAGAAACTGGGGACAGCAAATTAATACAATTATTAAACAGTAAGTAGATAAAAATTTATAAAAGAAAAGCTGCCAAACAGAGTTTTCTCTCTATTAGGCAGCTTTTCTCTTCCTATTTATTAAAATAATCTTCTATAAATTTTCGATGGCTTTGAACCATTTTATGAGGCATATTATCAAAAGAAAAATATGCTAAGTCAGTTGCTTCCTCTTTATTTATCTGGATGGAACCTTCGTATTTAGTAGTGTAATAGGCTGTGGTCACAGAATAAAATGGGTCTCCATTTGCAGCGACACTATAATATTGTTTCCCAGAGTAAACGTTGATTAATTGTAAGTCGGATACAGTCAACCCTGTTTCTTCATAAACCTCTCTTACTGCTGTTTCCTCTGTTGACTCCCCAGGCTCCATCAATCCTCCAGGAAGACCCCAAACTCCTTCTGGATGTGTTCGCTGCTGTAAGAGGATGTTCTTTTTTGCATCTAATAGAATAACAACAGAACCGACAAGAATAACGGGCATTTTCCCGATTAAGTTCCTTAATTGTTTAATATAATCCAATATAGTCATCCTTTCTTCTCTCTTTTCATATTTTACATGAAAAGCAACAAGAAGACTCGTACATAGTTGAGAATTCTGAAAGGTTCAAGCTCTTTATTATAAAAATTGGAAAATATAAAAACTTTTTCAAGCGTGATTCGTATAAAAGTAAGGGAGGGGAAAATATGGATGTACTTAAAGTGGAACTAAAGAACGCAGGCTACGAAGGAAATAAAAATATTATTCATACGATAGAGTTTACGCTGAAAAAAGGAGAACTAATAGGATTAATCGGATCCAATGGTGCTGGAAAAAGTACAACAATTAAAGGCATACTTGGCATATTGCCAAATAGGAAAGGAGACGTAAAAATAACAGAAGGCCATACATATAGCTATATTCCAGAAAGACCGGTATTCTATGATGAACTAACATTATGGGAGCATTTAGATTTTATTGCAGCAGTTGAACGATTAGAGGAAAAGCAATATCGAATAGATGCAGAACGATTGGTAAAAAAGTTTTCTCTCCATGAACATATTCATCAGTTTCCGCAGACTTTTTCAAAAGGGATGCAGCAAAAAGCGATGCTCGTACTTGCATTTATCAGCAAGCCGGATATTTATATTATTGACGAACCTTTTATGGGATTAGATCCAATGGCAATGAAGTTATTATTGAATTATATTCAGGAGGAAAAAACCAGGGGAGCTGGCATTATTATGTCTACACATGAGCTGGACACAGCTGAGAAAATCTGTGATCGTTTTCTGGTGATGCACCATGGCACATTGGTTGCAAAGGGAACAATAGAGGATTTTAGAGAAGAGTGCGGCTGGAACGAGGCTTCGTTATTTGATTGTTTTCATCATATTGTAGGAGAACTGGATAATGAATAGTTTTACGCTTTTTTCTACTCGTCTTATCCAAAACTGCCGTTATCAATACAATGTGATAAAAAAGGTTTTGGATTGGACAGTTCTCGTATATCTTGTTCTTCCTGCGGTTGTTATTTTTTCTTTTATCTACAGAGGCTGGTGGCATACTCCGCCTTTATGGATGGAAAGTATTTCGTTCTCTTTCGTTTCTTTGTTTTTTTATTGTTTTTGTTGGATAGGTCGAATTCATACATTTGTACTAGAGGCAGATAAAGTCTTTTTAATAAAAAAATATTCTCTTTTTAATAGGATGAAAAAATGGGGTTATCTTTATTCGATTTTTAAGCATATAAGTGGAATAGCAGTCTTAACGAGTTTAGCTCTCCCTTATTTATTTCTTGTTTGTCATTGGAGTGTGGGACAAATTGTTCAACTTTTTTTCGCTTTGTATAGCTTAAAGTTATGGATCATTCTCTTTAAGTTTTTTCTTTTAGAATGGAACAATAAATTTTTGAAAAGCGGCTGTCGAGTTGTTTTATTTTGTATCGGGATCTTTATTTGGTTTTTGCTGCTTTCAGATAAGCCATTTATTCCTCTTCTCCTATTAATGATGTTCATTTTTCATCCAATGGTGTATTTTTATAAAATAAAAACAAGAAGTTCCTTTGATCAAATGATGATAGAGGAGAAAAAAGCGAAATTATCCTCTACTTCCCTGATTTTACAGCTTTCCATGCAGGTGGAGAAGCCTTCGTACTCTATGAGGGAAAAACCTTTATTTAATCGAAAATCTAGAAGGATCTTTCATAAAAGAACAGGAGTAACTGGGTTTTTAGAATTGTTTATAAAAGTATTTATTCGCAATTCTTCTTATTGGAGCAGTTATATTCGAATAATCGCTGTGACCACAACTGCCATCATTTTTCTTCCAACAATGTGGTTGAAATTCATACTATTTATAATATTAGCAGTTTTTTTATCGATTTGGTCTCATGCCGTTTGGGTAAAGATAATGAATACAACGCATATTTTTGATTTATATAAAAAAGACGTTAGTTATAACCAGGCTAAAAAATGGGCAATAAATTTATTAACTGGTTTGGCAATAGGTATTGTGTGCTTTAATTTTTATCTTCATCTTTTCTTTTTCCCATTCAGTCGTTAGCATTTTAGTGAAAGAAATAATATGGGAATTCTTGTACGTTTGAGTCGATTGACTCTTGAATTGGCTTTTATTTTTCTTAGGAAACGTTTTGTGGTATGTTTTTTATGTTGATGCTATTTTTAGGAAGATAGCCTTTAGAGGAGGATACAATGGATACAATCGATTGGTCACAAGAAGTGTTAAACCGCAAAGATCATTTAATAAAAGACCTACAAGGATTATTACAAATAAAAAGTGTTTTGGACGAAGAAAATGGATCAGAAGATGCACCACTAGGAATCGGAGTAAAAGAAGCACTCACCTATATGCTTTCATTAGGTGAAAAAGATGGGTTTGAAGTAAAAAATGTGAAAAATCTTGCTGGGCATTTGCAATTTGGAGCAGGAGAAGAAAGCATTGGGATTCTTTGTCATGTTGATGTTGTTCCAGAAGGAGATGGGTGGACAAGTGATCCATTTGGCGCTGAAATAAGGGATGGTAAAATATTCGCTAGAGGTGCATTGGATGATAAGGGACCAACAATGGCAGCATATTATGCAATGAAAATTGTAAAAGAAATGAATATTCCATTAAACAAAGAAGTACGAATGATTATTGGAACAGATGAAGAAAGTGAATGGCGCTGTGTAGATACATATTTTCAAGAGGAAAAAATGCCAACAATGGGATTTGCACCAGATGCAGATTTCCCTATTATTTATGCTGAAAAGGGAATTTCAGATTTTGATATTGTTCAAGTTCGGGAAAAGGGAAATTTGGAAAAGGAAGCATTGGTAGAAATAGTTTCCTTTCGTGCTGGCCGAAGATATAATATGGTTCCAGATTATGCGAAAGCTGTTCTGCAAGTGAAAAGTGAACAGGAAGTTATCCAGCGTTTTCATGATTACTTAGCGCAAGCGAATGTAACAGGGCGTTATATCATAGATAAAGGCAATTTAGTATTGGAGCTAGATGGAATTTCCGCACATGGTTTAGAGCCTGATAATGGAGTAAATGCAGGCTTAAAACTAGCATCATTTCTAGCGCAATTATCCCTTGATGAAAAGGCGATCCCATTTTTCACTCTTTTATCTGATTATTTTACACAAGAATCAAGAGGAAGAAAATTAGGAATTGCATATAAGGACGATATTACTGGTGACCTGACTATAAATGTTGGAAAAATGTTTTACACTAGTGAAGATGGTGGAAGGTTAGGTCTGACATTACGTTATCCAGTAACAAATGATATGGACAAAACAAAACAGCAATTAGATGAACTATTAGGAACCCATGGGTTTTTAATTGAAAACTTTTCGAATTCCAACCCTCACTATGTGGAGAAAGAATCGTCATTAATTCAAACATTAAGCAAAGTTTATATGGAGCAGACGGGTGAAAAAGCGGAGTTAATTTCGATTGGCGGAGGTACTTATGCCCGTTCATTAGAAAAAGGGGTGGCATTTGGTCCACTTTTTCCAGGGAGAGATGATATTGCTCATCAAAAAGATGAGTATATGTTTATTGATGATCTATTAAAAGCAACTGCTATTTACGCACAAGCGATATACGAATTAGCAAAATAAGAAGGAATACCAATATCCATCCTATTCAGGGGAAACAGTGAGAGATATAGATAGAAAGGTTTAGGGGGGGAAGAGAATGAGTACGGTATTAATGAATGGAGTATTTGTTCCTAGAGAAGATGCGAAAGTAGATATTGAAGATAGAGGTTATCAATTTGGTGATGGAATCTACGAAGTAATTCGTGTTTATAATGGCAAGATGTTTATGGGAAATGAGCATTTACAACGATTGGAAGCAAGTAGTGAAAAAATAAATATTCGTATACCTTATTCAGTGCAAGAATTAACTGTGTTGCTAGAAGAACTAATTCGTAGAAATCTTTTAGGAAATGGGATTGTTTATATGCAATTTACAAGAGGAACAAGCCCAAGGAATCATGCCTATCCATTGGAAGAGATTACTCCAACATTTGTTGCATATACGAAAGCGATAGAACGTCCAGTTGCTCATTTAACAAATGGGGTATCAGCTATTACGGTGGAAGATATTAGATGGGCTCGTTGTGATATTAAAAGTCTGAATTTGCTTGGAAATATAATGGCAAAACAAAAAGCAGCAGAGGCTAACTGTTATGAAAGTATTCAGTACCGTGATTTAACTGTAACAGAAGGAAGTTCTTCAAATATATGGATTATAAAAGATCAAGAAATTCGAACACATGAAGCAAATCAATATATACTAAATGGAATTACAAGACAGAAAATTATTGAGTTATGTAATAAGCAGGAGTTGGAGGTAAAGGAAGAAGCTTTTTCTATTGAAGATTTAATTGATGCTGATGAAGTATTTCTTTCTAGCACGACTGCTGAAGTTACTCCAATAGTATCTATTAATAATGTTCCTGTTGCAACTGGTGTTGTTGGAGAGTATACCAAAAAATTGCAAGGTTATTTTAAGGAAGCAATTATGGAAAGCTGTGGGGAAATAGAGTGAATAACTAGGAAAAGGGATTTGATTTTATTATAAGAGGTTGTTCAAAAAGTCCGGTAAAAATGACACATCGAATTTCTTCGTTGGTTTGCTTCTCCGCTTCTCACGTATTAACACCATACGCTGTGATGCTCGGGAGCAAACCGCCTCGAACTTCTCGGTCCTTTTTATCCTCCTTTTTGAACATGCATTATAAGAGGAACTAAATTACATTCTTTATAATTCGGTTATTCTCAGAGGCAACAAGGGGAGCGTATGTAGCAGGCTGTAATAAGCTGCTGAAGTACGCTCTTTTTCTTTAAGATAAGGAGAGGCATGAATGGATCAGTTTCTGACAGATCGGTGTCTACTGCTTCTGGAGTCATGAGAACAAGCATTTCAAAGCATCCCGCATTTTTCTTATACAAGTATATTCTTTTCTTTTGCTTCTTCTAACCATTGTGGAAATTCATTTAATAATTGATCATATAGTTCATGATCATGAATTTTTTCTATATTTTCAATAGGAAAAAAATTTGCGTTATCTACATAGCGTCCTTCCATTGTATCCAGTTTTTCTAATACTTCAAAATTGCTTTGTCCTATGCCGACGAATTGCCAAAAAATAGCTTTGTCAGAAGAAGAAACAACTGGTTTTTTAATGGTTCGTTTACATCCCCCATCATTAATAAATACAATAAAAGCAGGGTCTTTGCTTGGATCTTCTATTGTGTATTTTGCAATAACATCTTCCATTACGGGAGGTTCATCATTGCGTCCAAATTTATGTATAAGTGGATTATTTAATATGTAAGTATTTACATAGTTGGGGAAATCTAATTCAGTAACAGGTTTTAAACGGGAAAATTCATTATCATAGACCCATACATCAAGGGAACCATCATCGTCAAATTGACTTGCTACTGCTAAGATTCGTTCTACAACTTTTTGAACGGTTCCATTCTTATAAAGGGAGCGCATGGAACCAGAAATGTCCAATATTAGACCAACTCTTGCTTTAACATGCTGCAACTTCTTTTTTTCCAAAACAATAGTGGCTGATTTTTTTAATAATTGAATACTCATGTATTTAACACTCCTTATTTAATTTACAAATGTGTGGTCTAACTCCACCGTCTTTAGACGGTATAAGCTTTTAGCCTTGCCTTTCGATGTCCATACTAAAAAGGTGAGGTGAAAGTATGGACGGATATCGAAAAAATGGTCATGCAGTGTATGATATTAAATTTCATGTGATATGGGTGACAAAATATAGATATAAGGTATTACATGGTCCGATTGCAGTAAGAACACGAGAATTAATCAGGCAAGGATATGAAGCAAGAGGAATCACCATCTTGCAAGGAAGTGTTGGAAAAGATCACATCCACTTATTGTTATCTTGTCCACCGAGCATGGCCCCAAGTAAAATCATGCAGTACCTCAAAGGGAGATCATCAAGGCTTCTTCAAGACCAGTTCCCTGAGTTGAAAAAGAAATATTGGGGTCAACACTTATGGGCAAGGGGCTATTTTTGTGCCACTGTAGGAACAGTGGATGAAGAAACGATAAGAAATTATATTGCTAATCAATTTAATGAAGGGAAGGACGATATATTCAGGATTGAAGAATGAGTTTAGTCATGGTGAGTACGCTTTAGCTTAAGGTCTTTCAGAAGACTTCAGTCTTAGTTTACGACTTTAGTCGTCGACATTTATGTCCAAATCCACCTACTTTAGTAGGTGGTCGTTTAAACATTCAATCATCATGAAGAATTTCTTTTTTACTAGGTTGATAATAATAGTTTACTATTTTTTTTTGTAAATAAAAAGGGTATAATTCTGAAAATTCAAATAGTAAATGAATAGATGTGTATGATAAATGGTTTTACTGTGTTCGTTCTATCTTTTTGTCCACTCTGAAAATAGGCGGTCTTAATTAAGTCCGCAGTCATCATACACTTCGCTTTCCTGCAGGCTACGCTTGATCCGTCTTGTTGCTACTTACGGAGGCTTCCCACAGGAGCCTTCGCGTATTCCGGCTGCTCCTTGCTTATAGACTTAAGAAAGCTACTTTTAAGTGTCATGGTGTTAAATTTAATTGTATAGTTGTCTCTGAGTTAGATTGTTTTTAACAAAATACATCACTCGACAAATATCTTTCGCCTGTATCACATACTATAAAAATGACAATATCTTCACTTGATAATGTTTTAGCAACTTCTGCTGCGGCAAAGCAAGCTGCCCCTGAAGAAGGACCTGCTAAAATCCCTTCCTCTCTTGCCAGTCTTTTTGTATATTCATACGCCTCTTCATCTTTAATTAAATGAATCTTATCATATACGTTTTGATTTAAGATTTCTGGAATAAACCCTGGGCTCGTACCAACTAGTTTATGCTTTCCTGGTTTTCCACCGGATAATACAGGCGATCCAGCAGGCTCCACCACATGCACGGCAAGTTCTGGATAAGCGGCCTTTAACACTTCTCCAGTTCCTGTTATTGTCCCACCCGTCCCTGCTGTTGCAACAAAGGCTGCCAACGGTTTCTTTAATTGCTTCATTGCGTCAATAATTTCTACGGCAGTTGTATGCCGATGTGCATCTGGATTGTGGATATTATTAAACTGCATAGGAACAAAACTGTTTGGAATCGATTCAGCTAGCTGTAAAGCTTTTTTGATAGAACCTGGCATTTTTTCTTCACCAGGAGTTAGAACAACCTCAGCACCATATGCTTTTAAAATATTTATTCTTTCCTTTGTCATCGTATCAGGCATAACAAGAATAGCCCGATAGCCTTTAACGGCAGCATTCATAGCGAGGCCAATACCGGTATTGCCGCTTGTTGGTTCAATAATTGTTGCACCAGGACTTAATTTGCCAGTTTTTTCAGCTTCAGCAATCATATAATAGGCAGCACGATCTTTGACGCTTCTGCTTGGATTAAAATATTCGAGCTTCGCATAAATAGTTGCCCCTTCATTCTTTCCAATGGAGTTTAGCTTTACTAACGGTGTATTGCCGATAAGCTGTGAAATATTTTCAAAAATTTTCATCAGAAGCTCCTTTTCTTTTACAAGATTATTTTTAATATAAAGGATATTTCGGAAAATTGAATGATAACTAAAAAATATCCAAAAATGGACGAATAGCAGAAAAACAACTAAAATTAAAATCAAATTACTCATATAAATGGACTAAATACACGCCAGATACTTTTTTTCCAAAACGACAATTCTATAGAAAACAGCTTAAAAAAATAAAGCAGTCTAAAAGGATTAAAATAGTGGATAAAGGATATATAATAGCATTATAGCGAAAAAAGTGCTTACCTTAATAGTCATATAACTATTTTTATCATACAAATGGAATTATCATGCAATCATATATGTTAAAAATATCTTTTTATAATCTCATAATTTTTGCATTACCACACATGAAAAGAGGCAGCTCTCTTGAATTTATTGGTGTTGAAGCAGGGAGCAGGAGGAATACACGAAGACTGCCGTGGGAATGCGAGAAAGACGAGACCCCGCAGTGAAACGAGGAGGCTCGACGCTCGCCAACAGGAAAGCGAAGTGTATGCAGGCTGTGGGACTCATCGGGAGAGCCAAAAACCTAAAAAAAGAAAAGGTGTTTATATGTCGATACAACCTCACTATTTTATCGCAGTGAATTTACCAGCAGAATTGAAAGGAATAATAAAAGAAGAAAAAGAAAGACTACAATCTTCTTTTTCCTTTCAAAAATGGGTTCATCCATTAGATTATCACTTGACCCTTGCTTTCTTAGGATCTTCTTCCCTAGAACAACTGCATACTTTAATCCATCTGTTAACCAAACAAATACAGTCAGAACAACCATTTAAGCTTCAAATAGATAAATTAGGCATTTTTGGAAATGTTGCAAAACCAAAAATATTTTGGCTAGGTTTAAAGAAAGCAAACCATTTACATACGCTTAGAAATCATGTATTTGAGGAATGTAAAAAGGCAGGATATCAGTTAGAAACAAGAAGCTTTCATCCTCATATTACTTTAGCAAGAAAATGGGAAGGAAGCGATTTTCGGGAGTATATGAAAGAGTCAGAGACCCTATTTTTAGAGAGAAAAATAGAATTTGAAGTGAAAACTATTCAATTATTCCAAACACATCTAGAGAAAGAACCGAAATACGAGGCAATTTATACCTTCCACTTTTAAAAAAGGAAGGTGGCTAAAAAGGGGGATACGGTTTGGCACAGTTAGTCAAATTAAAAGATTATATCTCACGTTATGAACAGAATATTATTCTCTATCCATCAAGATTTGTCCGCTTAAAAAAGCAAAAATGGGAAGGAATAAAAAAAGCATTTGAGATGGGACAACATTCACCTTCCTTTTTGGAAGAGGAAGGTCTACATGAAGAAGAATGGCTGGAAGAAAAATCTTCTTTTTTTACAAAATTAAAGGGAATAATGCAAAAAAATAAAAAAGACGATGAGTTAGAAGCGCATTTAGAAATAAAAAAAGAATCAATAGAGATAGTAGAAGAAGATGAACTTGCATTTGATTATAAACCAAATTATTATTTAACTCCAAAAAATATAGAAGAATTAAAAGTTCAATTTTTGAATCAACTTTTACAATTTCAAATGAAATGGGCAAGCTCTACCTTAACTGAAAAATCCGTTGTGAAAAAAGCATTCTACTATGATGAAGTATTAAAATATTATTTGCAGCGATTTCCAGATACATATTTGGTGCTTTATCAACCAGTTTTTTTGCTGCAAAATGCTCCTATTGAATTAGATACCATTATTATTACACCGACGGAAGTATGGTGCATAACATTATTGGAGGCGGAAGAATCCTCTGTCTTTGTCGGCTCAAATGAAAAATTTTGGACGAAAAAAAGAAAAGATAAAGAAAAAAAAATCCTGAGTCCAGTCATATCAATTAATCGAACAGAAAAAGTGATTAAAAAAATAATGAAGATGCATGAAATTGATTTCCCTATAAAAAAGGCAATTTTGACTAGAAATGGCTACATTGATTACCCAATGGCACCTTATGATTTAAAAATTATCGAAAAACGCAATTACGAGGATTGGTTCCAAACAATGCGCAATAATCGCTCGCCATTAAAAGCGATTCAGTTAAAAACAGCCGAAAGCCTGTTGCGGCATTGCTTAACCACTTGCATGAGACGATATGAATGGGATACAAAGGAAGAGTAAGGTAGAGATGGAGCTGCTCCTGTTGAAACAGAAGGATTATCATACAAGTTGTTTGTTAAATTTGAAGGAGTTGAAGGCTGTTGTTATCGATAAAGCGTGAATTTTTTGCTTATTTAGATGAATTAACGATTATTACAATCTTGCTTCCCGATACCTATCACCATGGTGAATCAAATTATTTTTTTCTTGTGAATGATAAGAAAAAAATATCATTATCTATCGAATCGAAAGAAAGTATAAAAGACTTTATTAAATATATATGTAAAGTCCCTGTTCCTGTTGAAATAGGGAAAGGATATATAGTAGAAGATGAATATAATGGAAAAACAGACTTGCAAATAGGAGCGGTTATACGAACAAAAGAATTTGATAAGCTGTTTTATTATTCTGGTTCATTAGGTGTAAATTATACTGTGGATAAAGCCGATTTCTCTTTATGGGCCCCAACTGCACAGCAAGTTAAATTAATAATCCAAGATCCTGAAAAAACAGTTGATAAAAGAAAAGAAATAGAAATGATACGAAAAGAAAAAGGGGTATGGGTAACTTCCATTTCAGAAAATCTGGAAGGTTATTATTACAGTTATCTTGTTCTAATAAATTTAGAATGGAGAGAAGCGGTTGATCCATACGCAGTTGCAGTTAGTGCTAATGGCTTGAGAGGTGCAATTGTTGATATAAAAAAAACAAAATGTATAAAGCCCAACCTGCCTCCATTGGCACATGCAGTGGATAGTATTATTTATGAAACACATATAAGAGATTTTACCATTCATGCAAATAGCGGGGTGGAGAAAAAGGGAACATATGTGGGAGCGGCTGAACTTCATACATCGACAGACACTGGAGAAAAAACAGGACTTTCCTATGTAAAAGAACTGGGTGTGACACATCTTGAACTTCTTCCTGTACATGATTTTGAAGAGGTAGATGAATTAGAAGAAGTAAAAAAATATAATTGGGGATATAATCCATCCCATTATAATGTACCAGACGGCAGCTATTCTTTAGATCCACATAATCCTTATACGAGAATTAGTGAATTAAAAACTTTGATTCAGGCAGTTCAACGGCAAGGGATAAGAGTCATTATAGATGTAGTATATAACCATGTTTACAAAAAGGAAGAATCTTCTTTTGAGAAAATAGTTCCTGGATACTTTTTTCGTTATGATTCCTTTGGTATTCCTTCAAACGGAACAGGAGTAGGAAATGATATTGCTTCAGAACGATTGATGGTAAGACGGTTTATTGTGGATTCTGTGCGTTTTTGGTTACAAGAATATCAGGTTGACGGCCTGCGGTTTGATCTAATGGGTATTTTAGATATTGAAACAATGAAACAAGTTCGAAAGCTTTGTGCCGAGTATGATCCTAATTTCTTAATAATTGGGGAAGGATGGAACCTGCAAACCGCCTTGCCAGAAAAGCAAAAGGCAATTATCCTTAACCAAAAAGAGCTGCCTCACATTGGCCAATTTAATGATCAATTTCGAGATAAGATAAAAGGGAGCACGTTTCAATTAGATCATAAAGGATATGCATTAGGTGGAAACGAACAAAATATACCTGAATTATTAGCAGGAAGCATAGGGTTGCTGCATGCTGATGATGGTCTATTTAATGAACCGGATCAATCGGTTAATTATGTAGAGTCACATGACAATCATACACTATGGGATAAAATTACTGTTTGCTTTCCTGAAATGAGGGAAGAAATCAAGCAAAAAAAACATCGGTTAGCGACCACACTTGTACTTCTTAGCCAGGGAATTCCCTTTTTACATAGTGGGCAAGAATTTTTTCGAACAAAACAAGGAGTGGAAAATAGTTATCAATCACCAGATGAGATAAATCAGTTAGATTGGGATCGTATGGTGAATTACAATAAAAATGTAGAATATATAAAAAAAATTATTGCACTTAGAAAAACGAATAGCGCATTTCGTATGCAAACAGCAGTACAGATACGGAAGCATATAAAAATGCAGTATCTCTCGGAAGGGATCATTGAATACAGATTAGAAAATATAGAGAAGTTTGGCTTATGGAAAACACTGATTATTTATATTAATGCAACTGATAAACAAATCCATTGTCCTTTGCCATCTGGAACGTGGAAGAAACTAATAGAAGATGACATGGTTTACCAAGATAATGGTTTGGAAATGGATGAACAAATAACAATATTTCCTATCAGTGTTACATTAATTGGAAAATTATAAACTTCTTCTTACTTTTTATAAGATTTAGTGGATATAAATAAAAGAAATTTTTGAAAAATAATATTAAATGTCAGATTCACTTGACTATAAAATGAAATAAGAGATAATATTTAAAGTGATAGCTATTGTTGTCAGTTACTGATTGGAATAGCTATTTTTACTTTTATAAATGAATGAATCAAATTTTTTCTATAATTATTATTTTTACTATTTGATTTACTTAAAAATCTGTTTATTATTTAATTGGAAATTATTTTTATAAAAGATAGTTTAGAATGTAGAAAATTTCTAGACTTTCATGGTTTTTAATATTAGATACGCCATTTTTGTTTGTTCTTCCTACAACATAGGGTACAAAAGATTCAAACAGGGATTCCTTAACCTATCAATTAGGGAGCATAATATATAGTAGGTGAACAATTTTGGAACATTTATTAGGACAAGATTGGGAAATAACCCCTGCAGGCGGAGAAACAGGTGAAGCTTTTTTTGCTCAAAACAAAGGGCAAAAATTATTTTTAAAGCGAAACTCATCTCCTTTCTTAGCCGTATTGTCTGCAGAAGGAATTGTCCCAAAACTTGTTTGGACAAAGAGATTTGAAAATGGAGATGTATTTACAGCTCAACAGTGGCTTATTGGCAGAGAGTATGGTCATTCTGATATGACAGATGATCGGGTAGCGATGCTGTTAAAAAAAATTCACACATCTAAACCTTTATTAGAAATGTTAAAAAGACTTGGCAAAACGTCTCTACTTCCAAGTATGATTTTTGCAGTAATTAAAGCAGAGTTAGATGAAGAACTTTTAAAATACGCTATCATTAGCGAATCAATCCGTTATTTAGAAGAGAATATACCTTCTACTAATAACGATGAACATGTTGTTTGTCACTGTGATGTAAATCATAACAACTGGTTGCTGTCTGAAGACAACCAGTTGTATTTAATTGATTGGGATGGTGCCATGATTGCAGATCCTGCCATTGATCTAGGCATGCTGCTGTATTGGTATATTCCAAAGGAAAATTGGAAAGATTGGTTAACTAAATATGGATATGAACTTAATGAGCAATTACTGCTAAGAATGAAATGGTATGTTGTTGCCCAAACACTAAATTCCATCCAATGGTACAAAAAGAAAGCACGCTATACAGAAATGGAAAAATGGATTCAGTTTTTAAAGGATATGGATTGATTAAGACAATCCATTAATATTATCAACCCATTGTGATAGCTGCTCTTGATGGGAGCCAATATGATTATTAATATTGGCAGATTGAATTCCTTTTTGACTGTACTGATGAATTTCTTCCAGAATTGGAAGGATGTTTTGGTCGATATTTCCATTTACTTTTAAAGAAGTAATGAGTCTTTCTAGTTGTTCACATTCAGAAACAGATCCACAACAATCAGATTGGTGATTATTTAATATATCCGTTAATAAATTTAGTTGATCTTCATGATTGATTGGCATGCTTTAACACCCTTTCTGCAGGTCATATAAGACGGGTTGCAATTTCAAATACCAGTTAAGGAATTCACTTATAGGTTGTGAATTCTTTTTTTCTTTATACTTCTTTTATTGTTTGTAATTTTATCCTTTCCTCAAAAATCGGAAATTATTGTGAATTTATTATTATTTGTATTTTGAGTTGATGATTATAAAGGAATAATCGTATGAAAAAAGAGACTTGCATGAAAAGTTGAAGCATGTTATTGTTTGAACGATAAGTGAAGAAGGAGTGTCAAAATGCGATTAAGACATAAGCCATGGGCGAAAGACAAGTTAAGTTCATATCCTCAGTATGTTGTCCAATCTCCTGAAGAAAATAAAGGGAAATGGCATCATATTTTTGAACAAGACGGGCCCATTCATATAGAGATTGGAACAGGAAAAGGCCGTTTTATCAGTGAAATGGCTAAAGCAAATCCATCGATTAATTATATTGGGATTGAATTACAGGAAAGTGTCATTGTATCGGCATTGGATCAGCTAATTGAAGCGAATGTTCCGAATGTTAAACTAATGAATAGCAATGCAGCTGATTTAACAACATTTTTTGCTGCTGGAGAAGTAAATCGAGTTTATTTGAATTTCTCTGATCCGTGGCCAAAAACGAGACATGAAAAAAGAAGGTTAACGTATAAAACATTTCTAAACACATATGAAGAAATATTAATGGAAAATGGAGAAATTCATTTTAAAACAGATAATCAAGGTTTATTTGAGTACTCATTAAGAAGTTTTTCTGAATATGGCTTGTTGTTGAAATATATTAGCTTGGATCTTCATCAAAGTGATTATGAAGGCAATATTATGACAGAATACGAAGAGAAATTTTCCAATAAAGGTAACAGAATTTATCGTTGTGAAGTTCAATTTCGCTAAATAAAGAGAATGGAAAATGTTCACTAGACGGGCGGGTATCTACTTAAAGATACCTGCTTTTTTTACAAAGGAGAGGAGCATACATGGAATAAAAATGGGGAATTTGAAAAAAATAATGGTGACAAATAGCAGCTATAATTGATTGGGAATATTTAGAGAAAGTATGTGAAGGCATAAATAGGAAAATCAGGAGGAGATATCAAATGAGATATCTCTTTTAGCGCTGCATGTGATAATTTTAAAAAATGCTAAATGTTTATTAGATTAGAATCAAGAATTTTTCCCGTTTTACTGTCGGCAATAAATTCAACCAGTTCCTTTTTTTCTTGTTTTTCGGTTGTAATGCCTCCTTTATATATATAGTAGATGGCATTTTCATACTCAAATTTTTCTTTTTGCATATTAATCCAAGACCCAGTAATGGATCCTTGCTTTTTGAATTGTTTTTTTACAATATTTAATACATGATCACTAGAAAGTGCATGATTTTTTGCAGCAGTGTCTGTTGCCATAAAAGCAGTCACCGCTCCCACGCCAATTCCTGCTAAAAATAACTTCCAATTCATCGAATTCCCTCCATTTCCCTTCTGTCATTATAGCCAAACTAATGGAACAAGTAAAAATAATCCGACTAGTTTTTATATGTTTTTCTTGAGAACATGTAATTAGCTTAGTTTTATATCAGGAAAAGCAGATGAATTATAATTGAAAAAGGAAATGGTGGCATGCTTTTTAATATTTCGGTAAAATAAAGTATAACTTAATTAGGGACACTAAAAAATAGTACCTTTTTAGTAAACCAAAGGTTTAACTGACTACATAATAAAAATTGTTAGGAAAGAAGGAAGAGAAAAATGAATGAAGAGACGTTAAATTTATTTCGAACATTAACAGAATTGCCTGGTGCCGCTGGGAATGAGCATGCTGTTCGTAAATTTATGCGCGAACAATTAAGTCAATATAGTGATGAAATTATTCAAGATAAACTTGGTAGTATTTTTGGAGTTAAAAAAGGGAAATCAGAGGATCCAACGGTAATGGTTGCAGGTCATATGGATGAAGTTGGATTTATGATAACTTCTATAACAGATAATGGCATGCTTCGATTTCAGCCATTAGGCGGATGGTGGAATCAAGTTTTATTAGCACAACGAGTACAAATAATGACTGAAAAAGGCCCGATTATTGGTGTGATTGCATCCATACCTCCTCATCTTTTGGATGAAGAGCAGCGAAATAAACCAATGGAAATTAAAAATATGTTAATTGATATTGGTGCAGACGATAAAGAGGATGCTTTATCAATTGGAATTAAACCTGGGCAAGCCATTTTGCCAATCTGTCCTTTTACTCCGTTGGCGAATAAAAAGAAAATTATGGCAAAAGCATGGGATAACCGTTATGGATGTGGACTTGCGATTGAACTACTGAAAGAACTTCAAGGGATAGAAGTACCGAATAATTTATACTCAGGAGCAACTGTTCAAGAAGAGGTAGGACTTCGTGGTGCTCAAACTGCGGCAAATATGATTAAACCAGATATATTTTATGCTTTAGATGCTAGCCCTGCAAATGATACATCAGGAGATAAAAATCAGTTTGGCCAGCTTGGAAAAGGTGCACTCTTACGCATATATGACCGCACGATGGTAACTCATAAAGGAATAAGGGAATTTGTTTTAGATACAGCAGAAACCAATAATATCGCCTATCAGTATTTTGTTTCTCCAGGTGGCACTGACGCAGGAAGAGTCCACATTTCCAATGAAGGGGTACCAAGTACTGTAATTGGAATTTGCTCTAGATATGTGCATACAAGTGCTTCTATTATTCATATTGATGATTATGCAGCTGCAAAAGAATTAGTAGTGAACCTTGTGAAATCAACAGATAAGACAACGGTTAATTCTATTTTATCGATGTGAAAATTTTCTATCAGCGAGTAGACAGATAATAAAGAGATGATGAGGTAAGGAAATGAAAATATGTATTGGAACAAAAAATCCTGCAAAAATAGCTGCTGTTAAGGAAGGATTTCAATTCAATAAGGAAGCTGAGTTTCTTCCACTCGATATATCTTCCTGTGTAAGTGACCAGCCTTTTTCTGATGAAGAAACGATTCGTGGAGCGGTGAATCGGGCAAAAGGAGCAGTAATGGAAGGGCATGGAGATATTGGAATTGGTCTAGAAGGCGGAGTGCAGCCTGCAAAAGAAGGCATTTACTTATGCAATTGGGGAGCTCTTGCTACAAAGGAAGGGCATATTTTTACAGGTGGAGGAGCAAGATTGCTATTGCCAAAGGAATTGGAAAGTGATTTATTGGCAGGTGGAGAGTTAGGGGATATAATTGATCGATATGCTAAAAAGCTTAATGTTCGGCATAATGAAGGTGCTATTGGCATTTTGACGAATGGCAAAGTATCTAGGAGTGCGATGTTTTTACATGTTCTTCATGTATTGATTGGGCAGTATGAATATAATGAACAAAGGATATGAATAAAAGATGTGCGGGTAAGTGGAAGGGGAATGATCTCTTATGCTTACTCGCTTTATTTGTATTTGTCGCTGGACTACCCTGAAAAGAGGTACTCTCGAATAGTCCGCAGCCAGCATACACTTCGCTTTCCTGCGGGCTCATCTACGAGCCTCCTCGCTACGCTGTGGGGTCTCGTCTTTCTCGCATTCCCGCGGGAGTCTTCGTGTATTCTGACTGCTCCCTGATTCAAACTTAGTTCATAAAACAAAATAGAAAGCTGCTTTTTTTCATGTGTCATGATGCGAATTTGTTTATGTGGTTGTCTACTTTATTTGTTACTTTTCTGATATGGTCTTGTTCTTGTTAGAAATCGCTTGTTTTATATTTGATAAGAGGCGCGGCTTCTTTTTTGGGATTGGTGCAACTTTTGTTTTTTCAGAGATGGTGGAATTTGTTTTTAACTGAAATTGGTTTACTTCGTTATGCAGCTCATTGGCAATTTGGTGAAGATCTGTTGCTGCAATGGTTACTTTAGAGATTGCGTCTAATTGTGTGTCGCTAGAAGCAGAAACTTCTTCTGTAGCTGCAGCAGCAGTTTGGGAAACTTCATGTACTTCATTCATGCTTTCTGTTAATGAAATATTGGAATTTTCCACTTTTGAAACAGCGCTATTTATAGTGACGATTTTGTGATTGATATTGGCGATTAATTCTGCAATGTTTTCAAATGCCTGTTTTGTAGAAAACACAGAATTACTTTGTTGATCTTTATACTGATTAATTGTTACAGCATCTTGTTTCAGTTCTTCCATTTGAACTTGCATTTCCTGCACTAGTAAATGAATCTGTTGTGCTTCCTGTTTTGATCTTTCAGCTAATTTTCTTACCTCGGCTGCTACAACAGAAAAGCCTTTTCCATTTTCACCTGCTCTTGCAGCTTCAATTGCAGCATTTAATGCGAGTAAATTTGTATTTTCGGCAATGTTTTGAATGGTATCAACAATACTTGAAATATTTTGAGATTGTTTTGTAGAGATTGTTACTTTTTCTGTTAAATTATTTGCTAATAACAAAAATTGATCAGACACAGTTTGAAGGTCTTTAATGGTTTTTAATCCATTTATACTCTCTTTTTCTGTTAGATTGGCATGTGCAGCTATTTCTTTGCTCCATGCTCCGGTTTGTGATATAGCAAGATTTACCTCTTGTAGAATATTCAACGATTTGTCTAATTGATGTGCTTGTTCGGTTGCGCCTACGGCTACTTGTTGAATCGCAGAATTTACTTCATTTGCTTGCGCAGTTGTTTCTTCTGAGATAGCTGCTAAATGTTGAGAAGATTCCTGCAGTTTATCTCCAGTATTTAATATAAAAAGAAAGCTTTTTTGAACTTTTTCTGCCATAAGATTAAATGTTTTGGCGAGATTGCCCATTTCGTCGGCTGTAACAATTGGAACACGATAAGAAAAATTTCCTGCACCAATTTTTTTTGCTCCTGATTCTAACAAACTGATTGATTTTGTGATATTTTTTAATAGTAAAAAGCCAATGATAGATAAGGTGAAGATAAGAACAACGCTCACAGTTATGATTATTGATAGGTATATAGTATTTTGTTTTTTTACTTGAGCAAGCAGTGTCTCTTTTTCGGTTGACGCCGTTTTATCCAGTGTCATAATTACGGTTTCAATTGCTCCGGATTGAGCATCAAAAGAAGTTAAGTAAGATTCTGTTTGAATATAGGAAGTATGAATAACGCTTATATAATTTTGATATTTTTTTAAACCATTACTAATGGAAGTTTTCATATTTTCATTTAATTGATCATTTGTAGTAACATTATTTGTTAATTTGTTGCTGCTTTTTAAAAAGTCGTTATAAAACACTTCCATTCTCGTGGTGATATATAGATCTTTTAATTTATTTATCTGTTCTAATTCATTCTGTATATTTTGATTTTTAGAAAAATTAGAGATGGAGGAAAGTTCTTTGACGGAGTTTTCTATATCTCCTCTAAGTCCTTCGTAAGAATCATAGCCGATTGCTTCATACATATCTGATAACTCGATAAAACTTTTTTGGTAAGCATTTGTTAGGTCAGCTATTTCCTTAAATTGATTATTCATTTTTGTGGATACAATCTCACTTTTGTCATTATCCCTTGTTAATTCCAATATTCGGGAAACATTTGTATTGACTAATTCAACATTTGTATAATCGGGATGAAGTAAATAATCCTTTTCATATAATCTTGTCTGTAAAATGAGCGTTTTAATTTCATCGCTTTTATCTACTAGGGATTGTAGTACTGACTCCTTTTGTCTATTATTTGATTGAAGCTTATTAAGGATAAAAGTGAATGATAACAATAAGAGAAGACCAACAATTGTCATACTTAAAATAAAATATAATTTTCTTTTTATCGTGTGCATCCTGTCCTCCCTCTAAAATGTTTTTTAAATAAAAAGAATAGTTAATTAATTATAAATAGAAAAAATCATTAGTACAATAGTCTTGTTGGAAAAAATTGAAATATTGTGTCAAATTAACTAACATTAATTGTTAGATAGTTTTAAAAAATAGAATAAAACGGGAAGAATATACTAGATAGTACAAGGGTGATTTGGTAGGTAAATGAGCAAGGCAGGATTAAGCATTTTATTAGGATAACGGAAATAAATTTGTTACTATCAAACTACACGCACTAATAATTAGATGCACAGGGAGGAAATGAAATTGAAGGAGTTGCAATCGCAAGAAGAGTTAAAGGAATTACAAAACAGCAAACAAAAACATATTTTTCTATTTTCAGCTAACTGGTGTGGAGACTGTCGTTTTATTGAACCAATTATACCGGAGATTGAACAAAAGTATAGCGATTATGAGTTTATCTATATTGATCGAGATAAATTTATTGATACATGTATAGAGCTAGATGTTTTTGGAATTCCAAGTTTTATTGCTTATGAAAATGGTAAAGAGTTAGGCCGCTTCGTAAGCAAGGATAGAAAAACACAAGAAGAGATAGAAAAATTTATTGATTCATTATCGTAAAACGCTTCTCTTTGTCATTCTATAAAATAGAGGATGTCTGAGGTTTATAAGACTTGAGGTTGATTGGCTATCTGTGCTTTATACGGATAAAAGAGCAGTACGTAATCGTATTGCTTTTTTTTATTGACTAGTATTGATAAACTTATGCCGCTTGCGCTTTTAAAATGTCTAGCTCCAGCGCCTAGCCCCTGTGAGTATTGCCTCTTGCCTCTAAAAGTAAAGAACACTTTTTGAGTCAAGAGAACATTTTTCTTCGGGGCTAAACAAGGCGCTTGCGCTTTTCTAATGTCTAGCTCCAGCGCCTAGCCTCTGTGAGTCTTGCCTCTAAAAGTAAAGAACACTTTTTGAGTCAAGAGAACATTTTTCTTCGGGGCTAAACAAGGCGCTTGCGCTTTTCTAATTTCCTTCTCTTTGAAAACAAATGATATAGCCATTATAATAAGCAAGAGCTTTTAATAAATATAGGCAAGAATTATTCTAATAATGGTGCAAATGAATGGAAAATCTTAAAACTAAGATTATTAGACACCAACTTATAAAGGGGAATGGTGCATAGATGAAAATGAATAGTAGTAAAATGAAGGATTTATTAAAAACAAGGTTGCAATCAGATGATAGGATTTTTCGGTTTGATTCGAAAAAAGATCAAATTCGCATTGAGAGTAAAGTATCCGGAAAGGGTGTAACAGTAACGCTTCCTGGGATTATCGCAAAATGGGAAGTAGAAAAAGAAAAGGCTATTGATGAAGTTGTTTATTATATTGAGCAAGGTCTAACGGCAATCGAAAAGGATATCGAATTAAAAGGAAAGGAAAAGAATATTTTTCCGGTCATTCGTTCGACGTCTTTCCCTGTTCATTCAAATGAAGAAATCCCTTTTGTGACTGATGAACACACAGCAGAGACGAGGATTTTTTATGCATTAGATATGGGTACAACATACAGGCTGCTTGATGAACAGATAATGCAAAAAGAAGGATGGGAACATCATCGAATGAAGGAAATCGCGTTATTTAACGTGCGCTCATTACCGACTGTATTAAAAGAAGATACTGTTGCAGGCAATACTTTTTATTTTCTTAATAGCCATGATGGATATGATGCAAGTAGAATACTAAATGATGCTTTTTTAAAGGGAATGAGTGAAAAAGTAGAAGGAACGATGGCATTGGCTGTCCCTCACCAGGATGTATTGATTATTGCTGATATTAAAAATGAAACAGGCTACGATATTTTAGCCCAAATGAACATGAGCTTTTTTGCTAGTGGAAGGGTTCCGATAACCGCCTTATCCTTTTTATATGAGGAAGGAAATCTTGAACCAATATTTATTCTTGGGAAAAATAAAAAAAAATAAAATGTCTATAAATTTTAATGAAAAAGATGCTTAAAATACTTCGGAATGAAAACAGAATGCAATAAAAAAGAACTAAAATGAGGGTGACTTACGATATTTGTTTAACAAAATTAGTTGTGTTTCATGGAGAGCAGTATTCTATGAAAGAGGCATACTAGTTTTTTGTTATTCTTATGGTAAGTTACCTTTTTTGTATTTTTATGAGGATTGAAAAAAAACGCATAAAAATATGGTAGGATAAAGAAAGAAGGCAAAACCAATAGTTAATTGCCTAGTAATATTGGTAAAATAGGAAAGAGAATGTAAAGAAAGAGTGATATTAAGTGAATTGGTTCAAGAAAGTAGTAAAGCAGATATTAAAAGATAATCAGAATGAAATGGACCAAGTGGAATCTTTTACAGAAGAACATAAACCAAATGTTTCTAATGATCGGAAGAAAGAGATGGATTCAAAGGTTATTTATCAATACCCAAAAGGCAAGTTTCGGTTTCCAGTTATCCCAGATAATGAAAAACAGGAAGCAAGAAGAGAAAAAAAACAAAGAGAATATACAATAGAACCGAACAAAGAAATATATCGAGCATCAAAGCAGCTAAACCAATCAAATCTGGTTCAAACAAAACAAGATAAAGAGGAAAATCAACAATATACTGCTCCACAAGAGAGTGTTACGAAAGCGAAAAAGCCATTTCGCCTCACAGAAACACCATCTCCAATATATGGGTATAATAGACCGGTTAAAAAAGAAAATAAAGAATTAGACCTGCATATAAAAAACATTGTTTCTACTACCGAAGATCGACAAATAGAGAAAATAGATAAAACGAAACGAGAAGAAAATCTGCTGTTATTTGATGAGAGAACATCTGAAGGATTAGAAATGGAAGATAGAGTGTCACTTAATCAGCAAGAAGAAAATAAGCCATATGAAGCTGATGCTGATGATGAACAGAAAAACTTAGAATGGACTGCAGCTGATTATCAAGAAGAATGGAAAGCAGCAGAGGGAATACAAGATACTTTCTTCATAGAAGAAACCGAATTACTGCAAGATGCTGTAGAGAGCCAAAAGGAATCTGCATCTATTATAGAAGAGAACCAAAAGGAAACTGCAGCTGTTGTAGAAGAGAACCAAAAGGAAATCTCCGCGTTAGAAGATGTTTCAGAAGAAATATGCAAGCAAGAACAAATAGAAGTGGAGATAATAGGGGACGGAGAACAGGAGTATCCTTTGGAAACAAAAGATAAGGTTCACTCTTCCCATAATGAAGAGGAAGAGAGTGATCCAATTGGTGAGGAGTCAAAACCGAAACAAGCTTCTTCTAAACGAGGCCCTTTGCCATTTAATGTTCTTATGTTAAATAAAGACAGACAATACATAAAAAAGAAGTCAGAGCAGAGTAAAGAAACTTCTCTAGAACAAAAAGCCCCAATTGCAGAAAACAAGATAGCAGAGAAGGAAGAGAAGGATATTCCTTATTATGCTTTTCCATCTATGGATTTGTTGCAGCCGCCAATTCTGGATGTGGAGAACGCAGATTGGATACAGGAACAGAAGAAAGTTCTAAATGTTACTTTAACCAATTTTAATGTACAAGCCAAAGTAGTGAATGTAACACAAGGACCTTCTGTTACAAGATATGAAGTGCAGCCTGAACCTGGGGTGAAAGTAAGTAAAATTACCAATCTATCAGATGATTTAAAACTTAGTTTAGCTGCTAAAGATATTCGGATAGAGGCGCCTATTCCTGGAAAACACACAATTGGTATCGAAGTTCCTAATCATTCGAGCAGACCAGTATTAATTAGTGAAATTATAAAGAGTGAGGAATTTAAAGAATCAGCGTCCCCTTTAACCGTTGCGTTAGGGTTGGATATTTCGGGTAAGCCGATTGTTACTGATTTAAGAAAAATGCCTCATGGACTTATCGCAGGAGCAACAGGTTCTGGAAAAAGTGTATGTATTAATACAATGCTTGTTAGTTTGTTATATAAATCAAAGCCAGAAGAATTAAAACTCTTATTGATTGATCCAAAAATGGTAGAACTTGCTCCCTTTAATCATATTCCTCATTTAGCAAGTCCGGTTATTACGGATGTTAAGGCTGCGACTGCTGCGCTAAAATGGGCGGTTGAAGAAATGGAGCGTAGATATGAACTTCTAGCACATTCAGGCGTTCGGGATATAACGAAATTCAATCAATTGGCAGAAGACCATAAGCGTTATGCTAATAAACTCCCTTATATTGTGATTGTTATTGATGAGTTAGCGGATTTAATGATGATGGCTCCAGCAGATGTGGAAGAGGCGATCAGCAGGATTGCACAAAAGGCAAGGGCCTGCGGCATCCATTTACTTATTGCCACACAAAGACCTTCTGTAGATGTTATTACGGGTTTAATTAAAGCGAATGTACCAACTCGTATTGCTTTCTCTGTTTCTTCTCAAATTGATTCAAGAACGGTTATTGATATAAGCGGAGCAGAGAAACTATTAGGTAAGGGGGATATGCTGTTTTTAGAAAATGGCACATCGAAACCTGTTCGATTACAAGGAACGTTTGTCTCTGATGAAGAAATTGATGATGTCGTTCACCATGTTCGCAACGAACAAAAACCTGAGTTTTTATTTGAACAAGAAGAACTTCTGAAAAAAGTACAAATGACAGAAGAAGAAGATGAATTATTTTATGAAGCATGTGAATTTATTATCGAGCAAGGCGGAGCTTCCACTTCCAGCCTGCAGAGAAGATTTAAAATCGGATATAATCGTGCAGCCAGACTAATCGATATGATGGAAAAACAAGCGTTTATTTCGGAAGCAAAAGGAACGAAACCTCGTGATGTTTTAATTACCGAAGTAGAGTTAATCCATTTTCAAGAAAATGCTTAATGAAAATATTTACAAGACTATTCATTCCATTATAAGATATTTGGATTAGGATCTTAATAAATGGATAATCATCTCAGCATATTGACTGGATTAGGAAAAGCTTGTAAAGTGTCAGAATAAATACCGTATATATAGGAGCAGCTTTGGCATTAAAGTAAATTCAATTAGGAATATCATTGTTACATAGTTTTTCTTAATAAAAGATGGTATAATGAATAAATGTGAATGCAGAAGGAAAAAAAAGTTAAATATTCTCTTGTTGCAAGCAACGAGTAGAGGAACATAGCGAGTTGGATGCTATGAGCAAAATAAAGTTTGGTGTCATATACTGTTTAAAAGATATACGATAGTTGGAGGTTCTTTAAATGACTATTTACCACTTCGTAGGTATAAAAGGGTCAGGAATGAGTGCTTTAGCACAAATTCTGCATGATATGGGTTTACAAGTACAGGGGTCTGATGTGGAAAAGACTTTTTTTACACAAGTAGCTTTAGAACAATCTGGGATAACCATACTTCCATTTCAAAAAGAAAATATAAAACCAGGCATGAATGTAATAGTGGGAAATGCTTTTCCAGATACGCATGAAGAAGTAGAGGAGGCAATGAAATTAGGCCTTCCTGTTATTCGTTATCACCGTTTTTTAGGGGATTTTATGAAGCAGTTTACAAGTATTGCTGTAACTGGTGCACATGGGAAGACATCTACAACCGGATTACTTTCACATGTAATTAAAGGTGCAAAGCCAACTGCTTATTTAATTGGAGATGGCACGGGAAAAGGCATAGAGGGTGCAGAATATTTTGCATTTGAAGCATGTGAATACAGAAGGCATTTTCTTTCCTATTTTCCGGACTATGCAATTATGACCAATATTGACTTTGATCATCCAGATTACTTCGCGAATGTTGATGATGTTTTTTCGGCATTTCAAGAGATGGCATGGCAAGTAAATAAAGGTATTTTTGCATGTGGAGATGATGAGCAGCTTCAAAAGATTCAAGCAAAAGTTCCAGTTGTTTTTTATGGATTTGATGATGAAAATGATTTTCAGGCAAGAAATGTAGTGAAAACGACTGAAGGTACAACATTTGAAGTGTACGTACGCAATACGTATTATAATACTTTTTCTATTCCATCTTTCGGAGACCATAATATATTAAATGCACTTTCTGTTATTGCATTAAGTCATTATGAAAACTTGGATGCCGACATTGTGAAAGAAAGATTATTGTCCTTCGAGGGTGTTAAACGCAGATTCTCGGAAAAAGTCATAGGATCACAAGTTGTAATTGATGATTACGCCCATCATCCTACAGAAATAAAGGCAACGATAGAGGCGGCAAGACAAAAGTATCCTGAACGGGAAATCGTGGCGGTATTTCAACCACACACATTTTCAAGAACACAAACCTTTTTAAATGAGTTTGCCAATAGCTTAAATTTAGCAGATTCCGTTTATTTATGTGAAATATTTGGTTCTGCCAGAGAAAATCATGGGAAATTAAGCATTCAAGATTTAGCTGGGAAAATTCCAGGAAGCAATATTATTTCTGAAAATACGATTGAGTCGTTAAAAACACATGAAGATGGAGTTGTTATCTTTATGGGGGCTGGAGATATACAAAAATTTCAAGAAGCCTATGAAAAGTCTCTTGTATAAAGAAACGATATATTCATTTGCATAAAAAATCCACAGGAATATAGTTCCTGTGGATTTCTTTTTATCTAATGGTAATTCTGTTTTTGATTCTTATTTTAAATTTTCTGGGTTAAGGGATGCCAATTCTGGAAGAACAAATCTTCCGTCTTTTCTAATTAGCACATCATCAAAATAGATTTCACCCCCGCCATAATCTGGTCTCTGGATATTTACCATATCCCAATGAATATTTGAATGATTACCATTAAATGCATCATCATAACACTGACCTGGTGTAAAGTGAAAGCTTCCATCAATTTTTTCATCAAATAGTATATCCTGCATTGGATGAAGAATATATGGATTGACGCCGATAGCGAATTCACCAATATATCTTGCTCCTTCATCTGTGTCTAAAATCTCGTTTAATCGATCTGTATTATTTGATGTGGCTTTAATAATTTTTCCATTTTCGAAAGTTAATGAAACATTTTCGAATGTAAAACCTTGATATGGAGAAGGAGTATTATACGTTAACACGCCATTAACAGAGTCGCGTACTGGTGCAGTATAAACCTCTCCATCTGGAATATTCATTTGGCCAGAGCATTTAATTGCAGGAATATTTTTTATAGAAAACGTTAAATCTGTGCCTTGTCCTGTTAATTTAACTTTATCTGTTTTATTCATTAAATCAACTAAATTGTCCATAGCCTGATCCATTTTGCCATAATCAAGATTACAAACATCAAAATAAAAATCTTCAAAGGCTTCCGTACTCATTTTAGCCAGTTGTGCCATAGAAGAATTTGGGTAACGCAATACTACCCAGCGCGTTTTTGGCACACGAATCTCCCGATGAACCTTTTTGCCAATGGACGCCCCTTCGATTTTTAATTTATCAGCAGGAACATCTGCAAGTTCGTTTATATTGTCACCTGAACGTAATCCGATATATGCATCCATTTGGCTCATCACATTTGCCTCAAAACTCGCAATCATGTCATATTGTTCTGTTTGTGCTCCTAATAAAAGGCTTCGATTCACTTCATTATCCTTTAAAGATACAAATGGATACCCGCCAACTGCATATGCTTCTTTTATAAGTGCTTTAACTAATTCCTTTTGTAATCCAAAGTTTTCAATTAAAACTTTTTCCCCTTTTTGCAGTCTGATAGAATAATTAATAAGATTTTTGGCTAATTGTTCGATTCTTTGATCTTTCATATGTACCTCCACTTGTAAAAATAGTTGTTCAAAGTATTATTGTACCCGAAAAAATATTTTTCTTAAATAATAATGACGAATATGTTTATGGATATTTTATTTTCGGAAGAAAAAATAAATGGTTAAAATATGTGGAATTAGGGTAAAGCAAAATAACAGAATTGAAATAACAAAAACGAAAAAGATTATCATAACTTTTATTGTCACCTGTAAGTATTTAGGAAAGGGAGAAATCAGGATAGCGTTCAGCGTGTGGAAAATGATTTTGAATTGTTTATTTGTTTCTCTTTTCTTTTCCCTCTATAATAAAGAGGTGGTTTAATAAAAGAAAAAATTGGGTATTAAATTATTAATGGAGGTGCAATTATTATGATTGATATTTTATATTGGAGTGTTGCTTTAATAGCAATCGCATTTGCCGTTTTAGTTATCTATCTGGCAAAAACATTAAAATCTCTACATATTACTTTGGATAGTGTTTCAACGACATTATCTGGATTGGAAAGACAGTTGGATGGTGTAACAAGAGAAACTACTGTCCTACTTGAAAAAACCAATCTTTTAGCAGCAGATATACAACAAAAATCAGAAAGCTTAAATGGTGTGGTAGATGCTGTAAAAGGTGTAGGAGAATCTGTTAAGGGATTTAATCATTCGGTTCAATCTATTACAAACAATGTGGAAACAAAATTGGAAAAAAACCAAGATAAAATTGCTCAAATAGTTCAATGGAGCAATATTGCAATGAATATTAAAGAGCAGTGGAGTACTCGCAAAGTAAAGACAAAACGCAGAAATAACCAAACAATTTAAATACTGGGAGGTAAACTTATGAAGAATGAATATGAAGTAGTTAATACGAGAGAAAGTGAACATACAGGCTCAAAGGACTTTTTATTAGGTGCAATTGTAGGAGGCGTTGTTGGTGCAGCCACCGCTTTATTCCTTGCTCCTAAACCTGGAAAAGAATTAATGAATGATGTAAATGAGCAAGCAACAAAATTAAAAGGAAAAGGAATTGAACTTTCTGGTACTGTTAAGGATAAGGGTACTGAGTTTATTAGTATTGCAAAAGATAAGACAGATCAATTAAGTACTGCTGTTTCGAAGCATTCAAATGAATTAATCGATAAGGTGAAATCGTCGAGCGAGAATGAAAAAGCGCCTGTAAGTGATGAAATAGAAAGTGATAAAAAGGAAGTGGCAGGTGCAGTTGAAGCTGCGAAAGAGCCGCTTCAAAAGGGCTATGATGAAATTCAGCAAAAGCTAGAAGAAACAAAAAAAGCGTTCGATGAAACGGAAAGCAAGTATAATTAATAATATCTAGTAAGATGAACAGACAGAAAACTCCGACTGTATCTTTTAGAACAAAAAGATACAGTGGAGTTTTTTTACCCTTTTATTGATGATTAACTCAAACTTCGCAGTTATAAATTCCTCTTCATGTATTAGCATAACTTGGTTTAGAGCAATGAGAAAAGGGTGATTGATTAATCTAGCAAACATTATTTCTTATAAATAGGGGCTTTCTTTCCGTTTCAGGATGCTCGCTTTCCGTGGGGCTCGCGCTGAGCCGCTTCGGCCCTTGGCCTGCAGGGTCTCAGCTGTCTCGCTAATCCCACAGGAGTCTCGCACCTTCCACTCCAATCAAGCCGTTTTGATTCATTAGTTGTTGTCTTTGAACTGGTGAAAACATCCACATTATCAAATAGACTAAAAGCGACACATTTTAGTAAAATAACGTTGAATAATAACATAAAAAAACAACGCTACTAGTGTTTAGTCATCATACCCTGTAATGAAATTCGAAGACAAGAACTTATTCTAAAACAGGTTGCTTGTAACGGAGGGTGCGAAGACTCCTGCGGGAAATGTGGGAAGGCTAAAGACCCCGCAAGGCAACGCCGAGGAGGCTCAGCACCCACCCCGCGGAAAGCGAAGCAACCCCCACACTAAAAAACAAGCCTCCCATTTTATTGTTCTTAAACTGAGTAATATCAAGACTTGCAAACGAATTTGATGGTGCGAAGTTTGAGTGATTAAGAATAAAAGAATTAAAGCATGAGTTCAAACATTTCCCAATACGATAAACACTATGGTATTGTAACTTATATCAATAATTATTGTATTTTCCTATGAGGAGGATTAAAAGTGAAAAAAATTGAATCAATTGAAGCGTTTAATAATGTGGTGCAAAATAATGCATCTGTTTTACTATTAAAGCATAGTGTAACATGCCCGATTAGCCAAGCTGCTTTTGATGAATATCAGCGGTTTGCAACAGCAAATGATGATGTGAATGCCTATTATTTAGTTGTCCAAGATTCAAGACCATTATCCAATCATATTGCTGAATCCTATCAAATTAAGCATGAATCACCACAGGCTTTATTATTTACTGATAATGCTGTTGTTTGGAATGCTTCTCATCGAAAAATTACGGTTGATGCGTTAACAGATGTGGTAAAAACTGCAATAAACAAATAAAAAACGCTGATTCTCAAAGGTAGAAAAACAATTTTGAGAATCAGCGTTTTTTAAAAGGTAGGATAGTATAAGTTTTTTGAAGTCTGATAAGTGTCTAGCTTCCCCGTACAGGATGTACAAGTGCTGACAAAGACATAAGGACATGGCGCATTTAGCCGGCCAGCGCCTAGCCCCACTGAGTATAACCTCTAGCCTTTAAAAGTAAAAAACACTTTTGAGTCAGGAGAACATTTTTCTTCGGGGCTAAACAAGGCGCTTGCGCTTTTTCTGTGAAAATAAAACGGGCGAGTGGCTATTCTGGGTATCTGTATAATACAGTAACGTGTTCTATTTGATAGGGCGGGTACAGGATTTTGGTGTAAAGAAAATCTTGAAGCGTGGACTTCTAGAAAAAAGACAATAGTAAAGAAAGGGTGTGACCTCAATTTTTTAAAAAAATCACAACCTTAATAGAGTATTGTAATGGAAGGTCGTCTAACCAGCTAGACGTGGTTCAGAGAAGTGTTGCTTATTAATAAATAGGGTATATATAATTCTTAAAACTTTATGTGCAATAGCCTGTAAAGCTTTTTTCTTTCCTCTTCTTGCAGATAGAGACCAAAAAACATTTGACATTGAGGTATTTTTCGACCTTGATATAGCCCAAGCAACCTCACAAAGAGCAGCTTTTATATGTGGGTTTCCTTGAACGCTTTTGGAACTTTTCTTTTTACCAGCACTTTCATTATTGCCAGGTGATACACCAGCCCAAGAAGCTAAATGTCTTGATGAAGGGAATTGGCTCATATCTGTTCCGATTTCCGCAATAATAACAGCAGCTGTGTGTTCCTTTATACCTGGGATAGATAAAAGTATTTCTTTTTCTTCTTGATAGGAATGAAGCAGGGTATCTATCCTATTTTCAAGTTCTTGAATGGAAGTTTCCAAATACATGATATGATTCCAAGAGCTTTTAATCATAAACATTTGATGTTCATTTAATGTTCCGAAAAGAGAATCGGAAATGGTATCAGCCTTCTTGCGGAGAGAATGATGGATATTGGCATCAACATCAGCCTTATCAAGGTATCCATTATCGACTAACTGTTTCAAAAGTTTACGTCCAGAAACCCCAAAGATATCAGAAATAACTGAACCAAGCTTTATGTTTGAACATTCGAGGACCTTTGAAATTCTATTTTTTTCAGCTGTTAAGTTACCAACCCATTTCTTGCGTAAACGGTTCAAATCTCTTAATTCCCGAAGATCTTGGGAAGGGACAAAGCTTTTTTCAATCAATCCATGACGAAGAAGCTTGGCAATCCATTCTGCATCTGAAACATCGGTCTTACGACCAGGAACGTTTTTAATACGTTGGGCATTGGCCACAGTAATATCGAAATATCCTTCAAGGATGTTGTATACCGGCTTCCAATAGATTCCGGTACTTTCCAGAGCAATGTGTGTAATTTGTTTTTCTTCTAACCACTTTAATAAATCAAATAAACTTTTGGTTAAAGTGGAAAAAGTCTTGGTTTCTTTTTGAATGGATTCATTATTAGTGCCAGTTAGGGCACAAACTACAATCTCTTTTTGATGAACATCCATTCCGGCACAATGGGTTAATAAAATGTCCAAATAAAACAACCTCCAAAGTAGTGTCTATGGAAAGTGGAATAAGCTTGGTCAAACAGCATTTTTCTGTACGTGATCATCCTCAAAAATTGAAGAGTCAACAAAGGGGTGTACACAAGGCAAATTCCAAACAGTTTCTTATACAGGGTCGAACCACCACAAAAGCGCACGTAAAGATTACTTCCCATAGCATTAATCAGTATGGAAAAATGGACAAAAAAGTAAAACCCCGGCTTAGAAAAAATTTTCATGCCGGGGTGTGAGTGTGAAATCATGTGTGTTTCTTAATTAGTGTACAGTAATTGGCCATTTAATCTCGAGACGATCTCCTTTTTTAATTGGCGTTAAAAAGGTTGCTGGTTCGCCGTTTCTTTTTAATTCAAATTTACCGCTATTTGTTTTTGGTAAATCAATTTTTACATACGCAAATAGATCTTGGAATAAAAATCCATCAAAATTTTTCTGTTCTATTGTTAATTCGTCCCCATCAAATAGCTCATCCTCCATCGCTAGAAGCTGTTCTTTCCTTTTAAATTGTGCTAATTGCTTTGATAATGTTAATTTTTTGTCGTTAAAAGTTATCGGGATAACTTGGTACAATAATACTTGTTTTATTTCTGCCAGCTCTTGTACAGTAGGTTTTTTTCTAGTATTTATGGTTATTTTATCATGAAAATCAAATGTATTAGATAATTTAGCAATTATACCGTTGCGAAGTATATTTCCTGAAAAGGAAGGAATCACGGTTTCTTTATCATTCAATTTTACTTTAAATGGTCTTAATTCTGCGAGATAGTCATGTAACTTCAAGGAATGCAGCAATTCTTGAAGAGTAGACGCAATTGTATATTCTATTGCATCTTTATCATGAATCCATGTTTCTTGTGATGCTGGTTCGCCATTACAGCGTATCGTTGCTTTCAGCATATGCTCTTCCCCATTAATTTGAATGCTTCTTTCCGTTATATCATCTAATAAATCTTTAACTTGTATGTATGCTTGCTGCCCGTCCTTTCCTTTATAAACAGTTAGTGATTCTCCATTTTCAATCGTATCATCTAATGAACATTCTCTTCCGTTTCTAATAATAACAGGGGCTTGCCCATGGGTACCTGGAATGGTTAATTTTTGATTGTTTAAAGAGATAATCATGGCATTTCCTGGTTTTCCGTATAATTTATTTAATTTTAACCCGGAGGCAAGAAGGCAATCACCCACAGTTAATTTATTTACCTCAAATAACCGGACAGGCTGGTCGTTGACATACACAGTTTTATATTGAACTGGAGATTTTCCAGCAGTTATCGCAATCCCTATAGGAGTAACTAATTCAGGGCCTTTTTGTGTAGAATCCTTAAAAGATAAATTAGAAATAGCATCAATTCCTCTAATAGCAACTCGATTCGTTGCTAAATCTAGCATTTCCGCAATTTTTTGCTGTAATGCAGGTGTTTGGCTTCCACCGCCAACAAGCATAACTGCTTTAGGTGGTTTATGATTGTTAAGAGCAAGAATTTCTCGACAGATACTGTCTGCAAGTTTATCCAGCGCAATCGAGATTTTCTTGATGACCTCGTCTTTTTTTAATTCTGCTGTAAAACCCAATATATCTGTAACGGTAATGATATCACGATTGGATAGTTCTTTTTTAGCTGTTTCAGCAAGCGGAAAGTCTAATAAAAACTGATCGCTGATTGCTTCTGTAATTTCATCTCCTGCGATTGGCACCATTCCATATGCAATAACTGTTCCTAAATCAGTAATAGCAATATCAGATGTACCTGCGCCAATATCGACTAAGGCAACATTTAATCTGCGCATAGATGGAGGAATAAGGACATTAATTGCAGCAATCGGCTCTAATGTTAAAGCATCCATTTCTAAATTTGCCCGATGTAATGCAGCAATTAATGATTCCACTACTACTTTTGGAAGAAAAGTAGCAATTATTTCAACTGTGGCAGTATTTCCTTGCTGATCAATTAAATTTCCTAATTCCTGCTCATCTAATATATAGCGCAATACAGAATAGCCCACGCAATAATAAAATTGACTTTTTTCGCGATTGTTTTTTTCTGCGACAGAACTTTGAGCATTTTGAACGGCTGTAAGTTCCATATGCATAATATCTTGTTTTGTAATCATTGGTTTTCCTTCAATTTTGACAGAATAGGAGGCAGTTTCTGTTTTTAGTGCACGTCCGGCAGCTGCAACGCAGACTTTATGTAAAGGACCATGATTTTGCTCTAATTTTGCTTTGACTTCTTGAATGATTTTTGCAACAGCTATTACATCATGTATTTGACCATCAAGCATTGCTCGTTCTGTATGTTCCTGGGCAAGAATTTCCACGACATGGTAGTTTTCATTTTCTTTTTCTAATATAATGCCGACAACAGAGCGAGTACCAATATCTAAAGCGAATAATTTTTCTTTATTCTGCATAGAAAACACCTTCTTTGTTATTTGAGAATAGTAAAAAAGTATAAAAAAATTTGTTGTATAATTACTTTAGTGCTTAAAAGCGTTTAATTATTAAAGAAAGTTAGTGACAAGGAAAAAAAGATGTTTTATAATTAACCCAATTACAAGAAATGTAACATATTTTTTTATGTCAATAAAGAATATTGAAAATTTGGCTAAATAGAACGACTAAAAGGTCTTCTGTTAGGGCATGAGAAAAAAGGATGGGATAGTAGTGAGCAATACAGATTTAGAAGAATTGCGTAATCGAGTAGATCAATTAAATTTAGAAATTTTAGAAAAAATAAATGAAAGAGCTGCACTCGTACAAGAAATTGCACAAACGAAAGTAACCCATGGTGCACATCGCTACGATCCGGTACGAGAACGAAAAATGCTTGATCATATTCTAGAAAAAAATAATGGTCCATTTGATAATGTAACAGTTGCTCATTTATTTAAACAAATCTTTAAAGCTGGATTACAATTGCAGCAAGATGATGATAGCAAAGCATTGTTGGTTTCTCGTAAAAAGAAACCAGAAGATACAATAATTGATTTAAAAGGAACAAAAATTGGAGATGGTGTTCCAAAGTTTGTATTTGGTCCATGTTCTGTTGAGTCGTATGAACAGGTTGCTAAAGTAGCGGAATCTGTAAAAGCGAAAGGATTGACTTTATTACGTGGAGGAGCATTTAAGCCGAGAACATCACCATATGATTTCCAAGGTCTTGGTGTAGAAGGACTAAAAATATTAAAGCGGGTTGCCGATGAGTACGACTTATCTGTTATAAGTGAAATTGTAAGTCCTGCTCATATTGAAGAAGCATTAGATTATATTGATGTTATTCAAATTGGTGCACGTAATATGCAGAATTTCGAATTATTAAAGGCAGCAGGAAATGTAAAAAAACCAATTCTCTTAAAAAGAGGCTTGGCTGCCACAATTGAAGAATTTATCAATGCTGCTGAATATATTATTTCGCAGGGAAATGATCAAATTATGCTTTGTGAACGTGGTATTCGTACGTATGAACGAGCGACTAGAAATACTTTAGATATTTCAGCTGTGCCGATACTTAAACAAGAAACACATCTTCCTGTTTTTGTTGATGTGACACATTCCACAGGGAGAAAAGATTTACTGCTTCCATGTGCAAAAGCTGCATTAGCTATAGGGGCAGATGGTGTGATGGCAGAAGTGCACCCAGATCCTGCAGTAGCGTTATCTGATTCTGCACAACAAATGGATTTGAAGCAATTTGATGAATTTTATCATGCTATTAAAGCAACACCATTTGTAAAAGCATAATGATAATGGTTAAGCAAAAGCTTAGGTATTTGATTCTCCAAACAGCTGGAGAATCGGCCTATGCTTTTTTTTCTTAGTGAAAAGGCATCTTTCCTTAAAAATATGTTAGAATTTTTAGTGGGAGTACAATGCTTGCATTAATTGTATTTAATATGATAAAAAAGATAACAAAAGTAGTTGTAGAGAATTGTAGAAAAATAGTACAAGCCATTATTTTTTTTATTTGTGTTACCGGTTCTATTTTGTTTTATGCCTTTTTTAATGAAAAAACAGTTAATTTGAAGAAAATCATCTTAAAAAGTAAAAAAAAGAGTGATTTTTGAAAAAAAATGAAAGCTTGTCATTGCGGCATTTGTAACGTTATCGTATGATTAAATACATAATTAGACAAGATTAGCTAAATGAAGACAATATAAAGTGATTAGTTTTTGGCTACTTGCTGCAAAATAAACAGACAGTATGGACGAATAAAAGGAGTGTTTAAAAAATTATGAATATAACGATATATGATGTTGCGAGAGAAGCGAGTGTATCAATGGCTACGGTTTCAAGAGTAGTAAATGGAAATCCCAATGTAAAACCTGCAACGAGAAAAAAGGTGTTAGAAGTAATAGAAAGATTAGGTTATCGACCAAATGCGGTTGCTAGAGGTTTAGCAAGTAAAAAAACGACTACTGTCGGTGTGGTTATTCCTGATATTTCCAGCACTTTTTATGCCGAGTTGGCTAGAGGTATTGAAGATATTGCGACAATGTATAAATACAATATTATATTGAGTAACTCTGATCAAAATACAGAGAAAGAGCTTCATTTATTAAATACAATGTTAGGAAAGCAAGTAGATGGCATTGTATTTATGGGAGCGAATATTACAGAAGAGCATGTGCAGGAATTTGAAAAATCGCCAGTTCCAATTGTATTGGCAGCAAGTATAGAAGAAAGCGGTAAAATTTCTTCAGTAAATATCGATTATGCTCAAGCAACATACGATGCAGTAAATTCCTTTATTGAAAAGGGACATAAAGTTATTGCACTTGTGCTTGGAGATTTAGAAGAGCCAATCAATGGACATGAGAAGCTTGCTGGATATAAAAGAGCATTAGAAGATGCAGGTATTGCCTTTGATGAGAATTTAGTAGTTGAAGGGGATTGTACGTATGAATCTGGTTTAGAATCTTTTGATAAATTAATGGAACAAACAGACAAGCCAACTGCTATTTATGTTGGTTCAGATGAAATGGCAATTGGTGTTATTCATGGTGCTGAAGATAAGGGGTATAATGTGCCAGAAGATTTTGAAATTATCAGCTCTGATAATACAAAGCTTACGTTAATGGTAAGACCACAGCTTACAACTATTGTTCAACCTTTATATGATATTGGTGCTGTAGCAATGAGGCTATTAACAAAATATATGAATAAAGAAACAGTGGAAGATCATATTGTTGTACTTCCACACCGAATAGAAAAAAGAGCATCAACGAAATAAGAAAAGCGAAAGCGCCTTGAAAGGCCCGAAGAAAAATGTTCTCTTGTCTCCAAAAGTGTCCTTTACTTTTAGAGACAAGAGGTTATCTTTCACTGGGGCTAGGCGGTGTAGCTAGACAAAGAAAAGCGAAAGCGCCTTGAAAGACCCGAAGAAAAATGTTCTCTTGTCTCCAAAAGTGTTCTTTACTTTTAGAGGCATGAGGTTATCTTTCACAGGGGCTAGGCGGTGTAGCTAGACAAAGAAAAGCGAAAGCGCCTTGAAAGACCCGAAGAAAAATGTTCTCTTGTCTCCAAAAGTGTTCTTTACTTTTAGAGGCATGAGGTTATCTTTCACTGGGGCTAGACGGCAACTGTAAGACGTTCAATACTAGCTTACAGTAAAAAAGGGAATGGCCATTTGTTATAGTGGCTATTCCTTTTTTAGTGGTATAGAAAAAGGCGGGTTCTATGTATGAACCCGCCAGAATGCCATAAACAATGGTTCTGCTTATTTTTACTTCTTTCTATATATATAATCCAATAATTCATTAAACCCCTTAAAAAGGCTTTAAAAGCCGCTGTATACCCACCAGTTTTTAGCAGGGAACAGGAAGAAAAAGTAATTAAGGATTGCTTTCCTCATTGTTACTATTTGGATTCTGATTTTGATTGTCCTGATTTTGGTTTTCAGGTTGTTGATTATCCTGATTTTGATTTTCCTCAGGTTTCTTTTCTTCTTGCTCTTTTTGATTATTTTCAGGTGATGTAGATTCTTTATTTTCGCTGTTTTCTTCTTCTTTTTTCTCATCTGGTTTAGCTGCAGATTCTTCTTTTTTCTTTTCTTCTTTCTTTTCTTCTTTTTCTTTACCGATAGTAACTACATTAGAAGAGGAAGATTCTCTTCCGGCAATATCCACTGCCTTTACGGTATAGGAACCATTGCCATCTTTAAATTCCAGTGATTCACCAGCTTTAATACTAGCAATTTTTTTGCCGTCTTTGTAAACTCTGTAGCCTACAATATCATTTTCGCTATGCTGCGACCAGGAAACTCCGTCACCATTTTGAACGATTTTTAAGGCGCTAGGTGTTTTTCCATTATCGGTTATTTTATCTGTAGGAATAGCTACTTTATTCCATTTCGGATTATTCTGCACAAGATTGCTAGGATCAGAAACGGTAATGCCGAATAGTTTTTCGATATAGTCAGGATTCAGCATTAACCCAGATTCGGCAAATTCGCTTGGAGTAGAATCTAATGCCATGTACTTTTTGTCTCTGATTTGAACTATTTTTCCATCAACTAAACTGTCGTCCGTTTTGTTTGGAACACTTCCAGATTTAAATAAATCTGTTGTAACAAGTCCTGCTTTGGAGCAACCGGCAGAAGGCAGTAAACCAGATACAGAACAGATAGATCTTCTGACGATTCCGCCAGGCATTTGGAAGCGAGTAGATGGATCAACTAAATTAGAATCAACATCATAGGCCGCGTTCATTAAATCCGCCCATAGATAAATATTTCTCATTCCGTAGGATAAACCTTTATAGGTTAAATCTAGTGCTTTAGGAGTGTCATAGCCTATCCATACGCCAAATGAAACATTTGGATTTGTTGCGACAAACCAGGAATCATTATAATCTTGACCGGTTCCTGTTTTTCCCGCCCAATCAGATTGGAATTTTAAACGATTTCTTAATGACGTTGCAGTACCTTGGCTAATAACATCTCTCATCATATCAATAGCTAAATAGGCAGTTTGTGGACTAAATACTTTTACTGGATCTACTTTATGTTTATATATAGTCTTCCCGTTTTTATCCACTATTTTGTCAATCATATACGCATCTATAAAATCACCGCTGTTAGCAAATGTTCCAAATGCATTTGTGTTTTCTTCCACTGTTACACCCTGTTCTAATGCGCCTAATGCAGTTGATCTGTTGGTGTAGTCTTCTTTTGCAAGCGAACTAAAGCCCATTTTCTCCAAGTATGCTGCTGGTCTTTGCGGAAGTATATCCGTATAGGCTTTAACAGCAGGAACATTATATGATTTAGTTAATGCGTATCTTGCTGTAACTAAACCATGATATTGTTTATCATAATTTAATGGCCATGGTCTGCTGCTTCCAGGATTTAAACTTAAAGGAACATCAGGTAAGACAGATCCAGGTGATAATGTCCCTAATTCAATGGCAGGTGCATAAACAAGTAAAGGTTTCATTGTCGAGCCGTTTGGACGTTTTGAACTTGTTGCATGATTCGTTTGTTCCCGATCGTGGTCGCGTCCTCCAACGAAACTAATAATTTTTCCTGTTTTATTTTCAATTAAGACAGCTCCTGTTTCAACAGGTTGTGATACGGTTACTATTTTTCCTGTTACAGGATCTTTTATTTTTTGGGCTTTGTTTGTGCCATAGTAAGGGAAGTCTTGAGCTACCTTTTGCATCTTATCAAAGATTTTTTTATTGATGGTACTATGAATTTCATAACCATTTTGATGAATTTGACGATCTGCAAGAGTGGTATATTGTTCTCGTAATATATCATCTTTTTCTAAATCTTTTTTCTCATATCCATCTTCTTTTGCAAGCATCTCTGCAATTATTTCTATCGATCTTTTTTGTATTTCATATGTTAACCAAGGATATTTTTGAATAGGACTTTCTTTAGCTGAAATAAAATCTTTTGTAATATCATATTTGATTGCTTTTTCGTAGTCTTTTTTTGATATTTTTTCTTGGTCATACATTCTTTTTAAAACGGTTTTCATTCTAGATAAACCTGGATCTAAGTTTTCTTTTATTTTTCCTTCCTGTGTAAATGGTGTGTATCCGAATGGACTTTGCGGCAACCCAGCAATAAATGCAGCTTGCGGCAAGCTGAGTTTTTTCGCATCAACACCAAATAACCCATTTGCTGCCGATTGGACTCCCGCAATATTGCGACCAGATGAATTTCTTCCAAAAGTGGAGACGTTTAAGTAGGCTTCTAGAATTTCTTCTTTATCAAAAAACTTCTCTAGCCTGAGTGCTAGTAAAATCTCTTTTGCTTTTCTTTCAAAGGAGACTTCATTTGTAAGTATTTGGTTTTTAATCAGCTGCTGTGTTAATGTGCTTCCTCCAGATTGACTGGAAGTATTCGCAACTTCTTGAAACAAAGCACGCATAATAGATTTAGGAACTACTCCATCATGTTCATAAAAATACTGATCTTCTGTGGAAACAACTGCATCAATTAAATATGGAGAAACATCCTTTATTTTTACTTCTTCTCGTTCTAAATCTGTTGGTAATTTTCCTAAATATACATTATTAGCAAAATATAATTCAGATGTTTCTTCATAATTATAAATATCTTTTTTCATTGTGTTATATGAGCGGATAGGTTCATCTTTTACTAAAGAGGCAAAATATCCTGCACCAATTCCTGCAGCAAATCCTCCTCCAATTAATAGAACAACAATAAATAGTAAAACGATATTCCAAGTTACTTCATATGTAACACGGGCTCCTTTAACCGTTTTTTTATTGGTAAAGAAGTTTAAGAATAATTCCTTGAAATTATTCCACTCCTGCTTTTTATTCATTCCTATCATTCCCCCTAAAATCACATACATTATAGCATAAAGGGAAGGCAGAATTCGATTTTTTTCGCGAAAGCATTTGACATTTATCTTGTTTCTATGATAAAAATAACTCAACTATATATGGATCGTTATTGTGTTGATAGGAATAAGTAGTTCTTTTATCACTATTTTTTAGAGAGTCATTGGTTGGTGAGAAATGACATAAATAAAAGAATGAATTACCTCCTTGAGCATTCACTGGGAACATGTTGGATTAGTAGCAGTGAACGGGATATGCCGTTATCTTTTTAAAGTGGAGAATTTTTTCTCAATTAGGGTGGTACCGCGCTTATTTTGCGTCCCTGCATATAAATGCAGGGATTTTTTGTTGTCTATAGACAGTGTTTTTTAGTTGAACACAACGATAAATATAGGAATGTACAAACAAAGCTATGTGAATAGATGGAGGATAAAAACATGAATTTATTAGAGGATTTACAGTGGAGAGGTATTATTTACCAACAAACAGATGAAGTAGGCTTAAAGGATGTTCTAAAGGAAAACATGACGTCTCTATACTGTGGAGTAGATCCCACTGCTGACAGTATGCATATTGGACATCTTTTACCGTTCTTAACGTTAAGACGTTTCCAAAATGCTGGTCATCGTCCTATTGTACTTGTAGGTGGTGCTACGGGCTTGATTGGTGATCCAAGCGGGAAAAGTGAAGAAAGAAAATTGCAGACTCTTGATGTTATTGATCACAATGTGAAATGCCTGCAAAGCCAATTAGAAAGAATTTTTGATTTTAACGGAGAAAATGGGGCCGTAATGGTGAACAACTATGACTGGGCAGGTTCCATGGATATTGTGACTTTTTTACGTGATTATGGAAAGCATATTGGAATCAACTATATGCTTGCGAAGGATACAATTGCTTCCCGTTTAGAAACTGGAATTTCCTTTACTGAGTTTACTTATACTATTTTACAGGCTTTGGACTTTTTGCATTTATACGAAAACCATGATTGCAAGCTGCAAATCGGTGGAAGCGATCAATGGGGAAATATTACAACTGGTTTAGAGTTGATAAGAAAAAATATGCCTGAAGGAGCAAAGGCGTTTGGTCTAACCATACCTTTAGTAACGAAAGCAGATGGTACAAAATTCGGCAAAACAGAAAGTGGAGCAATTTGGTTGGATCCAGAAAAAACGACACCATACGAATTTTACCAATTTTGGGTTAATACTGCAGATGCGGATGTTATAAAGTATTTAAAATTCTTTACCTTTTTATCAAAAGAAGTGATTGAAGAATTAGAAGCTGCAGTGAAAGAAGAACCGCATTTACGCAAAGCTCAAAAAAGATTAGCAGAGGAAATGACCAAATTAATTCATGGTGAAGCATCATTAGAACAAGCCCTTAAAATTACAGAGGCTTTATTCAGTGGCGATATCAAAAAATTAACTGCAAATGAAATAAAGCAAGGGTTTAAAGATGTTCCAACATATGAGCATAAAGAAGGGGAAGCTGTCTTAGTTGATTTACTTGTAACAGCAGGTATTGTTTCTTCTAAGCGTCAAGCAAGAGAAGATATTACAAATGGGGCTGTTTATATCAATGGAGAGCGCAAAAACGAGCTTGATTATATTCTATCAGAAGAAGATCGAATCGAAGGGCAGTATACAGTGATTCGGCGCGGCAAGAAGAAATATTTCTTAATTAAATTTTAAAGAAAAAAACCTTCATAGGATAAACTTAAGTAGTTTAGATAACATAGAGAAACAGTATAAATGGCAGGGGAAAATCGAGCATAAAATCGTAGAGGTTTTATGCTCGATTTTTTTAGTGATATGTAAGGGATTTCTAATTTATATCCGTATTAAAATGTGAAATAGCATCTATCAACGGGATGACAATAACCATTTTTTGATGTGATTTAGTTTGTTATTCGAAACTGTTAAAAAACGAAATATATGATAGGTGATTATGTTAAAATTTATTTAAAATATTTCTTGTTCCATTAGCGATGCAGTTTAGTGAAACAAAGAAATAACTTTAGATTAAAGGATGATTCTGTTTGAATAAAGTACAACAATTTTGGAACGAATTTTGTCTGGTAAATCATAAGGAAGGGCACGAATATAAAGATGCTTTTCAATTTGGAGCTTCCGCTGATTGGTTAGCCGTTTAGTTGTTGAGGGAAAGAAGACAGCGACAACTTCAGGTTTTGTGTTTTATGAATTAGAAAGAGAAGTAATACCTAAAGCTGGTGAGTATTATATTGTATTAAGTGCTCAAGAAGAGACGGTCGCAGTCATACAAATTCAATCCATTGAAGTTATTCCAATGAATGAGGTGACGGAGGAATTCGCTTTAGCAGAAGGTGAAGGAGATTATCGGTTTTGGTGGGATGCACACGAAAGGTTCTTTACCGAGTTATTAAAAGAATATAATATAGAATTTTCTCCAAATATGTTAGTTGTATGTGAACGATTTAAAAAAGTATATCCATATTAAATAACTAAGTTCAGCTCTGTATAACAAAAGTGGGTGTGAAATTGTTATGCCTTGTTCAAACCAATAGAAAGTGCAGTTTAAATGGTTGAATAAGAATCACGATTAAACTTTGTTCCTAAAAAATAAGTAGTGAAGAATACCTAAATATACATAGGCTAAATTAAAAAGAGCCTGGAATCCTTGATGTAACAAGGTTTCCAGGCTCTTTTTTACGATTCTATTAACGAGAGTAGAACTCAACGATAAGAGCTTCGTTAATTTCAGCAGGTAATTCAGAACGTTCAGGTACACGAGTAAATGAACCTTCTAATTTATCAGCATCAAATGTTAAGAAATCAGGTACGAAGTTATTAACTTCTACTGCTTCTTTAACAACATCAAGGTTAAGAGATTTTTCACGTAAAGTGATTGTTTGACCAGCTTTTAGACGGTAAGATGGAATATCAACACGAGATCCATCTACTAAAATATGACCATGGTTTACAAGCTGACGTGCTTGACGACGTGTACGAGCTAAACCTAAACGGTAAACAACGTTATCAAGACGAGTTTCTAAAAGTGCCATGAAATTTTCACCATGTTTACCAGGCATTTTGCCAGCGATATCAAATAAATTACGGAATTGGCGCTCGTTCACACCATACATATGACGTAATTTTTGTTTTTCTTGTAATTGTAAACCGTATTCAGATAATTTTTTGCGTTGGTTTGGACCATGTTGTCCAGGTGCGTAAGGGCGTTTTTCTAACTCCTTACCAGTACCAGTTAATGATATGCCTAAACGGCGAGACAGTTTCCAGCTTGGACCTGTATATCGAGCCATAATTGACTCCTCCTTCATGTTTTTATTTGGTAAAATAAAAACAGATGCAACAGCATTTATGATTATTTTGTCTTCATGTACCTTCGCCCTAGCAGCCAAGGGTTACACAATACACCATCAATAACATGTATTGAGGAACAAAATAAAACACAAAGCCTTTAACATATGCTGCAATATTTTACACAAAGAATATTATATGGTTTTTTATAGTGGGAAGTCAAGTATATTTTTTTCCAATTATTCGATTCTTTGTAAAAAAACAAAGGTTTTTATGAAAAAAGAATTATTTTTTTAACCCGATTATTATACCATATGCTATAATTAATAATAATAATTTTCTTAAAAGGTACAGTTAATTTTTGTTTTATACATAACATCTAGATGTAAGTACAGATAATGCGAATTATAGATTGTGGAGCCTCTATTATAGGAGGTTATTCCTAATTACTCCTTCCGTGCATATGACAGACAAATTCCCTTTCGATTAGATGATAGACAGATCAGATTGGTTAAGTTATATGAAATTAACTTTTTGTTCTTTGAAAAAAAACGTATAAGTAAATGGGGTTAAGTACATTAGAAGATCACGTAGTCGAAAGAAAAACAGAGCTGTCACCTTAATGAAATGGAACACTTCATTTATTTACCTTTTTCAAAAAGTACCAATGGCTCTACTTCGTTACGAAGCTACTTAGTTATATTATTCACTGTTATGCACAAGACAGATTTGTAATAATGAAAAAAATACATATTATTATAGTAGAAACTTGCTTTATAACGAAATAAGAAGGGGAATTTATAGGTTTTCATTATTATTTATATGATATAAATAACTTTTGATGCAAGTAGAAGGAAAGTTGGACGTTAAGATAGAAGAGAGTAAGTGCGTACTTTTTTACTCTTTATTCCATAAAAAGGGGAAACTTGTTTTCTATAAAAAGAATTCGATAAAAAAATGATTGAAATAGTAAGGTGAATTAGGTGATGAATAGATGGACATGCTTGGCCACCAAATAATATTAAAAATTAAAAGTCGCTTTTTCGATATTGTTGATACAGAAAGCCATAATCTAAATAATGAACAATTGCTTTCTGAAATGTTATCTATTATAAAAAATGTATTAGATGTAAATGAGGTTGCTTTATTTAGTTGTAAAGAGTGGAATGATCATTGGCTGGTGGAAGCATCAACGGTTGATTCTAATCATTATCCTATACTGCCGAATACAGCGAAAATAAAACAAATGCTGGAAAGTCAGAAGGTTCATCGGAAGCCAAATCCTATAGAGGAACTTAATAATTACGATTTAGTAATACCATTAAAATATCACGACTGTTTTCACCATTTTTTCGTGATAAAAACAAAAAAAGAACCTCTACTTCACTATGGATATAGTGATACGTTATTGGAAGTATTAAGTCGAGAAACTAGTTTTTTTCTCCATAAAGTGGAAAGTTTAATAAAAATTGTCACAGAGGAAAAAAGGTATAAACAATTATTTCGAGTTACAGAAAAATTCCATTCATCGATGAATATGGAAGGTGTTCTTGGAGAAATTATCTTAACTTTACAGGAAGTTTATCCGACTTTTACCTATCATCTGTTATTATCTCATGACAATAACAGTCATGGAGATCTGCCGATAAAGGATTTAGAATATGATAGTGAAAATATCGCAGCAATGCAAGCGTATGTCACAGGAGAAATTCAATTTGAAAACTCCAGAGAAGAACGAAGATCGATTTTGTATGCTCCATTAAAAGGGAAACAAGGGGTTTATGGTGTGTTGCAGGTTATCGCACCAAATACATTAAATTTTCCAAAAAATGAAGTGGAGTTTATTACTTTATTAGCAAATACAGCGGGTGGAGCATTGGAAAATGCCCAATTATATCAACAGTCTAAGAAATTAGTTTCTGATTTACAATTAATTAATGAGACATCACATCGCTTAAATTCTAATTTACGTTTAATTGAGATGATGACATATATGTCTGAACGAATTTCTTCTAGTTTTGATGCGAAAGAAGTCGGTTTTGTTCTTTTCTCTTTTGAGTCAAGTACAATAACAGTTTTAAATGGAAGTACTCAATTTTTTCATACAAAAGATGCAGAAAAATATATTCAATATTTTAAAGAAAAAATCAAAATGGAACAAGATGCATTGTTTTTAGGTGATTTTTTTATGGAAGAACAAGAAGATGCAAAATATAAATCGATAATGGTTGTACCCATGATCCAAACTGGCACGTTAAAAGGTTTTTCAATCGTTATGCATCCAGAGCCATATCACTTTTCATTTGACATCTTCAAATTATTACAATCGTTGATACACCACTCTACTCTTGCATTGACTAATTCCATGCTAAGAGAAGAATTAGAAAAATTAGTTGTTACGGATCATCTTACAAAATTATTCTCTAGGAATTTCCTTGACGAAAAAATCAATCATTCTTTACAAGAAGATAAGGAAGGAACATTCATTCTTATTGATATCGATGATTTTAAGGCAGTAAATGATACATATGGTCATCAAGTTGGGGATGAAATAATCGTTCAAGTTGCTAATATAATTATGGAGAATATACGGGGTACAGACATTGGTGCCAGATGGGGTGGAGAAGAGTTGGCTGTCTATTTGCCCAAGGTTCCTCTTTCGGCAGGAATTATTATTGCAGAAAGACTTGTTTCGAAAGTGAGAGAAACGTCTTCACCTTCTGTTACAATTTCATGCGGCGTATCCTATTGGAATAAGGAACAAGAAGATAATTATAATGCTATTTTTAAGCGGGCAGATAAAGCACTTTATGTAGCAAAGGAAACTGGAAAAGATAGAATTGTTATTCAGGATACGTATCTTGTAAGTGAATAACAATAGACATGCTGTTATCCATATTTTTTATAAGTAAGAAAAAGAAGCTGGGACATAATTATTCCAGCCGAAGATAAACCCGAACAATGATACGAAGATGTAAAAATATTTCGTTCCATTGTTTGGGTTTTTTATTCATGTAAAAAAGAAGGTTTGTGGTAATCACCTGTAGCCTCAATACACTTCGCTTTCCGTGGGGCTGGCTCGCGCTGAGTCGCTTCGGAGTCTACGTATTTTCCAATCTATTTCGTTTTTATCTTGGTAAAAGAATTAGGTTTTAGAAAATATCCTTTAAAAACGAAGTGGAATGGAGCGGAAGACATTCGACTCCTGCGGGAAGTAGAGGAAAGGCTGAGACACCGCAAGTAGCACGAGGAGGCTCAACTTCCTCCCCGCGGAAAGCGAGTGTCTGTAGCGCAATGGAACAACTTAGTATTAAACTTAACCATATTAAAAAACATAAATAACCAGTATAAGGAAGTAACCATTTGCGTGCTAAATTAGAGAATGTTCGTCTTTACCTATTATCTACTTAGTTATGTCTCAGCCTCTTTTGAAAGATAAGAACATATAAAATTTTTGAAATGTGAAGTAACATAAAAATATTAAATAAGTATTTAGTAAAGGTTTCCTAGCCCTAGTAATAATTGACTTTATACTTTTCTTATTTATAGAAACTTGATTAAACTGTTTACAAATTGTTGTAAATACTTTTGATCTATCTCATCAAAACGTCCTTTTTCAGGTGAATCGATATCTAATAAACCAAGTAAAGTCCCATCTTCTTTTAGCAATGGCACAACTATTTCAGATTGGGATGCCGCATCGCAGGCGATATGCCCGGGAAATTGATGAACATCTTCTACACAGACAGTTTCTTTCTTTTCGGCAGCAGTACCACAAACACCTCTGCCAAAAGGAATACGAACACATGCAGGCAGTCCTTGGAATGGACCAAGGACTAGCTCTTCATTTTCTACTAAATAAAATCCTACCCAGTTAATACGGTCTAAAAATAGATTCAGTAATGCAGATGCATTTGAAAGGTTGGCAATGATATTCTTTTCCCCTTCAAGAAGGGCCATTAATTGCTTTATCACTAATTGATATTTTTCTTCACGATTCCCTTTATATGATTCGACGTTAAACATAAATTTACACCTAACTTTCTTTATTAATTAAACATATTTTAGCAAAAAAAACAGAAAAACAGGATACTTTGTCGAGATTCTTTTAAAGGATTGTTTGAAGTTTCCAAGAAGTTAATAGAAAGGCTATTTTTATTCTAAAAAATCATTAAATAGCATTCAAGCAAACAACCATGCCCAGAAAAGAACTAGTTTTCTTAAACTTGTAAGCAGGGAGCAGCCGGAATACACGAAGACTCCTATGGGATTAGCGGGACAGGCGAGACCCCGCAGGAGCAAAGCTCCGGGGAGGCTTGGCGCCCGCCCCATGGAAAGCGAAGTGTATACCGGCTGCGGACTTATTGAGAGAGCGGAACCATTTTCAAGGTAGCCTATCAAATTATTATTTTCTCGATATAAAAAAGATTTGCTTTATTTAATTATACATTTAAATTAATAGCAAGAGAAAAGAGGCGATCAAATATGAAAAAAAATCCAAAAGAAACAATAATAGAATCCGCTATTATCTTGTTTAATCGAAATGGATATGATGGTACCTCAATTAGGGATATTGCAGGGCATGCAAAAGTCAATGTAGCGAATATCTCCTATTATTTTAATGGAAAACACGGCTTATTGGAATATTGCTTTACAAGCTATTTTGAAAACTATTTAGAAGTTATGGAACAAGTGTATTTTTCTGTTGTCAGTAACGCAAAGGATAAACTAAAACAAGTAGTAGAAGCCATCATTCAATTTCAATGCCAGCATCCACATTTAACAAGGTTTGTACTAAGAGAAGTTTCTATTGATTCACAAGTAGTCCGAGAAATCATGTCGACCTATTATGTAAAAGAACGTTTTTATTTATCGAAAATTTTGGAAGATGGCATAAAGAATAAAGAGTTTAAAAATCAGACCATTTCATATAGCATTATTCAATTGAAAAGCTTTTTGTCAATGCCATTCCTTAATACGTATTATTTAACGGAAGTACTGCATGTTTTTTTACATGAATCGTATTTCATGAAAAAATATTTAGAAGAAATTAATAAATGGATTGATGAAGTGATCTGTTTAGATACAGCATCTTTACCAATTTCCTAATGTTTGCTGTAAGCCTTGTCCTAAATCCTTTATTTGATGAGCATCTGATCCGTAAATTAATGGGATTTGCAGATCTTTTGCTTTTTGAGCAATCCATTTAGGTGGATAAGGTTCCTTGCATAGAGGTTTATTAACGCCTGCACCATTATAATCGAGCTCTAAATTTTGCTCTTTTATGATATTCAATAAATCGCTAATGGTGTGAAGATACTCATAATTAACTGGAAATTTTTTTTGGAATTTATGTACAAGTGTTATATGGCCGATTCTTTTTGGTTTAAATGGTCCTAAATTTGCTTTTATTGATTTTTTGACTGTATTAAAATAACAATCATATATTGCTTCCACACTTCCATATCGTTTAATCATATCTGCAAATAAGTCAGGGCTATAATCCACACAATCATAAGCAGTATCTTTTTTTAGAAAATGGACACTAAGTATACTGTCGTCCAGTTTTTTACCCCAAACGGACAAGAAATCATAAATTTCTTTTTCAAAGCCTTCGATATAATCAACCTCTAAACCTATATTCACTTTAATTTCTTTTTGATAAAGCGCTTTTACTACATTTACTTCCTCTATGTAATATGGCAGTTCTTCCAACGACATGCTGCTGTCTTTAGTAGGAGTAGTATCTGTAAATCCTTTAGGCAGGGGGGCATGTTCGGTGAAAGTGATTTCTTTAAAACCTAAGGAAATTGCTTTATTAATATAATCTGTTAATGAATCTTTTGTTCCATGAGGACAAAAGGCAGTATGGATGTGGCCGTCTTTTTTTAACATAATATCAATCGTCCTTTCCGTATTAAAAAATGGAAGATACCCATGCAAACAAATTTTCACCATGACGCATGAAAAGAAGCAGTTTTCTTAAATTTCAGACGGAACACACGAAGACTCCTATAGGAACTGCGGGATAGGAGAGACCCCACAGGAGCAGTTCGGCTCCGCCCCATGGAAAGGCGAAGTGTATTCCGTCTGCGGACTTATCGAGAGTGCCTCTTTTCAGGGTAGATAAAAAGAAAAATTCAATGGGAAATAAAATTACCTTACGTTATTTCTTCTTATTTTACTAAAAAAAAAGGTGTTATACTGCTTTTTTCAAGATAAAAAAGAAAATTGTATCATTATAATGAAAAAATTATGGGAAATCTTTTAAAAAAAAGAAATTTAATAGTCAAAAAATGTCGGTTACATGGTATCATAAAAACAAATGAAAATAACCTTACATACTATTAATATAAATGAATAATAAAAATGGTCGGTGTTAGAACAGGGGGCTTCAAATGTATTACATAATTGGTGGAGTAGTCATTCTTTTATGCCTATTCGTATGTGGATATTTTATCAAGCGAAAATACTATGGAATGGTAGATGAATTAGAATCTTGGAAGATTGATATTATGAATCGGCCGGTTCTAGAAGAGCTCTCTAAAGTAAAACAACTGAATATGATCGGACAAACAGAAGAATTGTTTGAGCGCTGGAGAGCAAAATGGGATGACATTGTTACCGTTCAATTGCCAGATGTAGAAGAATTGCTTTTTGATACAGAAGAGTATATTGATAATTACAAATTAAAAAAGGCAAAGCAGGCGCAAAGTAATGCTCGACAGAAAATGGAGCAAATGGAAAAATCTATTGAAATAATGCTGGAAGAATTAAATAATCTTGTCGGAAGTGAAGAGAAAAATCGTACAGAGATAGAAACACTTCAGCAAGCCTATCGAGAAAGCAAAAAAACATTATTGGCACACAGACATACCTTTGGTGAGACAGAAAAAAAATTAGAAGCAATGTTAAAAGACGTCGCAGCATCCTTAAGTGTCTTTGAGGAGAAAACGAATAATGGAGATTATTTGGAAGCAAGAGAAATTGTGCTGCAAACCGAAGATCTTATTTCGCATATTCGTTATTTAATCGAACATATTCCACCTTTGCTAATTGAATGCGAGACAAAATTGCCAGAGCATATTAATGAGTTAAAAGATGGTTATCAAGATATGCTTCTACAAGGTTTTATTCTTGAGCATATTCAATTAGAAACAGAAGTGGAGCAAATGGAAAAAGATTTAGCTGCATGTGATCTGTTCCTTCGAGAGGGACAGGTAGAAAAAATCCAATCAACTGTAGCAGAAATACAGGAAAAGCTGGATGTTTTGTACGATTTATTAGAAAAAGAAGTGCTAGCGAAGAACTATTGGAATAAAAATTTAGAGCCTGCTAAAAAAATTCTTGGAGATATAAATGAAGCCAACGACCGATTACAAACAGAACTAGGATTGTTGCAAAGAAGTTATCATTTAAATGATGAAGATATTGAATTGCAATTTAAATTAGAAAATAAAATTAAGCATTTATACAAACAATATGAGATCCTAGAGCACAAGTTGCTTAATGAGACAGCTGCCCATACTGTTTTAAGTGAAGAACTAAAACAGTTAAAAGAACAGCTAGAAAATATAGCAGATGAACAAACCAGTTTGTTTGAGAAACTTCATGCACTAAGAAAAGATGAAGTTGCAGCACATGAAAAAATCAAAAAATTAAGCAAAGATGTCGCGTATTCTATAAGAATGGTCACAAATAGCAATGTTCCAGGTGTTACAAACGAATATAATGATTTAATAAATGCTGCAAAAGAAAGTATAACGAAAGTGAAAAATGTTTTAGAAGAAGCTCCACTGGATATTCCTGCAGTACATACCTTGTTAGATGAAGCAGAAAATAGTGTATCTATCATAATTGATGCAACAAATGAATTAGTAGAAACCGTTTTATTAGCAGAAAAAATCATTCAATATGGTAATAGATATCGCAGTAAATATCCGAGAGTAGAAAAAGGTTTAAAGGAAGCAGAGGATGCCTTTAGACATTTCCAGTATAAAGAAGCATTAGAACAGGCTGTTACCGCTATTGAAGAAGTAGATCCAGGAAGTACCAAGCGTTTAGAAACATGGATTATGGAACAAACAGAAAGACAGAATCAATATAGTTGAATGTGTTATTGAAAAAAGCTTTAATGGATGGCAAATCCGAATAAATAATTATTTTTCTCTATTGGTAAAATAAGCTCATTGTATTTGTCAGAGAAACGAATAGAAGCGTTGTTTTGAAGAAGGAAGGGAGATACTACGGAAGTAGACACTCTCTTTTTTTGATGGAATCTTTACATGTTATTTTCAAATGCAGTGTACTATGCTAAGATTTAAAGTTGGCAAGTATACAGGAAAGGGGGCGGCTTATGATATATTTAGATAATAGTGCGACAACTAAGCCATTTCCGGAAGTATTAAAGTCATATACAACCGTTGCCGCTGAATATTTTGGGAATCCTTCTTCCTTGCATTCAATAGGAGGACAAGCAGAAAATCTTCTTTTACAAGCTAGAAAGCAAATAGCTGATCTGTTGCAAGTAAAGAGCAGTGAAATATATTTTACATCTGGTGGTACGGAAGGTAATAATTTTGCATTAAAAGGGATTGCTCATTCTTATAAAGGTAGAGGAAAGCATATTATAACAACAGCGATAGAGCATGATTCCATTCATAATGCTCTCGAACAATTACAGAATGAAGGATTCTCCATTACGTATATCCCAGTTGATGAAGAAGGGATTGTATCTGTTGAGGAAGTGAAAAGACACATTCAAAAAGATACCATCCTTGTTTCTATCATGCATGTGAATAATGAAATAGGTTCGATTCAACCGGTACTGCAAATCGGACAAATGTTAAAAAAGCATGATTCTAAGATAATTTTTCACGTAGATGGTGTACAAGGCGTAGGAAAAATACCATTATCAATAAAAGAGGCTGAAATCGATTTATATACCATTTCTGCTCATAAATTTCATGGGTTAAAAGGAAATGGAGTTTTATACATTCGCCAAGGCTTAAAGCTTTCTCCTCTATTGGCTGGTGGAGGGCAAGAAGGAAATCTGAGAAGTGGAACGGAAAATGTTCCTGGAGCAGTATCCACTGCTAAAGCACTTAGATTACAACTGCAAAACCAACAAGAAAAATTAGAGAAACTAATCCAGTTAAATCAATTTTTGCGAGAACAATTGCAAGGAATAGACGATGTAATCATACATTCTCCATCAAATAGTGTTCCTCATATTATTAATTTCTCTATTTTAGGTATAAAAGCAGAGGTATTTATCCATGCATTAGAAGAAGAGGAACTATTTATATCTACTACTAGTGCATGCTCTTCTAAAAAGAATAAAGTAAGCAAAACATTGGTCAGCATGGGAGTCTCCAAGCAAGCTGCAGAAAGTTCCTTTAGAATGAGCTTATGTTATGACAATACACTAGAAGAAATGCAAAACACAATAAATATAATAGCTGAAACAACAAAATGGTTAAGAGGTGTAATGAAATAAATGACTTATGATCGTATACTTATTCGCTATGGTGAACTATCTACAAAAGGGAGAAACAGAAAAGTATTTGTAGATAAATTAAGAAGAACAATTGAAAAAGCATTGAGTAAATATCCTCTTGTAAAAGTGGAAGCAAAAAGAGAAAGAATGTATGTGATCTTAAATGGTGAAAATCCAGATAAAATTACAGATGTATTAAAAAATATATTTGGTATTCAGTCTTTTAGTCCTGCAATAAAACTGGAGAGGGATATTGATCTTATTAAAAATGCAGCATTACAAATCGTTTCTTCTATTTATAAAGAAGGAAATACATTTAAGGTTAGTGCTAGAAGAGCAGACAAATCATTTTCTCTTGATACAGGAGAAATCAATCACTTATTTGGCTCCCATTTATTGAAAAATATTTCTGGATTAAAAGTGGATGTAAAAAATCCAGATATAAATGTGCAGATAGAAGTTAGAAGTGAAGCTGTATACTTATCATGTGAAAATATAGCTGGGGCAGGAGGACTGCCAACAGGAACAAGCGGCAAAGCAATGCTGATGCTTTCTGGCGGCTTAGATAGTCCGGTTGCTGGATATTTATTGATGAAGCGTGGTTTGGAATTGGAAGGTGTACACTTTTTTAGTCCACCATTCACAAGTGAAAGAGCCAAGCAAAAAGTAATAGATCTTTCGAGAAAATTAGCTAATAGGAATGGTCATTTCGTTTTGCATATTGTTCCATTTACTGAAATTCAGCAGTTAATTCATAAACAAATTCCAGAAAATTACACGATGACAGCTACAAGAAGACTGATGCTTCGGATTACAGATGAACTAGGAAAAAGACAAGAAGCACTTGCTATTGCAACAGGAGAAAGCTTAGGACAAGTTGCCAGTCAAACAATTGAAAGTATGCATGCGATAAATGCTGTAACCAATACACCAATTTTAAGACCGCTTATTGCAGTAGATAAAACAGAAATTATTGATATTGCAAAAAAAATTGAGACTCATGATATATCGATTAGACCATATGAAGATTGCTGTACAGTATTTGTTCCGTCTTCACCAAAAACAAAACCGAAAAAAGAAAAAGTTCAATTCTATGAAAGTTTTGTTGATTTTGAGCCGATGATTCAGCAAGCTGTAGAGAAAATCGAAACCATTATTCTAAAAAGAGAAGATCAAATAGATTCAGCAGAAACAATGGAAACCCTCTTTTAACCAAGAAGCCTCCATGTGAAAATTTGCACCATAGCACACAGAAAGCGAAGTGTATTCCGGCTGCGGACTAATTTGAGAGAGCCGGATTGTCTTTTCATGGTAGCTTATTTTTTTAAAATATAATTAATTTATTGGTGTTCATCAACAATAAAACACTGGATATAATTCCCTTTATTTTTGTGAACAATTACCAGTAAAAAAAATGAATGAAGGTCATGTGTTATACACATTCTATTATCACAAGGAGGTGATACACATGGCTAACAACAGTTCAAATCAATTAGTAGTACCTGGTGTTTCTCAAGCTTTAGATCAAATGAAATATGAAATCGCTACTGAATTCGGAGTAAGTCTTGGTGCTGAAACAACTTCTCGCGCTAACGGTTCCGTAGGTGGTGAAATCACTAAACGTTTAGTTCAAATGGCTGAACAACAACTTGGTGGTTACTCAAAATAATTTTATATGATGGCTATAAGGAGCGGGACAATTGTCCCGCTCCTTTTCCTTATGTCAATATCTCCTCCTGCTGCTCCCTTTTTCAGGGTAGCTTAAAACCAAAAAATGACCTAATCCTAATAAAGAAAGAAATAAATATTTTTAAAATTTTCTAGTAAATAGTATAATGACTAAAGTGAATTTTAAAACCTATTTATAGGGGGAGAATAAATGAGTCGAGAAGAATTGCTAGCTCCACAAAAATATAATTTTGTTTCGGAGATAGAAAAGTTTGCCCAAAATGCCGATAAAGTAGCATTAAAATGGGAAAATGAAGAAGGACAAGCAAAAGAAATTACGTATTCCAGCCTATTAAAACTTGCCAATCAAATGGGAAATGTTTTAAAAGCATCTGGTTTACAAAAAGGGGATGTTGTTCTAGTAATCGTTCCACGATTAGTAGAAGCATATCAAGTGTATATAGCTGCGCTTAAATTGGGATTAACCATTCTCCCAAGTTCTGAAATGCTCCGCGCAAAAGATCTGCAATATCGGATTAAGCATGGAGAAGTAAAGGCGGTTATTAGTTATTATCCGTACATAGAAGAGCTTACGAAGATAGAAGATGTGCATTCTATTAAACGTTTTGTTTTAGGAAATGCTGTAGATGGATGGACTTATTTAGATAAAGAGGCTGAATCTGCTTCCGAAGAATTAGCTCTTTGCGAGACAGAAAAAACAGATACAGCATTTATCTCTTATACATCTGGAACGACCGGCAATCCAAAAGGAGTAGTCCATACACATGGATGGGCATATGCTCATTTACGAACAGCAGCACCAAACTGGTTATGTATTGAAGAAGGAGATATCGTTTGGGCAACAGCAGGTCCTGGATGGCAAAAATGGGTGTGGAGTCCGCTTTTATCTGTATTAGGCTCCGGTGCTACTGGATTAGTTTATCATGGGAAATTTAATCCTTCCAAGTATTTACAATTATTAGAAAAATATAAAGTGAATGTTCTGTGCTGTACACCAACAGAATATCGTCTTATGGCTAAAGTAGAAAATATAGGATCTTTCCGATTGGAAAATTTAAGAAGTGCTGTTTCAGCAGGTGAACCATTAAATAGAGAAGTAATGGATATTTTTAAGAAATACTTTAACTTAGATGTTCGAGATGGATATGGACAAACCGAAAATACGCTTTTATTGGGAATAACAAAAGGGGTTGATCTTCGTCCAGGTTCTATGGGGAAACCTACTCCAGGCAATATAGTAGAAATTATTAATGAAGATGGAGAAATTTGTGCTGTAGGAGAAGTCGGAGAAATCGCCGTACATAAAACGACACCAGCTTTATTTAAAGAATATTTTAAAGATATGGAAAGAACCAAAAATCAGTATAGAGGCGATTATTATATCACTGGTGACAGAGCCAAAAAGGATGAAGATGGATATTTTTGGTTTGAAGGACGCAGTGATGATATAATCATTAGTTCTGGCTATACGATTGGACCGTTCGAGGTAGAAGATGCGCTTGTAAAGCACGCAGCTGTTAAAGAGTGTGCAGTAGTTGCAAGTCCAGATCCAATCAGGGGAAATATTGTTAAAGCATTTGTTGTATTAATAGATGGAATAGACGGAACAGATGAATTGATTAAAGAATTGCAGACACATGCTAAAGAATTAACAGCTCCATATAAGTACCCAAGAAAAATAGAGTTTATGAAGGAGCTTCCAAAAACAACTTCTGGTAAAACTCGTCGGGTAGAATTAAGGGATAATGAACAAAAAAATGGTTAAAACAAAATTTTATTTTTAGAAAAAGATAGGAAGAAATAAAGGAATAAGCAGGATGTATCAATAATATATACATACCTGCTTATTTTTTATGTTAAATGGATTGGATTGTTTATTTAAATGTAGGAGGATTTTGATGGGAACGTTATTATACGGTGGAAATATATATACATTACAAGAGGAGGGCCATAAAGTAGAAGCCCTTTATTTTGAAGAATCCTCTATTCTAGATTACGGAGAAAAATCATCATTAGAAAAAAAATATCAGACTAGCATTGAAGATACTATTAATTTACAGGGTGATACATTACTGCCGGGTTTTGTTGATAGTCATATGCATCTTATTGGTTATGGAGAAAAGCTGTTAAGATTAGATCTTTCCGAATGCACATCAAAGGAAGAAGCACTTCTGAAGGTTGCTGATTTGGCTGAAAAAATTTCAGAAGGAGAATGGATAATTGGAGATGGCTGGAATGAAAATTTATGGAAGGAGAAATCTCCGTTATCAAGACAGGAATTAGATGCATATGTACCTAATCATCCAGTGTTGTTAAGTCGAATATGTAAACATGCGATTGCGGTAAATTCCAAGGCATTACAGCTTTCAGGAATACAGGAAAACGCTTCAGCACCATTTGGTGGGGTAATAGAACGAGATGCAAATGGGATGTTGAATGGCATATTAAAGGATCAGGCACAAGAACTAGTTAAAAAGCATTTGCCGAAAGTAACAGATGAATATGTTGAAAATGCTTTAAGAACAGCCATAAAGGATTGTTATCAATTAGGATTAACGGGTGTACATACAGAGGATTTATACTATTACCATGGGTATGAAGGAACATTGCGTGCATTTAAAAAAGTAGTGGAAGATGAAAGCTATTTCTTTCGGACTCATTTATTGGTTCATCATGAAGTGTTTTCAGAAATGGTTCAAGGTGGTGGAAAGTATTTAAGTGGTAGTGAATGGGTAGAACTGGGAGCAATGAAGATTTTTGCAGACGGTGCTTTTGGTGGAAGAACAGCACTATTAAGCAGGCCGTACCAAGATGATCCTACTACAAACGGAGTAAGTATTTTTACACAAGAAGAGTTAAACCATCTGGTCAAATCTGCACGGGAAAAAGAAATTCCTGTCGCAGTACACGCAATCGGTGATGCAGCATTTGAGATGGTGTTAAATGCTATTGAGGAGCATCCTTTGCAAGGATTTGGGAGAGACCGTTTAATTCATGCAACCATGCTTCGCAAAGATTTGCTTGAACGTGTTAAAAAATTACCGATTATCTTAGATATTCAACCGTGTTTTGTCACCTCTGATTTCCCATGGATTATAGACCGCCTTGGAGAAGATAATATGAAGTACTGTTATGCATGGAAAACATTAATAAAGGAAGGCTTGCATTGTGCTGGTGGTTCAGATGCTCCGATTGAAACGGCAAATCCTTTAGTAGGGATACAAGCTGCAGTAACAAGAACAAATAAATTTGATACGAGTGGAAAAGGATATAGAATGGAAGAAGCTTTATCTTTATATGAAGCAGTTTGTTTATATACAAAAGAAAGTGCCTATGCTATTTGCCGCGAAACGGAACGAGGCATGATTAAAGAAAACTATACGGCAGATTTTACGGTTCTTGATCAAGATATTTTTAAAATAAATAAAAAGAACATAGAAACAGTTAAAGTAACAAAAACAATTATTGGCGGACAGGTTGTTTATGATAGTGATTTCATCTCCGAAAATTAAAGCATAAAGAAAAATATACAGTAAAAAGATTAGTGCATGTTAAATAGCTAATCTTTTTTTATGTTGATTTGGCTTGTTTTCCGCTTATTTTAGCATTATAATTGGAAATATTTCGAAAATAGAAAGAAGCGATATAAATGTCAAAATATGATGTGAAGTTAGGAGCAGTTTTTGCAGCAATAGCTTATTTGATATGGGGATTATTTCCTATATATTGGAAATATCTTCAAAAGGTAGGCGCTGATGAAATATTGGCAAATAGAATTGTTTGGTCGTTTGTTTTTATGCTAATTCTTATAATGGTGACAAAAAAATGGAGAAAAGTTATTGCTACTTTAAAATCATTTAAAGAAAATAAAAAACAGGCATTTCTTTTATTTATTGCATCTATTCTAGTTAGTGGCAATTGGTTTATTTATATTTGGGCAGTAAATGCAGACAAAGTGATTGAAACAAGTCTTGGTTATTATATTAATCCTTTAGTCAGTGTATTATTAGGCATGATTGTGCTAAAAGAAAAACTAACAAAAATTCAATATCTTTCTTTTGTGTTAGCAGCAATAGGGGTCCTGATTTTGACGATTTCTCATGGTTCGTTTCCATGGATTGCTTTATCGTTAGCCTTTACCTTTGGATTATACGGGCTGATTAAAAAAATGCTTATTTTAGATTCGGAAATTGGATTAACTATCGAAACAATGTTTATTACACCATTTGCACTTGTTTATATCGTTCTTTTGTTTGTAAATGGAAACAATGCATTTTTAGCTATTTCTATAAATAAAGATGTATTATTAATGTTATCTGGTGTATTAACAGCAGTCCCATTGTTGTTTTTTGCAAAAGGCGCGCAAAGAATTCCTCTTTCCATGTTAGGATTTATTCAATATGTAACGCCTACTTTAACGTTAATACTAGGAGTATTTCTATTTCACGAAGCATTTACTTCCACTCATTTAATCGCATTTATTTTTATTTGGACAGCACTTGCCATATATTCCTTATCAAAAACAAAATTAGTTCATTTATTCAGCAAGTCAAAAAAACAACCAGAGGTGTACAGCGAATAAAGGAAGCGTTTTTAATAAGAGTTTCATATTCTTGAATAGTATGATGGATAGAGAATTTACAACCCCACAGCGTAACGAGAAGGACAGGAGATGTGCCCACAGAAAAGCGAAAAGCGCTATGCTGACTGCGGACTATTCGAGAGAGCCAAATTCTCCGTTCAGGTAAGTATAAACTTTTAATAAGATAAGATAAAATTCGGAAACATAAAGGAACATCTAAAAAAAACATAAGTTTTATCAAAAAAAGATAATTTCCAGTAAATTTACCTTTTTTTGAAACATTTTTACAAAAGCATCGTATTAACTGATGGAAGTTAATTTAGGAGGGTATATATACATGAATGGAAAAAGATGGGCAGCTTTAGGGATTGCTGCAGTTATATTTGTTTTTTCAATTATTACAAGTTTAGTTTCCATAACAGCAACAACAAATATGGAAAGTGTATTAGAAGGATTTCTAGGTGAAAGCAACGAAACATTTGCTGAAGATATAATTCAAGATGGTAACGATATGCAAAAAATCGCTGTATTAGATGTAAATGGAACAATCCAGGATACAGGGGAAGCAGGATCTTTATTATCAGCATCAGGCTACAATCATCAATCCTTTATGGAAAAATTAAATTACATAAAAGAAGATAGCAATGTTAAAGGGGTTATTATTAAAGTAAACTCTCCAGGTGGTGGAGTAGTAGAAAGTGCAGAAATACATGATAAAATCGTTGAAATAGAAAAAGAAACGAAGAAGCCGGTATATATTTCAATGGGATCAATGGCAGCTTCTGGTGGCTACTATATATCTGCCGCAGCTAACAAAATATTTGCCAGCCCTGAAACATTAACCGGTTCGTTAGGTGTTATCATGCATGGTTATAATTATAAAGGCCTTGCAGAGAAGTATGGTGTTGATTTTGTTACAATTAAAAGTGGCCCATATAAAGATATTATGAGCCCATCAAGAGAGATGACAAAAGAAGAGAAAGAAATTCTTCAAACGATGATTAATAACTCCTACGAAGGGTTCGTTAAAGTAATTGCGGATGGTCGCGGAATGTCTGAATCGGACGTGAAAAAAATTGCGGATGGAAGAATTTATGATGGAAGACAAGCAAAGGAATTAAATTTAATTGATGATTTTGGCTACTTTAATGACGTGGTTGAGCAAATGAAGAAAGACTACAAATTAAAAGATCCTCAGGTAGTAAGCTATACAGATAGTACAGGAATTGCTTCTATTCTAGGAATGAGTGCCAATAAATTAAAATTAATGGGTGAGGATAAAGAGTTAACAAACATCTTGAAACTTGTAGCTAACACAAATTCACCTCGTCTTATGTACTTATATGCAGAATAGGAGGGGTAGAAATGAATAATAATTCTGATCATAATGAAACAACTGTGCAAAGTGAACAAACAGAAAAAATAGATACTACAGCCATTGAAAAAGAGGAAACTGTTTTAGTGAACAGTGAAAATTCTATTGTAGATTCAAATGAACTAGAAATGCATTATGCAGGTTTTTGGATGAGATTTTGGGCCTATTTGGCAGATTTAGTGATTATCGGGAGTCTTAATCGAATTATTATCTATCCAATTTTTCGTTGGCTTGACCTTCCTTTACATGAGGGAGGCATATTTACACCAATTAATATTTTTACAGCGGTTATCTTTTATTTATATTTTGTGCTGATGACAAAATATTGGAAACAAACCTTAGGGAAAATGATTTTTGGGTTAAAAGTAATATCATTAAAAAAAGCGAATTTATCATGGGATACGGTTCTTTTCCGTGAATGGATTGGACGCTTTATCTCTGCAAGTATTTTAATTCTGTATATAATAGTGGCGTTTTTACCGAAAAAACAAGGCTTGCATGATTTATTTGCAGATACTGCAGTTATCCATTCAAGGTAAAACCATCGGAATATAAAAACTTTATTTTAAAGGAGAGGTCATTTATCGGTCAGAAACCTGACTGATAAATGACCTCTTTTTCTTTATAAAATTAGAATTGGAAGAAGAGTGATTGTTGAATAGCGGCAGGTGAGAGTATATTACTAGATCAAATAAAACCCATAAACTGTAATCATGTTTATTTTTTGGGGTTATTACCAATAATAAAATGTTGAAAGGTGTGGAGTGGATGAACGTATTAATAATTATTGGAATTATATTTTTTCTTTTACTTTTGCTGTTTATTTTAATCTGTTTCATCAAGCTTACCGTAAGTGTGCAATATTATCATGCTAAAGATAATGATGATGTATCAATTGAAATCAAAGCATTAGGTTTAATTAAATATAAAAAGAAAATTCCGTTAATAAAGGTGGATGATAATTCACCTACACTTGTGGTGAAAGAAGAGACAGAGATAAATGATTCAGCAGAAAATAAAAAAACAAAGCAATTTTCTGCTGAAGATTTATTAGATACTTTTTCTAATACAAGGGAACTTTTAAAGCATGTAATTAGTTTTCATCGTATTATGCGCTATTTTCTGTCTAAAGTAACAATTAAACAAATCGAATGGTATACGATTGTTGGATTAGGTGATGCGGCCCATACAGGAACAATTTCTGGTGCAATATGGGCGGTTAAGGGCGCAATAATAGGTTTGATAAGCAGTTACATGAAAATGAAGGACTTACCTAAAATAAATATTTACCCGCAATTTCAGCGAATACAATCGGAAACTTTATTTAAGTGTATGATTCAATTTCGTATAGGGAATGCTATGTTGGCAGGAATTAAAATCGTGAAATTTTGGAAAGGTGGATTTCCTAAATTTAAATCCAATTCGAAACTTACGCCTATCCAAAAATAAAAGTATAGATATGGAGGAATAAGAAGATGACAGATCATCCAATTCAAGGCTTAATGACTACAGCGATGGAAAACCTAAAAGAAATGATTGATGTAAATACTATAATAGGGGATCCAGTGGAGACTCCAGATGGAAGTGTTATTCTTACAGTGTCGAAAGTAGGATTTGGATTTGCAGCAGGTGGAAGTGAATTCACGCTGGAAAATCATTCATTACATGAAAATGCTGGTACACAGCACCCTTTTGGTGGAGGTAGTGGTGGAGGAGTTTCTATTACACCAATCGCCTTTTTAATTGTAAACGGACAAGGAGTAAAAATGGTTCATTTAGATGAAAGTACACATCTCTATGAAAAATTATTGGATATTGCACCTCAAGCAGTTGATAAAATTCAACAGATGCTTTCGAAAAATAACCAAAAATCTTCATCCGCTCAAGAAGCCCCTAGACCAAAAGAAGATATTGAATTTTAATTAATCGAAAAGTGAAATGAAAGATAAGATATAATATTCCGCTTATCATTTGGGTAAGGGAGTAAAGGTCTGACGAACAAGAGCTTGTATCGATGGAAGAGAAAATTCTTTTGTACAAGTGTAACTTGGATGTCAGACTTTTTTTATTTCAGTCAAGAGAACATTTTTCTTCGTGGCTGATCAAAGCGCTTCTGCTTTTCAGTTTTCAAATCGTTTTCTTTGCAATTAGGTTGTTTAGAGGATATGATAAAATTACTATACATACTGAACAAAATGGGGGAAAATAATAATGGCTTCAATTACTTTTAAAAACCAACCAGTAACATTACTAGGAGAAGAAGTGAAGGCTGGCGATACAGCACCTAACTTTTCTGTTTTAGCAAATGATATGTCAGAAGTAACATTAGATAGTTCGAAGGGGAAAGTTCGTTTATTTAGTGTTATTCCTTCGATTGATACTGGAGTTTGTGATGCACAAACTCGTCGTTTTAATGAAGAAGCGGCAAAATTAGAAAACGTACAAATCATAACAGTAAGTGTAGATTTGCCTTTTGCTCAGAGAAGATGGTGTGCTGCAGCAGGCATTGACAAGGTTATAACTGTTTCTGATCATAAAGAGCTTTCTTTTGGAAAAGCATATGGGGTTGCAATAGAGGAGCTGCGTTTATTAGCAAGAGCTATTTTTGTTGTAGATTCTAACGATAAAGTAACATATGCAGAATATGTTGCAGAAGCAAGCAGTCATCCTAATTATGAAGCGGCAATAGAGGCTGTAAAACTGGCGAAATAATTAATGGTTTACAAATGAATGTGCACCGTTAATAATAGGAAGAGTCTCGGAATTATTTTCGGGACTTTTTCTTTGTGGTATCAAGATTTGTGTATTTTTCATTGGTCTACCCTGAAAATAAGTATTAATTAAGTCCACAGGTGGAATACACTTTGTTTTCCTGTGGGGTACGCCTGTCCCACTAATCCTACAGGAGTCTCCATGTATTCCGGCTTCTCTCTGCTTCAGCATACAATAAACAAAATTAAAGCCTATTAGCTTAGCATGGGTGTTTACCCTGAAATAAGCGCTCTTGTATGGTCCGCAGTTTGTATATACTTCGCTTTTCATGTATTCTCTTGAAAGTCTACATTTTAGTATAATAAACCCTTGTATAATCAGTTGAAAATGAAGGGGTAATAATAATTAGGTGGTAGAAAAGATGGTTCCTGTAGAAAAATTATTTGCTGTTTTTAACGAAACAGCAACAATAGTAAAAGAAGAATTAGATTGTACTTATTTAGAAGCATTGGCTATCACTGGAGAAAATATGTTTCAAGAAGCTATATTGCAAGAAAACATAAGTGAATACAGTGCCAAAAAATTAAAAAAAAGCTATGAATCCATTTCATTAAACGAGTATAGCAAAGAAGAAATACGTAAAAGCTTCCAGTTGGCTATATTAAAGGGCATGCAAGAAAATGTACAAGCAAATCATCAAATGACACCAGACTCTATTGGAATGCTAATCGGTTATTTAGTGCAAAAGTTCTATAGGCAGCCATCCATGCAACTTCTTGATTTAGCGGTTGGAACAGGAAATCTATTAACAACGGTTATCAATCATCAACCGGATAAAACAATAAAAGCATTTGGTGTGGAGATTGATGAACTGCTCTTACAACTTGCTTATATTAATGCCAATTTGCAAGAACAGCCTGTTGAATTTTATAATCAAGATAGTTTGGAAAAGCTATTTATCGATCCAGTCGATATTGTTGTCGGAGACCTGCCGGTAGGATATTATCCTAATGATATAGGTGCAAGTGAATATATGCTTCAAGCAGATAATGGCCATTCCTATGCCCATCATCTTTTTTTAGAGCAAAGCATTAATCACCTGAAAGATGGGGGATATGCATTATGTATGGTTCCGAATGGTTTATTTGAAAGTGAACAAGCAGCTAAATTGCATCATTTTTTTAAGGAAAAAGTATATATTCAAAGTATTCTTCAATTGCCTCTTTCTTTATTTAAAAATAAACAGGCAGCAAAAAGTATTTTAGTGCTTCAAAAAAAGGGTGATGGCATAAAAGCACCAAAACAAGTGCTGCTTGCTAATGTACCAAAGCTTTCAAATATCAATCAAATGGAAAAACTACTCTCTCAAATCGATTTGTGGATAAAGGAAAATAAATAATTTTAATGTTGTAGGACAGACTTCTTCTATTATATAGTAGATCATCTGTTTGATAGGGAAAATTAACAATTTTATAAAAAAAATCGACAAAATTATAGAAAAATGTCGAACTGTTAATTAAGTGCTTGAAATGTTTCTATTACAATGTTTAAATGGTGAATTGAGAGATATTAATTATGTCTGTTGTACAAAATAAGACTGTTCCATGTCAGACATTAAATAAAAATTGATGTTATATAAAAGGGGCGTAAACTATTTTATGGCAAAAATCATTGCAATTAACGCAGGAAGTTCTTCATTAAAATTTCAACTTTTTGAGATGCCAAGTGAAGAAGTAATAACAAAAGGCTTAATCGAGCGTATTGGGTTAAATGATGCTGTCTTTAATATTTCTGCGAATGGAGAAAAAATTAAAGAAGTGACAGAAATCCCTGATCATGAGGTAGCTGTTAAAATTTTATTAAGTAAATTAACAGAACTTGGCATTATTGCTTCATTAGATGAAATCGAAGGAATTGGACATCGTGTTGTTCATGGTGGAGAGGAATTTGCTGATTCTGTATTAATAACAAAAGATGTACTTGAAAAAATTGAAGTATTGTCAGAATTAGCGCCACTTCATAACCCGGCAAACCTTACAGGTATTCGTGCATTCCAACAAGTTTTACCGAATGTTCCTGCTATTGCTGTGTTTGATACAGCTTTTCATCAAACAATGCCTGAAAGCTCATATCTATATAGTCTTCCTTATGAGTATTATGAAAAATATGGCATCCGTAAATATGGTTTCCATGGAACATCACACAAATATGTTTCACAGCGTGCAGCTGAACTATTGGATCGTCCTATTGACCAACTGCGTTTAATTTCTTGCCATTTAGGTAATGGTGCGAGTATTGCAGCAATTGAAGGTGGAAAATCGATTGATACATCTATGGGGTTCACACCGCTTGCTGGGGTAACAATGGGTACTCGTTCTGGTAATATTGATCCGGCTCTTATTCCATTTATTATGGATAAAACAAATAGTACAGCTGATGAAGTGTTACAAGTATTAAACAAAAAGAGTGGCTTGTTAGGTATATCTGGTTTCTCTAGTGATTTACGAGATATAACAGAAGCTGCTAATGAGGGCAATGATAGAGCAGAGCTTGCTTTAACAGTGTTTGCAGACCATATTCATAAATATATTGGCTCTTATGCTGCTGGTATGAACGGTGTTGACGCAATTATTTTTACAGCTGGTATTGGTGAAAATAGTGAAATCGTTCGTGCTCGCGTGCTTAAAGGCCTTGAGTTTATGGGAGTTTATTGGGATCCGGCATTAAATAAATTATCAGGAAGCGAATCGTTTGTTAACTATCCGCATTCCCCAGTAAAAGTAATTATTATCCCAACAAATGAAGAGGTAATGATTGCTCGTGATGTAGTAAGACTAGCAAAATAATGCTGTCATATCAACGTTTCTGATGAATTGAAATTGAATAATGAGTGGATTTTATAACCACGACCATTTTTTTACCCTAACCTTCTTTTATGCTTAGTTATTAAGTGTGAAAGGAGGTTTTTTTGTGGCTAAAATGAAACGAAAATCAGAAACTCAAAAGGGAATGAGCATTGAAAAAGCAAGGGAAGTTGTTATACGAATTAAACAATTGGAAGGATTAAGTGTTCATTCGATTAGCAACTACAATAAGCTATTTAATGATTTCGAGCGTTTTTTTAATAAACGAAAACATATCAATAATTTGACTACGGATGATGCAAGGGCATTTATTGAATGGCAACTACATGACAAATTACAATTTAAAGAAGCACGTTTCAGAAAAAATAAAAAGAAAGGTGTCTCTATTAGTTCTTGTAATACTTATTTGCAATATGCAAAAGCCACTTTTTCTGCTTTGTTATCAGAAGGATTAGTCGATAAAAATATTTTTGACGTAATAAAGAATATTAAGCAGCAAGAAAAGCAAATTGACATCCTTACAGAACAAGAAATTAAAAAGATACTCAATTCATTGGATAAAAGTTGGTATGCAGATTTTAGAGCATTTGTTTTAATTTACACATTAATAGATACATTTGGAAGAATATCAGAAGTTTTAGCATTAAAAAAGCAAGATATTGACTTTGAGAAAGAATGTGTAACGTTTAATGAAACTAAAAATAATAAATTTCGCATTGTGCCTATTACTAAAAAGACAATGTATTTATTAGATGAGTTAATTGAAGAAACAAAGGGGTTTGAAAGTGAATATATCTTTTTGACAAATGCAGGGAAACGTTTACCGTCTGATACTTTTAGAAAACAGTTGAGAGAGATTGTACAAAAAGCAGGTATTGAACGAAGAGTACATCCCCATATATTTCGTCATACATCTGCCATGTTATTTCTTAAAAATAATGGCTCATTACGTGTATTGCAAAAAATTCTTGGACATCGTGATATTCAAACTACAATGATTTACAGTCATGTTTTAGATGACACAATAAAACTACAACATGATATGTATTCTCCCGTTAAACTAATCGAACAATCAGAGGGATATAAGACGAAAACTAATCAAAAAGGTAGGAGAAATAAAAAATGACCACACTTTCACACGCAATTCACATGATAGATGCTTACTTAATGCAACGCCAATATGGAACATTAGTTGTAGATGATGGACAAGCTTATTTAGAGTTAGCAGTAGGCGAATTAATCACACTAAATAATAAACATGATATTGAAGTTTTAAATGATGGAGAATATTTATCTATCACATTTGAACAAGCAGTTAACACAATGTCTACTGATGGATGGAGTTTATTTGCAGGATTACAAGCAAGAGTCAAACAATGTCCAAGTTTAGAAAAACGCTGAAACACGCATGAACACTAGGTTTCTAGCACTCTAAGTAAAATTGTACTATATGAAAGAAAAATAGGGCTAGATGGTTGCCTCCACCTAACCCCGATTCAAAATTGAATCCCATAACTAAAAAATATGGATAATTTCCCTACAATTTAATATGGAATTTCCCTGCCTTCATTCTACGAAAAAAAATCGTAGTTTGCAAGGTCTAGTTTCCTATTGTCAAAAATAGGGGAATTCCGGTCATGGTTGCCCAATAACATGACTATAATCAAAACTGGAAAGGTAGTGACTCAGCCGATGCGATAAAATGAGGATAGATAGCAATAAACAGTTCCCTATTTCTGTTTGCTATCGAATGGTGAAAGCCACCATTAAACGCTGATCGAAGGAAGGGTAGTGTGTCATTTAGGCACAGTAGGACAAGTCATAAGTAACTATATTCTTTTCTAGTCCACAAAATAACGTGGTGTCGAATTAATTAACTGAAAAGCCAAAGCGTAAAGTTATAGAAATAGTGAAACTGTGAGGGCTACTTGTAACAGTAGACTTGTCGGAGTAATCCACAACAAATAGGGTTCATACAAACGGATACCTTAACATGATATGCCATTTGAAGTTGTCTATCTTGTTGCATTGATTATTTTTTTTAATCTTTGTAACTAGGTAGTCAACCTTTCGCCAGCCGTTTTCCTGTCAATCAATCCATTTGATAAAAAGATTAAAACAAAGTCAAGAGAAAAATGACGAAATAGAGGTTTATATATCAGTATAGGGGGACAAGGGGAAATGTTAAGGGTTTAGAAAATGATGTAATGGTACGAAAAACCCTTGGGAACATTGATGTTTAAAGGGATTGTGAAAAAATGAGTCTATTTTTGTATAAGGAATAGAATAGAAAAAGAAAAGTGTTTGAAATAGAAAAACGCTGTAACCATTGATGTATATAGGTTTCTAAGGTGTTCGGAAATTCTGTACTATTTGAATAGGAAAAAAGTTAATAAAAATAAAATGTTTGAAGTTTGAGATTGCTGAAACCCTTGATATATCTAGGTTTCTAGCACATTGAGTTTTTCTGTACCTAATGAATAGGAATACAATAAGACATTTCATTGATTACCATTCTATCATGATAATGAATGAAGTATCTTACTTCAAAGTCACTTTTTGACTTTTACCTTCCTTTTTTATTGAGGGGGTGCTTATAAACACATAGGCACTCTCTCCTTTTTTTTACTCATAATTTTAACTATTTATATAAAAACCTTGTAAGGAGGTGTTGACAATGGACTTAACATCTATTCCAATTGACCAATTGGTTTCTAATGGGATATTTGCAGTATTGTTTATTTGGCTATTAGTAAATCAACAAAAAGACAGCCGAGAAAGAGAAAGCAGATTAACTACACAAATCGAAAAACAAAATGAAGCACAAGACCGAATAGTACAATCACTAGAACGATTGGAAACTCAAATATCACAATTAAAGGAGGTTAAATAATGGCTGAAATAACAAGTGCAGCATATCAAAATTTAAGAGACTATATCCAAACAAATTGGAAGTATATCGAATTACAAGATGATACTGGAGTAGCTATTATTAGGTTATCACCTTCTGACAGCAGAGTAGCTTATACAGCAGAGGGACAGACATTGAAATTACAAGTAGTTGTAAAGGGTTCTGATGCAGATATTAATACTCCTACAACATTTGCTAAGAGTGCTATATTTGATGTCGCTAGTGGAGGGACACCATATTCTTCTGAAACTTTTACTTCTTTTACAATTGAATCAGATCAAGACGAATTAACGGTTATCCATTCTATCCAAGTACCGCAAGTTGTTTAGGAGTTGATGTTTCATGTTAGGAGCAGGAACACAAAGTAATCCTTTCATCATCTCCACTCCACAAGATTTAAACGATATTAGAAATAACCTTACAGCATACTATGAGTTAGCAAATGATATTGATATGTCAAGTTTTGGAAATTTCGTTCCCGTTGGTAAAGTATCACCATTTTTTAAAGGGTTCTTTGATGGAAAAGGTTATAAGATTAAAAATTTAACTATCAATGAAACAACTGGATATATAGGTTTGTTTGGAAGCATTGCAAATGACTCATCATATATTAAAAATTTAGGTTTAGAGGATTGTAATATTTCAGGTGGAACAGTTTCAAATTGGTGTGGCTCTATAAGTGGAGTATTAAATCATGGAACAATAGAAAATTGCTATGTCACTGGTGCGGTTACAGGAAAATACATGGTTGGTGGATTAGTCGGGCAATTTCCATATGGAAAAATTAAAAACTCATATGCAAATGTAAATGTAACAGGTTTTGCAAGGGTAGGAGGATTAGTAGGTTATTCGACAAGTGTAAATTGTATAGTTGAAAATTGCTATGCCAATGGAATAACTGTCCATACAGAAGTAGGAACACCATATCCAGCAGGAGGATTAATTGGGGATGCAGTAGCTATTACAGTTACTAATTCTTATTGGGATATACAATCTAGTGGATTGACTTATAGTGAAGGCGGTATAGGAAAGACTACCGCAGAAATGAAAACTCAATCAACTTATAGTGGATGGGATTTTACTTCTACATGGGGATTTAATAATGATTATCCATATCTACAAGTTTTTGGATTACCAGTAGCACCGCCAAATGTCGTAAGTATTTCTCTTACTTCTCATATTTTACCTATTATTTCTACTGTTAATACGAATAAGAAGGTTTACAAGGTCACAGAATCGATTCTAAGCCGAGTAAACGCCTATTTGAGTAAGGAAAAACGAACAGAAAGAAATGTATCGACTTATTCCTTATCGTTGCATACAAGTGTCTTAAAATCCAATAGAACAGTTAGAAATAGCACTCAAAATGTAAATACATATATTTTACCAATTCATTCTAATGTGTACAGACATTCCAAAAAGATAGAAGAATTACTATCCTATATAAAGCCTATACAAGCCCGTATAGACGTTTTATATCCACTAAATACAAATGTATACAATGCTTATTTAAACGTCATAGAGAATCGTTCTATGGCTTCTTATACGGTTGATATGACAAGTGTAAATACAATTGAGAATCCTTTCATTAGTGAGGTGATAGAATAATGGCATTTGTAGGGGATACAATTAGATTGAGAGTCCAATTTAGGACATTTACAGGACAAGTAGTTAATCCCAATGATATTAAATTAACAATCTATGATAAGCAAAACAATCAAATACAAGAAATACCAATCACAGACAGCGATAAAGAATCAATCGGTGTCTTTTTTTATGACTACATTATACCCGATGAAATTTTGGATTACTTTGTTTTCCAATTTGGAGGGTTACATAACGATAAGCCAATCCTTGCAAGGGGAAAGGTTAATGTCAAATTTAATTAATTTTAAGGAGGTGAAAGTATGGCAGAAGAGACTACATATACACAAGAGCAATTAAACGAAGCTTTAGAAACAGCAAAGAATGATTGGAAAGAGAAAGAATTGAATCCAATTGTAAGTGAAAGAGATGAATTGCTTCAATATAAGCCTAAAGAAGTATCTGACACTGAAAAAGCATTAGCAACAAAACAGGAAGAATTGTGGAATAAAGAAGTTTCTCTTTCATTAAAGGAACATGGATTAGAAAGTTTTGCTTCTATTGTGAAAGTTAGCAATGAAGAAGAATTAACAGGAGTTATCACAACTCTAAACACATTTGTAAATGATTTAAAAGTGTCAATTGGTTATGTGCCTAGTGAACACAACAAGCAAACAGAATACAGTGCTGCTGAATCCAAAAAGGATACAAAAGGCATGATTGCTTCAAAATTTAGCAAACTATTTAACTAAAAAAATATTGGGTAGTGACCAACACTAGAGGAGACTTATTTTATGTTTAAATCATCTAATTTTACAAACGCTGAACAAATTTCACTTTCTAAAGAACTCGCAATTTTGGGAGTACAAGCAACTCCTTTAACTTCTATGTTAATGGCAAAAGGTAACATCGAGAAAGCATTAAGCACAGTTTACACATGGAGAGCAAAAACACTTGACAATGCAGAAGATTTATCAGCGGTTGAAGGTTCTGATGACATTGTTTTTTACGAGACAAGTCGAGCAGAATTAAACAATGTTTTGCAAATTTTCAAGAAGGGTGCTTCTATTTCTGGAACAGCAGTTGCAATGAAATCTACTCAATTCGCCGAAGAAGTAAATGACCGTCTTTTAGAGTTAAAAATTAATATGGAGAAAAAATTCATTAACGGTCTTAAAGCGGATGGCAGCCAAGCACCATTCAAACGTCAATTATCTGGATTAATCGAATTTGCTGATGCTTCTAATGCTGTATCGGCTACTGGTGCTGTAACAGAAGATACAGTAAAAGACGTTATGCGAAAACTTTGGAATCAAGATTTGGCAGAAGGTACAGTATATGCTTTTGTCAATGCTGATATTAAAGAGCAAATTGATGCTATCTATAAAGACCGTTATGGATACTCTCACGTAACTACTAACTTTGGTCTATTAGTAGATTCCATCAACACAAATTACGGTACAGTACACTTCGTACTATCTAAACATGTACCTGCTGACAAAATGGTAGTATTTAACGATGCTTACGTTGATCTTGCTTATTTACGTAGTCCGCATTTTGAACCACTTGCTAAGAGCGGAGATAATATCAAAGGTCAAGTTATCGCTGAAGCAACTCTTAAAGTAGGTTCACCTAAAGGTGTAGCAGTCGTAACAGTAGGATAATCATACATAGTTAGGGGCGTTCCTTCAAATAGAAGGAGCGTTCTTTTTATTTAATCAAAAGGGAGAAAATAAAAATGAACATTAAGGAAGTGTATTTTTTAAAACGCAGACAAAAGAAAATATCCATGCAAAAGTTAGCAAAATATATAGGTTGTTCCCAGTCACTGATAAGCAGATATGAGACAGGAGATTGTGGAATGGTGCAAAAAAAGATTGACTTATACAGAGAATATATAGATAAAAACTAATCACATAAAAAATTCGAGAAGGAAAGTAGAGGTGAAAAAGTGAGAGTTATAGTTATTCGATATGACTACTCCTTCTTTTAGTTTCAGTATATTAATTAAAACAATTAATAAAATTTTTACTGAGGATTAAAAGGAGGAATCTGAGTGTACTTTTTGTACATTCGGAGGGTCATATACGACACACGTTGTATATAGAATGAGAGGGTAGTAGGAGAGTTTCACAACTTTTGCTATTACAAAATGAATGAATATTACAGAAATTTATGTCCGGAATGGGCAAAGGAAATCCAATTACAACATGATTTAGTGCTAGGTGATGATGCTGATAGCTTATTATCTTGTAATTTGCTTGAAGAAATAACAAATGGATTATGGAAAGTAAACTATTTTTATGACTTTGAGGACATATACAGAGCAAATAAGACCAGTGAACGCATAATTGGTGTGGATATGGCATTTACTAAACAAGGTGCAAGATGTTTTGATAACCACGTTAGTAGAGCCTATCCGAATGATACATACAACAAAAATTGCATGAATCTTAACTTTTACAAAGATTATATCAGTGCGACAAAAAATTATTATAAAAAATATCCATTTTCGACTTTAATGTTAATTATGGCTTATTATGACATTCCACTTCCTAAAAGTGATGCCGGTAAAGCTATTATATTAGCTATTGATTCATCACATAAAGGACATTACACGAATAATTCTTATTTTAAACAAATACATACAGATTGGCTAGAATTACTTGGATTTGGTAGTTTAGTAGACATATTAAATAAAAGAGATATGGCATTTTTTAAAAAAGTACAAGAGTATTTCGGACTAAGTGAAAAAGTGTATCTGAATGAAGATGGATTACTAAAAACGGACATAAAATTAGAATTAATACAACCATATTTAGATTGGGATCTAGGTTTATCTGATAAAAAATTTAAGCTAATCAAACAATTTGAAAGAGAAGGTCATAGTGTAGGTGAAAAGAGACTTCCCAATAAAGAGGATATTATCTCATTAGCATTTACTGGTAAGGAATACATATCATATACGCATAGAGGGTGATTATTCACCTTCTATGTTTGACTTTCTTTGACTATTTGACCAAAATTGACTATAATTAATCTTATTAGGAGGAAAAATTTATGAAAAAATCATTCTTTTTTTGCTACAACAAACACGTATCGGAGTTTTTATCAAGTAAATATATTCCATTTATTACAGTGGCAAAAGATGTGAAAACAGGGAAAATTTTTAGTTTATATCAAATTGACGAACACTTACAGGCAGCACTTGACGAGTATAAAAATAGATAATCTTGGAGTTCAACAGTTGAACTTCGGTCTTTGACAAATAACTAATCTTAAACATAATCGGAGGATATATAATCTATGACATATGAAGAACTAGAAAACTACTTAAAATATGATGAACAAGAAAGCAAAATCTTTATGCCTAATGAAATATTTGAGGACTTGCAGAACAATATCAAAAATGGTACGCACATTGCAGTAGCATATTCCTTTTATTATTTAATCTCATGGTTGTACAGATATACCAAATATCTTGATGTAATTGAAAGTGTTAAAGATATAAAGAAAATACTTGGTTATAATCCGAATGCTAAAACAATAGACTACATAATTAAAAAGAATGGAATATTGGATATAATGGGATATACTTCCACTGAAAGAGATTTTCCGATTATATGGCATTTTAAAGATGATATATACGATTTTGAAGAATTATCATTTACTATGTTTAGTGAAGATAGAGAACTATTACCAACGGATTTTTTAAATAAAGTAACCAATAGATTTGTGATTAAAGAGCCGATCAAAGGATTATATAGAACTCAAGAAGATTATGAGGACGGACATCAAAATGGAACATTCTTTGAAGTAGATAATACTCATTTAATTCCGTTTGAAGTATTTATGTATTGTATGACAAATAAAAATATCGGCTGCACAGGGTTCTATTTATACAGTTACATTAAGATGATGAATCAAAAGTATAAAGGTGCATATGATTGTCCTATGTTGACATTAGCAGAGGATACAGGATTAGCCAACAGAACAATGAAGGATTACTTGTCAAAGTTAAGACAATATAAACTTGTCGAAGGTATCCATAATCAAGAATTTTTCTGTACAGCATTGGATAAAGGAAAACGGAAAGCAAACTCATACATAGCGAATGATTGGGTAGTATTCTCCGGTAAGCCTATTTCATATGAGAAAATAAAGGTGATGGAAGCGAAAGAATATTTTCAAATGTTGGAGGATAAACGGAAGAAAGAGGAAGGGGAAACGGAATCATTCCCACTCGATATGCTACCCTTCTAATGCGAAATCCAAAAGGTACGTTTTTCGCCCTACATATAATATAGGTGATTAACCTAGTCAGATTATGTTATATGTGATTATTTAAAAGGTTACTTATTTGCCCTACATATTATATATATTAATAGACTAATAGTTAAATATGAAAAGTAAAAAGTATATCTATATTAAGTATAGGGCGAATATCGTACCTTTTGAAAATATTAATTAAATTTAAAATTAATAGTAAATTATAAGCATATTAAAAATGAGGAATCAAAAGTTTACAACTTATATTAAGTATAGGGCAAAAAAGCAACCTTTTGACATTTCAATTGTGGGGGAGGGTATCACAAATATGTGATGCTCTTTTTGTCGTGTACGAAATTTAGTGTTCCAAAATATGGGGGATGGGAAACTGTCCTCCTTTTTTATATTCATATTAAATTAATCGAATGGAGAATGATAAAAATGAAAAAATCATATGAACAAATTAGAATGGAAATGGAAGCAGAATTTAAACAACTACATAAATCTATTGACAAAGTGATTGATAGCACAAATAAGCAAGTTGAAAGTTTCGAGAATCTACGTAAATTATTAGGCTATACGGACGGTGATAAATAATGAACATTTACGAAGCAATGGATCAATTACCAAACGAAAAAAAGCTATATTTTAGTTGGAAGCATGATATTCGTTTTAAACGAGATATTAAAAAGAAATCAGCAGATGACTTTTTGAAGGAAGTAAACAGGAAAACACTTGATGGGTTTGTCAAATGGGAAAAATCAACCGAATACAAGCAATTGTTAATGTTGTTATTGGACAGTAAGATTGCTAATGACTTTGAGGAAATATATCAAATTGTAACGGCTAAGGCTAAAGATGGTGACGATAAAACTATTCGTCTATTTTTTACGATGTATAAGGAAGTACAAGCAAATGCTAAACTTGCAGCCAAAACATTTGAACCTGTACATGATGAAGAAAAAGAACAGGAAGAAGATGGCTTAGTGTTGGATTAAAAACGAGTATGTACTCGTATTTTGCTAGGTCATGGGTGTAAGTAATAATCTGACTCCCCAAAGAGTTGGCGGTTGAAAATTATAGGAGGAAATTAAAATGAAAAAAGATATTTTAACAATTAAAAGTAATATAGATTGGTTATTGATAATTGCTATTTGTGGATTTATTGTTGAATCGGTTGTATTAATAATGGGATAGTGAGTCCATGAGAAGGACTTGTTTTGAGGGGTACTGAATGGTACGGGGGAGTGTACTTTTTGGTATGCTCTCTTTTTTTATGCTTGGAGGTGAGAAAATGGCAATAATAAAAGGTAAAAATAATAGACTACAAAAAGTATTAGGTGATTTTCGACTATTTGCTAAAAATTTTATCAAGATTATTGATAATAATGGTGATAGTGTACCGTTTGTATTGAATCCCGAACAGGAACAGTTTACCAATGAAATGACTAAGTATAATGTGATTCTCAAAGGACGCCAAATTGGAATGACAACACTTTCATTGGCATATATGATTTTTTCAGCATGTACAAAGTCCGATACGAGTTACTTAATGATGACTCACCATAATAAAGTAACACAATCATTGTTGCGTAAGTTGAAGAAAATGTATAAATCCCTTCCACACGACAAGTATCCTAACCTATTTCCTACTCTTGAAATATCCAATAGGGATGAAATATACATGTCAAATGGCTCTAGGATACAAGTTGCTACTGCTGGTGGTGAGGATAGTATCAGTGGTAATACATTTGAATTAATCCATTTGTCCGAGATGGCAAAGTATCCAAACGAAGCACAAGAGGAAATCATAGCAACGAGTATTCCTGCATTGGCTAAAAACCCTAACAGTAAAATTATTATTGAATCAACGGCAATGGGCTACAATACATATCAAGAAATGTTCATGAAAGCATTTAGAGGTAAAGAATCTGTATGGAAAGCACACTTTTATTCATGGCTTGCAAAGGCTTATAGTAGCCAATTTAAGCATAGTTTTGATGAAGCCGAAGAATGGTTCAAGGTACATAATAAAGGGGCTAGAATGGCTTCTAAGGACTTAGAACATGATGAAATAGAACTAAGAGAAAAGCATGGTGCTTCATTTAGACAGTTAATGTTTAGACGGTATTACATAGAAACAAACAGTATTGATAAGTTTCATCGTGAATTTCCTACTACACCTGATGAAGCTTTTGCGGAAAGTAATATGTCTGTATTTGATACAAAGATAATTATTGAACGATTGCAGAATGTAATGAATCCGTTATCCATGAAAGAGATAACAGTCGATATACCTAACTTATTAAAGCCATATCTCAATAAAAGTTTATTCCTATATCATCTACCTAAGAAGGGTATTAAACATTATGGTGGGGTGGACGTTGCTTCTGGTACTGGTGGAGATAATGATAACTCAACTTGCACGATATATAGTGCAGAAGGGCAGCAAATGGCTTCCTTCTATGCAAATGATGTTCCTGTCTATGAGTTTGCTAAAATAGTGAACAGTTTAGGCAGGTTTTTTAATTATGCCTATATATGTGTAGAACGCAATAGTTATGGATTGCCATTGCTAGAAAAGTTACGGAAAGAATATGGATACATGAATCTATTGAAACAAAAAGTATTCGATCAAAAGGGTAAAAAGAAATTGCAACTAGGATTCATGACTACTACCACAACTAAGCCTATTTTAATCAATGATTATAAAGAAAACTTTGAACTAGGCATGATAAATATAGAATGTGTTCAGACATTGGAAGAGATGAAAATATTCCAAGAAATTAAAGGGAAAATGGGTAATAAAAAGGGTGCTAATTTACATGATGACTTGGTAATAGCTAATGCAATGGCTTGTCAGGCAATGAAACAAAGTAAATATTATGTGGATATTTAATATCTGATGCAAACAATCCTTCTATGTGAAGGAGAGGTTCATTGTGAACCTGTTATATATATAGAAAGGGGAAAGAGAATGGATAAATTAGAAAAGTATATCAAAGAGAAGTATGATAATGATACTAATTGGTTCGTTGAAGAAGTGGAAAATATCGACAATCAACAACGAGTAAATGATATATTAGAAAAGAAATATTACCTAAATGGTAATCATAAAATATTACATAGACAGTCGTACAAATACAATGGGAAAGAGTTTACTCCACGTAAAATTGTATTGCAATATGCTAAAACGTTATTAAACTTTCAGAAGGCTTATTTATTGCAGAATCCATTAACATTAACTGGGACTGAAAATATCGTAAAAGAGTATCAAAAAGTCAATAAAAAGGCGAAATATGACCGTTTAAACATGAAAATACTGGACAAAGTGCTTAAATATGGACAAGTTGCTGAATATGTGTATATAGAAAATGGGGTTATTAAATCAAAGTTGATAGATGCAGGTGAAGGGTATCCTGTTTATGATGAGGAGAATAATCTTATTGCGTTTATACAGGCATATGTAAATGATGGCATTAGCTACTATACAGTGTTCAAAAATGATATTGTAGAAAAGTATAATAACAAGGGTGGAGAGTCTATTCAATTAACGGATAGATATGTCAATCTAAGTGGATTGCCAATTGTTTATAACAATGAAAATGAATTGAGTGATACTGAGGGCAGAAGTGAATTAGATGATTGGATTAGTATATTGGATTCGATGGAGGATTTAATCAGTAAATATACGGATAGTTTCTATAAGTTTATGAATCCTATTCCAGTAGCCATTGGACAACAATTGAAGGGTGAGGGGCTACCTTCTGATGTAATAGGGGGAGGAATAAGCCTAGATGATGGTGCGGAGTTTAAAATGGTGGGGAATCAATTAGATTATCATTCCTTTGAAACTATCTATAAGACATTGTTACAATCATTGCTAGATGTATCACAGACACCTGCGGTTAGTTTAAATAAGACGGATATTAGTAATCTTAGTGAGGTTAGTATCAAGTTGCTATTCCAATTGGCTAACATTAAAGCAGGAATGAATGAACAGTTTATGCGTGATAGTATAGAGCAACGATTCGATAAGATTAGAGTATTGTTAGGATACTTAGGTAAACAGTACAGTGAGGATGAATATGAGACATTAGATATAGTATTCCAATATGCTACACCTTCTAATGATAAAGAGATTATTGAGAATCTTAAAGCATTAAGAGAGATGGGAGCAATTAGTTTAGAAGGAATATTAGAGGACAGTCCGTATACTACTGATGTACAGTTTGAGTTGAATCGAATAGTTAAAGAAGGAAATAGTGTACATAATGATGATAAGGATAAGGAAGAGAATAAAGAGGTAACGATATAATAAGAATGTAGGAGTGTCAAGGGATTGGACTTTATGAGTATATATTGCCCTGCGCTTACATGTTATACGGTGGGGGGGTATATAATATATATAGGGTTCTAAAATGGAACGAAATTTTTATTTTTTGTAAAGTTAATCTACTTGACACTTCCATTTCTATAATATATCGAATAATCCTTATGCAGTATTTTATGCATTATTTTGTATGTGTATAGGGAAATAATAAGAAACTAAATCTACTGCTTGTCTATTGATTATACAGTCATAAATGGCTACAAATAAGCGTTTTGGTACTGTTTTGTATATTATTTCCATAATAACGATGGAATGGTTATTCTATCGTCTTTTTTAGGTGGTTTAGAAACGTTGATTTATCAATATGTCTATATTTTCCTTGTTAACATAATGTATGCTATAGGAAGCAAAAATTACAGTATTTTCCAATATTAATAAATGGTCATGTATATATATGCAACTGTATTCTATAGGATGATTGATAATACGATACCCCTAATCGAGAAAATGAAGTCGCTAACTTACCATTTTACACACCCAAGGAAAAATATAGAAAATTATCCAACTCGATATTATTGGATACTGCATGATATTCTTAGATATTTATCTATATTGTTCGATATTCATCTATATTCTTAGATATTATTAGAAAAGCCCAATTTTTCAACTTTCCAATTGTAGGAAAATAAAATAACTAATATTTTTTCATTACCCGCATGTTACCCGTTCATTACCGAAGCTTAAAATTTCGTTACCTGACTACGTTACCGCCCGTTGGGTAACGAAAAAGCCATCGGTAACTAGAAAATGGGTAATGTGAAATTCGGGTAACGAACTTTAAACAAAGGAGGTCACAAAATGAACAACTTACAAAGGTTACAATTAGAAACAAAAGGTATCAACTTGTCACAAGAGGAATTAATCATCTATTTACAAGAGAACAACTTGCAGCCATTTGATGAATATAATCCTCAATCAGCCACAAGCAAAAAAAATATTTATTCTTCTGCATTATCTATACTTGAATCCATTGCTAATAATCCTGGTGGTATGAAGTCCTATAAATTGGATGATATGACAGTTTCCGACTTTCACGATAATTTAATGGCACGTATAGACCAATTGGAGCGTAAAATTAGAACGCTAAAAACGGATGAACAGTTACAGAATGAATCAAGTTTCTTTATGTTATTTAGTGAATAGAAAGGAGGTAACGTTTTGTTTAGTCCTAATATAGAAGATTTAGAGTTTCTTTTTGAATCAGCAGGACAAAGTATTTCTATTAATAATGTAGCCACACAAGCCATTATCACGAATACTACACTTGCTGAACATGAAAAGAAGCATATACATACAATCAATCCTATTCATATGGGGGATTTAGTTGCTATAGATGATGAAAATTATTTAATTACAAGTGATACAGCCATGAAGCGATACGGAAAGTATAAAGCTATTATGACACATTGTAATTTTTCAATACAAGTCCCAGGAGAAACAACACAAGTATTGCTCGGGTATGATGACGAACAGAGACCAATTTATCAAACGGTTGAGGGTGAGCCTATAGTAGTTCCTTCTATTATAGATCAGCAATCATTTACTATTGAAGGTGGATATTTTAGAATGGCAAATAATCAAATATTGGCTACTGTACAAGATAATCCGACAAATAGGGATAAATTGAAAGTAAATAATACTTTTACATTTGTGGATGGATATAAAGTGCTGAATCACGATTATACGAAACGAGGGTTAATAATCTTAACGGTAGAGAGGACTACTTCGTAATAATATTTCCATAATATAGTTGTAAAACAAAGAACATTTTGCTATTATTTAATTAATAGTATAAAAGAACGGCAGAGTATCAATAGTTTCGATTCAATTCATCAGAATTATTATCCCAACAAATGAAGAGGTAATGATTGCTCGTGATGTTGTAAGACTAGCAAAATAATAAGAAAAAGTAACTTTTAGCAAACAACCCGAATTCTGTACACAAAAAGTGGAGAATCCGGGTTGTTTGTGCTTTTTCTGTGAAAATAAAACGGGCGAGTGGCTATTCTGGGTATCTGTATAATACAGTAACGTGTTCTATTTGATAGGGCGGGTACAGGATTTTGGTGTAAAGAAAATCTTGAAGCGTGGACTTCTAGAAAAAAGACAATAGTAAAGAAAGGGTGTGACCTCAATTTTTTAAAAAAATCACAACCTTAATAGAGTATTGTAATGGAAGGTCGTCTAACCAGCTAGACGTGGTTCAGAGAAGTGTTGCTTATTAATAAATAGGGTATATATAATTCTTAAAACTTTATGTGCAATAGCCTGTAAAGCTTTTTTCTTTCCTCTTCTTGCAGATAGAGACCAAAAAACATTTGACATTGAGGTATTTTTCGACCTTGATATAGCCCAAGCAACCTCACAAAGAGCAGCTTTTATATGTGGGTTTCCTTGAACGCTTTTGGAACTTTTCTTTTTACCAGCACTTTCATTATTGCCAGGTGATACACCAGCCCAAGAAGCTAAATGTCTTGATGAAGGGAATTGGCTCATATCTGTTCCGATTTCCGCAATAATAACAGCAGCTGTGTGTTCCTTTATACCTGGGATAGATAAAAGTATTTCTTTTTCTTCTTGATAGGAATGAAGCAGGGTATCTATCCTATTTTCAAGTTCTTGAATGGAAGTTTCCAAATACATGATATGATTCCAAGAGCTTTTAATCATAAACATTTGATGTTCATTTAATGTTCCGAAAAGAGAATCGGAAATGGTATCAGCCTTCTTGCGGAGAGAATGATGGATATTGGCATCAACATCAGCCTTATCAAGGTATCCATTATCGACTAACTGTTTCAAAAGTTTACGTCCAGAAACCCCAAAGATATCAGAAATAACTGAACCAAGCTTTATGTTTGAACATTCGAGGACCTTTGAAATTCTATTTTTTTCAGCTGTTAAGTTACCAACCCATTTCTTGCGTAAACGGTTCAAATCTCTTAATTCCCGAAGATCTTGGGAAGGGACAAAGCTTTTTTCAATCAATCCATGACGAAGAAGCTTGGCAATCCATTCTGCATCTGAAACATCGGTCTTACGACCAGGAACGTTTTTAATACGTTGGGCATTGGCCACAGTAATATCGAAATATCCTTCAAGGATGTTGTATACCGGCTTCCAATAGATTCCGGTACTTTCCAGAGCAATGTGTGTAATTTGTTTTTCTTCTAACCACTTTAATAAATCAAATAAACTTTTGGTTAAAGTGGAAAAAGTCTTGGTTTCTTTTTGAATGGATTCATTATTAGTGCCAGTTAGGGCACAAACTACAATCTCTTTTTGATGAACATCCATTCCGGCACAATGGGTTAATAAAATGTCCAAATAAAACAACCTCCAAAGTAGTGTCTATGGAAAGTGGAATAAGCTTGGTCAAACAGCATTTTTCTGTACGTGATCATCCTCAAAAATTGAAGAGTCAACAAAGGGGTGTACACAAGGCAAATTCCAAACAGTTTCTTATACAGGGTCGAACCACCACAAAAGCGCACGTAAAGATTACTTCCCATAGCATTAATCAGTATGGAAAAATGGACAAAAAAGTAAAACCCCGGCTTAGAAAAAATTTTCATGCCGGGGTGTGAGTGTGAAATCATGTGTGTTTCTTATAAGGGAAGAAAGGGGGAAATTTTTGAAATGTGAAGGCTGTCTAGCTCCGACGTACAGGATATGGTGCATTTATCCGGCCAGCGCCTCACATTGTTCTTATTAAAATTTCGGTTGTGGGCAATGATATGATATTCTACAATATATATAAATGGAAGAAATATGTATTGTTGGAGGAGAGATAAGGATGCTAACAAACAGTGAGATATATTATTTACATACAATAGAGACATGGGAACAACAATTAAATGACTATAGACTAACAAATGAAGCAAAACGATATAAAAAGTATCTAGAAATGGGAGTCAAATTGCTTCCAGATACAACAAAAAGTTCTTTATTTATGCTAATGGACCGTTCTCTTTTTGAATTGCAATCTGTATTATTTAATTCCTCCGCTCAAAAAAAAGCTACAGATAAAATATTGCAAACAGCAAGAGTCTTTCATAATAACATCTTCCGTTTAGAAGATATGAATAAGCTGACTATAGATCAATTAAACTTACTTGCACAGCAGCATATCGCTCATTATCGAATGTTGGCATTTAGTCAAGGTGCATTAACAGGAAGCGGAAAATCGTCTTTGTTATTAACAGATATTTTAGCTGCTTTAGTCATTAATCTTCGTTCTATTCAAGTCATTGCTTCTATATATGGACGCCCAGCCAATACCCCTTATGAAATTATGACTGTTTTAAAAGTTTTTTATGCAGCATGCCTCCCTAAAGAACTGCAAGGAAATGCATGGAATGAATTAATGGAGGAGCTAGTATATAAAGAAGAATTTTTTTATAAAGGAAAAGAAGAAATAGTCGACGAAAGCAACTTTGAGCTTTTAGTAAAACAGTGTGTAAAACTACTTTTCATTACAATGTACAGCAAAAGTTCACCTTTGGTTAGTATGTTAATTGGTGGTGGAACAAACTATCATTTTACTAGAAAAGTAACTGAGTTTGCACATAATTATTATCAAAAAAGCCATTTGCTTATAAAAAAATAGGCAATAATACTCCGCCTATTACGTTTTTTGATTCAGCCTATTTACTCGAAAGGAGATAATAATGGATCAGAAGGATTTGGAATTTCAAGCTGAAAAGGAACGCCTTGCTTATACAAAAAATTATATGGAACAAGTGATGGAAGAAGCCTTACAAAGCAAGGGAAATTTGGAAGTAGATATGAAACAGGCAAGTTCCGATCTTGACTATTCGGATAGCAGCTTAAACTATATTCAATTATTAACAAATAGCAGATTTTTGCATATTGCTACAACGGAATTAAATACATTAAAAAGATTAATGAATGCCCCTTATTTTGCTCGGATTGATTATCAAATGAAAGGCAAAAAAAACAAAAGAAGTTACTATATTGGTAAAACATCCCTTTATGAAAAAGATACACAGAAACCGATAATAGTAGATTGGCGCTCACCGGTTGCAAATGTATATTATGATGGAAGACTAGGGAATGTTTCTTATACAGCAAATGAGGAAGAAATAGAAGGGTATCTCTCCTTAAAAAGGCAATTTAAAATGGAAGAAGGAAAGCTCCTTCATTATCAGGATATTGATTTAACAACCACAGATGAATTGCTGCAGGAATCATTAGCTGGTAAAGCAGATCAGCGTTTAACAGAGATAATTTCCACTATTCAGGAAGAGCAAAATCAGGTTATTCGTGCGGATCTAAATCGCCCGATCATTGTTCAAGGGGCAGCTGGAAGTGGGAAAACAACCATTGCCTTGCATAGAATTTCTTATTTTATTTATCATTATGCAAAGTACTTTAAACCAGAACAGCTAATGATATTGGCACCAAATAATATGTTTATCGGTTATATCTCGGAAGCTCTCCCTGATTTAGGAGTGGAAAAAATAAGACAAACAACGTATATTGACTATGTTCGTTTATGCCTTGGGAAGAAAATTAAAATTGTAAAACCAAATGAGAAGCTTATTGGTTTGCTTCAACATCAATATAAAAATGAAAAGATGATAAAATGGTTGGCCTACTTTAAAGGATCCTTACTCTATAAGGAAGTCTTGGATCGATATTTAAACCAAATTCTCCAGAATATGAGCCCGAAAGAGGATTTCAAAATAGAAAAATTCCCTTTATATGGTGCCAAAAAATTGCAAAGATTATTTACAGAAGAGTATCATTATCTCCCTTTTCTAAAAAGAAAACAAAAAATTAAAGGGATATTACAAGCAGATTTAAAGCGTAAAAAAACAATCATTTTATCTAAGTTGACCGAAAAGTACGAAAATGCACTAGATTATGCTCTAGCAATTGACGATCCTGTAAAAAGAAAAGAACGAGTTGTGTATTTTTTAGATAAAAAAGAGGAACGAATAAACCAAGTAAAAAAAGAATCAAAGACTGCAATAAAAAAATTTATGGATAAAATGCCCACAGATACGCTTTATGGATATTATCAAAAGCTTTTTGCTAGTGAACAAATATGGAAGGAACTTGCCTCAGGTATTTTATCAGAAGAGCAAATCAGTTTTTTTGTTGCTTTTCAGCAAAATCTTTTGAATAAGAAACAAGTAGAAATAGAAGATTTAGGTGCTCTTTTCTATATGCAGCATAAAATTTTTGGAATTGACAAAGAGTTAAAAGCAAAAAATATTGTGATAGATGAAGTACAAGATTATAGTGAGTTTCAGCTATATGCTTTGAAGATAGGGTTAGAAACAGATATGTTCACACTAGTAGGTGATTTAGCTCAAGGTATTCACTCTTACCGCGGTCTAAAAAGCTGGCAAACATTAAGAGAAGAAGTATTCCCGCGGGCAAACTATTTAACTTTGCAAAAAAGTTACCGGACGACTATTGATATTATGAAAGTCGCTAATGATATTTTAGATTTAGTGAACGAGAACCTTCCTAAAGTAAAGCCTGTAGTTCGACACGGAGCTAAACCAGTTTTTCATTCTTATGAGAAGAAAATGGAGTTGATAGAGCATGTAACAGTGACAATAAAAGATATTCACAATAATGGATATCGCTCCATTGCTATTATTGGCAAAACAGATCAAGAATGTAAAAATATTTATATGCTTTTGAAAAAGAAAACGAATCTTCCTATACAACTTCTTCGTGAAAATGAGGATATGGAGAAAAATCATATTCTTATTGTTCCTTCTTATTTATCAAAAGGTTTAGAATTTGATGCGGTATTAATTGTTGCTTTGCAAGAAGTGTTTAGCCTAGAGGAAATAGATGTGAAATTACTTTATGTTGCCATGACAAGGCCAATGCATATACTGCATTTATTTGCAAAGCATAGAAGAGATTTGTTATTACATAAAGTAGACGAGAAAAATCTTCAGTTATAAATGAATGATAGAAGGGAAGAAGCATTTTTATTTAAAGGTAAGAAGATCCATACAAACAAATTTGCACAAGGAACGATGAAAATAGGCAGTTTGATTAAGGGAGCACTCAGATTATACGAAGACTCCTATGGGAATTAGACCCCACAGGAGCACGTTCACAGGAGGTTCAAGCGTAGCTCCAAGGAAAGCGAAACGGAAGTGTATTCTGACTGTGAACTTATCGACAGGGTATCTTTATTTTTACAGCTGTGGAGGAGAAAACGTGGTTCAAAACAATCATATAAAAAAAGAATTTACAAAAGTAAATTGCAAGGTTATTACGATTAGTGATACAAGAACACTCGAAACAGATACAAGCGGTAAGTTAATGATAGAACTTTTAAAAGAAAAAAATCACGATGCCGCTGATCATACAATTATTAAAGATGATGTAAATGAGATAAGAAAAGAAGTGCTCCTTGGCGTGCAGTCACCGAGCATAGAGGCTATTCTTTTAAATGGAGGAACTGGAATCTCTCCTAGAGATGTTACGATTGAAGCGGTCAAACCATTATTGACAAAAGAGCTGGATGGTTTTGGTGAGATTTTCCGAATGCTAAGCTTTACGGAAGATATCGGTTCCGCTGCTATCCTCTCAAGGGCAATAGCTGGAACGATTAATCAAAAAATAGTTATTTGCACACCTGGATCAACAGGTGCAGTCCGTTTGGCGATGAAAAGAATGATACTTCCAGAGCTTAGTCATATGGTAAGTGAAATTCATAAAATATGAATAAGTTTATGCATAAAAAAGAAAGCAACTGGCTTTCTTTTTTTAAATCTTTTTTAAATAATAGGTACGTTTCAGTATATCCACAGCTTCTTTTTTTGAAGCTTTTAAGCATGAAAATGCGTGTGTAACTGCCTGTTAATAAGGAAATTTAATTTTTTTTATATTTTTATAGAATAAGTATTGAATTTCCCTGTAAAAGTTGTTAAAGTGATTAGTATAGTTTTTGAATAAAAATATAAAACAATGAATATTTATTCGTATATATAGGAGGAACACAAAAAATGGCAAATCAAAAGGTAGTTTTAGCGTATTCAGGCGGCTTAGATACATCGGTAGCAATTAAATGGCTTCAAGATCAAGGGTATGATGTAGTAGCATGTTGCCTTGATGTAGGCGAAGGAAAAGATTTAAACTTTGTTCAGCAAAAAGCGTTAACTGTTGGTGCAGTTTCATCACATGTAATTGACGCAAAAGAAGAATTTGCTCAAGACTTTGCGCTAGTATCCTTGCAAGCACATACTATGTATGAAGGAAAATATCCTTTAGTATCTGCATTATCAAGACCTTTAATTGCAAAAAAATTAGTAGAAGTGGCAGAAAAAGAAAATGCAGTAGCAGTTGCACACGGATGTACAGGAAAAGGAAACGACCAAGTACGTTTTGAAGTATCTATTCAAGCTTTAAATCCAAACTTGCAAGTATTAGCTCCAGTACGTGAGTGGGGTTGGTCGCGTGAAGAAGAAATTGAATATGCAAAAGAAAAAAATATTCCTATTCCTATTAACTTAGACAGCCCATTCTCAATCGATCAAAATTTATGGGGACGTGCTAATGAATGTGGAATATTAGAAGACCCTTGGGCAGCTCCTCCAGAAGAAGCTTATGATTTAACTGCAAGCTTGGAGAATGCACCAGATACAGCAGATATTATTGAGATTGATTTTAAAGAAGGCGTACCAGTTAGTCTTGATGGTATTCCGTATAAATTATCAAATTTAATTTTAGAATTAAATAAAATCGCTGGGAAACATGGCATAGGAAGAATTGACCATGTAGAGAATCGTCTTGTAGGAATTAAATCTCGTGAAGTATACGAGTGCCCAGCTGCTTTAACATTAATTAAAGCACATAAAGAATTAGAAGATATTACATTGGTAAAAGAAGTAGCACACTTCAAACCAGTGATTGAAAAGAAATTAACAGAAATCATTTATGATGGACTTTGGTTCTCACCAATTACAAAAGCATTACAAGCATTCTTAAAAGAAACGCAAAAAAATGTAACAGGAACAGTTCGGGTGAAATTGTTCAAAGGTCATGCAATTGTAGAAGGAAGAAAATCTCCTTATTCATTATATGATGAGAAACTAGCAACATACAGCAAAGAGGATGAGTTTGACCATTCAGCAGCAGTTGGATTCGTTCAATTATGGGGACTTCCAACAAAAGTTCAAAGTATTGTGGAAAACAACAAGAAGGTGACAGTGTGAAGAAATTGTGGGGCGGCAGATTTACAAAATCTGCAGAGGAATGGGTAGATGAATTCGGCGCATCCATTCCTTTTGATCAAGAATTAGTGCTAGAAGATATTGAAGGGAGCATTGCTCATGTGACAATGCTTTCTAAAACTGGCATTTTAACAGCAGAAGAAGCCGAAAAAATCAAAGAAGGTTTGCTTTCATTAAAAGAAAAAGCAGAAAAAGAGGAATTGTCTTTTTCTGTTAAACTGGAAGACATCCATTTGAATTTAGAAAGTCAGTTAACAGATCTAGTAGGTTCTGTTGGTGGAAAGCTGCATACAGGCAGAAGCCGAAACGATCAGGTTGCGACAGATATGCATCTTTATTTGCGTAGCCAAGTAAAGACAATTCTTTCTTATATAGAAGAACTTCAAAATGCATTGATTAAAAAAGCGGAAGAAAATATTGAAACAATTATGCCTGGCTACACTCATCTGCAAAGAGCACAGCCTATTTCCTTTGCCCATCATTTAATGGCGTACTTTTGGATGTTTGAAAGAGATAAGAATCGTTTGCAGGAAAATTTAAAAAGAATTAATGTTTCTCCACTTGGAGCAGGTGCGTTAGCTGGGACAACTTTCCCGATTGATCGTCATTACAGTGCAGAATTAATGGGTTTTGACTTCATTTATGAAAACAGTATGGACGCAGTCAGCGACCGCGATTTTATTTTGGAGTTTTTATCGACAAGCTCTATCCTAATGATGCATTTATCCCGTTTTAGTGAAGAAATTATTTTATGGTCCAGCCAGGAATTTAAGTTCATTGAACTAGATGACAGCTTTTCAACTGGAAGCAGCATTATGCCGCAAAAAAAGAATCCAGATATGGCAGAGCTTATTCGTGGAAAAACCGGTCGTGTATACGGGAATTTAATGGGACTTTTAACCGTTTTAAAGGGGCTGCCACTTGCGTATAACAAAGATATGCAAGAGGATAAAGAAGGCATGTTTGACACGGTTAAAACGGTAACTGGTTCATTAAAAATCTTTGCAGGCATGGTTGATACAATGAAAGTAAATACGGAAGTAATGGAACAGTCTACTAAAAATGACTTCTCCAATGCAACGGAATTAGCTGATTATTTATCAGATAAAGGCATGCCTTTCCGTGAAGCCCATGAGGTAGTTGGAAAACTTGTTTTATACTGTGTCAATAAAAGTTGTTATTTAAGTGACTTATCAATGACAGAATTCCGTGATGCTAGTGAGCTGTTTGAAGATGATATTTATCACGTGTTAAATCCAGCAACAGCTGTTCAACGCAGAAACAGCGCAGGTGGTACTGGTTTTGAACAGATCAAACAGGCTCTTGAGAAAGCAAAAGCTTGTGTCAACGAAACAGTTAATAGCAAATAACGTTGAAAAAAGGGTATCTCTATGCTTATCCACTTACATTTCTTTTAAAAAGCAATGTGGTGCTAAAGCATATTGATACCCTAATTTGTATATATGTCCGATTTAAAGATAAGGCTCACTCGTAAAAGTGGAGTGTATGGAGACTGCGAGTTCAAAAGCAACATTCCATAAATAAAAAATAAAAAAATAGATTGCTTTTGGAGCTATTCGATATTGCCGCGAACAACAAGAACATCACATGGTGCATTTCTTGTAATGCCCTCTGAAACGCTTCCAATAAAAAATCGTTCTACTGCATTTAATCCGGTAGCACCGCAAACTATTAAATCAGCATTAAATTTTTTAGTAATATCTTTAGGTATTACCGCTTTAGGGGATCCGAACTCAATGATTTTTTTGACATTTGAAACACCTGCTTCTGCAGCTGCTCGGGTGTATTTATCCATTAATTCATTGGCAAATTCATCCGTTTTTGTGGCGATGGATTGATCATACGCAGCAACAGTTGCAAAGGAACGCGTATCGATAACATGTGCAATCACAAGAATTGCTTCATTATCCTTTGCTAAAACAACCGCTTTTTTAAACGCTAAATCCGCTTCCACTGACCCATCAACTGCAACAATAATGCTTTTATAATGTAAGCTCATTTCCAAAACCTCCTTATCTTCTCATTATTATTATATACCCTAATATGCATAACATTAACTTGTACTTGAGACAATAATAAAGAATTTATCATAGAAGGGACAGATTATATGAATAAAGAGAAAAGCAAAACAAACGAATGCACCTTTGAAGAAAAGGGTACAGAAGAGGTAATAGCTCAAGTGATGGATGTATATAACGACGGAGCAATTGATCAAGCAATTCAAAATAATGAAGTTGAGGGAGAAAAAAGAGGCTGAGACATAAGTATTCCAGTTGAAGATAAACCCGAACCATGATACGAAGATGTAAAAAATATTTTCGTATCATAGTTTTGGTTTTTTATTCATGTAAAAAAGAAGGTTTGTGGTTATCACCCGTAGCCTGCATACACTTCGCTTTCCGTGGGGCTCGGCTTTAGCCGCTTCGGCCCTTGGCCTGCAGGGTCTCAGCTGTCTCGCTAATCCCACAGGAGTCTACGTGTATTCAGGCTGCTCCATTTTCCAATCTATTTCATTTTTTTCTTGCTGAAAGAATTAGGTTTTAGAAAATCGTTTTTAAAAACGAAGTGGAATGGAGCGGAAGAAACTCGACTCCTGCGGGAAGTAGAGGAAAGGCTGAGACCCCGAAAGTAGCAACGAGGAGGCTTCAACTTTCTCCCCGCGGAAAGCGAGTGTCTGTAGCGCAATGGAACAACACATTTTTTTTACTTAACTAGATAAAAAAACATAAATTTAACCGGTATAAGGAAGTAACCATTTACGTGCTAAATTAGAGAATGTTCGTTATCTATTCAGTTATATTCCAGCTTCGTTTTTTATACTATAGTATTTGCAGTTCTTTTGGAAACTTTGTTAGAATTTCTACGCCATCTTTAGTCACGTATACATCGTCTTCGATTCTAACACCAGCAATATTTGGAACATAAATTCCTGGTTCAATCGTAAAGACCATGCCTTCTTGAAGAACGAGCGAATTTGTTTCTGTTAAAGAAGGAAATTCATGTACACTTATACCAAGACCATGTCCTAATCGATGTGGGAAATATTCACCATATCCAGCATTCCGAATAGTATTTCGTGCGGCAAGATCAATAGTTAAGCATGTTGTACCAGGTTTAGAAGCTTCGATTGCAGCAAGCTGTGCTTGAAGTACAGTATCATATATATGTTTCTGCTGCTCATTGATTTCTCCAAAAGCAACCGTTCTTGTAATATCTGAACAATAACCGTCTACAACAACACCTAAGTCAAATAGGACCAAATCTCCTTTTTGAATAGCAGTGTCTCCAGGATTGCCATGAGGAGAGGCTCCATTTTTTCCAGTCAGCACCATTGTGGAGAAAGACATTTTTGCAATTCCTTTTTTCTTTAATTCATATTCAATGGCTGCAAGGATTTGCATTTCGGTTTTTCCTTCTGCAATCTCACTGCAACCAACTTCAATAGCATAATCTGCCCATTTGCATGCTTCGCGTAAAATAGACAGCTCTTTTTCTGTTTTCACCATACGAAGTTGATTTATTTTTTCTTCAGCAGGGGCAAATAGCTCTAAAGAAGGAAAAATACTGCGAAGTGATTCGTATCTGTTTACATTCATATGGTCTTTTTCCACTGCGACTTTTTTTACGATTTTTCCTTTTGCAGTAAGCTTCTTTTGAATTGCTTCCCAAGGATTTTCTATATCGCTATAACCGATGATATCATAATTCCATCCAGCATTTTTCGCATCTGCTTTTTCCATGGCAGGACAGATTAGAATTGGCTCATCTTGGGGAAATAAAATCAGCGCTAATAACCGTTCGTGTGGATCACTGTAGAAGCCGCTGAAATAAAAAATATTATCTGTGGACGTCAAAAAAGTGAAATCTATTTCCTGTTCCACCATCCAATTTCCTATTTGATCAAATTGTTTTCCCATTTAAATTACCTCCCAAAAAAACGTAGTCACCTTATATCAGAATCCTTATTTGATGTTTTAAGGAGACATTAAAAGGATAAACTCTATTTTATATGATAGTACAATAGCAAAAAATATTTTTAATATATTATTTCTTGTTGTATCTTTTTAGATTATCAATATATCCTGCACATGTAAACATTTAGAGCAACGAAATAGTAAAGAATGAAAAAATCCTGCTATACCTAGACTTTTTCCATACTTGTCCGCATAGAATGGAATAGTAAAGGAAAGGGGGAAGGATGAATGAACAAAAACAGATATTTATTATGTTTGTTGTTGTGTGGAGTGCTTCTTTATTATGGAGTTCCGCGATTAGCTCCTTATAACGCTGGTATGGCAGGTATTTTCTCTATTAGTTGGCTTTCATTTGCGCTTATGGTGATTGCGGGGAATTTAACAGCCATTTTATATACGCCAAAACAGAAGAAACAAAAGAATAAAAAGATTAATAAGTTGCAAAAAAGAAACAAGGTTCGTTATTTTCAGTAAATACCGAGTGAATATCTATTTAGTTTTTTAGAAAACTTACTAAAGCCTAATCCAAAAGCTATGTATTGATATTTAATATTTTGTAAAAGAAATATTAAATGGAAAACAATGCTTTTGGTGGGCTTTTTTGTATGAAAATAAGTGTTTAGAAGGGATAAATGCATAATGAGGGGCAAAAAGAAGTAGTGAAGATCCATTCATTATGTGAATATTTTGAGTAAAGAAAATGTCTGTTTCATATTTTGATTTCTATTTTCTAGTACAATGGGGAAGTAATTGAATCCAGCAGGTAGACAAATTATAATAAGATTAATAAATGTGTTTTATTTTTTTCTTATGAAAAAGAAACAGATATACATGATACAATTAGGTATAATTAATAAGAGAAACACAGAATTTTCAGTTTTGATTTTCAAAAAGATAGGAAAGCGAGTTGGAGGAAGCCTGATTCTGACTTAAAAAACGATAAAGGTTCTAGATATTTATTTTAACGGGTTAATCAGTCAGTCAACAACTATATTTTTATAACGGATGTTTGCGCTTTTCTTATAATATCAGAATGTATATATTCAAAATAACTGCTTTTGTACGGGAAATAAAAATGAGGGTGAACATTTTGGCAACTAAACATGAACAAATATTAAGTTACATCGATAAATTACAAGTCGGTGAAAAGATTTCTGTCAGACAAATAGCAAAGGCATTAAGTGTCAGTGAGGGAACTGCATATCGAGCCATTAAAGAAGCTGAAAACAAAGGGTATGTAAGTACAATTGAACGAGTCGGAACTATTCGTATTGAAAGGAAAAAGAAAGAAAACATTGAGAAGCTAACATATGCAGAGGTTGTTAATATTGTGGATGGACAAGTACTTGGAGGCAAAGCGGGGTTGCATAAAACATTAAACCGTTTTGTAATTGGTGCAATGAAACTAGATGCTATGATGCGTTATACTGGTCCAGGAAACTTATTGATTATTGGCAATCGTGTTCGTGCCCATGAATTAGTATTAAAAGCAGGGGCTGCAGTATTGATTACTGGTGGTTTTGATACGGAAGACCATGTAAAGCGGTTGGCTGATGACTTACAGCTTCCTATTATTTCAACTAGTTATGATACATTTACGGTCGCGACAATGATTAATCGGGCGATTTTTGATCAATTAATAAAAAAAGAAATTGTTTTAGTTGAAGATATACTTACATCGCTAGAGGATACAATTTATTTAAAAACGACGGATACTGTAGCTGATTGGCATAAACATAATCAGGATACATTGCATGGCAGGTTTCCAGTTGTCGATCAAAATATGAAAGTTCAAGGAATGATCACTGCGAAAGATATTATTGGGAAATCATTTGATATTACGATAGATAAGATGATGACAAGACAACCGATGACAGTGAGCGGAAAAACGAGTGTGGCTTCTTGTTCTCATATGATGGTATGGGAAGGGATTGAAGTGCTCCCGGTGGTAGATGAAACAAATCGATTAGAAGGTATTATAAGCAGACAAGATGTGTTGAAAGCCTTGCAGATGAATCAGAGACAGCCGCAAACTGGGGAAACAATTGATGATATTGTTACAAACCAGCTTGTTTTAACGAAAGGAAAAACGAAGGGTGAAAATTCGTTTACATGTCAAGTTACACCGCAAATGACCAATCATATTGGAACAATTTCTTATGGAGTATTTACAACTATAGTAGCAGACGCAGCAAACAGGATATTAAGAGGATTTAAAAAGGGTGATCTTGTTGTGGAAAACATGACCATCTATTTTATTAAGCCTGTTCAAATTGACAGTGTAATTGAAATACTACCAAGGATTTTGGAAGTTGGAAGGAAATTTGGAAAAGTAGATGTAGAAGTGTTTAATCAAGGCGTGCTCGTAGGTAAAGCAATGATGATGTGTCAGTTGATTGACAGAAATTAAGTGAAGCGTATTGAGTTTAACATGTAAAAGAGTAACAATCCATACAAAAAACAGTTAAAAATGATAGGAGAAAAAAATGAAACAAACTATACTGGAAGCAATAAAAAAATACGAAACGATTATTATTCATAGACATATACGTCCAGATCCAGATGCATATGGATCACAAGGTGGATTAGCGGAAATCATTAAAGCGTCTTTTCCTGCTAAAAAGGTGTATACAGTTGGCAAGGAAGAACAATCATTACATTTTTTAAGAAGGCTAGATGTTATAGAAGATAGCGAATATGAAAATGCTCTAGTTATTGTTTGTGATACTGCTAATCAAGACAGAATATGCGATAGAAGATATACGACAGGAGAAATGCTGATTAAAATAGATCATCATCCAAACGATGATGTTTATGGGGACATTGTCTGGGTGGATACCTCCGCAAGCTCCGTTAGTGAAATGATTTATGGTTTTTATTTATTTGGAAAAGACAAGGGATTAAAGTTAAATGAAGAAGCTGCACGACTATTATATGCTGGAATTGTTGGCGATACGGGGAGATTTCTATTTCCAAGTACAACAGAAAAGACATTCAGTTATGCAGGAGATCTTATTAACTTTCCGTTTTCCAGAACAGATATTTATAATCAATTATACGAACTAGAACCAAATATTATTAAATTAAGCGGCTATGTATTGCAAAATTTTGTGATGCAGGATAGCGGAGTTGCTTATATGGTCATAAAAAGAGATATACTTGAACAATTTAATGCTTCTGCTTCACAAGCTTCCATGCTTGTCGGCAACTTAGGGAATATAAAAGGGGTCAAAGTCTGGGTATTTTTTATCGAAGAAGCAGAAAAGGAAATTAGAGTAAGGTTCCGGTCGAAAGGTCCTATTATTAATACTATTGCAAAAAAATATAATGGAGGCGGTCATCCGCTGGCATCAGGTGCAAGTATAACCAATTGGGATACAGTTCCTTTTATCATTAGTGATTTAGAAAAAATTTGCAAATAAGGTTAATGTTATAAATCGTTTTACGGAATTAAGTGGAGCGAGTTGAATTGTTGAGAAGAGCGCGGAATTATTGGAAAGAACGCGGAATAATCAAGGGAAATGCGGAATTACTAGAGAGAAATGCCAAAAGAGCAATAGGAATATAGAACGCGCTTAATAGTCGAAGGAAGATCGTCAAACAAAAAGAAAAGAAAGTCTTTTTTTGGTTGGCATTTTCCATCCGCTTTTCACAATGTCTAGCTTCAGCGCCTAGTCCCTGTGAAAGATAATCTCTTGCCTCTGAAAGTAAAAAGCACTTTCTGAGCCAAGAGAACATTTTTCTTTGAGGCTGACCAAGGAGTTATCCACTTTTCATCTAATCTGCGTATGTTATGCTGATTTCGATGTAGATGGTTGTGTAAATAAATAATTCAGAGACTTTAAATTTGTAACGTTTGCCGTCTGAAAGAATTACTTTATTTTCAATAGATTTTTTAAATAATTCCCTGCTTTTAAATACTAGATCCATATCTCTGGCAATAACGCTGTCAAGGTCATCTTTAATGGTTGCTTCCATTTCATGTACACTAACAGGATTAATGTCATATTTTTTTATGTCCCTAGTGTTTATTTTAACGACTAGGTTTTGAATGGTTAACTTGTCCTCAGTTGATTTATTTAAATTAGAAAACTCCTTTTGCCAAATATCTTTTTCATCTTCCAGTTCTGCAATGGTATCTTTTTGTGCTTTAATTTCTTTGCTGTATCGTTCTTGCCAAACACCAAAGATAAATAAAAAAATGCACCAGCTAATCAAACCGCCAATTACCATTCCAGCAAAAAAACGTTGAACAGCTGGGTGTCTATACAATGGTGGAACCCTCATTTATATATACTCCTGTGTAATCCACTTAATAAGAGTCGCACCTGTTTGAGCCCCTCCAAATGCGGAAACAATCAATAAAACTTGTTTGAAAAGATCCTTTGTCGCAGCATCAAGCAATCCTTTCTCAAAGCTATAGATGGCATCAAACGTACCGCCTATTGCTGCAACAATTGCCCATATTCTTATCATATCTGAGATGCGGTGAACTTCTGTAAGCAGTGGTTTTCCAGTAAGAAAAGCAGCTAAGCCACCACCTACAAGTGCTCCTCCCAACAATACCCCAAGAGCTATGCAATAACTTTCAATGAAGGAGGAAAAAAAAGGTTGTTGATTCATCATATTAACCTCACATTTTGTAAAAGGATTTTAATACATCATATGGACAAACCTTCATAAATATGAATTATTTCCTGCCTGAATTAAAGAAAAAATCAGGTGAAACTTTTACATATCGCAACATACACTTAGTCATCATCCTCGTTCATCCCATTTGGAGTAAAGAACCCCACAAAAACAGGAAGAGACCAAGAGAACAAACATTTACGTTTAGACACCTATGCTAATAAAAATTTGCATCATGACGCAAGAAAAGAAGCAGCTTTTTAATATTTATTTATAAGCAGGAAGCAGCCGGAATACACGAAGACTCCTATGGGATTAGCGGGACAGGCGAGACCCCGCAGGAGTTTACTCCGAGGAGGCTCGGCGCCCGCCCCATGGAAAGCGAAGTGTATACCGGCTGCGGACTTATCGAGAGCGCTATACCCTCTTTCAGGGTAGCCTGTATAGAATAAAAAAAGAGAACGTATTTTCCTTTTTTATTTAAACCTACTATAATAGTAAGAAAACGAATGTTATTCTAATAGAAAGCAAAAATAACAATTAGGAGTTTATCCAAAAGCTTTTTCTTTAGGCATACGCTGAGCTAAACCATTCTGCCGACCAGGAAAAAATGCTTGCAAAACCGATTTTATTAACCAAATCTCAGCACAGTATACACTCCGAAAAGCGAGTAATCTATAAATGATAAATATGAGAAAAAATAGGTAAAGGGTGGTGAAAATAAATGTCATTCGTTCATTTACAAGTTTGCAGTGCTTTTAGTCTTTTATCCAGTACAGCATCCATTCAACAATTAGTAAGTAATGCGAAAAACAGAGGCTATAGGGCGCTTGCGATAACAGATCGTAATGTGATGTATGGAGCAGCATCCTTCTATAAAGAATGTATAAAACAAGAAATAAAACCGATCATTGGGTTGACGGTAGATATAATCAGCGAAAAAAAGGAGCAGGCATATCCACTAGTACTATTAGCTGAAAATAATTTTGGTTTTCAACAGCTTTTGAAAATTTCCAGTGCTATTCAAACAAAAAACCAAAAAGGAATTCCTGTTAAATGGTTAAAACATTATGCTAAAGGATTATTCGCTATAACTCCTGGAAGAGAAGGAGAAATTGAACAATCATTATTAGCAGAGGATGAAATTCATGCAAAAGATACGCTCCATTTATATAAAAGCATTTTTGAAAAAGATCACTTTTTTTTAACCATACAAAAGCATGGAATCACAAAGGAAGACGCATTAAATGACCGAATAATGAAACTGGCAGAACAGGAACAAGTTAAAAGAGTTGCGGCAAATAATGTGCTTTACGTAAATCAAGAAGATCATTTTGCTCATCATTGTTTAGAGGCAATAAAACATGGTGTGAAATTATCAGATATACATAGAGATGAGTGGGATCTGGATCAGTATTATTTAAAAGGAAAAAATGAAATGCTTGAATTGTTCTCTAATGATCCAGATGTGTTGGAGACTACGTGGAATCTTGCAGACAGCTGTCATATAGAATTGGATATACAAAGAACAGGATTACCAAAATACCCTATATCAGAAGAACAATCTGCACAAAAGTATTTAGAAGATTTATGCAAAGAAGGTTTAATTAATAGGTATGGACAACCGAAGAAAGAGCATATAGAACGTCTTCAATATGAATTGGAAATCATCAATAAGATGAATTATAGTGATTATTTTCTGATAGTGTGGGATTTTATGAAATATGCAAGAGAAAGTGGAATCCTCACAGGACCAGGAAGGGGATCAGCTGCCGGTTCTATTGTTGCATATGTTTTGTATATTACAGACGTAGATCCAATCAAATATCATCTATTATTCGAGCGGTTTTTAAACCCCGAACGTATTACGATGCCTGATATTGATATTGACTTCCCTGATGTTAAACGAGAACAAGTAATCGATTATGTAAAAGATAAATATGGACAATTGCATGTTGCCCAGATCATTACATTTGGGACGCTTGCGGCGAAAGCATCATTAAGGGATGTTGGAAGAGTTTTTGGTTTAACGATGAAAGAATTGGAAGGGTTATCTCGTTCTATCCCTTCTAAAATAGGAATTACATTACAGCAAAGCATCCAAGAATCAAAAAGTTTACAAAGTTTTGTTTCGGAGTCTCCAAGGAATAAAAAGATTTTTGAAACAGCTTGCAAGCTCGAAGGTTTACCACGTCATACCTCTACACACGCTGCTGGAGTTGTTTTAAGTGAGCAGCCGTTGGTTGATATCATTCCTATACAATCCGGGGCTGAAAACACTTTCTTAACACAATATAGTATGGAGTATTTAGAGGAGCTCGGGCTATTAAAAATGGATTTTTTAGGTTTGAGAAATCTTTCTTTAATTGAAATAATCGTTGATACAATCGCTCGGGTGACAAACAAAAAAGTATCGATTAAAGAAATTCCATTTGATGATCCAGATGTTTTCCAATTGTTAAGCAGGGGAGAAACGACAGGAATCTTTCAGTTAGAGTCAGATGGAATGCGCAATGTGTTAAAGAAATTAAAACCTACAGAATTTGAAGATATTATTGCTGTCAATGCTCTTTATCGACCAGGTCCAATGGAAAATATTCCTCTCTATATAAATAGAAAGCATAGAAAAGAAGCGATTCACTATTATCATGATGATTTAAAAGACATTTTGGAAAGTACATATGGGGTCATTGTGTACCAAGAACAAATTATTCAAATTGCATCCAAGATGGCTGGTTTTTCTCTTGGGGAAGCAGATCTCTTAAGAAGAGCAGTCAGCAAAAAACAAAAAATGGTCTTGGATAAAGAAAGAGTGCATTTTGTAAAAGGCGCCAAAACAAAAGGGTATAAAGAAGAAACCGCCAATGAAATATATGAATTAATAGTCCGGTTTGCCGATTACGGTTTTAATAGAAGTCATGCAGTAGCGTACAGTATGATAGCATATCAGCTGGCATATTTAAAAGCAAAGTATCCACTTATTTTTATGGCATCATTATTAACTACTGCGATTGGCAATGAACGAAAAATATTGCAGTATATACAAGAAATGAAACAAATGGGAATGGAGCTTTCCCTTCCTTCTATAAATAAAAGCGGCTATTCCTTTTTAGTGAATAAAAATTCAATATTATACAGTTTGGCAGCCATAAAAGGGATTGGCAATAATGTCTTAAAAGAGATTGTAAAGGTGCGAAAACAACGAAAATTTGAAGACATATTTGATTTTTGTTTGCGTGTGTCACCAAAAATCATTAATAGAAAAATACTGGAAACACTTATTTATTCCGGAAGTTTTGATGAGTTTGGCATCGATCGGGCAACGATGCTGTCAACCATTGATGTTGCCATTCAGCACGCGCAGCTTGTTCATCCAGAAGAGTTGAACGAGGAAGATTTATTTAGCGAAGATGATTTCTCCTTTAAACCCAAATATGTGGAAGGAGAAAAAATGACTCCGGAGAACAAGCTGTTTCATGAGAAAGATGTTTTAGGCTTGTATTTATCTGATCATCCAGTCTCTATTTATCAAGAATATTTTGCTGCTTTAAACAGCACCTCTATTAATAAAATGAAAATAGGACCAAAGCAGCGGGGAATTGTCTATGTGACAGAAGTGAAAGTGATACGTACGAAAAAAGGAGAAGAAATGATGTTCCTTTCCATTTCCGATCAAAGTGGAGAGATGCAAGCAGTAGTTTTCCCAGTAGTCTATAAAAAATTTAAATGGATACTAAAAAAGGGAGAAACTGTATTAATAGAAGGGAAATTGGAAGAAAGAAATGCAAATAAACAATTTATCATACAAGAAGCTTGGCAAATAGAGGAAGCTGTCCAATCACTTCCCAAAAACACACATAAGTTATTCATAAAGATAAATGGTGAAGCAGAGACAGACAGCATAAAAAATCAATTGTTAAAAATTATCAAGCAACATCCTGGGAATTGTCCCGTGATTATTCATAATGTCCAATCGTTAAAAACGATTCAGCTGCACTATGAATTTAATATCTCTTCTACAAAAGAATGTCTGGAAGAATTAACGAATCTATTAGGAGAAAAAAATGTTATCTTATCTGATTAACTTTACATCTTAGAAAAGTTGTTATATTGTTTAATAAGTCTAATGGTCTGACCACTTTAAATGAAAAAAAACTATTGCAGACTAATGAATAATTCAGCAAAAGATATTTTGTATAACGTTTCATTATTTTTAAAAGGTCGCGTATTAGAAAATGGAAAAAGAAGTGAGTGTGGCAAAAAAGTGAATCAACCTTCTATAATGAATGGATCGAAATACATTGGTGTTGTTAATCATTTGCGTGAAATGATTGAAAGAAATGGTCTAAAACCAGGAGATAAACTGCCTTCTGAGCGTTCATTATGCGAAACTTTGGATGCAGGAAGATCTTCCATTCGAGAAGCGTTAAGAGCTTTAGAACTTTTAGGTCTAATTGAGACTCGAAAAGGAGAAGGCACATTTTTACGTGACTTTCAGGGTCATCAGCTAGTTCAGTTGATCAGTACCTTTGTTTTGCAGGATAATAAAGCGAAAAGAGATATCTTAGAAACCCGGGATTATATTCAATTAAATGGTTTATTTATTGCTGTGGAAAAAATGTCAGCTGAACAAAGAGCTGATTTATCAGAATGGGTAGCAGAGAAAAAAATTAGTGAAAGTGAATTTTTTTTGCGCATATTAAAAATTGCCGACAATTATTTGCATGTTCGATTATGGACTATTTTAGATGATTATTATCATGCATTAGGCTTTTCCAAAATATATTGGACAACAGAAGAGTATGTATTATTAATTAATACTTTCGCAACAAAAGATGAATTGGAAATAATGAAAGTGTACAAAAAGTTTAAAAAAAAATATAATGAAAGATTATAAATAGTGAAAATAGATGAAGATGTTTCAATAAGATTGATTATGCTGCAATGTACAATAGCATCCGCTTAGTAAATAGGCAGGCTGAAAAATATATGTTTATAGCCTGAAACACTATCAATGAAAAACGATTCCTAGAATGGATTGCAAAAAAAACGGGGAGGCTTCCACATTGATTAAGGAAATTTTTTCGAAATCGAAAAAAAAGAAATATGCAACAATTCCATCTGAAGTAGCAAGAAATGAAGTGCCAGAAGGGATTATGACAAAGTGTACAAAATGTAATAAAATTATGTATACGAAAGAATTACAAAAAACTCATAAAGTTTGTTTAAACTGTGGGTATCATCTTCCTATGACAAGTTCAGAGAGACTTCATAGTATTTTAGACGAAGCTACCTTTCAAGAAATAAACAGCTCAATAAAAACAGGTAATCCTTTACAATTTCCAGGCTATGAAGAAAAAATAGCTGGAGATCAAAAAAAGACAAAATTAAACGAAGCGGTTGTGACAGGAACAGGACAAATTAATGGCATACCTGTTGTAATAGCTGTTATGGATTCTTCTTTTCGGATGGGTAGTATGGGGTCGGTTGTTGGAGAAAAAATCACATTAGCGATTGAAAAAGCAAATGAACTTTCCCAGCCTTTTATCATTTTTACCGCTTCTGGAGGAGCAAGAATGCAAGAAGGAGTGCTTAGTTTAATGCAAATGGCCAAGACAAGCGTCGCTTTAAAGAAATTTAGCGATAATGGCAATTTGTATATTACTGTTATGACCCATCCAACAACTGGTGGGGTTTCTGCAAGCTTTGCCTCATTAGGAGATTATAACTTTGCAGAACCAGGTGCATTAATCGGATTTGCCGGTAGAAGAATTATTGAACAGACGATTAAGGAAGAACTTCCAGAAGATTTTCAAACTGCTGAATTTTTGTTAAAGCATGGGCAACTAGATGCAGTCATTCCAAGACAGGAAATGAAGGAACAGCTATATACTGTATTAGATATGCATCAAACAGGTGGTGAATTAGAGTGGTAGGACTAGATTTTGACAAGCCAATTGTTGAATTAAAGGAAAAAATTAAAGAGTTAAATGACTTTTCATTAAAAGCAGATGTGGACTTGTCATCAGAAATAGAGAAATTAGAAACGCGTCTTGTAAAATTAGAAAATGAAATTTATGAAAATATAAAACCATGGGATAGGGTGCAAATCGCCAGACATCCTAATAGACCAACAACACTCGATTATATTTCACTTTTGTTTACTGACTTTTTTGAAGTGCATGGAGACCGCACTTTTGGTGACGATGAAGCAATTGTTGGTGGAATTGCTAAGTTTAAGGGACTGCCAATAACGATTGTTGGACACCAGAGAGGGAAGGATACAAAAGAAAATATTCGCAGAAACTTTGGAATGCCGCATCCAGAAGGATATCGTAAAGCACTGCGACTAATGAAGCAGGCAGATAAATTTAACCGACCGATTATTTGTTTTATAGATACAAAGGGAGCATATCCAGGAAAAGCGGCAGAAGAGCGTGGACAAAGTGAAGCAATTGCTAGAAATTTATTTGAAATGGCTTCATTACAGGTTCCAATTGTGTGTATTGTTATTGGTGAAGGAGGAAGTGGTGGAGCGCTGGCACTTGGTGTTGGCAACCATATTCATATGCTGGAAAATTCTACTTTTTCGGTTATTTCACCAGAAGGGGCGGCTTCTATTCTTTGGAAAGATTCTAACCAAGCAAAACAAGCTGCAGAGAAAATGAAGATTACTGCAGCCGATTTAAAAGAACTTGGCATTATTGATGAGATTATTCCAGAAGTAAAAGGAGGAGCTCATCATAATGTAAAAGAACAAGCAGATGAAATGGAAAAAGTATTGTTAAGCTCTTTAAAATTATTACGAAGCAAAACTTCAAAAGAACTAGTGGAAGAACGTTATAATAAGTTTAAAAATATGGGTAAGTATATGCATGAATAGCAGCCAGCAATTATTTTTTTTATAAAAAGTTGAGAGGCTTTTTAAATGAGGACATGTTAAAAAGAACGTATTCATTCCATTTTTAATAAGGTTAGAAAGTATAAGCTTTCTGAAATCTGGCAAGCGCCTAGCTCTAGTGAGTATTGCCCCCTGCCTCTAAAAGTAATAAACACTTTTTGAGTCAGGAGAACATTTTTCCTCAGAGCTGTTCAAGGCGCTTACGCTTTTCTATTGTCTAGCTTCAGCGCCTAGCTCTAGTGAGTATACCCCCTGCCTCTAAAAGTAAAAAAGCACTTTTTGAGTCAGGAGAACATTTTTCTTCAGAGCTGTTCAAGGCGCTTACGCTTTTCTATTGTCTAGCTTCAGCGCCTAGCTCTTGTGAAAAATAACCCCCTGCCTCTAAAAGTAAAAAAGCACTTTTTGAGTCAGGAGAACATTTTTCTTCAGAGCTGTTCAAGGCGCTTACGCTTTTCTATTGTCTAGCTTCAGCGCCTAGCTCTTGTGAAAAATAACCCCCTGTCTCTAAAAGTAAAAAAGCACTTTTTGAGTCAGGAGAACATTTTTCCTCAGAGCTGTCAAGGCGCTTACGCTTTTCTTATAAAACGGTTCTTTGAAACATTATTTAAAAACCTCTTTTTCATGTTCCGTCCATGAAGAGTTTTAGAAAATTATTATTGGATACATAATATAGTTTTAAAAGTATATGTTAAATATGTTTAGTTAGGAAAAATACGGTTAAAAGTATTAACAAAACATATGTGAAAATTTAAAAACGGTTGCATTATCCTGACTATTCCGTATTTTATTTTTTTTTTATATTAAGTTGAGATAGATTTCTCTTCGTGATATGTTAGAATTGTTATGGGGAAAAGGGAACTGTAGATGGAGATATTTAGGAGTATCAGCTAATTTTACGGTTTTCATTAACATTTATTGGGTATTATTATTTTTTATATGTAATATTTGTGACAAATGTTGCAGAAAGATAGTTTGTTATATAATTTAGTATATGTATATTAATTACATAGCTGCTGTGCATTAAATTGTATGAGGTGATTTCAATGAGTTTGAAAAGAATTGGCGTATTAACAAGTGGTGGAGATGCACCAGGAATGAATGCTGCAATTAGAGCAGTAGTTCGTAAAGCGATTTACCATAATATTGAAGTTTATGGAGTGGTTGGAGGTTACGCTGGATTAATTAGCGGTAATTTCAAAAAGTTAGAGGTTGGTTCAGTAGGTGATATTATTCATCGAGGCGGGACATTCCTATTTTCTGCAAGATGCGAAGAATTTAAAACAAAAGAAGGACAGAAAAAAGGGATCGAACAACTTAAAAAGCACGAAATTGATGGACTTGTAGTAATTGGCGGAGACGGATCCTATATGGGTGCAAAAGCTCTTACAGAACAAGGTTTTCCATGTGTAGGTGTTCCTGGAACAATTGACAATGACATTCCTGGAACGGAACTGACAATTGGTTTTGATACTGCTCTTAACACGGTAATTGACGCAATTGACAAGATTCGTGACACTGCAACTTCACATGAAAGAACATTCATCATCGAAGTTATGGGAAGAAATGCTGGAGATATAGCATTATGGTCAGGACTTGCTGGCGGTGCTGAAACGATTTTAATTCCAGAAGAAGAATATAACTTGGAAGAAATTATTGCGCGTTTGAAAAAAGGGCAAGAAAGAGGCAAAAAACACAGTATTATCGTTGTAGCGGAAGGCGTAAACAGCGGAGTGGAAATTGGAAAACAAATTGAAGAAAATACTGATTTTGATACTCGAGTATCTGTTTTAGGCCATATGCAACGTGGTGGATCACCAACTGCTGCAGACAGAGTGCTTGCAAGTCGACTAGGTGCTTATGCTGTTGAACTTCTTGTTGAAGGCAAAGGTGGACGTGCAGTAGGTATGGAAAAAAGTGAATTAGTGGACTATGATATTATCGAAGCGCTTGGTCGCAAACATACAATTGATAATAATTTATACCGTCTATCAAAAGAACTTTCAATCTAAACATTTTATTTAATCAGAGGTACTCAAATTGGAGGGGCTGATTATGCAAAAGTAGCTTTCTAATTTGAGTTCTTAATATGGTAAGATAGGAAAGAAATTATTTAATAAATGGAGGCATTATAAATGCGTAAGACAAAAATAGTTTGTACAATTGGTCCTGCTAGTGAAAGTATTGAAAAATTAACAAATTTAATGGAATCAGGAATGAACGTTGCACGTTTAAACTTCTCTCATGGTGATTATGAAGAACATGGTGCAAGAATTAAAAATATCCGTGAAGCAGCAGAAATCGCAGGCAAAAATATTGCCATCTTATTAGATACAAAAGGTCCGGAAATTCGTACTAACAATATGAAAGATGGCGCAATTGAATTAAAAACTGGAAACAATGTTATTATTTCCATGAAAGAAGTAGAAGGCACAACAGAAAAGTTCTCTGTAACTTATACTGAACTTATTGACGATGTAGAAGTAGGAAGCAAAATTCTGTTAGATGATGGTTTAATCGGCTTAGAAGTAACGGAAATTGATAAAGCAGCTGGAGAACTACATACAAAAGTCTTGAATTCTGGTGTTTTAAAGAATAAAAAAGGTGTTAACGTTCCTGGAGTTTCTGTAAATTTACCAGGTATTACAGAAAAAGATGCAAATGATATTCGTTTCGGAATTGAGCAAGGAATTGACTTTATCGCAGCATCTTTCGTACGCCGTGCATCAGATGTTTTAGAAATTAAACAATTATTAGAAGACAATAATGCATCTCATATCCATATCATTCCTAAAATTGAAAACCAAGAAGGTGTGGATAATATTAATGAAATTTTGGAAATTTCAGATGGATTAATGGTTGCTCGTGGAGACCTTGGTGTTGAAATCCCAGCTGAAGAAGTTCCATTAGTACAAAAATCTTTAATTGAAAAATGTAATATCCTAGGGAAACCAGTTATTACTGCTACACAAATGTTAGATTCCATGCAACGCAATCCTCGTCCAACACGTGCAGAAGCTAGTGATGTTGCCAATGCAATTTTTGATGGTACTGATGCAATTATGCTTTCAGGAGAAACAGCTGCAGGTTCGTATCCAGTTGAAGCTGTTCAAACAATGCATAATATTGCTTCAAGAGCAGAGCAAGCTTTAGATCATAAAGAAATTCTTTCAAAAAGAAGCAGAGAAGTGGAACATAATATTACGGATTCTATTGGTCAATCAGTTGCACATACAGCATTAAACTTAGAAGTTAAAGCTGTTATCACACCAACTGGAAGCGGACATACAGCAAGAATGATCTCGAAATACCGTCCGGAAGCACCAATTGTAGCTGTAACTTATGATGCACATATTTTAAGACAGCTTGCATTAGTATGGGGCGTATACCCAAAATTAAGCCATAAATCTGAGTCTACTGATGAAATGCTTGATATTGCTGTACAAGAAAGTGTAAACAGCTCAATCGTAACACATGGTGATCTAGTTGTTATCACAGCAGGTCTTCCAGTTGGTGAAGCTGGTACAACAAACATTATGAAAATTCATGTTGTTGGTGATGTACTTGCAAAAGGTCAAGGAATTGGCCGCAAAACAGCTTTTGGTAAAGTTGTAGTTGCGAACACTGCTGCTGAAGCACTAGAAAAAGTTACACCAGGATCTATTCTAGTAACAACTGGAACAGATCGTGATATGGTTCCTGCACTTGAACAATGCAGTGCGTTAATTACAGAAGAAGGCGGCTTAACTAGTCATGCTGCTGTTGTTGGATTAAACATTGGAATACCTGTAATCGTAGGTGTTGAGAATGCGACAACTGTATTAACGGAAGGGCAAGATATTACGGTAGATTCACGAATAGGTACAATCTATAGCGGACATGCAAGTGTACTTTAATTAAATAAAAAGAAAGGGTGTTGCTTCTCACTATCCTCTACATTATCTTACTTTGATAATGCATTGATGGACAATGAGGGGGAACACCCTTTTTTATGGAAAAAAGCTGTGTTGCAGGTGATACCAATTTGTTTTTCTCTTAAACCTCGGCTATTATTTCTCAAATTAGTGAACAAAGGGTATAATAAAGAAGCAGGTTGTAATTTAGGAGGGACTTTTTTGCGGTATATTATTATGGCGTTATTAAGCTTACCAGTAATAGAAATAGCTGTATTCCTTGTTTTAGGAAAATTCATGGGAATCCCAGAAACCATATTTTTTATTTTTGCAACAGGCTTAATTGGTGCAGTTTTATTAAAGAAGCAAGGATTAAAAGCATATAAAAATGTTCAAGAAAAGCTTCGTATGGGCGAAATGCCGGGAGATGCTATTTTAGATGGGTTATGTGTATTAGCAGGAGGGATTTTATTGCTTCTACCAGGATTTTTATCCGATATTTTAGGAGCGATTATTTTATTTCCACCAACTAAAAAAGTGATAAAACAGCTGCTAATTAGATCTATGCAGCGAAAAATTCAAAAGAAAAATCGAGTTACGATTATACATTAAAAAAACTAGCGGACGCTTTTTTGGACCGCTAGTTTTTTGTATGGAAGAAAAAAGTTTACGGTTTGCTAAATTTATCCCTTCCGATAATAAATTCCCAAATATCTTTGAAAATATTGCTTCGATGCAGTGTGCTAATAATCACTAATGTAACAGGTCCGATGATTAGACCTAAAAAACCAATTAATTTAAAGCCAACAAAAAGGGAGATTAAAGTAGCTAATGGATCCAAGCCAATACTGGAAGAAAGGATTTTTGGCTCCATTATCTGCCGTTGTACAAGGACGACAATATAAAGTACTGCTAAACCAATTGCAAGTCCCATTTGTCCTGAAATCACTTCATAAATAATCCAAGGTACAAAAATTAATCCGGTTCCTAAATAAGGGATAATATCAACAATACCAGTGATTAGAGCAATCGTGATAGCATAATCGATCCGTAAAATCAACAAGCCAATCAGAATAATAATGGTCGTAATGGAAACAAGTGTCAATTGTGCTTTTATAAAACCCAATAACGCTCTTTTTAAATCAGAGAAAACGGTTTTGCTGCTTGTATGTATACGTTTAGGAAGTAGTCTTCCAAAAGTTCTAGATAACCGAGCCCAATCCTTACTAATAAAAAAGGTAGCAAGCAAAGAAAAAACGATAACACTCGCAGCGTTTGGAAACCAAGATAAAATAGTAGGTATACTTTGGAAAAATGTTTGAATAAAATCACCAATCTTTGTTCCAACTTGTTCGCCGACATTTTTAATGTTAGCGATTATGGTATCCTGCTGTCCTGATCCTAAATTATTAAAGAGACTTGCAATTCGATTATAAAATGGAATAATTTGCGCTGTAAAAGTATTTTCCAAGTATTCAATAATCGTATCAATATGATTTGGAACAACATTTGCCAAATAGGCAGCACCAGCAACAATTTCTGCAATTAATAAGGTGATTAATCCAGCAAAGAAGGATAAGATAATAATGATACTAATTAATACAGCAAGTGATCTTGGCATTTTACATTTGAATTGAAAAAAATTAACGAGCGGATTCATAAAAAACGCAATTAAAAAGCCAATGATAAATGGATATGTAATTTTGGATAAATAGAAGATGCTGATGAATAATAAAGCAGCAAGTCCAATTACTAATAAAAATCGCAATGATCGATATAAGTATGTTGGATTCAAATGAAATCCTCCTTTTATTGATATGAGTTGATAATAAACAGTAAAATATCTTTATATATACAGTATAGTAGAGATCGTATAAAAATACGAAAATTATTCATTTATTTTACATTTGACTGTGTATCTTCTATATTTGTATTAATAGTGTAGAAAGGAGTTTTTTAGTGTTTTCACAATCGTATTTATTTCTATATCTTTTAGTTGGAATTGCATTTATTGCTAAAAATAATTCCTTGCTTATTGCCGTACTATTTTTATTATGCCTGAAAATAATTGGCCTAGATGTTAAGGCCTTTTCTTACATTCAGTCAAAAGGAATTAATTGGGGTGTAACCATTATTACAATAGCTGTTCTTGTTCCCATTGCTACTGGTGATATTGGGTTTAAAGACTTGACTGCCACATTTAAATCTCCTTTTGCTTGGATTGCTTTAATCTCAGGTATACTAGTAGCGCTTTTAGCAAAAGGTGGAATTACACTTTTAGCGGAGGATCCTCAGATTACAACTGCATTAGTTCTAGGCACAATATTTGCAGTATCTGTTTTTAACGGAGTTGCTGTTGGTCCCCTTATTGGAGCTGGAATTGCTTATATTGCAATAAGAGCGATGGAATGGATTAAGTAAATAGAAGGGTAAGGCTTCTCTTAGTTGCACCAAGGTTATGAACTGTGAAGAACTTGTAGCTGATGAACTGTCAATTCTCCCACCCGGCGAAAGCCTTAAAAAATGAAAGGAATCCCCTCTTGGTCACTTGGATGTCATTTCCTAATGTGTAATTTTCCGTTTTTTACAATCAAATCCTACTTTAAAGCAGGATTCATCTATCTAAAAACAACATTAAATTGAACAAAGCAATTATATTAGGAAAATATTTTTCCATAATACATTTGCTTTGTTTAGAAATTAACTAAAAAATTGTATCCGTTTAATTGGGAATATTTTTAGGGTTATGGAATAAAATGCTAAGGGGGAGTATTTCTATATGATGTTTTAACTATTGGAATCGTAAAAAAGTGCTAAAAAGGAGACAGTATAAAAAAAATTGTATATAATAAATTTGTAGTAAAGAACTTCCAGCTGAAGCTAGTTATTTTTTTAAAATTAAATGTAAGCATTTACAAAATGTGAATAATCTAATTAAATCATTCTGTTTTAATAGGTTTCTCTTCCTTTTAGGTGAAAATCCGCTACACATGTTATTTCATATTATCATACAAGTAATGGTGATTAATTTAAGAGATTGGGTTGGTGATAAAGCATCTGTTATTTTTTATACGCTTAAGGGTTTTTCATCTAAATCAATGTCATAAGTTTAGCTTATGATAAATGATAAGATTATTATTATTTACTTATTAAAGGGGTTGTATTAAAATTATAAACGGTAAATAGTGCGTATAGAATGAAAAAAGAGAATTATTCGACTATTGCCCTATTTTTGTTATATGATTAAAAGAGAGGGCAATACATAAAGGGAAAAGAATATATAACGTTTTTATAATTGAATGAGGGAGCAAGTATTTTTATCTATTAGAAATACTTTTAAAAGCCCAATTAGCTGAGAATTCGTAATGTAACAATAATGATGAAGACGGTAAAAGCAAGCCAGTTAAAATATAGCAAAGGAAGTAATGGGTAAAGGAGAGAAAAGTATGGCAGTTACAAGAGGTCTTGAAGGAATAATAGCAACAACTTCTTCTATTAGCTCCATTATTGATGATTCACTAGCATATGTTGGTTATGATATTGATTCTTTAGCAGAACATGCTAGCTTCGAAGAAATTGTATTTTTATTATGGAACAGAAAGTTGCCAACAGCAATTGAGTTAAGACAATTTCAGCAGGAGTTGGCAGAGAATGCAACACTTCCAGCTTCCTTAATCGAACAGCTTAAAATGATTCCATTACAGCAGGTGCACCCAATGGCAGCTCTTCGTTCAGCAGTTTCCTTGCTGGGCGTTTATGATCAAAATGCTGAATTTATGGATGATCAATCGAATTATTTAAAAGCAGTGAAACTACAGGCGAAGCTTCCGACAATTGTAACGGCATTTTCCCGCTTAAGAAAAGGGTTAGAACCAATCGGTCCTAGAAAAGATCTTAACTTCGCTGCAAACTTTTTATATATGCTATCAGGAGAAGAACCAGAGCCAATTGCAATTGAGGCATTTAACAAAGCCTTAGTATTGCATGCAGATCATGAGTTAAACGCTTCTACTTTTACTGCCCGTGTTTGTGTAGCAACATTATCTGATATATATTCGGGTATTACTTCTGCAATAGGTGCATTAAAAGGACCGTTGCATGGCGGAGCGAATGAAGCAGTAATGAAAATGCTGACTGAGATCGGAAGCTTGGATCATGTTGATGCATATATAAAAGATAAAATGGCTAAAAAAGAAAAGATTATGGGTTTTGGTCATCGTGTTTATCGAAAGGGAGATCCACGGGCAAAACATTTAAAAGAGATGGCAAAAAAATTAACCGACTTAACTGGTGAAAGTCATCTTTATGATATGAGCATTAAAATAGAAGCAAAATTAAAAGAAGAAAAAAATCTTGTGCCAAATGTAGATTTCTTTTCTGCTTCTGTTTATCATAGTCTCGGAATTGATCATGATTTATTTACTCCAATCTTTGCTGTCAGCAGGGTATCAGGCTGGACTGCTCATATTTTGGAACAATATGAAAACAATCGATTAATTAGACCGAGAGCAGATTATATTGGTCCTGAAAGGTTAACGTATATTCCTGTAGATAAACGGGAATAGAGTAGTAGATGGGTGGGGGTAGCTCCTATCTGTCTCCTCGATTTCTTAGAATCTTAAGGCGGGGGCTACTGGCAGTTAAGAGTGGGGTAAATATCAACTATGATATTATACTAAAAGATAAATCACATATTTAATTGTGTATTCAGCTTTATCTATGTGTTTATTTCTTCTTTATAAAAGAAGGGGAAAATTTATATAAAGAACATACTTTTCTAAACGGAGGGATTTATATGCAAGGTGAAAAAATTACAGTAGTTGATGGCGTATTAAATGTACCAGCAAATCCGATTGTACCTTACATTGAAGGAGATGGAATTGGTCCTGATATTTGGGCGGCATCATCTAGAGTATTAGATGCAGCAGTAGAAAAAGCGTATGATGGATCAAGAAAAATCGTTTGGAAAGAAGTTCTTGCAGGAGAAAAAGCTTTCAATGAAACAGGTGAATGGCTGCCTAGTGAAACTTTGGATGCAATTAAAGAATACTTAATTGCTATTAAGGGACCTTTAACAACACCAGTTGGCGGGGGAATTCGTTCTTTGAATGTTGCATTACGACAAGAATTGGATCTTTTTGTTTGTTTACGTCCTGTAAGATGGTTTGAAGGTGTTCCTTCTCCAGTCAAAAGACCACAAGATACGGATATGGTTATTTTCCGTGAAAATACAGAAGATATTTATGCTGGAATTGAATATGAGTCTGGCTCGGAAGCTGCTGAAAAGCTTATTCAGTATCTTCAAGAAGAGATGGGAGTAAATAAAATTCGCTTTCCTGAAACATCTGGAATTGGGATTAAGCCAGTTTCACAAGAGGGAACTAGCCGTCTGGTTCGCGGAGCTATCAATTATGCTATTAAAGAGGGCAGAAAATCAGTTACACTTGTACATAAGGGTAATATTATGAAATATACAGAAGGTGCTTTTAAAAACTGGGGCTATGAATTAGCAGAAAAAGAATTCGGGGATAAAGTGTTTACATGGGCACAATACGATCGAATTAAAGCAGAACAAGGAACAGAAGCAGCAAATAAGGCTCAGTCGGAAGCGGAAGCCTTAGGAAAAATAATTGTAAAAGATTCGATTGCTGATATCTTCTTACAACAAATATTAACGAGACCACTAGAGTTTGATGTTGTTGCAACAATGAACTTAAATGGTGATTATATCTCAGATGCACTTGCAGCACAGGTTGGTGGAATTGGAATTGCACCTGGAGCAAATATAAATTATGAAACAGGTCATGCCATCTTTGAAGCAACACATGGCACTGCACCAAAATATGCTGGCCTTGATAAAGTAAATCCTTCATCTGTTATTCTATCAGGTGTCCTTTTATTAGAACATTTAGGCTGGTTGGAAGCTGCACAATTAGTTATTCAGTCTGTAGAAGAAACGATTGCTTCTAAAGTAGTCACATATGATTTTGCTCGCTTAATGGATGGAGCAACAGAAGTGAAATGTTCTGAATTTGGTGATGAATTGATTAAAAATATGAAGTAATGCATGTATAAAAGCAGGGAAGAGAATGGTTTAGCTGGACTCTTCCTTGCTTTTTTTTACTGTAAATATAAAAGGGGAGTAAAAAAAGAGTGGATAAATGCTAATTCGTGTTTGCTATTAATTATCAATTATTTTATTTGGTTGATAATTGGAGAGACAAGAGTTGGCTTTTTTATTTTTGGCTATCCTAAAAAAGGCGTTGGCGCTCTCAATAAGTCCGCAGCCTGCATACACTTTGCTTTGTGCTTAATAAGATAAACTAGTAAACTGTCTAAAAATGTGTGGAGTTTGGTAATGGTGTAAGGAGGTTTCCCTTTATGAATGGTATATATTATAATAAAAGGGGAATATGGGGGAATTATAGGGGAATTTGATTATTTGGAGGCAATTTATGAAGAAGAAAGTTCTTGTCGTTGATGACGAGCAATCTATTTTAACATTATTACAGTACAACCTCCAGCAAGCTGGTTATGATGTAATAACCGCGATGGATGGGGAAGAAGGCATGAATCTCGCTTTATCATCTAACCCGGATGTTATTTTATTAGATTTGATGTTGCCGAAGCTGGATGGGATGGAAGTATGCAAACAGCTTCGTCTTCAACGAATAAATACGCCGATTCTTATGTTAACTGCAAAAGATGATGAATTAGATAAAATACTTGGATTAGAACTTGGTGCAGATGATTATATGACAAAACCTTTCAGCCCAAGAGAAGTAATTGCTAGAATAAAAGCTGTTTTAAGAAGATCCCAATATCAGACAGAAGCACCTGAAAGAGAAATAGAGGAAAAAGATAGTATAAAAATTGCTGAATTAAAGATATTCCCTAGTTTTTATGAAGCTTATTTTAAAGAAGAATTATTAGAACTTACTCCTAAAGAATTTGAGTTATTGCTTTATTTGGCAAAGCATAAAGGGCGTGTTCTAACAAGGGACCAGTTGTTGAGTGCAGTCTGGAACTATGATTTTGTTGGAGATACACGAATTGTAGACGTACATATTAGTCATTTAAGAGAAAAGATGGAGAATAATACAAAAAAGCCTGTTTATATAAAAACAATTCGTGGGTTAGGATATAAACTTGAGGAACCAAAATAAATGAGAAAATTTAAATCCAGATTACTTTCTAGTATTGTATTTATTGTGTTTATTGTTTTCCTGCTAATTGGTTTAATTCTCGGGCAGCTTAACAAAAAATCGTATTTACAGTCATTTGATCAAAGAATGGAAAGAGAAAGTTTGCTAGTCGCAAAAGAAATTGAAAATATTGGTGGAATAAATGTTTTACAGGCATCTACCATTAAAGAGTACAGTGAATTATTAGACTTGCAAATTACGGTTACTGATGATAGGGGAACGATTCTTTTTGATGAAGGAAAAATGGGCAATCGTTTAAATAATGAAAATGATTATGTAACAAAAATTGAATCCATTATAAAAAAAGGGAAAAACAACGAAAAAAATGTAGAAGTTGGTGGAAATGCTGACTTTCATTATTATTCTATGCACATATCAGCTGAAAATCAAAAGCAAGGATATTTATTTTTAAGTGTAAATCTGAAGGATATTCAACATGACTACCATCAGATAAATTGGATTGTCAGTATTGCATTGGCCATTGCTTTCATTCTAGTATTCCTAATAGGCTTTAAACTTATTTACCGTTATGCAAGACCAATTGAATCAGCTACAAAAGCAGCAGAGGAACTTGCTAATGGGAATTATCATGCGCGTACATATGAAGAGCGTGTAGATGAGACTGGTGTACTCAGCTCCTCCATTAATACTGTTGCAAAAAATATTCAAGATATGGTAAAGGCACAAGAAATTCAACAGGATCGCCTTGGGACATTAATTGAAAGTATTGGAAGCGGTTTGTTGTTGATTGATAGCAGAGGATATATAAATTTAATGAACAAAGCATATAAAGATTTGTTTACTGTTCATTCTTCTGACTATTTATATAAACTATATTATAAAGTTTTAGAACATAGAGAACTCACTGATTTGGTAGAAGAAATATTTATGACAGAACATAAAGTGGTCAGAGAGCTGGTTCTGCAAGTGAATGACGATAAAAAAACCTTTCAAGTATATGGAGTGCCAATTATAGGCGCAAACGATGTATGGATGGGAATATTATTAGTCTTCCACGATATAACAGAATTAAAAAAGTTAGAACAAATCAGGAAAGACTTTGTTGCAAATGTATCACATGAATTAAAAACACCAATTACGTCCATTAAAGGATTTTCAGAAACCCTATTAGATGGTGCAATGGAAAACAAAGAGACGTTAGAAGAGTTTTTACGAATTATCTTAAAAGAAAGTGATCGTCTACAGCAGTTGATTCAAGATTTGCTGGAATTAACAAAGCTAGAGCAGCATGGATTCTCTTTAAAACGTGAACGGTTAAATATTCTAGATATATTAGATGAAGTTATTAAGATTTTATCGAAAAAAGCGCAAACAAAAGAGCTGAAAATAAGCTTTGAACAAGAAAAAGATAGTATATGGATTGAAGGGGACAGGGGCAGGCTGACACAAGTATTCCTTAATCTAATCTCAAATGCCATTTCCTATACTCCAAATGGTGGAAATATTACCGTGTCTGTTTTGGAAAGAAGCAAAGATGTAATTATTATAGTAAAAGATACCGGAATTGGGATTGAAAACAGCGAAATACCAAGGATTTTTGAACGGTTTTATCGAGTGGATAAAGCTAGAAGCAGAAATTCTGGAGGTACAGGTTTAGGATTGGCAATTGTGAAGCATTTAATTGAATTGCATAAGGGAATGATTAAAGTAGAGAGCAAGGTCGGGAAAGGAACAACCTTTCAAATTAAATTAAAAAAGGAATTTCCCTACTAAAAATGATTTGTACAAGTTTACATAGTATTTACATTCTATTTATAATTGATTAACACTTTCTTGCTACAATACTTTATGAAGACCCCCTTATCCATATAAGGCTAAGCCGAAAGCCGAAAGCTACCCCGCTTTCGGCTTTCACCCAATTAATCACCGTTTTGTTTTTCCACTAATGAACAAAAATCTTCTCCCTCCTATCACTCAAACATGATTCCATAGACTTCTGACCAACAAATTCTAACATTACCCCAACTTTTCAGTCACTTTCCTAATTTTAAAAGTTAAATTTGATGACATTGCGTATAACCTCATTGGAAAAACCCCTCAGAAATCAAGAAAAAAGGTAGAGAAACCCATCTTAAAAAACCAATTGCTCCAACTAACCACAAGTTGATAGAAGACCACTGGATGGAAATTTGAAATATAGAGCAGCCAACCATCCAACAAAATTCACACCATAAAGAATGAAAATAGGCGAGTGTGATTGATTTTGTTATTATGTTGAAGAAGGGAGCAGCTGGAATACACGAAGACTCCTATGGGAATTGCGGGACAAGCGAGACCCCGCAGCAAAGCTCCGAGGAGGCTCAGGTGTAGCCCTATGGAAAGTGGAGTGTATTCTGACTGCGGACTAATTGAGAGAGCAACTCTTTTTTCAGAGTAGCCGATTTCTTACAATCTTTACTCTCTCATGGTAAAATAAAGTGAACAAGATAATAATACTAATTAGAACAAATACATAACGCTACATAACCAAGGAGGAACCATTACTTTGACAAAAAAATTAATTTTAATAGATGGAAACAGCATCGCATATCGTGCATTTTTTGCACTTCCGCTTCTAAATAACGATAAAGGGGTGCATACAAACGCAGTTTATGGCTTTACTATGATGCTAATGAAAATATTAGAAGATGAAAAACCAAGCAATGTACTTGTTGCATTTGATGCAGGAAAAACAACTTTTCGCCATAAAACATTCAGTGAATATAAAGGAGGACGCCAAAAAACCCCTCCTGAATTATCAGAACAATTTCCTTATATAAGAGAATTATTGAATTCCTTTGGTATCCGCCATTACGAGTTAGAGAATTATGAAGCAGACGATATAATCGGTACACTATCTCTTCAAGGGGAAAAAGATGGATATGAAGTAATTGTTATATCTGGTGACAAAGATTTAACACAATTAAGCTCTGAAAAAACAACGGTATATATTACAAAAAAAGGAATTACCGATATAGAGTCTTATACCCCGAGTCATATCCAAGAAAAGTATGGGTTAGTACCAGAACAAATTATTGATATGAAAGGTTTGATGGGTGATAGCTCAGATAATATTCCTGGCGTTCCTGGAGTTGGGGAAAAAACTGCTATTAAGCTCCTTAAAGAATTTCAAACACTTGAAAACCTTCTCGAGTCTATTGATCAAGTCAGTGGGAAAAAGTTAAAAGAAAAATTGGAAGAATTTAAAGATCAAGCAGTCATGAGTAAAGAGCTTGCTACAATTACAAGGGAAGCTCCATTGACAATTGGAATAGATGAAATGGTGTATCCTGGTATGCAAACAGATAAGTTGAAAGGATTTTTTAAAGAACTTGGATTTAATTCCTTATTGACTAAACTTGGAGACGAGGTAGTAGAAGAGGAAGTAAGCCTTGAAAACATAGAGTATGAGCAAGTGAAGGAAATAAAGAAAGAGATTTTTGCAGATCAAAATGTATTGTACGTAGAAGTTTTAGAAGATAATTATCATTATGCGCCTATTCTTGGTTTATCATTAGTAAATGAAAAAGGGGCATTCTTTCTTCCAATCGAATTGGCCTTACAATCCGACGTATTTAAAGAATGGGCAGAAGACGAATCAAGTAAAAAGATTGTTTATGATGCAAAACGATCAGAGGTTTCTTTGAGGCATAAAGGAATTCATTTAAAAGGAATTACGTTTGATGTTTTGATTGCAGCATATTTAGCGGATCCTTCCGTTACGATTGAGGATGTAACCTCTGTTGCCAAAAAATACGGATATATAAATATCCAATCAGATGAAGCGTTTTATGGAAAAGGAGCAAAACGAAAAGTACCAGAGGAGAATATCCTTTCAGAGCATCTTGTTCGTAAAACATTAGCACTTTCAGCCATTTTAGATAAGATGGAAGAAGAATTGCAAAAAAATGGTCAAGAAGCATTGTTTTATGATTTAGAAATGCCTTTAAGTCTTGTACTGGCAGATATGGAGTTCACTGGTATTACAGTGGATTTAGAAAGATTACAAACAATGGGTGCAGAAATAAATGAACGATTAAAAGATATTGAAAGCCGTATTTATACATTAGCTGGAGAAACTTTTAATATTAATTCTCCGAAACAGCTCGGTGTCATTCTGTTTGAGAAGCTTGGTTTGCCTGTTATTAAAAAAACAAAAACAGGTTATTCTACTTCAGCAGATGTGCTAGATCAGTTAGCAAGTTCTCATGAAGTTATTGAAGAAATCTTAAACTATAGACAATTAGGCAAGCTTCAATCAACTTATGTGGAAGGACTGCAAAAGGTAGTGCACAACAGCAAAATACACACACGTTTTAACCAAGCACTAACTCAAACGGGGAGGTTAAGCTCTACTGATCCAAACTTGCAAAATATTCCTATCCGCCTAGAAGAAGGAAGGAAAATCAGACAAGCCTTTGTACCATCAGAAAAAGATTGGGTTATCTTTGCTGCTGATTATAGTCAAATTGAGCTTAGAGTACTTGCTGATATTGCGAATGATGAAAAATTAATTGAAGCATTTAAGGAAGATCATGATATTCATACGGAAACAGCCATGTCTGTTTTTCATGTAGAAGCGAATGAAGTAACCTCCAATATGCGCAGACATGCAAAAGCAGTTAATTTTGGGATTGTTTATGGGATAAGTGATTACGGCCTGTCTCAAAGTCTGCATATAACAAGAAAAGAAGCGGCGAAATTTATTGAACGGTATTTAGACAGTTATCCAGGTGTAAGAAACTATATGGAAGAAATTGTGGCTGATGCAAAACAACAAGGATTTGTATCCACCTTGCTTCATAGAAGACGGTATTTACCAGAAATTACAAGTAGAAACTTCAATCTAAGAAGTTTTGCAGAAAGAACGGCGATGAATACACCAATTCAAGGAAGTGCTGCAGATATTATCAAAAAAGCGATGATTGAAATGGCACTGCGTTTAGAAAAAGAAGGATTAAAATCAAGATTATTATTACAAGTGCATGATGAATTGATTTTTGAAGCTCCTAAAGAGGAAATAGAAAAATTAAAAGAGATTGTTCCTGATGTTATGGAGCACGCCGTGGAATTAAAAGTACCTTTGAAAGTAGATTATTCCTATGGAGACACATGGTTTGATGCAAAGTAATAGAAATGGAGAGAGAGCAATTGCCAGAATTACCAGAAGTGGAAACAGTAAGACGAACACTAAAAGAATTGACACAGCATAAAGTAATAAAAGAAGTTGTGGTTACTTGGGCGAAAATGATCAAAAAGCCAGAAAATGTGGAAGAGTTTTCAGATGCACTTGCAGGTCAAAAAATAGAAGATGTCCAAAGAAGAGGGAAATTTTTACTAATTGCTACAACGGACTTCACTATTGTTTCACATTTGCGAATGGAAGGCAGGTATGGATTATTTTCGAAAGTAGATCCTGTCGATAAGCATACACATGTTATTTTTTATTTTGAGGATGGAACAGAGCTTCGTTATAAAGATGTACGCAAATTTGGAACGATGCATTTATTTAAAAAAGGGGAAGAGCATCAATCATTGCCACTTTCTCAACTTGGACCAGAGCCGTTTGATGGTTCCTTTACCATTTTGAATTTTAAAAAAAGACTTTCGAAAACAACAAGAAGCATCAAAACTGCTTTATTAGATCAAAAAATAGTCGTTGGCTTAGGTAATATCTACGTCGATGAAGCATTGTTTAGAAGTCGTATTCATCCAGAAAGAATAGCTAATACACTTACTGAACAAGAGATTGAATATTTATTTAAAGAAATTATTGCAACACTTTCGGAAGCGGTGGAAAAAGGCGGAAGTACAATTCGCTCCTATGTAAATACACAGGGACAAATTGGCATGTTCCAGCTAGAATTATACGTTTACGGCAGAAAGGGAGAGGCATGCAAAAACTGCGGAGCTACCCTAGAAAGAATTATTGTCGGCGGAAGAGGAACCGTGTTTTGTCCTACCTGCCAAAGGTGAAGCAGAGAGAAGTGAGAACCCTATTTTCAGCGTAGCTTAAAAAATGAAAAGAAGTGTTATGCCCTCCCCAACTTTCAGAAGCAGCTAAAAGAGAAAATAGAATACATGTTTAACATTGGATGGGCTCCTTCCATATAGTATAGTACTATTGATTAGGAAGGGGCTTTTCTCATATGGCACAAGTATTTTCTCTCATCTTGCTAGCGCTAGCTGTAAGTATTGACAACTTTAGTGTAGGCTTCACTTATGGTCTGCGAAAAATGAAGATACCTTTTAAATCGACTTTCATTATTGCTTGCTGCTCAGGTTTCACACTATCTGTTGGAATGTTTTTTGGTCATGTCATTTCACGAATATTTTCACCAGCCTTTGCAGAAAGTATTGGTGGCATTATATTAATACTATTAGGTGCTTGGATTTTATTTCAATTTTTTCAGCCTACAAAAGAAAAAGAAGTATTGCTTCATGAAAAAAATATAGTTAACTTTGAAATTAAGTCCCTTGGGATTGTTATAAATATATTAAAAAAACCAATGTCTGCTGATTTCGATAATTCTGGTGCCATAACAGGAATGGAAGCAGTTGTATTAGGGCTGGCGTTATCTTTAGATGCATTTGGTGCAGGAATTGGCGCCTCCATGTTAGGTTTTTCCCCATTATATTTGACGATTGCCGTTATTTGCATGAGCGCTTCGTTTGTATCCTTAGGAATAGTAGGAGGATCCTTTTTTTCGAAAAAGAGCTTTATGGAGAAATTCGCTTTTATTCCTGGGGTTATATTAATTATTATTGGGATTTTTAAATTATAAAGTTCAATCCCCTTTATAAGCCCCATTGCCAATAAAGACTTGCACCGTGAATGAAGAAAGAAAATAGAAAGCTTGATTAAGTTTTTATTATGTTCAAGCAGGGAGCAGCCGGAAGACACGAAGACTCCTATGGGATTAGCAGGAAAGAAGAGAGCAAAGCTTCGAGAAGGCTCAAGCGTACCCCCGTGGAAAGCGAAGTGTATTCCGGCTGCGGACTTATTGAGAGAGCCAAAGCCATTTTTTTAGGGTATCCTTAAAAAAATAGACGTTAAAAACAGTCAAATTAGAAAAAGGCAGGAAAAATAATGACTTTAATTGTTGGATTGACAGGTGGTATTGCCAGCGGAAAAAGTACGATTTCAGCTTATTATCAATCGTTAAATGTTCCTATTATTGATGCAGACTTAGAAGCAAGACTTGCAGTTGAAGCAGGTGAGCCGGCATATCATAAAATTATCGCCTATTTTGGAACTGAGATACTACAAAAGGATGGCCAGCTTAATCGAAAAAAGCTTGGTGAAATTGTTTTTGTCGATGAAGAAGAAAGAAAAGTATTAAATAGTATTGTCCATCCAGAAGTGAGAAAAAGAATGAATAAAAAGCAAAAAGAGGCAATAGACGATGGAGCAAAGGTCGTTATTTTAGACATACCGCTATTATTTGAAAATAAACTACATGAGAATTGTGATAAGACGATCCTTGTATATGTAGATGAAGAAATTCAACTACAGCGGCTAATGAAAAGAAACCTTCTTTCTGAGAAAGATGCATGGATAAGAATTCAAGCACAAATGCCGTTAATCAAAAAACGCTTGTTAGCAGATGAAATAATCAATAATAACGGAACGATGGAAGAAGCAAAAACACAAGCAAAAAACCTTTTGAGAAAATGGAGTGTTTTGTAAATTGGCGTAGAGGCAAATTTAATGCTTATTATAAGTGCGTGTTCAAAAACAAGGATAAAAAGGACCGAGAAGTTCGAGGCGGTTTGCTCCCGAGCAGCGGCCTTTCACAGGATGTGGTGACTTCCGCGTTGCTCACAGGACGTGAGCGCTTTTAGTGGAAGATCCTTTCGTTGAATACGTGAGAAGCGGAGAAGCAAACCAACGAAGAAATTCGATGTGTCCTTTTTATCGGGCTTTTTGAACAACTTCTATAAACAAAAAGAAGAAGCTTTCTATTTGTTTTATAGCCCAAGTTTGAAGCAGAGAGCAGGTGGAATACACGAAGACTCCCGTGGGAATGCGAGGAGGCTCGTCACTCGCCCACAGGAAAGCGAAGTGTATTCCGGCTGCGGAACCACTTTACAGGGTAGCTCCCAATAAATAACAGAGCCTAATTCAATAAAGAGATTAGTATAAAGAATTATTCACAATGACTTGTACAACGAATTACTTTTCTATAAGATGATAGTATGTATCAATACATTGCGAAACAATGAATTCGGAGCTGATAAAATGAGATGTCCTTCATGTCAAGATAATAATTCCCGTGTTCTTGATTCACGACCTGTTGATGATAGTCGCTCGATCCGAAGAAGAAGAGAGTGTGAAGTTTGTGGATATCGCTTTACTACTTTTGAAAAAGTAGAAGAAATCCCTTTGATAGTTGTGAAAAAAGAAGGAACACGGGAAGAGTTTAGCCGTGATAAAATATTACGTGGTTTAATAAGAGCTTGTGAGAAAAGACCGGTTGCATTAAAACAATTGGAAGATATAACAGCAGAAGTAGAAAAAGAACTTCGCAGCAATGCTGTTTCTGAAATCAAAAGCGATATAATCGGCGAAATGGTGATGGACCGACTCGCAGAAGTAGATGAAGTAGCATATGTTCGTTTTGCCTCTGTTTATCGCCAATTTAAAGATATTAATGTGTTTATTGAAGAACTAAAGGAGTTAATCAAAAAGGATTAGTTCCAGATGAGAGTTGAAAAGGTATAATGGATCTTGTTAAATGAAAAGAAAGATTCACTCCATTCCCTCAAAAAGGAGCTAAAGGATTCTTTGGCTCTTTTTTGAATTGCTTCTTTAAAGATAAAATAGAAAATGGGTTAAAATCCCCACCTCAAACACAAGCAGGTGGGATTTTTCCATCAACCGGATAAATTCCGATACTTGCTTCTTTAAAAGCTAGTGTACATTGGAATAAAGATACAAAATGAAATGGAAAGAAAAGGAGGACAAGTTAGAGATGGCAAAACATTGGCAAGACTTGCTTCCAGTTGACAGATACTATGCAGCAGTAAATGGATTATTAAGTGATTATGACCGCAAAATCATTACTTTTCTTTATCAACCGTTAATCGGCACTTATTGCATCAGTTTATATATGACCTTGTGGGCAGAAGTGGAAGAAAACCGTCTTTGGTCTTCTTCTAATTCGCATCATAGCTTAATGAATTTTATGAATTGCGGTTTAAAAGAAATTTATGAAGCAAGATTAAAGTTAGAAGGCATTGGTTTACTGAAATCCTTTAAGAAAAAAGAAGATGGAAATCGTTCCTTTATCTATGAATTACAGCCTCCTTTAACACCAGAACAGTTTTTTTTAGATGGAATGTTAAATGTTTATCTTTATCGAAAAATAGGAAAAGCACAGTATGGAAGATTAAAACGTTTCTTTTCCGATCAAAAGCTTCCGGATGCTATGGAAGAATATGAACCGATAACAAAAGCATTTCCAGAGGTGTTTACATCCGATCATAGTCATACCAGCACGATTCGCTCCAATTATGAATTAGAAAAAGAGGATAAACTAGAAGAAGAAGCTGTTTATTTAGGAAGACAGGAACAAAACAGCATTCAAATACAAAATGAATCATTTGATTTTGATCTTCTTTTTGCAGGAATACACGATTCGTTAATTTCTAAAAAAGCTTTTACGAAAAAGGTGCTTGAAGCAATTCAAAACCTCGCTTTCTTATATGGAATTGATGCCATTCAAATGAAAAATATTGTCATTAGTGCAATCAATCAAAAAGATGAAATTGACATAGAAGAATTAAGGATTGCTGCTAGGGACTGGTATCAATTTCAGCATAATGATTTGCTGCCTATGCTTGTTGATCGAACGCAGCCGCAAATCGATCAAATGCAAATAGAAAAACCAACAACAAAAGAAGAAGAGTTACTCTACTATTTAGATCATACCTCTCCAAGACAGCTCTTAAAGGATATATCTGGTGGTGCAGAACCATCAAAAGCTGATTTGCAAATTATTGAGGAAATTATGTTCTCCCAAAAATTATTACCTGGTGTAATAAATGTACTGATTCAATATGTTATGCTGAAAACAGATATGAAGCTGACCAAAGGGTATGTGGAGAAAATTTCCAGTCAATGGGTAAGAAAGAATATTCGTACTGTAAAAGAGGCAATGGATCTTGCCAAAAAAGAACATCAACAGTATTTAGAATGGGCTCAAGGGAAAAAAAATAACCCAGCAAAATCAACGCGAAAAGCAATTCGTAAGGAAAAAATTCCTGAATGGTTTGGCAAAGAGCAAACAACAATAAAAAATAAGCAGGAACAGCCAGTAAATGAAGATTTTTTAAAGGTAAAGCAGGAACTGGAAGAAGAAATAAAAAATCTAAGAAAATAGGTGGTGAAATGTATTGTGGAAAAAATAAATGATACACTTCGTAAACTAGGAGCCAATTCAAGCTTTCAAGAAAGATACAAAGCTATGAAACAAGAGGTTCTTAATCATCCAGAAGTGAGAGCATTTCTTCGAGAGCATGAAGAAGAATTAACTTCGCAAATAGTGGAAGTCGGCATGAGTAAGCTGTATGAATATGCAAACCAAAGCAAAGAGTGCAACAAATGTCCGAATCTACATTCATGTATAAATATGATGAAGGGCTATCATCCGAAGCTTGTCATGATAAGAGGGGTCATTGATATTCAATATGATCGTTGTCCAAGAAAAATCATGGAAGATGCTCAAAAGAAAAAAGAAAAATTGATTCAAAGCTTATATGTTCCGAAAGATATTTTAGAAGCTTCTTTTTCCAATATGGATATTGGAGAGGAGCGTACAGAAGCAGTTCGGGCAGCTATTAATTTTGTTAAACAGTATGAGCCAGGCAAAAGGCAAAAGGGCATTTATTTTTATGGTGAATTTGGCGTTGGGAAATCATTTATTTTAGGGGCGATTGCCAATGAATTGTCCCAGCATCAAATTTCCTCCACGATTGTATATGTGCCAGAACTTTTCAGAGAAATGAAGAGCTCTATCGGGGACAGCACTTTAAATGAAAAGCTAGAAAGAATAAAACGTGAACCGATTTTGATGTTAGATGATATCGGTGCAGAGACAATGTCCAGTTGGATAAGAGATGAAGTACTAGGGCCGATTCTTCAGTTTAGAATGTTGGAGAATCTGCCGACCTTATTCACTTCTAATTTTGATTTTAGTGGCTTAGAACATCATTTAACCTATTCGCAAAGAGGGGAAGAGGAAAAAATGAAAGCGATGAGAGTCATGGAAAGAATAAGATATTTAGCAAATCCGATTCATGTAAAAGGTTCAAATAAAAGAATATAATAAAAAACGGGCGTTATCCAACAATCGCTATTGGGAGTGAACAATAGTGATTCAGGAAAACGTTTGTTTTTTTTTCTAATACTACGTACAATTACTTCTATTTTTTCTATTTCCCCCATATACATGCTATCAGGGATTTCTTCATAAAGGGGGGATAGGATTGATTGAGATTATTTTTCAATATATAGAGGATGCAAAAAAACTGAAAAAATTAATGTGTCATAAATTATATCATTTGGAATGGAAGATAAAGGATGTTCAAAAAGAAAATGAGCATATTTTAATTATTGATTGGGATAAATCAGCAAATGTTTATAAAAGTTTGGACAAATTGAAAAAGGTGTTTTATCAATTTATTTTTCAATATAAATGTGATGGATGGGCAAAAGGAATAATAGAAAATCAATATCTATTTAAAGATGAAACAGAGCAGCGGCATATATTAGAAATCACCCATTCTTTAATAGAAGGGGAAAGAGAAGAACTGGCAAATTTAGTTCCGAATGTTAATATGGAGGCATGCTTAAAAGATGCTATTGCCGAAATGTTGAAAGAAGATGTTTCGTTTTCATTTGACTCCTTTGTGACTTTTCGTTTGCAGAGGTTTATGGAATTATTAAAAAATTATATTGAAATCTCTATTGATGAATATAAATTAGAGCAGGAATACCAAGTGTTTATTCATACATTAAGAGACTTTCTATCCAAGAGGTCTCCCAAAAAACAAACGATTCACCTTTTAGTTGATTTGGAAATTCAATTTTATGATGAAAAATATCAAGAAATTACCCAACAAGATTTATTGATGATAATAGATAAGAAATTATTTACCCATTCCTCCGTATATATTGATCCTTTCTCGATTGGACCACTTTTATCATTAGCTCCTAACAAGGTTTATCTATACACAGAGGATCGAGAGCAGCCAATCGTGCGGACAATTGTTAATATTTTTGAGGAAAGAGTACATATTTTGGAAAAAGAAGACTTTTTTCAAGGTATAGGCATCCTTTCTCAACGGTTTGAATAGAAATAGTCGAATGCCCTTGATTTTCTATTCTTTTAAGCATATAATAACGTACATAAATTAACTATATTTTTTGTTACATGTTATGATGAGGACAATAGTTTTCTTGTACGGTTCAAAGAGAGGGAAGATAGAGCTGGGAGCTTCCTAACACGATAAGATTTCTTACCACCTTTAAACTTCAGCCAAGAACGGGTGTAAACCTTATTAATGGTTGGCGGCTAGCAGCCGTTATCTGTTTTTTTCTAAGCCGTTTAAAGTTTTGTTTTAAACGGGAATTAGGGTGGAACCACGTGTTTATAATGGATAATATAACTCGTCCCTTTCTTTTAAGGGACGGGTTTTTTGTGCGAAGATTAAGAAAGTATAAGTTTTCTGAAGTCTGGCAAGTGTCTAGCTCCAGCGCCTAGCTCTTGTGAAAAATAACCCCCTGCCTCTAAAAGTAAAAAGCACTTTTTGAGGCATGTGAACATTTTTCTTCAGAGCTGTTCAAGGACGCTTGCGCTTTTTCTGTGAAAATAAAACGGGCGAGTGGCTATTCTGGGTATCTGTATAATACAGTAACGTGTTCTATTTGATAGGGCGGGTACAGGATTTTGGTGTAAAGAAAATCTTGAAGCGTGGACTTCTAGAAAAAAGACAATAGTAAAGAAAGGGTGTGACCTCAATTTTTTAAAAAAATCACAACCTTAATAGAGTATTGTAATGGAAGGTCGTCTAACCAGCTAGACGTGGTTCAGAGAAGTGTTGCTTATTAATAAATAGGGTATATATAATTCTTAAAACTTTATGTGCAATAGCCTGTAAAGCTTTTTTCTTTCCTCTTCTTGCAGATAGAGACCAAAAAACATTTGACATTGAGGTATTTTTCGACCTTGATATAGCCCAAGCAACCTCACAAAGAGCAGCTTTTATATGTGGGTTTCCTTGAACGCTTTTGGAACTTTTCTTTTTACCAGCACTTTCATTATTGCCAGGTGATACACCAGCCCAAGAAGCTAAATGTCTTGATGAAGGGAATTGGCTCATATCTGTTCCGATTTCCGCAATAATAACAGCAGCTGTGTGTTCCTTTATACCTGGGATAGATAAAAGTATTTCTTTTTCTTCTTGATAGGAATGAAGCAGGGTATCTATCCTATTTTCAAGTTCTTGAATGGAAGTTTCCAAATACATGATATGATTCCAAGAGCTTTTAATCATAAACATTTGATGTTCATTTAATGTTCCGAAAAGAGAATCGGAAATGGTATCAGCCTTCTTGCGGAGAGAATGATGGATATTGGCATCAACATCAGCCTTATCAAGGTATCCATTATCGACTAACTGTTTCAAAAGTTTACGTCCAGAAACCCCAAAGATATCAGAAATAACTGAACCAAGCTTTATGTTTGAACATTCGAGGACCTTTGAAATTCTATTTTTTTCAGCTGTTAAGTTACCAACCCATTTCTTGCGTAAACGGTTCAAATCTCTTAATTCCCGAAGATCTTGGGAAGGGACAAAGCTTTTTTCAATCAATCCATGACGAAGAAGCTTGGCAATCCATTCTGCATCTGAAACATCGGTCTTACGACCAGGAACGTTTTTAATACGTTGGGCATTGGCCACAGTAATATCGAAATATCCTTCAAGGATGTTGTATACCGGCTTCCAATAGATTCCGGTACTTTCCAGAGCAATGTGTGTAATTTGTTTTTCTTCTAACCACTTTAATAAATCAAATAAACTTTTGGTTAAAGTGGAAAAAGTCTTGGTTTCTTTTTGAATGGATTCATTATTAGTGCCAGTTAGGGCACAAACTACAATCTCTTTTTGATGAACATCCATTCCGGCACAATGGGTTAATAAAATGTCCAAATAAAACAACCTCCAAAGTAGTGTCTATGGAAAGTGGAATAAGCTTGGTCAAACAGCATTTTTCTGTACGTGATCATCCTCAAAAATTGAAGAGTCAACAAAGGGGTGTACACAAGGCAAATTCCAAACAGTTTCTTATACAGGGTCGAACCACCACAAAAGCGCACGTAAAGATTACTTCCCATAGCATTAATCAGTATGGAAAAATGGACAAAAAAGTAAAACCCCGGCTTAGAAAAAATTTTCATGCCGGGGTGTGAGTGTGAAATCATGTGTGTTTCTTATTTAAACACCTTTTCAACATGTGAACGAAAAAGGAGGAAATATTATGTCAGAATTAATAAAAATATCGTTTCCAGATGGAGCTGTTAAGGAATTTCCACTTGGAACAACAACAGAAGAAATTGCTGCTTCTATAAGTCCAGGATTAAGAAAAAAAGCGATTGCTGGAAAAATTAATGGTGCTTTATATGATGTGAAAAGACCAATCAACGAAGATAGTTCTTTTGAGATTATTACTCCGGAAAGAGAAGAAGCACTGGAGATTTTAAGACATAGTACAGCGCATTTAATGGCTCAAGCGATTAAACGATTATATAAAAATGTAAAACTTGGTGTCGGTCCAGTTATAGAAGGTGGATTTTATTATGATATCGATATCGAAGAATCACTAACGCCGGAAGATCTTCCATTAATTGAAAAAGAAATGACAAAAATCATTAATGAAAACATAGAAATTGTCCGTAAAGAAGTAAGCCGAGAAGAAGCAATTCAATTGTTTAAGGAAATGGACGATGAATATAAATTAGAGCTAATCGATGCAATACCTGCAGATGAAGCAGTTACATTATACGAACAAGGCGATTTTATTGACCTATGCAGAGGCGTTCATATGCCTTCTACTGGCAAATTAAAAGAGTTTAAATTATTAAGCATTGCTGGAGCGTATTGGCGCGGAAATAGTGATAATAAAATGCTGCAGCGTATATATGGTACTGCTTTCTTTAAAAAAGCAGAATTAAGTGAACATCTTCGTTTATTAGAAGAAGCAAAAGAAAGAGACCACCGTAAAATCGGAAAAGAATTAGACCTGTTTATGACATCGCAAAAAGTTGGACAAGGTCTCCCTTTATGGCTGCCAAAGGGTGCAACAGTTCGCCGTATTGTAGAACGCTATATTGTAGATAAAGAAGAGAAATTAGGATATGACCATGTTTATACTCCTATTATGGGAAGTGTCGATTTATATAAAACATCTGGTCACTGGGATCATTATCAAGAGGATATGTTTCCGCCTATGGAAATGGATAATGAACAATTGGTCCTTCGTCCAATGAATTGTCCTCACCATATGGTTGTATACAAAAATGCTATCCATAGCTACAGAGAGCTTCCAATCCGTATTGCAGAGCTAGGAATGATGCATCGTTATGAAATGTCAGGCGCTTTATCAGGACTTCAGCGCGTGCGTGGAATGACATTAAATGATGCGCATATCTTTGTTCGTCCAGATCAAATCAAGGATGAATTTAAACGTGTAGTAAATCTTGTTTTAGATGTATATAAAGATTTTGATATTACCGATTATTCTTTCCGCTTATCTTATCGTGATCCAGCAGATACAGAAAAGTATTTTGATGATGATGAAATGTGGAATAAAGCGCAAAGTATGTTAAAAGCTGCGATGGATGATCTTGGATTAGACTACTTTGAAGCAGAAGGAGAAGCTGCTTTCTATGGTCCTAAGCTGGACGTTCAAGTGAAAACAGCATTAGGCAAGGAAGAGACTCTTTCTACTGTGCAATTAGACTTTTTACTTCCTGAACGTTTTGATTTAACGTATGTTGGAGAAGATGGAAAACCACATCGTCCCGTTGTTATTCATCGCGGGGTAGTATCGACAATGGAAAGATTTATTGCCTTTCTTATTGAAGAGTACAAAGGTGCATTCCCTACATGGCTAGCACCAGTTCAAGTTCAAGTTATTCCTGTTTCGCCGTCTGTTCATTTTGACTACGCAAAACAAGTGCAAGAAGAACTGCAAATGCAGGGATTCCGTGTGGACATAGATGAACGTGAGGAGAAAATCGGCTATAAAATTCGCGAAGCACAAATGCAGAAAACTCCGTACATGTTAGTTGTTGGAGATAAAGAAGTGGAAGAGAACGCCGTTAATGTTCGTAAATATGGAGAGCAAAAATCAGAAACTATCGCTTTTGATGCTTTTCTAAGCGATTTAAAAGCAGAAGTAAGCCATTAATTAATTCTTATAGTGTTTTTACTGGACTTCTTTTCAAGAAGAAAAATGCACATGTATAAAGGCAAGAATATTAGGAGAAAATAAACGCTTGTTTGAAAAAAATGATGAAAAGTATTGCATTGTATAAATAATTTTGATAAAATTTTTCTCGTTGTGATATTTCTTTCGTTGACTTTTGTATATCTACTGTGATATAGTTACTAAGGTAAATTGAATACGAGTTTGAGGAAAAGAAGGAGCACCCGCTTCTCACCTGATTGACACAAGATTCCAACAAGTAGTTAACAGGTATTACGTGAACATTTTTGAGTCTTATTATGTTTGTTATCGTAAGTGTGGGTGGTTTTCCATCCACACTTTTTTATTGTTTAGCACCATTCAAAGGATGCTGCCCTTTGGTGCATATACATTGGATGGATGCCTATAAATAGAAACTGTGTACTATTTTTTCGAACGATTCAACTTGGAGGTCAAGTGTCAATTAGTGTATGAACGTGAGATAGAGACTTGAAAAATTTCTCGTTGTTAAGGATAGAAATTCTTGACCCGAACGTTGTATTCGTTAATTAACCTTGGAGGTGTATTAACTATTAGCAAAGATATGATTTTAAATGAAGGTATTCGTGCTAGAGAACTTCGACTAATTGACCAAAATGGAGAACAGCTTGGTATCAAAACAAAATTCGAAGCTCTTGAAATCGCAACACGCGTAAATCTGGATGTTGTTCTTGTTGCACCAAATGCAAAACCACCTGTAGCTCGTATTATGGACTATGGTAAGTATAAGTTTGAGCAACAGAAAAAGGAAAAAGAAGCACGAAAAAATCAAAAAATTATTAATATTAAAGAGGTTCGCCTAAGTCCGACTATAGATGAGCATGACTTTAATACAAAGCTTCGTAATGCGATTAAGTTCTTAGAAAAAGGCGATAAAGTAAAAGCATCCATCCGTTTTAAAGGACGTGCTATTACACATAAAGAAATTGGTCAACGTGTACTTGTTCGATTTGCACAATCTTGCACAGAAGTTGCCACAGTGGAATCTCATCCAAAAATGGACGGCCGAAGCATGTTCATGACTTTAGCGCCTAAAAACGACAAGTAAAGAGGAGGAATTCGAAATGCCAAAAATGAAAACTCACCGCGGAGCTGCTAAGCGTTTCAAGAAAACTGGCTCTGGTAAACTAAAACGTTCACATGCTTATACAAGCCATTTATTCGCTAACAAATCTACAAAACAAAAACGTAAACTTCGCAAAGCTGGTCTAGTATCTTCTGGAGATTACAAACGCATTCGTCATTTATTAGATAACATTAAGTAATACTTAGGGAAAATAGGAGGGAAACAATATGCCACGTGTTAAAGGCGGTACAGTTACACGCAAACGTCGTAAAAAAGTTCTTAAATTAGCTAAAGGTTATTACGGTTCCAAACATACATTATACAAAGTTGCCAACCAACAAGTAATGAAATCATTAATGTATGCATACCGCGATCGTCGTCAGAAAAAACGCGACTTCCGCAAATTATGGATTACTCGCATCAATGCAGCTGCACGTATTAACGGTTTATCTTATAGCCGTTTAATGCACGGATTAAAAGTTGCTGGTATCGAAGTAAACCGCAAAATGCTTGCTGAACTTGCTGTAAGTGATGAAAAAGCATTTGCTGAATTAGCTTCTGTTGCAAAACAAAACTTAAAATAATTCACTTAATGAGAAAGAAGGTAGTTACTGCCTTCTTTTTTTTGTGCATTTTTTTGGCTATCAAATATAATTAAAGAGATGGGAAATTACCAGACAGGGAAGCAGAGAAATGAAGATTAGTGCCGCTAACAATGTAGATAAATCAGTAAGAAAAACCAAGGGAACTCACCATAGAGAACAGTATTTCCAAACTGTTCTCAAATCTATATGGCTTTTTAGTAAAAATCTTAAGTGAAATAAAATTTTTTAGTCAATACATTCGTTTAATAAATAATAAAGTTGTTTAAAAATATCAGTCTTGTTATTCCGTTGCGAAGGATTATACTTAAACTAATGAAGCAGCTTAGTTAAAGAAGGAATCTACTAATAAAAAACAGATAGGAGCTAGATGAGATGATAAAAGGTTTTGGAGGAATATTTTGGAGAACTAAGAATCTTGATGTTATAAAAAAATGGTACAGTGAAGTGTTGAAGATGGAGATAGAAAATTGGAATGGGACTGTGATTAAACCACAGTTAGGAAATGAGACGGTTTTTTCTTTCTTCACCGAAGATGATAGTTATTTTCCAACAGAACAGCAAGTGATGTTAAATTTCCAAGTAGATAATTTAAACGAGACTATTATGCATCTTGAACATATTGGTGTACCTCTTGCAAAGAAAAAAGAGGTTAGTGAATTTGGAAAGTTTATTTGGATTAAAGATCCTGAAGGTCGACTAATCGAGCTTTGGGAGAAATAACAAGTTATAATGATTTTCCATTAAGGATTAGTTCCACACGGAATTAAATCAATTATATTATCCGTTTTAGTTTTAGAGGAAAAGCGGAACATAATTCTTTTGAAGGAGATATTGCCATTTAAGTAATGTCTCCTTTTAGAAGTGATTTTATTGCTATTCAAAAAATGATCATTGATGATAAACAATCTTAATAAGCTTAAAAAGGAGAAAAAATGAATTACATAGCAGCAATTTTAATCTATCTAATCTGTATAAATAGTATTGGGTATTTTATTATGAAAGTAGATAAAAACCGTGCCAGAAAACATCAATATCGAATAAGCGAAAAAACCTTATGGAATATCGCTTTTCTTTTAGGTGCAGTTGGCTTAACAGTGGGAATGAATACTTTTCGACATAAAACAAAGCATAATAGCTTTAAAATAGGGTTGCCTCTCCTATCCGTGATTGAATTAGGGATAATCGCTTATATTCTATTTACATTGGCATAAAAAACAACTAATCACTATACAATGAAGTAACAGCTAGATTTTACAGAACTGAAGGTGATTATAGTGAATGAGCAATTATCGATATTATTTGTGATGATTGAATTAGGAGGAATCTTTGCGCCAATCGCATTTATTTTTTTTCATACATTAAGGCAAGTACTGTTTATTCCTCCTATGATTGTATGTATTGCAGGAGGCATCTTGTTTGGCGTTACATTGGGAACCATTTACTCTATCATTGGCTTAACTCTAAATTGTGTGTTTTTTTATCTTATTATTAAAAAAATGCCTAAAATGCATCATAGACTTTCTTTATTAAAAAAACGCTGGTTTGGTGAATACCGAAATTTAACAGTCGGCCAAATTTCGGTGCTGCGGCTTATTCCATTTGTTCATTATCATTTATTGAATTTTTGTTTGCTGGAAAGAAGACGGAGTTTAAAAGAATATATAAAATATGCTTGTATAACTAATATTCCATTAGCTTTTTTTTATACAATTTTTGGGCAGTTTATAAAACAGTTTTCACCGACAATGATGCTGATTATATTATTCTCACTAGGTATTTTAGTGTATGTATTAAGAGAAAAAATGACAATCATAAAGTGGAAAGAATTTTTTAAAGGAGAGCATAAAATGCAAAAAAGCTAAAACAAAATTGTTTTAGCTTTAGCTCGTTGATAAAAATTCTCTCCTGTTTACTTATTAACTCAAACTTCGCACCATCAAATTCGTTTGCAAGTCCTTGATATTACTCAGTTTAGAACAATAAAATGTGAGGCTTGTTTTTTAAAAGGTGAGAAAGTATATATTTTTTGAAATGTGAAGGCTGTCTAGCTCCAGCGCCTATCCCCAGTGAGTATTGCCTCCAGCCTCTAAAAGTAAAAAACACTTTTTGAGTCTGGAGAACATTTTTCTTCGGGGCTAAACAAGGCGATTGCGCTTTTTCTGTGAAAATAAAACGGGCGAGTGGCTATTCTGGGTATCTGTATAATACAGTAACGTGTTCTATTTGATAGGGCGGGTACAGGATTTTGGTGTAAAGAAAATCTTGAAGCGTGGACTTCTAGAAAAAAGACAATAGTAAAGAAAGGGTGTGACCTCAATTTTTTAAAAAAATCACAACCTTAATAGAGTATTGTAATGGAAGGTCGTCTAACCAGCTAGACGTGGTTCAGAGAAGTGTTGCTTATTAATAAATAGGGTATATATAATTCTTAAAACTTTATGTGCAATAGCCTGTAAAGCTTTTTTCTTTCCTCTTCTTGCAGATAGAGACCAAAAAACATTTGACATTGAGGTATTTTTCGACCTTGATATAGCCCAAGCAACCTCACAAAGAGCAGCTTTTATATGTGGGTTTCCTTGAACGCTTTTGGAACTTTTCTTTTTACCAGCACTTTCATTATTGCCAGGTGATACACCAGCCCAAGAAGCTAAATGTCTTGATGAAGGGAATTGGCTCATATCTGTTCCGATTTCCGCAATAATAACAGCAGCTGTGTGTTCCTTTATACCTGGGATAGATAAAAGTATTTCTTTTTCTTCTTGATAGGAATGAAGCAGGGTATCTATCCTATTTTCAAGTTCTTGAATGGAAGTTTCCAAATACATGATATGATTCCAAGAGCTTTTAATCATAAACATTTGATGTTCATTTAATGTTCCGAAAAGAGAATCGGAAATGGTATCAGCCTTCTTGCGGAGAGAATGATGGATATTGGCATCAACATCAGCCTTATCAAGGTATCCATTATCGACTAACTGTTTCAAAAGTTTACGTCCAGAAACCCCAAAGATATCAGAAATAACTGAACCAAGCTTTATGTTTGAACATTCGAGGACCTTTGAAATTCTATTTTTTTCAGCTGTTAAGTTACCAACCCATTTCTTGCGTAAACGGTTCAAATCTCTTAATTCCCGAAGATCTTGGGAAGGGACAAAGCTTTTTTCAATCAATCCATGACGAAGAAGCTTGGCAATCCATTCTGCATCTGAAACATCGGTCTTACGACCAGGAACGTTTTTAATACGTTGGGCATTGGCCACAGTAATATCGAAATATCCTTCAAGGATGTTGTATACCGGCTTCCAATAGATTCCGGTACTTTCCAGAGCAATGTGTGTAATTTGTTTTTCTTCTAACCACTTTAATAAATCAAATAAACTTTTGGTTAAAGTGGAAAAAGTCTTGGTTTCTTTTTGAATGGATTCATTATTAGTGCCAGTTAGGGCACAAACTACAATCTCTTTTTGATGAACATCCATTCCGGCACAATGGGTTAATAAAATGTCCAAATAAAACAACCTCCAAAGTAGTGTCTATGGAAAGTGGAATAAGCTTGGTCAAACAGCATTTTTCTGTACGTGATCATCCTCAAAAATTGAAGAGTCAACAAAGGGGTGTACACAAGGCAAATTCCAAACAGTTTCTTATACAGGGTCGAACCACCACAAAAGCGCACGTAAAGATTACTTCCCATAGCATTAATCAGTATGGAAAAATGGACAAAAAAGTAAAACCCCGGCTTAGAAAAAATTTTCATGCCGGGGTGTGAGTGTGAAATCATGTGTGTTTCTTATGGGGTTGCTTTCCACTACGGGTTGTTTCGCTTTCCGCGGGGTGGGATCTGAGCCTCCTCGGCGTTGCCTTGCGGGGTCTTTAGCCTTCCCACCCTCCGTTACAAGCAACCTGATTTAGAATAAGTTCTTGTCTTCGAATTCATGACAAGGTAGTATTCCTAAACCATAGTATCGTTGTTTTTTGTGTTATTATTCAACGTTGTTTTACAAAAATGTGCCGCTTTTAGTCTATTCTATAAGGTGGGGGTTTTTCCAGTTCAAAGACAGCAACTAATGGATCAAAACGGCTTGATTGGAGTGAAAGGTGCGAGACTCCTGTGGGATTAGCGGGTTAGATGAGACCTAAGCAGGCGCTTGCGCCGAGGAGGCTCATCGCACGCCCCACGGAAAGCGAGCATCCTGAAACGAGAATCTTGCCCCTATTTATAAGAATAATGTTTGCAAAAAAACATCCAAAAAGACGAATCAATCATCCTTTTCTAATTGCTCTAAACCAAGTTATGCTAATACATGAAGAAGAATTTATAACTGCGAAGTTTGAGTTATTAATTTCTCGCTAATTTCCACACTATTTTTGCATGCGGATAAGCCGTCTGAATAGAATTTACTATAAATTGTGTTTCTTTTTCAGAAATTTTTGTATCATAGGGTTCTGTTGGCCAGATTAATATGCTAACGACTTTGCTGGACGCAGGATTATCAACATACTTTTCGCCCTCAAATAAAAATCCTTTATAGGTTAAAAGAAAATTCATTCGCGCATTTTTAGAATCGTCCAATAAATAAAATTTGTTTCGCATACGGAAAAAAGCCAGTTTTCTCTTTGGATTAAGGAAAAAAGTACAAATACGATATAGGATAAAAAGGATAAGTACAAGCAATAATAAACGCAATATCCACATCATGAAAAAGCCTCCAATGTAGTTAATGGTAATAAAAATTAGATTTAGCTAATTGTATACGTTCCATAAACAAAAAGGTTTCATTTTTTTAAAAATTTATTTTTAAAAAAATTTTTTGGAAGAGGAGAAGGGAAAATTTAATAAAGAATGAAGGATATACTAGGAACATAATTAATTTCCTAGTATAATAGTATTTATTTGAATAACTAATATTGAGGGAGTCGAAATAATGAAAAAAATGGATGAAACATTGTTTATGTTAAAAGAGCTAACAGATGCTAAAGGTATTGCTGGAAATGAACAGGAACCGAGAGACGTAATGAAAAAATACATAACCCCTTTTGCAGATGAAATTACTACAGATAATTTAGGCAGTTTAATTGCCAAAAAAGTCGGTAATGAGAAAGGTCCGAAAATTATGGTAGCCGGACATTTAGACGAAGTAGGCTTTATGATTACCCGTATTGATGAGAAGGGCTTTCTTTCCTTTCAAACGGTAGGAGGCTGGTGGTCACAAGTCATGCTGGCACAGCGTGTTACTATTGTGACAAAAAGCGGAGAGTTGACTGGTGTGATTGGCTCAAAGCCGCCTCATATTCTGCCGCCTGAAGCACGTAAAAAACCAGTTGAAATAAAAGATATGTTTATTGATATTGGTGCATCATCAAAAGAAGAAGCCAAGGAATGGGGAGTAAGACCAGGTGATATGGTTGTCCCATATTTTGAATTCACTGTGATGAATAATGAAAAAATGCTGCTTGCAAAAGCATGGGATAATCGTATTGGCTGTGCGATTGCTATTGATGTATTAAAAGGGTTAAAGAATGAAACGCATGATAATATTGTTTACGGTGTTGGAACCGTTCAGGAAGAAGTAGGATTGCGTGGCGCTAAAACAGCCGCTCAAAAAATTAATCCGGACATTGCGTTTGGAGTGGATGTCGGCATTGCAGGCGATACGCCGGGTATAACAGAAAAAGAGGCATTAAGCAAAATGGGGAAAGGTCCGCAAATTATTCTTTATGATGCTTCAATGGTTTCCCATAAAGGATTAAGGGATTTAGTAACAGATACTGCAGATGCCTTTGAAATTCCTTATCAATTCGACAGTGTACCTGGAGGAGGAACAGATTCTGGTGCCATTCATTTAACACATGATGGAGTTCCAGCCCTTTCCATTACGATTGCAACACGTTATATTCATTCACATGCAGCGATGCTTCATCGTGATGATTATGAGAATGCGGTTAAATTAATTATCGAAGTGATTAAAAAGTTAGATCGTGAAACAGTTGAGAAGCTGACTTTCTCCTAAAAATCAGACAATGTGATCATTTTAGAAAAGAAGAGAGAATCGCTGATATTTCGCGAAAAGCGTAACTCCTCACTCTATTTTTTACCAAATCTAATAATAAAAATGAGCAGAACCATAAAAGATTCCTGCTCATTTTTTTATTAGAGTAAATTCGTATCCCTCGGTTCTTCCCCAACAGATATGGCTGCTTTTCTTGCCCGCAGCAAACGCACAATATTAGAAAAAATCGTTTTAGCAACAGCGTAAGTTGGAATAGCTAAAATCATGCCAAGCACGCCAGCTAAATTTCCAGCCACTAATAATAAAATAATAATTGTTGCTGGGTGTGTGTCCAATCTTTTTCCTAAAATAAGGGGCGATAATACATTTCCTTCAATCTGCTGAGCAATGGTAATAACTACAATAACAAGCAGAGCCTGTGTTGGCGATGTAAATAATGCAATAATAACGGCAGGTGCACCGCCAATTAAAGGACCAACATAAGGAATAATATTAGTAACAGCTACAATAATAGCCATGACAAGCGCATAATCCAAGTCGATAATCCAATAACCGATAAATGCCAATGTACCAACAAATGATGCAACCATTACTTGTCCCTGAATATAGGCAGCCAGTGTTTCGCTTGTTTCTTTAAGAATCTTTACACCTTCATTACGATAGGACGAAGGGAAAAATTTAGATAGGGCAGAAGGGAATTTACTCCCATCCTTGAAAAAATAAAACAATAAAAACGGAACGGTTACAATCGTTACGGTTATATTTGTCATCGTGCTGATAATAACGGAAAGGCTGTTTGTTAGATTGCTAGGAATGGTCTGAGCAAAATCATTTAGTTTATCTCCAATGTCCTCTAATGTAACGTAGTTTTGATTCAACATCCATTGATACTGCTTTGTATCGTTTAAATAATGGAAGTATTTAATCGTTTGATCTGCATAAATAGGAATATTATTGAACAACTCGGATATCTGTTTTGAAATTAATGGGAAAATACTTCCAATAGCCAAAATCACTAATCCAATTATGACAGCGTAAATAATGAGAATCGCCAATGTTTTAGGGATTTTATATTTTTGTAAAAAAGTAACAATCGGATTAAGTAGAAAATATAAAAATCCGGTGATAATGATAGGAGCAAACAGTGTAGAGAAAAGCACTCCTACTGGTTGAAATAAAAACGAGATTTTTGTACAAATATAAATGATGGCAACAATTAATAGAATCTGCAGTAGCCAATAATGAAACTTCTTTTTCGTCAACATCTTCACCTTTTCTAATTATGTCTTGTATAGTAAACGTAGTATAGCATAGAAAACGATTCCTTTTATACCCATAAGGTAAAAGGAATACAAATGCCCGGATAAGAAAAGATACGAAAAGGTAGGAAAGATAGTTTCAAAAAAAGCAAAAATTTATTAAGAATATGAAAAAAATAGGAGTAAATAAAGGAATGGCAATAATATTAAGGGGCCTTGAGAGGTTGGAAAATAAATGTGCAAGTGAAGAGAATAATTCTTCACTTGCACTCATAATGCTTATTTTAATCCAGATTCTAGTGTTTGCAGCATGTCTACTTTTTCTGTTTCAGAGGAATTTTGCCAAATGATTTCAAACAGAACACCTAGACCAGGAAGCATTTTTTCTTCCCCGTTTTGTATTGCATCAACAATGGTATTCTTTAACTCATCTTGTGAATTCCCAGAAACGTTATGAACAATTGCATTACGTAAATTTAAATTCATTGCTGCGAACTCCCTTCATTATAAAATTTTGTCATGAATGCTTAAAGAGATGAAGAGCAGAAATGATAACATGAGTAATCGACTTTTCATGCCATCATATTTAAAAGGTTTCCATGGGATTTCCCAAGCTCGACCTACGCCTCTTTTTCATTCTCTTATAAAAAACATCCTATTATAGCATTTCTCCTTTAGCATTTATTATGTATTTCGATTGAGCTATAATAAATATTAGTGTAAAAATTGTAGTAAAAGTGCATGGCAAAAGTGAGGAGAAAAAGTTGAAGCATATACATTCTGTTAAAAACCCTCAAGTAAAAGAGTGGAAAAAGTTATTAAGCAAAAAGGACAGAGATAAAACAGGAACATTTCTTGTCGAAGGATTTCATCTGGTAGAAGAGGCATTCAAAGCGGAGGCAATTCTTGATTTAATTATATCCGAAGAAGTGGATTTGCCTGGATGGGACTATGGAGATTTACCAGTCAAGATAGTAACAAAAGAAATTATGGCACAGCTGACAGAGACGGAGACACCACAAGGGATTGTGGCTGTTTGTAAACAAATGGAGGATGCATCGATTGTTTATTCAGGTAAAACATTTGTTGTATTAGACAAAGTCCAAGATCCTGGCAATCTAGGAACGATTATCCGCACAGCAGATGCTGCTGGAATAGATGCCGTGGTTATCGGCGAAGGAACTGTTGATATATATAATCCAAAAGTTGTTCGCTCCGCCCAAGGAAGTCATTTCCATTTGCCGATTATTAAACAAAAGATTCCTTCTTTTATTGATGCTTTAAAAGAAAAAAACATTCCGGTTTTTGGAACTTCCCTTGAGAATGGAAAAGATTATCGAGAGATGAAACGTGAGCAGGAAGGTTTTTGTTTAATTGTTGGAAATGAAGGCAGTGGCGTTAGCAAGGAAGTACTTGTTAAAACAGATGCCAACCTGTATATACCTATATATGGGAAAAGTGAGTCGTTGAATGTAGCAGTAGCTGCTGGAATTTTGTTATATCATTTTAACTAATAGGACAAACTAGTTACTAACTCAAACTTCGCACCATCAAATTCGTTTGCAAGTCTTGATGCTACTCGTTTTAAGAACAATAAAATGGAAGGCTTGTTTTTTAAAGGTGAGAAAGTATATATTTTTTGAAATGTGAAGGCTGTCTAGCTTCGCCGTACAGGATGTACAAGTGCCGGCCAAGACATAAGGACGTGGCGTATTTAGCCGGTCAGCGCCTAGCACCAGTGAGTATTGCCTCCAGCCTCTAAAAGTAAAAAACACTTTTTGAGTCTGGAGAACATTTTTCTTCGGGGCTAAACAAGGCGCTTCCGCTTTTTCTGTGAAAATAAAACGGGCGAGTGGCTATTCTGGGTATCTGTATAATACAGTAACGTGTTCTATTTGATAGGGCGGGTACAGGATTTTGGTGTAAAGAAAATCTTGAAGCGTGGACTTCTAGAAAAAAGACAATAGTAAAGAAAGGGTGTGACCTCAATTTTTTAAAAAAATCACAACCTTAATAGAGTATTGTAATGGAAGGTCGTCTAACCAGCTAGACGTGGTTCAGAGAAGTGTTGCTTATTAATAAATAGGGTATATATAATTCTTAAAACTTTATGTGCAATAGCCTGTAAAGCTTTTTTCTTTCCTCTTCTTGCAGATAGAGACCAAAAAACATTTGACATTGAGGTATTTTTCGACCTTGATATAGCCCAAGCAACCTCACAAAGAGCAGCTTTTATATGTGGGTTTCCTTGAACGCTTTTGGAACTTTTCTTTTTACCAGCACTTTCATTATTGCCAGGTGATACACCAGCCCAAGAAGCTAAATGTCTTGATGAAGGGAATTGGCTCATATCTGTTCCGATTTCCGCAATAATAACAGCAGCTGTGTGTTCCTTTATACCTGGGATAGATAAAAGTATTTCTTTTTCTTCTTGATAGGAATGAAGCAGGGTATCTATCCTATTTTCAAGTTCTTGAATGGAAGTTTCCAAATACATGATATGATTCCAAGAGCTTTTAATCATAAACATTTGATGTTCATTTAATGTTCCGAAAAGAGAATCGGAAATGGTATCAGCCTTCTTGCGGAGAGAATGATGGATATTGGCATCAACATCAGCCTTATCAAGGTATCCATTATCGACTAACTGTTTCAAAAGTTTACGTCCAGAAACCCCAAAGATATCAGAAATAACTGAACCAAGCTTTATGTTTGAACATTCGAGGACCTTTGAAATTCTATTTTTTTCAGCTGTTAAGTTACCAACCCATTTCTTGCGTAAACGGTTCAAATCTCTTAATTCCCGAAGATCTTGGGAAGGGACAAAGCTTTTTTCAATCAATCCATGACGAAGAAGCTTGGCAATCCATTCTGCATCTGAAACATCGGTCTTACGACCAGGAACGTTTTTAATACGTTGGGCATTGGCCACAGTAATATCGAAATATCCTTCAAGGATGTTGTATACCGGCTTCCAATAGATTCCGGTACTTTCCAGAGCAATGTGTGTAATTTGTTTTTCTTCTAACCACTTTAATAAATCAAATAAACTTTTGGTTAAAGTGGAAAAAGTCTTGGTTTCTTTTTGAATGGATTCATTATTAGTGCCAGTTAGGGCACAAACTACAATCTCTTTTTGATGAACATCCATTCCGGCACAATGGGTTAATAAAATGTCCAAATAAAACAACCTCCAAAGTAGTGTCTATGGAAAGTGGAATAAGCTTGGTCAAACAGCATTTTTCTGTACGTGATCATCCTCAAAAATTGAAGAGTCAACAAAGGGGTGTACACAAGGCAAATTCCAAACAGTTTCTTATACAGGGTCGAACCACCACAAAAGCGCACGTAAAGATTACTTCCCATAGCATTAATCAGTATGGAAAAATGGACAAAAAAGTAAAACCCCGGCTTAGAAAAAATTTTCATGCCGGGGTGTGAGTGTGAAATCATGTGTGTTTCTTATGGAGTTGCTTTCCACTACGGGTTGCTTCGCTTTCCGCGGGGTGGGAGCTCTGAGCCTCCTCAGCGTTGCCTTGCGGGGTCTTTAGCCTTCCCACCCTCCGTTACAAGCAACCTGTTTTAGAATAAGTTCTGGTCTTCGAATTTCATTACAAGGTAGTATTGTAAAACCATAGTAGCGTTGTTTTTATGTTATTATTTAACGTTATTCCACTAAAATGTGTCGCTTTTAGTCTATTCAATAAGGTGGGTGTTTTTACCAGTTCAATGACAGCAACTAATGAATCAAAACGGAAAGAAAGCCCCTATTTATAAGGAATAATGTTTGCAAAAAACACCATAAAAGATTAATCAATCATCCTTTTCTAATTGCTCTAAACCAAGTTAAGTCAATACATGAAGAAGGCTTTATAACTGCGAAATTTGATTTTTTAATTATTAAAATACACATTCAGACAAACAAATTTCGCACCATGAACGATGAAAATAGGCCGCTTGCTTGATTAAGTTCGTTGATAATTTGAAGCAGAGAGCAGGTGGAATACACGTCGATCGCCCACAGGAAAGCGATGTGTATTCCACCTGCGAAACCCTTTTTTCAGGATAGCATAACCAACTAAAAAAATGCATTTGAAAATTGCGGGGAAATATACTATAATAAATAGCAAATTGCATGAATAAAAACAAAGACGGAGAAAAGTAATTTATTGCTTTGATAAAGGGAGAAAATGCCTAAGACTGCAAGCATTTTTATCAAAAAGATAAATGAAGTTCACCTCCTGAGTTGGCATCGGGACCATTTCAACTTGAAGAAATGTAAAGATGTGCCGGTTTAATAGACCGTTATCCAAATGAAGTGAACTTGATGCTTTTTTTTATTGAGTTAATTAGGGTGGTAACGCGAATATACAAAACCTCGTCCCTTTATTGGGAGGGGTTTTTTTTATTGCCAAAAAACGCTTTTTAGCAAATTTGCTGCTATTACATGCAAATCGTGAAGGAGGAAACAATGTGGAAGCAAAATTAAAAGAACTGCAGGCAGAAGCTTTACAAGCGATTGCAACAGCAGAAAATGTGAAACAACTAAATGATATTCGAATTGCTTATCTTGGAAAAAAAGGACCAATCACAGAAGTGCTAAAAGGAATGGGCAAACTTTCAGCTGAAGAGCGCCCGAAAATGGGAGCATTAGTAAATGTTATCCGGGATGAAATTACAAGCCAAATAGAAGAAAAACAGCAAGTTTTAGAAGAAGCAGAAGTACAGAAGAAAATTGAGGCAGAAACAATTGATATTAGCTTGCCTGGCCGGCCGATTGCTGTAGGAAATCACCATTCTTTAACAAGAGTGATTGAAGAAGTAGAAGATTTATTTATCGGCATGGGATATACAGTAGAAGAAGGCCCAGAAGTAGAAGTAGATTATTACAATTTTGAAGCATTGAATTTGCCAAAAAATCATCCAGCACGTGATATGCAGGATTCATTCTATATTACAGAAGAACTGTTATTGCGTACACATACTTCTCCTGTACAAGCTCGTACAATGGAAAAGCATAAAGGAAAAGGTCCTGTAAAAATCATCTGTCCTGGTAAAGTATATCGTCGTGACAACGATGATGCTACGCATTCCCATCAATTTATGCAGATTGAAGGACTTGTAGTAGATGAAAATATCCGTATGAGTGATTTAAAAGGAACATTGGAAGTTTTTGCGAAGAAAATGTTTGGTGAAGATCGAGAAATCCGTTTGCGCCCAAGCTTCTTCCCATTTACAGAACCGTCTGTTGAAGTGGATATTTCGTGCAGCATCTGTAAAGGAAGCGGTTGTAGTGTATGTAAAGGAACAGGTTGGATAGAGGTATTAGGTGCAGGTATGGTGCATCCAAATGTGTTGGAAATGGCTGGCTTTGATTCGAAGAAATATTCTGGATTCGCTTTTGGAATCGGTGCAGAGCGCATCGCGATGTTAAAATACGGAGTGGATGATATCCGACATTTCTATACAAATGACATTCGTTTCTTAAAGCAGTTTTCAGTACCGGAATATTAAGTTGGAGGAGAAGAATAATGTTAGTATCCTATAAATGGTTAAGTGAATATGTAGATATTAAAGATGTAAGTCCACAAGAGCTGGCAGATAAAATTACTAAGGGCGGCATTGAAGTCGAAGGGGTAGATGTTTTAAACGAAGGCATAAAAAATGTCGTAGTCGGATATGTTCTAGAAAGAGAACAGCATCCAAATGCAGATAAATTAAATAAATGTTTAGTGGACATTGGCGAAGACGAACCAACTCAAATTATTTGTGGTGCAAAAAATGTAGATAAAGGCCAAAAGGTTGCAGTAGCAAAAGTGGGTGCTGTTCTACCAGGAAATTTTAAAATTAAAAAAGCAAAGCTGCGCGGTGAAGAATCCAATGGAATGATTTGTTCCTTGCAAGAGCTTGGTATTGAAAGCAAGCTAATCGCTAAAGATTATGCAGAAGGTATTTTCGTTTTTCCGAGTGATGTAGAAGTCGGGAAAGATGCACTAGAATACTTAGAGCGTGATGATTCTGTGTTGGAATTAGGGCTGACGCCTAACCGTTCAGACTGCTTAAGCATGCTTGGAGTTGCTTATGAAGTAGCTGCAGTTCTTGGAAAAGAAGTTCTGCTACCAGAAGTTGACTATGCTAAGGCTGGGGGGAAAGCATCTGATTATGTGCAAGTAAAGGTAGAAAACAAAGAAGATGCTCACAGTTATACAGCAAAAATCATTAAAAATGTAAAAATTGCTCCATCCCCACTTTGGATGCAAGGAAGATTAATGGCAGCAGGTATTCGTCCTCATAATAATGTTGTTGATATTACCAATTATATTTTATTAGAATACGGCCAGCCGCTGCATGCATTCGATTACGACCGTTTAGGGTCAAAAGAAATTCTTGTGAGAAGAGCAAAAAAAGATGAAACTATCGTAACATTGGATGAGGCGAAGCGGGTGCTTTCAGAAGATAATTTAGTCATTACAAACGGTGAAACAACAGTAGCAGTTGCCGGTGTAATGGGTGGAGCAAACTCGGAAGTGCAGTCTGATACAACAACTGTTTTATTAGAAGCAGCTTATTTTAACAGCAATGTAATCCGCAAGTCTTCAAAAGTGTTGAATTTACGAAGTGAAGCAAGTGCACGATATGAAAAAGGCATTGATCCAAATCGTGTTCGTGCTGCAGCAGAAAGAGCAGTGCAGCTTCTTCATTTATATGCAGGAGGAGAAATAGTAGAAGGGGAAGTAGTTGTTGATAATGTAACAGCTGAACCAAAAACTGTTTCGATTTCCATAGAGAAAATCAATAAAGTACTAGGTACTTCTTTACAAGTTGAAGAAGTAAATGATATTTTTGCAAGACTTCAATTTGAAACAGCTGTGGAAGATGCTGTGTTTACTGTAACGGTGCCAACAAGAAGAAATGATATTACAATTGAAGAGGACTTGGTAGAAGAAGTAGCACGCCTTTATGGATATGATGAAATTCCAACAACATTGCCAATCGGGGAAAGTGTGCCTGGTGCTTTATCTCCTTATCAGAAGAAACGCCGTACGGTTCGCAAATATTTAGAAGGTGCTGGGCTGTTCCAAGCGATCACATATGCTTTAACAAGTGAAAAGAAAGTGCAGCAGTTTGCATTAGAAACAAGAAAACCAGTTCGTTTAAGCATGCCAATGAGTGAAGAGCGCAGTTTATTGCGCCAAAGCATTATTCCACAATTATTGGAAGTAGTAAAATACAATAGTGCACGTCAAAATGATAGTCTGGCTGTTTATGAAACTGGTGTTGTTTTCTTGGCAAATGAAGGTGCGGAGAATGAACTTCCAGAAGAACGAGAGCATGTAGCCGGAGCAATTACTGGTTTATGGCATGCAAATCCTTGGCAAGGCGAGAAAAAAGCAGTTGATTTCTTTGTGATGAAAGGTGTGCTGGAAGGCTTGTTCCAAAAGCTTGGTGTTGCAGAGCAAATTTCTTTTGCAAGAGGAGCAATGGATAGTTTGCATCCAGGCAGAACAGCAACTATTCTTTTTAACAACGAAGTTATAGGCTTTGTCGGCCAAGTGCATCCACAAGTTCAAAATGATTTAGATATTAAAGAAACGTATTGCTTTGAATTAAACTTAAGCAAGCTTTTAGCTGCAGATGTAGAGGAACTTCAATATTCGATTATCCCTCGTTTCCCTTCTGTAACGCGAGATATAGCTTTAGTAGTCGATAAGACAATCTTAGCTGGGGATATTCAAACTATCATCGTAGAAGCCGGCGGTAAGTTATTAAAAGAAGTGCAAGTATTTGACTTGTATGAAGGCGATAAAATGGAAGAAGGCAAAAAATCAATTGCTTATACGTTAAAATATTTTGATCCAGAACAAACATTAACGGACGAAATGATTACAAAAGCCCATGATAAAGTATTAACAGCAGTCAAAGAAAAAGCTGGGGCTGTTTTAAGAGGGTAAAGTAGTATAGAAGCCTGAAATTTTGCAGTTATACTATTTTAATACGCTGGCTGTCTCTTATGGAGGCAGTCTTTTTTTGTGTGGAAAATAGGAGATTTTGTCGAAAAGTCGATAAGTGGAGAAAAAAAGAAGATAAACGAAAAAAAGCGATAATAAATGATGAAAAAAACAAGATAAAGTGAAAAGAATGAATACATACTCCTGATAAAACGGATGAATGACAAAAAATAGAGCAAATTGTAAAACCATGACTTATTTTGAAAGGGTTTGACTTCCCACTCTAGAACGGTCATGTTATGATATAGAATAGGATTCTTATGATTGGAGGCATAAAATGTGACAGATACACCAAAAAACCGCACCAGTGTTGAAATATACGGTACACAATATGTAATAATAGGTGAAGAATCGTCAAGCCATGTTCGCTTGGTTGCCTCTATAGTGGATAAAAAAATGCGGGAGCTTTATGCAAAGAATCCATCACTTGCCCTTGATTTAAATAAATTAGCCGTACTGACTACTGTTAATATAGTGAATGATTATATAAAATTATTAGATCGAGTGGAACAGCTGGAAAATGAATTAAAAAAAGAAAAGGACTGAAAAGGTCATGTTGGATTTTATTATCATTATTTTATTGGTATTTGGTCTAGTAAGGGGACTAAAAAGAGGCTTTATTTTACAAATGGTCCATTTAACTGGATTTATTGTTGCCTTTATTGTGGCAAATAAATATTACATACCTTTATCTACAAAGTTGACCCTATGGGTACCTTATCCAAATGTAGGAGAAAATAGTCTTGTTACGACCCTATTTGGCAATGCAAATCTGGAAGATGTATTTTATCGTGCCATTGCATTTGTGCTGATTTTTTTTGCTGTGAAAATTGTATGGCAAATAATTGGCAGTATGATAGATTTTGTTGCTAGTTTACCGGTATTAAAGCAGCTTAATACATGGGCTGGTGCAATTCTAGGTTTTATTGAGGTTTATTTGGTTTTATTTATACTTTTATATATTGCAGCACTTCTGCCGATTGAAATGATCCAAAATAATTTGAATAAATCGAGCATTGCAGCGGGCATTATAGAAAATACCCCTTATTTTTCTGGGAAAATAAAAGCACTTTGGTTTGATTATATGGCTTCTTAAATGAGCATAAAACTCTTCTAGCAATGTATATGATGCCAGAAGAGTTTTTGCTGTTCTTATAACTGAAGGTATGCGCCTATTACCTGAAAACGTACAGAACATGTTATGATACTATTATTGTGAAAGAATGGATAGAAGCAGGTGATAAACGATGAATTTGACAAAAAAAGAAGTAGTCCGTCTATTAGAACAGATAGCTGTTTATATGGAATTAAAAGGTGAAAATACATTTAAAGTCTCAGCCTTTCGAAAAGCTGCGGCAAGCTTAGAAAGTGATGAAAAAAACTTAACAGAAATAACGGATTATACAGCACTTCCCGGCATAGGAAAAGGTACAGCGGCAGTCATAGAGGAATATGTTTCAACAGGAAAATCTTCCGTGTTGCAAGAGCTTAAGGAAGAAGTACCAAAGGGATTAATTCCACTGCTGCAGCTTCCAGGTTTGGGAGGGAAAAAAATCGCCAAGCTATACAAAGAGCTTTCCGTGAAAAATGCAGAGGATTTACAAGCTGCTTGTACAGAAGGAAAAGTTCAAAAACTAAGTGGCTTTGGAAAAAAATCTGAAGAAAAAATAATGGAAGCATTACAAAATGTTGGGGCAAGACCAGACAGACTGCCAATTGCTTATATGTTGTCTGTTGCAGACTCCATTGAACAGGAATTAAAACAGATAGAAGAAATCAGCCGATATTCTCGAGCAGGAAGTTTAAGAAGAGTGCGGGAAACAATAAAAGATTTAGATTTCATTATTGCAGCAGATAATCCATCTGCTGTTAAAAATAAATTAATCATGCTTCCGTCGATTAAAGAAATAACGGGTGCTGGCAATACGAAAGTAAGCATCGTATTAGACTTAAAATACGATGTTTCCGTAGATTTCCGCATCGTGTCAGAAGCCGAATTCGCGACAACGCTCCATCATTTTACTGGATCAAAGGAACATAATGTAAGAATGAGACAGCTAGCAAAGGAACGGGGCGAAAAAATCAGTGAGTATGGCGTCGAAAAGGTAGAAACAGGCGAAATACTAACATTTACAACAGAAGAAGATTTTTATCATCATTTTCAGCTGCCTTTTATTCCACCGGAGATGAGAGAGGACGGCAAAGAAGTAGAAGCATATAAAAAGGACAGTACGATTATATCGATTGAAGATATTAAAGGCGATTTACATATGCATTCCACTTGGAGCGATGGTGCATTTTCTATTGAGGAAATGGTAGAGGCAAACAGAGCTCGCGGTTATCAGTATATGGCAATCACTGATCACTCTCACTATTTAAAAGTGGCAAACGGGCTAACACCAGAGCGTCTACGCGAACAGATTCAAGTAATAAGACAATTAAATGAAAAATATGATGATATTACGATACTGGCTGGTATCGAAATGGATATTCTTCCAGATGGTTCATTAGACTATGAAGATAGTTTATTGGCTGAACTCGATATTGTCATTGCATCGATTCATTCTGCCTTCTCTCAACCAAAGGACAAAATAATGGAACGATTAACAAAAGCGATGCAAAATAAATATGTCGATATAATCGCGCATCCAACAGGCAGAAAAATTGGCATAAGAGACGGTTATGAAGTAGACATCGAACAGTTAATCTTAATGGCAAAAGAAACAAATACATTATTAGAATTGAATAGTAATCCGAATCGTTTGGATTTACAGGCGAAATACGTGAAAATGGCCCAAGATAAAGGGGTAAAGATTATTATTAATACAGATGCACATCATACAAAAGAGTTAAATAATATGATCATTGGCGTATCTACTGCCAAAAAAGGCTGGATACAAAAAGATACTGTAATAAATACGATGGAAAAAAGAGATTTTCTGGAATTTTTACAAAAAAAGAAACAGTAATCGGTATTTAAATGGAAGACTAAAATGGGAAGAAGCTTATAGTGTAAGTGAGACCTTCTTTGGGAAGTAATTATTTCTCTGCCATTTAATAAACAACCATTACTAGAAGAGAAAAGTAGCAAAGGAGAAACCTCCATGCAGGAAAGAGTATTAAAAACTTTAGAGTTTGATAAAATCAAAAAACAATTAGCTGAACATGTATCCTCTTCTTTAGGACAATGGAAAGCTGAACAACTAGTTCCTTCCACAGAGTTTGATGAAGTAGTTCGCTGGCAGGAAGAAACAGATGAGGCTGCAAAAATATTTCGAATGCGCGGTAATATACCGTTAAATGGGATTTATGATATTCGTCCACACGTAAAGCGATCCTCAATCGGCGGAATGCTGAGTCCTTTAGAACTAATTCAGATCGCAAATACCGTACATGCAAGCAGACAAATAAAAAGGTTTATCGAAGAATTCCACGAAGAAGATGCTGTACCAATTCTTGCGGAACTTGTAGAAGAAATGATGGTATTAGTTGAAGTGGAAGAAGAAATTACCATGGCAATAGATGAGCAAGGTGTAGTGATGGACAGTGCAAGTGAAGCATTAAGAAGTCTCAGAGCTCAGCTGCGGAGGAATGAATCAAAGGTAAGAGAAAAGCTAGAAAGTATGATTCGCTCATCGAATGCACAAAAGATGCTTTCGGATGCAATTATTACGATTCGTAATGACCGTTTTGTTATTCCAGTTAAACAAGAGTACAGAGGAAATTACGGCGGCATCATTCATGATCAAAGTGCATCTGGTCAAACTCTTTTTATTGAGCCCCAATCTGTTGTTACACTCAACAATGAGCTTGCTGCCATTCGGGTGAAGGAACAACAAGAAATCGATCGTATTTTAACGCAATTAACTGCCATTGTTTCAGGATACAGTACAGAGCTTTTAGATATTGTTGCTGTATTAACGGAAGTGGATTTTATGTTTGCGAAAGCAAAATATGGACATCGATTAAAAGGCACAAAACCAACAATAAATAATAAAAGGAAGATTTCGCTTTTTAAAGCAAGACATCCTTTAATTCCTATCGAGCAAGTGGTCGCAAATGATGTGACACTTGGAGGCGATTTTTCGACGATTGTTATTACAGGGCCAAATACAGGGGGGAAAACCGTTACTTTAAAAACGGTTGGACTATGTACGCTGATGGCACAAGCAGGATTGCAAATACCGGCACTAGATGGTTCGGAAATGGGTGTTTTTGAAGCAGTATATGCAGATATTGGCGATGAGCAGTCCATTGAACAATCGCTAAGTACATTCTCCTCTCATATGGTTAATATTGTAAGTATCCTAGATAAAGTGGATGATAATAGCCTTGTGTTATTTGATGAATTAGGTGCAGGAACGGATCCACAAGAAGGAGCGGCACTCGCAATTTCCATATTAGATGAAGTGAACAGTCGTGGCGCTCGTGTTATCGCCACAACCCATTATCCTGAGCTAAAAGCGTATGGCTACAATCGGGATGGGGTTATAAATGCGAGCGTTGAATTTGATATTGAAACATTAAGCCCTACTTATAAATTATTAATTGGCGTACCAGGTAGAAGTAATGCCTTTGAAATAAGCAAGCGCCTTGGACTGCAAGAACATGTTATTGCTACTGCCAGAGCTCATGTTAGTGATGAAAGCAATAAAATAGAGAACATGATTGCGTCATTAGAAGAAAGCAGGAAAAATACAGAAGAAGAATATAAGGATGCACAAGATTTATTAAAGCAGGCAGAAATGCTTCACCATGATTTGCAAAAGCAAGTAATGGACTATTATGAGAAAAAAGAAACCCTTCAAGAAAAGGCAAAAAAACAAGCGGCAGAAATCATTGAAAATGCGAAACTAGAAGCAGAAACCGTTATCTCTGAGTTACGAAAAATGCAGCTAGAAAAACGAGCGGAAATAAAAGAACATGAACTAATTGATGCAAGAAAACGATTAAGTGATGCTGCTCCAAAAACATCCGTTAAACGAAATCAAACCTCCACCAAAACTGATCATGTATTTCAGCCAGGTGAAGAGGTAAAAGTGTTAACATTTGGTCAAAAAGGGCAATTGTTAGAAAAAACTTCTGATAAAGAATGGCAAGTTCAGATCGGCATAATGAAAATGAAAGTAAAAGAAAAAGATCTAGAATTTATTAAAGCGCCAAAAATAGTAGAAACGAAACCGCTGGCAACTATTAGAGGGAAAGATTATCATGTGAGCCTAGAGTTGGATTTACGTGGAGAAAGATTTGAAAATGCTTTATCCAGGGTCGAAAAATACATCGATGACAGCTTGCTGGCAGGATATCCAAGAGTATCAATTATTCATGGAAAAGGAACAGGTGCATTAAGAACAGGAGTGCAAGAATACTTGAAAAATCATCGATCTGTGAAAAGTATTCGCTTTGGTGAAGCGGGAGAAGGCGGAAGTGGTGTTACGGTCGTTGAATTAAAATAATTCGTCATGAGAGAGGGATTAGATAGAAAACGAATAGAGGAGAAAGTGCATGAATCAATTTTGGAATAATGAATATGTAAAAACTGCTGGTGATTATAGTGTTGTTATTTTAAGCATGGTTGTCTTTTTATCTGTTTTTGAATTGGTGACAAAATATAATAATTGGGAAGAAATAAAAAGAGGGAATATTGCTGTGGCGATGGCGACAGGTGGAAAAATATTTGGGATAGCCAATATATTTAGACACTCGATTATGCAGAATGATTCTTTACTAACCATGATTGTATGGGGAGTGTATGGATTCTTTTTATTACTGGTTGGTTATTTTATCTTTGAATTTTTAACACCTAAATTTAAAATAGATGAAGAAATAAAAAATGATAATAGAGCAGTTGGATTAATTTCCATGATTATCTCCATTGGTTTATCCTATGTAATTGGCTCAGGAATTTCCTGAAATTAGACTTATTAATGTGATTGCTATTCAGACAAAAGCTCCACTGATTTATCGGAAAAATACGTGATTTCTTTGTAGACATTATACAAAGAAAACGCGTGTTTTTTTTGTGTGAAAAGACAAAGAAGACCTCCCTGCAATAAATTTTGCACCATGGCGCATAAAAGAAGCAGGTTTCTATTTTGTTATATGGCCTAAGTTTGAAGAAGAGAGCAGGCTGCGGACTATTCGAGAGAGTTAAAGCCGCTTTTCAGCGTAGCCCTTTTTTAATAAGGGCGTATTTTAATTAACTGAAGTGAGTTCCTCAACATATAATAAGCTAGTACAAGAGACAAGCAGATTATCAAAAGGAGGAAGAAATATGCATCGGGAAAAACCATGGTTGGACCTTTATCCAAAACAAACAGCAAAAAACGTTTATTATCGGGCAGATACTCTACAGCAACTATTAAAAAATGCTGCAAAAGAATATCCAAAACATAAAGCCATTCACTTTATGGGAAAAGAATGGACATTTCAATATATATATAATAAAGCACAGACCTTAGCAGCTTACCTACAAAAGCTTGGATTAAAGAAAGGAGACAGGGTAGCCATTATGCTGCCAAATACTCCGCAAACTGTTATAAGCTTTTATGCCGTTCTTTTAGCAGGAGGAATTGCTGTACCGACAAATCCCCTTTATAAAGAAAGAGAAGTACAGTTTATGTTAAAAGATTCTGGAGCACAAATGATCATCACATTAGACCTTCTCTATGATCGAATACAACAAGCAAAAGTCGATACGGAGCTTAAACATATTATTGTAACAAAAATCCAAGATTTTCTACCATTCCCTAAAAACTTCCTCTATTCAATCATGCAAAAAAAACAACAAGGAAAATCCTCTCCTATTAATGAAAATGAATTCACGCATAAGTTATCCAATATATTAAAAAAACCATCCGCAGAAGTAGTGGAATATCCAACTGATTTTGAAGAAGATATCGCTATTCTCCAATACACTGGTGGAACAACCGGTTTCCCGAAAGGTGTTATGTTGACACATCAAAATTTAATTGCGAACACATCGATGTGTCGTCAATGGCTGTACCGTATGAAAAAAGGGGAGGAACGAATGCTTGGCATTATGCCTCTCTTTCATGTATATGGTTTGATGACTGTCATGGTATTATCTGTGATGGAAATATACAAAATGATCTTAGTTCCTAAATTTGATGCAACGACCACGCTAAAAACAATTCATAAGCAAAAGCCAACAATCTTCCCTGGTGCGCCTACTATTTATATCGGACTTCTAAACCATCCACAAATAGAAAAATATGATCTTTCCTCCATTACCGGTGCGATAAGCGGATCTGCGCCATTACCAGTTGAAATAATAGAAAGATTTCAGAAGAAAACGGGTGGTAAATTAGTGGAAGGTTACGGACTAACCGAAACCTCTCCAGTAACACATGTTAATTTCCTTTGGGACCATGAAATTGTAAAAGGGAGCATTGGAGTGCCGTGGCCAGGAACGGATGCAGCGATTTTTTCACCAGAAACAGGACAGAAACTTCCTGCAGGAGAAATTGGAGAATTAGGAATTAAAGGGCCACAAGTCATGAAAGGGTACTGGAATAATCCCGAAGAAACAGAAAAGGTACTAAAGGATGGATGGCTGTTAACAGGTGATGTAAGTTATATGGATGAAAAAGGATATTTTTACATCGTTGACCGAAAAAAAGATATGATTATTGCGAGCGGATTTAATATCTATCCAAGGGAAGTAGAAGAAGTATTATATGAGCATCCAGATGTAGAAGAGGCAGCAGTTGTTGGTGTACAAGACCCGTATCGTGGGGAAACAGTAAAAGCATTTATTGTATTAAAAAAAGGAGCTGAAGTGTCAGCAGAAGATCTAAATAACTTTATGAGAAAACGAATTGCATCATTTAAAGTACCACGCTTATATGAATTTCGAACAGAATTGCCAAAATCAGCAATTGGAAAAATCTTGCGTAGAGAATTAAGGAAGGAAAACAATCCGGATCAAAATAATATGGACAATGAAAGAAGTGATTCCTAATTGAATATTATTGTACTGCTTTCAAGAACGATTGATTCTGAACAAAAAATTACGGTACAAGACGATATGATCCAGACGGAAGATGTAGAATATGTAATTAACCCTCTGGATGAAGTTGCGTTGGAAGAAGCTATTCGTTTAAAAGAGAAACATGGCGGATCCATACTAGCGATAACAGCAGGAGAAGTGAATGCGGAAAAACAGCTGCGGCTTGCACTTGCAATCGGTGCGGATAAAGGGGCACTGTTAGTGGTGAATGATAGGAAAGAAGAACCCGCTAATATTGCATCTATATTGTCCTCCTATATTAAAACAATTCCATTCGATATTATTTTGGCAGGTTCCTTTACCATTGATGGAGGATCTGCACAAGTAGGACCACGTGTTGCAACAGCATTGAAAATTCCGTATATAAACAATATAGCAAAGTTGACGATAGAGAAAGACAAAGCAATCATTGAAAAACATTCATCCGAAGAGATCGAAACATACAGTGGCTCATTGCCTTTATTAGTAACAGTACCACAAGGTTTAAATGAACCAAGACTTCCTGCGCTTGCTGGAATTATGAAAGCAAAAAGAAAGCCATTAGAAAAAATCACTCCATTATTGAAACAATCGGAGTTAATAAAAACAAATCACTATCAATTTCCAACAGTGGAGAGACAAAATTTGTTTATTCAAGGAGATAGTGTGGAACAAGCTGCCCGATTGGCAAAACTGATAAAGAAAATTCAGTAGCTTTTTAGGAAGGGAGGGGTAAAAATGACAGAGAAAATAATGATTATTGGGGAAATGAACAAAGGCAAAATATGTTCCTTTACACTTGAATGCATAGCGGCAGCTGAGACAATAGCGGATGATGCAGAAATAGTTGTTGTATTATATGGAGAAGTGAAGGCAGCGTCTATAGTGGAAGAGCTGACTTATTATCATGTTGATAAAGTTATATGGGTAAAAGAGGAACCAGGTGCATTTACAGAAGAAGCATATGGACAATGTATATTAGCTATATTACAAAAGGAAAAACCGTCAAAAATAATAACGTCCCAAACTGATTTCGGAAAAAATATTGCTCCCTATATAAGTGAAGTAACAGCGATTCCACTTATCTCTAACGTAAAGGATATAAAAAAAGAAGTACATTCATTTTTAGTAACACGATCTATTTTTTCCGGAAAGCTAGATGAAATCATTCGATTGGAAACCGATGTTTTTATTGTTGCAATAAAACCAAACAGCTGGGATATGCCAGTGAAACGAGACAGAAAAGCAATTGCCGTAGAAGAGTACGTAATGACTGACACAAAACCAGTATTTTCTGTCGTAAAAGTGAAAAAAGAACAAGAAAATACGATTGATCTACTGGATGCTAAAGTAATTGTTGCAGGTGGAAGAGGAATAAAAAATAAAGAGGGAATGGAATTAGTAAAAAAATTGGCAACTACTCTTGGCGGTACGGTAGGCGTATCAAGAGGTGCTGTTGAATTAGGTCTTAGTGACTCATCCTTGCAAATTGGTCAAACGGGAAAAGCTGTCGCACCAGATATTTATATTGCTTGTGGAATTTCAGGAGCAATCCAACATATAGTCGGGATGAATGGAGCCAAGGTGGTTATTGCGATTAATAATGATCCAGACGCTCCCATATTTCAAGAAGCAGACTATTGCATTGTAGGAGATGTCTTTCAAGTTGTGCCATTGCTAATACAGCAGCTGGAGGATAGAGAATAATTATCGTCCCAAAGAGAAATGATGATTGATGCCTTCTATTATTTCTATATCGAATAGAACGTTTGATGGTTGGGGAAATTATGAACGAAACAAATTATTAGCATCACAACAAAAACGATGGTATACTTTCGATATTATAAGTTTAACACTTTGAGGAGGCAATATTTAATGGCTATATCACATGCAACAGATCAAAACTTTCAAACAGAAACAGGTACAGGGGTAGTACTTGCAGACTTTTGGGCACCTTGGTGCGGACCTTGTAAAATGATTGCACCAGTTTTAGAAGAATTAGACGCTGAAATTGGCGATAAAGTAAAAATTGTTAAAATCGATGTTGATGAAAACCAAGAATCAGCTTCTAAATTCGGTGTAATGAGCATCCCAACACTATTGGTTTTTAAAGATGGAGAAGTTGTGGATAAAGTAGTTGGCTTCCAACCAAAAGAAGCACTTGCTGAATTATTATCTAAACATGCTTAAAAATGTCGTGAAGAGCAAATTGTTCTTCACGTTTTTTCTTTTTCTAGAAAGTTAAAAACAAAATAGGATAAGTGATAACTTGACAGTTGTGTCCGTATCCAGGCTTTAACACTAGGACGCACTAATGCCAATAAAAACATAAGGACGTGGCGCTTTTAATAAGGAAGTATCTGCTTTTCGTGCTTTTTTGATAAGAAAAGTAGTGATTCTATTTCTCCATTTTTTCTGCTTAATCCCCTTTTATTTTCCATTCCTATCTTTTTTCTTGCTGAAACCCGCCTCCTCCACGTATCATAGATAATAGCATATAATGAACTGAACTCGGCAGTTAGACAAGTAGATTTATGCTCATTAACAGCAATGACACAATCACACAAAGCCTTATTTATACAAAGTGATGTAAAAAAGGCGAGAATTTGTCGACAGCCTGACCATTCAGGGAGGGAAGACTAGGAAGACTATGAATAATACAATAAAAAATAAACTGATGCTCTTACCTGATCAGCCTGGATGTTACTTAATGAAAGATAGACAAGGAACCGTGATATATGTAGGAAAAGCAAAGGTGCTAAAAAATCGAGTGCGTTCCTATTTTACTGGTTCCCATGATGGGAAAACATTAAGGCTTGTAAATGAAATCGAGGATTTTGAATATATTATTACATCATCTAATATGGAAGCATTACTATTAGAGATTAATTTAATTAAAAAATACGATCCAAAATATAATATCATGCTAAAAGATGACAAAAGCTATCCTTTCATCAAGCTGACAGCGGAAAAGCATCCTCGTTTAATTACAACAAGAAAAGTAAAAAAAGATAAAGGCAAATATTTTGGGCCATATCCGAATGTACAAGCAGCAAACGAAACAAAAAAACTGCTTGATCGTATTTATCCATTAAGAAAATGTTCTACTTTGCCTGACAGAGTATGCTTATATTATCATCTTGGTCAATGCCTGGCACCATGTATAAAAGATATTCAGCAACAAGAATATCGACAAATGGTCGATGAAATCACGAAATTTCTTAACGGCGGCTATAAAGAGATAAAAAAAGAATTAACAATGAAAATGACTGCTGCTGCAGAAGAATTGGATTTCGAAAGGGCTAAAGAATTTCGGGATCAAATCGCTCATATTGAAGCAACAATGGAAAAACAGAAAATGATGATGACTGATTTAGTTGATCGGGATGTATTTGGATTTTCGTATGATAAGGGCTGGATGTGTGTGCAAGTCTTTTTTATTCGTCAAGGAAAATTGATTGAACGGGATGTTAGCATGTTTCCGATTTATCAAGAGCCAGAAGAAGAAATGCTCACCTATTTTGGCCAGTTTTATGCAAAAGATAATCATTTTAAACCGAAAGAAATATTAATTCCGAATAGTATTCAAGGGGAAATGGTAGAAGAACTTTTGAATGTGAAGGTGTTAAAGCCGCAAAAAGGGCAAAAGAAAGAACTTGTTTTGTTAGCTAATAAAAATGCCAAAAATGCATTAAATGAAAAGTTTGCGTTAATTGATCGAGATGAAGAAAGAACGATTAAAGCAGTTGAAAATTTAGGGCAGCAGATGGGCATTTATACGCCCCATCGAATAGAGTCATTTGATAACAGTAATATACAAGGCACAGACCCGGTATCTGCGATGATTGTATTTATAGATGGAAAACCGGCAAGAAAAGAATATCGGAAATACAAAATAAGAACCGTTCAAGGCCCAGACGACTACGAGTCCATGCGAGAAGTAGTAAGACGAAGATATCAGCGTGTGTTAAAAGAAGGATTGCCTCTTCCTGATCTAATCGTAATTGATGGAGGAAAAGGCCAAATAGAAGCAGTCAAAGAAATACTATTATTCGAATTAGGTTTGGACATACCTGTTGCCGGATTGGCAAAAGATGAAAAACATCGAACTTCTCAATTATTGTATGGAAATCCATTGGAAATCATTTCATTGGCTAGAAATAGTCAAGAATTTTATTTGCTGCAACGTATCCAAGATGAAGTTCACCGATTTGCAATTACCTTTCATCGTCAAATTCGCGGGAAAAACGCCTTCCAATCATTACTAGATGATATTCCAGGAATTGGGGAGAAGCGACGAAAGCTACTATTAAAAACATTCGGCTCGGTAAAAAAAATGAAAGAAGCAACAATCGAAGAATTCAGGGAAATCGGCATACCTGCAAACGTAGCAGAAGAGTTATTGACAAAATTGAAGGAATAAGAGGAAAACTAAATACAGCACAAGCGTTTCAAGGCTCCTAAAGAGCCAAAACAATGTGAATTTCTGCTGTGGTTTAACTTACAGCAATCTATACGAAAAGTGTCGGAATAAAAAACAATGTTGTATGATGAAAAACTCTATGCTATAATGATGGCAACTTATAACTTAATAAGTGAAGGTAGAGGTGCGAACTTCAAAAGTAATAATCCAGAGAAGGATGAGCTTCAAAGAAGGATTATGAAAGGGACAGTTTGCCGAAGTAAAGAAAAGCTCATTTTTTCTTTGCTGGTTTTGCATTGAATAAATGCAAGACTGTCAAAACAAGGAACTGTTTTGGAGGGCTATCTCACTGTTTGTGCACATTTTAATGGATTTTTCTGCACAGCAATGAGACGTTCTTCTCATTGCTTTTTTTAGTGTGCCGGGCATGTTCACTAGCTAGGCGGTGCAAGTCCGCTATGGGCGTTGGGATATGCGAACCATTAGTCGAAGGCAAGGGTGTCCGTGGTGACGCGGAATCTGAAGGAAGCCCTAGACAAATCCTTGGTCTGAGGTATACGAATCACATTAGAGGTTTTCATTTCAGGACGAGTTTGCTAAACAAAATGAAGTCCTAAATATCCCCGGATGAAATGAGAATAAATGTGGCAGATAGATGAGGAGAAAGCGAGTGAACTTACCCCGGGAGGTCTCTTGAATATCCTATTGGGAACCTATCTAGTGATAGATAGCTGAATCAAGAGAAGTCAGCCGAAGTCATAGTATCAAATCTAGGATTTGAGAAGGACGGAACGAAAGGAGCGACCGTGCTAGAGTTATTGATAAGGAAACGAGGAAACAGAAACAAAATGACTATACGAGAAAAGAAGGTTCGGAAAACCGGAGTTTCTCGGATAGAGTGGAGTTAGCCTTATGCAACCTCAACAGCATGGGAACAATATGAAATCAACGGTAAGTCTAATTATAAAGATAACAGAACTAGATAATTTGAACCATGCTTTCAAGAAGGTGGAAAGGAATAAAGGAGCAGCAGGAGTCGATGCGAAAGATATAGAAGCTACTCGCCTTTATTTGAAAGAAGAAGGTCAACAAATTAGAGAACTTATTAGAGAAGGAAAGTATAAACCAAAAGCAGTAAGAAGGGTGGATATCCCCAAACCGAACGGGGGAACAAGGAAACTTGGAATCCCTACCGTGACAGACAGAGTCATTCAACAAGCAATTGTGCAGAAACTTACCCCCATCTTTGAAAAACAATTTAGTTCGTATAGTTATGGATTTAGACCAAATAGAAGCGCACATCAAGCGATAGAACAAGCAAGACAATATATCGAAGATGGCTACAATTTTGTCGTAGACATAGACCTAGAGAAATTCTTCGACCGTGTTAACCATGACAAACTCATGTCGCTTATCGCGAAAACGATCACTGATAAACCAACCTTGAAACTAATCAGAAGATATCTCCAAGCAGGAGTGATGGACAATGGGTTAATTAAACCGAATACAGAAGGAACACCACAGGGTGGCCCATTAAGTCCGTTACTGAGCAACATCATGCTTCACGAATTAGATAAAGAATTAGAGAAGCGTGGGCACAAATTTGTGAGGTATGCAGATGATTGTAATATTTTCGTTAAAAGCAGGAAAGCAGGAGAACGAATAAAAGAAAGCATCACTCAATTTATCGAGAGAAAATTGAAGTTGAAGGTGAATCAGGAGAAAAGTGCGGTGGGAAAGCCGATAGCACGGATATTCTTAGGAGTAAGCTTCTACCAAAGAGGAAGGAAAACTAGAGTATTTGTGCCAAAAGAGCGGAAGAAAAGGTTCGAAGAAAAATTAAAGAAATGGACCAACCGAAATTGGGGAGTAAGCATGGAATTCCGTGTGAAGAAAATAAACCAACTGATACAAGGTTGGGGAAATTACTTTAAAATCGCGGATATCAAGCAATACGCACATAAAATCGATAGTCATACGAGACGTAGGTTAAGAGCGTGTAGGTGGAAAGAGTGGAAGAAGGTTAAAACGAAATATAAGAACCTTGTAAAACTTGGGATATATAAGGAAGAAGCTAAAAAGAACGCCAACTCCCGTAAGGGATATTGGCGCCTATCAAACAACCCTATATTACATCTTGCATTAAATAATCAATATTGGCAAGATCAAGGTTTAAAATCCTTATCGAAGGTGATTTCATAAACTTTCGAACCGCCGTATACCGAACGGTACGTACGGTGGTGTGAGAGGTCGGCACGGAAATGTGCCTCCTACTCGATTTGCCTAAAAAAGAGATTAATAGAGATGTTCTTTTTATTGATAAAAAAAGTGGCTAATTGGAATAGAACGAACAGAAAATACTTCTAAGAGTGCGTGTTCAAAAAGGAGGATAAAAAGGACCAACGAAGAAATTCGACGTGCCATGTTTATCGGAGTTTTTGAACAACCTTTAAGAGAAAAGAAAGTAGGGAATGCTGTGGGTTTAGTAGTACAAAAGTTCGGCGGAACATCAGTTGGAAGTGCAGAACGAATTAAAAATGTTGCCGAGCGAGTAATGGAAGAGAAAAATAGAGGAAATGAAGTGGTTGTTGTTGTTTCTGCAATGGGGAAAACAACGGATGAGCTAGTAAAACTTGCTGGTGAATTAACAGATCGTCCTTCGAAAAGAGAAATGGACGTATTACTTTCAACTGGTGAACAAATGACCATCAGTTTATTATCAATGGCATTAAATGCAAAACAAGTAGATGCGATTTCTTATACCGGCTGGCAAGCAGGAATTCAAACGGAAGCGGTTCATGGGAATGCACGCATTCTAAATATCGAAACAGAAAAGATGCACGCTCAATTAAAGGAAGGAAAAGTTGTCATTGTGGCAGGTTTTCAAGGGGTAACAGAAGATGGGGATATTACAACATTAGGGCGTGGTGGTTCAGATACAACGGCAGTAGCATTAGCAGCCGCTCTTAAGGCAGAAAAATGTGATATTTATACAGATGTAACTGGTGTGTATACAACAGACCCCCGTTATATTAAAAATGCAAGAAAATTATTGGCCGTATCTTATGACGAAATGCTAGAATTGGCGAATTTAGGTGCAGGCGTCCTACATCCAAGGGCTGTCGAATATGCAAAAAATTATCAAGTGCCACTTGTAGTACGCTCAAGTATGGAAAAAGAAGAAGGAACAATCATCGAGGAGGAAGTATCAATGGAGCAAAACTTGGTCGTAAGAGGTGTAGCGTTTGAAGATAATATTACTAGCGTAACGGTGTTTGGATTAAAAGATCCTTTAACAAGCCTTTCCACCATTTTTACGACATTAGCATCCCATCATATCAATGTGGATATTATTATTCAGAGCTTAACGGATCAACAAACACTAAATGTTTCATTTTCTATTAAAGACAGTGATCTAGCAGAAACATTACAAGTATTAGAAGAGAATCAATCTGTATTATCCTATGAAAAAGTAACTTCTGAACAAGGACTTGCAAAAGTATCTATTGTTGGATCTGGTATGATTTCTAATCCAGGTGTAGCGGCAGATATGTTTAAAGTATTGGCTTCAGAAGATATTGTCATCAAAATGGTAAGTACTTCTGAAATTAAAGTATCAACCGTTATTGAAAAAGAAAAAATGGTTCATGCAGTGGAAGCATTGCATGATGCGTTTGAATTAAGCAAAGTAGCTGTTGTCAACGCATAAAAAAGTGTGGATTTTTCTTTGTAGGCAATGAACGCCTTTAGAGGTGAAAATATAATGCGATATAGCAACGTACAAGAGATCTCATATGGGGTAACTCTTGTACGTTTTTTTGTAATTTTTTATAGAGTGAAAAGCAAAAGAATGTTTGTGGTAAACACCCGCAGCCTGTATACACTTCGCTTTCCGTGGGGCTCGCGCTGAGCCGCTTCGGCCCTTGGCCTGCAGGGTCTCAGCTGTCTCGCTAATCCCACAGGAGTCTACGTGTATTCAGGCTGCTCCATTTTCCAATCTATTTCATTTTTTTCTTGGTAAAAGAATTAGGTTTTAGAAAATCACCTTTAAAACAAAGTGAAATGGAGCGGAAGACACTCGACTCCTGCGGGAAGTAGAGGAAAGGCTTTAAACCCCGCAAGTAGCAACGAGGAGGCTCAAGCATAGCCCCGCGGAAAGCGAGTGCCTGTAGCGCAATGGAACAACATAGTTTTTATACTTAACTCTATTAAAAAACATAAATAACCAGTATAGGGAAGTAACCATTTACGTGCTAAATTAGAGAATGTTCGTCTTTACCTATTATCTATTTAGTTATGACTCAGCCTCTTCTTTTTTCGTATTAAATAGGGTCTTTGCTGTCCCAACGAACGGTAATCGTTATTTTTTTTCCGCGTCTTTTTGGATCTTCAAATGCTTCTGCCATTACCTTTTTTAGATGCTCATGCTGTTGTGCTAAATAACCTGCTTCTAGCTGAAAAGTACATTTTCCTTTTTCTTTTAATCTTTTTTCAATTAGGGGGCTTGTTAGGGTATACTCCATCTCATGCTTTGACTGCTTGCTAACTTCCAGTGTCCCCCAACCAGCTTTTTCAAAAAAGAGTCTAGCTTCTTCTATATTTTCAAGTGGAAACATTCTTGCCATTCTTTTCCCAGCCCAGTACAGCAATTCAGGAGTATCTCTTCCTAATAAATCTGGTATTAGTATTTCCCGAATTAATTCATAGCCATAAGCAGGAACTGTAAGAGGTTCTCCATCCACTCTTGATTTTCCTTCTACAGATGTTAAATCACTCAATAGTCTCTCCTCTTTCTATTATTCTATTATATATATTTCTAAAAATTATAAGATAAAGGGAATTAACAGAAATTAAAAAAATATATATTGCTTTAATAGGTTGTTTAAAAAGTCCGGTAAAAATGACACGTCGAATTTCTTCGTTGGTTTGCTTTTCCGCTTCTCACGTATTAACACCATACGCTCCGATGCTCGGGAGCAAACCGCCTCGAACTTCTTGGTCCTTTTTATCCTCTTTTTTGAACACGCACTTTAATAGTATACTGTAAATCCTTGAAAAAAACATAATAAAAATAGGGAGTTTGTATTTATGATTATGATAATGCAAATAAGCGACTTTTTAAAGGGGGAACTTTATAAATGCACTCTGAAAAAAAGGTTTCGTACACTCTCAATAAGTCCGCAGGTGGAATACACTTCGCTTTCCTGTGGGCGAGCGTCGAGCCTCCTCGCTCATGCGCTGCGGGGTCTCGCCTTTCTCGCATTCCCACGGGAGTCTTCGTGTATTCCACCTGCTCTCTGCTTCAAACTTAGTTCATAAAAAAAATAGAAAGATGATTCTTTTCATGGGCCAAGGTGCGAATCTTTATTAGCAAGGGTGTTTACTCTGAAAAAAGTTCCATACACTCTCAATAAGTCCGCAGTCAAAATACACTTCGCTTTCCATGGGGCGGGCGACGAGCCTCCTCGGAGTAACTCCTACGGGATCTCGTCTGTCCCGCAAATCCCATAGGAGTCTTCGTGTATTCTGACAGCTCCCTGTTTATAAATTTAAGAAACCTGCTTCTTTTCATGGGCCAAGGTGCGAATTTTTATTAGTAAGGGTGTCTACTCTGAAAAAGGGTTTTGTACACTCTCAATAAGTTCGTCTTGTTTTCTCGGGGAGTGAGTCTTCGTGTATGCGGGCTGCGGACTAATGGAGAGAGCCAATTCCTTTTTTTAGGGTAGCCTTTTCATAAAAATAAATTAGAAATTTTTTTTCGGAGTATTTCATATACATCTTATAGAGAGGTTTAAATGGGCTTGAAAAAAAGATGTGGTGATAATGTATCCGTTTTCTTGACCTTGTTTTTTTTTGAGAGTACAATTAAGTTGTCACATAATTGTAAGAATTTTTGTCACGAGGTAAGGAAGTATAAGGTTTTGAAGTCTGATGGCTGTCTAGCTCCAGCGCCTAGCCCCTGTGAAAGATAACCTCTTGCCTCTAAAAGTAAAGAGCACTTTTTGAGTCAAGAGAACATTTTTCTTCGGGGCTGAACAAGGCGCTTGCGCTTTTCTTATTGTAATCGCTTTATTTTCAAAGTGGTAACTTTTCTCAAAACCATTGGATAGCTAATTTTAAGGACAGAAGTTTTTTTTTTTATTAAAAGTTAAGAAAGCAAATGGAGAAGATCATTGAGGTTGGACTGGTGTCTAGCGTAAGCGCTTTTCTAATTAGGGGGGAATTAAATGACAACAAATCGTGAATTTATTTATAGAAGAATTCATTCATTGCTTGGTGTAATTCCAGTTGGAGTCTTTCTTATTCAACATTTAGTCGTTAATCATTTTGCGACAAAGGGAGCAGCGTCTTTTAATAAGGCAGCAGGCTTTATGGAACATCTGCCATTTCGTTATTTTTTAGAGATTTTTGTGATTTTTCTACCTATTATTTATCATGCTTTTTATGGAATTTATATCGCTTTTACAGCTAAAAATAATACAAAAAATTATGGTTATTTCCGTAATTGGATGTTTTACTTACAACGAATAACAGGTGTTGTTACCTTGATTTTTATAGTTTGGCATATTTGGGAAACAAGAGTCGCAGCAGCAATGGGACAAGAAGTGAATTATGAGATGATGCAGGAGAATTTAGCAAACCCTTGGATGTTTGCCTTTTATCTAGTTGGTGTGCTATCGACTATTTTTCATTTTTCCAATGGTTTATGGTCATTTTGTGTAAGCTGGGGTATTACGGTTTCACCACGTTCTCAATTAATTTCTACATATATTACAATCGGAATATTTGTTGCATTGTCGATTATAGGTGTTCGGGCATTGTTCGCATTTATTTAAAAGTAGTTTAGCAGTGTACTAGATAGGGAGTGATTTAGAATGAAAAAGAGCAAAGTTATTATAGTAGGCGGCGGTTTGGCTGGATTAATGGCAGCGATCAAAGTCGCTGAAACAGGTACGGCTGTAGAACTTTTTTCCCTTGTGCCAGTGAAAAGGTCCCACTCTGTTTGCGCACAAGGAGGCATAAATGGTGCGGTAAATACAAAAGGGGAAGGCGATTCGCCGTGGGAGCATTTTGATGACACGGTATATGGCGGTGATTTTTTAGCAAATCAACCACCTGTTAAGGCAATGGCAGAGGCAGCGCCTGGTATTATTCATTTATTGGATCGTATGGGTGTAATGTTTAATAGAACACCAGAAGGATTACTGGATTTTCGCCGTTTTGGAGGTACACAATATCACCGGACAGCATTTGCTGGAGCTACGACAGGACAACAATTATTATATGCATTAGATGAACAAGTACGAAGATTTGAAGTAGATGGACTTGTTGTTAAATATGAAGGATGGGAATTTTTAGGTGTTGTTTTGGATGATGAAGGGATATGCAGAGGGATTAAAGCACAAAACCTGAAAACAATGGAAATTAAAGCATTCCCATCGGATGCAGTAGTGATGGCAACAGGAGGACCTGGCATTATTTTTGGAAAATCGACCAATTCGGTTATTAATACAGGGTCTGCTGCTTCCATTGTGTATCAACAAGGAGCCTATTATGCAAATGGAGAGTTTATTCAAATTCATCCAACGGCTATTCCGGGAGATGATAAGCTGCGTTTAATGAGTGAATCAGCCCGTGGGGAAGGGGGCAGGGTTTGGACCTATAAAGATGGGAAGCCATGGTACTTTTTGGAAGAAAAGTTTCCTGCCTATGGGAACCTTGTGCCAAGAGATATAGCGACAAGGGAAATTTTCCATGTATGTGTTGATCAAAAGCTTGGTATAAACGGCGAGAATATGGTGTATCTTGATCTCTCTCATAAAAATCCAAAAGAACTTGATATTAAATTAGGCGGCATTATTGAAATTTACGAGAAATTTATGGGAGAAGATCCCCGGAAATTGCCAATGAAAATATTTCCAGCTGTGCATTATTCCATGGGCGGATTATGGGTGGATTATGATCAAATGACTAATATCCCAGGATTATTTGCGGCAGGAGAATGCGATTATTCCCAGCATGGAGCCAATCGTTTAGGAGCAAACAGCTTGTTGTCTGCTATTTACGGCGGAATGGTTGTTGGACCAAATGCCGTAAAATATATTGGCGGATTGAAAAAAAGTGCAGAAGATGTATCCTCGATTTTATATGAGCAAGCAGTAGCAGAAGAACAAGCAAAATGGGATCAAATTATGAAGCTGGATGGTACGGAAAATGCTTATATTCTTCATAAAGAATTAGGAGAATGGATGACGGACAATGTAACGGTTGTCCGTTATAACGATAAGCTGCTTGCAACAGATAATAAGATTCAAGAATTGTTGGAGCGATTTGAAAAAATTAATATTAATGATACTGCAAAATGGAGCAATCAAGGAGCCGTGTTTACGAGGCAGCTGCAAAATATGCTGCAGCTTGCCCGTGTCGTTGCGATCGGAGCGTATAATCGAAATGAAAGCAGGGGAGCTCACTACAAACCAGATTTTCCAGATAGAAATGATGAAGAATTTTTAAAAACAACAATGGCGGCATTCGTTTCGAATAAAGAAGCGCCGCATTTTCACTATGATGAGGTAGATACTTCTCTTATTAAGCCTAGAAAACGTGATTATTCGAAGCAAAAAGAAGGAGTGAATTAAAAATGGGAGAGGCGAAAACAGTAATATTTCAGATTACTAGACAGGATGATCCCGAATCAAGTTCTTATGTGGAAGAATTTGCACTACCCTATCGGCCAAATATGAATGTGATTTCCGCGTTAATGGAAATCAGGAGAAATCCGGTAAATAGTAAGGGAGAACAGACAATACCTGTTGTCTGGGAGATGAACTGTTTGGAAGAGGTTTGCGGTGCTTGCTCGATGGTTATCAATGGAAAACCAAGACAATCATGTACAGCGCTTGTCGATCAGCTGGAGCAGCCAATCCGCTTAGAGCCAATGGCTACATTTCCGGTTGTTCGTGATTTGCAAATTGACCGCAGTAGAATGTTTGACTCGTTAAAAAAAGTAAAAGCGTGGATTCCAATTGATGGTACTTATGATTTAGGACCAGGTCCAAGAATGCCAGAAAAAAAACGACAGTGGGCATATGAATTATCAAAATGCATGACTTGTGGAGTTTGTTTAGAAGCATGTCCCAATGTCAACAGCAAATCAGATTTTATGGGCCCAGCTCCATTATCACAAGTTCGTCTCTTTAACGCCCATCCAACCGGAAGTATGAACAAATCAGAAAGACTAGCGGAAATAATGGGAGACGGCGGATTGGCTAATTGCGGAAATTCACAAAACTGTGTTCAATCCTGTCCGAAAGGAATTCCATTAACAACATCTATCGCTGTATTAAATCGGGATACGACTTTACAAGCATTTAAGAATTTTTTTGGCAGTGATCATTAAAAATTACAGGCAGATGATGAATCATAATTAGTTGGACAATTTAGGATAAAAAGAGGCTTTTATGACCGTTGTTTTTCTGGTCATAAAAGCCTCTATATTAATTAGATAAGAAAGATTTTTCAACTTAGATTAGTGTCTAGCTCCAGCGCCTAGCTCTTGTGAAAAATAACCCCATGCCTCTAAAAGTAAAAAACACTTTTTGAGTCATGTGAACATTTTTCTTCAGAGCTGTTCAAGGACGCTTGCGCTTTTCTTATTAGAAAAAGTATCTTTTTTGTATTGAAGAGCTGTTAGAAGGTTTAATCCTCTTAATGAGGCAATCTTGTTTTCGAGCATTTTTAATGCTTCTTCCTTTTCTCCACTTTTTCTTTTTTGCTCTATTTCTAGAAAGGAAAGCAAAAGTGAATCTTTCAGAAGGCTTTTATTTTCAGCATATGTCTGCATATCTCCTTCTTCTAATGCAATGCCAGCTTTATAGTACCATTTATATTTTGTTTCCTTTAACATAGGCAGAAGCTTCTTTGCTTCTTCATAGTTCTTTTGCTTTGAGAGCAAAAGAAGTTGTGAAACAACCTTATGCTCTTTGTGTTTGATTTGATTGATCTCTTCTTTTGCCTTTTCTTCCTCATCCATCAGGAGGAAATATAAAAAACGCATGGAAGGCCGTTTTGATTTTTTTAAGAATGCTACGATTTTTTTTTCGTCTTTTTCTAAGAATAATGGATAGAAAGAGAGATAAAAGATGGCCCCTATAAATAGAATGGCAGCAATAAAAATGATAAAACTAGGTAATTGAAAGAAACCAACAATAAATGCAGTAAAAAAGAATAAAATGTATATCCAGATCATGTTAATTGCTCCTAAATAATAATTTTGATTGTATTTCCAAAAGAGGAGTGAACAGGTAGACGTGTAAAACTTAAAGTATAGGGGAAAATAGAGCAGCATGCCAACCTATTAGAAACGGTTTATATAACTATTGATTTTTTTAGACTGCCATACATACAATTCGCTCGAAGACCCACGCTCAAATTAGTTTTCAGCCGGAAAACATTTCGTTTTCCATGGTCCGTGTGCCGAGCCTTCTCAGAGCTTTTCTCCTAATATTCCGACGAAAAAACATCTCCAACACTACCAGCTCCTAATAGTGCGTGTTCAAAAAGGAGGATAAAAAGGACGAAGAAATTCGATGCGTCATTTTTACCAGAATTTTCGAACAACCTCAAATACTAAAACACACAAAAAATTTCCTTTCTTTTGCTTAATTTTCTATTATTGTAGCATATTTCCGCTCTGAAAAAGATCGTTGTATGACAATCATTTATATTATTTTTAACATGATTGTTATTGGAAAATAGGGATGACTTTCTGCACAAACTATAATTAAAATAAAGCATATTTTCTTCTCTTTGTGCCGATTAAGCTATTGCTATGAGTAGCACCAGCACCAAGGGGAATATGAGAAATCAAAAAGGACGGAATGTGCGGTGACACCTCCCGTCCTTTTAGGCAGCTATTTTTACTCATTATGTTCAATATGGAGCAGGCAAAGGAGTTCCTGGTGGTCTCCACCATGATTCAACTGTCCGCCAAGCGGTATGATAATCATATCCTTTTCCCATCAGATAGCCAATAGCAACTGCTTCTTTTAATGCATGATGATAACCGAGATGCTGAGCCTCTCTTATTCCATGTTGTATAGCAGGATTAATAATCTGAAGAGTTTGTTGTTCAGCAAGATTATTCCTTGGATAAAACGGATCATATAAATTTCCTTGTTGATAATAGGGATAGTTTACTTGATAAGGAAAATTATTCATCTTCTACTTGCTCCTTTTTATGAATTTTTACTTTTTCTACTTATAAAGGAGATGGCAGTGTGAATAAGGGGGAAAAGGTAAATATAGTGGGATAATAAATGTTTGAAATAATTACCAATGAGCGGAGGAACATATGGATTCATTCCTGCTGTAAAATCTCCTTTATGCCTCTTTTCATCATATGTTCAAGTGAATAGGTCTATTCAGAATTTTGTTTTAAAAGTCTATAAGGCAAAATCGGCACATTTTCTTTACTAAATTTAAATGTCGATTTACTAACATCCGGTTCTATAGTATTTTGTCGGAATGTAATAGATAATAACCGCAAATTTTGTTATAATTTAACAAAATTGCGGTTAGAAAAAACACACTAGGGGGAAAAAGGGTTGCAAAGAAAAAAGACAGCGGGTTTAATCATTTTTGTGTTAGCGGCATTAACGTTTTCCTATTTTTTGTATCAAAACGATGACAATCAAAAGGAAAAAAGAACAATAAAAAAAGATGTGATGGAGAGCTATTATGGAATGAGTAGAACGCTAGAAGGAAATCCAGCAAGAACGGTTGTTTTAAGTAAACAGGATGGCGAGTATGTAGTTGGAAAAAAGGGAAAGGATCTTCAGCCTGGTTTTTATGATGTAAGAGTATTAAATAGTGATAAAGCTAATTTTGCTGGCTGGAATCTAAATGAAAAAGATAAACTTCATGCTATTCATTTTTCAAACAATAACAAATTTGGCATATTTGAAGGACAAGTAGAATTGACGCCTTCAACATTTCAGAAGCTAGAAAAGGTGGATGACTATTATACTATTTCTCATTCAGGGTATTATGTGGTAGGCGCTGAAATTCCTGTAGGAAAATATGAATTTATTTTAGATGGAAATACAGTTCCATTAAATACCTTTATTGATGTAGAATTTCAAGGGAAAGAAACGAGACAATCTATACAATGGGATAATAAAAAAAATGCTCGAGCTAATAGTATCAACTTAAAAAAAGATGCAATTATCTATGTTGATAAAAAGGATACAAAAGATAATCAAAGAGATGAAATCGTTTTGAAGGTAAAAAAAGTAAATAAAGATACGTATTATAATTAATGTAAAAAAGAAGGTTTGTGGTAATCAACCGCAGCCTGCATACACTTCGCTTTCTGTGGGGATCGGCTTTAGCCGCTTCGGCCCTTGGCCTTCAGGGGTCTCAGCTGTCTCGCTAATCCCACAGGAGTCTACGTGTATTCAGGCTGCTCCATTTTCCAATCTATTTCATTTTTTTCTTGGTAAAAGAATGAGGTTTTAGAATTAGCCTTTAAAAACGCAATGGAACAACATAGTTTTTCTACTTAACTCTATTAAAAAACATAAATAACAATATAGGGAAGTTAACCATTTACGTGCTAGATTAGAGCATGTTCGTCTTTACCTATTATCTATTGAGTTATATCTCAGCCTCTTTTTTCAATAGGATTATTATCTGGATTATTTGCGGATTAAGGGTGTAGAATCCCGAATAATTGGTTCTGTAAAGATATGAGAAACCTGGTATGCCTGATTCGGATTATTCATTCTTGAAAAGAGCATGTCTGCTGCTTTTATCCCCATCTCTTTACTGTAAATATGAACGGTCGTTAAACGGGGCTCAACTATGCTTGCTTCTGGTCCATCATCAAATCCGCAAATAGCGACATCCTCGGGGATAGAGAAGTTCATGTTTTTTAATGCTTTCATAAAATTTACGGCAATAAAATCATTGGCACAGACAAATGCAGAAGGGAGTGATGGAAACTTCTGCAGACGATTCTCCATCCAGCCAGGTTCAGGTTTGAAGAAGAGGGAATCATCATCAATAATACATTGAGAAAGATTGAGTGTGATTTCAGCCTCTGTTAAAGCTTGATGAAAGCCAATCCATCTCTCGTTAAAGCTAAGACAATGAGTATAATCTCCAATAAATCCGAAGCTTGTGTATCCACTTTCAATCAGTTTTTTTGTGAGCAGATACGTACTGTGCTGATTTTCCATTAAGAGCACATCTGCTTTAAAGCTAGGATAACAAGTAGTTGCAGCACAATCTACAAAAATCGTTGGTATCCCAAGACTTGTAATAAGCTTGCTGTATTCAAGATCAAACAACTCTATACAAACAATCCCGTCTACCTTCTTTACATCGAAATTATTAGGCAGCGTTAACGACGTTTGATCCCTCTCTCTAACTATATGAAAGGAGAGATTATATCCTTGCGTGCTAATCTCCTTCTCAAGACCGCTTATTAATTCGGAGCCAAAGTGAGAAGTGTTAGGCAAAGCAGCTGTGAATAATGCGATATTTCCAGTTTTTTTAGAAAGGTAAATGTCGCCATCCATATGTGCAAATTGTTTATATTTTAACTCAATTGCTTTTTTTATGACTTTATTTCGTGTTTCCTCAGGAATATTCTTATTATCATTTAGCGCTTTGGAAGCTGTATTTCTTGAAATCCCGAGGGCATCGGCGATATATTGAATGGTAATTTTTTCTTTCGCCATATGTAAATTCACCCTTGCTATACATAATCTATTTTATTAATATCCATTTATTTCATTAAGTCAAATGTATAATAGAAGCTGGAAAATAGCAATGTTGGCAGTGCGAATGCTCATTATGTTTAGAAAATGTAAAAATAATTATGAGAAACGACTATTTATGAATAAAAGTGATTTTACAAATGCACAAAATATATTTTACAAAAATATTGACGTATATTGGTCATTTTGATAAATTGTATGTGTAGCAAGTAAAAAGAAGAATGTAAGCCCTTTCTTTTTTATGATTCTAGATTCAGAATCACGGATTTTAAAACAGAAGATATATGATGGTTTAAAGGAACAAGGAAATCCGTTGATCTTCTTCTATTTAGGAAGTTTGCTGCGACCATTTTGATTAAATCTATTTTAGAAGAGAGGGCAAATGATGAAATCAATTTCGAAAAAATGGACATCTGTATTTTTGTCAACCGTACTTATCACTACCACTATTGGCATAACTTCTGTTCATCCTATAGAAGGAAGGGCAGCTGCTTCTGATGAAATGTTAATCAAACAAAATAGGGAGGGTTCGACTATTTTTGAAAACGCATCCAAAATAAATACTAATCTAACAAACTGGAAGATAAAAGGGGAAGGAACACTGAAAGAGACAGAACAAGGACTTTTACTTGCATCAGAAGCGAAAAAAAATGCAATAGCATTATCTGATGTTACGTCAAAAGACTTTATTTATGAAGCAGATGTGAAAGTCATAGATAAGCAAGCGGAAGCAGCTTTGGTATTCCGTTCCAATAAAGATGGTTTGGAATCTTATATGCTGCAAATCATTCCAAAAGCTGGGGTTATTCGTCTTAAAGATGCCCGTGATAATCATAAATTAATTGAAGAACGTCAAGTGGCACTGAAAGAGGGTGGGATTTACCATCTAAAGGTAAAGGTAGTAGGGGATAACATGAAAGTATATTGGGGTAATCAGTATGCTCCTATTATCGATGTGCGTGATCATTCATACGAAAAGGGTTTGTTAGGGCTTAACGTAGGGGATGGATCGGCGTTGTTTCAAAATATAAAAGTTAGTGAACTTTCAACGAATTTAGGTATATCTATAAATAAAAAGGGCAACTGGGAACCGGCAATTAACGGTCAAAAGGGGACAGGGATTCAAGGTGTGAAATCTCAACAAATATTTAGTGAAAATGCAAGTGACTTTACGCTGGAGGGTAATATTACCTTTGAAAAAAACACTTCGGAAGCTGCACTAGCATTCCGCATGAATAAACAGGGAACTACTGGTTATTATGCTGCATTGATTAAAGAAGGAAACATAGTCAAAGCACAATTCAAAAAGGCAAATGGTACTGTTAATAAAACATCAACCCACAAATACAAGACACAAGAAGGCTCCAAGCATCATCTAGAAATCAAAGTAAAAGGCAATCAAATGGAACTTTATGTGGATGGCTATTCTGAAGCTGTGGTAAAGGCAACGGATCGAAGTTATAACGAAGGTTTTGCTGGCTTTACCGTAGCAAAGGGAACTGCTTCTTTCCAAGACGTTTATCTTATTGACGATTCTAACTATTACACAGAAAAGTATAGACCAGATTATCATTATACTCCGGCTCGTGGTTCGGTTAGTGATCCAAATGGTATGATTTATTATGAAGGTGAATACCATTTATTTCATCAAGATGGTGGGACATGGGCACATGCAGTTAGTAAGGATATGATAAATTGGAAGCGCCTTCCGATTGCTTTGCCATGGAATGATCAAGGTCATGTATGGTCTGGTTCTGCTATAGCAGATGTGAAAAATGCTTCCGGTTTATTTACTCAATCAGGAGGGAAAGGCATTATTGCCTACTACACTTCCTATAATCCAGATAAATTAAATGGTAATCAGCGCATTGGCCTTGCCTATAGTACGGATAATGGTCGTACTTGGAAGTATTCGGCTGAACATCCAATTGTAATAGAAAATCCGGGCAAGAATGGAAACGATCCGGGCGGCTGGGATTTCCGTGATCCAAAAGTAGTTCGAGATGAAGCAAATAATCGCTGGGTTATGGTTGTATCCGGTGGTGATCATATTCGGTTCTTTACTTCCACCAATCTAATTGATTGGAAACTTACAGATAATTTTGGCTACGGAGACTATGTTCGCGGCGGCGTCTGGGAATGCCCAGATCTTTTTGAACTGAAGATAGACGGAACAGAAGAGAAAAAGTGGGTACTGATGATTAGTACAGGGGCCAATCCGAAAACACAAGGATCAGATGCTGAATATTTTGTAGGACAGCTAACAGCTGAAGGTAAATTTGTTAATGATAATAAAGCGGGGGAAGTGTTAAAAACAGATAACGGGAAAGAATTTTATGCTTCTATGTCTTTTGCGAATATGCCAGATAATCGCCGAGTAATGATGGCATGGATGACGAACTGGGATTATCCATTTGCTTTTCCAACTATAGGTTGGAAGGGCGAGTTAACCATTCCAAGAGAAGTACGTTTAGTGAAAACAGAGGAAGGGATAAGACTTGCACAAGCACCAATTAAGGAACTACAGTCGATTCGAAACACCATATTCCAGACGCATAACAAAAAAGTAAATCCGAAAAATGCTTCGAGCTTGTTAAAAGGAATTTCTTCAGGATCCTATGAAATAGAAGCGGAGGTAGAAATTCCATCTGACAGCAAAACAACTGAATTTGGCTTTTATGTTCGTGAAGGAGAAGAACAAAAAACAGTTGTTGGTTATAAAACAGCAAAAAACCAACTATTTATAAATCGTGCTGAATCAGGAGAGACAGACTTCTCCAACCTATTTTCGACTATGCATGAAGCAACTTTGAAGCCGAAGAATAAACGAATCAAAATGAATATATTTGTAGATGATTCGTCTGTTGAAGTATTTGGAAACGATGGGGAAGCTGTTTTTTCTAATGTTATTTTCCCGGATCCTGCAAGCCGTAGAATGAATTTCTATGCCGAAGGAGGCGATGTGAAAGTAATTTCTCTTAAAGTACATTCGCTTTCAAATACTTGGAATCAAGATAGTAATAAAAAAACAAGAGTGGAAATGGATTCAACGGATCGTGAGTTGAATGTAGGAGAAGCTCTGACATTGTTTGCGACTGCAGAGGATGGAAAAGGAAAAGGAACGGAGCCGATTAAATGGAAATCAAGCAATTCAAAAGTAGTCAAAATTGACTCTTCTTCTAACTCCAAAGCGGTGCTTAAAGCGGGAAGCAAAGGGGAAGCAATAATTACAGCGTCAACACCAAATGGCAAAGCAGCTGCATCTGTTAGTATAAGGGTCTATGACGGAGAATTCCATACGAATCTGACGGGATGGAAATCGGATCTTTCTGCATCCAAATGGACAATTACGGAAAATGGAATTCGCGGAACGCATACAAGCGATGCAAACTATATAGCGAAGGAAACTGCCGGAAACTTTACCTATCAGGCAGACATGAAGCTGGGGCAATCTGGAGGGGCAGGCTCTATTCTGTTTCGGGCAAGTGAAGATGGAAGAAGCGGCTATTACTTCAATCTTGATCCGAATATGAAAGCATTCCGACTCTTCTACAAAATCGACGGCGGTTTTGAGGAGCGTATGGTAATCAGCAATGTTCCTGCATTTATTCAAGCGGATAAAACATACAAAGTGAAAATGGAAGCAAATGGCCCTCACATCCAAATTTATGTAGATGGACAGAAAATCATGGATGTACAAGATGGAACGTTTGCAGATGGCCATTTTGGATTAAATGTATTTGGCGGGCAGGCTTCCTATCAGAATGTTATGGTTAGTAATAAGGAAGAAGCAAACTTAACTGTAACAAGCTTTACAAATAAATCAGCTGGAAAAGCGCTTTATACGGCGAAGTCCCAAAACGGTGAGCCAGTAACAATAGCAGAAGCAGCTCTAGCAACGAAGTGGGTGCTGATTCCAACAGGTGATGAATATGGATCATATTCGATTCGTACACAGGGAGGAAAAGCGCTGGATTTGAATACAGCAGAAAATAAAATTCAACTGTACAACTATCTTGGTTATAACAATCAACGCTGGAACATAAGCAAAAATGATAACGGAACCGTAAGTATTACTTCTGTTCACCACGGCAAGGCACTTGAAATGGCAGAAGACGGAAGCCTGACATTAAATGATTCAGAACCCAGCCTTGATCGTCAGCAGTGGATACTTTCAGAAAATATAAAATAAAGCAAAAAAGCACGCTATAAATGTCTCGAAAAAATAGGAAAAAATAAAACATCTCTTGAATCGTATGTATCACTTAGACGATTTTGGAGATGTTTTTCTTTTTTATATTTTAATTGTTCGTACAAGACAAAACGACGAAAGAAGTAGCAAGTGATTTATTTATTTATTTATAAACAAAAAATTTCTTATAAAAATTATAGCTGAAAATAGCAATATTGTAGCAAAAAAGGCACCTAATACAAGAGATAAGTAATTAAAAATAGAGGCGAAATGATAACCTGTTTGCACACTTGAAAAATAAAGAAAAGCTAAAACTATAACAAATACAATAAGAAAGTTTTTAGATAAAAAGAAATTTTTCATTGTAGTCCCCTTTATTTTAGTATGGATATAATTGGACTATTAACAAAAACGTGAATAATCCCATAGGTTAAAGTTTTGGTCTCAGTTGAAAAGTTATACCATAGTACGTAATAACAAAGAGCTAACTTAAAAACCTGGATATTTTATGTAAGTAATTACTTGAAATACCTATCATGTAAAAACGTTATTTAATAATCGATATAGCCAAGAGTAACATCAATCAAGTTCGTGTATTACGAATCGAATAAACACCAATGTATAGAAAACGAAAAATATGATTATTTGTTTATAGTTCTTAAGTACCTTTTTTCTAAATTATACCATAGGTAAATAATGTAATAAATACCTGGTTTCAGATATTGAGCGGAATGGTAAAAAGATAAAAGAATATGAATTTATCTTGTTAGGGTTAGAACCTAGTACAGATAAAAATTATAAAATTGTTCTCACGTGGAAAGATCAAGATGCTGAAAAAGCGAAAGAAAGCACTATTATTTTTACAAGAGGATAAACGTTCATTAAAAAATTTTTTATTTTGGTTTTTCTAGAATGATGTAACTATGAGTCTTATTATATAGAATGAAAAACGGAAAAAGACAGTTTGTATAGTATACATAAGATCACTTCAGGAGATTTATTGATTGCTAACTGCAGCACTTATTTGCTCGATTTGTCAAATGTCTATTTATTTCAGGGTGTAGATTAATTGTCTAAACTTTTCATTAGACTAACTTTATCTAATCTAATGATGGAAGGAAAATAAAAAAAGCTGTCCAAATTTCTTCAAATGTAGTCACTCCAATGCTTCTCCCGACATAATATATCCAGACTATGATAATACCCATCCCAAAGTTCATAGCTGGCGTAGGCAAGGAGGGTTATACTACTTGAAGGAAAATGAATTCACTCACAAGCCATTATTAACGAAAAGAGAAAGAGAAGTATTTGAACTGTTAGTACAAGACAAAACGACGAAAGAAATAGCAAGTGATTTATTCATAAGCGAAAAAACAGTTCGAAATCATATTTCAAATGCGATGCAAAAGCTGGGCGTTAAGGGGCGTTCACAGGCTGTTGTAGAGCTCCTTAGAATGGGAGAACTAGAACTTTAATCCAAGAAGATGATTCAATTCAATAAGGGAAAAGATCCATCATCAATTCGTTGTGGGACTTTAGAACCTTATGTTGAATCATCTTCTTTTAATTACGAAAGCAAACGTATCATGATGGAAGCTAAAATTTTTATCAGTAAAATACATAGCTTAAAAAAGGGTTTCTTTAGCACAGAGCAGCCTGCGGAACTTATTTTTAGAGTAGAATAATAAATATTAACTTATAGATAATAAACAAATATACATAATCCAAAAAAATAGTGTTAACTTAAATTAAAATTACGTAATTCTATTCTAATCACATCTCAGAATTCAACAAGTTTATTATAATGAAAGCAGTATGTTGTGTTGATTTTAAAAACAGTGGAATCTTTGAGGAGAAGGAATAGATGAAGTTTGAGCAATTTGCAGTTTCCCCTTTATTTATTATGGTTATATTAATGGCAGTAGGCTATTTATTTTTCTTAAAAGATGATAAAGGCTTTTGGGTGAAATTTTTTAGATTTTTTTCCATATATAATTGTTTATATCGTAGCAGTTTCCTTTTACTTTTTTAGCTAAATGAATTTGTATATTTGCAGTTGATTTTGTTAATTTGAACTGTGAATTAATAGGCACGTTCTCTGATGCGATGTGAAAGTTTAGTTAGGTGAAATCGTTCGGAGTTTATTAAAGAATGAAACAAATTAAAATGTAAAACGTATAGAGGTAAATAATGGATGGGAGTGGTTAGGTTTGATACGAAAAGCCGGGAAATATATATACTTCATCTTTGCGATACCCTTTGTATTTTTATGGACTATCTTTTTCGATCCAAGCGCAAATATGGCATTGTTCATTCAGGATGTACTAAAGGATAAGTAATAGCTTTCAAAAAAAATCCAGGCAGTCGAGAAACGCTGGATTTTTTTGTTCTTCGTGTTGCTCTCAAATAACCATCACTAGTAAAAAAGAGCGATTATTCAAGCGCTACAGATATATATGTTTTTTGCGAATAAAGTCCATAACGTAAAGTGTAAAGAAAGGATAAATAACATTTGATTGCTTACACTACTCTTATAAATTTAAGATTTGGAGGAAGTGCTGGTGGCTTTTATTTGGCATAGTTTTATTTTAATAGTATCTGGTATTATTTTATTGAGGATTGCTGGCAGAAAATCGATAGCACAAATGACTCATACACAAACAATTGTGATGATATCCATTGGAACCATTATTGTACAGCCTATAGTAGAATCTAGTGTGACAAAAGCAATTATAAGTGCATTCATTTTTGTTTTGACGATTCTAATAGTTGAATACCTTCAATTGAAATGGGAATTCTTTGAGACTTGTATTACCGGCAAGTCAAAAATTGTTATTGACGAAGGGGTATTGCAAAGACATACACTGAAAAAACTTCGCTTGACAGTGGATCAGTTAGAAATGCGATTACGAAACAGTGGAATCGCAAAAATAGAAGATGTAAAAACGGCAACTATTGAGGCGAATGGAGATGTAGGATATGAATTACAGGATGACGCTAAGCCATTAACAGTAGGTGAATTTAAACACTTAATGCAACAGTACTTTCCAGATAACCTACATAGTAACAATGCAGAAATATCATCTTTTGAAAAAAATAAAGAGAAATCAAATCTATTCAGCGAACTACATTAGCCTTTATTTTGCTGAAAAAATAAAAGGTCCGAAAGTACAAGTTTTCTGAAGTCTGGCAAGTGTCTAGTCTCAGCGAGTATCACCTCCTGTCTCTAAAAGGAAAAACACTTTTTTAGTCAAGAGAACATTTTTCTTCGGAGCTAAACAAGGTGCCCCGCACTTTTCTTATGATAAATTTTTAACTAGCTGAAAACGGAAATCAGTCCTTTTTATAAACGATTTACGAGGAAGGAAATGTAGCTTATAATTATATTGTTAGACAAAAGAATATAAAAATAGGATAATTTTATCTGGATATATATTAGGAGATGTAATGATGAATGTAGAAGAAAAAAACTCAAAAGAGTATATTGATATTATCGCAACAGTTGAAAAGGATATGAGGTATATATCCGGTATTATAAAACAAAAGGGTCGGGAAATCTTAAGCAATTATACGATTACTCCGCCACAATTTGTTGCATTACAATGGCTATTTGAAGATGGGGACATGACAATTGGAGAACTTTCTAATAAAATGTATCTGGCATTTAGTACGACAACAGATTTAGTGGATAGAATGGAGAAAAATGAATTAGTGCAGCGTGTAAAAGATCCGAATGACCGTCGTGTTGTCCGAATTCATCTATTGGATGAAGGAAAAAGATTAATTGATGAAGTGATTAAAAAAAGACAACTATATTTAGAAGAGGTTTTGGGTGATTTTTCCTTTAAAGAAGTAGAACAATTAAAGGATAACTTTATGCGATTACATCAAGAAATGCGAGAAAAATGAGGCGGTTTTTTTGGAAAGAGCGATAGGGGTTATAGATTCTGGAGTTGGTGGTTTAACAGTAGCAAAAGAAATTATGCGCCAGCTTCCCTATGAAAACATTATTTACTTAGGCGATACAGCAAGATGTCCATATGGCCCCAGAACTGGTGAAGAAGTGAAATTATTCACATGGGAAATGACGAGGTTTTTATTACAACGAGATATTAAAATGCTTGTAATTGCTTGTAACACAGCAACAGCAGTGGCATTAGAAGAAATAAAAGCACAGTTGCCAATACCTGTTATTGGGGTTATTATTCCAGGAGCTCGTACGGCGATTAAAGTTACAAAAAATAATAATATCGGCATAATTGGGACGTTTGGAACAGTCAAAAGTCGTGCGTATGAAAAAGCATTAAAACAAATTAATTTTCGTGTAAAAACAGAAAGCCTTGCATGTCCAAAGTTTGTTCCATTAGTGGAAAGTGGTGAATATGAAGGACCTGTTGCGAAAAAAATCGTGGCAGAAACATTGCAACCATTAAAAAATACGTTGATTGATACACTTATTTTAGGGTGTACTCATTATCCATTGCTTGAAAAGGTAATTCGAAAAGAGATGGGATCCGCTGTAAAGGTAATCAGTTCTGGTGAAGAAACTGCAAGAGAAGTGAGTACCATTCTTTCTCATAACAATAAGCTTGCTTCTTGTAAAAATGAAACAAACCATCTTTTCTTTACGACAGGATCAAAAGACATTTTTGCAAGGATAGCATCCAATTGGCTAGAACAGAAAATTGAAACAGTAGAAACCATTAAATTAACGTAAAAAATTGCAAAATAGTTTGTATGTATGCTGAAACGAGGTGAATCGCCTCGTTTTTTTGTCTGCAAAAATACAATTCTTTGGAAAAAAGAATTTTTTCACTCATAAGCGGTCTAAATTTAAAAATAGCTCGTATATATATTAGTACAAACTGTCTTAGGAGTGATTAATGATGTCTAGGAATAAAAAAACAGTCATCGTTTCAGCAGTATTTCTTTCTTCAATCATGCTTTCCGGATGTAGTTTATTTGGCGGGGACAACAAAGTAAATGATGATCCGCCTAAAACTATATATAGTAACAATGCGGCGAAGGAAAATGGAGATACGGCTAAAGAAACGACAAGTAAAGCAACTGCTGAAAATTCGATTTCAACTGAATTGTATTTAGTAGACAAGGATGGCTATGTTGTACCGCAAACGGTCAATCTGCCAAAGACAAAAAGTATCGCTACAGAGAGCTTGCAATATTTAGTGAAGAATGGCCCAGTAACAGATTTGCTTCCAAATGGTTTTCAAGCAGTAATTCCGCAAGATACTAAAGTAAGCGTGAATATTAAAGAAAAGGTCGCTACTGTTGACTTTTCAAAAGAATTTAAAGAATATAAAGCAGAGGAAGAAGCAGGAATTCTTCAATCGATTACTTGGACCTTAACGCAATTTAATTCGATTGATTCCGTAAAGCTGCAAATCAATGGTAAAGAATTGACAGAGATGCCAGTGGATGGAACACCAATTCAAGGTGCTTTAACACGATCAGTTGGCATTAATATTGATACTTCTGACGTAACAGACATTACGAATACGAAGCCATTAACTGTTTATTATATTGGCGGCGAGGCAGGAGCATACTATTATGTGCCTGTAACAAAACGGGTTAACAATTCAGAGATCAATAATATTGCTGCTGTTGTTGAGGAAATGGTTCAAGGCCCTGGTGAAAGTTCTCCATTATCAACTATGATGGCTCCAGATGTTGCATTGCTTAATACCCCGACTGTGGAAGATGGCAAAGTAACACTAAACTTTAATGATTCCATCTATAGCAGTTTTAAAGAGGAAGACAAAACAGTTTCAGATGACGTATTAAATTCTTTAGTATTATCGCTAACCGACCAACCAGGAATTGACAGTGTGGCAGTTACGGTGAATGGCAAAGCAGATTTAAAAAATGAAGAAGGAAAAAGCATATCAGAACCCGTATCTCGTCCACAAAAAGTGAATACTGGTAGTTATTAATAAATCTTTGATATAATAAATACTAATAGAGGTTGTTCAAAAAGTCCGGTAAAAATGACACGTCGAATTTCTTCGTTGGTTTGCTTTTCCGCTTCTCACGTATTAATACCATACGCTGTGATGCTCGGGAGCAAACCGCCTCGAACTTCTCGGTCCTTTTTATCCTCCTTTTGAACACGCACTAATAGAAAAAGGGTTGCATATCAATGCAGCTCTATTCTTTATGAGGTAAGAAAGTATGACTTTTCTGAAGCCTGATAACTGTCTAGCTCCAGCACCTAACCCCTGTGAGTATTGCCCTTGCCTCTAAAAGTAAAGAACACTTTTTGAGTCAAGAGAACATTTTTATTCGGGACTGAACAAGGTGCTTGCGCTTTTCTTTTGAAAGACTATTGCTTAAAAGATACTTGTGCTATGAGAAGAATTTAAAACAATCCAGTTATAAAACTGCTACAGCAAGACAAGAATAAAAAAATCATGCAACTCCACCCCAAAGGAAGGCAAAGTGTATACCGGATGTGGATCCTTTTTTTAGGGTAGACACCTATGAAACAAAATTTGCACCATGAGCGATAAAAAAAGGCGGTTTGATTTAGCTCGTTGTTTGTTGAAGCAGGGAGCAGCCAGCATACACGAAGACTCCCGCGGGAATGCGAGAAAGACGAGACCCCGCAGCGCAGCGAGGAGGCTCGACGCTCGCCCGCAGGAAAGCGAAGTATATGCTGGCTGCGGACTATTCGAGAGAGCCAAAGCCTCTTTTCAGGATAGCTTTATAAAAAAACACTAGAATGAAGTCCTTATTATTAGGAGGTTTAAGGAAATAAAAATGCGACAAGACGGACGAGAAAACGTACAATTAAGACCAATACATATAGAAACAAATTATTTAAAGCATCCAGAAGGCTCTGTTTTAATTACAGTTGGAGATACAAAAGTAATTTGCACAGCAACAATAGAAAATCGAGTTCCTCCATTTATAAGAGGAACCGGAAAAGGCTGGATAGCAGCAGAATACAGCATGCTGCCTAGAGCGACAGAAAAACGAACTATTCGGGAAGCAGCAAAAGGAAAAATTACAGGAAGAACGATGGAAATTCAACGATTAATCGGACGAGCATTACGAGCAGTAGTAAATCTAGAAGCGATAGGAGAACGTACGGTATGGATCGATTGTGATGTCATACAAGCAGATGGCGGGACAAGGACGGCTTCGATTACTGGCGCGTTTGTGGCAATGACAATTGCATTGGACAAGCTATTTCAAGAGAAAAAACTAGCTAACTATCCCATTACGGCATTTTTAGCTGCCACAAGCGTTGGCATATTAAGCAATAAAGAAGTGGTTCTTGATTTAAATTACATAGAAGATTCCAAAGCGGAAGTAGATATGAATATTGTGATGACAAGTGAAAAGGAATTTGTAGAACTGCAAGGAACAGGAGAAGAAGCGACATTTTCCTATGTGCAGCTTCAAAGTTTATTACAAATTGCCCAAGAAGGAATAGAGCAATTAATTCAAGTTCAACGAGATGCAATTGGCGAAACTATTTCCAATAAAATTAATAAAAAATAACGTAATTAACAGGAGGAAAAAATGAAAGAAATTATTGTGGCAACAAAAAATGCTGGTAAAGCAAAAGAATTTGTGCAGATGTTTGCACCTCTTGGCTATTCTGTGAAAACATTACTGGATTATCCAGAAATAGAAGATGTAGAAGAAACGGGAAGTACCTTTGAAGAAAATGCGATACTAAAAGCAGAAACAGTTTCTAAAATTATAGGAAAAACGGTTATTTCCGATGACTCTGGTCTAATAATAGATACTTTAAATGGAGAACCAGGGGTATATTCTGCACGATATGCAGGAGAACAAAAGGATGATCAAGCAAATATGGATAAAGTGCTTAAAAAGCTTGATGGAGTACCGGCAGATAAAAGAACGGCTCGTTTTAGCTGCACATTAGCGGTTAGCATCCCTGAAAAAGAAGCATTAACCTTTACGGGAACATGTGAAGGGATTATATTAGAAGAGAAAAAAGGAGAATTTGGCTTTGGCTATGATCCGATTTTTTATGTAGTGGAAGAAGGAAAAGCAATGGCTGAATTACCAGCGGAAAAGAAAAATAAAATAAGTCATCGTGCTAATGCATTGCAGAAATTAAAACAACAGCTACATTCTGTTTTTTAGGAAGGAGAGAAGAATGAAGGTTCTTATTGTAAGTGATAGTCATAGTCTAGTAGAGGAAGTAGGAGAATTAAAAGCAAGGCATAAGGGAGAAGTAGATGTATTTCTGCATTGTGGTGACTCTGAACTTCCAGCCAATGAAAAAGTAATGGAAGGCTATGCAACTGTTCGGGGAAATTGCGATTATGATGAAAACTATCCAAATGAACTTGTGAAAGAAGTAAATGATACAAAAATTTTTATTACACATGGTCATTTATATGGAGTAAAATCATCTATCACCAAGCTTTCCTATCGTGCTAAAGAATTAGGTGCTCAAATTGCCTGTTTCGGGCACTCCCATTTTCTTGGCATGGAAATGGTTGATAATATCTTGTTTATTAATCCTGGAAGTTTGCGATTGCCAAGGGGAAGAATGGAAAAGACCTATGTTATTTTAACCATTGATCAAAATAAATACACAACAGAAGTATATGATTATACAAAAGGAAAACTGCCTGATTTAACAACACAATTCTCCCTGAAATAAGATACATGCATTATTTCCTCATAAGGAAAGAAAATATTTCCTTGTGAGGAAATAAAAATTCATAAAATGGTTGACTTTAATCGAAGAAACACATATAATAAACATTGTCCTGATGAGGAACAAATGAAAATAAAAACATGTCCCAGTAGCTCAGCTGGATAGAGCAACGGCCTTCTAAGCCGTCGGTCGGGAGTTCGAATCTCTCCTGGGACGTACGAAGTAAAAGCGATCAACTTTGATTAATAAGGTTGATCGCTTTTTTTATCTTAGTAATAACTTAGTTTTAGTACCTAGAATAAGGTTAGAAGACTAGTGCCACTCCTTTTATATTCCTAAGATGGATACATACTCATACCTTTTTAATTTCTCAGCAATCCAAGATTGAAATTCAGTTATTACCTTAATTAACTCTTTAATATTTCGATGTAAATTCTCCGTGAAATTCTTCTGTGTTGTTTCAAATAGATAACCAATCTGGTTCTTAAAATTCTCTGCTTTTGGATTGTTTATTAGAAATAATTTTATCCTTTCTAACTCAGCTATTATCTGGCTCCAAGTTTGTCTATTAATTTCACTCATCCCCCATAAGCTGTACCTTTTATAATGCTTTATAATTGCAGGAGTTAGATAAGTAAATGTTTCATCCGTAAAATAGATGGATTCTTTGTTCCAGTGTTTACTAGTATATTTTCCTGGTTTTATTTCTACATAACAAGAATCTTTTAACAAATCCACATCATAAATAATCTCTATAGGTTCAATTATAAAACACCCCTCCAACCCTTTTCGCTATATCTATTTAAATAATATCATTCATTTGATTATGTAGTAAGTTCAATTTAATCTTTGTCAAAGGGTATGTTTAATGCTTTATTTATACTGTATCCATATAAGAAAGGATGTTGCAAGAATAAAGCGGACTATTCCTTTATTTGAAGGGAGAGAAATTTATTGGGTAATAATTCAGAAGGACGGTACTTCGCTGCCTTAATGAAGGGAAGTACTGTCCTTCTGTTTTCATCTTCTAAGTCCAAATTTTTCAATTTACTAGAGAGAAATCAAATTTTCTGTGCTCGCACCCGAGCGTTAGTATCTTTTATTTATTCTCTTGTGTCTTCTCTATTACGGTACCAATCGGAGATGATAATCGTTTCGTTTTTTTCCTGTCTCCGAAAACTGAGACGATAATTGTCTCGTTTTTCTTTTTGGTCTTTCAAAGGGTAACTTTCATTTTTATCACTTCTTTGCATATTGCAACAGACTATATTTGTATAGCTCTAGTTGTTTGATGTAGCAAACCAAATTGGCTTAGCTGGGACTAATGATTAAGCAAAATAAAGCTAAAAAAAAGATGTTAGTTAATCAAGCCTTAATTCGAAGCTTACCTTCTTGCGTTTACGTGGGGTTTACGGATTATCAAAGTGCATATAACAAAAAGTCAATAATATCTGCTTTAAGAAAAGGAATAGATGTTTTAATAAATTTTAATACAATAATCACAACTTTTATCTCACTCATACGTCTAAGTATTGAACATTCAAGAAAGGAGGGATGATATTTGTTAGAACATAAGGAGGAAGAAATTGCAGATTGGTATGACCAACATAGTAAGTCTGTACTAAGTTTTATTTTACTCATGGTAAAGGATTATCAGCAAGCGGAAGATTTAACACATGATACCTTTGTAAAGGCATATTTATACTCTGATTCATTTAAACATCATTCCAGTGAAAAAACATGGCTCTTTAGTATCGCTCACAATCTGACAGTAGATTTTTTAAGGAAGCGTAAACCTGCAAAGTTTTTTAAAGAAATTTTTCTTTTGCAAAAAGACCACGTTCCCCTGCCTGAAGAAGTTTTTCGAATAAAAGAGGAATCTTACGAACTTTATAAGGCATTAGGAGAAATAAAAGATACATATAGGAAGGTAATAGTTTTAAGAAAAATCAAAGGTTTTTCTATAGAGGATACAGCAAAGATATTAGATTGGTCTGAGAGTAAAGTCAAATCGTCACTTTTCAGAGCCATCCCTGCTCTGAAAAAACAATTATTAAAGGAGGGGTATTGGAATGAAAAGGAAATTTGAAGATGCTGATTTTGACAGCTCCTTAAAGGATTTGGATTCTCATTTTATATGGAAGAAAAAGCAAATGCTAGAATTGAAAAACCGAATTCTAACAGATATAGAAACTTTGGAGATTAATAGGAGTAATAAGAACCTAATCAAATTAAAAAATAACAATAAAAAAAGTGTGACTGATAGGTTGGTTTATTCTGGATTTGCTTTGGTTTTATTATTTAGTTTATTTATTGGTTCTGCTTTTGTTTCTCCTGCAATGGCTGAGGTTGTTTCAAAAATTCCTTATTTAAGTAAATTATTTGAATCTGAACCTATAAATAGGGTTATATGGATGGAACTAGAAGAGAAAGGTTATATGATTGTTGGCGTAAGTGGGAATCCTAATCACATATTGATTTCGATAGATGGTTCTGAACAATACTTTCAAAATGTACGAGGAGAAGTAAAAGAGATTGCTGCTAAGATATTAAAATCAAATGATTATGATACTTATACAATAAAAGTAAATAGACAGATAGATAAAGTTCCATCAGTTTCCGAAAGAGACAAGTACATGGGAGAATCGTTGAATGAGATACATGAGGAATTAATTAAATTACAGTTCAACGTGATTTCTCAGGCGTATTCCTATTCTTCTCCTGATTCCCCAAATGTGATAATTGAAATTGATGTTCCTAATACCGAAAATAGGATAGAAGAAATTAAAGAAATCTACAGCAAAAAGCTAGAGGCAAAAAATATTGACTCATACTCTATAAAAATCAATAAAATTGATACAGTTCAAAAAGAAAAAGAATTGGAATGGGAAAATATTGTTCATGTAATTTATAGTGGGTTAACGGCAAAAGAGGAATACAAAGTAACAGGAGTTTCATATCAAAGTTCACCACGTCAAATTATTATTAATACGGCAATAGATGGTTCTGAAAAGGATGCACCTAAAAAGGTTATTCATATAGAACAAACCATTAAGGAATTTTTAAACTCTAAAGAAATTAAAGAAAAAATTAACGGAGAACCCTATAAAATAATTATTAAAAGTAAAGATAATCAGAAAATAAATTGATGCGATTTTTTAAAGTGATTTCTAGGTAAACCCTGCTATAATAAGGATACTAATGTATCATTTACATGTATCGAAAATAATGTGGGGGATATGGATGAAATATGGATATGCAAGAGTATCATCAACAGGGCAGGATTTAACTGCACAAGTTAATGCACTTAAGGACGCAGGGTGCGAGAAGATATTCAAGAAAAAAGTTAGTGGCAGAGACAAAAACAAAAGACCACAATTTCAAAAGCTATTGGAAACAGTTCAAGAAGGAGACACCATTGTTGTATCAAAGTTAGACAGGTTTGCCAGAAGCACTAAGGATGCTCTTGCCACCATTGACCAACTTAAAGAAAAGAGTGTTGGTCTTATTGTGCTAAATGTTAGCGGTGAGAAGTTAGACACAACAACATCAACAGGAAAGCTTATGGTCACAGTATTATCAGCAGTAGCAGAGTTTGAAGCGGACATGATTAGAGAGAGACAGCTTGAAGGTATTGAATTAGCGAAGCAAAGAGGTGTTTATAAAGGAAGACCTCACACTTACACAGACAAACACAAAGGCTTACAGCATGCTTTAGAACTATATAGAGACAGAGATAATAACGGTCTTACTGTTAACGCTATTGCAGAGATAACTAAGATAAGTAGGGCAACCATATACAGAGCAGTAAGGGATATGTAGGGAAACACTGATTAGCTTCTTCCAACAGCAATATGAAAGGTATAATGGAATCCAAATTAACTAAATCATTATAGAATTGAAGTTTATAAGAATTTAATTACAATGTACAGTGCAACAGAAAACAACAGTAAACTAGTAAGAGGGGTAACCCTCTTTTTTGTTTGTGACAGATAACGGGCGGGATATTTTCCACAAAATACGGTACTTTTTAAGGCGGAAATAGCATGGGTTGGTGTATTCCCGCCTCACGATTTTTTACGATTCCATCCATTCGAATATTCTCTATTATTTCTACATTTTCATTAGGGGCATGTATAGGATACCCCGTATTTCCACAGACCATGGATTAAACGATAGTCGGGAGTTCGAATCTCTCCTGGGACGTACGAAGTAAAAGCGATCAACTTTGATTAACAAGGTTGATCGCTTTTTTTATGCAAAAGAATGATTCTTTGATTCTTTAATCCAGCAAAAAATCATTCTTTTGTTTTCCTTGCTATATGTTTTTTATTACGGAAGTTTGTTTCCCTTATCTCCTGAACTTCCATCAAAATAAATATCGTCTTGTTTAGCTGGTGCGTCTATATATACTTTTTGATTGGTGGTTTCGGTGTCAATTGGTCTTTCATTTGTTTTGGAGTCTGCGAGATTTGAGTTGGTAGATACATCTGAACGAATGCTTTCCTCCCCGATTTTTTCCATTATTTTCTTATCTACTGCCAATAAAAATTTTCCAGCATCTAATTGTTCCGTGTATTCATCGAGTTTGTCATTTGGAACGTCAAGTTGGGATAATTTACTGCTTGCCTTCCAAAGATCATCCATTGTGAAAAATTGTTTTAGTTTCTCGAATAATGTTTCATTCGAATGATGATTGACATTTGCGTCTGTCTGGGATTCTAAATAATCTGTATCTTTTCTATTTGTTAGGACAGATAAATCGTTTTCGTTATATCCCTTATTAGTTAAACGTTCAATTGCTGTAATCGTTTCTATGGGAGTTTCATAAATGCCTATGACGCTTTTAGTCATTTCAATCTTCCTCCTTTAAAAAATTTGATTAAGCCGTTCATATTCTCTTTATTCCCGCAGTTATCCCAATTAAACAAAATCAGTTTAATGAAAGTCCAAACTGAATTTTAGGCGCACCAAAAAATGACTACAGAAAAAGTAGTCATTTTGATGATTTGGGAATAGTTATAGTTGCTTGTTTAATCAGCAAATCAAATTGCTGTAGCTAATTACATAATAGTTGGATATAAATTTGAAAGGATACAAATGAATATTACTAATGTAAGGGGGATATTTAGTATAAAAAATTAAGGTCCTGCTAAAACAAATAATACTTTTATTATAGTTTATTTCTTTTTGCCGCATCTTACGCAAAAATCACTATAATAACTGTATTTATGATTTCTTTTAAAAAAACAAATAATATTTTTAAATTTGAACATTCCTATGTTTAACCTCCCAAAATATAAAATATTTCAGGCAGCACAGCCATCCTAGTTTAGCACCTTAGATCTGTTGCTTTGCGTGCAACTCTTTCGAGAAGCTTGCCATTGACTGTAAAAAAATGAATACATTGAAGTATACTATTACTCTCTAATGGAATAAAGAAATATCATTCGACAATATTATACAAAAAATGCGCAAATCTTTATTATTGTAATAGAATCTACTCCGAACGAGCTATTCCCCATCCTAAATTATTCTATTGAATTTTTACTTCTATTTATGTGATAATGTTCTACAGATTGATTTTTTTCAATACGACAATTTTTAATAGTAAATATCATATAAAGAGGTAAATAGATGCTTCCAAATAAATTAGACTATAAAATGCCGGCAGAATGGACAAAACATGAGCGTACATTCGTTGCCTGGCCTGTTCAGGATTCCATGTGTTATCCAGAAGATTACGAACAAGTAGTGAAGGGATATTACGTCGAACTAGTTAAAGCGATTGCAGAATTTGAATCAGTTACTGTAATAGTGAATTCTAATGAATTAGAACAAGTGAAACATTATTTTTCAGAAGATAATATTGAGTTGCTTCCTATTGCACATAATGATGCATGGATCCGGGATAACGGCCCAACCTTTTTAATCAATGACGAAGGACAAGTCGCTGGGATAAATTGGAAATTTAATGCGTGGGGAGGAAAGTATGCTCCTTGGGATTTAGATGATCAAGTTGCACCAACCATTCTCGATCATTTAGGGGTAAAACGTTTTGATGCACCGCTTGTTATGGAGGGTGGTTCTATCCATGTAGATGGAGAAGGCACGGTTATAACAACGGAAGAATGTCTACTAAATCCAAACCGTAATAAAGACATGACCAAAAGGGAAATTGAAGATAATTTAAAGCAATACTTAAATATAGAAAAAGTCATTTGGCTAAAACAAGGTCTAAGTGGTGACGAAACAGATGGACATGTTGATAATATTGCTTGCTTTGCAGCTCCTGGAAAAGTATTAATTCAAGTTTGTGATGATCCGAATGATGAAAATTATGCAATCACACAAGAGAATCTGGAAATATTAAAAAATACGACAGATGCAAAAGGAAGAAAGCTGGACATTATACCGATTGAGCAGCCTCCATTTGCTGAGTTTGATGGCAGCCGATTAACATTAAGCTATTTAAACTTCTATTTTGTAAACGGTGGAATTATTTTGCCTATTTTTGGAGGACATGCGGAAAAAACGGATCAAATGGCTGAGAAGGTATTAAGTTCTGTTTATCCTGAAAGAAAAATTCGTAAAATTAATGGGATGTCTATCATTAAAGAGGGCGGAAATGTTCATTGTACGACTCAGCAGATGCCTAAAATCTAGTTGAAAAAGAGGGGGAAAATAATGAGAAATGTTAAAGTTGCAGCAACCCAAATGAGCTGTACGAATAATATAGAAGAAAATATTCAAAGAGCAGAGTCCCTTGTAAGACAAGCGGCAGAAAAAGGAGCACAAATAATTTTACTCCAAGAACTTTTTGAAACACCTTATTTTTGTCAAAAAGAAAAAGCTGATTATTATGCTTATGCAACCGAATTAGAGCAAAATAAGGCTGTAAACCATTTTAAACAGATTGCTAAAGAGCTTCAAGTTGTTCTGCCGATTAGCTTTTATGAAAAGAAAAATAATGCTCGCTACAATTCATTAGCTGTTATTGACGCAAATGGAGAAGTACTTGGGTTATATCGTAAAAGTCATATTCCAGATGGACCGGGTTACGAAGAAAAATTTTATTTTAATCCAGGGGATACCGGATTTAAAGTCTGGAATACTCGTTATGGGAAAATTGGAATTGGAGTATGCTGGGATCAATGGTATCCAGAAGCAGCTCGATGCATGGCTTTAATGGGAGCAGAAATCCTTTTTTATCCGACTGCAATCGGTTCGGAGCCGCAAGATGGAGATATCGATTCTAAAGATCATTGGCAGATGTGCATGTTAGGACATGCTGCAGCTAATCTAGTTCCAGTAATTGCGTCAAACCGTATTGGGGTAGAAAAAGATGAAGATTCAAGCATTACTTTTTATGGTTCTTCCTTTATCGCAGGACCTCAAGGGAATAAAGTCACAGAATCAAGCCGTGATAAGGAAGAGGTAATCATTGCGGAGTTTGATTTGGATCAGTTGGAAATTCAGCGTATTGAATGGGGAATCTTTAGAGACAGACGCCCTGATTTATACAAAACGATTGCTACGTATGATGGGGAACTGATCATCAAATAGGTTGATTTAAACAAAAATACAGGATATAAGTTAAGAGCATGGATACTATTCCATGCTCTTTTTTTGCAAAGATTGATGGGGAAATTCATTCTGATTTTATTTTAAAATAATAAATTTGTTGAAGTGGATTTTTTAAAATAAATGTACACGATGAACACTTAGTTCAATGGATAGTAAGCTTACAATTGTTTGTAAGGTTCTATCTCATTTAGTACATTTTATTTGTTAAAAATATGTTTAAAAAACATTTAATTTAGAAAAGATGTGAGTAGAGTCTATTTACATATGAAAAATTCGTGAATTTGTCACAATTCATTGTAAACGCTTACTGTAATTCGTGTATACTATAGTTATAGCAATAAAACGAATGATAATATGTGAATAGATGATCAAAAAGTAAATACTAAATTAAAGGAGAATGAAAAATGGTCCTAAAAGAACTAGGTAGAAATCGATTGATCGTAATTAATTATTATAAAAATGGATTCTTAGAAACATGTAAAGGCTATATTCAAAAACTTAACTTAAATGATCAAACAATCTTTTTAAAAGATGAAAAACAAAATGTATTAAATATCCGTTTATCATGGATCCATGATATCAACACAGCAACTAATTAGTTTCCCGATAAATGCAACCGTTTTCTAATACGGAAGCATTTATTTTTTATGGTCTAAGTTTGTAGTAGCAGGGAGCAGACAGAATACACAAAGACTCCTATGAGAATTGCGGGACAGACCGAGACCCTGCAGCGCAGCGAGGAGGCTCGGCGCCCGCCACATGGAAAGCGAAGTGTATTCTGCTGCGGACTAATTGAGAGAATATTTTCTGTCAACCTATTTTCTCCTTACTAATAATAGAAGAATTTAAAAACCGTGTTAGAAAATGTAACAAGTTGATGTACGAATGAATAATTATTGTATTATAATTCACTTTGAGATTAAAGCATTTCATATAACTAATAAGAAGAAAAAAATACATAGTATACATATAAGCATTCATTGATTATAAATGAACGAAAATAACCTGCCTTTTGTGGTTTTTTATAGCAAGAAAACATTAAAATATTGGAAAAAAAAACGATCTTTAAAAAATTTTTTCGAAAAATTTCAAGTTCTAAGTTTATTTATTTATCAGTATTGTAAGCGGTTACTATATACAATAACTTGTTTTAATTATCTAACAATTCTCAAAAATACTGTTGACTCTTTTTTCAATTCGGCGTAAGATTACTTCAACAAAAGCAAAACAGAAACACAGACAAACGAGATAAGCTTTTGTTGAATAGACACAGAAAATTTTTGACGCATAATAAAAAACACCTAAAAACTATAATTTTATAAAGATATTGAAAATACGATGATGAGGATAAGTAGTTTCAAACATGGTATTCTACAGAGAGCCGGTGGTGCTGAGAACCGGTGAAACCAATTGAAATGAACTCACCTCTGAGTGTTAGCTTGAAAGATTTTTCGATTAGAGCTAACCGAGTGATGCCCACTCGTTACCAAAAATAGAACGTAACTGTTCGCTGAGTGCATACACAATTGCTGTGTATGAATGAGGGTGGTACCGTGGAAAGCAAAAGCCTTTTCATCCCTTTGTCTACTAAAAGTAGTTAGTAAACAATGGGGGTGAAAGGGCTTTTTTTATTAATATTTGCTTATAGGTAGTTAAAAAGCATCATATTTTTAGATTCCTTTAATAAATTGGTGTAGTTATTTACTTTTATGAGGGGGGCAACAAATGTTACAGGAAACTGCCTTTGGAAATGCAAAGGCTAATACAAAGCCGTTGACTGGTGCTGATCTTTTATTGCAGGCGTTAGAAAAGGAAAATGTAGAATTTATTTTTGGATATCCTGGTGGTGCAGTGCTGCCAATTTACGATAAAATTTATGATTCAAAAATATTTCATGTTTTACCAAGACACGAACAAGGCGGTATACATGCTGCTGAAGGATATGCAAGAATTTCCGGAAAACCTGGTGTTGTAATTGCGACAAGCGGACCTGGTGCTACCAACATAGTGACAGGGCTTGCAGATGCGATGATGGATTCCTTGCCATTAGTTGTTTTTACAGGGCAGGTTGCAACAGGTGTTATTGGAACAGACGCTTTTCAGGAAGCAGATATCTTAGGAATCACAACTCCAATAACAAAGTACAATTGTCAAATTAGAAGTTTGGAAGAAATTCCAAAAATAATTAAAGAAGCATTTTACATCGCAACAAGCGGAAGACCAGGTCCTGTTTTGATCGATGTTCCAAAAGATATCGCAGCAATGATCACAGAAGTGCCAGAAGAAAAGGAAATTGATTTACCAGGTTATCAGCCAACTACACAACCAAACTACTTGCAAATACGCAAATTAACAGAAGCAGTTAGTGCAGCAAAAAAACCTGTTATTTTAGCAGGTGCTGGAGTTATTTTTGCAAATGCAAGCAATGAACTAAAACAATATGCTGAACAGCAGCAAATTCCGGTTGTTCATACATTATTAGGTTTAGGAGGCTTCCCTTCAGATAATAATCTATTTGTTGGAATGGCAGGTATGCACGGTTGTTATGCGGCTAATATGGCTTTATACGAATCTGATTTGCTAATAAACGTTGGAGCAAGATTTGACGATCGATTAACAGGAAATTTAGCGCATTTTGCACCAAATGCAATCAAGGCACATATCGATATCGATCCTGCTGAAATCGGCAAGGTGATTCCAACAAAAATTCCAGTTGTTGCAGATGCGAAAGAGGCTTTAAGTGAATTAACCAAACAAAATGGCAAAAAGTCAGAACATAGCGAATGGGTAGAAAAGATAGAAAATTGGAAGAAAGAATATCCTTATTATTATGAAAATTCCGATTCGTTAAAACCACAGCAAGTGTTAGAACTTTTACATCAAAAAACAGATGGAAATGCAATTGTTACAACAGACGTTGGTCAACATCAAATGTGGACAGCACAATATTATCCATTCAAAAAGGCAAATAGATGGGTTACATCTGGAGGACTTGGAACAATGGGATTCGGTTTACCCTCCAGTATTGGAGCACAATTAGCCGACCCTGATGCAACGGTTTTAGCAATCAGCGGTGATGGTGGATTCCAAATGTGCAGCCAAGAGTTAGGCCTTATTAAAGAATTAAATTTACCTATTAAAATTATCGTCTTTAATAATCATGCTTTAGGAATGGTAAGACAATGGCAGGAATTCTTCTATGATTCTCGTTTCTCTCATAGTAAGGAATCGGTTCAGCCGTCATTTGTAAAACTTGCAGATGCATATGGAATAAAAGGATATCAAATCTCTACGAAAGAAGATGCGGAAACAATTCTTGATGAAGCATTAAAAGTAAGAGAGCCGATATTGCTGGAATTCTGTTTAGATCCAAATGAAAATGTTACTCCAATGGTTGCACCTGGCAAAGGATTACATGAAATGGTAGGGATCAAACCATGAAGAAAATAATCAGTTTAACCGTTGTAAACAAATCAGGCGTACTTAATCGTATTACGAATTTGTTTTCAAAAAGACATTACAATATCGAAAGCATCTCTGTAGGACATACAGAAAATGAGGGGATTTCTCGAATTACTTGTGTCGTCCATGTAGAAAACGATAGTGATGTTGAGCAAATTACAAAACAATTAAATAAGCAAGTGGATATTTTGAAAGTAGTTGACATTACAGATCAATCAATTGTTGCCCGAGAGCTTGCATTGATTAAGGTTCTTGCAGCTCCACATACTAGGCATGAATTGTATTCCTTAATTGAGCCTTTTAGAGCATCTGTCATTGATGTCAGCAAAGAAAGTATTGTTATTCAGATCACGGGTGAATCGAATAAAGTAGATGCTTTTATCGAACTTATCCGCCCATATGGCATTAAAGAATTAGCAAGAACAGGAACAACTGCTTTCCCTCGTGGATCACAAAAAAGCACAAGTTCTAAAAATACTTTTTCAATTGTTTAAGCAATAAAATAAAAAATAAAAATAAAACTTGAATTCGAAAGGGAGAATAAAAAATGGCTAAAATGTATTATAACGGAGACGCAAACTTAGGATACTTAGAAGGAAAAACTGTAGCAGTAATTGGATATGGATCACAAGGTCATGCACATGCTTTAAATATGAAAGACAGTGGCGTAAATGTAATCATCGGTTTAAGAGAAGGTAAATCTTGGGATAAAGCGGTAGAAGATGGACTTACTGTATATTCTGTTGGAGAAGCAACTGCAAAAGCGGATATCGTTATGATCTTAGTACCAGATGAGCTTCAAACAAAAGTATATAATGAAGAAATTAAACCAAACCTTACAAATCAAGCATTAATGTTTGCACATGGATTCAATATTCATTTCAATCAAATTGTAGCTCCAGAAGCTTGTGATGTATTATTAGTAGCTCCTAAAGGCCCAGGACACTTGGTTCGTAGAACATATGAGCAAGAAGCAGGCGTTCCAGCATTGTTCGCTATTTTCCAAGATGTTAGTGGAGAAGCAAGAGACTTAGCTTTAGCATATGCAAAAGCAATTGGTGCGTTGCGTGCAGGTGCATTAGAAACAACATTTAAAGAAGAAACAGAAACAGATTTATTTGGTGAACAAGCTGTACTTTGCGGTGGTTTAACAGCACTTGTTAAAGCTGGTTTTGAAACATTAGTGGAAGCTGGTTATCAGCCTGAACTTGCATACTTCGAGTGTTTGCACGAAATGAAATTAATCGTTGACTTAATGTATGAAGATGGAATCGCTGGAATGAGATATTCTATTTCTGATACTGCACAATGGGGTGACTTTGTTACTGGACCAAGAATCGTAACAGAAGATGTGAAGAAAGAAATGAAAGCTGTATTAACAGATATCCAACAAGGTAAATTTGCTAAAGGCTGGATTTTAGAAAATCAAGCAAACAGACCTGAATTTACTGCAATCAATACAAGTGAAAATGAACATTTAATTGAAAAAGTAGGAAAAGAACTACGCGCAATGATGCCTTTTGTTAAGAGCTCTAAAAAGAAAGAAGTGGTAGGCAGTGGCAAAAATTAAGATTTTTGATACAACATTAAGAGATGGGGAACAATCACCAGGAGTAAATCTAAATCTTGCTGAAAAAATATTAATTGCCGAACAATTAGAGAGATTAAATGTAGATATCATAGAGGCAGGCTTTCCAGCTGCTTCTAAAGGAGATTTTACGTCTGTGCAAAAAATTGCACAGACGATTAAAAATAGTTCTGTTACAGGACTTGCAAGAGCAGTGCAATCAGATATAGATGCTGCATGGGGAGCTTTAAAGGATGGAGCGGAGCCAAGAATTCATGTGTTTTTAGCAACATCTCCCATTCACCGTCAATATAAATTAAAAATGTCCAAAGAACAAGTAGTGGAAAAAGCGGTATCAGCAGTTAAATATGCAGCGCAAAAGTTTCCAATCATTCAATGGAGTGCGGAAGATGCATGTAGAACGGAACTTCCATTTTTAGCAGAAATTATTGAAGAAGTGATTCAGGCAGGCGCGGATGTTATTAATATTCCCGATACCGTTGGATACATAAATCCATACGAGTACAGCAAAGTCTTTCAATATTTAAAGGATAATGTTCCTTCTTTTGATAAAGTTTCCTTTTCAACTCATTGTCATGATGATTTAGGAATGGCAACAGCTAATTCATTAGCTGCAATTGAACATGGTGCCACTCAAGTAGAATGTACGATTAACGGAATAGGGGAAAGAGCAGGAAATGCATCCCTTGAGGAAATTGCGGTAGCGCTTCATATTCGTAATGATCATTATAAAAAGAGTACAAGAATTAACTTAAAAGAAATCAGTAGAACTTCTAGCCTTGTTAGTGAGTTAACAGGAATGGTTGTACCAGGCAATAAAGCAATCGTAGGACGTAATGCTTTTGCACATGAATCAGGGATTCACCAAGATGGTGTGTTGAAGGAAAAAACAACATATGAAATTATTTCACCTGAATTGGTTGGTTATCAATCGAATAATATGGTATTAGGAAAACATTCCGGCAGTCATGCCTTTAAAACTCGTCTAGCAGAATTAGGATTACAAATAGACGATCGTGATATTAAAGATTTATTTGTAGCATTCAAAGAATTGACAGATCATAAAAAAGAAATAACAGATGAAGATATTATTGCGATTGTATTAGAAAAGAAACTATCAAAAGAAGAAAAGTATTATGAACTTGTTGATGTTAAGGTTAAACATAATGAGGATAATACTCCAGAAGCTTCTGTTAAGTTATCGGGTGCGAAAAATGAATTGATTGAACAAACTGGCACGGGTTCTGGAAGTGTCGAGGCACTTTACAATACATTGGAAAAATCGGTGAACGGGGATGCTAATCTATTAGATTATCGAATCCAATCCATTGGTGGCGGAAGAGACGCACTTGCCCAAGTATTTGTAAATGTTCGATATGAAAATACAGAATCGAATGGAAGAGGACTTGACCAAGACGTTTTAGTCGCTTCTGCAAAAGCATACCTAAATGCTATTAATAGAGTGATATTAGCAAAAGAACAAACAGTTGAAATTGTAAATAGCTAGTTGTTAAGTTGTTTAACAGGCAGTATCTCCATCTTGATTAGATGGAAAACAATATGCCCGTAATACCTGATTTGTACAACTATTCATCAGTGGAGACGAAAGCTTCACTGATGGCAGTTTCACTTTTATGGAAAGGGCGAACTGAGATGAAGAAAAAAATTGCTGTATTAGCGGGAGATGGAATAGGACCGGAAATCGTACAAGGTGCTATAGAGATATTACAAGTAATTGAAGAGCAATTTCAGCATGAATTTGACTTTAAATTTGGAAATATCGGTGGAAGTGCGGTTGATATCGAGGGAAGTCCATTGCCGGATACAACTATAGAACTTTGTAAAGAAAGTGATGCTGTTCTATTAGGAGCTGTTGGCGGACCAAAATGGGAGTCATTGCCTGTTCCTCTACGTCCAGAACAAGGATTACTGAAAATAAGAAAAGAATTAAATCTGTTCGCAAATTTAAGACCAACCACTTATTATGCAAGTTTAGCAGATTCCTCTCCATTACGAAAAGAAATTATTGAAGATGTAGATCTTCTTGTCGTAAGAGAACTGACAGGTGGAATTTACTTTGGAAAACCGAGTGAAAGAACAGAAGTAAATGGCAAGTCAGGTGCTGTAGATACTTTAGTATACACTAGAGAAGAAATTACAAGGGTAATCGAAAAAGCATTTCAAATGGCTGTAACTCGTTCTAAGAGAGTAACTTCAGTAGATAAGGCAAATGTATTGGAATCGAGCAGGTTATGGCGAGAATGTGCAAATGAAATCGCAGCGAAATATCCAGATGTAACGTTAGACCATATGCTAGTGGACAATGCAGCCATGCAGCTTGTTAGAAACCCGAAACAATTTGATGTAGTGGTTACTGAAAATATGTTTGGAGATATATTAAGTGACGAAGCATCTGTACTAACAGGTTCGTTGGGGATGCTGCCTTCTGCTAGTATTTCTGAAAATGGTCCATTCTTATTTGAACCAATACATGGCTCAGCACCAGATATTGCCGGCCAAAACATTGCCAATCCACTTGCTACAATTCTCTCAGCAGCAATGCTTCTACGTGTTTCTTTTCAATTGGAGGAAGAAGCTTCTTTAATCGAAAATGCAGTGAATCATGTGTTGGATAATGGATTCCGTACAAGAGATATTATCTCACCAAACACAAAAGCAGTTTCAACAACAGAAATGGTTGAAGAAGTGAAAAAAGAAATTTTATCTCAACTAGTCGCTAAATTAAAAGCTTAATATATAGGAATAAATAGAGAAAGCCAGCTTTTTTGGAAAAAAGCAGAAAATGGCATGATAAAAGGATTTTCATAATACAAAAGTAAAGATAGAAGATACAGCAAGAAAGTGAGGGATGATGATGGGAAAATCAATTATTGAAAAAATATGGGAAAAACATATTGTCCATCAAGAAGAAGGGAAACCAGATTTATTATATATTGATCTACATCTTGTACATGAAGTAACATCACCACAAGCCTTTTCTGGTTTAAGAATGAAAAATCGTACAGTGAGAAGACCCGATCGTACATTTGCAACAATGGATCATAATGTTCCCACTGTTAATCGTTTTAAAATAGATGATGAAGTCGCATTAAATCAAATAACTACGTTGGAAAAAAACTGTTTGGAATTTAATGTACCATTAGCAAATCTTGAGAGTCCAGAACAAGGCATCGTTCATGTAATTGGACCAGAACTAGGATTAACACAGCCTGGTAAAACAATTGTTTGCGGAGATAGCCACACCTCAACACATGGTGCTTTTGGAGCGCTTGCTTTTGGAATCGGTACAAGTGAGGTAGAGCATGTACTTGCGACACAAAGTTTATGGCAAACGAAACCTAAAACATTAAAAATAGATGTAAATGGCGAACTCTCAAAAGGTGTTACCGCAAAAGATGTTATTCTTTATGTTTTGTCTAAATATGGCGTTAACTTCGGAACAGGTTATGTTATTGAATATACAGGGGAAGTAATTAACAAGCTTTCCATGGAAGAAAGAATGACAATCTGTAATATGTCAATTGAAGGTGGAGCAAGAGCTGGGTTAGTAAATCCGGATGAAATCACGTTTGAATATTTAACAGGCAGAAAGTATGCACCTGAAGATATGGATGCTGCTATACAAGAGTGGAAGGAATTAGTTTCTGATAGCGATGCAGCATATGACAAAGTGATTGAAATTGATGGAAATGATATTGCTCCAATGGTCAGCTGGGGTACAAATCCTGCTATGACAGCAAAAGTAGACGAAACGATTCCAACATCTTCTGAGTATAATGACGAAACCGATCGTCGTGCATTACAAAGTGCACTTCAATATATGAATTTAAACGAGGGGCAGTCCATAACAGATATTAAAATCCAGCATGTGTTTATCGGATCCTGTACTAATTCTCGAATAGAAGATCTGCGTCAGGCGGCAAGTGTTATTAATGGACGTAAAGTACAAGAAGGCGTACGTGCATTAGTAGTTCCTGGATCGCAAAAAGTGAAAAAACAAGCAGAGCAAGAAGGTCTAAATGAAATATTTACAGAGGCTGGATTCGAGTGGAGAGAATCGGGCTGCAGTATGTGTTTAAGTATGAATAATGATGTTGTTCCAAGCGGTGAACATTGCGCTTCCACTTCAAACCGTAACTTTGAAGGAAGACAAGGTGCGGGAGCTAGAACACATTTAGTAAGTCCGGCAATGGCTGCAGCTGCTGCGATAAATGGCCGCTTTGTAGATGTAAGAAATGAACAAGTGATGGAATTAGTTTAAAGCTGTTAAGTGAGCAGCAGTACAATAGCAAGGAGGCGAAAAAATGAGCGGATTTAAGAAGTTGGTTGGCAAGGCGGCTGCAATGGACCGCGTTAATGTCGATACCGATCAGATTATTCCAAAACAATTTTTAAAAAGAACAGAAAAAACAGGGTTTGGTCAATTTGTTTTTTTTGATTGGCGTTTTAAGAAGAATGGGGAAGCAAATCCAGAGTTTGAATTGAATTTCCCTGAAAATCAAGGTGCCACTATACTTGTTGCAAATAAAAACTTTGGTTGTGGTTCTTCTCGTGAACATGCACCGTGGGCTTTGCAGGATTATGGCTTTCAAGTGGTAATTGCACCTTCTTTCGCTGATATCTTCTATCAAAACTGTTTAAAAAACGGTATGCTTCCTATTCAATTGGATAATGAAAAGGTAGAATATTTGTTACAAGCAGCAAAAGACCAACCTTATTCTTTGCAAATTAATTTAGAAGAAGAGACAGTAGAGGATGAAAGAGGGTTTAAAGAATCTTTCTCTATCCATCCCTATTGGAAAAAGATGTTACTTAACGGATGGGATGAAATTGAAATAACCCTTCAATATGATCAGGAAATTGAAGCATATGAACAACATAAATCGAAAGTGTCTGTATTATGAGGTGCTGATAAAAGAGTTTGTCCATCGGGCAGATTCTTTTTTTTGTTGAAATGTGAACTGCTAGTGTTCGGGATAAACTAGTGAAGCATGGGATTTGTTTTAAAAAGTATTTTTTTCTTCGCAGATGAAAGAGTGGTTGCAAGAAAGAGAACAAAAATGCTAAACTAGCTAAAAATAGAGACATTAGGCGGTAAAAAAATGAAAAAGCGGGATTTGAAAAAGAAAGATAATATCGTACTTTTCCCCGATTTAGATCAGCGATTATTAGAAAAAGGTCTTGATTCCGTACAGGAAAAAAACTATTACGAAGCGATCTCCTATTTTAAAGAAGCAATGGAGTTAAATGCCGAAAATAGTGAAATACAAATCGGACTAATTATATCTTATTATGAATTAGGCTCTTTGCATCAAGCAAAAGATATTGCAAAAAATATGCTGGATCAGGGAATGGGTGATTATATTCATGTACTTGATTTGTATCTAATGATTTTAGTTCAACTACATGAATATGAAGAAATTGTTACAACCATAGAGGTTTTATTAGAAGACCATCAAATTCCAGTGAATAAAATAGAACATTTTTCAAAGATGCTTGATTTCAGCAGACGGATGGCTCTAAGTGTCAATAATAAAGAGGAAGAAAATGAAATGGAAAATGTTCATCCAATAGGGAGAAAATTGGAATTAACCTCCCTTCAAGATGCAAATGAACAAATGGTGCTTATTTCAAAATTGGCTAATCAAAATATTCGTCCCTATATAGATGAAATAAAAGAGTATTTAGTGTCAGAGGATGGCAGTCCATTTTTAAAAACCTTGTTGCTAAATATTTTAAAAGAGCAGGAATATGATAAAGAATTGTCGGTATATAAATTTAAGAGAACGATAAACATTATTCCAAGTATGCTTGAAGATATGCAGTCACAATCTCAATTTATAGAAATTAAAAATATAGTAAGAGAAACATTGGAGAATGAAGATCCAGTTTTGTTTGAAAACATCAAGGTTCTGCTAGAACGTCAATTTTTTCTATTATACCCGTTGAAATTAGAATTATTTACTGCGAAGACATGGGCAGCTGCCTATCATTTTATAATTAATGAGTATTATGGACAAGAAGAGAAAATATCTTTATACAGTAGTATTTATGGAGTTAATGAAGCAGAAATAGAAGAAGCAAATTGCTTCATAAAGAGCTTGGAGGAAATTTCTTATTCTAATATTTAGGCTAGAATGTTGAAACAACAAGAACCTATGATATAATGTAGTGGTTGCATTTAGAAAATGTGAATGATATTTTGACTGATAGATTGCTGCTTTTCCTATTATTTAGGCTAGTAATTAGCGATGTAACTAAATGATAGTAGTTTGATTTTTTAAAAATAATATAAAGTAGTATCTAAACAAAAGTTAAAAGTAATGAAAAGTAGAATAGATGTTGGAGGGAAATAGAGTATGTCAGCTAAATGGGAAGTATTAGAAGGGAACCGCGGTGTCTTAACAATTGAAGTAGACGCTGAAAAAGTAAACGAAGGTTTAGAATTAGCATTTAAAAAAGTAGTGAAAAAGGTAAATATTCCTGGATTCCGTAAAGGGAAAATTCCACGTGGAATGTTCGAACAACGTTTTGGAGTAGAATCTCTTTACCAAGATGCTATCGATATTTTATTGCCAGAAGCGTATGCAGGTGCAATCGAAGAAACAGGCATTGAGCCAGTTGATCGTCCTGAAATCGATGTAGAACAAATCGAAAAAGGAAAAGCACTTATTTTCAAAGCAACTGTTATTGTAAAACCAGAAGTAACATTAGGCGAATACAAAGGTCTTGAAGTTGAAGCAGTAAACACTGAAGTTACAGCAGAAGACGTTGATGCTGAAATTAAAGCTTTGCAAGAAAAACAAGCTGAATTAGTAGTGAAAGAAGAAGGCGCTGCTGAGTTAGGCGATACAGTAGTAATGGATTTTGAAGGCTTCCAAAACGGAGTTGCTTTCGAAGGCGGAACTGCTGAAAACTTCTCTCTTGAATTAGGTTCAGGACAATTCATTCCAGGATTCGAAGAAAAAGTTGTTGGCATGGCTACAGGAGATGTGAAAGATATCGAAGTTTCTTTCCCAGAAGAGTATCATGCAGCAGAATTAGCTGGAAAACCTGCTACATTCAAAGTAACGATTCATGAAATTAAAGGAAAAGAACTTCCTGCATTAGATGATGAGTTTGCGAAAGATGTAGATGAAGAAGCTGAAACGTTAGAAGCTTTAAAAGAAAAAATTAAAGCACGTTTAGAAGGCGAGAAAAAACATCAAGCAGAGCATGCAGTACGTGATACAGTAGTAGAAAAAGCTGCTGAAAATGCAACTATTGATATCCCAGAAGCAATGGTTAACACAGAGATTGACCGTATGATGAGTGAATTTGAACAACGCCTTCAACAACAAGGCATGAACCTTGAATTATACTTCCAATTCTCTGGTCAAGATGAAGATGCACTTAAAGGCCAAATGAAAGAAGATGCTGAAAAACGTGTTCGTGTTAACTTGACATTAGAAGCTATTGTTAATGCTGAAAACTTAGAAGTAGCTGAAGAAGAAGCTACAGCTGAATTAGAAAAAATGGCAGAAATGTACAAAATGCCTGTAGACGCGATTACACAAGCACTTGGCGGCTTAGAAAACTTAAAAATGGATATAAAAATGAGAAAAGCAATCGATTTTCTTGTGGAAAACAGTAAAACTGTTGCATAATAGAAGTAAGTAAAAAAACTAAGGCGCGAATGAATCGTGCCTTAGTTTTATATTAGTAAGTTGGAACATAGAATAAAATGAAGCAATAAGATTCCTTTTAACCTTGTATGTACAGGGAGCATATATACTTTTATTCGTTTTCATTATTTCCAGGCTTAAGATTGATAAATCTGGTTATGCTGAAAAGAAGTACATAAGTTTTATTTCCTCGGATTAATTAGAACCGCAAGCTGTATCATTTCCTGTACATAGGCCATTGTGTTACAATGCAATACATAACTGTTGTGAAATTTGTTTAAAAAAAATTAATCCGAGGGATAAACATATACAAAGAAGTTTTTAAGGGGTGAAGACATGTTTAAATTTAATGATGAAAAGGGACAATTAAAATGTTCATTTTGTGGCAAAACACAAGATCAAGTTCGCAAGCTAGTGGCTGGACCAGGTGTGTATATTTGTGATGAATGTATTGAATTGTGCACGGAAATTGTTGAAGAAGAACTTGGAACAGATGAAGAAGTAGAATTTAAAGATGTACCAAAACCTAATGAAATTCGTGATATTTTAGACGAATATGTAATAGGGCAGGATCAAGCAAAAAAAGCCCTTTCAGTAGCAGTGTACAATCATTATAAACGTATAAATTCTAACAGCAAAATTGATGATGTAGAACTGTCAAAAAGTAATATTGCGATGATTGGTCCTACAGGAAGCGGGAAAACACTTCTTGCGCAGACGCTTGCAAGAATTCTGAATGTACCGTTTGCCATTGCAGATGCGACTTCTTTAACAGAAGCTGGTTATGTTGGAGAAGATGTTGAAAATATTCTTCTTAAACTGATCCAATCAGCAGATTATGATGTGGAAAAAGCAGAAAAGGGTATTATTTATATTGATGAAATTGATAAAGTAGCCCGTAAATCTGAAAACCCGTCTATTACAAGAGATGTTTCTGGTGAAGGTGTGCAGCAAGCCCTATTAAAAATATTAGAAGGTACTGTTGCAAGTGTTCCTCCACAAGGTGGAAGAAAACATCCTCATCAAGAATTTATTCAAATCGATACTACAAATATTTTATTTATTTGTGGTGGAGCTTTTGATGGAATTGAACCGATTATTAAAAGACGTCTTGGTCAAAAAGTAATTGGATTTGGTTCAGATACAAAAGAAGCTGAAATTGAAGACAAAGATCTTTTATCAAAAGTGTTGCCAGAAGACTTACTTCGTTTTGGACTAATCCCAGAATTTATTGGTCGTTTACCAGTTATTGCTAGTCTTGGCCAATTAGATGAAGAGGCGTTAGTAGAAATTCTAACAAAACCGAAAAATGCTTTAGCAAAACAATACAAAAAAATGCTTGAGTTAGATAATGTGGAGTTAGATTTTGAAGAGGGAGCACTTCAAGAAATCGCGAAAAAAGCAATCGAAAGAAAAACGGGAGCTCGTGGGTTAAGATCGATTATTGAAGGCATTATGCTGGATGTAATGTTTGATTTGCCTTCTCGTGATGATATTGTGAAATGTATTATTACAAAAGAAACCGTATCAGAAAATGCTACTCCAAAACTTGTTTTGGAAGATGGAACGGTAATCGAAAAAGAAACAAAAACATCTGCATAACAACAGTTATAACAAATTGGAGCCTTCCAATAAGTCGAGAAAATCGACTTATTGGAAGGCTTTTTTTCGCAAGATTAGAAAGTACAGAATTTACGAAATTTGATAAGTGTTTAGCTCTAGTGAGTTTGGGAGGAACGCGGAATAATCGAGAGGAGCGCGGAATAATCGAGAGGAGCGCGGAATAATCGAGAGGAACGCGGAATAATCGAGAGGAACGCGGAATTATTGGGAGGAACGCGGAATAATCGGGAGGAACGCGGAATTATTGAGAGGAACGCGGAATAATCGGGAGGAACGCGGAATTATTGAGAGGAACGCGGAATTATTGAGAGGAACGCGGAATAATCGAGAGGAACGCGGAATAATTGGGAGAAACGCGGAATAATCGAGGGGAGCGCGGAATAATCGAGAGGAACGCGGAATAATTGGGAGGAGCGCGGAATAATTGGGAGAAACGCGGAATAATTGGGAGGAACGCGGAATAATTGAGAGGAACGCGGAATTATTGAGAGAAACGCGGAATTATTGAGAGGAACGCGGAATAATCGAGAGAACCGCGGAATAATCGAGAGAAACGCGAAATAATCGGGAGGAACGCGGAATAATTGAGAGAAACGCGGAATAATCGGGAGGAACGCGGAATAATTGAGAGAACCGCGGAATAAATGGGAGGAACGCGGAATAATCGAGAGGAACGCGGAATAATCGAGAGGAATGCGGAATAATCGAGAGGAATGCGGAATAATTGAGAGAAATGTGGAATAATTGGGAGAACCGCGGAATAATCGCAAAATAGTTTTGCTTCAAACAAAAGTTTATGTTTTCTGAAGTCAGTTAGCCATCTTATGTAAGCGTTTTATCTATTTTAACGCTTCCCTCACCTCGTCTACTATAAGATGACTCCCGTGGAAAAGTGAAAAAGACGAGGCCATGCAGTAAAACGAGGATGAGCCGCGCCAGCCCCATGGAAAGCGAAATGTATTCGACTACGGACTACTTAAGTGCGCGCCGCTTTTTAAAGATTGTTCAAAAAGTCCGGTAAAAATAACGCGTCGAATTTCTTCGTTAACTTCCCTTTTCGGCTTCTCACGTATCCAACGAGAGGATCTTCAACAAAAAAAAAGCTCACGTCCTGTGAGCAACGTTGAAGTCACCACATCCCTTGGAAGGGCGATGCTCAAAGTAAAGCCGCCTTGAACTTCTTGGTCCTTTTTATTCTCCTTTGAACACGCACATTTAGGTGAATTGTCTAAAAAAATAAAGTCTTATTTAAACTTCTTCTATTTTTCAAGAAAACTTGTTTATTCCAACTCATGGAAGGAGATACTAATTTTTAGCAGCATGATAATATTCGGGAGGTATTTATATGAGTTGGACGGAGATAGCTTTATTTGTCCAATTATTTTTTGGAATAATAATTGGACTGTATTTTTGGAATTTGCTGAAAAACCAAAGAACACAAAAAGTATCGATTGATCGAGAATCAAGAAAGGAAATGGACCAATTGCGGAAAATGCGAGCCATTTCCCTGACAGAACCTTTGTCTGAGAAGGTTCGTCCTACAAGCTTTGCCGATATTGTAGGGCAGGAAGATGGGATAAAAGCATTGAAGGCAGCTCTTTGTGGTCCTAATCCTCAACATGTTATTATCTACGGGCCGCCTGGAGTAGGAAAAACAGCTGCCGCAAGACTGGTTTTAGAAGAATCAAAAAAGAATCAGAAGTCTCCTTTTAAAACAAATTCTGTCTTTGTAGAATTGGATGCAACGACAGCAAGGTTCGATGAAAGAGGAATAGCTGATCCATTGATTGGATCTGTTCATGACCCCATTTATCAAGGTGCTGGGGCAATGGGACAAGCAGGAATACCTCAGCCAAAGCAAGGTGCTGTCACAAATGCACATGGTGGAGTATTGTTTATTGATGAAATCGGTGAACTTCATCCAACGCAAATGAACAAGCTGTTGAAAGTGCTGGAAGACCGAAAAGTTTTTCTTGAAAGTGCCTACTATAATGAAGAAAATACGCAGATACCAACCCATATTCACGATATTTTTCAAAATGGTCTTCCTGCTGATTTTCGTTTAGTTGGGGCAACAACAAGAACACCTAATGAAATACCGCCAGCTATTCGTTCGCGCTGTATGGAAGTATTTTTCCGAGAATTAACAAAAGAGGAAGTAGTGAAAATTGGCAAAAAAGCTGCTGATAAAGTAAGATTGGGAATTAGTGATCAATCATTAGAAATATTAGCAGAATATGCAAGAAACGGCAGGGAAGCAGTAAATATGATTCAAATCTCTGCTGGATTGGCAATCGGAGAAGATAGAACCTTTATTAAAGAGGAAGAATTAGAATGGGTTATTAATTCTAGTCAGCTCATTCCTCGTATGGAAAGAAAAATAAACAAAGAGTCTTCTATTGGTTCTGTAAATGGTCTCGCTGTATATGGTACGAATATTGGTGCATTGTTAGAAATAGAGGTTACCGTTATACCAGCCAAGGAGAAGGGATCCATTAATATAACAGGTATAGTGGAAGAAGAGAGCATTAATGGACAAGGGAAATCAATAAGAAGAAAAAGTATGGCTAGAGGATCCATCGAAAATGTCATTACGGTTCTTCGTTCGATGAATGTACCGGCAGACCAATACGATATTCATGTAAACTTCCCAGGTGGAATACCCATAGATGGTCCTTCTGCTGGAATATCAATGGCTTCCGGGATATACTCAGCAATTTATAAATTTCCAATTGACCATAAAGTAGCAATGACAGGTGAAATAAGTATTCATGGAAAAGTGAAGCCTGTCGGCGGGGTGCTTGCAAAAGTAAAAGCAGCGCAAAAGGCAGGCGTAAACAAAGTAATTATTCCACAAGAAAATATGCAATCTGTATTACAGGAAGTACAAGGTATTACATTAATTCCGGTTACCACATTAAAAGAAGTACTAGATCATGCTTTAATTAAAGAGCATATAAAAGACGAGATAATTCCAGCTGCAATTGATATAACAAAGAAAAAAAGCATGTAAGAAGTTGTTCAAAAAGTCCGGTAAAAATGACACATCGAATTTCTTCGTTGGTTTGCTTTTCTGCTTCTCACGTATTTAACGAAAGGATCTTCCACTAAAAGCGCTCACGTCCTGTGAGCAACGCGGAAGTCACCACATCCTGTGAAAGGCCGATGCTCGGGAGCAAACCGCCTCGAACTTTTCGATCCTTTTTATCCTCCTTTTTGAACACGCACTGTAAGTAAACAAGCTTTAATTTTCCTGCGATGGTGAAAATTAAAGCTTGTTTTCGTTTATGCCTTTATAACCATTAAAAATAGAAAGGAACGTTTTCCTAACAGAGCAAATGCTTTATAATGGAGTAGGGTAAAATGTAGGTTAGTTAAGCTTTTATTAAAAAGAAACCGCTTTTTTATCTGTATAATAAAAATTATTTGTTACATTATGTCCTTTTCACTTGTCTAATTAAGTACAATCTTATGTATCCCCTTTATTTATTCGTTATTTTAGCGGAAAATTTTTTTGTTCACAAGACATATTACTGACCGTTTGTTAAGATACTAATATTAGTTATAAGCTAAAATGTTGAAACTGAAAAGTCGTCCAATAAAAAACATGATTGGCTACCTTTAGATTGTAAGGATATTTTTTGATAACAGATGTCGTATTTAGAAAAGAAAAAGTTCTAATCAGTATAAACGGATAATAACTCTAGTTAATAGACACTTTTTCATAAATAAGATAGAATTGTACAAAGTATTAGAAATGTAAAGGAACTTTTTATTGCTGGAGGTGCAACGTTATGGAGAAAACGAATAATACAATTGTCCCCCTCCTGCCGCTTCGAGGTTTGCTTGTTTATCCAACGATGGTTTTACATCTAGATGTTGGTCGTGAAAAATCGGTGCAGGCACTTGAAAAAGCAATGGTAGATGACCATCTAATTTTTTTAACCATGCAAAAGGATATGGATATGGATGATCCCTCTGAAGAGGATCTATACAAATTAGGTACACTAACGAAAGTGAAGCAAATGTTAAAGCTGCCAAATGGTACAATTCGAGTATTAGTGGAGGGGCTTAAAAGAGCAGAAATTCAAGAAATAATAGAAGAAGACGGATATTTTGCGGCGAGCTTAAATGTATATGAAGAAGATACTTCCAAGGATGTGGAAGACGAAGCATTAATGCGCACATTGCTTCAATACTTTGAGCAATACATAAAAATTTCAAAGAAAATATCAAATGAAACATATTCTACAGTTGCAGATATGGAAGAGCCAGGAAGAATGGCCGATATTATTTCTTCTCACTTACCAATTAAGTTGAAAGAAAAACAGCATATTTTAGAAACACTAGAAAACAAAAAAAGAATTAATTATGTGATTGATATTATTCACAATGAAAAAGAAGTCCTGAACTTAGAAAAGAAAATTGGACAGCGTGTGAAAAAATCAATGGAAAGAACACAAAAGGAATATTATTTACGAGAACAAATGAAAGCCATTCAAAAAGAGCTTGGTGATAAAGACGGCAAGAGTGGAGAAGTAAGCACACTTACGGAAAAAATAGAAGCTGCTGGGATGCCAGAACATATCAAAACAACTGCTTTAAAAGAACTGGATCGTTATGAAAAAATCCCGTCAACTTCTGCGGAGAGCTCGGTTATTCGAAATTATATTGAATGGTTAATTGCATTGCCTTGGTCAAAAGAAACAGAGGATGATCTAAATATTGTCAAAGCGGAAAAAGTATTAGATAAAGACCATTACGGGCTTGAAAAGGTAAAAGAACGAGTATTAGAGTATTTAGCGGTACAAAGTTTAACGAAATCCTTAAAAGGACCAATTTTATGCTTAGCAGGTCCTCCAGGTGTCGGGAAAACTAGTTTGGCTCGTTCCATTGCAAAGTCTCTTAATCGTCATTTTGTTCGCATTTCCCTTGGAGGCGTTCGGGATGAGTCTGAAATACGAGGGCATCGCAGAACGTATGTAGGAGCTATGCCTGGCAGAATCATTCAAGGAATGAAAAAAGCTGGAACAATCAATCCAGTATTTTTATTAGATGAAATTGACAAAATGTCTAATGATTTTCGTGGAGATCCTTCAGCAGCTATGCTGGAAGTATTGGACCCGGAACAAAATCATAGCTTTAGTGATCATTATATTGAAGAAACGTATGATCTTTCCAAAGTAATGTTTATTGCTACAGCCAATAATTTAGCTACCATTCCTGCTCCTCTAAGAGATAGAATGGAAATCATTTCGATTGCTGGTTATACAGAGATTGAAAAAATACACATTGCAAAAGATCATCTACTCACCAAACAAATTAAAGATCACGGTTTAACAAAAGGGCAGCTTCAAATTAGAGAAGATGCCATTCAAAAAATTGTCCGATTATATACGCGTGAAGCAGGCGTACGAAGCTTGGAAAGACAACTTGCCACGATTTGCCGAAAAACTGCGAAAATAATTGTGACAGGAGACAAGAAAAAAATTATTCTTACAAGCAAAAATGTAGAAGAGTTTCTGGGTAAACCGAAATTCCGATTTGGCCAGGCTGAATCAGAGGATCAAGTGGGCGTTGCAACTGGGCTTGCTTACACTACTGTTGGTGGTGACACACTTCAAATAGAAGTATCATTAGCGCCTGGGAAAGGCAAGTTGGTTTTAACAGGAAAACTTGGCGATGTGATGAAAGAATCTGCTCAAGCAGCATTTAGTTATATTCGTTCTAAATCAGAGGAGCTTGGCATTGATCCGAAATTTCACGAAAAAAATGATATTCATATCCATGTTCCAGAAGGTGCAGTACCAAAAGATGGACCTTCAGCAGGGATTACCATGGTTACTGCACTTGTCTCCGCCTTATCGGGTCAATCGATTAGAAAAGAGGTTGGAATGACAGGGGAAGTAACATTAAGAGGCAGAGTGCTGCCGATCGGAGGGCTAAAGGAAAAATCATTAGGCGCCCATCGAGCAGGTTTAACGACCATTATTTTGCCAAAAGACAATGAAAAAGATATAGAAGATATTCCAGAAAGTGTACGTGAGGATCTTGAGTTTATCCTTGTATCTCATGTAGACGAAGTATTAAAACATGCTCTGAACGGAAGTGTAAATTCTTGAAAGTAAATAGTGCAGAAATCGTAATTAGTGCTGTAAAGCCACATCAATATCCTGAAACAAATATACCAGAATTTGCGTTGGCAGGTAGATCAAATGTAGGGAAATCCTCCTTTATTAATAAAATGCTTGGAAGAAAAGCGTTAGCGCGTATTTCGTCTAAGCCTGGTAAAACACAGACATTAAATTTTTATTTAATTAATGAAATTCTTCATTTTGTGGATGTGCCAGGATATGGCTACGCAAAAGTTTCAAAGAAGGAACGAGAAGCATGGGGAAAGATGCTGGAAACGTATTTCACATCAAGAGAACAGCTGAGAGCGGTTATATTAATTACCGACCTTAGACATGCTCCATCAAAAGATGATGTTTTAATGTATGACTTTTTAAAGCATTATGATATTCCTTGTGTCATTATTGCGACAAAAGCGGATAAAATATCAAAGTCACAATGGCAAAAGCATTTAAAAGTTACAAAAGAAACATTCGATTTAAGTGAGAAGGATTACCTTATTTTATTCTCTTCAGAAACGGGCGAAGGAAAAGATAAAGTGTGGTCTTTGCTTCAACATCTGGCTAAATAAGTGCATATGTAGATAGTGAGTGCTGAAAAACGGCACTCACTATTTTTATTGTTTTGGTTTTGGGGGCGATATGTGCACTGTTTTTGATTAAAGCAGGGATGTAGGAGTTCTGCAAAAAAAGCAATAAAGGCAACGAGGATACTCTGGCGCAGTCCAGCAGGAATATTGACAGAGTAATATAAGAATCCATTCCGATTAAAAGCGTATGCTTAATTCTTAGTTATCACTTTTTCCTAGAAACTAAATAATATCCTCCAACAAGCAGGAATAAGATAGGGATGATTTTTCTCATGGCTGCAGGACTGAGTTTTAAAAAGCCAACTGTTTTAAGGATGTCTTGGTAAAACAACAGTAGAAATGCTAATAGCAGAAATAATAAGCCATTTACCATTCCTTTCCCTGTTTTTTGATGCTGAAGAATAAATCCTAATGCAATAATTAATACAAAGGTGCCAGCATGATCTGGCCATATCGATAGTTTATGAACTAAATGAAAATGAAGACCAAATCCTGTTAAAATTATGCCAGGTAAAATGAAACTAAAATCTTTTCCTCCATATCCTTGAAATAAAAAAGCAATGCCGATGATGAATAGCAAGGTCGGCCAAACTAACAGAAAAGAAATGGATGGAATAGGATACTCTTTTAAAAGAAAATATAAGCCAAACCCAATTAAAATAATGCCAGAGAATAATTTTTGTGTTTTCATAAGTCCTCCTGTTTGTCTTTCTTTAGCAGCAATCTTATAAATATATTGGTGAAACTGGTCTCTTTTGTGCTGTGTATATGCATTCAATACGTATGCGAGGTTTTTTTGACAGATGAAGCTGTCCAATAAGTTATTCTAACAAAGCTATCAAAAGATTCAACTAAATAAAGCAGAAACGTGTTGCTTGTTTTATCTTTTTGTTAGGAAATGTATAGCTGATTTTGGTCATTATTCATTTCGACATAAAAGGGAGGTACTCCTTTATAAAATGTAAAAACCTTTTTTGTTGTTTTACATTATGGCTACCCTGAAAAAAGGTTCCGCAGGTGGAATACCCTTCGCTACGCTGCGGGGTCTCGTTCGTCTCGCAATCCCATAGGAGTCTTCGTGTATTCCGGCTGCTTGGTATTGTCTTTCTTTTTAGTGTCTATATAAAAAATCGCTGTCACATAGGGGGCAGCGATTTAAAAATTTAAGATGCGGATATTTGTATTTTATTTTCTGATTTAGTTTTTACTATTTTCCTATATCGATAGTTAACGAAAGCTGCAGCAGCAACTCCAACAATCGATAGAGCTGAGTCAAATATAAAGATAATGGAAATATGCCCGGTTTTTGACATGATTCCAGTAGCGATTGGCAATAGAACGGAAGCTAACCCGGCTGCTGTTGCAACAAGTCCAGTTACGGAACCCTTCTTTTTCCAAAATAATTCTGTCATGATTGTGATGGTTAATTGGAAAACGCCAGCTGTGGAAAATCCTAAGAAAAAGGAAGCAAGAATAGCGATGCTTGGTGCTTTAATGGATAATAACACGAGCACTGAAAAAAAGGTAATGATCGGATAAACAACTACAACAGTAATCGGTTTTATTATTTTCTTTAATAGAATGGATAATGCTAAAACAGAAAGCAAGGCACCAATGCTGTAAAAACTTAATAGCTTAACAGAACTTTCCGCGCTCATGCCAATTACTTCTTGTCCAAAGGTTGGAAGCCAAATTTGCGAAACGGTAAACAGCGAAGTAGAAGTAAAGCCCATGATAATAAGAGCAATCCCTTCCTTCCAGAACCGTGGTTCCGATTGGAATTTCCCCACTTCAGTTGTAGTATCGAGTAACGGAGCATCTTCTACCTTATGATTAGGAAATGATCTTTTAAATAAGAACAGCGTGTTTAAAAGATAAATGGCTGCAGGCACAAAAAACGCATAACCATAAAAAAATTCATGGTTTGCAAAAAAGGCAATCATGATTGGAAGCAGAGCAGCTCCGGCTGACATAAATGCTTTTATTAATACACTGGCAGACCCTGTTGCTTTAGGGAATATTTCAATAAGTGCTGGATATGTTCCAGCGTCCATAGCGGAATTAGCAACTCCGGCAAGTATGGCAAACAAAAATGCTATTTGATAGGTTGGAGCTAGTGGAATGCCTACTAAAAATATGGCCATTATCAGCCCGGAAATCAGGACAAGCGGTTTTCTTCCAAATTTGTCTGATAAGATGCCAGAAAGAGAATAAGAAAGTAATTTGCCAATTCCAATCGCCGAAATAATATAACTAATTCCTGCATGATCTGTATTTAGCTGTTTCATTAAATAAGACATATTTGATGCAAGCATAATATTGACCATGCCAAGCAATAAATAGTTTATATAAAGGCTTGAGGCAGTGTTTATATAGTTGTTTTTCATCGCGTAATCTCCTTGTTGCAAATAATGTCTGACATCTTCACATTTTATTGGTATATAAAAAGAATTGCAACCTTAGATTTTTAATTGGATAGTGATTCAAACTAAAGAAATAAACTAAAAGCATGTGTAAAAAGAAGAGGAATATCAAAAATTCTCAGAATAAAAGGAGTAAGAAAAGGGAAAAAAAGGTATGATATTATTAGGTTATTTTTCGAAAAGATAGTTGCTGTTAGACTAGCAGGAAACTAAGTACTTTTCTATTATTTTTGGTAAAAACAACAGCTTTGATAAAACAGCCTATCATTCATAATTTTAGGGTGAAGAAAAAGTGCCATTTACTGGATGCAGGGCTTTGTATGGATGCAGAAACGGCAGAATTTCTATAGCGTTGAATCATCTGGCTGGAAATAAATCGTTGCGGAAAATGGAAGCTACTTATGATAAAATGTAATAGATTTGGTTTTATCATAAGTAGAAAAAGAGCAAGGTTAAATATTGTTTTTATCGACTTTGCAAAAGAGGATAGAAATGTTATCTTTTCATTCCTTTCAGACATTCATGCTAAGAAAGATTTACACCATGGTGATGAAAAGAAGTAATTTACAGCACAAAGTAGCTTGCGGGTTAATCGAGAGTGCAGTGCTATTTTCAAATTCTTGTACAAGATTTCACAATTTGTTCACAAATAAGGAAGACTTTATCCATACATTCATAATCAAAATCTGCTATAATAAATCCATATTTAGAATTATTATAAATAACTTACTGTTTATTTGAATTGTTAGGGGTGTCATTTAGCTTATGCATATAATGGTTGTTGGACTTAATTATAAAACGGCCCCAGTAGAAATACGCGAGCGTTTAACGTTTGATTCATCCAAAATAGGGGAAGCGATGAATCAATTGCAAAATAAAAAGAGTTTATTAGAGAATGTCATTTTATCTACATGCAATAGAACAGAAATATATGCGGTAGTCGATCAATTACACACTGGTCGTTACTATATAAAAGAATTTTTATCAGAATGGTTTGGGATGGAGCAAAATGAATTTGTTCCATATTTATTTGTGTATGAACAAGAAGGTGCAATTAACCATCTATTTCAAGTAGCATGCGGATTAAACTCTATGATTGTAGGAGAAACGCAAATACTTGGTCAAGTACGAACTAGTTTTTTGGAAGCCCAAAAAATCAGTGCTGTTGGAACGGTTTTTAATCAGCTTTTCAAACAAGCTATTACATTAGCAAAAAGAGCGCATACGGAAACAGAAATCGGTGGAAATGCAGTCTCTGTTAGTTATGCAGCAGTGGAATTGGCAAAAAAAATCTTTGGAACGATTGAAAATAAAAATGTGCTTATTTTAGGCGCCGGAAAAATGGGTGAATTAGCTATTGAGAACCTATATAGTAATGGCGCGAAAAATGTGACGGTGATAAATCGCACATTTGAAAAAGCACAAGGATTGGCTGATCGTTTTGAAGGGCAGGCAAAACCGCTGAATGAGCTGCAATGTGCTTTGATTGATGCAGATATCGTTATCAGTTCAACAGGATCCAATACTTTTGTTATTACAAAAACGATGATGCAAAATATTGAAAAAATCCGCAAAGGAATGCCGCTTTTTATGGTGGATATTGCTGTTCCAAGAGATTTAGATCCGGATATAGCTGAATTCGAAAGCGTGTTTCTTTATGATATTGATGATTTGGAAGGTATTGTGGAAGCAAATATGCAGGAGCGTAAAAAGGAAGCTGCCAAGATTATGCTGATGATTGAAGAGGAAATAGTAGAATTTAATCAATGGCTGCATTTATTGGGAATTGTACCAGTTATATCTTCTTTGCGCGAAAAAGCATTATCGATTCAATCTGAAACAATGAAAAGCATGGAAAGAAAGCTGCCGCATCTAAGTGAACGGGATAAAAAAGTGTTAAACAAGCATACAAAAAGTATTATTAATCAACTATTGAAAGACCCGATTCTCCAAGTCAAGGAGCTAGCATCAACAGAGGATGCGGAAAAATCGTTAGCGTTATTTGTGAAAATCTTTCAATTGCAAGATATGTTACAAGAAGATCAGCCATCGAAAGTAGAAAAGGAAGTATATAGATCTTCTGTTCAAACAACTTTACAACCCTAAGCGGTCTGCTTCTTTTAAATTGTATTGTTGTTCGTTTCATTTCATTTGAATTGTGTTGTTAAAGGGGAAGCAAATATGCAGGATATGTACATGACAAGGCTTCATGAATTTATGCTTATTTTATATGCATTTTCTGTTTTGTTTTATTTTTTTGATTTTATGCATAATAACCAGAAAGCAAACAAAACGGCTTTCTGGTTACTTTCATTTGTTTGGGCATTGCAAACCTCGTTTTTGGGGTTGTATATGATGGAGACTGGGCGATTCCCTGTACTAAGCATTATGGAAGGATTATATTTTTATACATGGGTATTGATTTCCTTATCCCTTGCGATAAACCGTTTGTTAAAAGTGGACTTTTTTGCTTTTTTTACGAATGTTTTAGGTTTTATCGTTATGGCCATTCATACGTTTGCTCCTATTCGGGAGCAAAGTGAAAAGCTTGCTGCACAAGCCGTTTCTGAACTGCTTTTTATTCATATTACTGCAGCTATTTTATCTTATGGTGCTTTTTCCTTGTCTTTTATTTTTTCCCTTCTATATTGTATTCAATTTGATCTGCTAAAAAAGAAGCGATGGGGAAAAAGATTAAAAAGAATACCAGATTTGGCGAGGCTTGAGCATATTTCTTATGTTCTAAATGTTATAAGTGTTCCGATTCTTTTAATCGCTCTAATTCTAGGCATTCAATGGGCAATTATTCAAAAACCTGACTTTTTTTGGTATGATCCAAAAATCATTGGCTCATTTATCGTATTATTAATATACAGTAGCTACTTATATTTACGTGTATCTAAAAAGCTAAGAGGGAAAAATATCGCTCAATTAAATATTGTTAGTTTTTTGATTGTATTAATCAATTTTTTTTTAATCGGCAATTTTTCTGCTTTTCACTTTTAAATGGAATAAAGAGGTGTGAGAACAGCTATTACATATGTTCATAAAAGCGGGCGTACTTTACTACTTTTCTTATACAAAGAAACTTTTATGCTAATACCAACAGCAAAGGGAAGAAAGTATTGTTAGGAAAAGCTATGGTTCAAATTTTTTTGGAGGTGTTTTATGAGGAAAATCATTGTTGGTTCAAGAAGAAGCAAATTAGCGATTACACAAACAAATTGGGTGATTGAACAACTCAAAAAACTAGATCCGTCTTTTGAGTTTGAAGTAAAAGAAGTGGTGACAAAAGGGGATGTTATTTTAGATGTAACCCTTTCGAAAGTTGGCGGAAAAGGATTGTTTGTGAAAGAAATAGAGCAGTCCATGTTAAATAAAGAAATTGATATCGCCGTACATAGCATGAAAGATATGCCTGCAATTTTGCCAATTGGGTTGATTATAGGTTGCATTCCACCGAGGGAAGATCACCGAGATGCTCTAATTAGTAAAAATCATATTCCTTTAAAAGAGTTGAAAAAAGGGGCTGTTATTGGAACAAGCAGCTTAAGAAGAGGGGCACAGCTTCTAGCAGAACGACCAGATTTGCAAATTAAATGGATTCGTGGGAATATCGACACTCGCCTGAAGAAGCTAGAAACAGAAGATTATGACGCGATTATTTTGGCTGCTGCTGGTTTAGCGAGAATGGGTTGGACAAGTGATGTGGTAACTGAATTTTTAGATCCGGAAGTGTGTCTGCCGGCTGTCGGTCAAGGAGCACTTGCTATTGAATGCAGAGAAGATGATAAGGAAGTATTAGAGCTATTAAGCAAACTATCTAGTGAAGAGACAACAAGGACCGTTTATGCGGAAAGAGCCTTTCTGAATAAAATGGATGGAGGATGCCAAGTTCCGATAGCTGGATTTGCAGAATTAGATGGTAAGGAAGTTGTTTTAACAGCACTTGTGACATCGCCAGACGGAAAAACGGTTTATAAAGAGAAAATAAGTGGAAATAATCCAGTGGATGTCGGAGAGCTTGCTGCATCTGTTTTAACAAAAAAAGGGGCGAAAAAATTAATTGATCAGTTAAAAGAGGAGAATATTATTGATGGCTGATCCGCTTTTTGGAAAAACAGTGCTGATTCCACGTTCCAAAAAACAAGCAGCATCTCTTTCTGAAAAAGTTGCCTCATTAGGCGGCAGAGCAGTAGAAATTCCTTTACTAGAATTTAGCGAATGTCCACTTTCTGCCGAAATAATAACAAGATGCGTCAAGGGAAGCTATTATGATTGGTTTGTTTTTACAAGCAGCAATGGGGTGCAGGCATTTTTTCATCAGCTGGATCGTTTTGAAGGAAAAATCCCTAAAATAGCCGTAATTGGTGAGAAAACAACGAAGACACTGTTATCATTCGGGTACAAACCTGATTTTGTCCCAAGTGAATATGTGGCTGAAACCTTTGTAGAAGAATTTAGTTTGATTGTAAGAAATAATGAAAAAGTGCTAATTGTAAAAGGAAATTTAGCAAGAGATTATCTTGTTATCAATCTAAAAAAAAGAAGTGCTTGTATAGATGAAGCGATTGTATACCATACGTATTTTCCAAAGGAAAGTGAAAAATTGCTCGCTAATGCGTTAAGTGCAAAAGAACTTGATATTCTTTTTTTTACTAGCACATCAACGGTCGATCATTTTATGTCTGTTGTGGAAAAATATGATTTGCACAGCAAAATAGACGATTTAATGGTTGTTTGTATTGGTCCTGTTACAAAAGAAAGGTTAGACTATTATCATATCAACGTCCATGTGATGCCGGAAGTTTTTACGGTTGAAAGCATGATGGAAGATTTAGTTCACTATTTAACAATCAACAGATAGAGGAGAGATTGAAGACAATGGAATTTAAACGCCACCGCAGACTTAGACAATCTGCAAGCATGAGAGCACTTGTAAGAGAAACATATTTACATACGGAAGATTTAATTTACCCTATTTTTGTAGCGGAAGGAGAGAATATTAAGCGGGAAATTTCCTCGATGCCCGGTATATTTAATCATTCTTTAGATCGTCTAGGAGAGGAAATGGATGAAGTACAACAGCTTGGAATAAAGTCCGTTCTTTTATTTGGCATCCCATTGGAAAAAGATGAATGTGGCACACAAGCCTTTCATGATCATGGAATTGTCCAGGAAGCAATTCGTTTTATCAAAAAGAATTATCCCGAAATCGTAGTTATTGCAGATACTTGTTTATGTGAATACACAAGTCATGGACATTGCGGCATTGTTGAAGAAGGAAAAGTGTTAAATGATGAATCGCTTGAACTGCTTGTGAAAACGGCAGTAAGCCAAGCGGAAGCGGGTGCAGATATTATTGCACCATCCAATATGATGGATGGTTTTGTTGCAGAAATCCGTAAAGGCTTAGATAAAGCAGGCTATTTAGATATACCAATAATGTCTTACGGAGTAAAATATTCTTCTGCTTTTTATGGTCCATTCCGCGAGGCGGCGGATAGCACGCCACAATTTGGAGATCGAAAAGCATATCAAATGGATCCTGCCAACCGTTTAGAGGCGCTAAGAGAAGCAGAATCAGATGTAGCAGAGGGAGCAGATTTCCTTATTGTTAAGCCTGGTCTGCCATATTTAGATATTGTTCGCGATATGAAAAATGAGTTGCATCTTCCAATCGTTGTCTATAACGTAAGCGGTGAGTACAGCATGGTAAAAGCGGCAGCGCAAAATGGCTGGATTGATGAACAACGAATTGTAATGGAAATGCTTGTTGGAATGAAACGTGCAGGAGCAGATTTGATTATGACTTATTTTGCAAAAGATGCTGCGCGCTGGTTAAAAGAACAATAAAGAAATGAGGGGTATATATGCGTTCCTATCAAAAGTCACAAGAAGCCTTTAAAGAAGCGGTTCAGTTAATGCCAGGTGGTGTAAACAGTCCGGTACGTGCTTTTAAATCAGTAAAAAGAGATCCTGTATTTATTCAATCAGGAAAAGGGTCTAAAATTTATGATTTAGACGAAAATGAATATATTGATTATGTATTGTCTTGGGGACCACTAATTTTAGGACATGCTAATGATCAAGTAGTAGAAGGGATAAAAAAGGTTGCAGAACTTGGCACAAGCTTTGGTGCACCGACCTTAATAGAAAACAAACTTGCTGCACTTGTAAAAGAGCGAGTACCATCGATTGAAATCATCCGTATGGTTTCATCTGGTACAGAAGCAACAATGAGTGCCATACGTTTAGCTCGTGGATATACAGGCAGAAATAAAATAATTAAATTTGAGGGCTGCTACCATGGACACGGCGATTCTTTGCTGATAAAAGCTGGTTCAGGTGTTGCTACACTAGGGTTGCCTGACAGCCCAGGAGTTCCAGAAGGTGTTGCTGCCAATACAATTACAGTTGCTTACAATGACCTTGAAAGCATCCGTTATGCTTTTGAAACATTTGGAGACGATATCGCTGGTATTATTGTCGAACCAGTTGCAGGGAATATGGGAGTTGTGCCGCCAAAACCAGGATTTTTACAAGGGCTGCGTGATATTACGACCCAATATGGAGCATTGCTTATATTTGATGAAGTAATGACTGGTTTCCGAGTAGACTATGGCTGTGCACAAGGCTATTTTGGCATTACCCCAGACTTAACCTGCTTAGGAAAAGTAATTGGTGGCGGACTTCCTGTAGGAGCATACGGTGGTAAAGCAGAAATTATGAATCAGATTGCACCAAGCGGTCCAATTTATCAAGCAGGTACATTATCAGGTAATCCATTGGCAATGACGGCAGGGTATGAAACATTATCTCAACTGTCAGAAGAGACATATACGATGTTTGTTCACAAAGCGGATAAACTGGAAGCTGGTTTATATGCTGCAGCCAAAAAATATGATATTCCATTTACCGTTAATCGGGCAGGATCAATGATTGGCTTCTTCTTTACCAATGAAGATGTGAAAGACTATGAGAGTGCGAAAACATCTAATTTAGATTATTTTGCCCAATTTTACAACGCCATGCTCGAACAGGGCATATTCCTGCCCCCGAGCCAGTTTGAAGGAATGTTCTTATCCACAACCTTAACAGATGAAGAAATCGAAAAAACAATAACAGCAGCAGAAACAGCATTTTCACAATTGAGAAAATAAGAGGGGAATTTCCCCTCTTATTTTTTTTGTTAGACATCCATGCAACTAAATTTACAATATGGTACATGAAAAAAGCAGGTTTCTTAGATTTACAAGCAGGAGCAGTCAGAATACCCGAAGACTCTTAAGGAAATTGTGGGACAGGCTCACACAGCGAGGAGGTCGGCGCCCGCGCCATGGAAAGCGCCTTTTTTCAGGGAAGACTCATGAAAATTAACTAATTAGAAGAAGATTCTAACATAAATTGAACTTTTCATTCATAAATTGTAATTGACATAGTGATAAACGTAAAAGGAATGAAGGGAGGAGTCGCTTTGTCTCAAGAAAATTCGTCTACTTTACGGTTTTCATTGGAAGAGTCAGTCTGGTTTCAAAAAGGACAGGAAGTAGAAGATTTGCTTTCTATTTCACTTGACCCGAATATAACAATCCAAGAAAACGATCAGTATATTACCATTCAAGGTTCATTAGAATTAACAGGAGAATACACTCGGTCTCAAGAAAATCAATTAGAAGATGAGGAAGTTTTTAAGGCTCCGAAATTAATGCATTCCGTTATGGAGAGAGAAGAAGGTGTTTGTGAATTTTTACATCATTTTCCTGTCGATATAACAATTCCGATCACAAGAATTACTAGCCTGGATGATATGGAAGTACAAGTGGAAACATTTGATTATGTATTTCCAGAAAGAAGCTGCTTGAATTTAACAGCAGATTTATCTATTACAGGATTAACCAATGATGCACAGCAAGAAATTCAGGAAGACAATGAAATAGAAGAAGAAACGGAACTGGCTTATAGAGAGCAGGAAGAAGCAGAAGAAGATGTAGAACTTGCTTATAGAGAGCAGGAAGATATAGAAGAAGTAGAACTGGCTTATAGGGAGCAAGAAGATACAGAAGAAGTGGAACTTGCGTACAGAGGGCAAGAAGATACAGAAGAAGATGAGGAGTTTTATGAGGAAGAGCCGATTGAGATTGCGGTTAGCCCTTTTCAAGCAGTAAGTCCGCTTTTGGAGGAAGAAGTTCGCCATGCTGGTGAAGAAACAGAAGATGGAAACGAGTTATATGAACCATTTGAAGTGGAAGTGCGAAAGTCACCAGAGGCCGAGGAAGATTTTGGAGTTGCAGAGGAAACAGAAGACAATATTGTTCCGTTTTTTTCTGAATCAGTAAAGGATGAACAAGAGATTCCAACATATAAAGTAAATAAAGAAGAACAAGAAATGAAAGTGGCATTATTCCGAAATCAAAAAGATACGTACCCTGCTGATGAGGTTTTTCAAAAGCCGCCACAAGATTCTTCTGAATTAAAATTAGAAGAATCCTCTTATCAAGGTGATTTGGAAGATGCAGAAGAGATAGAAGAATCATCTTCTCATAATGATAAGGATGCTAAAAAGAAAAAGGGCATTTTCAAAAAAACAAAATCGTTAACCTTTACAGAGTTTTTTGCTAGAAAAGAGGAAGAAACTCATACAAAAATAAAAGTTTGCATTGTGCAAACTGGAGAAACACTGGAAAAATTAAGTGAGCGCTATAATATTCAAGTTCATAGCATTTTAAAGGAAAATCAAATGGAAGCAAATCAGGATATTTATGAAGGTCAGGTGCTATATATTCCTGTTAAATATGCTGAAAAGTAATAATAGTGCGTGTTCAAAAAGGAGGATAAAAAGGACCAAGAAGTTCGAGGCGTCTTCACTTTGAGCATCGGCCTTCCGCAGGATGTGGTGACTTCAACGTTGCTCACAGGACGTGAGCGTTTTTAGTGGAAGATCCTCTAGTTAATACGTGAGAAGCGGAAAAGTAAGACAACGAAGAAATTCGCCGTGTCATTTTTACCGGACTTTTTAAACAACCTCTAAAAAAACAGGCAAGTATGGCTGCCATCCCTGCTTGGCTGTTTTTCTTTTGTTCTTCTCTCAGGACGTAAAATGTTAGGTTAATAGTGGAAAATAGTGTTCGTTTTTTAGAAAGAGTGGGAGCGTATGAGTGAAAAAAACACAATAAAAAAATATACCCCCATTTTAAAGCCTTATGCAGTAGAGCCGCATTTCGTAGAGGAGTTTGGTCATATAACAAAAATCTACTGTAGTAAAGGAACCTTTGCTTTAAAGGGGATTGATCCACATAATGGATCTGATTTTATTAGGCATGTTAGAACATTATATCAAAAAGGCTATAACCGGATTGTTCCGATCTTTCCAACGGTGGATGGAAGATATGCTATTCTGTATGAGCAAAAACTTTATTATTTAATGCCATGGCTGCCAAATGAGGATCGGGAGAATTATTTTAAAAAGCAGCAGCAGATGTTTCGAGAATTAGCAAGACTTCATATATTATCGTCAAAGGAAGTTACCATAGAAAAAGAAGATAGACAAGAACATTATGAAAATGCATTATTAGAGTTGGAAAAAGAACAAGAATTTTTAGATGGATTTATTGAGCAATGTGAAAGTACAGAATATATGTCGCCATTTGAATTAATGTTTTGCATGTATTATCACGATATTAGGCAAGCTTTAAAATACTCAGAAAACAAATTAAAAGAATGGTATGAACAAACAAAAGAGGATGAAAAAGCTAGAGTATCTATTATTCATGGAAAAGTTTCTCCAGAGCATTTCCTTTATGATGAAAAAGGCTATGGTTATTTCGCCAATTTTGAACATGCTAAATATGGTCCCCCAAGTCATGATTTATTGCCATTTTTAGCCCGCTCCTTAAAAACAACTCCAAAACAAAATGAAGATTGTATGGATTGGCTATATACGTATTTTAATTATTATCCACTTCGCTCAGATGAAATGTTATTATTTTTAAGTTATTTAGCCCACCCGGGTCCTGTTATTAAAGTTTGTGAACGATATATGAAAGAAGATTATATGAACAATGAACGCAAATTTACTCAAAAGCTGTTAAGGAATTATTGGCTGTTAAAGAATACGGAATATATTGTAATGAGGGTAGAAGAAATAGAGAAGCAGAAAAAAGCGCAGCAGGAAGCTCAAGCAGAAGGAGAGACTCAAGATTAACAAGCATCTTGGGTCTTTAGTTTATGTTCAATATAGTAAAGTGGGAAATTAGAAAACCCAAGTGCGCGAAAGCCTTGGGTTTTAAATAATATCTAAGTATATAGATAATGCAAGTACGATGAGCAGGGAAAGAAATAGGACATCGAATGTGGTTGGCAGCAGCATGGTGCGGATTCCTTGGAAGATGCAAAATGGAATAATAAACTTTGCGCTGGCATTTCGAACTGTTCTCAACCATGGCGGCAGTGAGTATGGATTAAATCTTTTTTTCAAAAGAATACCTCCTTAAACGCTTTTACATCTAGTATATGTGAGGGTAGCCTATAAAGTACCTTTTAGAGTTTCTTTTCTAGATGCTATCTTGAAAAGAGGGTTTGGTTCTCTCGATGGTTCCGCAGGTGGAATACACTTCGCTTTCCTGTGGGCTCATCTACGAGCCTCCTCACTGCGCTGCGGGGTCTCGTCTTTCTCGCATTCCCACGGGAGTCTGCGTGTATTCCATCTGCTCTGTACTAAAAATTACTTCTTTTCATGCGTGGTGGTGCGAACTTGTTTGCATGGGTGTCTATTCTGAAGAGGCTTTGGTTCTCACAAACGGGTCCGCAGTCAGAATACACTTCGCTTTCCATGGGGCGGGCAGTGAGCCTCCTCGGAGTAAACTCCTGCGGGTCTCGCCTGTCTCGCAAATCCCATAGGAGTCTGCCTGTATTCTGGTTGCTCTCTGCTTTAAACTCAAGCCATAAAACAAATAGAAAGCTGCTTCTTTTCATGTACTATGGTGCGAATTTGTTTGCATGGGTGTGTCTAAGGAGGGGGTGTGTTGGGTTTTCTTGAGAAAAATGGCACTTTTTAATCGTAGGTTCATATACTTAAAATAAATAAATGAATAATTTTTAAAAATAACGGGTATCCTTATTGACGAAAATAACTTTTTTTCGGTAGTATATCTTATATAGGTTGTTCAAAAAGTCCGGTAAAAATGACACGTCGAATTTCTTCGTTGGCTTCACTTTTCCGCTTCTCACGTATCAATACCATACGCTACGATGCTCAAAGTGAAGCCGCCTTGAACTTCTTGGTCCTTTTTATCCTCCTTTTTGAACACGCACTTATATACATATATGTTGATAGCGATGACAGGGAGAAGTACAATGGTTAGTTGTTTTAAAGAGAGGAAATCGGTTGCTGAAAGATTTCCATTCAACCTATTGGAAGGTAGCCCTAGAGCTTCTTTTGCGAACGGTAGCACTTATTAGTGAGAGACGGAGAGAATCCGATATCATCTTGAAAGAGCCAATGATTTTTATTGGAAAAAAGGTGGTACCGCGAACAAAACTCCATTCGTCCTTTTATGACGACTGGAGTTTTTTTATTTGCAAAAAAATCCTTTTGAACAGGAAAAATAGATGGTAGGAGGAAAAAGAATGGAAACAAATGAAATTTCAATGCCAACAAAATATGACCCGAAGGAAATTGAAAAAGGACGATATGACTGGTGGGTAAAAGGCAAGTTTTTTGAGGCGAAGCCGGATGCTGGAAAAGAGCCGTATACGATTGTTATTCCACCGCCAAATGTAACAGGAAAATTGCATTTAGGACATGCTTGGGATACGACATTGCAAGATATATTAACAAGAATGAAAAGAATGCAGGGGTATGATGTATTATGGCTTCCTGGAATGGATCATGCAGGTATTGCAACACAGGCAAAAGTAGAAGAAAAGCTGCGCAGCCAAAATATCAGCAGGTATGATCTTGGAAGAGAAAAATTTGTTGAAGAGACATGGAAATGGAAAGAAGAATATGCAAGCCATATTCGCGAACAGTGGTCAAAATTAGGATTAGGTTTAGATTATTCAAGAGAGCGTTTTACTTTAGATGAAGGCTTGTCAAAAGCTGTTCGCGAAGTGTTTGTTTCTTTATATAAAAAAGACTTGATCTACCGCGGGGAATATATTATCAACTGGGATCCGTCTACAAAAACGGCTTTATCGGACATTGAGGTTATTTATAAAGACGTACAAGGTGCTTTTTATCATATGAAATATCCTTTGACAGATGGTTCTGGCTATATTGAAGTGGCAACAACTCGTCCGGAAACAATGCTTGGAGATTCAGGCGTTGCTGTACATCCTAAAGATGAGCGCTACCAGCATTTAATCGGCAAAAAAGTTACTCTGCCAATCGTAGGAAGAGAAATTCCAATCGTAGCAGATGATTATGTAGAAATAGATTTTGGTTCTGGAGCAGTAAAAATGACACCTGCACATGATCCGAATGACTTTGAAGTGGGTAACCGTCATAACTTGGAACGTATTCTAGTAATGAATGAAGACGGAACAATGAATGAACGTGCAGGAAAATATAACGGAATGGATCGTTTTGAATGCCGCAAACAAATTGTAAAGGATTTACAAGAAGCAGGCGTACTATTCAAAATCGAAGAGCATATCCATTCGGTTGGCCATTCGGAAAGAAGTGGTGCAGTTGTTGAACCATATCTTTCTACTCAATGGTTCGTAAAAATGCAGCCACTAGCAGATGAAGCAATCGCTTTACAAAAGCAAGAAGAAGAGAAAGTGAATTTTGTGCCAGAGCGCTTTGAAAATACGTATCTGCGCTGGATGGAAAATATTCGCGACTGGTGTATTTCCCGTCAATTATGGTGGGGACATAGAATTCCTGCTTGGTATCATAAAGAAACAGGAGAAGTATATGTGAACGAAGAAGCACCAGAAGATATAGAAAACTGGGAGCAGGATACGGACGTACTAGATACATGGTTCAGTTCCGCACTTTGGCCGTTTTCAACAATGGGCTGGCCAGATACAGAAGCTGCAGACTTTAAACGCTACTATCCAACAGCAGCACTTGTAACTGGATACGACATTATATTCTTCTGGGTATCCCGTATGATTTTCCAAGGACTTGAATTTACAGAAGAAAGACCATTTAAAGATGTTTTAATTCATGGACTTGTTCGTGATGAGCAAGGACGCAAAATGAGTAAATCATTAGGAAACGGCGTTGATCCAATGGATGTTATTGCCCAATATGGAGCAGACTCTTTACGCTACTTCTTATCAACAGGAAGTTCTCCAGGCCAGGATTTGCGTTTCAGCATGGAGAAAGTAGAGTCTACTTGGAACTTTGCTAATAAAATCTGGAATGCATCCCGTTTTGCTTTAATGAATATGAACGGCTTAAAATTTGAAGAAATTGATTTATCTGGAGAAAAATCAGTTGCAGATAAATGGATTTTAACAAGATTAAATGAAACAATTGAAACAGTAACTAGACTTTCTGACCGCTACGAGTTTGGAGAAGTAGGACGTGTGCTTTACAACTTCATTTGGGATGATTTTTGCGATTGGTATATTGAAATGGCGAAGCTTCCTTTATATGGCGAGGATGAAGCAGCGAAACTTACAACAAGGTCTATTCTTGCTTATGTATTAGATAATACAATGCGCCTATTGCATCCATTTATGCCGTTTATTACAGAAGAAATCTGGCAGAATCTTCCGCACAATGGTGAAACTATTACGGAAGCGAAATGGCCGGAAGTAAATCCTAGCTGGACAGATGAAAAAGCAGCAAATGATATGAAGTTATTAGTAGAAATTATTCGTTCTGTTCGTAACAGCCGTGCCGAAGTAAATACACCAATGAGCAAAAAAATCAATATTCTGTTAAAAGCAAAAGAGGAAGAAATTCAACGAACATTAGAAGAAAATAAAGCATATATCGAACGCTTCTGTAATCCAGAAACGCTTGAGATTGCTACAGATCTTTCTATCCCAGATAAAGCGACGACATCTGTTGTAACCGGAGTAGAAATCATTCTCCCATTAGAAGGATTAATTAATATGGAAGAAGAAATTGCAAGACTGTCAAAAGAATTAGACAAATGGAATAAAGAAGTGGAACGTGTTCAGAAAAAATTAAGCAATGAAGGCTTTGTGAAAAAAGCGCCTGAGAAAGTAATTAATGAAGAAAAAGCAAAAGAACAAGATTACTTAGAAAAACGTGCAACAGTGGAAGCACGGATAAAAGAATTAAAAGGGGAAGCTTAATAAAGTTTAAGTCTTTCCATAAAAAACGAGGCGAATCCTATTCTGGGTTCGTCTTCGATTATCAAAAAAATAGTTTGGATGAAAGGCCCTTTTCCAAAGATTGTTGTTTTAAACAGGTTGGTTGATTTGTTATTTGATAGGACTTACTTTTTCTGGATGTCTCAGAAACACCAATGAGGCTTAAGTGGCAACTCAATGGAAAGCGCCGAGCATCTTGAGCGAAAAATCAACTTGCTTGTTTCATTTCACTAGCAACAAAGTCAATGAAAACAGCCTAATTAACTTAAAAGCAGGTGTTTAGCATGTTCCCAACATATGAGGAAGCATTAAATTGGATTCATTCTCGATTAAGATTAGGTATAAAGCCGGGATTAACAAGAATGAACATGATGATGGAGAAATTGAATTTTCCAGAAAAACAAATAAAAACAGTACATGTAGGCGGAACCAATGGGAAGGGATCAACGGTTACCTATTTACGCTGTATATTAGAAGAAGCTGGTTTAACAGTTGGCACATTTACTTCACCCTATATCGAGCAGTTTAATGAAAGAATTAGTGTAAACGGTATCCCCATTGCGGATGAGGAAATAAGAGAGCTTGCGAACAGAATGTATCCTATCGTGAAAGAAATGGATCAATTAGAAATAGGAGGACCGACTGAATTTGAAATTATCACGGCTATGTCGCTTTACTATTTTGCTTATGTTCATAAAGTAGATATTGTTCTCTATGAAGTAGGCTTAGGTGGTCGTTTTGATTCAACGAATATTATTTCACCACTTTTATCTATAATTACGAGTATTGGTTTAGATCACACTGCTATTTTAGGCAATACGTACGCAGAAATTGCCTTTGAAAAAGCGGGAATTATTAAGAAAAATACACCGATTATAACTGCAGTAAAGCAAAAGGAAGCGGAAGAAGTTATTATTAAAAAAGCAACAGACGAAACTGCACCGATCTATTTGCTAAATAAACATTTTATGATAGAAAATCATCAATCGATTCTTAAAGGAGAGCGCTTTTCTTTTAAAACGGCTGCAACAAAAATGCAGGATTTACATATAAGCATGATGGGGGTGCATCAGACAGAAAATGCCTCATTAGCTATATTGGCAGCCCTTTTATTAAAACAAGAAAGCTTTCCGCAAATAAAGGAGGAAGCGATTCGTGCTGGGGTAATGGAAGCAAAATGGCCAGGACGATTTGAAATCATTTCAGACAATCCTTTGATTATATTGGATGGCGCTCATAATGAAGAAGGAGTACAAGCTTTAACAGAGGAACTAACGAAAAGATACCCTAATCGCAAAAAAAGGATCTTATTTGCCGCACTTAAAGACAAAAAAACAGATAAAATGATTCAGCAATTAGATAGAATTGCAGAACGAATCGTATTTGTTTCCTTTGATTATCCACGGGCTGCTACTTGCTACGAACTTTATGAAGAAAGTAATCATCCACATAAATCGTATGCTGAGGAATGGAAGCAAGCGATAAATGAGCAAGTAGAAAATATAGGAAATGATGAAATATTTGTGATAACGGGTTCACTTTACTTTTTATCGGAAGTGAAAGCATATTGGAAGCAGAAAAAAAGGGAAGATAAATAAGTTTCCCTTTTATAAATGGGATATATTTCAAAAATATAATATAGAGAAAAAATTTTTATGGAGTATACGGAATTACCAGAATAATAGAAAAAAAGATAGATTATTAGAGAAGAAAGGTTTAGTATAAATATAATGGGTGAAGATGAATGATAGAAGTAATCTCCCGGAAAAATTATCATGATATATCAATTTGGAAATTAGGTGAAGTATTTGGTTAAATCATCTATCAAAAAAACAATATGGGCCATTTGGATTGTACTTATTCCTGCTGGATTATGGTTTGTTCACCATGAATTCCCACCTGATTTAGCTGGGCATACGTGGAATGTTGTAGCGTTTCTGTTATTTATGTCTATCGTTGCATTTATGCCAATGATTATAAATGGACGTCCTGTATTCTTCTTGCAATGGGCAACCCTTTCTGTTTTTTTAATCTTTGGTTTATTTATTGAAACAGTACTTGTACAGATTGCTCTAATCGCACTGCTTTTTCAAGTGAAACTGACTAAGAAAAGCTTATTCCGTTTTCCTATGAATTCCATTATGTTTTTTCTTGTATCATTATGCAGCGGTCTTATTTATTATAGCTTGGGCGGTAAACATGCTGCTGATATTCTAGGAGACTTGCAATCATTTTCATTAGTTATTCTTTATCCTTTTTCTTATTTTTTATTAAATTCTTTTTTCATCTATTTAATTAATCGTTATGTTTATCACAATAAAGATAAATTTATAACGATAGATTTAGTGTGGGAATTTATTACGACAGTTATTACATATCCAGTTGGCATTGCCCTTTATATTATGTATGAAGATATTGGTTTAGTGGCTCTTGTATTAATTGGTATTCCTTTTATTTCTCTTTCTGTCATTTTGCGGTTATATCATTCCAGCAAATCGGTAAATGATTATTTAACAAAGATTGCCGAAATTGGCCATCAATTATCTCAAAATTTATATGTAAAAGAAGTGATTGATTTTTTTACTGAAAAATTAATTGAATTATTTCCAGTAGATTATGTTTTTATTCAGGAGGTAAATGACAAAAAGGAACTAAAGTTAATTGCAAGAGTTGAACTGAATGAGCGGCTCCCTTTATTTGAAAGTACTCTTCACGAAAAGGAAGGGTTAAGCGGTAATGTATTAGCAGCTAAAGAAACGCTTATTTATCATAAGCAAGAAGATTGGAAAAGTTTAAACAAAGGATATATGCCAGCAGAAATGGAAAGTGCTTTATGTATGCCTCTTGTAAAAAACAGCAAGGTTATTGGTGTTTTATTATTAGGAAGCAAAAAGAAAAAAGCATTCGCCCATATAAATTTAATGATTGTGGATCTGCTTTCTACTCAATTTGCAATTGCATTGGAAAATGCTAAATATTTTGAAAAAACAAAAGAATTCAGCGAAAGATGTGCTCTGACAGGATTATATAACTATCGTTTTTTTGATAAAATTTTGGCAGAAAAATTTATGGAATTAAAGCATCAACAAATAAATAACTTAGGGTTGATTATGTTAGATATCGATCACTTTAAATCTGTTAACGATACTTACGGCCATCAGGCTGGAAACGAAATATTAGTGGAGTTCTCCGTTAGAATTAAAAAATTAATTGGTGAACACGGCATCGTTGCCAGGTATGGTGGAGAAGAATTTGTTGTTTTATTAACAAACACAGAGGCAAAGGAAGCATGGAATTTAGCAGAATTTATTCGTAAAATGATGGAAACCAGACCATTTATCATGAAGCAAAGTATGAACGGAAAAGAAAAACAGGTTCATATAACAGCATCATTAGGGCTTGCCATGGCCCCGCAAGATGCTGATGACCCAATAGCATTAATAAGACATGCAGATAGAGCCCTGTATGTAGGAGCAAAACGGGAAGGAAGAAATCGTGTTGCTTGTTATATGAGGTAAAACTGTATGCAATTACAATTTCATGGAAGTATTTTGGAACTTCGAAAGTGGAAGTTCTTTTTTTTTCTAAAAAAAGATGTCAGGACCTATAATATTCTTTGAAATAGGTATATTGGGAATGATACAATCACTAGGATATTAGATTCATAATATATAAAGAAAAAACTATCTTAGTAAAAAAGTACTTGATATAATGATGTTAGATAAAAAACGTAATTTGCTAATAGGGCAAGAGTAATGGAGTGGAGTGAAAACCATGAGGAAAATGCGTGTTTGTAGTAAATATATCGTGTTTTTTGTTTTATTAATATTAATGGTCCCGACGATAACAGCTGCAGCGACAATCGCTCCAGCTGTTAATTTTACGGTGACGCCTTCACAAAGTGAAATTGTGAAGCCGAGCAATAGCGATGCACAGGGCAGTTTAGATATTCGCTTAACACCAGAGGGAAAAGCAACTAATGCTAATCGACCTCCAATTGATGTAGCGTTTGTGTTTGATAAGTCGGGGTCGATGGTCATACCCAATGATTTAAAGTTTAAGAGTGCAAAAAATGCATTATCAGAAGCAGTGAAATACTTTAGCATGGATCCTAATAAAAATGATCGATTTGCATTTATTTCTTTTGATAGTGATGTAAAAATAAATGAACCCTTTCCTATCTATACAACACCATCAACCTATAAAGTTATAGAAAAGTTGGGGAAAATTGATTCTGCTGCGCAAGGGCTCGCAGCTGATGGAGGAACTAATTATACTCAATCTTTTCAGCAAGCAGCAAGCATGTTAACAACAGGAAATAATAGTAATTCAGCGAAATATATTTTCTTTATGACAGATGGACAGCCGACAGTCTCGGAAGTTGTAGAAAATGGAAAAAATGTAACATATATGATTGCTTCTTATGTCAATCAATCTAAATTAAGGGGATTTAGAATAGTATCAAACAAAACTGAAGAGATTTCCTTGAGTGAGGCAAAGAAAAAAATAGATGCTCATATTCAGAGTGAAGTAAATAATCTTGCTAATAAGGACATAAAACTATATTCTATCGGTTTTGGAAATAATGATGATGTAGATATGAACTATTTGAGCAGACTTTCTGAAACGACTGGAGTTACAGCACAACAGGCTTCTACAGATACAATCGCTAAAATATTCCAGGATATTTCTGGCAAGATTGCAACACCAACCATTACAGCAACAGTGAAAATTAATATTTCAAAATTTGGTGGTAAAGTGAAATTAGCGGATGGTGCTAGTGCAACAACTGACAGTGCTGGCAATATTATTGTGAAAAAGGATATTTTATTTCCAATTAATCAAGATACACCAGGACCAATCGATGTATCCTTACCAGTGACATTCAGCAGTACGGGAACATATAATTTTGATAATATTAAGCTGGAGTATCGGGATTTAGACGGTGTGTCTCGTGAAAAGACAACAAGCGCAACAATCACGGTAAAAGATGATGCACCAGCAGGTTTTATTAATATTATGACATTGGAAAAACAAGTGAATGAATTAAATAACTTAGTCAAAACAACTGGTTCAAATGACCGAACAAACTATTTTAATGTGAAATACTCTTTAAAACCTACCAATCTCGTAAATAATGCGGTTAGTGGACAACTGAAAAACTTAGTAATTGAACAGCCGATACCAGATAGTGTTTCTTTAATTCCGAGTACAAATGTAACCGAACAGTTAAGGGATGGAAAACGGTATGCAGTTATTTCACTAAAGAATAATGATATAAATTATTCAAGAGGGAGTTTTTCTCCTGCAGAAGTAACTACAAGTATTCCTTTTAAAGTGGATTATGCAGTAACAAACCTTACAATGCCAAGTGCAAGCTTAAAGTTTACTGATACACGTTTTTCCGGCAGTAGCACAACAAGTATTCCAGCATCCTCCCAAGCAATTAATATGAAGGTACAGCTAAAAGAGCAAAATATTAATAAGTATGAAGGCGATTCAGCAGGTGTTATTGAAAAAAGGGAACTCGCAACAAATATTAAGCTTGCACAAACAGATGCATCTGCTAATGTTGATCTAGCAAATAAAGCAGTCAAGGATATGGTATATAAAACTGGCTCCAACAATCAGATAGTAGAAATAACTTATTTAGATGAAAGTAAAGCTTATTTATATTTAGTTCCAAATTATGAGTTAATTGGGAACACAACAAAAAATAAATATAACAGCGGTGAAACGGCTAATGAATCAATCGATATGAAACTATCAAATAAAGTTGCTGGTAATGATGTGCTGTATTATTATCAAATAAAAAATGGCAGTCAAACGAGCAGCTGGACAGCATTTACTCCCACTGACGTGATACCAATAACAAAAACGGGATTAAATGAGATCAAAGTAAAAGCGACAGGCGGATTCTCCAATAATGTAGAGGTATCAAAAAATATTACGATTACGAAAAAAGTTCAAAGTATTACAGTTAATCCAAATCCAATCAACTTAACTGTTAATTCAGCAGACAGTGTAAAAAGTTTTACGGTAACAGTGGAACCAAGTGATGCTACAATTAAAAATTTTGCTATATCGATAGAAAATCCAACTATTGCGACTCTCATACCAGGTCAAAATACAATTAGTGCTAAAACAACTGGAACAACGACTCTAGTTGTCAAAGCACAAGATGGATCAAATGTTGAAGTAAGGGTACCTGTTACGGTTATTGATCCATATATTGCATTGGATTCTATCAAGTTCAGCGAACCAGTCTATAAGGTTGAAATCAATGAGAAATTGGCAATCAAGGATTTATTAACATTTACTCCTTCTAACGCAACAAATAAGGAGTTGGAACAAGTAATTTCCAGTATGCCTGACAGAGTAGAAGTAGTGAAAATAGGGAATGAATATTACGTAAAAGGAAATAAAATTGGCTACTCAACAGTCACAGCCACTGCGGAGAAACAAAAAAATGGCAGTCAAACATCGGATTCCGCTCTTTTTGAAGTCGTAAAGGACAATGACGGCGGCGGTAATGGAGATGGAAATGAAGGAGACGGACGTTGGTAAAGAAGGGCGAGTAAACCTGACAACACCGTATTAATTTAAATGTTACTAATAGAAAAGGTGAATGTTCCGCATTTCGGAACATCCACCTTTTTATGTTTTCACCTATTACTGAATGACAAATTCGTCAGGAATCATTTGCAAGTGATCAACTACAGGCAATGCATCGATACCTTCTAATAATACATCCTTATCATAATCTACGATAAATCGGGACAAATAATCCTCTGATGATCGAGGAATGTTTAGGATGCTTTTTATATTGCTATTTGGGCGGATGGCATTAATTTCTAAGGAGCGTCTTGCAAAGATACCACCTTTTATATAAAACAAGGATCCAACACCATAAAGCTCTGCGTTTTCTTCTGTATAAAAAAATGCTTGCAAAGGCTTGATTGTATCCTCTTTTTCAGGAAGATAGGGAGATCCCTTTTCTCGGAGATGCGAAAAGTTAGTAAACTCATTCATTCTTGTTATTGTCAACTTCTTTTTTGCTAATAGTACAAGCTGTCCTGTTTGACTGGTGCCGTCATGTGCAATATAAGGCTCACCGATGATATTAGCATTGGATACAAACGCTTCATTAGCAGAATAGACGACAGAATTAAAAGAGATTGCGTCATTTTCGCCATTTTCTTCTCCGGATTCATCTCCTCTAATCGTAAATGTGCCAACACTGAAAATATTTTTTAGAAGGTGGATGGTTGTGTTATTAGGACGAATAGTAGTTGTTCCTCCTGCTAATAAGGAGCCATTCATCTTAATCCCGCTGTCTGGTTTAAGTGTTTGATTTGCTTCCGAGTCTAAAATAATATTCCCTGCGGCAAAAATATCTTGATAAAAAGTTGCAGATCCACTGAAATTAATAATATGAATATCTCCTGATACAAATATATTTTTATTAAATATCAAGTTATCATTTCCAACAAGATAGAGATCACCATCGACGACTAATTGATTATTGAAGGTGATAGGTCTATTTGCAGTACTTGTTACAACAACATTTCCTTTTAGTATAATAGGAGCATCAAGGGTTAATTGGTTGTTATTGCTTTCAATTCTATAGCTTTCACCCAGCTTCTCAATGGAATTTCCAATAACGCTTAACGGAGTTTCTTGTTGAGTAACTTTTTTGATTACACCATTTGTATTCGTTGTGTCAGTTATCGTCATCCCAGCTATTGCCGTTTGCAGGATAGATGGAATGGTATTGATTGATGATACAGTTTGTAGATTATTTTTCTGTAAGGTACTGTTTACTCTTTGCAAAAAGGTGGAGACAAAGTCGATATTAATAAATTGACTGTCATTTTTTAAAGCAGGCACCTCTTTTTTATAAAAATTATCGCCTTTTAAAATAGGGATTACGCCAGTTTGATTGCTGTAAACATCACCTATAATGGAAGGCATTAAAGATTTTTCCTTTTTGGCAGTCCCGTCTTTTAGCTCATAGTTTGCTTGATTGGCGATATGAAGCTGGTTAGCATAAATATTGCCGTTTATATTAGGCGATCCATTTAAAAATAAGCCTTCCTTATCATCAGAAGAATCAGAACCGACAGCATATTTTAAAAAGCTGGGAAGTGGTGAAAGAATAATGCGTTTTTTTAATGTTCGTGTAACGCTTCCTTCTGTTTCATTAGGATTATTGGTAACCAAGGTGATTTCCAGAACCCTCGTAAAATCACTGCTTTTATTAATCGAAAACGTGCTTTGTTTGGTTAGTTTATCTTCCCCGCAGCTTTGGTCTGATTGCACAACATCATCAGCACCAACTGTCCCGTCGCTTAAATCAGCAATGCTTAAGCAGGAAATGGAAGATGCATAAGATGGATTATCCAATATTTTATGTAAACTTGCAGTCAACACCTTTGTTCTTAGATCTACATCAAAGGAAGAGTTGACCGCTATTTGATTCAGACTGCTATACAGATAGCTTTTAATTGGCAGCAAATTTAATGTTTGGGCAATATCCGATGTTATTTCTTCTAAAACCTTTTTGCTTTGAAACGTAATATCAATATCCGTTTCACGTGTTTCCACTCTTTTGGTGCCGCTGATGGAAGAAGCAACAATCGCCAGTCCAATAGTTGTAAACACTAATGAGATTAATAGAACAGTAACGAGTGCATTGCCCTTTTCGTTTATTCTTTTCATAAAATTCTCCTTAAAAACCAAATTGGCTTTCTAATGTAAGAGGTTTTTTTAGTCTTTTTTGATCAATGATAAATGTAACATGGATGATTCCGTGAAGGCATTTGTTAGTATCTTTTTCATCTGTTTTCGAGCAGGTTAAATTTAAGATAGAATGATTAAAATCTCCATTTCCTTCTAAAATCTTTCCATTAATCGCAACAGATTTAATGGTGTTTCCATCCATTTTTTGATCAACTAATTCAATGCTTCTAACGGTTGCATTCGAATAATCTTCTTTTTTAGGTGTATAAAAAGAAGAATTTTCTTTATCCGTTTTTTCAAATACTGTCTGTTCGGAATCGTATAAATCGATTCGGTTTGCAGATGTAGATTGAACATAATCAAAAGGTAAGCTATTAAATGCATTCATCATCATAGAAACTGCATAGTCAGCATCATCTCGAAGCTGCCCTTCAATCTGAATTTTATTATATAAGGAAAGGCCAGATTGAAAGACACCATAAATGACAGGCATGACAATTGCTAGAATCGTAATCGTTGCTAACAGCTCATACAGAGTTATGCCTCTTTCATCGAAGATCCTCACTTTTTACCGCTCCTTTTACTGTTGTATCATATGCATGGTTGTTTACATTCCAAGTTACCCTAACACTGATCGGGATAAAATAAGAAGTATAGTTATTATCTAAAGTTGGATTAACTTCTACATGGTAATCAATATTATTTATTTTAATAGGGTGACAGCTTCCTGAACTTGAGTTGTTTGACCACTGAATGGTATAGCTGTCATTACATACTACTAAACTTCCTTTAGCAGAAGAATCTTTTTCTAGCATACTTTTAATTTCCATAAAAGAAGACTGTTCCATAAATGTTAAAGCATTTCTAGCGACATTTACTCCAGCTGTTTTTTTTTGATTTAAGTTTGTATAAGAATAGGCTTGTGTAAAAAAGTTCATTATACCTAGCAAAACAATACTAAGGATTGTTAAAGAAACAAGCACTTCTATTAATGTTAAACCTTTTGAACTAGAAAGACACTTTGAAAATTTCATGTTATACCCTGCTTTCAAAATTACTAATCTTATTATACAATACTTATTAGTTGTCAAATAACTAAAATCGTCAAAAACATGATTCAAAAGTTTAATTGAATTGACAATAAATGTTATTAATATGAAGAAAAACCTATTTCAAAAGGTGGTGTACAATGATTTTGTATATTTTAGCACTTTTTTCCTTATTATTGGTTATTCCAATTATGTATTTATTACCATTGGATTTATCAAACCGTGGAAAAGTGCTTATTGTTGGATTAGCATTATTTACAGCAATTAGCGGAATAGCTGCAGAAAATATCCTACAGAGCTGGCAATCAATATTACTTATGCTTTTGTGCGTCATCATTATTACATATTTTCTTATGAAAAAATCGCCGAATTTATTATTTATCTCCAATCAAGAAGAGGAAGAGATGGGCGATATACAGGAAGAGTTTTCATTTGCACAAGAAAAAAAAGATGATGGGAAAAGCAATAAACCAAATGAAGAAAATTCTGTTTTATTACAAGAAGATTATATAGAGGAAGCAGATATGTCCCATGAATCAGAAATTGCAATAAATGAGACAATCAAGCTTGAATCTATTGAAGAGGATCTTTCTGAAAAGATAGTTGTAGAAGCAGAGGAAGAAGAGGGATATTGGCTCTTAGATACTGAAGGCTCTGAATTGCATGAAAAAGAACCTGTGACAGAGAAAAATGAGGAAACAGCTTTAAACTACATGGAAGAAATAGAAAGCATGATGGAGCAAGGCGATTCTTGGAATGCCGCTGCTGCTAGTCAGGAACAGGGTGGAAAATCGAATACAAATAATCATCCTTCCGAACAGGAAGAATCAGCTCTTCCTTTTGAAGTGGATGAGTCTTTATTAGAGGAAATAGAACGACCTAACATAATGGAAAAGAGTCCATCCATACAACAAGAAGAGGAAGAATCTAACCTTCTTAGCGTGGAAGATTTGATAGAGGAAATCCATGATTTGCAGGAAGAGCTGTTAGTTGAAGAGCAAATGGAAATTATAGAAACAGAGAATACTTCTACCGAAGAGCTTGAACTGGATATAGTTGAATTTGATGCTGAGAACAGCAAGTCAGAAGAAAAAATTGATTTCTATGATGAAAAATTAGAAGAGATCAATAACCAGTTTGAGGAAAAAGAATCTGAGGAACAGGATATAGATATACCTTTTGACAATTCCTATGAAGTGGAAGGGAATGAATCTCCTTCGCTAAAGGAAGAGGAGAAACCAGTTGTAAATGAATTATCAAATAAAGTTATTGATAATACAATGATGCAGTTAACCATTATGAAAAAAATGGTGTCAAAAGAAGAGTATGAAACAGCGGTATTCTATTGTTTAAATGAAACGATAGGATTACAAGCATATTTTGCTTTTGCGAGCCTTTTGATTGAACAGTATGTGCATTATAAGGAAAAAGAAAAATTAGCAAACTTGCTAGATATGTTGAAAGACAAATTCCATTCAGAGCCGATTTTAATGGAACAGCTATTATTTATGGAACAAAGTTATTTACACAATTAAATAAGAAAGCATAGGTGAGATAGTAAAATGAAAAATAGTTCACAAATCAAAGGATTGCCAATAATTAGCATTTTAGATGGAAAACAAGAAGGAAATGTAAAATCTCTTATTATTAATCCGGAAAAGGGATCGGTTGATTTTTTAACATTAGAGCAGGAAGAATGGCAGGAAAGCATTCAGGCAATTCCATTTAAAAAAGTTATTGGTGTTGGGGAATACGCTGTTACCGTTGAAAGTGCCAATTCTATTATTGATTTAAATGAAATCCCAATTGCACAAGAATTAGTCAATAAAAAAATTACGATTGCTGGTACAAATGTGATGACAAGAAAAGGAGAGCTTCTTGGTAAAGTAGTCGAATATTATGTAAATGATGAAAACGGGGATATTATCGGACTCGGTACAGAAATCAAAGAACAAGAAAGCATTATTTTAGCGGAGTATGTAATAACTTATGGAAAAGACATTATTATTGTAAAAGAAGAAGCAGCAAATAATTTGCAACCTTCACTTTTTGAAAAGGAAGCAGAAGTGGAAACGGCTGAACTTGTATGGACTGATGATACAGCTGAGCTGGAAACAGCAAAGGAAGAAGAAGAGCGCCTTCAATCATTAAAAGAAAAACAATTGGAGCTGCTGACAGGTAAAAAAGTAGTAAAAGATATCTACACAAATGATGGAGAACAATTATTTGCAGAAGGAACGATTTTAACAGCAGAGGATATTCAAAAAGCGCAGAGCAACGGTCTTAATGTAGTGATTGAGTTATCTATGAGTGTAGAAGCCTAATATAAAGGAGTAAACACTACATGAAAAACGTTCAAGGCACAAAGCTGTTTTTAGCACTCCTGCTTACTACTTCGTTTATTTTTTCTTTTTCTCAGTTTGGTGCTAAAGCGTTTCAGCATTTTTTTCATCAAACAGATGGCTATGAGCCAAATACACAAATAGCTTCCATCCATGCAGCTGGAATGAATGATGAAGAAGTAGGAAAAGCAGTAGTGTCTAAACAAGCAGATTGGGAAAAAGGGACAGTCATTACGATTAAATATAAAGAAAAAACAAAAGTAGTCGACACAAAACTGTTTGATTTTCGCTTGCAGGATTCTGTTGCTCAGATGAAGCAGGGGATAAACAATCAAGTACTCGTTTCCATTGATGAAGAGAAATGGAAATCATTTTTGATGTCAATCTCCTCTGAAATCGTTGAGGAAGATGCCTTCTATTTAAATAAATTAAATGATAGTTTACTAGCAATCGCAGCAAACCTGCAAACAGGTAATATTTTACTGGATGTGAATGACTATCGAATAAGCAAAAAACAAGAAGAGCAAATGCTCTCAGAAACCGTTTTATCGGTGGAAGATAATCAAACAAATATCGAAAAATGGGTAAAAACATTCCCTTCCTTTACTGTTGCTCCACAATCGTCTTTTTCCTTATTGAAGACAATGGAGGATAGTGGAGGAAATTTATACAGTGATGAGACGTTGAGTATGGTTGCAACGGCCATGCATAGTATGATTCTTTCTACTAATTTTCCAATTGTAGAAAGATATTTAAGCAGTGAGCTGCCAAAGTATGCAACATTAGGATACGAAGCGAGGGTGAATAAAGACAAAGGAATGGATTACGCATTCAGTAATCCGAATGATGAATCCTTTATCCTCCATTTTAAAATGGTTGATCAAAAACTATATGTATCCTTAACAGGTGAACCTTTCCTTTATCAGTACAAAGTGCTTCTTTCAGGGAAAGAAAGCTTTAAACCGAAAACGGTTATTCAATTTGATCCAAAGCTTTCGTTTGGCCAATATAAAATTGCTTCAGAAGGAAAAGATGGTCAATTGGTGAAGGTGTATCGAAATATATTGGATAATAAAGGAGAGTCTGTAAAAAAAGAATTTGTTAGTGAAGACTTTTATGCGCCTGTTAAAGGAGTACTAGTTTATAGTTTGTTAGAAAAAGAGAGAATTACCACATCAAATGGTAATTCGCAAACAAATGACAACTCGGCAAATTCAAATGGAAATGATTCTAGTTCCACAGAAAATAAAGACAATAACGATTCAGACGGAACGGCAGCAGGAGATAAAAACAGTTCGGAATCTACGGATACAGATAAGAATCAAAACAAAGAAGATCAAACCAATACACAAGATAATCAAACAAATAACAAAGACAACCAAACAGATACACAAGAAGATCAAGCTAACCAATTGCCAGAAGGGGAAAAATAATTGCGATACGTAGGAGAATGACGATGAAATATACGCGAAAAAGATTAGGAGATTTATTAGTAGAAGCGGGACTGCTTACGGAAGAACAGCTTCAGCTCGCACTTAACGAAAAACATCCTGATCAACGACTTGGCGACAGTTTGCTGCAAAAAGGGTTTATTACAGAGCAGCAGCTTATTGAAGTATTGGAATTTCAGCTAGGAATTCCGCATGTCAGTTTATATCGATATCCATTTGATCCTAAATTATTCCATATTGTCTCAAAAGATATGGCGAAAAGGCAGTTGATTATCCCATTAAAAAAAGATGGCGATAAGCTGTTTGTCGCAATGGCAGATCCGATGGACTTCTATACTATTGATGATTTACGCCTTGCTACTGGGTTTCAAATCGAAACGGCCATTGCAACAAAAGATGATATTTTACGAGCCATTAATAAATATTATGACATGGATGAAGGTTTTGAAGAATTATTGCTGGAAAATGGTTCCGTAACGGATACAAAGGATGATTCATTAGCAGAACAAGATTCACCGATTGTTCGGCTTGTCAATCAAATTCTGCAAAATGCTGCAACCCTTAAAGCAAGTGATATTCATATTGATCCACAGGAGACAAAAGTTGTTATTCGTTATCGTGTAGATGGTGTTTTACGGACAGAACGAGTATTGCCAAAGCATATGCAAAGTGTTTTAATTGCCAGACTAAAGATTATGGCAAACCTGGACATAACGGAGCATCGTATTCCCCAGGATGGAAGAATTAAGATTAATGTAGACTTTCATCCGATTGATTTACGTGTTTCGACCTTGCCAACTGTTTATGGCGAAAAAGTGGTTATGCGTATATTGGACCTTGGAAGTGCTTTGAATGATTTAAACAAGCTGGGATTTAATAAGGTTAATTTAAATCGTTTTACGGATATGATTGAAAAACCAACAGGCATTGTGTTAATAACGGGTCCAACTGGGTCTGGTAAGTCGTCTACATTATATGCTGCGCTCAATCGCTTAAACAGTGAAGCAGTCAATATTATCACAGTAGAAGATCCTGTTGAATATCAGTTAGAGGGCGTCAATCAAATTCAAGTCAATACGAATGTTGGCATGACCTTTGCAACAGGACTTCGTGCTATCTTAAGACAAGATCCAAACGTCATTATGGTCGGAGAAATACGGGATAAAGAAACAGCTGAGGTAGCAGTCAGAGCCTCTCTTACAGGTCATTTAGTATTAAGCACATTACATACAAATGATTCATTAGGATCGGTAACAAGACTGCTTGATATGGGAGTGGAGCCATTTTTGGTTGCATCATCGATCAGCGGGATCGTTGCCCAAAGATTAGTTAGAAAAGTTTGCCGAGATTGCGGAAAGATTCATCCGGCAAGTGTGCGGGAAAAAGAGATTTTTGCTAAAAGAGGATTGTCGATTGAAAAAGTAGCCAGAGGAAAAGGATGCGCATCCTGTAATATGACTGGATACAAAGGCCGTGTCGCTATTCATGAGGTTTTAGTTATGAATGATGACATGAAACAGGTCATCATGAACGGAGAATCTTTTTCTACATTGCGGGAACTGGCAATTAAAGCAAAAACCATTTTTCTCATTGATGATGGATTGCTAAAAGTAAAGCAAGGTATTACAACGACAGAAGAAGTCCTCCGGGTAGCCATCCCTGATTAGGAGTGATGTTTGATGACTAGCAATATTGATTATTTATTACGAGTTGGTTTTGAATTAAAGGCATCTGATATCCATTTAACCGTTGGTGTCCCACCAGTTATGCGAATAAATGGGGAGTTGAAGCGGTATGGGAAAGAAAGTTTAAAGCCGGCAGATACAGAAGCGATGGCAAAAGCAATGATACCAGCCAATATGTGGAGCACCTTTGAGGAAAAGGGAGAGTTGGACTTTTCCTATAGTGTAAAAGGAATTTCCAGATTTCGTGTTAATACGTATAAGCAGCGTGCGTGTATTGCTTTAGCAATACGTGTTGTACCAACTTCTATCCCAAGTTTAGATAAATTAAATTTGCCGCAAATCTTAAAAAAAATCAGTGCCAAACCACAAGGATTGATTCTGATTACAGGTCCAACAGGAAGCGGGAAATCTACGACACTTGCAGCCATGATTGCCTATATGAATGAAACGATGAGAAAGCATATTATTACATTGGAAGATCCGATTGAATATTTGCATAAGCATGGGAATTGTATTATTGACCAACGGGAAGTTGGATTTGATACGAATAATTTTGCCAATGGATTAAGAGCATCGTTAAGACAGGACCCAGATGTTATATTAGTCGGAGAAATGCGGGATTTAGAAACAATTCAAACGGCGATTACTGCTGCTGAAACAGGGCATTTAGTGCTAGGCACTCTGCATACATCAAGTGCACCGGCGACGATTAACCGGATCATCGATGTGTTTCCTTCCTCACAGCAGGATCAAATACGCATTCAGCTTGCATCGGTTTTGGTCAGCATTGTTTCTCAGCGTCTGTTTCCAACAGCAGACAAATCAGGCAGAGTATCTGCGACAGAAATATTAATCAATAATGCGGCTGTTGCAAATCTCATCCGAAATGAGAAAATATATCAAATCCTTAATATTATGCAAACTTCAAGAGCGGCAGGCATGCATACTTTGGAGACAAATGTGAAGGAGCTAGTAAAACATGGCTCCATTTTAAAGGAAGCAGCACTTCCTTATTTACAAGAGAAGGAGCAATAGGGAGATGGCCCGCTACAAATACGAAGGCAGGGACAGAAAAGGCAAAAAAACAGGCATCGTCTCTGCCTTATCCAAAAGAGAAGCGATGCTGCAGCTAAAGGAAAAAGGAATCAAAGTCATCGAAATGAATGAAGTTCCTGAAACACTGCTGACAAAGGAAATAACATTGGGAAGCGCCGTGAAGCTGCAAGATTTTGTTATCTACTTACGGCAGTTTGCGACATTGCTGAAAGCAGGGGTTTCTGTTGTAGAAGCAACCGTTATTTTAGCCGAACAGACAGAAAGCAAAAGCTTAAAAAAAGCGCTGTTAGTTGTAGAGCAGGACTTGCGGGATGGAAATCCGCTCTCAGCAGCTGCCGCAAAGCATCGAAAAGTGTTTACAAGTATGTTTGTTAATATGATCAGAGCCGGTGAAGCAAGCGGGAATATGGATGAAACCCTTGAACGGCTTGCCGTCCATTTTGAAAAGCAGCATTTTACGAAGCAGAAAATAATCTCTGCCCTAACGTATCCGATTGCGATTGCAATTATCGCTGTTATTGTTGTTATTTTTCTTCTCGTCAAAATCGTACCGACATTTGTTGATATGTTTAAAGATTTTGGAGGAGAGCTGCCGAAAATCACCCAATTTGTATTAGGAGCAAGCGACTTTATGCAAAAGTTTTGGTGGCTGATTGTTTTATTGATGATTGCATTTGCTGTTAGCATTGTGTTGATTCGCAATAATAAAGCATCAAAATATTATTTAGACTATTTTTTGCTGAGAATGCCAATCTTCGGAAAAATTCTGCAAAAAGCAGCACTGGCAAGAATGACCAGAACATTAAGTTCTTTGTTTACAAGCTCTGTACCTATTCTGCAGGCATTATCGATTGTGGAAAGCATTATCGAAAATGAGGTTATTGCAAAAGTGCTGCAAAAATCGCGTAACTCATTGGAGCAGGGGCAGTCGCTAACGGAGCCGATGAAAGCACATTGGGTATTTCCACCCCTTGTTACACAAATGATTGCAATAGGGGAAGAAACTGGTTCACTCGATACCATGCTTTCAAAAGTCGCCGATTTTTACGAACGAGAAGTGGAAAGTGCAACAGATCGGCTTAAGTCGCTGATCGAGCCAATCATGATCGTTTTCCTAGCAAGCATTGTCGGCACAATCGTGACTTCTATCATGGTACCAATGTTTGAGATATTTAACCATGTACAATAATTTTATTTATTTTTAGAAAAATAATGATGTGAATCAAACTATGTATCTAGTATAATAGGTACATGTTGGAAGTAAAAAAAACAAAACAAAGGGGACTAAAAAATGCGTCAACTAATACAAAAGAAATTAAAAAATGAAAAAGGGTTAACGTTAATCGAGTTATTAGCAGTTATTGTTATTTTGGGGATTATTGCGGCAATTGCGATTCCGAGTATCTCTGGGATTATTCAGAAGTCACGTGAAGATGCAGTGAAAGCAGATGCAATTACAATTTTGAATGCTGCTAAAAACTATGTAGCTGCAAATGGTGTTACAGAAGAAGGAACTGCTAACATTACTAAAGGTCAATTAGGTTCCTATGTTGGGAATGTGAAATTTACAGGTGATTATTCAGTAGCAGTAGATGGAACGACATTTAAATTTTCAGCAGCTGAGTTACCGGTTGGGAAAGCAAAACTCACATTTACTAATGCTACAATTGAACAGATAAATAATGATAAAAATAAAACTGGTGAAGATAGAACTATTGGTAATTAATCAACATCAAAAGTAACACTTAAGTGAGGTTCTAACCAATGATCTACCTACTAATCTTCCTATACGGAATCACCCTCGGTTCGTTCTACAATGTAGTTGGGCTTAGGGTGCCGAAAAAAGAATCGATAGTAAGGCCTAGGTCTCATTGCACAAGCTGCGGTCATACATTGACGGCAATGGAATTAATACCAGTTTTAAGCTATATACTCGTAAGGGGGAAATGCAGGTGCTGCAAGGCATCGATTTCCCCCTTCTATCCTATATTCGAGCTTTTAACAGGTCTGCTGTTTGTGGTTTGTCCGTTTATACTTGGCTGGAGCTCTGAGCTTTTTGTTGCATGGACACTTATTTCATTGTTTATGATTATTACCGTTTCGGATCTTGTTTATATGATTATTCCAGATAAAGTGCTACTGTTTTTTTCTGGATTGTTGGTGATAGAAAGATTTTTTATTCCGCTGTCAGCATGGTGGGATTCTTTAGCAGGCGCGGCAGTAGCTTTTACTTTATTGCTTGTTATCGCCATTGTCAGCAAAGGCGGCATGGGCGGCGGTGATATTAAATTATTTGCTGTCATCGGTTTTGTAGTGGGAATAAAGCTTGTTTTAGTAGCTTTTTTCTGTGAAAATAAAACGGGCGAGTGGCTATTCTGGGTATCTGTATAATACAGTAACGTGTTCTATTTGATAGGGCGGGTACAGGATTTTGGTGTAAAGAAAATCTTGAAGCGTGGACTTCTAGAAAAAAGACAATAGTAAAGAAAGGGTGTGACCTCAATTTTTTAAAAAAATCACAACCTTAATAGAGTATTGTAATGGAAGGTCGTCTAACCAGCTAGACGTGGTTCAGAGAAGTGTTGCTTATTAATAAATAGGGTATATATAATTCTTAAAACTTTATGTGCAATAGCCTGTAAAGCTTTTTTCTTTCCTCTTCTTGCAGATAGAGACCAAAAAACATTTGACATTGAGGTATTTTTCGACCTTGATATAGCCCAAGCAACCTCACAAAGAGCAGCTTTTATATGTGGGTTTCCTTGAACGCTTTTGGAACTTTTCTTTTTACCAGCACTTTCATTATTGCCAGGTGATACACCAGCCCAAGAAGCTAAATGTCTTGATGAAGGGAATTGGCTCATATCTGTTCCGATTTCCGCAATAATAACAGCAGCTGTGTGTTCCTTTATACCTGGGATAGATAAAAGTATTTCTTTTTCTTCTTGATAGGAATGAAGCAGGGTATCTATCCTATTTTCAAGTTCTTGAATGGAAGTTTCCAAATACATGATATGATTCCAAGAGCTTTTAATCATAAACATTTGATGTTCATTTAATGTTCCGAAAAGAGAATCGGAAATGGTATCAGCCTTCTTGCGGAGAGAATGATGGATATTGGCATCAACATCAGCCTTATCAAGGTATCCATTATCGACTAACTGTTTCAAAAGTTTACGTCCAGAAACCCCAAAGATATCAGAAATAACTGAACCAAGCTTTATGTTTGAACATTCGAGGACCTTTGAAATTCTATTTTTTTCAGCTGTTAAGTTACCAACCCATTTCTTGCGTAAACGGTTCAAATCTCTTAATTCCCGAAGATCTTGGGAAGGGACAAAGCTTTTTTCAATCAATCCATGACGAAGAAGCTTGGCAATCCATTCTGCATCTGAAACATCGGTCTTACGACCAGGAACGTTTTTAATACGTTGGGCATTGGCCACAGTAATATCGAAATATCCTTCAAGGATGTTGTATACCGGCTTCCAATAGATTCCGGTACTTTCCAGAGCAATGTGTGTAATTTGTTTTTCTTCTAACCACTTTAATAAATCAAATAAACTTTTGGTTAAAGTGGAAAAAGTCTTGGTTTCTTTTTGAATGGATTCATTATTAGTGCCAGTTAGGGCACAAACTACAATCTCTTTTTGATGAACATCCATTCCGGCACAATGGGTTAATAAAATGTCCAAATAAAACAACCTCCAAAGTAGTGTCTATGGAAAGTGGAATAAGCTTGGTCAAACAGCATTTTTCTGTACGTGATCATCCTCAAAAATTGAAGAGTCAACAAAGGGGTGTACACAAGGCAAATTCCAAACAGTTTCTTATACAGGGTCGAACCACCACAAAAGCGCACGTAAAGATTACTTCCCATAGCATTAATCAGTATGGAAAAATGGACAAAAAAGTAAAACCCCGGCTTAGAAAAAATTTTCATGCCGGGGTGTGAGTGTGAAATCATGTGTGTTTCTTATCGACCTTATTAGGCACAGTCGGTGGACTGATTGGCATGCTGTTTGGCAAAGTAAAAAAAAGAAAGCCGATTCCGTTTGGCCCTTTTATTGTTTTAGGCACATTAATCAGCTATTTTTATGGAAATGAATTGATTGGCTGGTATGTAACATTCTTTCTTTGAAATATAGTAAGGAGTATTCATCATGGCATTATTTAGCTTTGGAAAAAATAAAATAGTCAATTTAATCATTAAAGATTATGTCATTCGTTTTGTGGAATTAAAGCAGCCAGAAGATCTTATTGTGCATAATTGGGGAGAGCGCTATCTTCCGGCAGGTTTAATCCATGAAGGGGTGATTCAAGATATCGAGACATTAACGATGATTTTGGAAGAATGCATCCAAGATTGGAAAATTGCCAAAAAACAAGTGCGTTTTCTTGTTCCTGATTCGTCTGTCGTAATTCGAAAGCTGCCAATTCCTGAAGATGTAAGTGCTGATGAAATAAAAGGGTATTTGTATATGGAATTAGGCACATCCATTCATTTGCCATTTGAAGATCCTGTTTTTGATTTTTATTTATTAGAGGAACGGGAAAACAAAAAGCAGCAGATTCTATTATTTGCAGCACCTGAACAAAATATTTCTGCCTTTGCAGATTTACTGGAGGATGTTAAGCTTTCGCCGATTGCGGCAGATATTTCTGCAATTGCTTTGTATCGCTATTATTTTCAAACGAGTGAACCAGCAAAAGAGGAAGTAGCAATGCTTGTCCAAATGGATGTTAAAACAGTAAATGTCAGCATCTTTGAACAACATTATCCCTTATTTATGCGGCATCTCCCTATGGAAGTAGATGAAGCAAAATGGGAAATTTCCCGCACTAATGAAGATAGAGAAGAATTTCAATATACTGGTGATAATCAAGAAGTCTATAATGGACTGGAAGATATTTATAAAGAGCTGGACAAGGTGTTAAGTTTTTACCGCTACACCCTTAATAAGGGAGAAAAGCAAGTAAATAAAATGATTGTAGTAGGAGATCATCCTTGGCTATCCAGCGTAATCGAGCAAATGAATGAACGATTTGACTACCCTGTCATGCAGTTAACAAGCAAAAGTATAATAAGCGATGACCCTATTCCAACATCCATGCTGGTTACTATTGGATTAGGTTTGAAAGAGGTGTAAAGATGTTAGTTGAAATTAACCTCCTTCCTAAAAAAGAAACCAAAAGTACTGCCTTTATTGTTTGGATTATTGCTGCAGCTTTTTTCGCCGTCCTACTGGCTGCTTTGTTTTTTTGGCAAATGTCCGTGAAAAAAGAAGCTATCGATACAACGCAAACAAGCATAAATGCTGCAGAAGAGTTGGCTGAAGCACAACGGCAAAAGCTGCTTAACTATGAAAATTCTCAATCTGTTAAAAAGCTGGATAATGCCATTTCTTGGGCTGGCAGTCAAAAAATTGACACCGTCTATATTCTTAAGAAGCTTGCGAACAATCTTCCAAACAGAGGATTTATCCAAGAGCTTGAACTAGAAGATCGACAAAAATTGGATTTGACGATTCAATTTGATACAAAAAGGGAAGCAACGTATTATTTAAATTCGTTGCTTGAGATAAAATGGGTCGAAGAAGCAATCCTGACAGATTCTAAATCTACGGATATTCTAGAAAATCAGGTAAGTGAAAAAATTGATCAAGATATAAAAGCGATGAAAAAATGGAATCTGGAGCCGCGGTATTTCGCTCAATATGAAGTCGTCTTAAACCTATCTGTACTAAAAGCAGAAGTAGCAGAAAAGAAAAAAGAGGATGAAAATAGCCCAGATGTAGATGAAGGGGAGGATTCCCCATGAGAATAACCGAAAATAAATCACTGATTCTGTTTGTATTTAGTATTATTGTGCTTATTATGCTGGCGGCTGGTGCTTATTATTTTTATTTAATGCCTCTCAATCAGGAAGCTGAAAGGAAACAGTCGGAACTTCAATCTGTCCAACAGCAAATTGCCATCCTTCAGTCTAAAATCAAATCCTCTAATAAAAAAGCAACAACTACTTCATTGGATTTGCAGAAAAAGGTTCCCGTTAAGCGGTTATTGGAACAAGCTTTGCTGGATATTGAAAAAGCAGAAATTGTGTCTGGTTCTAATCTTATTGAAATTAAGCTGAATGGAACGGAATCAGATGAAGAAGTAAAGAGTGAAGAGTTAACAACGGCAGATAAAGCGATTAAAGAGACAAACAAAACAGAAGAAAATAACACCGAATCCCAAGAAAATGCGGAATCAAGCGATCCTGCATTGCCAAGCGGCATAAAAAAAACATCGATTCATATTACTGGAGAATCAGATACTTATAATGAATTGGAGAAGCTAATTGATTCCATTCAATCTTCGGTAAGAATAATGGATATTGAATCCCTAAATGTAACAGGGCCGAAAGAAATCATAGCCGTAGAAGATAATGAACAAAAAATAGAGTTTGAAATGAGTGTATCCATTTATTATTATCCTGAACTCAATGATTTGATAAAGGATATACCTCCTTTAGAAAGTCCGAAAACATCAGATAAGAATAATCCGTTTGCTGATGTTTCCATAGAGGAAGATGCGGACAATTAAAATCCGTAAAAGAGGTTGTTCAAAAAGTTCTATAAAAATGACACATCGAATTTCTTTGTTGACTTGCTTTTCCGCTTCTCACGTATTAACTAGTGGATCTTCAACTAAAAACGCTCACGTCTTGTGAGCAACATGGAAGTCACCACATCCTGCGGAAGGCTGATGCTCAAAGCTAAGTCGCCTCGAACTTCTTGGTCTTTTTATCCTCCTTTTTGAACACGTACTAAAAGGAAAGAGGTCTAGAGATGATCAAAAAAACTAGACTAATAAACAATGAAAAGGGGTTAACCCTTGTTGAGCTGCTTGCAGTAATTGTTATTTTAGGCATCGTGGCGGCAATTGCTGTTCCTTCTGTTTTAAAAGTGATTCATGATATGAGGGATCGTGCTTTTATTGCAAATGCCTGGAATATGAAAGAAGCAACAGATTTTTATATTAAGCAGGAAACTACGAGTGGTACAGGTGCAAAAGAAAAAATCACGTATAAAGAGCTTGTTGATAATGGTTTTATGGGCTCCTTTCAAGATCCTGATACAGATAAAGAACTTGAATTATCCGACAATAGTTACGTTATTATTCAAAATAATACTGCTACTGCTGTATGTGTAAAAGGAGAGAAACGAAACCTTTGCACAAACGAAGGTGTAGAAGCGCCTATTCGATACAGCGACTTGAAGCCAAGTCTAATTGTGGAGAATCCTAACTGAATTTGACGAAATCATTCTATAACAAGACGACAAAAGTCTTGTTATTTTTTTTTGCTAGTATGATAGGATGGACAAAACTAGTGAAATTGGGGGTAGGACGAGTGAGCGAAAACCCGGGGAACCGCAAAACAATTACGATAAAAATCAACGGTCAAGAGCGTCCATTCCATGATAAAGAAAAGGGAAATAAAGTCATGGGGGCGGATTCATCCTCTCAAATAGAAGAAAAAAAGGAAAGGAACAATCAAGTCTTTCAAGAAGAAGCAGCAGCTGGCAGCGAAGTAATCGGAGAAGAAAGTTTTGATTGGATTCTGCCGACAGATGAACAGATGGAGGAAGTAAATGAGTTTCAAATAACGGAACAAACGTCAAAAGAGAAACTTAATTTTTTTAATCGGGAAAAAACAATAACCAAAAATAAAACATTGCCAAATGTGGTTCCATCAATATTTTTTGCAGTGCTTTTTGCGGTGATTTTAGGGACAGGCTTTGGATTCGTCCTTTTGAAAATGGTTAGCACCGATCAGCAAGCTGCTGCCCCAACAACAACAGGAACAGCTGCAGTGGCACCAACAAAAACAACAGAAAAACCAGGAAAAACGACTAGTACTGCTGTTGCGGAAAAAAAAGAGATTTCAACGTATATTGTGCAGCATATTATTTTATCAAAAGAAACTGCTGTTAAGCAGGAACAAACAAAACTGTTAAAAAAAGGATACATTAGTCAAAGGATAGATGGAGATGGAAAGATAGGTATTTATTTAGGTGTGGCCAGCGATATAGAAAGCGCAAAAAAAATGCAAAAAGAAATCAAAAAAAATGATGTTGAGGCTTTTGCAAAGGAAATTACATTTGGAAGTGGAAAAATAAAAAATATTAGCCAAAATGAAAAAAGCTTTATTGAACATGCACCAGAAATGTATGCTATTCTGACAAATGCTGTTACAGCCGCACAATATAATCAAGGGATTTCAGATGAGATGAAAACAAATCTTAATAAACAAAAAGCAGTAATAGATAAATTAAATACCAAGGATTTTAAAAATGAAAAAATAAAAACGATGGCAGCAGAATTGACGAATGGTTTAACAACTGGAATAGCATTGTCACAAAACAGCGGTCAAAAAGAAATTCAAACCATTCAAAAAGGATTGTTAACATTTTTAGGAGAGTATTCTGCATTATAAGAGGTTCCTTTGTGAACATGTAAAATGTACAATGATTACCTGGGAAATAATATCTTTTTAAAAGAGAACGAATAGAGTTCTCTTTTTTGCTGTAAAGCAGAAATATTGTCAAAACTATTCGATAAATTTCTACAAGATGCAACATATTACAGTTTATTTACTATTTAATAAAAAATTGATTTTCAAAATTGTTAAATAGTCCATTCTTTGATACGATAAATAGGTATCTCCCATATTGAATTGAAACTAGGCAGGTGGAAAAAATGAAACAAGCACAAACCCTCATATTAGCCTCATCTTCTCCTCGACGAAAAGAACTCCTTGAAGATCTTCGTCTATCTTTTGAAGTTTCCAGTAGTAATGTGGATGAAAGTTTTGATTGTTCGCTGGCACCAGAAGAAGTTGTCATGAGTTTGGCAGAAAAAAAGGCAAGATCAATCACTTCTTATCATGACAACCCATTTATTATCGGTGCAGACACAATTGTTTTTTACCAAGGAAATATATTAGGAAAACCGGAAACGAGAGAACAAGCTTTTTCGATGCTGAAAACCTTGTCAGGTTCGACTCACTCTGTGTATACAGGGGTGGCAATTGCAGCTAATGGTGACTGTTCAACGTTTTACGAAAAAACAGATGTATTATTTTGGGAATTGACAGATGAAGAGATAAACAGTTATTTAGACACCGGGGAACCATTTGATAAAGCGGGTGCATATGGAATTCAAGGAGTTGGCAGAATTCTTGTGAAAAAAATTAATGGAGACTATTTTACAGTAGTTGGACTTCCTATTTCCCGGTTAATTCGAGAATTAAAAGCTATTGGATTTTCCATTCCTTTTTAAACTTTATCACTCCCCCATCTTTTCTTTTTGAAATAGTGAAATGAAAGAAAGGGGCAAAAGCAAATGGACTCTTTATTGATTCGTGATTTTCCTGATGATGAACGTCCACGAGAACGTTTTATTAAGTATGGACCTGAAAGCTTATCGAATCATGAGCTGATTGCAATCCTTATTCAGACAGGCTCGAAAAATGAATCTGTATTAACATTAGCAAACAGATTATTAGTTCATTTTGATGGATTGCGCTTGTTGAAAGATGCTAGTTTGGATGAATTAATGTCATTAAAGGGAATTGGAACTGCAAAAGCAATTCAGCTTTTAGCAGCAATAGAATTAGGGAGAAGAGTCTCCAATTTAGCGTACAGCGATCGTTATTGTATTCGTTCGCCTGAAGATGCAGCGAAATACATGATGAATGAAATGCGGTTTCTTACACAGGAGCATTTTGTCTGTTTATACCTAAACACTAAAAATCAAGTGATGCATAAACAAACCGTTTTTATTGGCAGTCTAAATGCATCGATAGTGCACCCACGCGAGGTGTACAAAGAGGCATTCAGAAGGTCTGCTGCATCCATTATTTGTCTTCATAATCATCCTTCCGGGGATCCCTCACCGAGCCGTGAAGATATTGAAGTAACCAAAAGATTAGTGGAATGCGGAAAAATTATTGGCATTGAGTTGCTAGATCATCTTATAATTGGGGAAAATAAATTTGTCAGTTTAAAGGAAAAAGGGTATGTATGATACTGTTCTTTTTTCAATTTATAGGATATAATAATGTTTATGATTTTTTTGACTAAATATGTCTTTTTTTATGGAAAAGAGGTAAGAGTTACGCATACATTGTTGGAAATAATCGAATAATTGTGCTCTGTATTTTGTGTATAATCATATTGAAGGATAGAGTGAGTGGAGTCGCTCGCATCAACCGTTTTTTGAGTGCCTAACTCCAGCGCTTTTTTTATGATAAGGCCTATGTTAAGCGATTATGTAGTTTATGGAAAAGGAATCTTTGTGACTCCTCCTTAAAAAACGGGCTGGCAATTATGTACGAACGAGGGAAAGAATAGCTGCGAAAAGGGAGAAGATTCCCCAGTCTTTTGAAAAAGTAACATCAAAGTTTAACGAAGTTTATGACAAAAAAACAAACACACTATTTTATATATGAGGAAAAATAAATCTACTTGTAAAAAATAGCATTTAGTTTCAGAAAGGGAGATACAGCTATGTTTGGAATTGGAACAAGAGACCTTGGAATTGATTTAGGGACTGCAAATACATTAGTTTATGTGAAAGGGAAGGGGATTGTTGTAAGAGAACCTTCTGTTGTGGCACTGCAAACAGATACAAAAAGCATTGTAGCAGTTGGTAATGATGCAAAAAATATGATCGGAAGAACCCCAGGAAACGTGGTTGCACTACGCCCGATGAAAGATGGAGTAATCGCTGATTATGAAACAACAGCTACGATGATGAAATATTATATTAAACAAGCCATGAAAAATAAAAGCTATTTTTCTGGCAAACCATATGTAATGGTTTGCGTACCATCTGGAATAACAGCTGTAGAAGAAAGAGCTGTTATTGATGCAACACGTCAAGCTGGAGCACGAGATGCTTATACAATTGAAGAACCATTTGCAGCAGCAATTGGAGCGAATCTTCCTGTTTGGGAGCCTACGGGAAGCATGGTTGTAGACATCGGAGGCGGAACAACAGAAGTTGCCATTATTTCATTAGGTGGTATTGTAACAAGCCAGTCTATTCGTATTGCCGGTGATGAAATGGATGATGCGATTGTCAACTATATTCGCAAAACATACAATCTAATGATTGGGGAACGTACATCGGAAGCAATTAAGATGGAAATCGGATCTGCTGGGAATCCAGAGGATATAGAAAATATGGATATCCGCGGAAGAGACTTATTAACAGGTCTTCCAAAAACGATTAAAATCAGTGCAGATGAAATCGCAAAAGCATTAAGCGATACGGTGTCTGCAATTGTAGATGCTGTAAAAGTTACGCTTGAAAAAACACCTCCAGAATTAGCAGCTGATATTATGGATAGAGGAATTGTTTTGACTGGTGGCGGTGCATTACTTCGCAACCTTGATAAAATTATCAGCGATGAAACGAAAATGCCTGTAGTGATTGCAGAGGATCCATTGGATTGTGTCGCAGCTGGAACAGGAAAAGCACTTGACCATATCCATTTATTTAAAAACAAGGCAAAAGATTCACGATAATATTGTTAAGAAGATTGAGGGGTAAAAAAGCATGCCACAGTTTTTTATGAATAAAAGATTGATTATATTGCTTGTCAGTATTATTATTCTCGTGGCATTAATAGGGTTTTCGATTAGAAGTCGGGATAAATTAACCTGGCCGGAGCAATTTATTAAAGATACCACCGGCTGGGTGCAAACCCTAGTATCAAGACCTGCTCATTATGTAGCAGGCTTTGTTGATAATGTCCGCGATTTGCAGAATACATATGAAGAGAATAAAGAGTTGAAATCTAAGTTGGAAGACTTAGGGAAATTAGAATATCAAGTGCAAGGCTTGCAAAAAGATAAAGACGAACTTCAGAAAATATTGAAGGAAAAAGAAAGTTTAAGTGATTATGAACTAATGAATGCGACCGTGATTAGAAGAAATCCTGATCGCTGGAATGAACTGCTAACCATTAATAAAGGGACAAGCAGCGGTGTAACAAAAAATATGCCGGTTATGACAGCTTCTGGATTAATAGGAAAAGTGAAATCGGTTAGTTCTGGTACAGCAACTGTTCAGCTGCTAAGTTCGGAAGATCCGACAAATCGTATTTCGGCTGTTATTCAAGAAGACAAAAAGAAGAAGTTAAGCAGAATTTTTGGCTTAATTATTGATTATGATAAAGATTCCAAATATTTGATTTTGCAATGGACAGAAGAACCGAAAAAAGCAAAAGTAGCTAAAGGTCAATTAGTGACAACATCTGGAATGGGTGGAGTATTTCCTGAAGGGCTTCCAATTGGAAAAGTCGTAAAGGTAGAACCAAATGAAGATGGATTAACCAAAAAAGCATATATTGAACCTGCTGCTGATTACTATGACATTGTACACCTTATGATAGTGAAAAGAACCGCAACACAGGTTGAGGAAGAGGACGGGCTATGAGAAAGTATGGAGTAGGCGGTTTATTAGCAATAATGTTTATATTGGAAAGCATTTTTGTAGAACTGCTGCCAGCTGAGCTTTTTCATAGCAACCGAATATTAGTTCCCCATTTTCTCGTGCTGACGATTCTTTTTCTTTCCATTTATGGAAGTCGGAATATAGGGATTATTTATGCTTTTGCTTTTGGGTTATTATTTGATATTGTCTATACAGAAATACTCGGTATTTACTTCTTTGTCTTCCCTTTTATCGTGTATATTTGCAGTAAAATTATGAAGCTTTTCCATAATAATATGCTGGTTGTATCAGTCGTATCATTGATAGGAATGAGTATATTAGAAATAGTTGTATATGAAATGATTTTTATTATTCATCGAACTAGTATGGATTTTAATAGCTTTATTAATTTACGCCTACTTCCTACATTAATACTAAATACTGCCTTTCTAATCATTGTTGCATATCCTTATAAACGTTTTTTTGAAAAATATGCAGAGGAAAGAAGAGAATAGAAAGCTTAGCTAGGAAAAATGATATAGATTATAGATTGCTTAAAAAGTCTCAACAAATAACCCTTTCGCAAAAAGTGAAGTTTATCTTTTTGGAAAGGGATTTTCTAGTAATAAAATCATGCATAATAATCAACAACAGTTTTTCTCCAACGCTAGTATAAAAGATACTGTGTTTTATACTAGTTTCAGGGTAGATACACCCATACAAATCATTCATACCATGGCGCATGAAGAGCAGCAGCTTTCTATATTGTTTTATGAACTAATTTTGTTTTTGAAGCACAGAGCAGCTAGAATACACGAAGACTCCCGTGGGAATGCGAGAAAGACGAGACCCCGCAGCGCAGCGAGGAGGCTCGCCGCTCGCCCACAGGAAAGCGAAGTGTATGCTAGCTGCGGACTTATAGAGAGTGCAAAACCCTTTTTTCAGGGTAGCAAGATAAAATAAAAAATCATTTTGTAAATGTGCTATTAACTAGAGAGGATTTTTCCTTGTTTTTGTCGAATGTAATATGGAATCGTTTAAATCTAATATCATTTAGATAATCGCGATCAATCCATTCGTATAAATAGAAAAAGATATATATCCAAATTTTTTATGCAAATTGAAAAATTTATTCATATAACTATTTCTCACTCCATATAGGCAAAGAGTTTGAAGTAAGTTAACGTAAGATAAGGATAAAAAAAGTATTAATAAAAGGTTTGAGAAATGTATTCCTTTTTCCTAGCAGAGGTGAACATCTTGAAATGAAGAAAAAGCATTTAGTAACAATTAAAGGAACAAAAAATGGACTAAGCCTTCACCTGAATGATAATTGTTCATTTGAAGAACTAAAACATGAGCTGGATGTAAAACTAAGCGAAAGCTCCAGCATTCACGAAGAAAGACCTGATATTACAGTTAATGTGGAACTTGGCAATAGATATTTAACAGAAATGCAAAAAGAGGATATTACAGAATTAATACAGTCCAAAAAAAATCTTTCCGTTCATGCAATTAATAGCAATATTGTTACAAAAAAAGAAGCGGAAAAATGGGTAAGCGAAAATGAATTAATTTCTGTTACAAGTATTATTCGTTCTGGACAAATTTTGGAAGTTCCTGGAGATTTATTGTTAATAGGAGATGTTAATCCTGGCGGAAAAGTTATTGCCGGTGGAAATATATTTATAATGGGGCAATTAAAAGGTGTTGCACATGCCGGATGCAATGGAAACAATCAAGCCATTGTTGCTGCTTCTGTTATGCGACCAACTCAGCTGCGGATTAGCAGTTTAATTAATAGAGCACCAGATCAATACCCTGATAAAGAAAAGCGCGATATGGAATGCGCCTATGTAGATAATAGCGTGATTTTAATTGATAGATTGCAAGTTTTGACACATTTAAGACCGAACTTAACAAAATTGGAAGGGGGACTTTAGGATGGGAGAAGCAATTGTTATAACATCCGGTAAAGGTGGAGTAGGTAAAACAACAACTAGTGCAAATATTGGTACTGCTCTTGCCCTGCAAGGTAAAAAAGTATGTTTAATAGATACAGATATAGGTCTTCGAAATCTGGATGTCGTAATGGGGTTGGAAAATAGAATTATTTACGATCTAGTAGATGTAGTGGAAGAAAGATGTAAAATACATCAAGCTTTAGTAAAAGATAAACGATTTGATGATTTATTATACTTACTGCCTGCAGCTCAAACAAGTGATAAAACAGCGGTTCATCCAAGTCAGATGAAAGAATTAGTCCTGCGATTAAAACAAGACTATGATTATATTATTATCGATTGCCCTGCTGGCATTGAACAAGGCTATAAAAATGCGGTGGCAGGTGCAGATAAGGCGATAGTGGTTACAACACCAGAAGTATCTTCTGTACGAGATGCTGACCGAGTAATCGGTTTATTGGAAAAAGAAGAAAATATAGAACCTCCTATGCTTGTTATTAACCGGATTCGCAGTCACATGATGAAGAATGGGGATATGCTGGATATTGATGAAGTAACAACCCATCTTTCCATTGATTTATTAGGCATCGTAGCAGATGATGATGAAGTGATTCGTGCTTCCAATAATGGGGAGCCAATTGCTTTAAATCCAAACAGCAAATCATCAATCGCCTACCGCAATATTGCTCGAAGAATACTTGGAGAGTCCGTTCCGCTTCAACACCTTGAAGATGAATCAAAAGGCGTATTCGCAAAAATTAAAATGTTTTTTGGAGCAAAATAAAGAAGAAAACGGTTTCCTTTACGGATCCGTTTTTTTATTTAAGGCTGCTTTTGGGTGCGAGTGTGATTGAGATTGTTGTTATGTTGAAGCAGGGAGCAGCCGGAATACACGAAGACTCCTATGGGATTAGCGAGACAGCTGAGACCCTGCAGCAAAGCTCCGAGTTATAATGAACGAAACTAGCCCCATACTCGTAATTTCGTAGGTTAATTTGGCAATAATGTTTATGAACTAAAAACAAAAAAACCAAATCAGTGCTACATTACGGAAGGAGCTAGTTCTATTATGAAGGATACCACAAAATTTGTAGGTTTAGACGTATCAAAAGAAAAAATTGCCGTTGCTATTGCAGAAGAAGGTAGAGAAGAACCAAGATATTATGGAATGATTGTTCATACACCTGAAGCGATTAAAAAGTTAATGAAAAAACTAGGAGAGCCAAGTACTTTAAGAGTTTGTTATGAAGCGGGTCCAACGGGATATCCATTATATCGATTACTAACTGCTTTAGGTATTCATTGTGAAGTGATTGCTCCATCTTTAATACCACAAAGACCGGGAGAACGTATTAAAACAGACCGTAGAGACTCTATTCGTCTTGCCCAGTTATATCGTGCAGGAGAATTAACTTCTGTTTATGTTCCGACTCCAGAAGATGAAGCACTTCGAGATCTAGTGCGAGCACGAGAAGATGCGAAAGAAGACGAGCTGAGAACCAAGCATCGTTTAAGTAAGTTTTTATTACGGAATAATATTTATCCACCTGTTGGAGTGAATAAATGGACAAGAAAATATCGAGATTGGCTAGATACGTTAAAGTTTTCCAATTCCAATTTACAATTAGTTTTTCAAGAATATTATCATCAATTAAAGGAGTTGGAACAGCGGGTAAAAAGATTCGAAGAGGAAATGCAAATACAGGCATTGGAAGGAGTTCATGCCCCTATTATTCAAACTTTACAAGGACTAAGAGGCGTTGCACTGGTTACAGCGACAAGTCTTGCGGCGGAAATTGGATCGTTTAAACGTTTCCCAAATCCTAAGCAAATGATGGCTTATGTAGGATTGATTCCAAGTGAATTCTCAAGTGGAGAAAGACGTCGACAAGGAGCTATTACCAAATCAGGAAATCGTCACGTTCGCCGATTGTTAATCGAGTCGGCTTGGAGTTATCTTCGTCAGCCGGCCGTAAAAGGAAATTTAAAAAAACGACTAGAACCTTTATCACCGTCTATTCAAGCAATATCCTGGAAAGCGCAAAATCGTCTGCATAAAAAATATTATCGATTAGTATCTAGAGGAAAAGAAAGTAATAAAGCAATTGTTGCCGTTGCTAGAGAATTAGCTGGCTTTATCTGGGCTATTACGCAAGAAGTAGAAGAAATTCCAAAACATTAATGTTACCAAACGAAAGAAAGTAGAGGAAGAGAAAGAAAAATAGATACATGAGAATAGGGCTCGAAGGCAAAGAGAAATACCGGAAAGGATAACCCACGTGCCTCCTCTGTGCTATATCATTCGTTGATTAACGCACGTCCCGAGTTAGTGGAAAGACCTTTATACGGAAAGATAAAATGTGAAAACCCACGAATATCAGAATGCTAACCGCAGGATGAAATTTTTGCCTTCGTGCCGTGTCCTTACTATCTATTCTAATCAATCAGAAAGGAGGAAGTATAAGTATATCACGATTTCTTCTTTAGCTTAAAAAAGTATCTCCTATCTTAGAATGGCAGTCAAGGAAAGCACTTGACAGCCATTCTAAGATAGGAAGTTCGGTTGGTAAGCTAAAAAAGGAAACTTGTAGCCACTAAGGCTCATCGATACACGAACAGTCAAGAAGCCTAAAATCGCTTCTCTTCTTAAAGTTACCCAAAAATAACCTATCTAGTAGTGGAGAGTGGGAGACTTGACAGTTTCGTTCATATCAGGAGGCTCGGCGCCCGCCCCATGGAAAGCGAAGTGTATTCCGGCTGCGGATTATTTGAGAGAGCCAAAGCCACTTTCCAGGTTATCATCTACAAAAAAACAAATAGAAACAAAAATTTTGTTTTCCTAATCAATCAGTCATACTCTTACCTTCTTGTTCATAGACTTGTACAAATCAGGTGAATTGCAAGGAGGGGTGTGTGATGAATACCAGAAAAGACGATATTCGCAAAAGAATTGAAAAAAGAAAACGAGAGCAATCTAAAATAAAGCAGAATCTGGATAGTAGAATATTATGGGAAGATGAGGAAGAACCCTCTATTTATCAAAATAATAAGCCATATAATGACGATATCCATCCAATCCATCCGCTTTTTCGCAAAGAATTATTTTTATTAAAAATATTAGGTGCTGCCATTCTCTTTTTGACCGTTGCCATTATATCAAAACAACAATCAGAAACCTTTGCTCCAGCTGAGAAGGTAATCAGACAGTCAATGAATCAAGAATTTAACTTTGCTGGCGTTTCTAAATGGTATGAAGATCAATTTGGCAAACCGCTTGCATTTTTACCGATAGATAAAAAAGATCAAACCAATCAAGAAAATAACCAGCTGCAGCACTATGCTTTGTCTGCTTCTGGAAAAATTCTTGAAGACTTTAAGGACAATGGACAAAGAATAGCCATTGAAACAGGCAGCGATACAACCGTTCAGGCAATGAATGAAGGAACGGTTGTATTTGCAGGCGAAAAAGAAGGGTTTGGCAACACGGTGATTTTGCAGCATAGTGATAAAAGCGAATCCTGGTATGGCAACTTAAAAACAATTGATGTGAAAATATATAGTCTTGTTAAAAAGGGAGATAAAGTAGGTATTGCGTCGGGATATGAACATAATGATTCATTAGGGTTATTCTACTTTGCCATAAAAAAGGGCAATGATTTTATCAATCCAATCCAGGTGATTGATTTTGAATAAATTTTTTCGAGTATTTACTTATTTATATATTCATCCATTATTATGGGTTGTCATTGCGATTGGTGTGATGACTGCCCATTTTTATGAATTATGTCTGCTTTTATTTATTATTATGATTCATGAGTTAGGGCATGGAGTAGCAGCTTCCTTTTTTTCTTGGAGAATAAAACGGATTGCTCTATTGCCCTTTGGCGGTGTTGCAGAAATGGATGAACACGGAAACCGTCCCTTAAAGGAAGAAGCGATTGTTATTATGGCAGGCCCAGTGCAGCATATATGGATGTATGGTCTTGCCTATTTTCTTTATATCAATGGATTCCTCTCTGCATCGCTTTATGAAGCCTTTTGGCAATATAACAGTATGATTCTTCTGTTTAATCTGCTGCCGATTTGGCCGTTGGATGGCGGGAAATTTATTTTTCTCTGTTTATCATTAAAAAAATCTTTCCCAGTTGCCCATAAATTATCTTTATTTTTCTCTTTAATCGGTGTTTTCCTTTTTATGGGTATGGTGATAAATTGGATCCCCACAAATATAAATGCATGGATTATTATTTGCTTTTTAGCTTTTTCTCTCTATTTTGAGTGGAAACAAAGCAAATATGTTTTTATGCGTTTTTTGTTAGAACGACACTATGGAAAATCGAAAGAGCTTCGAGCATTAAAGCCGATTCTAGTCGATGAAGAAGAGGCCATTTACCATGTACTCGAACATTTCCATCGCGGCTGTAAACACCCTATTATCGTCACAGCAAAAGGAAAAGAAAAAAGAATGCTTGATGAAAATGAAGTGCTACATGCCTATTTTACGGATAAAATGGTATCTGTGAAGATTGGGGATCTGATTTATCCTCTGTGAAATAAGAAAACATCATACTTGAATAAAAAGAAAACTGTATTCTAAACTCAGTATTAAAGAGTTTGAATACAGTTTTTTGTTTTTGAACCTACAGCCAAAATAACTTCGGTTTCCATAAGCTACACAATGTTTTCCTGTATTCTTCTAATCTGCCTCGCATTCCTATGTTTTAGGAAGATAAGAACACTTCATCTTTTAAATCAACAAAAATTTGCGTAAACAGCCTTTGTATTTAGTGGGTTTCGGTTACATTAAAAGAAAGTACTTATTCCACATGGAGCGAATAAAACAATAACTGAGAAGTCTTAATTAAAACTAATATAGTTGTAATGTTACTTAATTAAGGTTATTATAGTATTATGTAACTTTACTAGGAGGAGTAATTCGGTGGAATACGTCGAACCTATAAAAGATGTGGAAAGCATTGATGCAATAAAAGAGGTTTTAAAGAAAAAATCACAAAGGGATCTTTTGCTTTTTGTATTTGGAATTAATACAGGAATCAGGGGACACGATCTTTTATCACTTAAAGTTGGAGATGTACGAGATGAAACAGGTCAGAAAGAGTTTTTGTGTATAAAAGATGAACAAGAAATATTTATGTATTATTTAAATAGTCGAATTCAAACAGAGTTGGGAGCCTATTTAGCCAAACATCCATTGGAGGATGATGACTATCTTTTTATGTCGAAAAAAAAGGGGCATCCGATCACAAGGCAGCAAGCATATCGAATTATTAATACAGCAGCGAAAGAAGTAGGGATATGTGGGAAAATCGGCATGCATACATTGCGAAAGACTTTTGGCTACCATGCCTATCGAAAAGGGATTGCCATTTCTATTTTAATGGAAACCTATAAGCATAGTTCTCCCTCTGAGACACTTAAATATATAGGTATTAAGGAAGAAGATAAGCGATTAGTAAAGGTAGATGTGAATTTATAAAAAAATTCCACCTATTAAAATAAGTGGAATAAAGGCTTATAGAAAATCATCTTCGTCGTCATTTGTTATTGTTGCGATTTCAACATGTATTAAGTCTTTGACAACATTATCATCGACATGAACTTGTAGTGTTTCTCGATCTCTCATAAATTTGAATACGCCATTGTTAAAGTCTGTCCCAAAATCTTTAAAAAATATCCCTTCAAATTCAACAGATTTGGAGTGACTAAACACAAGTCGATAATGATTTTCTTCTTGTACTAAATATGCGCGAACTCCTTTTTCGAACTGACCTTCTGGATTATTTTTTAAATAACGGGATACGGAGATAATATGAAGGTCTACAAAAGGAATTTCACGTAATAGGAAATTAATGATAGAACCTTTCGCGATTTGTTCCCATCTGCTTTGAGCAGTTTGCCCTAAAATAATTTGTGTAATGTTTTTTTCTCTTGCTACTTCTGCGATGACTTTTGATATAGGTCTCTTTTCATTATCGCGAATAATAAAGGAGCTTGTGTTATGTTCGTCAGCTAACTCTTTCCATCTAGCAATATAAGCTGATTTCTCTGAATCTAAATCATCAAGCGGCTTAGGGTCAACAGTGAGTATATAAAGTGGACAATTCAACATATTTGCAATCTTACAGCCTCTTTTTATTAGACGTTCACCATTTGGACCATAATATACACATACGAGTATACACTCGTCCATACGTTCCAGATTATTTTTCATTCGTTTTTCACCTCATAAATTTGATGTGAATGTGTACACCATTAATAATAAACTATGTATGAATATAACGCATGCTACAAAAACAGTCAATTAGTTTAATAATTTTTTCCTATTGAAGGATAGTAAGTTTTAATTGTAGCTAGTTTTATGATAAAAAAAACAAAGGAGGGGACTTAGATGCCTTGGTTGCATATTTTTATTTTAATGCCATTTCTCTTCGCTATATTTGTCCCAATACTTTATAAAAAATTTGTTTCTCGCATTCACACAGGTTGGTTCGTATTCATCATACCGTTTGCTATATTTGTTTATTTAGTAACATTAATTCCCGAAATAGCAGATGGACATACATGGATTCAAACAGTAAGTTGGATTCCAGCATATGATATAAACTTTTCTGTCATGGTGGATGGTTTAAGCATTATATTCGGATTGTTGATTGCTGGTATTGGTTCTTTAGTTATTATTTATTCCATCTTCTATTTATCAAAGGAACGGGAAGCACTTCATAACTTTTATGTGTATTTATTGTTATTTATGGGTGCGATGCTTGGTTTAGTTTTTTCAGATAATCTTTTTGTTTTCTATGTTTTCTGGGAAATTACGAGTGTTTCTTCCTTCTTGCTGATTGCTTATTGGTATGAAAGAGATCGATCTCGTTATGGTGCGCAAAAAGCGATGCTGATTACTGTTTTTGGTGGACTCTGTATGTTAGCTGGATTTATTATGTTATCCATTATGGGAGATACAAATAGTATTCGTGCGTTAATTAATCAAGCAGATGTTTTGCCGGCTCATTCATTATTTGTTCCGGCACTCGTTCTCGTATTACTTGGAGCATTTACGAAATCTGCACAGTTTCCATTTAGTCTTTGGCTGCCAGATGCAATGGAGGCGCCAACACCAATTAGTGCTTATTTACACTCTGCCACAATGGTCAAAGCAGGGATCTATTTAGTAGCACGTTTAACGACTGTTTTTGGAGGGTCCTCTGAGTGGTTTTGGATTGTTTCTGGAATTGGATTGATTACCTTATTATATGGATCCGTAAATGCTGTCCGGCAAACCGATCTAAAAGCATTATTGGCTTATTCAACGATTAGTCAGTTAGGATTAATTATGAGTTTGCTTGGGTTAGGATCTGCTGCCCTTTATCCTGGTTATGAAGGACAAGAAGCCTCCTACTATGCAGCTGCGATTTTTGCAGGGATTTTTCACTTAGTGAATCATTCTACATTTAAAGGGTGTTTATTTATGGTTGTTGGTATTATTGACCATGAAACAGGTACAAGAGATATTAGGCGGCTTGGTGGATTAATGAGTATTATGCCTATCTCTTTTACGTTAACGCTGATTGGTAGTTTCTCTATGGCAGGTTTGCCGCCATTTAACGGCTTTTTAAGTAAGGAAATGTTTTTTACCGCAGTAAAAAATGCGGCAGAAATGAATATTTATCAAATGGACTCCATCGGAATTCTAATTCCAATCGTTGCATGGGTGGCAAGTGTATTCACCTTCATTTATTGTATGATTCTTGTTTTTAAAACATTTCGAGGGAAAAATAAAAGAGAGAAAATCGATAAAGATGTTCATGAAGGGTCATTTGGTTTATTGTTTTCTCCAATAGTCTTAGGAATATTGGTTATTCTCTTTTTCTTCTTCCCTAATGCTGTAGCGAAGTATGTATTAAAACCTGCTTTTGATGCTGTACTTCCAACGATTACAGATACGATAGAGTTAAAGAAAATAAGTGCATGGCATGGATTTAATGTAGAGCTCTTTATGACGATGGGAGTAGTTGCTTTTGGAATACTTCTATATGTGATACTACGAAAATGGTACAAATTGTATCGTCTATATCCACAAGTAATAACCTTTAATCATATATACAACGTTGGATTGGAATTCGGAGAAAAATCATCCAAAAAGATCACGGATTTTTATATGAACGGAATGATTCGAAACTATATTCTTTATATTTTTGCTTTTGTTTTGGTCGTGTTGGGTGGGTCGCTTTGGATGTTTGGAGGAGTAACGATTGATACTTCTCAAGATGCTCCGGTAAGCATCTATGAGATAGGTTTTTTACTTGTTATGGTGGTTACTGCTGTAACCGTGTTGCTTTCAAAATCTAGACTCACGTCAATTATTGCCGTAGGGGCATTAGGATATGTTATTTCGTTTTTCTTTGTATTATTCCGTGCTCCGGATTTAGCGTTAACACAGTTGGTAGTTGAAACGGTGACGACCGTATTGTTTTTATTATGCTTCTACCATTTACCACAGTTGAAAAAAGAAATTACTCGAATTCCATTTAAAGTAACAAATGCGATTATATCCATTGGCATTGGTGTACTTGTTACGATTATAGCGTTATCAGCAAATGGAACGAGGTTATTTGATTCTATTTCAGGATTTTATGAAAATTCGTACGATTTAGCAGGAGCAAAAAATATTGTAAATGCCATTCTCGTGGATTTCCGAGGAATTGATACGATGTTAGAAATTTTAGTTTTAAGTATGGCTGGATTAGGTGTGTATACACTTATTAAGTTAAAGGTATCAAAGGAGGATAAGAATGAAGAAGCCGAATGATTTATTGATTCGAAGTGTGGCGAAGATAGCTGTCGTGATTATCTTTACCTTTGCCATCAACCTTTTTGTTTCGGGTCACCATTATCCTGGTGGTGGTTTTATCGGAGGATTGGCATTTGCCTCCGGTGTAGTCCTCCTTTTTGTTGCTTATGATATTGAATCAGTACGCAAAAATATGCCAGTCGATTTTAAAGTGTTAGCTGCTGTAGGTGTATTAATTGCTGTTTTAACAGGAGTAGGGGGAATGGTGCTAAATAAAGCCTTTTTATTTCAGGCATATGGTTATTTTAATATCCCTATATTTGGGAAAACAGAGCTTGCCACAGCGGTGATTTTTGATATTGGAGTTGCTTTAGCTGTAATTGGAACAGCTTTAACGATTATTATGAGTATAGGTGATGATCGCTAATGGAAACATTAATGTCTATTGTAGTTGGGATACTTTTCGCCATTGGGATTTATTTAATTTTAACGAAAACACTTTTAAGAATTATTTTAGGAACTTCTATTCTAGGACACGGGGTAAACCTCCTCATTATTACAATGGGTGGCTTGAAAAAAGGTGGTCCTCCTTTATTAGGTCTTGCGGATGTTTCGTATGCAGATTCTTTGCCACAAGCACTATTATTAACGGCTATCGTTATTAATTTTGCAACAACCGCCCTTTTCTTAGTGCTGAGTTACCGTGCTTATAAGGTGTTGGGTACGGATAATACAGAGCAAATGAGAGGTGATGAGAATGAATAATATGTTAATCCTGCTCATTATTATACCGGTGATTGCCGGCTTATTAATGGTGATATTTAGAAACAAGATTCTTTTGCAAAGAGTACTTGGCATAGCAGCATTAGCAGCAGTTGGTGTTATTTCCGCTATGTTAATGGTTCAAATTAAAGCAGAAGGGATTCAAACCTTGCAGTTAGGTGGATGGCAGGCTCCTTTTGGGGTAAGCATGGTCGGTGATATGCTTTCGATTCTCCTTATTTTTGTGACAAGTATTGTTGCGATTTGCTGCTTATTATACAGCTTTTCTACGATTGGGGAAGAAAGGGAACGGAATTATTTTTATCCGTTATTTCTTTTTCTAATAACAGGAGTGAATGGTTCCTTTCTTACAGGTGATATTTTTAATTTATTCGTATGTTTTGAAGTAATGTTAGTAGCTTCTTATGTTCTTATCTCTTTAGGCGGTACGAGGGTACAACTAAGAGAGTCCGTTAAATATATACTTATTAATATTATTTCTTCCTTTTTATTTTTGGTTGCTATCGCTTTCCTGTATGCGATGACGGGTACCCTTAATTTTGCTCATTTATCGCTAAGGATTGCGGAGGTTGGCCAGGATGGATTAATGACGACGGTCGCTATCTTATTTTTAATGGTGTTTAGTTTAAAGGCAGGCTTGTTTCTTTTCTATTGGCTGCCAGGTTCTTATAGTGCACCGCCAACAGCGGTTGCGGCCATATTTGCTGCGCTTTTAACAAAGGTTGGCATCTATGCAATAATGCGTTTATTTACGTTGGTGTTTTACCATGACCCAGAGCACACACATTTATTTATTGGGATATTGGCGGCTGCAACGATGGTGTTAGGTGCAGTCGGTGCGGTGGCTTATCGTGATATTAAGAAAATTATGACATATAATGTCGTTATTGGCGTTGGATTAATATTAGCCGGGGTTGCCTCCTTTACAACTGTAGGGTTAACAGGTGCTGTGTACTATTTAATTCATGACATGATTATTAAAGCACTTATTTTCTTAGTAGGCGGAACGATTATCCATCTGACGGGTACAAGTAATTTAAAGGAAATTCATGGCTTAATAAGGCTTCACCCACAACTTGGATGGATGTTTTTTATTGCCGCTTTATCATTATCCGGAATTCCGCCATTTAGTGGATTTATCGGAAAAATATTTATTACAGAGGGAACTTTTCACGCAGGCTATTATTGGCTCGGCGCCATTGGCCTCTTTACAAGTCTAATGGTTCTGTATTCCATTATGAAAGTCTTTATGAATGCATTTTGGGGATATACGGATATAACATTGGAGCAGGAAAAAGGAACAACGAAAGGATTAATGCTTCCTATTACACTCCTTACGATATTAACGACTGTGTTAGGAGTAGGAACAGAATTTATTCATGAGTATGTTGATTTAGCAGTGGTAGATTTAATGAATCCAATCAATTATATAAAAGCGGTTTTAGGCGAGTGATAAAAATGCTTTTCGCAGATAGAAAGGGGTGGAAAGTCAATGCCCATGCAGGTTTTAATTAATTTGTTAATTGGTGTTGTGTGGATGTTTTTGCAGGATAATTGGAGTGTGCTTACCTTCTTTAGTGGATATTTATTCGGGCTATTAGTATTCTTTATTTTAAGAAGGTTTCTTCCAACTCCATTTTATATCTTAACATTGTTTAATGTGTTGAAACTTATGGTCGTTTTTATTCTAGAATTATTTACATCGAGTATCGTTGTCGTCCGCCAGATTATTCGTGCAAGAATAAATATAGCTCCTGGCATATTTACGGTAGAAACAGATCTTGAGGGGGATTTAGAGGTTTCTTTGTTGGCGCTTCTATTAAATCTTACACCTGGTTCTGTCATCATGGAAATTTCTCCTGATAGTAAAAAATTTTATATACATGCAATGGATGTGCCAACATCCAAAAACTCTGTTGCTCGTTCCATGCAGAGATTTGAACGAGCCATTAAGAAGGTGACAAGAGGATGATTGATACCATTTTATTTTGTTCGCTGTTATTTCTTACGTTATCTGTTTTAGGAACAGTTTACCGATTAATAAAGGGACCAACTGCCTCAGATCGTGTGCAAGCATTAGATTGTTTAGGAATTAATCTTATTGCTGGGGTAGCTATATTCTCTGTTTTATTAAGAAATACAGGATTTTTTGAAGTTATTTTATTAATTGGAATCCTTTCGTTTATTGGAACGATTGCCTTCGCAAGATTTTTGGAGAGGGGTTTTGTCATTGAACGTAAGTAGTCTGATTGAATTCATTGCCGTTATTTTAATCCTGATTGGAACAATCTTTTGCTTCCTTAGTGCCATAGGTTTAATAAGGCTACCTGATGTATACACCCGCTCACATGCTGCTTCAAAAAGTGCAACAATTGGTGTTTTGTTTACACTTGTAGGAACATTTACTTTTTTTATAGTCGAAGGGTATTTTAGTATCCGATTATTTTTAGGTATTTTCTTTGTGTTTTTAACAGCACCAGTTGCCTCTCACGTTATTGTTCGTTCTGCTTATCGTTCTAATGTGAAGTTGGCAGATATAAGTGTGCAAGATGATTTAAAAGAAGCAATGAAGAAAGACGAAAAAATCAATTCAAGTGAATGAAAAAAGGAAAAAAGTCGAAAGCAAAGCGTAGCAACTATCTTTGGAAAAAGTAAGATAAACAAATTTGTACCATTTTAAAAGGCAGAGGATGAAAGAAGAGGACTCCTTTTAGGTGATTATAACCTAAAAGGAGTCCTCTTTTTATAAGGTAACAAGTATAAAATGTTGAAATGTGAAGAGTGTCTAGCTTTAGTGAGTATTTCCCATGCCTCTAACAGTAAAAAGCGTTTTTTTAAGTCATGTAAATATTTTTCTTCAGAGCTGTTCAAAGGATCCAATGTCGCACCGAATGATCCGGAGAAACGCGGGATTATTGTGGGGAAACGCGGAATTATGAGTAGAAACGCGGAATTATCTCGAGAAGCGCGGAATTATGAGGAGAAACGCGGAATTATCTCGAGAAGCGCGGAATTATGAGTAGGAACGCGGGATTATTTTGAGAAACGCGGAATTATCACGAGAAACGCGGAATTATGAGTAGGAACGCGGAATTATCTCGAGGAACGCGGAATTATCTCGAGAACGCGGAATTATTCATCACAGCCCCTCATTTGTCGTTCTGTTCAAAATAGTATACTATCGAAGAAAAACAGGAGTCTTTAGAAAAAAGGGTGAGTGCATTGGACCAAGTGTTAGTTAATATGAAAACAGCAGAAAAGCGTTTTGCATATATAAAGGATAAAAGATTAGAGCAGCTGTATATTCAGCAGCCTCAGCAAGTTTCTACGGTTGGGAATATTTATTTAGGACAAGTCACTAAAGTGATTCCAGGAATGAATGCGGCATTTGTGGAAATTGGAGAAGGCAAAGGAGGCTATTTGCAGAAAGAAAAGCTTGCTTCTTATTCTGCTGATCAACGAAAGATAGAACAGAAGAAAAACGTTAGCATTTCTGCTTTTGTCAAGCAGGGGGAACGCATTCTTGTGCAAGTCGTTAAAGATGCGGCTGGAACGAAGGGGCCAAAATTAACCGGAATTTTGGAGTTGTCGGGGGAACATCTTGTTTATATGCCATATGGTCGTTATATTGCCGTTAGTAAAAAAATAGCGAACACAGAAAAAACGCATTTTCTACGAGCATTAGGAAAGGAATTAACGACAGAGCAGGAAGGTGTTATTTTTCGCACATCTGCTGCAAATAGTGTAAAGGAGCAATTGAAGGTAGAATTTGAAAGTTTGCAAGCGGAGTTTCAAGGGATAATAAAGCAAGCAGCAAATGGGAAGAAGGTTAAGACATTAGTAGAACAAGATGATTTTGAAAAAGAATTAGGAAAATTGCTGGAAAAACTTCAAGAAGCAGAAATAATGGTAGATGATTTAGAGGAAACAAAAAAATGGAGTCAACGCTACCCCCATTTAAACATACAATTTTATCAACAAAAAAACGCACTTTTTTCTTTTTATGATATGGAAAAAGAAGTAGATAAGGCGTTAAAGAGAATTGTTTGGCTCGACAATAGTGCTTATTTAATTATAGATGAAACAGAAGCATTAACGACAATTGATGTAAATACTGGGAAATATACAGGGAAACAACAAGTAAAAGAAACCGTTTTTCAAACAAATAAACTTGCGGCAATGGAAGTGGTACGACAGTTAAAAATTCGGGATATTTCAGGTATTATTTTAATTGACTTTATTGATATGCCAGCATCGGATCAAGATAAGATAGAAAAGCAAATGATTACTTATCTACACCATGATAGCAGGCAGACCAAAGTACTTGGTTTTACATCCCTTGGTATTTTACAAATAACAAGAAAAAAAACGGTTAAGGCACTAACAGAAGTTTTACATACTAAATGTGCTGTCTGTGATGGAACGGGAACCGTATTAAGTGCAGAAAGTGTTGCTTTTCGATTAGAAAGAGAGCTGTGGGAATATCAATACTCAGACTATGAAAAAATAACAATAGAAGCAACGAATGATGTAGCTCGCGTATTTTCAGGAGAAAAAGACAAGCATAAGATGAGACTAGAAGAACTATTAGGCTTGAAGCTGGAATTTCAATACTCCAATATGTCAAAGCCTTATTATTCGATTATTTATGCGCATTGAGGAAATGAAAACTCATGGACTGCTTGTTGACAGTGGCAAAGAAACATGATAGTATTTTACTGTTGTTTGTAGCACCCGTGCTCTACAACCGCTCAGAACAGGTAAGTAAGCTTTTGCACCTGCAAAACGCCTGTGATTGGCGAGTCTTAGTCTAACAAGGAGGTGCAGTTTAATGTACGCAATTATTGAAACAGGCGGTAAGCAAATTAAAGTTGAAGAAGGTCAAGCTATCTACATTGAAAAATTAAATGCAGAAGCAGGCGAAACTTTTACTTTTGACAAAGTTCTTTTCGTTGGTGGAGAAAATGTAAAAGTAGGAAGCCCAGTTGTTGAAGGCGCTACTGTTACAGCTAAAGTTGAGAAACAAGGCCGTCAAAAGAAAATCATCGTTTTCAAATATAAAGCGAAGAAAAATTACCGTAAAAAACAAGGTCATCGTCAACCGTATACAAAAGTTGTTATCGAAAAAATCAACGCGTAAGGTTGAGCTTGTATGATCGATATTACGATTAACAAAGCAGACTCTGGTCTTATTGAATCGTTTTCCATTAGCGGTCATGCCTTATTTGCAAATAAAGGAAATGATATTGTATGTGCAGGAGTTACAGCGGTTTCCTTTGGAGCTATTAATGCTGTTATCGCCCTTACAGGTATTACGCCCATTATTAAGCAAGGAGAAGATGGTGGTTTTTTAAGTTGCAAGATTCCAAAAGAAATGGCGGATGAAAGCAGGCAAAAAATACAGCTTCTTTTAGAAGGTATGATTGTTTCACTGGAAACGATTGAAAGAGACTATGGAAAATACGTGGCTATCACTTATAATTAAATAGGAGGTGGAACGAATGTTAAGATTAGATCTTCAGTTTTTCGCATCGAAAAAAGGGGTTGGTTCTACAAAGAACGGACGCGACTCCATTTCAAAACGTTTAGGTGCTAAACGCGCAGATGGTCAATTAGTAACTGGTGGAAGCATTCTTTACCGTCAACGCGGTACAAAAATCTATCCAGGAGTAAACGTTGGTCGTGGCGGTGATGATACACTATTCGCAAAAGTTGACGGAATCGTTAAATTTGAGCGTCTTGGTCGTGATCGCAAGCAAGTTAGCGTATACCCAGCAGCACAAGAAGCTTAAGCTTCATACGATAGGCTGACTCAATTTTTGAGTCAGCCTATCGATTTGTATAGAGCAATAAAACGATGATAGATAAGGTTTGTCGTTTATCCCACTCTTAACGGGCAGTAAGACCTCCGTCTCAAGATTTCGAGAAATCGAGGAAGATAGGCATTGAAACTCGCCCGTAAAGGTCCGATAAGTGTAACTAACCATCAATGGGGGGATGAGAACCCCTTCTCTGATGGAAGTTTACTTTATATGAGGGCTATCCACCATAAAGCTCCCTTCCCCATTTCTAGGTGTATCAGCAGCTTAATAGAAATGGCTTTCTTTTAGGGAAGGGCTAATGGGGACAGCCCTTTTATATTGATTTTAGAAGCTTCATTGGATAAAGGATCCTATATAAGTGCGTGTTCAAAAGGAGAATAAAAGGATCAAGAGTTCGCGGGGACTTCACTTTTAGCATCGTCCTTCACAGGATGTGAGCGTTTTTAGCGGGATCCTCTAGTTAGGTTAGCTATGTGAGAAAGTGAAAGTTAAGCCGAAGAAAAAATTCGACGTGTCCCTTTTTACCGGACTTTTTGAACAATCTCTATAAAGTTCATGTTGCCTTCAACTCTTAGACAGAAAGCAGTGTGTCTTGCTCTCTGTCTAAGAGTTGAATCATTTTCATGTATCCCATCATCAGTTGCATCTTGCAGCTACTGATGGAATAATAAAAAGGGCTAATATTTGCGCAGCCTTTCCCTGAGTGAGACTCTGACTATAGGAAATTCTTTATGTAGGGGTATAATTGAAAAGTTATTCGAAATGGGAATTTTTCATTTTTTATCCTATTATTTTTTACGCTATGTTTACTTTTTTGTTATACTAACTTCAAGCAGTCTTCTGACACTTAATAACCGTGTAGGAGTACAGAGATGAATAAAGACTGGAATACAATAGATTTTTTAAGGCATGTACGTCATGATTGGTTAAATAAAATTCAATTAATAAAAGGTAATTTAGCATTAAATAAAGAGGAACGTGTGAAAGAAATTATAGAAGTTATTATAATGGAAGCGCAGAATGAAGCAAGATTATCCAATTTGGACATTCCTCAATTTGCGACATTGCTGTTAACATGCAATTGGGAAAGTTATGCTTTTCAATTAGAGTATGAAGTATTAAACGAAGAAAAGTGTCTATTTATAGAAGACGCCGCAATTACGGAATGGACAGCCAAGTTTTTTGGGATGTTACATGAGAGTGTTAAGACATTTTCAGAAAATCATTTATCCGTATCTATTGATCCACAATTGACAAGTGTTCGTTTGTATTTTGATTTTAGCGGAATAATAGAAGATAAAGCAGCTATCCATCATTTTTTGAAAACAGAAGCTTCTGAGCATATGAAGGTGGAGCTTCAAGAATTAACAGAAAAAGAATTAACACTTGAGTTGTTAATATACCCGAAAAGCACTAAAAATTAAAAATGTTTTCATTTTTAGTTTTTAGTTCGGTCGTTTACAGGAGGAAAAAAGATATGTTTGTCGATCAGGTCAAGATTTATGTTAAAGGCGGAGACGGTGGCAATGGAATGGTTGCTTTCCGCAGAGAAAAGTATGTACCAAAGGGCGGACCAGCTGGTGGAGATGGCGGTAAAGGGGCAAATGTCATTTTTGAAGTGGAAGAAGGATTGCGAACATTAATGGATTTCCGCTATCAACGTCATTTTAAAGCACCTCGTGGTGAACATGGAATGTCCAAAAATCAGCATGGAAGAAATTCAAAAGACATGATTGTAAAAGTTCCACCAGGGACGATTGTTTCAGATGCTGAAACGAAGGAAGTAATAGCAGATTTGACAGAGCATGGTCAACAAGCAGTTATTGCTCGTGGCGGCAGAGGAGGACGTGGAAACTCAAGGTTTGCTAGTCCATCCAATCCAGCTCCAGAACTTTCCGAGAATGGAGAGCCAGGACAAGAAAAAGAAGTGGTACTAGAATTAAAAGTATTAGCAGATGTAGGGTTAGTTGGATTCCCAAGTGTTGGGAAATCAACCTTGCTTTCTGTTGTATCTGCTGCTAAACCAAAAATTGCGGATTACCACTTTACAACAATTGCTCCGAATTTAGGAATGGTAGAAACGGAAGACAGCCGAAGTTTTGTTATGGCAGATTTACCTGGACTAATTGAAGGTGCTCATACTGGTGTCGGTTTAGGGCATCAATTCCTTCGTCATATCGAAAGAACAAGAGTAATTGTTCATGTGATTGATATGGCATCAATCGAAGGAAGAGATCCATATGAGGATTTTATAACAATTAATAAAGAACTGCAGGAATATAATATGCGTTTGTTGGAACGTCCACAAATTATTGTTGCCAACAAGATGGACATGCCAGACGCAGAAGAAAATTTGAATACCTTTAAAGAGCAGTTAACAGAGGATTATCCTATTTTCCCAGTATCTGCGGTAACTAGATTAGGATTAAGGGATCTTTTATTTGCTATTGCGGATAAATTAGAACATACACCTGAATTCCCATTAGAAGAAGTGGAAGAAGAAGCAGGTATTCACCGAGTTGTTTATAAACATGAAGCAGATGAACGAGAATTTTATATTTCAAGAGATTCTGATGGAAGTTATATTTTAACTGGTGATGGAATTGAAAAGCTCTTTAAAATGACTGATTTCTCACGTGATGAGTCTGTAAGAAGATTTGCTCGTCAGATGCGTGGAATGGGTGTCGATGAGGAGTTAAGACAACGTGGTGCAAAAGATGGGGATATTGTGAAGCTAATGGATTATGAATTCGAGTTTATTGATTAATGTCGCTAGTCCTTATGAGGTGAGGAAATGAAACAGTATAATTTCGATCAGAAATTTTTTCTAATTCAGGAAAGTGTGCTGCCTGAAGCAATGAAAAAAACGCTCGATGCTAAAGAGTTATTGGAAAGAGGAAAAGCGGAATCTGTTGCTGATGCTGTTCAACAGGTGGACTTAAGCAGGAGCGCTTTTTATAAATACAGAGATACCATTTTTCCTTTTCATACGATCGTTAAAGAGCGTTTAATTACACTGTTTTTCTATATAGAAGACCGTTCAGGAACACTTTCCAAATTGCTTGGTGTAGTTGCTTCTGGTGGATGCAATGTTTTAACGATCCATCAGACAATTCCTCTTCAAGGCAGGGCAAATGTTACCCTTTCTTTAAATACAGCAGGGATGGAAATTTCCATTGATGCATTATTAGAAAGATTGAGGGAATTAGAGTTTGTCGAGAAAGTGGAAGTATTAAGCTCAGGCGCATAAATGTATTCGATAAAAAATGGAAGAGGCGAACAAAGAATCAAAATACTCTTTGTTTGCTTATTCCTTTATTTTGTTCGCCCCTTTTTATCCGTTCATAAATCAAAGGAATATTTAAAGGGTTATTTTTTACATAGAGAAAATTCAGAATAAAAACAAGAGTGGGAAAATGTGGAGGAGAATAGAAGTGAAAGTAGGTTATTTAGGACCAAAAGCAACATTTACAAATATAGCAGTGAATAATATGTTTCCAAATGAAGAGGCAATTCCCTATTTAACAATTCCTAATTGTTTCGACGCTGTAATGTTAAATAATGTGGATGTTGCTTTCGTGCCTATTGAAAATACGCTTGAAGGCTCTGTTAATATTACATTAGACTATTTAATACATGAAGTGAATATCCCGATAAAAGGGGAGGTCACTGTTCCGATTAAACAACAATTAATGGTTCATCCAAAATATAAGGAGCAGTGGAAGGAAATAGAGGTGGTGTATAGTCATTCTCATGCAATTGCGCAATGCCATAAATTCCTTCATTCACAATGGAAGGGCATTCGTTGTGAGAATACAACTTCTACAGCTGCGGCTGCGCAGTATATTAAGGAGCACCCGGAAATAAAAGGGGCGGCAATTGGAAATGAACTGACAGCTGCAGAATATGGATTAACCATTGTAAAAAAGGATATCCATGATTTTGCTAATAATCATACTCGTTTTTTAATTCTTTCAAAAGACGAAATCGATTTTGCGTCGCCATATTGCATACATAAAGGGGATAAAACAAGTTTAATGGTGACTTTGCCGGCAGATAGGTTTGGCGCATTACATCAAGTTTTATCTGCATTTGCATGGAGAAAGCTTAATTTAATAAAAATTGAATCGAGGCCAACAAAAACTGGGCTTGGAAATTACTTTTTTATTATTGATCTTGATCGGAAAATGGATGATGTGTTAATTCCTGGTGCTATTGGAGAACTTGAGGCGATTGGGTGTAATGTACAATTATTGGGAAGTTATCCTTTTTATACGATTAGATAAAGGGTTAGTGAATATATTCGTTTTTGTTTTTAGGGTGAGGCTTTGGCGCTCTCGAATAGTCCGTAGCCTGCATACACTTCGCTTTCCTGTGGGCGAGCGATGAGCCTCCTCGCTGTGCTGCGGGGTCTCGTCTTTCTCGCATTCCCACGGGAGTCTTCGTGTATGCAGGCTGCTCCCTGCTGATAAACTTAAGAAGTCTGCTTCTTTTTATGCGCATGGTGCAAATTTGATTTGTATGGGTGTTTATTCTGAAACGAGGATTTGTCTGTCTCGAATAGTCCGCATCCTGCATACACTTCGCTTTCCTGTGGGCGAGTGTCGAGCCTCCTCGCTGTGCTGCGGGGTCTCGTCTTTTTCGCAATCCCACGGGAGTCTTCGTGTATGCAAGCTGCTCCCTTACTAAGATAAATACAAAGAGGCTGAGATATAACTAAATAGTTAATAGGTAAAGACGAACATTCTCTAATTTAGCACGTAAATGGTTACTTCCCTATACTGGTTATTTATGTTTTTTCATCTAGTTAACTCAAACTTCGCACCATCAAATTCGTTTGCAAGTCTTGATATTACTTGGTTTAAGAACAATAAAATGGGAGGCTTGTTTTTTATTGTGGGGGTTGCTTTTCACTACGGGTTGCTTCGCTTTCCGCGGGGTGGGAGCTGAGCCTCCTCGGCGTTGCCTTGCGGGGTCTCAGTCTTCCCACCCTCCGTTACAAGCACCTGTTTTAGAATAAGTTCTTGTCTTCGAATTTCATGACAAGGTATCATTGCTAAACCATAGTATCGATGGAACAAGCGTCACTCACCTCCCTTTTATTAGGTTTCATTTTTTTATTGCCCCGTGAATAGCTCCCCTTTTAACCACTCATTTTTTTACTGCTGTTATTTTTCTTTTAAGAATAAACATTAGCTTACTGGAGCCTTAAATTGATTCTGCGACCCGTGCTTTTCGTTTTGTGAAAGGATATCATTTTAGATGGAAGCATATTAAGTCAATACATGAAGAAGGATTTATAACTGCGAAGTTTTTGTTCCATTGCGCTACAAACACTCGTTTTCCTCTACTTCTCGTAGGAGTCGAGTGTCTTCCGCTCCATTTCACTTTGTTTTAAAGGTGATTTTCTAAAACCAAATTCTTTTACCAAGAAAAAAATGAAATAGATTGGAAAATGGAGCAGCCTGAATACACGTAGACTCCTGTGGGATTAGCGAGACAGCTGAGACCCTGCAGGCCAAGGGCCGAAGCGGCTCAGCGCGAGCCCCACGGAAAGCGAAGTGTATACAGGCTGCGGGTGTTTACCACAAACATTCTTTTTTAATCTTCCATTAAGAATTTTGCTTCTCGTAAGGCGTCTTCTGCTTCTTCCAAAGTTTCCATGGATGCGGCGCTTATTGTATGGAGATGGATGCCTCCAGTTAGTTGCGACAAATAAGTAGCATTTGTATTTTTAATTTTTTTCATGAATTTTTTTACTTCGTTTCGGTTGGATACAAGGATTGAGGCTGTTAAATCGCCATAAACTGGATGTTCAATCTTCACGTCTTTTACCGTAACCCCATTGTCGACTAATAAATTTAATTCTTCTTCTGTTCTTTCAGGTCCATGATTGCAAGCAACGATTTTTTCATAAAGAACTGGCTTTGATTGTTGTAAGTATAAATATCCTTGACTTGTAGCAATAATGGGTTCATTTTTTGCTTTTAGCAATGTAATATCTCCGACAATAATTTGTCTGCTGACATTTGTCCGCCTTGCCAGTTCACTTCCCGTAAAAGGACGTGCATTATCTTGTAATAAGGAAAGAATAAAGGAGCGTCTTTCGTCACCTAAAAGTTTTTTTGAATCTGTCATCGAATTTCTCCTTTTGTTAAATGGTTTATTTTAAATAGCGAAAAGTTGATTTATGTATTAATAGAACGTTTCGAAAAAAACTTGCTGTTTAATAAGGCATGTGAACATTTTTCTTCAGAGCTGTTCAAGGCGCCCTGCGGTTTTCTTATTGTTCAATACCAAGTTATGAAACAAGTGAAGAGGAATTTATAACTGCGAAGTTTGAGTTAGTAGGTTAAATCCTCATAGTTCTTCTTATTCTAGAATATACATAACTAGAATAAACCAAACTACTTGTTCTATTTTATCAAAATGAGTAATAATTCCGCTATTAAAATTATTTTTTACATGGAAAAGAAAAATTTCGGAAGAGATAGAAGAGTGGTCAGAAGCGTCAGGAAAGAAAACAAACTTTCAATATGAAGAACATAATTTTTTGTGAAATGGCATAGATTTTTGTGTAGAACAATAACAATTTCAACTTACTAACATAGACTATATGGACATATGCATAGGAGGGAATCTATAGTGAAAATCCATATCGTACAGAAAGGGGATACTCTTTGGAAAATCGCGAAAAAATATGGCGTGAGTTTCGAAGAGCTTAAGATGTTAAATTCCCAGCTCAGTAATCCAGATATGATTATGCCCGGTACAAAGATTAAAGTTCCGACAACTGGAGGACATGTAATTAAAGAAGCTCCAATTGCGGGGATAAAAAAAGAAATGCCAATACAGCATCCTCATGTAAAGGAGATGCCGAAAGCAGAACATCCTTTTGTAAAAGAAAAACCAAAAACATTGCCGATCAAGGAAATTCCGAAAAAAGAGATGCCAAAAAAAGAAGTGCCAAAAAAAGAAAAACCATACACTCCTAAAATGCCAACACCAATTATTCCAGAGATTGATATTAATAATTATTATTCCATGAACATGACAAATGTGGATGTAGATGTGGACATAGAAGAAAAACCGCAGCCTGCACCAAAACCGATTGTAAAAGAAAAACCACCAAAAATGCATGTAGAAGCACCAGTTCAGCAAGAAGTATGTCCACCAATTATTCCATATCAACCGTATTGCTATGATGTATCACCAATGATGCCAGGATCTGGATTTCCACCAGGAGTTTGTCCACCGGAGCCTATAGCGTCGGAACAAATCCCAATTCAATACGAAACATTGCCTGGTGTAGCACCGACAAATTATCAGCCATGGCAGGATGAGTCATCTTCTTGCAACGATGTGTCTTATCCATCTCAATATGGAGAGGTAGCTGGTGCTTATAATCAAAATCCATATGGCATACAGCCTGCACCAGCTTATCCAGAGGCAGGAAATATTCCACAAGAGTATTACCAACAGCCATTGGTGACTTACGGGCAAATGCCTGCTGAAAATGGTCATGTTATTTCTCAACAGTATAAACAGGAATCTTCTGATTATATAGGAACACCGAGTACGCCTGCAGCACCGTTCCAAATGCCATACACGGCTCCAGCAGCGGATGATTGTGGATGTGGTGCTCCATTTACGCCACAACCAGGCTATGCTTATCCTGAACAGGGATTCAGCCCGCAGATGGGAGCCTATCCATTTCCAGAAAATTATGGAGCAGGAGCACCACAAGGTCAACCAGGATTTAATCCACAGGCAGGAGGCTATCCATTCCCGGAAAATTATGGAGCAGGAGCACCACAAGGTCAACCAGGATTTAATCCGCAGATGGGGGGCTATCCATTTCCGGAAAATTACGGAGCAGGAGCACCACAAGGTCAACCAGGATTTAATCCGCAGGCAGGAGGCTATCCATTCCCGGAAAATTACGGAGCAGGAGCATCACAAGGTCAACCAGGATTTAATCCGCAGGCAGGAGGCTATCCATTCCCGGAAAATTATGGAGCAGGGGCACCACAAGGTCAACCAGGATTTAATCCACAGGCAGGAGGCTATCCATTCCCGGAAAATTATGGAGCAGGAATTCCACAAGGACCTCAAGGATTTAGACCAGAATTGTCCGTGCCACAACCGTTTCCAGGCGTATTTAATCCGATTCATCCATTTGCACCGGGAGCACCAGCAATGATGCAAAGTCCATATCCTCCAGGTTCTATTGGCAACACACCGGTATCTGGATACCCTGGGGAAGAAGAGATCAATCAGCAAAATGGTCATCATATACCGCAGCAAATACCAGGAGAGGTGACACCGCCAATTCTCGGTCCAGGTGGAACAGCACCCGTTTATATGCCTCCATACAATGGGAATTATGCTCAGCCACCATTAATAAACCCATATGGCGTAGATGCAAGAACACCGTTTGGAATGCCATATTATCAGGACGATGAAAGCAGCGATTATGGAAATTAACAAAATGGGAGACGATGATTTTTTATATCGTCTCCTCTCTTTATTAAAAAAACAAATTCCTTATTCGATAAACGGAATAGGGAGAATTAGAGCAGATGTATATTTAGTTAAAACAGATCAAGTTTGGTTTATTTTAAAACGGTATAGCAGCTATCAGAAGTTAAAAATACAAGAAACGTTCACACATTCTTTATATATGGAAGGGTTTACAAATACATACCGTTTTTATTTATTTAATGAGGAACCACTTATAGTGGATCGAAACCTTTATGGATGTATAGAATACATTCTTCCAAATAACCAAGCATTCTCTTATGCTAATAAAGCAAACAGACAGGAAGCATTAGATGTTTTAAATAAATATTATGAAACAACTACAAAATTAGTGGACAGTTATAAATATATCCTTCCTAAACATCAAATGATGGAGAAATGGCTGGAAAGGTATAGTCAGTTTAAACGAAATAGATCAATTATCCGATATTTTTTAGACGAGCAGCTAATTAATCAATTAATGTATTGGGCAGAATGGTCATTAGAACACTTAGAAAGAGAACGACATTTTTTTGAAAACGGAAATAATGTTATTTTACATGGCGATGTTGCGCACCATAATTTTTTGCGTGGAAAAAATGATTTATTATATTTAATTGACTTTGATTTGATTAGTATTGGTCCAACAAGTGTTGATTATGTACAGTTTGCAACAAGAATTTTACCTCTTATAAATTGGTCTTTTTATCAATTAGAGAAAATAGATGTGTTTCAGCCGTTGCTTAAAAAGAAACAATTTCTGATTGCTTTGGTTTACCCAACAGATATCCTTCGAGAGTGGAATCGTTTGATTCGCCAGAATAAACAGACAGATAAGCGGAGCATTCAACAATTGTTGCAATTAACAACCAATCAATTTGCCAAAAGGAAAAAATTTATCCAAAAGATAATAAAAATTGTAGGAAAAATGGAATAATAAAATAGAAGAACTGCCTATACTTAACAGGATGAAAGTTCCCCTTTGTACAGAAAATATAAAAGAGCAAGGATAAGCTCTTATATTAAAAAGGGGGACAATAGCTTTGAAGAAAATAAAACAGACTTCCTTCCTTCTTGGCCTTTCTATTTGCCTAACAGGATGTGGCATACAGGATGAAGAGGCGAATAATAAAAAATTAAATGCAGCACAACCTCTTGGCTATTATTCGAATGAACATCATGAAGACAACAATAATGGCGTAAATGCCAGAATTTTAGACGGAGAAGATAATGATGGGCCAGTTACGGAAATCATGGATCATACCTTTGGTGAAGAAGGAGAACAGCGTGATTCAATCGTCCGTAATATAAATAATAATCGAACAAGAAATCAGGATAATTGGCAAAATAACCAAGTTGAGAAAGAAAACAGCTATGATGCAGCTTTAGCAAACAAAATAGATGCTGCAGCAGGGAAAGTGGCAAATGTACAAGAAGTTCAATCTGTTGTTTATGGAAATCGAGTGCTTGTTGCAATACAAGTAAAAAATAGTGAAAATATAGAGACGACAAAAAATAAAACACAAAGAGAAATTAATTCCTATACAGATAATAAAGATGTATCGATTGTAACCGATAAAGGAATATTTAGCGGAATTGAAGACATTAATAAAAAAATTAGAGACGGACAACCAGAAAGAACCATATCTGAATCGATTGAAAATATGTTTAAAACAGTGGACCGGGAAGTGAGTAGGTAATTCCCCGAAGTTTCAGCTTGCTGTAACGAGTTCATTTATAATTGTTTCTAATAAAAAGAGCGAAGACAACGGTTCTTCGCTCTTTTATTAGTTCAAGTACACGAATTATGCTGCATCGCCTAGTTATGGTGAGTGAATTCTACAAGATTTGTTCTATATAAAGAAATAATTATTGTTATTAAAGCAATAATTACGGTATAATAAAATAAATATTCGTTATAAAGAACAAATTGAGCGTTAAGTGGAGGGAAGATGGTGAAAGTTTTAATAACAGGTGGTGCGAGTAGCTGCATTGGACCGGAATTAATAAAAATATTAGCGGAAAAACAAATACAAATCGTTGTGGCCGATGAACCGACAGAAGAAAGTAATTCATATCCTGCTTCTGTAGCAACCTATTATGGAATAGTATTAGAAAAAGATGCACTTATACATATAATGAGAAAAGAACAAATTGATTATGTGATCCATTTAAAAACGATACTAATCGGTTCGAACAGTATAAAAGATTCCTTCCATTTGTCCGAAAGAAATATTGCAACAACCATTCAAGTATTAGAAGCTTGTGCCGCCAAAAAAGTTAAAAAGATCATTTTTCCTTCCACTGTAGCTGTTTATGGACAACTGGAAGAACCGATAACAGAATCTGCTCCGTTGTATCCAAATTTATTCGCAGGGGTATCGAAAAAAATTGAAGAACAATATGTAAAAAATTATCACAGTCTTTATGGATTGCCTTATAGTATATTGCGATTTTCTACTATTTATGGACCCTTATCTACTTATAGTGGCGACAAGGCAGCTGTTTTATCGACTATTAAACCGTATATAAAAAATGAATTAGTAGTGACAACAAAAAAAGAAGAACTGAAAACAGATTTTATTTATATAAAGGATGCAGTAAGCGCTATTTTTGCAAGTTTAGAAGCTGGGGATAATGAGGTTATTAATATTGCTTCCGGAAACGCAACTTCTTTGCAAGAGATAACAGACATGATGCAAAAGATAAGCGGTCAAGCATCGGTTCCAGTGACTAAACAAGAGCAAGGAATGAATAAAAATGATGGTCCATTTTCAATAAAAAAAGCACACTATTCTTTACGATGGCACCCAAAGAGAAACTTGGAGGACGGAATAAAAGATATGATTTCCTGTGTTGTTTCTGGCGCTTTTTCCAAAAAAACTTTGTAAAGCATAAGATTTTTAGAGGATATTTTTTTAACGGGAGTAAGACCCCTCCTCAAGATTATAAGGTGTCAAGATCAGTGGGGGATGAAAAAACTACTGATGGAAGTTTACTTTATTATTTTGATTCATTGATTCTTCTTTTTTTAGAATGAAAAATAATAATTTGGTGAGAATAATAGCGAATAGAACAAAATAAACAAATTGATATGCAGCTAGTATCGTAAAACAGTTTTGTTTTGTGTGAAAGTTCCCGAAAAAACGATCCAATAAACATCGTTTTTTTCTAGTAATTAAAGAGGTGGTTATTCATGAAAACCAGATTCCTTTTATTCTCAACTATGTTTCTTTTTCTGCTATTAGCTTCTTTTTTAAGTTTGGAAAATAAGTTAAGTTATGCGAGCAGCATTCATGTAGACGAAGAACACCCTTCCAAAATAGATGTAGTGTTAAAGAGAATCTATTTGGACGGAGAAATAAGCGAAGAATGTCTAGAGGAAACGGTTTGGTCGATGGAAGATTTCTGGTCGAAATATGATAGATGGCAGCTGGAAAATATGGAAAAGAATAAGCTTGTATTTAAACAAGAAGTGGATGATATTTCCCCTTTGCTAAAAACGAACGGTTATTTTGGGATTACAGATGAAGGGATATTAACCATTTATAATGGGAAACCCGAATATTCCCATATTATTCAATCTTTTTTTCAAATAGACTTAAAAAAACTAGAGTCAACGGAGCAAAAGAATTTACAAAATGGAATCCCTATCAAAACAAAAACTCGTTATGTAAACGTATTAGAAAGCTTTAAACAGTACACAACGAAAAATCAAGCAAATTAATAATCGAGACCTCAATCAATAAGGTGTATAATGCCCGCTAAGAGTGGGAGAAAGACACTTTTTGCAAACCAGTTATAAAGAAAGCATAAAAAATCCTGTAGGGCAAAAAGACTTTATCTTTTGTCTGATAGGATTTTTTTGTATGGATTATAACATTTGCATTTCGGTAAGAACCAAGGCGCTTCTTCTTTACTTTGGATGGTAATTATATACAAATTGGTTTTTATGCTTAGCGTGCATATAAAGTCTATAAGTATTATAATACCTACAAAAAAGCTAAAAAGAGTAGAGATGCAGTAGTTTATCCTTGGAAAATAAAAGAAATGAAATTAGGCCTAAAAGATGAAAGAAATATAATGTTTAAACTTATATGAGGTGTATATTAAACATGAGAGAAACAAAATTAGATGTGGTAGAAATAACAAGATTTTGTATCAATTTTTAATGTAGAGACAAATGATGATGCATTAAAGCTTATAAAACGTATATTACGAGATAGCCTAGAAGAAAAGCTTTATAAACGAATTAGTTTTGATTGCGAAGGAGATGAGGTTATCATTAGTGTGAATAAAGCAGACCTCATGCTGAAGGTTGCTTTAATGATCAATCAGTTGGCAAAGGAAGAAATTTCTGAAACGACCAAAAAAGAAGCTGAAATGCTTCTAACTACATATAAGAGACCCAAAAAACAAAAATGGCAAAAAGGCAGTGTATTTACTGTACCAATGAAGAATAATTCATTGGTACTTGCTCAAGTGCTAGTAAAATTTAGTGCTTATTCCGTACTCTGTGCATTATATGAAAAACCATATATGGATATAACTAATGTTAAAGAAGAACTTGAATTCTCAAAACCAAAATTTATACTTACAATTTCAACTATTAATTTAGATGATTACACTTACAAAGTAATTGGAAAGTTCCTGATTTTTTGTGGAATTTCGGATGTGGAAATATCTGAAGAACTACAATATTCCACTTTTTATAGTCCTATTTTAATTGAGTTGGCGGAAGCTACTAATGGCATTTCTAGTTTTCGAGATTCTCATCAGGAAGTATTGGAATTACAAAAAACTCTCTAAAAAGCCCTTGAATAAAGGTACCATACTTTCATGTAGGACTTTGTTATATATTAATTAAAAGTATAGAACTTTTTTATGGATATTAGTTTTTCAATTTTAAAAATTATGCTGGTAAGTAAGTTATTGTAAGAAGACTTCACCAATTCCTTTAATATATCTAAGCAGGTTCTGCTGTGTTAGGTTTTGTTGGTGGTGCTAGATTTAAGGCTGCAAAAAAGGCTAACCATGCTATATACTCCATCTAAAGGAAGTAAAGTTGTTTATATAGGCAGAACGAAAAACATTGCTGCTAGAAAATCAGCAGCACATAAAAAAGTTCATAAAGATGCTAGTTTTAGATTAGAAAAAAGGAGTTTACGTTATGCCCAAGCAAGAGGTTTAGAACATAGGGTATACTTGAAAAATGGTGGGAAGAAAAATTTAAGAAATAACATTAGACCAATTAGTAAAAAAATAAAAAATACAAACACAAACACTATATGTCTGTTTCAAGAAGTTTTTATAGATAAGGAGGAAAAGATGGACAAGGAAGCAATAATTAAACAACTTAAATTGAATATTAATAGTACTAATAATTTACAAAAAATATCTGTTATTCAAGATATTTTAATTGAACTATTTAATTATGATGTTCGATTACTTGATGGAATAGTATCCGAAGTGAAAATAAAGCAACAAAAAAAAACTAAGTATTTTAAACAAATAAAAATGGGACAAATCTTCGAAATTTTTCTTGAGGATGTTCAAAAATATAATTACGGTGTTGTTATTAGTGGAGATTTAGTTCTCAATAAAAATGATGATGTTATCATTGCATATATAGATGTTTTCTCAGAAATACCTTTAGAAGTATGCGAAATATTTTCATATATTAGGAAGCATAAGTTTTTAATGATTGCTAATACCGGATACGCATCAATAATGAACTATGATTGGAAGTTGACTAGTCAATATACAGAAGTTATTCTTTCTGATAAAGAATTACAAAACATTGAATATGTTGCTTCTATGGAAGGAAAATATTACAAAAGTATAGGAATTAGTGATAGGGAGATATTTGACTGTGAAATAATTGAAGAAAAAGAGGCTAAAAAGATAGCCAATCCACTGGGGATAGTTGGAGATTTGGAAATTAAGAGAATTTTAAGAGATAAATATTATCTCTGGTCACAGTGACTACCCGAAATAGATCAAAATTTGTCGAAGTCTGATAGGTTAGAAGAATCTTAATTTGTGCTCCTGTCCTCTGTTAGGGTAGTAGTTTAACAGGAGGTATGATCCATTTTCTGTAGGAAGAGAAAAGCGAATAAATAGTAAGTGAAAAAAACGAAGGCTCCTTAAAAGAGGAGTCTTTCTTTGGGTATTAATGAATCGGGTATCTTAACTTTGAGTCACAGTAACGAGCCAAATCAAACAATACGAAAAAACCTTCCTTGTAGTGGAAGAATAAGTATGAATTAAAACAAAATAAAGCAGCCGTTAGCTTCCAAAACGGATTAACAAAGAATAATTTTGCTTATGACAGGAGCAATAACTTAAGCACCATCGACTATACAAAAGGAAGCGAAACATCGCCAGCTTTATCTTTTGGTTACACATATGACAAATCTGGCAATATTAAAACAGAAATCAGTCGAAATGGTACCGCACAATACGTTTATGATGCGAATAATCAATTAATCAAAGAAACATTGCCAAATGGTTCTACGAATGAGTTTCAATACGATAAAGTGGGTAATCGAACCAAGCTGATTCAAAATGGAACAGAAACGAATTATACGTATAATCATGGGAATCAGATTGCAACGAAAGATGGTGTTCCTTCATTTGTGTATGATGTAGATGGCAACTTAAAAACGGATGATAAGTTTCAATATGAATATAATGATCTTGGCGCTCGAACAAGCGTAACGACTTTAGCCGATAAAACGGAAGTGGCTAAATATGAGTACGATGAAGAAGGATTACGAACGAAAAAATCATTGGCACAAAAACGTATGAATATTATTATGGAAAAGAAAACCCTAGGCTAGGCCTAGGGTTCTAAAAAGCTTATAGCGTGGTATTAAAAAAACTCTTCCGAGATGCTAAAATATTTTTGGTTCGCCAACCAAAATATCAGCATACGGAGGAGTTTTTATGTCAAAAGACAATAATAGTTTAGCACACACAACATGGAATTGTAAGTACCACATAGTGTTTGCCCCGAAATATAGAAGACAAGTAATTTATGGGAAAATCAAAAAGGATATCGGGGAAATATTGCGTAGGTTATGTGAAAGAAAAGGTGTAGAGATTATCGAAGCAACAGCATGTAAAGATCATGTGCATATATTAGTAAGTATTCCACCGAAGTTAAGTGTGTCAGCATTTGTAGGATATTTAAAAGGAAAAAGTAGTTTGATGATATTCGATCGTCACGCAAATTTGAAATACAAATATGGAAACCGAAAATTTTGGTGTACGGGATATTATGTGGATACAGTTGGAAGAAACAAAAAGGTAATAGAAGAATATATACGAAATCAAATTCAAGATGATATAGTCGCAGAACAATTAACGATGATGGAATACATGGATCCATTCACAGGCGAAGAGGTAAAGAAAAAGAGACGAAAGTAAGCAGAAGGCCTTTGAGGTCTGGCCAGTAGAAGTAGTACACTTGGCGAACCATTCAGTAGCCCTTTAGGGTTTGGTCAGTAACAAAGGCTTTCAGCCGTAGAGCAAACCACCCGTTATCACGGGTGGTTTTGATTATGACGGAGAAGAGGACCATCTTGCGTTAGAAGTAACAAAAGATAATAATCAAATCCATAGATATCGCTATTACCAATGGGATAATACAGGAAAAGTAGTTGGAATGGTAATAAAAGATAAAAACCAATCCGGCACATGGCAAACGAAGACCTACTATTTCTGGACAAATCAACGTGGTGATGTAACGAGTATTGTCGATAACAAAGGTACAGAAGTAGGTTTCTATACTTATGATGCATTTGGGAATGTGTTAAGTGAAAGTGGAACGATTGCGAAAGAGAATTCGATTCGATATGCTAGTTATTATTATGATCAGGAAACCAAGCATTATTATTTAAAAGCTAGGTATTATGATCCGCAAAATGGGAATTTCTTAGCGTTAAATCCGCATCCTGGGGATGAGGATGATCCGATTTCCCAAAATGGATATATGTATGCAGGGAATAATCCGGTATTGCAGGTAGATCCAGATGGAGATTTTTTCTGGTTAACAGTTAATGTTGGTTTTGCAGCTTATGATGGTTATAAAGCATATAGAGCTGGAGGTTCAGCTGCGAAAATTGCAGGAGCTGCTGCATTAGGACTTGCTGGTGGTTCGAGATATAAAGCAGCAAAAAAAGTAGTTTCTATTGCATACCAAAGAAGAAGTGCTGTTAAAAAAGATTGGGCAGCTGAAAGAGCGATGATAGCTAGGACAGGTAAAGGAACAAGAAATTGGTCTAATAAGAGAAAACAACAAATATTAGAAAAAAGTAAAGCAAAGGGTTTCATGGACATCATATCAATAGTGTAAAGGCATATCCTCAATACGCTGCAAACCCTAACAATATTAGATTTGTTACAAGAAAAGAACATTTACGATTACACGGAGGGAACTGGAGAAACCCTACTAGAGGCAAATTTATAAGGAGGAACTAAATGTATTTGAAATTACTATTAAATCATTTGGATAAATATAAAGAGTTAGGCTATAAAAAAACTCCTTATTCGTATCAGTATAATTTAAAAAGGGAAATATTAGGTGATAAAATTTACGATCATTACATTTATAGAGGACTAAATTCAAGTGAAATAGAAAACTTAAGTTCAAAACTAGTTATTCCAAACGGATATCAAGAGTTTTTACAAGAAGTTAATGGGGTTATTTTTTTTGAAGGGGAGATATCCTTATTTGGTAGAAATCATCTTGTAAAAGGTATGTCGAGAGATGAACAAACGCAACAACCTAAAAATATTATTGAAGAAAATGAATATGCTACTTTTAATAAAGGTGAATATTTACTGATTGGTGAATCTTATGAAGAAGAAATTTATTTGATAGATAAAAAAAGCAACAATACTTTAGCTGTATCATTAAATACTCAGGAAGTCATTGGTGAGTTTTATAACTTTCCATCTTTCTTGGAATATCTGTTAAACAAATTTTTATTATAAGATAATTATATTACATCAATTTAGTCTTATTTGAGGTGACATAAAATGGAAAATATATTAGACTCTTTATTTTTTAAGATAGAAGCCTACGGAAATGAACAAATTGAAATAAGCATTGATGAACTAAATGTAATTTTTTTGACCCGTTCTGAATTCGAGGAAGGACAAACTGGATTTAGGTTTGATTTAGAGGGAAACTCATTAATTGGTGATTCAGATGGTTCATGGAAAAAGAACTGGTATGTAATAGGGTTTGAGGAAGATATAGGTGATCCTATTATTATAGATATCACTAGTGAAGATTCTCCAATTATGATTGCGGAACATGGTACTGGAGAGTGGCAACCAAAAAATAATCTCTCAAAGTTTAACGGCCTTTTTAAAGAATAAAATTTAAATTGTTTAGCCATCCAAATACGTAACTTTGGATGGCTTTTTAATAATTTTTCATTATTGATTTTGAAATGCAATTTAAATAAATTTGAAGATTTTAACAAATGTAACTTATAATATATAGTAGATATAGATTGGAGGAGTTGTAATGAAGAAAGTATTATGGGAGAGAAAAATGTTAAAAAATTCGGATGGCATATGGACGTTATACTAGCAAAAGAATACGATAATATTCATGCCAATTATCATACAAACGGGGTAAAAGAGAATTTTAATCATATGGATTTCCAAATTGTCCTTAGTATAGATCCAGAAGTGGCTAATAATATATTTTTCACATTAGTTGATGAAATTAATAAAGGGGGGATTTTGAGGAAGGGAAAATATATTCACAAATAATTGAGGGTTATAATGTGACATTTAAAAAGTTTAAGGAACTAGATAGGTATGTGCTAAGATTACTTTTGCCTGATGAAAATGGAATTCTTCCAATTGAAAGTAATTGCGATAAATACTACAAAGCTCAATTAGATGTTTTTTGAATTTAAAAAGTTAACTGTAAACAGTCACTTTATTTCCTCTCAAAAACTATTATTTTTTTAAAATTCCTCCAGAAAGTTCCTTATACTTATCTGATTTAATATGCTAAATTTTTTTCAGATTAGTGAGAGAGGGTTTTTATGATTATTTTTCATGATTTTGGTATTGATTTGATAGGGGTTATTGCTTGTGCAGCTGCATTTGGTGGTTTAGCGTTTTACTTCCCTATGGTTGGTGCAGTACTAGACTTAGGCTGTGTTATAGCATTTAATGCAGGTTGTTCTACTTCTATTCATTAGTTATAAGTAAAAAACAGGCTTATGCCTGTTTTTTTTTCAATAAAGACTTCAAAAGCATTATATAAATAAGTGAAATCAATATATAACACAATAAATAATACAAAGAAAATTTGTCAATATCATTTTTTATTATTGTACGTATAGAAAAAAAAGCTAGTGATAGTGATAATAAAACAGTTCGGCAAACTATTATCATTTTTTTTAAATAAGTTAACATTTTATCATCCCAAATTATTTTATTGTTATTATATATAAATACCAAATTACTTACAATAAAACATATTATGAATGGCAAAGAAGATGAAATATTAATATTTCCAAATAAAATCGGTATAGAAAGTGCTCCTAAAGGTCCTATAGAAAAAGCTGTATAGGATTGAATTGTTGTTTTATTTGTCGGATGAGCAGTTTTAATTTCTTCACTATATTCAGATTGTATAGCAGTTGCTATACTTTTGGGAGAAAGATAGTCTTTTAATACTTCCTGTGGAATATCCTCATCTTTTTTTCCTTGTTTCGATAGTTCTATTGCATTTGCATATAGATCTGACTCTATTTCAGAAATATGCTGTTCCCTTAATTCAAAAGGTAAGCTGATTAGATTTTTGCTTAAATCATTGAGAAAAGATTTAATAAGACTGTTTGAAAAAAATAAATTTTTATCCATGATTGTTATTTTTACGTTCCCTTCTGTTCAAAGTAGTTAAAGCTTTGTAGACAACTTCATAGTCCTTTAAACGATTATGCAAAATTTCATTCCCCTCATTTGTAATTTGATAATATTTTCTTTTTGGTCCATCTTGTGACTCTTCCCAATAAGTAATCGCCCAATTTTTTTTAGTTATTCTACTCAATATTGGATAGATAGTTCCAGAAGGGATAGAAAATATTGGTATTTTTTTTAGAGCGTTGGTTATTTCATATCCATACATAGATTTTTGACTTATAAGGGAAAGAATTGCTATTTCGAAAACACCTTTACGTAACTGAATTATCCAATTATCATTATTTTCCATATTTTTTATTATAAATTAACCATCACTATATTTCAATCAAATATAGTGGGATTTAATTTACAAATGCGTGGTCTAATTCCACCGTCTTTAGACGGTATAAGCTTTTAGCCTTGCCGTTCGATGTCCATACTAAAAAGGTGAGGTGAAAGTATGGACGGATATCGAAAAAATGGTCATGCAGTGTATGATATTAAATTTCATGTGATATGGGTAACGAAATACAGAGATAAGGTATTATATGGTCCGATTGCCGTAAGAACACGAGAATTAATCAGGCAAGGATGTGAAGCAAGAGGAATCACCATCTTGCAAGGAAGTGTTGGAAAAGATCACATCCATTTATTATTATCCTGTCCACTGAGCATGGCCCCAAGTAAAATCATGCAGTACCTAAAAGGGAGATCATCAAGGCTTCTTCAAGATCAGTTCCCTGAGTTAAAAAAGAAATATTGGGGTCAACACTTATGGGCAAGGGGCTATTTTTGTGCCACTGTAGGAACAGTGGATGAAGAAACGATAAGAAATTATATTGCTAACCAATTTAATGAAGGAAAGAACGATATATTCAGGATTGAAGAATGAGTTTAGTCATGGTGAGTATGCTTTAGCTTAAGGTCTTTCCGAAAACTTCAGTCTTAGTTTACGACTTTAGTCGTCGACATTTATGTCCAAATCCACCTACTTTAGTAGGTGGTCGTTTAAGTACGATCCCGATGGAAACTTAACGAATGATGATCATTTTAATTATGAATATAATGATCTTGGTGCTCAAACAAGCGTAACGACTTTAGCCGCTAAAACGGAAGTAGCAAAATATGAGTACGATGAAGAAGGCTTACGAACGAAAAAAATCATTGGCACAAAAACGTATGAGTATTACTACGATGGCGAAGAGGATAATCTTGCGTTAGAAGTAACAAAAGATAATAAATACCTCTGGTCACAGTGACTACCCGAAATAGATCAAAATTTGTCGAAGTCTGTTAGATTAGAAGAATAACGAATAAATAGCAAGTGGAAAAAACAAAGGCTCCTTAAAACAGGAGTCTTTCTTTGACTATACAAAAGGAAGCGAAACATCGCCAGCTTTATCTTTTAATTACACATATGATAAATCTGGCAATATTAAAACAGAAACCAGTCGAAATGGTACCGCATAATACGTTTATGATGTAAATAATCAATTAATCAAAGAAACATTGTCTAACCGTTCTACGAATGAGTTTCAATACAATAAAGTGGGCAATCGAACTAAGCTGATTCAAAATGGCACAGAAACGAATTATACGTATAATGATGGGAATCAGAATGCAACGAAAAATGGTGCTTCTTCATTTAAGTATGATCCAGATGGCAACGTAACGAATGATGATCATTTTAATTATGAATATAATGATCTTGTTGCTCAAACAAGCGTAACGACTTTAGCCGATAAAACGGAAGTGGCTAAATATGAGTACGATGAAGGAGGATTACGAACGAAAAAAATCATTGGCACCAAAACATATGAATATTATTATGACGGAGAAGAGGACAATCTTGCGTTAGAAGTAACAAAAGAGAATAATCAAATCCAAAGATATCGCTATTACCAATGGAACGATGCTGGAAAAGTAGTCGGAATGGTCGTCAAAGATAAAAATGGATCTGGAGCATGGCAAACGAAGACCTACTATTTCTGGACAAATCAACGTGGTGATGAGGATGATTCCTTAACTCAAAATGGATATACTTATGTTAGTAATAATCCAGTTAGGTATGTCGATCCTGATGAGGACTATATACAATTAATTGTATATGGTGGGATTGCGGCATATAGGGGATATAAGCTTTATAAGGGATATAAGACATAAAAAAAATTAAAAATGTCACAAAAATTACTAAAGCAGCGAAAGGAACAGGGTCGTATAACATTAAATTTGGAAATGGTTATAGATATATTGGGAAAGGGATGCTTAAAAGATCAAAAGTATTTGCGAAATCTAGAGAAAAAAAGGGAGAGGAATAAAATCTATTGTATGGAGACCTTCTAATAGCCATAGAGAAGCTTTTAAAAATGAGTATCTTGATATGAGAAAATATAAGTTTAAAAAGGGTGGAAAATTGTATAATAAAATTCACAGTCCAGGAAGAAAATATTATTGGCAAGATCATGGGAGATAGATATTAGAAAGGAGAATTTGTTATTGAAGAATAAGATAATAAAAAGTGGATCGTCTATCTATATATCTAATGAAAATTTGGAAGAGTGCCTTTATTATATAAAAGATCATTCTATAAAAAATATTATAGTTAGTGATCAATATTATACAGGTGATAATTTAGATTTTTTACTTCAATGCAAAAAGATTGAAACAATTGGTATTGATGCAGGTCTTTTAAAAAATATAGATGGTATATATAACTTAGATAACTTGAAAGAATTGTCAATGATTGAGAACGATAATAAAATTCCCATACAATTAGAACAATTTCCTCATCTAGAAATATTAAGATTGGAATGGATCCCTAAAATGAGGGGATTATCTTCTTTAAAATCATTAGAAAGGTTAGAGTTATATGGGTACAAACCAGAAAAAAAGAATTTAACTGAACTATCTGATTTACGACAATTAAAGCAACTTGTTTTAACACAGGGAAATATAAGTTCATTACATGGAATAGGCAATTTGATAAATTTGCGAGAATTACAGTTAAATTATATTCGTGCTTTAAAAGATGTAAAAGATATAAAGAGCCTTAAGTATATTAGAAAGTTAGAGATAGAATCGTGTAAAAATATTCGGAATATTTCAGAGTGCAGATATTTGAACAACTTGGAAACCCTGGATCTATTTAAGTGCGGAGATATTGAAACAATTGATTTTGTACAGAATATGGAAAACTTATCTGAATTTTTCTTTAAAGAGACAAATATTATAGATGGAAATCTGAATGCTTGTAAAAACATTAAAAGTGTTTCTTTTACAAATAAAAAACATTATTCGCATAAGGAAAAAGATTTTGAAGTTATATCATAATATAATTTCTTTACTTATATAAAGGAAGTGTGTTAAATGAAGTTTCCAAACGATGAAGATGGACAAGTGTTAAAAGAACTTTACCAATTTGGCTTGGATTTTAGTATATCGCATTTAGTTGATTTCTTTATCAGTATTCCGAATCAAGGTTACCTGGTCACAGTGACTACCCGAAATAGATCAAAATTTGTCGAAGTCTGATAGATTAGAAGAATAACGAATAAATAGCAAGTGGAAAAAACAAAGGCTCCTTAAAACAGGAGTCTTTCTTTGACTATACAAAAGGAAGCGAAACACCGCCAGCCTTATCTTTTGGTTACACCTATGACAAAGCTGGCAATATTAAAACAGAAACCAGTCGAAATGGTACCGCATAATACGTTTATGATGCGAATAATCAATTAATCAAAGAAACATTGCCAAATGGTTCTACGAATGAGTATCAATACGATAAAGTGGGTAATCGAAATGATAATGAAAGGGTTATCATTTTATTGTTTGCTTATTTTGAGGATTTATCTTTTATTTTCTGATGTTTATCCTCTTTTTTTTGATTTATCCACTTTTTTTCCTAGTTTCTCGATTATTCGACAAAATTCGCTCTTTTTCCCTGTTTTTGGATACCTGGTCACAGTGACGACCTGAAATATATCAAAATTTGTCGAAGTTTGATAGGCTAGAAGAATTTTAATTTCTGCGCCAGTACTATGTTAGGGTAGTAGTTTAATATGAGGCAGGATCCATATGCTGTAAAAGAAGAATAACGAATAAATAGCAAGTGGAAAAAACGAAGGCTCTTGAAAACAGGAGTCTTTCTTTGACTATACAAAAGGAAGCGAAACATCGCCAGCCTTATCTAGAATTTTTGGTTTTTGAGCAACCTTTTAAGAATGTTAAAGTGTGGAAGGGTTATTTTTATATTGTATATGCCTTTCCCCGCCTTGTTCTACGCTTCTTCTATTCGTTAAATTACTTTACGATATAACAGATATTGTGGGTGGCGAAATTAGAATGATATACCGGATAAATTGAGTTCTTGCCATTCGAATGAATAGACCATTAATAGAAAGGATAGCTTTGTGGCATTTAGGTATTTGGTGAAATATGTAGCGGACTAGTAAAACAAAAAGGGATAGAAGTAGATGCCTTCTTTTAGGGAAAAGTTCCTGAAAGAGGGACCTTTGTATGAGTTTGGAAGGATAGTTAGTCATCTTTATTGGCAGATTTAATTATTATTTTCGCTCTTTTTTTACTTGATCTAATACTTTTTGGGCATTTAAATGGAGTGCTTCACATAATTTATGGAATGTTGTGCCAACGATCGGTCTTTTATTTTTAACTTCAATATCTCGAATATGATTGGTGCTTATGCAACATGTTCGGCGAGATTTTCTATTGTTAGGTTTTTCACTTGTCTTGCTTGATTTTTCTCACTATTTATGATAAGAATGTTTTCTAATGATTCTTACTATCTCATCAAATGTAATTTTTCCCACTACGAAATTTACTGTTAAATCCGCTGCATCTTTTTCGTTCATTACACAAACATGTCCGTTGATGAATAAAAAATATGCCATACATGCAAATGCTGTTCTCTTATTTGCATTGTGGAATACATGATTTTTGGCAAGTGATTCAAATAAGGCCACAGCTTTTTCAAATATATCTTTATATAAGGATTCCCCAAACATAGTTTGAAAAGGGCGATTGATAGCACTATCTAACAAGTTTGGGTCTTTTACACCAATTATTTCTCCATTACTATATTTTTTTATTAGATTCTTATTGATTTTTGTTGCGATTTCAGCAGAAATATACTTCATCTTTCTACCAAATCCCTAAAGGTTTTGTCATATAATCGAAAAATAACATCTAATGCCTCTTGGTCAACTTCTTTTTCTAAATGAACATCTTGTTCTTTTGGAACCTTTTCTTCATTATTTTCATGATTACTCATTTTATCGCCCCATCATTACGAAATGTTAATTACTCTCTACCCTCAGTATAGCAAACAAAGAGGGGAATTGAAAATTCTTACTCGGGAGTAAAAATTGATGGAGTAGGTGGAGTATGGGGTCAGGTCCCTCAAAAGGACGTTTGTCTTTTGAGAGAGGACGAGCTTAGGGAGAGAACTGTCTTTCTGTTATAGCCTGATGGTTTCTTCTTTTTATTAAAGTAAAAATAAAAAGAAGGATTTTAATGTTTTTTGTAGAAAATATGTAGTGTTGTTGTTTATTCACTATGATTTCTCTGTTATAGTCCGTTTGATCCTCAGAAATTTTCCATTTCTATTTACTTTTCCCTGTAAAATGAGGTATTCATTCATCGTCATTTAAAATTCGTGTTCGTAATGATTGGAGGTAATACGTTGCCAAGAAAAAGGCGTATCTGGTTTCCAGGAGCCAGATTTCACATTACTAGTCGAGGGATTCGAAGGACTTCTTTATTTCGTGATGAGGAAGACGCGAGAGAATATCTTAGACTTTAAGAAGAGATGAAATGTTTAAAACCATTTGTTCTTCCATCTTATTGTCTTATGACAAACCACATCCATCTCCAAATAGAGACCATTCACCATCCAACTGGATCGATTATGAAATATCTCCACTCTCAATATGCCACTTACTTTAATAAAAAATATCATTTTACCGGTCATGTTTTTGAAAGTCGTTATGGTTCGGAATTAATTACTTCTTTGGAGTATGAGTTAAAAGTAAATAGATATATCCATCTAAATCCAATTCGAGTAAAAGTGGTTGCGGTTTTAGAGGATTATAAGTGGAGTAGTTATTTCTATATATATTCGTCCTCAAAAGGACCATTTAGTTAGTCCGGAAAGAATTCTCACTTATTTTCCTAAACCTCAAGTGGAAAATTATCTGAATTTTTTACATGCTAAAGAAAAAGATACGAATGTATAACCAAGCATTGTCTTACAACACAGGATGGAGAAAAGTAAATCTGCCAAAATATTTGTTTCAGAAGAAAGAAATAAAAAACGAGGAGAAATATAATGGTTATAAAAATAATGAATATTGGCTTAAAAGGGGTAGTTTATCACTATCTACAATGAAATGAAGAACAACCGTCACCCATTCTTTCACCGATGCGTCCAGCAAACCAACAATCACAAAAATGTCTATTCCCTCAAGCGTTTGCACCTCCACTTGCACACGATAATCTTCTTAGCAGGGCAGCAACTTCTCCCTGTTCATTTTCCAAAAAAATCATTAGAGAAAGAAATAACGTATGATAAAGATTTTTCTCCTATTATTGGACATGAGTTTGCCAAACTGGCATTAAAAATAGCAGCAGCGGAAGAACATCATGTTTTTATGACTGGTCCACCTGGTTGTGGAAAAAGCACTTTTTGAGCCAAGAGAACATGTTTCTTCGGGGTTATCAAGGCACTTTTTCTTTTCATTGAATATTATGAAAATGATTTTGGTGGGTCGATTTTCTTTATTATATGATAAAATAAGCAATAGGATTTAAAAGGGGAGCGAAACAAATTTGTATGAGTATATAAAAGGTAAAATAGATTTTGTTAGTCCAGAATACATAGTAATTGAGAATAATGGAATTGGCTATCAAATAAAGACGCCAAATCCCTTTTCTTTTTCTACCTTAGATAATAAAGAGATCGTTGTGTTTACATATCATTATGTAAGAGAAGATATAATCAGCTTGTATGGTTTTCGATCAAGAGAGGAGAAAGCGTTGTTTACAAAGCTGCTGAATGTCTCTGGAATTGGTCCGAAGGGTGCGCTTGCTATATTGGCATCAGGAGAGCCAGTGCAAGTAATAACCGCCATAGAGAATGAAGATGAAGCCTTTTTAGTAAAATTTCCTGGTGTGGGGAAAAAAACAGCCCGGCAAATGATTCTTGATTTAAAAGGCAAACTTCCGGATATACTGCCAGATTTCTTTCCAAATCTTTTCACTGCAGAAGAAGTGGAACAAAAGCAAAATCGCACTGCATTATTAGATGAAGCACTGCTGGCATTATCAGCGCTTGGGTATTCAGACAAAGAAATTAAAAAGATTACACCAAGTTTAAAGAAAGAACAGCTTACAACAGATCAATATATTAAATTGGCTTTACAATTACTTTTGAAATAAAACGTAAATTAGTAGACAATCATTCGTTTTATTTAAATCTTTGGATGGGAGGGAAAAAGTGATATGGAAGAGCGAATTATTTCTGGTGAGGCAGATGGGCAGGATACATCTTTTGAACAAAGCTTACGACCAGTTCTTTTAAAGGAATATATTGGACAGGATAAAGTAAAACAAAATCTAGAAATATTTATAGAAGCTGCAAGACAGCGAGCAGAATCCTTGGACCATGTCCTTTTATATGGCCCTCCAGGTCTAGGGAAAACAACATTAGCTGCTATTATTGCCAATGAAATGGGTGTTAATATTCGTACGACGGCAGGTCCCGCAATAGAGCGGCCTGGCGATTTGGCTGCAATATTAACAGCATTAGAACCAGGAGATGTTCTTTTTATTGATGAAATTCATCGACTGCCTAGATCGATTGAAGAGGTGCTGTATCCAGCAATGGAGGACTTTTGTTTAGATATCGTGATTGGTAAAGGGCCAGAGGCACGATCTGTGCGCATTGATTTACCTCCATTTACACTGGTTGGTGCAACAACTCGAGCTGGTTCCATTTCTGCCCCTTTACGAGATCGATTCGGTGTTTTAAGCAGACTAGAGTATTATAAGGAAGAGCAGTTAAAAGATATTGTGGAGCGAACAGCAGAAGTGCTGCAAACAGACATAAATAAGGATGCAGCATGGGAAATTGCCAGACGGTCCAGAGGCACACCGAGAATAGCCAATCGACTTTTGCGAAGAGTGCGGGATTTCGCACAGGTTAAAGGAGATGGCAGCATAACAAAAGAAATTTCCCATCTATCTTTAGAACTATTGCAAGTAGACCGTTTAGGTTTGGATCATATTGACCATAAATTATTAATGGGGATGATTCATAAATTTAAAGGCGGTCCTGTTGGCCTAGAAACAATAGCAGCGACAATTGGAGAAGAAGCACATACGATTGAAGATGTGTACGAACCATACCTACTGCAAATTGGTTTTATACAAAGAACTCCTAGAGGAAGGGTTGTTACCCATCTTGTATATGATCATTTTCAGTTAAATGAACCAGAAGAATAACAAGAAAAAGAAAACAGGTGACAAAATTGAAAGTAGAATTATTTGATTTTCATCTGCCGGAAGAACTAATTGCTCAAACTCCATTAGAGGATAGAACGAGCAGCAGGCTGATGGTAGTAAACAAAACAACAGGAAATATAAACAATCATACATTTAAAGATATTATTGACTTTATAAACCCGGGAGATTGTCTCGTTTTAAATGATACGAGAGTACTTCCAGCAAGGCTCCATGGGGAAAAAGAAGATACTGGAGCTCATATTGAAGTCCTTCTGTTAAAGCAGCAGGAAGGAGATCAATGGGAGACATTAGTAAAGCCCGCAAAACGAGTGAAAACTGGTACGGTCATTTCCTTTGGGGATGGTAAATTAAAAGCGGTTTGTGTAAAAGAATTAGAACATGGTGGCAGAATTCTTGATTTTCAATATGATGGAATCTTTTATGAAATATTAGAGGAACTTGGCGAAATGCCGTTGCCTCCATATATAAAAGAAGTGCTAGACGATCAAGACAGATATCAAACCGTTTATGCGAAAGAAAGAGGCTCTGCTGCTGCACCAACGGCGGGTTTGCATTTTACCGAAGAGCTATTAGAGGCATTAAAAGCAAAGGGTGTCCATATTGCTTTTATTACCCTTCATGTTGGTTTAGGTACATTTCGACCAGTAAGCGTGGAGGACGTGGATCATCATGAAATGCATGCTGAATTTTACCAAATAACAGCTGGTACGGCTTCGTTGTTGAATACAGTTAAGGAAAAGGGAGGCAGAATTATTTCTGTAGGCACCACTTCCACGAGAACATTAGAAACGATTGCGACTGCTAATAATGGAAGATTTGAAGCAAGCAGTGGGTGGACAAGTATTTTTATTTATCCAGGTTATGAATTTAAAGGAATTGATGGAATGATTACTAACTTCCATCTCCCAAAATCCACACTTATTATGCTAGTAAGCGCACTAGCCGGCAGAGAAAATATTCTGCATGCATACGAAACAGCAGTAAACGAAAGATATCGCTTCTTTAGCTTTGGGGATGCAATGTTCATACAATAAAGCCAACATAGCACATGAAAAGAAGCAAATTTCTTACGTTTCTAAGCAGAGAGTAGCCTGTATACACGAAGACTCCCGTGGGAATGCGAGAAAGACGAGAAGATAGCAGCGCAGCGAGGAGGCTCAGGCGTAGACCCATGGAAAGCGAAGTGATTCCGGCTGTGGACTCATTGAGCGTGTAAGCAACCCTTTTTTTTAGGGTAGCCTAATGAAAAGATGATAACTAAAGGAGAACAATAAATTGACAGCAATTCGTTACGAATTTATTAAAACATGTAAACAAACAGGAGCAAGATTAGGAATCGTACATACCCCCCACGGCTCCTTTGAAACACCAGCATTTATGCCAGTTGGAACATTGGCAACTGTAAAAACAATGGCACCAGAAGACTTAAAAACAATGGGCGCTAATATCATTCTAAGCAACACCTATCATCTATGGCTCCGACCAGGACACGAAATTGTAAAAGAAGCAGGCGGCCTTCATAAATTTATGAACTGGGACAAAGCCATTTTAACAGACTCAGGCGGATTCCAAGTCTTCAGCTTAAGCGACTTTCGTAAAATTGAAGAAGAAGGCGTACACTTCCGAAACCATTTAAATGGCGACAAGCTATTTCTGTCACCTGAAAAAGCAATGGATATCCAAAATGCATTAGGCTCAGATATTATGATGGCATTTGATGAGTGTCCACCATATCCAGCCGAATATGAGTATATGAAAAGATCGGTCGAAAGAACATCCAGATGGGCAGAACGCTGTTTAAAAGCACATAATAGACCACAAGACCAAGGCTTGTTTGGCATTATTCAAGGTGGAGAATATGAAGAGCTAAGAAAACAGAGTGCAAGAGATTTAGTTTCTTTAGATTTCCCAGGGTATGCTGTTGGAGGTTTATCAGTTGGAGAACCAAAAGATGTAATGAATCGTGTATTAGAATTTACGACACCGTTAATGCCAGATAACAAACCACGTTATCTAATGGGTGTTGGTTCACCAGATTCATTGATTGATGGTGCTATTCGCGGCATTGATATGTTTGATTGTGTACTGCCGACCCGAATTGCAAGAAATGGAACATGCATGACGAGCGAAGGCAGACTTGTCGTGAAAAATGCTAAATATGCAAGAGACTTTAGCCCATTAGATCCAAATTGTGACTGCTATACTTGCAAAAATTACAGCCGTGCATACATTCGTCATCTTATACGATGTGACGAAACATTCGGAATTCGACTTACATCTTACCATAATCTTTATTTTCTGTTAAACTTAATGGTGAATGTTCGTCAAGCGATCCGTGAAGATCGCTTAGGTGACTTCAAAGAAGAATTTTTTGAACGTTATGGATTTAATAAACCGAACGCTAAAAACTTCTAAATAGAGAACATTTTGAAAGGAGGGGAAATATATGCAACAAATTATGGGTTTACTTCCATTTATTTTAATGTTTGTCCTATTTTACTTTTTGTTAATTCGTCCACAGCAAAAACGCCAAAAAGCGGTGAGACAAATGCAAAGTGATTTGAAAAAAGGGGACAAGGTTGTAACAATCGGTGGTCTTCATGGCACTGTTGATGCAATTGATGATGGTACAGTCGTAATCAAATGCGGCGATGGAAGCCGTCTCACTTTCGATCGTAATGCCGTTCGTGATGTGACACCGTCTTCAAGTCCTGTTTTAGATAAGGCATAATAATTAAAACGTAGAAAAAGCAGCAGGTATCCCTTGCTGTTCAGACTAATTAAAAACGTTTGCTCTCTTCGTCACTTCCCGTTTTTTGCGGTGCTCATTACCCAATAACGGTAACTCCGCTCCTCAAAAAGGGTCGTTCCTCGATAGACAAACGTTTTCAATCAATCTGAAATTTTACAGTCACATTTTTCTGCACACTAAGCAGCAAGTATCCCTTGCTGCTTTTCTTATTCAAAAAAAGCTTAAGCTGTACTCCCTTTTGAAAGGTTTACTCCTAAAATACCGCCCATCATGCATATTAATGTATAGCAAATATGGTAGATAAACTGTTCTGCTGTAAAGAGCTGATCCAACCCTAAATAAGTGAATAAAAACACAATAAGAGAATAAATCAATCCCGTTAATCCGCCAAGAAACCAGCCTTTTTGCCTTCCTTTTCCACCTGAGATAAATCCCCCGGAAAATAAAGTAATAAAAGATACAGCCGTAATAATGTATTGTAAAGAAGATTCCTGTAGGGATGTAAATCTTAATAGTAAGGAAAAAACAATACTGCTTGTGATTAAAAGAATAAAAATGGAAATTAAGCCATACAAAACGGCGCTTCCAACATGTTTGCTTTCTTCGATTTTAAACCTCTCCCTTCAAAGCTTTATGTCTGTTTAAATTTACATTCTAGTACAAGCATATTCATCATCTTAAAAAATAGAATCAATAAAATAAATAACTTTTATTTATGTAGAAGTGCGTGTTCAAAAAGGACCAAGAAGTTCGAGGCGGCTTTACTTTGAGCATCGGCCTTCCACGGGATGTGGTGACTTCAACGTTGCTCACAGAACGTGAGCGATTTTAGTTGAAGAACCTCTAGTTGATACGTGAGAAGCGGAAAAGTGAAGCCAACGAAGAAATTCGACGTGTCATTTTTACCGGACTTTTTGAACAACCTCTAGAAGAGAATTTAATAAAAATAAGGAACATCCAATAGGACAGAGTAACTGCTAATGGACGTTCCTTATTTCCTTTCTGGTAAAGTGGTCAACTAAGCTTCTATAAAAAACGAGAACCAACCCATGGAATTTTTTGTAGATCTTCTTTTTTAATTAATTTTAAGACAAACAAAAGCAGAAGATAAATAATGCTTATGAAACAAGCCAACATCATCACTTTTATCGGCAAGGACCAGAAGGAAATCAATTTTGTTAACTTTGTCCCAATATAGCCAGTAATAAAGATAACAACAATCATTTTTATGTAATCACGCACATAGATGGAAAAGCTAATTGTTTTGATTACTGTGACAAAATGAAGCATGGTTACAAGTACAAATCCAACAATTAAAGCAATGGCAACCCCGTAAATTCCAAATTCAGAACGGCTTGCTAAAAAGAAGATAACAGCGGTTTTCACTGCGGCTCCAATAAAACTATTAATCATTGCAGCCCTGGCTAGATTAAGTGCTTGAAGTGTCGCCTGAAGTGGACCTTGATAATAATTTAAAATAAAAAAAGGCGCCATTAGCTGAATAAAAGTGGTCCCTCTTGAGCTATGATACATAACAGACATGAGCGGTTCAGCGAGTACATATAAAACAACTACTGCAAGACCTCCTGTCATAAAAGTAAATCGAAGCGCCTGCTGCAATAAATATTCAATTTTTTTATACTGATTATTTGCGTTTGCTTCACTGATTGCAGGCACAAGAGAAGTGGAAAGGGACTGAGTAAAAAAAGATGGCAGCATGAGAAGCGGAAGAGCAAATCCTGTTAAGACACCATATTGTTTTGTTGCATTAACGGCTGTTAAACCGGCAATCGATAAACTATGCGCCACAACAATTGGTTCAATAAACCAGGCTATGCTGCCAATCATTCTGCTTCCTGTTGTCGGCAGAGCCACTTGCATTAATTCTTTAAAAGTACTCTTTCCGCCGCGAACATAGCGGAAGAATTTTTTTCGTAATGGAAACGTTTTTTTCCATTTAAAGGACGCTAATAAAAACAGCAAGGATGCTAACTCGCCTAGTACAGATGCTAACATAGCACCCGCAGCAGCATATTCAATACCAAACGGCAAAAACGCTTTTGTTAAGGTAGCAATAAGCGTGATGCGAACAACTTGTTCAATGACCTGTGATGTAGCGGCAGGCCGCATGTTTTGACGTCCTTGGAAATACCCTCTTAAAACCGAAGAAACTGCAATAACCGGAATAATGGGAGTGATGGCTACCAGCGGCTGCAATGTTCTCGGATCGGTAAATAAAGTGTTGGATAAATAGGGTGTTAATAGGAATAAAGCAGGGGTAAACAAAATAGTAAGCGTTAATGTTGTCGCTAAAGAAACAACCAATATCGATTTAACTTTTTGGTTATTTCCTTCTGCCTCTGCTTCTGCAACATTTTTGGATATGGCAACAGGTAGTCCAAGTTGGATAATGGTTACAACTAGAATAAGTGTAGGGTATACCATCATATATAAACCAACGCCATCTTCCCCAATAAATCTTGCAATAACGATGCGATTAATAAATCCTAATACTCTTGTAATCAATCCTGCTACTAATAAAATCATCGTTCCTTTTAAAAACTTAGACATTTAATTCCCTGCCTTCTCAAATTGCAAATAATACTATACAATTAACTATATGCAAAACAATGGACAAAGCATGACAAGGAATCATGATTTTTTGTAGCTTTATAATCCCTAATGGAAATAAAATAGTAAATTTTTTAATGAACACAATCGTTTGTACACTTTTCAGATTGTTAAAAAAATGGATCTTTTTCGTTTCTCTAAATGGTTCGGTTGTTTTTACTCTAGCGAAAAACGTGGAAAGTGAACATTTTTTGACAGTTTGATTAAATGAAAAGGGAGCTGTTTTAAGCATGGTATCAGCGCATGTATATGATCATTATCGACAGAAGGTACAGCCTGCGTTAAAAAGTAAATTAGAAGAATTTCATTTACTGGGATATGATACAATCACTGAAGAGGAATTATGGGGTTACTTAACAAAGAAAAAATGGAAAAAAGCTTCAGGAAGCAGTAGAATGTTTATATTAGTGCAAGATATCTTAAATGTGAAAATTGGAGAATATATGAATTTCGCTACAATGGAAGCATATAAGGCAGATGATTTTTTCACCGTTTTATCGGAAGAAGAAAAAAAGGAATTATTGAAGTAATATTATTTTATGATATTTTTTTGAACAAATTGACAGCCAACTTAATCTGTTTCATAATGAGTTTATTCTATTAACAAAAAAGGACAAGATGTATTTGGATAGTACAGAATAGATAAAGTGCAATCCAGTCTGTTAAGTTGACGAATCTTAAGTGGAATTATTAAAACAAACGGTTATCGTATATTCTGCTAACATTATATGTAGCGTCATCCTGTATACAAAGAGAGTTTCTCTTTTCATAGGATGGCTTATATTTGTGATGACATTAACGTACTTCTATTCGTTAATTAGTAGTAGAAATATTCAAAAGTACATAGTTGTTGTTTAACTGTAAGAAAGAAGTCATCTTTTGTTTATCTTTGAGGAGGATCAATACATAATGGTAAAAAGAAGTAGAATTATTGCTTTCTTGTTAATCATCCTACTTTGTGCCGGTTTACTTGGCGGTACAACAAAAAATATTTTGCATCATATTAATTTAGGATTAGATCTTCAAGGGGGATTTGAAGTACTTTATGAGGTAACACCAATTGAAGGCGGAAAAAAAATCACACCAGATGTTCTAAAGAGTACGGCACAGGCCCTTGATAGACGGGTTAACGTGTTAGGGGTAAGTGAACCGAGTATTCAAATTGAAGGAAATGATCGTATTCGTGTGCAGCTTGCTGGTGTTACAGACCAAAACAAAGCAAGAGAAATTCTATCGACAGAAGCAAATCTGTCTTTTCGTGATGTAAACGATAAGAAATTAATGGATGGATCGGATCTTGTGGAAGGCGGGGCTTCTCAAGGCTTTGATCAAAATGGAAAACCGAGTGTATCGCTTAAATTAAAAAGCGCAAGCAAGTTTAAAAATGTAACGGAGCAAGTATTAGGAAGTGCTCTTGTAATTTGGCTGGATTATGAGGATGGAGATTCGTACAAGAAAGAAGCAACAAAAGAGAATCCAAAATTTTTATCCGCTCCAGGAGTTAGCCAAGTGTTTAATCAAGATTCTGTACAAATTACAGGAAACTTTACCGTTCAGGAAGCAAAAAGCTTAGCAGATTTATTGAATGCAGGTGCACTGCCTGTAAAGCTTGATGAAAAATATTCAACAAGCGTTGGAGCGCAATTTGGCGACCAGGCATTAAAAGATACGATATTTGCTGGTATAGTTGGTGTCGGACTTGTCTTTATCTTTATGATGCTATACTATCGACTGCCAGGTATTGTTGCTGTAATTACATTGACAGTATATGTGTATTTAAATCTGCTTGTACTCGACTTAATGAATGGTGTTTTAACATTGCCGGGGATAGCAGCGTTGATTCTTGGTGTCGGTATGGCAGTGGATGCCAATATTATCACCTATGAACGAATTAAGGATGAACTGCGTGTCGGCAAGTCGCTCCGAGCAGCATTTCATGCAGGAAACAAAAATTCTATATCTACTATTTTTGACGCCAACCTTACTACAGTATTAGCGGCAGTTGTCCTATTTGTTTATGGGACAAGTTCTGTTAAAGGATTTGCGACATTATTAATCGTCAGCATCCTTGTCAGCTTTATAACAGCGGTATACGGATCAAGATTAATGCTTGGATTATTAGTTCATAGCAAGGCATTTAATAAGAAGCCAACATGGTTTGGTGTAAACCGCAAAGATATAAAAGATATTAATGAAAACTATGATACATTAACATTGCCAACGAAATTTGACCGTATTGATTTTGTGAAATATAAAAACATCTTTTTCGCGATTTCAGGTGTGCTGATTGCGGCAGGAATTATTATCCTATTTGTATTTAAATTAAATTTAGGTATTGATTTCTCCAGCGGATCCCGTGTGGAAATTATGGCGGAAAAATCGCTAAAAACAGAAGAATTACAGCAAGAAATGGAAAAAGTAGGTATTGCTGCAGACGATATCGTAATATCTGGAGAAAATCAGGAAATTGGCGCTATTCGCATTAAAGGTGACCTTAGTAAAGAAAAGATTGCTGAATTAAAAACGGAATTAAAAAACACATACGGACATGAGCCGAATATTAGCACGGTTTCCTCTACTATCGGAAAAGAACTGGCTAAAAATGCTTTTTATGCTGTGTTAATTGCATCTATTGGCATTATCATTTATGTGACCATTCGTTTTGAAATTTATATGGCCCTTGCCGCTGTATTGGCACTGCTTCATGATGCATTCTTTATTATCGTTATATTCAGCATCACACGACTTGAAGTGGATATTACCTTTATTGCCGCTGTATTAACGATTGTAGGTTATTCTATTAATGATACGATTGTTACATTTGACCGAATAAGAGAAAACTTAGCGAAGAAAGAACGTATTAAAACAGCACAGGAAATTAAAGAAATTATTAATCGAAGCTTAAGACAAACATTTGCCCGTTCGATTAACACGGTAGTTACAGTAGTAATTTGTGTGGTTGCCTTATTAATCTTCGGCAGTGATTCGATTAAAAACTTCTCTACTGCTTTGTTAATTGGTTTAGTTGGTGGAGCTTATTCTTCCATCTTTATTGCCTCTCAATTATGGTATGTATGGAAGAAAAAAGAATTGAAGAAAAAAGGTGTACTTATTACGGTAAAAGAAAAACGAAAAAGCACAGACCAGCCTCAAGTGTAAGCATGCATAGAAAAACGCAGAGTCTCATTCTTATTTTGGAAAAGAAAATACTTCTTTTATCATAATAAGAATGGGATTTTGCTTTTTTAATATTATCAATCCAAACAAGGAAACCCCTTTTTTATTTTGATGTTTTACTTAGTTGAAAAGAAGGGAATAGGAAAATAAATACATTGACTGTTTTGGAAGTTAATTTCACTTGGGGTACTGTCAATATTTTTGTGTAAATGACTTTTCAACTTCTCAAGGTAGATGATCACCTTCGTATTCAAATAGATTTGTTCGAAGTGTTGATTTGGGTGTCTAGGAAAGGGCTAGCCCTTTCCTAGACACCCAAATTTCGCGCTGGCACGTCCCGGTTAGTTTGTCGGTTCATGTAGCTGCTCAAACATCTCTTCCAACTCTGCACGTGCCTGATTGAAGCCGATGTGACAGCGTGAGGCGAAACGTTGATTGTAGTCCTCGAACTGCGTCACTAAAAAACGTTCCAGTGATTCTTCGTTCGGAAACTGTTCCTTGCGCTTTGTATATTTTTTGATTTGCTTATTGAACGACTCAATTAAATTGGTCGAGTAGATGCTTCGCCAAATTGCTTTTGGAAACTGATAAAACGTCAGTAAATACGGGTTATTTAGTAAGCCTTGTGTAACTTTTTTGTACGATTTGCTCCATTTCTCGCAGAACTGCCCAAGTGCTAGCTCAGCTGCTTCGGCGTCCTTTGCCTGGTGAATCATTTTAAAATCTTCGCAGACTTCCTTGCGATCCTCTACGCGTACTTTATGCATAATATTGCGACCGACATGAACTAAACAGACTTGATATTTTGCTTTTGGAAACACAGTGAAAACAGCGTCTGCCATGCCTTTTAAGCCGTCTGATACGAATAATAAGACGTCTTCTACACCACGGTCTTTCAGCTCTTCTAGTAGCTCTTGCCAGTTGTAAGCAGACTCTGTTGGGGCAATCGTATAAGCGAGTACCTCTTTAGAGCCGTCTTCGCGAATACCAACAGCGATATAGACAGCTTCTTTGGACACCGTATCACGACGCACGGCAATATACGTCGCATCTAAATACACGCATACGTAACGATTATGCAACGAACGGTTGTTAAATGCATCGACTGTTTCTGAAACCGCTTTTGTCATATTCGAAATCGTTTGAGGCGTATAGTGATGGCCGTACATTTTTTCGATTAACTGGGCAATTTCAGCCATCGTAATGCCTTTTTTAAACAGGTGAATCACCGTATCTTCAAGCGTATCATTCGAACGCTTATACGGAGCCACGGTCTGTTGTTTGAACTCACCATTGCGATCACGTGGAATTTGAATGGCTAAATCGCCGTACTCTGTGTGAAGCGTACGCGAATAAGACCCATTGCGTGAGTTGCCTGAATTAAAGCCAATACGGTCATATTTTTCATAATCTAGAAATTCCGTTAACTCTGTCACAAGTAGCGAGTTGATCGCCATTTCCAAGTGCGAACGAAAAACCTCGGTAATATCTTGTTTTTTTACTAGTGCATCGATAATTTCTGTTGTAAACTGATTCATAGGGAAGACCTCTTTTCTAGGATTGGTTGTGGTGACTTAATTCTACCAAGAGAAGGTCTTCCTTTTTACATGGAAATTTTCATTTACACAAAATATTTTATACTCTCTCACTTGGCATGAAATAAAGGGGGAAACACGATGAAAAGACAATGGAGTTTATTATTAGGTATACTATTTGCACTTATCGTAGCTGTATTTGCAGTAATTAACGTAGAACCGGTTACAGTAAACTATTTATTTGGAAAAGGCGAATGGCCATTAGTTTTAGTTATTTTAATTTCTGTTCTTCTTGGCGGATTGATGATTGGTTCTGCCGGCATATTAAAAATATATTCTTTGCAGAAAAAATTAAAAACTAGCACAAAAGAAAAAACAGAGCTGGAAGAAAAACTAGAAAAGTATGAATTGCAGCAGCCAGAAGTAGAAGGAGAAAGTTTGTAATAGTTGAAGCTGAATTCAAAGGTCGTTCCTTATCGATTTTTGGATTCAGCTTTTTTTAAAATCCCGCGTATCTCAGGATAATTCCGCGTATCTCGGGATAATCCCGCGTATCTCGGGATAATCCCGCGTTCCTCGAGGGAATTCCGCGTATCTCGAGATAATTCTGCGCTTCTCGGAATATTCCCGCGTTCCTCGAGGGAATTCCGCGTATCTCGAGATAATTCCGCGCTTCTCGGAATATTCCCGCGTTCCTCGAGATAATTCCGCGTATCTCAGGATAATCCCGCGTTCCTCGAGATAATTCCGCGTATCTCAGGATAATTCCGCGTATCTCGAGATAATTCCGTGTTCCTTCAGTTAATTCCGCGTATCTCGAGATAATTCCGCGTATCTCGAGATAATTCCGCGTTCCTCAAGATAAATCCGCGTATCTCGAGATAATTCCGCGCTTCTCAAGATAATTCCGCGTATCTCGGGATAATTCCGCGTATCTCGAGATAATTCCGCGTATCTCGAGATAATTCCGCGTATCTCAAGATAATTCCGCGTATCTCAAGATAATCCCGCGTATCTCAGGATAAATCCGCGTATCTCGAGATAATTCCGTGTTCCTTGAGTTAATTCCGCGTTCCTCGAAATAATCCCACACTCCTCGAGAAAATTCACCTCCCCTCTCAATAATCATGCGTTCACAAGTGTCATTTTCATCATCACAGCTTTTTAATGATATTTTGATTTCACAAAGAGAAGGGGATACACAGGCTGAGCGTTTAGAAGCAACAATATGCGAAAAGATTCTTTTGTTTTAATAGGTAAATAGTATGAAATTATCGAAACGATTTCTTTCATTGAAAAGCAATAGACACAGCTTGTATAATGAATAGATTGGGGTGATAAATATGTTACATTCAAAAACAAGGTGGATAACACAAAATAATAATTCAGAAGCACTTATTTCTGAGTTGGCAGACCAATTAAAAATAACGCCTCTTGTTGCTTCCCTGCTTGTAAATCGAGGATATCGAACGGCTGCGGAAGTACAAGAGTTTTTATATGATGAAAATCAAGATTTTCACGATCCATATTTACTTTTAAATATGGAAACTGCTATAGAAAGAATTCGCAAAGCAATAAGTAAAGAAGAGCAGATTTTAATATTTGGAGATTATGATGCGGGTGCGACACGTTTCCTAACTGAAAAGGTTAGGCACTAGGGAAATCCCTAGGAGAACTAATTTCTCGATAGGTAGAATGAGAGGGTAACGCCTTGAAATGCCTACTCTGATACTCCGACATGCCTTTTCTAAGGTTAAATAGGAAGGTATGAAGCTCGGTGAAGTCGGCAGAGAGATACCGTAAATCGGTTAATTATAATTGATACGAAAGCTGTCCAGAGGTGGATGGTGTATCCCATATGCCGGGAGTCCATAAAATATCTATGGTTAGAATGTATTGTGAAATACTGACGAATCTCTGAATGTACGGGACTAGACGTAGATGTTGTAGAAATGCAACAGGTGGCAAAGCCATCGTATGTGTGGATGAGTAAAAATCTGGCGTTATGAAAATCCATATCTTGTTACAGGCAAGTTTAAGCATACAGGACCATAGGAGAGACCTACGGATATATGTAAGGATAGGGAAATTGGAACGTGGAAAACATGAGATGTAGAGGTATTAACCTACCAGCGAAGCAGTTCGGTATATAAAGGGGTCTACCTATTAAAACCAATTTACTCATGTGAGAGTGGAGTCACAGTACCTATGAAGCCATGATAACAAGTGGTGGAGGGATAGGCTCTAGTCGGTTACCTTAAAGACTTATAAATGCATAACAGACACAGATTCGATTATGACTAAGAGAATCACCGCTTGAGAAAGGGGTTGATGTCTGTGGCAAATTCACAAATCGTAAAACATGTTATAAAGTCTAAACTGCGTAATGCTGAATACTACAGTATGCAAAACACTTTTGACATACTGTATGAGCAAAGTAAATCAGGAAGCAAATTTAGCAATCTTATAAACATCATTAGCTCACCTGATAATATTAAATTAGCATATCGTAACATCAAGAAAAACACTGGTAGTAAAACTGCTGGAGTAGATGGACGAACAATTGAGCATGTAGCCAAACTAAGTAATCAACAGTTTATTGAGTATGTTAGAAACAAATTAAGAGATTATCATCCAAAAGCTGTCAGACGAGTAGAGATACCAAAATCCAATGGTAAAACCAGACCTTTAGGAATACCAGCAATTTGGGACAGAATAGTTCAACAATGTATTTTACAAGTACTTGATCCCATTGTAGAGGCTAAGTTTTCAAATAACAGTTACGGATTCAGACCTAATCGCTCTGTTGAGAATGCAATAGCTCAGAGCTATAAACTAATGCAACAAGCAAAGATGAGTTTCGTAATTGATATTGATATCAAAGGTTTCTTCAATAATGTGAGTCATGGAAAGTTATTAAAACAAATGTGGACTTTAGGTATCAGAGACAAAAGTTTACTATCCATTGTGTCTAAAATGTTGAAAGCCAAAATTAAGCTGCCAAATGGACAAATCATTGATAATAACAAGGGCACTCCCCAAGGTGGAATACTATCTCCCTTACTGTCAAATATAGTATTAAATGAATTAGACAGGTGGGTAGAGAGCCAATGGCAGGATAATCCCGTATTCAATGAATTAACATATGCAAGGAAGGATAGAAAGGGAAGTATCGAAAAAGGATACAAATACAGAAAATTAAGGAACAAAACAAAGTTAAAAGAATGCTACATCGTAAGATATGCAGATGACTTTAAGATTTTCTGTAGCAATCCCAATCATGCCAAAAGATTATACCTTGCATTGAAAATGTGGCTAAAGGATAGGCTGGAACTTGACATAAGTGAAGAGAAATCTCAAATAGTAAATTTGAAATCGGATTACTCCGAATTTCTCGGCATCAAAATGAAGTTAATCCCTAAAGGAAACAAATGGATTGTTAAAAGTCATATGTGCGAAAAGGCACTACAAAGAACAAAAGACAATCTCAAAGCAATCATCCATGATATTCGATACGATAAGGGAATTAACGACCAGCAGAGAAAAGTCTCACTCTACAACTCAACAGTTATTGGACTTCATCAATATTTCCGTATTGCTACCTTGATTGCAGAAGATATGGGTGATATCGCATATGAGATTAACGCCTGTTTGAAGGACCACCGCATGAAAAGGAGAATTAAGAAAAGTGGACATATTAGTTCAGACTTTATAAAAAAGGAATACGGAAAAAGCAAACAAATGAGGTTTATATCAAAGGACCCACTACTACCTATTGGGTATATAAAACATAAAAACCCAATGATGAAAAGAAACATTGTCAATGCCTACACTAAGGAGGGACGAGAAGCAATTCATCTCAACCTTTCAAAAATTAACATAGCGGTTTTAAGATATATTATGGAGCATCCTGTGAGAAATCGTAGTGTAGAGTATAATGATAATCGAATTGCACTATATAGTGGACAAGGTGGAAAATGTAGTGTTACAGGGAAATTACTGAATCCCTTATTTATACATTGTCACCACAAAGTCCCTAGGTACAAGGGTGGGACAGACGAATATAAAAATCTATGTTTAGTGGATAAAGATATTCATATTCTTATCTATGCTAAGGATGAAGTAACAATCTCTAAATATAAACATCTCATAACAAACACAAAAAGTTTGGTGAAACTCAATACGCTAAGAATAAAACTTGAGCTAGCCGATTTAGCAATATAAAGGACAAACAAACATGTAATTAAATTGTGAATTCTGTAAAGTTATGTAGATTACCAAAGTTTTGAGGTTAGTCGATGGAACGCCGTATGAGGTGAAAATCTCACGTACGGTGTGAAGTGGGGGAAAAGTTAGAGATAATATCAAAGGCTTACCTATCACTATACGGAGTTACGAGCACAACCGTTATGATGAAAACATTGGAAGAATTAGGCGCAAATGTGCAATTTTATATTCCCAATCGTTTTACAGAAGGTTATGGTCCAAATGAAGCTGCTTTTCGTTATGCAAAAACGATTGGTATTGATTTAATAATAACAGTAGATACAGGGATTGCAGCAGTGCATGAAGCAGAGGTTGCAAAAGAATTAGAAATCGATTTGATTATTACTGATCACCATGAGCCTGGACCGACATTGCCGGATGCTTATGCCATTATTCATCCGAGAATTCCTGGCAGCGAGTATCCGTTTCATGAACTGGCAGGCGTAGGAGTTGCCTTTAAAGTCGCGCATGCATTATACGAAAAAGTGCCAGAACATTTGCTGCAATTTGCTGCAATCGGTACGATAGCCGATTTAGTCTCATTAACAGGGGAAAACAGATTAATCGCTAAAAAAGGGATAAAGAAACTGCGTCAAACGAATAATGTTGGTTTAAAAGCACTATTAAAGCAAATGAATGTCGAAACAAACGCTATCGATGAAGAAACAATTGGTTTTATGATAGCCCCTAGAATTAATGCGGTAGGACGTCTTGATAGTGCAGATCCTGCAGTAGAGCTGTTATTAACAGATGATGAAGAGATGGCACAAGCTTTAGCAGCGGAAATGGAAGATACGAACAAGGAGCGCCAGTCGATTGTTAATAAGATTACAGATGAAGCGGTAAAACAAGTAGAAGAACAGTATCCATTAGCAGAAAATCGTGTATTGATTGTGGGGAAAGAAGGCTGGAATCCTGGTGTAGTAGGAATTGTAGCATCACGATTAGTAGAAAAATTTTACCGTCCGACGATTGTTCTGGGATTTGATGAAGAGAAAGGCATTGCAAAAGGGTCAGCAAGAAGTATCGCAGGATTTGATTTATATAAGAATTTATCTACTTGCAGGGATATTCTGCCACATTTTGGAGGACATCCGATGGCAGCCGGAATGACCTTGCAGCTAGATGATGTTGCTCTTTTACGGGAAAAATTAAATTTGCTTGCTTTTGAAGAATTGCAGGAGGACGATCTAATTCCGTTAACAACGGTAGATGGCTCTTTTACATTAGAAGAGCTGAGCCTTGAATCGATACAAGAAATGCAGTTGTTGGCTCCATTTGGAGTTGATAATGCAAAACCAAAAGTGATTTTAAGCAATACAGAAATAGACAGCATCCGAAAAATAGGTGCCAATCAAAATCATCTGAAAATATTGTTAAAACAAGGACAAGCTACTTTAGATGGTATTGGTTTCGGCATAGGTGAATTGTATGATCATATTTCACCATCAGCCAAATTAGATCTACTAGGACAACTGTCTATTAATGAATGGAATAATATAAAAAAACCGCAAATCTTTATTCAAGATATCATGGTGAAAACATGGCAGCTTTTTGACTATCGCGGCGTATTGCAAGTGGAGAAACTAGTGGAAAAAATCCCGAAAGATAATGTCATATGGATCTTTTTTCAACAAGAATCAATTACTCCAGTCATTGAAAAGCAAGTGTCGAATTATAGGCTTGTCGAATCATTAGAGCAGGCGGAAGCCTTTGATTGTACAGAAAAAGTGATTGTTTTAGCAGATTTTCCAAAAAATAAAGAAGTTGTTAACTTGCTATTATCGAAAGTAGAGCCAGAAAGAATTTATGCCAGCTTTTATAAGCAGCAAAGTGATTATTTCAGCACGATGCCAACGAGAGAGCATTTTAAATGGTTTTATGGATTTTTAGCAAAACAAGGAAAATTTCATTTTAAAAAGTACAGTAATGAATTGGCAAAAAGACAGGGCTGGAGTAATGAAACAATTGTTTTTATGACAAAGGTGTTTTTTGAATTAAATTTTGTTACAATGGAGGATGGATTTGTTTTGTTGAATAAGGCAGCAGAGAAAAGAGATTTGACAGAGTCACCATCTTTTTTACAGAAACAAGCACAATTTACGCTCGAACAAGAATTAATCTATTCATCTTATGAGCAATTAAAAAATTGGTTTGATCTTATTCTAAAAAAATCCGTTAACAATGAGGAGGAAGTAAAAGAATGGATTTGAAGCAGTTTGTAACAATTGTTGAAGATTGGCCAAAACCTGGTATTAGATTTAAAGATATTACAACATTAATGGATAATGGTGAAGCATATAGATACGCTACAGACCAAATTGTTTCCTATGCAAAGGAAAAAGAAATTGATCTTGTAGTAGGACCAGAAGCAAGAGGATTTATTATTGGATGTCCAGTTGCTTACTCTTTAGGTGTTGGTTTTGCACCAGTACGTAAGGAAGGAAAACTTCCTCGTGAAACAATCAAAGTGGAATATGGTTTGGAATATGGCAAGGATGTGCTAACCATTCATAAAGACGCTATTAAACCAGGTCAAAGAGTGTTAATCACGGATGACTTGCTGGCTACTGGCGGAACAATTGAAGCAACGATCAAGCTTGTAGAAGACCTTGGTGGCATAGTTGCAGGAATAGCTTTCTTAATTGAATTATCGTATTTAGAAGGACGCAAAAACCTTCATGGTTATGAGCTATTAACTTTAATGCAATATTAATTTTCTGGTATATCAAGATAGAGCGCTGTGAAAAGCGCTCTTTTTGAATAGAAAAAATCCCAAATTAATAAACGTAACGACTTTTTTCGACATTATTTTTAATTTTTTCAAGAAATTTACCAGTATTCTCTTTACAAGCCTCTTTATTTTAATAATAATAGAAATAATGATTCTAAAATTATCAACACTTTATTGTAGCAAATGATGGTAAATCAAAGGAAAACTTCCTGCTTCAATAGAAAAAATGTTGATTTTATGATAAATTTTAATAATAGTACAAGTTCAAAAAGGGGCAAAAATTAGAGCGGAAAGTGTCGAAGCGAGTAAGTCACAGGGCTGGTATAAAAAGCGAGTGTTTGTTAAGGACTGAAGCAAAAGGCAATAGTTCCGAACTTTTTGACAATCTCTAATAATCGGAATACGAAAGGTGATTACATGGCGAATGATCAAGTCTTAACCGCCGAACAAGTCATCGACAAGACAAAAGGATATTTAAACGAAGAGCATACTGCTTTTATTCAGAAAGCATATGATTATACGAAAGAAGCTCATCGTGAACAATATAGAAAATCAGGGGAACCTTATATTATCCACCCAATTCAAGTTGCAGGAATTCTGGCCGATTTAGAAATGGATCCAGCTACTGTTGCTGCAGGTTTTCTCCATGATGTTGTTGAAGATACAGATATCACATTGAATGATATTAGTAATAACTTTAGCAAAGAAGTGGCCATGCTTGTTGACGGCGTTACAAAGCTCGGGAAAATTAAGTATAAATCCCATGAAGAACAGCAAGCAGAAAATCATCGTAAAATGTTTGTTGCTATGGCACAGGACATACGTGTTATCTTGATAAAACTTGCTGATAGACTTCACAATATGCGGACGTTAAAACATCTACCAGCAGAAAAACAGCGTCGTATTTCTAATGAAACATTAGAAATATTTGCTCCGTTGGCACATCGTCTCGGAATCTCTACTATTAAGTGGGAGCTAGAAGACACTGCTTTGCGTTATATGAATCCACAGCAATATTATCGTATCGTAAATTTAATGAAGAAAAAGCGGGAAGAACGCGAACAATATTTAGATGAAGTCGTTTCTGAAATTCGTCAAGGAACGAAAGAAGTAAAAATTGTTTCTGATATTTCTGGCCGTCCTAAGCATATTTACAGCATTTATCGAAAAATGGTTCTTCAAAATAAACAATTTAATGAAATTTACGATCTTCTTGCAGTTCGAATTATCGTAAACAGCATTAAAGATTGCTATGCGGTACTTGGAATTATTCATACGCACTGGAAACCAATGCCAGGGCGCTTTAAAGATTATATTGCCATGCCAAAAGCTAATATGTATCAGTCTCTGCATACAACGGTAATCGGTCCAAAAGGGGATCCGCTGGAAGTGCAAATTCGTACAGCTGACATGCATCGTATTGCTGAGTTCGGGATTGCTGCACACTGGGCATATAAAGAAGGAAAAACAGCAGATGAAGGATCATCGCTTGATGAGAAATTGTCATGGTTTAGAGAAATATTAGATTTCCAAGAAGATACGATCAATGCAGAAGAATTTATGGAAAACTTAAAGATTGATTTATTTTCTGATATGGTGTTTGTTTTTACTCCAAAAGGCGATGTATTTGAACTTCCTTCTGGTTCTGTGCCAATTGATTTTGCTTATCGAATTCATTCTGAAATTGGGAATAAAACAATTGGAGCAAAAGTAAATGGGAAAATGGTAACCTTGGATTATCGATTAAAAACCGGGGATATTGTCGAAATACACACAAGCAAGCACTCATATGGACCGAGTCAAGACTGGCTTAAAATTACACAAACATCCCAAGCGAAAAATAAAATCAGACAATTCTTTAAAAAGCAGCGTAAAGAAGAAAATGTAGAAAAAGGCAAAGAGTTCGTTGAAAAAGAAATTCGAAATATGGATTTTGATTTAAAGGAAATTCTAACACCTGAAAACATTAAAGTTGTTATGGAAAAGTTTAACTTTATGAACGAAGAAGATATGTATGCTGCAGTTGGCTACAATGGAATTACTGCTTTGCAAGTTGCCAATCGCTTAACAGAGAAGTGGCGTAAAAAACGTGATGCGGAACAAACTGCCACCATTTCTAATGCGGTAGCTGAGCTTAAATCTTTTCCAAATAATAAAAAAAGAGCATCTGGAGTTCGAGTTGCCGGCATTGATAACTTATTAATTCGCCTTTCTCGCTGTTGTAATCCTGTTCCAGGAGATGATATTGTTGGGTTCATTACAAAAGGTAGAGGAGTATCTGTACACCGTGCAGATTGTACAAATATAGATACGGAAGATGCTAAAGCAAGACTGATTCCAGTTGAATGGGAAACAGCATTAAATGATCGGAAAGAATATAATGTTGAAATTGAGATAAGTGGCTATGACCGTAGAGGATTATTAAATGAAGTGCTTCAAGCGGTAAATGAATCGAAAACAAATATTTCTGCCGTTTCTGGTAAATCCGATCGTAATAAAATGGCAACCATCTCGATGTCAATCTTTATTCATAATGTGAATCACTTGCAAAAAGTGGTTGATCGTATTAAACAAATTCCAGATGTTTACTCTGTCCGAAGAATAATGAATTAAGGAGCAAAACTGTGCGTGTTGTTTTACAAAGAGCAAAAGAAGCAAAAGTAGAAGTGAATGAAGAAATTATCGGCAGCATTCAAAAGGGCTATGTATTGCTAGTTGGCATCACACATGAAGATACATTTGAAGATGTTCAGTATTTAGCTGAGAAAATAGCACGTTTACGTGTTTTTGAAGATGAGTCAGGTAAAATGAATACAAGTATTCTCGATGTGGATGGGTCTATTCTATCTATTTCTCAATTTACATTATATGGTGATACGCGTAAAGGCAGAAGACCGAACTTTATGAATGCCGCAAAACCGGAATATGCAGAACATTTATATAATCAATTTAATATCGCTTTACGAAATAAAGGACTAGTGGTAGAAACAGGTCAATTTGGAAGCATGATGGACGTTTCATTAATCAATGACGGACCAGTCACACTAATCTTAGAAAGTAAATAGAAAAGCGGAGGCGGCTGTTTAGCCCCGAAGAAAAATGTTCTCCAGCCTCAAAAAGTGTATTTTTACTTTTAGAGGAAGGAGGTTATCTTTCACAGGGGCTAGCCGCAGGAGCTAGACAATAGAAAAGCGGAGGCGGCTGTTTAGCCCCGAAGAAAAATGTTCTCCTTTAATAAAAAAATCGTTATTTTGGATAGAGAAGCCATCAAGCTGTCTATCCAAAAATAACGATTTTTTATTTGAATTTAGATAATATCTAAAGGCATTTTTCTAACAGGTTTTGGAAATATCTTATCAATCATTCGCAATTCTTCCTCTGTTAAATGGATGGAAGCTGCTTTTGCATTTTGTACAATATGTTTTTCTTGTCCAGCTTTTGGAATGGCGATAACCTGTCCAGAACGAATGGTCCAGGCAAGTGCAATTTGTAGAGGTTCCACATGATGTTGCTCGGCAATCTTTTTAATCATTTCATCTTTCAATAATTCTTTGCGCAGACTTCCTCCTTGTGCAAGCGGACTGTAAACCATTATTGGCATCGAATGTTCTTTTTGCCATGCTGTCAAATCAAACTCAATTCCTCTTGAGCCCAAATGATATAATACTTGGTTCGTTACACAATTGCTTCCGTTGGTGCTATTCCATAATTCGTCCATATCGCTTGTATCAAAATTAGAAACACCCCATCTTTTGATTTTACCTTCTTTACATAGCTTTTCCAATCCAATAATGGTTTCTTCTAGGGGCACGGAACCTCTCCAATGCAATAGATATAAATCAAGATAATCTGTTTTTAGCCGTTTTAAGCTGTTTTCACATGCTGAATGTATAGATTTAAGTCCTGCATTATGGGGATACACCTTGCTTACTAAAAAAACATCCTCTCTTCTTCCATGTATGGCCTCCCCAACTACCTTTTCTGATTCTCCCTCTCCATACATTTCCGCAGTATCGATTAAGGACATACCTAACTCAATACCGTGCTGAATGGATTTAATTTCATTCTTTCTATTAAGAGAATCCTCTCCCATATTCCAAGTGCCTTGTCCAATGCAAGGAACTGTTGTACCATCACGTAATGTAACGTGTCGACTGGTTAAACTGGATTTAATTTTTTCATTTGAAATCATTAAACTAATCATCCTTTCAGTTATAAAGGGTAGAGTTGCTACTTCAAGAAACTGCTCTTTTTAAAAAGGTAAGAAAGTATAAAATTTTTTAACTTAGATTAGTGTCTAGCGCAAGCAGCCAGCCCCTGTGAAAGATAACCTCCTGCCTCGAAAGTAAAAATCACTTTTTGAGTCAGGAGAACATTTTTCTTCGGGGCTCTTCAAGGCGCTTGCGCTTTTTTTAATCATAGCCTCTTTTTGGGGGGTTAAACCATATCTAAAGAAAAAACTGCCTCAAATTAAACGAAGGCAGCTTTTTGATCATTGTTTTATTTGAAATAATTGGTTAAACCTTTGTAAATGGCAGTTGAAACGGTCTCTTGATATTGTTGAGTTGATACGAACATTTCCTCTGCTGCGTTGCTTAAATAACCTAGCTCTAAAAGAGTAGCAGGCTGACTGTTTTCTCTAAGAACAAAATAGTTATTTTTCCTAATGCCGCGGTCAGTTAAATTTGTCGCCTCAATGATGCTTTCATGCAGTTCGTTCGCCAGTTCTTTTTGAGATGACGTATAGTAGTAGCTTGTCATTCCCTTAATGGTTGGATCTTTCACACTATCATAATGAATGCTAATAAATGCGTCAGCATGCAAACTGCTGCTTAAATTTACTCTGTTTTGCAAGGAAAGAAATTGATCATTCGATCTGGTTAAGATAACTTGACTGCCTGCAGCTTTTAGTTTATCTGCTAGTAAATTGGCAGTGCGAATCGTTAAATTTTTTTCTAATGTACCTAAAATACCTATCGTACCACTATCTTTTCCACCATGACCGGGATCTATAACAATGATTTTATTTTTTAAGTCCCCTTTTTTTGATGTGACATTGGCTGCATGTAATGTCTTGGCATTAGAGCTTTCCTTGACGATCCAATTTGCTACATATCCTATGTCGCCATTTGTTAATTCTATTTTGTACCAATCACCGATTTCTGCTATTGTTTGAAAAATATCGCCTTCATTAGCAATTAATTTAACAGTAGAATGGACGGTAGCGTTACTTCTTATATTGGTCCCATTATATAGAATGGAAATTTTTTTCTTTATTTTTTTTTCTTTATTTTCTTCATTTTTGTTTTCACTGAGAAGATAATCACTATTTACCCATGCTTCATTTCCGGAATATTGGATTTTTGACCAATTTCCTTGCTGAGAAACAATATGGACTATCGTATCTTTTGCTAATTTGCCAATAATGTCTGCAGTAGTAGAAGGACTATTTCGAACATTGATTTCACTCTCAGAAACAGTTGCAATATTGTTACTAGCTGTATTGTCTGCTTCTGATGAATTCTTGTCGTTAGCTTCTACAAATTCTTGATGCACCCAACCTGTCCCAATATTTGTTTCGATTTCAATCCAATCTCCATTTTCGGAAAGAATGGTAACAGAAGTACCCTTAGTAAGTGTGTTGATGACTTGAAAGTTTGATCCAGGACCGCTGCGGAGCCGAAGTCCATTTTCGGTAACTGCTCCCGTTTTTGATTGGATATTGCTTGTTGCATTGTTATTGCTGTTGTTTTTGGAAACAAGCCAACTTGCGACCCAGCCTGTTTTTCCTGTATGTAATGTAATTTCAATCCAATCTGATTGTTCCTGGATAATCGGGTAATCAGTATTTATGTCCATTTGATCGACAATAGGTGCATTGGTGTTTGGACTTTCTCTAATATTGACAACACTTGTTGAACTGACAGTTTGGCTGCTTTCAGCCACTGCATTCATTGTCGGCAAAATAAGAATCAACAAAAAAGACAGAAGAAAATAAATAAAATATTTACGTTTTTTCAATCAATAAAAACCTCCTTTCCTTAATAGTAGAAATAAACACGCAAAAAGACAATAATATTTTTGTCCTACTTTTACTTAACTTTCGAGCATTATCCCATTTTCTCCTTTAATTCCAACCACGTATTTATTTTCAAATTTAGACAAGAATAAAAGAAATGATGCAATTTTTTTATGGAATTCGGGAAAAGTAAAGAGAAAAATTAAGAATAAAGGGTGATTTACTTGAGATTTGGTGAAAAAAGTTTATCTGCAAATCAGATCAATGCGAAATTATTAGGGGTTAACTTTCATGATTTTATGGAAAAAGAATCTAATACAAATGCAGTTGAATTAGCTGCTGAATTCGGTTTATCACTTGGCGATGTTAAAGTGCTGAAGAAGCAACTAGGAAAAAACTAAAAAGTCTATTGACAATAGATTATTTCCTCTTTATTATTAATTAAATAATGGATAAGATATGCTGTAATAACCAATGATAGAGAAAAGTAATTAAGAGACACATGACAAGAGAGGAAATGCCTTTGGCTGCAAGCATTTCTGCATGATGACTTAACGAAAGAACACTCTGTAGGTTTTCTTCTGAACATGTACTTAAAAGGCATCAGTAGGAATGAAACGTTAGCAGGCGTTAACTGCAAAGTGGAAGAATAATTTCTTCAATTAGGGTGGTACCACGGGATAAAAACTCTCGTCCCTTGTATGTAATAATACAAGGGACGAGGGTTTTTTTGTATAAAAACAATCGGATTTTGGAAACACAGACTGATAAGAAGAAATTTTGCTAGAATGGATACGTTTAAGGGTTTTATAAAGGAGGATACATATAAATGCAAATTAAAATACCTAGAGGTACACAGGATATCTTACCTGGTGAGGTAGAAAAATGGCAGTTTATTGAAAAAAAATTAAAAGAGATATGTGAAAGATTTCAGTATAACGAAATTCGTACACCTATCTTTGAACATACAGAACTATTTTTAAGAAGCGTTGGAGATACAACCGATATTGTCCAAAAAGAGATGTATACATTTGAAGACAGAGGAGAAAGAAGCCTTACATTACGTCCTGAAGGAACCGCTTCTGTTGTCCGTTCTTTTGTGGAAAATAAAATGCATGGTTATGCAAGCCAGCCAATTAAGCTTTATTATCTAGGACCGATGTTTCGTTATGAGCGTCCGCAAGCCGGCCGATTCCGCCAATTTGTGCAATTTGGAGTAGAAGCAATTGGAAGCAATGATCCTGCTATCGACGCAGAAGTAATGGCACTTGCTTATACTGTGTACGAAAATATGGGATTATCTAAACTGAAATTAGTAGTTAACAGCCTAGGTGATAAGGAAAGCAGAATTGCTCATAGAGAAGCATTAATTGCTCATTTTAAACCAAGAATCGGCGAATTTTGTCAAGATTGTCAAATGCGTTTAGAGAAAAACCCAATGAGAATATTAGATTGTAAAAAAGACCGTGAGCACCCATTAATGAAAACAGCACCATCTATTCTTGAGTATTTAAATGAGGAATCTCGCAAGTATTTTGAAAAAGTACAAAAGTATTTAACTGCATTAAATATTCCTTTCGAAGTGGATTCCAACTTAGTTCGCGGTTTGGATTATTATAAACATACTGCATTTGAAATTATGAGCGAAGCAGAAGGGTTCGGAGCAATCACAACACTTTGCGGCGGCGGCAGATACGATGGTTTAACAGAAGACCTGGGCGGACCGGCAGCACCGGGAATTGGATTCGCTATGAGTATTGAACGATTGATTTCCTCATTAAATGCGGAAAATATTGAATTGCCTATTGAAAAACAGGTGGATGTTTATCTCGTTTCTTTAGGAGAGGAAGCGAAAGATTATACAGTTGGTCTTTTGAATACATTACGACAAGCCGGTTTATCAGCTGAAAGAGATTATTTAAATCGGAAAATCAAAGCTCAGTTTAAAGCGGCAGACCGCCTTCATGCAAAATATGTAGCAGTGCTTGGAGAAGATGAATTAAAGAACAATAAAATTAATGTAAAGTGCTTAGAAACAGGAGAACAAAAAGAAGTCGAAATAACAAAACTAGTGGATGCAGTAAAAGATTTTTCTTCATTTTAAGGCACTACGTCATACGTTTTGATACAGGATACAGACCAAATATCCCGCCTAAGCCAAAAGCGAAGTGCATGCAGGCTGTGGGACTTATCGAAAGAGTCAAAGACAATTTTCAGGGCAGCAAAAGAATATAGAGGTTTTTAGGAGGAAATAGAATCATGTTTGGAAGAACGTATTATTGTGGAGAAGTACCAGAATCAGCAGTTGGGGAAAATATCGTATTAAAAGGTTGGGTGCAAAGAAGACGTGATCTTGGTGGACTAATCTTTATCGATTTAAGAGATCGCACAGGCATTGTACAAATTGTTTTTAACCCAGAAGTAAACAAAGAAGCACTTGAAATAGCAGAAAGCGTTCGTAATGAATATGTGCTTGATATTAAAGGAACAGTAGTTGCAAGAGAAGAAGGCACTTACAACGACAACTTAAAAACGGGGAAAATCGAAATTAGTGTTGCTGAAATCACCATTATAAATGAAGCGAAAACACCGCCATTTATGATTGAAGATAAAACAGAAGTAGCGGAAGAGACGCGTTTAAAGCATCGCTATTTAGATTTAAGACGTCCAGCTATGTTTGAAACATTTAAAATGCGTCATCAAGTAACAAAAGTAATGCGTGACTTCTTAGATGAAGCTGGCTTTTTAGATATTGAAACACCAATTTTAACAAAAAGCACACCAGAAGGAGCAAGAGACTATCTTGTACCAAGCCGTGTCCATGAAGGTGAATTTTATGCCCTTCCACAATCTCCGCAAATTTTTAAACAATTGTTAATGGTTGGTGGAATTGATCGTTATTATCAAATTGCTCGCTGCTTCCGTGATGAAGATTTGCGTGCAGACCGTCAGCCGGAGTTTACACAGCTCGATATAGAGACAAGCTTTACGAGCCAAGAAGACATTATGGAAATGATGGAACAAATGATGGCGGAAATTATGCTAAAAGTAAAAGGAATCGAAGTGGCACTGCCGTTCCCAAGAATGCCTTATGATGAAGCAATGGGCAGATATGGTTCGGATAAACCAGATACACGCTTTGAAATGGAATTAGTTGACCTTTCGGAAATCCTGAAAGATTCTAGCCTGAAAGTATTTGCTCAAGCTGTTCGATCTGGCGGTCAAGTAAAAGCGATTAACGTAAAAAATGCGAGTGACAAATATTCTCGTAAAGATCTTGATGCATTAACAGAGTTTGCGAAAGTATACGGTGCAAAAGGATTAGCGTGGTTAAAGGCAGAAGATGAGGGATTAAAAGGACCAATTGCGAAATTTATTTCAGAAGAAGAGCAAAAAGCAATGGAAACAGCACTTTCCGTTGAAAAAGGCGATATTTTATTATTTGTTGCCGATAAAAAGAATATTGTTGCGGATACGTTAGGGGCTGTTCGTTTAAAACTTGCAAAAGAGTTGGATTTAATTGATGAATCGAAATTTAACTTCCTTTGGGTAACTGATTGGCCATTATTTGAATATGCCGAAGATGAAGGTCGCTACTATGCTGCCCATCATCCATTTACGATGCCACAACGACAAGATATTGACTTGTTAGATACAAACCCAGAGCAAGTAAAAGCACAAGCATATGATATTGTCTTAAATGGATATGAACTTGGCGGAGGATCATTACGTATTTTTGAAAAAGACATTCAAGAAAAAATGTTTGAAAAACTAGGCTTTACAAAGGAAGAAGCATACGCACAGTTTGGTTTCTTATTAGAAGCATTTGAATATGGGACACCGCCACATGGTGGAATTGCCATCGGGTTGGATCGTTTAATCATGCTGTTAGCTGGAAGAACTAATTTACGTGATACGATTGCCTTCCCAAAAACAGCAAGTGCAAGCTGTGTCTTAACAAATGCACCAAGTGAAGTAAGTGAAAATCAATTAAATGATTTGCATCTTGCATTAAAAGTATATAAATAAAATTGATAAAAAAAAGGGACTGCGTGGTAGTAGACATTATTTCTACCTGCAATCCCTTTTTTGTATTCCACTTGTTTTGATACTACCTTGTGTAAAACGGAGAGAAAAATGTTTTCAAATCAATTTTTTTGTTAAAATACAATTGTTGTTAAATAACTCTTAGCTACTACATAATTTCACAGATGTTTCAGGTCTTGATATTACTCGGTTTAGAACAATAAAATGGGAGGTTTGTTTTTTATTGTGGGGGTTGCTTTCCACTACGGGTTGCTTCGCTTTCCGCGGGGTGGGATCTGAGCCTCCTCGGCGTTGCCTTGCGGGGTCTCAGCCTTCCCACATTTCCCGCAGGAGTCTTCGCACCCTCCGTTACAAGCAACTTGTTTTAGAATAAGTTCTTGTCTTCGAATTTCATTACAAGGTATTATTGCAAACATAGTAGCGTTGATTTTTTTATGTTGTTATTAAGCGTTGTTCTACCAAAATGTGCCGCTTGAGTCTATTTCTATAAAGTGGGTTTTTTTACCAGTTCAACGACAGCAACTAATGGATCAAAAACTGCTTGATTGGAGTGTAAGGTGCGAGACTCCTGTGGGATTAGCGGGTTAGATGAGACCTAAGCAGGCGCTTGCGCCGAGGGGGCTCATCGCACGCCCCATGGAAAGCGAGCATCCTGAAACGAGAATCTTGCCCCTATTTATAAGTAATAATGTTTACAAAAAAACATCCTAAAAGATTAAGTAATCACCCTATTCTAATTACTCTAAATCAAGTTATGCTAATACATGAAGAGAAATTTATAGCTGCGAAGTTTGAGTTGAATATTAGCAAAAAAAGAAAAATATTCAGGTTTTTTGATTTTTTTAGTTTCATTCTAATGGTTCTTGGGGGATGTAAACAAACTGAACTAAAAAAAACAACAAAACCAGAATTAATGATAAAATATGTTACTCAAGATTTAACTGAAAAAGAGTTTCGAAACTATTCACCAAATTTATTAAGAAGTTCTGATAGGAAAGATTATAAAGTATTTATTTTACATATTGAATTTCTCGGGGATGAAGATGTAATGAATCCTAATATTGATGTCCCTGATGCGAAGAAAATTTTAAATTCTTTTGACTATAAAAGGTATGTTGAAGGGGATGAAACATCGGAAAACAAATTAAATGCTGCTTCATATAATTCTAAGCAAACAATATATATGAAAGATTTATCTATTGATAGGTTAAAAGAAAAACTTAACCAAGATCCTGTCGTCATAACTTGGAAATCGAAAGATGGTAAAGCATATCAGGAGGATTATAAACTAGGGGAGTATTTAAATTAAACGAAATAGGGAAGAAATACTTCTAATTACAATAAGTATTAGGAAGCTATTTTAAAAGTGAAAAAAGCGACAATTCGTAGATTTTCTACGTATTGTCGCTTTTTTTATTAGGACAGTAAGAAAGTATGAAAAATATAGGGGGCAGTCCTGAATAATGAAGGGAGTAGTAACAAGAAAAAGAGTCAAAGAGATCATTACTCTCGTTACAACCGGATTGTATAAGGAACTCTTATTATAAATGTAAGATTATGCAATTAAATGGATTAAATATGATATCTTACAAATTCAATCAGTACTCAATTCTAGGCTACTATTAAAAAGAAAAGTAGGAACTTAAAGTAAATTTGAATTTCACCACATTATTTGAATAATTCAAGGGTCGATCAGATTATTTCTACCTGCAATCCCTTTTTTATTCCTCATTGGTAATTGGAAATTGAATTTTAAAGGTTGAACCGATATGAAGTTTGCTTGAAATATGGAGCTTGCCATGCAGGCTATTAATGATTTGAATTGCTGCCATCATGCCTAAGCCAGTTCCTTCCCTTCCTTTGGTTGTAAAATAGGGTTCTCCGATTCTTGATAGCTGCTCTTTTGTCATTCCTGTTCCAGTATCGGTAATGGTCAAAATAAGTTTATTATTTTCAGTTCGTGTAACAATCGTAAGCGTTCCACTATCAGGCATTGCTTCAATACAATTTTTGCAAATATTCAACAAGCACTGTTTTATTAACTGGGATTCCCCTTTTATGAAAACAGAGTGAATACTTGTTTTAACTGTGACATTATTCATCGTAGCAAGTGGACTAATTATATCCACAATTTTAATTAATTCCTCTTTTATATTCAGCAATTCTATATTTTGAGGAGAGGGTTTAGCAAAGGTTAAATAGTCACGGATGATTTTATCAGCACGGTCTATTTCACCGATAGAAATAGATAAGTATTCTTTTCTTTTTGCCTCATCAACATCCATTTGGTTCATCAATTGTAAAAAACCTTTTACTACAGCTAAAGGGTTTCTTACTTCATGGGAAATGGAGGAAGCTAGATGGCTAACCATTTCTATTTTTTCGGAGCGTATTATTTTTTGGTTAATATAAATGCTTTCATGAAATACTTCAAATAGATAAACGATTAGTAAACTGGCAATAAGGGTAATCATTAGATAATAAATAATAAACATTTCTTCTATGGAAATATGAAAATAATAAATGGATAACAATACAGAAAAAATAGAACTAAAGAACGAGATTAAGGTGATAGAGGCTATTCTTTTCTTTTTTGAATAAACGTAAAACTTTTTTGTAAGAAAAAGCAATAAAACCAAAGTGGACAGAACTACTATCGCAGTTGCTACTGATCCCACTCCACCATATAAAGATCGATAAAGAATGGTGATGATTGCTAAACAGATACTTGTTACCGTCCCTCTATATAAGCTTCCCATGACAAGTGCAATTAAACGAAGATCAAAAAAATAATTGGTTAAAATAGTTATCGGAAAGGTAATGCAGCTAACAATAGCTAAGGAGAAGGTAAGAACATTAAGGAAATCCTTTGTAGATTTAGATAAATGGTTTAATTTTAATTCAATAATTAATGGGATAAATAATGTAAATACAATTAAAAAAAGTACATTTAATAATAATTCACGCAAACCAAACATACGATGGATCTTCCTCCTAGATAGTCGCAACTCTTTGCATCCATTCATTGAAAATAGTAAAAAGCAATGAATTCTCTTGAAATAAGTTTTTTCCGATAAGTATACTAAAGATAATGGTAGTACACTTTAAAAAATTATGGTATATTACAACATGTATTTTTAAAGAATTATTTAGGTTAGAATGACATACTAACTAATAGAGTGTGAACGCGCACTTTAATAAAAAAATAATCTATCCTCTTATTTTTATAATAGTATGTTAGTGAAAAAAAGTATATGGAGTTGAAAAATAAATGTTGCATCAATTCTCAAGAAATGAATTAGCGATTGGAAAAGAAGGATTAAACATTGTAAAAAACAGTACGGTTGCTGTTTTAGGTATAGGTGGAGTTGGTTCTTTTGCGGCAGAAGCGCTTGCTAGATCTGGTGTTGGAAAGTTAATCTTAATTGATAAAGATGATGTTGATATAACCAATGTAAACCGACAAGTAATCGCATTATTATCCACGGTAGGTCGTCCAAAAGTAGAAATTATGCAAGAAAGAATTGCCGATATAAATCCTGAATGTGAAGTTATAGCATTAAAGATGTTTTATACCGAAGAAACATATGAAGAAATTTTTGCATATGGTCTAGATTATGTAGTGGATGCTTCTGATACGATAAGCTACAAAATTCATTTAATGAAAGAATGTTTGAACCGTAATATTCCGATTATTTCTAGCATGGGTGCTGCTAATAAAATGGATCCGACTCGTTTTCAAATAGCGGATATAAGTAAAACGCACACAGATCCAATCGCAAAAGTAGTTCGAACTCGTTTAAGAAAAGAAGGAATTCGTAAGGGAATCCCTGTTGTGTTTTCAGATGAGAGTCCTATTATTATTCGAGAAGATATTCGAAAAGTGGTTGGAAAGGATGATGCGGCAATACGAAAAGCAAAAATGCCTCCGTCTTCCAATGCTTTTGTGCCATCTGTTGCTGGTTTAATTATGGCAAGCCATGTAATGAAAGAGCTATTAAGTGATATTAAAATTACAAGAGTAAAAGATGAGAAATAATCTGAGATCCCTCCTTGGCTAAGGAGGTTTTTTTTCGTTATAAAAATTAGAGGCGTGAAGGTGTTTTCTATAATGTTAGGCTACCTTGAAAAGAGACTTTGGCTCTCTCAATAAGTCCGCAGCCGGAATACACTTCGCTTTCCTGTGGGCGAGCGTCGAGCCTCCTCGCTGCGCTGTGGGGTCTCGTCTTTCTCGCATTCCCACGGGAGTCTTCGTGTATTCTGACTGCTCCCTGCTTATAAATTTAAGAAAACAGCTTTTACTCATATTTCATGGTGTGAATTTTTATTAGCGAGTTGTCTACTCTGCTTGAAATCAAGATCTGTATTGTGTAGTAGTGGTTACAATGGATAATGAGAAAATAAAAAGAAAGTTGATTTTTTATTGACGTATCAGAATGTATTAGTGTACTATTTATATAGTACACTAATACATTCGTTTGCGAGGGGAAATTATGAATGCTTTTAAAGGATTATTAAAAAAAGATTTAAAGTTATCTAAAACGGTTTTTTATACGTTTTTGATTATGATGGCAATTGTTATTGCGGCTGGGATTGGATTTTCTGGATATTATAAAAGCTTTGATATTGTTGCAGCTATATCATTAGGTTTGGTAATGGTACAATTCATGTATTTTCCAATTTCTATTTTCACTACTTTACGAATCGAAGGCAAAACACAATTATGGCTTCATAACCCAAACAGCAGTACCCTTTTGCTTTTTTCAAAACTTCTGTCTAGTTTGATATTTGCTGTCCTTTCGCTTGTTATCACTATCATTATTGCAAGCATCTGTCTACCAATGACAGAACAATTGAAACTATCTATTACAAGTGCTGACATACTGTGTATGGGAATTGTTTTCCTTTGGTTCTCTACTTATATCAGTATATGGGTTGTTTTTTATTGGGTCGTTTATCATTCTTTAGCAAAAATCACATGGATGAAAAAAATCAGATGGTTGCTGTTAATTATCTTTTGGAATGTTTGGAGTGGATTCACGTATTTGCTTGATAAATTATCATTTATAAAAGAGCTCAAACAAATGAGTATCATTAAATTAGGGAAGGCATTTCAGTTTCAAACGAGTAATTCTTCTTTTAGTGCTGGAATGGAATCGACAGAAATATCTCTTGCAGTAATTGGAGGCTATCTTTGTGTAGCCATCATTCTATTCCTTATCTCTTCTTGGTTATTGGATAGAAAAGTGGAGGTGTGATGTAAATGGCAGATGACTATCAGGCAGCAAGACCGATCTACATGCAAATTGTCGATAAAGTTCTACTGCAAGTGGCACGAAAAGAATTAATGCCTGGACAGAAGCTGCCCTCAGTCAGAGAGATGGCGATTGACTCAGGGGTTAATCCAAATACAATTCAAAGGACGTATAGTGAATTAGAAAGAATGCAATTGGTTGAAACCAAAAGAGGGCAAGGAACGTTTATTACGGTAGAGAAGGAAATAATAGCAGAATTGAGAGAAAGACTTCAATTTGAAGTAGTCGATCAATTTATAAAGAAAATGAAGGACTTAGGCTTGACAGAAAAGGAAATAACACATCAGTTAACTGCATATTTAAAAGAAAAGGAAGGGGAGTAATCCGTGATTTTATTCAGGGAGGTTACGAAAACATACGGGAAAGAAGTAGCATTGGATCATGTGAATTTACAATTGGAAAAAGGCAAAATCTACGGATTGGTCGGGGCGAATGGGAGCGGGAAATCTACAACATTAAAAATGATAGCAGGGTTGGTTCAGCCGACTTCAGGCCAAGTAGTAGTGAACAAAAAAATTGCAACCCGCAAAATAGCAAGCGATGTTGCCTACTTAACAGAATTAGATATGTTTTATGATGGATTTACGGTAAAAGATATGATAGCATTTTCTGCATCTCAGTTCCCTGATTTTCAGCAAGACAAAGCAGCTGAATTAGTCAAATTTATGAATCTCGACTCTACTAAAAAGATAAAAAATCTTTCAAAAGGAAACAGGGGAAGATTAAAGCTAGTTATCTGTTTAAGCCGAAATGTGCCGGTTCTTTTATTAGATGAACCATTCTCTGGACTTGATCCAATGGTAAGAGAATCAATCGTAAAAGGGATCTTAACCTATATCAATTTTGAAGAGCAGACTGTTATTATTGCTACACATGAAATAACAGAAATGGAGCCTCTTTTGGATGAAATGATCGCCATAAATAATGGCAAGGTTATTGGGCAATATCCAGTAGATCAGCTACGAGAAGAAAAAGGTCTAACTGTATTAGACTGGATAAAAGAAAATATTAAACATTCATATTAAATGACAGGAAGGTGAAAAGGTTGGCAAGTTTAGTTGAAATAAAAAATGTTTCCAAAGTTATCAAAGGAAAAAAGATTATTGACTCGTTAAGCTTTAATGTAGAAGCAGGAGAAGTGTTTGGCTTTTTAGGTCCAAATGGTGCAGGGAAAACGACAACCATTCGTATGATTGTTGGGTTAATCAGCATGAGTGAAGGCGATATTTATATTAACAAGGAAAGTGTTCGCAAAAACTTCGAGAAGGCTGTTCAACATGTAGGAGCAATCGTTGAGAACCCGGAAATGTATAAGTTTTTAACTGGTTATCAGAATCTAATTCATTATGCTCGTATGATAAAAGGGATTTCAAAAGAAAAAATTATGGAAGTAGTCGAATTAGTCGGATTAAAGAGTCGCATCCATGATAAGGTTAGAACCTATTCACTTGGAATGCGGCAAAGACTCGGACTCGCACAAAGCCTGCTTCATGATCCGAAAGTTCTTATACTGGATGAACCGACAAACGGATTAGATCCTGCTGGAATTCATGAAATAAGAGATCATTTACGAATGCTTGCAAGAGATCGGAATATGGCAGTTATTGTTTCAAGTCATTTATTATCAGAAATGGAAATGATGTGTGACCGTATTGGTATTATTCAAAAAGGACAATTAGTCGATGTGCAGTTAGTAAAAGATTTTGTTCATGTAAAAGAGAAGATGTATCAGATAGAAGTGGACCAACCGGAGCGAGCGTTAGAATTGATTGAAACGAGCTTTCCGGAAGTAAAATGGAAACAAAATGAAAAGGGATTGGAAGCTGTATTAACAAGAGAAGAATTGCCAACAATTATTAAACAGCTTGCGGTCAATGATATTCCGATTTATGGAATCAGCGAAATGGCAAAAACATTAGAAGAGCGCTTCTTAGAAGTAACAAACGCACAGGGGGGAGAATAGATGGTACAGCTTATACGTAATGAATGGATGAAAATTTGGAAACGTCCAGCAACCATTGTCATGGTGATTATCTTGCTGCTTATCGTTGCTGTTGTCGGTGCATTTATGAAACATCAGGAAAGTGGTTTAAAGGTTCCTGATAATGATAATTGGAAACATGGATTAGAGATGGAGAATAAAGGATATAAAGAACAGTTAGAAAATGGCAGCCTGCCACCGGAATCAGAGAATTATTATAAAAAGGAAATAGCCGTTAATGAGTATCGTATCGCACATAATATCTCTACTAATGTTGATTACTCCGTTTGGGATTTTGTTCAAGATGGTTCGCAGCTGATTGTGCTGGCAGGATTGTTTACCATTATTATTGCAGCGGGAATTGTTGCAAATGAATTTAATTGGGGAACTGTAAAGTTATTATTGATTCGCCCTATTAGCAGAACGAAACTGCTGTTATCAAAGTATATTACAGTAGTACTATTTGGTTTTCTTATGCTTATAGTGTTATTCGTTTTCTCGTTCATTCTAGGAGCAGTGCTATTTGGATTTCCAGAACATTCTTATCCATATTTAGCCTACTATAACGGTTCCGTTAAAGAGCAGAGCATGATTATTCATTTAATCATCTATTATGGACTAAATTCAATCAGTGTTCTTATGCTGACAACGATGGCATTTATGATTTCGTCTGTGTTTAGAAACAGTTCACTTGCTATTGGTGCTTCCATCTTCTTAATGTTTATGGGTAGTACACTCACAATGATTTTAGCAGGGAAATTTGAATGGGCAAAATATATACTATTTGCTAACACGAATTTGACTTTATATTTTGATGGAGCTCCAATGGTTAGTGGAATGACGTTAACTTTTTCCATAGTTATGCTGATTATCTACTTCCTATTGTTTCATCTTCTTGCATTTTATGTGTTTAAGAAAAGAGATGTAGCAGCTTAGTTTGGGTCACAGTGACTACCCGAAATAGATTAAAACTTGTCGAATTCTGACAGGCTAGAAGAATCTTAATTTCTGCGCCTGTCCTATGTTAGGGTAGTAGTTTAGTAGAAGGTAAGATCCATTTTCTGTAAGAGGAGAAAAGCGAAGAAATAGTAAGTGGAAAAAACGAAGGCTCCTTAAAAGAGGAGTCTTTCTTTGGGTATTAATGAATCGGGTATCTTAACTTTGAGTCACAGTAACGAGCCAAATCAAACAATACGAAAAAACCTTCCTTGTAGTGGAAGAATAAGTATGAATTAAAACAAAATAAAGCAGCGGTTAGCTTCCAAAACGGATTAATAAAGAATAATTTTGCCTATGACAGCAGCAATAACTTAAGCACCATCGACTATACAAAAGGAAGCGAAACAGCGCCAACCTTATCTTTTGGTTACACCTACGACAAATCTGGCAATATTAAAACAGAAACAAGTCGAAATGGTACCGCACAATACGTTTATGATGCGAATAATCAATTAATCAAAGAAACATTGCCAAACGGTTCTACGAATGAGTTTCAATACGATAAAGTGGGCAATCGAACCAAGCTTATTCAAAATGGCACAGAAACGAATTATACGTATAATCATGGGAATCAGGTTGTAACGATTTAGCGAAATCAGAGAATAATTTATGTTTTTATGAGATTGGAATTGATAAGGTAAATGAAGATTTATACAATAAATTTTTACTAGATATCATTAAAAACTTGAATCCACCTACTATCTATATAATTTTTAGTGAAATGGAATACAATGTACAAATAGTAAAGGGGAATTTAAAATCGTTAGGTTAGGTTTGAATAAATTTCTAATTTTAGAAAAAGATAATACATTCATTATTGAATCAAATAATCTTGAAAAATTAAATGATATAATAAAGGACTTTTTAGAGTCGGTTATGATTGGTTTATCTGCTTATAATATTAGGAGGAAATCCTGGGTTAAAGAAGAGTTTTTTAGAAAAAAAAGTAGATATAATGAACTTAGATGATGTTATTAGTCTTTCAAAGACATTGTTAATTGTCCATGAACAAGGGGTGTCTTTAATTACAAAAGAAAAATCTTTAGTAAATACAAAGGACATTATTGAAATAATACCATTAGATGTGGTAATAGATTATTTAAGTACGGATAGTTAAAATTTGAAATCCGGAATGCTGGTAGTAAGTGGACTTCGGAGAGTCTTAAATAAAGAGAGGTATTCTATTCAAGCGATTTCTGATGGGGGTGGCGAATTAAAAAGATTTCAATTTGATTCATTGTTATTTTGTAAAAAACTTTATAAGGGTCTAATTTGCCTATAGAATTTAGTACCATTCGTAAGTCAACAGGCATTTTTTGAATAAGAACATGACGACCAGGAGTATAAATTGAAAAATCATGTTTTTTGAAATAAAATTGAATTGTTTCCTTTAGGGAAGAGGCTATTGCGGGGAGCTCAATGCTATCTCTCCAACAATCTAAAGCTAATAGCTGATTTTCTCCATACTATTTTCATACGTTAGCTTTCTAACATTTTTTTTATTTCTTTCTCTGTTAGTATCGGATTATTTTCATCTAAAGCATTCATTAATTGCTTTTCCTCTTCGGGGTCAGTAACTTCATAACAATCATCATTACTAATGTCTTCTACTTCCATCAATAAAAACTTTCTTTTACCGAATTGGATGTATGAATGACCAGATTGAATTGCTTTTTTTATGTCATCTTGTTCAACTATTATAGGTTTCATTTATATCACCAACTTTCATTTGTTTATCCTCATTATAAATCATTTGTTTGAAAGAATAAAGTTATCTAAGAATCGGGCAGTGACCCTCCTGAGTAAAACCCCTGCTACCTTTTCGTCTGTCCCGCAATTCCCATAGGAGTCGAGCAGACGCCTCTCCAAACCAATAATTTTCATTTTGTTACAATTTATATAACTTAAGTTGATGACATGGGGACAGGCACCCGACTTAGCAGCAATAAATCTATTTCGTTTTAAGCTGCCTTTTTCTTTTCTATCCTATTTTGCGATATAATAGTAGAAAGATGTTGTATTAAGAAGGTGTTATAAATGAAAAATGAACCACTTGCCTTTCGAATGAGGCCAACTACTATTGAAGAAGTGGTCGGACAGAAAGAGGTAATCGGAGAAAAGACGAGTTTATATAAAATGATAAAAAATGGCTATGTGCCATCTATGTTATTATATGGAGAACCTGGAATCGGGAAAACATCGATTGCATTTGCAATTGCTGGGACAACGAATCTTCCCTTTATCGCTTTAAATGCAACAACTGCCGGTAAAAAAGATGTAGAGGCTGTTGTTGATGAGGCAAGATTAACAGGGAAAGTAATTTTATTTTTAGATGAAATACATCGGTTTAATAAGGCACAGCAAGATTATCTCTTACCACATGTAGAACGTGGAGATATTATTTTGATAGGAGCGACAACGGAAAATCCTTATCATGATGTGAATCCGGCAATTAGGAGTCGTTGTGGACAAATTAAGCAATTAACCCGATTAACAGCAGAAGATATCGAGGAATTATTGCATCGTGCCATTAAGGATAAAGAAAAAGGGTTGGGCAGCCTCCAAATTGTCATTAAAGAGGAGCAAATTGCCAAGCTTGCATTAGGGACAAATGGGGATGCAAGAAAATCATTAACCTTATTAGAATCGATTGTTTATTCTTCTGATAAAAAAGAAGATACATATATCGTAGAGGATGAAACGGTTACGAAAATGCTGGATAAAGTCGGTGTATATGGAGATAAAAAAGGCTCACACTTTTACAATCTTTTATCAAGCCTGCAAAAAAGTATAAGAGGCAGTGATGTAGATGCTGCATTATATTATTTAGCTCATTTGGTAGAAACAGGTGATTTAGTAGCGCTTAACCGCAGATTATTAGTTATTGCCTATGAAGATATAGGTCTTGCGAAAACTTCGGTCGGCAATAATGTGTTAGCAGCGGTAACAGCAAGTGAAAGACTAGGGTTTCCAGAAGCGAGGATTCCTCTCTCTGTAGCGGTTGTAGAAATGTGCTTATCTTCTAAATCGAATGCTGCTTATAAAGCATTGGATCAAGCTATTGCTTCTATTCATGAAGGCAAGGTTGGCGATATTCCGATGCATCTAAGAGATGGTCATTATGCTGGTTCAAAAGCATTGGGGCATATTGGATACGTCTATCCCCATGATTTTCCCATCGGTACATTTGGAGGTTGGGTCGATCAAGATTATTTGCCGGCAAATTTAAAGGGCACACAATTTTATCATCCAACAGAAGCAGGGGAAGAGAAGAAGCTTGGCGCTATTTATGAGAAGCTAACAGGATTTCGAAAACAAAAATAGAGTATAAGTGCGTGTTCAAAAAGGAGGATAAAAAGGACCGAGAAATTCGAGGCGTCGTAACTTTGAGCATCGGAACGTATGGTATGGATACGTGAGAAGCGGAAAAGTAAGACAACGAAGAAATTCGATGTGTCATTTTTATCGGACTTTTTGAACAACCTCTATAAGAAGACTTAAGATAGATTGGCTAATTTTCAATCTATCTTTTTTGTTTTGTCTGGAACCTGTGAACATTTTTCTGCAGAGCTAAACAAGGCGCTTGCGCTTTTCTATTGTCTAGCTTCAGCGCCTAGCTCTTGTGAAAAATAATCCCATGCCTCTAAAAGTAAAAAGCACTTTTTGAGTCATGTGAACATTTTTCTTCAGAGCTGAACAAGGCGCTTACGCTTTTCTTGTTATACAGTTAAATAGGGGATGATTATTTCGAAAAGTAAAATAAATGATAGACAAAGAATTTAATAAGACTTTAAAATGGAAGAATACGATAAAGTGAACCTTCCATCAGCGGAAGGCTTACTGCCCATTCAGAGTGGGGTAAATAGATTGAAAGGAAGTGCTCTATTTGCATATTAATAAAATAGAGATATCACATTTGAAAATGCCGTTGCTCCATCCTTTTGAAACGAGTTTTGGAAGGCTGCTAGAAAAAGATTTTCTTCTTATTAAAATGTTCGGCGGAGATCATATTGGCTACGGCGAGTCGGTTGCACTTCCAAATCCGACTTATAGTGAAGAAACAACCGGAACCATTCAATATATGCTGGATGAGTTTTTAATTCCGTCTATTTTTAGCAAAGAGATTATCCATCCTGATGATGTTTCCAAAGTTTTTGCACCGATTCGCAGAAACAATATGGCAAAAGCAGCATTAGAAGGAGCTGTATGGGATCTTTATAGCAAACAGCAAGGAATTTCTCTTGCGAAGGCTCTTGGAGGTACTCATACAGCCATTGATGTTGGTGTCAGCATCGGCATCGAAAAGTCGATTGATGATTTACTTGCAAAGGTGGAACGATTTTTAGCAGAAGGATATAAAAAAATCAAAGTAAAAATTAAACCGGGATACGATATCGAACCATTATCCCGTATCAGACAGCAGTTTGGATATGATATTCCTTTAATGGCAGATGCTAATTCCGCTTATACCTTAGAGGATATACAGCAATTAAAAACATTAGATTCATTAAAACTAATGATGATTGAACAACCGCTTAGCTATGATGATATTATCGATCATGCAAAGCTGCAAAAACAGATTGCTACGCCGATCTGTTTAGATGAAAGTATTCATTCTGTAGAAGATGCTAGAAAAGCGATTGAACTGGGAAGCTGCAAAATTATTAATATAAAAATTGGCCGTGTCGGTGGACTTACGGAAGCAAAAAAAATCCATGATATCTGTCAGCAGCATCATATACCGGTATGGTGCGGGGGCATGCTAGAAGCGGGAATTGGAAGAGCACATAATATTGCCATTACCTCGCTCTCGAATTTTACCATTGCAGGGGATACTTCGGCATCTAATCGATATTGGCAAGAAGATATTATTACCCCAGAGGTTGAATTATCAGCACCTGGAAAAATAAATGTACCGAATATAGCTGGTGTGGGTTATGAGCTAAATGAAGCAGTAATTGATAAATATTTATTAAAGAAAAAAATCTACGAAAAATAAAGTGGTGGGCTAGTAAAAGGAGAGATACGATTGCATCCTTATACAATAAAAGTAGTGACAAAAAAGGAAGAAATTCAAAAGGTAGTAGAATTTCAAGAAAAGATATGGGGAACTAAAAATGTAACACCGTTTCCTTTTTTAGTTGCATCCATCCATAACGGAGGCGTATTAATCGGTGCTTTTCAAGGGAAGTCTTTAGTTGCTTTTTGTTACGGATTTCCAGGCATGGATAAAGGAAATGTTTTTCTTGTATCACATATGATGGCTGTTTCTTCTGCCTTGCGAAATAGCGGGATAGGAAACGACTTGAAAATGACCCAAAAAGAATGGGCGCTTGAACAAGGGTATGAAAAAATCAGGTGGACGTTTGATCCGTTAGAATCAAGAAATGCTTATTTAAATATCCGGAAGCTTGGCGGCTATAGTAAAACATTTTTACCGAATCATTATGGGGATATGGAGGATGAGTTAAACGGAGGTTTACCTTCTGATCGTTTATTATTGGAATGGGATTTAAAGCAAACAATAAGGGAAAGAGAAATGATTCCAGCTAATACAGAATGTTTAATTCGACTCTCGAACACAACAAGAATTCCCTTGAGAGTAGAGAATAATGTCAAATGGGATGCTGGTTATTATAAGGTTCCTGTTCCAAAAGATATACATAAGATAAAACAACAAGACTTTGCTATTGCAAAAAAATGGCGACTATTTATTGGATATTGTTTTCAGACATTATTTGAGCTTGGCTATGAAATAGTAGACTTTCTACAAACAGAAGAGCCAGTTAATTATTATATTGTGAAGAAAATGGAGGGGGAAAATGACTGATATTGATAAGGTGCTAAGCTGTGTAGAGAAAAAAGAAAAAGATATAAAAGCGATGTATCACTTTCTGCATCAAAATGCGGAAATAAGCTGGGAAGAATATCAGACAACAGACTTTATCTCAAATGAATTAGAAAAGCTAGCGATTCCGTATAAAAGATTTGAAGACCAAACAGGCGTTGTCGGTCTATGGGGAAAAGGAAAAGGCGGCCCAGTTATTGGAATACGATCGGATATGGATGCATTATGGCAAAATGTAGGCGGGGAATGGAAGGCTAATCATTCTTGCGGACATGATGCACATATGACGATCCTGCTTTATACTTTAATCTGTTTAAAAGAATTAGGAGTGGAGCCAGAAGGGATGATTAAATGCATCTTCCAGCCAGCAGAGGAAACGGGAGATGGTGCGTTATCCTTTATACAAAAAGGAATCATAGACGATATAGATTATTTACTAGGAATGCATGTTAGGCCGATTCAAGAAATGCCTTTTGGAAAAGCGTCTCCTGCTATTTATCATGGTGCTGCCACTATTTTAAAAGGAAAAATACACGGGGTGCAGGCGCATGCAGCAAGACATCATTTAGGCGTAAATGTATTGGACAGTTTAACATCCATCAATCTGGCCATTCGATCGATTCCTTTGAATCCAGTTCTGCCATCCTCGATAAAAATGACGTACGCACAGGCAGGCGGCAAGAATTTTAACATAATTCCCGATTATGCAGAGTTTGCGATAGACATTCGAGCACAAACAAATGAAGAGATGGAACAATTGCTGAAAAAAGTTAATAAAAGCATCCAAGAAGCAGGTGAAGCGAATGGTGCTAAAGTGGAACTGGAGATTCTTTCAGAAATGGTTGCAGCAGAACCAAATAGGTTTATGGAAGAAGTCGTAGGTGATAGCATTAAAGAGGCACTTGGATCGGAAAATATCGTATTGCCCCCAGTAACACCAGGAGGAGAAGATTTTCATTTCTATCCGCGGAAAAATAACAGAACGCAAGCAACCATGATTGGTTTAGGGACGGACTTACAGCCAGGACTCCATCATCCAGAAATGAACTTTCAACTAGACAGTCTATTAAATGGAGTAAAAATTATGGTGATGGCTACATTAAAATTATTAAAGAAATGACTATTTTGTGAAAAATTGATGCTGTCCTTTGGATGGCTTTTCTTATTGTTTGTTTTCGTATCGATTATTCTATAGAAGTTGCATTTGAAAAGATAATCTTTTATTCGTTTTTTCTGGATAAAGATAACAAATAAAGATCTAAAAAATAACCAAAAAATAAGAAATATGATATCCTATTGAATAGATAGGATATAAAGTATTTATAATGAAGATAAAAGTGTATTGTAAAAAAGCAAAGAACACGGCAAACAAGAAAGAAATATGCTATAATCTTTTCTGTCTATCTGATGACTTATCGTATAAAAAGGTATATTTTAATAAAATCATGATTGATTTCGATAAAGTGAAACCTCTTTTAGTGGTATTTCCTTCCTTGAAAATAAAAGGACTTATTAGGCAAGGATTTCTATTAAAAGAACTGGACTAATGGAAACGAGCTGTATTTAGCAATTAAAGCTTTAGCTCCAAAATATATAATATGCATCGCATAATTATTTTACTAATTTGGTCTTACAATGGGGAGCTGGATGATTTACCGGCTTTTTTTGTTCTTATTACGATATGTGTCAATGAAGAGAAGAATACATTTTTCATTATTCATTTTAAAAATAGGCTCTTTGCTAAAATAATGTGGTTATATCCACTTACTTGTTTCATAGCAAAGGTTACGAAAAGCCTAAAATAATTATAATAGGAGGCATTTTTATGAAGATATCGACAAAGGGACGTTATGGACTGACAATTATGATGGAATTGGCAAAAAAACACGGGGAGGGACCAATTTCTCTTAAATCAATCGCCCAAACGAATGACTTATCTGAACATTATTTAGAGCAATTGGTTGCACCATTAAGAAATGCTGGTTATGTACGAAGCATACGTGGAGCTTATGGCGGCTATGTTTTAGGAAATGATCCGAATAACATAACAGCAGGAGATATTATCCGAACATTGGAGGGACCAATCAGTCCAGTAGAAGGAATTGAGGATGAAGAGCCTGCAAAAAAAGCTTTATGGATGAAAATAAGAGATGCTGTAAAGGATGTTTTAGACGGCACAACGATTGAAGATTTGGCAAATTATCAGGAAGATGGAGATTCAGAAGCATATATGTTTTATATATAAAATGGAATGCATTTGTTTTTGAGCCCGTTCATTTCCGATAGACATTCATGTAAACTAATTTGCATGATGACAAATGAAAAGACCCATTTCTTAAGTTTATTAGCAGCCAAAACTCTTGTGGGATCAGCATAGCTCCACAGGAGTTTGCTTTGAGGAAGCTCTGCCGAATCAAAATCGAAGTTCATTCAAACAGCGGACTATTTAAAAGTGATTCTTTTAAGAAAAGAAGTTTATTGGTGCAATAAAAGCAAATGAAAAAACTTATAATAGTAGGTGAAAGAATTGGAACGAATTTATGTGGATCATGCGGCAACTGCCCCAATGCATCCTAAGGTTATAGAAAGAGTCTGCCAAGTGATGAGTGAAGACTATGGAAATCCTTCAAGCATTCATTCATTTGGAAGAGATGCTAGAAATATTATGGACAATGCTAGAGCTTCTTTAGCAGCAAGTATTGGAGCAAGGGATTCAGAAATTGTCTTCACAAGTGGTGGAACGGAGGCGGATAATTACGCGATCTTTGGAGCAACGGAAAGTTATCGTCAGAATGGCAAGCATATTATTACGACACAAATTGAGCACCATGCTGTTTTGCATGCCTGTCAACAGCTAGAGAAAAATGGATTTGAAGTTACCTATCTACCTGTCGATGAATTTGGTGTGATTGACCTAGATGATCTAAAAAAAGCACTAAGAGATGATACCATTCTTGTCACAATCATGTACGGAAATAATGAGGTCGGCACTATTCAGCCAATCAAGGAAATAGGGGAACTTCTAAAAGATCATCAAGCGATTTTTCATACAGATGCTGTTCAAGCATATGGGTTAGAAGAAATAGATGTAAAAGAACAGCATATCAATTTATTATCTGTTTCTTCCCATAAAATCAATGGACCAAAAGGAATTGGCTTTTTATATATAGAAAATGGGCTAAGTCTTTCTCCACGTTTTTTTGGAGGAGAACAAGAACGCAAAAGAAGAGCAGGGACTGAAAATGTACCTTCTGTCGCAGGGTTCCAGCTGGCTGTTGAAATTGCCCAAATGGAAAGACAGCAGAAAAGGGAACAATTTGCAAAATTTAAAGAAATACTTTTACAGCAATTATCGGATCATAAAATAGGTTATGAACAAAACGGATTAGTTGCTCAATCTCTACCACATGTTTTAAACTTAAGCTTTCCTGGTACAAATGTAGAAGCAATGTTGGTTAATTTAGATTTAGCTGGAATTGCAGTATCAAGCGGGTCTGCTTGTACGGCAGGGTCCATTGATCCATCCCATGTATTGGTAAGCATGTTTGGTCAAAATGCTGAAAGAACACGAAACTCCATTCGTTTTAGTTTTGGATTACACAATACAGAGAAACAAATAGAAAAAGTTGGTCAGGAATTGGCAAAGATTGTGCAACGATTAACAAGACAATAAAACGGTCTTTTGCAGTATAGAAAATTAGACTCGAGTTTTGCCAGCGAAAAAGCGAAATATGATGTATTTTTGCGGGTTAAAAAGCAACAATCTATAAGAAAACAGTTTTATGAAAAAACGCAAATAAACTTTCTGACTTTATGAGCAGAGAGAGAAGTGCTTTATAAATAGAGGGAGTTTCTTTATCTATAATGGCGATACAATGGCGTAGGGGGATAGTAGAAAAATGGAAAAAGCACCAAAAGATACACGAGTAGTGGTAGGAATGTCAGGGGGAGTCGATTCTTCTGTTGCAGCACTGCTTTTAAAAGAGCAAGGATACGATGTCATCGGTATTTTTATGAAAAACTGGGATGATACAGATGAATTTGGTGTATGTACGGCGACAGAAGATTATGAAGATGTTATTCGTGTCTGTAACCAAATCGGTATTCCTTATTACGCTGTCAATTTTGAAAAACAGTATTGGGATAAAGTATTTACCTATTTTCTCGAAGAATATAAAGCAGGAAGAACACCTAATCCAGACGTTATGTGCAACAAGGAAATTAAATTTAAAGCGTTTCTTGAGCATGCAATGAATTTAGGTGCTGATTTTGTAGCGACAGGACATTATGCACAAGTAGTAAGAGAAAACGGCAATGTTCGTATGCTTCGAGGAAAAGATGAGAATAAGGATCAAACGTATTTTTTAAATCAATTAACACAACAACAATTAAGTAAAGTGATGTTTCCGATTGGAGATATTGAAAAATCCAAAGTTCGTGAAATAGCAGTGAACGCCAATTTGGCAACAGCTACAAAAAAAGACAGCACGGGTATATGTTTTATCGGTGAACGGAATTTTAAAGAATTTTTAGGTGGGTATCTTCCTGCACAAAAAGGCGATATGGAAACCTTTGATGGAAAAGTAGTTGGTCGTCATGACGGTTTAATGCATTATACGATTGGGCAAAGGCATGGCTTGGGAATTGGCGGAAGCGGAGATCCTTGGTTTGTTATTGGGAAAGATTTGGAAAGAAATGTACTATTTGTTGGACAAGGATTTCACCATGAATTATTATACTCTGACAGCATTATTGCGACAGATGTCAGCTGGATTTCAACTGAAACCACTTCAAAGTCTTTTGAATGTACAGCTAAATTCAGATACAGGCAGCCGGATAATAAAGTCACGGTAGAATTGTTGGAAAATAACAAAGTGAAAGTTAGTTTTCATGAATCTATTCGTGCGATTACACCAGGACAGGCAGTGGTGTTTTATCAAGGAGAAGAATGTCTTGGCGGCGGAACGATTGATACAGTGTTTAGAAAAAATGAAAAATTAACATATGTAGGTTAATCATGCAGGGAAATATTAAAGGGTTATTTCTAGTCTTTTTCGAAGAAGCAAGAGGTTTCTACGAATGGAATGGGGATTGCGTTTAATGTTTCTCTTTTTTTGATGTCTACCCTGAAAAAGGCGTTGACTCTCTCAATGAGTCCGCAGCCGGAATACACTTCGCTTTCCTGCGGGCTCTGTGGATCCCGCGGCTGCTCTCTGCTTCTTTTCAGGCGTCATGATGCAAATGCTGTCTTAGGTATTAATATTTTTAAATAAATACATCTTTTAGACAGACTGTTTGTACGAAACTAAGACATGAATGGATAAAAGGCGAGTTTGCTTGAAATATGCTATACTTTGTACATAAAGTTAGAGAGTAATGGAGTGTTAAAAATGGAAAATAATCAATTAGGAATACAATATATGCAAGAAGGAAAATGGGAAGAAGCAGCAAAGGTTTTTATGGAGGAAATAGAAAAAAATCCCCAAGATCCCGTTTCTTATATAAACTTTGGGAATGTATTATCGGCATTAGGAGACCAAGAAAGAGCTTTGACATTTTATCAAAAAGCGATTGAAATAGATGAAAATGCAGCAGCTGCTTATTATAGTGCAGGTAATGTTTATTTTGAAAATGAAAAGTTAGAAGAAGCAAAAACGATGTTTGAAGCGGCAATAAAAAAAGGCCTCGACAATAGCGATCCGTTTTTCATGTTGGGCCTTACTTTTATTAGTTTAGAAAAACCTACCATGGCCATTCCTTATTTACAAAGAGCGGTTGAATTGAATAATCAAGATGCCGAAGCCTATTTTCAATTAGGTTTATGCCTAGCACAAACAGAATATATTGAAGAAGCCATAAAGCAGTTTGATCAATGTATTCAACTAGATCCTGATCATGCAGACGCATATTATAATTTAGGAGTAGCCTATGGTTTTAAAGAGGAAAGCGATAAAGCCATGGAAATGTTTAATAAAGCATTATCCATCCAACCAGATCATATGCTTGCAGGCTACGGAAAAAAAATCCTAGAAGCATAAGCTCAATTTATTCTGAACACAGACAACACTCCTAAGACGAAAAGTGTATTCTAACACCCCGATTTATAGTAGAGGACAAGTTTCAGAATAAACACCCATACAACAAATCTTACACGATGGAGTATGAAAATAAGTAGCATTCCATGTTTTCTGATCTAAGTTTTGAAGCAGGGAGCAGTCAAAATACACGAAGACTCCTATGGGATTAGCGAGACAGCTGAGACCCTGCTGGCCAAGGGCCGAAGCGGCTAAAGCCGAGCCCCATGGAAAGCGAAGTGTATTCTGACTGCGGACTATTTGAGAGAGTCAAAGCCACTTTTTCAGAATAACTTAAAACACTAAATGCTAAGGAAAGCAGAAAGGGGGAGAGCCCAAATGGTTGAACAAAATTCAATGGACCTTTTTGCTGAACAAAAGAAATTTATAAAAGGACGCCATCTAGTTACCATTTTTCATAACGAACAAAACTTATATACCGTTATGAGAATCCGTGTTGATGAAACAAACGATAGCTATGATGAAAAAGAAGCTGTAATTACAGGGTACTTACCGAAAATTCATGAAGATGAAACATATTGTTTTTTTGGCCAATTCAAAGAGCACCCAAAATTCGGCAAACAATTTCATGTTGACGCTTTTCGCAAAGAGATGCCACAAACAAAACAAGGCATTATTACCTATCTATCCAGCGATTTGTTTAAAGGAATAGGGCAGAAAACAGCTGAAAATATTGTAGAAACATTAGGAGAAAATGCTATATCACAAATTTTAAACAAACCATCCTTGCTCGATACAGTGCCAAAACTTCCGCCAGATAAAGCGAAATCAGTGTATGATACGTTGATGAAACATCAAGGTCTGGAACAAGCGATGATTGCTTTAAATCAATATGGATTTGGTCCTCAGCTTTCGATGAAAATTTATCAAGCCTATAAAGAAAACACTTTGGATATCGTGCAGACGAATCCTTATAAATTAGTAGAAGATATTGAAGGGATTGGCTTTGGACGTGCAGATGACTTAGGATCACAATTAGGTCTTACTGGCAATCACCCCGACCGATTAAAAGCAGGTTGTTTTTATATTCTTGAATCAGCAAGCTTACAAGATGGTCATGTTTATTTACAAGCAGAATATTTATTAGAAAAAGTAAAAGACCTTCTTGAGGAAAATAAACAGGAAACAATTGAATTTGCCAGTATTGCAGAACAGCTTATTCAATTAGAAGAAGAAGGAAAGATTATTGCCGAAGATAAAAAAATCTATTTGCCGTCCCTTTATTTTTCTGAAAAGGGGCTTGTTCGCAATATAAAAAAGGTTTTAGAACAAACTGAATATGCAGAGCAATTTCCAGAATCGGAGTTTCTATTAGCGCTGGGAAAGTTAGAGGACAGAATCGGAGTGCAATATGCTCCCTCACAAAAAGAAGCAATTCAAACAGCCTTAATGTCTCCGATGCTTATGTTAACTGGTGGACCGGGAACTGGAAAAACTACGGTTATTAAGGGAATAGTGGAATTATACGGTGAGCTGCATGGTTGTTCTTTAGATCCTAAAGAATATAAAAAAGAAGAAGTATTTCCCTTTATATTAGCTGCGCCAACTGGAAGAGCAGCCAAACGGATGACAGAGTCTACAGGACTTCCTGCTGTTACGATACATCGGCTTTTAGGATGGAATGGTACGGGAGAATTTGATCGTGATGAAGAAAATCCATTAGCAGGAAAAATATTAATTGTCGATGAAACATCAATGGTAGATATATGGCTTGCAAATCAATTATTTAAGGCGTTGCCGGATCATATACAAGTAATCCTTGTAGGGGATGAGGATCAGCTGCCATCTGTTGGACCAGGACAAGTATTAAAAGATCTCCTTGCATCAAAATGCATTCCAACCGTCCGATTAATTGATATTTACCGCCAGGCAGAAGGATCATCTATTATCGAACTTGCTCATGAAATGAAAAAAGGCAAATTGCCAGGCAATATTACGATGCAGCAAAAAGATCGTTCTTTTATTAAATGCATGCCAGGCCAAATTGGAGAAGCAATCAAAAAAGTAGTCTTAAATGCAAGGAATAAAGGATATGTACCAATGGATATTCAAGTGCTTGCACCAATGTATCGAGGCCCTGCAGGAATTGACCGATTGAATGTTATTCTACAGGAAATTCTAAATCCCAATCCAGATGGAAAGAGAAAAGAACTGCAGTTTGGTGAAGTTAAATATCGTATAGGAGATAAGGTGCTTCAGCTTGTCAATCAGCCAGAAAACCATGTATACAATGGGGATATGGGGGAGATTGTTTCTATTTTCTATGCGAAAGAGAATACGGAAAAGCAGGATATGGTTGTTGTGTCATTTGATGGAATTGAGGCAACATATACCCGTCAGGATCTCAATCAAATTACTCATGCTTTCTGTTGTTCTGTTCATAAATCGCAGGGAAGTGAATTTCCAATTGTCATTATGCCCATTGTAAAAAGCTATTATCGTATGTTAAGGCGAAATTTGCTGTATACGGGTATAACAAGAAGCAAGCAATTTTTAATTCTTTGTGGGGAAGTAGAAGCAATGGAAATAGGTGTTAGTAGAAATGATGAGCTCTCACGGCAAACCACACTGCAGGAAAAATTAAAAGAAATCTTAGTGGATTCAATGGATACCACGAGTCAAAAAGAAGATACATCCGAAGCGAATTCCCTTCATTTATTATATAGTGATCAAATAAACGAAATAGATCCATTGATTGGTATGGAGAATATTTCTCCTTATGATTTTATGGAAGAAAAGGCAGCTGCTAAAACATAAAGAATCTTTATGTAGAAGAGCTGCCTTTTTTCTATCCTCACAGGATTTAACTACTCAAGCAGCCTTTGTTAAATATAATAGCTCTATCCTTATTGGATATGCACTATAAGGAATGGCAAAGATTGCTTAACATGTTTTCCTCCTATTTAACGAAAAATAATATTGTTATTCCTAAAGCATGGTTAAACGAACCACTCTAACAAAGCAGGATTTTAGGATAACAAACATAAAGCGCACTTATTGAAAGCAAACTGTATTCCCCCTGCGGAATCTTTTTTCAGGGGATATAACCATGTAACTAAATTTGTATCATCAAGAATGAAAATGGGCAGTTTGCTTTATGTGTGTTTGTTCTTATGTTGAAGCAGGGAGCAGTCAGAATACATGAAGACTCCTATGGGATTAGCGAGACAGCTGAGACCCTGCAGGCCAAGGGCCGAAGCGGCTAAAGCCGAGCCCCATGGAAAGCGAAGTGTATTCTGACTGCGGACTATTTAAAAAAGCGCACCGACACACTCTGGCAACTCCTTTTTTACTCAATATCTCTATACTAGAATTTTAAAAAATAAACGCCGACTCCTGATAGAAATAGAATTCTGGTATAAAAAGGCAGGTTTATGGACAAAATGGGAAGACTTAACGACGAACGTATTTCCTAAATGAAAAATTAGTTTTAATAAACGGGAAAGATTCTGTCGTTTATAAAATTGATTAAGAGGTGTTTCCATGTTAAAATGTCCAAACTGCCAAAGTAAAGATATTGGTAAAATAGGTATAAGTCAATATTATTGCTGGAGCTGTTATATAGAATTATCGCTAGTAGATGGCGTAATTCATACACATCAAGTAGAAGAAGACGGCAGTTTAAGTTCACTTGATGACTTATTTGAAGAAAATGATCGGCGTTTTATTTTATAAGGTAGGAAAGCATAAGTTTTCTGAAATCTGATAAGTGTCTAGCCCCTTTTGTCTCTAAAAGTAAGAGCGCTTTTTGAGTCGAGAGAACATTTTTCTTCGAGGCTGAACAAGACGCCTCGCGCTTTTCTAATAGCAACAATATTTTTTTTCTTTAAGTATGTAATCCGCTCGTTTTTCGGACGATTAATTTATGGAGAGGTGCGATTTTAATGGGCAAAACAGTAAATACACTACTCATATTTGGAGCAGGAATGGCAGCCTTCAATTATTTACAAAAAAACAATATGATGAGCAGCAAACAAATGAAAAAAATTCAAAAACGTGTAATGAAAGCAATATAAAGAGTTTATAAAAAGAGGCCCCTGCGCCTCTTTTTTTTTTTGCTACTGTTGTATCACTATCCTTTTTTAGAAAGAAAATTAACACTATGGCCCATGAAAAGAAGCAGCTTCCTATTTTGTTTAATTTGAATCAGGGAGCAGTCAGAATACACGAAGACTCCTATGGGCTCAGCGCGAGCCCCATGGAAAGCGAAGTGTATTCTGACTGCGGACTCATTGAGAGCCTGCATTTCCTTTTTTCAGGACAGCCTATCCTAACACTTATAAGAAACTTGCATAAAATCACCGCTTCTCACTCAAAATAGAAATGGAGGGGATTTTATGGAAATAAGAATAAAGTGGTATTATCGCTTAGGCTTCACATTATTGCTATTTATCGTATTATTTGTTTTTGTTAAATTAACTCCTATTTGGCTCCCATTATTAGGCATTGCCGTAAAAGTGATCTCCCCATTCATTCTAGGAGCATTTATTACCTACTTATTACATCCAGTCATCGAACGACTGCACAAAAAAGGCTTGCACAGAGGATTGGCAGTTGCTCTAATCTATATATTATTTTTTGGTGGTATTGGATATGGACTATACAAAGGAATTCCAGTGTTTATCAATCAATTAAAGGAATTAACCGAAAGTGCACCAGAGCTAGCCAGCCAATATCGTGATTGGACACAATATATTCAAGAAAAAACAAAAGCTTGGCCAGAAAATATGCAGCAAAAAGTCGATAATGGAATACAATCATTTGAAGTGAAAATGGACGGATTATTAACAAAGGTGCTAAAAGGAGCAATGGAGATTGTGAACTCTTTTGTTCTTATCATGTTGATTCCATTTATTTCTTTTTATATGTTAAAAGATATTAACGCAGTAAAAAAAGCTGCTTGGTTTATCACGCCAAGGAAATGGAGAAATAATGGCACTGCTTTTTTAAAAGATGTTAACTTGTCTTTAGGCAGCTATATAAGAGGACAATTATTTGTCTGCTTTATTATTGGTGCGATTTCTACGATGTTATTTTGGATATTTCACATGAAGTATCCACTCGTACTAGGAATTATTATTGGCATCACAAATGTCATTCCGTATTTTGGACCGATTATCGGAGCAGTTCCAGCAGTAATCATTGCAAGTACCATTTCCATAAAAATGCTGATTATTATTATCGTCATCATTATTGTATTGCAATTCTTAGAAGGGAATATTCTAGCACCGTTTATTGTTGGAAAAAGCTTGCATATGCATCCACTCTTTATTATGTTTGCCTTATTAGTAGGAGAAGAAATAGGCGGTATTGTAGGGATGATTGTTTCTGTACCGATTTTATCTGTTCTAAAAGTGGCCATTATTCATCTGAGAAAACATTTTGGGAAAACAGACATTCATCATGTATAAAGAGAACGATATTGACAATACTGCATGATAATCAGTATAATTCGAAATGTACAATAAAATTATGATAATATGTTGATAGATTGAAGTAGATTATAGCCCACTTTATGCGTAAGCAAACTAGAGAGGAATTTCCATAGGCTGAAAGAAATTCTAAGTGAAGGATAATCGAAAGCTATTTCTTGAATGCAGCTAATCCCTGCCGTTTTCCGCGTTAAGGATAATTGAGAGATGGTAGTTTTTATTTTTACCGTAATCAGGGTGGTACCGCGAGTGATACTTTCGTCCCTGTCCAGGGATGGAAGTTTTTTTTATGCGAAAAAATATCATATTTTGCTTATCAAACATAAAAATTGTCATTTGATAAGTGCGTTTTTTTACATATAAGGAGGGCTTTATAGTGAAAGTATTAACAGGAGCGCAAATTAGAAGCAAATTTTTAGAATTTTTCCAAGAAAAAGGACATGCGATAGAACCAAGTGCATCATTAGTTCCCCATGATGATCCATCTTTACTTTGGATAAATAGTGGGGTTGCCACATTAAAAAAATATTTTGATGGGCGTGTAATTCCAGAAAATCCAAGAATTACGAATGCGCAAAAATCTATTCGTACAAATGATATTGAAAATGTAGGGAAAACGGCTAGGCATCAAACTTTTTTCGAAATGCTTGGGAATTTTTCCATTGGCGATTATTTTAAAGAAGAAGCGATTGAATGGGCTTGGGAATTCTTAACAGATGAAAAATGGATTGCTTTTGATAAAGAAAAATTATCAGTAACCATTCATCCTGAAGATGAAGAAGCTTATACTATTTGGAAAGAGAAAATCGGCATACCGGAAAGTCGAATTATTCGTTTGGAAGGGAATTTCTGGGATATTGGTGAAGGTCCAAGTGGTCCGAATACAGAGATATTTTATGACCGTGGTCCAGAATACGGAAATGATGAAAATGATTCAGAGTTATACCCAGGTGGAGAAAATGATCGATATTTAGAAGTCTGGAATCTTGTATTTTCTGAATTCAACCATAATCCTGATGGCACCTATACCCCACTTCCTAAGAAAAACATTGATACAGGGATGGGACTAGAGCGTATGGCTTCTGTTGTACAAAATGTTCCAACTAATTTTGATACAGATTTATTTATGCCAATTATTCAAGCTACTGAACAAATTGCTGATGTTAAATACGGACAGGAAAAGCAGTTTGATGAAGCGTTTAAAGTAATTGCAGATCATATTCGTACTGTTGCGTTTGCTATTGGAGATGGAGCGCTACCTTCCAATGAAGGCAGAGGCTATGTTATGAGAAGATTATTGCGTCGTGCAGTTCGATATGCAAAAACAATCCATATCAACCGTCCATTTATGTTTGAATTGGTACCAGTTGTCGGTGAAATTATGGTCGATTATTATCCTGAAGTTAAAGAAAAAGAAGCATTTATTCAAAAGGTAATGAAAAGTGAAGAAGAACGATTCCATGAAACACTTCATGAAGGATTGACTATTCTTGAAGCGGTAATAGCAAAAGCGAAATCGGAAGCTAGTGAAGTCATTTCAGGTGAAGATGTTTTCCGTTTATATGACACATATGGTTTTCCAGTTGAATTAACTGAAGAGTATGCAGAAGAGCAAGGCATGAAATTGGATCATGATGGTTTCGAAAAAGAAATGGAAAGCCAAAGAGACCGTGCCCGCAAAGCAAGACAAGAAGTGGACAGCATGCAAGTTCAAAGCGGTGTATTAGGAAATATTAAAGCAGAGAGTGAATTTGTCGGTTATGATGTCTGGACAACTGAGTCAAAAGTAATTGCTCTATTAAAAAATGGGGAGCTTGCTGACAAAGCAGAAGCTGGCGATGAGATTCAATTTCTTTTGGATAAAACACCATTTTATGCAGAAAGCGGCGGCCAAATTGCAGATATTGGTACATTAAAGTCTGAAACAGCTTTTGTTGTAGTAAAAGATGTGCAAAAAGCACCAAATGGACAAAATCTTCATAGTGGAGTAGTGAAAGAAGGCACTCTTACATTAGATAGCACACTGCTTTCAACGGTTGATGCAGCCAACCGCTCCCAAATTATTAAAAATCATACGGCAACACATCTTTTGCATCAAGCGTTAAAGGATGTGCTTGGTACACATGTAAATCAAGCAGGTTCTTTCGTTCAAAGTGAACGCCTTCGTTTTGACTTTTCTCATTTTGGTCAAATTACAGCAGAAGAGCTAGAACAAATTGAAAGAATCGTAAATGAAAAAATCTGGGCTAGCATCGCTGTACAAACGGATTACAAAAATATTGAAGAAGCAAAAGCGATGGGTGCAATGGCTTTATTTGGTGAAAAGTACGGCAAAATTGTCCGTGTTGTTCAAGTGGGAGATTTCAGTTTAGAACTTTGCGGCGGCTGTCATGTTGAAAACACATCAGCAATTGGTTTATTTAAAATTGTGTCAGAAGCTGGAATTGGTGCTGGTACAAGAAGAATAGAAGCGGTAACGGGACAAGCTGCTTATCAACAGTTAACAGATCAAATCGCTTTATTAAAAGAAGCGTCAACAAAATTAAAAGCAAATCCAAAAGATATAGCTTTACGTATTGATGGCTTATTAACGGAAGTAAAGCAGCTACAGCGTGAAAATGAGTCTCTTTCTGCAAAAATCAGCAATATTGAAGCAGGAAACTTGGTTAATAATGTGAAAGAAATCAATGGTGTAAAGGTGCTAGTTGCCAATATTCAAGGTGTGGATATGAATAATCTTCGCACAATGGCAGATGATTTGAAACAAAAATTAGGCTCTGCTGTGGTAGTTCTTGGCAGTGTAAATGAAGGAAAAGTAAATTTAATTGCTGGCGTAACAAAAGATTTAATTGAAAAAGGCTACCATGCTGGAAAAATAATTAAAGAAGTAGCAACACGTTGCGGCGGTGGCGGTGGAGGCCGTCCTGACATGGCGCAAGCTGGAGGAAAAGATCCTTCCAAATTGCAGGATGCCCTGCATTTTGTAGAAGAATGGGTAAAATCCGTTTGATATTATGAATAAGTAGTGTAAAATGTAGGTAACTATCAACAGAAATCGTTCTAATAGAAGTTATTCAAAAGCTAGAGAAAATCTGAGACGTCTTTTCTATACTGTCTAGCACCAGCTCTTGTGCTTTTCTTAACTTCTCGGAGCCTTTTGATTAAGTATTAATAGAAAAATGAGGTGTTGTATTATGAGCTCATTCGACAAAACAATGAGATTCAATTTTCCTGAAGAACCATATGAACATGATATAAAAGAGGTTTTATATCAAGTATATGAAGCACTTCAAGAAAAAGGTTATAACCCTATTAATCAAATAGTTGGTTATCTACTTTCAGGAGATCCTGCTTATATTCCTAGACATATGGATGCACGTAATATCATACGTAAGCTTGAGCGTGATGAAATTATTGAAGAGTTGGTTAAGTCTTACTTAAAACAGCAGCGAGAGGAATAACGAAATGCGAATAATGGGCTTGGATGTAGGCTCAAAAACTGTGGGTGTGTCCATAAGTGATGCATTTGGTTGGACAGCACAAGGTATAGAAACAATAAAGATTGATGAAGAGAAAAATGAATTAGGATTTAGTCGAATAGAAGCATTGATTGTTGAGCATGATGTGAGTAAAATAGTTGTTGGACTTCCTAAGAACATGAATGGCAGTATTGGATTTCGTGGAGAAGCCAGCATCCATTTTGCAAAGCAGCTAGAAGAAGCGTTTGGAATTCCAGTTGTTTTGTGGGACGAGCGTTTAACAACAATGGCAGCGGAAAGAATTCTTTTGGAAGCAGATGTCAGCAGAAAAAAGAGAAAAAAAGTAATAGATAAAATGGCGGCATCGATGATTTTACAAGGCTACTTAGATAGCCAGAAATAATGAGGTGAAAGAAATGGAACATGGTGAAACAAATACAATTACAGTAGTGGATGAGGAAGGAAACGAGCAGTTATGTGAAATCCTTTTTACATTTGAATCAGAAGAATTTGGAAAGTCTTATGTGCTCTATTACCCAATGGGAGAAAATGACGATGAGGATGACGAAATTGATATCCATGCATCTTCTTTTATTCCAAATGAAGAGACTGGTGATGGTGAACTTTCTCCAATCGAATCAGATGAAGAGTGGGATTTAGTAGAAGAAATGTTAAATACATTCCTTGAAAAGCAAGACGAGGAATAATAACGCTGAAAGTAGCAGCTATACTTTTTCGAAACTCTGAGACGATCTATAAAAGATCGTCTCTTTTTAATGGAGAAAAGAGGATAATGATAGAGGACGAGTGGTTAAATTTAGAAAATACACAATGAAATTCCCGATAAACAAGAATGGATGGCAGATGTCCAGTCTCCTCGTTTTTACTGCATGCATTATGGAATTCAAAGCAAATCGAATTTTTACTATATTTCCCTCTTTTCGCTATTTTTTGCGACTTCCCATCAATAATATAGTATAATGAGTCGAGATATGAGTTTTTTTGCAGGTAGATTTACGTCCTGTAGCAAGGAGGGAAATAATTGTTTTTTAATAAAGAGGGGAAGAAAGAAGAAAAAAATAAGAAAGAGTTGTTTTTAGAGAAAATGGCTGAAAGACAAAATGAAGCAAAAATAGTGAGGAAAATTGTAGGCATTACTGCAATTGCATTAATCTTAGTCATTGGGATTGTGGCAACGACTGGCTATTTGTATATTAAATCTGCTTTGAAGCCTGTTGATCCTGGCAGTAAAAAAGAAATAATAGTTGATATTCCAATCGGGTCAAGCGTATCAGGCATTGCTCAAGCACTAGAAGATAAAGGGTTAGTAAAAAATGCTAGAGTGTTTAAGTATTATGTGAAATTTAAAAATGAATCCAATTTTATGGCTGGAGAATATCATATGAATCCTTCCATGACATTTACCCAAATAGTCGACAGTTTAAAAACAGGAAAAATTCTACAAAAGCCAATATTCTCATTAACGATTCCAGAAGGAAAGCAATTAGATGAAATTGCGGCGTTAATTGCCAAAAAAACGAATCAAAAAGAAAAAGATATTACGAAGCAACTGAACGATGAAAGCTTTATTCAAACGCTAATGAATAAATATCCGGATATGTTAACAACGGAAATTTTAGCGAAAAATGTGAAGCATCCTTTAGAAGGATACCTTTTCCCTGCCACGTATTCATTTTATAAAAAAGATCCTTCTCTCGCGGATATTGTAACAGTAATGTTAGATAAAACGGAAAGCATTGTACTAAATTATCAAGGAGAGATGGAAAGTAATGAATTGACCGTACATCAATTTCTGACCATGTCCTCTCTTATAGAGAAAGAAGCAACACAAAAAGCGGATCGTGATAAAATCGCAAGTGTATTTTATAATCGGATTAAAGAAGGAATGCCGCTGCAAACGGATCCTACTGTTTTATATGCACAAGGAAAACATAAAGCAAAAGTTACGTATAAAGATTTGGAAGTGAAGTCCCCATATAATACGTATAAAAACAAAGGAATGCCGCCAGGACCGATCGCCAATTCTGGTACTATGTCTATGGAAGCAGCACTACATCCAGATCAAACAGACTTTTTATACTTTTTAGCTTCAAAAGATGGAAAAGTATATTTTTCGAAAACATTAAAAGAACATAATAAATTAAAAGAAAAATATATAACAAACCAATAATATAAATTTAAGAAGGGAAAGCAGATTCGTTCGCTTTCCCTCTCATTTTGTGTTAAAATAGTACAAGTGTTTTTAAGTGCGTTGTTTTTTATAAGATATGGAAGCTATCTGTCATAAATCGCTTCTTCGTTTGTCTTTGTTAGGTTCTTTTTTAAAAGAAGCTAACTATTTTCAGGTGGAGAGATATTTTTTAAGAAAATACTTAGACTATAATGAACAATCTTTTAAAGATAAAAACGTATAAAAGCTGTAGCGCTTGCGCTTTTCTTAATAGGGGTGTGTTGATTAATATGCAAGGAAATAAAATAAACGCATATTTGGAAAATTTAATTCCAAACAGAAGTGAGCAATTCACAGAAATAGAACAATACGCTCATGAAAATGATGTGCCGATTATGGAGCTTGTTGGAATAGAATCCTTATTGCAGCTATTACGTATTCAGCAACCCAAAAAAATTCTCGAAATTGGCACTGCTATTGGTTATTCTGCATTAAGAATGGCGGATGCTCTGCCTGGCAGCAAAATAGTTTCTGTCGAAAGAGATGAAGATCGCTACAAGCTAGCGAAACAAAACGTGAGTAAATTCCAAAAAGAAGAGCAGATTGTTTTAATCCAAGGTGATGCTCTCGATTTACCAGAAAAAATAGAACAATACGGACCTTTTGATGCATTGTTTATTGATGCAGCAAAAAGCCAGTATCGAAAGTTCTTTGATATATATACAAAAATGTTAACAAAAGAATGTATTGTGTTTACAGATAATGTATTATTTCACGGTTTAGTAGCGAGTGAAAATATTGAGAGCAGAAATGTAAGACAATTAGTAAGAAAAATAAATAACTATAATCAATGGCTAATGAATCATCCAGAATACGATACCGTTATCTTGCCTGTAGGGGATGGAATAGCTATTAGCAAAAGAAGGAGAGAATCATGAAAAAACCTGAATTACTCGTTACCCCAAATTGTATCGATGACATTAAACCACTGATAGAGTGTGGAGCAGATGCTTTTGTTATTGGAGAGCAGAAGTATGGGTTGCGTTTAGCTGGTGAATTTAAACGACAAGATGTTAAAAAGGCGTTAGAATTGGCACATGCAAATGATAAAAAAGTATATGTAGCCTTAAATGCAATCTTTCATAATGATAAAATTGATGAGTTGTATGATTATATTGCGTTCTTAAAAGAAGTACAAGCAGATGCGCTTATCTATGGTGATCCTGCAGTATTAATGGTTGCACGTGAAGTAGCTCCAGACATGAAATTACATTGGAGTACGGAGACAACAGGAACGAATTGGTATACATGTAATTACTGGGGAAAAAGAGGGGCTAAACGTTCCGTGCTAGCAAGAGAAATTAGCATGGACAGCATCATTGATATAAAAGAAAATGCAGAAGTAGAAATAGAAATTCAAGTACATGGAATGACAACGATGTTCCAATCAAAACGTTCTTTACTTGGTCATTATTTTCAATATCAAGGAAAAGAAGCAGAAATGGAAGAACAAAGATTGGAAAAAGATCTTTTTCTTCATGATAACGAACGTAATAATAAATATCCAATATTTGAAGATGAAAATGGCACCCACATAATGAGTCCAAATGATATTTGTATAGTGGATGAATTGCAAGATTTAATCGATGCTGGTATTGATTCTTTTAAAATTGATGGTTTATTAAAAGATTCAGCTTATATCCAAGCAGTAACAAGCATTTACCGTAAAGCTATTGATTTATACTGTCAAGATGCAGACAAATATGAAGAAGAAAAAGAAGTGTTTTTTTCAGAAATTGAAAAAATTCAACCGGTAAACAGACCGCTTGATACAGGATTTTTCTTTAAAGAAACAGTCTATTAAGAAGAAAAGGGGGAAGGCAATATGGCAATCGTAAAAACGCCGATATCCGAAATAAGAGACGGAAAAAGAGTGATCGTAAAGAAACCGGAATTACTTGCGCCAGCAGGGAACTTAGAAAAACTAAAAATCGCAGTAGCATATGGAGCAGATGCTGTATTTATTGGTGGTCAAGAATACGGCCTTCGTTCAAATGCAGGGAATTTCACTTTTGAAGAAATGAAAGAAGGAGTGGAGTTTGCTAAAAAATATCATGCGAAAATTTATGTAACAACCAATATTTTCGCTCATAATGAAAACATAGATGGCTTAGAAGATTATTTATTGGGCTTAAAAGATGCAGGAATACATGGAATCATTGTGGCAGACCCATTAATTATCGAGACATGCCGAAAAGTTGCTCCAGAAATTGAAGTACACTTAAGCACGCAGCAATCTCTTTCCAATTGGAAGGCGGTTCAATATTGGAAAGAAGAGGGTTTGGAGCGAGTAGTGTTGGCTCGTGAAACAAGCGCGGATGAAATCGAAGAAATGAAAGAAAAGGTAGATATCGAAATTGAAACATTTATTCATGGTGCTATGTGTATTGCTTATTCTGGCAGATGTACATTAAGCAATCATATGACTGCAAGAGACTCTAATCGTGGGGGATGCTGTCAGTCATGCCGCTGGGACTATGATTTGTTTAAATTGGAAGATAAAAAGGAAAACCCTTTATTTTCTGAAGAAGATGCTCCTTTTGCGATGAGTCCCAAAGATTTAAAACTAATTGAATCGATTCCTCGAATGATTGAGCTTGGTATTGACAGCTTAAAAATTGAGGGAAGAATGAAATCGATCCATTATATTGCGACAGTAGTCAGTGTGTACCGAAAAGTAATTGATGCATATTGTGCAGATCCAGATCATTTTGTTATAAGTGAGGAATGGCTGCAGGAATTAGATAAATGTGCAAACAGAGAGACAGCACCAGCGTTTTTTGAAGGACAGCCTGGGTATAAAGAGCAAATGTTTGGAAATCATAGCAAAAAGACTGCCTTTGATTTTGCTGGTTTAGTGCTTGATTATAATAAAGAAACGCAAATCGTAACATTACAGCAGCGAAATCATTTTAAACCAGGTCAAGAAATTGAGTTTTTTGGTCCGGAAATAGATAATTTTACAATGATTGTTGACGAATTATGGGATGAAAAAGGAAACGTTCTTGATGCAGCAAGACATCCGCTTCAAATTGTTCAATTTAAAGTAGACCATCCTGTATACCCTAACAATATGATGCGGAAGGAGCTCTAATCTCATGTTACGAAAACCGGTTGTAATTGGTGTCGCTGGTGGATCTGGATCAGGAAAAACAAGTGTATCCAAAGCAGTCTTTGAAAGTTTTAATGATCATTCGATTTTAATGATAGAACAAGATTTTTATTATAAAGATCAATCTCATTTACCTTTTGAAGAAAGATTAAAAACAAATTATGATCATCCACTTGCCTTTGATACAGAGCTGCTTATTGAGCATATTGAAAGATTATTACAGTATGAAACAATAAATAAGCCGGTATATGATTATGCTATTCATACGAGATCGGAAGAGACTATTACAGTAGAACCTAAAGATGTTATTATTATTGAAGGAATTCTTATTCTAGAAGATGAAAGACTTCGCGATTTGATGGATATTAAACTATTTGTTGATACAGATGCTGATCTTCGAATTATTAGAAGACTGCTGCGTGATATTCAAGATCGCGGGAGAACAATGGATTCAGTTATCGATCAATATGTTAATGTAGTTCGGCCAATGCATAATCAATTTATTGAACCAACGAAAAGATATGCAGACATTATTATTCCTGAGGGTGGACATAATCATGTTGCCATTGATTTAATGGTAACAAAAATACAAACAATCCTTGAACAAAAATCACTTTTATGAAACAATAGCAAATAAAGATTATTTGTTCAGAATGAAGAAAACCTCATTTTGCAGGAACTTCAGGCTTTGGTTTATTTTCTACTTTTGCAGCAGAATAAACAGTTTTTGCTATTTTAATTAGCGAGGGAATGATTCTTTATTCGTATATATATGGGAAAGAATGTATATCATTACTATTACAAAATAGAAAAAATGCTTTCTTTTTTTCGTAATACGTATTAAACTCTTCCTATTAGCATAAAAAGCGCGTCTTTATTAGGCGCGCTAAATCTCTTATACATACAAAAACATTCTATAAACAAAGATGGTTATGGAAACTTGAAGGAGTGGAAAATTACGATGGAAAAAGTATTTCCTATGACATTAGCTGGTAAAGAAAAGTTAGAACAAGAATTAGAGCAATTAAAAACGGTAAAAAGAAAAGAAGTAGTAGAACGGATTAAAATAGCAAGAAGCTTCGGAGACTTATCAGAGAATTCGGAGTATGATTCTGCAAAGGAAGAGCAGGCATTTGTGGAAGGCCGTATTACTACTATTGAGAACATGATTCGTAATGCTAAGATCATTGCTGAAATTAATACAGATGCTGTGTCTTTAGGAAGCTCTGTAACGTTTGTTGAACTTCCAGATGGAGATGAAGAAACGTATTCGATTGTAGGGAGTGCTGAAGCTGATCCATTTGAAGGAAAAATTTCAAATGATTCACCAATCGCAAAAAGCCTTATCGGCAGAAAAGTTGGCGATAAAGTAGTAGTACAAACTCCTGGTGGAGAAATGAATGTACAGATTGTCACAATTAAATAATAATATTGGTTTGAAATGCAGACACCTCGTCAACACTTTTGATGAGGTGTTTTTTTATGTGGAGAAAAAGAGCGATTAGCATCACGGTATTATTTTTACTCTTATTAGGAGCATTACTTGCGCGTTTAGTTCAAGTTCAGCTTGTGCAAACAGAACATTTTACTAAACATCATATTAATTTAGTAGAAGCAAGTGTAAAACAACGATCACAAGAGATGATTTTAGATAATGGCAGAGGCGGATTTTTAGATAAAAACGGGAACTCGATTACACAGCGTACACAAAAAGTGTTAATCCTGTTTCCTTTTTTACAAAATATGGAGTGGAATCATAGAAGAATAGCGGATATTATAGGCGTTTCTGAATACAATTTAATAAACGCAGTTAAAAATGCTAAAGAACCAGTTGTATTTGGCGGAAATACGCCAAATACACTTACAGCAAAGCAATGTGAAGAGATAAACAAATTAGCAATTCCAGGTGTGTTTGCAGTTGATAAAAAATATAATTTAAAAAATAATCTTGCTCAGCAATTAATTGGAATTACCGGGCAAAATGAAGCGCTGCTAGCCAAAAGGTATCCAGATAAAAAGCTGTCCTATGATACATTAGTTGGCGTTACCGGTCTGGAAAAAAGCTTTGATGAGTTTTTACTCCCTGACGGTGAGGCGAAATTAGTTTATCATGTTGATGCAACTGGCGGTCCATTGTTTGGTATTAATGTAAAATATGTAGAACCTGGAAATCCTTTTTATCCTGTGAATATAAAAACAACAATGGATAAAGAGCTCCAAGAAACTGCTGAAAAATTAGTAGACGAACAGGGAATTAAAAAAGGCGGATTAGTTTTGTTGGATTTAGAAACGAATTCTATAGCAGCGATGGTATCAAGACCACATCTTAATAGCAGCAATCCTTTTGAAACGGAAGGAATAAACAATTATATGTTAAAACAGCAAATCGTTGGTTCTGTTTTTAAAACGGTTGTAGCAGCTGCAGCGATTGATCATAAGCTTGATGATGATAAACGTACATATGACTGCAGCAGAAAAATTAATGGAGAACCTGATACGACCTATCAGCATGGAATGTTAAATTTCACAAATAGTTTTGCTGTAAGCTGTAATAATACTTTTGCTACAATTGCGAAAGAATTGAAGGATATTGATGAGAATTTACTGGAGGAATATGCGGAGAAGCTAGCATTGACATCAACTGTTGGCTGGGAAGGGGACGTATATCACACAACGGATTTTAAACAGCTGCCAGAAGAAGAAAAGGGTAGAGTGTTTTTATCAGAAGATGCCAAAAAGGATAAAAACTATGTAGCTTTAACAGGCATTGGACAAAATGAGGTGAGGGTAACCCCTCTTGAAATCGCTAATATGATGGCTACGATTGCTAGAGGAGGAGAAAAACAAAGCGTCAGAGTTGCTTCAGAAATAGATTATAAGAATGGCAGTACGCTGCTGAAATTTAAACAAGAGAATTTGCCAGGAGATACTATATCTTCTCCTACAGCAGAAAAATTACAAAAACTGCTGAGAGAAGTGGTGATAAATGATAAAGGAACGGGAAGGTGGTTTCAAGATTTACCATATGAAGTAGCAGGAAAATCAGGAACGGCAGAAACGGGAGTAATGAAAGAGGGAAAACAATTGCATAATAAATGGTTCGCAGGATATTTTCCTTATAAAAATCCGAAATATGCATTAGTCACCGTAAATTTAGGGGTTTATTCAGATGAAGGGGGAGTTAATCCATTATTTGCTGAAATGGTAAAGGCAACGTATGAGCATGATCATAAGTTGGAGGAAATGGAAAAATAGTTGCTGAATTATCATAATACTTTTCACTCGTGCTTTCTCATGATAGAATATGTACAGCCTTGCTAAACAATAAATGGAACAGGTAATTGGTAATTATAGGGAGGAGAAACACTTTGAGCAGTGAAGCTAACAACAATAGTCAAAGCCGTTCTGAACAGCGCTCTAAAAGGAAGAAAACCAATCTTATATTAAATAGTTTAATCGTGTTTGTGATTTTACTGATTGTGTTCGTTTCCTATTCTATCTTTAGTAATAATGATCATAAAAATGCAGATAAATCAAATAAAAATAGTGCAAAAACAGAACAGACAAATAAAGATACAGATAAGGCGGCAGCCGTTAATGGCGCTTCTAACGAGAAGGATAGTACCGAAGAAGATGAAATAGCCGATGAAGAAGCAGGCAAAACAGATGGGGATGCAATTGTAACAGAAGGTGGCAGTGATTCTAATGTCGTGAAAACAATTGAAAATCCTGCTTGGGAGCCTGTTGGTACGACACAGACTGGAGAGCATGCTGCTTCCTATCAAGGAGGAGTAGACTGGAATGAACAAGAAAAAGCGCTTGCTTATGGAACTGGTCTTGATGAATCCGATATGGTTATCTGGTTTTTAGGTAATAATAATAAAGATCCGCAAAAATCAATTGGAACAGTTTCTTCTAAAGATAAATCGAAAAAATTTCGAGTATATATAGAGTGGGTTGACGGTAAAGGCTGGAAACCTACAAAAGTTGAAGAAGTCAAAGATCTTAATATCAGATAAAGTGAAACTACCAGTGAGAGAAAGTTCTCCCGCTGGTAGTTCACAATATCATTTAAAAAGCTCGAATCATACAATAAAGGGCTCTACTTTTTCACTTTAAAATGGACGACTGCTGTATAATAAGGTCTTCCGTTTTCAAGGATAACAGTGTGATGGTTGACGGAATGAACAGACAAAAGAATATTTTTATTTATCTCAACTTGTTCATTTATCCTTTTTTCGATAGCTTTTAAATTATCTCCCTCAAAAAACTCAATTTTATCCTCCATTATATCCAGCTGAATATTCATTTTTTATCCTTCCTTCCTCAAAACAATCACTATTGTATCATAAGTTTCATTTTCCTGTTAACAAAGAGTGAAAGTGTTTCCTGAAAAAATTTTAAACAGAAACTTATGGTAAATGAAGAACACGTCATCACCTAATTCATAGTATATTCATAAGAATTATACACTATATAATTAGGATGTGGTTATTTGTGGGGAAAGAATTTATTGAGCTCTTTGAACAGTGGGCTGATACTTATGATGAAAGTTTAACAAACGACAGGGAATATAAAGAGGTTTTTCGACATTATGAAGAGATTCTGCAAGAAGTGGCTGACCGCTCATTTGGCCATATTGTAGAATTCGGCCCTGGTACAGGAAACTTAACCTTAAAGTTGATTGATAAAGGATTTTCTGTAACGGCAATAGAGCCATCTCCAGCTATGCGTAAATTGGCAAAAGAAAAGATTGGCGATAAGACAATAATAAAAGATGGTGATTTTCTTCAATTTGAGTTAAATGAGACGCCAGATACGTTTGTAAGTACGTATGCCTTCCATCATTTAACGGACAAAGAAAAAAAAGATGCCATTATTCAATATAGTAATTACTTGCCGATTGATGGTAAAATAGTTTTTGCAGATACCATGTTTGAATCAAAAGAGGATTATCATCAAGCAATTGACAATGCTGTCAAACTTGGCTTTCATCATTTAGCAGAAGATTTAAAGCGTGAATACTATACTACGATTCCTGTTTTAACGAATATTTTGCAGGAACAAGGATTTACTGTTGCATTTAAACGATTTAATGATTTTGTTTGGATTATGGAAGGGGTAAAAAAGTAGAAAGAGGTTAAAAAATGAAAATAGCAATCATCGGAGCAATGGAAGAAGAAGTTGCGTTACTACGAGAAGAAATAACAACTAAACAAGAGCATACAATTGCAGGTTTTTCATTTATAGAAGGAACTTTATTTGGTAAAGAAGTAGTATTATTGCAATCTGGAATTGGAAAAGTGAATGCTGCTATGAGCACAACGATTCTTTTGCAAACATTTAAACCAGATTATCTGATTAATACTGGTTCTGCCGGCGGGTTAAATCCTGATCTACATGTCGGCGATGTAGTTATTTCAACAGAGGTTCGCCATCATGATGTTGATGCAACAATCTTTGGTTATGAATATGGTCAGGTGCCGCAAATGCCGCCAAGCTTTCAAGCGCAAGAGACGCTTATTAAGATAGCAGAGGAAAGTGCAAAAGAGATTGGTGATCATGCGGTTGTAAAAGGATTAATTACCACGGGAGATTCCTTTATAAATGATCCAGAAAGAGCTGCTTTTATTAAAAGTAAATTTACAGGTTTGCAAGCAGTAGAAATGGAAGCAGCAGCCATCGCACAAGTTGCTTATCAGTATGAACTCCCATTTGTGATTATTCGCTCTTTATCCGATATTGCTGGGAAAGAATCAAATATTTCTTTTGATCAATATTTAGAAAAAGCAGCAGTTCATTCAGCAAATTTAGTATTGAAAATTATTTCTAGAATAGAAAAATGATACGTATAGTTCACCTAGGACACTTATACTAATAAAGATTCGTATGTCCCACGAAAAGCAGCAGATCTCCATTTCGGTTTATTGTCTATGTTTGAAGCAATACTCCTACGAGATTTGCGGGACATGCGAGATCCCGCCAGAGCACCTGCATGGATGGGCATCCGATAGCCCCACAAAAAGCGAAGTACATTCTGATTGCAGATTTATCGAGAGCATAAAAAAGGTTGAAAGTTATCATGAGTTTGTAAAGCATGGGTAACCTTCTGCTTTTTTTATATAAAACCAACTATTCCTCTAAGAAAAATAAATTATAACCTCTAATTTTGCTGAATAACTGTTCAGTTACTTCGGAAAGTTGTCTAGGATACAAAAGGCAGCTCTAAATCAATTTACTTGTTGATCGCAATAAAATTCACGAAATTAGCTTGGATAACAATCTCTTATATTTGATAAAAAATAAGGGAAAAGGAGGAAAAGCAGTGAAGGTGTACCAAAACATTCATCAATTAATTGGCAAAACACCAATGATGGAATTAACACAATTTCCTTTGCCAGCAGAAGTCCGTTTATTTGCAAAGCTAGAATATTTTAATCCTGGTGGCAGTATTAAAGACAGACTGGGGTATGAACTGATTAATAATGCTCTAGAAAGCGGCGAATTGCAAGCTGGTGGGACAGTAATCGAACCGACTGCTGGAAACACAGGAATAGGTCTTGCATTAGCAGCTCTAAATAAAAACATACAAGTCATTGTATGTGTACCGGAAAAATTCAGTATGGAAAAGCAACAAATTATGATGGCTTTAGGGGCAGAGGTTGTAAATACTCCTACTCATTTAGGAATGCAGGGAGCTATCCAAAAAGCGAAAGAGCTGCAAAGACAAATTCCGCTTTCCTATATTCCAGGTCAGTTTGAAAATGAGGCAAATCCAAATACTTATTATAAAACGTTAGGTCCTGAAGTTTGGGAACAATTAGATCATCATGTTGATGTTTTTGTGGCAGGGGCAGGAACTGGTGGAACTTTTATGGGAGCGTCCCGCTACTTAAAAGAACAAAATAAAAAGATAAAGACGGTGATTGTGGAACCAGAAGGCTCTATTTTAAATGGAGGAAAAGCTGGTACTCATAAGACAGAAGGAATTGGCATGGAATTTTTACCAACATATATGGATCCAGGTTACTTTGATCAAATTCATACAATTGCAGATATAAATGCTTTTGAGAATGTAAAGGAACTGGCAAAAAGAGAAGGGTTGCTTGTTGGAAGTTCGTCTGGTGCTGCGTTGCATGCTGCTTTATTAGAAGCAAAAATGGCTGAAAAAGGTTCAAATATTGTTGTGATTTTCCCCGATGGAAGCGATCGCTATATAAGCAAAAAAATTTATGAAGGGGGTATTTAAGATGAAAAGAAAAACAAAACTAATTCATGGCGGAATAGCGGGAGATCCACATACAGGAGCAGTAAATGTGCCAATATATCAGGTTAGTACGTACAAACAGGACGGCGTAGGCAATCATAAAGGCTATGAATATTCCCGAACAGGCAATCCAACACGTCATGCATTAGAAGAGCTCATTAAAGATTTAGAGGAAGGTACAAGAGGATTTGCTTTTAGCTCAGGCATGGCAGCTATAACAGCAGTAATGCTGCTCTTTAAAAAGGGAGATCATATTCTATTGACTGATGATGTATACGGGGGAACATTCCGCGTCATGACGAAAGTGCTTAATAAATTCGGGATTGAAGCAACATTTATTGATACAAGTAATGTCGACAATATTAAAGGAGCAGTCCAAAAAAATACGGTTGCCATATACATTGAAACACCAACAAACCCTTTATTAAAAATTACCGATATAAAAGCTGCATCTGCTATAGCGAAAGAATTGGGATTATTAACGATTGTTGACAATACTTTTTCCACTCCTTATTGGCAGACACCTATACCATTAGGGGCTGATATTGTGCTGCATAGCGCCACAAAATATTTAGGCGGACATAGTGATGTTGTCTCTGGACTAATCGTTGTAAATGATGAAAAATTAGGAGAAGACTTGCATTTTATACAAAATTCAACAGGTGGTGTTCTTGGTCCCAATGATTCTTGGCTGCTTATTAGAGGCATCAAAACACTTGGGATTCGTATGGAAGAACATGAAAGCAGTACGAAGGAAATCGTAGCATTTTTAGAAGAGCATCCAGCTGTAGAAAAGGTATATTATCCCGGCTTGGCAACACATCCAAATCATGATTTAAGTAAAAAACAAGCTTTAGGATTTGGAGGAATGGTTAGTTTTGATGTAGGAACGGAAGAAAATGCCGATAAATTATTAAGCAAATTAAAGTATTTTACGTTAGCTGAAAGCCTTGGTGCAGTAGAGAGTTTAATTTCGGTTCCAGCTAAAATGACCCATGCGTCTATTCCGAAAGAAAGAAGAGAAGAACTTGGCATCACCGATGGATTGGTGCGCATCTCCGTTGGATTAGAAGATGTGGAAGATTTAATAGATGACTTAAAACAGGCATTAGAATAAATGAAGGATTTATTTCCGGCAAAGAAGCTGGGACATAATTATTCCAGCCGAAAAAAAACCCGAACCATGATACGAAGATGTAGGAAAATATTTCTTATCATGGTTTCGGGTTTTTTTTATGTAAAAAAGAAGGTTTGTGATAATCACCCGCAGCCTGAATACACTCGCTTTCCGTGAGGCTCGAGCTGAGCCGCTTCGGCCCTTGGCTTGCAGGGTCTCATCTAACCTGCTAATCCCATAGGAGTCTACGTGTATACAGGCTACTTCATTTTCCAATTTATTTCATTTTTTTCTTGGTAAAAGAATTAGGATTTAGAAAATAGCCTTTAAAAACGATGTGGAATGGAGCGGAAGACACTCGACTCCTCTCCTACGGGAAGTAGAGGAAAGCGAGTGTCTGTAGCGCAATGCAACAACATAGTTTTTATACTTAACTACTCAAACTTCGCAGTTATAAATTCCTCTTCATGTATTAGCATAACTTGGTTTAGAGTAATTAGAAAAGGGTGATTGATTCGTCTTTTTGGGTGTTTTTTTGCAAACATTATTCCTTATAAATTGGGGCAAGATTCTCGTTTCAGGATGCTCGCTTTCCGTGGGGCGTGCGATGAGCCTCCTCGGCGCAAGCCTGCGGGGTCTCATCTAACCCGCTAATCCCACAGGAGTCTCGCACCTTACACTCCAATCAAGCCGTTTTGATCCATTAGTTGTTGTCGTTAAACTGGTAAAAACACCCACTTTATAGAAATAGACTAAAAGTGCACATTTTGGGAGAACAACGTTGAATAATAAACATAAAAAATCAACGCGCTACTAGTATTTAGTCATCATACCTTGTCATGAAATTCGAAGACAAGAACTTATTCTAAAACAGGTTGCTTGTAACGGAGGGTGCGAAGACTCCTGCGGGAAATGTGGGAAGGCTGAGACCCCGCAAGGCAACGCCGAGGAGGCTCAGCTCCCACCCCGCGGAAAGCGAAGCAACCCGTAGTGGAAAGCAACCTCCACAATAAAAAACAAGCCTCCCATTTTATTGTTCTAAACCGAGTAACATCAAGACTTGCAAACGAATTTGAAGGTGCGAAGTTTGGGTTAACTATATGAAAAAACATAAATAACCAGTATAGGGAAGTTTAGAAAAAAGGTTGTTGCCAATATTGTTAGTAATTTCATAAGGATATTGATAAAGTTATATGATAAAGTAGTCATATAGTTTGGTAGAGTGAAAGGTGGGATTAGATGGAGAATATGATAAAATACTTAACAGAAAAAATGGTAGATTATAAAAGGTTTGCGACTGTTTTATTGGCTGTAGGTGTCTTTTTTTATTTAGGTGTCATCATTCCTGCTATTGAAAAATCTCAAATGAATACTGAAATTATGATGTTGATGACAATGCTCTGCTTAGGAGCTTCGATTTTCTTTTTTGCTAAAGCAAAGAAATTCCAGCAACATATTAATGAAATAAAAGATGAAGAAAATTAATAGTTATTTGGTGAAGAAAGGAGAATTAGTTTCCTTTCTTTTTTTGACGATAAGAAAGTGTGAATTTTTTTGGGTATGTTAAAGACAAACTTATATATAGACTTAAGTCAATATCGTACAAGAAAAAGTGTATAAAAACTGCTATTTTTAAATAGGTCATTACAGTATAGGAGGATAGCTGTGTATGGTAAAGGAAGTCCGAACTGTTTATGTTGATTCTGATTTACATATTGAAGCGTATCGATTTAAGGGAATCATGCAAAAGTTTCCTGCTCATTTTCATGAATATTATGTGATTGGTTTTATTGAAGAAGGTCAGCGTTATTTGGTGTGCAAGGGAGAAGAGTACATTATTAATCCAGGCGATTTAGTATTGTTTAATCCTTATGATACCCATAGCTGTGAGCAGATTGATGGTAAAACACTGGATTATCGCTGCATCAATGTGAAACCGGAAGTTATGAAAAAGATGCTGCTGGAAATCAAGGGAGAAGAACAGCTTCCATGTTTTAATAAAAGTGTTTTATTCCATAGTGAGCTTGTATCTAACTTGAAAGAACTACATCTGAATATTTTTCAGGAAGAGAGTGAGTTTAAAAAAGAGGAGTTATTTTTATCCTTATTAGAAGTGCTTGTTCGGAAGTATTCTGATCTTACACACTTTCCACAGGTATCTGAAACTGCTCGTGAAATTCAAATAGTATGTAATTATTTAGAAACGAATTATAGAAAAACGATTACGCTTAATGAATTGGCAAACTTAACAGGATGGAGCAAATATCATTTAGTTCGATCTTTTACAAGACAAAAGGGAATCACTCCTTATAACTATTTGGAAACAATTCGGGTGAATCATGCAAAAAATTTTTTGGAACAGGGAGTAAAGCCAGTTGAAGTGACTTTTTTAACAGGATTTAGTGATCAAAGCCACTTGACTAAATTTTTTAAAAGACAGGTTGGCTTAACACCAAAACAATATATGAAAGTATTTGAAAGTGGTGGAGAAATAGGATGAAGAATATGGAAACAAAATGTGTACTAGTTATTGACGAGAAATTACCTATAGGAATAATTGGCAACATAGCGGCTATCCTTGGCATAACACTTGGAAAGCATGCTCCTGAACTGGTAGGTCCAAGTGTAGCAGACAGTTGTGGAATTGAACATTTAGGGATTGTGAAAAAACCGGTTCCTATCCTGAGCGGGAGTAAGGAAACCCTACTTTCACTAAGAGAGAAGTCCATGACAGCACTTTATTCAGATTTGCTTGTTGTGGGTTTTTCAGATGCTGCGCAAAAGTGTAAAACATATGAGGAATACATAGCGAACATGCAGAAACGATCAAAAACGGACTATCTTTACTTTGGAGTCGGAATTTATGGAGATAAGAAAAAAGTAAACCGTTTAACTGGCGGTTTCTCTTTGCTAAGGTAAATTGAGCCGAAACGTTCAGTCACTTTATCATTTAGGAATATATAACAGTAGAATAGAACAACGATAGAACGAGGAGGATTTAAGTGGATAACTTAATAGCATTCATTCTAATGGCTGTCATGATGTCAATGCTTCCTGGTACGGATACAGTCCTTATTATGAAGAATACACTCAAGCATGGAGCAAAGGCAGGACGTTTCACGATACTTGGTATGGCAACTGGTCTTACTTTTTGGACTATTATTGCTGTTTTTGGGCTAGCCTTAGTTATTGCCCAGTCCGTACTCCTATTTAATACTATTAAGTATTTAGGAGCGGCATACTTATTTTATTTAGGTGTAAGATCATTTTTTACTAAAAGTACCCTTTCATTAGAGGATGTTCAAGGAGATAATCAGTGCGCTGCAAATAAGTTAGCATACCAACATTGTAAAGAAGCTTATTTACAGGGAGTAATCAGTAATATGCTTAACCCGAAGACTATCTTGGTTTACATAACTTTTATGCCCCAATTCATTGATCTTAATGAAAATATAAATCAACAGTTGATTGGATTAGGGTTGATTCTTACTCTTATTGCGGTAACTTGGTTTTTAATTGTTGTTTATTTATTAAATCATGTGAAGAAATGGCTAAAAAAACCTGGTTTTCAAACGAAATTTCAAAAATCTACTGGAATTATGCTTATAGGATTTGGTGTAAAAACGGTTATATGAATTTTATTGGTAATGGATTTAGCATTTTAAAAAACAATTGACCCATTTTTCTGAAAAGGGGTTTACAAAATTGGTAATGGAGGATATACTTACCAATGTAAATAATATTTCTTAAAGGAGGTTGAATGATATGCAAAAAGTTTTAAGATTAGTAGCTGGATTAATGGGAAGAAACAACACTACAACTTTATATGCAAGAAGCACGAATTCAACCACTAAGGAATGGAAGAACTAGTTTAAACAATCATAGTCTATCCAACCGCAGGTGAGTCGTGTCCTGCGGTTTTTTATATGCTTTTTTAAGTATGGCCGCAGGAGCATTAGTCTCTTTGCGGTTTTTTTGCGCTTTTTTAATTAAAATTTTACATTTTAGTTAAAATTAGTAAAAGAGGTAGAGGCAGGAGGTGATAATATGACATTAAATTTATTGTTTTTTACAATCATAATAAAAAAGCAGGAATTAACGACAGAAGAAGTGCTGCATGAACAACGCATTAATAAAATTATGGAAGAAAATAAAGAAAGGCAAATTTTATTAGGCGGTTTTTCTCGGCATCTATAAGAATTTTTAAAAATTTATAGGGAGGTGAAAAGTATGACACTGAATATCTTATTCTTTACGATTACCATTAAAAAGGCACAACAGACAACAGAAGAAATTCTTCATGAGAAGCAGATTGAAAAAATAATGGAAGAAAATAAAGTGAAAGCAATATCTATGTATCGTGGATTTTAAAAATTAGAAAAAGAAAGGTGTGAGGTATTATGATTATTATTTTACAAAGACGTCAAGCAATCCTGTGGGTGGAGAAAGATTCTACCTAACGAAACGGTATAAAGGAGAATGATTATGAATCTTTATGTTTTATTATTAACGGTAGAATGGAAAAGGAAAAAAGAAAAAAAGGGGAAAACTGTTCATTAATTTGAAGTGGGAAGTATAAAAGAATGCAGTGAATCTCCATGCTTTCTGCCTGTGAAATCAGCCATCAAGAGAAAAATTATTCTCCCTTGATGGCTGTTATTTTACAAATAGAAATTATTAGTGTTTCACATATCTATATTCTAAAAGATGTTTTAAATCGTTTATTTGTTCTAATAATTTTTCGCCAACATTTGTTTCTAAAACTTTTTTTCTTTCAAGTTCTCGATCTACAACCCTTTTTACGGATAATACATCGGTGCCATGATGCAGTACATCCTCTTTTGAAGTAAATTGTTTATGTGCAACTAACTGCATTCCATATGAGTTGTATAATAATGTATATCCGGCAATTCCTGTTTTAGATTGATAGGCCTTTGAAAAACCACCGTCTATAACGATCATTTTTCCATTTGCTTTAATTGGATTCTCCCCATTTATCTCTTCTACTGGTGTATGTCCATTGATAATGCGTCCTTGCTCTATGTTTAAATCGAATTCCTCTAAAATTTTTTGACAGATGATTTCTTGTTCACGCAATTTGTAATATGGATTTTTTCGTTCCTTATGTGTTTCTTTTTCTTTAATAAAATAGCGTTCAAATGTGGTCATGTTTTGTTTGCCAAATAAAGAAGAGTTTTCACCAGACCATAGGTACCATATCATATCGGTCGCCAAATCATCTGATATTTCTGGATGAGAAAAACCGTATCTCAAATAGTATTCAAAGGTATCCAGCAATCGTTTTCCACTATATTCCCTTTCGTTTATTACCATTGTTTTCATACTGCCATCCTGATTCAACGGAATACAGCCATGAATTAATAGATTGCCATTATATTTAAGATATAGACTGCCTTTTTTCATCAAAAAATTCATATGTCTAGATAGTTTTTCTGAATGCTGAATCGAAAATAAAAGCTTATCGATGACTTGTTCTTCTTCTTTCAAAAGTAGTCCAGGGTTTTTGGGATCAATGGTTGCAAAGCATGTGTTTTCCAATGAATACGTATTGCCATCCAGCTCAATCGTATGATGCGTATAATCAATTTTCTCTAGCAATTTCCTGTGATTCATATGAAAATCAGGTCGTCTTTTAATGATCTCTATTTCCAATTTAAATTGAATGATGGAAATGGCTTGATGAATTTTTGTGATTTGTAAAATTCCTTCGTCAGATACATTTTCCTCTTTGGAACTTAATTTAGGACGAAAAGCAGGATTGTCTGTGTAATGCTTTTCTGCAAGATTTAAAAGGGGGCGTAAATTGATTCCGTAGACATCTTCAATAATATCTAAGTTATCATATCTTGCGCAGATTCGAATAATATTTGCTAGACATACTTTTGATCCAGCAAAAGCTCCAATCCATAACACATCATGATTTCCCCATTGAATATCAACAGAGTGATACTTCATTAGCCGATCCATGATCTTATCTGGAGCGGGTCCACGGTCATAAATATCCCCAACAACATGAAGATGATCTACAACGAGCTCTTGGATTGTATAGGCTAGTCCACTTATTAGCTTGCTTGCTTGGCCGAGGGAGATGATTTTTTCAATGATACCGGAATAATAATCTTTTTTATTATCGAGTTCATCCTTTTTATATAACAGCTCTTCAATAATATAGACAAATTGGTTCGGCAATGCTTTTCGAACTTTAGAACGCGTATACTTAGAAGAAGCAAAAGAAACCAATCTTATCATTTGCTCGATTGTATCTGTATACCATTGATATAATTGTTCTTTCTGTTGAAAAGAGTTTTTAACAAGATATAGTTTATCTTCTGGATAGTAAACGAGTGTTGCTAATTCATTGACTTCCTTTTTTGAAAGTTCCTCTTTAAATAGGTCTTTTATTTTTTCTTTTACATTACCAGAGCCATTTCTTAAGACATGTTGAAAGGCGTTATATTCTCCATGTAAGTCACTGACAAAATGTTCCGTTCCTTTTGGTAAATTTAAAATGGATTCTAAATTGATTAATTCAGTGACAACTTTTTCTTCACAGTCATATTTTTCCGTTAACAGGTCCAAATATTTCGTATCCATCTGCATCCCCTCGCATCGATCTGTTCTTATGATTAAGCATGTTAAAATTTCGATAGAAAATGAAAAAACCTTAAATCTATTATACAAGTATTAGGAAAGAAAACGTTATATTTTTACTCGGAGATAAAGGAACCATTATCTAGTTAACAGTTTTTAACAGATAGTAAAGTCAGCAGAATAGGGTCTGTTGTTTAACGAAAACAAGAAATAAAAGTAATTACCCCCTTCATAAAGTAAATAAACCTGAAAAATAAATATTTTCTCTAGATTATTATCTGCAGGACAGGCAAAACCATCTTCCGTTTCACATAGTAATAAAGTATAGGCAAATGTCCTTGAATGTGGAGGTGGAGCAATGTCTGGAATTTTATATTCGCTCGGGATTTTTCTAAAAGAATTAGTATTTCTTGTCTCCTATGTTAAAAATAATGCGTTCCCTCAGCCGTTATCAGCAGCTGACGAAAAAAAATATTTACGACTGATGGCTGAAGGGGATTCACATGCTCGCAATATGTTAATTGAACATAATTTACGCCTTGTTGCACATATTGTAAAGAAGTTTGAGAATACAGGAGAGGATTCAGAAGATCTCATTTCAATTGGAACCATTGGATTGATAAAAGGGATTGAAAGTTTTTCAGAAGGGAAAGGAACAAAACTTGCTACTTATGCGGCTCGCTGTATTGAAAATGAAATATTAATGCATTTACGCGCATTAAAGAAAACCAAAAAAGATGTATCCCTTCATGATCCAATTGGTCAAGATAAAGAGGGAAATGAAATTAGTTTGATCGATGTATTAAAGTCTGAGTCGGAAGATGTTGTTAATACAATCCAATTAAATATGGAATTAGAAAAAGTTAAGGAATATATAGATGTATTAGATGACAGAGAAAAAGAAGTAATTGTCGGACGGTTTGGTTTGGATTTGCAGAAAGAAAAGACCCAAAGGGAAATAGCTAAAGAGCTGGGGATTTCCAGAAGTTATGTATCAAGAATTGAAAAAAGGGCGTTAATGAAAATGTTTCATGAATTTTATCGGGCGGAAAAAGAAAAAAGAAGAAATAATTAATTAGAAGACAAAGCTTATAAGAAAAAATAAACATTTTTATAGAACAAGGATGCTTTAAAATGGAGCACCTTGTTCTTTTTTTACTTTGCTTAAAAATAATTATTCTCCTTCTGCATATTTTATTGACTGTGTATGATTAGTTGCTATTGTTTTTACCACTTCTCCATTGTCATTTTTGTAGATTTCATATTCTCTGTACGTTTCTACTAGATAACCATCCTCTTTCATCGTTGAATCTAATTTATATTCTAGCTCAGGAGCCCCCGTAGATTCTTCTGCTGTATTTACTTCTTGTGTTTCATCTGTATCTCCATAAAAATAAACATAATCTTTATTTATACTAGCTGTTGGTGTCTCCACATAGGCAGCAAAAGCCAATAAAATTAGAACAATAATCGCTGCAAGTCCTTTTTTCATTTCCAGTTCCTCCTCGCATTAACCGGCTTAGACAGCCGGAAGTGTCCCTTTATATATTTTATGCTCGTCTTATTAGAGTATGCCGAACATTGAGAATACGTTTGGAAGAAGGAAGGTGGACACAAATACATGCTATCGTGAAAATATGGAGAAGAAATGGAGGATAATCGTATAATATTTACAAAAATGTCCAGTCATTTTTCCTGTCCAAGCTATACACTATTTAGTAAGGAGGTGAATGATATTGGTGAGAATATTTATTGATCCAGGACATGGTGGTTCTGATTCAGGAGCAACTGGATACGGTATTCAAGAAAAAAATATTACGCTGCAGATTGCAACAAAGATCCGCGATATTTTACAAAATGAATATAAAGGTATTTCCTTACGTATGAGTCGTACAAATGACAGTACGGTGAGTTTGTCGGAACGAACGGATGCTGCTAACGCATGGGGAGCCGATTATTATCTGTCTGTTCATATTAACGCTGGAGGTGGAACTGGATTTGAAAGTTATGTGTTCACTGGTACAGGAACACCCACTACCACTTATCAAACAACGATACACAATGAAGTGATAAAAAGTACAAAATTCACTGATCGAGGAAGAAAAAAAGCAAACTTTCATGTATTAAGAGAAACAACTATGCCAGCTATATTAACAGAGAATGGCTTTATTGATACTCCTTCTGATGCAGCCAAACTAAAGGATACTGCTTTTATTACCACTATTGCACGTGGACATGTTAATGGTCTAGCGCTTGCTCTTAAATTGAAAAAAAAGGAGAATACAGTCAATAAAGATCTATACAAGGTGCAAATAGGAGCATTTAAAAATAAAAAAAATGCTGATACCCTTTCTTCCCAAGCAAAAGAAAAGGGCTTTGATTCCATTGTTATAGCCAATGAAGGATTGTATAAAGTTCAAATAGGCGCTTTTTCACAAAGAAACAATGCAAATCAACTTGTTTCTAAAGCGGAAAAAGCTGGATTCGATGCGATTCTTGTGAAGAATTAGTAATGAAATATTTGTAAACGGTTGATAAAAATTAACATTATGTATTCCACAGCCTGAATTCACTTCACTTTCTATCATGTCTCCTCCAAGGTCTTCCCATATAAGTCTTAGCGGATTCAGGCTGTGTTATTTATATAATTGAGGTTATTAAGAAGCAGCCTAAATAAAAATGTACATAGTAGTAAAATTGCCTAAACAATATCCAAAAAACTGAATAGCTTAGTATAGAGAGGAGGAGTGTAAATGGTGACATATGGTAATCCTTATCAAGCTATACCAAGCGGGCCAATGGTCCCTGGGGGATATCCACCAGCAGGAGCAGGATTTGGAGCACCTTCACCCTATGGAGCACCTTATGGAACAGGCTATGGTGGTGCATGGTATGCTTTGCTGATTATTTTATTTATTGTCATTCTAGTGTTCGGAAGTTTTTGGTATATAGGGAACCAATTTTATTAAAAAATGAAAAAGAGATGAAGATAGAAGAAATAACGCAAATAAAAAAATTAACCAGGATCGCTTTACAAGTGATTCTGTTTTTGTTTTAGACTAGGATTAATAATAACGTTAACTCAAACTTCGCACCATCAAATTCGTTTGCAAGTCTTGATATTACTCGGTTTAAGAACAATAAAATGGGAGGCTTGTTTTTTAGTGTGGGGTTTGCTTTCCACTGCGGGTTGCTTCGCTTTCCGCGGGGCTAAGCTTGAGCCTCCTCGGCGTTGCCTTGCGGGGTCTCAGCCTTCCCATATTTCCCGCAGGAGTCTTCGCACTCTCCGTTACAAGCACCCTGTTTTAGTATAAGTTCTTGGCTTCGAATTTCATGGCAAGGCATGATTGCTAAACCATAGTAGCGTTGTTTTTTATGTTATTATTCAACGTTATTCTACTAAAATGTGTCGCTTTTAGTCTATTCAATAAAGTGGGTGTTTTTACCAATTCAACGACAGCAACTAATGGAGCAAAACGGCTTGATTGGAGTGGAAGGTGCGAGACTCCTGTGGGCTCAGCGCGAGCCCCACGGAAAGCGAGCATCCTGAAACGAGAATCTTGCCCCTATTTATAAGGAATAATGTTTGCAAACAAACACTCAAAAAGACGAATCAATCATCCTTTTCTACTTGCTCTAAACCAAGTTATGCTAATACATGAAGAGGAATTTATAACTGCGAAGTTTGAGAAGTTAATATTTATATGAAATAAGAGCCCTTTTTTAAAAGGCTCATTTTTATCTATAAAAAGTATATTAATCCAGTAATTCCTAAAGAAGATAATCCAATCAAACCAAAAATTATTGCTATTTTTGTTCTGAAATTACGATGCTCTGCAGTTTCAGAATGAAAAGTAGCTCTTTGTTGTTGTCCATCCGACAAAACTCCAATAAAAATGCCTGAAATAATAATTCCAATTATACCAACAATAAGAAATAATTTTAACATGTATGTTCCTCCTCTTCACTCATTGATTAATATACGTATCCAAGCATAAATACGTTTCATGAAATTTTACAGATTTTACGTTGGTGATTGTTAGGCTATTATTTATGAAAGCGATTAGGTATAAGCAACTATCAATGATTATTTTTACTTACATAGTAATCAGTGTAATGATGCAAGTAAGCAGAGTTAATAGAAATTTAGAAATAATATAACTATAATAATAGAAGTATATAAAAAAAGGGAGAGATTTATTTGACATCAAAAGCATACTCAACCGTTTGGGACTTAGATGTATTTTTCGAAGGAGGAAGCAATTCGCAAGCCTTTACAAAGCATCTTCAAACAATAAAGGAAAGCATTACATTATTCGCCGATACAGTACAAAGCTATCATCCGAAAGATGGAAAAAAAGATCAAGTAATCGTCAAAGAAATCATTGGACTATTCGAAAAGACTGTAAAAAAAATAAGACAAGCTGGAGCTTTTGTCAGCTGCTTACAAGCACAAAATATGAAAGACAAAAATGCAGATGCATTAAGAGGTCAGGTTACAGAACTAAGTGCTGCATTTCAAAATGTATTAACCACATTTGATGGAAAGATATCCTCTTACGAAGAAAACCAATGGAATATCCTTTTAGAAGGAGAAGACCTATCAGAGTTGGCATTTGTTTTATCAGAGAGACGAAAAAATGCCAAAGAAAAGCTTTCAGAAGAAGAGGAAACGCTTATTAATAAATTGAGTATTGACGGGTATCATGGATGGGGACAAATGTACGATACTATTGTCGGGACAGTGCAAATTCCTCTTCAAGAAAATAATCAAACAAAATTACTATCCGTAGGACAGGCGGCGAATAAATTTTCCAACCCTAATCGCAATGTTCGAAAGGAAGTATTCTCTGAATGGGAAAAAGCTTGGGATGAGAAAGGGGCACTTCTTGCTAAAACATTAAACCATCTGGCAGGGTTTCGTTTAAATGTTTATGAAAAAAGAGGCTGGAATAATGTTTTAAAAGAGCCATTGAGTATTAATCGAATGCAGGAAAAAACGTTGCAAACGATGTGGCAGGTTATTTCTAAAAATAAAAAGCCATTTGTACAATTTTTAGAGCGAAAAGCCCAACTGCTCGGTGTAGATAAACTAAGCTGGTATGACTTAGATGCTCCGTTAGGTAAAGTAGAGTCGAAAATGGACTATCAAGAAGGAGCAGCTTTTATTTTAAATCATTTCTCTCAATTTGGAGAAAAGATGACGTCATTTTCTAAAAAAGCGTTTGAGGATAAATGGATTGAAGCGGAGGATAGAGAAGGAAAGAGACCTGGTGGTTTTCATACCTATTTTCCAGAGAGCAGTCAATCCCGCATCTTTATGACCTATTCTGGTACGACATCTAATGTATCAACATTGGCTCATGAACTGGGACATGGCTTCCACACATATGCAATGAAGGATATGCACACATTAAATCGTAATTATGCGATGAATGTAGCAGAAACTGCTTCTACCTTTGCGGAAATGATTGTATCAGATGCAGCTGTAAAAAATGCCACAAATGCGGAAGAAAAGCTAAGTTTACTTGAAGATAAAATTCAGCGTTCTATTGCGTTGTTGATGAATATTCATGCACGTTTTCTTTTTGAAACAAAATTTTATGAAGAGCGTAAAAAAGGAATAGTGAGTAAAGAAAGATTAGATGAACTAATGCTAGAAGCACAAAAAACAGCATATGGAGAGGCGTTAGAGGAGTATCATCCATCTTTTTGGTCATCGAAGCTACATTTTTATATTACTGGCGTTCCGTTTTATAATTTTCCGTATACATTTGGCTATTTATTTTCTCTTGGCATTTATGCCAAAGCATTACAAGAAGGAACAGGTTACGAAGAAAAATATATTGCTTTATTAAAGGATACAGCAAGTATGACAGTAGAAGAACTAGCGAAAAAGCATCTAGGTGTTGATTTAACGGAAGAATCATTTTGGGAAAGTGCTGTTCAATTATGTATAGATGATGTAGAAGAGTTCTTGGCATTAACGAAATAAAGAGTCATCCAGTTTAGAGAATGAATAAAAAAAATCCTTCTGCAGCGAGCATTGGCAGAAGGATCTTCTTTTTTATTAAAGTGTTGTTTACACTTTTCTCCATTTGAAATTACCAATCATCAAGATAGACATGATTAGCATTAAAAACAAATAAATATGTGGAGGAATAAAATTAATCCATAAACTGAAAAAGGTAATAATACAACCTGCAGCAGTGATTGGCAGTCCAGTGAAATAACCATTATTTTCGGTAATATTAAATCGTGCTAAACGAAAAGCTCCACAGCAAATATATAACACAGTAAAAAAAGAACCAGGAGCTCCCAACTCATTTAATATGCCTTGATAGATTAACAGGGCTGGTGCTACTCCAAATGAAACAATATCACTCATAGAGTCTAATTGCTTTCCTAGTTCTGATTCAATGTTAAATTTTCTTGCAGTCATGCCATCTAATCTATCTGTAAGGGCAGCAATGAAGATTAATAGCAGACTTAATTGAATATGTCCTTTTAAACTGAAAATAATAGAAAATCCACCTAAGAATAAATTTGTTAATGTAAGGCAATTTGCTATTTGTGTTTTTAATTTTTTAACCGTTTGGTCTAAAAAATCCAATAAAAACATTTCATTCACTCCTAGTATGAATAAATTCATACAAGTATTTTATTATATAATAATATATAATTTTAATGTACTATATGATTGTTCGTAAAGAAAAATCTATAAATTATTGGGGGATCATTTTATTGAAATCATTTTTTTATCGTTTTTTAATAGAATTAACGAATGGGAAATGGAGCTCTTATTTGATTAAAAAGTTTGCGTATTCTAGGATTAGTTCCATTATTATTCCGTCTTTTGCAAAGCTATACCAAATAAATATAAAAGAGATGGAAAAAAATATAAAGGAATATAAAAACCTGCATGAATTTTTTATTAGGAAATTAAAACCTGGAGTAAGAACCAGCAAGGCAGATGTGGAAGAGGTTATCAGCCCTGTAGATGCTATCATTGAAGAGATGGGAATAATTAGTGGGGAACATACAATCACTGTTAAAGATAAAAGGTATTCGATCTCAGAAATGTTGGGAAGTGAAAAAAGCGTACAGAAATATGCAGGTGGTACATACATAATCTTTTATTTAAGTCCAAGTCATTACCACCGGATACATAGTCCTGTTGAAGGAGAGATAGTAAAACAATGGACGTTAGGATCGAAGTCTTATCCTGTTAATAAATGGGGAATAAAATATGGAAGGGATACACTTGCGAAAAACTACCGCACCATTACGGAAGTGAAAACAGCGGATAATCAATTTGCTGCAATTATAAAAGTTGGTGCTATGTTCATTAACTCCATTGTTTTGTCACATAAAGGGGAAAAGCTAAAAAAAGGGGAAGAAATGGCTTACTTTTCTTTTGGATCAACGGTTATTTTATTATTTGAAGAAGGAACATTTATAAGCAAAGACTTCCTTTCTACCCCATATCCAGTTAAAATAGGTGAAGTAATTGGTAATTTAACGAGGGAAAACATGGATAAAAAAATAAACCTAGGCAGTAATAACTAGGTTTTGGAATGAATGATAACGAGCGTATAGTCGTTATTTTATGACCATTCTCAACCACACAAGCCTTATGGCGCCCGTGCTGTTGAGAATTGTTTGTTCACTGCTTATTACTAAGGCTGTTGCTTTTAAACCCGCACTTATTCTTTTTTCTAGAGGTTGTTCAAAAAGTCCGGTAAAAATGACACATCGAATTTCTTCGTTGGTTTGCTTCTCCGCTTCTCACGTATTAACACCGTACGCTGTGATGCTCGAAGCTAAACCGCCTCGAACTTCTCGGTCCTTTTTATCCTTCTTTTTGAACACGCACTTCTATTAAAAACAAAAAGTCTTATCGATAATTAATAACTCGGTATTTCACAACGATTCGTTCCATAATAGAGCTGAGTCAGCTGTTAGATATGATTAACTCAAGGGTTGGGCATTTTTATTAAGAAGAAACTTTTATTTTATTACTTAATGAACGTCGGTGAATCTCTGTTTCAATGAGACGTATAAACTCTGGGCTAAGGTTCAGCTCTCTGGCTTTATGATATGACTCAATTAACAATTCATCTGACAGTTTACGCATGTCAGAACACCTCCATTCATTAAAGTAGTATGTACAAAAAACAGCTTGTCCTTTCTTCAAAATCAATAAGAAAGAAGAAACTTTTGTTTATAGTTGACAGCTGGTTGCAGGGAATGATTGACTTATCTATTCGATTAGAAACATTTCCGTTTTGCTTATAGTCTTACTTTAACAAAAATAAACAGTTAGAACAACTGTTCTGATATCCACAATAACAAGTGGATAACCTGTGATTAACATGTTAAAAAGTGGAAGGGTTGTTTTAATAACAGTGTGTAATATGTGTATAATGTTATCCACATATGTTGAAAAATGCGTATTTTGTCGAAAAGTATTTTGATATTTTTAAAAAAAATTATCATATCTACTTTTTCAGGAGAGGAAAAGGTATAATATAACTTTGTTCTTCATGAAAAAGGAATTGCTATTGCGTGGCAGCTTGACCCTCTCCTGTGCAGAAAGCGAGAGATAAGGTAAGCCTCGGCAGTTCGTTTACTGCAATTTTACGGATTCTTGTGAATATCAAAATGGTAATGGAACAGAATCGATATTTTTTAAATGATGCAATTACGATAAAGAGGTGTTCTAAATTGTTAAATCACTTTCTACCAGATCAGCATGTAAAAAGCATTTCTGAGATAACTCCTGATCTTTTAAAAGAAAAAGGCATAAAAGGGATAATAACGGATCTTGATAATACGTTAGTAGAATGGGATCGCCCCCTTGCTACCCCTAAGATTATGGAATGGTTTGCAGAAATGAAAAGAAATAAGATAAAAGTAACAATTGTTTCAAATAATAAAGAAGGAAGAGTGAAAGCTTTTTCCGATCCTTTAAATATACCGTTTATATTTAAAGCAAGAAAACCAATGGGAAGAGCATTTCGAAAAGCGATACTGCAAATGGGCATAAAAAAAGAAGAAGCAGTAGTGATTGGGGACCAATTATTAACGGATGTACTTGGTGGAAATCGAAACGGGTTTCATACGATTTTAGTTGTGCCAGTTGCCCAAACCGATGGCTTTATGACTAAAATAAATCGCAGAATTGAACGAAGAATATTAAATTGGTTTCGAAAAAAAGGAAAAATAACTTGGGAGGATCAATAAGTGTCAGAAAAAATACATTGTATAGGCTGCGGAGTCGAGATACAAACAGATAATCCAGAACAATTAGGGTATACTCCACCTTCAGCATTAGAAAAGGAAGTAATTATTTGTCAACGCTGCTTTCGTTTAAAACATTATAATGAAGTTCAAGATGTATCGTTAACAGACAGCGATTTCTTAAAAATATTAAACGAGATTGGAAAACGAGACAGTCTTATTGTAAAAATTGTCGATATTTTTGATTTTAATGGAAGTTGGCTGCCAGGACTTCATCGATTTATAGGAAAAAATAAATTATTGCTTGTTGGCAACAAGGTTGATCTTTTGCCAAAATCGGTAAAGAAGCAAAAAGTCATCAATTGGATGAAAAAAGAGGCTAAAGATCTTGGATTAAGACCTGAGGATGTGTTTTTAGTAAGTGCAGAGAAAGGGCAAATGATCCAAGAGGTGTTAGAAGCAATTGAATATTACCGACAAGGGAAAGATGTCTACGTTGTAGGGTGTACAAATGTTGGGAAATCAACCTTTATTAATCGGATTGTAAAAGAAGTGTCTGGGGAAGAGGATATTATTACAACCTCTCATTTTCCAGGAACCACATTGGATATTATTGAAATTCCATTAGCTGATGAAAAGGCCTTAGTAGATACTCCTGGAATTATTAATCATCATCAGATGGCACATTATGTAGATAAAAAAGACCTGAAATATATTACACCAAAAAAAGAAATTAAAGCAAAAATCTATCAGCTTGAAGATGGACAAACATTATTTTTTGGGGGATTAGCACGATTTGATTTTGTGAAAGGTGAAAAACAGGCTTTTGTCTGCTATTTCTCAAATGAAATAAACATCCATCGCACAAAAACAGAAAATGCAGATGAATTGTATGAAAAACATGTTGGAGAAATGTTGGCGCCACCTCGAAAAGATCAGTTAGATGAATTTCCACAGCTGGTTAGGCATGATTTTATAATAAAAGAAGCAAAAACAGATGTTGTCTTTTCAGGATTAGGGTGGATTACTGTAAATGAGGCGAATGTAAAAGTATCTGTATATGTTCCAAAAGGGGTTCATGCTTTAGTTAGAAAATCTTTAATATAGAGATTGTTCAAAAAGTCCGGTAAAAATGACACGTCGAATTTCTTCATTGGTTTGATTTTCCGCTTCTTACGTATTAACTAGAGGATCTTCAACTAAAGACGCTCACGTCATGTGAGCAACGTTGAAGTCACCACATTCTGCGGAATATCGATACAGAAAGCTAATCCGTCTCGGACTTCTTGGTCCTTTTTATCCTCCTTTTTGAACACGCACTTATAGAGAGAGAAGGTTGTTCGAAAAGTCCGCAAAGGAGAGAATGGAATGTCTGCGTTCCATTTTAGGCTTTTTGAACAAGTATTATAAACAGAAACTGGGGAGAGTTAAAAATGAAGAAATATGTGGTTATTGGAGATCCTATTCAACATTCTATGTCACCTGTTATGCATAATGATCTATTTCAATTTTATGGTATGGATGCTGTTTTTGAGCCGATTCATATTAAAAAAGGGATGTTGAAAGAAGGTTTACAGCAGTTAAGGGAAATGAATGTGGAAGGATTTAATATAACAGTACCACATAAAACAGATCTCATTCCATTTTTAGATGAACTTGATCCATTAAGTGAAGCCATTGGAGCAGTAAATACAGTCGTAAATGAAGCTGGCAAGTGGATTGGCTATAATACAGATGGAAGTGGCTATTTACGAGGATTATTAGCTGAATTAACAACTCTTCATGATAAGAAAATCTTGATGGTTGGAGCCGGCGGAGCAGCAAGAGGCATCTATTTAACATTAGCCCACCACGGTGTAGGACAAATGGATATAACTAATCGATCATTAGACAAAGCGTATCAACTAAAAAAGAATTGTCCATATACGGTTGAAACAGAAATAGTAGACAAAAAAGCTGCAGAAGAAAATTGTGGGAAATATGATTTAATCATTCAAACAACCTCTATTGGGATGTCCCCAAATGTCGAGGAAGTGCCGCTAGATATTTCAAATATAAACAATAATGCTTTTGTTAGTGATATAATATATAATCCATTAAACACAAAGATATTACAAGCTGCTAAAAACAAAGGAGCAAAAACCCAAAATGGAGTAGATATGTTTGTGCTTCAAGGAGCATTGGCTTTTGAAAAATGGACAGGTATTTTTCCTGATATAGAACGTATGAAAAGAAATGTGTTAAAACAATTAGGAGGCAAATAAATGCTAAAAGGGAAACAAAAACGTTTTTTACGTGCTAAAGCACATCACTTAAATCCAATCTTCCAAGTAGGGAAGGGCGGAGTAAACGACAATATGATTATTCAAATTGGAGAAGCTTTGGAAATAAGAGAGTTACTAAAGGTAAGCATTTTGCAAAACTGTGACGAAGATAAACAAACAATAGCCGAAGAGCTTGCAGCTGGAACAAAAGCAGAGTTAGTACAACTTATCGGTTCTACTATTGTTTTATACAAAGAATCATCTGAAAATAAAACGATTAACTTACCATCTTAATGATCAGAAGAGGGGATTTTGTTGAAAAAAAAGATAGGAATATTAGGAGGTACTTTTGATCCTCCTCATATTGGGCATCTCATCATTGCAAATGAAGTATTGCATCATGAAAAATTAGATGAGATATGGTTTATGCCAAATCAAGAACCTCCGCATAAAATAAAAACAGGAACGGTATCTAATGAAAATCGTTTGCAAATGCTAAAGCTGGCGATAAAAGGTCATTCCCAGTTTCAAATTCAGCCGATAGAGCTTATGCGCAAAGGAAAGTCTTACACATATGAAACGATGAAAATTTTAAAAGAAGCTCATCCAGATTTAGCGTTTCATTTTATCATCGGTGCTGATATGGTTGAATATTTACCGAAATGGTATAAAATAGAAGAATTAATACAAATGGTTCAATTTATTAGTGTAAATCGACCGGATTATAAACTGGAAACAGACTATGCAATTCGGTATGTGGAAGTTCCATCCGTTCATATTTCTTCTAATTTAATTCGGAATCGTTTAAAAAACGGAGAGACCATTCAGTATTTGGTAAAAGAGGAAGTAAAGAGCTATATTGAGGAGAATCACCTTTATGAAACGTGAACAAGCACTTGCTATTGTAAAGGAACAATTGACTGAGCAGCGATATTTGCACACGGTAGGAGTAATGGATACAGCAATAAAGTTAGCTGAAAAGACTGGTGAAAATGTGGAGAAAGCGGAACTTGCTGCAATATTTCATGATTATGCAAAATTTCGTCCAAAAGAGGAAATGCAGCAAATAATCATGGAGCAAAAAATGGACCCACAATTATTAACATTTCATCCTGAATTATGGCATGCACCTGTTGGAGCTTATCTTGTAGAAAAAGAAGCAGGCATAAAAGACAAACAAGTACTTGATGCAATAAAATATCATACTTCTGGAAGACCAGGTATAAGTATGTTGGAAAAAATCGTTTATTTAGCTGATTATATAGAGCCAGGGAGAAAATTTCCTGGTGTAGAGGAAGTAAGAGAACTAACAGCTGCTAATTTTGAAAAAGGATTTATAACGTCTGTGAAAAACACGATGAATTTTTTAATAACAAATAATCGTCCAGTTTTTCCTTTAACTTTTCAAATGTACAATAGCATCGTAATGAATATGGAGGATTGATGGAATGGAAGAACGTAAATTGCTTTTAACTGCTGTGAAGGCAGCTGATGATAAGAGAGCGGAAAATATTATTGCTTTAGATATGAAAGGTATTTCACTTGTTTCTGATTATTTTATTATTTGCCATGGAAATTCAGATAAACAAGTACAGGCGATTGCTGGTGAGATTAAAGACAAATGCGCTGAGATTGGTGTAAACGTTAAACGTTTAGAAGGATATCAAGAAGCAAAGTGGATTCTTGTCGATTTAGGGGATATTGTTGTTCATGTATTCCATCGTGATGAAAGATCCTATTATAATTTAGAGCGATTATGGGGAGACGCACCTGCTGAAAATATCCAAAGTGAGATTAGTCAATGACATACGGAAAGTTTGCTTATCTTTATGATAAGTTAATGAGTGACGTACCATATGACAAGTGGGTGCAGCTGGTCTTACAAGCACATCAGGACTTTCAGCCATCAGGGAAAAAATTATTGGATTTGGCATGTGGTACTGGAGAGCTCTCCATTAAATTTTCAGAAGCCGGTTTTCAAGTTGCTGGTGTTGATCTCTCTGAGGATATGTTAAGTGTTGCTCAAGGAAAAACAGATGATGCAGGACAATCTATTTTCTATTTGGAACAAGATATGTCCGCATTAGAAGGGCTTCCTCTTTTTGATATCATTGGGATTTTCTGTGATTCATTAAATTATTTAGAAACAGAAGAAGAAATACTGGCAACATTTGCTGGTGTTCACCGCTATTTAGAGGATGATGGATTATTTGTATTTGATATTCATTCCGTATACAAAATGAATACCCTTTTTAATAACCAAACATATGCGTTAAATGATGATGATTTAAGTTTAATTTGGCAATGTTATGAAGGGGAATATGCAGATAGCGTAGAGCATGAGCTTACTTTCTTTGAGTTGGATCCTGCTACTGAAAAGTATAATCGCTATGATGAAGTGCATTTTCAGCGAACTTTCTCGATAGATCAGTATAAAAATTGGTTGTCAGAATCTGGATTTACTATTCTGAAAATAGCGGCAGACTTTGATAAAGAAGAAGTAAAAGAAAAGGCAGAAAGAATCTTCTTCTTTTGCAAAAAATCACAATAACATACTCAGGTAAATAAATTAATTCACACCTTGGTACATGAAAAGAAGCAGTTTTCTTAAATTTATAAGCAGACGGAATACACGAAGACTCCTATGGGAATTACGGGACAGGCGAGACCCCGCAGGAGTTTACGAGGCCACTGAAAAACCTATTGTTTTTCTTTTAGTAATTTACGATAGAAAAAAAAGAAAGCTTTTTGTCAAAAATTTGACAGAAAACTTTCTTTTTTTGCCTATTTTCTTTCGTATTCTTTTCTATTTGTTGTCTTTTTCTTGCATTAATTTGATTATTCGTTTGAGATTGGTAGCGAATATCGCTGTCGCTCCTTGAATTTGCATACCAAATAAACCCGAGGAGGAGGCTGTTTCATACCCGTGTCTGTGTTTTAGTTCACTATTTTTCGCTTCAATCTTATAGCGAGTTTTCGCTAGTTCTTTGAATTTTTCCGTACCTTGAAATTCCTCCTGTTCTTTATGTTCCGTTGATTTGATGGTCACAGAATAGGACTTACTTTTCGCTCCTTCTTTATAACATCCTTCACGAAAAGGACAAACTTTACATTTTTCAATATCAAAAAGGTACTTGATTCGAGGGTTTTTATCTTGATTCTTTCGCTCATCATATTTTTTTTGAATAGCCATATGACCTGCATTGCAGACATACATTCCCGCATCTTTGTTAAAGGAAAATTTTTCTTCTTTTGTCCTTGCTCCATGGGTAATATGAGGATGTAATTTAGAAACAAGTTCCAGCTCATTTTCTTTCGTATAGCGAATATTATCTTTCTCGGAGTAAGCTGCATCCCCGATAACTGTATCTATTTTCATTCCTGTCTCTTTACTTTTCTTTATTAACTCTTGAAGATATTTTCCATCGCTTTTTTCGCCTGTTGTCACTACTGCCGCTGTTATAATTCGCTCATCACTCATCGCGATATGTGTTTTATATCCAAAGAAAGAAGAATCCTCTGATTTATGCCCCACACGTGCATCTGGATCCGTTGAAAAATGTAGTTGTTCTGTATAATCTTCCACCACTTCTTTTAGCACATTCAGTTTCTCTTTAACGGCAGGGATGGAAGCGACTTGTGGTTCGGATTCCACAACAGAAATGATGTCTTTACAGTAATCCAACTCCTCTTTTACTTCATTAGAAGTTGTTTTCTGCGGGAATTTTTCTTTGATGGATTCGTCTATTTGATAGACGGCTTTTCGGACATTTTTGGATTTTTCTTGTAAAAATTCTTTCGGTGACTTTTGATTATAACGCGCTTTTGTATGGGTAGCATCTACAATAATGGTTTTACTTTTCATGATTTCTTTCTCCAATGCAATCTCCACTGTCTTGCCGATTAGCATATCTAATAAACTCACGTCTTGAAGACGGAGTTTACGAAATTTCGTTAACGAGCTTGGATCAATGACGGCATCTTCTGGTGCCATATCGAGAAAGAATTTAAACGACATATCGTACCGAGAACGTTCCACTACATCTACATCTGACAAATCAAAAATTGATTTTAGAAGGAGATACTTGAACATACGGATCGGCGGCTCGGCATGGCGACCATTTACCAGACAATATTTTGTCTTTAATTCTTCGAGAACGAATGAGAAATCCACTAGCTCATTTATTTGGCGAAGCATATTATCCTTTGGAACAACGAAATCATAAATAGATAAAAACGGACTAAGTGTGAAAGATTCTTGATTGGAAATCATTTTATATACCACCTACATACATTTGATCTCTTCATTATAAAACAAAAGGCAGTCAAAAGGTCATTTAGAATGAACTTTCGACTTCCTAAGTAAAAAAAAGGACTTTTTCAGTGGCCTCGAGTTTACTCCGAGGAGGCTCGGCGCCCGCCCCATGGAAAGCGAAGTGTATTCCGGCTGCGGACTCATTGAGAGAGCAAACAACACTAATAAAAAGATGACACGGATTTATTTTTCCGGTCATCTTTTTTCTTTTGAAAAAATATAGAATAAAAGAAGGAATTCCCCATAAAACTATCGAAATAAACAGTAGATCAAAAGCGAAAAAATCAGCAATCTTTTTGGTTCTCCAGCGAAAGCTTCACTTTCTGTAAATCTTCTTCAAATTTATGATGCGTAGCTTGAAATAATTGATTGAACGTATTACCAAGTTGTTGATCAAGTATATTGATTCCTTCCCCTGTTATTCCGCCTTTAACGCAAACTTTCTCTTGTAATGTTGGCAATGTATAATATCCCTTTTTTAATAACTCGCCTAGCCCAATTAACATCTCACTCGCTAATTTTGTTGCAGTAATGTTATCGATTTCCGTTTCCTCTACTGCTCCATCAATAAACCTCTGTGTCAAATAGCTGAAGAATGCAGGACCACAGCTAACAATATCGGATGCGACTCTCGTAACATTATTTTCAATTATCAATGGTGTAGAAAATGAATCAAACACGGTTGTTAACGTTTTTTTCCATTCTTCGGTACACTGATTTCCAAAGGAAAATAATGATACACCAGCAAGTGCTCTATTAGTAATACTAGGTATAATTCTAGCAACTGAGCAATCGAAAAAAAGCTCCAGCAGTTCTGGATTAATAGGACTTGTGATAGTAACTACACACATATCCTTTGTAATATATGGGGCAATTTGTTTTGATACATGAAAAGTATCATGTGGTTTTATACACAAAAATACAAGGTTAGCTTCTTTTACTAACTCTATACAATCATCATAAACAACAATGTCGGAAAAAGTCTCTTTTAATTTTAATGCTTTGTTTTTTGTTCGATTATGAATAAGCATTGATTTGGGAGAGATGACCTTTCCGTCAATCATTGCTTCAATAAGAATACTCCCCATGTTCCCTGTTCCAATTATTCCGATTTTCATCTTTCCTTCCCCCCCTATAATGAGCGGTTTCTCATATAACGATATGAATCGTTTGAAAAGAATATACCAAGAAAGGAAGATTTATTGTCATGAATTGGATAAAGAATAATAAATCTGCTGCATTATGTTGTGTGGTTATTGCGGTAATCCTCTTGATTTTTTTGTATCCATTTATCAAAAATAATCAACAAGAGAAAAAAATAACCATTCAAAGTAGTGAAGGAAATGAAGCATTACCTGAAAATGATTCTGCAGTTGAAGAGGATAATAAACATATGGAAGAAACAATCATTGTCGATGTAAAAGGTGCTGTAAAATATCCTGGCGTTTATGAAGCGAAGAAAGAAGAACGAGTCGTTGATGTTATTAAAAGGGCTGGAGGTATAACAGAAAAAGGAGAAGAAAAAAGTATAAACCTTGCATTAAAAGTAGCAGATGAAATGGTCATATATGTTCCTTTTAAAGGAGAGGAAGATATACAGGGTATTTCAAATGCTGGAGCAGAAGGAGTAAATGGGAAGCAAGATGATTTGATTGAATTAAATAAGGCTACTGCAGCAGATTTAGAGACATTACCGGGAATTGGTCCGGCTAAAGCAGAAACAATCATCCAATATAGAGAAGAAAATGGTGGCTTTTCAACAAAAGAAGATTTAAAAAAAATCAGTGGGATCGGCGAAAAAACATATGAAAAATTAGCCGATTTAATAAAGGTGAATGAAAAATAATCAGAAGAATTTCATTACAGTGCGTGTTTAAAAAGGAGGGTAAAACGAAGAAATTCGACGCGGCATTTTTACCGGACTTTTTGAACAACCTCTTACAGATTAAAAGATAAAATGTGCTGTCCTAACAGCTTATTTTCTAACGATAGTATAATAAATGTAAAAAGTTTACTACCTTTAAAAAAAGTAACACGTTATAATGAGCTATAGAACTTTTACTTGAAGGCTAGAATAAAAAAGTTCAGTTATAAGAATGAAACCGGATATCCATGCAAACAAATTTGCACAATAGAACATAAAAAGAAGCAGTTTTCTTCAGTATATAAACAGGGTGCAGCCGAAGTACACGAAGACTCCTATGGAATTAGCGGGACATGCGAGAAGATAGCAGGGGCATACTCTGAAGAAGATCGGCAAAAAATACCGGCTGAGGACTAAATGAGGGTGTGTATTACCTTTTTTTTAGGTAAAACGATTGTTGAAAAACGATATAATGTTTAATTGAAGTTTATAGAGGTGATAGTAATGAATAGAATTTCTTGGGATAAGTATTTTATGGCACAAAGTGAGCTTCTTGCACTGCGAAGCACTTGTACGAGATTAGCTGTTGGTGCCACGATAGTAAGAGACAAACGCATTATTGCAGGTGGATATAACGGAAGCATTGCAGGTGGAGTGCATTGTATTGATGAAGGATGTTATGTAATTGATAATCATTGTGTTCGTACCATTCATGCAGAAATGAATGCATTATTACAATGTGCTAAATTTGGTGTGGCATCAGAAGGAGCTGACATCTATGTTACGCATTTTCCATGTTTGCAATGCTGTAAAGCGCTCATTCAAGCAGGCATAAAAACAGTTTATTATGCAGAAGACTATAAAAATCATCCTTATGCTGTCGAGCTATTTAAACAGGCTGGAGTATTAACAAAGCAAGTGGAAAATAAAGATGTTATTTTAGACGCAAAGCATGATGAAAAGCAACAATTCGTTCAATCTATGATGAATAAGCTCAATGCGACAACAGATAACACAGAAATGGAAGATATCCAAAAAAAAGCGCAGGAATTATTTTTTATAAAGATGACGGACACCTCTTCTGTATAAAAAAGAGGCAACAGAAAAATGGAATACTAGAAATATCCATAGTGACAATTAAGACAAGCAGTGGGTATACATTTCGGTCTTCGCTCGCCCTGCGGAAACCGAAATGTATACCCACTGCGGACTTATGGAGAGAGCCAAAGCCTTTTTTCTGAGTAGACATAGGGGGAATTAGAAAATGAAACAAACTATTTTTTTCTTTAAAAACAGACTGCTCTATTATGGGGTAGCAGGCTTGTTTGCTGTGCTTTCCGTATATATTCATACCGCCATATTCTTTTTGCTTTTTCTTTTGTATATAACATGGTTAAAAACATGGAGAAGGCTCTCTTTTCGTTCCACATATATGATTATACTCCTCTTCTTTGTTCTCTTTTTAAGAGCCGAATCGGAAAAACGGCTTTCTCATACAAATATTCCTCCTTTGAAAACAAATTTCACTATTATAATAACGGACGTACCAATGATAAATGGGGATAAATGGAGTGTCGTTGGAAAAGAAACTACAAATAATGAAAAATTAATTTTGTCCTATAAGCTAAAAACCGAATCGGAAAAAGGTTTTTATCAAAAACAAAAAATGATAGGAAAGACATGTAATGTAACAGGAGCTTTAGAAGAACCAGCTGTTGCAAGAAATGAAAATGGTTTTGATTATCAAAAATATTTGCAGAATCAATCGATTTATTGGCAATTAAAAGTAGACGATCTTTCTATTAAGAAGTGTTCTGAGACGAAACCAACTATTTTAATGGAATTGAAAAAAGCAAGACAAGCAGGAAGTAATTGGATTGAAGAATATTTTACAGATAATACAAAGGCAATGGCGATTGCTCTTATATTTGGTGACCGGCAATGGATAGAGTATGAAGTGCAAACAGCTTATCAAAAATTAGGTATCATTCATTTACTTGCTATTTCCGGTTCTCATATTATCGTGATTGTTGGCATAATATATTTTCTTCTCATACGTTTAGGTGCTACAAAAGAAAAAGCCGTTACCATTTTACTGCTTATTTTGCCGATGTATGCAGTTTTAACTGGATTAAGTCCTAGTGTGAACCGGGCAGTTTCCATGTCTATGCTAATTCTCGTGAAAAGAAAATCGAAACTTTTCGCTTCTTTTTCCTCTGTTGACATACTAAGTTTTGTTTTCCTTTTATACCTTTTTTACGAACCAAAAGTATTATTTGATGTTGGTTTTTTATTATCTTTTACGGTATGTATTTTTTTATTAGTGTCTTCCTCCATGTTGATTCAGTCTTCCTCTCCCCCGATAAAAACCTTGTTATTTACTACTTTCATCTCCGAATTTTCTGTACTGCCAATTATTTTGTTTTATTTTTATGAACTCCCAACATTATCTCTCTTCGCCAACATTATCTTTATCCCGTTTTATTCTGTAATTGTGCTACCGTACTTTCTTGTTGTTTTTGCTATTTCCTTGTTAACTCCGACTATTATTTCTTCCTTATTATTTCCAATCGATATGCTGTTGCGATTATCGGATAATATGGTGCAAAGAGTATCCGCCCTTCCGTTTAGTACTGTTATTTTTGGAAAACCTTCTCTTTTTCTAATCGTATTATTTATGATTGGACTCCCTCTATTTTTCTTTTTATATGAAAATACACTATACAAGCGATGGCGTCTATATTGTATTCCTTTTATTTTATTAGGAATGCTGTATATGGAAAGTGTATATTCTCCATTTGGAGAAGTAACCTTTATAGACATTGGGCAAGGAGATAGCATTCTTATAAAGGAGCCCTATCGAAAGGGGATATATTTAATAGATACTGGAGGAACAATTGTATGGGATCAAGAAAAATGGCAAATGAAAAAGAATCCATTTGAAGTAGGGAAGGATATAGTTGTCCCGTATTTAAAAAGTAAAGGAGTTAGCATAATCGATAAGTTAATTCTTACACATGGTGATGTAGATCACATTGGTGGAGCGATGGCGGTGTTAAAATCGCTAAAAGTGAAAGAAATTGTCTTTCCAGATACGGTGATGGAGCCTAGCCAGGAAGAGCAAGCTATTTTAGGTATCGCAAACAAAAAAGGTATACCTATTACTTATGTAAAAGCTGGTCAAGGTTGGACAAGCAGTAACGCTTCTTTTGATATATTATCACCCATTGATCGTTACGCCGAAAATAAAAATGCGAGTTCTATTGTAATAAAGGGAAACATTGGTGGATTGAACTGGTTATTTGCTGGAGATTTAGAAGAAGAAGGAGAGAAAAAACTTTTGCAAAAATACCCTATGTTAACTGTAGATATTTTAAAAGCTGGTCATCATGGCAGTAAAACGTCTACATCTGCACAGCTCTTACACGCGATAAAACCAAAAGCTGCTGTTATATCTGCTGGAAAAAATAATCGTTATGGCCACCCACATAAAGATGTATTAGAACGATTACAAGCAGAAAATATTTTGATCTGGAGAACAGATGAAAATGGAGCTATTACTTATAAATATCATCAAAAAGAAGGCACATTTTCTATGCAGCTACCATAAACTATACAGAAGCAAATGTTAGTACCGCTTTTTCCTCCTGATAGATAAGTTTAAGCTGCTTTCGAAAGCATGAAAAAACGGTCTTTCCTGATGTTTTCTTCTTGCTAATTCAAAAGTAATAAAGGAATACAAAAACAGAAAGAATCTAATTCCCCATATATTCTTTCTGTTTTTCGGTTTTTAGGTAGACGTCCATGCTGATAAAAATTTGCATCATGGACAGAGAATTATATTTTCTATTTAAATTATCAGGTAATCATTTTTCTTCGGGGCTAAATAAGGCGCCACGCGCTTTTCTTCGTTCTATTGATGTCACTTTCATTACCTTAACTGACAAGACTTGACACCAATATTTTGATGTTATAAGGAAATGCTAAGAAGGATTAAGTAGTAGAAAAGCTTTAAATCTTGAATCGGCGCCTAACTGCTTTAAGGATAAAGTGTACCGTTGCTTGATAAGTATCCTAGGCCTTATTAAGTAATGTTCATTATAGATCAAAAGAGGAAACCGAAAAAGAATCGAACCTGTATGCGATAAGTTATAATGGAATTAAACAATTTCATTGTAATACAGCAGGAAAGATTCCCGTTTGGTTTTCTCTTTCTGTTTTTGTGACTTGTAAAAATTGCGCAGCTTATTTAGGATAATAGAAGAAAGAAATATTGATGAAGCAACATTGGCTTATTAAGCTTTTGGACAAATGGAAAACAATTTGCGCATTCTAGACCAGAGTCTGCTGCTAGAAAGTATGATTTTAATAAAGATAACTAGTTGATTGAAGGCGTAAATTAACCGTTTTTATTGTCCGATATAGATAGAACGGAGAGGGAAAATTGATACAAAATTTATGGAAAAATATAAAGAAAAAAGAGTTTGCATCCATTTATTTGCTTTATGGAACAGAAGCCTTTTTAATAAATGAAACGAAGCAATTATTAATTCAAACGGCTGTTGATATAGATGAAGAAGATTTTAACTTATCGTCTTATGATTTAGAAGAAACACCTATTGAAGTAGCACTAGAGGATGCGGAAACTATTCCTTTTTTTGGTGAAAGAAAGGTCCTTTTATTACATAATCCATTCTTTTTAACGGCAGAAAAGACTAAATCAAAAGTAGAGCATAATGTAAAAAAACTAGAAGCTTATATAAAGGAACCATCACCGTATACTATTTTAGTATTTATCGGTAATTATGAAAAGTTGGATGAGCGTAAAAAAATTACAAAAGAATTAAAAAAAAATTCTTCTGTTTTAGAAGCGAAAAAATTAACGGAAGCAGAATTAAAAAACTGGATGAAGCAGCGAGCTTCCTATAATAAAGTGGAAATGGATGAAGCTGCGCTAGAAACGATGCTTCAGCTTGCTGGAACTAATTTATTTTTATTAACGAGTGAAGTGGATAAAATGGCATTATATGTTCAAGACTCTAGATTAATTACGAAGGAAATCGTGGAAGAGCTTGTAGCAAAGTCATTAGAGCAGAATATTTTCACATTAGTGGATAAGATTATTTCGCGGCAAATAGACCAAGCATTAAGAATTTATTATGATCTGCTAAAACAAAATGAAGAACCATTAAAAATATTGGCTATTATTACAAATCAATTTCGCTTAATTTATCAAGTGAAAGGATTGGCACAAACAGGATATGGACAACAGCAAATTGCTTCAGTATTAAAGGTGCATCCTTTTCGTGTGAAGTTAGCAGCAGGTCAAGCCCAAAAGTTTACGGAAGAACAACTAAAGAAATGTATTGGTTTATTTGCAGAGGCAGATTATCAGATGAAAACAGGGGGAATGAACAAAAATATGATTATTGAAATGATTTTGTTCCAATTAAATGAGGATTTAAAAAGGAATTGATTATGCGATGTGATTAGAAATGCGAGAAGGCTATGATAAGCTTGCCAATTAGGGCAGGCTTTTTTGTGCATAACAAAAGGCTATCATAAGATGATAGCCTGTGTTTAACTCATTAAGCGTTTAAAGAATTTTTTCTTTTAGCTAAACGAGATTTTTTACGTGCAGCAGCATTTTTATGAATAAGACCTTTTGCAGCAGCTTTGTCTAAATGACTAGCAGCGTCTACAAAACTTTCATTTGCAGCAGTTGCGTCGTTAAGAGCAATAGCAGCTTCAGCCTTTTTAACAGAAGTACGCATTGCAGATTTAACTGTAGTGTTTTGAGCATTACGAGCAGTACTAGTTTTCACACGTTTAATAGCAGATTTAATATTTGGCATTTACGTTCACCTCCTAAAAAGAAGCATCGGGTTTTGTTCATTACCCGATTTTACATTCCTAAAAAAAACTTAAAGAACAAAAGATATTTTATCAAATGAGAAGTAATAATGCAATACTATCCACTTAATTTGAATAAAACATCAAACAATAGAATGACATGTTCTTTCAGTTTATACGTAAACAGCAGAAAAAGCTATCTTTTTTTGCTGTTTTAATATAGATAGATTTTTACTTTGAACAAAGCAGACACCCGCACAAACAAAATTTACACTATGGCGCATGGAAAGAAGTAGCTTACTATTTTGTTTTTTGAACTAAGTTGAAGCAGAGAGCATCCTGCAAACACGAAGGTCACGCGGGAATGCGAGAAAGACGAGGCCCTGCAGGAAAGCGAAGTGTATGCAGGCTGCGGACTATTCGAGAAAGACTATTTATACTTTCATGATGACATGAATGTTTTTTGTTTTACTAGGAAAAGCTAAGAATAAAATCACTGAAGCTTCGGAGGAGACAACAATGAAAAAAGATTTAGATTTAAGCATGTATTCGGTAAGAACCGATTTAGCTATTGAGGCGAAAGATATCGCACTGCAAACACAAAGCAAAATGCAACAGCAGCCCAACCAGTCCAAACTAGATGGAGTTATCATTAAAGAAAAAGATGAAAATGGAATCAAAATTTCCTATTTGGAAGTAACAAAAAAAGGGGAACAGCTAATAGGCAAAAAAACAGGGATGTACTTAACGATTGAAGTACTTGGAATTAGACAGCAGGACAGCAAGCTGCAAAGCGAAGTTGAAAAGGTATTTGCAGCTGAATTCTCCCAATTTCTTAAGCAGAAGAATATTAAAGAAAATGCTTCTTGCTTATTGGTAGGGTTAGGAAATTGGAATGTAACTCCAGACGCTTTAGGACCTTTAGTTTGTGAAAATATTCTAGTAACAAGACATTTATATGAATTGCAGCCAGAAAATGTGGAAGAAGGCTATCGTCCAGTTAGTGCGATTTCACCAGGAGTAATGGGACTTACTGGAATAGAAACGAGCGATATTATAAAAGGAGTAGTGGAAAAAACAAATCCTGATTTTGTTATTGTAGTCGACGCATTAGCATCTAGATCGATTGAAAGAGTGAATGCAACGATTCAAATTTCGGATACAGGAATCCATCCGGGATCTGGTGTTGGCAATAAACGAAAAGAAATTAGTGAAAACACATTGGGAAGACCGGTTATAGCAATCGGAGTTCCAACTGTTGTGGATGCTGTTTCCATTACAAGCGATACAATCGACTATATTTTAAAACATTTTGGAAAAGAACTGAAAGAAGGAAATAAACCTTCTAGGGCATTAGCTCCTGCTGGGTTAAACTTTGGTGAAAAGAAGGTATTGAAAGAAGAAGATTTGCCAGCAGAAGAACAACGAAAAACATTTCTTGGCATTATCGGAACGCTTCCTGAAGAGGAAAAAAGAAAGTTGATTTATGAAGTATTATCGCCAATTGGTCATAATTTAATGGTTACACCTAAAGAGGTTGATGTCTTTATAGAAGACATGTCTAACCTTCTGGCAAATGGCTTGAACGCTTCCCTGCATAAAGCAATTAACCAAGAAAATGTAGGGTTTAATACACATTAAATTCGGATAATCACTAGGGAAAAATAGCATTTGGTTCTATCTTTCCTAGTAAGTACATATTATTTAGTAGAAACCCATGTAAACAAATTTGCACAATGAACGCTTGAAACAAGCGATTTGATTTAGCTCGTAGTTTGTTAAAGCAGGGAGCAGTCAGAATACACGAAGACTCTCGCGGGAATGCGATAAAGACGAGACCCTGCAGTGCAGCGAGGAAGCTTAAGCGCAGCCCCATGGAAAGCGAAGTGTATTCTGACTGCGGACTTATTGAGAGTGTACGGAACCTTTTTTTCCTAGTATCGATACTAGAAGAAATAGTAGTGTTGAAAATAGATACTAGTAAAAAAATTCATTCTAGATAGAAACATGAGGTGAAATTAGGTGAAAATCTTTACGATGCGTGCAATTTTCATTGCCCTTCTTATGTTTATATGTGTGTTATTTGGAATGCAACAGGCACACAGCGGCATTCAAAATATGAAAGGGTATGAAGATAAAAATTTCTCCAGCGCCATATCGATTGAAAAAAAAGATGGAAATGTAGAAGCTTCTATGCTCGGACAAGATGTATCTAGCCATGATTTACAAAAAAAGAAAGAAAAACTAGAAGAAATCAACGCATTTAATTTATTTTCAGGTATTGGAAAAGGGGTTGCAGACAGTATGTCCTCTCTTGCTCAAAAAGGAGTGGATCTCTTCGGAGGAGTTTTGGATGACAAAGATAAGGAAAAGGGGAATTAGTGTACTAGGCGGATGAGGAAGCATCTGCATTTTACACCAGTTTCTTTTTTTATGAATTTAAATAAATCAAACTTCGCAGTTATAAATTCTTTTTCATGTATTGCTATAACTTGGTTAAGAGCAATGAGAAAAGGGTGATTGATTAATCTTGCAAACATTATTCCTTATAAATAGGGGCAAGATTCTCGTTTCAGGATGCTCGCTTTCCGTGGGGCGTGCGATGAGCCTCCTCGGCACGCCTGTGGGGTCTCATCTAACCCGCTAATCCCACAGGAGTCTCGCACCTTTCACTCCAATCAAGCCGTTTTGATTCGTTAGTTGCTGTCCCACTTTATAGAATAGACTAAAAGCGGCACATTTTGGTAGAACAACGTTGAATAACAACATAAAAAAATCAACGCTAATATGTTTGCAATCATACCTTGTCATGAAATTCGAAGACAAGAACTTATTCTAAAACAGGTTGCTTGTAACGGGGGGTGCGAAGACTCCTGCGGGAAATGTGGGAAGGCTAAAGACCCCGCGAGGCAACGCGAGGCCACTGAAAAACCTATTGTTTTTCTTTTAGTAATTTACGATAGAAAAAAAAGAAAGCTTTTTGTCAAAAATTTGACAGAAAACTTTCTTTTTTTGCCTATTTTCTTTCGTATTCTTTTCTATTTGTTGTCTTTTTCTTGCATTAATTTGATTATTCGTTTGAGATTGGTAGCGAATATCGCTGTCGCTCCTTGAATTTGCATACCAAATAAACCCGAGGAGGAGGCTGTTTCATACCCGTGTCTGTGTTTTAGTTCACTATTTTTCGCTTCAATCTTATAGCGAGTTTTCGCTAGTTCTTTGAATTTTTCCGTACCTTGAAATTCCTCCTGTTCTTTATGTTCCGTTGATTTGATGGTCACAGAATAGGACTTACTTTTCGCTCCTTCTTTATAACATCCTTCACGAAAAGGACAAACTTTACATTTTTCAATATCAAAAAGGTACTTGATTCGAGGGTTTTTATCTTGATTCTTTCGCTCATCATATTTTTTTTGAATAGCCATATGACCTGCATTGCAGACATACATTCCCGCATCTTTGTTAAAGGAAAATTTTTCTTCTTTTGTCCTTGCTCCATGGGTAATATGAGGATGTAATTTAGAAACAAGTTCCAGCTCATTTTCTTTCGTATAGCGAATATTATCTTTCTCGGAGTAAGCTGCATCCCCGATAACTGTATCTATTTTCATTCCTGTCTCTTTACTTTTCTTTATTAACTCTTGAAGATATTTTCCATCGCTTTTTTCGCCTGTTGTCACTACTGCCGCTGTTATAATTCGCTCATCACTCATCGCGATATGTGTTTTATATCCAAAGAAAGAAGAATCCTCTGATTTATGCCCCACACGTGCATCTGGATCCGTTGAAAAATGTAGTTGTTCTGTATAATCTTCCACCACTTCTTTTAGCACATTCAGTTTCTCTTTAACGGCAGGGATGGAAGCGACTTGTGGTTCGGATTCCACAACAGAAATGATGTCTTTACAGTAATCCAACTCCTCTTTTACTTCATTAGAAGTTGTTTTCTGCGGGAATTTTTCTTTGATGGATTCGTCTATTTGATAGACGGCTTTTCGGACATTTTTGGATTTTTCTTGTAAAAATTCTTTCGGTGACTTTTGATTATAACGCGCTTTTGTATGGGTAGCATCTACAATAATGGTTTTACTTTTCATGATTTCTTTCTCCAATGCAATCTCCACTGTCTTGCCGATTAGCATATCTAATAAACTCACGTCTTGAAGACGGAGTTTACGAAATTTCGTTAACGAGCTTGGATCAATGACGGCATCTTCTGGTGCCATATCGAGAAAGAATTTAAACGACATATCGTACCGAGAACGTTCCACTACATCTACATCTGACAAATCAAAAATTGATTTTAGAAGGAGATACTTGAACATACGGATCGGCGGCTCGGCATGGCGACCATTTACCAGACAATATTTTGTCTTTAATTCTTCGAGAACGAATGAGAAATCCACTAGCTCATTTATTTGGCGAAGCATATTATCCTTTGGAACAACGAAATCATAAATAGATAAAAACGGACTAAGTGTGAAAGATTCTTGATTGGAAATCATTTTATATACCACCTACATACATTTGATCTCTTCATTATAAAACAAAAGGCAGTCAAAAGGTCATTTAGAATGAACTTTCGACTTCCTAAGTAAAAAAAAGGACTTTTTCAGTGGCCTCGGCAACGCCGAGGGGGCTCAAGCTTAGCCCCGCGGAAAGCAACCTCCACAATAAAAAACAAGCCTCCCATTTTATTGTTCTAAACCGAGTACTATCAAGACTTACAAACGAATTTGATGGTATGAAGTTTGAGTAAATAAAAATAGTTTTTCTGTTAAAATAGATGCTGCTGCAGGTTTTTAGCAGGATGAATAAATATAGAGGTTATCTCTTTATAAACAATCATAAAAAGTTGGATTTGTTTTTTCCTATCTAGTTTTGATTGAATCTTGTTAATCACACTGCTATAATCAAAAATAGTGTACATGTGCGATTATTGTGGGAGTGAACAAAATGAACAGAGAAGAAATGCTAAAAAGACAATCAAAAATACGTAATTTTTCGATTATTGCTCATATAGATCATGGAAAATCAACATTAGCTGATAGAATCTTAGAAAAAACGAATGCACTCACTTCACGTGAAATGAAAAATCAGCTTCTTGATTCTATGGATTTAGAAAGAGAACGTGGAATTACGATCAAATTAAATTCAGTTCAATTAAAATACTTGGCAAAAGACGGAGAAATTTATACATTTCATTTAATTGATACTCCTGGACATGTCGATTTTACATACGAGGTATCTCGTAGTTTAGCAGCATGCGAAGGAGCAGTATTGGTAGTGGATGCTGCACAGGGAATTGAAGCACAGACCTTGGCGAATGTTTATTTAGCCATTGACAATGATTTGGAAATTATGCCTGTTATTAACAAAATTGATTTACCAAGTGCTGATCCTGAACGAGTACGAAATGAAATTGAAGAGGTAATAGGTTTGGATGCCCAAGATGCAGTATTGGCTTCTGCAAAAGCTGGAATCGGGATTGAAGAAATTCTAGAGCAGATTGTGGAAAAGGTGCCAGCACCAGAGGGAGATCCAGAGGGTCCATTAAAAGCACTTATATTTGACAGCTTATATGATGCATATAGAGGGGTTGTTACATACATTCGTGTGGTTGAAGGTACTGTAAAACCTGGTGATAAAATTAAAATGATGGCAACAGGAAAAGAATTTGAAGTAATTGAAGTAGGAGTATATAATCCAAAACCAGTTATTATGGATCAACTTTCTGTTGGAGACGTTGGGTTTTTGACTGCAGCTATTAAAAATGTAGGAGATACCCGTGTTGGGGATACAATTACAAGTGCAAAAAATGGTGCAACAGAAGCATTGCCAGGCTATAGAAAATTAAATCCAATGGTATATTGCGGATTATATCCAATTGACAGTGCTAAGTTTAATGATTTGCGTGAAGCACTGGAAAAATTAGAATTAAATGACTCTGCTCTTCAATTTGAGCCAGAAACATCTCAGGCATTAGGTTTTGGTTTCCGTTGTGGGTTCTTAGGACTTCTGCACATGGAAATCATTCAAGAACGGATTGAACGTGAATTTAAAATTGATTTAATTACTACAGCACCAAGTGTTATTTATCATGTTATTTTGACAGATGGTTCTGAATTGAACGTTGACAACCCATCAGCGATGCCAGATCCACAAAAAATCGATCGAGTAGAGGAACCATATGTCAAAGCGACAATGATGGCTCCAAATGAATATGTTGGTGCTATCATGGAATTATGCCAACTAAAACGCGGTGTGTTTATTGATATGCAGTATATGGACGAAACTCGCGTGAAAATAGTGTACGAAATTCCATTAGCTGAAATTGTATATGACTTCTTCGATCAGTTAAAATCAAATACAAGAGGTTACGCTTCTTTTGATTATGAATTAATTGGCTATCAACCATCTACACTTGTGAAAATGGATATCTTATTAAATAGTGAACAAGTGGATGCACTGAGCTTTATTGTGCATAAAGATTTTGCTTATGAACGTGGGAAAATTATTGTGGAAAAATTAAAAGAATTAATTCCACGCCAACACTTTGAGGTGCCAATACAAGCAGCAGTCGGCCAAAAAATTGTTGCACGTTCAACAATTAAGGCGATGCGTAAAAACGTACTTGCTAAATGTTATGGCGGAGATATATCACGTAAACGTAAATTGTTAGAAAAGCAAAAAGAAGGTAAAAAGCGAATGAAACAAGTAGGATCTGTTGAGGTACCGCAAGAAGCGTTCATGGCTGTTTTAAAAATGGATGACAACAATACGAAAAAATAACATAAATAATGGGGTTAGGTTGCTAATAAGCTGCTAACCTCTTTTCTTGTTTTGCCCCTCCGTTGTTTTTTTGGATAGAAAATGTATTCATGAATATAATTTATTATAGATGAGAGTAATAAAAATTTTAAAAATAGATGAGTGACTAGCTTCAGCACCCTATCGCCTTTTGTGGAATAAGCTGTCCGATTAAAAAGTAAAAAAACACTTTTTATCGGCCGGAGCATTTGCATTCTGGCGTGGAAGAAATGGTGCATGCACTTTTCTAAGAAGGTTGTGAGGAATTGATAAAAGCAGCATATATCCATATCCCTTTTTGTGAACATATCTGTCATTATTGTGACTTTAATAAAGTGTTTTTAAAAGGTCAGCCGGTAAACGAGTATTTGGATGCTTTAGAAAAGGAAATAAAGATGACCGTTTCGCAATTCGGAAAAAATCCTCTCTCGACTATATTTGTTGGTGGAGGGACACCAACGGCTTTAAGTGCAACTCAGTTAGAAAGACTTTGCGGAATGATAAACGAGCAATTAACGATGGATAAAAAGGTTGAGTATACATTTGAGGCGAATCCAGGAGACCTTTCTGAAGACAAACTAAAAGCATTATATAATGGCGGTGTTAATCGATTAAGTTTTGGCGTTCAATCCTTTAATAATGACTTGCTTAAACGTATTGGCAGAACACATAAAGCGGAAGATGTATTTACATCGATTGAGGCAGCGAAAAAGATTGGCTTTACTAATATTAGTGTCGATTTAATTTATAGTTTACCTGGCCAAACAATAGCAGATTTTAAGCAAACATTAGAAACTGCATTTACACTGGATATTGAACATTTTTCTGGTTATTCCTTAATTATTGAGCCGAAAACGGTTTTTTATAACTTGCAAAGAAAAGGAAAACTGCTGACACCAGGAGAGGATGCGGAAGCCTCGATGTATGGTTTGTTACTGGAAGAAATGAGCAAACATGGATTTCAACAGTATGAAATCAGCAACTTTGCCAAACCTGGATATCAAAGCATTCATAATTTAACTTATTGGAATAACGAACAATATTTTGGTTTTGGTGCTGGAGCACATGGCTATGTTGGAGGAAATAGACGTTCTAACCATGGACCCTTAAAAAAATACATCGAACCATTAATGCAAAATGAGTTTCCTTTATTCGAAAATCATCCAGTAACAAAAATGGAAAAAATGGAAGAAGAAATGTTTTTAGGATTAAGAAAAAATAACGGAGTAAATATTTGTTTATTTGCGGAAAAATATAACGAAGATCCATTAATTCTTTTTAAAAATGAAATAGAAGTACTAGTGAACAGAGAGCTAATCACAATAGAAAATAAGTTCATTAAACTGACAGAACGGGGACGCTTTTTAGGAAATGAAGTGTTTCAATCCTTTATTGGAACCAAAGCATAAATGGTTAAAATACAGTTGAGTGCTTAAAAAATTGTAAATGTCTGCAAATAATGAAAGAAAAAATGATTTTTCTTAGAGAAAAAGAACCAAATTATTGACATGATCCCCGTTTATTTGATAATTTATAAATAGAATTAGCACTCAATGAATGAGAGTGCTAACAGAGGTGATGAATGTGTTAACAAATCGTCAATTATTAATTTTACAAGCAATTGTTGATGATTTTATTTTATCCGCACAACCTGTTGGCTCAAGAAGTTTGTCGAAGAAAACAGAGATTTCTTTCAGTTCAGCGACCATAAGAAACGAAATGGCCGATTTGGAAGAGCTTGGGTATATAGAGAAAACACATTCTTCTTCCGGTAGAGTTCCATCGGAAAAGGGATATCGTTTTTATGTTGATCATCTTTTAGCACCACAAAAACTGCATAAAACAGATATAGTAACCATTAACTCTGTATTTGCAGAAAAAATTTATGAATTAGAAAAAATTGTGCAAAGATCAGCAAAAATATTGTCTGATTTAACCAATTATACTACTATAGTTCTTGGGCCGGCTATGAAAGAGAATAAATTAAGAAGAATCCAGATTATTCCTTTAAATGAGCATACAGCCACTGCCATTATTGTTACAGATACGGGACATGTAGAGAATAGAATGTTCCATTTACCTGGATCAGTTGATGCAAGTGAGATAGAAAAAATAGTAAATATATTAAATGATAGACTGCTTGGTGTCCCTCTCGATAAATTGCATAATAAAATTTACAAAGAAGTGGCGACTATTCTTCAGCAGCATATTAGTCATTATGATTATTTTCTCCATTCTCTGTCAGAAACAATGAAGGTGGATTCCCATGAAAAATTGTTTTTTGGAGGCAAAACGAATATTTTAAGTCAGCCGGAATTTCATGATATTGATAAAATCAGAAATTTGTTGAATTTGATCGATAAGGAAGAAGGAATTCATGATTTAATTCGCAACAATTCGACTGAAATTAATATTAAAATTGGAAGAGAAAATAATAATAGTGCAATGGAAAATTGCAGCTTGATTTCTGCCTCTTACAGTATGGGGGAGGAACAAATAGGTTCTATTGCTATTTTAGGGCCAACGAGAATGGAATACTCAAGGGTTATTAGTTTATTAGGATTTTTGTCACATGATTTAACAAAAGTACTAACTAAATTGTATCAAAAATAGTAGTGCTGGAAATAGTGGTTAAATGAAGAATGACCAATTTATTTTCATGGTTTATTCAGGATACTTGTATAAAAAATAATCTCATTTAAGGGAGGTGAACATTTTGGCAGAAGAAAAGACAACAAACAATGAAGAAGTAGAACAACCAGTGAATACTCAAGAAGAGATTGTGGAAGAAGTATTAGGAGAAGTAGAAACTCCTTCCAACGAAGAAACTAATCTTGAAGAAAACTTGAAAGCAGCAGAAGCTAAAATTGCTGAATTAGAAACAAAATTGGAGAATGAAGAGAATCGCTACCTTCGACTTCAAGCTGATTTCGATAATTCCCGTCGCAGAGCAAGGCTTGATTTAGAAGCGGCGCAAACATATAGAGCACAAAGCTTAGCAGTTGATTTATTACCAGCAATTGATAATTTCGAAAGAGCATTAAAAATGGAAGCAACTGGAGAACAATCCCAAAGTTTGTACACAGGAGTGGAAATGGTTTACAGAGGCTTGTTAGATGCTCTTAAGAAAGAAGGCGTGGAACCAATTGAGTCAGTTGGGAAAGAGTTTGATCCACATCTTCATCAAGCAGTAATGCAGGAGGAAGTGGAAGGAACAGAACCGAATATAGTGGTTGATGAGTTCCAAAAAGGGTATATGTTAAAAGACAGAGTTATTCGCCCTGCGATGGTAAAAGTAAGTCAGTAAAAGCACTACATATAAAAAAATTGGAGGGAATTTTCCATGAGCAAAATTATTGGTATTGATTTAGGTACAACAAATTCATGTGTTGCTGTGCTGGAAGGCGGAGAACCAAAAGTTATTCCAAATCCAGAAGGCAACCGTACAGCTCCATCTGTTGTTGCATTTAAAAACGGGGAAAGACAAGTTGGGGAAGTAGCAAAACGTCAATCTATTACAAACCCAAATACGATTATGTCTATTAAACGTCATATGGGAACAGACTACAAAGTAGAAGTGGAAGGCAAAAGCTATTCTCCACAAGAGGTTTCTGCGATTATCCTTCAATATTTAAAAGGTTATGCAGAAGAATATTTAGGTGAAAAAGTAACAAAAGCGGTTATCACAGTTCCTGCATATTTTAATGATGCAGAACGTCAAGCAACTAAAGATGCTGGTAAAATTGCTGGTCTTGAAGTAGAACGTATTATTAACGAACCAACAGCAGCTGCACTTGCTTATGGTCTTGATAAAACAGAAGAGGATCAAACAATTTTAGTTTATGACCTTGGCGGCGGTACATTTGACGTTTCTATTCTTGAATTAGGCGACGGTGTGTTTGAAGTAAAATCAACTGCTGGAGACAATCGTCTTGGTGGAGATGATTTTGACCAAGTAATCATCGACTATTTAGTAGAGCAATTTAAAAAAGAAAACGGTATTGATTTAAGTAAAGATAAAATGGCTTTACAACGTTTAAAAGATGCAGCTGAAAAAGCGAAAAAAGATTTATCAGGTGTAGCTTCTACACAAATCTCTTTACCATTTATCACTGCTGGAGAAGCTGGACCTCTTCACTTAGAAGTATCCCTTTCTCGTGCTAAATTTGAAGAAATTTCAGCTGATTTAGTTGAGCGTACAATGGGGCCTACTCGCCAAGCTCTAAAAGATGCAGGTTTAAGTGCTTCTGAATTAGATAAAGTTATTTTAGTTGGTGGTTCTACACGTATTCCTGCTGTTCAAGAAGCAATCAAAAAAGAAACTGGCAAAGAACCACATAAAGGTGTAAACCCAGATGAAGTAGTAGCAATGGGTGCTGCTATCCAAGGTGGAGTTATCACTGGTGACGTAAAAGATGTTGTATTGCTTGATGTTACACCACTTTCTTTAGGTATCGAAACAATGGGTAGTGTATTTACTAAATTAATTGAGCGTAATACAACTATTCCAACATCAAAATCACAAGTGTTCTCAACAGCGGCTGATAGCCAAACTGCAGTTGATATTCATGTGCTTCAAGGGGAGCGCCCGATGGCTGCAGACAATAAAACATTAGGAAGATTCCAATTAACGGATATTCCTCCTGCACCACGTGGAGTTCCACAAATCGAAGTTTCTTTTGATATCGATAAAAACGGAATTGTAAATGTTCGTGCGAAAGATCTTGGTACAAACAAAGAACAAACCATTACGATTAAATCTTCTACTGGATTATCTGACGATGAAATCGATAAAATGGTAAGAGAAGCAGAAGAAAATGCAGAAGCTGATAAATTGCGTAAAGAAGAAGTAGAACTTCGCAATGAAGCAGATCAACTTGTTTTCACTACAGAGAAAACGTTGAAAGACCTTGAAGGAAAAGTAGAAGAAAGCGAAGTAGCGAAAGCAAACGAAGCGAAAGATGAATTAAAAGCTGCAATTGAAAAAGGCGAATTAGAAGAGATTAAAACGAAAAAAGATGCTCTTCAAGAAATCGTGCAAAATCTTTCTATGAAGCTTTATGAAGAAGCAGCTAAACAGGCGCAAGAAGCTCAAGGAGCAGAAGGCCAAGGTTCAGGAAAAGACGATAATGTAGTAGATGCTGAATTTGAAGAAGTAAAAGACGACAAATAAACATCTTACAGTGCGTGTTCAAAAAGAGGATAAAAAGGACCGAGAAGTTCGAGGCGGTTTAGCTTTGAGCATCACCCTTTCACAGGATGTGATGACTTCCACGTTGCTCACAGGACGTGAGCGTTTTTAGTGGAAGAACCTCTAAGTTATACGTGAGAAGCGGATAAGCAAACCAACGAAGAAATTCGACGTGTCATTTTTACCGGACTTTTTGAACAACATCTTACAGTCTGAAAAGTCAAAGTCAGGTTATCTTGGCTTTGGCTTTTCTTTTTGTCAGCATAATCCAAAAAAACAGCTGCGGAATGCAGTGAACAGAAGTTTTATTAAAAAATAGGAAAACTATTGTACTTTAGAATAGCGTAATGTTAAAATAGCATTTATGTGAAAAGAATCGGGGAGTGGTAATCATGAATAAAAGAGATTACTATGAAGTTCTTGGGGTAAGTAATTCAGCCTCTAAGGATGAATTAAAAAAAGCATATCGAAAGCTATCTAAAAAATATCATCCAGATATTAATAAAGAAGCAGATGCAGATGAGAAATTTAAAGAAGTGAAAGAAGCTTATGAAATATTAAGTGATGACCAAAAACGAGCACATTATGACCAATTTGGACATACAGATCCTAATCAAGGATTTGGCGGAGGCGGCGCTGATTTTGGTGGCGGCTTCGGTGGATTTGAAGATATTTTTAACAGCTTCTTTGGTGGAGGCGGAGGCGGAAGAAGACGCGATCCGAATGCCCCAAGACAGGGAGCAGATTTACAATATACGATGACATTATCTTTTGAAGAAGCAGCATTTGGCAAAGATACAGAAATTGAAATTCCACGAGAAGAAACATGTGAAACTTGTAAAGGATCTGGTGCTAAACCGGGAACTAAGCCAGTTACATGTAAGCACTGTAGTGGAACAGGGCAATTGAATGTGGAGCAAAATACGCCATTTGGAAAAATCGTAAATAGAAGAACATGTAATTACTGTAATGGAACTGGAAAAGAAATCAAGCATAAATGTTCTACATGTGGTGGAGCAGGCAAGGTGAAAAAACGCAGTAAAATTTCTATCAAAATTCCTGCAGGTATAGATGATGGTCAACAGCTTCGTGTAAGTGCTCAAGGAGAACCAGGAGTAAATGGCGGACCAGCTGGTGATTTATATGTTGTATTCCATATTCGTTCACATGAGTTTTTCGAACGTGATGGAGAAGATGTTTATTGTGAAATGCCAATAACCTTCGTTCAAGCAGCACTTGGAGATGAAGTAGAAGTTCCAACACTGCATGGGAAAGTAAAACTGAAGGTTCCAGCAGGAACACAAACAGGTACAAAATTCCGTCTTAGAGCAAAAGGAATCCCAAATGTTCGTGGATATGGAGTAGGAGATCAACATGTGATTGTTCGCTTAATTACACCTACGAAATTGACAGATGAGCAAAAACAAGTGTTGCAAGAATTTGCAGAAGTTACAGGAGTTTCTCCACAAGGGGAAGAAGAAGAAAGCTTTTTCTCCAAAGTAAAAAGAGCCTTTAAAGGTGAATAATGATAGGAGTTGGTAGAAAATGAAATGGTCTGAAATCACTATTCATACAACAAATGAAGCGATTGAACCTATTTCTAATATTTTGCACGAAGCTGGGGCAAGCGGGGTCGTTATTGAAGATCCCTTTGAATTGATTAAAGAAAGAGAATACCGCTTCGGCGAAATCTACCAATTAAATCCTGATGATTATCCTGAAGAAGGTGTACTTGTAAAAGCATATTTGCCAATTAACAGTTTTCTCGGCGAAACAGTGGAGGAAATTAAAGAATCGATAAATAATCTTATTCTTTATAATATTGATATTGGCTTGAATAAAGTTTCTATCATGGAAGTAAATGAAGAAGAGTGGGCAACCGCTTGGAAAAAGTACTATCATCCTGTTAAAATTTCTGAAAAATTTACGATTGTGCCAACATGGGAAGATTATACACCTGTAAATAGCGATGAGTTAATCATTGAATTGGATCCTGGTATGGCATTTGGAACAGGAACTCATCCGACAACTGTATTATGTATCCAAGCGTTGGAAAGAATAGTAAATAAAGAAGATGTTGTTATTGATGTTGGAACAGGTTCAGGTGTATTGAGCATTGCTGGAGCGATGCTTGGTGCGAAGTCCGTGCTTTCACTTGATTTGGATGAAGTAGCAGTAAATTCAGCAAAGATTAACCTTAAGTTAAATAAGGTCCATGAAGTAGCAACGGTTAAACAAAATAATTTACTTGAAGGCATTGATATGCAAGCAGAAGTGATTGTGGCCAATATTCTCGCCGAAATTATTATTCGTTTTACAGATGATGTATATCGTTTGCTGAAGAAGGACGGTTTCTTTATTGCTTCTGGTATTATTTCACAGAAAAAAGAAGAAGTGAAAAAGGCTATTATTGATTCAGGATTAGAAATTGTTGAAACCGTACAAATGGAAGACTGGGTTAGTATCACAGCAAAAAAAATAAATTAACAACAGAGGGAGTTTCATACATCATTTAAAATGATGTACGAAAACTTCCTCTACTAAGTTAATAGAAAAAAATTCGTTCAAATAAAATTTGTAGTTTTTTTCAGAAAATATATACGGCAAGCTTACATGCTGCTCGAAACATTAGTCGCCTCGCTAGCAAAGCCAGTTTATATGAAAAAGGTAGGTAAGTCTATTGCAACGATATTTTGCGGACAATGTGGACAATAATTTTATCATAGAAGAAGATGATTATCATCATATTGCAAGAGTAATGAGAATGAAATCTGGCGATGAAATTTTCTGTGTAAATAACAAGCAGCAAACAGCCTGTTGTTGTATAGAAAAAATTACCGAAAACCAAATTATTGCGAAAGTGATACAATGGTTGGAGGAGGATACAGAACTTCCGGTTTTTGTTACGATTGTGAGCGGACTGCCAAAAGGGGATAAGCTGGAATGGATTATTCAAAAAGGAACGGAACTAGGTGCATATCAGTTTATTCCTTTTATTGCAACTCGCTCCGTTGTGAAATGGGATGAAAAAAAAGCGGATAAAAAGCTTGTCCGCTGGAATAAAATCACAAAAGAAGCAGCAGAACAATCCCATCGCAAAAGGGTTCCAGAGGTTTCTGCACCATTGAAACTGAAGCAACTAGCTGAATTGGGCAAGAATTATGATTTGAAATTAATTGCCTATGAAGAAGTGGCTAAAGTAGGAGAATCCTCCATTCTTGCACAAAATTTAACTTCTTTGGAAAAAGGACAATCGATATTGGTTGTATTTGGTCCAGAAGGCGGACTGACAGAAACAGAAGTAGCAGTACTAAAAGAAAATGGGTTTCAGACTTGTGGATTGGGGCCAAGAATTTTAAGAACAGAAACAGCACCTTTGTATTTATTATCTGCTGTTTCCTATCATTTTGAATTATTGAGGTGAATAATCATGCCAACTGTTGCTTTTCACACATTAGGCTGTAAAGTAAATCATTATGAAACAGAAGCTATATGGCAATTATTTAAACAACAAGGATATGATCGAGTCGAATATGAAAATATTTCCGATGTATATGTTATCAATACATGCACGGTTACCAATACAGGTGACAAAAAAAGCCGACAAGTTATCCGTCGTGCTGTTCGAAAAAATCCAGATGCTGTTATTTGTGTAACAGGCTGTTATGCTCAAACATCTCCTGCTGAAATTATGGCAATTCCAGGTGTGGATATTGTGGTAGGTACGCAAGATAGAGTAAAAATGATGGAGTATATTGAACAATATAAACAAGAAAGACAACCAATCAATGCAGTTGGAAATATTATGAAAAATCGTGTTTATGAAGAACTAGATGTGCCTGCTTTTACAGATAGAACAAGAGCTTCTTTGAAAATTCAAGAGGGATGTAATAATTTTTGTACTTTCTGTATTATTCCATGGGCAAGAGGTCTAATGCGTTCAAGAAATCCAGAAGAAGTAATTAGACAAGCACAGCAGCTAGTGGAAGCTGGTTATAAAGAAATTGTCTTAACTGGCATTCATACAGGCGGCTACGGAGAAGATATGAAAGATTATAATCTGGCAAGTCTCCTTCGTGATTTGGAAGCTCAAGTAAAAGGTTTGAAACGACTCCGTATTTCTTCTATTGAGGCGAGTCAAATTACTGATGAAGTAATAGAAGTATTAGATCAATCTAATATTGTTGTTAATCATCTGCATATTCCAATTCAATCTGGTTCAAATACGGTTTTAAAAAGAATGAGAAGAAAATACACAATGGAGTTTTTTGCAGAACGAATTACTCGATTGAAAAAAGCATTGCCAGGTTTAGCGATAACTTCTGATGTAATTGTTGGGTTTCCTGGTGAAACAGAAGAAGAGTTTTTGGAGACTTATCATTTTATTAAAGAACATAAATTCTCAGAATTACATGTTTTTCCTTATTCCAAACGTACAGGTACACCTGCTGCAAGAATGGACGATCAAATAGACGAAGAAGTTAAAAATGAACGTGTTCATCGTTTAATAGAATTGTCAGATCAATTGGCAAAAGAGTATGCTTCTCAATATGAAGGCGAAGTAGTTGAGGTTATTCCAGAAGAAGTGTATAAAGATACTAGAATCAGCAATTTATATGTTGGATATACAGATAATTATCTAAAAGTAGTATTCCCTGCTAATGAAGAAATGGTTGGACAAATTGTTAAAGTGAAAATAACGAAGGCTGGATATCCGGTAAATGAAGGCCAATTTGTTCGTGTACTGGATGCAGTAGATCAACAAAAAGTAATTGTTTAAAGTGAATAATTAGAACAATATAAGTGAACGGTATGTAGCTTTTACACGGCACTTATATTGTTCATTATTTTAGTAAACGATTGCAATAAGATTTTATAATAATCGTACATAACTGCTGAAAAGGAGCAAAAACAATGAGCAAAAATATAGCAAAAATGATTGATCATACTTTATTAAAAGCGGATGCACAAGAAAATCAAATCAATACATTATGTGAAGAAGCAAAACAATATGAATTTGCCTCTGTTTGTGTGAATCCTACATGGGTAAAAACTGCTAGCGCATTATTAGCTGGTACAAATGTTAAGGTTTGTACAGTAATCGGTTTTCCTTTAGGTGCGACTACATCTGCTGTAAAAGCATTTGAAACAAAGGATGCTATTGAAAATGGTGCAACGGAAGTAGATATGGTTATTAATATTGGTGCTCTAAAAGATAAAAATTTTGATCTGGTAAAAGAAGATATTAAAGCAGTAGTGCAAGCGGCAAAAGGAAAGGCTTTAACGAAGGTCATTATTGAAACTTCTTTGTTGACTGATGAAGAAAAAGAAGCTGCATGTCGTTTGGCAGTAGAAGCAGGAACTGATTTTGTTAAAACGTCCACAGGGTTTTCTACAGGTGGAGCAACAGTGGCTGATATTCAATTAATGCGTAAAACAGTTGGTCCGGATATCGGTGTAAAGGCTTCTGGTGGGGTTAGAAGCAGTGAAGATACAGAAGCAATGGTAACGGCAGGGGCTACACGAATTGGTGCAAGCTCAGGCGTTTCAATCGTTAATGGCCTAACTAGCAATAGTGATTATTAATCCGTCATGTGATAAAAAGCTGTTTCAAAGTCGCTAACTGACTTTTGAGACAGCTTTTTTGCTTGGACTACTTTGAAAAATGGGGCTGGCTCTCTGAGCCTTGAAAATTAAATTGCTTTCGTTGTGCAAATTTGGCGGCATGGCTATCTCAGTTGAATAGTCTTCAAAAAAGAAAAGAAGCGGAGAAAATGCAGTATTTAACTGGTGCTCTCTTGCAACAAATGTTCTCCTTATTTATGAATTTTCATGATCCACCTTCCGAATGTTTGGGCAAAAGGAAGGACTAAAAGAGAGGTAATGACATTAAATAACAAACTTGCGTGGGCAAGTTGAACATCTTTTATGGGGGTTAGTGCTTCAACGATTTCCTTTAACGGGATAATAAATGGGTAGAATAGGGCAACTCCGCCAATATTTAACCAAATATGAGCATAGGCAGATAGTCTTGCTTCTCTTTGTGCACCCACGGAAGCTAGATAGGACGTAATGCATGTGCCAATATTTGAACCTAGCATAACAGCAATGCCGGTTTCAATTGGAAGCATTCCAGCGGTTAGAAACCCCATTATAATCCCTACTGTTGCCGTGCTTGATTGAATCAAAGCGGTAATGATTATTCCAACAAATACGGCTAGAAGCGTGCGGTCAGCAAGATAGAGCAGAAAATGTTCAATATATGCTTGATGCTGCAAAATGCTCGCGAAATATTTAAATCCTCTCATCGTTGTAAATACAATGGATATTCCTAATAATACAAATCCAATACTTCTCATTTTCATTTTATTTACTAAAATAAAGAGTACGCCTATTATTGCTAAGGGCAAGAGGAAACGGTCTATATTAAAGGTGATAAATTCTGTAGTTAAAGTAGTGCCGATATTGGTACCAAGGATAATGCCAATGGATTGGGGAAATGTCAGAATTCTTGCTGAAATAAGTCCGATTGTTAAGACCATTACGGCGGAACTGCTTTGCAGAATAGCTGTAATGATTATGGATATAATCATGCCTTTCCAGGGTTTGTCTGTTAGTCGTTCCAACCATATCTTTAATGAGTGGGATGATAGATTAAAAAGGCCTGTACGCAATAATGTCATTCCGAATATAAAGAAAAGGATAAAGAGAATAAATAGTCCAATATATATCAATGTTTTCACTCCTTCGAGAAACTATATGTGTGAAAGGAGACGGACATGCCATTCTAGTCGGTTTTATCTGCTTTATTTTTAAGCTACCCTGTAAAAGGCTTGCTCTCTCAATGAGTCCGCAGCCGGAATACACTTCGCTTTCCATGGGGCGGGCGTCGAGCCTCCTCGGAGTAACTCCTGCGGGGTCTCGCCTGTCCCGCTAATCCCATAGGAGTCTTCGTGTTTTCCGGCTGCTCCCTGCTTCAACAAACAAACAACTTAATCAGAAGACCTATTTTCATTGTTCATGGTACACTTTTTCAGTGGTTAAGAAACGCTTGTGCTGATCTTTTGTATTTAGGTTGCTATGAACATGTCTCCTTTTGTGTTAAATACATCATAAAGTTCGTGAAAACAGTCTTAAAAAAATGAAGATAATAAATTTTTTTACTTTTTTCTAAAAAAATTACAAGTACTATGCGAAATACAGTTGACCTTGTTTCGTTCATATAATATAATGTCAAGGTACATGGAAACCATGTTGATGTTAGTGTGTTGTGTTCGGAGGGAGGGAAAGAGAATGTCTAAAACCGTCGTTCGTAAAAACGAATCGCTTGAAGATGCTCTTCGTCGCTTCAAACGTTCAGTATCAAAAACTGGTACTTTGCAGGAAGCTAGAAAGCGCGAATTCTACGAAAAACCTAGTGTTAAACGTAAGAAAAAATCAGAAGCAGCAAGAAAACGTAAGTTCTAAGAGAGGGTGTATTAATTGAGTCTTCTCGAACGTTTAAATACCGATATGAAGCAAGCGATGAAAAACAAAGAAAAAGATAAACTAACTGTTATTAGAGGGATAAAAGCAGCTATTCAAAATGAGAGCATTAAGAATGGCAGTGAACTTTCAGATGCAGACGAATTATCTGTCCTTTCTCGCGAAGTAAAACAACGCAAGGACTCCCTCCATGAGTTTGAAAAAGCAGGTCGTCAAGATCTTGTTGACAAAGTACGTGCGGAGTTACAGCATGTTGAATTATATATGCCTGAACAACTTTCTGAAGAGGAGCTAGCAGGTATTATTGCTGCTGTTATTACAGAAACAGGTGCTTCTTCTAAGAAAGAAATGGGAAAAGTGATGGCTGCTTTAATGCCAAAGGTTAAAGGTAAAGCAGATGGTTCACTAGTAAATAAACTTGTACAACAACACCTTTCATAAATTAATTTTGTTTTAAAGGCTGCAGTGAAAACTGCAGCTTTTTTACATCTTGAAAAGAAAAAGGAGAAACACTAAATTTATCTATAGTATTTTGGTTTAGTAAAGATATTCAGGATCAAAAATCGAGTATAAGAGAGAAAGTGTCCGATAAAGAGTGCATTACCTATCCCTTGTATTTGCAAGACAATCTTCGTGTGTAACATCATGTTGATTTTGGCAATTTAAGGGCGCCTGCACTTTTCTTAATAAAAATGAAACCTTTTTCATTTTGAATCGTAAGTATACATAAAGTAAAGTATAAAGAGGGAAGGAGGGAAAACTTGAAAGGAAAAAAGCTTTTATTTGGACTACTATTATTTAGTTTTTTATTATCTATCATTCCCAGTGTTAGTTCTGCAAATGATGGGCAAATTGTATATATTGTTCCGTTAAAGAAAACGGTTGAAAAAGGCTTAGGGGCATTTATTGATCGAGCTATATCCGTTGCAGAAGAAAACAATGCATCAGCGATTATTTTTGAAATTGATACACCAGGCGGCGAAGTGGAAGCTGCAGTTGAAATGGGAAAACAAATCTCTGGTACAAAAATAAAAACAATCAGTTATATTAACCAGGATGCTATTTCTGCCGGTTCTTTCATCGCATTAAATACAGATAAAATATACATGACCGAAGGAAGTCGAATAGGTGCTGCTGGAGTGATTGATGGAAAAGGCAATGCTGCAGGAGAAAAAGCGCAGTCTTATTGGCTGTCCGCAATGAGAGGGGCCGCTGAAAAAAAAGGCAGAGATCCCATCTACGCAATGGCCATGGCAGATAAAACTATTTCCGTGCCAAATATGGATGCAACAAAAGGGAAGTTTTTAACGCTTACTGCCTCCGAAAGTTTAGAAGTGGGTTATTCAGAAGGAACGGTGAAAAATTTAGATCAGTTATTGCAGAAGCTGGAATTTAGTAATGCAGAAATCATTCATGTAAATGAAAGTTTTGCAGATAAAATAGCTCGATTTATTACGAATCCTTACGTTGTTCCTTTTTTAATAACAATTGGATGCTTAGGTTTAATTATCGAATTATTTACTCCAGGATTTAGTTTGCCGGGACTAGTAGGCATCTCCTCATTTCTTCTATTTTTTTATGGGCATTTAGTATCTGGTTTTGCCGGATACGAAACTATTTTATTATTTGTGATCGGAATTATTTTGATATTATTGGAGTTTTTCCTACCAGGAGGAATTGCTGGTATTTTAGGTGGAATTGCCATTGTGACTAGTTTGTTTCTTGCCAGCGGTAATTTTCTTCAAATGGGAATAAGCATATTGATTGCAATAGGAGTTTCCATCCTTGCATCGATTATAATGGTAAAGGTGTTGGGGAAAAAAATGAGGTTTTTTAAAAAAATTATTTTAACAGATTCTACTAATACAGAGGGTGGATATGTTACAAATCCAAACCGAACAGATTTACTTGGAAAAATAGGCACTACTTTAACAGCACTTCGCCCGGCTGGAACCGTTGTAATTGGCGATGAGCGTGTAGATGTCGTGAGTGAAGGGATTTTTATCGAAAAAAATGCAAAAGTAAAAGTTGTAAGAGCAGAAGGCTCAAGAATTGTTGTTAGAGAAGTGCTAGATATTCAAAAGGAGGATGAAAAATGATAGGATTTGATCTTTTTTGGGTTGCTATAATCGTATTGGCGGTTATTTTATTAGGGGTATTATTAACATTTGTACCTATAATGCTGTGGGTTTCAGCATTAGCTGCAGGGGTAAGAATTAGCATATTTACATTAATTGGAATGCGTTTAAGAAGGGTTATACCAAGCCGAGTTGTGAATCCGCTTATTAAGGCGCATAAAGCAGGCATTCAAGTTACCATCAATCAGCTGGAAAGTCATTATTTAGCTGGAGGGAATGTAGACAGAGTAGTTAATGCATTAATTGCTGCTCACCGTGCTAATATTGAACTAACATTTGAAAGATGTGCTGCGATTGATTTAGCAGGTCGTGATGTTTTAGAAGCAGTGCAAATGAGTGTTAATCCAAAAGTAATTGAAACACCATTTATTGCAGGTGTGGCAATGGACGGAATTGAAATGAAAGCAAAAGCGAGAATTACGGTTCGCGCAAATATTGAAAGACTTGTTGGGGGAGCAGGAGAAGAAACAATCGTTGCTCGTGTTGGAGAAGGGGTTGTATCCACAATCGGTTCGTCTGATAGTCATAAAAAAGTATTGGAAAATCCAGATCTTATTTCTCAAACGGTTTTATCTAAAGGTTTAGATGCAGGAACAGCATTTGAAATTCTGTCGATTGATATTGCCGATGTAGATATAGGTAAAAATATCGGGGCGGAATTACAAACTGAACAGGCGGAAGCGGATAAAAAGATAGCGCAGGCAAAAGCAGAGGAACGCAGAGCAATGGCTGTTGCGCAAGAACAAGAGATGAAAGCAAAAGTAGAGGAAATGCGGGCAAAAGTAGTAGAAGCTGAAGCAACTGTGCCTATGGCAATGGCTGATGCACTTCGTTCGGGTAATATGGGGGTTATGGATTATATGAACTTGCAGAATATTACCGCAGATACAGAAATGAGAGGCTCTATAGGTAAATTATCAAATAAAGATAAAGATAATAATGAAAATTAATTTTAGGAAATCTAGAGAGGAGTAATCCTTTTGGAGTATATATCCATCGTTGCTATTGTAGTAGGTTTTATCTTCTCTTTGTTGAAAAAAGAGAAAACATCTAGATCTAATAATCCTTCTACACAGCAAAAGGACATTCATGCACCGGCAAGAAAAATGGTTGTAGCAGAGATCCCTGCTGTTGTGCAGACACAAGAAAACTTAATAGAGCGAGAGTTGACGGAATTAGAGAAACTAAAAAAAGAAAAAGCACTACTGGAGAAAAAACTGCGAAGCCTAGAAATGTACACTAAAAATGCACAAAATCCTAGTTCAGCATCTGCAAAACATCCAAATGGATTGTTTTCAAAGGAAAATGTAGTGGATGCTGTTATTTTCTCAGAAGTATTATCGCCTCCTCGAGCTAAAAGAGGACTTCGCAGTTATAATTAGAACGCTCGAATGATACAATCGAGTATTGGCTGTATCTAAATAATTTTTTAAACAAAAGACTAATTTTTACATGAAAATATGTGCTAGAATCCCCTTTTTTCTCATACATATGAGATGAAAGGGGGTTCTTTTTTTATGGCGAAAAAATGGGGACTTTCATTGCGGAACTGGATGGTAAAAAACTTAGAGCTTCCTCAAGATGTCATGATGGACTTACCTAGAATAACAATGATCGGCCAAATTCATATTTATATTGAGAACCACCGTGGATTGATTACGTTTTCGGATAAGGAGTTAAGACTGCTGCTTAAACAAGGGCAGCTTTTAATAAAAGGAAAAGGATTTGTTATTAAAACAATTATGACAGAAGAAATATTGTTAGAAGGAAAAATTGATCAGGTAATGTACATAAATGATTAATCTTTGGGAGGAAGCTATGAAAAATCACTGGATAGAATTTTTTACAGGTATTGTGACAGTAAAGGCAACTGGCAAAGGGTTGGAGCGATTTCTAAATCAATTGATGAGAAATAATATTTCCGTCTGGAATGTCAAAAAACATGGCTCCAAATCCATCACATTCCAAATGAGTCTACGAAAAGTAAAATCTGTACGTCATGTTGTTCGCGGAAGCGGATGTAAATTAGAGTTCCAGCGCAGAGCTGGGGCTCCCTTTCTTTATAAAAGATTGATGAAAAACAGCGGTTTTGTTATTGGAATTTTCCTTTTTTTTGGACTAGTCTTTGCTTTGTCTAATATGGTATGGGGAATTGAGATTAAGGGAGCAAATCCAGCAACTGAATATAAAATTCGTAAGCAACTTGATAAAATGGATATTAAAATTGGTGAATTTCAATTCTTTTCAAAAGAATTAGATGCCATTCAGGCAGAACTTACGAATAGTATTAATGACATTACCTGGATAGGTGTGGAATTAAAAGGGACAACTTATCATTTTCAGGTTGTGGAAAAAAATGAACCCAAAAAAGTGGAAACAACAAGTCCGCAAAATTTAATCGCTACAAAAAAAGCAACGATTGTAAATTACTTTGTTGAAGAGGGAGAAAGGATTGTTGAAAAAAATGATGTAGTAAAAAAGGGGCAGCTCCTCGTTACTGGAACAATAGGCAAAGAGAAAAACACACGCATTGTAGCAGCAAAAGGTGAAATATGGGGAGAGACATGGTTTAATTCGACTGTTACAGTTCCTTTAAACAGCACTTTTCAAGTTTTTAATGGAAAGGAGAAACAAAAGCATTATATAAAAATAGCGAATGTACATATTCCTATCTGGGGATTCGGCAAGGTGAAATATAAGCAGTATGAGCTTGAGAAAAACGAACAAAAAATGAAGTTTCTAAAATGGGAACTGCCAGTTTTTATGGTCAACAAAACATTTAGAGAAAAGGAAGAAGTAACTAGAATCTATACGCAAAAGGAAGCGGTAAACAAAGGGAAAGAAATGGCAAGAAAAGATGTTTTAACTAAAATAGGAGAAGATGGAAAAATAAAGGAAGAGAAAATTTTGCGCCAAACGATAAAGAATGGTAAAGTAATAGTAACTATAGACTACACAACAATAGAAAACATAGCGAAAGTACAACCTATAACTCAAGGAGACTTGGAATGACAGAAGATTTAAAAACGATGAACGTTAAATTAAATGATCCTAATGAAGCCATTGCCTTGCTAGGAAATGGGGACAGCAATCTAGAAGTGTTAGAAAAAGAATTGGATTGTAACATCGTAACAAGAGGAGAGACATTGCATGTGTCGTCCACAAAACCTGACAGCATCGAGCTTGTTGGGGATATAGTGGAAAAGCTATTGCAGGTTATCCGAAAAGGCATATCGATCAGTCAGAGAGATGTTATTTATGCAATCTCGCTAGCGAAAAAAGGAACACTAGAATATTTCGGTTCTTTATATGATGAAGAGATTGCTAAAACAATAAAAGGTAAATCGATTCGAGTAAAAACGATTGGTCAAAGTGATTATATTCGGGCAATTAAACGAAATGATCTCGTATTTGGCATCGGTCCTGCTGGGACGGGGAAAACTTATTTAGCTGTTGTGATGGCCGTTAATGCATTAAAAAATGGAAAAGTAAATAAAATTATTTTAACAAGACCTGCTGTAGAGGCTGGAGAAAGTTTAGGTTTTTTACCAGGTGACCTAAAAGAAAAGGTTGATCCATACTTAAGACCTCTTTATGACGCCCTTCATGATGTTTTAGGAACAGAACATACAGCACGTTTAATTGAACGGAATACGATTGAAGTAGCGCCTTTAGCTTATATGAGAGGAAGAACGCTTGAAGATGCATTTATCATTTTAGATGAGGCACAAAACACAACACAAGCTCAAATGAAGATGTTCCTAACTAGGCTTGGTTTCGGATCGAAAATGGTAATTACTGGTGATCAAACACAAATTGATTTGCCAAAAGGAGTGAAATCTGGACTTGTTGTAGCGGAAAGAATATTGCATAAAGTACCAGATATTACCTTTGTGCATTTGCAAGAAAGTGATGTAGTGCGTCACCCTCTAGTAGGGAAAATAGTATTAGCCTATAAAGAACAAGAAAGCTAAAATACAAAAAGCCGATCATCTCATTAAAATAGGAGAATCGGCTTTTTTCGGTGATAAAATATAAAGAGATTGGTCTTGCTTTTTGAAAAAATTTTTTCGTTTTTGGGTGGGAAAGATTCACTTTATAAATATGCATGAAAATAGGAAAAAAAGATGAAAACAATCGTGAAAACTGTTATGATTTTACATATTACGTCAAAATGTCGTTAATTTTTGTTTAACTAATACGAAAGATAGGAGGTTATTATGAATTTCTTTCGTAACTTTATTCAAGTTGTAAAAAATTTAATAAGTGCAAGTATTATGAGGATCATCTTGTTTTTGCTAATTGGCATCGTGTTATTTTTTACGATGTTTAACAATGTGAAACCAGAAAAATTAAATGTAAGTTTATTTGCAGTAGCCGATCAAATAATTCGATCTCCGATTACCGTGGAGGATAAGGTTAGCACAGAAAAGAAAAAAGAAGATAGCAAAAATCAAGTGCAGGATGTTTATGTTGTCAATAAAGAAATTGCCCAAAACAGAGTTGATTTAGTTTCTTCTATTTTTGATTCGGTAACAGAAGTGAATAATGAGGTGGAAAAAAGCTTAGAAGAGCAAAGAAAAAAAAATGCTGAAAAAGATGGAAAACCAGCAAAAATTTCAGAACCATCAATTAATGATAAATTAACAGAGCTAAAAAAGAAATTAACAGAAAACGTATCAAAAGAAGTAATGGACACTTCGTTAAAAGCACTTCTTATGTATTCAGAAGAGGATTTAGACATAGCGAAGGATATTACAGTAACTGCCATAAATACAGTAATGAATAATAAAATTCCCTCTGATGAAGTAGAAAATGCTAAAAAACGTTTAGAAGAAGGATTAAAGAATAATTATAGTTTAAATTCGGATTTAAAAAGTGCTTCTATTGATTTGGGAAGATTTGCTATTATTCAAAACGAATTTTACGATCCTTCTGCAACGGAAGAGTTAAGGCAACAAGCGGTGGATAATGTAGACCCTGTTAAAATATTACAAGGGCAAATTATCGTAGAAGAAGGGCAGTTGATAAGCAGAGAAGTCTATCGACAATTAGAATTAGTTGGATTATTAGCAAGTGAAAAGTCGAGTCAGCCATTTATAGGACTTGGAATCATTATTTTAGCCATTTTGTCACTTCTTTATTATTATTTATTGGTAACTAATAGCAAAAAAGAGACAAAGATAAAACAGAATCATACGATTATATTTAGCGTTATTTTTTTAATAAGTATTCTCGTAATGAAAACAATTAGCATATTTCAACAGTTTGAATACACAGAAATCAGCTATATTTTTCCTGCTGGAATGGCAGTTATGCTAATAAAGATTCTGATTGAAGAGAAGTTTGCCATTCTTGTGACGGTAGCACTTGGAGTATGTGGGATGATTATGTTTAATGAAGGAGTTTCGGGTACATTTAATGTGTCAATGGGAGTTTATATTATTGCCGGCGGGCTAGCGGCTATTCTTTTTCTTAAAAAGCATAATCAGCGCTCTAATATCCTGCAAGCTGGCTTATTCGTATCCTGTGTAAATATGATTGCCCTCCTTTCGATGCTTTACTTGCAAAATGGACAATATGATGCAAAAGAATATGGTTTTTATATTTTAACTGCTTTTATTTCTGGGATTTCCTCAGCTGTGTTAACAATTGGTTTATTACCTTTTTTTGAAGCGGGATTTGGCATCATTTCTTCCATGAAGTTAATTGAATTGTCCAATCCTAACCATCCATTGTTAAAGAAAATATTAACGGAAACACCAGGTACTTATCATCATAGTGTGATGGTCGCAAATTTAGCCGAATCCGCTTGTGAGGCGATTGGTGCAAATGGATTACTAGCTAGAGTTGGCTGTTACTATCATGATATAGGTAAAACAAAAAGACCGCATTTTTTTATTGAAAATCAAATGAATATGGGAAATCCACATGACCGTCTCCCGCCGCAGGCTAGTAAAAACATTATTATAGCCCATGCAACAGACGGAGCTGAATTATTAAGAAAACATAAAATGCCAAAAGAAATTATCGATATTGCTGAGCAGCATCATGGCACGACGCTTTTAAAATATTTTTATTTTAAAGCAAAAGAAAAAGGCTTGGATATTAAAGAAGAGGATTTTCGCTACCATGGACCAAAAGCGAAAACAAAAGAAGTGGCAATTATCGGAATTGCTGATAGTGTAGAAGCAGCAGTCAGAAGTTTGAATTCTCCAACAACAGATCAAATTGATGGATTAATAAAGAATATTATTTCTGATCGACTGCAAGATGGTCAATTAGATGATTGTGATTTAACATTAAAAGAATTGCATGTAGTTAGAAATACGCTTAGTGAAACATTAAAAGGAATATTTCATTCTAGGATTGAATATCCGGATATGAAAAAAGTAAAGGACGAATGAATATGAATATGGAAATTGATTTTATTGATGAAACAGATGAAGTGAAAGAAACAGAGAGAAGCACTGTTCAAGAGCTGTTGCATTTTGCTGCTGTAAAGCAGGGATTAGAAGGAAATATAGAATTGTCTGTTACATTTGTTGATAATCAACGAATTCAAGAAATAAATAAAGAGTATCGAGAAAAAAATCAGCCAACGGATGTTATTTCTTTTGCGATGGAAGAGCTTGGTGAAGGAGAAATACAGTTAGTTGGCGGCGATATGCCAAGAATGTTAGGAGATATTATTATTTCAATAGACAAAGCTCATGAGCAAGCATTAGAATATGGTCATTCCTATAAGCGGGAACTTGGTTTTTTATCTGTACATGGGTTTCTCCATTTACTGGGATATGATCATCTTACAAAAGAGGAGGAAGATGTCATGTTCTCACTTCAAAAGGAAATTTTAGATGAGTTTGGGCTCAAAAGATAAACGTATTATAAAGAACAGTCAATTATCCTCTTTTCGCTTGGCTTTGTCAGGAATTGTAATGGCGATAAAAAAAGAAAGAAACTTAAAAATTCATCTGTTTATTTCGATTCTTGTCTTCTTTTTTGGCATCTATTATAAGGTATCTGTAACGGAATGGCTTTTTCTCTCTGTTGCGATCGGCATTGTAATTGCGATGGAAATGATAAATACGGCTCTTGAGCGTGTGGTTGATTTAGTAACGAAGGAATATCATCCGCTCGCTAAGGAAGCGAAAGATATTGCTGCTGGCGCTGTCTTTATAGCTGCTTTATTATCAGCGGTAATTGGTTTTATTATTTTTATTCCGAAAATATTTATGGGTTGATTAAACGTAGGTGAATATTGGTTTAATAAGAAGAAATTTGTTTTGGTTTAGTCGTTAGCTAGCCATTACAAATTTCTTTTTTAGGGTACCGAAAAGAGGCTTTGGCTCTCTCGAATAGTCCGCAGCCAGAATACACTTCGCTTTCCATGGGGCGGGCGGCGAGCCTCCTCGGAGTAAACTCTTGGCACTGAAAAAGTCCGTAACGAAAGAAAAAGATGCGACTCACCTACTATATATAGAATTATAAAGATATTTATCATCTGTATATAGACAATGATTCGATATTTTTTCAAAAACAATCAGTTTTTCAGTGGCCTCGTAAACTCCTGCGGGGTCTCTCCTTTCCCGCAAATTCCATAGGAGTCTTCGTGTATTCCGTCTGCTCCTTGCATCAACAGAACAACAAGCTCAATCACACTCGCCTATTTTCATTCTTCATGGTGTGAATTTGTTTCTATCCTGAAAAGAGGTTTTGGCTCTCTCAAATAGTCCACAGTCGGAATACCCTTCGCTTTCCATGGGTATTATGGAGTGAAATTCAACTCACTTATTCGATAGAAATAATGGTTATGAAAACAATGTAAAAGAAAAAGGAAGGCTGGAAAAGTCTAGGTGGAGAAACTGGTTTCTTATAAGGTAAGAAAGTATAAAGTTTTCAAACTAGATTAGTGTCTAGCTCCAGCGCCTAGCCCCAGTGAGTATTGCCTCCTGCCTCTAAAAGTAAAGAACACTTTTTGAGGCAGGAGAACATTTTTCTTCGGGGCTGAGCAAGGGCGCTTGCGCTTTTCTTATAAGAAATAGTAGCCCATTTTTCTTTCGGTGCTTTATTGATGGTAAGATATAGTATATAATTTTTATATAGTATTTTTAGTAAACGAAACAGATTTTTCCTGACAGGTATAGTTAAAACTAGGTGTTAAAAGATAATCAAAGTAAAAAAATAGTTGGCTCATTGAAATCACTATATGATTTACGATAAAATATTTTTCAATTCCCATTATGATTTGCGTGATAAATTCTGAACAGTTCTTAAAAAACTAAAAATAACTTTTGTATAGTGTGTATTCAAAAAGAGGGATTAAAAAGGATCAAGAAATTCTGACGTTCCTTTTTTACCGGACTTTTTGAACAACTTCTATTCGTAAAATAAAGGGAGGATTAAAGAGTTGAATGAGATGGATCTAATAGATCATGCGAAAAAAGCAAGAGAAAAAGCTTATGTCCCTTATTCGAAATTTAAAGTTGGTGCTGCTCTTTTAACATCAAATGGTAAAGTATATCATGGATGCAATATAGAAAATGCATCGTATAGTGTAACGAATTGTGCGGAAAGAACGGCACTTTTTAAAGCCGTTTCAGAAGGAGATACTAGTTTTACTATGTTAGCTGTAGTAGCAGATACAAATGGACCAGTATCACCTTGTGGGGCTTGCAGACAGGTTATTTCAGAGCTTTGCCCAGAAGATATGACTGTGGTTTTAACCAACCTGCATGGAGATATTCAAAAAACAACAGTAGGAAAATTACTGCCAGGAGCATTTTCACCGGAGGATTTAAATGAACATAAATAATACGAATGAACATAAATCAGGATTTATAAGCATTATCGGAAGACCAAATGTAGGGAAATCAACTTTTTTAAATCGAGTTATTGGTCAAAAAATTGCCATTATGAGTGATAAACCACAAACCACACGGAATAAAGTACAAGGTGTTTTAACAACAGACGATTCACAGCTTATCTTTATCGATACACCTGGTATTCATAAACCGAAGCATCGACTGGGAGACTTTATGATGAAGGTTGCCCAGAATACGTTAAAAGAAGTAGATCTTATTTTGTTTATGGTAAACGCAGAAGAAGGGTTTGGAAAAGGGGAAGAATTCATTCTCGAGAAATTCGAAAATATCAAAACTCCTATTTTTCTTGTTATAAATAAAATTGATACGATTCATCCAGATAAATTATTTACGGTTATTGATTCCTATCGACAAAAATATCCTTTCAAAGAGATTGTGCCTATTTCTGCTTTAGAGGGAAATAATGTAGAGACATTATTAGAGCAAATTAAATTTTATATGCCTGAAGGTCCACAGTTTTATCCTGCAGACCAAGTAACAGACCATCCAGAACGATTTATTGTATCGGAGTTAATCAGAGAAAAAGTGCTGCATTTAACAAGGGAAGAAATTCCTCATTCTTTAGCTGTTGTAGTAGATAAAATGGAAAAAAAGCCGAATGATATCGTACATGTGATGGCAACCATTGTTGTAGAGAGAGATTCACAAAAAGGGATCGTAATCGGAAAACAAGGCAGCATGTTAAAAGAAGTTGGTAAACGAGCAAGAACCGATATTGAAAATCTTCTTGGCACAAAAGTTTTCTTAGAACTTTGGGTGAAAGTCCAAAAAGATTGGCGCAATAAGATGACGCAATTAAGAGATTTTGGCTTTAGAGAAGACGAATATTAATTTTTCAGCCAACTTGCAAGAAAAAATCAATAGGTGAGTCAGGAGAACATATTTCTTCGGGGCTGAACAAGGCGCCTCCGCTTTTCTAATTGTCTAGCTCCAGCGCCTAGCCCCAGTGAGTATTGCCTCCTGACTCTAAAAGTAAAAAGCACTTTTTGAATCAGGAGAACATATTTCTTCGGGGCTGAACAAGGCGCCTCCGCTTTTCTAATTGTCTAGCTCCAGCGCCTAGCCCCTGTGAAAGATAACCTCCTGCCTCTAAAAGTAAAAAGCACTTTTTGAGTCAGGAGAACATATTTCTTCGGGGCTGAACAAGGCGCTTCCGCTTTTCTAATTGTCTAGCTCTAGCGCCTAGCCCCTGTGAAAGATAACCTCCTGCCTCTAAAAGTAAAAAGCACTTTTTGAGTCAGGAGAACATTTTTCTTCGGGGCTAAACAAGGCGCTTCCGCTTTTCTATTTTATACATGTTTTTAATTAGTAAATTTTTCGTCTCATGTTTTTTAAAAGACAGGCTATGATAAGGTTAGAGCTTTAAAATGCTAGTTTTCAAAATTGAAAGGTGGGTTTATTATGTTAGACTTTACCTGGAAAGTTTTTTCTCAAACAGGTAATATTGATACTTATCTACTCTTTAAAGAATTAGAAAAGGATAATCATGAAATACCAGGTACTCAAGATGAGGAACTAGCAAATATTGATTTCCCCATCTCATAGAACTGTCTCTTATTCGAGGTTGTTCAAAAAAACTTTGGGAAAAATAGCTGTCGGATTTTTCGTCCGTTTCGTTTAGCAGATCTATAGTGATTAAAGTATCTCTAGCTAAGCTAAGTACGTTCGATTTTTGTGTAATGCTGGATGCGTTGTACTTGGAGAACATCCAGTTTCGAAGCGGACAATTTCTTTGATTTCTCAAGTTTATGCCCTCTTTTTTGAACAAGCGTAAATAGGGATGGTGAGCTTTGATGCTAGAAAAATGTGAAGGCATCGTATTAAAAACAATTAATTATAGCGAAACAAATAAAATTGTCACATTATATACCCGCGAATGGGGGAAGGTTGGCGTAATGGCTAGAGGCGCTAAGAAAACGAATAGCAGGCTTTCTGCTGTTACGCAGCCTTTTACATATGGATCCTATTTAATACAAAGGAGCAGCGGTCTAGGACTGATGCAGCAAGGTGAAATGATTACTAGCATGCGCTCGTTAAAAGAAGATATTTTTTTAACGGCATATGCTAGTTTTATTGTAGAGATTACTGATAAATGTGTGGATGAAAAAAAACCTAATCCGTATCAATTCGAATTGCTGTTACAAACATTGCAATATATGAACGAGGGATATGATGCAGAGGTATTAGCATTTATCTATGAAATGAAAATGTTGAATGTCCTTGGTTTATATCCGATTCTGGATAAATGCAGTGTATGTGGAGCAGTGGATGGTCATTTTTCTTTTTCCATCCGAGAAGGCGGCTTAATTTGTCACCGATGTTTAGAAAAAGATCCTTACCATTTTAAGATTTCTCAGTCAACAGTAAAATTATTGCGGATTTTTTATTATTTTGATTTGGCAAGACTCGGCAATATTTCGATTAAGGAAGATACAAAAAAAGAGTTGAATATGATAATATCAGCATATTATGAAGAGTATTCAGGCTTATATTTAAAAACGAAGAAATTTCTTAACTCGATAAAAGATTTTGGAAAGCAATTTGAGTAAGAGGTTGACAATAGATTTTTTTTTCGTTACTATTCAGTTAATAAAATAGTTGTGTTGAAAAGAAAGTAGTACTTAATCCCCTTTTGTTTAAGCGAGCCTAGGATAGTGAAAGCTAGGTGCAAGAGCATTAAGGAAGGCGTTCATGGAGCAACTTAACGGAAAGTGGCTGTAATTTTGCAGCAAATAGGGTGGAACCGCGGGTTAACTCTCGTCCCTATGCTATAAAAGCATAGGGGCGGGAGTTTTTTGTTTTTTCATCTTATTTGATAAGAAAAAGAAGCCCTTATGCTAGTAATAATGTACCTATTTTTGGAGGTGGAGTTAAGCAATGAATATTCAAAATATGATTTTAACGTTGCAAAAACATTGGTCGGAATACGGATGTATTCTTATGCAAGCATACGATGTGGAAAAAGGCGCCGGAACGATGAGTCCTTATACTTTCTTAAGGGCAATAGGGCCAGAACCTTGGAATGTTGCTTATGTAGAGCCATCTAGAAGACCGGCAGATGGAAGATACGGAGAGAACCCAAACCGCTTATATCAGCATCATCAATTTCAAGTGATCATGAAGCCATCACCGGATAATATTCAGGAATTATATTTGGACTCTTTAAAAGCATTAGGAATCAATCCGTTGGAACATGATATTCGTTTTGTAGAAGATAATTGGGAAAATCCTTCATTAGGCTGTGCAGGTCTTGGTTGGGAAGTTTGGTTAGATGGAATGGAAATTACTCAATTCACTTATTTTCAACAAGTTGGCGGGTTAGAATGCAAACCTGTTTCAGTTGAAATAACGTACGGAATTGAAAGACTTGCATCCTATATTCAAGATAAAGAAAACGTTTTTGAATTAGAATGGACAGATGGTTTTACAGTAAAGGATATTTTTTATCAGCCGGAATATGAACATAGTAAATATACATTTGAAACTTCAGATCCTGATATGCTTTTTAACTTATTTTCCATTTATGAAAAAGAAGCACATCGACAAATGGATGAAGGACTGGTTCATCCTGCCTATGATTATGTATTAAAATGCTCTCATGTTTTTAATCTTCTTGATGCTAGAGGTGCAATTTCTGTAACGGAAAGAACAGGGTATATTGGAAGATGCCGTAATTTGGCTCGCAAGGTTGCGAAAACATTTTATGAAGAACGAGAGAAGCTAGGTTTCCCAATTTTAAAAAGCAAGGAGGTTAAATAACATGAGCAAACGAGACTTGTTATTAGAAATTGGTTTAGAAGAAATGCCAGCGCGTTTTGTGACTAGCAGTATGAATGCATTAAAAGATAAAGTCGAAGCATGGCTGAATGAAAAGCAATTAGCATACAAAGCTATTCAAGCTTTTTCGACACCAAGAAGATTGGCTGTGCTTGTTAGTGAGTTGGAAGAAGCACAAAAAGATGTGGAAGAAGAAGCAAAAGGACCAGCAAAAAAAATTGCTCTGAATGAAAAAGGCGAGTGGTCAAAAGCAGCTGCTGGATTTACAAGAGGCCAGCAAATGACAGTAGAAGATATTTTCTTTAAAGAAATTAACGGCGTTGAATATGCACATGTCAAAAAATTTATTAAAGGGCAAGCAACAAAAGAGCTGTTAGTAGAATTAAAGGAAATTATTTTAAGCTTGAACTTTCCAAAAAATATGCGATGGGCAAATAATGATCTGCGCTACATTCGTCCAATCAAATGGCTTGTTGCATTATTTGGAGAAGAGATCATTCCGTTTAGCATTACCAATGTTACTACTGGGAATACTTCATTAGGGCATCGGTTCCTTGGAGGAGAAATTACATTTGAGCATCCAAGTGATTATGAAAAAATATTATTGAGCCAATTTGTTGTGGCAAATGCAGCAGAACGAAAAAAGGCGATTGTTTCCCAGATTAAAAAATTAGAAGAAGAAAATAACTGGGTTATTCCAGTAGATGAAGATTTATTGGAAGAAGTAACAAATCTTGTAGAATACCCAACTGCGTTATTTGGGAAGTTTGAAGAATCATTTCTAGACTTGCCGAACGAAGTGCTTATTACCAGCATGAAGGAGCATCAACGTTATTTTCCAGTGAAATCTTCTCAAGGTGAATTGCTGCCGTTTTTTGTAACGGTGAGAAATGGCGATCATCAGCATTTAGAAAAAGTAGCAAAAGGAAACGAAAAAGTGTTGCGTGCACGACTTGCTGATGCTGCATTTTTCTATAAAGAGGACCAAAAATTACAGATTGAAACATTATTAGAGAAACTCCAATTCATTGTTTATCACGAGGAAATTGGTACGTTGGCAGAGAAAGTGGATCGGGTTCGTTCATTAACAAATAAATTAACAGTGATGCTGCAATTTAATGAAGAAGAAAAGCGAAATGCATCAAGGGCAGCACAAATTGCCAAGTTCGACCTTGTTACAAATATGGTCTATGAATTCCCAGAATTACAAGGATTAATGGGAGAAAAATATGCCCTTCAAAAAGGGGAAAAAACTGAAGTTGCTAAAGCAATAAACGAACATTATATGCCTCGTCATGCAGATGATCATACAGCGCCAAGCAAGGAAGGAGCAGTACTTTCCATTGCAGAAAAGTTAGATACAATTGTTTCGTTCTTCAGTATCGGTCTTATTCCAACAGGTTCTCAAGATCCTTATGCATTAAGAAGACAGGCTACAGGCATTGTGCAAACATTAAGGGATAAAGATTGGAACTTGCTATTAGAAGAGCTTGTAAAGCTGACAATCAGCAACTGTACAAATTCCTTTAAAGTTTCTGAAGAAGAGCTATATCAAAATATTATTGCTTTCTTTAAACTGCGTATTAAACATATTCTGCAAGAAGAAGGAATTCGTTATGATCTAATCGAAGCAGTTCTTGGAAATGAAGTCGGGAATATTGCCAGTTTAATAAGAAGAGCGCAAGTACTAGAAGCACATAAAGAAGAAAAAGATTTTAAAGAAGGCATGGAAGCGTTAAGCCGTGTTATAAATATTTCTAATAAAGCAGTTGTAGCAGGGGAAGTGGAACAAAGCTTGTTTGAAAATGAACAAGAATCTTCGTTATATGATAGCTACTTATCTGTAAAAGAACAATTAGAGAAAACCAATAATGAAGAAGATGCTTTCCAGCTGCTATTCTCTTTAAAAGAAAATATTACACATTATTTTGATCATACGATGGTAATGGCAAAAGAGGAAAAACTGAAAGAAAATCGTTTGAATCAAATGGTGAAGTTGGCGGAAATAATAAAGTCGTTTGCTAATGTAAATGAAGTAATTGTCAAGTAGTGCAGGAAAATAACCCATAACTAGGAAAATACTCTCTTGAACAAAGCTTTCACTAAATAATATATTTTTAGTGAAAGCTTTCAGCATGCCATCTTTATTTTTTTATAATAGGCAGCATACTAGAGTGTAAAATACTCCTCTTAATTTTTTATTACCGTTTTTCTTTTTTTGTGATGGCTCATGCTACTTGTACAGCAGTCATTCCTTTATGATGAAGGTGGTGAATAAAAAATAGAACTAAATAATAGGCAAAACGAGATTTTAAAAATTGTAAAAGAAAATGGCCCAATAACGGGTGAACAGATTGCTGATAAATTATCTTTAACGAGAGCAACCTTACGTCCTGATCTTGCCATTTTAACAATGGCGGGTTTTTTAGATGCAAGACCTAGAGTTGGTTATTTTTATACTGGAAAAACTTCGGCGCAATTATTAACGGAAAATATTCAAAAGTTATTAGTGAAGGATTATTATTCCAAACCTGTAGTGGTGAAAGAGAATACATCTGTTTATGATGCGATTGTTACCATGTTTACAGAAGATGTTGGAACTGTGTTTGTAGTAGATAATCAGGACATTTTAGTGGGAGTTGTCTCACGAAAGGATTTTTTACGTGCAAGCATTGGAAAACAAGATTTAACAGCCCTGCCTGTTACTATTATGATGACAAGGATGCCAAATATTACATTTTGTTGCTTAGAGGACTTATTAGTGAATGTTGGCAAAAAATTAATCGAAAGAGAAATTGACGCCCTTCCTGTTGTGAAAAAATCAGAAAAAGGTCTTGTTGTAATAGGAAGAGTGACAAAAACAAATCTTACAAAAGCATTAGTTGTCCTTGCAGAAAAACGATTGTAGAAGAGGGGGAAGCAATAGATGGAAGAAAAACAAATTATTTATGTTGTGTCTGATTCCGTAGGGGAGACGGCAGAACTAGTTACGAAAGCAGCAATCAGCCAATTTTCAGGCATTAATGTAAATGTCCTGATAAAAAGATTTCCATTCGTAGAAGATTTATCCAATATTCATGAGGTTGTTCTCCAAGCTAAATTAGAAAATGGAATGATTGCATATACGCTTGTTAAGCCTGAAATGAGAGAATATATGAGTGAATTGGCAAGAGACGCTGGAGTATATGCTTGTGATATTATTGGTCCAATTATTGATCAGTTTCAAATGCTTTGGGGCAAAACACCTTTATTTCAACCAGGACTTGTACGAAAACTAGATGATGATTATTATAAAAAAGTTGAGGCAATTGAATTTGCAGTTAAATACGATGATGGAAGAGATCCGAGAGGTTTGGAAAAAGCAGATATTATATTGATTGGTGTATCAAGAACATCCAAAACACCACTTTCGCAGTTTCTTGCGCATAAAAGGCTGAAGGTTGCCAATGTTCCTATTGTCCCAGAAGTAGATCCTCCAAGAGAACTTTTTCAGCTGCCTGCAAGCAAATGCTTCGGTCTAAAAATCAGTCCGAAAAAATTGAATAATATTCGAAAAGAACGTTTAATTTCTTTAGGTTTAAGTGATAGTGCAAGCTATGCTAAAATCGAACGGATTCAGGATGAAATTAAATACTTCGATCGAATTGTTAATCGTATTGGCTGTCCTGTTATTGATGTGACCAACAAAGCAGTAGAAGAAACGGCTAATATTATTTTTAATTTATACCATCGAACAAAACATAATTCTTAATTTTTTATTAAAGTGCGTGTTCAAAAAAGAGGATAAAAAGGACCAAGAAGTTCGAGGCGGCTTAACTTTGAGTATCGGAACGTATGCTGTTAATACGTGAGAAGCGGAAAAGTAAGCTAACGAAGAAATTCGATGTGTCATTTTTACCGGACTTTTTGAACAACCTATCAAAGATAAAAAATATGACTTTGTCTAACAGGACAAGGTCTTTCTATTGTCGCAGGTATTCTTTGGACTTATTTTTTTTACTATTTTTATAAAATGTGCGTATAATTATGAAGTCTAGATGTAGTAAGTATCTTTTTAGAGAGAAAATGATGGAAATTCTTATGTTTATGCACTATAATAAAAAATTGTGATAAAAAATATCATATTTAGGTTTAGAGTTGATTAATTACGAATAAACTATTTATTGTTAGAAGTCAAGAAAATGAGATAAAAAAAATTCGACAATACTTCTTTTATTGAAAAAAAATTTGGAAGAAGGAATATGTGGAGTGATGTAGAATAAGTAGTACAATAGGGAAACATACCATCTATGTTGACGCCGATTCCTGTCCAGTTAAGCAGGAAATTGTCGAAATTACTAAAAGTTATTGTTTCGAACTATTATTTATTGCCTCTTATGCTCATATGAAAAGTGAACAAGATGGTGCAAATTGGAAATTTGTAGATAGTAGCAAAGAAGCAGTTGATTTATTTATTATGAATAAAGTAAAACAACAGGATGTTGTTATCACACAGGATATTGGTTTAGCTTCTACTCTTTTGGTAAAAGGGGTGTATGTTCTATCTCCAAGGGGAAAGGTTATAGAAGAGAAGGACATCCATACTGCTTTAGATTTGCGCTATTTATCTGCTAAAGCGAGAAGAAGAGGTATTTATGGGAAAGGGCCAAAACCATTTACTGATGACGATCGCCAACGATTCAAGAGAAATTTAATGAGGATTTTGTCGAAAATTGAAGGAGAATAACAATTCATGTCGAATACCTCTATATAGGCAAGTTTAGTTTATAGGGAGATGGCTTAAATGGCAGGGCTAATTCCTGAAGAAAAAATAAATGAAATAAAACAAGCAATTGACATTGTGGATGTTATTGGTGAGCATGTTCAATTAACAAAACAAGGACGTAATTTTTTAGGATTATGTCCGTTTCATGGGGAAAAAACTCCATCATTTTCTGTTTCACCGGAAAAACAAATATTTCACTGTTTTGGTTGTCATGCTGGTGGAAATGTATTCTCGTTTTTGATGGATTTAGAAGGCTATTCTTTTCAAGAAGTCACCGCTAAATTAGCAAAAAGAGCAAATGTTGATCTTGGTATGGAATTAACTGATGTTGAACAGAAAAAAAGTATACCAGATGATTTACAGCAGATGTTGGATGCTCATGATTTGTTAACTAAATTTTATCATCATTTATTAGTAAATACAAAGGATGGTCAACATGCTTTAGAATATTTACTGAATCGAGGCTTTACCATCCCTATTATTGAGAAGTTCCAAATTGGCTGCTCACTGCAAACTTGGGATTTGGCAGTAAAGTTTTTAGGGAAAAGAAAATATGATGTTACATGGATGGAAAAAGCAGGGTTAATCATTAAAAGCGAAAAGGAAAATAAGTATTTTGATCGTTTTAGAGATCGAATTATCTTTCCTATAATGGATCGCAATGGTCGTACAATTGCTTTTTCAGGGCGAGCATTAGGGGATGCACATCCCAAATACCTTAACAGTCCTGAAACACCAATTTTTAATAAAAGCAGTACACTTTATAATTTTCATATGGCGAGGCAGAACATTCGAAAGCATCAACATGCCGTTCTTTTTGAAGGGTTTGCCGATTGTATTGCTGCTTCGAGGTCAGGAATAGAAAATGGTGTCGCAACTATGGGTACTTCTTTAACAGATGAGCACATAGGTCTTTTAAAGAGGAATGCCCAAACAGTTACGATTTGTTATGATTCAGATTCTGCTGGAATTGAAGCAGCATATCGTGCAGGGCAGCTTTTAACGAAAGCAAATTGCTCTGTTAAAGTAGTTTTATTACCAGATGGAATGGACCCTGATGATTTTGTCAATAAATTTGGGGAACAAAAATTACAGCATGAAATTTTTCATAATAGTATTTCTTATATGAGTTTTAAGCTAATTTATTATCGGAGAGGTAAAAATCTTCAAAATGAAGGAGATAAGCTCAAGTATATAGAAGAAGTACTAGGAGAAATTGCTAAACTTGATAAGGCTGTTGAAAAAGACATTTATATAAGACAGCTTGCCTCTGAGTTTTCGATCTCTTTAGAAGCACTTATACAGCAGGAGAAGCAGCTTGCTGATTCTTTACAAAGAAATAATTCAAATAAAAGCATTAGTGCACCTGTAAAGCAATATAGTGTAAGAAAACCAGTAAAAAATTTATTGCCTGCGTTTCATACTGCAGAAAGAAGACTGCTTGCGCATATGCTGAAAAGTGAAGATATTGCTTTTAAAGTGCAGGAGTTTCTGCAGGGGAAAACATTTAATATTGATGAACATCAAGCAATATTTACGTATCTGCTAGCTTATTATGAAAAAGGGCAGAGCTCAGATACAAGTTCATTTATTAACTTCATTACGGATAATGAATTAAAGCGAATGGTAGTAGACATTGAGATGATGAACCTCAATGAAGAAATAAATGATCAAGAATTAATGGATTACATGAAACAAATGTTGAATTATGAAAAGATCATGCAAATAAAAGAAAAAAAGACATTGCAAAAAGAAGCTGAACGGCAGCAGGACTATGTGAAAGCCGCTCAAATTGGCATGGAAGTTCTGCAGTTGGAAAAAGCACTAAAATAATAGATATGGATTAGTCTTGATTTTTTGGAAGGAGGGGGACATATGGCTGAAAAGTCAGCCCGTTCAAAAACGGTTGAAACGGAATTGACCCTTGATCAGGTAAAGGAACAGATAACAGCGGTCGGTAAAAAAACAGGTGTATTAGCATATGATGATATTGCTGAAAAATTAGCTAGCTTTGAATTAGATTCCCATCAAATGGATGAGTTTTATGAGTTTTTAGGAGATCAAGGTGTCGACTTAATTGGAGATACGGAAGATGAAGCTCCTAATGTACAAGAACTTGCTAAAGGGGAAGAAGAATTCGATTTAAATGATTTAAGTGTTCCTCCGGGTGTGAAAATAAACGATCCGGTCAGAATGTATTTAAAAGAAATCGGCAGAGTTGATTTATTATCTGCAGCAGAAGAAATCAATTTGGCGAAACGTATTGAAAAAGGGGACGAAGAAGCAAAACGCCGCCTTGCAGAAGCCAATTTACGTTTAGTTGTCAGTATTGCCAAAAGGTATGTAGGACGCGGAATGATGTTCCTAGATCTTATTCAAGAAGGTAATATGGGCTTAATAAAAGCTGTTGAAAAATTTGATTACATCAAAGGATATAAATTTAGTACGTATGCTACTTGGTGGATTCGCCAAGCAATTACACGAGCAATAGCAGACCAAGCAAGAACGATTCGTATACCCGTTCATATGGTTGAAACGATAAATAAATTAATTCGTGTTCAACGTCAACTGCTTCAGGATTTAGGCCGTGAACCTACGCCTGAAGAAATTGGAGAAGATATGGATTTAACTCCAGATAAAGTAAGAGAAATTCTTAAAATTGCTCAAGAGCCAGTATCTTTGGAAACACCAATTGGGGAAGAAGACGATTCGCATTTAGGTGACTTCATTGAAGACCAAGATGCTACCTCTCCTTCAGAGCATGCTGCTTATGAATTATTAAAAGAACAGCTAGAGGATGTTTTGGATACCTTAACTGATCGCGAAGAAAATGTATTACGACTTCGTTTTGGCCTAGATGATGGCCGTACACGCACACTTGAAGAAGTCGGCAAAGTATTTGGCGTAACACGAGAGCGAATTCGTCAAATTGAAGCAAAAGCTTTAAGAAAGCTAAGACATCCAAGCAGAAGTAAACGATTAAAAGATTTCTTAGAGTAAGAAATCGTAGTACCTTGTTCAGTCCGTAAGAAAAATATATTTTTGCTTCCGAATGCGTTTGACACTTTCAGAAGCCCAATATGTTTTTTTAAAGGGCTGGGAGCTGGCCGATAAGCAGATAAAAAGGAAAATCGACTCTAAGCGCGTTCATTTCATTTTATCGAAGCTTATCGGTCGCTAGTAATCCGTCAAGCTTCAGAAAAATTCATCATTCTTAATTGTAGGAATATTTTTCGCAACGTTAAAGAGACGGATTGTATAGAAATAGTTTACTTCTTACAATAGAAGTAGCTATTTCTTTTTTTTATGAAAAAGGAAATCTTCTCAAAAATCATGTCTGCTTTTTTGAAAAAATAGTACATACTATCTTGCCATTGCCTTCATCATAATTCAGGACGTGAAAAAATGGATGATAATAGAAAAAAAGTGATTATTAAAGAAATTGTTTATTGGAAAGAAAATCGTATGCTCCCAGAACATTATTGTGATTATTTATTATCCCTATATACAGAAGGAAATCAACCAATACAAGAAGGAACGAAAAAAGCGAAGCATAAATACAGCGGACTTTTTTTATTATTCATTCCTGCAACAATAGTTTTATTATATTTTACTGAATTGTCTTTCATTTTGCAAATAGCTATTTCCCTAATTTTTCTAACTTTTTGTATAGCGGGCATTTATTTTTATAGGCATAAAAACAGTGCGGTTGATATACCTGCCGCTGTGGCGGCATTGATTGTATTACTAGCAAGTGTATATGTGATTTTCTATTTTTTTTCACATAATTTTAATTATGTATCGATTGTTTTATGTATTAATTGTGTTATTTGGTTTGTTTTTGGGAAAAAATATAAATTATTATATTTTACGATTTCTTCCATAATAGGATTTGTAATAATAGGTTGTTTGTTTCTAATCAAAATAGTATAACTTGTATAAATCCTTTCGCTAGTTTGCTGTGCAATAAGAACTTTTTCTAGTAGAAGCAAGCTATAATATAAGAGATAAAGATGAAATGTGGGGATAAAATGAATACAGATAAATTATCACAGCGTTTAGAAACAGTGGCAGAATATATACCAAATGGAGCAAAGTTTGCAGATATAGGATCAGATCATGCTTATTTGCCTTGTTATATGTTGAAAAAAAAGAAAGCTGTCTTTGCGATTGCGGGTGAAGTGGTAGAAGGTCCCTTTCAATCAGCTTGTAAACAAGTTAGGCAAGAGGGCTTAGAATCAGTTATTTCCGTTAGAAAGGGAAATGGATTAGAAGTGATTGAAGCTGGAGAAGTAGATTGTATTACTATTGCAGGAATGGGAGGCTCTCTAATTGCTACAATCCTTGAGCAAGGAAAACACAAACTTTCTAAAGTAAAACGTTTAGTTCTGCAACCAAATATACATGCCTATTCCATCCGCATTTGGCTGCTTGAAAATGGTTGGGAATTAGTGGATGAAGAAATACTAGAAGAAGATGGAAAGATATATGAAGTATTAATTGCAGAACAGGGAATACCGAATAAACCTTATTCTTCCAATTTGAATAATGAATTAGTATTGGGACCAATACTTATGAAAGAAAAAAATCAAGCCTTTCAAAAAAAATGGTCTGCTGAATGGAAAAACTGGGAGAGAGTTCTTGGACAACTTTCAACAGCATCTAATTCAGATGAAAATAGAACAAAAATGCAGGAATTAGAGTGGAAAATAAACATGGTGAAGGAGATATTAAGATGAAACAAATAAACGGGTTTGAAATAATTTCTTTATTTGAACAATATTCTCCAAAGGCATATGCAGTAGAAGGAGATAAGATTGGATTGCAAGTTGGGGATCTTAGCAAACCGGTTCAAAATGTTATGATTGCTTTAGATGTGTTGGATAGTGTCGTAGACGAGGCCATTGCCAAAAAGGTGAATTTAATCATTGCCCATCATCCGCCAATATTCCGCCCTTTAAACAAAATTACAAGTGATAACCCTTCAGGACGATTAATGCAAAAATTAATTAAGCATGATATATCTGTATATGCTGCTCACACCAATTTAGATGTTGCAATAGGTGGAGTAAATGACTTATTGAGTGAAGCACTTGGGGTGAAAGATACAAAAGTCCTTGTACCTACTTATGAGGATAAGTTAAAAAAATTAGTTGTTTATGTACCAAAAAATAGTGCAGAGGAAGTAAAAACTGCTTTGGGAAATGCAGGAGCTGGAGCAATTGGAAACTACTCGCATTGTCTTTTTGAGACAGAAGGAAAAGGTCAATTCAAACCAGGAAAAGAAACAAACCCATTTATTGGAGAACAAGATAAACTAGAGATCGTAGAGGAAATAAAAGTAGAAACTATTTTTCCTGCCTCATTAGAAAAACATATAATAAAATTGATGATAAAGGCACATCCATATGAAGAGGTTGCCTATGATATTTATGATCTTCAAATAAAGGGAGAACAATTTGGGTTAGGAAGAATTGGTACGATAGAAGAAATGACACTTTCTGATTTTGCCAACCATGTGAAAAAGGCGTTGGAAGTAGATGGTGTTCGTGTAGTTGGGGATTTACAGGCAAAAGTCAAAAAGGTTGCTGTTTTAGGTGGAGATGGGAATAAGTATTATTCTCAAGCCCTGTTTAAAGGAGCAGATGTGTATGTTACTGGAGATATGTATTATCATGTCGCCCATGATGCACAGGCTTTAGGTTTGAATATTATAGATCCTGGACATAATGTGGAAAAAGTAATGAAAAAAGGCGTTACACATGTATTAACCAACATGTGTAGGGATAAAGGGTATGATGTTCATATTTTCCCTTCTGAAATTGATACAGATCCATTTCAGTTTGTATAATATTTTTTTACCGGTTTAAATAAAAAGCAGAAAATATCCTTTGATAGAGGACATTTTCTGCTTTTTTTGTTTTTATAAAAGATAACTTGCCTATGTCACTCAAATTGCTGTACGGTCATTTTTGCATTTTATTTTATCTTTTTACTTTTGGCAGTATTTTATGCAAAGGAACTTTTTTCTCGCGATTCCATGTGTTTTCATCTGCAGGATCATATTGGTCAAGAAAGTTTATTACTTCCTTTGTAATGGGAGTAGGAGTCGAAGCACCAGCAGTAACTGCTACAACCTTAGCATCCTTAATCCAATCCAGCTGAAGTTCAGAAATATCAGCAATACGATAAGCGGTTGTATTGGCAATTTCCATTGATACCTGTGCCAGTCGATTAGAGTTATTGCTTTTTGGATCGCCTACAACAATTAGAACATCAGCCTCACCAGCTTGTTGTGCAACCGCTTCTTGGCGAACTTGAGTTGCTAAACAAATTTCTTTATGGAACTGAGCATCTGGAAATTTCGTTTTGATCGCTTCCATTAAGTCAGCAACATCCCATTGGCTCATCGTTGTTTGGTTGGTTACGAGAATTTTCTCTTGGCTAATTTCTAACTTTTCTACATCTCCAATTGTTTCAACTAATGCTACTGCATGCGGGGCAACGCCAACCGCACCCTCAGGCTCTGGATGCCCTTTTTTTCCTATATATATAATAAAATATCCTTCTTTTTCTTTTTCTCTAATTAAATCATGTGTTTTTGTCACATCGGGGCATGTTGCATCCAATGTTACAAGACCTCTTTGTTTGGCAATTTCTCTTATTTCAGGAGAGACACCGTGTGCTGTAAATATAACCGTGCCTTTATCTACTTTTTCCATTATTTCTTTTCGGTTTTGCCCATCTAATGTAATGATGCCATCTTCTTCAAATGCATCCGTTACATGTTTGTTGTGAACAATCATGCCAAGAATATATATTGGTCGTGGCAATGTTTTATCTAAAGCCGCATTTCGGGCTATTACCATCGCATCAACCACACCATAACAATAACCCCTTGGGGCAATCTTAATTACTTTCATTTTTTAATTCCTCCCGCCAGGCACTTCTATTTATCATTCTTTTGTCTGCTGGAAATTTTCAGCATCAAATAATACGAGTTACAATATGCAACATTTCTATTATATAGAACTTATGTATAGATGACAAAGTATTAAAATTATAAAAGCTTGAAGGAGATAAACGTTTTTAAAAGTAAATGAAGACTTGTCTTTTTTGTGGGTGCACAAATACAATAGACAAAATCAAAGGAGGAGAGAGGGAGAACCTGAATGTTGCCAACCAAATTGTCTTATGAAGGACAATACAAGGTGAAAAACTTAGGTACTGTCCGTCATAGATGGCAAACAATTCGCGTTTATTCTTTAAATAAGAAAAAACAATTCAGGCTGTCGATGGGGAAACGTACTTTCGAACAGCCTGGGATGTATGAAAGTAAGTATGAAGCATTTCTCAAATATACAATTTTGGCAGAGAAGGACCTTTTGGTTTTTCAGGTGTATCTGCTGTTTCCCATTCCTCTATACCAGTAGAGTCAATAGACACCTCTTTTGATGCAGATTTAGCTGGAATGCTTTTTTTCTTTTCAATAGGTTTTTCAGTTGTACCAGCTGTATCATCATCGGAAGACGCAGTATTTTTTAACCCTCTATATAATTTCCACATGGCTGGAATATTACGAACCATAGGGCCATATTGATTGATCATTGGACCGAACTGGCTTGCTGTATTAAGGAATTTTTGCGAATTGGCAAGGAATCCATTGATGGAAGCGGGATTAGTGATTGCTTTCAGTATCCCACCGCCAGAGCTTGCACTTCTAGCTCCAGCATTTGCAATATTTCCTGTAGCTGTAGAAGCACTGCTGTTTCCGCCGCCAATTAATTTAGAAAGAATACCGCCCCCGCCTCCATTTCTAGCAGGAGGTCCTCCTCCCATCATCGGATTACGGAAATTAGCTGGTCCAGGCTGTTGCATCATTCGTCCACCCATCATGCCTCGTTGGTACGGATTACGTGGTCTTGGTGGCATATCTTTGCCTCCTTTCACTTTTACTACTTTATAGAGTATGCAAGAATGAAGTTTTTGTTTAGGATTTATGCGGAACATATGGCGAAATAAATAGGCATTTTTTATTAAAAATTTTCATCAAACCATTCAATATGAAGATATTGATTTAAATGTGTGTCCTTTTTACTTTCCTTTTTGAACCACCTCTAAAAAACGTACAACAGTTTCAAATGTTATATTGTTATTAAGTAAGGAAATCCCGACCATTTTCATACTAAAAAAATGTTAAAATGTCAAAACTAAAAAATATAAAAGTGGTCTTTTGTGCAAAACTTTATTATAATAACATGATGAACAAGTGAGCAAAAAAGAACAAATTAAATAATAGGCTCAGATAGTTTTTATGCCAATAACCCTCTTAACGGCATTAGCCTTCTGAAAATAAGACTTGTTTTCGTTTTTTTTGCATTGCTATGAAGGAGTTTAAAAATGAGTGAAACAAAATTTAATCGATATCAATTAAAACCGTTTATTATAAAAGCTATAGATGAATTAGGGTTTTATGAACCAACAGAAATACAAGAGAAAGTAATACCATTAATTCTTAAAGGAGAAAGTGCAATTGGGCAGTCGCAAACAGGTACTGGAAAAACCCATTCCTATCTATTGCCGATTCTCCAAAGAGTTAACCCAGAAAAACAAGAAGTACAAGCAGTAATTACAGCGCCAACAAGAGAGTTAGCGACTCAAATTCATCAAGAAATTTTGAAAATAACAAAACATGCTGATTCAACCATTACATCCCGCTTATTTATTGGGGGAACAGATAAACAAAGAACAATTGAAAAATTAAAAGCGCAGCCGCATATCGTGGTTGGAACTCCAGGAAGAATTAATGACTTAGTAAAAGAACAAGCATTATTGGTATTTACAGCATCCATTTTAATTGTTGATGAAGCTGATTTAATGCTGGACATGGGTTTCATTGAAGATGTAGATCAAATTGCTGCAAAAATGCCAAAGAATTTAAGTATGTTTGTTTTTTCAGCAACCATTCCTGAAAAATTGAAACCATTTTTAAAAAAATATTTAGAAAATCCAACTTTTGTTCATGTTGAACCAAAGCAATTGACTGCAGCTAACATTGAACATGTGTTAATTCCCTCTAGGCATCGAGATAAAATAACAACCGTTTATGATGCTTTGACAAGTTACAACCCATATTTGGCTATTTGTTTTACGAATACGAAGCAAATGTGTGAACAAGTTGCGGCTGGTCTTGCAAATAAAGGTTTAAAAGTGGCAAGACTGCATGGCGGTTTAAGCCCGAGAGAAAGAAAAAAAGTAATGAAACAAATATTGGATTTGGAGTTCCAGTATATTATCGCTACAGATTTAGCTGCAAGGGGAATCGATATTAAAGGAATAAGCCATGTTATTAATTATGAGCTTCCAACGGACTTGGATTTTTATGTCCATCGTGTAGGAAGAACGGCTCGTGCAGGATATTCTGGTATTGCATTAACAATTTATGAAACTTCAGATGAGGATGCATTAAACCAACTTGAAAAACAAGGCATAGAATTTAAGAATATGGATTTAAAAAATGGAGAATGGATTTCCATTGATGATAGAAATCGTCGAAAAAAACGTCAAAAACAAACAGATGACGTAGATGCTAAAGCAAAATCATTAGTACAAAAACCCAAAAAAGTAAAACCAGGCTACAAAAAGAAAATGCAGAGGGAAGTAGAAAGCATTAAAAAGAGAGAAAGACGGATGAAAAGTAAACGAAAATAATAAACTGTCAGCACAGATAGCATCTTTATCTGTGTTTCTCTAATTAAGTGTTTTTAACTTCTTTTATGAGATAAAGCATTTGATAGAATAAACAGTAGAGGAGAGGTTAGATTGCTGAAAATTGGTTCACATGTTTCCATGAGCGGTAAAAAAATGCTTTTAGCATCTAGTGAAGAAGCCGTTTCATATGGTGCCAATACATTTATGATTTATACTGGTGCACCACAAAATACTAGAAGAAAAAAAATCGAGGATTTAAATATAGAAGCTGGTCATCGTCATATGCTGGAACATGGAATTACAGATATTATTGTTCATGCTCCGTATATTATAAATATTGCGAATAAAACCAATCCAGCAACCTTTGAACTTGGCGTGAATTTTTTGCGTTCCGAGATTGAAAGAACGGAAAGTTTAGGGGCGAAACAAATTGTCTTACATCCAGGAGCCCATGTTGGAGCTGGAACGGAGATTGGGATAAAAAGAATTATTGAGGGCTTGAATGAAGTGTTAACTGGCAAAGAGAACCTTCAAATAGCGTTAGAAACAATGGCGGGAAAAGGATCAGAATGTGGGAAGACGTTTGAAGAGCTAGCAATGATTATGGATGGGGTTACTTATAATGATAAACTGTCCGTATGCTTTGATACATGTCATACACATGATGCCGGTTATAATATTGTCGAAGATTTTGACGGGGTATTAGCTGAGTTTGATCAAGTTCTCGGTATAGAAAAACTGAAAGTATTGCATATTAATGACAGTAAAAATGCTCAAGGCATGAGGAAAGACCGCCATGAAAACATTGGATATGGTCATATTGGCTTTGATGCACTAAATAAAATTGTTCATCATCCACAACTGATGGAGATTGTAAAGATTTTAGAAACTCCTTATGTTGGAGAAGATAAAAAAAATAAAAAAGCACCATATAAACATGAAATTGACATGTTAAAAAAACAAGTATTTAATTCCAATTTATTGGATGAGATTTTGATCGGATAAGATAAGGAGGCTTCAAACTGTTGGGTTTTACTCGATCTGTGCGAAGCCTCCGCAAATAAAATATGTCTACAAGTACCTTCTATGTTGGAAGGTTTCTTTTTTGGGGCTACCCTGAAAAGTGGCACAGTCCGCAGTCAGAATACACTTCGCTTTCCTGTGGGCTACGCCTGAGCCTCCTCGTTTCATTCACTGCGGGGTCTCGCTTTCCCACGGGAGTCTTCGTGTACTCTGACTGCTCTATGCTAAAAATTACTTTGCTATGTCTACATGTAATTTGTTCTTATGTAGCAAGCAAAAGCATTACTTGGCAAAAAGGTTAAATAATTGGTTAACTTCTTTCGCTGTTGCTGGACTAGTAAGTTTGGCTATGTCTCTGATTAGTTTAGATCGTTCAGTTGGGTTGAAAATATTTATTTTTTTTCCATTTAAATGGTTGGCTAACGTTACTGCTTCATCATCAGAAATCGCAATTTTAAATTGTTTGCTATATTTTAATAGCTCTGTCGAAGTTATATTGCTGATCTTATGGTTGATAATATTTTCAAAAATTTTCATGTCATCACTCCCCATTCTAACATATGAACTAAATGGGTGAATTGTGCCTATTTTTTTTGAAAAGTTCATGGTGTGATGAAAATCAACAGCCTAAATATACTTCAATTTCTACTGAGCCGCTTCGTAACTATATTATTGAAATCTTGTCTATTGTTGGAGTGCTGCTTTGTGCTGGAAGGTAGACAACGAGGTTTTTAAAGAATGGTCTTGTGAAAGGAAAGTGTTACTTGCTTTATACAAGCGCTTCTTGTATACTGTTTTAGATAAATCGTAACCATTACAATATGGGATAATGGAAATAAAACGATTATATTCTAGATATGTATGGACTACGTTAATAACAAATTATTTCGAGAAAAATATAGATACAAATGGAGATGGGAGAATTGAATGTACAATTTGCTTTAGAATTATTGAAGGAACAAGGGTACAAACATACAGATAAACGCGAAGATATGCTTGAATTATTTGCAACAAGCAACAAATATTTAACAGCAAAAGAAGTGCTGGATGCATTGAAAAAGGATTACCCTGGATTAAGTTTTGATACGATTTACCGTAATTTGTCTTTATTTGTTGAAATGAATATTTTTGAAATGACAGAATTAAGCGGAGAAAAGCACTTTCGTTTCACTTGCTCCCATCAAGAACATCATCATCATTTTATCTGTTTAGAGTGTGGGAAAACAAAAGAAATTATAACATGTCCGATGGAAGAATTAACAGATAGTTTAAAAGGCTATGATGTTTCTGGACACAAATTCGAAATATACGGGAAATGTCCTAATTGTAAAGAAGCTGGGGCATAAGTATTCCAGCTGAAGATAAACCCGAACCATGATACGAAGATGAAAAAATATTTCGTATCATGGTTGGGTTTTTTATTTATGTAAGGTTTGTGGTAATCACCCGCAGCCTGCATACACTTCGCTTTCCGTGGGGTTCGCGCTGAAAATCAACGCTACTAGTGTTTAGTCATCATACCTTGTAATGAAATTCGAAGACAAGAACGTATTCTAAAACAGGTTGCTTGTAACGGAGGGTGCGAAGACTCCTGCGGGAAATGTGGGAAGGCTGAGACCCCGCAAGGCAACGCCGAGGAGGCTCAGCTCCCACCCCGCGGAAAGCGAAGCAACCCGTAGTGGAAAGCACCCCCCACAATAAAAAACAAGCCTCCCATTTTATTGTTCTTAAACCGAGTAATATCAAGACTTGCAGACGAATTTGAAGGTGCAAGGTTTGGGTTAACTATATGAAAAAACATGAGTAACCAGTATAGGGAAGTAACCATTTAAGTGCTAAATTAGAGAATGTTCGTCTCTACCTATTATCTATTTAGTTATGTCTCAGCCTCTTTTTTTGTGACTCTTAAGTATTTACGGAAGATTTAGATTTTGCCCAATTTGTTACCCATTCGTAAGCTTCATTCCAGCTTGCTACTCTAATTACTCCTTCAGGGATAGGATCTCTATTGTATGGAGTGTCAAATAAAATAACTGGAATGCCGCACTCTTCATGTATCATAACTGCATTATCATGTTTATCCTCAAAGAATATATCTACTTCGTATTTTTGTGCAGCGGCAATTTTGTGATGTGTACCAATTAAATCGATATGATCAAATGAAAGCTGATTTGTTAAAAACCATTTTTTTGTTATTTCTAAGAGATGGGAACTTCTTGCACTAATAAAATATAGTTCAAATTCTTCTGCCCATTTACGCAAAACGTAACTAGCACCTTCAGCGAGAGGGGAATCTGCATAAATACGGGGTTCATTGTCTATAAACCATTGATTAAATTCTTCTTTTGGTATATTTACAAGTGGATATAAATCATATTCTTTAATATGATCTAAGGTAATATTTAATTGAAAGCTTTCGTTTAGATAGGGTACGAAGGTGGAGGGGCTTGTCACCGTACCATCAATATCAATTCCAAATCGTAATTTTTTCATTATGTACTCCTTTGTTTACAGTAAAATTGAATGTTTGTAAGATTATCCTATTTTGATAAAAATTTTATTGTTTCCTTCTATAAGCTTAACAAAATAAAGTGGATATCGAAAGGTTTTCTCTTCTTAATAGAGAGGAGAGTTCTTTGTATTGGTTTTTTTGACTGATTTTAGGCTACCCTGAAAAGAGGAGTGCACTCTCAATGAGTCCGCAGCTATATATAATTCGTTTTCCTGCGGGCGTCCTCGATTTCCGCGGTCGTCTTCGTGTATTCTGGCAGATCTGTGCTTCAAATTTGCTATTTGGTTTCTCCACAAGTGTTTTGCTGATTTTCTTATAGGATCCTTCAACAACTTTTAAGCAACTTTTTTTCTTGTCTTATTATTGACGTAATGGAATCTTATCATGTCAAGGGTGCTGATTATCTGAAATTAGACAGACTTATCCTGTGAAACGTTAAGTATTTTTTTTACTGGTGAATTTTACCTGATTAAATTCGAGAATTATGAATCAGGACCAAAACAACTGAGAAATGAGGGAAGTTTGTCCGATAAAGGGTGAATCCAGATCAAAAACCAAAATTCTGGATCCTGTCCCATATTACACGAAAGCATTACCATAGTGGGACCGGTTCCAGAATTTAAAGAACTTTTTTATGGAGTTACTCGTTAATTAACACGCCAGTTATCATGTATTAGTAAAACAGCTGTTAATAGAGTAAATCATTAACAGCTATAAAAAAGACGAAATGGGCGATGATAATAAATGCTCCTATTAATGAAAGCGAGGGATTCATCATGGCAGACTATAACAGCAATGAAGAATATGATCGTCGGGATAGAGAGCAACATGGTATATCAGATGAAGATTTTTTAGAAGAAACTTCTGCTGAATTTGCAGCCCCTATCACGTATAATAATGATCGCGATACGGAAAGAGAAAAAGGAGGCAAAGGGGTAGGAATAACAGCGTTAATCTTATCCATTATATCCTTATTTGTATGGCCGATTGTTTTAGGAGCAGTAGGAATAGTTTTAGGGTTTGTTGCAAGAAGAAGGGGAGCGTTAAGCCTTGGAACATGGGCAATCTCTTTAGGAGCAATCTCCATTATCATTGGAATATTTCTTGCTCCCTTCTTTTAAATAATGAAAAAACCGCTCAAAACATTGGCTTTTGAGCGGTTTTTTATTATCTTATTTTTGTATGGGCTGTTGCTTTAACTGACAGATGGATACATTTTAGTTTCCATGTATTTAGGATAGGATACCCTGAAAAGTGCTTTTGGGCGTCCGCAGTCAGAATATACAGGTTGCTTTCCTGCTGGCAAGCGAAGAGCCTCCTCGCTGCTCCTTGTACTTTAAGGAAGCGTCCGTTTTTATTTTATTTCTACTTGTGCTGCTTCTTCAGCAGCTTTTTTTGCAAAATATTCTTCGGCGATAATGTCAATTTCTTTTTTTAATTCTTCGACCATGATTTCTTCAGGAACTTTGCGGACGATTTTTCCTTTACGGAATAGTAATCCTTCTCCGCGAGCACCGGCAATGCCGATATCTGCTTCTCTTGCCTCACCTGGTCCGTTGACTGCACAGCCAAGTACTGCTACTTTAATAGGTGCTTTTATCGTTGAGATATATTCTTCTACTTCGTTTGCGATGGAAATTAAATCAATTTCAATTCTTCCGCAAGTTGGACAAGAAATAAGGGTTGCTGCATTAGACGATAGTCCAAATGATTTTAGCAATTCGCGGGCTACTTTCACTTCTTCTACTGGATCAGCACTTAAAGAAATACGAAGTGTATTTCCAATTCCTTTGCTAAGAATTGCCCCTAATCCTGCAGCACTTTTTACGGTGCCGGCAAATAGTGTCCCGGATTCCGTAATCCCAAGATGCAATGGGTAGTCAAAAGCTTGAGCAGCCTTTTCATATGCCTCTATAGCTAAGTTTACATCGGAAGCTTTCATGGATACGATAATATCATGGAAGTCTAAATCCTCTAATATTTTTATATGATGGAGAGCACTTTCCACCATACCATCTGCAGTTGGATAACCGTATTTTTCGAGAATTCTTTTTTCAAGGGAACCGGCATTTACACCAATTCGAATAGGAATTCCTTTTGCTTTTGCTGCTTTTACAACTGCTTCTACTTTTTCCCTTTTGCCGATATTCCCTGGATTAATTCTGATTTTATCCGCGCCGCCTTCAATAGCCTTTAGAGCTAGACGGTAATCGAAATGAATATCAACAACAAGCGGTATATTAATTTGTTTTTTAATGTCTGCAATCGCATCTGCTGCACGTTCATCTGGACAAGCCACACGGACAATTTGACAGCCAGCTTCTTCTAAACGCTTTATTTCTGCAACAGTTGCTTCGACATCATGTGTTTTTGTTGTTGTCATACTTTGGATAAAAAGCTCGTTGCTTCCCCCAATTGTTAAATTACCAACTTTAATTGGACGGGTTTTAGTACGATGTATTAATTCACTCAATGGTGATTCGCTCCTTTAAACATTGGACACGCCAAATATATAGTATTACAGTATTTTATCATTTAAATCACTTTCCTATTGTAACAATGAAACACAAAGATTGACAAGGAACTTGCTGATTTTTACAGCCTGTTTTATTTTATAGCTGCAATATTGCTGTAATTGGTGGACGAAAAGGAAACGAATCAGAAGAAAGATAAATTTTTATTGAACATTTTGATAATCTGGAAAATAGTATAGTTTACCGACCTGAATGTCTTCAGGAGAAAGATTATGATTTAGTTGTTTAAAATCTTTAATTAATTGATCGATGCTGACAGGTAAGCTTTTATTTAATTTATCTTCCGCAATGAGAAGCACTGTATCTCCTGTCTGTACTTTATGTTGAAAGGAAGGTATGGAAGTGTTTGGAGAAGCTTGGACTTCGATTGCAGGCTCTTGGGTGGGGGAAAGAGTGCCATGATTTAAGTCAAAATAAATAACATAAACTGTAATAAGAATAAGAGCAGTAATTACGAGCCGTTTCATGATTTGCCTCCCATTAATGTATTGTTAAGCTATAAACCATGAATATGCTTGTCCAGTAAAAAATATTACAAATAATAAATTGCGTTCATTTATAATCAATGTAATAGGAAATAAAGTATAGGTGAAAAGGACTGGTTTAATAAAAAATTTACTTTCTCTTTACATTGGCTTTATATATTTTTGCCAAAATGAAAAAGGAGAGTGGGGGGGTTTGAATGAAAATAAAAAAGTATATACGAAATGAATTTACGATTCAAAAGAGGCTGTTGGTGCTGATGATGACATTACTAATTGCAACAGTGGGAGTTGTTTCAATTGTTGCGGTCAATAAATCGAAAGAAATGGCAGTAGAGTTAATGCAGCAGCGATTAGAGCAGGAAGTGAAAGCAACATATGTAATGGCACAAAATATGAAGCTTACTTATATAAGTGATGAAGCAAAGTTTCATAAAAAAATGGAACAAGTTGTACGTGATCAAGATGCAAATTTTTTAAAGGATAATATAAATGGCAGCTATTATTTAATTACTAATCAAGAAGCGGATCCATTTAATGTAAATAAAAAAACGAGTTTAAAATTACCTGATGATGTGATGAAGGAAATTATCCAGCAGGAAACGGGAGTGCTGCAAAAACGTATTAAGGGGAAAAAGTATTCTATTGCTTTTCAAAGGATACAAGAAATGAAAGGCATCTATGTTATTATCCTTCCGCAAGAAGAGTATTTGCAAAAGGTAAATGACATAAAAAAAATAGTTTTGTTGGTATCTATTCTAAGTATTTGTATTACGATGGTTATTATTGTTTATTTTGTAAGAAGTATTGTAAAACCATTGACCATTTTACGAAACTGGATGAGGGAAGTACGTGAAGGGAATTTATTGGTTCACCCCAATATAAAGACATCGATTCCAGAGATTAAATCTTTAGTAAATAGCTATACAACCATGATTGACAGAATGAAATTAGTATTATCAGAAATGAAATCAACAAGCAGCCAGCTATCTAATACTGGCAATATGATTCAAGAACAATCTACTTTTATGAAGGAAAAGAATGTAACTCTTTCTGAAATAATCTCTATTGTAAAACAAGGGGCAAATGAAACGGCAGTAAGTTCAGAAGCAACGATAGGTATATTTCAAGAGATGAAGGATAAGATGGAACAAGTGGTGTTGAGAATGAATGATATGAATAAAAAAACAACGGTTATGAATGAAGCTGCACAAATAGGAGAGCAAAATATAAAGGATTTATTTCATTCTTTTGATTCTTTGCAAAATCAGTTTTTATCTATAACAAATACGATACTAAAAGTGAAAAAGCATTCGCAATCTATAGGTACCATTATTCATTCTATTCGGGGGTTGGCTGAACAAACAAAACTTTTAGCTTTAAATGCATCTTTAGAAGCTGCAAGAGCTGGACAAAATGGACTTGGGTTTGCTGTAGTTGCAAACGAAGTAAGAAATTTAGCAATATTATCTTCCAATGCTAGTGAAGAGATAAAAACATTTACGAACGAGATGGATTTAATTGCTGATGATGCGACAGAAGATATAGAGAAAATAACAACAGAATTTGCACATTGTGAAAAGCATTCGAAAAAAAGCAGTAAGTCTTTTGATCAGCTATTACAAGGAATAGATTCTGTTAACAATGGGCTAGTCGAAAATCAAGATCAGCTTTTTGAATTGCAAACACTCTTGCCGAAAATGGAAAATTCTTCGCTGTACTTAACATCTATAAGCCAACAAACGTTAGCGAGTTCCGATGAAATGGCAGCAATTGCAGAAATGCAACAGGAAGAAGTCCAAATAAATGCAGATATCAGCGTTAAATTGGCGCAACTAGTGGAATCACTGGAAAATTGTGCGAATCAATATAAGTTACATACATAAAAATAAAGGCTCTGTTAGCGATAAGTGTTGATTTTTCATCAAATTCAAAATGACCAGTCAATATCTACTGACTGGTCTAATATGGTAAATGAGGATTTTAAGGAGTAACATTTCTGTAAATATTAATCATCCAAGTTTATCGCTAACTTTTCTCTTTACGGGCATCCAAATTTCGCTATATACATTTTCTGATGTACCATTGTGCTTTGTAAAAGAAATTCCAGGTAAATCTGCAACTTCATAATCTGAAGAAGGCAACCATTCAGAATAAATTTTTGCGGTAGTTTCTTGAAGCGTAGCAGGAAATGGTCCTTGATTAGGGAAAATTGCCCATAAACTTTCTTCAATAGAAATTTGCTCTAAATCATCAACTGGATTTTCTTTTGTAGTTGCAAAACCAATCATATGAGTTAAGTATCCTTTTTCTTCCAAAAAACCATCATCAAAATCAAAAGATACATTCAAAACTTGATGAGGAGATAAATCAGCTAATTGATGCATGTCATTTCTTTGTTGTTCGGTAATTGACCTGGCTAGTTCTAAGATAGCATTATTTTCACCTTCGAATTGAATTGGCACTCTTTTCGATACACCTACTATATTAAACTTCTCTTTTTTTTCAATTTTGAATTCCATGGATATTCCTCCTCTTATATCTATAAAGAATGAAAATTTGGGAAATGATTTTTGAATTTTGTTTATAGTTACTTCTGAAGGTAAAAAACCGCTCCATCCACGAAAGGCTCTTGAAAATCCTTCTAAGGATTGATAGCCATATTTATAGGCAATATCTGTAACTTTTGCTCCGTTTATTAATTCAACATTCGCAACTGATAATCTCCTATTTTTGATATACTCATTCAATGACATTCCAGCCATATACGAAAACATTCTTTTAAAATGATAATCAGATAATCCTACAATTTTTGCTATATCTTTTCCAGAGATTTCTTCCATTAAATGTGTTTCGATGTAATCCATTAAATTATTGAATTCTTGTAACATTTATTTCCCTCCTTTACAAATACATATTATCGTTAAAATTTATTATTTACTTGATATTTTTTATACGGAATTTATCGGAACCTGTCTGCCATGCAGCGGATCCTTTATAAGCTTTTCATTCATTTACTTTATGAAAGAGGGATTTTGATTCGAATAATGGTGGAAGGGGAGTCTTTAACCACGCAAATACCCCCTCCTTACCAAATTGGCCTAAACGTTCTATATCACTAACAGAGTCAAAATAAAAAAGATTGTCCTAATTGTTAGAACCAACAATGGACAATCTTTTTTTGTTTTATATAAAGCTACAGAGCTTTAGGTTTTTTATCTAAAGGAATTTCTTTTATAGCTAAAAATACGATAAAGAGACTGATAAACCAATTTAGCAGCGATCCATTAGGTACAATTGTCTGAAGTGTATCCATTATGATAAAAAACACAGAAGGCAATGTGATACTGTAGGCAGTTATTTTCCAAACTTGCGAATAAGATAAGGAACGACCTAGTATTTTTGAAAATAAATTTCCGAAAATAGCAAGGATTAAGGTGAGAATTACCTTGGAAATCATTGTTACAATAAAATAAATAACAGCAAAGACGCTAATAATAATGGGAAGCATTGATTCCGTTGTTTGTAAAAAATCAAGAATATCATTATTTGTAATATTTACATCACCAAAATTAGCATATTCCATTGCTTGTGATTGCCCTGCTGTTGAAAAAACAAATTCATTTTTTAGAAAGGCAACAGTAGTTCCGGAAGAGCTGATGGAACTAGTGTTATATGTACCTGTAGAGTCAACAATAATGGTTAAATCATCTTTGTTAATAATCATTGGCTCTTTCTCATTCGATTGAAGCTCATTATTACTTATGGAAAAGGAAAAAGCTTCATCCTCCATCGCATTCGATAAGGATTGAACACCATCACTCATTCCTTTACTTAAATAGTAAAGTGTTGGAATGGATACCAACAAGGACAAAAGAAGAAGATAAAGAATCGTTTTACCATTTTTCTGCGAACGATAGGCAGCTATATCTTTAGGAGAATAGATGCTTTTAATAAATTGCTTAAAAATATTCATTTTGACACACCCTTTTAAATATTCATACCTATTTTATCGTCCAATCCGTTTAGATACAAGTTTCATGAGTAAATGAGTGTATAATGAATACATATTGAATGGTTGTTTCTCTAAAGAATAGGGTAAATTTTGTAGTAAATAAATAAAAAAAGGGGGATTGATGGTGGAATATATTTATTGGATTATTATTACAGTGCTTTTTCTTATTGCATATATTGGATTAGTTTATCCTATTATTCCAGGTGTTTTATTTTTAGTAGCAGGTTTTTTTGCGTATGGATTTTTATTTACTTTTGCGCATTTTTCCATTCTTTTTTGGATTATTCAGGCGATGTTTACTCTCCTATTGTTTTGTGCCGATTATTTGGCTAACTTAATTGGAGTTAAGAAATATGGAGGTTCAAAAGCTGGAGCTTGGGGGAGTACAATTGGGCTGCTTGTTGGTCCTTTTGTTATTCCAGTAATGGGAATATTAATTGGTCCGTTTTTAGGTGCAGTGATTGCAGAGCTTGTTGTAAACAGAACAAATTGGAAAACAGCCTTAAAAGTCGGGGTAGGATCCGTAATAGGTTTTCTCAGCAGTGTAATTACAAAGGGAGTTATTCAAGCGATTATGATTATTTATTTTTTAATTGTGGTGCTTTAATCTGCACAAGCATTAACCGGAAAGAGTTGTCTTTTTTATGTATACTCTGAAAAAGGGTTTGGGCTCTCTCTATGGGCGCACAAGTACAGGCAGATGCTGGAGCCTTAAATCGGCCAGCATCTGCCTGTACTTGGTGTATTGCCCCATGCCTCTAAAAGTAAAAAGCACTTTTTGAGTCATGTGAATATTTTTCTTCAGAGCTGTTCAAGGCGTTTGCGCTTTTGTTTTTACCTATTAATTTAATCCGCAAACATCGGCAGGGCAATTTTGACAATCTACGCCTTTTTTTAAATAGGCTAAATCTTTTATTGTGAATTTTTGATTAGAATAAGAGATAATATCAGCTTCACGTAATTCTTTTAGAATTCTTTGCATTACTTCTCGTGTGCCAAATGTTAAATTAGCAAGTTCTTGGTGAGTAAGGGGAAAATCAATTAAGATTCCTTCGTCTGTTTTTTTTCCGAAAGAGTGACATAATCGAATTAAAATACTGTATAAACCGCCTTTTTTACCATTCATAATTAAATCCTGGCATTTCATATGTGCTTTTAAGTAACCTGTACTTAACCAGCTAGTTAAGGCAGTTAATAAAATGGGATCTTTTAAAACAGCTTCTTCAAATTCTTCTCGATCAATGGTTAATATTTCACAATCAGTTATTGTTCTAGAGAAAAAATGATATTTAGGAGAACGTTTAAATAATTGATATTCAAGAAGGGCTTCCTCATCGTGAAGTATTTTTAAAATAAATTCTTTTCCTTTTTCATGTACTCGTCCTAATGATAAGGTGCCGCGTAATAAGATATAAATTTTATTAACGGGATCTTTTTCTTGAAAAAGCAGGGATCCTTTTTTTACATTTATTATTTTATTTATATCAAAAAAATTTTGAATTAATAAACTGTATAAGGACAATTGAATTTCAGTCATAATATTGCACTCCTCCTTATGTTCTTACCTATTGATTAAAGGATATTGTGAAAAGATTGTCAATCTTTTTTTGGGATTTATTGGGTTTAATGGAACGTTTAGTCGTTCTTAATATGTGTGCAAACATTGGTATGGTAGGGGGGAAATTAATAATGACAATTTTTCGAACTTATCAAAACGATAAAGGCTATCGTTTTCAAGTATTTTTTATAGAAGATTTCTTCAGATTTCATTTTTGTGATATTCATCACCAAAAACGAAATGTTTAAAATATGAATTTAAAAATAAAAGGGTTTAACTAAGTATTGTATAGGGTAATTTAAAGATGTGAAAAGAAGAGCAGATTGTTTGAAAGAATATAGTTTATTTGATATTGTTTAGATAAAGCACTTCTCATATTAATAGTGTAGCTATAGGTAAATCACTATTAATAAGAAGTAATTTTTAAAAAATACAACCCAATACATAGGAGGAACAAAAAATGCCTTTTACATTACCACAATTACCGTATGCTTATGACGCACTAGAACCACATATCGATAAAGAAACAATGAACATTCACCATACAAAGCACCATAACACATATGTAACAAATTTAAATAATGCTTTAGAAGGAAATACAGAGTTACTTTCTAAAACAGTCGAAGAAATTGTTTCTAATTTAGATGCAGTTCCTGAAGCAGCACGCACGGCAGTTCGCAACAATGGTGGCGGACATGCAAATCATTCTTTATTTTGGGAAGTTATTTCTCCAGAAGGTGGAGGCGAACCAACTGGCGATTTAGCATCTGCTATCGAGAGCAAATTCGGAAACTTTGAAAACTTTAAAGAAGAGTTTTCTAAAGCAGCTACAACTCGTTTTGGTTCAGGCTGGGCTTGGCTAGTTGTAAATAATGGAGAGTTAGAAGTAACTAGTACACCAAACCAAGATTCACCTTTAATGGAAGGTAAAACGCCTGTTCTTGGCTTAGATGTTTGGGAGCATGCTTACTACTTAAATTATCAAAACCGTCGTCCTGAATATATTAATGCATTTTTTAATGTAATTAATTGGACAGAAGTTGCAAAACGCTACGAATCAGCAAAATAATCGTTTAAAACTCACTGATCAAATTGATTAGTGAGTTTTATTTTTATTTCTCATTCTGTATAGAGTGTTGTTAAGCAAATTGTTATTCCTTTTGCTCTCTAAAATCTCTCTCCTATCCAGCTTTTAAAAAAGTTTCCCCTTCCCAATTTTTTTAGTCCCTTTTTTATGTATAACGAACATGTTTTTGATAGAAACTACCCTAGAACAAAGGGGAGTTTTTTATGATGAAAACAAATAAACTACTTGGCAATGTGGAATTAACAAAGGATTTAAATTTATTATTGCTTATTGGCGGCTTATATTCATTAAGTATTGCCCTTTCCAATACTTTCGTAAATATATTTTTGTGGAAGCAGTCGGGAGAATTTAAAGATTTAGGGTTATATAATATGGCCATCATTATTCTTCAGCTTGTAACGTTTATACTGGCAGGAAGATGGGCGAAGAAAGTGGACAGAGTAATTGTTCTTCGTTTAGGGGTCATATTTTTAGCATTATTTTATTTATCTGTACTGCTAATTGGCGATAAAGCTTCCTCTTATTTGATCTTATTAGGATGCTTGTTGGGAATTGGCTACGGTTTTTATTGGTTAGCTTTTAATGTGCTTACATTCGAGGTGACAGAACCGGAGACACGAGATTTTTTTAATGGATTTTTAGGTGTTTTAACCTCGGTTGGAGGCATGATCGGCCCGATTTTAGCAGGTTACATTATTTCTGCCCTCTCTAAGTCATCAGGATATATGGTTGTATTCGGTATTTCTTTAGGGTTATTTTCTCTTGCTGTAGTATTGAGCTTCTTCTTAAAGAGAAGACCTGCAAGTGGACAATTTTTATTTAGACGAATTATCGAAGAACGGAAAAATAGCCAAAATTGGCGTTTAATCACAAAAGCGCATTTTTTCCAGGGATTACGAGAAGGAACCTTTGCTTTTGTCATCACAGTATTTGTGTTTATTGCGACAGGGAGTGAGATGGCCTTAGGGAAATTTGGCTTAATCAATTCCGGAATTTCTTTTGTAGCCTACTATATTGTTTCGAGAACAATCAAAAATGGTAATCGAAATAAAGCAATCTTAACTGGAGGAATTCTGTTATTTCTATCCATGTTTATTATCATCTTTGATTTTTCCTATACGAAATTATTGATATATGCCGGCGTAATTGCTATCGCTTATCCATTAATACTGATTCCTTATACAAGCTTAACGTTTGATGTAATCGGGAGAAGCTGGAATGCTAGAGAAATGAGAATTGAATATATTGTTGTTCGAGAAATGTTTCTAAATTTAGGTCGTTTATTTTCTATTCTTGTGTTTTTTGTAGGCGTCCTATTTTTTCAACCAGATAAAATTCTACCATACGTATTATTCCTATTAGGTACTGGTCATTCGTTTATTTACTTTTGTACAAGAAAAATTAGATTGGATTCAAAATAGTAGAAATTATCGAAGTGGTACGGTAAAGTTTTTAACTCAAACTTTTCAGTTATAAATTCCTCTTCATGTATTACGATAACTTGGTTTAGAGCAATGAGAAAAGGGTGATTGATTCGTCTTTTTGGGTGTTTTTTGCAAACATTATTCCTTATAAATAGGGGCAAGATTCTCGTTTCAGGATGCTCGCTTTCCGTGGGGCGTTAGATGAGACTCCTGTGGGGTCTCATCTAACTCGCTAATCCCACAGGAGTCTCGCATATCCGCTCCAATCAAGCAGTTTTTATCCATTAGTTGCTGTCGATGAACTGGAAAAACACCCACCTTATAGAAATAGACTAAATGTGCACATTTTGGGAGAACAACGTTGAATAAGAAAAGCACAAACGCTTTGCTCAGCCCCGAAGAAAAATGTTCACATGACTCAGGAAAGTGCTTTTTACTTTTAGAGGAATGAGGAAATACTCACCGGGGCTAGGCGCTGACCGGCTAAATACGCCACGTCCTTATGTCTTCGCCGACGCTTGTACATCCTGGACGGCGAAGCTAGACACTCATCTAAGTTCACAAATTTTATCCTTTCTTATTTTCTTAAAAAAATCAATGCTCCATTGTTTAGCAATCCTACCTTGTCATGAAATTCGAAGACAAGAACTTATTCTAAAACAGGTTGCTTGTAACGGAGGGTGCGAAGACTCCTGCGGGAAATGTGGGAAGGCTAAAGACCCCGCAAGGCAACGCCGAGGAGGCTCAGCACCCACCCCGCGGAAAGCAACCCCATAAGAAAAGCGCAAGCGCCTTGTTTAGCCCCGAAGAAAAATGTTCTCCAGACTCAAAAAGTGTTTTTTTCTTTTAGAGGCTGGAGGTTATCTTTCACAGGGGCTAGGCGCTGGAGCTAGACAGCCTTCACATTTCAAAAAGTATATACTTTTTCACCTTTTAAAAAACAAGCCTCCCATTTTATTGTTCTTAAACCGAGTAATATCAAGATTTGCAGACGAATTTGAAGGTGCGAAGTTTGAGTTTTTAACTTTTTCCGCACCGCTTTTTTTTGTTTCTTTTTATTTTAGAGAAGAAATTGGTATAAAATGACGATTTAACCTAGATATAACCAAAAGTATCCTTTAGAATAAAGAATGTGGGGAAAGAGTGGTGTTTTAAAATGGGGAATAAGAAAAAAAAGAAAAAAAGTCAATTTCCACTTCGATTAAATCTATTATTTTTTACTGTGTTTCTTTTATTTTCCGCTTTAATTATGCGTTTAGGCTTCGTACAAATTGTTTACGGAGATGAATATAAGCGTGAGTTAGAAAAAAAGGAAGATATTATTATAAGTACACAAGTTCCGCGTGGACAAATGTATGATAGAAACGGAAATACTATAGTAGGGAATGCCGCCAAAAATGCGATTACGTATACGAACTGGGGCGTGAAACCGGAAGTAATGCGGGAAACGGCAGAAAAGCTGGCAGGTCTTATTACGATGGATACAAAAGATGACCTGAAAAAAATAACAGAAACTGATAAAAAAGATTATTGGGCTTTGCTGAATGATGAAGCTGCCAAAAAGAAAATTTCTAAAGAAGAAGATGCTGCACTGCAAGAAAAGTATTCAAATGACAAAAAGAAATACCAAAGAGCCTATAATGAATTGCTGCGTTCTAAAATTACAAAAAAAGAATTAAATAGCTTTTCAAAATTTGAGCTTGAGACATTAGCAATTTATCGTGTTTTTAATAGTGGCTATTATTACACACCACAAATGGTGAAAAATACTGGAGTGACAGATAAAGAGTTTGCTAAAGTTAGTGAAAATTTATCCGAACTGCCTGGGGTAGACACGATAAAAGACTGGGACCGCACTTATGCATATGATGGCACACTAAAAACCGTGCTTGGCAAAATCAGTACGTCACAAAGAGGGGTTCCAGCTGAACAAAAGGATCAATATCTCGCAAAAGGATACAGCATGAATGATCGTGTTGGTCTTAGTTACTTGGAAAACCAATACGAAGATGTTTTGAAAGGGCAAAAAAAGAAAGTAAAATACATAAAAGATAAAAGCGGGGAAATCGTTGATTCCACAACTATATCTAATGGAGAACCAGGTAAAGATCTTGTTCTGACCATTGATATGAAATTACAGCAAGAAGTGGATAAGATTATAGAAGAAGAATTAAGAGCAACGAAAAGAAGTTATGTTGGCACCCATTTACTAGATCGTGCCTTTGTTGTCTTAATGAAGCCAAAAACCGGAGAAGTATTAACCATGTCCGGAAAAATGCTTGGCAAAGACGAAAATGGCAATACGGAAATGCAGGATTTTGCTTTAGGGAATATTACGACATCTTATAATGTTGGTTCTGCTGTTAAAGGAGCGATGGTTTTAGCCGGATATAAAGAAGGAGTTATTCATCCTTATACGCCTATTAAGGATGAAATTATGCAAATACCAGGTTCTCGTCCATTTAAATCTTGGAAGGTAATGGGAACTATTAATGATTTGACAGCATTACAGCAATCTTCCAATGTATATATGGCTAAAACAGCTATTATGATTGGTAAAGGACATTATGTGTATAATAATCCATTAGACATTGATCCTGCAGCATTTTCAAAAATTCGCAACTCTTTTAGTGAATTTGGTTTAGGTGTAAGAACAGGGATTGATTTGCCAAATGAAATGGCGGGGTTCAGAGGAACGGAATTAACACCTTACCAATTAATGGCTTTATCCATTGGACAATATGATACATATACAAATATGCAGCTAGCACAATATGTATCTACGATTGCCAATGGGGGCTACCGCATTCAGCCCCACATGGTAAAGGAAATAAGAACTTCGTCAAAAGGCGAAGAGGGACTAGGTTCCATGGTTCAGGAAATTCAGCCGAAAGTTTTAAATAAATTAGATTTACAGCCTAGTTGGCTTTCACAAGTACAAAGAGGATTTCGAATGGTAATGAGTACGTCAAATGGAACAGGTGCTAGATATTTTGGTAATGCTTCTTACCAGCCAGCTGGAAAAACAGGAACTGCGCAGGCTTTTTATGATGGTCCTTTACGCAGTAATTATAATGAGCCTCCGCAAGTCATGAACGTAAGTCTAGTTACCTATGCACCATACGACAATCCGGAAGTAGCGATGGCGGTACTGGTTCCTTGGGTATATACCACGAATAATGGCCCTTCTCCAAATATGACGATTGGTAAAAGAGTCTTGGACAAATATTTTGAGTTAAAAAAAGAAGAAAATAAATAGTTTATAATCGACAACTCCATCTATTAGAAGGAGTTGTTGTTTTTTTTTGCATAAAATTGAAACGAATCATCTGTGCAGTACGACTTATACTATAGATACCAAAGAAAAACTAACTCTTAAATTGTCGAAATGGTATATTATTCAAAAAGGTTTTTAATAGAATTATGTCATGTTTTCGATTACAATAGACAAAGAATTGATAAAAGAAAGTGTGGTTTAACGGTGGGAAAAAAGAAAAAGAAATCGCTCCCTATTCGTCTTAATATTATTTTCTTTGGAGTATTTTTATTGTTCTCTGCTCTAATACTCCGTTTAGGGTTTGTTCAAATTGTATATGGCGAAGATTATAAAAGGGAATTAGAAAAGACAGAAGAAATAACGGTAAATACATCCGTGCCACGTGGAAAAATTTATGATACAACGGGAAAAACAATTGTTGATAATATTCCTAAAAATGCCATTACCTATACGAATACCGGGGCTAAACAGGAAGAAATGATTAAAACTGCTAAATTATTGGCTCAGTATATAAAAAAAGACACAAAAAAGGTAACGGAGCGTGACCAAAAAGATTATTGGATTATGCAGAATCCAGAAGAAGCGGCAAAAAAAGTATCAAGTGAAGAAAAAAAGAAGCTGCAGGAAAAATATACAGATAAAGATGAGTATAATAAACAAGTATATAAATTACAGCTGGAAAGAATAACGGAAAAAGAGCTTCAAACATTAACAAAAAATGATTTAGAAGTTATTGCTATTTATCGGGAATTTACAAGCGGCTATAAATTAACCCCGCAAATTGTAAAAAATGAAGATGTAACAGATAAAGAACTGGCAACGGTCAGTGAAAACTTAGAAATGTTTCCTGGCGTTGACACAAAAACAGACTGGGATAGAATGTACGAATTTAAAGATACATTAAAATCAGTATTGGGCAATGTAAGCTCGTCTGAAAGGGGATTGCCTGAAGATAAACTTGCTTATTATGAAGCAAGAGGATACAGCCGCAACGATCGAGTTGGTACAAGCTATATTGAAATGGAATATGAAGATGTACTAAAAGGGCAAAAGGAAAAGGTTCGTAAAAACACAGATAAAAGCGGAAATATTACGAGTACAGAAGTGATTACAGAAGGAAAAAGAGGAAATGATCTAATTCTATCTGTTGATATGGAATTACAGCTAAAAGTAGAAAAAATAATTGAAGAAGAATTAAAAAGAGCAAAGCAATCAGCAGGCACAAAGCTATTAGATCGTGCCTATGTTGTGTTAATGGATCCTAATACGGGCGAAGTTTTATCCATGGCAGGCAAACGATTAGTAAAAAATGACAAAACGGGTAAAACAGAATTGCAAGATGATGCTCTTGGCAATATTACAACAACCTATAATGTCGGCTCTGTTGTAAAGGGTGCTACTGTTTTAGCAGGATATAAAACAGGGGCCATTTCACCAGGTACCGTTCAAAGTGATACCGGGATTAAAATAGCAGGAACGCCTTTGAAAAAATCTTGGACATATATGGGGGACATAAATGATTTAACGGCACTGCAAAGATCCTCAAATGTATATATGTTTAGAACGGCTATAAAAATAGGCGGAGGAAATTATGTATATAATCAACCACTAAGTGTGGATCCAGCTGCGTTTTCTACGATGCGAAATTATTATGCTCAATTTGGATTGGGCGTACGGACAGGAATTGATCTTCCAAATGAACAAAGTGGATTTAAAGGCTCCAATACAGCGTTGCCAGGGTTTTTACTTGATTTATCTATAGGACAATATGATACGTATTCTACCATGCAGCTTGCTCAATATATTTCAACAATCGCCAATGGCGGTAATCGAATGGAGCCGCATATTGTCAAAGAGATTCGGGAGCCTGTTTCAGATCAGGATGAACTTGGACCAGTGATCGAAACCATTAAACCGAAAGTATTAAATACGGTAGATGCGAAAGCTGAATGGATTAAAAGAGTACAGCAAGGATTTAAAATGGTAGCACAAACACCAAAAGGGACAGCTTATTCTTCATTTGGAGGAAAATCATATTCTCCTGCAGCAAAAACAGGAACAGCCCAGGCTTTTTATGATGGTCCGTCTAGAAGTGAATATGATGAGCCGCCAGAAGTATATAATTTAAGCTTAATCAGTTATGCTCCTTCCGAAAATCCAGAAGTGGCTATGGCTGTAATGGTTCCATGGGCATATCAAGGCAGTGTTGATAATGGCGCCAATAAAAAAATTGGAGAAAGAGTATTCGATGCTTATTTTGATCTAAAAAAGGAACGTCAGCAAAAAAGCATAGAAAAAGAATAAGCAAGAAAAAAGAGGCAAAACTATACACAAATAGTTTTGCCTCTTTTTGATTAGGGAAAGGGTTAAACAGTATTACCGGTTGTATGATATTTATACCATTTATTCTAGTAAATTTACATAACCTTTACATTACGTTAAAACAGTATTAATACAAAAGACTTATAGTTAATTTGTAAACAAAACAACCATCCTTAGGGGGAATAAAGAAATGAAGAGCTTTAAACGATTAGGATTTACTGCACTATTAGGAGCTGTGCTCACACTGACTGCTTGTGGTAGCGGAGGAGCATCTAACAACACAAATAATGCCGATAATGGTGACTCAAAGCAACTTCAAGGTCAAATTAAAATAGACGGTTCTTCTACTGTTTATCCTATTATGGAGGCTGTTGTGGAAGAATATCAAGCGGAACAGCCGAATGTAAAAGTATCTGTAGCTTCATCTGGTACAGGTGGCGGATTTAAATCATTTATTGCTGGGGAAACAGACTTAAGTAATGCTTCACGTCCAATTAAGGATGAAGAAAAAACACAATTACAAGATAAAAGTATCGATTATACAGAATTAAGATTAGCATATGACGGATTATCCGTTGTTGTGAATAAAGAAAATACATGGGTAGATCATTTAACATTAGATGAATTAAAGAAAATTTGGTTAGAAGATGGAAAAACGAAAAAATGGTCAGATATACGTAAAGGTTGGCCGGAAGAAGAAATTAAATTATATTCTCCTGGAACAGATTCTGGTACATTTGACTACTTTGATGAAGTGATTTTAGAAGGAAAACCGCTTGTTGAAAAAGCTACTTTATCGGAAGACGATAACATATTAGTACAAGGCGTAACTGGTGATAAAAATTCTATTGGCTACTTTGGTTATGCTTACTATGCGGAAAATAAAGATAAATTGAAAGTAGTTCCGATAGATGGTGGAAATGGGCCAGTTGAGCCAACCAATGAAACAGTTAAAAGTGGAGAATATGCACCATTATCAAGACCATTATTCACTTATGTGAAAAATGATTCCTTGAAAAAAGAAGAAGTGAAAAACTTTGTTGAATTCATCGTCGACAATGCAGGCGATTTATCTGAAGAAGTTGGCTACGTTAGACTTCCAGATGAAGAGTATCAAAAAGATTTAGAAATACTTAAAGCAGTTAAGTAAAAAAAGTTTGATGGAAAGCTTTGTACTTAAGCTTTCCATCTTGGCATGTGGATAAAGGGGGTCTTTCATTATGAGTGTACAAAAAACTTCACAACATTCATTATCCGTACAGCAGATGATTGAAGAAAGGAAAAAAAAGGTCAGTGTAAATAAAATGATGGAAAAAGCAATGCCAAAAGTTTTATTAATAACAGCAGTTCTTTCAGTATTAACTACATTAGGCATTTTATTTACATTATTGGTTGAGACCTTTACGTTTTTTGAACGAGTGTCTGTAGTAGAATATTTAACAGCAAAAAAATGGTATCCATTCTCAAATCCAGGATTATTTGGAATTATGCCATTAATTTCTGGGACGTTAAAGGTAACAGGCATCGCTGCAGTTGTAGCTGTTCCTATCGGCTTAGCGTCTGCCATTTTCTTAAGTGAATACGCTTCTGACAGAACAAGAAGAATTATTAAACCGATATTAGAAGTTCTTGCAGGAATTCCAACCATTGTTTATGGATTTTTTGCCTTGACATTTGTAACACCTCTATTACGAGGATTTATTCCTTCCCTTGAAATGTTTAATGCTTTAAGTCCAGGGATTGTTATTGGCATCATGATTACGCCGATGATCGCCTCTCTTTCAGAAGATGCTATGAGTTCTGTTCCCCGTTCTATGCGTGAAGGAGCATTAGCATTAGGTTCTACCAAACTGGAAGTCGCAATTAAAGTAGTATTGCCAGCCGCTGTATCAGGAATTGTTGCATCGATTGTTTTGGCTTTATCAAGAGCAATTGGTGAAACAATGATTGTTGCTGTAGCAGGGGGCAGTACGCCAAACTTAAGCTTAAACGTAACAGGATCAATTCAGACGATGACTGCTTATATTGTACAAGTAAGTCAGGGAGATGCTGGATATGGTACAACTATCTATTACAGTATTTATGCTGTAGGATTTACGTTGTTCTTATTTACATTGCTGATGAATTTACTTGCACAGTTTATCTCTCGTCGGTTTAGGGAGGAATACTGATGAAACTAATAGATCATTCAAAAGTTCTCAAAAGAATGAAACCAAGAAGAACAAAAAATATCATTTTACGAGCAATGTTTTTTTGTGCCACAATGGTTGGTTTAGTTGTACTAGGAATACTTTTTTATCGGGTATTGACTCAAGGAATTGGTTATTTGGATTTACAGTTCCTGCAAAGTTTGCCATCACGTAAACCGGAGCAGGCAGGTGTCTACACGGCTCTTATAGGAACCGTTTGGCTAATGGCTGTCGTTGCACCTGTGTCATTATTGATTGGTGTTGGAACTGCCATTTATTTAGAAGAATATGCAAGTAAAAATAAATTTACAGCCTTTATTAAATTGAATATATCAAATCTTGCAGGAGTACCATCCATTGTCTTCGGACTATTAGGTTTAACTCTATTTGTTCGGGCGATGTCTTTAGGCACTAGTGTACTTGCAGCAGGATTAACAATGAGTTTATTAGTGCTTCCCGTAATTATTGTTGCATCACAAGAAGCGATTAGATCGGTGCCAAATGAATTGAGAGAAGCTTCCCTCGGAATGGGGGCAACAAAATGGCAGACAATTGTACGCGTTGTAATGCCAGCTGCCATACCTGGGATTTTAACAGGAGGAATATTGGCCCTTTCCCGTGCAATTGGAGAAACAGCGCCACTAGTTGTATTGGGTTTACCATTATTTTTAGCATTCCTTCCAAAAACTGTTTTTGATATGTTTACCGTTTTGCCAATGCAAATTTACAATTGGACAGGAAGACCACAAGAAGCTTTTCAAGATTTAGCTGCAGCAGGAATTATTGTTTTATTAGCATTATTAATTATCATGAATTCAGTTGCTGTTCTTATTCGTAATAAATTTCAGAAACGTTATTAGTCTTTCATATGGATAAAAGGGGGATTCAAAATGAATAGTACAATTATTGAAAAGCAGGTTAGAGAAGGAAAGATAGCCAATATGGAACAAAAAAGCATCGTGTATAAAACAAATCAGTTAAATTTATGGTATGGAGATAATCATGCGCTGAAAAACATTGATTTGGACATTATGGAAAATGAAGTGACATCTATTATTGGGCCATCTGGTTGTGGGAAATCTACCTATATTAAAACATTAAATCGAATGATCGAACTTGTTCCAGGTGTGAAAACTTCTGGAGAAATAAATTATCGCGGACGTAATATTTTTGATAAAGAGTATGGGGTGGAAGAGCTTCGTACAAAGGTTGGCATGGTATTCCAAAAACCAAATCCATTTCCAAAGTCTATCTATGAAAATGTGGCATATGGACCAAAAATTCATGGAATACGAGATAAAAAAATATTGAATGAAATTGTGGAAAAAAGTTTGCGCGGTGCTGCAATTTGGGATGAAGTAAAAGACCGTTTAAACCAAAATGCGTTTGGATTATCTGGCGGTCAACAGCAGCGTCTTTGTATAGCAAGATGTCTAGCAATTGAACCGGATGTTATTTTAATGGATGAACCAACATCAGCGCTTGATCCTATCTCGACATTAAAAGTAGAAGAGCTGGTTCAAGAAATTAAAGAGAAGTACAGTATTATTATTGTGACACATAATATGCAGCAAGCGGCGCGTATTTCAGATAAAACAGCCTTTTTCTTAAGTGGAGAAGTAATAGAGTTTGATCATACTGATAAAATTTTCTCTAATCCGAAAGATCAGCGTACAGAAGATTATATTACAGGACGTTTTGGATAATAAATGATGGTAGAAGGAGAGACAATTTATGCCAGTTAGAGAAAATTTTGAACTAGGTTTAAAAGAGTTGCAACTTAAATTAACAGAAATTGGCGAGTTTTCGATAGAGGCACTTCACCGATCACTAGAAGCATTAGAAACAAAAAATATTGAGCTAGCACTAGAGATTATTGATGATGATTCAAAGGCAGACATGATGTATGAAGAGATTAATGATTTTGCGATACTGTTAATTGCCAAACAGCAGCCAGTTGCCATTGATTTAAGAAGAATCATTGTGGGGATTAAGATTGCAACAGATATCGAACGAATTGCTGATTTTGCCGTAAATATTGCAAAAGCAACCATAAGAATCGGCGACCAAGAGTTGGTAAAGCCAATTGTTCATGTGAAAAAGATGTTGGAAATTACGAGCCATATGCTTAATCTTGCCATTAAAGCATTTAATGAAGAAGATGCAAAACTAGCAAAAAAGATAGCAGAAATGGATGATGAAGTCGATCATTTAAATGGTCATACCATCAGCGAGTTGATAGAAATTAGCAGACAAAAGCCTGAGTACATGCAACAAGTTTCTCATCTTACATTTGTTTGCCGTTATCTAGAACGAGCAGCAGATCACACTACCAATATTGCTGAAAGCGTGTTTTACCTAGTAAAAGGAAGACACTACGATTGGTAACGAAAAGCGGAAACGCCTTGAACAGCCCCGAAGAAAAATGTTCTTTTGACTCAAAAAGTGCCCTATACTTTTAGAGACAAAAGGTTATCTTTCACAGGGGATAGGCGTAGGAGCTAGACAAACGAAAAGCGGAAACGCCTTGAACAGCCCCGAAGAAAAATGTTCTTTTGACTCAAAGCATGTGCTAGGTGAATAGTGAGCTTGGTCGGTACAAATAAAACTTCATCATTCAATCAGAAAACTCTCTTGTTAAATAGTTGGATAAAAAGGCCAATCTATTGAACCAAGAGAGTTTTTTAGCAATACAGTTGTTTTTAATATAGGTTTTCTTATTTTGTCATAATTTCGGCTATTTCTTTATAGTTCATTTTATTTGTTAAAGCAAATTTGCCGATTTGTACTTTTGTATGGTAATTATTTTTTATTAAATAATTTTCAAAGCCTTCTTTATTATCGATGATGTTTTTGTTAGCAAGCTGTTCGGCAATTTGTGAGATTGTCATCCCTTTTACAATATAAAGTTCATAGAAGTTGGTTTCTTCTTGTGTTGTTTTCTTTTCTTGTGCTGTTTCTTTTTTCTTTTCCTTTAATTGTTCTTCCGCCTGTTTTAGTTGTGTTTGCAGCTGTTCAAACTCTTCTTTTTTTATAATAGTATATCCATTATTGGATAATTGTTTTTCTGCTTCCTTTGTATCTGGAACTGCTGTATGATTCTTTTCAATGAAGCTATAATAGGAGCCGATTAAGCTTACTGAAAAGAAAACACCTAATGCAAAAGAGCGTATGCTTCGCTTATTCATAAATAGCACCCTGTTGTTTGCCTTCCTTTATAATATCCTGTACATCATGAATAGATAAAGAGGATTGAGCAGCGATTCTATGAACGGATACACCTTGAGCGGCTAAAGCCCAGACTTGGTTTTTGATAATTGCATGAATATTTTTATTGTCTGGAGAAGTTTTTATCTTGCTTCCTTGTTTAGGAGATAAATCAAGATCCATTTCCTCTATTAATAACTCCTCTTCTAGTAGTTTTAATTTTTTCTTCACTTTATAAAATTCTTGATATTGCTGGATAGACAGTTGATCTAAATCATCCTGTAATGTTTTATAAGGATCTTTAGCAAAAAAAGACAGAACAAAAAGAATAAGTGAAAAACATAATAAACAAATCATTAATATAAACATATAGTCACCTCTTTACAATTACTAAAAAATACGGCTATGTATATAGGCATATACTTTTATTTTACCATTTAAGCAACGTTTCTGCGGCAATTTTCGTGATATAAGCGAAAATTGCCGCAGAAGCAAAAAAATGTCGTTTAAAACCTATATTTTTCGCTTTCTATTGTCGAAAGAAAGCCGTTTAAATGAATAAAAAGAGGTGGAAAAAATTTTTTCTATCGGTTCAGTCTAATGGTTAATAACACTAGCAAGTTACGACAAAATCTGTTCATTGTTACATCTACCAATCGGTGATAACATTAATGTATAAATAAATAGTCAATTAACAAGAAGTAACGGAATACATTTTTATTTCTTTGGCAAACAACAAAGCTTATTCATACAGGAAAACGAAACTTTAGAGGAAAGAGGTGCTACTTCAAGTGTTGGATCAAATCATAAAGTTAAGAAGAAAAGGACTTTCTTTTCGGAAGATTGCTAATGAATTAGAATCAACTGTCGGTAAAGTTCAATATCAATGGAATAAATACATGAAGAACAAAACAGAAGAACCGGAGGAATTAAAACACTCCTCTATATACAGTGAACAAAAGCAGCTATATATTCCCTCCATTGCTTGGACAAGCATTCAGACCATGCAGCGGAATAACGGAATGGAAGCTTGGCTAACATCAGCAGCCAGTGCTTTTGTGTTTTGGAAAATTCCACAAGGAAAATGGAAGCTGCTGTCTTCCTATTATGGAATAAATAGTCAGGAATGTATGCTTGTCCTAAAAATAAATGACATAACAAGTATTATATACAATGGAAGTAATGCCCATGCTTCTAGACAGATGGAATTAAGCAATGGTCTTGAATATTGTGTTGTAAATGATCTAGCCCCTAATTGTAGTTATTGTTTTGAAATAGGAGTATATGATTACTACCGAACCTTTTTGCCGGTTCTACAATCAAATCCTATCCAATTACCAAGAACTTCAAAAGATCAAAGTGGAGCATTGACTAAAGAGATGGAGAGATGGGTAAAAGGAGCAGTAACAGCTCCAAATTGGATTGAACATGTCAGTACCTACAGCTACTATGAAATGGATGATAGAGAGGATGTTAAAAAGAAATGAATTATTCCTATTTTCAAACAGTTGTATATGCTGATATTCCATTTATCCAAATGTTTTCCCCTAACAAAGAGGAAAGAAACGAATTGTATTTAGCATCCATTCATTTTATTCGTTTTTTACAATCTTTAGAACAACAAAATCAATATTATACCGTGCAATTAGCAATTGCTCCCATTTATTATGAGATAGTAGAGCAACCTGTTTTTCAAGAGGAAATGACTGAATTTTTAGAAAAAAACAAACTTGACTATGAAGGGGAATACAAATATTGGCTACAGCAGCATAAACAATTAAATTTAACGATAAAAGAATTAATTAGCCATAATAAACTAGAACTTCTAGCAAGCCCGGTAACCTTTAGCACATTGCCGAATATATCTACTCAAATAGGATTTTACTTGCAAATTAAAACAGGGTTATCTATTTTGCAAAATCTGTTTTCCTATGAAGCGAAAGGCTTTTGGTTTCCAAAAGGCCGTTATGCTCCTGGTTTAGATTTATATCTGAAAAGAGCAGGAATTGAATTCAGCTTTATTGGAAATGAAACGATTAATTTCAGTGATCCTGCACCGATAGAAGAAGGAACAGGAGTTGTATCCCCACACGATATAATATTTTTTCCGATTCAGGAAAATCTGTTTCAATTGTTAAATGATTCAAAAAATCAACTAGTAAATATAGAAAAGGAAATATTGACCTTATTAGATCAATATAATCATTATCGGCATCAATCGGTTATTACCCTCACAATGGAATTAGCCGAATTTAATCATCGAAAAAAAGAATTAGATAAACGCCTAACGTATTTAATGGATGAAGGATTTGTTGTAAATATATCTCCTAGCATGTATAGGAAGCAATTCAGTGAAGGCCTAGATAAGGTTCATTTAAGTGCAAGCTTTTTAGAAAAGGTAAATGCTGCTGATTTAGATAAGTTTGGAACATATTTTACTGCAAGCTCTTTTCTCGAAAAAGAATTGCAGCAGTGGGAAAAATTACAGCTTCCATCAGAAGCAAACCGGATAATAAAACAGCTTGAAAAAGAATGGATTTTTCTTACAGGACTACTTTCCTCCGTTAAGGAAAATAACATTCATAAAATCGAAAATCATCTCGAGGCTGCCGCTCAACTATCTGCCTTTTTTTATCAGCAATATGATAAAAAGTGGTTGCAAGCGAGAGAAATGCAGTTTCCTGTATTAAATAATTCGTTTGAAAAAAGGAACAAAAGCGATATAGTAGTAGAACATACTGCAAAAAAAAGAGTTCTGCTATTATCTTGGGAATATCCACCTCATGTAGTTGGCGGCCTTGGCACACATGTTGCGGGATTATGTGAAAGTCTAATAAAAAAAGGTTATGAAGTTCATTTAATCACTACACAGAATAGGAACGAAGAAATAAAGGATCGGGAAGAAAAAGTCGGATTATTTGTTTATAGAGTAAAACCAATATACAGTGTGGAAGCAAATTTCATCCATTGGATTGGCGGATTAAACATGAGTATGTGGGATAAAGCGATGGAGTTGGCTGCTTATTATCCATTTGATTTAATTCAGGCCCATGATTGGCTTGTTGGAGCTGCCGCAATCTCTTTACAAGAAACGCTGCAGATTCCACTAATTTCAACCATACATGCAACAGAGTATGGAAGAAACGGCGGAATCTTTACGGAAATGCAAAAGTTTATTTATGAAAAGGAAAAACAACTTATTGCATCCTCTCAATCTATTATTGTATGCAGTGAATTTATGAAAGAAGAAGTGATGAATGTTTTTCAAACAGAACGTAATAAATTGAACATCATTCCTAATGGAATTGAGGTACAAGACAAAAAAGAAATTTCTTATACTTGTTTGGAAGACTTCCCGATTAATAAGGAAAAGAGAGTAGTTTTTGCTATCGGCAGACTCGTAAAAGAAAAAGGGTTTGGTACATTGCTAGAAGCAGTCAAAACGTTTAAGCAAAAAAATTCAAATTTGTTTTTTGTACTAGCTGGAGTTGGACCGATGTTTGATGAATATAAAAATTATATTGAAAAAAATGATTTGAATTCTTCTGTTTTTTTAACAGGCTATTTACAGGAAGAGAAAAAAAGAGCGCTTTATCAAAGGGCTGAAATTGTAGTAATACCGAGTCATTATGAGCCATTTGGCATCGTAGCATTAGAATCGCTTGTTTTTGCTAAACCAACGATTGTTTCAAAAACAGGAGGATTAACTGGATTGGTTGATCATAAAAAAACAGGCATGCTGACCGAACCAGGCAATGTAGAAAATCTTGTTCATGAAATTCAGTATTTATTAGATCATGAAATAGAAGCAAAAGAAATTGGCAAGAATGGCAGGAAACTCGTAGAACAATTGTTCAGTTGGAATCGAGTTGCAGATGAAACGAAAAGAGTATTTGATGAAGTTGTGATGAAAAACAAAATGCAGGAAAATATATAAGAAGACAGGATATTCTAAAATTCCGGTAATAATATGCTCGATGAAATAAAAATAAATATAAAAAGGTGAAATGAGGATGAAAACAGAGGCTTATTTGCAATCAGATTATCAAAGTATTCAAAAAGAAGCCGTTAGTGGAAGGTTGGTTAGCACCATTGGTCTTTGGATAGAGGGAAAAACATATTGGATTCAGAATGGATACGAGAAGTTGATTCCTGAACAAGCTATTTCCGTGCATATAAAACATGTTCCTAAACACTCGAAAATTCAATATAGTGAGATATATGTAAGAAATCACTCCTTTATCGTTAAACAGATGAAAGTGCTAATGCTTAATTATTATTCAAAACCTTTCAAAGAGCATTTAACCTTTGTTTCTCCAACAGATAATGTCATTTTTCATTCTGTAAACGAAGAATTATTTTTAGTGAATGGAGAAAGCAATGGCAGCAGGATAGAACAGAGAACGGTGCAGCCCATTTGGAATGTCCATACAGAATTAATTTGGAGCAACAATGACAATGGAATTCTAAAATATCAGCCAATGGGAAAAGGAGCGTCTGTTAGTATATTTTCTTTAAATGTAGAAGTACAGCCACAAACATCAACCAATTGTAAAACATGGACGATTCATGGCAAAGAAAAAAAAGACTTGATGGATTTGAATCAACTCTTAATTAAAAAATCATACTAGCATTTCCTAATAAAAAGTGTTATTATATATAAGTCGTATGCACGAACTAGTATAGCAATAGTTTGGAGGGAAATAACATGCGTGTAAACATTACACTAGCTTGCACTGAATGTGGAGATCGTAACTACATTTCTAAAAAAAATAAACGTAATAATCCAGATCGTCTTGAGCTAAAAAAATATTGTTCAAGAGAAAAACGTACTACAACTCATCGCGAAACAAAATAAGCAGAGGGGATATCCCTTCTGCTTTTTTTCATGCTCTAGATGGAGACAGCCTGTATAAACGAAAAGAAGAGGCTGCAGGACAGCCTGAGAATCCCGCCGCAGAAGCAAATCTCCGAGGAGGATCAAGCGTAGCCCCATGAAAAGCGAAGAGTATTCCGGCTGCGGACCCCATCGAAAGAGCCAAAGCCATTTTTCAAGGTAGATAATAACAAAACAGGAGGATTTTATTTGAAATCGGAGAAAATGGAACTTCGCAAACAATTAAAAAAAGAATTATATACCATCGATGAAAAAACACATAAACAGCTTTCCCAGCAAATCGCAGCAAATTTATATCATGATATAAGTTTTAAACAGGCGAAAAGCATAGGCATCACTATTTCAAATTATCCGGAAGTAGATACATCGGCCATTATCCGAACATGTTGGAAACTAGGGAAAAAAGTAAGCGTTCCAAAATGTTTGCCGAAAACAAAAGAAATGATATTTCGAGAATTGCACACATTTGAGCAATTAGAAAAAGTATATAGCGATCTTTATGAGCCAATAGAGAAACTAACAGAAGAAACGAAGAGCAATGAGATGGATTTGCTAATTGTTCCTGGCCTGGCATTTACGAAAAACGGCTATCGAATAGGGTTTGGCGGAGGATATTATGATCGCTATTTATCTCTATACAAAGGGCAAACGATAGCATTAGCTTTTCAAAAACAAATAGCAAAGCAGCTCCCAATAGAACTACATGATCAGCCTGTCTGTAAAATTATTACAGATGGTTATATAGTCGATTCGCTACAATAATCACAAGGTAACGCCACAGAAGGAATAAACGAAAGGAAAAAAAGTGGATAAAAAACAAATTAATTTCTCAAACTACTTAGTAGGAGGGATAAAAAATGCCGAAGATTTTGTCCGTTTTATTAATAGGTTTAAGTGGTTATTTTCTTTTGAAAAAAAGATACCGTATTCTGAATGTTATTCTTAGTAATAGAGTAATAAGACAATATTTAATTAAGTTTGTTATGAACTTGCCAGGACTTCGCAATAAAATGATAGGGTCTGTTTTTTCCGGATCAAGAAGCTATTAGAAGACAGAGTGCCAACAAAACTTCTTTCTTCAACACTTCGAAACGCTTGTAAGCAAGAAGAAGGACGTTCATACTCAGATACTCAATAGTGTCAGTGCCCAGCCCCAAAAGTAATACTTCTGGCTATTAAAAATTTAAGTCAAGAGAACATTCTTCGGGGCTGACAAAGGGTGCTTTGGTTTTATTATCTTCTACAAATAATAAAAGAACTAGATTTGTGGATAAGTTAGTGGTTTGAGTTGAGTCCAGCTTTCATGTACAAGGATAAGTTATTAAATAGGAATTTGTTGACGCAGAATAATGGATTCTCCGTCTTTTGTTGTAAATAAAATAAGAAGATGATCCTTATTTATTAAAATAGAAGGAATGGTGCTTCCAATTGGATCAGTGATGGTTCCATCTTGTTTCCTAATTCCCAGGAAATAATTTTTATATAAGCCTTCCGTTAATTGACCAATGATTTGAGCAGTTTTTTCCTTCGTAAATCCTTTAAATGGAGTATGATGATAGGTACTTAAATCAGTTAATAGAAGATGAATTGGATATTGATCCAGCGACAGACCATTTTTCTTAAAACTTTCATTAAAATAGTAGTCTACATAATGTTTTGTTTCAGAATCCAGTACTCTTTTCCATTGTTTTTCTTCCATTGTTTGAGGAATTTTGAATGCTTTTGCTGTAGAATCAAAACGAGAATTAATTACGTAAAGAAAAGCATCTGTTATTTTTTGAGAACTAAAAATCCGATCATTAACATCATGGATTTCAGCATAATGGAAGGATATCGATTGGAATAACCTGCTCTCTTTTTCGACAAGCGTTTTTTGTTCTGTTAATTCCATTGTATTCTGTTTCCACTCCCCCATTGTGCTTACAAGTTTCCCATTTGCATATAATAAGCTCATATTTTGCCTTAAATAAGCTACTTTATTTAAATTGGATGTTGTTTCCCATTGAATACTGTAAGCATCATTTTTTTGTTTCGCCAAAGTAATAGAGGTTTCTGCTTTAGGAAAGGAGACATTTGGATCAATAGGGAAGTAGGTAATACTCTCTTTCGCAATTTGATTTTGTTGAAAAATATAAAAAATAGAAATAATTAATGCAAGGGAGAAACTTAGTAAGAGAAAATCTCGTTTCATTTTTTTCACCACTATTTTTTAGTATAGAAAAGGAAAAGGAGTATGAGCTACGCCGTACAGGATGTACAAGTGCCCTGGGCTTTTCTTGTGAAATATACATTACACATTATATGGTGGAAAAGCTTAAAACATGTCCGAATATTGTTAAAAATAAAAGGTTTAAAAGAGTAGAAAAGTTCGTTAAAATATAATAAAACATTCTTGAGGAATATAAAAAAGTACATTATACTTAAAATGAAAACGATTTAAAATTGAATTTTATAACGAATTATTAAAAAATCGAATAAAAACAGAGGGTTAAAATGAAAAGTATTTATGATGTTCAACAATATTTGAAAACGTATGGAACGATTATTTATACCGGTGATCGAATCGGTGATTTAGAATTAATGAAATCAGAGCTGCAAGAAATATATCAATCTCAACTGATTGAAAAGAAAGACTTAGAGTCTGCGGTCTTTATATTAAATCAAAAAATTCAAGATTTAAAAGAAGAAAGAGAGAAGTAAGGGGAGAGAATAAGAATGACAGAAAACTGGGTTGTTGGTGTCGATTTAGGTGGTACCACGGTAAAAATTGCTTTATTAACATTAAATGGAGAAATAATCGAAAATTGGGAAATTCCTACAGATAACAGTGATGAAGGAAAAAATATTACCAAAGATATAGCCAAATCAGTTGATGAGCATTTAGAAAAATGGAATCATGCTAAATCAGATGTTTTGGGAGTGGGAATGGGTGCTCCAGGTCCTTTTGATTACGAAACTGGTATTATTTATAACACGGTAAATCTGGGATGGCCAGATAATTTTCCATTAAAAGAACGATTGGAAACGGAACTCGGTTTGCCAGTATCTATTGATAATGATGCAAATTGTGCTGCATTAGGGGAAATGTGGAAAGGTGCAGGAGCAGGATGTAAAGATTTAGTGTGCGTAACATTAGGTACCGGTGTAGGAGGAGGCGTTATTGTAAATGGCCAAATTGTTCAAGGCGCTAAAGGAGCAGCTGGAGAAATCGGTCATTTAACTGCAGTTGTGGAAAATGGTGCACTTTGTAATTGTGGAAAAACCGGTTGTTTAGAAACGATAGCTTCTGCTACTGGCATTGTAAGATTGGCCAAGGAAATGCTTATAGAAGAAATGATCGATAGTGAACTCCAAATTTTATTAAAAAAAGAAGGAACGTTTACAGCAAAAGATGTATTTGATGCAGCGAAAAACAATGACAAAGTAGCACAAGATGTTATTGCATTTGTAGCATCTCATTTAGGTTTAGTATTAGCTAATATTGCCAATACACTTAATCCGCAAAAGATCGTTTTAGGAGGAGGAGTATCCAAGGCTGGGGATGTTTTATTAACACCTGTAAAAGAAGACTTCCAAAAATACTCTTTTAAAAGTGTAGCTGAATCGACTGTGATTGATGTTGCAACGCTTGGAAATGCAGCAGGAGTAATTGGGGCTGCTTGGTTGGCTAAAAGCAAAAAGTTAAATTCATCCGTTTTATAAAAAAGATAATCATCTCGTTAAAGAAACAGGATGCCATTTAGAAAGTTTAGTTGCGAATACTTTTAAAGAAAAGTGCAGCTGAATTTTTGAATGGCATCCTTTTTTAGATAAGAATGTATATTATTTTAGAAGCCAGATGAGTTTCGGGCTTTTACGCACAGGTCAGTTCGTATCAGTGGTAGTGGCCGCATTGCCAATGGACGTACTGAACTTGGCAAGTTATTGCTTAGCCTCAAAAAAAATCACCTCTTATTTTTTTTCGTTTAAACAGGGTGAAATTTCCTGCTATTTCTTTGAAACTTTTTCGATTCAAATCCGTCTATATACTAGTAACAAAATATCATATCGTATAAAAATGAAAAACAGATGAAAAAATAATAAAAAATATGAAAAAAATTGCTTTTATCATTTATTTTTGTGTGGAAAATAAATGTCATAATATGGAGGCAGAGGAGGGTATACCATTTGTTTAGCAGAAAATTAGAATGGTCCAAATTTTCTTTTTTAACAATCGCAGTAATTTTACTTTGGATAAAAACAAACATTGTTTATCTAACAAGTTTTGACATTAAAATAGAAAATTGGACACAGCAGTTTATTTTATGGATCAATCCATTAAGTTCGTTATTATTTGTTTTTGGTATCAGCATGTTTTTAACCGTAAAAAATCAAAAAAAGTATATATGGATGGCAAGTTTGCTATTATCACTTATTTTATATGCAAATATAGTCTTTTATCGTATATTCACAGACTTTTTAACACTGCCTTTACTTTTTCAAACAAGTAATATGAGTGACTTAGGAAGCAGTGTAAAAGAGCTTATTCATCCGACTGATTTTCTCTACTTTATTGATCTGCTATTATTAGCTTTTCTAATGAGAAAAAAGCCAAGCTTTATTAAGTATCCAACTTATACGAAAAATGGCAGACGCTTATTTTATTTACTGGCAGCAAGCTTTGCCTTTTTTAATTTGAGTTTGGCTGAAACACAAAGAACCCAGCTGTTGACAAGAACATTTGATAGAGAAATACTAGTGAAAAACATTGGAGCTTATAATTATCAGCTCTATGATTTATTCTTACAAACAAAGTCAACTGCACAAAGAGCATTAGCTGATGGTAGTCAATTAACAGATATTACTAATTATAATAGTGCCAATTATGCCGCCCCTAATCCAGACATGTATGGTGCAGCGAAGGGGAAAAATATTATATTGGTCAGCCTTGAGTCAACACAGAGTTTTCTAGTAAATCGAGAAGTGAATGGAGAAGAAATAACTCCCTTTTTAAATGATTTTATTAAGGAGAGTTATTATTTTGATAATTTTTATCATCAAACGGGACAAGGGAAAACATCCGATTCTGAATTTATTGTGGAGAATTCCTTATATCCGTTAAGCAGAGGAGCCGTTTTCTTTACCCATTCTGGAAACGATTATCGTGCAACACCTGAAGTATTAAATGAAAATGGCTATTATACAGCAAGCTTGCATGCTAATAATAAAAGCTTTTGGAACAGAGATATCATGTACCAAAGCTTAGGTTATCAACGTTTTTACGAAATTGGAGATTATGATGTAAACGAAGAAAATTCTGTAGGATGGGGTTTGAAGGATGTAGAATTTTTTGAACAGTCTATTCATCATTTGAAAGAAATGCCTCAGCCGTTTTATAGTAAGTTCATTACATTAACAAACCATTTCCCATTTGTATTAGAGGAAGAGGATAAATTAATAGAGCCACTAACAACGGGAAGCAAAACCCTTAATAATTATATTCCAACTGTCCGCTATCAAGATGAAGCGTTAAAGCGGTTTATTGAATTATTAAAACAAGAGAATTTATATGAAAATAGCATCATTATTTTGTACGGAGATCATAACGGAATTTCTGAAAACCATAATAAAGCTATGGAAGAATTATTAGGTGAAGAAGTTACTCCACTTGTCAGTACACAACTGCAAAGGGTGCCCCTCGTTATTCATATACCGGGAGAAGCAGGTAAAACAATTTCTACCGTATCTGGTCAGGTCGATATCAAGCCTACGATACTGCATCTTCTAGGCATAGAAAGCAAAAATGAAATACAGTTTGGAAAAGATTTATTCTCAAAAGATAAAAAGGAATTTACCGTACTACGAGATGGAAGCTTCATCACGAAAGATTATGTTTATACAAAAGATACATGTTATCAGAAAAAAACAGGAGAGCCTGTGGAAAGAAATGCTTGTGAAGCGTATATAAATATGGCAAATGAGGAGTTAGGCTTTTCTGATTCCATTATTTATGGAGATTTGCTTCGATTTTACAAGATAAAAGATGGAAAACTTCTGATGGAAGAAATTAACGAACAATAATAATAAAGTGAAACTTATCAGAGGGAGGATGAGGAAAATCTCCACGGATGAAGTTTCACTTTATTTATGTATTTTTTTCGCTTTAAAATCATAAATATGAAGGGATGGAAGGAGTGGATATGTTGGAAATAAAAGCTAGACTTGGCGACACCTTTTGGTATTATAGCCGGCTCTTTATGATACCATTAAACATAATGGTTGACAGCAATCCGTCAATAAATCCCAATAACATAACAAATGGGCAAAAAGTTAATATTCCTGGTTTTACGACACAAAGAATTGTCCTTAAAAAAGGGGATACTTTATGGAAGATAGCTGGTGCAAGAAATATTTCAGTAGATAGTATTTTATTATTAAATCAGCAAATAAATCCGAATCAATTAAAAATCGGTGATCATATATTGGTGCCAACAAGAATTATTGCAAAATTGGTGAACGGAAAAAAACAATATGATTATCGAACATTACAGGAAGATATCAATAAGCTACAAGCCAATTATCCTTTTATAAAAATAAATACAATTGGCGAAAGTGTATTAGGTCATGCTATTCAGGAAATCCGCTTAGGAAGGGGGAATAAAAAGGTTCATATTAATGCCTCCTTTCATGCAAATGAGTGGATAACTACCCCGATTCTTATGTCTTATCTTAACGATTATTTATTAGCTTTAACTAATAATACGAATATAAAAGGAGTTAAAATAGCACCTCTTTATCAATCGATAGACCTTTCTATTGTGCCTATGGTGAATCCAGATGGAGTAAATCTTGTTTTAAACGGTCCGCCAGAAAGTGAACGTGAAAGGGTATTGGCGATTAATGGTGGAAGTACTGATTTTACAGGCTGGAAAGCAAATATTAGGGGAGTCGATTTAAATAATCAATTTCCTGCAAAATGGGAAGTCGAAAAGGAGCGAAAGAAACCAAAATCGCCTGCTCCAAGAGATTATCCTGGAGAAGCCCCTTTATCAGAACCAGAATCGAAAATAATGGCACAGCTTGCTAAAAGAGAAAATTTTCAGCGAATGCTCGCTTTTCACACGCAAGGAAAAGAATTTTATTGGGGATATGAAGGACTGGAGCCAAAAGAATCACAAGCAATTGCTAATGAATTTGCAAGGGTAAGCGGCTATGAGGCTATACAATATGTTGACAGCTATGCAGGCTATAAAGATTGGTTTATTCAGGACTTTAGAAAACCAGGATTTACAATTGAATTAGGCAAAGGAATAAATCCGCTTCCACTGTCCCAATTTGATGAAATATACCGAGATGTTTTGGGCATCTTTTTAGCATCTTTATATATGTAAAAATAAATGGTAATAAGGGGATTAGCAGGTGTGGTAAGATTTATTCAACGTGAAAAGAAAAGAAGCAAAAAAGATTTTAACAAAGCCGGAAATATTCGGCTTTTTTGTGTTACTATTCAATATAGTAAACAAATCAAAATGAAGTAAAAGGGTGTGGAAAAATGTTTGATCATTTAAAAAGAAAAGCGGAAGTTGTTTTTCTTCTTATTCTTCTTTTCACACTTGTACTATCTGGATGTTATCCTAAACAGAAAGAAATAACGGGTGAAGAAGATGAAAAGGATGTACCGAAAAAAGAACAGAAAGAAAAGTCACTTCTTCCTCCGATAAAGAAAATAGTTGGAGAGTTTGTTCAAATTGCAGGATGGTTGGATGATGATAAAATAGCCTATATTTCAAAGACAGAAAAAGGTTATCAACTTTATTCCTATAACCTTTTTGCTGGTACATATACAAAGCTTTTTCAATCAAAATCAGAAATGGTGAATGTGAAAATAAGCCCCAATTTGAATCAGATTCTTATTTACACAGCGGCATCTGATGATACGGGAGAAATAACGATAATCGATAAGAACGGAAATGCTCTTTTTACTACATCGCTTGCAAGCTATGATGCTGATTTTTTATGGAATCCTTTTAATGAGAATGAATTATTAGTTTCTGCTTTTACGGATGAATGGAAAAGTAAAGTATCTTTATTATCCATTCATCAAAAACAACTCCTTCCATTGAAGAATATCAATCCCTTTTCGCAATGGTTAAATAAGGAGGAGCTCGCCTATTTAGATTGGGAAAAGGATGATGCTTCCTTTGAAGCTCCTATAAAAGCAAAAAATGTACAAACAAATCATGAAGTGGATTACAATCTATCCAATGTTTTTTCGATGCATGTTTTTAAAGAGGCAGTCGTGGCCATTTCAACCGATTCGAATGATATTGATACGGCAGTTTATTCCTTTTATCAGCATGATTTTCGTAAAAATAGCAGTTTTTCGGCACCACATTTATCGAAATACACAGATTGGCTTATCCCGTATTTTGATTTGCATAATACAAGTTTCTATACATTTATACCAAAGGAAAGCGGCAGTGCAGATACATATAATAGTGGATTTGATTTTATGTCAATCAATACAAAAACGGGAACAAAAAAACAAGTTGTTAAACAGCCATTAGAAAATCAGCCAATACAGCTATCGCCAAAAAGTGATTGGTGTTTATATGGGTATTATTTGGAGCAAATTATAAATGTAAAAACAGGAGAAATTTTTTCTTTGACAAGTGTCTAATGAACGGTGAAAAAATCATCTTTCATAAGAGAAAGTATAGATAGTTGAGAAACTTCTTGAACTATGACAAGATAAAGGAAAACAGATTTTAAGGAGAGATGAAAGTTGGCTATTGTTGATGTAACGGTAATCCCAATTGGAACAGAAACGCCTAGTGTTAGTAAATATGTAGCGGATATCCATAAAATTCTGCAAAGCTATGAAGAAAAGGGAGAAATTCGCTATCAGCTTACGCCGATGAATACGATCATCGAAGGGGAGCTACCGAAATTATTTGAAGTAATCCAGGCAATGCATGAAGCTCCTTTTTCAAAAGGATTAGTACGAGTGGCAACAAATATCCGTATTGATGACCGCAGAGATATTGAAAGAAAAATGGAAGATAAAGTGGAGCGGGTTATGAGCCATTTATCAACAAAATAATAAACGCTAACAAGAGGTGCAGGTAGATGGAATATAAACAAATTCCCCTAGGTCCAATTCAAACAAATTGTTATTTAGTCTGGGATGATGACAAAAATTGTTTAGTTATAGATCCAGGGGCAAATGGAGATAAATTAATAGCCATTATTTCGAAATTAGAATTGACACCAGTTGCCATTCTACTAACACATGCTCATTTCGATCATATTGGGGCAGTGGAATCGGTTAGAACAGAGTACAGCATTCCAGTGTATGTTCATAATAAAGAAGATGAGTGGTTAATCAATCCAAAGTTAAACGGCAGTGCTGCGTTTAAACTGCCAACTCCAATTGTCGCAAAGCCGGCAGATTATTTCCTTGATGAGAACCCTTCTATGACTGTCGGAGATTTTACATTTGCGGTATTGGAAACTCCTGGACATTCTCCAGGTGGTGTGACGTTCTATTTTAAAAAAGAAGGCGTGGCATTTGTTGGTGATGCATTATTTCATGAGAGTGTTGGACGAACCGATTTGATTGGGGGCAATTCACGAACTCTTCTTGCAAGCATTCATGATAAGCTGCTTGTATTGCCTGAAGATACGTTGATTTTATCTGGACATGGCAGAAGTACTACTATTGCACATGAAATGGATCATAATCCATACTTAAATGGTTTCTAAAGGAACTGGTTTTTTCGAATAGGAAGGGGGTATCCAAATGTCGAAGAATCGACTTATTGGATACCCCCTCTTTTTTCATGTATTATATAGAAAAGCTAGGTTTTTATGCTTTTAGATACCTTATTTTCGCAGGTGCTTTTTGTTTCTCTCATCTATTAAACAGAAACTTTATAAGCACATTGATGGCATCCTGAAATAATATTTTGTTTCTCAACTAACTGTACATCTTGGAAAAGGGCTTCAAACATGCCAACAAAAAAATGTTGATGCATGTTGCATACTTTTTCTTTATGGTCCATAGCCACCTCTTTATATGGACAATTAAAAATTTCAAAATAAAGAGAGGTTTGATCTTCATTCCATTCTAAAGCTGGCATTTGTCCAGTTATTAAACTGGCATTTTGCAATAGTCGAATTTTATCATCATTTGTAAGGGTAGTTGCATTACTAGTGAATCGAACAATTTCCTGTTCCATCATTTCTTTTCCAAATTGTTTGCCAGATTCAAAAAGAGCTTTGCGGCCTTCTGGTCCAATTTTATCCATAGACTTTAATAAAATTTTGCTTAATAATTGATAATCCCTAAATGGAAAGCTCAATTGAATTACTTCATTTGATAATCGATACAATCTGCTTGGACGTCCGCCTTTACCCGTTTTTTTTGTCTCTGAATAAAGCATTCGAACATCTTCTAATTTAGATAAATGCAGTCTTGCAACATTGGGATGTATGGCAAATTCATCGGCAATTTCCTGAACTGTGACATCTTGATGACGGTTTGTTATATATTGATAAATATAAAAACGAGTTGGATCAGACAATACATTGGTAACTTTTAACGTATTTTCCATCGCTTTTTTCCCCTCCGTATTCTATTTTCTTCATTATAGTATAGCAATCTACCATAAACACCGTAAAAACTATAAGTTTATAAAATGTTCACATCTTTGCAATAAATATGTTCATAAAATATACATATTCATTATTGATAAAGTAAACAAGTTGATAAACGTGTATATTAGACGAGAATAAGCCTGCTCATTTTAAATAGATGGGCAGGCTTTTCTTTGGTTGTAGTATAAAATGTTTGCAAGAGTGTTTATTATCCAAAATTATCCATAAATATCCGGTGAAACATGAAGCATCTTTATTAACTGGCGGATTTTCCTGTTTAGATTCGGAAAGGATGAATCAGGATCAAAACAGCAAAGAAAAGAGGAGAGTTTGTCCGGAAAAAGGGCAATCAGGATCAAAACAGCAGAGAAAAGAGGGGAGCCTGTCCCTTAGTGGGAGGCAGGCTCCAGAATTTAAAAAACTTTTTTTAGGGAGTTACTTGTTAATCAACAAGCCTGAAATGTTTGCTTGTTTTTTGGTTGACTGGGCTAGCTGGATTCGAACCAACGAGTGACGGAGTCAAAGTCCGTTGCCTTACCACTTGGCTATAGCCCAATAGTGAGTACTTTTGCTTCCATGTAAAAACTAGTATAGGAAGAATGGAAAGCTTTTATACATTTTTTTATTAAATAGTGTTGCATTCTCAATAAGTCCGCAGCCGGAATACACTTCGCTTTCCGTGGGGAGGGCATTGAAAAAATAAATGACAATATTAACAGAGTCTTTAATAAAAATAAAATAATAGTGTATTTCCGTAAAATTCACATAAATAACCTTTTCGAGGAAATAGTAAAAATAAATAAAATTCCTCTGAAAGGTTGAAGAATGGATATAAACATATTTACATTTATATTAATATATTTACTCCTTTTTATCGTTTATTGGATAATACCTAAAGTTTTAACACCGATTGAACGGACGGGCTGCTACTTAATTAGCGTGATTATAGTACATGATTGGGTAAATATTGCAACCGTAAATTTACATATACTAGAGCTTTCTCAACAATTTTATAAAAGTATGATCTTTTCAATAAATAAAATTTTCTTATTCCCGATAACCTTACTTCTTTTTTTAGAAGTGTTTTTGTTTGTAAATAATAGGACAAAAAAAATAGTAGTGATGATTTTAGGAATCAGCACCATTTTATTTTTAGATTTTTCCAATAAAAGACTTGGAATTATTACCTACACAAATTGGACAAGCTGGAATACTCTTTTGTTTTGGCTGTCTTTTTCTATTCTTTTATACAGTGTATTTCGGTTGTTTCATTATCTTCAAAAAGAAAGGTGAGTGATGAGGATGTTTTTATACTTGCCAGAAAAGTTTGATGAAAACGAATGGTTTATAGTGATATCGACCTTAATCGCACTAATTATTGTGAAAATATTGCCGAAGCGTTTTCCAATTATCATTACCATATTGCTTTGTCTTTTTATTAGTGCAGTTTCCAAGATAGTGGATCATCTACTCTCAGGCTCCACATTAGTGAATTTATATGATTTTAATGATTCAACTAAATATGAATATTTCGACCTATTTTTACAATGGATTTTGTATCCAATAATCGGTTATTTATTTGTTTATTGGTATGATTATTGGAAGGAAAAAAGAAGAAATACTCTTTTATTAATAGTCGTTATTATTGTTATATCCACTATCTATGAAGCAATATCTGTGAAATTTAAAGTGTTTGATTTCAGAGAATGGTACAGTTACTTATCCGCCGCCTTTTACAGCTTTGCTTTTCCCATTACTATTTTTTATTATCATGTATTAAAAAAATGGTATGAAAAGATAAACAGAATTTAAATGGTTACTAGTGGGGAGAATTGGAGCTATATTTCGTTTTTGACAAAACAATGGAATACAATTAGAAGCTGAAGAGCTTTATGAAAAAAGTGAGTAAGGAGATAAGGCAGCCTCCTTAGTACTAGATAAAATAAATAAAAAAATAAAAGAGGAAAGAAGGATAAACGAAAAAAATGTCGAAATAAATTAATAAAATAACGAAAGGTGGTGCTTTATGCATCGTGATATCGATTGAAGCATTAGCAAACCGTATTGTTAGAGAGGCGGTTGAAGATGAAGCGACAGATATACATATTATCCCGAAACAAAAAGAATCTCATCTCCAGTTCCGCATCTCTAATAAACTCCACACTAGACATATCCTTCCCTCAAAAGATTGTGACAAATTAATTTCCCATTTTAAATTCACGGCATCTATGGACATTGGCGAACGAAGGCGACCTCAAAATGGATCGTATTCGACAACGATAAAAGGACAGCATATTGGACTGCGTCTTTCCACACTCCCGTCTATTCCACATGAAAGCTTAGTTATTCGCATTTTACAAGAAAAAAATGATATCCCCATTTCTAAAATCAGTTTGTTTCCAGACGCTTCACGAAAATTAATTGCTTTATTAAAGCATGCTCACGGGCTTGTGATTTTCACTGGTCCGACCGGCTCAGGTAAAACGACAACCTTATATTCTCTTCTTAACGAAAATGCGCATCTGTATCATCGAAATGTTATTAGCTTAGAAGATCCAATTGAGAAAACACAAGAAAACGTTCTGCAGATTCAGGTGAATGAAAAAGCAGGCATTACGTATTCGACTGGACTAAAAGCAATCCTGCGCCATGATCCTGATATGATTATGGTCAAAGCTTAGTAATCCCTATAAAACTAGCATTCTGGGGGATTAATCATTAGGCTCGACCACATTTTGACCACGTTACTTTTCATTTACCTTTTTAGAGAACACATTTGCAACATCTGACTGCAATCCTATAGAAGCATGACTATAAGTATCCAACGTTATTTTTACAGAAGAATGACCTAAACGGTCAGCCACTATTTTAGGATTTGTGTTAAGTTCCAAAAGCAAAGTAGCATGAGTGTGTCTCATATCATGAAATCTAATTTTAGGAACGCCAGCAATATTTATATATTTTCTAAATGGTCTATTTAAACTGGTTGGTCTAAATGGTTTTCCATCCGGATGACAGAAAATCAATCCGTTGTCCTGATATTCTGGACCGAACTTCAACCTGTAGGCATTGTTTTTGTTAATCCGTTCCTTTAAAATAGAGGAGACAAAAGAATCTATGGCAACTTTCCTATATGAAGAAGGTGTTTTCAGTAATCCAATCTGAACACCTTTTTTTGTTTCTGTAATACTCTGACGTATATTGATAATATTCTTGGAGAAGTCTGGGTCTATTCGTCTTAACCCCATAACTTCTCCTTTTCTTAATCCAGTAAAGGCAGCAACTGTGAAAACATCATAATAAAATTCATCGTATTTTTTTGTAATGTTTAAAAAATGATTTAACTCTTCGAAGGACCAGGTATTTTTTTTCTTATTCTTAGGGTTGCTAATCGTAATGTTTTCTAAAGGACTTTTAGAAATTATTTCTAAATGTACAGCATGTTTAAAAATCATTTTAGCAACGGATAATACCTTATGGGCTGTATCTGGTTGTAAACTATCTAACAATTTACTAACAAAAGCTTGTCCATGAACAGGTTTGATTTCCTGGATTTTATTGTTCCCAAAAAAAGGATTGATCCACTTATTAATCTTGATTGAATATTGTTCTGATGTTGTTTCTTTCAATTTATATTTGTAGCTTTCATACCAATCAAGAGAAAACTCTTTGAATGTTAATTCTTTTGGTGCAATCCAAGAACCATTATTCACTTCATAGACAAGTTCGTTCAATGCAGTTTCAGCTTCTTTTTTCGTCTTGAAACCACTCTTTGTTTTTTGCTTCCGTTTCCCCGTAATCGGATCTTTTCCTATATCAACAGTATAACTCCATTTATCGCCCCTTTTGCGAACATAACCTTTCATTGAGAAATCTCTCCCTTTTTTCGGCTTGTCCCTACAAGAAGGCAATCTTTCACTTTGATAATAACGTCAGCTGGCAACTCTTCAACATAGATGATCTTCACAATAATCTACTCCTCACCCCAATATCAGAACAAAACAGAACGTACGTTTCTATTTTTGTTAATTCTAATATATCATGGTTCATGGTAGTGAAGGTGATTATTTTGTCGAAAAAAAATAGGTATATGATGACATATTTCGACAATTCAATATGAACGCTTATATATCAAGGGATTTTACTCACTAATTTTTGTCATATTTTTGACTATTTCAGCCCATTGCTTGACTTGTTCTGGAGTAATCCCTTCTTTTTCTAATTGTTCACCTAAAACCATCCATTCGCCGCCAGCATCTTTTATTTCTTGAGGTACATCTTTTTTGTTATCGATTAAATCACCAATATCTACTTCTAAAACGTTTGCAATCTTAACCAACATTTCAAGACTTGGTTTTGCTGCTTCATTTTCGAGTTTAGATATAAACGACTTGGTGACATCTACTTTTTCACCTAGTTGTTCTTGGTTTAATTTCATTAATTTTCTATATTTTTTAATATTTTCTCCATAACCCTTCACAATAACACCACCTTGAATACAAAATAACTCATTTATATTATGCCTTAAAACTTATGTAAATTGAATGGTTTATCAACATTTTATAAACCGCACTCAAATTAATTCGAATTATTTTCTATAAACTTGTTGACTAATAATTCAACTTAAATGTATAATGAAATAGAAGTTGAGTGATAATGAAACTAAACAGAAAGTGAGGTGGAATTATTGGTCAACAACATTAGAGATATCAGAATAAAAAGAGGATTAACTCAAAAGGAATTTGCTTCCATGTTAAATATTTCCTACGATTATTTGAATAAACTTGAAAGGGGGAAAAAAACTCCAAGTCTAACTTTAGCTGTAAGAATGGCTAGATCATTGGATTGTAAACTAGATGATATTTTTTTTATCGATTAAGTTGAATTATAAGTAAACTTTGAGGGGGTAGTTGAATGGAAAAAAAAGATTTTCCGTTAATGATGACAGCTAATGAAATTTCGCAAATTTTAGGTGTTAGCAAACGAGTAGCATATGAAATCATGGATGAGAAAGATTTTCCGTTAATTCGTGTAAGAAGAACTAAACGTGTTAACCGTGATGATTTCTTTAAATGGTTAGATAAAAAGAAGGTGTCCTAAATTGCCAGTTTCTCACATGCATTTATTTGAAAGAGTAAAAGGAAATAAAATCAGATATGAGATTTTGGAAAGAGATAATTACCAATGTGTATTATGTGGCAGCACTGAAGAATTAGAAGTTCATCATATGTTAGCACTTTACTTAGGAGGGAAATCAGTCACAGATAATTTAATAACTTTATGTTCATTCTGTCATCTATATGCACCAGAGACAGGAACAGAAGCAAATAAAAGGTATCTAAAGCAAAGAAATAAAGTTGCTTATGAACAATTAATGCAAATTCCTGATTTAAACGCAATGGTTGTTGTTGCTTGTGTTGAATTCATCAAATCAAGGTTCAATGAATATATCGAGAAAGGATTCATAAACAAGGAGCAAGCAGAAGAAATACTTTTTTATGAATCAGAAAAATTATTTTGAGGAGTGAGTATAGGTGAAAGTGACAATTATTAAAGGTCCGATGTTTGAGAAGGCAGAAAAGAAAGCTCACGCTTTATTGTATCAGATCATCAGACAAAAAATGATTGAAGATGAAATGAAAAAATCCCAAAAGGAGGATAAGTAATATGAACAAACAAAAATTCATGGAGTTTGTATCTAAAGCTTATGACAAAGGTTTTTACATCACAATAGCTGATTACTCTCCTCAGACAACAAAAGCAGAAGCAATGGAAGTAGCTGCAGAGTTAAGTGAAGTTTTAGAACTTCCAGTTCACAAAGAAGATTATAAATCCACTCATTCTTACGAAGTGGGTAGCGTTAACGAAAAAATCAGAGGGCATTTCTTTTATGGTCCAGTTAATTTTCTTGATGAAGATGTCGATCTGAGTGGCGGTGAGGATGTTGCAGTCTGAAATATTCTCTTATATCAATGCTCGTTATGAAAATGACGGTGTCCTCGTTGATGCAGATGAAGTGTACGAATCGTTTCAGACTGATTTTGATAATGGTGTCCCAATCACACTAATTGATGAAGTTATGGAAGATTTCTTATCTATCCATTCTATAGAAAATATCCAAATTAAATGGGAGGGTAAAATCGCATGAAAAATTTAGAAACAGTGTTAGAAGAATTAGAAGTATTGGAGCAAGTGGAGGAACAAAAGAATTTCATCGTTAACAACTTGGATTCTGCAACAGAAGCAAGCAGACGCATCGCTTATTTCGAAGAAAAGAAACAGGAGATCGACGCAATCATCGAAAACCAAGTTGCTCCTTTTCTTGCAAAAATCGAAAAAATCAAAGAGTGGGGGGAGGAAGCCAAGAAAGAGTTTATTGATAAGCAATCGTATTACACCACTACATTAGAAGTGTATTTACGTGAAGAAGTTGCTCAACAAGAAGAAGCTGGTAAGAAAGCGAAGAAATCAATCAAACTCCCTTATGGAAAAATCTCATTAAAGAAACAGCAGCCGGAGTTTAAAAAGGATGAAGATACATTACTGGAGTTCGCTATCAGTCAAGGATATGCAAAAAACAAATGGTCAACAGAATGGGCAGAGTTGAAGAAACAATGTGTTGTCCATGAAGGTAAATTGGTGTTCAAAGATACTGGAGAATTTGTTCCTGGTGTAGAAGTTGTGGAGAAAGATGAAAAATTCGAGTTCAAACTAACATAAGGCAAATAAGTACGCCAACTTATTTGCCCCATTGGAAAATATGTCACGGTAATTATAACACAAGGAGATGGATAGTGTGTCTGAAACTAATAAATCTTTAGTAAAAAAATTATCCGAAGTAATGCGCCAAGTTAAATACATCGAGAAAAAGGGTTTTAATAAATTCCATAAATATAAATATGCTACTGAATCCGATGTTGCGGAAAAGGTTCGTGAAGTCCTTGCTGATCAAAACGTCATGATGGTACCTAATTTACTGAATCATACTACCAGAGAACATACAACAGCTGCAGGGAAAACGGAATACATTGTATCAGTTGATATGGAGTTTAATTTCTATGATGGAGATAGCGGGGAACATATTGCATTTCGTATGAGTGGAGACGGTCAGGATGCTGGAGACAAAGCAATTTACAAAGCCATTACAGGTGCTCAAAAGTATGCCCTTATGAAAGTATTTATGATTCCAACTGGAGACGATCCAGAAGCTGATAGCGGCACTGACGATAAAAATGAATCTCCTAATTCAAACAATAATCAATCACCTAGCAAAAATGCTCCTATGGCTTCTGATAAGCAATTGAATTTCGTTAATAAGCTTCTAAAAGATGTTTCAACTGCCAAAAACATTACAGAAGATGAAGCTTATAAAACGCTGAAAAAACATATGAAAAAAGATATGGAATGGTTTACTGCCGATGATGCCAGCGACGCAATACAACTTCTATCTAATTCATTAAAAAAAGGAGCTTAATTGCTCCTTTGACAACTATGGAGACAAAGGAAGGTGAGAAATTGATTAAATTCATTAAACGACTTATCTGTAAGTACAGAGGTCATGATTGGGAGACTTATACCATTAGTACAGGTTATTGGAGTAACGATATTGAACAATCAGGATACTGCAAACGTTGTAAATTGGATACTCATGGCGAGTATGAGTAATGTCGCCATACGATCATTAAACGAAACAGGAGTGGTTGCATGGAAGCTGTCAAATACAAGCAGCCAGAAGCTACATACATCGAAGAACAGGAAGAATGTATCTTATTGGAGGATAAACATTGGATATGGCCCGTAATCTTTTGGGCTGTATTCCTTATCATAACGATTCTAATGGGGATGGGGGTTGTTGAAGGATGAAAAAAGGCGATTCTGTTACTGATTTTAACGGTCATTCCTATTTTATACACGATATTAATGGCCCTTTAGTAAAAATAGCTCATTACTTCAAATACAAAGTAAAAGGCATCTATGAATTTAAAATTGATTTGGCCTATAGAATGGATTTAATCCAAGCAGATTTGGAAGGATACAGCGAGGAAGAGATCAATTTCCTTATCAATCTAGCATTAGATACAAACGATAAGGAATGGTTCCAGGAGCTTATGAGAAAGCGAGAATCATTGAAAGGTAAGGAAATAATGAATGAGTAATCAAATCATAGTAATCTGTCCATATTGTAACACTCCGAGTATTTTTATGAGCAGCAAAGAATTTTATGCAAACGATTATAAAACTAATTTATACGTATGCAGTCCATGTGATGCTTATGTCGGAACACATGGAAACACCAGACAACCATTAGGAACCTTGGCTAATAGGAATCTCCGTGAAATGAGAAAAAGAGCTCATTCTTTATTTGATCCATTATGGAAAAAGAGAAAAATGAGTCGTTCAGCAGCCTATAGTTGGATGCAACAAGTAATGGATTTACCACCTGAGAAAGCACATATAGGTATGTTTAACATAGAGCAATGCGAGAAGTTAATAAGCCTTGTGAAGCAATATAGAAATATCAAGTAATCAAAATTTGTATTGCGTTTCATTAAAAAGGGGGATTTAAAGTGATTAATAAAAATCTGGAATTTGAATTTGTCCATAAAGATTTATATGGAGTAGCGATAGAAGTAGTTAAAAAATTTGTTGGAGATGGTCTTTCTCGTCCTATTCTTAGCTATGCATTACACACCAAAGAAGGCGATATATTAGCAACAAATTCACACAAAGCAATTCATATTAGGGAGATACATGGATTTAATGAAGATTACCTAGTAAACCCTAAAAATTACATGTTTGCAAAAGGAACTTATCCGGATCTCTACAATGTAATTGGAAGTGATTCACATAAAAAATCAATTACATTAAATAAAGAACAAATAAAATTATGGCTCCAACTTTTTAAGTCTATTAACAATACTCTAAAAATGATGAAAAGCAATATTATAAACAAAGCTGTAAAAATGAGTTTTTTAGAAAACTCTGTGACTATTGAAGTCATGGTTGATTCGGAAAACAGCTTTAAAACGATATTGCCGACTACAGAATTAGTTAAACCTGATTTCGATAAGATTACCTTTTCAGTTGAGATGATGAGGGATGCACTAGAGGCGCATTTTAAGTTAAACTCCGAGCTGATTAATATATATTTCCATGGTCAAATGAGACCAATAATCATGAATGATGAATCTATTGTTAAGACAATAATTTTGCCAGTAAGAACTTATTAACACAAGAATTATTAAGTTTCATAGAAAGGAGGGAAAGACTTGCAACGTATTTTAGATGCATGCTGCGGCAGTCGGATGTTCTGGTTCGACAAGCAGCATGAAGATGTTGTGTACATGGATAATCGCCAATTAAGCGACACGTTATGTGATGGAAGACAGTTAATTGTAGCGCCAGATATAATTGCAGATTTTAGAAATATGCCATTTGAAGATAACTCCTTTTATCTCGTCGTATTCGATCCACCACATTTATTAAAGGCTGGCGAAGATTCTTGGTTGGCCAAAAAGTACGGAAAACTTGGCCAAGATTGGCAGAGAGATATTGCAGCTGGATTTAATGAATGCATGCGAGTGCTTAAACCGAATGGAACACTTATTTTTAAGTGGAATGAGGATCAAATAAGATTACCAGCAATCCTTAAAGCTATTGATGCAAAACCGTTGTTTGGAAATCGCAGAAGCAAAACGCATTGGCTAGTATTTATGAAAAATTAAGTTTCATAGGCGGTGAACAAATGTATAACAGCCAGGTACACCTATTCGCACCGACATTGGAGCAACTGATTGAAGAACTGATCAGTGAGCGAGTCGAAAAGTATTTCATCGAAAGAACAATCAAGCTCGGAGATACACCTTTCCATTACTGCAAAGTGCTTACGAAAAACCATGTGTATGACGTATCAGTAACAGAAGGTTATGAGCATGAATCGGAAGTTAACCACGTTGTTAGTAGAAAAAATTTGAGTAAAAGGTTTATAAAAGGATATTTCAACGATTGGAAACTAAAGAGTAAAGGAGTCAACTAAAGAGGTGAGTAAGACAATAATCAAGGATTTACGTCGTATTGAATTTTTTACAAGAAAATCAAAGGAGCTGGAGGCGATCCATCCATCCAAGATGGACGCTCGCTGGCGCAGGCGCTGTATCCGGTTGATGAATTATAAGGCTGCTATGCATAAGTGGATTAAGTGATAGTAGACAACTTATATAAGGAGTTGGAGTAATGAAATGTTATTACTGCCATCAAGTATGTGAAGGTTTAGTTTTTGAGCAGGGGAATTTTTCTATTGTTGCTCATAGAGATTGCGCAGTTAAGAAGCTAGAAAAAGATTGCGATTTAATTATACGAAGTAAATAGATAGTGCGTAGTAGATAACTATTATGCGTTGGAAAGGGAGAGACGAATATGAAAACAGAACACGAAATTCAACAAAATAACATTACGGAATTGCTAAAATTGATTGACCAGAATCCCGAATTGCCAATTGTGCCTATGGTTGATGGTCAACTTTGCGGTGATGATTGGAGTTACTATATGGGCAAGTGGGGACAGGCGGAAATTGACGAAGTTTACCAGGGAGATGAACGAGTTTACTTTAAATCTTCCGATGAAGAAGAGTTAATTGGAGAACGTGGAGAGTTTATTTTTGATAACGAATATCCAAGCCGAAAATCCTTAACTGATGAAGAAGAAAAAATAGTCGAAAAGAAGGCTGAAGAATACGTAGAAAGTCTTCCTTGGAAAAAAGTCATAGTAGTTTCAATTGAATTACCATAATGGATAGTACGAAACTTATGCGTGACATAAAAGAAGGAGATATTTGTATGGGTTTTATTATCAAGTGTACTAATTGTGGGCAATTATCAGAATTAGAAGACGGGTTTTTCAAAAAGGCAAATGAAATCCAAGTTTATGATTCTGGTGAATTTTTAGTATCGATTAAGTGTACTGGATGTGGGAATGAAGTTGTTAGTAATTATGAAGAATAATTTGCATTACGAAAATATGGCCCGAGATTTGTCCGATTCTTGGGCCGAACTGGACCGAGAAAACAATTCGTAAACTGGGAAACAAAATGATAGTTCTGTTGATTAAGAAAGGGTGGAGAACATGGAGATTACAGTAAATGAACAACCTCAACGTTTTTATTTAGCTATTAATAATAAATGGGAGCCTGCAGTTGGTCATGAAATTAAAGTGGGGGAATACAGATTTTGCGCTATACCATTGAGCAATAGGATTAACATTTCGGAAGTGACGTCTGGTGCAAGGGTGCTAAATATTCCGATGACTTTAGAAATTACAATGGCAACAGCATCAAAAGAGGGTTCAGTTAAGTTTTTTTATAAAGTCGGCGAATCGTTAAAGCGAATTATTGGGCGTGCATTTGATTTTAATGAACAACTTGCAAATATGAAGAAAACAGCATTTGAACGTTTGGGTGAAATGCCACCAATTGAAAATGTTGATGTGGAGGCGATCTGATTGGCTAATAAGGTCCACAAATTAAAGTTATGGCCAGAATACTTTGCTGCTGTTGCAGATGGTACAAAGCCATTTGAAATCAGAAAAAATGACCGTGATTTTCAAGTAGACGATACATTGTTATTACAAGAATTTTTACCAGAAAGACAAGCGTTCACTGGTAGGTTCGTATCGAAGAAAATTATCTACATTACAGATTTTGCTCAGCAGGACGGCTATGTTGTTATGGGGATTAAATAAGGGAGGGATCATTAAGGCCAGGTACAGGGGTTAGAAAAGTTTTACCTATAGTAGGAGACATTCACATAACTGGCATAGTCAATGTAAGTGGATATATGGAGTTCTTAGTATTGCAGAGTACTAAACTATCGCTGGTACTTAAAATGGCAAATAGCATTGTTCTAGCGGTGGAGGAAGTGTTAAGAGAATGATTGTTTATTCTTGCAAGGAATGTGATCAAATACAGATTGATTACAAGGTCATACCTAAATTAAAGTGTCCCTGCTGTGGCAAATACATGGATGCGGAAGAGGAGGAATAAGGTGAGTTTTATTTTTGAAAAGCATTATACAGAGAAGTTCGAAGTTACACTTGTATGGAAAAATTTCATGAGTTATAAAGCATTCAGTAGCGTTAGAAAGGATAAACCAAAATGCGAATTATGTAATTCTTCATTCAATGAAAGTCATACAGTACATTTAGCTTTTGTTAAAGGAAAGGCTAATAAATTAATTTGTACCAATTGTGCAGATAAAGCAGTAGCTGGTGGAGCTGAAGAAAGAGTGAGAGAAAAATTTGTTTAACAAAAAAAGAGGATGCACGAATATTATCCTTGCATCCTCCCCGGATCACGTTGTTTCTTTTTCTCAACAAGTTCTAAATATCTAAGACCATAACGGACAAGTTCATCAACAGCTATGCTGCGGTTATTCTTTCTTTTGTTAAAACGGTAATCTTCTACCAAATTTAATGTATCAGGGTTCCAGGATATAGTAGTAGTCGGTTTAGATGAATCAATTCTTACATGCATATTTGTGTACACTCCTTTTATTTTGGATTTACGTAATACGGTAATAAGTTATTGCAATGGTTTTGTTTAATCGGTTTCATCTACTAGAACGAAAAGATCACCAATATCACATTCAAGAATTTCGCAAATGGCAGCAATTGTATCGTAATGGATTTGGTTATTATCGTTCTTGTGTAATCGATCTAAAGTTTTTCGTGCAGTAGGGTGGCCGGCGTTTTTTAACATACGTTCTAGCTCAGCGATAGAGCGAATTTCCCTTTCTGCCATCAAAATAGCTAATCTATTTTTTACTTTCATGATATATAACATCCTTTCACTTTTTTATACTTTGTTATTATATATACTTAACAATATACTAAAAAGTTTCATTTTATGTCAATTAAATTTTACCAAATTATGAAGATATGATAGGATGTGTTAATTTTTGCTTGTCAAAATTGGTAAGAAGTTATAATATTATTATATGAAGTTATAATATTTGCCTTCGGGGGAGGTGATTCGATGAAGGTGAAACATCAATTAAAAGTTCTTATGGCGAAGCACAACATCAATTCGGTAAAGGAATTAAGCAGGCAAACAGGGATATTTTATGGAACCTTACTTAACTTCTATCATCAACGCTACGAAGCTTTTAATGCACCGTTGATTGCTACATTATGTGAGTTTTTCGGATGCAGGATTCAAGATTTACTTGTTTTAGAAAAAGAAAAAGTTTCTTAAAAGGAGATGATATTGCGAAAGGTTTGGTGGAAGTTCACTTCAAGAACCTTTACATTAGTGTTATCAAAATGAATTGGAGGAAAGTGAATGGATCAATTGCAAAAGGTTTTCAATTATGGACAAAGTCTTATTCGTACAGTCATAAAGGATAATGAGGTCTGGTTTGTTGCAAAGGATATTTGTGAAGTATTAGAAATTAATAATCCCAGTCAAGCTCTTTCAAGGTTAGATGAGGATGAAAAGAATACCATCATTTTAAATGAGGGTATTGGTAACCCAGAAAAATCTATAGTTAATGAATCTGGATTATATAGTCTAATACTTGGAAGTCGAAAAACTGAAGCGAAAGTCTTTAAGAGATGGGTAACTCATGATGTTCTTCCTACAATACGAAAGACTGGTGGTTATGTAGCAAATGATGATTTATTCGTGGATACTTATCTAAAACATGCGGATGAATCCACAAAACTTTTATTTAAAGTTACTCTTGAAACTGTCAGAAAACAAAATGAAGAAATAGCTGTTATGTCACCAAAAGCAGAATATTTCGATGCTCTTGTTGATCGCAATCTTTTAACTAACTTTAGAGATACTGCTAAAGAACTACATGTAAAACAAGGTTTTTTTATAAATTGGCTTCTTGATAATAAGTATGTTTATCGAGATCAAAGAAAGAAATTAAAACCATATATGCAATATGTTCCAAATCTCTTTGAATTAAAAGATTGGGAGAAAAACGGAAAAGCGGATGCACAAACACTTATTACTCCTAAAGGGAAAGAAACATTTCGTTTGCTACTCCAAGAAAAGAAAAAAGCCTAACGTTGGCAGACGTTAGACAAGTATTTCGATCAGTTTATAAATATTATGCTCTTGTAGCCCATTATATACCAAAAATACCTTGTTGGCTACAGGAGCGTACGTTCTAAATAACACATAGAAGGTGGTTTTATGGCTAGGCCTCAAAAAGAAGGATTAGACTACTTTCCTTTGGATGTTGATATAGATCAAGACGATAAGGTTGCATTAATAGAGGCGCAGCACGGAGTTACTGGCTTTGCCATTGTAATCAAACTTCTTATGAAAATATATAAGAATGGCTATTATTACAACTGGACTGAAAAGGAACAATTACTCTTTTCTAGGTCTATTAATGTAGACATTAACTCGATTAATGATGTCATAAACGATTGCTTAAAGTGGGAATTGTTTTCTAAAACTGTTTTTGAAAAACAAGCTATCCTTACATCTAAAGGCATTCAGCTTAGATATTTAGAGGCTGTTTCTAGGAGGCAGGAAGTGAAAATACCAAAAAGTCACTTACTTATTTGTGGTGATAAGGTTAATGACTACAAAAACTTAGTTATTGATAACATTAACGATGAAAATGACGACATTAATCCCCAAAGTAAAGTAAAGAAAAGAATAGTAAAGAAGAGAAAAGAAGAGAAACATAAATATGCTGAATTTGTCTCGATGCTTCCTTCAGAACATAAAAAACTTTTAGATCAATTCGGACAAGCAGGGACTGATGATCGAATTGAACGTCTGAATCTTTACAAAGGATCAACAGGCAAAAAGTATAAGAGTGATTACTTAACTATCTTGAATTGGGAACGGAAGAATTCTAACGACAAGGGAGGAAGTAAGGTTGAAACCGATCAATACTCTAATCTCTTCTAAGATTCAATTTGCAGGAGAGAGAACGTGTGAAATCTGTGGCTGTATAGTGCCTATCATCATTCGTGCAGGAAAAGAATATAGCCATTGTCTGGCTTGTGATAATAAGGTTTTAGAAAAAGAAATGGAGGATTTCCGCAAGAAGTCAGAAGCGGAAGCCTTCTTCTGGAATAACAGCCTGGTACCAAGTGATACGGAAAAGGCAGTATTTGATAATTACGAACCTAAGAACCAAACACAAGAGGATGCCTATTTTAAAGCGAAATGGTATGCGGAGCACTTTCATAAGCTGATTGCCGAAAAAGGCTTTAATTCACTCTTATTTCAAGGCTCATACGGTATAGGAAAATCTCATTTATCTCACTCGATAGCAATGCAATTGAAACAAAAACAATGCAAAGTGATCTTCGCAGACGTTCCAATGCTTATGAAGAAGATACAGAGCACATATGGAAGCTATAAAGATTCACAGATTACTATTTTTGAAAATATAGCAAAGGCTGATTTAGTTATATTAGATGATCTTGGAGCTGAGTATGTAAAAAGCAAAAATGGTGAAGAGTCATGGGCGGTAGATACGCTCTTCTCCATCATCGGTTCAAGAGTAGAAAAGCCGAACATCTTCACCACGAATTATGATGCGAACGGATTAATTAACAAATATGGAACTCATGGTGGAAGAATTGTTTCTAGAATGTTTAAAGGCACCAAATCAATCAAAATGACTGGTGACGATTATCGGGTGACTGGCTTATGATAGCAGCACAAACCGAAGAAGGAAAAGATAAAAGAGCTATTAATCAGATTGAAAAACAATATATGACGGAAGAAAGAAAAAAGGTATACATTGCCTTGGAATTAGAGAATTTTATTTGGGATAAAGAAGATGTAAAAGAGCTGGACTTGATGTATAAGAACGGAAAAAGCGACCTGGAAATAGCAGCATATTTCCAACGTCCTTGGGTTGATATACATGTATTGATATTGGATAGGTTGCTCAAAGGGAAAATCAAAGAAAGAACAAACGCAGTCTTGCTAAAGCCGGCAAAGAAAGTGGTGAGCTGAATGGATATAAAGGTGCTTAAAAAGATGGATGATCTGCTGGAACAGTGTAAATCCTGCGAAAAGAGCCAACAGTATTTCACACCGGAATTATGCGAAGGTTGCAACATCTATAAACAGTTACGGGAAATCGGTGATTCTCTTGGGAAAATTGATACAGCTAAACCAAAACCACTCAAAATAACGATTGAAGAGTTTGTTCAACATCGATATATCGGCAAGTTAAAATACAAAGAAATCGCAAGCTTGTATGGGTTGAACTATTTTCAGATTAACGGATTTTATCAACGTCACAAAAAGAAAATAAATAAGTATCTGGAAGAGAAGGGGATTAATTAATGAACCTTAAGCGGAAAGGGATACTTAATCAAATAGACCATTTAACTGATAACTATTGCGATCCGTGTCATCTGGAATTAAAAGATAAACACATTTATTGTCGCAAAGAATGCAGTGTAGGAAAGAATCTACAGAAACTTGGTCGCTGGTTGGATGAAGAGGCAAAGGAACGAAGAATACAAAATATCTTATCTAAAGGTCAAAACATAAAGAAGTCAGATATAAAAAAACTAAAAGAATACGGTGTATCAGATTCTAAAATCCAACAAGCATTAAGAAAGGGAGTTGAAGTAGTGGGGAAATCGAAAATAAATATGACGGTGGAAGAATTCGTACAATGGAAACATGTTAAAAAATTCTCATATGTGGAGATTGGTAAAAAATTCGGTGTAGGAGATGCAGCGATTCACATGTGGAAAAGCAAAAGAGCAAAAGAAATTGAAGCAGCTGTAAAGGCGCTGGATTCATGTGAAACGCAAACAGATAAGATTCCCCCTAAACAAGATAAAAAGCCTGAATATGACCATGCTATGAAGGAATTAGCTACTAAACTAACAAACAGGGAAACTGCATTAGTAGAAAAAGATAAATTGATTGCAAGTCTAAAAGCGAAAGTAGAGGAATTAGAATCTATTTCTGAAGCCTGCGGTGATGTGGAAGAAGAAACAGCTGGTTTAAGAGAAGAAGTAACTTCCTTGCAAGATTCTTTATCAAAAGAAATTGAATTAACACGCGAATTAACAGCTAGATTGGAAGAATTGACACTTAGATTAGAGCAAAAACAATCTACTCCTGATTTATATGCAGAAGAAAACAAGGCACTAAGAAACTTGGTGAGATTATGGATCTAGGATTTCATCCATATTCCAAACAACAGCAGCTGGCAGGACATCAGAAAAGTAAAGATAAACCCAAACATAAAGAAAAGCGTCCAAAGAAGAAAAAAAATCCATATTTATACAGAGGGAGAATTATCCCATCAAGAAAAGAGCGAACAAAAATTATAAAAAAAGACTATGATCGCATGATTGAAGAGTTTGGAGATTATTGTATGATGTGTGGTCATACGCCGATTTTTGCTCATCATCTAGTATTTCGGAGTCATATAGGTACAGGGAATTGGCGAAACCTAGCGCCGTTGTGTAAAAAGTGTCATGATCGAGCTCACGAGGATTTTGATTTTGCTGAGTATTTAAGACAAATGAGGTCAGAGCGCTTTGGAGAGCATTTCGGAAAAGATAAATATTCCTTGTTCATGGAAGGTCTTATACCTAATACAGATGACGGAACATATGAGACATTTATGATTAAGGAGGAAATTAAAGCTAATGGTAAAAATTAAATGTTGCTGTTGCGAAAAAGAATTTGCAGAATTTCCTTCAAGGATAAAACAGGGTAAAAGGAATTTTTGTTCACCGGAATGCTCAAAGATTTATCGTAGGCATTATAATATTCGGAAATTCGCAATTGATTATGAAGTAGACAAAAATGGTTGTTTCATTTGTACATCCCACAAACCGGGTAAACGAGGATATCCAAGGATGCATGAAAAACTAATATTTAGACACGTGTATGAGCAGATGTTTGAACCGTTAGAAAAAGGAGATTTGATTAGACATTTGTGTGATAACAAAATGTGTATTAATCCAGAGCATCTCAGAAAAGGGTCACAACTAGAAAATATGCAGGATGCTATTAGAAATGGAAAATTCAAAGTAGGTTCACATAACAAAAAAGCTAAACATGATGAGCTTGAAATATATGGCGTGAAAGTATTGATTTATTATACGGATTTAACAAATGCAGAAATTGAACACATTACAAAAATACCAAAATCAATAATATCTTCTGTTAGATCAGGTAATCATTGGAAGCATGTTAAGGTAAGTGGTTTCAATGATTAGAAGAGTGACTCAACATGGTGCCCGAACAAAGGACAATGAAGAGTTGGTAATCATTACAGTATTTGAACCAAACATAAATAAACAAGCAGTAAGGAAGCTTATACCATACAGCAAGAAGCACCAAGTACTTATACAGACGGGCGATTCTTACGAATTTAAGTAAAAATGCATAAATAAACCCATTATCCATTGTAGTAAATAGTAATAAGAACATGCAACCGAACAGGAGGAAAAAGTTTGACAAAGAAAATGGAAGATTCCAAATTAGGTACGTCATTTGTTGTTACTGGTTTAGCCAATATGGTTGAAGAGGAAGGATTAACCCCTCGTGAATCGTTTGAAATTCTGGAAGATATCAAAAGGCAAACATTTCATGCCCTTAGTGAGATGTATAGCGAGAAGTGGGGGAATAAGGCATGATGAATCGCGTTGTCCTTGTAGGGCGGTTAACAAAAGATCCAGAGCTTCGCTACACTGCAAATGGTGTAGCAGTAGGAAGTTTCACATTAGCAGTGAACCGTACTTTTACGAATCAGCAAGGTGAAAGAGAAGCAGATTTCATTAACTGTGTAGTTTGGAAAAAGGCTGCTGAAAATGTAGCTAACTTCCTGAAAAAAGGCTCCCTAGCTGGAGTAGATGGCAGAGTCCAAACTCGTAACTATGAGGGTCAGGATGGCAAACGAGTATTTGTCGTGGAAGTTGTGGCCGAATCAGTGCAGTTTTTAGATACAAGAAGCAATAACGATCAATCTGCAGATAGAAGAAATCAAAATCAATCAAACCAACAAAATAACAATCAAAGAAGATATGTGGAAGATTCGTTTGCACCAGGTGGACAAATAGATATTTCGGATGATGATTTACCATTCTAGAAGGCGGTAGGAAACCTATGAATCTTAAAAAAGCAAATTTGGGACAATTACTATTCTTGTCCCGGATCCCTAAATATAGATATGCAGCCATTAAAGAATTGGACAGGAGAGTGCCGAGAAATGAAATTAAATGAATACCAAGAAATGAGCAAAAGAACGATGCCTACAGTTGGAGACGTTATTATCCAAGATGGCTGTGAAGTAGTACTAACTGAATCACTAATAAAAGCCAATTATGCAATGGGCATATCAGGGGAAGCAGGCGAAGTTACAGATTTATTGAAAAAGCAACTCTTCCATGGGCATGCGATAGATCCTAAAAAGGTCAAAAAAGAATTAGGAGACGTAATGCATTATGCAGCTGGACTTGCTACTTTGTACGGTTTTACTTTAGAGGAAGTTACGACAGAAAACATAGATAAACTTATGAAACGTTATCCTGAAGGCTTTTCATCTGAACGGAGCGTGAACAGAGTTGAGTAGCGACGAAATGATCTCCATCCTCGATATGTTAACAGGCTATTCTTACGAATACTTAAAGAGTCTTTCTCCAGAACAACTAACCAAACTATACGAAGAAAAGACTGGTACCAAATGAGCAAATAGAAAATAGATGGTCATCAATTCGATAGCAAAATAGAAGCTAAGTATTATGAGCAGTTAAAGTGGTTAAAGGCGAATAAGCAGATTAAAAGCTTTCGCCTTCAACCAAGGTACTTGCTGCAGGATAAGTTTAAGAAGAATGGCAAGACATACAGAAAAACTGAGTATATAGCAGACTTTGAAATTATTAATTTGGACGGAAGCATAGAAGTGATTGACGTAAAAGGGGTAGTTACGCCGGTTTTCCTTTTAAAAAGAAAATTATTCGAACGGTTATACATGTGCAGATTAACAGTGCTGGTCCACAAAGTAAAATATGGTGGATTTATTGAACTGGATGAATATTACCGATTGAAAAGGAAAGAGAAGAAGGTGAATAGATGAACCAACCTATTCAGGAAGAGATTTTATCACCGCAAGAAATAAAGGTAGCAATGAAGAACGAACTTCCAAAAGGAGCTAGTCTTGCTATTACTACCCATAACGATTTATTAAAATCCATAAATGCTATGGAAGATCACTTAGATGCCCTTACACCTTTTCAAATTGCCAAATTAGAACATTATTATAACCGAGCAGAAAGAGAAGCGTGGAAGATCGCAGGCTATTATAAAAGCCAATATCAGTTTTACTTCGGAAGAGCATCAACAGAGCGTGGACAAAGTTATGTGTATGAGAGAGAAACAAACAAGCGTGCCATCAATGACTCCAACTATGCCAGCCGGATTGTAGAGGGGATTAACTTAGAAAAGTCAGGCATCTATGAAGGATACTATGTAACATGGAAAGGCATAGCGGTTAGTTATCAGGGAATGCAGAACACGTTAAAAGATATGATAAAAGCCATTGCAAAAGAGGGTGGGGAATAGATGTTAGATACCTTTATTCTATATAACGATTTATGTTTAGAAATAGAAGTGCTGCAGGAGCAATTACAACTAACGGAATCAGAAAGAGAACAATGGTGGATGGGTGGCAGGCTGTTTCACACGGTACCAATGGATAATGCTGCTGAACGATTCGATAACCTGACAATCAAGTTTGAGAAGATCAGCAGTTTATTAGAAAAGAAAACAGAAGCAAAGCGTAAGATGGAAGAAGCAATGCGTAAGTTTGAAGGGCTCCCAAGAAAGATTGCTTATATGAGGTATATACAAGGGAAAACATTAAAAGAAATATCATTGGAATTAGATTACAGTTATGACTATGTAAGAGAGGTAATGAGCAAGCTGAAAAAGGCAATGTAAAACCCACAAACTACCCACAGACTTATTGATTTATCAGTGTTATGATAGTAGTATAAAAAATTATATCTGATTGAAATGCTCACTCGCAGTATGGACTTAGTCCACTGTTTCATCGCAGGGGCGAGTGGATGAAGCAGAATAGACAAGAAGACATCCACTAGGGTGTCTTTTTTTGTTGTCTGTAAACTAGATATTAAGTAAACCTATAAGTCTTACTAAAGGGTCGCAACCTTACTTGTAGTATTAATATCTGGTTTAGAAACAACAAGCAAGGAGTTGAGTAAATGGCATTAGTAATCATAACAGTTCTCATCCTAATAACATTCGTGACATACGTAAAGCTAAGTATGGACCATCAACAAAAACTAATAAATAAAATAATCGCAGGCAGCTACAAAGAATACAAATTAGAGCAAAGAGCAGATGAAGCACATACAGCCAATATAGAGTTAGTAAAGAAACAGCAGGAAGAAGAGATAGATCCAGATTATTTATAAGGATGAGGTTGGTATCATGGATATTTCTTATAAACAAAGTGTTGAAATATTAAAAGAACCTATATTGCATGAATTCATCGGAAATGAAAAAGCGTTTGAGCTATATGTAAAAGAATGTTTACCGGAAATATTCAAAAACATGAAATTGCCGGAAATAAGAAGTATTAAACAGCAACATCAAATTAAAGTAGATGGCATTCAAATAAGGTTAGATTTAATAGTTCAGCATATAGATGAATCAATGAGCGTGATAGAAGTTAAATGTCCTAATAAGAAGCATCCAGCTACTTCGACAGTTGAACAAATGAAAGCGATAGGGCAGGTATTGTTATATAAGAGTATTATCAAAAGTGTATATGGCCACGAACCTAGATTGTTCCTTGTAGATAATAAAATACACTATAGAACGATGTTGGCTTTCAGTGAAATGAAACTGCCTATAACATTAATTGAATTGCAAAGAAATAGAGTTTTTATTCCTTATAACGTTAATAATTAAAGATTAGTTTTTTATTGGGGGCGAGGTGTTATGTAATGAACGAGCAACAAAAGAGATTTGCGGATTATTATATTCAATTAGGGAATGCGAGTGAAGCTTACCGTAAAGCTGGTTACAAAGCGAAAACAGTTAGCTCCATTACAACTAATGCGAATAGATTGCTGACAAATGCTGACATAGTAAAATACATTGAAGAAAGAAATAAACTACTTACGAGTGACAGAATAGCTGATATGGAAGAAGTAAAACAATTTTGGACTGATACTATGCGTAATGATAACAACGAGATGAAAGACCGTTTAAAGGCTTCTGAATATATATCGAAAACAAACGGAGCTTTCTTGGAGAAGGTACAGCACAGCGGCGGTTTAGATAACAGCCTTACGGTTGTATTTGATCCTGGGATGGATGATGAATGAAAATAGTCATTCCATACAAACCACAGCCAAGGCAGATTATTTATCATAAAGCTAAAGCTGATGAAATATTATACGGTGGTGCAGCTGGTGGAGGTAAGTCGGAAGCTACGATTATGGATACTCTCAAATACGGTATGAAGTATGAGGGCAGCAGACAAATTATATTCCGTCGTACATTCCCCGATTTACAGCGTTCCATTATCAGCAGAAGCTTACAAGTATATCCAAAAGAGATAGCCAAATATAATTCTTCCAAGCATGAATGGACATTGATTAACGGTTCTATCATCGAGTTAGCGTATTGGGATAATGATTCCAACTACATGAACTATCAAGGTGCAGAGTATGACGTTATCAGATGGGAAGAATTAACGCAGTTTGAAGAGAAATGGTATAAATATATGCTTTCCCGTTTGCGTGGCTCTAAGCCATATCCTAGAAGCGTGAGAAGCACTACAAACCCCGGGGGTGTTGGTCACTCGTGGGTTAAAAAGCGTTTTATTGATGTGGGACCACCTGAAACAGTACATTCCATTCCGGTTACTGACGAAAATGATAATGCTATTATGCATCCATTAACAGGGGAACCAGTAATCAATAAGGTGATGTTTATCCCTGCGACTGTACATGACAATCAAGAGTTGATTAAAAATGATCCTGGTTATCTCATTCGTTTAATGAGTCTCGATGACAAAGAACGTAAGCAGTTATTAGAAGGGGATTGGGATACATTCTCCGGACAATATTTCAGCGAGTTTACCCGTTCTATTCATGTGGTGGAGCCATTTACCATACCAAACGATTGGAAAAGGTTCTGCATGCTGGATGAAGGGTATAACGATCCTTTTGTTTGTTTATGGGGAGCGATCGATCCTGACGCAAACATTTATATATATCGTGAGTTTATTAAATCAAAGTTGCTATCAAGTGAGCAGGCAACGAAAGTAAAAGGGTTATCAGAAGGTGAGAGGATTGATTACCGGGTGGCTGATACATCTTTCTGGAACAAAGGGAAAGCAAGTGGTAAGAGTCCAGCGGAAGTATTTGCGGAACTTAGCGTTCCTTTAATTCAAGCGACAAAGGAAAGAGTCAATGGCTGGAAGCGTGTAAGAGAATGGCTGCATGTATATGACGATGTAGACCAGGTAAGCGGTGAGAAATATAAGAATGCCAAGTTGAAGATATTCAATAACTGCTTGGGATTAATCGAAGCATTACCTTCTATGATTGTAGATGAAAAGAATCCCGAAGATATAGCAGCACATTCATTAGATCATGCACCTGACGCTTTAAGGTACGGTTTAATGAGCAGGCCACATCCTAATATACCGGATAACACAGTGCCTGATGTACGACAATTTGACCACCCAAGCGAATGGGAAGATGCCACAGGCGAAACTTATTATGAAGATGATGGAGGGTATTTATAATGAAATTTGGAAAAGCGATTGAAGCAGTAAAAACAGGTGAGAAAATATTTAGACTAGGATGGAATGGAAAAGGAATGTTTGTGGTTTATCAAAAAGGCTATCCTCAAGGAATTCCATGTAATAAACAGACAGCGGAAGCGTGGGGATTGAATGAAGGGGATTTATTCAAAGTAGAACCATATCTTCAAATCAAAACAGCGCAAGGATCTCATGCTATGTGGGTACCGTCAATTGGTGACATTTTAGCAGAAGATTGGGAAGTTATTAAGTAATGTCAGAGCGGTGAAAGGGTTGATATGAATGGATTTGATTTGTTTAATCAGAGGTGCACTTTCTAGTATTAAATCGTTCTTTTGTACTGGTGATAGTACTCCTATAAGCGGTCATGTATTCGTAGTTGAAGAAATTCATGAAAATGTAACTGTAGTAATTAGTAAATGTGAAATATGTGAAAAACAAGATATTTCTTGGGGTAGAGGAAAATCAATCGAAAAGATTAAAGAATTTAATTCTCATATACACGAAAAGGTGTGACAAATATGATTAACTTTTTGGAAAAGAAAGCAGAAAAAGAAGGAGTTATCACTCCGAAGGCGATTGTTGAAGATACGTTAGAGAATATTGACAGGATAGAACAGATATTTATTGCTGTAAGAACAAAAAATGGAGAATATTTGCATGCTGTTAATACAACATGCTTTCAAGAAACATTAGGGTTAATTGAAATAAGCAAGCATAACTTTATTCAAGGATATGTAGATGAGCAAGAGGGTTAGACCGAATGAAAGGGGTGATACCCATTGATTAGTTTTAAACGTAGTGATAATGATAATTACATTTATATTGTATATAGAATAAACCGTTTCGGTGAAAAAGAGCTATGGAGAGTGTTCGGCACTTTACGGGAAGCGGCTAAATATTGTAAGAAAACAAAATGGGATAAGTTTGTTTATGACAAACACTTAGTAGGATAGGGGTGATACCCATTGGAATTAGAAAAGATAGATCCTAATCAGCAATTAGATGAGCAGAAGCTAATACAGCGGATTACAGCGCATTTTAACGAAGCTAGGATGATTAAAGCTGCAGAAGAAAAGAAATGGCGGCAGCAGGAAGATTATTATCAAGGTGATCAGTGGAAGAGTAAGCCTGCATACAAAGGGCAAATACAACCCGTTACAAATCATTGCTTTTCTATCGTAGAGAGCATTGTTCCCCAGCTGACAGATAACCGTCCACAAATAATGTGTCTGCCGCAGGAGCAAGATGACGAGCAAAGCGCAGATGTTTTGTCAGAGGTTATTGATTACATTTGGGATAGAACAGATATGGATTATAAGTTGCAGTTAAACGAACGTACACGCATTAAGCATGGTATGGCGATATACAAAGTGTTTTGGGATCCGGAAGCGATGAACAAACTTGGTGATGTAGATATTATCAATGTTCCTATCGATCAATTTTTTATCTCTCCACGTGCCAAGAGCGTACAGGATAGCGATTATGTAATCTATGCTACGCAAAAGTCTACGGAATATATTGAGAAGCGCTACAAAAAAAAGGTGCAGTCTGATAAGAAGTATGATGAAATTGCCGTATTTGACCAACAAGAAGAGACAGGCAAACAAGATAATAAAGTATTGCTTATCGAGTATTGGACGAAAGAAAACGGTCAATTAAGGCTTATAACGATTGCTGGTGAAACAGTATTAAGGGATGAGTTAGGATTTTATGACCATGGCTTATATCCGTTTGTAGCTGTACCTGCATTCCCGGTTGAAAAGAAATTCTGGGCAATGGGTGTTCTATCACAGATTATTTCCCCTCAGCAGGTGGTTAACATACTAGATCAACAGATTATAGACAATGCTCGTTTAGGTGGCAATGGAACAATCTATAATCAGATGGGTTCGGGGCTAAACTCAAATGCTGTTACTAATCTTCCTTATAAAATATTAAATGTAAATGATATTAACATGGTTAGGGTGGAACCAGGCAGAGAAATGCCAGGCTTCATCCAAAACCATTTAGAAGTGAAGAAAAGGGATGCTGAAAGTGTCAGCGGTATTCACGATGTATCCCAAGGGAAAGCACCAAGCGGAATTACGGCAGCTAGTGCTATTTTGGCGTTACAAGAAAGTGCGAACCAACGTATAAGATTACTTGGTCGTACGTTAGAAGCTGGATTAAAAGAGATTGGCGAGTTGATTATTGCTCTTGTTAAGGAGTTTTATACAGAGGATAGAACAATCCGTATTCTTGGTGATGACAAGAAAGTTACTTTTAAAACGTTCAATGCTAATAGTATTAAACGGGAACGTGAATACACTGAATTCCTTCCAGAAGGTGGACAACAAAAAGTAGTAATTGAAATAGATCCTGACTTTGATATTCGTGTGGAAGTCGGTTCATCCATGCAGTATTCAAAAGCATTCATGTATGAGCAAGCAAAAGAGTTATTCCAAATGGGTGTTATCGATGATCAAGCGCTGTTAGAAACGGTTAAATTTCCAAAAGCAGAGGACGTATTACAGCGGAAACAGCAAATGATACAGCAACAACAAATGATGGAACAACAGGCTGCTATGGCTCAACAAGGAGCAATGCCTCCTGCGCCACCACAAGAACAGCCGGTTCCAACGATGGAAGAGCTTATAGCTTCACTGTCACCAGAAGATAAGGAAATATTTGATAATGCTTCACCAGAAGAACAACGAAATATGATGCACGAAATTATGGGCCAAGGATGAGAGTTCTTTGGCCTTTTATAATACAAAAATTCGCCAACCATAGCGAAGGAGGATTCATTTTATGTCAATTATCGCCAACCATAGCGACTTATTAAGATTGGATTTACAAGAGTTTAGTGAGGATTTAGCGCCTGCTGATCCAGTTGATACGACACCTGTTGATACACCTGATCCAGTAGATACGGAACCAAGTGATCCTGCTGCCATACAGGAGACTATTCCACAAGCATTTAAGGTTAAATACAACAAAGAAGAAATGGAAATACCTTATGATCAAGCGCCAGATTATATCCAAAAAGGACTTAATTATGATAAGGTGCAGCAACGTTCTACAGAGTATGAACAACATTTAACTAAACTGGCTAATTTGTCTGGCTATACATCTACAGATGAAATGATTCAGGCATTACAAGAGCTAGAACAGCAACAGCAAGTGCAGCAACAAGCACAGCAAATGGGAATTGACGAGGAAACATACAGTAAATATTTCTCTCCTGTTAACGATGAACTATCCCAGCTTAAATCACAGCTGCAGGAGTTTGAAACGAAAGAGATTCAACGCCAAATTGATGCTGATCTAAATGAATTGAGACAACAAGAGGATTTTTCACAGCACGAACAATCTATGTATGAGATAGCCACACAATATGGCATGCCGTTAAAAGAAGCTTATGAGTTTGCTAGTCTTAGAGCGTTAAAAAGCCAATTACCGACTATTCAGCAACAGTCTGAACAAAAGGTATTAGATCAAATAAAAGCACGCCAAGGAAAGCACGTGGAGACTTCTGATAACAATGTAGCTATTGGGTTAGATTTAACACCACAAGAAATAGAGATAGCAAGTAAAATGGGCATTTCGCCTGAAGAATATGCTAAATACAAATAGGAGTGATATAAATGTCATTAGGTAGAGCAGATAGCCCACAATGGGGTAGATTATTAGAACCAGGTTTAAGAAAGATTTTCTTCGAAAACTATCCGGAGAAATCAGAGCAATTTAATCAGATTTTCCAAGTGAATAATTCCAAGAAACAAAAGGAATATGACTTAATCTTAGGAGGATTCACACCATGGGCAAGCAAAGCGGAAAAAGATCCACTTACTTATCAAGATCCAGCAAACGGATATGAAATCACGTACACTCATGATGCGTTTGCAAGTGGATTTAAAGTAACTCGTGAAATGAATGATGATGAACAATACAATGTAATCAATAAACTGCCGAAAGCATTGGCACATTCCGGACGTACAAAAGTTGATACAGACGCTGCTAAAGTATTAAATTCCGGTTTTGACGGTGTTACTCGCCCGATATATGATGGGAAAGCATTATTTGCAGCAGATCATCCATTAAAAGGTGGCGGCACTGCATCCAATCTAATAACTGGTGCTCTTACTGATGCAAACTTAAAGATTGCTATTCAAGCAATGCACAGTGCTCCTGATGAAACAGGAAATAAAATTCAGTACAAACCATCTAAATTAATTGTGCCAAGATCATTAGAGTTCGTCGCACGTGAAATTGTTGGTTCAGAGCGTAAAAGCGGTACTGACTTCAACGACATGAACACATTGAAAGGTTCTCTTGAAGTTGTAGTTTATGACTACTTAACTGACAGTGACGCTTGGTTCATCCAAGATCCAAATGTAAGTGAGTTAAACTTCTTCTGGAGGGTGAAACCGGAGTTCAAGCATGAAGAGGACTTCGATACACTAGAAGCGAAATATCGCGGGTTAACTGCATAGCCCCTATAATCAGTGATGGTTATAGCAAACCGTGAATATGCTGGAAACTCCTTAGAGCCTTCAATACGAGCGCAAGCCGTGACAATTTGAAGGATTGGACAATCAGCAGGGACAGCCATTTAGGAAGCCCTCAACGACTACCAAGCGGCATCTTATGAAGATGATGGTATAGTCTACTCCCTATAAAATATGGCGAAAGCCAGGGTATTAAGGACATGCGTTACAGTTATGGAGTATCGAACTTCAGAGGAATTGTAGGAAGCACAGGAGCATAATATTTATCCCTTTAACGTAGCGGATAATGAGCTTCAAATGGTATAATATAGGTAGAATAAATCACTGCCTATATTATATCTGAGGTGAAAATATTGGGGCGTTATGAAGCTAATCATTCATGGATTCAAAATATTGATGAAGAATACATCATTACTCTGTATACAAAAGATAATATGAGTCTTACAGCTATTTCAAAACTATTAGGTTACGACAGGGGTACTGTTAAAAGACGTCTTGAAAAGAATGGTGTTGACATTGTTAGAAAGCCCCGTTCTGACAAATCGAAAGATAATAGTCCTGCTATTAGGAAAGTCTACTATAAATATGGACTTCAAGCTGAAAGACGAGGATATAATTTCGATATTCCTTATGAATTTTTCACCTATTTAACTTCACAAAAATGTCATTATTGTGGAAATAAGCCATTATCAAAAGAAATCACTAGAAGTGGACATGTTTATGTGTTTAATGGTTTAGATCGAATTGATAATAACAAACATTATACTTTGGACAATGTGATTCCATGTTGTAAGATTTGTAATCAAATGAAAAGTAATTTGGAACATCATGTCTTTATAGAACAAGTAAGGAAAATATATTTGAAGTATCAACAAGAACTTTAAAGGAGCTGGATCATATGGCTAAATTACCTACTAGCGAAGATGGGAAGTTATTAGCGCAATATATTAATGAAAAACTTTCTGAGATGAAAGAAGAGATCATTAAAGAAATTAAAGAATCTAAAAAAGAGACAAAAACAAAGTAGGCAGGGAAATTCCCTGTCTTTTTTTATGAGGTGATGGAATGAACCTTCGAGACATGATTAATGAGGTATTGAAAGATATTGATGATTACCTTTCTGATTCAGATATTACCGGCTGGATTAACAGAGCATTGGATGACCTGACACCAGTAGCAAAATATCAAAAAATGAGCGTAGTTTCATTGGTTGCAACAGATAAAAGTATCTTATTACCGGATGATGTAGAAGAAATCGTTTTGTTAACGGACGATGAACAGGACTATAACGAAATTAATTTGAAAGATAAAACAGGATGCGGCTATAAAAAGTGGGGAAACGTTTTAAGTTTTCAGCCTGTTTTTGATATAGATAAAGACTTCACCTTATATTATTATGCGAAATTACCGCACCTTGCAGCTGATACAGATATACCGGTCATACGATCTGATTTCCATGATTTATTAGTCTTGTATGCTACTGCAAAAGCCAAGTACAAAGACGAGGTTATGGAAATGCATCAAGGTACCATGCAGGAATACTTGGAGAGAAAACGCCAGTATATTGCTGCAGTGTCGAGTGATAATAACGAAGCATACCAAGTGAAGCTTCTGTAAGGGGGTAAATAGATGGCTAGAGGAAATATGCGCCCACAACCATGGGTGAAGAATATAGAAGTATATACGGACTTCTCGGGCGGTTTAAATTCTGTTACAGACCATACAAAAATGGCTGATAAAGAGGTAGCTGAATTGGTTAATATGGATATTTCTCCAAGAGGAACATTGCGGAGGCGGTCAGGAATGATTTTTCACCAGCGCAGAGCCAATTGGGGAGACATCAAAGGGAAAACATGGGGAGAATTGAATGAAATGGAGGTGTGACGATGGCAGAATATACAGATAATCTTAATTTGTTCGAGCCAGGTTCTGATGACAACATTGGAATCGAATCTTCGCTAAAGGATAATTTCGATAAGATAGATTCTAAACTTGGAGATGGATTAAAAGATGCATCCGGTCAAGTGCATACATCACTAGGGACGAGATTAAACAGCGAACAAACAGATTATGAAACAACAAAATCAATCGTTACAGACCTATCCCAAAAGGAATACAACGTCATAAAAGACGATTTTACGAATCAAACACTTGCTAATAGGGGAAATGTATTGGTTGCTCCTGAAAACACGATGGCAGCCTTCCAACATGCTCTAGAAGCTGGATATTGGGGCATTAAAACTGATTTACGTAAATCATCCGATAATAAATGGGTATTAATCACAGATGAAACAGTAGATCGTACTTCAAATGGGTTCGGTGCGGTATCAGGAAAGAATTTAACGCAGCTGAAAGCACTTGATTTTGGTAATAAATTTGATTCGTTTTATACGGATGAAAAGATACCGACACTAGAAGAATTCCTTTGGTTCTGTAGAAAAAATAACATCGTTGCTTATATCGAGTTACGGATTGATATAACAAACGGTGAAGCATCTGAACTAGCCACTATAATTGATAACTACTTTATGACCAATCGAACATGTATCATTTCCAATAATTCAACCAATCTAACCAAATTTAGAGCTTACTCACAGTTATTGCCATTAGGACTAGCTACTGGTACAGTGACTCAAACATATGTCAATTACGCAAAAGATATTAAAAACTGTTTACTCTTTGTAAGAGCATCTGATTTGACAATCGATTCTGTTAAATTAGCAACTGCAGCCAAGATAAGTGTGGATGCTTGGTACGCATACTCTTACGATGACGTAGAAACAGCATTTAAAAACGGAGCTCGAAGGGTTGCTAGCTCCAATGTAAATTATTAAGGAGTGATGATATGCAGCCGAATGCAACGTGCACTTATACATTTAAGCCTGGCCACCATGATTTATTAAAGATGGTCGCGAGAGACAAACGATTAGATGGAAACGGATCATTAAGCGTTTCTAACGGAATATTAAAATGTAAGTCTAATAGTATCACAGAACGTGCTTATGTATTTTGGAACACTTACTTACCATTAGGTGGATGGATGGAAGTACAGTTCGTAGCAAAAGCCGTATCTGGTTCAGGAAATGTCTCTGGGGATGTGTATGAAGAGAACGATTTCGTGGTAGAAGGTGACATAGATCCTATATCAAGCAATGTTGATATTACAGGAGATTGGAAGCCGTATCGATTTATCATACAAGGAGGCATGAGCAACCGTTATGCCCGTTTGGTCTTTGGGCTATGGAAGAGTGTTGTTGGAGAAGTATGGTTCCGAAATATTAATATTAAAGTGTATAACTCTAATATTGTTCCAGAGCAACGATTTGCTGTTATAAAGGGATATAAAAACAATTGGTACTTAGATGATAAAGTGGGACGTTTCGGAAATCAAGGTGTATCAAGTGTAGAAGTAGAGGATGATCGTTTGGTTGTTACGATAGCGGGACCACGAACATGGGGAATGCCTGTTATGACAGCGCACCTGCAACATCGAAATAATCCAGGATATAGAGCAGAAGTTTATACATGGGATAGCTTTACTCAATGCAGGATTTACATTGTAAATAAGGATGGAAACGTTGTTTCTCCAACATCGATCCAAGAAGAATTAACCATATCCTTTATGGCTTACGCTAGATAGGGGTGAATACATGGCAACATGGGGAATTTTAAAAAAGAATACATCTATTCCTAGTAATCGTAACGGTTATGGACAAGGGTATTTCCGTTTTTACAAAGAAGATAGCAGCTACGAAGCTATTATCGCTGTAAATGGACGTTTAATAAGAGAAGGTGGCGATTTACCTATTGAGGGGTTGCCTGATGGTTTTCAAACGGAACGTATGATTGAAGCGGTGCAGTGGAATGGAATACTTTACATTGCAACTGGAACAAAATTAGTTGAATATAACGGTGTTACAGCAAAGGTAGTTGATCCATACAAGGTGCTGCCGTTAGAAGCTCTTTATGTTGGGACCAATGCATTAGCTGATGATCCTGAAAATTACATGCAAGACGGACAAGAAACGTATTTACGAGTGGACGGAGCAGTTCCATCGTTGCAAAAAGGGGTTGCTAATACAAAAACAACCTTTACAGCATTTGTTTCTAAACCTGAAGGGGTAACAATCGAATATAAATGGCAGTATCGTTTATCTAATAGCGATACTTTTTTATTGGGTAAAAATTGGAGCACAGATAAAACTTGGGATTTCACTCCTAAAAACGTTGGTAATTACACCATTCAGGTTTCTGCAAGAGTGCAGGGAACAGCAGAAGAACCAAATGTTGATGCACCAGAAGTTTATCAAATTCCTATTTATACTGTCACTTCTTATGATGAAAACGAAAAAGCAGACACTTCGCAAATTCATACATGCAATCGCATCCTACTTCATTGGAGTAGGCTAATCGTTTATGGAGACACGAAGAACGCAAGAAACATCTATATTTCGCATTTAAACAATTCAAGGTATTTTCCTACCAATCACACTTTAGAATTCGAAAGCGGAGAACAAGAAGCGTTACAAAAGATTGTGAGATATAGAGATTATCTTGTAGCATTTTTACCAACTTCTATACAAGCTTTATACGGACAATCTCCTGAAGATTTTAAACGTGTGGTTGTGCACACGGGATTGGGCTGTGTTGCTCCCGAAACACCTAAAGTAATGGGTAATTACATTGCTTTTTTATCGAAGCAAGGAGTGCAAATTTTAAAGTCTGCGGGTTTAACAGAAGAGAAAATAAACGTTGAAAAAATAGATAGCAATATTGATAACTTAATACCTGTTGATAGTACTGCATGTGCTGTTGTTTACAATAATCAGTATCATATTTGCTTCCCTAAAAATAAAACAAGGTTTCGTTTTTATTATGAACTTGGAGTTTGGACAAAAGATGAATCACCACATATGGACTTTTCTCGTTTGTTTGAATGGGATGGAGATTTAGTAGGACAGTCGACGGAAACAGGGAATATTGTTATGTTTATTGGTTCTGTTTTTAATGATTTAGGATTTGTATATGAAGATCGAGTCATAACAAAATCTTTCGATTTTAACGAACATCATAACCACAAAAAATATAAAGAGCTTCAATTGATGTTAGGAAGAGGAAATAGTGATGTGGATTTATCAGTGCTGGTTAATGTAGATGATAATCCCGTTTTTAACACGATAGAAGGTAAATCCGAGATTGTAGAAGGAACCGTACGTTGGAAAGAAGTTTTATTGACTAACATTTCATTAGATGCTGGAACAGTATTTGGAGCATGGGAACTAGGAGTATCTGCTTTTGATAATACAAAGCAAAGCAAAGTTAGTATTCCATTATCTGCTAAAGGATACGTTACGTCCATTGATATAAGACATACCGGAGATGGACCAAATGTTATTTTAAGTTTGGGGATAATATTTAAAATTAAAAAACCGTAGGTGATAAAATATGGCTCGAATAGAAGAAGGTATTTTTCGTAATTGGGCAAATGGAGATCGAATGTCCCCCGATGATTATAAAAGAGAAAGAGAAATATTACGTGTAGCAATTAATGATATTGATGCAAACGTTGGAATATTGCAGCCAGTAAGTATAGAAGGAATAAAAAATGAAATTAATACGGCTAAAGGGGACGAACTTTCTTTAGATGCTCGTTTTACAAAAACAGAAACAAATATAGGTGATATATCTCAAATTGAACAATCTAATATTATTGATGCGTTGAAAGATAAAGAACAAAAATTAGTAACAGTTAATGAACAGTTGGCGACTATTGGTAATCAAATGAAAGAACAAGAAAATTTATTAGATACTGTTAAATCAAAATTTTTGCCAAATAAAGTATCTAAATTCCAGCAAAACTTTCATTTGAATCCAGTGGACGGGTTTATGAATGATATTCAGTCCGCTTTCTTCCGTAATGGAGAATGGCATTTCTATTTCCTTTTCAATAAAGATTTTAAACATGGTGGGAATGGGACAGAATGGTATCATGTTACGACAAAAGATTGGGTAAGCTTTGAAAATCATGGGGTTGCTATTCCTAAATACACTACCCCACAAGGGGACGTAGCTTCCGGAACCATTTATGAGGACTATGATAATACCTTAGGGTTTGGGATGAATGCGGTTATCGCCTACCTAACATCGTACGGAAATGCGGGTCAAACAACAAACATATGGTACTCAAACGATAACGGTTTTACTTTTAAACCCTATAAGTTTAACCCAATTCAAAATAACCCTACTGGAAGTGCAGACTTCCGTGACCCGTATGTTTTTAGAATAGATGGTATTTTTTACATGTATCTAGCAGAAGGCGGCAAGTTTGGTATTTACAAGTCAACGAACGGTATTAATTTCTCTTATTTACATTCTATCATGATAGGAGGACTAGGATTATTAGAATGTCCTAATTTATTTTTAATGGATGTAGATGGCGACCCTAACCATAAAAGGTGGGTATTGTTCTTTGGTGCGAATGGTGGCGATGAGGTTTCGACTGGTACATACTATATATCCGGTATGACTACTAATGGTGTATTTACTCCCGAAACACCAGCGAAACGATTAGACAGCGGACCCGATTATTACGGTGCTAAAATATTCACAAAAGAAGATGATAACCCGAATGATGTCTTATTATCCACAGCATGGATAGGGAATTGGGGATATACAACAAAAGTACCGTTTGAAGGGTTCGGCGGTAGCATGAGCTTATGCCGTGAATTACGATTAAAATCACACGACGGATATACGATAGAAACCAAATTACTTCCTTCTTTTCGAGATTATTTAAGTAATGCGGTAACAGGTTATGCGATAGATATTAATAATGATAGACGTATACTACCTTTCCTAAATGGGGAAAAATTTTACTTAAAAGCGATATTTAGAAAAAAAGATAATCCTATTACTAGTAAGTTCGGTGTGGTAATAAGAGGTGAAAACTATACGACTACATGGACGTATAACCCACCAAACCAACAATATGATGTGTCACGAGAATGTAATGATTTCCCTAACAATAGTATTTTTGATAAAAAAAGGTTTGTAAATTTACCTTTTAACGGGGAATGGATGGAAGTACATTTTGTTGTGGATTCTACATCAGTAGAAATAGTGTTACCCGACGATACCATTTATACGATGGCTAAATATGGGACGGTAGGAAAAGAGGATATACTTTTATATTGTGACGGGGAATGTATAGTGGACTATGAATATTATGATATTTTAAAAACAGCACAGGGGGAATAAAAATGAGTTTTATTAAAGAAGTTGCAACAGCAGCCGTAAGAATAGGAAAGAAGTATAACATCCTTCCCTCTCTTATTCTAGCACAAGCCTGTTTAGAATCGAATTTTGGAAGAAGTGGTTTAGCTGTACAAGGAAAGAATTTATTCGGAGTGAAAGGAACGTATGAGGGGCAAGGGGTCACTATGTTTAAAAATACTGTAGGATCTATGATTGCCGGGAAAGCATTTGGCTTTCCTATTGGGATTAGTGGAGCTTTAGGATTTGCTTCTTCTTTTATAAAATTCAGTTCGGAATTTTCGATTAAACCGAAAGAAATTCCAGATGGATTAAAAGACTATGCCTATCTTTATTATGCACATAATGAACTTGTATAAGTCGAGGAGGAAATTTAGATGAAAAAAATCCACGCCCCATCTAAATTCTTTAATTGGGGCATATTTTCTTTTAAAACTATTGATATTTTTTTATTTGTACTATTTATATCAACAATTAAATTTTTTGTAGATAACAAAATAGAGTATGCGATTTTTTGTGTCTCATTAATGATATGGAACGAGATTCACAAAAATAATCGTATTAATGATGTTGCATAGGATACTACTGCGACGTAAGCACTTCTTTATGAAGTGCTATTTTTTATGCAAGGAGGAAAGAAAATGGCATGGAAAAAACCGAAAGCTATTGATATAAATGGCTATAAAACAAAAGCAACTTCCATTAATGACCTATCTAAAAACTATGGCATGGACTATTCCCGTGGATATGCCCAACAACAAGCACAAGCGGTGGCAGATGCTAAAAGAACTGGATTAAACAATCAAATGCGACAAGTGGATGATGGTGTAAAAACATCTAACGATGCCTTATCTAGAGATTACTTCCAGAAATATTTACAGCAAGCACAAGGACAAGCGGGCGCAGGTTTAAACAGCGGTATTCAAGCTGATCAGAACCTGCGTTTAAATATGAACAGACAAGCATCATTAGCGGATGTTTATCGTAATGCTGCCACGCAAAAAGCTGGTTTAAGTTCACAACTTGCAGCTGTAGGTAATGAACAGGCTGCCAATGAAAATCAAATTTATAATGATCGATTACAGCAGGCTTATCAGAATGCTATGAGTGATACATCTCGCAGACAAAGTGAAAATCAATCCTTATTAAATGCAGAACAGCAACAAAGAGGTCAGGACATTAATAGTGACCAATGGGCGCAATCTTTCGATAAGTCGAACGAACAATGGGACAAGAATTTTAAAAACCAAAACAGCCAGTGGCAGAAATCATTTGATACACAGAATAGCCAATGGCAAAAATCATTTGATCAACAAGCGAAAGAATACAAAGACAATAAAGCATGGCGTGAATACACTTTCAACAATATGAGCGCTTCAGATAAGGCTCAATTTGAGTGGACAAAGAAAACATATGGTGAAGATGCTGCGTGGAGAATGTACGAGCTAGAGTACAACGGAGAATTACAAAAGTCACAGAATAATGCTCAATTAGAATATTACAAGAGTTTGGGTTTAACGGAGTAACGGGAGGGGGTGATAGCACTTATAAAAACAACTATAAAACACAGCAACAATCCAATAAGAGCGGTTCTTTTAAAACATATCAATCACATTTACAGCAAGCTATCCAAAAAGGCGTTCCGTCTAATTGGGCAACTGCCCTTACAGAGTTAGTTGGAAGAGAATCTTCATGGAATCCTAGTGCGAAGAATCCAACTAGCACAGCGCATGGATATGGACAATTTTTAAATTCTACCGTTGCTAATTACCAAAAGAAAATGGGATTGAATTATGGAAACCCTGTTGATCAGTTAGTAATGATGGCACAGTATGTTAAAGATAGATACAAGACGCCTGAAAAAGCATTGCAATTTTGGGACAAGAATCACTGGTATTAGTTCTAATTGAAAAGGCGGTGCCATGATGGCATATAACTTCAACCGAGAAAAATATAAAAAAATATTAGATAACATGTACGGGGCCGGATCTTTTGATTCCGGTCTTTCTAATGCTCGAGAGATAGGGAGATCAAAAGCACAAGCAGAGATTGGGCAGGCAAATTTTAATTCTTATTTAAAACAAAAGCAAAAAGACCAAGAAGAAAACGACTATGATTTACAACGTGAAAAAGCAACAGATAGCTTAGTAGATAGCGATCTAAAAAAATATATTAAAGACAGACTAAAATCAGGGCAAGGCTACCCAACAGAAGATGAAATCAACGCTTTCAGAAGCGATAAAACCACTAAATATGAGCATCCACGTGATTATGCATTAAACAAACCAACATTAGCAGAAGACATCAGCATGTCTGATTTAAATAAAGAAGTAAAGAAAAATCAAGCGAAAAAGCAAGAACAGAAAAAGGCTGATACTAGCGGATTGGTCAACTTCTTCAAGAAGATGGGAAAAGATACGGACGGTAACGGTCATTCCCAAGGTGTTGATAAATTAATGGGAGCTTTAGAAATACTGGATAGACCAGGTGATGCAGTCCGTACAGGTATTAAGGAAAAAACAGAGGGAAAAAGTTTTTGGAAAGGTGCTGCAGCCGGACTAACAGGAAAAAAAAACACATCAGGGAAAGAATTAAATAAATCATTAGGCTTTGATCCTGATACAGATAACAAGGATAAGGTTCTTTCCAACATATTAGGGAATCAATTGATTAAAAAGCTTCCACTTGGTGATATTGCCGCACCCTTTGTTAGCAAGAAAGCAAAAAACAAAATAGGGAAAGAAGCAGCGGGCGTTGGTTCTGAATTAGCATTGGACCCGTTAAATTTAATTGGTTCAGGCGCTATTGGTAAAGGTGCGGAGATATTAGGTAAATTCGGTAAAGGTGTAAGAACAGCAGAAAGAGTAGCAGAAGAAGCGCGTCCAGTGGAAGAAATTTTAGATATTCCTAGTTCTATAAAAACAGCCACCAATAATGTAGCAGATGTTCCGAAACCTAAGGCATTAAGCCAATATGATATGGATTTTAATAACGCTGTAGATGAACAATATCAATACCTTAAAAATTCTATGGGTAAAGGTGTTCAACCAGGCGGATTGGTTCGAGATCAAGAAGGATATGTAACAGGAGCGTTTGGTCGAGTTTCTAACAATCCTAAATGGTATCAAGATTTCTATAAGGTGAATAATCGTAAACCAAACAATACTGAATTACGTGAATTAGCTGAACAACATGTGAGAGATGGTTTTAGTGATGAAGTGGGGGATGTTCCTGCTTGGAAACCGAAACAGATACAAGAAATCGATGACCAAATAGATGAATTGAATAAATTGTTAATTGAATCTCCTGACCAAGAGCCAGCAATTAGACCGATATTAGAAGCTTTAAAGGAAGATAAGGATGGTATTTTCCAACAATTAAAAACACCTATAAAACAAGGTGGATCTAAAGATTTTGAAGCTATTAGTCCATCAGAAAGAGATGGTGGATCGTTAATTAGAATTAATGAATCTAATATCGATCATTCTCTAGGTGATGCTTCAACATTTAGTGCGAAAGTAAATAGAACTAAACAAAAGAATAATAAGGGATTATTAAGCGATTTACGAACACAATTTATTGATGATTTAGCACCATTAGAAAAATTAGAAAAGAAAATAACAGGTAAACTACCAAGTGCGGAGAATAGTTTATATAAACAGGCTAGATTATTTAAAGGTAGTCCAGAAAAAGCGCACCAAATAGTAAAAGATCAACTTAATCCAATTATCAATAATATTAAGAGCAAGGGGATTAATCCAAAAGATTTAGGTGATTATGCTTTAGCTGTACATGCAAAAGATGTTAACGCAAAAGGAATTAATTCTGGTTTTACTAATGCGGAAATTGATGATGTTATTAATCGTTTAGGTTCCAACGATATGGAAGCAGCAAGAAACGAACTATTGAAAGTAAATAACAATACCCTTGATACATTGTCAAAAGGTGATAATCCAGTAATAAGCAAAGAATCTGTTCAGGCAATGAATGAAAAGTGGCCAAATTACATGTCGTTATTCCGTGCTTTTGATGATGATAAAATTGAATTTAGCAATGGATTAAGCAAAGCATTAACCAATGGCAGCAGCCCTATAAAAAAATTAGAGGGATCCAGCAGAGAAGTGATCGATCCATTAGAGAGCATGATAAAAAATATTTTCAAAGCTACTAATGTTGCTGATAAGAATAATGTCGTTTCGAAATTAGGTGTTCTAGCAAAACAAGATACGGAAGGTAATTTCATTCGTCAAATACCTGACAATGAAGATACTGGACGTTTGAATGTTATAAGCGCCATGGATAATGGAAAAAAAGTAAAATATGAAGTTCCGCCAGATGTTTATAGAGCCATGATGAATCTGGACAAGGAGTCTACGAATACATTAATAAAAATATTACAAAAGCCTGCATCTACTTTAAGAGCCGGCGCCACATTAACACCTGAATTTAGTTTGCGTAACCCATTACGTGACGTTCCGCAAGCGTTCATTGTTTCTAAATCAGGTTTTAACCCTATTGTCGACTTTCCGGTAGGATTATGGCAGTCAATTTGGAAAGGCCGCACGATAAAAATAGGGAACAAAGAATTTAAAACCGCTGGGGATTTATACAAACAATTTATCAAAGAAAACGGCGGATATGGTAACATAGTATCAATGGATAGAAAATTACACCAAGAAACCCTTAAAAAGGCATTATCTGAGTCCAATACGCATTATGTAGATGTACTAAATCCAAATACGTTTAAATCTCTTTTAAAGAGCCTTTCTAACCCTTTAAACACATTGAGAAATGTAGCAGATATAAGTGAATCAGCTACAAAAGTTGGTGAATTTAGAGCGGCATTACGTTCTGGAGCATCACCACAAGAAGCAGCCTATAGAGCTAGGGACATTATGGACTTTGCAAGAGCAGGAGTTAGTGTAAGGGAAGCTAATAAAGTTGTAGCTTTCTTAAATGCTAATATCCAAGGTAAAAGTAAACTATGGAGAGCATTTCAGGAGAATCCAAGTAAAGTGATTGGCAAATCGATCGCTTCTGTTACTTTACCCACAATAGCAGCTATAGTTGCTCAAAATACCATGGCTAATGAAAGGCAAAGAGAAGTTCTAGATGATGCACCACAATATCTAAAAGATACCTTTTATTTAGTTCCAATTCCGGGTACTGATCAAATTGCACGGATCCCTAAACCATTTGATTTAGCTTTTGCTTTTTCTAATACGTTTGAACGAGCAATGGATTATGCAATGAAAAATGATAAAGAAGCATTTGACGGATTCTTAAAACAAGGCTTTTCTGCAATGTCTGTACCAACTATGCTTACGGGAATAGCGCCGATTGTAGAAGGAATGGCAAACTATTCTTTCTTCAGACAAGGTCCTATCATCCCGCAACGAGAACAGAATATGGATTATCCTGATCAATATGATATTAACTCATCTGAGACAGCAAAATTTGTTGGCAAACAGATAAATAGGCTTACTGGAGGTGATGGTGCATTCAAAAATTTCGGTTCTCCAAGAGTAATTGACAATACAATCCAAGGGTTTACTGGTGGTTTAGGTACTTATGCAACAAACGTCGTGGATTTATTACTTGATAGTGCCAATCTTACAGATAATCCCGAACGTCCATCGAAAGGTATTGATCAAAAAGCTGTAACAAAAGCATTTTTAGTTAATCAGTCGGGTTCAGGTGCTTCCTTAGATAAGCTATATACATTAAGGGAGAAACTTAACAAAGCAAAAGGATCTGCAAAAGAAAATGATTCACGCTTTGATGATACGACTAAATTAAAAATGATTAATGATGCAGCAAAGGAAATCAGCGATATTAATAAACAAATACGTTCAATTCAAAATTCTTATGATTATACTGCCGATCAAAAGAAGAAAGCGCTGGATGAACTTATTCAGCAACGAAATGAAATTGCCCGTCAAACAGTAAAAAGTATGGAGTGATGTCATGGCTTGGTATCATTGGATTGCAGTTTATGCTATAATAATAGCAGGGATATTATTTACAATAATTCCTGATAAATCCATTTGGATATGGTTGGTTATTATTATACTAGGCATAAGTGGCGCCTTATTAGGATTGCTGCTTCCACATAAAGAAGATAAATATGCGATGAAGAAAGAGGACTAATTTTAGTCTTCTTTTTTTATTGACAAAATTAGGAGGTAATTAATTTGAAACACAACACAGATACATTATGGGTAGTTATGACAGGCGGCACTATATCTAGTGCGGCTTATTTGTTTGGGGGGATAGATAAGTTGTTAATTGCATTTGTCATTTTAATGTCGTTGGATTACATCACTGGAATTATGGCTGCTTTTTATGACAAGAAAGTTTCGTCTAAAACAGCTTTTAAGGGGTTGATGAAAAAAGGAGCTATGTTTTCACTCATCATTGTAGCAACTCAGTTAGACATCATTTTAGGTAACCAAGGGTTGTTTATCAGATATGCAATTCTGATGTTTTTAATCGGTACTGAGGGAATAAGCTTAGTTGAAAATCTCGGCCGTCTTGATGTTAAGGTTCCAAAAGTTTTATCCAATGCGTTTATCCAATTAAAAGATAAAAATAACGAGAATGAAAAAGGAGAGGATCAATGATGAAAATTATGTTAGATGCAGGACATGGAAAAAACACGCCAGGTAAACGTACGCCGGATGGAATGCGCGAGTGGGAATTTAATGCTAAGACGGCTCAATATGTAAAAGATTATCTTGGAGATTATCAAGGAATTGAAACAAAATTTGCTCATGATACTACTGGTAAAGTCGATATACCTTTAACATCTCGTACAAATGCAGCTAACGCTTGGAAAGCAGATGTCTACGTATCGATCCATGCTAATGCTGCAGGAAGCGGATGGAGTTCGGCGCATGGGATTGAAACATTTACGTATACAACTAAACCTAAAGAAGCTGTTGCGCTTGCAAAAAAAGTGCAAAATGCGATTGTAAAAGCTACAGGCCTTACTAATCGTGGTGTAAAAGCAGCAGACCTACATGTTGTTAGGGAAACACACATGACAGCCATACTTATCGAATGCGGTTTTATGACAAATAAGGCAGAAGCAGCATTATTAAAATCAGATGCATATCGTAAAAAAGTTGCTCGTGCTGTTGTGGATGGTTTAGCAGATCAGTACAACTTAAAGAAAAAAAATAAACCAAAACCAGCACCAAAAAAAGACGAGCCTAAAAAAGATTCTAAGAGCATTCATAAAGTACAAGTTGGTGCTTTTGCAGATGAACAAAACGCAGAGAAATTAGCTGCAGAACTAAAGAAAAAAGGATATCCAGTGCATATTGTAGAAGAATAAGCAAATACTATTCTTACAGCATGATACCTTCGCAAAGACCCTTCTCATAAAGAGAGGGGTTATTTTTGTTTAACTGCATTATTCATCTATCACCTCATACAAATCATCTACTCTACAATTGAATAATTTGGCTAGAATATAGGCTTTATCTATAGGGATGTAACTATGCCCAGTTTCGTAATTTCGATATTGTTTGACGCTAACACTTACTTGTTCAGCTAAAAAAGCTTTTTTATAACCACTCTTTTCACCAAGAATCTTGATGTTACTTTTTATTTTCATTCTTAATCACCTGTTTTATGTATTCCACTCTTTTGGCATATTTCCTTTTGGAAATTTAATTAGCTTATTCGTGTAAATTTAATTAGCATAATAGACATGCTAACCTTCATACCATTTACTATACCAAATTTATTACCACCCTAGTAGCTTGATCGAGCATATGCCAGATCTCTTTATATCAGTATCTAAAGCTATCATTTTTCCATGCTAGATGAGTGGGATAGATTATAAATAATCTATAAAGAGGTGGCGTAGGAAAGGAGGAAAAACGGGTTGATCTTTGAAGCAGTCACAACAGCACTCATGGGAGGGCTTGCTCTACAAGCTCACCTGTCCAAAAGTGGAATGGGTAATGACTCTAAAAAATTAAACAAAATATTTGCTCTCACAGGATTAAATGTAAAAGACGGCAAACAAACATTGACCACTCAACTTGTAAAGAAAAGAAATTATGAATGGGGGACAGAATATCGCTATCGAATACCTTTAGGAAGGAGTTTCGAGGATTATGTATCTAAACAAAAATCAATTGAAGCTGGGATAAATTCACGTACAGTAAAGATACTGATAGGAGATCTAAAACAGCTAAAATTAGACTCTAAAATCATTTCGAATATAAGAAGTCTATATAAGAAGAAACTAACGGAGAGGAAGGAAATAGAACTATCATACGACGGAATGTTAGTTATACGAGTTTACAATGAACCGATGCCAACGCTGGTAGAAATGTTTGAAGGGAAAGAGTGGTCAGTGCCGATTGGAATTATGAGAGAAAAGAATAAATCCATACTGCATGACTTTGAAAGAATCCCACATTTTGCACTAGGAGGAGCAACAAGATATGGTAAATCTAACTTAATAAATGGAATCATCATTTCCCTTATCATACAGCAGCCAAACAATGTTAAATTGCATCTCATTGACTTAAAAGGTGGAGTGGAGTTATGCGACTATGAAAACATCAAGCAGACAGTATCAATTGCATATGAGCCTGATCAAGCAAAAGAAGTGCTTGAAAATGCTTATAACAAAATGAGGGAGATGCAGCAGAGAGTAAGAAAATTAGGGAAGAAGAATGTCCAGGAAGCGGGAATAAAAGAAAGGCATTTTATTTTTATCGATGAGGTAGGCGAATTAAATCCTGACGAAGCGGTAGATCGTGATGAAAGGGACCTGAAAAAAGATTGTCAGAGATATATGAGTCAAATATCAAGACTAGGAGCGGGGTTAGGATTCCGATTGATTCTTGCTACACAATATCCGACTGGTGATGTTATACCTCGCCAATGTAAACAAAATAGCGATGCAAAGCTGTGCTTTCGAGTCCAGTCTTCCACAGCATCAAGAGTGGTATTAGATGGAGAGGGAGCAGAAAAACTTCCAGAAATAAAAGGTCGTGCCATTTACCAAACAGCTGATAAAAAAGTCATTGTTCAAACCCCACTAATCACTTCTGAAATTATTCATTCCATTATTGATACCCATGTAAGAGAGGTGAATCCAGTTGAAGCAGCTAAGCAAGCGCCAAGAAGCAATCCTATTGTCATTGAAAAAACTGGACTTTCTTAATAGGAATCAGTTGCAAACCATCCACAAACTGGGAAAAGTTCGTAATGCAAATAGAATCCTAAAAGAACTGTCTCCATACTTAGAAAGTTATAGGGAAGAGTATTCATCTATTTACTACTTAAATGCCGAGGGAAGGGCATATGTGAACTCTAATAAGGTGAGAAGAAAGAATCCATTTGTTAATCACACAATTTTGAGAAATAACTTCTATATTTTCGCGAAATATCCAACAGAATGGACAAATGAAGTCAAAATAAGCGATGGAATTACAAATTTAGTGACAGATACCTGGTTTAAAGTGAGCGGTAAATATCATTTTTTAGAAGTGGACTCATTACAAAAGATGAAAGAAAATCGTGCCAAAGTGAATAATTATGTCGCCTTATTTAAAGCAGGACATTTAGCAAAACATTTTGGATATTTTCCACCATTGATATGGATCACAACTACTGATTTGAGAAAAAAACAGCTTAAAGAACTGTGTAAGGAAATACCTTGTGCTGTATATACAAATGATGAAATTAAATAGGAGGATGGTTCATATGCAAACAATAGCATTTAATCAATTTATGGATAGCAGTTATAAGATGAAAGAAAAGAAGAAATCAAATGTAGGTAAGATAGCTAGAAGGGTCGGAACTACTATAGCAGTACCTTTATTTTTAGCGAAACCTGTGTTTGCTGCATCAACTACAAACGACGTTGTGCCAGTAGGCGCAAAAGAATGGATGGGAGAACAAACCTTATCTATGTTGGCGCATGCTTTGGATCCATTGGTGGACGTGTTAGTCGCTTTATCTTTCCCGATAGCTTCAGTAATTATTGTTGGCGGCTGTTTCTTTTTTATGCTAGGCAATTCAGAAAAAGCATGGTCCACAATTCAAAATGCAGGATTAGGATATGTATTGATACAAATTTCCCCATTAATATTAAGTGTGTTGAAACAGATTGGAAATGCAGTATAAAAAATAAAGGTCAATCGGTGACCACATGACCACACGATTGACCACACACTAATATGAATTAGCGTTAATTACTATAAGTTAATTAGGAAGGGGGCAATAGATTTTACTGTTGATATTACTGTATTTTGAGTTATTTTGTTCATTGGGGTGAACTATCGTGAATTATTGATATAGTCCTGATATTATAATGGTTGGAGAGATAAGAGATGCAGAAACAGCGCATATTGCTATTCGAGCAGCTTTAACTGGACATTTAGTTATTACCACCATGCATACAAGAGATGCAAAAGGAGGGGTTCATCGTTTGATGGAATTCGGAATAAATAAACTGGAAATTAAACAAACGTTGATTGCTGTGACAGCACAGAGGTTAGTAGAGTTAGTATGTCCATTTTGCATGGATGATTGTTCATCATATTGTTTCAGCCTAAATGGTCAGAAAAAAAGGGCGAGTGTTTTTGAAATCATTACAGGAAAAACCATTCTCCAAATTCTTGAAGATAAGGATATGGAAGCAAAAAAGAAGGTTAAAACATTAGCGCAAAATATTAATAAAGGAATTGCCTTAGGTTTTATTAAAGCAACGGAATATGAGCGTTGGGTATATGTTGATGAAAAAGAATAAATGGTCCCTTACAGAACAGGCACTGCTATTAAAAAATATTGGAGAATTATTAGAACAAGGCTACTCCTTGGCAGAAGCGGCACATTCTACTCTTTATTATTTGCCACATCATAAGCGCGAAGAAATTCGTTCCTGTATAGGGGCATTAAAAGGAGGTGAATCTTTTTATGAAAACTTAAAAAAGCTGAATTTTAATCAACAGTTAATCAGTTATGTCTTTTTTGCTGAAAAACATGGTGGTTTTGCAAAAGCCTTTCAAGATGCTAGCAGAATGATAATAAGCAGGCAGGAAACGATAACAAAATTAAAGAAAATCCTCTATTACCCACTTTTTCTGATATCCTTCACCTTGATCCTTTTCTTTTTTGTACAGCAAATCCTTCTACCGAAATTTACAAGTCTTTTTCTATCCATGGATTTAAAAAAGAATCTATTTATGGTTATCGTTATTGGGGCTGAGAAAGTGATTCCAATTGTTTTTACACTTGTTATTGGATGTTTTCTTCTGTTGTTTCTTTATTATCATTTCTATTTTAAAAAGCAGGACAAGATTGCTCAGTTGAATCGACTGGTTCGGATGCCCTTAATTGGGCGCTACTTTTCTTTGTATTATACGCATGTTATTTCCCTCCAATTAAGCTATTTATTATCAAGTGGCTTCTCCATCTATGAAAGTCTTCAATTTTTTCAACAAAATAAACAGCAGCAATTATATTCGGAAATTGGAATAATCGTAATAGATCATTTGCGAAGTGGTGAGCGATTAGAGAAAGCTTTTAACGCCATAGATTTTTTGCAAAAAGAATTACAGCGAATTTTGCAACATGGTCAGGAAAACGGAAGATTAGATCAAGAACTACACTATTTTAGCAGCTATTGCATTCGTACATTTCAAGATGGTATGAACAAAACAATAAAAATCATCCAGCCAAGTTTATATGCCTTTGTTGGCATATTAATTGTTTCTTTATATTTAGCGGTATTGTTACCGATGTTTCAGCTTTTAGATGGATTTTGAAAGGAGAAAAAAATGAAAAATGAAAAGGGCTTTACGCTAATAGAAATGATGATTGTTCTTCTCGTAATTTCCATATTGCTTCTTATTACCATTCCTAATGTTACAAAACATAATTCTAAAATTAACAAAACGGGTTGTGAAGCTTTTATAAAAATGGTGCAAGCGGAAGTGCAGTCCTATTATATGGATGAAAAAAAGTATCCAGAGGATATGGAAGACTTAGCGGATGCTGGCTATATTATGGAAAATCAAACAACTTGTCCGAATGGAAACGCTGTTGCAATTAGCAGTAATGGAGAAGTTTCCGTTGTTAGTGATCCATGATAAAAAATGAAAAAGGCTTCACATTAATCGAAATGTTCGTATCACTATCGATATTTTTGATTCTTATCTCTTTATCGCTTTTATTATTTAGACCACAGCAAGCAGCCGTTAAAGAAAAGATGTTTTTTGCCACCTTACAGTCGGATTTGTTTTATGCACAAAGCTATGCTTTATCACATCAAATGAAACTTAATGTTTATATCTACCCAAAGGAGAAGCGTTATTATATTAGAGGTGATCAGCAGACAGGGATAATTGTAGATCGTTATTATGATGAAAGCGTGATAATAAATAAAGATTTAACTACTATTTCCTTTTCAATAGTAGCGAGTGGAAATGTAACAAAATTTGCTACTTATTATCTTTCAATAGAGGATAGACAGTATACTTTTACTGTTCAAATAGGCAAGGGAAGATTTTATGTTACGAAATTGTAAAGGCTTTTTATTACCAGAAATCTTTTTATCTCTATCTGTATGGTTTCTTTTAACACTTTTCTTTTTTCCTGCTTATACCCATTTATTAAAACAATTCCAACAATTAGACCAAGAACAGCTATCTAATCAGGTTTTATATGAATATTTACAAGGATTTCTTATAGAAGAAAAGGAAAAAGAGACAATAGAAGTGGAAAAGGAAGGAGTAAGCTATACAATACAATGGACGAATGGGCAGGAGGTCTGTTTATATTATGAAAATGTATTTCGAAAAAAACAGCAAATTTGTGAAAATTACGAATAAAGGATTTATCTTGTTAGATATGCTGTTTGCGTTATCTCTTTTCTTAGTAATAGTCTCCTTTATACCACCTACATTGAAAATAATCGGTAATAATCAAATAGTAGCTATTCAATTGAAAGAGATGGAATGGCAATTATTTGTCAGCCAATTAAAAAAAGAAGTGAGGATGTCTGAAAACATCTATGTCGAAAATAATAAGCTGTTTATGTATATTGATGGAGAAAATATTCAATATGAATTATATACAGATAAAATACGAAGAAGAGTGAACGCTGCTGGACATGAGGTAACATTACAAGATGTAGCGGCGGTTCAATTTTCTGAAATACAAAATGGAGTTAAGGTGAAAGTGAAAAATAAGTATAATCAGCAAAAGGAAGTGTTGATTTGGAATTATTTACAGCATGAAGGAGGTAATAATGGTACGTGATGAAAAAGGGTTCATTTATCCGATAACATTTTGTGTATTTACCATCTTTATTCTCTTTTTTCTTGTGATGGTTCAATTATATATAACAAAAAAACAAATGACGCAAGAAATAAAAGCAATGTATAGTCAAGATTATTATTTAATGAGTTCGTTAAAGAATATAGAAAAAAAACGGTCAAATGAAGAAGAACTTCCAAATACTGGCCAATACATCTATAAACATGCAACGGTTTCTTATAAGATTACCGACTATTCATCTTCAGTAGAAAAAATAGAATATTCCTTAATTGCACCGTCTAATTACCGAATCTGGGCTTTAAGTTATTATGATAAAGAACAGAAAAAAATGACAAAATGGGTGGAGGTAGTCAAATAAATAGCTATTAAAATGAATAGTTACGAGAAGAGCTGGTTATTCTATAAGTAAAAGTATGTAGGTGATAAAAATGAATACCAATGATTATGTTAAATTTTTAACACAAACATTTGTGCAGTATATGGATCAGCCAAAAGATCAACGCCAAAAATTAAGAGCGGAACGGAAAAATCAGAAAGAACCTTTTATGCTGCGTTGGTTCGGCATCTTGCCATATGCAATTGCGGCGAGTGTCAAAAGAAGACGGAAATAACTTAAAAAACTGCTAATTAGAATTTGATAACTTCTGATTAGCAGTTTTTCTTATATCGCTTCAGTTGCTAAATAAAAGAATCCACCATTGATAATCGATATGTTTATTTTCGGTTCATACTGTTCTTGCAAAGCCAGTCTTTCTGTATCTAGACTTTCGGATTTCTCCTCTAAATCTTCATAAAAATGCTCTAACAACTTTAAGTCTTTTTCCCATCTTTTTTTTGCTTCTTCTGCCCAAGTATGGTCTTCTTGCAATAAGGATTGATTAATTGTATTTTCTATCCTGGTTATCCCACTCTTCGGCATAATAAGAGGGGATAAAGTAAAGGCGAAATCAGGGATTTTCGCAGATAAAGCCAGTTTTTTGATTCTTTTTTGAAAATCACTCACGATTTGCCCATTAATAAGCTGAAGACCGATGGACTGATAAACATCCCTTTTTCGATCACATTGATAGGAGATTTTCATATTAATATTGAGCCATGGCTTTAAAGCAGTGTGCTGTTGAAGCTTGCCTTCCATATTTTCATATAATCGAATATATCCAGATAGTTTTTTGGAACAAGCAAATAATTGGTGAAGCCTTGGTGAACCAAAATGAATTAATTCTCCTTTTACCTCTTTTGGAGCAACGTTCGGATTTGTTATTAAGGTTAGCTTAGCGGGATTGGGTGTACCACCCGTTTTCTCAAGATAATGCCAATAAAATGGTCGGTTCATCAGTTCCTTATCTAAATCAATCGTTAATTGCACTATCATATAACCTTGATTATTTTCTATTATTTCACAATCATTTGCTTGAAAAAAACGCTCAAGAAATTGATGTATTTCCTGTTGCTTCATATTGCTCACCATCCTTCAGGTTTTGAGCAAATTCAATCATGCTCGTTAAGTTCTCCATTTTTATCTTCATTTCCCCTTCAGAAAGAGAGTTAGAGAAGATATCAACCATATAGTCATCCATATTGCCAAAATCTAATTTTGTTAATATATCATCTAAATCACCGATGACTTTTTCAAATAAATGAATTTTTTCATATAATAGTTTTAAAATATGGTCCTCAACTGTATTTTTAACAGCAAAATTATAAATCATTACATCCTTTTCTTGACCTAAACGATGTATTCTCCCAATACGCTGTTCGAGCCGCATCGGATTCCATGGCAAATCAAAGTTTATAATATGATTACAGAATTGCAGGTTGATTCCTTCTCCGCCTGCTTCTGTCGCAATTAATACTTGCGCATGATTTTGAAATAAATCTTTCATCCAATCCTTTTTCCCTCGTTTAAAGCCGCCTCTGAATGGAACAGAAGTAATGCCATGCTGTTTTAAAAACCATTGCAAATACAGCTGTGTAGCTCGGTACTCTGTAAAAATAATCACTTTATCATTTATTTTTTGTATGAGCTCCAACGCTTTTTCCGCTTTAGAATTCGATTTTATCGCTTCCACTTTGCTCATTAGCAATTGTACATTCTCTGTTAACAAAGCAGAGGGCGCTTCTGCTTTTTTTAGCATATTCTGCAGGGTATAATAGACTGCTTCTCTGCTGCTGCATGCCTCCCGCTGTAATGTAATCATTGAAAATGGATTTCTGCCTGTGTTTTCTTCGTGATAATGGCTCTTTAAATGCTCAATCGCATCATAAAGCTCTTTTTCTTCAGGAGAAAAATCAATCGTTACTCCTTCAACGATGCGTTTTGTCCATTCAATTCCAGTGTCATGTCTTCGATTTCGAACCATGACTTTATTGACTAGCTCTTTTAAATGTTCATCATCGCTAACAGAACGGGCATCTTTTTTATATTTTTCATAAAAACTAGATTCATTCCCTAAATGACCAGGTTTAAGCAAAGAAACAAGGTTAAAGATTTCACTGACACGGTTTTGAATAGGAGTTGCAGTTAATAAAAGGCAAAACTTCTTTTTTAGATTTTGAACAAATTCATAGTTTTTTGTTTTATTATTCTTTAATTTATGTGCTTCATCGATAATAACTAAATCATAATCTTGATTATAAATAATGTCACGATGCGGTTCTCTTTTTGCAGTATCAATAGAAGATACGACAATATCACATTGATCCCAAACATAACTTTTTCTTTGGATTACAGCTGGAATAAAAAATTTTGAATTTAATTCGACTGCCCATTGTGTGACAAGGGAAGCTGGCACTAATATAAGGACTTTTTTTACGAGTCCACGAATCATATATTCTTTTAAAATTAGACCTGCTTCAATGGTTTTGCCAAGTCCCACTTCATCTGCTAAAATAGCTTTTCCGTTCATATCTTCAATAACTTTTTTTGCCACTTCTAATTGGTGGGGAAGTGGGGTTAAATCAGATAAATGATTAGGTGCCTGAAGGCCTTCAAACTCATGAATAATGGTATGTTGCTCCACTTCGAGGGAAAGTTTAAATAATTCCCAATTTGCCCATGGACCATCATCTGTCATTCGTTTTAATAATTCGTCATTCCATGAATGATCAAAATTAATCTGAATCGTCATGTATTGTCATCCTTTCTATCTCTTTTACCCGTTCTTGCCTAGTTGAAATAATCAAGCTGAACGTAAGGGAGTAATTATTGAAAAATAATATATAGAAATATTCACATAAATTTATGATTTAAAATGAAAAAAATATTGCCTCATTTTTATCAAGATGTTAGGATGAAGAGGTGAAAAGTTTTGAAAATTGTCACAAAATAATGCTTTTTATCGTAAAACATGAACAAAATCTATAAAAGCAGTTCTAATCAATCGTTTTTTCTTGTTAATAGAAATAGTATAAAACGAGAAAGCGAAACAAAAATAAAGATAATACAAACAAACTATATTTTCAGGTAATAGTTAGTACTAGTATGACCAATAGAAATAATTTTATAATGCGGATGAGAAATAGGGGAGAGACTACTTTTGTAGCGCCGAAGGAGCAAACAATCTATTTTGTGAATCTCTCAGGCAAAAGAACTCTATTTTGACGCAGCTCTGGAGAGTGCTGTTTGAAAATATTTTACAGCCACCAAAGGGGACAGCCGATTTCGGTAAACTTTCAGGTGCAAGGACAGAGACCTTACTTAATGTATTAAGGGAGGTCTCTGTCCTTTTTTGTGGGAATTTTTCGAAAATAGGAAACCTCTCGATTGTAAAACAAATATCTCAAGGAAGAGGAGCTGGTGAGAATGACTGTACAAAAGCGTACACCTTTGTATGATCTCTATAAACAATATGGAGGGAAAATTATTGATTTTGGTGGATGGGATTTGCCTGTTCAATTTTCTAGTATAAAAGAAGAACATGAAGCAGTTCGTACAAAGGTTGGTTTATTTGATGTTTCTCATATGGGAGAAATAGAAGTAAAAGGAAAGAGAAGCTTAGCCTACCTGCAAAAAATTTTAACGAATGACGTGTCCAAAATAAATGATGGCGGTGCTCAATATTCTGCTATGTGTTATGAAAATGGCGGAACAGTCGATGATTTACTAACATATAAATTAGCTGATAATCACTATTTATTAATTGTAAATGCATCTAATATCGAGAAGGACTTTGCATGGATGAAAAAACATGTAATCGATCAAGTAGAATTGGTTAATTTGTCAGAAGATTATGCCCAATTAGCACTTCAAGGTCCGCTTGCAGAGGCAGTGATCAAAAAAATGAATGATCAAATTGACACTGCAGCTATTGGTTATTTTCAATTTCAACAAAAACAATTACTTGCAGGCAAAGAAGTACTGTTATCACGTACAGGTTATACAGGAGAAGATGGATTTGAGGTTTATTGCAATAGCGAAGATGCAGCTTTTTTATGGAAAGAAATAGTAGCAGCCGGTAAAGAATTTGGTTTGCTTCCATGTGGCTTAGGAGCACGAGATACATTGCGATTTGAAGCGACACTTGCATTGTATGGCCAGGAATTATCAGCTGATATCTCTCCGTTAGAAGCAGGAATTGCTTTTGCGGTTAAATTGAATAAAGAAGCAGACTTTATTGGGAAAGCAACACTAAAAGAACAGAAGGAAAACGGTGTTCCTCGCAAACTTGCAGGTATTGAGATGCTGGATAGAGGCATTCCAAGACATGGCTATAAAGTTTATGCAAATGGTGAAGAGATAGGAGAAGTGACAACTGGAACCCAATCGCCGACATTAAAGAAAAATATAGGGCTTGCATTATTAAAGAAAGAATATGCAGTGCTTGATCAAGAGATAGATGTGGAAATAAGAGGGAAATTGGTGAAAGCAAAAGTTGTAGCAACCCCATTTTATAAGAGAAAAAAGGCTTAATATTAGGAGGAGTTAAACAGATGAAGCATCGCTACTTACCAATGACAGAAGAAAATAAAAAAGCTATGTTAGAAAGTATTGGAGTAGACTCTGTGGATGAGCTTTTTACAGATATTCCAGAAAAGGTCCGTTTTCAAGGAGAATACAAGATCAAGCCTGCTAAAAGTGAATCTGCCTTATTAAAAGAGTTAAGCAGACTTGCTCAAAAAAATGCTGACTCTAAATCAAATGTGTCATTCTTAGGGGCAGGTGTATATGATCACTATACTCCTGTAATAGTTGACCATGTTATTTCTCGATCAGAATTTTATACTGCGTATACTCCTTATCAGCCGGAAATCTCACAAGGAGAGCTACAGGCAATTTTTGAATTTCAAACAATGATTTGTGAATTAACTGGAATGGATGTGGCCAATTCTTCTATGTATGATGGAGCTACAGCCCTTGCAGAAGCTGGAATGCTTAGTGCTGGTGCGACTAGAAGAAAAAAAATTCTTGTTTCCAGTACGGTCCATCCTGAAGCAAAGGAAGTTGTAAAAACATATGCAAAAGGCCAATACATTGAAGTAGTAGAAGTTCCATACAAAGATGGAATCACAGATATGGATGCATTAGAGGAATTAATGGATGACACGGTGGCAGCTGTCATGATTCAATACCCTAATTTTTTTGGCAGAATAGAGCCATTAAAAGAGTTGGAAGAAGTAATTCATGCTCATAAAGCAATGTTTGTTGTGTCAAGCAACCCGCTCGCTTTAGGTATATTAGCGCCTCCTGGCAATTTCAACGCAGATATAGTAGTTGGGGATGCTCAAGTATTTGGAATTCCAGCAGCATTTGGGGGGCCGCATTGTGGCTATTTTGCGGTTACATCTAAATTAATGCGCAAAGTGCCAGGAAGACTGGTTGGGCAAACGGTCGATGAAGAAGGCAAAAGAGGATTTGTACTTACATTACAGGCTAGGGAACAGCATATACGTCGTGATAAAGCAACATCTAATATCTGCTCCAATCAGGCTCTTAATGCTTTAGCTGCGTCTGTAGCAATGACAGCACTTGGTAAAAATGGGGTAAAAGAAATGGCGGCTGCTAATTTGCAAAAAGCTCATTATGCGAAAACGAAATTAAAAGAAGCTGGTTTTTCTATTGCTTTAGACGGACACTCCTTTAATGAATTTATTGTACATTGTAATGCACCAGTTGCCGCTATCAATAAAGAGCTTCTAAAAAAAGGCATAATTGGCGGGTATGATTTAGGAAGAGACTATTCGGAATTAGAAAACCATATGCTTGTTGCGGTAACGGAACTAAGAACAAAAGAGGAAATAGATGAATTTGTAAAAGAATTGGAGGATTACCATGCATAATCAACATCAAGCACTAATATTTGAAAGCAGTACACCTGGACGTATTGGCTACAGTCTGCCAGAAATGGATATTCCTGAAGTCGAATTATCTGATTTATTGCCAATTGATTATGTACGAAAAACGAATCCTGAATTGCCAGAGGCTTCTGAATTAGATATTATGCGTCATTACACAGCTTTATCAAAAAGAAACCATGGCCTTGATTCTGGTTTTTATCCTCTAGGATCTTGTACGATGAAATATAATCCGAAAATGAATGAGAATGTTGCCCGTTTTAGTGGCTTTGCTCATATTCATCCATTACAAGACGAGAGTTCTATACAAGGTGCATTAGAGCTTATGTATGACCTGCAGCAGCATTTGGTAGAGATTACTGGTATGGATGAAGTTACTCTTCAGCCAGCAGCAGGCGCTCATGGTGAATGGACTGGATTAATGATGATTCGTGCCTTTCATGAAGCAAATGGTGATAGCAATCGTACAAAGGTAATTGTTCCAGATTCTGCACATGGCACAAATCCAGCATCTGCTACTGTTGCCGGATTTGAAACAATCACCGTTAAGTCAAATGAAAATGGATTAGTAGATTTAGAGGATCTAAAAAGAGTAGTTGGAGATGATACTGCTGCTCTGATGCTGACAAATCCGAACACGCTTGGATTATTTGAAGAAAATATTCTTGAAATGGCGGATATTGTTCACAATGCCGGCGGGAAATTGTATTATGACGGTGCCAATTTAAATGCCGTATTATCGAAAGCCAGACCTGGAGATATGGGATTTGATGTGGTGCATTTAAATTTGCATAAAACCTTTACAGGTCCTCATGGCGGCGGCGGACCAGGGTCAGGACCAGTTGGAGTAAAAGCAGATTTAATTCCATTTTTACCAAAACCGATTATTACAAAAGCGGGAGAAGAATATGTTTTTGATTATAATCGCCCTCAATCGATTGGAAGGGTAAAACCTTTTTATGGAAACTTTGGAATTAATGTTCGTGCCTATACGTATATCCGTTCCATGGGTCCAGATGGATTAAAAGCCGTTACAGAAAATGCGGTTTTAAATGCAAATTATATGATGAGAAGATTGGCAGCATTTTATGATCTTCCATTTGATCGACATTGTAAACATGAATTTGTATTAAGTGGAAGACGTCAAAAGAAACTAGGAGTTCGTACACTTGATATTGCCAAAAGGCTCCTCGATTTCGGTTATCATCCGCCAACCATTTATTTCCCTCTTAATGTAGAAGAGTGTATTATGATTGAGCCAACGGAAACCGAGTCTAAAGAAACATTAGATCAGTTTATTGATGCAATGATACAAATTGCAAAAGAAGCGGAAGATACTCCTGAAGTAGTGCAAGAAGCACCTCATACAACAATAATAGGCAGATTAGATGAAACGTTGGCTGCCAGAAAACCAGTGTTGCGCTATGTAAAAGGATAAGGGGAAAAGTCGGCAATAAAGCTATTCTTACTGGGGCTGCACGAAAAATATCCCACTTCGTTTCTCCTCATTTTTGCGGTGCTCATTACCCAAAAACGGGGAGAAGCGACTAAAGGAATATCGACTAAGTTCACTACGTTCTTATGTTTTTTTCGATTGACTAGCATCCTGCCAGCCTCGATGGATAGACCTTTTCAATCAGCCTGTATTTATGCAGTCATACTTCAGTTTTAAACATAATATAATGCAAACGAAAAGAGGGATTCCAACTGGATTTCCCTCTACTTGTTCTATATAGAATAACCACTGTGGCTATTATTTTTTCGTTTTTACTTTTCCAGACCATTTTTTAAAGCCGCCCTGTAATTGTGTAAGCTGCTTATAGCCTTTTCGGTGTAGGAACTCTGCGGCTCTACCGCTGCGCATACCGTTTTGACAATATAAATAGACTGGTTTATCCGAACGTATTTCTCCTTTTCTCATCTTTAATTGAGATAAAGGAATATTTCTAGCACCAAGAACGTGACCAGCTTCAAACTCATTAGGTTCTCTTACGTCTATTAATTGTGCCTTTCTGTATCCTTGGCGAAACTCTTCTTCTGTTATTGTTTTTACTATTCTACGTTGATAAAGCCATTTAGTTACCGAATAAACGATAACGGCTGCTACTACTACTAGAAGCGTATAAATCGGTTGCAATGCTCATTTCTCCTTTCCTTATCTTGCACTTCTTCTATTATATAAGTGAACCCTTCCAGTAGTAAAGAAAATACTTTTCTTTTGAGAAGGAAAGTTTACATACAACTAGAAAACGCTAGCATCTTTATCTTATTGTTTGGTCATGTTTTTATATAAACAGGTTATAGAACGGAAATAAAGACAGTGCAAGGCTCGTTTGCCTATTAAAACAGAAACTATTAGCAAATAAATCAACCGTTTACTCCTTATGAACAGCTGCTGATTTCGTTTTTCTTTCAATAATAGAGTAAGGGAAACAGCTCTGAAGAGTAAAAGTTTTTCGAGATAATTCCACCTAACACTCGCCAAATATAGGATAATTAGGATATACAAAACCCTATTATATTGATATTTGGGAGGATTTTTTTTATGATAACTAGAAAAGACAAACGTGATAAAGAAAAAGGGATAAACTTTTTATTCGAGTTTCTGAAAACGCAGAAACACTTTTTTAAAGATTTTAATAAGTTGCTTAAAAAAGTAAAGGATCCAAGACACCAGGGCTATACCATTTATGACCCAGAAGTCCTTTTGATGATGGTTATTTTAAAAAACACCTGTAATCTAAAAAGCATGCGTGAAATGACGAATGAATTCAACAAGGACGAGTGCATTGAAAATATAGGAAAAATTTTAGGGATTGAACATTTGGAAGAATTACCCCACTATGACACAATCAATAATTTTCTTTCTCGGTTGAAACCAGCAGAACTTGAACATATCCGAACGTACATGATCAAAGAATTATTGAAAAAGAGGTGCTTTGATTCTTATCGGATTGAGGGGAAATATTGGGGCGTTATCATTGATGGTACAGGCATTTTCACGTTTAATGAAAAGCATTGTGACCACTGCTTGAGACGAAATTACAAGGAAAAGGATAAGGAAACGGGTGAAGAAAAAACAAAGACCATCTATATGCATCACGTCCTAGAAGCTAAATTGGTTGTTGGAGATATGGTGCTGAGTGTTGACTCAGAATTTATTGAAAATGAATCGGAAGACGTGGAGAAACAAGATTGTGAACTAAATGCTTTTTATCGATTGGCTACAAGACTTAAAGACACATTCAAACGGCTGCCCATCTGTATCATTGCCGATAGTCTTTATGCGTGTGAAAAGGTCTTTAACCAATGCAAGAAATATAAGTGGAACTATTTATTTCGATTCAAGGAAGATCGCATCAAAAGTATTGCCAGTGAGTTTCAGGTATTAAAAAATATGGAAGACAATGTCTTGAATATAAATGAAGATAGCCAACAAGGAAGAATTACTTGGGTGAACGGAATTGTTTATAGGGAACATCAACAAAGTGTGCTGGAATACGAAATGGAGACGAAAAAGGGAAAACAAAAGTTTCTTTTCCTTACCAACATAAAAATCACAAAAAAGAATGCCAAAAGGCTCGTTAACACTGGACGAAGCCGTTGGAAAATAGAAAACGAGGGATTTAACAGACAAAAAAACCTACGCTATCACATTCAACACGCAAGCAGTAAAAATTACAATGCCATGAAAAATCATTATTTATTGGCCCAGATTACAGAAATCATAATGGTGCTTCATGAGCAAGGGTCGAAAGCATTGAAGCGCGTCAAAAAAACGGTAAAAGAAATATCCTCGCGACTGTTAGAAGCCTTGCGCGGGCAAACACTAACAAACGAGGATATAGTACAACTGGGAAAACCAATGCAAATTAGATTTACCTAGTGCCATAATTATAACAAAAGGATGTGGTGTTGGGAAAGAGAAAAGTAGTTATCCACAATTTCACAATGGAAATGACGAAATTGGCTTGTCTTTTTTGGTAAAAAGGACGAAAATGACAATGGTAAATTTTTACATGTGAATAAGTTACTTTAACATCTTTCACATTTTTTTATCAAAGTTTACTCCTCGGAGCTGTAAGGGAAAAAGTCGACTTGCTTTTCAACTAATCTCCTTTTTGATAAACTTAAATCCTGTTTAGCATACATACTATGTAAAGTGAAGAAGGGGTAAAAATGGCAAAAGAAATATGGAGATTTATTGATACAGGGAATCGTTCGGCTTCTTTTAATATGGCTTTAGATGAAGCATTGCTAGAATGGCATTCTACCAGAGATTTTCCACCTGTCATTCGTTTTTATGGATGGAACCCTGCAACACTTTCTATTGGGTATTTTCAAAAAGTTGAAAAAGAAATTAATTTGGATGCAGTAAGAGATTTGAATCTTGGTTTTGTCAGAAGACCTACGGGTGGCAGAGGGGTTCTTCACGAACATGAATTAACGTATAGTGTTATCGTGTCAGAAGATCATCCTGAAATGCCTAAAACCGTTACGGAAGCATATAGGGTAATATCGGAAGGGATCTTGAAAGGGTTTCATCTGTTAGGGTTGGAAGCTTACTTCTCTGTACCAAAAACGGAGGAACAAAAAAATAGTTTGAAAAATCCTAGATCTGCTGTTTGTTTTGATGCGCCGAGCTGGTATGAACTTGTTGTCGAAGGAAGAAAAGTTGCAGGAAGTGCACAGACTCGACAAAAAGGGGTTATTTTGCAGCATGGCTCTATCCTTTTGGATTTAGATGAAGACAAGTTATTTCAATTGTTTAAATATCCGAATGATCGTGTGAAAGAAAGAATGCAAAGAGCTTTTAAAGAAAAAGCGGTTGCTATTAACAATTTAACAACAAAAAATATTACGATTGATATGGCAAAAGTGGCTTTTAAGCAAGGTTTTGAAGAGGGGCTTCATATTGATTTGGAGCCTTATGAGCTTACGAAAGAACAAGTAGATTATGTGGAGAAATTGGCGAAAGAGAGATATGAAAGTGATGAATGGAATTTCCGCAGATAAGGTTGTTTTGTAAAATGCTATCCTGAAAAAAAGGTTCCGCAGGTGGAATACACTACGCTTTCCTGTGGGCGAGTGCCGAGCCGCTTCGTCGCTATGCTCCTGCAGGGTCTCGTCTTTCTCGCATTCCCACGGGAGTCTTCGTGTATGCCACCTGCTCTCTGCTTTAAACTTAGGTCATATAACAAAATAGGAAGCTGTTTCTTTTCATGGGTGTCTACCCTGAAAATAGGGTTGCTTTTTCAATGGGGTCCGCAGCCTGCATACACTTCGCTTTCCATGGGGCGGGCGCCGAGCCTCCTGATATGAACGAAACTGTCAAGTCTCCCACTCTCCACTACTAGATAGGTTATTTTTGGGTAACTTTAAGAAGAGAAGCGATTTTAGGCTTCTTGACTGTTCGTGTATCGATGAGCCTTAGTGGCTACAAGTTTCCTTTTTTAGCTTACCAACCGAACTTCCTATCTTAGAATGGCTGTCAAGTGCTTTCCTTGACTGCCATTCTAAGATAGGAGATACTTTTTTAAGCTAAAGAAGAAATCGTGATATACTTATACTTCCTCCTTTCTGATTGATTAGAATAGATAGTAAGGACACGGCACGAAGGCAAAAATTTCATCCTGCGGTTAGCATTCTGATATTCGTGGGTTTTCACATTTTATCTTTCCGTATAAAGGTCTTTCCACTAACTCGGGACGTGCGTTAATCAACGAATGATATAGCACAGAGGAGGCACGTGGGTTATCCTTTCCGGTATTTCTCTTTGCCTTCGAGCCCTATTCTCATGTATCTATTTTTCTTTCTCTTCCTCTACTTTCTTTCGTTTGGTAACATTAATGTTTTGGAATTTCTTCTACTTCTTGCGTAATAGCCCAGATAAAGCCAGCTAATTCTCTAGCAACGGCAACAATTGCTTTATTACTTTCTTTTCCTCTAGATACTAATCGATAATATTTTTTATGCAGACGATTTTGCGCTTTCCAGGATATTGCTTGAATAGACGGTGATAAAGGTTCTAGTCGTTTTTTTAAATTTCCTTTTACGGCCGGCTGACGAAGATAACTCCAAGCCGACTCGATTAACAATCGGCGAACGTGACGATTTCCTGATTTGGTAATAGCTCCTTGTCGACGTCTTTCTCCACTTGAGAATTCACTTGGAATCAATCCTACATAAGCCATCATTTGCTTAGGATTTGGGAAACGTTTAAACGATCCAATTTCCGCCGCAAGACTTGTCGCTGTAACCAGTGCAACGCCTCTTAGTCCTTGTAAAGTTTGAATAATAGGGGCATGAACTCCTTCCAATGCCTGTATTTGCATTTCCTCTTCGAATCTTTTTACCCGCTGTTCCAACTCCTTTAATTGATGATAATATTCTTGAAAAACTAATTGTAAATTGGAATTGGAAAACTTTAACGTATCTAGCCAATCTCGATATTTTCTTGTCCATTTATTCACTCCAACAGGTGGATAAATATTATTCCGTAATAAAAACTTACTTAAACGATGCTTGGTTCTCAGCTCGTCTTCTTTCGCATCTTCTCGTGCTCGCACTAGATCTCGAAGTGCTTCATCTTCTGGAGTCGGAACATAAACAGAAGTTAATTCTCCTGCACGATATAACTGGGCAAGACGAATAGAGTCTCTACGGTCTGTTTTAATACGTTCTCCCGGTCTTTGTGGTATTAAAGATGGAGCAATCACTTCACAATGAATACCTAAAGCAGTTAGTAATCGATATAATGGATATCCCGTTGGACCCGCTTCATAACAAACTCTTAAAGTACTTGGCTCTCCTAGTTTTTTCATTAACTTTTTAATCGCTTCAGGTGTATGAACAATCATTCCATAATATCTTGGTTCTTCTCTACCTTCTTCTGCAATAGCAACGGCAATTTTTTCTTTTGATACGTCTAAACCTACAAATTTTGTGGTATCCTTCATAATAGAACTAGCTCCTTCCGTAATGTAGCACTGATTTGGTTTTTTTGTTTTTAGTTCATAAACATTATTGCCAAATTAACCTACGAAATTACGAGTATGGGGCTAGTTTCGTTCATTATAACTCGGAGCATGCTCCTGCGGGGTCTCGCCTGTCCCGCAAATCCCATAGGAGTCTTCGTGTATTCCGGCTGCTCCCTGCTCGTATACTAACAACAATCTTATTAAACTGCCTATTTTGATTCTTCATGGTGCAAATTTGTTTGCATGGGTGTCTTACCCTGAAAATAGGCTTTGGCTCACTCAATGGGGTCCGCAGCCTGCATACACTTCGCTTTCCATGGGCGGGCGTCTAAGAATTTTAAAAAATATAACCTTATTTAGTGGAATATAAATGAAAGCTTTAAGTGATTTACTAGTATAAGAAGAAAAATCCTCAAAGATTGCAAATTTAATTTTGTAGTTAATGAATTTTTAAAGGATACCGCCTGCGAGTTTTGTATGGAGATTAAAGAATTCTTCTGAAATTCCATCTTTGTTTCGTGTAATTCGGTTACTGCCGGTTTCGCTACTAAGAGTCATTAAAAAAATCCAACGCACTTTGTTCATCAGATAAAACAATTGAATCTGCACGAGCAATTATAATAATATGTCCATTCATTTCTGTCATTGTTATATTCTGAATAAGCTAGAGGCTATGCGCTTGAACTAATGATGGACTATTGATTCGTCATAATACCTGCTTCTTGGAGCTTTACTAATAGCTTGTTAAAGTCTGCTACTAACTCAGGTAATGTAGTTGCAGTAGAATTAGCTTGGTGTTCTATCTGAAAACTAACCTCGTCGGGTTGTATCTTAACTAGAGAGCCTAATCCGGGTATTAACTTTTTAGCCTCGTGTGTCATAGTTATCACCTCTTTTGCATTACTCCTAAAAAAGTACATGAATTTCATTACATCTCTTTATCGTACTTGAAGCGGTAATAAGTGCAATATGCAACAATAAACAGATAAGAAAAAAACAATAGCAATACCACTATTAAATCTGTACCCATCAAGGCAATTGAAAAGAATAACGCTCCAAACACAAAAACCATCATGTCATATGCTTTCGCTTTTGCCTGATTTGCGATTGCTAAATTACGCTCATCTTTCGTGTCTATCTCCAGTTGTTTTGCTGCGGCAGGAGCACTTTTCATAGCGTGTTGAAGGATTATTTCTCCTATACCGTGACCAAAAATAACACAGCCCACCCCAACACAGATATAAGGCATTGCTACTAGCATACCTTGTGGATCTTCAATTGTTTTGATGAAGTACAGACCACCTATTAGTAGTCCGACACCTATAGCGGTAAGAATATAAGCGGAAATAGATTTTTTCATACCTTTTCGTCCTCCTCATAAATAAAGATTTCTTCAATAGTCATACCAAAAAAACGTGCAATCTTGAATGCTAAAAGAATCGATGGGTTATAACGTCCGTTTTCCAGTGAACCGATAGTTTGCCTTGATACTTCAAGAGCCTTTGCTAATTCTTCTTGATTAATTCCGCGTTGTTTACGGATTTTTTCTAAACGGTTTTTCACCTGTTCACCCTCCTTATGGAAAGTTTGCTTTACATAAGGGGAGTATATCCAGTAACGCAATAAATGTCAAGTTTACTTTCCATCTTGAAAATGCATTTTATTTTTCAGAGGGGATAATAATGTCATTCGTCCAGATAATATTCGGCTTTTCAATACCTATAAACCGATAAAACACTAGAAAAATTTGTATGAGGTGAAATGGAGCGTCAAGGAAATGACCGCGGATATATATATTGTGCTTTATGGATGTTAAAAGGTACTAATGTTGAATAAGCACGACGAAAATCAACAGATTAATTTATTACACAGTACAACGTTACTAAGGAAAAAAACTAATATTCCACAAACGGAAGCAATTGTTGAAAATTACAGCTAGAAAATCATCAAACTTTTTTTCAAAATATGTGTAAGGTTTCACAAATAAAGTCCCCGTTTTGATCAATCTTTTGTTCAAAACGGGGACTTTTCATTTAAGGTGAATTGTGGGTTTGTAAGATGTTTTTGAATAAACTTTATGATAAAGCTAAAGATGGGGATATTTCCCTGTCCTCTTTTTTTATTTTTAGCTCACATTAATAATACATAGTTGTAAATTAGAAATGATGAAAGGGGCTAACTTCTATGAAACCATTTGTACCCCAATTAGTTTATATAGAACCGAAAGCGTTAGAATATTCCTTAGGAAGAGAATTAAAAGAGAAATTTGAAAAAATGGGTTTGGAGATTAGAGAAACCACCTCCCATAATCAAGTACGGGGCATCCCCGGGGATAATGAATTGCAGCAATATCGTAATGCAAAATCAACTTTAGTTGTTGGAATAAGAAAAACGTTAAAATTTGAAACATCAAAACCTTCTGCTGAATATGCTATTCCGTTAGCGACCGGCTGCATGGGCCATTGTCATTATTGTTATTTACAAACGACATTAGGAAGCAAGCCATATATACGAACATATGTGAATTTAGAAGAAATATTTGATCAGGCAGATGCTTATATGAAAGAACGTGGTGATCAGATTACTCGTTTTGAAGCAGCATGTACCTCAGATATTGTAGGATTGGATCATTTAACACATTCTTTAAAGAAGACAATTGAGCATTTTGGAAAATCAGAAACAGGTCAGCTGCGTTTTGTAACAAAATATCATCATGTGGACCATTTATTAGATGCAAAACATAATGGAAAAACAAGATTTCGTTTTAGTGTTAACTCGCGATATGTAATAAAAAACTTTGAACCAGGAACTTCTTCTTTTGATGAACGATTAGAAGCAGCAAGAAAGGTTGCGAATGCAGGTTACCCATTAGGTTTTATTGTTGCACCGATTTATTTGCATGAAAACTGGCGAGAAGGATATTACGAATTGTTTCAGCGTTTGGCTCTTAGTTTAAAGGATACAAAGATAAACGATTTAACTTTTGAATTAATTCAGCATCGTTTTACGAAACCTGCAAAAAAGGTAATTGCAAAACGCTATCCAAAAACAAAGCTAGAAATGGATGAAGAAAAGCGAAAATATAAATGGGGAAGATATGGAATTGGAAAATATGTGTATAAAGATGATGAAGCAAATGACTTAGAATCAACGATACGTCAATATGCGGCTGAATTTTTCCCTGAAGCAGAAGTTTCTTATTTTACGTAACGAAAGAAAGGACAGAAGGAAAATAGTTGCTTCCTGCTGTCCTTTTATTTTATCGAAAAAGTAGCATTGCTTAATAATAATAGCCGCCTGGATATCCATAACCGTAAGGATAGCCATATGGAGGATATCCACCACCATAAACATTTGGGCTTAATAGTGCTGCTGTTGCTAAGCCTCCAAGAAATGCTCCACCTAATCCTATTCCAAACCCAGGTCCTCCAAAACCAAACCCAGGCCGGCCGAATCCAGGTCTTCCAAACCCAGGTCTTCCAAATCCGGGACCTCCGAATCCAGGTCTTCTCAGATCTTGTTGAAATAATACTTGTTGATTCATTTTGTAGCCCTCCTCTATAGTCATTTATCTTTTCTTGTTAGCATATGTACATAATCTGGAGTTGGACTGAGGAAATCGTCTAGAAAAAAGTAGGATAAATTTGTACTATTTTACAGCACTTCTGCTTAAAGTGTAACAATGCACTAAATAAGGGGGAGTGACTATGTACATAGACGGAGTGTTTTCAGGTGGTGGCATTAAAGGGCTTGCGTTGATAGGCGCATATGAAGTTGTGGAACAGAAGGGTTTTCAGTTCACAAGGCTTGCGGGCACAAGTGCAGGAAGCATCGTTGCAGCCTTTATTGCCGCAAAATACACTAGTGAAGAAATCAAGAGTTTATTAGAGAATTTGGATTTACGGTCTTTTATGGATGAGCGAAAGTTACTCATCCCTTTTCCTATTGCAAAGTGGATATTTATCTATTGGAAGCTCGGGTTGTATAAAGGAAATGAGTTGGAAAAATGGCTGGAGGAAAAATTAGCAGCAAAAGGTTTGCGCACATTTGCCGATGTGCCTCTACAATCTTTAAGGTTTATTGCTTCTGACATATCAAATGGTGTGTTGGTTGTATTGCCGGATGATCTTCCTAAGTATGGAATCGATCCACGCTATTTCTCAATCGCCAAGGCTATTCGAATGAGCTGCAGTCTTCCTTATTTTTTTGAACCAGTTAAATTAGGAGCGGGGAAAAGTATTATTGTTGATGGAGGAGTATTAAGCAACTTTCCGATGTGGTTATTTGATCAAGAAAATGTAATGAAAACTAGACCAGTATTAGGAGTTAAATTAAGTCATCACATTTCTGAACATCCAGAGCATATTATAAAAAACGCAGTTCAATTATTTGGCGCAATGTTTGAAACAATGAAAGATGCACATGACTCCCGATATATATCTAGAAAACATGCGAAAAATATTATCTTTATTCCCACTGAAGGAGTTGTGTCAACAGAGTTTTCCTTAACAAAAGAAAAAAAAGAAGAATTAATTCAATTAGGAAGAGATTGTGCCAATACTTTTTTTAAAAAATGGACGTATTAACAAAAAGTAGGAAAAAAGTTATTATAAAAATTTTAGTTCCTTTTGGTTAGAAAAAAATAATAAGCAGTCTGCTATCATAAAGTTAAGCACTAAAAATAAGCAAGTGAATGAAAAGTAATAAAAAATCAGTTCAGACATACATCAATGCAACTAAATTTGTAGCAGGGAGCAGCCAGCATACACGAAGACTCCCGCGGGAATGCGAGAAAGACGAGACCCCGCAGCGTATAGCGAGGAGGCTCGACGCTCGCCCGCAGGAAAGCGAAGTGTGTGCTGGCTGCGGACTAATCGAGAGTCTGCAATTATGTGGCGTTCTATAAAAAAATCACGAAGAAAATTTCTCTTCGTGATTTTTTCATTTAAAGAAGCGCCTAGCCCCTGTGAGTATTGCCTCCTAAAAGTTTAAAAAAACTTTTTGAGTCAGGAGAAAATTTTTCTTCGAGGCTGACAAGGAACTTACGCTTTTCTTACTTACAACGATGTTTAAAAGGATAAAATCATTCTAAGTATTTCTTATAAAGAAGCTCGATTCTTCTTTTTTCCTTTTTTTCCTTCTATGACTGTTAAATGTGCAGCACTTGTATTTCGCTTATGCTTTTTGGCTTTACCAGTATTTATGCTTTTACCGCTTACTTGTCTAAGTGAAGATTTTTCTTTAAACTGCCATCTTTTTTTAGATTTTTTAGCAGCTTTTACAAATGCCCGTTGTTCTTTCTTTTCAGGATTAGCTTTATAAGAGCTTCGAAAAATCAACCAAAGGGCAAATCCAATTACTAAAAATACAGCAAGATTCTTTAACAATCCTATTGGGTTCTCAGCAATCCATGATACTAATCCAAAGAAAGCAAATAAAACCAGAATACTGATGACTACTAATGAAATTCGATTCTTCAAAAAAGCCACCTCCCTAAGAGCATGATGAGCATTTTTTTAAACTTTTAAACGGTAATTACAAAAAGTTTATTCATTTTTAAATAAATTGCTAATAATAAATGACAATTAAAAAAATAAAAGAAGATAACTATAGCCTATGAACCGAAGACTCCTACGGGAATTGCAAAACAGATGAGACCTCGCAGGAGTTTACTCCGAGAAGACTTAAGTATTGCCCCATAGAAAGCATATATCTTAAGCGATTGTTTCTTTTTCATGGCGCAATAGCTCATTAAAAGAAAGAATGGCTACCTCAACCTGGTCATCATTTGGCTCTTTTGTAGTCAAAAGCTGCAGCCATAACCCTGGCAATCCTAAATATTTTAATACAGGTACATTTCTTAATTTATTTGTTACTTGAAGCACTTCAAAAGAAATCCCTAGCACAACTGGAATTAACGCGATTCTGCTTAGCATTCTTTCCACTAGAGAATCAGTTGGGAATAATAAATATAAAAACAGTCCAACAAAAACAGTAAATAAAATAAAACTACTGCCGCATCGATAATGAAGGCGAGACTGCTTTTGAACATTGTCAACGGTTAATTCTAATCCATTTTCATAACAATTAATAACTTTATGTTCCGCACCATGATATTGAAATACTCGTTTTATAAGTGGGGTGAGTGAAACAAAATAGATATAGCCGATAAGCAGGACTAATTTAAATAAGCTTTCTAATAAGATTTGCGCAAAGTGTCCGCTAATAATTGGCTGCAGCATAGCAGCTAAAAAAGCAGGAACTAGTGTGAAAATAAATTTTCCAAATAAGAAGGAAAGAATTCCGATTGCAGCGACGCCAAGTATCATAGATAATTTTGATGGTTCTTTTTCTTCTATTTTATAATCCTCTGCAGGATCTACATCATAACGATCTGTTGAAAAATTCAAATGTTTTGTTCCATTTCCGCTTGCTTCAAATATGGCAACAATACCTCGTACAAAGGGGATTTTTTTTAATTTTGCCAGTTTTTCATTATGCTTTCTTGGAAGATGAAAATAATCAATTGTTTGATCTTTGCGCCTAATAGCAGTTACATAATGATTTTTTCCTCCAAACATTACGCCTTCTACTACGGCTTGCCCTCCAAAAATAGGTTTTTGCTCGTTTGCCATGAATACTTACACCAGCCTCAGGTTAAATTAGGTGGAAACAGCGAAATAATCCTCAAAAATTCTTAATGAATCTGTGCAGAATAAGAAGAAGTTTTCTATTGCTGTGCGATACCCTATTTCTATATTACTAAAAATATGGCAAAACAACTAGCATAACACGCTAATTCCTTTCACTGTCTTGCTTGTAATAGGAATGAACACAATAAAAACGGTGATACTAAGACTAATATTCTGCCGAAATCAAATAAACTTTAAGGAAGAATACATAAAAATTTTCCTGTTTTTTATTTTTATTCGAAACTAAAGAATAAATGACTGGAGACTTAATATTTATGGAGGTGCGAGAAGATGAGTAAGGAAAATCATGATATGGAAAAGAAGGATAACAATGAAGATAAACCAATGTCTTTTATCTCCCTTGTTATTTGGACAGGCATGTTTGGTGGGATTTTTTGGACATTGATTGGTTATTTGGGCTATTTTTTGAATTTTACAGATATTCAACCTAATTTTATATTAGAACCGTGGGCTCTTGGCGATTGGAAAAGAAGGGCGCTAGGAACTATTATTAGTATAGTGATTATCGGCTTTTTTTCTACAGGAGCTGCATTTGCCTATTATCTTACTTTAAAGAAATTTAAGACAATATGGGCAGGCATCGGATTTGGGATTGCCTTGTTTGCGCTTGTGTATATCGTTTTAAATCCAATCTTTCCAAGCATGGATCCTTTCTTAAAATTGAAAAGAGATACAATGATTACTTCTATATGTCTTTATATTTTATATGGGGTGTTTGTTGGCTACACGATTTCCTATGAAGAAAATGAGATTCGAACAAAAAAAATTAAACAAAATAAAAATAAATCATCTTCAGATCTTTCGAGTAGTGAAGGATAATTTTAATTATGGTAGAATGTTCTAGATAGGCTTTCATTTTGCTTATATTCAAAAAATATTATTTTGAGGGAATACTATTTCTGAATATAATTACATAAGAAAAAGAAATAAATAAGAAGTTTAAGGGAGAGGTAGAACAATGGTGAAACTACAAAAATTAAGAGAAGCATTATCAGAAGCAGATGTAGATGGAATAGTTATTACAAGTAAATATAATCGTCGCTACATAAGTAATTTTACTGGTTCAGCTGGTGTTGTATTAATTAGTGGAGAAAGTGCGAAATTCATTACAGATTTCCGCTATATGGAACAAGCAGCAAAGCAGTGTGACGGTTTTGAAATTATACAACATAAAGGTCCTATTTATAAAGAGGTAGCAGAGCAAGCTGAAAAATTAGGAATAAAAAAACTGGCATTTGAACAAGATCATATGACTTTTACGGACTATAAAATATATGAAAATTTAGTAAAAGCAGAATTAGTTCCTGTTTCAGGTCTTATTGAAAAGTTACGCTTGATTAAGAGTGCAGCAGAGATTAAGATATTAAAGGAAGCTGCGCAAATTGCTGATGCAGCTTTTACACATATTCTTGATTTCATTAAAGTCGGGAAGACAGAATTAGAAGTTTCGAATGAATTAGAGTTTTTTATGAGAAAAGCGGGTGCAACTTCATCTTCCTTTGATACTATTGTGGCGTCAGGAAAAAGATCAGCATTACCCCATGGTGTTGCAACAGACAAAGTGATTGAATCTGGTGATTTTGTTACAATGGACTATGGTGCATACTATAATGGGTATGTTTCAGATATTACTAGAACGGTTGCAGTAGGCAATCCAAATGAGAAATTAAAAGAAATATATAATGTTGTTCTAAATGCACAGTTAAAGGGAATGGATGGAATGAAACCAGGTCTTACTGGAATTCAGGCAGATGCTTTAACAAGAGACCATATCAGTGCAAAAGGGTATGGAGAATACTTTGGACATTCAACTGGCCATGGTATCGGGTTAGAAGTACATGAAGGACCTGGTCTATCTTCTAAATCGGAAACGGTTTTAGAAACAGGTATGGTAGTGACAGTAGAGCCTGGCATTTATATTCCAGGACTTGGTGGAGTTCGTATCGAAGATGATACATTAATAACAGATGATCATAATGAAGCTTTAACACATTCAACTAAAGAATTGATTATTTTATAGGGAAAATAGGAGGATTACTGTATGATTTCAGTAAATGATTTTAAAACAGGCTTAACAATTGAAGTGGATAACGGAATCTGGCGTGTATTGGATTTCCAACATGTTAAACCTGGTAAAGGTGCTGCATTTGTTCGTTCTAAATTAAAAAACCTGCGTACAGGTGCTGTACAAGAGAAAACATTTAGAGCTGGAGAAAAAGTAGCTAAAGCTCAAATTGATAACCGAAAAATGCAATACTTATATGCTAGCGGTGATCAACATGTATTTATGGATAGTGAATCATATGATCAAATCGAATTATCATCTTCAGCAATTGAATATGAATTAAAGTTTTTACAAGAAAATATGGAAGTTCAAATTATCATGTATCAATCAGAAACACTTGGAGTAGAACTTCCGAATACTGTTGTATTAGAAGTAACAGAAACAGAACCAGGCATTAAAGGGGATACAGCATCTGGCGGTACAAAGCCAGCTACTTTAGAAACAGGCTTGACAGTTCAAGTTCCTTTCTTCATTAACCAAGGTGATAAGTTAATTATTAACACTTCAGAAGCTAGTTACGTTTCTCGCGCATAAAAAGTTAGTAAAAGGAAATTTACAAGTCAGCTCTGAAGAGTAAAAGTTTTTCGAGATAATTCCACCTAACACTCGCCAAATATAGGATAATTAGGATATACAAAACCCTATTATATTGATATTTGGGAGGATTTTTTTTATGATAACTAGAAAAGACAAACGTGATAAAGAAAAAGGGATAAACTTTTTATTCGAGTTTCTGAAAACGCAGAAACACTTTTTTAAAGATTTTAATAAGTTGCTTAAAAAAGTAAAGGATCCAAGACACCAGGGCTATACCATTTATGACCCAGAAGTCCTTTTGATGATGGTTATTTTAAAAAACACCTGTAATCTAAAAAGCATGCGTGAAATGACGAATGAATTCAACAAGGACGAGTGCATTGAAAATATAGGAAAAATTTTAGGGATTGAACATTTGGAAGAATTACCCCACTATGACACAATCAATAATTTTCTTTCTCGGTTGAAACCAGCAGAACTTGAACATATCCGAACGTACATGATCAAAGAATTATTGAAAAAGAGGTGCTTTGATTCTTATCGGATTGAGGGGAAATATTGGGGCGTTATCATTGATGGTACAGGCATTTTCACGTTTAATGAAAAGCATTGTGACCACTGCTTGAGACGAAATTACAAGGAAAAGGATAAGGAAACGGGTGAAGAAAAAACAAAGACCATCTATATGCATCACGTCCTAGAAGCTAAATTGGTTGTTGGAGATATGGTGCTGAGTGTTGACTCAGAATTTATTGAAAATGAATCGGAAGACGTGGAGAAACAAGATTGTGAACTAAATGCTTTTTATCGATTGGCTACAAGACTTAAAGACACATTCAAACGGCTGCCCATCTGTATCATTGCCGATAGTCTTTATGCGTGTGAAAAGGTCTTTAACCAATGCAAGAAATATAAGTGGAACTATTTATTTCGATTCAAGGAAGATCGCATCAAAAGTATTGCCAGTGAGTTTCAGGTATTAAAAAATATGGAAGACAATGTCTTGAATATAAATGAAGATAGCCAACAAGGAAGAATTACTTGGGTGAACGGAATTGTTTATAGGGAACATCAACAAAGTGTGCTGGAATACGAAATGGAGACGAAAAAGGGAAAACAAAAGTTTCTTTTCCTTACCAACATAAAAATCACAAAAAAGAATGCCAAAAGGCTCGTTAACACTGGACGAAGCCGTTGGAAAATAGAAAACGAGGGATTTAACAGACAAAAAAACCTACGCTATCACATTCAACACGCAAGCAGTAAAAATTACAATGCCATGAAAAATCATTATTTATTGGCCCAGATTACAGAAATCATAATGGTGCTTCATGAGCAAGGGTCGAAAGCATTGAAGCGCGTCAAAAAAACGGTAAAAGAAATATCCTCGCGACTGTTAGAAGCCTTGCGCGGGCAAACACTAACAAACGAGGATATAGTACAACTGGGAAAACCAATGCAAATTAGATTTACCTAGTGCCATAATTATAACAAAAGGATGTGGTGTTGGGAAAGAGAAAAGTAGTTATCCACAATTTCACAATGGAAATGACGAAATTGGCTTGTCTTTTTTGGTAAAAAGGACGAAAATGACAATGGTAAATTTTTACATGTGAATAAGTTACTTTAACATCTTTCACATTTTTTTATCAAAGTTTACTCCTCGGAGCTGTTTACAAGTATTCACATTTGCGTTTAATTGTTTTTTCCTGTATTATATAAATATAAACGCTGCGTTGTACGTTATCGTATGAAGTTTCAACCTTTATCGTTAATTAGGGAGTTCTATATTAAAGACGGATCAGCAGGCTTTATGTATATCATAAAGACATATGAAGAAATCTTTTGCGAGCACCCACCTGGTGGAGCAGGTTTTGAAACTCCATACATCAAAGCGGCAAATGCGGCTAAAAAAAGGTAACCATTTTGGTTACCTTTTTTTTGTTTTTTTTACTAAAAAAAACAAAAAACACTTACATAAACAAACAAAATGAACAATCACATACATACTGACTACAAATCCCCTTTTTCAAGCTAGATATCTATGCAACAAATTTGCACCATGAAAAATGAAAATAGGCGAGTGTGGTTAAGTTTGTTGTTATATTAGAGCAGGGAGCAGCCAGCATACACGAAGACTCCCGCGGGAATGCGAGAAAGACGAGACCCCGCAGTGCAGCGAGGAGGCTCGACGCTCGCCCGCAGGAAAGCGAAGTGTATGCTGGCTGCGGATTATTCGAGAGAGTCCAAACAACGAACACAAAGAAAAAGAAAAGCAGCATCGCTATTATTTAACACGCAGACGCTGACCAGGAAAAATTTTATTAATATCTTTTAATTGATTCCATTGTTTTATTACTGCTTCCGAGCTGTTATACTTTTTTGCAATGGCAGAAACAGTATCTCCTTTTTTAACAACATGGTAGCTAAAAGAGGACGGAATCTTTAATTTCTGACCAATTGTAATAAGATTGCTGTTCTTAAGTTTATTAGCAGAAACAATTTTTGCAACAGTCGTTTTGTATTGTTGGCTAATTTTTGTTAATGTATCCCCTTTTTTTACTGTATAGATAGTTGAATTTGGAGAACTAGACGTTTGTGGAGTTTTTATATGAAAATAATTCATTGGATTAACAGCATTTGACTTAGTTCCATTCCATCTTCCTCTATGAAGTTCAAAGTGTAAATGTTGTCCAGTAGAATCTCCTGTACTCCCCATAATACCGATTACTTGGCCTTGCTTTACTTTTTGGCCAGTCGTCACTTTGCGTGAATCTTTCCGTAAATGAGCATACACTGTTTCAAAAACTTGCCCATTTAAATAATGAAGAATCATAATACATTCCCCATAACTGCTGGAATAATACGATTTTGAAACGGTACCATCAGCACTTGCAACTATTTGAATTGTTCCTGCCTTAGCAAAATCCACGCCAAAATGTTTATTTCTTCCTAATATTTGAAAAGGATTCGTAATAGTTGTTCCCTTTGCTGGCATCATAAACATCTATAAATCACCTCTATTTACTATATGCAAAAGAATAATAGAGGCTTGGACTAATTTCCCGTTTTTTTCAGACACCCATCAAACAAGTAAAACACAAAGCAGCCGGAATACATAGAGAGCGAAGTGTATTCCGGCTGCAAACTTAGAGAGCTTCTTTTTCAAATAACGAAGCTTTCTTACATTTAAAATGTGAAGCCCATGGTTTCTGCAAGCTTTTTCGGGATATCTGTATTATCAAGTACGCCATGAAAGGTTTCCGCACCTTTTCCGTATGCAAATACAGGGATCATATTACTTGTATGGCCACCTGTTGAGCTCAATTCTTCTATGGTTCGATTCAAAACTCCTGCGTGATTATGTTTAGCAATCATATTGCCAATTTCCCAAGCTACATGCTGTTCTGGATAAACTTGTCCTTTCTTAGGATTAATTTGAGAATTAAATAAAGCAGTATCCTCATCTGTTACTGTCATATTGGCATATTGATGAAAAACCTGTTTAATACTTTTATTCGTATAGCCAATACCGTTTGCATTTTTTTGCAAGTGTTTTGCCATAAAATGAGGAGTGACGGTTATTTTTTTTAAAGCCTTCTTATTCATTGGTTCTGTTGCTGATACGCCCATCGTTTCATGATCAGCAGCTACCACCACTAATGTATCCTGATGGGTTTCTGCCCACTTTACACAATATTTTACTGCATCATCAAATTCAATCGTTTCCTTCCATATGCTTGTTATATCACCAGCATGGGATGCTTGGTCAATCCTTGCGCCTTCTATCATAGTAAAAAAACCTTTATTGTCTTTTGATAAGGTTTCCAATGCTTTAGCAGTCATATCTGTTAATGTAGGCTCCTGACTGTTTACATTATCCCTATCCAGTTTAAAGTTTAAGTGTTTTGGCCCAAACAGACCTAAGAGCTTCCGGCTGTTTGCTTTTTGAAGTTCTTTATCTGTTGTTACATATTGATACCCGGCTTGCTGGTACTGATCGAGAAGTTTCACTCCATGTGCATTCTGGGAAGTAAAATATTTCTCACCCCCACCAAGAATGACATCAACATCGTTTTGCAATTGCTGTTTGGCAATCTCCATCTGTCCTGTCCATCTATTTTTTACACTTGCAGTAAAACTTGCTGGTGTTGCATCTGTAACGGAATTCGTTGTAACAATTCCAGTACTTAATCCATTTTTTTTAAACAAGTCTAAAATACTATCAGCAGGTTTACCGTCTGCTGTAACACCGATCATGCCATTATTTGTTTTTTTCCCAATCGCAAGAGCGGTGCCGCCAGCTGCAGAGTCCGTTACTTGGTTGTTGGCAGAATACGTATGAGCAAGTGCGGTATAAGGAAGGGTTTCAAGAAATAATCTGCCTTTTTTTCCGTATTCAAAGGTTCTGGCTATTTCCATTTGTCCTAATCCCATTCCATCTCCTATTAAAAAGATAATATTCTTAGGACGATTTGTTTCTATAGGTGCTGCATAACTAGTTTGAATAAAAAAAAGTTGAATAAATAAAAAGCTAATGATTATTTTTTTCATCATTCATTCCTCCAATAACTGTTGCATTTCCTTTTCTAGTTTTTGATGGAAGACAACATTTTAAACTGCCAATTTTAACGGGGTGATTATTTGAGAAGTAGAATAAAGATAGGTGGAATAAACCAATATGGCATGCATACATTTTAATAAGGATTAATGAATAAAATGATTGATATAAATCGTACAAGCCTCAGTAAGCAACTTTTATGCTGCTGGATAATCGGCTGATTTCAGAAAGTTGATAGGCTTTATTCGTTGAAAAGGAGGAAAAATTTGTGAATACCATCTATTCATTTTTGCCAAAAACGATTACTGACCAAGTCCTCACAATCCCTCCACAACAAAGAGAAGACATAGAAGAAATAAGAATTCGGGTTGATCGACCATTAGAGGTATGTATAAAAGGCGACCCTTATTTTTTTCCGTTATGCATCACAAGAGAAGACGCTTTACATCTTTTAAACAAAATCAGCCAGTATTCTGTTTATACGATGGAGGAAGAATTAAAACGGGGTTATATAACAGTTGAAGGGGGCCACAGAGTTGGACTCGCTGGAAAAGTTGTTTTAGAAGACAGCAAGGTAAAAGCAATTAGCGATGTAGCTTCCTTCAATATTCGGATTGCAAAAGAAAAAATCGGGATTGCAGAATCCTTTATTCCTTTTTTACATGATAAAAATAAATGGTTTCATACCATGATTATCGGCCCGCCGCAGACAGGGAAGACAACTTTATTACGTGATATTGCCCGGATTATCTCGACTGGAAACAAAAAATATAAAACAAAAGCAATAAAAGTAGGAGTTGTCGATGAAAGGTCGGAAATTGCCGGCTGTATAAATGGTATCCCGCAAATGACATTTGGTCCTAGATTGGATTGTTTAGATGCATGCCCTAAAGCAGAAGGTATGATGATGATGATTCGTTCCATGAGTCCTGATGTGCTTATTGTAGATGAAATAGGAAGAAAAGAAGATGAAGCAGCTATTTTGGAAGCAGTAAATGCAGGCATTCAGCTTATTATGACAACACATGGAAGAACAGTAGAAGAAATCCAAAATAGACCCATCTTAAAGAAAATTATGGAAATGGGTATATTTGAACGTTTTATCGAATTAAATAGACTGCATGGCCCTGGAACAGTAGGGGCGATTAAAGACAACAATCGAAAAGTATTGGTGCAAGAACTGAAGGTGACGACATCATGTTAAAGATAATAGGTGCAATTCTTATTTTTGCTTCAACAAGCTGGGCAGGGATGGAATTTTCCAAAGTGTTAAGTGAAAGACCAAAACAATTGAGGCAATTAAAATCAGCGCTGCAGTCTTTAGAAGCAGAAATTATGTATGGACATACCCCTTTGCATGAAGCATCTAGGAGGCTGGCAGAACAATTAAGTGATCCGCTGGCTGCTTTTTTCACTGATTTCTCTAATAAATTAACGTATGAAGAAACAACGGTTAAGAGTGCTTGGGCAACAAGTTTGGAAAATATTTGGAAAAAAACGGCGATGAAGCAGCCGGAATTAGAAATCATGAAGCAATTCGGGGAAACATTAGGACGACATGATCGATTTTCTCAACAGAAGCAAATTATGTTAACACTTTCCCATCTAGAGAGAGAAGAAGAGGAAGCAAGAGATATACAGTCAAAATATGGAAAAATGGTGAAAAGCTTAGGAATTCTTACAGGCTTATTAATTATTATTTTATTGATGTAGTTTTAGGAGGAGACAGGATGGGTTTAGAGGTCGATATTATTTTCAAAATAGCAGGTGTAGGAATCGTTGTAGCTTTTTTACACACTATCCTCGAACAAGTCGGTAAAAAAGAGTATGCACAATGGGTAACACTATTTGGATTTATTTATATTTTGTTTATGGTGGCGAATATAGTGGATGACCTGTTTCAAAAAATTAAATCTGTGTTCTTATTTCAAGGTTAAAGGAGGATATCATCATTGAAATTCTTCAAATTGTAGGGATTGCCCTTATTTCTACATTTCTAGCCCTAATTATAAAAGAACAAAAGCCAAATATTGCATTTTTACTTGTTGTATTTGTAGGTTGCACCATTTTTCTTTTTTTAGTAGATCAGATTGCTTCTATTATAAATATGATTGAAAAAATCGCCTTAAGTGCAAAGGTTAATACGGTTTATGTAGAAACAATACTAAAAATTATCGGGATTGCTTATATTGCAGAATTTGCAGTCCAAATAACGAAAGATGCTGGACAAGGTGCTATTGCTTCTAAAATAGAACTTGCGGGAAAAATTTTGATTCTTGCTATGGCGGTGCCTATATTAACTGTACTAGTAGAAACCATTATTAAAATGATACCCAATTAACAAAGTTAGCGTTCTCTTTTCTTCCAGGTTAGAAAAGAGAACCTTTGAATAAAAGATGTCTATCGCTTTAAACGAGGTGAAAAAATGAAAGGGAAACTTAAAATCGTCCTATTATTTATGGTCATCATCTTTTTTTTGTTTATTCCAACTGTACAAGCCTCGCCTCAAGATGAAGAAACAAATACGAACAACTCACTGCTTGACCCCCAGGATATGGTCGATTCACAAGTAGAAAAGTTGAATTTAGATGATTTAAAAGGTTTTTGGGAAGATATTTCTCGAGAATATGGGGGGTTTTTGCCAGAAAGCCAAAAGGGAAGCTTATATGATTTTATTAAAGGTGATAAATCCATTAATTTAGAAGGGGTATTTTCAGGAATGTTAAAATTCGCCTTTCATGAAATCATTGTAAATGGAAAATTACTAGGGTCGCTTATTCTATTAACGGTTTTTAGTATGTTTTTACAAATGCTACAAAATTCTTTTGAGAAAAACTCGATCAGCAAAGTAGCATATTCTATTGTTTTTATGGTCTTAATCATTATCGCATTAAACAGCTTTCATGTTGCGATAACATTTGCGAGTGATGCTATATCCACGATGACAGGGTTTATTTTAGCACTAGTACCATTGCTGCTTGCGTTAATGGCCGCTTCTGGTGGTATGGTGTCAGCGGCATTTTTTCATCCTGTCATTATTTTTTTGATGAATACTAGTGGAATGTTAATTGAATATATTGTTCTGCCATTGTTATTTTTATCTACTTTGCTTCATATTGTCAGCAGCTTATCTGAGCAATATAAAGTCACTCAATTAGCCAATTTATTACGAAACATCAGTATAGGTGTGCTGGCTATGTTTTTAACCATATTTCTCGGAGTCATATCCGTACAGGGAGCATCAACGGCCGTAACCGATGGTATAACCATTAAGACTGCTAAGTTTGTAACAGGTAATTTCATCCCAGTAATCGGCAGAATGTTTACCGATGCAGCAGATACAGTTATTAATGCAAGCCTGCTTTTAAAAAATTCAGTCGGCATTGCAGGGGTTGCAATATTGCTTCTAATTGTAGCGTTTCCTGCCATAAAGATATTAATGATTTCCTTTATTTACAAATTTGCTGCCGCATTATTACAGCCATTGGGAGGAGGACCTGTTATCACATGCTTGGATATTATTAGCAAAAGTGTTCTATATGTGTTTGCAGCTCTTGCAATTGTGTCGCTTATGTTCTTTTTAAGTATCACTGTCATTGTTGTCGCTGGAAATTTAACCATGATGGTGAAGTAGGAAAGGTGGCAGGAATATGAGCTTTATTACCGAGTGGGTAACTAATATTATTTTATTTGTATTATTGGCTACAGTTGTTGATATGCTTTTGCCAAACTCTACGTTTCAAAAATATGCAAAATTGGTTGCAGGCTTATTATTGATTAGCGTGATCTTAACACCAGTGTTTAAATTGGTAACAAATGATTTTGAAAATGTACTTGCATCAGCTGCTTGGAAAGCGCCAGAAGAAAAAAATATAAAAAATTCAATAGAATTTCAGAAAAAAGAAATACAAGCATCATTAGATGAATATACATTAAATAAAATGGCTGTCCAAATGAAAGAGGAAGCTAACAAGGAGTTGATAGAAAAGTACGGGATGGAGATTGATAATGTCCATATAGCAGTTGATAAAAACGATACGAAAAGCTTTCCAGATAATTTAGATAGGCTGGTCATTTCATTAAAAAAAAGTGAGAAATCACAAAGTACCGTGGAAGTTATAGAGAATGTAGACATTAACACCCAGGAACCTCTTCCATCTAATCAAGAACAAGTACAAGCTGATACTAAGGATATAACCTCATTTCTTGCAAAAAAATGGGATGTTGCAAGCGATAATATCAACATCCTTGTTGAAGGAGGGGAGAACAGCACAGATGGATAAAGATAAAGGTCCAATCAGTTGGTTGAAAAAGTGGCTCGCGAATGAAGAATCAGAGGAGAAAAAAAAAGGAAAAGTACAATATTTAATTATTGTTGTCTTGTTTGGAGCAGCAATTATGATAGTGAGCAATATGTTTTTTAAAGGGAGCTCTAATGCTGATGTAGCTGCATTCAGCAATACGAATGGAACATCATCAGATCAAGCGGCTGAAGAAACATTTGGGCAGAAATCAGGTGGAGGCAGCAGCGGAATAACAGATTATGAAGAAGTGTATAAAGAGCAGATTAAAGAGGCGATCAATCATATTGTCGGTGTAAAAGATGCAACTGTATATGTCAATGTAGATGCTACCGAAAAAAAAGTTTATGAAAAAAATTCGACCTCTCAGACGCAAACAACAGAAGAAACGGATCCACAAGGCGGAAAAAGACAGGTAGAGGATTCATCATCGGAGCAACAACTCGTTATTGTGCAAAATGGCGATAAACAAGTTCCGGTAGTAATAGAAACGAAAAAACCTGCGATTAGAGGCGTTCTAATTGTGGCAAAAGGTGCAGAGAATATAAAAATTAAAAGCATGATAATTGAAGCGGTAACAAGGGCATTGGACGTACCAAGCCATCGAGTATCGGTTATGCCAAAACAAAATTAAGGGGGATTTATTCTTATGTTATTAAAAAAACAAACAGTTTGGTTGTTAACGATGTTAAGTCTAGTTGTTGTATTGTCTGTGTATTATATTACCTCACCGGAACAAAAAAATGAATTTGCTGCAGTAGACGATCAAAACAAAGCAACAGAAAATGTAAAAGAAAATGCAAATGAAACGAAAACGGACAGTAAACAAGACGCGAAGACAGAAGCCGAAGAAGATGGCAGTACGGTTTCTACCATTGATTCAGATGAAGTGTTTGAACAAATGAGATTAGATTTGCAAGATAAAAGAAGTCTTGATGAAGAAAAACTTACAGAAGTAATGGGTTCAGCTGAATCCACTGCAGAAGAAAAAAGCGATGCTCAAGATAAAATAGAAAAATTAAGAGATTTAGCCGATCAAGAAAAAGTATTGGAAACAATGATAAAAGCAGAAAATTATGATGATGTGCTTGTCCGATCAATTGATGGAGTGGTAAATGTAACGGTTAAAGCAGATAAACTTTCTCCAGAAGCTGCTAATGATATTATTCAATTAGTTCGAAAAAATTTAGAAGAGCCAGGAGCTTATGTAGCAGTTAAATTTGATCCAGCTAAATAAAAATCATTGTAGGAGAGAGAAGCTGGGACATAAGTATTCCAGCCGAAGATAAACCCGGGCCATCATACGAAGATGTAAAAAATATTTCGTATCATGGTTTGGGTTTTTTATTTATGTAAAAAAGAAGGTTTGTGGTAATTACCCGCAGCCTGAATACACTTCGCTTTCCACGGGCTCGCGCTGAGCCGCTTCGGCCCTCTTGCCTGCAGGGTCTCAGCTATCTCGCTAATCCCACAGGAGTCAACGTGTATACAGGCTAATTTATTTTCCGGTTTATTTCGATTTTTTCTTGGTAAAAGAATTAGGTTTTAGAAAATAGCCTTTAAAACGAAGTGGAACAACATAGTTTTTAATACTTAACCACTCAAATTTCGCAGTTATAAATTCTTCTTCATGTATTGCCAAAATTGGTTTAGAGCAATGAGAAAAGTGTGATTGATTAATCTTGCAAACATTATTCCTTATAAATAGGGCAAGATTCTCGTTTCAGGATGCTCGCTTTCCGTGGGGCGTGCGATGAGCCTCCTCGGCGCTGCGCCTGCTTAGGTCTCATCCTAACCCGCTAATCCCACAGGAGTCTCGCACCTTCCACTCCAATCAAGCCGTTTGGTCCATTAGTTGCTGTCGTTGAACTGGTAAAAATACCACCTTATAAAAATAGACTAAAAGTGCACATTTTAGGAAAACAGCGTTGAATAAGAAAAGCGCAAGTGCCTTGCTAAGCCCCGAAGAAGATGTTCACATGACTTGCTAGACAATCATCTAAGTTCAAAAATTAGATCCTTTCTTCCCTTCTAAAAAAAATCATCGCTCCATTGTTTAGCAATAATACCTTGTCATGAAATTCGAAGACCAGAACTTATTCTAAAACAGGTTGCCTGTAACGGAGGGTGCGAAGACTCCTGCGGGAATGTGGGAAGGCTGAGACCCCGCAAGGCAACGCCGAGGAGGCTCAAGCGTAACCCCGCGGAAAGCGAAGCAACCCCCACAATAAAAAACAAGCCTCTCATTTTATTGTTCTTAAACCAAGTAATATCAAGACTTGCAAATGAATTTGAAGGTTTTACCTATTATCTATTTCGTTATGTCTCTGCCCTTTTTTCTTCTGTTTTCATTGTTAAATAAAAAAATACTAAAAAATCGTCAAAATGGATAAAATAAAAAAATCAATTAAAAAAAAGCAAAGGGCATTTCTATGCAATAATTAGTTATTTTAAAGGGAAAATGGTATGATAGAGTGGCAGATAGGGAAGGTGTTATACATAAAACAGAAAAATCAGAAAAAATGGAATACGACTGTTATTTTAAGAAGAATGTTGAACAAGTATAAGGTCTTATCGTATGATATTAGTATCTAGTCATAATGAATTGTTTAAGGGGAGTTTATATTATGTTTAAAATACAAGAAATAAAAGAATTAATAAAATTAATAGATGAATCTAATATCAATGATTTTTCGTATGAACAAGATGGTACGAAAATAGAAATTAAAAAGAATTATGGAGAAGTTGTAATGGCTTCACCTGTTCAGAGTACAAGCATTCAAGCTCAAGCGCCGACTCCTAAATCGGTAGAGAGTGCACCAGTTTCCACTATTGCTGAAGAAGCAGCTGCACCAGCTGAAGAAAACTTACATAAAATCACTTCACCGATGGTAGGGACTTTTTACCAATCATCATCACCAGATACGGACGTTTTTGTAAAAGTAGGAGATAAGGTTTCAAAAGATTCCGTTGTATGTATAGTGGAAGCAATGAAACTATTTAATGAAATTACAGCAGAAGTTGATGGGGAAATTGTAGAAGTTCTTGTGAAAGACGGAGAACTCGTTGAATATGGTGAACCATTATTTTTAGTAAAGGCATAAAGAGAGGATTAACCAATGATTAAGAAATTGTTAATTGCAAATAGAGGAGAAATTGCGGTTCGGATTATTCGAGCATGTCGTGAATTAGAGATAGAAACCGTTGCAGTGTATTCCGAAGCGGATAAAGAATCACTTCATGTGCAGCTGGCAGATGAAGCATATTGTATAGGACCAACTGCTTCAAAAGATAGTTATTTAAATTTTACCAACATTATTAGTGTAGCAACATTAACAGGCAGTGATGCTATTCATCCAGGATATGGATTTTTAGCTGAAAATGCTGATTTTGCTGAATTATGCAGAGACTGTAACATTACATTTGTTGGTCCAAGCCCAGAAGCCATCAATAAGATGGGAACAAAAGATATTGCCAGGGAAACAATGAGAGAAGCTGGCGTACCAATTGTTCCAGGATCTCAAGGGATCATTAAGGATACAGAAGATGGGATGGCATTGGCTGATAAAATCGGCTACCCCGTTATAATTAAAGCTACTGCTGGGGGCGGTGGAAAAGGAATTCGTGTTGCAAAAACGGAAGAAGAGCTTGTTAAAGGGATTAACATTACCCAACAGGAAGCTTTAACTGCATTCGGCAACGCAGGTGTTTATCTCGAGAAATTTATTGAAGATTTTCGTCATGTTGAAGTGCAAGTTCTTGCAGATAACTATGGCCATGTTATACATTTAGGTGAGAGAGATTGCTCTATCCAAAGAAGGTTGCAAAAGCTGTTGGAAGAAACACCGTCACCCGTGATTTCAGAACAAATGCGTAGTAAATTGGGGGATGCTGCAGTAAAAGCAGCGGCAGCAGTTAATTATACTGGTGCCGGTACAGTAGAATTTATTTATGATTATCGTAATCAAGAATTTTACTTTATGGAGATGAATACACGCATTCAGGTAGAGCATCCTGTAACAGAAATGGTAACAGGAATCGATCTGATCAAAGAACAAATAATGGTTGCATCAGGCAAACCGCTTGAAATAACACAAAAGGATGTTACATTTACCGGTTGGGCTATTGAATGCCGGATAAATGCTGAAAATCCGGCGAAAAACTTTATGCCGTCAGCAGGAAAAATCAATATGTATCTTCCTCCGGGGGGATTAGGGGTTAGAATTGATTCTGCAGCTTATCCAGGTTATTCTATTCCTCCATATTATGATAGTATGATTGCAAAGGTTATAACGTATGGCAATACGAGAAAAGAAGCTATATCACGTATGAAACGGGCTCTTAGTGAATTTGTAATTGAAGGTGTTCATACAACCATTCCATTTCATTTGAAACTCCTTAATCATGAAAAATTTGTGGAAGGTAATTTCAACACAAAGTTTTTAGAAATGTATGATTTGATGAAATCAGAGGATTAAAAGGAGGAAAAAAATCATGACAGAAACAACTATTTTAGAAATGAATCAAGAACATAATGGTTTAGGAAAAGTAGAAATTGCGCCAGAAGTAATTGAAGTAATTGCTGGCATTGCTGCTTCCGAAGTAGAAGGCGTTGCACAAATGAGAGGCAATTTTGCATCCGGAGTTGTTGAGAAATTAGGGAAGAAACTTCATAGCAAAGGTGTAAAAGTAGAATTAACAGAAGAGGGCATCAAGGTGGATGTATATTGTGTGATGAATTTTGGAGTATCGATTCCTCAAGTTGCGCAACAAATACAAGATAATATTCGCCAAACACTTATTAATATGACTGCTTTAGTTGCAGAAGAAGTAAATATTCATATAGTCGGCATACAATTTGAAACGGCAAAAGCAGCAGAATCTGAATACGATCAAGAAATTTAATAAATAGGAACAAAAGACTGCTCAACGGATAGGTCTATGTTGGAACAAACTTCTTAACGAAGTTTGTTCCATTGAACAGGAGCCTTTTTCCATGAGTCAGTCTTTTATTTATGTAATCAGTTATACTAATGGCAAAGAAAAAGGATAGAGAGTACATAGAAGTTTCCCGCTATTTATGCTATTATCTTTTTATAAAGTCAAACATAACATCAATGTGGAAACCAAAGAGTATTCCGGATGCGGACACATTGAGACAGACAAATCCTATTTTCAGGGTAGACATCCATGCTAATAAAGATTTGCACCATGGCACCTGAGAAGAAGCAATTTTCTTAAGTTTTCTAAGCAGGGAGCAGTAAGAATACACGAAGATTCCTGTGGGAATTGCGAGAAAGGTGAGACCCTGCAATGCAACGAGGAGGCTCACCGCTCGCCCCACGGAAAGAGAAGCTGCGGAATTATTGAGAGCGCCTTTTTTCATGGGAGCCTTGTTTTTAAATAGTATGTTTGAAAAAGTGACATAGTAAGCATAAGCAAATTATTAAAAAGCAGTTTACAGACCTTCTGCTTTTTGATAACCTGATTTGATGATATACAAATGGTTAAGATTTTAAAGGAGCTAAAGATAAGAAATGAAAAGAAGAACGGCTAGAGAAAAGGCATTGCAAGCATTATTTCAAATCGACCTTAGCAAAACAGACAAAGAAGAAGCAATCCAACATGTTTTAGAAGGCGAAAAAAGAGATGCTTATTTAGTAAAGCTTGTAGATGGCGTTATGGAGCATCAGCAAGAAATTGATGTACTGATTAAAAAGTACTTAGAAAATTGGACAATCGAAAGAATCGCCAATGTGGATAGAAATTTATTAAGATTAGCTGCATTTGAATTATTATACAATGCAGAGGACGTACCGGCAAATGTTGTCATGGATGAAGCAGTCGAAATTGCAAAGCTTTACGGAGACGATCAATCCAGCAAATTCATCAATGGCGTATTATCCAAAATGAAAAAAAATCAATAATTTAGATAATAATGTCCACATCTTTAGTTAAGCAGAAGGAAGATAAACGAGATTTCAGCAAAAGTTTTGCTAATTCATACGTCTATAATGAGATCATTTCGCTTCTCAAGACATTGCTGCGGCGCCAATTGCCTCAAGTCAAATACCTGTCCCTTTTACAGGACAGAATATTTGAATCTTAGCGTGAGCAAGGCGCTTCTGCTTTTTTTAATCCTGTTTAAGGAGAGTTCTATAATGGAGTCAAAGTATTTATCTGTACAAGCATTAACGAAATACATAAAAAGGAAGTTTGATGCCGACCCTCATTTGCATCATTTGTATGTTAAAGGAGAAATATCAAATTTTAAACAACATAGCAGTGGCCATATGTACTTTACTTTAAAAGATGATAAAGCAAGAATATTGGCTGTTATGTTTGCACGAAATAACCAAAGTATGAAATTTAATCCTGAAAATGGCATGAAAGTATTGGTAAAAGCAAGTGTTACCGTTTACGAGCCTAGCGGACAATATCAAATGTATGTGCAAGAAATGAAACCAGATGGAATTGGTGATTTATACTTAGCATATGAACAACTAAAGGCAAAATTAGAACAAGAAGGTTTATTTTTACCTGACTACAAGAAACCCATTCCTAAATACCCGAGAACAATTGCTGTAATTACATCACCTACAGGCGCAGCTATTAGAGATATACTTACAACGATAAAAAGAAGGTATCCGATAGCAAAAGTCATCCTTTTTCCTGCCCTCGTACAAGGAGAAACAGCAGCTCCTTCCATAGTAAATGCTATAAAAAAAGCAAATGTAATGCAAGAACCTTCTATTGATATATTGATTGTTGGTAGAGGTGGCGGCTCTATTGAAGAACTTTGGGCTTTTAATGAAGAAGTGGTAGCAAGAGAGATTTTTTCTTCCGCTATCCCGATTATTTCAGCCGTGGGACATGAAACGGATTTTACGATTGCAGATTTTGTCGCAGATTTACGAGCGCCTACACCAACAGCTGCAGCTGAATTAGCAGCACCTAATTTAGAAGATATAGTAGAACGGATTGAAACAAGAAAAACAAGATTAATACGTGCAATGAAAGAAAAAATAGAACATCGTAATTTACGATTAAACCGTCTTAAAAAGTCGTATGCTTTTCGTTATCCAAAAGTGCTGTTTGAACAAAAGATGGAGCAATTGGACAAACAAAAGGAACAGCTATTACGCCAAATGAAAAAATTAACGGATAAAAAAAGTGAAAATGTTGGTAATTTAATAAAGCAATTGGAACGAAATCATCCACAGGAACTCTTACATAAAGCAGATAAAGAATTATTGCTGCAGGAAAAGAATTTAAAAAGAAATATGACCGTTATTTATCAACAGAAGCAGCAGGCATTTCAATCCATTATTGGAAAAATGGATGCTTTAAGCCCGTTGAAAATTATGGAACGAGGCTATAATTTAGCTTATTCAAAAAATGGGCAGTTAATTAGCAGTATTAAGCAAGTGAAACCGAATGATATAGTGGAAGTAAAATTGGCAGACGGTTCAGTAGATACAAAGATAATATCGATTAAGGAGTGATCTAGTATGACGAAAAAAACAAGTCTTTCTTTTGAAGAAGCAATGGATGAACTAGAAAAAATAGTAGATAAACTAGAAGAAGGAGATGTTCCACTCGAAGAAGCGATTAATACATATAAAAAAGGGATGGAGCTCTCAAAATTTTGTCATGATAAATTGAAAAATGTGGAAGAGCAGCTCGCTGAAATTGTATTGGAAAATGGGCAAAAAGAGATCTTTTCCATTTCAGAGGAGGAATAATATTTTGCAGCATATTTCCTTAGACTCTTTTTCAGCAAAATATAAATTGTTATTAGAACAGCAGCTGATAACCAGCGTTGAAAAGCTTGCTGCTCCTTCTATTATAAAAGAATCGATGCAATATTCTCTAAACGCTGGAGGTAAGCGCATACGACCATTATTGTTATTTGCTACTATGCATGCATTCGGTGAAAATCCGGAAAAGGGACTATATCCAGCAGCTGCAATTGAAATGATTCATACTTATTCTCTTATTCATGATGACCTTCCAAGCATGGACGATGATGATTTAAGACGAGGATTGCCTACAAATCATAAAGTGTTTGGTGAAGCAACTGCCATACTAGCTGGTGATGCGCTTTTAACCTATAGCTTTCAATTAATAGCACAAATGGAACCTAATCTTTTTTTAGCTGATATAAAACTAAACGTGTTGGAGTTAATTGCAAAAGCGGCAGGTCCTGAAGGTATGGTAGGTGGACAGGTAGCCGATATGCAAGGCGAAGAGAAGCAGCTTAATCTTCAAGAATTAGAATATATTCATGTCCATAAAACAGGCAAGCTGCTTATTGCAAGTGTATTAACTGGTGCCATTCTATGTAAGGCGGATAAGGAGCAAATAGAGCGGTTAGGTAATTTTGCCCAACATTTAGGGTTAGCATTTCAAATAAGAGATGATATTTTAGATTTGGAAGGCGACGAAGCAGTTATTGGCAAACCAGTTGGAAGTGATGAATATAATCAGAAGAGTACGTATCCGGCATTATTAACATTGCAAGGAGCAAAAGATGAGCTGGATAACCATATTGGGAAAGCAAAAGATATTTTAAAAGAGCTTGCTTTGCAAACAGAATTATTAGAACTTATTACTGATTTAGTAGCGAATCGTAATAACTAATCTTTATCAACATTAGGTTTGTGAGTGGATTATATGGGGAAAAAGATGTAAGTGAAGTAATATTTTTAGTTGCTTGCATCAAAACGGATAAACGTATCTATCACTACAATTAAATATCGATCACATAACTGAATACTCTCCACAAAAAAGCTGAAAGCTCGTTAACTTGTGGAGAGGTTTTAATTACTGACTTAAAAAGCTAGCAATTCTTTTTTTGGAAGCGTTATAATTATCATGATTGCTGTTAGATATTGGAGACAAGTCATGGTTATCTTTTCAGGTTTAGGCAATAATCTATTAACAACAAAACTGCAAAATAAAAGGCAATACTTTTCTATTTCATTCTTTTTCTGGTGATTCATAAGGAAATGACTTACTGTTACGTGAATACAATGGTATAATACATATTTAATGAATAAAATTAGGGTTTTTCTAATGGATAAGGTATTGTTATCATACGATTGCTATTTCGACTATTAAAATAATTAATAAAAGAGGTTGATCAAAAAGTCCGGTGAAAAGGACATGTTAAATTTCTTCGTTGGCTTGTTTTTTCGCCTCGAACTTCATCCTCTTTTTTAAACTAATGAAAAGTATGCTGAATAAATTTTTATATGTGGACGGTATATTATAAAATGAAAGCGAGTTGTTAAAAATGGATTTATTGTCTATAAAGAATCCATCTTTTTTAAAAAAATTATCAATTGAGGAGCTAGAAGACCTTAGTCAAGATGTTCGTCATTTTCTAATCAATCAGCTATCAGAGACTGGAGGCCATATCGGTCCTAATCTTGGTGTAGTCGAATTGACGATCGCTTTGCATAAATGTTTTGACAGTCCTAAAGATAAAATGATTTGGGATGTAGGTCATCAATCCTATGTGCATAAAATATTAACAGGCAGAGCAAAGGACTTTGATACGTTAAGACAATATAAAGGGTTATCTGGATTCCCGAAAATGAATGAAAGTGAACATGATGTGTGGGAAACAGGGCATAGCTCTACCTCCTTATCTGCAGCAATGGGAATGGCTGTCGCAAGAGATTTAAAAAAAGAAGATTCATACATCATCCCGATTATTGGGGATGGTGCGTTAACTGGTGGAATGGCACTAGAGGCGCTAAACCATATCGGTGATGAGAAAAAGAATATGATTGTCATTCTAAATGATAATGAAATGTCGATTGCTCCAAATGTTGGAGCGATGCATCAAATTTTAGGAAGATTAAGAACCGCAGGTAAATATCAATGGGTAAAAGATGAATTAGAAATGCTCATGAAAAAAATCCCGGCTGTTGGTGGCAAACTTGCGGCAACAGCAGAAAGAATAAAAGACAGCTTAAAATATTTGCTTGTTTCCGGTGTGTTTTTTGAAGAATTAGGCTTTACTTATTTTGGCCCTATAGATGGCCATAATTATGAGGATTTAATCGAACAATTAAATTATGCAAAAAAAACAGAAGGACCAGTTTTATTGCATATTCTCACCAAAAAGGGAAAAGGGTTTTCTCCTGCTGAAAAGGATAGAATTGGAACCTGGCATGGTACTGGACCTTATAAAATTGAGACTGGTGATTTAATCAAACCAGTGAATACACCTCCTGCTTGGAGTAAATTAGTAAGTGATACGGTATTACGATTAGCTCGCACTGATGAAAGAATTGTTGCAATTACGCCAGCAATGCCAGTCGGTTCCAAATTAGAGAGCTTTGCAAAAGAATTTCCCGACCGTATGTTGGATGTAGGAATTGCCGAACAGCATGCTGTAACATTGGCTGCAGGGCTTGCAACACAAAAAATGAAGCCATTTCTGGCCATTTATTCTACCTTTCTTCAGCGGGCATATGACCAAATGCTTCACGATGTCTGCCGTCAAAACTTAAATGTGTTTATTGGTATTGACAGAGCTGGCCTAGTTGGGGCCGATGGAGAAACACATCAAGGTGTATATGATATTTCTTTTTTACGTCATATGCCTAATTTAGTCTTAATGATGCCAAAGGATGAAAATGAAGGTCAGCATATGGTTAATACTGCTATTCAGTATAATGATGGTCCTATTGCCATGCGTTTTCCACGCGGTAATGGTTTAGGTGTTAAAATGGATGCTACATTAAAGACGATTCCTATTGGATCATGGGAAGTACTAAAAGAGGGAACAGATGCGGCTATTTTAACATTTGGCACCACCATTGAAATGGCCATGAAAGCAAGTGCCATTTTAGAAAAACAAGGAACTTCCGTAAAAGTAATAAATGCAAGGTTTATTAAACCGCTGGATGAAAACATGCTACTGGATCTATTTAATTTGCAAATGCCAATACTAACAATTGAGGAAGCTGCACTGCAAGGCGGATTTGGCAGTTATGTATTAGAATTTGCTCATGATCATGGCTTCCATGGCAACGTGATTGACCGAATGGGAATACCAGATGAATTTATTGAACATGGTGATGTGAATTCTCTTTTAAATGAAATTAAGTTAAACACAGAAGAAGCAGTGAAAAGAATAGCTTCTATTGCAAGAAAAAAACAAAAAAGGGCCTAAAATCGTATGAAGAAAGAAAGAGTAGATGTTTTATTAGTAGAGCAAGGATTATTTGAAACAAGAGAAAAAGCAAAAAGAGCGATTATGGCAGGAATTGTTTATAGTCAAGAAACTCGGCTGGATAAGCCTGGCGAAAAAATTAATCATGATTCCATTCTTACTGTTAAAGGAAAATCATTAAAATATGTTAGTCGCGGCGGATTAAAATTGGAGAAAGCATTACAAGAATTTGATGTCACGATGGAAAATAAGGTTCTCCTTGATATCGGTTCTTCTACAGGCGGATTTACCGATTGCGCTCTGCAAAATGGAGCGAAAATGTCTTATGCAGTAGATGTGGGCTATAATCAGCTTGCATGGAAGTTAAGGCAGGATAAGCGGGTTGTCGTAATGGAAAGAACAAATTTCCGCTATGTTACGCCTGCAGACTTAGATGGTGAAATGCCTACTATTGCTTCCATTGATGTTTCCTTTATTTCGCTAAAATTAATACTGCCTGTTTTAAAAACATTGCTAGTACCAAATAGTGATGTAATTGCTTTGGTAAAACCTCAGTTTGAGGCTGGGAGAGACCAAGTTGGCAAAAAAGGCATAGTAAGAGAGAAGAAAATTCATGAAGCAGTTGTAGAAAAAATGGTGAATTTTGCGTTAAAAGAAGGTTATGAGGTGAGAAATATTTCGTTTTCTCCAATAACCGGAGGAGATGGAAATATTGAGTTCTTGCTTCATTTACATTGGGATATCGATCAGTCTTTCAATCAAATAGAAAAAGTCTATCCAATTAAAGAAGTAGTAGAACAAGCACATAACGAGTTAAAGTCTAAAAAGACAAAAGAAGAGTAATTTCTTTTGAAGAAAAGTGCCTAAAAACGTATATTCTGCTTGATACAAGTTATCCCTTCTTTCAACGGGTGAATCAAACATAAGTTTGCGAAGAGGAGAAAAATGAAACGATTTTTCATATAATCGTTAGCTGAAGGAATAAGATTCACTTATTCCTTTTTGCAATGCAAAAAAATAATGTGAAAAAGTGTATAATATTCGATAATAAATATACAATGAGAAAGAAGAATAAAGAGGATTTTTGTCAAAAAAAAGCGAAATAAAGAAAGAGTAGAAAAAATAATAGATTATTTTGCAATTATTATTAAAGGGTGAATTTAATGAATAAAGGTCAAAGGCATATAAAGATACGAGATATTATTACAAATAATGAAATTGAAACACAAGATGATTTAGTAGATGAATTAAAAAATGCAGGTTTTAATGTAACACAAGCTACTGTTTCACGTGATATTAAAGAGTTGCATTTAGTAAAAGTTCCGATGACGGATGGAAGATATAAATATAGTCTGCCAGCAGATCAGCGTTTTAATCCATTACAAAAATTAAAAAGAATCATGGTAGATTCTTTTGTGAAAATAGATTCTGCAGATAATTTATTAGTATTAAAGTCACTGCCAGGAAATGCGCAGGCAATCGGAGCATTAATTGATAATTTGGATTGGGAAGAAATTTTAGGGACGATTTGTGGAGATGATACATGTTTAATTATTTGTCGGACCAAAGAAGATGGAAAAACGATAACTGAACGTTTTCTTGAAATGCTTTAAAAGAGGTGACAGTATTTGTTAAGTGAATTATCCATAAAAAACTTTGCTATTATTGAAAGCTTGGCTGTTTCTTTTACAAAAGGTTTAACGGTTTTAACAGGTGAAACAGGAGCAGGAAAATCGATTATTATTGATGCCATCAATCTTTTAGTCGGTGGAAGAGGTTCGTATGAATTTGTCCGCCACGGCGAAGAAAAAGCGGAGATTGAAGGGTTGTTTTATATAGAAGATGGACATCCATGCTTTCGCAGGCTGCAGGAATTCGGAATTGATATTGAAGAAGGAACGATTATATTAAGAAGAGATATTTCCATTTCTGGAAAAAGTGTATGCAGAATTAATGGGAAGATGATTACTATATCCGTATTAAGGGAAATTGGTTCTAGTTTGATTGATATACATGGTCAGCATGAGCATCAGGAGCTTATGGACGAAACAAGACATCTAAACCTTTTAGACACATTTGCAACAGAGGAATTAACCGAAGTATTAAAAGAGTATGAACAAATTTATCGTTCTTATAATCAAATAAATAAAAAATTATTGAATTTAACAGAAAGTGAACAGCAAATGGCTCAGCGTTTAGACTTATTGCAATTTCAACATGAGGAGATAATAAACGCTGATCTACAATTAAATGAAGATGAAGAATTGCAGGAAGAAAGAAAAAGACTGTTAAATTTTGAACGAATTTTTGATAGCATCCAAACGGGGTATACAGCGTTAAGAGGAGAACAGAAGGGCTTAGACTGGATTGGCGAAGTAATGGGGCATTTAGAAGAAGCTGCAAGCTTAGATAATGAATATAAAGAGATGGCTGAATCGGTGTCAAATAGTTATTATATTTTAGAAGATGTTTCCAGCAAATTGCGAAACAGTTTAGATTTTCTTGAATATGATCCCGAACGTTTAAATCAAATTGAAGCAAGGTTAAATGAAATTAATGGCTTAAAACGAAAATATGGGATAACAGTGGAAGAAATTTTGGAATATGCGGCAAAAATTGAAGAAGAATTAGAAACATTACAAAATAAAGAGACCCATATTGATAAATTAGAGAAAGAGTTAGCAGGCCTTCATAAAGATTTAATAGTGGAAGCGCATGAATTAACTGTATTGAGAAAAAGAGCCGCGGAGCGTTTAACAGAAGACATCCATCAAGAGTTAAAAGAACTTTATATGGAAAAAACCGTTTTTGAAGTAAGATTCCGTTCGGACGAAGAGAAAGTAACAAAAAATGGTATTGATGAAGTGGAGTTCTATATTTCAACAAACCCAGGGGAGCCATTAAAGCCTTTATCTAAAATTGTTTCTGGTGGAGAGTTATCAAGAATGATGCTTGCGTTAAAAAGTATTTTCTCTAAGCATCAAGGCATTACTTCTATTATATTTGATGAAGTCGATACTGGAGTAAGTGGTAGAGTAGCACAAGCGATAGCTGAAAAAATTGCCAATGTATCATTTGATTCACAAGTACTTTGCATCTCCCATTTACCGCAAGTAGCAGCAATGGCAGATACGCATTTATTTATCGCTAAATCCATTCAAGAGGGCAGGACATCTGCAACAGTAAGCCCATTAACAAAACAAGATAAGATTAAAGAAATTGCTCGAATGATTTCAGGAACAGAAATAACCGAATTAACAAAAAAACATGCAAAAGAACTGTTAAAATTGGCACAAAAAGCGAAGTATAAGCAATAAGAAAAAAACCTCTGTAATAGAGGTTTTTTTTATTTTGAAAAAAAGATAATGCAAAAAAGAATCAATAAGATTTATCATCCAAATCATTCATGTTTTTATGAAATTTTGGAAATAATAAAAAGGAATAAGCGAACGAATTGAGTGAATCACGCATTTTACAATATACACGTATTTGAAAATTACTATTACTATCCAAAGTGGGTAGGTTTTTTATAGTTTTGACAGTAATAATTGACCTCCATGCAGGTAAAGTTATATATGTAGCCGATAATCGTGGTGAACAAGAAGCGAGGAGAGTGAATGGTTTGAAAATAGAGTTCCTTAGAAAAATAATTGGTGGAATTCTCCTTGTTTCATTAATTTCTTTAAGCTTTAATAAATCATTTCAAGAATATATTCATATACCAAAAAACATTACCATATTTGAAGGACAGGAAGCAAAGGTTGACACAAATGCAATTCCTGCTACAGCAACGTTAACGCAAGATAATTCTGTTGTTGCTTTAAGTCAGGATGAACAGAAATTCTCGTTGCATGGTGAAGAAAATGGCAAGAATGAAATGGTATTAGAGCTCGCAGGCTTTCCAATCAAGAAAGTTGATGTGAACGTATTAAAAGATTTTAAAGTTATTCCTGGCGGACAATCCATCGGTGTAAAACTAAATACAGTTGGCGTATTAGTTGTAGGACATCATCAAGTGAATACAGAAAATGGCAAAGAGTCACCTGGAGAAAAAGCAGGTATTAAAGTTGGCGATTTGATTACAGAAATCAATGGGAAAAAAATAGAAAAAATGTCGGATGTTGCTCCATTTGTACAAAGTGCTGGAAATTCAGGAGATGCTTTAAATATATCCATTACAAGAGATACAGAAAAAATAAAAACAAAGCTTACTCCCTTAAAAGAAAAAGGAGAAAATTCCTTTAAATTAGGATTATATATTAGGGATTCAGCAGCTGGTATAGGCACCATGACATTTTATCATCCAGAGACAAGGAAATATGGAGCTTTAGGACATGTTATATCAGATATGGATACGAAAAAACCGATTGTGGTAGACGATGGTGAAATTGTACGTTCTACTGTAACGAGTATAGAAAAAGGCAGCAATGGAAATCCTGGTGAAAAATTAGCTCGCTTTTCTTCAGATAAAGAAGTAATAGGAAATATAACTACGAATAGTCCTTTTGGGATTTTTGGTGAACTTAATAAAGAAATGTCTAATGGAATAATGGATACTCCCATGCCAATTACTTTATCAGATCAAGTGAAAGAGGGTCCAGCCCAAATATTAACGGTAGTCGATGATGATAAAGTGAAATTATTTGATATTGAAGTGGTTAGTTCCGTTCCACAAAAATTCCCAGCAACAAAGGGATTAGTCATTAAGGTAACAGATAAAGAATTACTGAAAAAAACAGGTGGAATTGTGCAAGGAATGAGTGGGAGTCCTATCATTCAAGATGGAAAAGTGATAGGAGCCGTAACTCATGTTTTTGTAAATGATCCAACGAGCGGATATGGTGTTCATATTGAATGGATGTTAAATGAAGCTGGTATTAATATTTATGAGAATGGACAACAAAAGGCTTCTTAAAATAGGAAAAAGCGCTGAAATTTCAGCGCTTTTCTTATCGTTCTAGAAACTATAAAAGGGTTGAGTTGGTGGATAACTTATATCCAACTTCAGAGCTGTTCAAGGCCGCACCGCAGATTTGCATATTATAAAGTCAAATATTGAATAATTAAACCAATCGATAGAAAAAAACCAAATAAAGTATTGGTTAAAGCGGTTGATTTCATGGCAATAGGAGTTTGGCTTCGTTCTCCTTTAAAGCCTTTGATCGCTTGTAGTGGTTTTTTTATGCTGCATAATACAACCAAAAGCCAAGGACTTAAAAAGCCAAATAATATAAACGCAATGATCCAAATATAAGATAAAGCAAATAGACTAGCTAATAATATAACTGACTTATCAAAACCAAGTAGGATAGCAATCGTTTTACGTCCACCCAACGTATCTTCCTCAATATCACGAATATTATTCGCTAAATTAATCGAACCTACCAAAAAGGCAATAGGTACGGAAATAAGGACGCTTTGCAGATTAATCATATTCGTTTGAATGTAAAAGGAAACCAATATAAAAATAGATCCCATGCAAACACCAGAAAATACTTCTCCAAAAGGAGTATAGGCAATAGGAAGTGGGCCGCCAGTGTATAGATAACCGATAGCCATTCCAAATAATCCGACTAAGGCAATCCACCAGCTGCTGCTCATGCAAATATAAATGCCTAGCAATAAAGAAATGCTATATAAAAGTAAGGCAATCTGTAGCACACTTTTTGGTTTCATTCCGTGCCGAACAATTGCTCCCCCGATGCCAACAGAATCAGCTGTATCTAAACCTCTTTTAAAATCGTAATATTCATTAAATAAATTGGTGGCTATTTGAATAAATAAGCATGCTGATAACATGGCTAAAAACAAAGTTACATTAATAGGCAGATATTGCATAGCTAAAACGGTGCCGATTAATACAGGTATAAAGGAAGCAGTTAAAGTATGTGGTCTTGTAAGCTGCCAAAGTATTTTATGTGTAGGCTGTAGTTCTTTTGTAACATTTTCCATAAAAAAATCCTTTCTATAATAACAACTAATATAATATGACAAAAATTTATTCTGTTTAACAGGAAGAAACTTCCGCAGGTGGAGTTTTACTTTATAGATAAAGTCCAACTCTTATAATAACGTAAGAATCTATTTTACAACAAGAAATTATTCATAATTTCGTCATATTTTTTATGAAAATTGTATTTTTAAATATTGGCTGCCTTGAAATCAGGCTTGGGCTCTCTCGGATAAGTCCGCAGTCAGAATATACTTCGCTTCTGTGGGTGACTTGTTGGCAATTTGTGTGTGGATCTTCATGAATATCAGCCTTTATTATTAAAAAGTGCTAAATTAAATAAAAATTTTGTGGTTTATTTGCTTATTGTATGATAATAAAAGGTATATTAGTATTAATCTATCAAGATTTTTCGACAAAAAGAAAAACAAAAAGAAATAAATATCGAATATGGTCGAAAAGTTGAGAAAACAAGAGAAAAATAGGGTTTTTCTTTATTTTTTAAGATTTTTTTATAAATTCAAAGGAATTTTAGTTACTTTGTCGAACTTGTCATTTAGAATAAAGATAAAGATATAAAAAAGAGATATTGGATTGAGGAGGAAATAATAATTGAAGAAAATAAAAGTCTGTATTGTGGATGATAATAGAGAGTTAGTTGGCCTATTAGAAGAATATATAGATTCTCAAGATGACATGGAAGTGGTTGGAGTTGCTCACAATGGGCAAGAATGTTTAGATTTGATTGAAGAAATTGAACCTGATGTGATGGTCTTAGACATTATTATGCCACATCTTGATGGTTTAGCAGTATTAGAAAGAATGAGAGCAATGAAATTGAACAGTACACCAAATGTTATTATGCTAACAGCTTTTGGGCAAGAGGATGTAACGAAAAAGGCAGTTGAATTAGGTGCTTCTTATTTTATTCTAAAGCCATTTGATATGGATTATTTAGCAAGTCATATTCGTCAGGTGAGCGGGAAATCAAACGGTTTCATAAGAAAAAATCAAACTTCATACAGATCACATCATCAAGAATCCAAGCCTCGTAACCTGGATGCCAGTATTACAAGCATCATCCATGAAATAGGCGTACCAGCACATATTAAAGGATACTTATATTTAAGAGAAGCGATTTCGATGGTATATAATGATATTGAATTATTAGGATCCATCACAAAGGTTTTATATCCGGATATTGCGAAAAAGTACAATACAACGGCTAGTCGTGTCGAACGTGCTATTCGCCATGCTATTGAAGTTGCTTGGAGCAGAGGGAATATCGATTCCATCTCCACCCTTTTCGGCTACACAGTCAGCATGTCCAAAGCTAAACCAACGAACTCAGAATTTATCGCGATTGTTGCAGATAAATTAAGGTTGGAACATAAAGCTTCTTGAGAGGGTTAGTTTAAAAGGGCTTTAGCTATTGCTGATTCAACCAATTCTTCAGAAATTAACTTTTTTCACGGTTTTAAGCCAATAAACACTTAGCATCTCACCCAATAAATCATTTGATTTGTTGGGTTTTGTATTTGTTGGGGATGCAAGTGTAGAGAGTAAAGTTAATTGAATTAGAATTTTATCTTGAGCAGTCATCAAAGCTATTCCTAGCGTGTTTAAAAGGTGAACATGATTTTGATATATGTTTAATGAGTTAAAGCAGGTCATATACGCCAATATGTGGCTTATATGCAAGAATGAGGAGTAAACTGTATAATCGAGAAATCTCTAAAGCAATTAATCACCTGTATAATAGAAGGAATTTCAAGAAAAACGAGTAATAATTACTCAAACTTCGCACCATCAAATTCGTTTGCAAGTCCTTGATATTGCTCGGTTTAAGAACAATAAATGGGAGGCTTGTTTTTTATTGTGTGGGTTGCTTTCCACTACGGGTTGCTTCGCTTTCCGCGGGGCTAAGCTTGAGCCTTCTCGGCGTTGCCTTGCGGGGTCTTTAGCCTTCCCACATTTCCCGCAGGAGTCTTCGCACCTCCGTTACAAGCAACCTGTTTTTAGAATAAGTTCTTGTTTTCGAATTTCATGACAAGGTATTATTGCTAAACTATAGTAGCGTTGATTTTTATATGTTATTATTCAACCCTGTTCTACCAAAATGTGCCGTTTGAGTCTATTTTTATAAGGTGGGTGTCTTTACCAGTTCAACGACAGCAACTAATGAATCAAAACGGCTTGATCGAAGTGGAAGGTGCGAGACTCCTGTGGGATTAGCGTGTTAGATGAGACCCTGTGTAGGCGCAAGCGCCGAGGAGGCTCGTCGCACGCCCCATGGAAAGCGAGCATCCTGAAACGAGAATCTTGCCCCTATTTATAAGGAATAATGTTTGCAAGATTAATCAATCAGCCTTTTCGCATTGCTCTAAACCAAGTTTGGCGATACATGAAGAAGAATTTATAACTGCGAAGTTTGAATAATTATATAAGAATATAAAGGTGTTCTTCAATTACTTCTTTTAGTCATGAGCGGTTTATTAAAAATTTAAGTTCATGTAGAGAAAAAAGGAGAGGCAATCATTGCCCCTCCATCGTTTTCTCATGGATATTTTTTACATCTTTTTTGTAATCTAATAAATCAAAGGAAATGTCCCTTAAATTCTTCATAAAATTCTTATCATAATTATAATGATGTTCATCAAATCTAATAGTTAGAGCATCAAACTTAGTTTGTGAATTTTCTTCAACTGCTATTACTACTTTTACCTCAAACCAATCTTTAGGTTCTTTAGTAAGAGCAATACCCTTTATCTCATTTACCTTAACAAAACTCCAAGGCATTCTTTGTCCATATTCCTTTTGAACAATTTCATGGACCTTTGGTTGGATAAAGCTTAATAACAACTCATCTGCTGAATAGTAATGAACCATTTGTTCTTTATTACTGTTTTTGACTTTTGCCTCTACATTAGCAGTATTTAAAGTAGATAAAATCATTATAACTATTACAAAAACCATTATTAATGCTTTTTTCATCATAATCACCTCAAAATTATTGTGTCTAATGGTGGCAAAGATATGCAACTAGTTTACGAGTTGAAAAACTATGTATGTGTTCGAAAAAATTTGTATCAAAAAATTATTTGGGGTAAAAAAATTAGAAGTTAAATGTATATCCACCATAAATTTGTTTATACTTTATTCAGAGTATGTAATAATATCGTCTAAAAAGCATAAATCAACTTAATGAGGATTAGAACAGGTGAAAAAGTTTAAATGAGCTTAATTAACTAGTATATTTTAAAAAAATATAAAACATTTATTGTAATGATTTGCTTTCCGCTCATTAAACTGTTACTATTAAATAGTATTATTTTTGTTCAAAAAAAAGAGAAGATATACTTTTCTACATACGAACAAAGGTAGTTTTATTATTTGTGTTTAAAGCACATAGGAGGAAAATAAACATGGCTACAGGTAAAGTTAAATGGTTTAACGCAGAAAAAGGTTTCGGATTTATCGAATCTTCAGAAGGAAACGATGTATTTGTACATTTCAGCGCTATTCAAACAGAAGGATTCAAAACATTAGAAGAAGGTCAAGAAGTTTCTTTTGATATAGAAGAAGGTCAACGTGGCCCTCAAGCAGCTAACGTTGTTAAAGCTTAATCAACTGATCTGAATAAAAAAGCAGACTCTAATCTTAAGGTTAGAGTCTCTTTTTTTTAGAATCTGTTCCTTTTTAATTGTTTTTAAAGAGATAAATTCTTCTAAATAGAACACAATAAAGCAACATGTGAGAATTACGAGAAAGAGGAGGCTCAAGTGTAGCCCCAAGGAAAGCGAAGTATATTTCACCTGCGGACTTATTGAGCACGCCTCTTTTCATCCGATTTTTATGCTTCTTCGTCTTGTTGTAAAAGCATTAGTTTTTGAATTAATATATGCTGTGGCATATGCATAAGCTGCTCTAAAGGAACATTTAGTTTCTCCGCAAGTTTTAATGCTGTTTCTGGTGATAATTGCAATGGTTTCATTATTATTTCCCCCAATAATTAAATGTTAGGATGTGTCTTCATGTCACTCGTTTTTGCTCATCGTGGATATTCTGCTCAATTTCCTGAAAATACGATGATGTCATTTCAAGAAGCCGAAAAAGCTTATACAGACGGAATTGAATTAGATATTCAAATGACAAAAGATGGAGAACTGGTTATTATTCATGATGAAAAAGTGGATCGAACTACAAATGGATCTGGATATGTGCAAGATTTCCTGTTTAAAGATATCCGTACACTAAATGCTGCCTATAAATATAAAGGAAGAATGACCAATGTGCAAATTCCTGCACTAGAGGAGTTTTTCGAATGGATGCAGCATACAAACTTAACTTGTAACATTGAATTTAAAAATAATCGACTTTCCTATGCAGGAATGGAAGAAAAAGCAATTGCATTGGTTAGACGTTACGGATTAGCTGATAGAATTATTTTCTCCTCTTTTAACCACTATAGCATTGTACACAGCTATCGACTAGCTCCTGAAATAGAGACAGCACCGTTATTTTCAGATGGTATTTATCAACCATGGATTTATGCGGATGCAATCAAAGCGAGCGGCATTCACCCTAACCATCGCTTATTAAATAAACATAGTATTAAAACATCAGAAGAATTTGGAATAAAAGTGAGAGCCTATACTGTTAATAACGAAAAAAGATTGCAGTTCCTTGCTGAAAATGGAATTTCTGCTGTTATAACAGATAATCCACTCCTTGCAAAGCAAGTGATAGATAGAATAACAAATACTTAAACAAAGACTCTGCTATGAAGCTGGGACATAAGTATTCCAGTCGAAGATAAACCCAAACCATGATACGAAGATGTAAAAAACATTTCGTATTAAGGTTTGGGTTTTTTATTTATGTAAAAAGGAGGTTTATGGTAATCACCCGCAGCCTGCATACACTTCGCTTTCCGTGGGGCTCGACTTTAGCCGCTTCGGCCCTTGGCCTGCAGGGTCTCAGCTGTTTCGCTAATCCAACAGGAGTCTTCGTGTATTCAGGCTGCTCCATTTTTCAATCTATTTCATTTTTTCTTGGTAAAAGAATTAGGTTTTAGAAAATAGCCTTTAAAAACGAAGTGGAATGGAGCGGAAGACACTCGACTCCTGAGAGAGGTAGAGAAAAGCCTGAGACCCCGCAGAAACGAGAATCTGTAGCGCAATGGAACAACATAGTTTTTATACTTAACTACTCAAACTTCTCGCCATCAAATTCTTTTGCAAGTCTTGATATTACTCGGTTTAGAACAATAAAATGGGAGGCTAGTTTTTTATTGTGGGGTTTGCTTTCCACTACGGGTTGCTTCGCTTTCCGCGGGGTTATGCTTGAGCCTCCTCGGCATGCCTTGCGGGGTCTTTAGCCTTCCCACATTTCCCGCAGGAGTCTTCGCACCCTCCGTTACAAGCAACCTGTTTTAGAATAAGTTCTTGTCTTCGAATTTCATTACAAGGTAAGACTACTAAATACTAGTAGCCTTGATTTTTTATGTTATTGTTCAACGACAGCAACTAATTGATCAAACGGCTTGATTGGAGTGTAAGGTGCGAGACTCCTGTGGGATTAGCGGGTTAGATGAGACCCCGCAGGCAAAGTGCCGAGGAGGCTCATCGCACGCCCCACGGAAAGCGAGCATCCTGAAACGAGAATCTTGCCCCTATTTAATAAGGAATAATATTTGCAAAAAACACCTAAAAAGACGAATCAATCATCCTTTTCCAATAGCTCTAAACCAAGTTATCGCAATACATGAAGAATAATTTATAACTGCGAAGTTTGAGTTAACTAGATTAAAAAACATAAATAACCAGTATAAGGAAGTTATCATTTACGTGCTAAATTAGAGCATGTTCGTCTTTACCTATTATCTATTTAGTTATGTCTCAGCTTCTTTTTAAGGTAAGAAAGGATAAAATTTTTCAACTTAGAGTAGTGTCTAGCTTCGCCGTACAGGATGTACAAGTGCCGGCGAAGACATAAGGACGTGGCGTATTTAGCCGGCCAGCGCCTAGCCCCAGTGAGTATAACCTCCAGCCTCTAAAAGTAAAAAACACTTTCCTGAGTCAGGAGAACATTTTTCTTCGGGGCTAAACAAGGCGCTTGTGCTTTTCTTGTGAAAAATGATTATTCGAAAAATTATGTAATCGAGAAAAAAATTGCATAATATAATGGGAATGATTATAGTATAAGTATGAAATAAATTGCACGGTTGTTAGTGAACGGAAAATCTATGCAAAAAGAGAGGCTTTTGCAATATGCAATATTCTTTACCTATAGATTGTATTTTTAATGAAATAAAGCAAGGTGTTATTATTGTTGATCAAAATGGCATCATTATTTTCTTAAATGAAGAAGCGACGAAATTGGCTGGTGCAACGAAAAGCAATGCGCTAGGCAAACATATTTCAGAGCTAGTGCCAAATAGTGAATTGCCCCGCGTGATAAGAAGTGGAAAAAAAGAAACGGGAAAAAGATTTGTATTGGCACCCAATTGCAATGTGCGCATCTCGAGAATCCCGTTAATTAACAAAAAAGAACAAACAATTGGCGCAATCGCTTATTTCTCGAATGCTTCTGATTATAAAGAAGACTGGTACGAAAAGGATAATTTGCAAGCAATAGTAGAATTGCTTGTTCAAAATAATGAAGCGGCCATTTCAATAGTAGATGAAAAAGGCAGTATTAAGATGAAAAATTTTGCATACTGCAGCTGGATTGAATCATTGAACAAAGATAGCAATTATAAACAAGCAATCATAAGTAAAGACCTTTCAGAAACGGTCCATCAGAAAGTGTTGCAAACACGAAGAGTTCAACAACATATAGAAAATAATAATAAGCGTTCGCTCAAAATAGATGCCTCTCCAATTATTATTGACGGTAAATTAAAAGGAAGCGTGCAAATTGTTCAAGATCTTTCAAAAAGTCTGGAATGGCAAAAAGAACTTAAAATGGCTCGGAGCATTATCCGTGGTTTAGAGGAAAAATACCTATTTGAAGATATAGTAAGCAGTTCACCAGCAATGCAAATTCCAATTCAACAAGGAAAGCTTGCTAGTAATACGGATTGTCCAGTTTTTATTAGAGGTGCTCTTGGTACAGGGAAAAAAATGTTTGCTAATGCAATCCATAATGAGAGTAAACGAAAATATAATCAATTTGCGGCTATTTCCTGTATGAATACTTCTGAAAAAGAACTGGATACAATACTAGCAAGAATAAATATTGGTAATGATAAGAATGAGGACAATGCTGCTTTTCAACAAAAATGGCATGGTACGGTTTATTTAGATGAAATTAGTTTTCTTCCATTTGAATTACAGCAAAAATTACTGGATTTTTTACAAAACAAAAAGGACAATATCAGAATAATTGCCGGATCTTCTGAGAATATGGAAAAAACTTTAATAAATGGTCAATTTTTAGAAGGTTTATATTATGAATTAACGAGAATAAGCATTCATTTGCCTTTATTAACAGAAAGAAAAGAGGATATTCCGCTGTTAACCAAAAGGTTTGTACAGCAGATTAACCATAATAATGGGCGTTTCGTAACAGTCCATCAGGAAGTCATGAAGCTGCTTAAAGATTATCCTTTTACAGGGAATATAAAAGAGCTGAAGGCTATTCTTGAATTATCGTTAACAAAGATGGCAAAAACGGAAGTGGTATTAACCAAAAACAATCTTTGTTTTGCTGATTATACGGGTGCAGAAAAAAAAGAAAGCCTTCATATAAAAGAGGAACATGAAATAGAAGATAAACCGCTGTCGTTATTAGTAGAAGAATACGAAAAAGTGATTATCGAAAAAGCGTTGAAAAAAAACGAGGGCAATAAAACATTAACAGCAAAATCATTAGGCCTGTCTGTTCGTAATTTATATTATAAATTAGAGAAATACGGACTTGGTTAAGCGAACTTTTTTTGAGTAATAAAAGGAAGGGAGGAAATAGGGTGATGGCAAATACATTTCGAGTTTTAGTGATAAACCCGAAATCTTCTTCAACCATTATAGCTTTATATCAAAATGAAATGCCATTATTAATCGATACAATTCATCATAGGCTTGAAACATGGAAGTCATCTCCTTCTATTGCTGTACAATCCAAAGATAGAGAAGCCGACATACTGCATTCTTTATTTGAAAAAGAAATCAATTTATCGAAAATGGATGCTGTCTGTGGCAGAGGCGGATTGTTAAGTGCAATGGAAGGAGGCACTTATGTGATAAATCAACAAATGCTAGACGATTTGAAGTCTGGATGTAGAGGAGAGCATCCTTCTAATTTAGGAGGAATCCTTGCCTTTGGGATTGCTTCTGGGCTGAATGTTCCTTCTTATATTGTCGATCCTGTCGTGGTAGATGAGCTGCATGACGTGGCACGAATATCTGGCTATTCACATATTGAAAGAAGAAGTGTTTTTCATGCTTTGAATCATAAAGCATGCGGCAGGCGTGCTGCATCAGAACTAGGAAAACGATATGAAGAATCGAACATAATAGTGGCCCATCTAGGAGAAGGCATTACGGTAGGTGCCCATCGAAATGGCAAGGTGATTGATGTAAATAATGGTTTAAACGGAGAAGGTTCTTTTTCATTAGAACGTGCTGGAACCATTCCTCCCGGTGATTTAATTGATTTATGTTATTCAGGAACCTTTACTTATGAAGAAATGAAAAAGGAACTTCAATTTCATGGAGGAGTTCAAGGTTATTTACATATAAATGATTTAGCAGAAGTTGAAAAAGCAATGAACGCTGGAAATCAAAAAGCAGCAAGTATACTTCATGCATTAGCTTATCAAATTGCAAAGGAAATTGGCAGCATCAGCACCGTTTTATCTGGGAAAGTAGATGCCATTGTTTTAACAGGAGATTTGGCAAACAGTGCACCATTAGTGAAAGAGATCATGGAGAAAGTGATGTGGATTGCCGATATTTTTGTTTATCCAGGAGAGAATGAGCTGCAATCTCTAGCGGAAGGGGTTTTAAGAGTATTAAGAAAAGTCGAGCACCCCAAAATATATAGCAATCATTAAAAGGGAAAAGAGAGTGAAAAAAATGGCAAATGAATATGATGTAGTCGTATTAGGTGGTGGAACAGGAGGATATGTTGCCGCCATACGAGCAGCACAATTAGGATTAAAAACAGCGCTCGTTGAGAAAGGAAAGCTGGGTGGAACTTGTCTGCATAATGGCTGTATTCCTAGTAAAGCGCTGCTTCGTAGTGCAGAGGTGTACCGCACAGCTAAAAAGAGCGCTGATTACGGGGTGTTAACTTCAGAAGTAAGCGTGAATTTCACGAAAGTACAAGAACGTAAAAATGCGATTGTTCAACAATTGTTTAATGGTGTTCAGTATTTAATGAAAAAAGGCAAAATTGATGTATATGAAGGAACAGGAAGAATATTAGGCCCATCCATATTTTCTCCTATGCCTGGAACGATTTCAGTTGAAATGAACAATGGGGACGAAAATGAAATGCTTGTTCCTAAAAATGTTATCATCGCAACAGGTTCTAGACCAAAGTCATTACCCGGTCTAAAAATAGATGGTGAAAATGTGGTTAGTTCAGAAGAAGCACTGCGAATGGAATCATTGCCTAAATCGATTATTATTGTTGGCGGCGGCGTAATTGGGGTAGAGTGGGCGTCGATGCTTTCTGACTTTGATGTAGAAGTGACTTTATTAGAATATAGCAATAGACTTATTCCAACAGAAGATAAAGAAATTTCGAAAGAGCTTCAGAAGTTGTTGGAGAAAAAAGGAGTAAAAGTGGTAACCGAAGCAAATGTTCTTCCGGAAACTTTGACTATAAACGGAACAGTTTCTATTAAAGCAGAACAAAAAGAAGTACAGCAAACCTATATAGGAGAGAAACTGCTTGTTTCTGTTGGACGCTCTGCTAATACGGAAGGCATTGGACTAGAGAACACGGAGATTGTCGTAGATAAAAACGTGATTCAAACGAATAAATTCTATCAAACAAAAGAAAGCCATATCTATGCAATAGGAGATGTTATTGGCGGCCTGCAGCTTGCTCATGTTGCTTCCCATGAGGCAATAAAGGCAATTGAACATATCGCTGGGTTGAATCCAGAAGCATTGGATACGAAAAAAATTCCTAAATGCATTTATACTAGTCCGGAAATCGCCAGCATTGGCTTAACAGAAGAAGAAGCGATTGCAAAAGGCTATAGTGTCAAAAAAGGGAAATTTTCATTCAAAGCGATCGGAAAAGCATTAGTATATGGGGAACATGATGGATTTGTTAAGATTATTTCTGACAGTAAAACAGATGATTTACTTGGAGTGCACATTATCGGGCCTCACGCGACAGATATGATTGGTGAAGCAGCATTGGCAAGTGTACTCGATGCAACCGCATGGGAAATTGGTTCAACTATACACGCCCATCCAACGTTATCAGAAGCGATTGGTGAAGCAGCGCTAGCCGTGGATGGAAATGCCATTCATGGATAAAGTGGAGCTCGTTTTTTCGAGTAAACAGCCGATGAAGCCAGGATGTTCTTCATAAGGCGTTCAAGATCACGTAAGCTTTTATAAGGTGAGAAAGTATAAAATTTTCTAACTTAGATTAGTGTCTAGCTCCAGCGCCTAGCCCCAGTGAGTATTGCCTCCTGCCTCTAAAAGTAAAAACACTTTTTGAGTCAGGAGAACATTTTTCTTCGGGGCTTAACAAGGCACTTGCGCTTTTCTTATAAAAATCTTATGTGGTCATATAAACAAGAGAATAGTAGTGGAAAATAGGAGGTACCGTTATGGTCATGGTTGAAAATCGCCATAAAGAAGTTGGATTAACAGACGAGCAAGTATTAGCAATGTATGAAAATATGCTGCTTGCCCGCAGAATAGATGAAAGAATGTGGTTATTAAACCGCTCAGGGAAAATTCCATTTGTTATTTCCTGTCAAGGTCAGGAAGCAGCACAAGCTGGGACAGCCTTTGCTTTTGATAACAGTAAAGATTATATTCTGCCATATTACAGGGATTTAGGCGTTGTTTTAGCATTTGGAATGACAACAAAAGATATTATGTTATCTGGATTTGCAAAAGCAGAAGATCCAAATTCAGGCGGAAGACAAATGCCAGGTCATTTTGGACAAAAAAGCAATCGCATCGTAACAGGATCTTCCCCGGTAACAACGCAGGTGCCACATGCAGTCGGCATCGCTCTTGCAGGAAAAATAGAGAAAAAAGATTTTGTTACATATGTAAGTTTTGGAGAAGGTTCATCCAATCAAGGGGATTTTCATGAAGGAGCAAATTTTGCAGGTGTTCATAAACTGCCGGTTATTTTTGTTTGTGAAAACAATAAGTATGCCATTTCTGTGCCAATCGAGAAGCAGTTAGCATGTGAAAAAGTATCAGATAGAGCAATTGGTTATGGCATGCCTGGATTTACTGTAGATGGAAATGATCCAATTGAGGTATATCGTGTAACAAAAGAAGCCGTTGATAGAGCAAGAAGAGGAGAAGGTCCCACTCTAATAGAAACTGTATCTTACCGCTTGACTCCACATTCCTCCGATGATGATGATAGAAGCTATCGCGGTCGAGAAGAAGTAGCAGAAGCAAAAGCGAAGGATCCAGTTATTAAGTTTAGAGAGTATTTAATGCAAACAAATGTATTAACAGAAGAGAAGGATAAAGAACTAAATAATCAGATTATGCAAGTTATTAATGAAGCAACGGATTATGCAGAAAGTGCACCATATGCACTTCCGGAAGATACACTTAAATATGTTTATGGCGAGGAAGGGGAAGCTTAAATGGCAGTAATTTCATATATTGATGCCATCACAATGGCAATCCATGAAGAGATGGAAAGAGATGAAAAAGTATTTATTTTAGGGGAAGATGTTGGTGTGAAAGGCGGCGTCTTTAAAGCGACTGCCGGTTTATACGAAAAATTTGGCGAAGCAAGGGTCATCGATGCCCCTCTGGCTGAATCAGCAATTGCAGGCGTAGGAATTGGTGCAGCGATGTATGGGCTTAAGCCAATCGCTGAAATGCAGTTTGCCGACTTTATCATGCCGGCTGTAAACCAAATTGTTTCAGAAGCAGCGAAAGTCCGCTATCGAAGCAATAATGATTGGACATGTCCGATTGTTATTCGAGCTCCTTACGGCGGAGGAGTTCACGGAGCATTGTATCATTCACAATCTGTGGAAGCGATGTTTGCAAACACTCCAGGGTTAAAGATAGTGATGCCATCCACTCCTTATGATGTGAAAGGCTTATTAAAAGCAGCTGTCCGTGATCCAGATCCAGTTTTATTTTTTGAACATAAACGTGCTTACCGCTTGATAAAAGGGGAAGTTCCAGAAGATGATTATGTTTTGCCTATTGGAAAAGCGGATGTTAAACGCAACGGAGAAGATATTACGGTTATTACATATGGTTTATGTGTTCATTTTGCTCTTCAAGCAGCAGAGAAATTAGCAGAAGATGGAATTTCTGTACATGTAGTAGATTTAAGAACGGTATATCCCCTTGATAAAGAAGCAATTATAGAAGCAGCATCCAAAACGGGGAAAGTCTTATTAATAACAGAAGATAATAAGGAAGGCAGTATAATTAGTGAAGTTGCCGCTATTATTGCTGAAAATTGTTTATTTGATTTAGATGCACCAGTTATGCGTCTTGCTGGGGATGAAGTGCCTGCAATGCCGTATGCTCCAACAATGGAAAAATATTTCCTAGTGAACCCAGAAAGAGTCGAACAGGCTATGAGAAAATTAGCAGAATTTTAAATATAAAGGAGGGAAAAAGGTGTCGATTGAAAAAATTAACATGCCCCAGTTAGGCGAAAGTGTTACAGAAGGTACTATTAGCAAATGGTTGGTATCCGTAGGGGATAAAGTCAATAAGTATGATCCTTTGGCAGAAGTAATGACAGATAAAGTAACCGCAGAAATTCCATCCTCATTTACGGGGGTCATTTCAGAGATAACCGCAAAAGAAGAGGAAACACTGCAAATTGGAGAAGTTATTTGTACAATAGAGGTAGGAGAAGAAACAACGGCTTCTACAAAACAGGTGAAAACAGAAGAAGCTCCAAAGGAAGAAAAGACAGCCCAAACGTCGGATAATAAACTTAGATATTCTCCTGCTGTTTTACGGTTATCTCAACAAGAGGGTATTGACTTGGCTACATTAATAGGAACTGGTGCGGGAGGAAGAATTACGCGCAAGGATGTTTTAAAAGCGATAGAAAGCGGATCTTCTCAACCAGCTGTTCAACCAATACAAGAAGCAGTGGCGAAGGATACATCCACAACGCTGGAAATGTCGTCACATAAAGAAGAGGGAACTCAATCGCCGCTAAATACGGGAGATACGGAAATTCCTGTAACAGGTGTGCGTAAAGCAATTGCAGCAAATATGCTGAAAAGCAAACATGATATTCCACATGCTTGGACGATGGTAGAGGTGGATGTTACAAGTCTCGTTAATTACCGGAATAAAATAAAAGATTCATTCAAAGCATCTGAAGGGTTTAATTTAACATTTTTTGCTTTCTTCGTGAAAGCTGTTGCCCAAAGTTTAAAAGAATTTCCAGAAGTAAACGCAACTTGGGCTGGAGATAAGATCATTCGCAAAAAAGAAGTTAATATTTCGATTGCCGTTGCAACCGAGGACGCTTTATTTGTCCCAGTCATTAAAAATGCAGATGAAAAATCGTTAAAAGGCATTGCAAAAGAAATTGCAACGCTTGCTAAAAAAGCTAGAACAGGCAAACTCTCTTTAGCTGAAATGCAAGATGGAACATTCACAGTCAATAATACAGGATCTTTTGGTTCTATACAGTCGATGGGTATTATCAATCATCCTCAGGCAGCGATACTTCAAGTAGAATCTATTGTGAAAAGACCTGTTATCAAAAATGGCATGATTGCGATTAGCGACATGGTAAATTTATGTCTTTCATTGGATCATCGCGTATTAGATGGTTTAGTATGCGGAAGATTTCTGCAAAGAGTAAAAGAAATTTTAGAAAATACGGATGAAAAAAATACATCGATTTATTAACAAAGGTAAAGCTCGAATAGATCTTATTTTTTAATATAAGTCCGTGTTCAAAAAGGAGGATAAAAAGGACCAAGAAGTTCGAGGCGGCTTTACTTTGAGCACTGGCCTTCCACGGGAAGTGTTGACTTCAACGTTGCTCACAGGACGTGAGCGATTTTAGTTGAAGAACCTCAAGTTGATACGTGAGAAGCGGAAAAGTGATGCCAACGAAGAAATTCGACGTGTCATTTTTACCGGACTTTTTGAACAACCTCTATAAACATATTTATTGAAACTTTGCTCATTATTGATAATAATAAAAGTATTAGACAAATTTTTAATAGACATGAATTATTTATTGGATAACAAAAGAGTATATTGAGAATTAATCAGATGAAGGAGCGAAATAATGAATATCGACTTTAATTTATTTATGAATGATGTTGTCCGTCAAGCACGTCAAGAGATTGTGGAAGCAGGGTATGAAGAGTTAACAACACCTGATGCTGTAGATGAGGCACTTGCTAAAAAAGGTACAACGCTTGTGATGGTTAATTCTGTATGTGGATGTGCTGGAGGGATTGCCCGTCCTGCTGCAAAATACTCTGTACACTATAGTAAAAAACCAAATCAATTGGTATCTGTATTTGCAGGACAAGATAAAGAAGCAACAGAAAAAGCTAGATCTTACTTTACTGGCTACGCACCATCTTCTCCATCGTTTGCCTTATTAAAAGATGGAGAGATTCTTACAATGATTGAAAGACATGAAATTGAAGGCCATGATCCAATGCAAGTAGTAGAAAAACTTCAGCATGCATTTGAAGCATATTGTGATGGGGAAGCATAAACTTAAATAAAAAAGCAGGCCAATAAGTTTTTTCTTATTGGCCAGCTTTTTTTATGCTACCCTGAAAAAAGGCTTTGACTCTCTCAAATGGGGGGGCGCAGCCGGAATACACTTTGGCTCATCTACGAGCCTCCTCGCTTTGTTGTGGGGGTTCGTCTTTCTCGAAAGAACTATATTGCTTGTTTATTAATATTCAGAAAAATCAAATAATTATATTTTTTCAGAATAATATTTAATCTTATGGAATTGTATTAATTCTATTGAATAATTATTAGTATGTGTTAAAATTCATAGTGTTGTATGAATATAAGTCGTAAATCGGCTATTTTTTTAAGAAAACAAGGCATATTAAAAAGAGTATAACAGGAAGAAATTATAGGAGGAAAATATTATGAAAAAATTAATGGCGCTATTGCTGTTAACCATAGTAGTACTAGCAGCGTGTGGATCTGGGACAAGCAATGGAGATAAACAATCAGGGCAAAAAGTATTAAAGATGGGAACATCAGCGGATTATAAACCATTTGAGTATGTAGATTCAGCAAAAAGCGAAGATATTATTGGTTTTGATATTGATTTAGCAAATGCACTGGGAGAAAAATTAGGCTATAAAATTGAAGTGAAAGATATGGATTTTAGTGGCTTGCTTACGGCACTTCAAGCAAATAAAGTTGATTTAGTGCTTGCAGGTATGTCAGCAACAGAAAAAAGAAGACAAAATGTTGATTTCAGTGATGTTTATTATTCAGCAAAAAATTTAGTGATTACGAAAAAAGACAGCGGGATCAAAACTGTTGAAGACCTTAAAGGAAAAACAGTTGGGGTGCAGTTAGGATCCATTCAAGCAGATTCAGCGAAAGAAATTGCTAAAACAGTTAAAGTGAATGTAGAAAACAGAGATAGAATCCCTGAATTATTACAAGAAATTAAAGCGGGAAGATTCGATGCTGTCATCATTGAAGATGTTGTTGCCCAAGGATACTTGAAAAAAGACAAGAACTTACTATCTTTTGAAGCACCAGAAGCAGAAGGTACAGAGGGATCTGCTATTGCATTCCAAAAAAATAGCAAGCTGACTGAGGAATTCAATGCTGAGCTTAAAAAAATGCAAGAAAATGGTGAGATCGACAAGTTAGTTGTGAAATGGTTCGGAAACTAATATATAGTATCAAAAAAGTATAATGGTAAAATTTCAGGCTGATTGAAAATGTTTGTCTATCGAGACTAGCAGGATGCTAGTCAATCGACAGTGCCACAGGACGTGGCTTAAGTCGACTCTCCTTAGTCGTTTGTGCTTGTTATTGGATAATGAGCACCGAAAAAATGGGGAGTAACGAAGGGAGCAAACGTTTTTCAACAGCCTGGAAACGTTTAAAGATGTACTGTCTTTAAAGTTTTTTTATTTTTTGAAGAATGCATTGCAAATTTTGAAAGGAATGTTGTACGAATGGACTTAAATTTCCACCAATTTATTCCCTCGCTCCCATTTTTACTGCAAGGGATTACTGTAACCTTAAAAATTGTTTTTATTGCTGGAATATTAGGATTTGTATTAGGAATTATTTTATCTGTATTAAAAATCAGTAAATTGCCGCTTCTTAGCTGGATTGCTGATGTCTATACATCGATTTTTAGAGGGACCCCTCTTGTATTGCAATTAATGCTGATCTATTATGGAACACCACAAATTACAGGAATTGAAATTGCTCCGTCTGTTGCTGCCATTTTATCATTTGGCCTTAACTCAGCAGCTTATATTTCCGAGATTATCCGAGCTGGTATTCTTGCTGTTGATAAAGGGCAAAATGAAGCGGCAATGGCACTTGGCGTTTCGAAAAAACAAGCGATGTTTGATTTGATTTTGCCGCAAGCATTAAAAAACATTTTTCCTGCATTAATAAATGAAGCAGTATCGTTAACAAAAGAATCCGCCATTGTAACGGTTATTGGAGTAACAGATATTATGAGACGGGCTTATATTATGGGAGGAGAACAATACTCTTATTTAGAACCATTAATATTGGCTGGAATCATTTACTATATTTTAGTAATGCTACTGACAATGCTGGCTAAGGTTCTGGAAAGGAGAATGAGACGTAGTGATTAAAGTTGAAGGTTTAAATAAATCATTTGGATCGTTGCACGTATTAAAAGAGATTACCACGGATATAAAAAAAGGGGAAGTAGTGACAATTATTGGTCCCTCTGGTTCTGGTAAATCCACTTTTCTTCGTTGTTTGAACTTATTGGAAGTACCAACAAGTGGTAAAGTAATTATTGATGATGTGGACATAACAAATAAAAAAAGCAATATAAAAAAAATGAGGGAAAATGTAGGAATGGTTTTTCAACATTTTCATTTATTTCCTCATAAAACCGTTTTGCAGAATATTACGTATGCTCCGATTAAAGTCAAAGGGCTGAGCAAACAAGAGGCAGATAAAATAGGCTTAGAATTGCTGCAAAAGGTTGGATTAAATGAGAAAGCGAATGAATATCCAAATAAATTATCTGGCGGTCAAAAGCAAAGGGTTGCAATTGCTAGAGCTTTAGCGATGAATCCTGATGTTATTTTATTTGATGAGCCGACTTCCGCACTTGATCCTGAAATGGTAAAAGAAGTGTTGGAGGTAATGAAGTCTTTAGCGAACACAGGAATTACGATGCTGATTGTTACTCATGAAATGGGATTTGCTAGGGAAGCGGCTGACAGGGTATTATTTCTTGATCAGGGTACTATTGTTGAGGATGCATCTCCTGCTCAGTTTTTTACTAATCCTGCTAGTGAAAGAGCGAAAGAGTTTTTGCAAAAAATGCTTTAAAATAAGGAGCTGCTTGTTAAGGTTTTTACTTTAGCAAAGCAGCTTTTTTTGTTGGCTACTCTGAAAAGAGGGGTGGTTCTCTCAATAAGTCCGCAGCCGGAATACACTTCGCTTTCCATGGGGCGGGCGCCGAGCCTCCTCTGAGCTTTGCTCCTGCGGGTCTCGCCTGTCCCGCAAATCCCATAGGAGTCTTCGTGTATTCCGGCTGCTCCCGGCTTCACATAACAACAAACTTCAAAAACACTCGCCTATTTTCATTCTTCATGGTGCAAATTTTTGTTTGCGTGAGTGTTTACCCGGAAAAAAAGGTTGCGGTCTAAATTAATCCGCAGTCAGAACACACTTCGTTTTTCATGGGACGAGGACGCCGAGCCTCTTCGTTGCGCTGCTGGGTTTATTTTTTGTTTCTACAGGCTGTTCTGGGGTATTTGTTATTTTATGAAGTGTAATTATAGGCGAGTATAAAAAGGGGAATGTTCCGCAAAATAAAAGCAAAAAGTGGTGAGGCTATGTTCAAGCTTTTATCATGTTTGCTGTTATTTCTTTCTCCTATTTGGCCATTGGGAACAAATCCAGTTCAAGGAGATCCTTTTGTAGTTATTAATAAAAGAACAAATGAATTAAGTTTTGTAGATGAAAATAGAGTGCAAACGGTTATTAGTGTAGCGACAGGAAAAAAAGCGGAAATGACGCCGGAAGGATTATTTACGATTACAGTAAAAGCGATCAATCCGTATTTTAGAAAAGCCAATATTAATGGAGGCGACCCGAAAAATCCATTAGGAACACGATGGATCGGTTTTGATGCGAAGGGGACAGATGGAAGAACATTTGGAATTCACGGTACGAATAACCCTGCATCAATTGGTCATTATGTTTCTCAAGGTTGTATTAGAATGCAAAATGAGGCAGTAGAATCGATTTATGACTTGATTCCAATTGGTACAAAATTGCTTGTTACCAATTCGACGAAAAGTGCTGAACAACTGGCAAAAGAGTTTGGAGCAATAAGTAATAGCGAGTGATCTACCTTTCGCTCTAAAGAAAACAGTTTTCTCAGAGGTTGTTGCTTTTAAATAAAAATTGGATGCGAATCAAAAGCAACAATTTATACAAAACAAACAAGAAAACGGAAAAAATTCAAACAATCTTTTCCGTTTTCTACATTATTATGTTAAGAAAATAACATGCCAAGACCTACTAATAAAGTCGACACAAGCATAATAAAAATCATTAAATAAACAACTAATTTTCTAAAATTACGGTTACGCATTATATCCTCCATTACATCAATCAATTTGTTCTTTTTATTTTACTAAGAAAAAGGGAATGTCACAACTAAAAAGTAAAGAAACACTGGTGAATTTAAGCAAGTAAGAACAAAAAAGATTAAGAAGATACTGTATTCTTTCATTTGCTGTTATATCGTACTACCGGTATACTAGAATAGTGAGTAATGACTTGGAGGAATGAAAATGATTAATCAAGAACGTTTACTAAAACAATTTTTAGAATTAGTGCAGATTGATTCAGAAACAAAGCATGAAAAAGAAATAGCTGCAGTATTAAAAAACAAGTTTTCTGCATTAGGATTAGAGGTTTTAGAAGATGACACAACCTCTGTAACAGGTCACGGCGCTGGAAATTTAATTTGTACATTAAAAGGAAATGTCGAAAATGCAGATCCTATCTATTTTACATCCCATATGGATACTGTAGTGCCTGGAGTCGGCGTAAAACCAACTATTCAAGATGGATACATAGTTACAGATGGAACAACTATCTTAGGAGCAGATGATAAAGCCGGCTTAGCTGTAATATTAGAAACACTTACTGTCTTAAAAGAAAATAATTTACCGCATGGTACCATTCAATATATTATTACGGTTGGTGAAGAATCGGGATTAGTCGGTGCAAAGGCATTGGATCCTGCACTTGTAACAGCAAAATATGGCTATGCACTGGATAGTGATGGAAAAGTCGGCAATATTATTGTAGCAGCACCTACTCAAGCAAGGGTAAAAGCAACTATCTTAGGAAAAACAGCACATGCTGGTGTTGCACCTGAAAAAGGAGTTTCTGCGATTACAATTGCAGCAAAAGCAGTTTCTAAAATGCCATTAGGAAGAATTGATAGTGAGACGACAGCAAATATTGGTCGATTTGAAGGTGGCAAACAAACAAATATCGTGTGTGATCACGTTGATATTTTAGCAGAGGCGCGTTCATTAATTGAAGAAAAAATGCAAAAACAAGTTACAAAAATGAAAGAAGCATTTGAAAGCACTGCAAAAGAAATGGGCGGAGAAGCAATTGTTGAAGTAAATGTAATGTATCCTGGCTTTAAGTTTGGTGAAGGTGACCATGTAGTAGAAGTTGCTCGCAAAGCAGCGGCAAAAGTTGGTCGAAGCTGTGAATTACAACAAAGCGGCGGCGGAAGCGATGCCAATGTTATTTGTGGATTTGGCATTCCAACTGTAAATTTAGCAGTTGGCTACGAAGATATACATACAACAAATGAAAAAATGCCAATTGAAGAATTAAACAAACTAGCAGAAATGGTGCTGGCTATTATTGAAGAAGTAGCAGCAAACTAAATATACTCTATAAAAAAGCACTTATTCCTCTCTAAAAGGAAAAGTGCTTTTTTAGCCTAAGGGATATAATAATAGAATGTTATTTAGAGGCATATACTAGAGTCCAATGAAGAAAATGGGTATAATGTAATTAATGGAACTTATTTAGTTAAGATGAAAAGGGAACAAAAGGGGAATAGTAGGGGTTGATAAAGAAATGGAAGAGAATAATAAGAAAGTAGTTGTTTTTCAAGTTGCAGAGGGAGAGTATGCTGTTTGTATAAATGATGTAATCTCCATTGAAAAGCAAGAAGGGATTACTGCTGTTCCGGCATTGCCATCTCATGTAGTTGGGATTAAAAAAGTACGAGACGAACTTATACCGGTAATAGACTTAGAAAAAGTACTATATAATCGCTCGATGGAGCAAAATGATCGCAATAGATTGATTGTGCTTAAAACAGAAGAGTTAACATTTGCCGTGTCAGTAAGTGATGCGAAAGAAATACTAGTAGTGACAGAGGATTCAATAAAACAGACAGGTATTTCAGCTTATCAGCATACACGTTATTTTACTGCTGTTATTCAATTGGAAAACCGTTTATTAATGGTGATTGATTCTTCCATCTTAATTCATTCTTTGGAAGGAATTAAGGAAATCAAAGAATATATGAATAATCAGCCTGCATAAGCTGCTTCATAAAGAGGATGTGGGTCTATTGCAAGAATATTATCCTAAAAAAGGAAGAGTTATTTTACATGTTGATATGAATAGTTTCTATGCTTCTGTTGAAATCGCATATGATCCTTCTTTAAAAGGAAAGCCGCTTGCCATCGCTGGAAATGAACTGGAGCGGAAAGGGATAATTGTGACCTGCAGCTATGAAGCAAGGAAATTTGGAGTAAAGACAACCATGCCTTTATGGGAAGCAAAAAAACTTTGTCCAAACTTACATATTATGAAACCAAACTTTGAACGTTATCGAAAGGCATCATTAGGTATGTTTACGATTTTGAATGAGTTTACGACAATTGTGGAACCTGTTTCCATTGATGAGGGCTATTTGGATATCACAAACAGCTACGATTTAGGAAGCCCAATAGAGATTGCCGAAACGATTCAGAAATGTTTAATAGAACGTTTGGATTTACCTTGCAGTATTGGAATTGCTCCAAATAAATTTTTAGCCAAAATGGCTTCTAATTTAAAAAAACCAATGGGTATCTCGATCATTAGAAAAAGAGATGTTCCCTCATGTTTATGGCCAATGGATGTGGAAGAAATGCATGGAGTAGGAAAAAAAACGGCTGAAAAATTAAAAACACTCGGCATCTTCACCATTAGAGATTTGGCGAATGGCGATTCCCTTCAACTGAAGGCTATTTTAGGGATTAATGGTTTGCGGTTAAAAGACAGAGCGAATGGGGAAGATAATAGAATCGTTGACCCAGAAGCTGCAGATGAATTTAAAAGCATTGGCAATTCAACTACATTACCAAAAGATGTAGCAAATCAACAAGAGCTTTTTCAAGTCTTACAATCCCTAGCTTATAAAGTGGCGACAAGGATGAAAAAAAAGCATGTTCATACAAAAACATTAAGCATTACGATTAGGTATGGAGATAGGAAAAATTACTCCAAAAGCATGAAGCTGGATAATCCGATTAAAATGGAACAAGAGATAGTTGAAAAAAGCAAGGAATTGTTCTTAAAGGCATGGAATGGCAACCCTGTGCGTTTGCTTGGCATTACGGCAACAAATCTAATTGAGAATAATATAGTAGTAAAACAACTTGATCTATTTTCATATGAAGAAGAGGCGGAAAAAGAACCACTTTGGAAAACGATAGCTGCATTAAAAGAAAAATATGGAAAATCGGTTATAGAACATGCGAGCGATATTCAAATGACAAAACCGGATGATAATATTGGTACACAAACTAGTTTTAACAAAGATTTTTTACAAGGAAAGAAATTTTTATAAAAAAAAGCTGCAGATGAAATTTTTTTTTGTAAAACGTCTAGCAAAAGTGGTGCTACTTCAGTTAGAATAGTTGCATATATAACAGAATCTTGCTAAAGTAAAGTGAATTCTACTATATAACGATACATAGAGTAAGAAGGGAAGTAAAAAAATGACAAAACAGCAATTTGGTGTTATTGGTTTAGCAGTAATGGGAAAAAACCTTGCAATGAATATTGAAAGCCGTGGCTACACTGTTTCTGTATTTAACCGTTCAAAGGAAAAAACAGAAGAAATGCTTAAAGAAACAGAAGGAAAAAATCTGTTCGGAACGTATACCCTAGAGGAATTCGTTCAATCATTAGAAGTTCCACGCAAAATTATGCTAATGGTAAAAGCAGGTCCTGCTACAGATGCGACAATTGAACAATTAAAGCCATTACTTGATAAAGGCGATATTGTGATCGATGGAGGAAATACATTCTTCGAAGATACACAACGCCGTAACAAGGAATTAAGCGAACTAGGTATCCATTTCATCGGTACTGGTGTTTCTGGTGGAGAAGAAGGAGCGCTAAAAGGACCTTCTATCATGCCTGGTGGACAAAAAGAAGCGTATGAGCTTGTTGCGCCAATCTTTAGAGATATTTCAGCAAAAGTAAATGAAGAGCCATGTACTACTTACATTGGTCCAGACGGTGCTGGGCACTACGTAAAAATGGTTCATAATGGTATTGAATATGGAGATATGCAGTTGATTTGTGAAGCATATTTTATTATGAAAAATGTGCTTGGCTTAGATGCAAAAGAATTGCATGAAGTATTTGCGGAGTGGAATAAAGGCGAGCTTGACAGCTACTTGATCGAAATCACTGCAGATATCTTTACAAAAGTAGATGAAGAAACTGGCAAGCCATTAGTAGACTTAGTATTAGATACTGCTGGTCAAAAAGGAACTGGAAAATGGACTAGCCAAAGTGCATTAGACTTAGGCGTGCCACTTCCAATGATTACTGAATCTGTATTTGCCCGCTTTATCTCTGCTATGAAAGATGAGCGTGTGAAAGCAAGCAAAGTATTATCTGGTCCAGCTATTCAACCGTTCACTGGTGATAAAGCTGCATTTATTGAATCTGTTCGCAAAGCACTTTATTTCAGCAAAATCGTTTCTTATGCACAAGGTTTCGCGCAAATGAGAGCAGCTTCAGAAGAATACAACTGGGATTTAAACTACGGAGAAATCGCAATGATTTTCCGTGGCGGATGTATCATTCGTGCACAGTTCTTGCAAAAAATTAAAGATGCATATGATCGCGATTCAGAATTAAAGAACTTATTATTAGATCCTTATTTCAGCGATATTGCAGAGAATTACCAAGCTGCATTACGTGAAGTAATTTCTGGTGCTGTAACAAATGGTATCCCTGTACCAAGTTTCGCCGCTGCATTATCTTATTATGACAGCTACCGTACAGAAACACTTCCAGCAAACCTTCTACAAGCACAACGTGACTATTTTGGTGCACATACGTATAATCGTACGGATAAAGAAGGCGTATTCCACACAAACTGGATGAAATAAGTAGTTATTTGCTACGTTTGAATGTTATTTTTAACATTCAAACGCGAATACAAAAGAGCTTGGGATATCTCTCAAGCTCTTTTGTATTCCTATACTATCATTTCCGATCCGTTCATTTTTTTCCTGTAAGTATTCTTAATAGTTCTGCTGATGTATTTTTGTCTAATTGAACATATTTGTTTTCAGCATGTATTACGAGCTCGACTTTATCTTTATTTGGACTTATCCAAAGTTGATATAATACAGTTTTTGCTTCTATTTCTGGGGTTTTGAATGAAAAGAAAAATCTGTAATCAGCTGGAAGTGTCATCTCTGTTTTTGTATTTTTCCAATTAATAGCATCTAATAGCTCTTTTGCTTCTTGAACTTGCTTCGTATTAGTAATTTTTTTGAATTCTTCATATTCGTTTTCTATTGCGTTTGAACAGCCAGTTATAAAAATAAAAATTAGTCCAATACAACCAATTAAATAGTTGAAATTTTTCAAGGTCATCATCCTCTTTATACCATTAGAAATTATTATTTGGAAGAATTGCGAATTTTTATAATAAAAACGAACGTTAAGAAGACAGACAAATAAATAAAGATTTGAAATTTCTAGTCTAAAGCGTAAAACTCTTTGCTCTTTTATATAAACTTTGAACTTTATTTATTCTTTCTTTTTCGATTGATCTCTAAAATAGATTCATAGATTATGTAAAAGATAACAAGCGCTACAAAAATTATATACCAAAGACTGTCGTTATCATTATTGAAAATTAAGATTAAGCCTAAACCAGTAATCACTAGTTTTATCAATAAGGTTAACTTGTTCATCTTTCTTTCCTCCTAGAAAATAATTGATTTTTAGTTGAAAATTAGGTGTATTAATACTGTATCAAAAGAGAAGGAAGGTATCCAAACAAGACCAATTAAAAAACTTTTTCCCTCACTAATCCCTGCAACTATTCTAAACGCATTTGCTCCGCCAGCTTGTATTTTCTCAAAGGGGTCTATTGATACAGTCTACTATACACTCTCCTAGAGCCACCGTGCTGGTCAGTATATGGTAAAGGTGACAACTAACTGTTGCGACAAAAAATTACTAGTTGTATTCATTTATATCGATGTTGACGATGCTTCTTAATTTCAGATTAACTGCTTTGTATCAACCTTAAGGGGTTATTATGCTAAAAAACTTAAAAAAAGCAACATATGCTATCTCGTTACTTTTTTTAGATTTATGGTTGATTCCAAAAAACAATAGAAGTAAGTGGAATGATAACTGACCAGAAAAGAACGATGAAGTTACCTGTAATTCCGATTATTTTTAATAGGCTTTTTGTGCCTAAAAAAGCAACAATTAATCCTATAATTGGGAGAATCATCCCAATCACGATTATAACTGAGTTAGAAAACAAATCTTCATTGAAAAACCAAGCTGTATACACCAAAAGCGAAATCGCAAAAATTGAAACGGAAATAATATTTAATTTGTTCATATACATCTCCCTTCTTGTAAACTTTACCATATAAAACGGTGAAAAACAGTACTTTTTCCATATATTCCTTTTAGTGTTAATTATAGCTTCCTATTCATTCACTTATTATAAAAATCTTTCGGGATAGATAACCGTTTTATCGTCTATATATAGATGATACTGATTGTTTTTTTAGTTGAAGCATTTTTACACATTTTTTTCAGAGTAGAAACCCATGCTAACAAATTTGTACCGTGGCCCATGAAAAGAAGGAGATTTCTTGAATTTATTAAGCAGGGAGCAGTCAGAATATACGAAGACTCCCGTGGGAATGCGAGAAAAGACGAGACCCCGCAGTACTCCGAGGAGGCTCAATGCCCACCCCATGGAAAGCAAAGTGTATTCCGCCTGCGGACTCATTGAGAGAGCCAATGCCTTTTTAAAACTTTAAAATATAAATCGGCAATAACGGGCAGTAAGAAATTACTGATGGAAGAAGATGTACTTATTGAAATTGAATATCGATAAAAACAATTTCTGAGCGGCTTCCTAACCGAATAGGAGGACCCCAAAAGCCAAAACCAGAAGAGACAATAGCATGAAGCTGTTTCTTCTGCTTATAGCCCCAGTCAAGCTCAAATACCCGTTTCGTAATAAAATGATTTGGAGCCATTTGTCCACGGTGAGTATGACCAGATACAATTAAATCTATACCTTCATTCATGGCTTCTGTTAAGGCTGCTGGTTGATGGTCCATCATGATAAGGGGAAGGTTTTCTGCTTTCTCAGAAACTAATTGCTGAATGGACTGTCTTTTTGGATCTGTTTTGTCTTTTCTCCCAATCAGTACAAAGCTATTATCTATCAACACACTTTCGTCCAGCATGATGTTTATCCCGATTCGATTCATTTCCTGTAAAAATTCAGGGATTTTTTTCCCGTAGTATTCATGATTTCCTAAAACCCCATAAACACCTAAAGGAGCTTTTAGATTCTTCATTTTTTCTCCCATCTTTTTCTTTAAGAAAGGATTGGGATCATCATCAATGATATCCCCTGGGAGCAGGATTAAATCTGCTTGCAATTCATTAATCATCGTTACGAGCTTATTTAAATGAGCGTTGCCGGAAAGGGTGCCAAAATGCATATCGGACGCCATAGCGATTGTTAATGAGCTGCGAGTTCCTTCTTTTTTTGGTAAAGTAAGTTTATATTTTTGGATAACAGGGGAATAGGCATTAAAAGTGCCATAAATTAAAATCAGCAAAAATATACTGACCGTAACAATCCCAGTTATTAGTATACTAGTTGATTTTTCCATATAAAATGACAAAAAATATGCTGCAATATTGGCAATTGGCAGGAGAATAATAGCGTATTGTAAAACGGCTAGCCAGTAGGAGCCAATTATTTTATATATGGTAATGGATGGAAAAGCGTGGCTTAAAAAATAAGAATACGCCAAAATAAGTAAAATGATAATATACGCAATCAGATGGAACTGTGAAAAAGCAGTATGAAATAATACATATCCATTCCAGCCAATATAAAAAAGAAAGACGTGGTAGAGAAGAACACTTAGAGAAATAAGTAAAATTGTCGTTGATTTTTTCATGATAAACTCCTTATGATTGATGACTATCCTTCCTAAACAACAGGAAATAAGCAAAAAAAATTAAAAATCTACAAAAAACTTCATACTGAAATTATACTAAGGTTTCCAGCGGGTTAATAAAGAAAAAACGCGAAATCTAAACGATTTCACGCTTTTCTTTATAGGCTAATGAACATTTACCTAGAATTGATTAACTGGCCACCAGAAAAATCCGTCTTCTTCTAATAGTTCATCAGCTTCTTTAGGACCCATTGTTCCAGAAGCATAGTTCGGATAGGTTGTAGCAGGAGTTTCTGCCCAAGCTTTAGAAATCTTATCAACATAGCTCCATGAAAGAGCTACTTCATCCCAGTGGGTAAAGTTGGTTGCATCTCCTTTAATACTATCATCAATTAATTTTTCGTATGCTTCCGGTGTATTAATGCTAGCGATGCCTGTATTTGCATAGCTAAGTTTAATAGGTGTTGCTTCCATATTTTGTCCAGCTTTTTTAGCATTTAAATGCAAAGTAATGCCTTCTTCTGGTGTTATATGAATAACAAGCAAGTTAGGAGTTAATTCTTTTTCTGGATGCTCATATAAATTCATTGGAATATCTTTAAATTGAACAACAATTTTTGTTGATTTTGATTCCATTCTTTTGCCTGTACGAATATAAAATGGAACGCCTGCCCAACGGAAATTATCAATCAATACTTTACCAGCAACATAGGTTTCTGTATTTGATTCAGGATTAACCATCTGTTCTTCTCGGTAGCTAGGAAGTTCTACATCATTTACGATTCCCTTGCCGTATTGCCCGCGAACAAAGTATTTTTTCACTTCTTCTCCTTCAAAGGAGCGCATTGCACGGAAAACTTTTACCTTCTCTGATCGGATTTCATCTGGTGTTAAACGAATTGGCGGTTCCATCGCAAGCAATGCAACCATTTGAAGCATATGGTTTTGCACCATATCTCGTAAAGCGCCACTTGTTTCATAATATCTACCGCGTTCTTCTACTCCTAATGTTTCACTAGATGTTACTTGAATATTGCTGATATATCGGTTATTCCAAAGGTTTTCAAAAATAGCGTTGGAGAAACGAATCGTTTCAATATTTTGCACCATTGCTTTTCCTAAATAATGGTCGATTCGATATACTTCATTTTCAGAAAAAGCTGTTCTTATTTGATCATTAAGCTCTTGAGCAGATTTTAAGTCATGACCAAAGGGTTTTTCAATGATTAATCGTTTGAAACCAGATACATCTGTTAATCCATCTTCTTTTAAATGTACGGCAATTGGACCAAAGAACTCTGGAGCCATTGCTAAATAGAATACACGATTGCCGCCTAATTCATATTTTTCATCTAAATCAGTTGCTATATTCTTTAGCTCTAGATAAGAGTTGGAATTTGTTACATCATGTGAATGATAGCAGAAATGTGACGCGAATGTTTCTAATTCTTTTGCGTTTGTATTGGAAATAGATTCTGCTACAGAGTTTTGAACATTTTGGATAAACTGTTCATTTGTTAATGTTCTTCTTCCTACACCGACAACAGCAAATCTTGATAGCTTTCCTTTTTGATATAGTCGGTAGAGTGAAGGAAATAGTTTGCGGTTTGCTAAATCTCCTGTTGCTCCAAAAATCATAATAAGTGCAGTAGATTGTTGATTTTGATTCAATTTCTTGGACCTCTTTTCATTAAATATGTATAAAAAACTTCAAATTAGCTTTGAATTGCATGTTTGCTATAAACTTTATAAAAGAATAACAGGTATTAAAGAAGATGAAAACAGTAGATTTTCTTTTTTTCTCGATATTGTTGTCAAAAATACCTGTACAGATATAAAATTCTATCTGTTTCTTTAAAATTAAGCAAACATTATGTTTGAAAAAAACACTTTAAACAGAAATTTTAGAAAAATTAATTTTTCAGGAAGCCTTGCAAAAAATCGTTGCTCCTTTTTTACTCCATTTTTCCTTTAGTATTTATAATTTTAGATATTACAATAAAATCGAGCAAGTTACTAGGAAAAGATAAAAAAAATTTGGTGAGTCCATCATTTTCTATTATACTTAAGGCATTATTCTGTATTAGGACATCGTACTCTTATAGTATTGTGTAGAAAAAAACGTTTTATCCGAGTATAAAATAAAGTCGATAATGAAATCTTTCGTGAAAGATTGACTTGTTCATTGATAAATGGTTTTAACCTTTTGACGTTTCAAGCTTCGAAGGAAAATGAATAGAAAGAAGTGTATAAAAAGTGGAATTACAGTTTCTGGGAACCGGCGCTGGCATACCAGCAAAATCAAGAAATGTGACGAGTATTGCATTAAAGCTTTTAGAAGAGAGAGGGAGCATCTGGCTATTTGATGTGGGCGAGGCAACACAGCATCAAATTTTACATACTAGCATTAAACCAAAAAGAGTTGAAAAAATCTTTATTACGCATCTACATGGTGATCATTTATACGGTTTGCCTGGATTTCTTGCAAGCAGATCTTTTCAAGGGGGAGAAACACCTGTAGCTATTTATGGCCCAAAAGGGGTTAAATCCTATATTGAAACTTGCCTTTCTATTAGTCAAACCTATCTTAAATATGAGCTGCAAGTAGTAGAGATAGAAGAAGGCACGATCTTTGAAGACGAAGGATTTAAAGTGGAAGCAAGATTATTAGAACATGGTGTCCCTAGTTTTGGTTACCGGGTGATAGAGAAGGATCGACCTGGAAAACTTTTAATAGACAGGCTGCAAAAATACGGCCTTACTCCAGGTCCGTTATTTAAAAAAATAAAAAGTGGGGAAGATATAACGTTAGAAAATGGCATCTATCTAAAAAGTGAAGATTTTGTTGGCCCAGCTATAAAGGGGAGAATCATTACGATTTTAGGAGATACAAGGGTATGTAAATCTGCCTCTCTTTTAGCGCAAGATGCAACCGTATTAGTACATGAAGCTACATTTGCAAGCAAGGAAGAAGAACTTGCCAGAGAGTACTTTCATTCTACAACGATACAGGCTGCTAGTATAGCAAAAGAGGCAAAAGTAAAACAGCTTATTTTAACCCATATCAGTGCTAGATATGAGCGTTGTCAAACAGATGAATTATTAGCGGAAGCGCAAAGTGTTTTTCCAAAAGCAGATATAGCAGAAGATTTTAAAGTATTCCCTATTTGATTTGAATAGAATATTAGTAAATTAGAGGAGAGAGGGAGAATTGATTTTAGGATCATAAAAGCAATTCTTCCTTTTTGCACACGCACTATAAGGGAGAAATGAAAAATGGAATCCATTACATTTACAAGTGTTGCTAGATTAGGAGATATTATATTAGAAAATAGCCTGTTTAAACATTTCCATTATCCGAATATGCTATTAAGTTATGATAATAATTTTCTTGAATTTAAAAAAATACCCTCCCTCTATAAATGTTGATCTATCAACGGTTTGACCCGTTGTTGGGGTATCAAAAAAATATTTTTCGACACAATCCCTAACAATATTTTTAAAATATGTGAAACTATTCCAATACATGGGTACGCTACGCGGTCACTACTGGATAATGGTGGAAAGTAGTGATAGGAAATTATGCGATGCACAATGGATCTCTGCGTAACTTATGATGACGTACCCTCCCATGTCTCTGGGCATCTAAGTGCCTACATTCCTTCGTTCGGTCTAGTCATAAGGCAGAGGCTAGCGAAGCTCCTTTAGGGACTCAAGGTCGAATGGAAAAAATAGTGCCAGCTTCTCCGTGTCATCCTGTTGTCTAGGTCTATTTAAGGGGATGAAGGGTCTTATGCAGCCTCTACGAGACTAGGAATATCCCTCATCATTCGCTGTGCGTCAAACGCTTTGTGCTTAGTGCTAATTCCATGTAATACTTTTAATAGCTTACCGCATAGAACCACGATGGATTGCTTCTTGCGTAATGGATTAACCATACGATTTGTGTAATACTCATGTAGCTTTCGAAAGGCTTCATTGTGACGGATCATCGGCATCATTACTCGGAACAGAAGGGCGCGAAGCTTTCTTCTCCCCCGTTTGGAGATGCGTTTTTGCCCCTTGTGCTGACCAGAGGAATTTTCACGTAACGTTAATCCCGCGAGTTTAATTAGTTGGCGTGGATCTTCGTAGTGTGAAAAGCTTCCGATTTCAGCTAATAGATCGACAATCGTTGTATCTCCGAGTCCCGGAACCGTTGATAGCCATTCGTACTCTACAGACGTTTTTACAAGGTCAACTAGATGTTGAGTAAGGCTTTCGATATCTTGTTCTAACTGATGGTAACGGCGAACGAGCGTGGTAATTTCAATACGGGCCATCTCACGTCCTTCTGTTACTCCGATAGAGTTAGCTGCGACTTCAATAAGACGCAATGCTTTGGGTCTTTGGGGGGATTTGAGCCCCTCAACCTTCCGATAAAGAGATAAAACTTCATCGGGTTGTTTTTGGTGAAGATCATTCGGAAATGGGGTACATTCAAGTACTGCCAAAGCCATTTTTCCGAATGACGGAAACACCTGAGTAAACTCTGGAAAATAGCGATCTAACCAACGAATAATCATGTTTTTGACAGACCCTAGTTCCTCAGTCAATTTACTTCTAAACGTTGACCCAACGCGAAGTTCGGCCTCCATACCTTTTAGGATACGGGGATAACTGAACCGTCCGTCTTTTAAAAGTCGAGCGATCACAAGTGCATCTTTTCTGTCATGCTTGGTTGGCAGATTGTCGTCCAACTCTTTTGAACGCTTAACATGCATAGGGTTAACCATGGCCAAGGGAATGCCCCGGTCCTCAAGGTAGTAGGCCAAATTGAGCCAGTAGTGTCCCGTAGGTTCAATCCCGACAATGACTTCCGTTTTTTCATTTTCTTTCATGGCTACCAGAATACGTTGATAGAAAAGCTCGAACCCGTCTCTAGCTTGAGAAACAGAGAACGATTTTTGGAGCACACGTCCACGGTCATCCACAAAGCAAGCGTAATGGGTCCGCTTGGCAATATCGATTCCGACTACGAGTGTTTTTTCGGTGACTTGATTTATTTTCTGATTTTGTTTAAAATCCATTTTGGAGTCCTCCTTGGTTAACTAAGTTAGGGGTCATTTCGGTCCACGATTTGACACCCCGTATCATACCAAGAGGGCTCTTTTTTGTTCAAGTCCCCGAAAATCCTTCTAACAGGAATGCTCTTTAGTAGAATTTAAAGAGGCAGCAGTCTATTTACGAGAATTTCATGCAAAGAATGATCAGAAGCATGTAAAATTCTATTTTCCTGCAAATAAAAAATTGAATTCCGAGCTTGAAGAATACTTGAAAGGCTCTAATTATGAAATCGGTTATCTTGAATTATATGCGATTTACCCTAATCAATTTCCTTCTGTTCATCGTAACGCGGATATTGTGATTGAAGAGGTGACAGCAAGCAACTATAATTTATTTGTTGAACTGCAGTATCAGGAGGATTTACAATATGGAAACGACTTCGCTGAACAAAAAAAAATCCTGTATAACAGACAATTAGTAGATCATACGGTTGTGCAGCTTCTAGCTCTTTATAAGGGGACTCCAGCTGGTGCTGTAACTGTTTTTATTTCGGAAAATACTGCAGAAATAGATGGATTGTTTGTCGTGGAAAAGTTACAAAAAAAAGGAATCGGAAGCAACATGCAAAAATTTATTATGGATAAATTCCCTAATAAACTTATTATTTTATTAGCTGATGGGGAGGACACTCCGAAAGAAATGTATAAAAAACAAAATTATCAGTATTGTGGCTGTCAATACGAAGCAATAAAAGTATACGAAAAATAAAACAGCATCGGCTATTTCGTAGGCTGTTTTTTCACAAGCTGGATTAAAAAAACTTGAGAATTATCCCTCAAGTTTTTTTGATCGTTATTTTTAAAAAATAAATAGGTTAAATGTTCCATCCTCTTGCATAGGGTGTAGGTGAATCCAATTCAAATCCAAGCTCCTTTGCCGCATGTTTCGGCCAATAAGGTTCTCGCAGCAGCACTCTCGCAAGGAAAATAAGATCTGCACGTTCATTTTGCAAAATTTCTTCGGCTTGAACAGGAGATGTAATTAATCCGACTGCACCAGTGTCTATATGCGCATGATGTTTAATTTTTTCTGCTAACGGAACTTGGTATCCAGGATAAACATCTATATGGGCCGGTACTACTGCACCTGAGCTGACATCGATAAAATCGACTCCTTGCTCTTTCATCCATAGAGAAAGGGTAAAATAATCTTCCACTGTTAATCCGTCTGGGTGATAATCCTCTGCAGATATACGGACAAATAAAGGGCCTTGCCATACTTCATTAACTTGATCAATAATCTCCTTTAAAAAGCGATAACGATTTTCCTTAGTGCCACCATATTCATCTGTACGTTTGTTCGTTAATGGAGAAAGAAATTGATTAATTAAATAACCATGTGCAGCATGTAGTTCAATTACATCGAATCCTGCTTTATTTGCACGTTCAGCTGCTAATTTAAAGGCTTCAATAGTAGCGTGTATCTGGTCTGTTGACATTTCTACAGGTGTTTTATACTGTTCATTGAATGGAAGGGAAGATGGAGCAATGATAGCTTCTTTTACAGTTGCTTTTCTGCCGGCGTGCCCTAGCTGGATGCCTGCTTTTGCTCCATGTTCTTTTATCATAGATGTTAGTTTTTTTAACGGTTCAATATGATCATCAGACCAAATCCCTAAGTCTTTTTCAGAAATTCTTCCTTGAGGTGTAACGGCTGTTGCTTCTATTAGTAACAATCCTGTTTGACCAACAGCTCTGCTTGTATAGTGGGTATAATGCCAATTCTCTACATAACCTTCCTCTGTACTGGAATACATGCACATTGGTGCCATTACAATTCGATTTTTTAGTGTAATGTTTTTAATGGTGTACGGGGTAAATAGTTTAATAGACATACATTATCCTCCCTTTTTGCTAATTCCTTCTATTATTATAGCAACATAGTGACAAAATGAAAAAGAATCGAATCGAAAAAAAGAAAGTCAGCTGGAATGCTCTCTCTGGGTGACGAAAAATAATAAATTTTATTCTTCAACAGCCTGAGAGCAATCATCCTTTTGACTTTCTAAGAGAGAGATGCCACTTTAGCTGAATTATGTAATTCGCCTCTTTTTTATCCTAATAACAGCAGACAGGGAAGGCTTTTCTAGCTTGTATTGGAATATCTCTAAACGCTCCATTTTTAACGCTCTTAACATGCAAGTTTTCTCCATCTTTAGATATAGAAAAAAGGAAAATAGGAAGGAAGCGATTAAATGAAACTAATTAGAAATCTTCAATTCTTCACTTAATGTGTCCCCAAGACGATTTGATTGTGCAGTTGCTTCTTGAATGCACTGAATAAAAGCATTTTGCACATGAAAAGATTCTAATACTTTAATGCCGGCTTCTGTAGTGCCACCAGGGCTTGTAACATTTTTGCGCAGTTCTAAAGGGGTTTTAGAAGAAGTGGCAATCATTTCAGCAGCCCCTTTTAATGTTTGTACAATCAGTTCATTTGCTAGTTGACGATCTAACCCTATGTCGACCGCACTCTTTTCCATTGCTTCCACAAGATAATAAATATAGGCTGGGCCACTTCCAGAAAGACCTGTTACTGCATCTAACTGGTTTTCTTCGACCACTGCAGCTAGGCCAACTGTTTCAAAAATTTCTAAAACAAATTGTTTTTGTTCAGCAGTCACTTGCTTATTCATGGCAATCCCGGTTGCAGACTTGCCGATAGCAGCAGAAGTATTAGGCATCGCTCGAGCAATTGGCAGATTCTTTTCTGCTAATAAGGTCATGCTTTTTATACTGACGCCTGCAAGTACGGAAATAAGAAGCGTGTTAGCGGATAATATTGGCTTTATTTGTTTCAGTGCGTCTTTAACATCTTTCGGCTTCATTGCTAAGATGACAGCATCTGCATCTTTTACAATAGTTTCAATGGAATAGGAAAAATTCACACCATATTGGTTTTTTAATGCTTCAAGTCGTTGTTGGTTTGCTCGGTTTGTTATAAAGATATCTTCCCCATTAATTAATTTGCTGCTTACAATTCCAGAAATTAATGCTTCGCTCATAGAGCCAGCACCAATAATAGCGAGTTTTGTCATGCTTTAACCTCCAGTAAATTTTTACTCTCTCTATTTTTATGAAATAAAAAACCTTTCATCCGATAAAGGACGAAAGGTTTATTTTCGTGGTACCACCTTAGTTCAATATGCAAGCATGTGGCATACTGTATCTTTTATCCGGGTAACGACGGAATACGTTTAGGTTTTCCTAACAACTCGTAAGGTAGGTTCAATAAGAAGAACGATGAAGTTTTCCAGCCTAAGAACTTCAATCTCTAATCGTATCTATCTCATTTACTCGTCTTAGTCATCATTATTTTATCTGTTAAATTTCTTTGATTATGCAAGAAAAAAGGCTAGTCTGTCAAGGGACAGATTAAAATCCATGCAAATAAAGATTCACACCATGACCCATGAAAAAAATAGTTTCCTTAAGTTTTTTATTAGAAGCAGGAGGAATACACGAAGACACTCGCAGGAAAGCGAAGTATTTTCCACCTGCGGAACCCTGTAGCCCAAACAAAAGATTGTTTATCTACTGAAGATATGTGAAAATAATTTTATTCTATAAACACAAAAAAATTAATAAATGTAGAAAGGTACAAGAGGTGAAAACATGCAATACACACTAAAAGATAAAAATATTGTAATCACAGGAGCTTCCTCAGGAATAGGAGAAAAAATTGCCCAAAATGTAGCTTCCTTAGGAGCAAGACCAATCCTCTTAGCTCGTTCAGCTGATAAGCTGCAGCAAATATGTGAAGAAATCAATCAGACTTTAAATGCAAAAGCTATTTATTTTCCACTTGATGTAGGCAATCCAAATGAAATAAGGACAGTCTTTCATCAAATTTACGCAGAAGTAGGTTTTATTGATATCTTATTAAATAATGCAGGATTTGGTGTATTCGATTATTTAAATGAAGCAAGTTTTGAAGATATTGAAAAAATGTTTCAAGTAAATGTGCTTGGATTAATCGCATGTACAAAAGAAGTGCTGCCAACGATGCTTGAACAAAACAGCGGACATATCATTAATACGGCATCAATCGCAGGCAAGCTAGCAACTGCAAAATCAAGCGGCTATTCCGCTACTAAACATGCAGTGCTAGGTTTTACCAATAGTTTGCGTATGGAACTTGCAAAGACTAATATTTCTATTTCTGCTGTAAATCCGGGACCGATTGCTACTAATTTCTTTGCAATCGCTGATAAGTCAGGAAATTACGTGAAAAATGTTGAAAAATATATGCTTACTGCCGATGAAGTTGCTCATGAAGTAACGAAATTAATGATGAAACCAAAAAGAGAGATTAACTTGCCGAACTGGATGAATTGGGGGAATAAGTTATATCAGTTATTTCCAAAAACTGCTGACAAAGTGATGGGAAAAATGTTTGATAAAAAATAAAGCTTGTTAGGAAGAAAAGAATTCATTTTCCAACAAAAAAAGTTCTCCTTAAAAATAAGCAGAATCTGTAATATATCCATACACAACATCCTGAACAAGATCGTAAATATTCATATCAGGTGTTTCGTTTTTACTGTACATAATGGTATTATACATGTTTTCATAATCCTGATTATTTAATAAGCTGCTTTCTGTATGATATTGCTTTAATGCCTTTTGAATCATTTTTATAATAAGGTTTTTATTCATGAGACTACCTCTGTTATTTTCGTTTTAAAGGAAGAAAAAATAGATTGCTTTCATAAAATATTATATACTATATCTCAATCGTATAAAATGGAACTTCTGACAGTGGGGGAACTTGCCGAAAGAAGCGATAAAATGATTGATGAAAAATGAAGGGGTATCTTTACGCAGAAATGAAAGAGAGAGGTCGGGAGTTATGGAGAAGGCTACATTTGCAGGGGGCTGTTTTTGGTGTATGGTTACACCTTTTGACGAGTTGCCGGGAATAGAAGGAATCGTTTCTGGATATATGGGTGGAACGAAAGAAAATCCAACATATGAAGAAGTGAAATCTGGAACAACAGGTCATGCGGAAGTCGTTCAGATCACGTTTAATCCAACGCTATTTCCGTATGAGAGATTATTAGAATTATATTGGCAGCAAATTGATCCAACAGATGCTGACGGTCAATTTCATGATAGAGGCTCCCAATATCGCACGGTTATTTTTTACCATAATGATACACAAAAGAAACTTGCAGAAGAATCAAAAAAAGTAGTTGTTAACAGTGGAAGATTTCGCAAACCGATTGTCACAACTGTGGAACCAGCAAGTGAATTTTACGTAGCAGAAGATTATCATCAAGACTATCATAAAAAAAATAAACAACATTATAAAGAAGATAGACAAAAATCCGGCAGGGATGAGTATATAACAGAATACTGGAAGTGAACTCGTTTTAGCGAGCTGAAATTTCGTGAAATCAGGTGGAGTCTCTACTCCGCCTGATTGAAAGATCCCGCCTTTGCTTCGCTAAGAGGTGGAGGTCTTAATCCTAAATTTCTTTGAGAACTGCTATGTTTCTTTGATAGGGACATATTCTTGTAAAAAATCATCGATCGCTTTTTCGTATGCTTCTTTGTTTTCGTTATAAGATTGAGCATGAACACCGTTAACAGCAAAAAATAATTTCTTTTGGTCTTTTTTCTTTTCAAATAATTTTTGCGTCATCTCTGGTAAAATAAAATCGTCTTTTTCACTATGAATAAACAGCATTGGCTTCGTTATTTTGTCAATTACTTTTATAGGAGATACATCGCGAATAGAATAATGCTCTCTCATCCTAATGAAAATATCAGCAATTGGCAAAATGAATTTTACAGGTAATTTTATTTCAGAGCGAATTAAATAATGGAGTTCTTCTTTGAAATCAGAAAAAGGACAATCTGCAATATAAAAGTCAGCTCCATCATCTAACATCCCTGCATAAAGAATCATTGTTGCAGCACCCATAGATTCTCCATGAATGCCCAGTGTAATATCTTCTCCTCTAGATGCATGAACCCAGTCAACAACTGCCTTTAAATCAAATTTCTCATAATGGCCAAAACTAGTCGTTTTCCCCCCAGATTCTCCATGTCTGCGATGGTCATATATAATGACATTAAATCCTCTTTTTAAAAAAAGATTCATATATTTAATCGAATTTGTTTTGTTTTCAGTAACTCCATGTGAAATAATAATATATCGTTTTGTCTCAAAAGGTTCGACAAGAATAGTTTTTAAAGTGTAGCCAAACGAAGAAGGTATTGTAACTTCTTGTTTATGCAATGCTGCAAAAGTCGAGGGGTTCAAACGCCCAGCCTTTATTTCTCGATTATAAATAAATTGATCTTCTTTTTTCTTCATGTACATTAATCGATTGGTGCAATAAACACCAATAGAGGTTAAAAATAATAAACATGAAAAGATATAACGCAAAAACCTTTTCATCATGCTCCCACCTTTGTTCGTTTACGCTGGCTGTATAATCTATATGTAGTTTACCATTTTTTTGAAACGAAACATAGGGACCGATTCCTATTCTTTTTTGTACAAGCAAAGATTTGTATAATGGATAGGTAATATTGAAATGAAGTACGAAAGGGAGGATGATTAAATGGAACATTCTACTGTATTATTAGAGGAATTGGCTATTAATGCCCAACCTTCTTCTACGATGATGTTAATGGATGGTTGGATTGCTCGTTTTAATGATGGGTATACAAAACGGGGTAATTCGATACAAGCCTTGTATCCTTTCTCCATGAATATAGATGAAAAGTTGTTGGATATGGAGTGTTTATATAAACAAAAAGGACTTCCTGTTATTTACAAGTTGACAAATTCCTCTAATCCTACAGAGTTAGATAGTATGCTCGAAAAAAAGGGATATAATAGGATAGATGAAACAAGTGTACAAACGCTGGCTTTATCTGATTGGAGTCCACTTTCGACTCTAGCAGCAACAGTTGAAATCTATCATTCTTACACAGAAGAGTGGCTGCAGCATTATTGTCAATGGAATCAAGTAGACAAGGCAAATCATTCGACTTTAATCCATATGTTACGTACTATTATTCCAGATACTTGTTATGTTTTACTTAAGGAAGGTACTGAAGTAGTTGCATGTGGGCTAGGGGTGCTGCAAGGAAAGTATATTGGATTATTTGATATTGTTACAAACAGTAATTATCGAAGAAAAGGGTATGGAAATGCATTAGTTCAAGCGATACTGCAATGGGGTAAAAATGAAGGTGCAGAATTTGCCTATTTGCAAGTGATGATAAAAAATGAAGCAGCATGGAGATTATACCAAGCATGTGGCTTCCAAGAAAGCTATCGTTATTGGTATAGAATAAAAAAATAACGATAGAAACTGCCGACAAGAGCTCGTTTTAAATAGCAGATTTTCTCTCCATCTAACCATTGTCGACAGGGATAAAATAACATTAACTATTGCTTAGCATTTTGTCTTTTTGTTGGATGGATAGCTTTTTCTAATTCTTCCACTGCAATCGTTTCTTTTACCGTATTGGCACTGTGTTTTCCCGCTTGACTAAAGCCTTTATCTCGTTTTTGGCTCATTAGGATGCTCCTTTCTAAAATAAAGATACTTTCCTAATTTAAGTCATATGCAGGATAATTATTCATTTTCATAAAAGAAAAACAACATAACATCCTAAGAGTGCGTGTTCAAAAAGGAGGGTAAAAAGGACCGAGAAGTTCGAGGCGGTTTCACCTTTAGCACCACCCTTTCACAGGATGTGATGACTTCCACGTTGCTCACAGGACGTGAGCGTTTTTAGTGGAAGAACCTCTAGTTAATACGTGAGAAGCGGAGAAGCAAACCAACGAAGAAATCCAATGTGTCATTTTTACCGGACTTTTTGAACAACCTCTAAGAGTAAAAGCAAGAAAAGGCTTTGATTCCTTTGGCGATAAACGACATACTTAAGACAGAAAGGGTGTACATATGGCTGAACATCATTTTTATTTACAGGCAAATTGGCCAGGGGGAAGAAATAATGTAGGAACTATTGCAAGCGGCATGCTAAAAACGGAAATATCTATTCCGAAAGAAATGGATGGACCAGGAGTTGGAACGAATCCTGATGAAATGCTTTTAGGAGCTGCTGCTACTTGTTTTATTATTACATTAGCAGCAATGATGGAACGAAATAACTTGCAAAAAGAAAGTTTAACTTTACAGTCTGAAGGCGTCGTAGATGTTACTAATGGTGTTTTTACGTATAAACAAATTATTCATCGTCCTACCATTGTTTTACTTCATGATGCAACGGAAAAAGATCGGCAGTTAGCTGAGCGTTTAGCATATAAAGCAGAAGCGTCTTGCATGATTACAAGAGCGATTAAAGGCAATGTAGAAGTGATATTAGAGGAAACGATTTACATACAGGATGAGAAGGCGTAAAGGATTTTTTCCCTTTGTGAAAGAGCAAAAATAAAAGGAACTCCTCTTTGTTTAGAGAGGAATTAATAGAAGAAAAGGATGAAGCAAGATGAAAAAACAGCGTAAACCAATAAAAAAACAAGAACAAGACAAACCAGTAACATTAGGAGATTTACTTAATGATCAGCTGTCAAAGCAGTTACAAGAGAAAAAACAGGAATTAAAGGCTGAAGAACAAAAGAAACAAAAAGCAGATGAAGAAAGAATAAAAGAAGAAAAAAGGTTAAAAGAAAAAAATAAATCTTTTGAAGAGCTTTTAAAGGAAAATCCTTTAAATTGGAAAGAATTTAAGTGATTTTACGTAATATGTTTTTAGGAAGCAAGCAACCTAAAATTAGGCTTACTTGGTGAATTCGCAGTCAGTGAAAAAGGGTTACGCAGGTGGAATACACTTTGCTTTCCTGTGGGCTCGTCTTTCTCGAATTCCCACGAGAGTCTTCGTGTATTCCGGCTGCTCCCTGCTTCAATTACAAGAATAAAACTTTAGAAAACTGCTTCTTTTTATATTATTAACGATGTTGACTATACGTATTTGCTTTTGTTATTTTTTGAACTAATTCTATTTCTTCAATAGATAAAGGATTACTATTTACTGCGTTAGCGTTTTCCACTAGCTGCTCAACGGTGCTTGCTCCGGCAATTACGGAGGCAACAGCTGGATCAGCTAAGTTATATTGAATGGCTGCTTCATTTAATGTACGTTTGTCCGCAAAGATCTCTTTGATTTTTGGCAAGGTATCTTCTAATTCTTCTAATGAATAATCTAAATAGCCATCTTTAAGCTTGTTTTGATAGTTTTCACTCAATAAACCTTTTGCAACTGGACCTCGTGTTACTACATTAATTCCATTTCCATATAATTGGGACAGCACTTCTTCTTCTGGTCGTCTATCCAACATACTGTATTGCATCATAACAGAAACGATGGAGGAGTGTGTCATATACTCACGAATAACATTTGGACGAATGGAAGAAATTCCATAATAGCGAATAAATCCTTCCGCTTTTAACTCTTCAAATGCTGAGATGGCTTCTTCGATATTATCTTCTAATGTACCGCCATGGAGCTGATATAAATCGATATAATCAGTGTTTAACCGTTTTAGACTTTGTTTAACGGCTTCCTTAATGTAAGCCTTGCTAGCATCCCATGACCAATTATCTTGACCTTCTTTCCACTTGTTTCCTACCTTTGTTGCAAGAATAATTTCTTCCCGGTTGTGTTTGAAAAAATTACCTAATAACGCTTCGTTTTTTCCGAAGTCATACAAATCTGCTGTATCAAAATAATTAATGCCCTGTTCAAGGGCCGCTTCTAAAATGGGAAAAGCTGTTTTTTCATCTGTACCTAAACTCATGCAACCTAATCCAAGCTGTGAAACATATAAATCAGAAGATCCTAATTGTCTTTTTTTCAAAATCTGGCACCTCATTTTTGTGAATTTATTACCTATTGTACCGAAAGAAGGAAGAGGTTTTCAAAAATATCGCCTTAACTTATTTAAATTCTTCTATTTTAGCCATTTTTCTCTTCTGCACTTTCTCCTCTTCCAACCATTCTTTTACATACCTATATTTTTTACTGTACTGTTTTAAAATTTGGCGGATTTCCCATGCTTTTCCGGCGCAAACTACTCTTTTATCATGTAAATAAATTTTCATATTGGGCTCCTTTCCTGTCTTTCTAAAAGGAAAAAAAGTATAATGACTTAAGAACTGATTTATTTCTTATCAAAGAGAATATTCGGCAGACTTTAAGAGGTTGTTCAAAAAGTCCGGTAAAAATGACACGTCGAATTTCTTCGTTGGCTTCACTTTTCCGCTTCTCACGTATCAACTAGAGGATCTTCCACTAAAAACGCTCACGTCCTATGAGCAACGTGGAAGTCATCACATCCTGTGAAAGGGCGATGCTCAAAGTGAAGCCGCCTTGAACTTCTTGGTCCTTTTTATCCTCCTTTTTGAACACGCACTTTAAGTATTTATATGTAAAAAACATAGTTGAATAGAACGAGAATAGGAGTGTATATAAAATGAACCTACAAGAAAAAACCATTTCAACGAAAAAAATATTTGATGGCAGAATTATCACGGTGCAAGTAGATGAAGTGGAGCTTCCTAATGGAAAAACATCGACGAGAGAATTAGTGAAACATCCTGGTGCTGTTGCCGTTATCGCAGTAACGGATGAGGGGAAATTAGTAATGGTCGAACAATATCGTAAACCATTGGAAAAGGAAATAGTGGAAATACCAGCAGGAAAATTAGAAAAAGGAGAAGATCCAGCAGTTTGTGCTGAAAGGGAGTTAGAGGAAGAAACAGGATATGGCTGTAAAAGGTTAGAGCTGCTTACCTCTTTTTATACATCTCCAGGATTTGCAGACGAGATCATACATATTTATATGGCAAAAGGATTATTTAAGCTGGAAAATGCTGCTGGACTAGATGAGGATGAGTTTGTAAATTTGATGGAGGTATCATTAGAAGAAGCACTAGAGATGGTGGGAAATCAGCGTATCTTTGATGCAAAAACCATCTATGCTGTTCAATATATGCAGCTCTTGAAAGCTTTGGAGAATGAATGAATCGGTACTATACAGATCTTCATATCCATATTGGTCGAACGAAAAGCGGAAAGCCAGTAAAAATTACTGGCTCCAGCACTTTAACTTTTACCAATATTATTCACTATGCAAAATTCCAAAAAGGGCTGGATATGATCGGTATTATTGATGCTCATTCACCGGAAGTACTGGCTGAAATAGAACAACAGATGGAAGATCATCTCATTGTGCCAAAAGCAAATGGTGGGTTAGATATGGATGGATTGACGATTATTTTAGGCTCAGAACTGGAAATATACGATCAAAATTGCAATGGTCCCGTTCATGTATTAGTATTTTTGCCAACATTGGAAAAAATGAAGCTTTTTTCTGATTGGTTATCTTACCATCTGAAAAACATAACATTAAGTTCACAGCGAATGTATACAACAGGATTAGAATTGCAGAAAAAAATAAAGAGCATGGGCGGATTATTTATTCCGGCCCATATTTTTACACCATTTAAAAGTCTTTATGGCAAGGGAGTCAAACAAACGCTAGCAGAAATTTTTGATCCAGAGTTAATTGATGCTGTGGAGCTTGGTTTAAGTGCTGATACAAAAATGGCAGATTGTTTAGCAGAACTGCACCGCTATACCTTTTTGACCAATTCAGATGCCCATTCGTTAGGCAAAATAGCAAGAGAGTACCAAATAATAGAAATGAAAGAAGCATCCTTTTTAGAATTGGAGAAAGCATTAAAAGGTATGGAAGGAAGAGGGGTAAAAGCAAACTATGGTTTGGATCCATTGTTAGGAAAATACCATGAAACCGTTTGTGCAAAATGCTTTAACAGACTAGCAAACATAGAAGAAACCTGTTCTGTCTGCGGCAGCCAAAAATCCATAAAAGGAGTCGCCGCACGAATAAAGGAACTGTCGAATTCGACGCTTCAGATATCAAGGCCACCGTATATTAATCAAATCCCCCTTGAATTTATACCTGGACTAGGCAAAAAAACATTAGAAAAGCTTTTGCAGTATTTTTCAACAGAAATGCAAATTATTCACGAAGTTCCAAGTGAGAAGTTAGCAGAAGTGCTGCCAAAAAAAATAGCAGATTATATAATAGCCGCCCGAAATGGAACATTATTAATTTCTATAGGAGGAGGCGGCAAATATGGAAAAGTGAAAAAAAGCTGATGAAAAGCAGTGTTGTTCTATCTAACCAGACGGACAGCACTGTTTTTAAATTTTGTAATCCCCACTAAGGGTGCTTTAATGTGCTGAGGGATAGGTGCACTATAAAGAATGACTAAACAAAGCCATTGATAATCTAAAGAAAACTAAAAGGGGATAATATGAAAAAAATAAGCAAAGAAATTAAATTAACATTAGATTTTGTTATTGGGAAACAAGATGTTAAACGTGGAATATTTGAAGGAGGAGTAAAGAGTCCTGAAGCTTTAGAATAGTTAGGGTTTGAGATTATAGAAGGTGAAATATATGATGTCGAAAAAGATGAATTTGTGCGAAATGGAAAACAAGAAATTCATTTAAAAGGAAGCACAAAGGCTTTTAGAGAATTAGGAAAAATCTTATTGCATTAACTTATTACGAATCCAAAGATCCAAGTTATCATAATCCTTGGATAACTTGTCTGATTTCAGTGAAAACAAAATTGTAGACCTGACAATTTATAAACCCTTGAAGTGAGGATTATGTTGATTTAAGTTTAATTGAACAAACAGAAGTAACTACTGAAAAAGCGAAAGTGTATTAAGCATTGTTATAAACTTCTAGACTTCCAATTGAATACCGCATTCAACCACCTAAAATAGTTCTAATATTGAGATTATTTAAGGTGAATAATATTATTATATCCATACCATGTATATAGAATAGCAAGAAAAAAAGGAGACTTTGATGAAAAAACATAAACTAAAAAAAATAGAAGAAGTAGTGGAAAGAAGAAGAGTAGAAATAAGCATAGATAAAAAATATGAATTAGATAGAAATAAATTAGCTTATAAAACGGATGAAAATGGCGAGTTACAAGCTACTTATATATTAACTCATGATACTAAAGAAGAGGAGAAGATAATTCTCTATGCTTTTGTTGAAAATGATAATTCTCAACTTTTGTTGAAAATTAATAATAAAGAAGCATCGTTTCATGCTATTAAAATGCCTAAAAAGGGAGAGCTAAAGCTTAATTTTACATTATCATGCCTGCCTTCTGGTGAACATATGGTCTTCATAGTAAGCGAAAAAGAAATGAACAAAAGAAGTACTGATGAATTAGAAATACTTCAATCACAACAAACGTTAGCAAAAAATTACTTCTCCTTATCTGTTACAAATAGTAAGAAGGAGCAGAACATATTTAAGGAAGAAGGTAATTTTAAAACTATAAAAAAAATTGGTGAATCTGATAAAAATAATAGGATATCAATGGAATTATATGATAATTCAAATTTGACAAAAGAAACTAATTTCATTGAAAAAAATAAGTACTATCTAGTAATAAATAATCCGCAAAAATTTGAATTAAAAGCTAAATTAAAATTGATAGTAGACTTTAAACCATATGAGGTTGATCAAATTATCTTACCAGCTAATTCTAAAACAGTTCTTCCCGTTACCCTCAATGATTATTATCCTAATAATAGTATTCGTTATATATTGGTTGGACAGCCAAAGGGAAAATTAGATGTTGCATTACCGGTTAGAATAATGTACAAAACAAAACGACTCCCAATAATTAAAATAGACAATACCTTAACTTAATACTCATAATAAGTTATTACTTTTTTCAACTACGAATATAAAAATTTTTTTGAGCTATGTGGTCTGTCTGCCCCCCTTGAAAGAAATCGAAAAATTTATCTGGTAATATTGAGCAATACGGTAGACATGATAGAAGATTAGTAAAAAACCCTTAAAAACATTTAACAAAAATACTTGTAAAGAGGTTAGAAAGAATTAAAAAAGCTAGAAAAAATTTTATGAAAAAGAAAAATAAACGAATTAGAACATCTAATGTGATTAAGAGAAGGCAGGTGAAAATAGTTGTTAGTTCTTTTCATTGATATCTTGATAAGTTTAATGACGTTAACAATAACATTCTTTTCAATTAATACACTAAAATTTAATAGTAGCACTTTAAAGAATATTGCTGCAGCATATCAAGGATTTGGAATTTTATTAGTAGGTACAGGCATGTACATTGGTGGAGGAAGTTCTTTTCATACATATCTCTATATAACATTTACCATACAATTGATTATTCTTGGTCTCTTCTTATTAGTTTATTATCTTCCTTTTAAAAAGGTAGGGCATTCAAAATTAATAAATATTTATTCACTTTGCTTAGTTACAATTAGTTATTTAATGTATGTTTATTATATTATTGCGAGTTTTATTTATTATTAGGCTTTGTTAAAGTTTGGTGTTGGAATAATGACAAGGATTTAGAGAATCAAGTGAATGTTCATCCATTCTTGTTTATAAAGAAGATAAGGAGTTATTCTAGTGAAAATATTTAAGATTGCATATTCTGATTGGATTTGTGAAATTGAACTAATGAATTTTTATGAAGCGGATGAATTTGACTTAGGTTATGAATTCGAAGCTTCTATAAATATTAAATGCAAAGGGTATTCAGCTAAGACTAATAGTTTTTATTTTACTAACAAAGATCTTAATGAATTTTATAAGAGTATAAAGAGACTTTCGAAAGGTCAAGAGGAAAATCTGGTTTTTAAATCCATGTCCGATGAATTAGTATTACGTTTTAATAAAATTAACAATGGTTTTACTATTATAGTTGATTACAAAAAGTTGGAAGATGAAGATCAATTATCTACTTATACTAACTGTGATTATTTTACCTTAGAATACATTATAAAAGATTTAGATACTTTCTTTTTATCCTTTCATTAAATGGATTATTCTTGGTATGGGATCCAGTTCCAGGCGATGTTAATAATTCATTATCAAAAAATGGAGATAGATATCAGAAAATAATCCTATTTATCTAGTGGAGGTTTCAGCAAAAGCATCATTTGGTAGAAGTAACTTTTTTATAAGCCATTGAAGTAGATTATATGGTGATTTTTCTGGAACTATTGGTTCACTAGTATCGGGATTTAGTAGTGGCAAAGCAGGTGAAAAATACTTAGAAAACCTAGTAGGTGGTGGATTCAAGGTTTAGTTAAATACGAGTAGGGATGAGAGGTATGTTGACCAGTTATCCCTTTGAGAACACTTGGAAGAATAAAGTACGAAATATGAAGAGGTAATATTTTGGAATATATATTAATGACTCCACCATTTGAAGTTAAACCATTTGAAAAAATGAAAAAAAAAGAAGCACAAATGCATTTTGATTGGTTTTTAAGTGAAATTCCTAAAAGAATTGAGTTGATTAGTAAAGCATATTTAGAAACTGGCGGTGGAAAATTAGAAGACTTGGATTTAACTCCACAGTCTTTAGTAAATTTATGGACTTGGTTTATACCTAGAATTGAGATTGTAACCAAAACTGATGAAGAAATTGCTGAGGAGTTAAAAGAAGCTCCTGAATGGTTAACAGAAATAGCTATGGAGAATAATAAGAAATTAAGTGTTGGTACTCTTTGTTTAGCAATGGATATAGCCATTTATTTTGCCGAAGTATTTGTGAAACACTTTAATAAGTTAGATTGGGGATATGTAACAAAACCCAAAAAAATGTTGTATGTTAATAGACCAGTAATTATTGGATTTAGTTCGGGAATAGAATTAGATCCAAGGAATATAGTTTATAATTTAACGTTTAGAGTAGTAGAGGGTGATAAAAGTAAAGAAGGGCTATTTAACTTATTCAAAGTATGGGAAGACGATATCTAATTTTTTTACTTCATTTGAGATCAACCTGACGACTTGAATCAATAAGTATGATGATGTGGGACAGCTGTTAATGAGAAGTTTTAAAGATTTAGCATTAAATTAGACGTTAGCCCAAGGTATCGTTTATGCCATAATTTAATTTGGAGAGGATAAAACCAAAAATGAACACAAAAAATATATTAGTAATATTTGCTGTTTATGCTGCAACCCAACTAACCAAAAGTATGGATTTTCATAACTGGTTTATTACTGAATTAATTCGAGGTATTTTATGTATTAGTATAGGACTAATAGTAGCCATGATATTGAACAAATTCTGGTCGCAGTGACGACCCGATCCGTCCCGAAGTTTGTCGAAACCAGCTAGATTAGAAGAGTATTGAATTTGTCTAACTTCTGATTATGGTGGCTGTTCGAGTGTGATAGAAGGATGAAAATTGATTTGTGTTCAAAAGTATAAAAGAGAATATTAGTTAAATGCTGCAGAACAATCCAGCTGTTACGCTTGTAATCTATAAAAATTCGACAAATTCAGAGAATATTCGGGGCGTCACTGTGACGAGAGAAAGGTGTTCTGTTATGAAAATGTTACCAAATATACTTTCTGTCCTGCGTATCTTGCTGTCATTTTTGCTGTTGATGTTGGGAACATTAGAACCTGAGGTGTTTATCACCTTGTATGCATTATGTGGTATAACTGATATTGCTGATGGGTATGTAGCACGTAAATTGAAGGTGGAAACGACCTTAGGGGCAAAATTGGATAGTGTAGGGGATATTGTATTTTGGGCAGTAGTGCTGGTTGTTTTTTTCTTTTTATCCGATATTTATGTAAGTAATACTGTACTGTTTTTTGTTGTAGTGGTGGCCTTAGTAAGGCTTTTTAACGTTATTATGACAAAAGCTAAATTCAAACAGTGGGGGATATTACATACTTTAGGGAATAAAGCAGCGGGATTTGCTTTATATACAGCAATCCCTTTGGCTATTGCTTTTGCTCATATTCCATCGCCATTAGTAGTTGTCGTAATTGCTATAGCCCTTGCTTCGGCAGTAGAAGAAACTTGTATATTGCTTACTTCTAGGCAGTATAAAATTAATCAAAAGAGTATCTTTTTACCTTAAGGTAAGAAAGTATAAAATTTTTCAACCTAGATTAGTGTCTAGCTTCAGCGCCTAGCCTCTGTGAAAGATCACCTCTTGCCTCTAAAAGTAAAGAACACTTTTAGATTCAAGAGAACATTTTTCTTCAGGGCTGAACAAGGCGCTTGCGCTTTTTCTGTGAAAATAAAACGGGCGAGTGGCTATTCTGGGTATCTGTATAATACAGTAACGTGTTCTATTTGATAGGGCGGGTACAGGATTTTGGTGTAAAGAAAATCTTGAAGCGTGGACTTCTAGAAAAAAGACAATAGTAAAGAAAGGGTGTGACCTCAATTTTTTAAAAAAATCACAACCTTAATAGAGTATTGTAATGGAAGGTCGTCTAACCAGCTAGACGTGGTTCAGAGAAGTGTTGCTTATTAATAAATAGGGTATATATAATTCTTAAAACTTTATGTGCAATAGCCTGTAAAGCTTTTTTCTTTCCTCTTCTTGCAGATAGAGACCAAAAAACATTTGACATTGAGGTATTTTTCGACCTTGATATAGCCCAAGCAACCTCACAAAGAGCAGCTTTTATATGTGGGTTTCCTTGAACGCTTTTGGAACTTTTCTTTTTACCAGCACTTTCATTATTGCCAGGTGATACACCAGCCCAAGAAGCTAAATGTCTTGATGAAGGGAATTGGCTCATATCTGTTCCGATTTCCGCAATAATAACAGCAGCTGTGTGTTCCTTTATACCTGGGATAGATAAAAGTATTTCTTTTTCTTCTTGATAGGAATGAAGCAGGGTATCTATCCTATTTTCAAGTTCTTGAATGGAAGTTTCCAAATACATGATATGATTCCAAGAGCTTTTAATCATAAACATTTGATGTTCATTTAATGTTCCGAAAAGAGAATCGGAAATGGTATCAGCCTTCTTGCGGAGAGAATGATGGATATTGGCATCAACATCAGCCTTATCAAGGTATCCATTATCGACTAACTGTTTCAAAAGTTTACGTCCAGAAACCCCAAAGATATCAGAAATAACTGAACCAAGCTTTATGTTTGAACATTCGAGGACCTTTGAAATTCTATTTTTTTCAGCTGTTAAGTTACCAACCCATTTCTTGCGTAAACGGTTCAAATCTCTTAATTCCCGAAGATCTTGGGAAGGGACAAAGCTTTTTTCAATCAATCCATGACGAAGAAGCTTGGCAATCCATTCTGCATCTGAAACATCGGTCTTACGACCAGGAACGTTTTTAATACGTTGGGCATTGGCCACAGTAATATCGAAATATCCTTCAAGGATGTTGTATACCGGCTTCCAATAGATTCCGGTACTTTCCAGAGCAATGTGTGTAATTTGTTTTTCTTCTAACCACTTTAATAAATCAAATAAACTTTTGGTTAAAGTGGAAAAAGTCTTGGTTTCTTTTTGAATGGATTCATTATTAGTGCCAGTTAGGGCACAAACTACAATCTCTTTTTGATGAACATCCATTCCGGCACAATGGGTTAATAAAATGTCCAAATAAAACAACCTCCAAAGTAGTGTCTATGGAAAGTGGAATAAGCTTGGTCAAACAGCATTTTTCTGTACGTGATCATCCTCAAAAATTGAAGAGTCAACAAAGGGGTGTACACAAGGCAAATTCCAAACAGTTTCTTATACAGGGTCGAACCACCACAAAAGCGCACGTAAAGATTACTTCCCATAGCATTAATCAGTATGGAAAAATGGACAAAAAAGTAAAACCCCGGCTTAGAAAAAATTTTCATGCCGGGGTGTGAGTGTGAAATCATGTGTGTTTCTTATAAGGCTTTGCGACAGGGGGGAAGAGGAATAATTTGGTGATTCCTAGGAAACCATTTTCTTTTGGAGTAGCTTTTTCTGTGAAAATAAAACGGGCGAGTGGCTATTCTGGGTATCTGTATAATACAGTAACGTGTTCTATTTGATAGGGCGGGTACAGGATTTTGGTGTAAAGAAAATCTTGAAGCGTGGACTTCTAGAAAAAAGACAATAGTAAAGAAAGGGTGTGACCTCAATTTTTTAAAAAAATCACAACCTTAATAGAGTATTGTAATGGAAGGTCGTCTAACCAGCTAGACGTGGTTCAGAGAAGTGTTGCTTATTAATAAATAGGGTATATATAATTCTTAAAACTTTATGTGCAATAGCCTGTAAAGCTTTTTTCTTTCCTCTTCTTGCAGATAGAGACCAAAAAACATTTGACATTGAGGTATTTTTCGACCTTGATATAGCCCAAGCAACCTCACAAAGAGCAGCTTTTATATGTGGGTTTCCTTGAACGCTTTTGGAACTTTTCTTTTTACCAGCACTTTCATTATTGCCAGGTGATACACCAGCCCAAGAAGCTAAATGTCTTGATGAAGGGAATTGGCTCATATCTGTTCCGATTTCCGCAATAATAACAGCAGCTGTGTGTTCCTTTATACCTGGGATAGATAAAAGTATTTCTTTTTCTTCTTGATAGGAATGAAGCAGGGTATCTATCCTATTTTCAAGTTCTTGAATGGAAGTTTCCAAATACATGATATGATTCCAAGAGCTTTTAATCATAAACATTTGATGTTCATTTAATGTTCCGAAAAGAGAATCGGAAATGGTATCAGCCTTCTTGCGGAGAGAATGATGGATATTGGCATCAACATCAGCCTTATCAAGGTATCCATTATCGACTAACTGTTTCAAAAGTTTACGTCCAGAAACCCCAAAGATATCAGAAATAACTGAACCAAGCTTTATGTTTGAACATTCGAGGACCTTTGAAATTCTATTTTTTTCAGCTGTTAAGTTACCAACCCATTTCTTGCGTAAACGGTTCAAATCTCTTAATTCCCGAAGATCTTGGGAAGGGACAAAGCTTTTTTCAATCAATCCATGACGAAGAAGCTTGGCAATCCATTCTGCATCTGAAACATCGGTCTTACGACCAGGAACGTTTTTAATACGTTGGGCATTGGCCACAGTAATATCGAAATATCCTTCAAGGATGTTGTATACCGGCTTCCAATAGATTCCGGTACTTTCCAGAGCAATGTGTGTAATTTGTTTTTCTTCTAACCACTTTAATAAATCAAATAAACTTTTGGTTAAAGTGGAAAAAGTCTTGGTTTCTTTTTGAATGGATTCATTATTAGTGCCAGTTAGGGCACAAACTACAATCTCTTTTTGATGAACATCCATTCCGGCACAATGGGTTAATAAAATGTCCAAATAAAACAACCTCCAAAGTAGTGTCTATGGAAAGTGGAATAAGCTTGGTCAAACAGCATTTTTCTGTACGTGATCATCCTCAAAAATTGAAGAGTCAACAAAGGGGTGTACACAAGGCAAATTCCAAACAGTTTCTTATACAGGGTCGAACCACCACAAAAGCGCACGTAAAGATTACTTCCCATAGCATTAATCAGTATGGAAAAATGGACAAAAAAGTAAAACCCCGGCTTAGAAAAAATTTTCATGCCGGGGTGTGAGTGTGAAATCATGTGTGTTTCTTATAAGGCTTTGCGACAGGGGGGAAGAGGAATAATTTGGTGATTCCTAGGAAACCATTTTCTTTTGGAGTAGCTTTTTAGTATTAGCTAAAGGTAGTTAATGAGTATATGCATGTATCTCTTAAATTACTACCATCGGCACTTAAGCTTTCATTTTGCAAAATACCATCCAATGTAAAGCCTAATTTCTCTGGTATTGCTCGGGAGTTGTGATTTAATGCATCACATCTTATTTCGATTCGTTTTGCCTCTAATGTTTCCCTCGCAAACGAAATTAATGTTTTTGTGCTTTCTTGAATATATCCATTACCAGTAAAGCTAGTGTCACACCAATAGCCTATTTCAAAGGAACGAACCTCCCAATCAATGGAATGTAGACCAGTTGAACCGATAAATGTATTATTTTTCTTTAAATAAATATGTAGCCGAATATCTTCTTTTAAAATAAATTTTGCATAAGCTTTGCGAATATTTTCTTCTACACCGTCCATTGTTTGTGCTTGATTAGCAAAAGGCATCCATTTCTGTAATTCTTTTTTCGAACGCTGCATGCTTTCATACACTTCTTTTCCATCACCAGGCAAGCAAGGTCTTATATACAATCTCTCTGTTAAGATTTTGTCTGGAAAATCTATTAATATTGGCTTCATTTTTGTCTCCTTTCCCATCTATAGCATCTCCTTTATCATAATGGAAATCATTTGGAAAAGATAACGAAAGCACCTATTTTCTCCATTAATTTTCTACACTTATCCTACTTTAAACGGGCAATAAGCCTCTGAAAACCCAGCACATGCTAATATATTAAAGTTTATCTTGATGACATGGATTAAGTACCCGGCATCAAAGTGGCGAGAAATCGAGGAAGCTAGTCGTTGAAACTATCCTGTAAAGGGTCTGATAAGTTCAACTAATCATCAATCGAGAAGGAAGAAAACCTCACTGATGGAAAAGTTCTCTTGATGAAAATACTAATTATTTAATAGAAAAAATACTAGATTTATATGTCTATTGCCTCCGTTGTTTGCATAGAATGAATTAACTGATTAGTAGGAGGAAAAGCGATGAAGAAAAAAAAATACCAGAACATTTTAGCCAATCATTTTCGGGAGCATTCCTCAATTTATTTATTTGTCGTTGTTTTATTTCTTATGGGTGTGATCTTCGGAGCTGTTGTTGTCAATAGTTTAACGTTAACGCAGAAGGAAGATTTATTTTATTATTTATCCCAATTTTTTGGCCAAGTATCAGATGGGAAAGTAGCGGACAGCAAGGACCTGTTTATACAAAGCTTTTCACATAATAGTAAGTTTATTGGGTTAATGTGGTTATTAGGCATTTCGATTATTGGATTGCCAGTCATACTGATACTGTTATTTATTAAAGGCATGGTTGTGGGCTTTACAGTTGGTTTTTTAGTAAACCAAATGGGATGGAACGGATTTTTACTTTCATTTGTGTCCATTTTGCCACAAAATATCATTGTCATTCCTATTTTTATAATTTCTGCTACACTTTCTGTAGCATTTTCATTTAAAATGATAAGACAGCAATTTATAAAAAAAATGGGGGAGCCAATGCTTCCATTATTCGGGAGATATATGTTTCTTTTGTTGATTGCCTTTCTTTTTTTAGCAACTGCTGCTGGAATTGAAGCATATATTTCACCAATGTTAATGAAGTCTGTTATAAATATGGTACAATCGTTTATTATGCCAGTTCAGCTATGAGAGATGAGTTTAAATGGAAAAGAAGAGAACTTTTGGATAAAAAATATAATAAATAGTATATAATAATAATTATTGATACTTATTAATAATAATTTTTATTAGGATTCTTTTCCTCCTTCTGTTATAATGAGATGGACAGTGGCTAGGGAGGGACTTTCGGAATGGAAAGTAGAATTGATAGAATTAAAAAGCTGTTGCACTCATCGAGCTATAAATTAACTCCCCAAAGAGAAGCAACAGTAAGAGTATTGCTTGAAAATGAAGAAGATCACTTAAGTGCAGAAGATGTATACCTCCTTGTAAAAGATAAATCACCAGAAATTGGATTAGCAACCGTTTATCGTACATTGGAGTTGTTAACTGAACTTAAAATTGTTGATAAAATAAATTTTGGAGACGGTGTCTCAAGATATGATCTACGACAAGAAGGAGCAGCACATTTTCATCATCATTTAGTTTGTATAGAATGTGGTGCTGTTGATGAAATTCAAGAGGACTTATTAGGGGAAGTTGAAAAAGTAGTAGAACGTGATTGGAAATTTAAAATAAAAGATCATCGCTTAACCTTTCATGGAATATGCCATCGCTGCATTGAAAAAAGCGAAAACGCAGCTGAAGAAGAGTAAAAACCTTCTCTTTTGGGGAAGGCTTCATAATTGTGGGCAAAAAAGCAATATACGGATCATAACAATTCGTTGTCTACAAGGTGAAACCTTTTCCTATGAGAAGGTTTTTTTGCGTTGTTCTTCTATTATTAGGTATAAAACCTGTCCAAACTGGCATAGCTTTTAAAAGAGATTAGTTTGGAGGCAGAAAAATGGTACAATGGACTAAGATGGTATTTCGGACAATCAAAGTATTTCTTTTGTTTACAGGATGCACGATTCTTTTCTATTATGCAATCATTTGGTTTAATGAAGAATATCAAGATTTGCATCGTTATGATGAACCATCAGGTGCTGCTGTGAAGGTAAACAGTACGGTGGCGAAAGAAGAATATTCCTGGAAGGATCGAATACTATTGTTTTATTTAAATGGGGAGTAATGTTATGGAAAATCAATTACAAGATTTTATGCATTTTTTGTTAGTAGAGAAAGGGTTGGCAAAAAATACACTCGTTTCTTATGAACGGGATTTAAAAGGCTATCATAAATATATAAAAACAATGGAAAATTGTTCAATACAACAAATAAATCGCTCTCATATTATGCATTTCTTAGCGTTTTTAAAGGATCAGGGGAAATCTTCGAAAACGATTGCACGACATATTGCCTCCATACGGGCATTTCATCAATTTTTATTAAGAGATGGTGTTTTACAACAAGATCCAACTGTACATATTGAAACACCTCATGCTGAAAGAACATTGCCAAAGGTGCTTTCGATGCAGGATGTGGAAAGATTGCTTGAGTCTCCCAAGGTACATGATCACTATGGAAAAAGGGATAAAGCAATGTTAGAAATGTTATATGCAACAGGTATAAGAGTTAGTGAACTAATTAGTTTAAATGTAGAAGATGTTCATATGACAATGGGGTTTGTCCGCTGTATTGGGAAAGGGAATAAAGAACGTATTATTCCTATTGGTGGTGCTGCAACAAAGGCTCTTCAACTCTATTTAGACGAGGGACGTCTCCTTTTTATTCATAAAAACAAAAATGAGACTGCATTGTTTTTAAATCATCATGGAAATAGATTAACAAGACAAGGGTTTTGGAAAATTTTAAAACGTCTTGGCAAAGAAGCACAAATCAACAAAGAGATAACTCCGCATACATTAAGACATTCGTTTGCCACGCATTTATTAGAAAATGGCGCAGACCTTCGCGCTGTACAAGAAATGTTAGGACATGCAGATATTTCTACAACACAAATATACACACATGTAACAAAAACTAGATTAAAAGATGTATATACAAAGTTTCATCCAAGAGCATGATGAATTTTTAATAATGGGTGATTAATGCTTATAATCAAAGAAAGAATAGATATCCTGTCTGAAATGGCAGGTTTTTTGTTGTTTTTTGTTTGTTGTAAGTGAAAAAGATGTCAGACTTCTGACGATTATGATATAATTTTCTCAGATTAAAGATATTTAATAAGGGGTACAATAAGCTCATTATTACCCTTGAAGGAGGAATTAAAATGTCTTCATATACATACAAACGAATATTTCTGATTGTTATGGATTCAGTGGGGATTGGGGAAGCGCCGGATGCTGAAAAATTCGGGGATATAGGTTCCCATACATTAGGGCATATTGCAGAAAAAATGAATGGACTTGCAATGCCGAATATAGGAAAATTAGGTTTAAGCAATATAGAAGAAATAAAAGGAATTGAAAAAGCAGACCAACCGCTTGCTTATTATACAAAAATGCAAGAAGCCTCCAATGGAAAAGATACAATGACGGGCCATTGGGAAATCATGGGTTTACATATCGCTACACCTTTTAAAGTCTTTCCAGATGGTTTTCCAGATGAATTACTGAACACGATCGAAGAAAAAACAGGCAGAAAGATTATCGGAAATAAACCTGCTAGTGGAACGGAAATACTCGATGAATTGGGAGAGGAGCATATGAAAACGGGTGCTCTTATCGTTTATACATCTGCCGATTCTGTTTTGCAAATTGCAGCACATGAAGAAATTGTACCATTAGAAGAATTGTACGAAATTTGTGAGCTGGCTAGAGAATTAACTTTAGATGAAAAATATATGGTAGGAAGAATTATTGCTCGTCCATTTCTTGGGGAGCCAGGCAATTTTAAAAGAACAGCAAATCGACATGATTATGCGTTAAAACCATTTGACAGAACGGTTATGAACGAGTTGAAAGATCAAAATCTTGATAGTATTGCCATCGGAAAAATTTCCGATATTTATGATGGTGAAGGTGTTACTAAATCGTTGAGAACCGTTAGCAATATGGATGGAATGGACAAATTAGTTGATACGCTGAATATGGATTTTACGGGCTTAAGTTTCTTGAATTTAGTAGATTTTGATGCTCTTTTTGGGCATCGACGCGATCCAATTGGATATGGAAAAGCATTAGAAGAATTTGATGCACGACTTCCAGAAGTGTTTGACTTATTAAAAGAAGAGGATCTGTTAATTATTACAGCCGATCATGGGAATGATCCTGTTCATTATGGAACAGATCATACAAGAGAATATGTGCCATTGTTAGTTTATAATAAAAATAAGACTGCTGGAAAAGAACTGCCGATAAGACAAACTTTTGCTGATATTGGCGCAACGGTTGCAGATAATTTCCAAGTTGCATTGCCAAAGTACGGAAAAAGTTTTTTAAATGAGCTAAAGTAAGGAGAGAATGAAATGAATTATACAACTATTAAACAAGCTGCGGATTTTTTAAAGGAAAAAAACAATAAATTACCTAAAATCGGACTTATTTTAGGTTCTGGATTAGGCGTACTTGCAGAGGAAATCGAAAATGCTGTTAAGATACCATACAGTGAAATACCTGAATTTCCTGTTTCGACTGTGGAAGGACATGCTGGCCAATTAGTATTCGGCAGTATTTTTGGTATAGATGTTGTTGCCATGCAAGGACGCTTTCATTTTTATGAAGGTTATTCTTTCGATAAAGTAACTTTCCCTGTACGTGTGATGAAGGAATTGGGAGTAGAAACGTTAATTGTAACCAATGCTGCAGGTGGAGTGAATGAATCGTATGCACCTGGAAACTTAATGCTTATTTCTGATCATATTAATAATATGGGCACAAATCCTTTAATTGGTCCGAATGATGCTAATTTAGGTGTGCGTTTTCCTGATCTATCAGAAGCTTATTGTAAAGAATTAAGAAAAACAGCAAAAGAAGTAGCAGATAAAATTGGTTTAGCCATTCAAGAGGGAGTATATGTTGGGAATACTGGACCATCGTATGAAACACCTGCTGAAGTTAAAATGCTGAGAATAGTAGGTGGAGATGCAGTCGGAATGTCCACTGTGCCTGAAGTAATTGTAGCAAGACATGCAGGCATCAAGGTTCTAGGCATTTCTTGTATTTCCAATATGGCAGCAGGAATTTTAGATCAACCACTAAATCATGAAGAAGTTATTGAAACAACGGAAAAAGTAAAAAATGATTTTCTTCGTTATGTAAAAGAATTGATAAAACAAATTGGTTAATCGAATGACAAAATAAGAAAAAACAAGCGGAGAAATGGAAAGAAGTCAAGCTGAACGTCTGAATGCGGATAAGCAAACTTTTTAGAAATTCCTCCGCTTTTTATCTGATTTTAGGAACATTTCTAGTAGTGGAAAAGGGGTTGAATAAATATGCGAATGGTAGACTTGATTGCAAAAAAAAGAGATGGATTAGAACTGACAAAGGAAGAAATTACGTTTCTTATTAATGGGTATACAGACGGTTCTATTCCAGATTATCAAGTAAGTGCTTTTACAATGGCTGTTTTTTTTCAAGGAATGACGGAGAAGGAATGTGCTGATTTTACGATGGCTATGGTGCATTCTGGCGATATGATTGATTTATCGGAAATAGAAGGCATTAAAGTAGACAAACATTCGACAGGCGGTGTCGGGGATACTACCACACTAGTACTTGGCCCTTTAGTCGCCGCTTTAGATGTTCCTGTTGCTAAGATGTCAGGAAGAGGACTTGGACATACTGGCGGAACGATTGATAAGTTAGAAGCGGTAAAAGGATTTCATGTTGAATTAAATAATAAAGAGTTTATAGAGCTTGTTAATAAAAATAAAATTGCGGTAATTGGTCAAAGTGGAAATTTAACCCCTGCAGATAAAAAATTATATGCATTGCGTGATGTAACCGCTTCAGTTAACAGTATGCCATTGATTGCAAGCAGTATTATGAGTAAAAAAATTGCTGCAGGCGCAGATGCGATTTGTTTAGATGTTAAAACAGGCGCTGGTGCTTTTATGAAAACATTAGAAGGCTCTAGGGAGTTAGCAGAAGAGATGGTGCGAATAGGAAATAATGTCGGCCGAAAAACGATGGCGGTTATTTCGGATATGAGCCAGCCTCTTGGTTATGCGATTGGCAATGCATTAGAAGTAAAAGAGGCAATTGATACATTAAAAGGAAATGGTCCAGAAGACTTAACTGAGCTGTGTTTAACACTTGGAAGCCAGATGGTTTTATTAGCAGAAAAAGCCGATACTTTAGAAGATGCAAGAAAGCAGCTGGAAGAGGTGATTGCCAATGGAAAAGCACTTGAAACCTTGAAGCTCTTTTTACGTTCACAAGGTGGAGATGATTCTGTTGTTGATCAACCAGATAAACTGCCGCAAAGCAAGTACATATATGAGCTTCCTGCAAAAGAAGCAGGCTATGTTTCGGAAATGACAGCTGACAGCATTGGAACAGCCGCAATGATTCTTGGCGCAGGAAGAGCAACGAAGGATTCAGAAATTGATTTAGCTGTTGGATTGACTCTTCGCAAAAAAATTGGCGATCAAGTGGAAAAAGGTGAATCACTTGTGACGATATACAGCAATTCAGAAAACATAGAAGAAGTAAAAGAAATACTATACACACATATTAAAATATCCAATACTTCTGTAGAAGCACCTGTATTAATACATGAAGTGATCACAAACTAATAGTTGTATAAGAACTCTTTAAAAACGAAATGTAATCAGTTTTCGAACTGTACAACTCGTTTTTGGAGAGTTCTTTTTTATTCTCTTTCCTTCAATATCATGGCACTGTGATATAATTTTGGTATACAATTTTTTATAAAAGAGAGGAAAACAAATGGCTAAAAAAACACTGTTGTACAGATATGACGGATAGAGTTAATTATGTTTGCGAGCAACATGAAGACCCATTTGATTGTGCAGATCACTTGATATCTTACAGTTCTGAATTTGATGAATACGGAATAATTATTCACGATGGAGGGTCTTCCACGATAGAAATATCATTTTGTCCCTGGTGCGGTTCAAAATTGCCAATATCAAAAAGAGATTTATGGTTCGACACACTGGAAAGGTTAGGTTATGACGAACCTTTTGAGCAAGATATACCAGAAGAGTTCAAATCAGATAAATGGTATCACAAATAAATCCTTATTATAGGGGTTACCTCTCGATGGATCCGCAGACAGAATACACTTCGATTTTCATGGGGATCATCTACGAGTCTTCTCTGCGTGATTTCCTGTTGGGTCTTTTCCCCATATAAGTTGTTAATGGAATTTATTTCGAAAAAATGTAAGTTCGTTTTCTATTAAGAGTGTTGATTATCTAAAATTATACAGAAATATCCTGTGAAACATTAAGTAGCTTTTTTAACTAGTAGATTTTACCTGTTTAGATTCGAAAAGGATGAATCAGGACCAAAATGCAAAGAAAAAGAGGGGAAAGTGTCCGATAAAAGAGCAATCAGGACAAAAACAGCAGAGAAAAGAGGAGAATTTGTCCGATAAAAAATTTTGCTTTAGTAGAATACAAGACTAAAATATCCTTATGATTGATAAAAAATATCGTAATGGTGTAACTGTTTCATCAGTGTTAAAGAAAGTTGGATTGAATGGGTATGAAAAAAGATTATTTATTCAATTCTTTCATATATAATCCCTTTATTTTACTTCTATTAAAATAATCCGAATGAATTTTATTATTTTTGCTTGAGTTCACACAATGAGTCCTATTGGCAGCAGCCAAAAAAGAAAAAGGTGGAATGTGTCCATATTCGGGCAAATTCCACCTTTTTGTATTTGGGAAATAACGGAAAAACAGGGTCAATCATTCAAAAGTAAAACTCATGAATGCATTTTTCTTTTTCTATTCGAATGTTTTAGCTACTGCAATTTTCGTTCAAAAATAATCAGAAAAATATGGTGTCTGCTGCTCAATTATATCTTCCAACAGTTCGACTGTTTTTAAGTCGCAATCAAGACGGCCGATTTTATACAAGTAGTCTGGTGTTTTATAACTGAGAAGCAAGGTTGTCATTGTCTGAATATCCAGCTTCAGTTCACTGTCTTTTCCTTCCCGGTATAGCTTTCCTTGTCCATTTTTTGAAACATAAAGGGTGAAGGTGCCTTGGTTCCAAGTAAGAAGCGGATCAACGAGACTAAATGTTAATTGTCTGTCTATTAATTGTGGTTTAAAAGGATATTGAGCAATAAACAACTCTAAATCTACAATCCTTGCCATATAATAAGGTGCGATTGTTTCTTTAATATCTGCATCTTCTAGCAGAAACGCTAATGGTTCATCTGTAAATGTGTTTCCAACTACTTTGGATACCATGGAAAAGTGAGCGCTGATAAAATTCCATAATCCAATTCGTGCTTCTTCATTTACAAAAATCATTTCTTTTATATAAAAAACTTCATCTGCAATCCAATACAGGACGTAGCCATTAGGTTCTCGGTCTTCGCTATAATAAACGGCAGCCGTAAGATCTTCAAAATCCCATCGCCAATATTCATCCCATGCCAATTCGTTACGCAGCATGGCACCATGTGTCTGCATGGCAAATCGGTCATAAACTGTTTCCAATATTTTATTGTCTGTGGACATCCGTTCTACCTCTCCGGCAATCTGTTTCATTTTAGGAAGCTGATAGTCTTTCACTTCAAATGTCATTTTATTGGATATTATTTCCCAGCCTTTTCTACGATAATAGGGAATGGAATAAGGAAAAAGATAGCTGATTGACTGTTTTTTCTCCCGCATATTTGCAAGCGCATGACGCAATAATTTATCCATTAAACCAAGGTTTGTGTATTCAGGGAATGTACCTACTCCGGTTAATCCGCCCATTTTGTAAGTTTGATTAAAGATTCTGACTTGGAAAGGATAGACAGCAACCTGTGAGACTAATTTCTCCCCATCAAACCAGCCAATCACATCTGCTTGTTCTAATACTGGTGATTTTGCCAATATTATTTCTCGTTCTTCCCAACCGATTTTTTGCAATTCATGATTTGTTACTTGAAAAACATAGCGAAGCAATTGGTTATATTGTTCTAAATGCTCTAACTGAACATCTTTCATTTTTAACCTTTTTTTGCGACTCATAAAATACCTCTCTTTTTTAAAAGCAAATTTACCATTCTCTTCTTACTATACAACCTTTTTAATCGTCTAGGAAATGATAAACAAAAAAGCGAGAATAACTTTGTATTCTTCGCTTTTACCTATGGAGCTAGTTTGATAGTTAACTCTTAAATAAAAAACTATTCCAATATTTAAACACTAGAATTTGTTATAAATAGGATGTTTCTAAAAGGGATTAGTAATACTTCATCCCTTAAAGAGTGTTCAAATTTGAACACGAACTTAAAAAATTATTGTTTTGTTAAAATTTCGGGACCATTTGCAGTTATTGCTAAAGTATGTTCATATTGGGCGGATAGACTTCCGTCGACGGTTCTTGCTGTCCAGCCATCCAAGTCTACTTTAGCATGATATAAGCCAGTATTAAGCATTGGCTCAATCGTGATAACCATGCCTTCTTTTAATCTTTTTCCTACATTAGGAGGTCCGAAATGGGGAATTTGCGGATCTTCATGCATATTGCTGCCTATCGCATGACCAACAAAGTCACGAACAACTGAAAAACCTTGTGCTTCTGCAAATGTTTGAATAGCATGAGAAATATCTCCTACGCGATTTCCAACAACAGCTTGCTCGATTCCTTTATAAAGGGCAGCTTCAGTCGTTTTTAATAATTTGTCTGCTTCATCTGAAATAGTTCCAACAGCATAAGACCATGCAGAATCAGCGAGCCAGCCATCTAAATTTACGACCATGTCAATTGTCACAATATCGCCATTTTTTAACGGGGTTTTGTTTGGGAATCCATGGCAAATGACATCGTTAACGGATGCACATGTGGCAAAAGGGTACCCATGATAACCTTTTTGTTCCGGTGTAGCCCCTCTTTTCAATATATATCTTTCTGCAAATGCATTAATTTCTTCGGTAGTAATACCGGGTTTGATGAAAGAAGCGAGCTCTTTATGGCAATCTGCCAATATTTCACCAGCTTTTTTCATTTTTTGTATTTGTTCCGGTGTTTTTATGATAATCATTTATTCTCCTCCTTCCACCTTCAACAACGAAAAATTTTTTCTAACTACATGTTCCCAAAATAATATGTACTTTATCACTAGCGTTGCATTAAAATAATTTTACAACAAACAATTAATTGTCTTTTCTGTCAATTGATTTATCCATAAAAAAATCCTTTATAATGGTTTGGTGGTAGTAACCTATCCAAATCCAAAATAAAGGACAATCGCATGGATAAGTTTACACGAAAAACATCATTTGAACAATGGCTTTCGCCTATTTCCAACAATTTGTTTGAAGAACAGGTGAAGGCTTATCAGCTAAATCACTATACGAAGAAGCTGAATATGACCTCCTTTTTGAAATTACTACTTTATGCACAACTGCATGAAACGGAGAGTTTGCGTGCATTAAGTGATTGCGTGTTTTCAGAAGAATTGCAGAACGCAACTCAACTTGATTCCATTAGTTTTTCTCAACTGGGTAGACGATTAAATCAGGTACCAACAGCGTTTTTCCAAACTATTTTTCTTGATTTAGTCACGCAAATTCACACGAAGACTGATTTTCAAGCGAGACGAAAAACAACAACTCCACTTAAAATCATTGATTCAAGTACATAGCGTTCCATAATGCTTTCAACATCGCCAGTTGTACTCGTCAAAGGTTATAGTAAAAAAATGGATGTTCACTACCTCTAGTTAATTGTCTTTCTTTTTACTTTAATGCAACAAAAATAAAAACAGAAAATTCAATCATTATTTATGCGACGATAGTGGTACTTTATAAGTATATTCTTTTTAACTAAGAAGAGAAAATCATTTTTTACCATATCCTACTCTCGTATGAAAGTCAAGTAATGGAAAATAATCCAATTGGAGAAGAAAATTATTCAAGAGTGGACAGTATAAAATATCCTTCATTGGAAAAAATGGAATCTATAGAGAATGGAGGGTCTTTGAGATGAAACGCATCATATCAATTGTAATAACGACGATTTTAATGGCATTAACGCTGGCTCAGCCAACATTAGCTGCAGAAAAAAAAGCTGAATTGGTGGAAAATGTGAAGTCAGCTATCTTAATTGATCGAGATACAGGTACAATTTTGTATGAAAAAAACAGCAATGAGAAACTACCCCCTGCAAGTATGACAAAAGTTATGACGATGCTTTTGATTATGGAAGCACTTGATGAAGGCAAGTTGAAAATGGATGAAAAAATTCGTACTAGTGAATATGCTGCTTCAATGGGTGGTTCACAAATCTTTTTAGAACCTGGTGAGGAAATGACAACAGAACAAATGTTAAAAGGAATTGCCATCGGTTCAGGAAATGATGCGGCTGTTGCAGTAGCAGAAAGACTTGCCGGTTCAGAAGAAGCATTTGTTGAAATGATGAATAATAAAGCAAAAGAATTAGGATTAAAAAATACAAAGTTTAAAAATGTAACTGGCTTGCCGACAGAAGATCATTACAGCACAGCTAATGATATGGCGGTGATGGGGAAAGAACTTCTTAAATACGAAAATATTACGAAATTCACTGGTACTTATGAAGCGTACCTACGTGAAGATAGCGATAAAAAGTTTTGGCTAGTTAATACTAATCGTCTTGTTAAGTTTTATCCAGGAGTGGATGGATTAAAAACAGGTTTTACAAACGAAGCAAAATATTGTTTAACAGCAACTGCTGAAAAAAATGGCATGCGTGTGATAGCGGTTGTTTTTGGAGCTCCAACGTCAAAAGAACGAAATGCCCAAGTGACAAAAATGCTGGATTACGCTTTCAGTCAATATGAAACACACCCTATATATAAACGAAATGAATCGATTGGTAAAGTGAAAGTCAGCAAAGGGGAACAAAAGCAAATAACAGCAGTAACGAGTGAACCCATTTCTCTCCTTACAAAAAAAGGCGAAAAAGTGGATAAAGTGAACAAAGAAATCACGATAGACAAAAAGTTAAAAGCGCCGATTGAAAAAGGGCAGAAAATAGGAACCATTAAGTTTACAAAAGACGGTAAAACTTTAGTGGAAAGTCCACTCGTTGCCCAAAAAGATATAAAATCAGCAAACTGGTGGCAACTATTTAAACGATCAACAGGAATGTTCACAAAAACAAATTAAAAAAACGAAAAGCGGAAGCGTCTCGATCAACCCTGAAGAAAAATGTTCCTTTGCCTCAGAAAGTGCTTTTCAACTTTCAGAGGAAAAGGGTTATTTTACACAAGGGTTAGACGCTGCAGCTGAAAAACGAAAAGCGGAAGCGTCTTGATTAACCCTGAAGAAAAATGTTCCTTTGTTTCAGAAAGTGCTTTTCAACTTTCAGAGACAAAGGGTTATTTTACATAAGGGTTAGACGCTGCAGCTGGAAAACGAAAAGCGGAAGCGTCTCGATCAACTCTGAAGCTGGACTTTCGTGAATTATTTTTGTGCGTTGTCGAATAAATCATCATTTTTACTATTTTTAGCGAATTAGCACTAGTTTTGTCTTTCGGGAAGGAATTGAAAGGAACAGTATAGAATTGACTCACTAAACCAAATGAGGAGGTTATGGATAGTGAGTCTGAGTATTGATCTTGAAGTGAAAAATAATGTCCTTTGTATTCGATTAGCTGGTGAATTAGATCATCATTATGCAGAGGAGCTGCGCTCAAAGGCAACGAATGCAATTGAAAGTTATAATATTCGTCATATAGTGCTTAATTTAGAAAACTTATCTTTTATGGATAGTTCAGGTCTTGGTGTGATTTTAGGCCGATATAAACAAATTAAACAGTTAGGTGGAGAGATGGTTATTTGTGCTATTTCTCCAAGTGTTCAAAGGCTTTTTGATATGTCAGGATTATTTAAAATTATGAGGCTGGAAACAAATGAGGAATTTGCACTTCAACGATTGGGGGTAGCATAATATGAAAAATGAAATGCAACTTCAATTTAGTGCGTTAAGTCAAAATGAATCGTTTGCTCGTGTAACAGTTGCTGCTTTTCTTACCCAATTAGATCCAACCATGGATGAACTTACGGAAATTAAGACTGTTGTTTCGGAAGCTGTTACGAACTGTATTATTCATGGATATGAAAATGATCCAAATGGAATTGTTTATATTTCTGTTATTTTGGAAGATTCCTATATTGATTTGATGATTAGAGACGAAGGAAAAGGCATTATCGATGTGGAGGAAGCGAGACAGCCACTATTTACAACTAAACCGGAATTAGAAAGATCTGGCATGGGTTTTACCATTATGGAGAATTTTATGGATAATATTGAAGTGCAATCAAGCCCTGAAAGTGGAACAGAGATCCGTCTGCGCAAGCATTTAATGAAAAGCAAAATGCTAAGCAATTAAGGAGAATCGTCTATGGATGTGGAGGTAAAAAAAGATAAAAAACAAACATATTTAAAGGATCATGAAGTTAAAGAGCTCATTAAACAGAGCCAGGATGGAGATCAAACTGCAAGAGATACAATTGTTCAAAAAAACATGCGTCTAGTATGGTCTGTTGTTCAAAGGTTTCTTAATAGAGGATATGATCCAGATGATCTTTTCCAAATTGGCTGTATCGGTTTATTAAAGTCAGTGGATAAATTTGATTTAAGTTATGATGTTAAATTTTCGACTTATGCTGTGCCAATGATTATTGGAGAAATTCAGCGTTTCATTCGTGACGATGGAACGGTGAAAGTGAGTAGATCGTTAAAGGAATTAAGCAATAAAATCCGGAAAGCGAAAGATGAGCTGTCCAAACAGTATGGAAGAACTCCAACAGTTGGTGAACTATCTGAGTTCTTAGAGATTCCCCCTGAAGATATTGTGCTTGCACAGGAGGCAGCAAGATCGCCTTCTTCTATTCATGAAACAGTATATGAAAATGATGGAGATCCTATTACTCTTTTAGATCAGATTGATGATGGCAATGAAGGGAAATGGTTTGATAAAATTGCGCTTCAGGAAGCTATACGTGAATTAGATGAAAGAGAACGGCTTATCGTTTATTTAAGGTATTATAAAGACCAGACTCAGTCAGAGGTTGCTGAAAGGCTTGGGATATCTCAGGTGCAGGTTTCTCGGTTGGAGAAGAAAATTTTGAAGCAGATGAAGGAGCAAATGGATTAGTTCTCAGATTGCGAGGCTACCCTAAAAAAGGGTTCTGCAGGTGCTTTCTTGTAGGCTCATCTACGAGCCGCTTCGTCAGGTCTCGTCTTGCATTCCCACGAAAGTCTTCGTGTATTCTGTCTGCTTCCTGCTTATAACTTAAGAAATTTGCTTCATTTCATGTTCCATGGTGCAATTTTAGTTGTATGGGGTGTCTCTTTGTGTACTCGTTCTTGTCTTGCAGACTGTAGAATAATTTAAAGAATCTAGGAGGCTTCAGCTCTATATTTTTAGGGCTGAGGCCGTTTTTGCGTTTTAGTAACTGATTAAAAAAGGGTCTTCAAATCTTTCGGACTTTATGTTTGTGCTTAAGGGCTTCTTCTCCAGCTTCTCTGCAAATTTTATTATCTATAGATAAACTTGTTGATGCGAAACCTCGTAGTTGACCACTCCTTTCTAGTAATACTCTCTATTTTATAATCAACTAGTACAATTCCTTAAATCTAGAAAATACATCCAAAGATATATCTGTCTACCCTGAAAATAGGGTTTGTCTCTCTCAATGAGTCCGCAGCCGGAATACACTTCGCTTTCCATGGGGCGGGCGCCGAGCCTCCTTCGGAGTAAACTGAGGCCACTGAAAAAGTCCTTTTTTTTACTTAGGCAGTCGAAAGTTCATTCTAAATGACCTTTTGACTGCCTTTTGTTTTATAATGAAGAGATCAAATGTATGTAGGTGGTATATAAAATGATTTCCAATCAAGAATCTTTCACACTTAGTCCGTTTTTATCTATTTATGATTTCGTTGTTCCAAAGGATAATATGCTTCGCCAAATAAATGAGCTAGTGGATTTCTCATTCGTTCTCGAAGAATTAAAGACAAAATATTGTCTGGTAAATGGTCGCCATGCCGAGCCGCCGATCCGTATGTTCAAGTATCTCCTTCTAAAATCAATTTTTGATTTGTCCGATGTAGATGTAGTGGAACGTTCTCGGTACGATATGTCGTTTAAATTCTTTCTCGATATGGCACCAGAAGATGCCGTCATTGATCCAAGCTCGTTAACGAAATTTCGCAAACTCCGTCTTCAAGACGTGAGTTTATTAGATATGCTAATCGGCAAGACAGTGGAGATTGCATTGGAGAAAGAAATCATGAAAAGTAAAACCATTATTGTAGATGCTACCCATACAAAAGCGCGTTATAATCAAAAGTCACCGAAAGAATTTTTACAAGAAAAATCCAAAAATGTCCGAAAAGCCGTCTATCAAATAGACGAATCCATCAAAGAAAAATTCCCGCAGAAAACAACTTCTAATGAAGTAAAAGAGGAGTTGGATTACTGTAAAGACATCATTTCTGTTGTGGAATCCGAACCACAAGTCGCTTCCATCCCTGCCGTTAAAGAGAAACTGAATGTGTTAAAAGAAGTGGTGGAAGATTATACAGAACAACTACATTTTTCAACGGATCCAGATGCACGTGTGGGGCATAAATCAGAGGATTCTTCTTTCTTTGGATATAAAACACATATCGCGATGAGTGATGAGCGAATTATAACAGCGGCAGTAGTGACAACAGGCGAAAAAAGCGATGGAAAATATCTTCAAGAGTTAATAAAGAAAAGTAAAGAGACAGGAATGAAAATAGATACAGTTATCGGGGATGCAGCTTACTCCGAGAAAGATAATATTCGCTATACGAAAGAAAATGAGCTGGAACTTGTTTCTAAATTACATCCTCATATTACCCATGGAGCTAGGACAAAAGAAGAAGAATTTTCCTTTAACAAAGATGCGGGAATGTATGTCTGCAATGCAGGTCATATGGCTATTCAAAAAAAATATGATGAGCGAAAGAATCAAGATAAAAACCCTCGAATCAAGTACCTTTTTGATATTGAAAAATGTAAAGTTTGTCCTTTTCGTGAAGGATGTTATAAAGAAGGAGCGAAAAGTAAGTCCTATTCTGTGACCATCAAATCAACGGAACATAAAGATCAGGAGGAATTTCAAGGTACGGAAAAATTCAAAGAACTAGCGAAAACTCGCTATAAGATTGAAGCGAAAAATAGTGAACTAAAACACAGACACGGGTATGAAACAGCCTCCTCCTCGGGTTTATTTGGTATGCAAATTCAAGGAGCGACAGCGATATTCGCTACCAATCTCAAACGAATAATCAAATTAATGCAAGAAAAAGACAACAAATAGAAAAGAATACGAAAGAAAATAGGCAAAAAAAGAAAGGTTTCTGTCAAATTTTTGACAAAAAGCTTTCTTTTTTTTTCTATCGTAAATTACTAAAAGAAAAACAATAGGTTTTTCAGTGGCCTCAGTAAACTCCTGTGGGGTCTCGCCTGTCCCGCTAATCCCATAGGAGTCTTCGTGTATTCCGGCTGCTCCTTGCTTTAACATAACAACAAACTTAATAAAACTGCCTATTTTTATCGTTCTTAGGCTCAGCGCACGCCCCGCGGAAAGCGAGCATCCTGAAACGGAAAGTAAGCCCCTATTTATAAGGAATAATGTTTGCAAGAAAAACACCTTAAAAGACGAATCAATCACTATTTTATAATTGCTTTAAACTAATTTATGGAAAATGCATCAAAAGGAATTTATAACTGCGAAGTTTGAGTGCTTTAGAAATGATAAGAAAGTGTACTAGTCTGAATGCCTGAAAATTCTAAGAGGAAAAAAGTTTCTAAAATTCGGTAATAACAATAAAAAAGGTTATTGCATGAACTATTTCATGAAAAAGGCTCGACTGTTAACATAACGGTTTTGTCAGTGAACAAGAACATCTTTTTTTATTTGGAAAAATTACCATTGCTTCATTATCATATATTTTGCTTTCTTAACAAATACTACCTTAAAAAGAATGACTTGTATTACTAGGGAGGAATAAGAATGGGGGAAATTATTTATATACGAATGAGACATCGAATTCAGAAGAAGCTTCACGACAAAGTATTGTTAAAAGATCTCGCACAAATAGTCGCTTCTAATACGTTGGTTAACTCGCTGCAAGATGTATGTATTTATGATATTTCTGAAAAAGATCGTAATATTATTATCATTGACAGCACACAGATTATAAGAAAGATACGAAGCATAAGTGAAGATATTGAAATTCAATTGATAGGTCCTGCTCAAACGATAATTGAAGTAGTATTTAAAAAAAAAGGTGTTTCGCTCCCATTATTTCTGTTGGTTTGGCTGTTATTATTTATCGGCTCCGCATTAACGATTATGAATTTTCATGAGGACGTTAGCATGCAATATGTTCATCAGCGTTTATACACGATGATAACAGGCAAGGAAGTCGAAAAACCACTCTTGTTTCAAATTCCCTATTCTATCGGATTGGGTTTAGGGATGATTATCTTTTTTAATCATGTCTTTAAAAAACGTTTAAACGAGGAGCCTAGCCCATTAGAAGTGGAAGTATTTAATTACCAGCAGTCATTAGATCAGTATGTCATTATGCATGAAAATAAAGAAAGCATGAAAAAACTCGATGATCATTAATATTCTATTGATTATTTTTATTGGTTTGGCATGGGGAACAACGGTGGGGGCTGGATATGTTGCGTTTTTAACCGTCTTCGGAATTATTCCCCGTTTGACACAGTTAACAAAAACAGGTAGTAAAATTCATGCATACGAATGGTCTGTTGTTTGCGGTGCAGTATGTGGAACATTTGCTTTTTTAAGAGAACCGACTTTTTCGCTGCCGTCCATATTGCTTGTCATTATGGGGATCGCAGGCGGTATTTATATTGGTATGATTGCTGCTGCTTTAACAGAAGTACTGAATGTTTTTCCTTTATTAGCAAAAAGAATTGGCATTGATGATCGTTTGTTAGTGCTTATGATGGCGATTGTATTTGGTAAAATTTTTGGCTCCTTGTTTCATTGGATGTACTTTATTCCATAACTATCTTGCTAGTAGTGTACCAATTAGAAAGGAAGTATAAAAATGATAAAAAGGAGAAAAGTGATAGTAATTACGGATGGAGATGAGTATGCAAGACGTGCAGTGGAAGTGGTTGCAAAAGAAGTTGGAGGAAGATGTATTTCTATGTCTTTCGGCAACCCAAGCAATCATACTGGACCAGAAATAATCAATATGATTCAAAAAGCAAAAAATGATCCAGTATTAGTAATGGTGGATGATAGTGGATTTGTTGGAGAAGGAGAAGGAGAGAAAATATTAAGATACATAGTAACACATAAAGACATTGATTTACTGGGAGTAATTGCTGTTGCAAGCAGAACAAGAAGAGAAGAATGGACAAGAGTTCATGTCAGCGTAGATCAAAATGGAAAATTAACTCAATATGGAGTGGATAAATACGGAATAGCCGAAAATGAAATTGGCCGTATGAATGGCGATACTGTTTATAACTTAGATGAACTACATTTACCATTAGTTGTTGGCATCGGCGATATAGGAAAAATGGGAAAAAAAGATGCTTATGAAAAAGGAGCGCCCATTACAAAAACAGCAGTGGAATATATCTTAGAAAGAAGTGGTTTTTATCATGGAAAAGCAAACCGAAAAAATGACTCCGATCTATAAAGATATAGAGTTGGTTGAGAAATACATGCAAGATCGAGTAGGCTTAGGAACAAGCTTTGATCTAGGTGTACGAAAATTAAAGGTCTTAAAAAAAGAACTTCAATTATACTATGTAAATGGGTTGTGCGACAGTGTATTGATCGCTGAGCTTTTGGAACAGTTGCTTTTTCTTAATGATTCAGATAGAAAGCCACAGGGTAAAAATATATTCGAAATGGTAGAAAATCAATTGGTCAACCAATCTGTTCAACCGATTAAAACAATGGATGAGCTTGTGGACCAAGTACTTTCTGGGCTGATTGTACTAGTCGTTGATGGCTACGAAATCGGTCTTGCTGTTGATGTAAGAAGTTATCCAGGAAGAACACCTCAAGAACCAGACACAGAAAAAGTGGTAAGGGGTTCAAGAGATGGTTTTGTAGAGAATATTATTATTAATACAGCGATAACAAGAAGAAGAATTCGTGATGAGAGATTACGTTTTGAAATAATGAAAATTGGAGAACGTTCAAAAACAGATATTGCCATTGGATATTTAAAAGATGTTGCAGATCCCGATTTAATCGAAATTATTAGAAAAGAATTAAATGCTATTGAAACCGATGGAATTACGATGGCCGATAAAACCATCGAAGAATTTCTTTTAAAACAAGGGTATAACCCTTATCCTTTAGTAAGATATACAGAAAGAGCAGATGTTGCGGCAACGCATATACTAGAAGGACATGTCATTATTTATGTAGATACATCACCAAGTGTTATTATTACACCTGCTACTTTTTTTCATCACTTGCAGCATGCAGAAGAATATCGACAAGCACCAGTAGTAGGAACATTTATCAGATGGATTCGTTTTATTGGTGTTATTGCTTCTTTGTTTTTTTTGCCATTATGGTTTTTGGTTACATTAGAACCATCTTTATTGCCGGAACAATTGGCGTTTATTGGCCCGAATGACCGGACGAATATTCCAATTGTTGTTCAATTGTTTATTGCAGATTTAGGGCTGGAGTTTTTAAGGATAGCGGCCATTCATACCCCCACCCCGTTATCAACAGCAATGGGTTTAATTGCAGCGGTTATGATTGGTCAAATAGCTATTGATGTAGGTTTGTTTGTACCAGAAGTTATTCTATATGTTTCAATTGCTGCAATCGGAAACTTTGCGACACCGAGTTATGAACTGGGAATTGCCAATAAAATTGTCCGATTAGCATTACTAATAGTTGTGGCTATTTTCCATACGCCTGGATTGATTATCGGAATTACATTATATTTGCTGTATTTAATTCATATACGCACATTAAATGTACCATATTTATGGCCTTTTATTCCTTTTTATCCAAAGGCATTAGCTCAAATAATTGTACGTCGAACGGTTCCAGGAAGCAAAATAAGACCAAGTCATTTGCATCCTCAGAATCGATATAAGCAGCCTACAAAATAAAAAAATAGGATTGAGAATTCAAGAATTTTATGATACATTTGTTTAATTAAGTGCGCTGTTATAAATAATGAAAAATAGAAAAGACAGCTCTCTTAAATGAAGGCTGTCTTTTCTTGTAAAGTTAGATTAGATATGCTTTGATTTTAGATTAGTTATTAACGAAAGAAGAGTTTGTGCATTCTGAAAAAATAAGAGTATCCCATTAATAAGGGGAGTATTCATTTATTGATAATATAGGAGAATAGAGGGGAAAAGATGCATTATTATGGGACGTCTACTGTAAATGAACTTGGTCATTTAGAAATAGGTGGGGTGGATACTTTACGATTAGTCGAAAAATTTGGAACTCCATTGTATGTTTATGATGTTGCGTTAATTCGAGAAAGAGCAAGAGGATTTAAACAAACATTTGAAAAAATGGGTGTAACAGCACAAGTTGCTTATGCGAGCAAAGCTTTTTCTACGATTGCAATGGTTCAACTGGCTGGGGAAGAAGGACTGTCGCTGGATGTTGTTTCAGGTGGAGAACTGTATACGGCAATTGCCGCAAAATTTCCTGTTGAACGCATTCATTTTCATGGCAATAATAAAAGCCGAGAAGAATTAGAAATGGCAATAGAGCATAAAATTGGATGTATCGTTGTAGATAACTTTTATGAGCTGCAGCTGCTTCAAGAGTTATGTGAAACCAAACAAGAGAAAGTGAATATATTACTTCGTGTTACTCCAGGTATTGAAGCACATACACATGACTATATATTAACAGGACAAGAAGATTCTAAGTTTGGATTTGATCTTCAAAATGGCCAAGCGGAAGAAGCCTTGTTAAAAGGAATGGACTCCCCATGGTTAAATGTACTAGGATTACATTGTCATATCGGTTCACAAATTTTTGAAACGACTGGATTTGTGCTTGCAGCGAAGAAAATTATAGAGCATTTAAAAAAATGGAAGCAAAATCATTGTTTTGAAACAAAAGTGTTAAACTTAGGCGGCGGTTTCGGTATTCGCTATACAAGTGAAGATCAGCCGATACAACCTGAAAATTATGTAGAAGTTATTATTAAAGAGGTGCAAAACCAAATAGCTGATTCTCAAATGAAAATGCCAGAGATTTGGATTGAGCCAGGAAGATCTTTAGTTGGTGATGCAGGAACAACTCTATATAAAATTGGTTCACGTAAAGAAGTTCCAAGTGTTAGAAAATATTTAGCAATTGATGGAGGCATGACAGATAATATTCGTCCTTCCCTTTATCAAGCAAAATATGAAGCTGTTTTAGCGAATAAGCCGTTGCAAAAAACGGATGAAGTTGTTTCAATTGCAGGAAAATGCTGCGAATCTGGGGATATGCTGATATGGGACCTTCCTTTGCCAAAAGCAAATGAAGAAGATGTTTTAGCTGTATTTTGTACTGGAGCATACGGTTATTCTATGGCAAATAATTACAATAGAATTCCAAGACCACCAGTAGTATTTGTAGAAAATAAAGAAGTGACTCTTGTAGTAAAAAGAGAATCTTATGAAGATCTAATTAAATTAGATTTGCCTTTAAGGGAATCAGCTATGATAAAAAACTAAGCATAATTGCTTAGTTTTTTTCGATTTTAGCCAAAAGGCTCCCATGACCCAAGGAACACAAGAGCTAGATGAGAATAAATAGCTTTTTAAGGGAAAAGCGAAGTGTATTCAGACTGCGGACTAATAATTGAGAGAGCAATCCGCTTTTCAGGGTAGATAGGCAAACAAAAATTTGCACCTTGAAGAATGAAAATAGGCTAGTGTGATTGAGTTTGTTGTTATGTTGAAACAAGGAGCAGCCAGCATACACGAAGACTCCCGCGGGAATGCGAGAAAGACGAGACCCCGCAGGAAAGCGAAGTGTATGCTGGCTGCGGACTTATCGAGAGAGCAAAACCCTCTTATCAGGATAGCCTATATAAGCAAAAAAAAGCCTGTATTATTGCGAAAAAATAATTGCACAACTAAGTAGCTTATTTCTTTTACTTGCATATTTATATATGGAAAGAAACGATAATACCGTTGTTACAGGAAAAAGAACTCCAAGCTGTCTTTATTGCGATAAACTTAACGTGATAGGAATCTTTGCTAATGATTTGAAATAATTCACACATAACATTATCATTGAAGTATAGTAATAAATTCTGTATGATAAAAGAAATAACATAATTCGTCAAAGTTAGCTTATTTATGATATATTATGCTTAAACTTGTTTGGGAATTTTGGAATATGGAAAAAATGATAAGTAAATATGTTTTAATAATAATGAGGGATATAAATGATCATTCGATATAAAAAAACATTTGAAAAAATTGCCATGGGCCTTCTTTCTTTTATGCCAGCTGAAAAAGATTTAAAAGTACTGCAGCAAACGATTAAAGAGTATGAAACAAATGAAAAATGGCAGCTTTTATTATGGAAAGATGACGAAGACATTATTGGTTTGATCGGAGTCGTCTTCGCAGATGAAGATACAGTCCGTATTCAACATATTTCAGTTAATCCATCACATCGACAACAAGGGGTCGGCAAAGCGATTGTACAAGGAATTAAGGATGTATATCCAGGTAAAAATATAGAGGGTAATGAGTTAATCATAAGCTTTTTGTCTAAATGTAAAGATGTTGTCGGACAAGAAAATATAAATTTATAAAAAAGAGGCCATCTTGTTGCTCGTTTCGTTTAAACAGAAAACGCAGCTATCAACGAGATGGTTCTTCTTTGTTTATTAAAAATTTTTGAACCTACTTTTAACCAGCAAGTTTCTACACCAAAAATGGAGGGCAATCGAGAAAAACAGCTTGGAGAATTCGAAAAGATACAGTAAGAAAATCGCCATTTCTTTATAAAGTCATTCATTTCACTTTATGCAAGTAAGTTATGTTTTGCGATTCTTTCTTTTGGCCAATATTGCAGCATCTCTTTCCTGTATGACAATACTGCGATCTCTTGTGAGATGTCGATGAATAATTTCGTTAGCAACAGTCCCTTTATTTTTCCATGATAACCCCATTTTATTGCAGTATTGTTGGCATTGCTTCTCCAATTCTGCATCTTGTAATGGCAGATCAATCATTTTGTAAGGAACCATGTTTTCTATTCTTTTTGTATTATTTTCTAATAATGCAAGTAATAATACAGAATCAATGCCGTAAGAAGAGAGCATCTGTGTATTTTGTTTGAATAGGGAGAAACTTTTTTTTATTGTTTTCAATGCTCCAGGATAATTTCCTCTTCTATGGTGATAACAAGAAACAGCCAATAAAATAAAAGCAACCCATATCGATTTCTTATTACCTGCTTCAACTTCTTTCCAATATTCTTCTCCAATTTCGTGACATTCAAAATAATCCCGATCCCCATGAAAATGAACTAAAAAAAGAATAAATTCTTTTGGATACATATTTTTTCACACTTTCTTTTATTAGTAATAACTCTAAAACAATTATTAAAAAATAGCAGAATAGTAACCACTCACTTATTCTAAAAAGAATAACTGTTATTCATTCAAGTTTCAACTATATAGTCAGTTTATCTAAACTCACATAGATTAGGAAAGTTAACGAAAACACCCATGCAAACAAGAAATAGCACGAAGGCAAATGAAAAGAAGTAGCTTCATGAACTAACTTTGAAGCAGGGAGCAGCTGGACTACACGAAGACTTCTATGGGATAGCGGGACAGGAGAGATGCCGCAAGGAGCAAAGTTCCGAGGAAGCCTGTAGATGAGCAAGGTTTTCTAATAAAATCGTCAAAAAAAGTGAAATAATAGCACTTCCAAGCCGAATGGATTATTTTTCTGTTGGATAACGCTTTTAAATCAACTATACTAGTACTAGCATCTTTCAAAGACATACAGAAAATGGTGGAATATGCAATAATGTAATTTTATTAGGATTTTGGTGAGATAATGCAATATAATGTGAAAATTGATAGTTTTGAAGGACCATTAGATTTACTTCTTCATTTAATTAATAAATTAGAAATAGATATATATGATATAAATGTAGCAGAGATTACAGAACAATATTTAGAGTATATCCATGCAATGACAGAGCTGCAGCTCGATATTGCTAGTGAATTCCTTGTGATGGCTGCAACCTTGCTGGCAATTAAAAGTAAAATGCTATTGCCAAAACATGAGGAAGAATTATTTGATGAAGATTTATTGATGGAACCCGAAGAAGATTCAAGAGATGATCTAATTGAAAAATTAGTAGAGTATCGGAAGTTTAAAGAAGCGGCAGGAGATTTAAAAGCGATGGAGCAAGAACGTGGTTTAATTTATACAAAACCACCTAGTGATTTATCAGATTTTGCAGTAGAAGCAGAGGAAGCTTCAAAAAAAGAATTGGATGTTACATTATATGATATGTTAGCTGCTTTTCAAAAGCTAATAAAAAGAAAAAAACTTCAAGCGCCTTTATCTACAAAAATTACACGTCAAGAAATTCCGATTGAAAGTAGAATGGGTGAAATATTACAGATTGTACGAAATAGAAAAGGGAAAATTTCCTTTGAAGAACTTTTTCCTATTCATGATAAAACCCATATTGTGGTTACTTTTTTAGCTATATTAGAATTAATGAAGCGCCAACAAGTATTTGTGGAGCAAGAGCAAAACTTTGCAAATATTTTTGTTATTGGAAAGGAAGTTGAACAAGCAATTGAAAGCGAATAAATGGAAAGGAATCATCGAAGGCCTATTGTTTGCAGCTGGAGATGAAGGACTTACAATAAAGCAGTTGACCCATGTACTAACAATGGAAAGCAAGGCAGCAGAAAGTATTCTCCAACAGTTAAAAGATGATTATGCAACAAATCAAGATCGAGGCATCACGATTATAGAAATTGCTGGTACTTATCAAATGGCAACAAAAAAAGAACATTCTATGTACTTGAAAAAGCTCGTAGAATCTCCCCATGCTTCCACCTTGTCACAGGCTGCGTTAGAAACATTGGCAATTATTGCATACAAACAGCCAATAACACGAGCTGAAATTGAAGAAGTAAGAGGAGTAAAAACAGAAAGACCGCTTCATACCTTAGCTGCTAAAGCGCTGATTAAGGAAGTTGGCAGAGCAGAAGGTGCAGGAAGAGCGATATTACATGGAACAACAAAGGAATTTTTAGACCATTTTGGCTTAAAAGACTTAAAAGAACTGCCTCCGCTTGCTGATAACGAAGAAGAATTTAATCAAGAAGAAGCTGATTTGTTTTTTGAAACATTTCAGCAAAAAATGGAAGAATAGTTGATAAGCATGGGATGAAGTGATAAATAGGAAGATGACTTTTTATCACTGGGTTCCAATGCAGGAAAAAGCATAAGGTTTTAGTGTGGATTCACATAAAACCACATGCTTTTTTTTGCTTTAGTGGATAAAAACTTTTAGTAAGATATAAAATTGGGTGTGAAAAAAGTAAAGAAAGAATGTGTTAATAGTAACGGATAGGAGAAGGGGAGAATAAGGAAAAAAAACTAATTATTCCTATTTTTTAAAAAGGACTATTAGCTGAATCCATTAAAATTTATTGTCTAGTTAAGCGTTGAATATCTGTTTCAACAGCATAGATTCTTTTATTTAATGCTTCCGTTTTATCATCAACATGCTTAGCGATTTTCTCTGTGTACTGACCAAGACTTTCGATGATATTTTTCTGGAATCGTACTTGTCCATCTTTAAGTTCTTTTAATTCTTCTGAAAAAGTATCGAACCGTTGTTCAATTCCGCTAAACCGTTGCTCAAATCTACCGAGGTGTTGCTCAACTCCGCTAAACCGCTGCTCAAATCTACCGAGGTGTTGCTCAACTCCGCCAAATCGTTGTTCAATTCCACTAAAGCGTTTCTCAAATCTACCAAGACGTTGCTCAACTCCACCAAACTGTTGTTCAAACCCACCAAGTTGTTTTTCAACTCCGCTAAAACGTTGTTCAAATCCATCAAACCGTTTATTTATCGGTTCCAGCTCTTCTTTTAAAACGGCACGTAACATTTCTTTTAATTCGTTACCCATTAATTATTACCTCCTTTTCTCTCATTTTAGCATGAAATGTTAAGCTATGGTGAAAGAATAAAGTTCTTAAAAGCTTTTCATATGAAAAATTAAATGTAGGCGAGGATTCGTCCAATTTCCCATATAAAATTAACATGTTCTTGTAAGCTTCATCATATCATTTAAGGAAGAGTACTGTTGAAATGAGGTGTCAAAGATTGAGCAGCTACAATGAATATGTGAAAGAAGTCTTAGTATGGAATGAACAATTAAAGAAATTATTAGAATCAGAACAAGTTCAAAAAGAAGAACATATTTGGAAAAATATTGATAACTTTTCTAATTTAATGGATAATGTGCAACGGAAACCACTTGATACGGAAGAACTGATTAAAATTCAACATGAAGCAGAAGAGCTTCATGAAAAAATGGAACGGTATTTTTCAGATCGACAAAATTTGGGTACTATTTATATCAATGAACCGATTGTTCAAGCAGGAAAACATGTTTTGCCAAAATTACCTTATGCTTATAATGCGTTGGAGCCTTATATTATCACAGAAATTATGGAGCTTCATCATAAAAAACATCATCAGTCTTATGTGGATGGATTAAATAAAGCAGAATTGAAGCTAGTGCAAGCCCGGAAAGATGGGAATTATGAGCTTGTTAAACATTGGTCTAGAGAATTAGCATTTCATGGTTCAGGGCATTATTTACACACTATTTTTTGGAATAATATGAGCCCAAAAGGTGGAGGAATGCCAAAAGGCGCTTTGCTGGAAGAGATAAAAAAGTATTTTGGCAGTTTTGAAGCATTTAAAAAACATTTTACAGAAGCCGCAAAGGAAGTAGAAGGGGTAGGATGGGCTATCTTGGTATGGTCGCCTCGAGCACGTCATTTAGAAATCCTTCAATCAGAAAGACATATGCTTCTTACCCAATGGGATACGATTCCACTCTTGGTACTGGATGTTTGGGAACATGCTTATTATTTGCAATACAAAAATAAAAAAGCAGACTATGTGCAAAACTGGTGGAATATTGTCAACTGGAAGGATGTAGAACAAAGGTTTATGAAAGCCAGTGAATTAAAATGGAGACCTTATTAAATGGAAAAATGCATAATAGTTCGTGCAATGCTAGTATTTCATTGAGAATGCTGGCGTTTTTTTTTGGAGATAAGAAAGCTTGTAAATTTTGCAGATAGATTTTGTAATATTGTCATAAGGCTACTTGTCCTGCATAAACATGTACAAACCACTTAAGGAGACGAGGTAGTGTTAAATGAAATTATATAAATCGATTATACTTTCTCTTATCACTTCCATTTTAATACTAGCTATTCCTCATAATACAAATGCAGCGATGTATGTAAGTGCCAATAGTGCGGTATTAATGGAACAGAAATCAGGACGGGTTCTTTATGAAAAAGATGCTAATACCAAAAGAAGAATAGCAAGTATTACAAAAATAATGACTGCTATTCTAGCAATTGAATCAGGAAATTTAGACAAAAAAGTGACCATTAGTGAAAATGCCGTAAAAGCAGAAGGTTCATCCATCTATTTAAAAGCAGGTGAGAAAATTCCTCTGAGAGATTTAGTTTATGGATTAATGCTTCGTTCTGGCAATGATGCTGCTGTAGCGATTGCAGAAAGTGTTGGTGGGAGCTTGGACGGTTTTGTTTATTTAATGAACCAAAAGGCAGAGCAGATCGGAATGAGCAATACACATTTCGAAAATCCACACGGCCTCGATGACCATGAAAATCATTATTCAACAGCATACGATATGGCATTACTGACTCGTTATGCCATGAATAATGATACATATAAAAAAATTGCAGGAACAAAAAATTACAAGTCAGCAAATCCGTCTGAGAAATGGGATCGTGTATGGAAAAATAAAAACCGATTATTAACAGAGCGTTATGAATATTCTACTGGCGGAAAAACAGGGTTTACAAAAAGAGCAAAAAGAACACTTGTCAGTACGGCAAAAAAGGATGGGCTTGAGTTGATTGCCGTGACATTAAATGATCCAGATGATTGGAACGATCATATCAATATGTTTGAAACGTCCTTTAAAAAATATAAATTGGAACAAGTAATTGAAAATGGAAAATTAAAAGAAATAAACAATAATTTTTATAAAAATAAATTATATATAAAACAAGATTATCAATATCCAATTACTGCAGAAGAAAAGAATTTGATTGAAATCGAATATAAGTTGGCAAATGTAAAAGCAGAGTGGAAAAAGGATGAAAAAAAGACTCCAGACATTGTTGGGCAAGTGCAGATCTATTTTGATGATAAAATAGTGGATACGATTCCTATTTATTATCAGCATAATAAGAAAAAAAATAAATCCTTCCTTGAATATTTTAAGCAAATGTTTATCGCCATTAATGGAGTGGGCAGTGATGGTTAATATTATTTGGGTGCTTCTTACTGTCATCGGAATAGTGTTTGCAATGTTTAATGGCACAATGGATGAAGTGAATAAAGCAGTATTTTCGGGAGCAAAGGAAGCTGTAACGATATGTATTGGTTTAATAAGTGTATTAGTTTTTTGGTTGGGAATGATGAAAATTGCTGAACAAGCGGGATTGTTAAAAAAGCTGACCAATTTATTTAAACCTTTTATCGTTAAGTTATTTCCAGAGGTGCCAAAAGATCATCCAGCGATGGGGTATATACTATCGAATATGATGGCAAATTTATTCGGACTAGGCAATGCCGCAACCCCCCTCGGTATTAAAGCGATGGAAGAGCTGAAAAAATTAAATGGCGGAAAAAACACAGCAAGCAATAGTATGATTACCTTTCTGGCAATAAACACATCTAGTGTGACATTAATACCGACCACTGTTATCGCAATTAGAATGAATTATCACGCGGCATCACCAACAGATATTGTTGGCCCGACTTTAATTGCGACTATTTTTTCTGCTATTAGCGGTATCTTAATTGATCGCTTCTTTTATTATAGAAGATTAAAAAAGGGTGAATAAGAATGGAATTTGTTTCACTAATATCATTATGGATGATTCCTTCACTTATTGGTTTTATTCTATTATATGGAACGTATAAGCGGGTTCCCACATATGAAAGCTTTGTAGAAGGTGGGAAAGAAGGAATAAGTATTGCTTTTTCTATTATTCCCTTTTTAATTGGAATGCTAGTGGCTATTTCTGTTTTCCGTGCCTCTGGTGCATTAGAATATTTTATGGGATTTTTAAAGCCGGTATTAACAATTTTAGGAATTCCATCAGAAATAGCTCCTCTAGGAATTATTCGTCCGATTTCTGGTAATGCTGCTCTTGGAATGACGAGCGATTTAATCGCAACATATGGTCCTGACTCCTATATTGGCAGGCTTGCTGCAACCATTCAAGGGAGTACGGATACAACGTTTTATGTGCTTACTGTTTATTTTGGTGCGGTGGGCATTAAAAAAATGGGCGATGCTTTAAAGGTTGGTTTATTAGCTGATTTAGTAGGTTTTATTGTTGCAATCATCGTTGTTACACTGTTTTTTGGAAAATGAACAAATGGTTCTTAATATAAAGTGTTGAACACTACTAAAGCGGTAGTGTTTTTTTATCGTTTTCCTTGAAAATAGGGTTTCGCACACTCTCAATGGATCCGCAGCCGGAATACACTTCGTTTTCCTGCGGGCGGGCGCCGAGCCTCCTCGGAGCAGCTCCTGTGGGGTCTCGCCTGTCCCGCTAATCCCATAGGAGTCTTCGTGTATGCCTGCTGCTCTCAGCTTATCAATTAACTTGTTGGTCTTGTTCGCAGTTAGTTTCAGTGCTTTTGTTCTTTTTCCATATTCTTTATAAAATAATTGATATGAAAAGACTTTCTTTGAAAATTCATGATTTTATGTCATAATTCAAAAGGGTAATATTAAAAAATTTGTTTTTAGCATGTACTCGTTAATTGATCAAAGAAGGCGAAATAAATATAAGCTCTCTTTTTGAAATATTGAATAAAGAATACAAAAAAACAATGGAAAAGCGTAGAGGTGACATAGATGGAAAGATTACAAAAAGTAATTGCACATGCAGGAATTGCATCAAGAAGAAAAGCGGAAGAATTAATAGTAGATGGAAAGGTAAAAGTAAACGGTGTGACCGTAAAAGAGCTAGGTATTAAAGTAACTCCTTCAGATAAGGTAGAAGTGAACGGGATACCTGTTGAAAGAGAAGAACCTGTTTATTTTATTCTATACAAACCAAGAGGCGTTATATCAAGTGTAAATGATGATAAAGGAAGAAAAGTAGTGACAGATTTCTTTTCTGAAATTGACGCAAGAATTTATCCGATTGGCCGCCTTGATTACGATACATCTGGAATAATCTTATTAACAAATGACGGTGAATTCGCCAATGTAATGATGCATCCAAAAGGAGAAGTCGAAAAGGTATATGTTGCAAAGGTAAAAGGTATTCCTTCTCGAGAAAAGCTGAAGCTTTTAGAAAGAGGAATCGTCTTGGAGGACGGCAAAACTGCTCCTGCAAAAGTAAAACTCCTTTCATTAGATAAGAAAAAAGGAACCTCTATTATTGAGTTGAAAATTCATGAAGGAAAAAATCGTCAAGTAAGAAGAATGTTTGAGGCGATTGGAACGCCTGTTATGAAATTAAAACGGGAAAGATATGCATTTTTAAATTTAAGTGGATTACAGCCAGGGGATGCGAGAGAATTAACAGCACATGAAGTGAAATTACTTCGAACAACGGCAAATACAAATAAGAAAAAATAATGAACTTTAAGAGGTTGTTTAAAAAGTCCGGTAAAAATGACACATCGAATTTCTTCGTTGTCTTACTTTTCCGCTTCTCACGTATTAATACCATACGTTCCGATGCTCAAAGTTAAGACGCCTCGAACTTCTCGGTCCTTTTTATCCTCCTTTTTGAACACGCACTTAAAAAAACGTTCATAAAACGTTCACAGATGAATGAATAGGATTACAATATCTACAACATATAAATGATATAATAGTGGCGAAAGTTACTTGGTCGTCTAGGAATTTATCAACGAAATGGGATTATAGATAACTTGGCGGTCGTATCCGCATCTAGGCTTTGACGTATAGGACGAAGACGTAAGGACCGTGGTGCCTGTTTTAGGTCAACGCCTGGGTTGCCCTATGCCTCTAAAAGGAAAAATCTCTTTTTGAGTCATGTGAACATCTTTCTTCGGGGCTGAGCAAGGCGACCCGAGCTTTTCTTATTGGAGGATTAGATGAGAAAGAAACGATTATTGCTTCGAACTGCTGTTTTACTGCTTTTATTTGCTGCAGCTGTTTACACCATTTACGCAAGTGTAACAAATAATCAAGCGGATAAAATTCAAATTGGTCAACAAGCCCCTGATTTTGTGCTTATTGACCAAAAAGGGAAGCAGCAAAAGCTTTCAAATTATAAAGGCCAAGGTATTTTCTTAAACTTTTGGGCTACCTGGTGTAAACCATGTGAAAAGGAAATGCCTTTAATCAATGAATTATATAATCAATATAAACAGCATAAAGTACAGGTATTCTCTATAAATGTCGGAGAATCAACACTCACAGTCAATAGATTTATAGAAGAATATGGTTTAACCTTCCCAACCATGATTGACTCTGATGAATCAGTACAAGAAGCATATGCAATAAATCCACTTCCAGTAACATTTTTGATTGATAAAAATGGGGGAATTATAGATATCTATACTGGAGAATTAACCGAAAAAAAAATTCAAGAAATGATGGAGAAAATAAAACCGTAAACTTTAGGTGAAAAAAATGAAAACAATAGATTGTAGCTGTGGTCATAATAATCCATATGGAACAGAATTATGTGGTGCTTGTGGAAAAAAGTTACTCGTACATGAGACAGAAAATATTGATATGAGATACGAAGGAAGCGCCCGTCGATCACAAACATATAATAAAAATATCATTGATAAAGTATGGAATTTTTTTTCTTCCGTTAAAGTTGGCGTCAGTTTCATTCTGATTGTTTTGTTAGCATCCATCATAGGGACTATTTTACCGCAGGAAATGTATATTCCTGCGGAGATATCAGCATCTGATTACTACAAAGATACCTATGGATGGTTTGGCAGTGTTTATTATTATGTAGGTTTTGCCAATTTGTATCAGTCCTGGTGGTATCTTCTGCTTATTATCGCCTTGAGCTGCTCGTTAGTAATTGCCAGTATAGACAGATTCTTTCCGTTATATCGGGCGCTAAAACAGCAGCGTGTGATTAAACATCCGAGTTTTTATCGTAATCAGCGAATTTTTTTTCGATTGTCCCTTTTAGAGGAGAAGCCCCAATTAGAGGCAAAGCTCGGCCAATTACATTATGATGTCAAAAAGGATAAACAGCATTTATTAGCTGAAAAAGGGCGATTTTCAAGATGGGGTCCTTATATTAATCATCTTGGTTTAATTATTTTTTTATTTGCTGCAATGCTGCGGTTTATACCTGGTTTATATATTAATGAAGTAATGTGGATACGAGATGGACAAACAAAACAAATTCCTGGAACGGCTGGTCAATATTATTTAAAAAATAATCAATTTATAGTGGAAGTATATGATAAAGACAAAGAAAATAAAGTTTTTGAGCAGGCATTAGAGAAAAGAACGGTTATGGCTAAAAACTTTCAAACAAAAGTCACATTATTCCAAGCAGATGCAAATACAATTGCTGGAGAAAAAGCGGCAATGCAAAAATTAAAAGAAGCAACAATTAAAGTGAATAAACCTTTGAAATTCGATGGGTATACTATTTATCAAGGTGATTACAAATTAAATGAGACTTCAAGCATTCGTTATAAAGTCATCGACAAACAAACGAAAACGGAGCTTGATTCGATCCAAATTAATGTAAATAACCCTCAAGATAGCTATACATTAAAAAGTGGACAAACTTTAAGAATTTTGGACTATTATCCGGATGTCATTTTAAATAAAAATGGTCAACCTACTACAAAATCAAAAGTTCCGAATAATCCTGCTTTTGTTTTTGAAATTAGCGTTTCAGATCGACAGGAGAAAGAGCTTTCTTTTGTAACATTAAACCAAACAGTTGCTTCAAATAAAAACAATCAATGGGATATTCAAATAGAAGAGATAAAGACCCAAAATGTATCCGCATTAACGGTGCGTAAAGATCCGATGCTGTATTTCCTGTTTATTGGAGGGATTATCTTTATGATTGGTGTGATACAGGGTTCTTATTGGAATCACCGAAGAATTTGGATACATTGGTCAAATAAGGAACTATGGGTTGCGGCACATACAAATAAAAATTGGTTTGCGTTAAAGCGAGAGTTAAGACTAATTTTTGGAGACAAGATTCATTTAGAATCTGAAGATCATACTACATATCAAAAAAGAACATGAAAGAGGAGGGACTAGATGGTCAACATAAGTAGTAATTTTTTATATGCCGCTTTCCTCCTCTATATGGTTGCAACAGTGTTTTTTGCAGGTGCGATAAAACAAAAAAGAGGGGTGAAAAATAAACCTGTTGCTAAATCAGCGAAAATAGGGATATACGTAACAATACTTGCATTTTTTTGTCATTTTACTTATTTTGTATTAAGATGGGTTGCATCTCGACATGCTCCAGTCAGCAACTTATTTGAATTTATCTGCTTTTTTGCATTAGCTTTAGTTGCTGCCTTTCTATTGTTAAGTAAAATCTATCGAACATCAGCATTAGGTTTGTTTACCTTGCCGCTTGTTATTATAATAATTGCATATGCAAATATGTTTCCAAATGATGTCGCACCTTTAATACCTGCCTTGCAAAGCTCCTGGCTGCAAATTCATGTTATTACAGCCGCACTAGGAGAAGCCATATTATCCATTAGTTTTGCAGCAGCATTTATTTACTTAATAAAAGGAACAAATGAAAACACTTCAAATAAAAGTGCAAAAGGTATTGAAGTGATTATTGTTTTATTTTGCTCGTTGATTGGTTTTATCTTGCTATCTTGCTTTTTTTCCGCCATCGATTATAAGGAATCTATTTATTGGGTTGGAAAAGACGGACAAAAAAATGAAATGGAGTATCATTTACCAGTCATTATCGGTCCAACTGAGAACCAGTTGGCAGCAAAAGGTGATATCAATCCAATTTTAACGGTTCCAGCATCTATAAATAGTAATAAATTAAACAGTGTTTTTTTATCAGTAGCAGTGGGATGTGTCCTTTACCTTCTATTACGGTGTATATTCAGAAAAAGGATTGGCACTGTTTTAAAACCTTTTGTAAAAAATATTTCCCAAGATCTGTTGGATGAAATAAGCTATCGTTCCGTCTTGATTGGTTTTCCCATTTTTACATTGGGGGCATTGATATTTGCGATGATTTGGGCACAAATTGCTTGGTCAAGATTTTGGAATTGGGATCCAAAAGAGGTATGGGCTCTTATTACTTGGTTATTTTATGCTGCTTTTCTTCATTTAAGATTAACAAAGGATTGGCATGGGGAAAAATCTGCATGGCTAGCAGTTATCGGTTTTATCATCATCATGTTTAATTTAATTGCAGTAAATTTATTAATGGTCGGCCTTCATGCATATGCTTAAGATATATGCCAAAAAAATACCGCTAATAAAGCAGATTTGGTTCTTTATTTGCCGCCTTCACGGTTGGAATCTGCAGCATAAAATAGGAGTTTTTTATAGAAAAGCTACTTGAATCATAAAACATGTATCTATGGAGTGTTCTATAGATAGTTTGTATAGGAGGACTTTATGATGGAGAAGGAAATTAAAGTATTAGTAGTGGATGATGAAGAAAGAATTAGACGCTTGCTAAAGATGTATTTGGAAAGAGAAGATTTTATTGTTGATGAAGCTGAAGACGGCGAATCTGCTTTAACGAAGGCATTAGCAGTTGAATATGATGTTATTCTTCTTGATTTAATGATGCCAGGAAAAGATGGAATGGAAGTTTGCAAAGAATTGCGAGAAAAAAAGGCAACACCAGTTATTATGTTGACAGCAAAAGGGGAAGAAATAAATCGAGTACAAGGTTTTGAAGCAGGTACAGATGATTATATTGTTAAACCCTTTAGTCCAAGAGAAGTTGTACTAAGAGTAAAGGCTTTACTTAGAAGATCCATTACAACTACTTTTGTAAAAAACGAGAATGCTTCTAAAGATGTGATTGTCTTCCCATTTTTAACGATTGATCATGATGCTCACCGAGTATTGGCAGATGGGAAAGAAGTAAGCTTAACTCCAAAAGAATATGAGCTTCTTTATTTTCTAGCAAGATCTCCTGATAAAGTTTTTGATCGAGAGCTGTTGTTAAAAGAAGTATGGCATTATGAGTTTTTTGGAGATTTACGAACAGTGGATACGCACGTTAAGAGGCTAAGAGAAAAATTAAACAAAGTGTCAGAGGCGGCTGCAGCAATGATTGTAACAGTTTGGGGAGTAGGGTACAAGTTTGAGGTTAACAATGGATGATGTTTTGGAGAAGTGTAGTATTTAAACTTTGGTTTACTTTTTTACTGCTTATTTCGATTGTATTATTTATTTTAACGGTAATGTTATTGGAGTATTTTCAACAATATCACACAGATCAAACAAAAAAAGGGTTATCTAATACTGCAACAAAAATCGCTGGAATTATGGAGCAGTATGATTCAGACGTTGGGGTAGATATTGCGTGGAATCTCCTCGACCCGTCTACAGGCGCAGCAATTATGAAAACATCTAAGGAAATAGTTGTATCACCTAACACTAGCTCCAATAAGATTTCCACTGAATATTTATTGCAAAACAAAGAACTTTCTGAAGTTTTGACAAAAAGTAAAATAAAAGTAGCAACTGTAAATTCTCCGAAATCTTCTAATGATCAATTAGTTATTGTGGGAGCTCCAATTATAGAGAATGGCAAGGCTGCTGGAGCTGTTTTTATTTATCAATCGATCGATGTATTAAATGAAACGAAAAAATCAACGACTAAATTTATTATATTGGCCGCTGTTGTTGCAGTTATTTTAACTACTATTTTTGCATTTTTTCTTTTAACAAGAATTACTGCTCCGCTACGTAAAATGAGAGAAGCTGCCTTCGAATTAGCAAGAGGAAACTTTGATACAAAAGTCCCGATAATGACACAGGATGAAATTGGAGAATTATCGATTGCTTTTAATGAGATGGCTAAAAGATTAGATTTTAATATAAATGCATTAAGTGAAGAAAAAGAACAGCTCGGCAATATCCTTAGCGGGATGGCTGACGGTGTTATTACTTTTAATAAAAACGGAAGTCTTTTGATTACTAATCCTCCAGCGGAAAAATTTCTACAGCATTGGCATTATGAGCAAGATCATAATAAGTTAGTCGAACAAGTTCCGAGTCAGATAAAAGATTTATTTCATTTAGCCGTTACAACTGGTGATGAACAACTAGATGAAATTAAAGTGCAAGGACGCTATTGGGTTATTATTGTTAGTCCTCTATATAATAATGATCGAATTAGAGGAGCAATTGCTGTTATAAGAGATATGACAGAGGAACGAAAGCTTGATAAACTTCGTATTGATTTCATTGCTAATGTATCTCATGAACTGCGCACACCGATTAGCATGCTGCAAGGATACAGTGAGGCAATTGTTGATGGTATCGCTGAGTCAGAAGAAGAGAAAAAAGAGATGGCCCAAATCATTTATGATGAATCATTAAGAATGGGACGGCTTGTGAATGAACTATTGGATTTAGCTCGTATGGAAGCAGGTCATCTGGAATTAGTAAAAGAAGAGGTTGAGCTGCGTTCCTTTTTACAAAAGGTTGCAAGAAAATTTTATGCGCTAGCAAGAGAAAAACAAATCAATCTCTCTGTTCATCCTATTGAAACGGAGCAGTATTATTCCATGGATCCTGATCGAATGGAACAGGTGCTTACGAATATCATTGATAATTGCTTAAGACATACCCCAGCAAAAGGAAATGTCAGCATTGCTAGTAGAATAGATGAAAATGGAGTATATTGGGAAATAAAAGATACAGGTGTTGGTATTTCAGAAGAAGACTTGCCCTTTGTATTTGAACGTTTTTATAAAGCGGATAAAGCGAGAACTAGAGGAAATTCAGGTACAGGTTTAGGACTGGCCATTGCAAAAAATATAGTTGAGTCACATAAAGGGCAAATAACAGTCCACAGCAAATTTGGGCAAGGTACGACATTTTTTATCTATTTACCTCGAAATAGTGAAATTTATTAGAGAAAGTGCCGATTGTTCTTGATTCATGAGAAACAATTTAACATAATAGAACGTATGGAAGGAGAAATAATTTCCTTCCTTTTTTATTGGAAAAAGAATGATAAATTCAAAATGAACGTAATTTTGAGTATATAATCTGACTGCGGACTACCCAAGAGAGCCAAAGCCACTTTTCTTGGTAGAGAAAAGTATTAAAAAAAATGAAACTATTTTCACTTTTTATACGACTAATTTTACGAACGGGGAGGGGAAGAGATGAACTCCGTTTTTGATGAAATATATAATAAGTATCATCATGACGTTTTTCAATTTTTATTTTATATGGTTCAGCATAAAGAAACGGCTGAAGATTTAGTGCAAGAAGTATATATACGTGTGTTAAAATCTTATCACCGGTTTGAAGGAAAAAGCACCGAAAAAACTTGGTTATTCAGTATTGCGCGCAATGTTGCTATTGATCATTTTCGGAAAAATACTAATCTGAAAAGCAGAGTGATGGAAAAATTTGATTGGTCAAAGCAGCAAATTAAGGCAGATGACTTATTACCAGAAGAGATTACACTGCAATCTGAAGAAGTGCAGTACTTATATAAAGCGTTAAAAAAATGCACGGTCGATCAACGTTCAGTGATTATTATGCGATATATACAGGAACTTTCGATTGCAGAAACAGCGGAATCATTAGGATGGACGGAGAGCAAAGTAAAAACAACACAGCATCGGGCATTGAAGGCATTAAGAAAGCAGATGGAGAACACTTGCCGAGAGGAGGATACCAGTGAAAAAATCAAAATGGAACGATGAACAATTAGAAGGTTTAATAAAACAACTTCCTAAAGTAAAGGATAATCGACATCCGTCTACAATAAAAATGTGTGTTGAGGCAAAACAAAAGAAACAACTAAAACGACATTGGATCATACCTACTGTTGCAACATTGTGTTCGCTGTTTCTTTTTATTATCATTGTGAATAGTGTAATGAATAATGGAACAAGCATAAATGAGGAAAAGTCGAGCCTGCATGATCGGAATATGTTTGCCTTAATAAACACGGGTGATGATATACAAAAATCAGAAAATAAACAAGAAGCTAATTTTGCAGATAAGCTCGATGTTAGTATGGAAACAAACGTAATTTATCCAGAAGATATAAATGGAAAGGAAATTTTGACGTATCCAATTCCAGATAAAAATCTGCAAGTGGTAGTACCTGTTAGTGTTTTGGTGGATAAGGAATTAAACAGCACTAAATTTGATTTATATAAAGATCTTATGAACAAGTTAACAGAGGAAAAATGGGGGCTGATGGATTATTATCCTGTGAAGGCAGATTTATCTTTTGATGCCAATAAAAAAGAAGTACATGCAACTGTAACAAAGGATCCATCCGTTTTTCCATCGAATGGTGATAATTTTTATTACGCAATCATACAGGAACAAATGAAAGAAGTTAATGCAAAAAAAGTTTTGTTTTCCACGAATAATCAACCAGGGATTAACTTTGGCAATTTTGGAAAGGTAACATTTATTAATTACCGACAATTAGAAAAAAGAGGGTATTTCCTGTTTGATGCAGGGGAAGAACGAAAGAACGCTTATTATGTTCCTTCATTAGATTCCTATGAATCGATTGAGATGGCTTTTCATGATATGCAAAAAGATAATAAAGTATTAGGACTTTCTGCTTCTCTTCCTGATACTATTCACTTTGAAAAGATCGTTTCTAATCCATCAAAAAATCAATTGATTGTTGCATTAACAAAAGATAGTAAGTTAGAAGAAAATAATCGTACCTTACAAGCGATTGAATCCATTTTGTTAACGGCAAAAGATTTTCATTTTTCTACCGTCAAATTTGAAAATGCAAATATAAAACAAATAGGAAGATTTACATTAACCAAAGAAGTAAGTGTACCCGTTGCTGCGAATAAAAGAGATATTCATTAATATACTAAACTGTTCCATACTAGCACCAACCAGTCTAGAAGCATAGAAAGTTGAAATAACTTTCATGCATATAGAAAAGGTGATAAGGTCTTCCATTGGAACAGTTTTTTTAATCTAAAAAACCAAGCACAAGCAGCACTACATCCAATAGAAAAAATAAATTATTCCACTTTATCATGTAATGCACGCTCAAATAAATCCGCAGCCAGCATACACGAAGACACCCATGCAAACAAATTCACACCATGACACATGAAAAGAAGCAGATTTCTTAAATTTATAAGCAGTTAGCAGCCGGAATACATGAATACTCCCGTGGAAAAGCAAAGTGTATTCCACCTGAGGAACCCTTTTTTTAGGGCAGACCCCCATGCAAACAAAATTTACACCAGGCCGCACGAAAAGAAGCAGCATCCATTTTTTTTATCTAAGCTTGAAACAGGGAGCAGTCAGAATACACGAAGACTCCTGTGGGAATTGTGAGACAGGTGAGACCCCGCAGGCGCAAGCGCCGAGGAGGCTCACCGCTCGCCCCATGGAAAGCGAAGTGTATTCTGACTGCGGACTATTCGAGACAGCCAAGGCTTTTTTCAGGATAGCCTGTTAAAAAGCAATCTAATTATTATATAAAATAAGGAGGAATAAACAATGAGTAAAACATTTGTATTAGCCCCAGATTCATTTAAAGGAAGCATGACAGCGAAAGAAGTTTGTATAGCAATGGAAACAGGCATAAAAAAAGCAGATCCTTATGCTAAATGTATCCACGCTCCAATGGCAGATGGAGGAGAAGGAACAGTACAATCATTAATAGATGCTACAGGTGGAAAATTAATCTATACAGAAGTTACAGGACCTTTAGGCGAGAAGGTAAACGCTAAATTTGGAATATTGGGAGACGAAAAAACAGCAGTAATTGAAATGGCTGAGGCAAGTGGTATTCAATATGTTAATGAGCAAACAAAAAATCCACTGCTTACAACCAGTTATGGAACAGGCGAACTAATAAAAGAATGTTTAAATAAAGGACTAAAAAAAATCATTATCGGCGTTGGAGGAAGCGCTACCAATGATGGTGGAGCAGGAATGGCTGAGGCGCTTGGTGTTAAGTTTATCGATAGAGATGGAAAGATTTTGCAAAGAGGCGGAGGTTCATTGGATGAGTTGGGAAAAATAGACTTGTCAAACATCGATTTACGCTTAAAAGAAACGGAAATTTTTGTTGCTTGTGATGTAACAAATCCTTTATGTGGTGCAACAGGAGCATCTTATGTTTTTGGACCGCAAAAAGGAGCAACAAACGAAATGATCAGACTATTAGATAACAACTTGGAACATTATGCTAAAGTAGTAAAAGAGCAGTTAAATAAAGAGGTGAAGAATCTTCCAGGAGCAGGTGCGGCAGGGGGATTAGGTGCAGGGTTAATGATTTTTACGAAAGCAGTCTTAAAAAATGGCATTGATCTTGTTGTAGAATATTCTAATTTAAGAGATAAAATAAAACATGCAGATTATGTGATAACTGGGGAGGGAGGAATAGATTTTCAAACACAATTTGGAAAAACTCCATATGGTGTTGCAAAAGTTGCAAAAGAACAAAATATAAAAGTAATTGCTATTGCGGGCTTCATTGGAGAAGGGATAGATATCCTCTATGAAAAAGGAATTGATGCTATCTTTGGAATTATTCCAAAAGCGGATCAGTTGGACAGTCTGCTAAGTGAAGGCAGACAAAATGTGGAGAGAACATGTGAAAATATTGCTCGAGTGTTATTATTCTAATGTTCTTTCACTCGTACTGAAAATAATCCTATATGGATGGAGTTATGGCAAACAACAGTCAGCTAGTAAAGATTCTGTGTATAGTTTTTTAAACAATTGAAATAATAAACTTAGTCCTAGTCAGAGTATATAAAACACAGAATTTTTATTTTTTGTTCTAACTTTATATGTCTGAACATAAGGTGTGAGGAAGACTAAGGACAACAAGCAGATAATATGATTTTTGTTATTTCGAAATAACTTAATTTCATTTTTTTTACGAATTAAGAGAGAATAGCGGAGAAAATTAAGATAGGATTATATATGAAACAAGACTAAATTTGATAAGGAGGAGCAAATGGGAGACTACATCAGGAGACTGTTAATAGCAGCTATTATGCTTCTATTTATAAGTCTGTTATTTTTAGGTGGAAGACAATCTGAAGCGAGTTCATTCTCGATCTCAGAACGCACAAAGGATTGGATATGGCCGAGTGAAGGAGTTATATCTGATTTATATAATACAAGAAATGGACATCATAAAGGGATTGATATCGCAGGAGACGTCGGTTCCCCAATTTACGCGGTTGACGACGGCATAGTGACAAAATCGTATCTTTCACAATCATATGGGAATGTCATTTTTGTCAAGCATCATAATGGAATGGAAACGGTATATGCTCATTTATGTGAACGTGTTGTAAAGAAAAAAGAAATAGTAGAGAAAGGAGAAATCATTGGAAAGATGGGTAATACGGGAGATTCTACAGGTGTTCATTTGCATTTTGAAGTACATAATAAAAAGTGGACGGCATCGAAAGAAAATGCTGTTAACCCAATTGTAGCATTGGGAAAAGTAGTGGTCGGACAGACAGTACAAGTTAATCAAAAGAAAAGAGCCACAATAGCCTCCTACAAAAAATGATGAATACATAATTGGAAAGAAAAAAGAAGAGTAAACATAATTCGAAAATAGTATATGCAAGGAGAATCAGTTCAGGATTTCTAGTGTTTGAATTACTCGCTTGCTTCTATTCATAGCCTGAAGTCTCTCTGCAAATACTATTTTGTCTTCACACTTAAAACCATTTCACTAGAAAATGGTTTATTTTACATTTGCCCTTTTTTTTGTAATAGAAAAAATTTCAAAAAAAATTAATAACCTAGTTGACAACTATGAATAGTTTGGATTAATCTTAATGAAAGAAAATAAACAACTAGTAAATGCTAATTAGACAAACTAAAGGCATATTACCAACTATTATGGTGATATGTCTTTTTTTATGGCATTTAACTAGTAATTTCATAAAAATAGGGGGAATTAAAAATGAAAAAGAGCATTATTTTATTATTATCACTTGTTTTGCTAACGGGAATTTTATCAGCATGTGGAAAAGCAGAAGACACATCTTCGAAAGCAAATAAAGATAGTATAGAGTTATTAAATGTATCTTATGATCCAACTAGAGAACTTTACCAAGAATTTAATAAAGCATTTGCGAAGAATTGGAAAGAAGAAACTGGACAAACAGTTACTATTAAACAATCACATGGTGGATCTGGAAAGCAAGGACGAGCGGTAATAGATGGGTTAGAAGCAGATGTTGTCACTTTAGCACTTGCATATGATATTGATGAAATATCGAAAACCGCAAATCTTTTAGATAAAGACTGGCAGAAACGTTTACCAGACAATTCTACACCTTATACTTCTACAATTGTTTTTCTTGTGAAAAAAGGAAATCCTAAAGGAATTAAAGATTGGAATGACTTAACTAAAAAAGATGTATCTGTTATAACACCAAATCCGAAAACATCAGGTGGAGCAAGATGGAATTACTTGGCAGCTTGGGCTTATGCAGATAAATTATACGGTGGAGATGAAGCGAAAGTACAAGACTTCATAAAAAAACTTTATCAAAATGTAGAAGTTTTAGATTCTGGTGCAAGGGGTTCAACAACGACTTTTGTGGAAAGAGGAATAGGGGATGTACTTATTGCCTGGGAAAATGAAGCATATTTAACGTTAAAAGAATTTGGAGCAGATAAATTTGAAATCGTAAATCCGTCTCTAAGTATTTTAGCAGAACCACCTGTTTCAGTTGTAGATAAAGTGGTTGATAAAAAAGGTACCAAAAAAGTTGCAGAAGCTTATTTGAACTATTTGTATACAGATGAAGGGCAGGAAATAGCAGCAAAAAATTTCTATCGTCCACGAAATGAAGACGTATTAAAAAAATACAAAGATCAATTTGCTGATATTCAATTAGTAACAGTGGATGGAGAATTTGGCGGCTGGAAAAAGGCGCAGGAAACCCATTTTAATGATGGTGGAACATTTGATAAAATTTATCAACCAAAGTAAGTAGAAAAGATAAAAAAGTTGGTGTGAAATGGCACAATATGTAATAAAAAATAAACAAAAAAGAAAATCACATATTCCAGGTTTTGGATTCACGTTAGGATTCACCTTAATTTATTTATCTTTAATCGTGCTAATTCCATTATCGATGATATTTTTACATTCCTTTTCAAACGGTTTTAGCGAATTTTGGAGCATTGTTACAGAAAAACGTGTATTGGCATCGTATAAACTGAGCTTTTTAACAGCATTTACAGCAGCGTTCATTAATGCCATTTTTGGATTATTAATAGCTTGGGTGTTAACAAGATATCAATTTCCAGGAAAAAGAATAATAGATGGTTTGGTAGATTTGCCATTTGCCTTGCCGACTGCTGTAGCAGGCATCACATTAACGACACTTTATGCCAGTAATGGCTGGATTGGCCAATTTTTCAACTTTAGAATTGCTTTTACTCCAATTGGCATTATTATCGCATTAGTTTTTATTGGATTGCCGTTTGTTGTAAGAATGGTTCAGCCAGTATTGGAAAATATGGAAGCAGAAGTAGAAGAAGCTTCGGCAGCATTAGGAGCTGATAGATTTCAAACCTTCTTCAAAGTGATTTTGCCGGAGTTAATTCCGGCAATCTTAACTGGTTTTGCTCTTTCTTTTGCCAGGGCTTTAGGAGAATATGGGTCTGTCGTGTTTATATCTGGAAATATGCCGTTTAAGACAGAAATATCGCCGTTAATTATTATGACGAAGCTAGAGCAATATGATTATAAAGGTGCCACTGCAGTTGCAGCAGGAATGCTTATCTTTACGTTTATCATTTTGTTTTGTATTAATTTTCTTCAATGGTGGAGCAATCGGAAATATTTAAGCAAATAGAGGGGATAAGGAATGGATGCAAATGTACAACTTTCTACAAAGTCAGTAAGGAATACTGCAGGAGTAAAAAAAGACCCTGTCTATATAAAGTGGCTGTTAATAACGATTGTTCTCCTATTTTTAAGTCTGTTTTTAGTCGTTCCATTAGCGGCCATCTTTATAAAAGCATTTGATAAAGGAATTTCGGTATATGTAGAAGCGATATCAAATCCAGATTCACTTGCAGCGATAAAATTAACCTTTTTAGTTGTTCTTATTACTATACCGATTAATACCATTTTCGGAGTAATTGCAGCATGGGCTATCACAAAATACCAGTTTAAAGGAAAAAATCTGCTTTTAACATTAATGGATTTGCCGTTTGCTGTATCACCGGTTATTGCAGGATTAATTTTTGTTTTATTATTTGGTCTTCACGGTTTATTTGGACCATTTTTAATGGAGCATAATATAAAAATCATTTTTGCTGTTCCTGGTATTGTATTGGCAACACTTTTTGTTACATTCCCATTTATTGCACGGGAATTAATTCCTGTCATGCAAAATCAAGGTAGTTCAGAAGAAGAAGCATCGATTATATTAGGGGCTAGTGGAATAAAAACTTTTTTTTATGTGACGCTTCCCAATATAAAATGGGCTCTCATTTATGGGATTATTTTAGCGAATGCAAGAACAATTGGAGAGTTTGGAGCAGTTTCCGTTGTTTCCGGCCATATACGAGGCATGACAAATACGATGCCCTTGCATATAGAGATTTTATATAATGAGTATCAATTCTCTGCTTCATTTGCGGTTGCATCTCTTATGTCTATTTTTGCGATTATCACATTAATTATAAAAAGTTTAATTGAATCGAAAACAGAGAAACTTCCATCTAAGCACTAGGAGGGGTAAGTTTGAGCATTACAATTCAAGATATTTCAAAAAACTATGGAAGTTATGAAGCACTTAAAAATATTAACCTAGAAGTGAATACAGGTGAACTTGTCGCCTTATTAGGTCCATCAGGTTCAGGTAAGACTTCGCTGCTTCGTATTATTGCAGGATTAGAATATCAAGATAACGGCGGTATTTATATCCATAATGAAAATTTTTCTGATAAACATGTAAAGGACAGAAACGTCGGATTTGTTTTCCAGCATTATGCACTATTTCGCCATATGACGATATTTGAAAATGTTGCTTATGGATTAAAAGTTAAGCCGAAAAAAGCAAGAAAATCAAAAAAAGAAATAATAGAGAAAGTGAATGAATTATTGGATCTTGTTAAATTAAGCCACTATGCATCCAGATATCCTTCTCAGCTGTCTGGAGGACAAAGGCAGCGTGTAGCCTTAGCAAGAGCCCTTGCAGTGGAACCGAATATTTTATTGCTAGATGAACCATTTGGAGCTTTAGATGCGAAGGTTCGCAAGGAATTAAGAAGATGGCTGAGAAAATTACATGACGAATACAATATTACTAGTATTTTTGTAACACATGACCAAGAAGAAGCTTTAGATGTTGCAGATAGAGTTGTAATAATGAACGAAGGAAAGATTGAACAAATCGGTACACCAGAAGAAGTCTATGAATCTCCAGCTAATTCTTTTGTTTATGACTTCTTAGGAAGTGTGAATATATTTCAAGGGCGAATAGAGAAAGGGAAATTATCTTCAGGAGATGCACAGTTCGAAATACCACCTTCTATTACAGGTGGAAATGGAGTAGGTTATGTAAGACCGCATAATTTTATTATCGAACATAAATATTCTGATAGCAGCTCTATTGAGACTATTATTCAACATATTCAAAAAGTGGGAAGTGTTGTTCGTTTAGAAGTGGAAAGAACGGATTTAAAGGAAAGTTTAGAAATAGAGCTAACAAAGGAACAATTTAATGCTTTGCAAGTAGAAAAAGGAGACTTGGTGTATGTCAGACCAAGGGAAATAAAAGTCTTCTAAAAGAAAATCTATAAATAAAATCATCAGAAAAAAACACGAGGGTGAAAAAGCATCCTCGTGTTTTTAATGCAGCTCTTATTGACAAAAGCCCATTTTCATAAACTTTGCTGCTAACAAACAAATAAATAAATTGATTTCCATTCGATGAAGCCCCCCTCACTGCCCGCCCCATGGAAAGCGAAGTGAATTCCGGCTGCGGACTATTCGAGGGAGCCAAAGCCTCTTTTCAAGGTAGACACTTATGCAAAAAAAAATTTGCACCATGTCGTATGAAAAGAAGCGCGGCAACTCATTTTTTATGATCAAAGTTTGAAGCAGGTAGCAGTCAAAATACACAAAGACTCCCGCGGGAATGCGAGAAAGACGAGACCCCGCAGTGCAGCGAGGTGGCTCGACGCTCGCCCGCAGGAAAGCGAAGTATATTCTGACTGCGGACTAATTGAGAGTATAAGAAACCATCTTTCATACTAGCCTAAAATAAGCACTCCTCTGTTTAAGACAAAATCATCCGATTTAAAGAAGTAATATCATCTAACCTATTAATTGCTGCAAGCGAACTGTCATCAATTGTTTTATCAAAGGACAAAATCATAATTGCTTCCCCGCCAGCTTCCTTTCGACCAACCTGCATCGCCGCAATATTAATAGAACAGTCACCAAGAATTCTACCCACTCTGCCAATCACACCAGGTCTATCCATATGCTGAACATATAATAAATTTCCTTCTGGTTTAAAGTCAATATGAAATCCATTCAAGTACACAATGCGAGGTCCGTAGTTTTCAATATAAGTTCCTTTAACCGTAAAGCTAGTATGATCCCCTTTTGCTGTGACCGTAATCAAGTTAGAGTAGCCATGTGTATGATTAGCGATTTTTTCCCCTATCGTAATGCCGCGATCTTTTGCTGTTAACAATGCATTTACTTCATTAACAAATATATCTACACGGTTTGTGAAAAAGCCAGAAATCATCGCCTTTGAAAGATAAGTCGTTTCTAAGTCCGTAACAGAACCAGAATACGTAATCATTATTTCTTGAATCCCTTGTTTCAGGCATTGTGACAGAATAGCACCCATTTGTTTTGATAATTGATGAAATGGTTTTATTTTTTCAAAAATATCTTTTGATAATGCAGGTAGATTAATAGAGTTGGCAACGGGTTTTCCTTCAAGATACACTCTTACTTCTTGAGCGACCTGTGTTGCCACATTTAATTGTGCTTCTTTTGTTGATGCGCCTAAATGTGGTGTAACAATTACATTATCTAAGTTCACTAAAGGGTTATCAACCGGTGGTTCTACTTCAAATACATCAATTGCTGCTCCGGCGACATGACCATTTTCAATATATTGGGCAAGTGCTAACTCATCAATAATGCCGCCTCTGGCACAATTTAAGAAGTACACCCCTTTTTTCGTTTTGCGTAAAGCTTCGGCATTAATTAATCCTCTTGTTTCTGCTGTTAATGGAGTATGAACAGTAATAATATCAGCATTCAGAAGCAACTCATCTAAAGGACCGACTTTTACCCCTTGTTGTTCAGCTCGTTCTTTTGTTAAAAATGGATCGTAGACAGTTACATGCATTCCAAATACTTTTGCCCGCTTTGACAATTCAGAACCAATTCTGCCAAAGCCGATAATACCAAGCGTTTTTCCGTTTAATTCGGTTCCGACAAAGGCATTTCTTTTCCATTCTACATTTTTTACAGATGTATGGGCTTGAGGGATTTTTCTCATTAAGGCAGCCATCATAGCAAATGTATGCTCAGCGGTGGAAATAGTATTTCCATCTGGAGCGTTAACCACAATAACCCCTCTTTTGGTCGCTGCATCAATATCTACATTATCTACGCCAACACCTGCACGAGCAATTATTTTGAGATTAGGCATTTGTTGAAGCAACTCGTCGGTTACGGTAGTTGCACTTCTAATGAGCAAAGCATCTATCGAATGTAAATTCACATCTGGATCATCCGTCTTTTTTTGAATAATGTTTACTGATTGCATGTCTAATAAAGGCTGTAAACCGATTTCGCTAATGGCATCTGCTACTAATATTTGATACATATTCTACCTCCGCCTACTATAAAATGGTATTCTGTCTTTACAAGTAACATTGTTGTCTTTTATTATTGTTCATTTAAGCTAATTTCTCAAGAAAATTTGCATTTTTTTGAAAAGGGATACAAGAACAAATAAGAGAATTTTGTATTATTATAACTTAAACCTCGCATCATCAAATTCATTTGCATGTCTTGATATTACCAGCTTAGAACAATAAAATGGGAGGCTTGTTTTTTATTGTGGGGTTTGCTTTCCACTACGGGTTGCTTCGCTTTCCGCGGGGTGGGAGCTCTGAGCCTCCTCGGCGTTGCCTTGCGGGGTCTTTAACCTTCCCACATTTCCCGCAGGAGTCTTCGCACCCTCCGTTACAAGCAACCTGTTTTAGAATAAGTTCTTGTCTTCGAATTTCATTACAAGGTATCATTTCTAAATCATAGTAGCGTTGTTTTTTTATGTTATTATTCAACGTTGTTCTCCCAAAATGTGTACTTTTAGTCTATTTCTATAAGATGGATGTTATCACCAGTTCAACGACAGCAACTAACGAATCAAAACGGCTTGATTGGAGTGTAAGGTGCGAGACTCCTGTGGGATTTGCGGGTTAGATGAGACCCCGCAGGCGTTTGCGCCGAGGAGGCTCATCGCCCGCCCCACGGAAAGCGAGCATCCTGAAACGAGAATCTTGCCCCGATTTATAAGGAAGGAAGTTTGCAAAAAACACCCAAAAGATTAATCAATCACCCTTTTCTACTTGCTCTAAACCAAGTTATGCTAATACATGAAGAGGAATTTATAACTGCAAAGCTTGAGTTATAAAATTCCCACAAACAAAAATGCTAACATCTTCACAAAATGATTTTTATTTTGTATAATGATGAATGTATCATATTAAAAAAAATTAATATTGATCTATCTTCGGGGCAGGGTGAAATTCCCGACCGGCGGTGATGAAGGAAGACCTTCAAAGTCCGCGAACCTATTTCGATAGGTTGATTTGGTGAAAATCCAAAACCGACAGTACAGTCTGGATGGGAGAAGATGGAGGTTCCGCACCGTTCAAAAATCATATTTACGAACGTTTGTTTAGTATACCTTTAAACTACTCCCTCAAGTATATAACTACTTGGGGGTTTTTATTTCAGGTTGATAAACGTATGCTGGAATCTTTCTTCTTTAGGTGAGATGGATCCTAAAAAGGAGAAGAGAGAAAATGAAAAAAAAGATGAATGTAAGAACGTATGTAGCTGTTGGAATGTTAAGTGCGCTATCATATGTACTAATGATGCTGAATTTTCCACTTCCGGCATTTCCAACATGGCTGCAAATTGATTTTAGTGATGTACCTGCACTAATTGCTGCGATAATACTTGGACCTGCAGCAGGAATATTAGTAGAATTAATAAAAAATATGATTGATTATATGCTAACAGGAAGCGAAACGGGCATTCCAGTGGGACATATGGCAAACCTGCTTGCTGGTATATCTTTTATTCTGCCAACCTATTATATATATAATAAAATCAAGTCGAAACAAGGCATGGTTTTTGGACTGATTATCAGCACTGTGTTAATGAGTATTGTATTAAGTATTTTTAATTACTTTGTTCTTTTACCGGTATTTATAGAGTTAACTAAATTTCCAATGGATATAAAAGAAAATGTGCTGCAATTTATTCTGCCTTTTAACCTATTAAAAGGGGTTATGATTTCTGTTATCTTTATGCTTATCTTTACGAAAATGAATGCATGGATTCAAAAACAAATCCAGTATCGAAATGTTTGATCGATAAATAGGAAAGAAAGAAAAAACAGACCCGCATGCATAAGCGAAGGGGTCTGTTTTTTAGTGCTGAACATTATTTATTACTTAATGTCCATAAAAAAAGAACAGATAAGAACCTGTTCTTTTTTTATGGACTATTCAAATTTTAGTGCGTCGCCTTCAAATGGCTCGTCTGCCACTTTGATGGAATCTGTAGGGCATCCTTCAAAAGCATCTAACATATCATCTAATAACACGTCAGGAACTTCCACATTTCCTTCATTTTCATCTAAAGTAACAAAAGCAATGCCTTCATCATCATAATCATAAATGTCTGGTGCAGCTGCTCCACAAGCTCCACAAGCAATACATGTGTCTTTATCTACGATTGTATATTTTGCCATGAGTTAAATAACCTCCAATAATTTTCGTTAAGATATATACATTGTTTACAAATGATACTCCTCACTATTATCTTATTGTAAAACTGAATCTATAACTTTTCAATAAAAAATAACTAGTTCTTTTATAATGTAAGGTAAATTTCTATCAATTTCCTTGCATAAATAGACGATTAACGTGGTTTTCATGATAGAATATAGTATAACAAATTTCTACAAAATCAGTCATTCCCTGCTTTAAAGGAGAAGAAGTCCATGTCCTTTATCGAGACATTATTATTACACTGTTTGCAAAAAATAAATGGAGAAAGAACAATCTATTCTATCTTGCATGTGTTGAATGGGAAAAAAACTTCACAAACGATACAAGATATTCATCTTTTTCAATTAACTGCATTATTTCAGACTTTTCCCCAGTTAACACGAAAGGATCTCGAAACGATTATTATAAAACTTGTTGAAAAAGGTTGGATTGATCAAGTCGGTGAGCAGCGTTATCAAATAAAAAACAATAAAGAAATGAGTTTAGCTGGTTTATTGGAAAAACAGCCAATTCCAAAATTTTTAAAAGGATGGACATATCATCCATTAACAACTGCCGTTTGGGAAAGGTTTTCCTTATTGGTTCAAGTAGCTTCCCATCTTGAGGAGCATAAAGGCAGGTATTTTCCTGTTCAGCGTGATCGTTTTGTGCAAGAATGGCTGAAGGAAATGCTCTATTCCTTAAAAATACCACGAGATAAATTAAGTAGCACACTATATAAAGAAATAATAGAATGCCTTGATGAAAAAGAAATTCATCCACAGTTTTTGATTATAAGATTAACAGGGGTTCATTACATTGGTCTGACGACTGAACAGGCAGCAGCAGCGTTAAAAATGGATGTCGATTATTATCATTTGAATTTTTTAGCTACTTTACATTTTATGATGCAAAAAATTGTAGAAGCCGACAATCGGTTCCCACTGTTAAAGACAATGATCAAAACAAATGAGCAGTTTTTATCATTGACGAAATCTACTGCCAAGACATATGAATATATTCAATTAGGGTATTCTATAGAAGAAATTACGGCTATTCGCCAATTGAAAAAAAATACGATAGAAGATCATATTGTGGAGATGGTCTTGAATATTCCATCTTTATCGATTGAGGAGTTTGTTGATAAAGAAAAAATAAATCAAGTTAAAACTTGTGCTAAACAAACTTCCTCGAAATCATTAAAGCAATTAAAAGAAAAGTTAAGCCATATAAGTTATTTTGAAATCCGTATTGTTCTTGCAAAGTTTGGTGATAAATGGTGAATTTAGAAAAAGATTTAAAAAAATTATTTCATTTTGATACTTTTAGACCTGGGCAGAAAGAAGTGATTTCCTCTATATTAGATAGAAATCATACATTGGCTATGCTGCCCACGGGAACGGGGAAATCGTTGTGCTATCAATTTCCAGCTCTACAAATGGATGGGATCATTATCATAATTTCGCCGCTTTTATCATTAATGCAAGATCAAGTTGAACAGATGAAAATGAATGGGGAAAAAAGAGTTGTAGCCCTTAATTCCTTTTTATCGAGAACAGAAAAAAACTATGTGTTGGAAAATATACGGAACTATAAATTTTTGTTTATTTCTCCAGAAATGATTAGAAATACACAAGTACTTGAACTATTGAAAAAAATGACTATAGGTTTGTTTGTGATAGATGAAGCGCATTGTATCTCTCAATGGGGCTATGATTTCCGACCTGAATATCAAAAATTAGGAGAGGTAAGAAAAACGTTAGGTTCTCCGGTTACACTAGCATTAACGGCAACAGCAACAGAAGAAATTAGAAAAGACATAAAAAAGACATTGTTTCTTGAAGACGTAGTAGAAGTGATTTATTCCGTTGATCGTCCAAATATAGCACTTTGTGTCGAAAAAATACCCACTTCAAAAAAGAAAATGAGCAGACTGTTTCAATTGGTGGAAAATTTACAAGGACCAGGTATCATCTATTTCTCAAGTAAAAAAATGGCGGAACAAACGGCAGCATTTCTTCGCGAAAAAGTGAAAAAAAATTGTACAAGCTATCATGGGGGAATGTCTCAGGAAGATAGAATTCTCATTCAACAGCAATTTCTTAATGGACAACTTGATGTGATTTGTGCAACAAGTGCTTTTGGAATGGGTATTAATAAAGAAAATATTCGCTTTGTTATCCACTTTCATATGCCGTCCCAATTTGAATCGTATCTTCAGGAAATTGGCAGAGCAGGAAGAGATCAGCAGCCAAGCGTAGCTATCCTTTTATATGTGCAAGGAGATGAATTCCTTGCACACCAATTGGCAGAGATGGAATTGCCAACGGAACTGCAAATAAAACAGCTGGAATTGTCCTTGGCAGCATACAACAGGTACGAAGAATGGGAAATAGTGGAGAAGAATTGGTTAGAAAGTCATTTTTCTGAGACACAGTGGAGAGTTTTGCAGGCGTATATTTTTTCAGAAAGAAAGGACAGGCAGCTATTAATAAAAAAACTGCACTCTTTTAATCATCATCGCCGCATACGTTTGGAAAAAAAGAATCAAAAAATAGCTGATTTCTTACATTGGATACATGGGGAAACATGTAGAAGAAGAAAGATTACAGACTATTTTGCGGAAAAAAATAATCCGATAGCTCTGCAGAGATGCTGTGATAGATGCGGTTTGGAATTGTCCGACTATTTTGGGAAGCGATCGATGCCTTCAGAACCTGAAGGAAATGTTAATTGGAAAGAGTTATTAGGGCAAATTCTTTTGAAAAGTGAGTGAACGAATGAATAAAGAAAAGTATTTTGGAGTTATTAATCAGTTATCAGATAAAGAATTAGTGAAGCATTTATATTTAACACAAGCTTTTTTACTGCTTTTATCCATTTTGTTAAGTACAATTGTTTTTCCGTTCAACTGGTCACTTTTTCAATTTGATTTCCAACAGTTTTTAATTGGTATAGCAGCAGGTTTAATGGTTGTGTTCATAGATATTATATGGATGAAGGTTTTACCAGAGAAGTATCATGATGACGGTGGACTGAACCATCGGGTTTTTGCTAGCAGAAACCCGTTTCATATTGCGATTATTGCAGCAACGGTTGCTTTTAGCGAAGAGCTTTTGTTTCGTGGCATAATCCAAACAGAATTCGGCTTATTGATAAGCAGTGTTGTTTTTGCTCTTATTCATTATCGATATTTATTTAATTGGTTTTTATTTGCAAATATCATCCTATTAAGTTTATTGATTGGATACATCTTTCAATTAACCAATAACCTTTGGGTTACTATTATCATGCATTTTTTAATTGATTTTCTGTTAGGAATTATTATTAGATATAAATGGTTTGGATACAAAGTGAATAGAGATAACCATTCATTGTCTTCACCCGTTAAAAATGAATAAAGGTAAATGAATAAAGCATCATCCTTTTAAGATAAGGAACAAGTTGGCGAGGAATTATCGTGTATTTTTATTATGATGGTAAACCGCTGGAGATAGATAAACAGAATTAGAACAAATGAATAGTTAGGGAAGGGATGTTATGACGAGAGAAGATCCTTACAGAGTGCAGGCGGAAATACAAAAAAAGAGAATCCCTCGTATGGATAAGTCAATGGAACAAAAAACAGAAAATCTGGAGAAAACAATTGAGAAAGAAAAATTACCACCAAGAAGTAGTGTTCACCATAAAAAAAGAAAAAAGAAAAAGTTTAAAACACCGATTATTACCTTATTAGTATTTATTTTTATACTATTGCCAATTACTTTATTGCTTCTTAATAAAACCCTTTTTGAACGAGGAATTTCTAGTATTGTACCAGCTGATTCGTCCTCTAATCTGTTTGAAAAAGTAGATATTCAACAGGACCAGGATGCAGAAGTGGATACAGAAGAAACAGTAAAGACAGAGGATGATAACAAGACAACGAAATACAATGTAAATAAAGAAACAAATAAAAATCAAAACACAGAAACGGAAAACAACACCAGCGTTGACCAAAAACAGCAGAATGCAGAAGAAAAAGCCACTGAGAAGAGTGCTGACAAAACAGTTCAAAAAGAGCAAACAGCTCCTGTGAAAAAAACCACAACGGAAACAAAAGAAGTAAAAAGAGAACAAAACACAAAAAAGGAAACTATTACTTCCAATCAAAAATCGGGTAGCCAAAAGGAAGAGGAAACAAACAAAACATCACCAGAAGAAAAAGAAACGGAAAACAAAGAAACAAAACCAGAAGGAAAAGTTGTTTATCATACTGTAGCACAGGGTGAAACATTATTTCGAATTGCTATGAACTATTATCACTCCAATAAAGGGGTAGAAATAATAAAAGAAGCTAATCACTTAGCGAGCAATGAAATTCAGGCTGGCCAATCTTTAAAAATACCGCTTCCTTAAAAAAGCACATGTCGGTTCTTGTTTCCATATTTCTACAGTGAAAAGCCTAATCAAGCTAGGGTTGCTTTAAGTAATTTTTTTAAGTTTTTCATATCTAAAGGAGTGCAGCATTGTCTCTTTTTATCTAAAAAGGATGTCTAACTTGTCCTCTCTCTTCATATATTTATTTAGTGAATACATTATGTATATTTGTATTAAATCTAAAAAGGTATTTAGAAGGGAAGGCAGGAGGAATGGAAATTTCTATCCAAAAGTTAGACCGCTATACAGATGAAGCAACAAAAACGATGCTTGAAAAACTCGTGGCAAAGAAACGAAAGTATGATTTATTAAATAAGCGCCATTTATTAATAATGTGGTTAACTATTTTTTTAGCATTTGTTTATTCATACTGGTTATATAAGCAAATCGCTATACCATATGCTCATTCTTTTGCCGTTATGTTTTCGGAATTTGTACAAGGGAAGTTTAATTTATATGCGACGATAATCATTGTTGGATGTTTTGGCTTTATGAATATATTAAAGCAAAAAAAAGATAAAGCAGAAAAAGAATACCATCAACTTCGCTGTGAAATAATTGATAAAAGCAAGGATTTATGGAAAAAAGAAGAAGAGTGGAAAAATCGTCATAAAGTTTTTGAGATGATGAAACAGCAATATGATATTAATTTATTCCATGAAACAAAATAAAGAGAGACGTAAATTGTATCAATACATGCTGCTGTCTCTCTTTTTCGTCTCTTATTTCATTTGTTTAGAAGATTCTTTTCTGATTCCGTTCATCTTTTAAAATTTCTACAGCTTCTCGGAAACGTTGGGAATGAACAATCTCTCTTTCACGCAAAAAACGTAAACTATCATTTAAATCGGGATCATCACTCATATTAATAATCCATTGATAGGTAGCTCTTGCCTTTTCTTCTGCGGCAATATCTTCATATAAGTCAGTAATGGGATCTCCTTTTGCTGCGATGTATGTAGCAGTCCAGGGATTTCCGGCAGCATCATGATAAAATAATGCATGCTCATGGTTGACATAGTGATCACCAAGTCCTGCTGCTTTTAATTGGTCGGGAGTTGCGTCTTTTGTAAGTTTATAAATCATTGCAGCTATCATTTCGAGGTGGGCAAACTCTTCTGTCCCTATGTCTGTCAGTAATCCGATTACCCGGTCAGGTATAGAGTAGCGTTGATTGATATAACGGAGAGCGGCAGCTAGTTCGCCGTCAGCTCCCCCATATTGCTCAATAAGGAATTTAGCTAACATCGGGTTGCAGCTGCTGACTTTTACAGGATATTGTAATTTTTTTTCATATAACCACATAAGATACCAATCTCCTTTTTTTATAAAGTAAAGCAAAAAATTTACATATCAGACGTTAACTTTTGAGCTCTTATGTCTAGTTGTATCAACCAAATGCTTTTGACTGAAATTTTGTAATATCATACTTGCCAAGGCCATGGAGTTGAATCCCAATCCCAAGGGGAACTAGAATAACTATTACCGTATTGCAGCAAAGGTCCATATTTGCTTTCGTATATTTTTTTGAATTTTTCTCGTTCTTTTGCATAATGATTGAATTGATTGATGGCGTCTTTATCATGGTGGTGCGTATCTAAATACAATGTTAATTCAACAAGGACAAAATCTACTGCTTGCAGCTGTTCTAACAGTTGATAATATTCTGGCGGCAGCTGTTTCATCTTGTGCTCCCCCTTTCTGTTTTTTCATAGGGGCTATAATATGGATCATAAAATGCTTTCCATAATGTTCCTGCTTTTAGTGCTTCCATTGGAGAAAATTGGGGTAGATTTGGTGGCTGGAATCCCATATAAAGGTTGGGTGGAGTCGAATAGGTTTTTGTTTTTATAGGTGGACAAGGATCATTTGGGCTAATATAAGGTTGGTATTGTTTATAAAACGAACTCATGAAGTAAGTCCTCCTTTTTTTGTCTAATCTTTAAATAATATGAAATAATTTTTATTTCATGCTTTTGATTTTTTTTATAGTAAATGTTATTGAGACACGAATGTTTTTCGTTTTTTTGTTAAGTGAATTGGAGGATTGCTTCAGGTGTGTGTTTATGAAGACTACCTTGAAAAGAGGGTTCCTTACACTCTTAAATAGTCCGCAGCCTGCATACACTTCGCTTTCCTGCGGGCGAGCGCCGAGCCTCCTTCGTTTCATGAGCTACGGGGTCTCGTCTTTCTCGCATTCCCGCGGGAGTCTGCGTGTATTCTGACTGATCTCTGGTTATATAAGAAACCTGCTTCTTTTCATGTGCTGTGGTGCAAATTTTGGTTGTATGGGTGTCTACCCTAAAAAAACGTTTTGGTTCTCTCAATAAGTCCGCAGCCTGCATACACTTCGCTTTCCATGGGGCGGGCGCCGAGCCTCCTCGTTTCACTGCGGGGTCTCGCCTGTCCCGCTAATCCCATAGGAGTCTTCGTGTATTTCGGCTGCTCCTGGTTCAGACTAAGATCATAAAAAATGGAAACTGCCTCATTTCTTGCCTAAATGGTGCGAATTTAGTTTGCGGGGGTTAATTCTGGTAGATAGTGGCTTATTTTGTTTATAAATAATGTGCATGCTTTATAAAATGTCTTAAGTTAATTAGTGATTGAAAGGGAGAATTAAATGAAAATGTTACTTTTTCTACTGCTGTTTTTTATTATTGTTATTATTATCGGAGTACTTTTATTGATAAAAATGTACAAACTTGCAAATGAAAATAATGTGAAATATGAAGTGCTTTTTTTTCCGGATTTCCCACGTTCTTTTAAAGAAATTTCGATTTTTTTTATTTCGGATATTCATAGAAGGGTGATTGCAGATTCTATTATAGAGGAAGTAAAGGAAGTTGCTGATTTGGTATTTATTGGTGGGGATTTATTGGAAAAAGGAGTTAGTTTTGAGCAAGTAAAAGCTAATATTCAAAAGTTAAAACATATTGGTGCTGTATTTTTTATTTGGGGAAATAATGATTATGAAGTAGATACGGATACTTTACAAGCATTGTTGGCAGAGGAAGGAGTTACTGTTCTAGATAATAAAACAATAACCTTCAAATCGGAACAGGGCGAAGAGTGGAATTTAGTCGGTATTGAAGATTATTCGATGGAGCTGGATCGTTTAGAAGATGCATTGAAGGAAACCAAGCAGGATAATTTTAAGCTTTTATTAAGCCATAATCCGAAAATAATCTCAGAATTAAAAAGAGAAAATCATATCTCTGTTGTATTAAGTGGACATACACATGGCGGTCAAATTAGAATTTTTGGATTCGGCCCATATGAAATAGGCGGAACAAAGGTAGTTGGAAATACAACTCTTATAGTAAGTAATGGATATGGCACCACTTCAGTTCCCTTTCGATTAGGAGCAAAGCCGGAAACACATGTGATAAAAATAAAAAATACAAAAGATCGATAAAAGGTTTTTGTGTAATAACCTCAACTTTAATATATCTTTTTTAATTAAGCTTAATTACTTAAGCTTAATTACTTAAGTTTCGTCATTAATTATTTGCAATTTCACCTGCGAAAAGATTAAACTAAGCACCCTTTTCTTTCTGTTTCATAAGCTACAGTAAGAGTTTTTCATGGAGCAGGAGGCAATGTCATGCGCTTAGAAAGATTGAATTATAACAGAATAAAAATACATCTAACTTTTGATGATTTATATGAACGCGGCTTAACAAAAGAAGATATATGGAAAGACTCGATCAAATGGCAGTATTTTTTTCATGAAATGCTAGAAGAAGCAAATGATCAGTTTGGGTTAGAGATAAACGGTTCTGTTGCAGTAGAAATCTTTTCATTAAAAGCACAAGGTATGGTTATGATTTTGACAATGAGTGATGAAGAAGATGAAGAAGAAGAAGATCTTTTAAATGAGGGATTTTTGGAAATGCAAGTGACTGTTGAAGAAACAGTCGATATACTCTATGAATTTTTGGAGTTTGAAGATGTAATCCAAGTATGCAAACAGCTTGACTATGTTGGATTTAAAGGTGGAAATTTATATAACAAGGATGGCAAGTATTATTTATGTTTTGTGGATATAATCGCTCAAAGAGAAGATCAGATGGTAGCATTATTAGGGGAATACGGGGAATATTGCTTAACAAGTGTGCCAATCATACAAGAATATGGAAATACCATTTGTGAAAATAAAACAATTGAAACGGTCACTTCCTATTTTTAATTTACATTACTTAAGAAGGATGGGGAAGAACTCATCTAGTAAGGCGGCATACATACTTGCTGCTATACATCAAATATACGCTAGAACAGCTCTGAAGAGTAAAAGTTTTTCGAGATAATTCCACCTAACACTCGCCAAATATAGGATAATTAGGATATACAAAACCCTATTATATTGATATTTGGGAGGATTTTTTTTATGATAACTAGAAAAGACAAACGTGATAAAGAAAAAGGGATAAACTTTTTATTCGAGTTTCTGAAAACGCAGAAACACTTTTTTAAAGATTTTAATAAGTTGCTTAAAAAAGTAAAGGATCCAAGACACCAGGGCTATACCATTTATGACCCAGAAGTCCTTTTGATGATGGTTATTTTAAAAAACACCTGTAATCTAAAAAGCATGCGTGAAATGACGAATGAATTCAACAAGGACGAGTGCATTGAAAATATAGGAAAAATTTTAGGGATTGAACATTTGGAAGAATTACCCCACTATGACACAATCAATAATTTTCTTTCTCGGTTGAAACCAGCAGAACTTGAACATATCCGAACGTACATGATCAAAGAATTATTGAAAAAGAGGTGCTTTGATTCTTATCGGATTGAGGGGAAATATTGGGGCGTTATCATTGATGGTACAGGCATTTTCACGTTTAATGAAAAGCATTGTGACCACTGCTTGAGACGAAATTACAAGGAAAAGGATAAGGAAACGGGTGAAGAAAAAACAAAGACCATCTATATGCATCACGTCCTAGAAGCTAAATTGGTTGTTGGAGATATGGTGCTGAGTGTTGACTCAGAATTTATTGAAAATGAATCGGAAGACGTGGAGAAACAAGATTGTGAACTAAATGCTTTTTATCGATTGGCTACAAGACTTAAAGACACATTCAAACGGCTGCCCATCTGTATCATTGCCGATAGTCTTTATGCGTGTGAAAAGGTCTTTAACCAATGCAAGAAATATAAGTGGAACTATTTATTTCGATTCAAGGAAGATCGCATCAAAAGTATTGCCAGTGAGTTTCAGGTATTAAAAAATATGGAAGACAATGTCTTGAATATAAATGAAGATAGCCAACAAGGAAGAATTACTTGGGTGAACGGAATTGTTTATAGGGAACATCAACAAAGTGTGCTGGAATACGAAATGGAGACGAAAAAGGGAAAACAAAAGTTTCTTTTCCTTACCAACATAAAAATCACAAAAAAGAATGCCAAAAGGCTCGTTAACACTGGACGAAGCCGTTGGAAAATAGAAAACGAGGGATTTAACAGACAAAAAAACCTACGCTATCACATTCAACACGCAAGCAGTAAAAATTACAATGCCATGAAAAATCATTATTTATTGGCCCAGATTACAGAAATCATAATGGTGCTTCATGAGCAAGGGTCGAAAGCATTGAAGCGCGTCAAAAAAACGGTAAAAGAAATATCCTCGCGACTGTTAGAAGCCTTGCGCGGGCAAACACTAACAAACGAGGATATAGTACAACTGGGAAAACCAATGCAAATTAGATTTACCTAGTGCCATAATTATAACAAAAGGATGTGGTGTTGGGAAAGAGAAAAGTAGTTATCCACAATTTCACAATGGAAATGACGAAATTGGCTTGTCTTTTTTGGTAAAAAGGACGAAAATGACAATGGTAAATTTTTACATGTGAATAAGTTACTTTAACATCTTTCACATTTTTTTATCAAAGTTTACTCCTCGGAGCTGACGCTAGAAAGATAAAGTTGATTCTTTTTACTTTTTATTCTTTTTATAAAAAGCTTCTAACAAAACCTTTTCTATTTGCTCTATTTTGAGTCAAATTAAACGAAAGCAAAAGGAAACTGAAGCTTTTATAGAAGGACAATAAGTAACGAAGAAACTTTATCTTTTTATTTGGCTGTTTTTATATAGATTATTAAGTATTACAAGGACATAGACCACCATGCTAGTCAAGATCCTCATCATCGCACATGAAAAGAAGCAGTTTCTCTAGGTTTTTTGTTAGTTGAGATTAAGTCTGTATCATTGTGTAAAAAAGAAAGTTTAACCTAAATATAAATGATTTAAAAGCATTCGTTATGAATTCTGATATTGATACAGTAATAAAAGCATCCATTGTGTTGATGTTAAATGTATCAGCTGCAGACTATTCGAGAGAGCCAAACCTTTTTTTCAGAGTAGACACCCTTGTAACCAAAAATTTGCACCATTAAGAATAAAATAGGCGAGTGCGATTGAGTTTGTTGTTATGTTGAAGCAGAGAGCAGCCTGCAAACACGAAGACTCCCGCGGGAATGCGAGAAAGACGAGACCCCGCAGTGAAACGAGGAGGCTCGACGCTCGCCCGCAGGAAAGCGGAGTGTATGCAGGCTGCGAACCATTTTGAGAGCACCACTTCCCATGTAAACAAAATTTGCACCATGCTTGGTACATAAAAATAAGCAACATTCCATATGGTTTTATGACCTAAGTTTGAAGCAGGGAGCAGCCTGCAAACACGAAGACTCCCGCGGAAATGCGAGAAAGACGAGACCCCGCAGCGCAGCGAGGAGGCTCGACGCTCGCCCGCAGGAAAGCGGAGTGTATGCAGGCTGCGAACTCATTGAGAGAGCAACCCTTTTTTTAACGGTAGCCTAAATACACTTCGTTTTTCACAGACTACACCTAAGATGAGAAAATTTACATAATAAAAGAAGAAAAAGCATAAGTTTCATTGGTAAAACAATTTAAAAATGTTAAAATAAAAGCAAGATTTTCTATTGAAAAAAGGCAAGACGAATAGGAATTAATAGCAAACCTATTATTTTTTATCTTTTAATAATTACAGCAGGATGACGGACAAAGAGTATGTTTTTGGAATATACTGTTAGTGAAGTTGATTATCAACTAATAAACATCTATCCATAGTAATAACCGTAAAAAAGAAAAGAAACTTGAAATATTGAATAGTACTCTTGCAATAAAAACGCAAACGTGTATACTGATTTTGAAAATGATCAAATAAACAGAACAAAATCTTATTTATATAACAAAAATCTACAGTAAAATACAACAAAAGAATAGCACAACAATGGACTTGCTTCTTCTTTATTTGATAGAATAAAAAAATTATTTTGTAGTTTTTTAGGAGGATTTAGAATGGTAGCCAAAAAATCTAACGAGAAAAAACAAACGGAAGAGCAGCATGATGTTTTAAAGTCAACGCAAACAATTATTCACAAAGCGCTAAATAAATTGGGATATTCAGATGAAGTTTATGAACTCTTGAAAGAACCTATTCGAATGATGACTGTTAAGATTCCGATCAGGATGGATGATGGAAGCGTCAAAATATTTACTGGCTACCGGGCTCAGCATAATGATGCTGTTGGGCCAACAAAGGGAGGAATAAGATTTCATCCTCAAGTATCTGAAACTGAAGTTAAAGCATTATCGATTTGGATGAGCTTAAAATGTGGAATTGTAGATCTACCATATGGAGGCGGGAAGGGCGGAATTGTCTGTGACCCTCGTGATATGTCCTTTCGTGAATTAGAAAGACTTAGCCGTGGATATGTTCGTGCAATCAGCCAAATTGTTGGTCCAACAAAAGATATTCCTGCACCTGATGTGTTTACAAATTCGCAGATCATGGCATGGATGATGGATGAGTATAGCAGAATTGATGAATTTAATTCTCCAGGATTTATAACTGGAAAACCCCTCGTTTTAGGGGGTTCACATGGGCGAGAAACAGCTACCGCCAAAGGGGTAACCATTTGTATTAGAGAAGCAGCTAAACGAAAAGGCATTTCAATTGAAGGTGCTCGTGTTGTGGTACAAGGCTTCGGTAATGCTGGAAGCTTTCTAGCGAAATTTATGCATGATGCTGGAGCAAAAATAATTGGCATTTCTGATGCGTATGGCGCTCTTCATGATCCAAATGGCTTGGATATTGATTATTTATTAGATAGACGAGATAGTTTTGGAACTGTGACGAATTTATTTAACAAAACGATTACTAATCAAGAATTGCTAGAATTAGAGTGCGATATATTAGTACCTGCTGCTATTGAGAATCAAATAACAGAACAAAATGCAGATAAAATAAAAGCAAGTATTGTTGTTGAAGCTGCAAATGGACCAACTACTATGGAAGCAACTCGAATTCTTTCCGAAAAAGGAGTACTGTTGGTACCAGATGTGTTAGCATCAGCTGGCGGAGTGACAGTTTCTTATTTTGAATGGGTGCAAAATAACCAAGGCTTTTATTGGACAGAAGAAGAAGTAGAAGAAAGACTAGAAAAAGTGATGAGCAAATCATTTCAAAACATTTACGAAACTGCTCAAACAAGAAGAGTGGATATGAGGTTGGCTGCTTATATGGTAGGTGTCAGAAAAATGGCCGAAGCTTCCAGATTCAGGGGATGGATTTAAAATCGTCATTTACTATTGTATATTTTCGGAAAATCTCCTATGCTAATTTTAGGAGATTTTTTTTAGGGTAAGAAAGTATAAGATTTTTGAACTTAGATCAGTGTCTAGCGCAAGCAGCTAGCCGCTGTGAAGGAGAACATTTTTCTTCGGAGCTGAACAAGGCGCTTGCGCTTTTCTTAATAAAGCACTGTTAAAACTGTTTCGTTTTTATGTTGAAGCAGCGAGCAGTCAGAATGCACGAAGACTCCCGTGGGAATGCGAGAAAAACGAGAGATCCCGCATTGAAGCGAGGAGTCTCGAAGATGAACCCACAGGAAAGCGAAGAGTATTCTGACTGCGGATTTATTGAGAGTGTAAGGAACGCTTTTTTCAGGGTAGCTAATAAAAAATAAAATAAAGTCAAATGTTTTTCATCTTTAAAGGATGGATGAACGAAGTTAGGAGTGTATAAAGATGAAAAAAGAAGACGCTATAATTATAGGCGGAGGTCCATGTGGATTAGCTGCTGCAATTGCTTTAAAAAAATTGAATCTAAACCCAGTTATTATTGAAAAAGGAAATGTTGTAAATGCTATTCATGGGTATCCTACCCACCAAACTTTCTTTAGCACAAGTGAAAAACTAGAAATTGGCGACGTGCCATTTCTAACAGAACAGTATAAACCAAACCGCAATCAGGCTTTAGTATATTATCGAGAAGTGGTAAAAAGAAAACAGCTTCGTATACATGCATTTGAAGAAGTAATAAGTGTCGAAAAAACAGCAACCGATGAATTAATCGTAAAAAGTACAAAAGAAGAATACATAACTCCCTATCTTGTAGTTGCAACAGGTTATTATGATCATCCAAACTATATGAATGTGCCAGGAGAAAACCTTCCTAAAGTTATGCATTACTTTAAGGAAGCACATCCATATTTTAATCATGATGTGGCAGTAATTGGTGGCAAAAACTCAAGTGTAGATGCTGCTATTGAACTTGTGAAAGCAGGAGCAAGGGTAACGGTGTTATATAGAGGCACGGAATATTCAACAAGCATCAAACCATGGATTCTTCCTGAATTTGAATCATTAGTGCGCAACGGTATAATAAAAATGGAATTTAATGCAAACGTTGTTGAGATTGAAGAAAAATCATTGCGTTATCAAGTGAATGGAAAATCATTTGAAATAAAAAATGATTTTGTATTTGCAATGACGGGGTATCATCCGGATCATACTTTTTTGAAAAGAATGGGTGTTGAGGTAGAAGAATTAACCGGAAGACCAGTTTATGACCCTGAAACGATGGAAACAAATGTAAAGGGGATTTTTATTGCTGGAGTGTTGGCAGCAGGAAACAATGCAAATGAAATTTTTATAGAAAATGGCCGTTTCCATGGGGGACAAATAGCAGAGGCTATTTCAAGTCGCGGCAATTAATCGAAGTTGGATAAAAAGGGAAATGAGGTTGGAACATGTTGGCGATTTTATCTGCTGGGATTGCTCCTGGTTTAGCACTGTTAAGTTATTTCTATTTAAAAGATCAATATGATTCTGAACCTATTTCCCTTGTGTTTAGAGCATTTATTTCTGGTGCATTACTAGTTTTTCCAATTATGTTTATTCAATATGTATTAGATGTAGAAATGATTTTGCCAAATGGAATATGGAGTTCGTTGTTATCAACAAGCTTATTAGAAGAATTTTTTAAATGGTTTATTTTATATTATGCTGCCTATCAGCATGTGGAATTTGATGAACCTTATGACGGCATTATATATGGTGCTTCCGTTTCTTTAGGGTTTGCGACCGTTGAAAATATTTTATATTTAGTGGCAAATGGGGTCGGGCATGCTTTGGGAAGAGCCTTATTGCCTGTTTCGAGCCATGCTTTGTTTGGTGTAATTATGGGATATTATTTAGGAAAAGGAAAGTTCACGAATCCTCGAGGGAAATGGGTGTTTTATTCCTTATTTATTCCTTTTTTGCTACATGGTATATATGATTATATTGTAACTCTGCAGAAAAACTGGCTGCTAGTTATTACCCCATTTATGCTTTTTTTATGGTGGACAGGATTGCGAAAGGTAAGAATGGCAAGGGAATTAAGCAAAGAGCATTATCAAAAGTATGCTAATATTAATTAGCGTTTAGATAAATTACTGGAAAATAGAAAAAGGAATTAATTACCGATAACTTCTTGTTTATTTTAATGAAGAAATAAAAAAGGGCAGAACCCTTTGTTGCATTAAGGTATTTGGACTGTTGGGGCATAGTAAATGGAATACGATAATGAAAGAAACAGAATGAAACTCACTCATTCTGTTTTTTTATTGTATAAAAATCCATTTGCTACAAAAAATAGAGTTAATGTTAATAGTATTTACTTCTGGGGGTAACAATCGTGAAAAAAAAATTATTACTCACAAAAATTACAATCATTTTTTCTCTATGCCTTATATTGGCGCCTTTGCAAGAGGCAAAACATCATGCATATGCATTTTCAAATCAAGTTATACAGCATGGTGCTGTTGGTGATGATGTCATTGAGCTACAGGCAAGACTACAATATGTAGGCTTTTATAATGGGAAAATTGATGGAGTTTTTGGATGGCAGACATATTGGGCGTTAAGAAACTTTCAATATGAATTTGGATTACCAATTGATGGAATGGCAGGCTGGAAAACAAAATTAAAGCTTGCTGATGCATCGAAATATAATGAAAATTTTGTCAAAGAACAAATTAATAAAGGAACTAAATTTAGTCATTATGGAGGAGTGGATGTTAATAAACAAAAATCTCCTTCAGCTTCAAAAAAACCAGCGAATGATAGTGCAAAAGGTGGAGGTTCTCAAGGCAGTAGCAGTGGGGATAATGCTAAAAAATCAACCAGCAATAATACGGCAAACTCAGGACAGTCTGCTACTCAAAATAAACCGACTGCTGCAAATGTTCCAAATGGATTTTCACAAAATGATATTCAATTAATGGCAAATGCAGTATATGGGGAAGCGCGTGGAGAACCTTATACAGGTCAAGTTGCCGTTGCAGCAGTAATTTTAAACCGAGTTAATAGTGCTTCTTTTCCAAATACAGCTTCAGGGGTAATTTTTGAACCTGGTGCTTTTACAGCAGTGGCTGATGGGCAAATTTGGCTAACACCAAATGAAAAAGCGAAAGAAGCGGTATTGGATGCAATCAATGGATGGGATCCTACAGGCAATGCTTTGTATTACTTTAATCCGGATACAGCAACAAGTGCATGGATTTGGACAAGACCACAAATTAAACAAATAGGAAAACATATTTTCTGTAAATAAAGAGGTGAGAAAATTGCTAAGAGGAATATTAATAGCAGTACTAGTGATAGGAGTTGCAGGAGTCGGATTCTGGGGCTACCAAGAACATAAAGAAAAAAATGCGATTCTAATGAATGCAGAAAATAATTATCAAAGAGCTTTTCATGATTTAACGTATCAAGTTGATTTATTGCATGACCAAATAGGAACTACTTTAGCAATGAATTCTCAAGAGTCTTTATCGCCGGCTTTAGCAGATGTTTGGAGAATAACATCTGAAGCGCATAGTGATGTAGGGCAATTGCCGCTGACATTATTACCATTTAATAAAACGGAAGAATTTTTGGCGAATATTGGAGACTTCAGCTATCGAACGGCAGTAAGAGATTTAAACAAAGAACCATTATCGGATAAAGAATATAGCTCATTAAAAAAATTATATGGGCAGGCAGGAGAAATTCAGAATGAATTGCGAAATGTTCAACATGTCGTCCTTAAAAACAATTTACGTTGGATGGACGTTGAAATGGCGATTGCTACTGGAAATGAAGCAAAAGACAATACGATTGTAGATGGTTTAAAAACAGTTGAACAAAAAGTAGAAGGTTATGAAGAATCTTCTTTTGGTCCCACATATGTGAACATGGAGAAAAAGGATGAGAACTTTAAAAATTTAGAAGGCTCTACCATCTCTAAAGAAGAAGCAATTAAAATAGCGAAAAAATATGCAGGTTTTAAAGGGGATATTGAACAGAAAATAACCGCAAATGGAAAAGGGTCTAACTATGGGTTTTATAGTGTAACATTATTGGAAAAAGATTCAAAATTAGAAGCGAGTATGGATATTACGAAAAAAGGAGGATATCCAATCTGGTATATTCTTTCAAGAGACGTGAACAAACAAAAGATAAGCTTAAATGAAGCAGGAAATAATGCGGTGAAATTTTTGAAAGACAATAATTTTAAAGATCTCGCTCTGTTTGAAAGTATGCAATATGATAATATCGGTGTATTTTCATTTGTAACAGAAGTCGATGGAGTAAAAATATATCCAGACAGCATTAAAATAAAAGTTGCCCTTGATAATGGAAATATTGTTGGCTTTGCTGCTGAGGATTATTTGCAGGCCCATAAACAAAGAGAAATTGCTGATCCTACGATTTCCAAAGGAGATGCACAGAAAAAAATTAATAAGCAAGTAAAAATTATGGATGACGGGCTTGCCATTATTATTAATGATATTAATGAAGAAGTCCTTTGTTATGAGTTTATTGGAACATTAGGAGAAGACACATACAGAATATATATTAACGCTAAAAATGGTATAGAGGAGAAAGTGGAGAAGCTTAAAAATGCTGAACCAGTATATGAAGAAGTGGTATAAGTAAGTATCAGCATATTTAGACAGAGGCGAAAGATGTTATAAAAAAGCTATCAGCACATGTAATCGAACTTCTCATAAATCTCGATATAACGAAGATTTATGAAAAAGGATACACATGCTGATAGCTTTCTTTTTTGAAAGATAAGAAAGCATAAGTTTACGAAAGTTTGAAGGCTATCTAGCTCCGGCGCTTTTCTTTTTGTTTTTCTATTGAAAGAAAATAGGATTATTTACTCTGTACTATTGCTTAAAAGGAAAGTTCCATGCCATAATAAAAGAAAAAAATGGAATATATCAGTGATTTTGCATGTTCTATTTTGAATGAAAAGAAAGAGTGGTTACACGGTGATAAATATAGGAGATACATTAATCCTCGAGCCTGTTGATACAGATAGCGCAGAGCAATATAAATGCCGCCTTGTAGAAATCGGAGAGAAAGAAATATATATAGATTATCCTATTCATTTAGCAACAAACAAAACAGTTTTTTTATTAAATGGAACGCAATTAAGAGTTAATTTTGTGACAAATGAAGGATCAGTCTTTATGTTTCAAACTGAAATATTAGGAAGAAAAAAAGAGAATATTCCTATGCTTAAACTACATTTACCTCCAAAAGAGCAAATGATTAAAATACAGAGAAGACAGTATGTTCGTGTAGATGCGAATTTAGATATTGCCATTCATCCAGTAAACAATGATTTTTTGCCATTTACCACGATAACAACGGATATCAGTGCAGGTGGAACAGCAGTCATTGTTTCAAAAACATCTACTTTACAAGAAGGTTATGAGGTAGAAGTTTATTTAGTTTTGCATCTGCAAAATGGAGAGTACTATTATCCTAGATTAAAAGGCAGTGTTATTAGAATATTTGATCATACTGAAACACATAACAAAGTATCGCTGCAGTTTTTTAATATGTCGCCAAGTGATCGACAATTTATTTTGCGTTTTTGTTATGATGTACAATTATCCCTTAAGAAAAAAGGATTGGAAAATTGAATAAAGGACCGAAATTACTCCGATAATAGGAAGAACGAAGTAAGAGAAATGGCTATTTGCAAAAGGAAAGCGTTCGTTAAAAGACAAACGGACTGAAAAGAATTTTGTGCTGCAGCTGAAAAAAGGAAATGCGATGTATAAGCAATTAATTATTGGAGTGGGTCTAATGAAAACGTTTGAAAGGCTGTTAGTAAAATTAATTGTCATCCAGTTGGTATTTTTGGGAATAAGCCAGCTAATACATACATGGGATCTTTTTCCCCAGCTATATGAGTTAGCACAATATGAAGGAGTTTCTAAATCAAATTTTTCAAAAATATTAGAAACGATTCAACAGAAATAAGCATATACTATTGATAACTGATACTATTTGTCCACGTCTTGTACAGCTTATCATTTCCGGCGAGAAACAACTTTTAAAGCTGTTTGTTTCGTCTTATTCGCCGTTCTATTAATCGTTTATCCTAATAATCTAAAGAAGGAGAAGATGGTTCTTCTTCGTAAGATTATTTCGTCGAAATTAGGCATAAAAATATGTTAAAATAAAGTTTGAAGGAATACATTTTCTAATTCTAAGCATTTATTAATTGTTCATTGGTTTAAAAGAAGGATGTTTTCCAAAAGTTTGGGTTTAAAGGTAAGAAAGCCTATATTCTGACTGTGGGTTAGATAACAATAATCTATACAAATAGCCCCTAAAAGAATAAAATATTCGAGGGTAAACGGTTATCTAGCTTAAAATCTGATCAAAAGCGTCAATGCCTTTCTATTAAAACCAATAGTTCAGGAGGATTTATGAGTAAAAAAATTAGTATTGCAATAGATGGACCAGCTGCGGCAGGTAAAAGTACAGTTGCAAAGATTGTTGCAGAAAAGCTAGGCTATATTTATATTGACACGGGTGCTATGTATCGTGCACTAACATTCAAAGCGTTAAAGAATGAACTGAACCTTGAAGATGAACAAGCATTGATCAAAATGCTTGATAATACGTTGATTGAACTTTTTCCAGGTGAAAAGGGGCAATTAATCTTTTTAGATAATAATAACGTAACAGAAGAAATTAGGACAAGTCCTGTAACAAATACTGTTTCTATAGTAGCTAAACATAAGCTCGTTCGAGAAGAAATGGTTCGGCGTCAGCAGATGTTTGCAACTACCGGCGGAGTGGTAATGGATGGTAGAGACATTGGAACACATGTGATTCCATCTGCGGAAGTAAAAGTATTTTTATTAGCATCCGTAGACGAGCGGGCAATGCGTCGCCATACAGAAAATGTTAACAAAGGATTTCCTTCTGATTTAGAATTGTTAAAACAAGAAATAGCTACAAGAGATAAATTAGACTCAGAACGGAAAGTTGCACCATTAAGAAAAGCTGCGGATGCAACGGAAATAGATACAACTTCTCTTACTATTATGGATGTTGTTAATCGAATAATGGAACTAACTGTTGAGAAAATTGCTCATTAATTAAAAAGGAATACTTTCATAGGAATAGAATAACGATTAGCTGTTTAGACTTTTTGGCAAACGGCTTTTAATAACTATTCCTTTGAAGTTTTCTACTTGACAAAAGCCGTTATTTATAAGAAGTTAAATAAAAGGAATAAATTTTGCAGTATTCTAATAATTTGAAATCTTACTAATCTGAATTAAACAGATTAGTAAGATTGTAGATAAAGTATAAACCTGCAATCTTTCAAGCTATTTGGCAATGAATGTTCTAAACTGAGAAAGATTCTTTATTGTTAAGTGTCCAATAAGGAAGTATAACGGTGAAAAACAGGCATTTGCCGATAGCCTGGCTAATATGTTTAAAGCAGATTAGTTTATATAGTGAAGCTTAAGGAGGAGTACATATGTCTGAAGAGTTAAATGATATTGTGGTAAATAATTTTGAAGTTGGGGATAACGTAATTGGACAAGTTACAAAAGTAGAAGAAAAACAAGTAATTGTTGCAATTCGCAATAGTAAATTGGATGGATTAATTCCAATCAGCGAGCTTTCCAGTTTGCATATTGAAAAAGCGAGCGATGTAGTTTCAGAAGGTGATGAATTGGAGCTTCAAGTTACGAAAGTGGAAGAAGAGGCACTAGTTTTATCAAAACGAAAAGTGGATGCTGAGAAGGCTTGGGACAGTTTAGAGGAAAAGTTTCAGTCAGGAGAAGTATTTGAAGCCGAAGTAAAAGATGTAGTAAAAGGCGGCTTAGTAGTTGATCTTGGTGTACGCGGTTTTGTTCCAGCATCTTTAGTAGAAGCACATTATGTGGAAGATTTTTCTGATTATCAAGGCAAAACAATTGCTTTTAAAATTGTGGAGTTGGAAAAAGATAAAAACCGTTTAATTCTATCCCACCGAGCAGTTGTGGAAGATGAAAAAAGTAAACAAAAGCAAAATCTGTTAGATTCAATTGAAGTTGGTCAAACAGTATCAGGCGTTGTGCAAAGAATTACAAATTTTGGCGCGTTTGTAGATTTAGGTGGAATCGACGGATTAGTTCATATTTCGCAATTATCTCATGAACATATATCGAACCCTGCTGATGTTGTGGAGGAAGGACAAGAAGTAAATGTTAAGGTGTTAAGTGTTGATCGGGATAACGATCGCATTTCCTTATCGATTAAGGACACTTTGCCAGGACCATGGGCGAATATTGCAGATAAAGCTGGGGTAGGTAGTATTCTTGATGGCACCGTAAAAAGAATCGTGTCATATGGTGCATTTATTGAAGTCCTTCCAGGTGTAGAAGGCCTTGTCCATATTTCCCAAATTGCCCACAAACACATTGGCACACCACATGAAGTGCTAAAAGAAGGGCAAGAAGTTCAAGTGAAAGTGTTAGATGTAAATGAACAAGATCAACGTCTATCATTAAGCATTAAAGAGCTGACAGAAAAGGAACACAATGAAGAAGATAACTATGAGCTGCCAGAAGAATCAAAAGGTTTCCAACTAGGAGATATGATTGGCGATCAGCTGAAGAAACTAAGAAAATAATCAATATTAAAAAAAGAGAGCAAGCGATAAAATGATCGCTGCTCTCTTTTTTTGTTTAATCAGGAAAGCAAAGTACATTCCACCCACGGAACCCTTTTTCCAGGGGAGGCATCCATGCTAATAAAAATTCGCACCATGGCACACAAAACAAAGCAGCAATCTACTTAGTTTTATGAACTAAGCTTTAATCAGGGAGCAGCCGGAATACACGAAGACTCCTTCGGGATTAGCGGGACAGGCGAGAGCCCACAGGAGTTTACTCCGAGGAGGCTCGGCGCCCGCCCCGCGGAAAGCGAAGTAAATTCCGGCTGCGGACTTATTGAGAGAGCAAACCTTTTTCATAGTAGCCATAAAAACAGCAACCAAGTTTTATTTATTGTTATTTAATCTTCTAGCTTCCTCAGGACTTTGCATCTCAGTTGCACCAGAAAAATGTAATGCCTGATCACGATCAGATTCTACACGTTTACTCTTTTTTAATTTTTTCTCTTGTCTGTCTTTACTCATTTCTACACCTCCTGCTCTTATCATGAGAAAAATGCAGAAGATTATTCATTTCCCGTTTAAAGAAAGTTAGGAAAAGCCATAATGAAAAGTAGGAGAGTGAAAAGATGGATGGAGCATTATTTTATTGGTTCACATGGATGCTATGGATTGTTACCACATTTTTTATGAAAAAAGAAAATAAATATCGTTGTGTTTATTCTATTAGTTTATTATTAGCCATTATTACATCACCATATCAATTAACCTTTTTAGGCTTTACTGTTTCTTGGCTGCTAGTAATCATGTTAGCTTCTGCATTTGTTTACACCGCATTTTTAAGAAAAGGGTCACTGATTTATTTTTCTGCTTCCGTTTTTTTTACTATGCTTGCTTATTGTACCTTTCATTTATTAGCAATTCTTGATCCTGTATGGATCCTTTTTGATCAAAAGTGGATGCTTGCTATCGTTTTGATGATTATTGCGAGACTATTATACAGTAACCCTCTTCAGCAAATAATGCTGATTATGTTTGGAAGTATCAATGGAGAAATAATGTATGGCTTGATCTTGAAAAAGTACGAGTTTACTTACATAATTGGTGATTTACACTATTTTGATTGTCTGCTTATAAGCATAACCGTAATGACAACTATATACGTTGTAAAAGGATTTCTTTCAAAATGGGAACAGCATGTTTACATTATGGAAAAGGAGAAGCAAAAACTTTCATGAATACCTTTACATACCCAATCATTTCTGGTGTCGTAATTGATACAATGCTGAGAACATTATGTTAAGTACGGATTATCGGCAGTATTCTCCCTAGAGTTTCTTGTTTTATAACTAGTTAAATTCGCTTATTATATTTTAATCTTGCTAGTCATATAGCACTTTGATAAAATAAATAAGTTAGAGGGTGTCCTAGCATCATCGGTTAAATCCAACTTTCTAAAAAGAAAGAGGGAGATGGTCCGTTGGGGGACGCCTTTAAATGTTTGATAAAAGGGAAATTCCATTGATGCGGCATACTGTCTGTAATGAAGGAGAATGGATAGTAAATAAATTCTACTTTAGATAAGAGAATATACTAGCGAATGATAGTGTAAAAGAAAGGGTTGAAACAGATGGCAAAACCAGTAATTGCAATAGTTGGAAGGCCGAATGTCGGCAAGTCCACTATTTTTAATAGAATTGTGGGAGAGCGTATTTCCATAGTAGAAGATATTCCAGGAGTAACAAGAGATCGGATATATAGTTCAGCAGAATGGCTAAATCATGATTTTAATTTAATTGATACAGGCGGAATCGATATAGGGGACGAACCATTTTTGGAACAAATCAGATTACAAGCAGAAATTGCAATCGATGAAGCAGATGTTATTATCTTTTTAACAAATGGTAGAGAAGGCGTAACCTCCGCAGATGAAGAAGTAGCGAAAATATTATATCGAGCAAAAAAACCTGTTGTGCTTGCGGTAAACAAAATTGATAATCCGGAAATGAGAGAACAAATTTATGATTTCTATGCATTAGGATTTGGTGAGCCATTCCCAATATCAGGTTCTCATGGATTAGGATTAGGTGATTTATTGGATGAAGCAGCCAAAAATTTCCCGAAAAGAGATACAAAGGAATACGGCGATGATGTTATCAAGTTTTCTTTAATTGGTAGACCAAATGTTGGTAAATCTTCCTTAGTAAATGCTATACTTGGAGAGGATCGTGTAATTGTAAGCAATATTGCTGGAACAACAAGAGATGCGATTGACTCGGAAGTTACTGTAAATGGAGACCCGTATGTCATTATTGATACTGCTGGTATGAGAAAAAAAGGAAAAGTATATGAAAGCACTGAAAAATATAGTGTGCTTCGTGCTTTAAGAGCTATTGAAAGATCGGACGTTGTTTTAGTAGTTATCGATGGAGAAGAAGGCATTATTGAACAAGATAAAAAGATTGCAGGTTATGCTCATGAAGCAGGACGAGCTATTATTATTGTTGTAAACAAATGGGATGCTGTGGAAAAAGATGAAAAAACGATGAAAGCATTTGAACAGAATATTCGTGAGCATTTCTTATTTTTAGATTATGCACCGATTGTATTCTTATCTGCAAAAACAAAAAAACGTATTCATACACTTATACCGATGATTAATATCGCAAGTGATAATCACACGAGACGAATAGAAACAAGTGTATTAAATGATGTGATTATGGATGCAATTGCTATGAACCCGACACCAACGGACAAAGGAAAACGATTAAGAATTTACTATGCTACACAAGTTGCTGTTGGTCCGCCGACATTTGTTGTTTTTGTAAATGATCCAGAATTGCTTCACTTCTCTTACGAACGTTTCTTAGAAAATCGAATAAGAGATGCCTTTGGTTTTGAAGGAACACCAATTAAAATCTTTGCTAGAGAACGAAAATAAAAGAGGTGTTAAAATGGCTGATAGTAAAAATAAAATTGCCATGATTGGTGCTGGGAGCTGGGGTACAGCCCTCTCCTTAGTACTTGCAGATAATGGGCATATTGTCCATATATGGGGAAAAAATCAGCAAACAATTGATGAAATAAATCAGCATCATGAAAATAAAAAATATTTGCCTAATATTATTCTTCCAAATGAAGTGAATGGTTTCACTTCTATGGAAGAGGCTTTACAAGATGTTTCTTATATTGTGCTATCGGTCCCAACAAAAGCAATGCGAGAAGTAATAAAACAAATACTTCCTTTTGTGAATACGCCAAAAACATTTATTCATGTCAGCAAAGGCATTGAACCAGAGACATTGCTTAGAATTTCAGAAATTATGGAAGAGGAAATACCTTCTGACCTGATAAAAAGCATTGTTGTGCTTTCTGGACCAAGTCACGCAGAAGAAGTTAGCCTGCGTCATCCTACTACGGTTACTGTTTCTTCAAAAAATATGGAGGAAGCAGGAAAAGTCCAAGATTTATTCATCAATTCTAATTTTAGGGTGTATACAAATCCTGATCTTATTGGTGTGGAAATAGGTGGAGCGTTAAAAAATATAATCGCTGTTTGTGCTGGAATTACCGATGGTTTAGGGTACGGAGACAATGCCAAAGCAGCCTTAATTACTAGAGGATTAGCTGAAATGGCAAGACTTGGAACGAAGATGGGTGCTAACCCATTAACGTTTGCAGGACTAACAGGAATTGGCGATTTGATCGTTACTTGTACAAGTGCTCATTCACGAAACTGGAGAGCAGGCAATCTTTTAGGAAAAGGTTGTCCTCTTGAAGAAGTATTGGAAAATATGGGAATGGTTGTGGAAGGAATACGAACAACAAAGGCCGGATATCAGCTCGCACAAAAATATGATGTTGAAATGCCAATTACGACAGCATTATATAATGTGCTGTTTAATGGTGGAAATGCAAAGGATGCAGTGGATAGTTTAATGGAAAGAGGCAAAACACATGAAATGGAAGACTTATTAAACATCCTAGCATCTCAATACATAGAATAAGAAACACACATGATTTCACACTCACACCCCGGCATGAAAATTTTTTCTAAGCCGGGGTTTTACTTTTTTGTCCATTTTTCCATACTGATTAATGCTATGGGAAGTAATCTTTACGTGCGCTTTTGTGGTGGTTCGACCCTGTATAAGAAACTGTTTGGAATTTGCCTTGTGTACACCCCTTTGTTGACTCTTCAATTTTTGAGGATGATCACGTACAGAAAAATGCTGTTTGACCAAGCTTATTCCACTTTCCATAGACACTACTTTGGAGGTTGTTTTATTTGGACATTTTATTAACCCATTGTGCCGGAATGGATGTTCATCAAAAAGAGATTGTAGTTTGTGCCCTAACTGGCACTAATAATGAATCCATTCAAAAAGAAACCAAGACTTTTTCCACTTTAACCAAAAGTTTATTTGATTTATTAAAGTGGTTAGAAGAAAAACAAATTACACACATTGCTCTGGAAAGTACCGGAATCTATTGGAAGCCGGTATACAACATCCTTGAAGGATATTTCGATATTACTGTGGCCAATGCCCAACGTATTAAAAACGTTCCTGGTCGTAAGACCGATGTTTCAGATGCAGAATGGATTGCCAAGCTTCTTCGTCATGGATTGATTGAAAAAAGCTTTGTCCCTTCCCAAGATCTTCGGGAATTAAGAGATTTGAACCGTTTACGCAAGAAATGGGTTGGTAACTTAACAGCTGAAAAAAATAGAATTTCAAAGGTCCTCGAATGTTCAAACATAAAGCTTGGTTCAGTTATTTCTGATATCTTTGGGGTTTCTGGACGTAAACTTTTGAAACAGTTAGTCGATAATGGATACCTTGATAAGGCTGATGTTGATGCCAATATCCATCATTCTCTCCGCAAGAAGGCTGATACCATTTCCGATTCTCTTTTCGGAACATTAAATGAACATCAAATGTTTATGATTAAAAGCTCTTGGAATCATATCATGTATTTGGAAACTTCCATTCAAGAACTTGAAAATAGGATAGATACCCTGCTTCATTCCTATCAAGAAGAAAAAGAAATACTTTTATCTATCCCAGGTATAAAGGAACACACAGCTGCTGTTATTATTGCGGAAATCGGAACAGATATGAGCCAATTCCCTTCATCAAGACATTTAGCTTCTTGGGCTGGTGTATCACCTGGCAATAATGAAAGTGCTGGTAAAAAGAAAAGTTCCAAAAGCGTTCAAGGAAACCCACATATAAAAGCTGCTCTTTGTGAGGTTGCTTGGGCTATATCAAGGTCGAAAAATACCTCAATGTCAAATGTTTTTTGGTCTCTATCTGCAAGAAGAGGAAAGAAAAAAGCTTTACAGGCTATTGCACATAAAGTTTTAAGAATTATATATACCCTATTTATTAATAAGCAACACTTCTCTGAACCACGTCTAGCTGGTTAGACGACCTTCCATTACAATACTCTATTAAGGTTGTGATTTTTTTAAAAAATTGAGGTCACACCCTTTCTTTACTATTGTCTTTTTTCTAGAAGTCCACGCTTCAAGATTTTCTTTACACCAAAATCCTGTACCCGCCCTATCAAATAGAACACGTTACTGTATTATACAGATACCCAGAATAGCCACTCGCCCGTTTTATTTTCACAGAAAAAGCGGAAGAGACTTGTTTATGTATCTTCCGGCTTTATTAAAAATCTTTGTTTTTTTTTTCACAAATTAGGCATTTGAATGAAGCGATTTACAATAACGAGCATACAATGCAACGAAGCAACCTGGTGGATTGAACTGGGTAAGGGTACAATAGTCAAATAAAGCCTCAGTAAAGTTCCCCTTCTTTACTGAGGCTTATTTTTGTGGAAGCGAATAGGCAATGGATTCTCATTCATGTCAACATAGTGATGTAGGAAAAACAAGCATGTTAATCAAATAAACACGATGAGGAGATCCTTGTAATGGAAGCAGAGAGCTGCCAGAACCCCTGAAGACACCTATAGGAATTGTCGGACAGCCCCGAGCCCCTGCCACATGGAAAGCGAAGTGTATGCAGGCTGCAGACTAATTGAGAGTGCATTCCGTTTTTTAAACGAACACCATGTCTTCAAGAAAGTCTTCACAAAATTGTTATCGTATTTTTTTGAAAAATGTCATAACCCTTCTTTTCAAGTATATATTGAAGAGAAGGGTTTTTATTTTCATTTTAATAAAAACCTGATTTTTAAATATGTATTAAAAATAGACATGTAAAATCACGGATTATTGCCGACTAGAATGATAAACAACGATAGTTTACATGATAGGTACAACAATCATTCGTTAACGAAATAAAAATACATGAAAGAGGAGGGAAATTTTTAAAATCAGTCATAATGATATAGGACAACGTCATAAATATATATTGTCATATAGTATTATAAGGATTTTTTAATCCCATATACTAGGGAAAGTTCAGGAGGGGATCACTTGGAAAAGGTCAATATTTTCAAAGATATTGCTGAAAGAACGGGCGGCGATATTTATTTAGGAGTAGTAGGTGCTGTTCGGACTGGAAAATCAACTTTTATAAAAAAATTTATGGAACTTGTAGTAATCCCTAATATGGAAAATGAAGGAGACAGAACAAGAACAAAGGATGAGCTTCCACAAAGTGCAGCAGGAAAAACGATTATGACAACTGAACCAAAGTTTGTTCCAAATCAAGCGGCCTCTGTGAAGGTAGATGAAGGATTGGATGTTAATATAAGACTTGTAGATTGTGTTGGATATACAGTGCCAGGAGCACAAGGCTATGAAGACGAAAATGGTCCGAGAATGATCAATACACCTTGGTATGAAGAACCTATTCCCTTTCATGAAGCAGCTGAAATTGGTACAAGAAAGGTAATTCAAGAGCATAGTACAATTGGCGTTGTAATTACGACAGACGGCACGATCGGTGATATTCCTAGAAGTAATTATTTAGAAGCCGAAAATCGTGTGATTGAAGAATTAAAAGAGGTTGGAAAGCCTTTTATTATGATCGTAAACAGTGCTCAACCATTCCATCCGAACACAGAAACATTAAGAGCTGAACTGTCGGAAAAATACGATATACCAGTTATTGCGATGAGTGTAGAATCAATGCGGGAGTCAGACGTCTTTAATGTTATGAGAGAAGCTTTATTCGAATTCCCAGTATTAGAAGTAAATGTGAATTTACCAAGCTGGGTAATGGTGCTGCGTGAAAATCATTGGCTTCGTGATAATTATCAAGAAGCAGTCAAAGAAACAGTCAAAGATATTAAAAGATTAAGAGATGTAGACCGAGTAGTACAGCACTTTAGTGACTATGATTTTATTGATAAAGCAGGATTAGCCGGGATTGAAATGGGTCAAGGGGTAGCAGAAATTGACTTGTTTGCGCCAGATGAACTATATGATGAAATTTTGAAAGAAATTGTCGGGGTAGAAATAAGAGGAAAAGACCATTTATTAGAATTGATGCAAGATTTTGCTCATGCTAAAACGGAATATGACCAAATCTCCGATGCCTTAAAAATGGTAAAACAAACTGGTTATGGAATAGCTGCACCTTCGTTAGTTGATATGAGCTTAGATGAGCCGGAAATTATACGTCAAGGTTCACGTTTTGGGGTAAGATTAAAAGCTGTGGCTCCTTCCATTCACATGATAAAAGTGGATGTAGAATCCGAGTTTGCTCCTATCATTGGGTCAGAGAAACAAAGTGAAGAGCTTGTCAGATACTTAATGCAAGACTTTGAAGATGACCCTTTGTCCATTTGGAATTCCGATATATTTGGAAGAAGTTTAAGCTCGATCGTAAGAGAAGGGATCCAAGCGAAGCTCTCCTTAATGCCTGAAAATGCTAGATATAAATTAAAAGAAACACTTGAACGAATTATTAATGAAGGCTCAGGAGGCTTAATTGCAATCATACTTTAGGAGAACTCTTTTATAGGGTTCTTTTTTATTGTCTAGGAAAGTATAAAAGAAATGGATGGTAGATAACTTAGCGGTTGTGCCAGCATCCAGGCTTCGAAAATATTATAGTTTTTTGTAAAGCGATGGATGTCAGATATGGATAAAGAAGGTCGAAAAGATAAATGAAGAAAATAATACATGTATTACATTTTTATATCAAAATAAGAAAAGATAGCTATCTTTATATGAAATTTCTTGATAAGCTTAATTGATTATGATAATCTTTTAAAGGAATTAGCGTCATTAAAAGCACAAAAGATATGGTGGATAGCTTTTTACTTGAATTATTCTTTTAAATGCACTAATATAGTCCATGTTTAAGAAAAAGTTCGGGATGACGTATATAATTCCGATAATTTGTTTACAAATAATGATAGGAATGTAATGGAAAGATTTATTTGAAACATTTGGGAGGAGGTGAAAGGCATGAACAAGACAGAATTAATCAATGCAGTTGCTGAAGCAAGTGAATTATCAAAAAAAGACGCTACTAAAGCAGTTGACGCTGTTTTCGATACAATCTTAAATGCTTTAAAAGATGGGGATAAGGTACAACTTATCGGTTTTGGTAACTTTGAGGTACGTGAGCGTGCAGCACGTAAAGGACGCAATCCTCAAACAGGTGAAGAAATTGAAATTGCAGCAAGTAAAGTTCCTGCTTTTAAACCAGGTAAAGCACTTAAAGACGCAGTGAAGTAATTACATACATTGCAACGTATTTCAATGAAAACCGCGAATCTTCGCGGTTTTTTCTTTTTATAAAGATAAGACAGTATAAGTCTTCTGAAGTTTGACTGCTGTCTAGCTCTGATGTAAAGGATGTACAACTGCTGGCAAAGACATAAGGTTCGCAGGACGCGAGTCAATCGATGCTGAAAAAGGATGTTGCGTAGTTAGTCGATTTTCCTCTTTACGTGTATTTAGCCGGACAGGGACTAACTTCAGTGAGTATTGCTTCCGAACTTTAAAAGTAAAAACACTTTTGGAGTCTGGAGAACATTTTTTATCGGGGCAAAACAAGGCGCCCCGTGCTTTGATCTATATTACCTCTTCGGCAGAAAAGCAAATAAACAGTCGACAAACTACCGCTTTTATATTACCCTCCTTATTGTATGTATTTTTAGAAGTGTTGGCAGAAGCAGAATGATTATTTAGCTAAATGAATGAAACGTAGTAATGTTATTTAGCATGGTACATATAAAATTAAATCTAGATTGACCTTTCGTAGTTTTACATGCTTTAATATGCTAATATGGGTAGAGATGTACGGAATGAAAGGCTTTAGGAGGAAGAAGAATGGCTAAAGTAAACTTGGCGCAAATTGAAGAAGCAGTAAAATTAATCTTAGAAGCAATTGGAGAAGATCCTCATAGAGAAGGTTTACTAGATACTCCTGCAAGAGTAGCGAAGATGTACAGTGAAATCTTTTCAGGACTGCAGGAAAATCCAAAAGAATATTTTCAAACAATTTTTGGGGAAGATCATGAAGAGCTTGTGTTAGTGAAGGATATCCCCTTTTATAGCATGTGTGAACATCATTTGGTTCCGTTTTATGGATTAGCTCACGTAGCGTATATTCCGAGAAATGGAAAAGTGACCGGATTAAGTAAATTAGCAAGAGCGGTAGAGTCAGTAGCAAAAAGACCGCAATTGCAAGAAAGAATTACAACAACCGTTGCTGATACCATTAATGAAATGCTAGAACCTCATGGAGTGATGGTTGTAATTGAAGCAGAGCATATGTGCATGACTATGAGAGGTGTCAATAAACCTGGTACAAAAACCATTACAACAGCTGTACGTGGAAGATATGCTGAAAATGCTGATGCAAGAGCAGAAGTATTGTCTTTTTTGAAATAAGGAATAGATAGACTTTGCTAGCCTGAGGCGTTTCATATAAATTAAACCGATTTTTATGTTATAATTATCGAGTCTTTAAACATAAAATAGTGGATGAATAAATTAGAATATAGACAAGTGTGTTACTTGCATACTTCTTTGTTTAATGAAATTCTTTGATGCCTTGATACAAAATATCTGCGGTGTTTAGTGAGTTGGTGAGAAAGGTTTTAGATACGCAAACAAGGATGAAAGTGAGCATTTGTCAAATTTTGAAAATATTAGGGGAACAAGGGTGATAAGATGGCAAATACACAAGAAATGGTGGATAAAGTGAGAGAAGAAATTTTTAAGAAAATATCTCATGCTTATCTGTTTCAGCATATTCCAAAACCATACGTGGATGAGGATAAACTTCTTTTAACAGTTGCTGCATTAAATGATTCGAAACTGTCAGATAAAGAAGTAGAGATATACGCAATGACAACAATGTTAATTCAAATTGCCCTTGATACCCATGAACTTGTTACAAATAACAGCATCAGTGGTGAAATAGAAAAGAACAGGCAGCTGACTGTTTTAGCAGGAGATTATTATAGCGGCCATTATTATAAACTGTTAGCAGATGTTGGTGATATTACTATGATCAAAATATTTGCTGAAGCAATTAAGGAAATTAATGAGCATAAGATTATCCTTTACCAACAATCGGCAGGAAATCTAAAACAACTTTTAAATAGCATAGAAATAGTGGAGTTTTCTTTATTAAATAAACTTTTAACTCGTTTTGAATTAGAAGAATGGAAAGAATATTCTCGTCACATTTTGGTGATAAACAGATTATTACGAGAAAAAAATACATATCTACAAACAGGAAAGTCTATTGTGTTAGAGAGAATGTCATTAGAGAAAAAGAATGCAAAAGCATCTAGGAAATCAACAATTCTTCATAATTTAGAAAATACTCTCCTGTCTGCCGAGAATCAATTGGCAAAGGCAGTCGAAATGCTTCCTAAGTCTATAAGCAGCATATTAAAAGAGAAGGTACAGCGTATTTTAAGTGAATGTAAACAACTACAATTGTATGCGGAAGAAGGGTAATAGGTAATGCAGCAACAGCAATCAAAGGAAGAAAAAGTACATCATGTATTTGAAAAAATATATGGTAATTATGATAAAATGAACACATTGATTAGTTTTCAGCAGCATAAGATCTGGCGTAAAGATACGATGAAAAAAATGAATGTGTCAAAGGGATCATCTGCCTTAGATGTTTGCTGTGGTACCGCTGATTGGACTATCAGCTTGGCAGAGTCTGTTGGTCCAAATGGCCATGTAACTGGGTTGGATTTTAGTGAAAATATGTTAAGCATCGGTAAAGAAAAAACAAAAAAATATGATAATGTACGTTTAATACATGGCAATGCAATGGAGCTTCCGTTTCCAGATAATCATTTTAATTATGTAACAATCGGCTTTGGTTTACGAAATGTACCAGATTATCTCCAAGTGCTAAAAGAAATGAGAAGAGTAGTAAAGCCTGGTGGATTAGTTGTCTGCTTAGAAACGTCTCAGCCGACTATGCCTGTTTTTAAACAATGCTACTATTTTTATTTTCGATATGTGATGCCTCTATTCGGAAAGATGTTTGCAAAAAGTTATAAAGAATATTCTTGGCTGCAAGAATCAGCACGAGATTTTCCAGGAATGAAGGAACTTGCAGATATGTTTAAGCAAGCTGGCTTAATAAATGTCTCGTACAAAGCATATAGCGGCGGAGTTGCAGCTGTGCACATAGGGAGTAAAGAAAAATAAAGTTTCTGTAAGATAGTTGCTTTTCCAAATGCTTCTTTCGTACAGAAAGTAAAAGACAGGTGAGTAGTTAGTGAAATTAAAAATGATGTATTCATTTTTGAATTCGGATCTTGATTTGATTGAAAAAACACTAGAAGAAACAGTAAATGCTGATTCTACCCTATTACGGGAGTCTTCCATGCATCTACTGCAAGCAGGCGGAAAAAGGATACGTCCAATATTTGTTCTGCTTGCAGGACAATTTGGGGATTTTGATAGAATTTCTATAACAAAGGCTGCTGTTTCGCTAGAATTGATACATATGGCATCATTAGTTCATGATGATGTAATAGATAATGCTGACTTGCGCAGAGGACAACCTACAATTAAGGCGAAATGGGATAATAAAATCGCTATGTATACAGGAGATTATATTTTTGCCAGATCATTAGAAATAATGAGTGATATTGATAAGCCTGCTGCACATAAAGTACTAGCAAATACTATTGTAGAAGTTTGTATCGGAGAAATTGAACAAATAAAAGACAAATATCGATTCGATCAAAATATAAAAGATTATTTTCGCAGAATAAAAAGAAAAACAGCTCTATTAATTTCAGCGAGTTCTTTAGTAGGTGCTATTGTTTCTGATGTGGAAGAAAAATATCAAAGGAAGCTTTATCACTTTGGGTATTATGTTGGAATGTCTTATCAAATTATTGATGATGTTCTTGATTTTGTCGCAACAGAAAAGGACTTGGGAAAGCCGGCTGGAGGAGATCTACTGCAAGGGAATATTACATTGCCTGTTCTTTTTGCTATGGAAAATAAAGAAGTCCGCGATAAAGTGATTCAAGTTCATGAAGATATGAAAAAGCAGGATTTACAAGAAATTATTGATCTGATTAAAAACTCAGATGCTATTGAACGTTCATTAGAAATTAGCAATTTATATTTAGAAAAGGCATTAAAATCGATTGAAGATTTGCCGAATAACCGATCCAAAAAAGCATTAATAAATATAGCAAAATATCTTGGTAAGCGGAAATATTAGAATTTTTTGCAAAAGAAACAAATTTATGGTAATGTTTTTTTGGTAAACATCCATACAAATAATTTACACTATGGCAAAAGAAAAGAACTAACTACGTCTTCTATCATGAATACATAATTTTAGCAGTTTTCTAGTTTGTTTTATTCAACTATGCTGTGAAACACAGAGCAGGGTCGAAGATATGAAGACTCCTATGGGAATTTCGAGACAGGGTGAGACTCTGCCGGAGCTTACTTCGAGGAGACTCAAACGTATAGACCTATGGAAAGTGAAGTGTATGCAGGCTGCGGACTAATTGAGCGTGTGCATAACCTTTAAAAGGAAAAGCACTTTCCGGAGTCAGGAGAACATTTTTATTCGGGGCTAAACAAGGCGCCCCGCACTTTTCTAATTATGATATAGGAGTGAGCTTATGGAGAAAACGTTTTTAATGGTAAAGCCAGATGGAGTACAAAGAAATCTGATAGGCAAAATTATGGAACGTTTTGAACAAAAAGGCTTCCAGTTAGCAGGAGCTAAACTAATGAATGTATCACAAGAATTGGCTGAAAAACATTATCAAGAACATGTAGGAAAGCCATTTTTTTCTGAATTAGTGAATTTTATTACTTCTGGACCAGTTTTTGCTATGGTTTGGCAAGGGGAAGATGTTATTGCAAAATCACGACTAATGATGGGGAAAACAAACCCACTAGAAGCATTGCCGGGTACGATTCGCGGCGATTTCGGGGTAGTGATGCGCAAAAATATTATCCATGGTTCAGACAGCCCGGAAAGTGCCGCAAGAGAAATTGCATTGTTTTTTAAAGCTGAGGAATTAATAGAGTATCAAAAAGCTGCGAATAGCTGGGTTTATTAATTCAGACAAGATAAAATTTCTTGACGGATTTAGTGCCCATAATAGGGGAGCAAAACAAAGATGCTTGAATATTCAAGTGTCTTTTTTTACGGTTTTTAATAGGAGAATGCCTGTTTTTATTTAAAGGGGAGAAACTCAAACTTCGCACCTTCAAATTCATTTGCAAATCTTAATAGGAATCGGTTTAGAACAATAAAATGGGAGGCTTGTTTTTTATTGTGGAGGTTGCTTTCCGCGGGGCAACGCTTGAGCCTCCTCCTCATCGTTGCCTTGCGGTTGTTGGGTCTTTAGCCTTCCTACCCTCCGTTACAAGCAATCTGTTTTCGGATTTCATTACAAGGTATGGTTGCTAAACAATAGAAGCTTTGAACTTAGGTGAGTGTCTAGCGCAAGCAGCCAGTCCCAGTGAGTATTCCTCCCATGCTTCTAAAAGTAAAAAGCACTTTCCTGAGTTTTCAGAGCTGTTCAAGGCGCCACGTGCTTTTCTTAACGTATCTATAGCTATCAAAGTTTGTAAACGAATGAAAGAAGCTTAAGGAGGTAAAAGAGGGGTGATAATAATAGATTAGATAAATTATATCCCCCCTTTTCTATTGTTATCGTTTATACTATAAAAAAGAAAAACTGTGTGATTTAGTGAGGGAAAAGAATGGAAAAAGATTATGAGGATTTTGTAAGGGATTTTTATAAAACATCAGGAATCGACTTATCCTTGTATAAGGAAGCGCAAATGAAAAGAAGACTAACGTCTCTTTATGTAAAAAGAGGCTTTACATCCTTTTATGAATACTTTCAGGCAATTCGCAAAAATAAGGAACTATTAGAAGAATTATTAGATCGAATGACAATAAATGTATCAGAATTTTATCGAAACTATAAAAGATGGGAAGTATTAGAGAAAAAGATACTCCCTTCGCTAATAAAAAAAGGTGGAGCAAAGCTTAAGGTATGGAGTGCTGCCTGTTCAACTGGTGAAGAGCCATATACTATTTCGATGATTCTTGCCAATAGCTTACCTTTTTCAAAGTATACTATACTAGCAACTGATATAGATATAAACGCAATCAAAAAAGCGCAAGCTGGGCTCTACGTAGAAAGAGCATTAAATGAAGTGCCTCTTAATCAAAAAGACAAATATTTTAACCAAAATGGAAGCTTTTATGAAGTAGGTGCAGAAGTAAAAAAATCGGTAGTTTTTCAGAAACAAAATTTATTAGCAGATCCTTTCCAGGAATCTTTTGATTTAATTATTTGTCGCAATGTTCTTATTTATTTTACAGAAGAGGCAAAAGATTTATTATATCAAAAATTTGCAGCCGCTTTACGTCCAGGAGGCATTTTTTTCGTAGGAAGTACGGAGCAGATTTTTAATCCACGTAAATATGGATTAGAAACAGAAGATACCTTTTTTTACAAAAAAATCACATAAACACTCTCTCATTATCTCCACTAACGATTAAAAATTTGCTGCGAGGGCATTTATTTTAAAATTTTCTATGATGAAAAAAGCGAGGGTATGCACAAATAGTTGTGAGCAGTCCCAAAAAAAGTGACATCCCTACCTTTTTTACTACAACAAATATGGACGCTGCAGACAGAATCTTTTTTTGCTAACAAACAAATAATAGAATGAAAACCTAAAACTCATAAAAGTAAAAATATTCTGGTGTTTTAACTGTAAAAAGCAATTTTTTTTATAATTTTTATATTTTCACTATTTTTATGATCAAACGTATGTTATATTGAAACATATTTACTTTAAAGCGTTGAAGGGAGAAAGGATTCGATAAATGAGATATTTAACTTCAGGGGAATCACATGGTCCCAAACTTATTACAATTATAGAGGGTCTTCCTGCGGGAATGCCATTACTTGCAACAGATATTAACGAGGAATTAGCAAGAAGACAAAAGGGCCATGGACGTGGCAGAAGAATGCAAATTGAAACAGACACGGTGGAAATTGGCGGAGGAATCAGACACGGATACACATTAGGTTCACCCGTATCTTTGATTGTTGAAAATAATGATTGGAAGCATTGGACAAAAATTATGGGACAAGAGCCAATCGATGAAGAAGAAACAGAAATTAAACGAAAAATTACTCGACCAAGACCAGGCCATGCTGACCTAAACGGGGCAATTAAATATGGTCATCGAGATATGAGAAATGTATTAGAAAGATCATCTGCAAGAGAAACAACGGTAAGGGTAGCAGCTGGAGCAGTCGGCAAAAAACTACTTTCCCTTCTTGGAATTAAAATAGCTTCACATGTAGTAGAAATTGGCGGTGTGAAATCTGAAGCGATTCAATATGATTCCATTGATAAAGTTATTGAAGTATCAGAAAAATCACCAGTTCGTTGTTTAGATCCAATAGCAGAAAAACAAATGATGAAGGCAATTGATGATGCGAAAACAAATGGTGATTCCATCGGTGGAATTGTCGAAGTTATTGTGGAAGGCATGCCAACAGGTGTAGGCAGTTATGTTCATTATGACCGTAAGCTGGATGCAAAACTTGCTGGTGCTATCATGAGCATCAATGCATTTAAAGGCGTAGAATTTGGCATTGGCTTTGAAGCCGCAAGAAAACCAGGCAGTGAAGTGCATGATGAAATTATTTGGGATGAAGAAAAAGGATACACTCGTCAGACGAATAGATTAGGTGGTCTAGAAGGCGGAATGACAACGGGAATGCCTATTGTTGTTAGAGGTGTAATGAAACCCATTCCAACACTGTATAAGCCGTTAAAAAGCGTGGATATCGATACAAAAGAACCATTTGCAGCAAGTATTGAAAGATCGGATAGCTGTGCAGTTCCGGCTGCAGCAGTAGTTGCAGAAAATGTTATTGCATGGGAATTGGCTTGTGCTATTATCGACCAGTTTTATGCGGATAGATTTGATGCTTTATTGAATAATATCAATGATCATCGTCAATATGCGAGGGAATTTTAATGGATAAAGTTTCCGTTAAAACAGAATCTAAGCTGTATGATGTTCTGATAGGAGAAAATGCCCAATCCTTTTTACCAGCTATGTTACATAGTCATTATCCAGATATGACAAAAATATTAGTCATAACCGATGAGACAGTAGAGAAGCTTCATTTAGCTTCTCTAATGGATGAATTAGCGTCTTTTTCTGTTGTTACATATACTGTGCCAGCAGGAGAAAAAGCAAAAACATTCGATGTTTTTTATGATTGCTTAACATTTGCGCTGCAGCAAAATCTGGATCGTAAATCGTTTGTGTTAGCACTTGGTGGTGGAGCAGTTGGAGATTTAGCTGGCTTTGTAGCTGCAACTTATATGCGTGGAATCCCGTTTATTCAATTGCCAACAACTATTTTGGCTCATGATAGTGCTGTTGGTGGAAAAGTAGCAATCAATCATCCTCAAGGCAAAAATATGATTGGGGCATTTTATCAGCCAGAAGCGGTTATATATAACACTTCCTATATTCAAACATTGCCTCTAAAAGAGGTTAAATCCGGATTTGGAGAAGTGATGAAGCATGCTTTAATTAGTGATTTTCATTTTTACTCCATGCTTTTGGAAGATATAACAGATTTTTCGGTTGTTCCAGAGCAAACATGGTCTTCTTTATTAAAAAGAGGAATTGAAGTAAAAGCGGATATTGTCAGCCAAGATGAAAAAGAAGCTGGAGTGCGTGCCTATTTGAACTTTGGTCATACGCTGGGACATGCAATTGAGGCAGAAATGGGTTATGGCAATATCACACACGGAGAAGCAATTGTAATTGGCATGGTCTTCGCGTTAAAAATAAGCAAAAAGAAGCTTGGTCTCGATTTTTCTATAAAGCAACTGCTAAACTGGTTGACAAAGCTAAACTACGATACACAGATTCCAGACCATTTGGAAATAGACAAATTAATTAAACGGATGAAACAAGATAAAAAATCCTTTAATGGGGAGATTCACTTTGTATTGTTAGAGAGCATTGGAAATCCGGTTATCGAAAAAATTGGAGAAGTAGAGCTAAAACAAGAGCTACAATTATTTATGGATGGGGAGAATGTAAATGATTAGAGGAGTGCGGGGAGCAATTACCGTAGAAAAAAATGAAGAAAAAACGATCCTTCAGGCAACGGAACGACTTGTAAAAGAAATGATTTCATTAAATGATATACAAGCCGATGATGTTGCATCTGCGTTTGTTTCGGTCACGGATGATATTACTGCTGCTTTCCCTGCTAAAGTTATTCGTCTACAAGAAGGCTGGACGTATGTACCAGTAATGTGCATGAAAGAAATGGATGTACCTTTATCGTTGAAAAAATGTGTTCGCATCATGTTTCATGTAAATACAGCTGTTTCACAAAAGGACATAAAGCATGTTTATTTGGAAAACGCAATCCAGCTTAGACCGGACTTAAAAGAAAATTATTAAGAATTGAAATTATAATCTGAGGTGAAAAGCATGAAATGGAAAGAGCAACTACTAAATTTAACCGCTTATCAACCAGGAAAAACAATCGAGGAAGTAAAAAAGCAGTTTAATTTAGAGGAAATTGTAAAGCTTGCATCGAATGAAAATCCGTTTGGCAGCTCATCTAAAGTAATGGAAGCACTGAAAAATGTGGACGGTTCTTTTGCTTTATACCCAGATGGCTATGCAACCAATTTGCGTTTGGCATTAGCAGAATTTTTACAAGTTTCTCCGCAGGAATTAGTGCTTGGAAATGGTTCGGACGAAATTATTTTAATGATATCCCGTGCTTTATTAAGACCGGGTTTAAACACAGTGATGGCAACTCATACATTCGGTCAATATAAGCATAATGCGATTGTCGATGGAGCCGAAGTAAGAGAAATTCCATTAACAAGTGAAGGAAATCATGATTTAGATGAAATGCTTCAAGCGATTGATGAGAATACAAGTGTTGTTTGGCTTTGCAGTCCTAATAATCCAACCGGTACGTATATAACAGAAGAAAAACTAGTAAACTTTTTAAACGCCGTATCAAAAGATGTATTGGTTGTTTTGGATGAAGCATATTACGAATATGTAGTCGCAGAAGATTATTATGATGGCGTTAAGCTAGCGAAACAGTTCGAAAACTTAATCGTTTTAAGAACCTTCTCAAAAATATATGGTCTTGCAAGCTTGCGTGTAGGGTACGGCATTGCGAATGAAAAACTAATAACTACGCTAGAGCCAATTAGAGAGCCGTTTAATGTAAATACTTTGGGGCAAATTGCAACTAAAGCTGCGTTAGATGATCAGGAATTTGTTGAGAATTGTAAACAGAAAAACAGAGAAGGTTTGGAACAATTTTATTCATTTTGTGAGGAACATGGACTTTCCTTTTATCCATCCCAAACTAATTTCGTTTTAATCGATTTTAAAACAGATGGTAATGAAGTTTTTCAATACTTTATGAGAAATGGATATATCGTTCGTTCTGGAGTGCCGTTAAATTTCCCAACGTCTGTACGGATTACAGTTGGCTCTAAAGAACAAAATGAAGGATTGTTAAAAGTAATGTCTCAGTTTATAGAAGAGAAGGCAGCTGTTTTGTAATTTTATAAAAGAAGAAGGCGGTGAGGAATGTGAATGGCCGCGTCTTCATAATAGGATTGGGACTAATTGGTGGTTCATTAGCTTTATGTATAAAAGAAAGGCATCCGCAAAGTTTTATTGTTGGATACGATGTTTCAGCACATAATGTCAAGCTCGGAAAAATGCTGGGTGTTATAGATGAGAATGTTGACTCCATTAAAGCTGGAGCGATAGATGCAGATTTAATTTTAATTGCTACTCCTGTAAAGGAAGCAGAAACAATTATTAAGATGCTGGCTGCATTTCCTTTAAAAAAAGAAGTTATTATAACGGATGTGGGAAGTACAAAGGGACAAATTATGCAAAAGGCGCAAATTCTGTTAAATAAAGGTGTTACTTTTATTGGCGGTCATCCGATGGCTGGATCTCATAAAAGTGGAGTTTCTGCAGCAAAAGAATTGCTTTTTGAAAATGCCTTTTATCTATTAACCCCTGATTCCCATACAAAAGAAGTGGAAGTCAATCGGCTAATCAGCTGGTTAGAAGGTACAAAAGCAAGATTTTTGATTATTTCACCAAAGGAACATGATTTATTGACTGGGGTTATTAGTCATTTGCCGCATATTGTTGCCACATCCTTAGTGCATCAAGCAGATCAAACAAGTAAAACGAATGAACTTGTCACAAGACTTGCAGCTGGCGGGTTTAGAGATATAACGAGAATTGCTTCAAGCAGCCCATCTATGTGGCGCGATATTTTATTGCATAATAAGGAAGTATTATTGTATCTTTTAAATGATTGGCAAAAAGAAATGGATAAAGTAATTTCCTTGATTAAAGAAGAAAACTCGGATGCATTGTTTAACTATTTTCAACATGCAAAAAATGTAAGGGATGAGCTTCCTCAAAATCAAAGAGGTGCGATTCCTGCGTTTTATGATTTATATGTAGATGTTCCCGATTTTCCTGGAGTTATTTCGGAAATAACCGGTTTTTTAGCAAAGGAAAAAATAAGCATAACGAATATACGTATTGTGGAAACAAGAGAAGAAATAAATGGTATCTTAGTCATTAGTTTTCAAACAGATAAAGACAGAATACGAGCACAAAAATGCATTGCACGCTATTCTGCTTACGAAACAACGATTGAAAAGTAATTAATGGATAAAAAGGTGATATGAATGAAACCAATAAAATTAAATGCAAGTCCGACAAGCTTACAAGGTGAGCTTTTTATTCCGGGAGATAAATCTATTTCCCATCGATCTGTCATGTTTGGAGCAATCGCAAAGGGAAGAACAACAGTTGCAAATTTTTTAATGGGAGATGACTGCTTAAGCACTATTTCTTGTTTCCAAAAGCTTGGAGTAGCCATTGAGCATAAAGAAGGAAATGTTATTATTGATGGCAATGGTTTAGATGGATTGCTGGAACCAAAAGAGGTGTTGGATGTCGGTAATTCAGGAACAACCATTCGTCTCCTGTCAGGAATTCTTTCTGGAAGGGATTTTCATAGTACTTTAATCGGTGATTCTTCAATTGGGAAAAGACCAATGACAAGAGTGGTTAATCCATTGCGTACGATGGAAGCAAAAATTGATGGTAGAAATAATGGGGAGTTTACTCCAATATCTATCAGGGGCGGTCATTTAAAAAGCATCTCTTATCAATTGCCTGTTGCAAGTGCGCAAGTAAAGTCTGCTATTTTATTTGCTGGTCTACAAGCAGATGGCATAACAACGGTTATTGAACCTGTTTCTACAAGAGATCATACAGAGAGAATGATTAAACGCTTTGGCGGCAACGTAACAATTGAAGGTAAAAAGATACATATTCAAGGCGGACAAACCTTAACAGGTACAGATATTCTTGTTCCTGGGGATATTTCTTCCGCAGCCTTCTTTTTAGTGGCAGGATGCATTGTACCGAATAGTCAAATTAGCTTAAAAAATGTCGGATTAAACCCAACGCGTACTGGAATCATGGATGTATTGGAGAGAATGGGCGCTCAGGTAGAAATAAATTTAAATGAAGCAGAAGTATTTGAGCCAGTTGGCGATCTTGTTGTGACATCGAGCAGTCTTTCTGGAATAACGATAGAGGGAGATATTATTCCTCGATTAATTGATGAGATTCCGATTATTGCTTTATTGGCAACGCAAGCTAACGGGACGACTATTATTAAGGATGCCCATGAATTAAAAGTAAAAGAAACAAATCGAATTGATACAGTGGTAAATGAATTAAAGAAATTGGGTGCTGATATAACAGCAACAGAGGACGGTATGATTATTAATGGAGGTACTCCTCTTAAAGGAGCTGCTGTAGACAGCCATGGAGACCACCGCATTGGCATGATGCTTGCAGTTGCATCCGTTATTTGCGAAGGGGAGCTTAGTCTGGAAAATGCTGAGGCAATTTCTGTTTCTTATCCATCATTTTTTGAGCATTTAAACAGCTTAATGTAATGGAAGAAAAGACTCAGTCCATATAAAAACAGTGTTCTAGCTCTTCCTATTTTAATAAATTGACTCAGTTCATATGACTGAGTTTTTTTAGTGTGCCGGGCATGTTCACTAGCTAGGCGGTGCAAGTCCGCTATGGGCGTTGGGATATGCGAACCATTAGTCGAAGGCAAGGGTGTCCGTGGTGACGCGGAATCTGAAGGAAGCCCTAGACAAATCCTTGGTCTGAGGTATACGAATCACATTAGAGGTTTTCATTTCAGGACGAGTTTGCTAAACAAAATGAAGTCCTAAATATCCCCGGATGAAATGAGAATAAATGTGGCAGATAGATGAGGAGAAAGCGAGTGAACTTACCCCGGGAGGTCTCTTGAATATCCTATTGGGAACCTATCTAGTGATAGATAGCTGAATCAAGAGAAGTCAGCCGAAGTCATAGTATCAAATCTAGGATTTGAGAAGGACGGAACGAAAGGAGCGACCGTGCTAGAGTTATTGATAAGGAAACGAGGAAACAGAAACAAAATGACTATACGAGAAAAGAAGGTTCGGAAAACCGGAGTTTCTCGGATAGAGTGGAGTTAGCCTTATGCAACCTCAACAGCATGGGAACAATATGAAATCAACGGTAAGTCTAATTATAAAGATAACAGAACTAGATAATTTGAACCATGCTTTCAAGAAGGTGGAAAGGAATAAAGGAGCAGCAGGAGTCGATGCGAAAGATATAGAAGCTACTCGCCTTTATTTGAAAGAAGAAGGTCAACAAATTAGAGAACTTATTAGAGAAGGAAAGTATAAACCAAAAGCAGTAAGAAGGGTGGATATCCCCAAACCGAACGGGGGAACAAGGAAACTTGGAATCCCTACCGTGACAGACAGAGTCATTCAACAAGCAATTGTGCAGAAACTTACCCCCATCTTTGAAAAACAATTTAGTTCGTATAGTTATGGATTTAGACCAAATAGAAGCGCACATCAAGCGATAGAACAAGCAAGACAATATATCGAAGATGGCTACAATTTTGTCGTAGACATAGACCTAGAGAAATTCTTCGACCGTGTTAACCATGACAAACTCATGTCGCTTATCGCGAAAACGATCACTGATAAACCAACCTTGAAACTAATCAGAAGATATCTCCAAGCAGGAGTGATGGACAATGGGTTAATTAAACCGAATACAGAAGGAACACCACAGGGTGGCCCATTAAGTCCGTTACTGAGCAACATCATGCTTCACGAATTAGATAAAGAATTAGAGAAGCGTGGGCACAAATTTGTGAGGTATGCAGATGATTGTAATATTTTCGTTAAAAGCAGGAAAGCAGGAGAACGAATAAAAGAAAGCATCACTCAATTTATCGAGAGAAAATTGAAGTTGAAGGTGAATCAGGAGAAAAGTGCGGTGGGAAAGCCGATAGCACGGATATTCTTAGGAGTAAGCTTCTACCAAAGAGGAAGGAAAACTAGAGTATTTGTGCCAAAAGAGCGGAAGAAAAGGTTCGAAGAAAAATTAAAGAAATGGACCAACCGAAATTGGGGAGTAAGCATGGAATTCCGTGTGAAGAAAATAAACCAACTGATACAAGGTTGGGGAAATTACTTTAAAATCGCGGATATCAAGCAATACGCACATAAAATCGATAGTCATACGAGACGTAGGTTAAGAGCGTGTAGGTGGAAAGAGTGGAAGAAGGTTAAAACGAAATATAAGAACCTTGTAAAACTTGGGATATATAAGGAAGAAGCTAAAAAGAACGCCAACTCCCGTAAGGGATATTGGCGCCTATCAAACAACCCTATATTACATCTTGCATTAAATAATCAATATTGGCAAGATCAAGGTTTAAAATCCTTATCGAAGGTGATTTCATAAACTTTCGAACCGCCGTATACCGAACGGTACGTACGGTGGTGTGAGAGGTCGGCACGGAAATGTGCCTCCTACTCGATTATTAGTCATATATTTAAAAAAAGAATCATAGCTTGTCTTAAAATGACTGGTGGTGATTTAATGGCTTATATTATTGAAAATATCCATATTTTAAAAAAACAAAAAATAACAAAAACATCTATTTTGGTGCATGGGAATCGAATCGAAATGATAAAACCTTCCTTTCAAAAGTATCGTTGTGTTAGAATGGACGGAGCTCCATATATGCTGACTCCCACCCCGATAATTTTTGATAATCAGCTAATAAAAATAGCATCGGCAAAAGAACAAAAACAATATATCGAAAATCATTTTTTAAAAAAAGGTGTCACAACCTTTTTAACCTGCGGTGAAATAAACAGGGAAAAAGATTTAGAGCAAATGCTAAAACAAATGAAAAATATTTTATTAAATTGCTCGATAGATTATATTATAAGTATTAAGATTCCTTTAAAGCTACTAACAACTTCTTTTATCAGAAAGTGTAAAAAAGAAAAAATCCCAGCTATTTTTATTAAAATAAAGGATAAAAAAGAGTTATATAAAATTCCTTGGGGCTGGATAAGGGAGTCGATGTTTCCATATAATTGTCCGCTTATTCCAATTCTAGAAATAGAAGACGAACAGGAAAAGAGAAAAACATTAGAGGCTTGGAAAGCACTAATAAGAGATGTAAAGATCCCTTCGATTACAGAAGAAATAAAAGAGGGGGATGTTATTTCCTATGATTCCTTGGTAAAAATGGGTGTTTACCCGTTTAAAGGAAATGTTTATCAAGGAGGAGAGGTGACGTATAATCTTTACGAAATAAATCGTTCAATCATAAATATTGAACAAAATGATTTGTTTCATTATCATAATGATAGTATACATTTTACGATTCATAAAGGTGTTTGTATTCGAGCGGGAGAAAGAGTTTATTTTCGTCCTGGCTTTGGTGAACAGATAGAAGTAAAAGTACCTTCCTTTTTTGCAGTAGGGGGAGACTAGAGAGGGAAAACCATGGAAAGAGTAAATGAAATTATTGCTTTATTAGAAGATGGGCAACAAGAAAAAGCATTAAAATATTATAACGAAATAGTAAAAAATGGTTCGAATGAAGAACGATTTGTTTTAGGAGAAGAACTTTTTCAGCTAGGGTTCCTCGAAGAAGCAAAACAATTATTTCAATTGTTGTTAAAAGCTTATCCAGAAGAAGGCGAACTATTGGTCTTATTAGCAGAAGCAGAAATGGAGCTTGGCAATGAAGGAGAAGCTATTTCTATTTTAGAAAAAATAAATCCACAAGATGCAAGTTTTCCGCAGGCACTTCTTTTATTAGCGGATCTTTATCAAATGGATGGATTGTTTGAAGTGAGTGAACAAAAGCTGCTACAAGCAAAAAAAATCTTGCCAGAAGAGGTTATTATTGATTTTGCATTAGGTGAATTATATTCTGAACAAGGGAGAATATTTGATGCGATAAATGCCTATAAGGTGGTGCTTCCAGTTGAAACGGTTATTGGCGGAGTAAATGTTAACGGAAGGATTGCTGATAATCTAAGTGCTGGCGGTGCCTTTGAAGAAGCAGTAGCTTATTACGAAAAAGCATTGACAGAAAAAGTAGAGATCAATACGTTGTTTAACTTCGGGCTGACAGCATTGCAGGCAGGTTTAACACAAACGGCAATACATCAGCTTAAAGAAGTAAAAACATTAGATCCGTCTTTCCATTCCCTTTATTTGTATTTAGCGAAGGCATATGAGCGGGAAGAGATGCTGAAAGAAGCCTATGACGAAGTAGTCGATGGAATAAAACAGGATGAGTTTAACAAGGATTTATATTTGTATGGTGGGAAATTAGCATTAAAATTAGCGGATGAAAATAAGGCAGAACAGCAATTTCGTGAAGCCTTGGCAATTGATCCTGAATTTACAGAGGCAGTGCTTGTATTAAATAAGTTGTTTTTAACACAAGACAGATTTGATGATGTAATGGAATTGATTGAGTTAATGGATCAACAGGATATAGAAGAACCACAATTCCATTGGGATGCAGCAAAATCTTTACATGGATTAGAAAAATATTCAGAGGCATTAAACAAATATCATTTAGCATATACTTATTTTAAAGAACTTCCAGAATTTCTATATGATTATGGATATTTTCTTTTAGAAGAAGGAAAAAGAAAGGAAGCTGCCGAAATTTTTAATAAGCTATTAGAAACAGATCCAAGCAATGCTGAGTATATGGAAATACTTGAACAGTTAACAGATGAACCGATTTAATTGTTTTATTGTAACAAAAGCGTGGGGCGCCTTGTTTACCCCGAAGAAAACCTCAAGTGTTTATTAACTTTTAGAGGCTGGAGGCAATACTCACTGAGACCAGGCGCTGGAGCTAGACAGACTTTACATCTTAAAACTTATCTTGTAAAAAAAGGCGAATTTATTAGGTTTTAGAAAGTAATGGTTGTCTTTTTAGTAAAATGGGCAATCGCTTATGGTGGGGAATTTTGAAGAAACATAAAAATTAGTTGAAAGCAGAGGAGGGAAATAAAAAAATGAAAACCCCTGTATCTGTCAACGAGAAAAAAGACTTCATTCGTTGGTTTTTAAATCATTATCAATTAAAGAGACGGGAATGTGTTTGGATTTTAAATTATTTAATGAGTCATGATCAATTAATGGAAAAAGTTCATTTTGTTGAAAATGCGGAAAAATGCCCACGGGGGCTGGTAATGTCCACTCACTGTGTTGATGAAGTTCCGTTCCGCTTTTATAAAGAAAATGTAATGACAACCGATGCAGAAAAATCCTTTCATGATATTCGTTTAAACAGAGATGAAGATATTTATATTCAGTTGAATTTTTATGCTTCTAATCAAGCGCATCAATATGCAGCCGTTTTGGTTGAAAATCCATTTATGCCGAAAAAATTACAAATTAGTGAAAAAGACAAACTGATTGCCGAACAGTTTCTTGTAACAAGCATTGAAAAGTTTCAAAAGGAAAAATTGCTGGAGCTTATTGATAAAGCATTGGATAATGGAGATCAACAATTGTTTCAGGAGTTAACGAATCGACTAAAACATTTTTATAATGCGAAAAGTTTTTAACAGTCTACTCGATAAAGCAATAAACAAATGGGTTCTTATTGACCGTTTGTTTATTGCTTTTTGTCGTAGTAGTATATTCAGGAGCTTAAAGTTAATACGTAAGGTTTTTACGCATATTCCATCTTATGATAGAATAAATAAATCATGAATGGAAGGAAGAATACATAGATGAAATGGTTGTATTATATATTAAGTAATCGCTCCTTTTTAATCTTGCTGCTGTTGATTAACATAGTTGGAACGATTTATGGATACTATTGGTACAGGTTTCAATTACAAGAAACTCCTGCTTTATTTTTAGCGTTTGTGCCAGATAGTCCAACTGCTAGCTTATTTTTTGTTATCGTTCTCATTGCTTTTTTATGTAAAAAAAATTGGCCGTTATTTGAAGCATTAGCAGCTGTTACGTTATTTAAATATGGAATTTGGGCAGTTGTTTTGAATATTCTTGTATTTATTAAGTTGGGATCGGTTGAAACAGAAGGACTTATGCTGATTTTTTCTCATGGAGCAATGGCGGTACAGGGATTACTTTATGCTCCGTTTTATCGTATAAAAATAAAACATCTAATAGTGGCAGCTATTTGGACATTGCATAATGATATTATTGATTATGTATTTTTTATGATGCCAAGCTATAAAATACTAGACCAGCATATGCAGCAAATTGGTTATTTTACCTTTTGGCTAAGCTGTGCAAGCATTGGTATTGTCTACTATATAACACAAAAAAGAAATCAATGGAAATTAGTATATTAAATAGTATCTTTTTTCCTTTTTGAACAACCTCTTAAAAAGAAATTAATTAGTCTAACCTTGTCCACCTCTACATACATTTTTAATAGTAGACCGAGGAGGGACAATTAATGAAAGCTAAATTGCTTGTATTAGTTATGTTATTGATGCTGCTGGCGCCTATTTCGCTTTCTGTATATGCAGATGCAGATCAAAATGCGCCTATAGATGAATTAGACACATTATCAGACGAAGCATTGCAACTTGTGAAATCAGAAAGGTACGAAGATGCGAAAAAAATTCTTGAATATTTTTCTAATCAGTTTAGTACGGTAACAGTTAAGCAAAATCCGTTTTCCATGGATGAGCTTAGGATTGTTACAGTTGCACATGATGAAGCGGTAGAGGCGATGACAAATACTTCTATGGATGGAGACGAGCGAGTCAATAAAGTGACAAAGTTTCGACTGGTTGTGGATGCAATTTCTTCTGGACAGCAGCCTTTATGGACGCAAATGGAAGATCCTGTTATGACAACATACAACGAGATAATACAAGCAGCTGAAAAAGGGGACAAACAAGTATTTGAAGAAAAAATGGATTCTTTTCTTTCGTTATACGATATTATTTATCCTAGTTTAAAATTGGACGTAGCAACAGAACAGTTTCAAAAATTAAATGCGCATGTACAATTTATTAATACATTTCGTCTTCAGGTTTTTAATAATAGCGATCAACAACAAGAATTAGCAACCTTGCATGCGGAACTGGAAGATGTGTTTAATCAAGTATATGAAGATGATGCAGATCCCTCTCTCTGGTGGGTTATTATCTCAACTGGAAGTATTATCATTCTTACATTATCCTATGTAGGTTGGAGAAAATATTTAGGGGATAAAGCGGATAAAAAGAGAAAAAGACAATCAAATCATAAAATTTGACTTTGCGATTTCCTCTGCTTACAATTAAATTAAATGACAAGATGAAATAGGGGGAAAAGCATGTTTATATTGTATTTTATTCTTATACTTTTAGTTCCTCTTTGGGCGCAAATGAGGGTAAAAGGAGCTTATAATAAATATTCTAAAGTTGCTTCGTCTTCACATATGACAGGAAGAGAAGTGGCACGCAGAATTTTAGATGCGAATGGTTTATATGATGTGACAGTAGAAGAAACAAAAGGTGTTTTGTCTGATCATTATGATCCAAGAACAAAAATAGTTCGTTTGTCTAGCAATAATTATCATGGACATTCTGTTGCAGCAGCAGCGATTGCAGCACATGAAGTGGGTCATGCGATACAAGATCAGCAGGATTATTCGTTTTTACGTTTTCGCCATGCGCTAGTTCCTGTTGCAAATATTGGCAGCAACTTTTCGTGGATTCTTATTTTAATCGGCATATTTGCTGGATTGTCCAATTTTGTATTGCTTGGAATCATTTTTATGTTGGCAGCAGTGGTATTCCAATTTGTCACGTTGCCTGTAGAATTTAATGCATCAAACCGGGCGATGGATCAGGTAGTTTCACTTGGGATTATTCGAAATGATGAAGAAAGAGAAACAAAAAAAGTATTAAATGCAGCTGCATTAACCTATGTAGCGGCAGCAGCTGTAGCAATATTAGAGTTAATTCGTTTAATTTTGATTTATACAGGAATGCAAAGACAAGATTAAAAGGAAATAGGTTCTATCGGATAGCCTGAGGTACGTTGTTTATATAGCAGCGTACCTTTTTTAGTGTGTCGGGTATACTCACTAGCTAGGCGGTGCAAGTCCGTGGGATATGCGAACCATTAGTTGAAGGTAATGGTGTTGACACGGAATCTGAAGGAAGCTCTAGGCAAATCCTTTCTCTGAGGTATACGAATCACATTAGAGGTTTTCATTTCAGGATGAGTTTGCTAAACAAAATGAAGTCCTAAATATCCCCGGATGAAATGAGAATAAATGTGGCGGATAGATGAGGAGAAAGCGAGTGAACTTACCCCGTGAGGTCTCTTGAATATCCCAAGTAGTCAAATTACCTTTGAATAAGAATGACGTTGAATAATGGCATAAAAAATCAGCACTACTAGTGATTAGTTATCATAGCTTGTATGAAATTTGAAGAACAGAACTTATTCTAAAACAGGTTGCTTGTAACGGAGGGTGCGAAGACTCCTGCGGGAAATGTGGGAAGGCTAAAGACCCCGCAAGGCAACGAGGTGGATCAGCTTCCTCCCCGAGGAAAGCGAATGTCTGTAGCGCAATGGAACAACAGAGTTTGTATACTTCACTCTGTTAAAAAACATAAATAACCATTTAAGTGCTAAATTAGAAAATGTTTGTCTTTACCTATTATCTATTTAGTTATGTCTCAGCCTCTTTTTACATGTATAAAACATATTGCCATAACCGTATTTTTTAATTGTAAGTAACAAACTTGAGTTTTAGCTCGTGTGGAAGTTTCCGTAGTATCAACAATAAGTGTAGTCCCCCCTTATTAAATCAAAATTCTATCCTAACCCAAGTAAACAAAGAGCAATTATTAGAAGAACTATAGAATCTCCTGGTATGTCCTACTTCCAATAGATGCACTAACAAGCCCTTTAAATATATATATAACCGTGTAGCCATTATTGAGTAAGATTCCATCATTAAATCTAATTGAACCTATTATTGCGCGAACCTGCCACGTTAGAGAAACAACAAAAAGGCTCTACTCCTTTTTGAAGTAAAGCACCCATTCGTAAAAGAAGGTATTAATTAGAATGCGATTATTCCGCCGCTATAGCCTGGGCTTTAGTTAAATGAACCGTACTAGTTGGATGTTGTGGAGGAGCATATATAGAATAAAGTTTTAAAGGGGTATTGCCTGTATTGGTTAAATTATGCCAGGTGCCAGCAGGTATCATAATGGCAAAATCGTCATAAACTTTTTGAACAAAGTTTAAATTATCTTTTCTATTGCCTAATTGCACAATCCCTTGACCTTGTTCAATCCGTAAGAATTGGTCAACGTTAGGGTGAGTTTCTAAACCGATGTCTTCACCAACATTAAGACTCATCAATGTAACTTGCAAATGATTTCCTGTCCACAAAGCTGTGCGATAGGTATTATTATACTTTGCAGCCTCATTAATATTGACTACAAATGGTTTCCGTCCATAATCCATTACCTTATTTCTTGAGTCATCATAAATATTCCAGTAATCAGGCTGACTTATATAATTATTATACATTGCGACATTAGCATTAGGTTGATATGGGTATGGATACACCCAAGGAGTATAGTACATCTTATTCAATCCCTTCACAAATTTATACAAATTATTGTATGCACTATTTTATTGGAATGTACCTATGTGCAGGGCGGACTTGTTGTTGCTAGTTTTAGTAAGTTATATCAATTTTTGTTTTTCTTAATACAAAGTCATACAGTAAATGATTTTATCAAACTTTCAAAGAAATTATCAGAGCTGAACTTACCATCTGATTATGTTTTATTCAATATCAACCAACAATCTTCACCAAACATTGCTAAAAAGGGATCTGTGTAGGAATAGGAAGAACTAGTGTTCTTATTACATGATAAAAAATAGTAAGGCGTGGGTATCCATGCTTTGCTATTTTTTTCAATTAGACAGATTTTTTACTTATATATATGGAACCTCTTCTTTATGGAATAGTTTTGTTTAGTACGAATAAATATTAAAAGTTGTGATTTTGATATAAGGGTTCTATAATATAAGTAGTTTCTTATATACTATATATTATAGAGGTGTCATAATGATAGAACCAATTGAAGAAGTAGCTGCAGTATTGAAGCTTTTAGGTGATAAAACCAGAATTTCTATGCTTGGTATGCTCTTGCACAATGACTGTTGTGTATGCGAGTTTGTGGAACTCTTTAAGATGTCACAGCCTGCCATCAGTCAACATGTAAGAAAACTTAAAGATGCTAGCTTGGTAAATGAGCAAAGAAGAGGACAATGGGTTATCTATTCTTTAAACCGTAAAAATACTTATTTCCCTTTGGTTCTAGATATATTAAGTCATATTCCCGACCAAAAGGAGAAGTTTATCTGGTTAGAACAAGAAGGGATAAGAATAACGTGTAATTAATTGGAGGTTTGATTTCTTTGCTACAATCTATTTTAGCTGTTGTCATCTTTTTGGTGACGCTTGTATTTGTCATATGGCAGCCGAAAAATTTATCAATTGGTTGGTCTGCATGTGGCGGAGCTATTTTAGCTCTTCTTTTTGGTGTTGTTAATCTATATGATGTTTGGACAGTTACAGGTATCGTATGGAACGCGACTTTTTCTTTCATAGCTATAATAATTATTTCTCTCATTTTAGATGAAATTGGTTTCTTTGAATGGGCTGCTTTACATATGGCAAGAGCTGCAAAGGGTAACGGAGTAAAAATGTTTGTCTATGTCTCCATATTAGGAGCAATTGTTGCAGCATTTTTCGCAAATGATGGAGCAGCACTCATTTTAACTCCGATTGTACTAGCAATGGTAAGAGCATTGAAGTTTGATGAAAAAATGGTATTCCCCTTTATTATTGCGAGTGGTTTCATTGCGGATACTACATCATTACCATTAATAGTGAGTAATCTTGTAAATATTGTGTCAGCAGACTTTTTCAACATAGGTTTTAACGAGTATGCTTCGAGAATGATAGTACCTAACTTATTTTCTTTAGTAGCCAGTATCTTAGTGTTATATCTATATTTTAATAAAGGTATACCAAAGCGATATGACTTAAATCATTTAAAGGTGCCGTTTGAGGCAATTCGTGATGAAAGAATGTTCCGATTGTCCTGGGTTGTAATTGCAGTATTATTAATTTGCTATTTTGCTAGCAAATTGTTGAATGTACCAGTTTCCGTTATTGCTGGAATTATCGCTATTTTCTTTCTTTCCATGGCTAGACGAAGTGCAGCAGTCAATACTAAGCAAGTTATTAAAGGCGCTCCTTGGGCAATTGTATTCTTTTCCATAGGTATGTATGTTGTAGTATACGGCCTTCGTAACGTAGGACTGACTACATTACTTGCTGACGTTATCCAAGTAGGTGTTGATAAAGGACTTTTTACAGCAACGATGACAATGGGGTTTCTTTCAGCAATTCTTTCCTCGTTGATGAATAACATGCCTACGGTTATGATTGATGCCTTGGCTATTTCTGAAACCTCAGCAACAGGCGTAATGAAGGACGCACTTATATATGCAAATATTATTGGTTCTGATTTAGGCCCTAAAATTACACCAATCGGCTCATTAGCAACATTATTATGGATACATGTACTTTCACAAAAAGGTGTCAAAATATCTTGGGGTACCTATTTCAAAACTGGAATAGTTATCACTATTCCAGTTTTATTCATTACTCTTTTAGGCTTATACCTACGTTTACTTTTGGTTTAAAAGATTAAATTAAAACTAGCTAGTTAAAGGAGAAAAAATATTATGGCAAAAAAAACAATTTACTTTTTATGTACAGGAAATTCTTGTCGTAGCCAAATGGCTGAAGGATGGGCTAAGAAATATTTGGGTGAGGAATGGGAAGTGAAAAGTGCTGGATTAGAAGCTCATGGATTAAACCCGAATGCAGTGAAGGCAATGAATGAAGTTGGAATTGATATTTCTTATCAAACATCAGATGTAATTGAGGAAAAGATTTTAAACAATGTAGAATTAATCGTGACGCTTTGTGGTCACGCAGCAGATAATTGCCCTGTGACTCCATCTCATATTAAACGAGTTCATTGGGGATTTGATGACCCTGCTAAAGCCGAAGGAACTGATGAAGAAAAATGGTCATTCTTTCAACGAGTTCGCAATGAAATTGGAAATAGAATTAAGCAATTTGCAGAAACAGGAAAATAAAAGTATAATTATAGAGCAGAAGATTGTGAGATGATCTTTTGCTCTTTTTATTATATGTCTATACATAGATTCAATTTATATCCACACACTTCATTATTTATTACAGCAAGAGTTCGGTTCTTGTTAATCTTTTGTTTTTTTCTCGCAATTTTCTTTTATTTCCTCGATTTTAATATTGCAACATGAACTTTCTTTTGAAATAGACCTTTTAAGATCCTCATTATAGTTTTCCTCCTTAAATAATGTAGAATAAAAATCCAGATATAGTTGACATCGCAAAGACTGAAGCAATGAATGCAAATACGAGTTTCTTTTTGAATATGCTATTTAATAAAGTTAACTCTGGTAGACTTGCACCAGCTGAGCTTATCATGAGAGCCATTACTGGACCCAAAGCCATCCCTTTAGCAATCATGATTTGGGAAATTGGTATCATAGTAGGAAGTCTAATATAGAGCGGAATACCAATAATTGCAGCTATAGGAACTAGCCACCAGTTATCACCTCCCATAAAAGTGGATATCCAACTAGTTGGAACTACTCCATGAATGAATGCACCAATTAGCAAATATGGATACACATTTTTCATTAGTTGAAGTGTTTCGACTAATGCTGCTTTTAGTTGAAATTTCTTATCTGGTTCTTGATAGCCTGTTACTACAACGGTTTTTATCTGTTGTTCAAAACCAAACTTTTCTAAAGTAAAACCAATAATTACGGAAAGAATGGATGTTATGACTGTGTAAGTGACGGCTACTTTTATTCCTAGTACAGCTGTCATTAATGTTATTATGGTCGGATCTAGACAGGAGACGAGAACAAGAAAATCATTGCAATTCCAAATCTTACTTTTTTATTAAGAAGATTAACTACCACCGGAATTGTTGAGTAGGAACAAAAAGGCGTGATAAAGGAAAATCCTAAAGCGACTAAGGTACTTACAAATGGATGCTTTTTTTCCATTAAACGTTCCATCTTTTTATATGGAATAAATGCCTGGAATAGGTTGATTAGAAAAGAGATTCCAATAAATAATAAGGTTAGTTCTAATGCGATTGATAAAAAACTATAAAATACTTTTGCCCACATAATAAATAAAAATTCACTCCTTTTAATTATTTGCAGTTTGCAACTTTTTTCTTTAAAAATAGGCATTTTTATATAATGGTTATAAATCAAATAAAATCAGGAGGAAAGATGAAATCAGAATTAAGAACAAGGATGGCTTTAGAGAGTAAGTTGTAATCAATTATATTCATCTATAACCAAAGGGTTGAGGACGGTGTTTGTCAAGATAGTTGTCGTAATTTACTTGTTTACTAGAGTCTTGAATAAAGTGAAACTATCGCGCTTTGCTTTGCTGGCCTCTTCCAATTTTGTATTGCTTGAAATCATTTTTATGTTGGCAGCAGCTGTAGCGATATTAGAGTTAATTCGTTTAATTTTGATTTATACAGGAATGCAAAGACAAGATTAAAAGGAAATAGGTTCTATCGGATAGCCTGAGGTACGCTGTTTATATAGCAGCGTACCTTTTTATTTGGATATTTTGAAATAGTAAAAAGATTTTGAGCAAATTAGAACAGATTAATACAAAAACTCGCTTTTTATAAAACTTTCTTTAGTCGATTAATAGATAAAAACGGAAACATAACCTGTTATTGCACAACCTTTTAGGTGTATAATTATAAATAGTTTTTTACGAAGTATCATCAGCTTATTGTTACAGAAAGAAGGGTTATTTTGCAGACTGCAGAGCAATTACAGAAAAAGCAGCAATTAACGATTTATAATATTTTATTTGCGATTAGTTTTGGGCATTTTGTCAATGACTGTATGCAGTCAGTTGTCCCCGCATTATTTCCAATTATGGAAAAATCAATGAATCTAAACTTTACCCAAATAGGGTGGATTGCTTTTACACTTAATATCACCTCATCTATCATGCAGCCGTTTTTTGGAATATTGGCAGATAAACGACCGGCCCCATATTTACTGCCATTCGCGATGTTTTCGAGCATGTTAGGCATGTTAGGTTTGGCTATCTCTACTAATTTTTATTTTGTCCTTTTGTCTGTCCTGTTTATCGGCTTTGGTTCGGCGATTTTCCATCCGGAAGGATCCCGTGTTGCCTATATGGCAGCTGGGGCAAAAAGAGGGCTTGCTCAATCGATTTATCAGGTTGGCGGCAATGCTGGCCAATCAATGGCACCGTTATTTACGGCATTTATATTTGTATATACCGGTCAATTTGGTTCTATCTGGTTTACTGTGCTGGCAGCATCTGGCATGGTTGTGCTATTTTCTGTTTCTAATTGGTATAAACAAGAGTTGACAAGAAGAACGCCTAAAATCAAACAGCAAACAAAAACGACTTTGTATGTGAATAAAGAAATTGTCATTGCAATCAGTTTATTGATATTTTTAGTATTTGCCCGTTCCTGGTATGGTGCAGGCATTAATAATTTTTTTCAGTTTTATATTATTGATAAATTTCATTTAACGATTCGTTCTGCTCAATTATATATTTTCTTATTTATGCTGGCAGGCGTTTTAGGAACATTTTTTGGAGGGCCATTAGCAGATCGGTTTGGAAAAAGAAAAATATTGTTGTTTTCCTTGCTTGGTTCGGCACCATTCACCTTATTGCTGCCACATATTCCCCTTGTTTTGGTGGGTCCTGTGTTAATGATTATTGGATTTATCCTTCAATCAAGCTTTAGTGTTACGGTAGTGTATGCTCAAGAATTACTGCCTGGAATGATTGGGCTTGTTTCAGGGTTGATTGTTGGATTGGCTTTTGGCATGGGGGCGCTTGGAGCGGTTATTTTTGGTGTGATTGGGGATAAGTATGATCTGCAAACCATTATGCTTTTATGCAGTATGTTACCACTGCTCGGTGTATTAACCCTTTTGCTGCCGACAGATAAGCGGGTAAAAGAAATACATGAGAAACATGAATAAACTTGTTCAGCAAGCTGAAACTTCGGGAAATCAGGTGGAGACTCTACTCCACCTGATTGAAAGGTCCCACCCTCCCTTAGAGGTGGAGGTCTTACCCTTAAAAACACAAAGAGATAAAAAAACCAGAAGAGCGAAGAGAATAACGCTTCCACACTTCTGGGTTTTTTGCATAAAATAGTAATAGCTGGATAAATAGATATTATTGTTCAATCGGTCTTTTATATTCATCTAAAGTAAATCCCTCTCCAAGTACATCGTGGACAACGCTTACGGATACGAAAGCATGTGGGTCAATGGAAGTGATAACCGATTTTAAACGGACAATTTCTGTTTTTGCAACAACACAATAAAGAACTTCTCTTTCTTTTTTTGTAAAGGAACCGTGCCCTTTTAATACCGTTACACCACGTTCCATTTCAGTCATTATTTTGTCTGCGATATCATCATTTAAATCAGAAATAATCATCGCCCCTCTTGCTGCATAGGCTCCTTCCTGCATAAAGTCAATAACCCGTGAACCGACAAAAACAGCAACTAATGTATACATGGCTTCTCGGTATGTTAAGTAAAAAATAAGCGATAGAGTAATAACACATGCATCGAAAAGAAACATTGTTTTTCCCATGCTCCATCCATAAAACTTAAAGCACAGTCTTGCAATAATATCTACTCCACCGGTAGTCCCTCCAAAACGAAAGATAATTCCTAAACCAATCCCTATAAAAGTCCCGGCAAAAAGCGCTGCTAATGTTAGATCTTCCTTTAGTGGAATATGCAGCTGAATTTGAGGAAGTTGGAAAAACCATAAAAATAGAGAAACGCTGACAGTACCGATAATTGTATAAATAAACACGTTTCTTCCTAACAGCTTCCAGCCAATTAAAAAAAGCGGAATATTTAACAGCAGGTTTGTATAAGACGGATCCAAATTAAATTTAAAAAATAATAGCAAAGTTAATCCAGTAAATCCACCTTCTGCAAGATTATTTTCCATATTAAAATGAATAATTCCAAAGGAAAAAATAGCGGAACCTAATAGTATGAATAAGATGTTTTTAACTTTTATGCTTTTAAACAAGTGTATCGCCTTCTTTCCATATAAACATAAACAATTTTGAATAAAAAATTAAATGAATGCTAGTTTTCTATTATTTGATAAAAATATGCATCATTAGGGCCTGTGAAAGCAAAGGTTTCAAACGTTTTTATTATACCGAATAGACAGTTGAAGAGCAATTGCTCTTCAGTTTATTTTAGATAAAATGCACAAGTTGTCCCATTTCTAAAGGATTGATGCTAAAATATTTGTAAAAACCTACTAGATTAGCTAACATGTAAGGGAATATATTGAATACTTTTGACGGTATGAGGTGGAAGGTTTGAAAGAGGAGAAAACAATAAAACAATTACAACAGGAAGTGGATAACTATATTGGCCAGTTTAAAGAAGGTTATTTTAGTCCACTTGCTATGTTAGCAAGGTTAACAGAAGAATTAGGAGAACTGGCACGAGAAATAAATCATCATTATGGGGAAAAACCAAAAAAATCAACTGAAAATGAAAAAGAAATAAATGATGAGCTTGGCGATATGTTATTTGTATTAGTTTGTCTGGCCAATTCTTTACATATTGATTTAGAGGAAGCGCATGATCGTGTCATGCATAAATTTAATACAAGAGACAAAGACCGCTGGACAAAAAAAGAACAATAGACGCGACAAACAAACAACATAATTATAGAGGATACATAAAAGGAGAGAAAATAATGGATAAAGTAAAGATTGTCATTGCAGGGGCTAGAGGAAGAATGGGAAAGGAAGCAGTTTTGTTAACTGGACGCACGGAACATTTTCAATTAGTTGGTGTTTTAGATCATAAATATGAGGGGAAAAAACTAAGTGAATTAGATGGTTTTACGTCATTTGATGTGCCAATCTACACGGATATAGATAAATGTTTTCAAACAGAAAAACCTGATGTTCTGATTGATTTGACCACACCTGAGTATGGAATGCACCACGCAAAAACAGCTTTAAGCTACGGGGTGAGACCTGTTGTTGGTACGACTGGTTTTACAAAAGAGAATTTACAAGAGCTGGAAAGTTTATGTGAGGAAATGAATCGCGGCTGCATTATTGCACCGAATTTTGCATTAGGGGCAGTTCTGATGATGAAATTTTCTCAACTTGCTGCAAAGTATTTTCAAGATGTGGAAATTATTGAATTGCATCATAATCAGAAATTAGACGCTCCGTCTGGAACAGCTGTAAAAACAGCAGAATTGATTTCAGAAGTTAGAGAAACGAAAAAACAAGGACATCCAGAAGAAAAAGAAACGATTCCAGGAGCAAGAGGAGCAGATTTTGATGGAATGCGCATACACTCTGTTCGATTACCTGGACTTATTGCTCATCAACAAGTGATGTTTGGGGCGGATGGAGAAACACTAACACTTAGACATGATTCATATAACCGCACTTCTTTTATGTCGGGAGTTAAGTTGGCGGTTGATGAAGTTTTAAAGGTAAACGCACTTATATATGGTCTTGAAAACATTATGGAATAAGGGGATGCAAATATGAATATTGCTTTAATTGCCCACGATAAAAAAAAGGACGATATAGTTAGATTTGTAACTGCGTATAAAACAATTTTTGCCAAACACTCCTTATTTGCTACAGGAACAACAGGATTAAAAATTTCGGAAGCAACCGGATTAGAAATACATCGTTTTTGTTCCGGTCCTCTTGGTGGAGATCAGGAAATTGGAGCGAAAATTGCCAACAATAATATGGATATGGTTTTTTTCTTTCGAGATCCCTTAACTGCACAGCCTCATGAGCCGGATGTTACAGCTCTTATACGTTTATGTGATGTATATTCGGTTCCCCTTGCAACCAATATGGGAACAGGAGAAGTATTAATTAGAGGACTCGAGCAAGGCGATATAGACTGGAGAAATGTTATACATGGAAAAACAAAAATTTTCAAAGAGAAGTAATGAAGAGAAAATCGATATAGTAGCATTTGGTGCACATGCAGATGATGTGGAAATAGGGATGGGTGCAACCATTGCCAAATATACAAAGGCAGGAAAAAATATTGTTATTTGTGATTTAACCAAAAGCGAGCTTTCTTCTAATGGCACAGTTGATAATCGAAAAAAAGAAGCATTTGAAGCAGGCAATGCTCTTGGTATCACAGAAAGAATCACATTAGATCTTCCAGATAGAGGTCTGTATTTACAAGAGGAATCAATAAAAAAAATCGTGGAAGTGATTCGTCTCTACAAACCACAACTTGTTTTCGTACCGTTTTTATTTGATCGACATCCGGATCATGGCAATTGTGCAAAATTAGTAGAGGAAGCGGTTTTTTCAGCAGGCATTAAAAACTTTATGCGAGAATGCCCACAAACGCATAAAGTGCAAAATGTTTATTATTATATGATCAACGGTTTCCATAAACCGGATTTTGTCATAGATACAAGTGAATTTATGGATCAAAAAATCAACGCATTAAACTGTTATAAGAGTCAATTTATAAAATCTTCAGCAAGTGTAGATACACCGTTAGTGAATGGCTATATCGAAAGTATTCAAGCTCGGGAAACACTTTTTGGTCAAGAAGCGGGAGTACTTTTTGCGGAAGGATTTATCAAGAAAAAACCATTATTAGTGTATGATTTGTTAGGTGAAAAACAATGAAAAAATTAAAAATAGGAATTACATGCTATCCAACGGTTGGGGGTTCAGGTGTTGTCGCTACAGAATTAGGAAAGATGCTGGCAGAAAAAGGACATGAAATTCATTTTATCTCATCCAGCCTTCCCTTTCGACTAAAAAAAATGTATCACAATATTTATTATCATCAAGTAGAAGTCAGTCAATATTCAGTTTTTCAATATCCACCTTATGATATTGCTTTAAGCAGCAAAATGGCTGAAGTGATTAAAAGAGAAGAGCTTGATTTACTTCATGTGCATTATGCGATTCCGCATGCTGTTTGTGCAATATTAGCAAAACAAATGAGCGGAAGAGATGTGAAAATCGTCACTACTTTACACGGAACCGATATTACTGTGTTAGGGTATGAGCCATCACTAACAGACAGTATACGTTTTGGAATAGAACAATCGGATGTCGTAACAGCCGTTTCTGAATCATTGAGACAACAAACCTATGATTTAATTCATCCAAATAATAAAATTGAAGTATTATATAATTTTATAGATGAGCGCGTATACAAAAAAGTACAATCTACCCATCTACGTGAGGAGTATGCTATACAAGATAACGAGAAGATCATCATTCATGTATCCAATTTCCGCAGTGTGAAACGTGTTCCAGATGTGGTTAAAGCTTTTTATTACCTCTCAAAAAAAATTCCATCCAAATTATTGCTTGTAGGGGATGGACCAGAAATGAGAAATGTAATGAAATTGGTAGATGAATTACATATAAGAGATAAAGTATTGTTTTTAGGAAAACAAGAGAATTTAGAAGAGTTGTATTCAATTAGTGATCTAATGTTGCTATTATCGGAGAAAGAAAGTTTTGGTCTTGTAGCATTAGAAGCGATGGCTTGTGGGGTACCATGCATTGGGACAAACATTGGCGGAATTCCAGAAGTGATAGTGGATGGTGAGACAGGTTTTATTTGTGAGTTAGGAGATATAGAGGCGATTGGTGAAAAGGCTGTTTGTTTATTAAATGATGAAGAACGCCATCAGCAGTTTTCTTTTCGCTCTATACAACGAGTAAAAGAACATTTTCGTGCTGGTCTGATTGTCAATCAGTATGAACAAATATATGAGACATTAATGAAGACTGGTGAATAAAGATGGATCCTATTTTTCAAGAGGCAATTCCGCTTATCCAACAAATAGAGGAAGCAGGATATGAAGCATATTTTGTTGGTGGTTCAGTTCGTGATTTTTTATTAGGAAAAAAGATAAATGATATTGATATCGCCACATCTGCTACACCAGAAGAGATTAAAACGATTTTTGATCATACCATTGATATCGGAATTCAGCATGGAACGGTGATGGTACTGTTTCATCATCAATCGTATGAAATAACAACCTTTCGGACTGAATCCCAATATTTAGATTATCGCCACCCTTCTGAAGTTCTTTTTATTCGAAATTTACGCGATGATCTAAAACGTAGAGATTTTACAATGAATGCAATGGCGATGGATAAAAACGGTAGTATCATTGACTATTTTGATGGAGAAATTGCCTTAAAGAATAAACAAATCATGACGGTTGGCGATGCAAATGAGCGTTTTCAAGAAGATGCCCTCCGTATGATGCGGGCGATTCGGTTTATCAGTACATTAGGTTTTTCGTTAGAAAAGCATACAAAACAATCCATCCGAAAAAATCGTATGTTATTAAAAGAGATTGCAGTGGAAAGAATAACAGCAGAATTTGAAAAATTACTAGATGGTCCTGCAAGGAATGTTGCTTTCAAACATATTGTGGACACGAAGCTTTATGAAAACATGCCTGCATGGAAAGGCAATGGCGAATCTTTCGAACGGTTGGCATCTTTAAATACGGCTGAGCTGAATCGACTTGAGATGTGGGTTTTATTGTTGTTGTGTTTGAAAACAAAGGAAAAGAGTGCTATTGAAGCATTTTTACGAGCCTGGAAGCTGCCAGTTAAGCAAATAAAACAAATTCAGAAAATTTTATTCTTTGTTTATAAAAAACAAACAAACCCTTGGTCTGACAAGGATTTGTACGATGCAACCTTATCAATTGCATACAGTACCGAAAATGTTGTTCGCGTCTTTTGGAAAAAAGGGGAAGAGTTGCAAAAGATTAAAGAAAGTTATGAAAACCTGCCGATAAAGGGAAGAGAAGAACTAATCATTGGCGGGAGAGATGTTATGGAGTGGAGTAATAAATCTCCTGGTCCTTGGATTAAAGAAGTGCTGGAAGTTGTTGAACGAGCAGTAGTAGAAAAAAAACTGCAAAACGAAAAGCCAGCAATAAAGGAGTGGCTACAAACATGTCATCTAATTTAAGAAAAAAACTACTAGAAGCATTCACAAGTAGACCAGAAGAATATATATCGGGGCAAGAGCTTGCGGACGTCTTAGGATGTTCAAGAACGGCGATATGGAAACATATAGAAGAGCTTCGAAAAGACGGTTTTACATTAGAAGCGGTTCGTAAAAAGGGGTATCGCATTATTAATGTGCCCGAAAAAATAATTCCAGATGAAATTCGATTCGGCTTAAAGACACAAAGTATCGGTAGAAATATTCATTATGAAGAAACAGTGGAGTCCACTCAAAAGATTGCACATAAATTAGCATTAGAAGGTGCAGCAGAAGGAACGCTTGTTGTCGCAGAAGAACAGCTCGGGGGCAAGGGCAGAATGGATCGAAGCTGGCATTCACCTAAATATAAAGGGATTTGGATGAGTTTGTTGCTAAGACCAAATATTTCCATGATGCAAGCTCCTCAATTAACTTTATTAACAGCAGTTGCAGTCGTGCAAGGGATAGAAGAAGTTACTGGCTTGCAGCCACAAATCAAATGGCCAAATGATCTTTTAATAGAGGGTAAAAAAGTAACTGGAATTTTAACAGAGCTGCAAGCAGACAGTGATCGTATTCAATCTATTATTATTGGAATAGGCATTAATGTGAATCAACAGCTAGAAGATTACCCAGAAGAAATTCAGTCCATTGCCACGTCACTTTATATTGAAAAAAAAGAAAAGTGGAATCGAGCTCATATTATTCAGGCAATCCTTATGCAAATAGAAAAACTGTATTCCTTATATTTGGAGAATGGTTTTTATCCGATTAAATTATTATGGGAAAGCTATGCTGTGAGTATTGGCAAGAAGGTTACCGCAAGAACACTCTCTAGAAATATTGATGGAATTGCACTAGGTATTACAGATGAAGGGGTACTGCTGTTAGAAGATGAAAATGGAATTACCCATCAAATTTATTCTGCTGATATTTTGACATAGACTGTATAATTTATATAGTAAGAAATGTTTTGTTTTGTTATAATGCTTTTGTTGGGCAGTATCTTAAAGAACTGCACCGTTAGCAATGATTCATTTTTTTTATGTATCTGCCTAGATCCAAAAAAGGACAAGGACAGAGGGAAGAACAAAAAAAATCAAAATAATGAGGCTGTCCCAACGACATATGACTAAGTTTCTAATCACTTTATATGAGTATGGCAATATTTGCTGCCATCTATCATAAGGTGTAAAAAGGTCAGATGTTTGGGATAGCCTCTTTTGTTGTGTACTACCCTCTTCCATTACAAGGAGGAAATAATGAAATCAACAACTGATTTTATGAAAATGAAACAAAACGAGGAAAAAATTACTATGATAACAGCTTATGATTATCCTTCTGCAAAACAAGTGGATAAAGCAGCAGTAGATATGATTTTAGTTGGGGATTCATTAGGTATGGTAGTACTTGGATATGATTCCACAATTCCTGTCACAATGAACGATATGATTCATCACGGAAAGGCGGTAAAACGTGGTGCGAAAGATACTTTTATTGTCATTGATATGCCATTTATGAGTTATCATCTTTCCGATAGAGATACGCTAATTAATGCAACAAAGCTAATTCAAGAAACAGGTGCAAACGCCGTAAAACTTGAAGGAGCCGATGATGTAATAAATAAAATAAAATTATTAACACAAGCAGGCATTCCAGTAATGGCTCATTTAGGATTAACCCCACAGACAGTTGGTGTATTAGGCGGCTATAAAGTGCAGGGGAAAAACCATAAAGAAGCAATCGCTTTATTAGAAAATGCTAAAAGATGTGAACAAGCAGGTGCATTTGCTGTTGTATTAGAATGTGTGCCAAAGCAGATTGCAAAAGAGATAAGCAGTAATCTCGATATTCCAACGATTGGAATTGGAGCTGGTGTTGATACAGATGGTCAAGTACTTGTATATCATGACTTGATCACGTATGGAGTCGACCGAGTGGCGAAATTTGTGAAACAGTATGCGCAAGTAAATGAATCGATTGCTACCGCATTGGAACAATATGTAAAAGAAGTGAAAACAAGTGAGTTTCCCGAAATGAAGCATAGCTTTACAATGAAGGAAGAAGAACTGAATCTTCTATACGGAGGAAAAAAATGAAAACATTAACAAAAACAAATATAATAACAAAAACGGAAGAGCTTCAAGCCTTAACAACCATGATTAAAAAAGAACAGAAAAAAATTGGGTTTGTTCCAACAATGGGATATCTTCATGAAGGACATCGAGCATTGTTAAAGGAAGCACGAGCAAATAACGATATTGTTATATTAAGTATTTTTGTTAATCCATTACAATTTGGCCCTACAGAGGATTTAGATTCTTATCCAAGAGACTTTGAGCAAGATAAACTGATTGCTGCTGAAGAACAAGTAGATTATCTTTTTTATCCAACGGTAGAAGAAATGTATCCTGCATCTCCTTCTGTGACCATCAAGGTACAAAAAAGAACAGATGTATTATGCGGACGTTCTCGCCCGGGACATTTTGATGGGGTTGCTACTGTACTCACCAAATTATTTCATTTAGTTCAGCCAGATCAAGTATATTTTGGACAAAAAGATGCACAGCAAGTGGCAGTAGTAGATGGATTAATTAAAGATTTTCATTTTCCAACGAAATTAATAGCCGTTCAAACAGTGCGAGAAGAAGATGGATTAGCCAAAAGTTCAAGAAATGTCCGTCTTTCAACACTGGAAAGACAAGAGGCAGGTATCCTTTATCAAACATTGGCACTAGCAAGAGAAGAATTAATTAAGGGAAATGATCAACTTGAAGAACTTATTTCCACTTTAATAAAGAAAATAGAAACAGAAACGAGGGGAAAGGTTGATTATTTGGAAATTTTAACATATCCTGATTTGCAAAAAATAATTCAACCTGTTGGTACATTAATTGTAGCAATTGCTGTGCAATTTAACGAAGCGAGATTAATTGATAATATCATTTTTGAATTATAGATAAAACACGATGATTTTAAGCGGGGAAATAGGAGGTAAGTTTGTGTTTCGAACAATGATGAACGGGAAAATCCATCGTGCAACCGTTACAGAAGCCAATTTAAATTATGTCGGAAGTATCACAATTGATGAAGATATTTTAGACGCAGTTGGTATGGTTGCTAATGAAAAGGTCCAAATTGTTAACAATAATAATGGAGCAAGATTGGAAACATATATTATCCCAGGTGAACGTGGAATGGGAACTGTTTGTTTGAATGGAGCTGCAGCAAGACTTGTTCAAGAAGGAGATATTGTGATTATTATTTCTTATGCCCTAGTGGCAGACGAAGATGTTCATGCTCACAAACCAAAAGTAGCGATAATGGATGAAAACAATACAATAAAAACATTACTAAACCAAGAGCCAGAAAAAACGGTAATGTAACTTCCATAATGACGAGATCATAAAGGAAGCTGACCTTACGTCGTGAACAATGACTAAGGTTCAGCTTTTTTTCTTTCCCGCTAAATATGGCAATAATCTTTTGCCATATTTGACTGAAAAGAAGGAATAATAAAGAAGGTAAGATAACATAATGCTAGATTCAGGAATCATCTTATAAATGTAACTTTTAAAAGCAGGAAAGTAATATCTTTTCCTTTTTTCAATTTTATGTTACCTTTTGAATGACTGAAAGTAAGAGGTGGATGTAATGGAGAATAAATATGTCGTAATTGATTTAGAAACAAACGGTAATTCTCCGAAAAAAGGGGATAGAATTATTCAATTTGCTGCTGTTGTTGTGGAAAACGGAAAGATAGTGGAAGAATTTTCATCATTGGTAAATCCTTTGCAGCCTATATCTCCATTTATAGAAGAGCTAACTGGTATAAATGATGAAATGGTTGAAACGGCTCCATTATTTGAAGAAATAGCAGACAAAATCATACTGTTATTAAAAGATGCTTATTTTGTGGCACATAATGTATTATTTGATTTATCCTTTTTATCAGAAGAATTAGAACAGGCTGGATATCAAGCTTTTTATGGTCCTGTATTAGATACAGTGGAACTCGCCCGAATTTTATTTCCAACTGCTGATAGTTATAAATTAACAGATCTAGCCCTTCAAGAGGGAATTGACCATACAAGACCACATCAGGCAGATAGCGATGCATATGTAACAGCAGAATTACTGCTAATTTTATTAAAGAAAATAACAAACTTGCCTCTTCAAACAATTAAACAATTAAAAAAATTAAGTGGCTCATTAAAAAGTGATGCTGACTTATTGCTAGAAGGTATCATAGATAAGAAACAAACGAAAGTTGAATACATACCAGATAATATGGAAATATATCGTGGATTAGCTTTAAAAATCCAAAAAAATGACCAGGTACAACGAATGTCCACTAGTAAACCTGTACCTTTTTCAGCGGAGCGAATGGATGAGATAATGGCCAAAGTTCTTCCTTTTTATAGAAAAAGACAAGGACAAATAAAAATGATGGATACAATTTATCATGCATTTGAACAGAATCAGCATAGTTTAATGGAAGCAGGAACTGGAGTTGGTAAATCATTAGCCTATCTAATCGCTTCTGCTTATTATTCGGTAAATCATCATAAACAATTGATTATAAGTACGTATACAACTCAATTGCAAGAACAATTAACGCAAAAAGATTTGCCGCTTCTAGAAACAATTATGCCTTTTTCTGTCTCTTATACGATTTTAAAAGGAAGAAATCATTATATAAGCTTAGATAAATTCGAAGTATCTCTTTATGATCAAGAAGATAACTATGATACCGTATTAACAAAAATGCAAATTCTTATTTGGTTAACAGAAACGTCAACAGGTGATAAAGATGAATTAAATCTTTCAAGTGGTGGTATTCATTATTGGGATAGAGTAAAAAATGATGGGAATTTCTCTTTAGCTATTTCAAAAGCATGGGCACCGAAAGACTTTTATAGAAGAACGAGAAATGCTGCACAGAAAGCAAATTTAATTATTACGAATCATGCTCTTCTTTTAAAGGATATTACCTCTTCTCAAAAGTTCCTTCCTTCCTACGAATATGCAATTATTGATGAAGGACATCATTTTGAAAAGGCAGCAATCAAACATTTTGGATATAAGTTTCCTTATGTTGCGGTTAAACTTAGCGTAAATGCTATTGGTACATATGAACAAAAACAATATCTTTATCAACTAGAATCATTTTTAGAAGGCGAAAATAAAAAAAATAAGCATCTTTTTAATCAGCTATTTCAAGATATATCAGTAGAATTAGAAGAATTTTTTCGAACACTTTTACGTTATGCGAAAAAACATGGGCGGAAAATGGCCAGTACAAAAACGAGTTTTCGATTAAAAAATGATGGTTCAAAAGAATGGAATCAACTAAAAAGCGTTGCTGAAAGATTAATATTTCTCTTTAAGGATTGTAATGGAGCAATCACAGAAAAAATCAATGAACTGAAAAAAAAGCATGATATTCTCTCTTCTAAACAAGTGGTATTGGTTGAAAGAATTATCGCAATCCAAAAGGAATGGGAAGACTATACGATGTCTCTCCGCAGTATTTTTATGCGAGAAGAAGACAATATTTCCTGGCTTGAAGCAGATTTAAGAACATACCCTAACAATGCGGTTTTGTATGCTCAGCCTTATTCAGTTGCAGATAAACTGCGAGCAGATTTTTTTTCACAAAAAAACAGTATTATTTTCACCTCAGCTACAATGACGATAAATAATTCTTTTCATTATTATGTAGAATCACTTGGGTTGGAAAAAAGCAAACATAAGGAAGAACAAATTCCTTCTCCATTTCAATATGATAAACAAGTGAGGCTGTTGATTCCAGAAGGAGTGCCGGAAATTAATACGGTTCCAATGGAAGACTACATAGTGTCAGTAACAGAACATATTATTCGAATTGCTGAAGCAACAAACGGAAGAATGCTCATTCTTTTTACTGCCTATGATATGCTGCGAAAAACATATGATTTAATGAAAGAAAGTGGTTGTTTAGAAGATTATGCGATATTGGCGCAGGGGATAACTACTGGAAGCAGAATGCGATTAACAAGGAATTTTCAACGATATGATAAAGCGATCCTTTTAGGAACAAATAGTTTTTGGGAAGGCATTGATATTCCTGGCGAGGACTTAACTTGTTTAATCATTGTTCGTTTGCCGTTTTCTTCACCAGATGAACCGCTTACGGAAGCGAAAAATGAACAAATTAAAAGGAATGGCGGCAATCCATTTTTAGAAAACAGTTTACCAGAGGCAGTATTACGATTTAAGCAGGGATTTGGACGATTAATTCGGACAGAAGAAGATAAAGGCTTTATTGTAGTTTTTGATCGAAGAATCATCACGACTTCTTATGGAAATACATTTCTGCAATCTATTCCTACTGTGCCTGTAAAAGTAACTAAACTGGAAGAAATGGTGGAATTTATTAAAAAATGGATTTCTTGATAAGGAACGAAATATGACTAGATAGAAGTGTTAAAAATTTAATTGTTTTGAATATTTTCAATGGGAAAATGGTTCTGTTCTGTTATAATAACTGATAAGCAGGGACAACAATAGAATTTTTTAATACGAGATTTTTTCAAGGCTTTTTCTCGTATAAGTGCGTGTTCAAAAAGGAGGATAAAAAGGACCAAGAAGTTCAAGGCGGATTCACTTTGAGCATCGCAGCGTATGGTATTGATACGTGAGAAGCGGAAAAGTGAATCCAACGAAGAAATTTGACGTGTCATTTTTACCGGACTTTTTGAACAACCTCTATAACTTAATAAGTAACAAAAATGCCTATATATTGAATAAAAAGAAGTGATGATTAAAATGAAAAAATGGATTTGGATTATTGTCATTGTTTGCTTTATTATAATCGGATTTACAGTGAATATTTATTTAAACGCAGTAAAACCAGTAAAAGCAGCAAGCGCTAAAGCAGAAACGATAGCTGAAAAAGAAGCTGAATTAAAAAATGTTGATAAGTTTTCTCTTGTCCATGGAACAGATAAAAACACTTATTACATAGTAGAAGGCACGAATAACAAGAACGAAAATATTATTGTATGGATTGAAGAGAAAAAACATACCGTTACGGTTAAAAACAAAAAAGACGGAATGACAAAAAAAGAGGCCATTAATACATTATTAGAAAAGAGATCACCATCAAAAATAAATACTGTTCGCTTAAGCATGATTAAAGGAATTCCTGCTTGGGAAATTAATACACACTCTGATAATAATTTAACTAATTATTATTATTTGGATTTTGAAACAGGTGAACTACTTTTAAATATAGAAAATATATAATTCAAAGGTTTTTAGTTGGAGGAGAGACAAATGAATAGTCAATTGGCACAAAGAGTGAATGCATTAACACCATCTACAACGCTAGCTATCACAGCAAAAGCTAAATCATTAAAAGCAGAAGGATATGATGTAATTGGTTTAGGTGCTGGTGAACCGGACTTTAATACACCACAAAATATTATTGATGCATCGATAAAAAGCATGAATGAAGGTCATACAAAATATACGCCATCTGCTGGATTACCAGCATTAAAAGAAGCAATTGTAAAGAAATTTCAAAAAGATCAAGATTTAGATTATGAACTGTCACAAATCATCGTTACAAATGGTGCAAAACATGGCTTGTACACTTTGTTTCAAGTGTTATTGGATGAAGGCGATGAAGTAATTATTCCTACTCCGTATTGGGTAAGCTACCCAGAACAAGTAAAGCTTGCTGATGGGGTTCCTGTATATGTGAAAGGTCTTGAAGAAAATGAATTTAAAATTACTCCTGAGCAATTACAGGGAGCCATTACAAATAAAACAAAAGCAGTTATTATTAATTCACCAAGCAACCCGACAGGCATGATCTATACAGAAGAAGAATTAAAAGCAATTGGTGAGGTTTGTTTAGCACATAATATTCTTATTATTTCAGATGAAATATACGAAAAACTAGTATATGGAGATGCATTGCATGTATCGATTGCTACTTTATCTCCTCAATTAAAAGAAGCTACTATTGTTATTAATGGGGTATCAAAATCTCACTCTATGACAGGCTGGAGAATTGGCTATGCTGCTGGAAATAAAGAAATTATTACAGCTATGACAAACTTGGCTAGCCATAGCACATCCAACCCTACAACGCCGTCACAGTATGGTGCAATAGAAGCGTACAGCGGGCCACAGGACGCTTTAGCAGAAATGAATCAGGCATTTCAGCAAAGACTGGATATTATCCATCAAAAACTAACGGAGATACCAGGGATATCATGTTTAAAGCCTAAAGGTGCCTTTTATTTGTTCCCTAATGCGAAAAAAGCGGCAGAACGGACTGGATATAAAAATGTAGATGAATTTGCTGCTGCTTTATTAGAGGAAGCATTAGTGGCAGTAATTCCTGGTTCAGGATTTGGTGAAGATGATTATCTTCGTATATCTTATGCAACTTCATTGGAAAATTTAGAAAATGCAGTGGAACGAATTCATCAATTTGTAGAAAAAAAGCTCGTAAAATAAATATTGTACAAAAGTAAAAGATAGAAAAAACTATACGAAAAGTACAATTGAATGAAAACGTGATTTAGTTATAAAAAATAGCTGTTATTACAAGAGGATATGCCAAAAGTTATTAACTATTGGTATATCCTCTTCTGTTGATTGTGTCCGTAAAGAAGGGTATAATATTTTGATAGGAAAGTATTTAAAGCGAGGTCTTATTATAAATGCTGTTTTCCAAAAGTTTGTTTTTACAAAAATGAGGAGAAGTTCTTGGCAGATTGAAGACTGTCGGCGATAAACAAGACGCTTCCGCTTTTCTGTTGTCTAGCTGTAGCGCCTAGCCCCTGTGAAAGATAACCTCCAGCCTCTAAAAGTAAAAACACTTTTTGAGTCAGGAGAACATTTTTCTTCGGGGCTGAACAAGACGCTTCCGCTTTTCTTATTGTCTAGCTGCAGCGCCTAGCTCTGAAGAAAAATAACCCCATGCCTCTAAAAGTAAAAAGCACTTTTTGAGGCATGTGAACATTTTTCTTCAGAGCTGAACAAGACGCTTCCGCTTTTCTGTTGTCTAGCTCCAGCGCCTAGCCCCTGTGAAAGATAACCTCCAGCCTCTAAAAGTAAAAAACACTTTTTGAGTCTGGAGAACATTTTTCTTCGGGGCTGAACAAGACGCTTCCGCTTTTCTGTTTACATATTAGATTTTATTGGTTTTGGAGGAGTATATTGTGATTAAATCAACTATAGCTGAATTACCGAAAAATGTTGATAAAGAAGTAAAGATTGGTGCTTGGATTGCAAATAAACGTTCAAGCGGAAAAATTGCTTTTCTACAGCTTCGTGATGGTACAGGTTTTGTACAAGGAGTCGTTGTAAAAAGTGAAGTAGGGGAAGAAATCTTTCAAACTGCTAAAACAGTGACACAAGAATCTTCTGTATATGTAACAGGTGTTGTTCAAAAGGATGAACGATCTCCATTTGGTTATGAGCTGCTTGTGAAAACGGTAGAAGTAATTCATGGATCTGTGGATTACCCAATTACACCAAAAGAACATGGTACAGAGTTTTTAATGGACAATCGTCATTTATGGTTGCGTTCTAAGCGTCAACACGCTGTCATGAAAATTAGAAATGAAATTATTCGAGCAACATATGAATTTTTCAATGAAAATGGTTTTGCTAAGGTAGATCCTCCTATTCTTACTGGAAGTGCGCCGGAAGGGACGTCAGAACTATTTGCAACAAAATATTTTGATGAAGATGCTTATCTTTCTCAAAGTGGTCAACTTTATATGGAAGCTGCTGCAATGGCACTTGGAAAAGTATTTTCTTTTGGTCCAACATTTCGTGCAGAAAAATCGAAAACACGTCGTCATTTAATTGAATTTTGGATGATTGAACCAGAAATGGCCTTTTATGAATTTGAAGACAATTTAGTCGTACAGGAACAATATGTAAGCTATATTGCTCAATCTGTATTGAAGAATTGTAAATTGGAATTAAATACACTAGGCAGAGATCTTTCGAAGCTGGAAAATATAAAAGCACCATTCCCAAGAATTAGTTATGATGATGCTATTACATTTTTACATGAGCAAGGATTTAATGATATAACATGGGGAGACGACTTTGGCGCACCACATGAAACGGCTATTGCCGAAAGTTTTGATAAACCTGTATTCATTACTCATTATCCAACAAAGATTAAGCCATTTTATATGCAACCAGATCCGAATAGGGAAGAGGTTGTTTTATGTGCAGACTTAATTGCACCAGAGGGCTATGGAGAAATTATCGGTGGTTCCGAGCGTATTCATGATATGGATTTGTTAAACAAGCGTTTAGATGAACATAAGCTTGACCCAGAGACATACAAATGGTATCTAGAGTTAAGAAAATACGGTTCTGTTCCACATTCTGGATTTGGACTTGGTTTAGAAAGAACGGTTGCTTGGATTAGTGGAGTAGAGCATGTTCGTGAAACCATTCCATTCCCAAGATTATTAAACCGTTTATATCCATAAAAAGTAATCGTACAAACTAGTTATAAATAATGATAATAAAAGGGAAATGTTATTTCTAGTCTATCTATCAAGATAACTAGAAGTGGACTTTCCCTTGTTTATGTTATTGGGTGTTCCGACAATTGCTTATAATTGCATATTACAAGCATTAGGACAACATGTTATACTGTATTAGAGGTGTCTGTATGAATAAAACGATTATGCTAAAGTGGCTGCAAGAGGGAAACATCAGTATACCTACTACACTTTTAGCACATTATAAAATACTTAAATTGAACGAAAAGGAATTAGTATTGCTTTTGCATATTTTTTCTTTTGTAGAAAAAGGAAACGATTTTCCGACGCCTACGGAACTTGCTTCTTTTATGACGATAGATGCAATTGAATGTCATGAGATGTTAAGTAATCTTATCAAAAGAGGATTTCTTGAAATTATAGATGGTAACAATGAAAAGGGCATTCGTTTTGAGCATTACACATTAGAGCCTTTATGGAATAAGCTAATTGATTTATATTTATTATTAAATAAAAAAGAAGAAGCACAGCAGACAAAAAATGAAGAAAGCGATCTATATACTTGTTTTGAGAAGGAATTTGGCAGACCGTTATCTCCTTTTGAAATTGAGACATTAGGTATGTGGTTGGATGATGATCAACATGAGGCTGTTATTATTAAAGCGGCTTTGAGAGAAGCGGTTATTTCTGGAAAACTAAATTTTCGTTATATTGATCGTATTTTGTTTGAATGGAAGAAAAATGGTGTGAAAACGATTCAGCAGGCTAAAAGCTATGGAAAAAAATTCAGACAAAATCAGTCGAGCGGTAAATCAAATGAACAGCCTTCAACAAGCAAGTCTGTGCCTTTTTATAATTGGCTTGGTGACGACACGTTAGACTAGAAGTACAATATGTACGAAGTAGTCTGGGTTACGAACTTTTCGTAGCAATAACTGATATAACGATGGATGGAATGATGACCTTCACGTTGAGTCTGAAACATCCACTCTAATACTCCAACATGCAATCTCACAAGGTAATGTGTGATTGTATGAAGCTTGGTGAAGTCGGCTGAATCGAACCTAAATCCTACGACATGGTTAGAGATAGGCCGGGGGGCTGCAAAAGATGACTATGATGAGAATGTCGTGTGTGAACAACGACTGACGAACTTGCGAATGTACGGGTCAATAAATTGACTATTTCCGAAAGGGATAGGGTTACATCTGTAACGTGGAACACCGATAAGTATGAATCTAGCCTAAGAAAATCGGGATGATGAACAATGACATCATAGTGTCCACTGGCTCATAGCAAGCATCTAAGGTTATATATGATAGCTAGTTATATCGGAACGTGGTAAGCAAAGAATTCCTATTTAAACAATTACCTTTGGGGAAGTGCATATAAGTTTCAATTCGAAACGAAATTGCTTAGTCTTTGTGAAAGTGAGGACATAGTACCGAAGAACCCATGATAATAAGTGGTGGAGGGATGGTCCTTAGTCTTAATGGAATTAATTATTTCAGAATAGATGTAGTTCAAAGGGTCTGGTATGAATGTGGGGAAGGCACTTCAAATGGAGGTGTTCCATAATTGAACGCAAATCTAAGATATTGGGAATATTATGGGTTGCAAGAGAAGTTTGACTCTCTCTATCAAGGAAGTAAAGAAGGTCAAACATTCAACAAACTGTATGAGCTAATCATATCGGAAGAAAATATCCTGCTTGCATATAGAACGATAAAAAGTAACAAAGGTTCAAAAACAGCAGGAGTTGACTTTCATACCATTGACGAATTTAAACAGATGAATAAAGATGTATTTGTCAGTACCATTAGAAAAGCATTGGATAACTACAAGCCAAAAGCAGTTAAAAGAGTAATGATACTAAAGCCAAATGGGAAAATGAGACCATTAGGTATTCCAAGTATGATTGACCGAATCATTCAACAAATGATTAAGCAAGTCATAGAACCGATATGTGAATCCAAATTCTTCAAACACAGCTACGGTTTTAGACCTCAAAGAAGTACACATCACGCTGTAGCGAGATGCACCTATCTTATTAATCACTCACAAGTACATTACGCAGTGGATATAGACATTGAAGGCTTCTTTGACAATGTCAATCATACGTTGCTTTTAAAACAACTATGGAATATTGGTATCAGAGACAGGATAGTTCTGAAAATCATCTCTAAAATGCTTAAAGCACCGATTAAAGGAATAGGTATACCAACCAAAGGCACAGCACAGGGTGGTATTTTATCTCCCCTATTATCGAATGTAGTATTAAATGACTTAGACCAATGGGTAGCAAATCAATGGGAACAATTCGACACAAAATTTAAATATAAATATGCTTTTGATCGCTATGTAGCACAGAAGAAGACCAAGTTAAAAATAGGATTTATCATTAGATATGCCGATGACTTTAAAATATTGACTAACAGCTATAAAAACGCTAATAAGTGGTTCCACGCAGTTAAACAATATTTAAAATATCGACTTAAGTTGGATATTTCACCTGATAAATCAAAAATTGTTAACCTTAAAAAGAATAAATCGCAATTTCTAGGGTTCACTATAGGCTCTTTTCCAAAGAAGAAAAAACATCTTGCTTCTTCGAAAATGAATAAGAAGAAAATGGATAATATTAAGAAAAGCGCCAGACAGTTAATTCGTAAACTAAGTAATGAACCAAATACGAAGAATGCCATGCGATATAACTCGTTCGTTTTAGGTTTGCATAACTATTTTAAAATAGGCTCTCATATTTATATAGACTTTGCAAGAATTGGATATGATTTAAGGACAACAATGATGAATAGGCTTAAAACCAATGGAAGTTATGGAATGCCAGAAAATCCACCGCCATCTTATAAGAAACTTTATAAGAATGAATTTAAAACATGGAAAGTGGCTGGGGTATATCTGTATCCAATTGCTGATATAGATACAACAATCCCTATTAACTTTAACCAGTTAATTAGTCCATATACGGAAAAAGGTAGGACGTTTATTCATAAAAAACTTAAGAATCACGTTAAATTTGGAATTCAGAAGTTATTAAATACGTTTGATGAATCCAATACCACTGAGTATTTAGACAACAGAATATCAAGATATTCAATGAAGGATGGAAAATGTGAAATAACAAATGAGTTTCTCAGTGCAAGCGAAGTTCATTGTCACCACTTTTTACCCAAATCCTTGGGCGGTGATGATTCATTTAACAACTTAAGGGTTGTTCATAAATTCGTACACATTTTGATACACGCAACTAACTCAGAAACAATTGATAGGTACCTTAAACTAATTAAGCCTAGCTCTAAACAACTCACAAAAATAAACCAATACCGATTGAAATGTAATCTAACTGAAATTATTTAAATCAATTAAGATGGAACGCCGTATGACGCCGAAAGGGTCACGTACGGTGTGAAGGCGGGGAAAAGCTAGAGATAACCTCAAAGGCTTACCTATGCCTATAGCCTTAAATGTGGATTCGTTAGTAATCTTGTGATATTTTTAGAGGATCCTACTGGATTCTCTATTTTTGTATGTTTAGGCTATCCTAAAAAGAGGCTTTGGTTCTCTTATATAGTCCGCAGGTGGAATACACTTCGCTTTCCTGTGGGGTCTCGTCTTTCTCGCATTCCCACGGGAGTCTACGTGTATTCCACCTGCTCTGTGCTTCAAACTTAGGTCATAAAAACAAGGTAGAAAGCTGTTTCTTTTCATGCGCCATAGTGCAAAATTTATTGCATGGGTTTTCCCTGAAATGTGGCTTTGGTTCTCTCAAATAGTCCGCAGCCGGAATACACTTCGCTTTTTATGGGTGTGGTCGAATTTGAATATTTTGAAGCTTTATTGCTTGTGGTACTTAAAGCAACAGTATTTTTTAATAGTCCAAATGAAAAAGGATGGGATATTGAGATATATGGGTTTACTAGTTTTAGGGGCATAAATCGTACTTTTCAAAAAACAATAAGGAAATTAATATGGTGAGAAATTATGTTGAAAAAAGATGAAATTAGATTTTGTTTAGATAAAATGGGAGAGATGTTTCCGGAGGCTCATTGTGAGTTAGTGCATTCTAATCCATTTGAATTAGTTATTGCTGTTAGTCTATCGGCGCAATGTACGGATGCACTTGTAAATAAAGTAACAAAGAACTTATTTCAAAAATACCAAACACCGGAAGATTATTTAAGTGTGTCATTAGAAGAATTGCAGCAAGATATACGATCCATTGGGCTTTTTCGCAATAAAGCCAAAAACATTCAAAAATTATCGCAAATGGTGATAGAAAAGTATAATGGAAAGATACCATCTGATCGTGATGAGTTAATAAACTTGCCAGGTGTTGGCAGAAAAACGGCAAATGTGGTTGTTTCGGTAGCTTTTGATTTTCCAGCAATTGCAGTGGATACTCATGTAGAAAGGGTAAGCAAACGATTAGGATTTTGCCGCTGGAAAGATTCCGTTTTAGAAGTAGAAAAAACATTAATGAAAAAAATCCCGATGGATGAATGGTCTGTAACCCATCATCGTTTAATATTTTTTGGGCGCTATCATTGTAAGGCTCAAAACCCTCAATGCACAGAATGTCCATTGTTGACTTTATGCAGAGAAGGGAAAAAAAGAATGAGGAAAATAGGTGTGGTGTAATGGAAAAAGAGTTTATATTAAAGATTCCTCCACAATTGCATAATAAAATGTTAGAGCCAACTGAATATGTGATGAAGGAAATGGCCTATCTAGATACTTTTCAGCCTAGTAATCCATTCATTCATGAGGCTGCTTTTTTTCAGGGAATTCAACTATTTCAGCCATGGGCACAGCAAAATGTGAAAATTTGTGTGGAAAAGATTATGGCTGAGTGGCAGCAGTTGAAATTAGATATTCAACGGAGCATCACAGAACAAAATAAAAAGGAAACACAGCAAATCATGAAAAAAGGCATAGCGTATTTTCTGGAATCTTTGTATTGGACAAACGAGCTTCCTGTTTCTTTTGAAGCTGGAATCATTAGCAAAGAAATAAAAATTAAGCCAATTAATGTGGAAGAAAGAATGGCGTTCATTGTTTCAAGGTTAACTGGTTATCATTCTTTTAAACAATTAGATGAGTTATTTAAGGAATTGCAAAAGCAATTTGCTGTAAAAATGAGCAAAAGAAAAAGCTGACGAATAAGTCAGCTTTTTCTTTTGCTTTAATCTCCAGGATCATCGCTGTTTGTATTATTTGCTGGTGTGTTATCACCATTGTCGTTTCCAGTGTTTGGATTATTATTGTTATTTTGATTGTTGTCCGTGTTGTTATTTTGATTGTTGTCTGTGTTGGTATTGTTATTGTTGTTATTGTTATTTCCGGTATCACCGCCGTTGTTATTGCCGTTATTATTTCCATTATTGTTTTCATTGCCGTTATTAGAACCATCTTGATTACCCGTGTTTTCAGAATCATCATTGTCAGCTGGATTGTTAGGATCCGGCTTTTTGTTGTCGTCATCAACGGTTTCGTTTTCATCCTCAGCTGGCTGTTCTTCTATTTCCTGTTGAGGTATTTGTACATTTGCTGAGGCAGGGTCACTTGACTGATCACCTTTTATTGCCTTAACCGTAAAGGTATAGCTGCTTCCAGGTTCTGGTTTTGCTATTTTAATACTGGTATCTTTTGTTTCCGTAAGCTGTTCCTCAGCGCCACCATTGACACTTACAGTAACAGCAAATTTTATATCATCTGTATTGTTGTATTTCCAAGATAATTCAATTTCATCATTGTCTTTATTATAACCAGCAGCAATATTTGCAGGTGCATCTGGTTTATTGTACTTCTCAGAAACTTGATTTAATATATTTCCTTTAACAGCATACTCTGTCAGAATTTGATTGCTTGGTGTATAAGAGCTCGCTAATTTAGCAGGATAGGTGCCTTTTTCAATATTAACCGTTTCAACACTGCTCGGTTTTGTAAAATCAGCAGTGTTTTTGCCTTGAGAAACATGCTGCATCACGTTTTTAAAAATTAGCTGTGCAATTTTCTGATCCATTCCTGGGTCAACATAGTTTTTTCGTGTTTGATACCCGGTCCAGACAGCCATTGTGTATTTAGTTGTGTAGCCTGCAAACCAGGCATCTGGAACAGCTGAACTTGTTGGAATATTATAATCTGCCAATTCTTTGTCGGTATAGTTGGTTGTTCCTGATTTACCTGCAAGAGGCAGTCCAGGGACGTTTGCATAAGTACCAGTACCTATCGAAGAGCTGACTACGTCTTTTAGCATATCGGAAACCATAAAGGCTGTGTAATCCTGCATAACTACTTTAGATTCTGGCTCCATGTTTATTTTTGTGCCATCTTTTAACGTAAATGAAGTAACCGCGTGTGGTGCATTATATACCCCTTCATTACCGAAAGCACTATAAGCTCCAGCAAGTTCCTTAGTAGAAATTCCATTTTTTAATCCACCAATAGAATAAGCTTCTTCAATATCATCTAAAGGAATACCAAGATTTACAGCGAAATCCTTTGCTTTATCTTTACCAACTGCTTTAAATGCTTCTAAAGCAGGAATATTTCTTGATTGAGCCAATGCACTCCGCATCGACATAGATCCTAAATATTTGCCATTCCAGTTTTTAATTGGCGTACCATTAGAATATGTTGTTGGACTATCCTGTAACGTATGATAGGTTCCCCATTTTAAATATTCTATTGCCGGTCCATAATCTAGAACTGGCTTAATAGTAGATCCTGGCTGGCGTTTTTGTTCTGTTGCATAGTTGAACCCAAATTTAACGTCTGGGTCACGGTCGCCGCCCATTGCGATAATTCCGCCTGTTTTTGTATCCAACAGGGTAATCCCAGCTTGGAATTTTTCATCAGGAAATGGAACGATTTTATTTTCATACATAATTTTGTCGACATATTTCTGTGCATCTTGATCTAATGTTGTTTGAATGGATAAGCCATCAGTATATACGTTGATTTCAGGGTATTTTTCTTCTATTTCAGCAATTGCTTCCTTAATAAAAGAATCATAAGGAAGGTCAGCGCTTTGTCGATCTTCTTTTTTTACAAGAAGGTCCTCGATAGATACTTTTTGTGCTTTTTCCATTTCTGCTTTTGAAATATACCCATGTTGATGCATAAGTGATAAAACGATATTACGGCGTTTTTCTGCTCGATCTGGATTATTAAATGGGTTATAAGCATTTGGCGCCTGTGGCATGCCTGCAAGCATTGCCGCTTCCGGCAATGTTAATTCGTCAAGCGTTTTTCCGAAATATTTATCAGCAGCTGTTTTAACACCGCTCATATTTTCAGACATAAAAATTTTATTGACATACATTTCAAAGATTTCTTCTTTTGAATATTTTCTTTCTAATTGAATCGCAAGCCATGCTTCCTGTGCTTTACGGGACAGCGTTTTTTGTGGCTGATTAAAGAAAAAGTTCTTAACCACCTGTTGTGTAATTGTACTTGCACCTTCTGCTCCAAAACCATCTTTCACATTGGCAACAACGGCTCCGCCTAAACGGATGGGATCAATGCCATGATGCTTAAAAAAACGTGAATCTTCGGTTGCGATAAAAGCATTTTTAACTAGATCCGGTATGTCTTCATAATTGACATAATCCCTGTTAACTGCCCCGACCTTTGTAATTTCGTCTCCTTTTGCATCGTAAAATGTTGAGGAAATAGAGTCTTTTAACGTTTTTTCATCTAGTTTAGGGGCATCCTTCACCATTACTGCAAATGTAATTGCTCCACCTATCATACCTAGAATACCTAAAGCAATAAGCGTTAGAAAAATTCTTTTGAAAATTTGTTTTCCGCTTTTTTTTGTTTTTGGCTTCGTTGATTTTTTTGTTTTTGGTTTATCATTCGCTGATTGGAGCCTTTTACGGCGCTCTTCTCGCGTTTCGTATTTTTCTGCCATGTTTATTTTCCTACCTTTCTTGTATGCGAAACAATCAAAAGGGGCATTACTTGAAGTTATAAAGATAATCTATAACTTTAATATAGTCAATTCTCGGCTGAAAACCAAGTGATATGGGATGACCATATCGTATCAGTTCCTCTTTTGTTATCGATTTTCTTCCTCCTTGTATCATTCTATCCCAGAACATAAATAGTTTTTCTGATTCTAAGAAGAAGATTTCATCGGTTGATGAAAATCGTATAATAACAAAACAAATACCCATTTGTTTTTCCACTAACTTCATATGGCTAATTTGGTGTTCATGAAAATTATTTAATGGGAAAGAAGTGGAAGCTTTCGTTTCTTTTGCTTCAAAATCAATATATTTTCCATGGTACACGCCATTATAATCGGTAGTAGATGCCTGTTTAAAATATGCTTCTTTTATAACTGCTGCGCTTCTTTTCGGGTAATCGACTTGAACTATTTGAACAGGGGTAGGTTTTTTATGAATAACTGCCTTTCCCTCTGCTAAATAGTATTGATTGGTAACATTAATATCTTCTTCTAATGTCATGCCTCTATTGCTATAGCTATGTTTTTTTATCGATGTGCTATTTGTTAATTTAGCAACTGCGTTATATTTTTTTCCATTTGGATAATGGAATTTCATTTTATCACCTCTTTAGGCTACCCTGAAAATAGGGTTTGGCTCTCTCAATTAGTCCGTAGCCGGCATACACTTCGCTTTCCATGGGGCGGGCGGCGAGCCTCCTGATATGAACGAAACTGTCAAGTCTCCCACTCTCCACTACTAGATAGGTTATTTTTGGGTAACTTTAAGAAGAGAAGCGATTTTAGGCTTCTTGACTGTTCGTGTATCGATGAGCCTTAGTGGCTACAAGTTTCCTTTTTTAGCTTACCAACCGAACTTCCTATCTTAGAATGGCTGTCAAGTGCTTTCCTTGACTGCCATTCTAAGATAGGAGATACTTTTTTAAGCTAAAGAAGAAATCGTGATATACTTATACTTCCTCCTTTCTGATTGATTAGAATAGATAGTAAGGACACGGCACGAAGGCAAAAATTTCATCCTGCGGTTAGCATTCTGATATTCGTGGGTTTTCACATTTTATCTTTCCGTATAAAGGTCTTTCCACTAACTCGGGACGTGCGTTAATCAACGAATGATATAGCACAGAGGAGGCACGTGGGTTATCCTTTCCGGTATTTCTCTTTGCCTTCGAGCCCTATTCTCATGTATCTATTTTTCTTTCTCTTCCTCTACTTTCTTTCGTTTGGTAACATTAATGTTTTGGAATTTCTTCTACTTCTTGCGTAATAGCCCAGATAAAGCCAGCTAATTCTCTAGCAACGGCAACAATTGCTTTATTACTTTCTTTTCCTCTAGATACTAATCGATAATATTTTTTATGCAGACGATTTTGCGCTTTCCAGGATATTGCTTGAATAGACGGTGATAAAGGTTCTAGTCGTTTTTTTAAATTTCCTTTTACGGCCGGCTGACGAAGATAACTCCAAGCCGACTCGATTAACAATCGGCGAACGTGACGATTTCCTGATTTGGTAATAGCTCCTTGTCGACGTCTTTCTCCACTTGAGAATTCACTTGGAATCAATCCTACATAAGCCATCATTTGCTTAGGATTTGGGAAACGTTTAAACGATCCAATTTCCGCCGCAAGACTTGTCGCTGTAACCAGTGCAACGCCTCTTAGTCCTTGTAAAGTTTGAATAATAGGGGCATGAACTCCTTCCAATGCCTGTATTTGCATTTCCTCTTCGAATCTTTTTACCCGCTGTTCCAACTCCTTTAATTGATGATAATATTCTTGAAAAACTAATTGTAAATTGGAATTGGAAAACTTTAACGTATCTAGCCAATCTCGATATTTTCTTGTCCATTTATTCACTCCAACAGGTGGATAAATATTATTCCGTAATAAAAACTTACTTAAACGATGCTTGGTTCTCAGCTCGTCTTCTTTCGCATCTTCTCGTGCTCGCACTAGATCTCGAAGTGCTTCATCTTCTGGAGTCGGAACATAAACAGAAGTTAATTCTCCTGCACGATATAACTGGGCAAGACGAATAGAGTCTCTACGGTCTGTTTTAATACGTTCTCCCGGTCTTTGTGGTATTAAAGATGGAGCAATCACTTCACAATGAATACCTAAAGCAGTTAGTAATCGATATAATGGATATCCCGTTGGACCCGCTTCATAACAAACTCTTAAAGTACTTGGCTCTCCTAGTTTTTTCATTAACTTTTTAATCGCTTCAGGTGTATGAACAATCATTCCATAATATCTTGGTTCTTCTCTACCTTCTTCTGCAATAGCAACGGCAATTTTTTCTTTTGATACGTCTAAACCTACAAATTTTGTGGTATCCTTCATAATAGAACTAGCTCCTTCCGTAATGTAGCACTGATTTGGTTTTTTTGTTTTTAGTTCATAAACATTATTGCCAAATTAACCTACGAAATTACGAGTATGGGGCTAGTTTCGTTCATTATAACTCGGAGTAAACTCTTGCGGGGTCTCACCTGTCCCGCAATTCCCATAGGAGTCTTCGTGTATTCCGACTGCTTCCTGCTGCAACATATCAACGAACTTAATCAACCGGCTTATTTTCATCGTTTATGGTGCAAATTTGTTAGCATGAATTTCTACTTAGTAAAAATGAGTATAAGTTATGTCTTCCAACAAACTATAATATCATAATGCTTATTAGAAGAGGTGGCTTATATGTTAGGTATTTTTGATTGTTTTCCTTCCCGCAATGAATATAAATTAGTGCAAAAGATTCAATTGATCACCAATAAATACAATGTAGATAATATATCAAGAACGGAAAGTTATCTCCACTATTATACCGCAAATAAAGAAATTCGCTGGGCGTTTCTTGCTAGTCAAGTATCAAGAAACGCAGGATGGAATATGTGCGATTTAGAAGGTGAATGGTTTCCAAAAATTTTATCTAAAACGAAAAGACAGCAGTTATTTAGTATTTATGAAAAAGCAAATTGGTTTATTTTTCAAGATGCTTTTCCACAATTACTACTCTATCACTATTCGACGAAATTAAAGTCCCCAATGTTTCACTTATTAAAATTCTTTCACGTTTCTTCTTTTATGGAAAGAGAATGGAAATGGTTTTGGGAAAGAAAAGATGAAGAAAGACTAATGAATAGTCTTATTATTAATGAACAGAATCTTATTGAAAAACCAATTATAAAAGATAATTATTTTAAGCAGCAAGTTTTTCATACTTCAGCGTTTTTATTTCAAGATTTTTTTCATTTTAGTGCGGTACTATTTCCAACTTTAAATGGAGAGATTTATGGGGGAAGTGTTTCGAATTTTACTTCACTGAATAAACGAATCAAGTTTGGAAAAACATTGGCAAGTATTTTGTTTTATCCAAGTTTATATCCAAATTTTTATCAGTATAGCACGTCTATTTCTCATACTGGTTCTAGAAGTGATTATGAACGTTTGGTTTTTCCTAATCATAAAAACAACACACCTATTTTGCGTTTAACATATCCAATTATAAAACATGAAAAATATCAAATGACAGATTGGAGTTTACATAAAAAAATAAAAAAAGAATGGTTAAAAAGCGTTTATCAACAAAAAATACCTAATTCCTTTACCAATTGGTATAAGGGCAAGCAGGAACAGCTGCACGAACTAATTCAATTGGAAAATCAGCTGCTGCATTAAAAGTAAAAAAACTTCTGTCAAATTCCGCAACGGTTATGGGGAAACAGTTCTTTCTTTGACGAAACGCTTCTAGTTTTGTCAGACGTGCAGGAGCTGTAATCATAAGGGGCGAAAAGGGTAGTATCAAAGATAGCAGGAGGGATAGAAGTGAAAGAAGTATATAATAAAGAAGAGCTATTAGCTATGCTTGAAACTATTTACAATGAATTAGAAGAATTAGATAATGCGCTAATAGGTATGCACTTAAATAAGAATATGGAAGTTGAAGAACATCTTTACCATTTAAATACTCTTGAAGCCGCTTTTTCTGTTTTTGAAAAAAAATGGGTAAAGGAAGTAACCAATCTAGATAAAAATCCTGCGAAATTAAAAAGAACAGCAACGTTAAAACTTGAACTGAGTTAATTTTTTCATTAAAATAAGGAATAATAAGTAGGAAGCATAGGCGGGTTATGCAGGAAGCAGTGGAATAAATGGATAAATTTAAACAATTAAAAGAAAATACAAACTTGCTCGCGGAAGCAGCTGACCATTTAATGAAAACTTTTCATAAAGTAAAAGCTACAGGGGAAGCAGAAGATTTTTATGAAGTAGTGCGTCCTTTTGCCAATGAAGTAAAGCAATTAAATGATGAATGGAAAGAACCTGCGATAATATGGGTGCAGGAGAATAAGCCTGTATATTTGAATGGTGCCCAAATTCAATCAGCGTCCGATCATCTTGAAATTATCTCCATTCAAGCATTTTATCCGGAAACAAGCAAAAAACGATTTCTTGATGCTGCAAAATCTGTACAATATATTCTACAAGTATTGTTAAATGAGCTGAATAAGTGGGAAACGAGTAGATTGAAATAAGCTATGTTGTAAGATTTCAGAAACGAAAGCCACTTATAAGGAACTTTTCATGAGTAGAGGATTTGCTGTGCTAATTTTGACTGGAATAAAGAGAATTTAGCGCATTATAGCCTAATATTTTTTCATTTTTTTGCTGTTAGAAAGCGAGCCATTATTATTGGTCAGCTTTTTTTTTGCGTTAAAGGAAACGAACAAGAATCTGCACCAGCTAGGCATTTTATTCATATAATATGAAAAGAATTGTTTTTGGAGGAGGATATGAGTTAAATGAATACCGCACGTCAAGCACATTATTCGCCATATGTAAATATGACTCCATCTCATAGAAGTACGGACTCGGCAGTATTTCGCACAGTTTACCATAACAATAGACAATATAATCCATATATGAATACTCCAATGTGGAATGGAGGCTTGGGAAATATGCAACAAGGATATTATGGCCAGCAAATGGCACCACAAGGAACATATGAAAATTATGAACAACCTTATTTTCATCCACAAAATAACTATCCTAAATTGTCACATGATGTTTTTCAAAATCCATTGCAATATCAACAGGATCCATATACTTCTCATGCTGCAAAACAAAATTATCAACAAGGATATATGAACCCCTATCCAAAACAGTCTTTTATACCGGCTAAACAAGGTGGAGTGAAGAATATTATGAATTCTTTCAAATCACAGGATGGTTCGTTAGATTTTAATAAAATGATGGACACTGCCGGCATGATGATGAATGCAATGAATCAAGTATCTGGACTTGTAAAAGGAGTAGGAGGAATATTTAAGGTTTAACAAGCTCACGTTTTTTAGTAAATATAAAAGGCATCCCCACTAATTCACAAATGGGAATGCCTTTTTCTAGTTTCTTTTTCCTTACCAGCGATGGGCTTTAGCATCTCTTCTCAAGATAAGATTGGTTTTAGACATTTCGGTATGCCCATTAACTTGGGATTTTGCCCGTTTTGGCCTTGTCCAATTATGATGAAAAAGGGAAGAATGAGAATCCAACTGATCTTTGTAGCTCATCTAAATCACCTCGAAAGTAGGATTTGTAAAGAAGCTAGTGATACTCTGTTTACCATTTGAATAATCAATTAGCAACTTGTTAGAGTATCCCTAGTAGTATATACAAATTTTTTTTTTTTACTCGAAAGCTTTAAAGACGAGTTGTAAACGGCTGTCAATTATGATCGATAATATTTATTTTTTTCCCTTTTTGTTTTGGAATGGTAATAGAAAGTAAGCCATTTTGATAGGTTGCTTTTACTTTTGTTTCATCAATTGGAAAAGAAAGTGTAACAGTTCTGCTGTTTCTTTTAAATGTTTGACTGGAACGAAATAATTGCTGCTGCTTATTTTCTTCTGTAAATTGATCCTGATAATTAACCCCGATCGTTAGATGATGATCATAAACATCAATGCTAATTTGCTCTTTGTTTATTCCAGGTAATTCGGCGGTGATAATAGCTGCTGAATCGGTATCTTTTACGTTTAGAGGGAATGCCATATTGGGAAAGGGGCTGTTAAAAAAATCATCCATACTTTGAAGGAAATTTTTCACTGGTTTTTCTTGGAAAAATGAATTCATTGATTTAATCATTCCGCCAAATGGTTCTGATTTATCTTTTTTGTTTGGATCAACTGGAAAGTTTGCAGACAAGGGTATTCAACTCCTTATAAACATTGTTTTTTAACTTATTTTATGCGCTAGCCTTGTTAGGTGTGCCTAGAATAACAAAAGATTATTGGCGGGGAAAAAACTATTTACGAATGAAGTTTCCCTTTATATAAGAACGTTTATTCGTTAAAATAGATGGTATAAGAGGTGAGAATATGAAAGTTCGTAAAAATCTCCAAACAGTGATTGCTGATCTTAAAAATAAGGAAGAGTATAAAGACAGAATATCTTATTGGCATACGATAGAAGCAAAAGAAGCGGTAACCGCAGCAATGCCAGAGGATTTATCTCCAAAAATCGAACAAGCATTGCAAAACAGAGGCGTAACCCGTTTATATACACATCAAAAATCAGCTTATGAAGAAGTGAAAAAAGGGAATAGTATTGTCGCTGTAACACCAACAGCTTCAGGAAAAACACTTTGTTATAATCTACCTGTTATTCAATCCATTACTGAAGATGATCAAACTAGAGCTTTGTATATGTTTCCGACAAAAGCTCTAGCACAGGATCAAAAAAGTGAACTGAATGAATTAATAGAAAGCGCAAATTTACAAATAAACAGCTATACATACGATGGAGATACTCCTTCTTCTATTAGACAAAAAGTGAGAAAAGCAGGGCATATCGTTATTACGAACCCAGATATGCTCCATTCCGCTATTTTACCCCATCATACAAAATGGGTGAGTCTATTTGAAAATTTAAAATATGTTGTGATTGATGAACTTCATATTTATCGTGGTGTATTTGGCAGTCATGTAGCTAATGTGATTCGCAGGCTGAAAAGAATTTGTTCATTTTACGGCAGCGACCCGATTTTTATTTGTACTTCTGCAACGATTGCCAACCCACTAGAATTGGCTGAAAATCTAACAGAAGAGAAAATGAAATTAATAAATAACAACGGGGCACCAAGCGGGAAAAAGCATTTTGTTTTTTATAATCCGCCGATTGTCAATATCCCCCTTAATATCCGAAAAAGCGCCACGCTTGAAGCAAGAAGACTTGCAGGGGAGCTTCTAAAAAATAAAATACAAACCATTATATTTGCAAAAAGCCGTGTTAGGGTAGAAATATTATTAACGTATTTGCAAGAGCTGGTGAAATACCAGTTAGGGCCAAAAGCAATTAGAGGCTACAGAGGTGGATATTTGCCAACGGAAAGAAGAGAAATTGAAAAGGGGTTAAGGCAAGGCAGTATTTATGGGGTCGTTAGCACCAATGCATTAGAATTAGGAGTTGATATAGGGCAATTGCAGGTTTGCATTATGACAGGGTATCCTGGCACGATTGCAAGTTCTTGGCAGCAGGCTGGCAGAGCGGGAAGAAGGCATGATGAGTCCCTTGTTATTATGGTAGCAAGCTCTAGTCCATTAGATCAATATATGATTGCCAATCCGGACTATTTTTTTAATCGCAATCCAGAAACAGCTAGAATTAATCCAGATAACTTAATTATTTTAATCGATCATATGAAATGTGCGGCATATGAGCTTCCTTTTCAGCAAGGCGATACGTTTGGTTCTTGTGAAATAGCAGAGATTTTAGAATATTTAACGGAAGAAAGGGTGCTTTTTCAAAACGGAAACAAGTGGTATTGGATGAATGACTCTTTCCCAGCACATAATATTAGTTTGCGTTCGGCATCACAGGAAAATGTTGTTATTATTGACATTTCTGATAGAAGCAAAAGCAGAGTAATTGGAGAAAGTGATCGGTTTTCAGCAATGACACTGCTACACGAAGAAGCGATCTATCTTCATCAAGGGATTCAATATCAAGTAGAGAAACTGGATTGGGAAGAAAAAAAAGCGTTTGTAAGAGAAGTAAGTGTTGACTATTACACAGATGCCAATCTAGCTGTTTCTTTAAAAGTATTAGAAGTGGACGAAGAGAAAAGAGTAGAAGGAACGGAGATTGGATATGGTGATGTCAGCATCATTGCGATGAGCACGATATTTAAAAAAATAAAATTTGAAACACATGAAAATATTGGTTCAGGTCCAATCAGTTTACCTGAAGAAGAGCTTCATACAAATGCTGCATGGATATCCTTCGATCGAAATGAGCTTCTACTAAAAGAGGAACGGATAGAACAGGGGCTTCTTGGCGCTGCCCACGCTCTAAAGCATATAGCACCATTATTGGTAATGGCTGATCCAAGTGATATTCATGTAGTTCCGCAAGTGAAAGCAGCACATAATGAAAAGGCGACCATCTTCTTTTATGATCGATATCCAGGTGGAATCGGGCTAAGCAAGAAATTGTATGAAGAGATGGCAGTTGTGTTTAAGGAAGCAAAAAAAATGATAAGAAATTGTTCCTGTCCACATGGCTGTCCGTCCTGTATTGGAATCGAAGGAATAAACGACTATCAAAAAAGAGATGTATTAAATATTCTTTCCTTGCAAGATAAATAAAAAAATAGGGGATAAAATGAGCATTAAGAATAAGTTAAATCGATTAAAACCACATCTGAAATCGGAGAATACAAAGCCAAAGGAACAAACGATCATACAAGATGAAAAGGAAATACCTTATTTATCAGTCTGGAATAAAGAAAATGTTTATCCGTATTGGGTGGACAATGACTATTGTTTAATACGAGAAGTAAAATACCCTTTAGCCTATCAACATGGTAAATATTCGTTTGATAAATGCTGTGAGGTGGTAGAGGAATGGAATAATTCCACGTTTACACATCCTTTATCTGCGAAAGGACATAAAAAAAGCGATCTTTTTTTCTTTGATACGGAAACAACGGGTTTAGGAGGAGGCACCGGCAATACGATTTTTATTTTAGGATATGCGCAAATTATGGAAGAGTATGTCGTATTAAAGCAACATATTCTTCCATATCCAGGCGGGGAAGTTCCACTATTTAAGAGCTTTTTGGAAAATGTTGATTACACAACACTCGTTACCTATAATGGAAAGGCATTTGACTGGCCCCAAGTAAAAACAAGGCATATGTTTGTGAGAGAACATGTTCCGAAGCTTCCTGAATTTGGACATTTTGATTTGTACCATGGAGCAAAAAGAATGTGGAAGCATCGACTAGAACGAGCAAAGCTTTCTATTGTCGAAGAGGAAGTATTAGATGTGAAGAGGCAGGATGATGTGCCAGGGTATTTAGCGCCGATGATCTATTTTGACTTTGTAGAAAGAAAAAATCCAGAAGGCATGCTTGCCATCTTAAAGCATAATGAAATGGATATTTTATCATTAATTACATTGTACACCCATTTAAGCTTGCAGCTATTGCATAAAGACCATCATATAACTGCAAAGGAAACATTAGAGGCTGGGCGCTGGTATTCTTCATTGGGCGATGCGAATACGGCTAAAGATACTTTACATCGTATCGAAGAAAAGGATAAAGAAGAAACATTAATGGCTAAATATATTCTTGCAAAACATGCTAAAAAAGAAAAGGAAGAAAAAACAGCTCGTGAATTATGGACAAATATAGTAGAGAATTATACGGATGCAACTAATAATCGAATAATTATCGATTCTTATATTGAATTGGCCAAAATAGCAGAACATAAAGATAAAGATTTCATAAAAGCATTAGAATGGACAAATGAAGCTTATTCTTTATGGAGACTATTAGAGACTAAAAAAGAAACAATGGAGCGGCAATTTTTAAAAAGATTAAAACGTTTGCAGCGAAAAATTCATTCTAAACAATCATAGTCCATCTCTAATTTTAATAAGTTTCCTGTAAATTCCTAGTTGTGTGTTTACGAGTAACTTATTAAAATAGATAAGTAGTTAAATATATTTACATTGAGGTGTGCTTTTTGTATAAAATGGTTATGTTATTATTTTTTGTGATTGTATGTTTAACAGCAATTCTGTTTACCACACTAAAGGACAGCTTGTACGCCATGTAATAGTTTCAAAAACAATGGACATTATTGTAGAAAAACCACTAAATTAGGTATTTGTATTAGTACAAGATTATCCCTTCTATCATAAGTTGTTAATGTAAGATAATTAAACAATCGAGAGGAGATTTTCTTAATGCATCATCATTGCAAACCTAATAACGTATTACCAGCGGTTGTTCACCCTACAAAATGTTGTGTGAACAATACATTTTCAAACAATATTGTCCCTCATATTCATCCACAACATACAACAACAGTTAATCATGTGAATTATGAACACCAACATTTCTTCCCACAAACACAATCTGTTGAAAATGTAGTAACAAACACTCAAGCTAATATGGGGCCATCACCAGTTCCATATCCTGTACAACAACAAGGACCTTCCCAATTTCCACAAACTGGAGGAACACCGTTTACAGCTACAGGTCAATTTTTTCCAGGAACAGGAAACCCTGGAGTAGCAGGAAATATGCCAGGAGCTTTTCCTTTTAGAAAAAGATAAATGAAAAGAAGACAAGGGTGTGTTAACAGCCCTTGTTTTTCTTATCATAAAGTCAATTATCTGAATGAGGGTGCGAAAAAAATAATCAAACTTGTTTCTCTTTTATCGAGAAATGCTTATAATATAAAGATAGTATGGTATATGAAAATACACTTGCTATTTAATGAATTTTTGCAGTAAGTTGTTATTTTCTCTACTAATAAGAAATAGACTATTACTATCCAGCTTGTTTTTACATATAGCTTTATGGTTAAAAGGAGTTTTTAAATGAAAGTTGCTGTAATTTCAGGTTATAAACCTTTTGAAATAGGCATTTTTAAAAGACAGGATGAAGCTGTTATTTATATAAAAGAAGCAATTCGAAAAAATATAGAGATAATGGTGGAAGAAGGATTAGAATGGATTTTAATTAGTGGGCAGCTCGGAACCGAACTTTGGGCAGCAGAGGTGGTGTATGAGCTACAAGCAGAAAAGTATCCCGAATTAAAATTAGGGGTTATCACTCCCTATTTAGAACAGGAGCAAGGGTGGAAGGAAGCGAACAAAGAGTGGTATGAAGAGGTAGTAATGCAAGCGGATTATATTGATTCTGTTTCGAATAAGCCTTATGAAAATCCGAATCAATTAAAAGCTAAAAATGTCTTTTTCCTTCAGAAAAGTGATGCCCTCTTATTGTTTTATGATGAAGAGAAAGAAGGAAGTCCGAAATATTTATACAATCTTAGTAAAATGTATAAAGAAAAGACGGAATATGAGATTCGTTTGATTCGTTTTGATGATGTACAATCTATAGTTGAAGAAAAGCAATTTAATGATGAGTTTTAATAGAAAATTGACAAAGTGAAGATTTTTTGAAAAAATAAATTAGATTATGGTAATACTTGAGGTGAACATATAATGTTATCAGATAAAATGAAGTTAACAGCTAAAGATATTTTAGAAAAAGAGTTTAAAACAGGCATGAGAGGTTATAAACCAGAAGATGTTGATAAATTTTTAGATTTGATTATTAAAGATTATGAAACATTGCATCAAGAAATTGAAGAGCTTCAGCAGGAAAATTTGCGTTTGAAAAAACTAGCAGAAGAAGCTTCGAGAAGACAGCCAGCTCCAAGCACTGCTGGAACAACAAATTTTGATATATTAAAAAGATTATCTAATTTAGAGAAACATGTATTTGGCAGCAAGTTATACGATTAAATTCAGCGTGTAACGAAGTGTTTAGACCGTTTAGGTGAATCAAAAATATTTGTAGCAAAAGAGTAAGATGTTGAGAAAGAACAGCAGAATGTTGTCATACTGCCCCATTATTCGATGAAATTAAAAGGGGATAATGGAATTTTATCGACTTTCCTGAGAAAAATTCTTTTATTTCCCATTGCTATTTGATAACCGACATACTATAATAACATCTGTAGTCAATAAAAACGCCGGGGTAATCGCTGCAAAACATTGATTTTGTAGAGGAAAGTCCATGCTCGCACAAGCTGAGATGCCTGTAGTGTTCGTGCCTAGCCAAAAAATAAGCTAGGGCAGTAAAGTTAATCTTTGCTGACGGCAGGGAAAATACCTAAGTCTTTTGATATGGTATGAATACTTTGAAAGTGCCACAGTGACGGAGCCTTTTCAGAAATGAAAAGGGTGGAACGAGGTAAACCCCACGAGCGAGAAACCCAAATTATGGTAGGGGAACTTTCTCTTAGGAAATGAACTTAAAGAGAAGGACAGAAATTATTTCTGTAGATAGATGATTACCGCCTTTATACGAGACAATGTCGACTGAGTACAAAGGAACAGAACATGGCTTACAAAGCGTTAATGTTGATCACATAAAGGAATAAACAATAGGGTGACTCACTAGAAGGGTCTGACTTCATATACAAATAGGAAAGATTTTTCTATTGTTAGGATGTCAGACATATTTTTGAGGGTCATCCTTTTTATTTATGATGAATAGAAACAATTAGAAGATATCGTAGTGATGCTATGGGAGCAATAGAACGTTAATAATAACAACATACGAAAAGAACGCTTATATCTATCTGTAGATGATAAGTGGATATGACTAAAGGATAAAAAGGTGAACAAATGACAAAGTTTAATTTAATTGCAACAGCTGCAATGGGACTAGAAGCTATTGTGGCAAAAGAAGTGAAAAATTTAGGATATGAATGTACGGTGGATAATGGCAAGGTTTTATTTACAGGAGACGAGCTTGCTATTGCAAGAAGTAATATGTGGCTACGGACTGCTGATAGAGTGAAAATAAAAGTGGGAGAATTTAAAGCAACTACTTTTGACGAACTTTTTGAGAAAACAAAAGCTTTACCATGGGAGACGTATTTACCAGTTAATGCAGAGTTTCCTGTTTCAGGGAAATCGGTAAAATCAAAACTTTTTAGTGTGTCTGACTGTCAAGCAATTGTAAAAAAAGCAGTTGTTAATAAAATTAGCACATTCTATAAAAAGACTGGCTGGTTAGAGGAAAATGGTCCATTATTTAAGCTGGAGGTAGCTATATTAAAAGATATTGTTACATTGACTATAGATACCTCTGGACATGGCCTACATCGTCGAGGATACCGTATTGGACAAGGGGAAGCCCCTATAAAAGAAACGTTAGCAGCTTCTTTAGTGTTATTAACAAATTGGACAGCAGATCGTCCGTTTGTTGATCCGTTTTGTGGATCAGGTACGATTCCAATCGAAGCTGCATTAATTGGACAAAATATTGCACCTGGTTTTAATAGAGAATTCATTTCAGAAAAGTGGGATTGGATGTCCAAAGCAATCTGGGATGAAGTACGTATGGAAGCAGAAGATAAAGCAAATTATGATCAGCCTCTTGAAATAATTGGAACAGATATTGATCATAAAATGGTGAAAATAGCGGAAGAAAATGCTTTTGAAGCAGGTTTAGGCGAGTTGATTACATTTAAACAGATGCAAGTAACGGATTTTACTACGGATAAAGAAAATGGTGTTATTATCGGAAACCCTCCATATGGAGAGCGGCTTGGTGATAAACCATCTGTTCAGAAAATGTACCAAGGGATGGGACAAGCGTTTGAAGCATTAGATACTTGGTCCATTTATATGCTTACATCAGATGAAGAGTTTGAAACGCATTATGGAAAAAAAGCGACAAAAAAACGAAAATTATTTAACGGATTTATCCGAACAGATTATTATCAATACTGGGGCAAACGAAAAAGATAAACGGTAAAAGACAAAGATAAAGTTAAATAAAGTGATTAGTATATAATCTGCTTTTTTTGTATATATTTTACTTATAGCTATTATTGTGGAGGGGTTAAAAGATGGATACTACAATAGATTATAATAAAATTATACATGCTTTAAATCAGTCTTTGGAAATTTTGCAATCAGAAAGCGGAGAAAATGAAGGACATAAAATATTATTAGAAGCACAACAAACGGTTCAACAAGCATTATCTTTTTCTTTATCACGTGACAGTGGGTTTTAAAAAATGGGTGTGACAGAAGAAATTTCGTTTTGTTTGCTTTCCTTTATAATAATATGATTAACAGCATTATAGGAGGTACGAACAGAGAGTATTAGTTGCGTACCTTCTTTTTTCTTGATTGTTAGAAAAAAGTTTACTATTATTAAGAAACGCTCTTAAATAAGTGGAAATAGAAAAAGATGATAAAATAAATAGAAATAGATAATCAAGATACTCTCTCGTTTTTTAGATGAGGGAATATTTTACTTTTGGAGGGGTACCATGCAAAACAGCTTGCCGTTTGAAGTGGCAAAAACAGAATCTTTTTATGAAAAATTAGGAGAATGGATTGGTGATGTTTTTTACGATATTCTCCCTGAAGCTGGATATGAATTAAGAGATGAACAAGTATATATGGCATACCAGTTAGAGAAAGCGTTTAAAGAAAAAAATACAATTTTTGCTGAAGCAGGAGTTGGAACAGGGAAAACATTTGTTTATTTGTTATATGCTATTTGTTATGCCCGTTATATGAATAAACCTGCCATTATCGCATGTAGTGATGAAACGCTGATTGAACAGCTTGTCAAAAAAGAAGGAGATATCGCGAAATTAGAGCAAGCATTAAACTTAAACGTAGATGTTCGTTTGGCAAAATCAAGAGATCAATATGTTTGTTTAAATAAATTAGAAAAACAAATCATATTAGAAGATACATTTAATGGTATTTACGATTCACTTCCTGACTTTGTTCATGGCTCTGGATCTTTACAATCATTTTCCCCATATGGTGATCGAAAAGATTATCCAGAACTTCATGATTCAGATTGGAATGAAGTAGCTTGGGATTCTCTTCAAGACTGCTTTACTTGTGAAAAAAGACATCGCTGTGGACAAACTTTGCATCGCGATTATTACCGAAATGCAAAAGACTTGATTATTTGTTCACATGATTTTTATATGGAGCATATTTGGACAAAAGAATCACGTAAAAGAGAAGGACAGCTTCCTTTATTGCCTGAAAGCTCCTGTATTGTATTTGATGAAGGTCATTTATTAGAATATGCTGCCCAAAAGGCATTAACCTATCGTTTAACAGAACAAAATCTTGAAAAACTATTAACAAAATTAATGGCGAATGATGTTAGAGAAAAAACATTAAATATTATGGAAGATACTATTTATCAAAACGAACAGTTTTTTGCAGAGTTGACCAAAGCATCTTTTTATACTAAAGGGTCAGATAAACAAGAAATTAAAAAGACAGCTACAGTAATGAATGAAGGAAAAAAATTAGCAAGTCTTATATCAGATTTAGAAGAAGAGCTTGTTTTTGAAAGTGAAATGTATGTGATCAACGAATATGAATTAAAAGTAGTGGAAGAATATTTGGAACAAATTTCCCACTCTTTAAGTCTTTTTCTAAAAGAAATGAATGGCATTACATGGTTTGAAGAGAATAATGGGGAACGTACATTAGTTATTATGCCAAGACTTGTAAAAGATATTATGAAAGATGATGTATTCAGTCAAAAGAAACCAATTGTCTTCTCTTCTGCTACACTATCTGAAAATAAATCTTTTGATTATATGGCAAATAGTTTAGGAGCAGTTAATTATTTATCATTCTCCGTGGAATCACCATTTGATTATGAAGAAAAAATGAATGTGGCAGTACAAACGTTTTCTGTGGAAGAAGATATTCGGAAAAATCAATATTGTTATGAACAAATTCAAAAAGCTGGTGGCCGCTCATTAGTTTTATTTAACAGTAAGGAAGATTTAGAGAAATTTAAAGAAGACAAACCAGCTGATTTCCATCTACCTATTTACTTTGAAGGGGAAGGAGAAATAAGCGGGCTTGTTTCAAAATTTCAAAATGAAGAAGAATCGATTCTTTGTGCTATGAATTTATGGGAAGGATTAGACGTGCCTGGCCGCTCATTAGAAAATGTATTTATCTTTTCTTTACCATTTCCTCCTAACGATCCTGTTTATAAATCTAAACGAGAAAACAGCAATGATCCTTTTGCAGAAGTGGACATGCCTTACATGATATTGCGTCTAAGACAAGGAATTGGCCGTTTAATTCGAACACATGAAGATAGCGGAAACGTTCATATTCTATTTAATAAGGATGAAAAGGAATCCGTTGTTAAAGCAGTAGAAGAAGCTCTGCCAGTTTCACCAACGAAAGCAAACAACTGATCTAGTTCTTTTTGTTTAAAGGACCTATCGATTATTAGTTAGCAGTATGACCATGGAAAATGGTTATACTGCTTTTTTGTACATCAGACTTGGAAATCGTCAGTAGATGAGCGTTTAGATTCAAAATGTAGAATAATATAAAAATGGTCAAAGGCTAACCGACTTGTTGTATGAAGATACCAACATGTCGAAAATAAAGGAGTATCATTTCTCTAAAGTTTTTAATTCGAAAGAAAAATATGGTAAAATAGTTTTATTAACGATAGGGGGGCATAATTTTTTGGCAAATTCAATGAAAATAGTGGAAAATGATTTTTTAGATTATGTAAAAAAAATGGGTGCTTATAATGAAGCATTAGCATTAATTTATTGGGATTTAAGAACGGGTGCACCGAAAAAGGGATTAGACCAGCGAACAGAAGTAATTGGTGTATTGTCATCCGAATTATTCAATATGTCTACTTCTGAAGAAATAGCAGCATATATATCAAAATTAACGGATGAAAACCTGCAGGACGAATTATCAGAAGTAACGATAAAAACAGTTCAAGAGGTAAAAAAAGAATATGAGCGCAACAAAAAGATCCCTCCAGCAGAATTTAAAGAATATGTAATGCTTCAATCTAAAGCAGAAAGTATTTGGGAAGAGGCAAAGGAAAAATCAGACTTTTCTTTATTTCAGCCATATTTAGAAAAATTAGTTGCCATGACCAAAAAATTCATCGAATATTGGGGATATGAAGGCAATAAATACAACACCCTTTTAGACATGTATGAACCGGGAATTACAGTGGAAGTTCTCGATGATGTGTTCGCAGAATTAAGGAATAAAATTGTACCATTAGTAAAGAAAATTTCTGAATCTGATCATCAGCCTGAAACTTCTTTCTTATATGAGCAATATCCAAAAGAGAAGCAGCAAGCGTTCAGTTTAGAGATTTTAAAACAAATTGGCTATGATTTTGAGGCAGGAAGATTGGATGAAACGGTACATCCATTTGCAACAGGGATTAATCCAGGTGATGTTCGTATTACAACTAAATATGAACAATCAGATTTTAGAGTCGCAGTTTTTGGAACAATTCATGAAGTTGGCCACGCATTATATGAACAAAATATTGCGAAAGAACTAGTGGGAACGCCTTTATGCAGCGGTACATCAATGGGGATTCATGAATCTCAGTCATTATTCTATGAGAATTTTGTCGGGCGTAATTTTTCTTTTTGGAAACAAAATTATGAATTATTAAAGTCATATAGCAATGGCCAGTTTGATGAAATCTCAACAGAGGAATTTTATCGTGCTATCAATGAATCAAAACCTTCCCTTATTCGGATTGAAGCAGATGAACTGACTTATCCATTACATATTATTATTCGATATGAGTTAGAAAAAGGATTATTTAATAATGAGATAGAAGTAAAAGATTTACCTGCATTATGGAAGGAAAAATATCAATCTTATTTAGGTGTTTCTCCAGCAAATGATGGAGAAGGAGTATTACAGGATGTTCATTGGGCAGGAGGAAGTTTTGGCTACTTTCCTTCTTATGCGTTAGGTTATATGTATGCAGCACAAATCAAAGAAAGCTTATTAAAAGATATTCCAGATTTTGATGAGCTATTAGAAAAAGGCGAATTGCAGTTAATAAAAGAATGGCTGAATGAAAAGATTCATCAATATGGTAAAATGAAAAAGCCACTTGAAATCTTAAACGACGTGACTGGTGAAGGACTAAACCCAAGCTATTTAATAGAATATTTAACAAACAAATACAGTGACGTTTATAAACTTAACTGAAAAATAGTAAAACAGCCGTAATATATTCTAGTAAAAAGCAATGCACAAGCAATTTCTCCTTTGAAACGCTTGTGCATTTTTTTCTATGATCATACGAATAAAGTTTCTTCGTAAAAAGCAAGTGCGTACACATCCGAATTAAAAAAATGACACCACAAAAGATGCAGATAGGCAGTTTGATTAAGTTTGTTCTTAAGTTGAAGCAGGAGAGCAGTCAGAATACACGAGACTCCTATGGGTTTGCGAGACAGTTCAGGAGTAAGGCTCAAGCGTAGCCACAGAAAGTGAAGTGTATTCAACCTGCGAAACCATTATTTCAGGTTAGACCAATAAAAAAATATTTTTTCCTTCCAATTTTTCATCTACCAAAGTTTATAGCCTACACTCCCGGGAGGCGCATGCTGAATCATCGAATACAGAGGAATAGCATATGCAACCAATATGACAAACAAAGTAATGGCAACCCACAGCATCCAGTTTTCAAGAAAAGCAAGCGGTTTTTGCTCCTCCGATTTATCAAGCTCAGCAACAGGAAACTCCTCTATACCTTTAGGAGCAAAAAAAGCTAAAACAATAACTAAATACAAAACAATTAAAATACTAATAAACAAAATACTGCCGCCAACAGCCTGTCCTAGTTGGTAAACTATCCAATCAGAAGCTTGCTTGGCACCGCCATAATCAGTATACGCAGTTCTTCTAGGAGCTCCTAATAAACCAGCAATATGCATACTCCCAGACATAATTGTCATGCCAACTGCCCAAGTAATTCCTTGTATAATAGCAAGCTTATTTAATTTCTTTGTTAACGTTCGCCCAGTTAAGTGTGGAATAAGAAAATAGGATATTCCAAAAAAAGTTAACGTGACCGTAGTAGAAATGGTTAAATGAAAATGTCCGGTTATCCATGATGTGTTATGGACAACAGCGTTCATTTGACTAGAGGCATTTATTATTCCTCCAGCACCTCCAGGAATAAATGCGAGCATTCCAATAAATGGAACGAAAAATCTAGCATCATTCCAAGGCAATTTTTTTAACCAAGAAAATAAACCATTGCCTTTGTGATACCTTCCATATGCCTCGAAAGTAGCAAACATCGAAAAAGCAGTCATAAGAGAAGGAATAATCACAACAAATGTTAAAATGATTTGGAAAAATTTCCACCCGGGTTCAATTCCTGGTTCCATTAGCTGATGATGGAAACCAACTGGAATAGAAAAAATTAAAAATAATAAAAAAGAAAAGCGAGCTAAAGAATCAGAATAAAGTTTCCAGCCTATTACTTTCGGAATAATAACATACCAGGACATATAGGCAGTTAATAACCAAAAATAAACTAATGGATGCCCAAAATACCAAAATAATGTTCTGCTGATTGCGATATTTACAGTCGGCTGCCATCCTAATGACCAAGGAATCAATTGGAATACAATTGTTCCAGCAACTCCTAGGGAAGCAATAATCCACATAATCGAATTAACTACAGCCATAAAGGTTAAAAGGGGACTTAATCCGGTATTCACTTTTTTCCATCGTGTATAACGGAGGATAATTGCGACTCCATCCATCCAGCTGCCAAATATAATAAAAGCAAGGCCTACATAAAAAATCCAATGTGCTTGTAATGGGGCATAAAAAGTATATAAAACAGTTGCTTTATTTAATAAAACCATCGATGCTGCCATAATAGTTCCTATTACCATGCATATATAGCCAATCCAAGCTATTAACCTATTATAAAAAGAAAAAGTACCTGCCGTTCTTGAAACGGCTGCCAGCATAAAACCAAATATAAAGAATGTTGTAAAGATAAGCGCTAAGAGCACCCCATGAATCGTTAAGACTTGATAATAGCTTATATTATATGGAAGAATGACTTTTCCAGTTTTCACTAATACTTGCAGTAGTCCTGCAAAACCGCCAATTGCTAATGCAAAATAAGCAACAACTAAATGAGCTTTAATAAGCTTGCTGTCTTCTTGTTGAATCCTTGTTATTTTCCTCATAATTCAATCACCTGAATCGTTCCTGACATAAAATGATGCCCACTACCACAATATTCATTGCACAATACAAGGAACTCGCCTTTTTTTGTAAATGTCGCCACATATTCTGAAATCAATCCAGGTTCGAGCATTAAGTTAATATTAGTCCCAACAACTTCAAAACCATGAATAACATCTTTTGATGTAGCGATAATTTTCACCTTTGAACCAACGGGAATCTCAATAGAAGAAGGATTGTATTGAAAAGCGGAAGCAACCATTATTAATTCATAATCCCATTTTTCTCCTGATACTTTGTATAAACCTGGTTTATTAAAAGGCTTCGTTTGGTCTACCTTCTTTGGGTTAATGCTAGATGAAGCGGCAGAAGAATGGTGGCTATGATCTGCATGCATGCTTTGAAAAGCAAGAACGAGTAAAAATAGAAGAAGTGTTGCTCCACCTATAGTAATGATTATTTTTTCTAATTTATGTACTTTCACTTTAGTTCCTCCTACTGTTATAAACGTTGTAAATAAATGAAATAAATGCTGCACCACATTACTATAATCATGCAAATCAATAGAACAAGCAATACAAATGTGCCAAGAAGGGAAGAGGAAGGGAATACAAATTTTTTCTTTTTAAACATCATTTAATACCTCCATGAAGAATAAAATTATATAAGAAGTTGTTCAAAAAGTCCGGTAAAAATGACACGTCGAATTTCTTCGTTGACTTCACTTTTCCGCTTCTCACGTATCAACTAGAGGATCTTCCACTAAAAACGCTCACATCCTATGAGCAACGTGGAAGTCATCACATCCTGTGAAAGGGCGATGCTCAAAGTGAAGCCGCCTTGAACTTCTTGGTCCTTTTTATCCTCCTTTTTGAACACGCACTATAAGAAGTTGTTCAAAAAGTCCGGTTAAAAGGGCACGTCGGATTTATTTGTTGACTCAACTTTCGCTTTTCACGTATTTAACTAGAGGATCTTCAACTTTGTGGAAGGCAGATGCTCAAAGTGAAGCAGCCTCGAACTTCTGGGTTCTTTATGAAGATGCACTATAAAGCATTAAAAATAGTACATATTCCATAACGGAGCTCATATAAGATAGATAAAGGAATTTGCATTATCATCCGTTTACAATACCGCAATTTTAATAAATTGAAAAGTAAGCCGTTAAAGTAATCATGAAAATTCATTTATTTGTGATGATTTCCATACTTTATAAATTTTTTATACTCAAGTTAGATCTTCAAGGCGCCAGACGCTTTTGTTATTGAATACGCACAAAATTTACTATTATTAAATATTCTAATATAAGTTGATTAGAAAGTGGATGTGAAAAGATGGAGAAATATTATTGTGATCATTGTCGAATTATTTATAAAGAGCCAACAATCTGTACTAGTTGCGGGAATAAGGTGGATAAGAAAATAAAAATTGAAGTGCAAAGCCAAGAAAACAATAAAAAAGAGGAATAAAGTGAGAAGAAGAGGCTGTCTGAGAAGCAACCTCTTTTTTTGAATTTTTAACCTTCCAACATTAATACAATGGTTAAATCACCAATCGTATCAAGGGAAAAAGGTAAACGAAGTGCTTTTTCAAAACCATACATTTTTGTTTCTCCAACAAGAACGGTAGGTGGAGTTATATCCATTTCGATGCCATTATTAGCAACAAAAGTAGATAAGTTTCCGGCAATCATATTTCCTAGTTCACCAGAAAAAGACTCTAACATATCACCTTCCAGTTTCATTCCAAACATGGCTTCGCCAATTTTTCCGAAAACTTGTTCATTTCCATCTATTAAGATTCTACCACGAAAATCTCCAGTTAATCCTATTAATACACCAATCAATTGTTGCGTAAAAGGGGCAGAAATTAATGTAGGCTTTTCGATGGATATGTGATAAGGGAGAACGGCTTTAACAGATTCAATAGTCCCGTTTAATATTTCTGTTGCACTTTTTGTTGAAGTCACCAATCATTCCCCCATATAGTCTAGTCAATTATCATCATCTTACCATACTTTTAGACCTATAGGATAAGCGAAATTAAAAATTTTAAAAATTATAATGATTCGATTCACCTTGTTATATTTGAATCTTATAATACTAAATACCTATTTATATAAAATCATTTAAGTGAAGAAAATAGCAACTTGCTTATTCTTATTTGCTTTACTAATAAGAAGGTTTAAGAACGAATGGAAATTATTAATAATGAATGATTTGCTAAAATACGATAAACTATTAAGGCACAGCAACTCCTTCAAAACTTTTAGGGATATCCTTTTTTAGGGATCATCCCTTTTTTTTATAAGGTAAAAGAGTATAAGTTTTCTGAAGCCTGGCAAGCATTTTTTTGCAGGAAGCTTGTTGACCAGAGCTTCCTGCATCAGGAAAACTGCTACTAAGAGGCCCGGAACTCTCCAACGGAAAGCAAAGTAGTTCTAGGACTGAGGTTACATAGTAAAACCATTAGAAAAAAAGCCATGTATAAGAAAATAAAAAAATATTCAAAAAATTATTAGGACGTATTGAAAATGATTATCGTTAATGATAAAATGTAATTGAATTTGAAAATTATTCTCATTAGATGAAGGAAGGTGTGCCCAATGATAGCTATTTCCATTGGTTTAACGGTTGTAAGTTATGTATTTGTGATGAAGCATGTTCTAAATAATGTTAGTAAAACAGCACATCAAAAATAAAGAATCACTACATATAAAACAAAATATCATGAGTGTTGATTATCCAAAATTAGACAGACTGATCCCTTGAGAATCTTTGTGCTTTTTCAAAACAACAGCCATTTCAGAACGCCAGTCAATTGGTAAGTTGTCTTTTAGTAGTTTTCTTTGAAATGTGATAAAGGATATTTTTTTGAATATTCTCCCTTGAGATGTCTTTGAATAGAGCCATTTCAATAGGACATAAGCAATTAAAGCGGAAAAAAGTTGATTAAAAACGGCATTTTCAGTCGTGCCAAATAAAACAGGGACATTTAGGTTCTGTTTGATCCAGCGGAAGAACGTTTCGATTCTCCATCTTGCTTTATACATGTCAGCGATGATTTCTGGCGAAACATTCATTAAATTAGTAACAACACGCATCTCATTACCGTAATCGTCCTTAAAAAATACCACCCGATGACGTTTCTTAGAACGAGATTGCTCGGTACCCAGTTGACAGGTGATATCACGTGTGATAGGCGACCCAGCTTGCTCAAAGCGTTTTAAAGAATGAGGACGAAAAATCTCTACATTTTCTTTCATTCGAATGACAAACATTTGTTGGTCTGAGGCTGATGCAAATTGATCGATTCGTTTGATCTTCAAATAAGCTCGGTCCTCTACCATGATAAATCGTGAATCGGTTAACTGTTCACTAATCGGACCATCATGAACAAGCCCAGTAGTTTCAACGACTTGGAGTGGCATTTCAGTGAGAGGGGAATAGCTGACATGCAGTTTGATTCCTGCTCGCTCTCCGTGATAAAGGGCCCAAGGAAGACGTGACTTTCCCACTGTAATCGTGGTGGAGTCCACCAAGAGAAGTTCCTTTGAAATCTTGAGTGATCGGTGAGTCGCACGATTGCATTTAGACACAACTAAATGAAATAACTGCTTCATGATGTTGTAATCCACATGACCAGCTTTCTTAGAGAGAGTGGAATAATTGACCTTGGGCAGACCAAATTGGTCGCCTACATCCGCACAGTCTCGGTAACTTTTAAGCTCATTCATTGAAGCACAGAGTAAATAATAAATGAGTGTTAACACATCAAGCTTACGAGCTGTGTCCTTATATCCGATGGCATCCTGAATGAACGCTATTTCTTCTTCTGAAACAATTTTTTGAAACAAATTGTGGAATGTGGTATTCTTCTTCATGAGGGCACCTCTTCTGTAGTTTGTTTGTTCCGCAAACTTCATTCTACAAGAAATGTGTCCTTTTTGGTATACTTTTGTTGGATATTATTGGTTAATCAACACTCGTGACAAAATATAATATAATGGACAAAAATCCGATGCTATATTGGATTTTTTTTATTGGAAAAATAAAAAGCAAGTTATCTTTATTTGATTGCGAAAAGCAGTTAAAATAAAAGCAAAATAAACGAAAAGGAGTTAAGCTGTTGCTGACTTTATCTTCTGTGCAAACGTTAAATCATTTAACAAAGTTTTATGACTTTTTTTTGGAAAATGAAGATACTTCTAATGCAAATAAAATGAAAGCGCTAATAAAAAAGACGTATTTGGAAGAGTATACGATAACTTTTTGTGGACATTATTCTGCTGGAAAATCCAGTTTAATAAATTATTTATTGAAAACAGATGTGTTGCCTTCCAGTCCTATCCCTACTACAGCAAACATTGTTCGATTAAGAAGTGGAGAGATGCTTGTAAAGGCTATTACACATGATGGGCAAACGTTTATTTATCAAGATGTTGGCAGCAAAAAAGAATGGCAGGCATTGTGTAAAAATAGCAGCGAGATTAAGGAAATGGAGATTAGTCTGCCTGATGTGAATTTGCCTGCTTCTACTATTATAATTGACACACCAGGAATAGATAGTACAGATGAAGCTCATTTTTTAGCAAGCAATTCAAGTATCCATTTATCTGATATTATTTTTTATGTGGTTGATTACAATCATATTCAATCAGAGGTGAATTTTTCCTTTACAAAACAACTGAAGGAAAATGGAAAAGAATTTGTACTAATCATAAATCAAATGGATAAGCATAAAGAAGACGAAATTTCATTAGAAACATTAAAGAGAAGTGTTAATGAGAGTTTTTCGGCATTTTCCATAAAGCCAACATGTATTTTTTTTATAAGTGTAAAAGAAAAAAATTGGCCATTTAATGAATTAAAAGAAGTTCAACTGTATATACACGAAAAAATAATGGATAAAATGAAATTACTTCCTAATACTACAGAACAATCCTTTAACTATATACTAAATGATCATCAGTTCTTTATGGAAAATAAAAAGCAAAAGCAATTAGAAAAGGTGAGTGTTTATTTAGAAAATGAGGAGATTCAAAAACTAGATAAGATGGAGCAGAATTATAGAGAGCTAATAGTTAGAGTAAGTTCCATTGAGAAAGATTTTTTGCAAACAACAGCAAATTTGGAAAAGGAAATGTTGTTATTAATTCAAAATGCATATATCATGCCATATCAAAACAGAGAATTAGCGAAACAATATTTAGCTGCATTACAAAAAGACTTTAGAATTGGTTTATTCTCCACAAAACAAAAAAAAGAAATAGAAAAAAACAAAAGACTTAATCTATTTACGAAAGAATTGGTCAGCACAGCACAATTGCGAATAATGTCGCCATTAATTCTTTTTTTTGAGCAATACAAATCTAGTTTTGAAAGCGCGAACACGAATGTAGAGGTGATAAAAAAGCTAGTAAACTATCAAGTTCCCATTGATTCTAAGATCCTTCAAAAAAACGTGAATAAACATGCGGTTTTTTCGGAAACGTACATTATTCATTATTGTGAAGAAATAGAGAATTATATAAAGGGAAGCATTAAAAAACAGGCACTAATTTGGTTAGATCAAATAAAACAAGCGCATAAGAAGACGATTGAACAAAAAATAATAGAAATAAACAAAAAAACACAGCATTTCTCGAATAAGATAAACGCAAAGAAACAGCAAGACGAAATTATGGCAAACTATCATCAATGGGAGCAGCAATTAACCTATTTATCTCACAGGGTGGATGATCAGTCAACAAACTTCTTATCGTTAGTCAAGGAGCCGATAAAGTCTAACAATAAATCATTCTTCCCTTTTTCAGCAAAAGCATCAGAGATAAAAAATAATGGAACAGACAGTAAAAAGCAAAAAAAACAGCCATTATCTAAAGAGTCAGTTGAAAAAATAATAAATGATCTGCAAGTTTTATGTTATTCACTAAAAGAGGTAACAGGATTTAAACATTTTGCTGCACGAATTGGAAAAAGCATAGATACGGTCCAAACGAAGCAGTATACAATCTGTTTATTTGGCGCGTTTAGTGCAGGGAAATCTTCTTTTGCAAATGCTTTAATTGATTATCCATTGCTGCCTGTTTCACCTAATCCGACAACTTCATCTATTAACCGAATTGTTCCGGTAGATCATTTGCATCCACATGGATCTGTAGAGATTAATTGGAAGACGGAAGAAGAAATATGGATGGAGGTAAAAGAACATTTACAGATCTTTCAACTGGAGGCATCTTCCTTGCAGGCAAGCATACCAATCATGAAAAACCTAATCAAACAGCAAAATGATCGGTTTTCTGTTAGTATTCGGTATTTTGATGCTTTTCTAAAAGGTTATAAGGAGAATAAATCATTATTAGGCAAAAAAATCATGGTGAAATCGGAAATGCTTGAAAAATATGTAGCGAATGAAATGAATGCTTGCTTTATAAAGATTATAGATGTTTTTTTTGATTGTGAATTAACGAGAAAAGGAATTACACTTATTGATACGCCGGGAGGAGATTCTATTAACAGCAGACATACTGCTGTAAGTTTTGATTATATAAAAGAAGCGGATTGTATTCTTTATCTTTCTTATTACCATCATTCTTTTTCAAAAGCGGATGAGAACTTTCTGCTGCAATTAGGAAGAATAAAGCAAGCATTAGAAAAAGACAAAATGTTCTTTATTATTAATGCTATTGATTTAGCTGATTTGAATACGGAATTGGAAGAGGTTAAACAATATATGGAGCAGGAGCTTAAGCGTTATGGATTTCATCATCCACGTATTTCTTCTGTTTCAAGTATGTATTATAAAAAAGAAAACTATCGGCACTATATGGAGGAATTTCAGGAAAAGTTACTTTTCTTTTTACACGATGAGTGGATGTCAATAATGGTTCAATCCGCTCGTCAAGACGGACTGGACGCTATCACATTATTACAAAAATGGCTAGAACAGACAAAGAGAAATACAACAGAAAAGAAAAACGAAATAAAGCGTTTATTGACTGAAAAACAATTAATTTTATCTATTATTAAACAAGATGATGATCAGTATTTACAAGAACTAATGAACAAAGAAATAGACGAGCAATTGTTTTATCTGCAGCAGCGGGTATTTTTCCGTTTTTATGATTTTGCTAAAGAAGCCTTTCATCCAAGTGTGTTAACAGGACATGATAAAAAAAGAGAATTACAAGATGCACTTCAGCTTTTTTTACAGTCATTTAGTTATGAGTTTGAGCAAGAATTACGGGCAACAAGCTTACGATTGGAACACTATTTTAAGCAAACAAGGAAAGCATTTTTTAAAACGCTGCAACAAAAAGTGACTAATGAAAACACGGAAATGATGCTGTCAATAGAAGATAACAAAAACAGCGGATCGATTTCCTTTCATGCACCATTTCGTAAGCTGGACAGCAATTTATTTAAAGAAGCGTTATTATTTTATAAAAATCCGAAAAGTTTTTTTGAACATAATGGTCGTAAATATTTACTAGAAGAATTACAAAAAACAGTAAAGTTCTATAGTGATGCATTTTTAATAGAAGAAACGGAAAGGCTGCAAGCTTATTATAGAATAGTAGGGGAGAAGGAAACCGAGAGGGTATACAACGATATATTTTTACAAATTACGGAATATTATGATGGCAAACAAGCATTACTGACAGAAAGTGAAAATAGTGAAATTGTAGAAATGATTTTGGATAAGGTGAATAGAAAAGGTTTTTTAAAAGGAGAAAACGAAATTAAGGCGAATAATAAATGAAAAAGAACGCGAGTAGGAGGAGGAGGGCTAATTGAAAGATATAGTAGATAAGGCATGGCTGTTAGAAAATTATTTAAATAAAGACATGAGAATAATAGATTGCCGATTTAATTTAGGAAATCCAAAAGAAGGGAAAAAACGTTTTCTGGAAAGTCATATACCGCATAGTATTTATTTCGATTTAGAACAAGATTTGTCAGCACCAGTGAAAAACCACGGAGGTAGACATCCGTTGCCGGAAATCTCTGTAATAAAGGAGAAGCTTGAACGGGCTGGTATAGGTAGAGATACAATTGTAGTAGCGTACGATAATGGTGAAGGTGCGTTTGCTGCTAGAATGTGGTGGCTGTTAACCTATTTAGGACATGATAAAGTATATGTTCTGAATGGAGGATATAAAGCTTGGGTGCAAGAAAATTATCCTACTACCAATACGGAAACAGAATATGAAAGAGCTGTATTTCCTGTTCAGATAAAAGAAACGATAATAGCAAGCTATGAAGAGGTTTATAAGGTGGTGCAGGCAAAGGACCCAGAAACTACTGTATTAATTGATTCTAGAGAATATAAAAGGTACAAAGGAGAATGGGAGCCAATTGATAAAAAAGCTGGGCATATTCCTGGGGCCATTAATAAAGTTTGGACAGAAGGCATAGAAAATGGCTGTTATTTATCAAAAGAAAACCAAAAGAAACGTTTTAATGATTTGGATTCTAACAAAACCTATATTATTTATTGTGGTTCAGGTGTGACGGCCACCCCTAATTATTTGGCATTAAAGATGGCAGGATTTAAGCATATTAAACTATATACTGGCAGCTTTAGTGATTGGATTTCTTATGATGATAATAAAGTGGAAGCAGAATAGTTTTTTTAGTGGAGAAAGAGATTTTCCTGTCAATGCAAAAACGTACCAGTCTAAAACGGTTCTAAATCTGTTATAATGAAGCTTTAGAAAAAGTGGACCTTCATTTGAGGAGCTTCACATTAATTTAGATGAGGAGAGATGGGTTTGAATCAAAAAAACGATGCTTCCCTTCTGCTGGTAGATGGAATGGCATTATTATTTCGTGCCTTTTTTGCTACAGCCGTTACGGGACAATTTATGATAAATAGTAAAGGAACCCCTACAAATGCTATTTATGGGTTTGTGAAGCATTTTTTCACTGCGATGGAACATTTTAATCCATCCCATGTAGCTGTATGCTGGGATATGGGGAGTGCTACATTTAGAACAGAGCTGTATCCAGATTATAAAGCAAATAGAGGGGAAGCGCCTGTTGAACTATTGCCACAATTTGAACTAGTAAAAGATGTAGTGAGTAGCTTTCATGTTCCTAATATTGGTCTTGTTGGATTTGAGGCAGATGATTGTATAGGCACTATCGCTAAAAAGATGAAGGGAAAAGCAAATGTAACGATTTTAACAGGGGATCAAGATATTTTACAACTATTAGATGATCATATTTCTGTTGCGCTATTAAAAAAGGGCTACGGCAATTATCTTGTTCATACTCCTGAAACTTTTTTTGCAGAAAAAGGTATCCAGCCTGCTCAAATGATTGACTTAAAAGCATTGATGGGTGATCCAAGTGATAATTATCCAGGAGTAAAAGGCATCGGTGAAAAAACTGCCTTGAAATTATTGCAAGAGCATGCAAGTGTGGATGGCATCCTTTCTAATCTTGCTAAGCTTACAAAAGCGCAACAATTGAAGATAGAAACAGATATGGAAATGCTTCATTTAAGCAGACTTTTAGCTGAAATAAAATGTGATGTTCCTGTTGAATGCATATTGGAAGAAAGTATTTTTAATATTCACCCAGAAACAGCGATAAACAAATTCATTGAGCTTGAATTTAAACATCTTCATCGTTATGTTCAAAAAGAAGAAGCCAGCTTGTTCTAATTTGCATAGGAAAAGGGTTGTTCATTCGGATAGATCTTCTCCGCTGCTGTAGTAGGAAAATGCTATTTCCTGCAGCAGCGGAGAGGAAAGAACAGCTCTTATTTTGTATTCTTTTTTTTTGCAGCGTTTTCTAATTTGCTTTTAGGACTTGCTGTTCTGTCGTTATCTTGTCCGTATCCTTGAGGATTTACGCCCCCTGCAGCAATACCTTTGTTTGTGTGGTTTTTAATACTCATCTTTATCAGCACCTTTCTTTTTAATCTCACATCATGGGAATAATAACCTAAAGATAGTATCCGCAATTTCGCATAATTTACTCATTTATTATGGATGATAATCTTTGAGGTGAGAAAATTGAATAAAGGTGTTGTTGTTGCATTAACGAGTATTACTGCTGCTCAAGGATTAAAGATTCCCCTCTATTTTTTCAAAACAGGAAAGTGGAAACCAGGATTGTTTTTTCAAACGGGTGGAATGCCGAGTTCTCATTCAGCAGGTGTATCATCACTTACAACATTTATTGCTTTAAAAAAAGGAATTCATTCGTGTGACTTTGCTCTTTCGCTTATATATGGACTAATTGTTATGTATGATGCACAGGGCATTCGGAGACAAACAGGTGAATTAACACTGAAAGTAAATGATTTAGGGGAATTAGTAGAAAAAATGAAAACAGATGAAAAAATTCCTTTTGAAGAGAAGCAGCCAAAAAAATTAAAAGAAATGCTGGGACATCAGCCGCTTGAAGTATTAGGTGGCGCCGTACTTGGTGGATTAATTGGTTATATTGGCTATGCCACATCAAAAAAAGATAGAAAACGATCAAAAAATAAAGTAACATTATGGTAAGAAGCAAGAGGAGAGGGTTGGCGTTATTTGAAAACAGTAGAAGAGTATTTGCTATTCTTACAAAGCAAAGGCTTTTCGTTTGGGGAAGACTCAGTAGGTTTTATCTATTTCGGAAAAGCTCTCACGAATGCAACAGATGAAATAAGCATGGCAGCAATAGAATGCACCTTGAAAATCCAGAAACGTTTTGATGGAAGTTTTTACGTATCTTTATTAGAAATGTTCGTTAACAATAATATCATCACAAAAAGTCAGGCCATTCGTTATATTAAACACAACAAGTTATTCCCACTATAAAGAACGTATCCTTATGTTCATAAATAGCGGGATTTTTTTTATCTAATAACCTGCTTAAACTCTGTCATAAATAAAGGAATTAAATGATGTTCCAATTACATCCAAAGTGAAATTACGAACGTTCAGCTTCTTCTGAAGGATTCTCTCTAATCGCCATTCGAGCAAGCTCGTCTGCTAATTTATTTTGACTGCTAGGAATCCACTTTATAAAAAATAAGTCCAGTTTTTTTGTTAATAATAAAGCTTGTTCAAGCAATGGAGAAAATTGTTTGTTTTTTACAAATTCCTTTTCTACTGCTTGATTGACTAATTGAGAATCTGTACGAAAACTTACAACTAGATAGTTTTTTTGTATGCAGATTTCCAACCCTTTAATAAAAGCATGGTATTCTGCTTCATGATTGCTCATATTTCCAAGCGGAATCGCGTATTTTTCAGCACTTCCATGCCCTTTAATAAAAATGCCTGCACCACTTGGGCCAGGGTTACCAGCGCTGGCACCATCAATATATACTTCGATCATTTTTAAACCTCCATTTGTAAAAGTGGAAAATTGCTAATATTAAACTGGTTGGATAACATAAAAGCATGTAGCTATCATAAAATAACCTAATGCCTCAAAAAGTAAAAAGTACTATATGAGTCATGTGAACATTTTTCTTCGGGGCTATTCAAGGCACTTGCGCTTTTCTATTGTCTAGCTTCAGTGCCTAGCCCCTGTGAAAGATAACCCCATGCCTCAAAAAGTAAAAAGCACTTTATGAGTCATGAGAACATTTTTCTTCGGGGCTATTCAAGGCACTTGCGCTTTTCTATTGTCTAGCTTCAGTGCCTAGCCCCTGTGAAAGATAACCCCATGCCTCAAAAAAGTAAAAAGCACTTTATGAGTCATGTGAACATTTTTCTTCGGGGCTATTCAAGGCACTTGCGCTTTTCTATTGTCTAGCTTCAGTGCCTAGCCCCTGTGAAAGATAACCCCATGCCTCAAAAAAGTAAAAAGCACTTTATGAGTCATGTGAACATTTTTCTTCGGGGCTATTCAAGGCACTTGCGCTTTTCTTCTTATTATAGCGTGAAATGGAGAAATTGTATTTTTTAATGGAAACTTTTCTTTATAAATAAGGAATGAAAAAGAGGGATAAATTTGAAGTATAAATTAGAATGGAAATATATATTAAATAAGGGAAATGAAGCATATTTTACTTCTGATTGGATGTCAGCTAATCTTGCTATTATAATAGGAGAAGACATTGAAAAAAGCAAAAAGGGAAAAGAACTGCTTTATTATGATGAAAAAGGTACTGCATGGAATCTAAAAGAATTAAAAAAATTATCTGAAATAGTGGAAGAAGAACCACATGACTTTTTGATTTATTTTGATGGTGGGTATGATAAAGAGGAAAAAAGAGCAGGCATAGGAGTAGTATTATTTTATCATCAAGGTAAAAAGAAATATAGAATACGTGCAAATGAACTATTTCACGAGATGAGAACAAATAATGAAGCAGAATATGCTGCTTTTTATCATGCTTTGAATTTATTGGAAGAATTAAATGTACATGATGTTACTTGTGAATTTAGAGGTGATTCTCAAGTTGTATTAAAACAGCTAGCTGGGGAATGGCCATGTTATGAAGAAGAATTAAACAAATGGCTGGATCGTATCGAAACAAAAATCTCCGCATTAAATATTCATGGTATTTATACATCTATTGGTAGAAACGATAATAAAGAAGCAGATAAATTAGCCACCCAAGCACTGCAAAACAAAAGGATATACAGCAAAATGCAAATTATAGCACATTAGGTGCAAGACGAAGCATAATAGACGTGTCTAATTTGTAACAAGAATAAAAAGTAAAATAAAGCGGGGATAAAAATTGGGAAGAAAAAAATGGATTCATGAAGTGGAAGAGTTGATGAATGATTATTGTAAAGACTGTTTTTTATATCAACATAATAAAAGAAGCAAAGGGAAAAGAAATGCACATCGATTTTGTATTTCACAATGTACGGTTGGCGAAAGAATAAAAAAATATGGAGAAAAAATATTAGGAGAGGAAGAAGAAAATAACTAGAGCTGACGGATTAGGTCAGCTCTAGGGTAATATTATTCAGAATAATATTATTTGATTATAGTTTTACAACGTTAGCAGCTTGAGGTCCACGGTTTCCTTCAACGATTTCAAAAGAAACTTCTTGTCCTTCTTCTAATGATTTGAATCCGTCTCCTTGAATAGCAGTGAAATGTACGAATACATCATCTCCACCTTCAACTTCGATGAATCCAAAACCTTTTTCGTTATTAAACCATTTTACTTTACCGTTTTGCATATTAAATTTCCTCCTAAGCCTTTCAAGACACTTTCTTTGTGTCTATAAGATAAATATTCTCATAGAACAAAATAATAATAGAAAAAATACTTTTCATAAATTTTGTTAAATGATGTCTATAATATACATCATTAACCCTTTACAGTCAAGGTTTCTAGGCGGATTTTCAGAAAAGTTCCGTCAATTTATCAACCAGTTTATTAGGAGAAATTCCACCTTGGAAAACGCATACATAAAATCAAGCTATTTCAATGGAAAAGTGGGAAAGAGGGGATTTGATTTTGCTATTTTCCTATCATGAAAGTTTGCGTTGCTTCATATTATTGTAGTATTAGCTGCAAATAAATTGCTCCAACAAAGCAAAAAAATCAATATAGAGTTAAGTTAGTAAAACGTAAATAAGAGGGTGGATAAATGTATCGATTTTCTATTGAAAATGAAAATTGGATCTTAAGATTTTCACCACATATTGTGTTGGAGGAAGAAAGGAAGCAGGCAATTGTAAAAAGCATTCTGCAAATGGGAAAAGAGCTCCCCACTTTTTCACATGGAAAATCGTTTGTTATTATGAATAAAAATATCGGATTAATTGTCTTTCATGTGGAGAAAATTCCATCTTTCATTTTAACTGTTTCTACTATTATTGAAAAAGAAAGATGGTATGTGCAGTCAGAGAACAAGATAAAAAAGTATTTTACCTAAGAGGTTTGCTCTTAACATTTATGTTGGATATTGCTTGTATTTTCGCTTATTTCTTTCCCTGTAGACATTATCCAACACCCTTAAATTTTGCAGCCATACTTTTTCAACACACTTAAGAGGCTGAGACATAACTAAATAGATAATAGGTAAAGACGAACATGCTCTAATTTAGCACGTAAATGTTTGCTTTTTTTGCTTCCCTATACTGGTTAGTTATGTTTTTTCATATAGTTAACTCAAACTTCGCAGTTATAAAATTCGTTTGCAGGTCTTGATATTACTCGGTTTAAAACAATAAAATGGGAGGCTTGTTTTTTATTGTGGGGGTTGCTTTCCACTATGGGTTGCTTCGCTTTCCGCGGGGTGGGAGCTCTGAGCCTCCTCGGCGTTGCCTTGCGGGGGTCTTTAGCCTTCCCACATTTCCCGCAGGAGTCTTCGCACCCTCCGTTACAAGCAACCTGTTTTAGAATACGTTCTTGTCTTCGAATTTCATGACAAGGTATCATTGCTAAACCATAGTAGCGTTGATTTTTTTTATGTTATTATCTAACGATGTTTTAACGAAATATTCCACTTTTAGTCTATTTCTATAAGGTGGATGTTTTCACCAGTTCAACGACAGCAACTAATAAATCAAACGGCTTGATTGAAGTGGAAGGTGCGAGACTCCTGTGGGATTAGCGGGTTAGATGAGACCCCGCAGGCGCAAGCGAGGCCACTGAAAAAGTCCTTTTTTTTACTTAGGAAGTCGAAAGTTCATTCTAAATGACCTTTTGACTGCCTTTTGTTTTATAATGAAGAGATCAAATGTATGTAGGTGGTATATAAAATGATTTCCAATCAAGAATCTTTCACACTTAGTCCGTTTTTATCTATTTATGATTTCGTTGTTCCAAAGGATAATATGCTTCGCCAAATAAATGAGCTAGTGGATTTCTCATTCGTTCTCGAAGAATTAAAGACAAAATATTGTCTGGTAAATGGTCGCCATGCCGAGCCGCCGATCCGTATGTTCAAGTATCTCCTTCTAAAATCAATTTTTGATTTGTCAGATGTAGATGTAGTGGAACGTTCTCGGTACGATATGTCGTTTAAATTCTTTCTCGATATGGCACCAGAAGATGCCGTCATTGATCCAAGCTCGTTAACGAAATTTCGTAAACTCCGTCTTCAAGACTTGAGTTTATTAGATATGCTAATCGGCAAGACAGTGGAGATTGCATTGGAGAAAGAAATCATGAAAAGTAAAACCATTATTGTAGATGCTACCCATACAAAAGCGCGTTATAATCAAAAGTCACCGAAAGAATTTTTACAAGAAAAATCCAAAAATGTCCGAAAAGCCGTCTATCAAATAGACGAATCCATCAAAGAAAAATTCCCGCAGAAAACAACTTCTAATGAAGTAAAAGAGGAGTTGGATTACTGTAAAGACATCATTTCTGTTGTGGAATCCGAACCACAAGTCGCTTCCATCCCTGCCGTTAAAGAGAAACTGAATGTGCTAAAAGAAGTGGTGGAAGATTATACAGAACAACTACATTTTTCAACGGATCCAGATGCACGTGTGGGGCATAAATCAGAGGATTCTTCTTTCTTTGGATATAAAACACATATCGCGATGAGTGATGAGCGAATTATAACAGCGGCAGTAGTGACAACAGGCGAAAAAAGCGATGGAAAATATCTTCAAGAGTTAATAAAGAAAAGTAAAGAGACAGGAATGAAAATAGATACAGTTATCGGGGATGCAGCTTACTCCGAGAAAGATAATATTCGCTATACGAAAGAAAATGAGCTGGAACTTGTTTCTAAATTACATCCTCATATTACCCATGGAGCAAGGACAAAAGAAGAAAAATTTTCCTTTAACAAAGATGCGGGAATGTATGTCTGCAATGCAGGTCATATGGCTATTCAAAAAAAATATGATGAGCGAAAGAATCAAGATAAAAACCCTCGAATCAAGTACCTTTTTGATATTGAAAAATGTAAAGTTTGTCCTTTTCGTGAAGGATGTTATAAAGAAGGAGCGAAAAGTAAGTCCTATTCTGTGACCATCAAATCAACGGAACATAAAGAACAGGAGGAATTTCAAGGTACGGAAAAATTCAAAGAACTAGCGAAAACTCGCTATAAGATTGAAGCGAAAAATAGTGAACTAAAACACAGACACGGGTATGAAACAGCCTCCTCCTCGGGTTTATTTGGTATGCAAATTCAAGGAGCGACAGCGATATTCGCTACCAATCTCAAACGAATAATCAAATTAATGCAAGAAAAAGACAACAAATAGAAAAGAATACGAAAGAAAATAGGCAAAAAAAGAAAGTTTTCTGTCAAATTTTTGACAAAAAGCTTTCTTTTTTTTCTATCGTAAATTACTAAAAGAAAAACAATAGGTTTTTCAGTGGCCTCGCGCAAGCGCCGAGGAGGCTCATCGCACGCCCCACGGAAAGCGAGCATCCTGAAACGAGAATCTTGCCCCTATTTAAAAGGAATAATGTTTGCAAAAAACACCATAAAAGATTAATCAATCATCCTTTTCTAATTGCTCTAAACCAGATTAAGTCAATACATGAAGAAGGATTTATAACTGCGAAGTTTGAGTTAAGTATAAAAACTATGTTGTTCCATTACACTACAAAACACTCGCTTTCCGCGGGGAGGAAGCTGAGACCCTGCTCAGCCAAGGGCCAGAAGCGGCTAAAGCCGAGCCTCACGGAAAGCGAAGTGTATGCAGGCTGCGGGTGATAACTACAAACCTTCTTTTTTACATGAATAAAAAACCCAAACCATGATACGAAATATTTTTTATATCTTCGTATCATTTACTTTTACCATGTATAAACTCAATAAATTAAATAGAAATAAGTGCTAAGTCTAGTACAATTTATAATCTTGTCTCATAAAATAATGGTAGGAGTAGATAAATCGTAAACGATAGAGGATAATGGTTACTGTAAGAATGACAAATTTTAATGGAAAACTTAATTAATATGTACCCATAGTGAAATCTGTTAATGAACGTAGAAATATGTATATAAATGAAGGTTTATGTTATATTTTCTTGCGGAATTTACTCCCTTAAATTGGAATAGGGAAAAAATAAAAAAGATAGCAAGAAAGCATTGAAATGTGCTTAGAAATATGGTTTTATTAACTTGATTGATAAACATTATTTATTATTTAAATAGTCATATTATTTGCTTTTTAGAGAAAAAGAAAACTAAAATTAAATAAAAAAGGAAGTTTTGAAAAAATGATTGAAACGATTGTAAAAAGCAGTCAAAGTCCGTATTATGAAATTTCAAAAGAAGACCAATTGATTTTAAGCCCTTTTGAAGGTATTGTGGATCAAATATTAATTCAAGAAAATGCATATTTTTATGAATGGGAAACAATATTAACGATCAAGACCAAAGGGGATGAAATAAAAGAAATAGGTGTACCATTTAGTGGTTCTATTGTTTCGCTTTTAGTGAAGCAGGGTGATAAAATTTCATTTAATACGAAGCTTGCTTCTTTACAGGATGATTTGTTAGTAACAGGTTGTGATTGATAATGTATTTGGAAATATCAAGATTAAAAAAATATAAAATCGGTTATCGTACTGCGAAAACAGCTGCCGCAGTAAGCATAGGCATTACTATTGCACAGTTATGCAAATTAGATTTTTTTGTTTCTTCTGCAATTATAACGATACTATGTGTCCAAAACTCAAAAAAAAAATCGCTTCATAGTGCATTTGCCCGCTTTATCGCATGTATGTTGGCCATTCCTTTTTCCTTTGTGTTTTTTGAAGGAATTGCTTATAAGCCATATGCGATTGGGCTATTATTACTTGTATTTATTCCTACTACCGTATTATTGAAAGTAAATGAAGGGGTAGTTACAAGTACCGTAATCATTCTTCATATTTATTCAAGAAATCAGATGAATTGGGATGTTATTCGAAATGAGCTTGGATTAATTGTCATTGGTATAGGAGCTGCATTGCTTGTAAATAGTTATATGCCTAGCTTAGATAAACAAATGAAAGTTTACCAAAAAAAGATCGAAAAGCATTTCCAAGAGCTATTGATGGAAATGGTTGAATTTCTACGGAATAATGAATGTGATTTTAATTATCAAAGTAAATTAAAAAGTACGGCAAAAGAAGTGCAAATAGCCAAAAGTTTAGCATTTAGAGATGTTCAAAATCATTTTACAAGAAAAGAAAATTATTATTATAAATATTTCACTATTCGTGAAAAACAGCTAGATATTGTGGAACGGTTGTTTAATAGAGTAACATCTGTTCAAACATTAACAGAACAAAGACAAGTTGTTGCCGATTTTTTAGAAGAGCTAAGTCTTTGTATTCATCCTGGAAATACAGCACAGCTGTTTTTAAGCAAACTACAAAGAATAGAAGAGCTAATAAAAAAAGAGTCTTTGCCCCATAATTGGGATGTATTTGAAGAGCAGGCACAAATATATTATGTAATTAAAGAGATTGAACAATATTTAGAAATTAAAAAGTCGTTAAAAGTAGCATATCAATAATAAGAAAGAGTGGGTTAAAAATAGAGAGCTCTACTCCTCATCATGAATGGTGGAATAAAAGCATTTGTTTTTATTCCACTCTTTTTATGTGTATAAAGAAACTTCTTCTTAAAGTGAAAAGTAAACTAGTTATTTTTTAAATTTCAGAAAGGGAATATAAAGAGGGGGAAATATATTATTTGATTCAATCGTTTTTCAGGATGTTTACCTCTTTTAAAGTAATGAAATCACCTATCCAAATGGCAACATTTCTATATCGAAAGTTGGTACAATATCCCTGCTTTATATTCTTGATACATTTTGTTTAAAGAAATTACGAAAAATCATTAACTTTCAATTGAAACGGTCTCAACAGATGCACAACTTAGTTGTAATGTTGAATTGCTTGGAGGAGAAGTTAGATCCTCTTCAGCTAGAGTGATTAATGTTGTTTCGGGATCATAGTCAATTAAAGTAGCTGGTCCAAAAATATTGCCTGAATTCGTATACAAAGTTACCGTTGATCCAACCGGAATAGTGCTGATTAAATCACAAATTGCTTCCTCCGCAGGATCTAGTGGAGGAGTATTGTTGCCACCGTCTGTATTTACCTCAAAGCTAACGTTCAATCCAAATAAAGAAAACTCCAATGATAGTATTTCCATTTTTTATTGTATCTCTCCATTTCTTCACTAATTTTTCGACTGCTTGTCAACCTCTTTATACTGTATGCAGCTCCGAGGAGTAAACTTTGATAAAAAAATGTGAAAGATGTTAAAGTAACTTATTCACATGTAAAAATTTACCATTGTCATTTTCGTCCTTTTTACCAAAAAAGACAAGCCAATTTCGTCATTTCCATTGTGAAATTGTGGATAACTACTTTTCTCTTTCCCAACACCACATCCTTTTGTTATAATTATGGCACTAGGTAAATCTAATTTGCATTGGTTTTCCCAGTTGTACTATATCCTCGTTTGTTAGTGTTTGCCCGCGCAAGGCTTCTAACAGTCGCGAGGATATTTCTTTTACCGTTTTTTTGACGCGCTTCAATGCTTTCGACCCTTGCTCATGAAGCACCATTATGATTTCTGTAATCTGGGCCAATAAATAATGATTTTTCATGGCATTGTAATTTTTACTGCTTGCGTGTTGAATGTGATAGCGTAGGTTTTTTTGTCTGTTAAATCCCTCGTTTTCTATTTTCCAACGGCTTCGTCCAGTGTTAACGAGCCTTTTGGCATTCTTTTTTGTGATTTTTATGTTGGTAAGGAAAAGAAACTTTTGTTTTCCCTTTTTCGTCTCCATTTCGTATTCCAGCACACTTTGTTGATGTTCCCTATAAACAATTCCGTTCACCCAAGTAATTCTTCCTTGTTGGCTATCTTCATTTATATTCAAGACATTGTCTTCCATATTTTTTAATACCTGAAACTCACTGGCAATACTTTTGATGCGATCTTCCTTGAATCGAAATAAATAGTTCCACTTATATTTCTTGCATTGGTTAAAGACCTTTTCACACGCATAAAGACTATCGGCAATGATACAGATGGGCAGCCGTTTGAATGTGTCTTTAAGTCTTGTAGCCAATCGATAAAAAGCATTTAGTTCACAATCTTGTTTCTCCACGTCTTCCGATTCATTTTCAATAAATTCTGAGTCAACACTCAGCACCATATCTCCAACAACCAATTTAGCTTCTAGGACGTGATGCATATAGATGGTCTTTGTTTTTTCTTCACCCGTTTCCTTATCCTTTTCCTTGTAATTTCGTCTCAAGCAGTGGTCACAATGCTTTTCATTAAACGTGAAAATGCCTGTACCATCAATGATAACGCCCCAATATTTCCCCTCAATCCGATAAGAATCAAAGCACCTCTTTTTCAATAATTCTTTGATCATGTACGTTCGGATATGTTCAAGTTCTGCTGGTTTCAACCGAGAAAGAAAATTATTGATTGTGTCATAGTGGGGTAATTCTTCCAAATGTTCAATCCCTAAAATTTTTCCTATATTTTCAATGCACTCGTCCTTGTTGAATTCATTCGTCATTTCACGCATGCTTTTTAGATTACAGGTGTTTTTTAAAATAACCATCATCAAAAGGACTTCTGGGTCATAAATGGTATAGCCCTGGTGTCTTGGATCCTTTACTTTTTTAAGCAACTTATTAAAATCTTTAAAAAAGTGTTTCTGCGTTTTCAGAAACTCGAATAAAAAGTTTATCCCTTTTTCTTTATCACGTTTGTCTTTTCTAGTTATCATAAAAAAAATCCTCCCAAATATCAATATAATAGGGTTTTGTATATCCTAATTATCCTATATTTGGCGAGTGTTAGGTGGAATTATCTCGAAAAACTTTTACTCTTCAGAGCTGTACTGTATGTTAGAAAAACCGAGTTGTTTGGATGATTGTCCAAATCGTATAATTTTCTTTTGTTATCCAATTTGAAAATAGGAATAATGGATCGTATCTACTAAAAAAGAAAAATAGTTAAATAATAATAAAAATATAGGAACATTTATTTTTGAAAAAGATAGTTTCTGTACGATATGTTACTATTTAATAAAAGCAGGCATTGCGCAATTACGTTAAGACGGATTGCTTAACTGTTTTTTAACAAGAATGAGTAAAGGTGATCAATTTTTATGAAACTAATTTTAGCTGAAAAGCCTTCTGTATCAAAAAATATCGCAGATGCATTAAAAATAAAGGGCCGCCAAGATGGCTATTATGAAGGAAATGGCTATATTGTCACATGGGCTTTTGGTCATTTGCTTCAACTGAATGATGCAAAAGATTATGATGAAAAAATGTCAACGTGGAAAATGGATAATTTTCCTTTCATTCCACCAGTATTTCAATACAAAGTAAAAAGCAATCCGAAAAACCGCGAGAAGCCTGATAAAGGAGCGCAAAAGCAGTTAAGAATAATCCAGAAGCTAATGAAGAGAAATGATGTAGAAGCCATTATCTCTGCTTGCGACTTTGACCGAGAAGGGCAAATAATTGGCGATAGTATTATTTACAATCTTAAAACAAATAAAGAAGTGTATCGATTGCTGCTAAATGAATGGACACCAAATGAAGTAATAAATGGTCTAAAGCAAATAAGAAGAAATACAGAACTTAAACCATTGCAAGATGCAGGAGTAAGCCGTCAGTGGGCGGATTGGCTTATCGGCATTAATTTAACTTCTGCTGCAACACTTAAGTATCAAAAAGGAAAAGGGAAAGCCTTAAATATTGGAAGAGTTCTGTTGCCGACATTAAAGATTATTTACGATCGTGATAAAGAAATAAAGGAGTTTGTTCCTGAAAATTATTATAAACTGCAAGGAACTTTTCTAACAAAAGATGAAAAAACATATACAAGTACTTATATGGAAGGAAAAAACGAGAAATTTAAACAACAAGAATATTTACAAAAGATAGAAGCGGAGATAAGAAATAAAAAGGGAATAATTTCAGATAAACAAGTACAAAAGAAAAAGGAGTATCCACCTTTTTTATTTAATTTATCTAACTTACAGGGGTATATCACTAGTAAATATAAAGGCTGGACGGCAGATAAAGTTTTAAAAGTTGCGCAAAGTTTATATGAAAAAAAATATATCACTTATCCAAGAACTTTATATACAAAAAAGGATATGGACATAATTGATAGAATAGGAGAAAAGCTGAATTATAGCCGTTTGTAGCATGTCCATATGTTGTGGACATAATGAAAGTGGACATAATGGAGTAATTAGTATTTAAAAGGAGAAGAAATTACAGGTATTTAGATTATTTGGGACAATTTAAATTTTATGCAATAGCTATTTATTCATAATAAGGATTAAACTTGTAGTAAGAAGAAAATCACATCAACTTTTTCAAAACCTCTATATCAAAACTTCTAATTTTTAATATATCCTTTTTTATTGGTTCTTTCACTAAATTCCCTAAATAAATCTTCAGATTGACAAGCCGAAAAAACTTTATAAATATAAAATATTAATTATGAGTTCAAAAATTAAAGATTAGTAGTTATTATGTTTTAAACGAAGTTAAGAAGGGAGAATACCATCAAGATGGGCAAAACACTAATACTAACAGAGAAGCCTTCTGTAGCTAAGAATATAGCAGATGCACTTAAAATAAAAAGTAGACAGGATGGTTATTTTGAGGGCAGCGATTATATTATCACATGGGCTTTTGGTCACCTTTTACAGTTATTTGATGCAAAAGATTATGATGAGAAAATGGCAAAATGGAGAACAGAAAACTTTCCTTTCATTCCAGATAAATTTAGATATAAGGTGAAATCAAATCAAAAAAATCGAGATAAAGAAGATTTAGGCGCAAAAAAACAATTGAAAATCATTTATAGTCTAATTAAAAGAAATGATGTTACTAATCTTATATCTGCGTGTGACTATGATAGAGAGGGACAAATTATTGGAGATACGATCTTATATATGATAAAACATGGTAAAAAGGTTTATCGATTACTATTAAATGAGTGGACACCGAATGAAATACTAAAGGGTCTAAAAAATATAATACCCAACGATGAGATGATGCCTTTAAGAGATGCAGGTATAGGTAGACAATGGGCGGACTGGACAATAGGAATTAATCTTACTTCTATGGCAACATTAAAATATCAAAAGGGTAAAGGACAAGCGCTTAATATTGGAAGGGTTTTGCTACCAACTTTAAAAATTATTTATGACAGAGATAAAGAAATAGAAAATTTCGTTCCAGAAGATTATTTTAAACTAAAAGCATTATTTGCAACCCGATCAGGTAGTGAATATGAAGGGATTTATTATCTTAACAATGAGGATAAATTTAAAGATAAACAAGTTCTAATGGATATTGATTCCCTTTTGTCTGGAAAAGAGGGCGCCGTATCCGAAAAAAATGTTGAGAAAAAAAATGAATATCCCCCTTATTTATTTAATTTATCCAATCTTCAAGGGTTTATTACGAACAAATATCAGGGCTGGACTTCGGACAAAGTTTTGCGGATTTCACAATCATTGTATGAGAAAAAACTAATCACCTATCCCCGGACTTCTAGCAATTTTTTGGATGAGAGTCTTGTTGAACGGGCAGAAAATGTTTTAAATGCTCTAAAAAAAGGACTGCCTTATGAAAGTGAACTGAGATTTACAAGAACAAAAAGGGTGTTTAATAATAAGAAGGTTGAAAGTCACAGTGCCATTATTCCAACGTATTTAATCCCTAAAGCATTGACTAATGATGAAATGATTGTATATAGTGCTGTGAAAAATAGGTTCTTAATGCAATTTATGCCTATAGCGGAATATGAAGAGACTACTCTAAAAACAACTGTAAATAATGTAGAGGGAGAATTTTTATCTAAAGGGAAGGTTCAATTAGTTGAAGGATGGAAAAAGGTTGAGAAAATCGAATCGAAGGATACTATTCTACCTTTAGTTAATATAAATGAGGTCGTAAGTATTGAAGACCACAAATTGACTTCTCATGTAACGAAACCACCAAAATACCATACAGAAAAAACATTATTAAGAGTAATGGAAACATGCGGCAAGGGTAAAGACAAAGAGGATGAAGACAGTGAAGAAATGATGGCTGCTATTTTAAGTGGTTATAGCATTGGTACACCAGCTACAAGAGCTGAAACAATAAAAAAACTAAAAGATGTCGGTTATATTGCTACTCAAAATAAAAACTTGATTTGTACGGAACTAGGAAGAAAGTTAGTTGAAACATTTCCAGTAAAGGATTTGTTTGATTTACAATTCACTGGTAGATTGGAAAAAACATTGTCTGATATTGAAAAGCAAAAGTTTACTAAGGAAAGTTTCTTGAATTTAATTTTTGATTTTACAACAAATGCTGTTAAAACAATTAAAAATGAAAAAGACATCATTATTAATGAAGTATCAAACGAAAAGAAAACCATTGAGGTTCTTGGAAAATGTCCTCTTTGCGGGCATGGAATTATTGAAGGTCAGAAAGGCTTTGGATGTAGCAACTGGAAAAATGGCTGTAAATTTGTCATTTGGAAGAATGATAAATATTTAGCTTCAATGAAAAAGAAACCAACAAAAACAATGGTAAAAAGCCTTTTAAAAAATGGAGTCGTTTTGGTTAAAGGACTAACGAGTAAAAAAGGCAATAAGTTTGATGCTAATTTACGTTATGAGAAAAATCCTGATAACGAATATTTTAGTTGGAAGATGGAGTTCAATAAATAGTATTAGTATAGATAGACAGATGGGTTAGCAAGGATACCCATCTTTTTTATTAAACTCAATAAAAATTATGTATACAAGTTATGTAGAATTTTGTAAAATTAAGGTAAATAAAAGAAATGGAGTGGGCGTACGCATGATCGAAAAATTTATCAATGAATTAGAAAGACAAGGCTTGTCTAAAAATACGATTAAGAGCTATGTATTTGACATTGCTCAGTTTTACGACTGGTTAAAGAGTAAAAAACTAGACCCCAAAATAACAGAAGAAGTATTAAATGAATATACAATATTTCTATACTCCGAATATAGCGAAAATACTGTTTTGCGAAAAATTAAGAGTGTCACTCGGTATAACAAATTTTTGTATCATATTGGAGAATCCACATTAAAGATTGAACCAAATGAAATAATTAAGATTAAAACAAACAACGGGAATATGAGAATGATGAGTTTTAATGATTTAGATAGACTGCGGCAAACATTATTAGAAGTGCGAAATAAGAGAGATATTCTTATATTTCACTTATTATACGGAACTTGTTGCAGGATTTCTGAACTTATTAATATTGAACTGGATGATATAGAAATTACTAATCCGTCACAAGGTTATATACGATTTAAAATTTCAAAAGGTGCAAAATCCCAGTCTACTATAAGAAAAATTAGCATAACTGAGCCTCTTATTAAAATGATAAAAGACTATTTAGAAGTCAGACCCATTTATCAAAGTAACAAACTATTAATTGGACAAAAGGGTCCAATGACAAGGGATGCAATTAACAAAATGTTTCGGAAATACAGTTCGATAGCTAATATTAATTATACGGTTTCACCTCAAATGATAAGACGTATGGGTATTTTTAATTTGTTTGTATTAGCACAAAATGAACCATTTGAATTATCTTATATATCAAAAATTACTAGATATACAACTGAATCATATACAGAAAAACTTTACGAGTCTTTATGGTCTAATTTAAAAGGGAACTTTGAACTTCAATCCTTTGAAACCAGATATATTAATTTAGGGTGGGAGAACGATGGAGAGAAACCAAAGAAAGGTTGTTAGTATAAAACCTAATGTGAAATTTGTTGTACGTGCAATAATGGCCCAATATGCAGAAACCTCAACAGGGGAGCCAATAGAAAAAAAGTATGCGTGTATAAAAATTAAAAATGAAGACACAAACGTTGAAGTAATTCATCCTCTTTCAACAGAATTTATATTAGATAATTGGAAAAACGCTCAGTTCAATACGATGAAAGCACCGGCAAATACCATAGCAATGTTTTTAAACTTTTTAATAAGCGATAAGAGTAATAAAGTTAAAAGTCTTACAGAATTAAAATCAGACCATGTAATAAATTTTTTATCTGAGCTTTCTTATAAAAGGACACCTAAAAATACGGTCAAGAAACACGAGAAATATATAGAAAAGTTCTTTGATTTTCTAAATGAAAAAAAGATCATTGACCATAGCTTGAAAATTAAAGATGTTCAATATTTTTACAGTAGTCCGAAACCAAGACTTCATAAATTACCTGATGAATATATACTAACCTTTTTAGAAATTGCCTATCAAACGGATAGTAAAATTGCGTTTGCACTTTATTTGCAATTCTTTGGTGGACTCCGAACCGGAGAGATATGTAATCTTAGAATAAAAGATTTACAGCTTATAGGGGATAATGGAGAATATGGTGTCCGCAGCCACTTTCGATGGCGGTTAACTGGCCAGTGGCAGTGACATGGCAACTGAATAACAGTCACCCTCAATGCCACTGGCATTTACAAAAGTCAGCTTAATTGCCGATGGTTTAAAATGTCAAATCCCCTATCAGATCCTTCGATTCTTTTTTAAGCAAACCATTCAATTGATACAAGGTATTTCTAATTTCCATTAACTCATTTATTTCCGTTCTTAACCGCTCAATGGTTGCTTCCATCTCGACAATTCCATTCTCCAATTGTACATAATAATCGGTACTTACACTTCTACAGTTCATTTACTACCCGATGGATATGGGATTCTCCCACAATCTTATTTCCTTGTATGAAAGCATCTAATAGGCTTTGACTACATAGTGTATTAATTTTTCTTGGAATCCCTTGGCTGAAGTTATAAATTGCTGTAATAGCCTCTTCCGAAAAGATTTCTTGGGGTGTTTCTACCACTTTTAATTGGTGACGAATATACTCATTCGTTTCTTTTTCTGTTAGACCACTTATTTGATATCGCATTTGAATTCGCTGTTCAATGGCTTCCATTTGCTTTACCCTTAATAGATTCCGTAAACTAGATTGCCCCACCACGATAAGGGATAGAGGGGACATGGAATCTTCTTTAAAATTAAGAATGAAGCGAAGTTCTTGTAGCATAGAATCGGAAAAATGATGAGCTTCATCTAAAATAACGACTATCTGCTTTTTTTCATTCTCATAAATATCAAGCATCAAAGACTGATATTGACGCTTCGCATCTGTTGATCGAAAGGCTGGTTGGATACCGAAGTTCTGCAGAACTTCTCTATAAAAAAGTTTTGGTGTTAAGGAAGAATCACAAATATATAGGTAATGATAATGAATCGGATCTAATTGCTGGACCAATGATCGAATAGCCGTTGATTTCCCCATCCCTGCTTCTCCTGTTAAAAGGCAAAACTGACGCTGTTGTACTGAATATTCTAAACGGGCAGCAGCTTCTTTTTGGCTGGAGGAATGGAACAAGTGCATTGGAGAAATTTCACGGGTGAAAGGAACTGCCTTCATTTCAAAAAAGTCTAACATGATTCATTCCCCCTTGATTGTGTCTCTTTTAATTTGGCAAAACTAGTAGTCCCTATTTGTTTTCGCTTTTCTTCTTCCTGATGTTTTTTCAACTGCTCTAAGAAACTAGAAACTCCTGCAGGCGTTTGAACGTTATCTGTTTCATCCGGTAATTTGGAGTGGCTTTGATTTCGAAGTACTGCCGGTTTCGCATCTTCGAAGCGTTCATTATCCTTCCATACTTGAATGGTTGTTAAATCAAACGGATTATATCTGATTTGAATTCGTTTCCCGCGTAAGGAGGAATCAACATCATATTGATTTCCTTCTAGTTCAATTATTGCTGTTTTTCGGACAGTTCGTTCCTCTTCCCAAAGAAAAATGTCTTTTAATATTTCTGCAGGAAGGTGACGCGTATGATCTGCCTGTGCTTCATATCGCTTTTTAGGTGTTTGTTTTGTACTTCGATGAATTCGGTTATCATAAGCTTCTAACCAAGAACCCAAGTAATTGTTCAATTGCTTCAATGTTAAGAGCTTCCCCTGATTAATTAATAAATTTGCTTCTCCAGTAAAGCTACTATCTACAAATTGAAAAAATTTCTCAATTTTCCCTTTTGATTCTGGCGAATATGGCTTAGCATGGATAAGCTTAGTCCCCATTCTCGCACACATAATATGAAACTGCTTAGCACTATAAACGGAGCCATTATCACAGAAAAACAGGTTGGGTACTCCAAACTTTAAAACAGCTTTTTGGACACACCTTTCAAGACGAGGATACCTTTCTTCCATAAAAAATTCCGCATGCATAATTCGGCGACTATGATCATCGATTATAGCTATAAGATAAGCCTTTTTACGTTTTTCAAGATTTTTTGGATCGGGTAAGTAAAGAGTGTGCTGCGTATCTGCCTGCCAACAATCATTTGGTGTATCATGTTCAAAATGACGAAACTCCTTCTTTACCGCACGGTAAAGGTCCTTTTTACTCCAGCCCATTTCTTGAAAATAACGAGATAAAGTTCGTGGTTTGAGGACACCTAATGGAACTGTTTCCTCTAACTCTAGTATTCTGATGACCTGTTCAACACTTCGACTAGGTAATTCCTTTCGTAATTCGATTGCACGTTTCAGTATATCTGGGTTCTGATTTTGTAAACTTCCTTTTTTTTCTCTTACTTGAGGCTTCAGGCCTTCAAACCCTTTCTCTTCATATGCTTGAAGGTACCTTTCTAATGATCGAACACTTACTGTACTTCGTTCACTGCCTGGGATGGTATACCTTTGCTTTGCAATTTCCCTCAAAAGGGCATACCTTTCCCCAGGTTGTAGCTGTCTTTGAACAACTGGAGCAATTAATCCAAATCGAAAAGCAGCTAATTCATTACGTATCGTTTCATTCATCTTGTTTTCTCCTTTCCTACCATAAAATAGGGAACTAACCCCATTTTCCCCGAATTACCTTTTGTAGAATAGGGACATATTTTGTGGAGTAAGAAAAAGGAAATAAATCCAATTTTGCGTAATTAATCCGACAGCTTCACTGACTTCAGGAGTACGAGAAACGTTGGCGGAGATTAATCATAGAAAATAGCCTTCCTTTACAAGGAATAGACTCTTTTTTACCAAAATAGAAAGAGAGAAGAAAATGAATCTCTTGATTAGAGGTTATTCCTTGTCGATAAAGAGACAGTAATCCATCTGCTTCTTGGAACTTCACAGCCCATTCTTTTCGTTGGCTAATCCACCATTCCCCTAGAAAATTAAAAAAATGTTTCTTCCATCTATAGAGAGTTTTAAGGGATATCACAGAAACAGAAGAAGTGGTTAACCATTCAGCTAACTGACTAATAGGAATTCCCGCCATCAACCACCGTACAAAAAATTCATAAATATGATTCGCAAACCTTGCCCACGAGAGAGAAAAGCAAGGCATTAATGAAAAAGTCATATTACAAACGGGACATCTTCTTCGCATGATAGGAATCCGGAAGGATTGATGTTTAAAATGAACTGTTTTTTCATATTTCCCGTGTTTTCTGGTAATCCTCCCGCAGCAAGGACAAAAAGTATTTTCATTGTAAGTTTCGATGAATCTTTTATATTTCTTGAAAGTAAGAGGACAATCTAGTAAAATATGCATAGTAAGTGGGAGGTTATTTGTTCTCTGGCCGCCAAGCAAAGAGGAACAAATAGCCTTTTTCCTTTTCTAGTTTAAGAGCCGTCAGCTCTACTGACCCATTATACTATGGTCAGTAGAGCTGACGGCTCTTTTTTTGCATTCTCTCCGATAAAAATAGAGACCAGTACTCTCATAATAGCGACATTAGAGCAGGCTACGAACAATATGGTTTTATCGTGGATCTCTCAGAGGATCGAAACTTGAGAAAGGATATTATTAATACATCGGGGTCTAGCTATATTAAAAGTAAAAGAAGGCAAATCGTTTTTGGATTTAAGGATTGGTCACCTTTATTTTATGAAAAACATATGAAAAGTTTAACAGAAGTTATGAAATTAAACGGAGAAAGCCCACTATTTCCTAATCAAAAAGGATTAGCCATGACAGGCAACAATTACTATTACCATTTTAATAAAACAAAGAAAATATTTCTGCAGTACCTCAGAGATTCGGATAATATGGCAGATAGAAATAATGCTTTAGCACTTGAAGCTGAGAGATGGGCTAGTCATATCGGTAGGGGGATATTTTCCAACTTATTGGCTGAAGAAGCTGATAATTTATATGATGTAAGTTTTCCAAGAGGGGACAAAGGTTTTGACTCGGTAAAACCATATCTCGCTAGTACAAAACGAATTAAAGAAAAGTTAGAAAAAAAGATAGATGAAATATATAAGAAACAAGAATAAAAGAAGGTGGTAAGCATGGAACTTAATGATCAAGATTTATATATTTCTGTTACCGAAGCTTCTAAACTGCTTTCGATAAATAGATCCACGGTACTAAAACTAATAAAAAAAGACGAGTTCCCAAACTGTTATATTAATTCAAAGCAAGAGGGCTACCGAATACCAGTTACGGATATAGAGGCTTATAAAGAAAAAGTTACGAAAATAGAAGATGCTAAAAAAGACTTTTTATCAATTAACGAAATGGCGGAAATCTCAGGGTGTACTAATGAGAAGATTAGAAGTGATTTGCGGAATGGAAAAATTAAAAGATTTAGTAGAGATGAAAATAATAATTACATTGTGCATAAGGATATTTTTGACGAGTATATAAAAGAACACATTGAAAGAAATGGTTTTTTAACTTTAAATGAAGCATGTGAACGATTATCCTTATCAAAACCAACGATTCACACATATGGCCCAAGAAAAGTATTTCCCAATGCTATTATTAGAAATCAAACCGAGGGGTATCTTATTCCAATATCGGATATAGAGGATTACGAACATAAAAATGTCATACCAGAGGGATATGTAACCGTAAAACAGATAGCTGAGAAGTACAAACTTCATCCGGAGACAATAAGAGGACTAATTAGGAATAACGAATTAAAAAGCCATAAAAAATATGTTAAGGATACCTATATAGTTTTAGCTTCAGAAGCAGAAGATTATTTTAAAGATATGCTTGAAATTAAAGAAAAATATGCAAATATAAATGAAGTATCCCAAATAATAGGATGCAATAAAGATACAATAAGAAGTTATATAAAAAAAGGACTCATTAATGATTGCATACTGAGGTCAAACTCGGAGGGTTATCTCATCAACAGATTAGAAATAGACAAGATAAAAGAAATTTATTCACAGGAAAGACTTCCGTTACCAACAGGATATATTTTCCCTGAAGATGTTATGCAATTGCTCGAAACAAGAAGCGTTCAAAGAGCAAGAGAAATTATAAAAAAGCATATGAAATCTGCCAAAAAAGTTACAAACGGTTTTAACAATATTGAATATTGGATTGTGCTAGAATCTGAAGTTCTTCAGTACAAACAAAAACTTGAAAATGATAGGTTTATCCCTCAAAGTCCCGGTGAATTTACCACTATTGATGCAGTCAATAAGTATAAGTTTGAAGTTAAAAAGATTTCCATCCCCTTAAATTTAGCCCAAACAGTCAAATTATACACGGAATATGCTTGTCAAAAGTTATCTGAAAGTGAGGCAAGAGCAGAGACCCTTTCAAAAAAAACTGCTTATTATATAAAAACTTTAAAGGCTTTAATTAAGCATTTACCAAAGAGTATAAAAGAAATGACAGACGAAGATATTGAGAATTTCTTAAATAATGAGAATCAACCTAAATATGTTAAACAATACTTTATAGGTTTTGTTCAGTATTGCTCTGAAAATATTGAGGATTGTAACTTTTTTAATCGATACGCAACGTTTAATGATCCAAATACTGATACTGATATATATTCCCTTAAAATTTTTAATAAATATTATGATCATGTTATAGATATAGAGCTGCACATAGAGAAAGCGATTAAATATAAAACATATGCACAGACATGGGTATATGTCATTATGCACTTAATGAATGCGTGGAGAAGTGGGGATATTATTTACGGTTTACCAACCATTGATTTTATTGATTTACCAATCCAAGATTTAACATTTTTTGAGAATAATAGATTAAGGAAAGAAGAGGCAAGATTGATTGTAAATCAGGTTCATATAAAAGTTGGTCAAATGAAGGTTTCGAAAACCGGGGCGCTTGGGCAATTTCTTTGTTTGGATAGTTTAGTTGAACCGTTTGCAACAGCAATCAGTATTACTGAGTTACACCGTAGAAAATACAATGATAAATTAATGCTTACTTCTGTTAGAGCAAATGGAATTAATAAAATGTTTTTTGAAAAAAAACCTGAACTATCTGGATTCCATAGTGTCAAAATGAACAGAACATTGATTACCTACTTTTTCCACCATGTTTCTGAATCAGAAGGGGATGCACATTTATCCTATGAGGCAGCTCAAATTTTGCGAAGCCACTTAAATGAAGACACAACCAAAGTTTATATAAAATTTTCTAGCCCACAAGGTACTCTTGATAGTATGGCCTTTAATATATGTGAAAGGGGCCATTTTGGTTGGGTTTATAATACCATGATAAATCTCGTGTTGCACCAAAATGAACAAAAACTGGAGGATAGAACCTCTTTAATTAAATCTTTAAGTGAAAAGTATAAAGTAAATGAATTAGAAACGTATTCGTCCTTTTTACTTGCAGAAAGAATTAAAAAAGAATCTTTAGCACTTAGGCTTTCAAAGTTACCTAAAGAGGATTTAAAAAGATTAATTGTTAAAATATTCCGTGGAAAAATGCCGGCAAAGATAGCTTACGCTCAATGTTTAACATATCCAGAATGTAAAAGTCCTAAACGAACCTCTTGTATTGGTTGTGAGAACTTAATACCAACAGAATATTTATTACTTTCTATATCTGAACAAATTGAGACGAGTCTTTATAATATTTACAATAGCGAATTTGAATGGGATAAAGAACGAGAAAAGCATTTTCTAAAACAAATGTTTCTATTAATGAATGAGGCTATTGTTGAAAAAGGTAAAGAATATGTAGAGACCTTTATAGACCGCAAAAGAATTAAAAAATTATATGGAGCTATTCTTAAAGATAGAGAGGTGAAACAAATTGATAGTTCAGAAAAGGGTTAAGGAATTAAGTGGGGCATTAAATATCCAAATCACTGAAAATCATAAATTTGATAAAAACGACATATCAAAATATTTAAGTATGTTACAAACAAATAAAGATCAGGGTATCCTGCTTACAGATAGTTTTGAGAGTGATTATTGGTGTATTGTTGATTTTACGGGAATGCGTAGGTATTTAAAGTTCGATATTGACCTATATCCAGAATTAAAGGTTGCTTTAAAATGTTTTTTATTAATATTAATAGATACTAAATTTTCCATAAACCATATTCAATCAATCAATACAAATGTTAAACAAGCAATTGTGGTTTCTGGTGGATTTAAGAAAACAAATGTAGATGCGTATGAAGAGTATGCTATGTCAAAAACAATGAATAGTCGGTATAGATTTAATGATTTTACTAGTAGATTTCTTTCGTTTATAGAGCATACTTATCGTGATTTATATGACTTAAAGATTAAAAATATGGATTCGAAAAATAGAGATTTACCGAACTATGAAGTTATCATTGATTTTCATTATTTTATGATGGAATTTGAAAATCGAGCAACCCCACTTCAGAAATCAAAGTATTTTCCTATAATATTATGGTGGAAGATTACAGGTATTATTCCGATGAGACCTAAAGAATTTTGTTTACTTGAATGGGATTGTTGCTACGAGCAAGGTGGTTATTACTTTTTAAAAGTTCCAAGAAGTAAACAAGAGGCAAAATCATATAGCGAAATAAGCGTGACTAATGTTATTCGTATAAATAAAAATATTTATGACTCTATTCAAGAGTATAAGCAAACAGTTCCTCCTGAATTAATTGGAAACTACTTATTTTCGTTTCAGATACAATCACGTTTCTTTCAGGCCGATAGCACAACTAAAAGGGAGGATATGTACCATCCAGATACGTTATATAATCACTTGATGTCCTTCTACAAAGAAATCATTGGTTGGAATAAAACTGATTTCTATCGCTTTGTTAAAAGAAACGAAAAAGGTGAAATCATTAAGATTTTCCGTAATTATATAACACCTGCTGATACACGACATTTTTCAATGTGTAATATGATGTTACAGGGGGTTAATCCATTAACTATTGCTAAAATGGCAGGACATACACGATTAGGTACTCAACGAAATTATTGGGGACATTTGGAATACTTTGTTGAATCTTATGTTTATATTATTTCAACAAAAGCCAGAATTCATAGGCTTGAGAAAAGTTTAGGAGAGGGAATATTTGCTGTAAAAGATAAAATTAATGAATCACGAATCTATAAACCGGAGGATTTTCCTCTTCGAAAAGAGGTAAAACATGGATATTGCAAATATGGGGCTTTTGACAATTGTGCTGGTGAATGTAGATATTGTGATGACTTTTTTTATTACCCAAAAAACCCTGATGAGGGATTGAAGTGGTTATTGTCCGGTTCGGATCATTTAGAACAGCAATTAGTGACAGAATTAAAGTCCTTATTAAATCTTTATAAAAATATGAAGTTTAATTTAGCGACAGAATCCTATTCAATGTTCGATCATGAACAGGCATTAAGCAAGGCAAATCTTATTAATCGCTTAATACGGCAAAAAGCTATGGTTGATTCTTTGCTGCCGGAAGATAGGGAGGTTATTGAATAGTATTATGAAAACAGAGTCTTATAGCGATGAAGAGTTAAAAAAATTACTATTGGAATACTCAAATAAACATACTGGTTCTATCACATATTTAGGTTTGGAAAAGGAAACAGGAATTAGTCGAAAAACTTGGAAAAGGCGCATGGAAGAAACTATTGAAACCCTAAATAGAAAGGTAATTACCAGTCATAATAATGTAGGTTTCGATGAAATACCATATCCGAATTTTGATTTAATAATAGATCGATTTTTAAACGATGAAAAAGGTCTAAGAGATGCTTTATATCATATTCAAGAGGTATTTATTAAAAATATTGAAGAAAACAACAAGCTTTGTGATCAACTAATGAAAAAAGACAAAAAAATTGATGAACTAACACAAAAAACAGAAAAGCTAAAACATGAATTGAACGAAAAGAAACAGGAGGTAAGAAATTACGAAAAGATAATTATTGAGAGTACCAACCCAAGTGTAAGAAGAAGAAAAGGAATTAGTAGTAATCTTATTAAAATGAGTGAGCATAGAAAAGAGTCTGCTGCTTCGTTAGAATTGGAAGACGAATTTCCAGAACTGTTCGGGGATTTGGATGATGAGAGTTGAGAACAATTAAATATCTGTATACTCCGATCTGCATTTATTTGAAAGTTAGTATAATGATGTATCAATAGAGTGTACTCTATTGATACAAGTGTAGTAGACTGATAAAATCATAGTTAAGAGTGTCTCATAAGACTTGTCTCAAAAATGAGGTGATAGTTTGCGAAAAATCGGCTATATACGTGTCAGTTCAACTAGCCAAAATCCTTCAAGGCAATTTCAGCAATTAAACGAAATCGGAATGGATATTATTTTTGAAGAAAAAGTTTCTGGAGCAACAAAGGACCGTGAGCAACTTCAAAAAATGTTAGAGGATATACAGGAAGGTGACATTATTTATGTTACAGATTTAACTCGAATCACTCGAAGTACTCAGGATTTGTTTGAATTAATAGATTTAATACGAAGTAAAAATGCCAGCTTAAAGTCCCTAAAGGATACATGGCTAGATTTATCAGAAGATAATCCCTACAGCCAATTCTTAATTACGGTAATGGCTGGTGTTAACCAATTAGAGCGAGACCTTATTCGAATGCGACAACGTGAAGGGATTGAGCTGGCTAAGAAAGAGGGGAAGTTTAAAGGCCGATTAAAGAAGTATCATAAAAATCATGCAGGAATGAATTATGCAGTTAAGCTATATAAAGAAGGAAATATGACTGTAAATCAAATTTGTGAAATTACAAATGTGTCTAGAGCTTCATTATATAGAAAGCTATCAGAAGGGAACGAATAATCCTTCTTCATCCCAGAAAAGGGCCAAAAATGATAAATATTAATTTAATAATGTTGTTTTAGGCTTCAACCATCTTAGCGGAAGCTACTATATCGAAATCAAGTAGAAGGGGATTACTGCCCCATATCTACTTGATTTTTTTCGCATATGGGAACAAAATATGACTTTCTATAATGGTTTCATATTATGGAAATCTTACAAACTAGAAAAGGAGTTTTATAGTTTTTTAATTTTAAATATTTATATTTTACATACCTTCAATTCAAAAGGAGATATTAAAACTATCTATTAAAACTGGAGGATGAATTATGGAGGTTACAAAAAATACCCAATTACTTTCTACAGAAGATGCATTACTAATCAAAGGCTTTTATGCTCATTTGCTCAATCTTCCTAATCCTGAAAACAATAACACTTATGTAGAAAGAAATGTTCATTTATGAAAGCTAAACAAAATAATGAATATAAGTCACCTGTTGCCGCATTATTATGGTCAGTAACAATGGTGGGGTTTGGTCAATTTTATAATGGCCAATATATTTTTGGGTTTATGCTTTTAGTAAGCGAATTTGCGGTTAATATATTATCAAATTTGAACCTATCTATTCATCATTCTTTCCACGGAGACCTTATAACCGCACATGATATCGTAAATTACCAATGGGGATTATTCTATCCCTCTCTCTATGGCTTTTCCATTTGGCAAGCCTATAACAAGGCGTTAGTAATGAACTACCAGCGAAAGGAAAAAGAACCTCCTGAAAAAGTGTACCTGACAGGTTTTTGTATTGGTTTAGTTGTTGGAATGAATTTTGGAGTTTATTGGCACCATCATTTCCTTGATAATATCCCATTTTTTAAAGCGTTATCCAGCCCTGTATTTAACGGCCTTCTAATAGGAATAATCCTTGGATTTGTTGGTCATTTGATAGAAAAACAAAAAACTAAAGGATGATAAATATGCAGGATAAAATTGAAGAAATGGAAAAACTGGAAATTTTAATAAATCAATTTCAGGATCTTCATGAAGAGTACACAGGAGTATGGCTTGATGAGGTGTTTTTACATTGGGATTGGTGGATATCCTTAATTATATCAGTGGGTACTTGGATATTTTGGATTTTTTATCGAAAAAAAGAAAGTACTCATCGTCTTTTACATGCAGGTATTTTCGCTATGTTGATATCTATTATCCTTTGTTATATTGGTTCTGCGTTTGGTTTATGGTATTATACGGGTAAATTAACACCAACCTATCCTGCATGGTTCCCCTACAACTTGAGTTTGTTACCAGTAACTATTATGTTTTTAATTCAAACAAAGCCACATATAGCTTCATGGAAAAAAGGGATATTTTATGGTTTATTAACTGCATTTGTAGGCGAGCCTATTTTTGTATGGGCTGGTTTTTATGTTATGACGGGATGGGAGTATATTTACTCTGTTCCTATTTATGCTATTATTTTTATAGTTTGCGATTGGTTAACAAAAAGAGATACTTTTGAAAAAGTTTCTAAGTAATTCCTTTTGTTAAATTTAATACATTTTTAAATAATTTCCATCAAAGAATAAGCATCTTTATTTTTACACCGTTCCTTTTATGGCGGTGTAATTTTACGTTTACTGGCAAGACCCTAATTACTTTAAACGAATATTAGGTGTAAAATCAAAGGCTCTGCTGTTGTTCTAAGGCAAAAAGTGAGTTAATATCTGTCTTATTATGATAAGAAAACTGAAAAAGAGGGAAATTAGGTGAAATTATTGTTATGTAAGAAATGTAATCATATTTTTAGTCTCGCCTCACAAGAAAGAATTTGTGAGTGTAACGCAACTAAAGGTAGATATATCGATGAAATAAATGCTGTGTATTCTGGTGAATTTGTTGTCCCTTTAGGTTTTACAAATACTTCATTACTAAATGCAATTAAAAATCAACCCCAAACGGGATTAGGTGAACTATTTACTGCTTTTGTAATACCAAAAGATTGTTCTACTTTTATATATGAAAAAAATGATTAGGGGATTGAACCACAGGAAGGTCAAAAAATCGATCCCAAACAGAAAAAATAAACAGATTTAATTCATTAGCTGGAAGTGCAAAATAGGCAGGTGAGGACATTGAGCAGCTATAGGTGATATGATCCATTGGAGAACTAATTATGGTAAATATGATTAAAACGTACAGATATCTCAGATAACTAGATATCTAGTTACCTAAAAGTATATTTCTAATCTTTAAATAAATTTAATAAAATAAGGGAGGGGATCCTGAAAGTATGTATCCCAAAGTTAACATACGAAAGCCTAAAAAAGATAAAACCTTGCAACTAATGAAATTTAATAATGAAGATCATCATTAAAACAAGACTTAGTACAATTCTTCACATATAATTCACCAAATATAAAAATGGCTTTCCAATTAGAACCCCATTCAAAATTCATTAGTTGCCCTGAGTTTTCTCATTTTTTTGATTCCGCCAACTTACTTCTATCTTCCGCTAGTGGTGGTTGTTCAAGCCAGTTACTCTTTATCATTAAAGAAGTCCATTCGTTTGCTAATTTTAAACCGCCCATAATTGTCGACATATACTTTAGAGATAAATCTCGTCTTGGTGAAGCTGACAATCCTGTGCCGTAATAAGTCATTGCCGTGGAGACTAAAAATCCAATTTGGTACATCAATAGTTTTTCAGAAAAAGGTGAAACTGTAGAATTAGTAATTTCTGCATCAAATAATGGTGGACTTGGAAGATTTTCTTTACTTAATACTTCGGTAAACGTGTTTATATGTTCATCCGCCGTTTTACTTGCCTTCTGTAAGAACTTTTTCATTTTATCAGATTTTACAACCTGACATGCTAGGACTGCGAAAGTCTTTGCAATTATGGTTTTTTTAGTATTAAAATAAATTTGTGTTATTTCAACACAGCTTACAGGTCTTTTTTCTCCAAGCCAACCAGATAAGAATTTCTTATCTACTATATATTCTGCTCTCGCAGGCGGATTTATCACAGGAGGACGGTAATACAGACCTTTTTCTTGTAATATATTCTTTGTACGATTACATAATTCAGTTGCACTAGCAAGACATTCAGTAAAATAATCACGAACATCCAACCGTGCAGATGTTGTTATTGCCCCACTGTACCCGTGCAAACCATGTAAAGACATGATATTTAAAAAGTTTAAACATAAAACATCGGAAAAAAGACGTGGCGAATTTGGTGTATAGTCGTTATCTGTAAAACCTATGGGTATCGGAAAATTTTCACTTTGTAAGAATTCTTGTATTCTTTCCAAATGTTTAGTACTAAGAGACAATGCGTATTCAAATACATCTAAAATATCTTTGTCTACAATATGTTCAACCATATGTTTATGAAAACAGATACTCGCCGTTTCGTTAATATACTGTGTCCATAGTGCGGCAATTTCAGCAGAAGTTAATTTTGCCAAATGTTCTGTATCCAATTTTATCACCTCATTACATAGGATTTCCTTTTTATCGTTTAAAATTCAGTCCTTGTTGGTAAAGGTATTAAAGCAACAATATTCGCTATGATTAACACCCTTCAAATTTATTCCTTTCATTGAGATCACCCCAATTCTAATATACCCAATTCGTAAATAATTAGTTTCAAGTGTGTTTTGTTTTTTGTATTTAAATGATGCAGTTTCAGCACAAAAGATTAAAGTAATTTTTGAACCTTGTACCTTATAAAACTCTGCAATAAAGAGAATAATATCTAAAAAAGGAGGTAGCAATTTGTATATTAAGTATTCGCTAGGGTTTTTGATTGGTTCTTTAATCCGAGCTGGTATCGTTATGTTGGCAGAAAATATTGGGATATCTCAAATGGGAGCAAAATTAACTGCCTTTCAGCTATTAACTCACATTCTTGCAGGCCAAGTAGCCGGATATATTTTGCTATTCATTATAAGGAAAGTAGAATTTGTCCAACAATTGAATACTTTTGTTACTGGGGTAATTTGGGGAGTGATTATTTGGGCTATTGTAATTCCTCTAAACGCTTCACAGGGAAAAGTTACATTACCTTGGGAGGCAGGAATAGGAACTGTAATTTCAAGTCTCTTGGCATTTATCATTTTTGGTATCATTGTTACATTCACCATCAAACGCTATGGATTCGAAAATAGAGTTGTAAGAGACCCCCAAACAACATAACTATTTAGAGTGCCTTTCTCAATATGAGAAAGGCATTTTTAAATAGTTTTATAAACGAAAATAGGATTTGATAAGCGATGCTATTACATTTATCGTTTATGTTTTTCTTTACAGCTCAAATTTTTGCTGTTATTATGTATGTTAGTGGTAACTTACATTTGGATTTTAAGTTATTATCACACCACTTACTGCGGGGGAGGAAATGAAGGAATATGCTGAAACGGATTGCAAGTTTATTACAAAATTTTCCGATAAAGTCAATATTCATCACAATTATCATTGTCATATTATTGGTAATCGGAGTAAAGAATGTACACATGGCCACAGGGAATGATACGTTAGTAAAAAGTAGTACAGATGTGTATCAGGACAACTTAATGTTAGAAGAAGAGTTTGGTGGGGAATCTGTTATCGTATTATATGAATCAGATAATTTACTCACTCCTGAAAATTTAGCTCATATGAAAGGGCTTGAGAGTGCTATACAAATGAATGATTCAATTTACAGTATTTTAAGCCCAGTCACTCTTGTAGAGGAAATTGCAAATAAACAAAGTGAGAATTTTCAAGAAGGTATAGTAGAAGTTATTGATGGATTAGATACGATGGGAAATAAATTAATCGAGATTGGTACAGAAATGGGTGAAAACGCTCAAGGTAATCAAGAACTTGAATTCCCACAACAAGATGGCTTAGAATTGCCAGACCTTGGGGGGGAAGGGATTGAACTACCCGAATTTGATAGTCCAGAGTTACCAGAGTTTGGTGAGATACAGCTTCCAGACATAGAAGGACAACTTGCTGAGTTAAATCAAGGATTTTCCAAATTAATAGATGCTCAGGAAAATTTAGGTGATGGTACAGAAAATCTTATTAACGGATATGTCCAATTTGGAACGAAAACGAAGGAATTAGCTGAAAATCTGAGTGTTCTAGCTAATCAAATAGAAGAAAATCCTGAGCAAGCAAAACAACTACAGGAAGTTAGTGTTGGACTAAATCAACTGTCACAACAAATGGTAGAAGTATCAGAAAATACTACTCGGCTTCCAGAGATTTCTACGCAAACGATTAATGGACTTCAAAATATGCAAGAAAAGTTAAGCGATCAATTAAATGAGCAGAAGAAACAACAGGAACAAATGCAGAAAGAACAAAATCAGATGCAGGCTGAAATGGAGGAAAGGTTAAAGCAGGAGCAAGCTGAAAAAGAAGCAAAAATGCAGGAAGAAATGCAAAGACAACAAAAACAAAAGCAGAAAAATATAGAAGAAAAAATGATTGCTCAGCAGAATGAAAAAGAAAAAGAAATGCAGGAATTTAAAGAAAAGATGGAAGGGAAGTTAGGTGAACAAGCAAAAAATTTAGGTACTCTGTCTGAAGGTTTAACGGAAATGGGTGAAAATTTACTAACAATTAGTGAAAATATGGAAACAATCCATAGTTATTCAGATATTATGAAACCCGGACTACCGACAAAACAAGCAACTCTAGATAATATGGTTTATGACAATGGTGAACTTCGGTCAATGTTTAAAGAAGTCATAGTGGATGATAGGCATATGATCATGATGATACGGTTTGAAGGAGATACAACAGATGTAGAGAAAAGTGAAGTTGTTTCCACAATCAATGATTATTTAGATAAAGAAAAGATGGATAACGTAGAAACCATTGTTTCTGGTAAACCAGTACTTGATAATGGTATTCGCTTATCTATGCAAGAAAGTATTCAAAAAATGATGGGACTTGCCTTGTTAATCATGGTTTTTGTTTTATTTATTGTTTTTAAGGTTCAATGGAGATTAATGTCTTTACTGACTGTAATTATTGCGGTAATTGGAACAGTGGGTTTAATGGGATGGTTAAACATACCGATTACAATGGTATCTATGGCCGTTTTCCCTATTTTAATTGGACTTGGTATTGACTACGCCATTCAGTTTCAAAACCGTTATGCCGAAGAAATGCTAAAGGAGGATTCCGATGAATAGCAGCAAAAATAAAGCAAAGAAGAGTTTGCATAAAACAATAACAAAGATGTTGCCAGCGGTATTCACTGCGTTGGTTGCAACAGGGATAGGATTTGTCGCCCTTTACACATCCCCAGTACCGATGATTCAAGATTTTGGTAAAATGTTAACGATTGGCTTAATTGTAAGCTTCATTCTTGGTATTTTTCTATTAATTCCAGTTTTATTCATTAGGGATTATTTCTTTGAAAATACTAAAAAGATGAAGCAGCCAAAACATAATGAAAAAGTTACAGATTCAAGAATGAATAGAGCGCTTGATTGGATGACAGCAGGTGTTATTAAATTACGGTGGATCATTATTGCATTAGCTGTTATCGCTGCTTCTATTGGAATTTGGGTAGATCTTGATGCAGACGCAGAGACAGATGTGGAAACTTTCATGCCGCAGGACACACAGGAACTGAAAGATATTCATAAATTACGCGATGTTATGGGGACCACTGATCAGGTTTCTATTGTTTACGAAAGCGATGAACTTATTACAGATGAAGTAATGAAGTGGGTGAATAATCTAACAGAGACAATTGGCACGGAATTTCCAGAAGTTGTAGTAGAAACAAAGTCAATTACAGATATTGTTAAACAAATAAACGATGGGGAGCTTCCCGAAGATGAATCATTTAAGGAACAAATTGCAGAAATTCCAAGTGAGCAATTAAAGCTTTTCCTAAATGATTCTGAAACAAAAGGAGTCATAACAGTAGGAATTAAGCATTTGGAGGCAGAAAAGTTAAAACAATTTATTGATAACTTAGGCACTTATTTAGATAACAACGAATTGGATGCTGTTAAAACAACCATTACAGGAAAGGCAGTATTAGATGTAGAAATGATTGAAGGGCTGACAACAGGTAGATATCAAATGACATTACTCGGTATGGGGCTTGTTTTCCTTAGTCTGCTCATTATTTATCTCCATCCAGTCAAAGCGTTTATCCCATTGTTGCCAATTATATTCATCGTTGGTTGGTCTGGATTGATTATGTACTTTTTAGATATAAGTTACACTCCACTTACAGCAACGTTAGGTGCATTAATTATCGGGATTGGTACAGAGTTCACTGTGTTAATTATGGAACGATTTTATGAAGAAAGAGAGAAAGGTCTTCAAAGTAGGGAGGCAATCCAAACAACGAATACAAGTATTGGAAAGGCTATTTTCGCATCAGCCTTAACAACCATTGGTGGATTTAGTGCATTGCTCGTATCTGACTTTGTAATCTTGAATAACTTTGGTATGATGACCTTAATTAACATTTCACTTGCGCTATTTTCTACTTTTATTGTCATGCCACCAATCTTAATTATTTTGGACCGATTTATAAAGGTAAAGCAAGTAAAGAATATTTAGTAACCCTGTTACAAGAAAAATATCTTATGAAATATAATGAAGGTGATAAGAATTGCGTGATGTAACAGAACGAATAATTAAAGGTGCAATTTCAGTTTTTATTAAAAAAGGATTGCAAGCAACTACACAGGAAGTAGCAAAAGAAGCCGATGTTGCTGAGGTAACGTTATATCGGAGGTATTCCACCAAGGAAAACCTTTTTATTACAGTCATTAAAAACGTCTTGGAGAATAAGTTCCACTCTCATATTTTTGAAATGGCAAAAGAAGAAAAAACTGAGCTGTTTTTAATGAATATTATTGAGGATAGATTGGATATATTGTCTAAAAACTATGATTTGGTAAGAATGCTGCTATCCGAAAGTTTAAGAGGAAATTTAACAAATGAAATTAATTTACCTTATATAATTTTTTCGAGTCTACAAAAGGGTCTAGAAAGTCATTTCGAGCTTAAAGGTCAATCAGTGGACACGGAATTTTATGCAAGACAGTTGGGCGGGATATTTTTAAGCTATGTTATACTGCCTAATGAGAAACCATTCAACAAACTAAGTATTCAGGATAAAAAGGATATAGCAAGAAAATATGCAAAATCAATACTTTCAAGTATATAGGAAGGATTTACTATTTAGAATTCATAACAACAAAGAGGCTGTTAAAGCTGCAGGAGATAGTTTAGTTGTTTGTATCCAATAGATTGTTCAAAAGCCATCATATATAAAAGATGGCTTTTGATTATTGTAATTGGATTCGGTTTTTATTAATTATTGCCCAGAAGACAATTGTGTTTTCGTTTGTTGAATCACTTGTTGTGTTGCTGGAGCAGCTGGCTGATAATATCCTTTTTGCAATGCATATTCATATAAAGCTCTTTGACGGTTCTCATCTTGATTACGTAATTGTATAAGCGTCTGCCTTAATTGTGGGTTATTGGATTCACTAATATGAGTGGCGTATCCAGTTAAACTCGCATTTAATCCTGATAAATAATCATTTACCATATCTTTTTCTTGTAGCATTTCAGTTCCTCCTTATCCAAAGAAGCCTATTAATTGTTGTTGTGCTTGTCTTGCAGCCTGTGCATCTTTTTGAAACATTTCCTTTAATTGCGGATCTGTACAATTTTGCGCATAAGAATCCAGTTTGTTTGCAATCATTCCGTGGCTTCCTATAATATGACGAAGATTCTCCACTTCAAGCTCTGTTAAGTTATTCATTATACACGCTCCTTTACGCTTTTTTCCTTTTTAAGTTACCCTAATAGAGAAAAGTAATACGAACAAAAACAAAGCCAATGCATAGGGCAGGAACGCTCAAAAGGTAACTTTACCTTTGATGAAGGAAAAACGAAAATGTTTCTTTTTTTAAAGTTACATAAGTCAAGTACAAATTCCCCCTATAGTACATAGGATAATTTGATGAACTGTGAAGGGATTGAGAAAATGTACTACAACCCATATGTATATCAGTATCCTTATTATTTTAATGTACCAGTGTATAACTATGGAAGACAGTCTAGTTACTTTACTTCTCCTAATGGGATAGAGCAGATAAACAAATTTGATTCTTTTCGCTCCCCAAATGGCAGCGATAATTTTTTGTTAACAGATTATGGACAGAAACCATTTGTTGTCAATATCAATGAAGCATCAAAGCACAATAATGCATTCCGTACTGCTTTATGGACCGGAAAATATCTTCAAGTTACTTTAATGAGTATTAATGTTGGTGAAGATATTGGGTTGGAAATGCACTCAGACGTGGATCAATTCTTACGTCTTGAACAAGGTCAAGGAATTGTACGAATGGGGAATAGCCCGGATAATTTGAACTTCGAAAGAAGAGTATTTGATGACTCTGCTATTATGATACCGGCTGGAACATGGCATAATTTAATCAATACTGGCAATACTCCATTAAAACTTTATTCAATATATGCTCCACCTAATCATCCGTTTGGTACTGTTCATGTCACTAAAGAAGAAGCAATGACTGCAGAAGAAGCTCATCATTATGGCGAAGGAAATAGGGGGTTTTTAACTAAATCCCAGTTGAATGGATAAGGTACACAGAGTTCTTAGTCAAAGAAGCACGAGAAGAAGTTAACAGAGTAATAAATATCACCCACATTCTTCAAGAATTTACTTTCATCGGCGTTCATGTGGGGAAAGGGTATTCTCCTGAAAAAGCATATGAAACAGTAGAAGAATGGGAACGTACGGGAGAATCAAAGCTTCTTCAACAAAGCAAAAATATGTAATGCTGGTCTTATTGTAAAAGGGAGTTTCTCATTTTTGATGAAACTCCTATTTTATTTTGTTTTAAAGAATAGTCAAAATGGATAATAATTTAAAATAAGTACTTTTCAATAGGCATCTATAAAAATTTAGATAACAAGGTTGACATTTTACCCTATAGGGCATATTATTGGTCTTGTAACTGATTTTCAACAAGCTAAATCAATGGAAATTTATAAAAGGTAATCTGCAAACGTCGTTATCAATAACGACTAATTTATTGTCAAATATTATACCCATATGGGTATAATAAATACCAAATCGTAAATTTTTTTGTTGAAAGTAATAACGTAGGGGGTAAATGTATGATTCAAGCAAATCACCAATTAGATGCAAAAGGTTTAGCTTGTCCAATGCCAATTGTGAAAACCAAAAAAGCAATTACGGATCTTGAAGATGGTCAAGTATTGGAAGTTCAAGCTACAGACAAAGGATCTAAAGCTGATTTAGCAGCATGGGCAAGTACTGTTGGCCACCAATATCTAGGAACATTGGAAGAAGGCGATGTTCTTTATCATTACATTCGCAAAGGCTCTAATGAACCAGAAGTGGAAAAAACATTTGAACACACTGTTTCACTTGATGAAATTGAATCAGGTGACGGTTTAATTTTAGATGTACGCGAAGCAGCAGAATATGCATTTGGTCATATTCAAGGTGCAAAGTCCATTCCAATGGGTGAATTGGAATCACGCCTTGAAGAATTGGATAAAGAAAAAGAAATCTATGTGATCTGCCGTACAGGGAAACGTTCTGATTTGGCAGCACAACTACTAGCAAACAATGGTTTTAAAAAAACTTTTAACGTTCTACCGGGTATGAATGAATGGAACGGAAAAATAACAAAAGAAATCTAGGAGGAATTTACTATGTCAGAAAAAGTAGCTATTATCGCAGCAAACGGTGGAATGTTTGATGCATACAAAGTATTTAATATCGCAACAGCAGCAGCAGCTTCAGAAAAAGAGGTACAAATCTTCTTCACTTTTGAAGGATTAAACTTAATTCATAAACAAGCAATGCACGCATTAGAAATGCCAGCAGGAAAGGAACATTTTGCTGGAGGGTTTGAAAAAGCAAATGTTCCTACTATCCCACAACTAGTTGAGATGGCACAGGAACTAGGTGTTAAATTTATTGCATGTCAAATGACAATGGATGTTATGGGACTTACGAAAGAAGATTTCGTTGATGGCATAGAAGTTGGTGGAGCAGTAACATTCTTAGAATATGCAAAAGATGCATCACCAACATTAACTTTCTAATTAGATTATCAAACTTTATGCAGTGGAGAAATTCTCCACTGCAAAAAAATTATTAAAAATATACCTATGGGGGTAATTTGAATATGACTGTGAATAAATGGACAGCAGCAGAAGTTGCTCGGAAAGTAATTGATAATGAAGAATTATTTATTTTAGATGTTCGCAATCATGATGCATTTGAGGATTGGAAAATGGAAGGACATAAATTCGAGTATTTAAATATTCCTTACTTCGAATTATTAGATGGTGTAGATGAGATTTTACCTAAGCTTCCAACGAATAAGGAAGTATTAGTAGTATGTGCTAAGGAAGGATCTTCCGTTATGGTAGCAGAAATGCTTTCTGAGGCTGGTCGTGAAGTTGCATACCTTGAGGGCGGGATGAAGTCTTGGAGTAGTTATCTAGAACCAATTAAAGTTTCCGATTTAGAAAATGGTGGGGAGTTATACCAATTTGTTCGTTTAGGAAAAGGTTGTTTATCTTATATGGTAATTTCTGAGGGAGAAGCAGCTATTATTGATGCAGTACGTTTCACGGACGTATTCACAAACTTTGCGAAAGAAAAAGGAGTAGAAATCAAGCACGTATTTGATACACACCTACACGCAGATCATATTTCAGGTGGACGTCATATTGCAGCAAATACAGAAGCAACTTACTATCTACCACCAAAAGATGCGACAGAGGTAGTGTTTGATTACACGCCTCTTACAGAAGGATTAAATGTAAAAATTGGTGCATCTCAAATTGATGTAAATGCACTTTATTCACCGGGTCATACCATTGGTTCTACTTCATTTGTTATCGACAATCAGTTCTTGTTAACAGGTGATATTTTATTTATCGACTCAATTGGTCGTCCCGATTTAGCAGGACTTGCGGAAGATTGGGTAGGTGACTTACGAGAAACATTATATTCCCGTTATCGTGAACTAGCTGAAGACCTAGTGGTGTTACCTGCACATTTCATGATTATTGATGAGTTAAATGAAGATGGTACAGTGGCTAGAAGATTAGGTGATTTGTTTAAAGAGAATCATGGATTAAACATCGAGGATGAAGTGGAATTCCGTCGTACTGTTACAGATAACTTACCACCACAGCCAAATGCGTATGAACAAATTCGACAGGTAAATATGGGGAAAATCACACCTAATAATGACGAACAAACAGAAATGGAAATCGGTCCAAACCGTTGTGCAGTTCGCTAATTAATAGAAAAAATAAAATGGGGGTAAATCAAATGAACATTACAAAAACATTAGATGCAAAAGGCTTAGCATGTCCTATGCCAATTGTAAAAACTAAAAAAGCAATGGATACGATTAACTCTGGTGAAGTACTTGAAGTGCTTCTAACAGATAAGGGTGCTTTAAACGATATCCCAGTATGGGCAAAATCAGGTGGCCATAACGTATTAGAACAAAAAACAGAAGAGGATGTTCTGTACTTCTATATTCAAAAAGGTTAAGGAAAACCAAATAGCGAGTAGCATGAACTACTCGCTATTCTAAATTTGAAGGAAGGTTTGGCAATGGATTTAACTTTTATCATCGTCATATTTACGATTGGATTTATTGGCTCCTTTTTATCTGGGATGTTAGGTGTTGGCGGCTCCATCATTAAGTATCCCATGCTATTGTATATTCCCCCTTTATTCGGACTAGTAGCATTTACAGCTCATGAGGTTTCTGGAATAAGTGCAGTACAAGTACTGTTTGCTTCCATTGCAGGTGTATGGGCATATCGAAAAGGTGGATACCTAAACAAGCAGCTCATCATTTATATGGGCGGAGCTATCCTAATTGGGAGTTTAATTGGTAGTTATGGATCGAGTTTCTTATCCGAGCAAGCAGTGAATGTCGTGTATGGTATTCTAGCTGTGATTGCAGCTGTTATGATGTTTGTACCAAAGAAACAAATGGACGATGTACCATTAAATGATGTTACTTTCAACAAGCCACTAGCGGCAATATTAGCATTAATTGTGGGAATAGCATCTGGTATAGTCGGCGCGGCAGGAGGATTTTTACTTGTACCAATCATGCTTACGATTTTGCACATTCCAACACGCATGACGATTGCAACAAGTTTAGCAGTAACGTTCATTTCTTCCATCGGGGGAAGTGTTGGTAAACTTGTTACTGGACAAGTAGATTATTGGCCTGCTGCTATTATGATTGTGGCAAGTTTATTAGCAGCACCACTTGGAGCAAAAGTAGGAAAGAGAATGAATACCCGAATTTTACAAGTGATATTAGCACTTATGATTGCAGGTACTGCTATTAAAATTTGGACAGATATTTTGACTTAAATAATTTTCAAACCTCAAGATACATTGGAAAAACAGAAGATAATAAAGGAGATGCAATTTGATGAAAAGTATATCGGCAGTAGAGATACAAGAGAAAATAAAAGATGGAGAAAAGGTTCATATTATTGATGTTCGGGAGGATGTTGAAGTTGCAGAGGGAAAAATTCCAGAAGCGAAGCATATTCCTTTGGGAGATATACCAGACTCTTTAGAAAAACTTGATAAAGATAAACATTATTACATGGTTTGTCGATCTGGTGGAAGAAGCTCAAGTGCATGTGAATTTTTAAACAATGAAGGCTACAATGTTACTAATATGACTGGCGGAATGTTAGCATGGCAAGGTGAAATAGAATAGGAGGCTTGAATATGGGGAAAAAAGTACTGATTGTTGGTGGAGTTGCTGGTGGAGCTTCAGTCGCTGCACGTGTCAGAAGATTAGATGAAAGTGCAGAAATCATTATGTTTGAAAAAGGTCCTCATGTATCTTTTTCGAACTGTTCATTACCTTATCATTTAAGTGGTATTGTAGAAGATAGCGAAAAACTTGTTTTGATGTCTCCCGATATCTTTAAGAATCGCTACAATATTGAAGCTAGGGTACAACAAGAGGTTATTCGAATTAATCGGGATAAGAAAACAATCACTGTTAAAGATTTGATCTCAGATAAAACATACGAAGAGGGCTATGATAAATTGGTGCTTTCTCCCGGTGCTTTACCTATTCGACCAAATTTGGAAGGCATAGACAATTCTAATGTTTTTACGGTACGTAACGTAGTCGATATTGAGAAAATTAATTCATATATCAAGCAAAAAAGTATTAAGGATATTGCTGTCATCGGTGGCGGCTTTATTGGAGTAGAGGTTGCAGAAAACCTACAACTTGCGAACTATAATGTAACCTTAGTTGAATTCGCAAATCAAGTCATGGCGCCATTTGATTATGATATGGCACAAATCCTTCATAAAGAAATGGTGGATCACGGTGTTGAACTTATTCTAGATGATGGGTTAGCTAAAATTTCTGATGGATATATAACAACAAACTCCGGTAAAAAAGTTGATGCACAGGCAGTAGTATTAGCGATTGGAGTAAAACCTGAAACGAGTTTGGCAAAAGAAGCTGGTCTTGAAATCGGCGAAACAGGTGCTATTAAAGTTGATTCAAATTATTTAACAAGTGATAAAGATATTTATGCAGTTGGGGATGCCATTGAAGTGTATCATCGTTTGTTACAAAAACAAACAAGACTAGCACTAGCTGGCCCAGCCCAAAAACAAGCCAGAGCAGCTGCAGACCATATGTATGGAATTCCAAATAGAAATATCGGTGTAATAGGATCATCATCCATCCATCTTTTTGATCTCAATGCAGCATCTACTGGACTTAATGCAAGAACAGCTGAGCAAGCGGGAATGATGTACGATTATGTTTACTTAATGCCGGGAGATAAAGTGGGACTCATGCCGAACAGCTATCCGATGCATTTTAAATTGGTTTATGAATACCCAACAGGTCGAATTTTAGGTGCGCAGGCAATTGGTAAAGGAAATGTGGATAAACGAATCGATGTTATTGCAACCATGATTACAATGAATGGTACGTTGGAAGATTTAAAAGATCTAGAATTGACCTACTCACCAATGCTAGGAACGGCTAAAGATGTCGTTAATCATGCCGGTTTAGTAGGGCTAAACCTACTACAAGGCAGATACAAAGAAGTCAAAGTTTCCCAAGTTCGAGAACTGGTAGAAAGTAATGCTTTTATTATTGATGCACGAGAACAAGATGAATATAATGCAGGTCATTTTAAAAACGCAGTTAATATTCCTTTAAGTGAGTTTAGACAGAGACTTGATGAAATTCCAAAAGATCAACCTGTTTACATTCACTGTCGTTCAGGTCAAAGAAGTTATAATGTGGTAATGGCATTACAAAATTTAGGATATGAGAATGTTTACAACATTTCTGGTTCCTATTTGGGTGTAAATCTTTATGAATACTTTAATGATTTAGTTACTGGTAGAGAAAGAATAGTAACTGTTTATAATTTTAAATAGATTGACTTAAAATCTGATGAATATTATTTAACAGTAATGAAACGGGGGTACATTATTTGGTGTATCCTCCATTTATTTTCTATTCTCATGATATGTATAAGTTTTATTAAAGAAAGCAAAAGTGACTAATAGAAAATAATATTGAAATCTTGACAATATACCTAATGGGGTATATTATTATTTATGTAATCCTTATTAAAAGGTGATCAATTATGATTATATATTTACTAAGTGCAGTTATTGTTTTATTATGTTATGAATTATTTAGAAGGTACTTCCCAATTAAGGGGATAATTTGTAAGAATAGAATTGGCGAAAAGGATATCGTTATATTAGATTTAAGAGATTACAACGAAAAAGGAACCTTAAAGAATGTGGCAATGCAGATACCTTACCCTTATTTGAGAAGACACTACAGTGAGATTCCGGATCAGTCACTTCATGTTGTAGCGAGTGATCGAATGGATATTAATCTAGGGGTGAGATTTTTATTAAGAAAAGGATATAGTGTTAGTAGTTTCGAGATTATAGGTTGTGCATGTAAAGGAGGAATAATAGATGGAGTATGATAAATCTGTTATAAATCGTTTAAAACGTATTGAAGGTCAAATTAGAGGCGTATTAAATATGATTGAGCAAAATAAAGATTGTAGGGAAGTAATTACTCAATTATCAGCATCGCGTACTGGTATTGATCGTACAATTGGATTAATTGTAAGCATGAATTTAGAACAATGTGTTCGAGAGAATATTGAAAATGGTGAAGACACGAAAGAACTTGTAAAAGAAGCAGTAAATTTATTAGTGAAAAGTAGATAAAGGTTCTAACAATTTTCTTACTAAAAGGAAATTTAACAGCCTTTTTCTTTTTAAATAAAATATACCCCATCGGGTATATGGTTGAGTTGAGCCTAATGGAAGTAATCAAATGAAACAATTAGAACAGAAGGTAAAATGACATCAGATAATAATTGAGAAAAGAGAAGGTGAAGGTAGAGTGGATATTATACAATGGATTTTTATTATTTTGATCGCACTCTTTGTGATCAATCGTTTTATTCCCAAAAAAGGCATTACGAATATAACTGTTCAAGAAGCAAAAGATAAATTTAAGGATAAAAGTGTTCAATTTATAGATGTCCGTACACCGGGTGAATATAAAGCAAATCATCGCAAACCGTTTAAAAATATCCCACTTTCCAATTTGCCTAGCCAAGTAGACAAATTGGAAAAAGATAAAGAAGTTGTTGTTATATGTCAAAGCGGAATGAGAAGTGCAAAAGCAGCAAATATGCTAAAAAAACAAGGATTCGAAAATATTTACAATGTAAAAGGTGGAATGAGTGCTTGGTATTAGAAAGGATGACAAGTGATGGCAAAACAAATAGCACCAGAAGAAGTAGCTAAACGTCTTAAAAATAGTGAAGAAGTATTCATAATTGATGTTCGTGAAAATGGAGAAGTAGCTAGTGGTAAAATTCCAAGTGCCAACAACATTCCATTAGGCCAGCTTGCATTAAGAAAAGATGAACTTAACAAAAAGAGAACCTATGTGGTTGTTTGCCAATCTGGTAATCGAAGTAAGGCGGCCTGTGGGATACTAGAGGCATTAGGTTTCAAAGTCGAAGATATGGCAGGTGGAATGAATAATTGGAAAGGAAATCTTGAACGAAAAATAGGGTGATGTTACTAATGCTTCATTATACAATAGAGATAAACAAATCAATAGAAGAAGCCATTCAGTCACAAAAGGAAAATTTAAAGAAGGAGAAGTTTGTTGTTCAATGGCAGTTTGATATTAAGGATACATTGCAAAAAGCCTGATTTTTCTGCTTAATGTAGAAAAATCAGGCCTTTACCCTCTAAAAAATTCCTTGGCGTATAGATAAATGCAGTTTCCTGATACTAACCCAGTTAGCGGCCTTTTCTCCAAGTGTAAAGGCTAATAATGCAATCCCAAGTGATATGGAATCGCTTATCATATGACCAGCATCAGTTAATAATGCAAGACCATTGGTAATAAATCCTCCAATTACTTCGTTGAACATATTTCCAATAATAATAATATTAAAACTTATCGTTAACGTCTTTTTATTTGCATCATGTGTATGGTCATGTCTATGTTTGTGTCCTATTTTATGTTTCCTCCTAAATGAATGGTGCGAAACATTATTCTTTTGAAGTATTTCCTGCTTTTGGAAGATAGATTATAACCTTCGTACCAGCATTTGAATTACTTTCTATCTCAATCTTCCCCCGATGAGCATCAACCAAGGCCTTCACAATAGATAATCCAATTCCCATCCCACCTGTTTTTCGATCCCTTGATTTATCCCCACGATAAAATCTTTCAAAAATATAAGGTAGGTCTTTCTCGGCAATTCCCATACCCTCATCTTGCACAATAAATTTTAGATAACCCTTAGATTGATCTGTTCTTATTATTACATTGTTTCCTTCTGGGGTGTATTGAAGAGCATTATTAATAATATTGGTTAAAATCTGGATTACGCGGTCTTTATCTGCTATAAACCAATGCTCCCCTTTTGGCTTTTGAACGTTTAATTTCACGCCTTTCTTCTGAAAAGCCGGTTGGAAACATTCTTCTATGAAAGTTAAGATATTCCGCACCTCTATACTTGTTTTATATAGTTTTATTTGTGGATTTTCTACAGCAAGTAACTTTTCAAGTTCATTCACAAGACGGACTAGCCTCATCAATTCATTATGGCTCTGCTGTAACCTTGTAGAAGTCGGTTCAAATACTCCATCTAAATACGCTTCAATTTGGCTTCTTAATGTTGCAAGTGGTGTTCTTATCTCATGAGCAAAGTCGGCAGTAAATTGCTTTCGAAGTACTTCTTCTTTTGCTAATGAATCAGCAAGTTGATTAAATGATTCAGCAAGCGGTCTAAGCTCACCTGTCAATTCCGCAACTGGGACAAACGTATGTGATTTATGTTCCTGAAGTTCCTGAATTGCATTTGTTAATTTCTTGAATCCGGTTGTCAAACGTTTGGAGAACAGTAAGCTGAACAAAATTGCTAAAATAACTGTAACAATAATGGCAAGGTAAGTATTCTTTTTTATTGTTTCCGAAAAAGTAATTTCCTTACCTATCATTTGCTTTGGATAATAAACCTTTATAACCCCAATGGGATGATCATCAGATGTAAGGTCATAAGTGATCATTTTATATTTAGTATCCTTTTCATTATCGGAATGCATTCCCATACTATCCATCATTCCAAGCATCATGGTTGTATCGGCTACCATTTGTCCGTCTATGTTATAAATTCTATAAAATAAATGATCGGTCATGGCCTGTTGATGCATCATATTTACCAGTTGATCGTCAACAAGTTTCCCTGTTTTCTTATAAGTTTCTATAGACTTGTTTTCAATAACTGAACTATTTTCCTCTCTATTCTTCTGCAAATACTCACTAAACTGATTATCAAATCCCCATAAAATAGATAAGCTTGTAGTAAGGATACCGGCAAATGAAACAATCAAAAGGTAAAATAAAACTTTAGAACGAAGGGTTAAACGCATCAGGGGTTCCTCCAAACTTATACCCCATCCCAAATACGGTCAGAATATATATTGGGTGTCGGGAATCTGCTTCTATTTTCTTTCTAAGATTTTTTATATGTGTATCGATACTTCTTTCATAGCCCTCAAAATAGGTTCCATCTCCCTGTACCTTTTCAAGTAAATCAGTTCGACTATATACACGACCGGGATAACTTGCCATTGTTACTAATAGTTTATATTCAATGGGAGTTAGGGAGATGATTTGGTCATTCAATTCAACAATCTTTTTAAAGAGGTCTATTTTTACCTTTCCATTATTGAATGATAAATTGTTTACATTTCCCTCTTTTTTAACCCTTCGTAAAATTGCTTTTGCTCTTACAACTACTTCTCTTGGACTAAACGGTTTTGTTACATAATCATCAGCGCCAATGACAATACCATTAATTAAATCTTCTTCCGCTGATTTTGCCGTTAGCATAATAATGGGAACATCATTATCTTTTCTAGTCAATCGACAGACTTCTTCACCCGATATATCTGGCAGCATAAGATCAAGGATAAGAATATCTGGTTGAATCTCTTTGACTTTTTTTAATGCCTCTATACCATTTGAGGCTAGATAAACCCCCCAGCCTTCTTTTTCAAAATATGCTTCTAATACTTCAAGAATCATCTCTTCATCATCTACGATAAGAATTTTTGTCATACCAACCACCTCTTTCCTTTTTATAGTACCACCTAATCAAATGAAAATAATAATCAACACAATTTCCACATAAGTTCCCCATGGAATCTCCATTTATGGATTGTATGATTGATTTAGTTAAGAAAGGAGAGATTAAATATGAAAAAACTAGTTGTTGGGATATTAACTGGAGCTGTTGTATTAGGAGGCGCAACTTTTGCTGCAGCTGATTCAAATGTCTTTAATTTTAAGGATATGAAACCGTTCATTGAACAGATGCACCCAAACCTTTCATTGGAACAGCAGGAACAAATGTTTAATGCTTGCCATGGTGAAAATGGCTTTATGCAAAACGGCACAAATTCCCGTAATATGATGAATAATTTCTAGTCAGAGGATGGTGATTTCAAATGATGATGGGTGGCTATGGATTTGGCATGATGGGCTATGGGATTTTGGGGTGGATTCTCAATCTTCTAGTTATAGGCATTGTCGTTTATTATGCCACAAAGTTAGCTTTAAGAAATTACGATAAGGAACGAAAATAACTTCGGGAACTTTCCAAAAGTCAATTGATGGGAGATTACTCAGATATGAATAAGGTGAAAGCAAGTTTATTTATATTTCTGCTTATCATAGGATTGGTTTTGGCAGGATGTAGCAATAATAATAATCAAGACGGTGCTACAGATGAACAAACCAAAACACAAAACCAAACATCCGATTCAACTTCCGAAAAAGAAGGGATAACGGATCAGAATGTAATTAAATATTATTTTACTGCCGATGAAGGCGGAAGTATTACAAAAATAAATGCAAATACAAACCAAGTGGATTCGACTATTGAGGTCGATGGGATGGCCCATAATGTACAAGTGTCATCAGACGGGGAAATGCTAGCAGCCACAGTTGTTCCTAACATGGATCATGGGGATGATGACTCCATGAACATGGATATGCCGGGGACAGCATTATTCTTGAATACAGCAACAAATGAAGTAGTAAATACAGTTGAAGTGGGAAATCATCCCGCGCATATCGTTTTTACTGAAAACGGGAAATATGTTCTTGTAACAAATAACGAGGATGACACTGTATCTGTTATTGATACTTCAACCTTCAAAGTGGTAAATACAATATCTACTGGAAATAGACCACATGGTTTTAGAATTACCGCGGACAGTTCTACTGCTTACATTGCGAACATGGGTGAAGATACTGTAAGTGTCATTAATCTTAAAACAATGAAAGAGGATAAGAAAATAAAGGTTGGTTCAGCACCAGTTACAACGGGTATCACATCTGATGGCAAGACGCTAATTGCTACATTAAATGCCGAAAATGCATTAGCCATTGTTAATCTAGAAAATGAACAGGTTGATAAGATTCCAGTTGGAAATGGGCCTGCGCAGGTCTATTTGGATAGCAATAATGAATTTGCCTATGTAGCAAATCAGGGGACGGAAAAGAACCCTTCTAATTCTATTACAGTTGTTGACATTATTGCCAAAAAGGAAACAGCAACAATCGAAACAGGAAAAGGTTCGCACGGAGTAGTTACAAGCCCGGACAATAAGCGTGTTTATGTGACAAATATGTTTGATCATACCGTCAGTGTGGTTGATACGGAACAAAATAAAGTGATTGAAACCATTGAAGTTGGTGAAACTCCAAATGGCATTAGTGTTATGGAATAAAATGCTTGGTTGATATCATAAAAGATAAAAGTGAGAAGTACCTTTAAATGCCATGGTAACATTGGTTTTGTGGCCTACCATGGCATTCTTGTCGACAGTCTATTGTTGTTTCATTTTAAAGTAGAAATATGAGAAGGAAGGTAATTTAATATGTTTGATTATACGGTTGCAACAGACAAAAGTATGAACGATGCTATCGAAAGTATAAAGGAAAGCTTAGAAGATGAAGGATTCGGTATTTTATGGATGTTCGATATGAAAGAAAAACTTCAAGAAAAGGAATTGGAATTTCAAAAAGAGCTACGGGTTTTGGAAGTATGTAATCCGCAAGAAGCACAAAGGGTGTTAAACGAAAACCAAATGGCTGGATATTTTTTACCTTGTAAAATTGTTGTTTATGAAGATAATGGACAAACAAAGATTGGTATGCCAAAGCCTACTGCTCTAATTAGTTTGCTTAATGACGATAATATGAAGTTATTTGCAAAGGATATCGAGGATCGGTTAATTAGTTGTATTGATAAAAGTAAATAATTTAATTTAACTGGCTTTGAATGCAATTTATTAGTCCCCAATATGTTTTTTCTAAAGCGCTGTCCAATGCTTAGTATCTTTGGACAGCCTTTATAGTTAGACTGTAATATTGATGATGACCAACCGGAAAGTTCGGTTTATTACTTTGTATATGTTGATATGGAATCACTTCCCATCATACCAGTATGAAACCCGTTGTACCCTTTTATTGACTTATAAAGAAGTACACATATCAGGTTTTTTATATAAAAACAAATAGCGAGGCATTGAGGTTATTTAAGGGAGTAAAATAAAAATACCAAACAACTAACATATAGATAGACGATTAATCTTCTACATAAATACAAATCCTCGAATCCCATCATATATAAACTACTTATCGTAAAATGAAATATACAGGAGGAAAAATAGATGAAAAGAAATGTTGGTATTATTGTGGCGGGGTTGGTGGTTGTTCTAACAGGTTATTTTCTTTTTTTTGTTCAGGGGCTAGGCACATCCAAAATGTTCCCTAATTTGCCTATGAATCCCATGATGGGTACAGACAATCCCTCTTATAATCAATCTAATACTGTTAATGAGTCAGCTTTACCAATTCCACCAATGTTAAAAGATACAAATCCAAATCCAAATAAGGCTGAATTTCATATAACAGCCCAAAATGCAACAAAGGAATTTATATCAGGAACAAAAACTGAAACAATGGGGTATAACGGAGATTACTTAGGTCCGGTTATACGGGTTCGCAGAGGTGAGGAAGTGTCCGTACAGGTGGAAAATAAACTCAAAGATGAAATGACGACAATCCATTGGCATGGACTAGAGGTTGATGGAGACGCTGATGGCGGTCCACACTCAGGAATACAACCGGGTGAGTCATGGACACCTGAGTTTACGATAGAGCAGCCCGCAGCTACGCTATGGTATCATCCCCATCCTGAACGAAAAACGGGTAAACAAGTATATAAAGGATTAGCTGGGCTACTTTTTATTGAGGATGAGGTATCTGATCAATTGGAAATTCCAAGAGACTATGGAGTGAATGATGTTCCACTTATCATTCAAGATAAGCGCTTTAACAAGGATGGAAGCTTTGAATATGATTTGGGTATGCATGATATAATGAACGGTCTGCAGGGGAATACATTACTTGTAAACGGGGCGATTGCTCCATATTTGGAAGTACCTAAAGGTATGATGAGACTCCGTATATTGAATGGCTCTAATGCTAGTGTTTATGAATTAGGTTTTGATAATAATCAAACATTTTATCAAATTGCTAGTGATGGAGGTTTTTTTGAAAAACCAATAAAAATGAATGAACTTAAACTAGGACCCTCAGAAAGAGCAGAAATCCTAGTTGACTTTTCAGAATATAATAATGGCGATGTTATCCAGATGTCAAATCAAGGGGTAAAGTTTCTGAAGTTCAGTGTTAGTGTTAATGGTGCAAGTGTAAAACAATTTACAATACCAGAAAAATTGAATCCAATTGAAAAGATTAATCCCGAAGATGCTGTAAGAACAAGAAAATTTGTATTTCAGGGTATGGGGCCAAGGGTAAATATCAATGGTAAACAAATGGATATAAATCGAATAGATGAACAGGTGAACCTGAATACAACAGAAATATGGGAAGTTTCCAATGAAAGCGGAATGGGGATGATGGGAGGTACTGTACATCCATTCCATGCACATGGTGTGCAATTTCAGATTATTGACCGTGACGGAAATCCACCCCCATTAAATGAGACTGGCTGGAAAGATACTTTTCTTGTGTCTCCGGGGGAAAAAGTTCGAGCAATTGCAACGTTTAATCATTCCGGTGTGTTTATGTATCACTGTCATATCCTTGAGCATGAAGATGCAGGAATGATGGGTCAATTTCAGGTAGAATAGGAATTTAATCCCGAAGGTGAGATGATTTTAAAATTGGACATAAATGATAAAATTAAAAAACGATATAACCGAATCTCTAGAATATATGAAGGAATGGACCGAATGATAAAGAGGGATTGGCGGGCAGAATTACTTTCAAATGCTACTGGTAGAGTTTTGGAAGTAGGGATTGGCACAGGGGGTAATTTGACGTTTTATCCCGAACATATTGAATCACTGACAGGAGTTGACTTCAGTAAAGGCATGTTGAACCATGCTAGGAAAAAGGTTACACAGCTAAATAAAAAGTTTCCAATTGAATTGATGGAGGCGGATATACAAGATTTGCCGTTTGAAAATAACAGCTTTGATACTATTATTTCAACCTGTGTTTTCTGTTCTGTCCCAGATCCTATTATTGGATTAAAGGAGTTAGGAAGGGTTTGTAAACCGGATGGAACGATATTGATGCTAGAACATATGAGAAGCGAACATAGATTAATTGGGTGGGCGATGGATATAATGAATCCAATAACAGTCAACATCTGGGGAGCAAATATTAATAGGGATACAATAAAAAATATAGAATATGCAGATTTGAAAATTGAATCCGATTCACGTTTGATGGGGTCAATTTTAAAAAGACTGTCTGTTAAGCCAAATAAGGTTTTCCAAAGCCGAGCGCTTTGATTGAAATGATAGAAGATGAGGAATTGAAAAAAATTGAAACAGATATTGAAGAACGATTAATTGTATGTATTGATCAAAGCAAGTAAATAGGTGAAATTGAAAGGAATCTTTTTAACCTTATCCTTCAATTAGTAAAAGAGGTTATGTACAAATGAAACAATCCGTGACAGTATACACGTCAAGCCTATGCCCTGTATGTGGAATGCTAAAAAACTTTCTAAACTCTTTTGATATTACTTATGAAGAAGTGATTGTAGATCTGAATCCTATAGCAAGGATAAAATTGGTACAAAAGTCGAAAAGACTAACAGTTCCACAAACTAATATAAATGGAAATTGGGTTAGTGGATTTGATCCTGAGAGACTGTTAACGATATTAAATAATTGATTTGGTGTAATCACCCAAAAAACAGTAAGAACCCAAACGGTTTTTACTGTTTTTTAATTTTTATTTTGAAACGGATGTACAAGTCTCAACTAGGATTGCATATATCCGAAATGGATAATTAAGCAAGTGATATCAATTTGACAATACATAGATTTTGACCTTATTTTCTCATGTGAACAAAGCCTTATTTTAATCTAAATTATGCCCTAAATGGACTGTTTATGTCTGTCAAACGACTTGAGTATTTTTATACTGATAATTTCAAAGAAATTAGGATAGATATGATAAAATAAAGGTAATGGTACGAATAGGGAGTTACTGAGATGATGTTTAAAGTAAAACTTTTTGATGTTAAAGGAAAAGAACTTGAAATTGAAAATAAAATCATTGGTGAACTCGTGTTTGAATCTAAACAAGCATTTGACCATTTTATAAATGCAATTAGAGAATGCTTACCACCTGACTTCCAATATAAAGTAATTTCTAAAAAGGTAAATTCAAATAATGATAAGAAATAATTTTTGCTTATTAGTTCCTTTTATTCGTCAACTATAACGCTTGTATTTGTCTTTTTTGTGGTTCGGTTAATAATGTATCCAACCCAAAAGAATAAAAACGGATTATTATGCCCCAATTCAATTAAAAAATACAAATGTTAAAATGCGGGTATAATGGGTAAAATATACAATGATGCAACTAGAAAAACTACCAAGAATCAAAAAGAAGGCTGTATTTTTAGCCTTCTTTCCAAAAGATTGCTTTAGGATTTAAAGAAAAGCAACCAAATTAACGACTGCCACATTTTTGAACAGTCGTTTTTCTTCTCTCTCATTTTTTTAACTCAAAATTCTTTTGGCAATTAGAAACCCAAAAGGGTAAAGATTCTGTAATTTTTGTTTTTACGTATCTGGCTTTGTTTCAGTACGGAGTTTATGTAAAACTCTCCTTTTTGTCTAAACCCATGTAAGAAGATCACTTAAAATTAAAATAGTTATAATAACACTTCATGAGTAATTCATAAGCAAGGTCTAGGTTTTTTATGGAGTTTAGTTATGGTGTATCAGTTATTATTCAACCATCTTTATTTATTCCAATGAAACAACATCTTCTCACCCATTTTATTTTCATACTGCATCAACAAAAACATTCTTCTTTTCTGTCCCCTTAACTGCTAAATTAATCCCCCCTATTAAAACAATCTTTATAAAGAAATAAACATTTATAGAGGCTAATTTACTAAATGTAATATAATAAGTTTATTCCTATTAGTTATTAGCTTTAAAACTAACGGCGTTATGTCCACTTCCATTAAGTCCACTTTTTTGTAGATACAGAACTGCTAGCCAAGCTTTAGAGGAAAGTTTAATCGCAAAAACTGCAAAAGTAGTTTCTTTATTAACGGATGATTTACCATATAAGGAGGAAGTAAAATTTTTCCCTTCTAAAAGAATATTTGATAACAAAAAAGTGGAAAGCCATAGTGCCATTATTCCTACCTATATAGTACCAAAGAAACTGAGTTTGGATGAAAAACAAGTATATGAAGCAGTGAAAAACCGGCTTATTATGCAGTTTATGCCAATCGCTGAATATGAAGAAACAAAAATTACTACAAAAATAGTAGATATGCCGATAAAAGGTGTTTTTTATACAAAAGGAAAGGTCCAGCTTGTTGAAGGGTGGAAAAAAGTGGAGAATATTCAATCAAAAGATACTTTATTGCCCTTTGTTCAGACCAATGATGAAGTGGAGAGTGTTAAGATGGAAACGACTACTCACACGACTCAACCTCCAAAAGAGCATTCGGAAAAAACCTTATTAAGAGTGATGGAAACATGTGGGAAAAATAAGGGAGATGATGGAGAAAAGGAAGAAGAAATCGAGGCTATTTTAAATGGATATAGCATTGGCACTCCTGCAACACGTGCGGAAACAATCAAAAAATTAAAGGATATCGGCTATATTACAACCCAAAATAAATCGCTTGTCTGTACAGAATTAGGGAGAAAGTTAGTTGAAACTTTCCCTATTAAAGATTTATTTAATTTACAATTTACTGGACGTTTAGAAAAAAATCTATTCGATATTGAAAAAGGAACATTTAGCAAACAGGATTTTTTACAAATTATTTATCAATTTACAATCGACTCTGTCCAAACGATTAAAAACGATGCTGATATTATTATTCAGGAAGTTACTTACAATAGGAAAAAGGCTGAAATACTTGGAAAATGTCCTAATTGCGGGCATGCTGTCATAGAAGGAGCAAAAGGCTATGGCTGCAGCAATTGGAAAAGCGGCTGTAAGTATGTTATTTGGAAGAATGATAAGTTTTTAGCAACCATGAAAAAAAAACCAACAAAAACAATGGTAAAAGCATTGTTGAAATCTGGTAAAGTAGCAGTTAAGGGGTTAACTAGTAAAAAGGGTAATAAATTTGATGCTATTTTAACCTATAACAAAAATAATGATCATGAGTATTTTAGCTGGGAAATGGATTTTTTAAAGGATAATATGAATACAGAAAAAAAACAATGAAACGATTGATAAAAAAGTGCGTAAATGGTAATATTATTTTTCGTTTTCATAATCTCGCTTATAACAGCTTGTTTCATGTATTTTTATATAGTAAAATGCATAAAGAGTAGAAAACTTTTCCTAATTTTATGTAAGTTGAAATAATCTAGATGAGAAAGATTTGTGCTAATGATATTTAAATCAAATAAAGGTTAAAGAATAGGTATTGATAAGTTTATCTTTAATTTTTTAACATTTTGATAAAAAGCGTAGGTATAGTGAAGTTCTAATTTTGGGTTATAATAGGGAATATAACGAAACGACAACTGCTGAAAATGTAATAGTTGAAGTTTTACTGTATTAGAATAGAAGTTATTGTAATGTGATAGGAGGGCTATTGTTTAAGATGCCAACACCTAGTATGGAAGACTATATTGAACAAATTTATAATTTGATTGAAGAAAAAGGATATGCAAGAGTCTCTGATATTGCTGAAGCATTATCGGTTCACCCATCCTCTGTGACGAAAATGGTTCAGAAGCTAGATAAAGACGGTTATCTCGTTTATGAAAAATATCGAGGATTAGTATTAACAGTTAAAGGAAAAAAAATCGGGAAAAGATTAGTATACCGTCATGAATTATTAGAGCAATTATTACGTATTATTGGAGTGAAAGAAGAAAATATCTATCAAGATGTTGAAGGAATTGAACATCATTTAAGCTGGGATTCTATTGACCGTGTTGGAGATTTGGTTCAATATTTCGAAGAAGATGAAGAGCGTATTCACGCGTTGAAATTAATCCAGAAGAAAAATGAAGAAATAGAATAAAAACAAAGGGACTAACAATCAAAAAGGACGAGATACAGGAACTTGTTTGAAAGTTAGTCTCCAAGATGGTTTTCGTCATTTGTTTCGGTCATTAATAAATTAACGGATAATTATCAAAAGTATTCTCAAAACTCATGGAAAGTCCATCCTCTTCCTGATTTTCTGTGATTTCTACCCCATCAATTATTCCATTTTCCACCTCCATCAGCGCCTTTCTATATGAAATGAATCTACCTTCTGAAGTTTTAAAACTGATGATTTGTCCATTATGATTTCTTTCTACAGCAACTAGCTGCTCCATAAAGCTTCCTCCCTTAATAGTAGCTAAAAATCGTTTACTACTTCATTTACTATGTGTCATTTCATCTGAATTACGCCAATAGTATATACAAAATTCAAAAGTTTATCCCTTCTTTTCCTCTTTTTATAAATAACAGGTTGTAATTTTCTGTCTTCTGTACCTACCCTCTTCAATAACATATTATTATTTGATTACCCGAAAATGGAAGATATAATCTTTTTAAAAATCGATTTTTACTATCACTTTGTAAAATTTGTATAAAGAACAATCTAGAGAAAAATGAAACCTTCTTTTCTTTTAATCGTACATTATTTAGATAACCAAGCAATAATGCAAAAATTAATTTCTTTTTAACATATGTTCGAAGAAGGAAAAATTGCATTAAAAACTCGAAATATTATCCGTTTAATTGGATGTGAAATAAGTAAGTCAGCACATGTAGTTGGAAAAGGAGAGGAGCTTTTTTATGGGAAGATATTCATTACAGGATTTTGTGGAGCAGACAGAGCAAAAGGATAAAGGTGAAGGATTATTTGAATTAGAAACACCAAGAATGCTTGAAATTAACTTATCTGATCAAATTTGGGCAAAAGCTGGCAGTATGGTTTCTTATAGAGGCAATATAAAATTTACAAGAGAAGGTGTCTTGGAACATGGACTCGGAAAAATGTTTAAAAAGGCGTTAACAGGAGAAGGAGCTTCTTTAATGAAAGCAACAGGAGAAGGAAAATTATATGTTGCCGATCAAGGGAAGAAAATTTCCATCTTGCACTTGCAAAATGAATCTTTATTTGTAAATGGCAATGATCTATTAGCATTTGAACCAAGTATTAATTGGGATATTAAATTGATGAAAAGAATTGCTGGTATGATGGCAGGTGGATTATTTAATATTCATTTATCTGGTCGAGGAATGATAGCTATTACCTCTCATTACGAGCCATTAACATTAAAGGTAACACCGCAAAATCCTGTTTTTACGGACCCTAATGCAACAGTTGCTTGGTCTGGCAATTTACAGCCTGAATTTGTAACAGACATTTCTTTGAAAACGTTTTTTGGAAGAGGAAGCGGCGAGTCTATTCAAATGAAGTTTAGTGGAGAAGGTTTTGTAGTTGTACAGCCATTCGAGGAAGTTTATTATTCAGAAAACAAAAGCTGATCAAGAGGATGCAAAAGGAAAGGTGGCTGCATGAAAAGTGAGAGTTCTTTTCATACAGCTATTTTTTTACGAAGATTTATATAAAAGAAATATTCATTCCCTCAATAATAACCAATTCAAAATAAAATTATTTTTTTCTAGGAATAGAATAGCCATTTTCTATTTTTTTAAATCCAATATGCGGATAATAGTCCATTGCAATTGGAGAGGCTAACAGTATTAATGCTACCTCTTCGCTAATTTGTTCTTGGACTGATTGAATTAAAGCTTTTCCAATTCCACGTTTTTGATAGTTTCTGTCAACGGCTAAATCTGATAAATAGCAGCAATAGCTGAAATCAGTGATCGCTCTAGCTATTCCAACAAGCTTGTCACCATCCCATGCAGATATTAAGATATCTGCATTTTCTAACATTTGTTTTAATCGAGGTAAATCATCCGTCGGTCTTTTAATCCCCGAATCATTAAAAATAATTGCTAATTCCTCTGGATTAATTATCACGTTACTTTTTAATTGAATTTGTTCTATATTTTTCTGTTGATTCATGTTAAAATCAGCTCCTCTATTATGAATATTTTGATTATATAGAAATTCTGATATGATAAAAAGTGTCAGATTTGATGTAATTAACGATGCCAGTTTGATGAGGAGGGACGATATGTGATAGAAATAACACTAGTTTTGGATAAAACATATAAAGAGCCGCTGTACATGCAGTTATACACCTATTTTAAACAAGAGATACAAGAAGAACGTATAAAATCAGGAGAAAAGCTGCCATCCAAGAGGAAACTTTCTCTTCATTTGGGTATAAGTCAAAATACAGTAGAAACTGCCTATCAGCAATTAATGGCAGAAGGATATATAAAAAGTATTCCAAGAAAGGGCATTTACGTCAAAGAATTAACGAACGAAGTATTTCTTGACTTACATTCTAATACGAAAACGAGTAAGGAGTTAAAGAGAGAAGACAGCTGGCAATATAAAATTGATTTTAGCCATGGACAAATAGCGTTAGAACATTTTCCATATTCTATATGGAAAAAACTGACGCTACAAAGTTTATATGAAGAACAAGGTTCATTGTTTTTAAACGGTGAACGGCAAGGCGAATTTACACTGCGTGAGGGAATTGCGGATTACTTGTATCAATCAAGAGGTGTAAAGTGTTTGCCCGAGCAAATTATTATTGGTGCTGGAACACAATACTTAGTTGGTTTATTAATAATGATAATTGGCAGAGCTTCTATCTTTTCAATGGAAGATCCAGGCTTTCATCGTACAAGAGAGGTCTTTAAAGACCAGGGAGTTCCATTAATACCAATACCACTTGATAAAGATGGAATCAACCTAAAATGTTTGCATAACAGCAAGGCAAATGTCACGTATGTTACGCCATCACATCAATTTCCAAATGGGATGGTCATGCCGATATCGAAAAGAATGGAATTGTTAAAATGGGCAAATGAAAAACAAAGATATATTATTGAAGACGATTATGATAGTGAATTTCGATATAAGGGAAAACCAATACCTGCATTACAAGGATTAGACCATAATGGAAAGGTAATTTATTTAGGAACATTTTCTAAATCCTTTATACCATCCATTCGCGTTAGTTATATGGTGTTACCTAATAATTTGCTAGAAAGATATAATCGACATTTTACTATTTACAAGCAGACTGTTTCACGTTTGCATCAGCATACTTTATGGAAATTTATGATAAATGGTCATTGGGAAAGGCATTTAAATAAAATGAGAACAGTCTACCGTAAAAAACAGTATACACTTATTCAGGCAATTGAAAAATATTTTGGTGAGCAGGCAGCCATAGTTGGCGTTGACTCAGGTTTGCATCTATTGTTAAGTGTGCAAAATAATCTGTCAGAAGAAGAATTAATTCATAAAGCAAAAGAAAACAAAGTAAAGGTTTATCCAACGTCTGTTTACTATGCTACTGATATTCCAGATCAAAATCCTAGAATATTATTAGGTTATGGTGGCTTAAACGAATATGAAATAGAGCAAGGAATCTGTTTATTAAAAGATGCTTGGCAAAGCTGAGTTTGTATGTAAGAACATATTTTGGTATAGACATTATTCTTTATTAAATGATTTATTATAAAAACAACCAGTAAAGCAGATTTAGTCCACGCCTGCTTTACTGGTTGTTTTCATAAGTGTTTTGGTTGCTGCAGATGCGCCTTAAGTTATCTGCGATAAAAAGGAGTTAGCTATTTCTTCAGCGCAAGGTTCTTTCATTTCCACTCAAAAGGTGTTTGTTGATAAACATAATAGTTTAACCAGTTTGAAAATAGTAAATAGGCATGAGAGCGCCAGCTGTTTAATGGTTTTTTATTTGGATCGTTATTAGGAAAATAATCAAGGGGAAGATGGATATCCAATCCTTTTTCTTTGTCTCGTGTATACTCTTGTGCCAGTGTACAGGAATCATATTCTAAGTGACCTGTTACCATAATTTGTTTCCCGTGGTTTCCGCTAATGATAAACGCACCGGCTTCTTCCGATGCAGCAAGAAGTGTTAAATCTGGATGTTTTGTAATTGCCTCCGTAGAAACATTAGTATGGCGAGAATGAGGTGCCAAAAAACTGTCATCAAATCCGCGCATCAATTTATCAGAAGCATCTAATAAATGATGTGAATAAATGCCATAGCATTTTTTATCCAATTCATATTTATCAATCTTATAATGATGAAATAAAGCAGCCTGTGCTCCCCAACATATATGAAGTGTGGAAGTAACATTCTTTTCTGACCAATCCATAATTTTTGTTAGTTCTTTCCAATATTGAACATCTTCAAAGTCTAATAATTCTACTGGCGCTCCTGTAATAATCATTCCATCATATTTATTATTTTTGATTTTTTCAAAACTTGTATAAAATTGTTCCAAATGATAGGGACTAGTGTTTTTCGATTCATAGGAAGCTGTGCGTAAAAAAGAGATATTTACTTGTAATGGCGTATTTCCTAATAAACGCAAAATTTGCACTTCCGTTTTTTGTTTTTCTGGCATTAAGTTAAGTATAAGTATGTTTAACGGGCGAATATCTTGTGTGTTCGCACGATTTTCATCCATGATAAAAATATTTTCTTCTTCTAATACCTCACGTGCAGGCAAAAGATAGGGAATTTTAATTGGCATAATAGTAATCTCCTTTTGCGTTGTTCTGCTTTCAAAAAGCGGTGTAATTATTTTTATATCAAAATTTATCTACTAAAGTTAGCAACTGTCAAGCATCGATGTATAGGATATATTAGTGTAGATGTTGCAGCAGGCTCGATAGATGCGAGCAATCGAACAAAAACGGGACATAGCTTATTATAAATTTAGTTAACTATCCTCGCAACGTTAAATCGTTAGAAAGTTATAAAAATGGGAAATTGTTTATTTTTTTCTTCTATATCATCCAAAAAAGTTCTTAAAAAAAAACGAACATTTTGCAACGTTATTTCTTTTTCCTTCGTTATTTTGTACAATGAAAGCATCTTAGTTTCAGGAGGATTATATATGCAGCAGAAAGTTACGATTAAATCTGATATTGAAATTGCGCAACAAGCAGAAATTAAGTCTATTATACATATTGCAAATAAAATGAATTTAACGGAAGACGATATTGAGTTATATGGTAAATATAAAGCGAAAATTACGATGGAGAAACTAAAGGAATTAAAAAAACAACCATCAGGAAGAATAATTCTTGTGACCGCAATTAATCCAACACCAGCAGGAGAAGGGAAATCAACTGTAACAGTTGGTCTAGGTGATGCCTTGCAACAATTAAATAAAAAAGCAATTATTGCGATGCGGGAACCCTCTTTAGGACCAACTATGGGCATAAAAGGAGGAGCTGCAGGAGGTGGATATGCACAAGTTCTGCCAATGGAGGATATTAATCTTCATTTTACAGGTGATTTGCATGCAATAACAACAGCAAATAATGCTTTAGCGGCACTTATTGATAATCATATCCAGCAAGGAAACGAACTGAAGATAGATCAAAGAAGAATAGTTTGGAAGCGTGCAGTTGATTTAAATGATCGCGCATTAAGAAAAGTTATTATTGGCTTAGGTGGACCTATGCAAGGTGTTCCTCGCGAAGATGGCTTTGATATCACGGTAGCTTCAGAAATAATGGCTGTTTTATGCTTAGCGACAGATTTAGAAGATTTAAAGAGCCGCCTTGCGCGTATGATTTTTGCTTATGATACAGACAAAAATCCGCTATCTGTTGGGGATCTTCAGGTAGAAGGAGCTTTGAAATTATTATTAAAAGATGCCATTAAACCCAATATAGTACAGACAATAGAACATACACCAGCGATTATCCACGGTGGTCCATTTGCTAATATAGCACATGGCTGCAATAGTGTCATTGCAACAACTGCAGCGGCTAAATTGGCTGACTATGTTGTAACAGAAGCTGGATTTGGAGCAGATTTAGGAGCTGAGAAGTACTTAAATATAAAAGCAAGAAATGAGGAAGCAAAACCAGATATAGTTGTAATTGTTGCAACATTGCGTGCTTTAAAAATGCATGGAGGCGTTGCTAAAAATGCACTTGCAGAAGAAAACATCGATGCAGTCAAAAAGGGATTTGCTAATCTGCAAAAGCATATTGACAGCATTAAACAATTTGGATTGCCATTTGTAGTAGCGATCAATCGCTTCTATACCGATACGGAAGCTGAAATTTCTTTTTTAGAAAATTTATGCCAACAAGAAAATATCCCTGTTGCTTTAACAGAGGTATGGGAAAAAGGTGGAAAAGGCGGATTGGATCTTGCTGAAAAAGTTTTGCATCTAATAGAAGAGAATAACCAAAGTTTTCACCATTTGTATGAGCAGGAAGCATCCATAGAAGAGAAAATAACATCCATTGCTACTTCCATATATGGAGCGAGCAGTGTAGATTTTACTGTAAAAGCGAAAAAGCAAATGCAAGAATTTGAACAATATGGATGGGGAAATCTACCGATCTGTATGGCAAAAACACAGTATTCTCTATCTGATAATCCAACTCTTTTAGGAAGACCCGAACAGTTTTCTATTGTTGTTCGAGAACTAAAACCATCAATAGGAGCTGGTTTTATTGTGGCGTTAACAGGTGATGTTATGACAATGCCAGGATTACCGAAAAAACCTGCTGCATTAAATATGGACGTAGATGGAGACGGAAGAGCCATCGGCTTATTTTAATACATGTTAAGGAGGTGCAAGTGACTAGCAGTATAAGGCTATAACACTTGCATCTTTTTTTAGAAAGGACAGTATATGTTTGATCCAACAGCATTTGAAAATATGAAAATCGTCGTGGAAGGTGCTCTCTATGATAAAGATATAGAGGGCAGTCTTACTATCCTTGATCGTAATGATCTTTTCAACAGCAGCAAACTTTCCAGAAAGTATTCTCTCTCTTTTGCATTAAAGAATCAACAGAATGCTATTATGACCTTTTCTTTGCATGCAGGACTAATTAATTTAGCTGCAGAACTGCTCCCAGAAGTTAATAAAGAGAAGGAAACGGGCTGTTATATTACGATTCGTCTTCTCCTTTTTCATGAAAAGGAACAAACCGTTTTTTTATCATTAGAGAAGCTTTTGAGAAACATTTGGGGGGAAGAACGGAAAATTAGTCAAGAAATTAGAGTGAATCCTTTTTCTGAAGAGAATAGACTGGAAAATCATCTTACTATATTTTTTAATCGTCTTATTAAAGAAGAGCAAATGGATGATTTGGTTTTGATGATTGACTATATGGAAGAAACATTGCGTGTTTTGAATGAACAGAAAATATTGCTGCCAATTCCCAGCAAAAACATAGATCATTATTAAAAAGCAAAAGGGAGGATTTTGAATATGAGCATCTATCAATTTGAAGTAAAAACCATTCAGGGAGAAATACAATCATTAAAAGCATTTGCCGGAAAGGTCGTGTTGATTGTGAACACTGCCAGCAAATGCGGATTTACTCCACAATATAAAGAACTGCAATCGCTATATGAGCAATATAAAGATAATGGCTTCCTTGTATTGGGTTTTCCTTGTAATCAGTTTATGAACCAAGAGCCTGGAAACGAACAGGAGATTCAAAAGTTTTGTGAACTGCAATTCGGTGTCAGTTTTCCTATGTTTGCAAAAGTTCATGTAAACGGCAAACATATCGATCCGCTTTTTCAATATGTATCAAATGAGGCGCCAGGAACATTCGGGACAAAAGCGATAAAATGGAACTTTACTAAATTTTTGATTGACCGTTCTGGACATGTTGTGGATCGATTTGCACCGAAAACGTCTCCATTGGAAATGAAAGCAGCTATAGAAAAGCTATTGTAAACTGTTTAAGAGGATGATTAAAAATGTCAAAAACTATAGGAATAGATGCAGGTGGATCGCTTATAAAATTAGTGTATAAAGAAAGAGGGAGCCTCCATTATAAAAAATACCCTGTCTCTGAACTAGAGGCAGTGATAAACTGGTTGAATATAATGCAGGTGGATAAAGTCGGCTTAACAGGGGGCATGGCTGATTACATAAAAGAAAAATTTTTCCCGCAAGCGAATATTATTCATGAATTTCATGCTGTCTGCGATGGAGCAAATTGGTTGTTAAAAGAAAAAAACATTGCAATACCAGAAAAATATCTACTTGTCCACATTGGTACGGGAACTTCTTGGTACATGGTAGAAAAAGAAAAAAGGACAAGAATTTTAGGCAGCGGCATCGGCGGCGGGACGTGGATGGGACTTGGATCCATTTTGACAAATGAAACGAACTTTGCTCATTTAGTAAATCTTGCTGCCTCTGGAAATAGAACCAATATAGATCTCCTTGTAAAGGACATTTATTTAGGACAAGATTCTCAACTGAACGGTGAATTAACAGCAAGTAATTTTGCAAAAACAAAAGAAGGTAATTCAGAAAAAGATATGGCTGCCTCCCTATTGCAAATGATTGGAGAAACCATTTTTTTGCTAACCCAACAAGCTGCACTCTCCATAAAGCCAACGTTCATTGTTTATTCTGGCAGTACAATCGCTCAAAATAAACCACTGCAAGCAATTCTTTCTTCTTTTGAAGAACAAGTAGATGCAAAACAGCTTTTCTTAGAACATGGAGAATACGGAGCCGCCATCTCTGCTTATTTATCTTTAGAACAACAATAAAATAATGAGGATGGAACATAACCAAATAGATAATAGGTAAAAACCAAGAAAAAATGAAATAGATTGGAAAATGGAGCAGCCTGCATACACGTAGACTCCAGTGGGATTAGCGAGACAGCTGAGACCCTGCAGGCCATCGGCCGAAGCGGCTAAAGCCGAGCCCCACGGAAAGCGAAGTGTATGCAGGCTGCGGGTGTTTACCACAAACCCTCTTTTTTACATAAATAAAATCCCAAACCATGATACGAAATTTTTTTACATCTTCGTATCATGGTTCGGGTTTATCTTCGGTTGGAATACTTATGTCACGGCTTCATTTCAATAAAGAAAGACAAGTTTTTCCATAGCACTTGTCCTTTTTCCTATCTAAGTTACAGACTAAGCAGCAGCGACTCTTCTCCGGATAAACACCGATGTTAAAAGAATTTGCCGTTTGATTAAGTTCGTTATAGTTTGAAGCAGGGAGCAGCCAGAATGCACGAAGACGCCCGCCCGCAGGAAAGCGAAGTGTAGTATGGCTGCGGACTCATTGAGAGTCCATTCCCATTTTCAGGGTAGCTTAACGATAGGAAAACAGACGGAAAATCGCGGTTTTTTTCGAATCAGATTCTATTTTTTCCTTTTTATATGCAATAGAAGATCTAGCCTCCTTCTCATTGCTTCTATCCATTAAGGTAGAAATATGTTCTTTTTGCTGCTGAATAAACTGCTGCTGCTCATCAATATGCTCTTGTTGCTTTTTTAATTGCTGCACTAATACTTGGTTGAAATTTACCTGTAGTTCAAGCTGCTCTTTTATGGTGTGTAAATCTTGTAGTATTCTGTCCGTGGCATCCGCATGAGAAGGAAAAGAGGGCTGCAAAGGCTGCATAGAGGAAGAAAGCTCTTCTTCAATCTGACTTAATGAAAGATTTTTCTCTCGTCTTAATTGTTGAATCTGTTTGAGCTTTTCCAATCCTTCCTTGTCAAAATACCGGTATCCATGCTTGCCGATAACAGTAGGAATATGATTCTTTAATTCTCTTAACCAATTTCTTACCACTCCAGGACTTTCCTTAATATAGTCTGCTGCTTCTTTAACACTTAAACAACTATCCTCATTTGATTGGACAATATCTTTTACTTCATTCATTGTAACAACATCCTTTCTTTAATGGAGAATAAGAATTAAAAACAAAATGGACTGAAAAAGGAGAAACATAATTTTTGTCTATTAATAGTTTCTGTATGAAAGAGGAAAATTCCTTTTGCGAGCTTTGTCTAGTTTTGTTGATATAGTTCTATTTTTGACTAGTATGATAAAAAATGGATTAACTAAAAAGGATAGCAAAACTTTACAAAGCAGCTATTTCAGAATACGATGAACATAGAGGAAAAACACCTTTTTGAAAATGGAGAGAAGCGGCTGCGGGCTATTTAACATTCTTATTTTAAAGCAGCTATAATAATTCACTGCTCCCATTTTTTTGAGAAGTATTAACTAATCTTTACGAGATAAAATAACAAGAATTGATTTTATATCAAAAGGAGTTCAAATGAAAGTAATTGATGCACATATTCATTTTTCAAAAATAAACTCATTTCAGCATACAGCAGATCATCTTTCAAAAGTAGATTATAGTTACGAAGGCTTAAAGGCAGAAATGAAGGCAGCTAATATTGTCCTAGCAATAGGCATGGGTGTCACCGAAACAGAAAACATCGGTTTTCCAGATTGTGAAGCAGTTACACCTATGGGACTGGATTTACATGGAACTTTACCAGATCATGTTGTTTATTGTGCTGGAATTAACCCATATGATATGGGGAAAGCCGCGTTCGAAAGATTGGAAAAGGAAATTCAAAAAGACAATGTTGTCGGAATAAAAATTTATTTAGGATATTATCCTTTTTATGCATATGATGAAGTATATGAACCCGTTTATAAGTTAGCTGAAAAATATAGGCTTCCAGTTGTTTTTCACACGGGAGACACGTACTCAGAAAGAGGATTGTTGAAATATTCCCATCCACTAACTATTGATGAAGTCGCTGTAAAACATCGAAATATAAATTTTATGATGGCACACTTTGGTGATCCTTGGACTTTAACTGGAGCAGAAATCATTTATAAAAATTCCAATGTATATGCAGATTTATCTGGGTTAATTGTCGGAACAAAAAAAGAACTAGATAAAGCACAAGAAGGAATCTTTCTAAATCATTTAAAACATGCACTAGTCTTTTCCGATTCCTATGATAAATTATTGTTTGGCACTGACTGGCCACTTGCTCCACTTGAAGATTATAAAAATTTTGTAAAAAACCTGATTCCAGCAAAATATCATGAAGACGTATTCTATCAAACAGCACTAAAAATATTTCCGAAGATAAAAAAGTTTTTATAAAATAGACGAAAACAATCGTGAATTCATTCATGCGGTAACTCGGCTTCGGACAACGCGTGTCTTTTGACACTTTAATTGTCCGACATATGCTCCTACACGAAGACTCCCATGAGATTAGCAAGACAGACAAGCCCCATAGAAAACAAAGTGTATACCGGATGCGGACCCATTGAGAGAGACAAAACCTGTTATTAGGGGAGACATCCATGCAACTAATTTTGCACTATGACGCATGAAGAGAAGCAGCATTTCATTTTTTATGATTTAAGGTTGAAGTAGGGAGCAGTCAGAATACACGAAGACTCCTATGGGATTTGCGGGACAGACGAGACCCCGCAGGAGTTACTCCGAGGAGGCTCGTCGCCCGCCCCATGGAAAGCGAAGTGTATTCTGACTGCGGACTTATCGAGAGCGCCTATTTGAACGGTAGCCTAAAGACTAAACAAGATAGCATATCTGTTTAGTCTTTTTTATTGGTGCTAAATAATGAAAGACAACAAAGATTAGATTGATAAGGAAGGAAAGAACCAATCGCAACGGTTCGATGTTCGTTCCCATCACTTTCATGATACAATATGAACGTTAGGTAACGAATGGAGCATGAAATAAATGAACATAATTGCAGAAACAGAACAATTTGTAAAGAAAAAACTAGAAAAAGATGCATCAGGACATGATTGGTATCATATCGACCGTGTTAGAAAAGCATCCTTATATATAAGCAAAAAAGAAAATGCAGGAAACCTATTTATCATTGAAATGGCAGCATTGCTTCATGATGTGGCAGATATAAAGTTAAACAGCTCAAAAGCAGAAGGGCAAAAAAGTTTAATGAATTTCTTACAAACTATTTCTATAAAAGAAGAGGAAAAATCTCATATTCTTGCCGCAATCGAGTCTGTTTCCTATAATGGAGGACATAGTATTCCGCCAGCCTCTATAGAAGCAAAAATTGTCCAGGATGGAGACCGGATAGATGCCATTGGAGCAATCGGAATCGCAAGAACATTTGCATATGGTGGACAAAAAGGTCATCTCATTTATGATCCTGCTATTTCTGCTAGACAAGAGATGACAGAAGCAGAATATCGAGATGGAAAGTCAACCTCCATCCATCATTTTTACGAAAAACTATTGAAACTGAAAAGTTTATTACATACAGCAACGGCAAAAAAAATAGCAGAAGAAAGACATCAGCTAATGGAACTGTTTTTAACTGAATTTTATAAAGAATGGAATGGGAACTATGAAAAGTATTTCAATTGAAAATTTAACAAAAACATATGGAGAAAAAGAACTTTTTCAAAATATCTCGTTTGCAATCAGTGAAAAAGAACGAGTTGGATTAATCGGAATAAATGGAACTGGAAAATCTTCTTTGCTTAAAATTGTTGCAGGCATTGATTTGCCAGATGAAGGCGAAATTATTGCTCCAAAAGAATATCGAATTGCTTATTCCTCTCAAAGTCCAGAAGTAAACTCAGAATTGACGGTATTGGATCATGTATATGAAAGTGATGCACCTGTTTTACTTGTTATTAGAGAGTATGAGGCATTGCTGCTTCAGTTAAACAATGATCCAGAAAATGTGTCTCTTCATGAGAAATTATTTGATGTGCAAAAGAAAATGGATGCGTTAAATGGCTGGGATATACATACAGATACAAAAACTATTTTAACAAAGCTTGGAATAGAGAATTTTGATAAAAAAGTCGGCGAACTTTCTGGTGGACAAAAAAAGCGAGTTGCACTTGCTCAAGTATTGATTCAAAATCCTGATTTGCTGATTTTAGATGAACCGACAAACCATTTAGATTTCGAGGCAGTGAAATGGCTAGAAGATTATTTAAGCAGATTTAACGGCGCACTTCTTTTAGTAACGCATGATCGCTATTTTTTGGATGCTGTTACAAATCGTATGTTTGAATTGGATGGTGGAAACCTGTACAGCTATAAAGGGAATTATTCAGAGTTCCTGCAGGCTAAAGCAATTAGAGAAGAAAATGAAGCAGCAACACTGGATAAGCAAAAAAACTTATTTCGAAGAGAGTTGGAATGGATAAGAAGAGGAGCAAAAGCACGCTCCACCAAGCAAAAAGCAAGAATTCAACGGTTTGATCAACTGGACGATAAACTTTCTTCGGTTAAAACAACAGAAAAGCTGGATATATCATTAAAAGGAAGCCGTTTAGGTAAACAAGTTTTTGAATTAGTAGATGCGAGTAAAAAGTTTGGAAAGACTACAGTTCTTGATCATTTTCAATTATTGGTTAAACCAGGTGACAGAATAGGCATTATCGGAAAAAACGGTGCAGGGAAATCAACTCTATTAAATATATTAGCTGGGACAACAGCGCTAGATTCAGGTAAGTATATAATTGGCCAAACAGTGAAGGTTGCATATTATACACAGGAAAACGAAGAGATGGATTTATCCAAAAGAATGATTGAATATTTAAAAGAAACAGCGGAAGTTATTCATACGTCAGACGGCAAAACAATTTCTGCCGCACAAATGCTGGAAAGATTTCTTTTTCCTATGCATTCACACGGAACGATTATTGGCAAGTTATCAGGCGGCGAGCGAAGAAGATTATATCTACTAAAAATATTGATGGGTGAACCAAATGTATTATTATTAGATGAGCCGACAAATGATCTGGATACACAAACATTAATGGTGCTCGAAGATTATTTAGAAGATTTTGGTGGAGTGGTAATTACAGTATCTCATGATCGTTATTTTTTAGATAAAGTAGCAGAACAGCTGTTAATTGTAAAAGGCGATGGAATAATTGACTCTTATTATGGAAATTATTCTGAATTTCTAGAAGCAGAAAAACGCAATGAACAAATCGAAATAGAGAAAATAAAAAAAGAAAAGCAAAAAGAACTACCTCCAGAGCCAAAAATAAAAAAAATAAAATTGAGCTTTAATGAGCAGCGTGAATGGGCAACCATTGATGAGGAGATAGAAAAAGCGGAAACAAGAATTTCTGACATCGACAGCGAATTAGAAAGTGCTGGAAGCGATTTTGAAAAAGCCAATCTCCTGTTAAAAGAGGCAGAAGAGATGAATAGTAGGTTAGAATACTTAATTGAGCGCTGGAGCTATTTATCAGAAATCGCCGAAAAACAAGGATTGTAGAACGATTTGGTTTAAAGTGATGTTACTACTATGGTAAGATGAAAAATATAGGCAAAATAGGAGGAGTATCGTGAGGATTATTTCAATTGAACCAACACCTAGCCCAAACACAATGAAAATTAATTTGAACGAAGAACTGCCAATGGGCAAAAGCAATAATTACAAACAAGAAAATAAAGAAGATGCACCTGAAATAATTCAAACAATCTTGTCCATTGAAGGTATTAAAGGCGTCTATCATGTTGCTGATTTTTTAGCAGTAGAGAGAAATGCTCGTTATGATTGGAAAGAGCTCTTAGCGCATGTTCGAAATGCTTTTGGAGAAGAGGCAGTTGAAGAATCATCGGCAGAGCGAATAAATGATCACTTTGGTGAAATAAAGGTTCTTGTTCAAATGTATAAAGGAATTCCAATGCAAATTAAGTTAACAGACGGGCAAGAAGAAAAACGTTTTGGCCTGCCCGAGCAATTTATGCAAGCTGTAACAGAAGTGAGAATGCCTCATGATAACGTTGTAACAAGCAGAAGGTGGAAAGAATTTGGTGTTCGTTATGGGGAGTTTGATGAGATAGGGAAAGTGACGGTAGAAGAATTGCTCGCTGCCTATCCTAACGACAGAATAACTGGTTTAGTTAAACAAGCGAAAAACCCAGAAACAACAGAGGAAGCGACAATTCGCCCTAAAATAAAACTTACATTCGAAGCTTTAGACCATCCAGATTGGAAAGTCCGTTATCAGAAACTAGAACAAAGCGAAGATCCTAAAGTGGAAGATATTCCTGTGTTAACAAAAGCTTTAGATGATGAGAAACCATCGATTCGACGGCTAGCTACCGTGTATCTGGGCATGATTGAAGATAAAACAGTTTTATCCCCCCTTTACAAAGCATTAAAAGATAAAACAATTACGGTAAGAAGAACTGCTGGAGATTGCTTATCTGATCTTGGATTTTCTGAAGCAATGGACGAGATGATAAAAGCATTAGATGACAAAAGCAAGCTAGTTAGATGGCGTGCGGCTATGTTTCTTTACGAAGTAGGAGATGAACGTGCTTTAGAGGCATTAAAATTACATGAAAATGATCCAGAGTTTGAAGTAAGCTTGCAGATTAAACTTGCCATCGAACGCATTGAACTTGGGGAAGAAGCAAAAGGATCTGTTTGGAAGCAAATGACGGAAGCAAGAAAATAGTCGAAATGTACACAATAAGCATTTAACATTGCATATGGATTTCAGTATATAGTATTCTTAATTTATAGTGCATGTTCAGAAAGAAGGATAAAAAGGACCATGAAGTTCGAGGCGGCTTCATTTGAGCATCAGCCTTTTACAGGGTGTACACGGACCTAAAACGCTCCTCAAAGGACGTGAGCAACGTTGAAGATCCTAAAGTTAGATACATGAGAAGCGATGAGCCAATGAAGAAATTCGACGTGTCCTTTTTACCGGACTTTTTGAACAATCTTTTATAACAAATTATTTTAGAGGAGGACTCAGTTATGTCAATGGCATATGAAGAATATATGAAACAAATGGTAAAACCAATGAGAGCAGAATTAGCACAAGCAGGTTTTTTAGAGCTGACAACAGCTGAAGAGGTTGAGAAATTTATGGAAACAAATAATGGTACTGCACTCGTTGTTGTGAATTCTGTTTGCGGATGTGCTGCAGGCCTAGCAAGACCAGCCGCAACACAATCTGTTTTAGTTTCAGAGAAAAAACCAGATCAGCTTGTTACCGTTTTTGCTGGGCAAGATAAAGAAGCAACTTCAAAAATGAGAGAATTTTTTGGAGACATCGAACCCTCTTCACCATCTATGGCACTAATAAAAGATAATAAAGTTGTTCATTTTATTCATCGTTATGATATTGAAGGAAATTCAATGGAAGCAATTATGGAAAATTTAGTATCAGCATTTGAGCAGTATTGCTAATAATGTTTTTCGAAAAGAACATCTTTTTTGTGGATGTTCTTTTCCTATTTAGAATGGGTATTTTCAAACTCTAACAAAGAAACAGAAAATAAAGAGAAAATCAGGAGAATTAGTATGATTGTGACTACTTCTGGAAGAACAGATGCTAAACATATTGAGCTTGCAGCAGCAATTGCAGATGAACTGGAATTCTTTTATATAGAAAGAAGAAAAAAATCCGTTGAGCTGCTAAAAAAGGAATATAATGATGATGTACTAGTAATCGGAAGAAATCGCTATGAATTATTTATGAAAGATACTGATAAGCCTTTTTTCTTTCATCCGAATTCCGCTGTATTTCGTATTAAAAGATTGCAAAAGAATGAATGGGATCCTTTTGTCGAAGCAACTAATTTATGCAAAGGAAAATCCTTTTTAGATTGTACAATCGGTCTAGGCTCAGACAGTATTGTTGCAAGCTATCTAACAGGAGAAGAAGGAACTGTATTTGGAATGGAAGGAAGCAAAACCATTGCATTTTTAGTGAAAAAAGGTCTGCAAGCATGGCGAACAGATTCAGAGGAAACAAATGATGCAATGAAAAGAGTGAATATAATCCATTCTTTAGCGCTAACAGACTTGAAGAAAAGAGAAACGGATAGCGTGGATTGTGTGTATTTTGATCCAATGTTTGAGGAAGAAATTCAGTCTTCAGATGGCATAAGTTCTTTAAGAAGACTGGCTGTTTATGATGAGTTAACAAAAGAAACAATAGAAGAGGCATTAAGAGTGGCGAAAGAGAGAATTGTCTTAAAAGATCATTTTCGTAGTAAGCGATTCCAAAAATTTGGATTTTCTGTAAAAAAACGAAAATCTTCAAAGTTCCATTATGGAATCATAAAGGTTCAAAATTAATAATCAATAGAAATGCAGCTTAAAAGATATTTCCCGTAATGGATAATGGTAGCTTGATAGAGGGGATATACTATATAATAATTATATAGTATATAGTGGGAATTTTCATTTGAAAATGTTTTAAGATAAGGGAGTGTCCTTTTCACGAGACTTTTTGAACAACCTCTATAAGCATTATCGAATAGAAAAATACTGTTATATGATATATTTAAAAGAACAAGATATTTTGAAAGCGAGGTGTTTAGATGCCTAATTGGATTCGAAAAAGTCTTGTTGTCTTTGTCTCTATTTTAACTTTTGGATTAGTTTCACCTACTCCTTCGTCACTTTATAATAATAACAATAACGAAAAGAAACCAGCAGATGAAAGCGAAGTTCCTTTTGCTTCAGATGATTTAGAGATACATACTGCTTCAGTAGATCAAGAAACCGATAGAGATAAATTTCTATCAAAAATGATGCAAGAAGCTGAGACACAGAGCTATCAGAAATTCGGAAGTAAAATTAAACCTGTTATTGAAGATGAATTTCGCTTAGTAATTCTTCCTAATATGGAGAAAGCGATTGATGAAGTGACAAGTATATTTCCGGAAGAGGATTTAAGCTTATTGACTGTCACAGAGTTTCCAAGTGAAGGAATGGCGGAGAAAATATTCCATATTAAAAATAAAGATAAAGACATTATCCGCTTCCATGTAAGGCGGGATCGCCCCCCACAAAAAGGTTATTGGTTTAATTTTCATTATCATACGTATCATGATCAATTCAGTGCCCACTATGCTTTAGGGGACATTTATTGGGATAAAAATACCCCCCCTAAGTGGATGAGCTAGTTAATGGATAATTTTTCTGATAAAATTATTAGCACATGCTGAAACTTTTATTGAAAGTGAACGTAGATAAAGTATATTAAAGATTTCTGGAGGTATTAATCATGGCAATTAGTTTATCAAAAGGTCAAAAAGTTGATTTAACAAAAGGTAATCCTGGATTAACAAAAGTTGTTGTTGGAGTTGGCTGGGATGTTAACAAGTACGATGGAGGAACCGATTTTGATCTAGACTCTTCCATATTTTTATTAGGAGACAACGGGAAAGTAACTTCTGAACAGGATTTTGTATTTTATAATAATACAACAGGTGCAAATGGTGCTGTTGTTCATTCAGGTGATAATCGAACTGGAGCTGGAGATGGGGATGATGAGCAAGTAGTAATTGAACTTGCAGCAGTACCTGCTAGTATTCAGCGCATTACTTTCACCATTACGATACATGATGGTGAAAATAGAAATCAAAACTTTGGACAAGTTTCTAACTCCTATGTTCGTATCTTAAATGAACAAAACAACGAAGAACTGATTCGTTATGATTTAGGGGAAGATTTCTCCATTGAAACTGCATTAGTAGTTGGAGAATTATATCGTCATAATAATGAATGGAAATTTAGCGCTATCGGAAGTGGATACCAAGGCGGATTAGCAGCACTTGCTACTGACTTTGGCTTACAAATTGGTTAATTAAACAAGGAGATTGCTTTTCTAATTAAAGAGGAAAGAACAAATTGCAATTACATACTTAAGCCATTGACTTAAGTAAAAGTCAGCTAGTTATTTTGTAGAGATTGATACGCAAAATGTTAGAAGCTATCCAATGTTGCTTAAAGCAAAATAAATTGGAAGCAAGGAACGGTATGATTGGTATTTTCTAGATTCTTCTTATAAGGCAGAAAAGCAACACACAGGAGGAACAGAATTATATGGGAGTTTTTGAAAGTATAATCCATACATATTCTCAGTTTTTCAACTGGGAAATGTGGGGAGAGGTTTTAACGAATCCAGTAAGCTGGGGATTGATTGGAACACTTGTTATTTTGGAAGGCTTATTATCAGCTGATAATGCCCTCGTTCTTGCCGTAATGGTGAAACATTTGCCGCCTGAAAAAAGAAAAAAAGCATTATTTTACGGATTATTAGGTGCTTATATATTCCGATTTATCGCAATTGGAATCGGTGTATTCTTGATAAAATTATGGTGGGTAAAAGTATTAGGTGCTGCATATTTAGCTTATCTTGCTATTAAATATTTTGTAGATAAACGGAAGGAAAGCAGTCCAGAAGAACATGCCGAAGAAGAACATGCTATTAATAAAAGCGGATTATTGCTTCGTTTATTTGGTACCTTTTGGGGAACGGTTATTTCTGTTGAATTAATGGATATTGCGTTTTCAGTAGATAGTGTACTGGCAGCATTTGGTGTCAGTAATGAAATATGGGTATTATTAGTAGGTGGGATGTTAGGTGTCTTAATGATGCGTGGCGTTGCAGGCGTATTTTTAAAGTTGATTGACCGCATACCGGAATTAGAATCAACTGCCTATATTTTAATTCTAATTATATCCGTTAAAATGTTTTTAGGTGTATTTCATATTCATATTAGTCATCTTGTTTTCTTTAGCATTTTATTGGTTGCATTTGCAGCAACATTTATTGTTCATGCGATGAATAAAAAGAAAGAACAACAAAAAAGCGAATTATAAGTGTTCCAAACAAGAAAGGGTTCAGACATTTGTCCGTCCCTTTCTTTCGTTTTTTCTGTTCAGTTAAATTTTATGGGGTGGGTTCATCTTTTTATCCTATAAACAATACATATTTGTTAATGATAAAAATTATAATGCAATGCTTTTGAAATTATATTACAATAAAAATAATTCTCAGAATGTAAGAGTATGCAAACTTTCCTACTAGAAATCCATTTTTTTAGAGGATTTTCTATAATAATTAGAAAATCTAGTACTCGAGAATTTTTCTTTTTTTAAAACAGACAGGGAAGTTTTTAAATCGTTCTGCTGAATTAATGGGATAATTTTTGTAATTATTCACTCGAATTATCAGAATATTACTTTATTAATAAAGCATTATGGAAAGAATGGGGCTAAAAGAATGAAATTATTTTCTGATTTAACGGAAAAACAAATAAAACGTTTATTTTATAAAGCACCAGAAGAATTATCAAATGATTCTGAAAAAGATGTATTGTCTTATGCTTTAGCTTCTACTTTGTATATGCCAGCAACAAGACCAAATATTTATCATGATCTTCTGATAAAAAAACACCCTGCTTTAACCTCTATGGTTATTTGTTTAGAGGATTCAATTGGAGACAATGAAGTAGAGCTTGCAGAAAAAAAACTAGTGGAAGAATTGACAAAAATCAAAGCCGGCTTAGACAATGGCGATATAATAAAAAAAGAACTGCCATTAATTTTTATTCGAATTCGTTCCGTTGATCAATTTTTAAGAATAATGACGGCATTGGAAGACAGCATCGACTTATTAACCGGAATTGTTATCCCAAAATTTGATGCAAATATTGGCGGCGTCATATTAAAAAAACTAGAAAACTATAATAATAAAGGCAATGTCCTTTATGCTATGCCAATTTTGGAAACAAAAAAAATTATTGAAAAAGAAACAAGAATGACAGAACTTTTATCCATTAAATCTGTTTTAGACCAATATAAACAATTGATTTTAAATGTTCGAATTGGAGCAACAGATTTTTGTGGTTTATATGGAATCCGCCGTAATACGGATACAACGGTTTATGATATCGCGATAATTCGTGATTGTATTAGTGATATTGTGAATGTGTTTTTACGAGCGGATAGTCCATATGTTGTTTCTGGTCCTGTCTGGGAATATTTTTCTACAAAAGAAAGAATGCTCATTCCCCAGTTAAGAGAAACACCTTTTCGCAAACGATACGGAAAAGCTGGCATGCAAATGCGAACACAATTGATTGATAAACATATGGATGGCTTAATTCGCGAGGTAATGATGGATATTACCAATGGTTTAACGGGCAAAACGATTATACATCCAACCCATATAAAACCTGTACAAGCATTAAATGTCGTTTCATACGAAGAATATAATGATGCTTGTAACATTGTAAACAGCAAAAATGGAGAAATTGGTGTAATGAAAAGCAGTTTTTCCAATAAAATGAATGAAATAAAACCCCATTATTATTGGGCGCAGAAAATACTATTAAAATCAAAAGTGTACGGGGTGTTTCATGAAGAATTTACATACATTGACTTGCTTAAACAAGAAAATTTCGTTGCCAATAATCGCTGATTTAAATATGCAAATAGAAATAAACGAAAATCCATTTCAGTTGCCTATTGAAGATTTTTTTCTGATGGCCGCGAGAATAAATAAAAAGCGTTCTTTTTTATTTGTCAGCAAAATTTTAGGGAAACATCTTCCAATTGATCCGAAAACCGGCTTGTTAACTGGCTTTTTGCTTGCAGCAAGATATGAAGAAGTAAGGACAGGAAAAAAATCATCCAAGCGAGAGAAACTATTAGATTATTACACTCATTCTTTAGCTTTCTTTGAAGATGAGCCTTTTGTGGAGAAAGAGGTTTCTTGTCCCGTTATTATTGGCTTTGCTGAAACAGCAACAGCCCTTGGGCATAGTTTTTATCAAGCGTTTAAAGATGCTGCTTTTTTTCATACGACAAGGGAAAATGTTAATGAAGTTTCCTCTATTATTTCCTTTGAGGAAGAACACTCACATGCAACCTCCCATCGTTGTTATGTGGACGAATCATTTTTAGATAATGAGCGGGAAATTATTTTAGTGGATGATGAATTAACAACAGGAAATACAGCAATTAATATTATCCGTGAGATTCAACAAAAGTATCCTCGTAAAGTGTATACCGTTGTTTCTATTCTTGATTGGCGTACTAAAGAGCAGGAAAAAGCGATGACTGCTCTTGAAAAGGAATTGGGTATTGTTGTTCATTTTGTCAGCTTATTGAAAGGTACTTTTAACCTTCGTGAAGGTAATGGTTTATTCACACCTCAGTCTAAACAAGATGTCGTTGATAAAAGAAATGGCAAGGCGATTCAGCTCGAGTATGAGGATTTGTCTGAATACATAGGCGATAGAATTCATCCATTCACTTCCACTACACTTTCAGATGAAATCAACAGTCATTATTATTTAATCGACACAGGTCGTTTTGGTATCGAAAAGGCACAGCGAAATGATGCATGGTTAAAAGAGGCGGGAGACTATTTGGCTTCTAAAAGAACAACAAAAAAAGCACTCGTTATCGGAACAGGCGAATTTATGTATATTCCGATGAAAATTGCCAGTTATATGGGAGAGAATGTATTCTATCAATCTACAACAAGAAGTCCTATTTATCCGAATAATGAGTCTCACTATGGGGCAAAAACAGCTTATTCGTTTCCAAATCCTGAAGATCAACGTATTGATCATTATTTATATAATCTTGAAATCGATTCATACGAAGAAGTGTTTATTCTTTTTGAAAGAAAAGTAGATGCTGATAAATTACTGCCATTAATAGAAAAAATACAAGAGACTGCTATAAATAAACTAACGATTGTTTATTGCTATGGGGGGGAAGAACTTGGAAGTGAAAAGTGCAAATTTCGGTTCATATAAAAAAGAGGATGCCATATTTCTGCTGAAAGATTTAAGCAATATAAAGCTGGAAGGTTCAACAGAAGACAGGGAGAAGCGTATTCAAAATGGTCAGCATTACAGTGAAACATTGCCGATTGAATATAACCCGCCAGAACATTATTTACAGTTATTTTCTGAAACACTGAAAGAATATAAACAAAAAGTAGCACAATGCACCGCTATTGTGGCAGAAGAAATTTTTCACCAAAAAGGTGCTCAAACAGTCCTTGTATCATTAGCAAGAGCTGGTTCACCGATTGGAATATTAATAAAAAGGTATATCAGCATGCAGTATGGTGTAGATCTGCCTCATTATAGTATTTCAATTATTCGTGATAAAGGAATAGATGAAAATGCTCTTCTTTTTATTATGGAAAAACATAAAGACGCTACTATTCAATTCATTGATGGATGGACTGGCAAAGGGGCGATATCCATCGAATTAACAAAAGCGTGTCGAAATTTTTATAAGAAATACCAAATAATGCTTGACGACACTTTGGCAGTATTGGCAGATCCAGGTTATTGTACAAACTTGTATGGAACAAGAGAAGATTTTCTGATTCCGAGCGCTTGCTTAAATTCGACCGTCTCTGGCCTAGTAAGTAGAACGGTTTTAAATGACGTGTATATCGGAAAAGAAGATTTTCATGGAGCTAAATTTTATCAGGAATTGCTGCCTTTTGATGTTTCAAATTATTATTTAGATGAAATAACAGCTGAATTTGCTTCACTCAATCAAGAAGAAATAGAAGAAGCGAGAAGACAAAATAGGGAAGATCAGGAAATTTCTTTTAAAGGCATGGAGGAAGTTCTGGCAATTAAAGAGGAATTTAAAATTGATTCCACCCATTATGTCAAGCCGGGAGTAGGAGAAACTACAAGAGTATTATTGAGACGGGTCCCGTGGAAAATACTAATGAAGGATCCAAGTAGTCCTTATGTTCGACATATTGTGATGCTGGCAAAAGAAAGAGGGGTTGAAATAATTCCTTATAAGCAGATGAGTTATACTTGCTGTGGATTAATTAAAAAAGTGGGGGCAGACGAATGATGTTTGCTTCTGATTTAGATAGAACATTAATTTATTCGAAGAGAGCCCTTGAAACATTGCAAAGCACCACACAGGACAAAATGAAAGCAGTAGAAGCAAAAAATGGCGAAAATGTCTCTTTTATGACAGAACGTTCTTTTCAGCTTTTAAAAGAGTTAGCAGAAAACACCCTTTTTGTACCAGTAACAACAAGAACGTATGAGCAATATGAAAGAGTTTTTATTTTTAAAAAGGATATACAAGTTATCTATAGTGTTTCTAGTAATGGAGCTAATATTTATTACAAAGGACACAAGGTAGAAGAATGGCAAAAACATGTAACAAAGCGTTTGCAAATAGAATGTCTAAAAAAAGAGCTTTTATTGCAAAAACTAGAAGCGTTTTCTTTTAATGGAACATTAAAAATAGCGGATAATCTCTTTTTTTATTATATATTACAAAGTGATATTAGTAGGGAAACGAAAGAAATGGTCGTAAATCTAGCAAATTCCTTCGGTTGGAAAGTATCTTTACAAGGAAGGAAGCTATATTTTATGCCACTTCCTATTTGCAAAGGGGAAGCTATTAAATTTATTCAAAATAGAGAAGGTATTACAACGATAGCTGGTGCAGGAGATTCTGTTTTAGATTTTCCTTTTCTTGAATTGTCTACAAAATCGTTTGTTCCTTGTCATGGAGAGCTTGCTGCTGAGAGAGAGTTCTCTAGTACTTTTTATGTAACGGAAAAAACGGGGGCGGATGCTGGTGAAGAGATTGTCGAGAAGGTTCACGAAATGTTTTCTACTGTTAAGAGACAAGAAAATGTCCAACGATAAGAAATGGAACTACTGGAATTTTCATCAGGTGGTGTAGTATCTCCACCTGATGTTTAAAGTTTATTAGTGTTGTAAACTTAATTTTGGGCTACCGTGAAAAGCTACTTTGGCTCTCTTGAATAGTCCGCAGTCGGAATACACTTCGCTTTCCATGGGGTGGGCGTCGAGCCTCCCTTGTTTCACTGCGAGGTCTCGCCTGTTCCGCAATTCCTATAGGATTCTTCGTTCGTGTATTCCGACTGCTCCCAGCTTCAAATTTAGATCATAAAAAATGGAATGTTGCTTCTGTTCATGTGCCATGGTGTAAAATTTATTGCGTAGGTGTTTACTTAGATGGTTTATGCAAATATTTTTCCAATAAAAAATACAAGGCTAGGAAAAAGGCATAAAAGCTGATAAAAAGAAGCAATGCTAATGAAAAGGATTGAAAAAAAATCCCTACAAAAAAACAAAGAATGAAATTAATGATAAACAAGTCAATAAAAAGGTAAATCGTCGAACTTAAAATAGTTTGAACAAGTTGTAGTTCTTGTTTAAGCTCATGATAAGGGGGTTTACGAAATAATACTCTCATATGCAGCACCTACTTGCCTGTTGTACTGTATGATATGCGCCTAGAAGGAAAGACGTGAAAAATCCATTATTCTATTAGTTGTTAGTAGAAGACTAATATAAAAAGCTTTTTACATCAGCATAGAATAAAAAGAAGCAGGTTTCTTAAGGTTATAAGCAGAGAGCAGTCAGAATACACGAAGACTCCTATGGGAATTGCGAGACAGGTGAGACCCCGCAGGAGTTTACTCCGAGGAGGCTTACCGCTCGCCCCATGGAAAGCGAAGTGTATTCAGACTGCGGACTATTCGAGAGAACCAACCCCTATTTTCAGGGTAGACACTTTTGCGGTAAAATTCGCACCAGAGCACATGAAAAGAAGCAGTTTCTCTAAGTTTTTTAGTTGAAAGCAGAGAGCAGCCAGCATACACGAAGACTCCCGCGGGAATGCGAAAAAGACGAGACCCCGCAGCGAGGAGGCTCGACGCTCGCCCGTAGGAAAGCCAAGTGTATGCTGACTGCGGACTAATTGAGAGAACCAATTCCTTTTTTTTAGTCTAACCTTTAAAAATTTGAAACTTTTTATCCATGTATTCGTATGAAAGACAAGGAAAATATTTAGCATTATGCCAAGGCTATGCTATGATAACAGTAGTTAGTTTCCTGATAATAAGTTAAAATGTTGTCTACCACCTAATAGAGGAATTCTTCCTGATGAAAAAATCAAAGAAACTCTAGTTGCTTTTAAAGGGAAGTGGAGAAATGATTGAAAAAGTACATACAATAAACAATCGAATACTTCCTTTGTCTTTAGATAACTGGTATGAACTATTACAAAAACCATTAAAAGATCGACCAGAATATAAAGAAGACAATGGAGTCATCACATATGGCCAAATCATGGTCAAACTTCTTGGTATATCCATAGATGAAGATGAATATTATAATCAATTATTTGAATGGATCTATCAAGAAGAAAACGATTTACTTTTATTAACCGATGAAAATTTAAACAGGGTAATGGATAATAAATATTTTCAATCTATCCAAAAGGTACTTAATATCTTTCAAGAACAAAACTTATCGATTAATCGGTTCATTGCGTTCCTAGATGGTGAGAATTTATTATTAAAGTCAACACTGCCAGCAGTTCATCGCAAGATTCGAGAAGCCATGATTTCTGTATTTCAGCTATTTGCCAAAATAGAAGAAAATGGGATGAATAATAGCGAATTAAGACGAGTACTTGTTGATATTATTAAATGGTCTATTAATCATTTGAGTCCGGTCTTGGATAAAAGTATGACAAAAGGGCAGATGCCAAAATTTATGTGGTATGGGGATGCTAAAAAAAGTCAAGTTTATTTTCTGATTTTTTTGCAAGAAATAGGCTGTGACTTGATTCTTGTTCATCCGAATGGTACAGATGTGTTGCAACAGCCAGCGCAAATGAAAACGGCATTCACACATAACTACCCACAAACAAAAATGCCAGAAAGCTTTCCGACTGAAAAAAGAAGAAGAACAGCAACTGTAGCCTATAGAGCTTCAAGAGAAATAGAAAGTATTCTAAATCACGAAGGCTCAGGTTTATACAAACCTTGGCAGCTTAGAGAATATATGCCGATGTCGGTTACCTTAAAAACAACGTATGATGAATTATTTTTATTAGAAAAAGAAAAAGCTATGATTCGTCCGAATTTTGAGGTGAAGAACGGAGAAGTGAAAATTCCAACGATTTTTGCTAAAGTAGTTGGTGTAAGCAAAAATCGGAAAGAATATTGGGATCGATTGCATTCTATCACTTCCGTTGAACACTCCTTATTAATTAAAGAATTTCCATTTTCACGTGCAGTAGTCAGTGATTTTCGTTTCCATTATCGCAACGCTTTGGGCAAAGACGGAAAATTAGATCCCGACTTAATGATAAAAGCTCATTATTGGAATTATGGAAGACTGCCAAATTGGCTGCAAAAGGGAATTGCCCATGCGATTTGTACGATTTGTGATAAACCATATTTAAAGGCACTCTCAAATGAAGCAGAAGAAGAAGTTGCCATCTTTTTATTTTCACAAGGGCTGTTGTTGCCTGCTAATATAGTGAAGCTGCTGCAAAAATTTGACTACTCTCAAGAGATACCCAGTGTTATATTATTTAAAACAGAAATAAATGGAATTTTTACAAGGGAAGATGCGGCGGTATTGCTGTTTTTAAATACATTTGGAGTAGATGTTATTCTTTATAATCCTGCGGGACATATGGACATTGAAAATTTTGTAGAAGAAGGACTCTTTGACGAACATTTATTAGAAGATGTTGTCTTTGAAATGGAATTTAAGGAAAAATCCTTCATTAAAAAAATATTTAATAATGGTATTTTAAAAAATAGAAGGGGAGATTAACGATGAGCAGTATGCAACCGTCTAATTCGACATATACAGGCAGTCAAACAGTGGATGTATTAACAGAAGATAAAGTAACAGAGATTAAATCGGCATTAAAAAAAGAACCAGAAGTACAGCAGTTGGCAAGCTCCATTGATGAAAGAGATCAAATTCAAATATTGGAATTTGGAAAAGAACCAGCTGTCCAAATTTCCCGGTTTTCTGATCAGATTTTAAATAATATGAGAACGACAAAGGTAGAAGATTCAGGTGAATTATTAAAGCAGCTTGGTCGAATTATGGATAAGTTTGATAAAAAAGATTTCGAACAATCGTCTGGCGGCTTCTTCGGAAAATTATTTAAAAAAAGTGAAAAAATGATGGAAAAGCTATTTGGAAAATATCAATCAATGGGCCAGGAAATTGATAAAGTATATGTGGAAATCTCCAAATATCAAACAGAAATGGTCGACTCAACGACGATGCTGGATGAAATGTATGAACAGAACTATCAATACTATTTAACCTTGGAAAAATACGCTGTTGCTGGCCAGGTTAAATCTGAAGAGCTTAAACAAAATATGCTACCACAGCTGGAAGCGAAAGCAAGATCAGGAGATCAGTTGGCTGGAATGCAATTAGATACATTACGAAATGCGATTGAGTTATTAGATCAGCGTGTGTACGATTTAGAAATGGCAAAAATGGTTGCATTGCAAACAGCTCCGCAGATCCGTTTGTTGCAGCGGGGGAATACAAAGTTAATTGGGAAAATCAATTCTGCCTTTGTAACAACGATTCCTATTTTTAAAAACGGATTAATTCAAGCAGTTGCTGCAAAAAGACAAAAATTAGTTGCTGACAGCATGAGTGAGTTAGATCGCCGAACAAATGAAATGCTAGTACGAAATGCGCAAAATATATCACAGCAAAGTACAGAAATAGCAAGATTAGCCGGTGCTCCTAGTATTAAAATTGAGACAATAGAGGAATCCTGGAATATCATTATGAAGGGTATGCAGGAAACGAAATCTATTGAAGAAGAAAATAAACGCCTTCGTGTAGAAGGAACAAAAAAATTAGAACAACTGCAAAATAATTTTAAACAAATGAAATTAAAAGGCTAAAATTAAAAATATCGGAGGGTAATATAATGGCAATTAACTTACAAAAAGGACAACGAGTAGATTTAACAAAAGGAAATCCTGGATTATCCAAAATAATGGTTGGACTTGGATGGGATCCTGTTCAACAAAAAGGTGGAGGACTGCTAGGTTCATTATTTGGAGGAGGAGCAGCTGCTAATGTTGACTGTGACGCTTCTGTTATTATGTTAGGAGAAAACGATAAAGTATTACATAATAGTGACGTTATTTACTTTGGTAATTTAAAAAGTAAGGATGGTAGTGTTCAACATTCCGGAGATAATTTAACTGGTGCCGGAGATGGTGATGATGAGCAAATTAATATTGATTTAAGTCGTGTACCTGCTTCTATTCAAAAACTTGTCTTCGTTGTTAATATTTATGATGCAATAAAAAGAAAACAGCATTTCGGCATGATTCAAAATGCTTTTATTCGTATTGTTAATCCAAATTCAAATTCTAGTTTGATTCATTATAATTTAACGGATGATTATAATGGGAAAACAAGTCTAGTTGTAGGTGAATTATATCGTCATGGACAAGAATGGAAATTTGCTGCAGTTGGAACAGGAACAAATGCAGGAAGTTTAGGAGAAGTTGTAAAATCATATTCTTAATATAGAAGGTCACTTTCGATAGAAACGAAAAAGATAGTATAAGAGGTTGTTCAAAAAAGTTCGATAAAAAGGAGCATCGAATTTTCAGGTCCTTCTTATCCTCCTTTTTGAACACATATTATAAAACTTTTAGGAGGGCATAGTATGAGTATCAATTTATCAAAAGGCCAACGAATTGATTTAACAAAAACGAATCCGGGCTTAAAAAGAGCTGTTATCGGGTTAGGTTGGGATACAAATCGTTATGATGGCGGAGCCGATTTTGATTTGGATGCATCTGCTTTTTTAGCAGATGAGAACGGAAAAGTAATAAATGATCTGGACTTTATTTTTTATAATAATTTACAGCATCCAAGTGGCGGTGTGGAGCATACAGGTGATAACCGAACAGGTGTAGGCGATGGTGATGATGAACAAATTATCATTGATTTTTCAAAAATACCGGCACATGTTCAAAAAGTCGGAATAGCTGTTACCATTCATGATGCTGAGCACCGCAGTCAAAACTTTGGACAAGTTAGCAATGCTTTTGTTCGGGTTGTTAATGAAGAAAATGATACAGAAATTCTTCGCTTCGATTTAGGAGAAGATTTTTCTGTAGAAACGGCTGTCGTTATTTGCGAGCTATACAAACATAATGCTGATTGGAAGTTCAATGCAATAGGAAGCGGCTTTTCAGGCGGCCTAGCAGCTTTATGCCAAAATTATGGCTTAGAAGTTTAATTGAGAATTGAGCAAAAAATAATGCAGAAGTAAAGGTAATTCAATGGATAAAACGAACTATAAATAAAAAACGTTGACGAAAGTGTTTTTTATCTATAGGGTTGAGTTTATTCCATTGAATTGCTTTTTTTTATGAGAATATTTGTGGATTAAACATTTTATAGGAACTTCCATGACCTTCTATTCTTACTCTATTTCTAACTATGCTATAATGGAATTTATATAACTAGATAGTTTCATATAGTTGCTTCTTTTCTCTGCTTGAAGCGTAAATCACACACAGCATGAATGATATGGAGAAAAGAGGAGATTGGATGAAGAAAAGAAAGCTCTTATTGCCCTTTTTGATGATAGGCTTAACTTCCATCTTAATGGGAAATGCCCAATTGCAAATGGATGGGGTTTTACTAAAAAACTATGCCACTTCTTCCTATTTAAAGAAGGAGTTATCTTTTGATGCGCAAAAAAACGTAGAAAATATAATTCTTTTGCCAAAATCATCATTTAATGAAGAAGAAGCGGTCGCTATCATAAACAGATTAAATAATTTGCCGCCGTCTCTATTAAAAAAAATAAATGATAATGGTATTAAAATAAAATTATTTACTGGGAAACTAACAGATAATCCTACAGCTAAAAATCTTGCAGGAGTGACTCCGAGAGGCTATCAATCAAACAGAACTTGGGATCAAGTGCCTGGGATTGGTGGTGGACAAACTGTATTAGTTAAAATCGGTGCTAGCCAAAAAGGGAATGGTCATGGCTCCATTAATCTTGAATATCATGAGCTAGCACATTCTATTGACTATAAAGTATTAGGTCATTATAGTAAAACAAAGGTGTATCTCTCTATATGGAATAAAGAAAAATTCACTTTATTTCCAAATAAACCCTATTTTCAGCAATATGCAGAAGAGTATTTTGCTGAAACTTTTGCCATGTTTTATTATGGAGGATTGGAAAAAGAACGTTTGCGACTCAATGCTCCACTTACGTTTCAGTATATAGAGTCAATCAGGTGATTTAATTTCGAAAAAAGATGAGTTAGCACTAGCGCTTGTTTGTATATTAAATATGAAGAAAAAAGGATGTTTTGAAGTGAAACAATATTTACAATTATGTGAGCATGTTTTAGAAAATGGAGTAAAAAAAGAGGATCGTACAGGTACGGGAACAATCAGTTCTTTTGGTTATCAAATGCGTTTTAACTTAGCAGAGGGTTTTCCCCTTATTACAACGAAAAAACTTCATTTGCGCTCGATTTTTTACGAATTATTATGGTTTTTAAACGGTGACACCAACATTAAATATTTACAAGATCATAATGTGCGTATTTGGAATGAATGGGCAGATGAAAATGGGGATTTAGGTCCAGTATATGGGCATCAATGGCGTTCATGGACTTCTCGAGATGGGGATACGATTGATCAAATTTCTGACTTAGTAAAGGCAATTAAAACAAATCCTGATTCAAGACGTTTGATAATTAGCGCTTGGAATGTAGGCGATATTCCTAAAATGGCATTGCCTCCTTGCCACTGTCTATTTCAATTTTATGTTGCTGATGGGAAGCTTTCTTGCCAGCTTTACCAGCGTTCAGCTGATGTATTTTTAGGTGTTCCATTTAATATAGCTTCCTATAGCTTATTAACCTATATGATCGCACAAGTATGCGATTTAGAAGTTGGAGAATTTATTCATTCTTTTGGAGATGTCCATATTTATAATAATCATGTAGAACAAGTTAAATTGCAGTTAACTCGAGAACCAAAACCGCTTCCAAAATTGAAAATCAATAAAGAGGTTAAGGATATTTTCTCCTTTAACTATGAAGATTTTGAAATAGTTGATTATGAAGCACATCCACATATTAAAGGAGTGGTAAGTGTATGATTTCTTTAATAGTTGCTATGGATATAAATAATGTGATTGGTCACAAAAATGAACTTCCTTGGCATCTTCCTGAGGATTTAAAATATTTTAAAAAAGTAACAACAGGTCATCCTATTGTGATGGGGAGAAAAACAAGGGAATCAATCGGTAGAAATTTACCGAATAGAGAAAATGTAATTATCACAAGAAATAGAGAATTTGTTTGTGAGAACTGTACTATTTTACATTCGATAGAAGACTTAAAAGCTTGGAGTAAAACAAAAACCAATGAAGAGATTTTTATTATAGGTGGCGCAGAAATATTTAAAGAAACAGTAGCAATTGCTGACAAATTGTATGTAACAAAAATAGATGCTGCCTATTCTGGAGACACCTATTTTCCTGCAATAGATTGGAGCGGGTGGAACATTATTTCAGAGGAAAAAGGTCTAAAAGATGAAAAAAATAATGTTGATTATACTTTTTTTGTGTATGAAAATAAAAAAGCGTAAGCTTAAAGCTGCTCCAAACAATAAATAATACAAATAAAAAAACAAATTGCTGTCTGCAATTTGTTTTTTTGTTACGATCCATAATTAGATAGTTAAACATAAAATAGAATACAAAAATAAATAAAGCTGCTGCCACATAAAACAAACACATGCCATACTGCATGGAAATAAGGTTTTTTTTGTAATACATAAAATATGCTGCCCAAGGTATAAAGCATTCCACCAAGAAATAGAAGAATAAAACCAGATGTACCAATCGCATGGTACAATGGCACCGCTCCGAATACAATCATCCAGCCCATAATGACATAAAGTACGGTTGATAGAATAAGAAATCTTTTTACAAAATAACACTTAAATACGATACCGCAAGCAGCTAGTCCCCAGACAATCCCAAACAAGGTCCAGCCTAATGCTCCTTTAATCGAAACAAGAACAAACGGAGTGTAGGTGCCTGCGATCAATAAATAAATAGCAGAATGATCTAATATTTCGAAAAAATCCTTTAGTTTTTTATGCGTAATACTATGCAAAAGAGTGGAACATAAATATAAAATAATCATTGTTGCACCAAAAATGGTAAAACTGACTACTCTCCACGGATCCCCTGATTTTACAGCGAACATAATGAGCATAACGAGTGCTGGAATACTTAAAATAAAACCGATTCCATGTGTAATACTATTAGCAATCTCTTCTTTCGTGGTAAAGTTCATCCTATCACTCCCTAGTTCTTTCATTGTAATGCAAAAAAGAACGAAAAACAAATGACATTCGTCATATAGAGTTTGAAATTCTACGCATCCAAAATATAATCAATAATTTAAAATATTAAAAAATATTGACAAGAAAGGATGGAAAATAGGTGGTAACATGTTATAATGTACAAATTACAATGGGTAGAAATGAGGTTTGAGGATATGGAACAGAAGGTTATGAAAAAATGGGTGCAGTTGGAGGATATTATGATTGCATACCAACGAATAAAAGACATAGTAGCCCATACTCCTTTACAAAAAAATCAGCGGCTTTCTGAAAAATATGATTGTAATATTTACTTAAAAAGAGAAGATTTGCAGCATGTACGCTCTTTTAAATTAAGAGGTGCATTTTATTGTATGAAGATGTTGGAAAAAGAACAAATGAAAAATGGTGTTGTCTGTGCAAGTGCAGGGAATCACGCACAAGGTGTTGCCTATGCTTGCAAATATTTAGGTGTTCATGGAAAAATATTCATGCCGGCAACAACTCCTAAACAAAAAGTCAGCCAAGTTAAAATGTTTGGAAAAGACAATGTAGAAGTCATTTTAGTGGGAGACACATTTGATGATTCTTATGTAGAAGCTGTATCATGTGCGGAGAAAGAAGAGCGAGCATTTATCCACCCTTTTAATGATGAAAATGTTATTGCTGGGCAAGGAACTGTTGCGATTGAAATTATGAACGACAGTGATGAACCTATTGATTATGTATTTGCCAGTATTGGCGGTGGCGGATTAATGGCAGGATTGAGCACATATATAAAGAGTGTTTCTCCTTTAACAAAAATGATTGGTGTAGAGCCCGCAGGTGCACCTTCGATGAAAAAAGCCATCCTTAGTAAGGAGCTTGTAAAATTAGATAAGATTGATAAGTTTGTTGATGGTGCAGCTGTTAAATGTGTGGGTCAGAAGAATTTTGAAATCTGTCAGGAACTCTTAGATGATATTTTGCTTGTACCAGAAGGAAAGGTATGTACATCTATTCTGTCCTTATATAATGAACATGCAATTGTAGCAGAGCCTGCAGGTGCTTTGCCTGTTGCGGCACTAGACTTATATAAAGACAAAATTAAAGGCAAAAATGTCGTTATTGTTATTAGCGGTGGTAACAATGATATTGATAGAATGCAGGATATTAAAGAACGATCCTTATTATATGAAGGCTTATTGTATCATTTTATTGTTAATTTCCCTCAAAGAGCAGGTGCTTTAAGGGAATTTCTTGATGCAGTTTTAGGGCCGGAAGATGATATTACTAGATTTGAATATACGAAAAAAAATAACAAAGAAAATGCTCCTGCACTAGTTGGGTTAGAATTAAAGCATCGTGAAGATTATAAAGATTTAATCGAAAGAATGGATAAAAAAGGATTTCCATATACGGAACTCAACAAAGATTCTAACTTGTTCCATTTATTAGTGTAAAAAATCCATCAACTCTTATAAATTTTAAGAGTTGATGTTTTTTTTCTTTTGGTTTTTGGGAAATGATAAGTGTATGTTAAAGCTCAATAAACGAAGGTCTCCGTATTGCTATTGTCCTCGTTTATGTTGGCTTAAAGTCTTGTGAACAATCTTGCACAGCGGAAATTTCACCTTATTGGATAGAGCTTTTGGATTTCTATAATGCAAAATTCAGGATGCTTTTCTTATTAATTTATGTCGAAAAATCGACGAATGCATAAGTATAGAAGAAAATATTATACAAAATAGCCAGCTTAAGATATAATTAGCTTTTATATAGAAAGCGCTTTAACTTATAAAAAGATGATTTAGGGACGTGTAAAATGAAAAGAATTAAAATTGTAACAGATTCAACAGTTGATTTAACACAAGAAGAGCTGATTAAATATGAAATAGAAGTTGTACCTCTTTCTATTTGCATAAATGGTGAAACCTTTTTAGATAAAGTAGAAATTACGCCAGAAGAATTTATTCATAAAATGAAAGACGCAGCAGAATTGCCAAAAAGTTCTCAACCTTCTGCTGGTTCATTTGCAAAAAAATATGATGAGATAGCAGAACAAGGTTTTGATATTATTTCCATTCATATGACTGGTGGTATGAGTGGCACTGTTGCATCAGCGAAAAGCGGAAGTGAACTCTCAAATGCAAACGTAACAGTCATTGATTCAGCATTTATTTCAAAAGCATTATCATTTCAGGTGATTGAAGCTGCAATAATGGCTCAAAGTGGAAAAAGTAAGGAAGAGATTATTGATAAAATTAATCATGTTAAAAAACATACAAAATTATTTATTGTAGTTGATACACTAGAAAATTTAATAAAAGGTGGACGAATTGGGAAAGGAAAGGCTTTGATCGGGTCTTTGTTGAACATCAAACCAATTGCTATACTTGAAAATGGTGTGTACACTCCTATATCAAATGTACGAAGCAGAGCACAAGCAATCAAGTTTTTAGTTAACTCATTTAAAGAAGATACTATAGGCAGAAAAATTAAACGAATTGGGATTTCCCATGCTGATAGTCTGGATTTCGCAGTTAAATTAAAAACAGCAATTGAAAATTTATCTGGTTTTCAAAAAATTGATATTGATTTTACTACACCAGTTATTAGTACACATACAGGAAAAGGAGCAATTGGTTTCAGTTATTACTGTGAATAAAAGCATTAATTAATAGGCAAATTTTCAAGATTTCTTTATTACTGAACTAATTGGGCACTCCGCATGACTTTGAGCAGACTGTCTAAAATAAAGCAGTAAAGAAAATTGCATAGATAGTCGACATCCATTAGGGGGGATTTCTCTCCAAACCTAATGCTGTGTATAAGAAAATGACAAAAACAGGCATCTCACAACAAAGTGAAATGCTTGTTTTTCGCGTTTAATTAATCTTTACAAAAAAAAACTGAACCGCTCTAACAAATGATGTTTAAAGAAAATATACAAATAAGGAATCAGATGTTTTGGTAAATCCTATCATGTATAGAGGAGTAGATATGGATAAAAGATAAATTTAAACAAATTAATTTAATAATGGATTATGTTATAATATTAATCAGTATAGATGTAATAATGGATGAATTTGTATGGCTCTTGGAAGTGTTTAAATATATTATAGATAAAAAGGTAGGGGTTAATAATGAAGAAATCGCGTCTCTTTCTTATTATTTGCCTGTCTCTTCTTTTATTAACATCTTGTACAAAAGATAATATCCTTCAATACAATGGTGTTAAAGAAACGATGGTCACAAGTAAAGAAGATATTCCGGATGCTTTTATTCCACAGGATGTTAAAATCGTTTCCGCTGGAGATTCTTTAACACAAGGTGTAGGGGATAGTACTGGAAAAGGCGGATATATTCCATACTTAAAAGGTTTATTAGAGAATGATAGGGGCATAGGAGAAGTAACTTTTGAAAATTTTGGGGTGAAAGGCAATAAAACAGATCAGTTATTAACAAAAATACAAACAGATGAGGTTCATCAATCGATTACTTCTGCAGATATGGTCATTCTAACAATTGGCGGAAACGATATTATGAAAGTTGTACGTGAACATTTATCTGATTTGCAGCTTGAGGATTTTTCTGAGCAAATGAAACAATATGAGTCAAATCTTTATCAAGTCCTTAAAACAATTAGAGAGTATAATTCGGAAGCTCTTATTGTTTTAGTAGGTGTATATAATCCTTTTACAAAATGGTTTTCAAATATTGATGAAATGAATCAAGTGGTGACTGAATGGAATGCAACTGGGGAAAATATTCTAACATTATTTGATCAAACATATTTCGTTCGAATAGATGATATATTCCTAACTGGAAAAGAGAACCTGTTTTATAAAGATTATTTTCATCCGAATGATAAAGGATACCAGCTTATTGCAGATAATATTTACAATGAGTTAGAAAAAGAAGCAATGAAAGTTCTATTAACGAAAAGAACGGCAGAAGAAGTAGACAGAGGAGAATGAGAAATTGAAATTAAAGGGTTGGAAAAAAGCATTTTTAATATTGTTAAGCATTAATATACTAGTCTTTATTGGAGTATCGATTTTAATTTTTTTACCGAGTGACAAATCTAACAGTATTAGCCAAACGGATGCTACAGTTGATGCTGTCTCCTTGGATGTAACAACAAATAAAAAGGATTTAACAAAACTGATTAATTATTATATAGAAAAACAGGGGTTGGACGGACCAATTCATTATGAGATTAATCTGTCCGATGAGGTGGAGCTTTATGGGTATGTTCCGGTTTTTAATGAAGACCTTGAAATGAAGCTTACGTTTGAACCACAAGCATTGGAGAACGGTGATTTGGTGTTAACGCAGAAGTCTATTAGTATTGGTCAGTTGCCTTTGCCTGTATCTTATGTGATGAAATTTATTCAACAGAAATATAAATTGCCTGAATGGGTAGAAATTAATCCTGATAAGGCGATGATTTATGTTTATTTAACAAGAATGAAAACAGAAAGCGGGTTAAGGGTTAAAATGAAGGAGTTTGATCTTCCTAATGATCAAATTCACTTTAGTATTTTACATCCAGCTAAATAGTTGCTGCTTTTTATATGGCTACGCTGAAAATGGTGTTCCGCAGGCAGAATACACCTTGTGCTACTTGTGGGGTTTTTGTTAATCTAAGATCATAATGAAAAAAGATGTTGTTTGGTTAATTAGTTAACGGAACAACGTCTTTTTTTTATTAAGTTGCGGGAACTAGTAGAACTTCCACTGGGCTTTTCTCTGAATCTTGTTCTAAAATGAAAGCGGAGTAGGCTTTGTTTCCTTGTAGTGCTAATGAGGGGAAGGTGGTAATCAACTCATTTGTATCAGCTGTTCTTGCTTCTAAATAAACGGTCATAGGATGTAGCCCTAAATAAGGAGAAGCAGTTTTTGCTTGAACTGCTGAAAAAACAATATCTCCATTCTGTACTGCAATATTTATGGTAGGCAAATTGGAGGCTAAATGGATAAATCGTAGTTTTGTTTCTGTTGCTGGTACATTTGGATTTTCTGAGAAGGAATAGATCTTTAATTTTTCAGTTGATCCAACAAAAGCGATTGTATGATATATATTGCTTTCAACGACCATTTTTTGACTACAATACGTGTCAATCATTTTGCCAGCTTCATAAATATCGACTTGATATCTGCAAACAGGAAGGGTTAAATCATTGCTCATCATTTTAAATGTCATTTCTTTAAACATACGAATTCCATTAATATAAATATCCACTTTTGGTGTTTTCGATGATCCATGTAGCATTCTTATTTTCCCATATTCTTTTTGTCTTTGCACATTGGGGAAGGGAGACTGTGTCGTTTCTATTGCTTCTTTTAAACTTTGTAAATGTTTTTGATAATAAAAAATATGCAAATTTGGATTAGTATATTTATAATAGCCTGCTAATAAGTCATACATGCCAGCCTCTTGGATTAGATTCTTCTCATCATTTTGAGTCATGTTAGTCACTCCTGTACATTCATGATGCATTAGTTTATGCACTAAAAAGTATACGAGTGCCTATCTTATTCATGAAAAAGAAGAAAAAGGAAAAATACTCGTTTACTTTTTTTGGAATAGTATGTATAATAAATTTACATTTAACAGAAGGGGTGATCACGATGAAAAATAAAACAATCTCCGTGTCGAGAAGTGTATTGACGATCGTACAGCCCTTTGCGTGTTTGCAATAAAGCGGATGGATTTTTTCTGCTCCTTTGCATTATTGAAACCATGGGCTGTACCAGTCTATGGTTTTTTTAATAGGAAAAAATGGAGGGAACGAATCAATGGAATTATCCAAGTTCGGTTATGATGAGGAAGTAAATAAGAAGTTTATGGAGTATGCAGCAGATGAACATATTATCGCTAGAGTTGCATTAGAGCATAAAAGAATATATAGAGTTTGGACTTCTGTCGGGGAATTATTATGTGAAGTATCTGGTAAATTCGCCTATACAGCAAATACTAGAGAAGATTATCCAGCTGTTGGCGATTGGGTTGTTCTTTTGCCACGAGAACTTGAAGGAAAAGGGACGATTATTGCAGTTCTTCCAAGAAAAAGTAAATTTTCAAGAAAGGTTGCAGGAACAAATACGGAAGAGCAAATTGTTGCAACAAATGTTGATACGGTTTTACTTGTTAATTCTTTAAATGAGGATTTAAACAGTAGAAGGATAGAAAGGTATTTAACATTAACTTGGGAGAGTGGGGCAAATCCAGTTATTGTTTTAACAAAAGCTGATCTTTCTGAAAGTGTGGAAGAAGCTATATCATTAGTGGAATCTGTAGCTTTTGGCATTCCAATTATTCCAGTAAGTGTTGTAGAGGAAAGTGGTTTTGAAGAATTAAATAAATTGCTTCTTCCTGGCAAAACCTTTGCCTTATTAGGATCTTCTGGAGTAGGGAAATCAACTTTGATCAATTATTTAGTAGGATATAAAAAACAAGAAGTGCAAGATATACGAAGTGATGATAAAGGTAAACATACAACTACCCATCGTGAAATGATCCTTCTCCAAAATGGCTGTATTTTAATTGATACACCTGGTATGCGTGAATTACAGTTATGGAATAGTGAATCAGGTTTAAGTGATAGCTTTTCAGATATTGAAAGCCTAGCTGCCAATTGTAAATTTCGTGATTGCACCCATACTGGTGAAAAGGGCTGTGCAGTAGCAATAGCAATGGAGAATGGTGATTTGCTGAAAGAACGTCTTATAAGTTATCAGAAACTTTTGAAGGAACTTGCCTTTTTAGAACGGAAACAATCTAAAAAAGCACAATCAGAGGAAAAAAAGAAATGGAAACAGCTCCATAAGCAAATAAAAACAATGAAAAAATAAAAAAATTGTTACTGTTTCCACAACTACAAGAAAATATTTTTATAAGCAAAAACTCCAAGAGAAAGTTTCCTTGGAGTTTTTTTCAGAAGGTGCGTATTACTTCCTGAATTCAATTTATTGCTTTTTCATTGAATATTTTATACGATTTTCTTAAGTGTTAAAACCATTATAATAGGGAATAAGTAAATTTAGATGGAAAGAGTAATGAACAAAGAAATAGGGGGTAGAACATGAATAACTATGATGTGGCAACATTTGCAGGCGGTTGTTTTTGGTGTATGGTTAAACCGTTTGATCAACAACCAGGCATTATAAAAGTAGTATCCGGTTATACAGGAGGAGCAACAGAAAATCCGACCTACAAAGAAGTTTGCTCTGAAACAACTGGCCATTATGAGGCAGTTCAAATAACATTTGACTCGAGTGTGTATTCATATGAAAAATTATTGCAGTTATTCTGGCAACAGATCGATCCAACTGATCCAGGAGGTCAATTTTTTGATCGAGGACAATCGTATCAAACGGCAATTTTTTATCATACAGAAGAACAAAAAAGATTAGCGGAAGCATCCAAACAGCAATTGGCAGAAAGCGGCCGTTTTCAAAAAACAATTGCGACACAGATTTTACCGGCTAAAGAATTTTATCCTGCTGAAGAGTATCATCAAGCATACTATAAAAAAAATCCTGATCATTATAATCGCTATCATGTCGGATCTGGAAGGGCAGCATTTACGAAAAACAACTGGAGTGATATAAATGGATAATAAAAAACAAATAAAAGATAAGTTAACACCTATTCAATATGAAGTGACTCAAAATAATGGAACAGAACCCCCTTTTCATAATGAATATTGGAATGAATTTTCAGAAGGGATTTATGTTGATATTGTTTCTGGAAAAGCGTTGTTTAGCTCTCTGGATAAATATGATGCAGGCTGCGGCTGGCCAAGCTTTACAAAGCCGATTGAGGAGGAAGAAATAACAGAAAAAACAGATACAACCCATTTTATGATTCGTACAGAAGTAAGAAGCAAAGAAGCAGATTCTCATTTAGGTCATGTATTTACTGATGGTCCAAAAGCAAATGGACTACGTTATTGCATTAATTCTGCTGCTTTAAAATTTATCCCGAAAGAAAAATTGGAAGAAGAAGGCTACGGAAAATATTTGCCGTTATTTAGTAAATAACGGCAGGAATCAGCCAACGCCCAAAAAAAAGCTTATGTAATGTGCATTATTTCGCACTATACATAAGCTTTTTTCTATTTGGAAGTTAATCCGCCGGATAAAACAAATTTCATCGCATCTTCTGGCTTTAAATCGATAAATTCAATATTTTCTTTTGGAATAAGATAAGTAAAACCAGCAACTTGAAAGGTTTGCGGAACATATACTGCTGTATATTCTTTAAAAGGTTCATAAAAGTCTTCTAAGTCTTCTGCCGTTACAAACCCGATAGATTTCATTCCTGTTCCTGGAAAAGTGACGACTGCAACCTTTGAGAAGGATTTTTTCTCTCCTAAAAAGGATTGAATCGTATCTTTTATAACAGAATAAATGGTTTTAATGAATGGGATTTTTTCTAATAATAAATCAATCCATCTAATAAGATGTGAAATGATAAATTTAGTAGATAACCATCCTAAAATAGTTATTAAGATAAGGGTTAATAGAATGCCAATCCCAGGAATATACTCATCCTTTAAATAACTTCTAAGAAAGCTTCCTAATAAGTTGTCCAGAAACAAAAAGCTGCGGTATATAACGTAAATAACTAAAATAATTGGAACAATGGTGATAATACCGTTTATAAAGTTTTTAATTATGGCTTTCATTTTAAGCTCCTAAATAAGTATTTTCAGTAATTCAACTAGTTGCTATTTACTATAATAGAAGATAGTTGAATTTTATGTTGATTGGAGTGGTTTTCACTCGACTTTTTCCCTGTTAATCGAAAAGAAATCGTATGGTTCCCTTCACTTAAACCACTTGATATATATAAAGAACGTTTTTTTTCAAATGGCCACCATGTTGAAACAGTTGTTGTATATTTATTGTCTATATATACATCCATCATTCCGCCATTTTCACTTCTAATGACATTTACTCCAACGTAACTCCCTTTAAAAGTATAATCAATGGATGCCATTTTTTTTTCTGAAGTATAATAACCATTCTTTTTTATAAAAGAAGCATCTTTGTTTGAAAAAGCATATTTTGTTTGCAATAAATAGCTGCTCTTTTTTTTAGGATCCATGACTATATTGCTTGTTGGTTTATTTTTTTTTAGGTTGTTCTTTAAAACAGAATAAATTTCCTCACTATAAATCTGGTATCCTTTATCATTTGGATGAATAAAATCCTTTGTTAATTCCTTTGTGCTATAGCCTGACTGTTTGAAAGGAACACGCATATCGATATTTGTCGCTAGATAATTTTTGGAAACAGCAGCGATAGTTTGAGCAAATGCTTCATTCTCCAAACAACTTTCAGTGATAGTAATTAATTCTGCGGATGGAAAACGTGTTTTTACCTCTAAAAGCAATTGTTCATAAAATAAAGCAAATTGGTTATTATCCATATATTTTCGATCGTTTTCACCAAAAACAATAAATACAAGATCTGCTTGCTTTATTTTTGTGTTTTTAAATTTATACAATCCTTCAAAAGCAGTTGCTCCGCTTTGTACAACAGAGCTTCTTGAAAGAGGTATAGGATATTGATTTTTTATTTTCTGATCCAATAGATGAAACCAAGTAGCTTCTTTTGTTGATGCCCCAGAACCGCGGCCAATGCTATCACCGATGATAACATAATGAACAGCTTCTTTATCTTTTATTTTTTCATAAACGTTTTTAGAAGCAGAAGACTTCTTTTCAAAAGGGTGAAGCAATAAAAGTAAAAGGACAACGGCAGAAAAAGTGATAATAAACAGATAAAGTGATTTTTTTTTCATTCTAAAACACAAAGCCCCTCTTTTTAATCTATATTACTTATCCTAACGCAAAAGGAGCCAACTGAGAAGGGAAAATGGCTGGTAATATGCTAAGAAGCAATGGAAGAGATTCTAATAACTGCTTGGCATTTATTATCGATTGTGTGAGGAAAATGAAAATTGAACCTTTGCATCCAGTAATAAGTTGAATAGAGAAAACTGGACGAACTTTCACATCTTCTGTATATTATTTATATTAAATAAATAAAGGATGATTTTTATGATAAAATCTTTTTACCACTTTTTAATGAAATTTCGTCATCCTGCTCCCAAAGATGATATAAGTGAATTTGCAAATAACGCATATGTTGATCATAGCTTCCCTAAAAATAGTAAAGATTATGAAGAAGTAAGCAGCTATTTAGAATTAAATGGCCATTATTTACCAAGTATGCAAATATTCGATCAAGCATGGGAAACATATTTATTTCAAGAAGAAAAAAATAAGAATGATGATTATTAATACTTTGTTTTTTAATTATTAGACACCATATAAAAAAATGTGACTATAAAGAATGATAATAGGCAGGTTAAATTAAGTTTGTTCTTATGGTAAAAGCAGGTAGCAGTCAGAATACACGAAGACTCCTATTGGAATTGCGGGACAGGAGGCTTGACGCCCGCCACGTGAAAAGCGAAGTGTATTCTGACTGCGGAATTTTTTTTAGGGGAGCTAATAGAATAGAAATCGGCCTGTTTTATCAAGAAATCAGGCTTTTTTGTTTGCCTTTTACTTCTTTTAAAAACACCAAATAGGTACATCCCTCATTTCAAACTCTCTAAAACGATTACGTTATATTGTTAGATATCCACTCATATAATAAATAAAACTTTCCCTTCTTATCTAGCTTATAGCTCATTATTTACTCCTGATAAACAAAAAACATACAAAAGAAAAACCTTTCATACCTATAAAACTACCCAACAAGTGAATATTCCCCATGCAGAAAGCGAACAAATTGTATTCAGCCAAAAAGAGAACGATTAGCGAAACGATTCTATTTGCATATAATGATAAAAATAAAATCACGAATAAGCGAACAGACGAAGGATGAAAAAATAGATGGAATTTGCTGTGAGGCGTAATATCCTAACGTTTTCCCCCACCTTAATTGTTCAATATTTTTAAACAAGAGCGTGGGGGTTTTATCAGCCGTATAAACGGTTTAAAACTCATAATCTTGTTTAGAGAGGACTATTAAACGATGGGAAATCGAAAAAAACCTAAATATAAAATAGGCGATACAGTCGTAATTACATTATATGGAACAGTAGGGAAAGTTACAGATGTAAAATGGCTGGATGATATGCATGTATATGAAGTAAATAAAAGTGAAGGCCTATATTTAGAATCGAGCTTGCAAATGCTTTCCGAATATGAAGGGGAATTAATGGAATCGGAAAAAATAGACATTGAATATCGGTACTTTATTGGCGATTTAGTGAAAGTACAAGGATATGGGAGTAATCTATTTAAAATAATGGGATTTCGAACTGAAATATGGCGTTATAAATCAGATGCTTGGGAAGATATTATTTATGAATTATCAAGGGTTAGTGATGGGGAATGGCTAGAAGCAGGAGAAGAGGAACTTACATTAGTAGCAGATGCTGAAAATGCAGAAACATTTATTCAAAAACTTGGTCTTTTATACATTATGGATAAAAAGAAGCGCCCAATAGATTTACAGAAAACAAACAGCTCTTTTCGTGCAACGGAAAAGGAGCTGCTTGAACGAACAAAAGAAAAAAAAGAATTAATTGATGGACTGCTAGATATATATAATGATTATCGAATTTTATTTGATTTATTCCAAGATCGGGAATACGAGCATATGATGAAATTGACGTTGAGAAAATTAAAGCTTATTAGCAGCTTAGATGATAAAATTTCAAATGAGTAAAGTTATAATTGCAATAGCAGAGTTATCAAAAAAGGAATACTAATAATCATAATCAAAGAAAAAAGGGTATTTAAGTATTTATGAAATAAAGAAAGAATCTCGCTATTATCTGTATTAATGTCTTCTTTTATAATGGCAATCATGTGCTGGAATAAGTTCATCGATTAGATCCCCCTAAAAAGTATATATAAAACCTTATGAATAAAAGAAAGAAAACATGTCTATTTTTTTCTTGAAAAAATCGATGATTTATCAGATAATTTGTACAAAAGAATCATCTTTTTTTTAATGTCACATATATTCTTTACAAAGGGGGCGATATGCTTGAAAGAAATCGACGTAATAATAGATACTGAGGAAATCGCAGAATTTTTCTTTCGTGAGCTATTGAAGAGGGGATACGTTCCCACAGAGGATGAAATGGAAGAATTGGCTGACATAACGTTTGAATATTTATTAGAAAAATGTATTATTGATGAAGAAACGGAAGAATAGTAGAGTATTTTTATTATATAGTTATAGTTATAACAAAGAGACTGTTCCAAAAGTGAACTTTTGGGACAGCTCTTTTTTGTCGTCAGGAAATGTAAACGAAATGGGCTGGTTGATAACTTGGTGTTGGTTTCCAAATTCAGAGCTGTTTAAGGCGTCCCTCGCTTTTCTTATTTTTGAAACTTTTTATTAAGATATACGTAAAGAGTAATAAGAAGCGGAGGGATACGATGATTAAAAAGTTGTTAAAACAATTTCTAGGAAAAAGCAGCCATAAACGTTATTATTCTTCTTCAAGCAGCAAAAAGAGAAGGCATTTTTATAATAACAAATATGAACAAAACAGGGGGCATAACTATTATAAAGGAAAAAGAAGAAAGCGCTCTTCTAGTTTTTATAGCAGCTAATAGTGGAAGGGAGGAAGAGGGATACTTCGTAGATTATTTAAGTATATAGAAAAACCATTAAAAGTTAATTCCGTTATAAATGATAGATACAAAATAATTTCCTTTCTGGCTCGAGGAGGATATGGATATACGTATATTGTCGAAGATTTGTTTTTAAAAGAGAAGGTTGTTTTAAAAACACTTCGTTTTCATAAAAGACTGCGTAAAAAAGAACAACGAAGATTTCAACAAGAACAGGATATTCTTAAGAAAATAAACCACACAAGTTTTCCGAAGTTTTACGATAATGGTTTCATTCAAGGAAAGATTCCTTACTTTACGATGGAATTTAAAAAAGGAAAAACGCTTGAAGAATGCTTGTTTGATGATCTTTATAGATGGAGCGAAAAGCAAACATTTTATTTTGGAGTGAAACTAGTGGAATTAGTTGCTTATTTACATAGCAACAATATTGCACATCGTGATTTACATATTCCAAACATGATGTTGGTGGATCAACAGCCTATCATAATTGATTTTGGCTTAGCCATTGCAGCGACACAAGACGATTTAAAGAGTTTTCAATCAGACTTTGCGGGAATTGGACAGATATTGTTATTTCTATTTTATTCTACTTTTGAACCGGCCAATAATAAGGAAAGGAGCTGGCAAGAAGAACTGCCAATTTCTAAAGAAGCAAAACATATTATAAAAAAACTTTTGGCAATCGAAGAGCCTTTTAAAGATTGTTATCAGATAAAAGAAGCATTTTTACAACAAATAGAGATAGAGGAGGACAAGGAATGTCATTTTTTCAAAAAGCATTAGCAAGTGTTGGGGTGGGAGCAGCAAAGGTAGATACAGTTTTGCATCATCATTTGTTATCACCAGGAAAACCAGTTGAAGGGGAAATTATCATCCAAGGCGGAAATGTTATGCAAACAATTGAAAAAATTTATCTGCGTGTATTCGCTACCTTTGAAAAGGAATCGGATGATAAAAAGTATACAGACACAGCTATTATTGAATCATTTTTAGCAGCAGAAAAGCTGACGATAGGGGTAAAGGAACAAAAAAAAATTCCGTTCTCTTTTGTATTATCTCCATATACACCGCTTACATTAGGGAAAACAAAGGTGTGGATTTCGACTGGATTAGATATAAAGAATGCAGTTGATCCAACAGATAAAGATTATTTGGAAGTACAAGCAAATCATATGGTATCAAGTTTATTAAATACAATCTCTGATTTAGGATTCCAATTAAGACAAGTAGAATGTAAAGAAGGTTCCTTACATGGAAGACAACATCTTCCTTTTTTGCAAGAACTAGAATATATGCCGGTTTCTGGCCCGTTTTACGGAAAATTAGACGAAATAGAAATTATCTTTTTATCCATTCAGGACAAAACGCTAGAAATTCTTTTGCAAATTGACAAAAAGGCAAGAGGGTTAAGCGGGTTATTTGCTGAAGCTTTTGATATGGATGAACAGTTTGTCAGGTTAGCCATTAAAGAAGAGGAGCTGCCGGCGTTACAGCAGCAACTATTTGCTATTATTGAACAACACACTTAAAAAATAGGGAATTTCATAATATCCTGAGACGTGTGAGAAACTCACACGTCTTTTTATTCTGTGCTGATTAATTTTTTAGGAATTCTTCCTATCTTTTGCAGAAAATTCTTTGCCGTGTGCTTCCGTTTCAGCAATAATTGCTTCTTTTGGAATATGGTTATTTTTCTTTGGAGAGTTAATTCGATTTCTATGCTTTTTACCCATATAATCACCCTTTTTATGTGCTTTTTTAGCATGTTTTCCTTTTAAGAAGGAAAACTAATTATAGTTTAACCATGGAATGAAATAGTATCCTACAATTAAATTTGTTTATCATAAAAATAGAATATGATATAGTACAAATAGGGATAAACTAGACGAATTTCGTCATTTTATGTCAAAAATGAAATACTGCTTTTTAAACAATTGGAGGTTTAACAAAATGAGTGTACATATTGGCGCAAAAGAAAATGAGATTGCAGAAACGGTTCTTTTACCAGGAGACCCTTTAAGAGCAAAATATATTGCGGAAACTTTTTTAGAGAATGCTGTTTGCTATAATGAAGTACGTAATATGTTTGGTTATACAGGTACATATAAAGGCAAAAGAATTTCTGTACAAGGTACTGGCATGGGAGTTCCGTCCATTTCAATTTATATTAATGAATTAATGGCAAGCTATAATGTACAGAATCTAATTCGTGTTGGTACATGTGGAGCGATTCAAAAAGATGTAAAGGTTCGTGATGTTATTTTAGCAATGAGCGCATCAACTGATTCTCAAATGAACCGTTTAACTTTTGGCGGTGTTGATTTTGCACCGACAGCGGATTTTGATTTGCTGAAAAAAGCATATGATACTGGCTTGGAAAAAGGACTTTCCCTTAAAGTCGGCAATGTTTTTACAGCAGACATGTTCTACAATGATAATTCTGAATTAGAAAAATGGGCAAAATATCAAATACTAGCGATTGAAATGGAATCAGCTGCACTGTACACATTGGCAGCAAAATATAATCGTAAAGCATTATCTGTCTTAACGGTAAGTGATCATATTTTAACTGGTGAAGAAACAACAGCAGATGAGCGTCAAACAACATTTAATGATATGATTGAAGTAGCTTTAGAAGCGGCAATTAAATAATACCGTCTAAACAGCAGTAAAGGATATGTCAGCAAAGGAAAAAATAGAAAAAGACCAATTTCTTGCTAAGCTAGTAACTCTATAAAAATTAAGGTGGAATCATGAAGAAAATAGTAGTTGTATCTTTCTTTTTAGCAATCATACTAAGCGGATGTAAAAGTTTAGATACTTTACCGTTTTTCCAAGATAAAAAGGAAGAGAAAGAAAACAAGGAAACTGTCGTTACAGAAAAACCAGGTTCCGAACAAGTGGAAGAAGATACACAAAAAGAAGAACCTGAACAAGAACAATCTCCTTGGACTTTAGAATCTACTTACTTTAATGAAATCAAGGTAGTAGATGGAAGAAATATAATTCAAAATCCGACCAATACGGTCTCATTAGTAAATAAAGATTTTGGTCTTCCTGATGGATACACGCCTGAAGACTTAGAAAGACCAAATGTTGATTTTTCTTTTGGAGATCAAAAAATTGAAAAGAGCTATATGAGAAAAGAAGCAGCAAACGGACTAGAAGAGATGTTTAAGGAAGCAAAAAAACAAGGATTGACCTTATATGCAGTTTCTGGTTTTCGTTCATTTGATCGTCAAACGGTTCTTTATGATGCAGAAGTAGATAGAGTCGGAAAAGAAAAGGCGATTCAAGCTGTGGCTTATCCTGGAAACAGTGAGCATCAAACAGGTTTAGCGATGGATATTTCCAGTGAAAGTGCGAATTTTTTATTAAGTGATGATTTTGATAAAACCAAAGAAGGCAAATGGTTAAGTGAAAACGCTCATCATTTTGGTTTTATTTTACGATATCCTAAAGGAAAAGAATCCATCACTGGTTATAAATTTGAACCATGGCATTTTCGTTATGTTGGAAAAAAATCAGCAAAAGATATTTATGAAAATGGTTGGACATTAGAAGAATATTTTCAATTAGTAAAGAAAATATAAAAATAGGAATGCACTATTTATGTTGTTTATACAGCTTAAGAAAAGCTAAAAAGATGAACAGTATTTATGAGTTATGAGCAGAAAAGAAGAGCCCAATTTCCTCTGAATGGCTTAGAGGGAAAAGTCAAAGTTTTTCTGGTTAAAAAAATTCATTAATAATTTGTTCATAATTCAGCATTAAAATGTTCCCATTTGCTTGGTATTTTTATAAAAGAAAAGTATTTTAGCGAAAGAACATTTATGGTTAATGAAAGTGGTGAAATATTTGGAGAACGAAGAGAATGTAAAGGAATCATCAGAAAATGAATCAAGTTTTATACGAATGAAAAAATTTCATTTTGTGATGCTTTTATTTTTTACGGTCATATTAGCTGCCGGCATTACAACAATTGCTTTAGCTTTTGGTGATGAAAAGGCAGTAAATGTTGGTACGGAACGTAGTGAATTTAATAAATTATATTCAGCATATGATACGCTGAAAGAACATTATTATAAAGATATTGATACAACGGATTTAGTAAACGGAGCAATTGATGGAATGTTCTCAGCCTTAGATGACCCTTATTCTGACTATATGAATGAGAAAGAAGCAGCAAGCTTTCATGAAAGCATTTCTTCTTCCTTTGAAGGTATAGGTGCAGAAATTCAACAAATTAATGATAGTATTGTGATTGTCACGCCGATCAAAGGTTCACCAGCAGAAAAAGCAAATCTAAAACCAAATGACAAAATTGTTTCTGTTGATGGAAAAAGTCTGCAAGGCATGAGTTCATCTGAAGCAGTCTTATTAATCAGAGGGAAAAAAGGAACGAAAGTAGAGCTGGAAATAGAAAGAGCTGGCGTTGAAAAACCGATGAATATTTCTATTGTTCGTGATACGATTCCAATTGAAACAGTTTACGGCAATTTAAGAAAAGATGGCATCGCTGAAATTCAAATAACTAGTTTTTCTGAAAATACATCATCAGAACTTGTAAATAAATTAAATGAGTTCCAGAAAGAAGGAATGAAGGGAATTGTACTTGATTTAAGACAAAATCCTGGTGGTTTATTAACAAAAGTGCAAGAAATAGCGAATCTTTTTGTTCCAAAAGGAGATATAATTTATCAAGTAGAACATAAAAATGGAAAAATAGAAAAAGCTGTATCCGAAAATAGTGATGGTACAGATGTACCGCTTGTTGTATTAATAGATGGCGGAAGTGCAAGTGCGTCAGAAATATTAGCAGCAGCTGTCAATCAATCAGCTGGGGTGCCACTTGTTGGCGTAAAATCCTTTGGAAAAGGAACCGTGCAAAGTGCGACTGATTTATCAGATGGAAGTAATTTTAAATACACAACAGATAAATGGTTAACACCGAACGGAACTTGGATTCATGGAAAAGGCATTGAGCCGACATATAAAGTGGAATTACCAAGTTATGCGAGTCTATCTATTGTAAATCCTGATTCTAAATTAAAGATGGACAGCAACTCAGAAGAAGTGAAAACAGCCCAACAAATGTTAAAAGCACTAGGGTATAAAATAGATCATGCTAATGGCTATTTTGATGAGAGCACAGAAAAAGCAACGAAAGAATTCCAGAAAAAAGAGAAATTAAAAGAAGACGGAGTAATTACAGGCGAAACTACAATGGCATTAATGAATCAACTCCGTGAAAAAATCAAAGATTCTGATACGCAAATGAAAAAAGCAGTAGAAGTGTTAAAAGACGAAATGAAAAAGTAATAATTCTAGGGTGATACTATTTGTGTCACCCTCGTTTTTATGGAAGAAAAGCAAATAGTAAAGAGGTGTAACAATATGAACAAAGCAGAAATATATATATTATCTGGATTTTTAGGAAGTGGAAAAACAACCTTATTAAAAGAACTGCTCAAAAAAGAAAAAGAAGAAAATCGAAAAGTTGCAGTTTTGATGAATGAATTTGGAAGTATATCTATTGATTCAAACGAGGTGGACAATGATATCCCACTAAAAGAGCTATTAGGCGGCTGTGTTTGTTGTACTATCCAAGAAAAATTAGAAGCACAGCTTCAATCTTTATTAATAGAAGAAAAACCGGATGTCATTTATTTAGAAACAACAGGTGCTGCTCATCCTGTGGAAACGATGGATAGTATATTATCACCACTTTTCGTAAACAAATTGCAGTTGAAAGGAATAATCACGGTTATCGATGGGAAGCAGTGGTTAAATCGACAAAGCTTTAGTCCTGTCATTCAGCAGCTGCTGTTAGAACAAGTTCGCCATGCCAACCTAATTCTAATCAATAAGCAAGATTTGTTAAAAGAAGAGGAAAAAGCAGCATTAACATTTGAATTGCAGTCTATTAACGCACAAGCATTTGCACTCTTAACGAGTTATAGTAAAGTTCCATACAATAAAGTAAAGGAATTACAGGTACACTTTAATGGAAGGGTTGCAAAAACAACGATAACAAGTTTACAGCTAAGTTCATTTGTTTATACATTTGAACATTCTATATCAGCAGATAAATTTGATTCGTTTTTAAGAAGCTTGCCAGAAACCATTTATAGAATAAAAGGATATGTTCCTTTTTCACATGCTAAGTATCCATCCTTATTTCAATATTCCTATGGGACACCAATTTTTATGCAAGAATATATGATGATGCCTTTAAATATGGTGTTTATTGGGGAGAAAATTAATTGGGGAGAAATAGAGGCAAAATTAGATATACTTTAATAGTCTACTTATTTTACCATTTTTTCTTTGGAGTATCGTATTAAATAAAGGGCAAACTTTCTTTAAGATAAAGGCTAAGTTATGTTTTATTGTTGATTTTTTAAATGGTCAGAGAAATCACTCGCGCTTGCTGGACTCACTGCAGATCACGTGGTTGTACCTCATTATAGAGTTGTTTTTACAGGCATCTCGCACAGATTTCTTTTTAACTAATCGATAGTATCATTTAACATGGCTGAGATAAAAGAAGGATGGTATAAATGTTAAAGAAGATACTACTGCTGCCTTTATGTTATTTTTTTATCGGCAGCGTAAATAATCATATAAATGCTGATAAAAAGAATGACGGTTATTCTCCTATTAGTTATGAGGTAGAACTATTGGAATGGACAACAGCGGATAAGATTATTCCGAAATACAGCAAGTTTTCCATTATAGATATCGAAACAGGCAAAGAATTTCATGTTCAAAGAAGAGCAGGAAGTCAACATGCTGATGTTCAACCTCTTAGTAAAGAGGATACAGCAATAATGAAAAAGATATATAGTGACAAATGGAGCTGGAAAAGAAGAGCGATATTGGTTATGGTTGATGATCAATGGATTGCGGCGTCTATGCATGGAATGCCCCATGGAGCAGGAGCTCTGAATAATAATTTTCCTGGTCATTTTTGTATTCACTTTCTTGGCAGTACGACCCATAAAACAGAAAAGATGGATCTTTCACATAAATTAATGATATATAAAGCAGCTGGGATATTGCCGGATTATCTGCAACATTTAGATCCTGACCAAGTGATTCAATCCTTTGTAGCTGGTTTAAAAGAACAAGATGAAGTTATCCTATCCCATCTTTCAACAGAAAGTATAAACTGGAAAAAAGAATTATCCTCACTAGAAAATATTAAATTGCTCCAGCTTAAAGAGGGTAAAGGCAATAATATGATGCATAGTAATACGATAGAGATGGAAGTTAAATGGCAGTTGTATAGAAAAAACGAAAAGCCATTTGAACAAAATAAAAACGTAACATTATTGCGTTGTTCTCCTCTTGAACCTTGGAAAGTAGTTGTATCTAAAAAGCTTTTGCAATAAGAAAATCGGAAGCGCCTTGTTCAGCCCCGAAGAAAAATGTTCTCCTGCCACAAAAAGTGTATTTTACTTTTAGGGGAAGGAGGCAATATTCCCAGGGGCTAGGAGCTGGCCGGCTAAATACACATAGACACATAACTGCGCAACGCAAAACGCAGCATCGATTGATTTGCCCCCACGGAAAGCGAAGTGTATGCAGGCTGCGGGTGATTACCACAAACCTTCCTTTTTACATGAATAAAAAACCCAAACAATGATACGAAAATATTTTTTACATCTTCGCATCATTGTTCAGGTTATCTTCGGCTGGAATACTTATGTCCCAGCTTCCTTCTTTCTTATAGTAGATTTTCTAACTATAGCAGTTTCAATCTATTTCATTTCTCCAAACTTTGCAAAAGTCCGTTCATCTTCCACTAATCCACAAGCAGCACATTGAATACGATATTCCGGACCATTATAGCTCATATGAAACGGAGATAAGTTATCGGAAGGATATTCTTCTATAATATTGCCCGTTTGCGGATCTAATTTTACTGATTGTACAACTTGTTGAATCATATTAAAACGGCTTCTATTTGTTTTGCAGTTGGGACAGCAATAAGGTGTACTCATACAATTACTCCATTCTGTTTAAATCATTTTTATTATTTTTCCTTTCTTTCTAAAATATATTCCCCTCATTTGAACTAATTTGTTATTACTGAAGAATAAAAGGTCGAAATGAATTAGTAAATAGTTATAAAAATCCTTTTTATCTATTTTTGTTTAGAATTAGAAAAAATTAGGGGTAAATTTTTTGTGTTTTTTTACATATAGCTGTTTATTTCGTCATTTTTATGTAATAAAAGTCATATAAGATCTTCTGAAAAAAACTGTCAATAGCTTTTTCTTTCTAAATGTTGGATTACTAATTAGGTACAATCCAAATATGGATAATATACCAATGGAAATAATAAGAAATTATTTTGGCTAAACATATTGATAAATCTAGTATTCTTTTAATTTCTGTAATTTTTCGTGATAACAATATCGTATTTTCTAATCTTTTGAGAGAATTTTCCTTAAAAATGACAAAAAACCATGTGTTATGATTTGTTTGTAAGACGGAGACAACAATCTAAAAAACTACTAAGTTCAACATCCAAGGAGGATTTTAATAGATGAAGAAAAGAAATATGATTTTATCAGCAGCAGCAGCAACAGCGTTATTAATGTCTAACCCAATGGTGAACAAAGCAGATGCTGCTTCCGTTCAGCCTAAAACAACGAATGCTAAAGTTATCATTCAATCTTATCAATTAAATCAAGATCAAATAAATACGCTTTTAAATAAATATACAGCATCAAACAATTCTATCGACATTAATAAACTTTTAGCAGAACTGCAAAAGACACAAAAAACACCTGTAAAGAATTCAACAGTCAACAAAACAGAAACACCAGTACAAAAACCAGCAGCAACAAACAAAACAGAAGCACCAGTACAAAAACCAGCAGCAACAAACAAAACAGAAGCACCAACACAAAAACCAGCAGCAACAAATAAAACAGAAGCACCAGCACAAAAGCCAGCAGCAACAAGCGAAGCAGCAGCTACATCTGTCAGTGCTTATGAAAAGCAAGTGGTTGAATTAACAAATAAAGAAAGAGCAAAAAATGGCTTAGCGGCTTTACAATTAGATACGGAATTAAGTAAGGTAGCAAGAGCAAAATCTCAAGATATGAGTACAAATAAGTATTTTGATCATAATAGCCCAACATACGGAAGTCCGTTTGATATGATGAAAAAATTCGGTATTTCTTATAAATCTGCCGGTGAAAATATTGCTCAAGGGCAAAAAACACCAGAAGAAGTAGTTCAGGCATGGATGAATAGTGAAGGACACAGAGCAAATATTCTAAGTAACAAGTTTACACATATTGGTGTAGGTTATGTGGAAAACGGGAACTATTGGACACAACAATTTATCGGTAAATAATAAATAGATAGAACCGGAATTTCACAGTCCAACTTTAAACTCTCTGGAAACCTAAAAGATCACTTGATCTTTTAGGTTTTTTTATGCTGTTTTCGAAAAGCTTGTTTTTCACAGAATTTCTGTTGGAAGAAGTTCTTAGCAGCCTGTGTTTCAAAAGCAACAACCCATATGAAAATATCCTTTCCTACTAACAAAAATATTTGAAGTATTTGAATAGAACGAATGGTTTTTACGAAAATTTATTTATATATTTTTTAACCTGCCCATCATAAGTCAAAATATTGGTTTTTTATATAAGAAATATATATAATAGTTTTTTCTCCTTTCTTAAAGTATAAAAAAATATTCATACTTTAAAAGAGAAAGGGAAAATTAAAAGAAATATTGTTATAGGAGAATTTATCGTGAAAATTAGACAAGGGAAAATAAAAGATTTACCAGTTATTATGAATTTTGTGAAAAAAAATGTGGCTATTATGCATGAAGAAGGAAATGATCAATGGTCCAGCTACTATCCTCATGAAGAGGATTTTAAAAACGATATTATAAACAACAACTTGTTTGTTGCGGTTATAGATGACATACCCGTAGGAGCAGTAACAATAGATAGGAAATTTGATGAAAATTATCATAAAGTCAATTGGACTTATCCGGAAAAAAACTTTTTTGTTATTCATCGATTAGCAGTAGATCCAGAAATAAGAGGAGGAGGAATTGCAAGTGAACTTCTTTCATTTGCAGAGGTGTACGCGATCGAACATGACACTTTTTATTTAAAAACAGATACGTACTCATTAAATGACAAGGCACAAAACTTGTTTGTGAAAAATGGTTATAATAAAGTAGGAGCAACTTATTTTGAAGGAAAAGAAAAGCCGTTTTTTTGCTATGATAAATCATTTTTATAGAGAAAACTAAGTTTTTACTGAAAAATATACATCATTACCCTTTCGATTTAGAAAGGGAATGATCCTTTTTAACAGTTGCTTTGTTAGTGGATAGGAAAATGTATAGTAAGAAGCCCGTTTGTAAAATGGGTTTTCCTATCCTTTTCTATTATTGGAAAAGGGATGAATATTTTTTTTAGAAAATGTCGATTTTGTCTTTCTTTCAAATAATAAGCACAATTTTCTTGAAGTGAAGCATATTCGCCGCTTATGATTAAAGTGTTACCATCTTCCATTTTGATGGATACATTGTTCATATCTATTCCCGGAAGCTCTACTTCAATGAAAAGTTTATTGTTTTTTACATAAGAATCACATGCAGGAAAACGATTATTGCTTGTGATGGATGCGTGATCAGCTAAATTTAACTGTGTCAATCCTTGATGCTGAAATAACTTTTCCCAGTAATTTTGATTGGAATACTGTTCGGAAAATTCATAGATTTTCTTTAAATTCTCAAAACTCATCTTTATCTTCCTCCAAAAAAATCTCAAATTAGACAAAAGATAATTCTTCAATTAATTTCAGACACATCTATTTCTGAATATTGTACCTCATTATTTTTTTGCATTTTTATTTCTAAGATATGGTCTTTATAGTTAGCGGTCGACCCTTTTTTTCTAACTGTTGTTGGAAGAGAAATAGTATGTTTATCTTCTTGGTTAGGAATATGTTCAATGATGACCTGATAAGACGTGAAATAAATTTTTATTGTTTTCAGCCATTCTTCTTCTATTATGGGAATGCGTATATAACAATGGTGATGTGTTTCAAATACCATATAATCTAATTTTTTCTTGTGTTCTGTTGGATTCATTTGTCCAGGATTTTTCATTTGAGACATGTTTTTGACCATATCTTGAGGGTCCATCTTTTGCAAGGAATCTGGCATTAATTTGTCCATCATCTCTTGTACATAGTGTTGTATATCTCCAGGTTTCATCGTATTCAGTTTTGATTTTGTATCTTTATTAAAAGGGAATAAATTCCATGGGAACATTGGAAATTCATCCTTTCCGTTTCAATTGCGAAGTATTATTTTTCGTTCTTTCTATCCTATTCATAAGAGCCTAAACCGTGTTGATCTTTTTGTGTTTCTTCTGAAATAAACTGCCAATCCCCATAGAATTTGGTGAAATGGCAATCTAAGTAGGTAATTTAGATCAAATCTATATAGACTAATAGAGTTTTTTTAATTAAGGTTTTCGCTATGTAGGAAGTTTTCAAGATCTAACAAATATTTTTTTCTTGTCACACCTCCACCATATCCTCCTAAATCCCCGTTTGATTTAATAACTCTATGACAAGGGATTAAGATGGAAATTTGATTGGCGCCATTTGCGTTACCTACCGCTCTAACATATTTTAAATCCCCTAAATTATTAGCGATAGTTTGATAGGTACTCACTTGTCCCAGCGGAATTTTTTTCAATTCATTCCAAACCTTTTTTTGAAATTCTGTGCCATCCAGAAAAAGAGGAACTGAAAATGAATCTAGTTTATTGGAGAAATACAGATTCAGTTCATATGCTAATTTCTCATTAATTGGGGTCTGTCCAGAAATTACACGAGCGTTATGTTTTTTTCTAATTTTTTCAATTTCTCTTTCAAGTCCTCTTCTGTCGATAAATTCTAAAAGAAACAAGTATTTTTCTGTAGATAAACTTATCATTCTACCTATAGGAGTTGCTATTATGTTTGCATATAATAGCAAAATATTAGCTTTTTGAGGAGAATTCCCCATGATTTTTGTGAAGGCATCAGTAAAAGCGCTTGCTGACTCGTACCCAGTTGCCAATTGTTGATCAATTACTTTTTTTCCTTTCAAAATTTCTTTAAAGGCGATTCCCATTCTCCTTGATCTTGCGTATTGAACAAATGTCATTCCATAAACTTCTTTAAAGCGCCTTCGAGCGGTTGCAGAATGAATTCCTAGTTCTTTAAAGTCGGATTCTTTCCATCTTTTTGCAGGATCTTTTTCTACTGCTGCAACAAGAGTCGCAATTTCTTCAGGAATCTCATTAGGATAATGTAGAGGATTACAACGTTTACACGGTCTATATCCAGACAAAAGTGCTTCCTGAGCTGTTAAAAAAAATTCGCAATTCACAAATTTAGGTTTTTTAGCTTTACATGTTGAGTGGCAAAAAATTCCTGTTGTTTTTATTCCTGCAAAAAATGTACCTTCATATTCAGGATTCTTATCTATCAAAGCCTGATAAAATTCTTTTTGTTGTTGTTCTGAAATAATCATTTCTATGTTCAGATCTCCTTCTGCTAGTATATAAAGTAATAAAACTCTGAAAATTATTTTTGGTAAATAGCTATGCAAACCAGATGAAGTATTTTTTTTAGTTTACATAAATGGACGGACTATAACTAATTTTTGAAACTCCTAAATAGAGGACCTTCCATTATTATTATGAATAATCCTCTTAGTAGGAACTCTTATTGTTACCGCTATTTCTTGAATCAATTGAGGATTTTTCAACCCAGTTTTCTTATGTAGACGGACGAATTTCTCTTTTATTTTAATCATATTGATTCCTCCTTTCATAGTAATATGGGACCATTATAATACATAAACAAACGTGTAGCTTTCGAAAAATGAACAATAAATTTTTTGCTTCTAGAGAAGGGGAAATCAAGGAGAAAAAAGAGGATGAGACATAACTAAATAGATAATAGGTAAAGACGAACATTCTCTAACAAATTCGTTTGCAAGTCTTAATATTACTCGGCTTAAGAACAATAAAATACCTGTTTTAGAATAAGTTCTTGTCTTCGAATTTCATGACAAGGTATGATGACTAAATACTAGTAGCGTGGATTTTTTATGTTTATTATTCAACGTTGTTTTCCTAAAATTTGCATTTTTAGTCTATTTCTATAAGATGGATGTTTTCACTAGTTCAACGACAGCAACTAATGAATCAAACGGCTTGATTGAAGCGGATATGTGAGACTCCTGTGGGATTAGCGGGTTAGATGAGACCCAGTAGGCGCAAGCGAGGCCACTGAAAAACTGATTGTTTTTGAAAAAATATTGAATCATTGTCTATAAACAGCTGATAAATATCTTTGAAATTCTATATATAGTAGGTGAGTCGCATCGCACGCCTCACGGAAAGCGAAGTGTATGCAGGCTGCGGGTAATTACCACAAACCTTCTTTTTTACATAATAAAAACCCAAACCATGATACGAAATATTTTTTACCTCTCTTCGTATTATGGTTCGGGTTTATCTTCGGATGGAATACTTATGTCCCAGCTTCTTTCAAGTTATATTAATGTGTCAAATCATTTTTAAGACAAATCGTTTTTTTTCTATATAATACAATCTGCTTGCAAGAAAGGCAGCACCTGTTGCAAGGCCAGCTATAAGTCCTATCCAATAACCATATGGACCTAGGTTTGAATGATGAGCAAGCCAATAGCCTAATGGCAGACCAATGATCCAATAGGATATGAAGCTCATTATGAGAGTACTGTTTACATCCTTATATCCTCGTAATGCCCCTTGAATAGGCGCTTGGATAGCATCAGAAAGTTGAAAGAATATGGCATAGATAAGAAAATGAGCGGTTAATTGCAGCACTTCTTTATCATTTGTATAAATACTGGCAATCTCTGTTCGAAATGTGAATAAAATAATGCCGCTAATAAAGGCAATAACAACAGCTATACTGACTCCCATCCAACTATAAATTTTGGCATCTCGTAAACGATTTCCACCTACTTCAAATCCGACAAGAATAGTAAGAGCAGTTGAAATACTAAGTGGAATCATATAAAGAAGGGAAGCGAAATTAATAGCAGATTGATGGGCAGCGATGGTAATTGTATTATAATTGCTCATCAAAATTGTAACAGCACTGAAAATACTTGTTTCGAAAAAAATTGAGAAACCAATTGGAATACCAATTGTTAATATTTCTTTCCATTTTGTCCAAGACAATGGCTGCAGTTTTTTTAATAGGTTAAAGGAAGCGAATGGCTGCTGGTGATGGATAATATGCAATGCTATCAATAGCATAATCCAATACGTAATACTTGTTGCAATACCTGTTCCAACGCCTCCGAGTTCAGGGAAAATCCATATACCATTTATAAATAGATAATTCAATGCAACATTGATTGGAATAGCAGACAACGTAATAAACATGGTGACTTGTGTTTGCCCAAGGGCGTCGATAAAGGAACGAAGCGCAAAATACAAAAAGATAGGAATGATCCCGAAGCTTAATGCAAATAAATAATGAAAGGCAATTTGTTGTACGTCTTTCTCTAAGCCCATCCTATTTAATATAGGATCCAAAGTAAAGTAACCAATAATAATAAGCAAAATCCCCATTCCAACTGCTAAATAAGCAGCTTGTACAACAGAGAAACGAACGTTTTCTTCTTCCTTCTTTCCAATTAGCTGGGAAACGATAGGAGGGATTGCTAACAAGATGCCAGTTAAACCTGTATAAATAGGCGTCCATAAGGAGCTTCCTACCGCAACGCCAGCAAGATCGATTGGGCTGTAATGACCGGCCATAATCGTATCCACAAAAGTTAATCCAAACATGCCGACCTGCGTAACTAGAACCGGTAATAAAATGATAAATAATTGCTGTAATTTTTGTTTTGTTGTATGCGTTTTCTTCATTTTAATGTCCTCTTTCTATTCGGTAACGAACGTATTATATCATATATTCGAAAAGAAAGAGGAGTATTTTTGATTTGCATGGCTTAGATGAGCAAGTAATTATCCATGGGAGTACATGGACTGATTTTCTTGTTTTGTCGAAATTTCATGATCTTGCTTTATAACAACAGTACCTTGTGGAATGGAAAAATCGATTCCTTCTGTTTGCAATATCTCCATCATTTTATAGTTAATATCTTCCTTCGTTGTTAGATATTCTGAAAATGTCGTAATTTTAGTAAAGTAGTAGATATAGATATCAAAACTATTCTCACTAAACCGCTCAAAAGCAACTAAGATTGTTTCAGGATGAACATCTGGATGGGAGTGCAACAAAGTTTTGATACACTCCACAACCTTTTGCAGTTTTTCTTTTGTCGTTTGTTGTGTAATCGTTAAATAGAAGGAAACTTGTCTTTTTCCCATCTTTGACCAGTTTATAATGGGTTCATTTGCGAGAGTAGAATTTGGTACAGTAACAAGAGCTTGTGCAAATGTCCGAATTCTTGTGCTTCTAAAGGTGATATCCTCCACCGTTCCTTCAACACTCGGCGTCTTTATCCAATCACCAATTGTAAATGGTTTTTCCGTAACAAGAACTATCCCGCCAAATAAATTACTAACTGTTTCCTTTGCTGCTAATGCGAAAGCAAGCCCACCAAGACCGAGCCCTGCGATAAAACCGTTTATATTAAATCCCCATTCTTGTGCAATAATGCTAAATCCTAACATCAAAACAAGCGTTTTAAATAATTTTGTCACAAAGGGAATAATCATTTTATCTACACTTATATCTAATTTAGTCATCAACTTAGGAAATAGGAGGGTGATAATACTGCTTAAATTAAACAACCCCCATGTAATAACGGCAATAAAGCTGGAACGGACTACTTGATTTTCCCATGAAGAGGAAATGATTTCGTACGGAAAAAATTTAAATGCCAATTGCAAGCCGATAACAATAAATACACAGTGAACTGGTTTTTCAATAGCGGTAAAAGTAGTGCTGATGGTTGTTATTTTTTTCTTTTGTGCATAAGAATATAATAATTTAAAGAAATAAGCAGTAAACCACTTTCTGAACAGCAAGCAGCTTAAAAAGAGGAAAAAGGAGAGGCAAAGGCTTGCCCAATCATGATTATGTAAATATTCAATCAAAAAAATCATTCCTTCTTATAGAATAGTTGTCCTCTTATATATATTTTCAAACAAAGGAAGTATGACTTTCTTGTAAAAAATCCTATGACGGCAATGTTAAATAAAAAAAGATTTGCAAATACGTTTAGGATAACGCAGTGCAAATCTTTTTAAGATAGAATCCCATGCTAATAAATTCGCAATATAGCGCATGAAATAAAGCGGTACTCATAAGTTTTTTTTCGAAGGTGAAGCAGGAGCAGTCAGAGCGAGACAGGCGACACCACATAGGAATTTACTCTGATCAAGTAACCTCACACGAAGCGAAGTGTATTCCGGCTACGGACTGATTGAGAGAGTTTTTTTTCATGCTAACTTTCTATTTCTTAAGCCTCTAATCGGTCTATTGTGATATCAACGCTTTGGGATCGCATAGTATGAAGGGTATATAAATCTTTTGATATTTCATATAAATGATAATTTATACCCGGTGAATTTAATTTTTCTAATAAAGCTTTTCTTGTTTCATTAGCAGAAACAACATACGGCAATTTTTCCGCTGCTTTTTGGGATCGAATATTATGATCTTTAATTCTCATTAAGACTGATTCTATCTGGAGCAGATAAAAAATCTCTGAAAAAAATTGTTCTTTTGCTTGTTTATTATAGCCTTTTCCATGATAAGGCTTACCTAGCCAAGTTCCTAAAAAACCGATATTTTCATTAATATCATATAAGTTAATGGTGCCGATTGGATTTTGCCATTCGTCAAGAATGGTGCGAGAAATTAATTCACCTTTTTCTTCTGCTTCAATCGTTTGTTTTGTTAAAAAAAGATATTCTTCATAAGAATTAGCTTTTTGACGAACATATGGAAACACATCTGGATGCGTCATTAATTCATATAATAGTTGACATTCTTCAAGATCCCGTTTTTTTAGCATAAAAAACCCTCCATTTCCGACTAATGAGGGCAGTTTTTCTTTAACACAAAAAGGAAAGTCCACCCTCGAAATTTTTTATATCGTTCTAAAAAATTTCGGGGTGGGAATCGAACCCACTAGAACCATTGAGGTGGCGCACCATTTGCCTTCCCATATTAAATTTCGCACAGAACAGGCAGCACCATTCCTATTCTTCATAAGAAGTATACTACCTGTTGAACAGGAGTTGAATTTTATCAACAACTGCTAATTATGTTATTTTATAATAGTAATTAACTATCTTTATATTACAAAATTTTGTTTGAAATGAAAATAGGTTTTTATTAATTTTTTGTAAAATATTTGTTTGATTTTCTTTATTTCTTTTTGCGGAATTGAAACAAAAAATAAAGAACAATTGCAACGGCAGCAATGACGATAATTGGTGTTAAATATGGTTTGGCAAATGTTTCGATATTATCCCAGTGATCTCCAAGCTTTATTCCTAGCAATAAAAAGAGAACAGACCAAGGAATAATGGCAGCAGTGGTGTATAGAAGAAACTGGCTAACTGGCATTCTAGCAATACCTGCCGGGATGCTGATGGCATGTCTAACTACAGGAATAAACCTTGCTAAAAAGATCATGCCCGTTCCATATTTTAAGAACCAAGCTTCTGAAGCATCCACATGTTCTTTTTTGATAAATATGTATTTTCCATAGCGGTCAATAAATGGTCGTCCACCATAATAGCCGATCCAATAAATAAAAAGCTGTGCTAAAGTACCACCAATAACTCCAGCTATTAAAGCACCTGCAAAATTAATCTCTCCTAAATGAATTAGATAGCCTCCATAGCTTAAAACGATCTCACTTGGAATAATTTCAATCATCAAACCAAGGGCAATGCCAAAATAGCCTAGTGAAGATAAAAACTCAAAAATAGTTGCAACAAGTTCACTCAAAATAATCTCTCCCGTTTATTTTTCCAACATCATTTGTCCTATTTAAGATGTCATTATTAGTATACATGACGTTTCTGTAAGAAAGAAATATTTCTTATGAGATGAAACATTTTCTAAATCAATCCGTATAGATAAACAAGATTTAATTATTTGTCCTAATAATAAACACAACCGCTACTAACTAAAATATTGGAGGATTACAATGGATTATTCAAAAAATGTAAGCAATGATGAAAAATTATTTGCAATGCTTATTTATGTCACTAGTTTTTTTACCGCAATAGTTGGACCATTAATTATTTGGATGTTAAAAAGAGATTCAGCATTTGTAGATGCACACGGAAAAGAATATTTTAATTTCATGATTTCTTATACCATTTATCTTGTAATAAGCGGAATATTAGCAATTATTCTTATAGGGGTTCTTACAGGTGCTGTAGCTGGATTGCTGATGTTTATCTTTACGATTATCGCAGCTATCAAAGCATATGATGGAAAAGAATACCGCATTCCATTTGTATTTCGTTTTATTAAATAAGATATTAGTACGTTTGGAATATGTGCTTTGAGAAGAAATAAAGGCTCGCATCCTCCAAAGATAATCAGCATTGCCACAGGCTTCAAATGATGCGAGGAATCAACGTTGCCACAGAACATGGAGTATTTATTCAATTTTTAAATGCTCCTATTTTCAAGGTAGACATTCAGACATTCATGCAAACCAAACTTTGCAACATGTCACATGGAAAGAAGCAGTATCCCTAAGTTTTTGTTAGTTGAAGCAGGGAGCAGTCAGAATACACGAAGACTCCTATGGGAATTGCGAGACAGGTGAGACCCCGCAGGAGTTTACGAGGCCACTGAAAAAGTCCTTTTTTTTACTTAGGAAGTCAAAAGTTCATTCTAAATGACCTTTTGACTTCCTTTTGTTTTATAATGAAGAGATCAAATGTATGTAGGTGGTATATAAAATGATTTCCAATCAAGAATCTTTCACACTTAGTCCGTTTTTATCTATTTATGATTTCGTTGTTCCAAAGGATAATATGCTTCGCCAAATAAATGAGCTAGTGGATTTCTCATTCGTTCTCGAAGAATTAAAGACAAAATATTGTCTGGTAAATGGTCGCCATGCCGAGCCGCCGATCCGTATGTTCAAGTATCTCCTTCTAAAATCAATTTTTGATTTGTCCGATGTAGATGTAGTGGAACGTTCTCGGTACGATATGTCGTTTAAATTCTTTCTCGATATGGCACCAGAAGATGCCGTCATTGATCCAAGCTCGTTAACGAAATTTCGTAAACTCCGTCTTCAAGACGTGAGTTTATTAGATATGCTAATCGGCAAGACAGTGGAGATTGCATTGGAGAAAGAAATCATGAAAAGTAAAACCATTATTGTAGATGCTACCCATACAAAAGCGCGTTATAATCAAAAGTCACCGAAAGAATTTTTACAAGAAAAATCCAAAAATGTCCGAAAAGCCGTCTATCAAATAGACGAATCCATCAAAGAAAAATTCCCGCAGAAAACAACTTCTAATGAAGTAAAAGAGGAGTTGGATTACTGTAAAGACATCATTTCTGTTGTGGAATCCGAACCACAAGTCGCTTCCATCCCTGCCGTTAAAGAGAAACTGAATGTGCTAAAAGAAGTGGTGGAAGATTATACAGAACAACTACATTTTTCAACGGATCCAGATGCACGTGTGGGGCATAAATCAGAGGATTCTTCTTTCTTTGGATATAAAACACATATCGCGATGAGTGATGAGCGAATTATAACAGCGGCAGTAGTGACAACAGGCGAAAAAAGCGATGGAAAATATCTTCAAGAGTTAATAAAGAAAAGTAAAGAGACAGGAATGAAAATAGATACAGTTATCGGGGATGCAGCTTACTCCGAGAAAGATAATATTCGCTATACGAAAGAAAATGAGCTGGAACTTGTTTCTAAATTACATCCTCATATTACCCATGGAGCAAGGACAAAAGAAGAAGAATTTTCCTTTAACAAAGATGCGGGAATGTATGTCTGCAATGCAGGTCATATGGCTATTCAAAAAAAATATGATGAGCGAAAGAATCAAGATAAAAACCCTCGAATCAAGTACCTTTTTGATATTGAAAAATGTAAAGTTTGTCCTTTTCGTGAAGGATGTTATAAAGAAGGAGCGAAAAGTAAGTCCTATTCTGTGACCATCAAATCAACGGAACATAAAGAACAGGAGGAATTTCAAGGTACGGAAAAATTCAAAGAACTAGCGAAAACTCGCTATAAGATTGAAGCGAAAAATAGTGAACTAAAACACAGACACGGGTATGAAACAGCCTCCTCCTCGGGTTTATTTGGTATGCAAATTCAAGGAGCGACAGCGATATTCGCTACCAATCTCAAACGAATAATCAAATTAATGCAAGAAAAAGACAACAAATAGAAAAGAATACGAAAGAAAATAGGCAAAAAAAGAAAGTTTTCTGTCAAATTTTTGACAAAAAGCTTTCTTTTTTTTCTATCGTAAATTACTAAAAGAAAAACAATAGGTTTTTCAGTGGCCTCGAGTTTACTCCGAGGAGGCTCACCGCTCGCCCCATGGAAAGCGAAGTGTATTCTGACTGCGGACTATTCGAGTGAGATAAACCCGTTCTTATTTTTATAAGAACGGGTTTATTCTAGTACAAACCAATCTCCTTCAAAACATAGCAGGGAAGAATCAACACTTATTCAATAAGGTCGAAATGTTTGAACAGGACTTCCAGAAATTTGACTTGCATTCAGCGTAGTACTGCCAGCTATACAAACACCGCCCTGTTGCATTGGGAAAACAATAGTCACCGACTGTTCTCCAGAAGGAAGAAACGTTACAGTGTGGATAAAAACACGAGTATTGGCAGGGAGTATCGCACCAGTTGGTAAAGTAATTGCTTTTGGTATCGTAAAGAAAGTGCCAATTAAAGCTGAAAAATCAACACGAAAATACGGCCCTTCATTACTATATCTATAGGGATAAGACATTTGGTAGTACGGATTCATTAGGTCATCTACCTCATTTCTTTTTTCTAATAATCGTATTCACTTGTCTAATTAATGTGCTTGCCCATTCGTTATAAAATGCAATTATTTACGATGAACTTATAACTTCCATATCCCTACACTATTTTATCCTACTAAATTCAAGTGTTTTCGCTATCCTTTATCTCACTTAAGATAAACAAATTAAGAATACCGCATCTCTATATCTTCATTTTGTGATCCACATTCTGTGAACCTCAGCTTATTCTGTCGATGAGTAAGGACGCCACGCGCTTTTCTTTGCTCGCCAATGGAAAGTGAAGTGTATTTAGGCTGCGAATTCAAAAGCAACAATTTTTACGAAAATGTCCTTATATTAATAGGTTTATTTTTAATATCCTTTTAGTTTCATTTTCACAATGGCTGCATATTCACGCATATACAAGGTTGGTTTGTAGTAAATCGGAGTTGCTGCTGCCAATGAATAGGCTTTAATTCCTTCTTTTCTGGCAATGGTAACTGCACGAAAAAGGTGGAAGTCATTACTAACGATAACTGCTTCATTTATATCATAAAGCTTTTTAGAGAATTGAATATTCTCATACGTTGTAGTGGAAGTATCTTCTAATAAAATATTTTCTTCTTTTACTCCTTTTTCTAAAAAATAATTTTTTAGCGCAGAAGCCTCCGTTATAGCTTCTCCTTTTCCTTGCCCGCCAGTAACTACTATTTTAGAATGTTGATTTTTTTCCCAATAATCGAAGGCTTTATCTGCTCGAAAGCGTAATGCTTTAGATAATGTTTCTCCATTTACTTTTGCGCCTAACACAATTATATACGGAATATCTTCTGGTGGTTTTTTCGCGGCGGTTTTTTTTATTTGAATATAATAGTAGCTTGAAAAAATCAATACAATGATTACCAATAGAAGTAATAGATAAAAAAACTTTTTCAAAAAATCTTCCTCCAATTATTCATAGATTTCCTTTTTATTTAATAGAATAACTATTATAAGCTTTTAGAGAAAAGCCATGACTTTTACAAGCATAGAATTTGAACTCTTTTTGTAAGGAGAATTATATGATGGATATTCAAAAATATTATAAACAATCCGCTGTCTCATCTTTAAATGCTAGTTTAATAAGTTGTATACCCATTTTATTTCTCACGGTATTTTTTATAAAAATTCATATGGATAGTGTGTACTTTTGGTATTTGCTACCCTTTTTTATTTACAGTACCATTTCATTTTGCAGCTATTATATCCACCAAAAATACTCTAGTAAAATGGAAAATGCTATATTGGCAAGGGAAGAAAGGTCATTGTTGCAAAAAAAAACAGTTGTACTAACATTTCTTCCGGCTCCAAGTTTAAGAATGCTGATTTTTGATGCAGATGGCATAGTTGTTGGTGAAATAAAAGATGAAAAATTTCAGCTGCTACGCTGGTATCTTCCTTATTTTGTTGATAAGCTTTATCCAAAAAGTTATGGCTTTTATAATAGCCATCAAATGCTTCAATACATTTTCACTATAAAAGGAAATAGTATCGAAATAAAAAACAAGGAAGGAAAAAGGATTAGTAAAATCATTGAACAAAAAACAGAAAAGGCAGCAAAAACAGAATTTGTTTACGAAAAAAACAAAATCATTATGAAAAGAAGCTTGGCTTTTACTGATTATCACTTTGAAAATATTACTGGAATCGAACTGGCCACTCTCAAAAAAGGCTGGATGCCGAAAGAATGGAGCAATCGATTTATGAATCCTAATCTACCATTATTAACGATCAATCATTCAGCAGCAAACAAGGAAATAATCCACCTGTATGCATTGCTAACGAAAATATATGCCTATAAAGATCATTAGTATTTAATTGGACGTATTGTTTAGAGAGTAAGTTTCATTTTTTGTCATAAAAAAAGAGGCTAGGACATAAGTATTCCAGCCGAAGATAAACTCGAACCATGATACGAAGAGGTAAAAACTATTTCGTATCATGGTTTGGATTTTTTATTTATGTAAAAAGAAGGTTTGTGGTAATCACCCGCAGCCTGCATACACTTCGCTTTCCGTGGGGCTATGCTTGAGCCTCCTCGGCGTTGTCTTGCGGGGTCTTTAGCCTTCCCACATTTCCCGCAGGAGTCTTCGCACCCTCCGTTACAAGCAACCTGTTTTAGAATAAGTTCTTGTCTTCGAATTTCATGACAAGGTATTATTGCTAAACCATAGTAGCGTTGATTTTTTTATGTTATTCTTCAACGTTGTTCTCCCAAAATGTGCAGCTTTTAGTCTATTCTATCAGATGGATGTTTTCACCAGTTCAACAACAGCAACTAATGGAGCAAAACGGCTTGATTGGAGTGTAAGGTGCGAGACTCCTGTGGGATTAGCGGGTTAGATGAGACCTAAGCAGGCGCAGCGCCGAGGAGGCTCATCGCACGCCCCACGGAAAGCGAGCATCCTGAAGCGGAAAGAAAGCCCCTATTTATAAGGAATAATGTTTGCAAGATTAATCAATCATCCTTTTCTCATTGCTCTAAACCAAGTTATAGCAATACATGAAGAAGAATTTATAACTGCTAAGTTTGAGTTAACTCTATAAAAAAACATAAATAACCAGTATAGGGAAGTAATCATTTACGTGCTAAATTAGAGCATGTTCGTCTTTACCTATTATCTATTTAGTTATGTCTCAGGCTCGGTAAAAAGAATCCTACTCTCGTGTTCCTTTCATTTCTAGCCGTTCCATTATTCGTCTTTTGCGATAGAACATTTCTGCTGTTTCGGCGATTGCCTCTATACTTGAACGATTGGAAAATGCACCAAATATAATGCCGAATACGGGCACCATTTGAAAAAGCTTTTTCCATCCAAAAGAGTCTCTATATGCATACACGACTTCTCGCCATCCTTGCATTTCCGAAATAACTTCTCTTTGTACTTGTTCCTTGTTTTGATCATAATGACCTAATTGTGCCAGGATCGTTTTTTTGCCAACAATATCAGCAGAGACAAATTGTAAACATTTCACAATGAAAATTCTTTCTTTTTTGTCATTGGGATTATAACCGTGACATATTGCAATATCCTGCAATAATTTTATCTGCATGGATAATAGTAAAGGGATATCAAGACCTAATGTTAAAAAACCGCCGACACCTGTGCTGGCACCTTGAATAGTTGCTAATTTTTTTCTGTTTTTTGTGAGTTTTTTTACTGCTTTATGCATTTCAACAAGTGGTATACCTTTTACTTCTTCTAATGATTCAATGGAAAGATGCTGATAATATTTTTTAACAGAAGATATATTGCTTAATAATTTTCCGCCGCTTTGAATATAGTTTCCCATTTCATCTAACAGCTGTCCAATTTTATTTTGAATAAAAGCAGGAGTCCATTTATCCAATAATTTAAATGGTAAACGGCTGAGCTTTTCCCAAAACCATAAGCCACTTTGGTCTTTTTCCCATTTATGAATAGTGGTTAATTCACTTTGTAAGTAGGATGTGCTTTCCATAATTTGCTCCTTTATAAAAAAATAACTTAATTATAAGTTTGTACTACTGATACGATTAAACACGAAAAAAGTTACAAGCAACCAAATATTTTTGATTGCTTTCATCCTTTCTTTCGAGTATTATAAAAAATAATTAAATAGTAAAGGATCATATTTATATGATCGCCTTCGGGGTAGGGTGAAATTCCCAACCGGCGGTGATGAGTGAAATACTCTAAGCCCGTGACCCGGCTTATAGGAATATAAGGCGGTGGATTTGGTGAGAAACCAAAGCCGACAGTAAAGTCTGGATGGGAGAAGGCATAACGAAACAGCTGTAAATGAGTTTACCTGTATAAAATGGACGGAAAACGTATCATTTTTTTGAACTATATGAATTTAGCTATCTATTTCCAATAAAAGGATTTTTTGATTGGGAGACAAGCAGTTCTTTAAAATTCAAAAATTTGAAATTTCCTACCGTTTTTTTGTTATAGAATTTCCCGTATATTCAATATACGGGTTTTTTGCATTTTATCGTATTCATTGGGCAAAATAGGTTAAATTAGCTGAATTTTAAAAGAGTATATGTGTACTATCTATTTTAACAGCTGCAGTTCTATTGTGAATTTGTTGAGTGATGAAAAAACAGAATTATTCGAGTTATTCAATAAAAGAGAGTGTATAGACCTAACTATAGCTGTTCCTGTTGCCCACTCATCCCATACTATCCCCAATTACACTTCGAAGTTGCTGTTTATTTTTTCTGTTTTTAAAATTTTTTCTGAAGAAGGAGGGTGTTTTTTGTTTACTGGAATTATTGAAGAAAAAGGAATAGTGAAAAAAATTACCAAAAGTGGACATTCTCTAACCTTAACCATTCAAGCCTCTGTCATTATGACTGATTTGCATTTGGGTGACAGTATTGCAGTGAATGGAGTTTGTTTAACCGTAACTTCTTTTAATCAAACATTCTTTACATTAGATGTGATGCCAGAAACATTTCAACAAACTACTTTGCATGTATTAAAAGATGGCAATATTGTTAACTTAGAACGGGCAATGCAAGCAAATGGCAGGTTCGGCGGGCATTTTGTGACAGGGCATGTAGATTGTACAGCAGTCATTTTACATAAGAAACAGGTGGAGAATAGCATCGTAATCGAAATAGAGGTTCCTAATAAATATGCTCATCTTTTGATAGAAAAAGGATCTGTTTCCATTGATGGGACGAGTTTAACTATTTTTCACAAACGGGATCATTCCTTCACTGTTTCTATTATCCCTCATACAGCAAGCCTATCTATCATTGGCACGAAACGAGTGGGGGATTTAGTAAATCTGGAGTTTGATATGATGGCTAAATATTTTTATTCTTTTATGAATAAAAATAATCAAAAAGAAGATAAAAGTAAGATTACTCCTGAATTTTTAAAAAATAATGGATTTTATTAAGAGTGCGTGTTCAAAAAGGAGGATAAAAAGGACCGAGAAGTTCGAGGCGTCGTAACTTTGAGCATCGGAACGTATGGTATGGATACGTGAGAAGCGGAAAAGTAAGACAACGAAGAAATTCGATGTGTCATTTTTACCGGACTTTTTGAACAACCTCTAAGAGGGAAGGGTGTGTTTAGATGTTTCATTCCATTGAAGAAGCTGTAGCTGATTTGAAAAAGGGAAAAGTAATCATTGTTTGTGATGATGAAGATAGAGAAAATGAGGGTGACTTTATCGGATTAGCCGATATGGCAACTCCAGAAATGATAAATTTTATGGCAAAAGAGGGCAGAGGATTAATCTGTGTGCCGATTAAAAAAGAGTTAGCTGTCCAGTTGGAGCTTGCGCCGATGGTTGCTGTCAACAATGATCCTCGTGGAACTGCATTTACTGTCAGTGTTGATCATAAAGAAACAACAACAGGAATCAGCGCGTTTGAACGAGCTTTTACAATAAAAAAGATGGTTGAAAAGGGAGTAAAGGCGCAAGATTTTACTAGACCTGGGCATGTTTTTCCGTTAATTGCAAAAGCAGGTGGTGTGCTAGAGCGTAATGGACACACGGAAGCTGCTGTTGATTTAGCAGAGTTAGCTGGAAGCTACCCTGCAGGAATTATCTGTGAAATATTAAATGAGGATGGAACGATGGCAAGAGTGCCAGAGTTAACACAAGTGTCAAAACGTTTTGATATAAAAATGATTACAATTGAAGGGCTAATAGAATATATAAAAAAATCAATCACAAAAGAGGAGACGACAAAATGATCAAAACATACGAAGGTAACCTAATTGGCAGTGATTTAAAAATAGCTATTGTTGTTTCAAGATTTAATGAATTTATAACAACAAGATTATTAGCTGGTGCAGAAGATGCATTAAAAAGACATGGCGTAGAAGAAGCAAATATTTCAGTGGTTTGGGTGCCTGGTGTGTTTGAAATACCATTAGCTTCGAAAAAATTTGCCGACTCGAATGAATTTGATGCAGTGATTACATTGGGAACGGTGATTCGAGGAGCAACACCACATTTCGATTATGTAAGCAGTGAAGTATCAAAAGGTGTGGCAAGTTCTTCCCTTTCTTCAGGAGTTCCCATTATATTTGGTGTTCTTACAACAGAAACGATTGAACAGGCGATTGAACGTGCTGGAACAAAAGCTGGAAATAAGGGATGGGAAGCTGCAGTTGGCGCAATCGAAATGGGTAATCTATATAAACAGTTTAAGTAAGCATCTTTATAAGTATTGAAAAAGGACGACTGCAAAATGGCAGGCTAATGGAGAATATTTTTTTGATACTTTGAAAGAGGCAGAGACATAACTTAATAGTTAATAGGTAAAGATGAACATGCTCTAATTTAGCACGTAAATGGTTACTTCCCTATACTGGTTATTTCTGTTTTTTCATAGAGTTAACTCAAACTTCGCAGTTATAAATTCTTCTTCATGTATTGCTATAACTTGGTTTAGAGCAATTAGAAAAGGGTGATTAATTAATCTTTTTGTTGTTTGTTTGCAAACATTACTCCTTATAAATAGGGGCAAGATTCTCGTTTCAGGATGCTCGCTTACCATGGGGCGTGCGATGAGCCTCCTCACGCAAGCTCCTGCGGGGTCTCATCTAACCCGCTAACCCACAGGAGTCTCGCATATCCGCTTCAATCAAGCCGTTTGATCCATTAGTTGCAGTCGTTGAACTGGTGAAAACATCTATCTTATAGAATAGACTAAAAACGGCATATTTTGGTAGAACAACGTTGAATAATAACATAAAAAATCAACGCTACTAGTGTTTAGCTATCATACCTTGTCATGATATTCGAAGACAAGAACTTATTCTAAAACAAGTTGCTTGTAACGGAGGGTGCGAAGACTCCTGCGGGAAATGTGGGAAGGCTGAGACCCCGCAAGGCAACGCCGAGGAGGCTCAGATCCCACCCCGCGGAAAGCGAAGTGTATGCAGGCTGCAGGTGATTTCCACAAACCTTCTTTTTTACATGAATAAAAACCCAAACTATGATACGAAATTTTTTACATCTTCGTATCATGGTTTGGGTTTATCTTCGGCTGGAATACTTATGTTCCAGCTTTTTCTTTTGTGAAAAAAGATTGGCAGACATATGGAAATATGATAATATATTTGTTTGTGGCTCCCTTTATTGTTTTTGTAGAAAAATAAATTCAGTAAAGGTGATGCGGGTAGGGAGAGGGCTATTAAACGCAGGTTAAAAAAATGAATAAAATTATGAATAAATATTTTCACTTACAGGAAAGTCAAGCAACAGTGAAAGGAGAATTTTTTGCAGGAACGATTGGTTTTTTTACCGTTGTATATATAGTTGCAATAAATTCTCTTATATTAGCTGAAGCAGGCATTCCTCTAGAAGCAGCGATTATTGCAACCATTATCACATCTGTTGTTGGTTGTTTCTTAATGGGCTTTTTAGGAAATGTTCCGGTATTATTAGTACCAGGAATGGGGATTAATGCTTTATTTTCGTATACGATGGTTCAATCAATGGGGTTAAGATGGCAAGAAGCCTTAGCGGTCGTTTTTGTTGCGGGAATATTGTTTATGCTTGTTGCGTTTACGAAACTTGCAGGGATTGTAAGCAAATCGATTCCATCGTCATTAAAAGAGTCTATTACGGTTGGATTAGGCTTATTTCTTATGTTGATCGGTCTTGAAAAAGGTGGAGTTGTAGAGAGGGGAACCAATTCGTTAATCTCATTAGGCTCCTTTCATGATCCGCATGTTTTAGCAACAGTACTAACCTTTTTAATAAGCATTATTCTTTTTTTACGCAATGTAAAAGGAAATTTCCTGATTACCATTATCGTTGGTACTTTAATAGCTTGGTTATTTGGTATATTAGATGTGGGACAAGCAAAAGGGGATACGGTTCATTTTGATCAATATTGGAATGTATTTGGTCAGTTATCTTTTGAAAAACTGTTTGCTATTCCTTTTTGGGTTGCCGTATTTTCGTTAACATTAGTGTTGGTTTTTGAGAATATTGGTTTGGTTCATAACCATGTAGCTTATATTAATAAACCCGATCGTTTTAAAAGAGCATTTCAAGCAAATGCCATCTCTGTTTTTTTATCAAGTTTTATTGGAAGCAGTCCGACCGTAGCAACAGTTGAAAGCACTGCAAGTATGACTGCAGGAGGAAAAACGGGATTAACAACGATTACTGCTGGGGTATTATTTATATGTTCTGGTTTTTTTATACCAGTTATAAAACTAATACCAAACAGTGCTATTGCACCAATATTAATCATTATAGGCGGATTAATGCTGCAGAATATTCGTAATTTAGATTTAATGGATTTAAGTGAAAGTTTTCCAAGCTTTTTTATCATTGCGATGATTCCCTTTACGTATAGTATTGCAGATGGAATGGCAATTGGATTCATTTTATATCCTATTTTAAAAATTGCACTTGGAAAAGCGAAAGAAGTTTCCATACCATTGTATTTCATATCCACTCTGTTTTTAATAAACTTTGTGCTTCAATATACACATTAATTGGAAAAAGGTAGGGCTTATGTGATAAAATAGCTCTATCTTTTTTATTTGCTAATCTTTTTTAAAATAATATTGATTTTGTTCTCTAACAGTAAAGTGGTAGTCAACTTAAAGCCTATTTCTTATTCGACATTCCATCAAAAGTCGAATAAGAATGCGTCTTTTTTTTGATGTTTTCTAAATGTGACTGCGGACTTATTACGAGAGAGCCTCTTTTCAGATATCAAAGAAATTAAGAAGAAAAGCATAAAAATGGCGGAGGGAAAGAAATGGAAGTTTTTGTGGCAAGACAACCGCTGTTTAATAGAGTGGAAGAAGTATATGGCTATGAACTTTTATATCGAAATAATGAAATAAATGTTTTTCCAAATATAGATGGAGATCAGGCAACAGCAGATGTTATTATCAACAGCTTTTTAAATATTGGCATCGAAAAGTTAGCTCAAGGAAAACCTTGTTTTATTAATTTTACTGAAAATCTATTAGAGTTAAAACTGCCAACGTATTTTCAGCCGAGAGATATTGTGATAGAAATTTTAGAGACAGTAGAACCAAGTCAGAGAATAATTGATATTTGCAAAGAGTTAAAAGGTCTAGGGTATAAAATTGTATTAGATGATTATATCTTTGATAAAAGTAATGCGTATGCATATGAGTTGTTATTGCTTGCGGATATCGTTAAAATCGATTTTTTGAATACAACGGAATCAGTAAGAACAGAATTAGAAAATCTTGTAGCGCCATTAAATATTATTAAACTTGCAGAAAAGCTTGAAACAAAAGAAGCTTATGAAAAAGCGAAACGTTTAGGATATGATTTATTTCAAGGGTATTTTTTTTCAAAACCGTTTATTATTTCAACACATGATGTACCAACGTATTTTCATGCATATTTTAATATTATTGAATCCATTTCTTCTAAAGATCCAAAAATTGACGTTATTTCAGATTTAATCGAACAAGATGTTTCCTTATCATACAAACTGCTGAAACTGATTAATACTATTGGTTTTGGATTAAAGCATCGAATTACTAGCATAAGACAAGCAATCGTTTTGCTTGGCTTAATGGAACTGCAAAAGTGGCTTTATGTGTTAGCTGTTCGAGAAAGAAACTCTCAAAATGGAATCTCCCACGAGATAATGACACTTTGTTTAATTAGGGCGAGAATGTGCGAATTGGTAGCTAAGCTTATGCCTGTTGGAACGAATCTATCTGGTCATTTTTTAACAGGAATGTTTTCATTAATGGACAGCATATTAAATTTACCAATGAATACTATTTTAAAACAAGTTCCTTTAGATGACACGATTACTGAGGCATTGATGGGGAAAAGAAATATTCAAAGAAAAGTGCTGAATGTCGTTCTTGCTGTTGAAAAAGCGGATTGGGCAAAGTTGAGTAAAAGCTGTCAGGAATTAAATATCGAAGAAAAAGAATTATTCCATGTGTATAAAGAGTCTGTGAGCTGGGCGAAAAGGCTGATGGAAGCTAAACAATGACAACAGAATAGTAAGTGTGTTTTTTAATCGCTATAAACCATCCTTCAGAAATAATTATCTGAGGGATATTTGGTTTGGCAACAAAGGAAGGGACTATTTATATTGTCGTAAACATAAAAAGCATCTATCATTTCACGCGAAAAATAGGCTGTTTTCAATAATCAATAAGGAAATAATTGCAGGATTGTGTTTGGAACAGTAAAATGAAAAAGATAATGCAAAAATGGTGGAGGAATAAAAATGAATATAAAACTAACAAAATGTCATGGTAGTGGAAATGATTTTTTAATCATAGATGAGATTTCAAATCCTTATAACTTTTCTGAAAAACAGCGTGCCCTGCTTGCGCAATCATTTTGTAATAGAGAAACATCTCTTGGAGCGGATGGCATATTATTTGTTCTTCCAAGTAATAAAGCACATGCGAAAATGCGAGTGTTTAATGCAGATGGCTCAGAAGCTTCAATGTGCGGAAATGGCATTCGTTGTGTAGCACGTTATGTTTGTGAATTATTAAAGGTGGAAGAAGCGGTCATTGAAACAATGAAAGCAAATCTAGAAGTCAAAAGGGAAAAAGAGATTTTTCCAGAGATTCCAACTTATTTAGTAGAGATTTCACCTGTATCTTTTGATGTGAAAGATTTACCTTTACATATTGAGCAATCAACATTAGTAAATGAAAAACTGCCGGTATTAAATGAAGAGTTAACCTTTACTGCAGTAGCAGTTCCAAATCCACATCTTATTTCTATTGTAAATAAAGAGCAAATTGATTCATCTTTGCAAGAAACATTAAGTACCTTTGTAAATGGTCCAAACGATTTATTTACAGATGGAGTAAATGTAAGCTTTGTCTATATTTTAGAAAAAGGAAGCATTTATGTTAGAACGTTTGAAAGAGGGGTAGGTTTTACAAATGCCTGTGGAACAGCCATGTCTGCTTCTTCTCTTGTTTCCATCTTAAATGGCTTTAATCAAGCAGGTGAATATATTGATGTTTATAACAATGGTGGGAAAGTGCGTTGTTTTGTACATGAAACGGATGGGAAATATCGGATAGATCTAATTGGCAATGCCACCTATGTTTATCAGGCGGAAGTGGAAGTTGAGTTAGATAAATCATCGAATTTCACTGTGTTGAAAAAGGAAGTATTAGAAGAAGAAGCCGCTCAATATGCAAAACTTCAACAAAATGCACAGCAATACTTACAAGAAAATTTAGTTTAAGTGTGTGTTCAAAAAAGAGGATAAAAAAGAACCAAGAAGTTCGAGGCAGCTTAACTTTGAACATCGGCCTTTCATAGGGTGTGGTGACTTCAACGTTGCTCAGAGGACGTGATCGTTTTTAGTTAAAATCTTCTAGTTAAATACTTGTGAAGCGAAAGGTAAGGCGACGAATAAATTCGACGTGTCCCTTTTACCGGACTTTTTGAACCATTCTTTAATAAAAATTTTTAAAAGATCACCTTTTCAATCATGCCTTGATTCTCAGTTTATATGCGGCTGAAGGCTTAGATTGATTTAGGTGATTATTTTTTTGAATAGAATCTTTTGCGAAAAAGCAACTGAGCTTGTTGAAAGATAAAAAAGTTTAAAATCATTAATTGTGAAGTCTGTCTAGCTTCAGCGCCTAACCCCAGTGAGTATTGCCTCCTGCCTCTAAAAGTAAAAAGTACTTTTTGAGTCAGGAGAACATTTTTCTTCGGGGCTAAACAAGGCGCTTGCGCTTTTCTATTGTCTAGCTTCAGCACCTAACCCCAGTGAGTATTGCCTCCTGCCTCTAAAAGTAAAAAGCACTTTTTGAGTCAGGAGAACATTTTTCTTCGGGGTTGAACAAGGCGCTTACGCTTTTCTTATAAATGGTTAGTAAGGGAAAGAAGGTATGTCTGATGAAAAAAATTAAATTATGTGTGTGGTTTATGCTGCTTTTTGTGGTGCTTGCTGGGTGTTCATTAGCAGCAGACACGAATGATAACAAGGTAGCGGTGAAGCTTGATAAGGCAATAGACGGAGATACTATATCTGTTATGTATAAAGGAGAGAAAGAAAATGTTCGTTTTCTATTAGTAGATACTCCAGAAACGTCCCACCCTCGCTTAGGGGAACAGCCTTATGGAAAAGAAGCTAAAGCGTTTACCAAAAAAGTTGTTGAAGATGCTGAAACATTAGAGCTTGAGTTTGATATCGGACAAAACCGAGATAAATATGGCCGTTTGTTGGCATATGTATATGCAGATGGTGAAATGATTCAAAAACAATTGCTGCAAAAAGGCTTGGCGAGGGTAGCATATATTTACGCACCTAATACTCGGTATGTCGATTTATTTACGGATATACAAAAAGAAGCACAGGAAAAAAGTGTTGGAATTTGGCAAGTAGAAAATTATGCTCAAGAAGACGGTTTTCATAAAGAATTAATACATTCAAAAGAAAAAACAAGTAAAAATACAGACACTTCAAAAGCATGTAAAATTAAAGGGAATATTACGTCTTCAGCCAAAATTTATCATACCCCTGACTCTAGATGGTACAAACAAACGAAAGCGGAAGTTATGTTTTGTACGGAAGAAGAAGCGGTAGAAGCTGGCTTTCGTGCGCCAAAATAAACTTTAGGTTTAACCTTCCCTTTTTTTCTATATTCACTTGTGGAAAGCGAAGTGTATTCTTGTTACGGACTTAACAGAGCTTTCTCCTTAAAAAGTGTGCCTGCGTTTTGGGATAGGTGAAAACTACTCCTTTGCTGTGTTTACTTTAGATAATTAGATTTGATAGGTAATAATCATATATTTTTCAATTAAGGAAAATACTAAACTTATTAGTTTAACTATGTAAAGTATTGTAATAAAAGGAGCTGTATATGGAAATCGAACCGATCAAGCCATTTGAACCTATAATGGCAGTAGATATCCCTTTAGGGGATGAATGGATTAGTCAAATAAAATGGGATGGCGTGCGGATTCTTACTTATTATGATGGGAAAAAATTAAGCCTTTTTAATCGCAAGTTGAATGAACGAACTTATCATTATCCAGAGCTTGCTGATTTTTCAGCTTATTGTAAAGCGAAGTCAGTTATTTTAGATGGGGAAATAATTGCGCTTGATCATAATGGCAATCCCTCCTTTCATGAAGTAATGAGAAGAGATGGGCTGCGCAATGTAAAAAGAGTGAAGGAAGTTATGCAAGAAGTAACCATCTATTACATGGTTTTTGATGTTATTTATTATAATGGAGAATGGGTAAACAATCAGCCTCTTCGTGAACGCTTACAGCTTCTTTCTCGTATAGTGAAACCTACTTCTCGAATTCAGGTTGTTCCTGTCGAACAAGAAGGACATACATTATTTAAAGTCGTGCAGCAACGAAATATGGAAGGAATTATATGCAAAAATCTGCATAGTAAATACATAATTAATGGTAAAAATTCAGATTGGAAAAAAATTAAAAATTATAAAGATGTAATTGCTGTAATTGGTGGCGTCACTTACCGTTCTGGCATTGTTAATTCTATGCTACTCGGTCTATATGATCAGCAAAAGCAGTTTTGGTATATTGGAAATGTAGGAACAGGCAAGCTAACAAATGAAGATTGGAGAAAGTTCACAGAGATAATAGAACCAGTAAAAATTCAAAATAAACCATTTGTTAACCAGCCTGAGAGCATAAAAAAAGTCCAATGGCTGAAGCCAGTTTTAACAGTTAAAGTGAATTATATAGAGTGGCCAGAAGGACGTTCATTAAGACAACCAAGTATACAAGCCTTTATGCAAATCACTCCGACAGAATGTAAACTCCCTCAAGATAGATGATATTAGTGAAGGGAATAAGTATTTTCAAACATTCAAAATAAATAGAGAAAAAACTCACAAAGAAAAAATGAGGAAATTAGTTCTTTAGCAGTCATAATACAGCAAAAAAAAGCAGCCTTCTATTTTTGTTTTATGGCCAAAGATTGAGGCAGAGAGCAGCCAGCATACACGCAGACTCCCGCGGGAATGCGAGAAAGATGAGACCCCGCAGCGCAGCGAGGAGGCTCGACGCTCGCCCGCAGGAAAGCGAAGTGTATGCTGGCTGCGGGACTATTCGAGAGAGCAACATCCTCTTTTTAGGGAAGCCAATCTTACATTAGAAAAAATTACTTCTGAATAAAATCTAACACTTGTTGAAATGGCTGTATTGTTTTTGTTTCAAAATAATCTTTAAAAGGATTTCCTTTTTGATGTAAGCGGGACAAGACATGCTGCGTCGTAAAAATTTTTGGAGTTAACTCCTCTGTTAATTCATCCCAAAAAAGAGGGCATGCAACACTGCCATCTTCGTTTCCTCTGATAGAAAAAGGAGCGATAATCGTTTTCCCGCCGCTATGTTGAATATAATCAATATAAAGTCGGTTATGCCGATTTTTTTTTAACCGTTCAACGGTAAATAAATTTGGTTCAGCAGCAACCATGTATTTGGCAATAAATTCAGTAAACATGCGAACCTCTTCATAAGTAAATGTTTTTTCCGGAAGGGGAATATATACTTGAATCCCTTTATTTCCAGAAGTTTTAAGATAAGAAATTAAATGTAAACTGTCTAAAATCTTCTTTATGATGGTTGCAGCATGTATTGCCAATGAAAAATGGTTTTTAGAGGGTGGATCTAAGTCAAACACTATTTCAGATGGTTTTCCTTCTGAATAGATTGTTTCGAAAGGGATATGAAATTCAAAGGCTAACTGATTCCCTAGCCAAATTAAAGTTTCTATGCTATTACAGACAATATATTGGATAGCATCTTCTTCACTAGTTTCGATAAAAGCAGGAGCATAATCCGGGCATTGTTTTTGATAAAAAGAGTCACCAAAAAGTCCATGGGGAAATCGAATTAATGTTAACAAACGATTTTCTAAAAAAGGGAGCAAAAAAGGTGCAATTGCTTCTAAATAGTGAATATAGTCTAATTTAGTGATGTTTTTGTTCGGAAACAACAATTTATCGGGATTGGTAATATTGATTTTATTTTGCGCCATGTTTTTTATTAAGAAATCGTATGTGCATTTTTTCCAATCAAAATGCAATAAAAATTTTTCAAAATAAGGGTCCACTAAACGTTCATTTTGAAAAGAGCGAAACGATAGCTTTACACAAATACCTGGTTGAACATACAAGTGGTTTTTTGTTGATTTAACTTTGTTACTCTGTAGTAATTGTAGTAAAATATCTTTTTCTTCTTTTAATAAACCATTGCGAAAACTGCCAACTTCCATTATTTTACCTTTTTTGACAATGGCAACAAGAAAGAAATCTTTCTTTTTCTCATAGCTGACAATGATGAAATTAGCAGAATATGTCATACTTACCCTTCCTTTAAAACGATTTTTGGCAGTTGTACTACGTCTTTAGCGTTTCTCTTTTGCCACTAATTCATTCATTACCAATTATTAATGGAATGAAATAGCGACGATTAAGCCATTTTAAAAATAGCAGGAGAAATATAAATTACAGCTGAAATGCTGATAGGAGATAAGACGATGCATACAATGTGGAAAGGGAATATCAGTTTTGGACTGGTTAATATTCCAATTAAATTGCATACTGCAACGGAGGACAAAGACATTAAATTACGAACCCTTCATAAGGAATGTCATGCACCAATTAAATACGAAAAAAAATGTTCCGCTTGCCATAAAGAAGTAAAGCCGGAAGATATTGTGAAAGCATATGAATATGCAAAAGGTAAATACATTGTGTTGGATGAAGAAGAACTAGAAAAATTGCGAAAAGAAAACGAAGATAAAGCAGTTGAAATCATTGATTTTGTCAAAATGGAAGAAATTGATCCTATATATTATGAAAAATGTTATTATATGTCTGCTGGAGACGGCGGGAATAAAGCGTATGCTTTATTAAGACAAGCTTTATTAGAATCTGGAAAAGTGGGGATTGCGAAAATTATTATTCGTTCAAAAGAACAGCTTGCTGTTATTCGGGTCTACGAAAATACATTGGTAATGGAAACCATTCATTTTCCTGATGAAGTAAGAAACGTAGAAGATGTGCCAAATGTTCCGGCAGAAGGGCAGATTGTCAAAAAGGAAATAGAAACAGCCATTCTTTTAATTGACCAGTTAACGACAACATTTGATCCAAGTAAATACACGGATGAATATCGGAGTTCTTTATTGCAGTTAATTGAATCGAAAAAAACTGGCAAAGAAATAGTCGTTAGCAAAGAAAAAGCAGAAACTTCGAATGTAATGGATCTAATGGCAGCACTCCAAGCTTCCATTGATACAACGAAACCAAAGAAAACCGAAGAAAAGAAAAAAAGAACCAGAAAAAAAACAGCAAAAGAAGCTTAGTCAAAAAAAAATTATGCTGATTGAATATGCGCATCTTATCATCATAAGTGGACAATTGATGGTAAGATGTTTTCAATTAGGCTGCATAATCATCGTTTCGTAAAAGTGCTTTTGCTGTCATAAATTATGTTGCTTGTTTTAAAATAGTCCACAAACATAAAAAGCGTAGCCACATTCGAATGTTAAAATGGAATCAAACAAAAAAGTAGGACTAACGCATACATAACTGGGAGGAAAACATGGTTGATGAAAAAAAACTAACAATAAAATATATATTGCTATTTTTATCTGTTGTTATTATTGCAGGGGGTGGATTTATAGCAATAGCGAATTGGGTTACGAGCAGGAACGTGATTGACTTTGATCATCATATTATTTCATTTATTCAATCATATGTGTCAGGAACGCTGACAATGATTATGGTCGCAATTAGTTTTATTGCCTCAATAAAATGGATTGTCTCCATTATAATACTACTTGCAGGGATATTATGTTGGAAGAAAAAATGGGCACTTGCACTTTTTTTAGTTAGTACCTCTGGACTTGGAGCGCTGTTAAATAAAGGGTTAAAATTGTTTTTTAAACGGGAACGTCCAGATATTTTACCCCTTGTAGTGGAACAAAGCTACAGTTTTCCAAGTGGGCATTCAATGGGATCTATGCTATTTTATGGAAGTTTAGCATATATTATTATTCACTTAGCGAAAACAACAAAAATAAAAGTAACTGCGGTGTTTGGTATGGCGATCCTAATCCTATGTATTGGGATAAGCAGAATTTATTTAGGTGTTCATTTTCCAACAGATGTTTTAGGAGGATATTCGATTGGACTTGCCTTTCTTTTTCTTTGTATTCTGTGTTTTCGCTATTATGAAGGGAGAACCCATCAGTAATTTAGTTAGAGAAAAAGATAAAGATCAATGATTGGGGGGAATAGAGGATGAATCAAAAAGTTATACCAGCCTCGGCAACGATGAAAGAATTTGAATTTTTTTTACAAAGCAATTATAAAATTGGGGTGTTTTTGGAGGTTCATATTTCACAATTAAAAAACATAAGTTTAATGGCGAAAGAAGCAGGAAAAAAAATGATTTATCATGTTGATCTCATTCAAGGGATTAAAAGTGATGATTTTGGAACAGAGTTTATCTGTCAGGAATTTAAACCATATGGATTAATATCGACAAAATCGTCGGTTATAATGAAAGCGAAACAAAAAAATATAGTGGCTATTCAACGGGTATTTTTATTAGATAGCCATGCGCTTGAAAAGAGTATTAAATTGGTGCAAAGAACACAGCCTGATTACATTGAAGTATTACCTGGTACGATGCCATGGATGATAAAAGAAATTAAAGAAAAGGTAAATGTTCCTATTCTAGCTGGTGGTTTAATTCGTACAAAACAAGAAGTAGAAAATGCGATACAAGCTGGAGCGACAAGTATTACAACGTCTAAAAAACAACTTTGGACCTTGGGGGAGTAAAAATATATACAAACGCCAAATTTTTCTTTTGGTAAGTTCCTATTATTATAGTGGAAAAGAAAAATACTTTATTGACAGCGTTTACAATTATGCGTAAAATAGGTGATAAGTTAATAAAACGTGTTGGAGAAGAGGAGATGCACACAGATGGTCACATTTTTTATGTGATAGTTTTTTCTGTTGTGCACTCCTTTTTGCCGTTTTGTCTAACTAATTACGAAGGGGAATGAGGAGATAGAATGTCTGCATTCGTGGGAGAAATAATCGGTACAATGATTTTGATTGTATTTGGTGGAGGGGTAGTAGCAGGTGCGAATTTAAAGAAAACGTTCTCAAATAGTGGTGGGTGGGTTGTTATCACCATTGCATGGGGATTAGCTGTAACGATGGGAGTCTTTGCAGTTGGCAGCATAAGTGGCGCTCATTTAAATCCCGCTGTTACCGTTGCTCTTGCTATAACGGGAGACTTTGCTTGGAATCAAGTTCCAATCTATATATTAGCACAGATGATTGGCGCTTTTTTAGGTGCGGTAATAGTCTATTTGCATTATTTACCTCATTGGAGGGCAACGGAAGACCAAGGAGCAAAATTAAGTGTTTTTTCAACAGGTCCTGCTATTCCGCATAGATTTTCTAACGTATTAAGCGAATTAATTGGAACCTTCATTTTAGTATTAGGCTTATTGTTTATTGGAGCAAATAAATTTGCTGAAGGTTTAAATCCTTTTGCTGTAGGACTGTTAATTGTTGTTATTGGAATGTCTCTAGGAGGAACAACTGGATATGCGATTAATCCAGCACGTGATTTAGGTCCCCGCATTGCCCATTTCGTTCTGCCTATACATGGAAAAGGAAGCTCTAATTGGGGATATGCATGGATCCCTGTTGTTGGTCCGATTCTAGGCGGATCATTGGCAGCTATTTTTTATCAATATGTTTATAAAAATGTGATTTCTACTAGTTTTTGGGTAGTAATAGCTGTAAATATCGTTTTATTATTACTTGCTTTTTTTTCTTCCAAAAGAGAAAGTGAAAACAGAAATAAACAAGCAGCTTAATAGAGAAAAAGGTATATAAAATAATAGAGCAAACAAATCGGGGGTATAGAAGATGGAAAAGTATATTTTATCGTTGGATCAAGGAACAACTAGTTCAAGAGCGATTATTTTTAACAAAAAAGGGGATATTGTTTATTCAGCTCAAAAAGAGTTTACACAAATTTTTCCGAAACCAGGTTGGGTAGAGCATAATGCAAATGAGATTTGGGGATCTATCCTGTCTGTGATTGCGGCTGTATTATCAGAATCTGATATTAAAGCAGATCAAATCGAGGGAATTGGCATAACGAATCAAAGGGAAACGGCAGTTGTGTGGGATAAGAATACAGGTATACCTGTTTACAATGCCATTGTTTGGCAATCAAGACAAACGAAAGAAATTTGTGAAGAACTAAAAGGAAAAGGATACGATCAACTTATTCGAGAAAAAACAGGTCTTCTAATTGATGCTTACTTTGCTGGAACGAAAGTAAAGTGGATTTTAGACAATGTTGATGGAGCGAGAGAAAAAGCAGAAAATGGAGATCTGTTATTCGGAACCATAGATACGTGGTTAATATGGAAGCTTTCAGGAGGAAAAGCCCATGTTACAGATTATTCAAATGCTTCCCGTACATTAATGTTTAACATATATGATTTACAATGGGATGAAGAATTGCTTGATATTCTTACCGTTCCAAAATCAATGCTCCCAGAAGTGAAAGCTTCATCCGAAATTTATGCACATACGGTTGATTATCATTTCTTTGGAAAAAATATCCCGATTGCAGGAGTGGCTGGCGATCAACAAGCAGCACTTTTTGGTCAGGCTTGTTTTGAAGAAGGCATGGCAAAAAACACATATGGTACAGGATGTTTTATGTTAATGAACACTGGTGAAAAAGCTGTGAAGTCAGAGCATGGACTATTAACAACTATTGCATGGGGGTTAGATGGGAAAGTCGAATATGCTTTAGAAGGAAGCATATTTGTTGCAGGCTCTGCTATTCAATGGCTGCGTGATGGAATAAGAATGATAAAGACAGCGCAAGACAGTGAGATGTATGCTAATCGTGTAAGTTCAACCGATGGAGTTTATCTAGTACCTGCATTTGTTGGATTGGGAACACCTTATTGGGATAGTGATGTAAAAGGAGCCATGTTTGGGGTAACAAGAGGCACAACGAAAGAACATTTTATTCGCGCAACATTAGAATCGCTGGCATATCAAACAAGAGATGTTCTTTCTGCTATGGAAGCAGATTCGAATATAAAATTAAAAGCATTAAGAGCAGATGGAGGAGCAGTAAAAAATAATTTTTTAATGCAATTTCAAGGTGATATATTAAATGTTCCAGTAGAGCGGCCGGTTATTAATGAAACGACAGCATTAGGTGCTGCCTATTTAGCAGGACTTGCAGTTGGTTTTTGGAAGGATCAAAAGGAAATATCCGAGCAGTGGAGTTTAGATAAATCATTTGAACCAAAAATAGATGAGATAAATCGCGAAGAATTATATGCTGGTTGGCAAAAGGCTGTTCGTGCAACCATGGCATTTAAATAGAACAGAAGATTAACAGTTTCTTAGAAATTTTTGATAAGTGTTAATACTATGAAAATACAGGTAACTATGCTATACTTACGTTAAGTTAATAAGATGTCTGGAGATACGGAGAGACCACAAGTCATTATCGATTAGTTGATAGTGCTGCTTGTGGTCTCTTTTTGTTTGTTAAGCTGCCTAATTTAGGAGGAATGGAAGATGAAGACAATAAATAGAAATGCAATGGAGAAGCAATTAAAAACAGAAAAGTTTGATGTGTTGATTATTGGCGGTGGAATTACGGGTGCAGGAATTGCCCTTGATGCAGCAACTAGAGGCATGAAAACGGCCCTTGTTGAGATGCAGGATTTTTCAGCAGGAACATCAAGCAGATCCACTAAATTGGTCCATGGAGGATTGCGCTATTTAAAACAAATGGAAGTAAAAATGGTCGCAGAAGTTGGGAAAGAAAGAGCGATTGTTTATGAAAACGGTCCACATGTGACGACCCCTGAGTGGATGCTTTTGCCTTTTCATGCAGGCGGAACATTTGGAAAGATGACTACAAGTTTTGGTTTACGATTATATGATTTTCTTGCTGGAGTAAAAAAAGAAGAAAGACGTGTTATGTTTTCAAAAGAAGAAACATTAGCAAAAGAACCGCTTATAAAGAAAGAAGGCTTAAAAGGAGGCGGATATTATGTGGAATATCGTACAGACGATAGCCGCTTAACGATAGAAGTAATGAAAAAAGCAATCGAAAATGGAGCGACTGCACTCAATTATACAAAAGTGGAAAAACTTTTATATAATAACCAAGGAAAAATAAACGGTGTTTTCGTGACAAATATGCTTACTGAAGAAAAATATTCTATTTTTGCAGAGAAGATAGTTAATGCAGCAGGACCATGGGTGGATTCTATTCGAGAAAAGGATGGTAGCAAAAAAGGAAAGTCATTGCAATTAACAAAAGGCGTGCATCTTGTTATTGATCAGTCTGTGTTTCCGCTAAAGCAAGCGATTTATTTTGATACACCTGATAAAAGAATGGTTTTTGCCATTCCTCGAGATGGAAAAGTATATATTGGCACAACCGATACCTTTTATGGGGAGGATCCTGTAAATCCAACCATAACAAGTGAAGACAGAACCTATATTATAAATGCGATTAATTATATGTTTCCGAGTGTAGACATTGTTGAAAAACAGATCGAATCTAGCTGGGCTGGGGTAAGGCCATTAATTTTAGAAGATGGAAAAGATCCTTCTGAAATTTCACGGAAAGATGAAATCTGGGAATCGGCATCTGGTTTAATTACGATAGCAGGAGGGAAATTAACGGGATATCGGAAAATGGCGGAAACAGTAGTGGATTTAGTTTCTAAAAAGCTGGAAAAAACATATCAAGCATGCAGTACAAAGCATCTGCCTATCTCTGGCGGGGATGTTGGTGGCTCTGCTAACTTTGAGAGCTATCGATCAGCAGTTATATTAAATGGAATAGAAGCCGGACTGAAAGAGAAAGAAGCAGACATGATTGCTGGTCAATATGGCAGTAATGCTGCAACTGTTTTCCATTTAATAAAAGAAAGTAGGGAGGAAGCGGTGCATTATGGGCTGCCTATTCTTTTGTGGGCTAAACTCCGCTATGCAATGGAGTATGAGATGGCAGTGACTCCTGTTGATGTATTATTAAGACGAACAGGATGTATCTTGTTTGATATAAACCTTGTAGAACAGTATAAAACAAATGTACTTCACTATATGGAGGATTATTTCTGTTGGAATAAGGAGGAGAAACAGCAGAATTCTAAGGATTTAGAAAAAGAAATAGCGACTGCTACGTTTCCATCCGATATACAGCAAAAAGATAAATTAGCTTAAAAGGAATTGGTCAGTAGAAAAAAGAACCACTTTTTAATAAATAAATTAGTTAACTCAAAACTTCGCACCCTCCGTTACAAGCAACCTGTTTTAGAATAAGTTCTTGTCTTCGAATTTCATTACAAGGTATTATTGCTAAACCATAGTAGCGTTGTTTTTTTTAGAAAATAAGAAAGAAAAAAATGTTGAAACTTAGATGAGTGTCTAGTGCAAGCTGCTAGCCATTGTGATTATTGCCCACATGGCTCAAAAAGTACTTTTTGAGCCATGTGTACATTTTTCCTCGGGGCTGAGCAAGGCGACCCACGCTTTTCTTATTGAACGTTGTTCTACCAAAATGTGCCGCTTGAGTATTCTATAAGGTGGGTGTTTTTCCAGTTCAACGACAGCAACTAATGAATCAAAACGGCTTGATTGGAGTGTAAGGTGCGAGACTCCTGTGGGATTAGCGGGTTAGATGAGACCTAAGCAGGCGCCTGCGTCGAGGAGGCTCATCGCACGTCTCACGGAAAGCGAGCATCCTGAAACGAGAATCTTGCCCCTATTTATAAGAATAATGTTTGCAAAAAACACCCCAAAAAAGTTTTGGCAATACATGAAGAGGAATTTATAACCACGAAGTTTGAGTAGTTTAGAAGTGGTTATTTCAAGGTATAAGTAACTGAGCAAGCAGAATGGAGGAGTAACAGGGAAAAATAGTAATTACTATTTGGATAGGGAGAAAATAATTAAAAAGAATGATTTCATTTGACTATTTGTAAATAATAGGATATGATGTATCTTGTATGTATTTGAGGTTTGAACGGAAACATGTAGAAAATCGTGTAAGTTAGTCATTTAATAAAACTCGGAACAATTACTAAATTTTAGATTTACACTTCAACTATCTTCAAAAACACATTCTATATTCTTCACTAATCGCGGATTAAATCCTTCCATTTAAATTTATTTCAGAAATGTATTTTTGCCGTTCTCGTTAACTATCCTAAATTCACACTGGCACGGACTAGGAGCCGTAAGGATGAAAGAGAGGTAGGGCTTTCGTTGTTTTAGGTATATACACTAGTATAAAGTAAAATATAAGTGTAAATCCTTAAGTATATGCAAGAAAAAAGAGTGTCTCTTATTAGAAAAAAAAATCATTTTCTATTTATTTTGATAGATAGCTAATGATTCCTTCTAATCTAAGGGACACTCTTTTATTATTCTAAAAAAACTCGGAACGATAGTCGATTCACAAGGAATAAGAATAAAAGTAAAAACATTATTCAAATTGCTTAAAACCTATGTTATGATACTTTTGTAAAATGTAAATGGCACAGTAACTGACGACAATAATGGAATAAACCATATGGGAGCTGTGTATATGTATCGCCGGTCGTCTGGGCAAAAGATGTAGAATGCATCTTTTAACACTTTTCCGGAGGGATTTACATGACTGAAAAACTTATACTAGATGGCAATGTAGTAGCAACTGCAGTAAAAGAAGAATTAAAGACAAGAATTGAAGCATTAAAAGGAAAGAAAATAACACCTTGTTTAGCAACGATTTTAGTAGGGGATGATCCTTCTTCTGAAACGTATGTAAGAATGAAAGGGAATGCATGCGCAAGACTTGGCATTGATTCTAGAAAGATAAATCTTGATAAAGAAACAACAACAGAAGAGCTATTAGAAGTAATCAATCAATTAAATGAAGATAAAAATGTACACGGTATTTTGCTTCAGCATCCTGTGCCGCATCAAATTGATGAAAGAAAGGCATTTGAAGCAATCGCTATTGATAAAGATGTGGATGGGGTTACAAGTTTTGGATACGGGCAAACTGCATTAGGGTTTGGGAAATATCCATCTTGCACACCGGCTGCAATACTAAAAATAATGGAATATTACCATATTAATGCAAGTGGCAAGCATGCTGTAGTAGTTGGAAGAAGTCCGATTCTTGGAAAGCCAGTATCAGCTTTATTGCTTAATGAAGATGCAACTGTCACCACTTGTCATTCGCGAACAAAAGATCTTGCTGGCCATATAAAACAAGCAGATATTGTTATTGCAGCAGTAGGCAAGCCTAATTTTATACAAGGTGATTGGATTAAACCAGGTGCTGTAATTTTAGATGCAGGCTATAACAAAGGTAATATTGGCGATGTTGATTATGACGCATGTTATGAATTGGCTTCTGCCATTACACCAGTACCTGGCGGAGTTGGCCCTGTTACCATTAGTATGCTTTTAAAGCACACGGTGGATTCAGCAGAAGCTTCTTTGAAATAAATTGGTTCTAATGTGTTGCTTTTTTCTGAATAAAAGAACATCTTTAGGTCAATAAAACTTCATTGACAAATGCTTAAAAATTTTATATGATGTATTTAACGCTATTAAGTTCGGTATATGTTTTATGGATAAGTGGTCGTAGCTGCAATAATATGTAGACGATTTAGATCCCTGCATATAAAGGCTACGACCTTTTATGTGGCGAAGATTTATCGATTCCTAAAAGTTTATATTAGGTGCTTAAAGGTGTAACACATTTTTGGAGGTTTTACAATGAATACAGGTAAAGTTAAATGGTTTAATGCAGAAAAAGGTTTTGGTTTCATCGAGTCTACAGAAGGACAAGATGTATTCGTACATTTCTCTGCAATCCAAACTGACGGTTTCAAAACTTTAGAAGAAGGTCAAGATGTAACTTTTGAAATCGTTGAAGGTAACCGTGGACCTCAAGCTTCTAATGTAACTAAAGCTTAATCTATTTTTGTAAAGTTTAAAGGTGATGCCTTTCCATAATGCATCACCTTTTTTATTGAGAAAGATTCTTTTATCTCATTGTTATGTGAACCAATGGATAAAAGGGAGCTTAATCTTTAATACAAATAATTCTTCTCAATTATATTCATCCTTTTTTTTCATCAGTTTTCTATCCGCATATCTCCCACTTTAACGAGGTATACCGAATGTTTTGAATGATTTACCTTAATTGTTCTGGAAATGAAAAAAAGTGAAATAAAATGGAGAGTATATATTTAAACACTATTAAATGACAATACGCTCTGCTAAAGATATTTTTCAAAACAGATTCATTTTCCATTATAAAGGGAAAAATAAAAAGGCTTTGATCCTGGTTGTTTTATGGAAAAACACAGGGTTGAAATTTTTTTAACAACAAAACATTCTGTATGCTTCAACGTTTATTCCAATTAAATTGTATCGATTTGCAGAGCAAATACACTAAGGAGGAAAAAGTATTGACAACTTTTTCAGATTTTAATCTAAGCAGTAATTTAGAAAAGGCATTATCTAACATGGGTTTTGAAGAACCAACACCAATTCAATCGGAGGCAATTCCAATTGCTCTTTCTGGCAAAGATATGATTGGACAAGCGCAAACAGGAACAGGAAAAACAACTGCTTTTGGTGTGCCTTTGTTAGAAAAAATTGAAGTTGGTAAAGCAATTCAAGGCTTGGTAATTGCACCAACAAGAGAATTGGCAGTTCAAGTTGCGGAAGAGTTAAACCGCATTGGTGCTGTAAAGGGAATTCGTACGCTACCAATATACGGAGGACAAGATATCAATCGTCAAATCCGTGGGTTAAAGAAAAAACCTGAAATTATCGCTGCTACACCTGGTCGTTTAATTGATCATATTGAGCGCAAAACAATTCGTTTACAAGATATAAAAATGATTGTTTTAGATGAAGCAGATGAAATGTTAAATATGGGCTTTATTGAAGATATCGAAAGAATCTTAAGTGAAACGCCAGACAGCCGTCAAACATTATTGTTCTCTGCAACAATGCCGAGAAGAATTCAATCTTTGGCAGAACGTTTTATGGTTGAGCCTGCAGTAGTAAAAGTGAAAGCAAAAGAAATGACTGTTACAAATATTGAACAGCATTATATGGAAGTGCAAGAACGTCAAAAGTTTGATGTATTATGCGGCCTTTTGGATATCCAATCACCAGAACTAGCAATCGTTTTTGGACGTACAAAAAAACGTGTCGATGAAGTGGTAGAAGGATTAATTAAACGTGGTTATTCTGCTGAAGGAATTCATGGAGATATTCCTCAAGGTAAACGTGACCAAGTAATTCGTCGCTTTAAAGAACAAAGCATCGATATCATGGTTGCAACAGATGTAGCTGCCCGTGGATTGGATATCAGCGGTGTTTCTCACGTTTATAACTTTGATATTCCACAAGATCCAGAAAGCTATGTGCATCGCATCGGCCGTACTGGACGTGCTGGTAAAAAAGGATTAGCGATTACATTTGCTTCTCCAAGAGAATTAGATCATTTACGCATTATTGAAAATGTAACGAAAAAGAAAATGACGAAAAAACCAATTCCATCTTTAACAGATGTTTTAGCTGGAAATCAAGAAGCTACTATCAACAAAATTACGAAAACAATTGAAGAAAATCAATTTGCTGAATATAAACGTGTAGCAGAATCCCTTTTAGAAGATCAGGATTCAGTAACATTATTAGCTGCAGCTTTAAAATTGTTAACAAAAGAGCCTGACGCAACTCCAGTTAAATTAACAGCAGTAGAACCGCTTCGCAGCAAAAAGTCGAAAAAAGATCGTTCAGGTTCTGGTTCAGGCAACGGTGGTGGCCGTCGTCGTCGTAATGATCGCGGTGGTGAACGTGGCAGCTATGATCGCAATCGTAAAAGCTCAGGTGGAGAAAGAAGAGGCAGAAGCCGTAATAAAGCATAATATAACCTCTTTTGGTTATCATTTTATCTAATGCTGGAAACTAGATTTTTATCCGTAAATTTTGATTAAAACAAAATAAAGTGGGTAAACTGAATAAATGTAGGTTATTACATAGAGTATCCTGCATTTATTCAAATCTAGGAGGCAATAAAATGGCAACTGGTAAAGTAAAATGGTTTAATTCTGAAAAAGGCTTTGGATTCATTGAAGTAGAAGGTGGAGAAGATGTATTTGTACACTATTCTGCTATTGAAACAGAAGGATTTAAAACATTAGATGAAGGCCAAGAGGTTAGTTTCGATATTGAGCAAGGTGGACGTGGACCACAAGCTGTAAAAGTAACGAAACTTTAAACTATTATAGAAAGCCCGCTCTTATGATTGAGCGGGCTTTTTTTGCTGTCCTGAGAAAATGAGAAATCGGAAAGTGTATAGATTGTTATCTTTGCTTTACAGGACAAGTTTGTTTACAATAGAAAGGAATGAAAGAGGTGTGTTGACATGAAAGAATATACAGTGGAATTTCATCAAGAAGATGGAATCGCAAATATGGTAGTGACAAAATTAAATGAAGATGATTTTAATAAATTGACTAGTGGTGGTACAAGACAGTTATTTGAATTAGACACCAATATTGGTTTCTTTATTTATTTTGATGCCGTTAATGAAAGTGGACAAGAGTCTTATCTTGTTCTCCAATATGAAGAAGATCAGGAAACGCCATCAGCTTGCTATTCCTTCGAGTTAAAAGATTTTTATCAGTTTATTGCCTTGCATTTAAATGACTTGCAGGTGGATGAAGAAGAGCTGGAAGAGGATACTTTTGGACCAATTCATTATTTAGCACATTTAATGCATCATATTGTGGAAGACGGCAAATCGATCGAAGTCTAGTTTCACGTAAAGCATAATGAGTTGCTGAAAAACTTATTACGAATATGGTCTTTTCCTACCCTTAATAGGCTATATTATAGAACCTCTGCCGACGGATTGGAAAACCAAGAAGATAGGCTGGGGAACTGTCCGGTAACGTTTTAATGAGGCGCATCAAGTAAATAGGGTACAAACAATCTTAAAATGAACCATTCGAAGCGATAAAATAAGGGATGCTTCTTAAAGTTTCGAAAAGCTCATAGAGGTCAAAAAAGCTCTATGGGCCTTACGAAACATATAAGTAAGAACCGGAAATTAGAATGAAAAACTCCAGCCTATTTAGACACTTTCTTACTTTTTGAAGTATAGCTTGATGACATTTTGTAAAAAATTTTCACAAACGAAAGTTATACTTTATGCTATATCTATATAGTTTTCTTTGCAGAAAGCATAAACTTCTGCTACTTCTTCTTCCTCTAATGCAAAATCCAGATATTTATTTTCACTGCTATTATAGAAATCATAATTTAAAATTTTTGTATTGTCTCCCTCGACAAAAAATAATACTTTAAGCTGCAAGCCTTGAATAGTGGAAAGGTCATCATCTTCATCCATTTCCAGATTCAAAAAAAACTCATAACGTTCACCTGAAAGGATGCCGGTTGGATCATTTATTTTCTCTACAGTAAATTCATTAATGTTCATGTTTGTCCTCCTTGATTCATTTGTTCAAATATGCGTAATAATAGTAGGGATGGGGAATTAATGAGCTGAGGAGTGGTGTGCAATAGTCTAGTCTATTATATGCAGTTCTCCGAAAACCATCATTAAAAAATCGTCACTTTAGCATCCTTGAAAATAATATCATATTCCATTCTTTATAGCTAATTCTTTTCATTATATGTTTCCGTACAAATAGCTAAATGAAGCCTTGGTTATTAGAGATTGACAAAATTATGAAAAGTGTTATAATTAGAAGATAGGTCATTTAAAGTTTTATATTTTTTTACCAACTTGTTTAAGGAATCCGTAGTTATCCTTTGTTAACAAGTATTTTTTATTTAAAAAAGCTTCATGGAGGTGCTTCATTTGGCAATGGGTTTTGGTAGAAAAAATAACGAAGAAGTTGTTAAAGAAGAAGTTATGATTTGGGATTGTGTATCAGATACGTGTAAATGTTGGATTCGTGACAATTTTAAAAGCACTGAAAAACCAAAGTGCCCAATTTGCGGAAGTGACATGGTAGAAACGACAAGAGAACTTCAAGTAGTAAACAACAATAGCATATATTCTAAGTAAATTATTTATAAAAAAAGGATAAAACCTGCAATAGGTTTTATCCTTTTCTTATTATGGAAAAGAAAACCCTAGGCTAGGCCTAGGGTTCTAAAAAGCTTATAGCGTGGTATTAAAAAAACTCTTCCGAGATGCTAAAATATTTTTGGTTCGCCAACCAAAATATCAGCATACGGAGGAGTTTTTATGTCAAAAGACAATAATAGTTTAGCACACACAACATGGAATTGTAAGTACCACATAGTGTTTGCCCCGAAATATAGAAGACAAGTAATTTATGGGAAAATCAAAAAGGATATCGGGGAAATATTGCGTAGGTTATGTGAAAGAAAAGGTGTAGAGATTATCGAAGCAACAGCATGTAAAGATCATGTGCATATGTTAGTAAGTATTCCACCGAAGTTAAGTGTGTCAGCATTTGTAGGATATTTAAAAGGAAAAAGTAGTTTGATGATATTCGATCGTCACGCAAATTTGAAATACAAATATGGAAACCGAAAATTTTGGTGTACGGGATATTATGTGGATACAGTTGGAAGAAACAAAAAGGTAATAGAAGAATATATACGAAATCAAATTCAAGATGATATAGTCGCAGAACAATTAACGATGATGGAATACATGGATCCATTCACAGGCGAAGAGGTAAAGAAAAAGAGACGAAAGTAAGCAGAAGGCCTTTGAGGTCTGGCCAGTAGAAGTAGTACACTTGGCGAACCATTCAGTAGCCCTTTAGGGTTTGGTCAGTAACAAAGGCTTTCAGCCGTAGAGCAAACCACCCGTTATCACGGGTGGTTTTGATTTTGATTACTTTATAAAAAAGAATGAATAACAATCTCTTTTGTTAATAAAGATAGGATGTTTTTCGCAAACTTTCCCCATCGACAACTAAGTTGATGTCTACTCCTGAATGCTCCTCGTTGTTCGCGTGGCTTCGCTTGAGCTTCCTCCAGCAAGAATATTGCAACTCTCACCATACACTTTAATCAATCTATTTTAACAAAGGTTTTTATTGCATTCTATTTGAGAACAATGATCTTTAGAAAAGTGCCTAAAGATATAAAAACACAAAATATAATGTAAAAAAGCATGGAATCCTAATTGATTCTCATGCCTCCTATTAAATACAATGTGTTAACTGCTGCTTACTACATTCATTAATAAAGGTATTAGTGAACTTCCCCATACGACAGTAATCCATGCTGCTAAAATCATTGCTAATGTTGAAAATGTAGCTTCTTGCTCTCCAATTTCCATAGCTTTTGCTGTTCCGACACCATGTGCTCCCATTCCTAATGCTAATCCTTTTGCAATGGATGATTTAAGTGCTAGTAATTTTATCGCAAATGGACCGATAATTCCACCTATTATCCCTGTGATAATAACGAAAACTGTCGTTAAAGTTGGTAAACCCCCAATTTCTTCTGAAACCTCAATAGCAATTGGTGTTGTAATAGATCTAGGAATAATACTGATAATAAAATCTGATTGTAGATTGATTAATAATGACAAGAAATAAGAAGACATAATCGCTACAATTGTTCCGGTCGTAACACTTACTAAAATAATTAGATAATATTTTTTTAATAGTTCTCTATGTTTATAAATAGGTACTGCAAAGGCAATAGTAGCTGGACCTAATAAATGTGTTAATAATTTGGATGATTGCAAATAACTTCCTGCAGAAATATGAAAAATAGTGATGAAAGCAATTAATAAAACAGGTGTTAATAATAACGGACCACATAATGGGTTGCCAGTTTTTTTATAGCACCATTTTGAAAAAAGATAAAATAAATAAGTAATTGCGGTTAAAAAGATTATTTTCATTTGGAAAAACTTCTCTTTCTATTGTAAATTTTTTCTGCAGTAAAACCAGTTGCGATCATGACAACAAATGTGCTAACCGCAATTAATAAAATCGTTTGAATCCCTTTCATATTTAGTATCTCGTCGTAGTTTACTATCCCAACTGCAGAAGGAATGAAAAATAGCAAAAGCTCTGCAAGCAGCCAAGTTGCTCCTTTTTCTACCCATTCAATTTTGACAATTTTTGTTAGTAAGCAGATTAATAATAGTATTAATCCAACCATGGAAGCTGGAATAGGAAGAGGTACGACCCATTTTATTACCATTCCAATATAAAGAAATACATGGATAAATAAAATTTGAGTAATAATAACAATGAATTTCAAGCAAATCATTTCCCTTCACAAAATGAAAAATATTTATATAGACATCATATAATCAATTTGTTTTGATAAAGTAATCATACGTCTTAAAATGTTATTCGTAAAATACATAGTTATTATATTTAATATAACTAAAAGTTATAATAAGAAATGAAAACGCTTATATAATAGGTGAAAACGCTTTATATTATGCGTGTTTTTGTCAAGAGTAAATTTATTATGAAGGGATAATTGTGAAAAAAATGTGAAAATTCGTTTAAGAAAGGTAGAGAAAGCCCATTTTTTTAGAAGGTAAAAAATAGGTGTTTTTTGAAACTGGAATACACTTGACTTTCCATGGGGCGGGCGGCGATTCCCCTCTTATGGGGTCACGCAGGCCCTGTAAATACCCTAGGAGTATTTGCTTCTACTTCAAGTTACATGTGTACCAGCAGGAGGAGAGGTGCAGAATGTTAGGCTGTTTAACAACTATTTCATTACAGACTCAATAAAACGCTGTCCGGCAACGGAGAGATAACGATCTTTTTTTGTAACAATAGCTAACTCCCATTTGGTAACAGGTTTTAAATCGATAATGCGGACATGCTTATTATTTGTTCTATTGCAAATGGACTGTGGAAGCATAGTTATTCCTAGATTGGCAGCAACCATTTCTACGATAAAATCCCATTGAGAACTTTTAAAAATAATGCTTGGTTCAAATCCTTCGAGAATACATCTTTTTCTCATGATTTCATATAGAGCAAATTCTTCACTGTAAAAAACAAAATTTTCTTCTTTTAACTCTTTTATATGAACGACTTTCCTTGTTGATAGTGGATGTGTTTCATTAACAATTAATTTCATCTCTTCCTGTAAAAGTGGAAAAATATTTAAAGCCTCATTTGAAACTGGAAGAACAGAAACCCCCATTTCTAATTCTCCTGCTTCCACACTTTTAGCCACTTTTGCTGCACCGTATTCTTTAATATTAATATGAATATTTGGATAGGATCGATGGAATGAGGCGATGACTTTAGGAAAAAATAAACTCCCAATAATAGGGGGAATACCGATATTAATACTTCCACGCTTCAAATTTGTCATATCAAGCAGTGTTGTCGCCATTTCATCCACTTGGGCAATTATTTTTTTTGCATATTCAAATACAATCATACCGGCATCCGTTAATTCATGTGTTTTATTGGTTCGGTGGATTAAGATAATGCCAATTTCATCCTCAAGACTTTTAATCACTTTACTTAGTGCAGGTTGAGAAATATGTAAAGATTCCGATGCTTTTGTGATATTTTTTTGTTTTACTACTTCAATAAAATATTTAAGTTGTCTTATTTCCATGTAAGCATCTTCCTTTACGTTCTTTTAGAAAAAGTGTCACTTTATTTTACCTACTTTCTACGTTGAATACAATTTATGGTGATTGTAGTTATGAAAGTAAGAATTTTCTAAAAAAGTTTAACTTAACAAAATAAGGGGAATGAAAAAAATAAGAATGATGAAAGGTGTGTGAATAGTATGTACATTTTTCAACAGTTAAAAAAGAAAATGAGCCATGAAAATTGGAAAACCAATTTACTGGCAGATAAAAAATTTGTTCATTTATATGTGAAGAAGAATTCAGTAGAAGTATTAGCAAAAAATATAAATAAACAGATCCGCTAAAAAAGAGGTTTAAAAAAATCGATTAAGCTGCTTTATACGATAACTATAATAAGATGTCCCAATTGAAAGTTACTCGCTTTTTTTACACAATGTTATTTTCAAAATGTGAATGGGACATTTTTTTGTTGAGGTTGTTGTATCACAGTTTGTGATGGTGAAAGAAAATGAAAGGAGTAGTTCTTAGGAGACAGAATACACTTAGACTCCTACGGAAATGCGAAAAAGGTTTAGCATTCTGCAGGAGTGCAAAGATGAGTTTTTCTGTGCCCGCTAAGTAGAAAGCGAAGTGTATTCAAACTGCAAGTTCAAAAGCAATTATCTATTATTAGAAAATAGCGTTTGATTATAAATGATTAAGAATGAGTAGGAGTTTCCATTAAATAGTCTGAAAATACTTTATGAAGAATATCATTTTCTATCACATAATTTGTACTTTCTAGTTGTTTAATGCGAACAACAAAGACGGACTTTACAAAAATATGAAGAGCTTCATCTACTGTTAAAGCATTAATTTTATTTAATAATTGACTATCCGTACTATAGTTTTCCATTCTATTTAGAAATTCTTTAGGATGATCCTTTGGCAGAAGGCCCGTCTCCTCTTTAAAAATACCCCCTTGTCCTTCAATTTCGACATGATGTATTACTTCTGTTAATTCACGAATACTAAATATCTCCATTGATAAAACACCTCTTTCTTATCTAGTATTATAGCAGTCACTCAAATACTAGTAAATCCATGTTTACTTGTATCATAAAACCGTTGAAATATTGTAAATAAATACCGTTTTATATAAAAGGTTTTCATAGAGCAAAAAAGATTTCTAGTCTATGTTAAACATAGATGAAATAGAAAAGATATTCATGTTAAAATGGTTGATGTTCAATAAAGTTTAACAAGGGAGATAATATGAATCAAGATAATAAAATGTATTATATGGTGAAAGAATTTCATCAAGCATTTGGACATGCAGTAGCAGAAAAGCCAAAAGCTATTGATGAAAAAACAGCACTTAATCGCGCCGTTTGGACGGGAGAAGAAATAGTTGAATTCTTATACGCAACGGCTAACGGAAATGAAGAAGAATTTAAGCAGCTATATGCAAAATTTCTTGCCGGTTTAAACAAGGCTGCCGATAAGATCGTATCGCAAAAAAAAACGGTAGATGATGTTCTAGTAGCACAAATGGATGCTTTAACTGACATTGAATACTTTAATCAAGGAAGCTTTGTCATTGCTGGAGTGGAACCATTTCCTTTGTTTAAGATTGTTCAAGATGCAAATATGGGGAAATTATTTGAAGATGGAAAGCCACGATTTAGAGCAGAGGATGGGAAAATAATAAAACCACCTCATTGGGAAGAAGAATTTGCCCCAGAACCAAAATTAAAAGAGGAAATTGAAAGACAAAAAAGCGGAGAAAAGCAGGAATAAATGCTTTCTTCGCTTTTTTTCTATATAAAATTAGTTATAAAAGGAAGATGGAATTTTAATTGCAGGAGTTCCTGAAACATATGGTCCAACTTCGTACTGCTGAAAAATCAAATACAATCCGTCATCGGCGAAATAAAACTGTGTTTTATTCGTTACTTTAAAAGAGGAGTAGTCATTTGAATCTGGGTAAAAGATATCAGGATGTTTCAGCATATAACTTTTTGCATAATCAGTAACCTTTTTATACATTTTGTCTGATGTGAAGAAATCATCTAATGTATAAAGATGCCCGTTTTTATTGTTGAAATTGTAAGAGGTGACAATGGTATTTCCATGAGCCCCACCAGTAAATTGATAATCATAATACAAAATGCTGAGTTTGTTTCTTTTATTATATTTTGTTTCAAAGTTAGTAACATACTCATACTGACAACCAGAGGGAGAATCTTTGCAAAAATCCTTTTTTTTATCTTCTTTCATTTGTTTCATTAATTCTTGATAGGCTAAAGCAGATTTTTTAATATGATTAGTTAGAACAGTGTTGATTTTCCCTTGAGCGGTTTTATTTTTTAAATTCGAAACAACTGGGTATTTTAAGTTTTTATTATCATGAAAGTATTTAGTAGTAATCGTCGCATTTGCAACACGGGAAGCATTACTTTGGTGCATCGGAAAAATATGCATAAATAAAAAGATAATAAAGGAACATACAACCAAATTTCTTGAGGATATCTTCATAAAATACTCCTTTTGATTTTTTTTTATTTTGTACTAGAAAAGAAACTAAATACTTGTTAAATATTAGCTAAAAAGGGAAACTGTAATACTAAATGATGGATTCAAACTTTTTTTGAAGAAAAACTTGTTAGCAGTACTTCTTAATAAGTATTACAAAGCATTTTAGAAATGATAAAAATATATTGGAGGTTCAAAAAGCTCTAGCCGTTTATGTTGCGCAATAGCTTAAACAAACATTCTTCATTAGCGATAGAAGGATAGGGGTATGAACTAATATCATAGGATAGACTTTTACGATAAGGATAGCTGTTCTCGTTTGAGACAGCTATCCTTATCGTCCAGGAAATATAAACGAAAGGGAATTGTGGATAACGTGGCAGTTGTGTCTGCTTCCAGCATTACAGCACTTCAAGGAGCTAGGCGATTTTGTTCTTGCATTGTGCTATATGACATTTGTCATATAGGGGGCATGACAGGTATGTCTGCACAAAAAAACTCTTTTTATTTACAATAGAGATAACGAGGAAAAGAGGAGAGTATAACATGAATATTCAAAACCTTAAGCATTTGCGTAAAGCGATTGCACCATATGAAAAATCAACAGCAAAAAATAGTATTTGGCAAATTGTAAATACGATTTTTCCATTTTTTATACTTTGGTTTTTAGCTTATCAAAGTTTGTCTATTTCTTATGTATTAACATTAGCGCTTACTATTTTAGCAGCAGGGTTCCTAACAAGAATTTTTATTATTTTCCATGATTGCTGTCACTTTTCATTTTTTAAAAACCGACGTGCCAATAAAATTTTAGGAATGATTACCGGCATTCTTACGATGTTCCCATATAATAAATGGCAGCATAGCCATTCTATTCACCATGCTACAAGCAGTAATTTAGATAAGCGTGGAGTTGGTGATTTGTGGATGATGACAGTAGAGGAGTATTTGCAGGCTTCTTTTGCAACTAAATTAAAATACCGTTTATATCGTAATCCTTTAATTATGTTTTTGTTAGGGCCAATTTACGAATTTTTAATAATGAACCGTTTTAATAGAAGAAATGCACGATGGAACGAACGTATTAATACGTATTTAACAAATATCTTTCTTGTTTCTCTTATTGTTTTACTTGGTGTAACATTAGGATGGCAATCTTTTTTACTTGTTCAATTACCTATTTTCTTAGTCTCTGGAAGTCTAGGCGTTTGGTTGTTTTATGTACAGCATACTTTTGAGGATACTTATTTTGAAGAAGATCAACATTGGGATTATGTAAAAGCAGCAGTAGAAGGCAGTTCTTTTTATAAACTCCCAAAATGGATGCAATGGCTGACTGGAAACATAGGGTATCATCATGTTCATCATTTAAGCCCGAGAGTCCCGAATTATATGTTAGAAGAAGTTCATAATAAAACAGAACCTCTGCAAAATGTACCAACTATTACATTAGCAACAAGCCTGCAATCATTAAAATTTCGTTTATGGGATGAAGAGCAGAAACAATTTATCACTTTTGCTGATTTAAAAAAATTCCGTGGAGTTCTTCCAAAGGTTTCTTCAAAGCCAGAAGTTTAAACACGATGGTGGAATCTTTTAATCAGGTGGAGTAAAGTCTTCACCTGATTTCCTGAACTTTCAGCTTGCTGAAACGAGTGCACTCCCGGTAATAATCAATTGGCGCATTATGTTATTATAAAGAATAATGCCAATTATTAAATTGATTTGTAGTTGAAGCAGAGAGCTGTCAAAATACACGAAGACTCCTATAGAAATTGCGGTACAGACGAGACCCCACAGCACAGCGAGGAGGCTCGGCGCTCGTCCGCAGGAAAGCCAGGCTACAGACCAATTAAAAGTGAAATAAATTTCAAAACAATGAGGTAATTATGATAAAAAAATGGAAAGTGCTACAAAAAAGCACAGGAATTTCCCCATATATTTGGACACTTCTGACCATCTTACCCTTTTATTTTATTTTTCACGCATCTTCAACAATAGATGTAGTAACAGGTATTATTTTAACCACCATGTTTTTTCTGTTTTATCGAATTGCTTATTCGTCTAAAAGCTGGACAGTATACCTTTGGACATCGTTATTAATAGCGATTTCCGTCGCAGCAACTTATTTATACAGCTACGTTTATTTTGCCTTCTTCTTATCTTATTTTATCGGAAATATAAAAAAACAAGTGCCTTTTTCTGTCCTGTACATTTTGCATTTAGTACTTATGTCAGTCGCAATCAACTTGAAGATAATTATGCATGATGACTTATTATTTAAGCAGCTGCCATTTGTATTAATCATTTGGTTTGGCATCATTCTCCTCCCTTTAACGATTCATAATCGAAAAGAAAGAGGACAATTGGAAGAAAAACTGGAAGATGCAAACAAACGGATTTCAGAGCTTGGAAAATTAGAAGAGCGGCAGCGTATTGCCCGTGATTTGCATGATACACTAGGACAAAAGCTGTCTCTTATCGGTCTAAAAGCTGATTTAGCGAAAAAGCTCGTTTATAAAGATCCTGAAAAAGCTCGTATGGAATTAAAAGATGTTCAACAAACCGCTCGAACAGCACTGAATGAAGTAAGGAAAATGGTTTCGCAAATGAGAGGTGTTAAAATAAAAGAGGAACTGCAGCGTGTGAAACAAATTCTTCAAGCGGCAGAAGTAGAGTTTATTTGTGATGAAGAGATTAATCTTTCGAAAGTATCTTCAATAGCTGAAAATATTTTAAGTATGTGTTTAAAAGAAGGAGTAACTAATATCGTGAAACATAGTAATGCCACATCTTGTACAGTGAAGATAGAAGAATCTCCAACAGAAGTGTTATTACAGATACAAGATAATGGATCATCTGTAGTAACAGAAAAAGATTTTTCAAAAGGTCATGGTTTAATCGGGATGCGGGAACGATTAGAATTTGTAAATGGAAGTTTGCAAGTCATATCCTCAAAAGGGACCATATTAAAAATTAAAGTTCCAAAAGATGTGAAGCAAATAGAAAAGGAGGAGCTTGAATGATTACGATTGTGATAGCCGAAGATCAACGTATGCTTTTAGGTGCATTAGGTTCATTGCTTGATTTAGAAGACGACATGAAAGTTGTTGGAAAAGCAAACAACGGGTTAGAAGCAGTGGAACTAGTCAAACAACTCCACCCTGATATATGCATTATGGATATAGAAATGCCGGGAAAAACAGGACTTGACGCTGCTGAAGAGTTAAAAACTGAGCATAGCAAAGTCATTATCTTAACAACATTTGCTCGTTCTGGTTATTTTCAGCGTGCATTAAAAGCTGGTGTGAGCGGTTATCTATTAAAGGATAGTCCAAGCGAGGAATTAGCAAGCAGCATTCGTAATGTAATGAGTGGAAAAAGGGTTTATGCTCCTGAATTGATTGATGATGTTTATAAGGAAGAAAACCCACTTACAGAACGAGAAAAAGAAGTGCTGATTTTAGTTGCAGATGGAAAAAACACAAAAGAAATTGCTGACCAGCTTTCTATCAAAACAGGAACTGTGCGCAATTATATAAGCATGATATTGGAAAAATTAGAAGTGAAGAATAGAATTGAAGCGATTTCGAGGTTTAGAGAGAAAGGATGGTTTAAATAACCATCCTTTCTTATTTTTAGATAAGCACAAAATTTTTGAAATAGGAAGGCTGTCTAGTTTCGCCGTACAGGATGTGCAAGTGCCCCAGATGCGAAGGGTTAGTCGATTTTTTCCTCTTAACGCATATTTAGCCGTCCAGCGCTAACCCCTGTGAGTGTTGCTTCCCTCTAAAAGTAAAAACACTTTTTCAGTCTGGAGAACATTGTTCTTTTGGGTTAAACAAGGCGGTAGCGTTTTCTTATGATCTAAAAGAATGTAATGTTGCTGTTGTTTTGTTTTTTTATAAAAAACGCCAAAATTCACAACTGTTCCTTCTTTCCAATATTTTCTTCTTTATTAATTCGCTTACATAGAATATCAAATGTTTTGAACAAGTGTGAGAGGGAAGAAAATAAGTAAGCTCAAATCCATGAAGGAGGAGATATGATGGAATACACAAAAATAAAAGGAATCAATAAAAAAGCCTCTCGTATCGGACTTGGTACATGGCCGATAGGTGGAAAAATGTGGGGCGGTACAAATGATGACGATGCGATTAAACTGATTCATTATGCTTTGGAAAACGGAGTGACCGTTGTAGATACAGCAGATGACTATGGTCTTGGACATTCAGAAGAAGTGATCGGTAAAGCATTAAAAGAAAATAGAAAAAGAGAGGATATTATTTTAACTTCCAAAAATGCTCTTGATTGGAAAGATGAAACATTATTTCGGAATGGCTCAAAGAAAAGAATTATGGAAGAAATAGATAAATCCTTGCAAAGGTTGCAAACAGATTATTTGGATGTATATTTTGTACATTGGCCGGATCCAGCTATTTCAATGGAAGAAACAGCTAATGCGATGAAAACATTGTATGAGAATGGAAAAATTCACAGCATTGGAGTTAGCAATTTTTCTATTAAACAAATGGAAGAATTTAAGGAGTTTGCTCCAATTCATGCTGTTCAGCCACCATATAATATGTTTGAAAGAGCAGCGGAAGAAGAAATTTTTCCATATTGCCAAAAAGAAGGCGCAACACCTTTTCTATACAGTTCCATTTGCCGAGGGCTTTTATCGGGACAAATGACAGCAGATCGAACTTTTTATGGAGATGATATGCGAAAAAGTGCAGATCCCAAATTTCAACAACCAGTATTTAACCAATATATTGAAGCAGCAAATAAGTTGGATCTATATGTAAAAGAAGTTTATAATCGTCCATTAATAGATTTGGCAGTCCGATTTGCTTTAGATAAGTCAGAGAGCGGAATCGCGTTGCGAGGTGCGAGACGTCCAGAGCAATTAGAACCATTAAATCGCATTGATGGTTGGCGATTAACTGAAGAAGATTTTAAAAGGATAGATGCCATTTTAAATGAGACAATTTTAAAACCATTGCAGCCTGACTTTATGGCTCCCCCTTTGAAGAAAGAAGCACTTGCTGCTAAATAACGAGATGAATGTAAAAAAACAGGGCTTGAAGCAATTTAACTTCAGTCCTGTTTTATTTTTTTTGTTTATACTAAAAAACATTTTTAGCAAAAAGATGCGATTAATACTATTTTGCTATATTTATTATTTCGAGTTTATGAGTCTTTTACGAACAAATAATACTAGAATGGTGAGTACAGCTACAGCGATTAGCGCATAAACAGCATTAGAATAAACGTCCATGTATTGCACGATATTTTCCCAAGAATCGCCTACCATGGATCCGATTTTTATCAATATAAAGTTCCAAATAAGTGTACCTAAAGTTGTTAGTAATAAAAAGATGCCAAAATTCATTCTTGCCATTCCAGCAGGCAAGGAAATTAAACTTCTAATTAATGGAATGAAACGGCAAAAAAAGACGGTCCAATTCCCAAACTTAACAAACCAATCATTCGCTTTATGAATATCTTCTTTTGATAGACGCATAAGATGTCCCCAGCGATCAATAATCTTCTCCATTTTATTCATATCAAGGAAAGTGCCAATCCAATATAAAACTATCGCTCCAACAACAGAACCGACCGTAGAAACAGCCACTACTCCTAAAATAGTTAGATTAGTATTTGTCGTCATAAAACCACCGAATGTCAAGATAACCTCCGATGGAATAGGAGGAAAGATATTTTCTAAAGTAATCAGCAAAAAGATGCCAAAATATCCAAATTCCTCCATTGTACTTGTAATCCAATTTTCCATTCAACACACTCCTTAACCATACATAGCATTATTAAAAAGAAAATATTACTATGTCTATGTACTGATACTAATATAAATTTTACAAGAAGGGAAATGTTTTCATAAACGAAATAATAGAATTCAAGGCAAAAAACTTCAATGACTTCCTTTTGAATCTGAAGTATTTCATAATTAAATTAACCTTAAAAAGTATATCTATATAATTTCCATTAATTAAATAATGAAAGATTTTATTTTCTTTATTACAATGAAGAAATGAAATAGAAAAAGAGGGTGGATAATATATGTTGCATGATTTAACACTATTTCTTTTTTATTATCCACTTATTATGGGAATTATATGGATAGTAGGTGGACTTGTTTTTTATTCCCGAAGAGAACGAAAAGCAACTGATCATTTGGAACAAAAGGAATATCCGTTTATTTCGTTGTTGATTCCTGCTTATAACGAAGAAATGACAATAACTGATACGATTAAAAAAGCAAGCAGCTTAAATTATCCAGAATATGAGGTAATTGTTATAAATGATGGCAGTAAGGATCAGACAATAGATTATTTAAAAGAAGAATTAAATCATAATAAAAAATTGAGAGTTGTAAATATAAAAGAAAATAAAGGAAAAGCAAATGCACTAAAGCAAGGAGTTTTACTTGCTAAAGGAGAGTTTATCGCTACAATCGACAGTGATGCGATTTTAGACAAAGATGCTTTATTGCATATCATGCCACATTTCATAACACCAAACAATGGTGAACGTGTTGGAGCAGTTACTGGGAATCCAAGAATTCGCAATAAAGGAAGTTTATTGTCAAAAATACAAGTAGTTGAATTTTCCAGCATCGTTGGCTTAATAAAACGAACGCAAAGAGTGCTAGGAAAAGTAATGACCGTTTCCGGTGTTTTTGTTGTCTTTCGAAAAAAAGCATTATTAGATGTTGATTTTTGGGATAATGATTTGATTACAGACGATATCGGAATAACTTGGAAATTACAAAGAAGATTTTGGGATATTCGATATGAACCAAAGGCCATATGCTGGATGCTTGTTCCAGAAACGCTAAAAGGAATATGGAAGCAGCGAATCAGATGGAATCAAGGTGGAATAGAAGTTATTTTGAGAAACTGGGATATCTTGTTTGATTACAAACAAAGACGATTAATTCCAGTACTAATAGAACAGGTTTTTAGTTTTACTTGGGCAATTACATGGTTTATTTCCACGATTGTATTTTTTTATCAATGGATTGTACATCACACGTTTTATTCCCCAATTCTTTGGATAGGGAACTATTTAGCTCTAATTGGTCTTTTGCAGATTATTGTATCCTTATATATAGAAAGAAAATATGAGCCAAACATTTTTAAATATTATTTATGGGCTATATGGTATCCATTAGTTTATTGGCAAATAAACGCTATTTTAGTTATCTTTGCTTTGCCAAAAGGATTAAAAATATTAAGCAAAAACAAAAAAGAATTTGCAACATGGGATAGTCCAGATAGAGGCGTTTCTTCTTAATTTAATAAGAAAGGATGTATACATGAAAACGAAACGAGTATTAACTTTCTTTGAATATCTTATTACTACTTTTGGCTGGATTTATTTCTTTGTTTTCTTATATATTTTACTAAATAATATCCATGTTGGTTTTGTTCCTATTTCTTTTCGTTCAATCGGAATTTATAATTCGATGTCGATAATTGAGATAACATTACTTTTTTTTGTGAGCAGTATTTTTCTTCTTTTATCATGGAGTATATATAATAAAAAAAAGTTCGGAAGTTTGACGAGAAGAAAATTTCCCTTTGAGACGACAAAGGAAGATCTTTCTAATGCATATAAAATAACAGTAGAAGAAATAATAGATGTACAAAACTGTAAATGGGTGGAAAGGTAAAATAAGTTCCTATTTATAAGGAATGATGATTGCAAAGAAAAACACCCTAAAAGACGAATCAATCACCCTTTTCTAATTGTTCTAAACCAAGTTTACGGCAATACATGAAGAGGAATCTAATAATTGGGTAGTTTGAGTTGCTATGTAAAAGGCTTGGGATTTTTCCAAGCTTTTTTTTAGTGTGCCGGGCATGTTCACTAGCTAGGCGGTGCAAGTCCGCTATGGGCGTTGGGATATGCGAACCATTAGTCGAAGGCAAGGGTGTCCGTGGTGACGCGGAATCTGAAGGAAGCCCTAGACAAATCCTTGGTCTGAGGTATACGAATCACATTAGAGGTTTTCATTTCAGGACGAGTTTGCTAAACAAAATGAAGTCCTAAATATCCCCGGATGAAATGAGAATAAATGTGGCAGATAGATGAGGAGAAAGCGAGTGAACTTACCCCGGGAGGTCTCTTGAATATCCTATTGGGAACCTATCTAGTGATAGATAGCTGAATCAAGAGAAGTCAGCCGAAGTCATAGTATCAAATCTAGGATTTGAGAAGGACGGAACGAAAGGAGCGACCGTGCTAGAGTTATTGATAAGGAAACGAGGAAACAGAAACAAAATGACTATACGAGAAAAGAAGGTTCGGAAAACCGGAGTTTCTCGGATAGAGTGGAGTTAGCCTTATGCAACCTCAACAGCATGGGAACAATATGAAATCAACGGTAAGTCTAATTATAAAGATAACAGAACTAGATAATTTGAACCATGCTTTCAAGAAGGTGGAAAGGAATAAAGGAGCAGCAGGAGTCGATGCGAAAGATATAGAAGCTACTCGCCTTTATTTGAAAGAAGAAGGTCAACAAATTAGAGAACTTATTAGAGAAGGAAAGTATAAACCAAAAGCAGTAAGAAGGGTGGATATCCCCAAACCGAACGGGGGAACAAGGAAACTTGGAATCCCTACCGTGACAGACAGAGTCATTCAACAAGCAATTGTGCAGAAACTTACCCCCATCTTTGAAAAACAATTTAGTTCGTATAGTTATGGATTTAGACCAAATAGAAGCGCACATCAAGCGATAGAACAAGCAAGACAATATATCGAAGATGGCTACAATTTTGTCGTAGACATAGACCTAGAGAAATTCTTCGACCGTGTTAACCATGACAAACTCATGTCGCTTATCGCGAAAACGATCACTGATAAACCAACCTTGAAACTAATCAGAAGATATCTCCAAGCAGGAGTGATGGACAATGGGTTAATTAAACCGAATACAGAAGGAACACCACAGGGTGGCCCATTAAGTCCGTTACTGAGCAACATCATGCTTCACGAATTAGATAAAGAATTAGAGAAGCGTGGGCACAAATTTGTGAGGTATGCAGATGATTGTAATATTTTCGTTAAAAGCAGGAAAGCAGGAGAACGAATAAAAGAAAGCATCACTCAATTTATCGAGAGAAAATTGAAGTTGAAGGTGAATCAGGAGAAAAGTGCGGTGGGAAAGCCGATAGCACGGATATTCTTAGGAGTAAGCTTCTACCAAAGAGGAAGGAAAACTAGAGTATTTGTGCCAAAAGAGCGGAAGAAAAGGTTCGAAGAAAAATTAAAGAAATGGACCAACCGAAATTGGGGAGTAAGCATGGAATTCCGTGTGAAGAAAATAAACCAACTGATACAAGGTTGGGGAAATTACTTTAAAATCGCGGATATCAAGCAATACGCACATAAAATCGATAGTCATACGAGACGTAGGTTAAGAGCGTGTAGGTGGAAAGAGTGGAAGAAGGTTAAAACGAAATATAAGAACCTTGTAAAACTTGGGATATATAAGGAAGAAGCTAAAAAGAACGCCAACTCCCGTAAGGGATATTGGCGCCTATCAAACAACCCTATATTACATCTTGCATTAAATAATCAATATTGGCAAGATCAAGGTTTAAAATCCTTATCGAAGGTGATTTCATAAACTTTCGAACCGCCGTATACCGAACGGTACGTACGGTGGTGTGAGAGGTCGGCACGGAAATGTGCCTCCTACTCGATTTATTCAAACCCTAATTTTCACCACTTGAATGGATGGTAATTATTTCTTTTCTTATATAAGAATATGCATAAATAAAGAGGAACATCCTTATAGATAGAGGTGAAAATATGTTTTATATCGAATTAATTGCAGCTATTTTCCTAGTAATCGCGTTTATTCACTATCTGTTAACGAAAAAACAGGATGAATACAAGCTTTCATTAGTAACCAATCATATGTATACAAGCGAAGAAATAAAAAAAACACTAGCGATGGGATTATATTTACGTTTTAAAAAGGAAGAAGAAGAACAAGCAAAAAAATATTCATCTAGCTATATTAAAGAAAATCCGATTCAGTTTGAATTGTTTGCAGCGAGTATAATCGAAAAAACAAAAGGGGGATCAATATGGGTATCACCAGCATCAAATGATTTTGGAGTAGATTTCGAACATAGCAGTGCAAACGGTAAACTATATTTAGGGCAAGTGAAGTGTTATCAAGGAGATTTGCCATTTGATTCGATTGCACTCATCCATTCAAATATGATAAAACGGAGTGCAGCTGGTGGTTATGTCATAACAACAGGCTCTTTTACCTATTCAGCTAAAGAATATGCTAAAGGGTTAAATATCGAATTAATCGATGGTATTGCTTTAGTAGACCTTTGGTTATCCAGTCAGTCCAACGCAGAACAAGAAATCAAAAAAATCATACCAACCTTTACTTGAAAAACATATAGTCAATCAAGTAGATATAGGAGTCAATGATCAATTATTCTCCTTAACTTTAAACGATGCTATCTATGAACTAAATGAAAAAGGGCTGACATTAAATTATCAAAACTTGGTGTCAGCCTTTAGAATGTTCTTCATTTCCGTTTTTAGTTTTTATCAAGGAATTTCGGTTTCATTTTTATTGTAAAAATAATCGAAAGTACAGCGATCGAAAATAGAAAAATTTCTATGTAAAGAATATTGGTGAATACTCCTGCTTGGTAAAGTCCAGGAATAAAATTGACTGCTGCATGAAACAGGATTGCATAAATAACATATTTAAATTGCTTTTGTCTTACTCCATAAAGGACTAAAATAGACAAAGCGATATGTAAAGCAATAGCAAATAGTCTTTCCATTCCACCTGCTGCATAAAGCCAAATAGTTGCGTTGGCAAATTGATTTTTAATCAATGTAATCTGTTCGGAAGGAAGATGGGCTCCTAATAGTTGATCTAGTTTTCCAGATTGAACCATTGAATAAACAAGAAGCGAATTAACCGCAGAAAAACCTCCAATCAATATCGCTTCGATTCCTCCATGACCTAATCCATAGGACAGGCCATTATTATATCGATGATGTTTTTTTACTAACACTTTAAAGGCAAAAAAACGACCGATTTCTTCAAAGATTCCAGCTGCCAGTCCTCCATATAATGCAAAAACATACGGATTTGCCGACCATTTAACATGTGTACCAGATGGAGCTATAACAGCTAGATGTAACAGTTTTTCTAGTATTTGCGAAAATACGATAAAAATCAGCACTCCAGCACCGAAGGATTTCCAAGAAAGCATTTTTTTACGCTGAAAAATAACGATTATGATAATGGGAACAACGATGGAAAGAGCCACTTGCAGTGAAATGCCTAGATAAATAGTGTTCAAACAATGTCCTCCTCAAAACTGAAAGATGAATTTCTGTTATACTAATAATATAACAGATGTGAAAAGTAAGTCAATCCTCATACTGGTTTAGCAAAAACGTTAAAAAAATAGATTGTTTTTAAATGAATCGCTAGGAAATGTTTATAGAAGAAAAAGCGGGGTAAAGAACAAAAATGACAGGATAAAGAAGTTGTTATTTCTATATAACGCTTCTTTTATTTATTGGCAGGATATTCAATATGGAGCAGAAGTATCTGAAAGCTCCTCTACAAAAAACGATTATTATTTAGAAAAGAACTTAAGAAATACGATAATTTTGGATATCTTGCCTTCATCATTTAATAGGAGGAGATACACATGAAAAGACTTGAATCAAAAATAGCCGTTATTACTGGTGCGAGTTCGGGAATAGGAAAAGCAACAGCTGAACTTTTTAGTCAAGAAGGCGCCACAGTCCTTTGTGCCGATATTAATTATGATAAACAAAAGGAAGTTGTACATAATATCACGACAGCTGGAGGAAATGCAAAGGCTTTTTACGTGGATGTTTCAGATGAACACAAAGTTGAAGAATTTGCCGACCAAATAAAGAAGGAATATGGAACTATCGATATTCTGTTTAATAACGCTGGTACAGATACAGAAGGCGGGAAACTACATGAATACCCGATTGAGTTATGGGATAAATTGATGTCAGTTGACTTGAGAGGAACATTTTTAGTGAGTAAGTTTCTTATTCCCCTTATGTTAGACAAAGGAGGATCCATTATTAATAGTTCCTCTGTTTCTGGATTAGCTGCTGATCTTGACCGTTCTGGATATAATGCAGCAAAAGGCGGCATTACGAATTTAACTAGAGCGATGGCAATTGATTATGCTCGTGATGGTATTCGCGTGAACTGCGTTGCACCAGGAACAATTGAAACGCCGCTTTTAAATGACATAATGGGTGAAGAAGCAGGCAAAAAATTCAGGGAAGCATATGAATGGGTAGACCCAATGGGCAGATTAGGAAAAACAGAGGAGGTAGCTTCTGTTGTCTTATTTCTTGCATCAAAAGATAGTTCGTACGTAACAGGGGAATATATAACCATTGACGGTGGACATATGGCTTATACATGGGCAGGAAAGTTGTTGAATTCTAGGTTATAATATAAAAAGAAGCTGGGACATAAGTATTCCAGTCGAAAATAAACCCGAACCATGATACGAAGATTTAAAAATTATTTCGTATCATGGTTTGGGTTTTTTATTCATGTAAAAAAGAAGGTTTGTGGTCATCACCCGCAGCCTGCATACACTTCGCTTTCCATCGGGCTCGCGCTGAGCCAGCTGGAGTCTACGTGTATTCAGGCTGCTCCAGTTTCCAATCTATTTCATTTTTTTCTTGATGAAGGAATCAGGTTTTAGAAAATAGCCTTTAAAAACGAAGGAGAATGGAGCGGAAGACACTCGACTCCTACGGGAAGTAGAGGCAAGGCTGAGGCCCCGCAGAAACGAGTGTCTGTAGCGCAATGGAACAACATAGTTTTTATACTTAACTCAAACTTTGCAGTTATAAATCCTTCTTCATGTATTGACTTAACCTGGTTTAGAGCAATTAGAAAAGAATTTGATTAATCTTTTTGGGTGTTTTTTTTTGCAAACATTATTCCTTATAAATAGGGGCAAGATTCTCGTTTCAGGATGCTCGCTTTCCGTGGGGCGTGTGATGAGCCTCCTCGACGCAAGCGCGAGGCCACTGAAAAAGTCCTTTTTTTTACTTAGGCAGTCGAAAGTTCATTCTAAATGACCTTTTGACTGCCTTTTGTTTTATAATGAAGATATCAAATGTATGTAGATGGTATATAAAATGATTTCCAATCAAGAATCTTTCACACTTAGTCCGTTTTTATCTATTTATGATTTCGTTGTTCCAAAGGATAATATGCTTCGCCAAATAAATGAGCTAGTGGATTTCTCATTCGTTCTCGAAGAATTAAAGACAAAATATTGTCTGGTAAATGGTCGCCATGCCGAGCCGCCGATCCGTATGTTCAAGTATCTCCTTCTAAAATCAATTTTTGATTTGTCCGATGTAGATGTAGTGGAACGTTCTCGGTACGATATGTCGTTTAAATTCTTTCTCGATATGGCACCAGAAGATGCCGTCATTGATCCAAGCTCGTTAACGAAATTTCGCAAACTCCGTCTTCAAGACGTGAGTTTATTAGATATGCTAATCGGCAAGACAGTGGAGATTGCATTGGAGAAAGAAATCATGAAAAGTAAAACCATTATTGTAGATGCTACCCATACAAAAGCGCGTTATAATCAAAAGTCACCGAAAGAATTTTTACAAGAAAAATCCAAAAATGTCCGAAAAGCCGTCTATCAAATAGACGAATCCATCAAAGAAAAATTCCCACAGAAAACAACTTCTAATGAAGTAAAAGAGGAGTTGGATTACTGTAAAGACATCATTTCTGTTGTGGAATCCGAACCACAAGTCGCTTCCATCCCTGCCGTTAAAGAGAAACTGAATGTGTTAAAAGAAGTGGTGGAAGATTATACAGAACAACTACATTTTTCAACGGATCCAGATGCACGTGTGGGGCATAAATCAGAGGATTCTTCTTTCTTTGGATATAAAACACATATCGCGATGAGTGATGAGCGAATTATAACAGCGGCAGTAGTGACAACAGGCGAAAAAAGCGATGGAAAATATCTTCAAGAGTTAATAAAGAAAAGTAAAGAGACAGGAATGAAAATAGATACAGTTATAGGGGATGCAGCTTACTCCGAGAAAGATAATATTCGCTATACGAGAGAAAATGAGCTGGAACTTGTTTCTAAATTGCATCCTCATATTACCCATGGAGCAAGGACAAAAGAAGAAGAATTTTCCTTTAACAAAGATGCGGGAATGTATGTCTGCAATGCAGGTCATATGGCTATTCAAAAAAAATATGATGAGCGAAAGAATCAAGATAAAAACCCTCGAATCAAGTACCTTTTTGATATTGAAAAATGTAAAGTTTGTCCTTTTCGTGAAGGATGTTATAAAGAAGGAGCGAAAAGTAAGTCCTATTCTGTGACCATCAAATCAACGGAACATAAAGATCAGGAGGAATTTCAAGGTACGGAAAAATTCAAAGAACTAGCGAAAACTCGCTATAAGATTGAAGCGAAAAATAGTGAACTAAAACACAGACACGGGTATGAAACAGCCTCCTCCTCGGGTTTATTTGGTATGCAAATTCAAGGAGCGACAGCGATATTCGCTACCAATCTCAAACGAATAATCAAATTAATACAAGAAAAAGACAGCAAATAGGAAAGAATACGAAAGAAAATAGGCAAAAAAAGAAAGTTTTCTGTCAAATTTTTGACAAAAAGCTTTCTTTTTTTTCTATCGTAAATTATTAAAAGAAAAACAATAGGTTTTTCAGTGGCCTCGCAAGCGCCTGCGGGGTCTCATCTAACCCGCTAATCCCACAGGAGTCTCGCACCTTCCACTTCAATCAAGCTGTTTGATCCATTAGTTGTTGTCGTTGGACTGGTTAAAACATCCATCTTATAGAAATAGACTAAAAGTGCACATTGTGGGAGAACAACGTTGATTAATAACATAAAAAATCAACGCTACTAGTGTTTAGCAATCATACCTTGTCATAAAATTCAAAGACAAGAACTTATTCTAAAACAGGTTGCTTGTAACGGAGGGTGCGAAGACTCCTGCGGGAAATGTGGGAAGGCTGAGACCCCGCAAGGCAACGCCGAGGAGGCTCAGAGCTCCCACCCCGCGGAAAGCGAAGCAACCCGTAGTGGAAAGCAACCCCATAAGAAAAGCGCAAGCGCCTTGATTAGCCCCGAAGAAAAATGTTCTCCAGCCTCAAAAAGTGTTTTTTACTTTTAGAGGCTGGAGGCAATACTCACTGGGGCTAGGCGCTGGAGCTAGACACCCTTCACATTTCAAAGAGTATATACTTTTTCACCTTTTAAAAAACAATTCTCCCATTTTATTGTTCTTAAACCGAGTAATATCAAGACTTGCAAACGAATTTGAAGATGCGAAGTTTGAGTTAATTAGATTAAAAAACATAAATAACCAGTATAAGGAAGTCGCGATTTACGTGCAAAATTAGGGAATGTTCGTCTTTACCTATTATCTGTTTAGTTATGTCTCAGTCTCTTTTTTCACATATACTAATTAGTTTATTATTTTTACGATGGAACGAATAACAAAGCGCATCAATAAATAAAGAGGTTCGAGTAAATCAAATGCAAAATCAAGTACTTCCCATTTTTGATTTCGTGTTTCTTTCTTTTTCTTTTTAGGTGTAAATCTCACCAAAATGTACCCCCTTTTACGATGAAAAATACGTTTTGTAGATCATTCCTATAATCGAGATAATTGCCAATACTAACCATATATAGTGCAATGAAATTCTATTCGATATTTTTCGAAAGAAGAAGGAAAAAAATAAAAATAGGACAAAGATTAAAATAAAAGGAATGATAGCAGAACTCATTTTTAACTCCTTCAAAATAATAGTTACGGTTAATTTAAAAATGGATTATTAGTAGCTTATATGCATTTATATGATAGAAAATAACGAACACTTTAGTTTAGAATCAGTACGCAAGTTGAATACACACGTTATCTCGATTTGCTTCGTTTTTTTCGATTGTCAGAGACTTTAGATAAATGATGGACCTGGGTAGATATTACTTTAACAGGAAGTCGCTCTTTTAGTGTGGGAAAGACCTGTCCAACATAATCATCTATACTTTGCCGATAAAAGTTTTCAAACATATAAATCTGAAAAGAGCAAGATACCCTTACTAACTGATTTTCACCATCTGCAAATGGCTCAGAAATAGCAATAATTTCAAACTTATCTTTGTATTTATTTTTTAATTTATTTATTTTTGTTTGTATATAGTTACTGTATTTAGAAATATTGTTTATTTTATAATTAAAATAAACAACTCCTACTGCTTGTATCATAATTTCCCCCAGTAAAAGAATAGGTGAATATTTATTGTTCTATCGGGTTTTCAGGTCCTTTAAGATCTAGCTGGTAAAAAGCAAGGTTTAGCCATTTTCCAAATTTATATCCTGCTCTTTTAATGGTACCAGAATGATAAAAGCCTAATTTTTCATGCACTTTAATGCTTTTATCATTATCGGCATCGATTCCAGCTACTAATGTTGCATAGCCTTCAGTTTCTGCAATGCTTATTAATTCTTTTAATAACGTCGTACCAAGCCCTTTTTTACGAGAATCTTTATGTATATAAACAGAATGCTCAATTGTATATTTATAAGCTGGCCAAGCTCTAAATGGTCCAAAAGTAGCGAAGCCTATCACTTTATTATCTTCTTCCACTACTAAAATAGGATAGCCTGCATCCATTTTTTGCTTGTACCATGCTTTTCTATCTTCCAATGTTTGAGGTTTGTACCCATACACAGCTGTCGTGTTAACAATTGCATCATTATAAATTTCCAGAATTTCAGGTAAATCATTTTCATGAATATTTCTAATCATTGACATCACTCTCTTTGCATAATAGTAACTTTAGTATATCATTTATCAATTATACGTCACCAGTCAACATTCTATAAAGAAATTGAAAATCTAAAAAATGGAAAGGAGAAAAAGGATGAATTTTGCTCTAAAAGACTGGATCAATCGAAAATTGATAACAACTTTTATATTGACCACAGTTATTTCGAGCATAATGAGTTTTGCTTATCTAAGAGGATGGGGAGAATTACCTATTCAGGGAACCTTTTTTCTTGGGTGGTTTGCTGTTTATGCCATGTATGTAGGCGTTGTTATTTTACTTTATGGTAACATCGTTTCACTTTTAATAGAATATTTTCATATAAAGCGTTGTTTTCTGCCAAGTTGGTTATATATTTTGCTTCACGGAATTTTCGGATTAGCGAACGGATTGATTTTTCATGAAGTAAATGCAGGGGTGAATGTGGTACTGCTTTTTTATAGTTGTATGGCAGCATTGTTTTATGGATTGATCGATAGATGGATATACATTAGAACAGAAGCGGGGAAAAGTTTAAGTTTGCCAATTGCTGTACCGATGGTTGTTTTTGTTAGTTGCTATCTTTATTTTCTTTTAGGACATTATTATTTTCTCCTATACATAAGATAAGTGAATGGAGATACGAATAGATTCTCCATAACAAAAAAGTGTAAACCGAAAGAGTAGAATATGGAAGTGTTTTCCTCCTTAGTTTCCATTTTCGTTTATTTAATGTATAATAGAGTATAGATAGACCGTGAAGGAGATCATATGAAAACTAAAGCTAAAATAAAAGGTGTAAAGTATAAACCAGAGTATGCACATCCACGGTACAAAGTTAAACTTGAAACACTTGAAGGAAAAGTGTTAATCATTGAATTTGATTATACAAAGTCTTCCGGTTTAAAAGGGTATATGCCATTAAATGTTAATTATGATGGCGAGGACATGGGTGCAAAATTGTCTTGGTATACAAAAGAGATAGAAAATATGAAGGTTACTGAATTCCTACGTATTTTAGCAGTTAAAATTAACAAAAAGTATAATGTTGTATCATAATCAAGGATTCTCTTTTATAAGAGTGTCCTTTTTTGTATTTAATAATATTAGTTCTATTTTCAAGTGGTTATTTATGGTATTATAAATTTTTATTAAAATAGATGCTTTTCTATTCAAATGAATTTTATATAAACAAATAATAATGAAAAGGACATAAAATATAGAATGAATAAAAATCGACGATTCTCCATTATTTTTGGAATTATAACCATCCTATTTATTATAGGTTTAAGTACGTTAGAACAAATTACTGAATCTTCTCTATCCATTGCATGGCAAGGCGGGTTGGTGTTTTCTGTAATTGCTGTATTTTTTGGTATAAGGTCTGTTAAAACGAAGGAAAAGAAAGCTAAAACTTTTACAGGCAGTTAAAAAACGTTCACTCTCTTCGTCACTTCCCGTTTTTTGCGGTGCTCATTACCCAATAACGGTAACTCCGCTCCTCAAAAAGGGTCGTTCCTCGATAGACAAACGTTTTCAATCAGCCTGAAGTTTTTCATTCATACTTGTTTACTGTATTCTAATCCTTCTTACATCTCTTGTAGCTTACATAAATTATTTTTATTATACGTATACATTTGAATTTGAAAATGGAGAAATCTATAATTCGCCTGTACATTCTCCAAATAATAAATACACAGCACAGGCCTATTTTAAAACATATGGTGGTGCGGCCGGTGGAGTAATGATGTGGATTGAAGTTACTCATCATGATGATCACCATAGGGTGGAAACCATTTATTACTCGGACGCAAAAAGCAATTTTGTTATGGAATGGAAAGATAATGACACTCTCGCTATTAAAAATGAAGATCCAGAATATCCTCAAGAAAATAGAAATATAGAATTAAAGGTAAAAAAGGATATATATGATGTGATGGGAGGAGCCTGTAATACACCATTTGTAAAAAACAATTATGAAAATTGCTACCATAACTAAGGAATTCGTTTTTTTTGAACATGAGTTATCTACAAAAGGATAGAAAAGAGGAAATAAAATGGAGATAGATCCATATGTATAGAAAAAAAAGCGATATTAACTTCACAACTTTTAAAGGACAAAAAGTTAAAAAAGTAAAGTCTGAAGTTGGATTGCCATTAGGGATATTTTTTGAAAAGGCTATTTTGGTCATTGAATGTCCTTGGCGTTTGGTGCATTCTAATCAAATTACTGTTGGATTTAGTGACTGTAAACAGCCGTCTATCTCCTCTTATAAAATCCTTGAAAAACAGACAAAAGGGAAGAAAATAACTGATATTCACCACTTTGAGAATATTTCTGATCTTATTATCGAATTGGAACATCAAGTGTTTTTAGAATTATTTCACGATAGCACAAACTTTGAGGGATGGCAATTGCAAGGAGATGAGGGGTTCCTTTTGGTGTCATTGCCTGGAGGAGGTTATGAAAAATTCTAAACGGTTCTTTTTATGATAGATGCGATCGAGGTGTTTGGTTTTTGTTTGTTAGGAGGTTTGAATTAGAGAAAGTAGTTTTTTACTTTTTCGACAAACGAAGCCGACTAACTGTTAGCTCCATTTGTCAAAAAGTGTGATTTGCACAAAAAATTTAGGTTTTTCCTCTTAATGTTTCACCACTTTAGCTGTTGCTGCTTTACTACGATTACCTGCCTTGTCCTTAGCAGTGACAGAGATAATGGTTCCAGTTTTTTGTGTTTTTATTTTTACTGAGTAACTTCCTTTTGAATTGGCTTTAGCAGTACCTAATGATTTCTTTCCTGTCGTGACAGTAACCGTAGCATTTGCTTCCGCTTTTCCCGTTACTGCTTTATCGTTATTATCCACTTTTTTAATAGTCGGTTTATTTGGTGCAACTACATCCGCAACAGTAACGGATGCGTTTGGACTAATATTTCCGGCATCATCAGTAACGGTAATAGTTAGTTTTGTACCAGCTTTTTGCACAGCTATTTTGCTGGAAAAAGTTCCTTTAGCGGATACTTTCGAAGTTCCGATTGATTTTTTTCCATTTTTAATGGTTATTGTTGAATTAGCTTCTGACTTCCCTGTTACCACTTTGTCGTTATTATCCACTTTATTGACAGTTGGTTTATCTGGAGCGATATTATCGATAAATTCAGAAGCGATTGCATATAAATCATCTTCCGTATTATCGTCATAATAGTCATTATCATGATCGATAACACCAACATAATAGGTACCTGGTTTAGCTTGATATGCTTGTATTTCAATGCCTTCATCATATTCACTACCCAAATATTCCAAGTTATTATTTTCAACAAAATCTTTTTGGACAGCATTAAATAATAAATCAATCGCATAGGAATTTGTTCCGCCGGCAATCAATAAAATTCCATTTGTTGGTGCGACTATTTTGTGAAAGTCAACGTCATACAATGGAAGTAATTGACCAATTGTTGGTTTTTCATAAGATAATTCATTTGCAAAATCAAATTCATCATTGTATTCGTTTTCAACTAAGTACTCACTGCTAGAATCGCTACCGTTTATGGCACTTAATTTATTCGAAGCATTTGTTGAATAAGTTCTGGAACCTTTTACTTCTTTTTCAAGCTGATTAAATGTTTGAGCAGTAATGAGTCCTTTTTTTAGCGGTTTTTCAACATGGCTTTCTATCACTTTTTTGGATAAATCTATTGCATTTCCTTCTGCTTTTGTTAGATCTGAAGATGAAAAGAAGATAAATATTCCTAAAGTAAATAATGTGATAAAACTTTTTTTGCGCACAAAACCTCTCCTTTTATTCGTTATAAAGAACATTTTGACATTACTATACTACTACATAAGTAGATTATTAAACTAGCTATTTCTTTCGTTATTTTTCGACAAAAACCTCGTAATTTAAAGCTGAATAATGAATACTTTCTATCCTTTTGTATTCATAATTAAAGTATTCTTTAATAAAAGAGAATTTTTTTGCTTTGATCAGAAAAAGAACATCTTGTGACATCCAAAAGGCATTTATATAGGATGGTCTAGCTAGTCCAAACAGTCACATTATTTTATAAATATAAAGTATTGAGAAGGTTAAACAACAGGTCAATTTCTAAATTAATCAAAAGTTATAGCAAAACTCGAAAAAGAAGAATAAGAAAAAAAATAATTGGCATAATGAAAAAGCAACAGTTATCTGGAACAGGAACAGGAACAGGAACAAATCTAAAGGACTTTTCATATCATTTGGAAAACGACCAAACTTTAAAAAAAGGCAGGCGAAAAATATGGACATTAAAAGAGCAAAGCAAATTCTTTCTTCTTCAGCAGAAATTGGCGTGCAATATAATGGTGTTTCAATCTGGATTGATGAAATAAAAGAAGCAGATGAAATAGCAGTCGTTCATTTAATCGGAGGAATTGAAGAACAAACAGAAGTCGATATTGCAAGCTTAGAAGAAGTCGAATAAGCTAATTTTTTTATAAAGATTTTTGGTTGTAATGAAAGCGATTTATAAAAATGTATCTATGACAACATTTCTTTAAAAGCGGAACGGAATAATGTAGACATATAGGTGAGTGAATGGTATCAAAAAACATGTCACTAGGAGACCTGAGACATAATGAAATAGATAATAGGTCAAGATGAGCATTCTCTAATTTAGCACGTAAATGGTTACTTCCCTATACTAGTTATTTATGTTTTTTAATCTAGTTAAGTATATAAAACTAGGTTGTTCCATTGCGCTACAGACACTCGCTTTCCGCGGGGTTACGCTTGAACCCCACGGAAAGCGAAGTGTATGCAAGCTGCGGGTGATTACCATAAACCTTCTTTTTTACATGAATAAAAAACCCGAACAATGATACGAAATGTTTTTTACATCTTCGTATCACTGTTCGAGTTTATCTTCGGCTCGAATATTTATGTCCCAGCTTTGAGTGAATGGTATCAAAAAACATGTCACTAACAAATAAAAAGATCATTTGAACTTCAAATGATCTTTTTATTTGTTCTTTATTTAATAATTTTTGAAGATCCTGTAAAAGGATTAAGCTCATAGGTTAAATCACTGCCGGCTTCTTTTTCTTCTGCCGAAATTATTTTGCCTAACGAGGCATAATAATAAACCCAAACCCCAAATGATGCTATACCTCCGACGGTTGTGACCCAAAACGCAAGATCCAATTTGAAACCTCCAATTCGTTAAGATTAATACAAATTATACCATATATAATAGGATTATTAATTTTCATTGCATCAATTGTTATAAATGAAGAATAAATTCCCCCCTTTTTTGAAGGAGAGATTAATGTTTTTAGCTACAGAATTACTGTTGCTTTTAAATAATTTTAAAACGTAACAATATCCACCTAACACTTTTTTCCTATTTCTTTTTATAAAAATAGGAATACAATCTGATATATATTAAAAATTAGAACCATTAGAATAAAATAGTTGAAGACTATATGGGTTTGATAGTGATGAAAAGGAAAAAAGCTAAAGGTGAGTAAAAAAATGAGCTTTATTACAATCGATTATGCAAAAGAATATATTAAGAAGGAATTATCAAAGTATAAAAAAATAACGATTCCCCGCTTAAAGATGTCGTTAGAGGGTGATGAATTAGCTGAATGGATAATGGAGGAAGCTTCACCGGAAGATATCGTAACAATGGTTGTCATGATAGAAGAAGTGAAAAATAGATCGTCTTCTCCTAAGACCATCTTTCAAACTGTTGCAATAGGCTTGTTTTATTCTTAAAATATGTAGCACTCGTATTTTAACAATTAGTTAAAAAAGATTAGATAGGTGAAGTACAAAAAGGAAGGGAAGGGGTAGTGTATGGAATTTATTTCAAAAAAATCCATTAGTATGATAATAGTGAAAAATGATATTAAAGGAGAAGATATACAGCATTTTCAGCTATCCATGCATGCTTTTTTAAAGCAAAAAGGCAGTCAATTAATTTTATATATTTCTCATTTTTGCCAATTCCATCATCATCTTTTTGATATTATTGCCGATACTGCAATCAATGCGAAAAAAGTAAACAAAGAATTAATTCTATGTGGGGAAAATCCCCAATTAAAAAAGGAATATGATACAAGAAATTTACATTTTTATTTAAAGTATTTTTTTTCTTTAAAAGAAGCAACGAAATATTTTAAAAATAAGGTCTAAAGTAATGGGTATTTCAACATGAAATATTGTAACATAGAAGTTTATAAAATTTTCTACACTTGATCAGTTATCTATTTTTTTATCGGTTTACGAAAATAGTTGGAAGATGGTGATCATAAAGAAACAATAGCTTCATTTATGGTTTTTTATACTATAAATGATTAACTAACCATCCTTCAAAACAATCATAAATTCTCCTAATATAATCGTATTTGAAGGAGTACAAGAAATGACATATTACGAAAAATTAGATGAACAAATTAGAAAGTATTCATCTAGAATAGGAATAAGTTTATTTGCAATAAATGAGCAAGGGGAAATAATCGCAGGAATCGATCATGTCAATAAATTAGGTTTAAGCAAGCTATTTTCCATTGATTGTCCACCGTTTTCTTCAAAAATTCCCACATTTGTTACGATGAGCAAAACAATAAAAAAACCTACCATTATTTCCATGTTTATAGAATATATGGAACTGAAGTTAATAATAACTCCCATTCAACTATTACCTAATAGGGATCAGATATTTTTTGCTGGACCATTTCTTGATCGAATGGATAAGCAACTAGAAGATCGAATCATAAATTCCTCTATTCCAGTTATTGACAATGATAAAACAATAGAAAATTTATTAAAACAAATGGACGAATGGTTGGAATTAATAAAGTATATTAACAAAGAAGAGACAGTAAGAAATTATGTTTATGAAACAGTAAAACTGATGGATTTATTCAATACATATTCTACTTTAGAAAATGAATGCTTTATAAGTGAACTTTTACATAAGGTTTTTACATTATTAAAACCCATTGATTTTATAGGTTTTGCCAAAAAAGGAAGCAATGAAGTTTTTCACATTACAGAAATTAAAGGGAAAAATACGAAAAATCTCTTTAAAAAACAATTCTATTATGGAGAAGGATTGTTAGGGCAAGCAGCAATTGAACAAAAAGCAAAATATTGGAATAGGTTAAAAAAATCAAATCTTGCCTTCTTTTTTAATGAAGAACAATTCTATCTAGATAGTCTATTTTGTTGTCCTATAAAAAGGGACAATCAAATTACGGGATTGCTGTTTGGAGGAAGTGTGGATGAAGGTGGAATAGAAAAAGAAATTAAAATGGTCTTTGAAGTAGTTGCCAATTTTATAGCCTCATCGCAGCAAAAGGAAATACTAATAGATAGATCCAGCCAGTGCTTAAATTATTTAATTTCATTTATTGATTTTATTTCGGGAATGTTCTCTTTTACAGAGGAAGATCAAATGATCTTTAGAGTAATGGATTTTTGTCAAAGTATAAATAAAGGTTTATGTGTCTTTTATACGGATTATAGGGGGAGAAGATACAACAGAGGAAAAATGGAGTATGTGGAAAGAAAACACCAAGTGCTTGCCCAAGATTTTTTCCAACGAACTTCCATTAAATATGAGGGATATCAAACTACTGATGATGAGAATGAAAATTATATTCATCATCAAGGATTTTATCATCAAAACAAAAAAGTAGGATTTCTAACATTTATTTTCCAAGATGGGAGTTTATTGCAAGAGATAAATCAAATGTTTCAAGTGATTATCCAATTGTACAATTCTTCATCACCACAACGGCAAAATGATAGCGGAAGGTTAGACATAGAGCAGAAAGTTACCATATTATTTGATAGTTTAAAAGAATTAAAAGAAGAAGATTATCTATTCACGAAACAATTATTGAAAAATATAAAAGCGTTCTGCAGCAAGCTTAATCATTCAATCAGAGAGGATCTTGTAGAAAACGCCGCCAAAGTTATTACGTTTCGTACTAATTTTTTAAAAGAAAAGTTAGCAGGATCAGACGAATGGTTATTATTGAATGAAGATTGGGTTCTTGAAAAGACAAATAAACCAAAAAAAATAGAGGAATGGAAATTAGAATATCAAATATTGTGGATGAATTATTATTTATTAAAGGATTGGGAGAAATATAAAAAAATGGCTGTAGATTCCGATTTAAAGGAAGAGTTTGAACATTATTTTTTATTAATGAATGGGAAGATGAAGGAAAAAACGCAATCTTCCTTAACAGAAGAGGAAGAAGATGAAAAAAAGATGAAAAAAGTAATTGAGGATCTTCCTTTAACGGTTCGTGAAAAGGAAGTATTGTTTTTTGTTTTAGAGGGTTTAAATAATCATGAAGTTGCCAATCAATTGACCATTAGTATACATACTGTTAAGAATCATCTTACTAATATATTTAGAAAGCTGGATGTAACCGATAGAGTGCAGGTAATGGCAAAAATGCACAAAATTAAAACAAAGTAAGAAAGTGAATTAGATGTGATGTCTAGTTCACTTTATTTATGTATATTGTTGTTTTCTCTTTCTTTTCGCAGAAAATGTTTGTAGGAGTTACTTCCTATTCTAAAAAACAGGATAAGAAGAAAGAAGGGTTTTTAGAAGAAAGAATGAAAAAATAATCAAACGTATAACTTTCGTCAATTTAATAATCCAGGCAGGAATAATAAGTGAAGAGGCTGCATATTATTTAGATAAAGTCTTAGACAAGCTTAATAGTGCTTGTTTAAATAGTTCGATAAAAAAGTTAATTGCATCAATTAAGATGCTTTTACTAATTTTAAAAGGAGATCATCTCTTATGTCTATTCCAACATCGTTAAAAGATATAGTTATTTTTACGCTGTTCTTATCGATGATGTCTTTGTTCTTTTTTGGGAATGAGACATTTATTCAGTCTATAGGTGTTGCTTTATCAGAAGATGGAAAAACAATCTTTATTTTATTTTTAGGGATTTTTTTAGAAGCCTTGCCATTTATTTTAATAGGAGCTATTGCTTCGTCCATTATTAATCTATTTGTTTCAGAGAAAATGATAGCAGCGTTAATTCCTAAAAATCCAGTTGCAGCAATACTAATGGCTCTATTGGCTGCTGTTATTACACCTGTTTGTGAATGTGCGATTATTCCCGTTGTCCGCAGACTCATTCAAAAGGGAGTTCCTGTTCATGTAGGTGTTGTATTGCTAATGGGGGCGCCGATTTTGAATTTTATTGTATTTGGAAGCACCTATTATGCATTTCAAACGAATTTACCAATGGTTTATGGAAGGTTTATTGTCTGCATTGCTTCAGCCGTTATAGTAGGTACGCTTATCTATCTTTTTTTTGGAAAAGAAAAGATATTAAAAACACAGAAGCAAGATTTGATAAATATGATTCCTTCCAACAGCAACAGAGGAGAATCACGATGGAAAGGAATGCTGCATCACACATGTCATGAGTTTTTTACTGTTGGTAAATTTTTTATGATTGGAGCATTGTTTGCAAGTTTAGCTCAAGTATATTTGCAGGGTTCTGTTGTAGTCCAAGCTGCAGAGAATTCTATTAAGGGTACAGCTGTGATGATGGGGCTTGCCTACTTTTTATCTTTATGTTCAGAAGCAGATGCTTTTGTTGCTGCATCCTTTTCTAAAATTTTTTCAAGTCATGCATTATTAGGCTTTTTAGTATTTGGTCCTATACTTGACTTGAAAAATACCTTTGTAATGCTCGCTTCCTTTAAAATAAAATTTGTCTGCGCTTTTATATTTTTAGTAACAATCGTTGTTTTTCTGTTATCGATTCTTGCAGGTAATTTTCTTGCTTAATGAATAATTTTTTTAGGAGAAATAAGAAAAAAGGAGGGCAGCATGATGAAAATTAGGTGGAGTCCAAATTGGCAATTCTCAAACGAGCTTCAAGGGATAATCTTAATTAGCTTCAGTTTACTTATTTTTAAATTATATGTTAAAAATTCACTTACTTTGCTTATTGCACCAAAGATGATACCGTTTCTTCTATTCTCGATGGTAATTTTGTTCCTATTAGGATTTTTTCGCCTTTTAAATAGTAATTTGCAAGGGGCGGACTGTGATTGTGATGTATGTGATCAAAACTCTTCTATAATAAAGCTTCTTCTGCCGTACCTGCTTTTTTTCAGCCCCTTATTTTTCTTTTTTACCATTCAGGATTTTTCAATAAATAAAGACTTACTTTCTAACACAGGTTATACGTCGGAGAACCAACAAGAAGCTGGAGAAAATACTGTAGATATTAAGGTGAATAATACAATTGTTGTGAACGATGAAAATTTTTTTTCGGTAATGGATGTATTAAATAATGAACTTGATACAATGGGAGGAACAGAAATAGAAATGAGTGGTTTTATATACAGAGAGGAAAATTTCTCATCAGAAGAAGCTGTTATTGCAAGACAGGTTATGACCCATTGTATTGCGGATACGTCTATATATGGCTATATGCTGACAGGCGATATCAAGTCTTTAAAGACAGGTGGTTGGTATCATATAGCAGGCATCATTGAAAAAGCAAACAAAGATGGTGTAGTAATGCCTGTATTGCAAGTGAAACAAATCAAGCCGATAGAACAGCCGAAAGATCCGTATCTATATGATTTATAATAACTTATTTGTCTTAAAAAGCTGAATCTTGCATGCAGAATGAAAATACGATAAAATTTTAGGTAACTGCATAAGTAGCGGGAGTTTGTGGAAACAGACTGAGAGTATGACTAAACTGTCATTGACCGTATGAACCTGTTGGATAATGCCAGCGTAGGGAGGTGTATGAATAATTGAAACACTCTGCTGAATGCAAGTGTATTTAATGAACCATGTTAGTACATTTTTTCAAACCTTGTCGTTGGACGAGAGGGGAAGAATGTATGTTGACATGGTTTTTTTGTATGGTAAAGGAAAAATAATCAATTTATGTGGACTGAAATGAAAAAATGGAATGAAGATTACGAGGTCTTTTCCTATCTAGGATGCGGGTTTACTTATTCATCCTTCAGTGGGGATTTTAGTTTGTTTGGAATACTAAATAAGAATCAGAAAAGGGAGGAAATAGAAATGAAGGAAACGAAAGAATTGATTTCTGTTGCAGATAGTTTAACTAGATTAAGAGAAAAAGCCCCACTTATCCATAATATTACGAATGTAGTAGTGACTAATTTTACGGCTAATGGTCTGCTTGCATTAGGAGCATCTCCAGTGATGGCGTTTGCAAAAGAAGAAGTGGCAAATATGGCAACAATTGCGGATGCGTTAGTATTAAATATTGGAACGTTAACGGCAGAACTTGTGGAAAATATGATTATTGCAGGAAAAGCGGCAAATAGTGCGAATACACCGGTAATTCTAGATCCAGTTGGCGCTGGAGCCACTTCATATCGAACAGAAAGCGTACAGAAAATTATAAAAGAAGTGAAAATTTCTCTGCTGCGTGGAAATGTGGCAGAAGTGGCAAACGTTGCAGGTATACAAGCAGCTATTAAAGGAGTGGATGCGGTTGATATGAAGGATGACCCTGTTTCCATTGCAAAAGCAGCATCTAAGAAAATAGGTGCACCAGTTGTTATTACAGGAAAAAAAGATGTGGTGACAGATGGAACACATACTTATTTAATTGGAAATGGTCATCCTCTTTTAACGAAAGTAACTGGTGCAGGCTGTCTTTTATCTTCTGTACTAGCTGCATTTATTGCGGTGGAAGATAATATAGTGGCAGCAAGTGCAGCTGGACTTGTTGTATACGGAATCGCAGCAGAATTGGCTGCACAACAAGCAAAAGAACTTGGACCAGGAAGTTTTCAAATTGCGTTGTTAAATCAATTAGCTTCCGTTAATAGTGATCAACTTAAACAGTTAGCTAGATTAGAAAAGATAGGAGGATAAATATGAGTGTACCGAAAGCTTTAACAATTGCTGGTTCTGATAGCGGAGGCGGTGCAGGCATACAAGCTGATTTAAAAACATTTCAGGAACTAAAAGTCTTTGGAATGACAGCAATTACTGCGATTACAGCTCAAAACACACTTGGGGTGGAGGCTGTATATCCGGTGAGTCTTGAAGCAATTGAAAAGCAAATTGATGCAGTAGCTTCAGATATTGGAACAGATGCAATAAAAACTGGCATGCTTTTTAATGGAGAAATCATTGAACTTGTTGTCGCAAAAATAAAAAAATACAATTGGCAGCAGATTGTGGTTGACCCAGTAATGATAGCAAAAGGAGGATCCACCCTTCTGCAAAAGGAAGCAATAGATGCGATGTGCAGCCTTTTACTCCCAGTTGCTACAGTTATTACTCCTAATATACCAGAAGCAGAAGAATTGACTGGAATAAAAATAAAGAATTTACATGACCGTAAATTAGCAGCAGAAAGATTATACGAACTTGGAGCCAAAAATGTCATCATAAAAGGTGGGCATGGAGACGAGGAAGAATTAATTGATTTATTATTTGATGGAAAAAAATATACAGAGCTGCAGTCAACAAGATTCTCAACCAAAAATACGCATGGCACTGGCTGTACATTTGCTGCAGCGATTGCAGCAAGTTTAGCAAATGGGGAATTAATGGAAGAAGCATTTCGGATTGGGAAAGAATTTGTCTATCATGCCATTCAGAAGGATTTGCATATTGGAAATGGTCATGGACCAACCAATCATTGGGCATACCAGGAAAAGCGAATCAGCAGTTTTAAGTAGCATACGAGGAGTAGAATATGGAGAATTATCAGCAGAATTATATTAGAGACTTATTAAAAGTTTATTTCATTATGGGCAGCAACAATTGTGAACTAGATCCTGAGTATGTTTTAACGGAAGCATTAAAAGCAGGCATAACAGTGTTCCAGTTTAGGGAAAAAGGACAAGGTGCGCTAACTGGACCTGAGAAGAGAGCACTAGCGAAAAAACTGAAAAATAAATGTAATGCTTATGATGTGCCTTTTATCGTTAATGATGATGTGGAATTGGCATTGGAAATTGCAGCTGATGGCATTCATATTGGTCAAGAGGATGAAAAAGCAGAATTTGTGAAAAAGAAAATCGGTAATAAAATACTTGGTGTTTCTGCCCATTCATTAGAAGAAGTGCAATCAGCTATTAAAGCAGGGGCTGATTATGTAGGAATAGGGCCGATTTATCCTACAAATACAAAAAAAGATACAGAGCCAGTAAGAGGAACGAGCTTAATAAAGGAAATGAAGGTGAATAACATCAAAATTCCTATCGTGGGCATTGGTGGAATAACAACTAAAAATGCCAGAGAAGTGATTCATGCAGGTGCGAACGGGGTAGCAATTATTTCTGAAATCAGTTTAGCATCTTCTCCGTATGAGAAGACAAAAAACTTATTGCACACAGTGAAAGACGAGCTGCGGATTAACGAAAACCAAAAAAAACAATAGGTTTTTTGCTTAATATAGACATTTACCCAACCCAAATTCTCTTCTTTGCATAAGATGTTTTTGTAAGTGCTTATGTAATTACTTTTCATAAGTATCAATTATGATTACACATTAGCTTAAAAAATGGTTAATGATAGCACAAAATCAGAAAGGGAGATGTTCTTATGTACGGTTACGGTGCAGGTTATGGTGCTGGTTATGGATATGGCGGCGGTTGTGGTACTGGAGGAGCTGGTTACGGCGGCGGATTCGCATTAATCGTTGTATTATTTATCTTATTAATTATTGTTGGAGCAACTTTTATTTGCTAATTTAAAATAGGAAAAAGGGAGTTCAGGAAGCATCTTTTCTGGACTCCCTTTTTCATGCTGTGGAAAATAAAAGTGGACAATATTATAGGACAGAATAAAAAAGAGAGACATCGACAGAATCAGCCGAAAGTGGAGTGATGCGTCATATTTTATCACGTGTGCGGCATAAAGAAAAACGAAGGATACTTTCTAAAGAGAAGGATGGCTTAATCCGATTAGGACAATGTATTGACGGTAAATTAAGATAACGCTTTCTTAATCTAGAGTTTTCCTGCTGTTTATTCTTATAAAAAGTTAAAAAAGTCAAAGTAATATTACATAATATTAAAAGTAATTCAATTTTTAGAAAATTAATTATTGAAATTATATTGACAGATAATTTATTATCGGTAAAATAAAGATATTGGAGTGTTAGATTATATGACACTTAATGTTATAATATATATACATAAAAGGGGGAAGAAATCCTGATGGAAAATTTAGAATTTTTAATGAACAGCTTGTGGACAATGGTTGCTGCAATTTTAGTTATTTTTATGTTAGGTGGATTTATTTTACTGGAAGCTGGTTCTACAAGAATGAAAAATGCTGGTCATATTGCTGGTAAAACAGTCTTTACATTCGGTATTGCTTCATTAGTATTCTGGGCAGTAGGATATGGATTTATTTTTGGAGGAAATGCAAACTTTTTTGTTGGGTTAACTGATTTCTTCTATTCTGGTGCACAGGCAGATGGAGCTGGACTTCAAACATCCGTGTTTTTTGTTTTCCAATTAGCTTTTGCTGGAATATCTTTAACCATTGCACTAGGAGGTTTTGCTGAACGGGCAAAATTATCAGTATATCTTATTTTCTCGGTATTATTCTCGGCATTAGTGTATCCGGTTGTAGCGCATTGGATTTGGGGAGGCGGCTGGTTGTTCACACACGGCAAACAGGATTTCGCTGGATCTACTGTAGTACATTTAACTGGTGCAATGGCGGCATTGGCTGCGACTATTTTATTAAAACCTCGTATTGGTAAATTTAATGCAGATGGATCTTCTAATCCAATCTTTGGCCATAACCAAGTATACACTGCATTAAGTGTTATCATTTTATGGGTAGGCTGGTTTGGATTTAACGCAGGTAGTACAGTTTCTGTAGCGGATGGATTCTTTGGTTTTGTTGCATTAAACACAAACTTAGCAGCAGCAGCTGGATCTGTTTCTGCGTTGTTAATCTCTTGGATCGTTTTAGGTAAATCAGATATATCTACTATGTTAAATGGTGCATTAGCAGGTTTAGTTGCTATTACAGCATCTTGTGCATTCGTTGACACTTGGGCAGCTGTAGTGATCGGATTTATTGCTGGAATTCTAGTATTCTATAGTGTTAGATTCTTTGATAACAGAAAAATCGATGATCCGATTTTTGCTTTATCAGTACATGGTACAGCTGGAGTATGGGGAACATTATCAAATGGATTATTTGCTACAAAAGAATTAGCTGTTGTTGGTAAACCAGGCTTATTTTACGGCGGTGGATTCCATCAGTTAGGTGTTCAAGCAACAGGTGTAATCGTTTCTGGATTGTTTGCTTTCGTAGTAAGTTTTGTTATCTTATACGCAATCAAAAAAATCAGTGGTCTTCGTGTAACGGAAGAAGAAGAAATCATGGGACTAGATATTAGTGAACATGGTACTTACGGTTATCCAGAAGTTTTTCTTTCAAATGAAGAAAGTAAAAATGTCTAAGCAATTAGTTTTATAATAGTATACGAATCAATTGGAAGCCTCACTTTATTATAGTGGGGCTTCCGCACTTTTTAGTGATTATCATAAAAAAACATATTATTAGTGCGTGTTCAAAAAGGAGGATAAAAAGGACCGAGAAGTTCGAGGCGGTTTGCTCCTGAGCATCACCCTTTCACAGGATGTGATGACTTCCACGTTGCTCACAGGACGTGAGCGTTTTTAGTGGAAGAACCTCTAAGTTATACGTGAGAAGCGGAGAAGCAAACCAACGAAGAAATTTGATGTGTCATTTTTACCGGACTTTTTGAACACCCTCTATTAGAATAATAGAAATAAAAAGAATAGAAGTTCATTAGTGCCATTGTTTATATGCTAAAATAATACAATAAACATATGTTGTAAACTACTTAAGTAGAGCAGCATACATTCTAACATCTATATTTATTATTTAAGGAAGTGCATGGATGTGTTCTCAAATTATAAGAATTAATCAAATACGGCAAGAAAAAGAAGAGCAGAAGATTCATTGTGCAAAAAATAATACGCAATTAAATGAATGTCATGATAAGGTGATGAAACAAGTTTTCACTGTTGCCTTTGAAGAATTTAGAAAAACAAATGGCGAGCCCCCGTGTGAATTTGTTTGGTTTGTAACAGGGAGTGCCGGGAGATTGGAACAAGGTATATTTAGTGATCAAGATCATGGGATTATCTATAAAGAGAGCAATGCCTCTTTTCAATCCTACTTTATACGGTTTGGCAAACAATTAAGTGATCTTTTAAATGATGTTGGTTATCCTTATTGTGAAGGCAATGTTATGAGCAGCAATCCGATGTGGTGTAAATCTGTCGATGAATGGAAAAAGCAACTATTAGATTGGATGGAAATGGAAAGTTGGGAATCCATCCGGTACTTACAAATATTTTATGATAGCAGAAGATTATTCGGAGACGCTTGCTTTGTTGAAAATCTACGCTCCTATATACATGAATATCGTACTGAGCACCCGAATTTATTACATCGTTTTATGAATAATGTGATGCGTATAAAAAAAGGAGTAGGTTTTTTTGGTCAATTTTTTGTGGAAAGAACTGGCCCACATAAAGGATCTATTCATTTGAAAAATACGTTATATTTACCATATGTAAATTCTGTGCGATTGCTAGCTATTAAAGAGGGAATTCAATCATCTTCCACGCTTGGCCGAATGGAAGAACTGGAAAAAATGGAAAAGTATGAAACCTTTCTGCGTCCTTATGAACAATATTTTATAAAAATTTTGCAATATCGTATTACTTTATTTAAAAATGCGAAAACATACAGTGATGTGCATTTTTTAAATATAAAAAGATTAAGTAAGGAAGAAAGGCAAGAAATCAAGTTATTATTAAGAAATGGGATAAAATTATATCAGCGAGTTCAAAGGATAATCGAAAAAGGGTGTTAAAATGGGCGTGGAATCTTTTCTTCATTATATGAGAGATTTATATGGAAAAGTCAATTCAAGTGTACTTAATGCTAATTCAAATGGTTTTAATTCCCAACAGCTTGCTTTTATGAGAAGGCTGCAAAAGGATTTAAAAGTAGAAGTGGCTTCTCGTTTGCCTTTAAAGGATTTAAGTACGGTTATATTTGATATAGAAACAACAGGTTTTTTTCCTGATAAAGGAGATCAGATTATCTCGATTGGTGCTGTTAAAGTAAGAGGCTGTGACATTTTAGACGATCAGTTTTATTCGTTAATTCGTATTAATGAACAAATACCAGAGGATATCGTAAATTTAACGGGAATTAAAGATGCTGATTTAGTGGATGCCCCATATTTGTCTGAAGTTTTAGTTGGATTTTTTGAATTTGTAAAAGATGATACGTTAGTAGCCCATCATTCATCCCATGAAAAAAACTTTATGCAATCTGCTTGTTGGAAGCAATTTAAAACACCTTTTAAGCATCGAATTGTTGATACATCTTTTTTGTTTAAAACAGTAGAACCGAAACAATCTATTGTTACACTGGAGGATTGGTGTGTGCATAGTGAGGTTCCGATTTATGATCGTCACCATGCTCTTGGAGATGCTAAGCTGACAGCTGTTCTGTGGACAAAATATTTAGCTAAAGCCCAGGAAATGGGATGTAAAACTTTACAAGATATATATGAAAGAGTGGCAAGGAGATAGTAATAAATTTGTATTTAATCTTTCTGTTATTGATAGCATGATTGTTTTGGTTTTAAAAGCATAATGAATGTATATTATAATGAATTGCTTTCACATGAAAGATGAATCAATTTTTGATTCATCTTCTTTCTATATCAGTAAATGTAGGTTTGATTTTGAAAAGGCTCTTTTCTAAAAAAGATTGTTGTCTTTTTATTTGGTTTTGCGTTGGTAAAACACGTTAATTGAGTAGAGAGGAATGAAAAAATTGGAATTACTGAATACAAATCGATTAATGCTGAGGAGTTGGCAGGAAACAGATAGTAAAGATTTATATGAGTATGCATGTAATGAATTGGTTGGTCCTAATGCTGGTTGGGCACCGCATAAAAGTGAAGAAGAAAGCAAGGAGATTATTAAGCTGTTTTTAACGAATGATCATACGTATGCGATTGTTTGGAATGAAGAAAATAAAGTGATTGGAAGTATTGGGATTCATGAAAGAAAACCAGATAGTTCGCTGTCGCATCTTAAGCAAAGAGAAATTGGTTATGCTTTAAATCCGAAATATTGGGGAAGAGGCATTGTGCCTGAAGCTGTTAATAAGTTAATTGATTATGGCTTTACAGAGCTGCAGTTAGATGTGATCTGGTGTGGACATTTTGATTTTAATCGTAATTCTAGAAGGGTGAATGAAAAATGTGGTTTTACTTATAGGCTGCAGAAAACTGGGGTTGTGCCGTTGTTGAATAATAAACTAGTTACAAGTTATTATTATTGTTTGTTCAGAGCGGATTATAGCAAAAAGAAGCTGGGACATAAGTATTCCAGCCGAAGATAAGCCCAAACCATGATACGAAGATGTAAAAAAAATTTCGTATGATGGTTTGGGTTTTTTATTCATGTGAAAAAGAAGGTTTGTGGTAATCGTCCACAGCCTGAATACACTTCGCTTTCCGTGGGGCTCGTGCTGAGCCGCTTCGGCCCTTGGCCTGCAGGGTCTCAGCTGCCTCGCTAATCCCACAGGAGTCTACGTGTATTCAGGCTGCTCCCTGCTTATTAATTTAAGAAAGCAACTTCTTTTCATGGGTTATGGTGTGAATCCTTATTCGCATGGTTATCTATCCTGAAAAAAGGCTCTCTCGAAAAGTCCGCAGTCAGAATACACTTCGCTTTCCTGTGGGCGATCGACGAGCCTCCTCGCTTTGCTACGGGGTCTCGTCTTTCTCGCATTCCCACGGTAGTCTTCGTGTATTCTGACTGCTTCCTGCTTATGAACTTAGACTATAAAAAAAATTGCTGCTTCTTTTCATGGGTTATGGTGTGAATCCTTATTCGCATGGTTATCTATCCTGAAAAAAGGCTCTCTTGAATAGTCCGCAGTCAGAATACACTTCGCTTTCCTGTGGGCGAGCGACGAGCCTCTTCGCTTTGCTGCGGGGTCTCGTCTTTCTCGCATTCCCACGGGAGTCTTCGTGTATTCTGACTGCTTTCTGCTTATGAACTTAGACTGTAAAAAAATGGAATGTCGCTTCTTTCATGAGCCATGGTGCGAGTGTTTTTGAGTGTTGTTTTTTGTGAATTACATTTGAATTATCTTAATGAAATAATAAAAAAATATAAAACAATATAATTAGAAGTAAAGCGAAAAAGGTTAGTTTTTTCACCCAAGCGACGGGTAATTTTTTTCTTGTTTTTTGTTTGTTGAAACCAATAAATTGTATTGAATTTTTGTAAATGACAAAAACTAATAAGCCAAAACCGATATACTGGATGATAAATAGTACCATCAATAGGGAGTTTTCTTGAAAAAAGCTTATGTTTGGGAAAGCATAGCCGGTGATGGATTTAATGATGATGTCATTAATAGAACCAAACAAGGCGAAAAGCAAAACACTCATAATAATAATCTTAATGAGTTCTAAATAATAAAAGGATATCTTTTTCATGTTCATTTTTTATTCGGTTCCTTTTCAAAAAATTTGAGTAGAGCTGATATCTATTATAGGAGATAAGAATGAAAAATTTCAACATTTGAAACATAATTAATTAGGAAAAGGGGTAAAGAGTTTGAATGAGCTTATTTTCTGCCTATTTGAAGAGATAATAAGACAAAAAACGTTCACAAACTTTCATATTTTGAATTTTTTTGAATGATTTTGAAAGAAAATGCTTGATTGTTGAAATCGTTTACAGTATTATTTTTATAGAGGCATAACACATGACTCTAAGGAGATGATGTGAAAAGTTGTTAACACCTGAAAGACATCATTTAATTTTACAATTGATTAAGGAAAAACACACAGTTAAACTACAAGAGCTCGTAGATAGAACATCCACTTCTGAGTCAACAATAAGACGTGATTTAACATTATTGGAACATGAGGGCTTTTTAAAAAGAGTCCATGGAGGTGCATCTAGGCTACAAGGGAAAAGAACAGAGCCTAGTATGATTGAAAAATCTCTCAAAAACCTTCAAGAAAAAAAACAAATTGCAAATTATGCGGCAAGTTTAATAGAAGATGGAGATAGTATATATTTAGATGCGGGTTCAACTGTGACAGAAATGATTCCATTTCTTGAGAAAAAAGATATTGTTGTTGTAACAAACGGATTAATGCATTTGCAGCCACTTTTAGAAAAGGGAATTTCAACTTATATCTTAGGTGGTTATGTGAAAGAAAAAACAAATGCAATTGTTGGAAGAGGTTCATTAGTTAGTTTGAATAATTATCGGTTTGATAAATGTTTTTTGGGTGTGAATGGTATTCATCCTAAATCTGGGTATACTACACCTGATCAGGAAGAAGCGATGGTGAAAGAATTAGCAATGGAACTTTCAAGGGAAGCATTTGTTATTGCAGATGACAGCAAGTTTTCAGAGGTTTATTTTTCAAAAATTGCCGATCTTAATGAAGCGGTAATTATTACTAATTATCTTGACGAAGAAATAAGCGAAAAGTATTTACGAAAAACTAGTATAAAGGTTGTGAAAGTATGATTTATACACTAACATTAAATCCTTCTGTTGACTATATTATTGAATTAGACACAGTTAATTTAGGGGAATTAAATCGTATAGGAACTACTAGTAAATTTCCTGGTGGAAAAGGAATTAACGTTTCTAGAGTATTAAACAAAATGGGTGTTACAAGCAAGTCTTTAGGATTTGTTGGTGGGTTTACAGGTAATTATATTGTAGATCAACTGCAAAAAGAAAATATTGAAACTAATTTTGTGGAAGTTGAAGAAGATACAAGAATCAATGTGAAAGTAAAAGCAGATTCTGAAACAGAGTTGAATGCAAACGGACCTTTTATTTCTGAAGATAAGTTCACTGAACTTAAGCAAAAAATCAGTGAGTTAACATCTGATGACTTATTAGTGCTTGCAGGAAGCATTCCATCTACTCTTCCGAAAACAACATATGAAGAGTTAGTGAAAATTTGTCATGAGCAACATGTTTCTTTTGTTGTTGATGCTGAAGGAGAATTGTTAAATAAAGTATTGCCGTATTCACCATTTCTTATTAAACCGAATCATCATGAATTAGGTGAGTTGTTTGATACGACCATTACAAGTATAGAAGAGGTTGTCCCTTATGGGAAAAAACTATTAGAACGCGGTGCGCAAAATGTAATTGTCTCATTGGCAGGAGATGGTGCGGTTTTAATTAACGAACACGAAACTATTATCAGCACGGTTCCTAAAGGAGAAGTGAAAAGTTCTGTAGGCGCAGGCGACAGTATGGTTGCGGGATTCCTTGCAAAATATCAAGAAACGCAGGATATACGAGAAGCTTTTCGTTATAGTGTAGCTTCAGGTAGTGCTACAGCATTTTCCATTGGTTTATGTTCAAAAGAGAAAGTAGAAAGTTTATTACCACAGGTAATTATTAAATAATTATATCAGATATTCAAATAATAGAACGGAGCACCTCAATTGGCATGGCAAATGCCAATTGAGATTGCTTGATAAAAACAGAAAAAGGAGCGTTATCTGATGAAAATAACAGAATTATTAACGCAAGAAACTATCCTTTTAAATATAGAAGGAACACAAAAGTTATCAACAATTGATCAATTGGTGGATGTTTTAAACAGTGCAGGGAAATTAACGGATAGAGAAGAGTACAAAGCTGCTATTCTAAAAAGAGAATCTCAGAGTACTACTGGTATCGGTGAAGGAATTGCTATTCCACATGCGAAAACAAAAGCTGTAAAAAATGCTGCAATAGCATTTGGGCGTTCAACAGCAGGGGTAGATTATGAATCTTTAGATGGTCAGCCAGCGAATCTTTTCTTTATGATTGCTGCTCCAGATGGTGCAAACAATACACATCTTGAAGCATTATCACGATTATCTACTATCTTGTTAAAAGAAGAAGTTCGAGCTAAATTACTCGCTGCAAAAACGAAACAAGAAATTGTTGGAATTATTGATAGTTATGATGTAGAAGAGGAAGAAGTAGAGCAAAATATTGCAGATAAAAAGAACTTTATCGTTGCTGTTACTGCTTGTCCAACAGGGATTGCTCACACATATATGGCAGCGGATTCATTAAAAGCGAAAGCTGCTGAACTGGGTGTTGACATTAAAGTAGAAACGAATGGATCTGGCGGTGCAAAAAATGTTTTGACTCCTGAAGAAATTGAGAATGCTACAGGAGTAATCGTTGCAGCTGATACAAAAGTGCAAATGGAACGTTTCAAAGGAAAACATGTTTTAGAAACACCAGTTGCAGATGGAATAAGAAAACCAAAAGAATTAATTGAAAAAGCACTTAATCAACAAGCACCAATTTATCAAGGTGGTTCTGGATCAAGTGAAGGGGAAAGTGGCAAAAAAGGAAAAGCAGGTATTTACAAACATTTAATGAACGGTGTATCCAATATGCTTCCGTTTGTAGTTGGTGGCGGTATATTAATTGCTATTTCCTTTATGTTTGGATACAATTCTTCTGATCCTAATGATCCTAGCTATAATGCTTTTGCAGCTGTTTTAAAGCTAATTGGCGGAGATAATGCATTCTTCTTGCTTGTTCCTGTATTAGCTGGATTTATTGCAATGAGTATTGCTGATCGCCCTGGTTTTGCACCAGGTATGGTTGCAGGTTTAATGGCTGCTACTGGTGGGGCTGGATTCTTAGGTGGTTTGATTGCAGGTTTCTTAGCTGGTTACGTAGTTATTGGATTAAAAAAAGCATTGGAAGTATTACCGACTTCTCTTGAAGGTATCAAAACGATTTTGTTGTATCCGTTACTTGGAATTTTAATTACTGGATTAATTATGAATTATGTAGTTATTGGTCCTGTTGGAGACTTAAATACTGCTATTACAAATTGGTTGTCTGGTTTAGGAACAGCAAACGCTGTGTTATTAGGTATTATTCTTGGTGGTATGATGGCAATAGACATGGGTGGTCCTATTAATAAATCAGCTTATGTATTTGGTACAGGTCTTATTGCAAATGGAGTATTTGAGCCAATGGCAGCTATTATGGCTGGAGGAATGGTTCCGCCACTTGCCATTGCTTTAGCGACAACTATATTTAAAAAGAAATTTACAAAACAAGAACGAGATGCAGGTACAACAAATTATATTATGGGATTATCCTTTATTACAGAAGGTGCGATTCCATTTGCAGCAGCAGATCCGCTTCGTGTCATTCCTTCAGTAGCAATCGGTGCTGCAATAACTGGCGGATTGTCTATGTTCTTTCACATTGCATTAAGAGCACCACATGGTGGTATCTTTGTTATCGGATTAGTAGATGGAAGTGCATTATTATATCTGCTATCTATCGTAATAGGTGCAATTGTAAGTGCAGTATTGCTTGGTATTTTGAAAAAACCTATTCAAGAATAGAATTAAATAAACAACAATCTCGACACCCCAAATGTTCACTTTTGGGGTGTTTTTGTTTTTTTAAGATAGATAAGAAAAACTGAGAAAACAAGAGAATAACTGACTTTAATGAGGGAGTATAAAATTTTTGAAATGTGAAGTCTGTCTAGCTCTCCATCCAGTATGTTCAAGTGCCAGTGAAGACATAAGGCTTGCAGGATGCTAGTCAATCGATGTTTTAACAGGATATTGCGTAGTAATTATCAGTAAGAACATTTGCATATTGGAAACATTAAACGGCTTCAATGAGCTTGTTTCAGTATGCTGAAACTTTGGGGAATCAGGTAGCGACTTTATTAGCGAAAATGAAGTTAATGTTCACTTAGAGGTGGGGCGGAATGGCTTAGTGAACGAAAAAAAGTTAATGGTTTGAAAAGTGATTTGCTAATGAAATGATTGGGTGGAGAAAACAATGATTAATTGTGTACCTTTGAAGGGATGTATATGCTTAGATAAAAAGAAGGCAAGGCATATGAATAAGCCTTGCAGAAATTAACATAATTAGAATGACTAAATCATTGTTTAGAATCAATTCAGTCGTTAAGCTTGTGTGGATTTTTGCTGTTTTAAACGAAATAACGCTGCAAGTGCGGCAAGAATCGCAATTCCGCCTAATAAATAAAATTGAAGCTGATCAGCATGTTTAATGAATAATGCCATGCATGGCGGTCCAGCAGCTACGCCAATAAAACGCATAGAGCTATAAAGGCTTGTTATGGTTCCTCTTTCTTCTTTTTCTATCCCTTCTGTAATTAAAGCATCTAAGGGTGGCAGGCTCGCGCCTATTCCGATTCCTGAAATGGTAAGAAATAACACAATAAACCATAATTTTTCAGTGAAGCTGAGTGCGATCGTTCCAGAAATAATCGCAATAATGCCGATAAAAGTAATCCACCTCATTAAATTTTGATCTTGTTTTATTTTTCTCCCAGTGATAAAGGAGGTAAGACACAATGCACCTAACGGAATGGCAAGGAAAAATCCTTTTTTTATATTTTTGATATGATATTTTTTTTCTAGTACATCTGATAAATAAAACATCTCAGCAAATAAAATAAACATAACAATAGCACCAATGAAAAAAATAGCATATAGCCATTTTTTGTCTTTTTTTATTACTTCTTTTGTATGTGTGATAAATTCTTTAAAAGGCAACGGCTCCTTTTGACTTGCAGGCACTTTAACGAAAAGAAGAATCAAGATGATGGATAGAAAACAAAAAATAGGAATAGACATAAAAGGAATGAACCAAATAAATCCGGCTAGGAAGGCGCCGACTATGGGGCTTAATACTTTGCCAAACGTATTTGATGTCTCGATTACACCTAATGTACTGCTAACCTCTTCTTCTTTTTTAAACATATCTCCAACTAAGGGCAAAACGATAGGAAAGGCTCCTGCTGCTCCAACACCTTGTAGTGCCCTTCCAATAAGAATAACCCAATAGCTATTGTCCATCATCCATGCAGCTATACCAGCAATTGCTCCACCAATTGCAGATATAATAAGACTAGGAATAATTACTTTTTTTCTGCCGATATGGTCCGATAGATAACCTGCCACAGGGATTAGCAAAATGGCAACAATAGAATAAACAGTGATAATCATACTAACTTGAAAAGAAGAAATCTCCAGCTTTTTTTCAATGGTAGGGAGCACCGGAATTAGCATGCTATTTCCTAATGTCATAACTAATGGGATAGAGGAAATAGAAAAAATGGACATTTTGGAAACCTTTGTTTGATCATTTTTTGCTTTCTGTTTTGTTTCTTTTGCATTATTAGAAAGATTAATAAAATTTTTTTCATCATTTATATGATCCATTCTGCAATATCTCCTTGACTTCGGTATGTTGGCTAAACTTAATATGTACGAAAAGAAGAAAAATTACTAATGAATTACAGTGGAAAAAAATGGCTTTATAAAATTTTATTTTTCTAAGAGTGTTTTACATTTTATTTATTGCTTTTGTAATTGAAGCAGAGAGCAGCCAAAATTATACGAAAACTCCAGAAAGACGAAGCCTCGTAAGTAGTACTTGCTCGCAGAAAAGGGAAGAGTACTCTGACTGCGGACTATTCAAGAGAGCCAAAACCACTTTCCAGGATAGCTTATATGATAAACTAGACATTATCAGGGGAAGGAGGAAAAATAATTGAGTCAAATTATTGCATTAAGTGTAGGAAAACCAGAAAACTTACCATGGAAAAATAAAATGTATTCTTCAGCCATAGGAAAAACCAAAAAGGATGAAGTTTTATTAAAAGTAGATGGATTTACCGGCGATGATGTTGCCAATCCATCCTTTCATGGCGGACCAGAACGTGCAGTATGTTTTTATCCGTATGAACATTATAAAAAATGGGAACAAGAATATGGTGTTCAATTGTCGCCGCCAGCCTTTGGTGAAAATATCTGCACAAGTGGTTTTTTAGAAAAAGATACATATATAGGAGACATTCTTTCCTTAGGAAATGCAGTCGTTCAAGTAACTCAAGGGAGAATTCCATGTTCAACCATTTCAAAATTTAATAAAATTGACACGTTTTTAAAACGAATAGTAGAAACTTGTTATACTGGCTATTTTCTAAAAGTGATAAAAGAAGGGACTGTAAGAGCAGATTCATCTTTTACATTATTAGAAAGGCAACAGCAGGAAATATCTGTTTGGGATGCCACAAATTTAATGTTATTAGATCGAAACAACAAAGCGCAGATAGAAAAGGTTTTATTAATAGATGCACTAGCTCTTGACTGGAAACAAAGATTTGAAAAAGCATTGCAAAAATAAGGAGAATCACTTGACTTTTATTAAAAAATTCACTATGATGGTTACAACATAGTGATTGGCTATGACGAAGAGTAGTAACTTTTATGGAAGCTTTAGAGAGCTGATGGTTGGTGAAAATCAGTGTGGATATAAAGGTGAATGGACTTCCGAGCCTCTAAACCGAAACTTTTTTAGAAGTAGGCTTTAGCGAAAGTCTCGTCGTTACAAGAGACGGAAATTTTACACCATTGATGTGTAAAGATTTCTTAAAGTGAGCTTATTTTATAAGCTAATGAAGGTGGCACCACGGGTTTCTCGTCCTTTTTATAGGAGAGAGCCCTTTTTGTATTATATAAAATGATGAAAACGATGATTAAGAGTAGTATGTTATGATGCGTTGTTACAGAGAGTCGGTGGCTGGTGTAAAACCGATACAACCATATAACAGAATGGACTTAAGAGTGCGAACTTGAAAAATGCAGTAGAGTTTGCCGGGTTCCGCCGTTAAAAGGAGAGAGTAAACTTTTTAAAGTATACTCGAAAAGGGAGAGTGGAGAAACACTCTAACTAGAGGTGGTACCGCGGTTTCTAATCGTCCTCTATCTGAATCTTTAAGGAGAGATTACAGATAGGGGACTTTTTTTATCCTTTTTTTAAAAGCAATAAAGGCAGCTGCTTCTAATATAACACCAATTTTTTAGAAACGAGTCTTATTAGTTAGATGGATGATTAGCTCTTGAAAATAATTTATTTGCCATTTGGAGGGAAAGACATGTTAAAACAAACGAGTCAGTTATTGATTATCGAAAAAATAAATGGAGATCTTTTAACACCGATTAGTATCTATCAAAGATTGAAAGGAAAGAAAAAATTCTTATTAGAAAGTTCGCTTAAACATGAAAACTCTGGAAGGTATTCCATAATAGGAAGCGATCCAACTTTCGAATTAATTGGAAAGGGATCATGTTCTACAATCGTTCGAGGCAATGAAAAAGAAGAAATAAAGGAAAAAGCTTTATCTCTTGTCAAAAAAATATTACCTGACCAACAAGTTGACTTGCCATTTGATCTTCCTATAAACGGAGGTGCAATCGGTTATGTCGGGTATGATAATATCAGACAATATGAAGAAATCGGAAAAGAAGCAAAAGACGAATTGGGAATTCCAGATGTACATCTATTATTTTTTGAAGATTTGATTATTTTTGATCATTTAGAACAAATTATTTATTTAGTCGCTACACCTCTAACTGATACAACAACAGAGGAAGCACTTAAAGAAAGAATAGAAAAAAGAAAAGCGGAACTTACAGAACCATTTTGCGAAGAAAAAGAAGAAGTTGCTGTTTCCTCTTTTCAATCACATATGACAAAAGAAGAATATATGAAAAAAGTCGAAAAAGCGAAAGAATATATTTTAGAAGGAGACATTTTTCAGGTCGTTCCATCACACCGAATGTCAGCACATGTAGAAGGTTCTCCTTTTTCCTATTATCGAAAACTGCGTATAAAAAATCAGTCACCTTATATGTACTTCTTAGATTTTGAGGAATATGCGATAGTAGGTAGTTCACCGGAAAGTCTGATCAAAGCAAGCAAAGGGAAAATTATTACAAATCCAATTGCTGGTACTAGACCAAGAGGAAAAACAACAGAATTAGATAAAGAATTAGAAGCAGATTTACTGCAAGATGAAAAAGAATTGGCTGAACATAAAATGCTTGTTGACCTAGCTAGAAACGATGTAGGCAAAGTAAGCCATTTTGGAAGCGTAAAAGTTGAAAAATATTTAAAGGTAGAAAAATATAAACATGTGATGCATATCGTTTCTGAAGTAAGTGGAGAGCTTAAAGGAAATCAATCGAATGTAGATGCCCTTGTATCAATCCTTCCTGCTGGAACGGTTTCCGGAGCACCGAAAATTAGAGCAATGCAAATTATTAATGAACTAGAGGGTACAAAAAGGGGAATATACTCAGGTGCTGTTGGCTACTTCTCCAAAAATGGAAATATGGACTTTGCTTTAGCCATTCGCACAATGGTAATTAAGGATAATACAGCATATATTCAAGCGGGAGCTGGGATTGTGCATGATTCCATTCCAGAAAAAGAATACGAAGAAACCATTCATAAACTAAAGGTATTTTTGGAGGGATAATAGATGATCTTATTAATCGATAATTACGATTCATTTACGTATAATTTATTTCAATATTTAGGCGAGCTGGGAGAAGAAGTTAAAGTTGTTCGAAATGATAAAATTTCTGTTGAGGCAATTAGAGAATGGAAACCTGATCGAATTGTTTTATCTCCTGGACCTGGCAGACCAGAAAATGCAGGCAGCCTCATTGCGATTATTCAGGAATTGCATCAAGAATTTCCGATATTGGGGATATGTTTAGGTCATCAAGGCATCGGATATGCATTTGGTAGTGAAGTGGTAAGAGCAGACAACATTATGCATGGAAAAACTTCACTTTTAAAGACGACAAAAACTTCCGTTTTTAAAACGTTAGAAGAACCAGTAGAAGTAATGAGATATCATTCTCTTGTAATTAAAAAAGATACAATATCAAAGGACTTTGATGTATTGGCTTATTCGACAGATGATGAAGAAATTATGGCAATCAAACATAAAAATTTTCCTTTGTATGGGTTTCAATTTCATCCAGAATCAGTTGGTACAGAAACAGGAAAACAGCTGTTAGCTAATTTTATTCAAGAAACAAAAAAGGAGGCTATAAAATGAAGCAATATTTACAAAAGCTGATGCAAAATGAATCGTTAACAAAAGAAGAAATGATTGCTGCTGCGAGACAATTGTTTTCTGAACAAACAAGCGATAGTGAAATTGCTGCTTTTATTACAAGTTTAAAAATAAAAGGGGAAAGTGCAGATGAAATTGTTGGGATCGTGCAAGCAGTAAGAGAACAAACACTTCCTTTTCAAAATGCTATTACTGGATGCATCGATAATTGCGGAACAGGGGGAGATGGATCACAAAGTTTTAACATTAGCAGTACATCTGCTTTTGTATTGGCTGGAGCCGGTGTGCCTGTTGCTAAACACGGTAATCGCAGCATTTCGAGTAAAACAGGGAGTGCGGATGTACTTGAACATCTTGGCATCAAATTGAATATTACACCAGAACAGAATGAAGAACAGTTAAAAGAAGTGGGCATTACCTTTTTATTCGCTCAGCATGTTCAGCCGAAAATGGGAAGAATTATGAAAGTGCGCAGAGAATTGGGTATTCCGACAATCTTTAATTTAATTGGTCCTTTAACGAATCCCATAAATTTGGAATCGCAAGTATTAGGGATTTATCGTAAAGATTTTACCGAATTATTTGCCGAAGTGTTGAAAAAGTTAGGCAGAAAAAGAGCAGTTGTATTAAATGGTGCAGGAAGCATGGATGAAGCTTCCTTGCAAGGAGAAAATGAACTTGTTATTTTAAATGAAGGCAAAATAAATAAAGTCATTTTGCATCCAAACGAGGTGAATCTTCCAGTTTATGATAATAAGGAAATTCGTGGTGGAGATGCAAAGGAAAATGCGGATATATTATTACGCGTTTTAAAAGGAGAAAAAGGGGCTTATTTGGACACAGTACTATTAAATGCCGGGATTGGCATTTTTGCAGCAGGCAAAGCAGATACCATAAAAAAAGGGGTAGAACTTGCCAGAGAAAGTATAAAATCAGGAGCTGCTTTAGATAAATTGCAGAAATTAGCAGAAAAAAGCAAAGGGCTTCAGAAGGCAGGGATATAATGGAGACGATTCTAGATAAGATAATTGCGGAAAAACATACTGTGATAGAGGATCTGCATAAAAGAAAAAATGAGTTGGAAAGGAAAACAGCAAATAAACAAGTTTCTTTTTTAAAACGTTTGGCAAATGCCGACACACTTTCTATTATTGCAGAGTTTAAAAGAGCTTCCCCTTCAAAAGGAGATATCAATATTCATCTCGATCCGGTTGAACAGACAACAAACTATGAACAATACGGAGCTGACACTATTTCTGTTTTAACAGATACTCCTTTTTTCAAAGGAACGTATGAAGATTTGCAAGCAGTCCGCTCAGCGGTAAACGTGCCTGTGCTTTGCAAAGATTTTATTATTGATTCTATTCAAATTGATTTTGCAAAGCAGTATGGAGCAAATTTGATTTTATTAATTGTTGCAGCTTTAGATGATCAGAAATTAAAAAGTTTATATGATTATGCGATAAAAAAAGACCTGGAAGTGCTTGTCGAAGTGCATAATGAAGAAGAAGCAGAGAGAGCAATTGCTTTAGGCGCTAAATTGATTGGAGTAAATAATCGCAATTTGAAAACATTTGAGGTATCGTTGGGAACAACCGAGCGTCTTGCTCCAATGATTAAAAAAAGCGGCAGCTATTTAGTCAGCGAAAGCGGAATTGCTACGATGGATGATATTAAAAGGGTAGTAGCGGCAGGAGCAAACGCCATCTTGGTTGGAGAAACGTTTATGAAAAGTGCCGATTTAAAAGAAACATTAACACAAATGAAAGTAACATTGTAAGGTGTGGGAAAATGAATGCTAAAATTTGCGGCATCACTAATAAGCAAGCAGCATTGTGCGCAGTAGAACATGGTGCAAAAGCAATTGGGTTTGTATTTGCTGAAAGTAAACGAAAAATAAGTCCAGAGGGTGCGAAAGAAATTATTTCTATATTGCCTGAAACGGTATGGAAAGTCGGCGTATTTGTAAATGAGTCCAAAGAAAAAATTGATGAAATAGTCAAACAATCTGGCATTAACGTTATTCAACTTCACGGAGATGAGTCGAAAGAATTTGCTTCTCAGTTTGCGTTGCCGGTTATAAAAGCTTTTAGTATACAAACAGAAGAAGATTTACTAATGGCTGCTGATTTTTCCAGTGATTATGTTCTACTAGACAGTCCAAGAGAAAAGTATTATGGCGGAAATGGAAAATCCTTCGATTGGAATATCGTCAAAAATTTTGATTTTCGTGGAAAAAAAGTAATTCTTGCAGGAGGACTTCATCAAGATAATGTGGAAGATGCACTTGAAATGGTAAATCCATATATGGTTGATGTTAGTAGTGGGGTTGAAACAGACGGAAAAAAAGATTTGCAGAAAATACAAGCATTTTTAACGAAATTAACGGTACATAATGAGCAATAGGAGGAATAACAAATGACAACAAACTATTCATTTCCTGATCAAAAAGGCCACTATGGTGTTTATGGCGGAAGATACGTTCCTGAAACATTGATGCGTGCAGTAGTCGAATTGGAAAATGCTTATGTAGAAGCAACGAAGGATCCAGTATTTCAATCAGAATTAGATTATTTATTAAAAGACTATGTTGGCAGAGAAACTCCTTTATACTACGCAGAAAACTTAACAAAATATGCAAAAGGTGCGAAAATTTATTTAAAAAGAGAAGATTTAAACCATACAGGGGCTCATAAAATCAACAATTCATTAGGGCAGGCATTGCTTGCTAAAAAAATGGGCAAAAAGAAAGTAGTTGCTGAAACTGGAGCAGGTCAGCATGGAGTAGCGACGGCAACAGCTTGCGCACTGCTTAAATTAGAATGCACCATCTTTATGGGCGAAGAAGACATCCGCAGACAAAAACTCAATGTGTTTCGTATGGAAATGCTTGGTGCAAAGGTAGTTGGCGTAACGTCTGGTAGTGCAACATTAAAGGATGCCTGTAATGAAGCGCTGCGCTATTGGGTGACAAATGTAGAAGATACACATTATGTGTTAGGCTCTGTACTTGGACCACATCCATTTCCTATGATGGTTAGAGATTTCCAAAGTGTTATCGGAAAAGAATCAAAGCAGCAATATAGACTGAAAGAGGATAAACTTCCGGATGCAGTTGTTGCCTGTATTGGCGGTGGAAGCAATGCAATGGGGATGTTTTATCCATTTATAGAGGACGCGGATGTAAAAATGTATGGTGTTGAAGCTTCTGGACATGGACTTCATACAGAAAAACACGCGGCTTCTTTAACAAAAGGAAAACCAGGGGTGCTGCATGGCTGCTTTATGTATTTATTGCAGGATGAGGATGGACAAATTCAAGAAGCACATTCCATTTCAGCAGGTTTGGATTATCCTGGAGTCGGACCAGAGCATAGTTATTTAAATGATATCGGCAGAGTCCAGTATGAGTCTGTTACAGATGATGAAGCATTTGAAGCATTGCAATTATTATGCAAACTAGAAGGGATTATCCCAGCATTAGAAAGCGCGCATGCGATTGCCTATGTCCTTAAATTAGCGCCAACGATGAAAGAAGAAGAAGGTATTATCGTTTGTTTATCTGGAAGAGGAGATAAGGATGTTAACACAGTAATGGAAAAAATGGGAGTGGATAAATAATGTTAACAATTGCTGAGGCGTTTGCAGAAGTGAAAAAAAATGGAGATAAAGCATTTGTACCATATATTATGGCAGGTGATGGCGGACTAGAAAGCTTAGAAGAAAAAATCAAGTTTTTAGAAAAAGCAGGAGCAACAGCAATTGAAATCGGCATACCATTTTCTGATCCTGTTGCAGATGGACCAATTATTCAAGCTGCTGGAATCCGTGCACTTCAAGCGGGAACAACGTTAAAAAAAGTATTTGAAGCCATTGTCTCATTTAGAGCTTCTACCACTATTCCACTTGTGATTATGACATATATCAATCCTATTTTATCATTTGGAATTGAAGCTTTTTTTCAAAGCTGTAAAAAAGCAAGCATTCAAGCCATTATTGTACCAGATTTGCCAATTGAAGAAGAAGACATGCTATTAACATATGCTGACAACTACCAAGTTGAAATTATCCGCTTAGTAACGTTGACAAGTCCAATTGACCGGATTGAAACAATTGCGAAAAAAGGAAATGGCTTTTTATATGCTGTAACGGTGACAGGAATTACAGGTTCAAGAGCTTCCTTTCAAGAACACTTAGGCACACATTTATTAAACGTGAAAGAAGTTAGTCCAATTCCCGTATTAGCAGGTTTTGGTATTTCAACACCAGATCATGTGAAAAACATGACCCAATATTGTGATGGTGTAATCGTCGGAAGCAAAATAGTAGACTTATTTGAAAAAAATGATTTAGAAGGCATACAGGAATTAATCAATGCCAGCAAAAAATCAGCAGTTGAACAAAATAATTAACAGTATTTTTTTAAAAACAGCCTAGCTTTTAATCGAAAAAGAATGGATCCGTTACAAGGTCCATTCTTTTTCGTTGTTTCTGATCAAATAATGATTCTTCTTAATAACGAAAACGCATCAAGCAATAGCAAGATGTTCAAAGTTAATGAAGGTGTAAGCCTAATGTCATCAACTTAATATTTCGTAAATTGTAATATAATGAAGATTAGTGGTTTGGAAAGCGAGCGGTAAGCCTCGGAAAACCTAACGTATACTCCTGTTTTTATTCATTTTCTAATACAAGTAACATAAATGCTTATTTCACCACTTTCAATAGAGAAGGTCAACCTTTTTCCATTATTTCTAATGTTTTTTCCTTTGTATTACTAGAATAAATAGGCAGAAAAGTCAATATGAATTAAATGTAAAATCGAGCAGGGAAAAAATCGATATGTATGGAATTTAAATGATAGAACTTAAAAAAATGTTTTTATAAGATAGTGAGAATGAGGATTAATCATCAAGATGAAGTGTGGTGAAAAGATGTATATAAGAGAGTTAACGGCAAAAGATGCAAAATCATACTGGCAATTACGATTAAAAACATTAAGGCAAAATCCAAATTCGTTTTTAGTAACAATTGAGGAAGAAGAAAACAAAGCACAGCCTATAAAAAAAGCAATCATGCAATTAAAAGATCCAACTCGTTTAACATTTGGAGCATTTTACAATAATCAATTAATCGGTGCTATCACATTGCAAAAAGAAGTCTTCATAAAAATTAAACATAAAGGAAGTGTTTTATCTTTTTTTGTGGAAAAAGACTTTAGAGGAAATGGGATAGGAAGAGGTTTATTGCAAAAAATCATCTCCACCGCGAATGAATACCAAATTGAGCAGCTTTTATTAAGCGTTGTTTCAACGAATGAGAGAGCGATTCAATTGTACCAATCAATAGGTTTTACCTCAATTGGCACAGAAAAAAGGGCATTGAAGGTAGATAATCAATATTTTGATGAACAGCATATGGTTCTATTTTTAAACGAAGTCGTAAAGGAGAGGGTAGAGAGTGAAACAAAGAACAGTAGGAATTTTATTATTTGAAGAGGTAGAAGTATTAGACTTTGCTGGTCCTTTTGAAGTATTGTCAATTGCGAGTTTTAAAGAAGATCATGAACGAAAACCCTTTAAAGTGACAACCGTTTCAGAAACGGGTGAAATCATTACAGCCAGAAATGGATTGCAAGTAAAGCCTACATACTCTTTTAACAATGCACCAAATTTTGATATTTTAATTGTGCCAGGTGGTCCTGGTGCTAGACAAACAGAAATACATAATGAAAAACTTATTGATTGGATAAACCAGCAAAACCGCTCAACGGAGTATACCACATCTGTATGCACTGGTGCGTTATTATTAGGAAAAGCAGGACTATTAGATGGAAAAAAAGCGACAACGCATTGGGCTTCCTATGAAAGACTGGAAAAAGAGTTTCCACAAGTGGACGTAATAAAACAAGTGAAATTTGTTGATGAAGGGAGAATTATTACATCTGGAGGAATTTCAGCAGGCATTATAATGGCATTTCACCTTGTAGAAAAATTAGTAGGCGAAGAGGAGAAAAAACAAACGGCAAAAAGAATGGAGTATGATTTAATCTAATCCTCGCTATTCTTAGTTAGTTAATAAGAAAACGCTTGTCACTAGCCGAAAAGACAAGCGTTTATTTCAACATAAACATAGATTTTTTGCTTTGAAATTATTTTATTGTTTTAATTAATGATAAATAAGTTCTTTTTCTATTGATTTTATTGCAGTTAATTTCTTAAGGAATAAATCGACAGCGCGTGGTCTGAAATCCGTTTTAGGAATAACATAAGAAAAGTTACGAATGATCGAATCATTTTTTATCCGCAATGGATGAATTGTATTTATTTGTATTTCCTTTTGAATAGAAAACATCGAGATAATAGAGATTCCTAAGCCAGACTCTACAGATTCTTTGATAATTTGTGTGCTGCCAAATGAACGTAGTACAGGAGGGGAAAATGCATATTTTTCAAAAAATTCATCAATCGTTTGTCTTGTTCCAGAACCCTCCTCTCGTAATATCCATGTTTCCTTATATAAATCCTCTAAGTCCACTTCCTGGTATTGAGATAAAGGATGATGCTTATCAACAATAATAACCATCTCGTCTTTCGCAAAGGGAGTAAAAAGTAAATTTGGATGTTCTTCAACTGTTCCATCTACTATACCGATATGAAGTTCTCCCCGCAATAATTGTGATATAACTTTACTGGAATTACCTATGGTTATCTTTGGATCAATAAGTCGGTTATCTTTTATAAATTCTGCAATATATCTAGGCAATAAGTATTCACCAAAGGTATAACTGGATCCAATCATAAAGGGACCACTGACAGCATCGGTCGTATCTTCGATTAATCTTTCTACCTTTTCGTATTGTGTTAAAATTTTTTTAGCATGCTGATACAAAATTTCACCTGCATTCGTTAATCGTACATATTTGTTCGTTCGGTCAAAAAATTTCACTTCATATTTTTTCTCTAATGCTTTGATAGAAAGAGTAACGGCAGATTGGGTAATATGGAGTACTTCAGCAGCCCTTGTAAAGTTTTGCTTCTCAGCAACTGTAACAAATGTTAACAAATGATAGTCCAATGAAACCACGCTCCCTTTTTTTAACGAACACGATATAAGTACACAAATAAATGTAAAATAATATACTAAGCTACTAAGTAACTACTATTTCTACGATATAAATAATTTCAATATCCGAATTAAAAAATCCTTTTGATAATTTGAAAAATTCAAATATTTATTTCACAATAGTATGTTGACTTTTTATACTCAACATGATTTCTTGTCGAAACCAAGTGAAATTAACTATTATTTCGTGTTTGCAAATATTTTGTCTTGAATAATAATTCACTGCCATCTATAATTAATAATGATTCTCAAGTAGTGGTTGGTATTAAAAACTACTAAGAAAGGAGTTGCATGTAATATTTTGATCTTCAGCAATAAAATATAAAGGAAAAACATATGCAATAAAGACGGTGAGAGGGAAGCGATATAAACTACGAATAAACAAAAAACAAGAACGTTTGTTTATTACCATAAAAATAGGCGTAGCTCCAACCTCTTTCCACAAAAAGGAGATAGTAGATGATTAAGCGTTTTTTTACATATTATTTACCACATAAAAAATTATTTATTTTGGATTTTAGCAGCGCAGTTATTGTCGCGATATTAGAGCTTGCTTTTCCATTAGCAGTTTCTTGGTTTATTGATGATTTACTTCCAGAAGGAAATTGGAGTTCTATTGTATCTGTCAGTGTTGGATTGTTTACTCTCTACTTAGTGAGTACATATCTTCAATATATTGTGAATTATTGGGGACATAAATTAGGAATTAATATTGAAACAGACATGCGTTCTCAACTATTTAATCATGTGCAAAAACAATCCTTTAAGTTTTTTGACAATACAAAAACAGGTCATATTATGAGTCGTATTACCAATGATTTATTTGATATTGGTGAATTAGCCCATCATGGACCAGAGGATTTATTTATTGCGATTATGACCTTTGTTGGTGCTTTTTGGATTATGGTTACAATTAATATAAAGCTTGCCCTTATTATTATTTTTATCGTTCCGATTCTAGTATGGCTTATTACGTATTGTAATCGAAGTATGCATAATGCTTGGAAAGATATGTATGGTGATATAGCGGATGTAAATGCACGAGTGGAAGATAGTGTATCCGGTGTACGAGTTGTGCAGTCCTTTACAAACGAAAACTATGAAATATCTCGTTTTTCCATCAATAACAAAAGGTTTAGAAAAGCAAAAGTCGGTGCTTATAAAGTAATGTCTTTAACATCTTCTTCTGTGTATATGCTGATGCGCTTTTTTACTTTAGTTGTATTGGTGTACGGAGCTTGGTTAACCTTTCATAATGATTTATCAAATGGACAATTAGTAATGTTTATTCTATATGTTAATATACTTCAAAAACCAATTGACAAAATAAGTACATTATTGGAGTTGTATCCAAAAGGAATGGCTGGGTTTAAACGGTTTATTGAATTATTAGACACCGAACCCGAAATTAAAGATAATGAAAATGCTTTGAATGTTGCATCCTTAAAAGGGAATATTGAATGGAAAGATGTTGTATTCAGCTATGATCAAAAACATCCTGTTTTAAATAATATAAATTTATCCATAAAAGCTGGAGAGACGATTGCATTTGTTGGTCCATCAGGTGCAGGAAAAACAACAATATGCTCGCTTATACCCCGATTTTATGACGTGAATAAAGGCAGCATCATGATAGACGGGATAGATATTCGTAATATGACAACATCCTCATTAAGATCACAAATTGGTATTGTTCAACAAGATGTCTTTTTATTTACAGGAACATTAAAAGAAAATATAGCGTACGGAAAATTGAATGCGACAGAAGAAGAAATTCAAGAAGCGGTCAAATATGCTCATTTAGAAGACTTAATTCGTAAACTTCCAGATGGATATGAAACACAAATTGGAGAAAGAGGCTTGAAGTTGTCAGGTGGTCAAAAACAAAGAATTGCGATTGCACGAATGTTCTTAAAAAATCCGCCAATTCTAATCTTGGACGAAGCCACATCAGCACTTGATACAGAGACAGAATTAATTATTCAAAACTCGTTAAATAAGTTAGCGCAAAATCGAACAACACTTGTGATTGCACATAGACTAGCAACAATCAGAAATGCAGATCGAATAGTAGTTGTTACGGAAAATGGAATCGAAGAGGAAGGTCGCCATGATGAACTAATAGAGAAAGATGGCGTTTTTGCAAACCTTCATCGCGTGCAATACCAGCAATAACAATAGTATTTATACCTTTTTAAAACCCGAAGCGAAAACACTAACCCGTTTTCGCTTTTTTAACATGACCAGGTTAAATTTCATTATTTTAATAGAATTAAAAAAAAAGCACGGAATAACCGTAGAAAAATATACAATAACCAAGCAGACTAGTTAGTTTTAATAGATAAAAGAACATAAAAAGCAAAGTGAATTCCGGCTACGGACTAATTGAGAGAGCCAAAGCTTTTTTCAGAGTAGACACCCCTGCAAACAATTTTGCACCATGACACATGAAAAGAAGTAGTTTCCTATTTTGTTTTATGACTTAAGTTTGAAGCAGGGAGAAGTCAGAATACACGAAGACTCCCGTGGGAAAGCGAGAAAGACGAGGCCCTGCAGGAGTGAGCGACGAAGCGGCTCGACGCTCGCCCACAGGAAAGCGAAGAGTATTCTGACTGCGGACTATTCGAGAAAGCTCAAATCCATTTTCAGGGTAGTCAAAAAAAGTTTGAATTTAATAAACAAGATAAGGTATAGTAGGGATAAATTACTGAATTTTTTAACATTTAATCTAAAGATAAACACTTTTAAGGAGAATTAACATATGCGTTCACTTATTTTAGGTGTACTAGCTGCATTTTTTTTCGCTTTTACATTTGTTTTAAACCAAGCGATGGAAATTGGCGGAGGCAGCTGGATATGGAGTGCATCACTTCGATACTTTTTTATGCTGCCACTACTAATCCTGCTCGTATTATTTAAGAGTAACATTCAGCCAGTTTGGAAGGAATTAAAAAGAAATCCACTTTCTTGGCTGATATGGAGTTCCATTGGATTTGGAATATTTTATGCATTTATTTGTTTTGCATCTGCATATGGACCTGGTTGGCTTGTTGCCGGCACTTGGCAGTTGACCATTATATCAGGAACCTTGCTGGCACCGTTTTTTTATGAAAAAGTAATCACAGCATCCGGGAATACGATACTCGTACGAAAAAAAATTCCATTTAAAAGCTTATCCTTCTCTACTTTAATTGTCGCAGGCATTGTATTGATGCAAGTAGAATACGCAATGGAATTATCTATAAGAAGTACTTTATTATGCTTTATTCCCATCGTTATCGCCTCATTTGCATATCCTTTAGGAAACAGAAAAATGATGGAAGTTTGCAACGGTCGGCTGGATGCGTATCAACGCGTATTAGGAATGACGATTGCAAGTCTACCATTCTGGATCGTGTTATCTTTTTACGGAGTTTTTACAGTTGGATTTCCTGCACAACAGCAAATTATCCATTCAAGTATTGTCGCTGTTTTTTCAGGAGTTTTCGCAACCGTTTTATTTTTCGCGGCAACAGATTTAGTAAGAAATGACATGCAAAAATTAGGAGCAGTAGAAGCTACGCAATCTTTTGAAGTGCTTTTCGCATTGCTTGGTGAAATTCTCTTTCTTCATGCAGATTTTCCATCCATAATTTCTTTAGCAGGCATGTCTTTCATTGTAGTAGGAATGATTTTTCACAGTATATTTGCAAAAAAACCAGCTGCAATAAAAAATTCTGTAAGTACATAATCGAAAAATCATAACCTGTATTAAACATTTTAAAAATTATGGGAATGCAAGAAAGACGAGAGCCCGCAGGAGCAAAAATCCGAGGAGGCTCGGCGCCAGCCCCATGGAAAGCGAAGTGTATTCTGACTGCGGAGTAATTGAGAGAGTAAAACCTCCTTTCAGGACAAATATTTAAAACCATTATTAAGAATAGGTAAATTAAACGGAATTTTTTACATATTTTAAATCAAAAGGTATACTATGAGAGTGAAAAGCAGAATAATGAAGATATGAATAAAAGGGAATATACCGAAGATGATCCACTATTCTTTTAAAAAAAATAAATAGTAGGAGGACCAATCGAATGAATGAAAATAAAAAGTTTCCAGAAATTAAATTAATCGCACTCGATATGGACGGAACCTTATTAAATGAAAAAGGAGAAATACCAAAAGAAAATCGAAAAGCAATCAAGGAAGCACAAGCGAACGGAATACATGTGGTACTAAGTACTGGCAGGTCAATTGCTACATGCAAAGACCACGCAGAGAGTTTACTTTTGAAAACGTATTTAGTTACAGTGAACGGCAGCGAAATATGGGATTGGCAAGGGAACTTGATCGAAAGGAACCTTGTGGAAGCGGAGAATATTCAGTGGATGTGGGATCTTTCGAAAAAGCATAAAGCAAAGACTTGGGCGATAAGCTGTAATCAAATTTGGAATGGTGACATGCCAGAAGATATCTCTACATTAGAGTGGCTGAAATTTGGATTTCATATGGAAGATAACAAAATACGAGCAAGTATTATGAAAGAATTACAAGACAAGGGTATATTTGAGATCAGTAATTCTTCTCCTGTTAACATAGAAGTGAATGCGCTCGGTATCAATAAAGCCAGAGGATTAAAGACGGTTTGCGAGAGATTAAATGTTACAATGGATCAAGTAATGGCTGTTGGTGACAGCCTCAATGACATAAGCATGATTAAAGAAGCAGGACTTGGCGTTGCTATGGGCAATGCTCAAGAAATCGTGAAACAAACAGCAGATGTAGTTACTTCAACAAATGAAGAAAATGGTGTCGCAAATGCAATTAGAACATGGGCATTAAAAAGCGAATATGTTGGAGAAAATTAAAGAAAACAGCATTTTTTAAAAAAAAGGGTTCTTTCATCAGAGGAAAGGACCCAAATTAGTATGTTGAACGGTAAAAAAACTAATTGAAACAATGAAGAAACCTGTTATAATAAAAAATAATATAAAAATTGATCGTAGAAAAAGGACTAGTATGCGGAATCTTACGTAATAGAGAGTGAAGTTTATAAGCTGAAAGACTTCATAACGGAACAGACGCAGAACCTGCCTTTAGAGTCCTATGTAAAGCATAGGCGTTATCTGACGTTATCAGACAAAGTGGAATAATTAGTTTATTAATTATTCAATTAAGGTGGTACCACGGAAAAGCCCTTTTCGTCCTTTGTTTTAGGATGAAAAGGGCTTTTTTATGTTTAAAGGTAAGAAAGTATAAAGTTTTCAAACTAGATTAGTGTCTAGCTCCAGCGCCTAGCCCCTGTGAAAGATAACCTCCTGCCTCTAAAAGTAAAGAACACTTTTTGAGTCAGGAGAACATTTTTCTTCGGGGCTAAGCAAGGGCGCTTGCGCTTTTCTTATATTGATTGAAGGAGGGGCCGTATTAATGGATAGAAAAAGGATTGTTGTGAAAATCGGTAGCAGTTCGTTGACGAATACAAAAGGAGAAATTGATCAGCAGAAGCTTTTTGATCATGTTGCTAGTATTGCAGCACTTAAAAGAGATGGACATGAGGTTATACTAGTTTCAAGTGGTGCTGTTGCAGCTGGTTTTACTAAATTAGGATATCCAGCAAGACCTGTCACATTAAAAGGAAAACAGGCAGCAGCTGCAGTTGGTCAAAGTCTGTTAATTCAAAGCTATATGGAGCAGCTTACCCAGTATCATATTACCCCTGCACAAATATTATTAACAAGAAATGATTTTTCCAAAAGGGAACGCTATCGCAATGCCTATTCTACGCTGATGGAATTACTTGAAAGAGGTATTTTACCAATTATTAATGAAAATGATACCGTATCTGTAGAAGAATTGACATTTGGTGATAATGATATGCTGTCAGCGCTTGTTAGTGGTCTTGTTCATGCAGAGCAATTAATTATTTTGACAGATATAAATGGACTGTATGACAGTAATCCTAAAGATAATCCAAATGCAATAAGATACGATAAGATTACTGAAATTACAGAACAATTTATGAAAGGAGCGGAGGGAACAGGTTCCAATGTAGGGACTGGAGGCATGAAGTCAAAATTAGTGGCAGCTGATACGGCGCTTTCTTTAGGTGTAAAGGTGTTTATTGGAAAAGGAAATGGACAAGATAAACTCCTTTCTATTTTGAAAGGAAATGGTGATGGTACTTATATTGGTTCAGATGATCTAACTGCCCTTAACAATAATAGACAATGGATTGCCTTACATTCCACTGTTTCTGGTAGTCTTTATGTCGATAAAGGTGCAGAAAAAGCATTGATGGAAAAGGGAAGCAGCTTGCTTCCGGCAGGTGTTCACAAAATCGAAGGTATTTTTGAAAAAGGCAATGTTGTAGAAGTAATCGGTAAGTCTGGAATAATTGGCAAAGGGGAAGTACTTTATTCTTCTATTGAACTACAACAAATTATCGGGAAAAAAAGCTTGGATTATATAGAATTGGATAGTTTTTCATCAAAAGAGGTAATTCATCGAAATAAATGGGTGAAAATATAAAAGAGGGGGAAATTAAAATGAGCGAAATTAAACAAAAGGGAAAAGCAGCAAAACTTGCAAGTTTACAAATGACAAGATTTTCTACGGAAGAAAAAAATGAAGCATTGCAGTTCATTAGTGAACAGTTAGTCACTGACCAAGAATATATAATTCGAGAAAACAAACGAGATTTAGAAAATGGACAGAAAATAGGTCTTTCAGCGTCTGTGCTAGACCGTATTATGTTGAATAAAAAAAGAATTGAAGATATGGCTCAAGCTATATTGCAACTGATGACACTAGAGGATCCTGTAGGGAATATATTAGAAGAAATAAACAAAGATAACGGCCTGAAAATAGTGAAAAAAACGGTCCCAATCGGAGTAATGGGGATGATATATGAAGCAAGACCAAATGTGACTGTTGATGCGGCTACTTTATCCATTAAAACAGGTAATGCCGTCTTATTACGCGGCAGTTCAACCGCTGCTTTTTCTAATCAAGCTATTGTTAAATCGATTCATACAGCATTGGAAAAATCGATTCTTCCGATAAATGCGGTTCAATTAATTGAAGATACAAGCAGAGATACAGCTAAAGAATTGTTTCACTTAAAAGAGTATTTAGATGTGTTGATTCCACGTGGTGGGAAGAATCTAATTGACACGGTTGTAAAGGAAGCAACAGTTCCAGTAATTGAAACAGGAGCAGGGAATTGTCATATCTATATTGATGATACAGCTACAAGCGAGATGAGTATTTCTATCTGTATAAATGGAAAAACACAGCGTCCTTCCGTCTGCAATGCTATTGAAACCATTTTGATTCATGAAAATTCGTTTCAAAAGTTCGGCAGTCAGCTACTTCAAGCCCTTACAGATAAAGACGTGGAAATATATGGAGATGAATTAGTCTGTTCTCTTTGGGAAAATGCTAAACAAGCCAAAGAAGAAGATTGGTATACGGAATATTCAGCACTAAAAGTTAGTGTGAAAGTCGTAAATAATGTGGAAGAAGCGATCAATCATATTAATCAATATGGAACAAAGCATTCAGAAGCAATTATTACAAATAATGAAGAGCATGCGGCTCATTTCTTAACACAAGTGGATGCAGCGGCTGTTTATCATAACGCAAGTACAAGATTTACTGATGGATTTGAATTTGGATATGGAGCAGAAATTGGCATCAGTACTCAGAAGTTACATGCAAGAGGTCCAATGGGATTAAAAGCATTAACATCAAGTAAATATATCATTTTTGGTAATGGTCAAGTGAGACAATAACACAACCTTCTCTCGTAAATGTGTTTGCAACTCACTACATCTAAGACTGGAGTATGGATATGGAATTTTACGCAGTATTATTGCCTATATTTTTTATTTTTGGAGTAGGGTATATAGGACAGAAAGTTTTACATATAGATACAAAAGCAATTTCAACAATGAGTGTCTATTTAATGAGTCCTATTTTAGCTTTTAGTGTGTTTTATGAAAACGAAATGAACAATGAATATCTAATGATGACAATTTTTGCCCTTGCCTTAGTATTTGGAATAATCGCCATTATATATGTTGTTGGAAGGATAAGAGGGTATAGCAGCAAAAAAGTCTGCGGATTGATTTTAGCATCTGCTTTTATGAATAATGGAAATTACGGAACTCCTCTTGTACTATTTGCATTTGGAGTTCCGGCCTTGCATTATGCAGTTATATTAATGGTTATTCAGCAAATGATTATGGCGACTGTAGGGATTTATTATGCTGCAAAAGGGGCTTCGGAAAATGCTTCAGGCAAAGAAACTTTAAAAAAAGTAGTAAGAGTTCCCATTATGTATGGAGCGATTTTAGGGATCATCTTTCATTTTATTCAAATTCCAATAAGTGATACGATGATGGAAGCAATAAAGTTAGTAGGAAATGCAGCAATTCCTACTGTTATGCTTGTGCTTGGCATGGAACTAGCAAAAATATCGGTAAAGAATATTCAAATAAAACCTCTCACATTCGCTTTATTGCTGCGTTTAGTTATATCGCCATTGATTGCTTGGCTGATGACAGTGATTCTTCCAGTAGATGGTTTAGTCCAACAGTTAATGATTGTCCTAGCTGCAATGCCCGCTGCGGCAAATACAACGATGTATGCACTGCAATATGGAACGGAGCCGGATTTTGTCTCTTCTGCTACTTTATTTAGTACGTTGGCAAGTTTAATAACACTGCCAATTATTTTATCTCTTGTATAAAGAAGGTTGTCTTGGTAGTACAACTCCAATCTATAGTTAAGCGAAATAGTTAGGAGTTGAAGCTATTTTGGACAGCCTCTAACAGGGAGTGCATGTTATTTTATTAGTGAATGGCAGATTTAAATCTTCCTCCATGTGCTTCTTGTGTATCCATTATGGTAATAAAGGCATTTGCATCAATTTCTTGGACAATGCTTTTAAATTTAGCTACTTCTAAACGAGTAAAAACAACATAAAGCACTTCTTTATCTTGATCCAAATAGCCGCCTTTTCCTTTTAGTTTCGTAACTCCTCTTCCAAGTCGATCAGAAAGCGCTTCTGCAATTTCTTCGTATTCATCAGAAATGACCATCGCAGCTTTCGTATCATCAAACCCTTGAATAACAGCATCAAGTGCTTTACTGGCAATATAATAGGTTAAAATCGAGTACATCGCTTGTTCCCATTTCAGAACAAACCCTGCCCATGCAAAAACAAAAATATTGACGAACATCACAAATTCACCAACTGAAAAAGGAATTTTTTTTGATAATAAAATCCCTAGTATTTCCGTTCCATCCAATGCTCCTGAGTTTCGAATAACTAAACCAACCCCACCACCTAAAAGCAATCCTCCAAAAACAGTAGCAAGCAAAGGTTGTGAAGTTAAAGCTGGAACATGATGAAGACTGGATTCCACAATTCCTAATACTATAATAGCAAAAAGGGAGGAAATGCAGAAATTTTTACCAATATATTTATAACCTGCAAACAGAAACGGGAGGTTAATAATGAACACTAGTATCCCAAAACTAAAATCGGTCATATAATTAATAATTAAGGAAACCCCAATAATTCCACCATCAATAATTGTGTTTGGCACTAAAAATAATTCAATTGCAACAGCAGCAAGGCTCGCACCAGCCATCAGCATAATATAGCGAATAATGAAATGTGTTTTAGATTCTTTTTTATGTAATTTTCCCATTTGTTTACACCTTTCCTTACTAAATTCAAGGTATATAAATAATTTGATTTTAATTATGATTCCTCTTTTAATAAAAATTATACGAATTCAAGTGGATAACTAGTAATAGTCGAATGTTACGATGCGCTTTTCACTTTTTCTTGCCATTTATCTGCAAACAAATTACAATAGGAGTACAGTACATTAATATTCTAGGTAGGTGAAAAAATGTTTAATCGGGAGCTGGTAAAAGGCAGCACATCGTTAATTTTACTTCAATTATTAGCGGAAAAAGAAATGTATGGATATGAACTCGTAAAAGAAATGGAAAGCAGAAGTGATTATTCTCTGCAAGTAAAAGAGGGGACTTTATATCCGGCATTGCATAAATTAGAAAAACAAGAATATGTAGAATCGTTTTGGCAGGAATCAGAAAAAGGGCCAGCAAGAAAATATTATCGCATTACAGAGACAGGAAAAGAAATATTGCTGCAAAAAACTAGTGAATGGAAAAATTTTGTGCAGACAATTGATAAAGTAATTGGGAGAAAAGGAATATGATTGCTTCGAAACAGGAGTACTTAGTTCTGCTTCACAAGAGGTTAAAACATAATGATAACCAAGATGAGATAGTGTTAGAGTATGATCTTCATTTATCCGAGCTTTTAGAAGATATATATATGGAAAAACAGTTAGAAGAAAAAGAAGCAATGGCCATTGTTTTGGAGAGGTTTGGGGAGCCGGAAGAAATCGCTCAGCTGTATGCGGAAGAACAAACGGTTACAGCAAACAAAACAAAATGGATCTTTTTTTTCGGAAACTTGGTCTTTTTTACAGGGGGAATTTGTTTAACGATCTTTTATCATTATCTTTCTTTTCCTCTAATAAGAAAATTATGGGCTTTTCTTGTAAGTATTCCTTTTTACCTAATTGTTCTGTATCTCTTTTTTTGGCTGCTGTTAGGATATGAGGTAGGCAAAGAATTTGGTCTTGGGGGAAAAAAGCTTTTGAAAAAAACATTTTACATATCATTGGCACCAAATTTGCTCTTAATGATGTTGGTTATTTTTCGAATTGTCCCATCTACTGTTTTTGATCCATTATTAACACCTGATTTTATTTTGATTTGTATTGTTGCTACCTTTTTCTTATATCCTATTTCTATATTAGGATTTCGCTTTGGAACAACAAGATCTATTTAAGTTGTTCTGTCTGTCTACTATGTAGAATTTCTATGCTGCGGTTTCTCGCTCTGCCAGTTTTGAAAAAACACTTTATCTTTTTCTATAAAATAATAACTACTTATTGTTAACTATGTAGAATAACTATGTAAAGAGGGATAATAAATGAGTAAAAAAAATATCATCTATTTATTTGTATGTTTGATTTTAGCAGTTCTTACAGAAGTGAGCTTGTTTAAGGGGCCAATTGGAATCTCCTTTAGTATTTTTATCGTGTCCTTTTATGGGGTATATTTTTATTTAATAAAAAGAAAACAAACAACCCACAAACTTTTAGCCATGTATTTGTTTATTTGTATTTGGGTTTTAGCTTTGAGTTATTTGTTTATTGCTAATCCTGTGTTTTATGGCTTGAATCTTTTCGTTGTGATCTGTTTATTGTTTATTCACACATCTTTATTAACGAGTCCTGCGTTTATTGATTGGAGTTCTAGTTTATTTCTTGTTTATTTGGGAAAAAAAATAAAACAGTTCAATATATTTGCAAAGAAAATAATCGTATTTTTATTAAGGAAAATCATAAAAAATCCGAACAGTCAAACATATAAAAAAATAAAAAAAGTAATGATAGGATTAATTATTACAGGCCCAATTTTTACAATATTATTGATTTTGTTGACCGCATCAGATGAAAAGTTCGGTTCCTTTATAGTCACAATCATTCAACATATACTATCCATAAACATAACAGAAATCTGGACACCCCTTAGAATAATTCTTTTGTTTATTATTTTTGTTGTTGGAATAAAAACAGTTGGCAAGAAATTAGTTGTTGTACCAGTAAAACAGACAATAAGAGGTGGTGCATGGGATCTTACTATTGTATTAACGATAGTAGTGTCGATTAATCTTTTATATGCCCTGTTTACGATTGTACAATTTAAGTATTTTTTTAATGATGTATTAATAAATGACTTTACATATGCGACCTATGCTAAAAAAGGCTTTTTTGAATTAATGTTTGTTACGGTTATTAACTTTGTCATGATTATATGTGTTCATACATATACTGCCGTAAAAACGAAAGTGTTAAAAGTGCTTTTGTCTATCATGATTTTATTTAGTTTTGTTATGTTAGTATCTTCTCACTTGCGCTTATCGTTATACGAAGAAGCATATGGATATACCTATTTGCGATTGTTTTCCCATTCTTTTTTAATTTTATTAGTGGTGATATTTGGATTTACCATCGTAAAAATTTGGATGGAAAAACTGAATCTTATTCGAATCTTTTTGCTGACTGCCTTATTATATTATTGCAGCTTAAATATGATCAATATGGATCGGGTAATTGTGAGCCAAAACATTCTTCGTTACGAAAAAACGGGAGATATTGATTTGCAGTATATGTCCCATCTATCTGATGCTTCTATCCCAGCATTAGTTGATCTATATAAAAAAGATCAGAACAATCCTTTATTAAAACAATTATTAGCCGAAAAAAAAGACCAGCTATTAGTAAGAAAATCATCTTGGCAATCGTATAATATACCAGAAGAAAAAGCGAAAAAATCATTAAAAACAATCGAATAAACGGATATTCTAATAGTATACAAAATAGGAGGATCCATTAGCCATGCTGTTATTTGTCGTATTATGTACAGTTTTCGGTATTAAGCAGTGGAAATTCAATAAATGTTTGGCTATTATATTCTTTCTTCCATGTATAATCACAATCTGGTACCGCGAATTGTTTATTTAATATAATAGATACTCAAACAACAGGAATCGAACGATGATACATAAAAGAGGAGCATTCCATTATTTATAATCGAAGTTTAAAACAGCAGGGAGCAGTCAGAATACACAAAGACTCCTATGGGAATTGCGGGACAGACGAAGCGCAGCGAGGAGGCTCGGCGCCCGCCCCATGGAAAGCGAAGTGTATTCTGACTGCGGACTATTCGAGAGAACTAAAACCATTTTTATTGAGATTTTAAAATGCATTAAAATATTATTCTACCCGTATCTTTTTTCCATGCTAAAACGTTAAGGTTATAGTAACAAAAAAGGAGGGATGAAGATGAACGTCCACCAAATAAAAAATAGCCACAAGGACACCGTTTTCGTAGCTCACTATCATAAATTGCAAAAATATTGTACATTTCTTGGGATGAACAAATGGGAAAGAGAAGATATTGTTCAAGAAACCTTTCTGAAAGTATTAGAAAAGTATGAAGAACAAGCAATTACAACATCCCTGCTAAAAAAAACGGCCTATAATTATTGGATTGATACCATTCGCAAAAATAGAAAATGGAAATTAAATCAAGTGGAGGAGTATCAAAAAAGCAAGGAAGTAGAAATTGACACGTTAATGGCACTTGCAGAACAGCTTATAAACCATCTTACAATTAAGCAAGCAATTGTGTTTTTATTAGCAGAAGGATTCAGTTATTCATTAAAAGAAGTAGCAGAGGTTGTTAATATTTCAGAAGGTGCCGTCAAATCAATTCTTTTTCGGGCAAGAAATACGATTAAACAAACTATCATAGCTAATAAAGAAAATCGGAAAGCAGTAAATCAAGAGATAGTTACGATTTTTTATGATGCACTAAAGGAAGAAGATCCATCTCGATTAATCAGATTAATCCATTCCAACCAAATTTGTTTACAAACAGCCACCGTACTGCTGAAAAAGCCAGTACAAAATTGGCATGCTGAATGTTCTATGGCTGCATAAGTATAAAAAATGTAAAGTGTCTCTCCCATTTTGCTGTTTTTGACAGAAAAAGGATGAAAGTAGTTTAAAAAAATAATTGTTAGCTAAAAGGAAAGGAAGATGTTTTGATGAATGCAATTCCATATGTTATTGAGCAGGCAAATGGCGGTGAACGATCTTATGATATTTATTCTCGGCTTTTAAAGGATCGTATTATTATGTTAGGTGATGAAATTAATGATCATATTGCCAATAATGTTGTTGCACAGCTGTTGTTTTTAGCTGCGGATGATCCTGATAAAGATATTTCCATCTATATTAATAGTCCTGGAGGGTCGACAACAGCAGGTTTTTCCATTTTTGATACCATGCAATATATTAAACCAGATGTTCGAACAATATGCACGGGAATGGCAGCATCCTTTGGAGCCTTGTTGTTGTTAGCAGGAACAAAAGGGAAAAGGTATGCACTTCCGAATAGTGAAATTATGATCCATCAACCATTAGGAGGAGCAAGAGGGCAGGCAACGGAAATTGAAATAACTGCAAAACGAATACTGAAACTAAAAGAACAAATTAATGGCATTATTGCAGAAAGAACAGGTCAGAATATCGAAAAGATAGCAGCAGATACAGAACGAGATTTTTTTATGAGTGCTGAGGAAGCAAAAAGTTACGGGATTATTGATCAAATTATTCTTCCAAAATAGAAATAAGTGGGGAGCTCCTTATTTTTCTGCATAGCAGATTGATTTGAGAGCTTTTTCATTTTAATATAATTAATACGAAAGATAGGTGAATTAGCTGTTTTTCTGTATAATAGATGAAAGAAATAGTAATAGGTTATTTTATAACAGAAAGTAAATAGGTGAGAAAATGAAATCAGTTGAAGTAATTGTTGATCCATTATTTGAAAAAGGAATAAAAAACGGGAATCCATTAGTACACAAGGATGCCCTTTTAGATGTGTCAAGATTAGAGGAAGGCCAAATAATTGATGTCAAAAATAAAGCCAATCAATTTCTTGGAAGAGGATATTTTGGCATCCAAAATAAAGGAATAGGCTGGATTTTAACATCAGATCCATATACAGAAATCAATCAACAATTTTTTGAAAGCAAGCTGCAGGCAGCGATGAAAAAAAGAAGTGTGTTAGAAGAAGAGGTAGAAACGACAGCATATCGTTTATTTAATGGGGAAGGAGATGGCATTGGCGGTTTTACCATTGATCGATTTAATGAATATCTTCTCATTCAATGGTATAGCAAAGGGATTTATACTTTTAAAGAGATGATTATAAAGGCCATTCAGAATTCCATGTCATTTGCTGCGATTTATGAAAAGAAAAGATTTGACCAAAAAGGAAGTTATGTAGAAGACGATGATTTTGTAACTGGAACAAGAGGGGAATTTCCGATTATTATCAAGGAAAATGGGATAAATTATTCTGTTGATTTAAATGACGGCGCAATGGTTGGTATTTTTTTAGATCAAAGAGAAGTTCGTAAAACAATTCGGGATAAGTATGCGAAGGGAAAAGATGTGCTTAATACTTTTTCTTATACCGGTGCGTTTTCTGTTGCTGCTGCAATGGGAGGAAGTAAATCGACAACCAGTGTTGACTTAGCCAATCGAAGCAGGGCAAAAACTACTGAAAATTTTCAACTTAATTCCATTGATCTTGAAGCACAAAAAATTATTGTAGAAGATGTTTTTCATTATTTTAAATATGCGGTAAAGAAAAAATTATCATTCGATATGGTTATATTAGATCCACCAAGCTTTGCTCGCTCAAAAAAACACACTTTTCGTGCAGCTAAGGATTACGCTAGTTTATTAAAAGAAGCAATTGCTATAACCAAAACGAATGGCATTATTGTTGCATCGACAAACTGCAGCACGTTTGATATGAAAAAATTTAAAAGCTTTATTTTTGATGCTTTTAATAAACAAGCAAATAATTATGACCTGATAGAAGAATTTCAGCTGCCAACAGATTTCCGTTCCTTAAAAAACTTAAAGGAAAGCAATTATTTAAAAGTTGTTTTTCTAAGAAAACGAAAATAGTAAGTTGCGATGTAAAAGTTTCTTTGGAAAATCAACGACAGCAACTGCTTAAAAGAAGTTAGTATTTACATCTATATCATTACCTTGTAATCTATTATGTAAAGGACAACATCTAATACATAATGGATTGGGGCAAAACAAAATGATTAAAGCAATATTCTTTGATTTAGATGATACATTATTATGGGACAAAAAAAGTGTAAAAGAAGCATTTGTGAAAACATGCAAATTAGCAGAAGAAAAATATGGCGTTGCTGTAGAAAAAATAGAAGAAGCAGTGCGTAAAGAAGCTAGATCCTTATATGAAAGCTATGAAACATATTCCTTTACACAAATGATTGGAATTAACCCATTTGAAGGTTTATGGGGAGAATTTTTAGATGACCATGATTCTTTTCGTAAAATGAAGGAAATTGTTCCTTTATACCGGAAAGAAGCTTGGACAAACGGGTTAGCAGCTGTTGGAATTGATGATAAAGAATTGGGAGAGATTTTAGCAGAGGCATTTCCGCAGTTCAGAAAAGAATCTCCTTTTGTTTATGAAGAAACATTTGCTGTATTGGATCAATTAAAAGATAAATACAAGCTGGTGCTAATAACCAATGGTTCGCCACATTTACAAAATACAAAATTAACAATAACTCCCGAAATTGCGCCTTATTTTGATGAAATTGTTATTTCTGGTGCTTTTGGAAAAGGAAAACCAGATCCGTCCATTTTTGATCATGCCTTATCATTAGTACAGCTAGACAAAGAGGATGTATTAATGGTAGGCGATAATTTAATGACTGATATTCTTGGTGCAACAAGAGCAGGAATCAAATCTGTTTGGATCAACCGTGAAAATGCAAGCCATACAGATGTTGTTCCTACATATGAAATTACCAATTTGCACGATTTATTTGAAGTGGTTAAATCAATTACGGTACCGTCTAAATAGATCATTAATGAAAGCAGGAAAAGAGGCAACCCTCTTTTCCTGCTTTTTTTAGAGAAATCAGTTAATCTTTTTGATTCTCCTCATCCTTTTCAAAAGGCAATAAATGCCTATATGGAACAGGAGAAGCCAAAATGACAGATGTATTAATGGTTCCATATGGTATTAAACGGTCAACAAGCTGTCTCATCCCATTAATTCCAGAAACAGCTGCTTTTATCGTATAGCTAATTGGTCCTGTTACACGGTGGCATTCAATGACATCTTCTTCTGTTTGAATAAATTCTTCAAAAGCCTGTGCTTCTGCTTTTAATTCACTTATTTGAATAAAAAGCAAAGTTTCTCTCCCCAGTTTAGCAGGTGAAACCCTTGCACTGAATTCTAAGATTATTCCTTTTTCTTGCAATCTTAGTAATCTTTCTGAAACGCTTGGACGACTTAATGCTAATTTTTTTGATAAGTCGCTAACTGTTATTCTTCCATCTTCTTGCAAAATCTTTAATAAATGTATATCTACCTTATCCATTTTACGCTCCTTTTACAAAATGAATTGAGAACGGCTTGAATTTATTCGAAGTTTAGGGATTTAAGTGAAATTCCTTACTTTTTGTTATGTAAAAAGCTTCGATTTATTCTATCATTAAAATTACAATAATTCCACTTAATAACGAACAATTCTTTTTAGCATTCACAGAAATAATAAATTTGCTTAATGAGTGTTCAAGCAGAAAATTTATATTATATAAAAGCCGCATGCTCCATGATAACTGTTGGACTGGTATCATGCTTGTCCTATTTTCTTCTTCCACAGCCTTTCCTCTTCTAGTCACCATTAACTTTGTTTTCCTTTCATATTAGTAGCTCATAATCACATTTTGTATGTTAATGGAAGAGCTGGGCAGTATGGTTTCCATATTTTAAAAAGTGATTACAAAAATAAAAAAAGCAATCCATATCATTGTGTAAAGCTGTTCTCGTATTTTTTATCAGCAAATAAGAAAATATCTTTTTATTTAGAAAAATAAGTTGACATTGATAATCATTTTCATTTAAAATAAAAGAAATAAAACGAATATTTATTTTTTCTATATAGTATATAAAATAAATAAAAGCAGGAAGGTGTCGGGGGAAATGAAGAATAATTATATTGTCGCAAGCTCATTTCAATATATGATTGAATGTACTTGTCCTAGTCCAGATCATGTTTTCTCAATTAATTTACATAAAGGTGATATGATCACAGTAACGGAAGAGAAGAAATATATTGATTCACTCGGCTGGTTAGTGCTTGTTCTAATAAATGATTATCAAGTTTATATGTATATACAGGAATTAGAAGATTTTGTTGCGGAGCGAAAGATTTATTCCGTTATGGATCTTGATTTAAAAATAAACTACTTGCAATTTAAAGTAAATGAAACATTGGATAGTTTGGATAAAAATAATTTTTCAGTATTTGCAAAAGAACTGGTTCAGTTAAGGGAAATTCAAGATAGTGTAGCGGTTTGCTAAAAAAAGATAATTCGGATATTAGCAATTATTCAACGAAAAAACCAGGAAGCGGGTCTTCCTGGTTTTTTTGTTGAATAATTGTTCAGCATAATAATTTCGAATATTTGCAAACTATATTTTGGAAGATTACAATAGATGAGAAGCAATCATTTAATGTTTAAATTTTTTAGGAGGATTTATCATGAAAGTTAAAATCAATAGACATGCAGAAAAAGTGATGAAACAAATGTTGGCTAATGCAAAAGAGGAAGAAAAATTGCGAGTATACATTACCGAGCATCATGGCAATCATGCTCATTATGATTTAAAACTGGACAAGCAAACAGAATATGATGAAGTAGTGAAAACAGATAAAGAGGTGGAGGTATTGCTTGATACGCGAGAAGCAGACTTTTTAGATGGAGTTTGGGTTCAATATTTCCATGTGCCAGAGCCTGGGTTTGTGATTTATAATCCACATAAAGAAGTACATCATCATTAAATAAAAATTCTGTCACCTTTCATTTTAAGGTGACAGAATTTTTATATAAACCCATAATTTTGATCCTTCGAGAGAGAAAAATATACATATATTACCTAATGAGAACGATTTAATATCAATAATAGATTAATCATCGCCAACTTATCTTTTCTATCTATTAATAAACGTGAATAATTGATGAATTTTTCTAAAAATAGTGATACGATAAAAAAGTGTTAATAAGGTTTGAAATAATATTTAGATTAAGGGATGGTAATCTAATGACAACAAGACTAAAAGTAAACGAAAGCAGTCTCCCACTACGTAATGATGTAAAGCAGCTTGGTTATATATTAGGGGAAGTTTTAGTTCATCACGGTGGTCAGGAGCTTTTAGAGAAAGTAGAAACAATACGTAAAATTTCGAAAGAGCTGCGTCAAAATTATAGTGAATCTACATATAACGCACTCAAAGAAGAAATGGGGAAATTGGAAAGACCTATGCGAAGACAGGTCATTCGCGCTTTTTCTAAGTATTTTCATTTAGTGAATGTAGCAGAACAAAATCATCGAATTAGACGGAGAAGAGACTATCAGCTTCAAGATGAAAAAGGCATTCAGCCTGATTCTATTGAAAGTGCAATTCAAACATTTAAAAAGAAAAATTTATCAGAAACTGAGATTCAAAATGTACTAAATACGCTTTCATTAGAATTAATTATTACAGCACATCCAACAGAGTCTACTAAACGTTCTATTTTAGAGATTCAAAAACGAATTGCCTTATTACTGAAGCAACTTGAAAATCCTCGATTAACAGACAAAGAGCAAAAACAAATAGAAGAGGACTTATTTAATGAAATTACGGTAATGTGGCAAACAGATGAGTTAAGACTTCATAAACCTTCTGTGATGGATGAAGTTAGAAATGGTTTATATTATTTTGACCAAACGTTATTTGATGTTTTGCCGGAGATTCACCAAGAAGTTCAAAATGCACTTCATGAAAATTATCCTGATTTTAGCTGGAAGGTACCAAACTTTTTATCTTTTGGTTCATGGATTGGCGGAGACCGAGATGGGAATCCTAATGTAACACCAGAGATTACATGGCAGACACTGCATAAACAAAATCAATTAGTAATAAAAAAATACACAACAGCAGTTGTAGAATTAATGAAACGATTCAGTCATTCTACCAATAGAGTCACTGTTAGTCCGACATTAATGCAAACAATTGAAGAAGAAGAGCAGCTATATTTATCGGATGAGAAAAAATGGCCAATCGATAAAGAAGTGTATCGTAGAAAATTTGCTGTTATGATTGAAAGACTTAAACAAGTTGGCGTTTCTGACAAAGGGTATCAAAATGCGGATGAATTATTGCAGGATTTACTTATAATTAAAGAAAGCGTCAAAAGTCATCAGCCGAAAGATCATGAACAAAAGCAGCTGCAAAAATTAATACGCCAAGTTCAGCTTTTTGGATTTCATTTGGCAACTTTAGATATTCGTAATCACAGCGGCGAACATGAATCTGCTATTTCCGAAATATTAAGAAAAGTTCGCATCACTGATGATTACAGTAATTTGAATGAAGAAGAAAAAGTAAAGGTGTTAGAATCAGTATTAAATGATCCAAGACCCATTCTCTTATTAAATGAAGATTATTCAAAAGAGACACAGGAAATGATAAAAGTCTTTACTATGATTCGCGATGCACATAAAAAGTTTGGGAAACGTGCTATTACTGTATACTTAATTAGTATGGCCGAATCACCAAGTGATGTTTTAGAGGTTCTTGTATTAGCAAAAGAAGCAGGCATATATCGCTTGCATGCGGATGGAACGGTGGAAAGTCATTTAAATGTTGCACCATTGCTTGAAACAATTGATGACCTTATCGCGGGACCACAAATAATGGAAAAATTATTTACATTACCTGTTTATAAAGAACATCTTAAGCAGCATCGAAATCAGCAGGAAATAATGTTAGGATATTCTGATGGAAGCAAAGATGGAGGAACGCTTACTGCTAACTGGAAATTGTATAAAGCTCAGCGTGAAATCCATGAAATGGCCAGCGGTTATCAGATTGGCTTGAAGTTTTTCCATGGTCGTGGTGGTTCATTGGGTCGTGGCGGCGGTCCTCTAAACAAAAGCATTTTATCTCAACCTATCGAAACATTGGGGGATGGAGTGAAAATAACGGAGCAAGGTGAAGTATTGTCTTCAAGATATTTATTAGAAGATATTGCATTTAGAAGCCTTGAACAAGCAACATCAACTTTGTTATCTGCTTTTGCTAATATTTCTGAAGAAGTTAATAAATATAATGATAAAAAAGCAGTGTGGGAATCAACGATGGAAGAAATTTCAAGTGTTGCATTGCAAAAATATCAATCATTGGTATTTAATGATCCTGACTTTATGACATATTTTAAAGAAGCAACACCATTAAATGAAATCGGTAATTTAAAAATCGGTTCTAGACCAATGGCTAGAAAAAATAAAACCCGATTCGAAGATCTTCGTGCCATTCCATGGGTGTTTGCATGGACTCAAAGCAGACAATTATTACCTGCGTGGTATGCAGCTGGTACTGGTCTTGCAGAATTCACAAATAGAGGAGATAATCATTTAGCGATACTGCAAGATATGTATGAAAAATGGTCGTTTTTCCGTTCGACAATTGATAATCTCCAAATGGCATTAATGAAAGCTGATTTGCCTACTGCAAGAGAGTATTCTTCTTTAGTAGAAGATGAAGCAATCGGCAAAAGAATTTATGAGAATATTAAAGAAGAATATAATAAAACAAAGACTGTTTTACTGCAAATTACAGGAAAAGAAGAACTATTGGATCATACACCGTCTATTCAAGAATCTGTCTATAGACGAAACCCATATGTTGATCCTTTAAACTTTTTCCAAGTAGAATTAATTAAACAGCTTCGTGAACAAGAAAATCCTGATCCAGAGTTAATGAATCAAGTTCTATTGACAATTAACGGAATTGCTGCAGGTTTACGCAATACTGGTTGATTTTTTAAAAGCAAAAAGAAGAGAAAGGGTGAATTACAGCCCCTTTACTCTTCTTTTTTTATGAATAGTTGAAAAGAAACTATCACCTTTTTACTGCATTATTAGCCTAGCCTAACTCGTCCGACTAAAAGATAAAACACCTTTTTTATTGGTCTGAACATTTTCATCTCGGCTAGGACAGCAGGTAATTTTGCTTTTTTATTTATATGATTGTAAAAATTCTTCTACTTGTTCTGGTGTTTTAGCATTAGCACTATGTAAATGGCCAATTTTTTCGCCATTTTTAAAAACTAATAAACTTGGAATGCCCATTACATCAAATTTTTCAGCTAAACTTGGTAATTCGTCTTTATTTAAGCTGAACCATTTTTTATCGGTATTTACAGCGATGATTTCCTCAATAAAAAGATCCATTCTTGTGCAATCAGGGCACCATGTGGTAAAAAACTTAATAATAGTTGTTTCTTCTTGTTGAATGATTTGATCAAATTCTTCTACAGTTTGTATCTGTTTCATTTTGCACCTCAATAAAAATTTATTTATGATTCTCTTCTAAACAAAGAAGAGAACAGTATAATTATACACATAATAACATGATTTATCTTGTTTTATGATTAATTATAAAGATAGTCTTGATATATTCTTTGTTTTTATACTATGATATAAAAATGCTGTAAAGAAACTGCCTTAACTCTTTCAAATTAATTTATTCAATCATAAAACGAAGGAAATTGCTTTTTTGTTATATTAACATTCACTCCAGAATATAATAAGAGGTAGCAGTAAAGGTAGTGTTCTAGTTAGAGGAGGATATAGATGAGCGCAACGAAAATAAATATTTCGCCAGTAGAAAATAAGTACATAAAATTAATTTTAACTATTCAAGATATGGACAAAGAAAAACTAGAGGACTTAGGGGATTCTTTTTTGCTAAAGATTAATAAAAAAAGCAAAAGCGGCAATGAACTGAATTTTTCTATTTTCTTTAATAAAAAAATAATGAACAAGCCTGCTAGAACATCTAATCCGATTGTCAATATTACGAAAAATAAAAACCTTGTTTCATTTGAAGTTATCATGATGCTGGAATTAAATGAATTAAAAACAGAAGAAGATTTTTATTGGATCAGAAAAGAATATGCAACGACTCCACCATTTGAGCTTTCTTATAAAATGAACGAAGCATACTATGAGAAAAAGATAGGTCAGTACCTAACAACAGAGACAAATGCTGACAATGTCGATTAACTATATACATTGAGGGATCTAAAGGATGGTTATCACTGTCCTTTAGATCCCTTTTCATTAATAAAAGAAGCTTATGCAACTGCTATCCGCCGTTCATCTATACTTTTATTTTGGCATAAGTCCCAATGATTTTAATCCATTATATATACCTGAATCAGTTACAGAAGTTGTTTTATGTTTTGCATAAGCAAATAATTTTTCATTCGCATTTCCCATCGCAAAACCTTCTCCAACAGTGCTCAGCATTTCTTTATCATTTAATCCGTCTCCAAAGGCGATTGCTTCTTCTCTTTTTATTTGAAGTCGATCCAAAATCATCGAAACAGCCATTCCTTTGTTTACTTTGTCGCTTATTACATCATAAGCATGTCTAAATCCTTCAATATTTACTTGTGATAAATGAACATTCGCAAAACTTTCATATAGGTGAATGTCTTCTTCCTTTAAATTAACAATGGTAATGCCTAATATATTAAGCATTTCTTCTTCTGTAAAAGCTCTATTTTGCTTTAAATGGAATTTCTTAGCGAATTCATTTGTGATGGTGCTTTCTGGATTTGATAATAAATTATGAGTGTTGGTATATAAAATTAATTCATTATCTTTTTGTTGTGCGATTTGCATGTAAGTTTTTACAAGCTCTGCACTCATTGGTTCTCGTAACACATCTGCTCCATTATAAATGGCATAAGCACCATTGTATCCGATAAATGAATTAATACCGAGTGTTTCACCAATATCTGCAATTTCATGAAGCGGCCTTCCTGTGGCAAGAAACACTTCTATCCCTTGTTCTTGCACTAATTGAACAGCCTTTTTAGTTGATTCTTCTATTGTGTCATCTGGACGCAAAATCGTTCCGTCTATATCAAGAAACAATATTTTATATGTACTCATCTTGTCCTCCATTCCATCCATCAAAATTTTAATATCTGATTATTATAAGAGCTATACTATTATTTATTTTACCATATAATTGTCGAAATCAAAAAACAGAGCAAAAAATGCTCTAGCCACCTCAGGAGTACAAAATTTAAAATGGATGAAAAACATTTATTACAAAAAAAACTATCTTTAGAAAGCTGCCTCTGTTAATCGAATTCACGAAATGTCAAAAAATAACTGATCATGTCTATTATATAAATTAAATTTGCACATGGAACAAGAAGAGAAGCAGTTTTCTTAAGTTTTATAAGCAGGTAGCAGGTTTGAATACACGTGGGGATTACGGCGAATCGTGAGACAGATGAGGCCTCGAAGGAACAAGCGTAGCACCACGTAAAGCGAAGTGGACTTCATGGAGGGAGCCCTTTTTTTGGGGTAGGTATCCATGCAACCAAAAAGTTTGCACCATGGGGCATGAAAAAAAGCAGTATTCCATTTTTTTAAGATCTAAGTTTAATGCAGCCGGAATATACGAAGCCTCCCATGGAAAACGAAGTATATACCGGCTGCGGACTTATTAAGAGCGCCTATTTTCAGTGGAGATTAAGAAAAATAAAAATACCTCCAGCACTTTGTAAGTTTACCAAATATGCCACCAATGCTTTTTCTGCTCAATAGCTCCAGCAGGCTTTCGGAAACTTTGTACTAAGTCTTGAAAAGTTTGTTCTCTTTCTTTGATTTCTTGATGAAACTGCTCACGTTCTAATTGTAATGTTTCCATTATGTACTGATCATTGTGCTGCAAAAGTTCTACTGATTTATTTATTTCATTATTTGATTTAGAAAGTTGTTCAATCATCGTTTTTATTTCTTTTGAAGAATTAGTAGACGTTGTCCATTGCTTGGAATATGTCTTTCGTTCTGCTTTGGAAAGTTTAGATAATCGATGGATGTTTGTGCGAATTTCTTCATAATCAGCATTTTTTTTGTTTTCGTTGTTATGTATAGTTGTCGTTAAATCACCGATATCTTCTTTTATCTCTTCATTGGATTGTTGTATAGAAGCAGAAATTGCATTGGCTGCTTCCGTTTGACTTGTTCTGATTTCTTGCTTAATAGGCTCAAGCAAGTCATTACGCAGTCCATTCCGTATTTCCTCTTTTACTTCTTGAAGAAAATCTTGTTTATATGTTTCTAAAGAGGATAGGAACATTTTCATATTATTATGCTCCGTGTTAAGAGTTTTCTCAACGGTTGCAGGATTAGAAAGCGGTTTTTCAACCAACTCTACTGCAGTGCTATTGCTCGGTATTTCTGTTTGTTGTTCCTGTTTTGGATGAATTAGAAAAGTAATTCTTTCTTTTACTTTCGACTTAGGTAAATTATCTGCAAATAGTTGTTTAGCTTCAACTAATAAAGACAGCTCTTTATCTGTATAATAACGTGCTCCATTTTTATGACGAGGAATAAATAATACATCTTTTAAATCTTTTTCCCATTTTTTTATTTTATTTGGAGAGGTTGTAAGTCTTTTTGATACTTCATAAATACTATATGATTTCATTTTTCTCGCTCCTTATTGGGGTATTTTAGAAAATAAATAGGTTATAAAATAATCGTATGTATATATATTTTATATGCTGCGCTGCTTTTCCTGCGACATGACAAAAGGTATCAAAACTTCTAATAAGTAGACATTTTTCATCATTTTCTTTATTAGCCTGTTTTTAAATGGAAAGAATATCACGGTGTAGTTTTTTAAAGAGTGTGGACAATAAAGGATATTGGCACTATCATCTCACTTTGTCCTTTTTTCGAATGCAACTATTCCGATTAGATGAGTGTTTAGTTTTAAAGTACATGATGTGCAAAAGGATATTTGTACTTTTCTTATAATGGAGTTGATGAAAAATATGAAAAAAAATCTTTTCTTTCTTTTTATTTTGTTCTTTTTATTACCTATAAACAATGCGAACGGGGAGGAGTTGAATAAGCATTCCCGCGTGTCGCTGCGTATTTTAGAAACGACTGATATTCATTCCCATATTCTTGACTATGATTACGAAAAAAATAAAAGAACGATTGAATTTGGCTTAAATAGAACAGTAAGCCTTATTCAGCAGGCAAAAAAGGATCAAGATAATACATTATTATTTGACGTTGGAGATGTAATAAAGGGGAATGCATTAGCGGATTATGTAGCTTCCAGCAATGTTCTTTATTATTCCGATATTCATCCAGCATACAAAAGTATGAATCTGCTGAAGTATGATGCGGCTACTGTAGGGAATCATGAATTTAATTATGGCTTAGATTTTTTGTTAAAAAGTATTCAAGGAGCAGATTTCCCTTTTGTTAATGCGAATATTTATGTGGATGATCAAAATGATTATGAACAGGATGATATCCACTTTTTCTCTCCATATATTATCTTAAATAAGGAAGTTACGACCATTGATGGAAAAAAGAAAATGCTTAAAGTAGGGGTACTTGGCTTAATCACACCGATAACAGCTGAATGGGATAAAGAGCATTTAGCAAATAAAGTAAAAATAAAAAATATGCAAGAAACTGCAAAAGAGGTAGTCCCTAAAATGAAGGAAGATGGAGCAGATATAATTATTGCTCTTGTTCACGCAGGGCTTCATACGGATAATGACTTAAAAGATAAAAAGGGAAATAACGTAAAAGATGTTAGCAAAGTAGCTGGTATTGATGTTATTTTATATGGTCATTCACATAGTTTGTTTCCAAAAAAAGGAGAAAAAAGCACATCTCAAGTACAGCATCATAGTGGAAAAATAAATGGAAAACCAGCAGTACAAGCAGGTTATTGGGGAAATCATTTAGGAATTATTGATTTAACATTAGAGCAAAAAGGAGGGAATTGGACATTAATTGATAGCAAATCTTTAGCGAAACCAATTATTCGCATTATTAAAGGAAAAAAAGTTCCGATTGTATCTCCGTATCAGCCAATTGAATATATGATGCGCCAATATCATCAAGACACAATCGATTTTACAGAAAAAAATAAGAAGCAAAAAGAGCATCGATAATAGAAGGCAGTTCAATATATTTGAAAAATGAAGAGATTCGGTTATATAGTTAAAGAGAGGTTGAATTGAAGGAGGAACAGAAATGGAAAGAGATTTACAAAAAGTTAAATTTTCTGTTCTTGATTTATCACCAATTACAGAAGGAAGTACAGCAGCTGTTGCTTTTAAAAATAGTTTGGATTTAGCACAAAATGCTGAAAAATGGGGATATAATCGTTATTGGGTAGCAGAACACCATAATATGCCGGGAATAGCCAGTAGTGCTACTTCTGTTCTAATCGGTTATATAGCTGGAGGAACAAAACGCATTCGTGTAGGATCCGGTGGAATTATGCTTCCAAATCATGCACCGTTGGTTATTGCGGAACAATTTGGTACATTAGAGTCCTTGTATCCAAACAGAATTGATTTAGGGTTAGGGCGAGCTCCTGGAAGTGATCAGATTACTGCACATGCCCTTAGAAGAAGCACACGAAGAGATGGGGATGATTTTCCAGACCAATTAAATGAATTAAGAAATTATTTTCTGCCATATGAATTGGCTGAACTGCCTGTTAGAGCTATTCCTGGAGAAGGATTAAATATACCAATTTGGTTGCTAGGGTCAAGTGGATTTAGTGCAAAATTAGCTGGTGAATTGGGGCTTCCATTTGCTTTCGCCAGCCACTTTTCCCCGGATTATACATTGCCAGCATTAGAAATTTACCGAAAGAATTTTTGTCCCTCAACTAGCTTAGAGCGACCTTATGTGATGGTCGGGGCAAATGTAATAGTTGCGGAAACAGAGAAAAAAGCAACGTTTTTAGCTAGTTCATCTCAACAGCAATTTTTAAGTTTAATAAGGGGCAAACCATCCCAATTAAAGGCGCCGATTGAAAGGATGGATGATATATGGAGCTTTAACGAACAAGCGATTGTGAAACAGCAATTAAAAACCTCCATTGTAGGGACGCCAAAAACGGTCGAAAATAAATTGAGGCATTTTCTTCATGAAACGGGTGCAGACGAAATAATCGTGAACTCCCAAATATTTAATCATTCAGATCGACTAGAATCTTATCGAATGCTAAGTGAAATTGTAAATTAAGAGCGGGAAAAACGGCGAGGAAACGCGGGAAAACTGGTGAGGAACGCGGGAAAACCCCGAGAAACAGTGAAAAAATTTCGTGGATTCTTCTTTACATCAAAAGCAGTAGGTTTTGTTGAAACTCTACTATAAAAACAAGTGGTTTTTGAAAGAGATGGAGGTTTTCGTTGTGCAAACAACAAAAAAGTTACTTAACGAGGAAGAAGTAAAAGAGATATTGAAAAATATGGTGAATGTTGCGTATGAACAAATTAAAGAGGAGGCGATTCTTTTATGCATGGAATGCTGTGATGTAGATTTATTTGTCGCAGCGGATTCTCATCCTGAATTAGAAGAAGCGCTCAAAGTGAATTTTCAATTAGATGAATATGGGGATATTGCAGATCAAGAAGGCTACATAGAATTAATTAGGGATTTAGATGAATATTATGTGAAATTGCATATCCAATCCGGCTATTTTGATTATTTTCCAGCGGGAAATTATATCGTAAATGGCAAAGAAATTGAATCAGAAACCGATATGTTAGCACCAAAAGGTATCTTTTATGCGCCTTTTGAAGAAGCTGTAAAAAGATAAAATGAGTAGGAAAAAGGAGAATAGTTTCCTTTTTCCTATTTTTAAAAAGAGCGCTGTTTTCCATTAAACAAACGTTTGATTTACTTTTCACGTCCAAACTTAGCTGCTTCTGTCCAATTTAAGACACCATCATCTTTATCAAATTCGATAATAACGTCTGAAACTCCATTTTCCTTTAAAATTTGATTTTCAATGCGATGACGGATTTTATCTGCTTGTTCCACTGTTAATTTACTGTCAATTTCGATGCTAATTTCAACATGGAAATCTTCCCCTTCTTTATATACGATTAAATCTTGAATATCACGCACATCTGGATCTTTCATCGTGATGACACCGATTTTTCCTTGCATTTCTGCATCCGCTTCGCCAATAGCTCCAGCCGCATTGTCTAAAAAAACTCTGCCAACAACGATAAACATAAAGATACCAATAATGATAGAGGCAATACCTTCTGCTTGATAAAAAGGAGTGAATTCAGCGATGATAACAGCAATCATTGCTAACAATCCACCGCCTGTAGCAACAATATCTTCTAAAAAAACTAATTTAGTTGCAGGTTTAGCTCTTTTTAAATAAAGAAAGCTATGGGTAAATAACTTCCATCCTTTTACTTCTAATTCTAGGCCATTGACTATTTCTTTCATCGCTTTAATCAGCACAAAGAATTCAAGACAAACAGCGGCAGCTAAAACAATAAGATTTAAATAAAAACCAGTGCTCTTCGTTGGATGAAAAAGATGCTGAAAACCTTCTCGAATAGTCTCGTAAGACATAATACCAACAATTAGAACGGCACCTAAAAGCACTAAATTAACGAGTCTTCCAAATCCTCCTGGAAATCTTTTCGTTGGCTGTTTTTTGCTAAGTGCTGAACCAATAAACACAAAAAACTGATTGGCTGCATCTCCTAATGAATGCATCGTTTCAGCAAACATTGCCACATTGCCTGTTAGTATATAAGCAGCGCCCTTAATAATGGCAATGACGGTATTAACAGTAGCCGCTAATAGAGCAGACTTGTTTCCATTGCGCAAAAGTAAAAAGAAATCTTTCATATCGAACCCTCATTCCTAAATCATTCTTTCTATTATAAGCAAACTACAAATAAACATACTAGGCTGTCCGAAAAACGTTCATTCACTTCGCCACTCCCTATTTTCTGCGGTACTCCTAACTTAATAAGAAGGAGGAGCTATTAAAACTAAATACGCTATCCTTTTGTTTTCGTCGATAGATTCGCATCCTTGCAGTTTGAAATTTGCCCGCATACTTTCTCCATACGATGATACTTTAGATTGGAAATAATACAAAATATGGAAAGGTAAAAACCCATAGACGGAAATAATTCTAAGGGTTTTTATCTTCCTTGCTAATTTTTTATCTGGTAATTAAGACAGGATTTTCACTTCGATAAATGTAATTTTATGTATAGTAAGTCTTGGAAGTAAGTAAAAAAAGAAATTGGCGCTAAGCAATGGATTATGCTAAATCACTTTTGGCAACAGCGCTATTCCAATCAGGAAAATAATGAAGAGCATGTCTCATCAAATCAGGATGGCTTTGCTTCACCTTTTTCTTTGTTAAATTTTCTCCATGTGAGTGTAGTTGCTGAATAGCATTCATTACTTCCGTTGCAGTCATATTTACTTCCATTTCTTTACCTCCTTGCGTATTTGTATTCATTTTTGCCGGGAATAAAAAACAATATACCAATTTCCCTTCTTTTTTTACAATCGGTTAAGTAGGAAAGTAGGCAATTATTGCTTGGGAAAGCGCATGAAATGACAATTTAATACAAGTTGAAAAATCTGTTTGTTTTACGGGTAGCAAACAATGCATTATAATAATGCTTGATTGTTTAAAGATTTATTACAGATTACATAGACGATATTAAGATATACAGGTGGTGTGACAAGGAAATGAAAAGAAAAAGTTTTGGATATACAATGGTTTTGTTTATGATTGCATTCTTCCTATTTCAAGGGACTGTATCAGCACATGCATACATAACGAAAGCGAGTCCAGCAGAAGGGGAAAGTGTGGAATCTCCACCAAAAGAGGTGACAATTGAATTTAATGAAAAGATTCAATCAGGTTTTACGAATATAACTGTCCTTAATTCTTCTGGAAAAAGGGTAGACAAAAAGAATGTGGCAATTGATAAACAAACAGGGAAGATTGTTTCGGTGGAATTGGAAAATGATTTGCCTAATGATGTGTATAGCATCGAATGGAGAGTATTGTCAGCAGATGGTCATTCGGTATCAGGAATAATACCTTTTAGCATTGGTGATCCTCCAAAAGGTGTGACTCTTTCTTCCAAACAATATACGGTTGATAAAAGTACAACCATTTCTGTAGCAATCAATAAAGTTCTTCTTTATACTGGTTTTTGTTTATATATGGGGATTTTATTATTTTATACGGTCTGGTTCCGAGGGAGAATATCGGAAAAATTACGCGCTAAAACGCAAAAAACAACTCTTTTTGCATTAGGTTGTATGATTATTAGCATTGGCTCTTTTCTTATTATTCAAACGGAAACGAATGCAGGAATTAGTTTTTTTCAAAGCATGCGTCCAGTTTATTGGATGGAAACATTAAAAAATACAAAAGAAGGTTTCATTTGGATTATTCAAGTTGTCCTTCTAATTATCGTCTTAGGTGCACAGCATATACTGCATACTAAAAATCTTTATACGAAAAAGGTTGCCTGGATTCTCCCCGCAGCTGCTTTTTTAGGCTTAATGGCTGGAAAAGCATTTATTGGTCATCCATCAAGCTCACCATATAATACGGCTGCTATTCTATTGGACTTTTTGCATCTAGTTGGTGCATCAGTTTGGCTAGGTGGAATAATGGTCATTGTTCTCCTGCTGCCCAGCGGGGTGTTCGCAAAGCAAGGGGAAAAACATGATATATATTGGCGTACTGTTCAAAATTATTCCCATTGGGCACTGTTTTCAGTTGCGCTATTAGCATTGTCAGGAGCTATTAATGCATCGTTATTAATACCTGACTTCCATTCATTGGTTTCAACAAGCTATGGAATCATTTTATTAGTTAAACTAGCTCTTGTTTTGTTTATGCTATTATTTGGTTGTTATCATCTTATTAGCAGAACGTTATTGTCCAGGAAAAAATTCTATAAAAAATCGGTCATAATAGAAATGAGCTTGGGCCTTCTTATTTTATTATTAACAGGTTTTTTTACACAAATTCAAACACCCGTTTTACCAATAGATAAACCATTTTATGGAGAAGAAGAGGCCTTTTATAATGTTCATGTAAGTCTTGCTGTTACACCTAAAAAAACGGGAGTACAAAACGAGTTTGAAGTTCTTGTTTTTAATGATGATCATAACCCTGTTGATCAAGTAGAGCAGCTGTCCATCAACTTAACGCAATCTGGTCAAGTTCATATATTTACATTAAATAAAACAGAAGAAGGCAAATATACAGCAGAAAATCTTTTGCTAAACCAGCCAGGAAAATGGGAGGCAGTTGTTCATCTTTTAACGAAAGATCTAGATAGTTATGATATTCCGTTTTCGTTCCAAGTCAGGTAATAATCTAATGAATAAAATGAATAATAAATAGTTTTTAATCCTTTCATAGGGCGTTTGAATCACCTTATGAAAGGAGAATTTTTAAAGATTACGTGAAATTATTCCGTTTTTATGGTAAAGTAACAAAAGAAATAGTGGAGAAAGAAAATAAATATTTCTCGGGAAAGCGCAGGATTAGACATTTTTATTTCCTTAACAGTCGTTAATTGTCTGAATTTATAAAAAATAATCGAAAAATGTTGAATAAACGATATAGCACTTGCTAATAAAGGGTGGAATGAACAGTATTTGCTGTGATTTCCCCCTTTTTTAATGAAAAAGAAGAGGCCAGAACTTATTGTTTAATGTGTGTAGTATGGGAAATGCAAAGAAATATGCTATACATAATTTTTTTGAAGCTGCTTATACTACAAAGGAAGAAAGGAGATGAGCGGATTGAACAAACAAAAAAAGTCTTTTATCAGTATCGTTCTTTTAAGTTTTTTCCTCCTATCGAGCGCAATACCTGCCTCAGCAACGAATAATGGTTTTCCTTCTTATGTAAAATGGGGAAAAATCGCAATGACTAAAACAAAAGAAAAATATCCTGGCAGTGAAATAATTGATTATTTGCATGTCGGCAAAGAACAAAAAAATAATACTTCTATTGAAAAATTTAAATTAATTGTTAAAAATGAAAACAAAGAAATAGGGGTACTGGTTAATTTAACATTTGATACTAGAACAGAACGATTATTGTCTGTGAATATGACTGAAGCAAAACCGTAAAATGGCGCTATTGCCATCATATATGGAAGGAAAGACTGAAAAATTTCGGGTCTTTCCTTTTTTATTTCCTATTATAAAGTGAATAGATTGGTATTTAATGTTAAAATAAAGACGTTGTTAGCTAATAGCCTGGCTCCACGTAGACTCCTACGGAAATGCGAGAAAGTCGAGGAGAAAGCAGGAGCTATGCCAAAAACGGCAAAACAAATTATCGAGGTGAACAAATTGAAAATTGGAGAGATTAAAAAATTGGTACGTCATCCCGTTAAATCTTTTACAGGAGAAAGTGTATCTTCTGCACAAATAATGAGATATGGATTGTATGGAGATAGAAGTCATGGTTTTAAAGATAAAAGCAACAAAAATAAATATTTGACGATTACCCAATATCCAAAGATGGTGACATATAGTGCCAAATTTTTGGGAGAGGATAATTTGCAGAAGTATCCACCCATGAAATTACGAATGCAAAAGGGGAGAAATTTCAATGGGGAGATGCAAGGCTGCTGGAAGAATTGGAATTTCATACAAAAAGGAAATTAGAAATAAATCAACATACCCCGGAGTTTGTGCCTATTCCAGCAATAGAAATAGATCATGTTTTACTGATAACAGAGAATTCATTGCAGGAATTGGAAGAAATTTGGGGAGAAACGATTGATGAAAGAAGATTTAGAGGAAATATCGTTTTTACAATCGCTGATGATGTCCCTTTTACAGAAGAAATGCTGATTGGCCAAAAATTAAAGATAGGAAATAACGTTGTTTTACAAGTGAATGAGTATTGCAAAAGATGCATGATCATTACTGTTAATCCAAAAACAGGAGAAAAACAGCCTTCTTTATTAAAAAAAATAGCAAAAGAACGGAATAATCATTTTGGAATATATGCATCAGTTGTAAAAACGGGAAAAATCAATGTGGGAGATTCAATTGAAATAGAAAGTAATAAAGAATGAATAGTGACTGAACGCAAAGAGGAGGAAAGATTGCATGTTTCCTAGTATAGAGACAGAAAGATTAGTATTAAGGAAACTAACAAAAGCAGATGCAGAAGGGATTTTTGCTTGTTTTTCCAATGAAGAAGTTATTCGTTATTATGGGCAACAACCATTGGAAATGCTAGAACAAGCGGAAGGGTTTGTCGATTTTTTCACAAAAAACTATCACGAAAAAAGAGGCATACGTTGGGGAATAGAACAAAAAGGGAAAAAAGGTATCATTGGCACAATTGGTTTTCATTCGTGGCTGCCCAAACATCAACGAGCAGAAATTGGCTATGAACTGCATCCAGACTATTGGAGAAAAGGGTATGCGGTAGAAGCGATAACAAGAATAATTTCCTATGGTTTTAAGGAAATGGATTTAACTCGCATCGGTGCGGTTGTATTCTTAGAAAACAAAGCTTCAAATCAACTACTAGCAAAGCTTGGCTTTCAGCAAGAAGGTATTTTAAGAGAATATATGTACCAAAACGGTGTAGCATATGATACAAATATTTATTCTCTTCTCAAAGATGACAAAAAAGCAAATGATTTAAGCGTTCATTTATAGGAAGATACTAAAAAAATTTATAGATTAATAGCTGAAAATTATTTCCAGGAGGAAAGATGGAAACACAATATTTTAAAAATATAAAAATAAGGTGGCTAGTAGTTTGGTTGCTTTTTTCGTTTTTTGCATTATGCAGCTTTGCGATTGTAAATGGGGAAAGAATAAATGAACATATTCTTGATAGCATTATTGCAATCGGATTATATGTAACCATCTTCGTTTGGCTTTTTGTGTCCTTTCGAAATAAAGGAATCAATTTAAAAAGATTATTAATAGGTAAAGCGAAAAATAATATTACGTGGGCATACTTTATATTTTTATAGTTCTTGTTATTGACCGTGTCAATTGGGATTTTATTATTATTAATTTCAAGTGTATTTCTATTAAACAGCCAGTTGTTGGATGAATTTTTGAAATTTTCCGAAGGTCCTGAAGTAAAACTAACATTCATTCCGATTACATTATTTGTCTCTATTATAGTAGCACCGATTGTAGAAGAGTTATTATTTCGAGGCTACTTATTGAATAAATGGGGAGAAAGATTAGGTGCCAAAAAATCTATATTCCTTACATCCTTCCTATTTGCGGTTCTACATATAGGCAGTACATTTATCGTTCAATTTGTATTTGGAATCTTATGTTGTTTAGTTTATATGAAAACAAAAAATCTCCTTGTTCCTATTGTATTACATATGTTAAATAATTGTATTAGTAGAGTAGGCGCCTATATAATCGAATCGAAAAATAAAGGAAGCTTAGCTAACATAGATGTTCAAACGGTGATGGAACAAACGAAAATAATGGGATTTATAGGACTAGCAGTGTCAATTATTTTGTTACCTCTTCTTATTATGCTGCTTTGCAGGCTTTATCAAAAAACAGATAAACAAGTTCCATATCTTTCAAATACTTGATCGTAATTACATAACAGTGGTGATTTAAGTGAAAGAAACTCCAAATAAAATTCATATAATTGGTTCAGTCGGCAGCGGAAAGACAACATTAGCTAAATTATTATCTATTAAGTTGAACATTCCTTATTATGAATTGGATAATATTGTTTGGAAACGACATCCAGCGGGTGATACCAGAAGAACGGAAGAAGAGAGAGAACAATGTCTTTATCCGATACTACAAAATGAAAAATGGATTATAGAAGGCGCACATTATCAAGAATGGATAACGAGCAGTTTACATCAGGCAGAATGCATCATTTTCTTAGATCCAAATTATGCAGTGAGAACCTACCGAATAATCAAACGATTTATTTGGCAAAAGATAGGCTGGGAAAAATCCCACTATAAACCTACCGTACCTATCTTTCTAAAAATGTTTGTATGGAATAGAAACTTTGAAGAAGCAGGGAAACCAATGCTTTTTGATACATATGGAAAGCTGTATGAAAACAAATTAGTAGTTATAAAAAATAAACGGGAAATGAAAAAACTACTGCAATAACTTAAAGGAAACAAACTATCTAAAGGGGAAATTATATGGCGATAGCAGTGATTTTTGATATGGACGGTACAATATTTCAAACGGACAAAATTTTAGAATTATCTCTACAACTACGTGTTTAAAAAGGAGGATAAAAAGGACCGAGAAGTTCGAGGCGGCTTCACTTTGAGCATCGGAACGTATGGTAGTAATACGTGAGAAGCGGAAAAGTAAGTCAACGAAGAAATTCGATGTGTCATTTTTACCGGACTTTTTGAACAACCTTTACAAGAAACATTTCATTATTTAAGAACGATCAATTTATGGAAAAAGAAACACCGATTGAACAATATCGTGAAATTATGGGTGTTCCCTTATCAGTAGTATGGGAAACATTATTGCCAAATCATTCAGAAGCTATTAGACATGAAGCGAATCAAAGATTTCACGAACATTTGATTGGTAATATTCAAGCAGGCAATGGAGCATTATATCCATATGTGAAAGAATTATTTCATTACTTAAAAGAGAATAATGTTCCCATCTTTATTGCAAGTAATGGCCAAATAGAATATCTACAAGCGATTGTAAATTATTATCATTTGGAACGCTGGGTGACAGAGACATTCAGTATTCAACAAATTCAAACGCAAAATAAAGCAGATCTAGTACATAAAATCTCAACAAAATACAGGATAAAGAAAGGAGCTGTTATTGGCGACAGACTATCAGATATTAACGCAGCTAAAAATAATGGTTTAATGGCTATCGGCTGCAATTTTGATTTTGCACAAGAAGAAGAACTTTCACAAGCAGATATCGTCATAAATAGCTTTAGGGAATTGCAAAATATTCTAGTTGAAATGAAAAATAGCAATGGTGAAGTTAACTCTTTTCTGTAAAGATAAACGGCTGGGAATGAGCAAAGGGGAGAGAAATGTTAACGATTTATTTAATTAGACATGGGGAAACAACTAAAGCTTAGTTTTAAAAATAGGAAAAACAACAGAAAAATGAAGAGTATTCTCCTTTGATGAGGAATTGCTTTCCGTTCCGGGTTGCTTCGCTTTCCGCGGGGCGGGCGGTGAGCCTCCTGATATGAACGAAACTGTCAAGTCTCCCACTCTCCACTACTAGATAGGTTATTTTTGGGTAACTTTAAGAAGAGAAGCGATTTTAGGCTTCTTGACTGTTCGTGTATCGATGAGCCTTAGTGGCTACAAGTTTCCTTTTTTAGCTTACCAACCGAACTTCCTATCTTAGAATGGCTGTCAAGTGCTTTCCTTGACTGCCATTCTAAGATAGGAGATACTTTTTTAAGCTAAAGAAGAAATCGTGATATACTTATACTTCCTCCTTTCTGATTGATTAGAATAGATAGTAAGGACACGGCACGAAGGCAAAAATTTCATCCTGCGGTTAGCATTCTGATATTCGTGGGTTTTCACATTTTATCTTTCCGTATAAAGGTCTTTCCACTAACTCGGGACGTGCGTTAATCAACGAATGATATAGCACAGAGGAGGCACGTGGGTTATCCTTTCCGGTATTTCTCTTTGCCTTCGAGCCCTATTCTCATGTATCTATTTTTCTTTCTCTTCCTCTACTTTCTTTCGTTTGGTAACATTAATGTTTTGGAATTTCTTCTACTTCTTGCGTAATAGCCCAGATAAAGCCAGCTAATTCTCTAGCAACGGCAACAATTGCTTTATTACTTTCTTTTCCTCTAGATACTAATCGATAATATTTTTTATGCAGACGATTTTGCGCTTTCCAGGATATTGCTTGAATAGACGGTGATAAAGGTTCTAGTCGTTTTTTTAAATTTCCTTTTACGGCCGGCTGACGAAGATAACTCCAAGCCGACTCGATTAACAATCGGCGAACGTGACGATTTCCTGATTTGGTAATAGCTCCTTGTCGACGTCTTTCTCCACTTGAGAATTCACTTGGAATCAATCCTACATAAGCCATCATTTGCTTAGGATTTGGGAAACGTTTAAACGATCCAATTTCCGCCGCAAGACTTGTCGCTGTAACCAGTGCAACGCCTCTTAGTCCTTGTAAAGTTTGAATAATAGGGGCATGAACTCCTTCCAATGCCTGTATTTGCATTTCCTCTTCGAATCTTTTTACCCGCTGTTCCAACTCCTTTAATTGATGATAATATTCTTGAAAAACTAATTGTAAATTGGAATTGGAAAACTTTAACGTATCTAGCCAATCTCGATATTTTCTTGTCCATTTATTCACTCCAACAGGTGGATAAATATTATTCCGTAATAAAAACTTACTTAAACGATGCTTGGTTCTCAGCTCGTCTTCTTTCGCATCTTCTCGTGCTCGCACTAGATCTCGAAGTGCTTCATCTTCTGGAGTCGGAACATAAACAGAAGTTAATTCTCCTGCACGATATAACTGGGCAAGACGAATAGAGTCTCTACGGTCTGTTTTAATACGTTCTCCCGGTCTTTGTGGTATTAAAGATGGAGCAATCACTTCACAATGAATACCTAAAGCAGTTAGTAATCGATATAATGGATATCCCGTTGGACCCGCTTCATAACAAACTCTTAAAGTACTTGGCTCTCCTAGTTTTTTCATTAACTTTTTAATCGCTTCAGGTGTATGAACAATCATTCCATAATATCTTGGTTCTTCTCTACCTTCTTCTGCAATAGCAACGGCAATTTTTTCTTTTGATACGTCTAAACCTACAAATTTTGTGGTATCCTTCATAATAGAACTAGCTCCTTCCGTAATGTAGCACTGATTTGGTTTTTTTGTTTTTAGTTCATAAACATTATTGCCAAATTAACCTACGAAATTACGAGTATGGGGCTAGTTTCGTTCATTATAACTCGACGCAAGCGTCTGCGGGGTCTCACCTGTCCCGCTATCTCCCGCAGGAGTCTTCGCACCCTCCACTACAAGCAACTTGTTTCATGAGCAACGTATATGCTGACTGAGGACTAATTAGAGAAGTAGAACTTTTCTAATTAGCATTATTTAAACAGTCCGTCTAAAAAAAATACAAATCTGTATTTGCTATATTCGAATCTATGTGTTATGATGAAGTTAATTATTTTTGTTCGTTGTAACGTTGAGAGAAGAGAAATTCATCTTAAGATAGTATAGTTGGGCAGGGGTAGTAATATAAGTGGAGTAATCCACACAGGAGGCAACACAAATGGAACAAGGTACAGTAAAATGGTTTAACGCAGACAAAGGTTTTGGTTTTATCGAAGTTGAAGGTGGAGAAGATGTATTCGTACATTTCAGCTCAATTCAAGGTGAAGGCTTTAAATCTTTAGAAGAAGGTCAAAAAGTGACTTTTGATATCGAACAAGGTCAACGTGGAGCACAAGCTGCTAACGTTAACAAAGTAGCATAATTGAAATGATAAAAAAAGACTCCACATCGGAGTCTTTTTTTACTCATGCTTCCATTAGTCAGCAAAATATATATTATATCTAATAAGCGAAGATTGGGAATTTAGAATGAGTTGTTTTAATAATCACTCATTCCAAGATGTTGTTGTTAAAGTTTACTTGAAAATAGAAACGCCCCTTCACATAAAGGACCCCCATTGAACCCCTTGTTATCGATATAATAGAAAAATCAGACAAAAAAGTCTGTTTTTTTTTGGATAAAACGAACGCTACAAGGTTTAAACTATTAACATACTCAGGAAATATGTGAATAAACAAAACATCTTCCATATCGGAAAGATGTCTCCTTTGTAACAATAAGAAAAACGAAACGGTCGAATATTTCTGAAACTAGAGAGGAAGAGCGCTATGGCCCAAAATGTTTTCATTAATGGTGAAGTAGTAAATATAAAAGAATCGAATGAAGTAGTGACGATTTTAAAGTATCAATATGTAAAAAATATGAAAAGATACTCTTATACAGTCGATAAATATCCAAATACTTTTTTCTTTGAGGAAGAATTAAAGAAATCAGAATAATAATTATTTATGCATAAGTGTACGAAGATATGAACTGAATTTGTCGCTTCTTATCAGAGGGGACGAAGTACATAGTATAAATGGTTCTACGTTGAACAAAGAGCAGGATCGAAACGATCCTGCTCTTTGTTTTACGTGTACAAGCATTATACTCTTCTAAAAAGAGTCGAATAAACAGCATAAACACAATATCCTAGTCCACCGCCGATAGCATTTAGAAGTGTATCATTAATATCACAAACTCCTATATAAAAAAACAACTGGAGAAGTTCAATAGAACAAGATAAGAGAAAAGAAAGGATAACGATTTTAATAAATGATTGTTTTTTTGATAGAAATGGAATAAAAAATCCCATTGGCATAAATGCAAGAATATTCCCAAATAAATTATTTGTTAACACGCTTAAATGGAATGCGTCTATTGAATTCCATTCATCAACTAGTTCTTTAAAAGGAATAAAATTATAGGATAATTGTCCATGTACTGTTTGTCGATAAGCTGAAAAAAACAATAAATAAATCAGCAGAAAAAGATACAAGGAAAACATGATCCAAATACTTGATTTTTTAAGCATAAAGTTACGTTCACTCCATTTTTTTACATAATTCTAGCTAAATAGATCAAACTTCGCATCTTCAAATTCGTTTGTACATCTTGATAGGACTCGGGTTTAGAAGAACAAAATGTGAAGCTAGTCTAGCGCAAGCAGCTAGCTCTTGTGAGTATTGCCTCATGCCTCTAAAAGTAAAAAGTACTTTCCAGAGTCATGTGAACGTTTTTCTTCGGAGCTGAGCAAGGCGCCCTGGGATTTGCTCAATGCTCTAAACCAAGTTACAGCAATACATGAAGAGGCATTTATAACTGCGAAGTTTGATAAATAACAAAAAAATAGTTTCTATTATCATAGTATATTTTTTTCAAAAAGAGAAATGGAAAGATGGTGATTGGCATTCGAAAATAATTAGACCTTGCGAATGGAGCATTTTATCTGATATAGTTACTTAGGTAATTAATTATCGTGCGACCGTAATTAATAGTACTAAACATTTTTTTAGTTACCTAGATAACTAATGTTAATGCAGGCTGATAAAAACAGAGGTGCATAAAATGGAGGATTTACATAGTTTGTTTCATGGTTTACACCAACTTTCTCGTGAGCTGACAAAAGGGTTGAATGAAGTACTGCTTCCTTTTGAATTGTATAGTTCACAATGGTCGGTTATTTATGTCTTAAAAAAGAATGGCCCACTTACACAAAAGGAATTGGCTGATTATTTAGCAATAGAAGCGCCTCCTATGACAAGAACGATTCAAAAACTAGTAACAAATGGTTATGTTTCGCAAGTGAAAGGAGAAGATAAACGAACAAAATATATTATGTTAACAGAAAAAGCTTTCGTATTATACCCGCAATGGGAAGCGGCAGTTTTACAAATGAATCAGCAATTGCTTAACGGTTTTCCAAAATCCTCACAAGATAAACTAACTAGTTTAATAAAAGAGTGGAAGGCGCAATTGGCAAATAGGGGGAAAGAAATTGAGTAAGGAAGCTTTATGGACAAAAGATTTTATCGGCATCTGGATTAGCAACTTTTTTTTATTTTTAACATTTTATTATTTATTAGTATCATTGCCTATTTATGCAATTCAGCATTTACATGGACAGCAGGCTAGTGCAGGATTAATTGTTACTGTCTTTTTGATCTCTGCAATTATCATAAGGCCATTAGCAGGAAACATGATGCAAAGGTTCGGAAAGAAATTTCTTTTTCTTTTGTCGCTTAGTATTTTTTTAGGTGTGTCCTTCTTTTATTTTATCCCACATTCCACAGGAGAGTTATTGATCGTTCGAGCTTTTCATGGAATTGGCTTTGGAATGGCAACAACTGCGACTGGAACGATTGTGGCAGATTTAATCCCAAACTCTAGAAGAGGAGAGGGAATGGGTTATTATTCGATGTCTTTAAATTTAGCCATGGTAATTGGTCCGTTTTTAGGATTAACAGCAGTCCACTCTTGGAGCATTAGCAGGATGTTTTTATTAGCAAGTATATTTGCGCTGCTTTCTTTAATAATGGGAATAGGCATCAAACTCCCAGCTTCTCAAAACAAGCCATTATCACCTTTAACAAAACGAAAGAAAACCTTTCAATGGTCCAATATTTTAGAGCCATCAGCTATCCGCATCAGTATCGTTGCTGCTTTTTTTGGGATTGTTTATTCAACGATTTTATCATTTGTGTCCGTTTTTGCGAATGAACAGGGGCTGTCTTCTGTTTCTGGCTATTTTTTCGTTGTATATGCAGTTATTATGCTGCTTGCCCGTCCGTTTGCAGGACAATGGTTTGATCGATATGGAGCTAATATTATTATTTATCCATGTATTTTGCTTTTTTCAATAGGTATGTTTGTACTAAGTGGTATGCATACAGCCGTTATCTTTTTATTCGCAGCAGGATTGATTGGTTTAGGATATGGAAGTCTTTTTCCAAGTTTTCAAACGATTGCTGTGCAGTCAGCACAACCAGAGCGAAGAGGATTGGCAACTGCTACTTTTTTATCTTTGTTTGATACAGGGATTGGCCTTGGATCCTTTTTTGCTGGGGTTATCGGTGAACTAATTGGTTTTCGTGCTCTTTATTTATATAGCAGCTTGTATATTTTAATCTGCTTAGCCATTTATTATTTTTTGCATGGAAAATCAGCAAAAGGAATGTTTGGGAAAGCTTAAACATAGTTAAGTGATAATAGAAAAGCTATGTTCCGTATAAATGGTTGTAAAAAACGAAATGTAAGAAAATAACAATCGAAAAAAGGGGCTATCCGCTATTGGATGCCCCTTTTATGTTATGAATAATGTTAAATCCACATGCTTGATTTTTAACAGATTGGTCCTTTAGGAGAAGCAACCTTTTCTAGAGAAATCATTTCGCTTTTGTTACGGTTTTGTCTGTTTTATTGCTTGTATTTCCTGCTTTATCTTTGGCGGTAATAGAAAGTACTGTTTTTGCTTGTTGTTTTTTAATTTTTACAGAAAAAGTACCTTTGCTGTTTGCTTTTCCTGTTGCAATGGTTTTGCCATTTACTTTAATTGTTATGGCGGCATTTGCTTCTGTACTTCCTTTTACAGCAGTAGTTTTTGTCGTAATTGTATTTACTTTAGGTGCTGCAGGAGCTGTTTTATCCAGAACGGTCACTTCTTTTGCTTTACTACTATTTCCCGCTTTATCTTTAGCGGTAACCGTAAGTTTTGTTCCTGCTTGTTGTTTTTTTACTTTTATAGAGTAGACGCCTTTACTGCTGCTTTTTCCGCTTGCAACAGTAGTTTTGCCGTTATTAATGGTTATTGTAGAGTTTGCTTCTGCTTTTCCAGTAATAGTTACTGTTTGGTCACTAATGGAGCCACTGATAGAAGGTGCTGCAGGAGCTGTTCTATCTAAAACGGTAACAGTAGCAGTTTTACTCGTATTTTTGGCATTATCTGTCGCTGTTACAGATAACTTAACGCCTGCTTTTTGCTTGCTAATGTTAACAGCATAGACGCCATTAATAGTTGCAGTCGCTTTTCCAATTGACTTTCCATTCACTTTTACTGTTATAGCAGAAAATTCTTCTGCTTTACCCGTAACTTTTGCATCTTTATCAGATACTGCGTTTACTTTTGGAGCGCTTGGTGCTTTTGTATCCTTTTTAACTGTCATTCGAAGTGTTGCATTTGCCTCTACTCCGTTTATAGTGTTTTTAAAGTTTGCATAAAAAATACTGTCTACTTTTTGCAAAGGAATTTCTATTCTAAAGTTTCCATTCTTGTCAGCAATGCCTGTATACGTTTTGTTATTGATCGTAATGGCAACTTCTGTACCGCTGAGTGCAGTCCCCTTAATCAATTTGGAACTATTATAGACTGTGTTTATTTTTGCCTGCAATTCTAATAGACTTACGGCACTAAAAGCATTCAATCTTCCCCAGCCTGAGACAAGATCATAACCAGGTGCTAATTTTTTTGGTAAAAGCTCCGGATATTCCTCTTTTAATTCATCTGGATATTCTTCAACTACCGTATTATCTGTTTCAGTAAATGCGATATTTTTTGTAGTTTCGGTTAATACTTTTTCCACTTCCACTGGTTTAAGGCTTGGATTAAGTGATAATAATAATCCTGCAACTGCTGCAACATGTGGTGCCGCCATAGATGTTCCGCTCATATAGGTGACATTTCCGTTAGGTACTAAACTTGGAATATTCGTTCCTGGAGCCACTAAATCAAGGCCTTCTCCATAATTAGAGTAATCAGAAACAAGATCCAGGTCGTTGGATGCCCCTACAGAAGTGGTATATTTTGATGATGCTGGATACGAGAGAATCTCAGAGCCGTCATTGCCGCTTGCTGCGATAACCGTAACATTTTTGCTGTATGCATATTGAAGCATATATTCTAAAGTTCTGCTGTATGAACCGCCTAGGCTTAAATTGATTACTTTTGCCCCTTGATCAACAGCATATTTAATGCCTTTTGCTATTTGTTCTGTATCACCAGAACCAGAAGCATCTAATACTTTCACAGGAAGGATTTTTGCCGAACCGTTTATCCCTGCCATTGAATAATGATTATCTATCCCAGATGCAATGATACCTGAAACATGGGTTCCATGACCATTATCATCTGTTGCATCTGTTGAACTATCCACATAATTTTTTCCAATATCTGCTCTTACACTATCTTTTAAATCGGCTAAGCTGCTATCTACACCTGTATCAACTACTGCAATAAGTGTTTCTTGCGGCTTATTTGCCTTCATTAGTTGGTGCAGTGATTCAAATTGAATATCGGAGCCGGGTGTTCCTTCTGTTTGACCACTATTGCTTAAAGACCATTGGTAGTTATTAGAAACGTCATTTGTACTATTTAATATTTTATATTCTTGTATTTGCTCCACAAATTCAACATCAGAAGCAGATTGGATACTTGTTAACAAACTGCTTTTTTGTTTTGTTGAAAATTTATTTACATCATGTTGTAAATCGACAATAAATAAATTATCTGCAATTTTATCTGTTTGATCCAGTGTTTCGATGCCTTCAACATTTAATGCTTTTGTATTCTTCTTAAAACTAGCTAAACTTTTAGAAGATTTAAGCTTAACGATATATTTGCTGTCATCGTCTTTATTTGAAATTGCAGAGGTAGATGCACCCAATTTAGTGAAAACGGATGCAAGTGTTTTATCTTCCAGGTTGGCAATATTCACTTTTGCTTCAATGCTTTTTATTTGCTCTTGAAGAAAAATTGGTGCTGCATCCATTGTGTATTGATACAAATTTGCAATAGCAGATACATCAGCAGCTGTAAAAGTGTATGTACTGTTTGTTCCGTTCGTTATAAGTTCTTTAAAAATCGGCTTCAGTTGTCTTAAGTCTTTTAATACATTATTTCTAAGCTCTTTGTTCCAAACCATTTTAGCACTTAAAAAAGGTGCTGCTTTGTAATAAAGAGAAGACAATTCTTTACCATTATTTGTTTGAGACAATAAAGAGTCCCGAATTGTACGCAAGTCTTTTAAAATGGATTGACCATCTTTTTTATCATTTGTACTTAGTTCAACTGGACATTCTTCCGCTGATTCTGTTGATGGTGCTAATACGACGCCAGCTGTTTCAATGGTGTAAGAAGTGTTTACTTCTTTGCCAGTTGTCTCTGTATCAGGAAGTGTGCTTGTTCCGTCCGTTACTTCTTCTTCAATCGGATAGTATTCCACTTTTATATAGTACGTATCATTCCATGCTAATGGAAAACTAATAACAGCAGGAGAATCATCATAGCTGTAACGATAGTACTGATCAAATGTTGTTCCAGATTTTGCATTCTCTAAATTAGAATAAACAGATATATTCATTTCTTGTTGTGATCGTAAAGTAAACTGTAAATGCGTGAAGTTTTCAAAGTCTAATGAAGATGGTGTTATTTTATACCAATGAACATTTTCTCCATCTGCAAATTGATTATTTGTTACTTCGCCATTTGCCAGCTCGGCTTTCGTTTCGATTATGTTGTCTGCTGCAAAAACATTTAAGATCCCTATATTGCTAACGATTAAAGCAATCGTTAATAGGACAGTAATAAATGTTCTTATTTTTGTTATTCTCATATTTTTCCCCCTTTATTTATTGAAGAATACAAATCTATTAAAACATAAATTTACAATAAGTGTTAATAATTTCATGTTGAAAATGAAGAAATTCTTCAAATGATCTATTAATTTACAATTAAATAGGTAAAAAGACATATAAAAAAACACTATTATCCTTCTATTTGCTCACTCTTGAAAAAATAAGCATAATTTAGTAAAAAAATCCTTTTTTTTAAAAGTAATTTTCGTTATAATATTAACTGTATTACGAATCATAGTACACTTAATACAGATTGGAGGCTATCAATGTTTGAGCTAGATTTGAGAAGCAGAACCCCTATCTACGAACAGTTAGTGGAAAAATTAATTCAGTTGATTGTTTCTGGATTGCTAATTGCGGATGAACAGCTTCCATCTGTTCGAACACTAGCTGCTCAATTAACGATAAATCCAAATACAATCCAAAAAGCTTATCGAGAATTAGAAAGTCAAGGCTATATTTATTCGATAAAAGGAAAAGGAAGCTTTGTTAACAGCTCGACACAGATGGTAAATGAAAGCAAAAAAATAGAAGCTTTTCGCAAATTAGAGAAGCAGATGAAGGAAGCAATTTATTTAGGGATTACTACAAATGAAATCATGGGGATGCTGCAGAAGCTAACGGAACAGAAAGGGGGAATGGTCTAAATGATTATGTTCCATCAAGTGAATAAAAAAATAGAAAAAGCCACTATTCTTGATGATATTTCGATGACGGTGAATAAGGGTTCTATTTATGGACTTCTTGGTTCGAACGGAGCAGGAAAAACGACTATCTTAAAACTATTGGCAGGCATTTTAAAACAAGACAGTGGCGAGATAACGGTTAATGGAAAAGAAGTTTTTGAGCATATCGACACAAAAAAACAATTATTTTTTCTGCCTGATTACCCTACTTTTTTTCCGCAATACAGTATAAAACAGATGGCGAAGTTTTATAAAGTAACCTATCCAAGCTGGGACGATTCTCTTTATGAAAAACTAGCAGAGATTTTTACACTGGACCCCAATAAAAAAATACATACTTATTCAAAAGGACTCCAGCGCCAGGCCGCCTTTTGGTTTGCATTTGCAGCTTGTCCAGAAGTGCTGATTCTAGATGAGCCTTTTGATGGATTGGATCCTGTCATTCGAACAAAAGTAAAAAATCTCCTTGTGCAGGTGGTAGCAGAGAGGGAAATGACAGTAATTATTTCTTCCCATAACTTACGAGAAGTAGAAGATTTATGCGATCATGTGAGCATTATTCATCAAGGAAAATGTTTGTTAGAGAAAGATATTGATGATTTGAAAGCGGATATACATAAAATTCAAATCGCTTTTAAAAATGGAGCGGAAAAAGTCGCCTTTAATAAGCTGGATGTTTTATCTATAGAACAACGCGGAAGTGTACACACCATGATCATAAAAGGAAATAAAAAGAAAATACTTTCTGTCTTAGAAGAACACCAGCCCATTCTTTTGGATATTCTTCCACTAACATTAGAAGAAATATTTATTTACGAAATGGAGGATCAAAATTATGCAATCGAATCGCTTCTTTTATCATAAGCAATTATCACTGCTTATTTTCCGAAGTGTGGGATGGGTAAGTATTTTATCCTTTTTCATTATCTTTTTTTCGGTTCCTATGCAATTATTGCTTATTAATAAAAAGTTAGAAGAAGATACCTATTATTTTGATCTATATCAGTATTTATTTTCTATTAACAATCCTTTTCAAATGGCCGTGATTATTCTGTTGCCAATATTGCTTGCTATTTTTTTGTTTCGATTTATACAGAATAAGGCATATAGTGATTTAGTACATAGTTTGCCTTTAAGCAGGAAATTTTTATTTCATTATTATAGTATAAACGGACTTATTTTACTTCTTTTTCCTGTCCTGTTAAATGGGCTCTTTTTAAGAATTATTTATCCAATTATTCATTTGGAAAGACTCTTTCCTGTCAGTGAGATTTATTATTGGACAGCAATATTTTGTCTTTTTAGCATTTTATTGTTTGTATCTTGTGTTTTTATTGGCATGTTAACAGGATTATCGATTTTACAAGGAGTCTTTACTTGCTTGTTTTTATTATTTCCAACCTGCATTTTTTTCCTTGTGTGCTACAACTTTCATGATTGGATATATGGGTTTCCAATCGATGATTTGCTTACAAATAAGGCATTGTTTTTATCGCCTATTCTAGTCCCCGCAATAATAGAACATAGGGATGCAGGCTACATTCATTATATTGTTTATAGTATATGCGCAGTTATTCTTTATTTTGGTGCATTTTTTCTCTATCAAAAAAGAAAAGCAGAGTCCATTTCTCAAAGCTTAGCTTTCTTTCAGTTAAAAGGAATATTTAAATATATCTTTACATTTTCTTGTATGCTGATTGGCAGCTTATATGGAGAAGTTGCGGAAATCGGAAAAATAGGTAACGTTATAGGAAGCTTTTTTGGTGCTTTGTTCGGATACTTAGTTGCAGAAATGTTAATTCATAAACAATGGAGAGTATTTTTTACAATAAGAAAGTTTCCTATTTTTATAGGAAGTATCCTACTGCTTATTGCTATTATGATTCCCTTTGTGAAAATGTATGAAGATTCTATACCAAACACTAATGCTGTTCAAAGTGTTTCGGTTTTTGACAATTATATAACACAAGATGTGAGTAATGAACGGATGATGGATTCAAAAGAGAATATTAAGGAAGTAATTCTATTGCATAAGGAATTGGTTGCTCAAAAAAAACAGCAGAGACATAACAATCAGAATTCCTTAATTCGCATTCATTATAAATTAAACAACGGCAAAAAAATATATCGAAATTATCCAGTGAATAGAGATGCCTATGAAAAAAGTTTTAAAGCAATCTATGAATCAAAGGAATTTAAAACACTTAATTCGAAAATTTTTGCCACGAGAAGTGACGAAGTGAATGATATACTTCTTACTTCTATTTATAAAAATGAGTATGTCCGGCTTGGAAATAATCAAGAAATAAAAGAGTTTCTTGCAGCGTTACAACAAGATAAATTGGCAGAAAGCTATGAGAGTATGACAACCTCTTATGCAATGGCATCAAATATTGCGATTTCTTTTAAAAGGAAAAAAGAAGATGATGAAGCTTATACGATTCAGTTAAGCCCTATGTATAAAGAAAGCAGAAAATGGTTAAAGGATAGAGGCTTACTGGAAAAAAGCACAGCGACCTTCCATGATATAAAAGAAATAAAAATAGCAAAAACAAAGGATTTAAAATTAACAGAAAGAACGGAATATGACACGGAGTATGTAGAAAAAATGATGCAGGAAATAGGTCATACTGTAGTTGCGTCAGATAATCAAGATATCCAAAAGATAGTCGATTATACCGCTTATAGAAAAGAAAAATATGCTGTATTAATCACATATAATTTTGCAAAACAGACAGATGTTGCTTATATTTCGGAAAAGAATATCCCTAAAGCATTAAAAAAGAAATTAGAAAAAAATTAAACGTGATGGAAAGGTGGATGTGTAGTGACAAAAGAACAACAATATAAGCAAATCATTACAAGTTACTCACAAAAGCTTTTTCATCTATCTTACTGCATTGTAAAAGATCAGGAATTAGCAGAAATTATCGTTGAAAAATCATTTATCACTGCCTATAAAACGTTTGAAACCACCGAGTTCTCACATTGGGAAAACTATTTATTAAAACTAACAACGAAATCGGCGCTATTATGTAAAAAATCTACAACAGAAGAAAAGAAAAAGCTTTTGGAAAAAAAGAAAGGGAAAAGGGCTGTGTAATATGCCAATATAAAAGAAGAAAAAATGATTATATAAGGAAAGAAAAAATGATAAGAGTGACATAGGGACTTCTTCCTGTTTTTTCTTCATAAAAAATAAACTCGTCTGAGATGGACGAGTTTTTATATTGGAGAATGATAGGTATATTATCGAGGTTAATTAAATTAATCGATTAAGCATTAATTATTTAGAAGGTCTTCCTCAATAAGGAACCTTCATTAAATAATAAATAGGCTAGAGAAAAATCGATCACAAAGCCTTTCAGAATAATCTTTCAGAAAATGAAAATCCTTACAATTGAAAATGGACTTATGGTAGAATGGTAGTATCTAGAAGTCAAAGGAGTTTATCATAATGAGCCAACAGCCTATTTTTTTTGATCCAATTTTTCAAGAAAGAATTTGGGGAGGGACGGAGCTTCGTAATTTCGGCTATACGATTCCTTCCGATATAACAGGAGAGTGCTGGGCTTTTGCTGCACATCCAAATGGTCAGAGTGTGGTGAAAAATGGAGAATGGAAAGGGAAAACATTAGGTTATTTATGGGATAATCATCGTGAATTATTTTCTAATTTAAAAGGAGATCGTTTCCCCCTGTTAACGAAGATTTTAGATGCAAACCAAGATTTATCGGTCCAAGTTCACCCAAATGATGAATATGCAAGGCTTTATGAAAATGGAGAACTTGGAAAAACAGAATGCTGGTATATTGTTGATTGCAAAGACGGTACAGAGATTATTTTTGGACATGAAGCTTGCTCTAAAGAAGAATTGCAATCCATGATTGCTGAAAACCGCTGGAACGATTTACTGAAAAAAGTACCTGTAAAAAAAGGCGATTTCTTTTTTGTCCCAAGCGGAACCATTCATGCGATTGGCGAGGGAATCATTATTTTAGAAACCCAACAAAATTCAGATACGACTTACCGAGTATATGATTATGATCGATTAGACGATTCAGGGAACAAAAGACAATTACATATTAAGCAATCGATCAACGTTACCACTATCCCTCATCAAGTAGAAAAGCAAGAAATAAAAGTTGACCAAAAACCTGGGATTAAAACGACTAAATTTGTAGACTGCGAATACTTTTCAGTAGAAAAATGGGAATTAAGCGGAGAAAGCAACCATAAACAATCAAAACCATTTCTATTATGCAGTGTGTTGGAAGGGGAAGGAAATATAAAGGTTGATTCCAATGAATTTGCATTTAAAAAAGGCGATCACTTTATGCTTCCAAGTTCCATATCTGACTTTACACTATCAGGAAACAGCGAACTTATTATATCTTATGTACCAGATAACAATTAATAGAGAAACGAGAAGATCTGCTCTTTAGGTGAGGGGATCTTTTTTGTGGATCTTTTTTAAATAAGTCCATTTCAATATCTTTGCCAAATAAACTTTTAATTAGTGAATTGGGTCTAAGTTTAAAGTAGAATGTAGACCGGTATTAAAAAACTGAAGTAACTTCATTTAAATTAAATAGAAAGGATTATCCCCTAAAGTTACAATCCCTAATTTCCTTACCTTCTCAATAATAGCTCTTCCCTGTATGTCATGAATTATTTTATCTTAACTTCCCCCCATGCATTTACTTATTTTGGTATAATATATTTTCAATACTTACCTTTTTTAAAACAGAGGAGGAAATACCAATGATGTTCATCCCTTTAATTGTAGGTATCGTAGTCGGAATCATGATTTTACTAGTAGCAATTTCTATCAGAAAGAAAAATAAGCCTGCTTTCGCACGAATACCTGGCTATATTGGCATTGTAACAGCAATCGTACTATGGTACATAGGCTATGTTGAGGTAAGAGGATTTGAAGGAGCTGCTTACTTACTGCTTGCTGTTCCAATTTTTATACTTGCCATTATTTCTCTCTTTGGTAAAAATCCAAAAAACAATTCCTATCAATTTTGATAGGAATTGTTTTTTGTTAGTACTTGCAAGAATCTTAAAAGGAAACATAGCTAATACTAACAAATTTTCTGTGTATTTCTTCAAAAAGATTAGTGTTATTTACATAATAAGGATATAGATTCATGGCAATGTCTAGGTATTATTGATATTAGTTACGAAATATTTTCTATTCCTCTCGCTTTTTATCAAAGTACCAGCCCTTAATTACCAACCATATCCATTGCTAAATAATAAGATAGGTTGTAACATTTACCAGTATTTAAATGATGAGCATTTTTTCAAGCATTTCAACCAATATTTATGAGGTGAATACAATGAACAAACGAAAAAGGTTACATAAACATAAAAAGATTTGGATAATTGTTATCCTACTCGTTTTTGTATATGTAAATAACAGTTCTTTTTTTGCTAAGAGGAAAGATGGGACTCCTTTTCTTCTTGCTCACCGAGGACTTTCGCAAACATTTAGCATGGAAGGGATTGAGGGTGATACATGTACAGCAGAACGTATAAATAAACCGGAACACGCTTATTTAGAAAATACAATTCCATCTATGGAAGCGGCATTTAAAGCTGGTGCTGATCTAGTCGAGTTTGATGTTCAGCCAACTAAAGATAATAATTTTGTTGTTTTTCATGACTGGACTCTTGATTGCCGTACTAATGGTAAAGGCGTTACAAGAGATTTTACAACAAAAGAATTACAAGCGCTTGATATAGGATACGGTTATACAGCTGATGGGGGGAAAACATTTCCATTTCGTGGTAAAGGGATAAATCATATGCCAACACTTGATGAAGTACTTAACCATTTTCCAGATCGTTCTTTTCTTATTCATATTAAAAGTGATGATGAAAATGAAGGGATCCAATTGGCTGCCCACCTCAAGAAACTACCAGCGAAACGCCTTGATCAACTAACTGTATATGGTGGTGATACACCAATTGCTGCGATTAAAGAGCGAATCCCTAGTTTACGAATAATGTCAAAAGCAACCATGAAAAAAGATCTTCTTACTTATATGGCGTTAGGGTGGACTGGCTACATGCCCTCAGGTCTGAAGCATGGAGAGTTACATATACCAGATAAAGTAGCTCCTTGGCTCTGGGGATGGCCAAATCGTTTTCTTAATCGAATGGACAAAGCTGATACTCGAGTTATCGTTGTAGGAGGAAATGGGCTTGGATTTTCAAGTGGATTTGACACATCTGAAGACATAAAACGCCTTCCTGACGATTATACAGGTGGAATTTGGACAAATCGCATTGATAAAATAGCACCTTTATTTAAGAAATAAAGATTGATATAACAATCAATTTTAATTTTTTTCATCTGTTTAACCGTTGCCACTTAAAAAGAGAACTTATTAATAATGTTGAAGTTTTCTATACTAAAAAACACCCTCTAATTTCCTAAACATTATGGAAATCAGAGGGTGTTTTTGAATGAATGGATCTTATGCTCCGAGGAGGCTCAAGCGTAGCCCCATGGAAAGCGAAGTGTATTCCGGCTGCGGACTCATTAAGAGAGCTAAATCCTCTTTTCAAAGTTGCTTAATAAAACATGTACAAATGGAACAGAATTTTTCAAAAAAAGCTTCATTTGAACAAGCTAACAAAATTCTAATGATTATCATTCATTAAACATGTCATCGCAGCTACTTAGATAAGAAAGCCGCTCAGCATTATTTATACCAATTTTACAGCATGTGGTTTTCTTTTTTCATATGTATACAAATGTGTAAACCCGCACTCTTTTGCTAAGGTACAAGCCTCTTCAAAATGTGCCCCGACTGTCTCAACAAAATGGGAATCAGAACCGATTGTCAGCAGCTCTCCGCCTAGTTGTCGGTATAAGATTAAAATATCCTTAGAAGGAAGGCTCTCATTAAGATCCGTTCGCCATCCAGAAGTATTAATTTCTAATCCGATGCCTCGCTCAATCGCAATCGTTAAAATATCTGTAATGATTGGCTTATACTTTTCAAACGAATAAAATCCAACTGTTTTAAAAGCATATCGTTTCATTAAATCAAAATGGGCAATAATATCAATATCTGCTGATTGAACCATTTGCTTTAACTCCAAGAAATAGTGTTCATATATATCGTTGTCAGGGAAAGCATTCATATATTTCCTCAATGTGTATTCCTCGATATTATGAACAGATCCAAGAATAAAATCTAAAGGGATAGGAGATAATGCTTGCTGGTACTCTTTTCTCATCAAATGAGGTTCACATAATTCAATGCCGATTTTAATTTTTAGTTGATCGCCGAATTTATGCTGACAATTAAGGATCGATGCTACATATTTTTCCCAATTCATAAAACCATAGGTAGGAACATTTGGATTAACGGAAAAATGCTCTGTGAAGCATATTTCTTTAACACCTATTTTTATAGCGTTCTCACCTATTTTTGTCATATCAGCTTTAGAGTCAAAAGAGTGATTCGTATGATGATGGTAATCTGTATAATACATCTTTTTCATCCTTTACTTTTTTTCTATTATTTCATAAATAGCAAAAGAAGTCAGGTAAAATACAAACTTTACTTTGACAAGTAAGGAAAAGGTACCATATAATAAAACTATTACAAACAGTTGGCAAAATTATTTGTTTAAAACTTAGTAAACAGGTAGGAATAGTTATTTTAAATAGATTAGATGTTAATCGTTTCGTTTTAGGAGGTTAAATAAATGTTTACAACAATAAATTGGCAATCAGAGCAGCTCGCGTTATCGATTGATTATCCGCAAGATTTTAATAAAAAAAATAAGTATGAAGCTGTTATTATTTGTCATGGTTTAATCGGCAGCAGAATAGGAGTGGATCGATTATTTGTTAAAGCTGGCCAGTATTTAACAAAAGAAGATTATATTGTCTTTCGCTTCGACTATAGCGGCTGTGGGGAAAGCAGTGGGGTTTATGGAAACTATAGTATGCCTGAATTGCTGGATCAAACAAAGACGATAGTGGATTACGTTGCTTCCTTAAACTATGTGCAAACAATCAATTTAATTGGACATAGCCTTGGCGGAGCGGTTTCAGCTTTAACAGCTGCAAAAGATAAAAGAATAAATAAATTAATTCAATGGGCTGCTGTTGGGGAACCTCATAAGGATCTTGTAGCAATTTTTGGTGAAGACAAAATGAACTTGTTAAGAAATCGTCCATACATTGATTTTTACGGATATACATTTACCGAGTATTACTTTCAATACATGAAAGATTTTCACCCATTAATAGAATGTTCTCATTTTCCAGGCGATGTATTGCTTTTACACGGAACAGATGATAAGGATATTCCTTATAAATATATTTATGAGTATGAGAAAAATTATTTGCGCAGAAAAAGCGGAAATGTTGAAACATACACGATAAATAATGGGGATCATACTTTTTCGTCTGAAGCTGCCTTTACCGAATTAATAAACCTTACAGTCGATTGGCTGTTAAAAGTAAAAACGGATGTTTCTGTCTCGTAAGGATATCTCTACATGCTTATTACCTTTTATAAAGAAAGGGTAATAAGCATTTTTTTGTGAAAAATATAAGTGATAATAATTATTTTGCTTAAAAAAACTTAATTTAGGTAGAAATACAACACAAAACGACTTATAATAACTTATATATAATAATATAAAGGAGCAGCATATGTCACAAGAAGAAAGATTATTGCTTATTCTGCAGCATTTAACAGATTATAAACGAATAACAGTTGAGGACATTTGTGCGAGCTATGATGTTTCTCGAGATACTGCCCGAAGAGACTTGGTAAAGTTGGAAGAACAACAGAAAATTATTCGTACAAGAGGGGGAGCGATTCTCCCAAGCGTTCATAAACGAGTGCATAATTATCATCATCGATTGCAATTTGTTTCAGATGAAAAGCGAAAGATGGGCAAATTGGCTGCTGCCTTAATACAGGATAATGATCATATTATTTTAGATACTTCAACGACAGTGCAGGCGATGGGCGAGTACATTAATCAAGAATGTACAGTTATTACCAATTCCATTCATGTAGCAGAAATTTTGTCTGAAAAGGAACAGGCAAACATACATTTACTTGGAGGCATTTTGCACAAAGAACATCGTTACCTTTACGGACATTCTGTTATTGAAAAATTAGATTATTACACAGTCGATAAAGTATTTATAGGAATAGTAGGGATTTCTGAAAAAGGGTTGACTATTGTGGACGAAGAGGATGGTGCTGTTAAAAGGAAAATGATGCAGCAGGCTAAACAAGTGATTGTGTTAGCTGATCACAGTAAAATTGGCATTACTGAGTTTTATCAATTTGCAAAGCTGGATGAAATTGATTTAGTTATTACAGATAAAGAACCGAATCAAGCGTTTATTCAATTATTAACCGAACATAATGTGGAGCTTTTAGTTGTAGATTCTAAATAAGGTGGGACCATACATGATAAAATGTATTACATTAGACTTAGATGGAACATTATTAAATCATAAAAGCAGAATAAGCACGGAGAATAAGCAGGCGATAAAGGAAGCTCAAGATCATGGCATCGAAGTGGTAGTGGCAACTGGAAGAAACTATCCAGACGTAGTGGAGCTATTTAAAGAAACAGGGATAAAAACGTGGATTATCGGCGCAAATGGAGCGACCATCCATACTCCTGATGGAGAGCTGTTTCATCATGTAGCTATGAAGCATGAAAAAGGAATCGAGCTTTTAGCATGGCTGGAGGATAATGATTATTATTATGAAGTGTTTAGTGATGATTATATTTACACCCCGCAAAAAGGAAAGGAATTAATAAAAATCGAATTGGATCGTTTATGTACAGCCAACCCAGATCTTGATAGACAGGAACTGGAAAAGCATGCAGAGGTACAATATGGGCAAACTGGATTTTATTATATTTCTTCCTATAAAGACCTAGTGGCAAATCCAATTAATATATACAACATTTTAGCTTTTTCCTTTGATGAGAAAAAGTTAGAAAAAGGCTGGGAAATGTTTAAAGAGGATCACACTGTTACAATGGTTACATCAGGAAGATTTAATTTTGAATTTGAGCATTTGCTAGCATCAAAAGGCCATTCATTAACCAATTTGACAGGCCATTTAGGGATTTCTTTAGAGGAAACAATGGCAATGGGCGACAGCATGAATGACCTATCTATGTTAAGCAAAGTGGGGTATCCAGTTGCGATGGGAAATGCTAGAGATGATGTAAAAAGCATTTGCAAAGAAATAACGGATAGGAATGACAATAATGGAGTGGCCAAAGCCATTCATCGAGTATTGCATCCCTTGCAATCTGCGAACTGAAAAATAAGCAAATAATCAAGCAAAAGAGAGTGGGGTCATCATCTCCGCTCTCTTTTGCTTGATTAAATTCATTAGGTAATTAATGCTAAATTCCTAGTGAATCTTTTAAAAAGGTTTTTAAATATGCGACATTGGTTATTTTTTTATTACATTCGCTGCTGTCAGTGCAAATAAGGTTGCCAATAGCTTTGTAATAATCGGGGTTTTTCGCTTTTTTTGCTTTTGTTATAGTGGAACAATAGGCAACTTCACCAAAACTGTTGCAGATGGAACAAAAATTTGATTTAGAAGTAGGAGTAACTTTACAATCGATGCCGACCATTTTTCCTTCTAATTCATACACTATAAATTTTTTATTTGCTCTTAAATCGTTCCACCCTAAATAGGTTAACTCATTCTGGTCTAATAATGATAAATCTGGTAGTTTTAATTTTTTAATCTTTGGAAACATTTTTTTTAGCTGTTGCTCTGTGATTTTTGGAAAAGGGAGCAAGAAGGCTGAAAGGTCCTGAATATATTGTTCATTTTCTGCTTCTGTTTTGTTTTTGGAAATATCCAGCATTTCTATTTGGTCCAATGATGCGTTTGGAAAAAGGTCCAAAATTTTGGCGTTAGCTAATTCCGTCATTGTAGCCAAAATGGTAGAAGGAACATGTTTTTTAGTGCTATCCTTAATCAAGGCAATCTGTTTTTTTATAAAATTCAACTGTTCGTTTTTAATAAATTGTTTAGTCATTATATAACTCTCCTTGGATTCGCTACATCTATTTTAATAAATTCTTCCATCTTTTTATATGGAGAAAATGACTGGGAAATGTTTTTTACATAAAACAGCACGGATGAGATTGTTCATCATCCATGCTGTTAGGCTACTTTTTATGTGAATATACTATTTTTTTAATCGTTTCTGTTGAGAGAAAATGCTCCTGAGCTAGTTGGTGAATACTGCTGCCGCTAATAAAGGAGTTTTTAATAGCAGTATTACGGTGATCAAGAAGTTTTCTTCCGCCACTTGAAGTTCCCCATTTACGATATTCCGTTTCCTTCTTAGGAATGTAAAGTGTTTCTCCTTGGACATACTTTTGAATCTCCAAGATTAGCTTCTCGGGTAAGACGTTTTTTGCATTGATATAATTCAATTTCGCTCACACCTTTTCGGATTTGAAAAAATAAGGTGCAAAGCCAAAATATTAGAAAAGCTTGTTCAGCGATGAACTAAATGTTTCGCCCCATGCAAAGTATCGCATTTCCAATAATAGGCTTTGCATGAGTGAAAGAAGTTACAGACAATCTTAAGTGATTCTCCATCCGTAAGCACCCCCCTTTATCATCTAATTATAACGAAACTTACACATTTATTAAAATCTTTTTCCGTTTATTGAACAAAACGTATAATCAAGACAGACATCCATGCAACAAAATTCACACTAAGAACGATGAAAAGAGGCAATTTGATTAAGTTTATTGATATGCTGAGCAGGGAGTAGCCGGGAAAAGACGAGACCGAGCGACCGAGCCTAGGTTGCCATATATAGTGGGTGGAATTCCCACCGAGAAAGAACTAGCCATTCACTCGTAGCGAGTCTTGGAGGGCAAGGGGTAACTCTTGGTTTTAAGCGTAGACAGCGAGGTAATGGGCCGTAAGCCAAATGGTTGAAGGGATAGAGCTCCGAAATCTTCCTTTAAGAGGGCTGATGTGTTGGTCTCCACAGAAAGCAATATTTCTATTTTCGCAAAATGGCGAGAAAATGGAAACCTCTTCGGAGTCGGTGACCTCGGCACGTTATACATCGATATATGGTAGCAACTCGGGAGATCCTGTTTAGTCTTTCTATGTAAATAGAGAGTATGGCGAACCAAGCGATAAAAAGCAAGCAAGCCAAAAGCTGACAGGAAGTCGGATAGCTGTGTAGTACCAAAGAAATCGGGTAATTCTGATGGAGGAAAGGCAGCTACCCTATTACAGCCCTTATGGAGAAACATTTACTATACACGGAGATAGTGATGGAATGGAAACAAAACTAGTAAGGATAGCAGAATGAAACAGTATGAAACATTTTGTAAAAGGTGATAGGGAGGAGCCGTGTGCGATAATTCCGCACGCACGGTTCTTAGAGGGATAGCGGAGCACAATCCATTTCGGAGAGGCTCCCGTCTACTCGACCTGCAGTAAAACGAGGAATCTCGCCGCTCGCCACATGAAAATCGAAGTGTATTCCACCTGCGCGTAGCCACTTTTAGGGGAGCTTAAAAAAATCGAAAACAAAATGAAGAAAAAATGCATCTATCTTATCCGCTTCAAGATAAAGAAGATTTCTTATCAAACACTTCATCCTACTCATTTTAAACATTATAGTATATAATTTATACGAAAGAAAAAATATAGTATCTAGTACTAAGAGTAGATGTTATACTAAATAATAGATAACAAAGCGTAAAAAAATAATCTTAAAGAGAGATAAAGGAGATTTATTTTATGTATAATTTTACTGCAAACTTTGCCAAAGTAGTTTTAAAAATATTTGGACGTACAAAGGTTATTAATAAAGAAAAACTTCCAGAGGGACAAAGTTATATTGTCGCATGCTCCCATATTGGCTGGGTCGATGTTGTTGCACTCGGTTCATCCCTTTTGCCAAAACAAATCTATTTTATGGCGAAAAAAGAACTATTTGAAAAACCAAAATCAGCAAAATTCTTTACAAGCATTAATGCATTTCCCGTTGATCGAGAGAATCCTGGACCAAGCAGTATTAAAACACCAGTTAAACTGTTAAAAGATAATAAAATAGTTGGGATTTTTCCAAGTGGAACAAGAACTTCTGAAGATGCACCGTTAAAAAGAGGTGCGGCAACGATTGCTAATTTGGCGAAAGTACCTATTGTGCCTGCAGCATTCAGCGGTCCGACTGATTTAAAAGGATTATTGAGCGGGAAAAAAATTAAAGTTATGTTTGGTGATCCAATCCAATTACAACAAGCGGACGGTTCGAAAAAAGATGTTGCCCAGCTAACAACAGAACTTAGTGAAGTAATGGCAGAGCTTCAAAAAAAGTTAGAGCAATAGTGAGGGAAAAACATGATTAATTTGCCTAAAATCAAAGAAATTTTAAATAGATATCCATTGCCTTTAGTAGATGAAATATTGGAATTAAAAGAGGGGATCATGGCAGTCGGGATTAAACAAATCAGCAAGGAAGATACATTTGCATTTGGTCAAAATCCAAAAAGTCCGCTTATGCCAGGAGTACTTATTATTGAAGCAATCGCACAAGTATCAGCAGTAGCTATTCACAGCGATGATAAGCATGATAATAAACAAGCGCTTTTAGCAAGAATAAACGGCACCAGAATTCGTAAACAAGTACTTCCAGGGGATGAACTTTGTATGGAGGTCTTTGTAACGAAAGTGAAAAATACCATTGCAAAAGCAAAAGGAAGAGCAACGGTTAGAGGAGAATTAATTTGCGAAACAGAATTGCTGTTTGCCTTTAGATAACAACCTGTTGCCTTTATTATTTTCTCAAAAAAGCATTAAATCCAACAAGGAAAAATGGATTAATGCTTTTTTATTTAGAAAATTTTACGTATCCAAATATAAAAACACAAAATCTTAAAAATTTTACGCATCCAAAATAGAATATACATATTAAAAATTGTCTCTAACTACTATATTTTAGTAATAGGAGGATTTTTTATGTTAAAAAACAATAATAGCTGAACACATACAACATGAAATTGTAAGTATCACATCGTTTTCGCTCTAAAGTATAGAAGACAAGTTATCTATTGAAGATAAAACAGAACAATTAAGCTTTATAGAATACATTGGTTTATTTACAGGTAAGGAGGTCAAGAAAAAGAATGGAAGAAAATATCATTTATAATAATAAACGAAAAAAACAAAAATTGGCAGGTATGAGTCCGGTTCAATACCGTATTCATACCTGCCAATTAGCTGCTTAATATAAAGTTCTAACTTTTAGAGTCACCAGATTCTCACGTGTCGTTTTGATTTCGTCAAATAATTTTAATCAGGCTTTATTTCAAAGTTACAACTTCGTTTAATTTAATATACAATTAATATTCTTCCATCCGAGGGCAATTGCTTCTAAATGATCATTACCGAATTTAATATGTTTTTTCTCAATAGGTTTACCACCCAATTTTTCATAAAATGTGATAGATGGATTATCAGTTAGAACCCAAACCTTAAGAGATTTAATGTCTTTATTATAGAGTTCAATAATAATATTTTTAAATAAATTGTATCCAATTTTATTACCATGGTATTGATTTAATAAATATATTGCATGCAGTTCCCCTTGAAACTCATTTTCAAATGAACGGTTTATACCTCCAGATGCAAAACCTATTACGCAACCTTTTTCATTTTCTGCTACATAAACAATGACTTCATTTTCAGGATCACCTAGAGACTTTTCCCAAAGTTCAGCCCTTTTATCTACCGTAAGTTTGGATAATATTTTATCAGAAATAATCCCTTTATATGTTTGTTTCCAACTTTCAACATGAACCTTCGCTATGGAATAGGCATCTTCTTTTATTGCTTTTCTAATAACCATAATTAACACCCTGCCTTAACTTAATATCTGTTTTATGAGAGGTTCCTACCGGATTTTTAGTGTATAAATTGATTGGAGTAGCATGTCCTTCACTAAGGCTTAGACTAAGATCTATATGCACAGTCATTAAGCCCTTCCATACTTAAAGCAGGTATTTCTTCCATTAAATCATTAATTTGAATACGGTGTATTATATGCGCAATTTCTAGTTGGATTTTGAACTAAGAGAGAAGTTAGCTTTACGACTGTAGAGTTTTGGTTCTTCCTTTTATGAGAGTTCATAATCACCTCCTAATATTTGGGTGTTGATACCTTTGATTATTCCATGAAATTACAAAACAGTCAAAGTTTTAAACCGATTTTATCGAAAAGGAGTGTACTGACCTATTTAAAACTCTGATACTGTCTAGATAATAATCTCTTTATCTTTTAAAATTCCAATCCACAGATGATGTTTTACAATAAATTTTCTGTTAGCTAATTAAGGTGATAGCAAACTAGAAACACTAGCTTGCGTGTTCATAGAAACAAAGGCTGAAGTGGAATCGATTGATTAACAGCCACGAACTAAAGCAATATCTAAAGGAAAATAAGGATGAACTACGTCAGCACATTAATACAAGAAAATAGAAAATCCCAGCCACAAGCTGCCTTAAGAGTGGAAATATCAAAAGAGAATGGCAAGATGCGCAAATTGGGAATACAACAATAGTGGATAGAATAGTTCGACAAGCCATTCATCAAGTACATTGTCCGAAGCAATCTAGTGAATTCAGCGATGGCTTTAGACCGAAAAGAAATGGTGAAATGGCTATAATAAAAAGCATGGAATTTCTTGATGATGGACATAATTGGGTAAAAGAGCATATGTAGTTAATATAGACATAGGGAATTGAGGACCATACATATTCAGCATGTTCATTCTTATCTACCTATTCTTTTGGGAGAAAATAATGTATTTTCTTATCCCTCTACTTATTTTTCTATTTATCGTGCCGTTTTTTGGATTTATTTCGGACTTATCCTAATACATCTAAGCAGGCTATCATATAATAAATAAAACAAATAGGGGAATGAATAAAATTTTACGCATCCAAAAATATTAACAAAAAAACTTCTAAACAAGTAATTAAAAACATATACCTGTATTAGAAAGGAGACGACCTATGCAACCATCCAAATTACGCTACTATTTCCAATACATTAATACTACTATTTTAGGAGTCATCCTTGTTTTTTTACTAACAGCTGGTATTACTACCTCGTTTTTCTCTATGAAGCTTTCTTCCGAGCATGTTAGTGATTTTCTGAAAGATGTAGATTCTACGAATATATATTATCAATTATTTCGTGGGGAAAATCACTTTTATCCGAAGTCAGAAAATGGTGAGTTATCGATTTCTAAGCTATTATTTCAAGTAGCTACAAATATAAGATTAGATGATACAAGAACTTTATTAGGAAGGGAACTGCCATTATTAACGTTTTATCATACGGGTATTCTAGTGGCAGAAGAGGGGACGACCATTGCAAACCTTCCATTTGAGTCGACTCCATCTGAGGATATATTAGAAAATCCTAAAAAAGCTGATGAAAGCAAAATTTCGAAAGAGGATAAAAAAGATACAAAGGGTGCTGGGGAAAATAAGAGTCCTAAAACAAAAAATGTATTAATCTATCAAACCCATAATTTAGAATCCTATTTGCCACTTTTGAAAAATGCATCAAATGCAAATGATGCCATCAGTTCGGATACTCGTGTAAATGTAGTTGCATTAGGCAGTAAATTAACAACGTTATTGCAAAACAATGGAATTGGCGTACAGCATGATACGACAAATACGAATCAGAAACTTTTACAACGAAAATGGAGTTATTATTCATCCTATAATGTTTCGAAAGAGGTTGTACAAGCAGCAGTTGCCAAAAATAGTGATTTAAAATATTTGATTGATATTCATCGTGATTCTGCACGTAAAGCAAGCACCACTGCAACAATTAACGGAAAATCCTATGCAAAGCTTGTATTTGTAATAGGTACAGGTAATAGCAATTTCGAAAAAAACGCAGAGTTTTCGAAAAAACTGCATCAAGCACTTGATAAAAAATATCCAGGAATAAGTAAAGGTGTATTCACAAAGAGCAAAGAAAGCGGCAACGGTGTATATAATCAAAACTTCTCTGATAAAGCAATCCTTTTAGAGGTAGGCGGAGTCGATAATAATCAAGCAGAATTAAACCGAACTATCGAAGCATTTTCTGACGTATTTTCAGATATTTATTGGCAAGAAAATAATGCAAGCAAAGAGTAGAAAAATTCAAGATTAAAGTGACCATATAATGCAAATAACATTTAAATCATGAATGATAAAAATAGGCCGTTTGATTATGTACGTTTTATGTAGAAGCGGGGAGCAGTCAGAATACACGAAGACTCCTATGGGATTAGCGAGAAAGAAGAGAACCCACAGGAGCAAAGCTCCGAGGAAGGAGGCTCTGCGCACGCCCCATCCATGGAAAGCAAAGTCTATTCTGACTGCGAACTTATGGAGAGAGTAGGCAATCCTATTTTCAGAATAGCTCTATTCAAGTAAATAGACATAAAAACCTTTTTATAATTTTTACTAGAGTAACAAATGGGATGACCCACTATATCAAACCTTATAAGAACAGAGCGACTTTTTTCAGATCATAAATTTTCGACTATTTCTATTTATCTTCATGTATCTCAATATATTGCTTATAACGTCTTAAGGCAGCCTCACTCGTTAGTGAAAATCGCTCCATTAGTGTGTCATCAGAAATGCCTTTTTGAACAGCTTCTAAAATGGCAGTGTTCCTTAATGTCACTGCTGAAATTTTCCTTAAATTCGCTTTTTTTACTTCATCTTTGATCATCTCTTGTATAGCACGAACGGATAACCTTTTTGGTCGCTGACGATCATACTCATACTGGAAAGACAATGAAATATTATTAAATGCAACAAATAAGGAATCTTTTGAATGATATCTTGGTCGGAACAGAGGTGGAATAGAATAAAAATAGCTCCGTAAAAATTCGGATATGTTATCATTCAAAGAAAATGTCCTCGTATATTCTTCCGTTTTTAAAACAAATTCATTTTGAGCAAAGTTTATTTTGTCCATCGATAATGAGTGAATATCAGTCGGTGTAAGCCCATATGTCCGAATCATTAACACAATCGCACAATTTCTGTCTAATAAATAATTTCTAGCAGACTTTTTTTGCTCCTCGCTATCCTTCGTTTTCATTACAGCAAGCAATTTATTATATTCATCTTTAGTTATGAAATCAGCCTCTGTTAGTGCTCGCATTGGCTGTGTATCAGACAACTTATGAATTTCTTCTGCAGCAATGCATTGGTGAAATTTCATCAGTCTGCTGAGAACAGACGCTAAACGGCGAATCGTTGCCTGCGATAAATTTTTTTCATGCAAATAGTAAAAATAGGCACGTATATCATCCGCACGCAATGCTTTAAATAAATCGAATGATGTATCTTTTTTATGTAAATTCATCCAGTGAAAAAAATTTTTTAAATCTGATTCATATTGCTTTAAAGTAAGTTTGGAGCGTCCAGCAAGCTGTAAATCTTCCATAAAAGCAAGGGCATATTCAGGTAATAACAGAATCATGTACGGCACCTCCTTTAAATAGTTGTCGATAGAATGCAAAAGAAAAATGAAAATTTTCAGGTGAATTAAAAAACGTTTCTTAGTTTGGAAACCGATCTTTTTTAGGCAAAATGAGGAATTTTTAGTTACCTCTTTCTTATTTTAACATAGGTTATTATGTGAGGGAGAAGGGAGATTTTTAGATTGATCAGAGCAAAAGTTGGTGAATCCACCTACATTTTTAATAGTCCGCTTGAAACATATTTTCAGCCAATAAAAAATAATATTATTGGGCATGATTTTACTTTTTCCACCACTGATGGAGTACAGTCGCTTTTATATGCAGATTGGACTGCCAGTGGTCGTTTATATAAAAAGATTGAAGACAAAATAGCCTTAGAGCTAGGACCATATGTTGCAAATACACATACAGAATCGAATGTAACTGGCACCTATATGACAAAAGCGTATCATGAAGCAAAACAAACGATAAAAAAACATGTACATGCAAAGGATGAAGATGCTATTTTTTTTGCAGGATTTGGCATGACAGCCGTTGTGAATAAGCTGCAGCGAATGCTTGGGTTGAAAAATAGATGTAATATAGCGATGCCAGAAGAACAAAGACCCATCGTTTTTGTTACACATATGGAGCATCATTCCAATTATTTATCATGGGTCGAAACCATTGCAGATGTGGAGGTTATTCGTCCTACATCAACTGGAGATGTAGATGTTCTCCATTTAATAGAGCTGCTGGAGAAAAATAAACATCGCCGCAAAAAAATCGGTGCATTCACCGCCTGTTCCAATGTAACAGGGAGAAGAACCGATTATTATCGTTTAGCTGCCATTATGCATCAATATGATGGCGTTTGTTTTGTTGATTTCTCCGCTTCCGCACCTTACGCAGATATAAATATGCATCCTAACAATCCGCTGGAGCAGCTGGATGCTATTTATTTTTCGCCCCATAAATTTTTAGGAGGACCAGGAACAAGCGGGGTGCTTATCGTTAATAAACAATTAGTAACAGCAAAAACGCCTGATTTACCAGGCGGTGGTACAGTTGATTTTACGAATCAATGGGGAGATATTGTATATAAAAAAGATTTAGAAGAAAGAGAAGATGGGGGAACACCTGGATTTTTGCAGGCAATAAGAACAGCACTTTCTATTAAACTAAAAGAAAAAATGAAGATAGAAAAAATAGAGCAAAGGGAAAAGGAGCTTGTTCATATAGCGTTAACAGAGCTTGAGAAAATAGAAGGAATCACTATATTAGATGGCAATAATCACGATCGACATGGAATTATTTCTTTTACATGTAAAGAGTTGCATTATGATTTAATGGTAAGGATGTTAAATGACCGTTTTGGCATTCAAGTTCGAGGCGGATGCTCTTGTGCTGGTCCTTATGGACATTATTTACTTCATTTAGATAAACAACAATCCAAACAAATCAGCGAAGAAGTAAAAAAAGGCATTTTTATTCATAAGCCTGGCTGGATTCGACTATCTTTACATCCAACGATGACGAACGAAGAAATCTATAAAATAATTGCATCCATACAAAAAATTATGCTGTATAAAGAAGAATGGAAGAAAAATTATGTACTAGATGAAGCGCGCAACGAATTTAATGTTAGAAGAAAACAAAGTGTATCGATTGATACTCTTTTTGACATATGCTGAATATAGATGCACTAAAGCAGAATGAACCATAAACCTTAATAGTCCACTTGTCACGTTGTTAAGTGAAGAGAGCTGTTAAGGTTTCGTTAGGGAGGAGGAAGTATCAAAAAAATTTTAAAAAAGGGGACAAATAAAATGGGAAAATCGAAAAATAGGTTTAACAAACAACTAAAAAAAATAGACGTTTCCTTAATCCGACAGTTTGATGAAGAAGTTTCCTCTATAAAAGACATGATCAAACTGACATTAGGAGAACCAGACTTTCATACTCCAGATCATGTAAAAGCAGCAGGCATTGAAGCGATTGTACAAAATTTCACACACTATACGGGAATGTCAGGATTAATAGAAGTGAGAGAAGCAGTCAGTCAATTTTTTGTGAAAAAATACGGTATTACATATAAACCAGAATCTGAGATCATTGTAACAATTGGCGCTACCGAAGCCATTTCGGCATCTCTTTTAGCTATTTTGGAAGAGGGAGATAAAGTATTGCTGCCAGCACCTGTCTATCCAGGATACGAACCGCTTATTACACTAGCAAAAGCGGAGACGATTTACTTAGATACATCCAAAGATAATTTTTTAGTAACCCCTCAAATGATTGATGAAGCAATGAGGGAATATGGAGAAGAAATCAAAGCAATTATCCTCAACTATCCTAATAATCCTACAGGTGCAACGTATACAAGGGAAGAAATCAAAGCGATTGCAGATACTGTGGGAAAATACCCTGTTTTTGTTATAAGTGATGAAATATATAGTGAATTGACGTATGATGGCACACATGCTTCTATTGCAAAATATTTACCAGAACAGACTATTGTTATCAATGGTTTATCAAAGTCACATGCGATGACGGGCTGGCGTTTAGGGTTTATATTGGCAAATGAAAAAATAACAAAAGAAATTGTAAAGGTTCATCAATATTTAGTAACCGCCGCATCCACAATCTCTCAAAAAGCAGCGATTCGTGCATTAGTCGAGGGAATGAATGACCCAGATGAAATGAGATTAGAATATAAAAAAAGAAGAGATTTTGTTTATGAAAAAATGACAAAACGAGGATTTCACATTGCAAGACCTAATGGAGCTTTTTATATTTTTGGGAAAATTCCATCTGGATACATCCAAGATTCCATGCAATTTTGTGTGGATTTAGCGAAAAAAGAAAAACTTGCCATTATTCCAGGTATTGCTTTTGGTATAGAGGGCGAGGGATATGTTCGAATTAGCTATGCAGCGAGTATGGAAATACTTCAGGAAGCAATGAAACGATTAGGAAGCTATATGGAAAAGTGTAAATAGTTCATTCTAATACTATTAGCAGTCTTTCTTGCATTTATTGGTGCTCAGCACTTAAGAACAGAGAAGTGTCCATTTTTTCCTGTGGAAGCTGGAGGAAGAACAAATCTCCCTCCCGATTTATTGTTTCGCCATTTGTTTTTTTGGTCTAGGGATGTGCCAGCCATATAAAAGGGAAAGCATTCTTAAGGATACAATAATGACGAATAATATGTAGAGCTCTAACTCGGAGCCAGCTAAGTTATTGCATATAATAATACCCGTTAAAATGGTCCAAAATGCATATAATTCATATTTGAAGACCATAGGCTGCCTCTTGGATAGAGCATCTCTAATAATTCCTCCACCAACTCCTGTTAATAATGCAGAAGTAATGATGGCGCTTGAAGGAAGCTCAAGCGCTTTTGCAAACAAGGAGCCTTGAATAGCAAATGCAGCTAGACCAATTGCATCTAATAAACCAAATGATAGCTCCCAATGCTTCCACTTTGTAAATTTATGAATGGGAAGAATATAAATGAACGAAATAAGTAAAAAAGTAATAAAAAATAACTTTCCTTGACTCCAAAGCGTTGTTCCAGGAGCGCCAACAAGCAAATTACGCAATGCGCCTCCACCAAATGCTGTAATAAAGCCTAAAGCATAATAGCCAATTAAATCATAATCTTCTTCCGATGCAATAATTGCTCCACTTAAAGCAAAAGCAATCGTTCCAATAATGTTAAAAATCTCCCAAGACATAATTGCAGTTCACACCTACATTCATTAAATTAAATGGTAACTTCTATTGATACATATGCCAATCATTTTGAAGACAATATTTTTTTCATATCAGAAATGTATTGTATCATCTTTTACTAGAATGTTGTAAAAAATATTTTATAAGTGGTTGTTCAAAAAGTCTGGTCTAGCTCAATCAACAGAATGTACTAGCTCTGAAATTTTAATCGGTCAGAACAATGGTATTTTAGGGGATGAGTAAAGAGAGTTATCGTTTTCTTCTTCACATACATTTTCTTGGAAGAATATACATATTTCAAAAACCGTTTTGTTTTCAAAAAATTTGAATAAGTAGTATTATTACAACTTTTTCTGAAGTTATTGCGAATCGAACATTTATCGTTATACTTGTATTATTCCTAAAAAAAATGAATATCCTTGTATAATATCAGTGTATATGGTCTGATAGTTTCTACCCGGCAGCCTTAAAATGCAGGACTACAAGGAAGTATGCAAAAATGATTTGAAAAACCTGCGGTCGATTCATAATCAAAAAATTTATTGTTGAATGTACCAGAAGTTATTTCATATACGCTCTTATTTTTCCATGCTTTCTAGCCGTCTGCTGAAAGTACGAAAAATAAGAGCTTTTTTTGTTTTTTATGGAAATAATGAATTAGAGGAGGTATGAAGATTGTATATTCTTATAAATGCAATTGGATTATTAGTTGTGCTAGGTCTTGTTTATTTATGTTCACCAAATAAACGAAATGTTAAATGGAAATTTATTTTCGCGCTTTTAGGAATTGAATTTTTGATAACTTGGCTCATGTTATCAACGAAAATAGGAACATGGATCATTAATCAAATCGCGGGCTTTTTTACATGGTTGATTGCTTGTGCAAATAGTGGGATTTCTTTTGTTTTTCCTTCTGCATTAGCAAATGAACAGGTTGATTTCTTTTTTAGTGCGTTGATGCCAATTATTTTTATTGTGACGTTTTTTGATATTTTAATGTATTTTGGCATTTTAACATGGATTATCGACAAAGTAGGTTGGTTAATTTCTAAGGTTTCTGGTTTGCCAAAGTTAGAAAGTTTCTTTTCCATCCAGATGATGTTTTTAGGAAACACTGAAGCGCTCGCTGTTATTCGCCAACAGCTAACGGTTTTACAAGCGAATCGACTGTTAACATTTGGCATTATGAGCATGAGCAGCATTAGTGGATCAATTATTGGTGCCTATTTATCAATGGTTCCGGCAACATATGTTTTTGCGGCCATTCCATTAAACTGCTTAAATGCTTTATTGATTGCCAATATGTTAAATCCAATTGAGGTTAGTAAAGAAGAAGACATTGTGTATATACCGAATAAAAAAGAGCGCAAAGATTTCTTCTCCACTATTTCAAACAGCATGATTGTTGGAATGAAAATGGTCATAGTTATTGCAGCAATGGTAATCGGCTATGTGGCCTTAACTGCAGGTTTAAACGGTATTTTAGGGTTTTTTATAGAAGGATTAACGATTCAGAAGATTTTCTCTTATCTATTTAGTCCATTCGCATTCTTACTTGGCTTACCTGGAAAAGATGCGATGTATGTTGCTCAATTAATGGGAATAAAGCTTGCTACGAATGAGTTTGTTGCGATGCTAGATTTAAAAAATATGATTCCAAGCCTTGCACCGCATACAGTAGCAGTTGCTGTAACCTTTTTAACTTCATTCGCCAACTTTAGCACAGTCGGCATGATTTATGGAACAATCACTTCTGTTGTAGATGAAGAAAAAGCGAACTTAATTGGTAAAAATGTCTGGAAGCTGCTTATTAGCGGGATGGCAGTTTCCTTATTAAGTGCAATGGTTGTTGGATTATTTATTTGGTGAAAATACAAGAAGCAGGGAGAAGACAATTCTCTGTTTCTTATCTAATTATCACAATTATTTTTAACGATTTAAGTGTTCATTTGTTTATGTTATAATCAAGAGGATTATAAATAGATGCAAACCACAAGGGGAGCGAAAGCTGAGAAAGATCTTCTAAGATCTGACCCTTTGAACCTGTTAGTTAATACTAGCGTAGGGATGTGGAAAGAACCGCACTGTTTTTTATGCGTTTTTTTGTTACAAAGACAATCCCCCTTGCGGAATGCAGACTTAATAGGGGGATTTTTTGTATGCGTAATGGAAAGTTAGTTGTATTAATTGAAGTAGCCATGTTTGCTGCATTTGCATTGATTCTGGATTTATTGCCGTCCATAAAGATTGGCCAAATGTCTATTTCTTTTGCTATGGTTCCTGTCTTTATTATCGCCTTTCGTTGGGGTGTAAAAGCAAGTGCTTTAGCAGGTTTTTTATGGGGATTGCTGCAAATCGTTGTTGGAGACCTTCAAGCGTTGGCAATTTGGCAAGTCTTATTGGAATATTTTTTAGCATTTGCTTGTATTGGTGCAGCAGGATTATTTTTTACGCCGATTCAGCACCATCTTAAAGAGGGAAACAAAATAAAAGCAGTTTTATTTATTATAGTAGCTACTTTTATCGGTTCATTGGCTCGTTATTTCTGGCATTTTATTGCGGGCGCAACAATCTGGGCATCATATGCTCCAGATGATATGTCACCGATTAAATATTCGCTTCTATTTAATGGAGTTCCTTTTTTAGGTGCTTTTATCCTTTGTTCCATTATTTTAGCCATATTATTAATTATCGCTCCAAGAATAGTATTGGAACGACCGGCTTCAGCACAGCATAATAGCAAAATGTAAGGGATGCAAGAGATGATTTTATCATCTCTTTTTTTTGCCGTTATCTTTAATAAAGCTGATAAAATAGACAGGAATTGAACTGAAAATAAAAACAATCGACTTAATTTGTAAAATATTGAATATTTAGTATAATGAAAAAATACTATTTTTTGTTGTTGTTTCATTACATAGAAAAAGAAGCCATCTAGATTTAGATAAAAGGGAAGGAGCTAACTGAATGAACCTAGGGGGAAAAATAAAAGAAATACGTAAACAAAAACGTTTAACCATTGCAGATGTTGCCGTCCAAACAGGACTGTCCAATGGTTATATTAGCAATGTGGAACGAAATTTAAACAGTCCTACAATTGAAAGTTTGCGAAAAATTGTGGAAGCTCTGTCCATCACTCTTGTAGAGCTATTTCAGGATCAACAGAAAAATTCTAGAATTGTGAGAAAAAATGAGCGAATTACAATGATGAAAGCAAATGATCAATCCATTTTTTATGAGCTATTATCACCAGCAGGAAAAAAAGAAATGGGGGCAGTACTTGTAACATTAAAGCCTGGTGCAGCTTCTGGAACGGAGGCGCATTCCCATAGAGGAGAAGAATTTGGTTTTGTGATTAAAGGAAGCCTGCTTTATCAAATTGGCAATGAAACGTATGAATTAGCAGAAGGAGACAGTATCTACTACGATGCAAGCATTCCTCATTTTTATAAAAATATTGGGACGTCAGATTGCATAAGCATTTGGGTCGTAACACCGCCAACATTCTCATAAACAACTCTCAAGAAGACTCGTTCCTTAGCTTCGCCTCTGAACATGGAAGATACAGAACATTTCCTTTTTCCAAACAATAGAAAGGATGAGAAAGATGAACATGGATGATGATTTTATTAACCGATTCCCATTAATAAAGAAATTAAAAGAGTACGAGGAAGTTTTTTGGATAAATAACAATGCAAACAAAGCATCCCCGCCTCCTGCTAGTACTCAAGTAGATATAATGGAAGCCATTAAAAGATTAGAACGATTTGCTCCTGTTATCAGCGCCCTGTTTCCTGAAACTCAGCAAACGAATGGTCTTATTGAATCTCCACTTAGAGAAATTGGAAAAATGAAAGATTATATAGAGCAAAAAGAAAACACTGTATTTCATGGAAATTGGTATTTAAAATGCGACCATATTTTGCCTATTTCAGGATCGGTAAAAGCGAGAGGCGGGATTTATGAAGTCTTGAAATTTGCTGAAAGGATTGCAGAAAAATCTGGAAAATTACAAATGGAACAAAGTTATATTCAACTACTATCCCCTAAAATACAATCTCTATATCAAAAGTATACAATCGTTGTCGGATCGACTGGAAATTTAGGTTTAAGTATTGGCATGATCAGCAGAAAATTAGGATTCCAAGTGGTCGTACATATGTCAAAAGATGCGAAACAGTGGAAAAAAAATAAATTACGAGAAATTGGCGCAAAAGTAGTAGAACATGAAGAGGATTATAGTGTTGCGGTGGAACAAGGGAGAATAGAAACCGAAAACAATCCGTGGAGTTATTTTATAGATGATGAAAATTCTGCGCATTTATTTGAAGGATATGCTGTTGGAGCTTATCGTTTAAAACAACAGTTGGAGGAAAAGAAGATAATAGTAGATGAACAGCATCCATTATTTGTTTATTTGCCATGTGGAGTGGGAGGCGCCCCTGGTGGAATTACATATGGTTTGAATATGCTTTTCGGTGATCATGTACATTGTTTTTTTGCAGAACCAACCCATTCTCCCGCTATGCTTACCCGTTTATATACAGGTATAGATGATATTGCTGTACAGGATTTAGCTATTGATAATCAGACAGAAGCAGACGGTTTAGCGGTTGGCAAAGCATCCCGTTTTGTAGTAGAGCAGGTCGGTAGCTTAATCAGTGGCTGTTATACTGTTTCCGATCAAAAGCTGTTTCCTTTATTATATAAATTAATGGAAACAGAGCAGCAATACTTGGAGCCTTCCGCTCTAACTGCTCTTTATGGTCCAGTTGCATTCCAGCGTAAAATAGAAAAAACGTATATTAAAAACAAGGGACTTCAAAATAAACAGAAAACATCTACACATGTGTTTTGGGGAACTGGCGGCGCCCTTGTCCCTCAAGAAATTCAAGAAGAACATATTCAGCGAGGAAAATCGCTTTTGTAATAAAAGGAAGGGGAACCAGCAAGTCTAATGCTTGGTTCTTTTTTCATGTTGCAAAGAATGTTATCATAAAACTATTGTTAAGCAAGCTGAACTTTTTATAGTGGTATTTGACACGCTAACGATGAAACTATTCTTGATTACTTTTCGTCTTCTAAAGAGAGGAAAAACAGCTTGTGAAATGACGTCAAGGAGGAAGATATGGCAGAAATACTATTCCAACCACAAAAAAGACAAAAGCAAAAGAGGATAATAATTGGTTTTTTATTAGGAATCCTCTTAATCGTTTCTAGCATTCTATTATTATTGTATCCTTTTGCCAGCAAGGAGAAAACGAATTATTTTACTGGGAAAAACCCTATTCTTCTAAATGGAAAACAAATTGGCAATGGAATCGTCTTGAATGACACCATTTATTTGCCATTATCCGTATGGCAGCAAAATATAGATGACACGATTTTTTATGACAACAGCAGCAATTCAGTAATTGTGACAACCAAAGATAAAGTTGTGCAATTTCCTTCTAAATCAGTATCCTATTTCGTGAACAATAAAGCAGTAAATCTTCAATTTCAGCCGATTAAGGATAATGATGGGCAAGTGTATATTGCTTTAGAACCATTGATAAACTTTTATCATGTTCAACATACTGTTTTAGAAGAACATAACGCGGTGCTTTTAGAAAAAGATGGACAAAAGAAAGTACATGCTGTTGTGACAGCTAAAAAAATGGATGATGATTATCGAAGACTTCGTTCAGAAGCCAGTCTTTTTTCTCCTTACAGAGAAGAACTCTCTAGTAAAGAGGCTGTTACAATCGAAAAGGAAGAAGAAAACTATTATTTCGTTCGAAAAAAGAATGGAGTAGCAGGGTATGTAAAAAAAGATATTATTAACAAAGGAAAAACAGAAACGGTTCAAGCAAAAGTAAAAGAGAATAAACCAAAGCTTACGAAAGTAGACGGTCCTATCCAATTAACATGGGAAGCGGTTTATACCAAAAATCCTGATACTTCTTCCATTAAAAAAATGGATGGTGTGAATGTTGTTTCACCAACTTGGTTTAAACTTTCTGGCAATAAAGGGGATGTCAGCAATTTAGGTTCAACCGCGTATGTTAAATGGGCACACAAACATGATTATCAAGTATGGGGGTTATTCTCCAATAATTTTGATCCAGAGAAAACCCATCAAGTCTTTAAGGATTATAAAACAAGGCAAAAGGTGATCCGTCAATTATTAGTGTATAGCGAAATGTATGATTTAGACGGAATCAATATTGATATTGAAAATGTAAAAGAAGAAGACGGAAAATACGTAACGCAATTTGTACGAGAAGCTACTCCTTATCTTCATGAAGCCGGTTTAACCGTTTCGATGGATATTACCTTTATTGCAGGTGGAAATTATTCTGCTTTTTATGAAAGAGAACATCTTTCCGATATCGTCGATTATTTAGTAGTAATGGCATATGATGAGCATTGGGCAAGTTCCCCCAAAGCTGGAAGTGTTGCAAGTTTTCCTTGGGTAGAATCAAACCTAGAAAACTTATTAACACAAGTGCCGAATGACAAACTTGTATTAGCAGTACCGCTGTATACAAGGCTGTGGGAAGAAAAAGAAAATGGAGAAATTACGTCACAAGCTTTATCAATGGAAAAAGTAGAAGAATGGTTAGAGAAAAAGAAGGTAAAGCCAACGTATGATGAAGCAAGCGGCCAAAATTATGGAGAATACTATGATCCAAAAACAAAGTCCACCTATAAAATTTGGCTTGAGGATGAAATGTCGTTATCCAAACGAGCAAGTTTAGTCGATAAATATGATCTTGCTGGTGTGGCAAGCTGGTCCCGTTATTTTGCGAATGATTTGGCATGGCCATCTCTTGCATTAGATGACAGTGAAAAATAATATACCAGCATAAATCAAAAAAATTCAAAAAAGAAAATAGTTTAAAATTAAGATGGCTATTCCCCCACTCCACCTTGCATCGCAATAATTGTGGAGGGTCTATCTGAATCTTGTCTGTCCACTTTCATCAAAAAAAATATTCATTAATTCCGTTTTTAGAGGTGGGGATAGTGACAACTTTTATTCCTCCTAGGTATATGATTATTGATATTAAAACAATAAAATTGTATAGTATAAGAACATTATAGCCCCTTATCAAGATACGGTTAATATAATATAGGATTAAAAGAGTACTCGTATCTAGATACGATGAAAATTAATCTGATTATTTATTTGGCTTTTTTGAACGGCCATATAAAAGGACTAGAATATATTATTCTAGTCCTTTTATTATACCAAACATGTATTCTATTAACGATGAATTATTCGTAAAATTAGTATTATACGAATAATATAAACCGTATATTTGATTAAAAAAATCGTGATATACGGTTATTTGTCATTTGTACCGGGAAGGTGTGATTACTTTTTTATATTTTGGGCTTACTCATGGTTAGTTTTTGTTGCGACATGTGAAAAGCACCTCCTGATACGTGTACGTCCATTTTAAATTGTGCCGTGTGAGAAGAATAGGATTTTTCGAAAGCAGATAAACGATGGAATTCAAATTGTTTAATCTAATTCCGAACAACACAGGGCACTGATCAATATCTTTGGTGATCTGTTCCACACTGTCATTTGTATGCTGATAACAAATTACTGCATTTTCTGATCTCTTGAAAAAATAAAAACTGCACCTCAAATTGTTAGATGTGTATAACAATTGGGGTGCAGTTTAAAAATCAAAAGGTCGTTTTTTAAATGGAAAAATATCAGTTTTATAAATGACTATAAATATCGGAACGCAAGTTTTATAAAATTAATGATGATGATGCTCCATCACCTGTTCTTCTGGAGCTTGTTTTCTTAAAAATTCCTGATCCTTGTCCGTTAGTTTTCCAACAATAAACTGTTTTGTCGGCATAATTGTTGATTGCGTTGTACTGGCATGTACTTTGACAAAATATAATCCTTCTTTGTCAAAGGTTTGCTTGGTTGTATAAACACCGTTCTTGTTTTTCGTTAAAGGCAGTGATTTTTTTTGAAATTGGCTATCCTGCTTCCAAATATCCATGGAGATGGATTGGATGGAAAGTGGCTTGTTTCCTGCTTGGCTTAAAACAACCGTTATTTCTTCTGCCTTTTGAGCTTCAAATTGTTTTGGCATCTTTACTTCAATCTGTAATGGTGTTTCTTGTTTATAGCCTTTTTCTGTTCCCTCTTTTAAGGAACAGGCACTTAATAAGCTGGCTGTTACAAAAGCAAGCAAATATATCCCTATTTTTTTCTGCAAATCAACCACTCCTCCTTTATGCATAGAAACACTTCCTTAAAAAAGGGATACGCTGAATGATTAATTTATCCATTAGTAATACAAGGATAATAGACACGCCAACTAATGGAAAAAGGACACTAAGTGCAGTCATTAACAACAAAAAATTTCTTTGTTTCCAGATATTTGGACCTTTTGGTGCACCAATGGTCTTAGCTGGTTTTCTTTTCAGCCATAGATAAAAACCACTGCATGCAACAAAGATAATGCCTAAGCAAATAACTAAGCCGACTAATTGATTGAGCAGACCAAATTGCAAGCCTTTATGCAAGGTAATGCCCCATGCGATGATTTTTCCAATAGGTCCGTAATGATCATAACGATAGTCGGCAAGCACCGCTCCTGTATACTGGTCTAGATGCATCGTTGCTTCATCCTGTGCTCTTGGCGGAAACACTGACAATGTATAAACGCCTTCTGGAGTCTTTGGCATGATAACCGTGTAACCTGGATAAATCTTTTGGCGGTCTGCAATTGTAATTACATCATCAATTGAAAGGGGAATATATCCCTGTACCGTTGACATGGGTACTTGTAAATTTTCAGCTGCCCACGGTACTTCTGCTATTTCTTTTGTTTTCGTATTAGAAGCTGGCGCACTTCCAACCCATATGGAAGGAGGATAGCCTGCTCCTGAATTGGTGACGATATTTTGGAAGTTGGTTCCCCAAAAGCCAGACCAAGGCAAACCCGTCATAACAACAAACAACATACCAAGTGTTATCCAAATGGCAGGGACGGCATGTAGATCTCTTTGCAGCGTTTTTTTTCCTTTTGTGAATCGTGGAAAAAAGACACCTGCAAGTTTCCACTTTTTTTTCGGAAACCATAAATAAAAACCAGTTATAATCAAGACAATCGTCCAGCATGCGGCAAGTTCGACAAGGCGATCTCCTATTGTACCTGCCATTAACTCTCCGTGAATTTCTTCGATTTTATCCATGATTTTATCCTTGTTATTCAGTTTGCCAAGGATGTTTCCGGAATAAGGGTCAACAAATACCGTATAGGTTTCCATATTCTCTGAAATGGTAACCTCGCTTGAACGAGTAGCCGCTTCTCCTGGACGGTATTTAGTGGCAGTACTCATTGGATACTGCTCTTTGACGATTTCTAGTTGCCTGGACGGTGATAGCTTACTGTCGTTTGCTTTAACCTCATAGTATTCTTGATAGATAAATTGTTCGATTTGTGGTTTAAATAGATAAATAGAACCGGTTACGGATAAAACAATAAGAAACACACATGATTTCACACTCACACCCCGGCATGAAAATTTTTTCTAAGCCGGGGTTTTACTTTTTTGTCCATTTTTCCATACTGATTAATGCTATGGGAAGTAATCTTTACGTGCGCTTTTGTGGTGGTTCGACCCTGTATAAGAAACTGTTTGGAATTTGCCTTGTGTACACCCCTTTGTTGACTCTTCAATTTTTGAGGATGATCACGTACAGAAAAATGCTGTTTGACCAAGCTTATTCCACTTTCCATAGACACTACTTTGGAGGTTGTTTTATTTGGACATTTTATTAACCCATTGTGCCGGAATGGATGTTCATCAAAAAGAGATTGTAGTTTGTGCCCTAACTGGCACTAATAATGAATCCATTCAAAAAGAAACCAAGACTTTTTCCACTTTAACCAAAAGTTTATTTGATTTATTAAAGTGGTTAGAAGAAAAACAAATTACACACATTGCTCTGGAAAGTACCGGAATCTATTGGAAGCCGGTATACAACATCCTTGAAGGATATTTCGATATTACTGTGGCCAATGCCCAACGTATTAAAAACGTTCCTGGTCGTAAGACCGATGTTTCAGATGCAGAATGGATTGCCAAGCTTCTTCGTCATGGATTGATTGAAAAAAGCTTTGTCCCTTCCCAAGATCTTCGGGAATTAAGAGATTTGAACCGTTTACGCAAGAAATGGGTTGGTAACTTAACAGCTGAAAAAAATAGAATTTCAAAGGTCCTCGAATGTTCAAACATAAAGCTTGGTTCAGTTATTTCTGATATCTTTGGGGTTTCTGGACGTAAACTTTTGAAACAGTTAGTCGATAATGGATACCTTGATAAGGCTGATGTTGATGCCAATATCCATCATTCTCTCCGCAAGAAGGCTGATACCATTTCCGATTCTCTTTTCGGAACATTAAATGAACATCAAATGTTTATGATTAAAAGCTCTTGGAATCATATCATGTATTTGGAAACTTCCATTCAAGAACTTGAAAATAGGATAGATACCCTGCTTCATTCCTATCAAGAAGAAAAAGAAATACTTTTATCTATCCCAGGTATAAAGGAACACACAGCTGCTGTTATTATTGCGGAAATCGGAACAGATATGAGCCAATTCCCTTCATCAAGACATTTAGCTTCTTGGGCTGGTGTATCACCTGGCAATAATGAAAGTGCTGGTAAAAAGAAAAGTTCCAAAAGCGTTCAAGGAAACCCACATATAAAAGCTGCTCTTTGTGAGGTTGCTTGGGCTATATCAAGGTCGAAAAATACCTCAATGTCAAATGTTTTTTGGTCTCTATCTGCAAGAAGAGGAAAGAAAAAAGCTTTACAGGCTATTGCACATAAAGTTTTAAGAATTATATATACCCTATTTATTAATAAGCAACACTTCTCTGAACCACGTCTAGCTGGTTAGACGACCTTCCATTACAATACTCTATTAAGGTTGTGATTTTTTTAAAAAATTGAGGTCACACCCTTTCTTTACTATTGTCTTTTTTCTAGAAGTCCACGCTTCAAGATTTTCTTTACACCAAAATCCTGTACCCGCCCTATCAAATAGAACACGTTACTGTATTATACAGATACCCAGAATAGCCACTCGCCCGTTTTATTTTCACAGAAAAAGGGGCGAAGATAATTCCAGCATAAAAATGCCATCTCCACACGGTGCTGTATAGCGAATTCTTTTGATTTTTAGTTTTCCTGGCCGCTTGTAAACTTTGCATCACTGTTTCTCCTTTTGTGCAATAATTCTTGTTGCAATCGTATTTTAAGCACTATTTACACTATTGGATTGATATAAAAGATGCAATTCTTTTTCAATAATGTTCACATTTTAGACACAATTAAAGAGGGTAGCATGAAGAGGACTGCGAAAAAAGCGGGATACATATGTAGCTTTATCTGTTTGTCCACATAATGCTCTTCTGCTGATATCTTTTTATGAACGATTCTTTTGGTATCTATTCATAGAGTAAGATTGTTTGTTATGATGACTGTATAAAAAGGTTGTTCAAACGTTACATTGCAAAATTAAGCAACCGCTTTCAATTTGCTTTGTTTTTTATTTTTTTTATTAGGGAATAGATAAAGAGAATTATTTTTAAAAAGTTAAAAGGAGCGATAAATATGGCAATTGAAAATCCAAGTCGAGAAGAAATAGGCAATATTTTAAAAAAAGCGAAAAGAATTGCAGTCGTTGGATTAAGCAATAACCCAGAAAAAACATCTTATATGGTTGCAAATGTGATGAAAAATGCTGGATATGAAATTATTCCTGTTAATCCAACTGTAGACGAAGTATTGGGTGTTAAAGCAGTGGCGAAATTATCTGATATAAAAGGTCATGTTGATATTGTAAATGTATTTAGAAGACCAGAGCATCTTCCAGCAGTGGCTGATGAATTTGAACAAATAGATGCCGATGTATTTTGGGCACAATTAGGCATTGTTCATGAAGAAACCTTTCATCGTTTAAAAGAGAAAGGCTATACGGTTATTATGGATCGCTGTATTAAAGTGGAACATGCGTTTATGTAATAAATTTTTTAGGGTAAGAAAGAATAAAATTTTTTAACTTAGATTTATTGCCTAGCTTTGCCGTAAAGGATGTACAAGTGCCGGCGAAGATATAAGGCTTGCAGGATGCGAGCCAATCGATGTTGCAACAGGACTGTTGCGTATTTAGCCGGCCAGCGCCTAGCCTCAGTGAGTATTACTTCCTGCCTCTAAAAGGAAAAACCACTTTTTGAGTCAGGAGAACATTTTTTTCGGGGCTGAATAAGGCGCCCCGCGCTTTTCTAATAAAAAGAGGGATATAATGATGCATAGCTTAACTGAATTTCTTCAGTAAATCAGTTTAACGGTATTTGCATCCATTAATCCCTCTTTTTTCTGTAAACACCGCCTATGCTAATCTAAAAAAAGCCTTATCATCATTTATTCATTAGTCTAAATATAGAGTTAACTTTTTATTTGGACATATTCTGTGTTACCATATTAAAGATGTTTTAAGAACATATTTTATAAAAAATTCCTTTTTCTTTTCCATTTCTTCGTATATTATTTAATTTACCTGCCATCTTTTGTATGGGCAAGAGTTTGAAGTTGCGTCATCTTTACGAATAATACATATTATCACTCGTTGTTTACTGAAAAAAGTGGTATAATGAAACAATCGGAACATTTGTTCGTCATTTAAATTGGCAGTTGTGCTATATAAGACGAGCTAGTAGCTTTACGAAAATTCAACGCCTTTTAAAGGTAAAAGAGGAGGTTCGTTATGACCTTCTTTTCTTCTCGTCTACTTCTAAAAATAGAAATGCTTTTTGAAAAAATAAAGAAATTTAAAGGATAATGAAGTTATTAGACGAATACATAAACAATTGTTCGACATGATACATAGAAGTGCGTGTTCAAAAAGGACCAAGAAGTTCGAGACGGAATAGCTCCTGAGCATCGGCCTTCCACAGGAGGTGGTGACTTCCACGTTGCTCACAGGACGTGAGCGTTTTTAGTAGAAGAACATCTAGTTAATACGTGAGAAGAAGCGGAGAAGCAAACCAACGAAGAAATTCGACGTGTCATTTTTACCGGACTTTTTGAACAACTTCTAGAAAGAGAACATGTCGTTGTGGAAAGGCGAAAGGGGTATGTTTGTGGCAAAAAATCAACAAACTTTCGATTATAATGATGATGCCATCCAAGTATTAGAGGGGCTGGAAGCTGTTAGAAAACGCCCTGGTATGTATATAGGTAGTACAGATTCGAGAGGATTGCATCATTTAGTATATGAAATTGTAGATAACGCAGTGGATGAAGCATTAGCCGGGTTCGGTGATATTATTAGTGTGAAAATCCATCGTGATAATAGTATAAGTGTACAAGATAGAGGTAGAGGAATGCCTACCGGAATGCATAAAATCGGAAAGCCTACACCAGAAGTTATCTTTACGGTATTGCATGCCGGCGGGAAATTCGGACAAGGCGGTTATAAAACGAGCGGAGGCTTGCATGGTGTTGGTGCCTCTGTCGTAAATGCATTATCCGAATGGGTTGTTGTGAAAATTAAGCGAGATGGGTTTGTATATGAGCAGCGTTTTGAAAATGGCGGAAAACCTGCTACAACATTAGAAAAAATTGGGAAAACAAATCAAACAGGCACGACGATCCACTTTAAGCCCGATAAAACAATTTTCTCAACCATCACGTATAATTATGAAACATTATGTGAGCGATTAAGAGAATCTGCCTTTTTATTAAAAGGATTAAAAATAGAATTAATAGATGAAAGAAATGATCAGCAGCAAATATTTCATTATGAAAATGGAATTGAAGCGTTTGTAGAATATTTAAATGAAGAGAAGGATACTCTTCATCCAGTTGTTAGTCTAGAAGGCGAAAGCAATGGAATTGAAGTCGACTTCGCCTTTCAATTTAATGATGGATACTCTGAAAATGTGTTATCGTTTGTAAACAATGTTCGTACAAAAGATGGCGGAACACATGAAGCTGGATCTAAAACAGCGATGACAAGAATGCTAAATGAATATGCGAGAAAAGTGAATCTTTTAAAAGAAAAAGATAAAAACTTGGATGGTTCCGATATTCGCGAAGGACTTTCTGCTATTATTTCTGTTCGTGTTCCAGAAGATTTACTTCAGTTTGAGGGACAAACAAAAGGGAAGTTAGGTACAAGTGAAGCGCGATCAGCAGTAGATGCTGTTGTATCAGAACATCTTGCTTATTTTCTTGAAGAAAATCCGGAAACCAGTTCTCTGCTGATTAAAAAAGCGATAAAAGCTTATCAAGCACGAGAGGCAGCAAGAAAAGCACGGGAAGAAGCGAGAAGTGGAAAAAAAAGAAAACGGACAGAAGCGGTTCTTTCTGGAAAATTAACTCCTGCCCAATCCAGAAACCCACTTAAAAATGAACTTTATTTAGTCGAAGGGGACTCTGCTGGAGGATCTGCGAAACAAGGAAGAGACAGACGGTTTCAGGCAGTGCTTCCTTTGCGAGGAAAAGTTATTAATACGGAAAAAGCAAAACTTGCAGATATTTTTAAAAATGAGGAAATCAATACGATTATTCATGCGATAGGTGCTGGAGTCGGGGCTGATTTCAATGTAAATGATTCAAATTACGACAAAGTGATTATCATGACCGATGCAGATACAGACGGCGCTCATATTCAAGTTCTATTGTTAACCTTCTTTTACCGATATTTAAAGCCTCTATTAGAAGCTGGAAAAGTATATATTGCTTTGCCGCCGTTATATAAAGTCAGCAAAGGATCTGGAAAAAAAGAAGTGATTGAGTATTCATGGAGCGATGATGATTTGCAGGATGCCATCAAAAAAGTTGGAAAAGGCTATATTCTGCAACGTTACAAAGGGCTCGGTGAAATGAACGCTGATCAACTTTGGGAAACAACCATGAACCCTGAAACAAGAACATTAATACGCGTGAAAATCGATGATATTGCTCGGGCAGAGCGTCGTATTACAACATTAATGGGAGATAAAGTGGAACCAAGGAGAAAATGGATTGAATCCAATGTTGCTTTCGGTTTAGAAGAAGAAGGCAATATTTTAGAAAATGAAAATATTGTGGTTGCAGAGGAGGGAAGTCCATCATGAGTTCAGTCGAACAATTTCGTGATTTGCCTTTAGAGGACGTTCTCGGCGACCGTTTTGGACGTTACAGTAAATATATTATTCAAGAGCGGGCGCTGCCGGATGCAAGAGACGGCTTAAAACCAGTACAGCGTCGAATTCTTTATGCGATGCATGAGGATGGGAATATTCATGATAAGAATTTCCGGAAATCGGCAAAAACAGTTGGTAATGTAATCGGTAATTATCATCCACATGGAGACTCCTCTGTATATGAAGCGATGGTGCGGATGAGTCAGGAATGGAAAGTAAGAAATGTACTGATTCAAATGCATGGTAATAATGGGAGCATCGACGGAGATCCTCCTGCTGCCATGCGTTATACAGAAGCTAGACTTTCGGCTATCTCATCAGAATTATTAAAAGATATTGAAAAAAGAACCGTTGAATTTATTCCAAACTTTGATGATACATCAAGTGAACCAACGGTATTACCGGCAAAATTCCCAAACCTACTAGTAAATGGATCTACAGGTATTTCCGCTGGATATGCGACAGATATTCCCCCTCATCATTTAGGAGAGGTAATCGATGGCGTTATCGAAAGAATGGATCATCCAAACTGCACTGTAGACGATATGATGCAGCATATTAAGGGGCCGGATTTCCCTACAGGAGGCATCATTCAAGGAGTAGAAGGCATAAAAAAAGCATATGAAACAGGCAAAGGGAAAATTATTGTCCGCGGCAAAACGGAAGTGGAAGAGATTCGCGGCGGTAAACAGCAGCTCGTTATAACGGAAATTCCATATGAATTAAATAAAAGCAATTTAGTAAAAAAAATAGATGAACTACGTCTCGATCGTAAAGTAGAGGGCATTGCAGAAGTTCGTGATGAAACCGATCGAACTGGCCTGCGAATTGTTGTTGAATTAAAAAAAGAGACAGATGCAAATGGCATATTGCATTATTTATTTAAAAATACCGATTTGCAAATTACGTATAGTTTTAATATGGTAGCCATTCATAATAAAAGACCTCGCTTAATGGGGATTTTAGAATTATTAGATGCTTATATTGCCCATCAGAAAGAAGTTGTCACAAGACGAACTCAATTTGATTTGCAAAAAGCAAAAGACCGGGAACATATTGTTGCTGGATTAATGAAAGCTTTGTCTATCTTGGATGAAGTGATTGCAACCATCCGCGCATCCAAAGATAAAAGAGATGCAAAAAACAATTTAATGGATGCCTTTCAGTTTACCGAACCACAGGCGGAAGCGATTGTGTCCTTGCAGCTTTATCGTTTAACCAATACAGATATAACTGCATTACAAGCAGAAGCAGAAGAGTTGGCAAAAAAAATTGAAGAATGGACAGCTATACTTGCTAGTGAAAAGAAATTGCTGTTTGTTATAAAAAAAGAATTAAAAGATGTAAAAAAACGATTTGCAACAGACAGACGCACGGTTATTCAAGCTGAAATTGAAGAAATTAAAATTAATCTTGAAGTGTTAGTTGCAAGTGAAGATGTCATTGTTACCGTTACAAAAGAAGGCTATGTGAAACGCACCAGTCAACGTTCTTATGCGGCAAGCAATGGCCAGGACTTTGGCAGGAAAGACAGCGACCGGATTTTGCGGAAAATAGATATTAATACAACAGATGTTGTATTGTTATTTACGAATAAAGGAAATTATTTATATTGTCCTGTTCATTTGCTTCCAGATATTCGCTGGAAAGATTTAGGACAGCATATTTCGAATATTATTCCAATTGACCGGGATGAACATATTATTCAAGCGATACCAATAAAAGAATTTGATTCAACGAAGTATCTCCTTTTCTTTACGAAAAATGGAATGGCCAAAAAAAGCGAATTAGCTAATTATAAGGCACAAAGATATTCCAAACCATTAGTCGGAATTAATTTAAAAGGAGATGACGAAGTGGTGGATGTTTTTGTAACCGACGGACAGCATGAAGTGCTTCTTTCAACGCATTTTGGCTATTCCCTTCGTTTTCATGAAGAAGAAGTGAATATTGTTGGTGCAAGAGCTGCTGGTGTAAAAGGAATTAATTTAAAACCAGATGACTTTGTTATAGCTGGAAAATTAATAACAAATCCCGCGCAAGAAAATGTCGTTATTATAACACAGCGTGGTTCCATTAAAAAGATGAAGCTTTCAGAATTTGAACCATCCGGTCGTGCAAAACGCGGATTTATCATGTTAAGAGAACTAAAAGCAAACCCGCATCGAGTAGTCGGAATGACAATCGTAGCAAAACAAGACATTGTCTATTTAGAAACAGAAAAAGGAAACACCGAAGAAATACTAGTAGAAAACATCCGCTTTAATGATCGCTACTCTAATGGCTCCTTTGTGATTGATGAAACAGAGGCAGGAAAAGTAGTTGAAATGTGGAAAGAAAACAAACAAGAATAGAAGAATGATGAGAGAAAAAGGGTACTTACGAACAAAAGTAAGTACTCTTTTTTTGTCTAAAAGTAAGAATGTATTAAAATGTGAAGGTTATTTAGTCCCAGTAAGTATTGCCTCCAGCCTCTATAAGAAACAAACACTTTTTGAGTCAGGAGAACATTTTTCTTCGGGGCTAAACAAGGCGCTTCCGCTTTTCTTACTTTCTTACATTAATTTTCCATAATTGGACATCCTAAAATTATGTTAAATGATGTAGGAGGGATAGTATGAAAAAAGAACTGCTCTTTGCTTTTACTGCTTTCTTTTTCATGTCTTTAAGTGCGATTACTGGTGCATATGCATTAGGAAAAGAGGAAGAAGAGACAATAATTTATCATAATAAAGTGGATTTACTTCTTGATGGAAATGATGAAACCATTCAATTAAAGGGCATTTCCAATCAAGAGGAGAAAGAATTGTACAAAGAAGTAGTATTAGAAGTAGTAGATAAAAATGGGGATAAAAAGAATATACATTTAGAGGGAGGTTATCGTCCGACGCTTCAACTTGTCACACTAGATAAAGATAAAAATCCACTTTTGTTTATTAAAGTGTTGACGGATGAAAAAGGAAGCAAGACGAATTATTATCTGTATACCTGTTTAAAAAATGAGTTAAAAGAGATAGAGATTCCTGAATTACCTAGCATTGCTAGTCAACTTAAAACAGATTATAAAGCAGAATTAACGATAGAAGGACAAAAAACGTACAGCTTTGACTTATTTGATCGAAAAAAGCAGTATGAAAAATTAGGGGTCTATCATAATGGGCAATTAAATGAACCGACAGAATTGATTGTGCAGCCTTACGCTTCATTAAGTAATATCAGCTACCATCAAAAGTTCGCATTAAAAGGAAAACAAAAAATAAGCGGCGTATCTGAAACAGATACCATAGCCTATTTGGAAACCATTTGGACAAGACATAAAAATGAATGGAAGTTAGAAAAAATCAAAATGAAAGAAATAAGTAAAAAAGAGCAATAAAGAGAAACACATGGATGAATCCTGCTTTTGCTAGCAAGGTCTACAGATACGAATAGCCATAATTAATCCTCAATGTAAAAAGATAACACACACACTGAACGCTTGGATGCTCCAAGCGTTTTAAAAATAATCTGTTTACATGAACGATCGTTCTAATGTATATCTCAGGTACATGACTATACTATTAAGTTTTAACTACCATTTCGTCATTTAATAACCATTCAATCTTATTAGATGCTGAACAACTTTTTGTTACTGCTTTACTTAATAGTTATCTCTTACAGCAACAGCATTTATTTGATGTTAATTTAGAACCGATAAAGTTTATTTCGAATGTTCTGCTTATTTTTGATGAATTTCCTTCTTTTCTAATCAATTAATAGTATAATGGACATACTCGATGAGCTTTTAGGCTAGAAAGGGAATAAATGTTATGTCGTTACTAAAACTTAGTATTGCCGCCTTTATCGGTGGATTGATTTTTTATTTTTGTCATTTACCGTTAGCTTGGCTGCTTGGTCCAATGATTGCTACCGTACTGTTTTGCAAAGCAACAAAGCAATCTCCGAAATTACCATTTTCTTTTCGGGATGCAGGATTACTATCCATTGGCTACTCGATTGGGATTACGTTTACAAAAGAGACCTTTATTGAAATGTTCAACCACTTACCCTCCATGTTGGCAATGACTCTTTCTATGATTATTTTTAGTCTGACACTTGCCTATTTCACAACAAAAATTACCCATACTAATTATAAGTCTGCTATCACAGGAAGTATTCCCGGTGGATTAACCCAGATGATGGCATTATGTACAGAAATGAAAGGAATAGATCTTGCAGCTGTCACTATTATACAAGTTAGTCGGATTCTATCTGTTGTTATGCTTGTGCCATTTCTTGTTTATAGTCCCTTGTTTCATGGAACAGAACATGCAGCAGCTGTAACTGTCCATCCTATTAACACGTTTCATGTCTCTATTATCCCTTTTCTTTTCTTGGCATTTATCGGGGCAAAAATGGTAGAGAAATTAAAGTTTCCTACTCCATTTATGATTGGATCGATGGTGGTGATTGCAGCATTTGTAGTAAGTGGTATGCATGTTCCTGCGTTGCCTATTAGCATTTTAAGCATCTCTCAAGTATTAATTGGAATAGATTTAGGCTTACGTGTAAAATTGGGAGACATAGAAAATAAAACAGTCTTTACCATCGTGTCCGTTGCATCGTCCATCCTTTTAGTTGCTTTTTCGTTATTTCTAAGTGTAATTTTAATCAATATGGAGCAGAATGTAAGTATCATAACGGCATTTATTGGGTTAGCACCTGGTGGAATGGCAGAGATGGCCATACTCGGACAGGCAGTAAACGGAGAATTAACGCTCATTACTACATATCAATTATTTCGCTTATTATTTATCTTATTTTGTGTTCCACCGTTGTTAAAATGGACTTTTCATCTGTTAGACAAAAGGGAAAAAGGTTGGACGCCTCTCGTAAGGAAAAGCAAATAAACAAGCAAAATCTTTCCTTTAGAGATGGCTTTGCTTGTTTTCCTTTTTCATCCAAGGACAATAGCAATGGTATACACAGTTTTTTTGTTTCTGGAATTTTCTTGAATATGTTATATACTAATAAATAAGAAAGGAGTGGATAACATGATTAATTTTGTTATTGGAGTGGTTGCGTTAGTTGGTGGTTTTTATTTTTTAAATAAATTTACCAAGAGTTCTCCTAGTTTAAAAACTAGAGAAGAACATAATAAAAAGAACCCAACGGATGATGCCTATTTTCCACCAAATAACGGTAATGGTCCTTCCTTTTAAAGAGAATACAGGAATAACGAGACAAAAGGAGTGAATTATTTAAAAATCCACTCCTTTTTATTGTTTTGTAGAAAAAACCAGAGGTAAGAATTGTTGTTCCTGTTGAATTTTTGCAGTATATGAAAAAATCCTTTTATCACGTCTGATGGTGTAATTATTACGGGTGAGTTCAAACGAGAAAACCTTCCAGCCCAAGCAATTGCAGGTCTGCTGTTTCTTCCTGAGTTATAGAGGGACGAGCACGTGTTATCTTATATTTAAAAGCTAGATATTATAATCCTCTAAAGGGTAATTTCTTAGCGTTAGATTTATTTTGATGAATCGAAAAATCCATATCCTTACAAATAGTGGATACTTTTATGGGCATTGTTATTTTTTTATTGGAGCAGAGTTTTCTTGAAAATCCAATCATTCTATTGTTAAAAGCGACTTAATCTATCGCTTTTTATCTGTTGAAAATAATATTGATCGTTTTCAGAAACAAATAAGGTTATTCAAATGGAAAAACCGAACCTTTAACGAATAGAGCAGTGGAGGATATTGTTTATAAATATACGAAGGCTTTTGAAAAAAGGATGTCTCCTCATAAATTAAGACATACGTATGCTACGAATCTGGCCGAGCAAACTGGTGGAGATATTCCCCTAATTATGAATCAATTAGGGCATACTCAATCGGATATTTCGCTTCTCTACATCAATACGACAAGAAATAAGCAATTTGTTCAGTATAGTGGCAATTATTAAAACAACAACCCACTAAAATTATAATGGGGGAGAATTATATCTCCCCTTAATAAATAACTAATTCGAACACCTAAATTTTTATTGGTAAGGTAATATTTTCATTGCTTCCCCGTCATTAGAATGTATCATATGTGTTTTGTACACTTTTATGTTTTCTAGATTAGTTATTGTATATTGGGTCATATCTTCTGAGTACATCTTTATTCCTCCAACTATTTTTACATTTTCCCGATATACTTACCATTTAACACCACCGCTCCAGTGGAGATAACAGAGTGGTGTCTCCCAATTTTCCAAATTGACGTCAAACCTTATTATTGGTGTATATATGATCTCTGCTTCATTCTATACACCAATTTATTATGAGACACGCTGTTATGTGGAGTGTTGACCTAGTCAACGCTCTTTCTTTATCTGACAAAGAAGTATAAGTTGAGGGTGAAGCACAAAAGCTCAGATGGTGAAAATCTCTTCTCAAGGAGACTGACCTAGCTTGGAAGGGCACTTGAAAGGCATTTTCTTTCAAAGTAAGAATCCAGATGCCAAGGAAAAAGAACACAATCATTACTCTTATCTTAGAAGAAGAGGCAGGAATAATTATTTATACACAGAAATAATTAATTGATGAAAATCTCTCTATTATTCTAAATAGAAAACAAAATATTAGTGGTAAGGTATATTGATTAAGTAGGAGAAGAAAAAATGAATAATTGGACTATGTTATCAACTAATCAAAATGATTTATTATGGGAAATTGTATCTGCGAGGATTAGGTTTCGTCCTAGCATTAAAAAAAGCAGATTCTTGAAGCCTTTTCAAGTTCCTGAACCATTTATCGTTTACGATATTTCTAGTTACTATGACAATAAAGAGGCAGATAAGCTAATAAACGATTTAGAAAATAAAACATGGAAGGTATTTCTTGAATGCACGTTGGTCAATGAAAAGATTTATGCATTGGATTATCAGCATCCTGGCTATTTAGTTGATCCGAGAAAACCAATGGATAGAAATGAATTTAACGAATGGATAGTACCAGTTTTTCCAAATGGAGACTATTATTTCTTTTTTCAAGAAAACTTTGAATGGGGAATTCTAGGTCATCCTTGGAGAAAAGAAATGACCATATTTGGTGAAAAATTAATTGATTCGTATAAAAAGCATATGCCAATCTTATTTAAGGAAACGATTTAATAGAGGAATATTGGCTCGTTTCTAGAAAAGAATCAGTATGATTTTTTTAAGCTGGCCTGGATGAAAGAGAGAGGATAAAATGACGGTTTATATCGCTTTGATAAGAGGAATTAATGTAGGTGGACATAATAGGATAAAAATGAAAGAATTAAAGGACCTATTATCTACTAATGGATTAGAGCAGGTTACTACTTATATTCAAAGCGGCAACATAGTATTTCGGTCTGATGAAAAGGCAGAAACCGTACAACAGCTTATTGAACAAGAAATTCAAAATTTCTATGGATTTTCTGTAACGGTTATGGTAAGGGCGGCACTAGAATGGGAACAAATTATTCATCATTGTCCTTATCCAGCTAATGCTTTAGCAGAAGGAGAAAGTGTCCATCTTGCTTTGTTAAAAGCAGCGTTCACAGAAGAAAAAATGAACGCTTTACTTGCTTATCAATCAGGGACAGAAGTATGCCACATTCACGAAAAAGTGGTTTATGTATATTTACGGCAAAGTTTTCACAAGTCCAAGCTCGCTATCCAGCTACAGAAAATAGGAAATCCTACAACTGTACGAAATTGGAAGACTGTTATGAAATTAGAAATGATGGCACAGGCAATGCAGGAGTAGTCGAAAAAAGTAGGAAATAAATGTTGCCGTATGGATAACAAATAAGCTTCATTTTCCCATGCAGCAACCTATTCGGAGAAGATACCCTTTATTTTCTTAAAAGGAGAAAAAAATGAAAAAGGAATTATTAAAAGCACTTGTTAGTAAAGAATTGGTTGAAGTTTATACAGAAGTGGAGAACGCAACTAAATTTGAAGTGGGAAAAGTTCTGAAATTTTCAGAAGAGTTTGTCCTGCTTGCAAATGTATCTCCCATTGGCATGTACGATGGTTTTCATCTTATAAACACTATTGATATTTATCAAATTAATAAAAATACGAAATATATTCGCAACATAAAAAAATTATATGAGGCTAAAAATCAAAGTCATATTGATTTTGAAGGAAAAAATGATCATTTACTAGAATCAATGCTTAAATTTGCGGAAAAAAATAAATTCGTCGTTTTCATTAAATTATTCGAAGAGGCGTTTATTCAAGGATTTATTAAAAAGGTAGAAAAAGAGATTTTAGTTGTATCTATTGTAACGGATGATGGAGAATTTGATGGGGAGTCATACGTAAAACTTGAAGATATACATTCTATTACGTGTGATGATGAGCAGGCAGTATGTTTAAAGATTTTATCTTTGGATCATTCTGAGTGACTTGTGAATAGAAGGAATTAAAATTTACACGTATTGTTTTTGGTATGGGGTAAAATAAAGGAAAAAGTCAAGGTGGAGTGTTATGAGAAAAAGGAGAATGGCGTTGCTACATTTATTACCGATAGCGGGGGATATCGTATATAATCAAAAGCTTATTGAAAAAGCGGTCAAACAAGCTGCAAAGAACAACGTAGATTGGATTATTACCCCAGAATTAGCTGTTAGCGGACTTCAATTTTCCAGAAAGATTGGAACGGATTGGATTAATCAGCAGCCGGATAAATGGATGAGTCATTTTGTTGATTTGGTTCAGTCTGTAAATACCACGGTTTTTCTTGGCTGTCCAGAGAAATCAGAAAGTGAAGACTGTTACAATTCTGTATTTGTTATTAATCATAATGGTCATATAATAGGAAAACAACAAAAGGTCACAAGTATAGTAGATGATTGGAGTACGGCTGGAGAGCAATTGGAACCAATTGAAATCGGGGATATCAAAGCAGGCATTTTAATATGTGCCGATTCGTATACAGCAAACATTGCAGATGCACTTGCAGCGAAAGGAGCAGAAATACTGATTGCCCCATCCTCTTGGGGGAAAGGTTTACATGGTCCAAACGGCGAATGGGAACAACGGTCAAAAGAAACGAGACTTCCTATGTTCGTTTGTAATCGGACAGGAGAAGATGACACCGTTTCTTTTTGGGAGGCGGAGAGTCTTGTTATTAAAAATGGTGAGCGGCTTCTTTCCCATCAATCAAGACAATCAGCCATTTTAACCTTTGATTGGGATATAGAGAAGATGGAGTTGCTTTCTTCTGCGTTTGAAGTGGATTGGATAAACTAATTTAGTACGATGAAATAATGAATTTCCAAAAAAATTAGAAAAATAAATGGAAATAAAAAGAAGAATATGATAAATTATCTAAAATGAAACATTGAGGTGGATAATATGCTGACTGATCCTATAATTAGCTGTACCCCACAATTTCATCATCTGACCAAATAGACTTGCTATTCGATTTTAAAAATCGTATCTAGGAAGTCTATTTATCATGAAACCGCATTGATTGAAGTTTTTAAACTTTTATCTAGTGCGGTTTTTATTTTTTTTAAAATTAGGAGGGCATAAAAATGAAAAAAATGAAGTATCAAAATGTAAAAGGAACACAAGATTATTTGCCGAATGAAGAAAGTGTACGCATTAAAATCAAAAGAACGCTTGAAGATGTGTTTATTCAATATGGGTGTAGACCGTTGGAAACGCCCATTTTAAATTATACTGAGTTGCTTGCTTCTAAATATGGAGGAGGAGCGGAAATAATCGAGGAAATGTATACATTATCCGATAGAGGAGAAAGAGATCTGGCGCTGCGTTATGATCTTACCATTCCGTTTGCCAAGGTTGTTGCCATGAATCCAACTTTAAGAATGCCTTTTAAAAGATATGAGATAGGCAAGGTATTTAGAGATGGTCCGATAAAAACAGGAAGGTTTCGCGAATTCACGCAATGTGATGTGGATATTGTTGGAGTAGACTCACAAATTGCGGAGGCAGAATTAATGATTATGGCATTAGATGCTTTCCAAAAACTAGATTTAGAAGTGACCATTCAATATAATAACCGAAAACTTTTAATTGGAATGCTTGAAGTGTTTGAAATAAACGCTCAACAAGTAAATAAAGTGATTTTAATATTGGATAAATTAGAAAAAGTCGGGTTAGATGCTGTTCTTGAAGAATTAGGTGAACTAGGATTAAAACAAGAAACGATTGACTTCATTAAACAGTTTGTACAGGACAAAAATAATACAAGTTTTGCTTATTTTGAACCTTTTAGTCAACAAAATGAACGAGTGAGGCAAGGGCTGGATGAATTAAAAGAACTGGAAGCATATTTGAGCATTTTAGGTGTTGATAAACAATGTTTGTTTACTCCTTTTTTAGCAAGAGGCTTGGACATTTATACAGGTACTATTTATGTAATCTTTTTAACGGATAAAACAATTAAGTCCAGCATTGGGAGTGGTGGGAGATATGACAATGCAATTGGTGGTCTAATCGGAACTGGTAAAAGCTTTTCAACGGTCGGTATTTCATTCGGCTTAGATGTTATTTATACGGCTTTAAAGGCAACGAAGAGAACAATAGAAGAGGAAGTCGCTATCGATTTTTACATTATTCCTTTAAATACCAAAATAGAATCATTATTAGTTGCTAGATATTTAATTAATCAAGGGTATAAGGTAGAGTATGAAATGGGAAATAAAAAAATTGGCAAAGCTTTAGACAAAGCAAACAAGGAGAAATTTCGTAATGTGATCATCATTGGGGAAGAGGAAGTAACAAACAATCAGTTTAAAGTTAAAGACATGACTACAGGAGAGGAACGAATCGAAATTTTTTCTTTTGCCTCTATTTGAGGAAAATGATTATTTGAGACATTTGCATCCGCAGCTGCAAACATAGATGCAGACGAAAAAGCGGATGAGTAACGGAAAAGACAGAATGTGTTATATTATTCTGTCTTTTTCAGAGAAAAACAAGATAAATGGTCTAAGAGAGCGGGTGTCATTTTCACCGGATTTTTTGAACAACCTTTAAAAAAATTTTATGGTGCACCTGGCGGGGTAAAATAAGGAGGTATTTTTATCCATCCGTGTTCTCTCATTTTTGTTTTAACATCCATTCCATAAATTGTTTTTTCTGTATGAAACCGAACCCACATTAAACCTACATCATTTCTAATGCTTTGACTAATATTGGTCGAGCACATGACAATATTGGAAGCTATTTTTGCAGAGATAAAGTTCGCAATCTCCGAATCGGTCGACTTAACGCCAAGGGGGATTGCATTAGGATCAGATTTTGGTTTATGGGAAGAGGTATCTGAAACAGGAATGCCTTCTTGCAGCATAAAGTGCTCTAACTCCTTTCGTTGATGTACAGCAAGCTCATTTGCTTTTTTTATCATATCGATCAATACATTATCAGTCGTGGTATTTAAGGCTGTCTCAAGTACAGGAATTTCTTCTGCGATGGTGGTATAGTATAGCCAAGCTCCCATCGCTTCCCCAATATGAAGTCGGGGTTTCGGTTCTGTATCAAATCTTGTTCTAATATAGTCAAATAATGCTTCCATTTTATGCGGCATGCAAAACACCTCGTTAGCTTTTTATTATTATTATTAAGATAAGCAAAAAGGGGATTTTTATACAATAGATTATGGAACGTTAAATTTAGTAATGCAATCGTTTATCGTTTATTATAGTAAAATGTAGCGATTTAATAAAGCACAGTGTTATCAAGGTTTGAGGGTAGCTGAAATAAAACCTCCCCCATTAGCACCTAGGATTAGGATGTATAGAGGAAAGAATCTTTTTTTATGTGGCTAGGGGCAGCATTCCTGTAATAAGTGAAACCTTTCTTATAGTAGAAAAGAGGCAGGTTAGTAAAAAAAGGAATTGGTTGTCATTCTATCGAAATACATTGTATTGAGCTGAATTGGGAGTGTTTACAATGATAAAATTCTTTGAATATAACTGGCAGGTAAGAGATGAGTGGTTTGAATGGTGTGAAAAATTAACAATTGATGATTTGTTAAAAAAACGTAAAGGTGGAGTAGGAAATATTTTATATACACTTTTCCATATAATCGATGTGGAATATAGTTGGATTCGTGGTATCCAGGGGAAAGAGGATGTAGTATTTCAGTTTGCTGATTATAAAACACTTGAAAAGGTTAAATCTCTTTCAGATAACTTACATATTGAAATAGTTGAATTTCTAAAAAAAAATTCAGATGACATAAAAGAAAAGAGTGTTAGTGTTCCTTGGGATGAAGGAAAATACGCTGTGAATGATATACTTCACCATATTATTGCACACGAAATTCATCATATCGGACAACTTTCAGTTTGGTCAAGAGAAGTAGAATTACAACCTGTATCCTCTCATTTTGTTGGCAGAGTGTTAAAATCTGTCCATTTTTATTAAACAAATGGGGCAGCTTTCTAGGAACATTATTTCTCATTATAGATAAAACCTTGCATTTACCTTAAAATGGATTTAAATAAAAGGTTGTTTTTGAAAAGAGGTGAACACAATGGTCAAGCTAAATCACGATTCTCAATACATTCGGACCGTATCTCTTAAAAGAGAGGAGATCTCATCTTATAATCTTTTTCCGCTCAATCTTCCAGTCATTCGCAACTTTCAAGAATTGTCGTTTCATCCTAATGTTACGTTTATAATTGGGGAAAATGGAATGGGGAAATCTACTTTACTAGAGGGGATTGCTGTAGCTTTAGGATTTAATCCAGAAGGGGGAACGTTAAACTTTCGTTTTTCTAACTATGACTCCCACTCGAATCTGGACGAATACCTTCGTTTAGTAAAGGGAGTAAATAGGGCAAAGGATCATTTTTTCTTGCGGGCTGAAACGTTTTATAATGTAGCAACCAATATAGAGGATTTAGATAAAGAATCATCATCTGGTCGTCAGATAATTGATTCTTATGGAGGGAAGTCGCTGCATGAACAATCTCATGGAGAATCTTTTTTCGCAGCATTTATTGAACGTTTTCAAGGGAATGGTTTGTATATTTTAGATGAGCCAGAGGCAGCTTTGTCCCCATTAAGGCAAATATCAATGCTAGCTAGAATCAATGAGCTTGTTAATCAAGGGTCTCAATTTATTATTTCTACCCATTCACCAATTATTATGGCCTATCCTAATGCTAAAATTATGGAGCTAACAGACAAAGGAATGAATGAATCGACATTGGAAGACACGAACCATTATTCAATTATGAAACAGTTTTTTGAAAATAAAGAGCGGCTGCTGCATCATCTTTTTCAATAAAGTATGTGGTAATAGGATGGAACTAGAAAGAATAAGAGCTTTTTTTATAAGAAAAATATAAACTGGATGAACTTGCAGAATAATACGCCGAAAACGTTTAATGTGAATGAATAATGAGAGGGAGGTAGTAAAAAATAGAGGATTGAATGTAGCGAATGGTATGTGTGTACAATGAGTCCACTACATACCATTCATACGGAAGTTAATTAGATAGTAGTCCTGCTAGATGTTTGGTATTAAGCGTATAAGTAAAATATTGATCATTTGGCCGTATGTATTCAAAATCAAATTTTTGATAAAACGAACAGGCGGTTTTTGTTGATTCTACGGTTATCAATGGGCATCCGCTTATTTTAGAAACTAAAGCACAATGATATAAGACAGAAGACATTATATATGCACCATAATGTTTTTTTCTGAATCGTATATCCACTCCCAAGTAATGCAGCCTGACAGCTGGAATTTCTTTCACTCGATCAGGTAAGCTTATATTCATTTGCTGCCGTTTTTGTTTGTTCATTTTAATCGTATCATTGAATAAAGAATAGAACCCGATTAAATTCTTCTCTTGATCAAAGAATAATCGAGTCCTGACTAAATTTCTTTCCATTAAATTAAAAGCCTCTTCTTTAAGAAAGGTTTCAACTTGGGGTTCATCTTCACATTGAAAATCCTGCAATTTTTCAATATTATCAATACATAAGTATTCTTCTGTTATATTATCAAACATAATGAAAGAATAGTGTTACTTATTCTTTTTTTCTTGATAATGTTTAAACATATTTTCAACGAATTTACTTGGTTTTGCAGGGTTACTTACCATATCCGTAAATTTTGCATAGTCTTTTTCTGATACGATCGTCGATTCAATTGGTTTCGTTATTGTCATATCTTCTTCCTCCTCACAGGACATAAAAAACACCACCCTTACATTAGTTAGTTTATAACTAATTAAACGAGATTATGTGTTTCCCTTTATTAAAATTATACCAAATTTCGCAGTCTGTTGGAATATTATACGAATAATAGCATAAAATATTGTTTTTTGTAAATTTATGTTTCCTTGGTTATACGGCAGATTAGTGAAGTGTAAATACATGTGTAGAGGGAGAGAGTAGAAATCAATTAGAAATGATGGCTATTTAATAAACATTCTCCCATGTAATGTATTGCATAACAATTTAGCTTCGGTTATACTCTGTTTCCCTTTCCTTTGAAAGGTACCAACATTTCATTGAAAAGAACAACAGGCCCTCAGTACTAACAAGGAGTATCTAGCGGCTTGTTGTTTGCACATTAAAATTCATCATAATCAACTATTTTGAAATCATCCTTAGTTAAAGCTGAATTTTTTTCATTTTTATAATGAGTAACGTTCTCCATAAAATTAATAATTGTCTTTTCTAAGGCTTCTTCCAATGTAGTTCCAGAACCTACTGATCGTTCATAAAGACCGTTTGGCACTTTAGAACCATCTTTGTCATAATTAAATTCTTTTAATCCTAAGTTGGTAAACCCAGTTAATTTGTGTTTCTTCAGTGTTTTGAGTTTCATAGATTTTTACCTTAAATCCACCATAGGGAATGAAATGATCATGGTAAGTGTTCTGTTATTTAGTGGTGTATTAACATTTGTACCAAATGTGTTTGCAGCAGAAGGTATTAATGAAGTTTATGAAGAAGGAGATGCAGTATGGGAAGATAACTATGATGAAGAGCCAATAAATGCCGCTGAAAGATATGCCTCTGATAGATATAGTGCAGAAGAGATAGCTGTACTTTCTCAAATTGCTTATGAAAAATCTATTAATGAGAATGAGGCTGGCGAAGGGCAAATCGTTCCGTTTGGAGTTAAATCAAAAGCTGTTATAAAAGTTTCTCAGTTACTTTTAAAAGGTGGAGATGAAGTTATTGATGCAGCTAGAGCTTTCAATATTATTGATTCTGCCACTGCAAGAACATTTAAAAGCAATAGTGTAAAGATAGGGAATTTTTTGAAGAAGTTTGAAAATGCAGGGGACAACGCAGCTAATGAAGTTCGTACCCAGCTTCCTGTTTGGTTTAAAGATAACACAAGGGTTAGCAAAGGAGTAGCTGAAAATATTTCAATCGCTGTAGCTTGGGCGATTCGAGGTGCTGATTGGTTATTTTTTTAGGAGTGAAATAGTATGGAAAATGAAACTGTTAGTGAATGGTTAGGAAGTAAAGGATTATCTAATACTGATATTGATTTCATTGAAACAATTTTGACTTTCACATCCACAGCAATAGTACTAGAGTCTAAAACGGAAGATATTAACAAGAAATTTCAAGCGACTTTTCCGGAAAAAAAAGCAAAAATCATGCCTGATTTAACCTACCAACAGTTTGAAGAAATATTACAAGACAATGGTTTGTCAGTCAATTTAAGTGAAATGTTGAAAAGGTTTAGCTCACAGGGTATTTGTGTGGAACTCTGTGACAAATTGTTAAGAAATCAAGATAATAATTAAAAGGATTAGAAATCCAAAAAAGGAAGCGATGCGCTTCCTTTTTTGTTATATCTTCTAGTATTATCAGGCCAACTAGGGGTAGAGATACCAACAAAAACCATTTAACCCCTGAACGTGGTGAAATCCGGCCTTTTTTGTGTTCAAAATCCCTTAACGTACAGGTATTTGGCTTTTTTCGTGTCGAATTTTGCTTAGCGTACAATATTTCCAAAATGTTGGCGGTACCCCAATATAAAAATGTTTCATTATCCAAAACATGGATAATGAAATGAAGTTATAATTTAAAACAAATGGAAAGAGATGAATCTCTTAATAAATGAAAATAGATGCGGATTTAAAGGAACATTTACATGACTACCCTGATTTTGAAAGAGAATTAAATGCTCATGAAAGAAAAGATGAGAAAATTGCTACTAGAAATTAAATAGGGTTCCTAATATTATTTTATATTATTCGTATAATATATTGATGAAGATTGAAAAAACAACCAACAGTTCAAGTTGATTTTTTTGGCTGAAAAGCTTGCTAAAAACTAAAAATTTTTATTTCGTCTCACTATTATAAGTATACTTAGTGATGAGACGGAATTTTACTTTGTTTTGATTGCTGCCAATAATATATATTATGGAAACGGCGTTTTAATAATAGCCAAAAAAGGCTTATTCTATTCTGTGTTTGTGACTTCTATCTTTTACGTCCTCTATATTTATAAATTGGCAGCTGTATTCTATTACATCATTTATGTATAACTTATGTTGTTTTGCAAACTTTTTTATATTTTCAAGTAATTCTTTATCATATGTTGTTTTATATTGAACACGATCTTTAGGTCGTAAATCTTTATTAAAGGTAATAATTTGTTGGTTTAATACAGCATATAAGCCGTTTTCAATCAAATAATTAATATAAGTATCATTTTCCTTCGCAAGGTTATTTAGTTTTTGAATTAATGCTTTGCTAATATTTGTTCTAAACTCAATCCTTTTATTATCTATAGTTTGTACTAATTTTCCATTTGTTCGTTTCCACATGGTCTTGCCTCCAAAAGTGTTTAATGATTAAAATATTGAATGTTTCATCATTCGTTCTTTTTTATAATAAATATAACTGTCTTCTGTTGTATTATATATTATTTTTGCTAATAAAGGCAGATCAGATTTACCTTTTACCCAAACTCGGTAAATAGTATTCTTAGAGTAAAGATTAGTAAATGTTATTTCTGCTCTTAAATTCCATGAAAGAAATACAGACAGCAAGCCTTCAGCAAACTTTTTGCTTGCTGTTGTAATATTCATAACATAGCCCCGGTCTTGGACCCAGCCATCACCATCAATTACACCTCTAACAAAAGAAGGTAAATATACTTTTGGTATATCGGGGAATGGAACAGTTAAGGATTTATTTGGAGTAATACCAAAGTTCTCTAAATCTATTTTTATTTGCTTAGAGTTTATAATAAGTGTTGGTATTTTTCTTGTAGGTAAAATTGGTGCAAGATTATAACTTGCATCTAAATATTTGGCAATTATTCGTAAAATTCTTTCATCTTTTTGTGTAATGGTAATGGTATGAGTCTTTTTAGATATTGCTCCATCCGTTAAAATAATACCTAAAACCCAAGCCATTTCCTGGGTCCAGACCTTAAAAAAATCCTCATTTACCTTGTGCTTTCGAGGCTGTCCGGATGATTTTTCACGATTCATTTTTATGCCATGTTTGGACATCACATTTCTAATAGCTCGATCAGATATACCTATAAGTGGAGCCATTTCTTTAAAAGGCATCCCGCTTTTGTACATGCTTATAATCATATCATCTGTTACTCCTAGTTTTCTTGCCATAAGAAAAAAATCCTCCTTTTTCCTTCTATTCATTATATTATAGAACAAATATTCGTAAGAACAAGTGTTTTTTGTGTAAAAAATTTGAATATTCTCTGTATATAACACAATTAATTAAAAAAACAGCCAAACATTCTATGGCTGTTTTTAAGGTTATTTAAATTTTTTAAAAAATTAACTATAAATCGGCCTTTTTTCACTTAAACGCAGGGTCCGTGCTGTTGAAGCATGAATGTCATGTAGAAGCTTTGGGTTATCCATTAGTGACTTTCCATATGAAGGAATCATTTTTTTCATTTTCGCTTCCCAATCTTTCCGATGCTGCGGGAAACATGTTTCGATTATCTCAAGCATAACGTGAACTGCGGTAGATGCACCTGGAGAAGCGCCTAGTAATGCTGCGATTGAACCATCATCAGAAGTAATTACTTCTGTACCAAATTGAAGCGTTCCTTTGCCTCCATCTTCCGTATCTTTAATAATTTGCACTCTTTGTCCAGCTACTACTAAATCCCAATCTTCCGCTTTTGCATTCGGTATAAACTCACGCAGCTCTTCCATCCGCTTTTCTTTTGATAACAAAACTTGCTGAATTAAATATTTTGTTAAAGACATGTTTTTTGCACCTGCTGACAACATGGTGAAGAGGTTATCTGATTTAACAGAAGTGATCAAATCAAACATAGAACCAGTTTTTAAAAACTTGGGTGAGAAGCCGGCAAACGGTCCAAATAGCAATGATTTTTTATTGCCAATAAATCGTGTATCAAGATGTGGAACAGACATTGGAGGAGCACCAACCTTGGCTTTCCCATATACTTTTGCATGATGCTTAGCTATAATATCTGGATTATTGCACACCATAAATATTCCACTAACCGGAAAACCTCCATAATGTTTTCCTTCAGGAATTTTGGATTTTTGCAATAAATGCAGACTTCCTCCACCTCCGCCAATAAAGACGAATTTAGCAGTATGACGTTTCATCATGCCATTATCTAGATTCTGCACTTTCAATTCCCACAGGCCATCGCTAGTACGTTTAATATCATTCACACTCTGTTTGTAATTTATCTCGACATTGTTACTTTCTAAATGGTCAAATAACATTCGTGTTAATGCCCCGAAATTCACGTCCGTTCCAGCGTCCATTTTTGTTGCTGCCATCGGTTCATCTGATGAGCGGTTTTGCATAATAAGTGGAATCCATTTCATTAGTTTTTCCGAATCATCGGAAAATTCCATTCCTTCGAATAGAGGGTTTTTTGATAAGGCCTTAAAACGGTTTCTTAAAAACGCTACATCTTGTTCCCCTTGCACTAAACTCATATGAGGTAATTGTCTAATAAAGTCCTGTGGATTATGTATCAGTCCGCTTTTTACAAGATAAGACCAAAATTGCATAGAAACTTGAAACTGTTCATTAATTTGAATCGCTTTACTAATATCGACAGATCCATCCGGTTTTTCAATCGTGTAGTTAAGCTCGCATAGTGCTGCATGCCCTGTTCCGGCATTATTCCATTCATTGGAGCTTTCCTCTCCTGCTTTTGAAAGTTTCTCCAATACGGTAATATTCCAGTCAGGTGCTAATTCCTTCAAAAGTGTGCCTAGTGTTGCACTCATGATTCCTGCACCAATCAAGACAACATCTGTTTTCGTTTCGCTGTTACTCATGTTTACCACCCCTATCCACTAAAATACATAAAATGTAAGCGTTATCCAGAAAAGTCGTGCCGACTTCATGACGCCACTAATCCTATAGTTATTTATAAATGACTGTACTACAATTATATGATATTTAAAAACCGATAAAAAGTGAAAAGTTCATCCGCGAAAATTTGTTTTCCATTACGAGTGAACTGCTCTGTTTGAACAGTAAGGATTAGGTGCAAGACCAATAATTTAGCAAATACCTTCCGTGCGTTCTCGTAATTTAGATGCTTTTCCTAGCATTAATTAAATAATACCATAACTTTCTCGAACATGAAAAAACGTTTATTCACCATAATTATCAAACAAGCAAAATAAGACAACTGGCTGTCTATCCATATTTAAGTAACAGTAAGACGGTAAGGTATTTTATCACATGGATTATAAAGAATCTCGCTGGGAAACAATGAGAAGCATTTTAACACTTTTCAAAAGCAATCCTAATCCTTTCAGCTATTGAGAAAAATGGTTTTTAATAAATTCATAGGTTCTAGAATCATGATTATACCAGCATTTACAGAATAAGCATCCATGCTTGCCATCTGCTGCAGAAAATTTAACAGCATTACAAAAAAATTTTGTGAGGTGCTGCCAATTTATCGAAGCAAACCTGAACAATTCACATACATGGTGCTAGCCAAGTTGTCTTTGTTAAAAAACTTGTATCTTTTCCCCTTCACAACGCAATTTATAAAAATAGTGAATAAGCGGATGTTCCTTTATTATTGTATTTTCCATCTTACGTAATGTCCTTTTTCCAATTCTTCGATCTAATAGACAAAAAATTTTGATCAATAGATCTGAAGACTTTAGTAATTCTTGAATTGGTGTGTAAAAGTATTCTTCCAATGCATCAAAAAAATCATATTGTGCATAAATACCTTCAGCTTTAATGAATGAATGAGCCTGATTTTGTAATGCTCTATTTTGGGCTATATCATGATAGTCATATTGGTTAGAATTGGATCGCAGGAGACGTTCTCTATAAAACTCTTCCCTCTCGGCAATAATGGAACACATACTCCATACCTCTACTTTATCGACAGTAATAACAGCTCTACCTAATTGATCATGGGCTTTACGGTAATTAATTACTTGAAAATCCACTCTCGAACGTAAAGAGTCACAAAGAAAATTAGATAAATGTTTTTTTGCTTTACTCCACTTTGGACTGTACAATAACTGGTCTCCTCTCTAACTTTTAGTTCTGAAATAATTCCTTCTACTTTTAGTGTACAATAATTAGGAAAATTAAACTGCTATTTTTAACTTTTTGCAATACTAGTAGTAACTTGAATCCTCCGATATGAGATTATCAAGCGTAGTAAAAACGAATTTTTTCAGCTGATCCCTCTAATAATTCACCTGTAAGTGAAAATGGCGAACAATCTTGGTATGGATAGGATAATCCTAAGATTGTTCGCCATCTTCCATTCCACTCGATTTATACAGGTGGTATAGACAAGATAGATTGAATATATTTTATTATCTTAAAAAAACATATTTTTAGTCTAAACTCGTGATTTTTAGCATAATCCTGTTATTTTTATATATAAGAATAATAAAATCGCGCATTTGACATGCATTTAATCATACTTCTGCCCTTTCGGAGTCATATAAGTTCCTTCAGCCTTTTAACAACAGAATGGACTGTCAATCGATGGAAAGTGATAAGTTCGCCTTTAAAAATTACGGAATATATTCCGTAAGGCGTTGGGGATAATTCCATTAATTGTTCTCTGTTTTTTACATCAATGATGTTCACACATAAATCAAGTCTTTTAGCACCCTCGATAATATTTTCTGTTGCGACCTCTACATAGGGACATTGAAAAGAGCGTATGATGGTTAAATCGGTGAATTTTTTCGTTCTCTCCTCCCAATTAGTAGGAAAATAAGGTAGTGGATCATCCTGTTCGAATTGGTAAACAAGTAATTCAAAGTGAGAAGGACCTTTTTCTATGTATGTAAACTGATTTTTGATAAAAACCTCTTTGCTTGGTGTCCAAGATGTTTTATCGTTTGTAATCACTACTACTCCTCGTTTTAAAAACTTTTTTGCATCCTGAATACATCTATTAATTAGTTTGCTTCCATATCCTTTTCCATGTTCAGTTACCCACAAACAATGGATCACTAAATAATCATCGGCATGGACTACCCTGGAAGAATAATTACTTTCTGCATACTCAATAAATCCAACTTGTTTATTGTTTTCTGTTAACTGTATGTATTTTAATCCTTCTTCCAATCTTTCAGTTAGCCAATTATTTTTCTTTATATACCCATTCGATTTTTTTTACTTCTAAGGCAGTAACTCCCTGTGCTTTCCAATAATTCATTCGTTAATTCGATCATTTGAATTTCTGACAAAATGATTCCCCCTTTATGAAACTAATATTTCTATAAATGATGTAACACTCCCTGCTATTTTTACAAAATAGTGGATAAGAAAGCATTAATATAAAACCACTCAAAAAAACCATCCTTTTTGTAGGATGGTTTTTTAGTTATTATTTTAATGCTTTGCTGACTTTCAGCTTCTTGCCTTTTACGGTGGTTTTTTCCATTGCCTGCAACACTAATGAGCCTTTTCCGTTGAGAATATCTACATATGTTAACTGATCTTGTATCGTAATAATACCGATATCTTCTGCTGTTACTCCCGGGATTTTTGCAATGGTTCCTACAAAATCGACTGCTCGAAGTTTTTTCTTTTTGCCGCCATTAAAATGGAGCTTTATAATATCCTGATTAATACGTGCGGTTTTATTATTTTTAACGATTCGGCGTCCATTTCTTTTTTCATCAAATGAAGCTTGTGCTTTTGCTACTTCGTCATGTATTGGAGCTTCCATTGCTGGTATCTCAAAGCCAATATATCTTTCAATGGCTTTGACGAATTTTCCTTCATAGGGTGTAGCAAACGTAATCGCCTTTCCTTTGTTTCCAGCACGTCCTGTTCTTCCCGTACGATGAACATAGCTCTCTTTCTCTAATGGAACATCATAGTTAATGACAAGGGTAACATTGTCAATATCAATGCCTCTTGCCGCTACATCTGTTGCAACAAGATAACGGAAATTTCCCATTTTGAAACCATCCATAACAGCGAAACGATCTTCTTGTTCTAAACCGCCATGCAGCTTTTCACAAGCATAATTTGCTTCTTCCAGTTCATGAAACACCGTATCAACATTTTCTTTCGTTCGGCAGAAAATAATACAGCTGTCTGGATTCTCTACTACCGTTACATTTTTCAGCAAGGAAAGTTTGTCGCTTTCTTTGCTTTCTATTAATCGATGTTCGATGGTACTAGTTGTTATTTCGCCAGCTGCGATTTCGATATGATGCGGTTCTTTCATATATTGATGGCAAAGGTTTTCCACATCTTTCGGCAATGTTGCAGAAAAAACCATGGTGACTCTGTTAGAAGGCAGCATATTGATGATTTCTTCTACTTCGTCAATAAAACCCATATTCAACATTTCATCGGCTTCATCAATGATTAAATACTTTATTTTGTCTAAAGATAACGTTTCTCTTTCAATATGGTCGGCCACTCGACCAGGTGTACCGACAACAACATGGTTTTTTTGTTTTAATTCTTCTTTTTGTTTCGAAAAAGGCTCCTTGCCATAAACAGCCATTGCTTTAATTCGTTTAAAGCGGCCGATATTGGTTATGTCTTCCCGCACTTGAGCAGCAAGCTCACGGGTGGGTGTAAGAATTAAAGCCTGTGGATTTTTTTCCTCCCATTCTACCATTTCACAAATAGGGATGCCAAAGGAAGCAGTCTTTCCGCTGCCTGTTTGAGATTTTACAACAAGATCTTGATTATTTAATGCTTTTGGCAAAACTTCTTGTTGCACCTCTGTAAGTGTTTCATATTTTAACACTGTAAGTGCTCTTTTTATTTCTTTGCTTAAAGGAAAATCTTCTATACTGCTTTTACTCATATAATAACCTCGTTCTTTTTATTATCCAACTTCTATATAGAATTCTCCAAACGGAAATATCTTATGCAAAATCTGAATATATCCATTATACATGAAATCGAAAGACTAGTAGCATAATATCTTGATTGTTATACATAACAACCAGCTATTTTTGAGGATAAGCTCTTTCATCATGAAGCAAAATGAAAATAGTTACGATTCCTTTTATGTTACAGTTCCCTAATTGTATGGTTGCTCCCTCCTTTGCAGAAGCGTTTCTGATGTAGACGATTGTTCTAAAGCTGTACGTTATTTCATAGTTTATATTATATGGACAAGAAATTAATTCGAATAATAAGGAGAGAATGAAAGATGGCGGTCATACATTTTTTTGAAAATAGATCTATCGTATTAACACAGCTCCTAAATAATATTCCTAATGTGGAGGAGCCTATTAAAATTAAAGGCAGGAAAGGAATCATTTCCAATGTGCAGAAAATAGAAGACAATTTATTTCACGTACATATTTTGTTTGAACAGGTGTTAAAAAATCAACCATTAGTAAAAGATACAAAAAAGAAAAAGCGCTAACAAAAAGGGAAACTTCGATCTGCGTGAATTCTCTTTTATCCCCCATCTAATTGTCTCTTGTTCTCTGAATTTTGTGAGGTTGGATTCTTACTAACTCGTTAGGTGTGGAAAAGGAGCCGCTTTAAATAGCTGCTCCTTCTTTTTGCAAATTCAAAATTTTCCCGATCGAAAAATGGAGATGATTAACCATAAAAACATCAATCCTGCAACGAGAAAACCTATCTCAATTGCCGGCACTTTCCATAAGAGGGTTGACTGTCCGCTTATAGAGGATCCAATGATTAAACCTACCATTAGAATGCTGAAGGCAAGTAATACGATGCTTAAAGACAAGCGATTGGATATTTTGTCCATCTTTTGCAAGACAGCATGCATATCTGGTGTGGAAATTTCAAATCGCAGCTTTCCTTTTTTTAGAGCTGTCGTAAGTTCTTTTATATTTTTAGGAAAGGAACTTGCTAAATCCGCATAATCATTAAGATGATGCCAGGCGTTTTCGGCAAGCTTTTTGGGATGAAATCGTTCTTTTGCAAGTTGTTCTGCAAACGGTTCAGCCAAATCCATCATATTACAGGAAGGATCAAGAAACTCGACAATGCCTTCTACTAACATAAGTGATTTCCCGAGTATAGTTAACTCAGCAGGTATATGTATTTGATGACGTTGAGCAATGTGAAAGAAATCATGTATAATTTCACCGAAGCTTAACTGGCTAAGTGGAACATCATAATATTTGTCCCGCATTTTTTCTATATCCAAGCGAATGGTTGTTAATTCTATATCGTCTGGCAATACACCCATTTGAAACATGACTTTTATTATCGCATCACTGTTTCCCTTTTTTAAGGAAATAACGAAAGATACAAATTGATATTTCATTTCATTGCTTAATCTTCCTACCATGCCAAAATCAAGAAAGCCAATCCGTTCGCCTGGCAAAATAAGAAGGTTTCCCGGGTGTGGATCTCCATGGAAAAACCCAAATTCCAAAATTTGTTTTAAAAGGCTGTTTGCAAATTTCCTCGCTACTTTTTTGCGATTGTAGCCTAACTCTTCCATCTGCTTTATATCATTAATTTTAATGCCTGCCAAATATTCCATTGTCAAAATTTTTCCTGTAGAATAATTCCAGTATATAGTCGGGACTTGGACAATTTCGCTGGATTTAAATTGCTTGGCCACTTTTTCGGCATTTCTTCCTTCAATTGTGAAATCTAATTCTTCTTTTAAAGAATGGGCAAATTCGTCAATAAGTTCTATAATCGGATATTTTTTTACCCAATCTAATTTCGAACTAGCTAATTGCGACAGATCTTTTATAATTTCAAGGTCGGTATAGATTAACTTTGTGATATTTGGCCGTTGTACCTTAACAGCTACATGCTCTCCTGTATGAAGTCTTGCAAAATGTACTTGACCGATGGAAGCGGAAGCAATCGGTTTTTCTTGAAATTCAGCAAATATCCCCGCAATATCCCCGCCTAATTCTGCATCAATAATCTCCGTTACCTCTGAAAAGGAAAAAGGCGGCACATTGTCTTGCAACTTTTCTAATTCATGAATAATATGCTGTGGAAAAAGATCTCTTCTTGTGCTCATCACTTGACCAAACTTAATAAAAGTTGGGCCTAATTCTTCTAATAATAATCGAATTCTTTCTCCTAAAGTGCGGCGATAGGAAGGCTGCATTCTTCCCATCTTTTTAATAAGAGGAGAAAAGGCTTCTGTCAGTCCAAGATCTTTCACCAGATAGCCGAAGCCATTTCGAAGTAATGCCCTAATAATCTCTTGGTAACGATGAGCATGTTTCATTCTCTTGCTGAACATTCCTATCCCTCCCAAGAATCACTTGAAATCTTCATTCACTCTTCTGTTCCAGTAAGGCAATTCTGCGCTCCAGCTCTCGATATTCCTCGATTGTTACAACATCCAACTCTTTTAATGCCTGCTGTACTTTTGTTTTTATTACAGCATCCATATCTTTTTTTGCTTGTTGTCCTTTTTCTAATAATTGATTCACCATATCTTTTGATTCGTTTTTACTAATTTCTCCTTTTGCTACTAGTTCATTCACAAGCTTTTCTACTTGCTCCTTGCTTGCAGCAGCAACTCCAAGGCCTAAAGAAATGAATTGATTGATTGTATTTTTCATGTTTTCCCTCCTAAAGTTCTTGTTATACATTATATTAATTCATTTGGTTCGATATGAAAAACAATAAGTTAGAATATACAGATTAATTTTTCTTTTTAGAGTTATTTTATATATAAGCTTATTATATTTCTCTTTTGTAAATGCATTCTTCCTTTTTCTTAAATTTGGAAAGTATCAATCGCGTTTTATAGGGAAAATTAAAGCTTGAACAAGATATAGAAAGGAAGATGAAGAATGAAATTAGCAAGAAATGTATTGGCATTAGCTGGGGCAATGGCTATTATGGCTGGCTGTAATAACAATGATACAGACAAAGACACTGCCATGAATAATCGAGATAATAATGGCAATGTCAATGTTGAAAATGTTGGCTATAAAACAGATAAAAGAACAACAGCAGATCTTGATTTAGCGGATAAAGCGGCAGATAAAGTGAAGGATCTAAAAGAAGTAGAAAGAGCGGTTGTTATGAAAACCGATCATAATGCTTTTGTAGCTGTCCAATTATCAGATCATCAAGAAGGCGATGTAACAAATAAATTAGAGGATAAAATAGCAGATAGAGTCAAAGCGGCGGATAATGATATTAATCGTGTATATGTCTCTGCTAACCCTGACTTTTATGATCGAATGACGAATTATGGAAAAGATATAGAAAATGGAAATCCAATCAGCGGGTTGTTTGATGAATTCTCAGAAACAGTTAGAAGGGTCTTTCCTAATTATCGATAATCGTAAATCCACTTTAGAATAACTATAGGGCTATCATTTGTAGAGATTTTCTATTCCAGTTCTACAAATGATAGCATTAACTATGCCTATTATCTGGACAAAAAATTCCTGTTCGAAGTATCATCACATTGGCGATTAATCGCGCTGTTTTTCCTTCCTGGTTTTGTTGTTTGGTCTTAGCTTGTACACACCGAATGAGTGCTCGATCACATAGGCAGCAAGATCCATATTTGCTAACACAATTATCATGGGCTTTGCAGCAAGAATCTACATAATTGATAGGGACCCCAGGACCGCTGCAACCTGGTCCGCAATAACGATACCCACCTGGCAGACAAAATCCAATCCTTTTCCTTCTTGAAGGCTGAGTTCTTTTTATCATAAACATTCTCCTTTCTGCTTTTCTCTCTATATGTATGTTTTATGATGGAATAAGCATTATATAAGTACCCAACAGCTAAAAAAATTCTTTTTGCAAAGAAAAATCAAACATTTCCCTAAGAAAAGCACCTTATCCTTTGCACCACCTTAAAACTTGCCATATATCTAATTTGAGTCGTTATAATAAAAAAGATACCTATGCAGAAAATGCAATAGGTATCTTCAAGTGCTATTGTTTTTTAAAGATAGTCGAAATAATTTTATCAGAGGACATGCTGCTATCCATTTCATATGTCCCAGGCTTTAAGTAATTGGCAACGCCTTTTTTATCCACCTTTTGGGAAAATTCAAAAGCGCTTTCTTTGATGATTTTGGCACTTTTTAATGCTCGTCCAACATCTATACTTGTCATCCCATTAGACACACTGATCATGGTACGATAAACAACTTTATCATTGTTCTCTTTATTATCAGAGTTTGCTTTTTTGGCAGCATCTTCTGCTTCTGCTACTTTTTTCTTCCATTCTTCTTCAGTCGCAGCATCTTTCTTTTCTATCTCTTCTTTTGTTTGAACAACATATCCAGATGAGGCAAGAAGATTTTGCATTTCTTCAATAGTAGGTGTTTTCGCTACTATTTGTTCTGTTTGCGTGTCGTTCGTTTTAGCGCTTGTAGCTTCTCCTTTGTTTGAGAAGTATACAATACCACACACAGTCGAAGCTAAAAGAAGTCCTGCCGAGAAGCTAGTTACAATATTAGACTTCATGTGCAACTTTTCTCCTTTCATCTTTTGCTGTAAAGTAAGGAGACAGCATACGTTCTACTTCTGTTTCAGCTAACTTTTTTTGTACGGCAATGCTCTCTATAGAGTATTTACGTTTATACAGGTCTAATACTTCACGCATTATTACACGCTCTTTAGAAGATAATTGAATACCTGATTGTTTTTCGATTATCTCTAAATCAAGCTCCAGGTTTCGCAATTGTTTTTGCAACTGTTCTACTTCATCCATTACAGAAAGATGAATCATATCGATTTCTCGTTGTTCTGCTTTAGATGATTGACGACTCTTAGCAATCGACATAATCAATAACAAGAACGCTGCACCAAACAAAATGGCTAAAGTCCATTCCATCCTTAAGATCCTCCCTCTTTCAGAATCTAGTACCCTAAGTTTCTATTATACATTCTTTTTCTATATTTTTCGATTCATATCCACAAAATCCTTCAAAAGTCAGGAGAATTTGTCGATTTTTTGCGAAAAAAGGTATTTTGCTCAGCACTTAATGCCCATACTTTTTTATATTAATTGAATGCGATTGTTGAACCCATGCTTTTTTTAAATAATGTTTTCCTATTCTCAACAGGAAGTAAAATAAGGCCAAAAGAGGACTTTATACCCCTCTTTTATTTCCCCATACGAACGCATGCAATTGTGGCAGTACCCTTACATCATTCATTTCACTGGATTCAATCGTTTTTTCAATAAGCCATTCATATTTACCTAATAGTTTCGAAAGCAGTTCGTCGTTATTGCCATTATGAATATCATCGTTTCCTACTTGAAGATAAAAAGAAACAGCAGGGTAGCGAGCATGAACTTTTATCGCGTACTCAAAATCATCTTGATCGAAAACAACCACTTTTAGACTAAAGACATTCTTGTTTTCTTGTAAGTTAGCAATAATAGTATCTAATAGAGGGAAATTAGTCTGCATGCCAGAACTAGGTGGTTTTGGCGATATCGTTAAATCATCAATTTGATAAAACCAATCTTGCCATTTGCTTCCTTGTGTTTCGAGTGCTACAGAAATTCCTTTTTCTTTTAATAAAAGAATAAACGGATCCAGAGCTGCCAGTAATGCTGGATTCCCTCCGGATATCGTCACATGATCAAAGCGCGTACCTCCTGTTAGAACTAACTGCTTCCATATTTCCTCCGCTGTCAAAAGCTTAATATCCTCTTTACCCGTACCATCCCATGTAAAGGCAGAGTCACACCAAGAGCATTTATAATCACAGCCCGCTGTGCGAACAAACATCGTTTTCCGTCCAATGACCATTCCTTCTCCTTGAATCGTTGGTCCGAATATTTCCAGTACAGGAATTTTACTCATTTTCCATCCACTCCCGTCTTGCTTCCGCATAACTTGTAGGCGTTTCATAAAGACGGACAAATTCTAAGCGTGCACCTTGTTGAGCAGAATAGGAATCTCTTAATGCGTCTTGCATTTTTTCATATATCCATACCACCATATTTTCTGCGGTTGTATTCATTTTTGGCAAGGTTTCATTCAGATAGCGGTGATCAAGATAAATTTCTATTTTTTCTTTCCATATCTTTTTTATATCACCAAAGTCAATAACGAGTCCAATTTCATTCGTAAATCCGCTAATACCGAATACTGCTTTATACGTATGCCCGTGCAAATTTTTACATTTACCCTCATAGCAATGCAAATGATGGGCTGCGTCAAATGTAAACTCTTTGCTGACAAGCACTCTTTTTTTATGATAATTTAATTCGTTTTTGTTAATATCTTGATTGATTTTCTGCAAGCCTTCTACGATGCGAAAGCCAAAAAAGTTCTGATCCATTATTGTATTTCCGCCTTTTGTTTTGAAAGTAAATAAGTATCTAATCCAGCTTTTCTTAATTTGCAAGCAGGGCATTGTCCACAGCCATCACCAATAATGCCCTCATAACAGGTTAAGGTGTTTTCTCTAATATAATCTAATTGCTGCAGTTCATCGGCAAGCTTCCATGTTTCTGCCTTATCTAACCACATTAATGGGGTATGAATCACAAATTGGCTATCCATTGCTAAATTAATGGTAACATTAAGGGATTTTATAAAAGCATCTCGGCAATCAGGATAGCCGCTGAAATCTGTTTCGCAGACGCCGGTTATAATATGTTTTGCTCCAATTTGGCTAGCCAAAACGGCAGCAAAGGACATAAAAAGTAAATTGCGTCCTGGTACAAATGTGGATGGCAATTGGCCGTTTTCCCCTTCTTTTACTTCTATATCCGCTCTTGTTAATGCATTAGGAGCTAATTGATTTAATAATGCCATATCCAGCACATGATGATTAACATGAACATTTTTGGCGATTTTTTTGGCGCATTCAATTTCTTCTTTATGGCGTTGATTATAGTTAAAGGTCACTACCTCTACTTCTTTAAAAGTCTTTAATGCCCAGAATAAACAAGTAGTACTATCCTGTCCGCCGCTAAAGACTACTACAGCTTTTTCCTCTTTTAACACAATTCCTACACCCTTTCTAAAAAACAATCTATTCAAAAAAACAGTTGTTATAAAATCAAAAGATAGCCATTACTAAGAAAAGCGCAAGCGCCTTGTTCAACCCCGAAGAAAAATGTTCTCTTGCCTCAAAAAGTGTTTTTTACTTTTAGAGGCAAGAGGCAATACTCACAGGGGCTAGGCGCTGGAGCTGGACGCTAAAGAAGCAGTACTCCAAGATGGAAGTACTGCTTCATCTTAGTTTTTTTTAAGAGGGGGGCTACAACCTCTGTTATTCATTTATATCTTCATTATCCTACCATATTTTTAAGCAAAAAACTACCTTCATGAAAGAAGCGAATTTTTCTCCTTTTTTACAAGGGAAAACATTATTTTTTTGAAAGAAGAAAAAAATCGAATAAGAAGGCAAAAAATATACCGAAACAATACCGCAGCAAGTCAACCCATAAAAATCCTTTTCCAAGAATCAACCCACCGATTAAGGTGTTTCTTATGTTGTTTATCCATTCCTCTTGATACAATTGACTGCATTCGATTAAGATACAAAACCCTAAAGCTAGAATCGCCCCATTAAATTGGGAATAGCGAGAAAAAAGGATTCTAGCAAAAAAATAAATCATGCTAGCCCATAGTGCATCTCCTAAATGAATAGAAAGAAACGGAGGAAAGATGACCGAATATCTCGATAACAAACCGAATGCAATACATAATAGAAGGAAGAAGCAATAGTAAACTTTAATCGTTTTCTTCATCTGCATACCACTTTCCTTTATATACGTCATAACCAAGCTGTGTTTCGCTATCTAGTGTCTTTTTGAAGGAGTATTTTGTTATATTCTTCTTCCAATTCTATCACAGTTAATTCAAACAGATGCAAGGACTCTTTTTTATAAATACCATGATCCAAAAGTTTTTCAATGAGAATATCCTTTTGGTTGATTTGTGATGATGGTTGATGTTCCATAGTTATTCTCTCCTTAAAATGCATTTTACTTATTGTTTTAGTCGGAATTGATAAAATAGTACATAATGCTATTATTTATAGCGAATAAAGAAAAAGAGTTGTGGCCTATTATCTCTTTCCAATTAATGAACTTTTTAAACATGACCACTCAAAAAATGAAAGCGACTTATAAAAGGGAATTTCCATAAGTAGATCCTCTTTCCCATCAAGAGTGGATAAAACAAAAAACCCTCTTCTGCAGACAGAAGAGGGAATAAAATATGTTTTCTCTTCTTATCTTGCAGACAAGTAGTTGCCTGCTGGAATTGGCACAGTATTCAAAAGAACCCGCTGCCGAGGTATCAAAGGGCCATTTCCCTCCACCTCTCTGGATAAGATTTATTCAATTTTTCATTATAGTTAATTTTACAAGTAATTAGACCATATAAATCTTGGAATGTCAAGGGGAACCTCTGCTTTAAGAAACTTTTGTTGCTATGTTCTCTTGTGTGGCAGGAATAGGAGTTGGTTTGGAAAAGAAATACCCCTGAAACAGTTCATAACCCATATGACGGAGAAAGTGATAATCTTCTTCCTGTTCGACGCCTTCTGCAAGTGCTGTTGCACCGATTTTTTTTGTTTTCTCTAAAACAGATTGTGCTACTTGCTGTTTATAAGGATCAGTAGATACTCCATTACAATATTCCAAAGCAAGCTTTACAATATCCGGCTGTAGTTGTTCCAGCTTGCTTACATCGTTATAGCCAACTCCGACATCATCCAACGCATACCGAAAGCCATGTGAACGGTAATAAGCTAAAATCTTTTTTAAATGGTTCATATCTTTCACTTCATCTGTTTCTACCACTTCAAATATAACTTGGCTTGGTTTGATATCCAATTCATTGATTAAAGAAAAGGTGCTTTCTAAACAATGCTCAGGGACGTAAATAGCAGTGGGAATAAAATTGATGAAAATTAATGAATCACCTACAATAGAGGCATTGCGTACTGATTGCAGACGGCATGCACGGTCTAATGAAAACAAACGATTTCGTACTCTTGCTGCCTCAAACATCTTAAAAGGAGCATTCCTGTTAGAAGGATTTTCGGGGACTTGAACAAAAAAGAGCCCTCTTGGTATGATACGGGGTGTCAAATCGTGGACCGAAATGACCCCTAACTTAGTTAACCAAGGAGGACTCCAAAATGGATTTTAAACAAAATCAGAAAATAAATCAAGTCACCGAAAAAACACTCGTAGTCGGAATCGATATTGCCAAGCGGACCCATTACGCTTGCTTTGTGGATGACCGTGGACGTGTGCTCCAAAAATCGTTCTCTGTTTCTCAAGCTAGAGACGGGTTCGAGCTTTTCTATCAACGTATTCTGGTAGCCATGAAAGAAAATGAAAAAACGGAAGTCATTGTCGGGATTGAACCTACGGGACACTACTGGCTCAATTTGGCCTACTACCTTGAGGACCGGGGCATTCCCTTGGCCATGGTTAACCCTATGCATGTTAAGCGTTCAAAAGAGTTGGACGACAATCTGCCAACCAAGCATGACAGAAAAGATGCACTTGTGATCGCTCGACTTTTAAAAGACGGACGGTTCAGTTATCCCCGTATCCTAAAAGGTATGGAGGCCGAACTTCGCGTTGGGTCAACGTTTAGAAGTAAATTGACTGAGGAACTAGGGTCTGTCAAAAACATGATTATTCGTTGGTTAGATCGCTATTTTCCAGAGTTTACTCAGGTGTTTCCGTCATTCGGAAAAATGGCTTTGGCAGTACTTGAATGTACCCCATTTCCGAATGATCTTCACCAAAAACAACCCGATGAAGTTTTATCTCTTTATCGGAAGGTTGAGGGGCTCAAATCCCCCCAAAGACCCAAAGCATTGCGTCTTATTGAAGTCGCAGCTAACTCTATCGGAGTAACAGAAGGACGTGAGATGGCCCGTATTGAAATTACCACGCTCGTTCGCCGTTACCATCAGTTAGAACAAGATATCGAAAGCCTTACTCAACATCTAGTTGACCTTGTAAAAACGTCTGTAGAGTACGAATGGCTATCAACGGTTCCGGGACTCGGAGATACAACGATTGTCGATCTATTAGCTGAAATCGGAAGCTTTTCACACTACGAAGATCCACGCCAACTAATTAAACTCGCGGGATTAACGTTACGTGAAAATTCCTCTGGTCAGCACAAGGGGCAAAAACGCATCTCCAAACGGGGGAGAAGAAAGCTTCGCGCCCTTCTGTTCCGAGTAATGATGCCGATGATCCGTCACAATGAAGCCTTTCGAAAGCTACATGAGTATTACACAAATCGTATGGTTAATCCATTACGCAAGAAGCAATCCATCGTGGTTCTATGCGGTAAGCTATTAAAAGTATTACATGGAATTAGCACTAAGCACAAAGCGTTTGACGCACAGCGAATGATGAGGGATATTCCTAGTCTCGTAGAGGCTGCATAAGACCCTTCATCCCCTTAAATAGACCTAGACAACAGGATGACACGGAGAAGCTGGCACTATTTTTTCCATTCGACCTTGAGTCCCTAAAGGAGCTTCGCTAGCCTCTGCCTTATGACTAGACCGAACGAAGGAATGTAGGCACTTAGATGCCCAGAGACATGGGAGGGTACGTCATCATAAGTTACGCAGAGATCCATTGTGCATCGCATAATTTCCTATCACTACTTTCCACCATTATCCAGTAGTGACCGCGTAGCGTACCCATGTATTGGAATAGTTTCACATATTTTAAAAATATTGTTAGGGATTGTGTCGAAAAATATTTTTTTGATACCCCAACAACGGGTCAAACCGTTGATAGATCAACATTTATAGAGGGAGGAATGATATTGCCGCTTTCGTCCATTCCACGTGATAATAATTCATACCCTGCGATAATTGGTTTATTATTTTGCAAACGAATAATTGGTTGATAATGCGTTGTAATTCGATTTTGCTCGATTAACAGATCAATCCAAGCAGTTTCTCTTTCACTCGTAAACTCAGTTATTGGTTTTGTATGCGCTCTGTTCTCTAAAGGATGCAAAGGGTTCGACTCTACAGCATAGATAGAAGAGCTGTCCAAATGAACGTTGGCATAATCAATAAAAGAAAAAAAAGCAGGTTCTAACAACCACACGGTGTGTGAATCAATAATTTGAAATGTATCTTCCGTATCATCCAGATAATAATGCTTTAACTGGTTAAACTCTTCTTCTTTGGAAAAAAAGAGGGTGTACCCCTTTTTGGTTGGCCGGCAAATATCACAAACCATTTTCATTCTCCTTTCACATTTCTTTCTCTATAAAAATTGGTTGAATTTATTATGTAAAATCGTAAGGAAATTCGTATTAGGTCTATTTTACTGTATAGGCTTTTGAACGATGTTACAACTAATATGCTCAGAATCATTATCGTTCCATATTAATCAGTCCCTTAGAAACTGCCTGAAAAAGATAAAAATCAGTAGAATCATCTAGGAGAAACCCCTACAGATGCCTTTTTCAGGACAGCATAAAGAAACAGTCTCCCTTCATAAGAAAGAAAGGAGACTGTTTACTATTAAATCATTATTTTACAAACATTATTTGTAAATGCAATAGGATCTTCAATTGGTAATCCTTCCATTAATAGCGCTTGATTGTACAATAAATCAGTATAAAGAGATAATTTTTCTTTATCCTTAGTATAAGCCGCCTTTAACGATTCGAATACTTGATGATTTTTATTTATTTGCAAGACCTTATCTGCTTTCACTTGCTGGTTATTTGGCATAGCATTTAACGTTTTTTCCATTTCAATCGTAATTTCTCCTTCAGTAGAAAGAAAAACCGGATGTGATTTTAAACGATTAGATATTTTTACTTTTTTCACTTTCCCTGAAAGAGCGTTTTCCATATACGCTAATAACTCTTTATTCTCTTCAGTTGATGTGCTGTCCTCTGCATTATCCTCTTGATCGATGCCAAGGTCACTGCTGGATACTGACTTAAATTCTTTGTCTTTATAATTCATTAGCATTTTGATTGCAAATTCATCAATATCGTCTGTGAAGAAAAGAATTTCATAACCTTTATCTGCAACTAGCTCTGTTTGTGGAAGCTTCTCTATTCTTTCAATGGAATCACCAGCAGCATAATAAATATATTTTTGATCTTCCGGCATATTCGAAATATATTCATCTAAAGTCACTTGCTTTTTCTCTTTGGAAGAGTAAAACAGCAATAAATCTTGCAGATTCTCTTTATTTGCCCCAAAATCACTGTAAACTCCATATTTTAGTTGTCTTCCAAATGATTGATAGAAGGTTTCATACTTCTCTCTTTCATTTTTTAATAAGCTTAACAACTGACTTTTTATCTTTTTAGTGATATTTTTTTCAATTCTTTTTAATTGACGATCATGCTGAAGAATTTCTCTGGATATATTAAGAGAAAGATCTTCAGAGTCTACCATCCCTTTTACAAAGCTAAAGTAATCTGGTAGTAAATCTCCACATTTCTCCATAATGAGTACACCGTTAGAATACAATTCCAAGCCTTTTTCATATTCTTTGGAATAATAGTCATAAGGCGTTTTTTCCGGGATATACAGAATCGCATTGTAGCGAATAGAACCATCAACACTTACATGAATATGTGTCAGCGGCTGATCAAAACCGTATCTTTTTTCTGTATAAAATTGTGTATAGTCTTCTTCCGTTAATTCATTTTTGTTTTTACGCCAAATTGGCACCATGCTGTTTATAATTTGTTCTTCTGTAAACTCTTCTAGATCATTTTCTGTTCCTTCTTTAACCCGATTGCTAGTAACATCCATTTTAATTGGATAGCGGATAAAGTCAGAGTATTTTTTTATAATTGCTTGCAGACGGTATTCTTCTAAAAATTCTTCATATTGATCTTCTTCGGTGTTGTCTTTTATTTTCAGAATAATATCGGTGCCGACTGTTTCTTTTTCCGTTGTTTCGATTGTATAGCCATCCGCACCATGTGATTCCCATTTATAAGCGGTTTCACTGCCGAAAGCTTTTGTAATAACGGTAACAACATCTGCTACCATAAAAGCAGCATAAAAACCAACACCAAATTGACCAATAATATCATGACCATCTTTGCTTTCATTTTCTGATTTAAAAGCAAAAGAGCCGCTTTTTGCAATAATACCAAGGTTATTTTCTAACTCTTCTTTTGTCATTCCTATTCCCGTATCAGAAATAGTAAGAGTTTGATCGTCTTTATTAACCGTTAATTTAATATAATAATCTTCCTTATTAAACTGCAATGTATCATCTGTTAAGGTTTTATAATAAATTTTATCAATCGCATCACTTGCATTGGAAATTAATTCACGTAAAAAAACCTCCCGTTGCGAATAAATTGAATTAATCATCATTTCTAATAATCTTTTGGACTCTGCTTTAAATTCTTTGGTTTGTACCATCGAAATATTCCCCTCCATTTTCCAAATAATAGATTGTTTTCTAGTTTATATTAGCACTTCTTGATGAAGAGTGCTAAACAATATTTTAATACCATATTTTTATCGTTTTTGTCAATAGATTGTATCGTTTGAAGGGAATTTCTCCATAAAAAAAAACTCATCAAAATTTTTTTGTGAGTTTTTTTAAATAACAATCGACATTCCAGGGGCATCTTCTTCTCGTTCCTGAAAACCTAATTTTTTATAAAATTGTTGTTTTCCTTTTGCGGAAAAAAGTTGAATGGATTGAATTCCATTTTGTTGGCATTTATGTAAGAGTCCTTCGATAATCTGTTTTCCCAACCCATTTCCCTGACAAGAAGGATCGACCATCACATCACAAATTAACGCTTGATACACTCCGTCAGAGATCATTCTGCCAAATGCAATTAATGTTTCTCCGTCATAAATAGATAAACAATACCAGCTATTAGTAGCGGCTATATACAATTGCTCTTGTGTATAATTTCCTTTTTTACTTTTTAATAATCCGCTCGCTTCATGTAGATGAGCAAACTGGCTATATATTGGTAATTGATCGGTTATATGGTAATTCATAAGTTATTCCCCTTCGTAAAGTATCTGTTAATAATATTTATACAACATTTTTAATAAATATGCAATTATGTTTTTCGTATTTTTCAAAAAAATAATAAAAAAGCAAGCGGAATGATTTAAATTCTGCCTGCAGAGTATAAATATATATAAACACTTGATGAAACGGTTAGATAGAATTACCGCTTATGCATCCTGAACAGATGAATAAAAATGATATTGATTTTTTCCTTTTTCTTTTGCCATATACATTGCTTTATCTGCGTGAGCAATTAATCCATCTTGTTCTTCGCTGTCATCTGGATATAAGCTAATTCCGATGCTTAGCGTAATAGAAGCGGTTGTTTGCTCAATGAAATAAGGTTTAGATACTTTATCAATAATACGTTTCGTAATCTTGTTCATTTCGTCACGATTCGTTTCTTCAATAACGATAATAAATTCATCTCCACCAATTCGTGCAATATAATCTTCTTCTCTTATTGTTGCATGAAACCTGTCTGCTGCTTCCATCAACAGTACATCTCCGGCGCTATGCCCTAACGTATCATTCACTAATTTAAAATCGTCTAAATCAATAAACATGATTGCCAATTGATGATTATGTCGTTTGGATCTAGCGATTGCTTTCGTTAAATGTCTGTCTAGTGCTTTACGATTCGACAAATCCGTTAAATGATCGGTAAATGCTAATGTTCTCAGTTCTTCTTCTAATTTTTTTCTTTCTGAGATATCGATAATTTGGGTATATATATTTGTAATCTCACCAGTTGCATCGGAGATTGACTTTCCTATACACAGAACCCATTTGATTTTTTCGATCGGGTGTTTTACACGGCATTCTACCCTTTTGCTCTCCCCGTTCTTTAAGGTATCGACAAAGTCATTCATAATGGGTACGTCGTCTTCATAAATGAATTGTTTCCATAGTGGAGGCTTTAGTGTATCAGATGGATAGCCTAATATTTGTTCAAAACCTTTGGAAAAAAAATATTCTTTATTCTGTTTTGTATAAGTAAAGAATCCTCCTTCAATAGAATTAATAAATGATTTATGGGAGATAGTTTGTTCTTCCAGTTGTATTAGTAAGCGATTTTTTTTCTTCAACTTAGCATTTGCTTCTTTCCATGCTCTGCTCAATTGATTCCATTTTGTTATGAAAAAAAGATGAAAAAAAACAAAAATTATGATAAAAATAAGGTAACTTTCCTTCGAAAAAAAACCAAACGCTAAAATAAAATACAAATAAATACAACAGATGGCTATCAAGAAAAAACTAGGTATTCGACGCATATATAATCCTCTTTCAGTAAAATAATTTCTGTTTTTTAGGATAGGTTAAACAATTGTTTATTGCAATATATCGTAGTATATATCATTAGCGTTTAAACTTCTACTTCCCCTAACTTAAGAAGAAGTAATTCTATTTAAATTATAATGAGAATAAAACGGATTTATTCCTATAATAATGTAATGATGCTTAAAAAAGAGGCTGAGACATAACGAAATAGATAATAGGTAAAGACGAACATGCTCTAATTTAGCACGTAAATGGTTCCTTCCCTATCCTGGTTATTTATGTTTTTTTATAGAGTTAACTCAAACTTCGCACCATCAAATTCGTTTGCAAGTCTTGATATCACTCGGCCTAGAACAATAAAATAGGAGGCTTGTTTTTATTATGGGGGTTGCTTTCCACTACGGGTTGCTTCGCTTTCCACGGGGTGGGATCTGAGCCTCCTCGGCGTTGCCTTGCGGGGTCTTTAGCCTTCCCACATTTCCCGCAGGAGTCTTCGCACCCTTCGTTACAAGCAACCTGTTTTAGAATAAGTTCTTGTCTTCGAATTTCATGACTAGGTTTGACTACTAAATACTAGTAGCGTTGATTTTTTATGTTATTATTCAACGTTGTTCTACCAAAATGTGCCGCTTTTAGTCTATTCTATAAGGTGGGTGTTTTTCCAGTTCAATGGCTGCAACTGATGAATCAAAACAGCTTGATTGGAGTGTAAGGTGCGAGACTCCTGTGGGATTAGCGGGTTAGATGAGACTTGCGTCGAGGAGGCTCATCGCACGCCCCACGGAAAGCGAAGTGTATGCAGGCTGCGGGTGATTACCACCAACCTTCTTTTTTTACATAAATAAAAAGCCCAAACCATGATACGAAATATTTTTTACATCTTCGTATTATGGTTTGGGCTTATTTTCGGCTGAAATACTTATGTCCCAGCTTCTTTCTTTTACATATAAAGTGCTAGGTGTCCTCATTCCCATTAAGGAATAAGAACTCCAGTTCCACTCTATCAAATCAAGGATGAAAGAGGTGGAAGATAAAGGAATCAGTGACAGTTAGATCACTTTATCAGTTAAGCAGCTGTTTTGTTTTTTTTATGTGGTTTTGGCTGTTTGTTTAATTGATTATAAAACAGTAAACCGCTCAATAATAAGACGACGCCAAATGTAAATGTTTTGAGGTCTGCTGTTCCAGCTATTATAACCCATATGGAATAAATAGATGCAAGCAGTCCTATAAAACCGTCCACAATTCTTTGTTTTTTTGATTTATACGTTTCACCAGTGACAACTAACTTTATCTGAAAAAAGGATGAAATTAAATATGGTATTAAATAAGATAATGTCGCAATATATATAACAAATCCAAAAGCAGCAGAGATGCTGTTAGATATGGTAGAAAAGATAAAAAGCTGGCCAAATATATTGGTTACTGTTAATGAAAATGTTGGAATTCCCTTTTTATTTTCTTTTAAAAACGCAGGAATAAAAATTCCTTGTTTAGCAGCTTGGAAAGGTACTTCAGAGCTTAACATGATCCAGCCAATGGTCGAACCAAATAAACTAATTAAGCCAACTGCAGCCAGTACTTTTCCTCCTATCGGTCCTACCACCGCAATCATAGCATCGATTAATGGTTTTTGAGAAGCAATCAGTACATCCTGTCTTAAAATCCCCATTACTAATGTGCTAATTCCAATATAGATAGCTAAGGCAATTAATAATCCTAAGATAGTCGCTCTTTTTACGTCGATTTTCCTTTTCGCTCTAGAAGCAAAAACGACAGCAGATTCTACACCGATAAATGCCCATAATGTTGTAACTGCAGCACTATTGATTTGTCCGAAAAGATGAACCGAAGTACCTGAAGCATCTATTTTCGGTTCAATAAATGGCAGGATATTACTAACTTGGAATGCAAATAAAGCGACGATAATAAAAAGTAAAAATCCAATAATCTTTGCAACTGTTGCAATCAAATTCAGCTTCCCAGCATTTTCTATTCCTCGTAATATGATGCAATGTGTTCCCCATAATAAAATGGTGCAAACGGAAAAGGTTAAAGCATTTCCCACTTTTAAGGTAAAGGATCCAATAGTGAATAAAACAGCTTCACTTATTAGTATTGGGAAAAACGTAGAAAGATAGCCTGCAAAGGTCGTAATAATCGCAATATTTCCTGCTAGATTACCAATCCAGTATCCCCAGGTAGACATGAAGCCCGCAAGCAGTGATTTTTTAGAACCAGCTTTAAATAGTTCTTTTGCATATATTTGTGGTCCTCCGTTTAAATTGGGTTTTCTAATGCCAAGATTACCAAAAACAAGTGCAGTTACTAAAACACCCATTCCTGTTAATAACCATGCAGCAATTACTCCGCCAGGACTTGCTACTTCTGATAATGTACGAGGCAACATAAATATACCTGATGCGACCATATTACCTACAACAAGCGAGGTAAGGATTCCTAGTCCAAGTTTTCCTTTAGTATTCATGATGTATTTGTCTCCTTTTCGTTTCCTCTTGCTCAAAATAGGAGAATTTACTTTGAATAGTATATCCTGGATTAACGATCATTTGTTTTCTTCACCCATTTAATAATGAAAAAACGAAATCCCCGTTAAAGCCTGATAGTAAGAACAAATAACTCAATTTGTCTATTTATTTCACTATATCTATTAATCTGTGTATGTGTATTCCATTAAATGGAGATAAGTCTTCTTCTAGACTCCATATAGGCATAAAAAAAACACACCACATAAATGGTGTGTCGTACATAAAACACCATCAGATAGAAAGGATAGTTCATCATAGTAATCCTATGACAGTCCTGTACCTATTCGTGTACAGTCCCAGCTAAATATTATCAGAGAATAATAATGCTTCGGCGGTTGTTCCTTTCAAAAGATATCTGCAAGCTCTCCAACTCTCCATCTTCATACTGATAAAAACCGCAACCTCTACCTCATCTTGAGCTGATAAGGATTTTTTATTATTAAAATTATACGTATTACAATACGAAAAATATCGAAAAAAGTCAACAGGAAAAGTTATTACGGTAAAACATTTGCATTTTTCTAAAAATAATTTATTTTTAGAATAAGACTTGTCCGCATAGAAGGATGAAGAAAACAATCTTGTTTTGCGTAGAAAAAGTGACTGCAAAACCGCAGCCACTTTAGGAAAAGATAAGTAGTATAATATGTTGAAGCCACTTGAGTGACTAGTTTCAGTTTTTGTAAGTCTTTAAATGTTAAAACCACTTTTTTCGTAGAAAGCATTTTTTGTTTTATAATGTGGTGATAATTGGTTTATCTTTTGTGATAATCACCGTATGCTCGTATTGAGCAACAAAGCTTTTCTCTTTTGTTGAAAAAGTCCAGCCATCTTCTTTTTCGTATACTTCTTCTGCTTTTGTTGAGATGAAAGGCTCGAATGCAATAACCATGCCTTCTTTTAATAAATCATTATCCCAAGAGTCAAAATAATTTAAAATATGATCTGGTTTTTCGTGTAAAGATGTTCCAATTCCATGACCTGTCAGGTTTTTAATGACTGTAAATCCATTTTTTTTCGCTGTATTATATACAAATTTTCCAATGCGATTTTTTTTGCCTCCAGGTTTAAAACATTTTAAGCCTTCTTCAAAAGCTTCTTTCGCTACTTCACATAATTTCACTAGGTTCTGATCACCGTTTCCAACGACAAATGATTTGCCTGTATCGGCAAAGTATCCATTTTTGCTTGCTGAAACATCTATGTTAACTAGATCTCCTTCTTGGATAATGCGTTCGCCAGGAATTCCATGTGCTACTTCATCGTTTACAGAGATACATGTAAACCCTGGAAAATCATACATAGACTTTGGTGCTGAAATTGCTCCATGTTCTTCAAACAGTTTTCCAGCAAGTTCGTCTAATTCTTTTGTCGTTATACCTGGTGTTGTTTTGGTACATAATTCTTCTCGAATAATACTAACGATTTTTCCGATTTCTTTTAAGCTGTTTACATCTTGTTCGTTTTTTACAATCATTTTTTTCTCTCCGTTCATTTCTTGTACGATTTTTATTCTTATATATATAATTCCATTGAATATGGCGTTTACCATTATACGCTTTCTTGTCTTTTAATGAAAGTAGAATCCATTAAAAAGCGTGGCTAATCCTTTGTGCAAGTCTCATGTGTTTAACATCTTTTAATAGGCTACCCTGAAAAGAGGCTTTGGCTCTCTCGAGTAGCCCGCAGCCGGAATACACTTCGCTTTCCTGCGGGCGAGCGTCGAGCCTCCTCGCTGCGCTGCGGGGTCTCGTCTTTCTCGCATTCCCGCGGGAGTCTTCGTGTATTCCGGCTGCTCTCTGGAAGTTTTCATTTTCTCGCCATTTTGCGAAAATAGAAATATTGTTTTCTGTAGAGTCCAATACATCTGCCTTCTTATATACAGATTTCAGAGTTCTATCCCTTCAATCATTTGGCTTACGGCCGATTACCTTGCTGTCTAAGCTTAAAAGCAAGGGTTACCCCTTACCCTCCAAGACTCTCTACGAGTGAATGGCTAATTCTCACTCAGTGGGAATTCCACCAACTATATATTGCAACCTAGGCTCGGTCTCTCCTGTCCCGCAATTCCCATAGGAGTCTGCGTGTATTCCGGCTGCTCTCTGCTTATGAATTTAAGAAAACTGTTTTTCTTTTTGTGTTATGGTGGGAATCTATATTAGATGGGTGGTTATTCTGTAAAAGATAATTGTATGTGATTTCTTTTTTTGATATACATTAAAAAAAGCTAATTCTTGCATGTGGAATTCCACTTTTGCAAGATATTAGCTTTTTAGCATGGAGATTATTTGAATTGTCCGTTGTTTTTTGAAGCTTTTTCTTTTTTTGCTTTTTCATGATGGATTTTATTGGTGGCTGCACTTCCGATTTCATGTGCAAATTCTTCATTTAGCACAGCAGAATCAAACCCTTTTTTGTTTTTCTGTTGAGGATCATTCTTTTTTGTCATTTTAAAAACCTCCTTTTATCATCTTTAGTATGATTCGGAGGTATACCTTTTATTCTTATGCTTATTTATTTTCAGGATATTGTTCCTTTAAAAAACGTACAGATTCTGTAATTAAGTTTTTTAATACCTTTATATCAATATCCTTGAGCTTATTTATATAAACACAAGCTTTTCCCGTTGTATGCTTTCCGAAGTCCTTTAGCAATTCCTCCCGTTTCGTTAAATCGCTTGCAAAATATAAACTGATTTTTGCTTTTCGAGGCGAAAATCCTACCAAAGGTGCATCACCTTCATGACCAGAAGCGTATTTATAATGATAAGACCCAAATCCAATAATGCTAGGTCCCCACATTTTTGCTTGTAATCCTGTAGTTTCTGTAAAGATGTCTAATAGTTGATAAGCGTCTTCTTTTTTCTTATCATTGTCGACGTTTTCAATAAATTCTATTACATTATTTTCTGTCTCTTTTGTTTTTAGTTTATACACGAATATTCCCTCCTCTTTTTATCATGAATTGGCAGTTATTTCTTCTATAAATAATAATATAACCTTGAGTCAATGAAAAGGACATACTAAAAAACGACCTTATTAAAAAGGTCGTAGGCTAAAAAAACTGTAAAAATCCAAGTAGATTCTCACCATGGAGCGTGAAAAGAAGCTTTCAATTTTGGTTATTGTATATTGAAAGCAGGGAGCAGCCGGAATACACGAAGACTCCTATGGGATTTGCGAGACAGGAGAGACCCCACAGGAGTTGCTCCGAGGAGGCTCGCCGCCCACCCCATGGAAAGCGAAGTGTATTCCGGCTGCGGACTTATTAAGAGAGCATCTCTTTTCAGGGTAGCCTTTTTATTCTATCGGATCTGCCAGTCCCCAGACAGATACACTTTTTTCATTAACTGGGAATTCGGCAAAACCATCTTCTGCTATTTCAATTTCTTCCTTTCTTGTATTCGTAAAATCAATCCATTTTTCGCCTGCTCGGTCAGTTCCGACAAACATTCGTTTTTTAGCCTCGTGATGATTAGAAATAACCACCGCACAGCCGGATCTTTCTATTTCTATATCCCCGTGGCGCACCCAGCCGATTACATGTTTATCATCAAAATAATCGTCTTGTTTTCCATATGCTTTTTGTTTTCTGGCATATAATAAGGGGTCAATCGCTTGTTTTTTTCCATCTATGCTGTTTTCCCCGCTAATGCCGAAATAATCTCCATAAAAAACAACAGGATATCCATCTTTACGCAATAGAACAAGACTGTAAGCAATTTGTTTAAACCAGTCTTCCACCCATGACTCTAACGATTCTTCCGGTTGTGTATCATGATTATCTACAAACGTGACGCTATTTTGAGGATGCGTTTGCACTAACGTATCGTGAAATATAGTAGATAAATCAAAATCGCTTCCTTGAATAGAAGCGGTATGTAGCTTATAATGCAGTGGCACATCAAATAGGTCTATTTGATAATCCATTTCCTTTAAAAAATCTGCACATTCTTCTATATCTGATTTCCAAAATTCACCAACAAAATAAAAGTTATCTCCATTTGCATCTATCATATTTTCTGCAAATCGTTTAATAAATTTATGGTTAATATGTTTAATAGCATCTAATCGAAAACCATTACATTGGAGGGTTTCACACATCCACTTCCCCCACTTGATCATTTCATCTTGAACTTCCTTATTATTATAATCAATATTTGCAAACATAAGAAAATCATAATTGCCAAATTCATCATCGACATGATTATTCCAGTCCTTATTGTCACCAAGAATTCTAAATACCCCTGTTTTATCTTCTTTAGCATCGTAGTCTGTTCCATTAAAATATTCAAAATTCCAGGTGAATGATGAATGCTTTCCATTTCTTCCGGGAAAATTAAATTTCGTCCATCCCTCAATATCATGGGGCTTTGAAATAGCTTCTTCCCGATTTTCAGGATTTACCTCTACTACTTTAAATGTTTCTTTCTCATCTGCACCTGCTTTATGGTTCATTACAATATCTACATATACAGCGATGCCGACATTATGGCATGCATGTATTGCTTCAACCAACTCTTCTTTTGTACCATATTTCGTTCTTACGCAGCCTTTTTGATCAAATTCACCGAGATCATATAAATCATAAATCCCATAACCATTATCATCTTGAGACACACCTTTTGTAACAGGAGGTATCCATACAGAATCAATGCCTGCTTCTTTTAATTTTCCAGCGTTTTCTTTTAAATTTCTCCAATGGTTTCCATCAGCTGGAAGATGCCATTCAAAATATTGCATCATTGTTTTATTTTTCATGTCCATTCACCTTTCGTTATAAAGAAAATGAGTTATGTCTAATTAGTACCCCCTTTTCGCAAAATTAATGTCAATGTAAAAAAAAATAGTATAAAAAGGGTTTGGCTGCTTGCTAGAATTGATAAGCAAGCAGCCAAACCCTTAAAAAGTGATAAGATAAAATAGTTAAGTTAGGTTGTTTTCGGATGGATTATTGTTTTGGAACTGGCAGCTATTGAAGAAAAGAGGCTTCAACCAAGAAGTCTGCGCTCAATAGCATTTTTTAAAGTAGAAATAAACGCATCCAGCTTTATTTCAGTTGATTCATCATGTCCATATTTTCGAACTTGAACAGATTGGTTTTCTTGTTCTTTATCTCCTACAACGAGAATATAAGGAATTTTTTTCATTTGTGCCTCTCTTATTTTATAGCCAAGTTTTTCTACTCTTAAATCAAGCTCTACCCGTATTTCTGCTGCTTTTAATTGTTGAGTAATTTCTTTCACATACTCTTTATGAACTTCATTTGACACAGGAATCACTTTTACCTGGACGGGAGCAAGCCAATCTGGGAAGGCACCTCCGAAATGTTCAATCAGAATACCAAGAAACCGGTCAAGGGATCCAAATACTGCCCGATGAATAACAACAGGACGCACTTTGTTGTTTTGTTCATCAATATAACTTAAATCAAATTTTTCTGGCATTTGAAAATCTAATTGAACAGTCGCACATTGATGGCTTCTTTTGAGTGCATCTTTAATATGAATATCAATTTTTGGTCCATAAAAAGCTCCGTCTCCTTCATTAATGGAATAAGGATAGTTTAGTTTTTGCAACACATTTTGTAATGCGTCTTCTGCTTTATCCCATAGTGCTGCGCTTCCCATATAATCATCGGGTCTTGTCGATAGTTCAATGTCATACTGAAATCCTAATGTTTGATATACATAATCGATTAGCTTTAATACCAGCGTAATTTCATCCTCTATCTGACTTGGAGTGACAAAGATATGGGCATCGTCTTGACAAAATGTCCGAACACGAAGCATTCCATTTAATGCACCACTGAATTCATGGCGGTGTACTTGGCCGAATTCCGCCATTCGAATAGGCAAATCCCTGTACGAATGAAGCTTATCTTTAAAGATAAGCATATGTCCTGGACAATTCATCGGTTTTAATGCAAATTGCTGATCATCCACTTTAGAAAAGTACATATTTTCTTTATAATGATCCCAATGACCAGACTGTTCCCATAATCGCTGGTTCATCATAATAGGGGTGCGTACTTCTTGATAATCATTTGCATACTGTAATTTTCTTAAAAAGGATTCTAGTTCATTACGAATCACTTGCCCGTTTGGTAAATAAAAGGGCATGCCAGGAGCCTCTTCAGAAAACATAAACAGCTCTAATTGATTTCCTAATTTCCGATGGTTTCTTTTTTTTGCTTCTTCTACAAAATGAAAATACTCCGCTAATTGTTCCTTTGAAAAAAATGCAACACCATAAATGCGCTGTAGCATTTTGTTGTTGCTGTCACCACGCCAGTATGCCCCGGAAACATGTGTTAATTTAAATGCTTTAATAAACCGAGTTGCAGGCAAATGCGGCCCGCGGCATAAATCAACAAATTCGCCTTGACGATAAACGGTTACCTGTTCTTCATGTGGAATGGAATGTAACAATTCTAGTTTAAGCGGATCACCAGCAAAGATTTTTTTTGCTTCCTCACGTGAAATTTCGTCCCTTTTAATCAGTAGATTTTCTGCAATGATTTTATGCATCTCTTTCTCAATCTTAGCAAGATCCGAAACAGTAAGGGTATCTTTTATATCGATATCATAGTAAAAACCGTTCTCAATAACAGGTCCAACACCTAAGTGAACATCTCCATATAGACGTTTGGCCGCTTGAGCTAATACATGTGTAGTTGTATGACGCATAATCTCTAATCCAGCTGTAGACTGGAGATCGTACAGTGCTATCTCGGCATCCTCATTGATAGGACGTGTTAAATCATACCATTGTCCATTAACCATTCCAGCGACTGATTTCTTTTTTAAACTTGGGCTAATAGACTGGGCAATATCTTCAAGCGTTACCCCCTTTACATATTTCTTTTCTTTTCCGTCTGGAAACTTAATGACCATTTCTTGTTGATTCATTCCTCTTACACTCCTTTTTGTACGCTAACTTTGTTCCATTTCCATGTTGATTTTCTGCCGTGGATTCTGCTATTTTCGAGAAGCGTGCGCAGAATTCTCTGCTCCAAACAACAAAATGATAAAATAAAAAAACACACCCATCCCTCCAAAAAAAGGGACGAGTGTGTTTTTACTACCCGTGGTTCCACCCAACTTTCCATAAAAAATGAATGCATGTAACATGCGTTTATTTTTCCGGCTCGTTGTGCTTTATCGCAGCTCATACGGTATTGGATACTATTATTTCCCCAATACTGCTCCAAGGTGGTAAGTTCAACATTCTATGTTAGGAAGCTCTCAGCCTTGACTTCCCTCTCTGGAAACCGTCATGATGAACCCATATCCTTATCATCGCTTTTCAGTAATCGTTATAAACATAAAAAAACACACATACATCCCTAAAGAAGGGACGAGTGTGTGTTTGACTCGTGGTTCCACCCAAATTCCCAGCAAGTTGATAAAAAAAGCTGGCTCATGGTTGCTGTAACGTAGCAGCTACGGTATTAACTACTGTCATTTCATCAATACTGCTCCAAGGTGGTAAGTTCAAATTGCTGCGTTAGGAAGTTTTCAGCATTTCTTCCCTCTCTGTAAACCGTAAAAATAAACTCATATCCTTATCATCGCATTTAAATTTACAAATATTATACAATATTATCTAAATTTTATCAATATGCATTCGTTCATTTTATAGAAAATGTTAAATGGTTATCCTTATCTTTTATTATTATTATGCGTTATTCAAGCTATTTTACTCTTGATTTCCTTGATTAAACTCTTCTTTAATTTGTTGAAGAAGCGCTGGATTTGTTAAAACTTTATAACCTGTTAAAGCTAGTGTTTTTGCGCCTAAAATCATTGCTTCTCTAGCTTGTTCTGACATGGCTGCTTCTCTGAATTCATGGGTATGGCATGCATATGCTTCGTTGCAGATTTTAATATAAGGGTGAATGGAAGGAACTACTTGACTGACATTCCCCATATCTAAGGAACCTGAACCATCTCGCTGATTCATTATTTCTTCTTTTGTCACACCTAAAGAGATCAATTCTTCTGTGAAGGCATTGGATAAGGCGTTATTTGTTATCATATCATCATAAGAAAATTCATAATTAGAACAGGTAACCGTTGCTCCAGTCTGCAAAGCAGCGCCTTCCGCACATTTTTTCACCTTTTCTACCAATTCATTTACATACGCTCTTTTTCCTGCTCGTACATAAAATTGCGCAACCGCATAATCCGGCACCACATTAGCCGCTTTTCCGCCTTCTGCGATAATTCCATGAATCCGTGCATCTGATTTAATATGCTGTCTTAGCGCATTGATGCTGTTAAAGGTTTGGATAACGGCATCTAAAGCATTTATTCCTGCATGAGGACTAGCGGCAGCATGCGCTGATTTTCCGTAAAATTCAAATTGAATCGCATCCATTGCTAGTGATGTGCCGCTTTTTAGATAGTTATCTAATGGATGAACCATCATAGCAACATCTAATTCGGAAAAAATTCCAGCATCAGCCATGGTCACTTTCCCACCCTTTGTTTCTTCAGCTGGTGTTCCGTAGACAATAATTTTCCCACCTGTTTTATGTAATGCCTTGCTCAGTCCAATTCCTGCAGCCACACCCATTGTTCCAATTAAATTATGACCACATGCATGACCAACTTCAGGCAATGCATCGTATTCAGCCATAAATCCAATAACTGGCCCTTCTTTTCCACTGTCAAATGTAGCTGTAAATGCGGTAGGTAAATCACAAGTTCCCACTTCTACATGAAAATCATGTTTTCTTAATGTCTCTGTTAATATAGTACTTGCCTTAAATTCTTCATGCCCTAATTCAGGGTTTTTTCCAATATATATACTGATCTCATAAAAATCATCTTTATATTGTTCGATTGCTTCTAGGATGTTATCTTTCACAAGTTACATCACCTTTCTATTATTCTACTAAAATAGTTTAGCAAAAATGGGAGGAAAAGAATAGTTGTAATTTGATTAAAAATAAAGAAAATAGTATAAATATTCACTAGTTAAGAAGGGAAAGGAACATTCCATATCCCTTTCACAATTAACCATGTATATTTTTCCCATAAAATATTTCATTCATTTCTGTTGTTAACTTTTCTGTGATATGTGTTTGTTCTTCCTTCGATAATTCATCTACTTTATAGCCGAATAAATAATTATTTAGATCGAATTTTTTCAACTTGCATTTTGTATGAAAAATATTCTCCTGATAAATATTAACGTCAATCATATCAAAAAGTTTTTTCATTTCATTTGGAATATAATTTTGAATAGAGTTTATATTGTGGTCAATAAACAATTTATGTCCGCTAATATCTCTTGTGAAGCCCCTTACTCGATAATCCATAATCATAATATCCGTATCAAAAGAGTAAATTAAATAATTTAACGCTTTTAATGGAGAAATTTCACCACATGTAGAAACATCAATATCTGCACGAAATGTGCTGATTCCTTCATCAGGATGATATTCAGGATATGTATGGACGGTAATATGGCTTTTATCAAGATGCATGACGACTGAATCAGGTAGTGGTCCTGGCGATTCTTCAAAAACATCCTTTGGGGCTTCCGCAACCGGTCCTTCTGATACGAGTAAAGTCACACTTGCCCCTTGAGGTTCATAATCTTGTTTGGCGATATTTAGTATATGTGCTCCAATTATATCGGATACATCCATTAATATATTTGTTAAGCGGTCTGCGTTATATTGTTCATCAATATACTGTAAGTAGGCTTCCCGTTCTTTTTTTGTTCTAGTATAGCAAATATCATACATATTAAAACTTAATGACTTGGTTAAATTATTAAAACCATGTAATTCAATCCGTTGTTGAGGTGTTAAATTCATTGCTGTTCCTCCTGTTCTTCCCATTGTGTTTCCTTTAGTAGTTTATCGAACAAGTAAATAGTGTTATCTTACCCGACTAAAAATTTTTTAATCGAAAAGCTGCGTTATAATTTCACGTTGTTTTACGAAAACACCCTTTTGTATTGCCAACAAATAAAAAATATAGTTTTTTTAATGACTCAAACTTCGCAGTTATAAATTCTTCTTTATGTATCTTTATGTATTGACTTAACTTGGTTTAGAGCAATGAGAAAAGAGTGATTGATTAATCTAGCAAACATTATTCCTTATAATAGGGGCAAGATTCTCGTTTCAGGATGTTCGCTTTCCGTGGGGCGTGTGATGAGCCTTCTCGGCGCAAGCGCCTGCTTAGGTCTCATCTAACCCACTAATCCCACAGGAGTCTCTCACCTTCCACTCCAATCAAGTCGTTTTGATTCATTAGTTGCTGTCGTTGAACTGGTAAAAACATCCATCTTATAAAAATAGACTAAAAGTGCATATTTTATTGTTCTAAACCGAGTACTATCAAGACTTGCAAACGAATTTGATGGTGCGAAGTTTGAATAAATGATAATTAAGGAAGCGTCACAAGATCTACGGAAAAAGAGAGTTCTCATGAATACATGGCAAATCAAAAAAAGATTACCTATTATGAATAGAATCCTTTTGTTTTAGGATATTCATTCATAAAAGATAATCCATTTTTTAAAACATGCTTAAAGAATATTTTTCTGCCAGCATTTCTAAAAGTTTTAAACCTGCCACGCTATTTCCTTTATCATCTAATGCAGGTCCTGAAATACCAATGCCAAATCGATTGGGAACTGCTCCTAATATCCCGCCTGACACACCACTTTTCGCAGGAATGCCAACACGTACTGCAAACTCTCCAGAGGCATTATACATGCCGCATGTGACCATAAACGTTTTGCAAATTCGGGCAACATAGGCTGGCATAATTCGTTTTTGGGATATTGGTTCGATTCCATTTAATGCAAAAATGATGCCAATTCTCGCTAAATCTAAACAATTCACTTCAATCGCACATTGTTTTGTATATAAGTCCAATAATTCTTCTACATTCTCATTAATAATTCCATGTTGTTTCATAAAATAACATAATGATCGATTTAAATGAGAAGTTTCAAACTCTGACTTTGCTACTTCTTCTGAATAAGTAATATCATCATTGCCAGTTAATGTTTGTACAAATGACAAAATTTTATCTAATCTAGCTTCAACAGAATTTCCTTTAATCATATGAGTAACCGCCAGTGCACCTGCATTAATCATTGGATTAAGGGGTTTAGACGGATTGCTCATTTCTAATTTGACGATAGAATTAAAGGGATCTCCTGTTGGCTCATATCCAACCTTGCTAAAAACATGTTCTTCTCCACATTCAATTAATGCAAGGGCAAGTGTTAATACTTTGGAAATACTTTGAAGGGTGATTTTTTCTTTTATATCACCAGCAGAGACGCATTTGCCATCAGGATGATAAATCGCAATCGATAACTCCTCTTCATTCGCTTTGCTTAATGCTGGAATATAATCAGCTGTTTTTCCGAATTTTGTATATTGTTTTGCTTCTTTTAACATCGCTTCTAATTCTTTGCTTGTTTGACAAGGCATTTACATTCACCAACTTTTACTAGATTGTCCAATGAGAAATGGACTATAGATCGAGCGTTACTTTTTCTATTTTACCTATAATATAAAGGGGATTTCAATGATAACAGGTTGTTTTATTCATTTTTGTTTGTCTTTGTTTTTTATAAGCAGAAGAAGCTAGAATCAGCAAGCATAAAATAAGGTGAATCCTTCTGATAAAAGAAGCATATATTATCCGTCTCCAACTAGCAGAAGCAAACAAATAACGGCCCAAATAAGGATAGCAAAAAGATTGGCATCATTCTTTGAGCAGATAAATAAATATGTAGTTCCACTTATTTACGTTTATATGTTCTGGACAAAAATCTCGAAAGCACTTAAGTACTTTCGAGATTTTTTAATTTAGGTACAATTAATTTTTCTACATCTTCTACTTGAAGCGGTTTTCTGAAGTAGTAACCTTGACCAAATTCACATTGATTTTCAATTAAAAACAAAACTTGGTCCCTATTTTCAATTCCTTCTGCTATAACAGAGAAATTCATATTTTGTCCTATATCAATAATTCCTTTCACTAAAGAACCTTGATGAAGAGGATGTTCAATATCATCGACAAAAGACTTGTCAATTTTGATGGTATCAATAGGCAAATATTTCAAATAGCTAAGGGATGAGTATCCTTTTCCAAAATCGTCAATAGAAATAGGAAAACCTATTTCTTTTAATTCATGAAGAATCATAATAGACTGTTCAATATTTTGCATAATGCTTTCTGTAATTTCTAATACGATCCATTTTGGTTCAATTCCGATTTTAGTTACAATGCTTTGCAGCTCTTGGACAAATTCCTTGTATTGTAATTGTTTGGCCGAAATGTTAATACTTATTTTAAAAGAGGAAGCACCTAACAAATCCCAAGTTTGTTTCTGTTTACAAACTTGAGTTATAACCCATCTCCCAATCGGAATAATAAGGTTTGTTTCTTCCGCAATTGGAATAAATTCTTCTGGAGAAACAAATCCATATTTTGGATGAAACCAACGGATCAATGCTTCAAAACCAATTATTTTTCCAGTAGACAATTCAACCTGTGGCTGATAATGGAGACTAAGTTCATTGTATTGAATTGCTTTCCTTAAAGCCATTTCCAAATCCATTTTTCTTGAATTTTTTTTGGTCAACGTTGATGAATAAAATTGAAAATTATTTTTCCCAGCTTCTTTTGCGAGATACATAGCTGCATCAGCATTTTTTGTTAAAGAATCTTGGTCTACCCCATCTTCCGGGTATACGCTGATTCCAATACTTGGTGTAATGAATACCTCTTCTTGATTAATAAGAAGTGGATAAGAAAATTCAAAGATTATTTTTGCTACGGCTGCTTTCACTTCTTCTCTGCTCTTATTTTCCAATAAAATCAAAAATTCATCTCCGCCAAGTCTCGAAACAAATACATTTTCATCCACTGCCACTGTTAATCGCTCAGCGACTTTTTTTAATAAAAGATCACCAAAAGAGTGTCCTTTTGTATCGTTTATGCGTTTAAATTGATCTAAATCAAGAAATAAAATGGACAGTGTTTGTACACTAGAATCATTTAGACGGGTATTTAAATAATTTCTGTATTTATTTCGATTAGGGAGATCTGTCAAAGTATCTACAAAAGCTAAATTTTCTATCATTCGATCACTTATTTTTCTTTTGGTAATGTCTTTTCCAACGATTAAGGTTGCTTGTTTTCCTGCAAATAAAATAGGCATACAAGCTATTTCCACATCTAACACTTTATCATTCAATGTGTTGATTTGAATTTCAAAGCTTGTACTTTCATTTGCAATCATCGTTTGATCATTAAAGAGATTTCGGATCTGTTTATAGTCTTCCAAGGAAATATAATCATAGATTGGTTTGCCAATCAATTCCTCTTGCTTTGTCTTTCTTATGAGTTTGCTGCCAGCATTGTTTATGTAAAATATTTTATAGTTGGATACTACAGCAATAATATCTGGCGACGTCTCCACTAGTGTGCTAAAGCGGTCTTCACTTTCTTTCTGCTCTGTAATATCAAATAAAACACTAGTAAATTCAACCATCTGATTATTTTGATCAAATACCGGAATTCCTTTATCTTTAATCCAACGTATTTGTCCATCTGGTTTTTTTATTCGATATATACTTGTTACACTTTCTTTTTTGTTTAATTTTTCTGCCCTTTCTGTAATGATAGGAAGATCCTCTTCATAAATCACTTCTTTCCAAAGGGAATGTCGATGATAAAACTCATCCGTTGAACGACCATATATTTGTTCCATTCCTGTAGTTATTAGTAAGGTATCTGATTTTAAATCATGATACCAAATGGCGATATCCATCGTTTCAAAGATTGTTCTTAGCTTCATATTGCTATTTTTCAATTCTTTCATCATCTTCGATATATTTTTCAGTAGTATTATTAAAGCTACAGTAGTACCAATGCTAAAAATAATATGCAGCAGAATAAATAAATTATCATTCAGACTATGAAAAAATAAGTCAACAAGCAAAGTGCAAGCGACAAAGAATATTAAAGCTGTTATCCATTTTGTCTCGTTGTTTTTAAGAATCAATTTCCATTCTCCAATCATCTATCAATAAAAAGTAATTTTTTATTTTTTTCAAAAAAATCTCTACTAAACCTAACCCATTTTTTTAGAAATTCCATTTTAAACACTACCCTATATATCGGTTTATTAAAGTGAATTTTTAATGAAATATTCATTGGAAATAAGAGGGAATTATGAAGGTTTATTCATTTCATTTGAAGAGAAAGCAACCTGCATGCATATGCATGATGATTAGAAGTATTAATGCAAGGTTGTCAGTATGACACCAATAGCAATAAGAGCAATGCCAAAACCATTAAGCAGGCTTATTTTTTCCCCTAAAAAAAAGATGGCAATTAATGTAGCTAAAACGACACTTAATTTATCAATTGGAGCAACTTGGGTTACCTTTCCTGTCTTTAAGGCTAAAAAATAGAATAACCAAGATGTTGCACCTGCAACTCCACTTAGGACAATAAAGAAAAAATTCTTTTTATCAGTAATGATGCTAGGTATTTTACTGATATTTCCTTCAAAAAATACAACAAGCAATAGAAAAGCCGCCATAATGATTGCTCGAACGGCAGTTGCTGTATTTGCATCGATATTTTGCAGCCCGATTTTCCCAAAAATTCCTACCAATGCAGCACAAACAGCAGATAGCAAGGCAAAAAATAACCAAGACATTTATAATTCCTCCCGTCAATGAGTATGAAAGAATGGATAGAGTCACCCATAATTATAGAATACACTAAATTCTTTATAAAAAAGTTGATTTCTGATGAATTTTGTCTAAATTTATCAAAAAAGGAAAGATGCCTCTTCTATCACATTTGGACATGCCTCAATTGTTACCTTCCCATTGCACCATATGTTATGATATGAAAATGATGAAGTTGGAGGGTGTTACATGGCGAAAAAGAAATATTATGTAGTGTGGAATGGAAGAAAAACGGGAATATTTACAACTTGGGCTGAATGTGAAAAACAAACAAAAGGTTTCCAAGGGGCTTCTTTTAAATCCTTTCCTACTATAGAGGAAGCGCAGCACGCCTTTGCGCAAGGGAAAAATATGGGCATGGGAGCATCTATTCAATCGAAAACATCAGGCAGCAAGAAACAGTCAGCTTCCCCTGAGGCAATAGAGGAAAATAGTATTTCTGTAGACGCTGCATGCAGCGGAAATCCTGGTTTGATGGAATACAGAGGCGTTCATACTACTACTGGAGAAACTATTTTTCATTTTGGACCAGTATTTGGCACCAATAACATCGGTGAATTCCTTGGTATTGTAGACGCCCTTGTTTTGTTAAAGGAACAAGGAAAAAACACGACGATCTACACTGATAGCATGACTGCTCTTTCCTGGGTTCGTAATAAAAAAGCCAATACTACATTAAAAAGAGATAGTAGAACAGAAGAACTTTGGCAAATGATTGAACGTGCAGAAAAATGGCTGAAAGAAAATAGCTATCCAAACAAACTGATTAAATGGGATACGAAGCGTTATGGAGAAATAAAAGCTGATTTTGGAAGAAAATAAATAGATCTTATTTGTGTAAAGAGGCTGAGACATAACTAATAGATAATAGGTAAAGACGAACATGCTCTAGTTTAGCACGTAAATGGATTCTTCCTTATAATGGTTATTTATGTTTTTTTAATCTAGTTAACTCAAACTTAGCACCATCAAATTCGTTTGCAAGTCTTGATATTACTTGGTTTAAGAACAATAAAATGGGAGGCTTGTTTTTTAAAAGGTGAGAAAGTATCTATTTTTTGAAATGTGAAGGCTGTCTAGCTCCAACGCCTAGCCCCAGTGAGTATTGCCTCCAGACTCTAAAAGTAAAAAACACTTTTTGAGTCTGGAGAACATTTTTCTTCGGAGCTAAACAAGGCGCTTCCGCTTTTCTTATGGGGTTGCTTTCCACTACGGGTTGCTTCGCTTTCTGCGGGGTTATGCTTGAGCCTCCTCGGCGTTGCCTTGCGGGGTCTTTAGCCTTCCCACATTTCCCGCAGGAGTCTTCGCACCCTCCGTTACAAGCAACTTGTTTTAGAATACGTTCTTGTCTTCGAATTTCATGACAAGGTATGATGACTAAACACTAGTAGCGCTGATTTTTTATGTTATTATCCAACGTTGTTTTACCGAAATATTCCACTTTCAGTCTATTTCTATAATGTGGATGTTTTTACCAGTTCGACGACTGCAACTAATGGAGCAAAACGGCTTGATTGGAGTGGAAGGTGCGAGACTCCTGTGGGATTAGCGAGACAGCTGAGACCCTGCAGGCCAAGGGCCGAAGCGGCTCAGCGCGAGCCCCACGGAAAGCGAGCATCCTGAAACGGAAAGAAAGCCCCTATTTATAAGGAATAATGTTTGCTAGATTAATCAATCACTCTTTTCTCATTGCTCTAAACCAAGTTAAGTCAATACATGAAGAAGGATTTATAACTGCGAAGTTTGAGTTAAGTATAAAAACTTTGTTGTTCCATTGTTCTACAAAACTCATTTTCCGCGGGAAGTAGAGTGTCTCCCGCTTTAAAAGTTATTTTCTAAAACCTAATTCTTTTACCAAGAAAAAATGAAAAAGATTGGAAAATAGAGCAGCCTGCATACACGTAGATTCCTGTGGGATTAGCGAGACAGCTGAGACCCTGCACGCTAAGGGCCGAAGCGGCTCAAGCGTAGCCCCTCGGAAAGCGAAGTGTATGCAGGTGCGGGTGATTACCACAAACCTTCTTTTTTACAAGTGGTCGTTTTTTAAAAAGAATACCTACGTTTTCGAATGCGCAAATAATACAGCAAGGTTCTAATAGTAAACACACCATAAATTAAAATATTCAGTGAAAACACTGCTGTTAATTTCCAATCTAAAGTTCCGTATCTAAATGTATCTACTAATAAGTATGTATAGATGATAACGAAAGGAAAAAACATGCTAGAATAGGTGATTGCTACTTTTTTCGCTTGTTTTAAGCGGAATGTTTGATCACTATAGATCTGCGGACGTTCTTCTCCTTCTGCATATATATGGCTCCATATTGTCCATTTTTGCAAAGAGGATGATGACGCGTATACACTCTTCCATCCAGCTTCACGGTGCATATTGAAATAACTTTCACTCGAAATATTTTGATAATCTAAGCAATAACTTATTGTTCGTGGACTCCCGATAATAAAATAGAAAGCAGTACCTCTTCTATTCACTCGATAAAGGTTATATCCCTGTTGTTCCATCCGTTCAAGCCACTTTTCAAGCTTATCCGGTGAAAACCACCAAGCGAATTTTCTTTTCACTACCATTTGACCGGCTTGTTTTAATTGCTTTTCTTTGGCTTTAGGCAGTCTATTTTCCTTTTCGTTTATAGTGTATATCCTGTTTGAGTTTTCATTTATTAAGTGTTTGTTTGTACGATTAATTTTGATAACAGAATAGATTGCTAGAATAAATACTGCAATCGCAATCACAAAAACAGTGTAGGTTATAATCCATAATGGACTTTCAACCACTTCAATCGATTCATTTTGAAACCAAGACAAGCCAAGTAGAGAAAGGTTCATTACTATTGTCCATAGAAAATAAATCAACAATGCACTAAAAAGATACTTAATTTTGTTGTTATGTTTAATAATGCCTTCACGGACAGATGCGGTTTTTATTTGTTCAAGAGGCTGTTCATTAGACATTACATACCAGTTTCCCCTTTGAATAACCTTTACCCAGCCTTCTTCTACTAGAGACCTTGATAATGGAACTGCTTTGATTTTATCGTAACCTATTCGATAGGTTATGTCTTTTGGTTTATCTTGCCGAAAGAAGAAGCTTCTTGTCCAGCGATTTAAACGGTCAAATATATACCCTTTCTTCGCCATAGAGGAAAGCCATGTTTCTGTTTTTTTAACATCATAGCTCCAAAATGGTCGAAATACTTTTATCATAAAAAATCCTCCTCGTACGTTCGTGCATTTTCATGCAGCTCCTTTAGTCTATTTATTTCAGCGGTCATCAGTTTTTTTCCAATGTCCGTTATTTCGTAGACAGTTTTTCTTTCTTCGTCAGCAAACACCGTTATTATTCCATCTTTTTGCATTTTTGTTATGGTTCCATATACGGTTCCCGATCCTAAATGAATACGAGAGTCTGTAATTTCTTCTACATGTTTAACGATCCCATATCCGTGGCGAGGTTTTGTTAAAGATAGAAGAATATAAAATGCGGTTTCCGTCATTGGGATATATTTTTTCAGTATTTTCTCTATTTCCAATATAATTCTCTCTTTTCGGTTGTTTTTAAAGTACGGCAGCTAATTTTAACTAAGTCGCAAGTAAATATGTCATGTCATGACTATATCACGACATGACATATTTGACAATAGAACACATCACCGGTTAGAAAAATAAAAAAAAGCTAATTTCTTCTTAAAATAGAGAAATTAGCTTTATAAATATGTATAAATGATAATTACTTTGAAATAACAAAATGAAACATGTTGCCAATTTCGGATGAGATACATTCATTTAATGTATATTCTGTTCCATTAGTTGTATTTTCTGTTGCTATTTTCGAACAACTTGTTTTTTCTATTCCTTTATCTGAGCCAGCATATTCGTCTTGTGAATTGTCATAAATATAGGTGATTGTTCTTTTGTTAGATTGTAGATTTTCGAATATTGGATCGCCTTCTAATGTATAGGAGGTTATTCGGATTGTGTCCTCTTTCCCTTCTCCTGCATTTTGCATAAATTGTTCTAGTCTTTTTCCGTTTTTTATTTTTCCGTGAAGATTGACAACATCTTTATTCTGTATTGCTTCTTCTGAGGGATATGGTTTTTGGGGATTGCCTGCTTCGTTTTTTTGTTGGCAGGCAGATAATGTCAAAGATATAGGCAGTATTAAAAAAGCTATCCGAAATAGTTTATTCATATGTTTTCCCCTTCCGTTTGCAATAAGTATATTAATAAGGTAGACGGGGAAATTAAGTATTTTGTTACACTGTTCTATAGTTCTTTTTTTCACAAGGCTACCTTGAAAAAGTGCTCTCGATCAGTCCGCATTCAGAATACACTTGGTTTTCCGTGGGGCGAGCAGTGAGCCTCCTCGGGTCGAGTAGACGGGAGCCTCTCCATGTTGGATTGTGCTCCGCTGCCCCTCCACGAACCGTGCGTGCGGAACTACCGCACACGGCTCTTCCCTATTATCTTTTACAGAATGTAAGAAATCTCTTTTTTACGTTCGAATATATTGACCTTTATTCTTGGCTCTGGAAATGGGAATCTCTCTAGAAAGAGAGTAAACTTCTCCCAGTTGAATGACTTCTTTTGACTTCGTCTATTCATCCATTTGTAGAATAGTCTTCTCACTCTATCTTTGAAATTACTCACTTGCCTTATGTTGTCCGTTACACCATAATAGTTGTAGTAGCCAACTAAGGAACGGTCTAGTCTACTTTTTATTTCATGGATATTAGTGGTTCGATTCGCTTTCAACCATTCTTTCTTTTCCTTGAGCTTGGCTCGCATTTTCTTCCTGCTTGATTTGAGTTTCACTCGAAATTTTCCTGATTTACTTTTGCTACAATAGTGTGTAAATCCTAGGAAATCGAACGTAGGAGGTTTTCCTCCTCCGTTTCTTTTGCAGTCTTTTTCCGCAAACCGACCAAATGGAATGATTTTCGTTTTATCCTCTGCTACTTCGAGATGGAACTTCTTCAAGCGTTGAATCAATGCTTGATAGAATGCTTGCGCGTCTTCTTTTACTTGAAAACAACAGACAAAGTCATCTGCGTATCTAACGATATACGCTTGCCCCTTACATTGTTTTCTTACCACCTTCTCAAACCATAAATCCAGCACATAATGGAGGTATATATTGGCTAGGATAGGAGAAATAATGCCACCCTGTGGCGTTCCTGTCTCCGTTTTATACTGCTTTCCCTCTTCCATATATCCACCTTTTAAGAACCTAGCTATCAGTCTCAAAAGATTCGGATCATTTATTCGGTGTTTCAGAAACTCCATCATCCATGCATGATCCACATTATCAAAGAACCCTTTGATATCGGCGTCGACAATATAGTTGGTATATCTATCATTGATATACACATTCAGTATTTTCAGCGCATCATGACAGTTACGTTTTGGACGAAAACCAAAGGAACTATCCAAGAAATCCTGTTCATAGATGGCATTTAAGATTTTCGCTAATCCACGTTGCACTATTTTATCTTCATGTTCAGGAATACCTAATGGTCTTTTCTTGTTTGTTCCTGGTTTGCCTATATAGGTTCTCCGAACTGGAACTGGTCGATAACTTTTCTGCTTCATACGTCTTACTAAATCAGAAATGTTTGTTTCCAACTCTAGCTCGTATTCTTCTTTGGTGGTCTGGTGTATGCCAGGTGCTTTTCTGTTTGGTAATTCATTATGACACTGTTTCAGTGACGACTCGTTCAATAAGTGTGTGAGTGATGTAAACTTCATTTTTGGTTGAGATTTCGCTACTTCTGCTATCCTTATTAGTTTTGTTTCCATTTCTTCACCTATCTCTGTGTATAGTAAATGTTTCCCCAAAAGGGCAATAATAGGGTAGCTGCCTTTCCTCCATCAGAATTACCCGATTTCATTGGTACTACGCAGCTATCCGACTTCCTGTCAGCGTTTGGCTTGCTTGCTTTTTATCGCTTGGTTCGCCATACTCTCTATTCCTCTAGAAAGACTAAACAGGATCTCCCGAGTTGCTACCATATATCGATGTATAACGTGCCGAGGTCACCGACTCCGAAGAGGTTTCTGTTTTCTCGCCATTTTACGAAAATAGAAATATTGCTTTCTGTAGAGACCAGCACATCAGCCCTCTTGTATGCAGATTTCGGAGCTCCATCCCTTCAACCATTTGGCTTACGGCCCATTACCTCGCTGTCTACGCTTAAAAGCAAGGGTTTCCCCTTGCCCTCCAAGACTCGCTACGAGTGAATGGCTAGTTCTTTCTCGATGGGAATTCCACCCACTATATATGGCAACCTAGGCTCGGTCGCTCAGTCTCACCTGTCTCGCAATTCCCACAGGAGTCTTCGTGTATTCTGACTGCTCTCTGGTTCAAACTCAGATTATAAAAAATGGCATGCAGCTTCTTTACAAGTGCTATGTTGCGAATCTTTATTAGCTGGGTGTTTACCTTGAAGATTGGCTTTTGTTATTGGGCTGCTAATAGTTCGACGATTTTGTCTTGAATTGCTTTTCCTTTTTCTTCGTCTACTAAATGGTTTAATAAAATGGAAAAGATATAGGTATGGCCATTTTTGGATTGTACGTAGCCTGATAATGTACTTACTGCTGTTAAGGATCCTGTTTTTGCTTGCACCTTTCCTTTTGTATTTTCTGATTGAAGGCGATAGCGAAGTGAACCGCCAACCATTCGTTCTTTATTTCCGGACACAGGCAAGGAATGTAAATAGACAGGAAACCATGGCTTTTGTTGAACAGTATACAACAGCTTGGAAACGTCATTTGCTGTCAGCAAGTCAACGGGAGAAATTCCAGAACCATCTCGCAGCAACATGTGTTTCGGATGTAACCCTAATTGAATTAGTTCGTTTTTCATTACCTCTAAGCCTTTTTCAAAACTACCTTCTCCTTTTTCTACTTTTCCCATTTCTTTTATAAGCGTTTCCGCTATAGTGTTATTGCTTAATTTCATAAAAGGAACAAAAAGATCTGCTAAAGGGATAGAGGAATGGGCAGCGAGTATAGTAGAAAGCTCAGGTGTTATTCCTTCTTTGACATTGCCAGTTAAGTGAATTCCCGTTTTCCGCAAAGATTTCTGGAATAAATCAGCTGCATACATACTCGGATTCCCAACAGAAACCCATTCCTTATCAAGTGATGCATCAAGAGGAATCGTTCCGGTTATTTCCAGTGTGTTGCTTCCATGTAAGCGTGTATAGTGAATTTCTTTTTTTTCATCTTTCTGAATGGTTTTTGTTCGGTTGATGATGTGTACTGTATCTGTATAAGGTTTCATCGTAATATGTGCAGGTTGGCCAATTGATTTTGCTGGAGATACCTCTAGGATGACTGTTCCTGCATCATAGTCTTTGTTAGGTGAGGCGGTTAATGCAGCTATTTGAGCTCCATAATAACTTGATTCATCACTCCATGCTAGGTCGACAGAGAGCGGATTAGAATCATACCAGCTGCTGTCCGCAATCAAATTACCGGTTATTTGTTGAATGCCTTTATTTGCAAGTTTTTTGGCCAAATTATCTAAATCCGCAGCCTCTAAAGTTGTATCTCCTTTTCCTTTTAAATAAAGATTTCCATGGAGGATCCCATTATTAATCAAGCCATCCGTATAAATCTCGGTTTTAAAACGGTAATTCTCTCCTAAAACGGATAATGCAGCAGCTGCTGTGAAGAGTTTCATATTGGATGCAGGTGCCAATCTTGTATCGCCAATATGTTCATAAATAAGCTTTCCATTGTTTTGATCACGTATGCTTACTCCCGCAAGACTTCCTTTCAAATCAGGTTCATTTACAAGGATGCTATGAATATCACTGCCTAATTTGCTACTTTGTATGGCGGCTTCAACATGCGGTTTCGTACTTCCATTTTGTTGAAGCATAAAAGCAAATATGAATAAAACGAACAATATTTTTTTTCGTGGTTTCATTGAATTTTCCCCCCTGCTTTTGTTCTCGTGGCTATCCAGTATGGTCAGGATAGCTACGAATTAATCAACAAGGGGCTGCTAAAATTGACAGCCGGGGCAGTAAAAGGTTTTTTTAGAGGAAATAGCTGTTTGAGCAATAGTGTTTCCACAACGATTACACTCTTTTCCTGCCTCATCATATACTTGACAAAAATCATTAAAGCTACCAGTCTTTTTATCGTTTATAAAAAAAGGATGTTCCATATAACCACCAATTGCTGTTGCATGAAGCAACACTTTTTGGATAGAGTAGTATAATTTTTTTTGTTCTGTTTTGGTTAATGCTTCTAATTTTTTTGATGGTAGTATTTGCGCATCATAACAGATCTCATCCGAGTAGCAGTTTCCGATGCCTGATAAAAAATGCTGATCAACAAGTTTTAATTTTAAATTGCCACGTTTTTTTAATAAATGGCTCAGAAAAAACGTTTCCGTAAAGTTTGCTTCTAATGGTTCTGGTCCTAAATCAAGCAACTCTTGTTTGACCTCTTCTTTTGTCAAGAGATGTAAATAGCCTAATCGTAATCCGATAAAATACAAACTTTTATCGGAAAAACATAATTGAATTTGAATAGTACGTTTTGGTTTATCCATTTCTTTTCCGTAAAACATCCAGCCACCTAACATTAAATGCAGCAACATAATTTTCCCATTATTAAGATGGAATAATAAGTGTTTCGCTTTTCTTTCTATCGAGATTATTTGAGCCCCTTTAACTGCATCGATGAAAAAGGAAGCAGCAGTATTAATAGATTTTTCTCTGTTTACTACTACATCCGTTATCATTTTTTTTAGAATAAATTGTTGTAAGTGTATTTTATAATTCTCCATTTCAGGAAGTTCCGGCATATTGATGTTCCTCCTTTTTTCTAGTTAGCTTATTTTTGCCTACTTTTTATAAAAAATAAGGTACATAAAAAAAAAGCCCTACCATATGCAGGACTCTATCGTTTCATCATTTTTCGGTTGTTTTTGAGGTGATGTCAAAGCCTTGTTGGTCTAAAGCAAATTCTACTCCTTGTTCTAATGTTGCAAACGACTGAATGTTTTTTAATTCTACCCCAGTGTTTACAATATGAATACTAAGTGAAGCCGAAATTCCTACTAAAACACATTCACCGCCAATTAGTTCGATTGCTTTTACTAACCCTTGCAGTTTATGGACAATGTATTCATCGAATTCTATTAATGCTGTCAAATCTAATAGCAAATAGCTGGCTCTTTGTTTCGTAAATTCATAAAGTGCTTTTTGTAATAAATCTTCCATTCGTTCTTCATTAAATTTACCTACAAGGGGAATGACTAAAATTCCATTTAAAACGGGCAATACTGGAGTAGACAAGTTTTTCACCAGTGTAGACAATTCTTCTGTTCGTTGATCTACCATTTGTTCCAATTCGTTTATATATTGTTGCTCTTTTTGCCGGGCAAGATCATGAATATTTTGGTTTGGTGTAATGGACGAAGCAAATAGTTCTATTTCATCGTATTCATAACCAGATAATTGACTTTGATTGACTTTATACCACATCGTATCGTTAAATAATCCGCTGAATACTCCCGCCCAATGACTTGGCAGAATAACACTAGCATGATCTTTATTTAAAGTTTGAAAAATTCGATGCTCCCAACTATTTTTCAAATGGACAATTACTTTTTTTTCCTCTAAGGAATAATAATGAATATGAACATTTCCCCAACCGGCATTTCTGTAAATATCACTGTATTGTATTAAGATTTCTTCTATAGTAAATCGATCTTTATAATAGCTGCTGACTAGCTCTCCCATTCGAAAACCAGTTGTTTCAAATACAGTAGTAGAAACATCATTTCCAGAAACTTCTCTTATTGTATGTAAAAATAGCTCAATAGCAGAATCCCAAAATAAAAGGGCTGGTGCCCCATCAAAGGTAAATATTCCATTTTCCCTATCCCAAGTAAACTCGTTAGAATTAACTTTTGCTTGAACAACTGAATCTGTCATATCGTTCCTTCCCTCACAATCTAAAATAAGCGCAAGCGCCCTTGTCATCGCGTGTTTTGACATAAGGCGATAGGGTGCTTGAGCTAGATATTCATAAAAAACGAAAAATCACTTGATAAAAATAAGCATATACTACTATATACAGTATGTAAATTAATTTAATCTATTGTTTGTTCTGCTTCTATTTTTTCTTCCATTCTAAATAGAAATAAGTAAATTAATTGTAATGCTTCGAATACTTTGATTTCCTTAGAAAAAGTAGATAAACCTTCTATTGGAAAATTCACTTCCCATAAGCCTTCTTGATTATTGAAAAGCAGATTATACGTTAACTCTTTTTCTACTAAAGCTTGGTCAAAATAAGAACGAATCGATTTTTCAAGTTTTTTTGGCAGGTGTAAGCCAAACATTACTTCATATGTACGAAAAACAGAATCGACTTCAATTGTTAAAGCATCTATACGAATTATATCAAAAGCAGCTGTTTCCATGTATAAATAATGATCAAGGTTTTTTTCTAAATAGCTAATTTTTTCTGATAAAAAAGAATTGTCTATGTTTTCTTGAATGCTATCATCACTTTCTTTGTGGGCAATTTCGATATAAATTGGTTGAAATCGTTCAGACAATTCTGCTATGGAAATCTCCGTTTTCTCTAATAAGGATTGTTTTTCAATATACGTCCCTTCCTCAGGGAGAAAAGCATACTTTCCTGTTTGGAGTTTATTTTCTTGATTGTCAATATAACGTTGCATTTGTTTTTTTATCAATATAATGACTCCTTTCTGATTTAAGCTGCATACCCACCATCACATATAAAGGAATGGTGGGCTTGTTAATTATGAATGAATGAAAATGCCTCTATTTTTTTTTCGTTTTTTTCGGTTTAAAAATAGCACTGCCAGATGATTTTTGATTTCTGCCTTTTTGTAACGGTTTGTCCGTTTTTTTATTTGGTTTCTCGGCATTATTTCCCCGATTAGAAGAGGATTGCTTTTTCTCGCGTTTTTCTGATGAGAAAGAATGCTCTTTTGAGTTACCTGACGTTTTTTTTCTTTTATTAGGACGAGCTTTTGCTGCAGATTGTCGTTTTTTCTCACCTGTATGTTTAGTGGATGTTTGTTCCTTTTGTTCTCCCTCTTTTTTAGGAAGCGGCATTTTTTCTATTTTAATATTTAATTGATTTTCGATTGTATCCAATAAAGGACGATCTTCAGACGTATAAAAAGTAATAGCAGCACCTTCAGAACCAGCACGTCCAGTTCGGCCAATTCTATGCACATAGCTTTCGGCATCTAATGGAATATCATAATTATAAATATGGGTTATCCCGTCAATATCCAAGCCGCGTGCTGCTACATCGGTTGCAATCAACAATTGAAACTTACTTTCTCTAAATTCTTTCATCACTTGTTCTCTTTTGCCTTGCGATAAATCGCCGTGAAGTTCTCTGCACGAAAAATGAAAAGATCGCAATGCCTCATATAATTTGCTAACACGCCTTTTTGTTCGGCAAAAGATAACCGCCATAAAAGGCTGATCATTTTTTACTAAAGACATTAATGCAGCTTGTTTTACACGAGGAGGTGTATGGATACTCATTTGTTTAACAGTTAAAGCTGGCCCTTGTGTTTTTTCAACAGTTATATACTTTCCATCTTTTGTGTATTTTTTTGCTAATCTTTTAATATCCTCTGAAATAGTTGCAGAGAATAATAATGTTTGTCTCGTTTTTGGCGTTTGTTTAATGATAAACTCCATTTCTTCTTTGAATCCGATATGAAGCATCTGATCCGCCTCATCCAGTACAAGACAAGTAAGCTGACTAAGATCAATTGTGCCTCTTCTTAAATGGTCTATCAATCTTCCAGGTGTTGCAACAACAATCGAAATTTTTTGCTTAAGACGATTTAATTGTTTATCTACATCTTGTCCTCCATATGCAGCTAATACATGAATATCATCCGTCTTCACTTTGTTTATTTCATCGGTTATTTGAATAGCTAATTCTCTTGTTGGACTAAGAATTAATGCTTGAATATAGGCGGTTTCTTTATTTAGTGTTTCCAGTATTGGCAAAGTAAACGCAAATGTTTTTCCAGTACCTGTTTGCGCTTGTGCTATAATATCTTGTCCATCTAAAATGGTTGGAATCGCTTTTTCCTGAATTGGTGTTGGCTTATTTATATGATGTTTTTTTAACGTTTCTTGTAGCAAAGATGAAATCCCTAAGCTTTGAAAATTTTGCAAATATATCCCTACTTTCTAATTGCCGCATTATGCGGTTGAACATTCCTTATTGTGGCTTTTTTCAGCAAAAATAGCAAGACAAAGCGTAAAAAAATACATATTTCATCAGAAACACTCTGGAGGGCTTCTCGCCACCAGAGTGTTACCTTATAAAAAAGGACTTTCCAAAATTAATGGATTGCCCTTTTTTAAAAGCTGAAAAATTATTAATGGTGAAAAAACAAGTTAACTTCAACATGTTGAATATGCTCCTAGCAGAAAAGGCACGATGTCACATAAAACGATTGTCCATCAACGCTTGCAGCATGTAGCGGATTTTACTATACGGAGCGTTTTATTTAGTATTTTTCTAGTTCTTGTAGAATGGCAGTTAGTGCATCTTGTTTTGCATTCTCATTCATCGCATTTTTTAGAAGTTCTTGTTTATCGTCCAATTCCTGCACCATCGCTAAAAAGGTGTCTGGAGTTAACGCTTCTTCCTCTAATGTTAAGGAGTAGCCCTTTTTGGAAAATGATTTTGCATTTAAAATTTGGTCGCCTCTGCTCTGCTGTTTGCTTAAAGGAATAATAAGCATAGGCAATTGAAGAGCAAGAAATTCAAATATCGCGTTGGATCCGCCTCGAGTGATAACAAAACTTGTAGCAGCTAAGATATCAGCCAGTTCATCATGAACATATTCCAATTGTTTATAACTTCTGTTGTTCGTGAATGCTTCTGCGACGTTGCCTTTTCCACATAAATGAACAATTTGATATTTTTTGGTTAATTCTTCTAGGTTCTCGCGAATGGCTTCATTGATCTTTTTGGCGCCTAAACTTCCACCCATCACGGTAATAATTGGCTTTGCACTAGTAAAATCTAAAAAATGTCTACCAGCAGTAGCAGAACCGGTTAAAATGTCTTTTCGAATCGGTGATCCAATACATTTGCTTTTCTCTTTTGGCAAGTAGTTTATTGTTTCTTCAAAAGAAGTGAAAATTTTGGATGAGAAACGCAAGGCGATTTTATTTGCCAGTCCAGGAGTTAAATCACTTTCGTGAATAATAACGGGTATCTTTAACATACTTGCTGCAATAACAACCGGTACAGAAACAAATCCTCCTTTTGAAAAAACAACATCAGGTTTTATTTTTTTAAGCACCTTTCTTGCATCCAAGCAGCCTTTTAAAACTTTAAAAATGTCTTTTATATTTTCAGCAGACAAGTATCTTCTTAATTTTCCACTTGAAATAGAATAGTAAGAAATGTTGATTTTTTCTATCAATTCTTTCTCGATTCCTTTTTTAGAACCAATATAATGGATATCCCATTCCTTTTTGTTTAATTCTTTTATTATCGCTATATTTGGAGTAACATGACCTGCAGTTCCTCCACCTGTAAAAACAATTTTCTTCAACGTTGCATCATTCTCCCTATTTATCATTAAATGGATTTTTCGTTCCTTATAATGGATCCCAATTAAATATTATAAATTATTTCGTGATAAAATGCTTGAAAAATTAGATGAAAGCATAATTCTTTAGCTTTTTTTAGCTGCTTTTTAGTTAGAAAACAAAAAATGTCCCTGCAAGGATCTGCAGAAACATTTTTACTAATTTATACTAATTTTAGAATTTGCTCAATCGCATATGCTACGCCATCTTCATTATTGCTTTTTGTAATATCGCTTGCTCTTTGTTTAATTTCTTCTGGAGCATTTTCCATCGCAAAAGAACGAGTAGAAACTTCAAACTGCGTGACATCGTTTCCACCATCACCAAAGGTATAAATTTCATCAAAAGTGACATTTTTAATATTTTCGTATCTTCTGATTGCTTTTCCTTTTTGTGCATCATTGGAAGTAATTTCACAGTTATTTGGAAAAGAAGAAGAAAAGGAGATTGTATTGAGTTTACGAAGAGCTTCCTTTACTTCATCAATTTTTGCGATTTCTGTTTCTGCAACAACTGCAATTAGTTTATAAATTTTGATATCATCTAAATGCTGGATACGATTATAATCACATTCCTCAAACATCTTCTCAATTTCATCCCAAGCTTTACCTCTTAATTGTGGCAATGTCGCTGGAAATCCACCTTGATTTGTATAGACAAGAATACCTACATCAAGCTTATTTAGTTCGGCAAAAAGCGCTTGATACAGCGTCTTGGAAAGGGTTGTTTCATATATTAATTCGCCAGTTGGTGAATACATCATGCTTCCATTTAAACAAAAAATAGGTACTTGTAAATCGGAAACGCCAGCAACTTTTATGACGTCTGGATATTGTCTGCCAGTGTTCAGGATAACATGAACATCCTTATCTTTTAGTTTTTTTATCGTTTTTTTATTGGCATCTGAAATTTCATGTTGATCATTTAATAATGTACCATCTAGGTCAATTGATACACATTTCATTCTATTTCCCCCTAAAACTTCTTTAGTTTCTATTTTTTTATCTATGTACATCATAGCATATTAGCAGGCTTGCCACACTTGTGGTTTATTCTTTTGTGTAGACTACTCTGAAAAAGGGTTCCGCAAGTGGAAGACACTTCGCTTTCCTGTGGGCGAGCGCCGAGCCGCTTCGTCGCTACGCTCCTGCAGGTCGAGTAGACGGGAGCCTCTCCATGTTGGATTGTGCTCCGCTGCCCCTCCACGAACCGTGCGTGCGGAACTACCGCACACGGCTCTTCCCTATTATCTTTTACAGAATGTAAGAAATCTCTTTTTTACGTTCGAATATATTGACCTTTATTCTTGGCTCTGGAAATGGGAATCTCTCTAGAAAGAGAGTAAACTTCTCCCAGTTGAATGACTTCTTTTGACTTCGTCTATTCATCCATTTGTAGAATAGTCTTCTCACTCTATCTTTGAAATTACTCACTTGCCTTATGTTGTCCGTTACACCATAATAGTTGTAGTAGCCAACTAAGGAACGGTCTAGTCTACTTTTTATTTCATGGATATTAGTGGTTCGATTCGCTTTCAACCATTCTTTCTTTTCCTTGAGCTTGGCTCGCATTTTCTTCCTGCTTGATTTGAGTTTCACTCGAAATTTTCCTGATTTACTTTTGCTACAATAGTGTGTAAATCCTAGGAAATCGAACGTAGGAGGTTTTCCTCCTCCGTTTCTTTTGCAGTCTTTTTCCGCAAACCGACCAAATGGAATGATTTTCGTTTTATCCTCTGCTACTTCGAGATGGAACTTCTTCAAGCGTTGAATCAATGCTTGATAGAATGCTTGCGCGTCTTCTTTTACTTGAAAACAACAGACAAAGTCATCTGCGTATCTAACGATATACGCTTGCCCCTTACATTGTTTTCTTACCACCTTCTCAAACCATAAATCCAGCACATAATGGAGGTATATATTGGCTAGGATAGGAGAAATAATGCCACCCTGTGGCGTTCCTGTCTCCGTTTTATACTGCTTTCCCTCTTCCATATATCCACCTTTTAAGAACCTAGCTATCAGTCTCAAAAGATTCGGATCATTTATTCGGTGTTTCAGAAACTCCATCATCCATGCATGATCCACATTATCAAAGAACCCTTTGATATCGGCGTCGACAATATAGTTGGTATATCTATCATTGATATACACATTCAGTATTTTCAGCGCATCATGACAGTTACGTTTTGGACGAAAACCAAAGGAACTATCCAAGAAATCCTGTTCATAGATGGCATTTAAGATTTTCGCTAATCCACGTTGCACTATTTTATCTTCATGTTCAGGAATACCTAATGGTCTTTTCTTGTTTGTTCCTGGTTTGCCTATATAGGTTCTCCGAACTGGAACTGGTCGATAACTTTTCTGCTTCATACGTCTTACTAAATCAGAAATGTTTGTTTCCAACTCTAGCTCGTATTCTTCTTTGGTGGTCTGGTGTATGCCAGGTGCTTTTCTGTTTGGTAATTCATTATGACACTGTTTCAGTGACGACTCGTTCAATAAGTGTGTGAGTGATGTAAACTTCATTTTTGGTTGAGATTTCGCTACTTCTGCTATCCTTATTAGTTTTGTTTCCATTTCTTCACCTATCTCTGTGTATAGTAAATGTTTCCCCAAAAGGGCAATAATAGGGTAGCTGCCTTTCCTCCATCAGAATTACCCGATTTCATTGGTACTACGCAGCTATCCGACTTCCTGTCAGCGTTTGGCTTGCTTGCTTTTTATCGCTTGGTTCGCCATACTCTCTATTCCTCTAGAAAGACTAAACAGGATCTCCCGAGTTGCTACCATATATCGATGTATAACGTGCCGAGGTCACCGACTCCGAAGAGGTTTCTGTTTTCTCGCCATTTTACGAAAATAGAAATATTGCTTTCTGTAGAGACCAGCACATCAGCCCTCTTGTATGCAGATTTCGGAGCTCCATCCCTTCAACCATTTGGCTTACGGCCCATTACCTCGCTGTCTACGCTTAAAAGCAAGGGTTTCCCCTTGCCCTCCAAGACTCGCTACGAGTGAATGGCTAGTTCTTTCTCGGTGGGAATTCCACCCACTATATATGGCAACCTAGGCTCGGTCGCTCGGTCTCGTCTTTCTCACAATCCCACGGGAGTCTTCGTGTATTCCACCTGCTCTCTGCTTCAAACTTAGGTCATTAAATAAAATAGGAAGCAGCTTCTTTTCATGTATCAAGATGCGAATCTCTATTAGCGTGGGTGTCTAATTATTTGTCGAGTTTAGTTGGAAGTGGTTTTAAGTTTGCTTCTATTTGGGCACGTTGTGGTTCTAAAAATGGTGGTAGTGCCAGTGATTCTCCTAGTTGAGGTCACCATATCATAGAAAATTGTATGTTTAGACGTATTTTGGACATATTTTAAGGAGTGACCTGTACGTTAAGGAATTAATTTGTATTAATTGAGAGATGTGAACAGCTACTGAGAAGTTGATTATAGGTTAAACAAAAATAGTGTAAACAGATAATAATGTTTATTAATTTTAATGTAATAAAATAAGAGCAATACTACAATTCGTAAATAGTGCTACTCTTTAAAGTTTGAATTTCAATAAATATAATAGAGAATGCTTCAAAAGAGAATTATAAGCCGTTGAAAACGCTTATAATAACATAGATTTTGGATTAACAGAGTAAGGATTTACACCTTTATTTACATGTAGCACGAAGAAGGTCTTAAACTCATTATTTACAAAAAACAATATAGAATGTCTATCAGCATCGACCTTTGATAATTCTATGCATTTCTTTGGTATACCAGTTTTACTCCAGAAAATTTCTCTTTTCCTTGTTTGTGGATTGTCTCATTACAGTGCTCTTCCGTGTATAAATTCCCACTCTTTCCAAGACATAATTTCAAGTTCCGGTCTGGGTTTATCTTCTAACATGGAAATAAACTCAACTGAGTGGCCATCTGGGTCTGTAAAATAAATTGACACAGCAGGCATAAAAGGGAATACCATTAATTCTTCGGAATTTCCACCTAAAAAATTCTCGGATTCAATCCCTAATTCATTTAAATAACCTCTTGCCTTCATAATATCCGTCACATCTACTTTAAAAGCAAAATGTTGACGCTGAATCTCTGGTGAAGGATAGTTTTCTCTAATACCAAACATTGCCTCTCCAGGATTTCCAATCCAATAAAATTTAGATTTTCGATTAGAATCTTCATATAAAGGAATGATATTGAGTAATTTTTCATAGAATTCAGCGGATATTTTATAATTACTTACATTAATATGTGTTTCAAAAATCCCTTTAATCATTTGAATCCCCCTGATAAGTAGTGATTTTTACCAATATCATTTGTTTATTTCCTACAGAATAACTATAATATATTTTCAAAAATACTACATATTTGATTTGATAGTTACAGATATAAAAGAAATTTTATATAAATTCAAATTATAAACCACCTTTATAAGAAAAAAGTCGACTCCCTCATCTTTGAGAATATTACCTTTCATTTTTAAGTAACTTTATTGGTTTTTAAATACCTTTATTGTCTAAAAACAAATAGAACCAGCTTATAGCTGACTTAAACGACCACCAGCTAAATCAAGTGGTCGTTTGAGGGCTGAAATGTGGAAACCAACGCATATTTGGCTTTGAAAAATTGAGAGAAAAGCCATTTCTTAATAAGTAAATTGTCGTCGTTTCACAAGAGTCTAATTGTAAATAAATTTATATTTTTTTCCTCATCGTTATATCTGTTGGTTCGAAATTTAATTTATTATAGAGATGAATGGCTCTTTTGTTATGGGCAAAAACATGTAAAGCTATTTTTTCTCCGCCATTTTGTTTTATATGATTCTCTAGTTCTGTTAATGCTAACGTGCCAAAACCGTTCCCCTGATGCTCTTCATCAATACTAAAATCATAAATAAACGCTTCTTTTTTTCGGTCTATTTTGTTTAAAAAATACCATAAATAGCCGATTTTTTTCTTTGATTCTGCGTGCGTGATTTGCAGCACATAATGATTTTCTGTGTCTACTCCGTTTGGAAGCAGCTTATTCGTTTCCTCTTCTGCTTTTTGAATAGATTCATCTTCCAACCAAGTGCCAGCTTCCACTTTTTCCTGGGCATACTCTTTTACTAGCATGGCTTTATATGCTGAAAAAGCCTCAGCAGGAAGTTTTAGTAATGTAATGGACATCTGAATTCTCCTTTTATATATCTATCTTCAATAATACAGGGCAATGATCACTACCCATTATATGACAATAACTCTCTGTATCTAGTAGTTTATCTTGTAAACTTTGCGAAAGAATAAAATAATCAATTCTCCATCCGATGTTTCGTTCCCTTACTTTTGCCATATAAGACCACCATGTATACACATCTGTTTTTTCAGGGTAAAGATGGCGGAAAGCATCAATAAAACCAAATTGAAGCAGATTGCTCATTTTGCCTCTTTCTTCTATGGTAAATCCAGAATTGCCTAAGTTTGATTTTGCATTTTTTAAATCGATTTCCTGATGAGCAACATTTAAATCGCCGCAATAAATAACGGGTTTTTTGCTATTTAATGCAAGTAAGTAATTTTGCAATTGTTTCTCCCATTCCATTCGATAGGACAATCTGCTTAAATCTCTTTTCGAGTTTGGTGTATACACATTCACTAGATAAAACGTATCAAATTCAAGGGTAATCGCTCTTCCCTCTGTTTCTACAAAATCATCTCCTAAACCATATACAACAGAGAGCGGTTTAATTTTGGAGAAAACGGCAGTCCCAGAATAGCCTTTTCTTTCTGCATAGTTCCAAAATTGATGGTAGCCATCTAATTCTAAAACAATTTGCCCTTCTTGAAGCTTTGATTCTTGAATACAGAATATATCTGCATCAACTTCTTGAAAAAAATCAAGAAAGCCTTTTTTTACACATGCTCTTATTCCATTTACATTCCATGTTACAATTTTCATGAAAAATAGTATTCTCCTAACATTTAAGTATATTTCTTATATGCTAGATTAACAGAAATAATCCATCTCATAAAGATTTTTGACCTTTTTATATATTTCCTGTTGAAAAAGGAATAAAAAATAGTTTGTATTCCAGCTTGATTCATGATGTTCACCACTTTACTTACGCACATGAGACTTAATATTACTAAATTATGTAAAATACCTCGAAAATTTATTCAATCTTCAATAGAAGCAGTTTGAATATTCATTTAATAATTACACTTTCCGAAAACTCAATGCAACTCATAAACTTCTAATAATTTTCACAGAAATCAAATAGATAATTACTAATTTATCATCTGTATGTGCTTTTATCCTCTTCTATAACGATACTTTGAGAAATGTTAATTTTCCCCAAACCCATGCCTGAAAAATTTCGTCTATCCTTTTTTTAAATGCTTTATCATCAACCATATCCTCGTCAATACCTAGTTTTTCAAAAGTGAATGTTTCTTTCGCTTCTACCCCCTCATATTTTGCACTGCTAAATGAAAAAGTTATTTTTTTACCCATTTATTTATCCTCCTATAAAGAGCTTTATCCTTTATTTTTAATCATATCACTAGTTTCAACGATTCATCCTTGATATGACCCACTTAGCATAAGTTCTATCAATTTACTAAAAAACTCAATATAGTTAACTTCAGAAAGGAGTCGTTTCCAATGTGGCAGCAGACAATATAGAGAGTTTCAAAAACATTGTTTTCAGAAGATACATAAACTCAAAAGAAGGAGAATTCAAACTGATCGGTTGGTCTATCGTTTATCATAGAAGATTATGTGGAGGAGAGAACCAGCAGTCTTGATGAAAGAGTAAAGACATTTAGTTTCTATTTTTGTCCTATTTTTTATTCATATTCGAGATATCATAAGTTTTTAAAAAAGTGTATATTAATAGAGGGAAAATAATACATATTAAGGAACCTCTATTAATATACAGTCCAGTATGTAATTCAATTAGTTTACATAATATTTTTATGATAAACTTTCAATCTTTTTGCATACACTAATGGTTAATTCTTCTGTAATTTCGTCTAATTTATTGTCCAGCATGCTGTTTACGACAGATGCAAATGTTCCAAGTGCTTCCATTTTCAGATAACCGGTCATTTTTGTTTCCTTTTTGGAAACAGGCATTGCTAAAAAATAACCACTTCCGGTAAATTTCTCGTTGATGCCCGTTAATTTAAAAGTCACTTTACTTGGTTCTTCCCATTTTAATATATCAACTCGTAATTGAATTTTTTTCGAAAATAGACCAAAATCTGTTTTAAACTCCCATGTAGAGACTAATTCAGAGAGGATTTGATGCTGAATATAGCCAGGGACTAATGGAGCCCAATTATTCATCGATCGAACAAAATTCCATACTTTCTGCAGATCTGCTTTTACAATAATGCTATGTTTCTTTTGTGGCATCATAACACTTCCTTTTATCAACTCTATATACTTATGTTATTCATGAAAAAGAAGAGATATGATTGTTGTTTAGTTAACATAATATTATTATAAGAAACTCATTGCTTACACTCCCCTAAATGCCTGTTGCATTTTACGAATATAAACAATTTGGCCAATATGGTAGGCGTTATGTGTGATGGCATGCGCAATTACCTCTCCCCATTTACCTGGTTCGGTAGTGCCTTTTACCTCTGATTCGAGTTGTTCTTCTGTAAATAGCTCTTTCCAGGCTAAAAGAAGTTCTAGTAGTTCCCCTTTTAATTGAAAAAATTCTTTCCCTTCAGGAACAATAAAAGTATCTTTATTATTTGTCACCAGTGCAACTGCTTTGACATCGGCATGAATATATCGCTTCTGCCAGGTTGCATTCCAAAAAATTAAATGCTGCACAATTTCAGCGATGTTATGACATTTCTCATTAGGTTTCCAAAACGCTTCTTTTTCTTCTAATCCTTTTACAGCTAATTGAAAGGATGCATACCAATTGGATTCTGTTGCATTTGCTAATAACTGTTCTGTCAGTATATCTTTTGCGTTTAGCATAATATTTTCCCCTCCATTTTTCTTTTCATATAAGTTAACATAATAATATTATGTTAACTTATATGAAATAATCTTCTATATCCATTTCCATTGCTTTTTCTTTTTGTGCATCGGATACATGCGTGTATTTTTGTGTAGTATTTAGGTTAGTATGTCCTAAAAGCTCCTGAACCGTTCGGATATCTCTCCCATCCCGCACTAAATGGGTCGCAAAGGAATGCCTTAATTTATGACTGGATATTCCTTTTGCTTTCCAATTAAAAATAGGAAATTCTTTTTCTACCGTTTCACAAATTCTTTCTGTTATTTCCTGTATTCTTCTTCTTGATATCCTTTTTCCTCTTCGGGATATAAAAACAGCATCTTCATATCCTTTCATCGGCATAATCCGATCCTCTTCTATATAGAGAATCAGTTCTTCATATATCGTAAGCGGAAGTGGAATATATCTTGATTTATTCCCTTTTCCCAACACTTGAATCCCCTTTTTATGAGAATGGATGGAAGATAGATTTAATGTATGTATTTCTGTCACGCGTAGTCCAGCAAATGCCATTAAACCTAGCATAACTTTATTCCTTCTTACATGTTGTCTTTGGGATACTTTTTCGATCATGGAGAAAAAAGATTTTAATTCCTCTTTTTCAAGATAACTAGGCAGCTTGCCTTTTTGTTCTTTTGCGCTTTCGTAATCACTTGCAGGATTTTTGGTTACTAACTCATAGTCTATTAAACATTTATAAAAGGATCGGATGGCCGTTAAACGTCTATTTCTGGATTCTGCACTATTTGCTCGTTTTGTTTTTAGTTCATTCATAAATAAGGTTAAGGTTATTTTTTTCACCTCTTCCAAAGGAACCTTTTGCTGTTTTTTACGGGTGATATAGTCTAAAAAGAAGTAAATATCACGAATGTAATTATCTATTGTAAATTTACTGTAGTCCTTATTATCCATATGTGTTGCAAAAATGGTTAATACCTCTTCATACCACTGGGATAATAGATCTTTTTCCATCATTGTATGATTCCACCAATCTAGTTTACTGTGTTTTTATTATACTATAATCCCTAAAAAACCGCACATAAGAGATATTATGCGCGGTAATGCAGTGTGAAACGTTACAATCGAATTATTTATTCTTTCGTTAGCAATGACCTATTTCATTTCGTTATTAAAATTAGGATAATTAGTAAGAAATAGTAAAATGCTGGCCATACTGATAATAGGAGGCTGATGATGAAAATATTATTTATGCTACTAAGTTTGTTCAATCTAGCTGATGGGCTTTTTACATATATAGGGTTACGTTTACAGTTGATTAGTGAGTCTAATCCTCTGATGGAAATGATATGGAATATCTCTCCCATTCTTTTTCTTTTTTGCAAAGTCATCTTATCTTTTCTTTTATTTTGTATCTCTATGCTATTCATTACAAAATATCAAAAAACATGGACCTGTGTTTTAATTATTCCACTAAGTATATACGGAAGTATCATGCTCCTCCATTTTGCTTGGATATTAACCGCTTTTCCACTTAGTTGACCATAATTATATTATGTATCTTTTGGAATAAATTTTCTTTCATTTTTTCTTATTAGCTATTACAATAAAAGAAAGATTGCAAAAAAAGGGGTTAATTAAAAAATGAGTGTACATAAAGCCATTACAAAACACGTGGAACAAGTAAATAATCGGGTCCATCATTTTAAACAGCTTGATCATTTACGTGAACATTATATTGAAGAAGCGGTACAACAATGTTTAAACGGAGAAATCTTTTCTGTTCAAAAGATAAATGAAGTAACAGAAGAAATTAATGTACTTGCTAAACAAGGGGTTATTCCTTCTAGAAAAGTAGTAACAGCGGAAATGGTAAAGGAATATGCGTTGAAATTGAACTAAAAAAAGCAGCACGGACTACACGTGCTGCTTTTTTATTTTCTGAATGCTCCTTCATCTCTAGTTCTTATCCAATTTTTCTTGTATGATCTTCATTGAAATACGGATTTCATTAATCTCGCTATCAGTTAGCCTATTAAACAATTGATTGATGTGCTTATCAGACTGAATGTTAATTTTATTCAGCAGGTTCTCTCCTTTTTTTGTTAAAAAGAGAAAGTTTTTTCTATTGTCTATCTTAGAGCTCTTTTTTTCTATTAATCCTTCCTTCTCTAATTTACGTAAAATTCTGCTCATATAGCTCCTATCAATAGTAAGTTCTTGAACAAGATTATTAGCAATACACTCCGTTCTTTCCCTAATTTCAAAAAGTATTCTTGCTTCAGTTAATGAATAATCTGTGTCTAGAATTTGCTGATTAAATAATCCAAGCACCTTTGTATAAAAACGATTAAATTGTCTGATATCATAAATAGCTTCTTTATTCATAATTTCTCCTTTTAGTTGATTTTGTCCACATTTAATAGTAATATAACTATATCCCTAAAATGTTGACTTAGTCAATCTTTTAGGCTACTTTTTTCAAAAAAATATTCACAATCTTTTTAATAGGAGAAACTATATGATTATTCGAGAAATAAAAAAAGACGACAATGAAAAAGTAAAAGAAATAATACAAGATTCCCTGAAATCGCTCGGCTTAGCGATTCCAGGGACAGCTTATTTTGACCCTCAACTTAACGACCTTCACCAATATTATGCTAATCTAAATAATGCGAACTATTGGGTTGTAGAAATGAAAGGAGAGATTGTTGGGGGAATTGGTATAGCGCCATTTAACGAACCTGACAACATTTGCGAATTGCAAAAGCTATACTTAATTCCAAAAGCACAAGGTCTTGGAATTTCTAAGAAGCTAATGGAAACCGCTTTGTCATTTGCTTCTAAACATTTTACAAAATGCTACTTAGAAACACAGCATGAATTAAAAGCGGCATGTATATTGTATGAAAAATTTGGATTTAAACTTTTACAGAAACCATTATCAGGTTCTGACCATTCTGCAATGAATGCTTGGTATATAAAAGAGTTGAAATAACCACAAAAAGAACTTGTTTCTGAAGATAATAATGTCTAAAGTATGCCTATGATGCTATTAAATTCTTGGGTTAGTTTTTTTAAAAGAAGCAAGTCCTTTATGCGTAAATCGGCATTTTAGTAAAACGTTCATTTTTATTTCATTGACGATCCAGAGAAAATTAGGATAGTGTCAGAAAGAAAACAAGAAAAGGGTGCCCATAAAAAGTCCTGTTTGGACGTTAATGGGCAACCCTTTTATTCTTCTTCCCCCTTCTCCTTATAATAGCTCGGAAAATTACTTTTTTTGGTTAAGAGATAATAACTTGATAGTAATAATAAGAATCCGGCTGCAAAAAAAGTAAAGCGAATAGAAATTTCAGCAAAAAATCCAGCGAGCAATGCACTAATGCCAAACACGAGTGATACCATTGTATTTTGCGCACCATAAATTTTCACTAAAACATCGGAGGAAGCTTCTTTTTGTAAATACGTATTTAGACTTATCGATTTTATTTGTTCTTTTATTCCATGCAGCATGATTAACAATAATGCAATCCAAGGTATAGAATTCAAAGCAAATAAAATAGTGATGATCGATACTGCAAAGGAGGCATAATTAGCTGCTTTTCGTAAGTTTTTTTCGATAAAAGAAGCAAGTTTTATGCAAAGGAATCCACCTATAAGCAAGCCGATAAAAAAGACCGTATTCATATAACCCCACCACGCTTCTGTAACATGGAGAATTTCTTTTACGAACACATATAGAATGGCTGCTGTCCAAATAACATTAGCTATCGATTCTATTATATATACAATATGAATATTTCTGAACATTGGGTTCTTCCAAATAATCATCCAGCCTTCTTTTAATTCTTCCTTTACATTCCTTTTCATTGTTATTGGTTGAAACGGTGTATGATCAACAATGCCTATCATCATAGCGGTTGAGATGCCATATAAAACAATGGTGAACCAAATTAGGCTTTGACCATTTAATAAAGAAACAAGCATACCCCCAATTGCCCAGCCACCTAATTGGGTTGATTCATATAAAACGGAAACAAAACTATTTGCTTTTAGTAATTCATTTTTCTGAACGACCCTTGGCAAAATAGCATTTGTTGCAGGCATTGCCCAGCCATCAAATATAGCCAATAAGAAGATGAATACAAAGATGCAATTTATATTGGAAGCAGTCAGAATGCTGAGAAAACAAACAAGAAACAATAAAAACAATGTTTTAAGCGCTTGAGAGTATACTAACAAATCTTTTAATTCATATCGATTAAATAATAATGGTGAAAAAGCTCCGCTAATAAATCGTCCAATTGTATTCAAAAATGGCAGCATGGCTAAATACAATGTATACTTGGTAGCTGTATATAATAAAGAAATTAAAGCAACGATATAAAGTACATCACCAAGATTGGCAATTGTTTGTCCTATCCACAATAAACGAAAATTTTTACTTTTCATGAACTCTACCCTTTTAATCTTTTTTCATTGTTTTATTAACAGGGGTTTTTACAAAGGATGATCCCTCCTATACTATTCATTTTCACTAAATCAGATACTAGAAAAAAAGTAAGCGTTTAATAAGTTGTTAAAAATACTTAAATATTGGGGTAGTAATCATAAAAGGATATAGTTTTTTCGTTTATTTTCATAATTAACTTTATTATACCTTTATTGGGTTAATTTGTTAAACAAAAATCATCTTTCCGTTTAAAATGGAAAGATGATTTTATCATGAATAAAATATTTTTTTATTGCCGAAGGAGTAATGACTTCCGATTTTTTTTTACTTCTAAAGAAGGATTTATTAACTGTTTTTTTGTAAGGTGGATTCTAGAAAACTTTTATTATGCAAAATACTAGGATGATCCGGTTTATATTTTCTAGCAATTTCGTTGTGCTTATTAGCTAAAACATGTTCTCCTAATTGTGAATAACAAACACATAATTGTAAATGTGGAAGCCATGTCCAGCAAGCATGATTAATTAACCCTAAATTATCTGTTGGCATGTCAAGCTGTGTAGCAAGTTCATACCAAAAGATTGCCTGTTGAGTTTGATTATTATGAAGGAATCGATAACCTAATCTGCAGCAAAACTCTCCTCGAGGATTGTCATACTCAAAGGATTTTAATAGGAAGTACATTTCATTTTCTCTGTCCTCCATTTTATCAAAACAATCTGCTAGTTTTCCACATGCAGATATATAGTCTTCTACCCATCCATTTGTCGTCGCTAAGAATTGTTTGTAAAACTCGATGGCACGTTCTATTTTTTGATGCTCGAGCAATTCATTTGCAAAATAATACAAATCTCTTGGAGAAAATTGTTCTCCTTCCTTCAGACGATTTTCATAAATTTTTATATTACGGTCTGAGTCATGGTGAATGCTGCTATGAGTAACAGCAATATTACTATGATGAATATTTCCCCAAACCTCTAGATACTCATGTACTGGTCCTATCCACTGGAAGTTGTTTTGCCTTTTTACAAGGCGATTACGCCGCAAACTAGAAACGACGTTTTCATTTTCATCGAGCAAAAGATGATAATGCATCGTCACTGAATCAACAGACAAATTTAGGGTTTCCTTTAGTGTTAAGAAATTTTTGCGATCTTGTTCTTTTAAAACATCATCTGCATCTAACCAAAAAATATAACCTTCGTCGCAAAACTAAATGCAAAATTACGTGCTGCAGCAAAGTTATCTATCCAAATAAAGTCGATTATTCGATCCGTATATTGAGAAACGACTTCTTTGGTTTTATCGGTAGAACCTGTATCAACAATAATAATTTCATCAACAAGTCCTTTTACCGTTTCTAAACATCTTGCAATGGTTTCTTCTTCATTTTTTACAATCATGCAAAGGCTAACGGTAATCAATATGGTTTGCTCCTTTACCTTTAGTATATCAGTCTTATTTTAAGGTATGAAAAATGTCTATTTATGGTGTGTAGATAAATTCGTAGTTGATTACCGTGTAGTGTAACCTAATAAAGTTGCATGATCTATTGCTTGTTTCGCTTTAAAGTTCGTTGCGTTCTTTCACAGCATATACTATGTAATATTTATTTGTCTTATTAAGGATTTAGTACATGTTTAAGGTGGATAATTCCTTTTAATCTAGCTTTTTAAACAATAAAATAAATTTCACAAAAAATGTCTAAAGTAACTTTTCGAAGTAATGACTACATTATTCTAAAAATTACTTTAGTCATATTTACATTTAGTAACGCTGAAATGTGGATTGTACTTTAAGTTATAGTGATCCTTTGAACAACTAAAGTTGAATACTTTTCAATATTAATTTATAAGGATTTTTTTATAGACTACTAATCTAATTTTTTTAGTACAATTGAAGCATTGACATTTGTTTGCGTTCCTCCAGCGAGAGTTTGTAGCGTAACGGCAGAGGCTGAGGAATGATTGCGAAGAGTAAGAACATCATTAGCTGAAACGGTAAATACTACCTGACCCTTGTTTTGTTGAGTTCCAGCTCCTGAACCATGAACAGTTCCTGGAATCTCTGCTCCATTTAAAAAGAGAGCGAATTGATTTGGTTCTACACCGGAAACAAAGAAAATAGCTTCATAAATTCCTGCAGTAGTGATTACTATTTCGTCATCTCCAGGTGCATGTGTAATACCCGGTGTAAGCAAGCCGTTCGTATCAAAGGTAACATCTGCTTCTATTGGTACAGTTTGAGCTATCAGATTATAAATATAAGCAAATTCTGCTAATCCTCCTGCACCCGTGGCTCCAGTAGCTCCAGCAGGTCCAGCAACTCCTGTAGCACCCGTGGCTCCGGCAGGTCCGGCAACTCCTGTAGCACCCGTGGCTCCGGCAGGTCCGGCAACCCCTGTAGCACCCGTGGCTCCAGCAGGTCCAGCAACTCCTGTAGCACCCGTGGCTCCGGCAGGTCCGGCAACTCCTGTAGCACCCGTGGCTCCAGTAGCTCCGGCAGGTCCGGCAACCCCTGTAGCGCCAGTAGCTCCGGCAGGTCCGGCAACTCCTGTAGCACCCGTGGCTCCGGCAGGTCCGGCAACTCCTGTAGCACCCGTGGCTCCAGTAGCTCCGGCAGGTCCGGCAACCCCTGTAGCGCCAGTAGCTCCGGCAGGTCCGGCAACTCCTGTAGCACCTGTAGCTCCGGCAGGTCCAGCAACTCCTGTAGCACCCGTGGCTCCAGTAGCTCCGGCAGGTCCGGCAACCCCTGTAGCGCCAGTAGCTCCGGCAGGTCCGGCAACTCCTGTAGCACCTGTAGCTCCGGCAGGTCCAGCAACTCCTGTAGCACCCGTGGCTCCGGCAGGTCCGGCAACTCCTGTAGCACCCGTGGCTCCGGCAGGTCCGGCAACCCCTGTAGCACCCGTGGCTCCAGCAGGTCCAGCAACTCCTGTAGCACCCGTGGCTCCGGCAGGTCCGGCAACTCCTGTAGCACCCGTGGCTCCGGCAGGTCCGGCAACCCCTGTAGCGCCAGTAGCTCCGGCAGGTCCGGCAACTCCTGTAGCACCTGTAGCTCCGGCAGGTCCAGCAACTCCTGTAGCACCCGTGGCTCCAGTAGCTCCGGCAATTCCAGTAACCCCCGTGGCTCCAGCAGGACCAGCAATTCCAGTAGCCCCTGTGGCTCCAGTAGCTCCAGTAGGTACATTCACATATACCTTTACTTTGCATTGACAATTACTATGCCCACATTCAGAGCATTTTTTGTCTCTGCATTTGTTATTCTTATGTTGACATTCATTACATTTATTGTGTTTATATCCACATTTTGAGCAATGATGATTACTTAGCAATCTTTTTCAACTCCTTTTCATAAATTACTGTAGCATATGACTCAAAAACAAAAGAGTGTGGACAAACAACCATTAGACAAGCTCATTCTATAAAAAATGTAAATAAAAGGTATAGAGATTTTTAGAAAGTATTACACCCCTTATTCTTCAGCGCTTACCCATTCATCATTTTAAATAAACACCAATGTGATAAATTAATTTGTAAATCATAGAATAGTAATAAGATGATAATCAAGGAGTAAAAATGGTATCTTTACTCCATTAGAGAGGAATTTTCTGTGAATCTAGAGGGGGATTTTCATTAGGAACGGTACTAACATTGGTTTTGGTTTCTATTGGAATAACAGAATCTAACGCAGCTAGTTAGAAGAGGTAAAATTAGTTCTTTATGACTGAATAATCGTTGTCAAAGCAGAAAAAGACCATGTATTAACAAAATGGGATTGTGCAGTTGGTTATAATTATAGAATCTTAATTCCAATTTATTTCTCTAACTTTAGGTCTACAAAATAAACAAAATTTATAAGACGGAGGACTTTTAGGAAACAGTTGATAAAGTCACAATCATCCTTGTATTAAAACCAATGATTCCTTTGATATAGTAATTGGTTTTTTTGCAAAGTTTCTCAATGTATGTTTTCTGCGTTTTGCTGGCGGAATTCCATATATGCATATTGCCGTTTTTAAAGCAGGCTTTTGAAGGAATTGAAAATTTCATGTTCCTTTTAATAACTGTCACATTTTAATTCTTATAATCATATTTTATTACAAGCTTAAAAGTGTAAGATTGTGCTAAATTACTTTATAAATCATACAATAACAGTAGAAGTAAGTTTGGCAGTCCAATCTTTTTAGAGGAGGAATTGTTCTGTGTATATAAACGATTTCAATCAAATTACGTTTCAAAACTTACAAGAAAGAGAAATGCCTTTTCCAATTGTTTTTCAACGAATCATTACCTTTATGAAAAGAAACCCTATTGGCCATTATCGATTAATGATCGGAACTGATTCACAAGTGCACCCTAAATACACGACATTTATTACCGGAATTGTTATTCAAAACAAAGGAAAAGGGGCTTGGGCGTGCATTCGTAAAGTAATTGTGCCAAGAAAAATACTGCGTTTACATGAAAAAATATCGTATGAAACAACGTTAACAGAAGAAGTGGTTCATTTATTTACAGAAGAGAAAAAAAACGAGTTAATTAATATTGTGCTGCCATTTATTTATCAAGGAGCAACGTTCTCAATAGAAGGTCATATTGATATTGGAGCAGGAACTCGTAATAAAACAAGTGAGTTTGTAAATGAAATGGTGGCTAGAATTGAATCGGCTGGCATTGAACCAAAGATAAAGCCCAATTCATTTGTTGCCTCCTCGTATGCTAATAAATATACAAAATAAAAAGCCTGTCCATAAAGAAACAGGCGATATCAAATACAAGCAATTATTCTTTTGGTGAAGCAATTTCACTTGGAATATGTTTATCTTTATTTATAAAATGGATAATAAATGTGATGATAAATGCCAGAATTAAAATGGCAAAAAATACATAATGATTTAACTCGTAATGGAAAACACTAGCAAACATTTTTAACGAGATGATTCCAATTAAAACAAAAGCTGTTGTTTCCAGTTCAGGAATTTTTTCAATTAATACTAAAAATAATTTTGCTACTGTTCTCATCATTAATATTCCCAGCATTCCACCAAGTAGTAGAATCCAAACTTCTTCTGACACAGCGAACGATGCTAAAATACTATCTATCGAAAAAGCTAGATCCATTAATTCAACAGAAATAACGGTTGCCCAAAAAATGCCGAAGACTCCAACAGACCAACTGGTTTTTTTCATTCCAGAAGTCTCTTCTTCCGCTTCGCCTTTCCAGAAATGTTGAATAACAAGCCACGCAAGATACAGTGCTCCTAATACTTTTATCCAAGTAAATTTAATTAAAAATACGCCTATTCCAATAAAAAGAAAGCGAAAAAAATAAGCACCAATAAGTCCATATGTTAATGCTTTTTTTTGCTGCTTCCGTGGTAAATGCTTTACCATTATGGCAAGCACCAATGCATTATCCGCTGACAACAACCCTTCTAAAATAACGAGAGAACCGATTAATCCCCAAGAAACAGGATCTGTCAGTACCTTTTCCCACATTTGCCAATCAAAAAAGGATGCGTAAGTAGATAAAACATGATTAAAAAATTCCACTGATAAAGCCTCCATTGTTTGTTAAAATATGACTATAATTATACTCCTACCATAAAACTTTCGCAAACGAATTGCTATTATGGAAAGGGATTTTTTTACTTTCAAGTAGTCAATTTTAAACGCAATAGAATAATGATATATATTCAACTAATCCTCATAAACCATTTTGACTGTCATTCCACCATCAATTGTTAAGTTAGTACCCGTAATAAAGTCACTTTCATTGCTTGTTAAGAATAAACATGCTCTTGCAATATCTTCAGGTTTTCCCACTCTTTTAGACAGATGCTGTTGATGATCAATATCTTTAAGTGTTTGATAATCTCTCGTTTCAATCCATCCTGGTGAAATACTATTAACCGAAATTTTATCAGGTGCCAGACTATTTGCCAAAGCATGTGTAATAGCTATAATACCACCTTTACTAGCACTATAGCTTTCCGTATTTGCTTCAGACATATAAGCTCTTGTAGAAGCCATATTAACAATTGCCCCACCAGCTTTATTCTTTTTCATAAACTTTGCTGCTTCTCGAGAACACAGAAAGACACTTCTTAAATTAGTATTAATTATATCATCCCATTCTTTTATGCTTAGATCATAAAAAGATTTAAAGAATGATTTGCCTGCGTTATTCACTAAAATATCAATCTTGCCTAATTTTTCAATTGTTTTATGCATTAAAGAAACAATGTCTTTTTCTTCTCGTACATCCGTCTTAAGAAATAAAGCATTTTTAGAACAAGGAAGTGATTTCATCAATAGATGTCCACCCTTTTCATCTAAATCTGCTAAAACCACCTTTGCACCAGCCTCTAAATAGCTTTTCGCGATACTTGCGCCTATTCCATTACTAGCTCCCGTTACAATAACTACTTTATTAGTAAACTCCATTTTTACAACCCTTTCTTATTTTTTTTTTTATAAAATGGATCGTTTTTTGTATTATGGCGGTTTGCTTATTTACTTCAATTAAATATTATTTATATATATTTTGGATGCGTAAAATTTATTGAATTAGTTAAAAACAGAACGGCCTTAAAACCGTCCTGCTCTTGTCTTTATTCTGTAATTTCTACTTTTTCCATTACATCGCCATTTTTCATAGCTTTTACAGCTGGAATACCTGAAGTAACTTTACCGAATACAGTATGAACGCCATTCAAATGAGGCTGTGGATCATGTACGATAAAGAATTGGCTTCCTCCAGTATCTTTGCCTGCATGTGCCATGGAAAGAGAACCTTCCACGTGCTTATGAGGATTTCCTACTGTTTCACATTTGATTGTGTAGCCTGGTCCGCCAGTACCATTTCCGTTTGGATCTCCACCTTGGCTAACAAAACCAGGAATAACACGGTGGAACGTTAGACCATTATAGAAACCTTCTTTGATTAATTTTTCGAAGTTAGCAACCGTTCCTGGTGCTTCATTTGGATATAGTTCAAATTCGATTTTTTCACCATTTTGCATTAATATGTATCCGCTTTTTGCCATTATAAACACTCCTTTATCAAAATCAGCTTTTATCATACCATTATTTAAGGAAGAAAGAAAATGTTTCCCCTTGATTACTTAACTTTTTCCGGTTGAGGATATTTCTCCCCTTTTGTATCAATGGTTATTTTTTTCATTACAACATCTACTTTTGGTTTATCGCTTTCATTTCGGTCGACTTGAACGATTTTATCAACTGTATCCATTCCTTTTATCACTTTGCCAAATGCAGCATATTCTCCATCTAAATGTTCAGCATCTGCAACCATAATAAAAAACTGCGATCCAGCAGAATCGGGATCATTTGATCTTGCCATACTAATAATGCCTCTTTCATGTTTCACATCATTTGTTACTCCATTTGAACTAAATTCCCCTTTAATAGAGTAACCAGGATCTCCTGTTCCATTCCCATCTGGATCTCCACCTTGAATCATAAAACCTGGAATGACCCGATGAAAGGTTAAGCCATTGTAAAAACCTTTATTAGCCAATGATATAAAGTTAGCAACAGTATTTGGAGCAACTTTAGGATAAAGCTCTAATTCTATTTCTGCACCATCTGTCATTGTAATTGTAGCAATTGAGTTCTCTTTTACATCCGGATATTTTGTGTTTGATTCCTTTTCCGTACTTTTGCTTGTTCCACATGCAGTTAAAACAAACAGAAAAAGCACAATATAAACGAATGGCATTATTTTTTTCTTTTTACATGCATTTAACATTTAACGTTAACCACTCCCTGTACAATCAGATTCAACCATTTTTATTGTACAAAAAATAAGCAATATAAACAAATTTATTTGAAAGAGATAAATATTCTTTAAACCACGATTTTTAAAATTGTTTTATCAATTGTGTTTAATTTGTTTTTAAAATTATTTTGGATGCGTAAAATTTTTATAATTTACAACAAGGTCCTTTTCCCAATTGCTTAATCAAACAACAGAAAGTACCAAAACAAACGCATCATATAGAAATAGACACTACAGGGTTAAAGAAAGCGTTTATCTATAGTGTATGCAGGATCCGGACTCATTGAGAGCGCTAATACCTTTTTTCAGGGTAGACACTGATGCAACCAAATTCGCACCATGGCTCATGAAAAGAAGCAGATTTCTTAAATTTATAAGCAGAAAGCAGCCGGAATACACGAAGACTCCTATGGGATTTGCGGGACAGGCGAGACCCCCTCGGCGCTCGGCGCCCGCCCCATGGAAAGTGAAGTGTATTCCGGCTGCGGATACATTAAGAGAGAAACACTTTTTTGAGGGTAACCAAAGGCAATACATATGGCATATTAAATCAACTTAACTTACAACTCAATATATAAACGATAAACAGAATCTATAAATTGTGTATCATACACATAAAAATCATTCTCTTCTAATAGTTCTAGCAATTTTTGCTGTCTTTCTTCTGAATCTGTAGGAATATACCCCTCTGCTTCATATACTTTCATCATTTCTTCCAACTCAGATTCATTTACAATAACATTCTTAAGCGTTTCTTTTAAATTCATTTCATTTCCTCCTACTAAGTAACTATTAAACATAATAGCATGTTTTTTATAAAATCAGTAACCCTTTTTTCTTCAAATTAATGAGAGAAATTCACTCTGGTAATTGTTTAAGCATAAATTGAGCAAATGCAACGGAATGGATGCTTACAGCAATGGATGGCGGTACACTATTTTTCACATTTTCTAAAGGATGCCCTAGCCAGCAGATTTGTTGATCAATAATAATACAGGGAAAAATTATTTCCTTAGATTCTACTTGTTCATAAGCTCGTTCTAATGGAAATGGTTCTCCAAAAATTTTCAGCTTAATCGTGCTTTTTGTTATTTCTAATTGTTCTATCCACTCATAAGGCAAGCTGCTTTTTGAGGTTAATGCTATAACAATCGAGGTTTTCGCTTGTTTAATATCTTTCAACACTTTATCTAAACGCTTCGCATGCATCCAATTTAAAGATGGTATTTGATGGTTAATCCATGTTCCTATTTTCTGAGAAGTTACGAGTAAATTGTTTTTCTCCTGATGTTCTAGGAGCTGTCGAATTGTTTTTTGTTTTCCTGCTTTGTTTTTCAAAAAACTGCCATTGGCAATATGAATAAATTTTCCTCTTGTCCGCGTTACCGCTACATTTATTAAACGTTCACTGTCTTTTCCAACTAATAACATTCCTGGTCGTTCATGAGAATAACTATCAACCGAATCAAAAACAATCATATCCTTTTCACTGCCTTGAAAACGATGTACGGTTGCTGCTGTTAGTTTTCCTGAGGCAAGTTCACTTGGAAACAACTCTTCTAGCAGCCCACTCATCAGTTCTGCTTGAGCCCTGTATGGCGTTACATAGCCAATACTTGTTGCTCCACCCTTTAATCCTTCATAAATGACTTGAAGTGCTAATAATAAGTGCAAACTATTCCATCTAGATCTTGATCCTTTTTCTACGGCTCCATATGCGCCAAAATCACTTGTATCTATAAGGACATTCGCTTCCGCTTTAAAAGGATTGTTATCTGCAATGGCCGTTCTTTTTTGAAGAACTGTTCGATGATCCCCTACAAGAGAATGATAAATATATTGATTGGTAAAAGAAGAAATACTTGGGTGCATTCTTCGCTGTTCATTTAAAAGAAGTAAATGAGGATGAAGTTTATTAGAAGAAACACTTTCTGCAACATGTGCTGCATAAAAAATATCTTCTTTTAGCCATTTATTAATGTATTCATTTCTTCCAGCTGCAATCGGAGGCAATTGTTTAAAGTCTCCACAAATTATGAGTCTTTTACCGAGCGTTGCCGCAAATGCTGCCTGTGGTACATACGCCATACTCGCTTCATCTACTAGTACTAAATCAAATTCTTCTTCGTATATGGTAGCATCCATTGCTGCTTTTGCTAAAGTAGTCCCAATAATCATTGCCTTTTCAACAAACTGAAGTTCTCTTTTTCTTATTTTTTCTAATAATTGAGCAAGTTTTTCTTCTAATTTTAATAATGTTGATGAATCCCTCGTGCTGAAAGATCGAGATAAATCCATTTTCAGCTGTCTTTTTTCTTCTGTTAGTTGTTTTTTTTGAAAAGACAAATGCTCATCTTTTTCATCAAGCAATGTGCTTGTAGTCACTTTTTCATTTCCTAATAGCCCGTCCGAAGAATTAGAACCATAACGGAGAATATCCCCGATTTTAAAGCGATTTTTCTCCTTTGCAGTTTCCGTTATTTCTTTAAGAAGCACATCAACAGCCTGATTGCTGTGTGACAAGATAAGAATTCGTTTTCCCTTCCAATATCGCTGCAATGCTACTCTTGCCAAAGTGTATGTTTTGCCTGTTCCTGGCGGCCCCCATAGAAATGTAACAGGATTATACTTGCATCTTAACGCTAGTTCATGTACATGATTTTTAATTCCCTCTACTGGATGTTTGGAATCCATTGTTGGATTCATTAATCGTTTTATTCTTCCTCTTTTCCGCTTATTTTTTTTAATAGAATCAAACCTCGTCATCAGTTGTTCTAATAGCTCCCAAGGGTCATGAAATAAATAGGCTTCTGTAACGCTATCACCTAACGATTTTTCTACTATAACAAGTAAACTCTTTCCATCTGATGATAATATACGGCCATTTACTTTTAATGACCCCCATTGCATCATAATGGAGGAACCGATTGGTATCTTCGTATAAGTACTTGTTTCAAAATAATACGTATATTCTTCTTCTGTATTTAAATATTTACCATTATATAAAGCTATTTTTGTATTCGAAAAGCTTTTCAAATAATTTATTTCTGATTGAAGAGCTTTTTGCCACTCTTTAATATAGGTTGTTGTATTTGTATTTTTCATATTAAAACCTTCTACTACTTTATTTTTCAACAAAAAGACATTTTTTATTATAGCATTGTTTTATTTGAATGGAATATCGTAGAAACGATAAAAAAACAAGATGGATTTTTCCAATCTTGTTTTTTGTAATCCTTATTTTTTTTCTTCTGCTTTTCTCGTAAACTCGTCAATTTTTTCATCTAAATGCTGCAAGCTTTTTAATGCTCTTTCTTTTGAAATGCTGCGATAATGATGATGTCCACCTGGCTCTTCGTCTTTTTCATCCGCCAGTTTAACAATTTTTTGAAGTGGAGTAAGTGTAACGCTTCCTCCTGGTATAAAGCTGTCTGTATGGAATAATACTGCAAGGGCAATTTCCTTCGCCTTAATTGGATTCTCGCCTAAACGAATCAGCAGCTTATGCGCTCTTTCTGCCCCTTTTATTGGATGGATATCATTTTGTTTGTATAATTTATAATCCCATTTTCCATCTTTATACCATGTATAATGGCCCATATCATGTAGAAATCCAGCTTTTGCTGCTATATCAACATCAATATTTTTTTCTTTTGCTAATTCAAATGCATGATAAGCAACTGCTAGAGCATGAGCAAGTCCAGATCTAGTAATATATTTTTTTGCTATATGATGGTTAAAAATATCTGTTAAAGTTACATCTCTCAACTGCTACACTCCTTTTTTATTTATAAAAAAACACCTTTCTTTAGGTGTCTCTGTTTATCTGCCTGTAAATTGTTTCAACTGCTTAAAAGTTTGCCTATCTATTCTTTTTTATGAAGGAGCTGCAAACCTCTAACTTTTTGAAACAAGTTAATCATTCAGATAATGGGAAACTCCTATTTTTACATGATTTTGCTTGAAGTATAAAACGAAATCATGTGTCTTTTTAACGATGCAATGAAAGTATTTTTATTATTATATAATAAAATATCAAAATTGATAATAAAAAAGTCTTGCTTTCTCAATAAGTCCGCAGCCGGAATACACTTCGCTTTCCGCGGGGCGGGCGCCAAGCCCACAGGAGTCTGCGTGTATTCTGGCTGCTCCCTGCTTATAAATTTAAACAACCTGCTCTTGTCATGTGCTATGGTGCAAAATTTGTTGCATGGATATCTAAGTTTTATCTTCTCGATGGGTCCGTGCCTTGCTTCTACTAACAAAAACCTTGCGGAAACTGCTTTTTTTCATAGGCAATGGTGCGAATGGTTATTAGCATCTATTCTACCTCTACCCTGAAAATAGTACTGTGTCCACAGATAGTTCAGGATCTATATATAGTTTTTGTTTTCTGGTTTTCTATCTCTCTTTATACCTTTTAATGCTATTGTAACCTTCTTCCATATAGTAGACTACTCCTTCTGTTTCTGAGAGTGTATCATTTTCAAAGTATACTCCGGCGCCATCATCGATTCCAAAACCGATTGGGGCTTTCAGTTTGGATATAGCTGTCTGTAAATTACTTGCTTCATGCCATTTAGAAAAATGAACAGTAACAACACAATTCTTAAGCAGTCCTAATCCTTTCAGAAATAAGTGTTCCTTTTTCGCAGTGTCTTTTGGAGGAATAATACAGTATGTTGGACAAATTAATGCACCGGCTGAAAATCCAGCAATCGGAATGCCATTTTGATATAACTCCATTAATTTTTCTCCAACCTCAGTTTCCACAATATAGTTGCGGTAAAGCTCTGTTTTTCCTCCACATATAATGATACCTGTACAAGATTCCAGCATTTCAATTATATTTTTTAACGGGGTGTTAATTAAAGATATGTAAACAAAATGGACTAATCCATTTTGTTTCAAAATTTTAGTATATCTCATTTTATGCAGTTTCCAACTGAAACTTTTTAGATATAAAACGACTACTTTTCCTTGATTTTTCATAGCATATGCAGCAAATTTCCCGCCTAATTTTTTACTGAATGGAGGACTTCCACCAAATAAGAATAGATGTTTATTATTCATTGCAACCTCCTTAAAGCTAGCTTTTATATATCCTTTTTCTGCTGATTGTTTGTTATTATTTGCTATTGTACATTTTTAGCTTTCCGTGAACATTCACTTATGACAACTCTTCACTTGCACCTCGGATGCTCTCATGTAAATATAGGTCGTATAAAACCACCTTTTGTTGAGAAAGAACCATAAAAAAAATTATATGTTTATGCTAATATTAAAACATAGAAAGGTGGTAACTAATGCTTTTAAGAAAGATTATATCAAATGAAGCGGACACTGTTTTTCAAATGGGCTACAAAGAATGGGCAAAAGGAAGAACGTATGAACAATATGTAAAAGATAATAAAAAAGAAGATGAATATGGTGTTCGTTATGTATATGTAGATAAAAATAATAACATAATTGGTTCCATGATTGTATTATTTATCAAAATACAGTACCTTAATCAATCTCTTTTAATCCATGGACTAGGGTCTATTGTTATTCACAGAAGCCATCAAGGAAAAAACCATGGAACTAACATGCTAAATGAATTTTTTTCTACTTTTACGGCTGAACAAAAAGATGACATTTTCCTTTTATACAGTGATATAAATCCACAGTATTATCATCGTTTCCATTTTAAAGAGCTTCCGCTCAAACTCCAGCACAAAAAACAATCCATCTGTATGGTACGCTCTAATGCTGAAATGTTTATAAAATTATCACAACTGAAAAAATCACAAATTCCTTCTTATTTTTAGTCTACAAACATAACTTGCTGTTGAATGCCATTTCAACAGCAAGTTATGTTTCCATCGAAAGCACTTAATCGTAAAGATAATTAGTAACCGTTTCTAAGTGAACACAAAATTGTTTAACTTTATTTATTATATGGATAAAATTTTAATTTTTATGTAAAAATACTTGTAAATCAATATGTCATGTTAAAAAAGTGTAAAACTATCTGTTTTTTGAAATCTTTTTTGCAAATTATTGACATTGACTGATTTTATCACCTACCATATAATCGGCTGAGACTATTTTTATGACAAGACATTCTAGTAAAATTATTAGAATATTTCATAAAAAAGCTATTGTATTTCAACTTCTAGGAGGCAACAGAATGAATCAGCTTTTCAGAAAAAAATCAATTAGTTTAATGCTTGCTCAATCAAAGGATAAATCATTTGTTCGTTCTATGAGCGTAATGGACCTTATTTTTTTAGGTGTAGGATGTATAATAGGCACCGGCATTTTTGTCGTCACAGGTGTAGTTGCTGCTAGCAATGCTGGACCTGCAATTATGCTTTCATTCGTCATAGCAGGAATAGCTTGTGCACTTGCTGCATTCTGTTATGCGGAGTTCTCTTCATCCATTCCTTTATCTGGAAGCGTTTATACATACACTTACGCTACATTAGGGGAACTGTTTGCTTTTCTAATTGGCTGGGATCTCATGCTTGAATATGTTTTGGCAGTGTCAGCCGTTGCAACTGGATGGTCTGCTTATTTTCAATCATTATTAGCAGGCTTTAATATTCATATACCCTCCATTGTTTCCAGTGCACCTGGCGTTGGAAAGGGTGGAATAATTGACCTGCCAGCCATTATCATTATTCTTTTAATTACCGGTCTAGTAAGTAAAGGAATAAAAGAAAGTATTAAGTTCAATAATATTATGGTATTTGTTAAACTGACTGTTATTATCTTATTTATCGTAGTAGGAATATGGTATGTAAAACCAGATAATTGGTCACCGTTTATGCCATTCGGGTTTTCAGGAATTTTTACAGGTGCAGCTACTGTCTTCTTTGCTTATATTGGATTTGATGTCGTTGCAACCGCTTCAGAAGAAGTGAAAAACCCTTCTAAAACAATGCCAATTGGAATTATTGGTTCTTTATGTATTTGTACATTTTTATATATTATTGTATCTGCTGTATTAACTGGAATGATTCCTTTTACTGAGCTAAATGTTGGAGCTCCTGTGGCGCTAGCCTTAAATTCAGTTGGTCAAAATAGCATTGCAGGCATTATTTCAGTTGGTGCTGTACTTGGCATTACAACTGTTATATTGGCACTGATTTATGCACAAGTTCGTTTAAGTTATTCTATGAGTCGTGATGGATTATTGCCTAAAGTCCTGTCAAAAGTCAATTCGAAAACAAAAACACCATTTTATAATACATGGATAACTGGAATTATTGCTGCTGGAATTGCTGGATTTATTGATTTATCTACTTTAGCTCATTTAGTAAACATGGGAACACTTGCTGCATTTACACTTATTTCCATTTCTGTAATTGTTTTACGCAAAAAATCTCCTGAGTTAAAAGGCTCTTTCCGTGTACCTTTTGTGCCTGTTCTTCCAATTATTAGTGCCTTATTATGCCTATGTTTAGCAATAAGTTTACCTGGCATTACTTGGTTTGCCTTTCTTATATGGATTACGATCGGTACATTTATTTACTTTTTCTATTCCCAAAAGCATAGCAAACTAAACGATTAAATAGGTCAATAAATAAAAAACCAAGGAATTAGAATATTCCTTGGTTTTTTATTTAGGCATTGACAGTAGGAAGATGAGATACTCCCATTAAATACTCATCCACTTTACACGCTACTTCTCTTCCTTCATTAATAGCCCAAACGATTAAACTTTGGCCTCTTCTAGCATCTCCAGCAGCGAAAACACCATCTAGGTTTGTTTGGAATTCGCCATACTTTGCATCAATTTTTCGAGCTTTTGTTTCTACACCAAAATGTTTAAGAATTGGCTGCTCTGGCCCTTCAAATCCGATTGCAATAAATACTAATTTTGCTGGCCAAACTTTTTCTGTTCCTGGGATTTCATGAAATACAAACGTTCCATCATCCTGTTTTACTTTTTTCATCGAAATGGTATGAAGCTCTTTTAAGTTTCCATTTTCGTCTTTTACCATTTTTTTTGTTTGAATGCTGTATTGCCTTGGATCACTGCCAAATTTCTGTTCTGCTTCTTCATATGCATATTCAATGGAAAATACATGAGGAAAAGCTGGCCACATATTATCATCTAATCGTGCGATTCCTAATCTTGGATGCTTGCCGAATTGTACGACACTTTTGCATTTTTGACGAAGAGCTGTTGCCACACAATCTGCTCCAGTATCCCCGCCGCCAATAACAATAACATCTTTTCCTTCAGCATTTATATAATTGCCATCTTTCAAATTAGAATCAAGCAAGCTCTTCGTACTTAATGTTAAATAGTCCATGGCAAAGTGAACACCGTTTGCTTCTCTGCCTTCCATTACTAAATCACGCTGCTTTTGGGCACCTGTACAAAGAATAACTGCATCGAATTGTGCTCTTAATTCATCTGCTGTAATATCCTTTCCTACTTCTGTGTTTGTCACAAAATCAATGCCTTCTTGCGTTAATAAATTTATACGGCGCTGTACATCTTTTTTCTCTAATTTCATGTTAGGAATACCATACATTAATAAACCACCAGCACGATCTGAACGTTCAAAAACTGTAACAGAATGTCCTGCCTGATTTAATTGATCAGCACTTGCAAGACCTGCAGGACCTGATCCAATAATCGCTACTTTTTTTCCTGTTCTCTTTTGTGGAATTCTCGGTTGGATCCATCCATTTTCAAAGCCTTTATCAATTATTGTTCGTTCAATATTTTTAATAGAGACTGCTGGATCAGAAATAGCAACCGTACAAGATCCTTCACAAGGAGCTGGACACGCACTTCCAGTAAACTCAGGGAAATTATTTGTTTTTACTAATCTCTCTAATGCTTCTTTCCATCTGCCACGATAGACTAAATCATTCCACTCTGGAATTAAATTATGAATAGGACAGCCAGATGTCGTACCGCCAATTTCCATACCAATATGGCAAAATGGTGTAGCACAGTCCATACAGCGTGCTCCTTGTCTACTTAGTACCTCATCAGAGAAAGGAGCAGAATATTTTTTATAATCATTTATCCGGGAAAGCGGAGATCTCTCTTCCGCTTCCTCCCGTTTAAATTCCATGAAACCAGTTGCTTTTCCCATTTCACTCTCCCCTTTCTTACTGAACAGCTACTGTTAACTTAGCAGATTTTTGTTTTTTTTTGCCGTGCTTTGAATTGTTTTCAAATGCATTCATGACAGCTTCCTCTTCTGTTAAACCACTATTTAAGCCATCTTGAATATTTGTCATCATGCGTTTGTAATCTTTTGGAATTACCTTCACAAATTTGCTAACTTGTTTATCCCAGTTTTCCAATGTTTGTCTCGCTACAATACTATTTGTTTGATCCCCATGTTTTTCAATCAATTGTTTCACATTTTTTATTTCTTCTGCATCTTCTAATTCTTCAAATAAAATCATTTCTTGGTTACAAAGACTTTTAAATGTCTCTTTGTCATTTGCCAGCACATATGCTACCCCGCCAGACATACCAGCAGCAAAGTTTTTCCCTACTTCACCGAGGACGATAACTTGACCGCCAGTCATATACTCTAAACCATGATCGCCAATACCCTCTACGACTACATTTGCGCCACTATTACGAACAGCAAATCGTTCACCAGCTTTTCCATTCACAAAGGCTTCACCATCTGTCGCACCAATAAAAGCAACATTTCCTGCAATTACATTATCTTTTGCTGCATAAGAGTCTACAGCAGGTGACGTAATCACAATTTTTCCTCCAGACAATCCTTTCCCCACATAGTCATTTGCATCACCTGTTAAATAAAGACTCATGCCTTTTGGAATAAATGCACCAAAGCTTTGACCAGCAGATCCTTTAAAATGCAAGTTTATTGTATTATCTGCCAATCCTTCTTCTCCATATTTTTTGGAGATTTCACTGCCGACAATTGTACCAACAACACGATTTGTATTTTTAACCGAATAATGCAATTCTACGCTATTGCCTGTTTCAATTGCTTTTTCAACCGCTGGTAAAATCTCTTGGATATCTAAACTTTCATCAATCTTATGATTTTGTGGAGTATTGCAAGTGCGATCTCCTTCTAGTTGATATAATAATTTTGATAAATCCAGATCTTTTGCTTTCCAATGTCCAGCTGCTCGTTCACTTACTGTTAAAACATCTGTTCTTCCAACCATTTCTTCCATTGTTCTAAATCCTAATTGCGCCATTAGTTCACGAACCTCTTCAGCAACAAATCGCATGAAGTTGACAACATGATCAGGATCCCCTGCAAATTTATAACGCAATTCTGGGTTTTGTGTTGCAACACCAACTGGACAAGTATCTAAATGGCAGGCACGCATCATTACACAACCAAGTACAATTAATGGTGCTGTTGCGAAACCAAATTCCTCTGCACCAAGCAGTGCTGCGAGTACGACATCTTTTCCTGTCATTAGCTTTCCGTCAGTTTCTAAAACAACCCTGCTTCGAAGCCCGTTTAGCATTAATGTTTGATGAGCTTCAGCCAAACCAAGCTCCCATGGTAAACCAGTATGTTTGATGCTTGTTTTTGGAGATGCACCTGTTCCTCCATCATAGCCGCTGACTACAATTACATCTGCCGCACCTTTTGCTACACCTGCAGCAATTGTTCCTACTCCGCCTTTAGAAACTAGCTTAACACTGATTCTTGCGCCTCTATTTGCATTCTTCAAATCATGAATTAGCTGAGCTAAATCTTCGATAGAATAAATATCATGATGTGGCGGTGGTGAGATTAACCCAACTCCTGGTGTTGATCCGCGAACATCTGCTACCCATGGATATACTTTGTTTCCTGGCAATTGCCCACCTTCACCTGGTTTTGCTCCTTGTGCCATTTTAATCTGTAATTCATTCGCATTAATTAAATAATGACTTTTTACACCAAAACGACCCGATGCTATTTGCTTAATGGCACTGCGGCGGTTGTCTCCATTTTCATCCAATTCAAAACGCGTTGGGTCTTCTCCGCCTTCTCCACTGTTGCTGCTTCCGCCAATTCGATTCATCGCGATTGCTAAAGTTTCATGCGCTTCTTTACTTAACGAACCAAATGACATAGCACCTGTCTTAAATCGTTTTACAATACTTTCTACAGACTCTACTTCGTTAATATCAATCGCTTGATGATTGGATGTAAAAGAGAATAAGTTTCGTAAAAAGCTTAGTCTTTCATCGTTTGCTGCATGTGAATATTGTTTAAATAATTTGTAATCGCCTTTGCGACACGCCCATTGCAAAGTATGAATTGTTTTCGGATTAAAAGCATGATGTTCTCCACCTTTTCTCCATTGGAAGTCACTTCCTGAATCCAACGCATCATCTAACGAAGGGGCAAATGCTTCTTCATGGCGTTTGGTTGTTTCAGCTGCAATAGTTTCTATTCCGATTCCACCTAATTGAGAAACAGTGCCTTCGAAATATTTATTTATTACTTCTTCTCCAATTCCTACTGCTTCAAAAATTTGTGCACCACGGTAGCTTTGAATCGTTGAAATTCCCATTTTAGACATTACTTTTACAACGCCTTCTGTTACTACTGTATTAAATCGAGAAACAGCTTCTTTATAAGGTAAAGATAAAACCTCATCTTCTATTGACTTTTTGTAGGTTGCATATACAAGATATGGATTGATTGCATCAGCACCAAAACCGATTAAACTTGCAAAATGATGCACTTCTCTTATTTCTCCTGATTCAACAAGAATGCTCGCTTTCGTACGAATTCCTTTTTTAATTAAATATTGATGCAAAGCACTTACTGCTAATAATACTGGAATAGCTTTTTTATCTTTATTCATTCCTTTGTCAGATAGAATAATCAAGCTGATGCCTTTTTCAATAGCAGTTTCTGCTGTTTGCAAAACAAGCTGCAAACTTTCCTCTAAATTCTCTTCAAACAATGCATCAATTGTTTCTGTTAGAAATGCTGAATCTACTGAGCTTCTTAATTGCTCTAACTGAGCATTTGATAGCACTGGCGAATTCAATTGAATCCGATGGCAGTTCGTTTCATTTGGGTGTAGCAGATTTTTTTCTGCTCCAAGCCAAGAAAGCGTAGAGGTTACCAAATGTTCACGAATAGAATCAATTGGCGGATTCGTTACTTGAGCAAATAATTGTTTAAAATAATTAAACAAAGACTGCGGTTTATCAGATAAGACAGCAAGCGGTGTATCATTTCCCATAGAACCGATTGGGTCTTTTCCTTCTAATACCACTGGAATTAGATTTTTTTGAACATCTTCGTATGTGTAGCCAAACGCTTTTTGACGTATTAGTAGATCATCTAATCCTTCTTCTTTTTCATTTACTCCGTCTAATCTCACCACTTCTTCATCTAGCCATTTTTGATATGGCTTTTCTGAAACGATTTGTCCTTTTAATTCTTCATCGGAAATAATGCGTCCTTCTTCTAAATCAATTAACAGCATTTTTCCAGGACTTAAACGATCTTTGTATAAAATATTTTCTTCCTCTACAGGTATAACCCCAACCTCTGAAGAGAAAATAATATAATCATCTTTTGTTACATAATAACGTGCAGGTCTTAGTCCGTTACGATCTAAAATCGCACCAATCTGCTTTCCATCTGTAAAGGAAATGGCCATCGGACCATCCCACGGTTCCATTAAACTACTGTGATACTCGTAAAATGCTCTTTTTTCTTTTGAGATATGTGGATTCTCGGTCCATGGCTCCGGAATTAACATCATTGCTGCATGTGCAGGCTTCCGGCCCGATAGAACAAAAAACTCTAACGCATTATCAAAAACAGACGAATCACTTCCATTTGCATCTAATATAGGCAATACCTTTTGCAAATCTTCACCAAATGCTTCAGAGGCAAATTGCTGCTCTCTCGCTTTCATCCAATTAAGATTGCCGCGCAGTGTATTGATCTCTCCGTTATGAATAATATAACGGTTTGGATGTGCTCTTTCCCAACTCGGGAATGTATTTGTGCTAAAGCGGGAATGCACTAAAGCAAATGCCGAAATAAAGTCTGGACTTTGGACATCCAAATAGAATGTGCCAACCTGTTCTGATGTTAATAAACCTTTGTATACAATAGTTCTACTAGAAAGGCTTGCAAAATAAAAATCTTTATCTTTTGTTTTGCCCCAATTTTCGGATAATTTACGGATAATAAAAAGTTTGCGTTCAAATGCTAAATCGTCCATATTTTCTTTATTTGTTTGAATAAATACTTGACGCACGATTGGACAGCTTTCCTGTGCCACTTTTCCGATTTTTCTGAAATCTGTAGGTACAGTTCTCCAACCGAGGAGCACTTGCCCTTCAGCCTCAATAAATTCATTTATTTTTTCTTCAATTTCTTCTCTGTTTTGATCCTTTTGAGAAAAAAAGATCATTCCAACGCCGTATTGTCCTTTTTCCGGCAATGAAAAATCTGTAATTTCTTTTCGAAAGAAACGATCTGGTATTTGAACCATTAATCCTGCTCCATCACCAGTTAACGGGTCACTTCCCTGCCCGCCACGATGATCTAATTTACAAAGCATACTTAAACCCTTTGTCACGATGTCATGTGTTGCTATGCCTTTAATATGAGCGAATAAACCGATACCACATGCATCATGTTCAAATTCTGGTCTATAAAGACCTTGTGATTTTGCCATTTGGTTGTACGTCATTTCAACCACCCCTGTCAGATTTTCTAACAACTTTTTTAGTTCAGATAACCCAATTATACTATGCAAATTCATATAAACAATATATTATTTGGATAGAAACAATCTAATTATGAGATGAATGGAGGATTCGACAAAAAAATGGAATTGAGACAACTGAAATATTTTATAGAAGTGGCAGAAAGAGAACATGTATCAGAAGCAGCAGAACACTTGCATGTTGCCCAATCTGCAATAAGCAGACAAATTGCAAATCTAGAAGATGAACTTGGTGTTCATTTATTCGAAAGAGAAGGGAGAAACGTTAAATTAACTTCGATTGGAAAGATATTTTTAACGCACACATTAGCTATTATAAAGGCTGTTGATCTTGCAATTGAACAAGTGGACGCTTATCTGGATCCAAACAAAGGTTCTATCAAAATTGGATTTCCAACAAGTCTTGCAAGTCATTTACTGCCAACTGTTTTATCCGCTTTTAAAGAGAAACATCCACAGATTGCGTTTCAATTAAGACAAGGCTCTTATAGCTTTTTAATCGAAGCTGTTAAAAACCGAGACATTGATCTTGCCTTCTTAGGTCCTGTTCCGACAGATGATTTTAATATAAAAGGAAATATTCTCTTTACGGAACAAATACACGCTTTAATACCTAGTAATCATATTTTAGCAGAAAGACACAGTTTGCGCTTGCGAGATTTAAGAAATGATCCTTTTGTTTTGTTTCCAAAAGGCTATATATTACAGAAAATTGCATATGATGCTTGTAAACAAGAGGGCTTTTTACCTACAATAGATTCAGAAGGAGAGGATTTAGATGCCATAAAAGGCTTAGTGTCTGCCGGTATGGGCGTTACCTTGCTTCCCGAGAGTACATTTTATGATACAGTACCTAAATTCACTGTAAAAATCCCAATTGAAAATCCGGTCATTAACCGGACTGTCGGTGTTATTATACCAAAGAACCGGGAACTGCCTCCATCTGTGCAAACATTTTATCATTTTGTAATTGAATTCTTTTCTATATTAGAAAAGTATCAATAAGAAAAGAGCAAGTGCTCTCTTGACTCAGGGGAAATACAATCAAAAAAGGAAACAGAAAATCGAATCAACCGAGAGTTGTTCTATTTTCCGCGGGGCTACAACTGTGCTGCTATTTCGCATAGCTCCCCCTTTCCTTTCGCCTTCTCTATAAATCTAGGCAGTCATGCAAGAGAAAGATGCCTCTCCATGCCAGTAGGACGAGCGTCTTCAAACAACTGCATCCTTTTCAATTTGAATAAAAACAAGTGTTTTCCCTAATATTTATGTAATAAAATATTTTTTCATATGCCTGTTTGCTGCAAATTCCACACTAGACCTAGCAATATAGAATCCAGCAATCGTAAGAGATGTCTAATGATAGACATCTCTTACGATTGCGAAACCTTTGATTAAGCTTAAATTCTCATGTCTGTCTGAATCTATACTAAAAAAGCATTAGCTTCATTTTCAACAATATAACCTTTAATTTTCAATCACTTCTTGCACAAGTGAATGAAAAATAGATAAAGCGTGGTCAATTGTTTCCGGTGCAGTTAAATCAACACCGGTTTTTTTCAATAGCTCTAAAGGAAATTCCGAACTTCCACTTTTGAGAAATTTTAAATATGCAGCAGTATCCTTCTCGTTTCCTGCTAATAATTTATCAGCGATTGTAATGGCAGAAGCAAAACCTGTTGCGTATTTATATACATAAAAAGGTCGATAAAAATGGGGGATTCTTGCCCAGCCATATTTCACTTCTTCTTCCACCACAAGCTGCTCACCATTATATGCCTTAAATAGCTCTTCATATGTTTCATTAAATAAATCAAGTGTTAGCGCTTCTCCCGCTTCCGCTTTTTCATGAACAGTTTTTTCAAATTCACTAAACATTACTTGCGTAAAAAAGGTTCCTTTAAAACTATCGATAAAATGGTTTAATAGATGCTCTTTTTTATCGGGATCCTTTTCCACTTTTAATAAATATCGAATTAATAACACTTCATTTACCGTTGAGGCAACCTCTGCTACAAAAATACTATACCCAGCAGAAATCTGCGGCTGATGTTTGCTACTGTAATAAGAATGCATTGCATGGCCGCATTCATGTGCTAATGTAAATAAACTGTCTAAATCATCACGATGATTTAATAGAATAAATGGATGCACACCATATAAACCTAAATTATATGCACCAGAACGCTTCCCTGGTGTTTCACGCACATCTAAATAACGTTTTTCCTTAAAAGATTTTAATATTTCAATATAATCTTTTCCTAACGGTTTCAACGCTTCTAGCATTATTTCATATGCTTTATCATACGTGATTTTTTCGTCTGCTGCTCCTTTTACTAATGGAACACTTAAGTCATAAGCACGAAGCTCCTCTATTGCCAGCTTTTTTTGGCGGTATTGCATATATTCATTCATATATGGCAAATTTTTTCTTGTTGCTTCTATTAAGTTTTCATACACTTCTTTTGGAACTCTGTCAGCAAATAAACTTTTTTCTAGTGCAGATGGATAATTTCTTATTTTTGAGGTTTTGACATTATTTTTTACTGCTGAAGCAAAGGTTGTAGCAATTGTGTTTTTTAATGTAATATAAGGCTGATAATAGGCTTTATAGGCTTCCTTTCTTTTATTTCTGTCTTCATGTTCAATCAACTTAGCATACATGCCTCTTGTTAATTCTACTTCTTTTCCTTCATCATCGGTTACCGTGCCAAATTTAATATCTGCATTATTAATCATGCCAAAAACTTGACTTGGCACAGATAAAGATTCCCCTAATAATGCAAGTATTTCTTCTTTTTCTTTACTTAGAACATGCTTTTTATAAGAGAATGACTCTAATAAATCTTTTTCAAAATAACGAAGCCCTTTTTCTTCTATTATATATTGCTTTAAAACTTCTTCATCCAGACTTAACAGGAATGGCATAAAAAATGATGTAGCACTGCTCCATTTTTGTCCAAGCTGCCTCGCTTTATCCAATAGCTTTTGAGCATGTGTATTTCTAGTATCTAAGTCTAGTAAAAGCATGCTATAACAATATAATTTTTTATAGATTGTTCCGATTTCTTCTGATTTTGTTAAATAGGAAAGCAAGCAAGCAGCATCCGTGATTTTATCATTATATTTCTCGATTTCCTTTATTTTCACTTCTAGCTTCTTAAAATCCTCTTCCCACAAAGTTTCGTTTTCATATATATGCTGCAAGTTCCATTTTTCTTGATCCGCCACCTCTTGACGGCTTTTATAAATTTTCATCGATAGTTCCTCCTTTTTATGTAAAAAAAATCATTATTTCCTTTTTAATTATAAGGGAAATAATGACGTACAGCTAAACAATTGATTTTAACAATTGCTTTTTATATAGTATTCGAATAGTGTGCAAAATATATTTGCTAACTTTTTTCGGGAAGTAACGCTTTTGATAGATAGAATAAAAAGCCTTTTTTAAATCCATCCACTGAGTACATTTCTTCTCTTGTCTGAACCGTGCTAAATCAATAATTTTGATTTCATTTTCTTTCGTTAAAATGATATTTTTCAAATGAATATCAGAAGGATTTAGTCCTTTTTGATTCGATAATAAAATAGCTGCATCTGTTTCTTTTATATGATCTTCTGTAATAAGAATTCCTTCTATTAAACACTCAAACAATGTTTTTCCTTCAATAAAATCCATTACAATATAATTGTTGCCGATTTCATAAACTTGAGGAAAAAAAGAAATTCCACGTACTGTTTCATAAATTTCCCCTTCCGTTTTTGCTAAATGTTCATATTTTTTGAAAAACACCTTAATGGCTAAGGATGTATTGTTAATCTTAAATACATACGCACTTCTCCCTTTTCCAATAAGCTCCAAATCTTTATGTTTTTTGGCTTCAGAAAACTTTTTATTATAAAAATGATAATGAATACTTTTTGCAAGTTCATCATATTTTTTCAAAGGAGGTCCTCCTTAATAGCTCATTTTATCTTCTAATTCTCTCCATATCTTCATCTGCTTTCTTTATTCTATTCACTCATCCTCATGCAGGTGTTAACGTTCGATTTAGTTATCATCCGATCATTTTACTTCCCTTTTGGACTCCCTTATAGTTTCTAGCTCAATAAAGTTCTCCAGCATTCAACCTCTGTTAAATTGTACTGTCATCTTAGTGGAATCACTTTCATTAGTCAATTAATTCACCTTATTATAATAGAACTAAAAAAATGCATCCTATTTGTAAAAGAACAAGTTTTGCACCAACACTCTTCCGTTTTTCACTTTGATGGATGGGTATTATTGTTTATATCTGTTCATTTATCTGTTAACTTCAACATTATAGCTGAAAAATGATGGGTGTAAATTTCTGCTTTTTCATTACATTTTATTAAAAAGACAAGTAATCACAAAAAAATGATTGTATTCTAATAAATTTTATGTTATATTTATTTTTGCGATGAGCTCTATTGAATAAGTCAATAAACACCTATAGTGCTATGTGGAGCACTGTTTATTGCCTCAATACTTAAAAAAGACACCAATATTGGTGTCTTTTTTTATTTCACTTTACTATTTTTTTGCGGTTAGAATAGATAAATACATGTTTATTTTAAGTATAATAGTTCAGAACTAATTGTGTTTTGTTTAAGCCATTAATTCATTTAACTCATTGGTAAGGCGCATAAATTCTTTTTTATCACCTTTCATAAGTGTTGAATCAATTTGTTTCTCAATAATTGTTTTACGAAACTCATAAAGGGCCTTTTCCAATACCATTTCAGCAAATAAAGAATCTATTACATTTCCTACAGACTGTTTTGGAGCATTTAATAAATACTTTTCCATTTGAATCAACCCCTTTTCTTTTTTATAGTATAACAATAATTATCTGATAATTCAAATACTTTTTTTCGGAAATTTATTCCATATTGATTCGTATTAATTCGTAAATTTCTTTCAATAGTATTTACGTAAGATTGTATATTCTTTATAATGAGGGAGATTTCGAATAGTACGTGATGGTGAGGAGAAAAAGAAATGACTTATAAAATGATTGTGTTAGATATGGACGATACATTATTACAAGATGACCATACAATATCAGATAGAACAAAAAAAGCATTAATGGATGCGCAAGAGTTAGGTGTTAAAGTAGTATTGGCATCCGGACGGCCAACCTTTGCAATGGTTCAAAGCGCTCGTGAATTAGAATTAGCTAAATACGGAAGTTTTATTTTATCTTTTAATGGTGCAAAAATAACGAATTGTAAAACGAATGAGGAATTGTTCAGCAGTACGCTTTCTGCAGAAACAGTCCATGATCTGTTTGAAATTAGCAAACGAGAAAAGGTATGGATCCATACTTACGTTGGTGACAGTATCATTACAGAAGAGAATAATCCATTTACAGAGATTGAATCTAAATTAACAGGCCTTCCTATTACTGAAGTACCTGACTTTGTTGAAAGTGTTCAAGAGCCTGTTGTTAAAGTACTAATGGTAAAAGAAGAAGAACATTTGAAAGCAGTTGAAAGTTTGCTCCAGGTTGAGTTGCAAAACAAATTAAGTGTTATGCGCTCAAAACCATACTTTCTGGAATTTACAGAAAAAGGAGTAACAAAAGGAACGAGTCTTGAATTATTAATCAATAAATTAGGGATTACACGTGACGAAGTAATTGCCATCGGAGACAGCTATAATGACTTGGCCATGATTGAATTTGCTGGACTTGGAGTAGCTATGGGCAATGCTCCAGAAGATATTAAAAGAATTGCAGACCATACAACCGATACGAACAATAATGACGGTGTAGCAAAAGTAGTAGAACAATTTATTTTAAGTGTTAAGTCTTCAAGATAATTTTAAAAAAAGAGGCAGTCTGTTTTATAAAACAAACTGCCTCTTTTTTGTATTTTTTTCAGATAATAAATTCGCTTATACTTCTACTGTCCAGCCGAATGGATCTTCTTCTTTCCCATTTTGGATATTCGTAATAGTATCATATAATTTCTTCGCAAGTTCTCCAGTTTCACCATTGTTTAAAACAATAACTTCTTCATTCCAGAAAAATTCGCCAATTGGAGATATAACGGCTGCAGTTCCTGTTCCAAACGCTTCTTCTAACTCTCCGCTTTTTTGTGCAGCAAAAATTTCCTCAACGGTAATTTTTCTTTCTGTTACAGGTATATTCCAATGTTTTAATAATTCAATAATACTTCTTCTTGTCACACCTTCTAAGATGCTGCCATTTAATACTGGTGTGATAACTTCTCCATTTATTTTAAAGAAAACATTCATCGCTCCAACTTCTTCGATGTATTTTTTCTCCACGCCATCTAACCATAAAACTTGTGAATATCCCTTTTTCGCAGCAATTTGTTGAGCTTTTAAGCTTGCCGCATAGTTGCCAGCTGTTTTTGCTGAACCAGTACCACCAGCAACAGCACGAACAAATTCATTTTCAACAAATATTTTAACTGGTTTAACTCCTTCTTTATAATAAGAACCAACCGGAGATAAAATAATCATAAATTTATAGCTTACTGATGCAGCAACCCCTAAATAAGGCTGAGTAGAAATAATAAATGGTCGTATGTAAAGAGAAGTTCCCTCACCTGTTGGAATCCAGTCTTTATCGATATTAATTAATTGTTTAAGAGCAGTTAAAGCAAATTCTTCATCAATTTCTGGAATGCATAAACGATCATTTGATTTATTTAAACGTTCCATATTTTTGTCTGGTCTAAATAAAAGCACTTTTTCTTCTTTTGTTAAATATGCTTTTAAGCCTTCAAAAACAGTTTGTCCATAGTGGAAAATAACAGAAGCAGGATCTAATGATATAGACTGGTATGGAAGAATTTGTGCATCATGCCATCCTTTTTCTACTGAATAGTCCATCATAAACATATGATCAGTAAAGACTTTACCAAATTCTAATTTAGCGGAATCTGGTTTTGGTTTTTTTTCTGTTGCTAATGTTACTGTAATAGTTTGTTCACTCACGTTGATTTCTCCTTACATTAATATTATTTTTCTACTTATTATAACGCAACTTTTATGATGGGAAAGGAAAATTTGTTTATCTTTTGAAAAAGTTTTAATCATTTTATGATGGTCATTTTAATATGAATACAAATTCTCTCCATAATATTATGTCACAAAATCGAATTATCGATAAAAAAATGATTGGAACTTTTATATTCGAATAAATAAAGTGTTCATCATAAAAAGAATATTAAATTATATTTTTTCACAATAATAGTCATCCTAATTTTTCCATCGTGCTTATTTCGAACTATTATTATCTATCCTTTCCTTACTAGCTATTTCGACATTCGAATCAAAATCCCTTCCTTCTTTTAAAAATAGGTTGATAGAAAAGAGAAAAATTTTTCGTTTTTAATGATAAATAGCTACCTAAATGAATCTACCTACTTCTAGACTAGCCTGAAATAGGTATTCACGCTCAATTAGTCCCCAGCCTGCATACACTTCCCTTTCCTGCCGGTTCTCGTCTTTCTAGCATTCCCACTGGAGTCTTCGTGTATGCAAACTGCTCCCTGCTCCAAACTTAGACCTAAAAAAATAGAATGCTGCTTTTTTTCATGCGCCATGATGCAAATTTTGTTTGCATGGGTGGCTACCTTATGATTAAAAAAGTTAATTATTTTATTCAAAACAGCAGACTTTTAGAAAAGTCCATAAAAAAAGACTCCAAACGTAAAAGTATGGGAATGCAGTAGATTTTCATCTATCTATTTCCCCATTTTTCGGATGAAGTCTTCGGCTATTTAATTCCAGTTTTTTGTGTCTTCTAACAATTTATCTATTTCAATTATGATAATGTTCCAATTGATACGGCTTTTTCCTATCTCCGCTGTGGTTTGTAATACTTCGTCAATATCGGCTGTTACTAAATGCATATGAAGCCTCCTTTAGTGCTTTGTCATGCATAGCAATACCTCTAGAAAAGCAATACCGAGAAGTTCTGAAGTGCGTTAGACATTAGAACGCTAAATGTAGTATGGAAATTTTGTATAAAAACCAACTATAAAGCGCTTTATTTATTATAGTATACCAGCATTTTAATAAAAATGACAACCCTAACAACATTACATATTCCTAACAATTAGATTTCATCATTACAAAAGGAATAAATGATTGTCAGAACTATAAAATTTAAACAAAGTGTATGCATGATTTACCGAATCTATCATGCTATACTAAAATAGAATGAAAGAATTATCTTTCATGGAGAAATTGGTTATGCTTAGAAAGAATGGAGGAGATAAAAACCTTGAGAACCTTGTTAAAATTTTCATTATTTCTTTTAATCATGTATGGAGGTTATCAATATATACATGGTAAAATTGACGCTGCTTCTTTGCCTAAAACAATGGATATGATACATTCAGAAGTGAATCAAGATTCTATAACTTCTTTTTTTCAAAATATAGAGAATGAATGGAATAACTTAAAAACACTTTTCCAACAAACTCAGGATAAATTACCTGAATGGAATGTAGAGAAGGAGCAAAAAAGCCTCGAACAACCAGAATTAGCAACTCCTACTGAACAAACCTTTTCTATTTATAACATTCAAATTGGTGATAAAAAAGAAGAGGTGGAAAAGCATTTAGGTGAAGCGAAACGGCAAACTATAAATGAATATGGTATTCCTTGGTATGTATATCATGAGAATTATCACCATTTCGTAATGGTCGGATATGACAAAAATCAATCTGTAAAAGCGATATATACGAACCAAGACTTGATTGCTTCTAAAAATGGATTAAAAAAAGGGATAGATAAAAATACTGTTCTTAAAACATTAGGTGAACCTTTAACTGAATTAAAAAAAGGATTTGTATATTATAAACTGCCTGCAGATAAAGATTATGAAATGTTTTTATTAGATAAGGAATATGTTACGGTGTTTTTTGATAAGGAAGAGGGAAATACTGTAACGGCTATGCAAATAATTGATGGGGAACTGGAAGAAAATCGAACGGACTTTTACACAAAAAGCTCCCCAGATCTCCAAAAAGGTTTTGAGTACCAATTATTTGATTTAACTAATGCCAGCCGAGTAAACAATGGTTTATCTCCATTAAAATGGAATGATCATGTGAAAGGCACTGCTCGTAAACATAGTAATGATATGGCTGTGAATAATTATTTTGATCATACTAATTTAGAAGGAGAATCTCCTTTTGACCGCATGCTTGAAGATGGAATTCGCTATACAACAGCCGGTGAAAATCTAGCTTATGGACAATACAGCAGCATATTTGCACATGAAGGTTTGATGAATTCATCCGGCCACCGCAAAAATATTTTACAAAAAGACTTTCGGAATTTAGGCATCGGAGTAGCATTTAATGCAAAATCCCAGCCCTATTACACAGAAAATTTCTTTACACCTTAACAGAAATGCGAAAGGCGCTTGATTATCGGCGACATGCAAATGTTCTGGCTGATAAAAAGTTGCTTTTTACTTTTTATTCAGACAGGTTATTTGACTCGAGCCGATAGCGCCTGTAGCTAGACAATGAAATGCGAAAAGCACTTGATTATCGGTGACTTTTAACTAAACAAAAGCCGTGCAGAACATTTTGCACGACTTTTGTTTTTATGTTGAAATCTCGCCATTAAACAAGCATATTGCCGATCACCCATAATAAGAAAAAACTTAAGAGAATAGATAGATTTGCAGCAGTTCCAACAAAACGCTGATTGTATTTAAATTCAATGCTATATGGTAAAACGGCTGAAGCCATTGGCAAGATAAGGGCTATCAATACTGTATAACGAAACATATCTTCAACAGGCAGCAAATAAAAACCTAATATACCTAATGCTAGCCCTACGCCATACCTCAAGCCTAATACCTTTCCAATTCCCTTCCAGTGGCTTTTTTCAAAAGAGAAATTCAGATAAATACCAAGCAATAATAAGGAAAGAGGCATATTTGCTTTAGATAAAATGGTCGTAATTTCAACTGCTGTATCTGGCAAATGAATCCCACATAGATTAATAATAAAAATAATAATATAAGTCATTAAAGGAATTGATTTTGCCATTTTGTTGACAATATGTTTAAAATCTAAAACGACCCCTTCTTTCGAGTAATAGCTGCCGATTAAATAGCTTAATCCAAATGTTATAACTGCATTCCCTACATCAAACATTCCAAAGTATTTAAGGCCTGCTTGTCCCCATATTCCTTCCACTAATGGAAAAGCAAACAAGCCAATATTAAAGCCAGGAATAAGCATGCTCAGCATCCCTTTTTCCATGCGAGCTTCTTTTCTAAATAAAAATAGTCCTAAAACGGCAATGATAATGCCATATAAAAATCCTAATACTACCAACATGATTAATGAGGTTTCAATCACAATATTATGGAAAGTATAGATGATTAAGCAAGGTAATGTAATATTAAAAATCACTCTTGCAATTGCTTCTCCATCCTTCTCTTTTATGATATTCCACCTTTTGAAGAAATAGCCTAAAGCAATAATAATAACCGAATACAAAAACTGCGCATTAAAACTGTCCATCTTGCATAGCTCCCCACAAATAAGAAATAACGCTCTAACACAGAAAAAGTGCAGGAGGAAATAATCCTCCAAGCACAGTTAACAAGATTAATAACTATTATTCTCATTTAAATTTTTGTTCATTAATTTGATTTTTTTTATATCTACTCGAATGATAAAAGAGATAGCCAAGGAGAGAATAAACAAACAAGAAAATACAGTTAATGTTCCTTGATAGCTTCCGGTTGAAACTCGGATCCAAGAAACAAATATAGGTCCTGCAATACCTGCAGCAGCCCATGCAGTCAGCATATAGCCATGAATTGCACCTAATTGACGTGTGCCGAATAAGTCTCCTATATATGCAGGAATAGATGCAAACCCTCCGCCATAACAAGACATAATGATACATACTATTATAGAGAATGCAACCGGCTGCTGTAAATGAGGAAGTGCAAAAAAAGCAATAATTTGAATAGCAAAAAATAATGTATACACATTTGGTCTTCCAATAAAATCAGAAATAGCCGCCCAAACAATTCTTCCTAGTCCATTAAAAATACCCATTATGCCAACTAATGCTGCAGCAGCTCCTACTGACATCCCTGCAAGCTCTTGTCCCATAGGAGATGCAACGGCTAATACGGCAATTCCACAAGTAATATTAATAAAAAACATCATCCATAAAGCCCAGAATCGTTTCGTTTTTACTGCTTCATTTGCTGTTAATTGTGCTAAATCCGTTTTTAGCACAGATTTTCCTTTATTGATTGATTCTTGAATACGTGCAGGCATATAATTTTTTGGTGGTGCAGCTAAATATTGAGAAGAAATAAAAATAATAACAAAATAGACAACTGCCAAAATATAAAAAGTGGAAGAAATCCCAACAGAAGAAATTAACTTATTGATAATTGGACTGCTTACCATTGAAGCGAATCCAAACCCCATAATAGCTAGCCCTGTTGCCAAGCCTCTACGATCTGGAAACCACTTTATTAATGTGGAAACAGGAGTAATATAGCCTACACCAAGACCGATTCCACCTAACATACCATAACATACATATAATAACGGCAATGAAGCAATACTTGTAGCGAACCCGGCTCCTGCCATCCCAATTCCGAAAAAGAAAGCACATAATGTTCCAGAAGCTCTAGGACCGTATTTTTCCACAAAATGTCCTAAAAAAGCTGCTGATAATCCTAAAAATAAAATGGCGATGCTGAATGTCCATGAAATACTACTCAAGCTCCAGTTATAAGCGGCTTCTAAAGGTTTTGTAAATACACTCCAAGCGTATACAGAACCAATAGAAATATGTATTCCTACTGCTGATAACGCAATTAACCATCGATTTTTATTATTCATTTTACACCTCTTCAATTAATTTTTATATTTTGCTTAACGATTTACCCCATTGACTAGAACAAACTCCCCATTTTAAACTTGCCTAAAAAAGACCTTCTATTTATAAGAAAGCGACACTTTAGAAGCTGCTTTTCGAACATTTTGAATAGCCATTTCTACATTTTCATCTGTTTGGAGTACAACTCCCATCCTTCTTCCTTTTAATGAGCGTGGTTTTCCAAACATTCTAATTTGTGTATTCGGAATCGAAAGCGCTTGTTCCACTCCCTCAAATTGATACTCTTCGCTTTCTTCTGTTGCTTTGATTGTTTTACTTGCTCCTGCTGACAATAATTTTACACCTGTTATCGGCAAGCCCAATATTGCGCGTACATGTAAAGCAAATTCAGATAGATCCTGGGTTACAAGGGTAACCATTCCTGTATCGTGAGGACGAGGAGATACTTCACTGAAGTATACGCCGCTTTTTGTTAAAAACAATTCAACACCAAACAATCCATAACCACCTAAAGCATCTGTAATTTTTTTGGCAATATGTTCTGCTTCTTTGATTTGTTTTTCCTCCATAGCGTGCGGCTGCCATGATTCAATATAGTCTCCGTCTTTTTGTGTATGGCCAATTGGCGGACAAAACATTGTGCCATTAACATTACGTACAGTGAGCAGCGTAATTTCTGATTCAAAGTAAATAAACTCTTCCACTATCACTCTTGTTTTTTTGCCTCTTCCACCTTCTAATGCTTCATTCCAAGATGAATCGATATCATGTAAACTCCGACAGATGGTTTGTCCTTTTCCAGAAGAACTCATAATCGGTTTAATCACACATGGAGTACCAATCTTTGCTACTGCTTCCTTTAATTCATCCAGATTATTTGCAAATTCATACTTTGCTGTCGGAAGGTTTAATGTTTCATTTGCCAGCCTTCTAATTCCTTCTCGGTCCATTGTTAAATTGGTAGCCATTGCAGTTGGAATAATGTTAAATCCTTCTTGTTCCAAATCTATTAAAGCTTCCGTTGCGATTGCTTCGATTTCAGGCACAATAAAATCTGGCTGTTCCTTTTGAATCAATTCTTTTATTTCTTTTGATTGAAGCATATTGATAACATACGAACGATGTGCAGCTTGCATAGCAGGTGCATGTTCATATCTATCAACAGCTATTGTTTCTATCCCTAAGCGTTGGGCTTCAATGATCACTTCTTTTCCTAGTTCTCCTGAGCCGAGTATGACAATTTTTTTTGCTTTATTTGAAAATGGTGCACCAAGCATCATGCTTCCCCCTTTAGAATTTGTTCCTTTATTGAGCATAATAACGTACTAGCTATGTTTTTATCAAGGTTTTTTTGTTTTATTTACGAACATTTAATTAAAAAACATATAAATAATTCGTTTTTAAACCCTTTGTATATGAAAAGTATAAAAGACAAAAAAAGCTAGAAAATAGTCTCCTCAACGGAAATTATTTTCTAGCTCTTTTCCTTAATTAGTCTTCGTATACTTTTATACCAGATTTGAATGTTTGTTTTACTTTCCCTCTGAATGTTCTTCCGATATAAGGACTTTGTTTATGACGATAATATAAATCTTCTTTTTTTAATGTAAAAGATTCTTCTAAATCAATCAAAACAAAATCTGCATCTTTATGTAATTCGATGCTGCCTTTTTGTTGTTCCAAACCAAATCTTTTAGCAGGATTTTTGCAGACTACATTCGCTAATTGTGGGAGAGATACTTGTCTTTTCCAATAGCCTTCTTCCAGCAAAACATTCAACATAGACTGACAACCAGAAATGCCACCCCATGCTTCTAATAAATTGCCTTCTTTCATAACGGGAGGCGATGGGGAATGATCTGATCCAATCGTATCTATTTCCCCGTTTTTCACCGCTGTCCACAACGCTTCTATTTCTTGTAAATCCCGTAATGGAGGAGCACATTTAGCAATAGCGCCTAAAGCATCTATATCATCCGTTGTTAAAGATAAATAATGAGGACAAGTTTCAACGGATATGTCTATTCCTTTTTTCTTAGCAGCGATAATGGGTTCTAACACTTTCGTACTAGTAATATGTACAATATGTACTTTGCATTTTGTTGCTTCCGCATATGCAATAATTCGTTGTACAGCCTCTACCTCCGAATAAATCGGTCTCGAGTCACCATAAGCTTTTCCACTATAATTTTTTGCTTGCTTATTTATTTTCCCTAATTGTGATGTAATAATATCACTTTCCGCATGAACTGCTAAAATTCCATCTAATGCTGCAATTTTTTCCATCGCTTTAAATAAAGTTGAATCATCTGATGCTTCAAAATCCTCAATGCCACTTCCTGACATAAATGCTTTAAATCCAATAACACCGGCTTCTTTAAGTTCTTCTAAGTGTTCTGTATTGCCAGGAACTACTCCCCCCCATAAACGATAATCTACTAATGACTTTTCTTTCGCTATTCGATCCTTTAGGTCAAAGGCATATTTTGTCGTTGTCGGTGGATGACTGTTTAATGGCATATCAAAAAATAGTGTAACGCCGCCAGCTGCTAGACTTTTCGTTCCCGTTTCAAATCCTTCCCACTCTGTTCTTCCTGGTTCATTAAAATGAACATGGGAATCAATTAATCCCGGAAAGACATGCAATCCTGTTGCATCAATTATTTGTTCTGCATGAATATCTTCCGGAAGTTGTGATGCAATCTCTTTGATTTTCCCATTTAAAATTGCGATATCTGCTTTCACTACTTCCTTTTCTTTTACAACAAGTCCATTCCGTATTACTAAATCATATTGCCCCATAGTATTTCTCCTTTCTTTTTTCTGCTCATTTTTGTTAACACATTAACTTCCCCGGTATGTTTGATAACCCCAAGGAGATATGAGCAGTGGAATATGGTAATGCTTTTCTTCACTAGCTGCAAAAAATCGAATCGGAATAATTTGCAAAAAAGGTGATTCCTCCCCCTTCTTTGAATTATCTTTAAAATAGTCTTCTATAAAAAAAAGCAATTCATATTCTCCAGTTGCAATTGTTTCCAATAAAATCGAATCTACTCTGCCGTCGTCATTTGTTCTGCCGCTCGCAATAAAGTCTTTTTTGCTTTCTTTTCCTTCTGTCTGAACCCATTTCCATAGCTCCACTTTAATATTGCTTGCTGGTTTTCCATTTGCTAAATCAAGAATATGTGTTGTAATTCCTGTTTTCATTTGAAACTCCTCGTCGATTTATTTTTAGTTAAAAATCATACTTAATTTAATCGTTTATCGTTTTATTCCTCTTCTACTAAATCGTGTAAACGATATAAGACAATCTGATGAATTTCTGATAAAGCCGTTTGAAATTCTTGTTCTGTATCTTGTTGGATTCTTTTTTCCATTTCATTATAAATCGAATCCTTTGTATGTCCCTTTACTGCTAAAATAAATGGAAAACTGAATTTTTCTAAATACTTGGTATTTAATTTCGCGAATTTTTCATATTCTTCTCCTGAAAGCGCGTCTAAGCCTGCACCTTTTTGTTCTTTAACAGAGGAATCCGTCATTTTTATACGACTTCCTAAATCGGGATGCGCTCGAATTAAATCGAGTTGATCTTCTTTCGATGCATCTTTCACAACATGTACCATTGTTTCATATAGCCCATTAAAACTAGTAAATGGTTTGAAATCCCATGATTTTTTTGCAATCCATGGGCTATGTTCATAAACCCAGCCAATTTTCTGAATAAAATTCATTTGATCCATTTTGTTAATTTCCTCTACTGTATACACTCGTCCACTTCCATTCTAAAAAAATAACTGTTTCTTTTTATTTTCCTTCTAAAATATCTACTGCACGAAGAATTCCTTCATATCCAGTACATCGACATAGATTCCCTGATAAGGCTTGTAGCACTTCCTCACGATTTGGCTTGTTATTTTCGTCCATTAATGATTTCAAAGCCATTATCATACCAGGTGTACAATACCCACATTGAAGCGCACCGCCTTGTAAAAAAGCTTCTTGTACTGGATGCAAATTTTTTGATGATACACTTTCAATTGTTTCTATTTCTGCACCTTCAAGCTGATATGCCAATATTAAGCAGCTGTTCACTAATTTTCCATTCATTATAACCGAACATGCTCCACATCTGCCTACTTCACAAGAGATTTTTGTTCCGGTTAATTGTAAGTCATTCCGCAATATATCTACTAGTCTATAAGTTGGCGGAATTTGCAATTCTCTTTGAATTCCATTGATTTTAACACGCAGGTATTGCATGACATTGTTTTTTGCTTCCACCTTTTTCTCTCCATTCAGATAAGTGGAGATTCTACCAATATTTACGGTTACTATGAACGGATCGATTACTGTTTTTCAAATAGGCGACTGGAAATCATATGGAGAAGCTCTTCTGAATGAACAGGAAGCTTCTTGATCCACAATCCTGTCGCATCGTGTATTGCTGCAATAATAGCCGGAGCAACAGCGACTGTTCCTATTTCGCCAACCCCTCTTGGACCATAATCATCTTCCTCAACAAGGGTCTCAACTGCTGTCACATTTGTTTCTTTAGGGATATCTAAAATAGTTGGAACTAAATAGGTATCGAGATTTTCTGTCATATAGCGTCCATTTTCCATCACAGCATCCTCCAATAAAGCAAAACCTAAAGCCATGTTGGCACCACCCTCTATTTGTCCGAGATATCCCCCCTGCAGGCATCTGCTAACAATTTTGCATGTTTTTGCACGAGCCTGTTTGTACAGCATTCTGCCAGAGTTGTAGCTGCACCGATTTCAAGATAAGAAATACTAGCATTTGAAGTTTCTGTAATCCCTGCAAGTTCTGTGATTTTTTCCATGCTGATCATCTGAGCTGGTCGTTTTAATCCTGCTTCCCAATTTAACTGTACGAATGTTCCACCAGAAATAAGGAGGCTGTCTTTTTGGTATATTTTTTTTACCTCCACAAGCGTTTTTGGAATATGAACAACGGTTTGATAAGAATCAAATTCCATTGCAGCCACCTCTTTCACTAACCTTCTTTTTTGGTGTGAAGACGAACATATTTTTTGTACATTTCTTGTGTATCTATATCGACAAAACAGCTTTCATCAGAAAATTCAATTTTTTTACCTTGTAAAATTCCTTTTGCCATTATTTTTTTGCCCCGTAATCGCCACTTATTTTTAATAGTTCTTGAAAAGTTTTGGCAGTAAAAACAATCGGTGGTTTTATATGGCCATTATGACTGCTAGCAATATAATCATCTTTTGCTGATTTGGATTGTGTTTCCAGCACATGAATCATATCTTCTGTTATAAATGGTTGATCTGCCAAACAGATTATTACCGTTTCTTCTTTCCTTTCTATCGCTTTCTTAATACCGCATCTAAGGGAATGGCTAAGTCCTTTTTCAGCGTCCATACCGACTATTATGTCTCCTCTTCCTTGTTGCAATTGTTTCATCATCCACTTATTTATCCAGTTTAAGTTGTCTTCTTTATTTACAATAACCAGAATATATTTAATGGAAGAAGCCAAAAGCTTTTCTAAGGCGATGCTGCCAAGCGGTTTATTAAAAATCGGCAATACTAGCTTTTTTCCCCCCATTCTGCTGCTTTTTCCTGCAGCTAAATAAATGGCGATCATATACTACCTACCTGTTTGCTGTACCGCTCTTTATTTTTCTCCTGAATTAATTGTGCAACGATGCTGATTGCAATCTCATTAGGTCCTTCCGCTTCTATAGGTAACCCAACAGGAAAATGAAGCCACTCTGGTATGGGGTAACCTCCCAGAATCCGACTTGCTCGTTTTTTTGAACCTAATAAACCTAAAAATCTCAATTTTTTTGGCAATAAATAGTGTAATAATTCTTTATCTTTTATAAAATTATGAGTCATAATAAGCACATAATCTTCATCTGTCGGCTGTATTTGTTTCATCGCCTCAATTGGATTGCCAATCATGATATGGTTAACATACGGGAATTGTTTGACATTGTTTAATCCAGGACGCCAATCAGCTAATGTAATAGAAAAACCAGCTTCCTTTGCATACATTGTCAATGATTTGGCATCTGGTCCAGCTCCATAAATAATCAAATGGGGAGGTGCTTTAAATTCTTGTTTGTAAATATATCTATTAAGCTGCTTGTTATGTACCATTTTATGATTGTCATATAGTGAAAAATTTATCGATTCATTAATATTCGTTCCAAATTTTTCACCTGTTTCACTTATAAAAAAAGAAGCAGTCATCTGAAAATCAGCATCTAATATCTTTATGTGATTAACAGAAATCTTTTTATCAAGCAAAGCTTTCAGTTTTGTATAGTCGTTTTTTATTGAAGTAGAAATATTCTCTACTATTATTTGTACGCTTCCATCACAGCCTACTCCCTGTCCCCAAGAGAAATCATCCTCTGAACGCAGATCATAAACTAAATGGCAGGCAGTTATATGATTTGCTTCGATTCGAGCTAAAATATCCTGTTCAACACAACCACCACTTAACAACCCAGTTTCTTCTCCATTTTCAGCAAAAAACATCATCGTGCCTTCTTTGCGATAAGCAGAACCTTCTACATGGATAATGGTCGCAAATAACTGGACCCATGACTATTTACGATAGATTGAATAACGGAATAACCATCTGAAGACATCTATTAACCTCCCATTAGTTTCTAGATCCAATCAACAGATTTGCCCCTGATTTATCGTTAAAAACGGAAAATTCAAAAAACTGTTCGCGTTCATTCCTTATGTTACAAAACATCACGTAAAATGTTATTTAAATCATCATATATCGTATAGAACAAAATGTCATTGTATTTTTTAACTAATATATATCATATTGATTAGCTAATTTATACATTATTTTAACCATGTATAGTTAAGAGCACGTACCAAGTTCAGTCTTAAAGCGACACATACACTAAAAAATCGATTGTTTGCAACTCTAAAGATGTCCAACAAGAATAGAAGTAGAACAAAGGTACAAGAAGTTTCATCAAATTCCGGAAACATCAGAAGTAAAAACGCGGTTGCATTTATGAGATAGGGGCAGTTCAACCATCAGTGACTGCCCCTTTACAAAGAAATAAACGTATCTTTTTATTTCTGCACTAACACTTCTTGCTTATTTTTTGCATACTGTTTCAAATACTTATAAATACAAGAAAGTACGTGAATCATTTGTTCTGTTTGATTTACGGTAGCAGATCCAATCGCAGCAATTTGAATCCAATTTCGTTTTACTAAATAGCTGCTTTCATATTGGATGCCATACCCCTGATCTTTCATCATGTCCCCAAGCAACACCGATTCTATATCAGCATCAATCTCAATCGTAATAATAGGAAATGCCGCTTTTTCTCTTTCTGTAATTACCGTAAACCCTTCTTCCATTAATGTATGATAAGCACTTAAATAAATGCTTCTTACTTTTTCATATCTTTTCACAAAGTCTTCTTTAAGACTTTCTTCTAATGCAGCTAATAAATGGGAAGAATGAGAATAAGGCACACTGTTTTTCGCCATATATTCTCCTAAATCAAGATAAGAAGGAATACACCTGCTGCTTTTTATCTCATGATGATGAAATACAAAAGACAAACCTGTTATTGCACCAATTCCTTTTCCACTAACGCCTGTAGCAAAGTAAACATTGTTTAAATGAACTGGTATTGCTCCGATTGAACTGATACAATCAACCATTATTTTAACTTTATTTTTCTCACAACAGTATGCTAACTGTTCAATCGAATTTATCATTCCTGTGGAGGTCTCACAGTGTACAAACCAAACCCACTTAATATCCTCCGTAAGTGCATCCAGCAGCTCTTCCTCTGTAAATGCTCGGCCCCATTTCTTTTTTAATGCTTTAAAAGACAGTTGAAATCGTTCTGCTCTATCTATTAATCTTTCTCCAAATTCCCCGTTGCTTAAAATAAGTCCTTTTTCATTTGCTGAAGCGAGCTGGGCGGCTACGCAATCATTGGCTAATGTTCCAGATCCCAATAAGACTTGAACATATTTAGCAGATGTTAGTTGACATAGCTGTTCTTGCACTCTTTTCATTTTGTCAGAAAAAATTGGATCTCGATGTGGTATGACTTCGCTAGCAAATGCTTCCATCACATTCGAGTTCACCGCTACAGGTCCTGGAAGAAAATTAACTTGCTTCGTAAACAACCTGCTTTTTTGTTTGAATTCTTCTATTATGGCATACATTGGCTGGTATGGAGCATCTTCTGTGCCAACTAAATGAGCAAAATCGGTGAATCCCATATGTTTATATAATTTTAACTGTCTTAATGTTCCACTTATTATGGCAACATCATGTTTGTTTTCCAGACAATATTTTAATAAAACTTGCATTAAACCAACAAATACCTTCGTGTTTCTGTATTCTTTTTTTACAGATAATAACCTTACTTCACATAAACTAACTGGTTTTACTGGTAAATAATGATAAACATCCCCTAGTTTTTTATCTAATGAAAAAGGTCTTTTATTATTAATCGCAACCATGCCGACCACCGTATCATGTACTAATGCGATTAAATATGTATTTTCCTTATGATAAGCATCTATCAATGATTTGTCTTCGTTTTTTTTATGCTGGGGGATTTCCTCAACAAATGTTTCATAATTCAATTGGTGAATTTGATCAATTTCATGTTGTAAAGTTGCTTTTTTAAATAGGTATATTGGATTTTTATTCAACCTTTTCACCACCTAATATAATAGAAAAATTTCAGCTTATTTTCTTATAAAACTCTGTGAAAAAATGTATAGTACCAACCCTTAAAGCGGCTTTTGTTCGAAAAGAAATTTTCTCCAAGAAATACGATGCGAAAAATAAATCATCAGCCATGTGACAATCCCAATTACGCTGCATAGCCAATTTTCTTCCGTAAACGAAAGCGCAGTACAAACAATAAATAATGCAATAAAACCTGGAATAGTAAAACCTTTATATAGTGGATAAAAAAGGAGAAATCCACTTATTATGAAAATAATAAAAATAGGTTGTATTGCTATTAGACCACCAATAAAGGTAGATATGCCTTTACCTCCTTTAAAGCAGAATAGCACCGGCTTTATATGACCAAAACATGCAAAAAACAACCCAGCTAGTAAAATCTCACTTGAAAATCCAGCATATTTTCCGACGACTACAACGATCACTCCTTTTGCAGCATCCCCTAAAAAGGTAAATAAAAAAGCTTTCTTCCCAAATAATCTTCCCGCATTCCTTGCACCAACATTTTTACTTCCTACTAAACGTATGTCTTTTCCTGACATTATTTTACCAACAATATATCCAAATAATATATTGCCAATAAAATAGGATATTAAATAATACCAAATAATCACTATCACACCTTATAATCTATTTCTTATTCGCCAACAAACTGATTATACACGAAAAGAATAAATTTACACAAATATATCTCCCTAATCTTAGTGTAAATAAGTGTTTAATTTTACCATACTTTATTAGATGAATATTTGCACTTTTTTTGCTATTTTCATTACAAATTTTTTTATTGAATATTTATTAATCTTTTCTTATGATGTATATAGAACTTATACAATTCTTATAAAAAAGCAAGATGATTACTCCTATATTTGCACAAAGAACATACCGTTTCTCTCGGCTTATATCAGTTTGAACTAGCAGCCATTTACAATTTTTATCTTAAATGGTGATGATGGAGAGCTGTCATCATCTGTTTTTTCATGCAATGGAAGAGGTGAATAAATGGACAAAGACATTATTAAATATATTCGGAAAAACTACGAAATGACGCAAAGAGATTTCGCAAAACTAGTTAATTGCAGTTTTGCATTAATTGCATTAGTAGAAGTCGGAAAAAGAAATGTTAGTAAGAATTTAGAAAATAAAATAAAAACTGCCTTTAATTTAGATGATCAGGATATTCAATCGATTACTTCTATTATTTCGGAATTCAGCAAAGGGATTCCTCCTTTCATGTAATAAAACGGGGGAAAATTTCTTTCAAGTGGATCGAACTTATCTTTTCTTTTTTTCATCAAGTAAATCATTTATCTGTAAACGTCCTTTAAAATGAAGGATGTTTTTTATTTTAGTACTGGTTTCATTCCTTCATTTACTATTACAAAATGGAAACTACTAAATTATATATACTTTTGCTTACTTATCTATTTTCTATTCCCTAATTTGAAAATATTTGTCATACTATTAATAGTGTGTGTTCAAAAAGAGAATAAAAGGGCAAAAGAAGTTCGAGGCAGCTTCACGTTAAGCAACGTTGAAGATCCTCTAGTTAACAAGGGAGAAGCAAATGATGAGCCAACGAAGAACTGCTACGTGTCCTTTTTACAAGAAAGACTTTTTGATCAACCTCTAATAAAAAATGGAGGTATTGAAATGGAAAGAGTAGTACTAACAAAAGATTTAAGTTTTTCAAGATTTATATATGGTTTTTGGCGTCTGGCTGACTGGAAATACAGCAAAGAGAAAACGCTAGAATTGATCGAATTTTGTATAGAAAATGGCATTACAACTTTTGATCATGCAGATATATATGGCGGCTATACTTGCGAGTCATTATTTGGAAATGCTTTGAAGTTGAAACCAAGCTTGCGCGAAAAAATAGAAATAGTTACAAAATGCGGCATTGTCCTTCCTTCTAAGAATCGTTCAAACCACAAAACTCATCACTATAATACAAGTAAAGACCATATTATACGATCTGTTGATCAATCTTTATCTAGTCTACAAACAGAGTATATAGATGCTCTTTTAATTCATCGCCCCGACCCTTTTATGGACCCTGCGGAAGTCGCTGAAGCATTTTATCAAGTAAAGAAACAAGGAAAAGTCCGTAATTTCGGTGTTTCTAACTTTAAAGAACACCAATTTAACATGCTGCAGTCGTATTTAGATGAACCATTAATAACCAATCAAATCGAAGTTTCTGCTTATCAGCTTGAAAACTTTGAAGACGGAACCATTGATAATTGCTTAAAAAACCGCATAAATCCAATGATCTGGTCCCCTCTTGCTGGAGGAAAAATTTTCAATGACACCAGTAGTAAAGCGATTCGATTACGTACAGCACTCGAAAACATTGCAATAGAAATTGGAGCACCATCGATTGATATCGTACTTTACGCATGGCTATTAAAACATCCAGGAAAGTTTATGCCGATAATCGGCTCAGGAAAAATAGAAAGGATTCTACGAGCCATACATTCTTTGGATTATTCTCTTTCCCTAGATCAATGGTTTGAAATATATCAAAGTTCATTAGGCCATGATGTTCCTTAATACGTCTTGTCTTTCCACAAAGTCCCCTTTTTTCTTCTAATTACATAGAATAACAAGAAAAAAGGAGGTGCGTCATGTCAGACAAAAAGAAATCACCACTTGCTTCACCTGTTTATACACCTGAAACATCAAAAACAGACTTTCCTAATCAAAAAATGTATCATCAGAACTTTTTACAAGATCATTTGCAAAATCAGCAAATTGCTTATGATAAGTTAACAGAATTAATACTTGCCATGCAGCAAACGATTAACAAAAATCAGCATGTTCAGCAAGGAAAGTTTGAGAAAATGAATCATAAGCTGCTTACTCAAGAAAGTATTTCGAATGAATTATTAACTTCTATTGCTGATCAGCAATCAACTTCTAAATCTTACGAAAACAAATTGGAGGCACTAGAAGTGTTAGCGGCAGAAAATACGAAAGTATTAGCAAAAGAAGCAACGATCAATCAAGCTATTCTTGATCAAGTATCTTATCAAGAACAAACGGTTAGATCTCTAACATCACAAATACAAGACTTTTCTAATCTATCCAATCAAATGAATGATAAATTAGACAAAGCGGATAAAAATTATCAACATGTTGCAGAAACATTGGAACTCCAAGAAATATTCCATCAAACCTTAGTGGAAAAAATGGATGCAAACGAAGCAAATATGAATAAAATCACTAGAGAATTAGATATGTTAAAAAGTATTATTTTTGAGAGATTCCATTCTTTAACAGATAAATTAGAAACTAATTTCAAATCCATTTCTAAACCGGTTCAGCGTTTTTTTCTGCAAAAAGAAAAGGAACCAAAACAATAAATTTTTCATCTTAAATAAAAAACGCGCAAAGAGAAAATCTTCTTTGCGCGTTTTTTATAAGATGAAAATGTAGTTTAAATTTGAGAGATGCCGAACTCCGACCTAAGGGATGCGAACAAGACGCATCCGCTTTTCTGTTGTCTAGCTTCGACGTACAGGATGTACAAGTGCCGATGTTGCAAAAGGACTTTGCGCACTTAATCGGCCTGCGGCTTGCCCCTGTGAAAGATAACCTTTTGTCTCTAAAAGTAAAGTACACTTTTTGAGTCAAAAGAACATTTTTCTTCGGGGCTTAGCAAGACGCATCCGCTTTTCTATTAATCTAGGATTTTTATTTTTATGGATTTTCTTCCCCAGTCTTTTGCTTCTTGAAGGCTTGGGACAAAGACGTCAATTTTATTTCCTTTGATCGCACCGCCTGTGTCTCCAGCAATAGCTGTTCCATAGCCTTCAACGTAGACTCTTTTACCTAATGGAATAACAGATGGGTCGACTGAAATAACTTTCTCATTCGGATTATCCTTTAAGTTAATTCCTGTAGCAGTAATACCTGAACAACCTTCACAGCTTGCTGTATATGCAGTGGCTGTCACTGTTAACTCCTGCCCACCGCTTTGTTCAGCAACAGCTGGCTTCGCGTTTTCGGTTTTAGCATTACTTATGTCTTGTTTCGATTCCTTTTGTGGTACTGTATTCTTTTTCTCTGTTTCGTCGTTATTATTATTTCCTTTAGCAATAATCAACATATCACCAGCATGAATAGTATCTGATTGTAAATGATTCCACTCTTTTAACTGATCAATCGTTATATTATTTTTTATCCCAATAGCCCATAAGCTATCACCATCTACTACTTTATATGTTTTTTCTTGTTCAATTTCTAATGTATCCGCAGCTTTAATATGGTCCGTTTCTAATTGATTCCAACTTTTGATATCGTCCACCGATACTCCATAGTCTTTCGAAATACTCCAAAGAGTATCACCATCTTTTACTGTAATTTTCTCTGCATGTGCCTCTGTAGCGAAAGTAGTTGCTATTGATGCACAAGCGATAAATGATAAGATTTTTTTCAAATTATTATACCTCCTTGACTAGCTTAACTAAGCTAACGGGTATAATCATAACATGAAAAGCATCTGTGAAAAGAACAGAGAGATATTAATTCGATTACTAATGTAACAATCACTTGACAGTTAGAAGTCTAATTATCAGAAAAATACAAAATAACACCTCTTATTACCTACACAAAATAAAAGAAATGATTTTCTACAGACTTTTCACCTAATCAAGAAACGATAGGGAATACTAGTTGGAAAGATGTTCCTTTATTTTCTTCACTATCTATATATACTTTTCCATGTAAATTTTCAATTATTTTAAAACTTACCATCAGTCCTAATCCGTTACCTTCTTTTTTTGTTGTAAAGAAAGGCTCTCCAATTTTTTTCAATTGTTCTTTCGCCATTCCGATACCGGTATCTTTTATCGTAATTTCAATCTCTTCACGCACTTTTACTTGAACAAAAATATCCCCGCCATGGGGCATGGCTTCAATCGAATTTTTGATAAAATTTAAAAATACTTGCTTTAATTTATTTTCATCGCATTCAATTATCGTTTCTTCTGTGTCATATTCAAAATGGATGTTGCTGTGGCTCTTTCTTAATTGATAATCAAGGATAGAAATGACATTTTGAATGATCGGAATTAGTTTTTTTCTTTCCAATAAAGCAACTGTTGGTTTAGATAACATCATAAATTCTTCCACTATGGAGTTCACTCGTTCAATTTCATCCAGAATAATTTCAAAAAATTCCTGTCTGTTTTGATCCAATTCATCAAGACTCAAAAATTCGGCATAACCTTTAATTGAAGTTAAAGGATTGCGAATTTCGTGAGCAACACCTGCTGCTAGTTGGCCAATCGCAGCCAATTTGTCTTGGCGGTGAAGAATTTCTTCCGTTTTTTTCTTCTCTGTTATATCATTTCGAATAGCTAAATATTGATAAACCTTATTATTTTTATCTTGAAATGGAATAATCGTCGTATCCACCCAATAATAGCTGCCGTCCTTTGCTTTATTGCGGATTTCTCCCTTCCACACTTCTCCACTCGAGATCGTTTTCCATAATAATTGAAAGAATTCTTTAGAATGATATCCAGAATTAACAATTCGATGATCTTTTCCTATTAACTCCTTCTTGCTAAAACCTGAAATAATACAAAACTTATCATTTACACTAATTATTTTTCCCTGACTGTCTGTAAAAGCAATAATGCTTGACTGATCCAGTGCAAATTTGATTTCACTTACTTCCTTAATGCTTTCCTCTAATTTTCCTAAGACATTTTTTTGTTCCGTAATATTTCTTCTAATGGAAACGTATTGGTAGGGAATCCCCTTTTTATTTACAAAGGGGACAATAACTGTATCCACCCAATAGAAGGTGCCGTCTTTTGCCTTGTTTAGTATTTCCCCTTTCCAAATATCACCTTTTTTTATCGTTTTCCACAAATCCTTAAAAAACTCTGGAGGATGATATCCAGAATTAACGATTCGATGATTATGTCCTATTAACTCCGATCGTTGAAATTTCGATACTTCCACAAATTTATCATTTACATATGTAATAATTCCGTTGTTATCCGTAAAAACAACGATGGATGATTCATCAAGAGCATGTTGCATATCACGAACATTTATATCGCTTACAGCGAGCTTTTCCGTTATAAGGCTACTAGTTCCTATTAGCCCTCCTAAGATTAAAATAGTAATAAATAATACTACATATACAATAAAGCTATTATAATAATCTGGTGATATTTCAGTCCATTTAACCGGAGTTGACTTATTCAACATCAAATACTGACTAACAATGGTTACAAGCGTCATAACAAAACAACAAAAGGGTCTAATAAAGGAAGAAGGAATACGGGTTTTTTTGGTTCGATAAAATGAAAACCAAATAGAATAAGAAAAACCAAAAAATAATAAAACAAAACTAATAAATAATGAAAAAAGATTATATTGAATCGTGCTTCCTATAGAATACAATCCGATAATAAGCACCGAAAGCATGGATAAACTAAAAAAGAATGCTCCAATAAAAATGCGGTGTTTATTATGTTCTTTATCTAATAAGGAATAAAAGGCCATTCCGCTAAAACAAATGCCTATAAGCATGGATAAAATAGTGATCGGTATTTCATAAGTTGCGGTTGCATAGATGTTGTTTGCCATCATACCAATAAAACTCATAATCCAAAAACCAAACCCCATCGAAAAAGTGCTTGCCAGAAATAATAATCGACTGTTTTTTTCAGCATTTCTTACTAAATAAAATAAATCAAAGGAAGTATAGCATGCCACATATAATAATAGAATGCTTACAAAAATAAGAATGGAGCTGTACAATATTTATCCTCCTATACATAAAATGAAGATCGTTATCGTTCATAATCAAGTCTCTCTCTATGTTTAGAGGCTATCTTGATTAACATTTCTTAAACGCTATACGATTAAATTTTTATGATTTAAAAAAACTGTTTCAACTATGATTGTAATGGAAATACAATAGGGAGGAAAGTACTTTTTTCACACCAAAAGGATATCTCGATAAATAAAAGCGTATTCCTTTTTTAAAAAAGGTCATCTTACCATTTATATTTTTTCCTTTATATACAAGACTATTCATTTTTATTCCACTGGTTATCACACTTCTTTTGTCTCCTTCACCCTAAACAATATAATACAAATTTTTCAAATTATATTTTTTATAAATAAGAGAAAACTTTAATAAAGGAGTGAACAGCAAAATGAAGAAAAAGAAAGAATTGTTATTAGATAAAAAAAATTTACAGTCCGATATTCGTGGAGATTCAATCGATGATTTAGCAAATATGGAAGCAGCCAATGTAATGCTTAGTGAAAAAGAGATCGGACAGCAACGGGAAAATTTATAATAGAGAGGAAAAAAAGGATGACTACAATTGATCCAAAAAATATACAATTAGGTGATGAGGTTTATGTTATCTATCACAACCCACATACACCAACCGTATCAAATGTGAAACCAGCAGAAATAGTGCCACACCCAAAGAATCCAGAGGCTTTTGCATTATTTCTAAATGATACCTTTCATACGATTGAGGATGATGATGCATTATTCCAAACAGAAAATGATGCACAAATTGCTTATAACGAAATGTATCAAGAAGATAGTGAATATTACTAAAAACGAAAAATAAGCAGCAGCCAGAATACACGTAGACTTCTGCGGGAATGCGAGAAAGGATAGGGTGTATCCGGCGCTCCCACGAAGAGCAAAGTGTATTCAGGCTGCCAATTCCAATTCAACAATCCATTCGGAGAAGCAATCAAGTCTAACTTGCTTCTGAAAATTAATTAATAATTTGCGGTAGTTCTCTCATTTCCATTGAGGTTTCATTTCCACATAGCGGGCATTTTAAGTCCTCTGTCGCAAAATCCTTTCTCATCCATCCATGACAGGAATTGCATGCATACACTTCTAAATTAATTAATACCTCTTCTGGCTTTTCTTCTGATCCTTTTCGATTGAAAAATATTGGAATCGCCCCCTTTTTTAGTTAGTATGAACAATTTTTAAGAAATTAGTAATTTTTTTGTTTTATTCTTGTTTATCTTACAATTAAAAGCACTATTCAGTAGCATTAGCAGCCACTGTTTCTTTTTATGGTATGATAACTTTATTATCATTTCGTACTAACGAAGGAAAGGTGCTTATATATGTCAGAAAAAATATATTATAATTCCCCTTATACTAAAAAATGGTCAACAAAAATAACAGAATTGTGGGAAGATGAAGAAAAAATCTATGTGACATTAGAAAAAACCAACTTCTATCCTGAGGGCGGCGGCCAGCCTTGTGACAAGGGGACCATAGAAGGAATAAAAGTGATAGATGTGCAGCTAATCCAAACCAAAGTTGTTCATCAGCTAGAAAAACCCCCATCTAAAACGGAAGTAGATTGCATAATAGACTGGCAAGTTCGTTTTGATCATATGCAGCAACATACTGGTCAGCATTTACTTTCTGCTGTACTGTATGACCTTTATGCAATTCCAACTACCAGTTTTCATCTTGGCAAAGACCACACTACCATAGATTTAAAAATAGAAGATTTACATAAACATCAATTAGTAGAAATGGAACAAAAATGCAATGCCTTAATAAATGAAAACAAAAAAATCAGCACTTATTTTGTTACGAACAAAGAACTGAAAAATATCCCTTTAAGGAAACTTCCATCTGTATCCGAACCAATTCGTATTGTGGAAATGGAAGAGATAGATTTCTCCGCATGTGCAGGTACTCATGTAAAAAGCACTGGAGAGCTCGGACTATTAAAATTAATAAAAACAGAAAAACACCGTGGTCAAATAAGATTGTTTTTTTTAGTCGGAAACAGAGCAATGAAGGATTATCAACTTTCTCAACAAATCTTAGATCAATTAAGTGATCTATTTCAAACAAATAAACAGCTGCTAATGGATCGTATTCAAAAACAAGAAGAAGAGAAAAAACAGCTTACGAAGGAAATGGACAAATTAAAAGCAGAAAACAGCAAATTTTTATTAGATTCCATTATGTCTAATCAAAACAGCCCGCTTATTAGAAAGAGTTTTACGAATAAACCTTTAAAAGATTTGCAGCAAACAGCGAAAGAAATAGTAAAAGAACAGAAGTACATTGTATTATTTTCCTCTACGCTTGAACGAAAAGCACTGCTGATGCATAGTGGGAATTATAATTTCTCTTGCGGAGATTGTTTTAAACAATTTTTACAAGCATTTAATGGAAAAGGCGGAGGAAATAAAACCCAAGCACAAGCCATTTTCTCATCACAAGAAGATTTGAACGATTTTCTCGAAAAAGTTCAGACTGAGATCAATACTTTTATATAAGTCCGCCTCCTATATATCTCCTAAGAAGACTGTCCACCTTTAAATAAAAGAGGCTGGGACATAACTAAATAGATAATGTGTAAAGACGAACATGCTCTAATTTAGCACTTAAATGCTTACTTCCTTATACTGGTTATTTATGTTTTTTAATATTGTTAAGTAGAAAAACTATGTTGTTCCATTGCGCTACAGACACTCGCTTTCCGCGGGGAGAAAGGAAGCTGATCATCCTCGTTGCTACTTGCGGGGTCTAAAGCCTTTCCTCTACTTCCCGCAGGAGTCGAGTGTCTTCCGCTCCATTCCACTTCGTTTTTAAAGGCTACCTTCTAAAACCTAATTCTTTTACCGAGAAAAAAATGAAATAGATTGGAAAATGAAGCAGCCTGCATACACGTAGACTCCTGTGGGATTAGCGAGACAGCTGAGACCCTGCAGGCCAATGGCCGAAGCGGCTAAAGCCGAGCCCCACGGAAAGCGAAGTGTATGCAGGCTGCGGGTGATGACCACAAACCTTCTTTTTTACATAAATAAAAAACCCGAACCATGATACGAAATATTTTTACATCTTCTGTATCATGGTTCGGGTTTATCTTAGGCTGGAATACTTATGCTCCAGCTTCTTTTTTATGAAAGTAATGAAGCAAATGCCACAGTACCTACACTCTCTTTTCTCTCACTCATCCAACATACGGCTAGTTTCCTCTCCATTGCTCTTCTCCAATCCCATCACTTCCAACACAATTTTAATCATGAAATAGCTAATATGTTCTGAAACTATTTCTTTTATTGGTTTTAATTTCTCCGGGCCAACTTCTGATATCGCTGTTTGAATTTCCGTTTGATCTGTTGGGGTAACGAACATGCTCCAATCATTTATTTTTCCTTCTTTTCCACAACGAAGCAGATGATTTTCAATGGTGATACTGCTTAAATCTCGATTTTCAGCAATTTCTTTTATGCTTTGGCCAGACAGAAATAATTCATAGCTTATTAAATGAGAATTCTCCACAGCTGCTGCTTGTTTCCTTTTTCGCTTATTAGAAGGTATCGGTGGTATTGGCATTGTATGAATGTCCTCTTCCTGATGATTACTTTTAAAATGAGCAATCTCTTCTATAAATGTTTGGCCATATTTTTTCAGTTTAAGCTCTCCTACTCCTTTAATATGAGAAAACTCATTTAAAGTAGCTGGTTCATCTGCTGCTATTAAACGTAAAGTTTCATCAGAAAAAATAACAAATGGAGGGACTTTTTCTTCTGCTGCAATTTGTTTTCTAATTGCACGTAAATGTTGAAATAATGCATTATCCGCTGTCAATTGATGTGCAACAACTTTCTCTTTGCGCAGCACTGTTTTTTTTCCTAATAATACTTCTTTCCCTTTATTGGTAACCTTCAATAATGGCAAAGTGCCTGTTGTCACCTCAATATAATTATCCGAAATTAAAAACTCAATAAAATCACTTACATCTTTAGCAGACTGTTCTTTCATTAGCCCATATGTCTTAATCGTATGCAAAGAAAAGTCGAGAAGTTTTTTATTTTTCGAACCTGTTAGCACTTGAGCAACCATTGTTTTCCCAAATCGCTCTCCCATTCGAATAATGCAGGATAAGACCTTTTGTGCTTCTGTCGTAACTTCTACTGTCAAACGGCTATCTTTGCAATTGCTACATCTTCCGCATTTCTGCTCTGTTTCTTCCCCAAAATAATGAAGAATATATTCTTGTAAGCACTCTTCTGTATGACAATAGTTTATCATCGCCTGCAGCTTATCAAGGTCTTGTTTCTGCTTATCTGGATTTGTTGTGTTTTGATCAATTAAAAACCGTTGAATGCGTATATCTTGTGCAGAATATAAAACAATACATTCACTTGGCAACCCATCCCTGCCAGCACGACCGGCTTCTTGATAATAACTTTCCATATTTTTAGGCAGCTGATAATGAATACAATAGCGAATATTTGATTTATCAATCCCCATTCCAAAGGCTGTTGTTGCAACCATAATGGAGCAATCATCATTAATAAAACGCTGCTGCTCTGTCTCTCTGTCTAGATCTCGCATTCCGCCATGGTATTTTGCTACCTGTAACTTTTTCTTTTTTAAACGTTCATATAATTTCTCGACATCTTGTCTTGTAGCAGCATAGATAATACCTGACTCTTCCTTATTTTTCGATATAAACGCATCTATAAAAGATAATCGGTCCTCTCCCTTCACAACGGAGAAGGAAAGATTCTCTCTTTCAAATCCAGTTATAACAGTCTGTTGTTCATTTATTTGAAGTTGTGTACAAATATCTTTTTGTACTAACGGAGTTGCCGTTGCTGTCAAAGCTGCTATTATTGGTTTTTTATGTAGTTTACGAATCATCTCACCTAAGCGCGAGTAGCTTGGCCGAAAATCATGTCCCCATTGTGAAATACAATGAGCTTCATCGACTGCAATGAATGGAATATCTACTTCATTTAAAATATCAATAAAAAAATCTGCCTCTAACCTTTCTGGTGCTACATACAACAGTTTATACTTTCCAGCTTTTATTGCACGCACTCTTTCCTCTACTTCTGTCGATTGCAAAGAGCTGTTAATAAATGTTGCAGGAATACCAACAGATGTTAATGTATCCACTTGATCCTTCATTAAGGAAATAAGCGGGGAAATAACAACCGTTACACCATCAAAAATCATCGCTGGAACTTGATAACAGATCGACTTTCCTCCACCAGTTGGCATAATACATGCAACATTTTCTCCGCTTAATAGGTATTGAATCACTTTTGCTTGTCCATCTCTAAACTGATCATAACCAAAATAGTCTTTTAAAATGGTTAATGCATTATTAAACATATAGTTACCGATGCCCTCCTAAAACAATAAGAATAAGGTGATTATACTTATCTATTTTATCATGAAAATCTCAAAAAAAAGTCCAAAAGAAAAGCTTTTTAAAAAGGCATGTATATATGCCTAAGTATCGGCTTATATACATGCCCCTTTTTATATTATAACCAAGCTGCTCCAACAATGATTAATAGAATAAACAATACTACTATTAATACAAATCCATTACCATAACCGCACCCAGTAGAAACTGGTGCTACAGGAGCAGCATAACCACATCCACAAGAACTTCCATAACCGTATCCACCATATCCATAAGCCATTTATAAAACACTCCTTATTTTTTTATCTTATTTACTAAAAACCGATATAACTTGATCCTACAATGATTAATAAAATGAATAGCACTACAAGTAGAGCAAAACCTCCACCGAAGCCTACTCCACCTTCTGGATGACCACCCATTTAATCCACCTCCCTCATACACATTAGCATCATATGTAATGACAGCTTGTCAGGAATGGGCGATTTTCACTTTTCCTAAAAAAACATTTTAGTTTTTATTTATCTTGGAGGAATTATGTATACCCGATGGATAGAGGCATTCCGTTTTGATTTCTTCCCACAGGCGTATTTAAATTATTGCTCATACGATGAAGTTAGGCTATTTTCTCAAAGGAGTTGTATTTAACGGATAAAGGGGAGTGTTAATGTACAACCATTCCATTCAAAGACAGCCAGAAGAAATATAGAATGCCTTCTATTCCATCCAATTTATTGGACAATCAGAAAAATGGGATAAATGCTAATGCTGCAATTAAACCGAGTGAAACACCAAAAGCTGCTCCAGCCCAGCCCCAGCCCCAGCCACCACCATAACCGGGATAGCCATAGCCAAACCCGCCGTAATTTCTGCGATTGCCTCCTAGAGGTCGAATATATACTTTATTGCGTGTAACTCTGTCAATAATACCTGTGTGTACATTTCCATCATGTGTTCTAATACGAACACATTTTCCAATTCCATTTGAACATTGATTATAATAATGTGACATGTTTTCCACCTCCAACGTTTACTCTCTACTATCCTATGTACAAGTTGGAAATTCGAATGGACAACCATCACGAGATAACAGCGGAATTTACCAATCCATATCGATTCTTTTCACAAAAAAAGTGACAACCCTTTTAATGAGAGTTATCACTAATATAATTATTACCAAATATAGTTTTTCATTCAACAGAATGAAGAACTCCTCTTTTCTTCGGATATTTTTCCATTTTTTCCTGTTTTAATAAAAAAATATTTAACACAATACCTACTGCTGTTAACATGCTAAAAAATAGATATACGGAAAAGATGCTGTATTGATCAAAGATAAATCCGCCTAAAAAAGTATTAAACCAATTGCCAAGACCATTTCCAATGGCAGAATAGAATGTTATAGCGGTTGCCATCATATGGACAGGGGCAATTTTTTTTACATATTGTAATGCTGCTGGAATAAATAGACCCACTCCAAAACCTTGTAAAAATGCTGTTGTGTATATCAACATAAGATTCGGTTCAAGAAAATAGAAAATCCATCTAACCAATGAGAGAATTCCTGCTAGCAAAGTAATTTCTAACATGCCAAACTTACTAATCCATCTACCAGCAATACTCATAAAAGGTACTTCTGATAGAACCGCAATTAAAAAGGCAATTCCAATACCTGTATATGTTCCCCCACTGTTTTCTACAAATAAACCAAAAAAAGTGTTATTTGCCAAATTAGGACTGAAAATCATAAAGGTAATAGCCAAAAAAAGCATATATTTTTTATGAACAAGTAATTCTTTTATCCCTTTAAAAGGATTTTTATTGGTTGTCGCTTTTGCTTTCGGCATCTTATTAGTCGAAAATGAACAAATAAGCAGCGACATAAAAAAAGCAAAAAATATCACATTAGGCTGTATATCAGATAATTTCCCCATAATAAATACAGCAATTCCAAACCCTAATGCTCCAAACATTCTTATATGCCCATAATCCAAGTTATTTTCACTTGTATATTTAATTGTAATACTGTCAGATATAGGCACAATCGCACTTTGAAAAACAGCTAAAATTATCGCTGTCAATAAGATTAAAACAAATGTGTCAAAAAATAGATAGCCTAGGCTGAATATTCCCGCAAAAAATGTGCATAATTTAAGAATAGTTGAGGGAGAATTGGTTTTGTCAGAAAGCATCCCCCAAATTGGTTGAAAAAAAATCGTGATTACCGGTCCAATTGACATGATAATACCAATCTCAAAACCGGATAAGCCAATTGAATTTTTTAAGTAAACGCTTAACAAAGGCAATAAACTTCCACTGCCGAAAAATGCAAAAAAATAAAAACCTTGTAAAATATAAATTTTTCTGTTGCTGTTTTTCATCATTCTTATGCTCCTTTGCTTGTCTATTATAACGTAAGAGCAACAGACAATAAATGGTTTCTTTTACATAAATGCTTGTATTTATTTCACAATGAAAGAAACTGGACAATCTCATCTGTTAATAGAAAAAAGCCAAAAATTTTTATCACTCAAAAGCGCTAAGGCAAGGAGGCGACTTAACATGTTACAAGCAGCTTTTTGGGGCGCATTTGCAAGTATGTCTTTATTTATCGGTTCTATCATTGGGATTTTTTTTAATCTGCCCCAAAAAATCATTGCTTACTTAATGGCACTAGGGACAGGGGTACTAATTGGTGCCTCTTCATTTGATTTACTAATGGAATCTTTACAGACAAGTGGACTTTGGCCAACCTCCACGGCATTTCTTTTAGGCGCATTGCTCTTTACTATTATCGAAATATTTTTATATAGAAAAGGTGGAACAAACAGAAAGCGTTCCATAAAAAAAAAGGAGAATCATTCTGGACTTGCTATTTATATTGGAACATTAATGGACGCAGTACCTGAATCTTTAATTATCGGCTTAAGTATCCTTACAAATAACAAAGTGGATGCGTTATTTATTATTGCTATATTTATCAGCAACTTTCCTGAAAGCTTATCCTCCACAGTAGGATTAAAAAAAGACGGGTATTCATCTAAAAAAATTCTTTTCCTATGGTCAAGTGTCATTCTCATATCAAGTATTAGCAGTCTAGCCGGTTTTCTCTTCCTTAAGCATTTTTCTGTTACTGCAATAGCAAATATCGAAGCATTTGGTGCTGGTGGATTAATTGCTATGGTATGCTCCACTATGCTTCCAGAAGCCTTTGAAAAAGGCGGTCCAGTTGTTGGGTTTATTACTTGTTTAGGTTTAATGATCTCTTTAGCACTTACTTCTATTTAGACAGTGTGAAACATTCCGTTATTAAAGTTAATTTTCAAAAAAATTGGCGAGACTTCAGCTATACATACAATAAAAAAAACCAAAGAGAGGCTGAGACATAACGAAATAGATAATAGGTAAAGACGAACATGCTCTCATTAGCACGTAAATGGTTACTTCCCTATACTGGTTATTTATGTTTTTTCATCTAGTTAACTCAAACTTCGCACCTTCAAATTCGTTTGCAAGTCTTGATATTACTTGGCTTAAGAACAATAAAATGAGGGCTTGTTTTTTATTGTGGGGGTTGCTTTCCACTACGGGTTGCTTCGCTTTCCGCGGGGTGGGTGCTGAGCCTCCTCGGCGTTGCCTTGCGGGGTCTTTAGCCTTCCCACATTTCCCGCAGGAGTCTTCGCACCCTCCGTTACAAGCAACCTGTTTTAGAATAAGTTCTTGTCTTCGAATTTCATTGCAAGGTATTATTGTTAAACAATGGAGCGATGATTTTTTTAGAAGATAAGAAAGGATAAAATTTTTGAACTTAGATGAGTGTCTAGCTCCAGTACCTAGCCCCGGTGAGTATTGCCCCATGCCTCTAAAAGTAAAAAGCACTTTTTGAGTCATGTAAACATTTTTCTTCGGGTCTAAACAAGGCGCTTGTACTTTTCTTATTCAACGTTGTTCTCCCAAAATGTGCACTTTTAGTCTATTTTTATAAGATGGATGTTTTCACTAGTTCAACGATAGCAACTAACGAATCAAAACGGCTTGATTGGAGTGTAAGGTGCGAGACTCCTGTGGGATTAGCGAGACAGCTGAGACCCTGCAGAACGGCTAAAGCTGAGCCCCACGGAAAGCGAAGTGTATGCAGGCTGCGGGTGATTAACACAAACCTTCTTTTTTACATAAATAAAAAAACCAAACCATGATACGAAATGTTTTTTACATCTTCGTATCATGGTTCGGATTTATCTTCGGCTGGAATACTTATGTCCCAGCTTCTCTTTAACGTCATTTTGCGATTTTCTTTTGTCCTACTACTGTTTGATTAACTTTTAATTTCGTTTTTTTATCGGAGAAAATATAAACATTTAGTGCGCCAACAAAAAATGCTCCACCTACTATATTTCCTAATGATACAGGTAGCAAATTATGCAGAGCAGCAGAAATTGTAACGCTTTCAGGATGAGGAACGATTAAAGCAATGGAAAATAAAGACATGTTTGCAATGCTGTGTTCATACCCTGAAATCATAAAACCAAAAACAACTAAAATAGTAGCAAAAATTTTACCAACATCCCCTTTAATATTCATAGGAAGCCAGATTGCTAAACAAACAAGCCAATTACAAAGAATGCCTTTTACAAATAATTCTGTCGTAGTAGCACTCATTTTTGTATTTGCAACTTCCATTAGCCACGTTGATTTTTCAACATGTTGAAAAAGACCTGTAAAATGAATAAGAACAGCAAAAAATAAAGCACCAACTAAATTGCCAAAATAGGTTGTAACCCAATTATAGAGGGTATCTTTCCATGTTGTTGCACCTTTTAAAGTACTCATCGTAAAAGCCATCGTATTGCCAGTAAACAATTCCCCACCGCAATAACTAATCAATACTAAGGCAATTCCGAAAAACAGACTTGTCATCATATATGTGGCAGGTGAATGAGCATCTGAAAAGGGTTGTGCGAGCTTATAACAAATCATAATGGCGAAACCGATATAAACACCTGCTAAGATTGATTTTGTGAAATAGCGTAAAAAAGATTCATCAATGGTAGTCTTCTTTTTCAATGCATAGTTAAGCGCTTTCTCAATTGGTTGAATGTCCATATATTTTCATCCTTTCTTTGATAGTTGTATTATACTTTACAACTTTCCAAAGAAGATTGTGTAAATTTGAACAATCCTTGACATTTTTAAATTTTTTCGCTTGCCCTCTTTTCCCACATTTTTTAACAAGCTTCTGAATAATTCATTCAACAAAGTCACTAATCTTACCTATTACTAGAAAATGAACATACCACTAGGAAGACTTCCTAATTAAACACCATATTGCTGACTCCGATATAATGAGATTTAACGTTTCACTGATCCATTAAGTCAAATGCTAATACAGGAAATCTTCCTTTTTCCTAGTTTTTGTTTTCATATATTAGAAAATTACCTTTCTTATTTAATGAGACGTAGAAGAAGTCAGTTTATTATTTTGCTGAATTGGAACAATGTATTGTGATTTTGGTTTTGTAAAACTTATTTTAATACCAGATTTTTTCATTTTATTTACTAAATCGACAAGCTGTTTTTTTGCCATAATACCTACTCCTTTACGACTTGTTTTATTTATCATACTGGGTAATTATGAAAAAAGAATGAACGAATTATAAATTTTTATGTATTATTGTTTTTTTGATTCAATAATTAATAGGCATTCCTTCATTTTTAACGCTTACAATAATATATTCTATTTTTAATCTACTTTCCCTTTAAATTATTTTGATTTTTTCCTTCTCTTTTTGCATTCTTCTTATCTTTACGAATAAAAAGTGAAAAGGATTCGCTCTCAAGTATGAAAAATGATATACTTTTATAGATATTGTACCTTGGAGGAAACTAATTACATGATAACAGTAAGCAATGTAAGTCTTCGATATGGCGACAGAAAATTATTTGAAGATGTTAATATTAAATTTACCCCAGGAAATTGTTATGGCTTAATCGGTGCAAATGGTGCCGGAAAATCAACTTTTTTAAAAATTTTATCTAATGAAATTGAGTCTCAAACAGGCAATGTATCTCTTGGTCCTGGAGAAAGATTAGCGATTTTAAAACAAAATCACTTTGAATTTGAAGAATACGAAGTGTTAAAAGTAGTAATAATGGGACACTCTCGTCTTTATGAAGTAATGCAAGAAAAAGATGCCATTTATATGAAAGCAGATTTCACCGATGAAGATGGCATGAAAGCAGCTGAACTGGAAGGAGAGTTCGCTGAATTAAACGGTTGGGAAGCAGAATCTGAGGCAGCCATCCTTCTAAAAGGTCTTGGCATTGGCGAGGATCTACACTCAAAAACAATGGCTGAATTATCTGGTTCTGAAAAGGTAAAAGTTTTGCTTGCACAGGCATTGTTCGGTCAGCCTGATGTACTTTTATTAGATGAACCTACCAACCATCTCGATCTTCATGCGATTCAGTGGCTAGAAGAATTTTTAATTAACTTTGAAAATACCGTTATTGTTGTTTCACATGATAGACATTTCTTAAATAAAGTTTGTACACATATTGCAGATTTGGACTATGGAAAAATACAAGTATATGTTGGGAATTATGATTTCTGGTATGAATCAAGCCAATTAGCTTCAAAAATGGCAAATGATGCTAATAAGAAAAAGGAAGAGAAAATTAAAGAGCTTCAAAACTTTATTGCAAGATTTAGTGCAAATGCATCTAAATCCAAACAAGCAACTTCCCGTAAAAAATTATTAGATAAAATTTCATTAGATGATATTCGACCATCATCAAGAAAATACCCTTATGTTGGCTTTACTCCTGAAAGAGAAATTGGAAATGATTTATTACGTGTTGAAAATTTATCTAAAACAATTGACGGAGTTAAGGTACTGGATAATATTAGCTTTATTATGAATAAAGAAGATAAAATTGCTTTAGTCGGTAAAAATGAATTGGCAAAATCGACTTTATTTAAAATTTTAATGGGTGAAATGGAAGCAGACAGCGGTAATTTCAAATGGGGAATTACGACATCACAGAGTTACTTCCCTGCTGACAACTCAGAGTATTTTAACGAAGATGATGAAACACTTGTTGATTGGCTTCGTCAATATTCACCTAATGATCAAACAGAAAGCTTTTTGCGCGGGTTCTTAGGAAGAATGCTATTCTCTGGAGAAGAGGTATTAAAAAAACCAAGTGTCCTTTCCGGAGGGGAAAAAGTTCGCTGTATGCTATCAAAAATGATGTTAAGCGGAGCAAATGTATTGCTTTTAGATGAACCAACAAACCATTTGGATCTTGAATCAATTACAGCTTTAAACAATGGCTTAATTAGTTTCAAAGGATCTTTAATGTTTGCATCACATGACCACCAGTTTATTTCATCTATTGCCAACAGAATTTTGGAAATTACACCAAACGGCTTAGTTGATAAACAAATGAATTATGATGCATATTTAGAGGATACTGAATTACAAAAGCAAATCGTGCAAATGTACAAATAATATGAAACGCTATCTAGTAGCGTCCTTTCATTAAATAATTCTGTTAGAACAGAGTAGCAAAAAACGCTTGGATTTTATCTCCAAGCGTTTTTTTATTCTTGACACAGACTTATTCAAATAGCACATATGCCAGCTCCATCTGTTTTATAGGCTCTTTCCCCTATAAATATCTTTTGGAACGTTTATGCACCATTCTAATCGATTTATTATGAAAACAAGCGATTATATCTTTTACGCATTTTTATCCAAACGAACAAAATGGATATCCCAGCAGCAACAAAAAGAATGCTAATGGTGAATTTTGATTTATGATTATGTACATTTTCGGTTGTATCAGAATCTGTGCTCTCAGTTGTAAGCACTTGTTTTTCTAACTCTTGTAACGATATATTTTGAATGATTCGATTATCCTCTGCCTTTATCTGCAGAATTCCTTCAGAGGTAACACTCGATTTGCTATCTGTTTTTGGCGTGGTAATCATTTCATTTTTTATCGTTTGATAGGTTTTTCCATCATTAAAATATAGATGGCCTTTTTCTATTTGCTTTAATTGAAATTGAGTAAACCCATACTCCAACAGATTACTTGTATCCTCATATATCTCTTTTTTTACATTCCCTTTCAACACAATGGCAATCAAACCCATATCCTTATTTTTTGCTGCCGTTGCTAATGTTTGTTTCGACTCATTAACAAACCCTGTCTTCCCTCCTATAATATCATGGTTGGGCAATTCTCCTTTTAGCATTAAATGGTGTGTGTAAAGTGTCGTATTCCATGATTCACCATGCCATTCTAATTGTTTTGTGCCGAAAATGACCCTAAATGCATCATTTTTAAGTGCATATTGCGTTATTTTTGCCATATCGTTTGCAGTAGTATAGTGATTTTTATCAAATAAACCATGTGGATTTGTAAAATGCGTAGAAGTAAGATGGATATTTTCTTGTAAATACTTGTTGAAATTTTCTTCAAATTGTTCTTGGCTTCCATCCAAATACTCTGCAACCGCCATTGCTGCATCATTTCCTGAGTTTATAAGCATTCCGTCCAATAAATGCTTCACTGTTACCTTTTCACCTTGTTCTAAATATACCTTTGTTCCTTCTACATCCACTGCTTTTTTACTAACCGTAACGATATCATTAATATTTCCTTTTTCTATTGCATAAATACTTGTTGCAATTTTTGTTAAACTTGCTGGATACATTTTTTTATTGCCATTTTTCTCATACAAAACGGCTCCTGTGTTGCTTTCAAGTAATACCGCAGCCTTACTGTCTACTTTTACTTTTTCCTCCTCTTGCTCTGCCTGTACATGAATCGGGATAAACATCCCTAAAATCAGGCAGACAATCAACATTAACTTCATTTTCCCCCACCTATTTGTTAATTTTTATGCTTTTAAAAATATTTTAGCAAACGATTTATCTATTTTTTAGTTAAAAAGATTAATTGTTATACAATTGAAATTTTTGTGATTATATAGTAATAATTATCTATACATTTTATTCTTAATAGTTCTTTATACACAAAAAAACTGAATCTTCTCATACAATCAGCTTTTTCTCTCTAAGTTTAAAGAGATCTGCTCCATGCAAGGAAGATTTCAGCTTATTTTTAGGAACGCTTTTTTGCTACTAGCATTGTTACTTGGGCTGATGTAAAAGGTAACGAAGATTTCTTTCGATAGGCTAAATATTTCGGTTCCCATATATTACAATATTTATTTTTAAAATTTCTTAGTCCTTGAAAATGGTAAAAAGCATGGCCATGATGAAATATTTGATCAGCTATTTTTTCACTTAAGAAAGAAAATTTTGAAACACCTAGATTAGAAAGTGGGGCCATTCCCAGATTACAATAACCTACATTTCTTTCTTTAAGATACTCAAACATGTGTAAAAATAAAAAATCCATTACTCCAGGAGGTGCCTTTGGCAAACTCCTCATTAAGTCTACTGAATATATTTCTTTGTTATTAGTTGGATCTAAACTTAAAAAAGCATTTATTTTTCCCTCTTCATCCTTCACATACACAATACAAAGTGTATTTAAATAAGCTTGATCGAAAAAACCAAGAGAAAACCCCTTTTCCAATCTTCCTTGCAGCCATTCATCACTAACATACTTTAATTGATTAATGAGATGGTTATCATGCGGAGGTGTGGAAACAAGAACTTGATAGCCTTCCCTTTCAAACTTGTTTTTTAAAGCTCGTTGATTTTTCATCTTTTTTCCTGTTAAAGAAAATTGACTTATATTCACATGCCCTTCCTCACCCAGTTTAAAAAAGTCATATCCATTTCCATGTAAAAATGGGAGCATCGATTTGCTTGTTTGATAAAAAACTGGTGTATATCCATACGTATCTGCTTTTTCATACAATTCCTCAATAGCTTTTAAAAAGTAAGCTTCCTCACCAATCGGATCTCCTAACACAATCAATTTATCAGCATATGTTTGATAGGAAAATAAAACCTTTTTATTCTTACTCCAAATTACATATTTATCATGTAAAAAGATTAAGTGAGACACTGTTGTGCCTTTATACGTATTTAGATGATCAATAATCTCATTTTCCACAGTTTTAGAATGGACTTTCACCCAATTTTTCGGCTTTTTAATAAAATATCCTAGCATTATAATCATAAAGGCAATAAAGAGTCCAATAGCAGCACTAGCAAATAAACTTTCTGCATTTAATAATACATATGGTGCAATAAATGATGGAACTTTATGATGGCTTGAAGGTAAGCTTAAGTACCCTAACCAAAGGTATCCAAATGTAAATAGAGCTATGACACAAATGTCAAAAATAATTTTCCCCCATGTTAAAACAAAACTCTCTCGATAAAATCTCCCCTTCGATAAAACGAGCAAAATAATAACACTGACAAGGACTAATGCCTCTTCGTAATCCAAACCTTTTAAAAAGGTCGATATCGCAGCAATTCCAAGAACGAATAATGTAAGGTGATATGTTCTTTTTTCTCTATACTCTATTCCTCTGGCAAGACCTAAAAGAACAAACCCAGTACCAACGGAAACATGGTGGGTAAAATTCATCACCTCCATACTTAATAATTCTTGCGAAATTTGCAGTCTTGTCAAAATGCCAGGCAATGCAGCTGAAACTAGAAGGATTATTCCTGAAGCAAATACTAAAATAGTTAGAAAAAAATGACTGATATTCTCCGTAATTGTTTTTGGAATATCATTCCAATAAGTATTCCATTTTTTCCACAAGTCTCGAAAAAACAAAAGAATTCCTGCTAAGAATGGCACAAAATAATATCCTATCCGATATAAAAGAAGTACGACAATTAACTTTTCAGTAGAAACTCCTAAATAATCGAATCCCCATAAAAATACTAAATCAAAGCTTCCAATCCCACCTGGAATCATGCTAACAATTCCTGCACTAACAGCTATTAAGAAAATTTTCAAAAAATCCCATGTTGAAACAGGTAATTGCATCAAACAAGCCAATGAATATAAATATAGAAAAACGAACAGCCATTCTGCCAAAGAGGCTGCAATTAACTGAACTGCAAGCTTTGGCGAATTAATCAACGTATGTAATTTCGTCTTTTTAATAAAAAAACCAGCAATTATCATTGGGAATATTAAACTGACAATCACAACTGAAATAAATAAGAAATGATGGTTTTTAATTAAAGGCATGTCCCAGCCGTCAAAATAAACAAGCCACGCAAAAATGCTGATCCCTGATAAATAAAACAAGGTTACAGATGCAATTCCTTTAAGGAGTACTCTTTTATCAGCTTCGTACTTTTTATAAAAAAAGCTTCTTAAAGCAACCCCAATTAAGCCTCCAAAACCAAGTAAATTGGAAAATGAATTACTTATTAAGGAATACTTGCTTAAACTTTTTATCGGGATACTTACTTGTAACTGTTTCCTTAAAATAACATCATAAAATAACATAGGAGATATCGCTATAAATCCACCAACCACTATATATAGGATGGAAACAGGACTTAGCTTGTCTAAATACTTCATTAATAAGTTCGTATCTATTGATAAAAACATTTCTCGCAGTTCTAATGAAACCAATAACAATAAAGTAATTGGAAATAACAGTTTAACTAATAAAAATAACCGATCTTTAGAAAAGAACGACATCTTTTTCACCTCTCATATTGCTTATATCTTCAGTAGTTTTGAAAGAACAGACCTCCCCTATCATAACGTAAAATAGCTATATCGCAAACCCAAAAGGTAAAATTTACAACAGATTTTAAGAATCAACACCAAAACTTATGTTTTAAAAGCACAAAATAGCACTTTTTAAGCATAAGTTTATTTGCTTTTCCGAAACTTTCTGTATGGGAAGCCGATTCAACATTCCCCAGTTATCGGTCACACCATCTGAGCAGAGATCGTAATAGACACCTCTCAAAAGAGCATCCTGTTTGTTTGGAGGTTCATTTGTATTCGAGGATATACACACTTTTTACTCCTTATTATTGCTTAAAATCTTTTAAACTATTCAAATTAAAATAGAGAAAAAACCAAATTAAGTAAACCGCTTACAAATTATTATATAACAGTTATCATTTTTTTCATGAAATTTATATAACAGTTTTCGAAATAACTATTTTTTGTTATAAATACATTTTTATCCATGTCCCGCAAACGCTGTAACAATGGGCAGTTCACATTTCAGACACAGAATATTCGCAAGATGTACATATTTTTGTGAATAATATCACATTAATTCTGTTATAGTTATTTTAGAAAGAAATTAACACTCTGTTATATAGTTTTCTTATAAAATGATGAGGTGATTATAATGGAAAAAGTGGAAGCTAACTACTGGAAAGGTTTTAAAAATGGAGCATGGAATAAAGAAGTAAATGTTCGTGATTTCATCTTAAAAAACTTTAAACCTTATTATGGAGATTCAACTTTTTTATCTGGCCCTACTTTAGAAACTACTGAACTATGGGAACAAGTATTAGCGCTTTCAAAAGAAGAACGCGACAAAGGTGGAGTTTACGACCTAGATACTGATATTGTTTCAACGATTGTTTCACATGGACCTGGATATTTAGATAAAGCAAAAGAAAAAATTGTTGGTGTACAAACGGACGTTCCTTTCAAACGTTCCTTCCAGCCAAATGGCGGAATTAGAATGGCCGTATCAGCTTGTGAATCATACGGTTATAAAGCAAGTGAAGAACTAGAACAATTTTTTTCCGAACATCGCAAAACTCATAATGCTGGAGTATTTGATGCTTATACAGATGAGATGAGACTTGCAAGAAAAGCAGCAATCATCACCGGCCTTCCTGATGCATATGGACGCGGAAGAATTATTGGTGACTACAGACGAGTTGCGCTTTATGGAGTTGACTTCTTAATCCAAGAAAAACAAAACGATAAAAAAGCAACAAGTTCCGTAATGTCTGAGGATAATATCCGTTTAAGAGAAGAAATTTCAGAACAACTTCGTGCTTTAAACGAATTAAAACAATTAGGTGCTAGCTATGGCTTTGATCTTTCTCGTCCTGCGGCGAACACTTTGGAAGCGTTTCAATGGTTATACCTTGGTTACCTTGCTGCAATTAAAGAACAGAATGGCGCTGCAATGAGTTTAGGCCGTGTGTCTACTTTCTTAGATATTTATATTGAAAGAGATTTAGAGAATGGCGTATTAACAGAAAAAGAAGTTCAAGAAATTGTAGATCATTTTATTATGAAACTACGTTTAGTAAAATTTGCACGTACACCTGATTATAATGACTTATTCAGTGGTGACCCTACTTGGGTAACAGAATCTATTGGCGGCATGGCGAATGATGGAAGACCTTTAGTAACAAAGAATTCATTCCGCTTCCTTCATACACTTGATAACCTTGGTCCAGCGCCAGAACCAAACTTAACTGTTTTATGGTCTACACAGCTTCCTGAGGATTTTAAAAAATTCTGTGCGCAAATGTCTATTCAAACTAGTTCTATTCAATACGAAAATGATGATATCATGAAACCTCAATGGGGCGATGATTATGGTATTGCCTGCTGCGTGTCTGCAATGGAAATCGGAAAACAAATGCAGTTCTTCGGAGCACGTGCAAATTTAGCGAAATGTCTATTATATGCTATTAATGGTGGTAAAGATGAAAAATTAAAAATCCAAGTAGGTCCTACCTTTGCTCCTATTACATCTGAATATCTTGAGTACGATGAAGTAATGGAAAAATTCAACAATATGATGGAATGGTTAGCAGGACTTTATATCAACACTTTGAATGTTATTCATTACATGCATGATAAATATAGCTATGAAAGAATTGAAATGGCATTACATGACACAGAAATACTTCGTACAATGGCAACAGGTATTGCTGGTTTAAGCGTTGTTGCTGATTCCTTGAGTGCTATCAAACACGCTAAAGTCAAAGTAATCAGAGATGAAAATGGCATTGCTGTTGACTTTGAAACAGAAGGTGAATACCCTAAATACGGAAACAACGATGATAGAGTAGACGACATTGCTATTGGTCTTGTAGAAAACTTTATGAAAAAATTGCGTAAACATGGAACATATCGTAATTCTCTTCATACAATGTCAATCTTAACCATCACATCCAATGTGGTTTATGGGAAGAAAACAGGTAATACACCGGACGGCCGTCGTGCTGGAGAACCATTTGCACCAGGAGCTAACCCTATGCATGGCCGTGATACAAAAGGTACACTTGCATCTCTTTCTTCTGTTGCTAAGCTGCCATATGAATCTTCATTAGATGGTATTTCTAACACATTCTCTATCGTTCCAAAAGCACTTGGAAAAGAAGAAGATGCTCGTTCAAGCAATTTAGTATCCATTTTAGATGGTTATGCTGCAAAATCAGGACATCATTTAAACGTAAACGTGTTTAATAGAGAAACACTTTTAGATGCAATGGAACACCCAGAATTATATCCACAATTAACCATTCGTGTTTCTGGATATGCAGTTAACTTTATTAAATTAACACGTGAGCAACAAACAGATGTTATTAACCGTACATTCCATGAATCTATGTAATTAATACAAAAAAAGGGAAAAGTGGCACCCTCCCCTCTTCCCTTTTTTTCATCCAAACGGAGTTTCAATTGACCCAATTGAAACTCCGTTAATTAGAAATCCGCACCACCTGTAGCAAACTGCTGCTTTTCCTTTCTATAAACAAAAAGCAGCCAGACACACACAACGCAGGAGCATGCTCCGAGGGGGCTCCTGCGTATCCCAGCTGAAAGAAAAGTATATTCTGACTGCGGACTTACGGAGAGAACCAAAGCTGTTTTCAGGTAGCCACTCATGCAATAAATTTTGCACCATGGCACATGAAAAGAAGCAAATTTCTTAAATTTACAAGCAGGGAGCAGTCAGAATACACGAAGACTCCTATGGGATTTGCGAGACAGGTGAGACCCCGCAGGAGTTTACTCCGAGGAGGCTCACCGCTCGCTCCATGGAAAGCGAAGTGTATTCTGACTGCGGATTATTCGAGAGAGCCAAAGCTGTTTTCAGAGTAGCCACTTTAAAATAATCTAGTAATACCCGCTAGTTGCTTTACAATAAAGGAGGAAATCAATCATGAACGGCAATATTCATTCAATCGAAACTTTCGGCACGGTTGACGGACCCGGTATACGCTATGTTGTTTTTACACAAGGATGCTTACTTCGCTGTCAATTTTGCCATAATGCGGATACATGGGAAATCGGGACAGGAAAGCAAATGTCCGTGAAAGAAATTATGGATGATCTACAATCATACCTTCCTTTTATTGAAGCTTCTGGCGGTGGTATTACGGTTAGCGGCGGCGAACCACTGCTTCAAATACCATTTTTAATTGAATTATTTAAAGAGTGCAAGAAAGTTGGAATTCATACTACAATAGACTCATCCGGCGGCTGCTATTCAACAGCTCCACAGTTTCAACAATCATTGCAGGAATTATTACAATATACCGATTTAATATTATTGGATTTAAAACATATTAATCGAAAAAAACATATCTCGTTAACAGGCATGGGCAATAAACATATTTTATCTTTCGCTAAACTTTTATCAGATAAAAAAATACCCGTATGGATAAGACATGTACTTGTTCCAACGATTAATGACAATGAAGAAGATTTACGCAATCTCGGGGAGTTTATATCTACTCTATCTAATGTGGAAAAAATTGATATTCTTCCATACCATAAACTTGGCGTTTATAAATGGGAAGCACTAGGCTTTGAATACCCATTAAAAAATATTGATCCACCAAGTGAAGCTTCTGTAGATTTTGCTTATACAATGCTGACAAAAAACTCTACACAAAAGCAATAAAAACACAAGAGGTATAATACCTCTTGTGTTTTTATTGCTTTGTCTTATTATTTCCACCAATTATCAAACATAGAAACAGGAACTTGACGTTTATGTTCTGTAATTAAATAACGCGCTTCAATTTTTTCTGAAACTTCAACTGGTACTTCTTTACCTTCTAAATAGTCATCTAATTGATCATATGTAATTCCCAACTCTGTTTCATCAGCTTGTCCTGGATTGCCGTCTAATAAATCTGCAGTTGGAACTTTCATATAAATTCTTTCTTCTGCATTTAATTCTTTTAACAACTGTTTGCCTTGACGTTTGCTTAAACCTGTTAATGGCAAAATGTCTGCTCCACCATCACCATATTTTGTGAAGAATCCTGTTACCGCTTCTGCAGCATGGTCTGTTCCAACTACCAGTAGATTTTCTTGTCCACCAATAGAATATTGAGCAATCATGCGCATTCTAGCTTTTACATTCCCTTTGTGATAATCCGCTAGTGGTTCTCCTGTTGTCATTTTGTCATACACTTCTTTTAACTCATCTACTGGTTCTTTTACATTAAACACATATTCCTTATCAGCTTGAATAAACTGAAGAGCACGTTTTGCATCTTCTTCATCTGCCTGTATACCATATGGCAAGCGAACTGCAATAAAAGTTGCCTCATATCCTTCTTCACGAAGCTGTTCAACAGCTAATTGTGCTAATCTTCCTGCAAGTGAGGAATCTTGTCCACCACTTATTCCAAGTACAAAACCCTTTGCTTTTGCTTTTTTTACATATTCCTTTAAAAAAGTGACACGTTTATTTATTTCCTCTTTTGGATTAATTTCTGCTTGTACATTTAATGCTTCCATTATTTCCTTTTGTACACTCATGTCAAATTCCTCCTTAAATTCACTTGTTTTTTAATGTTTTTTTCACTTTATCCAAATGCTTCATTTTATTTTCCCAGCATAATGGACTTAAATCAACTGGGTATTCTTCCGGATTTAAGGAACGCTTATACTCATCCCATAATATAGCAAGATTTTTTTCTGCGTATTTTTGAATCGTAAATATATCCGGCGTTTCATATACTAATTTACCATTTTTCACTATGTCTTCATGAATGTCTTTTGCTATAAAATTAGTAACAAATTTACTAATATACGTATGGGTGGGATGAAACATTTTTAAACGTTCTTGTTTTTCTGGCTGTTCGGATTCTAAACAAATATAATCCCCTTCTGACTTTTGATTTATACTATTAATAATTCGGTACACTTTTTTCAAACCAGGGGTTGTAACCTTTTCAGGATTCCCACTAATTTTAATCGTATCCTGCATCACTCCAGCTTCATCTTCAATGGATACTAATTTATATACACCACCTAAAGCTGGCTGGTCAAAAGCAGTAATTAACTTTGTTCCTATTCCCCAAACATCAATTCTAGCCCCTTGTGCCTTTAAATTCATAATGGTATATTCATCTAAATCATTGCTTGCCACAATTTTTGTATCATAAAACCCTGCTTCATCCAGCATTTTCCTTGCTTCTTTTGATAAATAAGCAAGATCACCGCTATCAAGTCTTATCCCGATAAAGTTTATGCTGTCTCCTAGTTCCTTTGCTACTTTTATAGCCGTTGGGACCCCAGACCTTAACGTATCGTATGTATCTACTAAAAAGACACAGTCTTTGTGCCGTCTTGCATATTTGTGAAACGCTGTATATTCATCTCGGTAAGCCTGAATCATAGAATGAGCATGTGTACCTGAAATAGGCATACCAAAAAGTTTTCCTGCTCTAACATTGGAAGTAGATCCAAAACCACCTATAAATGCGGCTCTTGTTCCCCAAAGTGCTGCATCCAACTCATGCGCCCTTCTGCTACCGAATTCCATCACTACGCCATCACCGATAACATTTTTTATTCTTGACGCCTTCGTAGCAATCAATGTTTGATAATTCACAATGTTAAGGATAGCTGTTTCAATGATCTGCGCTTGAGCAAGTGGTGCTTCTACTCTAATTAATGGTTCATTGGCAAAAACTATTTCTCCTTCAGCAACAGATCGTAAATTTCCAGTGAAGCGAAGATCCTTTAAGTATTCTAGAAAATCATCTTTAAATCCTTCTTTTTTTAAATAGTGCAGATCGCTTTCTGTAAAACGTAAATTTTGTAAATATTCGATGATTCTTTCTAATCCAGCAAAAACAGCATAGCCATTATTAAATGGCAACTTGCGAAAGTAAGCTTCAAACACAGCATTTTTCTCTGCTATTCCATCTTCCCAATATGTCTCTGCCATATTAATTTGGTACAGATCTGTATGTAACATTAAACTATCATCTTCATATTTGTAACTCATGTTTGTCCTCCCAAAACTCCAATTACATCCTTTATAAAATTGTCGCACCTAAAACATCTTTAAAATGCTGCAATGCCCACTTATGGCCACTCTCATTAAAAGAAGCCACTGCTTTTTCGAAAACATATATCTGATAGCCATTATTAAAAGCATCTATAGCCGTATGAAGCAGACAAATATCTGTACAAACTCCAACCATATATAATTCCGTGATATTTCTCTCCCTCAGCTTTATATGAAGATCTGTACCAGCAAATGCACTATATCTTGTTTTATTCATCCAATAAACGTTGGGCAGCATGCATGCTTCTGTATAAACCTTTTGTAGTGATCCGTATAAATCCCTTCCACTTGTCCCCCTAATATTATGAGGAGGAAATAGTTTAGACTCAGGATGATATGGATCTTCTTCTGTATGTATATCGATGGCAAAGACCGTGAAATCTCCTTGATTGATAAATCTTTTTGTGATGGCAGAAATTTCTTGCTCTATTCTAATGGCAGGTTCTCCACAAGGTAATTTCCCTTCAACAAAATCATATGTGTAATCAATATTAATTAACGCCTTCACCTATTTGCCTCCCGCTGTTTTCATGTTAATAATGCGTTTCAAAAAGGAATAAACTTTTTTAATTCTAGTTGCATAATACATAGAATCTATCATTCCTATCTTATCATACATATTTAGCAAGCAGCTTTGCGGCATCCCTCATTCTGCTTTATAAAAAAACGTTTATCGACAGCCTGATGGAAGTAATTATATCGAAATTTCTTTTATTTTTCCATTCTTTTCATCATTATTCAATCACAATCTATTTCAATAATTAAGTTTCTTTATTTTTCAACTAATTATCTCAAACTTCGCAGTTATAAATTCCTCTTCATGTATTAGCATAACTTGGTTTAGAGCAATAAGAAAAGGATGATTGATTCGTTTTTTTAGGTGTTTTTTGCAAAGATTATCCCTTATAAATTGGGGCTTGCTTTCCGTGGGGCGTGTGATGAGCCCACAGGAGTCTCGCACCTTACACTTCAATCAAGCCGTTTTGATTCATTAGTTGCTGTCGTTGAACTAGTGAAAACATCCATCTTATAGATAGATATAGTCTAAAAGTGCACATTTTGGGAGAACAACGTTGAATAATAAACATAAAAAATTAACGCTACTAGTGTTTAGTCATCATACCTTGTAATGAAATTCGAAGACAAGAACGTATTCTAAAACAAGTTGCTTGTAACGGAGGGTGCGAAGACTCCTGCGGGAAATGTGGGAAGGCTGAGACCCCGCAAGGCAACGCCGAGGAGGCTCAGATCCCACCCCGCGGAAAGCGAAGCAACCCGTAGTGGAAAGCAACCCCCACAATAAAAAACAAACCTCCCATTTTATTGTTCTTAAAAGAGTCCTATCAAGATTTGCAAACGAATTCGAAGGTGCGAAGTTTGAGTAATTATAATTAGTTTAAACAAAACGAATCAAACTATCATGAATTAACTATATGATAACCGTCACAATATTGCCTTGTTTTATAAAATCATCCTTTTATTGTCCACCATGTTCATTGCTTTTCATCGTTTTTTTCGATATAATTTTAATGCTGAATACTAATTGAGGTGTATAAATGTTTGAATTTATAATAGATATAACAAACATACCAAGTTATCAAACCATTTACTTTACTATATTGGTTGGTTTAATGGTTAAATATTTTTGGGATTGGAATTTACAAAATACTGTAAATGATAAATTTTTAGCATCTGAAAGCAGCATCAACTTTCAAGCTAATATTGCAACTATTAATATTAATGTACAAAAATACAACACGCCAATTTTACATTGGATTTGTAAAAATATAAGAAAAAGAATGCAAAGCTCAGTAGATGACCCTGAGAAACCTAATTCCTCCATTTTACCCAATTTAAACTTTTAACAAAACGGAGGAATTTTTATGAAAAAGTCATCTAAACAACTATTTTTAATCTTGCTTGTTACCATTACTACTCTATTATTATCGGCTTGTTCTTCAACTGCACAAACTGGAAAAGGCGATGGTTTTTTTCATAATGTTGTAGTGGAACCATTTGCTTCTTTAATTCATAATACTGCTATGTTATTTAACGGAAGCTTTGGATTAGCGATTATTTTAATCACTTTAATAATCCGATTAATCTTAATGCCGCTTATGTTAAAGCAATATAAAAAGCAGCAAACAATGAAAGAAAAAATGGCTAAATTGAAACCAGAAATGGATAAAATTCAAAAAAAATTAAAAACAACAAAAGATCCAAAAGAACAACAGCAATTACAGCGAGAAACAATGGATCTTTATAAAACACATGGCGTAAATCCGTTAAATATGGGTTGCTTGCCAATGCTTATTCAAATGCCAATACTGATGGGATTTTATTATGCAATACGCGGTTCTGCTGAAATTGCTTCCCATTCATTCCTTTGGTTTAATCTAGGACATTCTGATCTTGTATTAACTGCACTCGCAGGAATTGTTTATTATTTTCAGTTTAAAGTTTCTCAAAATACACTGCCTGAAGAACAGCAGAAACAAATGAAATTTATGGGACTGCTTTCACCTATCATGATTGTAATGGTGTCATTAAATGCCCCGGCAGCTTTGCCACTTTATTGGACAGTCGGAGGAAGTTTTTTAATCCTTCAATCTATGTTAGGCAGAAAATTATATCCACCAACAACAGCTACAAATAAAGTCAGTACAGAAAAATAAAAGAAAAAAGGAGAAAACATGAAAAGTTTTCTCCTTTTTTTTAGATATCCTGAAAATAATCTTTATAGAATCCACCGACTTTGCCAGAATTATCTACAATGAAATAAAATTCCTCTGTTTCATTTTTTACTTCGTATGTTTTGCCTTCTGTTAAGACTCTGTTAACGATATATTTTTTTGCATCTGTATGTATACATTTTACAGTTTTTACGGTTTGTTTATGTTCCCAGTTCAGATGTATCATGATTATTAGAACCCCTTTCCTTTATCTTCTATAGTATAAAGGGAATAGGATAAGCTATGCAACATACTTCTGTTTAAGAAACTAAATTTATCTCTTTTCCAGAAGATAAATAGATTTTATTTTGTTCAAATGTAAACCATTCACTACTTATCGATTGCTGAAAAGTAATATAGCAGACACCATCAATCCAATCCAATCTTCTAAATTGTAAATTCGTATATACCTTATTTTCATGGTAAACATCATAAAATTTATTTTCTAGTTGAATCTTCATTTCTTTCCCTACTTTCTAAGATGCTCGTTCATTCTATACCCTGGATAATAAATGACGTAAACATATTAGAAAGATTTTTATTTTATTACTCAAACTTCGCAGTTATACATTCTTCTTCATGTATTGCCGTAACTTGGTTTAGAGCAATGAGAAAAGGATGATTGATTAATCTTTTGGGTGTTTTTTTTCCTTATAAATAGGGGCTTGCTAAACACTCATCTAAGTTCAAAATTTTATCCTTTCTTCTAAGAAAATCAACGCTCCATTGATTAGCAATAATTTGTTGCATGGGTGTCTACACCATTTAATAATATTCTATTACAAACTACCTATTTTTCTATCATTTTAGGTTATTACTTTTCATAGAGTGAAAAATAGGTTATGATGTAATTGTTAGAAAATTCAATCCATTTTATAGGAGGAATGCAAAATGAAAATTATGAGTAATGAACAGTTAATCTTCTCTTATCGTGATGCATTAAAGGCCGGAAATGAAAAGGACTGGGTTTCTATACTAAAAGATGAAATCAATCGTCGTGGACTAAGACCTCATAAAAGATAAAATGTTTTTCACAAAAAGCTGACTTTTTCAAGTCAGCTTTTTATATCTTTTAGATAAGAAACACACATGATTTCACACTCACACCCCGGCATGAAAATTTTTTCTAAGCCGGGGTTTTACTTTTTTGTCCATTTTTCCATACTGATTAATGCTATGGGAAGTAATCTTTACGTGCGCTTTTGTGGTGGTTCGACCCTGTATAAGAAACTGTTTGGAATTTGCCTTGTGTACACCCCTTTGTTGACTCTTCAATTTTTGAGGATGATCACGTACAGAAAAATGCTGTTTGACCAAGCTTATTCCACTTTCCATAGACACTACTTTGGAGGTTGTTTTATTTGGACATTTTATTAACCCATTGTGCCGGAATGGATGTTCATCAAAAAGAGATTGTAGTTTGTGCCCTAACTGGCACTAATAATGAATCCATTCAAAAAGAAACCAAGACTTTTTCCACTTTAACCAAAAGTTTATTTGATTTATTAAAGTGGTTAGAAGAAAAACAAATTACACACATTGCTCTGGAAAGTACCGGAATCTATTGGAAGCCGGTATACAACATCCTTGAAGGATATTTCGATATTACTGTGGCCAATGCCCAACGTATTAAAAACGTTCCTGGTCGTAAGACCGATGTTTCAGATGCAGAATGGATTGCCAAGCTTCTTCGTCATGGATTGATTGAAAAAAGCTTTGTCCCTTCCCAAGATCTTCGGGAATTAAGAGATTTGAACCGTTTACGCAAGAAATGGGTTGGTAACTTAACAGCTGAAAAAAATAGAATTTCAAAGGTCCTCGAATGTTCAAACATAAAGCTTGGTTCAGTTATTTCTGATATCTTTGGGGTTTCTGGACGTAAACTTTTGAAACAGTTAGTCGATAATGGATACCTTGATAAGGCTGATGTTGATGCCAATATCCATCATTCTCTCCGCAAGAAGGCTGATACCATTTCCGATTCTCTTTTCGGAACATTAAATGAACATCAAATGTTTATGATTAAAAGCTCTTGGAATCATATCATGTATTTGGAAACTTCCATTCAAGAACTTGAAAATAGGATAGATACCCTGCTTCATTCCTATCAAGAAGAAAAAGAAATACTTTTATCTATCCCAGGTATAAAGGAACACACAGCTGCTGTTATTATTGCGGAAATCGGAACAGATATGAGCCAATTCCCTTCATCAAGACATTTAGCTTCTTGGGCTGGTGTATCACCTGGCAATAATGAAAGTGCTGGTAAAAAGAAAAGTTCCAAAAGCGTTCAAGGAAACCCACATATAAAAGCTGCTCTTTGTGAGGTTGCTTGGGCTATATCAAGGTCGAAAAATACCTCAATGTCAAATGTTTTTTGGTCTCTATCTGCAAGAAGAGGAAAGAAAAAAGCTTTACAGGCTATTGCACATAAAGTTTTAAGAATTATATATACCCTATTTATTAATAAGCAACACTTCTCTGAACCACGTCTAGCTGGTTAGACGACCTTCCATTACAATACTCTATTAAGGTTGTGATTTTTTTAAAAAATTGAGGTCACACCCTTTCTTTACTATTGTCTTTTTTCTAGAAGTCCACGCTTCAAGATTTTCTTTACACCAAAATCCTGTACCCGCCCTATCAAATAGAACACGTTACTGTATTATACAGATACCCAGAATAGCCACTCGCCCGTTTTATTTTCACAGAAAAAGCGCAAGCGCCTTGGTAAGCCCCGAAGAAAAATGTTCTCCTGACTCAAAAAGTGCTTTTTACTTTTAGAGTCAGGAGGTTATCTTTCACAGGGGCTAGGCGCTGGAGCTAGACACTCAACTAAGTTGAAAAATTTTATACTTTCTGATCTTAAAATAAAAAAATGCAGTGGTGTAAAACCAATCTGCATTTCCCTAAAAAGATCTGGATTTATACTTTTTAAGCTTCAAACAATAATGATTCAGGATCTTCCAACAAGGTTTTGATTCTTGCTAAAAAGGTTACAGCCTCTTTCCCATCAATAATTCGATGATCATAGGATAAGGCTAAATACATCATCGGCCGGTTTTCCATCTTTTCCTCATCTATTGCAACAGGACGAAGTTGGATTTTATGCATTCCTAAAATACCTACTTGCGGTCCATTTAAGATAGGTGTTGACAAAAGGGAGCCAAATACACCGCCATTTGTAATCGTAAATGTCCCTCCTTGCAGATCATTCAATGATAATTTATTGTTTCTTGCCTTATTGGCAAAATCCATTATATTATTTTCTATCTCTGCAAAGTTTTTGCGATCTGCATCTCTAAGTACAGGAACAACTAACCCTTCGTCCGTTGATACTGCTATGCCGATATCATAGTATTTTTTTAACAGGATCTGATCTCCTTGTATCTCAGCATTTAATAGGGGAGCTTTTTTTAAACAGGCAACAACCGCTTTTGTAAAAAAGGACATAAAACCTAATTTCACATCATTTTCTTTTAGAAATTGATCCTTTCTACGTCCTCTTAATTGCATTATATTTGTCATATCCACTTCATTAAATGTGGTTAGCATCGCAGTGTTTTGCTGCACTTCTAATAGCCTGTTTGCTATTGTTTGTCTTCTTCTTGTCATCCGTATTCGTTCCACTCGTTTGTCTTCTGCTGCTACTGGAGGAACAGTATTTTTAGGATGCTGCAGTTCTGCAGTTGATTTTTTTGCTTCTTTTTCCACTTGTTCATGTTTCACTATATCATGTGCTCTAAGTCTTCCAAGTGGGTCACTAGCAGTTATCTCCGTTAAATCAATCCCTTTGCTTCTAGCCATTTTTCTTGCTGCTGGTGAAGCAATCGGTTTATTTAGTGGAGAAACAACATCAGAAACAACTTCTTGCTTTTTCGCCACTTCTTCTTTATGTAAAGCTTCAGATGATGTTGCAGTCTTTTCTTCTTGCCCATTTGCAGCATCCGAAACGATTGCAATCGTCTCGCCAACCAATACCGTATCGCCTTCTTTTGCCTTTAATTCTTGTAAAATTCCGCTTTCCTCTGAAATAATTTCTACATTTACTTTATCTGTTTCTAACTCTACAAGATATTCCCCTTTTTCCACATACTCGCCTGTTTTTTTTAGCCATTGTGCAATCGTACCTTCTGTAATCGATTCAGCCAGTTCTGGTACTTTAATTTCAGCCATTTAACATCCCCCTCTATTCATTCCATGTTAATGCTTCTTTAATAATCCTTGCTTGGTCTTTACGATGCACATTTGGATCTCCTTCAGCTGGACTAGACCTTCTTCGTCTGCCAATATAATTTATGGAAATAGAATCAGGTACAATTTTTTTTATTCGTGGCTCCAGAAAACTCCATGCTCCCATATTCATCGGTTCTTCCTGCACCCAAGCAACTTCTTTTGCATTCGGATACCGAGAAAAAATAGCTCTTAAATTATTCTCCGGAAAAGGATATATTTCCTCTACCCTTACAATATGAATTTCTTCCATAATAGGCTGCTCTTTTATTGCTTGATGCAAATCAATCGCCATTTTACCTGTCGCTAATAGGATTCGTTTCACAGCATTCACGTTTTTACCCAAGTTTTTTTCTTCGATAACAGATTGGAAGATGCCTTCACTTAATTCTAACCCATTTGATGCTACCTCTGCATTTCTGAGAAGGCTTTTTGGTGTCATAATAATAAGTGGTCTAACTTCTTCTTTGTTTAAAATGGCAGCTTGGCGGCGCAATATATGAAAATATTGTGCAGAGCTCGATAGATTAGCTACTGTCCAGTTATTTTCCGAAGCTAATATTAAAAACCTCTCCAAACGGCCGCTGGAATGCTCTGGACCTTGCCCTTCATACCCATGTGGCAGCAGTATTACTAATCCTGATTTTTGTCCCCATTTTGCTCTTCCTGCTGCAATAAACTGATCAAATATTACTTGTGCAGCATTGGCAAAATCTCCATATTGAGCTTCCCATAAAACTAATGTTTCAGGAGCAAATACATTATAACCATATTCAAACCCTAATACAGACCCTTCTGAAAGCGGACTGTTATGTACAGCAAAGGATGCTTTCGCTGATGATAAAGTGTGCAGGGGCGAATAAGAAGTTCCTGTAACATGATCATGCAAAATAATATTTCGCTGTGCAAAAGTACCTCTTTGTGAATCTTGACCCGATAAACGGATTGGCGTGCCATCTTGTAAAATACTAGCAAACGCTAATGTTTCAGCTAACCCCCAGTCAATCTTCCCGTTTCCTTCTAGTGCATCTTCTCTTCTGTTTAGAATTTTTCCCAGCTTTTCAAAAATTTGAAATGGTGCCGGAAAATGCAGCAATTCCTTGTTTATTTGTTTTAATTTTTCTAAAGGCACTGCCGTTTGTATGATTGGGAGCACTTTCTCTACCGAATTAGGCGGATTCGTAATCGTCGCTTCCTCTTTTTTCTTTGGTACTAATTCATAAGCCTTTTGAAGTTTTGCTAGTACTTCCTCTTTTATCGTCTTTGCTTCTTGTTCTGTTAAAACTGCTTCCATTTGCAGCTTCTGCTGGTATCTTTTTGTTACGGTTGGATGCGCTTGGATCAATTTATACATTAAAGGATTAGTCGTCATCGGCTCATCCATTTCATTATGACCATATCGTCTATAGCCAACCAAATCAATTAAAAAATCCTTTTTAAATGTTGCTCGATATTCACAAGCTAATAATGCAGCTTTTAAACACGCTTCAGGGTCATCTGCATTCACATGTATAATTGGAATTTCAAAGCCTTTTGCTAGATCACTTGCATATCTTGTAGAACGGGAATCCATTGATTCAGTAGTAAAACCAATTGTATTATTTGCAATAATATGAATGGTTCCGCCAGTCCGATATCCTTTTAATCCTGTTAAATTCAATGTTTCTGCTACAATTCCCTGTCCAGGAAATGCAGCATCTCCATGTATCAATATTGCTTGTGAAGAATTGGAATTTTCAACTGGAAAGCCAACAGAACTACGATCATCTTGGGAAGCTCTTGTAAAACCTTCCACAACAGCACCTACAAATTCTAAATGACTCGGATTATTCGCAAGAGACAAGCGAACTTTTGATGTACTGCTGCTTTTTATTTGGCGATTTAAGCCTAAATGATATTTAACATCTCCTGTCCATCCAAAGCTAATCCCTATGGAGCCTTCTGATGGGACAAGCTTTTTGTTCGGTGCGTGCTGAAATTCAGAAAAAATCATTTCATACGGTTTTTCTAGAACATGCGCTAATACATTTAACCTCCCGCGATGAGCCATTCCAATATTGATGCTTTTGGCTCCATTAACAACAGACTGCGAAATGATTTCATCTAGCATTGGCACCATTGTATCTAGACCTTCAATGGAGAAACGCTTTTGTCCAACATATGTCTTATGTAAGAAATTCTCAAATTCTTCTACTTCTATTAGTCTTTTAAATAATTTTTTCTTTAAATGTGTACCACAATCGGATTGAAGACTGCCAGATTCTACTTTTTTCTGCAGCCAGTTTTTCTCATTAAGATCATTGACATGATAAAATTCAAATGCAATCGTATTAGAGTAAACTTCTTTTAAATAATTTATGGCTTCATAGCCAGTTTTTATATTAGGTGGTGCGTCGGGACATATTAATGTGGCAGAAATATTGTCTAAATCTGCTTTTGATAACTGATAACGTGAAAGCTCAAAGATCTCATACTCTCTTTCATGATCCTTTAATGGATAAATATCTGCTGCTAAGTGACCATAAGCTCTTATTTTATTAACTAATGTTACTGCAGCAATAATTTTCTCCATTTGAAGGTGATTAACCAGATTGCTTGATGAAGTCGATGACTCTTGCGTTTCAGAAGGAGCACCCCACTGATCAAAATGAAGACGCATCTCCTCATCCACAGAATCAGGGTTTTCTACATACATTTCGTATAGTTCTATTGCAAGCGCAAGGTTTGGCCCGTAAAATTTGGGTTGGCTTAAGTCCATACCATTATTTTGCTTTCCCATGAAATTCCCTCCACCACTATTAGATTCATTTCTTATTCCCTAATACCCTCTAATTTACACTAACTTTGTGGTAATTCCAAAAATAAAACGTTTACATTTTTTATTTTATCATGCATATTTACACGCTACAAAAGTTTTATACTTATTAATAGTAAAAAAAGTGTTTAATTCATATGAGTAGATATTTTTATCCACACTGTTATGTACTAAATGAATATGCAGCACCCCCTAAATGAATGTCCAATTACGAGAAATAAAGAATCACCTATTTATTCACCTACAGAATGTTAAATAAGAAGCACTCTAGCTGAGTCACCAGAGTGTTTCTTATCTTTTGAAAAAATAGTCGTCAAACTGGGAATAGTACACTTACTTTTGTACCGATTCCTTCTTTGCTTTCAATTCCTATTTCTCCATCATAGTATTCAACTATTTTCTTCGCTATAGCAAGTCCCAGCCCAGAACCACCCTGCTCTCTGCTTCTTGCTTTATCGACCCGATAAAATCGATCAAACACTTTGGTTAATTCTTGTTTCGGTATTCCTATACCATTATCTGAAATCATTAATACAAACTGTTTATCACGCTCTACTGTTTCAATCGTTATTTCTTTATTAACTGTCGAGTATTTTATGGCATTATCCAATAGTATTGTAAGAATTTGTTGAAAATGCTGCTCTGTCACTCCAAATAAATTATTCGATTCTATCTTTTCAATAAACCTAAAGTCTTCATGCAGCATATGAAAATCTTTCACGGTATGGCAAATCATCTCTTCTACTTTTTCAGGTAAAATCATGCTGCCTGTCCGATTATGATCAAGTTTTGATAAATTCAACAAGGAAAGTACTAACTTTTTCAACTTGGCTACCTCTTCTACAGACGCTTGCAAAGACTCTTCTAAAATTTCAGGATTATTTTTTCCCCAACGATTTAGCATCGATAAATGTCCTTCTAATATAGAGATAGGAGTGCGCAGCTCATGTGAAGCATCTTCAATAAATTGCTTTTGCTGGTGAAATGAACCATCAATTCGATCCATCATTTCATTAAATATCGTCGAAAGCTCAGATATTTCATCTTTTTGTGCATATACAGGAATTCTTTCTTTAAAACCAGCGCTTTTAATCTTATTCATTGTTTTTGTAATAATATTTAATGGCTTTAATAGTTTAGAAGCTAGAAAATAACCGATAGCTGCACTAATAAGAATCGTTGCTACAGCAAATAACATCATAGCAAAAGCTAAATGTTTTCTTACTAAATCATACGAATCCAGCAATCGGATAATTTCTACTTTTCCCGAAAAATTTTCACCTTTGATGTTTTGGCTATATACCAATGATTTTTGTTTTCCTATTGTGACATAACTGATTTCCTTATTACCTAGCATTATATTCGGTTCTGTTATAGGAAACTCTCCATTTTGTTGAGCGATAACTACATTACCTTTTTGATCGATAACACGAATAAGCTGATTTTTTGTGTTTATTTTCTCAACAAACAGAAAACCAGAACGAATCTTTTCTTTAGAAAGTGATCCAGAAGCTGAATGAAAGTTCTTTAATACCTCATTCATCGTTTGCTTTACCGAAATTTCTTCTTGTTTCATTAACCAGGAAGAGACAGTATGGTATTCAAAAAATGTAAAAACGCTATATGTTAAAAAAATACTTGTTGACAACCATACTGTCAATTTCCATTTCCATGGCAAATGGGATATTTTTTTAAACAGATTCATCTCATCACATACCCTATTCCGCGAACTGTTTCTATATATATTTCATTTCCTGTCGAATCTAGTTTATTACGTAAATAACGAACATAAACATCAATAACATTTGTTTCTACTTCTGTTTCATATCCCCAAATTTTATTCAACAATACTTCTCTTGTAAGCACAATATTTATATTACTCATAAACATACTCAATAAATCATATTCCCGTTTCGTAAGAGCAAGAATCTGATCTCCTTTTTTGGCAATATGCGACTCCACTTCTAAAGTGATATCCTTATAAACAAGGACAGTCATTTTTGGAGGTTCAGAGCTTATTGTATCTACTCTCCTAAACAAAGCCCTTAGGCGTGCCAACAATTCTTCAATCGCAAATGGCTTTACTAAATAATCATCTGCTCCACTATCAAGACCAGAAACTTTATCCAATACACTATCTCTTGCTGTAATCATAAGAATTGGCGTTTCCTTCACTTGTCTAATTCTTCTGCATACTTCTATACCGTTTAATTCAGGAAGCATTAAATCTAACAGGATAACATCCCAACTTTCTGTCATCGCTTTATTTAAACCAGTTCTTCCATCTGAACAAACGCTTGCTTCATACCCTTCATATACTAGTTCTAATTCAATAAATCTTGCTAAATTTTTTTCGTCTTCAATTATTAAAATTCGTTTCATTTTTCACACTCACATCTTAAAATATAAGATTATTTACTGTCATTTTTTTAAACATATATTCATTATAGCATGGGTAATCGCAACCATTTGATACCCTATTAAAGAAACTGCTGTTATAGAGAAAAAACTAATGACAACAGAACGTAAAATCATCAACATTTTCTACCATCCCCTTTGTTCACCTAAATTTCCTGACACCAGTACCATCCCCTAATAGTACTTTGCATTTTAAGGCATTCCGTTTTATTCTCTTTTTGCTGTACAACACCAATTACTAAATACTACCCCTAGTATTTAAGAAATTGTTCAAAAAGTCCGGTAAAAAAGAGTTGCACTATAAACAAAAAATGTTTAGATTGCATTGTCTTTCTTTAAGCTACTCCCTTTACGGGAAAAACAAATGAAAAGAAGATTAAAAAAAAATGAGAACCTTTTTTGCATGGATAAAATCTTTCCTTTTTACGGATTATATAGGTATAGGAAGATTTGTTATTTCTAAAACTCTTTTTAAAAAACACAATACTACTTTATAAGGAGAAAAAAATGAACACTGGAAGAGCGATTGAGATTATGAACTCCGGAGATATGATAGAAGTCAGCTTTCAAGGGGAGAGTATAATTATTCAAAATGTTGATGAAAAATCAAAAACAGCGACAATCTATACAAAAATAAATCCAGATCAGGAAATGGATGTAGATGTTTACCAATTAATTGAGGAATAATAGTTGTACTAGTTTTATTTTATAGTTAGCCGCCATTCTACTTTTCTATAGATAGAACTTTTAGCTTAAATTATTCTTTAACTGGTGTATTAATAGAACAGAATACAAAGTTATATAAAAATAATATTGCTATTTTTAAAAATATATAGTAAATTTATAGAAAATTACATAGATAATTTCTTATCAAGAGAGGTAGAGGGAATGGCCCGTAGACACCTCAGCAACCTTCAGTTATACGAACTGAAAAGGTGCTAATTCCATCAAGTTTTATAAAAAACTTGAGAGATAAGGAGAATGGCCTTTTAAAACACAAGTCTTCTTCTTAACTTAAGGAAGAGGACTTTTTTATTTAAAAAAATGCGATTTCGAGCCATTTTTGAATGCAGGTATATCTTTTCCTTTCCTCTCTATGATCAGAATTATAATTGTAATCAATAAAAAATGAAATCAAATGTTGAGAATAAGAAAACGAGCAGCATTGATGAAGGAGTGTTTTTCATGTACGGAATAGAAACAAAATTAGCTCAAATTGGAAATAGAAGCGAGAATATTACAGGAACAGTAAACCCACCAGTTTACTTTTCAACAGCATTCCGCCATACTGGCATTGGAGAATCTACCGGCTATGACTATACTCGAACTGGCAACCCGACAAGAGAGATATTAGAAAATGCGATAGCCGAGCTGGAAGAAGGAGATCGGGGATTTGCTTGCAGTTCTGGTATGGCAGCAATTCAAACCATTCTTGCTCTATTTCAAAGCGGGGATGAATGGATTATCTCCAAGGACTTATATGGTGGCACTTATCGTTTATTAGAACAAGGCTTTAAAAAGTGGGGTCTTCGATGTTCGTACGTAGATACTTCTGATATAGATGAAATCCAAACAAAGATAACTGCTAATACAAAAGCATTGTTTATTGAAACACCAACAAATCCTTTAATGCAAACAGCTGATATATCAGCCGCAGCAGCTTTGGCAAAGGAAAATAATATTTTATTGATTGTTGATAATACTTTTTATACACCACTTATTCAACAGCCTATTGTCTTAGGAGCTGATATTGTCATTCATAGTGCAACAAAGTATTTAGGCGGCCATAATGATGTGCTTGCTGGATTAATTGTCGCAAAAGGCACAGAACTGTGTGATGAACTTGCCATGCACCATAATTCAGCTGGAGCAGTCCTAAGTCCCTTTGATTCATGGCTGTTAATGCGCGGTATGAAAACACTCTCCCTAAGAATGGCAAAACACGAGGAGAATGCAAAAACACTTGTTTCTTATTTAAAAGAGCATGATACCGTTCTTGATGTGCTTTATCCTGGCAGAGGCGGGATGCTTTCCTTCCGAATTAGTGAGGAGGAATTAGTTAATCCTTTCCTGCAAAATTTAAAGTTAATTTCATTTGCAGAAAGTTTAGGAGGAATTGAAAGCTTCATCACGTACCCTGCTACACAAACACACGCAGATATTCCAGAAGATATCCGTATTGCTACAGGTGTCTGTAATAAGTTATTACGTTTTTCAGTAGGAATTGAAAATGCAGAAGATTTAATAAAGGATTTAGACAAAGCATTCGCTTTAGCTAAGGGAGTTAAAGTAAGCAGCAATTAACAAAACTGCTACTCCTATGTTCGAACTTGCTGGCTTTTTATAAGCTTGATAAAACACTTCTGTTCTTCCTGAAGCATTTTAGTGAAGATGCAATGATGGCTTCTTCACTAAAATGCAGAAAATTTTGAAGAAGCATAAAAAAAGAAACATTACATTATATATAGATTTTGAGGTGTAAAAGAATGACCTTTCTAAAAAAAATGAAAAACGAAATATTAATTGCTGATGGAGCAATGGGCACCCTTCTATATTCTTACGGCAAAGACAGCTGTCAAGAAGAGCTAAACCTTTCCCACAGTGATAAAATAGAAGAAATTCACCGAGCATATATCGATGCTGGTGCAAATCTAATTCAAACAAACACATATGCAGCCAACTATTTAAAGCTGCAGCGCTACGGATTAGAAGAGTCTGTAAAAGAAATAAATAGTGCAGCAGTACGCATTGCTAAAAAGGCAGCAAATGAAGATACTTCTATTCTTGGAACAATTGGTGGAAACAGAGGAATTAAACCACAAGCCATCACGATGGAAGAAATAAAAAGAAGTTTTCGCGAGCAGCTTTATTGCCTTTTATTAGAAGGAGTTGACGGGATTCTTCTTGAAACTTTTTATGATTTAGAAGAGTTGCAAACAGTTCTTTCTATCGCAAAAAAGGAAACGGATATCCCGATTATCTCTCAAGTTTCTGTTCATGAAATTGGTATTTTGCAAAATCAGCTGTCCATTGCAGACGCATTCCACCAACTGGAAGAATTGGGTTCTGATATTGTTGGTTTAAACTGTCGACTTGGACCGCATCATATGATTGCATCATTAGAAAATGTGCCGTTATTAAAACATGCTTATTTATCCGCCTATCCTAATGCCAGTCTACCGGCTTATAATGACGGAAAATTCGAATACAAAGAAAACGCAGAATACTTTCAAAAATCTGCGCTTGAGTTTCGTAAACAAGGTGTTCGCTTATTAGGCGGATGCTGTGGTACAACACCAGAACATATTCGCGCCTTTTCTAATGCATTAAAAGACTCTCAGCCTATTGCTGAAAAAGTGATAAATACGAAAAAAGCAACCAACCGAATTATCACAGAATCACAAACAAGAGAAACAAAACCGTTAGAACAAATTGTAAAAGAAAGACCTTCTGTTATAGTAGAACTTGATCCACCAAGAAAATTAGATACAGAACGTTTCTTTACTGGTGCACAAAAGTTAAAAGATGCAGGCATTGATGCCCTGACTTTAGCAGACAATAGTTTAGCTTCTCCAAGAATTTGCAATACCGCACTTGGTTCTTTAGTAAAAAACAAAACCGGTGTTCGTCCTTTAGTGCATATTGCATGCCGTGACCGAAATCTAATTGGACTTCAATCCCATTTAATGGGGCTTCATACCCTTGGTCTACAGGATGTTTTAGCTATCACTGGCGACCCAGCGAGAGTTGGCGATTTTCCTGGTGCATCATCAGTATACGACATGTCTTCCTTTGATTTAATTTCGATGATTAAACAATTAAACGAAGGAATGTCACTATCCGGGAAAAATTTAGGGGAGAAAACAAACTTTTCTGTGGCAGCTGCTTTTAACCCGAATGTTCGCCAAGTTGACAAAGCAGTAAAACGTTTAGAAAAGAAAATAGATGCTGGAGCTGATTATTTTATTACACAGCCTGTTTATTCAGAGGAGAAAATAATCGAACTTTATGAAGCGACTAAACATATTAAAGCACCTATTTATGTCGGGCTGATGCCATTAATCAGCAGCAATAATGCAGAATTCTTGCATAATGAAGTACCAGGCATCAAAATCGCTGATTCTATTCGACAAACGATGAATACGTATAAAGACAACCCTATTCAAGCATGCAAGGAAGGGATAAAAATAACCAAATCTTTAATAGATGTTGCCTCACAATATTTTAATGGCATTTATTTGATAACACCTTTTTTACGATATGAATTATCAGTTGAACTCGCACTATACACACATGAATTAACTGCACACTTAAGGAGGACAACAGATGAGAAAAGCATCATTAAAGGATGAGTTAAAAAAACGAATCCTGATCATGGACGGTGCAATGGGGACCATGCTACAGCAAGCAGATTTAACCGCTGAAGATTTTGGTGGAGAGGATTTAGATGGCTGTAATGAAAATTTAAACTTCACTCGCCCTGATGTTATTGCAAGAATACATGAAGAATACTTAGCTGCAGGAGCCGATATTATTGAAACAAATACATTTGGCGCAACGAGCATTGTTCTAGATGAATACAAGCTTGCCGATACTGCATATGAAAATAACGTGGCGGCAGCTAAAATTGCAAAAGAAGCAGTCGACAAATTCTCAACAGCTGAGTGGCCAAGATATGTTGCTGGCTCTATGGGACCAACAACGAAAACACTAAGTGTAACTGGCGGAACTACTTTTGAGGAGCTTATCTCTTCCTATGAAGAACAAGCAAGAGGATTGATTGACGGGGGAGTAGATTTGCTATTGCTTGAGACAAGCCAAGACATGCTGAATGTAAAGGCTGGTTTTATTGGCATAAAAAATGCTTTTGCAAAAACAAATATAGAAATCCCTTTAATGATATCAGGAACCATTGAACCAATGGGAACAACACTTGCTGGCCAGCCGATTGAAGCATTTTATATCTCGGTAGAACATATGAATCCTATTGCAATTGGCTTAAACTGTGCTACCGGCCCAGAATTTATGCAAGATCATATTCGTTCTTTATCCAACTTATCCCAGTTCGCTGTCAGCTGTTACCCAAATGCTGGTTTGCCGGATGAAGAAGGTCAATACCATGAAACCCCTCTCTCCCTTGCTGAGAAATTAGCTGGTTTTGCGAAGGAAGGATGGCTTAATATTGTAGGCGGATGCTGCGGAACTACTCCTGACCATATAAAAGCAATGGCAGATAAAATGAAAGAGTATGCGCCAAGGCAGTCATCTACATTAGACGTTCATATGGTTTCAGGAATTGAACCATTTATTTACGATGATCCTACCCTTCGTCCGATAATGGTCGGCGAAAGAACAAATGTTATTGGATCAAGAAAGTTTAAGCGCCTTATTAGTGAAGGAAAATATGAAGAAGCATCCGAAGTTGCTCGTGCACAAGTTAAAGGCGGAGCGCATGTTATTGATATTTGTTTAGCAGATCCGGACAGAGACGAAATTCAAGATATGGAATCATTTATGAATGAAGTTGGAAAAAAAATAAAAGTTCCTCTTGTTATTGACTCAACCGATGAAAAAGTTATTGAAAAAGCCCTCTCCTATTCTCAAGGGAAAGCTATCATTAACAGTATTAACTTAGAAGACGGTGAAGAACGATTTGAAGCAATCCTGCCGATTGTCCACCAATATGGAGCAGCAGTAGTAGTCGGGACGATTGATGAAAAAGGAATGGGTGTTACCGCCGAGAAAAAACTAGAAATTGCTAAACGTTCTTATGATTTATTAACCAAAAAATATAATCTAAAAGGCAGTGACATCATTTTTGACCCTCTTGTTTTCCCTGTGGGTACTGGTGATGAACAATATATTGGTTCAGCTAAAGCTACGGTTGAAGGAATTAAGTTAATTAAGGAAGCTTGCCCAGATGTTCAAACAATACTCGGTATAAGCAATGTATCCTTTGGACTGCCTCCTGTCGGCAGAGAAGTGCTAAACAGTGTCTTTTTGTATCATTGTACACAAGCAGGTTTGGATTATGCGATCGTAAATACAGAAAAGCTTGAAAGATTCGCTTCTATTAACAAAGACGAAGTACAGCTTGCCGAAACATTATTATTTGAAACAACGGATAAATCTCTAGCAGAATTTACTAACTTTTATCGCGGAAAGAAAAAAGAACAAAAAAACACCTTGCCTGATATGACATTAGATGAAAGATTGGCATATTATATCGTGGAAGGCACAAAAGAAGGTCTTGCAGCTGATTTAGAACTTGCTTTAATTAATTACAGCGCGCCCCTCGATATTATAAACGGTCCTCTAATGGACGGTATGAAAGAAGTAGGCAAACTATTTAATGATAACCAATTAATTGTAGCGGAAGTGTTGCAAAGTGCTGAAGTCATGAAAGCAGCCGTTTCCCACTTAGAACCACATATGGAAAAAAACGAGACAAGTTCAACGAAAGGAAAAATCATCTTAGCTACCGTTAAGGGAGACGTACATGATATCGGCAAAAATTTAGTAGATATCATATTAAGCAATAATGGTTTTGACGTAGTCGACCTTGGGATTAAAGTCCCTCCTGCTGAACTTGTTGCTGCAATCAAAAAAGAAAAACCAGACATGGTCGGACTATCAGGTTTATTAGTTAAATCTGCACAGCAGATGGTCATTACAGCATCTGATATGAAGCAGGCAGGAATCGACATTCCTATTTTAGTAGGCGGTGCTGCTTTATCAAGAAAGTTTACTGATACAAAAATTTCAAATGAATACAACGGAATTGTCCTTTATGCAAAAGATGCGATGAATGGTTTGTCTATTGCCAATCAATTATCAGATCCTGCTGAACATGGTCAGCTAAAAAAAGAGCATGAAGAGAGATTGGAAAAAATCAAGGCGAATGCAGCAAGTGTCGCTGTAAAAACAATTAAAAAGCCAACTAAAATCACCAAAACTGTTGACCAAAACGTTCCTGTTCTCATTCCACAGGATACAAAAAGACATATATTAACAAGTTATTCTTTAGCACATATAAAACCATATATTAATAAACAAATGCTTTTAGGCCATCATTTAGGCGTAAAAGGAAAAATAGACAGACTTCTTGCAGAAAAAGATGAAAAAATCGTCAAACTTAATGAAACGGTAGAAAATCTCCTGCTGCAAGCAGAAAAAAATGATTGGATAAATCCACAAGGTGTTTATCAGTTCTTCCCTGCTCAGTCTGAAGGGAATAAAGTCCTTATCTATCATCCAGAAAATCAAAAAGATGTACTGCAAGTTTTTGATTTTCCTAGACAAGAAAAGGCACCATTCTTATGTCTTGCTGATTATGTTAAACCGGTAGAAAGTGGAATAATGGATTATGTGGCATTTTTTGCTGTAACATCAGGCAATAAAATTAGAGCTGCTTCCGAATTACTAAAAGCTGACGGCAAGTTTTTAGAATCTCATGCTCTTCAATCACTTGGGTTAGAGGTTGCAGAGGGATTTGCAGAATTAATTCACCGTCAAATAAGAGATCGCTGGGGATTCCCTGATCCAACTGATTTTACGATGAAGGATCGTTTTTCTGCTAAATACCAAGGACAACGCTATTCCTTTGGCTACCCTGCTTGCCCTGAGTTGGAGGATCAAAGAAAATTATTTGATTTGATTGCCCCAGACAATATTGGCATTCATTTAACTGAAGAATGTATGATGGAACCAGAAGCATCTGTTTCTGCGATGGTGTTTTCACATCCAGAAGCTAGATACTTTAATGTTCTGACAAGCCCATTATTATAATGTCGCAGGAAAAAATCCTATTAGTCCGCAAATAAAGAAGTTTATTTTTTATTTTGCGACATAGGATTTTTTCCTTATTTTTATGTCTAATACTGTTTTTTATGGTATGATATATTCCAAAAATTACATCTTTAAAGAGGGATAAACATGATTAATCAATTAACAGCAAAAGATCATTCTATTGTTCTGTCTTTTTTACAAAAGGAACCGTCTATCAATCTTTTTATTCTTGGTGATATTGAGGCATTTGGATATGAGACATCTTTTCAAAAACTTTGGGGAGAATGGAAAAACAACAACCTAAAAGCTGTCCTTCTTCAATATTATGACAGCTTTATTTTTTATGCAGAGGAAGCAAGCAGTTTTGATGTACACGGGTTTGCTCGTATCTTACAATCTACTACAATGCCTGTTAAATTATCAGGAAGGTCAGAGCTAGTAGAACAATTTGAACATATCCCTGGTTTGATTCTTTCTAGCAAATCTGTCACTTTTTTTTCAGAATGCAGCAGTATGGATTCTCTGCCTTCTTCCGATAAAACCATTAAGGAAGCAGCCATTCAAGATGTTGATCGTATCATCTCCTTACGAAAAACCATTAAAGAATTTAAGTTAAGTCCCAATAGTCATGACATGTTAAAAAAAGCTATACAAACTAAAACCGGAAGAACGTATTATATCGAAAATCAACAGCAAGAAATCATAGCCTGTGTATCTACTACTGCTGAAACTAGCCTTTCCGCTATGATTGTAGGTGTGTGCACTCGACCTGATTCCCGCAACCATGGATTGGCCAGCAGTCTTCTCACATTATTAGTTGATACACTACTACAGGAAAAACAAACAGTTTGCTTGTTTTATGATAATCCCATAGCAGGAAAATTATATAAAAAACTTGGGTTTATTGATATAGGAAACTGGACAATGTACCGTTAATAAAAACATTTGGAAGCCTAATGTAATGATCCTCTAGCAAAAATAAGCCAAACACGGCAGGCTTTGCTTCCTGCCATGTTTGGCTTATTACTTATAACTACTGTTTGCACAAAAAGGAAATCCTCTAATTGAAGATTAGCAGAAAACTTAACGAATAATGGAGGTAATATCCATAAAAGGCGATATCACCTTCTCTATTCTCTTCCAATTCTTTTCTTTTTCGTCAATCCCTATTATTTTATATTCTTTTTCGACTGTTTTTAATGTAACTGTCCACTTATTTAACGGTTCATCTAGCTCATTTGAAGTTAAATCCCATATTTTTAATTTATAGATTTCTTTTTTTAAGGATAAAAAATCGTTCCCTATCACTATATTTCCACCAGATGAAGATTTTTGTTTTGGAGCACGATGCCATTCCTGAAAAATATACGTCTCTTGTATAAAATCAATAATAAATTTATACCAGTTATTTGTCTGCTCTTGAAACTCAATTACTAATTGTGTTATTTGTTTTTCAGGAAGAATGGAAACTACATTGTTTTCTACAAGGAATAAATCTTTTTTTCTTGATATGGCTGATTTAATGGATGAAAGCTGTACATATGCATTTTCGTTAAAACCATCACTACAATCGTTGTTTAATTCATCATAAATAGAAGAAATAGTTGCTGGCCCTTTTCTTTCTAATATGTCTAATATCTTTTCATACATGCTCATCAGAGAACCCCCGTCATCGTCAATCTTTTCTAGCTTCATCTATTTATACCTTATACATTAATATATCAAAATAATCCTATATTTCATAGAATAATAGGATTGGGAAAGTTCTTTATCCATTTTCACAAAAACTCCATAAAAAGGGAAGATGGAACTCCTTTTTTTATGGAGTTGCTCTTTTCTTCAGTAATGATTTGTTTTCTCAAAAATGGTGCTTTACTGCTGTGCTTTTATATTGGTTAGTAACAGTAATTCTTGATAAATAATCTTACTCATTTCTTGATAGCCATTGGAATTTAAATGAATTCCATCATCACTTATAAAATCTGTCCATTCACCAGCCTTTTTCAGTGCTGATCGAACATCAATCGACGGAATATTTAATTGCTGAATTAACTTTTTTAATTGTAGATTATACAAACCATGCCAGTGTTCAATCCCACCGCAACTGCTGACCCAATGACCTATCGTATTCCCATATCTGCTTGCGATAAATTGATAATATCGAACAGGATCTAATGGCGGCAGAGTCAATAAAATGGGCTTGATATTCGATTCTTTCACTTGTAATATAATGTTCTTTATATTATCAATATAATCAGCAATTGGTACAATTGGTTCATGATTTTCCTCAGGGAACTTGGCAACCTCGTCCCATTTAAAGTTACAATCATTCCCACCAATTCCGATTAGTACATAATTTGGTTTTTCAGAAATAACATCTTTATTTAATCGTTCCACTAATAAAGCAGAATTGTCATTAAATACGCCTCTATTAATAATTTCCATTTCCTCTATTTTATTTGCGGAAAAAAACTTTTGTAAAAAGGCTGGATAATTATCCTTTAGAATTCTTACCCTTCCCTTCATAAAGGAAACTCCCCGTGTTAAACTATCTCCAAAACAAACAATTTTCATTTTACCCCTTCTTTTTAAAAATCTCGTTTTTTATAATTTAACTATTTATTCCTTTTATTATACCAGTATTATGCAGTAAACAGAACAAATCTGATTTCCCTTCTATTTATTGACAATTTCCTTCCATTCTAATGTTGTTTCTTGAAAACCAAACTTCTTATATACATAATGTGCAGCATAATTATCATTTGTGACAACTAAATAGAGTTCTTTATAGCCCTTTTTATAAAGTGAGTGCATACTATGAGCAAGAAGCTGAGAGAATATACCTTGTCGTTTATATTCCGGCAATGTAACCGCATAAATTAATAGAGGAATATTTTGATACAATGTAATTAAGGAAGCAGACAGCATTTTCTTTTTATCCAAATAAACATACGAACTGTCAAATAAAAAAGGACCATATAGTCCTCTTAATAGCGCTTTTATTTCCTTACGATACATACATAATGTTTCATCCCGATAATCCACACTATCTTTATAGCCATGATAAAAAAGAGTGCTTAGCGGTGTAAGATCATTTTCTCTAACTTTTCTAATTTTCACAGATTCCTTTAATGAGGGATAATAACTAAGTGGACGTAATCTAATCTTCATTTTTGTTCTACTCATTATATTCCTTTCTTGCTATCTCCCCATTTATCTGCCCATACTGCAATAGAATGTATTACTTTTTCCAGCTCTTGTCCCTTTTGGGTTAAAATATATTCAATTCTTACAGGAACCTCTGGATAAACCTTTCTTTCTACAATCTCTAATTCCTCTAATTCTTTTAATCTTTCGGAAAGCAGCCGGCCACTAATCGGTAAAGAATTCTCTATATCTGTAAATCTTTTTTTCCCAGACAGCAATTGTGTAATAACCAAACCAACCCATCTTTTCCCTAACAGGTTCATTGCAGCTTCAAATTTAGGACACAGATTTTTTGCTGTTTTGTCCTTTTTTTGCTGTGTATTTTCCACGAAAACACCTCTTCACTAAATAGTCTTGCCATTATTTTAATATGTGATGATTATACATAAATGATTATTTAATATCAATGAAAATCTGCGTTTATTCATTGCTGCTAGTAAATTTATCATCACAAAAATACTTTGCTTCCTGCATGAAGTTGTTCTCTTCATCAACTGATAAACTAAATAGGTTCTGATCAATTTTTTTTTTACATATATTACATTATTCGTTTTAAATAAATTAAAAAGTGGAATAAAAGGAAATACCATCAAGAGTAAAAGAAGAAGGGGGTAAAGGAAAATGATCGTAGTATACGGATTTTTACTTCTACTATTAATAGAAGAATTAGTAGTATTAACAATCAACCGCATTATTAATGGCCCATTTAAATGGGAAACCACCATAAAAAAACTATTTATCTATTACAAAAACAAATTCAAAAAAGAGACAAAAGCTGCTTAGTATAATGATAAGAGGCTAAAGACATAACGAAATAGATAATAGGTAAAGACGAACATGCTCTAATTTAGCACGTAAATGGTTACTTCTCTATACTGGTTATTTATGTTTTTTAATAGAGTTAACTCAAACTTCGCAGTTATAAATTCTTCTTCATGTATTGCTATAACTTGGTTTAGAGCAATTAGAAAAGGATGATTGATTAATCTTTTGGGTGTTTTTGTGCAAACATTTTTCCTTATAAATAGGGGCAATATTCTCGTTTCAGGATGCTCGCTTTCCGTGGGGCTCGCGCTGATCCCACAGGAGTCTCGCATATCCGCTCCAACCAAGCCGTTTTGCTCCATTAGTTGCTGTCGTTGAACTGGTGAAAACAACCATCTTATAGAAATAGACTAAAAGTGCACATTTCGGGAGAACAATGTTGAATAATAACAAAAAAAACACTCCTATGGTTTAGCAATCCTACCTTGTAATAAAATTCGAAGACCAGAACTTATTCTAAAACAGGTTGCTTGTAACGAAGGGTGCGAAGACTCCTGCGGGAAATGTGGGAAGGCTGAGACCCCGCAAGGCAACGCCGAGGAGGCTCAGATCCCACCCCGCGGAAAGCGAAGTGTATTCAAGCTGCGGATAATTATGAATAAAAAACCCAAAACATGATACGGAATAATTTTTACATCTTCGTATCATGGTTCGGGTTTATCTTCGGCTGGTATACTTATGTCCCAGTTACTTTAAAAAGATTATTTAAAAGTTCGGTAAAAATAACACATCGAATTTCATCGTTTGCCTATCTTTCGCTTCGCACGTATCTAACTAGAGGAAACTCAACTAAAAACATTCACATCCTGTGGAGGCAATACTCAAAATGAAGCAATCAATCAAAACTATTTAATGAATGAACAGCTAATAGTTGTATGGTCATATCATCCATGGGGGGATTATGTAAACCTGCACGCACATCACGATATAATCGTTGGAGCGGATTTTTAGCAGACAAGCTTTGAGCTCCAACAATCCTCATTGCAAGATCTACTACTTCTATTGCCGTATTGGTTATTGATAATTTTACTGCATTTAATTCTGGCAGCATAAACTCTTTTTCCTCTTCGTCTGCATCATCAGATTTTTTGCTTACAGAATATAAGAAATGTTTTGCTTGCTGCATTTTCAACTCCATTTCACCAATTTTCGTGCGGACATTTGGCAAATCACTAATGGTTCCTGTAATACTATTAGGTGAATATTTTTTTGCAAATAATACAGCTTCTTTTTGAGCTGCCCCTGCAATGCCAAGATAGCATGCTGGAATATGTAATAACCATGGATTTATTTTCTTATTTTTCTTGATATCTTCTACATAAAAGGATTCTTCTATTATTACGTTTTCAAAATAAACATGGTTGCTGCCAGTTCCTTTAAGTGCGATGCTATCCCATGTTTCTTCTACTCTTATGCCTTTCGTTTCTTTTGGTATTAAAAAGTTTCCAATCTCTTCTGTATTTTTTATAGATGCTGACACAATAAAATAGTCTAACACAGGCGACATAGTAGTAAATGATTTAAGCCCATTAATAACCCAATTTTCGCCTTTTTTTTCAGCCGTTGTTTGTGGTTTTCCTCCTCTTGTTGGGCTGCCTGTTTGTGGTTCAGATGCTGCTGCATTTATTAACGCACCATTAGTAAGGCGATCATATAATGATTTTAATAAATTAGGATCCCAATGACGCTCCTCCATATTTCTAGCAGTCCCCATATGCCAACCGATCGATAAGGCTGTAGCACCATCATATTGAGCGATTTTTTCTTGCAATCTTACTAGTTCATAAACAGAAATTTCCTGTCCACCATATTTTTTAGGAATCGTTAAGGCAGTATAACCAGTATTTTGCAAATCTGCTATATTGTCGTAAACAAATAGCCCTTTTTCGTCTATTTCAGCAGCTCTTTCTTTAAATGGTGCTGCTACGGTCGCTATTGCTTCTAAACGTTCATCTAATGATGACAATTCTACTAAATTTACATTCATTCTTTCCTCTACCTTTCTTAATTAAAAATAGCTGTTTTTGTACAAGTAAGTTGATTTCCGTACCAGCATGCTCGCTTTCCGCAGGGCTTTTCTCGTAGCTTCCTCGGCCAAAAGACTTGCGGAACCTCAACAGCTGCCCAGATGCTTTAAGCAGATGTCCCGCATCTTTGACTCCAATCAACTAGGTTTTACAATGATTTTTACTAAACAAACTATTAAAAAAGAACAATTATCCATAAAATAGATTTATAAATCTAGGTTACTTTTTCTGTTAGCTGTAATTTTTATTGTGATTCGATGGAATAGTCAAAGTAAACCATATCTTTAGCAAGTATGCCATTCTCAACAATGCTATTTGGATACTGTAAAAAATAATTTCTCACTATTTTGTAAAACCGAAATTGACATTTTTGATAAAATAATATATTTTCCAGACTGGAATTTGCTGTTCCTACAATTACTTTTTGCATCCCTTCTTCTTTTGCTTTTTTTAAAATTTGTTCAATACTTAGTTTTCCATACCCTTTATGCCTGTACGATTCCTGGATAGCAAAATTTTTTATTTCTAAACAGCTGCCATCCATAAGAAGCACTTGCATAATTCCAATTGTATCATTTTTTTCATTCAAAATTGTAAACAAGCTCCCCTTATGTATATATTGCAATACTATTTCTTCGCATTCATCAGCCATTAAAAAGAATGGCATATACTTTAATCTATTTTCTTCTGCTACTTCTAGTAGTTGAACAATCATGTATTTCTCCTCCAAACATAAATGCGCGTTATACCCTATAAATAGATATAATACAAGTATCTGTATCTCTTACTGTAAATAGTTCGTTATACAAGCCATACTTCCCTCTAATATTTCCAATTAAATCTGCTTTTGATCATAATTCAATAATCAATACGTTGTAAACCAAAAAATACGTTGCAATCGGTAAATTATATATCGTAAAACAGGAAGCTTATCCTCCGTATCGTAATCTTTTGTAAACTGACCTCCGTTATTTTCCCATAAATCGGTAAAATACCGCTTAACATCTTTTATAACTGGCGATTGCTGTGACCCAATAATTTTAATATCTGTTTCCAAATTAAGATCATATAAATTTCTTCTTGTGAAATTTGCTGACCCACTTATTATACTTGTTTCTTTCTCTCCTTCTATCATTATCATTTTTGTATGAAATTGTTCTTTTCCGGTGTTATACCATTTGATTTGTAAATGTGGATTACCCTGCCTCATGAGTTCAGCAGCTACCGGTACATTAGGTAATCCCGCTTTTTTGTTGCCAAATGCGTTTTGATTAGGATCTAAAATTATCCGAATATTCACATTTCGTTCCGCTGCTTCTTTTAAGGCATTCACCACTTTTCTATCAGCTAAATACAGCATAGCAATCCAAATAGTATCATTTTCCTTTGTGTTTTTTATATCTGTTAATAGATGCTGAGCTATCTTTCCTTCTGTGAGTAATTGAACACGCTCTTCTTTCTTATTCTCTTGTTTATCCGTATAGGAAGGAAAAGCGACAACATTGCCAGAAAATTTGTTTACACTGTTTTCACTTTTCAAAAGGTCGCCAATAATCTTTCCTTCCACTAAAAAAGCGGTATTCGAATGATAGCCACTGGCATCATGAATATTGCCAGAGGATATAATCGCTGCATTATCTGTAATGACTACTTTGCGATGGTTTGCTTTCACATTTAATAATTCTAAATAGGAACGAACCGTCACATCTGGAGCACTTCCTGCCAGCATATTTGGCAATGTTCCTTTCCCTGTTTGACCAAACCATTGGATTAGCATCCGCCATAAACTTGAATACAATGGATTAGAATCCCGTAGAACATCCAGTTCAGTAATAATGATATCGATTCCACTGTCTTTCATTTTTTTAAATTCAGGAGGAAAATAAGAACTGTAGGCGGTATTCACTTTATCTGTAATAAAGATAATTTTAATGGAAGGATTTTGTTCTTTCTTTTTTAACAAGGCTTTAGTTATTGTTTCCGTAATTGCAGGATACGGTTGATCTTTATCATTATCTTTATTAAATAAAAACATGTCCATCACGATAAATTCTTCTGCACGTTCAATTTCTGCCAATATACTAGTTACTATTTCCTGATGAAGTACTCTGTCTCCATTTTTATTTTTATACGTTAAATCTTGTAAAAATTCAACTCTTTCCACTTTTCTAATGTCCCCTTCAAAAGAAAGTCCTTTCGGAAGTGGTTTCATTGTATGATAAATAATAGTGCTCGTATAAATAGAGACAAACAAAATAAAAATGATTCCTGCTATTTTTTTTCTTTTTTTTGACATGTATGTTCCCCCAAATACTTCTTTCAAACTTCAAATCTTTTACCAATACCCTTATTCTTTTTCAACCAAACAGACAAAATGAAACATCGTTCAGAAGAATGTTATTTTCTTCTTTCTTATAGAAATAACTCTCTCTACCCATATATCCTTTTACTTCTTTTTGCTATTTTATTACTATTCCCCGTTTATATCATTGCATGAGCACGTATAGATTTATTAGATAATTCAAACTTGGCAGTTATAAATTTTTCTTCTTGTATTGTCATAGCTTGGTTTAAAGCAATTAGAAAAGAGTGGTTGATTCGTCTTTTAGGGTGTTTATTTGCAAAGATTGTCTTTCTAAATAGCGGCTCGCTTTCCGTGGCTCAAGCGTAGCCTCACGGAAAGCGAAGTGTATTCAGGCTGCGGGTGATTGCCACAAACCTTCTTTTTTACATAATAAAAAACCCAAATCATGATACGAAATAATTTTTCATCTTCGTATCATGGTTCGGGCTTATCTTCGGCTGGAATACTTATGTCCAGCTGCTTTTTTTCTATTTATTTCATTTTATATTTTTTCATAAACTTCTCTGCACGTCCGCCTGTTTCGCCGAATTTTTGACGACCAGTGTAAAATGGATGTGTATCTGAGCTTACTTCCATTTTAATAACTGGATATTCCTTCCCATCATTCCACTTCATTGTTTCTGATGATTTTTTTGTTGATCCACTTAAAAAAGAGAAGCCACTGACCGTATCTAAAAATATTACTTTATGGTAGCCAGGATGGATATTTGCTTTCATTTTTTATCACCTCATAACCATTTTAAACGTAATGATTACGTTTTTCAACAATTTTGTTTTATTTCAGAAAAAAATGAGGAGATTTTCTAAATACATGGTACAATAAGGTGAAACTAACCGTTACGGTGGCATTCTTTTATTCCCACTAATCGTTAGTCCCACTAGTCGTACCTTTACGGGAGTTTTCTCCATTTTCTCGACATTTTTTAAGAGAGTGCTTATTGTTCTTAAGTTTTTTGGGGAAACTAGCATAATACATAGAATGAAGGAGAGTTTGTTTTGACTATTGCATTATTATTTATTTTAGCCTATTTGATTGGGTCGATTCCTTCTGGCTTAATAATAGGAAAAGTTTTCTATGGCATCGACATACGAGAACATGGAAGTGGAAATTTAGGGGGGACAAATACCTTTCGAACACTTGGAAAAAAAGCAGGTTTTGCTGTTACTATTTCCGATATTTTAAAAGGGACATTGGCAACTTTACTTCCTTTTATGTTTCATGATATTTCCGTTAATCCTTTGATTTTTGGAGTCTTTGCTGTAATTGGACATATGTACCCGATTTTTGCAAGCTTTAAAGGTGGAAAAGCTGTCGCCACGTCTGCTGGTATTTTATTAGGTCATGAGCCGTTGCTGTTTGTATTTATTATGTTGGTATTTTTTATAACATTATATCTTTCTAAATATGTGTCTTTATCTTCTATGATGGCAGGAGCTTTTGGATTCATTTATTCTATTTTCTTATGGGATGATAAGCTGCTAATTATCATATTAGCTATTCTAACTATATTTGTTGTCTATAGACACAGAGCCAATATTAAACGCATATTGAACAAAACAGAACCGAAAATAACATGGCTGTAGAACTTATATTTTTTTTAAGGGTTGTCTCAAAAATGATTGGGACAACCCTTTTTTCATCCACTGACTAACTCTATTCCTTTTTAAGCCACTGTAAAAATAAGAAATTTTTGCGAAATATAAGGAAAAGATTGAAATAATAGAGGAATATTTTGTATGATAAATTTATTAATAACAATACGAGCTTTCTCATTATCACTTTCTTGGAAAATGATTGTACCGTAATGATCCGCAAATTTTTTATAAAAATGACATATCCTGATTTTTTTCGTCATAGAATCTATAAAAAACAATCACTTGATGACAAAGCAATCCTAATAGAAAGAAAAAAATCTTATATTTTTAAAGGATGGTATCATTTATGAACTTATTAACGAATACCGTAGGAAAGCTTCCTTTTCCATACTTTTTAATAAATCATGAGCTTAAAATTATCAACACATCAATTTCTAATTCCTTTCCTATGCAAACTTCGTCTTTTTCTGAGTACCTTCATTCAGAAGTAGATGAATTCTATTTTTTTCTAGAAAGCGATCTTACTGAGATGGAATTAGCCGTTCATTTACCTATTGAAAATACTTCATTATATCGCATTTATAAAGTGAAAGAAGATCATTTATTCCATTTATTTTGTTTTCCATTAAAAAGACAGGATCATGAAGTAGAAAGATTATCAGAACAAATAAAAAGTCAATTATTTGAATTTCATCACCATATGAATGAACAAAAAAATTTTTTCCGTCATACAATTAATACATTTAGAGAACTGGCGCTTTCTAATGACTACAGCAAAAATATTGGGAAGCTGGCTGCAGGTATTGCACATGAAATTCGCAACCCTTTAACAACTGTCAAAGGATTTATCCAACTGATTAAACCACATTTAAAAGAAATAAAAAAAGAACGTTATGCTGAAATTGCTTTAGAAGAAATTGACCGCGCAAATGACATTATTTTTGACTTTTTAAATGCTTCTAAACCAAAAGAAAATAATTGGGAAGATATTTCTATTAATAGACTCATTTCAGATATTTGCACATTATTTGAAAGTGAATCCGCAATGAAAAATATTTCTATTAAAATAGAATTGACTAATCATTTTCCTTTTGTTTATTTTAATGAAAAACAATTAAAACAAGTTTTAGTCAATATTATCAAAAATGCATTTGAAGCGATTGAAGAAAGTGCCAATAAAAATGCTGGTATTATTAAAATCCGCACATTGCTAGATCAAACTAACGTACTTATTACTGTATCCGACAACGGCTGCGGCATAAGCAAGGAAGGAATCGAAAAATTATTTAATCCTTTCTATACTACAAAGGGAGAAGGAACCGGTATAGGTTTAAGCGTCTGCAAAAAAATTATCGAAGATTTTGGCGGAAAATTATTTGCGAAAAGCAAAGTAAACAGAGGCACTACATTTTATGTAGAACTGCCGCATTCAATGAAATTTTAAAAGGTAAGAATCAACCAACATAGATAATATAAGATATTGCTTTTAATACCTCACCTATTTCCTCGTTTATGAACCTACTCGTCATAAGTGAGGAAACCTCTTTGAAGCCAGAAGTAATTTTTTGGCTCCTAGCCTGTTTTATTCTCATCCATATGTACATTGTGCAAATAAAGTCGAATTAACAACTAATTTTTGTTATGCTATAAAGAAGCGTTTCCCTTTTATTGTACTGGAAGCTCTTCTTTATTATTTTCACAAGGAGTAAAAAATGAAAAAACGTCTATTTATATTTATCAGCTTTGTTTTTATCTTATTATTATATTTTGTTTTAAAAAGTACTTTATTGCAAAATGAAATAAATACAGAAGAATCTACTATCCATCAACCGACGAAATCTATTAGCCTCTCTGCCAAAAAATATGAGAAGAGTATTTCTATTGCTGCCGTTGGGGATATCCTTATCCATGATCGTGTATATAATGATGCTGTTAACAATCAACATGAATATGATTTTAAACCAATGTTAGCAAAAGTCAAAAAACAAATGCAGGAACCAGATTTCTTGCTTGCAAATCAAGAAACAATTGTTGCAGGCAAAAGCATTGGTTTATCAGGCTATCCCTCTTTTAATAGTCCCCATGAAATTGCTGATTCATTAGTCGATGCAGGGGTGGATATAGTAACAACAGCAAATAACCATGCTTTGGATCGGGGAACGAATGCACAAATGAAATCTTTGGCTTATTTAAGAAAAATCAAATTGCCTTATGTAGGTACCTATACAAGTCAAAAAGATCAGCAAACGATCAGAATACTGGAAAAAAACCAAATAAAAGTTGCTTTTTTATCCTATACATACGGAACTAATGGGATAACGGTTCCAAAAGACAAACAATATATGATAAATCTTATTGATAAACAAAAAATGAAAAAGGAAATTGCTACTGCCAAAAAGAGAGCAGATGTGATTGTAATGGGGATTCATTGGGGCATTGAATATGAAAGGTTTCCAAATGAAGAACAAAAAGAATTGGCTCAGTTTTTAGTAGATCAAGGAGTTAATATTGTCTTTGGAGGACATCCCCATGTGCTTCAGCCAATGGAATGGCTAAAAAATAAACAAGGAGATAAAGCCCTCGTTGTCTATTCCTTAGGGAATTTTTTATCAGGGCAAGATGAAGCATATCGTAATATTGGTGGTATTGCCACGGTTAAGGTGAAAAAAACAAAGAGCAATGGAGAAACAACGATCCATTTAGAAAAACCAAGTTTTTTCCCTACTTATGCTTACAGTCATCAGGAAAAGGATTATCAGCTGCTGCCTCTAAATGAAGCAAATCAATATGGTCTTTCAAACGCATCTAGTGTGTATAAAGTAACAATGGATCATATGATGCATAAACTGGATTAACTAAGGTAATACATTTTTCTATTGTGGTTACCCTCTTTATTAGTCGCAAAAAATAAAGCTTTGTTTTATAATAGGCGTATGGCTAATTTTAATTGAATTCATGATTACGAAATAAAAATGAAGTGTTTTCATTTTTCGTTTCGACTGTATATTCCTATAACTAGGCCAAATATTAAGAAGAAACTGAGGTGTATCACTTTATGAAGATTTTTATTAGTGATAAAGCAGCATCCTGGTATAAAGATGAAATGTTGTTAAAAAGCGGAGACTATGTTCGATTTTTTGCTCGTTATGGTGGATGCAGCACCGTTCAACAAGGTTTTTCTCTTGGAATCTCCAACGAAGAGCCGATAAACATTGGTGTAAGCACACAGAAAAACGGAATTAACTATTATATTGAAGACAAAGATCTATGGTACTTTGATGGAAATGATTTACTTGCAGAATTTAATGCAGATGCCAATGAACCGGAATATCACTACGCAGAAAAACATTGATAAAATTAAATACAATCCCCCTTATGTACTTATTACGATATTGATTCACTAATAAGTACAAAAGGGGGATTTTCCTCTTATTCTATTCCCGTTTACTTAAAGAAGGACAGTGATTTTTTCTTTTTTTAAAATTTCTTTTTGAGTATCTCCTACTAAATCGAAATGAGAATAACCATCTTTTCTTTGATGAATCCATTCTTTTTTTAATCCATATTTTTTTCCCCAATTTATTAATTTTTCCAAGTCCGAACATCCTACCTTTGTCACCGTTTTACTTTTCGGAAAACGATTGTCCAACCAATAATGGGTTAAAAATGAGATTTCCCCTTTGTCTACTTGCTTTTTCCATCTCAATAACTCTTTCCTATTGATACCGAATGCCATTTAAAACGCTCCTTTCTATTCTTTCCTTCATCGTCTTCTTCCTAGTAAATTGCACCCTTCTTTATTTCTTCATATTTAGAAAACCATTTAGGAAAGCTTTTTTTAAAGGATCTTGGCTTAAACGTATCTTTACTTACAATAATATGTGTAGAGGAACCAATCACACATACCTCTCCATTTCCATTTTCGACTTTATAACCATATGTTGTTTTTAAGCCATCGTTTGTTTCCACCCATGTGTTTACAAATGCTTTATCTCCATACCGCAAAGGTTTTTTATACGTCGCTTGAATATCATAAACTGGCGCAAAAAAACCTTGTTTTTCCATCTCCACATAACTAAATCCTATATCTTCAATTAAGCCTCCACGACCTAATTCAAAGAACTTCAAATAATTGGCATGATAAATAACACCCATCATATCGGTGTCTGCGTAGTACAATTGTATTTCCCGTGTTGAAATAAACATAGGTCATCATAACCTCCGTTTCTTAAAAATTAATAATTTATTCTTTTATATTTTAATGCTTATTTGAGAAGATGGAGAGTGCATTATATATATCTAATTTTGAAAGAACATTATACGCCTCTTTCGCTTGTTCCTTATCTTCTAAAATACGCAGAGCCTGCAATTGAACTGTTTCGTCTATTAGATTAGTCGCAAAACGTCCATTTCCTGTTGTTGCAATTACATTTAACTCCTGATTTAAATAGACAATTGCTTCATCTGCTAAAATATAATCGTAGTTAGAAGCATATACTTTCATTATCTCTATTAGCTGCTGAGCGTTATAATCTTCAAAATGGATAAATTTCTTAAATCTTGATTTTAAACCAGGATTGCTTAGTAGTAATTTTTCTGTTTCATTTGGATAACCAGCTAAAATCACCACTACATTTTCATTATGTTTTGTCATTTCCATTACTAATGTATCTATTACTTCTTTCCCAAAATCATGATTAGAACCATTTAATAAGGCATATGCTTCATCAATAAATAAAACACCACCAAGGGCTTCTTTTATTTTCCTTTTTGTCTTGATAGCAGACTGGCCAACATATCCTGCTACAAGGTCCGCTCTACTTGCTACGATTAAATGCCCTCTTTTTAGCATGCCGCAATCCTTTAGAAATTGCGCATAAAGCTTAGCTACTGTAGTTTTCCCAGTACCAGGATCTCCTGTAAAAACAGCATGGACTTGAATAGGAAGCATCATTTGTCCCTTTGCACTTCTTAATTGCTGCATTTTCACAAAAGCAATAATTTTTTTTATTTCTGCTTTCACTTCTTCTAAACCAATTAGTGCCTCAAATTCTTCAGCAGGATTTTCAGAAGCATTTTCATCATCCATTGCAAAATCAATCGCTTCTAAGAGAGTATAACTTAAAATATGCTTGTCATTTGATGATTGCGAGCCTTTTTTAAATATAGCATCAAGTACGATATTTTTTACAGCTCTAGCATTTCCAAACGTTTCATCTACTTCTTCTTTCTCCAGCCTTTTTAATAATTCATTTTTTCCGCTGTCCGTTATAACATAATCATTATCTCTTGCTATTTTTGCACCAATTTGTAAAAGTTCTTTTTTTGCGTAATTAGGAATATGGATAAAATTAGAAGATGGGAAACGACTTCTTAGTCCGTGGTTGCTATCTAAAAATTGTCTCATTTCTTCAGGGTAACCTGCTAAAATCACAGCAAATTTCCCGCCAAATTCAGCACTTGTCATTAAAGAAACTAATGTATCAATTGCAGCTTGTCCATAATCATTACCAGATTGCCCTTCCCTTTTTAAGCTATATGCTTCATCAATAAAAAGCACTCCTCCTAAAGCCTTCTGTACAACAGACCGTACATTTTCTTCTGTTTGTCCCATAAAGCCGCCAATTAATTGAGAACGGTCGACCTCTACCACTTCCTCACTTGGAAGAACGCCTAACTCATGATAAATACCAGCTAATAAGCGCGCCAATGTTGTTTTTCCAGTACCTGGATTACCAGTAAAAATCATATTTAAGCTTAATTCATCTTGAATGGTAAAACCTAAACTTTTACGTGACTTTTGATATTTTAAAAACCGATAATAATCTTGGACTCTTTTTTTTACGTTATCTAATCCGATCATTTGCTGTAATTTATCTAAAGAAGAAAGCGAACTTGTCTTATTTTCGTCAACTAAAAATAACTGATCCCATTCTTGCTTTAATTCATTTAGCTCTTCCATTCTTTGTTTTACACCTTCATAATAAATAGATGTATGAAATACACCGCTAATAGATTCTTCATAATCTTCTGCTGATTTTAGTAATTGCGAGGCTTTTATGATGATTTGTTGTAAAAGATTAATAATTTCTTTATATTTTGTCATAGAAAAATTATTATTAAAGCTTTTTGCTGCAGTTAAATGGGATTCTAACTTCTCTTGCTCATCTTCCATATCACTTAGAAATTTTCTGCATATATGAATATATTGATCAGCAGCTTTTTGTTTTGCTGTTCGATTATCCGTTTCTCTAATAGAGGGGAAAACTAATTCTTGCAAAAGATTGCGATAATTTTGCCATTCGTTTTGAGATAAAAAGTTTACCGCCTTTTGATTTGTTGGATCTAACTGCTGCGCCTTGTTTAACCAGGCTATCGCAATCGTATCTTGATCATTCTCCTGAACTCGTGACAACGCGGCTATCGTTAATAAAGTGGATATTGCTTTGCCATCATCCTTTTCATCTAACGTTTGTATATGCTGCAGCACTTCTTCTTCTTCTATCTTTATTCCTTTTTCAAAATAATTTTGTTCTATTGTTCTAATTTTTGAATATATCCCAGTATCTTTTCGATTTTCTATGTTCATTCTTTTCACATCACTCTATAAAATATTCTTGTGCAAATCTCATCACCTTATACTATCATATTCCTATTCTTTCGTTAATTAATAAGAGGGTATCGGTGTTTTGTTCACAAAAAAACAGCTCTCATCACTTGTAATGAGAGCTGTTTTTATTATTCCCCTTTTGTTTGAATTACTTGTGGATGTTGACCAGACTTATCTTGCATTTGCTTCCCTTTATTCCCACCAAAACTTTTTGACTGTGTTCCAATATGATTTGGCACAAAATGTTTACTGTCTTTTTTCGGATTACCCATTTTATCATCTCCTTCATCTTTATTGTGCACAAGATGAGAGAGGTTAATAATTGGTAATAACTGTTGTCTATCGAACTTCTTTTAAATGTCGTTTCCCTAACCGTTCTTCTAAGCGGACTTCTAATTTTTCAATTGCTTCCCTATCTCTTAATAACTGTAGTTTATTTTCAGCAACTAATTCTTGAAATGAACGTTTTCTCGGTTTTCTCATCATTTTAACTCCTTCATTAATAGATTTGTTTATCTTTTCCAATAATAAGCTTAATTATTACAAAGTTTAGAAAATTTATTTACTAAATATTTTTCGAACTATAAGTTTTTTCTGAAAATTAAAATAAGTAATCGGATACATTATTCTTTCTTTTTTATTATAACTTATTCATTACCTAATAGCAAACGCTTTCATATTTGTTTATTTTGTAAATTCCTCCATAATTGCAAGTGGCATTGCTGAATAAAATTTATGCTGGATAATTCCATTTTCATCAATAAAAAAAGTAGTAGGTATCGTTATAATTTGATAAAGTTCATTCACTTTATCTTTTTCATCTAATAATATTGGAAACGTTATGTTCATACTATGAACATAATCAAAAACATCTTCTTGTCCATCAATATTTACTGCCAGAATAACAACCTTGTCTTTATTTTCCTCATAAAATTTTTGAATGGTTGGCATTTCTTTTTTACAAGGTGGACACCATGTTGCCCAAAAATTCAACATTACTTTTTTACCACGATAATCGGATAACTTAATGGTCTCACCAGCAAGGTTTTTTAATACAAAATTTGGTGCTGCTTTCCCTATTTCTATTTCTTCGTTTGGTGCTGCTATTGCATTATTGCTGAATACCAACATGAAGAAAGTGAATAAATAAATTATTTTCTTTTCCATTTTATTGCTCCTTCCCTTTGTCTTTACTAGTAGAATAACCAAAATGTATTATTTTCACTTGTTCTTAAAGATACTGGTTATTTTTACATATTTTTGGATGCGTAAAATTTTTTTAGAAAAAGAGGGCTGAGACATAACTAAATAAATAATAGATAAAGACGAACATGCTTTAATTTAGCACGTAAATCGTTACTTCCCTGTACTGGTTTTTTATTTTTTTTCATCTAGTTAACTTAAACTTCGCAGTTATAAATTCTTCTTCATGTATTGCTATAACTTGGTTTAGAGAAATGAGAAAGGATGATTGATTCATCTTGCTTATAAACAGGGGCAAGATTCTCGTTTCAGGATGCTCGCTTTCCGTGGGGCTCGCGCTGAGCCCACAGGAGTCTCGCACCTTCCACTCCAATCAAGCAGTTTTTGCTCCATTAGTTGCTGTTGTTGAACTGGTAAAAACATCCATCTTATAGAAATAGACTAACAGTGAACATTTCGGGAGAACAACGTTGAATAATAACATAAAAAAACAACGCTACTATGGTTTAGCAATACTACCTTGTAATGAAATTCGAAGACAAGAACTTATTCTAAAACAGGTTGCTTGTAACGGAGGGTGCGAAGACTCCTGCGGGAAATGTGGGAAGGCTAAAGACCCCGCAAGGCAACGCCGAGGAGGCTCAGAGCTCCCACCCCACGGAAAGCGAAGTGTATTAAGGCTGCGGGTGATTACCACAAACCTTCTTTTTTACATAAATAAAAAACCCAAACCATGATACGAAATATTTTTCACCTCTTCGTATCATGGTTCGGGTTTATCTTAGGCTAAAATACTTATGTCTCAGCCTCTTTTTACTCATTATCCACTTTTATAATTTTTCCTGTTTCTGCAGAAATTTCTATATCTACTTCTTTACCATCTTTTTGTAAAACTTCCATATCATAATAATATATCCCAGCTTCATCATCCAGCTCGATTTCCTTCAGTGTTCCAGGTATTGTTTTTAAAGCTGCTTCTTTAGCTTGGTCTGCTGTTATTTTAATGTTTTTTTCCATAATTTTTCCTGTTTGAGCATTAATATATACATCTTCTTCTTCCTGTATCAAGTTATTATCCTGCAGTTCCACTTGATACACTTTTTCACCATTAGCATTTATTTCTAATTCCACTTCTTTTACTGCTTTATTTGTTTGTTCTGCTGCTAGCTTTTTTGCTTGTGCTTCTGAAATATTCGATTGTTCTGCTGCTTTTACGTTAAGATTTAATGCTGCAGTAGTTGTATGATCTTTTACCATATAATAAGCAGCTATACTGATCGTAATAGCAATTGCCATTCCAATGCTGATTTTTTTAATTTTTTGTTTCATATTTAATTCCTCCTTTTTTGCTATAATCCTATCTTACCTTGATAAAATGATAAGACAGAACAAGAAAAATGAGAAATTGCTGAGAACTGTTGTTAATCTTCGTCCCAATTAATTGAAGTAATATCTCCACTGTATGCATTAATATAAATCGTTACTTCTTTCTTCTGAGGAGTTATCATGTTAATTTCGTAAACCAGTTGATTGTCCTCTTCCTCTACATCAATATCATCTATCGTACCTTCTACTTGTTCTCTTGCTATTTCTTCGGCAGTTTCTTCTTCTATCATCCCAGTCTTATGTTGATTTATTACGCTGATTTCTCCCGATTGACGATTCACAAAAAAGCTGTTTACTTCTTTATTTTCTTCTAATTCAACCTGAAAGTAACGAACTCCGTTTTCCACTACCTCTTTAACAGACTTCAATTCCCCTTTGTATGCTGATTGCACATATTTAACAGCCGCTTCTTCTGTTACTGGATGTTGTCTTTCATTTTTCGATAAAATTTTTATATCCAAGATTTTTCCTGTCATTGCTTGAACGGAAATAAGATAGTTTCCTTTATTATTTTCAAGGTTTGCTTTAAACACATCTTTCCCTTCTTGGATGCTAGTCACTTCACCATCATATTTACTTGTTACGATTTTTTTTACTTCCTCTTCTGATAAATATTCTTTTTTCATAAAAAAAGAAATGGACATAAAAAGAATCGCAGCAGCCAACAGGATTAGAAATAATATATACACCCATTTTCGCTTCTTCATTGATTATCTATCTCCCTTTTTGCTGCTGCCGGTTCTCCCACTAGTGGAAATTGACATACAAACGTAGTTCCTTCCCCAACAGTACTTTTTACTTCAATTATCCCTTTATGTGCTTCTACTATTTTTTTTGCAATGGATAAACCTAAGCCAGTGCCGCCACTATCACGGTTTCTTGATTTATCAACTCGATAAAAGCGCTCAAAAATAAAGGCTTGTTCCTCTTCTGAAATACCAAGGCCTCTATCAACTACTTCTATTATGATAAATGTTTTTTTCTTTTTCACGACAATAAATATAGCATTCGTGCTATATTTAACCGCATTATCTAATAAGATAAATAATAATTGTTTCAACTGCTTTCGATCACCATACAACAGAACTTCATTCCAATCACTTTTCACATAAATTTTTCTATGATGGGCTATCTCCATATTTCTCGCACTTTCTTCACAAATCTTTAGAAGATCTAGGGTATCCAGCTCAAGCTTCCAATGTCCATCAACATCTGCTAATTCCAGCATTTGATTGGTCATTTCCTTCATACGTATCGCCTCTGAATGGATTGCCTCTATTGCTTCTTGCAGTACATTCTCCCTTTTCATTCCCCATCGTTTTAACATATTGGCATAACTTTCGATCACAGTTAAAGGCGTTTTAAGTTCATGGGATGCATCAGAGACAAACTGTTTTTGTTGGTCAAACTGTTTTTTCAATAACGTAATCATGTTATTAAAAGTTGCTCCAAGTTGATATAATTCATCTTTTTTTTCTTCTGTTAATGTAATTTTTTTAAAATCCTTATTAGATTGAATTTCTTCCATTGTCATAATCATGGATTGAATCGGGTTTAATATAATATTCGATAATATTTTCCCTCCTAAAAAGGTGGGAATAATAACAATAATAGATGCAATAATTAAAATAATTCGCAATAGATGCAAGATGGTTAAGGTGCTTTGAATATTTTCTGTCAGTTCTAATGTTACAATGTCTCCATTGTTCCAAATAACTGGCAGGGTAGTTACAGCGAACGCTTTGTTTTTATGTTCAACTATTTTCTCTGTTTGTTTTCCTATAAAACGTGGGGATACTTCTGTATAATTTGTATCCTTTGTGGAAGTAAATAGAACAGCATTTTTATTATTTATTATGCGAATCATCCCATCTGATGGAACATAAGCTCGCAGTAAACTTTCTGTAGTAACAGAATCAGAAAGAGGACGTAAACTTTCTGTGATTTGTTCCAACTGTGACGTTGTTTTATTCAAATTATCTGTTAAAATTAATTTTTGAAATAAAAAATAAATAAGACTATTCACTACAAGTATGATAAGAAATAGAAAAATAGTGGAAAATAATTGGATTTTTGATCTAACTTTCATGATTTTATATCCTTTATAATATAACCGACGCCACGAATGGTATGGATAATTGGATTGGTAAAATCATAATCGATTTTTTTCCTCACATAACGTATATAAACATCCACTACATTCGTGTCCCCCATATATTCATATCCCCATACATTGTTCAGAATCTGTTCTCTAGTTAGTACGATATTTTTATTTTCCAACAAATAGACTAATAACTCAAATTCACGAGGAGTTAAGTCTATTTCTTTTTTTGCTCGTATAACACGATAGGATTTTACAAATACTTGTAAATCATCTACTTCTAACACTTTTTCCTGTTCTTGTTTAATTTGATATCGGCTTATTCGAAGAGATGCTCGAATTCTTGCTAATAGCTCTTCGATTTGAAAAGGTTTTGTCACATAATCATTTGCTCCTAAATCAAGTCCAGTCACTTTATCAGGAATAGATCCTCTTGCTGTTAAAAGAATAACAGGGACAGCATTCCCACTATTTCTAATTCTTCTTAATACTTCTAATCCACTTAATTCCGGTAGCATTACATCCAGCAAAATTAGATTCCATTCTTCTTGCCTTACTCTTTCTAAACCAGTAGTGCCATTGTGCTCAATTGCAGTATCGTATCCTTCAAATTCTAATTCCATCGAAATAACTCTTGCAATTTTTTTTTCATCTTCAATAATAAGAATTTTATCTTTTTTCAACAATAATCACCCTGTCTTTTTCAAACAATAATTTCGTTATCTACTTCAGAAAACTTTTACTTTAAAAAAGACTACAGAAAATAACTTTATTTTGCAAATAAAAATACCCTAAAAGCAAGCACTCTTAGGGTATTTTTATACAGATTATTCAATTAAGTCATAATAAAATTAAAGTTTGTTAAAAGACTCTGTTAAAACTGGTACAATCTGCTTTTTACGTGATACGACTCCTTTTAATAGAGCTTTATTATCTTCTAATTTAACATCAAAAGCTTCTTCAACAATATTGGCCTTATTTCCTAATGCTAATGCTACGGAATCATTGTTTAAAATATCTGTCACTACTAATAAAAATAAATCAAGATTTTTATTTGTAATTGTATTATTTAAAGCTGCTTCTAATTCAGCCTGTTTTGCTAACACATCATTCGTATCAACAGCATTAACTTGTGCTACTTCAACTTTATATGTACCCATTGGAAATTCTTTTGCATCAAGTGATATTAATTGTTCTACTGTTTTATCACTTAAATCAGCCCCAGCTTTTAACATTTCAAGACCATAGACATCAGCATCTACACCAGCAATTTCAGCTAACTCTCGTGCTGCTGCCACATCCTGCTCCGTGCATGTAGGTGATTTAAATAATAAAGAATCAGAAATAATCGCAGAAAGCATTAATCCTGCTATTTCTTTTTTGATTGTTACTCCGTTTTCTTTGTAGAGCTTATTTAAAATGGTTGCAGTACAACCTACTGGCTCACAACGGTAGAATAATGGATCACTTGTTTCAAAATTGGCAATTCTATGATGATCGATAACTTCTAGAATATGAACTTCTTTAATATCTTCCACACTTTGCTGAAACTCATTGTGATCGACTAAAATAACTGATTCTGCTTCAGTAGCTGCTTTTTCAATATATCTTGGTGCCTCCGTTTTAAAATAAGCTAATGCAAATTCAGTTTCCCCATTCACTTCCCCTAACCGAACAGGCTCAGCGTCCATTCCTAAGCTCTTTTTTAAATCTGCATAGGCGATTGCTGAACAAACTGTATCCGTATCTGGATTTTTATGACCGAATATTAATACTTTTCCCATATTATAAATTCTCCTTGTGACAATAATAATGATGGTTAATAAGTAACTTCAATAAACTAGTATTTATTAATCCACCTATAACTATTTTAACATATCCCACTAAAATTAAAAGAATAGAACAAAAAAATCTACTAATCATATGCAGTAACTTTTATTTAATTCTAGCTAAAAGAGTGTAAGTTTTTCTATCACTTTATAGAAAGCGTATTCTTATAAAAAAACAACCACCAAGTTCTTTCTAACGGAATAGGTTAATGCTGACTTAGTGATGTTTCCAAAAAAAAAGGAGAAGAGCAATTTAAATCGCTCTTCCCCTTTTTAATCTAACAATTAGAATTTGAATTTATAGTTTTCAATTTCCCAAGCATGAATAGAAGTACGGTAATTATCCCACTCTTCTTTTTTAGCAGCTAAATATTCATTGAATACATGCTCTCCAAGTGTTTTAAGACCAATTTCACCAGCTTCTAACTCTGCAACTGCAGCTTCTAATCCTCCTGGTAAACTATCAATACCAAGCTCTTCACGACGAGCATCAGTCATATGGAAAATATCCTCATTGATTGGTGCAGGTGCTTTCAATCCTTTTTCTACTCCATCTAAACCTGCAGTAGCAATTACTGCGAATGTTAAGTATGGGTTAGCTGATGGATCTGGACAACGAAGTTCAACACGAGTAGCCATTCCACGTTTAGCTGGAATACGAATTAAAGCTGAACGGTTTGATGCAGACCAAGCAAGGTAGCAAGGTGCTTCATAACCAGGTACTAAACGTTTATATGAGTTTACTAGAGGGTTTGTTACCGCAACAAAACTCTTCACGTTTTCTAATACTCCAGCAATAAATGAATATGCTTCTGATGAAAGTTGTAATTCATCAGACTCTTCAAAGAAAATATTCTCTCCATCTTTAAAGAAAGACATGTTTACGTGCATACCTGAACCATTGATTCCAAATACTGGTTTCGGCATAAATGTCGCATGTAATCCATATTGAGCTGCAATTGTTTTTACAACCCATTTATATGTAGTAGATAAATCTGCTGCACCTAGTGCATCAGCATATTTAAAGTTAATTTCATGTTGACCTTCTGCCACTTCATGGTGAAGTGCTTCAATTGTAAAGCCCATTGCTTTTAACGTTTTGAAAATTTCAACGCGGACTTTTTCACCTAAATCTTTTGGTGATGGCTCAAAATATCCACCTAAATCTCCTAATTCTTCTGTAGGAAATCCTTTACTATCTGTCTCGAATAAGAAAAACTCTAATTCTGGACCTACTGAGATTGTGTAGCCTTTTTCAGCCGCACGAGCAACAGTTTTCTTCAGAACGTTACGAGTATCACCTTCAAATAAAGTTCCATCTGGATTTGTAACAGAACATAGGAAACGTGCTTCTGAATATCCTTCTGTTTCAGTCCAAGGCAATACTACAAACGTGTTTAAATCTGGTGCTAAGTATGAATCTGATTTATTAATAGGTGAAAAACCTTTAATAGATGAACCATCAATCATGATTTTACCTTCTACAGCGTCATCTAATTGAGCTGCTGTAATAGTAATGTTTTTTAAGATTCCTTCAATGTCAACAAATTGTAAATGTAATAATTCTACGCTTTTTTCTTTAATTGTACTTTGAATTTGTTCTAATGTAATCTGTGCCATGTCAATTTACCTCACAATTCATGTTCTATTATCTAACTTGAATCCATTATAAGTAATCTTTTATTTTTACACAATGCTTTTTTTAAAAGTTTTTTTGTATTTTTCTAAAATTTTAAAAGATAACGCTTCCATCATTGTAATAACGCTTTTTTAAAATTTCGACAATTTTTTTAAAAAATTCATTAAAATCGCAAAAGTTAACAATACCAATGCTTTTTCTCCTACTAACTAGCAATCTATCGATATTAATTAATAGGATATTTCCCATATTTTTAATTAAATAGATTTCATTTTAGAAAGGATCGATTTTTCAGCGTAAAAGCTTATTACAGGCTCTCTTGAAGATAGACGCTTTTAATTAATCCGCCGCCGGAAAAGCTTCTCTTTTCAAAGTAGACGCCCTTCCTAATAGAGATAAATCGCACAATAGCTCTTGGAAAGAATTAATTTTCTCCAATTATAAGCAGGGAGCAGCCACTTTTTAAAAAGAAACAAAACAATCCTCCTTTTTCATCCTTTTATTAATAATTTTAGCCAACATCATAATATTTTTTCGAAATAACACTAATTTTCAAACAATTATGATGGAAAAAATTTTAGAATAATGTTAAGTTTTCAAATAAGTATTATTTTATCTAAGTTATAGGAAGGTGTGTTACATAATGAAAGCTTTAAAACAATTTACATTCAGCAAAAGATTCCCTGATATGCAAATAATAGGTTCTTCCTTTGCCGGCAGTTTCGATCATGTCATACCATTATCATATGGTTTTCCCGCTCCAGAATCGTTTCCGATTGAAACAATCATATCAGCAACGGAAACGGCAATGAAAACACAAGGAACTAGCGCCTTATCCTACACTGGCGGCACTGGACCAAGCAATATTGTCAAATGGATTAAATCTCGTTCAAAGTTACGTAATGTTTATGCGGAGGATAACGAAATACTAGTTACCTCTGGGAGTATGCAAGCAATTGATCTAGTTACAAGAACACTAACTGACCCAGGAGATGATTTATGGATTGAGGCTCCCTGTTTTTTTGGCGCAATCCGTACATTTAATCTAGCAGAAGTAAAACTAACCTCTTTTCCGATAGATGAAAATGGAATACAAGTGGATTTGGTCGAACAAGCATTAATAGAAGCAAAAGCAAATAATAAACCACTTCCTAAAATTCTTTATGTTATGCCAAATTATCATAACCCAGGTGGTGTTAATCTTTCATTAGAAAGAAGAAAAAAACTGGCTAAGCTTGCTTATGAGTATAATTTCTTTATTTTAGAAGATGATGCATATGTTGAACTTTCTTTTGATGGACATTATGTACCTTCCATTCATTCCTTTGGACCAGAAAGAGTAATTTATTTAAGTACTTTTTCCAAAGTCATTGCACCAGGTATTCGTATGGGCTGGGCTATCGGAAATAAGCAAGTAATGGATAAAATGAGGATTTTAAAAACGGATGGTTTAACTAGTGTTTACGTACAGGAAGTGATATATAATGTCCTGCAGCAGCTAGATATAGAAAAACATATTCAGTATTTAAGCACGATCTATAAGTCTAGAAAAGAAGCAATGGTCGATGCTATAAAAGAGTATTTTGGTGAAGACGTCTCATTCGTTTCACCTGAGGGCGGTTTTTTTCTTTGGTTAACCTTTCCGCTCGGTGTGAATACAAGTGTATTTGTTGAAGATGCAATGCAAGCAGGTGTCTCCTACTTAGATGGACAGCATTTCTTTTTAAATGATGATGGATTTAATACAATGAGATTATGTTTTACTTATTGTGATGAGCAAAAAATTAAACAAGCAATTAAGCGCCTAGCTGAAACATATTATGCTTATGTAAAAAGATTATCAGTAAAGGAAGCATATTAATGAACGGTACGGAGCAAAAAGAATTAATAATCTATATTCGAAATAATATACCAGAAAAATATATAAATAAATTAACCGAGTTAGGTGCTACCGTTTTATTAGAACCTTGGACATACGGAGAAAACGAACCCTCTGTAAAACATGATTTATCAGCATGTACTATTGTATTAACATTAGGATTAAATGATCCACTAACTATTATGAAAGTTGCTCCAAACATTCAATGGGTACAATCCATTAGTGTCGGCACAGATAGTCTTCTTAATGAGAATACAATTAATAGTAATATTGTTATTACAAATACAAAAGGCTGTACATCTATTCCTATTGCTGAGCATACCATTGCGATGATGTCTAGTTTTGCTAGATGCATCCCTACCTTGTTACATAATCAGCAATCTAGACGTTGGGAAAATACTTCTATTACTGATTTAGAAGGTTCAACGGTTGGTATTATCGGTTATGGAGAGATTGGGAAAGAAATTGCTAAGCGCTGCAAAGCATTTGATATGACTGTTATCGGCTGCAGAAAAAGACCAAATCGAACAGGAGAAGATGATCCTGCCGATAAAGTTGTTGGTCTAGAAGAAATGGATATGGTAATAAAAGCATCCGATTTTCTTGTTTTGGCGCTACCCTCTACCTCTGAGACCTATCATTCTATTAATAAAGACAAATTAAGTTTAATGAAATCAACAAGCTTCCTAATTAATATTGGCCGTGGAAATACAATTGCAGAGCAAGATTTATTGAAGGTATTACAAGCGAAAAAAATTGCAGGAGCAGCTTTGGATGTTTTTGATATAGAGCCATTGCGAAAGAACCATCCTTTTTGGGAATTGGATAATGTGATTATTTCTCCACATAATGCCTATTTTTCACCAAAGAGCATGGAACGTTATATGAATATATTTTTTAAAAATATTCAACGCTTCCAAAATGACCAGCCTCTTATTAATATAGTAGATAAAAATTTAGGATATTAAGAAAGAATGAGCGTCTTAAACAAACTACGCCTTCTGAAACTATCACTTGCAAAAATTTCAAACTTGAAGAATCCAAATCAATCGACGTTGGACACAGGCTCGAAAGATGCGAGTCAATCGACGTTGACACAGGACGTGGCGTACTTAGTCGATTTTCCTTAATCACATAAGTAGTCGATTTTCCTTAATCAGGTACTACTTAGCAGATTTCCCTTGATATCGCACTTAGTCCTCTCTTTAAATGCTGTTGGTTAATGAACTCCACCAAAATGGAGGGATAAAGAGAGGGAACGTAACGTTTTTAGGGGATCTTTAGGGATATTCCATAACAGGAATATCCCTTTTTTCACCTTATACGGTTTCAAAACCTGAATCCTTCCAAGCTGTTGTACCACCTTCAATAAAAGCAACATCAGTAAAACCCATTTGCTTTAGTAAATAAGCACCTAGAGCTGCTTGACCGCCTAAACCGCAAGTAACAAGTATAGGACGATTTCGATTTGCTAACTCAGGATTTCGAAAATCTTCCGGCAATTCTAAATCTGCTCGAATTGGGAGCATACCTAGTGATATATTTACACTACTTGGAATTAAGCCGCATGCACCAGCATCTTCTGCATCCTGTACGTCAATTACATATGTATTTGGATTATCTTCTAGCTTTTTTTTCGCTTCAATAGAAGATAGACTTGCAACATTCTTACGAGCTTCTTCTACTAATTTACCGAAAGTTAATGTCATTTTTCTTCCTCCTTTTTATTGGATACATTCCTATCGTAGCAAATTATTCCAAGAATTCCTATAATAATGCTTCTATTGGCAGAATAAGCAAATAGGGCTAGTCAGCTAGGCTGACTGCCCTTGTTTTTTTGTATGAGTGAACAATTCTTATTAGATCAGCTCCCCTGAAAAAAAGCTGTTGCTCTCTCGATAGGTCCGCAGCCAGAATAACTTCGCTTTCCATGAGGCTCATCTACGAGCCTCCTCAGAGCTTTGCTCCTACAGGTCTACTTGTCCCGCTAATCCCATAGGAGTCTTCGTATATTCCAGCTGCTTTCTGCTTATTAATTTAAGAAAGCAGCTTCTTTTCACCGTGGTGCAAATCTGGCTGTATAGGTGTCTAATTTATTTTTTTAGTTTGTCTCTTAATACCATTGGTAATATGCCACCATGGCGATAGTAGTCAATTTCTACTTCTGAATCAAAACGAACTAATACCTCGAACGTTGTTTTCTTGCCGTCTTCAGAAGTTGCTGTTACTTCTACAAAATCTCTCGGCTTTACTGTTTCATCGATATAAACATTAAAAGTCTCTTTCCCTGTTAAACCTAATGAATCTGCATTTTCACCATCTTTAAACTGTAATGGTAAAACACCCATTAAGACAAGGTTGGATCGATGAATACGTTCAAAGCTTTCTGCAATAACTGTTTTTATTCCTAATAAATTGGTACCTTTTGCAGCCCAGTCACGTGAAGATCCCATTCCGTAATCTTTTCCTGCAACAACCATTAAACCAGTACCGTCTTGTTTATACTTCATACATGCATCATAAATAGAAATAACTTCTCCAGTTGGCCAGTATGTTGTATACCCTCCTTCTGTTCCAGGTGCAATTTTATTGCGAATACGGATATTGGCAAATGTACCTCTCATCATCACTTCATGGTTTCCTCGACGAGAACCATAAGAGTTAAAGTCACGAGGCTCAACTCCATTTTCTTTCAAATATTTTCCTGCAGGTGTATTAATACCAATAGCTCCAGCTGGAGAAATATGATCAGTTGTTACAGAATCGCTAAATTTTCCAACCATTTTTAACCCTTTTAACGGAAGAACCTGTTCTGGGTCTGGTTTTAGTCCTTCAAAGAATGGCGGATTTTGAATATAGGTGGATGTTTCATCAAATGTATATAATGGATCACTATTTGTTTGAATATCGTTCCATCGTTTATTATCATCAAATACTCGCTCATATTCTTTATTAAATAATTCAGGAGTAACCGTACGGTGAACAACTTTATTCACTTCTTCGGTTGATGGCCAAATATCTTGGAAGAATACATCCTTTCCATCTTTATCTTTCCCTATTGCTTCTTTTTGCAAGTCAATGTTTACTGTTCCTGCAAGAGCATATGCCACAACTAAAGGTGGTGAAGCAAGGTAATTTGCTTTGACAAGCGGATGAATACGCCCTTCAAAATTACGATTACCTGATAATACACTTGTTACAAGCAAATCTGAATCTGCTACTGCCTTTTCAATTTCCTCACGTAGCGGTCCAGAATTCCCAATACATGTTGTACAGCCATAACCAACAAGATTAAAGCCGATTTGTTCTAGATAAGGCAAAAGGCCGGAATCTCGTAAATATCCAGTTACTACTTTTGAACCTGGAGCTAACGATGTTTTTACAAATTTCGGTACTTCCATTCCTAATTCTACAGCTTTTTTTGCAACTAACCCAGCTCCAACAAGTACATATGGATTGGATGTGTTTGTACAACTCGTAATTGCCGCTATTGCTACGGATCCAGTTTTCATCGTAGTAGAATCCCCGTTCGCAAAATCAACAACCACTTGTTTATTGAATTCATCCTTTTTCAAACCAAAACCTTGATTTCCTTCTGGAGCAGTTACTGAATGAACAAAAGTATCTTGCATATTGGATAATGGAATCAGATCCTGTGGTCTTTTTGGTCCAGAAAGATTCGCTTCAATTTCAGAAAGATTTATCTCCACTACATCTGTGTAGACTGGCTCTACTTGAGGATCGAAAAACAATCCGTTTTCTTTACAATATGTTTCGACGATTTTTATTTGATCTTCTGAACGTCCTGTTAAGCGCATATACGCAATAGATTCGTCGTCGATCGGGAAAAATCCGCAAGTTGCTCCATATTCCGGTGCCATATTTGCAATCGTTGCACGATCTGCTAGCGGCAATTGAGTAACACCAGATCCAAAGAATTCAACAAATTTGCCTACTACTCCTTTGCTTCTTAACACTTGTGTTACTTTTAAAGCAAGATCCGTTGCTGTAGTACCATTTGGCATATCCCCAACAAGTTTAACTCCAACTACTTCTGGCACTGGAAAATAAGAAGGCTGCCCTAACATTCCGGCTTCTGCTTCAATTCCCCCAACTCCCCATCCTAGTACACCAATTCCATTAATCATCGTTGTATGTGAATCCGTTCCAACTAATGTATCTGGGAATGTTTCAAATTCACCATTTTCATTTTCATTAACATGAACCACACTTGCTAAATATTCTAAATTCACTTGATGAACGATACCTGTTGCAGGCGGAACTGCACGATAATTATCAAATGCTTTTCTAGCCCAGCTTAAAAATTGATAACGTTCAGCATTTCGTTCAAATTCTAAATCCATATTCGCTTTTAATGCATCAGGTGTACCAAATTTATCAACTTGTACACTGTGGTCAATAACTAAATCTACTGGTTTTTCTGGATTGATTTTATCCGGATCTCCACCCAAATCTGCCATTGCTTTACGCAAAGAAGCTAAGTCTACTACTGCTGGAACTCCAGTAAAGTCTTGCAGAATTACCCTAGATGGTTTAAATGGAACATCTATCTCTTCTACTTCGTCTGTTCCCCATTTTGCTAGGTTTTCAACATGCTCTTGTTTAATTACAAAACCATCCATTTGTCTTAACACAGATTCTAATAAAACTTTAATAGAATACGGTAACTTGGAAACTTTACCGATTCCAGCTTTTTCTAAAGCAGCTAATTGATAGTAATGATAACGCTTTCCATCTAATTCAAATGATTTGCGTGCATTAAAAATATCTTTTGCCATATGTATTACCCCCTCTTTGTAATCATATACCAAAAATAGAATAATAGTCGAATAATTCACACTTTCCATCCGCTCTATTCCCTATTTACCGCTTTTAATATTAATACAATTATATTCATAAGTAAATAATAAGAAAGTTATCAATTATCATAAGATAAACTTATGACACTGATAACTTTCTAAATAACTGCTAGCAAATTGTTCATGATCAAGGGTTTAAATTTATTGATAATATAAAGAAAAAACACCGACGATAAAATGTTCTAAAAATAGCATCCTTCAGGCTGTGGTGATCTTAGTAGGTCAGTGCTTCTCCACATTTCAGTAGCTTATATTTCATTCACTTCATCAACAATTGTTTTTAAATCGTGTTGAAAAGTCGCCAATTGCTCTCTTTGATGCTCTGAAGCAACTTCTAATGCATTTTCTATTTGTTCATATGTCTCGTTAATTTCTTGTTTTAAATGTTTTAATTGATGCCCATAACTTGCTGAATCTTTTACGATGTCTTCATATAAAGTTTGTGTTTCGATCAAACCGCGTTGAGCGGCTTGAAAAGCTTCTTGTTTATTTTTATGATATAACATAAAATTACCTCCTATTTAAGCTAACTATTTGTCAAACATCTAAAGAGTTTCTTAATTATAAAGCTGTTTTTGCAAAATTTATTGCCCAGGGAACTTTGGGCTTTTCCCTCTACATTCCTAAAAGCGGGAGTCATCTATCTGGAAATGCTAAAAAAACTCTACCGTTAAAATGTGCAACAGTTCATGAAAATATTCGGTATAATCTTTTGCTATTTCTCAAATTCTAAGACAAGGAGGGATGTTAAATGAATAAGAATGACGGGAAAGACATGCGCAAAAATGCTCCTAAAGGTCATCAAACAGGACAACCAGAACCATTAAGCGGCAGTAAAAAAGTGAAAAATAAAAATCACAGTCGACAAAAGCACAATAGCAGTCATGATATGTAAACAATTAACGGAGAAGAAGGTTTCACTTCTTCTCCGCTACATGATATAATTTCATCTTCATTTTTTACCAACTTTTCATTTTCTGCTACTCCTATTATGTTTCACATCTTAAAAATAATGGAATAAGATGTATAATATTAAGGAGGATAAATCATGAAAAATGACAAGAAGTCTTTAAAATGGAATGGTGAAATGGAGGAGTGGTTAAAAGATTTTTTTCTTGACCCGCTCACTACCTACCTAGATGAAACGGAATTTCGCATGGACGTTTTTGAAACCGAAAATGACTATATTGTGGAAGCTTTATTGCCAAATTTTCATAAAAAAAATATTTCTGTCATTGCTGAACATGATTATATAACGATACATGCTTCTACAACTATTAATTCGTTAGTAGAGAAAAAACAACGTACAATCTTTTTTCCATTTTTTATTGATATAAAAGAAATTACGGCTGCATTCAATAATGATATTCTTGAAATATTTGTTAGCAAGCATAGCCTAAGTACAAGAAAAACGAATACTATTTCTATTCAATAAATGCCTTATAACTTATATTTTCTTGCATAATACTTTTTTAATAAATAATACCGATATCCTCTTGATGCAAGCAGCGCCTGCTTTGCATATGTTCTAGCTTGATTCCTATTCCCTTGTATTTCTGCTTGTTCAGCTAAAATGACTGCCTTCATCCATTTCCTTTTTATATTGATTAGCTGATTATCGCAAAAAAATGATTGGTCTTGTTTCATTCTATATAAAACTTGATAGTACAAACGAACGTTAAATGAGTGTATTTTATTTATTTCCTGTGCAATTCCTTTTGTATGATTAAAATAAAAGGAAAATACAACGGTAAAATAAGGATAAAATTGTTTGTTGATTTTTTTGGTTACAAGCTTACGATAGGATTTGATAACTCCTCGGTCATCACAATTAGCAATCGAGTATACAAAACAATAATATGGATTACTTTTTCTTTTCCTAAAAAAAATATCAATCGCCTGGTCATTTTTACTAAAAAATACATTTATTACGGTATTTCTCAGCATTATAGAAAAAAACAAAGCACATAAAATAAAAACTAACCCTGTAAAATGGAAATACCTTGTCCATTCTACGAAAGAAAAACGAAAAAAATTGCTAAGGAATGGGTCTAAAAATGACATCATTCTATCTCCTCCGTTTGTTCGAACCATATATGTGCCAATAAAGAGATCCCTTCTTTTATTTCTTCAATCGTTAATCCACCGAACCCAAGGATAATTGGATAAGTTTCTCCTTTTGTTTCTTTCCAATAATACTTTTCAGCTGAATACACATTTATTTTGTTTCTCTTTGCTATTTCGCATAATTTATCCGTATTTCCCCCTTTTATTACGATCAATAAATGCAAACCAGCATTTTCTCCGATAATCTCTACTTTTCTGCCCATCCGTTTTTGAATACTTTGTACCAATATTGTTCGTTTTTCTTCATATAGTTTACGCATTTTACGAAGATGGCGCTCAAACTCTCCTTTTCCAATAAATAAAGAAAGTGCTTTTTGCATGATGGGTGAAGCTGCTTGGGATTCAAGCTGTTCCTTGTTCGTATTTCTTACTAAACGTTCTGGCATAACCATATAACTCACTCTTACAGAAGGCAGAAATGCTTTTGAAAAAGTTCCTAAATAAATAACACGATCATTTAGATCTAATCCTTTTAAGCTCGGAATCGGTGCTCCTTCGTATCGAAATTCACTATCATAATCATCTTCTATAATATAGGTTTGGTTAGCGTCTGCCCATTGCAGCAATTGCATGCGTTTGACAATAGGCATAATTTTTCCTAATGGGAATTGGTGGGAAGGAGTGACATAGGCTAAATCACTGTTACTCTTTTTTAGGCTTTCCATACTATACCCCGCTTCTACAGTAACTGGTATATCAACTAAAGTGCATCCTTCTTTCTCAAATATTCTTCTCACACCATCATATCCAGGATTCTCCATCGCAATCTTTTTAGCAGATGCACCTAATAACGGAAGAATTTGTTTTATCGCGTATTGTGTCCCAGCCTTAATCACTATTTGATAAGGGCTGCAATTAATGCCTCTTGCTTCGTATAAATACTTGCTAATTTCTGCTCGTAACGGAAAATAGCCCATTTTATCTCCATATAACATGACTTCTTTTTCTAAAGAATCTATGCTATCTGTCATATTTTTCTTCCAAGCCTTTAATGGAAAATGGCATAAATCAATATCACCATACTGAAAATCAATCACCTTTTCCTCATTCTTCTCCGCTATTACTGGATAATGAAATGACAGCTTTTTTTTATCCGGGAAAATGATTTTCTCTTCTAGTTTTACTACCCAATACCCCTTTTTCTGTTTACTTTCTATATAGCCTTCTGCCAACAATTGCTGATATGCCTCGTTAACCGTATTTTTACTAACGTTTAACCTATTTGTCAGCTCTCTTATGGAAGGAAGCTTCGTTCCCTGTTCTATATTTCCAGTTCCTATTTCATGACGGTAATATTCATATATCTGCATGTATAGCGGCAATTTCGTGTCCTTTTGTAAAAACATTTGCTATCCTCCCATCTGTACCTGTTAAAAAATTGAGTTCTGTCTCTTTTTTATAGGACATCCATTTTTTACAATAAGTGTAACACATTTAGAAAGGAAGAAGAATAGATGAATAAGATGAGACTATCTAGCAGGGAAATAACAGATCAAGCAATAATGGAGGATTTTTTAGAGGCTATGCATGTCGGCTATTTAGGATTAACTGATGGTCTGGAACCATATGTTATTCCATTAAACTATGTTTGGCATCAAAAGAATATCTATTTCCATGGAGCAAGCTCTGGCAGAAAAATAGAAATTCTTGAAAAAAATAATCAAGCTTGTTTTACAGTAAGTGAAGAATTAGGAACAATGAGCAATCCTATTCCTGCCAAAACAGATACTGCTTATAAAAGTGTCATCCTTTTCGGGAAGGTAGAAAGAGTCGAAAAAATAACGGAATGTACAGCTGTTATGCAAAGCTTGCTGAATAAATATGTACCAGGTTATTATGATAAGCCATTAGCTTCTTCTCATTTAGAAAGATATGTCTCCTCCTTAGGAAGCAAAACGGTCGTCTTTAAATTAACCCCTGAAAAAATAACAGGCAAAGAAAATAATTTGATCGAGAAAATGAAATTTACACCTGGCAGAACGATTCATATGGACCTTTAGAACCTATTTACATAGAGCAACTGTAAAAAATGCATGTTAGAAAATATAAATAGTGATGCTCGAAGCAACAGGGAGTTCGTTCACTTGTCCGACGCTTAACTGTTTGCTTCGATGTTACGTTCTCACACATCTTGCATGTCTTGCAAATCTGCAGACGCCTCTTTCCCTCCACTTTTTATCGGGTTTATTAAGCACTCCATATCCTTTTTTTATTCTGCAAGATTCAAGTATTCTATTTATCCTTTTTTATCGCTCTCGCTAGTGAGAAGTGTATGAATACTACACCCTGTATCTCTGTATGGAAAGAACAATGAAAAAAACAGAAACGAGTCTAGTTTTCTTCGTCCACTTCTAGTATGATGAAAATGATGAATTACTTTTTAAATAAAGCGAGGATAACAATAAATGAGTTTATTAAATGTTGAAAATTTAAGTCATACATTTGGCGATCGAACATTATTTAAAGATGTTTCTTTTCGCCTTTTAGCAGAAGATCATATTGGTTTAGTAGGAGCAAATGGTGTCGGAAAATCGACTCTAATGAATATTATTACAGGACAGCTTATCCATGATACTGGTAAAGTGGAATGGATTCCAAGTGTGCATTATGGATATTTAGATCAGCATACTGTCTTAACACCAGGAAAAACAATTAGAGACGCTTTAAAAGATGCCTTTTTACCCCTTTTTAAAGAAGAAGAAAAATTAAATGAAGTAACCGCTAAAATGGGGGATGCCACTCCAGAAGAATTAGAAGCTTTATTAGAAGAAATGGGAAAAATCCAAGATAAATTGGATGCTGGCGGATTTTATACACTTGATATCAAAATCGAAGAAGCAGCACGTGGTCTAGGCTTAGACGCCATTGGATTAGATCGTGACGTTTCTGCGCTAAGTGGTGGACAAAGAACAAAAGTATTGCTTGCTAAACTTTTATTAGAACAGCCAGAAGTATTATTATTGGATGAACCTACCAACTATTTAGATGTTGAACATATCAAATGGCTAGCTTCTTATTTAAAAGAATATCCATATGCTTTTTTGCTTATCTCCCATGATACTGAATTTATGAATCAAGTATCCAATGTTATTTTTCACCTGGAATTTTCTAAACTATCCAGATATACAGCAAGTTACGATAAGTTTTTAGAGCTTGCAGAAATCAATAAAAATCAACATATTAATGCATATGAAAAACAACAGGATTTTATAAAAAAACAAGAAGATTTTATTAGTAAAAATAAAGCGCGCTATTCAACCACTGGCCGTGCTAAAAGTAGACAAAAACAATTAGATCGTATGGAACGCATTGATCGTCCGGAAACTGCTGTGAAGCCTACTTTTGAATTTAAAGAATCAAGAGGAAGCAGCCGTTATGTTTTTGAAGGGAATGACTTTGAGATTGGCTACACTCATGCTCTTTTGCCGAAAATGTCGATTACAATTGAACGAGGCGAAAAGATTGCTGTGGTCGGCTGCAATGGTGTTGGGAAATCTACCTTGTTAAAAACGATGCTCGGAAAAATTGAACCAATCAACGGAAAAATTGAGCGTGGCGATTTTCTTTACCCTTCTTACTTTGAACAAGAAGTAAAAGCAGGAAACATTACGCCAATTGACGATGTTTGGAATGCTTTCCCAATCATGGATCAGCATCAAGTTCGTGCTGCACTTGCTCGCTGCGGCCTAAAAAATGAACATATTTCAAGACCATTAAATCAATTAAGCGGTGGCGAGCAAGCAAAAGTCCGCTTATGCAAGCTCTTAATGGAAGAAAGCAACTGGTTATTATTTGATGAGCCAACAAATCATTTAGATGTTGTTGCTAAGGAAGAATTAAAAAGAGCATTAAAAGCATACAAAGGAACGATTGTTCTAGTATGTCACGAACCTGATTTTTATGAAGATTGGGTAACAAAAGTGTGGGATGTAGAATCTTGGTCTAATCAAGATGTTGAATAAACAACGATTAAAAGAAGCTGGGACATAAGTATTCCAGCTGAAGATAAACCCGAACAATGATACGAAGATGTATTATTGTTTGGGTTTTTTATTTATGTAAAAAAGAAGATTTGCGGTAATCACCCGCAGCCTGAATACACTTCGGCGTGCGATGATCCTCCTCGGCGATTGTGTTCATCTAACCCGCAAATCCCACAGGAGTCTCGCATATCCGCTTCAATCAAGCCGTCAAGACTTGCAAACGAATTTGAAGGTGCGAAGTTTGAGTTAACTCTATTAAAAAAACATAAATAACCCGTATAGGGAAGTAAGCATTTAAGTGCTAAGTTAGAAAATGTTCGTCTTTACCCATTATCTATCTAGTTATGTCTCAGCCTCTTTTTTGTATCTCCCCCTTGCTTTTAACCAGAAGCCGCTTCTCTAAAAATGTTATTTTTTTCGTATTTTTTTCATGCATTAGCAAACACTACCAATAATGATATTTCTTTTTGGGGGTTTGTTTGATGAATAAAAAATTGATTATGTCAATCTTACTTGTTCTTTTGTCTTTTTCCTCTTCTATTCCTGTTTTCGCTGCTCCATCAAAAGCAGAAATAGAACAGCTTTCCAATTCATTAGGCTGGACAGAGCATGATTTAGAAAACTACTTGTCTTTTAAAGAAATGAAGCTGACAGATTTTGATAATATAAAGGAACTAAAAGAGTGTTTAGGAACTCCGATTACGCCGAACTCTCTTGAACATCTCTTACATTCTTATCATATGACAAGAGAAGAGCTGGATATTTTGTTAGCCGGTTTTAATGAAAAAGTACAGGATTTCTGGTTTATAGAAGATTTAGATGTTGCCATTGATTTTTATCAAAATCATGAAACCATCATGACAAATCTAGAACAGTTTCTTATTAGTGTTGGCATAAATGAAACGGAAAAAAAACAATTATACAATCATTTTAAACAGCTTGATCAAGAAGTATTAAACAATAAAGTTTATGAATGGAAAAAAGCATTAGGAAATTTTGATACACTTGATCAAGACGAAACATTAACAAAAATACAGCAGAAAAACTTAGTTTCCCTTTGGAAAGATGTAATTAATACACTTGCATTACAACCTATCTTTTATACAGTAGACGATAATGGAAAACGGACCGAATTATCGATACAAACCTTCTTAAAAGATAAATCCTATGATACTTTGACGTTGGAACTGCAAGACAAGCAGAATAATGTATTAATCGATACGGTTATTTCACCAGAGAAATTATCTAGTCGTTTTGCTGTGGATGCTGCGGACAAAGTAATTCAACTTTCCGAGCTCAGCGGAGAATTATCAACACTCTACCAATCACAACTGCCAAACACGGCCACTTTTCATCCTTTATTTCTTTTTCTTGGATATATGTTGATTTTATTAGGAATTCTATTTGTATTCCGAAAGAGAAAAAAAAATATTCATGATGAATAAACGATTTTTTTCTAAAAGCTGGATAGGGTGCTTCTGTCTGTGTATTGGATTTTTACTCGTTTTTTATCATGGGAGCTATCTTGTAAAAACTCATATTCAAACAAGTTTTCCAAATGAAAGACTACGCAAAATAGAAACGAACAAACCTCTGAAGATACGGAGATTGTATCAAAATGGGGATCTCATTGGCTCTATCTATTTACCATCTGTTCAGAAATCGATGAATATCTATGAAGGAACAGATCATGATATTTTAGAAAAAGGAATTGGACATTTTTCACAAAGCGCTTTGCCTGGACAACAAAATAACAGTATTTTATCTGGACATAGAGATACCTTTTTCCGAGTTTTAAAAGATATCCAACAAAATGATTCTATTTATATTCAATTAGATAATCGAGAATTCCAATACAAAGTCAGAAAAATGGAGATTGTATCGGCAGAAAATCAAACAGTTTTAACAGCAAAGTCAAGACCCATATTAACATTAACTACATGCTACCCTTTTTATTTTTTAGGAAATGCTCCACAGCGTTATATTGTTACAGCAGATCTAATCAAAACAATCACTCTTTCATCATAAATAAAAAAAGAAGAGGTAAAAAAGCAGACAAACTCCTGCTTTTCTACCTCCCGAAATTTTTTTCTTTCAAGCTAATATTTTTCACAGCTGAATTATTGCCATTTTGCTAAAGTATTTTTTATATGATTTTTCCATTTCACTATTTTTAAAACCATTTTTTTATCGCTTTTTTGTTTTTGCATCTCATAGAAGCTCGCTACTAAAATGAGAATACTTCCAGCGATAAGAAGATATGCCCACCACGGAAAGCTTCCCCAATATGACTTTGTTTGCAGCATAACATTTAGCAAAAGAACAGTAACTCCAACAAAAAAATATGATTTATATTTAAAGTAAAATCCACTAATAACGGATAGTACAGACAAGCTGCCGATGATCAATGCATCCATAATCGTAGATGTTTGCAGTGCATCCATTATTAATAAGGAAGCAACAAGTATTAATACCCCCCACTCTATCCGATTTATAATTGGCATATATGTTTTGGCTACGATCTTTTTACTGATAATAACAAGTAGTAACCAAGGTAAAACGATACTTTCTTTTGAGAAATACAAAGGAATCGGCAACTGATCTATTACGGAATAGTATGGCTGCAGCAAATAAATGACTGCTCCCAGAACAGGTAACCATGCTATTTTTTGCGGTACTCTTCTTTTTTGAATAAATAAAGTGACTGCTATAAAGATACCTGGCAGAACCTTTGCCCATACACTATCTAAATGAATTGCATATAAATAGGCAAAAACAAGAATTCCTGTCAAACTATAAAAATCAAGATAACTTCCTTCTATTTTTCCAGCAAAATAATAAATAGTGTTATATGCAAAGGAACCGATAAACACAAGAAGAACACCTATCACACTATATAATAAGAACTGATCGATCTCCATTATATTCGTTGAATAAATGAATAGCTCTGTGCTTGCTACTAATTGAATAAGACCAGCTATGCTAAAGTAGTGCATTTTAGATACATAAGTAAAGATGAAATAGATAGCAAGATAAATCAACAACACGATATACGTACTCGTAGAAAAAACAGAAGTGATCATCCAACAGCTAATGCCTATTAGAGAAAAAGGGATAAAGAAATAGATTATCGCTTTTTTAGCCACTTTGTGAAGCAGAATATAAACAAGAAATAAAAGGATACTTGTGAATAAAAACGCTTGAGAAAATGAATCACCACCTGCAAACTCTGCTGATAACGTATTGGCAATAAATAAAAAGAAGCTACTATAACTAGCATATTGAAAAACAATAATTCCCCATTTATTTTTCACAATAATTACACTAATGATATACATACAGAGTGCATATAAGAAATGAAGATGCATCTCTCTCCCATTTACCGTATAATCAATGGAAATGGAAAGTAATAAATAAAGATGCCCTAGAATAAAAAATGTACGTTTAAAATCATGTTCTTTCAACACCCATTGCAATGCGAATAAAACTAACCAGCCATATAGGTGAAATTTCCATTGAATGATTGAAGAATAAGCAAATAAGTCTGAAATCAAGGCTAAATATGTCATAACAGCTACTATACTGATTAACCAAACAATCAGCTCTTTCTTCCTAACCTTGTAAAATTGGATAAAGACAAAGAGTCCTACCGCATAAATTCCTGTTCTCGTCCATTCACCAAACAATGGAAAGATTATAGAAAGAAAAATAGCTAAAATATATATACCTTGACCAATATAAAAACTAGTTTGCTTTAATACAACGTCCTTTTTAAAAAAGAATGTAGATGCAAGCAATAGAACACTTGAAATAGCCAGATTAAAGGAAATCCCTTTACTTTCAAAGAAAATAATAGATTGACTGAAAGCCAAATAAGCAGCTGCCAAACAGAATGGAATCAAATATCGCAATGCTGCTAAATAAAATACTGGCCATCTTGCTTTTTTCACTAGTATAAAGCTAGCTGTTAATAAGAGAAATAAGCAGCCTACAAACCAATCACCAAAATAGAATATTCCCGAATAATAAGCAACAACCATCATTATTGCCAAGCCAAATGTCGCAGAACTATATTTTATTTTTTTTAATACAGGGAGTTGATTACAGAATCCTAAAAGAAACAGCAGTATGATTCCAATACTATAAATGGTGATAAGCGCTAATTTTATTGAATCCACAATATTCATTTTTAAAGCAAACTGCCAAAAAGAAAGCCCAATAAATACTGCTGGCAAGTATGTATAAATACGATACGTTGATCTATTCGCTAAATAGATAAATTGACAGGCAATCAACAGATAGGTGATAGGCAGCATAACAGAACCTTTAAAAATCAATTCCGTATTATATAGCTGGCTGTAAAGGAATGTTAAAGCAATAACGACTATACTTGTAATCTCCCAAACCCGCCCCCATTCTATCACTTTCGAAATAACTGAACCAAAGACCATTATACATAGTGCTACCACCGCCAAAAGAACCGGGCTCCAATTATAAAAAAGGTCTGTTGTAAAAATTCGATAACTTCCTATAACAACCATTAATGTTACAAAAACATGATACTGCTTGTATTTCGTTTCAAATAAGATGCCAATATATAATGCACTCAACAATAAAAAATTTATGCCTTGAAATACAGCTCCATTATAAAAAAATAGTAAACAGATAGTAGTAAGAATAAGATGAATCTGCGTATATATTGGCATTTCCTTGTTAAATTTCTTTACTAAATACTTTTCTTTCCATTTAGACAAAATAAGAAGGAGACAACAATTATAAGCAATAAAGCAGAAGAAAAATAGATCCTTCGTGAAATGGAAGCTTAATAATAAGAAGGCAGTCATACAAGAAATCGTTACTAATGTGACTACACGAAAAAAACGGGAATGCAATAAATTTGCCAAGTAGTAGTAAATCGGTATTAAAAGGAGTGAACCTAACACACCTAGGAGAAAATTTCCTTCTCCTCTAAAAGATAAAAAGTGACCTAATAATTCAAACCAACTTACAGATAAGATACCAATTGGCAAAAAGAAGCTTCCTAGAACAAAAAATGCAAATGCTGTTTTTTCTATTTTCACTATTCTTTTAGCAAAAACAGCAAATCCATAAAAAAGAAAGGAAACAAAAAAGGTTGAACATGCTTTCATCCACCCTGCCATGGTATCCCAATTGCTTGTAGCAACAAACAATCCACCTATCAGCAGGAGCAATACTCCTATATATAATAAAAAACCAATATTTCTTTCTCGCAGCTGTTCTGCAGTGTGGATTTTTTTTGGCTTTGTTTGCTTTTGGAGTATTTCTTTCCACTCTGCATGTTTTTTTCTTTCTATTGTTTTTTTGTATATTTTCTTCTCTTCATAAAACCGATCATATGCTTTTAATATATGATTATATTCTCCTGTTGTTATGTATTCATTTACTTGTAGTTGTTCTAATTCTGATTGAAAGATATCTTTTTTACTTTGATGAACAGACATTATATTCCCCTCTTTTCTATTAAGGATTTTGAATTACTTTTCCACTTTAAGTGTAATATTACAACATTTGATTCTATTAATCAAATAGTTTTTTTATGACAAAGGAAATCAATGATTGGTTTTTCTTATGTAGACTGTGTAATTGCAACTCAAATGTTAAGAGCCCTAAATGTGCATTTAGGGCTTTTCTGCGGTTCTATAAGTAAATTTTGATTACTGCACTTATACCTAGCTTGTGACATGGTGCAAAATTTGTTACTTGGATTGGATGTCTAACCTAAAAAGTGGATTACACGCTCAACTAGTCCGCAGCCGGAATACACTTCGCTTTCCATGGGGCTGGCGCCGAGCCTCCTCGTTGCACTGCGGGGTCTCGCCTGTCCCGCAATTCCCATAGGAGTCTTCGTGTATTTCGGCTGCTCCCTGCTTCAATATAACAACAAACTTAATCATGCTCTAATTTAGCACGTAAATGGTTATTTCCCTATACTGGTTATTTATGTTTTTTCATAGAGTTAACTCAAACTTCGCAGTTATAAATCCTTCTTCATGTATTGACTTAACCTGATTTAGAGCAATTAGAAAAGGATGATTGATTCGTCTTTTTGAGTGTTTGTTTGCAAACATTATTCCTTATAAATAGGGGCAAGATTCTCGTTTCAGGATGCTCGCTTTCCGTGGGGCGTGCGATGAGCCTCCTCGGCGCAAGCGCCTGAGCTACTTAGGTCTATCTAACCCGCTAATCCCACAGGATTCTCGCATCTTCCACTCCAATCAAGCCGTTTGATCAATTAGTTGCTGTCGTTGAACGGGTAAAAACACCCACCTTATAGAAATAGACTAAAAGTGGAATATTTCGGTAAAACATCGTTGGATAATAACATAAAAATCAACGCTACTAGTGTTTAGCAATCATTCCTTGTCATGATATTCGAAGACAAGAACTTATTCTAAAACAGGTTGCTTGTAACGGAGGGTGCGAAGACTCCTGCGGGAATGTGGGAAGGCTAAAGACCCCGCAAGGCAACGCCGAGGAGGCTCAGAGCTCCCACTCCGCGGAAAGCGAAGCAACCCGTAGTGGAAAGCAACCCCATAGAAAAACGCAAGCGCCTTGTTTAGCCCCGAAGAAAAATGTTCTCCAGACTCAAAAAGTGTTTTTTACTTTTAGAGGCTGGAGGTTATACTCACTGGGGATAGGGCACTGACCGGCTAAATACGCCACGTCCTTATGTCTTGGCCGGCACTTGTACATCCTGTACGGCGAAGCTAGACAGCCTTCACATTTCAAAAAATATATACTTTCTCACCTTTTAAAAAACAAGCCTCCCATTTTATTGTTCTAAACCGAGTAATATCAAGACTTCCAAACGAATTTGATGATGCGAAGTCTGAGTAGTTAAGTATAAAAACTATGTTGTTCCATTACGCTACAAACACTCGCTTTCCGCTGGGAGGAAGCCGAGACCCTGCGAAGCGGCTAAAGTCGAGCCCCACGGAAAGCGAAGCGTATGCAGGCTGCGGCTGATTACCAAAAACCTTCTTTTTTACATAAATAAAAAACCCAAACCATGATACGAGATATTTTTCATCTTCGTATCATGGTTCGGATTTATCTTCGGCTGGAATACTTATGTCCCAGCTTCTTTTTTTATTTAATCCTAAAGTAAACCCTTTAAAATTTAACTGAGCTTTTTAAATTAAAGGGGAATACTTTCGTTTTCTTTCATTAATTGATATGCTGCTTGATTGATTGTTTTCAAAAAAGTATTTAGGCGGTTTTTTTCCGTAAAAAGAATTAGTTCATGCATCGCTCTTGTGCATGCCGTATAGAAGAGTTCTTTCTCCAATTCGTTATTATATACCGAACTATTATAAATAATGACTCCATCAAATTCTATTCCTTTTGCTAAATAGGCTGGAATAACAGAAATCCCTTTTTCATAAACGATGGTGCCTTTTTCGATTAATCGGACTGCTATTTTCCCTTTCAGCCATTCATACACTTTTTCGCTTTCTTTTTTTGTTTTACAAATGACAGCTATCGTTTCATGGCCTTTATTTTTTAATTGCTGCAATGCAGTCAACACTTCACTTAAAAGCATCTCCTGATTTGCTACTTCTTTTAGGCATGGCTTTGCTCCATGACGATTAAATGGTTCGATCATTTCGCCATTTTTAGCTATTTCTTTTGTAAACTCCACAATTTCTTGAGTGGATCGATAACTCTTTGTTAATACAATTCGTTCTACTTCTTTTGTGGCATCTGTTTCCATTAACTCATTATTACTATGAGCATAGATGGCTTGGTTAATATCTCCTAATAAAGTTAATTTGCTGTGTGGATACAGCTCCTTTATATATTCCATTTGAAAGGGAGAATAATCCTGTGCCTCATCAATAAACACATGCTTCATGCTTATAACGGATTTTTTTCCTTCTATCTTATCTTTTAAATAAGCAAAGGGTGTAGCATCTTCATTCCATAACTGCTTCTTTTTTAGCGTTTGCTTTATATGAAGTTGCATAAGCTGCCAATCTTTTTCCGTTAGTGAACCTGGACATTCTTCTTGAAATACTGCTTGATATATACCTGCATAATTAATAAACCGCAAATTTTTGATGGCCATGTATATTCGTTTGAACCTCTTATTTACGATTTGTTTCCGCAATAATTGTTCTTCCTTGTCATAATAAGAAAACTCATCTACCTTTTTCTGTGTCTCCTTATATGCTTCTAAATATTCTTCTTTATCTAGGAGCTGTATCTCTTCTTCAACCCACCTTTGCTTTCTTTCTTGTTTTGCATGAAGTTTCATTTCTTTTTGAGCCCATTCCTTTAATAATTGCAGTCTATTTGCCACAGTAAAAGAAGCATCCAATTCATAAAATTTCCGTGTCATCTCTTCTTTCGAAAGTAGCACTTTATCTTGAAAAGTAATATTTTTAAACATCATTCCCTCTGTAGACAGTTTTTCCAACTTCTTATCTACTATATCTTTAAATTCCATGCTGCTCTTGAATTGAATACTTTTTAACCTCATTGCATGTGATTCCTGATTATCCTCTGTTAAAAGAACTTCTAGCTGAGAGAATGGATCTTCCACCTCCCAATCAGCTCCGATTCTATTCACTAAATATTCCTGAAAGGTTGACTGCTGCATATTTTCTTCTCCAAGTTCAGGAAGTACAGTAGAAACATAACTATTAAATAATGGATTTGGTGAAAACAGCATAATATTATCAGAATTTAAGGTTTTTCTATGACGATACAATAAATAAGCAACTCTTTGCAGCGCAGCAGATGTCTTCCCGCTTCCTGCTACCCCTTGAACAATTAATACCTTGCTTGAATCATTACGGATGATTTTATTCTGTTCTGTCTGTATGGTTGCAACAATACTTTTCATTAATGTGTTAGCATTATTGCCTAACACCTCTAATAATAGAGCATCCCCTATCGTGACACCTGTATCAAATAAACTGGTTATTTTGCCATCTCGAATGATAAACTGTCTCTTTAGCAATAACTCCCCATCTATTCTTCCTTCTGGGGTATCATAACTTGCCTTTCCTTTGGAATAATCATAATAAATACTAGATATTGGCGCTCTCCAATCGTAAATATAAAAATTTTGTTCTTCTTTATCCATAAAAGATGCGATGCCAATATAGATTTCTTCAATTCCTTCTTGACCGGCTTCTTTAAAATCAATTCTGCCAAAATAAGGGGAAGACTTTAACTTTGTTAATGTCTTCAACTGTTTATGTAACTGTCCATAGCTTCTTTCCCTTTCTCCTAATAGCTCAGCTTGCTGCTTAATGCTAGTATGAGTTTCTAAAACATCATCAGGTTCATCTAAATTGACTGTAACATCCTGCCAAAAAGTTTTGCGAATTTGACCTACATCTCCACCGATTTTCATGCTAGCTTTTTCAAATTGATCGATCTTTCCCTCTATTTCTTTAATGACATTTTCTGCCCTTTTTTGCTCTATAATCATGTCTTTGTCTTTTGATTCTGTCATATAAGCACTCCTCTAATCTTTCTATTTGACAAGCAAGTTATTTCGTGGTATTATTATAATAGATAAAAGTATATATAAATATATACATCGATACTGCATCTTTTTATTTTAACATGCATTCGCCAATAATTCTACTCTTATATTATAAATCCCATGCCCTACAAAAGAGCATGGGATTTTCTTATGCTTTTGCCGTTTTTCGAATAATAAAAAGTTGTTTTCTTTTTAAGTATACGTAAAAGAAAAAGAAACATGCACCACTTGACGCTCGAATGATCGATGAAACAAACATTGCAGTTACTATATCCGTTACTTCCAACAGATAGACACCAAACTGCGGTGCCACGAAAGCAACTAAGGCTAATAAGATATTATAATTAGCAATACTTTGACTGCGGTTTTTCTCTTCTATCGTCTCCAAAAGCTGGTTAAATAGCAATAAAACCGTCCCTGACACAAATAAACCAGCAAATATATTCACTAACACGAGATAAACTAAATTTGTAGATAAAACAGTTAAAAACGGCGCACTTCCCATACCAATCGATACATAGATTAGCATTTTAGCAGTTGAATGTTTATCCGCCATCTTCCCCCACCATTTAAAACTGATTACTTGACCAACTGAATTTGCAACTGCAAATAAGCTAATCCATAAACCAGTTGCATCCGCATATTTAATTTGATAAATACTAAAAAGGGACCAGCACATTTGCCAACCAAAATTAAAAAATAGACTGCATAATAAAAAATAAAAAAATGGTTTATGTTTAAAAACAGCAAAACCAAACAGTGCTTTTTTTTCTGATTTTTGCAGCATTACCTTTTTCTTTTCCTTATGTTTCTTTAAATAGTATATCTCTATCAATCCACAGATAAATGCTGCCAAATAAAGCAGTTGGTATGGAATTGCATTATCTTTATCAAATAACTGTAGGAAAAAACCAATAGTAAATGTTGAAATCATGCCAACTAGAGTCATGATTCGGTTCCGACTACTAAAAAAAGTATTTCGGCGCTGTTCAGGAATGATTTCTGCAATAAACGACTGCCACCCCAATGTTGCAAATGAAAAGGGAAAATTCATACAACCAACTAATAAGATGAAAACAAAGCATTGATATTGCTTTGGCAAATAAACAACAAAAGCCATACCAATTAAAAATACTCTGGAGAAGAAAAAAGAATAAACAGTAAACATTTTTTTCTCCTGCAGCCTATTCAGAATAATAGAACCAATAATCATCGCAAACATTCCAATAAATGGAGGCAATGAACTAATTAATCCTACTTGGTAATTGCTTGCTCCTAACACACTAATGGCAAAAAGAGGAAAATAGTTATTAGAAATATTCAAAACTAAAGTAGTGTAAATACCATTTTGCATACTCCATTTTTCATTCCCGCTATTTTTGGGGCTACACTCTTTCATTTAAAAATCATCCTTCTTTATCAACATATACCACGCATTTTTCCGTTGATTTTGGTTATTAATCTATAAAGTATTTCGTGAATTGAATTATTCCATTGCTTATCATACTCCCGAATCCTTCTACCTGCAAGACCTTTTCAGCAAATATTTTTTATTATTTTCCCTTTTGAAAACTTTCTGATTTCGAGGTAATTCCTCTATTGTAACCACCCTATTTTAAAGGCTATTTTCATCTATATATTGCTTCGTTTGAGCTCACCGCTTACTTTTTGCTAAATACAAAAAACCTCTTATCTAGTCAATTAGATAAGAGGTTTTTCTCCTGCTTTTTTATTTAGTTGATGTAGTATCCGTCTCTTTTACATAGTTGTAGTCTTCACGGTTAATAGGTGTAAAACCTTCTGGAGTATAAAAGCGTAATAAATCTTTACTAACAATGCTGTCAGAAGTCTTTAATTCTGCCGCAGCACTTTCTGCTTGTTTTTCACTGTCTTTTCCAGTTAACAATTCACCAGTTTTGGTATCGTACGTATTATCCCCAATTTTAGTAACGGTTGGTGATACAAAATCACCATTTCTAAAAGGAATTGTTTCACGATGCTGTTTGGATAATAAATCGGAACCAACCTGTAAATAGTCTTTCGTATTAACCCCTAATAAGTGTAAAACAGTTGGCATAACATCTACATCGCCGCCATAGTTACTTACTTGTTTTCCTTGTACTCCAGGTACATGGATAAATAGTGGCACACGTTGCAATTGAGCATTCTCTAACGGCGTTATTTCATCTACGCCCATCACTTTCGCCATCGCGGTATTATGATTTTCTGAAATACCATAATGATCTCCATACATGACGATCATTGTGTTGTCATAAAGACCTGATTCTTTCAGCATATCGAAGAACTCTTTAATCGATTCATCCAAATAATGTGCTGATTGAAAATAATCATTTACAACGCTATCTCCAAAATCTCCTGGAGGAAAATCCGTATCTCCTTCATCCATTTCAAAAGGATGATGATTAGACAAAGTAATAAATTTTGTATAAAAAGGTTCTTTTAACCCTTTTAATAACGGCATGCTCTCTTTAAAGAAAGGAATATCTTTCATTCCATAGTTTTTCGTATTTTCTTCGGACATATCATAATACTCTGCATCAAAAAATTGATCATATCCAATCGATTTATACATTTCATTTCTGTTCCAAAATGTTTTATAGTTTCCATGGAATGCTGCTGAAGTATATCCTTTTGTTTTTAAAATAGCTGGAGCTGACTGCAAAGTATTTTGTGCTTTATTAACAAAAACAGAACCTTGAGACATTCCGTATAACGAATTATCCATCATAAATTCAGCATCAGATGTTTTACCTTGACCAGTTTGATGGTAAAAGTTTTTGAAATAAAACGTATTCGAATCTTTTGTTAAAGAATTTAAGAATGGTGTTACTTCCTGTCCATCTAATTTGTAGTCAATAATAAAGGATTGTAATGATTCTAATGAAATATAGACAACATTCATTCCTTCTGCTTTTTTAAAATAAACAGAGTTAGGTGCAGCAAAATTTGCATTAATATAATTTTGAACCTCCGTTATATCACTGCTGTCCGCTAAAGCTCTTTGGCTTTCAGAACGTGCATTTTGCACAATATCATAGATGGTGAAATTATAAGCACCTAAATATTTCACTAAATAATTACGGTCAAATGATCGACTTAAAAGCTCAGGACGATCCACTTCCGCTAAACCAAGATTAATAATAAAGGTTAAAATAGCTAATGCAAAAATTGATTTTGCTTTTCTTCTATTTTTTTGCACAACAGGTTTATATACCTTCGTAGCAAGCAATACTATCAGTATGATTACATCCAAAAAATAAAGAATATCGTATCCGTTAATTAAGGAGAAAATACTATCGCTCAATTGCCCGCCATTCACTTTCACCTGCATCATAACGGGAACCGTAATGAAATCAGTAAAGAAACGGTAGTAAACAATATTGGCATAAAGCAATGCTGACATTACCCCTGTTATGACCGTAATCATAATAGGCTGTGCCTTTCCCTTAATAAAAAGTGCAAGTCCTATAAAAAATAATGCAGAGCTGATTGGGTTTATCAATAAAAGGAATTGTTGAAAAGCTCCTGTAACCCCTAAACTAAACTCAATTTTATAGGCAGCGTATGTTTTAATCCAAAATAAAATAATGGCGATTAAAAAGAAAGAAGAATGTTTAGCAATAAACTTATTAAATAATTCTACTGTACCTTTCAATCATGTTCACCTCAATTCAAAATATAATAAAAAAGATCCTAACTGTTTCTTTTTTATTGTAATTAACGACATGCTCTCAAATCTTTTCGTTTTTAACTTTTTTATAAGAAGTACTTCGTCTCTTACCAATTTACCTTTAATTTTCAATTATCAAGAAAAATTTACATGATATTTACAAAACAACGTAGTCCATTATAACATATGCTTTATAAAATCAAAATAATTAATTTTACCCGTTTTTCCAATTTATTCTAAAAATATTCTTCCCATCTTTCCTGCCATCGGTGAGGAATCAAATTAAAATTATCTTACATGAATTTTTTATAAATTTCTAGTAAAAACCTTTTCGTATTAATTAATAATAATATTCAGTAAAGTTAATTATGTTATTTTTTTAAATTTCCACTTCGCTTTCAGGTACTCTCCACTATTTGATCCACATTTACTGCTCGCAATATCTTTTTCAAGTATAATAAAATGGAATCAATAAAGGAGGAATTTTCATTGGTGCAATTGGAGCAAAAAGAATACATAACATTATTAGAAAAACTATTAACTACAAGCAGCCCTTCTGGAAACACAGGGAAAATCATTGATTTTATCGAGTCATATCTTCGAGACCTGCAAATCGAAACCAAAAGAAATAATAAAGGTGGAATAATTGCAACACTAGAAGGCGAGTCCCATCTTAAACAAAGAATGCTAACAGCACATGTTGATACACTTGGAGCAATGGTGAAGGAAATAAAGGAAAATGGCAGACTCCGTCTCGATTTAATCGGAGGCTTTACTTATAACAGTATTGAGGGTGAAAACTGTTTAATTGAAACAGTAAGCGGCAAAACGTATAGCGGCACTATATTACTGCATCAAGCATCTGTTCATGTATATAAAGATGCTGCCAAGCAAGAACGCAGTCAAACCAATATGGAAGTTCGAATAGATGAAAAAGTTCAAACAAAAAAAGATGTCGAAAATTTAGGTATTTCAGTCGGTGACTTTGTCTCTTTCTATCCCAGGGTTGAAATAACTCCGTCCGGTTTTATAAAATCAAGACATCTTGATGATAAAGCAAGTGTCGCTATTCTGTTATTACTTCTTAAACAATTCAAAACAGCAAATATTACACTTCCATACACAACTAATTTCTTAATCTCTAATAATGAAGAAATTGGGTATGGAGGAAACTCGAATATTCCAGCAGAAACAGTTGAATACTTAGCGGTGGATATGGGGGCGATGGGTGATGGTCAGTCAACGGATGAATATTCCGTTTCCATTTGTGTAAAAGATGCGAGCGGTCCTTATCATTATGCTCTAAGGAAAAAACTCGCACAACTAGCGGTGAGTCATCAAATACCTTACCAATTGGACATTTATCCATATTATGGTTCAGATGCATCTGCAGCCATTCGTTCAGGACATGATATCGTACATGGATTAATTGGTCCTGGCATCGATTCTTCTCATGCATATGAACGTACGCATTTCTCTTCAGTGGAAGCAACAAGTCAACTGATTTATTATTATTTGTTATCTACTATGTAATGACAAGAAAATCACGAGCATAACCGGCTAATTGCACAGCAAAAAACGACGAAATTCGCAGCAACTACGTTAGCAGACATTGATTGACCCAACATCCTGTCTGTCAAAAGCTTGGCATGTCTCTAATTTGAATAAATAAATTTTGATACGACAAAAGGACAGCTCCTTCAGTCGAATAACGACTTTAAGGATCTGTCCTTTTCCCTTTTTGAAGGTCTCCAATAGAAAGTCCGAAGTTCATTTGTAAATGAGGATAATCTTTAAAACTTTTCCAATCTCCTCCCCATTCAAATCCTAAGGACTTTGCAATGCCTACTACTTCCATCCAATCACTTTTTCCGTTTCCATTCCCATCATATTTCATATCCCAAATAACTTGGCCATTTACATCTAATAGGGCAAAATCAATCGCTAATCCATAATTATGATAGGATTCTCCCCCTTGTGCATTGGTGACAATGGTTCCTTCTTCCGTTCTTCCTTTAGCATATAATTTATTTTGTTCAGAGAAGCTTCGAAAATCCGCTGTAATCACAATCAGAATACCTTTATCTGCTGCTTTATCAACTAAAATATCTCGATTTTGTGCAACAGTTTCGTTTAATTTTGTCGGCAGAGGTGTCTTTTCGAGGTTTTTCTCGTACCTAGCTTTCCATTGATAGAGAGAAGCAAAACTGATAATCAAGATAAGCAGAAAGAAAAAAAAGCATCCCATCCTTTTTTTCTTCATGCTCTACCCATTTTCATGTCTATTTGTTTGAACAAGTTTTTTCGCTTCGAAGTATAATACTTGAATAAATTTCTTCGTATGAATTTTCACTTGTTTCGAATGAGCTGCTTTTTCACTTTTCAACTCCGTCATCTTGCTTCTTACAATCGAAAAATCAAAAAACTTTAATGCATAATTTTCAAATTTAGGGTTGGAAAAATCAGTTAAGCCAATACTTGCCAAGTGAGTGATCGATTGATTGATTGCTCTTCTAACACGTTGTTCACTTGCTTTTGTTTCTCTCAACACATCAAGGGTCGGAGCATTATCACCAACACGCTGTCTTGCGATTCCTTCAAATAATTCTTTCAAAGAAGGAAAATTCATTTCAAATGTATCGTTTACTTCATGCTGATATAAAAATTGAATAATTTCTAGTAAATCTTTGCTGCCATTCTCCCCGATTATTCCTAACTCAGATAAAAGAAATTCTCCTGCTTCAATTAGGGTATAATCTTTAATAAAAGGCTTTTTTTTATGATCATTATTTGTAATTTCCAATACTCCATTCAATGTACGTCTAATGTCCCCTACGGTCTTCTCTAAAAGAATTTTTTGAATGACCTTTTTTGTAACAGATAAAAACTCATTGCTGTTAATTGGTTTTGTTACGTAATATTCAATTCCAAGTGAATAGGCTTCACCGATCAGTTCCTTTGATTCAACTTGTGAAAGCATAATCGTTTTTCCTTTATATTCTTCGTTCCATGAGCGAATTGTTTCAATGCCATCTCGGACCGGCATCAATAAATCGACAATTACGATATCTACTTTTTTAAAATTTAATAATTGACTTGTTACCGTTTCTCCGTTATCTGCTTCACCTACAACCTCGCCAATATCTTCATCTTCAATAATATGTGTTAGCAATGAGCGAATTACTTCGTCATCATCAACTAAAAAAAATCGCATAATTAGTTCTCCTTTATTAATCTTGCCTTTGGTAATTCTACCATAAATTTAGTTCCCGTTCCGGGAATAGCCACATGTGTAATATTTCCTCCATAATTAGTAATAATTTCTTTACTGTATGAAAGACCTATTCCAGTAGACGACATCCCTACACCGTCAAATTTAAGGGAAAAACCAGGTTTATATATTAGCTTATCATATTTTTTTTCGATGCCTATGCCAGTATCAGAAACTTCAATAAATAATCTGTCTTCCTTTTCATATGCATAAATAGCAATAGAGCCTGTTTTCTTAATTGCTTCAATACTATTAGAGACAAGATTATTAATGATAGACAATAATAAATATACTTCAAATTGATCCTGAGAAACATCTAATTCAGTTGAAAAATGAATTTTTTTTCCTATCGACTGAGCATACTTGTCATTACTTTTCACGATTATTTGCAGCAATTCATTTAGCTGCATGTATTCTGAAAAATTCTCAGTTGCAATTAATTTTGATATTCCAGCATATATTCGTTGATTATCTTTCTTAATATCATGTATATTACCAGCAATTTTTAAGGCTTGTTGACTTAATTGCTGTGTTTCTGCTCTTGTTAAACTATTATTTTTTAAAGAACGGTACAATTCATAAGACTCTTTTGTTATTATTTCTACATTTTTTAATGTTTTTTTCACATGAATATTTTCTTCATAAAGGCTTGATAACAGCAATAATAAGTGTTCATTTTTACTTGTTATCTCCTCTTCTCTTATTTTAGCCTCATAAATTACAATCATACTATAGAAAGAAACAACAAAAAAACTTCTGAAAATGGCAATCGTTCCTATCTGCAAAATATCATTCATACTATGTATGTCTACCATTCCACCTAAAATAGAAGATTGAATGGTCAATTCAATAATTTGCGAAATCCATTCTAGGGCAATACCAAAAATACCGATCTTCCAAACTTGATTTTGAATTTTTTTCACTCTTAACACAGCAAAAAAGAAGGCATAGCTTATGTAGTAAAAACAAGCAGGCAATCGCATATATAAAGAGTGTTCAAACGTATAAGAATCTACTAACAAAAAATCGACGATCATACGGAAAATACCAACAGCCACTCCTGTTATAATACCTGCCGATATAATTTTTTTTTGCGGCAAAAACAGAAGCAGAAAAAAGAAAACTGTCGGTGCAAAGCTTACTCTAAACTGATCATTCAAAGGAAAAAACTTAAATTCTCCCGCTATAGGTACCATAAAAATCATCATAAATAAAATGGAAGAATTAGATTTAAGCAATTGATGTATTTTCATTTTTCTCCTCCACTGCAATCATTCGTATTGCAAATAAGTATATCTTTAGTTGTCCAGTATTTCAATTTCTTCTTATTTTTCAAATAAAGTGAGGCTGAGACATAACTAAATAGATAATAGGTAAAGACGGACATTCTCTAATTTAGCACGTAAATGGTTACTTCCCTATACTGGTTATTTATGTTTTTCATCTAGTTAACTCAAACTTCGCAGTTATAAATTCTTCTTCATGTATTGCTATAATTTGGTTTAGAGCAATAAGAAAAGGGGGATTGATTAATCTTGCAAACATTATTCCTTATAAATAGGGGCAAGATTCTCGTTTCAGGATGCTCGCTTTCCGTGGGGCGTGCGATGAGCCTCCTGATATGAACGAAACTGTCAAGTCTCCCACTCTCCACTACTAGATAGGTTATTTTTGGGTAACTTTAAGAAGAGAAGCGATTTTAGGCTTCTTGACTGTTCGTGTATCGATGAGCCTTAGTGGCTACAAGTTTCCTTTTTTAGCTTACCAACCGAACTTCCTATCTTAGAATGGCTGTCAAGTGCTTTCCTTGACTGCCATTCTAAGATAGGAGATACTTTTTTAAGCTAAAGAAGAAATCGTGATATACTTATACTTCCTCCTTTCTGATTGATTAGAATAGATAGTAAGGACACGGCACGAAGGCAAAAATTTCATCCTGCGGTTAGCATTCTGATATTCGTGGGTTTTCACATTTTATCTTTCCGTATAAAGGTCTTTCCACTAACTCGGGACGTGCGTTAATCAACGAATGATATAGCACAGAGGAGGCACGTGGGTTATCCTTTCCGGTATTTCTCTTTGCCTTCGAGCCCTATTCTCATGTATCTATTTTTCTTTCTCTTCCTCTACTTTCTTTCGTTTGGTAACATTAATGTTTTGGAATTTCTTCTACTTCTTGCGTAATAGCCCAGATAAAGCCAGCTAATTCTCTAGCAACGGCAACAATTGCTTTATTACTTTCTTTTCCTCTAGATACTAATCGATAATATTTTTTATGCAGACGATTTTGCGCTTTCCAGGATATTGCTTGAATAGACGGTGATAAAGGTTCTAGTCGTTTTTTTAAATTTCCTTTTACGGCCGGCTGACGAAGATAACTCCAAGCCGACTCGATTAACAATCGGCGAACGTGACGATTTCCTGATTTGGTAATAGCTCCTTGTCGACGTCTTTCTCCACTTGAGAATTCACTTGGAATCAATCCTACATAAGCCATCATTTGCTTAGGATTTGGGAAACGTTTAAACGATCCAATTTCCGCCGCAAGACTTGTCGCTGTAACCAGTGCAACGCCTCTTAGTCCTTGTAAAGTTTGAATAATAGGGGCATGAACTCCTTCCAATGCCTGTATTTGCATTTCCTCTTCGAATCTTTTTACCCGCTGTTCCAACTCCTTTAATTGATGATAATATTCTTGAAAAACTAATTGTAAATTGGAATTGGAAAACTTTAACGTATCTAGCCAATCTCGATATTTTCTTGTCCATTTATTCACTCCAACAGGTGGATAAATATTATTCCGTAATAAAAACTTACTTAAACGATGCTTGGTTCTCAGCTCGTCTTCTTTCGCATCTTCTCGTGCTCGCACTAGATCTCGAAGTGCTTCATCTTCTGGAGTCGGAACATAAACAGAAGTTAATTCTCCTGCACGATATAACTGGGCAAGACGAATAGAGTCTCTACGGTCTGTTTTAATACGTTCTCCCGGTCTTTGTGGTATTAAAGATGGAGCAATCACTTCACAATGAATACCTAAAGCAGTTAGTAATCGATATAATGGATATCCCGTTGGACCCGCTTCATAACAAACTCTTAAAGTACTTGGCTCTCCTAGTTTTTTCATTAACTTTTTAATCGCTTCAGGTGTATGAACAATCATTCCATAATATCTTGGTTCTTCTCTACCTTCTTCTGCAATAGCAACGGCAATTTTTTCTTTTGATACGTCTAAACCTACAAATTTTGTGGTATCCTTCATAATAGAACTAGCTCCTTCCGTAATGTAGCACTGATTTGGTTTTTTTGTTTTTAGTTCATAAACATTATTGCCAAATTAACCTACGAAATTACGAGTATGGGGCTAGTTTCGTTCATTATAACTCGGCGCTTCGCCTGCTTAGGTCTCATCTAACCCGCTAATCCCACAGGAGTCTCGCACCTTACACTCCAATCAAGCCGTTTTGATTCGTTAGTTGCTATCGTTGAACTAGTGAAAACATCCATCTTATAAAAATAGACTAAAAGTGCACATTTTGGGAGAACAACGTTGAATAAGAAAAGTACAAGCGCCTTGTTTAGTCCCGAAGAAAAATGTTCACATGACTCAAAAAGTGCTTTTTACTTTTAGAGGCATGGGGCAATACTCACCGGGGCTAGGCACTGGAGCTAGACACTCATCTAAGTTCAAAAATTTTATCCTTTCTTATCTTCTAAAAAAATCATCGCTCCATTGTTTAACAATAATACCTTGCAATGAAATTCGAAGACAAGAACTTATTCTAAAACAGGTTGCTTGTAACGGAGAGTGCGAAGACTCCTGCGGGAAATGTGGGAAGGCTAAAGACCCAGCAAGGCAACACCGAGGAGGCTCAAGCCTAGCCCCACGGAAAGCGAAGTGTATGCAGGCTGCGGGTGATTCCCACCAACCTTCTTTTTTTCATAAATAAAAAACCCAAACAATGATACGAAATATTTTTTACATTTTCGTATCATTATTCGGGTTTATCTTCGGCTGGGATACTTATGTCCCAGCTTCTTGTATAGAATACGAAAGAACTATTTGGAATTATCCATTTTACGCAGCATCTGATTGTTTTACGCTAGAAATATACTCATTTGATTTTTGTTCATCAAACTCGCCTTCCCATTTACTCATTACAATCGTCGCAAGTGCATTCCCGACTACATTAACAACTGTGCGCAACATATCCATAATACGATCTACTCCTAAAATTACAGCAATTCCTGCTACCGGAATATTCATCGAACTTAATGTTGAGACGATAACAACAAAAGATGCACCAGGTATCCCTGCGATTCCTTTTGAAGTTAACATCAACACAACTACTAATGTAAACTGTTGAGCGATAGAAAGGTCTATCCCTGCCATTTGAGCAATGAATAAACACGCAATACTTTGATAAATCGTTGAACCATCAAGGTTAAATGTATACCCTGTCGGAATAACAAATGATGTAATAGATTTTGGACAACCGAATTTTTCCATTTTATCCATTAATCTTGGCAGAACTGCTTCTGAACTAGCTGTACTGTAAGCTAAAATTAATTCATCTTTTAATATTTTAAGAAGGGTGAAAATATTAACTTTCGCAAATTTTGCAACAATTCCTAAAACAACAACCACAAAAACCACCATAGTTGCATAAACTAATAGGACAAGCTTTGCTAGTGGGTACAATGTTTCTAATCCGAATTTTGATACGGTGATTCCAATCATTGCAAATACTCCAAATGGAGCAAATTTCATAACCAAGTTCGTTACCCAGAACATACTCTCTAGAATACCTTCGGATACAGCTAACACTGGTTTTCCTTTTTCTCCAATTGCAGCTACCCCTAATCCAAATAAAACACAGAAGAAAATAATTGGTAATAAATCACCATTTGCCATACTGCCAATCACATTTGTTGGTACCATATGGACAAGTATTGATCCTATCCCTTGACTATCTTTTGTTGCTTCAGAGGATTTTTCATATTGAGAAATATCTGTCTGTGTTAGTCCTTCTTGGTTTACACCAACTCCTGGTTGGAAGATATTCGCTACGAGCAATCCGAATAGAATGGCAATCGTCGTGATCACTTCAAAATAAAGAATTGTTTTCCCACCAAGTTTACCTAGCTTCTTTATATCTCCGACTCCAGCAATGGAAACAACGAGAGCTGCAACTACAATTGGCACAACAATCATTTTTATTAGATGTAGGAAAATATCCCCTATCGGTGTTAAAATACTAATTAGTACATCATTTCCATGAAATATTGCTCCAACGGCTATTCCTAAAACAAGTGCTATTAAAATTTGAATTGCTAATCCATATTTTTTCATTCATTTTCCTCCTTTTATAAAATACCTGTGCTTCAGTAAATACACTTAGGTGTACTATATATCAACCCCTACTAAAAACGACAAAAGACGACAAGAACTTATTTTTTCATCGAATTCTCTTATATGAGCACGAATGACTCATGCAAAAAAAGCATACTTAATTCAGTATGCCTAAAAAATTAAACCACCTTATTTAGTTGTTAATATGGCGCAAAATTTATTGCAATCCTACTAATGAAGAGAGTGAAATTCTGTCGTACTTCCTGTTTGACCAGCAATTACCTCTAATCGAATTTCCATTCTTTCTTTAATTTCAGGTACATGCGATATTATTCCTACTAATCTTCCAGAACTTTGAATTTCCATCAATGTTTCGATTGCTTGATCTAAAGACTCTGGATCCAATGTTCCAAATCCCTCATCTATAAACATCGTTTCAAGCGATACTCCTCCAGCATATTGTTGAACAACATCGGCTAGACCAAGTGCTAATGATAATGCAGCTTTAAAACTTTCGCCTCCAGATAATGTTTTAACATGTCTTTCTTGTCCAGTATATTGATCAAATACTAATAGCTCTAGTCCACTTTGAACATTTCCTTTAGAGCGATCCGACTTTCTTAATAATTGATAGCGTCCACTAGTCATTTTTATTAAGCGTTTATTTGCTTCTTCTAAAATTTCATCTAAAAAAGCGGCGAGAACATATCTTTCAAATGTAATCCGATATGTATTTTGACCTCTAGATATATCATACAAATGACCTAATAATTTATATTCTTCTTCTAACTGTTTTATTTCCATATTGATTGCTAAGACTTTGTTGTATGCTTCTTCATTATCCCGCTTTTTTACGATTAAATTGGTTTGTTTCTGCTGGATATGCTCAATTTCCAACTCTATTTCTGCTAAGTTTGCTTTAAGCAAGGAAATATCAGGTTCCTGAATGTCTTGTAAACTATCTACCAAATCTTGATAACGATCCTGAACTGAACGGTATTCTTCTCGGTATTTCTGAATGTTTAACTGTCTTTCTTTCATTTCATCTTCTGTTTGCTTGGCTTGCATATAAGAAGAATAGTTCGAAAAGCCTTGTTCTTTCATATTTTCAAGAAAAATCGTCCGTTCCTCTTTCATCGTTTCATTTAATTCTGTTATTCTTTTTTCGATGTCTTCTTTTTTTATAGTAACTGTATGTAAAGAATCTTTTGATTCTTGTAAATTAGTCTGTGCTCTGTTATAAGCTTCTTCTAATTTTTGCAACTGGAAACTAGCAGTTTCACATGCCTGTTTATACAACGCTTCATCCCTTAATTCTTCAGGGATTAGAGTCTTTATACTGTTTAACGTGGTTGTTTGCTCGGCTAATTGTATCGACATAGATTGAATATCCGCTGAAATAGATTCCCCTTTTACTTGTAAATCTTGTAGCTGCTGTTCTATTATAACAATTTCCTCATTCGTTTTTGTTCGTTGTTTTTCTGCTTCTACTAAATAAACTTGATGCTTTTTTAATTCTTCCACTTCCATTAATTTTATTCTATTCATTTCTTCCGCATTTTCTGCTGTATAATCAGGAACAAATTTTTTTATTTCCACAAGCAATGCATTTTGATTATCTTGTAAAAAACTTTGTTTTGTTTGCAATTGCATCAAAATCGATTCTTCTTCTATCTTTTCCTTTTCTATTTTCACTAAATCTTCCCTGGCACTTTTTACATCTTCTTCATTCATACTATGCACCGCTTTATTATTAGCCAGATGTGGATGCTCCGTGCTGCCGCAAACGGGACACGCCTCCCCTTGCCGGAGCGTTTCAGCGAGTATATATGATTGTGATGATAACCAATCACTTTCCATTTTTTCTATCAGTTTTACTGCATCTTTATAACGTTCTATTATGTTTGTCTTTCTTTTAAGTCTGTCCGCTATTTGAGTATTCAATTGCACTATTTTTTTATTTTCTTCTTTGTATTTCGTTGTTTTTTCTACCATATATTGTAAAGTGATTAATTTTTCTTTGTTTTCTAAATAGGTTATCTTGGCTGTCTCTAGTTGTTGTTTTTCTGCTTTTCGTTTTTGCAATATTTCTTCCGTTTCACCTTTTTTAGAAAATAACCCCTTTTTTTGCGCTTCAGCACAAGTTAATGATCGTTGTGTTTCTGCAGCAATTCTTTCTTTTTTAGAAAAAAGCTTTACATCTTTTTCTATACTTTTTAAAAATGAGAGATGTTCTGATATTTTTTTTCTTTCTGCTTCTTTATTTTCTTCTTTTTTAAAACATTCTTCTGCTTCTTTCCATCTTGCTGATTCCTTCTTCTTCCATTCGTTTAAAGCCGTTTTTTCTTTCTCGCCATTATCTATCTGTTTTTTTAAATGATGGCATATTTCCTCCTGTTGTGTCAGCAATACGGCTTTTTGTGCAAGTTGAACAGCCTGTTCTTGTTGTTTATAATATTCCTGCTTAGCAGATAATGCTTGTTTTTTAGCACCTAATGAATCGCGAAGCTGCATTTGTTTTAAAATCGCTTCTGATTCGAATAGCTGCTGTCTTACTTTATCTCTATTTTTGCTTTTTTCATCCATTGTTCGTTTTAGATTTCCGAGTTCTTTTTCCATTTCCGCTATTTCTTTTTCTAATAATGGCAAGATGACAACATCATTATCACTTTTTTCTTCCATATAAGATTGTAATTCTTCTATATATACACTTTTTATATTCTGCAACGCCGTATGACGCATATATAATTGTTGTTCTACTGACTTTTTCAGTCCTGAAGCATGTACTTTTAATTTCTCTTCAATCCGCTTGTACATCTCTGTATGAAAAAGCCTCTGTAGGATGCTCTCTTTTTCCTTACTGTCTGAAGTTAATAATTTCCGAAACTCTCCCTGTGGAATCATTAATATTTGTCTAAATTGATTACTGTCAATCTGCATGATCTCTTTAATTTTTTCATCTACATCTCGAATGGAAGAAGCAATCACTTTCTTTTCCCCATTTTCATCAAAAGCAAATAACTCCGCTTTTGCGCCGATCGTTGTAAAACCATCTCCTCTTTCTTTCTTTTTTTCTTGTTGAGGAGAACGAATAATTAAGTATCGTTGGTTTCTTAATTTGAACTCAAGCTGCACTTCCGTAAGAAGCGAATTGGAAGCGAATTGACTTCTTAATTCAGGGCCATTGCGATCTTCCCCACTCGCTTTTCCATAAATAGCATAACTTATCCCGTCAAAAATAGTTGTTTTGCCTGAACCTGTTTTTCCTGATATAACAAACATCGTCCGATTTCCTAATATAGTAAAATCAATCATTTCTTTTCCTGCATAAGGACCAAAACCTTGCATCGTTAATTTTAACGGTCTCATTTAACTGACTCCTCCTTTATGCAGTCATCTATTATTTTTCCCATTAATTCACGTTTTTCTAGTGAAAAGGAAGAAGTAGTCATTTCTTCATAAAAAGAAGTAAATAAATCTAACTCTGTTTTTCGTTTTTCTTTATTAACCTTAAATGATGTTTTTTTCTTTAAATCAATATTTTCAATTTTCCTTTCTAGATGAAGTACGTTTGGATAAACTTGTCGTAATTTATTTATAGGGTCTAAAATAGCCCCTTCATCCAAAAGTGTTATTTTTAGATAGTCATCTAGTTTTTGATTTTTATAGAAAGCAGGCTGCAATAACTCCTCCATATATCCTTCCAACTCTCTCATGTCTCTTTTTGGAGTAAATGAATGAAACCGTTCAGTCCATTTTCCGTCTTGCAGTATCTCAATTATAGAAACAGATTTTTTTTGCTTTGCTTCGGAAAAGGAATATTTCATTAAAGAACCAGCATATTTGACAGAATCATGTACCAAAGCATCGGGACTATGCAAATGGCCTAATGCAGTGTAAGTAAAGGAAGAAAATAATTCTGCACCAACACATCCACTTCCTCCAACCGAAAGAACTCGCTCTGAATCCGTTGTTTTTCCACCAAGTACAAAACTATGACCTACTAATATATTAGGTTCTTGAGGATTTAACTGCTCTTCTATTTTTTTAACAATGGCTTCCATCGCATGATGATGATTGACAATAGCATCATCATTAAAAAATTGTCTTACAATAACTGGTTCGCAATACGGCACCAAATAAAAATTCACACCATTTACATGTACTGGTGTAAAACTATTTTCGATTTTTCCATTTAAATAGAATTTATTTCTCTGATACCAGGAACTCCCAAAAGATAATCTTTCCGCACTGTCGTGGTTTCCAGAAATAGCAATAATTGGTGTATCAAGTTCTACATTAATCGTATATAATATTTCATCTAATAAATTTACTGCTTCCGTCGGGGGAATAGAGCGATCATAAAGATCTCCAGCAATAACAACAGCATCTGGTTGTTCTTCTTTTATTAAATCAATAAATTGATTTAAAATATATCTTTGCTCCTCTGTCATATAAAGACCGTGTACAAGCTTCCCTAAATGCCAATCAGCAGTATGAATAAACTTCACAATTGTCACCCTATCTATTTTAATAATAATTAATTATATGTATGGTATTATTATAGCAAACTAATGATCCATATGAAGAAGGAAATATTGGGTAAACCACAAAGATCACTATTAATACATTTTTTGATAGTTTATCATTTACTAGTCAAAATCGAGTAGGAGGCACATTTCCGTGCCGACCTCTCACACCACCGTACGTACCGTTCGGTATACGGCGGTTCGAAAGTTTATGAAATCACCTTCGATAAGGATTTTAAACCTTGATCTTGCCAATATTGATTATTTAATGCAAGATGTAATATAGGGTTGTTTGATAGGCGCCAATATCCCTTACGGGAGTTGGCGTTCTTTTTAGCTTCTTCCTTATATATCCCAAGTTTTACAAGGTTCTTATATTTCGTTTTAACCTTCTTCCACTCTTTCCACCTACACGCTCTTAACCTACGTCTCGTATGACTATCGATTTTATGTGCGTATTGCTTGATATCCGCGATTTTAAAGTAATTTCCCCAACCTTGTATCAGTTGGTTTATTTTCTTCACACGGAATTCCATGCTTACTCCCCAATTTCGGTTGGTCCATTTCTTTAATTTTTCTTCGAACCTTTTCTTCCGCTCTTTTGGCACAAATACTCTAGTTTTCCTTCCTCTTTGGTAGAAGCTTACTCCTAAGAATATCCGTGCTATCGGCTTTCCCACCGCACTTTTCTCCTGATTCACCTTCAACTTCAATTTTCTCTCGATAAATTGAGTGATGCTTTCTTTTATTCGTTCTCCTGCTTTCCTGCTTTTAACGAAAATATTACAATCATCTGCATACCTCACAAATTTGTGCCCACGCTTCTCTAATTCTTTATCTAATTCGTGAAGCATGATGTTGCTCAGTAACGGACTTAATGGGCCACCCTGTGGTGTTCCTTCTGTATTCGGTTTAATTAACCCATTGTCCATCACTCCTGCTTGGAGATATCTTCTGATTAGTTTCAAGGTTGGTTTATCAGTGATCGTTTTCGCGATAAGCGACATGAGTTTGTCATGGTTAACACGGTCGAAGAATTTCTCTAGGTCTATGTCTACGACAAAATTGTAGCCATCTTCGATATATTGTCTTGCTTGTTCTATCGCTTGATGTGCGCTTCTATTTGGTCTAAATCCATAACTATACGAACTAAATTGTTTTTCAAAGATGGGGGTAAGTTTCTGCACAATTGCTTGTTGAATGACTCTGTCTGTCACGGTAGGGATTCCAAGTTTCCTTGTTCCCCCGTTCGGTTTGGGGATATCCACCCTTCTTACTGCTTTTGGTTTATACTTTCCTTCTCTAATAAGTTCTCTAATTTGTTGACCTTCTTCTTTCAAATAAAGGCGAGTAGCTTCTATATCTTTCGCATCGACTCCTGCTGCTCCTTTATTCCTTTCCACCTTCTTGAAAGCATGGTTCAAATTATCTAGTTCTGTTATCTTTATAATTAGACTTACCGTTGATTTCATATTGTTCCCATGCTGTTGAGGTTGCATAAGGCTAACTCCACTCTATCCGAGAAACTCCGGTTTTCCGAACCTTCTTTTCTCGTATAGTCATTTTGTTTCTGTTTCCTCGTTTCCTTATCAATAACTCTAGCACGGTCGCTCCTTTCGTTCCGTCCTTCTCAAATCCTAGATTTGATACTATGACTTCGGCTGACTTCTCTTGATTCAGCTATCTATCACTAGATAGGTTCCCAATAGGATATTCAAGAGACCTCCCGGGGTAAGTTCACTCGCTTTCTCCTCATCTATCTGCCACATTTATTCTCATTTCATCCGGGGATATTTAGGACTTCATTTTGTTTAGCAAACTCGTCCTGAAATGAAAACCTCTAATGTGATTCGTATACCTCAGACCAAGGATTTGTCTAGGGCTTCCTTCAGATTCCGCGTCACCACGGACACCCTTGCCTTCGACTAATGGTTCGCATATCCCAACGCCCATAGCGGACTTGCACCGCCTAGCTAGTGAACATGCCCGGCACACTAAAAAGCTGCCATTCCAAGGAATGACAGCCAAGATTGCACATTTGCCGATACTTCATATAAGTACGTGTTCAAAAAATGGGTAAAAACAACCGAGAAGTTCGAGGCTGCTTAACATGGAGCTCGGAACGTTTCATTTTCAACGTATTTTTTGAACAACTCTATTAGTTAAATTGCTTGTTTAGTTACATTAGCAGCTTGTGGCCCACGAGCACCTTCAATTACTTCAAAAGATACTTCTTGCCCCTCTTCTAATGATTTAAAGCCCTCGACTTGAATTGCTGAATAATGAACAAATACATCGTTTCCATCTTCTGCTTCAATAAATCCAAAACCTTTTTCTGCATTAAACCATTTTACTTTACCGTTTTTCATGTAAAAAAATCCTCCTAAACAAGCCATGTAAGCTTTGTATATAATTTACCATTTTCAGCGCATAAAGCATTTTCTATCATTCTTTCAAATAAATAATATTCGAAAAGTTGACTTAATAAACGCTTAATACGTTTTCATAACGGCAATATAAATTTAACATTTTTAACTATTAATGTCAATAGTAAACCCTTTCATTTATCAGATAATTCCTACGAAACAGACTTTCCTTTAGCTTCTTTCCTACGCTATTTTCAATCTGATCGTTGCTTCTGACATGGAAAAACAGCAATCGTTTAAATAGATTCTTTACCCTCCGTGATCATGAGATAAGCTCTGAATGGATTGGATCATTATATCAAGTTTTGCTTCTATTCGATTTAATAAGTAAAAGCTTACTACAATCGGAAAACCAACTTGACTTATAAATGATATGATTTCATTCACTATTGCCACTCTCCTTTTAATAGGATGGTAGATTATCACAATAGAGACGTCTACCATCCTATTATATTCTAATTAAATTCCAAACTCCGTTACATTGTGTTCTACTAATCGAATGCTTTTAGCCCCAATAAGCTCGCCATTTTCATTAGCAAATATATTAGCGGTAATAATACTCTGCATGGCTGCTAAAACTTGCCCTTGGTTAACAGGTTCAACTGGGCTTTCCAACGAAAGTTTACTCGTTTTTCCATTACTAGTTAAAAAAGTGAGTTCTAATGTTTTAGCCATTTATACTTCCTCCTTCTCGTTCCTCCATGATTTTAATATCTTTCGTAAAAGTGTTGTCATTAGCCGCAGCCTGACAGCGGGCGAAAGTTATGTTTATCTAGGCTGCGGCGTGCTTCCAAAATTGTTTATTACTTTTCTTCCAAAACAATAAACGATTAAAACAAACTCTTATTTAGTTAGATCAAAGCTCGCATTTTTAATAATAGAATGAATTGGCCACTCTACAATGGAAGCAATCGCATCTCCAACTTGCATAATCTCTTCTGGAGTTGCAGTTTCTTTCACATTGCGTAAAGACTTGGAAACAAAATTCGCTTCACCATTTTCCTTCACACCGTTTTGGAATACTAATTTAATCAACGAATTATTAAAAGTCGCTTGCGCCATCCTTTCACCTCCTCCCCTCTCACTCTCTATATAGAACAAAATACCAGAAAAGGATAGGTAAAAATAATAAATATACTTGCTTCAGCATGTTGAGAAATATTTAGTCCACTTGAATCATTCCCTATTTCTTTTTTGCCGACTACCTATTTCTCCTTCCATGTATCCGATTACATTTTAAGCAAAAAGAAAGATTTTTAATATTATATTAAAATTGGTTATCTGAACAAACTTTCTACTTCCGTTTCCATAGTATAAACAAAACAGAAGGAAGGAGGGACATGCAGATGGATTTATTAAAAAGTTATTTAAATGAAAACTATTATGGATTAATACCCGTTTTATGGGTGATTGGTTACGCACTGAAGCAAACACCAAAAATCCCAGACTGGCTCATTATTTGGATATTGCTTGCTATTTCGATTCTTTTAGGAACCTTTGCGTACGGATTTACTTTTGATGCCATTACAAATGGAATTATAGCAGTTGGTGTTGCAGTGTTAGGTCATCAAATGCTCAAACAAAACCCGTTTAATCAGTCACCGAACAAAAAATAAAATAGGGTTTTTTAGCATTATAAATAGAAGAAGAAGTATTGCCCAAGATGATAATGAGATGAACCAAGGAGTTGTGAAAATACATTTTAAAGATGATAAGTTTATTAAAATGCGGGACTTCTTAGAGAAATCCCGCATTTATTGTTGAAACCTTATTAATTTAGCTGTTTTGAAAGTTTCCGATAATGGAAATACATAGAAATACGCCATGGTACAATCATGCTAAAAGCTAAAATCCAAAACATACCACTTAATTGACCAATATCTATCGTACTGCTCAAAATAAATTTTGCTATTATTCTAACTGCTAATAACCCAAATAATATAAATACGAAAGCACGTGATCTTTTTAAATAAACATTATTGTCCTTTATTTCAAAATTAGATGTTTTAATTAATAAAATAGAAAACAACATCCCTACGATAGCCGCTTCTAAAATTTCTTTTCCTGTAACAGTAAACTCTGGAAAGAAAAACATAAAAGCTCCCGTGCTCATAAATATTGGCGGTAATATTATTTTTTTTGCTGATACCGGTTTTTTAGCTGCTTTCATCCGAACAAACATTACAAATACTCCCATAAAAACAGCTATTATTGATGAAAGAATGACTGGTGTCATTTCCATTTCTCCTTTGTTTAACTATAATTTTGATAGAATTATATTCGTCCATATATTCATTAACTAAGAAGATATTATATCACGGATTATTATATAAAAAAATAGGATCAGTTAAACGACAAATTGAAATTAATTCGAAACCTTAAAGTGTGCAGAAAACCGATTAAAAATGCCTTGATTGTTTGGGTTAGTACCATTTTTATTTCATAAGATTTACCTCTTTTAGTGGTCTTCCTTTTCACACCAAAGGTATTTTGGCTACTGCTATTTAAATAACATATTAAAATAGAATAGAAACAAAATGAATAAAAGCTAACGGCGCCAAGTTACCCATCATCCCACTTCGATTATCATTTCCTTGTGAACAATAAAAAAGAATATGATAGATTACTATCATATTCTTAAACTGCTAATTACTTTAAAACTCTATTAATTGCATCTAAGACTCTATTTTCATCAAATGGTTTGACAATAAAATCCTTAGCTCCGGCTTCTATCGCTTCAACAACCATTTTTTGCTGCCCCATTGCAGAACACATAATTACTATCGCATCTGAAAACTCTTTCCGAATTTCCTTAACTGCTTCTAATCCACTCAGTTCAGGCATTGTAATATCCATTGTGACTATATCCGGATCCAACTCACGATACAAACGTATTGCTTCTTTCCCATTCTCTCCTTCTCCAACTACTTCATGGTTAGCTTTTGTTAAAATATTGGAGAGAGTTAATCTCATAAATTTTGCATCATCCACAATTAATATTCTTGCCATCGTTGTTTCCTCCTCAATACATAACAGAAGTTCAAACTAATTCCTTTTTACTATATAAATTATACTCATTCACTATAACGGAACTTTCCATTCATTTCAATTACTAATTTAATTCTATAATTCTTTTATTTGAAATACAATCAATAATTTTTACAGAACTATCAACATTTAAAAGCCATTAAATCCTTTAAATATAGGATTTAGGATAGAAATAAGCCACTTCATACCGTCAAAAAATAAAATGAATCCCATTCCAATCATCAATACTCCACCTAATTTCATAAAAGTTAGACTATGTTTTTGTATAGACTTTATACTTCCAATAAAAAAGGACAGCAGTAAGAATGGCAGGGAAAATCCTACTATATAGGCTCCCATATATAGTAAACTTGCACTAGGATTCATTCCTGCTAATGATAAAACCGCTCCGAATATTGGACCAGTACACGGTGTCCAGGCTGCTGCAAAGCTCATTCCAATAAAGATAGAACCAATTAGCCCAGCTGGACGATTTTTTAAAACAAAACGATGCTCTTTCATAAAAAAGGCTGGATTCAAAACTCCAATAATAATCAAACCAAAAACTACAATTATTATTGCTCCAATTCTTCTTATTAAATCTCGATTTTCATAAAAGAGATGCCCAATAATGGAAGATCCATATCCAAGTGCTATAAATATGATAGAAAATCCTAATAGAAATAATAGAGTGTGAAGCAAGCTTCTCTTTTGCAATAATATTTTTTCGTGTTTAACCGTTCCTAATGACATTCCGGTAATATACGATAGGAAAGCAGGATAAAGTGGCAGGCAGCAAGGCGAAATAAAACTTAAAAAACCAGCTCCCAATGCTAAAAACACATTGATATCAGTCATTATATCCCCCTTTTATTATTCTTGTTTATACAATATATGTTTGCCATGTTATAAAATATGTAGACAACTTATTTTTTGCATTTACTTCCAAATATAGTTATAATTAAATACATCGAAATTATCATCTTAACAAAGTTACCATCATACAAAAACTCTTCAAAAATTCCTAATCACACAGAAACAAATATTCTTGCAAATATGATTAATAAGCAAAAGGAAAATTGCCCGTCAAAACATCACAAACGATAGCGCAAATCCTCCTTTCATTTGTTAATCTTCAAATGAAGTTGTCCATTAGGCTTAAAACATTAAGAGAAACTCTTATTAAATTCTTGCACAGGCTGGAAAGGACTATCAACCATGTCAAAACAGCAGTTACTTTACCTGATTGAAAGAAAAAGGGACGAGCTAGTAGAAGTTGTGAGAAAGCATGGTTTCTCATCGCCTAATGCTATCACGTGTAGCCAAGAGCTTGATCAGCTTTTAAATAAATATAATGATAAAACCAAATTAATTACAGGTTCATTAAACCATACTAAAAGTCATCTGCCTTCTATTAAAAAAATAAAATAAATCCATAGCGTAAATTTTTATTGCTTCTATTAAAGAAAAAACCAAAACCGGATTTTGGCAGTTTACACCGACTTTTGGATTTTTTTCTTTTATTGTTTTTTATCACCCAGTCTTGATTAACCTTTCATGTAATAAACAGTTAATTCAAACCTTCTTTTAGCCGCTACTGCTATCTCTCCAACGTCTTTCAACGAATTTGTAAAAACCTGTATAATACTTGATAAACTGTTTTCTTATCTACTCCTATAACATTTATTTATCCATACTATTTAAAAAAGAGCATGTGATAATAAGATATTGGCCGATTATGGATGTTGTTTTGAACTCGTCTAAGATTGCAACAGACCGTCCTTCCAGCCAGTGTAATACTGATTAAGTTACTTCCTTTCCATATCCTGTGTAAGCCTTTTCTGTTACCACATACTCCTTGCACCCCACCATTCTTTAGCTAGGAAGTGCTGCCAAACCTCTAAGTCACATCAATTGCTTGGACATTAAAAAGCCACTACTTTTGTACGTATGTACAAAATAATAGTGGCCACTTCAAATATTCATTACATTATTACTTACAAAAATCAAATCTATAGATGGATGTACCACAATATTAATAAGTAATAGAAATAATTGCAGTTCATGCAAACACCATCAATAAAACATAAGTGCTTGTCCTATATTATTTAGTTTGTTTGTTCATCGCTGACATCATTTGATTAATTTTCTTTTGGGAAGGTTTCATTCCCATTTGCATCATCATCATTTTTAACATTTGCTCATTGATTGGTGGATTTTTCTTTAAATAACTCATCATGTATTTACGAGCGATAAAAAATCCAATAGCAATACCAGCGAGTAGCGCTACGACAATTAGCACAATAGAAAGCCAAGTAGTCATATTTATTCCTCCTTCTTGTTGTCTACCACTTAGTGTACTAGACCAGATAATATTATACAATATTTGCACTCTAATTTCTCTTTTTCAAACAAAATTTCTTTCTTTTATGGGCTTTAACCATCCATAACGTACATTTTCCATGTCCACAGCTAAAAAAGAAGGTTCATTTTTACGAATAATCTCAAAAAAAATGGACTCAGCATCATAATAGCCTTCTGCTTTTATACTTAAACTATTTTTATTCATAGATAATTCAGCCTTACTTAAATTCCCATTTTCTATATAAAACTTATTATTTTTATGCTGAAAATATTTTTTTGTTTGTAATTCACTATATAACAACTGTTGCAATTTCCATACTGGAATCGGAAGAGTTATGTAATCAATCTGCTTTTGTAGTATTTCTTTTATTTCCTTATCCTTTGCATTAGTATGCTCAAAAAATAAATTGTAAAACATTCTTTCTTTTCCATTATAATGTAAGGCAATAGTATCTTCTATTAAGTACAATTTATATTTTCTCATACTAGCTCCACCTACCTGTATTTTACTCTTTCTATTATTATAAAAAGATACTTGCACAGGTTGTGTCTCAAGGTGTAAAAAAAATGAACTAGTTTTGTCGAATCGCTTAAAATTTTCTAATTTTCTCGATTTTTTCTTTAAAATAATGACAAATCAGCTTTATATCGAACTTTCTAGTATGCAAAAATTTCAGCGCATTTCTTTTCTACACTCAAAAAGAGCGGAATAGTTAATCCCACTCTTTTTGCATTTATAGAGTTGTACGAATACTACTTAATTTTCTAACACTGTTTTTAATCTAGCTACAACGTTCTTTACAGAAAATCCATACTCTTCCATAATTTTATTTCCTGGTGCAGATGCGCCAAATGTATCAATACTTAATACTTCGCCTTCATCTCCAGCGTATCTGTGCCATCCTAATGAGCTTCCCATTTCAAGTGCTAAACGTTTTTTCACTGTTTTAGGAATAACACTGTTTTTATATTCAGCAGATTGTTTTTCGAAACGATCCCATGAAGGCATGCTAACTACAGAAGCATGGATTCCTTCAGATTCTAATTCTTTTTGTGCTTGCACTGCTAAGCCGACTTCTGATCCGGCTGCAATTAACAGAGCATCTGGTGTTTCTTTTGAAGAAGGAGAAATTACGTATGCTCCTTTTGAGACACCATCATATGCATTTTTATCTGTATCTTTAATTGTAGGCAAGTTTTGTCTGGTTAGTACTAACGCAGTTGGGTTATTAGTCGATTCAATCGCTAATTTCCATGCTGCTGCCGTTTCATTTCCATCTGCTGGACGAATGACAGATAAGTTTGGCAATGCACGTAAAGCAGCCAATTGTTCTACAGGCTCATGTGTTGGACCATCTTCACCAACAGCAATACTATCATGCGTAAATACATATGTTACAGGCAAGCCCATAATTGCTGCTAGTCGAATAGCAGGTTTTAAGTAATCAGAGAAAACAAAAAAAGTTCCTCCAAAGATTTTTAAACCGCCATGAAGAGCTATACCATTTAATGCAGCTCCCATTGCAAATTCCCGTACACCAAACCAAATGTTACGTCCTTCATAATCTTCAGGAATTAAATCTTTTTCTTCTTTGATCATCGTATTGTTACTTCCTGCTAAATCTGCAGAACCACCAATTAGAGAAGGAAGATTTTTTGCAATTCCATTCAATACTTGTCCAGATGAAGCACGACTTGCTAAACTACTTCCTTCTTCGTAAACAGGAATATCTTGATCCCATCCTTCTGGAAGAGTATCTGAAATAGCAACTTTAAATTGTTCTGCCAATACTGGGAATTCCGTCTCATATTTAGCAAACAATTCTTCCCATTCTTGTTCTTTTTGTGCACCGCTATCAGCAATTTTTTGTTTAAAATGTGCATATACTTCTTTTGGAACATAGAAATCTTCTTCAAACGTCCATTTATATGCTTCTTTTGTTAATTTCAGTTCATCTGCACCTAATGGAGAACCATGAGACGCTGATTTTCCAGATTTATTTGGAGAGCCATATCCAATAACGGTTTTTACTTCAATTAATGTTGGTCTATTTTCATCTTGTTTAGCTTCTTCTAACGCACTAGTTAAAGCAGCAATATCATTGCCATCTTCTACACGGATATATTGCCATCCATAAGACTTAAATCTTTGTTCTACACTTTCAGAGAAAGATTTATCTAAATCTCCATCTAATGAAATATCATTAGAATCATACATTACAACAAGTCTGCCAAGTTTTAAATGCCCCGCAAATGAAGCTGCTTCTGCAGAAACGCCTTCCATTAAATCTCCATCTCCACAGATACCATATGTATAATGATCTACTACATTATAAGAATCTCTGTTATAAACAGCAGCTAAATGGCGTTCTGCAAGAGCCATTCCAACAGCCATCGCAATTCCTTGTCCAAGTGGACCAGTTGTCGCATCAACACCTGCAGTATGTCCAAATTCAGGATGACCAGGAGTTTTACTGCCCCACTGGCGAAATTGTTTTAAATCATCGATGGATAAGTCGTAGCCTGATAAATGAAGCAAGCTGTATAATAAAGCAGATCCATGTCCTGCTGATAAAACAAAACGATCACGATTAAACCATTTAGGATTTTTTGGATTATGGTTCATAAATGAAGTCCATAATGTATAAGCCATCGGAGCCGCTCCCATCGGCATTCCTGGATGACCAGAATTCGCTTTTTCGATACTGTCAATAGACAAAGTACGAATCGAATTTATTGATAAATTATCAATGTTTACTGTCATGTAAAACATCCTCTCATAAATATTCATTACAGTATTATATTAAATGCCAATGCATGATAAAACAACTAATACAGTTAAGAAAATTGAAATTCCTGATTATTTAATTAAATTTATCTATAAAAAACCCTTCGAAATATTTCAAGGGGCTAAACAAGATAAAACATAGTTATAGCTATATTAATGTAGTTTTTTTCTGTTTTTTTGTTGATTTTTTAGTTTTTGCGGTGTTACATCATCCCCATTTGGATCATAAATCGTTACATTTTCTAAAGTGTTTAACATAGTCGAGCGAAACCCTTTTAAATATTCAGCTCTTAATTTCGTTTGCTCCTTTGATTCTTCTGCTGTTAAACCACTTTCTTTTTTCTTTTTAGCCAGTTCATTTATTCTAGCCAACTTATGATTAGAAATCATACCATTCTCCCTCCATTCATGTTACCTATAATCCTGAGTAAAATCTCAGGATAACAGGAGGCTATCGCCATGCAATATTACTTTATCACTTGGTACATTTAACTTCCATACAGTGTTCCTTTTAAACAACAGAGCATAACATCCATTTAATTATTTAAGAATAAAATTTTCCTCTTAAATCCTACCGCTTTATCAAAGCGATATTATATCATATATAATCTACAAAATAAACGAAATAAAGCTTACTATTATTTTGTCTCTTTTTCCGCTTTTTCACAAAATTCTTGATATCTTCTATGAACCGTTGCCTTTGAAACACTATATCCGAACCCTCGCAATGTTGAGGCAATTTCAGCAAAAGTTAGCCCATTCTCTTTTAATTTAACAATTTCCATTACAGGGACTTCTACTCTGCTTCGTCCCGAGTGCTCTCCAACATTTTTTAAGTTTTTATGTGGTTTATAACCATTTTCAACTGCTTTTTTCATTCCTCTTTTAATTTTAATATTATGAATTTTTCTTTGGTACTCTTCTACTAAGCTAACAATTTGTAGAACCATTGAATCAGCATCTGATAAAATTAACTCTCCTGAATGTGAAATACTATACAGTTTTACATTTTCTCTTAAAATACAATGTAAAATAGCTATTTTTGCATTTCCTCTTCCTAATCTTGTTTCATCCTGAATTAAAATAGCAGAAATATCTTTATCTTTTATATAGGTTAATAAATTTAAGATGCCATCACGTTCTAAATCATAACCACTTGCCTGTTCTCTAATAATATGTGCAATCGTAAAATTATTATCATGAGCAAGCTGTATTAATTCTTCCTCCTGTCTTTTTAGAGAAGATGCTTGTTCTTTTTTATCCGTACTTACTCTGCAATAAATAATCGCATTCATTTTTTACCACCATTATCATGTATTGTCTTTTTATCTTACATTATATTTATATTTAATTTCTCTTCTATTCATTTATAACCATTACTCTGATGCTAACTGGATGTTTACATCTTCTAACCGAACAGGTATTTTAATTTTTTCACCAGCTGCAAGCTGATTTGCTGAAAGGTTATTTTGCTTTTCTACCCAATGAATAAAATCCTTTTTAGACATTTGATATGTCCCTTCATATTTCTCTGAAAGCCGCCAAATAGAATCCCCTTTTTCCACTGTAACACTTATATATTGATCTTTATCATAATAGTCCTGACTTAATAGCACAACTAAACATGTAATAAAACTACAAACAATTAGAATAATAGAGTAAGAATAATTTGTCCATATTTTTTTCAACATTTAATATCACCCTTTTTTAGAATATATGTTCGTCTCTGTATTTACATGTTATACGAACAAATGTTTCGTGTCAACCAAAAATCAGAACTTATGTTTGTATCGTTTGGTAATACATGCTATAATTAGCAAAAGAAAATAAACTTGAGGTGCATAATATGCAAAAATTATCTAAAAGACAACTAGATATATTAGATTATATAAAGGATGAAGTCCGCTCAAAAGGCTATCCTCCTTCTGTAAGAGAAATTGCCGAAGCTGTAGGACTTGCTTCAAGCTCTACTGTACATGGCCATTTAGCTAGATTAGAAAGCAAAGGATTAATTCGAAGAGATCCTACTAAACCTCGTGCTATTGAAATACTTGATTTGGAAGAAAGCTCCGTTCCTAAATATAATATTATTAATGTGCCTGTAGTCGGGAAAGTGACAGCCGGCCTGCCAATAACTGCAATTGAAAATGTTGAAGAATACTTTCCTTTGCCAGAAAGGCTTGCTCCAAGTGATGAACAGATTTTTATGCTTGAAATTATGGGAGAAAGCATGATTGAAGCAGGGATTCTAGATGGAGATTATGTGATCGTTAGGCAACAAAGTGCTGCGAACAATGGTGACATCGTAGTTGCGATGACAGAAGATGATGAAGCGACCGTCAAACGATTTTTCAAAGAAAAAGATTCTATTAGACTACAACCAGAAAACAGTTCAATGGAGCCAATCATTTTACGCAATGTTATTATCCTTGGAAAAGTTATAGGTGTTTATCGCCACATTCAATAATTCTATCTAACTAGAAAATAATCATCTTTTGTTAATTGCTGGTTAAAACCGAAAAGACGTTTTTACAGTTGCCAGCCAAGCAACAAAATTTACTCCAAGACACATAAAAAGAAGTAGGTTTCTTAAATTTATTAGCAGCTAGCAGCCGGAATACACGAAGACTCCCGCGGGAAAGCGAGACAGGCGAGACCCCACAGCGCAGCGAGGAGGCTCGTCGCTCGCCCGCAGGAAAGCGAAGTGCATGTAGGCTGCGGACTTATTGAGAGGGACAAACCCTATTTCTGGTAAGACACCCCTTCAACAAAATTTGCACTAAAACACATGAAAAGAAGCAATACCCTAAGTTTTTTTCGTCGAAGCAGGGAGCAGCCGGAATACACGAAGACTCCCGCGGGAAAGCGAGACAGGCGAGACCCCACAGCGCAGCGAGGAGGCTCGACGCTCGCCCGCAGGAAAGCGAAGTGCATGTAGGCTGCGGACTTATCGAAAGAGCCAAAGACTTTTTACAGGGTAGCCTAAGCTAACGCCTACTAAACAGTAGGCGTTAGCTTCTTTTTATGAGAAGACATATTAAGCAAGAATATATTTTAATTGATTCCTGCTTAATATGTTTAAATAAATCTGCACCTGGGAAAAGAAAACTATAACTAAAAGACATAAGGTGATGACATGCAGAATGAATTAGAATACAAATTATTTAACATTGAATTACAAAGATTAAAGGATGACTATAATAGATGCAAAAATAAGTGTTTAAGACATTTAATCTTACTAGATATATTTTTGTTAATTGCTGCAATGCAAGCTCTTTCCTTCCCTTCTTGATTTTACTTTCCAAAAATCTTTTCATTAATTCTGATTTCTTATCCAGTGCTAATTCCTATTTTTAGAATTTTTTGTTATTATTAAGATTAAATAGAAGGAACTATCAACTGTTGAATAAAGAATATGTTCTTTCCCTTCATGCATATTCTTTAACTACTTCCATCTTTTTATCTTTTCCTACTATTATTTATTTAAGAGAAAGGAAGAAAATAATGAAAAGTACTGGAATTGTAAGAAAAACAGATAGGCTGGGCAGAATTGTCGTACCGAAAGAATTGCGAAAAACACTTAATATTAATTATGATGATCCTTTAGAGATTTTTACAGACGAAGATAAAATTATCTTGCAGAAATACAAAAGAGAAGCACATTGTATAATAACTGGTGAGCTTGTAGATAAACCATTAGCATTGGCAGATGGCAAAGTCGAAGTCAGTGAAAAAGGATTACAGCTTTTGTATGATGAATTAGTCCATATAATAGATCAAAAATAACCTCTTTTTCCTACAAATGAAGAAGCTGGGACATAAGTATTCCAGCCGAAAATAAACCCGAACCATGATACGAAGACGTAAATAATATTTCGTATCATGATTTGGGTTTTTTATTCATGTAAAAAAAAGGTTTGTGGTAATTATCCGTAGCTTGAATACACTTCGCTTTCCGTAGGGCTCGGCTTTAGCCGCTTCGGCCCTTGGTCTGCAGGGTCTAATCCCACAGGAGTTTCGCACCTTACACTCCAATCAAGCCGTTTTGATTCATTAGTTGCTGTCGTTGAACTGGTAAAAAAATCCATATTATAGAAATAGACTAAAAGTGCACATTTTGGGAGAACAACGTTGAATAATAACATAAAAAATCAACGCTACTAGTGTTTACTCATCATACCTTGTCATGAAATTCGAAGACAAGAACTTATTCTAAAACAGGTTGCTTGTAACGGAGGGTGCGAAGACTCCTGCGGGAAATGTGGGAAGGCTGAGACCCCGCAAGGCAACGCCGAGGAGGCTCAAGCATAACCCCGCGGAAAGCGAAGCAACCCGTAGTGGAAAGCAACCCCCACACTAAAAAACAAGCCTCCCATTTTGTTGTTCTTAAACCGAGTAATATCAAGACTTGCAAGCGAATTTAACGGTGCGAAGTTTGAGTTAACTATATGAAAAAACATAAATAACCAGTATAGGGAAGTAACCATTTACGTGCTAAATTAGAGCAAGTTCGTCTTTACCTATTATCTATTTAGTTATGTCTTTAGCCTCTTTCTCATTAGCAAAAAGGTCCTACGTTATTCTGACGAAGAATAACGTAGGACCTTTTGCTTTTTTAACAAGAAGCTTCTATTGGTAAAAACAGAACTTCTTTTGTCATAATCTTATGGAATTAATAATTCTCTAAAAAGATCATCCAAAAATAACGTAAGCTCTCTTTCATTTACTTGGCCGCCTTGAATAATTGGTAAGACATTCTCTAACTCTTCTAACTCTCTCTCTATGTAATCATGGATAATTGGGATTTTCGATAACAACTTCCCTCCATCTCCGCTTCGCTTTTCTTGCAAAAGTTGTCCGATTTCACTTTTTAATCTTCCTGCCGAAAGAAGTTCGTCCATTAAAAAAGCGAAATCATTAGGAGGCATTGTCTGATACTTTTTAATCCAACAGCATGCAAAAATTGGTCTCAAAACATAAAAGTATTTTTTGAGTGTAAATTTATCTTTTTGTAGACTATTTTGGAAATTTTTTTTTGCCGTATTTAGGTAATAATAAAAACATGCTCTTGGATTAAACGCTATTTGGTTTATTTCATGGAGTTTCTTTATAAAATAATCTGATTGGATATAAATTGTGTTTGATTGTAGCCATTCAAATATGGAAGGATTGGATTTCCGAAATAATCGTAATGCCTTCGTTAACTCCCAACCGCTGCAATCAATATTTATCTCTAATGGCATTTCCATACTATCTTTATTTTTATCTAGCGTTAGATACCACTCTTTTTTATGCATATAGATAAAACGAATATCAAAGTCACTGTCTGCTGATGCCCCACCCCAAGATCGGCTTCCTGCTTCACAAGCATATAAAATATTAACTTGATGCTCTTTTTCTATCTTATTTAATTGTTCCTTGATTATTTCATTCATTACTCTCCCAACCTTTACAAATATCTACCCAGTCTTTTCCATTCCCTATTTGAAACAGCTCATCATTTGTCAATTCAATGGCTGAATTGCTGCTTCCACATGCAGGAAATACAGTTGAAAAACGCTTAAGAGAAATATCTAAATAGACATCTAAATCTTCTATTAATCCAAATGGACAAACTCCACCTACTGCATGACCGGTTTTCTCTAACACTTCTTCTGCGGACAACATTCTTGGCTTTTCTCCAAATGTTGTTTTGAATTTTTTATTATCAATCTTTGCGTCTCCAGCAGCAACAATCAATAAAGCATTCTCTCCACCATGTCGAAAGGAAAGCGTTTTTGCAATCCGTTCAGGCTTAACACCTAATGTATTAGCTGCTTCTAATACTGTTGCACTTGAACTCGTGAATTCTTTAATTTCTTGATCCTTCTTCCACTGTTTTAAATGAATTTTCGCATTTGCTAATGACATTTATTAAACTCCTCTAAATATTTTTACTATTTAATAGTTTAAAATATACCATTAGCTTTCTTTTATCTCAAATCGTTTAGCACGAAATTCCTGATTGAAACCGTTTTGTTTCTCGATTTTCACAATCAAAACCACCCGTGATAACGGGTGGTTTGCTCTACGGCTGAAAGCCTTTGTTACTGACCAAACCCTAAAGGGCTACTGAATGGTTCGCCAAGTGTACTACTTCTACTGGCCAGACCTCAAAGGCCTTCTGCTTACTTTCGTCTCTTTTTCTTTACCTCTTCGCCTGTGAATGGATCCATGTATTCCATCATCGTTAATTGTTCTGCGACTATATCATCTTGAATTTGATTTCGTATATATTCTTCTATTACCTTTTTGTTTCTTCCAACTGTATCCACATAATATCCCGTACACCAAAATTTTCGGTTTCCATATTTGTATTTCAAATTTGCGTGACGATCGAATATCATCAAACTACTTTTTCCTTTTAAATATCCTACAAATGCTGACACACTTAACTTCGGTGGAATACTTACTAACATATGCACATGATCTTTACATGCTGTTGCTTCGATAATCTCTACACCTTTTCTTTCACATAACCTACGCAATATTTCCCCGATATCCTTTTTGATTTTCCCATAAATTACTTGTCTTCTATATTTCGGGGCAAACACTATGTGGTACTTACAATTCCATGTTGTGTGTGCTAAACTATTATTGTCTTTTGACATAAAAACTCCTCCGTATGCTGATATTTTGGTTGGCGAACCAAAAATATTTTAGCATCTCGGAAGAGTTTTTTTAATACCACGCTATAAGCTTTTTAGAACCCTAGGCCTAGCCTAGGGTTTTCTTTTCCATAAAAACAAAAAAGACAGATGTTACATCCGTCTTAAAAGTTAGAACTGTTTGGACAATCAAAAAGTATTGTATACATTTTCGCAGGTTTCTGAAGTTGGTTCATAAAAACAATGCAGTTTATATCTCCCAACATGTGGCTGGTTATACCATGTAGGAGGACAGTCCCCCGGTGGTCGAAAATACCATAAACTATACTTAGATGGCCATAGTCTCTCTCCATTCACCGCACGTCTTGCTAACCTTTTCTCACTTTCTCTCGCCCTTTGGTAAAAATAACCTTTTGTAGTTGCTTCAAACGCATGCGGCTGATAAATCATATCCGGTATACTGCGAATCCCTTTAAAATCAGAACAATTTGCTCTCATTCGATTGATCCCTACATTTCCAATCATCAGCATGCCTTGTTCTCCTTCACCTTCTCCCTCTGCCCGAAGAAGTCTTGCTAATAAATCAATATCCGCATTTGTTGCTTTTACCACTGCCATCACATCACCCCCTATTTGTTATCATATTAGAAGAAAACTTATCCCATGACTATTTATTATTCCTCCTAAATAAATCAAAACAAACAGCTTTTCCCATATGAAGGTGGATTCTTTTACACATATTAAAATAAACTGATTATATCCTCCTCTTTGTTATATCCATTTCTAACAGCAATCTTTAAGAAAAAAACCTTTATAATTCAATTATTTTTTTAAACTCTGACCAGCCAATATAATAACTTAGAAAAATCAAGGTACTAATAAATGCCATATAAAATATTCCAACGATGTATACCTTCATATCTTTACTCCTACCTTTTTCAGTATCCTTATTCATATTCCTTACTATTCCATTCAAACCACTTAAAAATTCATATTTATTTCATTTTTGCTCATACTAAGCATGATGTTTTACTACTAGTTCATTTGCTTTTTTGATTTATAGATATTTATCTAAAAGAATAACGACCTTCTTTTCCAAGATAAACTGTTCTAACCATTTTTCCTTTAGGTTAAGGAATATGCCCGCTTTGTCAATGCAATGTTCTTATAAAACACGAAATGGTGAGATAATATGAAATTTGTTCTTCTGCATGAACCTACCTATTTAGAAATTAATCAAGAGAAATCAAAGTTATTAAAACTAATATATTCTCATTGGATCAATCATGATTTATTTTCATTAAATTGGTGGATACTTATTTGCGCAACTATTTTTCCTTATTTTATATGGTGGAGATTTGTGAAAAAAGATCGCTTTTTCGAGATTTTTTGTTATGGGTTATTATGCTCATGTTTTTCCATAATTTTAGACGTAATAGGAACAGAAATGATGTTATGGGGATATCCAGATAAATTAGTTCCTTGGATTCCTCCACTACTCCCTGCAGATTTTGTTATTATTCCTATTACAGCTATGATCGTTTATCAACGTTTTGAAACGTGGAAGTCCTTCTTGTTAGCTAATTTTTGTTGGGCTATTTTATTTTCGTATATTATCGAACCATTTTTTGTTAAATTAGGAATGTTTGCATTAGGGAATCATTGGTGCCATACATATTCTTTCTTCGGCTTTTTTTTACTCGGAATCGTATTGAAGCTATTTATAACACGGCTTAAAAAGAAAGTGGGAATCCCGTAATAGTTGCTGAATCGCTAGACATCCATGCAATAAAGATTCGCCACATCATACAGGAAAGAAGCAGCAGACATTATCTGTAATTATTATTTTAGACAATCGTTTAGTTTGGTTTGTCTTCTATATACAACCCGCGGAACCTTTTTTTGGGTAGATAATTTATTATTTGAATAATATCGATCATGAAATAACATGATAAGAAAGAGGTGATTACTGTGAAAAAAGATTCAATGGAAAAAGAAAATTTTGAGCAAAAAAAAAATGATATCGGGCTAGACCAAGATGAGCAAGAAATGAACGGTTTATATGGAATGGCAGAAACACAAGAAGAAGATGATGCACATAATACTGATCAATAAAATCGTACAGCTAAGTATATTCAAATTGCTTGACTGATATTTTAAAAACAAAAAACATTAAAACCCCGGAAATGTCTTGTTACTTTTCGGGGTTCTTCTTCTTTAGAAAACGTTGTTTAATTTTTCCTTTCTAGTTCTTTTTTTATTAAGTCAGCTACAGCCTTAAAATACGTCTCCTCATGGGGAACAAAATCATTCTTACTTACCATATGTTCAAGTTGTTTATTATCCTCACCTTGAATCACTTGTACGATCATTTCTGTTTGTCTGTCCATACAAAGATTATAAAAATGATCAAATTCTGCTTTTACGATACCTGCCACTTCTTCCTCTTGAAGAGTAAATGATGCTTTTGGCTGCAAATAATGCAAATAGACATAACTAAATTCTTGATCCACCATCTTTTCAGAAAGAATGCAATTTTGCACCATACCTAAACAAACTAATTCTTTATAAGCTACATCTATCCCGATTTCTTCTTTGACTTCTCTTATCCCATCCTCAATAGTCTCTGTAGCTAACAGATGACCCGCAGCAGTTATATCCAGCTTATTAGGATAATCTTTTTTTCTATTGCTTCTTAATTGAAAATAAATGTAGTTGCCATCCTCTTCTTTAGCGACAACCCAACAATGGAACGTTTTATGCCATAATCCCCTTTTATGAACTTCTTGTCTACTAGCCGTTCCAATATGATTCAGATTCTGATCATAAATATTTAGCATCTCCAGTTCCATTTATCCACCTCCTTTCATCCTGTTTGCTTATACTATCTTACCATGCAAGCAAATTTACACCACGGCACATGAAAAGAAGCAGATATCTTAAGTTTATAAGCAGGGAGCAGCCTGTATACACGAAGACTCCCGCGGGATTGCGAGAATGACGAGACCCCGCAGTGTAAACGAGGAGGCTCGACGCTCGCCCGCAGGAAAGCGAAGTGTATGCAGGATGCGGACTATTTGAGAGTCCACTCCTATTTTCGGAGTAGCCAACCATGCAACCAAATCTGCACCACGGCACATGAAAAGAAGCAGATATCTTAAGTTTATAAGCAGGGAGCAGCCTGCATACACGAAGACTCCCGCGGGATTGCGAGAATGACGAGACCCCGCAGTGTAAACGAGGAGGCTCGGCGCTCGCCCGCAGGAAAGCGAAGTGTATGCAGGCTGCGGACTATTTGAGAGTCCACTCCTATTTTCGGAGTAGCCAACCATGCAACCAAATCTGCACCACGGCACATGAAAAGAAGCAGATATCTTAAGTTTATAAGCAGGGAGCAGCCTGCATACACGAAGACTCCCGCGGGATTGCGAGAATGACGAGACCCCGCAGTGTAAAACGAGGAGGCTCGACGCTCGCCCGCAGGAAAGCGAAGTGTATGCAGGCTGCGGACTATTTGAGAGTCCACTCCTATTTTCGGAGTAGCCTTATGTTTTATTTGTATTTTTATAATGATTACTATAAGATTTAAAGTAATCAATCGAATGGAGAGTCAGAAATGAAACATTCTACGAAAAAAGAAATTTATAGCTGGATAAAATCCTTTTTTTTCGCATTCATAATTGTCGTGATATGCAGACATTTCTTCTTTAGTCCGAGCGTTGTCTTAGGACAATCTATGTACCCCACCTTTGAAAATGGCAATAAAATAATTGTAAATAGAACTAGTACAATCAATCATTTTGATATGATCGTATTTCATGCACCTTACGAAAACGAAAACTATATCAAAAGAGTAATCGGTCTTCCTGGTGACCGTATTGTGGTACAAGACGATGTGTTATATATTAATGGGAAATCCTACACAGAACCTTATTTAAAAAAGAATAAACAAATCGCACCTATTAGCAAAATTACCGGTGACTTTACATTAACAGAATTAACTGGTGAAGAAAAAGTTCCAAAAGGACACTTATTCGTACTAGGCGATAATCGTTTATATAGTAAAGACAGCAGAGATTTCGGCTTTATTAAAGAGGATTCTGTAATTGGAAAAGCAGTATTTCGGTTTTACCCGGTTAAGGAAATGAAATTTTTTCAATAGAAGCTGAACGCCAATAAAACTTAAAGTTTATTGGCGCTCAGCTTTTATTATTTTCCTCTCATCTACCTCACTCAGTATATAAGATATCCTCACAAACAACTTTTTCACTATAGCCATAAAAAGAATCGGCTCGTCGCTCGCCCGCAGAAAAGCAAAGTGTATGCTGAATGCGAACTTACTTGATGTAGAAGCAATTACACAGGAAAAAATCTTCTTCATTTTTCTCAAAATAATATAATATTAGAAACATATTGATTTTTTTAAATAATTCCTCTACTATATACAAATAGATTAACTTGTCAGATAATTTGACAAACAAATGGGAAAGTATTATTTGGAGGTTTTTAAATGGGAGTCATCGAAAAAGTCAGCAGCTTTGCTGGGAAAACATTTACGTTATGGGTTTTAATTTTTGCTATTATTTCTTATTTTTCACCAGATCATTTTAAGTGGCTAGGAAATTATATTGTCCCATTATTAGGGATCGTTATGTTTGGAATGGGTCTGACACTCGAATTGTCGGATTTTAAAGAAGTGTTAAAACGACCAAAGGATGTTGCTCTTGGAGTCATCGGACACTTTATTATTATGCCATTGCTTGCCTTTTTATTAGCTATTGGATTGGATTTACCAAATGAAGTAGCAGTTGGCGTAATTTTAGTAGGATGCTGCCCAAGTGGCACAGCTTCTAATGTAATGGTGTTTTTAGCAAAAGGAAATGTTGCATTGGCTGTTGCGATTGCCTCTGTTTCTACAATTCTTGCACCCATTGTAACACCTCTTCTCATCCTTCTTTTTGCAAGTAAATGGGTTGATATTAGTGTTGCATCATTATTCCTTTCTATCGTCCAAGTTGTGATTGTACCATTAGTGCTCGGTGCAATTATTAAAAAATTCTTTAATAAACAAGCAAAAGCTGGTGCTAAAGCAATGCCGCTTGTTTCTGTTCTTGCGATTGTATTAATCGTTTCCGCAGTTGTTGCAGGCAGTGCAGCCAAACTTGCTCAAACTGGTTTACTTATTTTTGGAGTCGTAATTCTTCATAATTTACTTGGCTTTTTGATTGGTTTTTTCTTTGCTCGTTTATGCGGGATGGACCTAGCAAAACAAAAGGCTGTCGCAATGGAAGTCGGCATGCAGAACTCTGGCTTGGGAGTAGCCATTGCTACTGCACATTTTTCTCCGTTAGCAGCAGTTCCAAGTGCTATTTTCAGTGTATGGCATAATTTATCAGGATCTCTTCTTGCTAATATATTCAGCAGAATGAAAGAAAAAAAACAAACAGAACAAATCAGTAACCAAGATACACAAGCTGCAAAACAAGCAAACATACGATAAGTGCATGTTCAAAAAGGACCAAAAAGTGAAGCCAACGAAGAAATTCAGCATGTCATTTTTACCGGACTTTTTGAACAGCCTCTAAAAGGAATTTTATTGACGTTCTAAAGAAATTCCTATATCATTTCTTTTAGTATGATCTTGTGTATAAAAAGAGGTTCATAGCGACCCTCTATAAAAAACTATGGAAACATGACAGAAAAAAGCCATGTCCATAATGGAGCTGGCTTTTTTCTTTGTTCCATGTCACCTTTTTTATTGCTATGAATTCATCTCGATTTTGTACCGATACAATGATGGGAGGTTTTATTATGTCTGGCAGAAAAACAGAAGAAGGCTTAGAGGATTTAACTTTATTAGGGAATCAAGGAACAAACTATCTATATGAATACGATCCAAATATATTAGAATCCGTTGATAACTTGCATGTGAATCGCGATTATTTTGTCAAATTTAATTGTCCGGAGTTTACCAGTCTGTGTCAATAAGGGCACACTTCAGTGGCAACACTGTCGCTTAAACCTCGTGAATTCAGGGAAGGAAAGCATTTTCTAATCCTGAGCCAAGCTCCTATTAGGAGAAGGTGCAGAGACTATCGAAATCATGCAAATAAGAAGCGTTTGACGTATTATTTGTAGAAGAAAGTAGAGTACATCCATTTGGATGGAAGCGCGAGGATTCTTATTTTTTATCGCAAAAAAGTAAGAATATGATATAGTCCACCTACAGATAAAAAAGCAAGTACACTTGTATGATTGCTTACCTTATCCAAGTAGCGCCAATCACTGGTCAACCTGATTTTGCAACAATGTATATTAGTTATATTCCTAATGAAAAAATTGTAGAAAGCAAGTCATTAAAATTGTATTTATTTAGTTTTCGCAATCATGGTGATTTCCATGAAGACTGCGTTAATATTATTATGAATGACTTAATTAAACTATTAGATCCACGTTATATTGAGGTTTGGGGGAAGTTCACACCTCGAGGAGGGTTATCCATTGATCCATACTGCAATTATGGAAAAACTGGAACGAAGTTTGAAGAAGTGGCAACACATCGTTTAATGAATCATGATCTTTATCCTGAAAAAGTAGATAATCGTTAGCTATTAAAAGATGCAGAAAATAGATTTCTGCATCTTTTTAGTTGGTTATCGTTTTTAATCTGCCTGCGTGTCATTAGCAATCTACTATGCTCGTCATTTGCATACAGAACTTATATGGGCAAGATGATGTTTTCCATGCCAAGCATAAATGCCGATATTCTCTTTCAACACCACTGTTCCTGATTCTGGATGAATAAAGGTTTTATTTAATTGCTCCTTAGTCAAATGGCGCAGCAGATTTCCTAAACGAATATGCAATGTCTTTATAAGTGTCAAAGATACATCAATTGGCAGCTGATAATCAGACAATTCCGCCCATTTTGATTCTTCATATGGTTTTATAACGGGAGTTTCTTCTGTTAACGCTAACTTAAATCGCATATACGCATTTAAATGACTATCTGCAATATGATGGACTACTTGTCGTACAGTCCATCCACCTTCACGATAAGGCATGTCTAATTGCGTCTCATTCAAGTTTTTTATAACAGCTTGAAGCAAGGCAGGCAGCTTTTCTATTTCTTCTATCCACCGTTCTACTATTTCTTCTGTTATCTCATTCTCGTATGTAAATTTGCCAATCGGATATTTTTTGTCCATAAAATCCCCCTCTTCCTAATGGTTTGTAAGTATTGTTCATATGCTCTTTGCAATAAGTAGTATGTAAAATAATTTTAACTTGACTTAGAGCATACACTTTATCCTACACAAATAAAAATTATAAAGGAATTCTAACTTCAATTGTTGTTCCGATATTTTCTTTGCTAATAACGGAAACTTCTCCATGATGATTTTCAATAATTTTTTTACTCACCATAAACCCTAAACCGGTTCCCTTTTCTTTCGTTGTGTAAAATGGTTGACCTAATTTAGCTAGAACTTGGCTTGAGATCCCGCATCCTTCATCAATAAATCGGATGATAACCTGTTTACTTTGGTGATTTTTTATTTGAATTATCAACTTTCCTCCATTTCCCATTGCTTCAATTGCATTTTTTATAAAATTTATCGATACTTGTTTTAACTGATTCTTTTCACAATTAATAAAAATATCTTCTGATTCAAAATCCATTTCGATTTGCACATTATTCATTATTGCTTCTGCTTCCAATAACAGGACAACATCTTTGATTAATACATGGATATTCGTAGATTCGACATGAACTGCCTGCGGCTTGGATAGCATTAACAGCTCACTTAAAATTAATTCAATTCTTTCTATTTCCGCTTCCATTATTTCATAATAAACTTTATTATTTTGTTCTTCATGTTCCATAAGCTGCAAAAAACCTTTAATAGCTGTCACAGGGTTTCGAATTTCATGTGCAATTCCGGCTGCCAATTCACCGGCAATCGATAATTTTTCTGTTTTTATTAAAAATTCTTGAGCTTGTTTTTTTTCAGTCATATCTCTAATTATCGCAGCTCTCCCTGTTATTTTATTGTACTCATCTATAAGAGGAAAACTGGATAACATCACGTGGAGTTGAACTCCTTCTTTTGTTATTCTAATGGATTCATATTCTTCTACATTTTCTCCCAAGAGAGTTTTGCATTGATCTTGGTAGACTTTTTCTTTTTCTGATTCTGGGATATGAGGTAATTGTGAAGAATATTTTCCAATAATATCTTGGCTTTTCCAACCGAAAATTTTTTCAAACGCTTTGTTAACTGTTAATATGACATCCTCATTATTAATAATAAATACAGAATCTAAATTATGCATAATAAAGGACTGTAATTGGTGAGTCGTAGCTTTGATAATACTTTCTAATTCTTTTCTTTCTTTATAAACTGTAAAATCTGGGTTATTACCTGGCATATACAATAAAGATTCTATTATTTGGAAATCATTCATGAAGTAGGGATATGTAGTTATTAATTTATTTTGATAGGAGGCCGTTATTTGATCACCGTTTATTGCGACAAGTAAATTATTTTCCAACTTATATTCATCTGTTAAAATTTTGCCAACTTCATGGATATTAATTTTTTCATTGATATCTTCCTTGACCGGAAGATGAATCCAGCAGTTTACTTGCATTTTATGACAATTAATTTTAACAAATATTTCAGTAAAATATTGATAAAGTGAAGAATAACTTGCTTCTGCACTCAATTTTATAAAGCTTTCATCATTCATATAGAAAATACTTGACAGTTCGCTTGGAGATAAAATAGTTTGGAGTTTATCGTTTACATTTTGATAATTTTCTTCTTTTTCGATAATTAATAATTGATAGCCTTGTTTAAGCGAATGCTCAATAAACTGAATCATATTTTCTAGATATATTTTTTTATTTTCATAAACATAGAGAATATGTCCCTTTCGATTTTCGTAATCTATTTTACGGACATATCTATCTTGTATGGTATTTTTATTCATAGAAACCCCCTGAATTAAACTCCTAATATATAGAACAATTATACATGAAATGGATTTTATAATCTTATTTTCACCTAATATTTTATTTTTTTTTTGTAATAAATAGACAAAAAAAAGAAGCTGGAGCATAAGTATTCCAGCCGAAGATAAACCCGAACTATGATACAAAGATGAAAAATATTTCGTATCATGGTTTGGGTTTTTTTATTCATGTAAAAAAGAAGGTTTGTGGTAATCACCCGCAGCCTGCATACACTTCGCTTTCCGTGGGGCTCAGCTGTCTCGCTAATCCCACCGGGGTCTACGTATATGCAGGCTGCTCCATTTTCCAATCTATTCCAATTTTTTCTTGGTAAAAGAATTAGGTCTTAGAAAATATCCTTTAAAAACGACGAGCAATGGAACAACCTAGTTTTTCAATTATCTCATATCTGCTTTTCTGTTAAAAATATTTTAACGGTCGGTGGTGTATATGTATAAAATTGCTCTAGTAAGGACTCAGGATTAGCATCCACTAATGCCATGTCACGAAATTTTTCTTGTAGAAACTCTGCATCAGCCATATGGTGAATTAAACGAATAAGCGGATCATAATAATGATTAATATTAAGAATGCCACATGGTTTTTGATGAAGCCCTAATTGTGCCCAAGTATATATTTCAAAAAACTCCTCTAATGTCCCTGCACCACCAGGAAGCGTAATAAAACCATCTGCCAATTCAGCCATTTTTGCTTTTCGTTCATGCATGGAATCTACTACAATTAAATCTGTTAAATTTTTATGTGCTATTTCTTTTTCTGCTAAAAAATTGGGAAGAACACCTGTTGCCTTTCCACCCTCTTGAAGAATCGTATCCGCTACTGCACCCATCAATCCAATACTTGATCCTCCATATATAAGCTCTATTTCTCTTTTTGCCAATTCCTTCCCTAAAGCTTTAGCTCCTTCTAAATAAATAGGGGATGCTCCATTGCTTGATCCACAAAATACAGCTATTTTTTTCATCCAGTTTTCCTCCTATAATTATTCTATTTGCGTTATTCATTTCCTTTCCTATCCATTCTTTCTATATACTTCTATCCTATGACCACTTGTTCCTTTTCATAACTTTTTTAAATAGACAACCATGCAAACAAAATTGTAGCATTGCGCATGAAAAAAAACAGGTTTTATTAGCAGGGAGCATACAGGAAGACTCCTTCGGGAATTGCGGGACAGGCAAGAACCTCAGTAGCATGCTCCGAGGAGGATCGGCGCCCGCCCGCAGGAAAGAGAAGTATATGCTGCCTACGGACTAATCGATAAAGCAAAATCATGATCCATGTTATTTCTGCTTAACCAACCTCTTTAGCTTACTTTCCGTTGTAGTACCTTCTACAGGGGTATACACACTGCATCTTAAATCGTGATTACCCTGCACTTGAAATGAAGTAAGATCAAACAGCAATTTCCCGAGTTTGGCATGGCGGAACTCAATTAATACCTCAGGTGCAGAACTCACTTCACTCTCATTCCACAATTTACTGAAGTCTTGATAGTCTGCTTCCATTCTTTCAATAAAGCTTGTATACCATTCATCAGCAACATACTGCCCATAGTACGTTCGAAAAATGGCAATAAACCCTTTCACAAAATGCTCCCAGTTTACAGCAAGCGTTCTAAATTCTTTTCTTGAAAAAAGTAATTCAAGAATGTTTCTTTTTTCTAATGGAATTTCCTTAAAATCTACAAAAATATGTGCCGCTGCCTCATTCCATCCAACTATATAGCAACGCCTATCAGAAATAATGGTTGGACAGTATTGAAGCTCTTCCATTATTTTTTTTAAAGAAGGAGTAATGACAGGAGGCTCTTCTTCACTATAAACAGATTTATCTCCTTCTTCTATTGCTAATCCATGTAAATATTTTCGTTCATCTTTGTTTAATTGTAAAGCCTCTGCGATTGCTTCCAGTACCGAAACGGAAACTTGAATATCCCTGCCTTGTTCAAGCCATGTATACCATGTTGTGCTTACACCTGCAAGTTGTGCTACCTCTTCTCTTCTTAAGCCTGGCGTTCTTCTTCTTATGCCAGCAGGAAGACCGACCATTTGCGGCGTAATTTTAGCACGTTTTGTTTTTAGAAATTCGGAAAGAGCATATAATCTTCCTTCTAGATTCATCTTTTTTCTCCTTTAATCACCTATTCTGTTACTCATTATACTAGGATAAACTACAACTTGTAATAGGATAAATAATAGTTAAAAATAAAAGTAATAACAAGTAATGGAGGTAAACGTATATGAAGAGAGTGGTAATTACAGGAATGGGCATTATTTCTCCTTTAGGAAAGAATGTGGAAGATTTTTGGGAGGCATTACGAAAAGGTACATCTGGCATAAAAGAAATCAGCGCATTTGATACATCACAGCTGAAAACAAAAATAGCTGGAATAGTAGAAGATTTTGATGCAACAGCAATATTCGGCTCAAAGGAAGCAAAAAAATTAGACCGATTTACACAATTTGCTTTAGCTGCTGCAGAACAAGCTTTACAAGATTCCCAACTACAACTAGAACAAATAGATCCAGAGCGTATAGGAGTGTATGTCGGGTCAGGCATTGGGGGATTAAATACTTTAATTGATAATGTACAAACCCTAAATCAAAGAGGCCCTAATCGAGTCAGTCCAAATTTAGTACCAATGATGATAACAAATGCTGCTGCGGCACAAATCAGCATTCGCTTAGGTGCACAAGGACCATCGATGTCCCCTGTAACAGCTTGTTCTATCGGTAATACTTCAATTGGAGAAGCATTTCGAGCAATAGGCAACGGGGATGCAGATATTATTTTTAGCGGTGGGGCAGAAGCAGCGATTTCTCCATTAGCGTTAGCAAGCTTTGGAAACGCAAAAGCATTATCTACCAATAACGATACTCCATCACAAGCAAGCCGCCCTTTTGATCAAAAAAGAGATGGGTTTATCATGAGTGAAGGTGCTGGAATTCTTGTATTAGAATCTTACGAACATGCCAAAAGAAGAAATGCACCAATTTATGGAGAAGTGATTGGTTATGGTGCCAGTTCAGATGCTTATCATATGGTAGCCACCCATCCAGAAGGAAGAGGTGCCTACTTAGCAATGAAACAGGCGATTAAAAACGCTAAATTAACAATCAATCAGATTGATATGATTAGTGCTCATGCAACAAGTACTCCAGTTGGCGACCATTCTGAAACATTGGCAATTAAACAATTATTCAAAGAAAAAGCTTATGAAATTCCAGTAACTGCTAATAAATCGATGCTTGGTCATATGCTTGGAGCAGCAGGTAGTGTAGAAGCCATCGCATTAGTAAAGAGCTTACAAAGTGGGCTTATTCCTCCAACCATCAATTTAAAGACACCTGACACTGCATGCGATTTAGACTATGTATCAGAAGGAGCACGTCCACTAACTAATTTAACGATTGGACTTTCCAACTCCTTTGGTTTTGGCGGACATAATTCCGCCATCGTTATAAAAAAATTTAACCATTAGGAAAAAGATTCCCATGTTCACAAATAATAAAGGCACGTTGATTGCGATAGTATCGCAAATCAACGTGCTTTTTCGATTCCTCTAGTTTTCTCCCATCTTTTTATTTTTGTTTCATTACTATATTTACAAAATTATATAACTTTGTGAAACCTTTGTTTCAATTCTTTTATATAAAGATAATCAATCTCTTCTTTCTATCTCCGCTTTTATGCCTTGCAATAAAATACGCAAGCCAACGATAAAATTCTCTTCATTATTAATTATTCCTTTTTGTGATAACATATACTGATACACAAACGGCACTTCTTCTCTTGCTATTCCACTAATAGATTCACTAAACTGCCTCTGAATACTTTCCTCTCCTATTTCATCAAGCATTTTTAATTGTTTTTGCTCGTCTAACACATATGCAGTAACATAATTATTAAAAGAAATGGCACTTTGAAATATAATATCTTCCGGAAAATTTGCTCGATGAAATAATGCTAATGTTTGATTAATAATAACCAATCTTTTTTTGGTAATCGGCAATGTATCCATCATAATCTCCGCTCCATCTGGAATGGATAATAATACTCTTCTCGTTTCTAGAGCTAATAATGTTACTTCTTCTATCCAATCTTTTGACGGATCCGGAAAGGTCATTTGACTAGAAAGATACTCTGCTATCAATTGAAGCAATTCCTGTTTATTTTTTATATACCAATATAATGCTGGTGCTTGTATCTTTAGTTTTGCAGCAACATTTCTCATCGATAAATAGGCAAGCCCTTTTTCCTGTAAAATTTCTAATGCTGCTTCTGTGATTGTTTCCTTATTTATCTTCTTTTTTGCCACTACTGTCACCTCGATATTTACATTGTATATTAGTTGATGCAAAATTGCTTTACTTACTAATTTAACAGTGTTAAACTCAGATTATTATTTCACAAAGCGAAAGAAAAGAGGTACTTTTTATGAAAAATGAAACAAAATTAGTACCCGTAATGTGTGCCCTTATGTTAGGTATTTTTGTTGCTTCTTTAGACAATACAATTGTTGCAACAAGCATGGGTTCCATTATCGGAGATTTAGGTGGCATGGATAAATATGTGTGGGTAACTTCCGCTTATTTAGTAGCTGAAATGGCCGGTATGCCTATTTTCGGCAAATTATCCGATATGTATGGAAGAAAAAAGTTTTTTATGTTCGGAATCATCTTATTTCTTTTTGGTTCTATCCTTTGTGGAACGGCCCAAACAATGATTCAACTTTGCATATTTAGAGCCATTCAAGGAATTGGCGGCAGTGCATTGATGCCAATCGCCTTCACCATTATTTGGGATGTTGTTCCAAGAGAAGTTCGTGGAAAAATGAGTGGAATCTTTGGAGCAGTGTTTGGTTTGTCTAGTATTGCTGGACCATTATTAGGTTCCTTTATAACAGATCATTTTCATTGGAGATGGATATTTTTTATTAATATTCCCCTTGGATTAATTGCATTAGCACTTATTCTCTTTTTCTACAAAGAGTCCAAGTTTCATACCCGTCAAAATATCGACTGGGCTGGTTCCATTTTCCTTATTAGCTTTTCCATTTCGCTTATGTTTGCATTAGAGTTAGGTGGACATACATACAGTTGGGATTCTTGGCAGATTATTTCTTTATTTATGTTGTCCCTTGTATGTTTTATTGTTTTTCTGCTAATTGAAAAAAAGGTCAAAGATCCAATCTTGCCATTCAATTTGTTTAAAGAGCGTTTATATACAACAAGTGTTTTAACAGGAATGTTTTATGGCGCCGTATTTATGGTATCAACTATTTATATTCCTCTCTATATTCAAGGAGTAGAAGGAGGAACCGCAACAAATTCTGGATTATTATTATTGCCAATGATGGTTACATCAAGCGTCGCTGCTGCTTTAGGAGGCGGGCTGGCAAATAAGTTTCCTTATAAAATCATTATGATTTTGTCAGGCATTCTGATGGGGATTGGCACATTTTTATTAACTACCCTGGATCCATCAACCCCTAGATGGTTGGTTACTATCTATATGATGATTATCGGATTAGGAGTAGGTCCTTCCTTCTCTGTTCTTGGCATGGCATCACTGCAAAAAGCAAAGCCTCAAGAAAGAGGAATCGCAAGTTCTACAAGCAATTTCTTACGTTCATTAGGGATGACGTTAGGCATAACAATCTTTGGGATTATTCAACGTAATAGTTTTACTTCTGGTCTCCCAGAAATGGTTAATCAAGGGGATAATGCAAATAGCGGCAGTATTTTATCGCCAGAAGCTCGTGAGAAAATTCCTGCAGAGATATTAAAGCAGATAACGGAAGTATTATCAAACTCGATTACTACAACTTTTATATGGACATTTGTACCGCTTGTAATTTCATTAATCTGCATTATGTTTATGACAAAGGATAAACTTAGTGACTCACAGATTCAACAAAAAAATTGAGAAATTCTAAAAAAACAGCTATTCCCTCAACTTGGAATAGCTGTTTTCCTTTTTTCTTCTTTAGTAAAATCCACCTATTTTAAAAAATTTTTGACAGCTGTATACTTGTCCATTTCATAAGCAGAAATAATTCATACCATATAAAGAAAGTGTTAGAGGGAGGTGTGGTTATGTCTGAATGTCACGATGGCGGTAGCTCAAATAATAACTTTGCATTACTTGTCGTTTTATTTATTCTGCTTGTAATTATTGGCGCTTCTTATTGGGGCGGCAATTAATTCCCTTGTTTTCTTTATGATCCCGAATAATGTTTTCTGTTAACGTTCAGTTTTATAGACTGTCCCTTCAGAGAACCCTAATTCGGGATTTCTTTAATAGTAATCCATTTTTTATCACGAGCCTTTTTCAATTTAACACCAATTTATTCTATATGATAAAAACGGCTTTCCATCATTCTCCATCCATTACATATAAAAGTGGAATATTTTATCCATTGAAAGGGAATAGAATAAATGTATGGAAGTGAATCCTTCTATACACCTTCCGCATTATTTTTATCCGGCAAATGCCGGATATTTTTTTGTTTGCAGTATTATGCTTCTTTTGCTTATTTGTTACAGCTTCATCCTTGTTATACTTCCCTTGCAAGGAGAAGAGCCGAAACTTGCAAAATCAATCCTCTTCAAATCTACACTATGCAGTCTTATTTATTTGTATTTTATTCCTTTTTCTTCTTATTTGAAAATAAATGACTCGAAAGAAGGAAAATACTCCCTCAAAAATTATCGATATCTATTCATTTCTCTCCCTTGACCATTGACTTATTATGAATAAAAAAACCTTTTTTGCAAAAAATGAACCATGTTAAGATTTCATTAACATGCATTGGAGGAAATTACTTGTATTTTTATAAAGAAGACTTAATCAATTTGATTGTGCCAGATAAACCAGATCCAGCAGCTGCAAAAGTTTTACAGGAGGCTTTAGGCGGTCAATTTGGTGAAATGCGCACAATGATGCAATACTCTTTTCAAAGTGCTAATTTCCGCGGCAAATTAAAGCAGTACAAAGATTTAATTAGAGGCGTTTTTCTTGAAGAGTTAAGTCATGTGGAATTAGTTCAAACTACCATTAACCAATTATTAACTGACTCTGGAGAAAACGGTATAGGAAACACTGGAGAGGATTCCACCCCGTTGAGTATCGCTGTAGAGAATGTAAATCCGCATCATTATATTATGGGTGCTCAAGGCTCACTTCCTGTAGATGCTGCTGGTAATCCGTGGACTGGTTCCTATGTATATAGCCATGGCAATCTAGTCAGTGACTTATTAAACAATGTGATACTGGAATCAACTGGTGTATTACAAAAAAGTCGACTTTATGAAATGAGTTCAAATAAAGCGTTTAGGGAAACACTTGCCTTTCTTATTGTTCGTGATAATGCGCATCAAAATGCTTTTGCTAAAGCGCTAGAGACGTTAGGTGTTGATTGGGGAAAAATATTTCCTATTCCAAATTACGATATTAATAAGTATCCTGAATGCAAAAAATATGTTGATATGGGCTTTCATAATGCCCAATTTAATTTCCGATTGGATGCAACAAGAATGGGTGAAATATTCCAAGGTGAATCGCCAAGTAGAAATAAGGGAACGCTTCACGTTACCCCTCCTCCTGTCGGTCATCCTGTACCTGAATCACCAGAAATGCCAAATGAACATAGTCCAGGTTTAACTGATTTATTTAACTAATTATTAGTACAAGGTACTGGCCAAGCAAATACGACTTATGGCTGGTCCCTTGTGTTTGTACATCTATACATTCTTATAGAGGTGAAATCAAATCTGTGAATACACAAACCTTCTCTGAATTTTATAACAAAACGATCAAACTTAATCATCAGATTTTTAACGCTTGGCAAGAGTATACACTTTTTACTTGGCGTTGGTGGGTCGGCATTTTGTTAATCATTATCCCCACCCTTCTTTGGCTTAAATATCGAAAGAAGGAAAGCAAAGATAGATTGCAATTTGCCGGACTATTTGTAGCTTTTATTTCAGCAAACTTAGATTATGTTGGAACTTTTTTTGGATGGTGGAAATACGATTATGAAGTATTTCCTGCTGTTTCTAATTATATTCCATTCAGTTCTTTTGCACTGCCTATAACGGTCATGTTTTTTCTTCAAATAAAACCAAAAACAAGTCGTTTTATTAAAGCACTCTTATTTGCGGTTTACTCTATCATTGCCCTTCCATTCGTACATTGGATTGGCATTTACGATCCAGTCAAATGGCATTATTATTATTCTTTTTTTATACAATTTTTTATTTATTTAATGGCAGACTCTATAAGTCGAATGAAAAATTTCAAGCGCTTGGAAGAGTAATTTTGAATGAATGAATGATTTATTTACTATTGGCTTTTTGTACATGTAATTTTGCTTACTTCTTACTATAAAGTGATAAATAAATATGGAAAGGAATTTAAAATGATTGCACAAGTTATATTATGGGGACTGTTAATTCTTCCGTGGGGACTATTCTTTTTCTTAGATATAAAAAAAGTGAAAAAATTCATTCCTGGTGGATTGTTTAGCGCACTAGTTTTAACGGTTTTTTTTCAGTTTTATGAACGGTATCAATTATTTGAAATTAATAAAACGATTTTCCCTTTAACGAATACAACCCCTTTTATATATGGAATATATATTGTTTTACCTACGATTTTTTTATATTTTACGTTTGGGCATTTTTTCAAATATATTCTTTTGAATATGGTAAGTGATGCTATTTTTGCTTTTGGCATTATGTATTGGTATGAACACTTGGGAATTTATAAACTTGAAGGTTTGCATCATATTATTATTTATACAAACTCTCTTATCTCTGCAGTGCTAATTTACCTTTTCCAGAAATGGCAATATAATGAGCAGGATGAATATTAAGCGTATTATCCATTTGAAATGCGTGTGGTTAAGCCACCTGAAAAAAGGGTTTCGCAGGTGGAATACACTTCGCTTTCCATGTGGCGTGTGTTGGAAAACTATTGCGGGTTCTCGCTTGTCCCACAATCCCATAGGAGCCTTCGTGTTTGCAGGCTGGCTCCTTGCTTCAAGATAAAATCAAATTTCCTCTTTCAATCTTTATGATGCAAATTTATTTGTGCAGGTTTTCTGTAAGTATAATAAAAAGTTGTTCTCAAAAGAGTGGGTTTCTAATCAAATGGTTAGCCCCAAATAAAAAAGCCTCGACGCTTACAGCGCTAAGGCTTTTTCCTCTTAATACATTTCCAAGTATTGATCTCTTTCCCATTGGTGAACTTGTGTGCGGAACATGTCACACTCAATTTCTTTTGCTTCAATAAAGTGTGCTGTAATATGTTCTCCAAGTGCATCGATCATTATTTCATTACGTTTTAGTTCAGTTAATGCTTCGTCTAATGATGCAGGCAGGTCTTCAATTCCTTCTGCTAATCGCTCTTCTTTGCTCATAATGTAGATATTGCGATCTACTGGAGCTGGCGGGAACAAGTCATTTTTAATTCCGTCTAATCCTGCTTTTAAAAGAGTAGCCATTGCTAAATACGGATTTGCTGCTGGGTCTACGCTTCGAACTTCCACACGTGTACTTAATCCGCGTGATGCAGGAATACGCATTAGCGGCGAGCGATTGCGGGCTGACCATGCAACATAACAAGGTGCTTCATACCCAGGAACCAAACGTTTATAAGAGTTTACAGTCGGGTTCGTTACTGCTGTAAAAGCTGTCGCATGTTTAACAACTCCTGCAATAAACTGCAATGCCGTTTCACTTAATTCTAATTCTCTTGTTGGATCATAAAATGCATTTTCGCCATTTTTAAATAACGACAGGTTGCAATGCATTCCAGATCCATTTACTCCAAACAGTGGCTTCGGCATAAAAGTTGCATGAAGACCATGTTTTCGAGCAATAGTTTTCACTACAAGCTTAAATGTTTGAATCTGATCGCAAGCAGTAATAGCATCCTCATATTTAAAGTCGATTTCATGTTGGCCTGGAGCCACTTCATGATGAGAAGCTTCAATCTCAAAGCCCATTTCTTCAAGCTCTAGAACGATATCACGACGGCAATTTTCCCCTAAGTCCGTTGGTGCTAAGTCAAAATATCCACCATTATCATTTAACTCAAGTGAAGGATTCCCTTTTTCATCTAATTTAAATAAAAAGAATTCTGGTTCTGAACCCAAATTGAAATCAGTAAATCCAAGCGCTTCCATTTCTTTAAGGATTCTTCTTAAATTATTGCGTGGATCTCCATCAAATGGTGTACCATCTGGATTATAAATATCACAGATAAGACGTGCTACTTTCCCTTTTTCTGCTGTCCAAGGGAAAACTACCCATGTATCTAAATCAGGATATAAATTCATATCAGACTCTTCAATACGGACAAATCCTTCAATGGATGATCCATCAAACATCATCTTGTTGTCTAATGCTTTATCAAGCTGGCTGATTGGTATTTCCACATTTTTAATTGTCCCTAAAATATCTGTAAATTGTAGACGAATAAATTTAACATCACTTTCTTGTGCAAATCGTTTAATATCGTCTTTCGTATAGTTATTAGCCATCTATTCTCCTCCTAAAGTCTCTCTTATCTATTCTTTATCTAGGAAAAAATCTTGTCATATCTCCTTGACGCATTGATGATCGAGTTGAATTGTTAAAGCGTCCAGCATTTAATAACTCTTTGCGCAATAATTTACGCAAATCCTCATCGGATAATTCTCGACGAGCTTTTTCTGCTTCTTTTTTCACATCATCTGTTAAAACTTGTTTTTCTTTAACAGAGAAAATTTGTTTAATTCCAGCAAGGTTTACTCCTTGATCGATTAAATCCTTAATTTCCAATAATTTATCAATATCAGTTAATGAGAAAAGCCGTCTATTTCCATCCGTTCGTGCTGGAGCCACTAATTCGTGCTCTTCATAGTAGCGAATTTGTCTAGCGGACAGCTCCGTTAACTGCATAACAATACTTATTGGGAATAGAGGCATCGACCGACGAATTTGACTACCTGACATAGTTTTCGGCTCCTTTTAAATAAATTTACCCAATTTCATTATAATTTCGGTGAGAATTGTTGTCAACCTATGTGACACTTTCTGCCTTAAGTTTGTTAACTATTCCCCGAATGCTTGCTGTTTATACTTCAATGGTGATTAATTTTTGTTCTAATAAACGATTAACAGCCATACAAACGGCAATTTTTACATGGGAGTAGGTTAACCCACCTTGTACATATGCCACATATGGAGGGCGTATTGGACCATCTGCCGTTAATTCGATACTTGCTCCTTGAATAAAAGTGCCTGCAGCCATAATAACATCGTCTTCATATCCTGGCATATAGTTTGGATAGGCAGTTACATGGGAATTCACAGGGGATGCAAATTGGATAGCCTGACAAAAGGCAACCATCTTCTCTTTATCATCAAACTGAACAGATTGAATTAAGTCCGTACGCTTGGTGTTCCATTTTGGAGAAGAATTCATGCCAAGCTTTTCAAGCATCGCTGCCGTAAAAACGGCCCCTTTTAAACTTTGTCCTACAATATGTGGAGCAAGAAAAAACCCTTGATACATTTCTTGCAGACTATAAAGAGATGCTCCAGCTTCTGCCCCGATTCCTGGTGACGTCATGCGATATGAGCATGCTGTTACTAGCTCTTCTTTACCAACAATATATCCGCCAGTTTTCGCAAGGCCTCCACCTGGATTTTTTATTAAGGAACCTGCCATTAAATCTGCTCCAACATGACATGGCTCTTGCTGTTCCACAAACTCACCATAACAATTATCAACAAATACAATAACATCCTCTTTTAATTCTTTTACAAATTCAATCATTTCTTTCATTTCCGCAATTGTAAAAGAAGGCCTAGTCGCATAGCCTTTTGAACGCTGAATGCCAATCATTTTTGTATTTGGTTTTATGCTGGCTGCTATAGCTTCAAAATCCGGATTTCCATTTGACAGCAGATCAACGCTGTTATAATCGATTTGAAATTCCTTTAAAGAACCAACACCATTCCCTCGAATACCGACTATTTCCTCTAAAGTATCATATGGTTTTCCAGTAATATATAATAATTCATCACCAGGACGCAAAATGCCAAACAAGGCAATACTAATAGCGTGAGTACCAGAAATAATTTGTGGACGAACTAATCCTGCTTCTCCTCCAAATACTTCTGCGTATATATTTTCCAGCGTATCTCTTCCTAAATCGTCATACCCATAACCAGTTGATGGAATAAAATGAGATTCACTTACTCTATTTTGTTGAAAACTTGCTAATACACGATATTGGTTACTATCAATGTTAGCTTCTATTTGTTTATGAACGTTTGTTATTTGCTGTTCTACTTCTGTAACAAGAGATTGAAGCTTATCTCCGTATGTTAAGTGTTCGTACATTAGCTTCTCCTATCAAATTCCTTTAATTTCATTAATTTTGCTGTAATAGCATGATCTTTTAGTACATAACCTTTACAAACATAATGCTGTTCTTCTTCATCAAAAACTAAACTGCGCATTATCGTTTCATTTTTTAATTGAGAAAGAAGCTTGCCGTTGCTTGCTGATACTTCCACTTCATAATAATCCATATTTTCTATCATGATTTTCTCAATTTTTTGCTTTACTTTATTTCGATCGTCCTTGTCTAAAGCGGTTATGATAATATTTTCATTTTTTGAAGTTGGCACAAATTCTTTATGCATTAAGTCGCGTTTATTATAAACAGTTAATTGAGAAATAGGCGGCATTTCTAAATCTTCTAATAGTTTATGCACCGTCTCTTCCTGTTGGTAATATTCTTCATTAGACATATCAACAACATGCAGCAATAAATCTGCTTCTCTTACTTCTTCTAAAGTTGATCGAAACGCTGCAACTAAAGTAGTTGGCAAATCTTGAATAAAACCTACTGTATCGGTAATTAATGCCGTAAAACCACTTGGTAAAATAACTTTTCTTGTCATCGGATCAAGCGTTGCAAACAAAATATCCTCTTCAAAAGAGTCTGCTTCTGCCAAACGGTTAAACAAAGTGGATTTCCCTGCATTTGTATATCCAACAAGTGCAATTTGAAAGGCTCTATTTTTTTTTCGTCTTTCCCGATAGCGGTCCCGATGCTGGACAATTACTTGCAGCTGCGTTTTAATATCATCTATTCTTCTACGGATATGTCTTCGATCAGATTCCAGTTTTGTTTCTCCAGGTCCTCTCGTTCCAATTCCTGCTCCTAATCTTGAAAGCTGTAAACCCTGTCCACCCAATCTCGGCAATAAATACTGCAGCTGCGCCAGCTCTACTTGCAGCTTCCCTTCTTTTGAACGGGCTCTTTTTGCAAATATATCTAAAATCAATTGTGTGCGATCAATAATTCTGGATTCTATATTTTTCGATAAGTTACGGACTTGACTTGGAGATAATTCATCATTAAAGATAATGATATCTGCCTCCAGCTCTTCTGCAAGTGCTTCTAATTCCTCTACTTTTCCTTTCCCAATATAAGTAGAGGGATGGATGCGGTCTCGATTTTGAATAAGAGAAGCAACTACTTCGCCGTCCGCTGTTCCCGTTAGAGAAGACAGCTCTTCCATCGAGTACTCATATCTTGCAGTATCTTCCGTTGTTTGACACCCTACGAGTATTACTTTTTCTTTTGCCTGTTTCAATAAGCAGACCTTCCTTCAACATTATTCTTGCAGTATATAAGAAAAGCGCAAGCGCCCTTGCTCAGCCCCGAAGAAAAATGTTCTCCTGCCTCAAAAAGTGTTCTTTACTTTTAGAGGCAGGAGGTTATCTTTCACAGGGGCTAGGCGCTGGAGCTAGACACTAATCTAGTTTGAAAAACTTTATACTTTCTTACCTTTTTAAGAAAGCGCAAGCGCCTTGTTTAACCCCGAAAAAAATGTTCTCCTGACTCAATTTCTAGACACAGGAGACAGTACTCGCCGGGGTTAGGAAATGTGCCACGTCCTGTAGCAATGCCGGCACTTGTACATCCTGTATGGCGAATCTAGACTATTATCTAATGTAAGTATATTGATTCTCATATTATAACAAAAAAACGTTTTCTTTCCTAACATATACCTTATTATTGCCGATATATTATTTTTATCATTATAAATCAAATTTCTTCTTTGTTTCCGAAAAGAACATTTCTCGTTCACCCATCTATGTTAATATACAGTAGCATACTCTATACATGAAAAACAGCTTTTTTTCTTACATTAAGTTACTTCTAAAAAAAGTGACAATATGCAACAAAAAACTATATTATTCCCTAAAAAAAACACTAACCAAGTTGTTAGTGTTCAATAATACAAGTGAATTTTTTAACCTTTATTTCTAACAAAGAAACGAAAGAACGAACATTGATCAATGTATACACCCATGGACCCAAAGTTTGCACCATGGCACATGGTATAAAGCAGATTTTCTTACGTTTACAGGCAGGCAGCAGTCAGAATACACGAAGACTCCTATGGGATTTGCAAGTCAGGCTCGCCGCTCGCCCCATGGAAAGCCAAGTGTATTATTACTGCGGACTATTCGAGTGAACCCAAAAGCCCTTTTCAGAGTACTATATGTTAGTATCCTTTTTCCTTTTCCTCCAAAACTAAATCATTGCTTCGTAACGTCATTAATTCATGACGATCATAACGACTTAACATTAACAGCCTCATCGATTGAGCCCTTATTGATTTTTCAATTATATTCCGAACATACCTGCCATTTGAAAAGGTTTTCGGAAGGTGAATTGTTCGAATAGAGGTTAAATGTTCCTTCAAAACCTTTTCGGCTTCATGACTTAAGGTATACTCTCTCTCCTCTAACATTCGATTGCCAATTTCCATTAATTGATCTGTTGTATAATCAGGAAAGTCAATAACAAGAGGAAATCTAGAATGAAGCCCAGGATTTAATGACAAGAAAAAGTCCATTTCCCTTGAATAACCTGCAAGAATTAATATAAATTCATGCTGTTTATCCTCCATATGCTTGACAAGTGTATCAATTGCTTCCTTGCCAAAATCTTTTTCCCCACCTCTTCCTAACGAATAGGCTTCGTCAATAAATAAAATTCCGCCAAGTGCCTTTTTCACTAAATCCCTTGTCTTTTGTGCCGTATGCCCAATATATTCACCAACTAAATCAGCACGTTCCGCTTCTATTAAATGGCCTTTTGACAGGACATTCATTTTTTGAAATAACTTGCCGATTAATCTAGCAACCGTTGTCTTCCCTGTACCTGGATTTCCTTTAAACATCATGTGAAGTGCTTGCTTTCCAGTTTTCAAACCATTTTCTTCTCTTTTTTTATTCACATAAATCCAAGCGTATATCTCTTTAATCATTTTTTTCATTTCATCCATGCCAACAAGGCTTCCTAATTCTTCTTCAATTTCCCTAAGTGCAGCATGTTCACTAGGTATTTTTTTGGGGATTATATTTGCTTCCGGCAGGTCTCTTGGGAGAACCTTCTTCTTCTGCGAGTTAATAACAACGCTAATCTGTCCATTATTTTTCATCCTTATTGGATGTTCCAAAAGCCACACCTCCTCAGGGACAGAAGCCCACGGCTACTAATTATCTCTCCTCCATTGCCCCATATATGTATATTTACACGTTAGCTTATTCATTAGAAATAGTAAAAAAAAGACCTACTTTTTAAACCACTTCGCTTTTTTCCATAAAAAAAACTTCACGTATAATGCTTACGTGAAGTTTCTCAAATTTATGCTTGATTGGCTTGATTTCCCTCTAAATCAATTTGAACATTTTTTAATGGAGAAAATGTTGAAATGGCATGTTTGTATACTAATTGTTGTTTTCCTTCTGATTCAAATAGAACAGTAAAATTATCAAAACCTTTTATAATTCCGCGAATTTGAAATCCATTTAATAAAAAAACTGTAACACTTGTACCATCTTTTCGTAGTTGATTTAGAAATTGATCTTGAATATTAACCGATTGTTTCATGAAAATCCTCCTCTTTTCTCTCTAATAGTATGTATTCTATTTTTAATTAAAGCTTTCCTTCCAGATATGTCGAAATTTCCATTATTTTTTTTCTAATGTCACGGTTTCTTACACTATCTGTCATATCAAACCATTTTACACTCATTTTATTGCGAAACCAAGTTAATTGCCTTTTGGCGTAACGCCTTGAGTTTTGTTTTAATTCGTCAATTGCTTCATCCAATGAAAGAAAACCATCAAAATATTTATACAATTCCTTATAGCCTATCGCTTGAATCGCTTGACAATCTCTTAAATCTAACTGATAAAAATAGTTCACTTCTTCTATAAGTCCCTCTGTTACCATTATTTCTACTCGTTCATTAATCCGGCTGTATAATAGTTCTCTTTCCATTGTTAAACCTATTATCGCTGCATCGTATAATAGTTCTTTCTTCTGTTCCTTCTGCCACTCTGAAGCTTTTTTTCCTGTTACATGAAACACTTCTAGTGCTCGGATAACCCGCCGAACATTTTGATGTGGAATTTTGCTTGCAGCCTCGCTGTCTACCTTTTCTAATAAAACATGAATTGCTTTCGATCCTTCTTGTTCTGCTAGAGATTCCAGCTCTTTTCGATAATGATGATCTGTTGGTGTTTCTTGGAATTGATAATCATACAAAACAGATTGAATATACAAGCCTGTTCCCCCAACAATAAATGGAGTTTTTCCTCGATTCGTAATTTCGGAAATTTTTTCTCTGACTAATGTTTGAAATTCAGCAACAGAGAAACTATCATCTGGATTTATAATATCAATAAGATGATGTGGGATTCCTTCCATTTCTTCTTGTTTAATTTTTGCTGTTCCTATATTCATCCCTTTATATATCTGCATGGAATCACCGCTAATGATTTCACCATTAAAACGTTTCGCTAATTCAATGCTTAATTTCGTCTTACCAACAGCTGTTGGACCTATCAACACAACAACCTTTTCTCTTCTTGTCAATCCACTCCACTGCCTTCACCTTCATTTAGTCTATAAAGCCTGACTATTGAATATATTTTACCATAAGAAAAGCGCAAGCGCCTTGTTTAGCCTCGAAGAAAAATGTTCTCCAGACTCAAAAAGTGTTTCTTACTTTTAGAGGCTGGAGGCAATACTCACAGGGGCTAGGCGCTGGAGCTAGACAATAGAAAAGCGCAAGCGCCTTGTTTAGCCTCGAAGAAAAATGTTCTCTTGACTTAAAAAGAGTTCTTTACTTTTAGAGATAAGAGACAATATTCACAATGGCTGGCTGCTGGCGCTAGCCACTAATCTAAGTGGAAAACTTTTATACTTTCTTATTTTAAAAAAACGTTGGTTAACATCTATGCATTATTGCCGCTATTATAACCATTTATACAAAAACATATATAGTTTCGTTCTTTCAAAAGAAAGTTTTTCCTATAAACCGTTTCTATTGTAAGCTCATCCCATTCTTAGCTATTACTATAACTCCTGATTTCCTCTCAGCATTAGAAATCTTAATGTACCAATATTTTTCCAAATGGACATTCGCTACAAATCCCTCGCATTATTCCCTTTTTTTTCGTATAAGAACTAGCACTGACGGACATCCTAATTGTTATAAAAACATAAAATATAAAGGTGATTAATGATGATCAAACAATTATTTAACTTTTTTCAAATCACTCAAGAAGATGATGAATTCTCCTCTGCTGATGAATATCTAGAATTAGATGATGAACTTGGAGAATTTTTAGAAGAAAAGAATGCTTCACATAAATAGATAGATCTTCCCTGTAGACAAAGTGTTTATGAATACTTTGTCTACTCTCTATTGATTTTTTTTCTGCTTAAAATGAGAAGAATCCTCAAGTTTCCAGCTGTTAACTAGTTCATTTACTCTTCTTTTAATTTATTTCCAGAAGCAGCAAGGATATTTATCTCATACTTATCCTCATTAATGATTTCCTTTATTTCCTTAGCTTGTAGAAAAGCATTTATTCCCCTTTTTATTTCACGAACAATTGGTTCGTTCCCTTTATCTTCAAAAAAATAGTTTGTATTAATATTCACTTGGATAACTCCATTTATGTAATCTAACTCCAGCGATTTAAATAGATATTGAGGATTTTTCGCTATCCCTTCTGTTATATACTCGAATAGCTGATACCATCTTTGCTCTGCTTCCAATTCTTTTTTATTATAATAATGAAAAGAAATTTTTTCATTTTCTCCATACTTTTTTATAATGGTTTTCAACGTATTTCTATTCTTATCTAACTTTGCATCACTTATATCATCAGGTACCCATGCCCCCCATTTTTCCCCATCGAAATAAAAAGAAGTAAACTGAGAATCAAAATCCATTCTTTCACTTGCTTCTTTCTCGATTTTTCTGTGAACCTCCTCTAATTTTTTTGCCTCAGAATCTATTGATGTTTCATCTTCTTCATATGGTTCATAATATTCAAATTGCACCGTATAATCAAAATGCTGTTCTTGTAAAACTGAAGCTACTATAGAAGTAATTTGCTCCTTTTCTTCGTTCACTTTTTTATTTGAAGTATTAATTGAAAACGAGCGTTCCATATAGTTTGCATATACATTGTAATCAGAAAAGCCGATTTTTTTTAATTTTTCGTCAACAATTTGTGGTAATGTACCTTCTTTATAAATCTTTAAGATATCTGGTCCTTCACTTGCTCTTGTTTTATAAAGTAAAGCATTATCCATGGAGCCTCCGAAAAAAAGAAATAAGGCAATACATGCACTGCAATAATATAACTTCTTTTTGGAAACGCCTTTAGGTTGATCAATTATGAATTGTTTATTTATTTTTTCAATTGGCTTATGATTCAATTGCAGCGCATCTATTTCTGCTTGAAATAAATTAGAAAGCTGCTCTAAAACAATCAAAGGGTTGTTTTCAATCCAAATTGGAATAGCATGAAGTAAATGACCTCTTATTTTTCTTGGTGATAAAAAAAAGATTTTGGCCATTTTTTTTATGGAATATTTTTTATGATAACGAAGAATAACCATCATTCGTTCCATTTCTGAAAGCTTTGAAAGGTTAGTTAACAATGGGTACTTATGGTTGGACAACGATACAAACGAATCCGTTTTCGGCTGTTTTTTATATTGTTTCCATAAATTATGTAATAATAGTTCTTCATTTGTTCTAAATAATGAATAATTTAATGAAGTAAAGCTAGTTTCTACTAATTGATGTGCGTATTGAAGATTTCCAGTTAAAACATACGCTATTTCATATAATTCGCTTCCATTATATTTATTCACTGTATTCAGACTTTTTTTATAAAAAAACAATTTTCTTTCTTCCCCTCTTTCAATTGGCTGCGATCTTTCTCTTTATCACACTCCAATATTTCCCTCTTTTTACACCTATCTTATAATATTCCTGTTTATTTGTCATTATTCGATCTGTGTTGCCAAGCGTCCATTTTGCCCAAGTGGTCCATTAAGAGCAAGCCTATTCATTTATCGAATAAAAGAGGTTTTATCGTTATAAAACAGATATATTTTATAACGATAAAACCTCCTCGGCCTTCCTACTATTTAATTACGTTTTAAGGTGTTGCTGTTTTTTTTACCGTTTTATGCAGCAAAATATTTTTCAGTTTTTTTGCCTTTTCTCCATCTAATTTTACGTATGTATGCTCTATTGGATTAATAATTTCAGTACTGCCATTAACAGAAAACCATATTTTATAATTTTCAATATTTTCAGGAAAATCTGTTTTATATTCATAAAAAAGCTGAATATCAACATCTTCTACTCTAGCCATATTCCTTTTGGATTGCTCCCATAGAACATTTTCCCAAACCTTTTGCAATTCAATCAAAGCATTATCGTCGACAATCATTTTATTTTCAAGATCTGTTTGATTCGCAATATCCACCCTCGTTAATCGCGGCTCCTTTGGATGGGTTATATTTCGGTATTGTCCGATGGAAAAGAGCAGCAGCAAAAATATTGTAATCCACATTTTCTTCTCACATCTCCTTTAGCAGTTTCCAAATATGTTTTTTAAAAATTTGCATCTATATATATGAACGAATGAAAGAAGAAAAAGTTACAAAAAAACGGAAAAAAATGAAAAAAACTGTCGATAAATATGCTTATCAACAGTTTTTTTACTAAAAATCATTTCATTCTAATCATTCTTACCTCTATAAATTAAGAAATAGTCAGCATCCTTTCTAATGCTAAGCGTGCATTGCTTGCTACAGGTTCTTCTACAATAATCTGATTCGTTTCAAATCCTGCTTCCAGAGATTCTAAACACCAGACAAAATGGGGCAAATCAATTCGATTCATGGTTAAACATGGGCACATATTTTGATTTAAAGAAATGATATGTTTATCTTTATGTTCTTTTATGATCCGTTTTACTAAATTCATTTCTGTTCCTATCGCAAAAGAAGTATGAGGTGCAGCATTTTGAATGCATTCTATTATATAATTGGTAGATCCAGCATAATCGGATAATTCTACAACTTCTCGTCTACATTCTGGATGAACGATAATTTTCATTTCAGGGAATTGTGCTCTAACTTCTGCAATATTCTTCACAGTAAAATTTTCATGGACAGAACAATGTCCTTTCCATAAAATAACTTGAATAGTATCCAATGGACCATCATACTCGAGCTCATTTGTAATCGGATTCCATACTGCCATATTTTCCAATGGTATGCCTAAACGAAAGGCAGTATTTCTTCCTAAATGTTGATCTGGTAAAAATAGCAGTCTTTCTTTTTGCGTAAATGCCCAAGTAACCATTTTTTCTGCATTTGATGAAGTAACAGTAGCTCCTCCATTTATCCCAACAAACGCTTTAATAGCTGCGGTTGAATTTACATATGTGAGCGGAATAATTGTGTCGCCAAAAAGCTGCTGCAATTTTCCCCATGCACGATCCGTTTGATAAATATCGGCCATATCGGCCATCGAACAGCCTGCTCTCATATCAGGAAGATACACTTTTTGTTGGTTTGTTGTTAAGATATCAGCAGTTTCTGCCATAAAATGCACACCGCAAAAAACAATATATTCTGCTTCCTTGTTTTCAGCAGCTACTTGAGCAAGTTTTAAACTGTCTCCGGTTGTATCAGAAAACTGAATAACCTCGTCCTTTTGATAATGATGACCAGGGACAAATAGCCGCTTTCCCATTGTCCTTTTTACTTTCTCTGCTCTATCTTCTAATTCTTTCGTTGACATCTTTAAATATTTGTCTGGAATTTGTTTTTTATCCATTTGCAATTGTTCCAAAATATTCATCGTTCCCCATCCCCCACATTTCGATTATGACATGCTGACCTTTACACTAATATCTAATGAACAAACAGAATGAGTCAAAAAGCCGAGAGAGAGATAATCAACGCCACAATCCTTATAGGAGGCAATGTTGTCTAAAGTAATGCCTCCAGATGCCTCCGTTGTGACAGTTTCAGGAATATCCCTTATCCATTCTTTAATTTCATCTGGATGTCGATTATCAAACATAATCACATCGGCTCCTGCTTGCAAGGCTTCTAGCATTTGTGCCTTTGTTTCTGTCTCTACTTCCACCTTCACCATATGACCAATTGATTGTTTAATCGTTTTCACCGCATTGCTAATCGATCCAGCAAACGAAATATGATTATCCTTAATCATGACCGCATCATACAAACCATAGCGATGATTAAAGCCTCCACCGACTGTTACAGCATATTTTTCAAGCATTCGCAAGCCGGGAGTCGTTTTTCGCGTATCACAAATTTTTGTATAGGGACTATTCAATATGTCCGCTGCCTCTTTTGTTTTTGTTGCGATGCCGCTCATTCTTTGTATCAGATTAAGGACAACCCGCTCTCCTTTTAAAAGATTTCTAATAGTGCCTTTAACTGTTGCAATTTCTTGCCCTACCTCTATTTTTTCTCCATCCTTGATATGCAAGGTTATCTCCATGGATGGTTCAAGTACATGAAAACCTAATTCAATAACGGTTTCTCCACAAAAAATCCCATTGCTTTTGGCTAAAAAAACAATTTTCCCGAGTGCTTCAACTGGAAAAATCGTATCTGTTGTAACATCTCTTTCTCCAATATCTTCAATAAAAAAAGATTCAAGTTGTTTTCGCAATTTTATTATATTCATAGATTCCTGCCTCTTCTAATTTATGGATAATCTTCCTTTTAAACCATTCTTCTTTTTCTTCGGGAAAATCTTCACGAAAATGACCTCCTCTGCTTTCTGTTCTTGCCAAAGCAGATTTTGTTATAAACCAGGAAGTCATTAACATAAAAATGATTTCCTTATCCTTTGAAGAAAATACATCTAGATTATAAGGAATAGAGTCCTTTATACCGCAGCTCTCCAGCCACTGAAGATGGTTTTGTAAGCCCCTTTCATTTCTGACAATCCCAACACATTCCATCATCCTTGCTTTAATTGTATTTTGATCAGGTAGAATAGGCTTATTACCATGATCTATTTCTCTTCTCTTATGAACAAAATAAGAAGCAGGACGATAATCTGTTGTATGGATATATTCAGCAAGCTGCTTGCCCATAAATAAGCCTTCTAATAAAGAATTACTAGCTAATCGGTTTGCTCCATGAAAACCAGTACATGCCGCTTCCCCGATTGCATATAAACCTTTAACCGTTGTTCTTCCAAACAAATCAGCTTCAATTCCCCCCATTAAAAAATGGCAGCCAGGTGCAACTGGAATTTTTTTCTCTGCTAAATCAACGCCATTTCGCCTACATATTTTTGTAATAGAAGGAAAATGTTGTTCGAAGTCACTGATACTACTAATATCTAAATAAACTTTTTCACCTTTCTTCAAATAGCTGTAAATCGTTTGGGAGACTATATGCCTTGGAGCTAAATCTTTAAAAGGATGCACATTCTCCATAATATAAACACCCTGCTCCGTTACAAGCCTAGCACCTTCTCCTCTCACAGCTTCAGAAATAAGTCCTTTCGTTTTTCCCTCAATCGAAAGCAATGTTGGATGAAATTGCACAAATTCCATGTCTGTTATAGCAGCGCCACTCAAATAAGCAAGTGCTATCCCATCACCTGTGATTGTTTTTTCACTGGAGCTAAAGGAATAAATTTGTCCGCATCCACCTGTAGCAATCACCGTATGTGTTGCAAAAAAACAATCTTGTTGACCACTTATATATTCCCCTTTTGCTCCAATACACTCTTTTTGATTGTTTTGTAATAATTCATCAACAAAAAAGTCCTCTATTATCGTTACATTGTTTCCTAGCGAATCTGTTAAAAATTCTACCACCCTTTTACCAGTTGCATCTCCACCGCCATGCACAATTCGTTTTTCGCTATGCGCTCCTTCCATGCCAAGCAGTAACTCCCCGTTCTTATCCCTGTCAAAAGCACAGCCGTCTCTCACTAATTCCTGAATTAAGTCAGGGGCTTTTTTCGTGATTGTCTTTACTACATCTGTATTATTATGAAATCTTCCTGCTTCGATTGTATCAAGTCCGTGTTTTTTGAAGTCATCTTGTTTGCTGACGGTAGCTGCAATTCCTCCTTGTGCTAGATAAGAATTGCTGTGCACTATTTTTGATTTTGTGAGAATAATCACATTTAAATGATTAGAAATCAACTTTGCCAATTGCAAACTTGCAATTCCACTTCCAATAATTAAAACATCAGCTTGCATATTTTCTCCCTCTCTCTTAACAGGTGTCTTGACACTTATATTTACATAGATTTAAACTTATGACAAGTATTTTCTTTTTAAATTTCATTCTTAGGATGAAATGAATACCAGTAAAGCAAGTGCGATCAAATTACAAGAAATTAGAAAAATGATTTTTACGGAAGTTTTACTTTTTAAGTGCGTGTTCAAAAAGGAAGATAAAAAGGACCCAGAAGTTCAAGGCGGCTTCACTTTGAAAGTGACGCCAACGAAGAAATTCGACGTGTCATTTTTACCGGACTTTTTGAACAACCTCTTTAAGCCACTGATTTGGAGGAACTACAATGATTTATTTAGATTATGCTGCAACCAGTCCATTAGATAAGGATGCAGCCGCAGCATATGTAGAAGTTGCGGCGAACTATTTTGCCAATTCAAATAGTCTTCATGATATGGGAGGAACCGTTTCATCTATAATTGCACAATGCCGCAGTGATTTTTCTATCTTATTAGGGGTGGAGAAAAACGGACTGTATTTTACAAGTGGAGGATCAGAAAGTAATTTTTTAACGATTCATGCACTGCTTTCTAAACAGCCGAAGCATAAAAAACATATCGTTACTACAATGGCAGAGCACTCTTCTATTCACAGCACCATGAGAATATTAGAAAAACAAGGATACGAAATTTCTTATCTTCCTTCCACAACTGGTGGATTAATAGACTTAAAACTTTTAGAGAAAAAGCTAACAGCAAATACTGCACTTGTCTCCATTCATCATGTCAATGCTGAAACAGGTGCTATTCAGCCTATTAAAGAAATTGGCTCTCTTTGCAAAAAATATTCGATTCTTTTTCATAGTGATTTAGTCCAAAGTTTCGGCAAACTTCCTGTTGATTCTTTCGCTAAAAAACTAGATGGTTTTTCTATTTCCAGTCATAAATTTTATGGTCCAAAAGGAGTTGGTGTTGCTTATATTCATCCAAAACATAGCTGGGATGGTTTTTATCCAGGAACCACACATGAAGGGGGATTTCGTCCTGGAACATTAAATACGGCAGGAATTGTGGCAATGACCATTGCTGGCCAAAAGGCGATAAAGCAGTTGGAACAAAATCATCTTCATTATAAACAACTCCATAACGCCTTTATTAATAAAATAAAAAAACTTCCTGCTGTTCATCCAATCATCTGCAATTCGCAGCTTCCTTCTATTATTGGATTGCGAATAAATCGCATGGAAGGTCAATGGGTGATGTTGGAAAGCAATCGAAGAGGGTATGCTATATCTACTGGAAGCGCCTGTCAAGTTGGACTGCAAACTCCATCAAAATCAATGAAGGCAATGGGACTATCAGATGAACAAGCGAAGGAGTTTATTCGAATCTCATTTGGAAAAGAAACAACGATACAAGAGGTAGAACAATATGCAGAGACATTAGAAGAGATTATGAAAGAAGCACTTGTTTAGTTAAAAGCTTTCGGTGTTAAAAAAAGTGCGAGATTACTGCTATCTCTGCACTTTTTTCCATTAAATAGTTATTCCCCGCCAAAACACCTTCCATAAAGCGTCCAGTTTTTTGTCCACTTGATCGGATGTATTAAAATAAGCGAGCTCTACCATGATCGCCATCACCATTCCAGTAAAAGCAACTGTGATCGTTTCTGCATTTTCTTCAGATGTTATCGCATTTTTGTCCATCCATTGTTGAAAAGTTTTTTTCAGCAGCCTTTCTTGAAATGCTTCCACCTCTACTACCTCTTGCTGTACTTCTTTATATAGATGTACTGGAGGAAGAAATCCCATTCGCAGCCAAAACTTTAAGCTTTCATATTGCTGAAACATTTCTACTATATTTACTAAATAACCATGTAAAAATGCTGCCACATTGCTCGTATCATTTTGTTGAAAATAGGTTTCCTTTAATCTTATTTCTACGTCCTTTGCTTCACGAAGCACTTCTAAAAACAACTCATCTTTCCCCTTAAAATGTGCATAAATGGAAGATTTCTTAATACCTGCTTCTTCTGCAATTTGGTTTAGGGAAGTACCCTCATATCCATTTTCGGTAAAATATTTTAATGCAGCCTGTTTTAATTCTTCTCGTTTCATGGAGCTGCCTCCTCCTATAAGACTTTTTAGGAAATCAATTTCAATCCGATTGTCGCTGCTAAAATCATGCCAATAAACAACAGTCTTTTCCATTCTTTCGGTTCATCATATAAAAACATGCCGATGCACGCCGAACCAATTGTGCCAATTCCGGTCCAAATTCCATATGCTGTTCCCATCGGAATGGTTTTTAAAGCGTAAGTCAACATCGCAAAACTTACTATAAATCCTAACACAAGATAGATGGCAGCATCCCACTTCTTTAAAGTTAGTCTCTTTATATTAAGAACACCTGCTACTTCACATAATCCTGCTACAAACAAGGCAATCCATGCCATTCATCATCAGCTCTCTTTCCCTGGTTCTTTATCTGTTACCATCTTTAATCCAATTACACCTATCAGCAATATCCCGATAAATAAGATCTTTAATGGCTCTATTGGCTCACCAAAGAAAACAATTTCTCCAATTACCGTTCCGATTGTGCCAAGCCCTGTAAAAACAGCATATACCGTTCCAATTGGTAAAAAATTTGTTGTATATATTAACAGGAAAAAACTAAATACAATGGCTAATCCTGTTCCAATCCACTCTAATGGTGTTGCTGCATATTTTAATCCAGCTACCCAAAGCACTTCTATTAGACCTGCTCCAAATACCATCATCCAATAACGATTCATCTATTTCCCTCCAATTGAAGAAATCAGCCATATTACCTACCGACCGTTCGGTAGTTATTTTCTCACCATTTATTATAGATGTCAAATTCTTTGCTGCCGAAACTTTTTTAGCGTTTTAATCGTATAAATTAAAAACACCTTTTGAAAAATAAGTAACAATATTTATCTATTTTATTTAGGAGTGTTCGTTTTGAAGCTTAAACCGTCATTTCAAAAAGAATCTTTTCAATCAAAAATTTTGATAGTCAGCGTGATTCTTTTTCTTGTTTTAGTTGCTTTTGCGTTTATCTTTGCTGTTTATTATTTTGGATTATTAGGATTTTTTAAACTTCTAGATGTACAATTTGATTCCTTGTATACCCTTTTTTTGTTTGTTCTTTTTTATTTATTACTTGGCGTTATTGGTGATTCCCTTATTAAATTGGTAACAATATGTATCTATCTATTAGTTCCCAGTAAGCTAATCCGTTTTTTTATGAGGTTTCTGCTTGTTTATTTTATTAATTGGATTATTATTCATTTTCTAGATAATGCAATGGATTCTATTCAACTTGGCGGTTACATACAAATGCTTGCTGCTGTTTTAATCAGTGTAATCGAATTAGCATTTGATGAAGGGCCGAAAAAAGAACAAAATCGCAAATGCCCTGAACAGCACTAAAGAAAAATGGATACAAGTACTAAGCATTGGCCTTGCCAATTAGAGGTATCAAAGTGGGAAATTGACTAGAAAAATACGCAACGTCCTTTGTAACGTCGATTAATTCGTATCCTGCAAGCCTTGTGGCAACATCGGCTCTCTAGTATTTCCTATACTCGAAGCCTGGATGCGGATACGACCACTAAGGTATCCAGCATCTCATTTTGTTTCATATTCTCCTCTAGAAGATAAGAAAAGCCACATAATTCACCTTTCATAAAGTGTAAATTATGTGGCTCTTTTTAGATTAGCTCTGCTAAAGATACTTATTGTTATTTGATGCCACCCCAAATACTTGTTATGATTAAAATAAGAACAAACATTCTCTTTATGAAGTTATAGCTACCAACTGTCTTTTTAATTATCCGGTTTAGTTCTTATTTATCGATAGGCGAAGTAACGTCATACTTAATTTCCAGTGATTGTCTAAATTTGTTGTGCATTTCCTATTAAATGAGGCAGAAGAAAGAATACCTGAATAATAAACGGAGGAAAAGTTATGTCAAATAACAGAAAACAGAGAAGAATAATTTTAGATTTAGCAGTTACTTTAGATGGTTTTATTGAAGGAAAGAATGGAGAAGTTGATTGGTGCATTATGGAACCTGATATGGGATTCACCAATTTCTTAAATCAAATTGATACTATTTTATATGGTAGAAAAAGCTACGATTTATGGGGACAATATACTCCAAAGACGGAAGATCCTGATTCCGAAAAAGAACTTTGGAGATTGATTCATGCTAAAGAAAAATATGTTTTCTCTAGAACACAAATAGAAACTGATAAACAAGCAATATGGATAAATGAAAATATTCTTGAAACAGCAAAGGAAATGAAGAATAAGCCTGGTAAAAACATCTGGCTATATGGCGGAGCAAGTCTCATTACAACATTTATTAATTTAGGACTTGTGGATGAATTTAGATTATCCATTCATCCTGTTATTTTAGGAGAAGGAAAACCGATGTTTATTGATATAAAAAAGCGGTTAAATATGAAAATGGTTGACACAAGAACATTCTCTTCTGGCGTTGTGCAACTAATCTATCATTGGAATGGTAATTAATAATATCGTTCATTATATGTTAAATTATAATGAATATTATATAGCAATATTCGATTACCAGATGCCACTTACTCTACTGATGAATAGAATTCTTATAAAAAGAATGGAAAGCCCTGAGAAAAGGAGTTTCCATTCTTTTTATTAATTGAAATTAAAATTAAACAGAACCTTCGATTAAATCAACAAACTTACACATAGAGCCAAAAGAAAAGAATAACTTACTTAACAAAACAACGATTAGTCGTATTCAAACATCCATTCTTTCACATATACTGCACTTCCTGTTATTTGAACCTCGATTTCATTTTCCAATTGACAAACTTCCACCAAAACTTTCCCATCTTTATTTATTTCCTGTCCTTGTTCTACAATTAACCTTATTGTTTCCTTTTCTTTCAACCCTTTGTTTATGTATTTAGCATAATACGCTCCCATTACTCCAGAAGCAGTGCCTGTAACTGGATCTTCAACCGTTCCAGAATAAGGGGAAGAAAAATGCCTACCATGCATCATGGCATCTGCATGATATGTTTCTAAACAAAATGGATGCAGCGATGCACGTGGTCTTTCTTGTAACAAGTTAGGAAATAGTTGATTCTGTGGAGTCATTTTCTGGAAGGTTTCTAAATTTTTTATTGGAATTAATAGTGTCCATACCCCTGTACTTCCGTAAACAATAGGAAAATTCAAATCGATGTCCTCTTTTAAAATGCCAATGGATTCTGCAAGCTCTTTTATCGACCCGTCAAACACTTCAAATTCTGGAGCTGTCTGCTTCATCGTTATTTCAAATTTTCCTTCTTTTATACCTTTAACGAATACCTTTAATATTCCTGCTTTAGTCTCAATCGTTAAGTCCTCTTTACTCCACTTACCATGTGACAAAAGGGCATAAATCATTGCCATTGTTCCATGTCCACATAAATCCATTTCATGGCCAGGTGTAAAATAACGAAGCTTTATATCCGCTATTTCTGATTTAACAGAAAATGCTGTTTCATTAAAACCAACCAGGCTAGCGATTGTCTGCATTTCTTCATCTGTTAAATCATCTGCATCTATAACGGAACCTGCTGGATTCCCTTTATTAGGTAATGAACTAAATGCATCATAATGGTAAACCTTTATCTTGTTCCCCAAAAACATCCCTTCTTTCCATTTTTTATAGTATATCATCCACAAGTATGTTTTAAAAAAACTTTCCATTTCTGGAAAGTTTTTTTGGCTTAAACTGTTATTTTTCGCTTCACATCTAAATGAAAGGAATAAATTTGACTTGGTCCTACTAAGCGAAATCCTTTTCCTTCCACATAATCCAATTTTAAGTCTTCATTAATATGTTTTAACGTCATTTGATCCAAATAAAGGACAATTCCATTATCTTCAAATTTAGTATCTTCAGCATTTATATGATCTAATGAGAAATCGTAATTATACGTGTAGCTGCAGCCCCCACTGAAGATGGAGCTAATTTTAAAGCTGGCTCCTTCTGGGACTTCATATGTTTGCAGCTTGCTTTTCGCACCATCAGTAATCGTGAACTTCATCTTTACTCCACTCCTTTTTTATAAGAAAAGATCCTCTCTACGGTTTATTCCATTCCAAAGAAAAAATTAAACCTATTCATTTGATCATTATATGATAGAAGCACTTATTTTGAAGACCATCTGCTCTACTATCATACAAAAAATGTCAAATAAATGAAATTTTTATTATTATTTTCTTTTTACAAAGGTCAAGATGATAGCTGCTAAAGAAATAATAATTGCGATTATAGACAATATAGTGCTTAGTGATGTACCTTCTTCATGATTATGTTCTGATTTATCTGCTGTTTCATTTGCTTTCGTATCATGACTATGTCCATGACTGTCTGTTGTCGATTCAGACTTCACAATATCTGTAATAGAATGGGGAAGTTCTGAATTTTCGTCTCCAGTCCATTCTACAATACTGCCATCGTTATAATATTGAAAGGCATCCCATATAACAGTTCCAGCTTCTGTCGGGTTCTTTGCTGTAAAAGAAAAAATTCGATACTGTCCTACCTGAATAGCGGAAGCATCGTTTGCTGCTTCCCATGCAACAGTTGTCACTTTATCTTTCGCATCTTTTTCTGTTGTTGTTTTCCACCCATCTACTGGTTCGTACATTTTAAATTCTAAATTTGCTGGAATTTTTAAAACTACTTTTGTTGTTGGAATATTTTTTTCAACAGGAATCTTTATATAATATGTTTCCCAAGCTTCAGTTGTAGAGGAAGCTGGTTTTACCGTTACATGCGCACTTGCTGGTAATGCTAGAAAAAACAGCGCAGCAAACACGGTCAGAAATGATAATAGCATTTTTTTAGTATGTAGCATTGCAAAATCTCCTTTTTCTCTATCTGTTTCCTTTTTCACAAAGTTAACATCTTATAAGCAGTGTTAACCTTTCCTATCATAACAAATCTCTATGCTTTATCAAATAGTAAAGACTTGCTTTAATGAGACTTTTTTGTGAACTGCCTTTATTATGAATCAATTATATTTGTCATTTTATCCATCTATTTATGAATATAGACAGATGATGGATGCGGAGAAATCGAGGCCGGATTGGTGCAGGATCAAAAAAACTCACTGACGGGAGGTTCATTTATCCAAAAGTACCATTATCCCTTTTAATACATATAATAAATCAGAGGTGAAAAAAATGTTTCCTACACGAATGAAGAACCGTGTACATGTCGCTCCTATTATTGGAGCCGCTCCTATTGCTCCTCCGATTGTCCATGGTGCAATTGGCGCTCCTGGTATTTTGCATGGTTCTGTTCCTTCTTCAGCCGGTTTTATATCTGGGAATCCAGTCGTTATCTATCCATATAAGTATTTCTCGCCAATGCATTCCAACTATCCAAATAATCCATCTATTTATCCTTCTTCTTTTTACAATCCGTATGCAAACTATTTCCCACCGTATTATTAATACCAAAACTTTGCAGTTACAAATCCCTCTTCATGTATTAGCATAACTTGGTTTAGAGCAATGAGAAAAGGGTGATTGATTCGTCTTTTAGGATGTTTTTTTGCAAATATTATTCCTTATAAATAGGGGCAAAATTCTCGTTTCAGGATGCTCGCTTTCCGTGGGGCTCGCACCTTCCACTCCAATCAAGCCGTTTTGCTCCATTAGTTGCTGTCGTTGAACGGGTGAAAACATCCATCTTATAGAAATAGACTAACAGTGCATATTTTGGGAGAACAACGTTGAATAGAAAAGCACAAGCGCCTTATTCAGATCCGAAGAAAAATGTTCACATGACTCAAAAAGTGCTTTTTACTTTTAGAAGCATGGGGCAATACTCACAGGGGCTAGGCGCTAGAGCTAGACAGCCTTCACATTTCAAAAAGTATATACTTTTTCACCTTTTAAAAAACAAGCCTCCCATTTTATTGTTCTTAAACCGAGTAATTTCAAAACTTGCAAACGAATTTGATGGTGCGAAGTTTGAGTTAATATTACTTTTCCAACAAAAAACATGCTTGTTTCAGAACAGATTAAGTATTCTAAAGCAAGCATGTTTGTAATGGTTGAAAAAGCTTCGTCGTTCATTCAATTTTTTTGATGATTTTTGCTGGATTTCCCCCAACAATTACATTGTCTGGAATATCTTTCGTGACAACAGAACCGGACGCAATTACTACATTATTGCCAATTGTAATACCTGGATTAATAACCGATTTTCCACCAATCCATGCGTTATCTCCAATTGTCACAGGCTTTCCATATTCTCTTCCTGAATTTCTTTCTTCTGCATCAACAGGATGGGTTGCTGTATATATATGAACTCCTGGTGCTAAAAAACAATTATCTCCTATTTTGATTGGACATACATCTAAGAAGACACAATCAAAATTAGCAAAAAAATTCTCGCCTACATGAATATTATAACCATAGTCACAACGAAAAGGAGGCTCAATCTTTATTTTCTTGCCAATGGTACCAAAATATGTTTTTAAAAGTTCATGTCTTTTCTCCGTTTCGGTTTCTAATGTATGATTAAATAACCTCGCAAAAGCACGTGCATTTTTGCTTTCCTTTACTAAGATTGCATCTGCAGGTCTATATAATTCTCCACTTATCATTTTTTCTTTTTCAGTTTTCATTTGTCATCTCCTTGCTGTTAGTATAAAAAGCATTATTCTATTATACATAATTTCTCTTTATTTTCACTTATAAAACCTTATTAATTAATTTTTTTCTTAAAAGCTGATAAAATAATTAAGATTGTACAGGTTATGTGTATTTTTCATGTTGTTATGATAATAAATAAAGGGAAGGAGCAGATAGTATGAGGCATTATTTTCTTGAAACCAATCGTATCGGTTTTTCTATATGGGAAAAAAACCGATTTGGAATTAGCCAAATCTCTTTGGGGAGACTCCACTGTTACCAAGCTTATTTCTGCTAATGGTTCTTTTAATGAAAACGAAATAAAAGAAAGATGGAGTAAAGAAATGATAGGTCAAAAAATCGATAATGTTCAATACTGGCCAATTTTCGAACTCCAAACAAACGAACATATTGGTTGCTGCGGCTTGCGGCCATATGATTTAGATAAAAAAATTTTTGAAATCGGTATACATCTAAAAAGCTTATATTGGGGAAAAGGGTATGCTTCTGAGGCGGTTGAAGCGGTGATAAACTATGCATTTGATGAACTGAAGGCCACTAATTTATTTGCTGGACATCATCCAGATAATAATGGCTCCAAGCATTTATTAACCAAATTAGGTTTTAAGTATTCCCATAATGAATATTATTCTCCTACGGGACTATATCATCCCTCTTATTTTTATCATTGATTTAAACTTCTTCCCATTTCAAATGGAAAATGCCATAAAAATTGTGGAATAACTTTGTGGGAGTGACGAAGAGAGCGAACATTTTTCAGGCAGCTTGGGCAGTTCGGCACTGCTTTTTTCTTCCTCCTCCATTATTCCAAATATTCATCCATGTATTCCTTTAATTCTTGTTCTATTTCTTCTCCTGTTTCATCAAGAAGTTCTCCAATGACTTTGCTTCCTGGGAATTTACTTACTATCGGAACCCCTAAGAAAATCCGTTCGCATTCCCAAATTTTAATACGATGTAAATCACAAAGTTCACCTCTTTCATCTATGACACCAATTGTAAGAGAAGATAGATAGCCCGGTTGAAAATACTCCTCCCCGTTTTTATCAAATGCCGCATCAAGAACCAAACGCTTCTCTGCAAAAATAGGTTTATATTCTTTTAACACCTTTTCAATTAACTCTTTCATTATTGTTTCTTTTTGTTCGATTTTTGTCTTTAAATCCAACGTAAGCTCTTTTTGCAAGTATTTCATTTATGCACCTCCTACTTTTCTTACATGTTACCTTCAACTTATAGAAATTATTAGAAAAACACATCAAGCTGAATAAAAACGATTGAAAACAGCCTGATGTGTTTTCCATACTATGTGATTTATTCTCTTTTTCTATGGCTCGTTTAGCAACTGCTATATTTTATTTAACTGGTATCCAAATTTCTGAATAATAGTTTAAGTCTGCTGGATTTCCCTCTCCATATACTTCTAATGAAACCGTACCAGCTTGTATATATCCACTGCTTGGAAACCATTCCGTATATATTTGCTTCCACACTTTTTGTATACTAGCAGGCATTGGTCCATGTACTTCAAATACTGCCCAATTTGCTGCTGGAATAGTTAAAGCCTCATATCCATGAGTTTCTTTCTGTTTAGTGGATACGGCAATCCAATAATCCATTTTATGTTCTGTGTTTGCTGCTTCTGCACAAACACCTAATATTCCTTTTATTAGCCCATCATTTCTACTTGCCAAATCATCGGTTGTTCCATTACTATTCACTTCTTTCCACAATAAAGGAATCTCTCGTAAATTTTCATCAGAGTTCAATGAATAGGATCGTTTAATTCCGATTATTTGAAACGCATCTTTTGCTATTACTTTAACATTCATCTGTTCTGTTCCTTTCAAACTTATATAGTTTTCAATTCCCTTTTTATTCGATAATAGCTTGTACAAAAAATCTAAAACAATTAATAAGCATAATTCTTCTCAAGAAAAACGCTTTCATATTTTACAAGGAAACAAAAGACAATTGTTTCCCGCCGTTTATAAGAAAGTGCAATTACCTTGTTTAGCCCCGAAAAAATTTTATTCTTTCTTACTTTTTAAAAAAGGCTGGTGGAAAATTTAGCCGATCCACAATTAATCTCCACCGCCACCGCCACAGCTTCCTCCGTCACTTCCTCCAAAAGAAGAACCACAATCATTGCTGCTACTGCCCGTATAACCAATCTCATTCATATGAGTGTGTGTTGTGTGCTGATGATGAAAATGTGAATGTTGATTATCCATACTTGCATTTTTCTTTTTTGTTAAAAGCGTACGAACAACTACTAGACCTATAATTACGATTACAATATACATCATTATTTCCTCCTAATTTATATATTCACAAAAGCTGTCTATTTAATTTACGAAAGAAATTAGATAAAGTTTCAATTTTTTTAATATTCTTAAAAAAACAAAAAAAAGACGAATCCTATTATTATCCTGATTCTGTCTCTTTTCTATTAAAATCTTTGTCTTATCTTTTTAATGTGATTGATTAAACCTAGTTTCTTTTTTTTAATAGAATATAACAAGGTAATGGCACATAAAATAAGCAGGAAAAGAATAGCTGGATGTATATCACTTGACAAAAATCCTAATGGAATTAAGGCCAGAACAAAAAAATAGAAGAAGTTTCCGATAGCCGTTCCGAGTACAAACGTTTTTAAAGGAACCGTACTAGTTCCCGCCATAATATTTAAAATACTTGTTGGAAAAAACGGGAATATTCTACCATATATAACATAATATATTCCTTTGCTTTCTATTTTCTCTAGTAAATCCGCATATTTTTTTGGTAAAGAAATATCTTTGAGCCAATATCGCACCGCTAAAAATATAACGATTGCTGCAAGTATACTTGATATCCAACTCCAGATAAATCCGTATAAAAATCCAAAAGAATAATAATTTATTGATATCACAACAAGCAGTGGAATAATGGTAAAGCTATTTTGAATGATCATCAGAAATAAACTAAAAATAAGCGCATAATAATAGTTTTCTTTCAAAAAGGACGAAACGGTTTGAATTTCCCCCTTTTGAATAGACTGAAATATCTCTGTATCAAAAAAAAGAAAGCAAATGATGAATACAGAACCAACAAACGTAAACAATCTCCAATATTTTTTAATAAGATATCACCTTTTTCATATATGTATATGGTCTTTTTACAAAAAAAGACACCTCACTTTTCCCTCCATTTTTTCTCCTTTATAATACCCTTTTTTTCACAGAATGAATCTGCTCTATAAGTCATTTTTATTTATAGGCAGTTATCTTTATTCAACGTTCAACAAGGAATAAATCCTTTCTATTTTAGGACTTAAGTAACATACTACATAACTAATCTATTACAAAGTCCTACTTAGCATTACGTTTTGTTTAAATTTTCCTCTAGTACAAATAATTACTTTTTTATAAGGTATAATAATAGTTGTAATCGGAGGTGGAAGGATGATTTCATTATTAGAAGATATTACGCAAACAGGCAATAAAGACACGAAACTTTATATGTTTAAAACCGCAAATGACCGGTTTATTATTGCGATTCCAAAAATCCATTGGTCTACAGAATTTTCTGCTGCTGATGATTTACTAACAAGATTTGAACATATCCAAGCTTCTTTAACCTTTCATATGTATGATGGTGATTCATCCATTCTGGCAAAAAATATTACTGTGTACTCATCCGAATATGATGATATTCGTACATAGTCTGTTACTTCCCCTTAATCGCGCATCTTTCTATAGGAATTTTTTTATCTTCCTGTTTAAATGATGAAAATCTCTACCTCTCGCAGGTTGGTCTAGTCAGGTGGAGGAGAAGCCCCAATTTCGCTTCTGCCAATGTCATCAACTAAGATTCCATAAATTGTAATATATTGAAAATTAATGTTTGGAATGGCGTCTGCTCGACTCCTATGGGAATTGCGAGACAGGTGGGACCCCGCAGGAGCTGCGACGAGGAGGCTCACCGCTCGCCCCATGGAAAGCGAGCAGTAAGCCTCGGAAAACCTAGCGCATACTCCCATTTTCTATTCATTTTCCATTATATTAAAGTTCAACTTACCTGACTTCCCGGTACCTTTAGTTGGCTGAAAGGAATGTGCTTATTGTCATCTATAGTTTACATTTTCCTATATTATGTGTAGGAGTCTTTAATTACCTCATCTTTTTTGCATCAGTACGTTTTAAAATAACGGATATCAGCGAGATTTTTTTAATACAGTTTAAGATTAAATTATTTTAACTTTTGGCTTTTTCTATTGCCATTCTTTAGTCTTGTTCTTTTATCAAAATCCCCAAAGTAATTATTGTTATGTACGGTCATAAGATTTCTATAAGAAGCTAGAAATTTTTAAGAAACATAAAAATCGTTAAAAGGACATAGTAAATTAAACAGCAGTATATAAGAGGTAAACCATTTAACTATAAAGATAGACTGCTTCTTTGCTTCTTTGCTTCTTTAACAATCTATCTTTTGTGTTTAAAACAATTCTATGAAAGCATCTACTAGCATCGGATCAAACTGTTTTCCTCTTTGTGATTTGATAAATGCTAAAGATTGTTCCACCGTCCAAGAATCTTTATATGCCCTTCTTGAGACTAGAGCATCAAATACATCCACAATGGCAACCACTCTTGCCTCAAAGGGAATATTCTCGCCTTCTAAACGATACGGATATCCAGTTCCGTCCCACCTTTCATGATGGTATTTTATAATATTTTCAGCTACTTTTAGACTTTTTATAAATTCAAGATGCAAGCCTGTTGATATTTTGCTTAGTATATCCATTCCTATCAAAGGATGCATTTCGATAATTTTTCTTTCGTACTCTGTTAATGGTCCGGGTCTATATAAAATTCCTTCTGGGATACCCGCTTTTCCTATATCATGGAGAATACTAGCGTGGATGATTTGATATAAATATGGTAAAGAGAGGCACTGGTTGTTTTTAGTAGAAAACGAGGCTACTAATTGTTCCGTTAATCGCTGAACATTTAATAAATGCTGCTCAATCCCTGGATCGCGAATTTCACAAGAAATAGCCAATACTCGCAATAATTCTCTTTCCGTGCTTATTTTTTCACTTTCAGGAATATAAACTCCTTGCTTTAATTGCTCTAATTCTCGAAACGTGCCAATATAATAGATTTCCTCTTTCTCACGCATTGGCGTAATAGTCAATGAAGCATGCCAAAGACCCCCACATTTCTTTTTATTTAAAAGTACTCCTGACCATGGCTTACATTCATTTAATGCGTTTTCTAAAGAAGTATAAGTAGACGAAGGGGTTAGCGATGATTTTAAAAATCCAGCATTTAAACCGATAACAGCATTTCTATCATACCCTGTTATTCTTTCATATTCTTGATTCACTTCTACTATCGTGTGATTACTATCCGTAATCAGTACAGCGTCTGCTAAATGCAAAAAAACCTTTAAGCGCAGAGGCAGTTGTTGCAAATGTTTCAGAAATTCCACCTTCCTTCTTAATAATGTCAATAGAATAATAACATATTTTAGATGTTAGTAACGTTGATTATATTTTCTTTTATTAAAAAATAATTGAATTTTTTATGATTTTCCAACAAAAAAAAGCTTGTACAAACCAATGTACAAAGCTTTTAACTAGCTTGTCCTACTAATAAGCAGCTTCTATCGTCCGAATAATAGAATAAAGTGTTTGATTAATGGGCGTATCAATATGTAGTTGTTTTCCATAGTCTATTACTTTCTCTGAAAACATAGCAACCTCTGTTAATCGTTTAGCTTCTATATCTTGAAGCATGGAAGTTTTCCCATCTTTGCTCACTTTACTTAAAATATGCTCAAAAAAAGCTTCCATGTCTTTTTCTTGTAGATCAATTGATTGTGCTTTTGCAAGATTGATAACCTCTTTCATCGCGTCCATCGCTAAATCCCTTGCATAACCAGACTCTTGAAAAAAACCATAGGGTGCCCTGGTAACCGCAGAAACTTGATTCATCCCAACATTAATCATAAATTTATACCATAATGTTCGTTCCATATCTTCTGGCACTTCTACTGGAATTGCTCCTTGTTCAAAACAAGCTTTTACCTTTTGCACCCTTTCTGTTATATGCTTGTTTTTCTTCTCTCCAAACGATATTTTACCTGGATTGGAACAAAAAATAGAATGTCCGTCTCTTGTAGAATCAATGCCATTGCACATAGCATACAGGATCTTTTCCCTTCCATATGCTGCAGCCAGTTCTTCTTCACTTGTGATTCCGTTAAGTAAAGAGAGAATGATTGTATGCTCCCCTACATGCTGTTTAATGGAAGCAATCGCTTCTCCTAATTGGCCATATTTAACCGCTATAATAATTAAATCTGCCGCTTCCACCTCTTGTTCTGGTGTTATATATGTAAACGAAACTGGCTCATTATTAACATATATGCCGTTTTGTTTATACCGGTTTTTCCTTTGTTCATCGACAATCGCATATACTTGGAAACCTCCTGTTTTCTGAAGCATATCTCCATACACAGAACCAATTGCTCCAAGTCCAACAATAGCTATTCTTTTAATACCTGACATGTATTTTCTCCTCCAATATTCATCTTACTATTTAAAAACAAGTTAATTAAATAATAAACTATTAAACACTTCTTTGCCGAAAAGAGTGGTTTATTCCTTTTAACTGAGGATAAACTGTTCTCTTAAAAAAGCACGGGGGCGCCAGTGCTTTTACTTTTATTCTTTCTTTTGCAAGAATAAAAAAAGAGCCAAGCAAGGCTCTTTTTTCAAGGAATTATAAATAATCTCTTTTCTTTGCTGACTTCCAGCTTAGGATAGGAATTAAAATAAGCAAAACAAGGACAACGATAGTCATAATTGGTTTATCTTGAAATGGCAGCGGAATATTCATGCCAAAAAAACCTGTAATAGCTGCAATAACTGCTGTTAGAACCGTAATCATCGTCAATCGCTGCATCGAAGAATTCGTTCTTGCAGAAACGATGGAAAAATACGTGTCCATCGCACCAGATACTAAATCACGATATACTTCAAGTGAATCGGCAATTCGTTCTAAATGGTCGACCAAATCCATAAAATAAGGGATATTTTCTTCTTGTACTTTAAATAAGTAGCGATTTCCAACAGACGCAAAGATTCTCTTTTTCGGCTGAATAACTCTTCTAAATATAACAATCGTTCGTTTAAGCGCTAGAAATTCTTCCGAAATTTCTTTTGCAGGATTGATATACATTTCGTCTTCTAATTCATCAATTCGTTCTGAAATTCGATTCAAGATAGGAAAATATTCATCCACAATTTCATCTATTATGCAATATAGAAAATAATCGGCGCCTTGGTTCATTTTTGTTTTACTGTGGCGGATGGTATCGACCACTTTCCCTATCGCTTTGATTCGCTTCGGATGAACGGTAACGATATAATTTTCTCCTAAAAAGACATTTAATTCCTGTGTGGTGATTTCCACATCATTTTCTTCATTATAATTAACGGAATTAAAGATAAAAAAAGTATACCCATCATAACGATCAACCTTTGATCGAAGTGTATGCTGCAAACAGTCTTCTATTGCGAGTGGATGAAAATCAAATATTTCTGCGATTTTTTGCAGCTCTTCCTTTGTTGTATCATAAAGATCGATCCACAACAGGTTTTCTTTTTCATTGCCTACTTTCATATGCTCTTTTATATCCGCTAAATCTATTTTATTTTTTACTTCCTCATTTGTTTTTGTATATAAATATGTCTTAATCATGTTCTTCACCTCTCCAGTTCGATTAGAGGCAATAAAGAATACTTTTGACTCCCGTTCTTTTACAATAAATGATAGGTATTAAGAAGAACGGGAGGAATCTTTATTTCCTCATTCCTTTTATCTTTTTGTTTCTGTATCGAATTTGGATCATCCGCTCCCATTCTTTCCCACCTCCATTTTATATAAGCGCAAGCGTCTTGCTCAGTCACGAAGTAAATGTTCTCTTTCCCTTTCTTTCAAAGTATTTTTTACTTTAAGAATCAAAAGATTATACTCACAGGGGCTAGACGCTAAATCTAGACAGTAATCCAACTTTCTATATCTGTTCTTTTCTAAACAAAAAAACCTCTCTCTATTGAAAGAAGCCATTAACAGCAATATCCGTACATCTACATTGCATTCATGTCTTCCCTCGTTTTGTTTTAGCACTGTATAGCATAGGAATATATCCAGCTACATTAAGAAAAACCTTAATCCGATTTTTCCTGTTGACCCATTGGCGTCTTTGGACATTTTTGGGCAGCAGCGTATCTCTATACAGGAGCCTCACTTAACAGAAAACAACTATTTAATTCGACCTATCATCTTTAAGAGGTTGTTCAAAAAGTCCGGTAAAAATGACACGTCGAATTTCTTCGTTGGTTTGCTTTTCCGCTTCTCACGTATTAACACCATACGTTCCGATGCTCAAAGCTAAACCGCCTCGAACTTCTCGGTCCTTTTTATCCTCCTTTTTGAACACGCACTTTAACTACTTACACACTATATACCCTTGAAAACATTTTCGTCAAGCCATTGTAATTATATTTTCCTTTTTGTTGCCAAGATCCGGCCTATTTCTTTTTCACTTGGTTCAGAACGCATCATTTTTTTACAATATATTACTTTAAGCACATTTTCATTAAAAACTAATGTAAAATAATTACTATAGAAAAAAGGGGGAATAATCTTGAAAAAAATCATGCTTGGATTATGTACTATTTTCATTCTGCTAAGCAGTACAGGCTGTTCTAATAAGGAAGCAAATAAAGGAACGAATTACCTTCCAAATCCTATTGATAGCAGTTGGACAGATTCAGATAAAACGTACGAATTAGTAGGAGAATTGAGTGACTTTGGATTACTTGCTGATAAACCTATTTTAACTGGAAAAGAAAATACATATACTTGGTTATTCTGGGTGGGAAAAGAGGATGAAAAAGATCCATTACTAGGAAAAACAGTAGAGTTATATGCCCAAAATGAAAAATCGGAGAAAAAATTATTTTTATCTACTGGGAAAATAAAAGCACTGGATCGTGATGATCCACAGCCGCCAGATAGTGATTCTGTTTTAAAATATAATTCGGCCTTCCGTTTAATGACTGCTGGAAAATGGCAGATTGATTCTTATGTAGACAAAAAATTAATTGGTTCTGTTGTTGTGATGGTAGCAGATAAAAAGTAAGGCTACCCTATAAAGAGGATTTCTTACACTCTCAATTAATCCGCAGTCAGAATACATACACTTCGCTTTCCTGCGAGGTCTCGTCTTTCTCGCATTCCCGCGGGAGTCTTCGTGTATTCTGACTGCTACCTGCTTCAAACTTAGATCAATAAGTCAATCGACAATGCCTCAAATATTCCATCTTATAATTATTCCTAAATGAGTAAGTCCTCCTCCAAATCCGTACAAAAGCAGGTTCTCTCCGTTTCTTACTTTTCCTTCTTCTATCCCTAAATTTAACGCCAATGGAATAGAAGCAGCAGAGGTATTTCCATAATACTCCATGCTTGTTAATGTTTTTTCCACTGCAATCTCTGCTTTTTCACAGATTGATTCCACCATTCGTAAATTGGCACTATGGGGAATAAACCAATCTACTTTCTCTTTATTTAATCCTGCCTTTTTCCATAATTCCTTTATTCCAACTGGAAGTGTGCGAACCGCCCATTTATATACTTCTCTACCATTCTGGACAATTTTTCCGCTAGATGTTAAAGGTGTGTGAAACATCGTATCAGCAAATGTACTTCGATATACATTTATTCCTCCTTGGCCATCTGTTCCCATATGACATGCTAAAAAGCTCGGATTTTTATCGTCATATTCTACTAACATCGCACCAGCACCATCTCCAAATAAGATGCATGTAGAGCGATCCGTATAATCGGTTACTTTGGTTAACGTTTCCGATGCTACAACAAGAATTTTTTTATGGGCACCGGCAGTAATTAAGCTATTTGCCAGATGCAATCCATATGTAAACCCAGCACAAGTTGCATTTAAATCAAAGGCTGCCGTGCTCATGATTTGAAAATATGCTTGAATTTGAGATGCCACCCCCGGAAAACCATAATCAGATGTTGTTGTAGCAACAATAATACAGTCTACATCGTCTACTTTTACATTGTATTTGTCCATCATGCCCTCAATTGCATGAAACGCCAAAGTAGAAGCATATTCCTGTTCCCCTGCTACTCTTCTTTCCTTTATCCCCGTTCTTTGTACAATCCATTCATCATTTGTATCAACCATTTTTTCTAATGTTTCATTGGTTAAGACTGATTCCGGTACATAACTTCCAATCGCAGTAATTCTTGCCTTCGAAATCATACTATTTCAGCTCCTTTGTTTTTTAACATCTAGCATAATAACCTGATATTAACACCAGGTATTAAAAAAGTGCAATAGTTTTGCTTTTCACTAAAAAAACAGCCGTTTTTTTCCATTTATCTAGCATCCTCTTCCTTTTTTCGTTACACTCTTAGTAGATAAACAAAAAAGATGTGGTGGTAATTATGTTTAAACTATTATTAATTGAAGATGATAAAACATTATTCCAAGAGATTAAAGAGCGGTTAAATCAGTGGTCTTATGAAGTATTTGGCATCACAGATTTTCATGCTGTTATGCAGGATTTCACTGAAATAAAACCAGATTTGGTTATTATTGATATACAGCTGCCAAAATATGATGGCTTTCATTGGTGCCGCATGATCCGCAGCCATTCCAAGGTGCCGATTATTTTTTTATCATCAAGGGATCACCCAACAGATATGGTGATGAGCATGCAGCTTGGCGCAGATGATTTTGTGCAAAAACCTTTTCATTTTGAGGTATTAATCGCTAAAATCCAAGCAATTCTGCGCCGAGTTTACAATTATAATATGGAAACAAATGAATTAAAAACATGGTGTGGTGCAACAATCGATTATGAAAAAAATATGGTGATCAGTTACTCAGGTGCTGCGATTGAATTAACCAAAAATGAAATTTTCATTCTAAAACAGCTGATTGATCAAAAAAATAAAATTGTCAGCCGTGATCATTTAATCAACAGTTTATGGAATGACAAACGGTTTATCAGCGATAATACATTAACAGTCAATGTCAACCGTCTCCGAAAAAGACTGGATGAAATCGGTCTTGGCAGATTTATTGAAACTAAAGTCGGTCAAGGCTATATCGCTATAGAAGAGGAAGCATTATGATTAAAACATTTCTTGCCGAAAAAAGAAGCTGGATCTTGTTTATTTTATTTTTACAAATCCTAAGCCTTTTTATTGCAAGCATGGATTCTAGCATTTCTTTTCATTCCATGCTGTATATCTCTTTTTTAGCCTTGCTTTTTTTCATTGTCTTTTTCATTTTCCGCTATCATAAAGAAACCGTCTTTTATAAAAGTCTAGCAGAACGAGAAAATAATCTAGATATAACAAGCATCGCCATTCCAGAAAGTCCTTTTGAAAAAATTGTCGAAGAAAGCATGATGAATCAAACAGAGTTGCTAAAGAAAGAAGCACAACAAAACTCCATCCTATTAGAACAGGAAAAGGATGAACTGCTAGCCTGGATTCATGAAGTGAAAACACCATTAACTGCCATGCATTTAATTATTGACCGTTTGGATAATGAACCAATAAAAGCACAATTGACCTATGAGTGGCTGCGAATTCATTTATTACTCGATCAGCAGCTTTATCAAAAAAGAATTCCTTTTATGCAAAACGACTTATATATAGAAAAAACAAATGTAGAAGAGATTATTTTCGATGAAATTAAAACATTGCAAGCATGGTGCATTCAAAAGGGCTTAGGATTTGATATAGAGTTGAAAACAAAAGAAGCCCTTAGTGACAGCAAGTGGCTCGCCTTTATTATACGTCAGCTTTTATCTAATGCTGTAAAATACAGCGAAGCAGCGGATATTACAATAAGCAGCTATCACAATGGGGAAAACACTATTTTGCAGATAAAGGATAGTGGGGTTGGCATCGATGCAAAGGATTTGCCACGAATTTTTGATAAAAGCTTTACCTCCACAACAAATCATGTAAACAATCATGCAACAGGCATGGGATTATATTTAAGCAAAAAAGTAGCAGACGGTCTTCTTATTACTATTGAAGTTGAATCCATGCTAAATAAGGGAACTGCCTTTCTCTTAACCTTTCCGAAAGAAAATGATTTTGTCTGCCTTAACAGCAAGGCAAACATATAAAATGACAGGCATGTGACAAAAATGTCACATGCTTTCTTTATTTGTTCTCCCAATCGAAGGATGTTTTCTTATTCCTTTTTTATAATATACGTATCAATTAAAGGAGTGTGTCAGAAATGATTATATTAGAAGCTAATAAAATTCATAAAAGCTATGGCAACAAGTTCAATAAACAGGAAGTATTAAAAGGGCTTGATATCAACATAGAAAAGGGGGAATTTGTCAGCATTATGGGTGCGTCTGGTTCAGGAAAAACTACCTTGCTTAATGTGCTCTCCTCGATTGACAAGGTAACAAGCGGTACCATTAAGATTGAGCAACAAGAAATCACGGGGCTTAAAGAAAAGCAGCTTGCTGAATTTCGCAAAAATCATCTAGGTTTTATTTTTCAAGACTATAATTTACTGGATACTTTAACCGTAAAAGAAAATATCCTGCTTCCCTTATCTATAACAAAAACTCCCAAAAAAGAAGCAGAAGAAAGATTTACTGCGTTAGCAAATGATCTTGGCATCAATGAATTAAAGAATAAATACCCAAATGAAATATCTGGTGGCCAAAAACAGCGTACATCTGCAGCAAGAGCATTTATTCATGAACCAAGCATTATTTTTGCTGATGAGCCAACCGGAGCACTTGACAGTAAATCTGCCGCTGATTTATTAAATAAACTAAGCAGCTTAAATAAAAACCGCAAAGCAACGATTGTTATGGTCACCCATGATCCGGCAGCGGCAAGCTTCTCGAGCCGTGTGATTTTTATTAAAGATGGACAAATTTATACCCAGTTAAATAAAGGAGATCAGGAAAGACAACGCTTCTTCCAAGATATTATGAAAACGCAAGGGATATTAAGCGGGGTGCAGTATGAACATTAATCAGCTTATTTTACGAAACTTGCTTAAAAATATAAAAAATTATTATCTTTATCTATTCGCATTGATTTTTAGTGTTGCTTTGTATTTTTCTTTCGTGACCTTACAATATGACCCATCAATGGATGCAACAAAGGGGTCATTAAAAGGAGCCGCTTCTATACGTGCAGCATCGATTTTATTAGTTGCCATTGTTGCTGTATTTTTGTTTTATGCCAATATGATTTTTACGAAGCGCCGCAGCAAGGAAATTGGTTTATTTCAACTAATTGGCATGACCAAAAATCGGATTTTTCGCATTCTTATTACAGAAAATGTACTTTTGTATTTTGGCTCCTTGTTAATTGGGACATTTATTGGTTTTTCTTTTAGCAAATTGGTTATCTTGATTTTATTTAAAATTACAGCTGTTCAAGGGATTGCTACATTACATTTTTCTGGAAAAGCACTTATTCAAACGATTCTTGTGTTCTGTGCCATTTATCTCTTTATCATGCTGATGAACTATATTTTTATCAAAAAACAAACGATTCTATCCTTATTTCACGTCAAATCATCCTCAGAAGGCAGAGTAAAAAAATTATCTGTATGGGAAGTACTGATGGGGATTGTCGGCATCGTCTTCGTAATTGGCGGCTATTATCTTTCCTCCAGACTGTTTAATGGCGATTTCCCAACGATGAATGCTTTATTTGCAGCGATGATTAGTGTACTTGCTTTCGTTATTATTGGAACCTATCTACTGTATAAAGGATCTGTCAGCTTTATCTCCAATATTATTCGAAAAAGCAAAAATGGCTATTTAAACATTAATGAAGTGTTGTCCCTTTCTACTATTATGTTTCGTATGAAATCCAATGCACTTCTTTTAACAATTATTACGACCGTTTCTGCCCTTGCCATTGCGCTATTGTCATTAAGCTATATTACCTTTTATTCTGCAGAGCAAACAGCAAAAAAGAGTGTACCCAACCAGTTTGCTTTCACTGAAACAAAAACAGCCGATACGTTTACACAGGCATTATCAGATAAAAATATTGCCTTTAAAGAAACAATCATACCCGTTATACAGGTAAATGCAGATGTCAAAAATATTCTTGCTGCTGAACCAAAAGGTATGACACAGGATATGAGCCAAATGACGATTTCAGTTGTTAACGAAAACAGTGTAAAAGGAACAGATTTGCAAAAAGACGAAACTATTTTCACAGGCTATAATGATGTCTTGCAGCGGTTTATGAGTTTTAAAGACAAAGGGATTGTTACATTCAAAAGCAAAAGTGGCACGGTTCCCCTTCGCTATATTGGGTTAAACGAAGACAGCGTTGTGTCCTTTACTTTTACAGCTGGCGGCTTGCCAACAGCGATTGTCGATCATACTGTTTTTGATACTCTTTTGAATAATTTAGATCAAAGTATTCAAATGCAGTCAACCACTTATGTTGGAATCGATATAAACGATGAATCGAAACTAGAAAAAGCTAATCAAACTTTTCATGAGCTGGCACTCGATCAAAATATGCCCAACCTTTCTCGACTGGATATGCTAAACGATCGAAAAAGAACAATGGGACTAACGATGTTTATTGTTGCCTTTTTAGGACTTGCCTTCCTCGTTACCTCTGGATGCATTCTGTATTTTAAACAAATGGACGAAGGCGAAGACGAAAAATACAATTATACGATTTTACGAAAATTAGGCTATACACAAGGCGATTTGCTGAGAGGCATTCAAGGCAAACAGCTTTTCAGCTTTGGAATTCCGTTAATCGTTGGACTAGTTCACAGCTATTTCGCCGTCCAATCCGGCTGGTTCTTCTTCGGATCCGAGCTTTGGACGCCAATGATTATTGTTATGGTATTGTATACTGCCCTTTATTCGATCTTTGGCATTCTTTCTGTTTTCTATTATAAAAAGATTATTAAAGCGGCATTGTAATACAAAAAAGTGGTGTCTCTATAAATGGGACGCCACTTTTTTTGCTTGCCATACATGATTTCGTTTTTTCTTTATAGTGCGTGTTCAAAAAGGAGGATAAAAAGGACCGAGAAGTTCGCGGCGTCGTAACTTTGAGCATCGGCCTTTCACAGGATGTGGTGACTTCCGCGTTGCTCGCAGGACGTGAGCGCTTTTAGTGGAAGATCCTTTCGTTGAATACGTGAGAAGCGGAAAAGTAAGACAACGAAGAAATTCGATGTGTCATTTTTACCGGACTTTTTGAACAACCTCTTATAGCTGCTTTCTTCTCGTCTTTCTCGCTTTCCGTAGGAGTCTACTACTTCCAGCCATTTTTTCGGTTAAAAACACAATTTGAGAAAATAGTTTGCTTTTTATATTTGCACCTCTTGTAAAAACTGCATTTTCAGCTGTTTTCTTGCCCGGTAAATTCTTGTTTTTACGGTGCATGGTTTGATGCCAAGAAATTCTGCAATCTCTGCTTCTTTTAAGCCATGCTTTATTTTTAATAGCAATACTTGCTGATATTCTTGCTTCATTTTCCCGATTGCTTCATACACACGATTGAAAAAATAATCGGATTCTATCTTTTTTTCTACAAGTTGTTCCTCTCTATTTCCAATTAGCTCCACCATTTCTTTTTCCATAAAAACATCTTTCTTTTTCCGTTCTTTCCGTACAAAATCAATCGCGGTTCTTGTTGCCGTTACAGACAGCCACGCTCCGATTTTTTTCTCATCGTCTATGCTTCTCATTTTTTTCATTGCTTTAATAAAGGTTTCTTGGACTACATCTTCTGCTAAATGTCGATCTCTTGTGATGGAGTAGCTTATGTGAAACAAGCGTTGATAAAATAACGGGAATATTTCTGAAATATTTATTGGATCCGCCAATTGCTCCATCTTTTCACCTACTCCTCTTTTAAAGAAATGCTTACTTTAAACAAATCTCCATCTGTTTCCATCTGAAACATGCCGTTATGCAGCTCGACAATCGATTTGGCAATCGCAAGTCCAAGACCTGATCCTTCTGTATGACGTGATGTATCTCCTCGCTTAAATCGTTCATGCAGCTCCTCACTGTTGCCGCTCAGTTCATACTTAGAAATATTTTTAAAGGTAATAATGACTTGTTCATCTGCTTTTTCAACCGTAATATAAACGCGGGAATGATCAAGAGAATACTTTAATATATTGCCAATTAAATTATCAAAAACCCGCCAGATTTTTTGGCCGTCTACTAATACAAATATTGGCTTCTCTTTATGGGTTACCCGGAACTGCAAGGTAGATTCTGTGATGCTTTCATCGTGTTCTGCCAGCGCCTGCTGTAATAATTGAACAATATCTACCCTTTCCTTTTTCAAATCAATATTCCCGCTTGCCATTTTCGATACCTCAAATAAATCATCAATCAACACCTTTAAGCGCTTCGATTTACGGTCGATAATTCCAAGATAGCTAGCTTGATCTTCCTTTGTAACAGCACCTGATTGTAATAATTGCGTATACGTAATAATAGAAGTCAATGGTGTTCTTAAATCATGGCTTACATTTGTAATAAGTTCTGATTTCATTCGTTCACTTTTTGCCTGTTCGCTTTGAGAGTTTTTCACTGCCTCTGTTAATAGATTAATATTTCCTGCAAGCTGTGCAAAAACCGTTTTTCCGTACACTTCTAGATCGGGACCTAATTTCCCTTCTGCCAATTCATTTGTTTTTATGACGATTTGATTAAAATAGCCGATTTTTTTGACTAAAATCATCGTTATTGGTGTACCGACAAAAACAAGTACTAGTATATAAATAAGCATAAATACTGGATCTATTATCGCAACTGCTGCTAAAAGTCCTAATCCGAATATTGCTGCGAGCATAATAAATAACTGTGTGCCGACATTTCTATTTAAAAATGCATCTCGTATACGTACGCCTGTTTTTTTAACAAAATTTCTAATAAAAGAAATTATCCTGCTTATCAGTGACTTTTGCCATGCTTGTTTTAATAACTGCAACTTTCTGCATATTTTCCATATTAACTTGCCTTGAATAACAGCGAACCCCCAACAACATGCCCCTATACTTAAAAATAAGATAATATCTCTTATGCTTTCATAAGTACCTACAGTCTCTGGATTACTGAATTCTGTAATAACAACCCCTACACAAACAATCGCAAATATGAAGCTAGTAAGAAATAACACCCATTGCAAATCGAAAGGTATTTTACGGTAAATTCCTTCGCATGCATTGCTGACTTTTGAACTAATTTTCGATTTTATTCCAATGACAAAAGCAAGAATAAACGCTGCCATACATGCTATAGAATAAATAAACAATGTCTTTTTTGCATATTCATACTGATGATACTCTTGCATCAGTGGACTTGATGAATCAAGTGATTTAGATATGCCGATTTCTCCTACAAATTTCCCCTCTTGCTTTGCTGTTATCACATTCCGTCTAATGAGATCGATAAGTTTATATTCAATATATCCATGATCGTAGGTATCTTCTGTTATCGTATAATTTGTATGAAACAGCATATTTTTTGAGTTTATACTATTTTTTCCAGATTGTCGTTCGGAAGATGTTAAATTAGTATATACTTTTCCTGTTTGATCATTTTGAAAATAATAAGTAAAATCTTTCGTATAACTTTGATAATCACCATAATAAGATTCCTTCTCTTTATAAAAATCCTCTAATATCGCTTCTTTTTCTTTTTTTACTTTTGGTTCTATATGCTTATCACTTTCAAAATTTTCTTTAATATCTTCCAGCTTCTTATCTCTTTCAGCGATTAATACTTGCCCTTCTTTTTTATTTTCTTCTGCGTAAGCATCGCCAATTCGCTTTTTATACTGCTCTTTAATATTCTCAAGCTGCTCGTCTAAGTTTCCATATCGATAACAGTGTTCCTTAATATCTTCATCCGTTACTTTTATTAATTGTTTTGCCTCTTTTAATGGTATATTATATAGTTCATACTCATGTAAATACTCGATAAACGGAACAACCTTATACTCAAACTCTATTGTCTCAAAATAACTCCCCTGATATTCATTCATATATAGGTAAAAAGTAAACAACCCACTCACACCACTTGTAAACAACAACGTCCAAACAATAAAAACAATACTATTTTTCCATTTTGTAGCCAATGCCCCACACCACCTTTAAATACCTTGGATTTTTTGCATCAATTTCGATTTTTTCTCTAATTTTACGAATATGTACAGCCACCGTGTTTTCAGCATGATAGCTTGGCTCTTTCCAAACCCGTTCATAAATCTCTTCAATTGAAAAAACACGTCCAGCATACTGCATCAATAGCTCGACAATTTTGTATTCAATGGGAGTAAGCTTCACTGAATCTCCATTCACCTTTACTTCTTTTGCTGCTGTATCTAATGTTAGTCCATTTAGATCAATCACTTTGCTTGCACCTTCAAATGTGCCAAATGTGACATATCTTCTTAACTGCGACTTTACCCTTGCAACAAGCTCCATCGGATTAAAGGGCTTTGTAACATAGTCATCTGCGCCGACTTGCAAGCCTAATATTTTATCCGTGTCTTCACTTTTTGCACTTAGCATAATAATCGGAATGTTTTTTTCTGTACGTATTTTATAAGTCGCTGCAATCCCATCAAGCTTTGGCATCATAATATCTAAAATAATGAGATGAATTTCTTGCTCATGAATCAACTCTAGCGCCTCGATGCCGTCTTTTGCTTTTAACACCGCTACTCCTTCATTTTTTAAATAAATTTCAATCGCATCGCGGATTTCTTTTTCATCATCCACGACTAACACATTTAATTTCTGCATGTTTCCCCCTGCTTTCCGCTTTTCTTTATCTATTTTCTATCATAATGGTAAAATCTTAACATTTACGGATGATAATTCTTAAGATTTTCTTAAGGTTTTTGTTAGGTTTCTTTCAATAATTTTTTAATTCCCTCATTTATAAACCAACATACACTCTCTTTCTTATAAACTCTTAGAATATACAACTGTCTCATTTTACAGCTAATCCACGTGCAAATTGCTTTATGAGTATAATGTAGCGCTATTTTAATTAAGAAAAGGATCACCAGTGATTGGTAATCCTAAAAATATTGCTATCAAATTTTCATTTGCTTTTTCATTATATAATAGATTTGACTACATGAAACCCCAACTTCTCTGCTTCTTCCTTTTTGAAGCTTTCATCCAAATGCATACAATACACTTTCTCTCTAACCTCTTGTTTTACTAATTTATTCAATTTATTTAAGGATAAGTGGACATTCCCATTATAATCAGCCTTACATGTATCTTGATAAAAGTAAGAAAAATCCCCCTTATGCAATCGCTGCAGAATAGTTAGCGGGATATCGTTACAATCCCCACTATAATAAATCGTCTTATTTTCAAAATGAAGAATATAGCCAAAACAATTTAATGTTTTTACATGTGTTACTGGAATGGCCTCATATTGTATAAAAAAATCATTGCAGCAAATTTCCCCTTGATTTTTAAATGAAAACAATTCATATGTATTTTCTTCTACACCCATTCCTTTTAAAAGTGGTTGAATGCTCAAACCATCAGGCGCCAATACCGTTACTGTTGGTTCTGCTAATTTTCCTAAAGAATAATAACCATAAAAGATTAGATCCCCTAAAGAACCAACATGATCTGGATGTGTATGGGTTAGTAGTACAAATACTTGTTCGACTCCCTGTAACAATCCACTTCGTTGCATTCTTTCAAACGTACTACTGCCACAATCGATTAAAAATAAACTTTTTCCTTTTTTTATACATGCGGCATTGTTTCCTAATTGCGTATGAAAAGCACTGCCACAACCAATAAATTGAAGCAATTTTCACGCCTCCTTTTTAAGATATTATAGCAATTTACTCTACCTTTTCCCATTTACCCCACTCTTAATGGGCAAATTTGTCCGTAAAGGTCTGATAAGTGAACTAATCAATTTATGAGAAATCCTCTATTCTATAAGAGAATGACGTTATTCGAACGAATGGAATAGAATGAAAGGAAAACAGATTGCATAAATTGGTCAGATCATAATTGCATTGAATTCTTTTTGGATAAATAATGGAACTATAAAATAGATAACGGAAAAAAATTTAGGGGGAGAATATAATGAAAATTTCGAATGAGCAATCGAAAAATCAACGTGATCGAATTCTTCAAACAGAAGGTTCTGTTTTTCCTGGGAAAACGTATACAGAAGTGGTGCTCGCACCTGCGTATGACGAAGCAAAGCATCATTTGCTCGATCCAATGATGGCCATTAATAAAGCACAGCTTATTATGCTGCGTGAGCAAAACCTCCTTACGGTTGAAGAAGGAAAACAGATTGCAAAGGCTATTAGAAGCCTTGATTTACCTTCTATTCGCACCTCTCACTATACTGGTGAAGTGGAGGATTTATTTTTTCTTGTAGAAGATGAACTTCTTCAAAAGGCAGGAGATATTGCTGGGAATTTGCATATTGCCAGAAGCCGCAACGATATGTGCATTACAATGTTTCGTATGACACTCCGCCAAAAAATGCAGATTGCCTTCACTTCCCTTTTATCGTTAAAAGAGCAGCTTCTCCATTTTGCTGAAGAACATGCTGATACGCTTATGATTGGGTATACACATACTCAGCAGGCACAGCCTACTACATTAGGGCATTACATCATGGCGGTTGTCGATAGCTTAAACCGTGATATCGAGCGGTTTAAACTGGCATACAAACATTGCAATCAAAGTCCGATGGGCGCAGCTGCTTTTACCACGTCAGGTTTTGCGATTAATCGAGAAAGAATGGTGGAGTTGCTTGGATTTGATCGTTTAGTCGAAAATTCTTATGACGCAATTGCGGGAGCTGATTATATAGCCGAGGCTATGACCGCTACCCAAATTACCGCTATTTCCCTCGGACGTTTTGTTCAAGATTTATTATTATGGAGTACACAAGAGTTTGGCGTGTTAACAGTTGCAGATCCTTATGTTCAAATAAGCTCCATAATGCCGCAAAAACGCAACCCTGTGTCTTTTGAACATATCCGTTCTTTATTATCGAGCTGTGTAGGCAATACGCAAACCGTGCTCACGATGCTTCATAACACGCCATTTGGTGATATTGTTGATACCGAAGATGATATGCAGCCATATGCTTGGAAAAGCTTTGACTTATTAGATCAATTATGTCGACTGCTGGGCTGTGTGATTGGTACGGTAAAAGTGAATGAAGCGAAACTGCGGGAAAGAGCTGCTTCTAGTTTTGCGACCATTACGGAACTAGCAGATACCATTGTCCGAACAGATGGGTTATCCTTCCGCAAAGCCCATCAGATTACAAGTCTAGTTGTGCAAGAAGCAATGGCTCAAAATATTGCTGCAAACCAAATCACATTGCGTCTTCTTAATGAGGCTGCAAAGAAAGTGATTGGCAAAACGCTTTGTTTAAATGAAACCATGCTCCTCCAGTCTCTAGATGCTGATTATTTTGTCCGCAACCGCTCCTTGCCTGGCGGTCCAAATTCTGACGAGGTGAAAAGAATGATTTCGGCGCGATGGAGTCAGCAAGCTGTGCAGGGGGAATGGCTTGCTGATGTAAAAAGCAAGACGGAACGCTCATTGGAGAAAATGGATGATCTGTTAGCGGCATGGTTTTGAGCATTAGGAAGAGTAGACAATAAATCTTATCTTTCAAACTTGTTAGAGGGAGAGTCTTAGCAGTTTGTTCTTGATGATTATTCTTTATCGGACAGTTCTCCTTCTTTTCCTTCATTTTTTTGTCCTGATGCTCCTTTTATCGGACACTCCCCCCCTTTGTTTCCTTCCGTTTTTGTCCTAATGCTTCTTATTGTAATATGGTCTCTTCTTTTAACAAATAAAAAACAGCCCCTTCATGCACATGCAAAAGGGGCTGTTGTAAAAAACTTTTATTCTCCTAAATCTACATTATGGTACACTTGGCGGACGTCTTCTAGATCTTCTAGTACATCGATCATTTTTTCAAATTGTTCTTGTGCATCTCCGTCTAGTGTTACATCGTTTTGAGCAAGCATCGTTAATTCAGCAACTGTGAATTCTGTCACACCTGCTTGTTTAAATGCTTCTTGAACAGCATGAAACTGATCTGGTTCTGCATAAACAATGATATTATCCTCTTCTTCTAAAATATCTCGAACATCTACATCTGCTTCCATTAATAATTCTAATACTTCTTCTTCTGTTTTTCCTTCTACTCCGATAACTGCTGTTGCATCAAACATATAGGAAACAGAACCACTTACACCCATATTGCCGCCGTTTTTCCCAAATGCTGCACGTACATCTGAAGCAGTACGGTTCACATTGTTGGTTAACGCGTCCACTATCACCATCGACCCACTTGGTCCGAAGCCTTCATAACGAAGCTCATCATATGTTTCTTCTGAACCGCCTTTTGCTTTTTCAATCGCCCGATCAATTATCGCTCTTGGTACATTATATGTTTTAGCACGCTCAAGTACTACTTTTAATGCTTGATTGGACTCAGGATCTGGCTCTCCTTGTTTTGCTGCTACATAAATTTCGCGGCCGAATTTTGCATAAATCCGACTAGTATTAGCATCTTTTGACGCTTTTTTCTCTTTAATATTATTCCACTTACGACCCATTCTGAACACTCTCTTTCTACTTTTAACTCACCAATATTTATTATATAGAGAAATGCAGCACTTCTTCAACATTTTGTCCAAAATGTTCAACAGATGTCCCTATTCTCTATAATAAAAACGACTTTTTTTCCATTTTATATTATACCTTAATTAGATTATTTGTTCAGCAGTTCCGCTTAACTTTTTCTCATACAAAAAGGGCAGCCACTATTTATGGCCGCCTTTCTTCTTAATAATGATTCTTTATTTCCATCATTCTAATCTTTTTTGAGTTGGTTTGTGTTCCATAGCTGCGGAAAGAACGCTCTACTTCTTCTAAACTACGCCCTTTTGTTTCCGGCATACATTTATAAATAAACAGTATTGATAATAAACCAAGTCCAACAAAAACAAAAAATGTATTGGATAAACCAATTGTTCCAAGTAGAATCGGGAAAAGGAAGCCAATGATAAAGTTTGCCAACCATAAACAGCAAATACTAATCCCAACACCAATTCCCCTTAATCTTACTGGAAATATTTCAGCTATTGTCAACCATGTAACCGGACCAACTGAACCTTGCATAAACGCAAGAAATAAAACCGTTAACGATAGCGTTATATAGGGAAGTACAGGCGATCCGTCCATTGTTAAGGAAAAGATAGCTATTAATAAAAGTGAAGTTGTTGTACCAGCAAGTCCTATTAAAAACATAGGACGACGGTTTACTTTTCCTAAAAGCCAAATTCCGAATAACATGGCCGCGACGGAAACGACTCCGTTTGCAATATTTGCTACTAGCGCGGATTCTGTTGCAAAGCCTGCATCCTTAAGAATCTGAATCCCATAAAACATAATTGAATTTACCCCTGTAAGTTGATTAACAATTGCTATACCCATTCCAATAAATAATATTCTGCGCAGCCAAGGAATCTTAAAGTCTTTTAAACTGCCTTTATCTGCTGTCAATTTCTCTTCAACGGAAGCAACAATTTCCTTCCATTCCCGTTTCGCTTCCTGTTCTCCCCTAATTTTCTTCAGAACTTGTAGAGCATGATTGTTTTTTTCTTTTGTTACCAGCCAGCGTGGACTTTCTGGCACTTTCAACATACCGAAACCAAGCACAAGTGCTGGAATTGCTGCAAACATTAACATATAACGCCAAATATGGCCAGCCTCACCAAAATTTGTTCCCAATATTGCATTCACAATAAATGCTAATAATTGACCAGAAACAATCATTAATTCATTTCGTGTAACAATTCCGCCTCTTTGCTTGGAGGTAGACATTTCTGCCAAAAAGGTTGGTACAGATACAGATGCTCCGCCAACAGCCAAACCTAATAGAAAACGAAACATAACCATCGCTTCCACATTAGGAGCCACTGTGCATCCAATTGTCGCCAAAAAGAATAAAATCGCTAAATACATTATATTTTTCCGACGTCCGTACCGATCTGATAGCTTTCCTCCTAATACCGAACCTAAAGCTGCTCCTAAAAGCAAAGAGCTTGTCACTAAACCTTCTTTTAATGGTGTAAGATTTAATTGGTCTTTCTCTGCCATAAAAGGCAATGCTCCATTTATTACTCCTGTATCGTATCCGAACAAAAGACCTCCAAACGTTGAAATTAACACAATGAAACGTAATTGTTTTTTTGGTGTTTTTTGCTTTTTCTTTGCCTGCCTTTCTTTAAAATCTATTTTTCGTTTGCCAGCAATTCTCTCAGGTTTTTCCATTTCTTAGTTCTCCTCCTCAGTTATTTACAAAAAACACAATTTAGTTCATCCATGTAAATGTAGCAGAAGAAAATTGCTTGTTCTTTCACAATATGTAGCAAAAATTTCGGGAATCAAGTGAATACTTTTCATCTGATAAAAAATCCCTACTTTTTTCGTCTGAAGATAAGAACCCCCTCTAATATACGAAATAAAAATACAATGTTATTTATACATCTCTTTTTCCCTTCTCCTATTTTTTTGAAACATGACGAAAATAAGATTATTCGGAGGAGAATATTCACTTTTAAGAAATTTTGTGGGAATCGTTAAAAGAATTACAGCCTTTCCTTGTTATTTTCTTCAAGACTAACTACAACTTTATGGCATGCATCACTCTATTCCATTATTTGAATATCAATCATTTCATCTAAACCGATATATTCGCTGCCCTTTGCATGGGAAATTTTTATCTCTTTTCTTTCTACTAATATTTTTTGCACCTTACCGATAAAATAAACATCTTCATATTCATGAAATAATTGGATTTTCAATGTTAGTCCTTGTTCTATTGACCGCGTAATATACATAGAAAATAGCGCAATTTGCTGTTCATCCATAATAGGCTTTGTCTTTTTCGTTAACTCCTTTTGATGGCGTTGCAATACTTGTTTGTGCTCTGGCAGCATCATCCTACTAGACTCCCACATTAAATTATATCCTGGTGTCATTTTATTAGGCTTCATTCCTAATCTCTCCGTTCTTCGTTTATTTATAGTGACCACCAATCTTTTCAGCGCGAACAAACACCTGACCTGCTTCTGTTAAAGAGGACGCACGAATAATAGACGTTTTTCCATATTTAGAATAAATTTTATCGATTGCCTCATTAAGATGTTCTTTTCGCAGAGAAAAATCAAACAGGTTTAATTGCTGCATATCGGCTGATTCCAATTGTGCTAATGTAACCCCTAGACTTCTTACCGGAGATCCATCCCAATAGGAACAAAACAGTTTAACGATTGCATAAAAAATATCCATTCCAAAATTTGTAGGAGATGAAAGTTTCATTTGTCTGTGAAATCCTGTCGGAAAATCAAAATCAGCTCCTCTTACACTGATAGAAACGGTCGAACCAAGATAATTTTTAGAACGTACTCTTCTGGCAACTTCCTCACTTAATTCTAGTAGTACCACTTTTATTTCCTCTAGTGTTGTATAATCTCTTGGTAATGTCATATTGTGACCAACTGCTTTTTGATGGTTATGTGATGTCGTTGTAACCGGAGAATAATCAATGCCATTTGCTATTTGCCATAACACTTCTCCATTAATACCCCATCTATTTTTAAGAATCTCCAACGGAAATTTAGCCAAACTGCCTATTGTATAAATTCCCATGCCATTTAGATGTTTTTTCATCTTACTTCCTACCCCAAACATTTCCCCTATAGGCAATGGCCACATTTTTTCCTTTAAATTGGCGGGGGTTAATGAAAAAATCCCTTCCTTATTTTTCTTAGCAAATGCATCACAAGCTATTTTAGCGAGCACTTTATTTGAACCTATTCCGACTCGGGCGTATACTCCCGTATCAGCCTTAATCGAATATTGAACCGTTCTAGCCATTGTCAAAGGATCTCCAAACAACTTTTGACTTCCAGTAACATCCATAAACTGCTCATCGATCGAAAACGGCTCTACAAGATCTGTGAATCGTTCCAAAGCTTGTGTAATTTGATAGGATACATCAATATAACGCTGCATACGAGGTTTGACAATAACAGCATCAGGACATTTCAGCTGCGCTTCCCACAATGATTCAGCCGTTTTCACATCACATTTTTTAGCTAACGGACATGCAGCTAAAATAATCCCACTTCTTCTCTCAGGATCCCCAGAAACGATAACAGGTTTATTTTTCAACTCCGGATTATCTGCTTTTTCAACAGAAGCATAAAATGACTGCATATCAACAAGAAAAATCACTTTGTCTCTCATACAATATCTCCTTTTAAGAAAAGCACAAACTCCTTGTTCAGCACCGAAGAAAAATGTTCTTCTGGCTAAAGGGGCATCAAGCAATACTCACCAAGGCTAGGTGTTTGCGCTAGACACTCATCTAACTTGATTACATAGATTATGACGATTAAAAAAACGAACATACTTTCGTATTTATTATATACGAAAGTATGTTCGTTTAATACTGGAAATTAGTTCTTGAAAAAATTTGTAGTTATTCAGCAATGTCCCCTCTTGAAAAGGGTAGTATTCTTACGCTTAGTCCGCACTTCAACAGAACAACAGACTAAAGAAAACTGCCTATTTTCATCTTTTATGGTGCAAAATTTGTTTGCTTGGATATTCCCTTTCAAATAAACAAATACTAGAAGCATCCATTTTTATAAGGGGATATACTATGATTGGTTTGTTACTAGCCGTATTTCTTTTTAATTTTTTAGCTGTTACACTGAATAAACATTTAAATGGAAACTGTGTATTGCATATATGGATGTTCACCATTTCCTTTCAAATGTTATTTGACATTTTTATTGATTTTAAATACGCAGGATATTGGTATTTTAGCAAGGATATTGATTGGCAATCCATTCTCAATATTGTTTTTTTAGTACCACCGGTTAATATTATATTTTTGAATTATTTTCCTTTCAAACAGGCTATTTTCAAACAATTTTGCTATATTATTTGTTGGGATATTGCCTTATTGCTATATGAAAAAATCGCCTTATTGTCTGAACCTTGGGGATACTTTCATTATGGATGGTGGAAATTATCGTATTCTGCTTTGCTCAATCCAATTTTACTGTTTTTATTAGTCCTATATTTTAAATACATATGCTATCTTGAAAAAAGGCTAACCTAAAAAAATGGGGTATTAATTCTTCTCGGGTAATGCACCCTTAGTTTATTTAAGAAGGAGTCTTTAAGCTCGGAGAAAATCAGTTAAAACCTATATACTATTTAACTGATTTTCTCCGCCAACTCTAAAATAATTCCCTCTGGACCACGCACGTAGCATAACTTATAACTTTCTTCGTATTGCTGTATCTCACTAAAAATTCCCGTGCCATTCTTTTTCAATTTTGCAACAATAGATTCAATATCTTCAACAGCAAAGCAAATATGTCGGATGCCCAGCGTATTTGCAGAAGGTTGCTGAATACCTTTTTCATCTGACGGTGTATAAAATTTGACTAGCTCTATCCATGTCTCACCTTCTGGCATCCCCAATGCTACACATGCCGTTTTAACATCATTAAGTCCAACTATTCTATCCAATTGTTCTCCATCCAATTCCCATTCCGCTTGTACTTCAAGTCCTAAATCAAGAAAAAAAGCTTTAGCTCCTGAAAGATCATTTACGTTTATACTCACATGATCTATTCTATTGATTTTCATATTTAAAACCTCCCTATGTTCCGATTATTTTCCATACCTGTATTCGTGTAAGGTTTGTTTTTTAAATTCTAATTCGCTTAAAACAGAAAATATCCATCTTCAACAATTTAAAAGCTGTTTACCTAAATTAGCAGCAATTCTTTCCGTAAAAAATAACTTTATAAAAAAACCAAGTTTTGAAGAAATACACTTAAACAATTGGGGGCATTCCTTAGTTAATAGGAGGTCCTCCCACCAACATTTCGCTCGTACAACTTCTATTTCAAACGTTATCTACTATGTGATAAAAACTCCCTTAGCAGAAAAGTTTCCCTTATCGTGTTCACAGCATTACTCGATAATGTCGCATTGATTTAGGTATGCCTTTCATTTTTAAAACTCCGCTGTATACTAAATCTCGGATACGATATTCTAAAAATGGATCGCTCATTTTTTCGTCCATTGCATCTACTGCTTCGCCAATAATGTGAGAAACTTTTATAAATTCTTTGTTTTCCTGCTTTTTATGGAGTGCTTCAATTATTTTCAAAAGAAATGCATCGAAGTATTGTTCCGGCACACTGCAAATTTTATTATGCTGACAAAGACGCAGCATTTCTTTCGACTGTGCTAATGCCTCCCACTCTTTTATATAACGTTTTTTCTCCTTATTGGAAAGCGAATCCTCTTCTTGCCTGTTCTCAAAAAGAGCTTTTAATTTTTCTATCCTATAAGGATGATTTTCTTCATTTTGCCGACCAATAGGAAGCAGAAAGATTTCATTTGTTTTATCAGCTAATACATACAGCAGAAAACGAAGTGCTGTTTGTTCTCCCACATCATCATCGCAATACCATATATAAATGGGTGCCTGCTCTGGAATCTCGTCTATTTCTAAAAGGGTATTGGTAAACTTGACTTCTTGATTATATTCATCCATGCCTGTATTGATATGATTGTATAACCATTCAAATCGTTCAGCTTGTCCATTTTTTGTATGTAAATTTCTTATCGGTCCAATAGCAAGATAGTCTGACAAAACGATCACTTTTTTAGGAGAATCCAAAGCAGCATATAAAGAACCAGCTGTTGAATCAGATGCTGCAAGATGGATAGATGCATCGACATCATGAAAACGACCAGTATTGCTTATAGAATATTCTTTTTTGTGTCTACCTATTTGCAGATTAACCACTTTCGTCATAAGAGCAATTCCATCTTCACTTATAAAATAACCAGTTCCACCAGCTGGCCTCGTTTTTTTATGATTAAATGCAGCGAATTCCTCCCCTTCTGCTAATTCATAAACTTTCCACTCTCCAGCTTCCCTTAACTGCGATGGACTTACGTATTTGTTTGCAGATATTTTAAAAACAATCACATTTGGTTCCATCAAAAAATAAATATATGGATAGATGCATCTTGTTTCCAAATCTTTTCCCCCTTTATCCCTTCATAACAGGCAATGAGCTTCCTACTAATGTAAGGTTCATTTCATAAAATATTACCATATTTTTCTTTTTATATCTTAGTTTTTTAACACTTAATTTTGTTTATTAATTATTTTGGATGCGTAAAATTTATTGATAATCAAATAATGGCGGCTGACTCCACCATCATTTGAGTTTGCTCCCATCTTTTTAATTAATAGCACGAACACTCTTTATTCCCAAGTTCTCCATTTTTTTTAACGTTTCTTTCTATTTTGCATCCAATAATTCTTTCATCTTTTCATGTGGGAATTTATCATCCATGTCCGTCAAAACTTCCAATAAGATACTTTCCATATTTTCGGTTAAGTGTATTAATTCTTTTTGCACATTCCCCTTTTCAAATTGTTCTATCTTCTCTGGCAATTCGTCTTCGTCCAAAAGACAAAATTGCCCATCTGGAAAAACAAGCACATCCAGTATTAAATCTTCAAAACGAAGACATTCCTCCGTTCTAGATGTATGTTGAACCATATTAAAATAAGAGCCTAAATAATTACCTTGTTCATCTCGCCATAGATACACATTATAAGGACGGTCGATCCAATAATAGGCAATTGTGTAGCTACCTGCTAAGATAGTCATCTCCATTCCCTTCCCTGTCATCATCGTAAAAGAATCCCTGATTTTATGAAAAAGAACAATACTGGGTTCTGACTGCAATAATAAACAGCTATGCTCTACAATTGTTTTATCATAACGAATTTTTTGTTCGATTATTTTTTTGTTTTGCTGAAAGCTCATTTTAGTAGGTAATCCTTTCTATCATTGTTCTAATAGGTCATTTTACCATTCTTTTATTTATTCGAACCGTCTATTCTACATTCACTTTTTTCACATAAGATTATTAAAGAGGAGCTGAATGTTATGGGGAAAACCGAAGAACAGTTTGAAATCGAAACGCTTAAACTTATTAAAAATAAACTTGATTATATTCACTCTATTGCGAAAAGCTACAAAAATGATAGTCCAGAATTAATGGGAAGTATGGAAAGTTTAGCTTCTATTGCAAAGATGTTTGCAAAAATTAAATTAGAAGAGCTAAATGGCCATGTAGAAACGGAAAGCCCACAAGGATTCATTGTGAGTAAACTAGGAAACTCATACTCTCTTATGAAAGCTTATGAAAAACAGAAGGAACAGATAGATTTTCCGGCTTGGAAGCTTTGATGTTGATTTGCAGTCTTCTTCGATTTATCTTTTGCCTAGTTTCTAAAGCGTCTAATCGGCGCTTATTTTTTCTCATTAATCCGTTTTAAAACAAAAAATGTTTGTAATAAAAAAAACTCACCTTCTAACTAAAGCGAGTTTTTTCCTTGCTAAATAGAAGCAATTTTTTATTTCGACAGCTCCAAAAATCCTTTGCCAAACACATCGCGAACATCATGAATGGTAATAAAAGCATCATTGTCTACTGCTTTGACGATTTTCTTTAAAGCGACCATTTCTTGTTTGTTTATCACAATATAAAGAATTTCCTTCGCATCTTTTGAATAGTAGCCTCTTCCGTACATAACAGTTACGCCTCGATCCATAATATCATTCACTTTTTCGGCAATTTGGCTTTGTTTGCTGGAGATAATTGTTACGGCTTTTTTCGGATTCAACCCTTCAATAATAAATTCCATTACTTTTGTAGCAATATACAACATAACAATCGTAATCATCAGTTTTTCTGCACCTATTATAAAGTAAGAAGAAAAAGCAACAATTAAATCAAAAAACAACAAAGAAAAACTAATATTCCAATCCAAGTACTTATTTGTAATTCTTGCTAAAATGGTTGTTCCTGCTGTTGTTCCGCCAACTTTTAAAATCATGCCAATTCCTACTCCAGCAAGCACTCCTCCGAATATGGCATTCACCAAAACTTCATCTGAATCAATATGCCAGCTTTCTGTCACATGCAAAAACAAAGAATTAAAAATAACCGCAATAATCGTATAAATACATGTTTGCTTATCTAAAAACTTGTATCCTATTAAAATCAAAAAAGCATTAATAATAAAGTTGACAAGCCCTGGTCCCCATTGAAATAAATAGTACAAAATAATGGTAATTCCGGTGACGCCGCCTTCTCCAAGATCATTCGGAATTACAAATAAATTAACTGCTAAAGCAAATAAAAAGGCACCTGCCATAATAAAAAGAATATCTTTTCCCATTTTATACAAATTTCTGTTCATCTTTTTCACCTATTCTATCATTTCTATTCATACAATATTATTTTTACATATTTTTGATTTATATCATGTTTTCCTTTGGTTTGTAAAGAGATTTTGAGAAAGAATTTTTTTCTACTGATATATGGGTAAACCAGAAGCAAAAAAAGGATTCATTACAAGTTTCCTACTCATAAGTACGGCAATTGCCAAAAGAGTTAAATAGGAAAAAAAGTGGATTCAGACCGTAACTTACACTACTACAGCCTATAAGAAAAAGATATTTACAGGAATATTCACATCATAAGTGGGTAAAGAACACTAAGCTTTTCTCTAGGAGTACCCATTACTAAATTTTCTTTTTTGATGAAAGAAGATTTGGTGGGGGGTGATTACATGAGGAAAGTAAACGGAATAAAAAATCTACTTATTTATCTTGATTCGTTAGGCTATGCTATAACAAAAGAAGAAGTTATGCTATTAATGAAAAAAAGAGAAATTCCCCATCAAAAACCAATGCGTCATTTAGTAATTTTTGATTTAGACCATATCGATTGGTGGGTAAAAGAACAAAGAAACAAAGAGTAGATTAAGAGAGAATTTCCAGGGTATTTATGCCTGATTCTACTCAAAAAACAAAAGGATAATCAGTTCCTATTAAACTGATTATCCCATAGGCTGTCGAAAACTGGATTGTTCATGCAAAATTCGTTATTATTCTGGTTCGCTAGATTTATGCATAGAATCAATCCGCGTTTTCGCCTAGCCAGAAATGATTTAAATATCCTTTTTTAAGCTTCCGTTACAAGCAGCTTTGCTCTTGTTTGTTTAGCAGCTTCTACCATCACTTTTAACGCTTCTACCGTTTCATATTCGCCACGTGTCTTTAATCCACAGTCCGGATTAATCCAGAATAATTTTGAATCAAGCACTTTTAAAGCGCGGTCGATATTTCTTGTGATTTCTTCTAATTTTGGAATACGTGGGCTGTGAATATCATATACTCCTAGACCAATTCCTTTTTTGTATTCATTCTCTTCAAAGGCATTAATTAATTCACCGTGACTCTTAGATGTTTCAATAGAAATAACGTCTACATCTAATGCATCAATGCTGTGAATGATGTTTTTAAAGTCAGAATAGCACATATGTGTATGAATTTGCGTATCATTTTCTACACAAGATACAGCCAGTTTAAATGCATATACCGCACCATTTAAGTAGTTTTCTCTTTTGCTTTGTTTTAAAGGCAATCCTTCACGGATAGCTGGCTCATCCACTTGAATCATGCGAATGCCGCTTTTTTCTAATTCTGCTACTTCTTTGCGAAGTGCCAACGCGATTTGATTTGCTACTTGTTGTCTAGAGATGTCATTTCGTACAAAAGACCAATTTAAGATTGTAACTGGACCTGTAAGCATTCCTTTTACTGGTCTTTCTGTTAAACTTTGTGCATATACTGTTTCTTTCACTGTCATTGCTTTAATGAATGCAACATCTCCAAAAATAACTGGTGGTTTTACGCAGCGTGAACCATAAGATTGCACCCATCCGAATTTTGTAAACTGGAATCCAGCTAATTTTTCACCGAAATATTCCACCATGTCTGTTCTTTCAAATTCACCATGTACTAATACGTCAATATCTAATTTCTCTTGGATTTCAATCCATTTTTTTGTTTCCTCTTCAATAAATTTATTATACGCTTCGTTAGATAATTCGCCTTTGCGCCATTTTAAACGCTCTTTTCTTACTTCCGCTGTTTGTGGGAAGCTTCCAATAGTTGTTGTTGGCAAAATCGGCAAGTTGAATACTTTTTCTTGAAGCGCTAAACGTTCTGCAAATCCAGCTTTTCGTTCCGAAGCGTAAGAAGAAATATTTTGAATTGCTTCTTGTACTTCTGCATTATTACGATGAGACGATGCTGCTAATGCGGCAATTGCTTTTTCACTGTTGTCCACTTCGTTTTGAATCGCAGCTTTGCCTTCTTGTAATCCTTTCGCAAGAATCGCTACTTCTGCTAATTTTTCATCTGCAAAAGAAATAGCTTCTTTTAATACTGCTTCTAATGCTTGTTCACTATTAACTGTAACTGGTACGTGCAAAAGACTACAAGAAGGTTGTACAACGACACGATCTTTGCCTACTGCTGCTTCAATTTCTTCTAATAGAGAAGATGTTTTTTCAAGGGATGCTTTCCAAATATTTCTGCCATCGATTACACCAGCAAATAATACTTTATCTTCTGGGAAACGATTTTCTTTTAATGCCGCAAGATTTTGTCCTTCATCATGAACAAAGTCAAGTCCAATTGCCTGAACTGGAAGAGAAACGACTTCTTCATACTGCTCAACTGCTTCAAAATATGTTTGTAAAATGAATTTTACTTTTGGTGCCGCATTTGTTAACGCAGTATAAACTGGTTTAAATAATGCCAACTCTTCTTTTGTAATCGTTGTAGATAAGATTGGCTCATCGATTTGTACCCACTCAACGCCCTCTTCTTGAAGTTGTTTCGCAATTTCTTCATATAAAGGCAAGAATTGATTAACAACCTCTGCAAAATCTTCTTGTTTATAGCCTTTTGATAATTTTACAAACGTAATTGGACCTAAAATAACTGGTTTCCCGTTAATATCAAGCTTTTCTTTCGCTTCTTTATAAAAACGTAATGGACGGTTTTCCACTAGTGCTGGTTTTGCTCCTTCTAATTCAGGAACGATATAATGATAGTTTGTGTTAAACCATTTTGTCATTTCGGATGCTACAGCATTTTTTGCGCCACGAGCAATTTCAAAGTATGTTTCAAGAGATACTTGACCACCATTATATTCAAAACGATTTGGCACAAGCCCAAACATTGCAGCTGTATCCAATACATGATCATATAAAGAGAAATCGCCAACTGGAATTAAATCAATGCCCTTGTCTTTTTGCTTTTTCAAATGGTTTAAGCGAAGATCTTCAATTGTTGTTAAAAATTCTGTTTTTTCAATTTTCCCTGCCCAAAACTGTTCTAACGCTTTTTTCCACTCTCTGTTTTCCCCAATTCGAGGGTACCCTAAATTCGAACTTTTCACTTGACTCATTTTTCCCACTCCCAATTTTAAATTTTTCAATAAAATAAAAATCTCCCTGTTCCTATTGGAAAGGGAGATTAGATGGCATTATAAATAAAGCTGAGATATATTGATTTTCTCAACAATATGAAATGTGCACCTCCCCTATATCCACGTAGAGTATTAGCTGACACATTAGGCAGGTCTCCTGACTTAGGTTCAACGCAACTTACCCCTTCCCATTTCTTTTTTGAAACAGTGGTTTGTACTAAATAAGTTGCTCCCCATCACAGTGGCGGGACCGTGCCGGATTTTAACCGGTCTTCCCTTTTAAACTGTATAACGTTGTACACAGTACCTATAGTGTTATGTATGAAATTTTCAAAAGAAAAATATTCCCTTTTCTTCAAGCAATATCTTCCTTAAGACAACAAGCCTCTCTAAATTTAGAGAGGCTTGTTGTCTTAAGGATTCCTCTCTTATTTTTCAAAGCAACTATGCTTTGCTGGAATTAGCACCTTTTCCAATCAGAATGGTTGCTGAGGCTTCAAAGGGCCAGTCCCTCCACCTCTCATCATAAGAGTTTATATGCGCTTTTTTTAATGTAATTGGATAGTATCACATTTAATAATAGTCTGTCAAAAAGAATTTTCAAAAAAAATGAATTTTCTTTATTATCTTAATGAACCAAAATCAGCAATTCTACACATTATTTTATTGTAAAAAAACAAATACAAGAAAAATCAGTTTATACACAAAAAGAGCACCCATCATAAATGAGTGCTCTTTTTGTGTTTTTACACCTGCTTTATACTAACTTATCTGTTTCGTCTTCTGCATGGTCTGCTTGGTCTGCAAGAAGGATTATTCAAATCACTTCCGCAGTTGTAGTTTTCTACAACGGTTTTATTTACTTCTCTTTCGGTAGTTGGATAATAATGCTCATTACGGTAAACATCTCGATTCACATTAACAACATTGGTTGGATGCACATATCTTACTACATGTTCATTAGTCGTTGTATTAACGATAGTTTCCGTTGGCTCCGTCACCGTTCTTACGTCGTCTTGTGCAGGGGATACATTTGAACAGCCGTTTCTTCTACAGTTTCCATTGTTGACAGAGTTTCGACGGCCATTTCCATTACGCTGATTTCTACTCATTTTCTATTCCTCCTTGTTTTTTGTAATGCCTTACTCTATAAACTATGAAAAAAGAAAAAGCTTGTCCAAGCAAAAAAACTAGATTTGTAAAAATATGCTATTCACATATAGTAAAACGCCTTTTACTTGTTTCTTTATTACAAACTAAAAATTTGACAAAAAATATTATTTGTGCTATAATTTACAGTTAATCATTATAGGTTTATAATAGGATTCTCATGGCCATGAGAATCCTATTTTTGTGTATAAAAAGGAGGCTGCTTTTTTTGAAAATAAGTGAGTCTAGTGTTACTTCATTGGTTTCCGCTTTTAGCAGAGCTTATCATAGTCAGTATGACCATCCATTACTATTTGATGATTATATAGCAAAGGAATTAATCTCCCATCCAGAACAAAAGATGATAAAAGAGAATTTGATTCAAGGAATACATTTTTTCAACAAAGATATTGCCAGCAAATTAAACAATAATGCTGATGAACTTTTAAAATGGATTACACAAATCCAGCTTTCGCCAACTCCTTTAGCACGAGCCTCTTTTTGTGAAAACGTCCTATTAAAAGAAATAGTATTAGGCGCAAAACAATATGTGATTTTAGGAGCAGGCTTAGATACTTTTTGTTTCCGTCATATGCCTTTAAAAGATAAGCTGCATATTTTCGAGGTGGATCACCCAGCCACACAGGAAGGGAAAAAACACCGATTAAAAGAGGCAAATCTGCAAATTCCAGATCATTTGCATTTTATACCAATGGACTTCACAAAGGACTTTTCTTATAAAAAGTTAATAGAAGCAAGTTTTAATGATAAGAAAAAAACTTTTGTTAGTCTTTTAGGCGTTTCCTATTATTTAACAGAAAAACAACTATTTCATCTATTAGAACAAGTATTTGCGCATATACCAGCCGGAAGCTCCATTATTTTTGATTATGGAGATGAACATCTTTTTACAGAAAAAGGACGCTCTAACCGAGTTGAAAACATGGTGAAAATGGCTTCAGCAGGTGGTGAACCAATGAAATCTTGCTTTTCTTATCAAAAAATAGAGAATCTCCTTGAAAAAGCAGGCTTGCTGATTTTTGAACATTTAACACCAGATGATATTGAAAAACGTTATTTTCAATATCGAAACGATTATTTATCAGCCTTTGAAACTATTCATTATATTCATGCAGTAAAAAATAAAAAATGATAAATAGACCTCTCTTCCATGTTTGAAGAGAGGTCCTTTTATATACTTATAATTACTCAAACTTCGCAGTTATAAATTCTTCTTCATGTATTGACGTAACATGGTTTAGAGCAATTAGAAAAGGATGATTGATTCGTCTTTTAGGATGTTTTTTTGCAAATATTATTCCTTATAAATAGGGGCAAGATTCTCGTTTCAGGATGCTCGCTTTCCGTGGGGCTCAGCTTTAGCCGCTTCGGCCCCTGGCCTGCAGGATCTCAGCTGTCTCGCTAATCCCACAGGAGTCTCGCACCTTCCACTTCAATCAAGCAGTTTTTGATCCATTAGTTGCTGTTGTCGAACTGGTAAAAACATCCATCTTATAGAAATAGACTAACAGTGAACATTTTGGGAGAACAACGTTGAATAATAACATAAAAAATCAACCCTACTAGTGTTTAGTCATCATACCTTGTCATGAAATTCGAAGACAAGAACTTATTCTAAAACAGGTTGCTTGTAACGGAGGGTGCGAAGACTCCTGCGGGAAATGTGGGAAGGCTGAGACCCCGCAAGGCAACGCCGAGGAGGCTCAGATCCCCACCCCGCGGAAAGCGAAGCAACCCGTAGTGGAAAGCAACCCCATAAGAAAAGTGCAAGCGCCTTGTTTAGCCCCGAAGAAAAATGTTCTCCAGACTCAAAAAGTGTTTTTTACTTTTAGAGGCTGGAGGCAATACTCACTGGGGCTAGGGCACTGACCGGCTAAATACGCCACGGCCTTATGTCTTCGCCGGCACTTGTACATCCTGTACGGCGAAGCTAGATAGCCTTCACATTTCAAAAAATATATACTTTTTCACCTTTTAAAAAACAAACCTCCCATTTTATTGTTCTAAACCGAGTAATATCAAGACTTGCAAACGAATTTGATGGTGCGAAGTTTGAGTAATTACTAATAGGCAGTTCTGCTAACAAAGAAAAAGAGCTAATCAGCAGAATGACAGCTCTCTCACATCGTATAAAGGAATGGTGTCCTATCATTTAATGCGAATTTTTTGATTTACATATATTACGTTTATATCTTGGATATCTGGATTTAGTTTTTTAATAGAGGTTATCGTAGTATTATACTTTTCAGCAATTTTTGTTAATGTTTCTCCCGCTTTAACAAGATGATAATTTGCTGCTGATTCTGATGAAATTATTTTGTTTTCGGAGGGATTGATCCAGCTGCCAGGAACCTCTTTTTCCTTCGTTACATTTATCATTCCTTGAAATTCATTAAATACATAGTACTTCCCTTTTGCAACAGTTCCCTTTTTATTTCGTTTTGTCTTTGCATCAGCTGCATTTATATAGGCATTCACTGATTTTACGATAGAATAGATCCTCGCTTTTGTCTCTTTCTCTTTTTTCTCTGTCGTTACAGTTTTCGTTGTTTTTTCTTGCTCCCAATGACCAGGACTTTTTTTTATAATATTGCGATCGATTACCACTCCCGCCACTCGAACATCATTTTCATATTGATGCATATGAATAAAATCTGCAACTTGACCACGAGACCAAGCATATGTTTGCCAATAATAATCAACAGTCCCCTTTACTGCATTTATCACTGCATAAGATCCATAAATTCCTATCCGATAGTTCCTTAACGTTTTTTTTACTCCACTGAAATAGGATTGAACAGATTTAAGCTCGGAGGAATACGCATCAAAGTCAACTGCAAAATAGATGGCAGTCATCTTAGGCTGTCCAACTGCTTGTGCATATTCCATCGCCTCTTTCGCATCCACCACTCCCTGCTCATAGGTAAAGTAATCTCCAAAATTGGCACTCTTTTGAAAAATACTAATTAAGCGTAATCCTGCCCCTTGAATACCTGCTGCCTCTGCTTTATCAAATGATTTCCAGCTGTTGTTACCAAGATAGCGAGCGACATACTCAAATCCAGCATCCTTTAGACTTCTTGCTGTTTTGCTCGTTAATTTTGTAGCACAATCAAATCCATTTGCCATACACAACACACTCCTCTACTATTTATTTCTTAAATAGATAAAAGTGCATCTAAAAGACACCCTTTTTATAATTTTCATTGGTAAAATAGGTGAAATGGTATTAGTGCGCCAAAGGTACATTAATAGGTTTTATGATTTTGCTAAAACTTAAATATAAAATTAGATATTTCTATTATTTTCATCATGTTTAAAAATCACATCATTTTTATTTCTAAATAATCCCTTTTTTAAGTTTGTATGCTCCTCTAATTAGGGTACATACAGAATATAGACAATCTCTCTCGCCTTTGTATAGAAAAAACTTAGTTTGGAGGTCTGTTATGACTAAAATCAAGGTATTATACCAAGGGAAAGAATATACCGTTATTTTTCAATACGACTCAGGATTTTATGAAATAAGGCAAATTGACAATAGTAATGTAGTCGAGCTAGTGCATCTTTCTGAATTAACCATATTAGATTAGGACTTTGATCTGGAGGGAAAACTCCTCCTTTTCACTTTATTACTATAATAAAGTTTATAACGATAGAATAGGGGGAATCATTATATTATCATGAATTACTATTCGGAGGTTTTTTTTATGTCTTCATTAAAACAGCTTAGCGACAAATTTTTAATTGACGCATACATAGACGCCAGAAAACTCAAATTATCGTCTGACTTTATTCGCATTCTTAGAGAAGAAATGTTTAAAAGAAAATTAAATAGATAATATATCTATTGTTGAAATAAGATAAGATGTAAGTTATTTCTTATAGATAGCCCTAAAACCACTGGGATAATGTAAATGTATCCTTCTATTTGTCTGTGTAATTCTTTTTATTTTCCCTCTTTCTATTACTAATCCTCCCTATTTAGCCATCCATTTATTGAAGGATCTAAGGATAATTATGCTCTATTTAGTGAATATTCTGCTGATACCTGTAAATACTATCTGTAGATGAAGAAAAAGGATGATTATATATGGAGGACCGATTACAACAATTTAATCAGTTTGTTGAACAACGTAAAGCTTCAACAGAAAAGCTAATAACGTATTGGCATACATATTCAGATATTCATACATGGCAATTTTGGTTTATTCTAGCCATGTTAATCATTCCATTGATCATATTATATATGAAAATCGATCGTACAAAAATTTTCCACATTTGTTTTTATGGGTACACGATCCATCTTTTCTTTAGCTATATGGAATTAATCGGGATAAATAAAGGGAAAATTGGCTATGCCTATCAAATCTTTCCTCAATTGCCAAGTTTCTCACTAGACTCTTCGTTAATACCAGTTGCATTTATGCTTGTCTATCAATGGACATTAAATCACCAGAAAAATTATTTTTTATATACGATAGTCACTGCCATTATATTTTCCTTTCTATTCAAACCGTTTCTTGCCTGTATAGGAATATTAAAATTATATAATGGCTTTAATTTTCTTGATATATTTTGGGTTTATCTTCTTGCTCTCTTTATAGGAAAAATCTTCGTATCCCTATTTCTAAAATTACAGAAGCCAGTAAATGATTAATTCAATTTCAGAAAAAACGGAGCACAACAGAAACATTTGCTTCTTTATTTCCCCTTTTCTATAAATTTTCTCAGCAAGTTAAGGTCGTTTTGTTATAAAATTCGGGTAAAAGAAAGGTGTAATTACATGGATTTTCCTACCATTCAAACGAATTTTTGGGATGCTGTGATTGCTGTACCTGCTGTCATGATCATCACACAATTACTGAAGATTTTTCTCAAAATACATAAAAAGTACGTTCCAACAACTGCACTTATCATCGGACTTTTTATTTCTGTCTTTATAAGCCACCGTCATTATCTTGTTGCTGGATTGTTTATGGGGTGGTTTTACGGGTACGCGGCAATAGGCTCCTATGCCTCTTTAAAAACAACGATATTGTCTTTCTTTAAGAAGAACTCAGAATCTTGAAAGAGTAGTCCTTACATCAGCAGAAGTATTTCAGAAAATAAAAATACTTCTTCCATTACGAAATACCGTTATCTTCAAATGGATTATCATACAGATCTATAATTATGCTACTGGCAAATTGAATCAATTCGTCTTCTAAGTACATGCTAGGTGTTTGGCCATTCTCTATTATCATTACGATATAAATTTTACATTCCAGTTTATATTCTTCTTTTAACTGATTTATAATAACAGCTCCTTTTTCTAATGGGTTAAAAATCTGTTCTATCTGTTCCTGCACATCACAAAATTCTTGATATCCAGTACTTAATTCCCACTCTGAATCTTTCCGGTATTACGGGGGTGGGTTTACTTCGAATGAGTTCCCGTTTTTTTGTATGTATGAGTTGGCGTTATTCCTAATTTTTTTGTTATATCACTTATTGAAAATTCCTCACCAAACAAACTGAAATATACTTTTACTTGTGTTTTCTCGATCAATATTATCCCCTCGAATAGCTACTGTTTCTTCATTAGAAATAATCGACATACAATTAAGCTGATTTTCTGTATTAATTTGTTTCATTTATCTCCCCACTTGATTCAACTATACATTCAATTCTCAAAATGGTATAAAAATCCTTTCTCCTATAAATTCCTACTTTTATTTATGGTAAAATAAAGAAAGCAGCTTATGTTTAGAAAGAAGTCAATTTTTCCATTCAGGATAGGAAAGATGAAACCTCTAAAAAGACAAAGTATTATAACTGAATGAAGAAAGCGGTGAATAATATGAAAAAAATTCATGAAACACAAACAAATGAAGATCTTACTAATCAACAGGACAATGATGTTTTTGTTCCACCTGAATTAGATGCATTAGCAAAAAGCACTAGTAGTAAAATGGTAACAAACTATGATATAAAATCACTCCCTAAACCACTTAAGATTATTGGTTATATTATCTTGAGCTTTCTAGTGTTCACAGCTATTGCCTGTATTGTTCTAACTATCTTTTTTTAATACGCATTGAACTTAATAATTTATTTACAAGCCTCTTCTTTTTCCTTAACATGTCAATGCTAAAGTTTAAGTAGTGGGGATAGCATGCGTGGCTATCATGGTATATGGCGAAGGAGGAGCCAATACTTTTTTCTATTTAAAATTTATTTGGTCAAACTTCATTAGTAGATAACCATTATAATAAACTGTTTTTTCTAACAATTCACAAAATAGACAAAAAACCTTATGCTTTAACCATTTCTGATCTGATTTATACGGTTTATAATAAACCTATAAGTGCGTGTTCAAAAAGGAGGAGTTAAAGGATATGGAAGAAACGTATGAATTATGTAAAAAAATCTATAATGAGAATATCCAAACAATCGACAATTTGGCAGGTTATGAATATATTGGTTTACGCTGTGAAGAGAGAGAAAGAGCAATCGGAGAACTCTGTGAATATAGTATACATACTGTCACGAAAGAAAAACTTGACGGAACAATAGTCTGGAATTTATCTGAAGAAGTTACATCTCCCCCTCCATTTATACAAAAAGAAGATGATGTTCCCCTTCACTGTTATGTAGTTGCAGGAAACACCCTTGGTCGCACATCCCATTTACCGCTTGATACAAACGAGCTTGTAATCAAAGGAGCTCTTGTCATTGCTAAAATTTTCTAAATACACTATTAAACTCTTCTTTTTAAAAGGAGAGTTTTATTTGTAAAACTTTCTGTACTTTTAAGAAACTAAACATACCTTTGCTAACTCTCTCCATATTTTTACTAAATAAGAAATTGTACTATCCTTCCTAACGTACTAGTTTAGAATTGTGACAAAATTTCTATTTTAAAACAGAAATTTATGGTATAATTCCCTAAAAAAAGGAGACTATCATGAGACAGTATCTATTAACAACAACAAGAACACCTGAATTTAACAATGAATTTGTACAACCACACTATGATTTTTTAAACAGCCTTAAAGAAAAAAAACAATTAGAGGCATATGGCCCTTTTGGTGATGGATCTGGCGGAGCCTACCTCATTACATGTGGTTCACTAGATGAAGCAACTAAAATCGGAAATTCTGATCCATTAATGAAAAGTGGTTCTTCTACTGTCATTATTAAAGAATGGAAAATTAAAAAATAATAAACGGAGGAGATACATTCTCCTCTTTCTTTCACACTTCTCTCTTGTAATTTCCCCCTTTCGTTGATAAATATTGAAAAAATAAAATATTACATATGTTTTTATTGTAAATAGAAAAGAGGACGAAATGAAATTACTTAATGAACCATTATATCCGCCTGTTTCTCCATTCGATTGGGAAATGGAGTTATTTCAATCGAGATATGTTAGACGTCTCAAGCATTTGGCTCATTTTGGTGCTGGTTCCTTTGTATCGTCTGTTACACACTCCCGATTTGAACACACCATTGGAGTATGGAAATTAGCTGCTTATTTTTTTCCTAAAGATAATTCATTACGAGCTGCGGCTATTCTGCATGATATTGGCCATCTTCCTTTTTCCCATTCTGTTGAACGAATCCTTGGTTTTAATCATCATTCATTAACGAATCAATATATACAATCTGAACAAATAAATCACATTCTTTATCAAGCTGGTATGAATGCTGATGAAATATGCACTATTTTAAACCGCGATTCCTCCTTAACTGGAAGTAAAGAAATTCTTGGTTTCGATCACTTGGACAGCTTTTTTAGAGATAATTATATGGCTGGCACACTTGATAAGTCTCCTATAGAATATTTACAAAAAATCACATGTACGGAGCAAGGAATAGAAACGGATTCTGTCACCGCACAACATTTAATGAAGCTAATTATTTTAGATAATACTTTTATCCATTCTCCTCTTTTATTAGCTGCAGACCGATTATTAGCAGAGGCCGTCAAATTGCATTGGAAGGAAGAAAAAGAAGGCTTCTCCAGTTTAATAGATGCAGAGGTTATTACCAAATTAAAACATTCACCAATTGAAAAAGTTAAAAATATAATCGATGTTTTACTATTTCATCCAAGTAAAATTTATATAACGGAAACCCATACAAAAAAAGGATTAGAAATTAACAAAGGAAAAGTATACAACAAACAGCCTCTTGTCAATGGCAGACCATTTGCAGAAACAACAATTGGAAAAACATGCAATTTACAGCTTGCTTCCTTGTTAAAAGAATACACAGTGACTATTATTTAAGTACCTATTCCCCCTACTCTATGGCAAAATAGAAAACAGCCCAAAACGGAACGACCGTCTTTTTTGCTGATGACATTAGCCTAAAATCCATTTTACTATAGTGATTGTTGTTGTTTTTTGGATTCTTATCCTTAATTATGCTAGTGTAATTTTGTATAAGTGTACTCTACTAAGCTATCTTTTTTTCTCAGCATTCGCCAAAAAAACGAAGACTCCTCTGTTGTCGATTACAATCAACTACTACATTTACTGAAAGGTGATTAAAAATGTTACATGGTACAGCTGTCTATTTAAAGTTATTTGAACTATCAGATGCAGAAAATTTATTAAAATTACAGCTTCATAACAAAGATTTTTTTGAACAATTTTCAATGGAGCGTCCCTCTAACTATTATTCGTTAGAAAACCAAAAAAATTTGATAAAAAATTGGGAACTTTCATCTCAAGAAGATAGCATCTATCAATTTGGGATTTTTCAAAAAGAAACTAATCAATTACTTGGTACGATTAACCTTTTTCAAGTCACCCGTGGCTCCCTTCAAAGTGCCATCATTGGATACTTCCTTGATTTAGAACAAAATGGAAAAGGATACGCTTCAGAAGCTGTTAAACTATTAATCGAATATGCTTTTAACACCCTCAAGCTTCATCGGATTGAAGCAGGAGTAATGCCGCATAATATTGGTTCTATTAAAGTTTTAGAAAAAAGCGGCTTTCATAAAGAAGGAATCGCTAAAAAAAATGTCAAAATAAATGGAAAATGGGAAGATCATCAAGTATTAGCCATTATTAATCCCAATGATTGAAGCCACAACAAAAATTTAATCCAAGCTTAGAATTAGCTTTAAGAATATGCGTGTATTTCCAATGTAAAGTAGAAGATTTATTTAAATTAGTCGAAACGGAGGACGATAAATAATGAAAAAATCCAATATAATCTCAACAATTGTTGTTTTATTTTTAGGTCAATTATTTGTATTTTTAGGAAACGGTGAAGAAACTCGTTCTGAATCTCTCTTCACTGGCTTAGTTTGTTTCGTAGGTGCAGTCATCATTTATTTCTTAATCTTGCTAATCACAGGAAAACTCAAAAAAAATAATTCAACACCTTTACCTGAAACAGACGAAAGAGTTCAGCAAAATAGCCTTAAATTTTTCGCCCAAATGCTTGGATTATCTCACATTATTGCTGCTGTAATAGTGATTATTTTAATGGTTACAAACCAATCTGTAATCCAAACAGAATACATCCTTTATTATGTAGTTGCAGTTCTTTTTTTAACTATGATTATTGGAGGTTCAATTATTAGAAAACTATAAAAAGGGAGCAGAAATTTCTGCTCCCTTTTTTTTATAAAATTAGTCTACCCAAGCACAAGCTGCATTTGCACCATAACCGCAACCAACCGTTGCTAATCCCCAGCACAATGGAGTACAAATTAACGCACCAGGTCCGAGAGTCATACATCCGGCAGCACAACCACTAATTGAACCCGCTACTCCCAAACCACAAATCGCAGATACTAAAGCTTTACATTCAGTTTTGGAAATTTTATTAGCTTGAATATCATTATCAGCAATAACTTGTTGAATCGCTTGACCATTTTCGAAGTAAATTAGATCAAATTTATCAGGATTTTGTTGAACATGTTAATGCTGAATTTCAAAAAGTAATACGTCTTCGTGAAGTTGATGGTTTTACAGTGGATCAGGAAGCTTTTATTAGAGAAATAAAAGCTAATGATGGTGAAAAGGATGTTGTTTTTCTTACTGTTACTCGTGTTGTAAAAAACAAAGATCAAGAGAAGTTGGGGAAGTTGTTTACATCAACACTCCAAATGAGGAAACAGCTTATTCTAATTATTCCTCCAACAAGTACTGCTTAACACTAATACGTATCAGCGTAAAAAAGGTTTCAACACATAAGTTGATGTGCTATAAAGGTTAATGAAGTTATCCTACAAGTTAAATTATGGTCGTTCTGTTAATATTATTAATCATTCCATCTGCATCGAAGTTAAGCAGTTTACCACAAAAATAAAAAAGCTATCCATTAGCCAAGCTTACTGACAAAATGGGATAGCCTTTCGAAGAAGAATTAATTTTTATTAAGCTTTTCTTGGTAATAGCCCCAAGCGGATAAAGCCCATGCTGAAATGACGTCACCGATAAAATACAATAAACCGGCAATCAGTCCCATCGCCATCAACTCTTTCTATATGATTATTGCATTTCACAGAAATGAAATCCATTATTATCCTTTTAGCAAAGAAAACGTTATACCAGAACTAATAGAAGTGTAGACAAAGCCAATGATGCGAGTGATAAACCTAACTTTTTCTTTTTCATCATTTCTTGTTCCCCCCCCATGATTTTTTAATGAATTTTTACATATAGGTACAATTATCTAAAAAATTAGAAAAACCTTCTTTATTATGGTTAATATTTGAAATATTTATTCTATTTTTTGGAATCTGTCTTTTTCTGTCATAATGACTTCAAATAAAGTTTAGATCAAAGAAGAATTGCTTTTTTGTTAACAAACAAAAAATGGAGGTTACAAGAGTAGATAGAAATAATAGAATTTTAATCATAAAATACTTTTTTTGGAATATCATGAATTATGGGTAGTCGTTTCAGAGATTTTAATGAATATTTTTTTATTTTATATAGATGAATCAATTTCATAAATTAAACCCTTAGAGCCGCAAGCTATCTGAGGCACAAAAAAAGGAGTACCTCCCCAAAATGTCGAAATAAGTAAGCACCACACAAACTTATGAGACTGGAGGAAGACTCCCTATGACTATTATACGACAAGGAAGCCTGTTTGGCCTACAAGAATTATATGATTTAGAACCTACCCAACGTTTTGAAGCTATTTTTTCTTCTATTGACATGGAACCAATCTTCGCTGTGGTAACGAAGAAATCACGTTTTGGAAGACCCGTTGAGTTGAATTATGTAGCGATGATTTGTTCACTCGTTGCTAGAATCACAGAGCGTATTCCATTTATTAAAGATTTAGTGAAAAGATTACAGAATGACATGATTTTTCGCCTCGATTGTGGCTTTTTAGTGTCCGATACTATTCCGTCAGAAGCAGCTTATTCCAGAATGGTCACCATCCTCAGTGAATCGAATGTACTTGAAAAAGTCCAAGGAACCTTGCTTCATCAAGCGATTTCAGAAGGCTTTATTTCCGATGATACAGTAGCCATTGACGCTACTCACTTTCTCGCAAAAGATGCAGCACCACCAAAGGAAGAACAACCGAAAAGTGAACCAAAAAAGCGTGGGCGTAAACCAAAAGAAGAACAGGAAAAATGGCTCATCGAAAAAGCGGAATGGAAAGCCAATCTGCCTCTTTTTGATAAAAAAATCGAAGATCAGTTAGCCATTCCTTTAGCCGAACTTCGAGCTGAAATTCCTCAAGATCCACAGTGGGGTGTGAAGAAAAACAGCGAAGGAAAAAACGTTTTTTGGTATGGATTTAAAGCTCATTTGGCTGTTGGAACATCCAGTCAATATATTCTTCAATCCCTTCTTTCATCGGCTAACTTGAATGACGGAAAGGCTGCGATTCCTTTATTAAAAGGAATTCACGAACGACTATCACTTTCTTCTTTACTCTATGAAACAATGGACGCTGGTTACGATTTTGAAGCCATTTATACGCAGATACATCGAATGGGTCATCGAGCTGTGATTGCTTATAATAAACGCAATGAACCAGAACCAATTGGTTTTGATAAGCATTTCGCTCCTACTTGTGTCCGTGAACATTCCTATCGTTATGATAGCTTTGATGGTAAATATGAAACACTAAAATACACACGTCCAAACGAATGTATGGACTGTCCATTAGCCAATGATGGTCTATGTCAAAAGGTGTATAAAGTAAAAATCACTACCGATTTAAGAAAATATACAGCGCCAGCACGTGGATCTCAAATATGGAATAAGATCTTCAAAAGACGCACGGCGGTAGAACGTGTGAATGCTTATCTTAAGGGATATTTTCAATTAAACAATGTTCGTTATCGTACAGGAAAAAAGGCTAAAGTCCATTTTGACCTCGTTACGTTAGTTTATAATGCTTCAAAATTAGCTGCAGATCGTCTGAATCAAATGTCCAATCAACACCAAGTTGCTTAATCAAAGTAAAAAAAATTAAAAGCATTTAAATTCTGCAAGTTTTTGATTTTTTAAAAGTTGGACTTATGAAATTGACTCAGATGAATCAATTTCATAAATTAAACCCTTAGAGCCGCAAGCTATCTGAGGCACAAAAAAAGGAGTACCTCCCCAAAATGTCGAAATAAGTAAGCACCACACAAACTTATGAGACTGGAGGAAGACTCCCTATGACTATTATACGACAAGGAAGCCTGTTTGGCCTACAAGAATTATATGATTTAGAACCTACCCAACGTTTTGAAGCTATTTTTTCTTCTATTGACATGGAACCAATCTTCGCTGTGGTAACGAAGAAATCACGTTTTGGAAGACCCGTTGAGTTGAATTATGTAGCGATGATTTGTTCACTCGTTGCTAGAATCACAGAGCGTATTCCATTTATTAAAGATTTAGTGAAAAGATTACAGAATGACATGATTTTTCGCCTCGATTGTGGCTTTTTAGTGTCCGATACTATTCCGTCAGAAGCAGCTTATTCCAGAATGGTCACCATCCTCAGTGAATCGAATGTACTTGAAAAAGTCCAAGGAACCTTGCTTCATCAAGCGATTTCAGAAGGCTTTATTTCCGATGATACAGTAGCCATTGACGCTACTCACTTTCTCGCAAAAGATGCAGCACCACCAAAGGAAGAACAACCGAAAAGTGAACCAAAAAAGCGTGGGCGTAAACCAAAAGAAGAACAGGAAAAATGGCTCATCGAAAAAGCGGAATGGAAAGCCAATCTGCCTCTTTTTGATAAAAAAATCGAAGATCAGTTAGCCATTCCTTTAGCCGAACTTCGAGCTGAAATTCCTCAAGATCCACAGTGGGGTGTGAAGAAAAACAGCGAAGGAAAAAACGTTTTTTGGTATGGATTTAAAGCTCATTTGGCTGTTGGAACATCCAGTCAATATATTCTTCAATCCCTTCTTTCATCGGCTAACTTGAATGACGGAAAGGCTGCGATTCCTTTATTAAAAGGAATTCACGAACGACTATCACTTTCTTCTTTACTCTATGAAACAATGGACGCTGGTTACGATTTTGAAGCCATTTATACGCAGATACATCGAATGGGTCATCGAGCTGTGATTGCTTATAATAAACGCAATGAACCAGAACCAATTGGTTTTGATAAGCATTTCGCTCCTACTTGTGTCCGTGAACATTCCTATCGTTATGATAGCTTTGATGGTAAATATGAAACACTAAAATACACACGTCCAAACGAATGTATGGACTGTCCATTAGCCAATGATGGTCTATGTCAAAAGGTGTATAAAGTAAAAATCACTACCGATTTAAGAAAATATACAGCGCCAGCACGTGGATCTCAAATATGGAATAAGATCTTCAAAAGACGCACGGCGGTAGAACGTGTGAATGCTTATCTTAAGGGATATTTTCAATTAAACAATGTTCGTTATCGTACAGGAAAAAAGGCTAAAGTCCATTTTGACCTCGTTACGTTAGTTTATAATGCTTCAAAATTAGCTGCAGATCGTCTGAATCAAATGTCCAATCAACACCAAGTTGCTTAATCAAAGTAAAAAAAATTAAAAGCATTTAAATTCTGCAAGTTTTTGATTTTTTAAAAGTTGGACTTATGAAATTGACTCAGATGAATCAATTTCATAAATTAAACCCTTAGAGCCGCAAGCTATCTGAGGCACAAAAAAAGGAGTACCTCCCCAAAATGTCGAAATAAGTAAGCACCACACAAACTTATGAGACTGGAGGAAGACTCCCTATGACTATTATACGACAAGGAAGCCTGTTTGGCCTACAAGAATTATATGATTTAGAACCTACCCAACGTTTTGAAGCTATTTTTTCTTCTATTGACATGGAACCAATCTTCGCTGTGGTAACGAAGAAATCACGTTTTGGAAGACCCGTTGAGTTGAATTATGTAGCGATGATTTGTTCACTCGTTGCTAGAATCACAGAGCGTATTCCATTTATTAAAGATTTAGTGAAAAGATTACAGAATGACATGATTTTTCGCCTCGATTGTGGCTTTTTAGTGTCCGATACTATTCCGTCAGAAGCAGCTTATTCCAGAATGGTCACCATCCTCAGTGAATCGAATGTACTTGAAAAAGTCCAAGGAACCTTGCTTCATCAAGCGATTTCAGAAGGCTTTATTTCCGATGATACAGTAGCCATTGACGCTACTCACTTTCTCGCAAAAGATGCAGCACCACCAAAGGAAGAACAACCGAAAAGTGAACCAAAAAAGCGTGGGCGTAAACCAAAAGAAGAACAGGAAAAATGGCTCATCGAAAAAGCGGAATGGAAAGCCAATCTGCCTCTTTTTGATAAAAAAATCGAAGATCAGTTAGCCATTCCTTTAGCCGAACTTCGAGCTGAAATTCCTCAAGATCCACAGTGGGGTGTGAAGAAAAACAGCGAAGGAAAAAACGTTTTTTGGTATGGATTTAAAGCTCATTTGGCTGTTGGAACATCCAGTCAATATATTCTTCAATCCCTTCTTTCATCGGCTAACTTGAATGACGGAAAGGCTGCGATTCCTTTATTAAAAGGAATTCACGAACGACTATCACTTTCTTCTTTACTCTATGAAACAATGGACGCTGGTTACGATTTTGAAGCCATTTATACGCAGATACATCGAATGGGTCATCGAGCTGTGATTGCTTATAATAAACGCAATGAACCAGAACCAATTGGTTTTGATAAGCATTTCGCTCCTACTTGTGTCCGTGAACATTCCTATCGTTATGATAGCTTTGATGGTAAATATGAAACACTAAAATACACACGTCCAAACGAATGTATGGACTGTCCATTAGCCAATGATGGTCTATGTCAAAAGGTGTATAAAGTAAAAATCACTACCGATTTAAGAAAATATACAGCGCCAGCACGTGGATCTCAAATATGGAATAAGATCTTCAAAAGACGCACGGCGGTAGAACGTGTGAATGCTTATCTTAAGGGATATTTTCAATTAAACAATGTTCGTTATCGTACAGGAAAAAAGGCTAAAGTCCATTTTGACCTCGTTACGTTAGTTTATAATGCTTCAAAATTAGCTGCAGATCGTCTGAATCAAATGTCCAATCAACACCAAGTTGCTTAATCAAAGTAAAAAAAATTAAAAGCATTTAAATTCTGCAAGTTTTTGATTTTTTAAAAGTTGGACTTATGAAATTGACTCAGATAATAAAAATAATAACGTTAAGGAGAGTAGACAATGAAAAAATTATTTAGTATAGGACTAGCTATTTGTTTAGTAACATTAAGCGTTTATACTTTTACGGTTCATGCTCAAAATCGGCATACGGATGTACCAAAGTACAATCAAGCCACCCAAAATTTAATATTAAGTCTATTTGGTGATAAACTAAACAAAGCAGTAGGGGATTATTATAATGAAAAGGTAAGCGTAGGCAGTTCTGATTCCATTTTCTTTGATTATGGTCATGGTAACAATACTCCTGTATTTGAAGTAGAACAAGCCGAGAAAGGGCATGAATTGGAAAAACCATTTGTAGTAAAAATTCATGTTACTCCTCAGAAAAATGGAATATTAGGAAGGGATACCATTACTTTTGGAGTAGGATATAAAAATGAAAAAGGAGATCAGGAAATAAAAATGTTAGATTATAAACATGTTTCTCCTTCAGAAAAATAATTTCAACTTATAATTTTTATTAAAAGCTCCGTAATATTTAGTATGCGATACTTCAAGCAGCTACAATGCAGCAGGCCAGAAGTATCGCTATTTTTTTGTGTGGTGTAGCATTCTTTTTTTTTGTTCTCCTAAGTATAATCTCATGAGGGTAGTAAAGGGTCTTCATTCGCTAAAGGAGTAAGAAACCAAGTAGGCTTTCGAGTTGAATGTTTACAAAACAAGAGAAAGCAGATGCATAGAATTGCTTAAGTCCTGCATTTATTGTCTAAATTATTTAAATTAAGAACCTTTTATTGTGTTTGAATCGTTATTCTATCTAATTTATTAACAAGAATTTCTTTTTGATTTTCTACATATTTCATTCCATTTTTTGCAGGTGTAATTTTCTCTACAAAGAACGTTTTCGGAATATGATACCCCAAATCTTTATCATATTTAATCCCTAAATGAACATATGCATGTGAAAAATGCAACTATACATTCAAATGGAGTACAATTTATAAATCACTGTTAATCGGTTACAAACCACTTAATTGTCCAAAATGTACTACTTTACATAAAGTGAAATTCATGTCCAGAATAATAGCTGTACTTACTTGTTTTCTTCCTTTATATTCCTTCTTGTTTATAGTATTTAAGGAATCAGATATTAATTCTATAATTACTATTTTAATTGGTTTACTTATTCCACTTGCCCTCTCTTTTCTGTATCCATTTTATGCAAGTTACTATTCAAAAAGCTAAGGGAGTTATTTAGGGTGAAACCTAACATGTCAGCAAGAAGATACTCTTTCGAAAAAAAGAATCCATCCATGCCCTGAATCTAAACAAAAAGATTTAATAGAGACATTTCACCATTTTGATATGATAAAAAAAGGATAAGAGCAATCAAAAAATCTCCTGTTTTTTTTTGAATTTGAACCTTTTAACTTTTATATCACGTAAATTAAGTTAAACATATTTGCAAGGAGTACGATACTATGAATGACAAGAAATATCTTATTTTTATGCCTCCATTTATCTTTATAGGTTTATTTTTATTATATTATTTACCACCAAATAAAACGCCTTATATATTCCTTATACCAATTATTTTTTGGATTGTTTATTATAAGAAATTCAATAAATAATAGAGAGAATACACCCAAAGTACGAGGAAAGAAATCTCCCCAGCTTATTCTCACTAAATTTGTGTTTTAATATAACGACAGTTTCATACATATATGTATACATTCGTTCTGCTATTGGTTTTAGGAAATTTAAAAGTACATCAAGATAATGAATTTTTAACCCCAAGTTGCTAAATGATAACTTTCAGTTTACATTCGTCAGTAAAATCTAGTTTCTTTTGACATAATTACAACTTATAATATATTTGAATCCATAATAAGGAGAAATATATGAAAACATCTACCCCTTGCCCAAACTGTAATAACTCGCTTACAATTGAACATTTCGAAGACTTTTCATCACCATTTACTATGAAATGTCCGCATTGTAAAGCTAAATTAAAAGAAACAAAAGTAACAGCAATATTAATTTTAATAGCATTAGTCATGATTCCTCTATTTATTTTTCTTGGTGTCACTGTGAAGAACTTTTTAATTAACTTCTTTCCTGTGGTGGAAAAAATCCCGACAGCAATAGTTTTCCTAGCTTTTTGCTATCCCGTTTATGCTTTATACGAAGCTTTCAATGCTGTTATTATCTTTAATAAAGGAAACTTACAAGTAAAAAAACATCAGTAGTATTTCTAAGCGTGATTCTTTCACGCTTTTTTATTAGTAATAGAGCCATTCTCTCCTCTTATACTGTTGTTATCTATACTGACGTAGTGTTAAGTTTTTAGAAATGGTTAATTCCGCACCATCTTGATTGGAAGAAAGATGCCAATCTGTATTGTTTAGCATACGTGTAATTGCTTATATAAGTTTATGAAAAAACAAACGAAAATTAGTGAGAGGGTGTGTGATTATGAACAACGAATCAAAATTTAATGGAAAATCTATCGTTTATTCAAAGTATCGTCCAGATTATCCGGAACAATTAGTAATCGATTTAATAATTGAAAATAAACTAAATAAAAATTCACTGATAGCGGATATTGGATCTGGCACCGGTATCTTCACAAAAAAATTATTAGATTTCAGCTTAAATGTTTATGCGGTTGAACCGAATGAAGTAATGCGTAACGTCGCCGAAGATAAACTGCAGGAGTATAAATGCTTCACTTCAGTAGAAGGTTCTGCTGAAAATACAACATTGCTTGATAGCAGTGTAGACTTCATAACTGTAGCCCAAGCATTCCATTGGTTTGATTTGGAAAATTTCCAAAGAGAATGCCAAAGAATACAAAAGAATGTTGGTAAAGTGGCAATCATTTCAAACGAGAGAATCACAGAAACTTCTATCAATAAAGAAATTGCCGATACCTATCAACGTTTCTGTCCGAATTTTAACGGGTTTTCTAATGGAACACTTGCCTTCCAAGATGTATACGATGCATTCTTTAAAGAAAATTATTCAGTAAAGACTTACAATAACCCGCTGCTATATAGTAAGGAAAATTTTATTGGCCGTCATTTATCCTCCTCTTTTTCTCTTACTAAGGATGAAGAATTGTATCCAATGCTTGTTGAGTCATTGAGCGGCATATTTGAGAAATATAGCAAAAACGGCTATCTAACTTTGCCTAACATAACTAAATGTCGATGCGGTTTTGTTAACAATAGTGATTTCAAATAACAAAATGAAAGAAATTTCCACTCTTCTACACTTCTGTTTGATAGGACTATTATGAATATGGCAACAAATTTTTCCTAACAAAAAAAGAAGGAATTTTACGCCTTTACAGCGATTCCCTTCTTTTTTATGAAAGTTCTTATCTAAAAGTTTCTTATATTCCATCTTCATTTAAATAAATTCTTTCTGTCTTGTCTTTTGTAAAAATTTGATATTCTTGATAAACAGCACTATCATTTTCATGTAAGGAATAGACTTTATTTGTTCTAAGCAAGTCTTTTTCTTCCTGACTTAAATCATTGTATGTTATTCCATACTCCGATCCTGGTCCAGCGTTTTTCCAAGGCATAAAATCCATTGGACGATATAATTCAAAAAAAGTATTAAACTGAATTTTTGGATGAATAACTCCACTTGCCAATATTGCCCGTTTTTTGCCATATTGAACATCTATTTTTGAAATGGTATTAAATTCGATTAATGAATTGCTCCAATTCATCATGCGAATCGCATCATTCCGCATATTTTCTATAACATTATGGGTCACAGATATGTTTTCATGGTAGTTGCCTTCCGAATATTTATGGGTTCCTATTGCTCTATCCAGCTGGTTAAAATAATTGTAAGAAATATCTACATTCTTATTCGGTGTTCGATCAAATTTGCTCCACACTTGACTATAGCCTTGTGTAGCCTTGTCAGGTGTATCTAAATTAATCGCCTCCTTGACATTATTTACAGATGGAATAGAAAATTCAAAAATATTATTTTTTACAGAAGCATTTTCCGTCGCATCCATTTCAATAAAATGACCACTGTTCATATTTTTAAAATGAATATTTTCAATGCGGACATTTTGATTATGTCCTGTGATAATAGCAATTGAGTTTTCAGCGTTTTTCAGATCAATAACTGCTTTTCCTTCTCCAATAATCGCAATATTTCTCTCGCCGTCATATTGACCGTATACTCCCTTTTTATTCGACAAAGATGGGCGAATAAATTGAAACATCGATTTAGCAGCCTTATAATTTACTTTCCCTGTTGATGTTGCTTTTTCTAATACCACGCCATCTTGTAAAATGATGGTTACATCAGAAGGAACAAACAATGCATTCGTTATTCGATAAGTGCCTTTTTTTAGTGTCAGCACACCGCCGCCTTTTTTCTCTAACTCTTCTAAATAAGATTGAATAAGGAAAAATTGCTTTGTATTTTTTGTATAATAGCTAGAAGACATATACTTTTTATGTATTGGTTTACTCGCAGGAGAAACTTCATATAGAACCGGTTCCTCCGCCTGCGCAAAAAGTGGTTGCCATGCAGCAAAAACTAGAACTAAAACAATAAGCGACAAAACTTTTTTTATCATGCCATTTCCTCTCCTTCCATCTATTATTCTCATACGTTTTTAAACCTAATAAAATAAGTATAGCATAGATTTCCACAACAAAAACAATTCTTTTATGTACTCACCAAATTTTCAGAAAAATCACCTTTACAGTATCGCTATAGACTTATACTCTAGTAAAACGAAAGAAATAGGCGGTTTTTTTTAAATAGGACTAAATCGGAACTACCCAAAAGTTCCCTTATAATTACCTCTTTAAAACAATATAATTCATTTAATACCCCTCTTTTTTTTATCATCCATGTATTAACAAAGAGTTTACAAATATTCCTTATAACATTAACATAGTCATGATATGGTTATTATAGTGGGGATAGCGAGCGTGGCTATCATGGTATTTGGCGTAGGAGGAGCCTGTACTTATTGCTTTCAACATACTATATATAGTGATTTTAATGAGCATTTATTGAAATATCTAAAAAACATACATAACGAGCTGCTGCCTATTTTCTACTCAGCACACGAAAAAAGACTGCAAAATGTCAGACTCGCATGATGCAAATCAATCGGCATTGTCAAAAGAAAATGTGGAGTGCTTAGTTGATTTTCCATGATTGTAAAGTTAGTCTATTTTTCTTCCACTTACTTAGCCGTTTAACCTCTTCTCATTTGGATAAGAGCACTGCAACAAATAGGAAGTGATGAAGAGAGCGAGGTTTTTTTCAGGTAGAACCTATAATAAAAATCCGCATCACCTCACATGAAAAGAGGCAGATTCCAATACTTCCAGCAGGGAGCAGCTAGAGACTCCTATGGGATTAGCGGAAAAGGGGAGAACCCCGCAGAAGCAATACTCTGAAGAGGCTCTGATCCTATCCTATGGAAAGCGAAGTGTATTCCGGCTGCGCACTATATAAAGGTGTGCATTATCTTTTTTAGGTTGGCTTCTGGAACTATTTATTTTCTTGCTGGTTTTGCGATCGATCCCATTGAACAGCCTATAAAACAAAATATTATGCGTGCCTTTAAACTAAAAAGCTTCCAGCAATGCATATAATAAACTTTAAGCAATGTAATACAACAATTCAAGCACACGAAAGAATAAGCAATACTCTCCCATTTCTAAAAGAAATTACCGTGTAGAAAATTGGCACCTCACCGTTTTTTCATCCTACCAAAATACATAACCAGCTGTTTCTGTTATTTTATACCACTGTTCTCGTGTCATCTGTACCCCTTTTAGAGAATGAAGTGCTTGTTCAATGCGTAATTTCTTACCTGTCCCTAAAACGATAACAGGGTTGGATGCATGCATAAATAGCCATTTATACACCACTTCCTCCAACGTTTCCACGCAAAGCTCCTCTTTTATTTCCTGTAAAACATTCATAATTTTCACTTCAAAGTCAGTGGATGGTTGAAAAATTTTTCCTCCTGCCAGAGGCGACCAAAACATTGGATGAATTCCTTCTTTTAAACAATGTGTCATTGTTCCGTTTTTAAAGTTTTCGATGCCCAATGGATTAAGTAAAAATTGATGTGTAACAAATTTTTCATCAATATATTTCTGGAGCATATCAAATTCTAAAGGGTTATGATTGGATAAGCCGAAATTTTTCACCTTTCCTTCTGTTTTTAGATCCTTTATCGTTTCATTTAATTCCTCTGGTTTAACAAGCAAATCATGCATGTGAAGGAGCAGCAAATCAATAGACCCGCATTTTAAATGTGCTAGAGATTTATTTACTTGATTCATAATATAAGCTCGATCGGAATTAAAATATCTCGTTTTAATAGTTGGATTCTCTTTATTGGGAACACAGATAGAACATTTGGTAATAATTTGGATTTTTTCTCTCAGTGAAGGTTTTCTTTGCAAAACTTCTCCAAATAATGCTTCATTATGGTGATTGCCGCCATATATATCCGCATGATCAAAGGTTGTAATTCCTTGTTCGATGCACCATTCCACAAATGCAAGCCTTTGTTCTACACTCCAATTCCATTCATTCATCCTCATACAGCCAATCACTAACTTGGAGATGGAGAAATTATCTTGTAATATTACCTTCATTATAAAAACCCCCACTCTAAACATTTATTTTTCTCTTCTTTTTTACTTTAACAAGTATAAAAACAAGAAGATTTTAATGTTTTTGGAGAAGGTTATTTAATATCTTTGGATACAAATGATATAGGCTTAATTTAAAAAAAATACATCGTCAATCATTTTTTTGTAAATAGCTTATTTAGGTTCTGCAATTTATTTCTTTCCGTACTTTTAAAATACTTTACATAGCAACCTGTTAGTCCGTTGCCTGGTCCCTCTTCTTCCTTATCAAAATCTAATTTAGAATTTCTAACAAATAATAAAATTATATACCTAAAATAACAAATCATCTAATTTATATAAATTTTTTTAGAATTCTAAACAATTCAGTAAGAAAAATGCACCCCAATTATTTAGACTAGAATCTAACAATTGGGAGGCACCTCTCACTAGAGAATTTTTTATTTTCAATTCAAAAGTTCATGGTAATTTTTCTCTAATTTTTTAAATTTCTTATCAAAATTTTTCCTTTTTAATAAGAATAATAGAATCTCTTTTGCCTTTTTTTTATTTCCACTTTGCAAGTAAGAATCAATTACCACATCAAATTCTTTTTTGTAGTAAAAGTCTTCTTCGTAATTTATAAAAGCCTCATTAAAATATGAAACTGCTTTTGAATATTGTTTATCTTTTGCATGCCACATTCCAACTATAAAGTTTAAATCTATATAATTGATTTACTGGGTAAAGTGTTAATTTTTGTATTTCGATGATATAATTTACACAACACCACACCCCCTAATTTTGAAAGGAGAAAATATACTTGGAAAGTTTATTACAAAAAATTAATTTATTAAATTTAGTGACTGATATAACAGAATATAAGAATTTTGTCGTGTCTGAAGTCAATGATCATGTATTAAGAATTGCTGTAATTGATGGAGAATTTCATTGGCATGAACATGAAACTGACGAATTATTTATGGTACTCGAGGGAGAACTCATAATTGACTTAGAAAATGATAAAACTTTTAAATTACTACCAGGTGAAATTTTCAATGTACCAGCACATACACAACATAGGACACGGTCTAATGTTAGAACTGTAAATCTCTGTTTTGAGAAAAACGATAACAATATAAATGGATCTAATTAAGTGCCAATTTGTTGGTGCTTTTTTTTTGCACATTTGTTATCTAATTTGGTTTCTAAAATCTTACAACCAATTAAATTTTGATAATCTTTTTCAAATTTATCGTTTGCTTCCTTTTCATTTCCGACAGAAACAAAAACCTTTAGAATTATTTTGGGCTGATTTGGAAAACAAAATTTCAATTTATAATGTGACATACGCCCATCCTCTCCTTCGTTTTTGCTGTCAACATTTCGGAATTTTCGAATAGTTGTCTATTATACCTCCTTCACTTATTCCTCCTGCGCTCACCAATTTTTCCGTAGATATTAGCAATAATAATTCCTGTCTTGATTAGACCTGAGTCTTCTAAAATTAATTTATTTTGATTCAGTCTAGCTAATTGTGAATTAGAAATTTACTACTACAACATCAAAGATAGCTGTTCTATACTTGATACCTTTTTCTTATTTTTGGAATATTTTTTAGTTATTCCTTCAAAAGCCTCTTTAGTAGCTTCAATAATGTCCTTAGTATCTTCTGTCATCTGCAGCTCGTCTAACATCGCTAAAAATTCATTTTCAGCTTGAGCAATTTCTTTATTTAAGCTAACTATTTCTTTACTGACTGCAACAATATCAATAGGTTCTTCTTCCTCGAATGTATCCACATAACGAGGAATGTTTAAGTTAAAGTTAAAGTTAAAATCATTCTCTTCAATCTTATCAAAACCAGTAACATGAGCGTATTTGTCAACGTCTTTGCGCTTTTTATAGGTTTCAAAGATTTTTTGAATGTGCTTGTCTTCTAAAATATTTCTATTCTTACCCTTCTCAAAACCCTTGCTTGCGTCAATAAACAGGACATCACGATCAGTACGGTTTTTCTTCAAAATGATTAGCGTTGTCGGAATTGGTGTACCAAAGAATAAATTAGCTGGCAGTCCAATTACGGCATCAATGACACCTTGCTCTAAAAGAGCCTTTCTTATTTTTTCCTCTGCTGCACCCCTAAATAGCACCATGCGGCAAGAGAAGCGCCATCGTTCCGCCATCCGCTAGCTTGTGGTAACCGTGTAGCAAGAAGGCAAAATTTTCTTTGGATTTAAGAACTAGCACTCCGTATGGCGAAAACCGTTCATCTTTTAGAAGCTCCTTATCTGCTGACCAATTCGCCGAGTAAGGTGGATTTATCAACACTGACTTTGACTTATTCATTTGATTTCTCCTCTCATGATTACGCTGATTTTATGACGTTGCTAAACTGGCCATTGTTAATGATTTGATATCTTGCATTAAATTGATTTAATAAGCTATCATTGAGCAATACGCCCTATATTTTTGGGCTTTTCTTTTAAAATTAAATCAGAACATATATTCTACCACAAGGGATTATTATGATAAATTATCAAACAACATTATTAGAAGACTGGATTAAAAATTTTTTAAATAGCATCACTATTTACCATCATCATTAATTAAACATGGAAGTGATTATCGAACGATTAGGATTATATTATTGCGAAAGAGAAATTAGAAGTAGGATCATGAACAGAATCGTTTTTATCGACTCTCGATTGAGTAAGCAAGAAAAATGGCAAGAGTTTGCTCATGAACTAAAGCATTATTTATGAGATATCGGGAGCCAGCTGCTACTGCCAAAAATGTTTATTGAAATACAAGAATATTAAGCGAAGATTTTGCCCTACTTTTATGTGTACCAACTTTTATGCTATTAAAATACGATACTAGCAATTTTAAAAACTTAAAAAGTATCATTCTATTATCTCGGAAACTTTTAACGTAACTACAGCTTTTGCAGAACGCAGGCTGCAGCATTTAGATAAAAAAATATCGTTCCTGATGGAATCCGTTATCAAGTAAACAGCGGAAATTAGGTCATTATATGGATTATTTGCTAGTTGTAATTTGGTTCATCACCGTAACTTGGGGTTGACCTCATAAAAAATCAATAAATTTGCATTTAGTATAGAAGAAAAGCGAAAACTCACGTATCGTAATTGTTGTCGAGACAAATCACGTTAGGAGTTTTCGCTTTGTACAACCAGTTTATCAAATTGATTTTACCGTTACCATCTTTTTTTACAATTTCTTTGCCAACTGATGAAGAGCCGAATATATTCCCAGTAGAAGTAACCCCGCAAAGAACTGAAACAAGATCTCAGATCCAACTTTCGTGAATGGTACATATCCGGGTTCATCTATGATAAACAAATCAAATTTGAGCCACCTCTTTTCCAATTCACCTAGCTTGTGTTCCTCATTAGCCAAAAGGAGTTCTTCTACTAATTCTGCAGCCGAGATAAATGTAACTTTATAGCCTTTTTTAATCATTTCAATGCCGAGACCCCTTGCTAGATGCGACTTTCCAGTCCCACTGTTCCCTAAAAATATTATGTTTTCCTTCTTCTTCTCCACAAAATCTCCCTTTGATAGAGTCTTAAAACGATTTCGGTTCAAGCTTTGTATCAAACTAAACTCATAGCTATCTAGTGTTTTCTGGACAGGTAAAGCAGCTTGTTTAAGCCTTCTTTGTCTTTGGTTTTCTTCTCTAGACTCTGATTCTGCTTCTAATAAAGCTAATAGAAATTCCTCATAGATCAAGTTACGATCCTCAGCTAGAGAAGAAGTCAGTATATTCCTTGAAACAGCTAAAAATTGCCAAAAGCATCATTATTTAATTGCTTCTCTACTCTTAAGAACTGAGATTAGAAAAGGAGAATTATTAGGTTTACTTTGGAAAGATGTTGATTTGGAAGAAAAGACAATCAGTATTACAAAGACGCGAAGTAACTATGGTGTTAAAGAACCTAAAACTCTTGCAAGTTATAGAACTATTTGAATTGATGATAATCTAATAGAAGAAATAAAAGAATACAAATTTTGGCAAGATAAGAATAAAGAAGAACACGAAATTAATTACGTTGAATCTAAATATGTCATAACTACATGGAATGGCACACCAATGGGAAGTTTTGGTGTAAACAAAGTTATTAGTACAATTATTGCTAAAGCAAATTTACCGAAGATCAGTCCACACGGGCTGCGCCATACCATTATGATGTTAGAAAGTGGAAATGATATAAAATTGGTGAGTGACCGCCTTGGCCACTCGTCGTTAATTACTACAACAGATGTCTATCTGCACATTACAAAAAAGCATGAAAAAGAAAGTATCTTACGACTTGAATCCTACCTTAAAGATTAAAAATGGGGGCAAATTAAAATTCACCCCCTAGAACCCCCGCTACATCACCCGCTTAAACATCTTCTCCATCTCATAGCTCGAGTAATGCACAATAATCGGTCTTCCATGTGGGCATGTGAAGGGATCCGTTGTGGTGCGCAGTTCGTCGAGCAGGCTTTGGATTTCGTCATTGCGCAGATGGCGGTTTGCTTTGATGGAGCCTTTGCAGCTCATCATGATGGCTGCTTCTTCGCGCAGTCGTTTTATATCGACTTTTTTCATGGAGAGTACTTGTTCAATCATTTCTTCGATTGTTTGTTTTTCTTCTCCTGTTGGAAACCATTGTGGATGGGATCGGACTAAATAGCTTTGTACGCCAAATGGTTCTAAAAAGACGCCGACTTTTTCTAATTCTTGTTTACTTTCTTCAATTTTCATCCATTCATCTAATGAATATTCAAGGGTAAGGGGGATTAATAATTCTTGCAGGTCATTATGCACCTCCCCGACTTTTTCTCGGAAAAATTCATACTTAATCCGCTCTTGTGCAGCATGCTGATCGATAATATATAATCCTTTTTCATTTTGCGCAAAAATATAGGTCCCGTGCATTTGTCCAATTGGATATAAAGGTGGAACTCTATATTCCGTTTCTACATCTTGTAATCCTTCCTCTTCCCAATCTTCCGCTTCTATTATTTGTTCCTCTTCTTGTACCGCTTCCTTTTCTTGAAAAATGACATCTGTTTTTTCTATTTCCCACTCTTTTATTGGCTCCAATGTTTCTTCCAATCTAATTGGCTGCTGTTTTTCTTCTTCTCTTTTCGTCTCAAACGTGGAAGCAGTTGTTGTTTCTTTTTGTGTAAAAGAAGAAGGCATCGCCGGTTCTTTTACCGTATCAAAGGAAAGGAAGGTTTGTTCATCCTTAGGTCCTTTTTCCTTTTCTCGAATAAAGCCTGCAGGAATTAATTCTTTTTTCTTAAAAACCGCTTTAATACTTGAACTTACTAATTCATACAGCTCTTGTTCTTTACTAAAACGAACTTCCATTTTCGATGGATGCACATTTACATCGACTAAAATTGGGTCCATTTCTACATTTAACAGTACAATTGGAAATCTGCCAATTGGCAATAATGTATGGAAACCCTCTTGAATACTGCGCACTAATGAGTAATTTTTAATAAAGCGGCCGTTAATCATTGTTGAAATATAATTTCTAGAGGCTCTAGTGATTTCTGGCATGGCCATATAACCGGACAAAGTAAAATCAAGGGATCTTCCAGTAATCGGAATCATTTTTTTGGCAATTGCTAATCCATAAATGCTAGCAAGGACTTGTCTTACATCACTATTTCCGTTTGTATGAAGAACTTTTCGGTCATTGTGAACTAAACGAAACGAAATCTCCGGATGGGAAAGAGCCAAACGATTGACAATATCGGTTATATTTCCAAGCTCTGTATGAATCGATTTCATATATTTTAATCGGGCAGGGGTATTAAAGAATAAATCCTGTACCGTTATTTCGGTACCTTTTCTACTTGGAGACTTTTCCTGTTTAACCAGCTTGCCGCCTTTTAATTCAACAAATGTCCCTGCATCCCCTGTCGATGTGGTAATGAAAACATGAGAAACAGAAGCAATACTTGGCAATGCCTCCCCTCTAAAGCCTAGAGTTCGTATGCGAAAAAGATCATTTTCATCTTTTATTTTGCTTGTCGCATGGCGTTGAAAAGCGGTTAAGACATCCTCTTCATCTATCCCCGCACCATTATCAATAATACGAATGCTTGCAAGCCCTGCTTCCTCCAAAAATATTTCAATAGCAGTACTGCCGGCATCGATGCTGTTTTCCACTAATTCCTTTACAACAGAAGCGGGCCGTTCTACTACTTCACCTGCAGCTATTTTATTCGATAATGCATCATCTAGCTGAAATATTTTTGCCATTTATATCCCCTTCTTTTTATAAACCATTTTTGTTCCAATTATAAAGCCAATACGAGCGAGATTTCGCCCGTATTTTATCTATTAATCATTTTTAATTTTTTTGTGAAGCTCGTACAATGTATTTAATGCTTGCATCGGCGTCATTTCTAAAATATCCAATGACTTTAATTTATTTAGTAACTGTTTTTCTTTTGTTGATGCTGATTTTCCGGCTTTCTTTTCTGCTTCTCCAAAGAAGGAAAGCTGCGCTTCACTGATCTCCGCTTCTTTAACTGGTGCAGCTTCCGGCTTAACAGTGTGAGCTCTTTGATGTGTTGGTGTTTCGTCTTTTTGCTCAAATGCTGTTAATAAGTTTTGTGCACGATCAATGAGCGAGTCTGGCAATTCTGCAAGTTGGGCAACATGAATTCCATAGCTTTTATCTGCTGCGCCTTCTTTGATTTTATGAAGAAAAACAACTTTTCCGTTCTGCTCCATTGCGCTGACATGAACATTTCGTAATGCCTCAAGCTCCGTTTCTAATACGGTCAGCTCATGATAATGGGTCGAAAATAATGTTTTCGCCCCAACAATATGATGAATATGTTCTATAATTGCCTGTGCCAATGCCATGCCATCATAAGTACTCGTACCGCGGCCAATTTCGTCAAATAGGATTAAGCTGTTTTTTGTTGCATGCAATAGTGCATTTCTCGCTTCTAACATTTCTACCATAAACGTACTTTGGCCTGAAATCAAATCATCTGCAGCGCCAATTCTTGTAAATACTTGATCAAATAAAGGAAGCACGGCATGCTCTGCTGGTACAAAACAACCTATTTGCGCCATAATGCTTGTTAATGCCACTTGTCTCATATACGTACTTTTTCCTGACATATTCGGACCTGTAATTAGCAGTACTTCTCTTTCTTGATGCATATCACAATCATTTGGCACATAGTTTTGTGCATCCATTACTTTTTCCACAACAGGATGGCGACCATTCTTAATCGATAAAACACGCTCAGAAGAAAACGCTGGTTTTACATAACGGCGCTCTTCACTGACAGTCGCAAAGCATTGTAATACATCTAGTTCACTGACTTTTTTTGCTAAAGTTTGCAGTCTTGGTATATATTCTTTTACCGTTTCACGGATTGTCGTAAACAGATCATATTCCAACCCAACAATTTTTTCTTCCGCTTCCAGTATAAGACTTTCTTTTTCCTTCAGCTCTGGTGTAATATAACGCTCAGCATTTGCTAAAGTTTGTTTCCTTTCATACTGTCCTTCTGCTAGTAAATGTACATTTGCTCTTGTTACTTCTATATAATAGCCAAACACACGGTTATAGCCAATTTTTAATGATTTAATCCCGGTTTTTTCCCGTTCTTGCTTCTCTAATTGCGCAATCCATGTTTTTCCGTTACGGCTGGCATCTTTATACGTATCCAGTTCTTCATTATAGCCGTCTAATATAATATTTCCTTCTTTTATGGACAATGGCGGATTTTCGACGATTGAGCATTCTAATAGGTCGGTTACTTCTTCACATGCATCCAAACGCTCAGCAAGCAGTTGTGCTTCTTCTGTCTCAAAGGTAGACACCAGCTGTTGAATAAGCGGTATTTGCTGAAGAGAACGTTTCAATTGTACTAAGTCCCTTGCATTGACATTTCCAAATGCCACTCTTCCAGCCAAACGCTCTAAATCATACACTTCTTTTAATTTTTCTCTTAAGTCCATTCGCTCAAAATAGTGGCTGATCATCGTTTCTACCAATGCCTGGCGATGCTCGATTTCCCCCTTATTTAATAGCGGACGATCAATCCATTGTTTTAATAATCTTCCACCCATTGCCGTTTTGGTTTCATCCAATAACCACATTAGCGAACCTTTTTTTCCTTTCGAACGAATCGTTTCTGTTAATTCCAAATTTCGTTTCGAAAAGTAGTCAATCTTCATATATTGATCGATTACATACACCGATACTGGCTGGAGATGGTCCAGACTTCTTTTTTGCGTTCGATATAAGTAATGAAATAACCGAGAGGCAGTTTTTCTCAAGTTATTTTCTGTCACGTCTTGTAGAAGCGGCTGATGAGCATCTTTTTCTTCTATCTCATCTTCATAGGAAATCGTTATTACAGCGCGTTCTTGCAAGCGTTTCTTTTTTTCCTCTGAAAAATCACTGGAAATAATAACTTCTTTCGCACCAGAAAGAGACAACTCATTTAAACAATCATCAAAACCTACTAAACTAGTGGCTTTACATTCTCCTGTCGAAAGATCGCTGTAAGCAAACCCAAATATATGTTCATCGAAAGCGGTAATGGTTGCAATATAATTATTTTCTTTATCAGAAAGATTTCTTCCTTCCATCATCGTTCCTGGTGTAATAAGCTGGACGACTTCCCTTTTTACAACCCCTTTTGTCAGCTTTGGATCTTCTGTCTGTTCACAAATTGCCACCTTGTACCCACGTTCAACAAGCTGTTCAATATAATTGGGAGCAGCATGATGGGGCACACCACACATTGGAATTCTTTCCTTTCCACCTCCATCTCTGCTTGTTAAGGTGATCTCTAATTCTTGAGAAGCTTTCATCGCATCCTCAAAAAACATTTCGTAAAAGTCTCCTAAACGAAAAAATAAAAAGGCATCCTGATAATCTGCCTTTACACGTAAGTATTGTTGTATCATCGGCGTATACGTTGTCATATCTTCCTCCATGCACTTGCACTCTTTCAGAGCAAATTCTATTTTTCTATTATAACATAAAAATAATGAAACTCGCAGTAGCTCCTACTTCCAAAAGACCGCTTGCAGCTTGAAGATTTTTCAAAAAAACAAACTAATTACACAGCTAACACTATTACTTATTTACTCTATATGTGTAAAAAAATACTAGTCTTTTGTCCTATTTTAACGTATACTAATATTGTTAAAAAAAGTAAGAAGTAGAAAGGAAAGTAAAAAATGAAACGTATTTTTTCTGTTGTATTAACGCTAACACTTATTGCTGGTTTTTCTTCTTTACACACAAACAACGCAGAAGCGAAAACAAAAGTGAAAACCTATGCAAATTGCAAAGCACTAAATGCTGATTATAAAGGCGGCGTTGCAAAGTCTTCTTCGACTAAAAACAAAGGCGGCAAAACAAAATATAAACCTTATGTATCAAAAGATTTATACAATGCAAATAAAAAAAGCGATCGCGATAAAGACGGCATTGCCTGCGAACGTTAATAGTTAACACTATATTAACTAGATAAATAATAGTAAAAAAAAGAACTAGGAAAACTGCTCCTAGTTCTTACTCTTCTTCGCATCCAACAATAAAGTCTGGATTTAAATCTTCAAATTCTTCATCTTCTACATCATCGCACCAATCATCATCGTCACTTGCACAATGTTCTGTGCAAACTTCTACACAGATGGTTGTTTCTCCAATTACTTCTACAATAAATTCTCTTTCTACATGAACAATAATTTTATTGCCATTTGGAGAAATTACTGCTTCGATGCAATTTGGCTGTTGAAGAACACGTGCAATTACATCATGATCTTCTAAACAATCTGGATCACGATATTTTAACTTCACAACGTCCTTGTATTCAACACGTTCTGTTACTACTTCTGTTTTTGTATTATCAGCATAAGAATACCAAACATTGATATCATAGTAACCACATATCTCTACTTTTTTCCCAACCTTTTCCGCTTCGTACGTATGGTTAATAATCCAGCACCCTAATATACTGGAAGGGCTGTGATCTGGGCAGATCGTATGGTGGGACTTTGTAAATTTACGTCCTTTCGCTACGACTGCTTTTGTAATAATCTCTCTATATTCTCCCATTTCCGAGTCGTACCTCCTCATTCATTTTCATTTCATCCTATGCGTGATAGGAGACTAGTGTGCGATAATTTTTTCATGCATGTTAGGTAAATCCTAAGCCTACTTCATTGTATGAAAAGCTAAGGCAAGTGTTCCGGTTTGCCCCCTATTTTCTAGACAGTTATCCTCCAAATAGAGAAATCACCTTTCCTAATTGCACACTATATGAAATTCCCAAGGCCTCGTAGCTTTTTAGAAATCTTATTAACAATAATTTATTTCTTTCTATAGAAACACTCTGCTAAACAATCAAGTTAATAATCATAAGAATCCTCAACCTTTTCCTCAGAAAAGAGAATTGCATCCATACTACAAGTCTAAAAAACGAAAATAGGCAGGTTGATTAAGTTCGTTGCTTAGTTGAAGCAGAGAGCAGACGGAATACACGTAGACTCCCGCGGGAATGCGAGAAAGACGAGACCCCGCAGCGCAGCGAGGAGGCTCGACGCTCGCCCGCAGGAAAGCGAAGTGTATTCCGGCTGCGGACTCATTAAGAGTGCATTCCCTCTTTTCAGGGTAGACATCCTTGCAAACAAATTCGCAACATGGTACATGAAAAGAGCAGTTTCTCTAAGTTTTGGTTAGTTGAAACAAGGAGCAGACGGAATACACGTAGACTCCCGCGGGAATGCGAGAAAGACGAGACCCCGCAGTGAAACGAGGAGACTCGACGCTCGCCCGCAGGAAAGCGAAGTGTATTCCGGCTGCGGACTCATTGAGAGTGCATCCCCTCTTTCAGAGTAGACATCCTTGCAAACAAATTCGCAACATGGTACATGAAAAGAGCAGTTTCTCTAAGTTTTGGTTAGTTGAAACAAGGAGCAGACGGAATACACGTAGACTCCCGCGGGAATGCGAGAAAGACGAGACCCCGCAGTGAAACGAGGAGACTCGACGCTCGCCCGCAGGAAAGCGAAGTGTATTCCGGCTGCGGACTCATTAAGAGTGCATTCCCTCTTTTCAAGGTAACTTATAAAACAGAAAAGAAAAAAGAAATTCAAAAAATATGCGTTTGTATCAATACATTAGCGGATACAGCTTGGTCTCATTTCTATATACTGTACTATACGGTAAGGGGGTGAGGGAGTTGGCAAAGAATTTTAATATAAAAGACCAATTAGATTTTAAATTTAATGTAAATGGAAAAGAAGTTTCAGGTGAAGAAGCAGTAGAACAAGCACAAGAATTTCTTACGAAGATGTCAAGCGAAATGGGCGGACTCGTAAAAAAATTAGGAAAAAACGTAACAAACAATGTAACAAACAGTAGCATAAACGCCATAAAAGATAAAGTACTTCCAAATAGTATAAACACAGATTCCATTAAAGACCTACTCAATCAAGATAAATTAACTGCGTTAAGAGAAAAACTGCCTGTCATTGATGCATCAACAGATGATGGGAACATTCAAGTAAATGTGAATGGTAAATCTCTTTTCTCATTAGATCTTTCCAACTTTATTAAAAAATAAAAGAATTAATTTGAAAAGCCACTTTATTTTGAAAGGAGGTGAAGTCAAATGTTATCTGGTAACAATTCTCATTGTGGAAGAAGACCTTCTAATTCTGATGTAGAAGGAAACTCAACTGAACTACGTGCTTTTACAAACGCTACTCAAGGGAACGGTAACCTTGCTAACCAATTTACTGCATCCGGTGCTGCTGGTGGTGCTGCTGTAGGTGTAAACTTATTAAACTTCTTTGTTGGTGGAATCCTTGTTAATGCTAACAAAGCTGGAGATGCTACTGCAGTTTCTTACAACGAAAACAGTCCTGAAATGGTGAATGAAGCTTAATTTCCCTCTTTCTTGAAAAAGAAATAAAAAATTTATTTAACAGGCAATCTTCCCTCCGCTGATTTTTTAATCAATGGAGGGTCTGATTGCCTTTTTTCGTATATATATATACATAGAGAGGAGTGAAAAAATGAAAGAAGAACAAACTAGCGGGTTAACGGCCGAAAAGTTAAGAAGTTTAGGGGTGCCAGAAGAGTTAATTGATACAATATTAGAGTCAGGTGGACCATCTGTTAATACACATGCGGAAGGTGGAAATGGAGGCAGCGCTGTCAGTCTGACATATGTAGATAATTATTCTACCCTTTTTCTTGTCTATACCTTCCTTCTTCATACAATCAATAGTGGTGATAATAAAGACAAAGAAACAAAACTGTTAAATAAATCCTTGCTCTCCACCTTACAGTCCGCAATGAAAGAACAGAAGGAATATCGAAAAGCTTTTCTGCAGGCTGTTCAAATCCTTAATAATAAATAATAAATGAGATGAAATTTTTAATCATCACTTCTTACAAAAAAATAAAAATGTCCTAAAAGCAAGCCGTTTGCAGACAAAATTCCAAACAGAATACTTGTCCACTTACCCTCCATGCTTTTAGGACACTACAATATTTCAGCTTCTTTTATTGTTTTTCTTGTTCTTTTTCAGTCAGCTTATTTACAACTTGATCAGAAATGGTTTTCGTCACTACTTGCAGCAGCTCATTTACTTCTGCTTGTGATTGTTTAAACTCGTTCACAATAGGCAATTCATCAATTTCCTGCTGAAGTGTGTTGATTGCTTTTTCTGTTTCTTTTAGCGCAGAAAATTTTCCATAATGCTGCAAATTAACTGCTTGTTTTTGCAGTTTTTTTATTTGGGCAATTTTATCGTTCACCTTCACATTTTGGTTAATTTGCTGCTCTGCTTTTTTATAAAAATCTACTTCTTCAGTTTCTCGAATCATATTGGCAAGTTTTTCAGTACGACGAATAATTTCTTCTCGTGTGAATTTTGCCATTAGTTTGCCTCAACAGCTTCTAATACCTCAATCATTTCTCCATTTAATGACCAAGTTTTTGCTGCAGTAATTTTAACTTTTACTAATTTACCAACAGCCGATTTTGGTCCAACAAAGTTTACTAATTTATTTTTCCGTGTATATCCTGCAAGAACATCTGGATTATTTTTACTTTCTCCTTCAACCAATACTTCTAAAACATGGCCTTGATATCCTTGCATCGCTTTTGCTGACATTTCATTAACAAGGGCATTTAATCGCTGCAAACGCTCCTTTTTCACTTCCATTGGCACATTATCTTTCATCTTCGCAGCAGGAGTTCCTTCACGCGGTGAATAAATAAATGTGTACGCAGCTTCAAACCCAACTTCTTTATATAAAGACATTGTTTCTTCAAACTGCTCGTCTGTTTCGTTTGGATAGCCAACAATTATATCTGTTGTTAACGTTAAATTAGGAATTGCCGCCTTCATTTTGCGAACTAATTCTAAATATTGTTCTCTAGTATATTTACGAGCCATGATTTTTAACACATCCGTTGAACCTGATTGAACCGGCAAATGAATGTGCTCGACTAAATTACCGCCTTTACTTAGCACTTCAATTAAATGGTCATCAAAATCACGAGGATGACTTGTTGTAAAACGAACTCGTGGAATATCAATTTTACGCATTTCATCCATTAAATCGCCTAAACGATAGTTGATGTCTGTAAAGTCTTTTCCATACGCATTCACATTTTGTCCTAACAAGGTAATTTCTTTATAGCCTTGTGCAGCCAGTTGACGCACTTCTTGAATAATATCTTCAGGTCGTCTGCTTCGTTCTTTACCTCTTGTAAATGGCACGATACAATACGTGCAGAATTTATCACAGCCATACATAATATTAACCCATGCTTTAATTTTTCCATTGCGGACTTTCGGAAGGTTTTCAATAACATCCCCTTCTTTAGACCATACTTCTATGACCATTTCTTTTGACATATAAGCTTCTTGTAAAATATTCGGCAAACGATGGATATTATGTGTTCCAAAAATCATATCTACTTGGTTATACGTTTTTAAAATTTTGTTAACAACTGATTCTTCTTGGGACATGCATCCGCAAACACCAATTAACAGATCTGGTCTTTCTGTTTTCAAGTGCTTCAGGTGACCTAATTCTCCAAATACTTTGTTTTCCGCGTTCTCACGGATTGCACATGTATTTAGTAAAATAACATTAGCATCGTTTACACTGTCTGTTGGTTCATAACCAAGCGCCAGAAAAATTCCAGCCATTACTTCTGTATCATGTTCATTCATTTGACAGCCATATGTGCGAATATAAAATTTACGTCCTTCGCCCATTCCGCGGAACTGTTCCGAAATAGAGAAATCTTTATCATAACGAATTTCTTCTTTTCCTCTTTTTTTCGCTTCTTTTAAAGAAGGAGCGGTGTATACTGTTTCAAAATACTTACTGTAATCCTTGACGGATTTTTTGTCCGAAGAATTAGCTGTATCTACTTGTTTACTTTCTAATCGTTGCTTTTCATTCATGTTTATTACTCCTCTCTTATCGATGATTTCCTTGTCATCCATAAGCATTCTTTTCAAAATATCCTCTTGTCTACCTACTTATATGCGTTGATAGACAGTTTTACATTATATTAGTATAAGCGTTTGTGCAATTGAAAACAATAGCTACCTTTAGAAGGATTATTTCTATATATGTAATCGTTATCTATTATTATATCTTTTTATCATATTTTTATATAAAAACTTCTCTACTTGACTGGAACTATAATATTTTGTTAACTCTTCTATAAGACGAGGGTAAGCGAAGATAGACTCTAATCCATGTACAGAATGGGTGGTTCCGTCAAAATCAGAGCCAAAGCCAACATGGTTTTCTCCACCTAATGAACAAATATAGTCTAAATGTCTAAGTATATCCGTGATACTTGCAGAAGTAGTGCCATTTAAAAATTCCGGCACAAATGTAATCCCGATTACACGATCAAACTCTATTAACGCCTTGATCTGATCATCTCGTAAGTTCCGTGGATGCGGACAAAGGGTATACGTATTTGAATGAGAAGCATAGGGAAAATTCGCAAGTTCCATTACGTCCCAAAATCCTTGCTCTGATAAATGGGAAACATCACACCAACAATGATAATCATTTAATTGCTTCACCACTTCTTTGCCGAATAGGGATAAACCGGCACCTCGAGGCTCTAATGCACCATCTGCTACCGCATTGGCATAATTCCAAGTGAGCCCTACTGCGGTCACTCCAAATCGCAATAATGTTTTTAACTTAATGATGTCACTTCCGATTGCTTCACTTCCTTCTAATGTCAGTATCGCTCCTATTTCATTTGCACCTAATAAATCCACATCCTTTTGGGATTGTATAAGTTTCAATTGTGGATATGGCTTTAAAATTTTTTCATAAAATATATCAACCATTTTTAAGGCTGCTTGAAATCGCATATCTGGATGTACCGATTCTGGAATGTAAATGGCAAAGGATTGAATTTTTGCACCACTTTTTTCTAGACCTTTTATGTTTACTTGCAATTTTTCACTATCGTAAAAATTAATCCGATGATCGATAAACATTTTATATAACACATCACAGTGTCCATCAAAAAAATCCAGAATAATCATCCCCTATTTTAAACTATCTTTTTCATTATATAGCGTTTATTTCAAAAAAAGAACCTGACAGCAGATGCTTTCAGGTTCGCCTCCTTTATTTTTCACATGGTTAACATTTATTCTTTTTATCGCGATACTATAAAAAGAATAAATCATTCATGAAAAGGAATATAGGTTACTAGTAAAATAGTAAAATGATTCATACAGCATTTTTATTTTTCCCCTTCTTATCTAGGCTCTACAATGAGCTTAATGGCCGTTCGTTCTTCCCCGTCAATAATAATATCGGTGAAGGCCGGGATACAAATTAAATCCACGCCGCTAGGTGCTACAAATCCTCTTGCAATAGCTACTGCTTTAACCGCTTGATTTAATGCACCTGCACCAATTGCTTGGATTTCTGCTCCTCCTCTTTCTCGTAGAACACCAGCAAGCGCACCAGCTACTGAATTGGGACTAGACTTTGCTGAAACCTTTAATATCTCCATTTCTAGCTCCTCCTTGTTTAACCCCCCCGCATGACTCACAAAGCGTGAGAACATATCAGGAATATATATCATTCCATTGTTACTATATTCCGCTTTTAAATCACATATTCCAGCTTGGACATAAAAAATTTGAAAAAGATGTGTTTAGGATGTTATTTACTGATTGGCTATCCTGAAATGAGGCGCTCTTGATTAGCCCGCAGTCAGAATGACACTTCGCTTTCCTGCGGGAGTCTTCGTGTATTCTAACTTCTCCCTGCTTCAAACTTAGAACATAAAAAATGGGAAGCTGTTTCTTTTCATGGGCCATGGTGCAAATTTTGTTTGTATGAGTGTCTCCTCTGAAAAAGTAAAGATATCTTTACTTTTTCACTTCGTCTCTCTATACTATATGTAAAGATATCTTTACATATAAAATAGGAGGCAACTTAATGGGTGTAATCAATCACATTAAAGAAATCCGTAAGAAAAAAGGCATTACGCAGGTACAGATGGCAGAAGATTTGCAAATCACTAGACAAACTATTAATGCGATTGAAAAAAATAAGTATAATCCTAGTTTAGAATTAGCTTTAAAGATAGTAGAATACTTTCAAATCCCAATGGAAGAAATGTTTTATTTAGAAAAAAAGGAGGAAAAGAAATGAAGAAAACCTACCAGGTGCTCATTTTTGTGTTTCTATTATTATGTATTTTTTTAGGAGGATTATTAGGAATCTGGTTAATCGGTAAAAACACTGGTGATTATGATTGGAGTTTAGTGTATCCCATTATTGGAGGCATTTTTTTAGGGGCCATTTTCACCTTTTTATTTTCACATTGGAAAAAAAAGAAAAAAGGGAACATTCCTGCAATCGATGAAAGAAGTTTAGTGTTGCTAAAAAGATACTTCATAGGAGCCTTCTATATTATCATGATTGGAACATCTGCCGTTTTGTTAATTTTATTTGGAATAGGGATTAAAAGCATTGAAACTGGAATCATTATTATTTATCTATGTGCTCTATATTTATTACTAGCACTCGGGACGATGATTACTAAGCGACTATAAAAGAAGCGACTAACTACGCTCTCTTACTAAGCCCGTAGGAGTCTACATCTGTTGAATACCCAACATTCTCCAACAGGAAAGGGACCATCCAAAAAGTCGGAGAATCGACTTGTTGGATGGTCCCTTCAGGTTAAAGGAAACTGTTTATGAATAAAATGGATGATCGTCATTAATGAGGATACGATCGATTTTTTTTGCTTTTCCTGTTTTTTTATCTACTTCAATTAAGCATGCACTTAATTGGGCTCTTCCTGATTTTGGGGGTTCAAATCTTGTTGGAAGATTTGTTAAGAAACGATGCAATACTGCTTCGCGTTCCATCCCTAATATGCCGTCATATGGCCCTGTCATACCCACATCTGCCATAAATGCCGTTCCTTGTGGCAGAATACGGTTATCTGCAGTTTGGACATGTGTATGGGTGCCAATTACTGCTGTTACTCTTCCGTCTAAATACCAACCCATTGCCTGTTTTTCACTTGTTGCTTCACCGTGAAAATCAACGAATATTATATCCGTTCTCTTTTTCGCCTCTTCCAGCAAATAATCCACGATTAAAAATGGATCATCACTAGGATTCATAAATGTTCTTCCTTGCAAATTAATGACAGCCACTTCTATGTCATTAATCTTTACAAAAACCATGCCCTTCCCTGGATTGTTTTCCGTAAAGTTAGCAGGTCTTACTAAGTATTTAGCAGCGTCAATAAATTCAAAAATTTCTCGATTATCCCATGTGTGATTGCCTAATGTTACAGCTTGAGCTCCCACTTCTAAAAATCCACGATAAATTTTCTCTGTAATGCCCTTTCCTCCAGCGGCATTCTCTCCATTAATAATCGTAACTTGCGGGCGGTATTTATCTTTTAACTTCGGAACATATTCCTTAATCATATCCCTGCCCATTGAACCTACTACATCACCTATAAATAAAATATGCATAACTTTATCCTTTCTTTTCCTAACATGAATAACTATTAGTTTAACATATGGGTAAACTAATAATGGCAACCCGATTACTTTTTTATCCGCTAGCCTTTCTAGCTGAAAATTCTTATCAAGTTATTGCTTGCTATTTTTAGAAACACGTCTTACTAAACGTTATTTTATTCTTATTGCAACGATTTCATCTATTCTTTCCTTTGCAAAATAAAAACGGTGCAAATGCACCGTTTTATTTTGCGTATTCAACAGCTCTTGTTTCTCGGATAACCGTCACTTTAATATGACCTGGATAATCCAGCTCTTCTTCGATTTTTTTGCGAATATCTCTTGCTAATCGATGGGACTCTAAATCATCCACTAAATCTGGTTTTACCATTATGCGAATCTCACGACCTGCTTGGATGGCAAACGATTTTTCTACACCATCATAAGATTCGGAAATTTCCTCTAACTTCTCTAGACGACGAATATAGTTTTCCAATGTTTCTCTTCGTGCGCCAGGTCTTGCAGCGGATAATGCATCTGCTGCAGCCACTAGAACAGCAATGATAGAGGTTGGTTCCGTATCACCATGATGGGAAGCAATACTATTAATAACTACAGGATGTTCCTTGTATTTAGTAGCAAGCTCTACACCAATTTCCACATGGCTTCCTTCTACTTCATGATCAATGGCTTTTCCAATATCATGAAGCAAACCAGCTCTGCGTGCAAGTGTTTCATCTTCTCCCAACTCTGCAGCTAGGATACCGGACAATTGAGCAACTTCTATACTATGCTTTAGAACATTCTGTCCATAACTAGTTCTGAATTTCAAACGTCCAAGAATTTTAATTAAATCCGGATGAAGTGCATGCACCCCTACTTCGAAAGTAGTTTGTTCTCCGATTTCTCGAATATGTTCATCTACTTCTCGACGGGCTTTATCCACCATTTCCTCAATTCTAGCAGGATGAATTCTTCCATCTTGAACAAGTTTATCTAATGCAAGTCTTGCTGTTTCTCTTCTTATTGGATCAAATCCAGATAAAATAACCGCCTCTGGTGTATCATCAATAATCAAGTCAATTCCTGTTAATGTTTCAAGGGTACGAATATTACGGCCTTCTCTACCAATGATTCGACCTTTCATCTCATCATTTGGCAGGTTTACAACAGAAACAGTCGTTTCTGCTACATGATCTGCCGCACATCGTTGGATAGCAAGTGACAAAATATCTTTTGCCTTTTTGTCTGCTTCTTCTTTTGCTCTAGTGTCACTTTCCTTAATCATTACTGCAATATCATGAGCAACTTCTTGCTCTGTACGCTCTAAAATGATGGATTTTGCCTCTTCTCTTGTTAGGCCGGAAATGCGCTCTAGTTCAGTTTGCTGTTTACGAACCATCTCGTCCACTTTGCTTTCCATCTCTTCCATATGCTGTTGTCTTTTATTAAGAGAATCGTCCCTCTTTTCTAAAATTGTTTCACGTTTATCTAACGCTTCTCCTTTACGATCAAGGTTCTCTTCTTTTTGCAATAAACGATTTTCTTGTTTTTGTAGTTCATTTCTTCGATCACGAACTTCTAGTTCTGCTTCACTTCGAAGCTTGTGAATCTCATCCTTTGCTTCCAACAAAGCTTCTTTTTTCAATGCTTCTGCTTCACGTTTTGCACTTTCAACCAGTTGTTCAGCAGTAATAGTCGCACTATCAATTTTGGCATTTGCATTGGATTTACGAATAAAATATACAACAAAGCCAACAACGGCAATTACGATTAGGCCAAGCAAAATGGAGATGAGGATTATTATTGGATCCATCATTTTCACCTCCTCTTGCTATAAACTTGTGTTTGTTACGATTTTAAAAGTATTGGCTTACGAATTCTTTAAAAATTTCTACATAGCCGCAAATAGTTTCCAGGGTTTTCATACTCATAAAAATGTAAAATATACATTATAATTGTATAGTTGTGCCATTTCATTGTCAAGAGCTTGAATTAGGTCATTTGCCTCTATTTTCCTGTATGTGAAACAGTAAACATTTTTTGTTTATGTACAAATCTTTTAGATTAGCGTTTCCAACATATTAAATGGCCTATTATAGTATACTCTCAACTGATAAATTCCAACCATTTTTTCGTTATTAGAAAATAATCCCCAAACAAAAAGAGAGGATATTCTCCTCTCTTTCAGCTAGCAATTTACTCAATCAGCTCTAGTGAGTCCTGCTCGTCATTTTCAGCTTTTTTATAAGTTACTTCTGTATCTAATCCATAGTGATCACGGATTTTTCGTGAAATCTCGTTGCGCACTTCAGGATTTTCTTTTAAATATTGTTTTGCATTTTCACGGCCCTGTCCTAATCTTTCATCATTATAAGAGTACCATGATCCACTTTTTTGCACGATATCTAATTCAGAACCAAGGTCGATAGTTTCGCCTTCTTTAGAGATGCCTTCTCCGTACATAATATCTACTTCTGCTACTTTAAATGGCGGAGCAACTTTATTTTTTACAACTTTGATTTTTGTTTTATTCCCTACCATATCTGTTCCTTGTTTTAACGTTTCAGCACGACGAACTTCTAAACGAACAGTAGAATAGAATTTTAACGCGCGGCCACCTGGTGTAGTTTCAGGATTACCAAACATAACACCAACTTTTTCACGGATTTGGTTAATAAATACAGCAATCGTTTTGGATTTATTAATAGAACCAGAAAGTTTACGAAGGGCTTGGGACATTAAACGGGCTTGTAGACCCACATGAGAATCTCCCATTTCTCCTTCGATTTCCGCTTTTGGTACAAGTGCAGCAACCGAGTCAATTACAAGAATATCGACTGCACCACTTCTTACTAATGCTTCAGCAATTTCAAGTGCCTGTTCCCCTGTATCTGGTTGGGAAAGCAATAATTCATCTATATTAACACCTAATTTTTGTGCATATACTGGGTCTAATGCGTGCTCAGCATCAATAAAAGCCGCCTGTCCTCCAGCTGCTTGAACTTCCGCAATAGCATGAAGAGCAACAGTTGTTTTACCAGAGCTTTCTGGACCATATATTTCGATAATACGGCCTCTAGGATATCCACCTACCCCGAGTGCTGCGTCCAAAGCTAATGAACCACTAGGAACAGTAGATACTATCCGGTCTGTTTGTTCTCCTAGCTTCATAATACTACCTTTACCAAATTGTTTTTCTATTTGTTTTAAAGCCATTTCTAACGCAGCTTGACGATCGCTCAAAAACTTCTCCTCCTTTTATCTATAAAAATGAACCGTTTTATTAAAAATGAAATAGATTCATTTGTTGTTCTAGAATATATATTAATAGTACTCTTTTTCCTTCTGTTTGTCGAGTAAAAAGTAGAACATTCATTCGTTTTTTTATTTTTGTTGTTTTCTCTCTTGTAATTAGAAAAAATACCGATTAACTATTCGATAGATAGAAAGCTTTGACAATGCTATCCTTTACTATTCTAAAGCTTTTAACAGCAAATAGTGGCCATAATTCACCGTTCGTTTCCTATTTCCTTCTCTAGTGCCAGCAAGCAGCAGTGTTTCTACTTCTGTTGGTTTTCCTTTGATTGCAATACCGATATGAACGGTTCCAACTGGCTGACCTTCTAATTCCTGGGGTCCGGCAACACCTGTAAAACTAATGCCAATATCAGAGTTTAATAGTTTTGATACATTTTCAGCAAGCTCTTTAGCACATTTTTCACTTACCACGCCATCTTGTTTGATTGTACTTTCTTTTACATGGAGAAGATGTTGTTTCACTTCATTTGTATAACAGACAATGCCACCTTGAAAAATATTCCCTGCTCCTGTGATAGAGGTAATATCTTGCTGAAACATACCACCTGTTAAACTTTCTGCTGCAGCGATTGTCAACTTTTTTTCTTGAAGCTTTTTTGTAAGCTCCTTAACAAGTGTTGTATCATCATACCCATAAAAGTAGGAACCGACTCGATCGAATATTTTATTTTCTGTTTCTTTAATTAGATTCTCTGCTGTTTCCAACGAATGATGTTTGCACGTAATTCGAAGGGTCACTTCTCCATCTCCAGCTAGAGGAGCGATGGTTGGATTTGTCTGCTCATCGATTAAATCTTCTATCTTTGTTTCCAATAAAGATTCTCCAATTCCAAAAAAGCGTAGTACACGGGAAAGAATTAATTCTTTATTTGTTAGTTTTGCTTGCAATGCAGTATATCCATCATTCAAAAACATCGGCTGCATTTCTTTCGGTGGACCAGGAAGAAGCATATAATGCAGTCCATTTTGTGTTAAAAACATGCCGGGAGCCATGCCATGATCATTGGATAAAACATTGCATCCATCTAATACAAGGGCTTGTTTTTTATTATTTTCTGTCATTTGTCGATTTGTACGGTCAAAATATTGCTGAATTGACAAAAGTGCTTTTTGATCAAAGACTAAATCTTTCCCTAAATGTTTCGCGATCGTTTCTTTTGTTAAGTCATCTTTTGTTGGACCAAGTCCGCCTGTAAAAATAAGCAGGTCGGATCGTCCTTCTGCTATTCGTATTACTTCTTCTAAACGGTGGGTGTTATCCCCAACTGCAGTATGATAAAAAACATTTACTCCTAATTCCGCTAAATGTTTTGATATAAATTGAGCGTTTGTATTGGCTATTTGCCCTAATAATAGTTCAGAACCCACGGCAATAATTTCAGCATTCATGTTGTTTCCCCTTCCTTTTTCCCAAACATTCGAGCATCCTTCTAGTAGAAAGAAGCCTACTTCTTTTTACCCCCTAATTTATGTAAGTACACATATAATAAGAAGAACGGTACCTTTCAACACCGTTCTCCCATGCGTATATTTTATAACTATCAAAAAGATTTTTTTCCAACACTAGCAAAACTATTTAGAGGTGATAAAAACTTGCTTATTTTTTGCGAAATAATCCCAACCAGACCAAATAGTAAATAGTAGTGCAATCCATAAAGCAATATCTGCAAATGGAATAGAAGCTAATTCAAAAATCATATTATGTAATAATAATGCCGATATGGCGACAATTTGCGCCCATGTTTTTATTTTCCCAAGCATATTTGCGGCAACTACTTCTCCGCCTCCTGCTAATACAAGGCGCAAACCAGTGACTGCAAATTCTCTGCTGATAATGACAATCGTAATCCAAGCTGGAGTTAATTGAAAGTTCACGAGTACAATTAATGCGGCAGAGACTAATAATTTATCAGCAAGAGGGTCTAAAAACTTCCCTAAATTAGTGACTAAATTATATTTCCTCGCATAATAGCCGTCAATCCAGTCTGTTGTGGAAGCAATAATAAATATAATCCCTCCAATAAAGTGGGCAACAGGCAGGGTTACCCCTAAAAGCGTCATATTCCCCCATGAAAAGTCAACAAGCATAATAACTAAAAAAACAGGAATCAAAAAAATGCGTGAAATGGTTATTTTATTTGGTAAATTCATCTATCTTTCCTCCGATTTAATGAACGCATAGCCGGTCATCACTAAATATATTTTAAAACATTAGTATTATACCCTAAAGCAAAAAGAAAAAGCGAAAAATAGTCATTGAAACGACCCACAGTTGCTGGATAAACGCATCGTTCTCCGCTGTTTAAGTAACTGCGAGAAATAGCAACGATTATAACACGCTTATCCACACACTGAACAATCGAAATAATGACTACTCATTCTCCTTATTATAACGAATGGTAATATCCTGGCGTACAGTTGTTGAAGGAGACACAGCAAACTCCACTTTTTCATCATTTATATATATTTCCGTTTCACCTGAATTTCCAATCGTAATAACTGCTTCTGTTTCTTTTGAAAAGTCAACCATTTTGGAATCCGTTTCACCTTTTTTCAAAATCCCTTGAAAGAAGGAATAGCCTTTTCCATTTTGAATATTAACCCATGTTGCTCCTGTGGATACTATTTTCAAATCGAATTTTTCAGCATTTTTTAATTCATACTCTGTGTTGCGCCCTTGTGTTTGAACAACAGACACCTCTTGTTTAGGCGTTTGTTCTTCTTCAGAAGCTTTCTCTTCTTCCCCGTCATTTGTTTGCTCTTTATTCGTGCCTGCCGTATCTTTCTTGTCCTCATTTTCTTTTAATTTATCCGACTCTTGATAAATTGCCTCATTATTTTTTTTATTATTTGGAGCCGTATCTGGGTTGTCTCCTTTTGTGAAAAAATACCACACTAAAAAACACACACCAATAACTAAGAGAATGATTAATACTGTAGGGAGAATATCAAATACTTTGGAACTTCCTGCTGAAACTGTTTTTCTGGACGTTACTCTTGAAAGCTTTTCTGGTATTTCATCATTTATAGTCGCAGGAACTTCTTCTTTAAATTCTTCAAACAGCTCTTCTGGAGACAAATCAACTGCTTCAGCATACTGCTTTATAAAGGCACGTGCATAAAACTGCCCAGGCATCATGCTATAATTCCCTTCTTCTATACCGACTAAATACCGGGTTTGAATCTTTGTTACCTCTTGTAATTCTTCAATACTCCATCCTTTTGCAACTCTTGCTTCTTTTAAACGATTGCCTAATTCACTCAAAAATAACACCTTCCAACTAACTAAAAATCAAAACCATCAAATTCATTTCCTATAAGGAGCGCATTTCTTTTTCTTACGTCATATTCAATCACTTCACCCGGTTCATGCCTTAGCTCAATAATATAATCAAAATCTTCCAGTGAATAATCCGTACTTTGAATAAATACATCCGGGTGCTCTACAACTTTAACTGCTGGAACCTGCATAATTTCACGCACCAACTGCCAATGCTTTTCATTCATTTGTTTGGATGAAACAATTCCATCTATAATAAAAAGATTGTTATCACTATACTCCCCTTGGATTAGCGAATTTCTAATTGTTTGCTTTAGCAAGGTCGAACTGACTAACAGCCACCTTTTATTGGCACAAACACTTGCAGCAACAATGGATTCTGTTTTGCCAACCCTTGGCATCCCTCGAATACCAATTAATTTATGACCGTCTAGCTTAAATAATTCAGCCATAAAATCGACTAATAGTCCTAATTCATCTCTTACAAACCGAAATGTTTTTTTGTCATCCGCATCTCTTTGTATATACCTTCCATGTCGTACCGCTAAACGATCTCTTAATTTCGGAACACGAAGTTTGATTATTTTTATTGTGTCCATTGTATAAAGAATAGATTCTAAACGTTTAATTTGTTCATCTGAATTAGCAAGCATTAATAACCCTCGCCTGCCGTCATCAACCCCATTTATCGTTATTATATTAATGGATAACATTCCTAATAGAGAAGAAATATCGCCTAATAAACCAGGACGATTTTTTTGAATTTCATATTCTAAGTACCACTCTTTCTTTTCCAAAAGATCCTCCTGCAAAAAATATCATATTCTGCTTTTATTCTTATTTATCTATAATAAAGGAAAGTAGCAAAAGATGAAAGAGAAAACCAATGGATAAGCAGAAATAATACGTTTTTATTATGTTGTAGGCTGCGCTAAAAAAAGGATTTGGCTCTCTCGATAGGGGTCCGCAGTTCAGCATACACTTCGCTTTCCTGCGGGCGAGCGCCGAGCCTCCTCGCTGCGCTGCGGGGTCCCGTCTTTCCCGCAATTCCCATAGGAGTCTTCGTGTATGCTGACTTCTCCCTGCTTATAAGTTAAGAAACTTGCTTCTTTTCAGCGCCATGATGCAAATTTGGTTGCATGGGTGTCTTCTTTTTGCACACTTTCCTTTTACGTGAAATAGATCAAATTTCTATTTTTTAGACATGAAAAAAGGTGACACAATAATAAAGTGGTGTTTACAAACATATTTGAATAGGGATTATCCCTGAATTGTTTGTAAGCTACTTTATTTGCGTCACCTCTTTTTATCCATAATCCACTACTTAGTTTGTACCGTTATTTTGTACAAGCTTTAGCATCATATTAGCAATTGCATGTTGTTCTTCTTTTGATGCAACAGACCAAAGATCGGAAAGCATTCTTTCCTGCTCATTTTTTGGCTCTACTTGATTGGATAAATAATCGCCAATTTGAAAAGCCAAATCGCCAATTACTTGATCGTTCATGCCTTCATTTTGTGCATGATGCAAACGATCTGCTAAAAAGTCTTTCCATTGATCCCAAGATTCTAAAATAGACATACAAATTACTCCTTTCCATCTCCTAAAGTGTATTAGAGCTGTTCAAAGTTCGGAAACCATAAGGCTAGCAAACCTTCCTTACATCGTCATTCAAGGACTTTCATTAAGCAGTTATTTCTTTTAGTCCTCGATTAAGACTGACTTCTGTAACAAAACTTTTTCGCTTTAATTATCCACTTTTTGAACACAATGCTATTACATTGTTATTTTGCATGTGTGGACAGAAAAATATGCATGCACTTACTAAAAATAGAGATATTGTTACAAATAATCGTCATTTATCTTGTGTAAATTTGCCCTTATACGGACCAGCCGCCGTTAACAGCTAAAACTTGTCCCGTTATATAAGAAGAATGATCAGATAATAAAAATTGTACGCTTTCAGCAATTTCAGATGGGCTGCCAAGCCTTCCCATTGGAATCTCTTCAATCATTCCAGCTTTTTCTTCTACATCAAAACGCTCGAGCATGCCGATATCCACGGCTCCAGGAGCAATAGCATTTACACGTATTCCATTTAACGCCACTTCTTTACTTAATGCTTTCACAAACGAAATTTGTGCACCCTTTACAGTTGAATAAGCAACCTCCATACTCGCACCAATTTGCCCCCATATGGATGAAACAACGACAATATTTCCTGATTGTTTTTTGAGCATTTTTGGTAGTAGCTCTCTCGTTACACGCATCACAGACGAAACATGAATATTCCATAAATCATCTAACTCATGATCAGGAAGATCCGTAAAAAGTCCGTATGATTCGACTCCACTTGTATGTATAATACCGTCAATAGAAAAAACGGACTCTGTAATTTTTTTATATGCGTCTTTTTTTCGTAAATCTGCTTTTATTGGCATATATTCTTGTCCAAACGGTTCCAGATCTTTTTGCAACCTTTCCATTGCTTGTTCATTTTGATGGTAGTGTAAATACAAGGAGTAGCCCTTTTCTGCTAACAGCCGAGCAATTGCCTGCCCAATGCCTCCCGTTGCACCTGTTATTAATATACTTTTCCCCAAAAGAAGTCCTCCATTTGCATACTATTATGTATAAATAAACAGACACAACAAGAAGTATCTTATTGTGTCTGTTTCGATCAATCATTTAGGCACTACTTGACAAACAGTTAAACGATCTTCTTCTATAAGTCGTTTTGCAGCAGCACTGATATCTTCTATGCTGATTTTTTCAATAGTCGGTACGACATCGAATAGGTTCATTCCATTAAAAGAATATCTAGTGAATTGATTAGCAATATACTCTGGTGAATTAACCGCTCGCAAAAAGGCGCCGATTTTTTTCTTTTTTGTTCGCTCTAAGCTCTCTTTTTTAAAGTCAGCCGATAAAGCAGTTGTCAGCATTTCTTTAATGGTATCAGCTAATTTATCTGGCTCACTTGTATCGCCGCCAATCATGGCGAAACCAAAACCATTTTCCTGTGTATAATCATATGAGAATGTATCATCAATCAAACCAGACGAGAATAGTGTTTGATAATTTTCGGAACTATTACTGAATAAAAGATCCAACAATACATTTATGCATAATTCATTTTTTAGCATTTCTGTTCCAGTTTGATGAACATCAATCGCTTTTATTCCGACTAAACATTTGGAACCATGAACATTCATTTTCAGTACTTGCTTTTTCTCATGTACTTCTTTTGGCTCTTCGGCAAATTTACGTTTAATGTCACTATGCTTTGTATAATCTTTTTTCTGCTGGTTGGCTTTTATTTTTTCCATATATTCTTTTGCATCAACCGGCCCAACAATAAACAGCAGCATATTACTTGGATGATAAAAAGTATGATAGCATTCATACAGCATATCCTTCGTAATAGGTGTAATCGATTCAATCGTACCTGCAATATCAATTTTCACTGGATGATGAACATACATGTTTTGAATAAGACCAAAATATAGACGCCAATCTGGATTATCGTCATACATCGTTATTTCTTGGCCAATAATGCCCTTTTCTTTTTCCACCGTTTTTTCAGTAAAATAAGGATCCTGCACGAAATCTATTAATGTTTCTAAATTATTTTCCACATTGGATGTACTGGAAAATAAATATGCCGTCCTTGTAAAAGAAGTAAATGCATTTGCTGAAGCACCTTGTTTGCTGAAATCCTGGAACACATCGCCATCTTCTTTTTCAAATAATTTATGCTCTAAAAAATGGGCAATTCCATCCGGCACCTTCGTAAAATCAGAACCATCTAATGGAATAAAGGTATTATCAACCGAACCATAATTGGTAGTAAATGTACAAAAGGTTTTATTAAACCCTTTTTTCGGCAATATATATACCTTTAAACCATTATCCAGCTGCTCATAATAAAGGTCTTCTTGCAACTGTTCAAAAGAAATTTTCTCCATTATGCATTCCCCTCCGATCCTGTTAAAAAGTAGACGGTGTCTAATACAATTTTATTAGAAACATTTTGTATTTCCTCTTTTGATACTTTGCTGATACTTTGCAGCCAATCTGACATTTCCACATTTAATTGGCTTACGGCATTATGATAAAATACTTCTATCATGCCTCTAGCAGTATCCAATGTTTCTAACATCTGATTATGAATAACCGCCTTTGTCTGCATGATTTCTTCTTCTGTAAATTCGCCTTTTTTCATTAAATCTAATTGCTCATTAATAATTTTTACAGCTTTTTGATAATTTTGCTGATCAATACCGGACATAACGAGCAATAATCCTTTATGACTCTCTAAGCGGCTCGCTGCATAATACGCTAAACTTTCTTTTTCTCTTACATTAATAAACAATTTAGAATGGGAAAACCCTCCAAATATTCCATTGAATACTTGCAATGCAAAGTAATCGTCATCTCCATATAACACATTTGTACGATACCCTATATTTAATTTTCCTTGTTTTATATCTTGTTCTTCCCGAATTTCTTTTTCTTTCTCTACTTGATGCTCATTTGAATGCTCAACCGTTTTAATGGTTCGTTCTTGAAAAGGGAAAAGAGAGTCTACATAGGAACCAACCTCTGCTTCATCTATATCACCAACAATATAGACATCCATTTGATCCTCATTTAACGCTTTTTCATAATAAGCGTACAAATCAGTAGCTGTTATGGAATCAACCGCTTCTTTTTCACCATTTACCCCAATGGAATACGCTTCTCCTTTACACATTTCTTGAATAAGTCGAAAATTAGAATAACGCATTTTATCATCAAAAACGGACTGAATTCGTTGTTTTAATGCTCTTTTCTCATTATCAACAGTAGAAGCATCAAAGGCATTTTCCGATGCTTTTGGATGAAAAATAATTTCCGCTAAAAATTCAATGCCTTTTTTTAATAAAGGAGTCGGATCGGAAAGAAACTTTTCATTGGCAATTTCTAAATTAAAAGAAATAATATGATATTCTCCTTTTTTAGATAAATCCACATAAAATGTTGCACCATACAGCTCCTCTAAATAAGAACGCAAAGTAGTGGTTGAAGGATATTTTTTCGAACTATTTTGCAACACATATGGCAAAAGGGCTCGTTTTGTAACTTCTTCTTTTAAAATAGGGGATTTCCATTTTATTGTAATGCTATTTGTTTTGAATTTTTCGGTTTTAACAGTATGTAAATTAAAACCTTGATATTTTTTGACTTGTTCTGAAGCAACACTCATGACATTCCTCCTAAATACTTCATTTCAAACTTATTTCGGGCATATATAGATGAAAACCTACTAGATAGTATTCTCTCTTATTCTCATGATATTCTAACTATAACGGTCTTACTCTTCCTTTTTCAAGTTATAGACAAGAGACAGATAAAAATTTTATCTTGCAAGGATGAAAGTCTTTCTCTTTTTCCCGCAAGAGTCTGCGTATCTTTATATTGTCAAAAACCGTAACCTTTGAAAAAACAGCCTAACAAAAAGAGGCTGAGACATAACGAAATAGATAATAGATAAAGACGAACATTCTCTAATTTAGTACTTAAATGACTTCCCTATACTGGTTATTATGTTTTTTCATCTAGTTTACTCAAACTTTGCAGTTATAAATTCTTCTTCATGTATTGCCATAACATGGTTTAGAGCAATGAGAAAAGGGGGATTGATTAATCCTGCAACCATTATTCCTTATAAATTGGGGCAAGATTCTCGTTTCAGGATGCTCGCTTTCCGTGGGGCGTGCGATGAGCCTCCTCGGCGCAAGCGCCTGCGGGGTCTCATCTAACCCGCAAATCCCACAGGAGTCTCGCACCTTACACTCCAATCAAGCCGTTTTGATTCATTAGTTGCTGTCGTTGAACTGATAAAAACACCCACCTTATAGAATAGACTAAAATTGGCACATTTTGGTAGTGCAGCGTCGAATAAGAAAAGCGCAAGTACCTTGCTAAGCCCCGAAGAAGATGTTCACATGACTCAGGAAAGTGCTTTTTACTTTTAGAGGAATGAGGAAATACTCACAAGGTCTTGCTGCTTTCTAGACACTCATCTAAGTTCAAAAATTTTATCCTTTCTTATCTTCTAAAAAAAATCATCGCTCCATTATTTAGCAATAATATCTTGTAATGAAATTCGAAAACAAGAACTTATTCTAAAAACAGGTCGCTTATAACGGAGGGTGCGAAGACTCCTGCGGGAAATGCGGGAAGGCTCAAGCGTAGCCCCGCGGAAAATAATCTAAAACCTAATTCTTTTACCAAGAAAAAATGAAATAGATTGGAAAATGGAGCAGCTTGAATACACGTAGACTCCTGTGGGATTAGCGAGACAGCTGAGTCCCTGCAGGCCAAGGACCGAAGTGGCTAAAGCCGAGCCTCACGGTAAGCGAAGTGTATGCAGGCTGCGGGTGATTACTACAAACCTTCTTTTTTACATGAATAAAAAACCCAAACCATGATACACATCTCGTATCATGGTTTGGGCTTATCTTCGGCTGGAATACTTATATCCCAGCTTCCTTTATATTATCTATTGCCTTTAATATAAGGTACACCAGAAGCTTTTGGAGCGTCAGCACGTCCAATAAAGCCGGTTAACGCAATAATCGTTAATACATATGGTGCAATTAATAAATACACGTTTGGTACATTTTCTAACAATGGGAAACTTCCGCCGACAATACTTAAGCTTTGGGCGAATCCAAAGAAAAGAGCCGCTCCCATTGCACCTAATGGATTCCATTTTCCAAAAATCAATGCTGCAAGCGCCATAAACCCTTGTCCGCTGATTGTTGCATGGGTAAAATCATTTGTTATCGATTGGGCAAATACTCCCCCGCCAATTCCGCCAAGGGCGCCGGAAAGAATGACCCCAATATACCGCATTTTTGTTACATTGATGCCCATTGTATCTGCTGCCATCGGATGCTCTCCCACAGAACGCAAACGTAGTCCAAATGGGGTTTTATACATTACAAACCACGCGATAATTGCGACAAGAATAGCCAAATAGGATGTCCAATACGTATTTGTAAAAAACAACTCGCCGATAACGGGGATATCCTTTAACACGGGAATATCCACTTTTTTAAAGCTGTACTGAATCGTACCTGTCTGTCCTTTTCCATAAATCAATTTCACTAAAAACATCGCAAGTCCTGCTGCCAACAAGTTGATGGCTACACCAGAAACCGTTTGGTCGGCACGAAATGTAATCGAAGCGACCGCATGTAAAACAGAAAACAGCGCGCCAGCTGCCATGGCGACAAGCAAGGCAATCCAAGGCGTCCATGCTCCTAGGCTATCGGCAAACGTTAAATTAAACACAATCGAGGAAAAAGCCCCGATTATCATTAATCCTTCTAATCCAATATTCACCACGCCAGCCCGTTCTGAAAAATTCCCGCCTAACGCCGTGAAAATCAGTGGTGCAGCCCATAATAGCGAAGAAGGAATGACAATCAACAAAACATCCATTAATCCCATTTACTTCTCCCCCTTTTTGCTTTTATTTTTACTTATTTTCTCTAAAAATAAGCGGATCATATAACTAGAAGCAACAAAAAATACAATCAGGGCAATGATGATATCGACCATCTCATTTGGCACCCCTGCTTCAAGAGGCATATTTAATGCTCCTACTTTTAGAAACCCAAATAATACAGCGGATAAAACAATGCCGATTGGCGCGTTTGCACCAAGAAGAGCGACCGCAATTCCATCAAAACCGACGCCAGTAAATCCACCCTTTGTACTGACATATCCAAATGTCCCCAATCCTTCCATTGCTCCCGCAAGACCGGCGAAGGCACCGGAAATAACCATGGATAGAATAATATTGCGATTAACATTCATGCCAGCATACTGAGAGGCATGCTGATTAAAGCCAACTGCTTTTAATTCGTATCCTTTGGTTGTTTTCTCCAAAATCAACCACATAATAAACACGCAGATTAACGCAATTAAGATGCCCCAATGCAGGCGGGAATGATCCGTAATCGAGCTTAAGAAATCAGACCGCAGACTCGCCGATGCCGGTACATTTTCTGTACGATCTGCTTTTTCCGTAATAACATACCGAATCAAATAATTGGTGACATACAACGCGATGTAGTTCATCATAATGCTGACAATTACTTCATGCACTCGAAAACGGGCTTTTAAGAATCCAGGAATAAATGCCCATAATGCACCTGCCGCAACAGCGGCTAAAATAGCAAGGGGCAAATGAATGACCTTCGGTAAATCAAAAGCGACCCCCACCCAAACAGCTGCAAGCCAGCCTACAATTAATTGACCTTCCACCCCAATATTAAACAGCCCTGTTCGAAAGGCAAAGGCTACTGCTAACCCGGCAAGAATTAGAGGGGTAATTTGGCGAACCACTTCTCCTGTAAAGTACACTTCTCCGAATGCACCGTTCCATAAAGCGGTGTATGCATCAACTGGGCTATAGCCCGTCAGCAGCATAATAATGGTTCCTACTAAAATTCCGAGTAAAACAGAGATTACCGGAATGCTCATTTTCTTTATTGTATTAGACATTCTTCTCCACACCTACTTTAGTTTCATTCGATCCTGCCATCAACAATCCTAATTCTTGTTCCGTTGTTTCTTTTGGATGGACGATCGCAATAATTTCCCCTTCAAATAGAACGGCAATTCTGTCACTTACATTTAATATTTCTTCCAGCTCAAAGGAGAGAAGCAACACGGCTTTTCCTTTATCGCGCTGTTCGATTAAACGTTTATGAATAAATTCAATAGCTCCTACATCCAAACCACGAGTAGGCTGTGCAGCAATCAACAAATCAGGGTTCCGGTCTACCTCCCTGCCAATAATGGCTTTCTGCTGATTTCCACCAGAAAGAGCTCGGGCAAGCGTATGTATGCCAGGTGTTCGAACATCAAATTCCTCTATTAATGTTTTCGCCTGTTTATCAATTTCTTTCTGATTTAAGAGACCCTTTTGTGAGAACGGTTTTTGGTAATAGGTTTGCAAGACCATATTTTGACCAATGGGAAAATCCAAAACCAGTCCATGCTTATGGCGGTCCTGTGGAATATGCCCTACACCGCTTTCCGTGATTTTACGAGGGGTTAAGACACTTAACTCTTTTCCATTTAACGTAATGCTTCCCCCGTCTTTTTTCATTAAGCCAGTGATAGCCTCGATTAACTCCGATTGGCCATTGCCGTCTACACCAGCGATTCCGACAATTTCTCCCGCTCTCACCTCAAGATTCAGCCCGTTTACCACCTTTACTCCTCGTCCATCTTTTACCGTTAACTCGTTAATAGCCAAAACCGTTTCCTTTGGCTCGGCTTCTTTTTTCATCGTTTTAAAGGTCACTTCTCTTCCGACCATTAAATTAGCCAATTCATTTGGATTTGTTTCCGCTACATTATATGTACCAATTCCTACCCCTTTGCGAATCACAGTCACCCGGTCGCACACTTCCATAATCTCTTTTAGTTTATGGGTAATCAAAATAATCGATTTCCCCTCTTTTATTAAGGTTCTGAAAATAGCGATTAATTCGGTTATCTCTTGTGGAGTTAAGACAGCAGATGGCTCATCAAAGATTAAAATCTCTGCACCACGATAAAGTGTTTTTAGTATTTCCACCCTTTGCTGCATCCCTACAGAGATATCGGCTATTTTTGCTTTGGGATCCACTGCCAATCCGTATTTTTCCGAAATGGCTTTCACTTCTTTTTCCGCTTTTTTCAGATCAATTTTCCCTCTATGAACCGTCTCTTTTCCCAGGATAATATTTTCTGTGACAGAAAATGTATCAATCAGCATAAAATGCTGATGCACCATGCCAATCCCTAAATCATTGGCTATATTCGGATTCGAGATATTGACTTTTTGTCCTCGAGCACGAATTTCCCCTTTTTCCGGCTGGTATAAGCCAAAAAGCACATTCATTAGCGTCGATTTTCCTGCGCCATTTTCCCCAAGCAACGCATGGATTTCGCCTTTTTTCACTTGAAGCGTTATATTGTCATTCGCAACAATCCCTGGAAATTCCTTGCGAATGTTTAACATCTCAATTACATACTCCATTCGTTTCACTCCTTTCTTATACGGAAAGCACTCTGTTATTCTATAAAAATAACAGAATAGCGTTTATTCATGACAGAGAAGGTTATTTTTCCTTCCACCCCTTATGTATCATTAATATAATTTAACCCAAATAGAATTTTTTATAAAAAATAGAATAATTCTTCTATTTTTTAATGAAAAGCTCTATATTTAATCGTAAAAAAGGAATAAGTGTTTGCAAACCAAATCACTTATTCCTTTCAAAGTCATTATGCTTAAAGAGCTTGTTCGAAAATCTGCCGTTTAATGATAGACTTTCGAACATCTATAATAATCCTTATTTAGCAGGTTTATCAGGAACAGTGTATCCACCGTTTTTAATTTTGTCTGTCCACTCTTTAACAGCAGCATCAATATCTGCTTTATTTTCTACCTCAGCATTAATTGCAGCAAGTCCTACTCCATCTTCCTTCAATCCATAAACAAGGGATTGTCCGCCAGGAAAATTGCCATCTTTCGCTTTTTCAGAAATATCTTGTACTGCTGTAGCTACACCTTTTAATGCAGATGTTAATACAACATTATGCTCTCCAACGACACCTTCAGAAGCTTGATCAGAGTCAACTCCAATTGCCCAGATATATTTAGAAGCATCTTTTTCTTTTAATTCGCGAGCTTCTGTAAATAATCCAGCACCAGTACCGCCTGAAGCGTGGAATACTACATCAGCACCTGAAGAGTACATTTTACTTGCAATCGTTTTTCCAACTTCTGGTTTATCAAACGCACCAGCATATTGAACTTCTACTTTTGCAGCTGGGTTAGCAGCTTTTACACCATCAACAAAGCCAGCTTCAAAATGGCCAATAATATCGCCTTCCATACCGCCAATAAAACCAATTTTATTTGATTTTGTTGTTAGGCCAGCCGCAATACCAGCTAGGAAAGATGCTTCTTGTTCTTTAAAAGTGATGCTTGCAACATTCGGCTGATTGATTACAGAATCAACAATAGCAAAATGAGCATCTGATTGTTGTTTTGCGATTTCTTCCACCGCACCAGACATCATAAATCCAATTCCAAATACTAAATCATTTTTTTGACGAACTAAGCTGTTTAAGTTTGTAGCATAATCAGCATCAGATTGTGATTGTAAATAGTCGATACCATTCCCTTTTTCTAGACCGTTTGCTTTACCGAATGCTTGTAAGCCTTCCCATGCCGATTGGTTAAATGATTTATCATCCACACCACCAACATCTGTAACCATGGCTACTTTGAATGCATCTTTCTTGTCTGATGCTCCTTCATTATCGTCTTTTTTACCACAAGCCCCGAGGACAGTCCCAGCAGCAAGTACTAGTGACAGCGCTAAACCTAATTTACGCTTTTTCAAGGTTTGTACCCCCTAATAATATAGTTGTTTTATTTGTCAAAGCAAGAATGCATTTACGATAGATTTCTAGAAGGCTACGAATAAATTCGTTTTCTTAATACCTGAAAACTAAACTTATCCGCTCTAAAGTAATTTACCGAATAAAGAATTGGTTCATCGTTTTCATTAAAATGCATTTGCTTTAAAACAAGCAATGCAGTTTCTGGTTCGCATTGTAAGATGGGAGAAATCTTCTCATGGTATCCAATCGGTTCAATTTCAGCAACAGCGTATGTAATATTTATTTCTGTATCAGATTCTAATAGCTGAAAAATCGATTCTTTATCATAGCTCATGCCTTCTGGTAAAATCTTTTTTGGCAGCTTGTCCATACAATAAACTACTGGTTCGCTATTTGCTGTTCGAACTCTTTCTATAATTAAAAACTCTTCCCCATCGGAACAAGAAAAACGACGAATGTCTTCTTCGGTAGAACATTGAGTATTTGAGCTTAAAAAAATGGTGCCTGGATTCATGCCAGCATGACGTATCATGTTCGTTACACTGTTTAGCTGTTCAATGCCTGATTTAAACATAGGCTTACTAGTAACAAATGTACCAACTCCATGTCTTCGAATGATGACATTTTCGTCTTCCAATGTCCGCAGCGCCTCCCGTAAAGTGGCTCTGCTTACCCCTAGTGTTTTTGCAAGTTGAAACTCAGAAGGCAATTTTTGTTTCTCTTTATAAATTCCCTTCTCCATATCACATTTTAGTCGATCGACTACTTGCAAGTATAAATGTCTTGTATCAGGCTTAATTAGCATACGAGCATCCTCCAAACAATTTCTAAGACATCAGACCTCTGATGTTCAATCATTCCTACTAATCGAAAATACTATAACACTTTTTCTAGAATAAATAAATAGAATTTGCAGAATTCAGTCGAAAAAAAACAGAAACAAACAGTTATCTAGAATTCTCTACATAAAAAACCTGTTTATTTCTGTCAAAAATTACTGTTTATCCCATTTCATAACTATTAAATATTATAGATGAATAATTTTTTCATTATTTCTAACTACCATTAGTATAACTTATTTCGAAAATCGTACTATATATTTTTATAGATTTATTTCTTCTGAAGATTTTTGCACCAATACCGTTCTTGGTTTACTTCCTTCATACGGACCGACAACGCCTCTTGCTTCCATTTCATCAATCAATCTTGCAGCCCTTGTATAGCCAATCCGAAATCTTCTTTGCAGCATGCTGACAGACGCCGTTTGCATTTCTGTAATTAATTCTACTGCTTCATGATACAACTCATCTTCAACTGCACCAGTTTTTTCCGTAATTTCATCAGGAATCATCTCTTCCTGGTATTGCGCCTTCTGTTGTGCGATGACAAAATCAACTACTTCTTCAACCTCTTCATCTGATAGAAAAGCCCCCTGTACCCTGACTGGTTTGCTTGCGCCGTAAGGGAAAAACAGCATATCCCCTCTTCCTAGCAATTTCTCCGCTCCGCCCATATCTAAAATCGTTCTTGAATCGGTTTGAGATGAAACAGCGAATGCAATACGAGAAGGAATATTCGCTTTAATAACCCCTGTAATAACGTCAACAGACGGTCTTTGTGTAGCAATAATCAAATGAATGCCGGCAGCTCGTGCCATCTGTGCAAGCCTAGTAATGGCGTCTTCCACATCTGAAGAAGCAACCATCATTAAGTCAGCAAGCTCGTCTACAATTACTACAATATAGGGAAGCAGCGGCTGTTTTTCATTTTCTTCTGCATTATATCTTTTAGTATATTCATTGTACCCTTCAATATTTCTTGTTCCTGTATGGGAGAACAGATCATATCTTCTTTCCATTTCACTGACCACTTTCTGCAATGCTTGCGACGCCTTCTTCGGATTTGTCACAACAGGAGCCAGTAAATGAGGAATTCCATTATACACATTCAGTTCAACCATTTTTGGATCAATCATCATCATTTTCACTTCATGGGGTTTCGCACGCAATAGTATACTAGTAATAATCCCATTTATACATACACTCTTTCCGCTTCCAGTAGCACCCGCTACTAATAAATGGGGCATTTTATTTAATTCAGCTGATATAGCATCTCCCGTAATATCTCTGCCAAAGGCAATCATCAGTTTAGCATCAGGTTTTTCATTTTTGTTTGATTCTAGTACTTCTCTTAAAGAAACCATCGCTACTTCTGAATTAGGAACTTCTATTCCAATTGCTGACTTACCAGGGATTGGTGCTTCTATCCGAATATCTTTAGCAGCCAATGCTAATGCTAAATCATCACTTAAATTAACAATTTTACTTACTTTCACGCCTACATCCGGATGGACTTCGTATTTTGTCACCGCAGGTCCGAGATGAACTTCTGTTACTCTTGCTTTTACACCAAAACTATGAAACGTGCGTTCTAGCTTCGCTGCATTTGCATGTATTTGTTCATATTCCCCACTTTGATCCGTTTTGCGCGGGAGTTTTAATAATTTCAATGGAGGCAATTGATAATCCACATTTTCTACTTCTGTAAAAGTAATTGGTACAACAGGCTCTTCCTCATCTTCCACTTTTTCCCGAGAATCCTTTTCTTCTGGTCCCTCTTGTTGATTTTCATATGCCTTTTCTGTAAATGTTGAAATAATTGGTTCTGGTATGTACGATTCTTCTTGCTGTTCTTTAGGTGGATTAACAATAAGAGAGGCTTCCTGTTGTTCTTCTTTTTGCTGCTCCTTTTTCACCTGTTTTTCTTGTTTTTTTGCTTGTTTTTTCTCTTTGCGTTCGTCTTTCCAATCTTTTATATCTTCTAAAAATGCATTCCACTGCTGTGTCGTGAAATTCCAAATGGCAAGCATCAGTTTTCTGAATGCTCCACTCATTGTTTTTCCAGTTAACAACATCACTCCGATGATGATGATAATAAAGCTGATTATTTTTGTACCAGCAGTATCAAATAAATAATGAAACAATGCAAAAAGCACTGCTCCTATCATTCCGCCACCTAAATCTGTTGTACTTGTCCCTCCATTGACCTCAAGCCAAAAAAGCTGCCATGTATTGTAGATTACACTTGGATTTTCAAACCTTCCTTGACTTGATAATAAATGAAAAAGAGTAACATGGCTTAATAATAAAATGGAACTTACGATTAAATAAATACCATTCAGTTTTGTGTGGAAGAGGAATGGTTTTTCTCTTTTCCACATTAAGTAACCACCATAAACAATTAATCCGAGTAAACTCAGCATATACCATTCTCCAGTAAAGAAGCGGAAAAATAAAACCATCGTATTGCCAACAGCACCAAGCTGGAGAATGGAGATAAAGGCAAGCGTTATAATAATTAATGCCCCCAACTCATATTGAAGGGTTTTTTTTATTTGTTTTTTTTGTCTTGTTTTTCTTCTTTTCTGTTTAGCCATTTTATCACCTGACGCTTTTTAGTTTAAACTTCAACTTACATTACCAATTTATTTTATAGTTCTACTTGCCTAAAAAAGATTTTTTAAAACAAGGAGAGCAGCCTATTGGTTTGGCTGCTCTTTTTGACGTTACTATATTATATCATAGAATGGAAAAATACAGATTATATAAATGTAATTTTTGAGCCAGGCTGAACGGGTTCATGTAAGTAATGGTTTGGGTCTGTACTTAAAACCCGCAGCACTTCATATTCATGCGACTCATTCTCTGACACTAATAAAGGAATTCCATTATAATCAATAACATGTTGTTTTTCATATAGATCTTGACTGATTGGAAACATCAACTCTTGCGGCATCATTGTATACATAATCATTGTACCATTCCTTCATTCTCTTCTTTATTCAAATCAATGAGGCTGTTTAATTTCGTCATTGCTTCTCCAACCCCGCCTACACTGTCAATTAATCCGGAAGTAACTGCCTCCATGCCAATTACATTCGTACCAATATCTCTTGTTAGATTGCCTTTTGCAAACATTAAATCTTTAAATTCTTCCTCTTCAATTTTACTATGCTTTGTGACGAATTTAACTACTCTTTCCTGCATCTTATCTAAGTATTCAAATGTTTGTGGTACTCCAATAACTAAGCCTGTTAAACGGATAGGATGAATCGTCATCGTTGCTGTCTCTGCAATAAAGGAATGATCACAAGAAACAGCAATTGGGACACCAATAGAATGTCCGCCGCCCAACACTAATGAAACGGTTGGTTTTGACAGTGATGCCAGCATTTCAGAAATAGCCAGTCCTGCCTCCACATCACCGCCTACTGTATTAAGGATAACAAGCACTCCTTCAATTTTAGGATTTTGCTCAATCGCCACTATTTGTGGAATAAGATGCTCATATTTTGTCGTTTTATTTTGAGGAGGCAATTGAAGATGCCCTTCAATTTGACCAACAATTGTTAAACAATGAATTTTTGAGTCTTGAGATAACTGTGGAACATTCGTTTGACCTAACGCTTGTATTTTCTCCATCAACCCTGATGGTTTATCTTCTTTCGGCTGTTGCTCTTCTGTATTCGTATGATTATTATCTTCTGTCATATTGTATTCCCCCTTCAAAAGCATCCTATAGTTGTAGTATGAAGCTAGAAAAGGAATTTCATGCAACAAAAAAACAACCGATTCTACATACAAATCGGCTGTTTCTCATTATCATATACTTTTCTTGTTCACAACGCAAAATGTCTTACTATTTTCTGACCGGCTTAACTTCCATAATAATTGGAAGTATCATTGGTCGACGTTTTGTTTTTTCGTATAAAAATTGATTTAGCGTATCACGAATATCCTGTTTAATGCCAGTCCAATCAAAGCTATCTTTGCTAATGCTTTTTTCGACAATATCTTTTACACGATCTGCTGCCTCTTCTAACAATTTCTCGGACTCTCTTACATAAACGAAACCTCTCGTAATAATTTCTGGGCCTGCTGATATTTTTCTTTCTGCTTTATTTAGCGTAACAACTACTGTTAAGATGCCATCTTGGGAGAGTAACTTACGATCCCTTAATACAATATTCCCGACATCGCCTATTCCGCTTCCATCAATCAACACATTGCCAGCAGGAATTTTGCCGCCAACTCGCAGTCTTTCATCTTTTATTTCAATAATTTCTCCATGTTCCGGTATATGGATATTACCAACAGGAATACCACATTCTTTTGCAAGGTTTGTATGAGCTTTTAAAACACGATATTCGCCATGAATAGGCAAAAAGAATTTTGGTTTCATCATATTAATCATAAATTTCAATTCTTCTTGACTGCCATGATTGGAGCTATTGAAGATTTTATTACCGGATAAAACAGTTGCTCCAGCACGGTATAACATATCAATTGTTTTATAAACAAATACTTCGCTTCCAAGCAAGGTACTAGTAGAAAATAATACTGTATCTCCTTCGCCAATCAATACTTGTTTATGATTTTTCTTTGCCATTTTTTGAAGTGCTTCTACTGGCTCCCCTTTTGTTCCTGTAGTTAAAATAACAATTTGTCTTGCATCGTATTGCTTCATTTCATTAACGGAAATAATGCTATCTTCTTCCACTAATAAATAATTATATTTTAAGGCAATCGTTAAAACGCGCTGTAAGTTTTTACCCATGATAGCAACTTTGCGATTTGATTTTGCTGCTGCATCAAAAATATGTTGAATTCTATTTAAATCAGTTGCAAAACATGCGGCAATAATTCTTCCTTTTGTACGTAAAAAGGCATGAATTAGCTCTTGCGTTACTACTGCATCTGAAGTAGAATATCCTGGCTTATCCGCATCCGTACTATCAGATAATAAACATAAAACTCCTTTGTCACCAATTTTCGCCATTTCTCCATATTCCGCTTTATATAACAGTCCAGCAGTCTGATCAAATTTAAAATCTCCTGTATGAACAATTGCTCCTTCTGAAGTATGAATCGCAATAGCAATACTATCAGGAATACTGTGGTTTGTTTTAAAGAAAGTTACTGTTGTACTAGAAAAATCAAGAACGGACTCTGAGGTGATGATCTCAAAACGTGCTTGTCCTTTAAAATCTTGTTCCTTCATTTTTTCTTTCGTCAGCTCAGCCGTTAAACGAGTTGTATAAACAGGTACATCAAGTTCTCTTAAACAATAGGATAAACCGCCAATATGGTCTTCATGTCCATGTGTTAAGAAAATCCCTTTTACCCTTTCCACATTTTGTTTTAAATACGTAATATCCGGAACAACGATGTCGATTCCAAGCATTTCATTTTGTGGGTACATTAAGCCAGCGTCAATAACAAATATGTCTTCGTCCACTTCGACTACAAACATATTTTTCCCGTTCTCCCCTACTCCTCCGAGGGCGACCAGCTTTATCTTTTCATTTTTCTTCAATTTTTGTTTCCTCCTATGTTGAGTTAGTCCGACCATTGATCAGTTATGCTTATTATACTTTAAGTTAGAAAAAGTTTACAACCATTTATCATAAACATCTATTTTCAAACTAGAAAATGACAGTATTTTATGTAATTAAGTCTTCTATTTGTATCCCAAACGCGTCTTTAACAACCTGTTGAGAGAATGAAAAGCATAAACCGCCTTAGCCTTCTTTAAATAAAAAGAGGCTGAGACATAACGAAATAGATAATAAATAAAGACGAACGTTCTCTAATTTAGCACGTAAATGGTTACTTCCCTATACTGGTTATTTATGTTTTTAATAGAGTTAACTCAAACTTCTCACCATCAAATTCGTTTGCAAGTCTTGATATTACTCGGTTTAAGAACAATAAAATGGGAGGCTTGTTTTTTAAAAGGTGAAAAAGTATATACTTTTTGAAATGTGAAGGCTGTCTAGCTTCGCCGTACAGGATGTACAAGTGCCGGCCAAGACATAAGGACGTGGCGTATTTAGCCAGTCAGTGCCTAGCCCCAGTGAGTATTGCCTCCAGCCTCTAAAAGTAAAAAACACTTTTTGAGGCTGGAGAACATTTTTCTTTGGGGCTAAACAAGGCGCTTGCGCTTTTCTTAGGGGGTTGCTTTCCACTACGGGTTGCTTCGCTTTCCGCGGGGTGGGAGCTCTGAGCCTCCTCGGCGTTGCCTTGCGGGGTCTTTAGCCTTCCCACATTTCCCGCAGGAGTCTTCGCACCCTCCGTTACAAGCAACCTGTTCTAGAATAAGTTCTTGTCTTCGAATTTCATTACAGGGTATGATGACTAAACACTAGTAACGTTGATTTTTTATGTTATTATCCAACGTTGTTTTACTGAAATATTCCACTTTCAGTCTATTTCTATAATGTAGATGTTTTCACCAGTTCAACGACAACAACTAATGAATCAAAACGGCTTGATTGGAGCGGATATGCGAGACTCCTGTGGGATTAGCGAGACAGCTGAGACCCTGCAGGCCAAGGGCCGAAGCGGCTAAGCTGATCCCCACGGAAAGCGAAGTGTATACAGGCTGCGGGTGATTACTACCAACCTTCTTTTTTCACATAAATAAAAAAAACCAAACCATGATACGAAATATTTTTCACATCTTCGTATCATAAGTTCGGGTTTATCTTCGGCTGGAATACTTATGTCCCAGCTTCTTCTGTTATTAGTTATTCTTATTAAATTTAAAAATGGAAACAACGGATAATACAGCTATAATAATCAAACAAGCTATAATACTTATTCGATTTTCATCATTTATAACAAATGTAAAACAGATTAAGGTTAGTATAACAGCAGTTGCTGCCGTTATATAAGGAAATCCCCATACTTTAAAGCTTGGCGTTGTCGGATAAGACTTTCGTAATTTTATCTGTGCCAAACAGATAGTAACCCAAACAATGGACACAATAAATCCAGGGAATGCCATTAATAACGTAAATACTTCATTTTGCGCAACTAAAGCAATCATCGAACCTAACAATAAAAAAATAGACATAACAATTAAGCTGTTGATAGGAACTCCATTTTTCGTTACTTTTGCTAGAGCTTTCGGCCCTTCTCCCTCAGAAGCTAAGGAATACATCATTCTAGTACATCCATATATACCAGAGTTAGCTGCTGAAAGAACCGCAATAATCAAAATAAAATTCATTAAATGACCTGCGCCTTGAAGCCCTGTCATCGATAAAACTTGGACAAAAGGACTAGATTGATCAGTCAGTTCATTCCAAGGAATAAGACCGCAAATGATTAAAATTGGCAACGTATAAAATAAAATAATTCGAAAAATAAAACTCTTAATCACTTTTGGCAATATCTGTTCTACACCTTTTGCTTCCGTTATGGTAACACCGATAAGTTCGGAACCACCATATGAAAACATAACAATTAACAATGCCGCAAAAATGGAAGTCCAACCGTTTGGAAAGAAACCACCATGATTTGTATAATTTTCAAAATAATTTGTTTGCCCACTTGGAATGATGCCAAATAATATGCATGCACCTAAAATAATAAAAACAATAATCATGGCAATTTTTATACCGGCAAACCAAAATTCAAATTCTCCATAGTTTTTAACATTCATCATATTTATAACAATAAGCAATACGGTACAACATAAACTTAATACCCATAAAGGAACAGACGGCAGCCAATACTGCAAAAAGCTTCCTGCTACAACCACTTCAATGATACAGACAGCTAGCCATAAAATACAATATAACCATCCCGTAATAAAAGACATTCTATTGCCAAACGCTTTTTGAATAAATCCTTTCATATTTGTATTTGGATAAACAATAGCCATTTCAGCGATTGCCGCCATTACAACAAGCAATAACAATCCAGCAAATACATAAGCAAGCACGACTCCTGGCCCTGCAAGGGAAACTGTCTCAGCACTTCCCTTGAATATTCCGGTTCCAATTGCTCCCCCCATTGCCATCAAGCTTATATGTCTTGGCAATAATTTTTTTTGCAACTTGTTACTTGTGTCCATCTTGCCTTCCTCCGTACGATAAATTCTGTATATATACATACTTTTCGTTTATTTACACAATTAAGAAATAAAGAAAATTTAGTTTTTTTGATTCAAGAAATCCATTAGAATTCAAAAATTATATACTTTTTTATAATAAAGGAAGATAACTAGATAAACAAGATTTATTCGTTAGAAAACCTGACAAATCGTATATATTACTACTCCAAAATAAAGAGTGAAATAATGGTATTTTTACAATCAAAAAACGTGGATGTATTGCAAGTCCCTTCTTGCCTAAAATAGTAAATTATCTTAATTGGCATTTTTAATAACCTTTTAAGGTAGCTAAATTCCTTGTAATCCAGATTATTCAGAAATCAATCAGCTTGCTTTATGACACTTTCTCGTTTTCAATATCTATGTTTATTTTTCCATCTAAAACATCTTTGGCACGTGTTTTATCGAGTAATTGTTCCCAATTGGCTATAATAAATGTAGCAACTGCATATCCAATAATATTAACGGTTGTACGATAATTACCCATAAAGCGATCTGGAGCCAGCATTAATGCTACTGCTGCGACAGAGATAGAACCAGTTGCAGCAGCTGTGGCTGAAAGTGCGACAAAAGCAGAACCTGGAACGCCAGCCATTCCTTTTGATGTAAGCAGCAAGACGCCTAAAATAAATAGTTGATCTCCCAAACTCAAATCCACACCAGTTGCTTGTGCTAAAAACACTAGCGCAATAGATAAGTAAATGGATGCCCCATCTAAGTTAAAAGAGTATCCAGTTGGTACAACTAATCCCACTACAGCCTTATCACAGCCAGCTTTTTCAAATTTTTTCATCAACTGTGGCATAACCGCTTCAGTCGATCCTGTAGCAAATGAAAGCATAATTTCTTCACCGATATATTTAATTAATTTCCATAAACTTAGTTTTAAAAATACTTTAAAGATAATTGCTAATACAATAACAAAACCAACACATGCAACAGTCATTGCAACAAACAACTTACCAAACGAAGCCAATGTTGTTAATCCATATTGACTGACTGCAAATGCCATGGCACTAAATGTTGCAATGACTGTTAAATGCATAATGTAACCCATAATTTTAAAGAGAACACTATTCACATTTTCTAATACATCAATCAATAAGTCCGACGTTCGTCCTCCAATATGAACTAATGCAACTCCAAATAAACAAGATATTAAAAGTACTTGGAGAACCGAATTATTAGCAAAAGCACCAACAGCACTGTCAGGAATCATATTCAGGAAAAAATCACCTTCACTAGGAAGCTGCGAACCTCCAGTTTTTTCATCTACTGCATTTGTACTTAAAGTGGATGGATTAATATTTAATCCATCACCTGGATTCATTATATTAGCAACAACCATTCCGATAATTAAAGCAAATGTTGTTACAATTTCAAAGTATAGCAGCGTTTTGCCACCGATCTTCCCGACTGTTTTGATATCACCTACTTTTGCAATTCCAACTACCACCACCCCAAAGATTAGAGGAGCGATAATCATTTTAATTAATTTGATAAATCCATCACCAATCGGCTTTACAGTTGTGCCGATATTTGGCCATAAATAACCAACCAAAACCCCTAATACAATCGCTGCTATAATTTGAAAGAGCATCCCCTTATAAAACGGCTTCTTCCTCAATTTTACTTCCATGCTATTTCCCATTCTCATATCTCCTTTTTCACATAAAATTCAGAATTTTTCAATCATCTAAAATTCTATTGTGTTATATTTTCTAACATCATAACGTGAATTTTCATGCGTGTCATTGTATCTTTTTACTAAAGAATATGAGAATTTATATACAAAATGACCAAAGAAAAGAGAAGGTCTTGCTTTTCTATCTTTTATAATTTGGAATTAAAAAGTATGTGTCCTTGCACATCGCACAAAATCTAAAGATATTAGAAGGCTGTACATTATAGGAATAAAGGCAACACAATGAGCAATAGCAAAGCCTATTCCTTCTTGTAGACTTAAGTGAAGATCGCTTTGATCTCGAAACGAGAAATAATCAAACGATAGTAGAATAAAATAGAACGTTAAAAAACCAACCATTTTTTCAATAGTTGGTTTCTTTTCAGCTTATCATTAAAAAAACGATGCTAATTTTGTACGCTCTTCTTTTGTTAATGGCACTAAAGGCAGCCTAACAGAACCTACATCAAATCCTTTGAATTGAAGAGCTGTTTTCACTGGCACAGGGTTCGGCGCCATAAACAATGCTGACATAAGCGGAAGTAATTGTTTATGAAGTTTTGCTGCTTCTTCTATATTTCCTTCTAGATAAGAAGCTACCATTTTTTGCATTTCATTTCCAATTACATGAGAAGCAACAGAAATAACTCCATTACCTCCTATTGAAAGTACTGGCAACGTTAAACTGTCATCACCGCTATATAAGCAGAAATCATCAGAAGTTCCTGCAATAATTTTTGTCATTGCATTTAAATTTCCGCTAGCCTCTTTCACCGCCACAATATTGTCGATAGCAGATAAACGTATAATAGTTTCTGGTTCTATATTTATGACAGAACGGCCTGGAATATTGTAAATCATCACAGGAAGGGTCGTATTTTCTGCAATTGTTTTAATATGCTGGTATATTCCTTCTTGATTTGGCTTGTTATAGTATGGCCCTACTACCATAACAGCGTCTACTCCAATTTGTTCTGCTTGTTTTGTTAATTCAATGGAATCATATGTGTTATTACTACCTGTTCCTGCAATTACCGGAACTCTCTTCTCCACCACTGCTACCACATGTTTAAATAACGCTACTTTCTCTTGTTTCGATAACGTTGGGGATTCACCAGTCGTACCTGCTACCACAAGTGAATCTGTTCCATTTTCTAACAAACGATTAATTAACTGTGTTGTTTTTGGAAAATCAATATGTCCCTTTGCATCAAAAGGTGTGATCATGGCCGTTGAAACCCTACCAAATAAACCCATTGTTCCACTCCTATTCTCATTTTCAATCTAGTTGTGTTTATTGTACTGTTTCTTTCTCTAATTCAAATGCAGCATGTAAAACATTTACTGCTTTTTTTAAATCTTCCTGCTTCACAAGTACCCAAATGGTCGTATGACTATCAGCAGATTGTAAGATGCGAATTCCCTGTTTGGATAATGCGGTCACTATTTTAAAAGTAACCCCTGGAACACCAGCCATTCCTGCTCCAACGACAGAAACCTTTGCACATTCTTTTTCTACAACTGGTTCATATCCCATTTGCTCCAATATGTGAATAGCTTTTGAAGTCATTTCGTCTGTTACCGTATACACAACACTATTTGGAGATATATTGATGAAATCAACGCTTATTTCTTCATTAGCCATCGCCTTAAATACTTGTGCCTGCAAATCATATTGATCCTTTTTTGCAAAAACTTTTAATTGAGTTACTGGTGCCACATGGGCTATCCCAGTTACAGGTCTCTCCTTAATATCGCTTCCCATTTTATCTGGGCTTATAGACGTAACAAGGGTACCCAATCCTTTTGAATAGGTTGAACGTATCCGGATTGGCACTTTAGCCTGCATCGCAATTTCAACCGCTCTTGGATGAATTACTTTTGCTCCTTGATAAGCCATATTGCATACTTCCGTATAGGTTACAACAGGTAAAGGCCTGGCATTCTCAGCAATGCGTGGATCTGCAGTCATAATACCTTCTACATCTGTAAAAATATCAATTACTTCTGCATGTAATGCTGCTCCTAATGCTGCTGCAGAAGTGTCGCTTCCGCCTCTGCCTAATGTTGTTGTATCTCCATTTGGGGCAGATCCTTGAAACCCAGCTACTACAACTACATCATTCGTTTCCAGCTCTTTTTGTACACGTACACAATCCATTTCAATAATTCTCGCTTGATTAAAATCATTATTTGTTAAAAAGCCGGCTTGAGCACCTGTTAACGCTGTAGCCTTTATATTATTTTCCATTAATAATTGCGTAAAGACCACACTAGAAATAACTTCTCCACAAGATAAAAGCAAATCATTTTCCCGTTTGCCTAACTTATTGTTGGAACCTCCAATGAGGGATAACAACGTATCTGTTGCATATGGTTCACCTTTACGCCCCATTGCTGAAACGACCACTACCACTTTAAAACCTTGTGATAATGCATCTTGAATATGTTCTTTTGCTTGTTCACGGGATGCTTCATCTCTTACCGATGTTCCGCCGAACTTTTGTACAATTATTTTCATTATAAACACCTCTACACACTTAAAAAAAGTGCTTTCTATGAGGGTTGTTCTAATCTAGAACAGATCCTAGTCCTACCTTTAAGCTATAAATCATCACTAATATTGGATTAGGATTCTGTCCTTTGCTGTATAGACCCTCTTTTTCTTTACATATAAATAGAATAGACTCAAGCTATCGAAAAACGCAATTTTTTCGTTATTTCCCTTGTTCAGGTGTTCGGTTTTCCTTGCTAAATAAAAAAGGATAAACGACTAACTTCGCCATTTTCCTATGTATTTGTCCAATAACCCGCATTTTGTCGATCCTGTGACAACGACCATTCCGCAGCCCTGTCACCAGACGCCAACCTCAAAATTTAAAAAGGTTCTCGATTAGTCTGAGTTTTTCTCCATTCACTTTTCCTATAACCTGATTATAGACGAAAAGTTCCTTTTGAAAAAAACATTCTATTTATTTATATAGTAAGCAAAGAGTACCACTTTGTTGCTACTGTCCATGATACTTTATTTTATTTAACGAGTCCTAATTTCACTAGACTCTCAGCGATTTGAACAGAGTTCCACGCAGCACCCTTCAATAAGTTATCAGAAACAACCCACATATGGAAACCATTTTCTGTATCTAAATCTTTGCGGATGCGCCCTACAAAGACATCATTTAATCCCACGCAATCAGCAGGCATTGGATAAACTTGATTTTCTGGTTCATCTTGCAACACAATTCCTGATGCATTTTTTAGTAATTCTTTTATTTCTGTTACGGTAACATTTGGATCGTTTATCTCAAAGTAAACTGATTCTGAATGTCCTGTTGCTACAGGAATACGCACACATGTTGCTGCTACTTTCAAATCTGCGTCATGCATAATTTTTTTTGTTTCATTAATCATTTTCATTTCTTCATACGTAAAGCCATTGTCTGTAAAAACATCAATTTGCGGAACAGCATTAAAAGCGATTTGATAATGCTTTTTATCACTTTTTACTGGTAGAATTTTTGGTTCAAAACTTTCATTATGAATGATTGCTTTCGTTTGACTATTTAGTTCTTCCACTGCAGCAGCACCCGAACCGGACACTGCTTGGTAGGTAGAAACTAGTACTTTTGAAAGGCCAAATTTTTCTTTAAGCGGCTGTAAAGCAACAACCATTTGAATAGTAGAACAGTTTGGGTTCGCAATAATTCCATTATGCTGATGAAGATCCTCTTCGTTTACTTCTGGAACTACTAAAGGTACATTTTCATCCATACGAAATGCACTTGTATTATCCACTACAATTGCTCCATGCTCCACAGCATGCGGTGCTAACTCCTTCGAAACGCCTCCACCTGCACTAAATAATGCTATATCAACACCTTTAAAGCTTTCCGGCTTTGCTTCTTCTACTGTTACTTCCTTGCCTTTATAAGTAACCTTTGTCCCAGCTGAACGCTTAGAAGACAAAAGAGTTAATGTTGAAATCGGGAAATCTCTGCTTGCTAATGTTTTAATCATTTGTTGCCCTACTGCTCCAGTTGCTCCAACTACTGCTACGTTAAATCCTTTTTTTTGCTCCATTTAAGGCTCCCCTTCCAAGGTGAAAATTCTCTATAATATTAGTAATGACGGCGACAATTTTGCCGCCATCAATGAATATTCTTTATTTTAACATATTCAAGCCATATGAACAGAACCTTTTTGTCTGATTCTTTCAAAAAAAATGGAATCAGCAAAACCAAACGTCACGTTTGTTTAATCCAGAAACTTTTCAATAATTACTGGTTGAATTTGCTGGTTTTTAATAGCAGATTCAATTGTTTCTGGAAGCATAGTCATTCGCGCCACCATAGAATTCGGTTTTTTAATGGGGTCATCTTGGCCAAATGGAATAAAATAAATATGTTTTGTCGCCATTAAACGCATCAAATTTACACCATTTAATCCAAGTGCATCATTTGTTGATATACCTAAAACAACTGGTTTTTGATTTCGTAATGTTGCTTTTGCAGCCATTAGTACAGCGTTATCTGTCATTGCATTCGCAAATTTACTCATGCTATTCCCTGTTAAAGGTGCAATTACCATACAATCTAAAGGGATTTTTGGTCCGAGCGGCTCTGCTTTTACGATGCTGTCAATTGCCTCATTTCCAGTTAATTCTTCAATTTTGCTAATCCATTCCATTCCTTTTCCAAAACGAGTGTCTGTATGTTGCACATTTCCTGTTACTACGGGAACAACCTCTGCCCCTAAGCTTACCAACTTTTCTATTTGTGGAAAAACTTCTGCATACGTACAATGAGATGCAGAAATACCAAATCCAATTCTTTTTTCTTTTAAGCTCATTCTGCTTGCTCCTTTCCCTTTTGTAACTGCTCTTGTAGTAATTGGGACAAAACATCTGCAAGGATATTTCCAGCAGTTTTAGGAGCAACAATACCAGGCAGACTAGGTGCTAAAAGTGCCTTTACTCCTCTTTTCTCTGCATACTGAAAATCAGTTCCTCCAGGCTTTGAGGCAAGGTCAATAATTAATGTATGCAATGGCATGTTCTCAATTATAGAGGAGGTGACAACGAGATGTGGAATGGTGTTAATGCAAATATCGATATCCCCAACAGATTCCTTTAAGTCTTCTAATTGCACTGGTGTTAAACCCATTTCAATTATTCGGGCAATATGATCACTCTGTTTCGCTGCTACTTTCACTTTTGCACCCAATGCTTGAAATGTTCTTGCAACACTCATGCCTACACGCCCTAAGCCCAAAACGATAATATTAGAGCTATGAATAGTTGTATCTGTATGCTGTATTGCCATCATAATCGTTCCTTCTACCGTTGGAATCGAATTAAGAATCGCAACATCATCCCTGTTAAATAACTGTACTAAGGATCGGTTTGCATTTTGTGTAATACTATTTAAATAACTATTAGTAATGCCTGAGTAGACGATGCAGTGCGCTGGTGTTTTTCTTAATAATTCCTCTGTTAAAAAAACTTCCTCATTTGAGAAAATAGTATCTACCTGTCCGTCAAGATTTGTTCCTTTTACAGGCAGAATAATTGCATCCATTTTTGCGAAATCTACGCCTTCGATTTTTTCCTTCGTAGTACCGGTAAAGGCGTGATCAAGTTGTTCAAATCCAATTAAAGAAAGTAATGCATGTTGCTCTGTTAACTTTCTTACAATCTCGAGCTGTCTCGCATCACCGCCGATAACAGCGATCTTCACCCCTGTCAGCATGAATCATTTCACCTTCTTTTTAAAAATCCACTAATTAAATAAGTAATTCCTCCACTACTTCAACATCTTATGTCATCACAAGCTTTTCGGTGAGTTTCATTCTAGAATTTGCCGAAAAAACATATTAAAATAGTTAGAAGCGCTTATATTAGGATAAAAAAGGTGACTGTAACGATGGCTGTTTTTTTCGATCTTTATTTTGTGAGATCCATTCGAGGGACTCTTTCATTTTAAAATTCATTCAGAAGAAACGACTGCCGGAGGGGAAATAATGGAGGGGAAGCAAACAAAAGAGAGGTACATAAGAAAATAAGAAGCAATGCGTTTTTCCATTCAACTATTACTAGCCAAACATCACTGCTTATTTATCTTATGTATCTCTCTCATTCATCCTTTTCTGGTATATCGATAATGATCATGTCACTGCCTATTTTTTTTATATGTGACCAGGGAACCTTTAATTCTCCACCACTTCTTTTAAGTCCAAACCATTTTAATGACGGAATCAATAATGTTTTTATGTGCCCATCTTGTTCATTAATTTCTAAGTCTGTTTGTCCAAGAACACCTAGTCTTGCAGCATTTTTTACATCTACAATTTCTTTTCCACTCAGTTCACTTAATCTCATGTTTTTGTCTCCTTCTATATCACTCTTCTATCATCATATTTTCGGGAGTCATTATTTAGACTAGTTAGTAGTAGATTATTTCTTGCTATTATATTAAAGACTTAGGTAGAATACCGTCTGGACTTATTAGGGAAACAGAGTACTCATCTTTAAAAATTTGATGTGTCATTTTATTTACTGCTTCTACCGTAACTTGATCAATTTGATGGATGATTTCATCTAATGAACGGTGTTTACCCAATATCAGCTCATTTTTTCCGTTGCGGCTCATTCGGCTATTGGTACTTTCAAGGCTTAACATTAAACTTCCTTTTAACTGTTCTTTACTATTCATCAATTCTTTTTCTGTAATTCCATCGCCTTTTAAAGTAGACAATGTCGTTTGAATGGTTTCATAAAGATCATCTAATTGTTTTGCGCCAGTACCGCCATAAATAGTAACTATTCCACTATCTTGAAAAGCAGAATGATAAGAGAAAATAGAATAGGCAAGCCCTTTTTGCTCCCTCACATCTTGAAACAGTCTGCTGCTCATGCTGCCGCCTAAAATATTATTTAATGTGATAAGATTGTACATATCTTCATGCCCAACCTTTAGTCCTTCATACCCGAGGCATAAATGTGCTTGTTCTGTCTCTTTTTTCCGTGACATTTTGCTTGCATGAAATGTAGGTTTATCTATTTCTAGGTCACTGCTTCCTGCTTCAAAATGGCCAAAATACTTCTCTACTTCTGTTATAAATGATTCAGATATATTGCCGGCAATAGAAATAACAACATTTTCAGGTGTATAATGTTCGTGCATATACTGGCGTAAAGTATCTCCATTAAAGGTCGCTAATGTTTCTTCTGTTCCAAGAATTGGGTAACCTAATGGATGCTTTTCAAATACTGCTTGACTTAACAAATCATGAACAATATCATCCGGAGTATCATCATACATTTTTATTTCTTCATACACTACATTTTTTTCTTTATTTAACTCTCCTTCTTCAAAAGTGGAGTTAAAAAACATGTCTGCAAGCACTTCAAGTGCAATATTCGAATGTGTATCTAACACTTTTGCATAATAGCAAGTGTATTCTTTCGAAGTAAATGCATTTACTTGACCGCCAATACTATCAAATGACTCCGCAATTTCTCTAGCATTTCTAGTTTTTGTTCCTTTAAAAAACATATGCTCTAAAAAATGGGAAACACCATTATTTTTTTCATCCTCATTGCGAGAACCTGTTCCAATCCAAACACCAATTGCTACAGAGCGAACCGTCGGTATATTTTCTAATACAATTCGTACCCCATTTTGGCAAGTATATCTCTTTATCATGTATGTTCCTCCTGTTCTAATTGCCAATTATATAAACGTATGCGATTGCTAGTATATCTCATTCCTATTATTTTTACCAAAAAATTGTTTTTAAACAAGAAAAGTGCAAGCGCCTTGAACAGCCCCGAAGAAAAATGTTCTCCAGACTCAAAAAGTGTTTTTTTACTTTTAGAGGCTGGAGGTTATCTTTCACAGGGGCTAGGCACCGGAACTAGACAACAAGAAAGGCGCAGGGGCCTTGCTCAGCCCCGAAGAAAAATGTTCTCTTGACTCAAAAAGTGTTTTTTTTACTTTTAGAGGCAAGAGGTTATCTTTCACAGGGGCTTGGCACCGGAGCCAGACAAATAAGAAACACACATGATTTCACACTCACACCCCGGCATGAAAATTTTTTCTAAGCCGGGGTTTTACTTTTTTGTCCATTTTTCCATACTGATTAATGCTATGGGAAGTAATCTTTACGTGCGCTTTTGTGGTGGTTCGACCCTGTATAAGAAACTGTTTGGAATTTGCCTTGTGTACACCCCTTTGTTGACTCTTCAATTTTTGAGGATGATCACGTACAGAAAAATGCTGTTTGACCAAGCTTATTCCACTTTCCATAGACACTACTTTGGAGGTTGTTTTATTTGGACATTTTATTAACCCATTGTGCCGGAATGGATGTTCATCAAAAAGAGATTGTAGTTTGTGCCCTAACTGGCACTAATAATGAATCCATTCAAAAAGAAACCAAGACTTTTTCCACTTTAACCAAAAGTTTATTTGATTTATTAAAGTGGTTAGAAGAAAAACAAATTACACACATTGCTCTGGAAAGTACCGGAATCTATTGGAAGCCGGTATACAACATCCTTGAAGGATATTTCGATATTACTGTGGCCAATGCCCAACGTATTAAAAACGTTCCTGGTCGTAAGACCGATGTTTCAGATGCAGAATGGATTGCCAAGCTTCTTCGTCATGGATTGATTGAAAAAAGCTTTGTCCCTTCCCAAGATCTTCGGGAATTAAGAGATTTGAACCGTTTACGCAAGAAATGGGTTGGTAACTTAACAGCTGAAAAAAATAGAATTTCAAAGGTCCTCGAATGTTCAAACATAAAGCTTGGTTCAGTTATTTCTGATATCTTTGGGGTTTCTGGACGTAAACTTTTGAAACAGTTAGTCGATAATGGATACCTTGATAAGGCTGATGTTGATGCCAATATCCATCATTCTCTCCGCAAGAAGGCTGATACCATTTCCGATTCTCTTTTCGGAACATTAAATGAACATCAAATGTTTATGATTAAAAGCTCTTGGAATCATATCATGTATTTGGAAACTTCCATTCAAGAACTTGAAAATAGGATAGATACCCTGCTTCATTCCTATCAAGAAGAAAAAGAAATACTTTTATCTATCCCAGGTATAAAGGAACACACAGCTGCTGTTATTATTGCGGAAATCGGAACAGATATGAGCCAATTCCCTTCATCAAGACATTTAGCTTCTTGGGCTGGTGTATCACCTGGCAATAATGAAAGTGCTGGTAAAAAGAAAAGTTCCAAAAGCGTTCAAGGAAACCCACATATAAAAGCTGCTCTTTGTGAGGTTGCTTGGGCTATATCAAGGTCGAAAAATACCTCAATGTCAAATGTTTTTTGGTCTCTATCTGCAAGAAGAGGAAAGAAAAAAGCTTTACAGGCTATTGCACATAAAGTTTTAAGAATTATATATACCCTATTTATTAATAAGCAACACTTCTCTGAACCACGTCTAGCTGGTTAGACGACCTTCCATTACAATACTCTATTAAGGTTGTGATTTTTTTAAAAAATTGAGGTCACACCCTTTCTTTACTATTGTCTTTTTTCTAGAAGTCCACGCTTCAAGATTTTCTTTACACCAAAATCCTGTACCCGCCCTATCAAATAGAACACGTTACTGTATTATACAGATACCCAGAATAGCCACTCGCCCGTTTTATTTTCACAGAAAAAGTGCGGGAATCCTTGAACAGCTCGGAAGAAAAATGCTTTACTTTTTATTTACCACATTTCGTTCTTCACTTAACATCTCTGTTACTGTATTTATTTCTAATCCTTTTTTTTGAATTTGTATAATTAATTCTTCTAAAGCATTAGTCGTTGATGCTGTTGGATGCATTAAAATGATCGCTCCATTATGCACTTTTCCAGTTACTCGTTCAATCAGCTCATCTGGTGTTGGCTTTCTCCAATCAATTGTATCAATTGACCACATCACTGTACCTAATTTATACTCATTTGCCACCTTTACAGTTTCCATATTATAGCTACCGCTTGGAGGAGCAAACCAGGTTACCCCTTTTCCAGTTGTTGCTTTAATGACATCATTTGTTTTCGTTATTTCCTCTTCTGTTTGTGCAGAACTGATTTTGCTCATATCTGGATGGGTATAAGAGTGATTTCCTAGTTCATTTCCTGTTTCTACAATCATTTTTGCTAGATCAGGATTTTTCTGTGTCCATCTTCCCTCTAAAAAAAAACTTGCTTTTATATGGTATTTTTTTAAAATTGCCAAAATATCTGGCAAATACTCATTTCCCCATGCTACATTTATAACAAAGCTTACCATTTGCTTGTTAGGATTTCCTTTATAAATAGGAGTGGGAGGCAAATCTGTTAAATGAACAGAAGGCTTAACTTGTTTAAACACAAGTTTTTTTTCATTGAACTTGCCAGAAGATTTCATGTTTTTATAAGAAGCATCAACATCCACCTCTAAACCATTAATTCCTGGTATTGCCTTCCAAACAGGATCCAGCTTTGCGTTTTCAGGCTCTACTCGATAATGATTAGCCTGTTGATTTATTTCATCATATAAAGCATTTTTATTTACTCCAACTGCCACACCATTGCTTTTTAAACTATCTACATATGTATTTGACAAAGGATTGTTAACAATCACCCAAGATATCAATAATATACCTATCAAAGGAATCACTTTTTTCATTCTATTCTCCCCTCCTCTATACATTTTATGTGTAAAAGGACAAGGTAGAACGAAAGCTTTCAAATATCGTGCCTCTAGTTCATTTTTTGGTAGACGCTCATGCAACCAAATTTGCACCCTGAACAATGAAATAGACAAATTTGATTAAGTTCATTGATATGTTAAAGCGGGGACAGTCAAAATACGCGAAGACTCCTGCAGGAACTGCGAGACAGGCAAGACCCCGCAGCTAGCTCCGAGGAGACTCACCGCTCGCCCCATGGAAAGCGAAGTGTATTCCGGCTGCGGACTCATTAAAAGAGCAAAAGCCAATTTTCAGGATAGCCTACCATAATAAACAAAAAAGGTTGACTCTGTATAAAGAATTTATCCTGCAGCAATTTGCTGCAGTCATTCAGTCTTTTTAGAGTCAGCCCTTTATATTTGTTGAAATGCAGCTACGCTATATTTCACTTGTGACTTATTTTTTTGCATCTTCAGCTTGTTCTCTTTGCTCACGTAAAACCGCTTTACGAGAAAGATTCACTCTGCCTTGTTTATCTACTTCAGTTACTTTTACAAGTATTTCATCACCAAGCGCAAGAACATCCTCTACTTTTCCAATTCGCTCTTCTGCTAACTCAGAAATGTGTACAAGTCCGTCTTTGCCATTAAAGATTTCTACAAATGCACCGAATTTTTCAATTCGTTTTACTTTTCCAAGATACATTTGCCCTATAACAACTTCACGAACAATATCTTCAATGATTTGTTTCGCTTTTTTGTTCATTTCATCATTCACAGAAGATATAAATACCGTTCCATCTTGTTCAATGTCAATTTTTACGCCAGTTTCTTCAATAATTTTATTGATTTGTTTACCGCTCGGTCCAATAACATCACGAATTTTATCTGGGTTAATCGCCATCATTAATATTTTCGGTGCATAAGAAGACAATTCTTCTCTTGGTGTATTAATTGTTTCTAACATAGAATTCAATATTTGCATACGACCAATTTTAGCTTGTTGTAAAGCTTCTTCAAGAATTTGTCTTGATAACCCATCAATTTTAATATCCATTTGAAGTGCTGTTACACCTTTTTCCGTTCCAGCTACTTTAAAATCCATGTCTCCAAGATGGTCTTCCATCCCTTGGATATCTGTTAAAATACTATAATATTCCCCAGATTTAATTAATCCCATCGCAATGCCGGCAACAGGCGCTTTAATTGGAACTCCAGCATCCATCATTGCAAGTGTACTTGCACAAATACTTGCTTGTGAAGTAGATCCGTTAGATTCCAATACTTCTGATACAAGACGAATCGTATACGGAAAATCTTTTTCAGAAGGAATTACAGGTTCCATCGCTCTTTCACCTAAAGCTCCATGTCCGATTTCACGACGACCTGGTCCGCGCATTGGTCCAGTTTCTCCAACACTAAAGTTTGGAAAATTATAATGATGCATAAAACGTTTTTCTTCTTCTACGCCAAGTCCATCTAATATTTGAACATCTCCTAAAGCTCCTAATGTACAAATACTTAACGCTTGTGTTTGTCCACGAGTAAAGAGTCCTGATCCATGTGTTCGAGGTAGAATATCTACTTCAGATGAAAGTGGACGAATTTCTTCTAAACCACGTCCGTCTGGTCTTACTTTATCTTCCGTGATTAAACGGCGCACTTCATTTTTCACTAATTTATCAAGTATTTGTTTTACTTGTTTTAGTTCTTCATCACTAGCTTCTTTTTCTTCATACTTTTCAACAACAGCAGTTTTCACGACTTTAATCGCTGCTTCTCTTGCATGTTTTTCGTGTACTCTGATTGCTTCTAACATATCTTTTTCACAAATCGCACGCACATCTGCTTCAATTTCAGCATTAAGTTCATATAGTTGAACTTCTGTTTTTTCTTTGCCGATTTCTTCAACAATCTTTTCTTGGAATTCAATTAATCGTTTAATCTCATCATGACCAAACATAATAGCTTGAAGCATTACTTCTTCTGGAACTTCATCTGCTCCAGCTTCAACCATGTTAATAGCATCTTTTGTTCCAGCTACTGCTAAGTTGATATCGCTTTTTTCCGCTTGATCTACAGTCGGATTTATGACAAATTCGCCATCAATTCGGCCAACATATACACCAGCGATTGGTCCGCCAAAAGGAATATCGGATACAGATAGAGCTAAAGAAGAACCAAACATTGCTGCCATCTCAGTTGTGCAGTCTTGATCAACACTCATAACTAAACTTACTACTTGCACTTCATTACGGAAGCCATCTGCAAATAATGGTCTAATTGGTCTGTCAATTAGTCGGCTTGCAAGAATTGCTCTCTCGCTTGGTCGTCCTTCCCTTTTAATAAAACCACCAGGAATTTTACCAACTGCATACAAACGTTCCTCGTAATTAACTGTTAACGGGAAAAAATCTAAATTTTTTGGTTCTTTTGATGCGGTTGCTGTACTTAAAACAGCAGTATCTCCGTATCTTACTAAAACAGCACCATTTGCTTGTTTTGCTAATTGTCCTATTTCGACTGTGAGCTTTCTTCCAGCCCAGTCAATGGAATAAACATGTTTCTCTTGTCCCATTTATAAACCCCTCTCTACTCATTCACTTGTTAGAGGTTTTGGTCTTAAAAAGTACTACCTAAACCTACTGAATTTAATTAGTAATAATGACATTCTTTTTTGTCCAGTTCCAATGCACTGGCACTTTGGATCGGTCAGAACATTTGTATTTCAGCGATGAGCAAGAGCGCTTACGCTTTTCTTATAGTATACACATTTTGTGTTACTTAAAAACTAAATAGTTATGTAATCTTTAAGTTCATTATAATCTCTATAAGTACGAGGTCTATTTAAGTTAATTTTCCTCGATTTCCCATTTTTCCTACACAATAAAAAAGCGGGAAAAAGTATCCCGCTTTTTTAAACTATCTACGTAAACCAAGTTTGTTAATTAAAACACGGTAACGTTGAACGTCTTTATTACGTAGGTAAGTTAGTAGATTACGACGTCTACCTACCATTTTCAAAAGACCACGACGTGAGTGATGATCTTTTTTATGTGTACGTAAATGATCATTCAAAGTGTTAATTGATTCCGTAAGGACAGCGATTTGAACTTCTGGAGATCCAGTATCGTTCTCATGCGTTTTGTACTCATTGATAAGTTCGTTTTTACGTTCTTGAGTGATTGCCATCCTGTTTCACCTCCTATATCCTATTACACTAATCCCCGATTACTGAGCAAAACGTTGGTGATTCGATTTGCCAAGCAATGGTTGTTTTTAGTACGTTTATAAGGATAACCTTTTTTTAAATAAAAAGCAAGAATTTCAATTAACTTTTCTTTATAAAATAGTGAATTTGTTACCTGCTTTTCCCATTCAAAAGTCATTGAAGGGTTGTGATTTTAATTGAATATGCTGCTCTGAATAGTTGTGCTCTCAAAATGGTCCGCAGCATGCATACACTTCGCTTTCCTGCGGGCGAGCGTCGAGCCGCTTCGTCGCTACGCTCCTGCTATCTTCTCGTCTTTTTCGCTTTCCTGTGGGAGTCTTCGTGTATTCCGACAGCTCGCTGCTTCAAGCTACTACGCACTTAATCAAACGGTCTATTTTCATCGTATTGATTATTGGTTGTTCTTAATCACTGTTGTTATTTTTTCAAAATAGTCTATTGCAGTTTGTTTGTCTTTTTCAATTTGTGCTACCAGCTCGTTAATTCCATTGAACTTTTTTTCGCTTCTGATCCGAAGATGCCATTCTAGTTCTATTTTTTTTTCATATATTTCCTGATTAAATTGAAAGATATGTGTTTCAATGGATTGTGTCGTTTTGTCTGGATGAAAGGTTGGTTTCGTTCCGACATTGCATACTCCATTAAACCAAACATCATCTACCTTTATTCGTACCGCATATACTCCTTGTGGAGGAAGTAATAACGCATTGTCACTTTCTATATTAGCAGTGGGAAATCCAATGGTTCTCCCTCTCTTATCACCATGAATAACGGTACCGTTGATGCTGTAATACCTCCCAAGCAAAGAAGGAATATATTCCATATCACCCTTTAGAATATAAGAACGGATTAAAGTGGAGCTTACTTTTTCTCCATGATATGATTCTTTGCTTATAATTGTTGTTTGGAAGCGTCCTCTTCCATGCTTTCTTAACGTTTCAGCTGTTCCTTTTGCTAATTGTCCATATGTGTAATCAAATCCTGCTACCACATGACGGACATTTAAGTCAATTAAAAACTGGTCGACAAAATCTTGAGGCAGAAGATCGGCAAAGTCTTTTGTAAAATGAATAATAAATAAATAATCTATTCCAAGCTTTTCAATTTCTGCTACTTTTGATTCATAAGATGTAATAAGATCCACACGCCGTGAATCATTCCCCAATACGATAGATGGATGAGGATCAAACGTCAATACGCCACTCTTCCATCCTTTTTTGTCTGCAATTGCTTTTGCTTCCCCAATTACTTTTTGATGTCCTAGATGCACTCCATCAAAATAACCCAACGCCATAACTAATGGAGGAAAATCTTTACCATCTATATTTTTAGGATAATTAACTCTCACAACTTCCATTATACGACTCACCTTTTCTAGCTTATATATGATTTAAAACTCTTTTAAAAAAATTATTATTCACACCTCTAAGCAAAACGCAGTAGGAATTTTCTAATCCGAAGACTATAAAATCTCCAATCAAATTGCCTTTTTTCGATTAGTGAAACAAGTCAATCTACTATTTTTAAAATTTTACTTGGTTTTATTTTTCCTGGTTTTGTAGGATGATGTACATAAATGGCCAGTGCTTCGCCTTGCTCTGATTCCATTACAATTGGTCCTTTAATGGATGTTAATGAAGATGGCGTATCCAATACACTCCCGTTGCGAACTTTTATTGCTACTGTATCATTTATTTGATATTTCGGCAAATAAGATATTGCGTCTTCTATTGGTCGCAAAATATCTGGAATTAAACCATTTTCCATTTTTTCTTCAATCTCAGCAAATGTTAAACAATCTGTTTTCGTCATCGTTGCTGAACGTGTTCTTGTTAAATCTGACATATGTGCCGGAAACCCAAGTTTTTCTCCAATCATAACAGCAAGTGTTCGAATATACGTTCCTTTGCTGCAGTCAACTGTAAAACGAAAAGAGATTTGTTCCCCTGACAATGTGTCCCACTCTTCCGTCAAGAACAGGGAATAGATGGTTACTTCTCTTGTTGGTCTTTCTACTTCTATTCCTTGTCTTGCATACTCATACAACCTTTTACCATTTACTTTTACAGCAGAATACATGGGAGGTGTTTGTTTAATAACTCCTGTTAACGATTGAAAAACTTCTTCCACCATTTCTCTAGTAATAGATTCTGTCACCTTTTTTTTCTGAACGATTTCACCTGAACTGTCTTCAGTCGTGGTAGAGTAGCCGATCGTTACCTCCCCTTCATACATTTTTCCAGCATCGGTAATATATTCTGCTACTTTTGTGGCTCTGCCTAAACAGATAGGCAACACTCCAGTTACATCTGGATCAAGTGTGCCTGTATGCCCAATTCTCTTCATATGGAGAATTTTCCGCAGCTTAAAAACACAATCATGTGATGTCATTCCTTTTGGTTTCCATAATGGTAAAATTCCTTCCATTTTTAAAACTCCTTTTCTTATGTATCTTTTTTATGTAAATAAAAAAGGGTGGTCCTCTTTATCCCATTCCCCCTATTAGTAGCAATAAAGAAAATAATACTTCTTTATTCGCATCTTTGGGAGTTTGACATAAACAGAGCCACCCTCATCGTTTATTTACACCTTAGTTTTCTTCTTCTGAATGATCATCTTTTGCAATTTGATGAAGCAATGTATCAATTCGATTACCATAATCAATGGATTCATCAAACTCAAAAGAAATTTCAGGAGTTTTACGCAAACGAATTCTCTGCCCAATTTCAGAACGGATAAATCCTTTTGCTTTTGCTAGGCCTTTTAACGTATTTTCACGCTGTTCTTTATCTCCTAAAACAGAAATATAAACAGTTGCTTGCTGAAGATCTCCTGTAACATTTACATCTGTTACAGTAACGAACCCAATACGAGGATCTTTAATCTTTCGACTAATAATCTCACCAAGTTCTTTTTTCATTTGTTCTCCAACACGGTTTGGTCTAAGGCTCATCTTATTTCACCTCGTTTTATTAAAGCCATTCTGTATCAGTGATGGTTCTTTCCATTTCCGGAAACGAGTCCAAAAATTTTAATGCATGCTGTAATTCTACTTCTACAGATAATCGTGCAGAAGCAACTACGGCAATCGCTATTTTTGTTCGCTGCCATGTATTCTGAAAGTCAACTTCTGATACAGAAACATTATATTTTTGTTTTAAGCGGGTTGTCACTCTTTGGAGGACAGCCCGCTTTTCTTTTAATGAATGTGCGTCATAAATGATACATTCAACGGTCATTAGACCAACAATCATTTACGCTCAATCTCTTCCATAATATATGCTTCAATTATGTCGCCTTCTTTAACATCGTTGAAGTTCTTTATGGTTACTCCGCATTCGTATCCTTGACTCACTTCTTTAGCATCGTCTTTGAAACGTTTTAATGCGTCAATCTCGCCTTCAAAAATAACAACTCCGTCACGGATTAAACGAATTCCAGAGTCTCTTGTTATTTTTCCATCTGTTACGTATGAACCAGCAATCGTACCAATTTTTGATACTTTAAATGTTTGACGAATTTCCGCTTGACCAATAATTTTTTCTTGGAATTCTGGATCAAGCATCCCTTTCATCGCTGCTTCAATTTCTTCGATTACTTTATAAATAATGCGATGTAGACGTACATCTACTTCTTCTGCGTCAGCAGCTCTTTTTGCATTAACATCAGGGCGGACATTAAAGCCGATAACGATAGCATTAGATGCAGCTGCAAGGGTAATATCTGATTCATTAATAGCACCAACGGCTGTATGAATAATTTTAACATTTACCCCTTCTACTTCGATTTTATAAAGTGCTGCTGCAAGAGCTTCTGCCGAACCTTGAACATCTGCTTTCAATACGATATTAAGGTCTTTCATTTCCCCTTGTTTCATGTGCTCAAATAAATTATCTAAGCTTATTCTAGTTTTTTCTGATCTTTGTGCTTGAATTGCCTGAGTAGAACGAGCTTCCCCGATTTGTCTTGCTGTTTTTTCATCTTTAAAAACAACAAATCGATCTCCTGCTTGTGGAACTTCATTTAAACCGGTAATTTCAACAGGTGTTGATGGTCCAACACTTTTTACTCGACGACCTAAATCATTCACCATTGCACGTACACGTCCAAATGTGTTTCCAACAACAATTGGATCCCCAATTGTCAATGTTCCGTTTTGGACAAGCAATGTAGCAACAGAACCTTTTCCTTTATCAAGCTGTGCTTCAATAACAGTACCCACAGCATTGCGTTTCGGATTTGCTTTATATTCTTCTACTTCACCAACAAGTAAAATCATTTCAAGCAATGTGTCAATTCCTTCACCTGAAAGTGCTGAAAGAGGAACAAATATGGTTTCGCCGCCCCATGCTTCAGGTACTAATCCATGCTCCGTTAATTCTTGCATAACTCGATCAGGATTAGCAGTTGGTTTATCCATTTTATTCACTGCAACAATAATTGGTACCTCAGCAGCTTTAGCATGGTTAATTGCTTCAACTGTTTGCGGCATTACCCCGTCATCTGCTGCAACAACTAAGATTGTAATATCCGTGATTTTTGCACCACGTGCACGCATTGTTGTAAACGCGGCATGTCCTGGTGTATCCAAGAATGTAATCTTCTTGCCGTTGTCTTCGATTTGATATGCACCGATATGCTGCGTAATACCACCTGCTTCGCCAGCAGTTACTTTTGTATTACGAATGCTGTCAAGCAATGTTGTTTTCCCATGGTCAACGTGCCCCATAATAGTCACAACAGATGGACGCTCCACTAACGCTGCATCTTCTTCATCTTCGAAATAAACTTCTAAATCTGTTGTATCGATTTTAATTTCTTCCTCTACCTCTACTCCGTAGTCAGTAGCAATTAATTCAATAGAATCTTTATCTAAATCCTGATTAATTGTTGCCATTACACCAAGCATAAATAATTTTTTTATAATTTCAGATGGTTCACGGTGCAATTTTTTCGCTAATTCTCCAACCGTTAATGAATCACTAAAAGTAATTTTTTCCGGAAGTTCCTTTTCCTTTTTAGGAGCAGGTGGTGCTACTGGGGCTTGATTTTGTTTCCCCTTACGATTGTTGTTGTTTTTGTTATTGCGGTTATTTGTTTTTGGTTTATTATTATTAAATGGTTTATTATCTTTAGTATTTTTCACAGGGTTATTTACTTTCCCCTTTTCTACCATTACATTACTTTCTTCTTCATATTTATCTGCAATATTTTTTGAAGGATTGTTCTGCTCTGGTTTATTTTGTGTATTTTTTGTTTCTTTATTATATATTTTATCCAACTTTTTTACTGAATCCTCTTCCAATGTGGTCATATGATTAGAAACTTCCACGTTCATATCTTTTAATTTAGTAATAACATCCTTGCTTGAAATGTTAAACTTTTTTGCGTATTCATAAACTCGCATTTTACTCATCATTTCACCCCCGCTAGAATTAATCGAGCAGCGTTAAAAGTTTTTTTGCAAATCCATTATCTAAAACAGCGACAACTACTCTTGCCTCTTTCCCGATTGATTGACCTAACAGCTCTCTATTTGGAACCACTTTGACCGGGACTGCATACGAATTACATTTATCAGTAATTTTTTTTGTCGTGTTTTCTGACGCATCTTCTGACAAAATAATAAGTTTTGCATTTCCTCTTCTAATTTCCTTAACGGCGAGTTCCTCACCTGAGGTAATTTTCCGTGCTCGATTTGCTAAGCCAAGCAATGACATCCATTGATTCTGTTTCATTTGGATTGTCTATTCTCCTTATCTATTATATCCAGCAGCTCCTCGTAAACTACATCATCAATTGATATTCCAAGCTGGCTGGAAAGAATATTTTTTTTCTTGGCTAATAGTACTGCGTCTTTATCCATTGAAAGATATGCTCCGCGACCGGATTTCTTTCCTGTTAAATCCACAGAAACCTGTCCTTCCTTCGAGCGAACGATGCGAACTAGTTCTTTTTTCGGCCTCATCTCACCGGTAGCAACACATTTACGCATTGGAACTTTTTTCGGTTTGTTCACACACATTCACCTCAATCAATCTAGATCTTCATTGTTTAAATGGAAATCTTCTTCTTCTATTTCTTCATCAAAAGTCAAAAGAGATGGTTCTACTGGATAAATTCCTGCTTCTCTAGCTTCTGATTCTGATTTAATATCAATCTTCCAACCAGTTAGTTTAGCTGCAAGGCGTGCATTTTGCCCTCTTTTACCGATGGCTAATGATAATTGATAATCTGGCACAATAACAGTAGTTGCTTTGTCTTCTTCGTTAACCATTACTTCTAATACTTTAGAAGGGCTAAGAGCGTTTGCAACAAAGATAGTTGGGTCTGGGGACCATTTTACAATATCAATTTTTTCCCCTTTTAATTCATTTACAATTGTTTGCACCCGCGTACCCTTTGGTCCAACACATGAACCTACTGGATCTACCTCTTCATTTTCTGAATGAACGGAGATTTTTGATCTGTCGCCTGCTTCACGGGCAACTGATTTAATGTCGACCGTTCCATCAAATATTTCAGGAACTTCCATTTCAAACAGTCGTTTTAAAAGACCAGGATGTGTTCTAGAAACAAAAATTTGTGGACCTTTTGTTGTTTTTTCCACTTTAGTAAGAAAAACTTTAATGCGATCATGTGGTTTATAGTGTTCATTCGGCATTTGTTCATTAGCCGGCAAAATAGCCTCAATTTTACCTAAACTTACATAGATAAATTTGCTGTCTTGACGTTGAACAATACCAGTCATGATATCTTCTTCTCGGTCAATAAACTCCGAATAAATAATTCCTCTTTCCGCTTCACGGACACGTTGAGTAACTACTTGTTTCGCAGTTTGTGCAGCAATGCGACCAAAATCTTTTGGTGTAACTTCTAATTCTACTACATCTTCCACTTCATAATTCGGATTGATTTTTTGTGCATCTTCAATGGAAATTTCAAGACGTGGATCGAAAACTTCGTCTACCACTTCTTTACGAGCATATACTCTCATTGTTCCAGCACCTAGATTTAAATCAATTCGAACGTTTTGCGCTTGATTAAAGTTACGGCGATATGCCGATACAAGGGCTGCTTCAATCGCATCGATGATAACATCACGAGAAATCCCTTTTTCCTTTTCAAGCAATACAAGAGCATCTACTAATTCACTGCTCATGAGATTGTTTCCCCCTTTAATCTCTTAAAAATATAGAGCAAGGTGCCATCATTATTCTTGATATTCCATATACAAGTTGATAGATATGTGTATTTTCCTTCTTATCAACCTGATTTTCCTCAAGATCGGCACTGCAATTTAAGAAAAAGTCACTGCAAGACGAGCTTTTGCAACTTTATCATACGGAATTTGAACAGTTTTTTTCCTTGTTTTCACTTTGACTTCGATTGATACACTTGTTCCATCAAAGCTTGTTAGAGTACCTTCAAATGTTTTTTCATTGTCAATTGGTTCGTATGTTTTGATAAATACATTCTTTCCAATTGCTTTTTCAAAATCTTTGTCTTTTTTCAACGGTCTTTCCGCTCCTGGTGATGATACTTCAAGAAAATAGTTTTCTGTAATTGGATCTACTTCATCTAGTTTCTCACTCAGCTTTTCGCTGACTGCAGCACATTCATCTATATCAACACCAGCATCTTTATCAATATACACGCGCAAAAACCAATTTGGACCTTCTTTTACATACTCAATATCCACTAATTCTAGATGTAAATCTTCTAGGATTGGCTGGACCATTTCTTCTACTAATTCTGTTACTTTGCTCAACTTTTTCCCTCCTTAAGCAAGGAACAAATAATCTTTCGTAAGTTAGCAACCTAGACGAATAGGAAGCCGAATTAAACATATTATCAAACAATACGCCTTCATCAATCGTTAGCAGGACAAGTCTTCATGTTTTTGGTTAATTCCTTAAAGAAAAGTGAATTTAAACATATAATGGCTTTTAATCCAACAAATTATTAATGTAATTCCTATTCATTCATCGTGCTGCCTCGTTTAAAAAAGGCATACACAACACGAAAGAGTGGGTTGCCCCACTCTCTTTTCGCGAAAGTTATCCTTAGTATTTCCAAATAAACTATACCATAACCAAATATTTTATGCAAATGAAAGTGCGGTATTACAAGGTTCTTTGCCTATTCCCATAGGAAAGGCACAAGCGCCTTAATAAAAAACAAAAAGAAAGGTTCATTTGATTTACTGATGTGCTTTTTTCTTTCAAAGGCAAAGGGCATACTCACAAGGACTAAGCGCTGTAGCTAAACACACTATACTCTCTCGCTTTTAAGAAAAACAGTGCCATTTCTAAAACAATGACAATTGGTTTTGATCTGGCATTCCATTTAGACAGCCATGATTATCAAGATATTCCAGTATCGTTTTGGAAACTTTTCCTCGTTGCTGTAGATCTTCTTTGGATAAAAATTCGCCGTCTTTTCTGGAACGGACAATATTTAACGCGGCATTTGTACCTAAACCAGGAATGCTATTAAACGGTGGAATTAACGAATTGCCATCAATAAGAAATTCGGATGCACTTGATTTGTATAAATCAACTTTTTTAAACGAAAATCCTCGTTCTACCATTTCATATGCAAGTTCCATTACAGTTAATAAGTTTTTCTCTTTTGTTGATGCATCCAGCCCTTTTCCGCTGATTTCATCTATTACTGATCGGATACTTTGTGATCCTTTCACCATTGCATCTACATCAAAATCATCTGCACGCACAGTAAAATATGCTGCATAGTATAATAATGGATGATGTACTTTAAAATAAGCAATACGAACAGCCATCAATACATATGCTGCCGCATGCGCCTTTGGGAACATATATTTTATCTTTTTACAAGAATCAATATACCATTCTGGCACTTCATTCTTTCTCATTTCTTCTTCCATTTCATCTGAAAGACCTTTTCCTTTACGCACACTTTCCATAATTTTAAAGGCAAATGCAGGATCGAGCCCTTGATAGATTAAATAAACCATAATGTCATCACGACATCCGATTACTTCACTTAAATTACAAATACTATTATGAATAAGTTCTTGTGCATTTCCCAACCATACATCGGTACCGTGAGAAAGACCGGATATTTGGACTAATTCAGAGAAGGTGGTAGGTTTTGTATCCTCTAACATTTGGCGCACAAATTTTGTCCCGAATTCAGGAATACCAAATGTACCTGTTTTACAGTTTATTTGCTCAGCTGTTACGCCTAATGATTCCGTGCCACTAAATATCTTCATTACTTCTGGATCATCGGTTGGAATTGTTTTTGGATCAACCCCGCTAAGATCCTGCAGCATTCTAATTACAGTTGGATCATCATGTCCGAGTATATCTAATTTTAAAACATTATCATGAATAGAATGAAAATCAAAATGAGTCGTCTTCCATTCGGAATTGCGATCATCCGCTGGGAACTGAATAGGAGAAAAATCGTAAATATCCATATAATCCGGAATAACGATAATACCGCCGGGATGCTGTCCTGTTGTTCTTTTTACCCCCGTACAGCCAGATGCTAATCGATCAATTTCAGCGCCTCTCATTTGCAGATTATTATCTTGTTGATATCCTTTTACATAGCCATAAGCTGTTTTATCCGCAACAGTACCAATCGTACCAGCACGGTAAACATATTCTTCACCGAATAATACCTTTGTATAATTATGAGCTTTCGGTTGATATTCACCGGAAAAATATGACAATAGGTAAACCTTTGAAGTTATCTCTAGTTTTTCCCCTGTCCCACACCGTACGTGACCCTTTCGGCGTCATACGGCGCTCCATCGTTAACTTTGTCGAAGTTATTCAGTTAAGTTTTGGATTTCCTACTTCCATTCTTAACTGATTAAGCTTTTTAACTGCTTTTAAATCAAAGGTCTCAATTATTGCTTTATACTTTGGATTTTTTGTTGGGTTATTATTGTGGATTAACATATGATAATCCTCTTTTATAATGATTAGATTTTCGTAATCATCCGTTCCACCTTGAGCAGTTGGTTTTTTGTGGTGACATATTGCGTTGAAAGGAGTTAACCTTTCTCCTGTTATCCCACAACAGCCTTTCCGGGCTACGTATTTACTTAGACGGTTGTCTTCGTATTTAACGCTTTTGGATTTATATATACCTTTTCTAAACAAATTTATTTCAGTAACAGATACGTTTTTGATTTCTTTGTGTATGGCTTTACGGTCATTTGCTTTATATATTGTGAAATTGGGATTGCGTTGACCTCGTATATCGTGTTTAATTGCTTCCATTGGATATACTAATATGCCATTACTTTTGAATCTTGGACAATTGTAACCAGTATAGAATTTTTCAATCACATTGTTTTTATCGAATGTCGGGTTGAAGATGTTTCTATACAATAGTGATTTAATATTCTTGTGTACATTATGCCTAATATCGTTAAAGTCTTGGGAGACTCTTGTGGCTATTTTGTAATAGTTCTGCATCCCAAGAATGTTGGCGTTGTACATCATAATCTTCTCTGGTGTTGGACTTTTCTTATCTTTATTAGTTTATGCCGAATAACTTCTTGTACCTTACTTTTGGATTTAGGACTCATTTTTGAGTTTACTATATATCCTGTTTTTCCAGTTCCCTTCTTAACAGCTCTGAACCTGACTCCAAGGAAATCTGCACCATTTTTGCGGAGATTTGTGATTTTGCTTTTTTCTTTACTGATTTCTAAGCCAAGTCTTTCTTCCAACCATTTTTCAACGGCTATTTTGATTTTCTTGGCATTGTTATAAGAATTTGTAAAGATTTTAAAATCATCCGCGTATCGTACTAGATACATTGGTTTAAGTTTAGTCTTTTTAAGGGCATCTGTTTTGTTTCTTTTTAATTTGTAAGGTATCCTCGTAGGTTTTGTTTCCCATTGATTTGATATCCACCAGTCTAACTCGTTTAAAACTATATTTGCGAGTAGAGGTGATAATATTCCACCTTGTGGCGTACCTTTCTCTGGTATTCCAATCCCTTTTATTTCCGCTTTCAGCATTTTCTTAATAATAGATACTACTTTTTTGTCCCTAATTCCAATTGTCCAAAGTTGTTTGATAAGTTTGTTATGATTAACGTTATCGAAAAATCCTTTGATATCAACATCTACCACATAATGATTAAAACTATGATTTACTAGATGATAGCATCTTGCAAGAGCGTCGTGGGTACTTCTTTTCGGTCTAAAGCCAAAGCTGTTTGAGTTGAATTTTCCTTCCATAATAGGTTCAAGAATCTGCAAAAACATTTGCTGTATTAGCCTGTCCTCTATTGTTGGAATTCCAAGTGGTCTCATATCACCATTTGGTTTTGGAATTAGTACCCTTTTTACTGAATGTGGTTTGTAGTTTTCTAGTCTTTTTCGTGTTAATGCAACAAGCTTATTTGTATCCATTCTTTGTATATGTTTAATGGTATGTCCATTAGTACCTTTAGTTTTGCTTCCGGTATTGCTTTTAATATTACGGTAGGCTAATCTAATGTTCTCTTCTGAACTAATCAAGTCATAAAGGTTGTTAAAATACCTACCTTTTACACTTTCTTCAAAAAGAGTATCCAACTGGTCTTGCATTCCAAAGTATTCATTGTTTCTTAGTTTTTGAATCATTAAGTCAGTCAACTAATCACTCCCTTACGAGAATTTTCGTTTCTTTTTGTCTTACAAGAATCTGACTTGTGTAGGTTTATTTCAACGTTAACGACTAATGCTCTTCCCTCAGAAATGTTTTGTCCTAAACTTATTGATTATTTAGTCATCATCGGCATTTCTTCAACGGTACTACAGCATCACTGCCACTTCCATTAATCTATGTTATAGCGAATGCTTTTCCATAGAACCACCTTTAGCAAAGTGCAATCTTCTGATGTGTTGGAAGCTTCTCACGTTCCGCTATTCCTATCTGTTCATCATCTACTTAGGTTCCCCCTAAATCCCGCTAGGCTTGAATATGCCTATAACACATTATGGATTTTCATAACCAAACGTTTACTCATCCACACCTAGAAGTCAACATTGACCCCATACCATTTCTGGTATGTGACATTCACGAGAAGTCAGTCGAGGGTTCGTCCCAGTTATTCTACTGATTCTAACCATATAGATTTTATAGACACCAGACCTATCATCCACAGAAGCTTTATAGCTCCCTTTCCTCAGCCGTACTGTTAGGGTAAACTTCAGCCTACTTTAGCGGGCTTCAGACAAAATTTGTTTTTGCATTACTCCTTTTGCCTGCCGCAGCTTCAGTGAGTGTGTTTCAGGGCGTTACTCCATCATTCCACACTTCGAAATAGCAGTTCTCCTAGGTATAAACCCTAGTGGCTAATCTTTTCAATTAGCAACGTGACGCACTCAAATCAATATCCGGGACCTTATCCCCTTTAAATCCGAGGAATGTTTCGAATGGGATGTCGTGTCCATCTTTTTTATAGTGACTTCCACAATTTGGACAATCTTTGTCAGGCAAATCAAATCCAGAACCAACAGATCCGTCATTAAAAAACTCAGAGTGTTTGCATTCTGTGCAAATATAATGAGGAGGAAGTGGATTTACCTCTGTTATTTCTGTCATCGTCGCAACAAAAGAAGATCCGACAGAACCCCGTGAACCAACTAGGTAACCGTCATCAAGTGACTTTTTCACGAGTTTATGAGAAATGAGATAAATAACAGCAAATCCATGTCCAATTATACTTTTTAATTCTTTTTCCAATCTTGCCTCTACTATTTCCGGCAGTTCGTCACCATATATTTTGCGAGCCATCCCATAACTCATCTCTCGCATCTCTTCGTCTGCACCTTCTATTTTCGGTGTATAAAGATCATCTTTAATCGGCTTAATAACATCAATCATATCTGCGACTTTGTTCGTATTTGTTACAACAATTTCTTTTGCTTTTTCTTCCCCTAGAAACCGGAAGCAGTCTAGCATTTCATTTGTTGTACGGAAATGAACATCCGGCAGTTTATGTCTATTTAACGGATTGGCGCCACCTTGAGAACCAACTAATATTTCTCGATAGACTTTATCATTCGGATTTAAATAATGAACATTGCCTGTCGCTGCAACAGGTATATCTAATTTTTCACCCAATTTAACAATATTTGTAATAATCTCTTCTAATGCCTTTTCATCGTTTACAAGTTCCATTTCTATTAAATGGGCATATACTTCTTTCGGCATTACTTCAATATAGTCATAAAATGGTGCAATATCTTCCACTTCTTCAGGAGCCTTCTGCATCATTGCTTCAAATACTTCTCCTTTATCACATCCAGATCCAATTAAAAGCCCTTCCCGATATTTCTGTAAAACAGATCGAGGTAGACGGGGGACACGATAAAAGTAGTTAATATGTGCTATTGATACTAATTTAAACAGATTTTTCAGCCCAATTTCATTTTGAGCAAGCACGGTACAATGGTGAGGACGAGCACGCTGATAAGCGTTTCCTTGTCCCATATTATCGTTTAACTGATTATGATTTGTAATTCCTTTTTCCGCAGCGTCTTTTAACATTTTTAATGCTAAATACCCCGTTGCTTCTGCATCATAAATCGCGCGGTGATGCTGTGTCAGATCGATATCAAATTTTTTCGCCAATGTATTCAAACGGTGATTTTTTAACTCAGGATATAAAAACCTTCCAAGTTCTAATGTGTCAATAACCGGATTGGTCGATTTCGGCATTCCTGCTTTTTGATATCCTACATTGATAAAACCAACATCAAAGGAAGCATTATGTGCAACAAGAATACTGTCACCAGCCCATTCTGCGAACTTGCGGAGCACTATATCTATTTCCGGAGCATCCTGAACCATATCATCGGTAATACCTGTTAAATTGATGGTTGTTGCAGACAGACGATGATGTGGGTTGGCGAAGTTTTCAAATCGGTCAATTATTTCTCCCTTATGAATTTTGACACCAGCAAGTTCAATAATCGTGTTATAGACTGCTGAAAGACCTGTTGTTTCAACGTCAAAAACAACATATGTTGCATCTTCTAGCGATAGATCCCTTGGATTGTAAGCAATTGGAACCCCGTCATCTACTAAATTAACTTCCACACCATATAGAATTTTTATATCATTTTTTTTGCCTGCTCCATATGCTTCTGGAAAACTTTGGGCAACAGCATGATCTGTAATTGCAACTGCCTTATGCCCCCATTTCTTGGCTTGGGCAACTAAATTGCTGACAGATGATACTGCGTCCATTTGGCTCATCGGTGTATGAAGATGAAGTTCTGCTCTTTTTTCGTCCTCTTTTGCTGTGTCTTTTCTCTCTATCGGTCTGATTTCATTTAAATCATTACCAATCATTACTAGATCACGTACAAATGTATCATTTTGAATGCTTCCCCGTGCTCTTAACCACATTCCCTTTTTAACCAACTGGAAAAGGGCGGCATCCTCTTTGTCCCTAGAAAACATTTTCACTAAAATAGAGCTAGTATAATCTGTTATTTTAAAGGTTAATAAGGTTCTTCCACTTCGAAGTTCCTTCGTTTCAGCATGGAATACATATCCTTCGACAGTAACACGTCTTTCCTCATCCACAATTTCTTCGAGTCTGCGATAATCGCTGTCGTCTTTAATAGTCAATCCGATTGTCACTGGACCTGTCGGAATATTTCCTTCATTCGCCTCTTTATCTGCTTCCATTTTTTGAATATCTAAAAGGGCTTGTTTTCCTCTTTCTTCGTCTTCTCGTTGTTTTGCTTGTAAAAACTGCTCATATTCTGTGTTTGATGCTTCTTGTTGAATTTCCGTTTCTAAAACAAAAGGAGGAAAACCAAAATACTGATAAGAATCTGTAATTAATTGTGCATATTTTCTTTTTATCGCAAGTCCTTCCATGTCATTTCTAACATGAATGGTTAATTTATTTCCTTGTATTTTAGGAATTTGTTCATTTAACAATTTAATTAACGGAGGAGATATGCCTTGCATTTGTTCAATACAAGCAGACCAATAATCCTTAATCAGCAAATCTGTTGCTATTGGGTTTTCAACATTTATGGAATAAGTGACTGTGGCAATATGTGAAAAACTGCTGATCAGTTTTTTTGTAAATAATTGATACACTTGATATGGAAGAATGTTGTCAAATTGAAAATGAAAATGCCATTTTCTTGCTCGTTTTTCTATTACAATTTTATCAATCTTCGCATGTTGAAAATGGGAAACAGTTTGGTCATCAGTCAATTGCAGTTGTTGTAGCAGCAATTGAAATCTTTCTACTTTCCCTTGTATATCGCTCATTTTCCCTCTCCTTTCTTTAGGTTTTTCTCTTCTTTTACTACTAAAAATAAAAAGCAGCATCCTCATAATTATAGCACATTATTTATTATAAACTGCTTCCATCCTTTAATAGAAAGGTAGTATAATTTCAAAACATAACACTCTACTTTACCATACTTTTTATTGCTTAAGCTACCCTGAAAAGAGGATTTAGATTTCTCGAATAGTCCGCAATCAGAATACACTTCGCTTTCCATGGGGCGGGCGCCGAGCCTCCTCGGAGTAAACTCCTGCGGGTTCTCGCCTGTCCCGCTAATCCCATAGGAGTCTTCGTGTATTCTGACTGCTCCTTGCTTCAACATAACGACAAACTTAATGAAATTGCCTATTTTCATCCTTTATGGCGCAAATTTTTATTTGCATGGTTGTCTTCCCTGGAAATGGTGTCTCAAATGGGCTTGCACTCTGAATATGCTTCGCTTTCCGCTGGGGGTTGGGGCCGATTCTCACTAGTTCTCTCTTTTTGTTTGTAAAGCTCTGTTATAGCATAATGTTGATATTTAACAAAAAAATAAGGAACTCTTGATGTCTTTGAGTTCCCTGTCTTAGGCTTGATTAGTCAAAAATAATTTTATTTTCGTATGTTTTACAGACTCTTCAAATATTTGTAACAATTACACAAACAATATTTTTTTGAGAAAACATTCTAATCAAAACCACCCGTGATAACGGGTGGTTTGCTCTACGGCTGAAAGCCTTTGTTACTGACCAAACCCTAAAGGGCTACTGAATGGTTCGCCAAGTGTACTACTTCTACTGGCCAGACCTCAAAGGCCTTCTGCTTACTTTCGTCTCTTTTTCTTTACCTCTTCGCCTGTGAATGGATCCATGTATTCCATCATCGTTAATTGTTCTGCGACTATATCATCTTGAATTTGATTTCGTATATATTCTTCTATTACCTTTTTGTTTCTTCCAACTGTATCCACATAATATCCCGTACACCAAAATTTTCGGTTTCCATATTTGTATTTCAAATTTGCGTGACGATCGAATATCATCAAACTACTTTTTCCTTTTAAATATCCTACAAATGCTGACACACTTAACTTCGGTGGAATACTTACTAACATATGCACATGATCTTTACATGCTGTTGCTTCGATAATCTCTACACCTTTTCTTTCACATAACCTACGCAATATTTCCCCGATATCCTTTTTGATTTTCCCATAAATTACTTGTCTTCTATATTTCGGGGCAAACACTATGTGGTACTTACAATTCCATGTTGTGTGTGCTAAACTATTATTGTCTTTTGACATAAAAACTCCTCCGTATGCTGATATTTTGGTTGGCGAACCAAAAATATTTTAGCATCTCGGAAGAGTTTTTTTAATACCACGCTATAAGCTTTTTAGAACCCTAGGCCTAGCCTAGGGTTTTCTTTTCCATAAAAAAGGGTCATTCCATTGATTCAACGCTTTTTCAACAACCTATTTTTATAGATAGCCCATTAACTAGTCTATATATAGGTTTTGCACGTATCCATTTGGAATAACCCTTATTTATTTATTTAATACATTGGTGATTGTTTCAAGCAATTCACTTTCATGTACTTCTGTTACTTCACCAGTGCTTCTTACTTTAACTTCCACGATGCCTTCTGACGCTTTTTTCCCTACTGTTATTCTAACAGGCAATCCAATTAAATCAGAATCAGCGAATTTAACACCTGGACGTTCTGCTCGGTCATCTATTAGCACATCCAAACGGTTTGCTTTAAGCAGCTGATATAGTTTGTCCGCTAACTTGTTTTGCGCTTCGTCCTTGGTATTAACAGGTATTACATGTACATCAAATGGAGCCATATGACTTGGCCATACAATACCTTTTTCATCATGGAACTGTTCTACGATTGATGCCATCGTTCTAGAGACACCAATTCCATAGCAGCCCATAATGATTGGTTGTGTACGTCCATTCTCATCTAAATACGTAGCACCCATTGCTTCACTGTAACGTGTTCCTAATTTGAACACATGGCCAACTTCAATTCCTTTTGCAAAAGAAATTGTTCCTTTTCCGTCTGGTGATATATCTCCTTCTTGAATAAAACGAAGATCTGCATAATGACTGGCAGTAAAATCACGCTCAGGATTAACGTTCGTATAATGGAAATCTTCCTCGTTTGCACCACATACACCATTTACAATAGATTTCACTGCATTATCTGCAATAATTTCTACGTCTTTCACGCCAATCGGTCCTAGTGATCCAACAGTGCAGCCTAATACATTTACCGTTTCCGATGCATCCGCTAATTCTACAACATCTGCTTCTAATAGGTTTTTCACTTTAATGTCGTTTACTTCATGATCTCCTCGTACTAATACTAATACATATTTTTCATCTACTTTAAACAATAAAGACTTAATGCATTGATCAGCAGTAGTATTTAAAAAGGAAGAAACTTGATCGATTGTCTTTTGATTTTCCGTTTTCACTTTTTCTAAATCATTAAGTGGCTTGTCCGCTTTTTCATAAGTTGTAACAACCGAAGCCATTTCAATATTTGCTGCATAAGTAGATTCTGTAGAATATGCAATCGTGTCTTCACCAATATCTGATAATACCATAAATTCATGTGTATCTTTTCCGCCTATTGCCCCGCTGTCGGCAATAACTGCACGATAGTTTAAACCACAGCGTGCAAACACATTACAATACGCTTGGAATATTGCATCATACGCTTCTCCTAAGCTTTCATGTGAGGAATGGAATGAATAAGCATCCTTCATAATAAATTCACGACCCCGCAATATTCCAAATCTCGGTCTTTTTTCATCCCTGAATTTTGTTTGGATTTGGTAAAGGGTTAATGGCAATCGTTTATAAGACTTTACTTCATCACGCACCATACTTGTAATTACTTCCTCATGTGTTGAACCTAATGCAAACTGGCGACCATGTCGGTCGTTGAGACGCATTAATTCTGGTCCGTATGTATACCATCTTCCAGATTCTTGCCATAGTTCTGCTTGCTGCATAGCAGGCATTAATAGTTCAACTCCACCGGCTGCATCCATTTCTTCTCTAATAATTTGTTCGATTTTTTTTAGCACTTTATTGGCTAATGGTAAATAAGAATAAATACCACTTGCATTTTGTCTAATATAGCCAGCTCTTAACAACAATTGATGACTTTTAATTTCTGCATCAGCTGGTAGCTCCCTTAATGTTGGGATTAACATTTTACTTTGTTTCATTTACTCACACCTCTAATTAGTTAAATTCCTTTTATATATAATAACGAAAGGAAGAGAGGTTGGTAATCCCCTGCTCCTTTTCTTATTCGTTTTTTCTATTTTAGAAAAAAGCGTTGAATATCATTCCAAGTTACGACAATCATAAGAAGCATAAGAAGAGCAAATCCAATAAAATGGACGATTCCCTCTTTATGACGGTCAATTGGTTTTCCTCGCACTACTTCAATTGCAAAAAACATCAATCTTCCTCCATCGAGTGCTGGCAACGGTAGGAGATTCATAATACCAAGATTTATACTTAAAAGAGCAGCCCATCTCATTAACGAGAAAATACCAGATTGTGCAACAGTATCTGTTGTTTTGTAAATACCCACTGGTCCACTTAATACATCAATTGAAAAATGTCCAGTCACTAATTTTCCAACAGTATTAATAATAATTTTTGTCCCGGAATATGTTTCAGTAATACCATATTGAAGTGCTTTAAGCGGATCTTTTTCCATCGCACTAAAAACGCCAACTAAACCGATTTTTTGTCCATCTTCTAATTCTCTTTCTTTTGGCGTTACATTAATTGTTACTTCTTTTCCGTCCCGATTTAATAAAAATTCTAGTTGCTCACCAGGACTTTTTTGGATGATCGAAACAACTTCTTCCCAGTTTGATACTATTTTGCCATCGATACTAAGCACCGTATCTCCCTCTTTTAAACCTGCATTAACAGCAACACCATCATCGATTAATTTTCCAAGAACTGGTTCATTTGAAGGAATCCCTTGAATCAAAGCGATTAATACAAAGATAACAAATGCTAAAACGAAGTTCATTAACGGGCCAGCAACAATTGCCAATGTTCTTTGTCCTAGTGTTTTACTTGCAAACTGACGATCTATTGGAGCTATTTGTGATTCAATGCCGTTTTCTACGATAACAGCATTTCTTTTAATAGGAAAAACAACCAGATTTTCATTTATATCGTCTTCAGCATATCCTTTTATAAATAGCTCCTGTTCTAAATCAGCTTCTTCTACATTAACAACACGGGCATTCGGATATTTTTCTTTCTGATTAATAATAATTTTGGAAACTCTCTCTTCCTTGTCGAATAACAAAGCAATTCGATGTCCCGCTTTTATATCAACCATTTCTGGATCTTCACCAGCCATTCGTACAAAACCTCCAAGAGGCAAAAGGCGAATGGTATACGTGGTTTCTCCTTTTTTTTGTGAAAAAATTTTCGGGCCAAACCCTATGGCAAACTCACGGCAAAGAATGCCTGCTCTTTTTGCAAAGACAAAGTGTCCTAATTCATGAAAAAATACTAACGCACCAAAAATAATAATAAACGCAACTACTGTATTCAAAATATAACCACCTTTTTATGGAAGTGTGCTTACTCGTTTTCTTGTTTCTGAATCAATCTCTTGTATAACAGCAAGACTCGGGTTTGCTATATTTTGATGATTGCTTATTGCCTGTTCTATTAGTTCTTCAATTTGCAAGAAGCTAATTTCACCTTTTAAAAACTTTGCAACAGCTATTTCGTTTGCTGCATTTAAAACGGTTGGCAATGTTCCGCCCTGCCTTCCCGCTTCATAAGCAAACGCGAGACAACGGAAACGCTCCAGATCCATGTTTTGAAAATGAAGTTTTCCTATACTCGCCAAATCCAAACGTTGTGCTCCATGTAATGGCAAACGATCTGGAAAGGTAAGCGCATATTGAATTGGCACTCGCATGTCTGGAGAACCCAGCTGTGCCATTACACTACTATCATGAAATTCTACCATTGAATGAATAATACTTTCTTTATGCAGCAATACATCAATTTTATCGTAAGGAAGCGAAAATAACCAATGCGCTTCTATTACTTCCAACCCTTTATTCATCATCGTAGCAGAATCAATCGTTATTTTTGCCCCCATTGACCAATTAGGATGATTTAGTGCATCTTTTAATGTAACATGTTCTAACTCTTTTCTCGTTAAATCACGGAAACTGCCACCTGAAGCCGTAATAAGGAGACGCTCGATGTTTTTTTCCTGTTCTCCCTGCAAACATTGATAGATGGCAGAATGTTCACTGTCTACAGGTAATATTGCCACATTATTTCTTTTTGCTGCATCCATTACTAAATGCCCTGCCATTACTAATGTTTCTTTATTGGCAATTGCAATCGTTTTTTTCGCTTCAATCGCCTGCATAGTTGGCTGTAAACCTACGCTGCCTAAAACGGCATTTACCAGTATATCCGCTTTATGATAAACAGAAACCTCCACTAACCCTTCTTTTCCAAAAGAAAAAGCAGTATTTGGAAATTCTTGTTTCAAGCTTTCATAATCTTTTTTGTCTGCAACAGAAACTAGAGAAGGTTGAAATTCCGTAATAATTTTTTTTGTTAATTCTATGTTTTTACCAGCGGAAAATGCAACCAGTTGAAAAGTATCTGGATTATGTCTAATCACATCCAAAGTTTGCGTCCCAACTGATCCTGTTGCTCCCAATAAACTAATATACTTCACTATACTATCTCACTCCTACTACCAATACTTCCATATTTGTTTAGTCAGCCTCTGCAAAAGGTTAAACACCCACCACAATATAAGCTAACTGTTTTATAATAATGAGAAAGCATCAAAGATAAAATAAAGCAATGGCCATACAAATAATAAACTATCAAAACGATCTAATATTCCACCATGTCCTGGCAACAGCTTTCCAGAATCTTTTACCTCATAATGTCTTTTTAAGGCCGATTCAACTAAATCCCCAATTTGTCCAAATGCGGATAATATGATTGTTACTAATCCTATTATATACCATTCTATGTAACCAAAAGCACTAAATAGAACAGAAACTATTACGGCACAAACGATTCCGCCTATTGCCCCTTCAACCGTTTTGTTAGGGCTGATTTCCGGCCATAGTTTCCTCTTGCCAAGCGCTCGTCCAATAAAATAAGCTCCAGAATCTGTTGCCCATATCATAAATAGCGAATAGAAAAGAATCCAAACGCTAGCCTCTCTCACTTCCACAAAAAAATGAAAGCCTACTCCCATGTAAAGAACAGATAAAATAGAGTATGCAGCATCGTCTATTGAAAAGTGATTTTTTGAAGCAACCATATATGTCAAATAAAAAAGCACTGCAAATAATCCAATCTCTATTTTCGATAAATGCATAACGTCTAAAAAACCATCATAATCTGCTGGTAAAATAAAGATCCACACAACTAGTAAAGAAAGCAATCCTGGAATGGAGAAAAGACGGATTTTCCGCATTCTTAATAATTCAAATAATCCAACGCCAGCCATTAAGAATGTAAATAACACGAGCGGAAATCCTCCAATAAAAACAAAAGGGAGGAATAAGCCTGCCGCAATTATCGCCGTTATTATTCTCTGTTTCATAGTAAATTCACAACCCTCATTAGACTCCTCCAAAACGTCTTTGCCTGTTTTGGAATACTTCAATAGCTTCAACTAAATGTACTTCACTAAAATCTGGCCATAATACATCTGTAAACCATAATTCTGTATAGGCTAGCTGCCACAACATAAAGTTGCTAATCCTAATCTCTCCACTCGTCCGAATAAGCAAGTCAGGATCAGATAAATTTGATGTCATTAAATAAGTTGACAATACATCAGCAGTTATATCATCGACATTCATCTTCTTTTCTTGACAATCGTTCACCATATTTTTCACAGCATGAACAATTTCCGATCTGCTGCCATAATTTAAGGCAAAATTTAAAATAAGGCCCGTATTATTTTTTGTCTTCTCCATAGCATCTTCTAAAGCTTTTAATGTATGCTTCGGTAATTGATCCGTATATCCTATAGAAGTTACACGAACATTCTTTTCTATTAACTCAGGCAAAAACGTACCGAGAAATTGTTCAGGCAATGACATAATATATTCTACTTCTTTTTTTGGTCTTTTCCAATTTTCCGTTGAAAAGGCATAAAGAGTTAATACCTTTATTCCTAATTCATCTGCCAATTTTGTGATTCTTTTTACACACTTCATTCCTTCATGATGACCAGCAATTCTTGGCAGTTTTCTTTTTTTCGCCCAACGGCCATTTCCATCCATTATGATCGCAACATGTTCAGGAATTGTCTGTTGCTTCAGAAAAGAAATCCGTTCTTGGAGATTAGAAGACAAAGCTCTCTTCTTCCAAAATGTTAGCTTGTTAAACATACAAATAGCTCCTCCGAAATAAATCCTCGTCTTTCCTTCTATAACTTTCGAGTCTTAAAGCGTATTTCTATCTAAAATAGCTTAATAGAAGTTTCCCTTTCTATCTTAAAGGAAACTGGACGATTTAAGCAACTATCAGTTTATTATCATGTGATAATAGCTAAAAAACCCCCTAAAAATTAGAGGGTCCAGACTGTTGACAAACGCTCATTTTCTTTGGGTGTTTCCTTCTTAAATGCTTCCATCACAATGCAGCTCCAGCACTCCAGATGAATTTGCTCCTCAAAAAATCAGCGTTTCCCGTCAGTCTAAGAAATCAACATTTATCTCATGAAAAAATTTCAGACTGTCGATAAATACTGGCATTTTAGTTTAAGAAGTTAAAAGGCTATCTTTTGACTCTCTTTCCCCAACGACAGATGCCAAAACGAGAAATGATTTATCTTCTTTTCGTTAAATTAGTTTAAAATCTTGTTAACTTAAACTTCTAGTATTTCTTTTTCTTTCTCTTTTGTAAGAGTATCGACTTTGCTGATGAATTCATCTGTTAATTTTTGGATATCATCATTGTAGCCACGAAGATCATCTTCCGTAATTTCGCCGCTTTTTTCTAACTTTTTCAAATCATCATTTCCATCACGACGAATATTACGAATCGCAACTTTTGCCTCTTCTGATTCTTTTTTTACATTTTTCACTAATTCTTTACGACGTTCCTCTGTTAACATCGGAATAGATAAACGGATTACACTTCCATCATTAGAAGGATTCAAGCCAATATCAGATTTTAATATCGCCTTTTCAATGTCTCCAAGAGCTGTTTTATCATAAGGTTGAATAACAAGCAGTCTAGCCTCTGGAACACTAATACCAGCTAATTGGTTTACTGGTGTTGGTGCACCATAATAGTCAACTGTTATTCTGTCTAAAAGCGAAGCACTCGCACGTCCTGCACGGATGCTTGCTAATTCGCGAGAATAGCTTTGAATTGCTTTATTCATTTTTTCTTTTGTTTGAGAAATAACTTGTTTCGGCATTATTTTTTCCCCCTTACTAAAGTACCAATTGTTTCACCCATAACCGCTTTTTTAATATTGCCATTATCCATGATGGAAAATACAATTAACGGAATATCGTTATCCATACATAGTGATGAAGCAGTTGAATCCATTACAGCAAGTCCATCTTTAATTACATCAAAATAAGTTAACTGATCAAATTTTGTTGCTGTTTTATCTATTCTCGGATCTGCTGAGTACACTCCATCTACATTGTTTTTCGCCATTAAGATAACCTCTGCTTCAATTTCCGCAGCTCGAAGTGCAGCAGTAGTATCAGTTGAAAAATAAGGATTTCCTGTTCCAGCAGCAAAAATCACAACACGTTTTTTCTCTAGATGACGAATCGCACGTCTTCTTATATACGGTTCTGCAACTTGTCTCATCTCAATAGAGGTTTGTACACGTGTTTCAATCCCTATTTGTTCTAAACTATCTTGAAGTGCTAAAGAGTTCATTACAGTTGCAAGCATTCCCATGTAATCGGCATTGGCACGGTCCATTCCCATTTCTTCTCCGATTTTACCTCGCCAGATATTTCCGCCGCCTACAACAACTGCCGCTTCTACACCTAGCTCAGCAACTTCTTTCACTTGTTCGGCTACATTTTTTATTACTGCTGGATTAATCCCAAATCCAGCCTCTCCTGCTAATGCTTCACCGCTTAATTTAAGAACAACACGTTTATATTTTGGATTACTCATGGAAACCTCCGCTTAATTAAAATATCTTGAAAAATAGGGAACACCATGGTGTTCCCTATAGAAAGCTTTTTAAATTCAATTACTTATTATTTTTTGTTTACTTGGTTCATAACTTCTTCAGCGAAGTTATCTTCACGTTTTTCAATTCCTTCTCCTACTTCATAACGAACAAACTCGCGTAAAGTAGCGCCTTTTGATTCCACAAATTGACGAACTTTTTGATCAGGATTTTTAACGAAAGATTGATCAAGTACACAAACATCTTCAAAATATTTACTTAAACGGCCTTCTACCATTTTAGCAACAATTTTCTCTGGTTTGCCTTCATTTAATGCTTGTTGTGTTAAAACTTCTTTCTCATGTGCAACTTCTTCTGCAGAAACTTGATCACGAGAAACATATTTTGGGTTTAATGCAGCAATATGCATTGCAACGTCTTTTGCAGGCGCTTCATCTGTAGTGCCTTCAAGAACAGTTAACACACCAATGCGTCCACCCATATGTAGGTAAGCACCGAATGTATCGTTGTCTGTTTTTGTTTTGATTTCAAAGCGGCGAAGGGATAATTTTTCACCAATTTTAGCAATTGCAGCATTGATGTGGGATTCAATTGTTGTTCCTTCTTTAATATGTTGTGCATGTGCTTCTTCAACAGATGCTGGTTTATTTGCTAATAAATGATCAGCTAATTCTTTAACCAAAACTTGGAAACCTTCGTTTTTCGCAACAAAGTCCGTTTCAGAGTTTACTTCCAAGATAATTGCTTCGTTTCCATTAACAGAAATGAAAGTAGAACCTTCTGCAGCAACACGATCTGCTTTTTTCGCTGCACTTGCAATACCTTTTTCACGTAAGAAATCGATTGCTTTTTCGATATCCCCATTTGTTTCTGTTAGTGCCTTTTTGCAGTCCATCATTCCAGCACCAGTTTTTTCACGTAGTTCTTTAACCATTTGAGCTGTTACAGCCATAGTAGTTAGCCTCCTTGAGATTTATTTATGTACTATTTTTTTAACCAATTATTCTCCAGTTTAAGCAATATTCTTTAAAAAAAGGTGATAAGAGGGATGCCCTTTATCACCTTTTTTACAAGTCCCTAAACTTGGTGCCTAGCTAATGCTAGGTTGTAAGAATTTTTCTTTCTGCAAATAGCTGTATTGTCTATTAAGCAGTTGTTACTTCTTCACCTTGTTTAGCTTCTAAAATAGCATCTGCCATTTTTGCAGTTAATAATTTAACAGCACGGATTGCATCATCATTCGCAGGAATAACAACATCAATTTCGTCTGGATCACAGTTTGTATCAACAATACCTACAATCGGAATGTTTAATTTATGAGCTTCAGCAACAGCAATACGCTCTTTGCGTGGATCAACAATAAACAGGCAATCCGGAATTTTTTTCATATCTTTAATTCCGCCTAAGAATTTTTCTAAACGATCAAGCTCTTTATTTAATTGAACTACTTCTTTTTTCGGAAGTACTTCAAAAGTGCCATCTTCAGACATTCTTTCAATTTCTTTTAAACGTGTAATACGTTTTTGAATTGTTTCAAAGTTTGTTAAAGTTCCACCTAACCAACGTTGGTTTACAAAGTATTGACCAGAACGGATTGCTTCTTCTTTAACAGAATCTTGAGCTTGTTTTTTTGTTCCTACAAAAAGAATCGTTCCGCCGTTACCAGCAAGTTCTTTTACATAGTTATAAGCTTCATCAACCTTTTTAACTGTTTTTTGAAGATCGATGATGTAAATGCCGTTACGCTCTGTAAAAATGAATTTTTTCATTTTTGGGTTCCAACGGCGAGTTTGGTGACCGAAATGTACACCAGCCTCAAGTAATTGTTTCATTGAAATAACTGACATGTTTGTTCCTCCTAATGGTTTTGATTTCCTCCGCTTTTTTCATTTCTAATCAAAACTGTAATAAAACAGCACCATTGATTAAATCCAAAAGCGTGTGTATTAACACCATTTGTTAATATAGCATATGTATTGAGGACAATCAAGTTATTCGTGACTTTTTTGTCTAAATTTCAGGAATAATTCTATTTCTGTTTTTCCTTTGTTTAAAATTTTTGCAATTTCTTCGGTTTTTTTACCTTGTTCACTTAAATCAACTACCTGTTCTAACAATGTTTTTTCTTTTTCTGTAGATGAGATTAAATGCAATAATTCATTAACATCCTCTTTTTCCCTAGATTCCTTCCCTGCTGTTTTTTGATACGCATTTACTGCTTGCTTTTTAGTGTGCAGTGACTTATTGACAGTTAATTCTTTGTCAAAAGAAGCTGCTGGTATTGGGGAGTCCTTATTTTCTTTGGACATCGTTTTACCTTTTTTTTCTTTTTCTACTTCATTTAACTTTTGGATAAACAGCTCATTCTCTTCCTTCATTTCTGCGATAAAAACTGCCATAACATTTTCTATTTCTTTCATTGACTGTTCCTGTTTTTTTTCCATCATATTAAACCGATTCTGACGTACAAATAACAGAGCAATAAATAAAAAAGCTAAAATATTTAAAGTGATACTTATTATTAGCAAAAAAGCATTCAATTCTATCCCTCTATCCACTGTAATCGATGGTAATTCCCTTATAAGGATGATAAGTTGGTTTTTCCTCGTGGTCATCGTCCTTATTTTCAGATGACCGCTTCTCCCATTTCTTATCTTCTTTCTTTTTTTCTTTGTCAGCTATCGTTGCTGCAGACTGTTCCCCTTTCATAATGGTCGTCCTTTTTCTTTCCTCTTCGTGCGAAAGAACTTGGCTAGATTGCTGATAAAAATTTTGGGCTTTTTGACCTTGCTGTTCTTGTGCTTTTCCAGCATCATATGTCCTTGGAATTGCGATCTGCAATTCAATAGCTTTTAAACTCACATCAAGCCACTTCCATTCGTTTTACATTACTTTTTCTAATGACTGTCTTAATTTAAAAATTGCTTTAGAATGAATTTGTGAAATTCTTGATGTCGATAAGTTCATTACTTGACCTATTTCTGTTAATGTCAGTTCTTCTTTATAAAATAAACTAATAACAAGCTGCTCTTTATCATTTAAAAAAGAAATCATATCAGCCATTTCTCGAATTAGTTCATCCTTTACCAATTTTTCTTCCGGTATTTCGGTTTTATTGTCCCTGATTACAAAGGTTGGCCCTTCCTTTTCCTCATGATCATTTAATTGCTCATCAATCGAAAGCACATTAGCAAAAAAATGTTCGTTCATGGTGGAATACACTTCTTCTGGACTGAGTTCCAATTCCTGAGCAATTTCCTGTACGGATACATTTCTCATTTTTTCTTGTTCAAGCCGTTCGATTGCAGCATCGATTTTTTTTGACTTCTCTCTAGTTCCTCTCGACAGCCAATCTTCTTTTCTCAATCCATCAATTATGCTTCCTCTTATTCGAAAGGACGCATATGTATCAAACTTCAAATCTCTTTTCGGATCAAATCTGACTAAAGCATCATATAAACCCATCATGCCTAAACTATTTAATTCCTCTCTCGAAACACTTTTTGGGAGTCCAACAGATATTCTTTGTACATGAAAGCTGACTAATGGCAAATATTTTTTGATTAGTAGATTGCCTGCATCTTTATCACGTGAATCAATCCACATATCCCATGCATATTTATCCTCTGTTGTTGAATCATTTCCCATGAAATTTCCTCCTAAAAACAACATATCCACTTAAATATTCCTACGGTTTAATCTGTTTATCCTAAAAACTTTCACTTCTTGTCACATTATATCTAATTCAGCTAAATACTTAAACAAACTATTTAGAAAAAGCAGGAGATTCTATCGCTTTATTTAAATCTTATAATAGAATTAGTCTTTCTAAAATTTTATCAAAAAAAATAGATAAGAGACTTTGTTCACCTTATTTTCTTAAAAAATAGGAAAATAAACCTATAACAACAGAATAAGAAAAAAGGATGTTCCTCTTGCTTTGGAACATCCTTTTTATTTACCATTCTAATTAACAACTAAGCCACCCTGAAAAAAGCTTTTTTCCTCTCAATTAGTCCGCAGCTGGAATACACTTCGCTTTCCATGGGGCGAATTGATTGCTTGGGGGTTGGCTTTAAATAACTTGTGTTCCTTTATTTACTGTCCGAATGGTTAATTCCGTCGTTTTTGGATTAAATTCAATCGTTCTTCCACTATTTCCACCGACATCTTCGCCACAAATTTGTATATTCAGGTGCTGTAATTCTTTTTTTACAGCTTCCACATTTCTTGGACCAATTCTCATAATATCACTTGTCCCTGAGAACTGAAACATTTGAGCACCACCAGCGATTTTTGCTTTTAATAACGCTTTTTTTGCTCCCAACAATTCTAAATGTTTAACTAAAGCTACAATGGCGGTATCAGCGAATTTTGCTATATTTAGCGTTCCAGACTTGGCCAAAGATGAATCAGGCAGCATAATATGGGCTAGTCCTGCAATACCTGTTAATTGATCATATAAAACAACACCAACACAAGACCCTAATCCAGATGTTCGTATCAAATGAGGAATTTGAACTGTATTCATGTCAGCAATGCCAACTTTAACAACAGTTTCTTGTTCAATCATCACTTGTCACTCCCAATGCCCCAAACAAAATATCAAATGATTCCGGATCTGGCAGTAAGAAAAAGTGACCATTGACACTTTCAGGTAATGAATCTTCTTCTTCATTTAATGCTGTGTTAATGACGATAGCATAGTCACTGACTTGTGATAACTCAATCAGCCCATAACTTATAATTGCACCTACCATATCAATAGCAAGAGCTGGAACAGAAGGATATAAAGATAGATTTGTAAAATCAGATAAAGAAGATAGATAGGAGCCTGATAAAATATTGCCTAATTCCTGAAGTGCAGAAATAGCTAACTCATCAAAAGGAGGCGTCTGTAATTGGATAGAAGCATCCCCAATCATATCTTTAATGAAATTAGTCGCTTGTTCAATTGGAAGCATAAAAAACATGCTTCCAGGAACATCTCCTTCAATTCTTAAAAAAACTCCTGCGACAATATTTTCCGCTCCGCCTGCCATCTCCATCATCTCATCAAAGGAAACAATTCGAACATTTGGCACCTTCATATCAATCTTTTTATTTAATAATTTTGAAAGAGAAGTTGCAGCATTCCCTGCACCAATATTTCCAATTTCTCTTAGTACATCCAAATGTATTGAATTTATTTTATCTGTAAATGCCATCATTATCCTTCACTTTTTGTATAGTTTTTTAATTCTTCTCGATCAAAAACTTTTTCAACATTCACAAGAATTAAAAGTCTTTTTTCCAACTTTACTACACCGCTTATATAATCCACTTCTACTCCACCAACCACTTCTGGAGCAGGCTCAAATTCAGATGTATTCACATCTACTACATCATTTGCAGCATCAACAATAACTCCTACTTCAATATCAGCTAACGCAATGATAATAATACGTGTACGTTCTGTATATTTTATTTCTTCTAAACCAAACCGTTTCCTTAAATCAATCAGCGGAGTTACAACACCTCGTAGATTGATCACACCTTTAACAAATGGTGTAATATTAGGTATTCGAGTAATATGCATCATTTTTTCAATCGACCGTACTTGATTGACAGGGATTGCATATTCTTTTCCCTTTAGCTCAAATATAATTAGTTTTATATCAGTTGAAACAGATTCTCCCATTCTCACACATTCCTCTCTATTAAGCACACCATAATCATTCTATTTTCCATTACTTAATCAGAGCATTACAATCAACAATTAACGCAACTTGACCATCACCCAAAATGGTAGCACCTGAAATGGCAAAAGCATTAGCAAGATAACTGCCAAGTGACTTTAACACAACTTCCTGCTGGCCAATAAAGGAATCTACTACAAACCCCGCAAGTTTTTCCCCTTTTCTAGCAATTACAACAGAATAAAAGTCATCTTCGTCTTTTGTTATTGGAACTTCAAATGTATCTTTTAAGAAAAGCAACGGAACTACTTTTCCTCGAAAATCAATAACTGTCTGATTATGCGCCTGTAAAACATCTTCTTTATGAACAATAGCTGTCTCAATAATAGAAGATAGTGGAATAGCATACTTTTCTTCTTGTATTTCTACTAGCATTACCGAAATAATAGAAAGAGTAAGGGGCAATTGTATAGAAAACAATGAACCATTTCCTTCTTGTGATTCGATTGTTATATTTCCGCCAAGAGACTCAATTGTACTTTTTACAACATCTAGCCCAACTCCTCTGCCAGAAATATCTGATATCGTTTCTGCAGTAGAAAAGCCTGATGCAAGAATTAATTCAGCTATTTGTGAATCGGTTAAACTATTCGCCGTTTCTTGTGTAATTAATCCTTTATTTAGTGCTCTTTCTAACACTCTCTTTTTATTAATGCCTGCCCCATCATCTTCCAGTTCAATAAAGACATGATTCCCACTGTGGTAGGCTCTTAAAACAACCGTTCCTTCTTCGCTTTTGTTATTTGCTCTTCTTACTTCTGGTGTTTCAATCCCGTGATCCATTGCATTTCTAATCAGATGAACAAGAGGATCGCCAATCTCATCAATAACCGTACGATCGAGTTCTGTATCTGCTCCAATTATTTCTAAGTTGATTTTTTTATTTAAATCTCTTGCTAATTGACGAACCATGCGAGGGAAGCGGTTAAAAACCGTTTCTACTGGAACCATTCTCATGTTTAAAATAATGTTTTGTAAATCTCCTGTTATTCTGGACATTCTTTCCACTGTTTCATGAAGTTCTTGGTCTTTTAAATCTTGAGAAATTTGTTCCAATCTCCCTCGATCAATTACCAATTCTTCAAAAAGATTCATTAGTATGTCTAAACGTTCAATATTTACTCGGATCGTTTTACTGGTTTGTTTTGCAGCCGTTCCTTGTTTTACTTCTTCCTCTTTTACTGATGCAATTTTATTTGCAACAGGGGAAGGACTTTCTATCACGTCTTTGTCTTCTTGCTCGACCTTTGTTTCAGCTGTAGAAAGACTGTAGGCAGAAAAAGGTATTACTTCAACATCTTCCACTTCCGATACATTCATAATTTTTGCTTTTATTACATGCTCATTTTCTTTCGTAATATGCGTTACCATAAATTGAAAATCAAATTTTTCCTCTTCTAATTCTTCTACTGGAGGATTAGACTTGATAACTTCTCCTAAAGACTCAAGTGCTTCAAATACCATAAACACTCTGGCAGCCTTCAGTAAACAGTCTTGTTTTAAACGAATATTAATTTCATATGTATAAAACCCTTGTTCCGAAGATTGCTGCAAAATAGTTGTTTCGAATTCGTCATAATTGGCTGTTGATTGTGGTTTTTCTGTAGTAGTTGCTGCGGCAATCTCTTCTTTTGCAGGAGATTCAGCAACTGTGTTATCGTTCTTTTCAATTGCAATTAATTTCTTTACAACTGCTTCTACATTCTTCTTCCCGTCCCCGCCACTTGCGATGGATTCTACCATTGCCTCTAAATCATCCACTGCTAAAAAGATAACATCTAATATTTCCGGTGAAAATGCAAGTTTCTGATTTCTTATTGCATCCAGCACATTTTCCATTTGATGGGTTAAACTTGCTAAATCTTCATACCCCATCGTCGCAGACATACCTTTTAATGTATGGGCGGAACGAAATATTTCATTTACTATTTGAATATTATCAGGATTTTTTTCTAATTCTAATAAATGTTCATTGCATGCCTGTAAATGTTCTTTGCTTTCTTCTATAAAAACCTCTAAGTATTGATTCATTTCCAATTGCTTCACACCCCTTGGCGTTATACATATTTCATTATTGTTTCTGCAATATTTTCTACATTTTGTATTTCATCAATACATTTTGTTGCGATGGCCGCTTTCGGCATTCCAAAAACAATCGATGTTTCTTTTGATTCAGCAATTGCTTTAATCTTATCCGAATTAGCTAATTCAAGCAGGCCATTTGTACCATCAGAGCCCATACCTGTCATAATGACAGCAATTTTGGCGTAGTGATGTAATAAGCTTACAGAATGAAACATCACATCAACAGATGGTCTATGCCCATTAACCGGTTTAGATTGCTCTAATTGTACAGCAATTTTCTTTCCAATAGGTTTTACCTTTAAATGAAAACCACCTGGAGCAATATAAGCAACACCCTTTTGGATAAGTTCTCCATCGGCCGCTTCTTTCACTATTATGCTAGAAAGTGTATTCAATCGATTTGCTAGCGATTTTGTAAAGTTCGGCGGCATATGCTGTACGATTAATATCGCTGCATTAATCTCTTTTGGCAGCTTTGTTAAAACATGCTGCAAAGCTCTTGGTCCACCAGTAGAAGTTCCTATCACGATAAGTTTTTCTTTCTTTTCATGCCAATTTTTTTCTAAAAACAACTTTTTCCCTAATTCTTTTCGATTGTTTAGTTCTATATTACTATAAGAAGTTCGTGGAATAACAGTATTAATTCCTTTTTTCGTTATATTTAATATCGTTTTAAGTTTTACTTTATTTGCTGAAATTACTTTTTCTATTAATTCTTGTTTTACTTTATGTAAATCTAATGAAATAGGGCCAGATGGTTTACCGACAAAATCAATTGCCCCCATTTGAATAGCTTGAATGGTGTTATCTGCTCCTTCCTTTGTTGTACTGGATAGCATAATAACAGGAACCGGATTTTCTACCATAATGCGTTTTAACGCACGTAATCCATCAAGCACTGGCATTTCAACATCTAATGTAACAACATCAGGCTGTAATTCTTTAATTTTCCGAATACCATCTTCGCCATTTCTAGCAGTGCCAACTACTGTAATGCGAGAATCCTCAGAGAGAAAATCGGCAATAAGTTTACGCATAAAAGCCGAATCATCCACTATTAGAACTTTTATTTTCTCCATGTATACGCACTACCTTTCAAACAGAAACCTTTTTAATTTTGTAACAAAATGTGTTTTGCTTTTTTGTGCAGAGTCTGAAAACAGTTGTTTACAATATCTATCGGTTAATTCGAATAAAGCTTTAGCAGCTATTGATTTTTCATTAAAAATAATAAAGGGAACTTGTTTTCGAACGGCCTGTAAAACCTGTTGATCATCTGGTATCATCCCTAAACTAATCGCATCTTTTTCTAAAAATCGGGCCAAAACATATTTTAACTTTTGAAATGTGTCCCTACCCTCTTTAGCAGAAATTATACGGTTCACTACTATATAAAAAGGAATGTCCTTTTTATGCAGATAAATAAACTTCATGGCGGCATACGCATCTGTAATAGATGTAGGCTCTGGAGTAGTTAAAATAATGACTTCATCCACAGATAAAATAAAATGCAATGAATCGTTGCTGATCCCAGCCCCCATATCAAATAGGACATAGTCATATTGATTAAGAAATAAGGTGAATTCATGAAAAAACCTATCCATTGTTTCCTGCCCCATATGGACAAAATCAGATAAGCCAGATCCTCCTGCTATATAGTGAATACCTTGTGGACCTTCATTGATAATGTCTGAGAACGATGCTTTATTTTCAAAATAATCTACAATTGTAAATTTTGAGTGGATCCCCATTAAAATATCAATGTTTCCCATTCCAATATCCATATCCATTAATAAAACAGAATGCCCTTTTTTTAGTAAGGAAAGCGAAAAGTTGAGAGAAAAATTTGATTTCCCAACTCCTCCCTTTCCACTAATAACAGCAAGGGTTTTTTGATGATTCTGCTGATAAATTTCTTGAAATCTTTTTCGTAAAATGTCCGCTTGATCTGTCATTTTTCATCGACCCCAATTATCCTATTTACAATTTCTAAAGAAGTTGCTGCAAGCATATCATCCGGAACATTTTGACCTGTCGTTAAATAAGCAACACCTTTTTGATATTTAACAATCAAATTGACCATACTACCATATGTAGATGTTTCATCCATTTTCGTAAAAACAAACCGATCAATATCAATAGTAGAAAACTGACGATAAATTTCCTCCATATCCTCTTGTTTTGCTGTTAAAGATAATACTAATAATGTTTCCATCTCTCTTTTATAATCGACCACTTTTTTTAAATCTTCAACATATTGTTTATTTCGGAAATTTCTTCCCGCCGTATCAATTAAAATAACATCACAAGTTTCTAGTTTTTTTGCTGCCAACTCAAAATCTTTTAAGTTATAACATACTTCTAAAGGAACATTTAAAATATTGGCATATGTTTTTAATTGTTCGATTGCAGCAATGCGATAAGTATCTGTCGTAATAAACCCAATTTTTTTATGATGTTTTAACATAAAATCTGCAGCCATTTTAGCCAATGTAGTTGTTTTCCCAACACCTGTTGGTCCAATCACGTTAACAAATTTTTTGGATAATGATAATTCTCCAAATGTATTGGACGCAATTTCTTGATGTAAATACTTTTGTGCCCATTCTTTTACCTCATTAACTGATTTGTCTTCCCCTTCTCGATACCATTTCTCTATTAGTTTTTTTACTACTTTTGTTTGAAGTTGTTCATCTAAATGTTGTTTTTCTAAACAACCCATTACTTGTTGGATTGGTCCAGGCAGTGTCATTTGATTCTTTTTTTCTTGTTGAGCTATTTCCTGCACCCGATCGTTTAATTGATTCAACTGTTCCATTAGTTGATTTGTTGATAGATTAGCAGACGAAGACATCTCCTCTGCTTCTTCCAGCTTTTCATCTAAAAGCTTTGGAAACGGAGGTATTACTTTCTTTTTAACAGATGTTTCACTATTTATTGCAGGATCAATCGCCGCAAGCACTTCAATATTTCTTTTTTTAAAAAAACCTAAAAAACCACCTGTGTGAATTACTTTTGAATGTAAAATTACTGCTTCATTTCCTAATTCAGAACGAACCTTTTTCATTGCTTCCGGCATGCTTTCTGCGATAAATTTCTTTATTTTCAATCTATATTCACCACCCCGACACTCTGTACTTCAACATTTGCTTCTAATTCGTTATACGATAATATAGGTATTTGCGGGAAGTACCGCTCTGTTAATTGTCTAATATACATTCTTACAGCAGGCGAGCATAATACAATTGGTATTTGTTCCATTACAGATAATTGCTCCACTTGAGAAGCTAAATTTTCTAATACTGATTGCGACATTGCTGGATCAATTGCTAAATAATTACCATGCTCCGTTTGTTGAATATTATCTGCAATTAATTTTTCTACTTTTCCTGACAAAGTAACCACTTTTAAAGAATCTCCATTTGACGAATATTGATTGGTAATTTGTCGGGCTAATGCTTGTCTTACATACTCTGCCAGCAGGTCTGTATCACTTGATATTTTTCCAAAATCCGCTAATGTTTCAAAAATAATTGGCAAATTTCGAATCGATACATTTTCTTTTAATAATTTTGACAATACTTTTTGGATATCTCCAATAGATAAAGGGTTTGGTGTTACTTCTTCTACTAAAATAGAATACGTTTCTTTTAAATGATCAACCAGTTGTTTTGTTTCTTGTCTCCCTAACAGTTCATATGCATTTGCTTTTATGACTTCTGTTATATGCGTCGAAACAACAGAGGGAGGATCTACCACGGTGTAACCAAATATCTCTGCTTGTTCTTTTGTTTTCTCTGTAATCCATTTAGCCGGCAAACCAAAAGAAGGTTCCATTGTATCTATTCCTTCAATAGAATCATCTTCTATTCCAGGACTCATTGCCAAGTAATGATCTAATAACAACTCGCCCCTTGCTATTTCATTGCCCTTGATTTTCAAACGATATTCGTTCGGCTGCAGTTGAATATTATCTCTTATTCTAACAACAGGAATCACCAGTCCTAATTCAATAGCCAATTGACGTCTGATCATAACCACACGATCTAATAAATCTCCCCCTTGATTTGCATCAGCAAGTGGTATTAACCCGTAGCCAAATTCAAACTCAATTGGGTCGATGCTTAATAAAGTGACAACACTTTCTGGACTTTTCAACTCATCTGTTTGCAGTTCTTCTTCCATTTCCTGTATTTGTTCAACATCCTGTTTTGGAGATTTAGATAACGAATAACCACCAAATGCTAGCAAAGCAGCAATCGGAATTGTTAACACATCATCAATTGGCGTAAATAAACCTAATAGTAAGATCGTTCCTCCAGCAATGTATAGCATTTTGGGATAGGCTAAAAGCTGTGTGGAAATATCTGATCCTAAATTGCCATTAGATGCCGCTCTTGTTACAATAATACCCGTTGCAGTTGAGATAAGAAGAGCTGGGACCTGACTGACAATCCCATCACCGACAGACATTAAAGAAAAATTATGTGCAGCATCTCCAATCGACATCCCTAACTGAGTCATGCCAATTATTATCCCAAAAATTAAGTTGATCAACACAATAATGATTCCAGCTATTGCATCACCTTTTACAAATTTACTTGCTCCATCCATTGATCCATAAAAGTCTGCTTCTCTGCTTACCTTCTCGCGACGTGCTTTAGCATCCTGTTCGGAAATAATACCAGCGTTTAAATCTGCATCAATACTCATTTGTTTTCCGGGCATAGCGTCTAATGTAAATCTTGCCGCGACTTCTGATACACGCTCCGATCCCTTTGTAATAACAATAAACTGTATAATAACTAAAATAAAAAAGACTACTAAACCAACTACAATATTCCCACCTACGACAAATGTTCCAAATGTATGGACAACTCCACCAGCATCACCAGTAGATAATATCGATCTTGTGGTAGACACATTTAATCCTAACCGAAATAATGTCATCAATAATAATATAGACGGAAATATAGAAAATTCTAAAGGCTCATTCATACTCATCGTTAATAATAATATTAATAATGCCAACGTAATATTTATTAATATGAAAAAGCTTAATATCCATGTTGGAAATGGAATAATCAGCATGGCAACAATTAAAATTACACTAAATAATACAGTAAGATCTCTACCAGACATATGTTTCGCTCCTAACTAAATCACAACATCTAAATCAAAATTTCCCCTATCAAAACTTCTTAAACTTTATACAGTCGCTACCAAAAAAGGCAATAGCTTATACATTTTTTTCATTTCTTGTTCGATACACAAAGGCAAGAATTTCTGCTACTGTTTTAAAAAATTCTTCTGGAACTACATCGCCAACTTCTATTTGACTGTATAAAGCTCTCGCAAGCGGCCTGTTCTCCACCATTACTACATCATTTTCTTTTGCAATTAATTTAATCTTCTGAGCAACAAAATCTATTCCTTTTCCAACTACATAGGGAGCATCATATTTATCTTCTTCATATTTTAGTGCAATGGCATAATGCGTTGGATTTGTTATGACTACATCTGCTTTTGGAATGTCCTGCATCATCCTCCGCATAGCCATCTCCCTTTGCCTCTGTTTGATTTTGGATTTTATTAGAGGATCTCCCTCCATATTTTTGTACTCATCTTTAATATCTTGCTTGGACATTTTTATATTTTTTTCATAATCAAATCGCTGATACAAATAATCAAGCAGTGATAAAAATAACAAAACACCAGACGCATATAATCCCATTTGAACGGTTAATTTTGCTAATGTTAGTAACGAAGCATACACAGGTTTTTGGGACAATACTAATAGCTCGTTAAACTGAGACCATAAAATAGAAAAGACAACAATTCCAATGAAGCTTATTTTTAAAATGGATTTTAAAAGTTCTATAATGGAACGCAAAGAAAAAATACGTTTAAACCCTGATATAGGGTTTATTTTTTCTAACTTAAATTGTATCGGTTCTGTTGTAAATAAAAAGCCTACTTGCATATAATTTGCAATAAGGGCCGCAATTACTGCCGTTATAAGAATAGGACTTAATAATAAAGCCATCTCTTTTAGAATCTGCAAAAAAATATTCTTAACCGTTTGCTCACTTAAGTCTGTTAACATAAAGTCTTGGAAAGAATGATTCATTAACGCAATAAAACCTTCTAGCATGTAGCCTCCTGTAAAATGGAGAACAGCAAAAACTGCAAGAAGCACAATAGCGGTGTTTACATCCTGACTTTTAGCAACCTGCCCTTTTTTTCGTGTATCTTGTCTTTTTTTCGGAGTTGCTTTTTCTGTTTTTTCTCCTGCGAAATATTGTAAATCTAAAGCCAAATAGTTCATTTTATGATCCACCTATAATATTCATCATTTCTCTCATCGCTTTAAGTGTTGTTGAAAATAAATGAGAAACGGATGCCATTAATACCCCCATTACAATCATTAAAATAATTAATCCAGCCATTATTTTAATTGGTACGCCCACAACAAATATATTTAATTGCGGAACCGTTCTTGCAACGATTCCTAAGCCAATGTCTACTAAAAAAATGCTTGCCACAACTGGTATAGACATCTGAAAAGCAATTGCAAACATAAGTACAAATGATTTTGTAACAAACAGAATTAGATTTTCATCCCCTAAGGCTATCCATGCTTCATTAAGCGGAATATAATGATAGCTGTAAAATACTCCATCTAATAATAGATGATGCCCATCAATCGTTAATAAAAAAAACAACGCAACGGTATATAAATATTGACCAGTAAGAGGACTTTGGGCACCTGTTTGTGGATCCAAGACATTTGCAATGGCAAAACCCATTTGAAAGTCAATTAAGCCTCCAGCAATCTGGACGGCAGAAAATATCATATAGGCTAAAAATCCGATTAATAATCCGATTAGCGCTTCTTTTAGAATAAGCAAATAATAAGTCCCATCAATGGTAAACGTTGGCGGATTCATATTAATAAACATAATGACAGAAAGAAAAAAACCTAATCCTACTTTATGAGTCGAAGGAATAGTCCGATAAGAAAACAAAGGAAGCATAAGAAAAAACGCCGTTACGCGCACAAAAATAAGTAAAAATGCCGGGAATTTCGGTAAGAAATCAATCATTGTTTAACCTATAAACCTAGTTAAATTAGAGAATATATCAGCAGTATAAGATAGCATATGGCTAAGCATCCAAGAACCAAAAAAGATAACACCTAAAAGTACGGCAACTATTTTAGGTACAAAAGCCAATGTTTGTTCTTGGATTTGAGTTGTCGCCTGAAAAATACTAACTGCTAACCCAACTACTAAAGCAATAATCAGTAATGGACCACTAACAACAAGAACTGTCAGTATACCGGTTTTAGCTATTGATATGACCATTTCGGAAGACATGTTTTTTCACCTTCTTAAAAACTTTCTAATAAAGATTTAACAACTAAATACCAACCATCTACTAACACAAACAGCAATATTTTAAACGGGAGAGAAATCATAACGGGAGGAAGCATCATCATTCCCATCGACATTAAGATGCTTGCCACAACCATGTCAATTACTAAAAAAGGTATAAAAATCATAAACCCAATTTGAAATGCTGTTTTTAATTCACTAATAGCAAACGCAGGAATCATTGTTGTTAAAGGTATATCTTGAATAGACTTTGGTGTTTCAGCATTAGAATATTGCAAAAATAGTGCCAAATCCTTTTGCCTTGTATGTTTACTCATAAATTCCTTAAAAGGAATGGCGGCATTATCATATGCCTGCTCTAAATTTATTTCTTCCTTAAACAATGGCGTCAATGCCTTATCATTCACTTCCTGAAAGGTTGGTGCCATAATAAAAAAGGTTAAAAATAATGATAAGCCGATAATTACTTGGTTTGGTGGCATTTGTTGGGTGGCAAGCGCCGTTCTGACAAAGGAAAGAACAATAACAATTCTAGTAAAACAAGTCATTAATATTAATATACTTGGTGCTAAAGAAAGGACGGTCAACAATAATAACAGCTGTACCGAAGTAGAAACATTTTCAGGAGCACTGTTATTAAAAAACTGTAAAAAATCATTCATTTTTTTCTTGCCCTTTCTTTTCCATTTCTTTTAACATCTCTTTTCGTCCTTTTGATATTTCATGTAGTTGCTTTTTTAACTGCACGGCAAATGACTCCTGTTTATTTACTTTTACAGGCTGTTTTTTTACAGCACGCATTACCTTTGTCACAATATCGCTTGGCTGCACAAGTTGATCCATTTTACGATTATACGATTCTACTATTTCCGTATATTCCGCTTCATTATCAATTTCTTTGATTAATTGAATACTTTCTCCCACCCCAACGATTAATAATCTTTTTCCGATTTTAACTAGTTGGATAGACCTGTTTGCTCCTAATGTTGTGCCGCCTAGATTCTCCATTAATTGAGAGCTTTTATACACATGATTTCGTTTATTAATAGTTTTAAGAACAATATATAAAAGAGCAATAACAAAAATAGTAGCAAAAATCATTTTGATGAAATCAAAAAATGTGACACCAACACTTGGTGCAGCTGTATTTGTCTCCGTTTTTTTATTATTTTGCACGGAGTTATTGTCTGTATTATTGTTTGAATCCTCAAACATGTCATGAACACTATTATCAAGCTGTTCTGCATAGACTTGATTCCCCAAGCCCAGCAGAACAATGATGAGTAGTGAACTTGTAAATAAAACCTTTAATTTATCCACTAATGGCACCCTCTATTTTTAAGTTAACCTAATGTTTTACTAATTGCCTCTAATACTCTGTCTGCTTGAAATGGTTTTACGATAAAGTCTTTTGCGCCAGCTTGAATAGCATCAATAACCATCGCTTGCTGTCCCATCGCAGAACACATAATAACTTTAGCATTTGGATTAATCTTTTTAATTTCTTTTAATGCCGTTATGCCGTCCATTTCAGGCATGGTAATATCCATTGTCACTAAATCTGGTTGGCTTTCCTTATATTTTTCGATTGCCTGTGCACCATCTGCAGCTTCTCCAACTATTTCATAGCCATTTTTTGATAGTATATCTTTTATCATCATTCTCATAAATGCTGCATCATCTACTATTAAAATCTTTTGTCCCATAAATCTCTACCCCCAGTAAATATTATCTTAATTTATTTAAACGATCGCCTTGACTAACAATATCGGTTACTCTCACACCAAAATTTTCATCAATAACGACTACTTCCCCTTGAGCAATAAGTCGATTATTAACCAAAATATCGACCGGCTCACCTGCTAGTTTATCAAGTTCAATGATTGACCCTGATGAGAGCTCTAAAATTTCTTTTACGGAGCGTTTTGTTCGTCCAAGCTCCACTGTTACTTGCAGTGGAATATCCATCAGCATATCTAAATTTTTCGTTTCTGGTTCTTTTGGAGTGAATTGCTCAAAGCTAGAAAATACAGCTGGTTGCACATCAGGTTGACTGCTAGAAGAGGAACCTGCTCCAAAATGCTGCGTTTGATGGTTGTTTTGTTGTGCCGCCTGTTGATTCTTTTTCTCGTTGTTATCATAATACTTTCTTTCTACATTATGAGAATCCATTATTGGATCTTGTTTTGGTTCTTTTGTCTCATAATCAGAATTATAATCTACTTTTGGAGTATTGGAAATGTCTTCTGTACTATTATTGTTATTCATTAAACCATCTACTAAACTTTTTGCAAAAGGCAATTGCAGTAGTTGCATAATTTCAGAATCAATTAATGTTCCAATCTTTAATTGAAATGCTACTTTAACAAAAATATCATCTTGTGGTATTTTGTCTGTTCCTTCTCCTTGTGTCAAATCAAGCAAATCAATAGACGGTGGTGAAATATCTACTCTTTTGCTAAATATAGTTGACATGGAAGTAGCAGCAGAACCCATCATTTGATTCATCGCTTCCTGCACAGCACTAAGTTGAATTTCATCCATCGTTTCTGACGGATTTTCCCCATCTCCACCTAGCATCAAATCTGCAATAATACACGCATCTGACTGTTTAATAACTAATAAATTCATTCCAGAAAAACCTTCTGTATAATTCACACGTATCGCTACATATGGATGCGGAAATTCTTCAAGAAGCCTATTTCGTAAAACGACGCCAACATTGGGAGTTGTAATATCCACTTTCTGATTTAACAGCGTAGAAAGGGCTGTTGCAGAACTTCCAAATGAAATATTGCCAATTTCACCTAACGCGTCTTGTTCTATAGAAGATAAATAATCTTCAACTGCTAAATTTTCCGGTGGCTCTGGCTGATCATCGCCTCTTAACAATGCATCAATCTCATCTTGTGAAAGCATATCTTTACTTACCATTCTTCATTCCCCCTCTCTAAAGTCCCTAATATTTGAACAGCAACTTTTTTGTTTATTTTCCCAGGCTGACCGACAAATTTAGGGATATCACCAACTTTTATTAGCAAGGGCTGATCAATTGATTGATTCATTTCAATAACATCACCAATATCAAGCATTAAAAAATCTTGAATAGAAATATCTGATGTACCTAGTTCTGCAACTAATGGTACGACAGATTGTTTTATATTTTTTTCTAATCTTTGTGTTATTTTTGGCTCTGCTTCCTTTTTTTCTGTCTGCATCCAATAATGGCCAGACAGCTTTGGAATAATTGGCTCTAATACGATATGTGGAATACAGATATTAATCATGCCGCTTGTATCGCCAATCGTAGTATTTAATGAAATAACCACAACCGTTTCGTTTGGTGACACCATTTGTAGAAATTGTGGATTCACTTCAAACTCTGATAATACAGGTTCAATTTCCACTATTTCTTCCAACGCTTCACGCAAGTAGTCGAAAGCATTTTCAAAGGTATTTGACATAATTTTCGATTCTATCTCTGTCAAATTTTCGACTTTATTGATACTTGTTCCCCTGCCTCCCATCATGCGATCCATCATTGCGTATGCAATAACCGGATTGACTTCCATTAATACCCTTCCTTCTAATGGAGATACTTCAAAAACATTTAATATCGTCATTTTCGGGATAGAGCGTATAAATTCTTCATACGGTATTTGATCAGCAGATGTCACTTCTATTTGCACATAGGTTCTTAATTGTGCTGAAAAAAAAGTAGTCAACAATCGAGCAAAATTATCATGAATACGAGTTAAACTTCGTATTTGATCTTTTGAAAAACGCAGGGCTCGTTTAAAATCATAAACCTTGACCTTTTTTTCTGTTTGTTCTTTCTTTAACTCATCTGCATCCATTTCTCCAGAAGATAATGCAGATAACAGAGCATCTATTTCATTTTGGGACAAAACATCTCCTGACAAAACAACTCACCTCCGTCACATCGTTATCCCATTCTTTACGGACAGCAAGTCTCTACAACCCTTGCCACTAACGCTATTTTTTTGATAACAGGAAAACAACCCTATAAATCATTTAAAACAATAACATAAACAATATCCGCGACATGCGGTAGTGTTTATATTATTCACGTTCTATGAAACTCCATTTCTATTCTTTTATTGGAGTAGAGAATTGGTAATATATACTTGAACGATCTCTCCGTTTTGCATCAATTCATTTATTTTATCTTTTAAATCATTCTCAAGATCTAGTTGACCTTTTTTCCCCTTCAAGTCTTGCTCCGTTTTTTCAGAAAGTTCTTGAATGATAATATTTTGCACCTGAAAATCCCTTTTTTCTAATTCCTCTTTTGCTTTTTTACTATCTGTTTGGATTTTAAAGGATATTCTAATAAAACTATCGCTTGCTAAATTGGTTGTGATTTCAGGAATATCCACAGATGACTCAATCACCTCATCGATGCTTGGTTCCTTCTCCTTTTGATCTCCAGCAAATTTTGATAAATAAATAAACCCACCTGTACCAATGATTGCTATTGCAAGAATCAAAATGAGCATAATCATCACGACTTTATTATTCTTCATTACAGTTCTCTCCTATGTTCGGTAATCCGAAAAGGCTAACAGATTGATAATAATTTTTTACTGAATCTAGTATTTGTTGTTCACTTTCCTTAACAACATATTTTTTTCCATTTGTTAACGTAATAGTTGTATCAGGAAACGATTCAATTGTTTCAATAAACAGGGCATTAAGTTTGAAACTTTTCCCATTTAATCGGGTTACATTTATCACTGTTATGTTTTCAGAGACTAAGGACTTCCAATTCCTTAATCTCTGATCCTCCTTTTACTATCGTTTCAAGTTCACTAGTTCTTGCAAAATTTCATCTGATGTTGTAATAATTTTTGTATTAGACTGGAACCCTCTTTGGGCAACAATCATATCGGTAAATTCTTCTGATAATTCTACATTTGACATTTCTAAGAAACCGCTGTTGATGGAGCCAGTTCCATCTTGGCCTGAAGTTACCAGACCTCCATTTACAGCAGGGTTTCCAGAAAGTGCTCCAGAGTTATTAGAGGCTTGGAACATATTCGATCCAACTTTTGTTAGACCTTCTGGATTCGCCATTTTAGCAAGAAGAATTTGACCAGCTCCTTGTGTTTGACCATCAGCATCTATATAAGTAATACTTCCATCTGCAGAAATACTAAAGCTTTGGGCTGTGCTTGGAATTTCAGTTCCACCAACTACATTTGGACCAGCTTGGGTCACAGAGCCATCAGCATTTTCGCTAATACCATTTTGAACTTGCAATAGCATTCCATTGGTGCTAACAATATTTCTATCTGCATCTAAATAGAAATTCCCAGCTCTTGTATAATTTTGAGTGGTATCTCCAGGTGCTTGCAACACAAAATAACCATCACCGGACACCGCTAAATCGAGTGTTCTGCCCGTTGTCTGCATGCTTCCTTGTGTATGCAATGTGTCAATAGATGCCATTTGTGCACCCAAACCAATTTGCTTGGCATTGATACCGCCTGTTGTTGCACCTGGCGCTGTTGCACCTGCTGATGTTTGACTGATTAAATCGCTGAATGTTGTTCTGCCCTTTTTAAAACCGTAAGTATTGACATTAGAAATATTATTTCCAATCACATCAAGTTTTGTTTGAAAATTTTTCATACCACTTATTCCAGAATATAATGAACGTAACATTTTTTTATCTCCTCTCAAATTGGCTGCTTCTATCATTCCGCAGCATTGGCCTCCATTTAGGTCCAGCCAGGGGGTATTTTAATTCATAACAATTGTACCATTGATATTAGTGAATATTTGCTGTGATGCTTCCTCACGATCCATTGCCGTTATGACTGTATTGTTTTTGGCACTTACAATTAGTGCAGCATTATTTAACAAGACAAGCGATTCTTTTACACCCATTTGTTTTGCCTGCTCTACTTTCACTTCTATCTGCTTCCATTTCGTTTCATCGATAACAATCCCTCTTTGCTGTAAACGTTGATTCGCATGTTTACTGATGTTGAGGGTATCAGTCGAGTTGATCGATTGCTGTAAATGGGTTGAGAAGGAAGTTGCATTATTGCTTTTTGTTTTAATTGCATTTATCCCTTTGCGAATTACAGCTTGTGATTTTAATGAAGGATAAATTGTTTTATCCATTCAATCACTTCCTATTCAATTTTAATAATTTGTTTAGAAGTAATTTGGCTATTAGAATCATCCTTTAAAGTAAAATGAATGACACCATCTTTTATGGAAACAGACTTTACTTCTGTGTTTTGTTCCTCTTTATTACCATCTAAATAAGTAATGAGTTTTCCAATCATTTGACTAGCTTCCACCAGGCTATTATCACTTTGATTCATGCTAGAAATATTTGCAGGTGAAAGTGTTGATCCATCTTCTAATGTGAATTCAGCTGAATTGTCTTTATATGCTACTGATACAACCTTTCCTGTTCCGGATGTAGTTGTTTCATTGCCTGATTCATCTGTTTCTGTTTTATGCCAATTCACTTCTTTTCCGACAAATTGACTATACGAGATAAGATTGGACTGTGTTTGCAAGGAAGTAAAATTATTCATCGTCGTATTCATATTTGTCATTTGCTCTAAAGATGAGAATGTTGCCATCTGTGCAATGAAATCCTTATCTTCCATTGGATTTGATGGGTCTTGATGTTGTAATTGCGTAATTAATATTTTCAAAAAATCGTCTTTTCCTAAAGCTGAGCTACCAGTTGTTTTCGTGTTTCCCTGATAATTCGATAAATATAAGGATGAATCAATCGTATTAGCCACTTCTTCACTTCCTCCTTATAATTCCATGTTCAGAAGTTCTTCTAGAAAAGATTTCTTCTGTTTGTTTTGTTCTTGGTTTGCTGATTGTTCTTGTCTTTGTTGTTGCTGTTGCTGCTGGTGTGATTGTTGGTCTTTATTCGCTTTCTCCTGTTGCCCAGGTGGTGAAAAAGCTATTTCCATTTTATCGACAACCATATTCTGCGAACTTAAGCCATGCTTAAGACTAGAAAGATGAGAGTCTAACATTTCTTTTGCCTCAGCTGTGGCTGTCAAGATTTTCGCTGTTACTATACCTTCATTTTGGTACACTTCAATTCTGATTGATCCTAAATGTTCAGGTGCTAATCTTAAGGTAAACTTTTGACTATCCCCATTCGTTATATAAGAAGCATTGGATAAAATCTTGTTTAACTGTGCTTCCAGCTGATTAGAAGAAATAGGACTTCCATTAGTGCTTAGCACAAGTAAGGGTTGTTGTTTTATTGGAAAAGGTGTTTGTAATTGCCCAACAGATATTAATGGTTTCTTTTCTGATTCACTTTTTTCCACAACAAAATCCTGTTGAAGTACAGGGGAATCCGTAGTTACTTCTTTTTTCTTTAACGACTCTACCAATAATGGATTTAACAGCTTTTGATACATAACAGTAGGTTTTTCTGTTGTTTTATTTGTTGTTTCTAGGTTCTCAACAATTCTAGAAACTAATGATTTTAAACTCAATGAAGAATCAGAAGCATCTTTTTCATTTTTAAAAGCTGCATTATTTTTTCTATTTTGATTAGCTCCATTGTTTATTTGGTCATCAGCAGAAAATGGAGTCGACGGAAAATAATTTGTAAACACTGCTTTACTAGAGTCTACATTCCTTGTTTGTTGTGCAATCGTTTCATTAACAACAGTGGGTGGAATTTGTTGATGCTCTACCTCATTTATTGTTGGACTTTCCCATGCATTTTCTCCCATTTTAGGAACCAAAATTTCTTCTGCAGCAAATCCTTCTATATAGTCCATTAACTTGCTTACTGTTACTGAGTCTAAACTTTTTCTAGGTTGATACTCTGGATGTTCTGTTTGCTTTTTGTTAGCTTCTGGATTATTAGAAGGTTGTTTAGAATTTTGAACAATCCAATCGACTAATTCATTAACTGTTGCTACCTTTAGTGAATTTTTTAGCGAATCGTCTAGTTTTTCTATCTTTTTATTGCTTCTTTCTGTTTCTATTTCTGTTAATTGCTGTTTTGAATTTTTATCTATACCATTTTGGATAATCCAATCCATTAGCTCCATTACTGTTACAGAGTCTAATGAAATTTCCAACTCTTTTCCCTGGTCTTTTTTATGTAGGCTATTAAACTCAGCATTTTCTGGTTTATCTTTCTGTACTTCATTCGTTTCTGTAGAGCCTAACTCTTCTTTCACTATCATTATAATAGAAGAAAGTACATCTTGAATGTCCTTTTGAACAGTAACCTTCTCGCTTTTGTTTATTTTTACGTCTACTTCATCACTTTTCTTATTAAACCACGCCAAATTTTGTTCATTTTGGTCATTAACTAGTTTATTGTCCTTCTGCACAATTAACGTAGAAGTAGTTATTTCATTTTTCTTCTCACTAGCAGCGCCAAGTTCTTTCACAAGTTGAACATTTTCCAATAGTTCAGATATGTTGCTTTGCTTTCGTAATACATCAGCATTTCCCTGTAATGCTTTAGGTGTTTCAATAAATGGTTGTTGTTCCTCACCATTCAGTTTATTTTCTTCCAGTATGTTCACCTTTTCATCATCCAATGTTGAAGAATAATTATCTGGAATAGCTACATGTTTTTCTTTTATAACAGCTGCATTTATCTTTTTATTTACAAACTGTGAAATATCGCTAGTAAACATCCCTTTTTTCTTTTCATTGCTGCTCGTATTGGACACTTTTTCTTGTTCTGCCATACTAGTAAGATTAATTAAACTTACAACTAAATCTGTTAATGCTTTCACTGCATCTGTAATTTCTTCTGCCTTGCTTGAGTCCATGGTTTCTTTTCCAGCTATTTGCAATACTTTAACTGTGTTCACCAAATCAGGGAAGTCTGTATCAGCAAACATATTCTCATTTATTTGTTCAAAATTAAATGTGCTTAAAAATTGATATAGCCTTTGCTCTACGTTTGTATAAACCTTCTCTGAAATCTGATCTGAAGTCATAGCCTCTGGCTCGCCATCTAGTTTCGTTAACAAATAATTGACTATATCCTCTTCCTCTGGAACAGTCTTATCTTCCATTTGATCCGAAGACAAACTAGCTAGCGCGTTCTCCTCACTTGTCAAAGCATGCAACAATGATTGTAAACTTGCCTGCTGGTTTTCATCTACCCCTAAACCATCGTTATTTTCTAATTGCTCTGGACCTTTTACAGTTGCTAATGCATCAAAAAACAGATGAAACTTTTTCGATTGAACAGCAGTTTGTGCTGAAACCATTGGAGAACTATTTTGTAAGATCGGCTTACTGTTAACACTTATCTGCATTCTATCTTCACCTCCTTCCAATTAAACGAAGTGGTATACATCAATTAGTTGGAAGCACCACTATTTGATGAATCACTATTTGCTTCTAAATCACTAGAAGTGCTTGTTTTTGATAGTTGTTCTGTATATTTAGAAGCAATTTCAGGTTCCATTTTCTCTAATATTGGCGCAAGTGTTGCCGGTTTTAGAGCCGCTAATATTTTTAACCCTTCTTGATCATTCATTTTTTCAATAATGGCTGCTGAACTTTTTGCCGACATTGTTTCATACGTTTTGACTATATCATTAAATTTCTTTTCTGTTTCTTCTTGCTCTTTTTGCAATGTCTCAAGCTCTTTTTGTAATTTTTCTTTTTCTACTTGAACAGTTTTAGATTCCTTTTCGCTCGTTTCTAATTCTGATTGAAGCTTGGAGATTTCTTCTTTTTGTTCAGATAGCTTGGTTTCCAAGTCAAGAATTGTTTGAGTGCTATCTTGCTGTTTTTCTCTATCAGTAGTTTCCTCTGTACGTAAGAAAGGAATATGATTTGCTAATTCTTTTCCTTTTTCCATCACATCTGTACCTGAATATATCATCAATAACACTAAAACAACCATCGCAAATACTGTTGGGATGACAAATACTAATACTATACGCTGAAAAAAATTAAAAGGTTTCTTTTTTTCTTCTACTAAATTCTCCACTTTAGCCACCTAGCTTTCCTGGCTGCATATACTGTTGAAGGGAAATATCGTCCATTTGTTTCGCTTCTAACATTTTTTCAGATTGAATAAATTTTACAATGTCCTTCTCTTTTATTTTAGTAAACTTCTTAACTTCTATATTTTTCTCTACTAGCTTTTCTTGATAGAAATTCATAGAGTTTCTAGCATTCATCACCATTTTTTGACTATGTTCAATCATTTTAACTAAATTAATAACAAACTGCTGATGATGCCTTATTTCCTGAACAGATAGCCCGTTTTTAAGTTTTTTTGCTTGGTATTCTTCTAGGTCTTCTTTTTTCTTTAATAGCTCGTAAAGCTTTTCTGCTGCATCTTCAAATCTTTTAACTGCTTGATTATAAGTAGTGCCAGCCTCGTCTTTTTCTCTTTCTTTAATGGTTAAAATTTTTTCAAATTTAAACGTATAACTCATAACATTAATCCCCTGCTCCTACTAATGATATTAACGCATGAAAACTTTGCTCCATCGAAACTTTTTCATCTGTAGCTTGCTTAATATAAGCTAAAATATTGGGATATAGTTTAATGGCTGTGTCAATTTCTTTAGAAGATCCCTTTTTGTATGCCCCTATATTGATTAAGTCTTCCGAGTTTATGTATGTACTTAATAAATCTCGTAATCTTTCACTGGATTTAATATGTTCTTTTGGAACAATATGATTCATTACTCTGCTTATACTTTTCAGCACGTTAACAGCAGGATACTGGCCCTTGTTGGCTAATTCTCTATCCATAACAAAATGTCCATCTAAAATCCCTCGAACTGCATCTGCAATCGGTTCATTCATGTCATCTCCATCAACTAGAACTGTGTAAAATGCCGTGATACTGCCATGTTCATTTGTACCAGTTCGTTCCAGCAGCTTAGGAAGTATCGCAAATACTGAAGGTGTATACCCTTTTGTTGTTGGTGGTTCCCCAACGGCTAGCCCTACCTCCCGCTGTGCCATTGCAACACGTGTAACTGAATCCATCATCAACATGACATTTAAACCCTTATCGCGAAAATATTCTGCTATGGCGGTAGCTGTGTAAGCACCTTTTATTCTCATTAAAGCAGGTTGATCAGATGTAGCTACAACCACTATCGATCTTCTCAATCCCTCTGGTCCAAGATCCCGTTCAATAAACTCTCTAACTTCTCTTCCTCGTTCTCCTATTAAAGCAATAACATTGAGATCAGCCTTTGTGTTTCTAGCAATCATGCCGAGCAATGTACTTTTCCCCACACCGCTTCCTGCAAAAATACCTAGACGCTGTCCTGTACCTACTGTCAGTAAACCATCAATTAAGCGCACACCGACTTCCATTTTATCAACAATCGGTGGCCTTTTTAACGGGTTCGGAGGTTCTTGCTCAATTGAAACTTGTTTTAATCCATTGGGAAGGGAGGAACCATCTAATGGATTTCCTAAAGAATCTACTACCTTGCCAATTAGTCCTGCACCAACCTTTATTTCTAATGGCTCAGACGTTCCTTCAACTAAACATCCTGGTGATATGTCATGAACCGTTGTATAAGGCATTAACATAATATTCTCTTCTTTAAATCCAACAACTTCAGCCTTAATGATTCGTTTTTTTTTTGTTCCAATGTGAATATTACACACATCGCCTATTGAGCTTTCAGGACCTTGTGATTCAATCATTAAACCAATCACTTTTTTGACTCTGCCATATCTTATAAAAGAATCCATTGCATCAATTTCCGAAAGAAGTTCTGCTGCCTTCATTTCTTATTCACTCTCCAATAAATCAAGCAGTTTTTGTTTTATTAGCATTAACTGTGTATCAATATTGGCATCAATTCTCCCATTTGCTGTCTCTATAACACAGCCATTTTCAGAAATAGTTTCATTTGGGAAAATAAATAACTTTGGTTGAATTGGAAATAGACTGAGCAGTTCTTCTTTTTCAGACATAACATATTCAAACTGATTCGGGTGCACATGCAATTGAATTTCTTTTTGTTCCAGTGCCTCATTGAGCACTTTTTTTACTACAGTTAAAAAGTAACGATTATCAGCGGAAATACTGCTGTTTATAATTTTTTCAGCTATTTTTATACTAAGCTGCAAAATTGTATTCTCTGCGGACTGCATATAAGATTGATAATCATTTTTTGAACATTCTATTACTTCTTGTGCTAATTGAATATGTTTTTTAAACTCCTCATATCCTGTATTTCTTCCCTCATGTACTCCATCGTTATACCCTACTGCTTTTGCTTCTTCTCTTAACTGTTCTTTTTCTGCTTCCCAGCCTTTTTTCTCCATAAGAAGCTCTGCTTTTTCTTTTTCTATTTGTTCATAGGTCTGTTGGCGAATCAGTGCTGCTTCTTCATTCGCCTTTTCGATTGTTTTTTGGTATTCAGGCTGTGATGCATAATCATTATTATCAAATGATTCAAGATTTTTTATTGAAATAACCTTCTCGTTGGATTGACGTTCATTTGCCCATGTTGATTTGATTAATCTAGACAATAATATCATCTCCTCCGCCGCGTGCTACGACTATTTCACCAGCATCCTCTAGTCGACGGATGATTGCTACAATTCTTGATTGTGCTTCTTCTACATCTTTTAGTCTAACTGGACCCATAAACTCCATTTCTTCTTTAAAGGATTCAACCATTCTTGTTGACATATTGCTATAAACAATTTCTTTGACCTCTTCACCAGAAACCTTTAATGAAAGCATAAGATCTTCGTTTTCACAATCTCGAATAATTCGTTGTATCGCCCTGTTGTCTAATGTAACAATATCTTCAAACACAAACATTCGCTTCTTGATTTCTTCTGCTAATTCTGGATCTTGTATCTCTAAACTATCTAATATCGTTCGTTCTGTTGCCCTGTCTACGCCATTTAATACCTCTACAACTGCTTCTATCCCACCAGTTTGTGTATGATCTTGTGTGACAGTACTGGATAATTTTCTTTCTAATACTTGTTCTACTTCATTGATAATTTCTGGTGATGTACTCTCCATAACAGCTATTCTCTTCGCAATATCTGCCTGCATCTCCTGTGGAAGATCTGACAATATTTGTCCTGCTTGTGTAGGATCTAAATAGGACAATATCAATGAAATTGTTTGTGGGTGCTCATTTTGTATAAAATTTAAAATTTGACTAGGATCAGCTTTTCTTGCAAAATCAAAAGGTCTAACTTGTAAAGAAGAAGTCAATCGATTTAATATTATCGAAGCTTGTTCTATACCAAGAGCTTTTTCCAACACTGTTTTTGCATAGCCGATTCCACCTTGCGAGATATAATCCTGTGCAAGGGCTATGTTGTGAAATTCTTCCAGCACTTCATCTTTCGAAGTAGTTTCCACCTTTTTCACTCCGGAGATTTCTAGTGATAGTTTTTCAATTTCTTCTTCACTTAAATGTTTATATACAGAAGCAGCTACATCTGGACCTAACGATATAAGAAGAATCGCTGCTTTTTGTTTTCCGGTTAATTCATTTGCATCTCTTCTAGCCATTTCTTGACTCTCCTTAATCTTCTGTTATCCATGTTCGAAGAAGTTTGGCAAAGTCTTCAGGTTTTTCTTTTGCCATTTTTTCCAGTTGCTTTCTTCTAACTGTTCCCTCTGAGTCTTTCTCTTCGTTTACATCAGGAACAGAAACTGGCTGAATAATCTCCTTTATTTCTTCGGATACTACCTTCTTTTTACGTGTTCTAATCATAAAGAAGATTAACAGGGCAATTATCGCTAATAATACGCCTCCTACCACATAAATCCACCAAGGAATCGTCGTTGGTGATGTTTTGCTGGCAACTGCTTTTCCGTTGAACTGCTGTACAGAAACAGCAATTTTATTTTTAAGATCATCGTCTGTTAATTGCCCGTTCGTAGAAGATTTATCAACAGTAGTTCGAACGATCGTTCCTAATAGATTGGATATATCGTCCATTCTTTCTTGCGGAAGCGATTGAGCATCATTTGCTACTGGCGGTTCTACCATTACTTGAATGCCAACATCTCTGATTTTATATGGGCTTTCTACGATTTGTTTTTTTATACGGTTCACTTCATTGTTTACCGTCTCTTCCACCTTTTCGTAATCACCATTTCCTGACCCATTTTCCGAGTTATATGTAGTTGTATCTGTATTTTCTTCCGCTTGTGCTACACCTTCAGCAGCATTTTCACCTGAATATGTTTCAGTGATTTTCTGAGCACTGACTTTGATGCCTTCCATATTTTCTTCATCTACAGGAGTTACTAAATTTTCTTCTCTATTTTCCTGTGTAAAATCAATATCTGCAGTAACGGAAACCATTACTTTATCTTGACCCATTAGTGTCCCTAACATATTCTGAACTTGCCTTTGAATATCTCTTTCCACTTGTTTTTTCACATTATTTTGTGCAGTAAAAGTATCCGTAGCAGAATTTATTGAAGAATTTAAATCAAAATACTCAAAGTTTTGGTTCGTAATGACGATATTATCTGTAGGAAGGTTAGGAACACTTTTGGAGATGAGTGTATATAACCCTTTTATTTGATTTTCAGAGAAGTCGTATCCTGATTTTGTATTTAATACAATCGAGGCAGATGCTTCTCCTTTGTTATCAGAAACAAAAACACCTTCCTTTGGCAAAGTAATAACAACATTTGCATCGTTAATACCGTCAACCCCCTTTATAAGGTTGGCTATCTCTGTCTGCATGGCATCCAATTTTAAAACATTAAATTCATTATCTGTCATACCAAAGCTTGCATTTTGACTGAAAAAGGAATAATCTATACTGCCAGATTTCGGTATACCTTCTGCAGCAAGTTCTACTTTTAATGTATCAACTGTTTCTTCTGGGACGCTGATTGTTGTTCCGCCTTCAGAAATTTTTGAAGTAATTCCCTTGCTATCTAAATTTTCTTTAATAGACCCAGTTTCAGAAGGTGATAGATTACTATATAACGGAACTAAATTTTCCTTTGAAAAGAAATAAGCGGATACCGATACAATTATCACAAGCAAAAAGATGCTACCAATTAGCATCGTCTTTTGCTTTTTAGAGCGATTTGCCCAATACTCCTTAAAAGGTCTTAAAAATTTTTGCATATTCTCTTTCATTTTTTTCCCCCGGTTACCGTTAATGAATGAAGCAATTGCCACTCCATTTATTAAACCGTCATTCTCATCATCTCTTGATATGCTTCTACTGCTTTATTTCTAATTTCTAATGTTGCTTGCATCGTAATATTTGCTTTTTGAGATGTAATCATTACTTGTGATAAGTCAACATTTTCACCATTAGCGAGTTTATTCGTTAAAACATCCGATTCATTTTGTGCGTTGTTGACCGAATTAAGGGAGTCCTTTAAAAAAGAAGCAAAACTTTTTTGTGCTTCTGACGTGCTTGTTTTAGCAGTATTTGTACTTGTCAACGGTAAAGCAGTAGATACCGCTGGAAAATTAATAGCCATTTAAGTTAACTCCTTTATTTACCAATTTCTAACGTTTTCATCATCATGCTTTTAGAAGAATTAAGAACTGTAACATTTGCTTCATAAGATCTTGAAGTACTCATTAAATCAACCATCTCTCGTAGTGGGTCAACGTTTGGCATTTCCACATAGCCATCTTCATTTGCATCTGCATTTTCAGGATCATATACCAACTCAAATGGTGTCTCATCTTCTATGATTTGTGAAACTTTCACACCATCTCCTGCGCTTTTATTTGCTGCCTGCAAATGTGATGCAAAGGATCCGTTCCCTTCTTGTGCTTGTAATACAACTGACTTTCTTCTATACGGCTGCCACTCACCGTTAACTAATTTTCCTCTTGTCGTTTCAGCATTTGCCATATTAGAGGATATAATATCCATCCTTAACCTTTGTGCTGTTAATGCTGAAGCGGTTGTGTTCATGCTATGAAACATTGACAACTTACTTACCTCCTCTTATTACATTCTCCAGCGAGTTAAATTTCCCGTTTATTCTTTCAATTAAAGCATTATAATAAATTTGATTAGTAGCTAAATCGGTCATTTCTTTATCCATATCCACGCTATTACCACTGTTATTATATGTAGCTCCCTTTTTAGCTGTAATCTTTGACTCTACATTTGATTGAGAAAAATCCATATGCTTTGGATTTGTTTTATGTACTTCTAATGCATTAGTTAAGGACTGTTTAAAAGTTACTTCCTTTGCTTTGTAATTCGGTGTATCCACGTTTGCGATATTTTGAGCAATCACCTTTTGTTTTGTATTGGAATAATTGATAGCATTTTCCAAGTTTGATATTGTATTTGAAAAAAGTTTCATGAGACAGCACCTCAAAAAAAGTATTTATCCATTGAATGTTTTTGTAGAATAATGCAATTAAATGACGAATATAGAACACGATGTCTTTAATTGTAATGAATTTGAAATAATATGTCTATGGATAGAAGGAGAATTTTAATAATTCAATAGTCCTATTTTAACTTCTAAATCTAAATATTATGGAAAAAAGCTGATTTTTTTCTCTTATTGAATAAAAAAAGAATATACTATCATCATAGTATGTTAGAACTATTTAAATAAAACGTCTTTATAAAAATATATGATATTTATTTTGTAATGTAAATGAAAAGAAATGGCAAAATGTCGAAATTTGCTGAAAAAAGCAATATTGTAGAAGGTTATAAAAAAAGAAAAAAACAGAGGAAAATGTTTATTTTCCTCTGTTTTTTTCTGAGCTATTGTTTTTGTTATCTTTTTAATTAGATTTAAGTTTCTCTAATTCTAAAAGGAATTTGCCATTTAACACTTTTATATACGTACCTTTCATGCCAAGTGAACGTGATTCGATAACACCAGCACTTTCTAATTTACGTAACGCATTTACAATAACTGATCTTGTAATGCCGACTCGATCAGCAATTTTAGAAGCAACTAATAAGCCTTCACTTCCGTTCAGTTCTTCAAAAATATGCTCAATCGCTTCTAATTCACTGTAAGACAATGAACTAATCGCCATTTGTACTACCGCTTTGCTTCGAGCTTCTACTTCAATTTCTTCCGCTCTTTCACGCAGAATCTCCATGCCTACAACAGTTGCACCGTATTCAGCCATGATTAAATCATCATCTTGAAATTGATCTTTAAGACGAGCTAAGATTAGTGTACCTAATCTTTCTCCTCCACCAATAATAGGCACAATAGTAGTTAGGCCTCTTTGGAATAAATCTTTATTTTCTACTGGAAAAGCTGTATATTCACTCTCAACATCTAAATTACTGGATGTTGCTTGAATATTGAATAAGCTATTTGTGTATTCTTCTGGAAATTGACGATCTTCCAGCATTTTTTTCATACGATCATTTTCAATTTGTTGATTTACAGCAAAGCCTAAAAGTTTTCCTCTTCTGCTGACAACAAATATATTTGCTTCAATTACTTCGCTTAATGTCTCGGCCATTTCTTTAAAGTTTACAGGCTTCCCAGCTGCTCTTTGTAGCATCGCATTAATTTTTCTTGTTTTTGACAATAAATCCATTCTTTTTTCCTCCTATTAACTCAAACCAAAACTATGAACTTTGTTTCTTTCATTAAGATACCGTGCAGATCTATTGCTAAATGAAGGATTCCTTATTACTTTCTACCTAATCATTATAGTATAAACTGACTTAAATCTTTATTTCTCGAAATAACTCCAAGTTTTTCTTCCACATACTGTGGAGTAATTGTAATTTTATCCATCGTTATTTCCGGTGCTTCAAATGATAAATCTTCCAGTAGTTTTTCTAAAATAGTATGCAATCTTCTTGCACCAATATTATCCGTATTTTGATTGACTTCATATGCCACTTCTGCAATCTTACGAATAGCATCGTCAGAAAATTCTATTTCTATACCTTCTGTTAATAAAAGAGCTTGATACTGCTTAATAAGTGCGTTATCTGGCTCCACTAAGATACGATAAAAATCATCTACCGTTAATTTAGTAAGTTCAACACGAATTGGAAAACGCCCTTGAAGCTCTGGTATTAAATCAGATGGCTTAGAAATATGAAAAGCTCCCGCTGCAATAAACAAAACATGGTCCGTTTTAACCGATCCATATTTAGTAACAACCGTTGACCCTTCTACAACAGGCAGGATATCTCTTTGTACGCCTTCTCTTGAGACATCTGCTGAAGAGCTTCCGTTGCTTTTACTAGCGATTTTATCAATTTCATCGATAAAAATTATCCCCATCTGCTCCGCTCGCTGCACGCTTTCTTGGGCAACTTCGTCCATATCAATCAGCTTTTGTGCTTCTTCATTTGTTAACACTGTACGTGCTTCACGAACGGTCAGCTTTCTTTTTTTCTTTTTCTTAGGCATAAAACTGCTTAGTGCATCTTGCATATTCATCCCCATTTGTTCCATTCCAGAACCTTGGAGCATATCAAACATAGACGGCTGCTGTTCTTCCATTTCAACCGTTATTTGTTCGTTTTCTAATTCGCCTAAAGCTAGCTTCTCTTTAATAATTTTTCTTTTTTCATACTTATTTGTTTCTTCTACTGAAGGCTCTTCTGTCTCTGCCTCTGAGTTTCCACCGCCAAAAAGCATTTCAAGCGGATTTTTGTAGTTAGATTGTTTTTTCGTAGAGGACGGAACTAATAAATCAACAATTCGATTATTCGCTGCAACTTCCGCTCTTTCTTTCACTTGAAGCATTTTCTCTTCTTTTATTAAGCGAACCGAAGTTTCAACAAGGTCTCTAACCATTGATTCAACGTCTCTTCCTACATACCCTACTTCTGTGAACTTAGTCGCTTCTACTTTAACAAAAGGGGCACTGACAATTTTGGCAATACGTCTAGCAATTTCGGTTTTACCAACACCTGTCGGACCCATCATCAGAATATTTTTTGGACTAATTTCATCTCTCAGCTTTTCGTCTAATAAACTGCGGCGAAAACGATTTCTTAATGCTACTGCCACTGCTTTTTTTGCATCTTTTTGTCCAACAATATATTGATCGAGACTTTCCACGATTTGACGAGGTGTTAAGCTTGCTTTATTTTGCATCAAGGTAAATCCTCCTCCTTACAATTCTTCCACAATAATATTATTGTTTGTATATACGCATATATCTCCAGCAATTTCTAATGCAGCTTTTGCTATTTCATATGCAGAAAGTTGGTCGCCTGAGTATTTTTTTAATGCCCTTCCAGCAGATAAAGCATAGTTCCCACCTGAACCTATTGCAAGAATACCGTCATCCGGTTCAATTACTTCACCAGTCCCTGATACTAATAATAAATCTGATTCGTTCATTACAATTAGCATCGCTTCCAGTTTGCGTAAGAATTTATCATTTCGCCAAAGTTTTGCTAATTCGACGGAGGCTCTCTGTAAATTTCCATTGTACTCTTCCAGTTTTCCCTCAAAAAGTTCAAATAGTGTAAAGGCATCAGCAACTGATCCAGCAAACCCGGCAATGACCTTTCCGTTAAAAAGTTTTCGAACTTTTTTCGCAGTATGTTTCATTACAACTGCATTTCCAAAAGTTACTTGACCATCACCTGACATGGCACATTTCCCTTTATGCTGCACAGCAAATATTGTTGTTGCATGAAATTGTGGTAATTCAGCCATATATACTTCCTCCTTTAACAATCTGGACTATGCCCTTGGATGAAAAGACATGTATGTTTTCTTTAAATACTCATTTGTTACATGTGTATATGTTTGCGTTGACGATAAAAATGCATGACCTAATAGTTCTTGAACAGTCCTCATATCAGCTCCATTTGCTAATAAATGTGTGGCAAATGAATGTCTAAGTTTGTGGGGATGAATTTTCCCTTGTAAAGAAGAAGCATTCATCATCTTGTTTAATATATCCCGAATACCTCTATCTGTTAAAGGTTCTCCTCTATAATTTACAAATAGAAAGGAGTGTTGTGTACGATTTTTCCCCATCAACTTTGTTCTTCCATCTTTTATGTAAGATTGCAAAGCGGCATGCGCAAAGCTGCCAAATGGAACATACCGCTCTTTTTTCCCTTTTCCTTTAACTAAAACGGTAGAAATACTAAAATCAAGATCCTTTAATTCTATTTTAGTACATTCACCAACTCGAATTCCAGTTGCGTATAACAATTCAAGAAGTGCCTTATTTCTATTCCCTAACGGAGTAGAAGAATCACAGGACAAAAAAAGCTGCTGCAATTCTTCTTCATAAAAAAAGTCGGGTAATCTTTTTTCTAATTTCGGGATAGAAACTGCTGAAAAAGGATTTGTTTCAACTATTTTTTCTCTTGCTAAAAACTTGTAAAAACTGCGCAGACTGGATATTTTCCGGGCAATAGATTTTCTAGCAAGCTTTCCATTAAATAAGTCGGTTAAAAATATTCTTACATCAGAAGAAGTAACTTCATCTAATTCGTTTATTAGTTGATTTGACATAAAAAGAAAGAACTGTTTAATATCTTGCTGATAATACTCAATAGTATAAGGTGAGCAGTTTTTTTCAATTTGTAGATATTCAATAAATAGCTGTAATGAAGTGTACTCTTTCGATTCCATCGTTTCACCTCACAGACGGCTTCATTATAGTAACATACTTTGTATACACAAGCAATTAATTTACGTATTTTTCACAAAGTTCTGAATTGTTTCTAATGCTCTGTTAGCATGTTGTTCATATCTTTCTTTTTTTCCTTTAATTCTAATAGGAAGATCAGGAAAAAGTCCAAAGTTAGCATTCATTGGCTGAAAGTTCTTTGCATTTGTAGTCGTAATATACTTCGCCATGCTTCCAATTGCTGTTTCGTTTGGAAAAACCAATGGTTCTTGTCCATTTACAACTCTCGCCGCATTTATTCCAGCAACAAGTCCGCTGGCTGCTGATTCTACGTAGCCTTCTACCCCAGTCATTTGACCTGCAAAAAACAAATCTTTACGATTTTTAAACTGATAGGTAGCCTCTAATACTTTTGGTGAATTAATAAATGTGTTGCGGTGCATAACTCCATACCTTACAATCTCTGCATTCTCAAGCCCCGGAATTAACTGCAGCACTTCTTTTTGTGCTCCCCATTTTAAATGTGTTTGAAAACCAACAATATTATATAAGGTTCCGGCTGCATCATCCTGACGAAGTTGAACGACAGCAAATGGGCGTTTTCCAGTACGAGGATCTTCAAGACCAACCGGTTTCATTGGACCAAACAGCATTGTCTTCTTACCACGTCCTGCCATTACTTCAATCGGCATACATCCTTCAAAATAGACTTCTTTTTCGAATTCTTTCAAAGGTACGACCTCTGCCGAAATAAGTGCTTCATGAAAACGTTCAAATTCTTCTTCCGTCATTGGACAATTTAAATAAGCTGCTTCTCCTTTGTCATAACGAGATTTCAAATAAACTTTATTTAAGTCTATGCTTTCTTTTTCAATAATAGGAGCAGCAGCGTCATAAAAGTATAAATATTCTTCTCCTGTTAGCGCTTTTAAACTATTGGATAGACCTTCACTTGTTAATGGACCAGTTGCTATAACGGTTGGTCCTTCTGGAATTTCTGTAATTTCTTCGTTAAAAACAGTTACATTCGGATGATTCTTTACTTTTTCTGTTACTCTTCCTGCGAACTCATGTCTATCTACTGCCAATGCTCCCCCTGCAGGCACTGCACATAAATCAGCAGACTCAATAATTATCGAATCTAAATTTCTCATCTCTTCTTTTAATACTCCGACAGCATTTGTTAAAGCATTCCCTCTTAAGGAATTACTACAAACAAGTTCAGCAAATTTATCTGTATGATGAGCAGGGGTTTGTTTAACCGGTCTCATTTCATATAAACGCACGTTAATTCCTCTTTTTGCCAACTGCCACGCAGCCTCACTTCCTGCGAGTCCTGCCCCAATTACATTTACGTATTTTTGTGTCTCTTGCATATTAAATCCTCCAACTAATCTATAATGTCTATTGCATACTTTTCATTTTTTATAACAAAGGCTGATATTTTTAGGATAAGTCATTCAAATTATATATCCTCTAGCATTTTACACTATGTATGACTTTAATTAAAGTTTTTGTATCTTCCAATTAAAGAATGACCAATAAAAATCCATCATTTTACATATTCGTTCTCAATAGAAAAAAGTGAGCTTTGTGTGCTCACCTCTTCCTTTAGCAAAACATTGCCATATTCTTGGTATTTTCACTAGAACAAACAGTATCTACACATTAAAAGAGCAAGCATCTGCTTACTCTTAACTTTGCGGCTCTTCTTTATAATCACAGCTAACACATTGAACTTGAATTCCTTTTTTCAGCTTTTTCTCTACAAGCATTTCTTCACATTTTGGACACGGACGTTGAATTGGTTTATCCCATGAGATAAAATCACATTCAGGAAAACGATCACACCCGTAAAAAATCCGCCGCTTTTTACTTTTTCTTTCAATTATATTTCCTTCATTACATTTCGGGCATTTTACACCAATCGCTTTAACAATTGGTTTAGTGTTTCGACAATCAGGAAAATTGCTGCAAGCCATAAATTTACCATAACGACCCATTTTAAATACCATTGGGCTGCCGCACAGTTCACAATCTTCACCAGCAGGTTCATCTTTAATTTCTACTGATTGCATTTCTTTTTCTGCTTTTTCTAAATTTTGTTCAAAAACCTTATAGAATTCATCAATTATTTTTACCCAATTAACTTTTCCTGTCTCAATATTATCCAAATCATGTTCCATATTGGCAGTAAATTCAACATTTAAAATTTCAGGGAAAAACTCTAAAATCAATTCTAATACTATTTCTCCCAACTCGGTCGGAATAAAACGTTTATTATCTAACGCCACATATCCTCGTTTTTGAATAGTATCCAAAGTTGGAGCAAACGTGGATGGTCGTCCAATTCCCAACTCTTCCAATGTTTTGACAAGTCTTGCCTCTGTGTATCGTGGTGGAGGCTGCGTAAAATGTTGTTTCGAATCAAAGTCTTTCTTGATTACTTCGTCTCCCTCTTTCAAATCAGGAAGAAGGCGATCCTTTTCTTCTACTGCATCATCTGTTCCTTCCACATATACTTTCATAAAACCTGCAAACTTTACTTTTGAACCTGTCGCGCGAAATAAAACATCTCCATTTTGCAAATCAACACTCATTGTATCCATGATGGCTGATGCCATTTGGCTTGCAATAAATCTTTCCCAGATGAGTTTATATAAACGAAGCTGATCTCTTGATAAATGTTCTTTTAACATGCTTGGTTCTCTTGTTGTACTTGTCGGCCGCACGGCTTCATGGGCATCTTGAATATTAGCATTTTTCTTTTCTTTGCTTTTTTCGCCTTTCGTATATTCACTGCCGTAGCTATTTGTAATATACTCAAAAGCTTCTCCTTGCGCCACTTCTGAAATTCTAGTTGAGTCGGTTCTCATATATGTGATTAAACCAACTGTCCCTTCCTTTCCTAAGTCAATTCCTTCATAAAGCTGTTGTGCAAGCATCATTGTTTTCTTTGCTCTGAAATTTAATTTTCGTGCAGCCTCTTGTTGAAGAGAGGAAGTGGTAAACGGAACTGCTGGGTTTCTTTTACGTTCTCGTTTTGTTACTTTGGCAACGGTAAATTTATTCCCTTTGATTAAGCCTGCCACTTCTTTTACTTCTTCTTCTGATTTTAGTTCTACTTTTTTCCCGTTAACTCCATAAAAACCAGCTTCAAAGTTTGATTTTCCTTTTAGAAAGCTGCCTTCAATTGTCCAATATTCTTCAGGAATAAACTGTTTAATTTCATGTTCCCGATCAATTATAAGACGAACTGCTACAGACTGGACTCTTCCAGCACTTAAACCTTTTTTTACTTTTTTCCATAATAAAGGACTTATATTGTAGCCAACTAACCGGTCAAGTATTCTTCTAGCCTGCTGAGAATCTACTAAATCCATATTGATTGGCCGTGGATGTTTAAAAGACTCTTTAATAGCATCCTTAGTAATTTCATTAAATACAACGCGGCAGTCTGAATCGATATCTACGTTCAGGCTTTTTGCCAAATGCCATGCAATTGCTTCCCCTTCTCTGTCGGGGTCAGCTGCAAGATAAATTTTTTTTGCTTTTTTCGCTGCAGTCTTTAATTCTTTTAATATAGGGCCTTTTCCACGAATCGTTATGTATTTCGGTTCGTATTCTTTTTCTATATCAACACCCATTTGACTCCTCGGTAAATCACGTATATGCCCCATAGATGCTTTTACTTTATATTTTTTACCTAAATAACGTTCAATCGTTTTTGCCTTTGCAGGAGACTCCACGATTACAAGAAAATCTGACATTAACTGTCCTCCTTAAGAGGGATTATAAATATTCATTATTATTGTATACTATGTTTCCACTTGTCAAATAATACGCCAAAAGGGAAACGTTTTCAACTAATTTATATCCATTAAATTTTTGATTTCATTTATTTTTTCATCTGTTGCAAAATGTATAACAGATTTCAAAAAATAGCAACCTTTTTTTCTTTTTCCTTTAAAAAAGTAGAAAATTCCACATTTTTGTTTACAAAAAGCTGCACTACTTGTTTAATTATTCTTCTTTTGCAATCTAAAAATAATTCCTTATTTTTTCATTGTTTATATCGTATCATGTACTAAACAAAAAATGTATACCACTCATTCCTATTTCTGTTAAAAATTCCACTCTTCCAAAATATCATTTGCTGTTATCACTGGCTTCGCTCCTGCCTTTATTAATTCATTTGTGCCAGCTGAATAAGGACTAAAAATACTTCCAGGAACGGCAAAAACATCTCTTCCTTCATTAACTGCATAATTCGCTGTTATTAATGATCCACTTTTTCTTTTGGCTTCAACTATTAAAGTTCCGTTGCATAAGCCGCTAATAATACGATTCCGCATTGGAAACTGCCATCTATTTGGCTTACATAATGGAGGATATTCTGATAAAACAAGATGGTGTTTCATCATTATACTTGCCAGTTGAATGTTTTCCTTAGGATAAATATGAAACAATCCACCAGCAATAACACCGATTGTTTTTCCCCCTTTAGCAATCGTGGATTTATGGGCGATTGAATCAACACCAGCTGCTAAGCCACTTACTATTGTAATATTATGTCCAATTAATTCAGGAATTAAATTTTCTATCACTTTCTGACTATAATTTGTAGCAAGTCGCGAGCCTACAATCGCAAGTTTTTTCTCAAAATTCAGCAAAGATAAATCTCCTTTTGCATAAAGAACCCAAGGAGGCTGATAGATTTCTTTCAAAATCGATGGGTAACGGGAATCAAAATAGGTGATAGCTGTTATACCGTTAGGAGCATATTGACTGATTTGTTCTTGTATTAAAGGGGAGTGATAATCTTCTATTGCTTCGCTTTTTAATGGACGAGAAAATGAGGAAATTGCTTGACTAGAAGTTGAAGATAATGTTTGAAGATCCGGGTCCGTTTTTAATAAAAATAAGATGGTTTTCCAGCTAATTCCACGGCAATGATCAAGCAGGATTAATTTCTCGTTTAATTTCTCCAATTTTCGTTCCTTCCTTTCTGATATTCACTTAATAATAGAAGGAATTTGTAAAAGTATACATTAGCATGAATAAAAATAAAAAAGAAAAAATAAGGAATTATCTATTTTATTATATGAGTTTTACATTTATTTTAATAGATTTTATTACGTTTATTTTCCACTCCCCTTCATTTTGTTCCATTTTTAAGCACTTGAATCACATTAATAGATGGAAGTTACGTAGAGAAATACCCAAGAAAATCCACTTGGGTATTTGCTATTAGATTTATTGAATTTCATGGGTTTTACAATGATCGTATAAGGAATGTTCTTTTAATACAGCTATTAAAGCAGCTCCCATTTCGGCAGGAGTTTCAGCCACTTTAATGCCACATTCATTTAAGACAGCTATTTTTTCATCTGCTGTCCCTTTTCCTCCTGAAATAATCGCTCCTGCATGGCCCATTCTTTTGCCAGGGGGTGCCGTTCTTCCGCCAATAAAACCAACAACCGGCTTTTTCATATTTTTTTTAATCCACCTTGCTGCTTCTTCTTCTGCGGTGCCTCCAATTTCGCCAATCATCATGACTGCATAAGTCTCCTCATCTTCATTAAACGCTTTTAATGCTTCAATAAAATCTGTACCGTTCACAGGATCTCCACCAATGCCAACTGCTGTTGATTGGCCAATTCCTGCTTGTGTCAATTGATGCACTGCTTCATATGTTAAAGTTCCAGAACGAGAAATAACCCCTATATGGCCTTTTTTATGGATATATCCTGGCATAATACCAATTTTACATTCTCCTGGTGTAATAACACCTGGACAGTTAGGGCCAATTAATCTAGTTTTTTTCCCTTCCATAAAACGCTTTACTTTTACCATATCTAAAACGGGTATATGCTCTGTTATACAAATTACTAAATCCAACTCCGCATCGACCGCCTCTTCTATTGCATCTGCCGCAAATGGGGCTGGTACATAAATGACGGATACATTTGCATTGGTTGCTTCCACAGCTTCTTTCACCGTATCAAACACTGGAATTCCCTCTACCTCTGTTCCTCCTTTTCCAGGCGTTACACCACCTGCAATTTTAGTTCCATATTCTATCATTTGTTTTGTATGAAAAAGAGCAGTAGACCCCGTTATTCCTTGTACTAATACTTTCGTTTCTTTATTTATAAATACACTCATTTTCCTTCTCCCTTCCCTTGAACAAGCGAAACGATTTTTTCTGCTCCATCAGCCATCGATTCTGCAGTGATAATAGAAATGCTTGAATCAAGCAGGATTTTTTTCCCTAACACCACATTTGTACCTTCTAGACGAACTACTAAAGGTACTTCTAAACGCACTTGCTTTGCAGCCTCTACAATACCTTCGGCTATAATATCGCATTTCATGATTCCACCAAAAATATTAACAAATATTCCTTTTACTTGATGATCAGATAATATAATTTTAAATGCTTCTGTTACTTTTTCTGGAGTAGAGCCGCCTCCTACATCCAAAAAGTTGGCCGGTTCGCCTCCACAATGTTTAATGATATCCATTGTTGCCATTGCTAAGCCTGCGCCATTTACCATGCAGCCAATATTTCCGTTTAATGAAATATAACTTAATTCATATTTTGATGCTTCGATCTCTTTCTTATCTTCCTCCTCCAAATCTCTATATGCCATAATATCCTTCTGTCTATATAATGCATTACTATCAAAATTTAATTTCGCATCTAATGCGACAACTTCTCCTTCGTCTGTTAAAACCAATGGATTAATTTCTGCAATAGAACAATCTTTCTCTACAAAAACTTTATATAAACCAAGCATAAATGAAACCGCTTTATTTATTTGTTTAGAAGGAATTCGTATGGAAAAAGCAAGCCTTCTTGCTTGAAATGCTGTTAAACCAATAACTGGATCAATTACTTCTTTAAAAATCTTCTCAGGCTGATTTTCTGCTATTTCTTCAATTTCCGTTCCGCCTTCCTCTGACCCCATCAATACAATTCGAGAAGTTGCTCGATCAACAACAACCCCTATGTAAAACTCTTTCGTTATACGACATCCTTCCTCAATAAGTAAACGCTTAACTTTTTTGCCTTCTGGACCTGTTTGGTGAGTAATAAGGGTACTTCCTAAAATAGATTCTGCATATTTTTTTACTTCATCCATTGTTTTTGCTACCTTTACTCCTCCCGCTTTCCCTCTTCCTCCAGCATGGATTTGCGCTTTTACTACCCAACTGTCGCCTCCTAAATGTTCAGCAGCTTGGATCGCTTCTTCCACTGTAAATGCCACTTTTCCTTTTGGCACCATTACTCCATTTCGTGCTAAAATTTCTTTCCCTTGATATTCATGAATATTCAAGGTTCCTCACCCCTTTTGCTGTTTTGTTCTCTTTTAAAAGTATCATTTACACTATCATAATATTCATTCTTTTTAACTTTTTTTCATTTTCAAAAAGTTAAATGGAAAATCCACTAAATGTTTACGCTTTCATTTTATAAAAAAGAAGCTCTATTTGTCTACAAAAAGGCTTTAAGATTAAATTATACTGACTTGCCTTTTCATTTTCTATTAGAAAGTGAGAACATAGTTTTTCCGCGAAAAACCTTCCGACTGCTCCACTTATTATACTAGCATTTAAAATATTTTGGATCATCTTGTCATAGTTTCATCCCTTATTCTCGCCATACTCTTTATCCAATTTATAAATAAGGGCAAATACCTCTGCAACTGCCTTATATAAATCTTCTGGTATTTCCTCATGCAAATTCAGCTTTGCTAATAATTCCACTAAGGATGGATCATCTTGAATCGGAATTCCATTTTCTTTTGCTTTTTCAACAATAGATTCCGCAATCATTCCTTTTCCCTTTGCTATTACAGTTGGCGCCTCTTCATATTGTGTATAACGCAAAGCTACAGCTTTTTTACGTTTCCTGTTTTCACTCTCTTTTTCTTTCATATTTTAAAGTCTACTCCTTTATAGGAAAAATTTCCAAACTCCAAGGAAGATAGTCCGTTTTTCAGATTATGTTGATTCTCTGACAGCGGCTTGCTCGCAATACTTAACAAGGTATAATCTGCCTGGTTCATTTTTTCTTTTAGCTGTTTAGAGTACGCAGAAACTAGTGTAGAAATAAGAGGCTGATTATTCCATATAGTGATAGTCATGACTCTGTTTTGGATATGCATATCAATGACTGTTTCTTTTAAATACTCTAAATCTAAATAAAACATAATCCGACAATAATCACTATCAATCTTGCCATCTTTTGTTTTCTTCCCATTATATTGAATCGTTGCATCCATCGTATGTTTACCAAAAGATACTGGCAGCTGCATCATCATTTGAATCATTGGTCCAGCTTCTTGTGATAGCAGTTGCACACCTGTAATTTTTTCAATTAGCTGACTTGTAATATCCTTTGTTGATTGTGGAATATCGTCACTTAATAATTTAAGTAAAAGCGGTTTTAACTGCTCTGATTCCTGCCATGTTTTTTTCGTTTCTTTTAATAAGGTAAATTGCTCTACTTCATATGAAAATCCTAATCGATGAAAAATTTCGGCTAATTTCCCTTTAATTTGATTGCTATCCTCCCAATTAGTAAAATTTTCAGAATGGAATGTACTGATTACTTTTTCTAACAAATTACTTTGGATAGAATGCGTGGTTAGTTCATTGCTTAAAGCATGCAATAAATCGGTAAATGAACTTCCTGAATGCACTTGTACTAAACTCGTAAACACTGCTTTGGTCAATGGAAGCTCTCTTTCTACCATTTGTTTGATAACGGCAATATCTGATGGAAGATTTTCGCTCTTTGTTAACCAAGCACTTGCTTTGAATAGAATTTCTTTCGTTAATGGAAGCTGATCTTTTAAAAAAGAAGCTACCACTGCTCTATTTTCTTTTGTATCTGAAAGAGACAGCTGTTTTAATAATGATGCTGTACTGCTGCCTTTGTCTTCTTTTCCTGGTTGCTTTACGCTAGACAGTACTTTTAATGCTAGTTTTTCTTGTCCAACTTGAACTTGAAACCAATATTTCTCACCTGAAGATAAAGGAGTCGATAAATGGGCATAGAGCTTCTGCTCGCCAACCTGTATTTCCGCCATTTCGTTTGGAAACAACTTTGTCACTTTCCCATAAACAATTTGGCCAGGTCTTAATTGCACAGGCTGATTTGGTAAGCTATATTCTTGTTTAAACAGCTGCTGAATATTATTAGCAGAGTAGCTCATGCATACTTCCCCCTTACTTCTTCCTTGTTAATGACATTTCTTTAACCGGTGAAAAACTTTTACGATGATAGCTGGTTATTCCCTCTATTTGTAATGCTTCTAAATGTTCCTTCGTGCCATATCCCATGTTTTTTTTGAAATGATAGGCAGGGAATTGTTTATCCAACTCTTTCATCATATTGTCTCTTGTTACTTTTGCAATGATACTTGCTGCTGCAATCGTAATGCTTTTACTGTCTCCCTTAATAATTGACTGGCTTGGGTATGGTGTTGTTAATTTCATTGCATCGATTAATAAATAATCTGGATTAATCGTTAAATCATTTATTGCTTGTAACATTGCTTTTTTTGTCGCTTCGTAAATATTAATTTGATCAATTTCTTCAGCATGTATAATTCCAATTCCAATGGCTATGGCTTCTTGTTGAATGCTTTCAAAAAACTCTTCTCTTTTTTTCTCTGATAGTTTTTTTGAATCATCTATGCCTGGTAAATAAAAGTTTTCTGGAAGGATAACTGCAGCTGTTACGACGGGTCCAGCAAGTGGTCCTCTGCCTACCTCATCAATTCCAGCTATAAGTGTATAGCCTTTTGTTCTCAGTTGATTTTCGTATGTATTTAATGCTAAGAACCGCTGATGTAGTTCTTCTTCTTTTTCTTTCTTTTTCTGCCATGTTTTAAAAAGAGTTTGTACTCCTTTTCTTGTATCTTTTTTTATTTCTTCGATAAAAGGATCGTTTATTTCTGTTATATTTTCTAGCTTTGTTTTTAACTCTTTTATTGTAGCTACTTTCATTTTTTTCTCTTTCCTTTCCTTGTGGCTGCCTTGAAAATATGCTTTGATTCTCTCGAATAGTCCGCAGTCGGAATGCACTTCGCTTTCCGTGGGGTTATGCTTGAGCCAACGATGAAATTTGTTATGTTCTTTTTACCGGACTTTTTGAACAACCTTATACAATTAAAAAAGAGGATCATGACCAAAAGATCAAACCCTCTCTTATCTATTTAGTCATTTGTTTCTTGTGACACCGCTAAATCTTTTGCATTTTCAAACGTTAGAGGACCGAATTTTTCTCCTCTTATTTCTCTGATGACTAACTCTGTTACTTTATCGTAGTCAACAACGGCACCACCTGTTAAGCATCCGCGTACTTGTCCAATTTTATCAAAAAACTCAACAATATCTTCTGGGATTTCTTCCAGCTGAAACCTTTCCTTTAAACGATTTGGATATTCTTTTTCTAAAAAGCGCAATCCGTATATGGCAATATCCTGCAAGTTTAAAATAGTATCTTTAATTGCTCCAGTTAATGCAAGCTTTAATCCCACTTCTTGATCTTCAAACTTTGGCCAAAGAATTCCTGGTGTATCTAATAGCTCTAACTCTTTGCCTACTTTAATCCATTGCTGTGCTTTTGTAACTCCTGGAGTATTTCCTGTTCTTGCAATATTCTTTTTTGCTAAACGATTAATCAAGGTTGATTTTCCTGCATTTGGTATCCCAACAATCATTGCTCGAATAGCTCGCGGTCTAATTCCTTTTGCCTTCATCCGGTCAAATTTTTCCGACAATACTTCTTTTGCTAATGCCGTAATTTCTTTCATCCCGACACCAGCTTGTGAATTAATAGCCAAAGCTTTTATTCCTTTGCTTTGGAAATAGTTAATCCATTCTTTTGTTTTGTCTTTATCTGCCATATCTGCCTTATTTAACAACACTAATCGTGGCTTATGTTGGATAATTTCATCTATCATTGGATTTCTTGACGATTGTGGAATTCGTGCATCCACCAATTCGAAAATAATATCAACAAGTTTTAATTTTTCTGTTACTTGCCTTCTTGCTTTTGCCATATGGCCTGGAAACCATTGTATTGTCAAATTAATCACCTCATTACTAACTTGCTTATCATATTATTAGTAGTATTTATTTAATAAATTGAATATCTGTTACCGGCCAGTAAATAACACTAGTATTCCCTAACACTTTTTCAAATGGAATGGTGCCGATATGTCTGCTGTCTTTACTATCTCTTCTATTATCTCCCATAACAAACAGCTCCTCTTTAGGTACTGTTTTTTCGCCAGTTTTTTCTTCCAATGTAAACGATTCTGTTAAGGGACCGTCGATAACTTGTTTTTTATATTCGTCTAAATAGGGTTCTTCGTACGCTTTTCCATTAATATATAAAGTATCATTTTTATATTCAACCGTGTCTCCAGGTAGTCCAATTACTCTTTTAATATAATCTTTTCCTTCTGGGGCATGGAAAACGATAATATCAAAGCGCTCTGGACTACTGATTTTATAATTTAGTTTATTTACAATCATTCTGTCTTGATTATGAAGTGTTGGCATCATCGATTCTCCATCTACCACAATAGGAGCAAATAAGAAATAGCGGATAACAAATGCTAATAATACTGCAATTATTAATGCTTTTCCCCATTCCCAAGCTTCATTTTTCTTTTTCTTTGCCATCTTGTTCACCAATCCTTGTTTGTCGTAATGAAGGAGTTGTTCCTCTTGCGTCTATTCCAACTATTTTAAACATTTTGGTTCATCACAGTTCTGTAACTGGGTGTTGGTTTGTCGGCTTGATTTAGAGTTTCAAACTTCTTTCTAGTATTTATTTTAATCTAAATAGTAGGACGATGTAAAATTTCAATAATGGGTATGTAATTTAATTAGGCTGTCCTGAAAAAATGATGCTCTCTTAATAAGTCCGCAGCCGGAATACACTTCGCTTTCTGCGGGGTCTTGGCTGTCCCGCAATTCCCGCAGGAGTCTTCGTGTATTCCGGCTGCTACCTGCTTTAAACTTAGGTCATAAACAAAATAGAAAGCTGCTTCTTTTCAAGCGCCATGATGCAAATTTTGTTCCATGGGTGTCTCCCCTGAAAAAAACCTTAGCTCTCGAATAGTCTGCAGTCAGAATACACTTCGCTTTCCGTGGGGCGAGCGGTGAGCCTCCTCGGAGCAAGCTCCTGCGGGGTCTCACCTGTCTCGCAATTCCCACAGGAGTCTTCGTGTATTCCGACTGCTCCTTGGTTCAAACTCAGATCATAAAAAACGGAAAGCTGCTTCTTTTCATATGCCATTGTGCAAATTTAATTGTATGGATGTCTATCCTAAAAAAGGCAGGCACGCTCTATTAGCCGCTGTCTTAATATTTTTGATTTTGCTCTGGAGTCGTGTGGGTGACTCTTTATGCTGATAGGATGAGTAGTATATATACAGACATATCTCATTTATTCTCTCTCTATTATTTATCGAATAAAGTGCTTTTTCAATGGCTTCGAGGAATGCACGAGGAGCCTTGGCGGTTGGTTCGTCCGATAAATAGGAGTGGATTTGCATGAATATTTCCATTGTGATTTAACATTTTCTAAATAAAAAAGAGCTTGTTTAGAACAAGCTCTTTTTTGGTAACAATTATCGGATTTCTTTAATACGAGCTTTTTTACCACGTAGGTTACGTAGGTAGTAAAGTTTAGCACGGCGAACTTTACCGCGACGAATAACTTCAAGCTTCGCAATTTTTGGTGTGTTTACAGGGAAAGTACGTTCAACGCCTACTCCGTAAGAAACTTTACGTACTGTAAAAGTTTCGCTGATTCCACCACCACGACGCTTAATCACAACACCTTCGTATACCTGAATACGCTCACGAGTACCCTCAACAACTTTAACGTGTACACGTACAGTGTCACCAGGACGGAACGTAGGAAGATCTGAACGAAGTTGTTCTTTTGTGATATCTTCTATTAATTTTTGCATCGTTTTCAACTCCTTCCAACAGACATTCTTGCACTCTTAAGAGAATTCTTGCAGCGGAACATCGTTTTAAGGCCTTTACGCAGATTGTCTCCGCTTAAGCCACAAGTGATATCTTAACATAAAAAGAAAACAACATCAATATCTATTCATTGCTTTTCTTCATTTCTTCTATTAGTTTTTGTTGTTTTTCCGTTAATGGGTAGTTTTCTAGTAAATCTGGCCGCCTTTGGATTGTTCTTCTAAGAGATTCCGTTTCTCTCCATTCCTCAATATGAGCGTGATTTCCTGATAATAAAGTGGGAGGAACCTTCATTCCTCTAAAGTCTGCTGGACGGGTGTAATGGGGGTGCTCAAGCAAGCCTGTACTAAAAGAATCATTCACATGTGAAGCTTCTTTTCCTAATACACCTGGCAATAAGCGCACAACACTGTCAATCACTACTAAAGCTCCTAATTCTCCGCCTGTCAGAACATAATCGCCAATCGAAATTTCATCTGTTACTAAATGTTCTCTTATTCTTTCATCATAGCCTTCATAATGACCACAAATAAAAATCAAATGATCTTCTCTAGCAAGCTCTTCTGCTTTTTGCTGCGAATATCTTTCCCCTTGAGGGCACATTAAAATAACGCGCGGAGAGGTACCGCTAGCTTCTTTTATCCCTTGTACAGCATCAAAGATAGGCTGTGGCTTTAAAACCATGCCAGCGCCGCCACCGTAAGGATAGTCATCAACAGATTGGTGTTTGTTGTCTGAATAGGAACGGAAATTCACGACATTGTACGTAACTTTTTCAGCTTCCTTCGCTTTTTTTAAGATAGAGCTATTAAATATCCCGTCAAACATCTCTGGGAAAAGTGTCAGTACATCTACTTTCATTAAGACAACAGCCCTTCCATTGGCTCAATAATAACTAGTTTTTCTTTTACATCCACTTTCATCACTACTTCTTCTATATAGGGAATAAGCAGCTCCCTTTTATCTTTCCCTTTTATTACCCATACATCATTTGCTCCCGGAGTCAAAATCTCTGTAATAATACCGAGTTCCTCCCCTTCAATCGTTTTTACAGTGCAATCGATAATTTCATGGAAATAATACTCGTTTTCAGAAAGTTCTCCTAAGAAGCTTTCTGGAACCTTTAATAATCCACCTTTCATGAATTCAATAGAATTAACATTATCATATCCTTCAAATGTTAATAAATTAAAATTCTTATGTACACGATGGCTTTTGATGGTCACTTCCATTGGTTCAGCTTTCTCCGTTTGAAAAAAATATATCGTATTGCCTACTTTATATCGTTCTTCTGGAAAGTCTGTACGTGAAATAACACGAACTTCCCCTTTTATTCCATGTGTATTAACGACCTTTCCTACATTAAACCATTTTTCCATTTTTTCACCTCTATCTTATTTCTTCTACTACTCCGTCTTTTATAATAATTGTTTTAGAGCTTATTGTATCTTGCCAAACATCGCCTTCGTTAATTTCCACTAATGCTGTAACTTCTTGTTCCTTCAGTTCACTACCCAGTGGTAGTATATGTATTTGTTCGATCAGAAACTCTTTCCCTTGCTTTTTTTCCAATCTTTTTTTTATTGTGCTGTTATAATAGCCTTTTATTTTACTAGTAGACAAATGTTGATTCCGCAGCTGTTTTTTTTCCTCAAAGCGCAACTGCTGACATTCTTTCTCCAACTGCATGATCTCTTGTTCATATTTTTGTAAAAGCTGTTCCTTTGTTGTTTCTGTTAAAATCTGCTTTACACTAACGGACTGGAGTATTTTCATACATGCCTCCTGATAAAAAGTAATTAGAAAAAGAGAAGGGTTTCCCCTCCTCCTTTATTTTACTTCTAATCACTAATCTCAACAATTAGTTTCTTCTGTTGTAATGATCCAGCTGCGTAAACAACCGTCCGAATTGCTTTAGCAACCCGCCCTTGCTTTCCAATTACTTTTCCCATGTCGTTCTTGTTGACAGAAAGCAAGTAAATGATTCGATTAACCTCTTCCGTAACCTGTACAGTAACATCATCCGGATAATCAACAAGGGGCTTAACAATCGTTTCTATAAGCTCTTTCATTGTCTCAGAACGAATTACTTGCCGTTTTTAATATTATGGAATTTTTCCATAATACCTTGGTTAGAGAAAAGGTTACGAACTGTATCAGATGGTTTTGCACCAGTTTGTAGCCATTGTAGTACTTTTTCTTCGTTGATATCCACGATAGCAGGCTCTGCTACAGGATTGTAAGTTCCTACTGTTTCAATGAAACGTCCATCACGTGGTGAACGAGAATCTGCTACTACGATACGATAAAAAGGAGATTTTTTTGCTCCCATACGTTTTAAACGAATTTTTACTGCCATTAAAATTGCACCTCCGAATAGTTTCACACAAGATAGTATAATATCAATTGTTTTAGAGTTTGTAAAGTGTTTTTTCTTGTCAGACTTTACTTTCCCATCAAATTCACTAAATCTTGCGGTTTTTCCTTGTTTAAAATGGATTAAAAGGCATTTTAAAGCCGCCTTTTTTCTTTCCTTTTTGACCCATATTGGTCATTTGTTTCATCATTTTTTTCATATCCTCAAATTGCTTTAACAATCTGTTTACTTCCGGTACACTTCTGCCGCTTCCTTTGGCAATACGCTTCCGTCTGTTTGCATTGATAATTTCCGGGTGTTCTTTTTCTTTCATCGTCATGGAACGAATAATTGCTTCTACATGAGCAATTTGTTTTTCATCTACTTGTAGATTATTCAAACCTTTTATCTTATTCGCGCCAGGCATCATTTTTAATAGTTCATCAAGGGGGCCCATGCTTTTTACTTGCCCTAATTGATCAAGAAAATCGTCTAATGTGAAAGAAGCATTTTTCATCTTCTTTTCAAGCTCTTTCGCTTTTTCTTCATCCACATTCAACTGTGCCTTTTCAATTAAGCTTAATACATCGCCCATCCCAAGAATACGGGACGCCATGCGTTCTGGATGAAACGCTTCTAATGCATCCATTTTTTCACCAAGACCAACAAACTTAATCGGCGTTTGTGTAACAGAACGAATGGAAAGTGCTGCACCGCCTCGAGTATCTCCATCCAGTTTTGTCAATACAACACCCGTAAGTCCAAGCTGTTCATTGAAGCTTCCTGCAACATTTACAGCATCTTGTCCTGTCATAGCATCAACGACTAAGAAAATCTCATCAGGCTTTGACAGTTCTTTGATCTGCTTTAATTCATCCATTAAAGATTCGTCCACATGAAGACGACCCGCTGTATCAATTAATACATAATCATGATGCTCTTCTTTTGCTTTTTCAATCGCTTGTTTTGCAATCTCCACAGGACTTACTTGGTCACCTAAAGAAAACACTGGAAAGTCAAGTTGTTTCCCTAAAGTTTCCAATTGCTTAATAGCAGCTGGCCGATAAATATCAGCCGCAACAAGGAGTGGTTTTCGATTATATTTTTTGCGCAGCAAATTAGCGAGTTTTCCAGTAGTAGTGGTTTTCCCGGCACCTTGCAATCCAACCATCATAATAACAGTCGGCGGCCGGTTGGAAACAGCAATTTTACTTTGCTCTCCACCCATTAATTCTGTCAGCTCTTCTTTTACTACTTTAATAACTTGTTGCCCAGGAGTTAAACTTTTCAGCACTTCTTGTCCAACTGCACGTTCACTAACTTTTTTCACAAATTCCTTTACTACTTTAAAGTTAACATCCGCTTCCAATAATGCAAGACGGACTTCACGCATCATTTCTTTAACATCCGCTTCATTTACTTTCCCTTTTCCACGGATTTTTTGAATGGTATTTTGCAGTCGGTCAGCTAAACCTTCAAATGCCATATGTGACCCTCCTTAATCTAATTTCTCCAGCTCGAATATTGCTTTCTGCAACGCTGAAACCGAAGGAGTATCGTTTTTTAGCAACTCTTTCATTTGCGTAAAAAGTACAGTACGCTCTTGAAACTTCTGAAAGAGTAATAATTTATGCTCATATTCCTCAAGCATTGCTTCTGTACGTTTTATATTATCATACACCGCTTGACGACTTACATCATATTCGTCTGCAATTTCACCAAGAGAATAGTCATCCAAATAATAAAGAGACATATAACTTCGTTGCTTCGGTGTCAACAACGACTGATAGAAATCGAAAAGATAATTCATTCGTGTTGTTTTTTCAAGCATCGAAAATACCCCCGTGTTAAGTCAAAAGCCTTTACACAATTATTCTACACAGAATATGATTAGATGTCAAGATTTTATCTTTACATGACTTGTAGTAACAAGCAACTAGTCATTACTTATGTTTTTTTCTTTTCATTTCTAATAATTGCTGTAAATGACTTTCTCGATCCGAGCTAGTTTTTGTGCTTTTTTGTATTTGTTTTTTCTTTTTTGTTTTTCTTTGCTCTTTCTTTTTCTCTACTTCACGTGTCACTCCCCTGTCATTTATTTGCTCTTGATTGCTTGCTGCCTTTTTGTTTATTTTCTGTATGTTTTTCTTTTCTGGTTTATTCTTTTGTTGGAAGGTTATTACTTTTAAGCCAAATCGACGGATTGCTACTTCAATAAATAATAACAAAAATGCCAAAACAATCAACCATAATGTAATTTCTTGTTTTTTGTTGCTTTTTTCTTGAAGTGGACGAAAGGAATCTGCTTCTTTTGTCAGCAATTTTCCATCGGAAATAGAAAGCAGCTCTTCTACTTTCTTTTTATCGCTTCCTTTTAATAAATATTCCTTTGAATAAGGAATAGAAAACCCAGATTGATAAAGAGATGTATTTCCCTGTTCCGTTGTTTGTTTTATATTAATAAAATAGAGCCCAGGATCTTCATCAAGATCGACTTCGTATTTTCCAGGAGCCGTCATTTTTGTATGAATATCAAGCTTTTCTCCTTTTTGTGAAACAATAGAAACCTCTACCGGCAATGTCGACAGCTCATCAGAATTGATTGTCAGTACATTTTGCTCATCCCTTTTTTCTACTGATACGGAATAAGGATCCGAATCATATTGGGGCAGTGTTTCTGTCACCATTTTGTTTACAAAGCTTCCCCATTTTGACCAACGTGACCAATCACCGTTCCATCCGCCATTAATATCCGAAGTAAATGCCACCGTTTTTCCAAGTCCATACTGCCATTCTGCTAATACCGCATCTTTTTTTTCACTTAAAATTGGTACTTGAGCCTGCCCCTTAGGTGTTGTTGCAATATAAGCATTCATTCGTGGAACTCCGTCTTGAAATAAATTTGTCCAGCTATACCCATTTTGAATAATTGGATAAAAAGGGTTATCTTCAATATATGTGCGAGAAGCCATCACTGTTTCTCTCGATAAAATAGATGGAATAACACTTGAATCCTGAACCTCATAATAACGGCCAGATCCTAATTCAGCTAATTCCTCTAAAAGCCCGATATCTGCATCCATGCCTAGCGCAACTGTCGATAAAGTGATACTATTTTTCTTACCTTCTTCCAAAAGGCTATTATAATCATTATTAGTAGCAGATTGTCCATCTGTTAAAAGAATAATATGTTTCCGTTTAACATCCAATCCTTCCATCTCTTCATAAGCAGCTGCTAAGGAAGAATAGATTTCGGTTCCTCCACCTAATGCAATAGACCGGATTTTTTTAATTACTTCCTCCTTATCTTTTAAAGGCTTCGGTTCTACAATTTTCCATGGTTTATCATCAAAGGCAATAAACCCCAATGTATCAGTGTCTTTTAACAGCTCAATCGATCTTGCAGCTGCCTCTTTTGCCAATGCTAATTTATCGCCAGACATGCTGCCAGAACGATCTAATACAATCATTAAACCTAATGATGGCATTTCCTTTTTTCCTTTGATCTCCATATCAACAGGGAGCAGTTTTTCAATCGGTGTTTTAAAATATCCACCTAAACCAAAGCTGTCTTCTCCACCTGCCATTAAAAAGCCTACTCCAAAATCCTTTACACTTTTCTCCATTAAGGACATTTGTTTTTCCGTTATGGACGTAGCCGGGACATTATTAAAGATAATCGATTGATAAGAAAGATAACCGGATAAAGAAGTAGGAAGTTTTGCAGGAGATAAACTGTCCACCTCATACCCTGCAGATTGTAAAATATCTTTTACCTGATCATTTTCTGTATTTTGCACAATTAATATTTTAGGCGTTGTTTTAATCGTTGTTACTGCTTGAAACTTATTGTTTTCTGTATAAGCATCCTTTTCCGTTTCCAGCTCTGCCCGATATGTAACAAGACCAGTTTGGTCTACTTTCATATGAATTGGAAATACATTTTGCCCCTCTTTCACATCCACTTCCTTTGTTTCAATCTGTTTATTATTAGCATATAAATGAAGTGTTCCTTTTTTTGAAACATTACTGTCAACAGAAACATGCAATGAAACTTGCTCTCCTTTATAAAGTGTGGGAGGAAGCTCTATATTGCTTATTGCCATATCTTCGTAGTTTTCTGATTGTAATAAAACCGCATCCAATTCAATCGATTGATTTTTTAGAAGTGGGACAAACTCTTTTGCCTTGCCTATTGTTTCATTTCCATCTGTTAGCAGTACGATTCTTCCACCATGGTTTGGAAGAATACTAGAAGCGAACGATAAAGCAGACTCTATATTGGTGTGATTTTGTCCGATTTCTTCACTTAATTTGGATATTCGCAGCTCTTCTGTTCCCATGATTTGCTCAACAATTGGCTTATCCCCGAATGAAATGATACTATATTCATCTGTCGGTTTTTTTGAATGAATACTTTGTTCTAAAAAACTAAACTCTGCATCAGCTGATCCTTTTACACTTGCAGATCTATCCAATACAAATACAACAGGCACATCTCTATGCGGGATTACCAACTGTGGAACGGTTAAAGCAAAAATCAGTACGCTAAATAGACAAAAACGGAGGGCTGCAATTATATACCCTTCCTTTTTATTATTCCGTTGATTTTGTAGTTGTTTTACATATAAAAACAACAAGATGCTAACAGGCAAAAACAATAAAAATAGGAAAGGGTATTTAAATTCTACTAGCACGTCTATACACCTCCCATTCGATTATAAGTAGTATAAATGCTGACAAAGCAAACCAAAACCACAACGTATTCTGCTGTACTGCCACTTTGTTTGTTGTGTTTTGTAGGGATTGATCATTTATGGAAAAGGATTTTTCTGATTGAATCTTTTTTTCCCGATCATCTAAGCTTACAGAAAAATAAAAAACACTATCTCTAGATGAGAGTTGATAAACTCCTGGAGATTTTGGAGCTTGAAAGCTTTCTTTGGCAGGATGATAGGAAGCAATGGCTTCATCTTTTTCATTAAAAATTTCCCATTCCTTTATAGATGCATTTAAATTCAAAGATTTTGATTCTAATGGCTGAAAATCACCGATGTAGTTAGATTGTGACGATAACCATTGATAACTATTATATAAGAACACAGGAAAGCTTGGATGCAGCGGCCAATCACTATCTTGAATCGAGAAATTAATATAAATTACCGGCTGGCCATTTATCTTTCCTTTCTGTATAAGTGGTATATCCCCACTTTTTAGAATCGTATCCATATCATTTTGTTTATTTATATAAGCTTCTTTTATATATACATCCTTCATATCGACATGGGTAAACAAGGAATCGTCTTCCAGTTCCAATGCTTCTTTTAGCGGAGTCTTGTCCTTCGATTCATAAAAAAAGATTGATGGCTGTGTATTGTTTTTCAGAATGGTAGAGCCATTCAACAAATAGATCCCATCTTTTTTCTTCTTAATTTCGTCTTGATTCTCCATTTGTACCACATGTAAACCGATTGTCGAAAAAGCTTTCAATAGAAATGAATTAGCCGAATCTGGTGCATAGATGGAAGATAATGCACTAGTATAGATGGCCGTTTGCTTATTATCTACCATGTACTGATCTTTTGCATTGATTTTTGCTTCATAATAAGCTTTGGCAGGAAGTGATTCTATCGTGATTATTTTTTGTTCTTGTGGAAAAAGTGTGATTGTTTTCTCCCATAATATTGCCCCTTCACTTACAACTTGAAAAGGAATCTTTTCTGTTTTTTCATTCTGATTTTTCACCATAGCTACTCCAGCAATGCTATCATTTTTCTTCGCAACCCCAAACGATTGAATAGAAATATTAGAATCCGTATCGCTTCCAATATTATGAACTTCTGTATAGTAATCTTTCAAATGTTGCTCCACTGTCTCGTTTGTAACAGCATCCGAAAAAATATGGATAGCAGTTTTGCCAGCAACTGCTATTGATTCTGCCATTTGAGTTGCTTTATCAAAATTGTCGTGGGTATAGCTTAAATGCATATCATTGATTGCTTGAACTATTTTCTTTTTATCCTTTTCCTTATTTAAAAGAATAGTTGGTTGATTATTTACTTCCATTAATGTGATTGTTTGATTATCTTTTAATGCTTGCACCATTTCGATTGCCCTTTTTTTGCTTTCCTCTAGTTTGTTCTGTTGATTAGCAGTACTTGCCATAGAGGCAGAGGTATCCATCAAAAAAATAAATTGTTCTCCTTTTAATCCTTCTTTCCAGTAAACAGGCTGCACTACTGCGAATAAAAGCAATAAAAGACAGAGCAGCTGCAGCCAAAACAGAAGGTTATTCTGCCATTTCTGGAGCCAAGAGGATGCTTTCATTTCATTCATAACCTCTGTCCACAATAAATTAGATGGGATGATTTGCTTTGTATATTGCTTGCGGAAAAAATAAAAGAGGATAAACGCAGCAATAAAAAGAAGAAATAAAAAATACAGTGGGTGAACAAATTGCATAAGCGCTTCCTCCTTATCTTATATAACCTTGATTGGCAAAATCCCGAAGCAAGATTGTTTGAATATCTTTAGCATCTGTAGCCAGCATGTAGTGCACTCCATATTTCGCACAAAGTAAAGCTAGTTCTTTATTATGTTCTATCACTCTTTTTTTGTACATTTCTAAAATATTCTGATTCATACTTACATCGACAGTTGACTGATTTTCACTGTCTAGCAATTCCATATCCCCATGAAAAGCAGGATTTAATTCTTCTTCACTTAACAGCTGAATGAGCCAAATGGAATAATGACCAGTGTGAACCCGTTGAAAAAACTCAACAAAATGATGGATTGGCTCTAATCCGTCAGTAATTAAAATGGTCAGATTTTGCTTCTTTGTAATAGCCTTTCCCAGGGGCTCGATAAAGCTTGTCGATTCACTTTCTTCTTGAAAATCCATTATTTCATAAAAGGTTCTTTTACTATGTACGGCACCTTTTCTATAAAAGGTGCTTTTTGGCGAAGTCATGGCAGAAAAGAATAAACGATCCTCATGTACTAAGGTTAAAAAGCTTAAACTTGCTGCTAGCTGCTTAGCCAATTCCCACTTACCAGCAATCGACTTCATGGAGGAAGTCGCATCTAAATATATACTAGTAAGCACTTCTTTTTCATCCATAAATCGTTTTATGTATGCTTTATTTGTGCGTCCCATGACATTCCAGTCAATTTGCCGTATATCATCGCCTGGCTGGTATTTCTTATAATCAGAAAATTCCGTAGAGGACCCAATTGTAGCGGATTTTCTTTTTCCAATTTGCATTCCTCTTTTTTTATTAGTAAGTTGAAGACTTTTCCTTTGCAGTCGACTTAATAATTGGTGATATTCTCTCATTTTCCTCTTCCTGTTTCGATGCTGATTGTTTTTTGTAAAATATCTTCTATTACTTTATCAACCGTAATTCCGGCAATTTCTCCTTCAAAGTTCAAGCTAACGCGATGTCTTAAAACGGGAAGTGCTGCATGACGGATATCTGCGATTGAAACATGAAGTCTTCCTAAAGACAATGCTCTTGCTTTTGCCATCGCAACCATACTCTGGAGCCCACGGGGTCCACTGCCATATTGAATATATTTTTTTCCTAAATCTGTTGCATCTTCTGAGTCTGGATGGGTAGCAGCTAGAATATTTACAGCTGTATTAAGCATTTCATCTGCAAAAAGAACCTTTTTTGCAAGCTTTTGAAGAGATAACACTTGTTCCACTTTTGCTATCTTTTTGAGACGCACTTGTTCCGCATTAGTTGTTTTCAAAATAATTTCTTTCAGCTCTGCTTTTGATGGATATTTAACGATGAGTTTACATAAAAACCGATCAAGCTGTGCTTCTGGCAAAGGATACGTGCCTTCCATATCAATTGGATTTTGTGTTGCCAGAACAAAAAATGGAGAATCGAGTTCTTTTGTATCCCCCATTATCGTCACGGTTTTTTCAGCCATTGCCTCAAGGAGGGCGCTTTGTGTTTTCGGTGTAGCACGATTAATTTCATCAGCTAACACAATATTTCTAAATAATGGCCCTTCATGAAATTGAAACTGCTGTTTTCCCGTTTCATCTGGTTGCAAAAGCATCGTTCCAGTAATATCTGCCGGCATCAAATCTGGTGTAAATTGAATTCTTGCAAAGCTCAAATCAAGTACTTCCGAAATAGTCCGAATTATCTAACGAACAAAAAAATGCATTAAATCAATTATCAGGATATGATGGAAAACTAACAGATGAACAGCTTAAACAGTTAATGAAGCAGATGGAAGATAATATGAACTCAGAGAGTAAACTGCAAGAATTGGCTACAGCTCAAAAAGAACTTTCTAATGTTCAGAATTATCTGCAAAAAGAAAGCGTAGCAAATGGTATTTCTACGCCAAATTCAAATACGAACACCGCGCAAAATACAAATCAGACGACGAATAATCAAAATGCACAAAATAATCAACAAGCAAATAACGGAAATGCTCAAAAGAATTCTGCTAATTCAAATGGAAATAAAGGCAGTGGAAAAGGCTCTGGAAACGGAAATGGAAATGGCAATGGCACTGTAGTTTTTTCATTTCCTTTTCCATCGACTGAAACGCTTTTTTTACGGTATCTGTTTTTATTAACTCTTTATCCACTTTTTTTAATGTATCGGCTACCTGTTTATTTGTTTCCTTTGTCACTTTTTTATCTAGCTCTTTTTTTGTTTTAGCAATAACGTTTATTTCTTCTTCCTTTTTCTTTCCTAATTGAAAAGTAGAAGACGGAAATTGCAAAAGAACAGTATAAGAAGCAAAACATAAAAAAGATAGCACTATTAATTTAGGATAAAAAAAGTGCTTTTTTCTTTTTAACACATGACGCTGTTTTGTTCTCATTTCTTTTAGTGCCTGTTCCACCACTAATTGTTCCATTGCACCATCATTATTTACATAATGAAACCCTGTAAGGGCATAATCTTCTGCAACATATGTATTAAACAAAGTTACCGTTTCCTTGCTGGTAGGACGCTTGAACCATAAACGAAGAAGAAAGACAACGAACAGGAGGAAGAAACTAATAAGAATGTACCAATTTAGAAAAGGAATAATCACAAAATTTGCCAACAGATAACTGAATAAGAGGACAATCCCTGCTTCTAAAAGCAGGAATTGTATTTCTTTTATCAATAACTCCATAAACAACGATCTTTGAACGGGTTTAAGCAACGAAAAAAACTTCTTTTGATTATTCATTTTGAACCCTCACTTTTATTTTGCCTTTTTCATATTCGGTCTAAGTCTGCGGATGCTCATCAAAAGCGAACCAATAATAATGATTGAATAGGAAATAATATAAGCAATCCATATTGGAAATTCTATCCCGGATTGTCCTTTTATTTCAGCAAGAAGCTCCGGTTCAAACATGCCTGCTAAAATTAAGCCTGGATTTAACATCGCAATAAAATAAAAATAAGGAGAATCAGCAGGCTGGCCTTGGGTATTAATCATCGCAAGCTGATACACTATAAGCGCAATGACAGCTGTTCCACCTGCAATAAACAAAACGGAACTGTAGGTTGTAACCATTGAAACAATTGTTTTTCTAATTAAAGTAGAAAATAATACACCTAAACTTCCAACTGCAATCATTGTAAACAAAAAGAACAAAAAGGTATACAAGAGCTGCGTTGGCGAGATTCCTCCATATAAAAATACCAAACTATATAAAGGCAAACTTGCAAATAACAAAAGTACTAAATAAGAAAGAGAAGACAATAATTTCCCAATAACAATTCCTGTACTGCTCTGTGTGGTTGTAAGCAGCATATTTAATGTCTGTCTTTCCCTCTCACTGCTGATAACTCCACCCGTTAAACCTGGCGTAATAAAAAGAATTAAACCTAATTGGAGAAACGAAAACAGCATAAACATGACACGGCTGTTTTCCGGTTTAAAAAATCCATTTGCATTGGACATAATTTCTATATACATATAACCGCATAAAAGAATGCTTAATGCGAGTAAATAAAAGAGCAGCCCGAGAAAACTCTTTCCAGAACGAAATCGTAATTTAAGCTCTTTACTTAAAACCGGATTCATAAACAATGTCTTCAAGAAAGATCAACCCCCTTTGTAATTTCCATAAAGATATCTTCTAAATTCGTTTCTGCATGTGAAAAGCTAACAATAGGAATATTTGATAGCATCGCATTTTTTAATAAATTCATTTGATCTTCTTCCGTGCCATTATATAAAAATTGAACGGTTTTATTGTCTCCAGTAGTTTCCACCTTTGACACTTGAAAATTTTCTTCTAAAAAACGAATCGTTTTTTCTACATCCAGTGTAATCACTGTAATTAATTTCTCGCTCTGCAGCTTTTTCTGTATGTCAGAAACCGTTCCTTGTGCTACCATTACACCTTGATCTAAAATTCCTATCACATCACACATTTCTGCTAACTCCGGCAAAATATGAGAAGAAATCATAATCGTTTTACCCATTTTCTTTAACTCTTTTAGTACTTCCCTCATTTCTACACGAGCTCTTGGATCTAATCCTGATGCAGGTTCATCCAAAATCAGAACAGCAGGATCATGAATGAGACTTCTTGCTAAACAAAGACGCTGCTTCATTCCTCTTGATAATAAATCAACATATTCTCCCCGTTTATGCGATAGATTTACTAGTTCTAAAAGCTGCGGAATTAAACTTTGACGCTCCTGTGCACTAATTCCATAACTTGCCCCATAAAAATCCAAATACTCCTCTGCTTTTAATTGATCATATACACCAAAAAAATCAGGCATATAGCCAAGTTGTTTTCTTACTTCTTTCGGTTCTTCCATAATATTAAACCCATTTATATATGCAGTGCCGGAAGTGGGTGCCAAAAGAGTCGAAAGCATCGAAAATGTTGTCGATTTTCCTGCCCCATTTTGACCGACAAACCCAAAAACGGTGCCTTTTTCAATTGTTAAATTTAATGGATGCAGTGCAGTAAACTTTCCGTATTTTTTGGAAAGATTATGAATTTCTATCATTCTTTTATCTCTCCTTTTAACTTAATGTTCGGAAGTGATACATATGGATCACCATTCGAATTCTTTTTAATGCCAAGCGTTATTTTACCTTTCACTGATACATATTGATCTACTTCCTTTTTACGTACAGAAAAAGACCCGCTTATATCTTGATATTTTTTCGTTTTATTATTATAGATAGTAAAGTTGGCTCCTCCTGCTCCATTGCCTTGAAGGGTTAATGACTCAAATGAAATTTTATTCAGGTTAAAAGAGTCAGGTATTTGGTAATAATAGTTGTATTCGCCATTTTCAAGCATTAATCCCTTAGACATATAGGAACCATTGTAGACAGCACCATTTAAAATATTAATACTCTTATCGAAATTTTCTTCAGTAAAGGTAATATTGCCTGCAAAATGATTATGTAACGAAATAGGTTCCATAATAATATTCGTATTATTTTTCTGCACTTTTTTATGTGCTAGATTGACAGAAGTAATTTCATCATTCGTTATGCCATAAATAATAGGTTTGCTTTCATTATTTAATCCTGAAAGACTTTTTTGCGAAATAGCAGTTTCTACTACTTTTTCACGGAATACGGTTAAATCTTTCCCTTTATAATCCCCAGGATAAATCCCTTGATAAGTTGAATCAACAGGCGCCGTAAAATAAGCAGTTTGTTTTTTTGCATCAATTGTTTTGGTTTCTCCAGCTTTTAAACTGCCGATTTTGATTTTATCTTTCCCAGACCAAATATAAACAACTGAAAAGTCATAGGGAAAATTATTTTTCACAGTACCAGTAAGTTTTTGAGGAGTACTGTTTAAATGTTGTTCAAACCCGCCTTTTAGTGGTTTCATTGCTTTTCCAATAATGGTTCTATTTGACCAATATTCCACATCAGAGAAATTAATTTCATTCATTTTCCGCTTTTCTTCTATTACGGCTTCTATTTTTTTATTCGTGTATCCTATATATGGAATTGGTTCATATTCTGACTTATTATACGAGATTGTATAATCACCTGCATTATTGCTTAATAGTGTCGTAGCATGATAGCCAGTTAAATAGTTATTTTCATATTGAAATATACCCATTTGATTAAATTTGGATGATTGAATTCGGTCCTTTGCCCCGATGACAAAGAGTGCTATCGAAAGACAAATGGCAATTCCAGGGATAATCCACCAAGCATATTCTCTTTTATCCTTTTTCTTTAATACAAAATACAGCACTGGCACGATAACTAGGAGATAGCTGAGTAAAATGCCAATGATTAGCGGAATAGAAAAATTAGAGCCTTTAAAATACTCGTTGAATTCAAAAAATGATTGATACATATCATTGAAAACAGTGTTTGAATACTGTTGATTATTTAGTGGCTGCATCTTTTCCGACAGAAATAATTGTTCAAACCAATCAGCATAGCTATCGGAAGCTAAAAGACTTGGATCATGAAGAGAAAATGCGGTTTGTACGATCAACCCGTTTCCGACCGTTTTTTTCGCAATAAGCGGATTGTTATTGCTGCCGGTTATCATTTCTGCTCCATTTGCAAGGGTTGTTTCATAAGCCGGCAGTGAAAAATCATTGAACTTTCCATTATGTATACTATTACTTGAAATAGTAATTTCTTTGCCAAGTTGTAATGGCAAAAGGGGTTGAATAGTAGCCAGATTCTGCTCACTGTTCGGTTGACTTCCTGTTATCAATACTCCACCTTTGACAATCCAGTCTTGAATTGCCTTTTGCTTCAGTTCGCTTAATTCAGTGAGGGAAAAATTATCTATTAATAAGTAGTTTACACCTTCTAAACCAATAGAACTGTCTGGTATTCTATCTTTTGTTAATTCCATTGTTTTCATAGAATCGTTTTGCAAATCACGTAAATCTTTATATTGATCATATTGATCGCTTAGTATCGCAAACGTATAGTCTGTTATAAAATTTGTTTTAATATTTTTCGTCCCGGTAAAACTCACTTCTTCGCCGTCCTGCCAATCTCCTTTAAACAAGCGAATCGTATTATTTCCATTAGCAAATCCATCTGAACTTAGACCAGCAAGGGAAATGGAATATGTTTTTTTGCTGTTAGCAGGCAAATCAATCGCTAATACTTTGCTGCCTGCCGTTTCATATGTAGAAGCATATGGCAACAATAGATTCCCTTTAAATGTCTTTCCGGTATTTTCAATGGAAATGGTAATAGGATATCCTTTCCCCTCTACAACTTTCCCATCAAATCCAACTTCTGTTGATATTTTCAAATCACTAGCAAGCTTCTTTGCAAAAGCGCCTTTTTCCGTAATAGCAAATAAAAATAAAATAAACATAAAAATAAGTATTGCCTTTTTTGAGGTCTTCAAAAATTAATCCTCCATTCCAATAATAAAACAGTAATTTTTTTCTTCCACTAAATAAACGATGAAAAGTGTTCTTTCCCCTACACCTTTTTTATTTTTTTGAAATGTTTTTAAAAAACGACATTTCTATTTGTCTTTTTCCACTTTATTGTAAAATCCAACAATTATCAACCTGAAAAATAAGTCATTACAAAATAATCTTGGACGAAAAAAACACAAAATAGCTTATTAAACCTAGCTTTAAACAAAGAAAGGACATAATCCATTAATCAAGCTAACCTTGATAAGCGCTTATATATGTAATAAAATCAAAACGCTGCATGGGATGGCGATAACTAATACGCCAATAATTTTCAATCGAATTCCAGATAAGCTGGTTAAAAATAAATTTTCTTCTTCTATTGTTAACAGATGCTTCGATTCTGTTTGGACTAGTTGACGGTTTGTTAATGTCGATCCTAATTGTGAGAAGGCATGAGTTTGTATTTTATGGCCTTTTCTTGCAAGAAAAATGCCAATAACAATTATTATAATTACAACAGTTTGAATAAACATTGTACTCCTCCTTTTACGCAATCTTTCGTATTATTTAGTATTCTTCTTTTTGTTTTTTTTAGTCTGCCTTGACAAGATAATGCACGCGACACACTCGAATAGAATACACTTCACTTTCCATGGGGCATTTCACTGCGGGTGCTCAGTCTTTCCTCTACTTCCCACAGGAGTCGAGTGTCTTCAGGCTGCGGGTGATTACTACAAACCTTCTTTTTTACATAAATAAAAAACCCAAACCATGATACGAGATATTTTTACATCTTCGTATCATTGTTCGGGTTTATCTTCGGCTGGAATACTTATGTCCCAGCTTCCTTCTTTTTATTCTTCTGTTTCTTCAACTAAATCGGAAAAAAGTCCGTACACGTATTTTTCTGGATCAAATGGTTGTAGATCATCCATCTTTTCTCCAAGTCCGACTAATTTAACTGGGATATTCAATTCATTGCGAATGGCTAAAACGATGCCGCCTTTTGCTGTTCCATCTAATTTGGTAAGAACAATACCATTAACATCTGTTGCCTCTTTAAATGTTTTTGCCTGTATCAATGCATTTTGCCCTGTTGTTGCATCCAATACCAATAGAACTTCGTGTGGCGCCCCTGGAATTTCTCTTTCAATCACTTTTTTTACTTTTGCTAACTCATTCATTAAGTTTACTTTGTTTTGCAAACGGCCGGCAGTATCGCATAAAAGAATATCTGCTTGACGAGATTTCGCTGCATGCACGGCGTCGTACATCACAGCAGCCGGGTCAGAACCTGCCACTTGTTTTATCACTTCAACGCCTACTCGTTCTCCCCAAATTTCTAACTGCTCAATAGCGCCAGCACGGAATGTATCGCCTGCTGCCAAAAGGACTTTTTTGCCTTCTTCTTTGTAAGAATGTGCAAGTTTACCAATCGTTGTTGTTTTCCCAACTCCGTTTACACCAACAAATAAAATAACGGTAAGTCCATCCTTTTGTATATTAATGGTTGGGGAAGTATCGCTGCCATTTTGATAAATGCTGACAAGTTTCTCAGAAATAACAACTTGTACTTCTTTCGGATCTTGAATATTTTTCCGCTGTACTTCCTTTTTTAATTCATCAATTAGTTCCATAACTGTATCAAAGCCAACATCTGCTCCAATTAGGATTTCTTCTAATTCTTCGAAGAAATCTTCGTCCACTTTTCGGTAGCGGGAAACAAGATCATTCACTTTTTCGGAAAAGTTGTTCCTTGTTTTCGATAATCCTTGTTTAAATTTATCTGATACAGTATTTGTTTGCTGCGACATTTTTTCTTTTAATTTTTTAAAAAAACTCATTATTTCCCTTCTTTCGTAAAAAACGTAAGTATGTTGTTCATCTCGGAAAAATAATGTTCTACAGACTCAAAAGTTCCTTTTACTTTTTGAGTCTAGAGATTATCTTTCACAGGTGTAAGGTGCTGAAGCTAGTCAGTAATTTAACGTGAATTAATACATTCTCATGCTTTTTAATCTTTGCTATATAGACTGGTCATTTTTAGAAAAGGCTCCACTGAAAAGAGGGTTTCGCTCTCTCGAATAGTCCGCAGTCAGAATACACTTCGCTCTCCATGGGGCGAGCGGTGAGCCTCCTCGTTTCACTGCGTGGTTTCACCATCCCCATAGGAGTCTTCGTATATTCTGACTGCTCCCTGCATCCACTAACAAAAAACTTAGGGAATTCCGCTTCTTTTCGTGTGCCATATTGCAATTTGGTTGCATGGTTTCTATCCTGCAATGCGGCGGGTTCTTAATTCGTTCGTGCCCAATCTATTAAAAAACAACAGGCTATTATATTAGAGCTGATAAAGTTTGTTTAGTTTGCTACTAGGCTTTCCATTTCGCTTAATCTTACGGATACTAGTTTGGAGACGCCTGATTCTTGCATGGTGATTCCATATAAACAATCTGCTTCTTCCATTGTTCCTTTTCGATGGGTAATCACAATAAATTGTGTTTCGCTGCTATATGATTTTAAGTATGAACTGAAGCGGAATACATTCGCTTCGTCTAACGCAGCTTCTACCTCATCTAATATACAGAATGGTACTGGACGAACTTTAAGAATAGAAAATAATAAGGCGATGGCAGTTAATGCTCTTTCCCCACCTGATAACAGACCTAAGTTTTGTAGTTTTTTCCCAGGAGGCTGTGCAACAATATCTACTCCCGTATTTAAAAGATCTTCAGGGTTAGTTAAGCGTAAATCCGCTCTCCCTCCGCCAAATAAGGCTTGAAAAACAGGCTCAAAATGTGTTTTGATCCCAACAAAGGTTTGCTCGAATCTTTTTTTCATTTCATCATCCATTTCATCAATCACTTGATAAAGGGTATCTTTAGCATGTTCTAAATCTGTTTTCTGCTCTAATAAAAAGTCATAGCGTTCCGATATTCGCTCGTATTCTTCAATTGCCCCAATATTGACCGTACCCATTTCTTCAATGGCCAATTTTATTAATTTTACTTTTTTGCGTGCCTCTTCCACTTCAATGGTCATTGGATAATCAGCTTTAGCACCTTCATATGTCATCATATATTCTTCACGCAGGTTTGAAAGTCTTGTATCCAGCTCCACATCTATACGATTGAGTTTTACTTCTTCCTCATTTAACGCTTGAACCATCCCCCGGTGAATGCGACGATGTTCCTTTATTTCTAGTTCCACATCTTCCATAGCTGCTTGAAGTTGAAGGCGTTCTTCTCTTCTTAAAGAAATTAACGAGATCGTTTCATTTTTTTCTTGCAGCTTTTGTTCAGCTGCACTTTCTAAATATTCTTCACCAGAATGACTTGTTGTCATTTCAGATGAAAGAAGTTCCAAATCTTCTTTTACATTTATCCATTTTTCTTCCTGCTCTTTTAAATCGTTTGTTTGAAGAGAAAGTTTCTCTTCTGCATGAGTTAATTGCTGCTTTTTGGCAGCATACTGCACTCTGAGTTCTCCTATTTCATTTACAACTGTTTCTTTTGATAAACTTTGTTTATTTTTTTTATCTGTTAAAACAGTTATTTCTTGATCGAGTTTGTCAATCTTTTGCTTCATTATTTCCAGTTGTTGTATTAGTTCCTTGTGTCGTGTTTTTAATGTTTGATTTTCTTGAACAAAGTCCGCTTTATTACGGTCATATAAAGATAATTTATCATTCATTGTTCTTTCTTCAAACTCTATTTCCTTTAAGTCATCTTTCCATGACTGCATTTGAAAACGAAGGTCCTCAGTCTGAACCCGGATGCTTTCTAGACTTGCTTCTTCTATTTGCAAAGTGCTCTTCCCTTTTTTCAGCTGATCCTCTAATTTAAGGGATGACTTTTCCATATCAAAAATCTTTGCTTTTAACTCTTCTAGTTCACCTTTACGTGTTAATATCGATGCCGTCTTTTGTTTTAAAGCTCCACCCGTCATGGAACCGCCTGGATTTACTATTTCGCCTTCTAAAGTTACAAATCGGGAGCGATATTGCAATAGCTTAGCCATTTCGTTGGCACCTTTTAAATCTTTTGTAATAATGACATTGCCTAATAAATTGCTCATAATATTATGATACTTAGAATCATAACGTATAAGATTAGCTGCAACGCCAATGAAAGACGGATGGTTTTGAATAAGTCGAAGCTGTGAGTCTGCTAATGATTTACCTTTAATAACATTCATTGGCAAAAAAGTAGCTCGTCCAAATGCATTCTTCTTTAGAAAAGCAATTGCTTGACGCCCATTTTGCTCTGTTTCCACAACAATATGCTGCATGCTTGCTCCAAGGGCAATTTCCATGCTCACGCTATATTGTTTTGGTACATGCATTAATTCAGCAACCGCACCATGTATACCTTCCAATGCTCTTTCTCTTGCTTTTAAAACTTCTTTAACTCCTTGGAAAAACCCAGCATAATCATCTTCTAGTTCTTCTAGCATCTCTTTGCGCGACTTTGCCTGCTGAATAAATTGATACGACTGATACAATGATTTTTCTATTTTCTGCAGCTTGCCTTGAATATCGCCAACGGCTTCTTGTTTTTCTTTCAAGGACAAATCCGCGTGATTAAGCTCTGCACAAAGCTGTTCTTGCTTTTCAATAATTGTTTGTTTTTTTTCTAGTATTTCTTGTCTTTCACTTGTATATTTTGCATTATCTGCTTCCAACTGAGTGGTTCGTCGATCTTGACTTTCCAGCTGTTGATTAATATAGTTTATTTCATTTTTTGCAGCAGCTTGCTCATTTAAAAGTTCGATATAATCACTTTTTAATGTTTCAATCAACTCTTCTAAATTTTCATTAAATAACAGCAAATCTTTTTCATTTTTCTTTAAACGTTCATCAATTTGCTTTGCTTCTGCTTGAAGCATCTGGACAAACTGCTGTTGCTTGCTTTTTTCAGTTGTCAGCTCTTGTACCCTTACTTCCAATTCCTGCTTGTTTTTCTCGAGCTGTTCACGGTTTTGTGTAGCATTCTTTTTTCTTTCCTTTAAAACTTCCTTTTTACCTTCTAATTTCTCTAATTCTTCACTAACTAACAGCAGTACTTGTTGGAGATCATCAATTGATTCATCTAGAGCAGCAATATGATTTTTTGTTTCTTCCATCTTCGCTTCTTTTCCTTGTAAAAGAGAAGAAATCTTTAATTCTTCTGCTTTATAATGAGCGAGCTGATTAGAAATATGCTCGTATTTTTTATGAGCTAACTCGATATCATAAACCATTAATGCAACTTCAGTTTGTTCTAAATTTTCTTTTTGCTCTAAATAGTCTTTTGCTATCGAACTTTGAATTTTTAAAGGCTCTACTTGACCTTCTAGTTCAAACAAAATATCATTTACACGATTTAAGTTTTCTTGCGTTTCTACAAGCTTGCTTTCCGCTTTCTTTTTTCGTGTTTTATATTTTAAGACACCTGCTGCTTCTTCAAATATGGAACGGCGTTCTTCAGCTTTACTGTTTAAGATTTCTTCTACTTTTCCTTGACTGATAATGGAAAACGCTTCTCTTCCTAAACCAGAATCCATAAATAAATCAACAATATCTTTTAAACGACAGTTTTGTTTGTTAATAAGAAATTCACTTTCTCCTGAACGAAATACTCTTCTTGTTACACTCACTTCATGATAATCCAACGGAAGAACATTATCCTCATTTTCTAGCGTTAAGGTTACTTCAGCAAAGTTCACAGCATTTCTTGTATCACTTCCTGCGAAAATAACATCTTCCATTTTACTTCCCCGCAGAGATCTGGCAGATTGTTCTCCCAGTACCCAACGAATGGCATCTGTAATATTGCTCTTACCACTGCCATTTGGACCGACTACTGCTGTCACCCCTGGTACAAAATCAACAGCAATTCGATCTGCAAACGATTTAAAACCAATCACATCCAACCGTTTTAAAAACATCTTCCTCACCCCCGGTTCTTTTCTGTTTGTGTTTACCTGCTGCTGTTTTTGGTGTGATTAAGAATTGTTGTTATTTTTCTTTTTCCGTACTTGTAATTTGTTCTTTTTTTACCAATTTATCGTTGCTCGCACTACTTGTTTTTAACATGGATAAAGCCATTTGAGCAGCATGCTGTTCTGCTTCTTTTTTCGAACGGCCAGTACCACGGCCAAGCTCTTTGTCATTTAAAAAGACTTGGGAAACAAATTCTCGATTATGTGCTGGCCCTTTTTCCATTAAGATTCGATATTCTATCGTACCAAAAACGTCGCGTTGCACATATTCCTGAAGCTGACTTTTAAAATCCATCACATGAGAAAAAGCACCGGCATTTATTTTTGGAAATATCACTTTTTCTAGGAAGTTTACCACTGTGTCAATTCCTTGATCTAAGTAAAGAGAACCAATAAATGCTTCAAAAACATCTGCAAGCAATGCTGGTCTTGCTCTGCCTCCTGTCATTTCTTCTCCTTTTCCTAACAAAACAAAACTGCCGAATGATAGTTCGTTTGCAAAGGTCACAAGAGAAGGTTCGCATACAATTGCAGCTCGAAGTTTCGTCAATTCCCCTTCACTCATCATCGGATATTTTTTAAACAGGAATTGTGAAACAGTCAGTTCCAAAACTGCATCTCCTAGAAATTCAAGTCTTTCATTATCTTCATGCGGTTTTCTACGATGCTCATTCACATATGATGAATGGGTAAAAGCTTGTTTTAATAATTTTTCATTTGTAAATGGGATACCAAGTTTTTGTTGTAATTCTTTTATTTTTTTATCATTTGGTCGATTCATTCTTTTTTCTTTTCCGTTGCCTCGCATTTTGCCTCCACCTTAGCCCTAAGATTACATATCCATTTTAAGTTTAAGTAAAATAGATAAAAAACGCAAAGAAACTTGGAAAGTTTTTTTCTTTCCAAGCGTTTATCATCCATCCAATAAAGCACCTTTTTACTTTGTTAGACAGTCTGAAAAGTGATTCTACATTCACTTTTTCTACACACTGAAAGCTCCGCTGTAAACGGAGCTTTAAAGTTTTCGACTTAACGATTACTTATGTAATTAACAGCATCACCTACTGTAGCAATCTTTTCAGCGTCGTCGTCAGAAATCTCCATATCGAACTCATCTTCTAATTCCATAACAAGTTCTACTACATCTAGAGAGTCTGCACCTAAGTCATCTTTAAAAGAAGCTTCAAGTTTCACTTCAGATTCTTCTACACCAAGACGATCTACAACGATTTTTGTTACACGTTCTAATACATCTGCCATTTCCAATTCACCTCCTCTCAAATGCATTATAGAGTATTTTTGCTAAATAATAAATGCTCTTTTTTTTACAGTTCCATTAAAAATGATAAAAATATCTTTTTTTAACAGATTCAACTCTTTTGAAGAGTCCAATTACATATACATACCGCCGTCAATATGTAATGTTTGGCCTGTTATATAACCACTTTCATCGGATGCTAAGAAAACAACTGCGTTTGCAATATCTTCTGGATTTCCAAAAGCACCTAAAGGTATTTGGCTGAGCATTGCCGTCTTTACATCATCTGTTAGTTTACCCGTCATATCGGTAGTAATAAACCCTGGTGCAATCGCATTTACAGTAATATTTCTTTGTGCAAGCTCTTTTGCAGTTGTTTTCGTAAATCCTATTACACCTGCTTTTGCAGCAACATAGTTTGCCTGCCCAGGATTTCCTGTTACTCCAACGATAGAAGTAATATTAATAATACGACCTTTTCTTTGCTTCATCATCGGACGCGTAACCGCTTTTGTGCAGAGAAAAACACCTTTAAGATTCGTATTAATAACATCATCCCACTCTGATTCTTTCATACGCATTAATAAATTATCTTTTGTAATACCTGCATTATTTATTAAAATATCAATTGTACCAAAAGCTGCAAGCGTTTGTTTCAACATATCAGCTACGGATTCACTATTTGACACATCACATTGAATGGCAATTGCTTCTCTTCCCATATCTTTTATTTCTTGTACCACTTCGTTAGCACGATCAACACTTCCAGCATAATTCACTGCTATATTTGCACCTTGTTTGGCAAGTTCTAATGCAATTGATCTGCCAATTCCTCTTGAAGCTCCTGTTACTAGCGCTGTTTTCCCTACTAATTTCATGTTACATTTCCTCCTTTAATGCAGCAGCAACTGATTTGCTTGTTTCTTCATCATAAACAGAGAAAATGCGTGCTTTTCTGTTAATTTTTTTCACTAAACCAGCCAATACTTTTCCTGGCCCGATTTCAATAAAGGTATCTACACCAAGTTCCATCATTTTGTTCACAGAGTCTTCCCATAATACTGAAGAATACAATTGCTCTATTAAAAGCTGCTGAATTGTTTCCTTTTTTTCAACTGAATCTGCTGTCACATTTGCAATAACAGGAATTTTAGCGTCATTCATTTTGATTGCATCTAAACATGCAGAAAACTTATTTGCAGCTGGCTTCATTAAAGCGGAATGAAATGGACCACTAACTTCTAAAGGAATCGCCCTTTTCGCTCCTGCTTCCTTTGCTTTTTCACATGCAATTTCTATCCCTTTTGCCGTACCAGAAATCACAATTTGTCCTGGACAGTTCAAGTTAGCCAATTGTACAGAATCTCCTGCTTTTGTAACAGTTTCTGTTACTTCTGTTAAAGCATTTCTATCTAATCCTAATATGGCAGCCATAGAGCCTTCACCTGAAGGAACAGCCTCTTGCATATATTCACCACGTTTGCGAACAGCCTGCACAGCATCTTCAAATGCTAGTACCCCACTTGCCACTAATGCCGAATATTCTCCCAAGCTATGTCCTGCAACATAATCTGCTTGAACTCCAAATTGTTTAAAATGCTCTAATAACGCAATGCTTGTTGTTAACAGAGCTGGCTGTGTATTATATGTTAATGTCAATTCTTCTTTTGGTCCTTCAAAAACCAGCTTGCTCAATGGAAAACCCAGCTTTTCATCCGCTGTTTTAAAAAGAGAAGCAGCCGCTTCAAAATGATCTGCCAGCTCTTTACCCATTCCAACCGTCTGAGAGCCTTGACCAGGAAAAATAAAAGCAATCTTACCCATAAATAACATCCTTCCTTTCCTTTTTCTTAAAACAGCAGCAAACAATGAAACCTCTCATTCACGCTTGCAGCTATTCTTTTATTTTTTCTATCGTTGTTTTAATTGTGTGAATTACTTCAGACTGTACTACTTCCCTCGCCTGTCTGACCGCATTATAAATAGCATTGCTGTCAGAAGAGCCATGTGCTTTAATCACAGGTGCATTTAAACCAAATAGAGCAGCACCGCCGTATTCTGAATAATCCAGTTTATTGCGAAGCCCTTTTAAACTCGGCTTTAAAATGCTTGCAGCTAGTTTTGTTTTCAGATTGCTGGTAAGGGCTGTTTTTAACATTTTAAAAATCGATAATGCTGTTCCCTCAATCGTTTTCAATACCATATTCCCAGTAAATCCATCTGTCACCACTACATCACAGACTCCGTCTAATAAATCTCGCGCTTCGACATTTCCGATAAAATGGATATGACTATTCTTCTGTAAAAGTTCAAATGCATTTTTTGTTAATTCATTTCCCTTTTTTTCTTCCGTTCCGATATTTAATAATCCTACTCTTGGCTTTTCTATGCCAAGTACTTTTTCCGTATAGATGCTTCCCATTATAGCGTATTGTTCTAAATGAATCGCTTTTGCATCCACATTCGCTCCAACATCTAATAAAAGAAAGCCATCTCCTGCAATTGTCGGTAGAGTTGGCGAAAGAGCAGGACGCTCAATGCCATCAATTCGGCCGATACAAAATAGTCCAGCTGCCATCAAAGCACCTGTATTTCCAGCAGAAATAAACGCATCTGCTTTCCCTTCTTTTACTTGATTTGCACCAAGCACCATACTTGCATTCTTTTTTTTGCGTACAGCACGAACAGGTTCGTCTGTCCCAAGAATCTTTTCTTCTGTATGGATAATTTCAATTCTTTCATTATTTGTTAAATAGGATTGGATCTGTTTTTCATCCCCGATAAGAAGGATTTCCACATCACTAAATGCTTGTATCGCTTTTTCGGCACCTAAAACGATTTCCTTTGGCGCGTGATCTCCACCCATTGCATCAATAGCAATTTTCATATCCTTATCTCCTGTTAATCATTATTTTTTTACACGATACATTTCAAATTCGCCTTTAAAAACTAATTCTGCATTAACAAAACTATTAACTTCTACAAAAGTCCTGTCTTTATTTGCATCTATATGAACCACTTTTGCTTTTGCGATTATTCTTTCTCCTAATTTAACAGAACGGGTAAAATGAATATTTGCCTTAGCCGTAAGAGCAAAATCAACATTAATTAATGCAACTGCCAATGAATTTGCTTGTGCAAATAAATAATGTCCCCTCGCTATCCCATTACGCTGAAAAACATGCTCTTCATTCACTTCAAATATAGAAATAGCAGAATGATCTAGGTCCATATCAATAATTTCTCCAATTACCTCTTCTAGCGGCAATGATTTTACTTCATCATCAAATGTTTTTTCTGCAACGTTTTTTATCCGTTCTCTTAATTCAGGAATCGATAATTCCAAACGATCAAGGCGAATCGTTTGTACACTAACAGAGAATTTTTCTGCCAATTCTTCATCTGTAATAAAAGGATTTTCCTTAATTGTCTCCACCAACAACTGTTGGCGTTCCTTTTTACTTCTTCTCATTTGCAACACCGTCCGTGATATTAAGACTAGGTACTAATAGTAGTATATAAAAAAAAAAGAAAGATTGCAAGAAGAAAAGCGGAAGCGCCTTGGTAGCCCCGACAAGCAAATGTTCTGGCCGATAAAAAGGGCTTTCTCCTTTTAATCGGACAGGTTATTTGACTCGAGGGGCTAGGCGCTGCAGCTGGACAATGAAAAGCGGAAGCGCCTTGGTAGCCCCGACAAGCAAATGTTCTGGCCGATAAAAAGGGCTTTTTCCTTTTAATCGGACAGGTTATCTGACTCGAGGGGCTACCAAGGCGCTGATAAGATCCAGGCGCAGAATCAGTAGATAATGCTTTATTTATTTTCCGCTTCTCTTATATCATTTAATCTAATTTCTCCCCCTCAAATACACCTGTTTCTTCTAGCAAACGCCGTAAACGCTCATATTCCGGATGATCCCAGAATGCAGCTGATTCAATAAGAATTGCCGCATCATTTCTAGCTGTTTCTAATACTCGGTAATCATGCACCATATCCGCCATCTTAAATTCAGGCATTCCACTTTGCTTTTTACCGAAAAAATCTCCTGGCCCCCTTAGTTCTAAATCTTTTTCACTAAGAACAAACCCATCATTTGTTTCCGTCATTATTTTCATCCGCTCTTTCCCAACATCTGTTTTCGGATCTGCCATTAAAACACAATACGATTGCGCCTCCCCACGGCCTACTCGCCCGCGAAGCTGATGAAGCTGTGATAAACCAAATCTTTCGGCATCATAAATTAACATAAAGGTTGCATTTGGCACATTGACCCCTACCTCTACTACGGTTGTGCTGACAAGTACTTGAATGCTATTGCTGCTGAATTTTTTCATCATTTCATCCTTTTCATCAGGATGAAGTTTTCCATGCATCAAACCAACTTCGTAGCGATTTTGAAAAAAAGTTGAAAGAGCAGCATGTACATCCATTGCATTTTGAACATCCAATTTTTCTGATTCTTCAATCAGCGGACAAATCACATAGCTTTGTCGGCCTTGGGATAACTCCTTTTCCATAAATTGCAGAATTCGAGTCAGCATATCATGTTTGGCCCAGTACGTTTCAATACTTTTTCTGCCAGCAGGCATTTCATCAATAATGCTGACATCCATTTCACCAAATACCGTGATAGCAAGTGTTCTCGGAATTGGTGTTGCTGTCATAAACAGCACGTCAGGACTTTCCCCTTTTTCTCGTAAAACTCTTCTCTGATTTACACCAAAACGATGCTGTTCATCCGTAATGACTAAACCTAAAGATTGAAACTCTACTTCCTCTTGTATAAGTGCATGTGTACCAATTAGTACATGAATATTTCCCTCTTTTAATTCCTGTAATAAGGCTTTTCTTTTTTTGCCTTTTACTGAACTTGTAAGTAGAGCACACGTAATGCCAAACGGGTCAAACATCTTTTGCAAAGATTCCGCATGCTGTTCTGCTAATATTTCTGTAGGAACCATCAATGCCCCTTGATAGCCAGATAGAATAGTAGCATATAAAACAATTGCCGCAACAACCGTTTTTCCAGATCCAACATCTCCTTGTAAAAGACGATTCATTCGATAAGGACTTTTCATATCTTTTAAAATTTCATTCACTACTCTTTTTTGAGCATTTGTTAATGGAAATGGCAAACTATTAATAAAATCTTTTAGTGCATCTATTTTGTATTGCTGCTCCATTCCTTTAGAGTTTTCCCGCTCATATTTTCTCAATGCCTGCATTTTTAATTGAAATAATAAAAATTCTTCGTAAACGAAACGGCGCCTTGCTTGTTTTAAGTCTTCTCTGCTAGCTGGAAAATGAATCGTGCGAAGTGCTTCGCTTCTTGGCAGCAAACGATATTTTAATAACAAGGAATTGGGGAATATTTCTTCCAACTTGTCCTCATATTGAGATAAAGCAATTGAAATAAATTTTCTTAATCCTTTTACGGTAATATTTCCTTTAACCGCATAAACTGGTTCAAAATCCTGGCCTTTTTGATTGCTGCCGACTTGAAGATGATTTGCTGTTATTGTCTGCCTGTGCTGGTCCCATTTTCCAGTTACCGTAACTAGTTGATTAATTGCCAATTTGCTTTTTAAATAATGCTGATTAAAAAACACGACACTTATTAAAAGATTCCCTATTAATACTTTTATCGTTAATCGGGATCTTTTTTTTCCGTAAAAAACAAGGGAAGGTTCACTATGAACTTTCCCTTCTACCGTCACTTTTTCTTCATGTTTTATCTCTTCTAGGTTTCGAAGCCGATAATCTTCATAACGATAAGGAAAATATTCTAGCAAATCATAAATAGTATAAATATTCATTTCTTCTAGTTGCTTTTTTGTTTCAGAGCCAATGCCTTTTATCTGATCTAGTGATTGAAGCAATACGTCGTTCATTTTATAACGCAGCTTTCCCAAATATTTCTGCCTCTAATTTGCGTGCAGTTGGTGTTGCTGCCAATCCTCCTTGCGCTGTTTCTTTTAAAGCAGTCGGCATCGATAATCCAATACGGTACATGCTGTCAATTACTTCATCACAAGGTATACGGCTTGTAACGCCTGCAAGCGCCATATCAGCTGCTATCATAGCGTTGGCTGCCCCCATTGCGTTTCTCTTTACACAAGGCACTTCTACTAGCCCGGCAACTGGATCACAAACTAGCCCTAACATATTTTTTAACGTAATAGCCATCGCATTTGCACTTTGATCCGGAGTGCCGCCAGCCATCTCCACAATGGCTGCAGATGCCATTCCTGCTGCTGATCCCACTTCAGCCTGACATCCTCCTTGTGCTCCAGAAATACTAGCATTATTTGCCACTACGAACCCAAATGCTCCGGATGTAAACAAAAAGGCTAGCATTTGTTCTCTTGTTGGGTTTAATTTATTTTTTACAGCAAATAATGTTCCTGGAACGACACCTGCTGATCCTGCAGTCGGCGTGGCACAAATAGTCCCCATTGCCGCATTTACTTCATTTGTTGCTACAGCTTTACTAACTGCATCTAAGATTATTTCTCCGGATAAAAAGTTTCCTTTTGCTATATATTTTTGAAGAAGGACTGCATCTCCGCCTGTTAAACCTGAATGGGAGACGACGCCAGTTAGCCCTCTCTCTACTGCTTGTTCCATTACTGTTAAATTGATATCCATTTGAGCAATTATCTCTTTTCTTGTTCTTCCTGTTGCTTCTATTTCCTGTTCTATCATTATTTCTGAAATAGGCATTGCTTTTGTATTTGCCATTTCTACCAATTCTGCAACATTACGAAACATTTAGATTCCTCCCGCTTTTTATTTATCTTACTATCATTCTAAAGATTTTATAGATTACCCTGAAAGAAGATTTGTCTCTTGGCTCTCTCAAATTAGTCCGCAGCCGGCATACACTTGTCTAAAGAATAAAAATAGTAATCTTCCATTTTCCACAGCTTTATTACTCGATTATTCTTGTTACTTTTTCAATACAATTTAAAGCTTGTATTTCTTTTAATATAGCTTCATCTATATTTTGATCGACTTCGATTGTCATTAATGCGAGCATGCCTTTTTCTTTTCGACTTACTTCCATATGACCAATATTGACTTCATATTCAGCTAATATATTGCTTACTTTTGCGATTGCACCAAAACGGTCATTATGAACAACTAAAATAGCTGGGTGATGACCGGATAATTTTAGCTGAAAACCATTTAATTCGGTAATTTCTATTTTTCCTCCACCTATTGAAATACCAACAAGCTCCATTTCACCTTGTTCATCACCTATGTGGACCCTTGCTGTATTTGGATGTTCTGGAATGGCGTTTTCTATATGAAAAGAAATATTCATGCCTTTTTCTTGTGCGATTTGCAGCGAGTTTTTAATTCTTTCATCGAATGTATCGTAGTCTAGCAATCCGCCGACTAAGGCAACGTCTGTTCCATGTCCTTTATAGGTTTCAGCAAAGGATCCATATAGATGGATATTTGCCCACTTCGGCTGCCTTTCGAACAGGCTTCTTGCTACTCTGCCAATTCTTGCAGCTCCAGCAGTATGCGAACTGGATGGTCCAATCATAACAGGGCCAATGATATCAAATACACTTTTATATTTCATCTGTATATACGCTCCTTTTTAATTGAGGTATCTATTTCGTTATATGTATAAAGACCCCCCCTAAAAAATGGTTTGGACTTTCTCAAATAGTCCGCAGCCAAAATACACTTCGCTATCCTGTGGGCGAGGGTCAGGCATCTATATACAGTAGATTCCTTCACATGAACGATGCATTAATCCTTTTTCTAATCACTATATTAGTATAAATTAAATGCAGGATATTGTTAAAAACAAAGTCTTTTCTTGCTAAATAAAAAAGATGGTCTACGTTCGCAGAGTAAAACGTTGACAAAAGCGAAGTTGCTGCTCTTTTTACAGATATTTCATTCAAATCATAAGGTTCAAAAAAACAAGCAATTTTCTTCCAACTGGTTCTTCTCTTTATTATTCCTTTTCTTTTCATCATACCATATGCCTTCTTCTTTTTACTCTTTTCTTTTTTAGGGTTTTATTGTTTATTATGCGCCTAAACGATAAAAAACTGTATGCCGTTATTTTAACAGCATACAGTCCTTTTATTGTATTATTTATTCTATTGAAAAAATAAAGGAGTATAATGGTTGTTTTCCATCATGTATTTCAACTTCGACATAATCAAATTCTTCATCAACAAAAGCAGCAAGAGCGTCAACCTCTTCAATAGAAGCATCTTCTCCTTTTATTATTGTCAGAATTTCTGCATCTTCATCAAGCATATTTGTTAATAATTTTTTTGCTGTTTCTAGCTTTTCTTTGCTTTTTACAACAATTTTTCCATCTGCAATACCCATAAAATCACCATTTTCAATTTGAAGGCCATCTATATTTGTATCTCGTACTGCAAAAGTTATTTGTCCTGTCTTCACATGCTCCATTGCTGCAGTCATGTTTTTGGCATTCCCCTCCATCTCACTAGAAGGATTAAAAGCTAAAAGTGCAGCCATGCCTTGTGGAACCGTTTTTGAAGGAATAACTTTAACATCTTCCCCCAGCACGTCAACAGCTTGTTCAGCTGCCATAATAATATTTTTGTTATTCGGCAGAATAAACACTTTTTTTGCATTAACCTTTTGAATCGCATTTACAATATCTTCTGTACTTGGATTCATCGTTTGCCCGCCTTCAATTACACTATGAGCACCAATGCTTCGGAAAAGATCAGCAATGCCACTTCCCATTGAAACGGTAACAATTCCGTATTCTCTTGCCTCTTCTTTTAAGGAAACAGGGGCTGCATCAAAGGATTCTTTTTCTGTACCTTCAACTAAGCTGCTATGCTGTTCCCGCATGTTTTCAATTTTCATCTTTACTAAGCTTCCATAATTCTGACCAAATGTTAATACTTCACCAGGCTGGTTCGAGTGGATATGTATTTTCACAACCTCGTCATCTGCAATTACCAATAACGAATCACCATATTTACTTAAGCTTTGTCTAAAATCCTCTTCAGAAAAAGGTTGATTTCCTAACTTTTCTTTTTCCAAACGAACCATAAACTCCGTACAGTAGCCAAATTCAATATCCTCTGTGTTGATATAGCTATGAACATTTTTATGATGTTCCGCATTGACAAGCTCATTCATTGATACAACTGCTTTTATTGCATCAGGGTGTTCTTCTCCTTTTAGCGTCGCAAGAAAACCTTCATAGACAAAAACAAGCCCTTGACCGCCGCTATCTACTACACCCACTTCTTTTAAAACTGGCAATAAATCTGGTGTTCTGTTTAATGATTCCTTCGCCTCTTTTACAACATCTTCCATAATAACAATAATATCTTCATTTTTTTCTGCTGATTGAACACCTTTTTTAGCAGCATCCTTTGCTACCGTTAAAATCGTTCCCTCTACAGGTTTCATTACTGCTTTATATGCAGTTTCAACTCCAAACTGTAAAGCGTTTGCAAATTCTTTTCCTGTGATGCTCTCTTTTTGCTCCATGAACTTTGAAAATCCACGAAATAATTGAGAAAGAATAACACCGGAATTCCCTCTTGCACCCATTAGTAGACCTCTTGAAAGAGACTGCCCTACTTTACCGATATGTGATTGAATATTATTTTGAACTTCCTTTGCACCTGATGTCATCGACAAATTCATATTTGTACCTGTATCACCATCTGGTACAGGAAAAACGTTCAACGCATCTACATATTTAGCATTAGAGGATAAATGGTTTGCTCCTTGGATAACCATTTCGGCAAAACGTTTTCCTTCTAAAACTGTAATTGACACTTTTCGTTTCCTCCTCACTACAAGTTCGTCACACGAACTCCTTGAACGTAAATATTTACCGAGTCAACAGCAAGTCCAACTGTCTTATTGAGTGTATATTTCACTTTTGATTGAACATTGTGTGCAACCTCGGAGATTTTCGTTCCATAACTAACGATTATATACATATCAATATGCACTTCTTCATTTACACTTCGAACAATTACTCCACGAGTAAAATTTTCTTTTCGTAAAATATCAGTCAAGCCGTCTTTAATTTGATTTTTAGACGCCATTCCAACAATGCCATAGCAGTCTATAGCAGCTCCACCTGCAATTGTTGCTATTACTTCTGTTGAAATATCTATTTGTCCGAAATTTGTTTTCAATTCAATGGACATGAGTTTTCCCCCTTTGGAATTGCTCTTTGACTACTGATATTTTACTATAACATAATATTTTTTGAAAGCGATAGTTAAGACAAGTGGCATAAACCTTATTATTTTTTGTTTTCCTCTATCGAAAAATACCTTTTTCTGCATAAATTTATCCTTTTCCTTTTTTGATTAGTCAAACTTTGCAGTTATAAATTCCTCTTCATGTATTAGCACTTGGTTTAGAGCAAGAAGAAAAGGGTGATTGATTCGTCTTTTTGGATGTTTTTTGCAAACATTATTCCTTATAAATAGGGGCATGCTTTCCGTGGGGGGTGCGATGAGCCTCCTGATATGAACGAAACTGTCAAGTCTCCCACTCTCCACTACTAGATAGGTTATTTTTGGGTAACTTTAAGAAGAGAAGCGATTTTAGGCTTCTTGACTGTTCGTGTATCGATGAGCCTTAGTGGCTACAAGTTTCCTTTTTTAGCTTACCAACCGAACTTCCTATCTTAGAATGGCTGTCAAGTGCTTTCCTTGACTGCCATTCTAAGATAGGAGATACTTTTTTAAGCTAAAGAAGAAATCGTGATATACTTATACTTCCTCCTTTCTGATTGATTAGAATAGATAGTAAGGACACGGCACGAAGGCAAAAATTTCATCCTGCGGTTAGCATTCTGATATTCGTGGGTTTTCACATTTTATCTTTCCGTATAAAGGTCTTTCCACTAACTCGGGACGTGCGTTAATCAACGAATGATATAGCACAGAGGAGGCACGTGGGTTATCCTTTCCGGTATTTCTCTTTGCCTTCGAGCCCTATTCTCATGTATCTATTTTTCTTTCTCTTCCTCTACTTTCTTTCGTTTGGTAACATTAATGTTTTGGAATTTCTTCTACTTCTTGCGTAATAGCCCAGATAAAGCCAGCTAATTCTCTAGCAACGGCAACAATTGCTTTATTACTTTCTTTTCCTCTAGATACTAATCGATAATATTTTTTATGCAGACGATTTTGCGCTTTCCAGGATATTGCTTGAATAGACGGTGATAAAGGTTCTAGTCGTTTTTTTAAATTTCCTTTTACGGCCGGCTGACGAAGATAACTCCAAGCCGACTCGATTAACAATCGGCGAACGTGACGATTTCCTGATTTGGTAATAGCTCCTTGTCGACGTCTTTCTCCACTTGAGAATTCACTTGGAATCAATCCTACATAAGCCATCATTTGCTTAGGATTTGGGAAACGTTTAAACGATCCAATTTCCGCCGCAAGACTTGTCGCTGTAACCAGTGCAACGCCTCTTAGTCCTTGTAAAGTTTGAATAATAGGGGCATGAACTCCTTCCAATGCCTGTATTTGCATTTCCTCTTCGAATCTTTTTACCCGCTGTTCCAACTCCTTTAATTGATGATAATATTCTTGAAAAACTAATTGTAAATTGGAATTGGAAAACTTTAACGTATCTAGCCAATCTCGATATTTTCTTGTCCATTTATTCACTCCAACAGGTGGATAAATATTATTCCGTAATAAAAACTTACTTAAACGATGCTTGGTTCTCAGCTCGTCTTCTTTCGCATCTTCTCGTGCTCGCACTAGATCTCGAAGTGCTTCATCTTCTGGAGTCGGAACATAAACAGAAGTTAATTCTCCTGCACGATATAACTGGGCAAGACGAATAGAGTCTCTACGGTCTGTTTTAATACGTTCTCCCGGTCTTTGTGGTATTAAAGATGGAGCAATCACTTCACAATGAATACCTAAAGCAGTTAGTAATCGATATAATGGATATCCCGTTGGACCCGCTTCATAACAAACTCTTAAAGTACTTGGCTCTCCTAGTTTTTTCATTAACTTTTTAATCGCTTCAGGTGTATGAACAATCATTCCATAATATCTTGGTTCTTCTCTACCTTCTTCTGCAATAGCAACGGCAATTTTTTCTTTTGATACGTCTAAACCTACAAATTTTGTGGTATCCTTCATAATAGAACTAGCTCCTTCCGTAATGTAGCACTGATTTGGTTTTTTTGTTTTTAGTTCATAAACATTATTGCCAAATTAACCTACGAAATTACGAGTATGGGGCTAGTTTCGTTCATTATAACTCGGCGCAAGCGCCTGCTTAGGTCTCATCTAACCCGCTAATCCCACAGGAGTCTCGCACCTTTCACGTCAATCAAGCCGTTTTGATTCATTAGTTGCTGTCGTTGAATTGGTGAAAACATCCATCTTAAAAGTACACATTTTGGGAGAACAACGTTGAATAAACACAAAAAAATCAACTCAAAAAGGCAAAATAAATTTGTATGTCAAGGAAATTTTCTTGAAAGCTTTGATTACACTATTGCAATCAAGATAGTTGTGTGATAAATTATTAAAGTATCTTTAATGAGGACTATTTCACGTATTTCTCAAAGTTAATTGCTAATGATGAATTTTAAAAACTCGTAATAAGGGTTTTGGTTATAAGGAGGGAAATATTCATGCCACGTAAATGTGTTGTAACTGGTAAAAAAACAACTACAGGTAATGCTCGTTCCCATGCGATGAACGCTAACAAGCGTACTTGGGGAGCAAACCTTCAAAAGGTTCGTATTCTAGTAGACGGTAAACCTAAACGTGTTTGGGTTTCTGCAAGAGCTCTTAAATCTGGTAAAGTTGAACGCGTATAATTAATACGTTAACGCCTCGATCAACTTTCATGTTTATGTAGTGTTTATTCTACATAAATTTATAATAACAATAGTAGGCGATTTGCTAATAGTATTAGCATTTAAAAAAAGGACATAATTTATGTCCCTTTTTTTATTTTTGCCTTTTTTCACTCATATTCCTCCAAGAGGTCGAAACAAGATAAGTTTTCTTGCAGCTGTCCTCCCACATTCTTGGACTTGCGATTTATCAGTCCTTAGTTAAAGTGTTATATCATTACCGAGAGATTCCTGTGCGTTTGGGCAGGAATCCTCCGGTAATCGTTCGCTTGCCTCAGAAAATTAACTGATTATCCTTTTTTGTATTTATGTTTAAAGTACGATAATTTCTTATGTTGGCGTTTTTTATAGACAAAAACAAGGGAAAGCCTTAAGTCTTCCCCTCTTGCGAAACAATATAAAAGGTTGTCTTTGTAAAAAAGGCATGTTTATTTCATGCCTTTATTCTTTTTTAAATGTTCCTAACATCGCTCGGACAAGTCCTCCTAAAAATTTCGGCAATTTTATAGTATAAAATCTCATGAATACTGTCCCTCCTTAACGCTCCAATATTAAATCAGTAACACCATTAACATCCTATTCAAAAACAAAAAATTAGTACTTTTATTTAATGACTTAATCATGACTCCTTACTATCATTAATATGCCTTTAGTAAAAGAAAAAGTACCATATTCACTAATAAGTTCATTACTAATACATAGTGTACTGCTAACTGGAATAGTGTAGTCCTTTAAAGGATATTTAAAACCCTCTAATGTTAGACCTACAATATTTGTACTGTACGGAAAGAATGAAACGTACCGATAGTTCTCTTCTCTTTTTAATGTATATTGACCTTCTTTAACTACATATACAATATTTTGATTGTCAATTATTTCAATATGTATTTGCTGTTTCTCCAATATTTTTTTTAATAATAATTGAATATTAGCTATAGTATGATCAAGTCTTCCCCCAGTTGCTCCAAACATACGAATTGTATTTGGCTGCTTTTCAACAGCCCAATTAAGAGCCAACTCCATATCTGTTTCATCTTTTTCTGGGCTGAATTTTTTAATAGTGGATGAATGCTGCAATATTTCCGCCAATTCTTTTTCATTGACTGAATCAAAGTCACCAAATGCTGCATTTACCGGAATATCCCGATTTAATAAGTATAAAACTCCTCTGTCCACCCCAATCCAAATGGAATCGATTCCCATATAATCGGATAAATCCGGAATATAATTTTGTGGTCCTCCTGCCATTATATGAATATCCAATTCTCTTCCCCCTTTATCTATTTTTTCATTCTGTACTATTTTTACAAAAAAAAGAGCATTTTATATGAATGCTCAAAACGTCAATAAATAAGAATGCAAAACCTCATGCTGTTCTAAAATAAGCAACAGCCTCCATTATTTTCTCACATGCCTTATTTAATATCTTGGTTTTCTGTCTCTTATTTCTTGCAAAAAGTCTTTATAATGCTCGTACCGATAGTTCGAAATATTCCCTGCTTCTATCTCTGCTTTTACTGCACATTTTGGTTCTGAAAGATGCAAACAGCCTCTAAATTTGCATTTTTCACTTGCTTTCTCTATTTCAGGGAAGCAATAATTTAAATCTTCCGCTTCTAAGTCCGTAAATTCTAACGAACTAAATCCTGGGGTATCAGCAACTAAACCATCTCCAATCGAGATAAGCTCCACATGACGTGTAGTATGTTTTCCTCTTCCAAGATGGTTTGATATTTCATCTGTTTTTAATTCCAAATCCGGACGTATCGCATTAAGCAAAGAAGATTTCCCAACACCTGATTGACCTGCAAACACAGAAATCTTCCCATTTAAATAGGGAGCAAATAATTGTATACCTTCTTCTGTTTCCGATGAAGTAAGAAGAACAGAATAACCGATTTTTTCATAATTAGCTGCATAATTTTTCATCTCTTCAACCTGTTTTTGTGAGGTTAAATCCATTTTCGTAATACAAATAATTGGTCTAATTCGATTGTATTCTACCAATACAAGAAACCTATCCAATAGTGCTGTACTAAAATCAGGCTCCACACTTGAAAAAACAAGAATCGCTTGATCGACATTGGCAATTGGCGGTCTTACCAATTCATTTTTTCGTTCTTTCACTTCCATTATATAACCATCTGTTTTGTTTTCTGCTTGAAAAACAACTTCATCTCCTACTAACGGAGAAACTTTATTTTTCCGAAACACGCCACGACCTCGGCATTGTGTCACAACTTCATCGCTTAAAACATAATAAAATCCACTTAACGCTTTAATAATCTTGCCTTCAGGCATAAAATATACGCTCCTTAATCAGGATATGGGACGACATGATCAAGAATGACACTTGTGTCTCTAATCACTTTGTACCCTGCCTTATCATCCTTTGAAACTCTTAATGTTATCGTCTTTTTCGTTGTTTCCTTAATCGTAAATGTATCATACGGTTCCGTCATGCTATGATCTAAATCTTGCACGTATACAATCACTTCTTGCGGCTCGCCCTCTTCTGCAGGCTCATAGGGAATTGTAATCTCTTCGGTTACTTCTTTTGTTGGAATTGTTTCTGTACCTTTTGAAAGAGTAACAGAAAGACTAGAGCCTACCCTCACATTTAAACCAGCTTCTGGTGATTGGGCAACAACCTTTCCTTCATCCACTGTATCACTGTATGCTTCTTTAAAATCTACAGAAAGTCCAACAGAATTCACATATTCATTCACGTCTTTTTTACTATAACCAATTAAGTCTTGTAATTTAACAAACTGAGCGCCTTTGCTGATCGTAAACTCAATGTCTGCATCTTCAGGGACCACTTCATCCCCTTCTAAAAAACTTTGTGAAAGAATCGTTCCAGAAGGCTGATTTTCATCAAACTGCTCTATCTTATTAATATTTTTAAAGCCTTCTTTTTCAAGTTTGTTGACAACGTCTTCATACTGCTGTCCTTTATAATCTCCCAGTTCAAATTTCTCTTTGCCGGTACTTTGGTAAATATCGATTTCCGTACCTTTTTTAACCTCTCTACCGGCTTTTGGACTTGTTCGAATAACGGCTCCTTCTTTTACCTCTTCATCCATTAAAGGAATTGTTTCCCCTATTACAAAACCAGATGACTCTAATTCTGATATTGCTTCTTCTATTTCAGTTCCAGTCACATCAGGAATGGTTACATCTTTAGGAATCAGAAAATCCGGCAGTACGAAAACAACAAAAGCAGCAGCTACTAATAGAAATAGAAAAGCAGAAATCAATATAATCGGTAGTTTTTTACTTTTCTTTTTTGGCTTCTTTGTCTCTTCTGTTTTGTTTGGAGCTTCTTGTTTATACTCTTTTTTCTTCTTTTCATCTTTGCCATGAATAATTGTTTCATCAAGATTAGGATAAGACCGCTCATTCGTTATAATGGGAATGGCTTTAGTTGCTTCCTCGTCTACTGGCGCAAAAAATTTCGGTTCATTTCCTCTTTCAGGATTAAGTGCTGTCCGTAAATCATCTTCCATTTCTTCTGCACTTGCATAGCGGTGAAAAGAATCTTTAGCAGTAGCTTTTAACACAATATTTTCTACACTTTGGGGAATTTCTTCATTCCATCTTCTTACGCTTGGAGTCTCTGACTGCAAATGCTTTAATGCAATAGACACCGCTGATTCCCCGGAGAACGGAAGCCTCCCTGTTAATAATTCAAACATCACAATTCCGAGTGAATATATATCTGATTTTTTATTGGCCATGCCGCCACGGGCTTGTTCTGGTGATAGATAATGTACAGAGCCAAGTACAGAATTCGTTTGCGTAATGCTTGTTGCACTTAACGCCATCGCAATGCCAAAATCTGTTATTTTTACATTTCCCTGCTTATCCACTAAAATATTATGTGGTTTAATGTCTCGATGAATAATATTATTTTGATGGGCATGAGAAATAGCAGATGTTAATTGCTTCATTATTTCAATTGCCGTTTCCACAGGAACGGGAGAATGTTTTTGTATGTATTGTTTTAATGTATAACCATCTACATATTCCATTACAATATAATAAATGGAGCCTTCTTCTCCAACATCATAAATACTGACAATATTAGGATGGGTTAAACTGGTAGCCGACTGTGCTTCTCGATGGAATCGTCTAACAAATTCATCATCATTGACATAATCAAGACGAAGCATTTTCACCGCAACATCACGATCAAGAATCATATCATGAGCCAGGTAGACGTTTGCCATTCCACCTCCACCAACCATATCTATTACTTTATATCGACCACTTATCCTTTTGCCGATCATCATTGCTCTTCACCTGCTTGATTTCCCGTGAAATATTCTAAAATAACAACGGTAATATTATCTTCTCCGCCATTTTCATTTGCAGTATGAATTAAAGTAGCCGCCTTTGTTTCAAGAGAATTGTCTTGCTTCAGAACCTCTATTAACTGATCATCTGTCACCTTGTTTGATAAACCATCCGAGCAAATTAACATAACATCGCCTTGTTCAAACATAATGGTAATAATATCAATCACTAAGTTTTCATCTGTCCCTAAAGCTCTTAATACCACGTTTTTTCGAGGATGATGTTCAGCATCCTCCTTGGAAATTTGCCCCATTCTAACCAATTCATTTACTAATGAATGATCTTCTGTCATTTGTTTAAAACCATCTTCATTATATAAATAACAACGACTGTCCCCAACATGTGCAATGGTAGAAAAATTTTCGGTACTAATAACGGCAATAATCGTCGTTCCCATGCCTTCACATTCTGGATGTGTGAGCGCATATTGTAAAACAAATTGATTCACTTGAAGAATATTCGTTTGCAACCAACTTTCCGCTTCATCCGCAGTCATAATGGCTTCATTTTCTATCCAAAGATCAGTCAATTTTTCAACCGTTAACCTGCTTGCCACATCACCTGCACGGTGACCGCCCATGCCATCTGCTACGATGGCAAGGCGTTGACCGCTTTTATTAAAGACTATAGCTCCACTATCCTCATTATGCTGGCGAACTTTTCCTTTATCTGTCATAAAAATTTCTTTCACTGGTTGTCACCTCGTCTCTTCTTGTCGCTCCTTCGCACGCAGCTGTCCACAAGCAGCATCAATATCGGAGCCTTGCTCTCTTCGAATGGTTACATTTACTCCATGTTTTTTTAATGTTTTTTCAAATAAAAAGATTTGATCCTTTGGTGTACGTACATAATCTCTTTCAGGAACATAGTTAACAGGAATTAGATTAATATGACATTTAATCCCTTTTACAAGTTTAGCCAATTCTTCTGCATGTTCTACTTGATCATTTACATTTCCAAATAATCCATACTCAAAACTTACTCTTCGTCCAGTCTTTTCCACATAATAACGAATGGATTCCATTAACTGTGGCAGTTTATACGCTCTGTTGATTGGCATTAATCGACTTCTTAGCTCTGTATTAGGAGCGTGCAGGGAAACTGCAAAATTAATTTGCATATTTTGATCAGCAAATTCATAAATTTTTGGTACAATTCCACTAGTTGAAACAGTGATATGTCTTGCACCAATATTTAAAGCTTGATCATGGTTGATAATTTTTAAGAAGCTCAGCATATTTGCAAAATTATCAAAAGGTTCACCAATCCCCATAATAACTACAGAACTTACACGCTCATCTAATTTATCAAGTGCCTGTTGTACATTTACTACTTGCGCAACAATTTCTCCTGCTTCTAAATTTCTTTTTAATCCTCCAAGGGTAGATGCACAGAATGTACAGCCGATTCTGCAGCCAACTTGTGTCGTTACACATACAGAATTGCCATATTCATGTCTCATTAAAACCGTTTCAATCGAATATCCGTCATGAAGTTCAAATAAAAATTTAATGGTGCCGTCATTGGACGTTTGTTCAATAAGTGTTTTTAGTGTCGTAATCGTAAAATGCTCTGTTAATAATTGACGCAGCCTTTTTGAAAGATTCGACATTTCTTCAAAACTAGTTACCCTTTTTTTATAAAGCCATTCAAAAATTTGATCTGCTCTGAATGCTTGTTCTTTGTTTTCTTTTAACCATTCTTTTACCTCGTGTAATTCTAAAGAGTAAATGGATGGCAACATATCTGGAGTTGTTTGTTTCTTTGTTGTTTTTATCTGTTCCATTTTTACACCTGCTTTCTTAATGCGGCAATATAAAAGCCGTCTGATCCGAAATATTGTGGCAATACTTGCAATTCATGTTCTTTTACGTATGGGCGGACACTCTCTGGCATGCGTTCTACTAACGTCGTATCTTGATAAAAGTCCGAATTCTGTTCTAAAAAACGGACAGCTACCTCTTCGTTTTCGTTTGCATCAACTGTACAAGTACTGTATATTAATAATCCGCCTTTTTTTAGTAATGGACTCATCTTTTCTAGTAACTGAAGTTGAATCGTGTGCAATCGTTCAATGTCTTTTTCCGCTTTTGTATATTTAATATCTGGCTTTCTTCTCATAACTCCAAAACCAGAGCATGGCGCATCAATTAGAATTCGATCAAATGAACCTTCTTCCAGCACTTCATCCAGCTTTCTTGAATCCATTACTTTTGTTTCTATCGTATCAAGCTCTAATCTATCCGCATTTTGACGGATAAGCTTCACTTTATGCTCATGAAGATCTACTGATAGTACTTGTCCTTTATTATTCATTTTCTCAGCAATATGAGTTGATTTCCCACCTGGTGCCGCACAAGCGTCTAGTACCGTTAGTGGTTCTTTCAAATCCAACGCATAAGCTACAAGCATGGAACTTTCATCTTGAATGGTTACTAATCCCTTTTGAAATGAAGATGAATTTGCTAAATTACCTTTTACACAATGGATGCCTTCTGGAACAACATCGCTTGCTACTACTTGGTAGCCTTCTTTCTCTAGCTGAGATAAACACTCTTCTCTAGATATTTTCGTAGTATTTACCCTAGCTGTTTGCGTAGGAGCCACTAAGTTTAGTTCACACATTTTACGTGTTTCTTCTAACCCAAGCTGATCCACCCATCTTTTTACTAACCATTGTGGATGGCTTGTTTCCACTGCTAATTTTTCGATAGGATCCTTTATGGTCTCTAACGATGGTACCCCTTGCCTTTGAATGCTTCTTAAAACGGCATTAACTAAACCAGCAATTCCTTTATGTCCCCGTTTTTTCGCTATTTCAACTGCTTCATGAATAGCAGCATGATCCGGAACACGATCTAAATAAAGAATTTGGTATAACGTTAATTGCAGTAAAGTAACTACCCAGCTTTGCATTTTATGGCTATTTTTTAAAAAAGGCTGCAAATAATACGTTAACGTCATTTTTCGCTGCAATGTGCCATACACCATTTCTGTTAAGAGTCCGATATCTTTTACTGGCACTTGATTTTTTTTGATACTTGTATTTAATAAAAGATTGCTGTAAGCCTGATTATTATTAATTGTTTCTATTATATCCAACGCTGTTTCGCGAACATTTTTTTTACTAGTCATTTTCTGCTCCTAATACTTCACCTATTGCCATTTTTGCACCTGCACCGCGTAAAAATACTTCTGCTAGCATTTTCTTTTTACCTGCTGGCTGAAGCTCTGTTATTTTGATGGATGTTGTACTGCCTGTTGAAACAATCAGGCCGTCTTTTAGAATATCGCTAATCGTCCCAGGAGCTGCTTGTGAAGATGCGTTCACCTTTTGTGCACTCCATATTTTCATTACTTCATTTTGGTATGTGGTAAATGCAACTGGCCATGGGTTCATGCCACGAATTTTATTATAAATCTCTTCGCCTGATAATGCCCAATGGATTTTTTCATCTGAACGTTTAATATTCGAAGCAAAGGTTGCTTCGTTATCATTTTGAGCGATAGGCGTAATCTCCCCAGCCAAAAGCTTCGGCAATGTATTGGAGAGAAGCTCGCTGCCTGCTGCGCTGAGTTTATCATGCAGCGTTCCAACTGTATCTTCTTCTGCTATCGGTACTTCCACTTGTGTTAAAATATCGCCAGCATCCAATTTTTCTGCCATATACATAATCGTAATCCCGGTCTTTTCTTTTCCTTGAATGATACTATAATGAATAGGTGCACCGCCTCTTAATTCTGGAAGCAAGGATGCATGCACATTAATACAACCATACTTTGGTGCGTTCAATAATTCGTTGGGCAAAATTTGTCCAAAAGCTGCTGTTACAATCAAATCCGGTTCTAAAGCAATAATTGCTGCCAACTCTTCTGACTGGCGAATTTTTTCCGGCTGATATACCGGAATATGATGCTTTATCGCTTCTACTTTTACTGGCGGCGGTGTTAATGTTCTTTTTCTCCCGACAGGACGGTCTGGCTGTGTCACAGCAGCAATGACTTGATAGCCATCCTCTAAAAGCTGCTGCAGCACCGGCACAGAAAAATCCGGTGTTCCCATGAATACAATTTTCGTCATTCAGATTCCACTCCTTCTAACTCATCTTCCTCTAAATAGCGCGTAATTTTTGTAGTAAAAAGCACTCCATCTAAATGATCCATTTCATGTAGAATCGCTCTTGCTAAAAAGTCCTCTGCTTCTATATAATAAGCTTTTCCTTTTCTATCCTGAGCCTTTACTTTAATAGAAAATGGACGATTTACTTCTCCATATACTCCTGGAAAACTTAAGCAGCCCTCTGGTCCTACTTGTTCGCCATCTGCTTCCATTAATACTGGGTTAATTAATTCAATTGTTCCCATATCATCATCTATATCAACAATTGCAATTCTTTTTCCTATTCCTATTTGCGGTGCCGCAAGTCCCACACCATCAAACTCAATCATCGTATCATACATATCATTTAATAGTTTTGCTAATTTTTTATCAAATACAGTAACTGTTTCACACGAACGTTCTAATATTTCTGCTGGAAACAGTACAATCTGTTTTACTGCCACTTCTTTTCCTCCAAACATCATTCTGCCTAATATTTAATGCAACGGTATATTCTATACTATTTACTGATATAACACAAGTAAGATTGACGTATAAAAGGTTTTCTTCCTAACCTTTTATCGTACATTCTTTTGTTCTAATGAAAATCGCTGTACCATTACATCAGAATATAAGGGTTAACATCAATCGAAATTTGTAAACCATTTGTGCTTATTTCGCCTTGATAATGATCCAACACTGTTTTAAGCACCTTCTTTAAGTTAGGTTCCTGTTTGTATTTTATCAGACACTGATACCGATATCTATTTTTTATTCTGGAAATAGGGGAAGCAACTGGTCCTAATACGACCGTTTTCGGAGAGAGCTTTTGTCTTACAACTTGTGAAATTTGTTCCGTTACCGAAACGACTTTCATTAATTGTTCATGACTAACTGTTATAAGTGTAATATAGTAATAAGGCGGGTAGGCGTGGTTCTTTCTTATCATCATTTCACTTTGATAAAAGACGTCATAATTTTGATGACTAGCAAGCTCAATGCTGTAATGCTCTGGAGTATACGTTTGAAAAATAACCTCTCCTTCTAACTCATGCCTTCCAGCTCGCCCACTCACTTGCGTTAAAAGCTGAAATGTTTTTTCAGATGAACGAAAATCCGGCAAATGAAGCATTGTATCCGCTGATAATACACCGACAAGCGTAATTCTTGGAAAATCCAGTCCTTTAGCAATCATTTGTGTGCCTAAAAGAATGTCTGCATTGCCTTCTTGAAACTGTTTTAATAATTTTTCATGTGATCCTTTTCGGCTCGTTGTATCCACATCCATACGAATAACACTGGCTTCCGGCATAATCTTTGCCAATTCCTCTTCTACCTTTTGTGTTCCTGTTCCAAAATACCGAATATGTTCACTGCTACATTCCGGGCAATTATTTGGCACCGTTTCTTCATATCCACAATAATGACATTTCATCTGATGATTATATTGATGATAGGTTAAGCTAATATCACAGTGAGGACATTTCACCACATAACCGCAATCACGGCACATAACAAAGGAGGAATGCCCCCGTTTATTTAAAAACAAAACAGTCTGCTCTTTTTTTTCGATTCTATCTTTTAGCTTCTCCAACAAAACTCTCGAAAACATTGATCGATTGCCTTCTCGGAGCTCTTCCCTCATATCAACAATTTCCACTTCCGGTAAAGGATTGTTATTCATTCTCTTTTCCAAAGTTAATAAAGTAAACACCTCTTTTTGCGCACGGGCAAAGCTTTCTAAAGAAGGTGTAGCGCTGCCGAGAATAACTGGACATTGATGGGTTAACCCTCTTTTGATGGCAACATCCTTCGCATGATACTTTGGATTTTCTTCTTGCTTATAGGTCATTTCATGTTCTTCATCAATAATAATAATCCCTAAATTTTCAAATGGTGCAAAAATCGCCGATCTTGCTCCTACTACTACTTTCACTTCTTTTCGCTGTATTTTTCTCCATTCATCATACTTTTCACCAACTGAAAGACCACTATGGAGAACAGCTACTTTATCACCAAATCTTCCTTTGAAGCGATGGACCATCTGTGGTGTCAAGGCAATTTCAGGTACTAATACAATTGCTTCTTGGTCTTTTTTTAATACTTTATCAATGGATTGAAGATATACCTCTGTTTTACCGCTGCCTGTCACTCCATACAATAAAAATACTTCATGTGTATCATTTTCAATGCTTTGATGAATCGGTTCGATTGCCAGCTGTTGTTCTTTTGTTAAAGGCAGAGGAAATGTTCTGGCAAACTCTCTTTCCTTATAAGGATCCCGGTACATTTCTACTGACTTTTCAGCAAGGATTCCTTTATCCACTAATCCTTTTATTACAGCAGTGGATATTTTCAACTGACTTATTAATCGTTTTTGTTCAATAGACTCCTTGTTTTGCATAAAATAATGGATTACTTGCTGTTGCTTCGCTGCCTGCTTGTTTAATGCTTCCGATGCTTCTTTTAGCTGCGCGCAGGTTAATAGCGAATAAATATGTTTTACTTTCTTTTTATTTGCACGCGACTGTACTTCATAAACGACTTCGAGGTTCCCTTTTTTCACTTCTTTTTGTATCGATGTAAGAGAGGTAGTTTTTATTGCTTCTTCCCATAACACCTCTCTCTTTCCAGCAAATAAGGGATGCAGACTTTCTGTTAATTCATTTAGGTCAAGTTCAGCTAGTAATTTTATTTTCCGCTGATACTTTGCTTTTAAAGCAGGAGGCAGCATGGCTTGAAAGGCAGAAATTTTATAACAAAGCGTTTGTTCTGACAACCAATCAGCTAAATGAAGCAATTCATTATTTAATACAGGAACAAGGTCCATCGGTTCGCTGATTTTTTTTAATGAAGGAAAGGAAGACTCTGGATGAATTTCTTCTACAAACCCTTGTACCTTTCTTGGTCCAAACGGCACAATCACTCGCATACCCGGCTGAATGACATTTTCTAAATGGGCAGGTATAAGATAATCAAATGGTCTATCTGTTTGTTTAGCAGGCACATCTACAATAACTTTAGCAACCGTCATTTCCTACCATCTTCTTTCAATATAAAAGCTTGTTCTAATAAATGAATGGCGACATGATCTTTTGTTAATAATGGCCATTCTTTTTGTTCCCCGTTTTTCAAATAAAAAGTAACTCGGTTTGTATCTGTTCCAAAACCTGAGTCTTTACTATTTACATTATTCGCCACAATCATATCAGCATTTTTTCTTTTTAGTTTATCTTTTGCATATTCTTCCATATTTTGCGTTTCCGCTGCAAATCCAATTAATACTTGGCTTGTTTTTCTTTGTCCTAATTCGGCAAGAATATCTTTTGTTCTTGTAAACTCCATTATTTCCGATCCTTGCTGCTTTTTTACTTTATGATCATATGTTTTTACAGGTTTATAGTCACTGACGGCGGCTGTTTTTATTATAATATCAGCTTTCTTACTATTCTCCATTACTGCCTCATACATTTCACCCGCACTTTCGACCGCGATCACCTTTGCTCCTTTTGGCGGCGTTATATTCGTCGGACCTGTTACAAGAACAACATCCGCTCCAAATTTCAACGCCTGCTTGGCAATACTATATCCCATTTTTCCTGTGGAATGATTAGAAATAAACCGAACTGGATCAATCTTCTCTCTGGTTGGACCTGCCGTAACCAATACGGTCGTATTTTGTAAAAATTGTTTCTTTCCAGTAAAGTGCTCTTCCATATGTTCAATGATTATTTCCGGCTCTTCTAATCTACCTTTTCCAATATAACCGCAGGCAAGATACCCTTCACTCGGGTTAATAAAACGGTATCCGTACTCATATAAGGTTTGAATATTTTTTTGTACAGCAGGATGATCATACATATGAACATTCATTGCCGGTGCAATCCATACATCAGCAGTTGCTGCAAGTAGTGTTGTTGTTACCATATTATCTGCAATTCCATTTGCAAGCTTTCCTATCGTATTGGCTGTTGCAGGAGCGACAAGAATCAAATCCGCCCAGTCTGCTAAATCAATATGGGCAATCACTTTTGCATCTTTTTCATCAAATGTATCTGTATATACTTCATTTTTAGAGAGTGCTTTAAACGTCAGTGGTGCGACAAACTCTGTTGCTGCTTCAGACATTATTACTTTAACAATCGCACCCTTCTGCGTTAATTTACTTGTTAATGCACACATTTTATATACAGCAATTCCACCTGTTATACATAACAAGATCTTTTTCCCCTTTAACATCATGTTCCCCCATTTCTACAAAATTCGCTGTCTTTATTATGCAAGAAAAACAAAGAATTTTCACCTATTAAATAAGAAAAAGCTCGGATCTCCCAGCTCATCAACGTCATTCAAATGCTCTATCCGATTAAAAACCCCCCCTCTTACTTTTGTAAAAGCAGATGATTAAAAATTAAGTCAGCCAAAATCCAAGCAACCAAGGAATTTTCATTGGATTTTTTCGGGCTCGACACCCGCACCATGGCACATGAAAAGCACCAGCTTTCCGTTTTTTTGATCTGAGTTTGATTCAAGGAGCAGTCAGAATACACGAAGACTCCTGTAGGAATTGCGAGACAGGTGAGACCCCGCAGAGCTTGCTCCGAGGAGGCTCACCGCTCGCCCCATGGAAAGCGAAGTGTATTCTGACTGCGGACTAAATCGAGAAAGCCAACGCCTTTTTTCAGGAAGCCTTAAAAATAAAAAATTAGACAAAAGACCGTTTACCTTCATAAAAAAAGACTGATCAAGAATGAGAAATTCCCCTTCCGATTCAGCCTTCCATTTGTTATTGCTTTATTTAATCAGACCTTGCACTAATCCAATTAATTTTCTTTTTCCATTTCTTCAACATTAACACGGTATGTCAATTGATCCGCATGAATTTCTTCTAATGCTTTTCCGACATTTTTATGTGACACATACTTGCTTAATTGCGGTTTTGCATGCAACTGCATCTTTCTCGCTCTTTTTGCCGCAACAGATACTAAAGAATATTTAGAATCGATTTTAGTCATTAATGAATCAATAGATGGATATAACATAGTTAATTAGCCTCCAGCATTTTTTTGTATTTTGGTTCTACTCTTTCTCTTCTGCAATGTTCTGCAATAATTATGGCTTTAATTTTATCACATGCATTCTCTACTGTATCATTTTCTACCACATAATCATATAAATGCATCATTTCTATTTCTTCTTTAGCCACATTCATTCTATTGTTGATAATTTCTTCTGTTTCAGTTCCTCTTGTGACGATACGATTTTTTAATTCGGATAAACTTGGAGGGCTTAAGAAAATAAACAATCCATCTGGAAATTTTTCTCTTACTTGCTTAGCACCTTCCACTTCAATTTCTAAAAAAACGTCTTTTCCTTTATCTGTTGTTTCTCTTACATAATCAACAGGTGTTCCATAATAATTGCCGACAAACTCCGCATATTCCAATAGTTTGCCTTTCTCAATTAATAGTTCAAATTCTTCTCTTTTTTTAAAGAAATAATCGACTCCATCGACTTCTCCCGCTCGTGGAAGTCTTGTAGTCATCGAAATCGAATATTCAAATGAATTATTTTTTTGTGAAAAAATTTGTTTGCGCACCGTACCTTTTCCAACACCAGAAGGTCCTGATAACACAATTAACAGCCCTTTATCTACCACTCTTCTCTCCTACCCTTCATCCAATATTTCATCGCGATCATTCAGTCGATGTGCAACCGTTTCTGGCTGGACAGCCGAAAGAATCACATGATCACTGTCCATAACAATAACAGCTCTTGTTCTTCTTCCATATGTTGCATCAATCAGCGATCCTCGATCCCGTGCATCCTGGATAATACGTTTTATTGGAGCTGACTCAGGACTAACAATCGATATAATTCGGTTTGCAGAAACAATATTTCCAAAACCGATATTTATTAACTTGATGGACATGTATATTCTCCAATCCTATTAGTTTATTTTTGACGAGGAAGGATTATTCTAAACTCATCTATTCAATGTTTTGAATTTGTTCTTTTATTTTTTCTAATAAGCTCTTCATTTCTACAACTTCTTTGCTGATGTCTGCTGAATTCCCTTTAGAGCCAATTGTATTTACTTCTCTGTTCATTTCTTGAAGAAGAAAATCCAGCTTTCTGCCGATAGCATCCGATCCCTGTACAAATTGACGAAATTGGTGAAGATGGCTGTTCAAACGTGTTAATTCCTCATTTATATCCACTTTATCAGCAAATATCCCAACTTCTGTCAAAAGCCTAGACTCGTCCATCTTATCTTGTAAAAAATCTTCTATTCTTGCTTTTATTTTTTCCCGATAGCTTGTTATAACTTGTGGAGCTAATTGGGTAAGTCGAATAATAGACTGCTCTGCCAAATCTAAATTGCTTAGAATATCTTGCTGCAAAACAAACCCTTCTGCTGCACGCATCTTATTTAATTCGATAGCAGCTTCTTCTACTGCTGCTAAAATTGTTTCTTCTAGTTCTTTTTCGTCCACTTCTTCTTCTTTAAGCTGAAAACAATCTTCCCTTTTTAATAAGTCATCCAATGAAATTGCCTCTTGAATCGAGTATCTATTTTTTATTTCTGTCAGAAGCTGATGATACCTGTCGAGCAGTAAATAATCTACGACGACTTTTTTATTTTGAAGGCGCTCCCCTTCAAGGCTAATGAATACTTCAGCTCTTCCTCTATGTATATAGTTTGAAATGGTCTTTTTTATTTTTTCTTCTATTATTATGAACTGTTTAGGCATCCGAATTGTTTGTTCACAAAAACGATGATTAACTGTTTTTATTTCTACTACGATGTTTACATCCTCCAATTGTTTGCGCACTCTGCCAAAACCAGTCATGCTTATAGCCATTTTTACACATCCATTTCAAGAAAAGTAAATGCGCTTATTAAATAAATTAGAGTGCTACCTATTTCTCGCTTTTCATTAGAATTATTATTTTATACAGATACACACAGAAACTCATCTCTTCAAAAAAAAGAAAAGAAACAGTCTCAACCTATCGGCGCACGAAAAGTCATTTAATACTTACTATGATAAAAAAGCGCAAACGCCTTGTTCAGCCTCGAAGAAATATAAAAACTGGCGCTTTCTACCCCTTTTCCAAATAAACACAAAAGGTATAGAGTTGTCTCTATACCTTTTGGATTATACCATATTTTATTTTGATTTACTCAACAAAAATGATCCTGCAAGTAAAAAAGTTGGAACAGAGGCTAAACCGATTATCATTGGCCAATCTTTTGTCAGAATTGGCATTGTATGAAAGATGTTTTGTAAAACTGGAACATAAATAACAACTAATACTAGCACCAAAGAAGAAATAACAGCCCAAACTAAATACATATTGCCAAATGGATTCCGAGATAGAATCGATTTTTCACTGCGGCAGTCAAATACATGAATCAATTGAGCCAACACTAATGTAACAAAAGCTACCGTTTGTGCATAGGCAAGATTGTCTGGATTATTATCGTAAGCAAAAATAAATGCTAATATCGTGGATATGCCAATTAAGAAACCACGAGATACTACTTTCCAGCCTAATCCTCTTGCAAATACTCCTTCATTCGGACTTCTTGGATCTCTTTTCATCACATTATCTTCAGGTCTATCAAGTCCCAGTGCCATTGCTGGAAGGCCATCTGTTACTAAATTCACCCATAGAATTTGAATGGGAACTAAAGGAAGCGGCAAAGCCAAAATCATCGCAAATAACATAACTAGTATCTCACCAACATTGGATGCTAATAAATAGCGGATAAATTTACGAATGTTTTCATATATATTTCTACCTTCAATAATAGCTGCTTTTATTGAAGCGAAGTTATCATCCATTAATACTAAGGATGATGCTTCCTTTGCCACATCTGTTCCTGTGACTCCCATTGCGATACCTATATCCGCTGTTTTAATAGCAGGAGCATCATTTACTCCATCGCCTGTCATCGCCACAACATGTCCTTTATTTTGAAATGCCTGTACGATTTTTAATTTATGTTCTGGAGATACTCTCGCAAACACCGTCACCTCGTCTACTACATCTTCTAATTGAGACAAGCTCATATTGGCTAGATCTTTACCTTCTAACACTTTAGAGCGTTTATTTGCAATCCCCAACTGCTTGGCAATTGCTTTGGCTGTAATAACATGATCACCTGTTATCATAACCGTTTTTATACCTGCATCTTTACACTCTTTAACGGCTTGTTTTACTTCCGGTCTCGGCGGATCAATTATTCCTTGTAAACCGATAAATGTTAAATCTTTTTCTGCTTCTTGCTCATGTAAAATTAGTGTATTGGGTGCTATTTCTTTGTATCCAACCGCTATTGTTCGCAGCGCTTGTGAAGCTAATCCATTTATTGCATCCTGGACTAAATTTTTTGTATCCTTTGCAAATGGCTGAATTTTACTTCCCATTAAAATAGAGACACTTTTTCCTGTTAATACATCTGGTGCACCTTTTGTGACAATAAATTGTCTGCCAGTAGAGTCTTTTACAATAACACTCATCATTTTACGGGTAGAATCAAATGGAAACTCATTTACAATGGTAAATTGATTTAATAATTGACTTCTTGAATAACCTGCTTTCATCCCAGCGACTAACAAAGCACCTTCTGTCGGGTCCCCATTTAAAACAAATTCGCCGTCTTTTTGCAGTATTTCTGCATGATTACAAATCATTCCAAATGTTAACAGCTGTTGCAATACTCTATCTTTTCGTGGATCAATCATCGTATTATCATCATAATATTTCCCTTGTGGTTCATAGCCAATCCCATCTACTGTCCATGTTTTTCCACCGCTCCACACCTTTGTAACGGTCATTTTATTTTGTGTCAATGTCCCGGTCTTATCTGAGCAGATAACACTTGCACAGCCTAATGTTTCAACAGCTGGCAATTTGCGTACAACTGCATTTTTTCGAATCATTTTTTGTACACCCAACGATAAAGCAATCGTAACAATGGCCGGCAGCCCTTCTGGAATAGCTGCAACAGCTAGGGACACACCAGCAAGAACCATTTCATACAAATCATTTCCTTGCAATACTCCAATGGCTACAACAAGCAATGTTAAGCATAATGCTGTAACAATCAAAATTTTTCCAAGCTGTTCAAGCCTACGCTGCAATGGCGTCGTTTGGGATTCTGCATTTTGCAAAAGATCTGCTATTTGCCCCATTGCCGTTTTCATTCCTGTTGCAATTACTACCCCTGAGCCACTTCCCCTTGAAATCATCGTCCCCATAAACCCCATATTTTCCATATCGCCAAGTGTTAAATGAGCATTTTTAATAGGAGACACCGTTTTAGGAACAGGAACAGATTCTCCAGTTAATGCAGACTCTTCTACTTCTAAACTCCTAGATTCAATGATTCGAACATCTGCACCAATTCGATCTCCACTTGTAAATCTGATAACATCACCTGGAACCAATTCTTTGGAAAGAATTTTTATCCATTCCCCTCTTCTTAAAACTTGTACTTGCGGCTGGGAAAGTTCTTTTAAAGCAGATAAAGATTTCTCTGCCCTTCTTTCCTGAAAAAAACCAAGAAAGCTATTCAAGATGATGATAGCTATTATAGCAATCGCATCAATGTATTCTCCTAAAAGTCCTGAAATTAACGTTGCCGCTAATAGGACCAGTACCATAAAGTCTTTAAACTGACTAAAAAATAGCAGCAGAGCAGACTGTTTCTCTCCTTCCGCCAGTTCATTTTTCCCAAACTGTTCTCTTCGCTTGTTTACATCTTCATCTGTCAGTCCAGCCGAAAAATCAGTATTTAATGTTCGCTCTACTTCTTTTTCATTCATTTCATGATAGTTCATCCGGCCATCTCACTTCCCCCTTTTTCAATTCAACCCACCTTTTAGAAAAGCAACTAGTACTTCCTAGATTATAGCGGTGCATTTTTCTTTAAGAGATTGTTCAAAAAGTCCGGTAAAAAGGACAAGTCGAATTTCTTCGTTGGTCCATTTTATCCTCCTTTTTGAACACCCACTTTAAAATACATGCTTGCTCTCATAAAGGTGAAGAAAAAACGCAGTTGTTCTGAACAATGTTAAACTTGCAAAGTTGTCCCAACACCACCTTAAAGAAATCATATTCAACCAATCAAAAAAAAATGCTAGCAAAAAACAGAAAAGCAGGAAAAGCTAATTCGTCTCTTGATAAGCATTGTTCCATCCACGATTTCTTTTTACGAACAATATAAATTCCAGCTATTCGATGATATGACTTGGCATGAATGGAAACGAGCAATCTTATCGAATGGTGAGCAATTCTAAAGAATGTACCTTTAAATTGCGGATGACATTTTACCAATGAAAAAACGACTTTTTATGATGAAATTCTTGTATTTCTATTTAATTATCGATAGAGTAAAGAGGAAATCACTATAAAAGAGGATGTTAAACATGTCATTTGATGGTTTATTTACAAAAGCAATGACCACTGAGCTACTGCAACAATTAAAGGGTGGGCGAATCAATAAAGTACAACAGCCGTTTTCAAACGAAGTAGTGCTTGTTGTTCGAGCAAATGGAAAAAATCAAAAGCTGCTTTTATCCGTTCATCCGAGCTATGCACGAATTCAACTTACAGAAGAAACATATGAGAATCCTAAAGAACCTCCAATGTTCTGTATGTTATTACGAAAACATTTGGAAGGTTATTTTATTGAAAATATATATCAAATAGGAAATGACCGAATAATCGTATTAGAAATTAGAGGAAGAAATGAAATTGGCGATACATCTTATAAAAAACTTATGATTGAAATAATGGGACGTCATAGTAATATTATCTTGGTGGATCAAGAGAAAAATACGATATTAGACAGCATCAAGCATGTTTCTTATGCAGTCAACAGTCATCGGGCCATTCTTCCTGGCTATGAATATAAAGCACCGCCTGCCCAAGATAAACTTGACCCTTTATCTGCATCAGAAGAAGATGTCGTAAAAGCAATAGACTTTAACAGCGGCAAGCTAGATAAACAAATTGTTCAACAATTTTCAGGAATTTCTCCACTTCTTGCAAAAGAAATCCTATTTCGAGCAGATATTGCTAATCGGATCACATTGCCTAAAGCCTTTACCACACAAATGGAGAATATAAAACAAGAAGCGTATAATCCTTCCATTATGATTACTTCTGATAAAGAATATTTTTATTATCAACCTGTACTTCATGTAAATGGCGAAATAAAATCATTTGCTACATTAAGTGAAATGCTTGACCGGTTTTATTTCGGAAAAGCGGAACGAGATCGAGTGAAACAACAGAGCAATGATTTAGAACGTTTTATTGTTAATGAACGGGATAAAAATACTAAAAAAATTAAAAAACTGCAAAAATCTTTACTTGAAGCTGAAAATGCGGAGGAATATCAATTATCCGGAGAACTTTTAACTGCCAATCTTTATGCAGCAAAAAAGGGGATGGATAAAATAGAAGTCGTTAACTATTACGATCTAGAAGGCAAAATGCTGACTATTGAGCTTAATCCTAGATTATCACCATCTGAAAATGCCCAAAAGTATTTTAAAAAATATCAAAAAGCAAAAAACTCTATTGCTATTATTAAGGAGCAAATTCGACTTTCAGAAGCAGAACTATTGTATTTTGAAACATTGTTCCAGCAAATTATTTCTGCCTCTCCTAAAGATATTCAGGAAATTCGTGAAGAGCTAGTGGAAGAAGGTTATTTAAGAGAAAGACAAAAGAAACAAACAAAAAAACAACAAAATAGCAAACCTGTTTTGGACCAATATTATTCAGAAGATCACACGGAAATATTAGTTGGAAAAAACAATAAACAAAATGACTATTTAACAAACAAGGTTGCAGCAAGAGACGAAATTTGGCTGCACACAAAAGATATCCCAGGTTCCCATGTTGTTATTCGCAGCAAAGAGCCTTCTGAGCAAACCATTTTGCAAGCAGCAAACTTGGCAGCCTATTTTAGTAAAGCAAAACACTCCAGCTCCGTACCAGTTGATTTTACTTTGGTTCGACATGTAAAAAAACCTAGCGGCGCTAAACCTGGTTTTGTTATTTATGATAATCAGCAAACAGTCTATGTAACACCTGATGAAGAAACCATTATTTCATTGAAAAAGGACAATAAATAAGTAGAAATTTTGCTGTCTTATTTTTCGAGACTCTAGGAATGGTGTTTTCACCATTCCTATTCGTACTTTTTACATAAAAGGAGATTTGTAATGAAAATGAATGGAAGAGTTTTTATTCTCCTGCTCTTGACTACTTTATTTTGGGCAGGTAATTTTGTTTTTGGAAAAATGGTTGGTACTGAATTGACCCCAGTATGGATTACGTTTTCAAGATGGGTATTGGCTTTATTGATCCTCCTTCCCCTGGCATTTTTTCTTGAAAAAATGCCAGATTGGAAGATCGTGCGTAAACATTGCCACCTGCTTGTCATTCATGGAATACTTGGAGTTATTGCTTATAATCTACTTCTCTATCAAGCTTTAAAATATACATCCGCAACTAATGCGGCTCTTGTTAATACGATAAATCCCGGAATCATCGTATTTTTTTCCTTTTTGCTATTAAAGGAAAAAATGACAAAAACACAAATTTCAGGACTTTTAATTTCTTTATTCGGAGCAATCGTGCTATTAACAGAAGGAAAAATCAGCCAAATTTTTCATAGCCAATATAATACTGGAGATTTATTAATGATTGGTGCTGTTGTTGCATGGACATTCTATTCTCTTTTAGGCAGAAGAATCCCACTTCCTCCTATAACGACTACAGCAATTTCAACACTTTTTGCCATGATCATTCTTGCTCCATTTGCGTTTATGCAAGGGATAGATTTTAGCAAAATGACGACAGTGGGAATGGTAGGGATACTCTATATGGTATTATTTCCTTCCGCTTGTTCCTTTGTATTTTGGAATATGGCATTAAAACAAATCAGTCCAAACCAAGCCGGAATTTTTCTTAACTTGATTCCCGTTTTCACTGCAATGATAGGCTTGTTTTTAGGCGAAAGTATATCAAACGAACAAATAGTTGGTGGAATATTTGTATTCCTTGGCGTTATTCTAACATCTGGAATAAAGAAAAAAACAATTGCTACACAATCTGACTGAAAGAGTAAACGAGAGAAACGAACTAATATGAGTACTGAAGGAAAGAAATTTAGTTTTTGTGTTGGAGGTTTGTCCTTCATAAGCTGGATGATGGACAGAATTTCTGTTTTTCCTGCTTTTTTGTCCTTCATAAGCTGGATGATGGACAGAATTTTTGTTTTTTTTGCTTTTTTGTCTTTCATAAGCTGGATGATGGACAGAATTTTTGTTTTTTTCGCTTTTTTGTCCTTCATAAGCCGAATGATGGACAGAATTTTTGTTTTTTTCGCTTTTTTGTCCTTCACAAGCCGAATGATGGACAGAATTTTTGTTTTTTTTGCTTTTTTGTCTTTCATAAGCCGAATGATGGACAGAATTTTTGTTTTTTCTGCTTTTTTGTCTTTCATAAGCGAATAATACCTTCATAAGATTATTCTATTCATAGAATGTCCATTGACGAACCCCTACTCTCTTAAAGTTTTTTTCTAATATTCTTCTTATTTTCCTTTTACAGTTCACTGATTTGCACCATTCATGAATAATATTAGTAGTTATTCTTCGGTCAGGAAAAAGCAGCTTAAACTCATCCACATTTCGCATCACAGCAAGTTCGACTTCTTCTTCCTTCCCACATTTCGTACAGATGCATTTTTTTCCTTCTTCTGAAATGGAAAAGGAGTGGCACGCAACACAAGTAATTCCCTTTCGAAGCCCGTCATAATCATAACTCGGCAATTGCTGAAAAGGAGATTCCTGCAAATGCAGAGAATATAATTTTTCTGCGAGCATTTTATGTTTTCCATTTAACTTTGAATTTGTTGTATGGAGTTTTTGCAAATAGCGGTTAACTTGTGTGGGATAAATATACGGTTTATTAAGAGGTGCTTGATATAAAGTAAATTCGGGGTTAATAAAAACGACGGATGCATCAATAGGGATTTTACATCCTAAATTGTCCAACAACTGGCGCAGCAGCGATTCACTTCGCCCCAATTGATGTAGTGGATTCAGCACTTCCGATTTTGTGAATGTATATAGTTTATTGGATTCATAATAATAATCTCCATTAAAATTTTTCACTTCAAAAAAGAAAATGGTCTCTGACATAATAATCAAGGAATCGATTTGAAAAATAGTATTATTTATTTTTAATAATAAATCATTTAATATCATGCAGTCACACGCAAGTTTTTCTGTTAATAAATCAAACATTACCTCCCCTTCATAGCCCTTTTTAAGATTGTAATAACGCTGCTTGTCTTTCACAGATAAATTCATTCGCTTGTTTAAGCATTTCAATAGCAGTAATTCGGTAGATTCCATACGGGGTTTGAAAAGCATCGTACACTTCCTTTCTTATATTCGAAACTTTACGTCTATTTTATTAAAATATAATGGAACATCTAGCATAAATAAATGAATTTTTTGTAAACATTGTACCACTTAAACTCCCCTATAATTAACAGTAATAAATATCATGAATAAAATCGTTTAATTTTTCCTTATGAAATATAAAACCCATCCCATAAAGCTTGACTAATTGCAGTTTAAATTCGGGTGTAAAGGTTCGACGTTGACGTGTCATATTAGCACGCTCCTTAAGTTAATAGTCTAAGTTTACAACCCCTTATTTTATCTGTCCAACTTAGTGTAGCCTATCCACATTATTTATAAATTTTCATAGAAGCAACAGCAATGAATAAGAACTTTTTTCATTCGATTTCTCAACTATTACCCTTATTATTAATTTTTAATGTCTTGTGAAAACCTAATTAAATAACCATCTGGATCTTGAACAAGAAATTCATTTTTTTAGACACCGTCTCATCATTTTTATATTCTGCTACTACTGGTTGTCTAAATAGTTCTATTTTATACTCAATTAACCTATCAATTATAGGCTGTATAGCATCAATAGAGAAAGACACTATACATTCAAGCAATATTTTACTGAAGTGCTTTCTTTTGAAATAGGAAATATGAATAACCATCATCCACAGGGGAAAAAAGATTGGATTATTAGTTAGATATTCTATTTTTGGTGGGAGGTATTTGTATATTCACTATAAAAATAAGTGCACCCCCACTCAAACAGCTAAAGGATGCACTATCTATATCTATTACTATTATTTTATTTAGCTGCCCACTCTGCAGGATTTTCTTTCCATGCCTGTAAGCTTGCCAAATCGCTTTGTTGAATATATCCGCTTTTTTCAGCTACTTCTAATAAACTTGAATAATCGGTTAGTGAATAGGCTGTAATATCAGCATCTGCCAATAATTCTTTTCCTTTTGTTAACTCGTATGTAAAAATCGATACTACACCTAATACTTCACATCCTGCTTCGCGAAGGCTATTAACTGCTGTAATAACACTTCCACCAGTCGAAATTAAATCTTCCACTACAACTACTTTTTGGCCTTTTTCTATTTTCCCTTCAATCTGATTTCCTTTGCCATGCTCTTTTGCTTTTGAACGAACATAACACATAGGAAGATCAAGCACATCGCTGACCCATGCAGCGTGAGGAATGCCTGCTGTTGCTGTTCCCGCTACGACTTCCGTTTCAGGAAACTTCCCCTTAATTAATTCTGCCAATCCAGCCGCAATCTCTTTACGTACTTTTGGGTAAGACAATGTTAAACGATTGTCACAATAAATTGGCGACTTCAGGCCAGATGACCATGTAAATGGATTGGTTGGCTGTAGAAAAACAGCTTTGATTTCTAATAATTGCTCTGCGATAGTATGCTTCATTTTGTGATACCCTCCCACTCATTTTTAAACTGAACATAACTTTCATATGGATTAACACTTCTAGTAATTGACCGTCCAACCACTATTGCCGAAACACCATTGTCTCTTGCTGTTTTCGGGCTTGCAACACGAACTTGATCTTGCACATTATCAGTTTCTAACCGAATTCCTGGTGTAACGGTTAAAAATTCTGTTCCTAGTTGCTTTCGAATACTTGCTGCTTCCAATGTGGAACATACCACTCCATCAAGACCAGCCTGTTTAGTAATGCTGGCATAATGCAAGACAGAATCCAACAGCGGCACTTTGATTAATTGTTCATTTTGCATTTGTGCTTCCGATGTGCTTGTTAATTGGGTAACAGCAATACAGCGAGGACGGATTTTCCCTGCAGTGGTACCGGCCTCTAATCCTTCTACTGCTGCCTGCATCATCGGTATTCCTCCAGCTGCATGCACATTGACAAGATCTACACCAAGACCTGCCATATTTTTCATTGCGCTTTTTACCGTATTCGGTATATCATGCAATTTTAAATCTAGGAAAATTTGATGGTTTTGCTCTTTTAAATGATGAAGGATGCTTGGCCCTTCTTTGTAAAATAGCTCCATTCCTACTTTTACAAATAAAGATTCTCCATTAAATTTCTTTAAAAAGGAGAAAACCTCTTCCTTATCTGCAAAATCAAGGGCGATGATAAGCGAATTGTTCATGCTTGCCCCAACTCCTTCCCGTACATTCTGCTATATGATTGATGCCATAACGATCTAATAATGCTGGCAATTCTGCAATAATTTTTGGACAGATAAAAGGGTCTACAAAGTTTGCTGTACCTACTGCCACTGCACTTGCACCTGCATAGAAAAATTCCAGTACATCCTCTGCAGAAGTAACGCCGCCCATGCCAATAATCGGCAAATCAACTGCTTGGCTTACTTCATAAACCATACGAATGGCAACTGGTTTGATAGAAGGACCTGATAAACCGCCTGTTTTATTGGCTAGAATCGGTTTCGCTGTTTTTAAATCCAAGCGCATGCCAAGCAATGTATTGATCATCGTAATGCCATCTGCACCGCCTGCTTCTACTGCTTTTGCCATGTCCACAATATTTGTTACATTTGGCGAAAGTTTCACATAAACAGGCTTTTCAGATACCTCTTTTACTTTTCGCGTAAGGTTTTCCGCTACTTCGGGGATGGTTCCAAACATAATTCCACCAGTTTTAACATTCGGACAAGAAATATTTAATTCCAAAGCTTTTACATTTGGAACTTTTGATATTTCTTTTGCTACCTCCATATAGTCCTCTTCTGATGATCCTGCAACGTTTGCGATAATCGGAACGTCATAATTAGCAAGCCATGGCAGCTCTTCTCCTACTACTTTTGCTAAACCAGGATTTTGCAGACCAATGGCATTCAGCATACCAGAAGTTGTTTCAGCCACCCGTGGAGTCGGATTTCCAAATCTTGGTTCAGCTGTTGTTGCTTTAATCATTATAGCGCCTAGTTCACTTAAATCATACAAATTGCTGAACTCTCGCCCGAAACCAAAGCAGCCAGATGCAGGCATGATTGGATTTTTTAAGCTTAAACCAGGCAGCTCTATTTGTAATCGATTCATATTACTACCTCCCCTGCCTTAAATACCGGTCCGTCTGTACAAACTTTTTTATACGTAAATCCTGTTGGATCATCTGCTTTATGGCAAACACATGCAAAGCAGGCACCGATTCCGCAGCCCATTCTTTCTTCTAATGAAATAAATACTCTTTTATCTGGAAACGATTTTTCTAGATTACGAAGCATCGGGGTTGGTCCGCAGGAAAATAGCACATCAAATTGAAGCGCTTGTTGTGCAATAACATCCGTTACAAACCCTTTTGTTCCATGCGTTCCATCCACAGTTGCAACAAAAGTGTCCCCTAAAGCTTGAAATTCCTTTTCATAAAATACAACAGATGATGTTTGAAAACCCAACACAGTAATTACTTTTACACCTTTTGCTGTTAAACGATGTGCGAGTTCATAAAGTGGGGGAACACCGATTCCACCGCCGACTAAAAGGGCTGTTTCACCGACTGCTGCTTCTTCTACTTTAAATCCGTTTCCAAGTGGACCGAGTACATCTACCAATTCTCCAGCTTTTTTCTCCCCTAAAAGCTGTGTTCCACGTCCTTCTTTTCGATAAATCATGGTAAAGGTTCGATTTGTTTGATCGATTTTAGAGATGCTGATTGGTCGTCTTAGTAGTGGTTCAAAGGTATCGCCTACTTTTATATGGACAAATTTTCCTGGTTCATCGATTTCATGAACAAGCTCACCACTAAGGGTGAGCTCCATTATATTTTCAGCAATTTCCGTATGTTTGACAACGTTGCATAATTCGTTTTTTATCATGAAAACACTGCCTCCAAACTTTTGTGATCTCCACACATCGCTTCAGCAGAAAAGGTCATGCTTTCTACTACTCGCAAGATTGCTTCTGCAGTATCTAGTGATGTTAAACAAGGAATTCCATTTTCAACAGATTCTCTTCTTATTCTGAAACCGTCACGTGCTGGCTGGCTTCCTTTTGAGAAAGTATTGATAACAAATTGTGTTTGGCCGTCGCGGATCACATCAATTAATGTTTTACCTTGTCCTCCAATTTTATCTACTACTTTTACCGGGATATTATTTTTTTCTAAAAAGGCTGCCGTACCGCTTGTTGCCATTAGGCTATATCCAATGTTTGTAAATCTCTTCGCTAACTGTAAGGCTTCTTCTTTATCTTTATCACCGATTGTCATTAAGACCGTTCCAAATGTTTTGATTTTCATTCCTGATGCTATTAATCCTTTATATAACGCTTTTTCCAATGTAGTATCTTTTCCCATTACTTCTCCCGTTGACTTCATTTCAGGTCCAAGCGTAATGTCTACTCTTCTCAATTTAGCAAAAGAGAAAACTGGTACTTTTACAAAGACACCATTTTTTTCTGGAACTAATCCAGAAGTATAGCCAAGACTTTCTAATGTTTCTCCTAAAATAACCTTCGTTGCGATTTTTGCCATTGGTACATTGGTTATTTTGCTTAAGAAAGGTACGGTTCTGCTTGAACGAGGATTTACTTCAAGTACAAATACATCCCCTTTTGAAACAACATATTGAATATTGAGCAGCCCGACAATATTTAACCCTTTTGCAAGTCTTGTTGTATAGTCAATTAATGTTTGTTTTATTTCATTTGATAAACTTTGCGGTGGATATACTGCAATCGAATCACCTGAGTGAACGCCTGCTCGTTCAATATGTTCCATAATTCCTGGAATCACTACATCCTTGCCATCACAGATAGCATCTACTTCTATCTCTTTTCCTGTTAAATAACGGTCAATTAAGATTGGCTGCCCTGGGCTTGCTTTAACGGCATTTTCCATATAAGGAATCAATTCTGCTTCTTTGTAAACAATTTGCATTGCTCTTCCGCCAAGTACATAAGAAGGACGTACTAGCACCGGATAGCCAATTCTTTCTGCCACTACTATTGCTTCTTGAACAGATAAAGCCGTTTTTCCTTCTGGCATTGGTATTTCCAAAGCTTGAAGGGACTGTTCGAACTTGTCACGATCTTCCGCTCTATCTAAATCTTCCAAAGTAGTTCCTAATATCTTCACTCCACGCTCCACTAATTGTGCAGCTAGGTTAATCGCTGTTTGCCCCCCAAATTGAACGACAACGCCTTCTGGTTTTTCTAAATCTATGATGTGCATAACATCTTCTATTGTCAATGGTTCAAAATAAAGTTTATCCGATATACTAAAGTCTGTTGAAACTGTTTCTGGATTGTTGTTGATAATAATTGCTTCATACCCAGCTTCTTTAATTGCCCATACGGAATGTACCGTTGCATAATCAAACTCAATTCCTTGGCCAATTCGGATTGGGCCAGAACCAAGCACAACGATACTTTTTCGATCTGTTACAATTGACTCGTTCTCTTCTTCATACGTTCCATAATAATAAGGTGTCTCGGATTCAAATTCTGCAGCACATGTATCGACTGTTTTATAGACCGGTACAAGTTTGTTTTCTGTTCTCCAGTTGTAAACCTTAAGTTCTGTTGTATTCCAAAGTTTAGCTAATTGACTATCTGCAAACCCTTTTTCCTTTGCCTTTTTGGCTAATTCAAAATCAAATGGGTGATCGGCTAATTCCTTTTCCAGCAAAATGATGCCTTCCATTTTCTTTAGGAAAAATAAATCAATTTTGCTCCAATCATGAATTGTTTCAATCGAAATACCTCTTGTTAAGGCTTCTGCTATATAGAATAGACGCTCATCTCCGGCATTGCGAATTCTTTTTTCTAATAAGTCATCATTGATTTCTTCTCCAGAAGTTAAAGCAAAATGATATACTTTTGCTTCTAATGAACGAATTGCCTTTAATAATGACTCCTCAAACGTTCTTCCGATTGCCATTACCTCGCCGGTTGCCTTCATTTGTGTTCCTAAGTTACGTTTTGCAGACTCAAATTTGTCAAAAGGAAAGCGTGGTATTTTACTTACGATATAATCTAATGCCGGTTCAAAGCTTGCATATGTTTTTCCAGTAACTGGGTTCATCATTTCATCTAATGTTAACCCGACGGCTATTTTTGCTGCAAGTTTTGCGATTGGATAACCTGTTGCTTTACTTGCTAGTGCCGATGAACGGCTTACACGCGGATTCACTTCGATTATATAGTATTGATAGCTATCTGGATCTAATGCTAACTGAACATTACATCCTCCTTCAATTTTTAAAGCGCGGATAATTTTTAATGATGTATTGCGCAATAGCTGATATTCACGATCGCTTAATGTTTGGCTCGGAGCAACTACGATGCTGTCCCCCGTATGAATCCCCACTGGATCAATGTTTTCCATATTACATACCACAATAGCACTGTCATTGCTGTCACGCATTACTTCATATTCAATTTCCTTGAATCCAGCGATGCTTTTTTCTAATAAACATTGGGTTACCGGGCTATTTTTTAATCCGCTTGTTACAATCTCTTCTAGTTCTGCCTCGTTATGACAAATTCCTCCACCTGTGCCTCCTAATGTAAAAGCAGGACGGACGATTACTGGAAAGCCTATTTTTTCTACAAATGCTTTCGCCTCTTCTAAATTATGAATGATGTCACTTTCAGGTACTGGCTCATTTAGCTCATTCATTAACCTACGGAAAAGGTCACGGTCTTCTGCTTGCTGAATCGCTGATAGCTTTGTTCCAAGCACCTCTACCTCGCATTCTTCCAATACACCTGCTTCTGAGAGCTCAATTGCCATGTTTAATCCTGTTTGTCCTCCAAGTGTTGGCAGGATTGCATCTGGTCTTTCTTTGCGGATAATTCTGCTGACAAATTCTAATGTCAGTGGTTCAATATATACAGCATCAGCCATCTCTGTGTCTGTCATGATGGTTGCAGGGTTGGAGTTTACAAGAATTACTCGATAGCCTTCTTCTTTTAATGCCATACAAGCCTGTGTTCCTGCATAGTCAAATTCTGCTGCCTGTCCTATGATGATTGGTCCTGATCCAATTACTAAAATACTTTTTATATCATTACGCTTTGACATATGCGGCACCTTCCTGTTTGTGGGATAAAATCATGGAAATAAATCGATCGAATAAGTAGTTTGCATCTTCTGGTCCTGGTGATGCTTCTGGATGATACTGAACAGTAAACGCTGGATATTTTTTATGCTTTAATCCTTCGATTGTTCCATCATTTAAAGCGATATGAGTTACTTCTAGATCTGTATTTTCAACTGTCTTTTCTTCTACTGTATAGCCATGATTTTGAGCCGTTAAGGAAACTTTTCCTGTTAATAGATCTTTGACTGGATGATTGGATCCTCTATGGCCGAATTTCATTTTTTCTGTATTAGCACCACTTGCTAAAGCAAATAGCTGATGTCCTAAACAAATTCCAAACAGTGGTACCTTCCCTACTATTCCTTTTATCATTTCAATGGATTCCGGAACATCTTTTGGATCTCCAGGGCCGTTTGACAGCATAATTCCATCTGGACTAAGACGTAAAATTTCTTCTGCAGAAGTATTGTAAGGAACGACGATTACATCACAATCTCGCTGATTCAGCTCTCTTAGGATGCCATGTTTCATTCCGTAATCGACCAAGACCACTCTAGACCCGCGTCCTGGGCTAGGATAAGCTTTTTTCGTTGACACTTGTTGTACTTGATCGTTTCTTAATTCCGTGCTTTGCAGATGCTCGATCACGCTCTTTATATCTTCTTCCATATTGCATATCGCGCCTTTTAAGGCACCATGCTGACGAATAATTCTTGTTAATTTTCTTGTATCAATTCCAGCTAATCCAGGAATGTTTTTTTGCTTAAAATATTCATCAAGGGAAAGTTCATTTCTCCAATTGGATGGAAAATCGCAAACTTCTTTTACAATAAATCCTTGAATGGCAGGTGTTATCGACTCAAAATCATCGCGATTGATTCCGTAATTTCCTACTAATGGATAGGTTAACGTTACAATCTGTCCACAATAAGACGGGTCGGATAATATTTCTTGATAGCCTGTCATTCCTGTATTAAATACCACTTCTCCAATTGTGTTTGTATCTGCGCCAAAGCCTTCGCCAATAAACACAGTACCATCTTCAAGAATTAATTGTTTTTTCATGCGTTCACACTTTCCTTTCTCCAAGCAATTTGTCCATCTACTAATGTAACTATTGGCCATCCTTGACATTCCCACCCTGTAAACGGTGTGTTTTTTCCTTTTGATAAGAATGTTTCAGGATCAATTTCTTCCGTCTTCTCTAAATCAAGAATCACGATATCAGCGGCTTTTCCTACTTCTAATCTCCCTGCTGCAAGCTGGAAAGTATCTGCCGGTTTTGTTGTTAAAAAGTCGATCAGCTGCGAAATTGTCATTTTCTTTGTCTTCACAAAATGAGTATATAATAATGGGAAAGCCGTTTCTAAACCGACAATTCCAAAGGGAGCCAATTCGATTTTCTGTGCTTTTTCTTCTGCTGTATGCGGTGCATGATCTGTTGCAATAAAATCGATGGTACCATCAAGTAGTCCCTCTATTAATGCATCGCGATCGTCTTTTCCTCTTAAAGGAGGATTCATTTTAAAATTAGTATCTTTTCCTTCAATATCGTTTTCGCATAGCAGCAAGTGATGTGGAGATACCTCAGCAGTAACTCGGATTCCTGCTTTTTTCGCATCCCTGACTACTCGAACAGATTCTTTCGTGCTAATATGGCAAACATGATAATGACAGCCTGCTGCTTCGGCTAAAAGTACATCCCTTGCAATTTGCACCGACTCACAAACAGATGGAATCCCGTTTAATCCATTTGCTTTTGAATATTCCCCTTCATGTACACAGCCTTTGTTAATAAGACTGTTATCTTCACAATGGGCAACAATTGCCATGTTTAAGTTTGCTGCACGCTTCATGGCTTCTAACATTTGTCCGGCTTCTTGAATACCTACACCGTCATCTGTAAATGCAAAGGCTCCTAGCTCTTTTAATGCAGCAAAGTCTGTCAACTCTTCTCCTAATTGTCTAATCGTTATTGACGCATATGGAAGCACATGAACATTAGCCGTTTCCTTTATTCGTTCATTAAGGCTATGTAAATTTTCTACTGTATCTGGAACAGGTCTTGTATTTGGCATATTAGCAATGGTTGTAAATCCACCTTTTGCAGCAGCCATCGTTCCTGTTGCTATCGTCTCTTTCTTTTCACCGCCGGGTTCTCTTAAGTGAACATGCACATCTATAAATCCTGGTGCAACCAATTTTCCATTTGCTTCTATTATTTCTTCTGCTTCCTTTGTAATCGTTGAAGCTATTTCTTTAATTGTCCCATCCTCTATATAGATATCTTTTGTTACCATTTCACCTGTATTAGTAAGCAATTGGCCATTTTTTATTAGTGTTGACATTTAAATTTCCTCCTTCAACCATTTGTAGTGATCTTTTTAATACTGCCATGCGAATAAACACACCATTTTGCATTTGCTTGAAAATTCTTGAACGTTCACATTCCACTAGTTCGTCAGCAATTTCAACATCTCGGTTAACAGGAGCAGGATGCATAATGATGCTTCCCGGCTTCATTCGTTTTTCTCTTTCGATCGTTAATCCGTATTTTTGATGATACGCTTGTTTATCCATTTCTAATGCATTTTCATCATGGCGTTCATATTGAATTCTTAACAGCATAACAACATCTGATGTCTCTATTGCAGTATCGATTTCTTCATAATTAGCATCTTGCAGAACCGTTTCATCAAACCATTCTTTTGGACCGGAGAAAACTACTTTCGCTCCAAGTCTTGTCAAAGCATCTGCATTTGATCGGGCAACACGACTATGTCTTATGTCTCCTATAATGCTGATTTTTAATCCTTCAAAGCTTGTAAACTCTTGTTGTATCGTGAATAAATCCAATAATGATTGAGTAGGATGATTTCCGCATCCGTCCCCTGCATTAATGACGGGAATATTTATTTTTCCTATAAGTTCTTGAAAATAATTATCTTTTTGATGCCTGATAACTACGGCATGAACACCAATTGACTCCAAGGTGCGGACTGTATCATATAATGTTTCCCCTTTAACTACACTGGATGCATTTGTCTCAAATGGAACTACTTCAAGTCCTAGCTTTCTTTCTGCCACTTCAAAACTGCCTTTTGTTCTAGTACTTGGCTCAAAGAAAAGATTTGCTACAAAGCTTTGTTTATCTGGCTTCCACACCGCCCCGTTGGCAAAATCCTGTGCTTCATGAAGGAGTGCCTTAATATCTTCAACAGCTAAATCTGATGTCGTTAATAAGTTTTCCATTATTGTTCCTCCTTTTATCAATAATTGCGTGTAACCAAGCAATAAAACTTTTCAAAAAAAGACACCCTGTTTTCTTTACTCGGGTGTCAAAAGTTGAATGTTCATACACACATACTTACTTAAGCCGGTTTATTAGAAAACAGCTTACGTATGCATGGTGAAACCTTCAACACCCTTAGAAGTCTCTCTGTACTTTTTTAAAAGGTGTTTCTTATTTAGTTTGTCCTGATTTATCTTCTTCAAATAAATCATCTGTTGCTTTTTCTTTACCTGGAAGAACAATATTGAGAATAATCCCAATGATTGCTGCTAGTGCCATTCCCTCTACTTTAAATTGATCCCCTATATGGATGGATGCTCCTCCAATACCTGTTACAAGGATAACCGACGCAATCACTAAGTTGCGGTTGTTGCTAAAATCAGTTTTTGCTTCCACTAATATTCTAAGTCCTGATGAAGCAATAATTCCGAATAGTAGTATAGATACACCGCCCATTACTGGAGCAGGTATAGAATGAATCAGAGCTGTAATCTTACCAATAAAGCCGAAGATAATGGCGAGAACAGCTGCACCTGCTAGTACATATACGCTGTAGACTCTAGTAATTGCCAGTACACCTATATTTTCACCATACGTCGTTTTTGGCGGACCTCCGATTAGGGATGAAATAAGGGTTGCAGTTCCATCTCCTAGTATGCTTCGGTGCAGGCCTGGATCCTTAATATAATCTTTTCCTACTACTTTACTTAAAACAAGCTGATGGCCAATATGCTCTGTTAATGTTACAACAGCCACTGGAACAAACAGTGCTAATATGGCAACATTTATATTTACTTCATAGTCCACAAAAGGGAAGATGAAGTCTGGCATTGCGAATAAGTCTGCATCTATTACTTGTTGAAAATCAACCACACCAACTGCTAATGCGTATAAGTAGCCGACTATAATTCCAGCTAGAATCGGGATAAAGCTGAACACCCCTTTGCCGAATATCGTAAATAGTATTGTCGCAAGCAGTGTTACTAATGCTACAGAGAAGTACAATAGATTGTATTTTTGAGTGGCTGGGTTATTCATTGCCTGATTTACTGCTGTACTAGCCAATGCTAATCCGATTACCATGATAACTGGACCGACAACAATTGGCGGAAGTAAATTCATAATCCAGCGATACCCTACTTTTTTAATGAGTAGTGCGACTATCGCGTACACTATTCCTGCAATAAATGTTCCAATCATAGCTGCCCCTGGTCCACCTAGCTCTTTGGCTGCTATCACCGGTGCGATAAATGCAAAGGATGATCCTAAGTAAGCCGGTACTTGCCATTTAGTAATAATTAAAAATGCCAGTGTCCCTAATCCGCTTGAAATTAAAGCAACTGCAGGGCTTAATCCGATTAAATATGGTACTAATACGGTTGCGCCAAACATGGCGAATAAGTGCTGTAAACTTAATGTCACCCATTGAGAAGTAGATGGTTTATCATGTATGTCTAATAGCGGTTTGTTTTTATTCATGTTCTTTCTCCTCTTTTGCTGCTTCAATAGAATGTTTTTATGTTTAGTATGTGCAAACTGGGATAAAAAAACCCCTTTGTGCAAGGCACACAAGGGGTTTTAAGCAGAGGGAAATAGACCCACTGTTTTCAACACCCCTTGTCAGTTTCACGGAACTGCTATTAAAAGGGTTTATTTACTTTTCATATATATTTACTTCATCATGCTCATCCACTTCTGCTAATTCAACGACAATCTTTTCGGAGCTGGATGTGGGAATATTTTTCCCTACATAATCGGCTCTAATCGGCAGTTCTCTATGTCCTCTGTCTACTAGCACTGCAAGTTGAATGGAAGAAGGTCTTCCTATATCCATCAATGCATCCATTGCTGCACGGACCGTTCTGCCTGTATACAGTACATCATCTACTAAAATAACTGTTAGATCCTGAATCTCTGTTGGAATATCGGATCCTTTTACAAGTGGGTCCTGGTTATTTGTTTTTTTCGATAAATCATCTCGATACAAGGTAATATCAAGCTCACCAACTGCGATTTTTTTTCCTTCAATTTGAGAAATTTTTTCTGCAAGTCGATCGGCAATATAAATTCCCCTTGTTCGAATACCTACTAGGATGCAATTCTCTATTCCTTTATTTTTTTCAATAATTTCATGTGCGATTCTTGTTAAAGCTCGTCTAATTGCTTGACTATCTAATACAAGTGCTTTTTGTGACATATATAATCACCTTTCTACAAAAAAATCCTCTCAACCGATTTGGAAGAGAGGACAGATTTGTGCATAATTAGCCATTATAAATGGCATATCCGTTTCCTTCTCAACCTCACGGGATTGATTTAAAGGACTTATTTAACTAACCTAATGGTAGTATAAACAACGCTTTTTGTCAACGATTATTTCGCAAATTGTCTATAAGTGTCTCAAAGTATTTCGGAAGTGGTGCTTCGAATTCTTTATATTCACCTGTTTTTGGATGATTAAATCCTAAAATTCCTGCATGAAGCGCTTGACCGCCTATATCCAATGTTTTGCGCGGCCCATATTTGGGATCCCCAGCCAATGGGAAACCAATGTATTTCATATGCACACGAATTTGATGTGTTCTGCCTGTTTCCAATTGACATTCAACAAGTGTAAAACCATCAAATCTTTCTAATACATGAAAATGCGTAACAGCATGTTTTCCTTTATCTACAACTGTCATGCTTTGTCTTTCTTTTGGATCTCGTCCTAACGGGGCATCAATGGTGCCGTAGTCATGTGGAATAGACCCATGTACAAGTGCTTTATATTTTCTTGTTACTGTTTTTGCAACTAGCTGATTGACTAGACTTTCATGTGCTCCATCATTTTTAGCTACCATCAACAAGCCAGACGTGTCTTTATCAATGCGGTGGACAATCCCTGGCCGCATTACCCCATTAATACCGGATAAATCTTTACAATGTGCCATTAGACCATTTACTAGTGTACCGGAAACGTGACCAGGAGCTGGATGTACAACCATCCCTTTCGGCTTGTTTACTACAATAACATCGCTATCTTCATAATAAATATCCAGATCCATTTCTTCAGCTACTACATCTAATTCAACAGGATCTGGGATATCAATCATGATAACGTCATTTAATACCCCTTTATACTTTGTTTTTACTGGGTTTCCATTAACCGTAACATGTCCATCTTTGATCCATGCTTGAACTTGTGTGCGTGACCAATCTTTTTCAATCGTAGAGATAATTTTATCGATTCTTTCATTTACTTGCTCAACTTGAATGATGTGTTCCCTTTTTTCCATTTTCTTTCTCCTTTTTTGCTTCTCTTTCCTCCCTCAGCATGACAATTAACAATAATATAACGCCGATTACTAAACTTGAATCTGCAATATTAAATATCGGAAAATCATAACCGAAGATATAAGTATTAATAAAGTCAACTACATACTGATGTCTGACACGGTCGATAAAATTGCCGACTGCACCACCTAAAATCAATCCTAATGAAACGCCAAATAATCGTTTGCCCTTAGTGCTTGTTTGAATAAAATAACAAATCCCTGCTATAACTAATAATGTGATAATATAGAAAAAAACCATTTTCCCTTGCAAAATTCCCCAAGCTGCTCCAGAATTTCGATGGGAAGTAATATAAAATATATTTTTTATTACTTCGATGCTTTCTCCAAGATCCATATTTTTAGCAACTAACCATTTTGTCCATTGATCAATTAATATAACAAAAAGTGCAATTATGTAATAAAACACTAAAGTTTCCTCCATTTCACAAGTCTCCTTTAGCATTTTAGCATAAACTGCATAAAAACGATAGTTATCCTTTTGTGATGTAGTTATACAATATTACTTACGTTTTCGCTCATAAGCTTATGTTATGAAAACCTTTTAAATTAACTATTTAATGCAGTGATTTTCGATAATAGGATTGAATCTCTTTTACATCTCTTTTCGATTTGATGGTAGGTATCATTGCTAATAACTCTTCCGGAATTAGTTCTCCGGAAATTTCACATGTTCCGAAATCACCATTTTCTAATCGTTTCATTGATGCTTCTACATCATAAAGCTCTGCTTCAATATATTGATTTATTTTTGATTCTCTTTTCACTCTTAATGTTGCTTCCAATTCAATTTGTGTCATACGGAGTTCTGTATAAAGCTTTTCTAAATGCTGATTCATCTGCTTTTCCTCCGTTTCCTGTTGTCATAGTAAGAACATCTTCTAAAATTAGTTTTTCCAGATTGCAAATGAAAAACCAGCTTAACTTTTAACAGTCATAACAACTATTAACGGAGGTGGAAGTATTTTTACATAAATTCTTTTTTAGATTTTGGAATAATACATGTTCTACCACCTTTAAAGAAGAGAACAAAAAAAGCCATGACATAAAAATTGTCATGGCTTTAGGATATTAACAAATGTCCATTATCTAATAATCACATTGCACGGATTCTTATTTCCAAGCCTTCACGCTTCGAAATACAAACCGTCTACACAAACTCAACTTTTAAGCTAAATCTTTGTAGTTTTCTTTTACAACAGATGCACATCTTGCACAAAGTGTTGGATGTTCTTCAACCGTGCCAATATCTGTTGTGACAGTCCAGCATCTTTCACAAGTCTCGCCTTCTGCTTTCGAGACAACAATAGCAGCATGCTCCAGTTTCAATGCTTCTTCAGGAGCAACTTCATATTCTCCTGCCACTTCAAATCCTGAGACAATAAACAATTGTTTTAAATTCTCTTGAATAGAGTTTAACAGTTCATTTGTTTCTTCACTTACATAAAGTGTGATTTTAGCTGCAAGTGATTTCCCGATAATTTTTTGATTACGAGCTTCTTCTAATGCTTTTAATACATCATTACGCAATTGCATAAACTGATTCCATTTTTCTTGTAATGCTTCTCTGTTTTGATGCTCTGTGTATTCAGGGAAATCTGTCAACTGCACACTTTCTTCTGTCTCAGAAGAAATATGAGCCCAAACTTCATCCGCAGTATGTGGAAGAATTGGCGCAACTAATTTTGTTAAACTTAGCAAGCTTTCATATAAAACAGTTTGAATCGCTCTTCTTTCAAGATTATCAGCTGCTTCAATATATAAAACATCTTTTGAAAAATCTAAATAGAATGAACTTAAATCAAGGGTACAGAAATTATTAATATTATGATAAATCGTTGAAAATTCGAATTTATCATAGGCTTCCGTTACGTTTTTAACCAGATTGTTCAGTTTAACGAGCATAAATTGATCTACTTCTCGAAGATCCTCATATGCAACACTATTTGTTTTCGGATCAAAATCTGCTAAATTTCCTAATAGGAAGCGGAATGTATTTCTGATCTTACGGTATCCCTCTGTTACTTGTTTCAATATAGCATCAGACACACGAACATCTGCCTGGAAATCAACTGAAGCAACCCATAAACGAAGAATATCAGCTCCCAGTTGGTTCATTACTTTAGATGGCACCATAACATTTCCTAGAGACTTACTCATTTTTCTGCCTTCTCCATCTAAAACGAAGCCATGGCTTAACACCCCTTTATAAGGAGCTTTTCCAGTAACAGCAACTGCTGTTGATAACGAAGAGTTAAACCAGCCGCGATATTGGTCAGATCCTTCTAAATAAAGATCTGCAGGTCTTTGTAATTCTTCTCTCTCTTCCAATACAGATTGATGAGAAGAACCAGAATCAAACCAAACATCCATAATATCTGTTTCTTTTGTAAATATTCCGTTTGGACTTCCAGAATGCGTAAATCCTTCTGGCAATAATTCTTTTGCTGTTTTTTCGAACCAAATATTGGAACCATGTTCTCTAAATAGGCTAGAGATGTGATCAATTGTTTCATCCGTAATAACACTTTCGCCATTTTCCGCATAAAATACCGGAATTGGCACTCCCCATGCACGCTGTCTGGAAATACACCAGTCACCACGGTCGCGAACCATGTTAAAGAGTCTTGTTTCTCCCCATGCTGGAACCCACTTTGTTTCTTTTACTGCATCTAAAAGTTCATTTCGGAAGTCTTTTATAGAAGCAAACCATTGTGCAGTAGCACGGAAAATAACTGGTTTTTTCGTTCTCCAATCATGCGGATAAGAATGTGTAATAAATGCTAATTTTAGCAGAGCACCAACTTCTTCTAACTTTTCAGTAATTGGTTTATTTGCTTTATCATAAAATAACCCTTCAAATCCAGGAGCTTCTGAAGTCATTACTCCTTTATCATCAACTGGACACAGCACTTCTAAGCCATACTTCTGACCTACAAGAAAGTCATCCTCACCATGTCCTGGTGCTGTATGGACACAACCAGTACCAGCATCTGTTGTAACATGTTCTCCAAGCATAACAAGTGATTCACGATCATATAAAGGATGTGCTGCCTTTATGTTCTCAAGCTCAGAACCTTTTACCTCTTGTACGATCTTAGCCTCTTGCCATTCTATTTCTGTTTTTACTGCTTCTAATAAGTCTTTTGCCACTAGATACTTATTTCCTTTTTCCTCCACTACAACATAAGTTAATTCTGGATGAACGGAAATTCCTAAATTCGCTGGAATGGTCCATGGTGTTGTCGTCCAAATAACAATTTGAACATCTTCGCCAATAACCCCATTTCCTTCTTTCACTTTAAAGCCAACATAAATGGATGCAGACTGTTTGTCTTTATATTCAATTTCTGCCTCTGCTAATGCTGATTCACTAGTTGGAGACCAATATACTGGTTTTTTCCCTTTATAGATATATCCTTTTTTCGCCATTTCACCAAATACTTTAATTTGTTGTGCTTCATATGCCGGTTTTAATGTAATATAAGGATTTTCCCAATCAGCGCGAACTCCTAAACGTTTGAATTGTTCTCTTTGGCTATCGATTTGCCCAAGTGCATATTCTTCACAAAGTTTACGGAATTCAGCAACCGTCATTTCTTTACGTTTTACCCCTTTATTTGTAAGAGCCTGTTCAATTGGCAGACCATGTGTATCCCAGCCTGGAACATATGGAGCGTTGAAGCCAGTCATTGATTTATATCGAACAATAAAATCTTTCAAAATTTTATTTAATGCATGTCCAATATGAATATCACCGTTTGCATATGGTGGTCCATCATGCAAAATATATTTTGGACGATCCTTTGTACGTTCTTGCACCTTTTCATAAATACTCATTTCATTCCATTTTGTTTGAATTTCCGGTTCGCGATTAGGAAGATTTCCTCTCATCGGAAAAGCTGTTTTGGGCATAAGCAATGTGTCTTTGTATTCCATTTATACGTTCCTCCATTTTAAATTCTCTTTGTATTCATGTTCGCTGTTCTGCTTTTATTATGTATAAGATGAGTAATCAATCTTACTATTATTATAGGCAACATAAGCTGTTAATTAATCAGTACATAACAAAAAACCCCTCATCCCATAAAAGGGACGAGAAGGTTAGATTTATCCCGCGGTACCACCCTTATAGACAGAAGGCAAGCTTCCATCCACTTTGAGCATTTTGTAACGGTAATGAACCGCCTTTTCCTACTTGCATTTTCAAAAAAGGTACTCAAGGGTGATTTTCCAATTTTCTGCTTATATCAGGCTCCCACCATCCCTGATTCGCTTCTATAAGCTACTGTTAATTGTACTGTCCCTGTCCACGCAAACATGAATATACTTTTGTTAAAAAATTATAGGCTATAATAGCACTGTTCGTCAAGATATGATTATTATTTTGAGGAATTCAGTTCTGTCGCATCTAATTCGTATTCCAATAGATGATCCCAATCATCATTGTTTAACATATCCAATTGAGCTTCAATGAGCATTTTAAATCGAGTTCGGAAAACTTTAGATTGTTTTTTCAATTCTTCAATCTCCAATGCGATTTTTCTTGCCTTTGATAATGATTCATTGATAATGCGATCTGCATTTTTTTCAGCTTCTTTAATGATTAGCTTTGCCTCTTTTTGTGCATTGCGCTTTACTTCTTCTGCTGCCTCTTGTGCTACGACAATTGATTTATTTAATGTTTCTTCTATATTATTATAATGTCCAATTCGATCTGTTAGTTCATTTAATCTTTCTTCCATTGCTTTTTTCTCACGAATTATGTTTTCATAATCTTTTATTACTTGATCTAAAAACTCATTTACTTCGTCTTCATCATATCCACGAAACCCTTTACTGAATTCTTTATTGTGAATGTCTAACGGTGTTAATGGCATGATGCCACCTCCCAAGCTTCAATTTCTTTTCATTATTTGTTTTATTATGTATCATTCTACATCAATTCGACAGTTTTAATGTAATTCCTTCAAATTTTTTAAGAAATACGGCAAAAAAAGAGAAGGAGGGACAAATTAATTACCTTTGAAAATATTGTAACATAGTTAGGTTGGAAAGAAACTATTCTTTTTGGAAAGAAAAGCAAATGTTTTTTCTTGTTTCTAAGCTACCCTGAAAAAAAGGTTCCGCAGCCGGAATACACTTCGCTTTCCTGTGGGCGAGCGCCGAGCCGCTTCGTCGCTACGCTCCTACAGGGTCTCGTCTTTCTCGCTTTCCCACGGGAGTCTTTGTGTATTCCACCTGCTCCCTGCTTTAAACTTAGGACATAAAACAAATAGAAAGCTGCTTCTTTTCATTAGCCATGTTGGATGGGTGTCTACCTGAAAATAGGATTTGGCTCTCTCAATGAGTCCGCATCCTGCATACACTTCGCTTTCCTGCGGGTGAGTGACGAGCCTCCTCGCTGCGCTGCGGGGTCTCGTCTTTCTCACAATCCCGCGGGAGTCTTCGTGTATGCAGGCTGCTCTCTGTTTTAAGAAACAAAAAACTTAGGGAAACTGCTTTTTTTATGGGTCATGGCGTGACTTTTATTCGTAAAAGGTTAGGGTTTCTTTTTGATGTTTCTGCTTGATTTAAATGAATTTACTTTATTTTCCCCACGACGACTCTCCATTTGTCTTTTTTTGTTTTTCCTTCTATTTCTTTCACAATCGATCTTCCTTGTCCTCTTACCGAAAGTACATCTCCTTCTTCGCAGACGAAAGCTACTTGCTCGATTACTGCAAAATTCACTTTTGTTAAGCCTTGTGTAATATAGCTTTGTGCCTTTTGTCTGGAAATATTGTATATTCCGGCAAGGACTGTATCTAGTCTTAAAGAGGATATTGTAGTGCTTGATTCTATCCAGTTTTCTTCTGGATGTAGAACATTTTCCCACTTTTCCTCTAGTAACTGTACTTTCGCTTTTCCTATGGAGTCTAGCTGCAGGCGTATATAATCTTTCATCTCTTCGCATACAATCAATTGAATTCTGTTATCTTTTATGATAATGTCACCGAATTTACCTCTTGCTAGCCCCAATGACATTAAACTTCCAAGTACTTGAGGGTGTTCGATTGTGATAAATTTTTTCGGGTAATCAATTTCCAGTAAAGCTAGCTGAAAATCATTTTCCTGTATCTGATAGTAATCTGGATAAAGCAGTGCTCTTTTACGTTCTGCTTCATCGGTTCCACCTGAAAGGACATATTGAACCGGTTGATTTTGGCCGATGATCATGCTGACTATTTTTTGTTCTCGAGGATCTAAAAAATCTGTCAGCTTTGGTGCATAAGAATTTTCCACCTCATTTCGCCATGCATGCGCTTGATCAATAAAGTCTTTTTCTTCTGGACGAAAATGCTGATAGATTGACATTTTTTTCTCCTTTTCCTGTTTATAAAAACTTTTATAACAAGGCTCCCCTGAAAAGAGGTGCTTTCGCTGTGGGTATTCTAGTACTATTTATATAGGAGTTTCACTGTTTCCGTATTAAAGCAATAGTATCTTTTAACATAAAAAAGAAAAAGGCATGCTCACCGCCTTTTTCTTAAGTTTATTTAGATGAACCAATTAGCTAATTGACTAACGCCTCCGCTTGCTAATTTCAAGACAAAAAAAGCAACAATTGGAGAAATATCGATCATGCCAATTGGCGGAATAAACCTTCTAAATTGTTCTAGATACGGCTCACAAATACGTGCTAAAAAACCGCCGACAGCTGTTTCCCTTGCATTTGGAATCCATGACATTAGAATATAAATAATCAACGCATAAGAATAATATTGTATTAGCTTATGAATAACATAAAATACTATTTCCATTAAACTCTACCACCTCGTATTTTCAAATTCAGTTTCTTGAAGTATCTGTGAGATATTCCCTGAAACTTCTACATTATCCGGGGTACATAAAAAGATATCGGTTCCAATTTTTTGGATATCTCCACCGATGGCATATACGGTGCCACTAAGAAAATCGACAATTCTTTTTCCTTGATCTTTTTCAATACGCTGCAAATTGACGACAACTGCCCGTCTGTTTTTCAGTTGATCAGCAATATCCTGTGCTTCCGCATAAACCCGAGGCTCCACTAAAAACACTTTTGATGCTTTTTGTACACTTTGCAAGCTAACAACATTTTGTTTTTGCTGTGTGGATGGATGCTGATTGGAAACATGCTGCTGATGCTGTGACTGCTGTTGCTTATAATTTTTTGCAGGTTCAGCTTCTTCTTCGTATCTTTCTTGTTCTTCATCATACTCATCTTCTAAAAAAAAGAATGTTTTTATTTTTGATTTTAAACTCATTTTTTTAGCCTCCTATTTCTCGTTTCCTACTAAAGCAGTTCCAATTCTTACCATGGTTGCTCCTTCTTCGATAGCAATCGAGTAATCATTTGACATTCCCATAGAAAGCTCGCTACATGGTGCATAGTTTAACTGTAAATTTTGAATAGCTGTTTGCAGTTGTTTTAATGTTTGAAAGCAATAGCGCAGGCTTACTTCATCGTCAGTAAAAGGGGCCATTGTCATTAAACCAACGATTTCAATATTTGTATATTCCGCTAAATTTTCGATAAAACGAATGGTATCTTTAGGTGCCAATCCATGTTTTGTTTCTTCTTGCGAAACATTTACTTGCACAAAACATTTTATCGTTTTATCGGCGCGTTTATGTATCTCTTTTGCCAAGCTCAAACGATCAAGTGAATGAATATAGTCTACATGGTTAATAATACTTTTTACTTTCCTTGTTTGCAATGAGCCAATGAAATGCCACACAGGCTTGTCCTTTAAAACTTCCTGTTTGGATAAAAGTCCTTCTTCCCGATTTTCTCCTAAATGTACCACTCCAGCTTCTAATGCTTCTTGAGCTCTTTCTATTGTAACATATTTTGTCACAGCAATTACGGTAATATCATCCGTTGAACGATTTGCTTTCATACATGCTTCTTCTATATTTTTATTAATTTCAGCTAAATTACCTTTTACAAACATTTAAACGATAACATCCTCTCTCCAGCCAATAAAACTCATCATTCTTCCAGTCTTTCCATTATCCCGCCGGTGGGAATAAAAATAGTCTTGATGCTTACTGGTGCAATAATTCGTTATTTGAATATGCTTTTCATTCACTCCAGCTTTTTCTACTATTTGCTTATTAAGCTGCTGCAAATTTAATGCATATTGATTTGGCGATACATATTGATACGGTTTAGCGTCATTATGCTCCAATATTTTCTCCACCTCGGTTATAACCCGATAATCAACAACATAGTTTGCTTGAGAAATGGAAGGGCCGATCACAACCAATATTTCGTTTGCTTTTATGTGATGAGCAGAAAAAATGGCAATCATTTCTTTTGCAATACATTGCACCGTCCCTTTCCAGCCAGCATGAGCAATTCCAATCGCACCAGTTGCAGGGTGAAAAAAATATAACGGCACACAATCAGCATAACATAATGTTAATAAAACACCTTTGTCCACCGTGAATAGTCCGTCTGTATCAGAAATGGCAGATTCATAATCAGTCGCACCTGTTCCTGCAAGTTCCTTTGTCACTATTTTAACATTCGTTTTATGTGTTTGCTCTGCACCAACCCATTTTTCTATAGGAAAGTTCAACTTATCTGCTACTATTTTCCGGTTGGCGCAGACCGTTTCTTTTGCATCATTTACATGAAAGGCAAGGTTTAAGCTTGCCAAGTCATTGCTGCTTTTCCCTCCATTTTTAGTAGTGAATCCGGCTTTTAAATGGGGGTATGCATGACACCAATCACTAATTGTGAAGAACTCTTCTTCTTTTAAAATAAATGGCTCCATTTTTATGTCCTCATTGTTTTTTTCTAGTGTACCATAGACCAAGTATTTTGGTCACAAAAAATCATTTTTTAGTTTGTTTCTTCCACCTCTGTTAGTGCCAAATGATTATTATAGCGTACTAATATAACGTCTTCCCCAATTTTCAAAATATTACTCCATGGAATTACTATATCTGCTTCTCTTGCAAAAAAACCAAGTACCTTTCCAGGACCACCAATAATAATTGACTCAATCTTTCCTGTTTGTAAATTAATATCTATATCTCCTATATTACCCAGCTTTTTTCCATTAGCAACATTTACAACATCTTTTATTTGAAAATCAGATATTTTCATCATTGTTCACTCCTACCATCTATTTAACAGATTATTTATCTATTTGGAATCAAATGTACGGCCTTAAATAAATTATATGTTGGCAGGAGGAAAAAATAGTACAAATTCTATTGTTCTGCTTTATTTCCCTAATCCTGTACGCCAGAGCTAGACATACAAAAAGACCGCTCTTTTTAGCGGTCTTTTAAGGATATACAAATAAAATTAGCTTTGTATATTTTTATTCATTTGTTTGATAGCAGCTTTTTCTAATCGTGATACTTGAGCTTGTGATATTCCAATTTCATCTGCAACTTCCATTTGTGTTTTTCCTTGAAAAAACCGTTTTCGCAAGATAAGCTTCTCACGATCATTCAGTCTTCTCATGCCCTCTTTTAATGCAAGCTCTTCTACCCATTGGATATCCTTGTTTTTTTCATCACTTAACTGATCCATTACATAGATTGGATCTCCACCATCATTATAGATTGGTTCAAAAAGGGAAACAGGATCTTGGATAGCATCTAATGCAAAAACTATATCCTCATGGGGGATATCCAACTCCTTCGCTATTTCCTCAGCTGTCGGTTCTTTGGATGTTTTACTCATTAAACGCTCTCTTACCTGCAATGCTTTATAAGCAATATCTCTTAAGGACCTTGATACCCTAATTGGATTATTATCGCGTAAGTAACGACGTATTTCTCCAATGATCATCGGGACAGCATAAGTGGAAAACTTTACGTTTTGACTTAAATCAAAATTATCAATAGATTTCATTAGACCAATACAACCAACTTGAAATAAGTCGTCAACAAATTCGCCTCTATTATTAAATCGTTGTATAACGCTTAAAACAAGGCGCAGATTTCCGTTCACCAGACTTTCTCTTGCGGTTATATCTCCCTGATGCATTTGCTTGAAGAGCTTTCTCATTTCTTCGTTTTTTAAAACTGGAAGCTTTGATGTATCAACACCGCAAATTTCTACTTTATTTCGAGTCAATCTATTTCCCTCCTCATAGGAGCTGCTGTTCAAAAAACAGTATTTCCTTGAGAAGGAAAAATATGCATGAACGAATTTTGCAATATTTTCACATGATAAAAAAAACCTTGTTTATACTTATAAAACAAGGTTTTTTTCACAAAAATATTTTTTTAAAGAATAATAAAGGTAATTATATTTTTTAACTCCTTACACCATTTTGTTAAATTCTTTTTTCAGTCTTTTAATGATTCTTTTTTCTAATCGAGAAATATAGGATTGAGAAATTCCTAACATGTCAGCCACATCTTTTTGTGTTTTCTCTTCACCAGTTCCTAATCCAAACCGCAGTTCCATGATTTGCTTTTCTCTATTGGAAAGCTGATGCAATGCTTTGATTAATAGCTTTTTATCCACATTCGCATCTAAATCTTTTGTAATTATATCATTCTCTGTCCCCATTACATCTGATAATAATAATTCATTTCCATCCCAATCAATATTTAAAGGTTCATCAAACGAAACCTCTGAACGAATCTTATTATTTCTTCTTAAATACATGAGTATTTCATTTTCAATACATCTTGAAGCATATGTAGCAAGCTTAATTTTCTTTTCAGGATTAAATGTATTCACTGCTTTGATCAAACCAATCGTACCAATGCTAATTAAATCTTCAATGTTGATGCCAGTGTTTTCAAATTTTCTAGCTATATAAACGACCAAACGAAGATTTCTTTCAATTAGCATAGAGCGTGCTGCTGGATCTCCTTTTGGAAGCTTTATTAATAAGGCTTCTTCTTCTTCTTTGCTTAATGGAGGCGGCAATGCTTCACTTCCGCCAATATAAAATACTTCATCCGATTTAATTCCTAATTTTATTAATAATTTATACCAATAATAAGTGAGTCGTAGCTTTAATTTTTTCATAATTGTCCTCCTTCTAAATGATGAATTTTATGAGTATAGTATACTAACTAACTTTCTCACTGTTTATGATTTTCCGACCTGTCAGCATTTTTGGATGTACTATGCAATCGAAAGAATCATCGGAAGATAATTTCTGTTTTGTAAACGAAATAAGTCCTTTTTCCACATTGATTATTTCTTGATCTGTTGTAATAAAAAGGTCCTTTGGTTTGACTGCAATAATTAGTTGATGTTCCTTTCCCACTACTTTATAAGGAATAATGCGCATTTTAGCTTCCCACTCTTCCGCAACCTTTTTTTCACCATTTATGATTGACTCTGCATCCTCCGCGAAAGCAAGTAAATCATCTGGAATATTCATATTTAACTGGCTTAAAGATACGAACATAACAGGTATTCTCGTAATTGGATCATATACCTGATTCCCGCTGTCAACTAACCCCCTTACAGAAAACTGTTGGTTTGCAAGTTGAAATGATACTTGAACCATTTGGTCATACTTTATTTTTGTCATTTCAATTCCCTCAACATTTCTTTTGGAGAAATGCCATGCAAGGGGGAATCCAATTAACACAAACAACCAGCTAATAGGATCTCCAAACCCTTTTACACTTGCGAGTAAAACAGAAGAAGATAATTGAAAATCAAATTGGACAAAGTAATGTGTGCCTATTAATGTGCCTCCAATTAAAAAAGTCGCAAAATAAAAGGTCATAAGGCCACTTATAAAATACCGGAATTTTTTATAACCAAAAGCCGTTAAAATCATTACAATCGAAAATAATAATTTAGACAATGGGTGACTTGTGTACACATGAAGGGGAGTAACAGCAAATAAAATAATGAGACTCCCTATAAAACCACCTAACGTGATTCTCCAAATACTTGCATTTCTTTTTAAGACGATTGCAGTTAAGTAGAGTAGCAGACTGTCAAATAAAAAATTTAATAGCCATATTACATCTAAATAAATGGCCAAATCCAAAGCCTCCTCTCTAAAAAGCACAATGCTGTATTATTCATTCAACATTCTAGATGAGATAAACGCTTTAAGAGTGATTTCCTGTTAGAGAATTTTCTAGAGTACTAAAATTGTTCATCCTTTCTTACTCTATTAATCTGTTACGACAAAGTATAACCTACATTGTCTAGGAAAGTGTGTCACTTTCTGTAATCAAAAAAACAGAAATTTCCTCTATTCTGAACAGATTTTGTCATTATTTATCATCTGCCAATAATTTAATATTCTAAAGTTTAATTGTCAGTTTTTTATGAAGAAAAGCGCGGGGCGCCTGGTTTCGCCCAAAAGAAAAATGTTCTCCTGACTCAAAAAGTTTTTTTACTTTTAAAGGCAAAAAGTTAGCTTTCACAAAGACTAGTCGCTAAATGCAGATCAACGCTGCGTTATCCACCAACCTATTCCGTTTATTATTCTTTTAGACGACAAAAAAAGCCTAAGAGTTTAGACTCTCAGACTTTTTATTTACTTTATTATTATGTTATCTTCTACGATTTCTATTACGTAGGAATGTAGGAATATCTAGCGTTTCTTCCCCTTGTGGTACAGAATCTCTTCTAGTATTTTCCTTCGTATTGGAGTGTGGCTGTTGTTCTTCTCTTTTTGGTTCGCGTTGATTACTTGTTGGCGCATTATTTGGTTTCGAACTGCCAAATGAAGGTCTAGCAGAAGGTTGTGTAGGAATAACTTCCGTATTAAAACCAGTTGCAATAACTGTCACAACGATTTCATCCTTTAATTCTTCATTAATAACAGAACCAAATATCATATTTACCTCTTGATCAGATGCAGAAGCAACAATATCTGCAGCTTCCTGCACTTCATAAAGGCTTAAGTTTGTGCCGCCCGTAATATTCATTAATACACCTTGTGCTCCATCAATAGATTTTTCCAACAATGGAGAGGAAATAGCTTTTTTCGCTGCTTCAGATGCACGATTTTCACCAGCTGCAACACCGATTCCCATTAATGCTGATCCCTTATTCGCCATAATCGTTTTCACATCGGCAAAATCCAAATTGATTAATCCTGGTGTAGCGATTAAATCTGAGATACCTTGTACACCTTGTCGCAGTACATTATCCGCTTCTCTAAAAGCTTCAAGCATTGGAGTGCTTTTATCTACAATTTCCAGCAAGCGATCATTTGGAATAACAATTAATGTATCTACCGCTTCCTTCATTGCTGAAATCCCGCCAGCAGCTTGTGTAGAACGTTTTCTGCCTTCAAATGTAAATGGTCTTGTAACTACCCCAACTGTTAATGCACCTAAATCACGTGCTATTTGTGCAATAACTGGCGCGGCACCAGTTCCTGTTCCACCGCCCATTCCAGCAGTAACAAATACCATATCAGAGCCCTTAAGCGCTTCTTCAATTTGTTCTTTGCTTTCTTCCGCGGCTTTTTTTCCAACTTCTGGGTTAGCACCTGCACCTAATCCCCTTGTTAACTTTCCGCCAATTTGCATTCTTATTTCCGCTTTCGATAGATTCAATGCTTGTGCATCTGTATTCACAGCAATGAATTCTACACCTTGAACACCATGTTCAATCATTCTATTAACAGCATTGTTTCCGCCGCCGCCAACACCAATTACTTTTATCGTAGCTAACGAATCTATATTAGTATCAAATTCCAACATGACAAATCCTCCTAATTCGTCGATATTCAGCAGTATCGAACTGTCCGCGTCTCAAATCTTTGGTGATATGGAGTAAATATTCCACTCAATAAATCCCACTAGTAATCTTTTACATTTAATCGAAAAAATAGCCCATAAACTTTTTAAATTTAGATGGTTCTTTTTCAGTTGCCTGTTTTTCATAGACAGGCTTTTGTGCAGATTGTTTATGATTTCTTTTTTCTTTGCTTTCTGCTGCAGCTACTGGAACTGCTTGGTGAATATTTCCACCTTGAAGTTTGTTATTTTTATAGGAGAATTTAATTAAACCAACTGCAGTAGTATATTGTGGCTCTCTTACTCCAATATAATCAGGAATCGCAATTCTCACTCGATTCTGATACATATCTTGTGCTAACTCCAAAATTCCTTTCGTATTAGCGACACCGCCTGTTAACACAAAGCCACCAGGCAGGTCATATACTCTTAATCTTTTTAGTTCATCTACAATTAATTCAAACAATTCTTCTATTCTTGCTTCTATGATATCAGAAATCTCTAATTGATTAAATTGTTGATGTTGATCACTGCCAATTATCGGTACGCTGAATACTTCCTCTTCCGAAGCATGATCATAAAATGCATATCCATATTTTATTTTGATTTTCTCCGCATCTTCCGTAGTTGTACGAAGACCAATGGAAATATCTTTTGTGATATGGTCTCCTCCTATCGGAAGTACACTAGTTGTTTTCAAAAAACCATTCTCAAAAACTGCAATAGTAGTTGAGCCGCCGCCAATATCTATAAGAGCAACACCAAGGTTCTTTTCATCTTTTGATAATGCAAAAGAACCCGCTGCCAGTGGCTGTAAACAGATATCTACAATTTCAAGTCCAGCTTTTTCCACGCATCTTAGTGTGTTATGTAAAATAGTTTTACTGCCTGTTACGATAATTCCTTCCATTTCTAAGCGGACACCAATCATTCCTCTTGGATCAGTAATTTCATCCAAACCGTCCACAATAAACTGTGTTGGAATGATATCAATTATTTCTCTTTCTGGGGGAATAGAAACAACTTGTGCTGCTTCCTTCACTCTGATAACATCCTCAATGGTAATTTCACGATTTTCACTTGACACTGCAACAACCCCATGGGATGGCTGCAGATTTACATGATTTCCCGAAACGCCAACAATCACTTGATTGATTTCTACACCGACCATTCTTTCCGCTTGTTCGATTGCTTTTCGAATGGAATGAACTGTTTCATCTATATCGACAATTGAACCTTTTTTTAAACCTTCAGAAGGAACGATGCCTACTCCAATAATGTTTAAAGATTCGTTCATCATTTCACCGATGATTACCTTTACGCTGGATGTACCGATGTCTAGACTCACATAAAACTCATTGCTGTTCATTCTCGGGCACCTCCTTTTGCATTTTAAATATAAGTGAACAACAAATTATATTATTTAACGAATTCCTTTATTGTTTGGGAGATTTTAATTTGACAATAAATCTTTATGGAAACTTGTCCATTCCTAAACAATTATAATTATTTTTACTGTAACTATTCGCCAAAACTAATGTATTCCCTTTTTTATCGTTTATTTTTTTTTACTTTTTGACGTTTACTTTCCCATTTTGTTAAAACAAGCCTTCTAATAACTGCTATATTTTGGAATAAACGGACACCAAAGGCAAAAATAGCTGCTAAATATAAGTCTACACCAAGATGCACACCGAGAAAAGCTAAACTTGCAGCTAATAAAATATTAAAAAAGAATCCAGTAACAAATACTTTTTGATCATAAATATTTTGCAGATGGGCACGAATTCCTCCAAACAATGTATCTAGTGCTGCAAGAACAGCAATGGATAAATAATTCTCATATTGTTCTGGAATGGTTATATCCGATAACAACCCCAGAACAATTCCTACTATCAACCCAAAAACAGGCAGCCACACTAAGAACCGCCTCCTTCAGTGTCCTCTTTAACTGGCTTAATGAAACGTATTGCAATTGTATTTTGATAAGCTGGCACCTTTATTTTTTTGGCAGGTTTTTTTATTGTTAATAGGAGATTATAAACAAAAAATTCATCAGCAGATTTTGAAACTTTCATCCGATTGTATAATTTTTCTGCATTTTCCATATTTTCAGTGATAATTTTTAGTTTTATCGGATGATTATCCAATGGATATCCATCAATTTTTGTTACATTATTAATATCTCTAATCGATGTGGTATTAATTAAACGCTGCTCATTTATCGCTATTTCTTTCGCACCATACATATTCAGTTCATTTATCAATCTTCTTAATAAATCAGCAGTTATTTTTCCTGGTTCTTCGCCCAATAAAATTTCTTCGTTTACAGGTTCAATCAAAATAACCAATCCTGGACCGCTAGATTCTATTAGACCAATCTCTTCTTTTAATTCTGCAATGGTTCCTTGTAAAACCTGCTCTTTACTGCGTAATTGGTCATTTTTATATTTTTCCAATTTATCATTTGTTGAACGGATTTCTTCTAACAGCTTTAGTTCCATTTCTTTTTCCTTCAACATATCTTCTCTTAATTGCCAGCTATCTCTTGTATCACGTAATTCAGGCTCTTTCACTGTTCGGAATTGAACAGCAATCATGAAACCGATAATTAACGTGATAATCGTCATAGTGAAAAGTTTTTTATCCACAAATCATCATACTTTCTATTTCTGTTTCCTTTAGTATGTATTTTATAATTATTCCATAAGTGATCCATAGCCCAATTAGCACTTACTAGAAAATAAAATCACACTCAACTTCTTTTCACTTCAGTTTCCAATAAGAGGCTCTATTTGAATTGTTTCCTTTTTTTCCAGCGTAAATCGAACATTTTCATTAACTAAAATATCCTTTACTCCGCCAGAAATATTTAGTGCACCTTCTAAAACATCACCATCACCAATTGCTGTGATAACAAAGGGAGCCGGATGCTGATACCCATCGATTTCAATAACAGGTCCATTACAAAGGATATATGACTGATGGGATAATCGCTGACCATTTATGCTAATAGCGGTTGCACCTGAGACATAGAGTTCATTTACCACTTGAAATATATGGTGTTCATGGACAAGATAGTGATTAACATTATTGTCTTTTGGATTGTAATCACCATCTTCAAGTGTAATGACAACTCCCTCTCCTTTTACCGGTACTTTTCCTAAATACATACGATATTTTTCTGCATCTTCTGCTAAGTCCGAAAAGGTTTGAGCTTCTGTTGAAAGTTCTTTTTCAAAATGAAGCAGCTTATATTGTGCATTTTTTAATTCTTTTTGTAATTGATTATTTGTTTCTTCTTGTTTAATCAATTCATTTCGCAAAGCTAAATCTTTTTCAAACTGACTATCTGTAATTTTCGGTTTTTCTTTTTCTTCTTCTGTCAATTGATAAGCAAAGGAGACAATAAAGCCTAAAATAAGAAAAACAAAGGAAAAGATAACATGACTTCCCTTCACTTTCTTTTTCAATTTTCCTTTTCCCCTTCCTTTTTATACTCTTTAAAATAAGAACCTACTTCTAAATCAATAATGCCCTTCTTTTTAGGATTTAATTGGCTAATGATAGATGGATAATGTTCCATTTTATCTGCAAATGTATTTAACGAAGCTACCACTTCAAACCCATCATTCATAAACGCATTTATATGGTACGCATCTGTTTTTTTGGGAGTATATTGAATTTCAGATATGCTATTATACACTTCTTTTGGAAGTTTCCCCAACTCACTTACCATCTTTTCCAATATATGATCTTCCTTAAAGCCAATAATAATAGGTGCATCGGATGGTGTGATTTCCGTCTCTCTATCTGTTAGCATTTTCCCCGACTCAATGATTGGCACATATTTATTCCCTTTTAATAAATAGGCAAGCCTTTTGTATTCCTTCACAGAAATAATCACTTTGTTAGGAAACACTGTTGTTACTTTGGTAGATTTTATATCAGAAAAACCATTGATTTTTTCTGCCACTTTCTTTTTGTTAATTTTCCACATATTCGTATTTTCGGTTATTCCACTTAGCTTTTCTATTTCTTCTTGTTTTGTTAGTCTATTTCCAGTTACTTCAATGTCTTTTACATGACTCAGAGGTGATTGGAAATAAATAATACAACTAATTAGCAGAAAAAAAAGCATAAGTAAAAAAATGAGTCGGCGATTCGCTTTTTTTCGTCGCTGCTGTTTTAACTTTGGAATACGATCTTCTATGGAAACAATCTTTCCTTTTTCCAAAAAATAATCACCTCATCAAATAACAAGCTATATAGTTGATGTCCATAATCCATTGGGACACTGTATGAAGGCATCTTTTATTTCATTCTAAGTGGGATTTTCACTATAAATAATGCAAAATCTCCCTTTGAATTGTTTCTCCAAGTCTTTCGTCTACCATTTGTTTAGTAGAAAGCTTCTGTCACTATAATCTTCTGTTTTTATTTGAAAAATCCTTCACTTTTTTCCATAAACAGGCTTTAATTGTATATACAATATGCTCTTTTCAATTTTTTCATTATATCACAAGAAAAGCGCAAGCGCCTTGTTCAGCCTCGAAGAAAAATGTTCTCTTGAATCAAAAAGTGTTTTTTACTTTTAGAGTCAGGAGGTTATCTTTCACAGGGGCTAGGCGCTGAAGCTAGACAATAGAAAAGCGCAAGCGCCTTGTTCAGCCCCGAAGAAAAATGTTCTCCTGACTCAAAAAGTGCTTTTTACTTCATGTTATAATATGTATTTTGGAAGTCTCGCCTGTCCCGCAATTCCCAACGAAAGATATTATGACTCATTTACAGCTCCAAATATAGAAAAAATATCCAATGCAACCATCATTATACACTATTTTGATTATATGTGGCATACTGCCCCTCTTTGACGTACCTCATTTTACTATATTTTAAACATTATCGTGTAAATCAATCGAAATGATATAAAATTGTAATACAGTATCATCATACTGAAATTGTATTTAAATAAAACAAACTTTTTTTACAATTTATTGTTTTTTTCTGGAAAATCCAATGTCGTTGTCACATTAACATTGGTTGCCAGCAGAATCATACCATTATGCGTTTCCTGGAGCAACACTTTAGATAAAAAAATGGGAAGATAGTTACTCTTTAAAGGAAAAATAGGAACGCGGAAAAATACATAAATATTTCCATAGAAAAAGATGGTCCGATTCGGATCCACCTTTAAATGAATAAAACTATTTTTTTATACAGCTTTTTTAATAACGAGAATATCTGCTTACATTTAATAATACGCCGATTGCCACAAGCATCAATGTTAACGAAGAACCCCCGTAGCTTAAAAAAGGAAGTGTTATTCCCGTAACCGGCATTAATCCGGTAACAACGCCAATATTTATCATTACTTGAATGGCAACCATTGCAATAATGCCAACAGCTAAAAAACTTCCAAATAAATCTTGTGCCCCTAAAGCAATTCTTATCCCTCGCCATAATAACAAAGCAAAAAGCAACAAAATAAGTGATCCGCCAATAAAGCCAAGTTCTTCTGAAAGAATGGCAAAGATAAAGTCAGTTTGCGGTTCTGGCAAATAAAAAAACTTTTGTCTGCTTTCTCCCAATCCTAATCCAAACAATCCTCCTGGACCGATTGCATATAATGATTGAATGATTTGAAACCCACTTCCTAATGGATCTGACCATGGATCAAGAAAGGATGTGATCCTTTTAATACGATATGGAGCAGATGCTACTAAACCGACAAAACCACCTAAACCAATTAAGCCGAGAATAACAAAGTGACGAATTCTTGCTCCTGCAATAAAAATCATCACAACACTTGTCCCCACCATCACCGTACCAGTACCTAAATCCGGCTGAAGCATAATCATGCCAAATGCTAAGAATACAATTCCTAATGCAGGAAGCAGCCCCTTTTTAAAAGACGTGATTTTTTTTTGATTTTCTGATAAAAACTTTGCTAAAAAAGCAATCATCGCCATTTTCATAAACTCTGATGGCTGAATAGAAAACGCGCCTACTCCTATCCAACTTCTTGAACCGTTCCGCACATTCCCTACACCTGGAATTAAAACAAGTACTAATAAAACGAAACAAATAATTACAAGCATCTTTGCCCATGTTCTCCATGTCCAATAATCAATATTCATGATAAAAAACATTGCAACAATTCCTACTCCAGCAAAAAGCATCTGTCTTTTCGCAAAGAAGAAGGAATCATCAAATTTAAATTCTGCCCACACAGCGCTAGCGCTGTAAACCATAATTAACCCGATAGCCAGCAATGTAAAGGTAATAATCATTAATATTATATCTGGAGTCGCTTTTTTTGTCGGCACTTCTACCACACCTCGAGTTGCAAGTATTAGGGCTTGCAAAAGACTCAAGAAAACTTTATTTCCGCTTAAAACGTAAAGATCTGTGAAGTTTCCGTAATGTCTGCCTCTTTACACTTTATTCTAAAACAACGATCTAATCAGTATGACAAGCCCTTATTTAAGCTTATGCACCGCATTGATAAAAATGTCTCCTCTAACTTCAAAAGTTTTATATTGATCCCAGCTTGCGCATGCTGGTGAAAGAAGAACGACATCCCCTTCTTCTGAAAAATCAAAAGCAACAGGTACAGCCTTTTCCACATTATCGACACGTTGAATGTTTTTTATTCCAGCCTGAAGTCCTAAACGTTCCATCTTTTCTGCCGTTTGTCCAAAAGTGATCATTGCTTTTACATTTTTCAGCGCTGGCAGCAGCTCGTCAAATTCATTGCCCCGATCCAAACCACCTGCAAGGAGAATAACGGGTGCTGTAAATGCTGCAAGAGCATTTTTAGTCGCCAGTATATTAGTCGCCTTGCTATCATTGTAAAATCTGCGCCCTTTGACCTCGTCTATAAATTGAAGTCGATGTTTAACACCTTTAAACGTATTTAATACAGCAAAAATGCTTTCGTTAGTGACGCCTGCTAATTTTGCTGCTGCAACAGAAGATAAAATATTTTCCAAATTATGCGCCCCTGGCAAGACGATATCTTTTACATCCATTATTTTTTCATCATGAAAATAAATGCTGCCGTCTTTTACGTAAGCACCGAATGGTAATGGTCTTACAGTAGAAAAAGGAATAATTGTCGCTTTGCTGCTGCGGGCAATTTTCATTACTTCCTCTTGCTCTAAGTTCACAATCAAAAAATCATTTTCATCTTGATTTTTTGTGATATTCCCTTTTGCCTTCGCATACTCTTCCCTTGTACCATGATAATCCAAATGGGCATCATAAATATTTGTTATAATCGCTATTTTAGGTTTAAATTGATCAATCCCCATTAATTGAAAAGATGATAACTCTATCACCATATGATTATTCTGTTCTGCCTTTTGAGCAACACTTGAAGCAACCATTCCAATATTTCCAGCAATCAGCGGTTGTTTATTGTCTTTTTCTAACATATCAAATAAAAGAGTTGTCGTGGTTGTTTTTCCGTTAGAACCAGTTATCGCTAAGAATGGCGCCTCTGAAATACGATAAGCAAGCTCCACTTCTGTTATAACAGGGATTCCTTTTTCCATCGCACCTTTAATCATCGGATTAAAATATGGGATTCCCGGATTTTTAACAATCAACTGAAACCCTTCTTCTAATAGTTCAATTGGATGACTGCCGCAAATAACAGTAACGCCCTGTTCGAGCAGTCCTTGTGCTTCTGGATTTTCGTCTAATGGTTTGCTGTCATTTACTGTTACAAATGCTCCTAATTTATGCAGTAATGCCGCTGCACTTACCCCGCTTTTAGCGAGTCCAAGCACTAAAATCTTTTTATGATGATAATCTTGTATTTGTTTCATTTATAACCACACCTCGATATAGATTCCTAGAACAGCAAATAATAACCCAACACTCCAGAATGTAACAACTACTCTCCACTCTGACCAGCCAACCAGTTCATAGTGATGATGCAATGGACTCATGCGAAAAATTCTTCTGCCTGTTGATTTAAAGGATATCACCTGCAAAATAACAGACAATGTTTCAATAACAAACACCCCGCCAATAAGAATAAGAAGTATTTCTAATTTCGTTAAAATAGCAATCGCGGCAATCGCTCCCCCAAGAGCTAATGATCCAGTATCTCCCATAAACACTTTTGCAGGATGTGCATTAAATACTAAAAATCCTAATACCGCACCAACAATTGCTACTGCAAATATACTAATTTCATATTGAGACTGACTCCAAGCTAAAACGGCAAACGCCCCAAAGCTGACAGCTGCACTTCCCGAAACCAGCCCATCTAAACCATCTGTTAGATTTACTGCATTGGAAAAACCAACTAACCAGAAAACAATAAATAATACATAAAACCATCCTAAGTCAAAGGATTTATCAACAAAAGGAATATGTATAGCTGTTGAAAAATTCGTTTGCTTTAAGACAAAATAGACAATAACGGAAATAATAATTTGCCCTAATAATTTTTGTTTGGATGTTAAGCCTAAATTACGCTTCATTACCACTTTAATAAAGTCATCTAAAAAGCCTAATAATCCAAAACCTAACATAACAAACAGCAATAAATAAGTTTTTGTCGTTGGTTCTGAAAATTTATTTGTCATAACTAATGTTGTAACCACAACTGATAATAAAATCATAACGCCGCCCATTGTTGGCGTTCCTGATTTTTTTTGATGCGATTTTGGTCCTTCTTCTCTTATGCTTTGTCCGAATTTTAATCTTCTCAAGAAAGGAATAACAATTGGAGAGATTAATACGGTAATTAAAAATCCTAATAAAATCGTAAAAAAGATCACTTGCTCCAACATGTTATTCTCCTCCTTTCTGTTCGTTTGCTATATGTGCCTGTAGGAATTCTTTTATTACCGCTATATCATATGTTTCTACTTCTTTATTCAGACTTGTTTCTTTTTTATAAATAAATTTTGTCATTTTCGTTTCTACTTGCTGCTTTTCATAAATTTCTATCATTTTTTTTAAGCCTTTCTTCAGATCTTTTGTATAAAATATTGGAAAGTGATTTGGTGTATAGGTAGGAATTGTTTTTTCATTTTCCCATATTGCACCGATTGCACCATTTGCGATTGCATCTTTCAATTCTCCTGATGCGCTGCCAAATAACGGGACAAAAAGTCCTTTTGGCTGCTTCACATCGGCGAAAAACGAAACCGTTTGAAATAATATTTGGTCATCTCTAAAACCTTTCGAATTAGGAATGGCTTGCACGATCAGCTTATAAGACAGTTCCATTTTTACGCTCCTCAATTGCTGCTTTCGCCACAAGACGATCATCAAAATCAAATACTTGCTTGCCAATCTGCTGATATGTTTCATGTCCTTTACCAGCAATTAGAATAATATCTTTTTCTTTAGCATTGTTCACCGCATAATAAATTGCTTTTTTTCGATTTTCGATTACTTGATAGGTTTCTCCCTGTACGCCTGCTTCCATGTCCGTTAATATTTGCAGAGGATCCTCACTTCTTGGATTATCACTTGTAAAAATCGCATGATTTGCGTTTTCACAAGCAATTTTTGCCATAATAGGACGTTTCGTTTTATCTCGGTCGCCACCACATCCAACGATCACATAAATATCTTTTTCAGCAATTTGCTGCACTGTTTTCAGAGCATTTTCCAAACTGTCTGGCGTGTGAGAATAATCGACAATAACAGAAAAATCCTGCCCAGCATCCACTGTTTCAAACCTTCCAGAAACACCTTCGACCTTTTCAATAGCTTTAATAATTGTGTCTATTGAGATCCCACAAACTATCCCTGTGGAAATACTTGCCAACAAATTATAGACACTGAATTTGCCGACCAATTTCATGTTTATAGGAAAATCTCCAATTGGTGTATGTAATAGAAAACTAGTACCTGAAGCTGTCATTTTGATATTTTTTGCAGAAACATCTGCATCCGTATCAATCCCATATGTCAACACAATGGCGGTCGTTTGTTCACTGTATTCCTTGCTGCACGGGTCATCATTGTTTAGAATAGCATATTTTGGCTTCTCCACCGAAAATGTATTGCCTAATCGAGTAAATAAAAGTCCTTTAGCCCGTTTATATGCGTCCATCGTTCCATGATAGTCTAGATGATCCTGCGTAAGATTAGTAAACACTGCTACATCATAATCACAGCCGAATACTCTTCCTTCCACTAAGGCATGGCTTGACACTTCCATAACAGCCGTATCTACACTTGATTCGACCATTTGATGAAAAATTTTCTGCAGCGTTACCGGCTCTGGTGTTGTATTTTTTGTTTCTTGAATTTCATCATTAATTTTTGTATACATGGTGCCAATAATACCAGTATTTCGCTTAGCCTCTTTTAATATCGCTTCAACTAAATGGCTTGTTGTTGTTTTACCATTCGTACCTGTAATTCCTATTAATTGCAGCTTCTGTGTTGCTTGACCGTAAAAAGCATCCGCCAAAATACTGCTTGCTTTTTTTGTATCTTTTACAACAATAACAGGGATAGGAAGATTTAATGGTTTTTCCGCAACAACAGCCACCGCACCTGCTTCATACGCATTTTTCGCAAAGTTATGACCATCAACAGTAAAACCTTTTATACAAATAAATAAACTGCCTTGTATTACTTTACGATTATCATTTTCAATCGATAAAACGTCGATGTCTTCTCCCGTATAATCAGTGTACGGCTGTAAACTTTTTAGTAGTTGTTTTAATTGCATTTCCTCAATTCCTCTTTTCTATCAGTCCATATGTAATCTTTGTAGAGGTTGTTCAAAAAGCCCGGTAGAAAAAGACACGTCAAATTTCTTCGTGGCTTAATCTTCGCTTCACACGTATTTAACTAAAAACGCTCACGTCCTGTGAGCAACATTGAAGTCACCACATCCTGCGAAAGGCCGATGCTCAGGAGCTTAACCGCCTCGAGCTTCTTGATCCTTTTTATCCTTCTTTTTTGAACTCGCACTTTTAAATATTTATATTATACCAAAACGAATACAAGTACCGAACAAAACAAATTACATAGCGTATTTATTTTACATGATAGCAATAAATTTCGCTATGATGATTCATTATTTTATACTTGTTTTTGAATAGAAAAAGAACCTGGAACCTAATCCTGCAGACGTTAGTACTGAATAAAAATCTTTATTTTAAGAGTAGCACCCATGCAACCAAATTTGCACCATGGCGCATAAAAAGAAGCAATCCCCCTAAGTTTTTTTAGATAAAGCAGGGAGCAGCCTAAATACACGAAGACTCCCGCGGGAATGCGAGAAAAACGAGACCCCGCTCAACGCAGCGAGTTATAATGAACGAAACTAGCCCCATACTCGTAATTTCGTAGGTTAATTTGGCAATAATGTTTATGAACTAAAAACAAAAAAACCAAATCAGTGCTACATTACGGAAGGAGCTAGTTCTATTATGAAGGATACCACAAAATTTGTAGGTTTAGACGTATCAAAAGAAAAAATTGCCGTTGCTATTGCAGAAGAAGGTAGAGAAGAACCAAGATATTATGGAATGATTGTTCATACACCTGAAGCGATTAAAAAGTTAATGAAAAAACTAGGAGAGCCAAGTACTTTAAGAGTTTGTTATGAAGCGGGTCCAACGGGATATCCATTATATCGATTACTAACTGCTTTAGGTATTCATTGTGAAGTGATTGCTCCATCTTTAATACCACAAAGACCGGGAGAACGTATTAAAACAGACCGTAGAGACTCTATTCGTCTTGCCCAGTTATATCGTGCAGGAGAATTAACTTCTGTTTATGTTCCGACTCCAGAAGATGAAGCACTTCGAGATCTAGTGCGAGCACGAGAAGATGCGAAAGAAGACGAGCTGAGAACCAAGCATCGTTTAAGTAAGTTTTTATTACGGAATAATATTTATCCACCTGTTGGAGTGAATAAATGGACAAGAAAATATCGAGATTGGCTAGATACGTTAAAGTTTTCCAATTCCAATTTACAATTAGTTTTTCAAGAATATTATCATCAATTAAAGGAGTTGGAACAGCGGGTAAAAAGATTCGAAGAGGAAATGCAAATACAGGCATTGGAAGGAGTTCATGCCCCTATTATTCAAACTTTACAAGGACTAAGAGGCGTTGCACTGGTTACAGCGACAAGTCTTGCGGCGGAAATTGGATCGTTTAAACGTTTCCCAAATCCTAAGCAAATGATGGCTTATGTAGGATTGATTCCAAGTGAATTCTCAAGTGGAGAAAGACGTCGACAAGGAGCTATTACCAAATCAGGAAATCGTCACGTTCGCCGATTGTTAATCGAGTCGGCTTGGAGTTATCTTCGTCAGCCGGCCGTAAAAGGAAATTTAAAAAAACGACTAGAACCTTTATCACCGTCTATTCAAGCAATATCCTGGAAAGCGCAAAATCGTCTGCATAAAAAATATTATCGATTAGTATCTAGAGGAAAAGAAAGTAATAAAGCAATTGTTGCCGTTGCTAGAGAATTAGCTGGCTTTATCTGGGCTATTACGCAAGAAGTAGAAGAAATTCCAAAACATTAATGTTACCAAACGAAAGAAAGTAGAGGAAGAGAAAGAAAAATAGATACATGAGAATAGGGCTCGAAGGCAAAGAGAAATACCGGAAAGGATAACCCACGTGCCTCCTCTGTGCTATATCATTCGTTGATTAACGCACGTCCCGAGTTAGTGGAAAGACCTTTATACGGAAAGATAAAATGTGAAAACCCACGAATATCAGAATGCTAACCGCAGGATGAAATTTTTGCCTTCGTGCCGTGTCCTTACTATCTATTCTAATCAATCAGAAAGGAGGAAGTATAAGTATATCACGATTTCTTCTTTAGCTTAAAAAAGTATCTCCTATCTTAGAATGGCAGTCAAGGAAAGCACTTGACAGCCATTCTAAGATAGGAAGTTCGGTTGGTAAGCTAAAAAAGGAAACTTGTAGCCACTAAGGCTCATCGATACACGAACAGTCAAGAAGCCTAAAATCGCTTCTCTTCTTAAAGTTACCCAAAAATAACCTATCTAGTAGTGGAGAGTGGGAGACTTGACAGTTTCGTTCATATCAGGAGGCTCGACGCTCGCCCGCAGGAAAGCGAAGTGTATTCCGGCTGCGGACCATTTAAGCGCACCTCTCTCCAGTAAAAAAAAGACGACGCAAACGGCCGCCTTCCTTCTAGTTATTATAATAAAGCCGAATAGTAGACCCTTCTTTCACCTTTGAACCAGGTTTAGGCGATTGTTTAATAACCGTATCTCCACTACCACTTGATTCAACCTTCAAGTTAAGAAAAATTTCGCTGATTTCCTTTTTATCAATTCCAACAAAATCAGGAACTTTTATTAAAGGAGTATCCGGATATTTATATTTCTTTTCCAGCTGACCTTTTTGTTCTTTAACTCCCATTGCACGAAGACTGTCTCCCATAATCTTGCCGACAATCGGCGCAGCAACTACTCCACCAAATTGAACTGTACCTTTTGGGTTATCTACTGCCACATACACAACCAGCTTCGGATCATTTGCTGGGGCAAAACCGATAAATGATACAATAAAGTTATTTTCTAAATATCTCCCGCCAGAAGCTTTTTGCGCTGTACCTGTTTTTCCGCCGACACGATATCCATCTACAAAGGCTTTCCCTCCACTGCCTTGGGCAACAACGCTTTCTAATGCCTCTCTAACTTTTTTCGAGGTTTCTTCAGATATAACTTTTCGTTTAGCAACAGGCTTTTTCTCCATAATGACTTCATTTGTAACTGGATCAACCAGCTGCTTTGCAACATATGGGGTATATAAGGTGCCCCCATTAATGGCAGCTGACAATGCTGTCACTTGCTGAATCGGGGTAACAGCAACCCCTTGTCCAAATGCCGTTGTTGCCTGTTCTACCGGTCCTACTCTATCTAAATTAAAGAGAATTCCTTTCGACTCACCTTGAAGATCAATTCCCGTTTTTTCACCAAAGCCAAAATTGCGGATATATTTAAAAAGATCATCTTTGCCTAAACGCTCTCCTAATTCTACAAAACCTGGGTTACAGGAGTTTTGCACCACTTCTAAAAACGACTGTGAGCCATGCCCACCACGTTTCCAGCATTTCAACTTGGCTCCTCCCACCTCTGCATACCCTGGGTCAAAGAATCGGTCTTTTTGCAAATCAACTTTTCCTTCCTGCAATGCTGCTGCAAGTGTAATGATTTTAAAGGTAGACCCTGGTTCATAGGAACTCCATATAGGTAAATTCCTGTTATAAACATCAGAGGATACATGTTTGAAATCAGCTGGATCAAAGCCCGGTCTACTTGACATCGCAACAATTTCTCCTGTATTTGGATCCATCGCGATAGCCATAATAGCATCTGGGTCATACGTTTGTTCTGCAATATCCAACTCTCTTTCCATAATGGTTTGAACCTTCGTATCAATAGTTAATTTTAAATTATAGCCATTAACAGGGGACTCATAATCATCGGCCATATCGTTCATTCTCTGTCCTTTTGCATCAGAATAATATTGAACAGACCCCTTTTTTCCTTTTAACTCATCATCGTATTCTAATTCTAAACCTACTAATCCTTGATTATCGATGCCAGCAAACCCTAATACATGGGACAAATAATTGCCAAATGGGTAGGATCGTTTAGAATCTTCACCAATATACACGCCATCAATATCCAATGCTCGAACTTTTTTTGCTTTCTCATGACTTATTTTTCTTCCTTCAGGCAGCCTGACGCTCATTTCCTTTTTTATCACTTGCTTATAAATAGACTCTTTGTCCGCTTCTAACACTGCTGCTAATTTTCCAGCTGTTCCTGCCGGGTCTTTGATCTGCCTTGGGACAATATAAACCGTTGGAGCACTAATATTAGTTGCCAGCGCCACATCATTTCTATCCACTATTTCTCCTCTTGCCGGCTCAAATTGAATTTGTCTGCTCCATAAGCTTTTTGCTTTGGCTGTCAATTCATTTCCTAAAAAAAACTGAACATATGCTAATCGTAAATCAATAATAAAAAAGATAATGACCCCTGCTAATAATGCTATTGTTAACCGTTTTCGTACAGTCACGTTCGATACCCGCATATTGAAAGAACCTCCTTTAAAACTAGCTCATTTCAATATATGCTTGTACTATTTTGAATAGAACGCTCTTTTCATGCAGATTCCTTCTTCCGTGATACTAAAATTTTTCGGCATTTCCCTTCTTTTCTGTTAAGCAATCCCACTCTACATAAAAAGAGGCTGAGACATAACCAAATATATAATGGGTAAAGACGAACATGCTCTAATTTAGCACGTAAATGGTTACTTCCCTATACTGGTTAGTTATGTTTTTTCATCTAGTTAACTCAAACTTCTCAGTTATAAATTCCTCTTTATGTATTAGCATAACTTGGTTTAGAGCAATTAGAAAAGGGTGATTGATTAATCTTTTTGAAGTTTTTTTGCAAACATTATGCCTTATAAATAGGGGCAATATTCTCGTTTCAGGATGCTCGCTTTCCGTGGGGCGTGCGATGAGCCTCCTCGTCGCAAGCGCCTGCGGGGTCTCATCTAACCCGCTAATCCCACAGGAGTCTCGCACCTTACACTCCAATCAAGCCGTTTGATTCATTAGTTGCTGTCGTTGAACTGGTAAAAAAACCGATATCATAGAAATAGACTAAAAGTGCACATTTTGGGAGAACAACGTTGAGTAAGAACAGCACAAGCGCCTTGCTCAGACCCGAAGAAAAATGTTCACATGACTCAGGAAAGTGCTTTTTACTTTTAGAGGCATGGGTCAATACTCACCGGGGCTAGGCGCTGACCCGCTAAATACGCCACGTCCTTATGTCTTCGCAGGCACTTGTACATCCTGTATGGCGAAGCTAGACACTCATCTAAGTTCAAAAATTTTATCCTTTCTTATTTTCTAAAAAAAATCAACGCTACCTAGAGTGTTTAGCACTAATACCTTGTAATGAAATTCGAAGACAAGAACTTATTCTAAAACTGGTTGCTTGTAACGAAGGGTGCGAAGACTCCTGCGGGAAATGTGGGAAGGCTGAGACCCCGCAAGGCAACGCCGAGGAGGCTCAGCACCCACCCCGCGGAAAGCGAAGCAACCCGTAGTGGAAAGCAACCCCCACAATAAAAAACAAGCCTTCCATTTTATAGTTCTAAATCGAGTAATATCAAGACTTGCAAACGAATTTGATGGTGTGAAGTTTGAGTAGTTAAGTATAAAAACTATGTTGTTCCATTGCGCTACAAACACTCGCTTTCCGCTGGGAGGAAGCTGAGACCCTCAGCCGAAGCGGCTAAAGCCGAGCCCCACGGAAAGCGAAGTGTATGCAGGCTGCGGGTGATGACCACAAACCTTCTTTTTTACATGAATAAAAAACCCAAACCATGATACGAAATATTTTTTACATCTTCGTATCATGGTTCGGGTTTATTTTCGACTGGAATACTTATGTCCCAGCTTCTTTCCTATTAATCTGCTTTCTTTAATTTAATAGTTAAAGTTTCATTTTCTTTTACGGTGGATCCAGCTTTTATGCTTTGTGAATATACATAGCCGCTGCCGCTTGTTTTAACTTTTACACCAGTCAGTTCTGTTAACTTTAACACATCTCGTAAAGACCAGCCTTTTATATTCGGCACGGTAGCTTTTCCATCCGTTTTCACCAATACCCTGCCACCTTCTAAATACGACTCAGCGGCTTTAGGCAACTGGGAAGTGACAGTATCCTCTTTGCCGATTATTACTGCTTCTAATCCATTATTCTTCAATTCTTTTTCTGCTTGATTGATAGATAATCCTGTTACATCTGGCACCTTAAGCGACTGTTTTACAGATGGCTTTGCAGACGGTTTAATCTCCATATATTGAAGACTGCTTTTCATAACAGAAGTAAATATTTCAGATACTGGGTCTGATCCAACCTTTCCCTGCATTAACTGTGGCTGTTGCACAGCCACATACATAAGCAGCTCAGGATCATCGGCAGGTGCCATTCCCATAAATGAAAACACATAATTATTTTCCCCAGTTAAATAGCCACCGCTCGTTGGAATCGAAGCTGTTCCTGTTTTCCCTGCCACATCATAACCATCAATCTTATATTTTTGTCCTGTCCCATTTTTGCTTGTGATAACCGTTTCTAAATAGCTGCGGACTTGTTTTGCAGTAGCTGCTGAAATCGGTGTTCCTGCTACCTCTGGAACTGTTTTTTTGATCAAGTCCCCCGTAGTGCCATTAAGAATCTTCTCAATGACATATGGCTTCATCATTTTCCCATTATTTGCGACCGCTGTTGCTGCTTGAATTTGCTGAATCGGTGTTAACGCTGTACCTTGCCCGTAAGCCGTTGTCACTTTTTCAACCGGCCATGTAAAAGCAATCGAGCTGTTTGCTTCATGTGGCAAATCAATGCCGGTCGGCTTGTCTAAACCAAACTTTGTTAAATATTCTCTAAAAGTATCAAAGCCTAATTTTTCTTTTGCAATTTTCGCGAAAGCAACATTGGAAGATCGCTGCAACCCTTCTAAGTAGGAAATGGTTCCCCAGCCTACTCGATTATGATCATGAATAGGCATTGAATTTGCTGTTACCTTATAAGAGCCGGATTTATATTCATCTTCTGGATTAAACACCCCTTCTTCCACTGCAGCAGCAAGGGTGAAAATTTTCATCGTAGAACCTGGCTCATAGGATGTTTCAATTGCTTCATTATGCCACGATTGGTTGATTCCTTCTCTTGTAGCAGAATTAAAAGTCGGCCTCTGGCTCATTGCCAGGATTTCCCCTGTTTTAGGGTTCGCGACAATGGCGATCATTTTTGCCGGAGTATATTCCTTATTCACCTTTGTCATGGTATCTTCTAAAAAGGATTGAATTTTTTTGTCTAATGTTAAATAAACGTTATTTCCATTTTTGGCTGCTTTGACATTTTCTTTACTGTTTGGAAGAATATAGCCCCAAATATCCCTTTTATAAGTCATATAACCGTCTGTACCTGTTAATAGTTTATTTAATGTTTGCTCAATCCCTAATTTTCCTGTCTCTGTATACTCCCCAGTTTGTTCATCTTCTTTCTCTTCTACAAAGCCGATTACATGGGAGGCAAATGTTCCATTTGGATAATTGCGTTTTTTCCCTTCCACTATGGCAATGCCGGGAAGTTTTAAGTCTTCAATTTTCTTTTTTGTTTCATAGGATAGATTTTTTCCCGCTGAACCAAACTCGACTTGTTTGGCACCCTCTTTTGTTAAAATTCTATAAATCTCTGATTCTGTTAAATCAATATATTTAGCAAGCTCTTTAGCTGTTTTTTCGGGATTCTTTACATGAACAGGGTGATTAGGATCATGTTCACTTAAGCTGCTGTCTGTTATTCCAACAAGCTTATACGAGAAAGTATCTTCTGCAATCACCTCGCCGTTATGATCAAGGATGCTTCCTCGTGAAGCTTCTAAACGTTTTTCAGATGTATATTTTTTTTCCGCTTTTGCAGCAAGCACTTCACCTGATACTTCTCCTGTTGCTTGGATAGAGATAAACCGAATAATCAATATAAAAAAGAGCAGACAGAAAAATAAAAATAAAATGGCTGCTCCAAGATTAATATTTGGCTGTTTCCGAATCATTATTGCACAACCTTCACATTGTCTTTACTAAAGTCCAAACCTAATTTTTTAGCAACTTCTCTAATTCTTTCATAACTGCTTAAGTCTTTTACTTGAATATCTAACTCTTTATTTGATTTTTCCAGTTTGCTGATGGAGCTTTCTGCCACTTGAATATCTTTATTCACTTGATAAATTTCCGCCTGATTGCCAACTATTTTTACAGCACCGAAACATAACATTGCTGCAAATGCTACACTAAGTATTTTTTCTCCAGGAGATAATAATGTGTTTGTTCGCTTTAATACCTTTTTAAACGTTTGTGTTTGCTGTTCACTTTGATAACTTTCTTCTTGAAGCTTTCTCGCTAAATTGCTCATTCTATTACCTCCTGTAGGTTCCTTATTATAATTTTTCTGCTACACGTAATTTTGCCGATCTTGCACGATTATTTTCCTCTAATTCTTGTTCAGATGGAATAATCGGTTTTCTTGTAATTAGCTTTAATTCAGGCTGGAACTCAGCTGGAATAACAGGAAGCCCTGGCGGTAAATTTGGAAGCTCGCTCTCCTTTTTCAGAGTGGCTTTACAAATTCTATCTTCAAGAGAATGAAAGGTAATAACACTAATGCGCCCACCTTTATTCAATAAAGAGATCGCTTGTGACAACGATGATTCAAATACACCTAACTCATCATTTACAGCAATACGAATCGCTTGAAACACTCTTTTGGCTGGATGACCGCCTTTTCTTCTTGCTGGTGCTGGAATGCCTTCTTTAATTAATTCCACCAGCTGTGCAGTTGTTTCAATTGGACTGATGCTTCTAGCAGCTTCAATTTTTCGAGCGATTTGTTTGGAGAATTTTTCTTCTCCATAGCGGAAAAATATTTTGACCAGTTGCTCATAACTCCAAGAATTAACTACATCATATGCTGTTACGTCTCCATCATTATCCATACGCATATCAAGTGGTGCGTCATGGTGGTAGCTGAAGCCACGTTCTGGTGTATCTAATTGGGGGGAAGAAACTCCTAAGTCATACAGAATGCCATCCACTTTAGAAATGCCTAACGCATTTATTTCTTCTTTCAAATGAATAAAATTACTTTTTACAATCGTCAGCTTTTCTTTATATGGAGCTAATTTTTTTTCTGCATTTGCAAGTGCGATATCATCTTGATCAAATGCAATCAATCTGCCTTTGTCAGATAACTTTGAAAGAATCAATTCGCTATGCCCGGCACCACCAAGCGTACAATCGATATAAATGCCATCTGGTCGAATATTTAAAGCCTCAACCGCTTCATTAAGTAATACTGTCGTATGATTAAACATGTTGTCCACCTGTCTGTAATTTTTTCTGTGATTATGCTGTATGTATTTTTGTGATTTAGTCTTAAAGAGGTTGTTCAAAAAGTCCGGTAAAAATGACACATCAAATTTCTTCGTTGGTTTGCTTCTCCGCTTCTCACGTATAACTTAGAGAATCTTCCACTAAAAACGCTCACGTCCTGTGAGCAACGTGGAAGTCATCACATCCTGTGAAAGGGTGATGCTCGGGAGTAAACCGCCTCGAACTTCTCGGTCCTTTTTATCCTCCTTTTTGAACACGCACTTAAAGCTTTTCTACTCAATGCTTTATTGATCTGCCTGGCAGCAACTACCAGTTCTGTCGCATTTGTCCGATTAAATAACCGTTTTCAATCAGTAGCATCATTTTGTTCAAGAAAGTTTTTTAAAAAAAATCATCAAATATCAAACCCAATCATATTTTCTGCAATTTCAGCAAAAGAATCCTCAGATTCGGAAAAATAATCTTCCCAAAGATTTTTACTCCAAATTTCAATACGATTGGACACACCTAAAATAACACATTCTTTTTCTAATTTTGCATATTGAAATAATGGGGAAGCAATATTGATGCGACCTTGCTTATCTAGTTCGCATTCAGTTGCTCCAGAGAAGAAAAAACGGGTAAAAGCCCGAGCATCTTTTTTGGTAAGAGGAAGTGCCTTTAACTTTTCTTCGATGATATTCCACTCATTTAATGGGTATCCAAATAAACATTGATCAAGTCCGCGGGTTAAAATAAAGGTTTCTCCAAGATCCTCCCTAAATTTTGCAGGCACAATCAAACGGCCTTTTGTATCAACATTATGATGATATTCGCCCATAAACATACCTGCTACCCCCACTTCCTAACCTCAATGTACCACAATCCCCCACTTTCCTCCACTATATTATAGATTCTATCTATTTACACAATATCCTGCAAGAAAAATCATCTATTTTAAAAAAGGAATCTTCTTCCTGCTCATTTCCACAAAGCACTTTTATATTTTCACAACATACGCTTTTCTTGCTAAGCTATTTTCAGTATAGACACCCATACTAATAGAGATTCGCACCATGCTTCATGAAAAGAAGCAGCTCTCTTAAATTTATAAACACAGAGCAGTCAGAATACACGAAGACTCCCGCGGGAATGCGAGAAAGACGAGACCCGCAGCGTAGTGAGGAGGCTCGACGCTTGCCCGCAGGAAAGCGAAGTGTAGGCTGGCTGCGGACTATTCGAGTGAGCCAAAGCTACTTTTCAGAATAGCCCTCCACACAAAAAAAGGCCTCTAAAAAAAGGGCCTTTTCCTGCAAATCTTATAATTTAATCACCTTGTGCGTTCCGTCAAACTCCATTGGAAGCTTCATTATATCCTCTAAAAAATCCATTCCGTATTTATTTAAAAAATACGTAATATTCCAGACACGCTCTTGAGGAGAGCCAGCTGGCTTCATATTTCTTTCGATTCGATTAAATTTATTAACAATCACTTCATGTTTTTGTTTAACCGATTCTTCCACTTTCATCCCCATAAAATTCAACTGTTTCAATAAGAAGCCTTCGTTCTTTTTTAAAAGAGGAAGCAGACCTTTTGAATCTTTTAACAGCTCCTCTTCCAATTGCAGATAATTCTTTTGAACGTCCTCTTTTAATTGGCTTAATATCCCATCAATTTTTTCATTCGCAACTGAATGTAAAAATTGTTCACATTTTTCTGTTGTACCAGAAAGTATGATATCCGGAATCGTTAACTCTAATTCCTTTATATCCGCTTCGACACAACGCTCTAGCAAGGTGATATTTAGACGAGGTACAATAGGAGGCATCTTAATGCCAATACATTCAAACGCCTTTTTTAGCTCCGCCCAATACGCAATTTCTCCTGGTCCACCAATAAAGGCTAGAGTCGGAAATAATAAATCTTGTGTAATTGGCCTTGTCACTACATTATTGCTTAATTTATAAGGAAACTCACTTGCTATCTCCTTTAATTGCTCTTTACTAAATTGCACAGTGCCATCTTTGCCAATAAATAACTGCTGTTCCGCGTCATACTGCAGCAAAACTCTTTCTTGTATTGCTTCATCATAATAAAATAAATTTGCTGCATTTTCGCTCATTTCAATAACAAGCGGGTATCCTGCATTATGAACAAGAGACTGCTGTTCTGCAACAGAATCAGCCAGATTTTCGGCATAATCCAGTTGTTTTAAAAAAATTTCTTTTTCTAATAGACGTAAATCCTTGTCTCCTGAATCAACTAAAAGCAATCCGTACTCACGAAATAACTCCATCGTTATATAGCTGAATAAGTCAACAAATGTTGTAGATTGAGCAATTGCCTCTTTTAAAAATATCAACAATCGTTGAGAGAATTCTGTCTCTCCATAATTCTCGATTATTTCTTCTACCCATTCTAAACAAACTGTTTTATCTAATTGTATATCAGATGCCATTTTCTTTTCGATTACCTTTTGCGGATATACAACTTTCACCATCTTTTCCTTTCCTGGTGCAAAAAGATGGTTAACCTCTAAATAATCATGGTCTTCACCAGCTATCCAAAAAACAGGCACTACGGGTATACCTAATTGCTGTTCCTTTTCCTTTGCTAGTAGAATAATACTGATTACTTTATGGATAGAATAGAGCGGTCCAGTTAAAATTCCTGCCTGCTGCCCGCCAATGACAACAACGCTATCCTCTTTTCTCAACTTAGCTATTGATTCTTGCACTTTTTGAGAAGAAGGAAATTTCTCCATATATTTCTCTATATAATCCGCAACTTCTTGCCTCATAAATTGTCTTGTATTTAATTCTTTTACTCTCTCTTCATAACTAACCTGATCACGGAAAGAATAGTGAAAAAACTCACGAATCCCCTTTGTTTGTTCGATATAATCTAATACGAAACTACTCCCAGTTTTCATTGAGAGATTTATCATCTCCATTTATGTACTCCCCTTTTTTTAACCAAAGTTTTTCATTTATGTCATATAATAAAAGTATATCCATTTATAAAAAGGGAAGATGCGTAATCCCTACTAAAATAGTTAAACAACAAAGCTTATTTTATTATCAAATTTGCATACATAAAGAGTATAGCATTGTCTAAAATAAAAAGAAAAAAACTTTGCTTCGCTCACCCGGCAAATGTAATCGATGTAAAGATAAAATAGATTAATCCGTATGTCATTAAAAAAAGATACATGCAAAAAAACAGTAAAAAATTTATTCTCCAAAAACCTCGAAACACTTTCTTATAATTTATCTCTTCTTTTATTTTCCAATGAAGAATAACAAGTATAATTCCAATAAAAAGTATCGTAATAATTATGTAAGATAAATAAGATTTTCCCCAAATAAATTGCATTAGAAAATGAACCGAAATAATAAAAAAGATCGTGCTACTATCTAATGCCCTATGTACAGAGAGTCGATGCTTTTTTGTCCATTGTTTGCTTACGATAAACACAAGAAAATAACAAACAATCGGGAACATAATAAAAAAACTTATAATGGATGTTGTTATAGAAACCAAATCAAATTCCCCCTCCTTCCTATTCGGTCTCCTTCCCTTTAATCATAAAGTAAAAAGTTTTTGTTAAATTAGCAGCTTTCTTTTTTTGTGATGCCTCATCCAATAAATAGCCTAAAATGCTGTCAATCTCTGTGTGTCTTCTTTCTTCTATATCTTTTAACATCGATGATTTATTGTTTGCCGTTTTTTTTATTACTTCCACTACATAAGAAAAATACAATTCTTTCTCTTCCTTTTTCAATTCCATAATTTCTGCTATTTCTGTCATAAAAGCATCCATTATGTTAAAGAAGAAAGGATTTTCCAAGAGTTCTCCATTTCTAATTTGCAATATACTGGTTAATGTATTCACCAAACTATTAACAACCAGCTTTTTTTTCATCATATGTAAATAACCTTGCTCTTCCTTTATCATAAACGAAGGCTGTGACCCTTGAACAAGTTGTGTTAACAGAGCGTTCTTATGTGGCTGCAAGGCGGACAACTTAATCATGCCAACACCTAAATGGTGAACGGAATACGCATTTGTTTTTACCGCCCCATGCTCGACAATTCCCACCAGAATCTGCTTGACAGGCAGCGTTTTCAATACTTTCAAGTGGCTCATTCCATTTTGGAGGAATAATAAATCATTTATATGATTACTATTTAGGTTAATTTTTGTATATATTGCTTCTAATTGGTATTGTTTAACCGTTATAATGGTTAGATTTTCCTTTCCTGCCCAATTAGAAAACAGCTCTACATTCACTTTTCTATTTTCAGTAAGCTTATCCCTTCTATATATAATTCCATTTTGCTTCAGTAGTTTCAGTTGTTTCTCCGAACGTACATACAAGGTTACATCATAGCTTTTCGTAAAAAAATAAGCGCAAAGTAAACCAATTGCTCCACCGCCAATAATTCCAATCTTCATAATAACCCCTCTATTAATTCGTTTCGCTCTTCTTTATGATAGTTACATATTAACACTAATTTTCAAAATTGTTTATCATTATCATGCAAAATAACTAGTAAAAATTACTTTTTGATTCCAACTACCTGCTTTCCATTCATCTTCTGACACACCAGAACATCAAAAGGGCATAATAGAAGATCTTAACCTTTAATATTTGTAAAATCGTTTACATTATTTTTAAATAGATCAGGAGGATTCTAATTGAATCCTCCTGATTTATAGACAGCTTAAAGGAGGAAATTTGGAAGAAAAAGAGATGGTGATACTCTATACGTAATGGAGAAAAGAAAATTGAAGTTTGTACGGAGACATAAACTGATCGATTAATTGAAATGATAAATCACTTTATTCACAGAAAATGGAGCTGCAAAAGTATCTTATTTAGAGTGCATAGAGTTGGATAGTATCTGGGGATAAATAAATGATAATTTCGTATTGCTGACCGTTATGATAGGTGGGGATCGCGGAATTATCCCGAGGAACACTAAATTCCGAATATAGTTATTACGAAAAGAGAAGGAATCCGAATAGCCAATTAGGAATAATTCGCGATTCCTTTTTTAAAGATTTGCTGCTTACCCTTCCTTTAACACCACCATTTGTCTAGCCTTTTCCATTAATTCCACTAAAGCTTTATACGCTTCCTCTATTACATTCAATTCCTTTTGTAATTTTGTGTTTTCAACTGTTAATTGGGTTACTTTTTCTTCTAACAGGGCTGTTTTTTCTTTTGATGCACTATCATCTTCTTTTTGCAGTTCCCATCTCAGCGCCTTATTATATACTTCTTTGAGATATATAAGAACTTCATCAAACTCTTTGTTTCCTTCTGTCTGTTCTATTGTGATAGGAACAATTACTTCCTTTTCCGCTGTTTCTACTAGCACATTATCTTTTTTCAACTGTTTTCTTTGCCTTTTTGCTAATTCAATTCCAGATTTATATTGTTTTCTGACATAAGAATTCCAACGAAACCCACATGCAGCACTAGTTCTAGATAATAATTTCCCTACTTCTTCAAAAGCTTGGAGCTGTGTTCCACCCTCTCTAATTAAGCGCAATACTACTTCTGCTAGTAGTATATCTTCATCTTTTGACCAGGCATCTTGTCTTGTTGTTGACATCAATAAATCCCTCCTAGTGTTTTTTATTCATACATATGCTTCTACTAGAAAAGATAGACTGATATCATGCCGGAATATAAAAAAACATTTATTGCTATATCCTAAAAAGCTAGTCTTTACTTCATTATTTGAGCATGTAGGTAAGTTCCTCTTCTGAAATAACCTTTATGCCATTGTTTCGCAATAGAGCAGTCGTAACACCCATTCCTTCTTTTTTTACACCTTCAAATGCACCATTATAAATAAAGGAGCTTCCGCAGGATGGGCTATTTTCTTTTAAAACTACTGTGGTAGCACAAATATCTTCTGCTAATTTTAAGGTTTTATACGCGCCTTCTATGTAAAGCGCTGTTACATCTTTTCCTCCAAGTTCAAGCACTTTCGCTTTCCCCTCTAAGACATCCTGCCCATCTCCTCCCACTATTTCGGCAGGTTCTCTTGGTGTCATAAACCCTCCAAGCAGTTCAGGACAAACTGCAACTGCTTTTTTTTCCTGAATTAATTGCTGTACTTTATGATCTAAGCTATGTGTTCCATTATAACGAACCATTAAACCTGCTAAACAAGAACTGACAACGATCATATTTGATCCCCCTTATTTATTAAAAAAATGCTTATGCCAGACAATAATTTAATTTGAATATGTACATGCTACTACTATTATAAAAAACGAAAAAAAGCACAGGAATAAATATCCATGTGCTTTTTAATCCAAAAGAAAATTATTATTTGCTAATAACTTCTTTACCTTTGTAAGTTCCACAAGCGCCACATACGCGGTGAGCAAGTGTCATTTCACCACAGTTAGGGCATTCTACCATACCAGGTACTTGTAATTTGAAATGTGTACGACGTTTTCTTTTTGCAGTTTTAGATGTTCTTCTAAAAGGTACAGCCATTCTTCCCACCTCCTTAAAGAGTATTAAGAAAGTAATGAGAGTAGAAAAATCTATTCTCAAATGTTTCTTTTGTCTGCCAACGATTATTATTAATCGGGCGTTATTTACTTGTTTTCAAAAAATTTAGCAAGCCCAGCAAGACGAGGATCTACTTTGTCCTGTTTATCTTGCTCTTGGATGACCGCCCAATCATTACCAGATTGAGGAGCTCCTTCTTCTTTGCTATCTTCACAGAAAACTTGCATAGGTACTTCAAGTAAAAGAATTTCTTCTATGACTGGCATTAAGTCAATCACATCTCCAATTACTTGATGAACTTCCTCTGTATCCGTTTCGTAATCGGAAAGCTTTAAGAGAAAAGTTTCTGTTGTTTCAACATTAATAGGATAATCCACGTCTACTAAAGTACGAGAGCAAGGCAACACAAGAAACCCTTCTATTTTCAAATGAAAAGTCACTTTTGTTGAATCAATATCTGTTCGACCAGTGATATGCATCGGTGATACACGTCTGATTGTCGGATCAACTTTTTTAATCCCATCCACATTTATTGTTTCATCAATCGGAAAATCCTTACTTCGATATTTTTGTAACTGGCCTAATGTCCATTTCATATATATCACCTCAAGGCAACAAAGGTAATTATAGCTTTCATATAATTATTTGTCAATATTTTTTCTTTACAGTATAGGAAGATAAATTATATGTCGAATTCCTATATTCTTTTCTATTGTACTCTTCTAAAAAAAAAATGCAAATCCCCTGTCTTTGTGTATTTATTTACCTTAATAGCAGCAATCTTTTTTCCTATCTTAAATTATTCCCCCACCATTTTTTTGACTGGATTCTAGCATTTTCTTGTTGTATTCTTTTAAAAGTAGAAGTTCTTTCTTTTATTTACGCCCTGTTAAACTTATACTACTACAATCGACATACTTAACGAACAAAAGCAAAGTGTATGCAAACCGCGGATTATTCGGGCGTATGCATTTCTCTTTTTCTGGGTAACCATTCATGCAACAAAATTTGCATCATGGCACAAGAAGCCGGTTTCTTAACTTAAGCAGGGAGCAGCAGGAATACGCGAAGACTCCTATGGGAATTGCGAGAAAGGTGAGACCCCGCAGTGAAACGAGGAGGCTCACCACTCGCCCCATGGAAAGCGAAGTGTATCCGGCTGCGGACTCATTGAAAGAACCAAAACCACTTTTCAAGGTAGCCACCCATGCAGGATGAAAATAGACAGTTTGATTAGGCTCGTTGATATGCTGAAGCAGGGAGCAGCAGGAATATACGAAGACTCCTATGGGAATTGCGAGAAAGGTGAGACCCCGCAGTGAAACGAGGAGGCTCACCGCTCGCCCCATGGAAAGCGAAGTGTATCCGGCTGCGGACTCATTGAAAGAACCAAAGCCACTTTTCAAGGTAGCCACCCATGCAGGATGAAAATAGACAGTTTGATTAGGCTCGTTGATATGCTGAAGCAGGGAGCAGCAGGAATACACGCAGACTCCTATGGGAATTGCGAGAAAGGTGAGACCCCGCAGTGAAACGAGGAGGCTCACCACTCGCCCCATGGAAAGCGAAGTGTATTCTGACTGCGGACTCATCGAGAGAACCAAAGCCACTTTTCAGAGCAATCATCATATAAAATCCGCTCCTAATTTCTATAAAATTTAAAGACAAAAGAAAAAGGAGAACAGACATGAAAACAGTAGGAGTTATCGTTGAATACAATCCATTTCATAATGGACATTTTTATCATATTCAAAAAGCAAAAGAACAAACACAAGCAGACATTGTAATTGCGATTATGAGCGGTCCATTTTTACAAAGAGGAGAACCTGCCATCGTGTCAAAATGGCATAGAGCCGAAATGGCATTATCAAACGGAGTTGACCTTGTTATAGAACTACCCTACGCCTTCGCTACACAACATGCAGAAACATTTGCCAAAGGGGCAGTTTCTTTATTACACAGTCTACAATGTGATGCTCTATGCTTTGGCAGCGAATCAGGCAATATACAAGCATTTATTGATACATATGAGCTGTTAGAAAACAACAAAACAGCATACAATGATTTCCTAAAATTTTTCCTAGAAGATGGAAACAGTTATCCAAAGGCTGCATCCCTCGCCTTTCAAGCAATAGCAAAGGAAGAATATCTAGATTTAACCAAACCAAACAATATATTAGGATTTCAATATGTCAAAGCAGTGCTCTCCAACTCATTTAATATGCAGCTGCATACTATCGCCCGAAATCAAGCTGATTATCATGATCAGCATTTTCATTCCGACGATATCGCAAGTGCAACAAGTATCCGGAAAGAATTAGTTGGGTCAAACAGCAGCATGGAGACTATTCTATCCTTTGTACCAGCAGCAACCGCCAAGCTGTTATCAGACTATCGGGAGAACTACGGAAGCTATCATCAATGGGAAAACTACTGGAGCTATTTAAAATATCGTTTATTGCAAATTTCAAAAGAAGATTTATCGGAAATATATGAAGTGGAAGAAGGTTTAGAAAATAGACTGTTAGCTTCTGTAAAAAAAGCAACGTCTCTTGATCAATTTTTAACAGAAGTAAAAACAAAACGCTATACATGGACAAGGCTACAACGAGTTTGTTTGCATATTTTAACCAATACCAAAAAAAGCGATATGCTAAAACAACTCGAACCTACCTATCTTCGCTTACTAGGAAGTTCAAAGCCTGGCAGATTATATTTAAAGGAAAAGAAAAAAGAATTTTTGTTGCCGCTAATTAGCAAGTTATCTGCTTTTCATGATGATCAAATTGAATTGGATATTAAAGCCTCTACTATATATTCCCTTGGAGTGCCATTTTCCTATCAACATAAATTAGAGGAACTTGAATACTGTCAGCCTCCAATTATGAAATAAATTACCCAGACTTCCTTAATCATTCTATTATTCTTCACCTAAACAGACTATTTAGGTGGAGAAAGTTAACTATTAAGACACTGAAAAGTTATCCCTTATTATGCCCCCTTTTTTCCCACTCCGCAATTCTCTTTTTTATATCAGGAAGATGCTTTTTTGTTTCTTTCTCCCCTAACTCAATAATTCTTTCTAAATTAGTAAATGCTTTGCTATTATACATTTCCACATGTGGTCGAATCATAAAATCACTGGCAATCTCCCTGTTATTCACTAATTCCATTTGCATAATATCAAGGCTTCTCATAATCACATCAAATATGGATGTAACTTCTGTTGTTATTTTTACATTGGCAACATCAACAGCAATAATGAAATCTGCTCCCATTTCTTTAACAACAGAAACGGGGATTCGATCAATAACACCGCCATCCACCAGTAAACGGCCGTCTATTTTTTCTGGCACAAAAATTCCAGGAATGGAAATACTGGCACGAACAGCTTCTGCTATTGGCCCCTTTGTAAAAACAACTTTTTCTCCTGTTAATAAATCAGCTGCAACAATTGCCACAGGTATATCCAATTCTTCGATATTTTTTCCAAACGTAAATAAACGAATCAATTCCTTTACTTTATTTCCTGCAATAAAACCCATTTTCGGGACCGTAAAATCAAGAAAATATTTGCGTTTAAAAAATTTCGATAGATCATATAATCTTTCAACATCTAATCCTGCTCCATAAAGACTTGCAACAATCGCACCAATACTACTTCCGGCGATAAAATCGATGGGAATATTTTCTTCCCTCAATACTTTTATTACACCAAGATGAGCAAGCCCTCTTGCTCCACCTGAACCTAATGCCAAGCCTATTCTTGGAGGCTGCATTTATTAAACCCTCCATTTCATTTATTCTTTTCCCTCTATCAATCTTATGGTCTATTTTTTCAGGTTATGAGTATATTGAATGATAGGGACATTCCTTTCCATACTGATGGTTAGTAGAGCCAATCAGATTTTTACAGGCGGTTGACTCACCCCCTCCTTATTGAGGGTGTTCAAAATGGTTTTTACTATTCTATTTGACTACCGTTTGTTTATTTATTTTATTCAAACTACTACTGCTGTGTACTATTATTAGCTGCTAACTTAATGGGCAGATTGTATTTTATTTTCTAAAAAAGGAGGGGTCTTTTTTTGAGTAGTTCGAAGGTAAAAACCGTTCTTTTAGCATTGTCTGCATCTCTCCTAGCATTAGCATTAATTTCCTTTCCTGCTGTTGCTGTCGATGCATCCAAAAACGGTTTAAATACTTGGTGGACAATTGTCTTTCCATCATTGCTTCCTTTTTTAATCTTATCGGAAGTATTAATTGGCTTTGGTGTTGTACGATTTATAGGTGTTTTATTAGAACCAATTATGCGCCCGCTTTTTAGAGTGCCAGGTGTAGGCGGTTTTGTATGGGCTATGGGTATGGTATCCGGATTTCCGACTGGGGCAAAACTTACAGCTCGGCTTCGAGAGGAAAAACAGCTGACAAAAATTGAAGCCGAAAGACTCGTTTCCTTTTCTAATGCTTCTAATCCTATGTTCATTATTGGAGCAGTTTCCGCTTCTTTTTTTCATAACCCTAAGCTAGGACTATTATTGGCATTTGCTCATTATTTAGGGAATTTTTCCGTAGGAATATGCATGCGATTTTATGGAAAAAACAAACAAGAAAATAATGACAAGAATAAGATCAAAAGACCTTCTTTGCGAAGAGCATTGCGAGAACTCCATGAAACGAGAATCAAAGATAATCGTCCACTTGGTAAACTACTAGGCGATGCTGTTTCCTCCTCCATTCAATCTTTATTAATGGTAGGTGGATTTATTATCCTTTTTTCTGTAATTAACAGGTTGCTATTTCATTTAAACATCACTTCTTTTTTTGGAAAATTCATTAATATGATTTTGCATATTTTTCATTTTTCAGGAGATTTAAGTATTCCTTTGATTGCCGGTATATTCGAAATCACCCTTGGCAGTAAGTTAACAAGTGATACCGAAACGGCAACCTTTATGCATCAAGCCATCTTGACAAGTTTTATCTTAGGATTTAGCGGTTTAAGTGTACAAGCACAAGTAGCGAGCATTCTGGCACAAACAGACATTCGCTTTAAACCTTTTTTCTTTGCAAGAATATTACAAGCAAGTTTTGCCAGTCTTTATACCTTTTTATGTTGGAATATTTTCACTACTCACTTTATGTCCAATGAAAAACCAGCTATCGTTATTCCAGATTTTATACAAGAAAAAGCAACTTGGGCAGAAGAAATCTTTGTTAAATTTACGGAAGCCGGTCCAATGATTACAATTATCGGCTTAAGCCTTTATACAATCATTCTTTTCAACAGGCTCACTCGAAAAGATAAACCGATTTCATAAACAAAGTCGACAAAGAGGGTGCTGAAACAATTTTGTTCCAGCACCCTCTTTCTGTAGCTAATCGCTCTTCTTTAACGACTCATATTTCTTTTTTAGAGCATTCTCTACCACTTTAGGCACCAATTCTGAAATATCCCCATTATATTTGCCAACTTCTTTGACAATACTGGAGCTTAAAAACGAATATTGATTGTTCGTCATGATAAAAAAAGTTTCAATCTCATCACTTAACACACGATTGACGGATGTTATCTGCATTTCATACTCAAAATCAGAGACAGCTCGCAATCCTCGAATGATTGCATTTGCTTGAATGCTTTTTGCATAATCAATTAACAATCCTTCATAGGATGTAATCTTTATATTTGGTATTTCCCTTGTTACCTCTTTAATTAAAGCTAATCTCTCTTCCACAGAGAAAAATGGTTTTTTGCTTGAATTATTTAGCACACAGATGAAAACTTGATCAAAAACTTTAGCCCCTCTTTTGATAATATCAATGTGACCGTATGTAATCGGATCAAAGCTTCCTGGGCATACTGCAATACTTGCCATATTCTTATTCCTCCAAACCCTTTGACAATGTATAGATTGAAACAGCAATTATTCCATATTTCTCATGTTTTTTTTGACAAAGCCGACCAACTGATTCAGGCAAAACTACTTCTGAACCATGTTCACATACAATAACTCCATCTTTTTTCAAAATATTTTCTTTATCTATTGTCATGAGTATACGCTCTAACTGTTGCTGCTTATAGGGGGGATCTAAAAATATATAATCAAAAGAACGCTCTCTTTTAATCAATGCTTTTAAAGCGCGTTCTGCCTCATTCCGATATACTTCTGTTTTTTCTTCTAATCGGCATGCTGCAATATTGCTTTTTATAGTTGAAATCGCCTTTCCATCTCTATCAACAAATATAACATTTTCCAACCCTCTACTTAACCCTTCAATTCCAAGACCACCACTGCCTGCAAAAAGATCTAAACCGCTTCCACCATCAAAGTAAGGGCCAATCATATTAAAAATGGCTTCCTTTACTTTATCTGTTGTTGGTCTAGTAGAATTTCCAGGCACTGCTTTTAAAGAAATCCCTTTATTTATTCCCGAAACTACTCTCATCCTCTTATCACCACTGAATTCTTAAGAAATTAGAACTTTATCCTTTCCTATCCTACCATAAACAAAATAGAGAGCCAACTTTCTTTCTTATCTGTTAAGAAGCATCTATAAAAACATCCTTTTTTATGTATAAGCAAATGAAAAGTGGGGGATACTTTCTAGTAACAACATCTATTCGAGGATGTTGTTGCCAACCGCGGAGAAGACTTACGTTTCCCCATAAGTTCTTCCTCCGGTTTCTCCTCTCCCTTTACCTTCTTTCCTTTATTAGGATATAGAAGGGCCCTGTAAGCAAATGCTTACAGGTTTTTTTTATTCTGCCAGTTTGCCTGAATCCATAAGAAAAGCGCGGGACGCCTTGTTTAGCCCCGAAGAAAAATGTTCTTCTGACTCAATAAATATTTTTACTTTTAGAAGCAGGAGGCAGGCACTATTCACTTGGGCTAGGCGCTGGACCATAAAAAAAAGCTGGATTAACCAGCTTGAACAATAAACAAAAAATACGCTTGCATCTAACCAGACTATTAACTTTAGCCATACGTGGAAAGTTTTTAAATACCCATCTTATAATCGTATTCCTTCGCTTTATCCGGCTTTGAATTTTCAAATTCCACCTTCAGAAAAGGTTTATATGACGGTTCTACTTTTTTCACGTAAGAATAGGAGCTTAGCTTTTCTATCGTCTGTTCCACTTCATCTAAATTCGTGTATAATACAACATATTTTAATTTTTTCGAAATATAATGAACATTACCAAATCTTCTTAACATTTTTGTTTGTTTTAAGGAATACATCCAAACAATTATACCTTGTCGCTGCCCTAGCATGCTTTAAACCCCTTCACAAATACCATTATTTTTCATTTTAGCACAGAAAAACTTTTTTAATCAATATAGAATATTTTCACTTTTCATTATCTTGTTTATCCAATGTCAAATCTGAACAGCTCTCAAATTTGAAAATGAAAAAAATCCTGAGACTATAAAAAAATGGCGACGACAGCTTTTATAAGTGCGTGTTCAAAAGGAGGATAAAAAGGACCGAGAAGTTCAAGGCGGCTTTACTTTGAGCATCGCAGCGTATGGTATTAATACGTGAGAAGCGGAAAAGTAAAGCCAACAAAGAAATTCGACGTGTTCTTTTTACCGGACTTTTTGAACAACCTCTATAAGCTTTTCGCCACCATATTTTATTTTATGCAGAACAACTACAGCCACCGCCAGTTCCACAGCCTCCAGAACTACAGCCTGAAAGCTCATCAAAAAACGGATTGCCTGTTGGAACTTTGATAAATTCGGAAACAGAGCGGCCAATAATAACACTTACCTCATCCAAAAGCTTTTGCAGATGATTTTCTGCTATTTTAAATGCAGCAACATGTGCATCCAAGTCCATTTCCCGTTTCAGCTGTCTAATCTCAACCATTACTTTTTTATATTCTGGATGATATCTTCCAAAACGCTGAACTTCTTCGTATTGCACTTTCATTTTATTAAAAGCAAGTATTCTTTGCTGTGTTTCTTTGTTTGTATTCAAACTAGACAAACAAATACGATATTGTTCTGCAATTTCTGACTCTAGTATCATGTCAGCAATTGCTTCTGCCTCTTCCTCAATAAGAAGTATTTCAGTTGTAGCAAGCACGTATTCGCTCACCTCCACCTTTATTCTACTCGAAAAGACATGGAAAGAAAAGGCTTGTGTTTGAAAGTATGACACTCTTTGTCCGCTCTTAACAGGAAAGTTCTCCTTAATAAAATATTTTATATGGTTACCGTAAATTCTTTTCCTAAATGATACGATTGATCTATTTCATTGACCACTTCAAGCGATATTTTATGTTTACCTGGTTTTAATCCCCTCACTACAAATGCTGCAGAATGGTATTCCTCAGTAAACAAACCATCTACTGTAAGAATAATTTTCGCCTGTTTTTTACCACTGTTTTCACGAAATGAGACAGAAGCTACTTTACATTCAACATAAACAGCATCGCCTTTAACAAAATGCTGTACAAACAACCCTTCGGAAGGAGACGCCTGTACAGTCTGTGCTGACACCCCCAGCTGTACTCCAGTTTCCTTTTTCGGTTTTACTTTTGGATCGGGAATATCATTATGACAAGCAGTTAAAAGAAACATGGCAGGAATACAAGTAATCAATATTTTTCTCAATAAAAACACTCCTGATTATTTTTCCTTAGTATTCGCTGCTATGTACTTTTTTACTCACTTAATATCCGTTGTACAGTCCTTTCTTAAATTAGGTGCTTTGTTTACAAAATTATGCACCATGGCACATGTAAAGAAGCAGCTTTCTATTTGTTTTATGAACTAAGTTTGAAGCAGGGAGCAGCAGGAATACACGAAGACTCCTATGGGAATTGCGAGAAAGGTGAGACCCCGCAGTGAAACGAGGAGGCTCACCGCTCGCCCCATGGAAAGCGAAGTGTATTCCTGCTGCGGACTCATTGAAAGAGCCAGAACCTCTTTTTATGTTAGCCTAAGTAATCAAATTAACCTTACCACTAATACTATTACGATTCAGATGCATTCATTGCTTGAAACATACTCACCATCATAGACGCCATCTGTACACCATTTGAAAATTTCTCAACATGATGAGGAATTGTTTTTTTATAATAATGCAAAGACGCTACCTCAAATGATTGCAATTCATTTGGATTTCTATTTAATTCCCGATACCACTGAGGTTGTTCCCGAATAAATTGTTGCAGCTCTTGATTTTGAGAAATATATTCCTTTATAATCTGCCTCATTACAAAGCCCCCTCTTTAATCTTTTCGGAAAGAAAAAGGTCCAGACGGCTGTTTCTCCCCACTGCTTTTATTTCCACCTGAACTGCTGGCTCCTGGAGATAATTGCGAAATCACTCCTTGAATCGTTCCTAACGCTTGACTTAAATTAGCAATATATCCTTGCAACTGATTTTGATCCATATTTTTTAACGAGTTCATAACAGATGATATTGACACGGTATTATTCGAGCTGTCTGTGTCCTCATTAGAATTAGTCGTTTGTTTTGAATCACGATAACTATCCCAACGATTATCCTCTTCCCCCAATAAGTACCAGTCTTCATATAATTCCTGCCAAGTCGTTTTTCCACTTCTCACTTCTTGAATAATTTTCGGATTTCCTTTAACAAAGGTTTTGAATTCTTCGACAGAAGGATGAAGTTGTTTCTTTTCCATTTACTATTCACCTCTATATGCAACATTTGCCTATATTACGATATGATACTTCTGTAAAAATGTGTATACGATTTACTCCAACATTCATTTCCATCCAGTATAGTCATTCAATACATTTTCACACAAAAAAAAAAGCCATCTAAAAGATATTAACCGGACATCTGTTTTTAGAGTGTTCATTTCTCCAAAACATCAATCCAGTTAAAAGTTCAGACAGTTTTTCACCATTTTTGTATAAAGTTTTGAGTGTAATATTTTTTATATACACCTACACCAAGATGAGAAAAATCTTTATTCAGCAGACATTCCCGATGTCCCTTGCTGTTTAGCCAGCCCTCGATTACCGCACCCGCATCTGTGTAGCCAGCTGCAATATTTTCACCGGCAACTTGATAAAATACTTGTCCTTTTTCTAATCTCGCTGCTAAATCACCGTATTTATTCGAGGTATGTGAAAAACTTTTTGTATCGTACATATCCACACTATGTCCAAGTGCAACTTTTGCAGTCGGCTCATCCCATTGAACTTTGTTTAATTTAAATTGTTTACGCAGCACATTTGTCATATCAAGAATTTGCTGTTCGCTTCCCTTTTCCACCGCCTCATTATCTTCAACTGCTGAGGCTGTTTCCACTAATTCCCCACGATACACAAGTTCATATGGTCTTTGCTGCAATAATGTTTTAGCATCCATATAACGTACACTTGATAATGTCCCTGTAAACTTATCAAAATAAAACTGTGCAAAAAAATCACCAAAACGAATAAGCGGTCGATTATTTATTTCATCTTCAGAAAGTTCAAAACGGTAAGAAGAATCTTCATAATTTAAGCTTATATTTGTTTCAATCGGAGTTTTTGTATAAATATCTCCTACTTCTTGTCCAATTTTATATGGTGCAATATGAACACCTTCTCCGATTGCAAAGATTGTAACAACTTTATTATCATGGACTCCAACCTGAAAATATTCTGAATCATTCTTATTATAAATCCACCAGTCATAATCATAAGATGATGGATCAATCCTCGATGGTTTTCCATAGTCTTTTTCTACTTTTTGTATATTACTCCCTATTAGGCTTCCTAGCCCCTCTTTTGGTACAGGCAAAGATTCATTTTCATTATCCGCTTTATCTGTAATGTTATCATTAACTTTCGGATTTTTCCCATCTTCCACTAATACATCTGAATTTTTATTTTTATCTGTTATATTCAGATAAAAACCAACCGCAATTAATATAGAAATAATAACGAAGATTCTAATAAAAGTTTTCAGAGGTTGTCCTCCTCTCTAGTATCATTTCTATCATTATATGTTCATCACTTGCTAATTAGTATAGCATTCATAAAATTTATGCTAATAGATGATATTTTTGCAAGTAATTAAAAGCCTAAGATCGCTTTTATAACAGAGGTAGTTTCTCCTCCATGATAGAATACATACAATAATAAGTATACTGCCACACCAGTTATAGCAGTAAAAAACCATATTAAGCTTGTAGTAGGTCCTAATTTACGATGTTTTGCATATTGTTTTTTGTAGCCTGTTATTAACATAATAATTCCTAGCACTGCTCCAACAGTAGCAAGGGTAATATGAAAAATAAGGAAGATTGTGTAATATAATTTTATGTCATCTGGCCCACCAAATGATGTGTTGCCGACAAAGATAGTTCTAGAGGCATAAATGATAAAAAAGATAATAGCAAAAATAGCTGCAAACAACATTACCTTTTGATGTGCTTCTATTTTTCTTTTTAAAATTAAATTCCAACCAATCGCAACAAAAATCGCGCTTAATACAATAAAAAATGTACTAATCGTTGGTAAAATTGGTAATGAAAATCCCATAAACAAAACCCCTCAACCTTTAATAATTTATTCTATAAGCACTTGCGCTTGTTAAAGAATGATAAAACGGAAGGAATGATAGTATCACACCATCATTCCTTATTTTTATATAAGCGTAACAATTACCATTGCTACAAATAAAATCGTCATGTATTGAAGAGAATAAACAAACATGGCTGTTGCCCACTTTATTTCATCCTTTTTCTTGCTAGCAAGAATTCCTGTTATTATCCACCCGATATTTAATAGAGTAGCTAATATTAAAAATGGGACTCCAAGTGAAGTTAATAAAAATGGCAATGGCAATAGCGCAATAATCCATGCATACGTATGTTTTTTTGTAACATTAAATCCCTTTACTACTGGAAGCATCGGAATTCCAGCTGCTCTGTACTCTTCCACTCTTCTAATCGCCAAGGCATAAAAATGCGGCGGCTGCCAAAAAAACATTATTAAAAACAAACTCCATGCCATAACATCCAAGCTCGGATCAACTGCCGCCCATCCGATTAATGGAGGAACAGCACCTGAAAAGCTGCCTATCACCGTATTGGAAACAAGTTTTCTTTTAGACCACATCGTATACACAACAACATAGCTAAAGGCCCCTACTAAGGCAATAACTGCTGCTGTAATTGTAGTTAATAATAATAACACCGTACCTATCGCGATAAAACCAAAACCTAAAAATGCAACTTTTTTTAAATTGACCTTTCCCGTTACAGTAGGTCTCGCTTTTGTTCGCTCCATTAAAGGATCGATATCACGGTCAATATAATTATTTAAAGCGCAAGAACCCCCGATAATTAAAGCAGAACCAAGTAATGTATAGAGAATTGTATCAATATTTGATAAAAATCCGCCTCCAGTAAAATGAAGTGCTAACCACAAACCGGTAAAAACCGTAATTAAATTGGAATTCACAATGCCGATTTTTATCAATGATAGAAAATCCTTCCACGCAGATGTTTCCTGCAGATTTTCTCCATTTACTTGAGCTTCTGTATAAGCCCTAGAATTTGCCATAGGCTTTTTTCCTCCCTTTTCTATAAAAACAAATAGCAACGAATGGTCACTCTTCTTTAATACGAATATTCTTCGTAAAAACTTTCCACTTGTGCCAATTTTCACAATTAACAATGTGGACATGTTAAAAAACAGTCCTTCTGTAATTAAACCATATAATTTATTTTTTTTCCGCATCTTTTTAGAAAAAAGTTATACAAATAAAGCGAAACTTCCATTATTCGGAGTTTCTTACTGTTCTTTAAGAATAGGGTAAATCCAAGCCTATACTTCTAAAGTATTCCCCTGATAGGAAATAGTACAATAATCGACATATTTCTTCTCCTTTTATATTATATAAGTTTTTGACAAAACAGCCAAATATATTTAACTATTTGGGTAATAGTAACAAAAAACCTTCAACATTTACTGCCATATAAGGACACAAGCAAAAAGAAGACATAAAACATACGTAACTGCATGATATGCCTTCTTTTTATTATTTAGATCGTTCTAAGATTTGAAAGCTTTACCGCTTTACGTAAACATATCTTTTATACTTCCTGAAAAACGTACTTGATTCCACTTTCATTGCTTCTGTCATCATTAAATGATCTGCTTAAGTGTTTTTTTACATCCTGTTATGCAAAAACCTATTTCTTGATTCTTTCGGCAATTCTGCACTAACTTGTTCTTCTTTATTTTTATATACTCTTTCATACTTTACAAACATAGACACATTCACCAATATCCCCATACTAAGCGCCAATATTACAAGAGAGGATCCCCCGTAACTGACAAAAGGCAGCGGAACACCCGTTAAAGGAATAACTCCAGAAACTCCTCCGATATTAATAAATGCTTGAATGCCAATCATGCTTGATATCCCGATGGCAAGCAAACTGCCAAATGAATCTTTACAGCGCAACCCTATATATATGCCTCTTAAAACAATATAGCTTAAACATGCTATAACAAAGCAGACACCGTAAATGCCAAGTTCCTCGGCAATTACCGCCATAATAAAATCAGTATGACCATCCGTTAAATAACCTAGTTTCTGCACACCTTGTCCAAGACCTAACCCCTTTAAACCGCCTCCACCGATGGCAATTAATGAGTTGCTCATTTGGTAGCCAGATTTTTGTACACTTTCTTCAGCAAAAGGAGAATTTAAGAACACGAATATTCTATCCATTTTTGTGGTTGAAAATATTTTATCACTGAAAATAAGAAGAAAAGGGATTACTGCAATGGAGCCGATAACCGCCAATCTTACTAAATTGCGAAAATTCATGCCAGAACAAAGAATAACTGTTGCTCCTATAAGAAATATAATTGCTGCCGTACCAAAATCGGGCTGAATGGCAACAAGTAAACATACGAATAATAAATACACAAGAGGAGGTGCTACTCCTTTGTTAAATTCATTAATATAAGATTGTTTTTTTGCATATACTGCTGACAAATAAATTATAACGCCTAGTTTTACAAACTCTGCCGGCTGTAAACTAGAATTCCCCAATTGGTACCAGCTTTGTGCATTTCCAGCAGTATGACCTAAAACAAATAATCCAAATAAACCGATCAATGATACAAAAACCATTGGAACTAAAAGTTTATTACTTAGAAATGCTTTATATGGAAAAAGGGCAGCTATAATAAACACAAATCCTGCCACAATTAAATGCAAGAACTGTTTTTTATAATAAAAATCACTGCTATCTTGTCCGTAATACTGCACCGCACTGACCATACTGGCACTGTAAACCATAATTAATCCAAAGATAGACAACAAGACCATGACAATTATTAAGGAATAATCATATGATTTTATAATTTTTTTAAACATTAAACCGCTTCCCTTACTATTTCTACGATGCATTATATATTCGCTAAAATTGATCTTATTTCCTGCTAAGCATAAGAAGAAAAACAAAGACTGCTTCAGCTGCTTTTTCTAAAAAGAGGATAAACCAAATTGGAAAGTTTCTTTTTTTTATGTGCCATAATGTGAATTTTGTTCACGTGGGTGTCTACTAAAAAAAACTCAAACATTCTTGCATTTGTTTGAGTTTACTTTTTTATTTTCTTATAGATGCCTCGTGTAATGCTGAGAGTTCTTTTTCTAACTCTTCTAATATTTTTTTGCCTACACTTTCTTCTACTAAACCAAGACGAATGGCAAAATCTATTTCTTTGGATAAGCCGAACATTTGCGTATCCAGAACTTCTTCATATAAAGGACATTGTGGCATTGTTAAATTTTCCATCTGTACTTTAATAAGCTTTAATATTTTATCTGCATCTGCTTTTAATAATGCATTTGCTTGTTCTTTATGATTAATAATCATTTCAGAAGTCAACCTTATCCCCCCGTTTCCGAGCGATTATCCTATCTATAAAGTTTAAACTCAAGCTAGAAAAAATGCAAGAACAATAAATAGAATATATTTTTTTACTTTATGCTACTCTGAAAAAAGGAATGCACTTTCAATTAGTCCGCAGCATGCATACACTTCGCTTTCCTGCGGGAGTCTTCGTGTATGCATGCTGCTCCCTGCTTCAAGCTTAGACCTTAAAAAAATGGAATTCTACTTCTTTTCGTACGCCATGATGCAAATTTTTGGTTACATGGGTGTCTACCCTGAAAAAAAGGTTTCGCAGCCGGAATACACTTCGCTTTTCGTGAGGGCTATGTTTGAGTTTCCTTGGAGTCATTAACTTGCTATCTTCTCACCTGTCTTGCAATTTTCATAGTTCTTCGTGTATTTGTTTGGCTGCTCTCGGTTTATAAACTTAGGGAAACTGTTTTTTCATGTGTGATGATAATGTAAATTTTTTTTGGAGGTTTACTTTCCTTCTAAAAAATGACAGATGAAGGGTTTCGGGCTATACTAAATATAGCAATATTTTCTTTTTTTGAAAATGAAAACGTTTTAGAAATAGAATACTCTTTTGGAGGGAGAAAATGGATTCCATTATTCCAATTAAAGGCGCAGTGCAGTATGAAATTACTTTAGATCCAAGTGTTTGGATTTTCGATGATCGAAAACTTACTGGTGAACAGCTTTTTTGTTGCACTTCTAGTAATGCAGATTCAGAAGAGTACAAGAAAAATACTTCTCTCCTTTGGGAAAGAGAACTCATGGAAGGGTCTGTTGTTCCTCCCAAAAAACAAGCGGAAAAACAATATAAAAAAGAAGAATTACTACAAGGAACTTTTTTTATGCCGCTTGCTCCGTTTATTTCCCATGCTGAACCCTTTTGTGATGCAAAGGAAATGGTGTTGAATACTAATCACAAAATAGCTGTCTATCCCCTTTCCTTGTTGGAAGAGATGTTTTTATTATTTTGTGTTCAAGGCAAAGCTCTTCAAGAACATGGACCTGTTCACTTATATATACGAAATATGGGTAATCTGCAAATTCCCGTTAAAGATATACAGTCCATTTTTATACAGTAAAAACCTCGCAGCAAGGTTGAAATTTTCCTCAGCTGCGGGTTTTTGTTTTTTATACAATCAAGGCTAGAGAAGGTCAGCAGCAAGCTGTGCTAGACCAGATCTTTCTCCCTTAACAAGCTTTACATGGCCGGCAATTTGCTGATCCTTAAAACGTTCTACCACATAAGACAAGCCATTATTAAATGCATCTAGATAAGGATGGTCGATTTGTTCAGGATCACCCATTAATACTATTTTACTTCCATCTCCCACTCTTGTTAAAATGGTCTTTACTTCGTGCTTAGTTAAATTTTGCGCTTCATCAATGATAATAAATTGATCTGGTATGCTTCTTCCGCGAATATAGGTTAATGCTTCCACCTCAATGGATCCCATCCCTGCAAGGATTGCTTCAAGCTCTCCTGGCTTTTTTGTATTAAATAAGTATTCAAGATTATCAAATATCGGCTGCATCCACGGTCTTAATTTCTCTTCCTTTTCTCCTGGAAGAAATCCTAAGTCCTTGCCCATCGGTACAATAGGCCTTGCTACTAATAATTTTTTATAATCTCCAAAATCTTCTGTTTGCATTAACCCAGATGCTAATGCTAATAAAGTTTTTCCTGTACCAGCTTTTCCAATTAACGTAACTAATGGTACGTCTTTTTTCAGAAGCAGTTCAATGGCCATCGTTTGTTGAACATTTCGTGGTCTAATCCCCCATATATGCTCATGGTCAAAAACAAGCTTTTTCACATGCTTTCTCGAAGAATCTACCATTGCTAACGCAGAAGAAGAAGAACCTAACACATCTTTTAATATCAGAAATTGATTTGGTAAAAATGCTCTATTTCCTATTTCTGAAACAGGCAGTTTTCCTTGTTCATAAAATTTATTTAATACATCCAAAGTCACTTGTACATCGGTAAAACCGGTATACAGATGTTCATTTTCCACTACCCTATCACTTAAAAAATCTTCTGACTGCAGCCCAATTGCATCAGCTTTCACACGGACTAATGTATCTTTGCTTACTAAAATCACAGTTCGTCCATTTTCTTTTTTCTTTTCTTCCGTTGATAAATTTTTCGCAACGGCCAAGATGCGGTTGTCATTTGTTTTCTCTACAAATATTTCTTGAAGTTCATGAAAAGAACGATGATTTAATTCGATGCGCAATGTTCCACCGTTTTCAAGCGGGATTTTTTCGTGTAATTTTCCTGCTTCTCTTAGTTTATCAATTAATCTGGATATTTGTCTTGCGTTCCTTCCAATTTCATCCATATACCTTTTTTTGCTGTCTACCTCTTCTAAAGCTACTGCCGGGATGACTACATCATTGTCTTCAAAGGAAAAAATGGAATAAGGATCCTGTAACAAGACATTCGTGTCTAAAACGTATATTTTACTCAAACTGATGCCTCCTGTTTAACGTCGTATATTGCTTGCACTATCCGCTTAACGGAAAGAAACCTTGCTTAAATATATGTTTTACCGAATAAAGTTAGAAGATATTTTGCACAATAAACAGAGGAAGTGTTAAAAAACGAGAAAAAGTATGATATTTTGGAGGTTTCCATATGAAAAAAACAGTCTTAAGTTTGATTTTTTTACTTATGCTTCTACTTGTTGGATGTACCAATAATATAAATCATCAGGAGGAATCTAATCCTAATCAAACTGATAAACATGTACTGCATGTAAAAAATACAAACATTCAAGAGGTCGACCGCAAGACAGGTCAGACAATCGCAGAGCGCCTTGTTTCGCTTGCTACAAGTGCTCCTAATGTAAATGATGCTACAGCCGTCGTAATAGGCAAATACGCTCTTGTAGGAATTGATATTGATTCCAACCTTGATCGCTCTGAAGCCGGTTCGATTAAATACTCTGTTGCCGAAAGTTTAAAAAATGATCCAAATGGTGCTTATGCAATGATTATCGCAGATCCCGATGTTACAGCGAGGCTTAAAGAAATTTCAGAAGATATTCAGAACGGAGAACCTGTCCAAGGTATTTTTAATGAATTAGCTGATATAGCAGGCAGAATAATGCCAGAAGTTCCAGCAGATATGGTTAATCCAAATCCAAAGTCAAATTTAAAAAACCCTGATGAAACATTAAATAATAAAGACGAAAAGCAGTTAAAAGATGATCAGGACAAACAATCTAATCATCACTTGCGGGATTAAACTCGTTTTCTGCAAATAGTTGTATTATAATTGCCCTATAATCTATTTTGATATAGAAAAGATTAGAGGTGCATCAATTGAAAGTAAAATGTGTAATATGCGATATTATTGAAGACATAGATGAAAATTCCTTTCAGGCAAAACGGCTTCGTAACCGACCGATTCACACGTATATGTGTAAAATATGCGACGAAAGAATTCGAGATAACACCCAAAAACGAGTCGATACAGGAAATTTCAGCTTATACCGCAGCAAAACAACCGAAGAAGAATGGTAACAAGAAAAGCGGAAGCGCCTTGTTGATCGCAGACTTTTAAATGTTCTGTACGATAAAAAGTGCTCTTTACTTTTAATCGGACAGGTTATTTGACACGAAGCGATAGGCGCTGGAGCTAGACATTTGAAAAGTGTAAGCGCCTTGTTGATCGCAGACTTTTAAATGTTCTGTACGATAAAAAGTGCTCTTTACTTTTAATCGGACAGGTTATTTGACACGAAGCGATAGGCGCTGGAGCTAGACATTCGAAAAAGTGCAAGCGGCCCTGTTCATCCTGTGAGGCGAAGCTAGACAGCCTTGACATTTCAAAAATTTTATCCTTTCTTCCCTTAAAACAAAAAAGCAGCTAAGCTCTATCAAGAGCTTAGCTGCTTTTTTGTTTATTATTCAGCTGTTTTTTTCTTTTTCGTTACGCGTTCGCGTTCTGATTTATTCAGAATTTTTTTACGTAAACGGATTGATTCTGGTGTTACTTCACAATACTCATCATCATTCAAGTATTCTAAAGATTCCTCTAATGTCATGATTCTTGGTTTTTTCATTGTTGCCGTTTGATCTTTATTAGCTGAACGAATATTTGTTGCTTGTTTCACTTTTGTGATATTAACCGTAATATCATTTTCACGTGTATGTTCTCCAACGATCATACCTTCATAAATATCCGTACCAGATTCTACAAAGATAATTCCACGGTCTTCTACTTGCATAATACCGTAAGTAGATGTTTTTCCAGTTTCCATACTTACAAGCACACCTTGACGACGTCCGCCAACTTGACCAGAAGCCATTGGTTGATAGCTGTCAAAAGTATGGTTGATAATACCATATCCACGAGTTAATGTTAAGAATTCTGTTGTATAACCAATAAGTCCACGAGCAGGTACATTAAAAATTAATCGTACTTGTCCATTTCCATTATTGATCATATCCAGCATTTCCCCTTTACGAGCACCAATTGATTCCATTACAGAACCAGTATGTTCTTCAGGTACATCAATCTGCACACGTTCAACTGGTTCACAACGAACGCCATCAACCGTTTTTACGATTACTTCTGGTTTGGATACTTGAAGCTCATATCCTTCACGACGCATGTTTTCAATTAAGATAGATAAATGAAGTTCTCCACGTCCAGATACAGTCCATGCATCAGGGGAATCTGTATTTTCTACACGTAAGCTTACATCTGTCTCTAATTGAGCACGTAATCTTTCTTCAATTTTTCTTGAAGTCAAATATTTTCCTTCTTTACCAGCAAAAGGACTGTTGTTTACTAAAAATGTCATTTGTAATGTTGGTTCATCAATACGAAGGATCGGAAGTGCATCTTGATGATCAAAAGGACAAACTGTCTCTCCAACGTTGATATCTTCCATTCCAGATACGGCAATTAAATCACCAGCATATGCTTCTTCAATTTCTTGTCTTTTTAAACCAAAGAAACCAAAGATTTTTGTTACACGGAATTGTTTTACCGTTCCATCCAGTTTCATTAATGCAACTTGTTGTCCAACTTTCATCGTTCCACGGAAAACACGGCCAACCCCAATTCTTCCTACATAATCATTGTAGTCAAGAAGTGCTACTTGGAACTGAAGAGGCTCTTCACGATTGTCAACAGGAGCAGGAATATGCTCAACAACTGCATCATATAATGATTGCATGTTTTCATCTTGTTTTTCAGGATTAACACTTGCAGTACCATTAATAGCTGACGCATAAATAACAGGGAATTCTAATTGTTCTTCTGTAGCATCTAATTCAATAAATAAATCGATTACTTCATCCACTACTTCTGCAGGGCGCGCAAAGTCACGGTCAATTTTATTTACCACAACAATAGGTGTTAATTTTTGCTCTAATGCTTTTTTCAATACAAAACGAGTCTGTGGCATACAGCCTTCATAAGCATCTACAACCAACAATACTCCATCTACCATCTTCATGATACGTTCTACTTCTCCACCAAAGTCAGCATGTCCAGGTGTATCTAAGATGTTAATGCGTTTATCTTTATATTGAATCGCCGTATTTTTTGCTAAAATTGTAATACCGCGTTCTCTCTCAAGATCATTTGAATCCATTGCACGTTCTTCAACATGCTCATTTGTACGGAAAGTTCCAGACTGTTTTAACAGCTGATCCACTAACGTTGTTTTACCATGGTCAACGTGGGCAATAATTGCAATATTACGAATATCTTCTCTAATTTTCAAAAATTTCACTCCTACCTAATAAATGGTCTATCTATTTTTCATTATTTTACACCTTATAACTGAGTCATTATACCATATAATATACTAGAAACCTAAAGGCTTTTTATTGTAAAATAAAAAAAGATAGATTGGAACCGTTATTTTTACCAACTTTCGCTAATTTTTTTATCAAAAACTGTTAAAAGGACGAGGTTTATGAAAGAAGAGTATGGACCATTTTATTTTTATAAAATATTTGCGACAGCCAGCTTTTTATGCGCAGGAATTTGCATTGTCGAGCGTAGTATAAAAGGAGCTGTCACTTGTTTTCTATTATTTACCATTATTGTATTATTTGCTTCGCGCAAGAAAAAAAAGCTACAGCAAAAAAAAATGCTGCAAAAATCCCCCTGATTTTTCATACAGCACGCAGTCATTTTTCTTTTGCAACACTAAAATAAAAAAGCAATAGTGTAATGAACTTAGTCGCTCACTCCCACTATTGCTAAAAAGGTATCTTACCAATCGCCGTTATTTAAATATTTCTCTAGTATTTCCTGATGCAGACCTGGTTTGCATGCAAAAAAAGAATTTTGATTCAACATATCTAATGGTTCATTTCGCAAAGAAGTCACCATGCCTCCAAGTTCTTCTATCATAATTTTTCCTGCGGCATAATCCCATGGAGAAAGTCTTAACGTAATATAAGCATCCATTCTGCCTGACGCGATATAAGCCAGTTCCAAACACGCAGAACCGAATGATCTCGTTCCCCTTGCATCCTTTGCTAACGGTGCCAAAATGGATGGATCAATCCGCTTGTTCTCCGTTACCCAAGTAGCGTTTAATCCAATAATTCCTTTCTCGACAGTAGTTTCCTCTAATGGAGCCAATGGAATATCGTCCATATATACACCATTTCCTTTTCTTACATGATAAAGTTCATCTGCCACCACATCGTAAATCAACCCTATCTTTCCTATGCCATCTTCATAAATCCCAATCGAAATCGCAAAATCCCGCTGCATATGAACAAAATTCATCGTGCCATCAATTGGGTCTATAATCCAGACGACATCTTTTAAATCTTCTATTTCTTCTGCCAGTCCTTCTTCCCCTAGTATTCGATGATCTGGAAAGTTTTGATTAATTTTTTTTATAAGAAAATCTTCGGTTCCTTTGTCTATCTCTGTTACTAAATCATTTTTATTGGTTTTTGTTTCAATCAATAACTCTTTTGAAAAGGAAGCTTTAATTCTTTCTCCAGCTTCTTTAATCCATTCTTTAGCTAATATATCCACTTCACGCCAATTTGTCATATTCCCCATCCTTATTGTATTTTTTCTATGTAAAATTTACTTCTTTGCTTCTTTTATATTTTAGCTTACTGCATTGATTCTCATGCATCAAGTCATTTCCCCTCCAATATTATCCTTTCAAGACAGGAGAAAATTTTCTTTGAAAAGGTTGTTCAAAAGTCGGGTAAAAAGACACGTCGAATTTCTTCGTTGGCTCATCTTTTGCTTCTCACTTATTTAACTAGAGGATCTTCAACTATAAACGCTCATTTCTTGTAAGCAATTTTGAAGTCACCATATCTTGTGGAAGGCAGATGCTCAAAGTGAAGCCACCTCGAGCTTCTTGGTCCTTTTTATCCTCCTTTTTGAACACGCAGTTAGAATAAAGTAAAAATCATAAATGCTTCCTGCATTACTGCCGGCTACATTTATGATTATCAAACGATAGTTACATTATAAAGCTTTAAGTCTTAGAAGTTCCTGTCTAATTCTCTCAAGCTTTTGCTTACTTTCCTTTTTTTGCATTTCATTCTTTTCGTTCATAGCATCAAATAAAGTAGCCAACTCATAGTCCATTTCTAATCGAAGAACAGCTCTTTTTTCTCTTTCCACTTTTTTGGTCTTCGCTAAATTCATTAATTGTTTCACTTGACAGTACACCCCTTCCATCGACTTATGTTTCTAATGATTTCTTATATCATATGTTGAAATCACTTTCCTTGCAACAAATATGTGCTATAACCTAAAAGTCCTCTTTCCTTCAATAAAAACGCTTTATATGCTAAACTATTGGACAACAAGTTGAGTAGACAAAATAGCTTTTTATTCGCCAAATCGTGCTATTTTTATCGAATTCTTAAATAGCCTAAAGAGAATAAATAATTGATTAAGAAAGAATGATATTTCTATGTAGAACATGCGGTTAAGCTAAAGAGGTTTTCGAGATGTCTATTTAAACTTGCTTGATATTTTTAATACCCATTTATACAAGATATAAACTTAATAAAGGAGTTAGAACTATGCAATTTGAAGGATTTAACAGAAAAGATTTTGATACGTTTTCAATTGAAGGACTTGATGACAGAATGCAAGCTATTCAGGAGCGAATTCAGCCTAAATTCCGTACGATCGGCTCCGTAGCAGCAGATGACCTTTCAGGAAAAATAGGAAACGAGATGTTCTTACATATTGCACGACATGCAAGACGAACAGTTAATCCCCCTAAAGATACTTGGCTTGCATTAGCTGCGAATAAACGTGGATATAAACAACATCCACACTTCCAAATCGGACTGTTTGATGATCACGTATTTATCTGGTTAGCTTATATATATGAACTGCCTAATAAAAAAGAAATTGCACGTACATTTCTAGAAAATATCGAAACGATGCAAGAAGCTATTCCAGACGATTACGTTATTTCACTCGATCATACAAAAAAAGATGCTGTCAACTTTAAAGAAGTGAATCTAACGAAAGCACTAGAACGTTTTCGTGATGTAAAAAAAGCCGAATTTCTAGTTGGCCGCCATATTGCAGCAAATGACCCCATTTTACAAGATGGCAAAGCATTCATGCAGCTTGTTGGAAACACATTAGAAACACTGCTACCTTTCTATAAAATGTCTTTACAATAAAAAAACAAATAAAAAGTTCCATTGATAGGTTGAAGCAGGGAGCGGCGGGAATACACGAAGACTCCTATGGGATTTGCGGGACAGACGAGATCCATAGGAGTTTACTCCGAGGAGGCTCGGCGCCCGCCCCATGAAAAGCGAAGTGTATTCCGGCTGCGGACCCATTGAGAGAGACAAACCCTCTTTTCAGGGAAGCCACTCATGCTAACAAAATTTGCACTATGGTACATGAAATAAGCAGTTTCTCTAAGTTTTTGGTTAGTTGAAGCAGGGAGCAGCCGGAATACACGAAGACTCCTATGGGATTTGCGGGACAGGCGAGACCCCGCAGGAGTTTACGAGGCCACTGAAAAAGTCCGTAAAGAAAGAAAAAGAAGCGACTCACCTACTATATATAGAATTCCAAAGATATTTATCAGCTGTATATAGACAATAATTCGATATTTTTTCAAAAACAATCAGTTTTTCAGTGGCCTCGAGCTTACTCCGAGGAGGCTCGGCGCCCGCCCCATGGAAAGCGAAGTGTATTCCGGCTGCGGACCCCATTGAGAGAGACAAACCCTCTTTTCAGGGAAGCCTGAGCATACATGAAAACCTAAGGGAAAGCTCCTCCGTTAAATATTTTCTCGCAATGAGAAAGTTTTTACTTCATCCAAAGAAAAACTCACTATATACAAAAAAGAGCATTATAACCTTCTAGACAAGGCATAACACTCCTTTTCATACTATGTACAATAAAATATAAACATGCTCAACAACATGCTTCCATGAGCCAAATAAACCATCTCACTGCTATATGTACTGCTTTCTCAGACTAAGGCATCTTGATTACTATATCATCCTTAGCTTCTTTCGCTTTCTTAATCGTTTTATAAGAAGAATAACCACTGATTTCTTCAAATTCACCGCAAACTTTTTTTTCTTGCGATTTCCCAGGAACAATTACTTTAAAAAGACGATATTGATCCATTAATACATTTCTGTTAACACCTTTTTCATAAGCTTGCTCAATACACTCAAAAAATTTAACAGCCGTAATTATCTCATCCGTCGACCAATCTATATCTATTGGATATTGATATTCCATTTAAACACCCTTTTCTACATATTTATAAGTCTTCCCTAATGCATTCTATTGTAGATGATGAATCATTTAATGTAAAACGTAATTTTTTTCTTACTTAATAAGTTGAAAATAACTATTATTTTCCTAAAAAAACCTTATGTTTTCATCTGAAAAAGAAAGGGTAAAATAATTCTTTCACAGATAGTAAAAACTAATTGTATGCAAAGAATTTAAAAAGTGCTATAATTCATTTGTTTTATGGAATCATTGTGCAAATAATACAATGAAAAATGAACAGATTGAAACTAAATATATAGAGAATAAAGAGGTGTGGAAATAAATTGTCACAACACGAAACACCGTTATACCACGGTTTATTGGAGCATGCAAAAAAAGACCCTGTTCAATTTCATATTCCTGGTCATAAAAAAGGAAATGGAATGGATCCTGAATTTCGAAACTTTATTGGGGAAAACGCCCTTTCAATCGATTTAATTAATATTGGACCACTTGATGATCTTCATCAGCCAAAAGGAATAATTAAACAAGCACAAATTTTGGCAGCAGAAGCATTTGGAGCAGATTATACCTTTTTTTCTGTTCAAGGTACTAGTGGTGCAATTATGACGATGATTATGAGTGTTTGTGGACCAGGTGATAAAATTATCGTCCCACGAAATGTGCATAAATCTATTATGTCCGCGATTATTTTCGCAGGTGCTATTCCTGTTTTTATACATCCAGAGATTGATAAAAATTTAGGTATTTCTCATGGAATTACCATTGAATCTGTACAGCACGCTTTAGAACTTCATCCAGATGCAAAAGGGTTATTAGTTATTAATCCAACTTATTTCGGCATATCTGCAGACTTAAAAAAAATAGTAGAGCTAGCACACTCTTATGACATTCCTGTGCTTGTAGACGAAGCTCATGGGGTTCATATTCATTTTCATGATGAACTGCCGCTTTCCGCCATGCAAGCAGGAGCAGACATCGCTGCCACAAGCGTTCATAAACTTGGAGGCTCAATGACACAAAGCTCTATTCTTAATGTTAGAGGTAAGCTTGTTAATCATAAAAGAGTTCAGACCATTTTAAGCATGCTGACAACTACTAGTACTTCGTATTTATTGCTTGCATCCTTAGATGTCGCAAGAAAACGTTTAGCAACAGAGGGTAAACAGCTTCTTGATCAAACAATCGCCCTTGCTCAAAGTATTCGTCAACAAATCAACGATATCGATCATCTATATTGTGTTGGAGCAGAAATAGTAGAATCCAATATCGCCTATGATTATGATCCAACAAAGCTTATTATCTCGGTAAAAGATTTAAGTATATCTGGTCACGATGCAGAAGAATGGCTGCGAAGACATTATAAGATTGAAGTAGAAATGTCTGATTTATACAATGTGCTTTGCATTATCACTCCAGGCGATACAGAAAAAGAAGCGACGATTCTAATCAAAGCATTAAAAGAGCTTTCAGAAAAATATCATTATCAAGCTGGCAGAGTGGAAGCAAAAGTAATGCTTCCTAATATTCCTGTTTTAGCATTAACACCAAGAGATGCCTTTTATTCTGAAACAGAATTGGTTAATTTTGATGATTCTGTTGGAAGAGTAATTGCTGAATTTATTATGGTGTATCCACCAGGCATACCTATTTTTATCCCAGGCGAAATTATTACAGAAGATAATTTAGAATATATAAAAAGAAATATGGAAGCTGGATTACCTGTACAGGGACCAGAAGATTATGACTTTAAAAAACTTCGTGTTATTAAAGAGCATCGAGCGATTCGATAAGTTATAGATTAAATTAGTTAAAAAAGAGCTGTGCCTAACCGTTAATAAAAGTTAATTAAACACAGCTCTTTTGTTTTAATGTCCCATCCCTATTTTTGATTGGAGTTTTCGTTAATGAAAAGAGTCACTATTATTGCTGTAATAAGTCTTATTATAAGTTTCAGTTCTCCATTTATCTTTAAACAATATCTCGAAAAAAAACCATTGGAACCAAAAGATGCCTTAGTGTTTGGCGGTCCTATACCTTTTGCTGAACAAAAAGTCGAATTGCCACAGAATGCTGATCTTTATCCTTTAGAAGTACAGTTTCAATCTCCTTTTGAACAAACAACCAAAATCCATTTTATTCCCTTTGTTTTTACGTTTATTTGCTTTTTTCTATTAATTTTTGCAATCTACACAGTCTTTGCAAGTTATTTTAAAAAGTCGATTAAAAAAAAGAATAGTACTAGATAAGAATTGCTATTGCCTTTCAGAATGTTGCTACTGGAAAAGTGAATCTGATGAAAATATAAACGGTGAATTTTTCAAAAAGCTGCACTAAAAAAAAGCTTTTGCTCTCTCGATAAGTCCACAGCCAGCATACACTTCGCTTTCCTGCGGGCGAGCGCCGAGCCTCCTCGCTGCGCTGCGGGGTCTCGTCTTTCTCGCATTCCCGCGGGAGTCTTCGCGTATGCTGACTGCTCCCTGCTTATAAAATCTAAGAAATCTATTTCTCTTTTTATATGCAGTTGTGCAAATTTAGTTGCATGGGTGTCTACTCTGAAAAATAGGTAATGCACACGCTCGAATAATAATAGTTCTTATTCAAAATACACTTTGCTTTCCTTGGGCTATGCTCGAGCCTTTTCGGTGTGAACTCCTGCGAGTCACACTGTCCAACTAATCTCATAAGGAGCCTTCGTGTATTTCGACTGCTCCCTGGTTTCAAATTAGGCATGCATTGTGGTGGGGATCTTTATTTGTAACGGAGTATTTTTTTATCAAATTTTGTAGGGTATGCAGATATTCCGATTGGTACTTTATTTGTAACGGAGTATTTTTTTATCCCTTTACGCTGGCTTTCTCTGTTTGCAAAAGCACTGTTTTATTTGACTCGTCATGATTCTTGTTAGTTTATGTACAGCTTTTCTGTTTCTAATTATGTTAAAGTAACAATACTCATAATCATCTGAAATGAACCATAGATGGCAAGGCTAATAAAGGTAGCAAACATCGTTTTCCTCGGCGATTTAACAATATAATTCCCAATGGTGATTGCTAAATATAAAAATACGGCAAACATTAAAATTTTATACATAACTAGATCATATTTAGACATCCATTCCACGATTGAATATCCACTCCATAATATCAACTGTAAGAGAATTGCTGTATAAATCTTCAAGGAACTTCACCACCTTTTTCTATAATCATTTCTCTTCGATCGATTATTTATATTAGTAGTAGTATATGATAAACAACCTTTCAATATGAAAAAAGGGTTCCGCAGGTGGAATACACTTCGCTTTCCTGTGGGCTCATCTACGAGCTTCCTCGTTTCACTGCTGGGTCTCGTCTTTCTCGCATTCCCATGGAAGTCTTTCGTGTATTCTGACTGCTCCTTAATTTAAACATGGACATAAAATAAAACTGGTAGCCCTTCTTTCCATGCGCCATGATGTGAATATAATTAGTGTGGAGGTTTTTGGGTTCTACTACAATGTTGGTGTTTGTTCATGGGAATCTGAGCTGCTGTTGCAGCAGTAAACTGTCAAGCGTTTTCAATTAACTTGATTGAGGTTTAAATAATGGGCTAATATATTCTTCGCATTTAAAAAAATATTCCTTTTTACTTTCTTGGTCCATTGTTATTGTTTTTCTTTTAATACCCTTCTCGCTTTCTTATTAAGCCTGTTTTTTAACGAGAATAATTTCCCTTTTATGCTTTTCTAAAGGAAAAGAGAAAGTGCATCAACACCTAAAAACCGCATATTCTTGAATATCCTAGTGTAAAGACCTGCTAATTTGTTTATCTGTGTATTTCGTGCTTTTACTTAAATCCCCTTATTCCCATACAAAAAAACCCACTTATAAAAAGTGGGTTTTTGAAAAAATAATTATTTAATAATATGGATTGGGCTTCCGATTGCAACTTCTGCAGCTTCCATTGTGATCTCTCCAAGTGTTGGATGAGCATGGATAGTCATTGCTAAATCTTCTGCAGTCATTCCAGACTCGATTGCTAAGCCAAGTTCTGCAATCATATCAGATGCGCTAGGGCCAGCAATTTGAGCACCGACAACTAAACCATCTTCTTTACGAGTGATAAGCTTCATAAAGCCTTCCCCTTGATTAAGAGCAAGTGCACGGCCATTTGCAGCAAATGGGAATTTGGATGCATTTATTTCTAGGCCAGCTTCTTTTGCACTTTTTTCTGTATGACCAACTGTTGCTAATTCTGGTTCTGAGAATACAACAGCAGGAATTCCAAGATAATCAATTTCTGCAGGATGTCCAGCAATTGCTTCTGCTGCAATTTTACCTTCATAAGAAGCTTTATGTGCTAGTGGTGGTCCTTCAATTACGTCACCAATAGCAAAAATATTGCTTACAGTTGTTCTGCATTGTTTATCTGTTTTAACTAGTCCGCGGTCAGCTAATTCAATGCCGACTTGTTCAAGACCTAGTTCATCTGTATTTGGTTTTCTTCCAACCATTACAAATACATAATCAGCTTCGACTTTTTTCTCTTCACCTTTTGCTTCATATGTTACAACAACTCCAGTGTCAGATTCTTCCACACCTTTAGCCATTGCTTTTGTAATAATTTCTGCACCTTTTTTCTTTAAGTTACGTTTAACTAATGCAGACATTTGCTTTTCAAATCCACCAAGGATTTCGTCAGCACCCTCTAAGATAGTAACTTGTGTTCCAAAGTTAGCATAGGCACCACCAAGCTCAGTACCTACATACCCTCCGCCGATTACTACAATTTTTTCAGGAATCGACTCAAGAGCAAGAGCTCCAGTAGAATCAAGTACACGTTTTGTATATTTAAATGCTGGAATTTCAATAGGACGAGATCCAGTTGCAATAATAGCATTTTTAAATGTATATGTTTGAGAAGATTTTTCATCCATTACTTTTAAAGTATTGGCATCAACAAAATATGCTTCCCCTTTAACAATATCTACTTTATTTCCTTTTAAAAGCCCTTCTACTCCGCCAGTAAGTTTTTTAACAACTCCGGCTTTCCATTCTTGAACTTTAGTAAAATCAACTTTTACATTTTCAGCTGTAATTCCAATATCATCAGAATGTTTAGCTGTTTCATAACGATGACCTGCAGCAATTAATGCTTTTGAAGGGATACACCCAACATTTAAACAAACTCCGCCAAGCACGTTTTTTTCTACAATTGTTACTTTTTGTCCTAATTGTGCTGCACGAATTGCTGCAACGTATCCACCAGGACCTCCACCAATGACTATAGTATCCGTTTCAATAGGAAAATCTCCAACTACCATACTCTTACGCCTCCATTAACAATAGTTCTGGATCGTTTAATAAACGTTTAATGTGATTCATTGCATTCTGAGCTGTTGCTCCATCAATCATTCTGTGATCAAAGCTTAAAGAAAGTGCTAGTACAGGAGCAGCAACAATTTCTCCATCTTTTACAATTGCTTTTTCAGCAATTCGACCAATACCAAGAATAGCTACTTCAGGGTGATTAATTACTGGAGTAAACCATTGTCCACCAGCTGATCCAATGTTAGAAATCGTACAAGAAGCACCTTTCATTTCAGCAGGAGCTAATTTACCTTCTCTTGCTTTTCCAGCTAGTTCATTAATTTCATTCGAAATATTAAAGATACCTTTGCGATCTGCATTTTTTACAACAGGAACCAATAGACCTTTTTCTGTGTCTGCAGCAATTCCGATATTGTAATAATGTTTATGAACGATTTCACTCGTTGCATCATCCAATGATGTATTTAATGCTGGGAATTCTTTTAAAGCACTAGTTAATGCTTTAACAACATATGGCAAGAACGTTAATTTAATGCCTTTTGCAGCAGCAACATCTTTGAATTTTTTGCGATGAGCCACAAGTTTGGATACTTCAATTTCATCCATTAACGTTACATGTGGTGCAGTATGTTTCGAGTTAACCATCGCTTTTGCAATAGCTTTTCTAATTCCACTCATTTTTTCGCGAGTTTCTGGGAATTCGCCTTCTGGAATAGATACTGTTGCCGGTGCTTCTGGAGCCGGTGCTGCAGTAGTTTCAGCAGGAGCAGCTTCAGGAGTTGCTTCAACTTTTGCTCCACCATTTAAGAAAGCATCAATGTCTTCTTTTGTAACTCTTCCATTTTTACCAGATCCGGAAACCGTACGGATATCCACACCTTTTTCACGGGCATGTTTACGTACAGAAGGCATTGCAATGATTCTTTTGTTCGGATCCACTTCAGCAGCTTCAGGAGCTTTCGCTTCAACAGGCTCTTTGCTTACATCTTGACCAGCTTCAGCACTTGATTGAACTTGTGCTTCTGTTTTTGCATCAGCTTTTGGTGCTTCTTCATCACCATGGTCACCTTTAAATTGAAGGTCTTCGTATCCAGGTGCATCAAATGTAATTAGTACATCGCCAACTACAGCTACAGTACCTTCTTCTACTAACACTTCTTCTACAGTACCTTCAACTGGAGATGGGATTTCTACTACTGCTTTATCATTTTGAACTTCACAAAGCACATCATCTTCTTGAACTTTGTCACCTGGTTTTACAAACCATTTTACAATTTCGCCTTCGTGAATTCCTTCACCGATATCAGGCAATCTAAATTGAAAAGCCAATATAATTCAACCTCCTACAGTTATTACAAATTTGTTATTAAATTTCTTATGTGATGATTAACGAAACCGATATTAGAAAGTTAGAACTTTTTTAGCAGTTTCTACAATATCTTTAAAGTTTGGAAGCCATACTGTTTCTGCTTGAGTAAACGCAAATACCGTGTCAGGTGCTGTCACACGTAGCACTGGTGCTTCTAAGCTAAGAATCGCACGATCGTTGATTTCAGCTACAACATTTGCTGCAATACCAGCTTGTTTTTGCGCCTCTTGTACAACAACTGCTCTTCCTGTTTTTTCAACAGATGAAATAATTGTTTCAATATCAAGCGGGCTGATTGTACGCAAATCAACTACCTCTACTGAAAAGCCTTCTTTTTCTAATTCTTCTGCAGCTTTAATGGATTCTTGAACCATTGCTCCATAAGTAATAATAGAAAGGTCTTTCCCTTCACGTTTTACATCCGCTTTTCCTAATGGAATGGTGTATTCTTCTTCCGGTACATCTTGACGGAATGAACGGTATAATTTCATATGCTCTAAGAAAATAACCGGATCGTTATCACGAATAGCGGAAATTAATAATCCTTTTGCATCATAAGGTGTTGATGGAATAACAACTTTTAGACCAGGTTGTTGTGCCATTAATCCTTCTAAGCTGTCTGCATGCAGTTCTGGTGTATGAACACCGCCGCCAAATGGAGAACGTATTGTTACTGGTGAATGGTAGCGACCGCCTGAACGGTAGCGCATACGTGCCATTTGACCAGAGATACTGTCCATTACTTCATAAACGAATCCAAAGAATTGAATTTCAGGCACTGGACGGAAGCCTTGTAAACCAAGACCAACTGCTAAACCACCAATTCCAGATTCTGCTAGTGGAGTATCAAATACACGATCCTCACCGAATTCTTTTTGAAGACCTTCTGTAGCACGGAATACACCGCCGTTTACACCAACATCTTCCCCAAATACTAATACATTCGAATCGTTGCGTAATTCTGTGCGTAACGCATCAGTGATTGCTTGAATCATAGTCATTTGCGCCATGGCTTACTTCGACTCCTTTGCTGCATAAATTTCATATTGTTCTTTTAAGTTAGCTGGTAGCTCTTCATACATTATATTCATTAAATCTGTAACTTTTTGTTTTGGTGCGCCATCAGCAAGTTTGATTGCTTCTTTAATTTCGTCTTTAGCACGTTCGATTACTGCATTTTCTTTTTCTTCACTCCAGATGCCTTTGTTTTCAAGGAACTTGCGAAAGCGTACTAATGGATCTTTCTTTTCCCATTCGCTGTCTAAATCTGCTGTACGGTAGCGAGTTGGGTCATCTCCAGCCATTGTATGTGGACCATAACGGTACGTTAATGTTTCAATTAAAGTTGGTCCTTCGCCATTAACAGCTCTTTCACGTGCTTCTTTTGTAGCAACATATACTGCTAATGCATCCATACCATCTACTTGAATTCCAGGGATACCTGCAGCAACTGCTTTTTGTGCGATCGTTTTAGCAGCAGATTGTTTTTCAACAGGTGTTGAAATAGCAAAACGGTTGTTTTGAACCACAAAGATTGCAGGAGCTTTAAAAGCACCAGCAAAGTTAATTCCTTCATAGAAATCACCTTGTGAAGCCCCGCCGTCACCTGTATAAGTAATGGCTACTGCTTGTGCCCCGCGTTTTTTCATCCCTAAAGCTACACCAGCAGTTTGAACATACTGTGCACCAATGATAATCTGAGGGGAAATTACGTTTACACCTTCAGGCATTTTATTTCCTAAGAAATGTCCACGAGAGAACAAGAATGCTTGATGTAATGGAAGTCCGTGCCAGATTAACTGAGGAACATCACGATATCCTGGCAGAATAAAATCTTCTTTTTCTAAAGCAAATTGGGAAGCCAATTGAGAGGCTTCTTGACCAGCTGTTGGTGCATAAAACCCTAAGCGTCCTTGTCTGTTTAAAGAGATAGAACGTTGATCAAGAATGCGAGTGTATACCATACGAGTCATAAGCTCTTGTAATTGCTCATCACTTAAATCCGGCATTGCAGATTCATTAACAACTTCGCCCTCTTCATTTAAAATCTGAAGTGTTTGGAATTGATTTTCCACTTGTTCAAGCTGTGATTTCACATCTAACTGTGCCTTCTGTGTTTTAGAAGCCATTTAAGCCACCCTTTCCTTTTAAAAGACTAATTGCATCCTTCATTAAGATTATTTATGTTATACTAACTAAGTAATAGAGAACGCTTTCTCGACTCTCCTCTAAAATACTTTAATCAATATAAAAAACTATACTTTTTAGTTTTCCACAAAAGTTGCAAGAAAAAACGTCTTATCATTAATTCGGTTTTCATAAATTCTGTATCAATAAATTAATATAAATTATTAATACAACTTTTTAATACATTTATAAGTTTAATATACTTAAATATTATCCGTCAATCTTTATGTACTATGTTTTTCCGGTTAAATAACTTTTTTTATTTTCTCTTTTTTTCTATCTGTACTATTATCCTAATCGATTCTGTACTATACAGATAAAACTATTAACAACTGTGCTATAATAATAACCTTTTTTAAATTTTCTCTCAAATTATGTCGAAAGCTGTTGTAAAAGGATTTTCACAGCTAATTTTACTCATTTTCATCTTTTTTTACAAAAAAAAAGCTCACCCATACTAATCAATAAAAACAGGGATGTTTCGGACATGCCCTATTTCTTGTTAGTTAAGTGAATACCTTTTTATTCTTCAATTATTTATTTTGCTCATCTACTTTTATTTCTATTCCCGCTTGTTTATAAAAAGCAAGCTTTAAATCATTGTATTCCTTCGTTAAAGAATTAAATTGTTTGTTCTCTTCAAGGACCTTTGCATATATATCATTAATTTTTTTTATTTGTGATTCTAAATCATCTATACTTAAATCTTTTTCTTTAAACAATTTGTATAATTGTTCATCTTGTTGAAGCCCTTTGGAATAATTCCCATAAAGTTTCTCATGAACATCATAACGATCCATCATCGTTTCATAAAGTTCGTCTGCTTTTGCTTTTAATTTTTTGTCTTCCAAATCTTCTATATCTTTTCTTACTGTTTCAAATGTTTCTTTTGATTTTTTTATGCTTTCTTCCTCTTTATCCATAAAATCTTTTCTTTTAGTTATAGAAGCAAGCGCCTGATCAGAAAGTTTTTTTATTTCGTCCATTTTGTCTAAATCAAGTGCTACAATTTGAGAATATAAGTCTTGTTCCTTTTTTTCTAAAGTTACTAATGGTTCTTGTTGTTCCTCGAATTCTTTTTCTGCTTTAACCACTTTCTCTAACTTAACATATATTTTTTCACTAGGGGTTTGAAAATTAAGACACCCTGACAAGAGTAATGTCAACCCTACTATCATAATAAATGGTATTCCTTTTGCCTTCTTCAAACTTTTTTCCTCCTCACTCTCTATTTCACTATATATATTCTTTGTTTTTTTTACAAATGGATTTTTTCTTTTATAAATGTTTAACCTTTTAAAAGTGCATCTATTTCAATTTACTAGCTTGTCCTCATTTATATTACTAATTTAATTAATTATTGTACATATTCTGTCCCTGTCTTTTCTTAATGAGCAAGACAAACAAATTAATTCACCTTTAAAACTGCCATTTTCTATACGAAATAATACTTTTCCAATTAACTTTTCAGCTTTTGTCTGTTAGACTAAAAATGTATGAATGTATGTGTAAAGGAAGTGATTAGTTTGTTAACGATGAATGATATTATTCGTGACGGACACCCCACATTGCGAAAAGTGGCAGAAGAAGTAAATCTCCCAGCAAGTGAAGAAGATAAAAGCACACTTAGGAGCATGATGGAATTTCTTATTAATAGTCAAGACCCTGAAACCGCTGAAAAATATGGCTTAAGAGGAGGAGTAGGACTAGCTGCTCCACAAATTAATGTTTGCAAAAGAATGATAGCAGTTCATATCAAAGATGAAACAGGAAAACTATATAGCTATGCACTTTTTAATCCGAAGATTGTTAGTCATTCTGTAGAAAAAGCCTTTTTAACATCTGGTGAGGGCTGCTTATCTGTTGATGAGTCTATCCCAGGCTTTGTTCCTCGATATGCAAGAATAGCCATTAAAGGGACTGACCTTGATGATAAAGAAGTAAAGCTGCGTCTTAAGGGATTGCCTGCAATTGTTTTTCAACATGAAATTGACCATTTAAATGGTGTTATGTTTTATGATCATATTAATGAACAATTCCCATTAAATCCAATAGAAGATGCAATTGCTATCGAAAGGTAATTTTTATTTTTTCGGTTTGATTGAAGTGGACATGCGAGACTCCTGTGGGATTGGTTAGATAAAAAGACCTAAGGAGGCTCATCGCACGCCCCACAGAAAACAACCCCTATTTATAAGGAATAATGTTTGCAAACAAACACCCAAAAAGACTTAGCAATCACCTGTAATAAACATCTGAATAAAGTAAAAACTAGAAAAGTATGTGTTTATCGATGGTGTGGCCATATATTTATTCGAGTATATGGCTCATTCTTGATTATTCATTTTTCACTAATAAATCATCTACCTATTTTCCTCTTTCTAAATTTTCCCATGATAATTTTTTCTATTTTTCCATATAATAATATTATAAATTACTATATAGATCTTATTTGAGCATTTATTCATTCATTATTCTCATCATTTTTATCCTTTACTTTAAAGAAAAATTCTCATTTTGTTATTTTGAATAAACTATTTTTGGACAAAATATGCGATTATTTAAGTAGAACACTTTACATTGGACAAGAATGGTTTAAAATATAGGGTAAGGAGATGATCCACTATGTTGAAGAAGCTAAGAAAGAAGCTCTTAAAACAGTGGAAAGACTTATTAAGAAAAAAAACAATTGCCTAAACGTTACGGAAAATTTCTATTAAGGTCAGGCCCCACATGCCACCATGATAATAATAGTGAGTAAATCCATTATTATTACAAATTTTGTGGCTTAGGGGCCGGCCTTTTGTTTTTTATAAAAGACTGTTTTCATTCCAGATAACGTATGGAATCTCAATTTGTTTACTATTGTAATATACATAATATATATTTAATTAATGCATTTGAAGGTTAAAAAACAATATGCATCCTTTTTTACTGACTATAAGATACCTTAGAAACTAGAATTAACACTTCGTCATGTAAACAGGTATTGCTTAACCAACAATCCTGTTAGTTATGAATGGACGACAATTTGTCTATCTTAATACTAACTAACGGTGTAGAAAGATAAAATTATTGTTTTTCCACCCTTCTTACTTCTTATATTCGATATATTTTATACCTGGATTTGCTATTAAAAGAAAAAACATGAAAAACATGTTAACTTTTTATATAATATAATTAGATAATACTATTAAGGAGCGATTTATTATGATTTTTAAAGTATACTACCAAGTTTCCAAAATGGAGGTACCAGTAAGAGAAAAAACAAAAACAATTTATGTTGAAGGTGTTTCAGAAAGAGACGTTAGAACAAAATTGGAAAACAAACCATATAATATTGAGTTTATTACTCGTGTAGACGGTGCATTCTTAGAATATGAACAATTAAATGAAGACTTTACAGTATTGGAGATTGAATAATGAAATTTGTAAAAAATGATCAAACAGCTGTATTTGCTCTAGGCGGACTAGGGGAAATCGGTAAGAACACCTATGGCGTTCAGTTTCAGGATGAGATTATTCTAATTGATGCGGGAATCAAATTCCCAGAGGACGAGCTTTTAGGAATTGACTACGTTATTCCAGACTACAGTTTTCTTGTGAAGAACGTAGATAAAATTAAAGGCTTATTTATCACTCATGGTCACGAAGACCATATTGGTGGTATTCCATATCTTCTAAAACAAGTAAATATTCCGATTTATGGCGGGAAACTTGCTCTTGCATTAATAAGAAATAAATTAGAAGAACATGGTCTATTAAGACAAACAACTCTACATGAAATACAAGAAGAAGATATTATTAAATTCCGCAAAACATCAGTATCTTTTTTCCGTACTACACATAGCATCCCAGATTCTTACGGTGTTGTAGTTAAAACTCCTCCAGGACAAATCGTTCATACTGGCGATTTTAAATTTGATTTTACTCCAGTTGGAGAACCAGCAAATTTAACGAAAATGGCTGAGATTGGAAAAGACGGAGTGCTTTGTCTTCTCTCTGATAGCACCAACAGTGAAGTTCCAAACTTTACAATGTCAGAAAGACTTGTTGGAGACAGCATTCAAGATATTTTTAGAAAAGCAGATGGCAGATTAATCTTTGCAACATTTGCATCTAATATTTATAGGCTTCAACAAGTAACCGATGCAGCAGTCGAATTTGGAAGAAAAGTCGCTGTATTCGGAAGAAGTATGGAAGCTGCTATTAATATAGGGTTAGAGTTAGGATTTATCCAAGCTCCTAAAGAAACTTTTATTGAACCGCAGCAAATTAACCGTTTACCTGCTAATAAAGTAACAATCCTTTGTACAGGAAGCCAAGGAGAACCTATGGCAGCTATGTCTAGGATAGCGAATGGAACACATCGTCAAATTCAGATTATCCCTGGAGATACGGTTATATTCTCTTCTTCCCCTATTCCTGGAAATACAATTAGCGTAAACAGAACAATTAATATGTTATATCGTGCTGGAGCAAACGTAATTCATGGACCATTAAATAATATCCATACGTCAGGACATGGTGGACAGCAGGAACAAAAATTAATGCTTCGATTAATGAAGCCTAAATTTTTCATGCCAATTCACGGTGAGTTTAGAATGCAAAAGATGCACTCTCAGCTTGCAATTGATTGTGGAGTTAAAGAAGAAGACTGCTTTATTATGGATAATGGAGAAGTTCTTGCTCTTTCAAATGATACAGCACAAGTTGCTGGTAAAATCCCATCAGGTTCCGTTTATATAGATGGAAGTGGAATTGGAGATATTGGCAATATCGTTTTAAGAGATCGTCGTATTCTTTCAGAAGAAGGATTGGTTGTTGTTGTTGTAAGCATCAATATGAAAGACTTTAAAATCAGCGCCGGTCCAGACCTTATTTCTAGAGGATTTGTTTATATGCGCGAATCAGGTGATTTAATAAATGATGCGCAAAGTTTAATTAACAAACATTTAAATAAAGTTATGGAACGCAAAACAACACAATGGTCTGAAATAAAAAATGAGATTATCGAAACCCTATCTCCTTTCCTTTATGAAAAAACAAAACGCAGACCTATGATCCTTCCGATTATAATGGAAGTTTAATCTGTTACTGGTATAAAAAAAGCACGCAAATTGCGTGCTTTTTTATTTCACTTTAAGCTAAATTAAATCAATCAAGACATCACTTTTTTCTCAAAACGATTAATATCAGAATCTGCACCGATTACGATTAAAACATCATTTTCTTTTATCGGTTCCGTTGCCATTGGGGACACAATAATCTCTTTATCCCGTTTAATAGCAACAATCGTAATGCCATACCGAGCACGAATATCCAAATCGATCATCGTAAAACCATCTAACCTGCTGCTTGCTTTTATTTCGACAATACTATGTTCATCTGATAACTCTAAATAATCAAGAACATTATTAGATACAATATTGTGCGCTATCCTTTTTCCCATATCTCGCTCTGGATGCACGATGGAATCTGCACCTATTTTTTTTAAAACCTTCTCATGATAATCATTTTGTGCTTTAACCGTAATATTGTTTACACCCAATTCTTTTAAAATAAGAGTAGTAAGAATGCTTGCCTGAATATCATCGCCTATTGCGACGATAACATGCTCAAAATTACGAATACCTAAGCTTTTTAAAACATTCTCATCAACTGAATTCCCAACAACTGCATGAGAAACAATATTTGCAAATTCATTTATTCGCTCTTCATTTCTATCAATTACCATTACTTCCATTCCAAGCTCTACTAATTCTCGACAAATACTGCCGCCAAACCTTCCTAATCCGATTACTGCAAATTCTTTTTTCAATACTTAAATCCTCCATATAACTTCTCATAGTAATTGCTATGATTAAGTAAAATTCACTCATCCTCGCTAATTTATAAAAGGCAGACGTGGATAATAACTTCTTAATCTCTTCTAAGAATACTCATCCTTTTTGTTCAGAATAACAACTTTCTCATCAGAAGTTCTTTCGTATTGTACATAACCAATTTTTATTGTTTTGTAATTTTGACAGTTGCATCTGAAGGCGTAATTCCATTTTCTTTATCACTAGACAAATCACCATATTTACGCTCGATTTCTGCATAATGTATCACTTTATTCTGCTTAAGAAAAACAATTAAATAAATATCATCTCGTGAATCGATGCCACTAGGATCTTTGAATTTCACACCTAACTGTTCATTTATACTTTTTTGTGATGTATATGGATTAAAAATATATGCTTTATCCCAAGAAAAGTCCGTCACATCAGTTAAATCCATTTCTTTTGCATCATTTTTGTCCATAGCAGACATAATTGATTTTCCAAGCTCATTATTATTCTTGCCACTACTTTGCGAACAGCTCGCTAGTATCATGAGCGATATAAACAATATAATCAATTTCTTCAACAAACCACTCCTAAAAAAATCTTGCAAATAACGATAATTCAAGCTTATCATACTTTGAAAATTTGCTCCAACCACTCAAAAAGAGATTGCTTGATTTTTTCCAAAAAATGACCATTCCTCTTGTTCAATGTGTAAAAAGGTCAGTAAGAAAAAATACAAGAAAACCAAATTTATGGTACACGAAAAAAGAAACAGATTCCAATCTTTTTAGCAGACAGCTGCCAGAATACAAGTAGACTCCCGTGGGAATGCGAGAAAGACGAGACCCCGCAGGAAAGCGAAGTGTATTCTGACTGCGGGCTTATCGAGAGCGCATTGTTTCAGGGTAGTCTATTTTAACCAACTGCCTATATTCGACATACTACTATATTGCTTTTAACATTTTATATTGAGCTTCCACTAAATGATAATAAATACCTTTTTTATGCATTAATTCAACATGCGACCCTTCTTCCACCAAATTCCCATGATCCAATACAATGATTTTATCAGCATCTCTAATTGTAGAAAGACGATGAGCGATCATTATTGCTGTTCTGCCATTTAATAATGTTTTCAATGCTTTTTGTATCTTTACTTCTGTTTCTGTATCAATACTCGCTGTCGCTTCATCCAAAATCAGTATCCTTGGATTTGCCAGCAATGCTCTTGAAAAAGACAATAATTGTCGTTGTCCAACTGATAAAATATTCCCTCTTTCTTCTACTTCCGTATCATATTTATTTGGGAGTTTGTCAATAAAACTATGTGCACCGATTGCTTTTGCTGCATCCATCACTTCTTGATCGCTGGCATCAGGGTTTCCAAACCGAATATTCTCCATAATTGTTCCAGAAAAAATAAAGGTATCTTGTAAAACAATACTAATTTGACTGCGTAAAGACCGCAAAGACATAGCTTTCATTTCCACTCCATCCACTGTTATCATTCCACCAATTGGATCATAAAATCTGCTGATCAAATTAGCGATCGTCGTTTTCCCAGAGCCAGTATGTCCAACTAAGGCTACTGTTTGGCCAGCTTTAATATCAAGATTTATTCCATTTAACGCTTTTCGCTTTTCATTATATGCGAACTCAACATGATAAAACTGAATATGGCCAGTGAGATCCTTTACATGAACTGGATTGTTCATTTCCGATACGTTTGGACGTTCATCTAAAAATTCAAAAATACGTTCAGATGATGCCATTCCCATTAACAGTTGATTATATACAGTTCCAAGACGGGAAATTGGTTCCCAGAACATACCTAAATAAAAAGCAAACGATACAAAAACACCGATACTCATATCTGTTTTGAGCAAATAGGAGCCATACCATATCAGTACTGCTGTTCCTACAGCATTTGTTAATTCAACAAGTGGACGAAACATTGCATTCTGTTTTGACGCATTTCTCCAGCTCTCAAAGCTTTCCAAATTGAGTCCGTCAAAAAACATCATATTTTCCTTTTCCTGGGTGGAAGACTGCGTAACCCTAATACCTTGGATACTTTCATTTAAATGGGAATTTAACTTGGATTGTTTTAACCGAACAACTTGCCATGATCTTCTAATCTTTCTTCTGAGAGCAGTGGAAATAAAAAACATAACCGGAATAATAATCAATACTGCTAAAGACAATTCTGGGCTTAATGTCAACAATATACAAAATATCCCGATTAATAATATAACATCCATTAGTATATTAATAACACCGTTCGTAAACAGTTCTTGAAGTGAATTAATATCATTCATAATTCTTACAAGAATAGACCCTGCTGAACGTTCATCAAAAAAACGATGCGATAATTTTTGAACATGTGTAAATAAATGTTTTCGAATATCATATATAACATTTTGCCCTAATGTATTCATCCACTTGATCCGAAAATAATTCGCCACATAAGATGCTAAATATAAAGCTGCAATTATTACCACTAAATGAACTAGCTGAGTGCTATCTTTATTTTTGATTGCTTCATCCAATACATAGACACCTATTAAAATCGGAATAATTAGCCGAACAAACGTTGTAATGAGCACAGCTAAAATAGATAAAGGCAATAACTTTTTTTGATATGGTTTCATATAGCTTAATAAACGCCACATTTGCTGCCAATTAAATGGTTTTTCAATTACATCATCTGTTGTATATTTAAAGCGATTCATTACATTCGCTTGCAGTTTTTTTTTATTTATTGCAGTCAAAATTAGCCCCCCTATTGCGCTTGAATTTCAGCTACTTTCTGTTTATCCTGAAATTGAATATCATAAATTCTTCGATATGGCCCAAAATGTTCAATCAACTGTGTATGAAGTCCTCTTTCTACTATTCTGCCATCTTCTAAAACAAGTATTTCATCTGCATGTTTAATAGAAGAAATACGATGAGCAATGATAAAAGTTGTTTTATTAGCCATTACTTCTTTCAGCTGGTTTTGAATAATAAACTCTGTTTCCATATCGACAGCACTTGTTGCATCGTCAAGTATTAAAATGCTAGGATTTACACAAATTGCTCTTGCAATCGCAATTCTTTGTTTCTGACCACCTGAAAGCCCCATTCCTCTTTCACCTAACATCGTGTCATAACCATCGGGCAATTCCATAATAAAATCATGAGCTTGAGCCCTTTTACTGGCATCTATGATTTCTTCCATCGTAGCATCTGGTTTTCCATAGGATATATTACTTTTTATAGTGGAGGAAAATAGAAAAGATTCTTGAGAAACGATACCTATATTACTTCTTAATGTATGTAGATCATAATTTTCTACATTTATGCCATCCACTCTCACTTCACCTTCTGAGGCTTCATAAAACCTTGTTAATAATTGTGTAATGCTTGTTTTTCCAGAACCTGTACCGCCAATCAATCCAACTATTTTTCCAGAAGCTACTGCAAAATTAATATGAGAAAGTGCCTCTTCCTCTTTCGTTGCATAAGTTAAAGAGACATTACTAAATTCAATTTCTCCCTTTATGCGATTTGTATGCACCACATCTTTTCGATTTTCAATAATATTATCTTCTTCAAGAATTTCAAGCAGTCTCTCCCCAGAAGCTTTTGCCTGCGAAAATTGATTCACAACAAATCCTAAATTCATAATTGGCCATATAATATATCCTAACAGGCTATAAAAAGCGACAAGTTCTCCTAGTTGAAGCTTATTATTTATGACTAGAAATCCTCCGTAAGAAATTAAAAAAACAACACTGCAATTTCCCAAGAACTCCATTAAAGGAAAATACTTCGACCAAATACTAGAAGTGAATAAATATTGCTGTTTATAATCTCCATTAAAATCATTAAATTTCTTTACTTCAAAATCCTCTCTCGAAAGCGATTTCACTGTATTGATTCCACTTATATTTTCTTGTACTTTTGTATTTAATTTACCGAATGATTTCCTAATTCCTCTAAAAGCTGGATGAACTTCCTTGTCAAATTTAAATGTTACAAAAGCTAAAAAAGGAAGCGAAATGAGTGTTGCAAATGTTAAAGAAACAGAATAATAACACATAACAGAAAAACTGACAGTTATTAAAAGAATAAAACGAATGAACTCTGAAAACCCATAAGATAAAAAGAAACGAAAGCCTTCAACATCTGCTGTTAATCTAGACATTAAATCTCCCGTTTTGGCATTATCATAATAGCTAAAAGGTAAATATTGAAGCTTCTCATATAATGAATTCCTTAATTGATAAACCGAACTTATTCCAAATAAATCTCCAGTATATTGTTGTATGTACGTAGCAATTCCTTTAATCGACATTATTAGAACAAAACCAATAGCTAAGTATGGAACCCATTTATACTTTCCTTCTATTACTACTTCATCAATCGTTAATTGCAGAATAATCGGATAACTCACTGTAATAGCTGTCACAATAATTAAAAAAAGAAGTGAGCATATAAAATATTTTTTAAATGGTAAATAATAATATCTTAACTTTTTGAAAGTTCCCAATCATACATTCCCCCTCTTTTATCAGATTTACATAAATCTATTGTTTTGAATCATTTAGTAAAAAAAGATGCAATCTTAATATACCGGTTTTCGAAGTATTTTTCCACTTGTTTTTTCCAATTCACATATTTTTTTAAAAATATTTATTATTTTAATATTTTAATCAACTGCTTTTTATACCAATGGAAGGTTTGTTTTTTATTGAGGGGGTTGCTTTCCACTACGGGTTGCTTCGCTTTCCGCGGGGCTAAGCTTGAGCCTCCTCGGCATGCCTTGCGGGGTCTTTAGCCTTCCCACATTTCCCGCAGGAGTCTTCGCACCCTCCGTTACAAGCAATCTGTTTTAGAATAAGTTCTTGTCTTCGAATTTCATTACAAGGTATGATGACTAAATACTAGTAGGGTTGATTTTTTTTTAGAAAATAAGAAAGGATAAAATTTTTGAACTTAGATGAGTGTCTAGCTTCGCCGTACAGGATGTACAAGTGCCGGCCAAGACATAAGGACGTGGCGTCTTTAGCCGGCCAGCGCCTAGCCCCAGTGAGTATTGCCTCCAGCCTCTAAAAGTAAAAAACACTTTTTGAGTCTGGAGAACATTTTTCTTCGAGGCTAAACAAGGCGCTTGTGCTTTTCTTATGGGGTTGCTTTCCACTACGGGTTGCTTCGCTTTCCGCGGGGCTAAACTTGAGCCTCCTCGGCGTTGCCTTGCGGGGTCTTTAGCCTTCCCACATTTCCCGCAGGAGTCTTCGCACCCTCCGTTACAAGCAATCTGTTTTAGAATAAGTTCTTGTCTTCGAATTTCATTACAAGGTATGATGACTAAATACTAGTAGGGTTGATTTTTTATGTTATTATCCAACGTTGTTTTATCAAAATATTCCACTTTTAGTCTATTCTATAAGGTGGGTGTTTTTCCAGTTCATCGACAGCAACTAATGAATCAAAACTGCTTGATTGGAGTGTAAGGTGCGAGACTCCTGTGGGATTAGCGGGTTAGATGAGACCCCACAGGCGCAAGTGAGGCCACTGAAAAACCTATTGTTTTTCTTTTAGTAATTTACGATAGAAAAAAAAGAAAGCTTTTTGTCAAAAATTTGACAGAAAACTTTCTTTTTTTGCCTATTTTCTTTCGTATTCTTTTCTATTTGTTGTCTTTTTCTTGCATTAATTTGATTATTCGTTTGAGATTGGTAGCGAATATCGCTGTCGCTCCTTGAATTTGCATACCAAATAAACCCGAGGAGGAGGCTGTTTCATACCCGTGTCTGTGTTTTAGTTCACTATTTTTCGCTTCAATCTTATAGCGAGTTTTCGCTAGTTCTTTGAATTTTTCCGTACCTTGAAATTCCTCCTGTTCTTTATGTTCCGTTGATTTGATGGTCACAGAATAGGACTTACTTTTCGCTCCTTCTTTATAACATCCTTCACGAAAAGGACAAACTTTACATTTTTCAATATCAAAAAGGTACTTGATTCGAGGGTTTTTATCTTGATTCTTTCGCTCATCATATTTTTTTTGAATAGCCATATGACCTGCATTGCAGACATACATTCCCGCATCTTTGTTAAAGGAAAATTTTTCTTCTTTTGTCCTTGCTCCATGGGTAATATGAGGATGTAATTTAGAAACAAGTTCCAGCTCATTTTCTTTCGTATAGCGAATATTATCTTTCTCGGAGTAAGCTGCATCCCCGATAACTGTATCTATTTTCATTCCTGTCTCTTTACTTTTCTTTATTAACTCTTGAAGATATTTTCCATCGCTTTTTTCGCCTGTTGTCACTACTGCCGCTGTTATAATTCGCTCATCACTCATCGCGATATGTGTTTTATATCCAAAGAAAGAAGAATCCTCTGATTTATGCCCCACACGTGCATCTGGATCCGTTGAAAAATGTAGTTGTTCTGTATAATCTTCCACCACTTCTTTTAGCACATTCAGTTTCTCTTTAACGGCAGGGATGGAAGCGACTTGTGGTTCGGATTCCACAACAGAAATGATGTCTTTACAGTAATCCAACTCCTCTTTTACTTCATTAGAAGTTGTTTTCTGCGGGAATTTTTCTTTGATGGATTCGTCTATTTGATAGACGGCTTTTCGGACATTTTTGGATTTTTCTTGTAAAAATTCTTTCGGTGACTTTTGATTATAACGCGCTTTTGTATGGGTAGCATCTACAATAATGGTTTTACTTTTCATGATTTCTTTCTCCAATGCAATCTCCACTGTCTTGCCGATTAGCATATCTAATAAACTCACGTCTTGAAGACGGAGTTTACGAAATTTCGTTAACGAGCTTGGATCAATGACGGCATCTTCTGGTGCCATATCGAGAAAGAATTTAAACGACATATCGTACCGAGAACGTTCCACTACATCTACATCTGACAAATCAAAAATTGATTTTAGAAGGAGATACTTGAACATACGGATCGGCGGCTCGGCATGGCGACCATTTACCAGACAATATTTTGTCTTTAATTCTTCGAGAACGAATGAGAAATCCACTAGCTCATTTATTTGGCGAAGCATATTATCCTTTGGAACAACGAAATCATAAATAGATAAAAACGGACTAAGTGTGAAAGATTCTTGATTGGAAATCATTTTATATACCACCTACATACATTTGATCTCTTCATTATAAAACAAAAGGCAGTCAAAAGGTCATTTAGAATGAACTTTCGACTTCCTAAGTAAAAAAAAGGACTTTTTCAGTGGCCTCGCGCAAGTGCCGAGGAGGCTCATCGCACGCCCCACGGAAAGCGAACATCCTGAAACGAGAATCTTGCCCCTATTTGTAAGGAATAATGTTAGAAAAAAAACACCAAAAAGCACGAATCAATCATCCTTCTCTAATTGCTCTAAACCAAGTTATGGCAATACATGAACAGGAATTTATAACTGCGAAGGTTGAGTTATTAACTTAAAAAATATTCACCTACACGTTTATTAAAACGAAGACAGGGAATAAAACAATATGATTTTTTTCAAATTAGTTTTCTAAAAGGGAAGTGAAAAAATGGATGTAATATCGACATTTGGAGATCGTTTACTAGATTATGATTGGGAAGGACTTCTTATAAAAACAGGTGTTATTCTAATAAAGCTGATTGTAATAGTTCTTATTTACATAATTGCAAAAAAAATTGCTGGCACATTTATTACGAAAATATTCCTTTCTTTTCAAGAAAAGAATTCTATTTCAAAAGGAAGGGCATTTACTTTAGAAAGTTTAACCCAAAATCTAATATCTTATCTGCTTATCTTTGTATTAATTGTAACCATTCTTCAAACCTTTGGCATACAAGCAACAGCTATTCTTGCTGGTGCAGGAATCATTGGGTTGGCAGTCGGTTTTGGTGCACAAGGACTTGTTAGTGATATTGTAACAGGTTTTTTCCTTTTGTTAGAAAAACAATTAGATGTAGGTGATTCTGTTGTTGTTGGTGATTTTTCGGGTACAGTAGAACAGGTTGGATTACGCACTACGCAAATTCGTTCTGCTGATGGGACTCTTAATTATATCCCTAATAGAGAAATTACCACTCTCAGCAATCAGTCAAGAGGAGATATGCAAGCACTTGTTGATTTCTTAGTTTCAACGGAAAATGATATACCTAACACGCTTCTTATCTTGCAGAATGTTTGTGATTCTATAAAAAAACACAATCCGCTTGTGACGGATGGCCCCCAAGTTGTCGGTATTCAGGAAATAGGACCATCAACTATTACCATTAGAATTATTGCAAAAACCGCAAATAATGAACAATTTGGTATCGAGAGACTAATCCGCAAAGAAGTAGTAGAAGCACTTGATATAAACGGAATAAATATGCCTTCTTCTTCGCAAGTGCTTTTAGCTAAAAATTAAATTATACTGTTAACACTGAATTTTTATTATTTCCTCAAAGTCCTCAGGTAACATTTACCTTAGGGTATCATTGTTTATTCTGGCTGTGCTGTGCTTCCATGAAAAAAACAACATTATCATTTAATAAAGCTCATTCTAAATAAATGAGGGGACTTTTTTACAGCCTAAAAAGACGAGAAGCAAAAATATTTCTTCTTCTCGTCTTTTTGATAGTATCTTCATTCCACCATAATTTTGCACATCAATTTCCTTTATATTGCAAATATTTCGTGAGCATGGAAATAGCTGCTTTTATTGCATCTTCGTTCGCATTTAATTTATTATGATGCAATCCGTACGGAGAATCCACTCCAAGCCAAAACATAAATCCTGGAATTTCTTTTAACATATAACCAAAGTCTTCACCTGTCATCGCTTCTGTACATTCCACAACATCTATCTCCGTTTGCTTCCCTACAAAGTCCATAAACTCTTCTGTCAAGCTCTCTTCATTATATACTTGATAATAACCACAGCCAAAATCGATCGAACTTTCACAGTTATAACCAACTTCTATCCCCTTTACAAGAGATTGGACACGCTGTTTAACCAATTCCATGGAATCGCTGGAAAGAGTCCTCATCGTTCCTTCAATCCTAGCTGTTTCAGCAATAACATTTTGCACCGTACCGCCAGTGATTTTTCCAACTGTTACAACCGCACTATCAAGTGGATTTATATTTCTTGCAACAATCGTTTGCAGTTGAGTAACAAGACTGCAAGCAGCAATAACCATATCATTTGTATGATGTGGATAAGCTGCATGCCCTCCCTTCCCTTTTAAGTCGATAAACAGCTCTGAGGTGTTTGCAAACAATAAACCTGGTTTTAATGCTATCGTTCCAACCGGATATTCTGGAGCAATATGCAATGCCATCATCATATCCGGCTTCCATTTTCTCATGATATCGCTTTTAAGCATCGGTTCAGCCCCACCAGGCCCTTCCTCTGCAGGCTGAAAGATAAAGAGTACATCATCTTTGATAGGGTTGTGAACAATCTCTGTTAAGACGCCAAGAGCAATACTCATGTGAAAATCATGACCACATGCATGCATAGTATCCGGATGATTGGACTTAAACTCAAACCCAGTTTCTTCTTTCATCGGCAATCCATCCATGTCAGCCCGATATCCAATCAGCTTCGATGAATTCACCCCTAATACTTTTACAAAAATACCTGTTTTCCACGTCTTTACTTCTATTCTGTCAGCCTTTAAAGTACGAATATAGTCAAGCAAGTATGCTTGTGTTTTAAATTCTTGAAAACCCAATTCAGGAATCTGGTGTAAATCTCTACGAATTTTTATAAAACCGGTACTCTCTCCCATAACATACCTCCATTATAAAAAGCGCGGATTTCATCCACGCTTTTTGGTTTAAAATTATAGCTGACGAAGTTCGTGCATAATTTCTGTTTTAGATTTTGTTTTCTCATCAATTTCTTTAATAACGCGAGCTGGTGCTCCCGCAACTAACGTATTAGCTGGAACATCATCCAACACGATAGCTCCTGCTGCTACAACTGAACCTTTTCCAATTGTAACCCCTTCTACAACAACTGCATTCGCTCCAATTAATACATCATCTTCCACGATTACAGGTTTTGCAGAGGGAGGCTCAATAACTCCTGCTAAGACAGCTCCAGCACCAACATGACAGTTTTTACCTACTGTAGCTCGTCCACCAAGAATTGCCCCCATATCAATCATAGAACCTTCTCCAATAACTGCTCCAATATTGATAACAGCGCCCATCATGATAACCGCATTGTCCCCAATTTCTACTTGGTCTCTAATAAATGCTCCTGGTTCAATGCGAGCTTTAATATTTTTCATATCTAAAAGTGGTATAGCTGAATTTCTACGATCATTTTCTACAACAAAATCAGTAAACTTCTCTTTATTTGCTTCGATTATTTCGTTAATTTCAGTCCATTCTCCAAAAACCACTCCAGCATCTCCGCTAATAAATGCTTGTACTTTATCGCCAAAGTTTACATCAGCTAGATCACCTTTAACATAAACTTTTACTGGTGTTGACTTTGTGCTATTTTGAATAAATGAAATAATTTCATTTGCATCCATCATTTTCATCGTTTCTACCTCCATTATGTATAAATCTTACTCAGAAATTACTTTACCAAACAAAAGAAGTGAAAACAAGCAAAAAATATAAAGGCATTATCTCCGTATCTATTATCCCCTATTCCTAGGAGGATCTGTTATATATTCTTTAATGATATCCAAAAATGCCTGTACTTGTTTCAATTGAAAAGATGCCTCATAACCTAAAAGCCATGTTCGCCTTTTAATTGGCTCTTTATTTTCATTATATAAGGGAATCTTAAATAAATTATCACCAGCATCCTTTAATGCAATAGAAGGTAAAATACTATACCCGATTCCGTTAAACGATAATTGTTTACATGTTTCTATCTGATCAACTACAATCGTTTTTTTAGGTGGTGCTTGAAACTGTCGATGCCACCATACTTCTATTTCATCATAATAATTAGAATCACTTTTAAATTGGATAAACGGTCTATTTGTATGTAATAATTCATCTAAACTAGAAATTTCCGTATCAACAAGATACAAAGGGTCATCAAATAAATGCAATTTGGGGCCTTTCCAATCAGAAGATCCTCGAATAATACCAATATGGATATTATCTTCATAAATGGATTTTAATATTTCACTGCTCCATCCTGTTACAAGGGATATTTTTGCTTGAGGATATTTAACGACAAAGCTTTTTAATACAGATGGAAGCCAATTTTGTCCGACAATACTCGCAACGGCAATCTTTAACGTTCCGTGCACTTCCTCTTCTAAAGCAAACAGCGATTCCCGTACTTTTTCTTCTTTAGATATCGTTTCTGCCGCAAATTTTGTAACTATTTCTCCGGCAGAAGTTAAAGAAAGTCCTCTTTGTGATCGAATAAACAGTTTTGTCCCCCACTCCTTTTCAATTGTTTGCAGGCGCTGTGATAAAGCTGGCTGGGTAACAAAAAGTCTTTCAGCTGCTTTTCTCATATTCATTTCTTGTGCTAGAACTGTTAATAACTGAAGTTCAGAAATAGTTGACATTTTTAATCCTCTTTGCTTTTTTCTTAATAGTATAGCGTAAACTGCATCTCATTACCTATCTTTTCATCAATTAGTTTCTGTCGCTGAGCTGGTGAAAACACCAACCTTTATAATAAAGCCTTTGTGAAAAAAGTTAACCCCTTTATTCCTAACAAAAAAAGGCTCCTTGAAAAAGGAATCCTTTTTTGTTAGCTGTTGGCCTCTCCATAAAAGCAATCGTTTTCAAAAAAATAGTGCAATAAAAACTATCTTGAAAAACAAAAGCTTCATCAGCAAGCTATTATACTTGATGATTTACTTTCTTCAGATGGCTATTTAATCTTTGTAAAATGGTGCTTCTAGTTAATATTCCTTCAAAAATACCTTCTTCATCTTCTAAACAGATAAAAGGATGGTCTACTAAAAACTCTATTGTATCCAAAATTGATGTTTTGCTGTTAACTCTTGGGATAACGGTATTCATTACTTCTTGCACTTTAATGGTTTCCAGCTTTTCAAACTCAATCCTTTCTAACCCTAGGATTTTATTTGTAATAATAGATGTACTGATTAATCCATGTAATTTATAGAATGGATCAAGCACCGGTACTGCTGTATACCCGCTTTTTGTAAGCACTAATAATGCGTGTTCTAAATTATTTCCGATTTGCACATGAGCGACACGTTCTGACGGAATCATCAATTCGGTTAATGTGCAGTCTAAAAATTCTCCGCTGCGAATGCTTATCATAGCCGAAAACCTCTCAATCATTTATTTTCACATAAATATCTTAACATAGTTTTCGGGATGATGCCTTTTTTAACCTTTACTCGTTTCTATGTTCCTGATTGTATAGTCACAATTTGGACAATGATAAATGATGTTTTGATTGGATTGTGCTGTTAATACTTGCTCCAATGTTTCTTGTTTTAAGCATTGGGGGCAAATTACGTTTGGAATCATTTTAATCACCTCTGTTAGTAGCATAATCTTTGATTCTCTATTATATGTATTGTTCCATTATGTAATTTTTTCTTAGGATAAATAGGATTCCCTGAAAAAAGGGGTTGCTCTCTCAATTAGCCCGCAGCCGGTACACACTTCGCTTTCCATGGGTCGGGCGTCAGGCTTATCTCAGGAGTCTTTGTGTGTTCTTTGGTTCAATTTATAAAAAAACAACAAAAAAAGGAGCCTGTAACAGCTCCATAACTAGTTATTGAATGAGATCAAAGATTTCAATCGTAATCATATCAACATTGTCAAATTGATATCTTTTTGGTTTTTCTTTATCATTGTATACCTCTAATTCAAATGTTTCTGTTTTTGGGTGAAATGTTACCTGACATTTTCTTTCGCCATTCACCTCAAAAAAACGTTGGGTAGGTTCTCCCCCTGTTGCTTGTTCTTGTAAATTTTTTAAACGTGTCAATATACCTTGAAGTTGTGACATGCTCTCTCTCCTTTCAAACAAACCTATGTATGTCCATTAGGTTTCACTATTAGCATGTTTCTATACACTTTCCTTTTTTAAAATTAAAGTAAATTCTTCTTATGTGTAAATGCCAATAATAACAGAATAAAAGATTGTAGATGGTTTGTCCAAGTAAAAGTGTAAAATAAGCAAATCTTTTTTTATTTATTAAGTACTATGAATATTCCAATTGTTTATTCGTGATTGAAATACAGAAAAAAAATACGTATGATTAAGTTAAAACAAACCATCAGTAGTATGTTTTTCTCCACCAATTTGAGAGAAGAAAATCAGGATAAAACTACTATTATAATTAGGAGGATTATTATTTTGAAAAAAATCATCATATATACTCAACCAGATTGCCCCCCTTGCGAATATGCAAAATTTTTTTTACAAGACAAGGGTTTTCAATTGGAGTTAAAAGATATTCAAAAGAATGCAAAAGCTAAAAATGAATTAATCAAGAAGTATCAATCTTATTCTACTCCTACATTTGTGATTGATGATCAAGTAATTACTGGATTTGATTTAGAAAAACTGCAACAAGTATTAGGTTTTACGGATTAATAAAAAAATACTGTAAAAAAATAGGACATCTTTCATTAAAAAAGGGATGGATTTAGACTTGGCATTTGATGTTGAAATGAATTGCCTGAAAAGTGAATAGAATGATTTATTTTCTCTAAATCTACGTTATTAAAAGCAGTAAAGCGAACTCCATCTTGATACGAGACTAAAGTGGTTAAGTACTGTTGCCAATAAACCATCTGCGAGCTGGTACTCTTTATCGCCTTTTTTTCAGCTAAATAACTTTTGATGTCCTCATCCTGCAGTAGTTTAGATACTTTCCAATCATCATTTATCTTTTCTATTAATAACCCCTCATAATGATCGCTATACGTTACTGGTCCATCATTAGATGCATAAAAAAACTCATATACATAAATTTTATCCTTTTCAATGCTTACTTCCGTTTGATTGGAGAACTGAAAATAAGGGATGGAATATGCGGAAAAATCACTACCATATGTCAAATATTTATTATTTTCTTTTATAAGATTTTCTTTCAAATATAACTTTTGATAATCTTTCGTAAAATATGGAATTAATATCGTTTTTACTTCTTTTAAGTCTCTTTTCTTTTCACTCAAGGATACTTGAGCATAAAAGGCATTTTCTAAAAAGTCCATGACATCATCTCTTGACGATAATCCTTCTGCCGCAAACGAGGGAGTTGGTATAAAGTTTATAACAACTAGTACAAATGCAACTGCTTTTATTATTCTATTTCCCATTTCACTCTCCCTTTCCTAATTTTCCCTTAGTAGCAAGCCTCTACTGATGGAAGTTTCCCTTTATCTTCTTAATAGTAGCAGGATTTATAATCGTTGAACTGCTTATTCGTTCGTAAAATTCCTCTAAAAAATGACAAAATAATTAATTCTGTATTTATCATTTCCCCTATTCTTAAAGGAAAAAACACTAAATCTTAAATCAAGTGTTTTTTTAGATCTATACTAGATAAATGATAGGAATAAAAATGAGGCAGGGAGGGATGGAGGCAATGTCCTTAGAAAGAAACTTTTTATAAAAAAACTCTTTCAAAAAATTCCGATTTCTAGAATTTATACGAAAGAGTTTTTGTAGTTAATTTAATAATACATCCATTTTATCTAGAAAATTATAAGATAAATCGATAAATAAATAATCGTGACTATTTAAAGGAAAAGAATAGGTTCTAACCGTTTCACCAGTTTCAATATCACTGTATAAATCAGAAAGAATCCCCTTTTTCTCATTTCTCATTCGAATTATATTTTCGAGGAAATAAGGACGCCAGCTCCAATTTTTATTTTTGTAGTCTGATTGCAGTATCCAATCAGACGATTCTTTAAATATATTTGCAGATTTTTGGAAGCCATCCTCATCACAAACATACATTCTGAATGCAATATCAGATAAATCATTTTTCAAAAATTTAAGCAATTCTTCATATGAATTGTATTTTCGATATTTACTTAATAATTCTTGTAAATGACCTTGAAATTTTTCCGTTAATTGAAAAATCCCCGTTAATTTCTTTTTTTCATAAGAAATAAACTCATGAAACTCATTTCTTAAGGTTGTTTTCCTAATATGTCGATCAACAAACTGTTCTTCCGGATAATGCAAATAATATCCTTGATAAAACCGTCCACCATTTTTCCAAGCAAACTGCAGTTGATATACCATCTCGATATTTTCAAATAATAAAGTAGCACCGATCTTACGGGCTAGCATAGAAAGAGAATATAAAACATTTTGATATGTATGAGAAGTCGATGTAGAACGCAATGCTAATAAATCGATTTTCAAAATATCTGGAGCTAACTCGCCTATTCGATCCAAATGACTGCTGTCACTTCCCATCTTATCAATAGCCAATTTAATTCCATATGTTCGATAATAAATAAGAAGATGATCTAAATGATCAGACTGGCCTTTATAGTTTCTTTCCGAGATTTCAAGCACAATGCGGTTTAAAGAAATCCCTCTTTCCTCATAAGTTAACAGCATTTGTAAAAAAGCTTCTCCGTCATCTTGCATAAGCAAATCCGCATCCCTATTTATAAATAGCAGCACATCTTCATCAAGTTCTATAGCCTTTTCTAAAGCTTTTGTCAGAACAACATTATCGACTTCTTGTTTGTATTCTTCTGGTATGCCCTCATCCATAAAAAAAGGACCTAAACTTTCTATCGTACCATTTGATTTGTATCGTCCTAATATTTCATATCCAATTACCTTGTGTTCATCTGCACTGAATATTGCCTGAAAAAAAGGGATGACATTATCTAAATCCGTCAAAATATCCAAAGCGTCCATATTTTGAAAGCCTCCCCCTAAATAATGACTTATTATAACATAAAAAAACGCCTAATTTTGATGGTTTCACTGTATTATTTATTCAAACAGCTGAATATTCTTTCGATTTAATGATAGAATGTTCAATTAACCAGATATTTGGACAACCGCCAATTCCTATACAAGGATGGAAATAATGTCTTAACATAAATATTTGCTAACGGACAACCCTAATAACAGGGGTCGGCATATGAAAGAAGGAAACATATGCATCAGTTAAAGATAATCATTTTAACTTTGTCATTTTTTCCATTACAGGTAGTTTCATTACTTACACCGGAAAAGATACCTTATATTGATAACCAGAATATACCTCAATATCTAAATAAAGAGGAAAACCCATTAGACATTACAACTGGAAATCAAACTATTTTATTGGATGTACCTTTAATTAAACAAAATCCAGAATTAAAATATGGGTGTGAGGTAACAAGTTTAGCAATGGTTTTAAACTATGCTGGGATGCATGTAACAAAAATGGATTTATATAAGCAAATCAAAAAAGACACAGATCCCCTTATAAAAAATGGCCGGAATATTTTAAAATGGGGAGACCCAGCGGTTGGATTTGTAGGAGATATGACTGGAAAAAAAGCAGGATATGCTGTTTTCGATAAACCAATGGAGGATTTAGTCAATCATTACCTTCCCAACCAAGCACTTAATTTAACAAATCAACATTTCTCAGTCCTTGAAAATCATGTCGAAAAAGGTATGCCTATCGTTGTTTGGACAACCGGTGACTACCGTCTTCCTGACCGATGGGAATCATGGGAACATAATGGAAAAACCATTAAAACACCTCTAGATTTACATGCGGTAGTATTAGTTGGTTTTTCTAAAGAGTATGTATTTTTAAACGATCCCTTATCAGGAAGAAAAAATGTTAAAGTAAATAAAAAAAGATTTATTCAATCATGGATTGCATTAAAATCCAGAGCAATCAGTTATAAATAATCTTATCCATTAAGTGGAAGACTGCTTCCAATGTCATTAAGCTAATAGTGGAAAAGAATAAAAAGTGAGAGTTTCATTAGGTTTTCCGAGGCTTGCTGCTCGCTTTCCATGTGGGAGCGGTGAGCCTCTCTCATCGCCAGTTACTTTTGTTTGAGGTCATCAATTTCTATAGAGTCGAGCAGGCACCTCTTCAAACCAATTATTTCTAAAATTTATAGAACTTAAATTGATGACATTGGGATTGCTTACCACTTCAAAAAAATACGATTTCCCGATATTTCACTAATAATCCCCTCATTTATCTTTATGTTTTTTTGCAAACAAAAATACGTAATAGTATAAAAAGCAGCATTAAAAAACAGCATATGTTTTATTTTCCTCTTCTTCAAATTCGCTTTCTGCTGCCAAGATAATTTTTTTTTTTCATTTCATTTCATTTTTTTTATAAAAATAGTATAATAGCTTGTATTCTACATCCATTCGAAAGGAGTATAAAGATAATGAATAGGTACCAGCAACACCCATCCCATTTAAATCCAACTGTTGAAAACCTCTCACAAGCTATTTTTGTCGTAAATCGTCATGCTAAAACAGCTACTGATCCAAGACATTTGTATAAATTAAAACATGATAGTCTTAAAAAACTGATGGAAGAAGGAAAAGCAAAAAAAGTTGGACTACATTTTTCCGGTAATCCCAAAAATAGCCAACAGCAATCAGATATTCTAATTGAATGCGGAAAATATTTGTTTCATTTGCCTCCCACAAAAAAAGATTTTCAAGAATTACCCCATTTAGGTTCATTAAGCAATGATTTTCGAAATCCTAAATCAACTATTTCCTTAAATCAAGCAAAAAAACTCCTAATCCAATATACTGGAATAAAAGAACCAGATCAGCATGATCAAATAAGAAAGAAGAAATATGTAAAACCTGTTTTCAAAAAATTAGGAGAAAGCTATTAATTGCTTTCAGAATGTCGAGAAGTTAAAACTGCAAAACTTAAGCCGATTAAGAACCTTTGTCTATTGAGGAATGACACTTTTTGAGGAGCTGGGAGCTACAGAATGATAGCCAGAACGGCATTTGTCACTGGCTCGCTTGATGCAGCGAGTCAATCGCCGTTACAAACAGGCTAGCAGGACGATTGTCAATCGAAGCACAGTTAATTGATACTCCTTTCTACAAACTTAATCGTTCACTCTTTTTGGAGGCAATAAACACTTAAAAAGAAAAGGTCGGACCCTTCTTTTATTCGTATAGCATGTGACGAATAAGTAAGAGAATCTGACCCTCATTATAGCTTTACTTATCCTACTCTTAACTAGAAGGAAAAGATCTGCTGATGTAAATTTCATCTTATAGATATTTTTCAAAAAGTCTATTAAAAAGGACATGAACTTATATGATATGTTCATCAACTAATAAAATTAATTCAGCAATTTCCGGCTTGCTCACTTGTCCATCCGCACCAACTCTTTGTCCTTTATGTCTTAAATCTTCTGTTATTAAAGAAGAAAAAATAATAATTGGCAACTGTGCTAATTGGGGATCGTCCTTCACTCTTTTTGTAAAATGATGACCATCCATTTGTGGCATTTCAATATCCGTAATAATTAATTGCACAACATCTTCAATCCTTTTACCTGTATTTACGATGCCTTGCAGGAAATTAAGAGCCTCTAATCCATTTTCAAAAAATTCTATTTGATCAAAACCCGCCTCTGTTAATGTATCTAGTAAGAGCTTTCTTAATAACGGTGAATCCTCCACCACAATTAATCGCTTATTACTTCGTTCCCTTTTCCCCAACTTTTTCACTTGCTGTATATGTATGCCTGAATTCGGGTTAATATCGACCACAATTTTTTCAAAATCTAATAATAAAATCATTTCCCCATTCAACTTGATAACACCTATAATTTGGCTATCAGAACCTTGATACATATCAGAAGGTTTTTCAATATCCTCCCATGAAATTCGATGGATCTGTGTAACATTATGAACATGAAAAATAATTTTCGTTTTATTAAACTCAGAAACAATAAATTTATCTTTTTCCGGGGTTTCTGATGGAACGAAACGTAGAGCTTTTGCTAAATCAACTACTGGAAGGACTTCCCCCCTTAATTCCATAATCCCTTCAACATTCGGATGGGAATGTGGAATTTGAGTAACAGGTACTGGATTAATAATTTCCTTTACTTTAATCACATTTATACCAAATTTATTATTTCCAATAGAGAATTCAACAATTTCCAATTCATTTGTACCACTTTCTAATAAAATACCTTTTTCATTGTTCATATTTCCCTGATTCTCCTTCATTTATAAGATGCAGGATCATTTATACGGATAAAAGTTTACATTTACTTTGAAAATTCTTTGTTGCTATCTTAATCTCCAAAGACAACTTTTTTACATTATTACACATACGTATAAGCTCACCATTTCCTATAACAATTCTATCCTTTTTATCGGCCAATCTAATGTAAACTAAAGAAATAATATTGATTTAGCAAAAAAAATAAGCAGCTTAAAAGTAAGACTGCAAATTCTCATGCTCCCAATATGCAAGATAACCGACGCTGCCACAGGACGTGGCGCACTTAGTCGATTTTCATTGATTGCGTACTTAGTCGATTTTCATTGATTGCGCACTTAGTCCTACATACTTAGCAGCTTCTCCACGTTATCCGGGAATAAGCACCGCAAGAAACAGGGAGCGATGAAGAAAGTAAGCAAGTATTTTCTTGGAACCTGAGGCAGAAGATCCCCCCTGCCTGCAGAATGTTTACTTCTGAGAACTAAAAAATCATTTAAGAATCTATCTTTTGATCCGATATAGAGGCATGAATAACAAGCCCTATTACAGTCAATATAATTAAAGATCCAAGAGCCATTCTGCTTGCTGTATTTCCTAAATCTGCAAATACTAATGTGATACTCCCATAAAGAAGAGGGCCAATAATAGAGGAAACCTTTCCAGAAAATGCAAACAAACCAAAGAACTGTCCTCTTTTTTCTTCAGGCGTTATCTCCACTATATACGTTCTCGTTGTGACCCACATACTACCTAATGCTACTCCAAACAAACTTCCTGCAATCCAAAATATAGACTCGTTCCAAGCAAATGTTGCAATCAATAGAGCAATTACCAATAATACCCCAACATATCTGATCGCATGGTACGCGCCTCGCGCCTTTGCTATATGACCAAATAAAAAGGAACCTATAATGCTTGAAATCGTTGAGACTAAATAAAGAAAAATAAATTTTCCCGTAGTAAATCCTACTATCGCTTTAGCATAAACAGCCATCATCGCAATCGTTGTTGCTAATGCATCGTTAAGAAAAAAATACGCGAGCATAAAAACAAAAATAGTGCGATGGGTTTTTATTTGTTTAAATGTATCAACTATTTCTTTATAGCCAGAAAAAAATGATTGTTTTTTTATATTCTCTTTTGGTGAGTCTTTCATAAATAGGAATAAAGGCAAAGAGAAGATCAAAAATAAAAGGGCTGTTGGTATAAAAGCCTGATTGAATGCGTTCCCCTCTATAAATAGATAGACCGTTAATCCTATTAGCGTTCCCATATATCCAACCGCAACACCAAATCCTGATATGACTGGCAATTGCTCTTTTGTTCCTAAATCCGAAATCATATTATCATAAAACACTAAACTAGAATGATAAGTAAACTTTGCTAAAACAAATAATATAATTACTACAAATAACGAAACTGGAATAGAAGCGATCGTAGTGGATACTGTCATTTGTGCGAATATCCCCATACCAATAGTACAGAGTACGGTTAATACAGTGAATAGTAAGATATACTTTTTCTTTTGTCCCGTACGATCCATTACTACACCAAACAGCGGGGAAAATATAACTAATAAAAAGCTTGCAATTGCATTTGCATAAGATATAATCGTACTGGCAATTTGACTCTGAACTTCATTTGAACCAACTACTTCTTGTAAATAAAGCGGGAAAAAAATCGTATTAATATTAGACGAGAAGATAGTGTTTGCTGCATCATATATAGCCCAAGATAAAACAGGTAAAGAAAAATATAAGGCTAACCCTTCTTTATTCCATACATGATTTTTTTTTGTACGTTCCATCCAGCAGCTCCCTTCCATCAATGTTACTTATTATTTTGATTTCGCCACAACTGTTCCTGCGATTAAATCATGAAGTGCTTGTTTTTTTTCTGTAAATGCTGCCATTATATATCCTATAAATAATATCCCTGATAAAAAGCACATAATCAAATATCGACCAAGACTTCTCCAAAAGGAAATTCTCTCTCCATTTATTGTCATTACTTTTAATCCTAAAAGTTTCTTTCCAATTGTCGCTTGCCATTTAGATGATTGGAAAATCGTATAGTACAACGCAGTGATCAATATAAAAATACTAGCTGTTCCACAAACAGCAAAGATTATTGGTCCAGCAAGAGCCATTACTTCTTCTTCTGTTAATTCTTGTTCAAAATTTGCTGGATTATTTAAAAAGGATACCGCATCTTCTGAAGAACCTAAAAATAAAGCAAATAAAAAACTTCCTAAAAAGAAGAATGGTATGGCTAAAATAATTGTATCCAGCACATTTGCACCAAATCTAATCCAAAAACCTCCATAGTTTCTTTCTTCCATTTGTATTTCTTTTCTTACATTTATGTCCATGTTATTCCCTCCTGTTGTAAATAATAAATGGAAAATAATAATCAAACAACCTTTTTCATGTAAAATATACAGGAAGAAGAAATGTTATGTCATCGCAACCAAAGAATTTTAATATGTAGAACTATTTTTTTATTATATAGAGAGAGTTGTTACCATTTAGTGAAAAGTGTAACAAACGACTAGACCTTTAAAAAAAGAAAGAATACTATATAAATAGATACTATTCATAATAAAGGGAGCTTTTTATGAAAGCGCTCTAAAAAAAGGTGTGAAAACAGATGACGAAAGGTACAGCTATTCTATTTAAAGATGATTTAACGGTTGCTTTTTTCGAAAATCTTGATGCAGCTACTTTTAAAGAATTACAAAAAGAAAAAAACAAAATCTATCACTGCCAAAAATCAGCTGATTCTCTTCCAACAGTATCTTCCTTTTGGTTAGATGAGGAAATCGATTGGGAGTATGGATATTAAGCAATCATAAATAACCGACGATTTTTCTTTATTTAGGCTACCCTGAAAAAGGGTTCCGCAGGTGGAATAACTTTGCTTTCCTGTAGGCTCATCTACGATCCTCCTCGTTCATCACTGCGGGGTCTCTCTCGTCTTTCTCCCATTCCCACGAGAGTCTTCGTATATTCCACCTGCTCTCTGCTTAAGCCTGAGAATATACTTCACTTTCCACTTTCCACGGGGCGAACGGATTAATTTACACATTATTTTAATTAACTAGTATCAGGTTAGTTACTTGAACTACTCTCTGTATGTGTTATGAATTGGTTTAAACAAATCTTCCTTAGAATTTCTAACCAATGAAAAATTGTCAACATTATAATGACCGTTAAGTGTTGTATTATGATGTTGAATTATCTGTTGGGCAGATAATTTTTTAGAATTGGAAGTAGAATGTCCATCTTCAACTAAGGTTACATCAAAATGATTTACTGTTGCTGTTCTGACTGCTGTATCGATACAATGCTCCGTTTTACATCCCATTATCACCAGATGCTCTATATTATTTTGATGTAAATGTTCAAGTAATGGAGTGCCATAAAACGAATTTGTAGCAGCTTTATCAAATATAATAGCAGCGGATGGTACTTTAATATGTTGGTGTATCTGAAATCCCGGTCCCTGTCCATTTGAAACATCTAAATCTCTAACAAAAACAACAGAAATCGTCTCCTTTATTGCTTTTTCAATCACCGTGTTAATATTAGTAAGAAGCTTTTCCTTCTCAAAAACTCCCTGTTCTTCTTTATTACCTTCTATTAATTCGTGTTGAGCATCTATTATCAATAAAACTTGTTTCAAATAATTCTCTCCCTTATAACAAAATTCTTAAAACTTAACATATCCCTTTTCTTAATATAACAGCTATCCGAACATATTTAAATGACCTTACATTTATTTGAATTCTCGATAAAAAATCTAACGATACTTCTTCCATTTGACTGATAGTTTAAGCAATTTCTATCTGTATCTCTGTTTTTATCTTTATTTTGGTACTCTTTTTTTATTTCTCTTCCTTCCTGCATTTTCATGTAGTAATTCATTTGATATGATAAACTATAGTTCTTAATTACTGACTAGAACCAGTACTACACTACAATCAGGAGGCTAATATGGAACATTTGCTAAATAAACGGGTTCAAAATATTGAAATATCAGGTATTCGAAAATTCTCTAACATGGTAGCTGGAAATAAAGATATCCTTTCCTTGACGATAGGACAACCTGATTTTCCAACACCTGATCATATTAAAGAAGCAGCAAAATCTGCTATAGATGAAAATTTTACTACATACACCCATAATGCTGGAGATCTAACTGTCCGCAAAGCTGCTGCTGACTTTGTCGAAAAAAAATATCAACTTCATTATCTTCCTGAGACGGAAGTAATTGTGACTACAGGTGCAAGTGAAGCAATTGATATTGCCTTTCGCACAATACTTGAAGAAGATGTTGAGGTAATTCTTCCAGGACCAGTGTACCCTGGGTATGAGCCTATAATTAAATTATGTGGCGCAGAACCAGTGTATGTAGATATTCGGGAAAATGCATTTCGTTTTACAGCAGAATTGATAAAAAAACATATAACTGATAAAACTAGATGCATCGTTTTGCCTTATCCATCCAATCCTACTGGAGTAAGTTTAAATGAATCAGAATTGCAGGATATTGCAAACTTAGTAGCTGATAAAGAAATCTTTATTCTAGCTGATGAAATATACAGTGAATTAGTATATGATCAAAAACATCTTTCAATCGCAAGCATGCTTCGAGAACAAACTATTGTAATTAACGGTCTCTCCAAATCCCATAGTATGACTGGCTGGAGAATTGGCCTTCTCTTCGCACCTGAGGTAATATGCAAAGAAATTGTAAAAGTTCATCAATATAATGTAACTTGTGCTTCTTCCATTTCACAGAGAGCGGCATTACAAGCCTTAACAGTTGGTATAAATGACGCAGAACCTATGAATAAAGAATACAATAAAAGAAGAAAATATATATTTACTCGCCTAAAAAATATGGGTTTAGATGTTATTATGCCAGATGGCGCCTTTTATTTTCTTATAAAAATTCCGTTTGCACATATGAATTCATTTGAGTTTTGTTTAGACTTAGTAGAAAAAGGAAAGGTCGCTGCAGTTCCTGGGAGTGCATTCTCTCCTTTAGGTGAAGGCTTCTTTCGTATTTCCTTTGCTTACTCAATGGATACATTAGAAGAAGCTTGCAATCGATTAGAAAGCTATCTACAAATATACAAATAAAAAGCTGCATATACCATTGTAGCTCTTAATAGATTCCTTAAAGCAAAAAGGATGGAAAGCAAACATCAATCGTTTGCCTCCCATCCTTTTTAAATTGATCTATCATAAAATTTTATTTTTAAATAAAAAAACAGAAGTCATATTAACTCAGCGCTTTCCCCACGGAAAGTGTATAATAATCTGACTTCGGACTCATTGAGAGTGCAATTTCTTTTCAGGGTAGACACCCATGCAACCAAACATTCCCACCACGGTACATGAAAAGATACAGGTTTCTATTTTTTTATGAACTAAGTTTGAAGCAGAGAGCAGGTGGAATACACGAAGACTCCCGTGGGAATGCGAGAAAGACGAGACCCTGCAGGAGCGTAGCGACGAAGCGGCTCGACGCTCGCCCACAGGAAAGCGAAGTGTATTCCACCTGCGGAACCCTTTTTATCAGGGTAGCCGTTAGGTTAAAAAATAAAATTATAACTTATTGCTGTATTGCTGATAATATTTGTACAGAGCCTGTGTACCACTTTCATCTTCACCCAATGCAGATAAACGACTATACAAACTTTCTGCCAATTGCAAGCCAGGCACATCCATCTCCATTGCCTTTGCTTCTTCTAAAGCAATTCGCATATCTTTAATAAAATGCTTAATATAAAATCCTGGAGCAAAATCTCCTTTTATCATTCTAGGTGCAAGATTGCTTAACGAAAAACTTCCTGCAGCACCAGATGAGATACTTTGTAAAACAACATCAGGATTTAAACCAGCTTTTTCAGCATATACAACCGCTTCACAAACACCAATCATATTAGAAGCAATCGCAATTTGATTACACATCTTCGTATGTTGTCCCGCGCCAGCAACCCCTTGATAAACGATATTCGTCCCTAAAATTTCAAATATTGGTTGTAGATCTGTAAATGCTTGTTTTTCTCCGCCTACCATGATAGAAAGCTTAGCCTCTTTCGCTCCAATATCTCCACCAGAAACTGGAGCATCCAACACATGTATTTGCTGTTTTTTTCCTTCTTCATATATTTTTTTCGCTAAACTTGGAGTAGATGTAGTCATATCAATGGTATAACTATGTTCTTTTGCATTTGCAATTATCCCATTTTCTCCTAGATATACTTCTTCAACATCTTTTGGATACCCAACAATTGTAATGATTATATTTGCTTTTTGTGCTACTTCTTTTGGCGTGTTTGCCCATTCTGCTCCTATTGCAAGCAGTTCATCTGCTTTTTGTTTTGTTCTGTTATAAACAATGACTGCATAACCGCTATTTAATAGATTTTTAGCCATACTTTTCCCCATGACGCCTGTTCCAATAAAACCAATTGTACTATTCTTTTGTGATAACACTCTTTTTCACACTCCAAACTAGTAATTTATATGTCATTTTATGTAGATATATTTAATCATAGCATGAATTAGTGCTAATTACGCAAACAATTAGGACAATCTTTATTAATCATTTAAAAAAATATGAGTCCGCCTTTTTCAAATCACCTTTAAGTACGTGTCCAAAAAGGAGAATGAAGAGGACCAAGAAGTTCGAGGCGACTTAACTTTGAACATCAGCCTTCCACAGGATGTGGTGACTTCAACGTTGCTCACATCATAGGAAAACGTGAGCGTTTTAGTTGAAGATCCTCTAGTTAATTACGTGAGAAACGAAAGATTAGTCAACGAAGAAATTCGACGCGTCATTTTTACCGGACTTTTTAAACACCCTCTTTAAACAGTATCACCCAATTTAATCTATCAACAAAAAAAGGACCATCCCCAAAGGTATGATTTCGCTAATTTTCGTCTATTAACAGAACGAACAATGCGAAAATCGAACCTATCTAGGGACAGTCACTTAAAATAAGGGGAAAATGAGAATAGCTTGAGCCACTTAAACAACTTAAGCGCCTGTGCTTACTTTATTTTTACCCATACTTTCAATTGTTAAACATTTTTATTTAAGATAGTTTCGCAGCAGCTTTTACTGCTTCCATTACTTCATCAGTAGTAGACATTTGCAATGCTTTTGCTGCTAACTCTTCCATTTCAGCTTTAGAAAGACTTAAGATTTGAGATCTAGCTTTTAGGATAGAAGTTGCACTCATTGAGAACTCATCTAAACCTAAACCTAATAATAATGGAATAGCTGTTTCGTCACCAGCCATTTCTCCACACATACCAGCCCATTTTCCTTCTTTGTGCGCTGCATCAATAACCATTTTAACTAAACGCAGGATAGAAGGGTTGTACGGTTGGTATAAGTAAGAAACTCGTTCATTCATTCTGTCTGCAGCCATTGTGTATTGAATTAAATCATTTGTTCCAATACTGAAGAAATCTACTTCTTTAGCAAATTGGTCTGCAAGAACAGCAGTAGATGGAATTTCAACCATAATTCCAAGTTCGATTTTCTCAGCTACTTTTGTGCCGTTTGCAATTAAATTCGCTTTTTCTTCTTCTAAAAGAGCTTTAGCAGCACGGAACTCGTTTAATGTCGCAATCATCGGGAACATAATTTTTAAGTTTCCGTAAGAACTTGCACGAAGCAATGCTCTTAATTGTGTACGGAAGATATCTTGCTCCTCTAAGCATAAACGAATTGCACGGAAACCAAGGAATGGATTCATTTCTTTTGGTAGATCAAGGTATGGTAATTCTTTATCTCCACCAATATCCAATGTACGAACAACAACTGGTTTGCCTTCCATTCCTTCGAGAACAGCTTTATATGATTCAAACTGCTCATCTTCTGTTGGAAGTTGATCTCTACCCATATATAAGAACTCTGTACGGTATAAACCTACAGCTTCTCCACCATTGTTTACAACACCTTCTAAATCATTAGGTGTACCAATATTTGCTGCTAATTCAACATGAACACCATCAGCGCTCACTGTTTTTTCATTTGCAAGCTTAGCCCATTCAGCTTTTTGTTTTTCATAATCAGCAGCTATTTTTTCATAGCTTGCTACTACTTCTGGTGTTGGATTAATATGAATTTCTCCTTTTAATCCATCAACAATAACAAGGTCGCCATTTTGAATATCTTCTGTAGATTTTTTTGTTCCAACAACAGCTGGAATTTCTAAAGAACGAGCCATAATTGCAGAATGGGAAGTTCTTCCTCCAATATCTGTTGTAAACCCTTTAACAAACTGACGATTTAATTGTGCTGTATCAGAAGGTGTTAAATCTTCTGCAACAACTACTACTTCTTCAGCAATCATGCTAGGGTTTGATAAATGTACGCCTAATAAATGAGAAAGTACACGCTTCGTTACATCACGAATATCAGCTGCACGTTCTTGCATATATTCATTTTCCATTGATTCAAACATGTTAATAAACATATCTGTTGTTTCTTTTAATGCAAATTCAGCATTAACTGCTTCCGTATTAATTTTGTCTTCGATAGGTGCGATTAATTCAGGATCACTTAAAACTAATAGATGCGCTTCAAAAATAGCTGCTTTATCAGCACCAAGCTCTGTATTTGCTTTAGTACGAATAGCTTCTAATTCTTCTTTTGATTTTGTTAACGCAGATTGAAAACGATTAATTTCATTTTCAGCATTATCAATTGAAGATTTTTCAAAAGAAAGATCAGGTTCAACTAAACGATAAGCTTTAGCAATGGCAATCCCGCTAGATGCTGCAATTCCATTTAAAAAACTCATTATTCTGCCAAACCTTCTTTGTTTAAAGTTTCTGCTAATCCATTAATAGCATCCTGTTCGTCGTTACCTTCCGCACTGATCTTAATATCCGCACCTTGACCAATACCTAAAGACATTACACCCATAATTGATTTAAGATTAACTTTTTTCTCTTTGTATTCTAAATGAATTTCAGAATCAAACTTGCTAGCCGCTTGTACTAAAAGTGTAGCAGGACGAGCATGAATCCCTGTATCAGCTATTACTTTAAATTGTTTTACTACCATTAAAAATCAAACTCCTTTATAAAAAATTAAATAAGATGTATTACTTTATACTAACTTTTTAAAACTTAAACAACCTTATATAATAGTCAAGAATTGTTTAACCCATAACTAATATATAATTTAATAGTTACAATTGTAAACCTTAAGCTAAAAAGATGTTAATAATATGTGTTATTCGCCTTGTCACATCTTTCGTTTGACTATTATATATTCTTCAAATTAAGCAAAAAAATGTAAGGAAATCTAAATAAGTATGTAGGCATTTAAGTTTATACAAAATGACATCTCACCAAAAAGAATAGCATTTCTTCCGTACGGAGACAATGATAAATTCTTGTTAAACAGAAATAATTCCATTAAAATTTAACGAAGTTGTCATATATTCTAATAATTTTAATGAATCCAGCCTCTTTTTAATGGAGAAAGAAATGTTTTAACTTACAATGAATGTGGAAAAGAAAACAATTGAATATTCTCCTTGCCAACTAATTAGTTAATCTCGACAACCTGGCTTAAATATCCTATTATTAGATAAAAAGCAGTGGTGAAAAAACATGAAATATAAACGTGATGAAGCATTTCGCTATCAGTTTAAAGAACCAATTGAAGCAACCTTTACTTTCCAAACTGGGAATACGAATAGAATGTCTAAGATGGGAAAAGCAACTATTATTGATCTTAGTCCAAATGGTTTAAAGTTCACTTCAGAACTAGATTTACCAGTCGATAATAAAGAGCTTTTATTTTTCTTTCGATTTATTTTGAACAAAAAAGAGTTTTCTATTCCTGGAAATATAATATGGAAAAAACAAAGGCACAATTATTTTCAATATGGTTACGAAGGAAAAAATGATGAAGAAACAAAAAAAAGAATTATAGAAGTTTTAAAAGAGTATTCAAAATCCTAACCCAGTATCTTCAAACTGTAAGATGCTTAGTGCTTAAAACCCTTGCAGATTCAGCCATAACGAAGAGCTTGTCTATACTAATTACTAACTTTTCAGACCGCCTGATAACGCTTGTTTTAATAATGAATGTGGCTTTTACAAAAATTGCATATAAAAGCAAACACACACTACCAAAGAGCAAAACTAGTGTTATCCGCAGTCTGAGTTTAGTTTAACTTCTTGGCTCTTTTAAATAATGAAATGTAACATCTCCACCTCGTTCAGCTATTCCACGAAAATGTTTGAAATCGTCTCTTTTCACAAGATGTTCACGAAAGAATAAAAATTCTTCTTTTTTTATCCTTGCTTCTTCTAATTCTCCATTAGCTAATTGCTGAAGCATCTCTTTTATATTCTCTTCTGTCATCTATAACCCTCCCTTTTTAAAACATGATAAACTTTTGAATTAAAAATTATATTATAATATTTTATTCTTTTCTAAAAGATAGTCATCTATAAAAACCTTGTGCAGATACTTCATTGTCAAAAGTGACTTGTTAGGATGCAAGGCAAAACAATTAGTAGATTATTATTGTATAGTATAATATTATTTAAAATAATTTCCAAACCATTTTATTCTGCTTTTAATATCCAGATAATTCACATTAATACGTTAAGAACATTTTATCTTTTCCTAGCATATTATATATTCATTCATGCATAAAACAGATGGATCTACCATATTTCTTTACGAATAAATTCTTTTAGTGCAAAATATAACTACAGAATTTATATAAAATTTGGAAACATAAGGAGTGGATGCAAGTGAAAAGAGCCGAGGTTGGGAGTATAATTGAGTTTAGAGGGTTACAAGGTGTTGTTGAAAAGGTAAATGAGAACTCTGTAATTGTCGATTTAACCTATATGAACAATTATCGTGATCTTGAATTAGAACGAAGAACAGTCGTAAACCATAAAAACTATAAAGTAATTAAATAAAATATATTTCAAATTAACCTGTGTTTTCTTCCTATTACAGACAGACATATTTCAAAACTTTCAGGCTGTTCGAAAGTGTGTTTGCCGACAGCCTGAAGATTCTCTCCCTTTATTCAGCAAGTTCTTTTTTTGTTTTTACTTTACCATGAGGCTTTTGGTTTTGTTTTCGCTCCGTCCATTCTCTTTCCTGCTCTTTTTGTGATTTAGACATATATACCCTCCTTTCGCTATTCTTTACATAGCTTAAACTATTTCTATTTTTTTATCCTCTCTGCTTTCTGTTTTCTTCAGCTTGTTTCTTGCTGTATTCTTTTTATCGGCTGCCGTAAATTCCCTCTTTTTCAAAATGTTCTTTTTTTTGTTATTGACCATAAGAAAAAAAACTGTTACCATCACAATATATTTTATATATGAATAGCATGCTATGAATGTTGTGGATAACACTATAACAGGAGCAGCTTCTGGAGAGACCGCTCCATGCGGCACCGAAGGATTCACAATCTCAGGTAAAAGGACAGGAGAGTAACTAATACATACTTTACGTAATGATTTGTTATTCTGACTGATAACTACCCGAAAGATTGGAGAAATCCAGTCTTTTTTTCATATTGTTACACTGAAAAATTGGCTGTCTATTCTAGATATGACTTCAAAACGAAATAAATGAACAGAATCTTCTTATTAAAGCAACCTATTTTGTTAAAGATAATGTTGTATGAAACGCTGAAGATTACTACGCATTTTCTTCTAACAAAGCAATAATGAAAACGAGGTGAAAAACATGCAACAGCGACGTGCAGTTGTAAGTGTAATTGGTAAAGATCAAGTTGGCATCATTAGTAAAGTAACAACATTAATTTCAAATAATGACATTAATATTTTGGATATTAGTCAAACAATATTACAAGATTTTTTCACTATGATGATGTTAGTTGATGTTACAAAAAATGAAAATTTAGATGAATTGCGTAATCAATTTGAAGAACTAGGCAATCAGCTTCATGTAAAAATCAATATTCAATTAGAAGAAATATTCCATTCTATGCATCGTGTTTAAGAAAGAAGGGTAAAAAATGAAAATTGCATTAAACGAAATGATGGAAACCATAAATATGGTTCAAATGGAAAATCTGGATATCCGTACAGTTACAATGGGAATTAGTCTATATGATTGTGCAAATTCAGATTTTGATAAACTAAATGATGCTGTTTACAACAAAATCACTTCCTATGCAAGCAAGCTTACAGAAGTTGCGATAGCAGTGGAAAAAGAATATGGCATTCCTATTATCAATAAACGCATCTCCATTACTCCAATAGCAGAAATTCTTGGAAATGCAACAGTAGAACAAGCGGTTACTTTAGCAAAAACTTTAGATAAAGCAGCGAAAAAACTGAATGTTGATTTTATCGGCGGCTATTCTGCCCTTGTTCATAAAGGGATTACAAAAGGCGATCAGACATTATTAGATGCATTACCAGAAGCTTTAACCGTTACGGATCGTGTATGTTCCTCTGTTTCTGTTGCTACTACTAGAACAGGAATTAATATGGATGCTGTTAAAAAGATGGGTATGATCATTAAAGAAGCAGCAGAAAAAACAAAGGATACAAATGGACTTGCCTGTGCTAAACTTGTTGTTTTCTGTAATCCAGTAGAAGATAACCCATTCATGGCTGGGGCTTTTCATGGTGCTGGTGAAGGAGAAGTTGTAATTAATGTAGGTGTCAGTGGTCCAGGAGTTGTCTTAAATGCCCTAAAAAAATATCCTGAGGCAGACCTTGGAGAAGTGTCAGACATCATTAAAAAAACAACATTTAAGATTACTCGCGCTGGTGAGTTGATCGGTCGTGTTGTAGCCGAACGTCTTAACGTACCATTTGGCATTATGGATCTTTCCCTTGCACCAACAAATGCAATTAATGATAGTGTTGCCGAAATATTAGAAGAAATAGGACTAGAACGCGTTGGTACACATGGTACAATTGCTGCTCTTGCACTAATGAATGATGCTGTAAAAAAAGGCGGAGCAATGGCTAGTTCTTATGTTGGTGGTTTAAGTGGCGCGTTTATTCCTGTAAGTGAAGACAATGGAATGATTCGTGGAATTTTAGATAACAGCTTAAGCTTATCTAAACTTGAAGCAATGACTTGTGTATGTTCTGTCGGCCTTGATATGATTGCATTAACCGGTGAAGTTTCAGCTGCAACTTTATCTGCAATTATTGCCGATGAAGCAGCAATAGGCATGATCAATAAAAAAACAACTGCTGTCCGTGTTATCCCTGTACCGGGTAAACAAGAAGGAGAAATTGTCGAGTTTGGCGGTTTATTAGGAAGAGCTCCTGTTATGGGTGTGAATCCATTCAGTTCGGCAAAATTAATTGATCGCGGCGGACGGATTCCTTCTCCACTACAAGCACTAATTAACTAAACAGTACGTTCTATCTGCGTCATAAAGAGAGAGATTATTTATCCCCTCTTTATGGCGCATTTATTATTGTTTACCATTCATCTTTTGGAATAGGCTTTATCCATAATTGCAACAAAAACACCAAACTGATATAACCAAATAAAGGGTATAACCATGATAATAATGTCCCGTAATGGATAAAGCTGATTATATAGGAGATTAAAAAAATCAAGGCAATAATCAAGATACTAGGAAGCTTTATATAACTGCTTAATTGTCTTTCCAGTCCATAGACATTGCCAATCACCGATGTAAATATCTCTCCATAAATAACCAAAATATAAATCCAAGAAAGCTCTGGCGCTAAGCTTTTCATGATCGTTGCCATTGGTATTGCATAACTACCGACATCTTGCAGCATAACTAATGTAAAGTGGCTGGATATTAATATTAACATTAAAGCGGTTCCCCCAATTATTCCTCCCCATTTAACCGTTTCATCATCCCCAATTTCTGAAGCCGCAGGAACAAGAACTGCAATAGCCAACGATAGATTAAGAGCAGTGTAAGAAAACGGTGCAGCTAGAGATCTCCATCCACTTTCAGAGAAAGCAAATACGTGAGAGAAAAAATCAGGAAGCTGTATAGATAAGAAAAATAAAATAAAACTAAAACTAATCATAATAGGGACTACAAATGTATTAACAGCAAATAACCCCTTCATGCCCACCATCATAACAAGCAAAGATAATCCGATTGTAAAAATTACGCCAATCCCTTTACTAATGCCCAATTGCTCTTCGAAAACCGCACCAGCACCTGAGAGCATTACTGCACACACACCAATTAGCATAATTAACATAATGCTATTTATAAATGTTCCTATCACATTACCAAATAAAAAAATCGTAAACTCTTGATAAGATTTCGCTTTTATTTTTACAGAAATTCTCATAAGTTTAGAACCTAAATAGGCAAATATAGTGCCGCTGATTAAGATGCCAATTAAACCAATCACGCCAAATTGTGAAAAAAATTCGACAATCTCTCTCCCTGTTGCAAACCCAGCACCTACAACCGTTCCAACATAAACAGCAGCCAATTGAAAAGCTGCGCTCCATTTGTTTTTCACATATTCTCCCCCTTACTTTACACTATATGTAAAAGCATACAAACTAGACGAGCTTTTTTATTGATTTATTGTCTTTATTTCTACATAATAAAGCAAATGAATTGTGGAAAGCTGTCATTCATTGTTGAACTGTAATAGCATTTATTTTCTTACTTAAGAGAATAATTTTGCTGTCTTTCTATTTTTCCACTATTTTCTATAAGCAAAAATATTGAAGATCAAAAAAGGTCAAAGTATAATAATCTTACAAGGTCAAAATTGATCAAACTCAAAAGGAGGAAATTTAAATGAAATGTCAAATCTGTCAAGAAAATAATGCAAGTGTAAGTGTACGGTTTGTTTTAAATAATGCAGAGCATCATCTAAACATCTGTCATAACTGCTATCAAAAAGAAAAACAAAAAATGACATCTAATCCGAATTCATTTTTTTCCCAGTCCTCCCCTTTTGATGATTTATTTAAGTCGTTAAACCAAGAAGGAGCAACGAAGTCAGCAGACCAAGCTCATTCAGGAAAGTCCAATAATAGCATACTTGAAAAATACGGGAAAAATTTAAACCATCTTGCAAATGCCGGTTTAATAGATCCGGTAATTGGAAGAGAAAACGAAATAGAACGTGTTATTGAAATACTAAATAGAAGAAATAAAAATAACCCTGTCTTAATTGGAGAACCTGGGGTTGGGAAAACAGCTATTGCAGAAGGCTTAGCATTAAAAATAGTGGAGAGTTCAGTTCCGAAAAAATTAAAAAATAAAGAAATTTATTTATTAGATGTAGCTTCCCTTGTCACAAATACCGGTATCCGAGGACAATTTGAAGAACGCATGAAACAGATTATTCATGAAATTCAAGAAAGAAAAAATGTTATTGTCTTTATTGATGAAATCCATCAGCTTGTTGGTGCTGGTTCGGCAGAAGGTTCAATGGATGCTGGAAATATTCTAAAGCCTGCATTAGCACGTGGAGAACTTCATATAATTGGTGCTACGACATTGAAAGAATACCGTCAAATTGAAAAAGATGCAGCATTAGAAAGAAGATTCCAGCCTATTCAAGTATTAGAACCTTCTGTTGATGCGGCAATTGCCATCTTAGAAGGAATTAAAGATAAATATGAACAATTCCATGAAGTTGCTTATACAGAGGAAGCAATAAGAGCTTGTGTTGAATTATCGCATCGTTATATTCAGGATCGTTATTTACCTGATAAAGCGATTGACTTATTGGATGAAGCAGGTTCAAAATTGAATCTCACATCTAATTACACTAATATGGAAGAAATTGAAAGTAGATTAGCAAGTATCGCAAAAGAAAAAGAGCTTGCATTAAAAGAAGAAAATTACGAACAAGCAGCAGTTATACGTAAGGAAGAACAACAATTAGAAAAAGCGTTAAGTCAACCAAATTCAGAAGAACATCCGATTGTTGATATAACATTAATTCAACAATTAATTGAGAAAAAAACAGGAATTCCTGTTGGTAAGCTGCAACAAGATGAACAACAAAAAATGAAATATTTAGCCGATCATTTGGCTGCAAAAGTAATCGGCCAAGAAGAAGCTATTACGAAAGTCTCCAAAGCAATTAAAAGAAGCAGAGCAGGTTTAAAAGCCAAAAACAGACCAATTGGCAGCTTTCTATTTGTTGGACCTACAGGAGTAGGAAAAACAGAACTGACAAAAACATTGGCAGAATCCTTATTTGGCACGAAGGAAAGCATGATTCGCTTAGATATGAGTGAATATATGGAAAAACATAGTATTAGTAAAATTATCGGTTCCCCTCCTGGCTATGTGGGACACGATGAAGCTGGACAGTTAACGGAACAAGTTAGAAGAAACCCGTACAGCATTATCTTATTAGATGAAATTGAAAAAGCGCACCCTGATATTCAATCAATCTTTCTGCAAATATTAGAAGATGGACGTTTAACAGACAGCCAAGGACGTACTGTCAGCTTTAAAGATTCTGTTATTATCATGACAAGCAATGCAAGTGTTGGTACAAAAAGAATCGTTGTAGGTTTTGAGAATAATGCTGCAATGGAAGAAAGTAACTTATTACAGTCTTTAGGCAGTTTCTTTAAACCGGAGTTTCTTAACCGCTTTGATGGTATCATAGAATTTAAGTCATTAGAAAAACAACATCTTCTTCGCATTGCTGATCTATTATTAGAAGAATTAGCCATAACACTGAAAGAACAAAATATTACACTTACCGTTACAGATGAAACAAAAGAAAAATTAGTAGAATTAGGAACACATCCTAGTTTTGGCGCTCGCCCATTAAGAAGAGTTATTCAAGAACATTTAGAAGATAATTTAGTAGATTTTATTTTAGACGAACCAGAAACAACAAGATTAACAGCTGTATTAAAAGAAGAAACGATTATGATTGAAGCAGAAAAAAATGCAGTAGTCACTGTTAACCAAAATAAAGAAGAGGGTTAAAACACTAAGTAGTTCAGATAATGTGGAGAAAAATTCAAATAACACTCGAAATATCGAATGAAACAGCATACTAATTAGCAATATATTAACAACTATATTATCACAAAAAAAAGCTAAGCATAAGTTGCTTAGCTTTTTTTCATTGATTTGTTATCAAGATGATAAAAATTAACTTTGTTATCGGCTAACCAAAATTCTATGGATATGTTTCTTTTCTTATCTACATAACCTATAATATCTAAACCTTGTTCTATACGAAAATAGTAGTTATCTCCTTATGCTTGTATAACATCCTTTTTTGTATCACCAATTTTTATGCCTTTTGCAGTTTCTAAACTACTATCGGTTATGATAAATCTTGTAATTTTACCCTTTTTATTTACTGCTACCTCAATTCCATTACTTAATTGAAAGTAATCATAGTTTTCAACATCTCGACTTTGTTCTGTTTTCTTCCCATATTTTTCTGATATTTTTTTGCTGTAATAATCATCATTTAAAGACAATCCATCAACACTCTCATTGCCTAAATTTGTGGTACTTGTAATCAGATAATGATATGAGCGAGGGAAGTTTTGGTCTAATGTAAAGGCAGATAGCAAAAAAACAATCCCTATCGAAGCTACAAAAATAATAATTTGTTTCATATAAAACTCCTTTATAAAATGTATGTCATAAGATAATTTTACCACAATTTTCAAAATACCTACTATAATACTCACTCTATTTCAGTCGCACTTATCTAAGATAAATAATATCTTTCAAATCAAATACTTTATCGGTTAAACCTAATCTTTGTGCAGGAGTAAGTTTTTTACCATCCGCAGAATTATAGGGCTTACAAAAGTTGTAGTAAGTTCTCAATATAGTTAAAGCATATTGTGCATATTTCGGATTGAAATTGGCGTAGATATAACTTTTGCCATCACCTCTGGCTGTCATCAATGGTCTTTCAAGGATTGATAAACTCCTACGAATTTGTTGAATAAAACTATTCGTAGCGTTATCATTCACATTCATTACCATCTTCGCTATATCCTTCGGTTCAAAAGAAGATAAATCGGTTGTGCAATTCACTTTATGAAACCCTTTATCTCTTGATGCTAATGGGTGTGTAATCGGATTTTTAGCCCATACATTATAGGATTGTTTTGGAGTTTTTATTTCACTATGAAACTTATGGGTTTCAAACAATTCCTTTAATGAAAAGTAAGCCAATTTCCGCAAGTTCTTTGTTTCATATCCACTATGAAAACCCCAATCCAATAAATCTGCTTTTGCATCGTCAAATTCTTCTAAACATTGTTTTCTGCTCTTGTTCTTATCAATCAAACAAAGAAAGTGGTGAGCATCATATGTGCTTACTTCCTTTGAGAATACCCTAAAAAATGCTGTTATTACAGAAGAATCATTATCGCTTATCATTCTCCATTCATTTGCCTTTACCATTTGTTTTATTAACCAATAATGAGCGATTGTTGTATAAGTGGGATTAACGTGAAGACCATCGACATACTGCATTCTTTTGTTAAAATCATTCAGTTCCGCTCGATATTCGTGTGGCTCTTGGGTATCTTTCGGTGAAGGTTCTTGTGGGTAATGGGAAAAATCCAAACGATTATTCTTCTTGCTAAAATCATTCAAATGGTCTTCTTTATAAATCACTGTATCAAGTTTTAAATCTTCTACCGTCATTTCCCAATCATAAGCGACATCAGACCGAAATACATATCGTGAGAGTACATCTGCTGATACAACTACATATGTCTGTACTTGACTGTCCTCTAAGCCAAAATACTTTTGACCACCTTGCCCCTTCTTACGAACATTATTAAGGTTATAGTGCATCTTATCGGTATTTAGCCACATTTCTTTAAATGACATATTAGCGAAGGGAGTTGTTTCATATTTCTCCAAAAACTCTAAACAACAACGGTATAACCATTCTAATTTTTGATAGTAAGTGCCAATTCCAATTTCTAAAATATCGCAAGTGCGACTGATAGGCATTTTGTTTAAAAGTAGTTTTGCGAACATTGGAAGAATATCATTTCTCTTTTGGCGATAGGTTGTGGATTGTCGCTTGTTTGGTAAAATGCTTGTTTTTTTCTTACATACTTTGCATTGCCATCTTTGAGAATTGTTCAAGGTTTTACCTTGTTTATAAAAATCTTCAGGCGTTTCAAACGGTGTTAAATGTCTTGCAGTACAACTTTCCTTATGGAAATTGTAATCAGGTTCAACTTCTTGGGTTTTATTGATACGAATTAACCTTGAAATTTCTTCGGCAACTGACCAATTTGAAACAGTAATAGAATTACAATTTAGCGTCATACCTCTATCTGGATGGATAGCATCTGGTTTACATACAAGCGATTTCTTGTTCATTGTTCCACTAAGTTTATATCGCTTACTTTTCCCCTTTAATGTAGCCTGTTCTTGACCACACCATTTACAAAAAGGGTTCGTGCAGAAATTATATTGGATTTTGTGTGCTTGTCCATTCCAAGTAAATTCAATGGGGCGGAACAACATATGGTTATAACGAAACGCAAATTGTTTATCAGACAGGACTTGATATTGTTCCTTTCTGTCTTTCAATTCTTCTTCACTCACAGGATTATGAATAACAACGATGCTGTCTTCCTTTGTCGCCAATCGTTGCAATTTAGCCAAGTTTTTTCCCCTCCATAACTTCTTCTAAACCCATTTTCTTTAGCATTCTCTTATTGTTTCGTATGCCATCAATCCATTTAAGAAAATCTTCGTCTTTTAGAAGGTTTTTTAGGAACATATCTACAACTTCGCTCTCGCTGTATTCACAGTATTCTGCATAGTTCTTCACTATCTCTCGGACTTGTTCAGAGACTAACCGATCAACTTTGTCAGCGTTATTGTTTTTAGGTTTTATAAACTGCATCCTAACCTCTCTCCTTTAAATGAAAATAGATTTAGCATAGTAATTAGCATCATATTTAACAACCAAATTTTTACCTTGACAATAGCTATTGCCACTCTGTTATTTAGTATGCGATTTCAACTGCTATTATATACATATTTTAACATAAAACATTGATATATCAACAAAAATAAAAGACCAAATCACTATGCGATTTGGTCTTAAAATTGATATGTTATTTCTACTGTTTCTCCACAATAACTGAACTATTTATTAAAACACCCTCTTCTTTTTATATATTAACTAACTGGTAGTCTTCTTTTAAGCACTCAAGAAAAGACTCGATTGTCGGTTTAGCTGGAATTTTATTTGAAAAAATTCCGCATGCCTCCGCTGTTTCTTTCGTTTTTGTTCCCATGCATACAACTTGTGCTGTTTCCGATAGATTTTCCATACCATAACGGCTCGATTGCTTCTTAAAAACATGAACAGATTTACTATTAGGAAACACCAATGTGTCAATCTCCGCTTCCTCTAACTGACGCTGAATAATCGGCGTAAACTTCGGATCAATCGATTTAATGCTTGTGATAAACAAATCAACTTCTCCACAATTATCCTTATAGTTTTCTGCCTCTTCAATTACCTGTTGATCACCAACTATTAAGCACTTTCCAGCTGCTTCTCTCTCTGAAATGTAAAATCCTGTCAGACCTTTTGTTTCTAATGCTTTTATCGTCTTTACAGATGTACCATATAACGCTGCTGTTATAAGTCGGAAATCTTTTTTATTTTCAGATAAAATATCAAAAAAGTCGTTCACTGCTTCTGATGAAGCAAATAATATTTGATCATAAGTTTGGAGATTATCTAATTGTGTTGGGTCAACATTAGCCTTTTCTTTTCGCCATTTTGGGAATTCAATTACATCTGCTCCATTTTCTTTTAACTCAAGAGCTAATTTGCTTTCTTCTGTCCCTGTTCGAATCAGTACCATTTGTCGACCAAACAAAGCTTTTTTTTCAAACCAGCTTATTTTTTCCCTAGCGGCAACAACCTCGCCTACAAGAGTAATTGCCGGATTTGTTATATTCCCTTTTTGGGCAAGATCAACTATTGTGGCTAATGTTCCTTCTACACTTTTTTGTCTGCCATATGTTCCCCATTGAATAATGATGGCAGGAGTATTTGGTGATTTTCCATGCTTAATAAGGTTATCACAAATATATTGTAAATTTTTCACTCCCATATAAAAGGCGATTGTTTTTATACTGCTGCTAAGTCCTGCCCAATCAATGTCTGGTTTTCCATTTGGTGTCTTATCATGGGCAGTCACAATGGCAAAAGAACCTGCGCAGTCTCTATGTGTTACCGGAATGCCAGCATAAAGAGGAGCTGCAATGCCCGAGGTAATCCCTGGAACGATTTCAAACTCAATATTGTATTCCGCTACAGCTAAGGCTTCTTCTCCTACTCTACCAAAAACACTAGGATCTCCACCTTTTAAACGGACAACGGTCTTTCCTGCTAATGCTTTTTCAACTAAAAGACTATTGATTACATCTTGTCTTAGGAAATGCCTATTTGGAAGTTTTCCACAATAGATGAATTCACAATCCGTTTGTGCATGGTTCAATAGATTTGGATTAATCAGCCGGTCATAAAGAATGACATCTGCCCTCTTAATCGCTTCTAAACCTTTAACCGTAATTAATTCAGCATCTCCTGGACCTGCACCTACTAAATAAACTTTTCCTTTCTGCATAGCAGTCATCCTCTCTACACCTTAACTTTTATTTGTATTAAGTAAGGATTGGCATTCACTTTTCCACCTATATCTTACGTCATCATCATTGTCAAACTGCTTTCTTCTTTAATGAAATGCAATCAACTTTTTTGGTATTCCTCTTTATAGAAATGTTCTAATGCAATAATGGCACTTCCCATTCTTTCTTCTTTCGGAATAACCATCCTTTCCACTCCTTCTTCTCGGAGTGCAGCAGCAGTAACTTTTCCGACAGCTACAGCTATTACATGATTAGAAAAAGCTTGTAGCATTTCGTCATAAACCCCTTTTTCCTTCGCATAAGAAAATAAAAACCGTGCTTGAGGGGTGCTGGTAAAATTAACTGCATCTACTTCTCCATGAAGAATTTCTGCCGTAAGCTTTTCTAACACCTCTTCATTTGGCGGAATATGCTTATATGGAAGAATTTCTTTAAATTCTGCTTGTTGTTCCTGCAGAAACTCTATTAATTTAGGAGCCGGATCACCATGCAGCTGAAGCGCTACTTTGCACCCTTTCAAATCATGAGAGGCTAGTGATCTTACTAATCCAACAGTGCTTCCGTCATCATCTCGAACAAGAGGAGCAATATTTAAACGCTTCAGCATATTAACGGTTTTATATCCTCTTGCTCCCACTTTTGCTGCTTGTATCGTGGTAATAAATGCTTCTCCAAGCTCTATTCTTTCAGCAGTTTTATATAGTGTTTCTGTTCCAACTCCTGTAGTAAAAATAAACCAATCATAATTTCCTGCTACTAAGTGTTTTATATCTTCTTCTAGATTGGAATCGTCTAAATAAATCGTTCCTTGTGCAGGCCGCTGAAGCGGAATCCCCCCTAAATTAATGATTAATTTGCTAAGTTCTTCCGCTTTGCGCTGCCCTGCTAATGCTATTCGCTTTCCTTCTAATCGTTTCATGCAGTACCTCCATATCAATAAGTTTTGAAACTACTATACCATTTTATTGATATAAAGAGAAAAAGAATTTTTTACTTCTAAATCCTATCATGCCTTACATATGCTGATATTGTTAGATCAATAATCTATTCTTCTATTAAAAGGTAGACATTATTTTCTTCTACAGCTGTTTTGTATGTTTTCACACATCCTGAATCCGGTTCTTGTACCTTTCCATCTTCTAAACATATTTTCCAATCATGCATTGGACAAAATACAAACTCACCACTGACAATGCCTTCTGTCAACACTCCGCCTTTATGTGGACAACGGTTTTCTACTGCTCGTACGGATTCTCCCGACAATCTAAAAACAGCAATTTCTTTATCTTTAAATTGAACAGTCTTCCCTAAACTTTTTGGAAGCTCGTCTAGCCCGCAAACTAGAACCTTCGTTATTTCTTTATTCACCATCTGTACTAGTCCCCCTTTTATTCACCATCATCATTAAGACATTACTACATTTTCAAATAATTCTTTTTTTGTTTTTTTGCTTTCTACAATTTCTTTCCAAGGATCTTTATAAACAGACAATGTATCTTCCATACGTGCATTTAACTCTTTTCGTTTTTCTTTATCATCTAGAATGGATTGAACATGCGCCAAGCCAACACGATCAATCCATGCAGAAGTTCTTTCTAAATAGTTAGCCGTTTCCCGGTAATATTGTAAATAAGCTCCGGTCACTTCCATTACTTCTTCATCTGTTTTTACTTTATACAATAAGTCTCCGCCGCGAACATGGGTACCGCCGTTTCCTCCAACGTATATTTCCCAGCCGCCGTCAATTCCAATAAAGCCAATATCTTTAAATCCTGATTCGGCACAACTTCTTGGACACGCAGAAACCGCCATTTTTACTTTATGAGGTGTTTGCAGCCCTTCGAATTTTTTCTCTAATCTAATGCCAAGGCCCATGGAATCTTGTGTACCAAAACGACAGAACTGTTCACCAACACATGTTTTAACCGTACGTAAAGATTTTCCGTATGCAAATCCTGAAGGCATATCTAAATCTTCCCATACATTTGGCAAATCTTCTTTTTTCACTCCAATTAAATCTATGCGCTGTCCACCAGTCACTTTAACTAATGGAATTTCATATTTATCTGCAACGTCTGCAATTCTTCTTAAATCATTTGCATTTGTAACTCCGCCATACATTCTTGGTACAACAGAGTATGTACCGTCTTTTTGTATATTTGCATGCATCCGTTCATTTACAAAGCGGGAATCTCTTTCATCCTTGTATTCTATTGGATTTACCATAGCTAAATAGTAGTTAAGTGCAGGACGACATTTTGAACATCCTTCTAAATTAGTCCATCCAAGAACACTCATTACTTCTCTTGTATGTGTTAAGCCTTTCTCACGGATTTCTTCTACAACTTCATCTCTAGATAAAGTCGTACATCCACAGATTGCTTCTTTTTGAGCCGCCGCATCAAATTCTGATCCTAGTGTATGCTGCAATAATTCTGCAACTAATGGTTTACAGCCTCCGCAAGAACGAGATGCACTCGTGCACGCTTTTATTTCATCAACAGAGGAACAACCTTGCTTTTGAATTGCTTCTACAATCGTTCCTTTTGAGACACCATTACAGCCGCAAATAATTTCATCAGCAGTCATGCTTTCAACTAAGCTTGTTCCAGACTCTTGGCCAATTGGCTGCAAAATCGAAATTTTTTCCGTATCGGAAATATCCGCTTCTTTTTGAAGCATAGAAAATAAACGATTTCCTTCACTGCTGTCACCAAAAAGCACAGCTCCAACAATTTGATTCCCTCTTAGCACAATTTTTTTGTAGACTCCATCTTGTTCATCAAATACTTTAATGGCTTTTTTCTCCGAATCTTCTGTAAAGTCTCCTGCTGAGAATACTTCTACACCTGATACTTTTAACTGCGTTGACAATACCGATCCTTCATAAGGTTTAGCAATTTGTCCGGATATATGATTTGCTAATACTTTCGCTTGTTCATAAAGAGGTGCAACTAGTCCATACGGTATCCCTCGATGTTCAGCACATTCTCCAACGGAATAAATATGTGGTAAATCCGTTTGCAAGTAGTCATTTACTACAATTCCACGATTAACTGTGAGACCACTGTTGACTGCTAATTCAATATTTGGCTTAATTCCTACTGCCATTACAACCAAATCTGCATCTAATATTGACCCATCTTTAAACTTTAATCCTTCTACTCTCTCATTCCCTAAAAACTGTTCTGTTTGTGTTTCTAATAAGAACTTCATCCCTTGTTTTTCCAACTCTTTTTGCAGAAGGCTTCCAGCAGTCGGATCAAGCTGGCGCTCCATTAAAAAGGGACCAAGATGAATGACGGTTACATCCATTCCTAAATTTAACAATCCCCTTGCTGCTTCTAATCCGAGCAATCCCCCGCCAATAACAGCTGCTTTTTTGTACTTTTTTGAAGCTTCCAGCATAATATCCGTATCTTTTATATCACGGAAAGCTGTAACGCCTTCCTTGTCAGCACCAGGAATCGGAAGCATAAATGGCACTGATCCAGTTGCCAAGATAAGTTCATCATAAGCTTCTACTCTGCCAGAATCGGTGATGACTACTTTCTTATCAGCATCTACTTTGGTTACTGTTTCACCAGTATGTAGCGTAATATTATTTTCTTTATACCAATCCCAATCATTTAATGTGATATCTTTTACTTCTGTATCCCCTTGTAATACCTTTGATAATAAAATTCTATTATAATTCGGATGCGGTTCACTTCCAAAAATAGTAATATCGAATTGTTCCTTTGATATTTTTAATATTTCCTCTACCGCTCTTACCCCGGCCATCCCATTTCCTACAAGAACTAATTTCTTTGCGCTCATCAAAATGCCTCCCCATTTAAAACTCCCTTAACTTATTATCATTAAAAGATATTTTTCAAATACTTGTTTAATTCACTTTATCATAATTAAAAGATGTTTTTAATATACTTGTTATATTTTCTGACACACTTTTTTGAATTTTTTTTTCTTTCTGAAAAATATAAATTTAAAAAAACATTGAAACATTCACATTGTATCCCCTTTCAATATTCTCAGTTTTTTTTAAAAAAAATTACATCATTTTTTTCTGGAATATATGAAAAAAATGAAATTCAAAAAAAAACACACTATGTCTTTATATACGACATAAGTGTGCAATTATTTTTTTGGACTTTTCATTTTATCCCACATTTAACGGGCAGTAAAATCCCCACTGATGGAAGGCTCACTTTATAAAGAGCTTACTTTTACAGCACTTACTTTGAATCCAGGCATCTTACAAGTAGGATCCAAATCTCCAGCGATTAATATATTTACATTTTGAGACCCTGCCCAATGAATAGGTACAAATACTGTATCTTGTCTAATTTTATCTGACCATTTGCTTCTTACTACGATACTACCCCGTTTTGACTCCACTTTCACTAATACATTATTTGAAATATTATATTTCTCAGCTGTAGCCGGATGAATCTCCATATATGATTCAAAGTTTCTTGCAGATAAAGAAGCGCTTTTTCGAGTTTGTACACCTGTTAAATATTGCGCCATGACTCTTCCTGTCGTCATATACAGCGGAAATTCCATGCTTATGCTTTCTTTAGGAACAACTGGTATATTTTTCACTGCCACCATCTTCGCTTTCCCATCTTCATGTGCAAATCCATTTTCAAACAACCTTGCAGTTCCACTATGATTTGTATCAGAACATGGCCATAATATTCCTTTTTCTTTTTTTATTCGCTCATAAGTTATCCCTGAATAATCTGCAATTCCTCCTTTGCTAGCTTTTCTCAACTCATTGAATATGTCCTCTGCTTTTGTATAAGAAAAGTACTCTCCTTTTCCAAGTACGTTTGCTATTTCGCAAATAATCTGCCAGTCATGCTTTACCTCTCCTGGACATGGACGACTGGCTTCCCGCAGCATGACTCTGCCTTCTAAATTTGTCATCGTCCCTTCATCCTCGAGATAGGAGGATGTAGGCAATATTAAATCTGCTAGTTTTGCCGTTTCCGAAACAAACATATCCACTGCAACGAAAAACTTTAACTTCTTTAATGCTCTTTTGACAAGATTAGCATTTGGATTAGAAACAATTGGGTTCGAGCACATAAGAAACATTCCCGTTATTTCACCTTGATCTGCTTTTTCAAACATTTCATATGCGGATACACCTTTTCTCGGAATATCTACTTTCTTTATCCCCCATACATCTGCAATATAAGCTCGATGTTCTTCATTTTCGATACTGCGATATCCAGGCAATTGGTCCGCTTTTTGGCCGTGCTCTCTTGCTCCCTGTCCGTTTCCTTGTCCTGTAATGGCACCATATCCAGAATACATCTTTCCAATTTTGCCAGTGGCAATCACAATATTTAAAAAGTTCCGAACTGCTGCTACTCCATCCGTCTGCTGTTCTATTCCTCTAGCTGTAAAAATCATTCCTGATTCTTCTTTGGCAAATTTCGTTGCAGCTTTATAGATTGCTTGAACAGGTACACCAGTCCATTCGGCAATTTCATTTATATCCAAAGTAGAAATATATTGTTTCACTTCTTCAAATCCAGTTGCTTTTTCTTTAATAAACGTTTCATCTACTAAGTTTTCGTCCAAGATTACTTTTAAAAGTCCATTTGCTAATGCAGCATCTGCTCCTGGTTTTACCTTTAAATGTAAATCAGCCAATTTTGTCGTTGCTGTTTCGCGAGGATCAATTGCAATAATAAAACAGCCGTTTTCCTTTGCCTTTTCAAAATATGGAATAATCGTTGGCTGGCATTCTGCAATATTTGTTCCGGCTAAAATAATGACCCGTGTAAAAGGAATTTCTGCCAATGTATTCGTTAATCCTCTATCCATCCCAAAGCTTTGAGCTGCCGCCGTTGCAGCTGCTGACATGCATAAACGTCCATTATAATCAATATACTTTGTTTGCAATGCAACACGTGCAAACTTTCCTAATAAATATGCTTCTTCATTGGTAATAGAGGCGCTCCCATATACCGCCAGCGCATCTTTCCCATCCTCTTTTTGAATTTGCGTGAAATTTTGCTTGATAGTATTTAACGCTTCCCTCCATGTGATGCGTACAAACTCACCATTCACTTTTAATAAAGGGTATTTAATTCGGTCATGCTGAAAAACATGCTGATGTGCATTCAAACCTTTTACGCATAAACGACCCTCAGATGTTGGGTTGTCTATCCCCGTCACTGTATATTTTTTTCGAGAAACGATGGATTCTTCCAATAATTGCATTTTACATTGCATACTGCAAAACGGACATTGAGTATTGAATCTTTTTTCAGATTGAGCTTCCTTTTGTTGTGTTCGAAAATACTTTAATAACATTTCCGTCATTATCATACTTCCTCTCTTTCGTTTTAAGATTTTATTACGAAACTAGCATGTTACTTGTTGAATGATTATTCACCTTCGGACTTCCCTATCCTTGACCCTTGCTATCTTCCGCTTGTATAAGCAATTGCTGCTAATGCTGCATATTAAAAATACGGATCACTTTTATCCCACTCTTAACGGGCAGTAAAACCCCCACTGATGGAAGGTTTACTTTAAAGTAAGGTCTTTTCGACATAGCTTTTTCTTACCTGCATTTCTTTCTCTAATCGATTTATTAAAAGTCTTCTAATATCTTGATCGAATAAAACCTCTCTAATATGAACTATGTTCACTCTTTCTATCCACCGCCAAGTTCTCTCTAAATAATTCGCTGTTTCTCGATAGTACTGAATAAATCCAGCAATAATTTCTATAGTCTCCTCTTCCGTCTGTACAACACACAATAACTCTCCTGTACGTGCATCCCTTCCACTGCTGCCGCCGACATAGATTTCCCATCCTCTCGTAATGCCAATTATGCCGATATCCTTTGTTGTAGAACCTGCTCCATTATGCATGCAGGACGAAACTCCTATTTTCACACGGTAAGGAGTAGGGAGAGATGCAGTTTGTTTTTCCAGTTGAACAGCTAACTGCAGCGATTTTTGTTTCTCACATGTACAAACATTCTCTCCAATACATGTTTTAATCGGATGAACAGTGTTTCCAAATGTAGAGGTTAATGGCATATCCAATTGAAGGCATATATCCAGCAGCTGTTCTTTTGCAATGCCCATTAGGTGGATTCTTTGTTCACTTGTGACAGCTACTTGATCAATTTTATATTTTTTAATACAATCGCTTATTTTTTGTAGTTGTTCTCCATTCGTCATTCCCCCATGCATTTGAGGAATGATTGTGTATGTGCCATCATTTTGCATAATGGCATTTATATTTTCATTTTCATAGAATATGCCTTGAACATTTTCATATTCAGGATAAATCATTCCTAAATAATACTGAAGTGCTGGTGCACATTTTGAACAGCCGCCAGCATTTTTCCAATGAAGCTTCGTCATTACCTCTTGTACCGACATTATTTTTTGAACTTGCATTTCATGCACTACTTCCTCTTCTGTTAAAGACGTACAGTCACACATGGATTTTTTTTCAATCTTCTCATGAAAATTATCACTGTGAATATAGTGCAATAAATCTCCAACAAGGGATTTGCAGCCGCCGCATGAGGCGGAAGCTTTTGTACATTGCTTTACTTCCTCCACTGTTGTTAACTCTTTTTCTTGTACTGCTTCTATAATGTTTCCTTTTGTCACACCGTTGCAATTGCAAATCATTTCGCTTTGGAGCATTGCAGCAAATGAATTCACTCCATTCCCTTTCATTTGGTACAATTCCTGTCTATCTAATTGATGTATATCTTTTTTCTTCAGCACCATGTCCAGTAATTTTGCACTTAATCTTGTATCTCCAAATAAAATAGCTCCAACGACTTGATCATCTTCTAATAAAACTTTTTTATAAACGCCATCCACTTCATCAAAAACTTTGATGGATTTTGTATTGTCCCCTTCGTATACGTTTCCGACAGAAAAGACATCGATGCCGGATATTTTTAATTTAGTAGAGAGAATGGAGCTTCTGTAAGGTTCTCCATCGAGTCCGCAGATTCTTTTCGCTAAAACTTGCCCTTGCTCGTAAAGGGGCTTCACAAGACCATATACCATTCCTCTATGTTCTACGCATTCCCCAACAGCATAAATATTAGGGATGCTTGTTTCCATATAATCATTTACAATAATTGCTCTATTTGTTTCCAGTCCACTTTCTTTTGCTAATTGGACATTCGGAATAACTCCAACCGCAAACACAATTAAATCCGCTTCCATTTCTGTTCCATCACTAAAGCGAATTCCCTCCACACGAGTGCTTCCTAGGATTTCTTCTGATTGCTTTCCTAATAAAAAATTCATACCTTGTAATTCAAGCTCTTTTTGCAAAAGCTTGGATGCGGTTTGGTCTAATTGCCTTTGCATTAAATATTCTGCATTATGAACGACGTCAACCTTCATTCCAAGATTAAGGAGCCCTCTTGCTGCTTCCAGTCCTAACAAGCCACCACCGATGACCATTGCCTTTTTATATTTTTTCGAAGAATCGATTATTTTTTCACAATCCTCAATCGTTCGAAATGCAATGACTCCTTCTTTTGTACTTCCTGGAAGGGGAAGCACAAATGGCAAAGATCCTGTAGCAAAAATAAGCTTATCGTAAAATAGTTTGTTTTGTTTATCTGTTAAGACATATTGTTCAGTTGAATTAACTTTGATGACACTTTCCCCTTTGCAAAGAGTAATAAAGTGTTCTTTATACCAAATATCGTCATTCAATATAATATCTTGGATGGAAATATCCCCCTGTAAAACAGAAGATAATAAAATCCGATTATAATTTGCATGAGGCTCGCTTCCAATAATAGTGATTTGAAATGTGTTTTCAGGGTCATTTTTTATGATTTCCTCCACACATCTTACTCCTGCCATCCCATTCCCTATTACTACAAGTTTCTGTTTCACCATTACTTATAACCCCCAGCTTTTTTCAATAATTAAATGTAATAAATAGAATACATGATTTCTATTATTTCATAATTTAAATTTTCGGAAAATAAACATGTCATATAATCTGACAATATACTTTCCTTGAAACCGCTTAACATGTTATTGCAACAGCATTTATTTTTTTAATATTTTTTTCACTATGCAAATGCAAAAAAAATACTACGTCAGATATTCTTACACAAGCCTTTTCCTATAATCATCCCTCTACTATAATCAAAACATGTAAATTATTTATTAGTTTACCACTGTAAAGTAATATCGAATGACATAACTGTCCATATTGCTTGCATTATTAACTACCAAGGAGGAATTGAAAATGAAATTAGCTGAATTAAGAAAAACTGGACATCCGAAAACGCTGCTCTCGTCATTTTTGTATTTTGACATTAGTTTTATGATTTGGGTTATGCTTGGTGCATTGGGTGTATTTATTTCTCAAGATTTTGGTTTAACACCAACACAAAAAGGATTTATTGTTGCTATTCCTACATTAGCAGGCTCTTTTTTCCGAATCGTTTTAGGTATTTTAACGGATAGAATTGGACCAAAAAAGACTGCGACTATTGGCATGTTAGTTACGATGATCCCGTTGACGTGGGGGTTTTTAGCAGGTAATTCTCTTCCTGAACTATATGCAATCGGCATTTTATTAGGAGTAGCTGGAGCTAGCTTCTCTGTTGCTTTGCCAATGACGAGCCGTTGGTACCCGCCTCATTTACAAGGGTTGGCAATGGGAATTGCTGGTGCCGGTAATAGTGGAACGTTAATCGCAACATTATTTGGACCTCGTTTAGCAGTGCATTTTGGCTGGCATAGTGTAATGGGATTTGCTCTTATACCTTTAGTCCTTGTTTTTATATTGTTTACTTTATTAGCGAAAAACGCACCTTCTCAGCCAAAGTCTCAGCCTATCGCTAATTATTTCAATGTGTTTAAATTTAAAGACACATGGTTCTTTTGTCTTCTGTATGGGGTAACATTTGGCGGCTTTGTTGGATTAGCAAGCTTTTTAAGTATTTTCTTTGTTGATGAATATCAGTTGACTTCCGTACAAGCTGGTGATTTTGTTACATTATGTGTTGCAGCTGGAAGCTTTTTCCGACCAGTTGGAGGCTTTATTGCCGACCGAATTGGAGGAGTCAAATTACTTTCCACTTTGTTTATTATTGCAGCAATATGCATGATTGGCGTTAGCCTTCTTCCTGCTCTTGGGCTTGTTATTGCTTTACTTTTTGTTGGTATGATGTGTTTAGGAATGGGAAATGGTGCAGTATTCCAATTAGTTCCTCAGCGCTTTCAAAAGGAAATTGGAATGGTAACTGGAATTGTTGGTGCAGCTGGTGGAATCGGAGGCTTCTTCCTTCCAAATATTTTAGGTACATTAAAACAGCTTACAGGTACATATTCCACAGGATTCCTTACTTTTTCCTTCATTGGTTTAGCAGCTTTCGGTATTTTAATGATTGCAAATTTATCGTGGAAGAAACATTGGGATACGAAAGGTGATGCAGTAAAAATATAATGTAAACTACAACATTCCTTAATCCATAAGAAAAGCACAAGAGCCCTTGCTCATCCGACAGAATAAGGTGAGTTCCACAGGATGTAGATCACACAAATGAAGACATAAGGACGTGGCATTATTAATTTGTGTACCTTAAGTGAGATAAAGGAAACACGAAGAACGTAGTGATTCGATGTTGACTACGCAAGCGAGGTGAAGGAAGCGTTGAAGTCGATAGGGCGCTTGCGCTAGACACTTCTCTGACTTCAGAAAACTTATGCTTTCTTTCTTATCTTTTAAATAAAGAACTGACTCAACACGTCAGTTCTTTATTTTTTCTATTTTTTAGTTAAAGCAGACAGCGTTATAAGGATGGCATTATTATCACAGTTTCGTATCGTCTATAGAACTCAGCCACTTATCTATTTCCGCAATAACAGATTCAATGGATCCTTCTTCAAACGGAGATAATAAATTCGCTTCTTTAACAAGCTCTGTAAATGGCAGGCTGCCTCCTAATTCACAAAGTTTTACATAATCATTCCATGCATCTTTTTTATTTTCTCTTGATCGTTTCCAAAATTGGAAGGCACAAATTTGAGCAAGTGTATAATCAATATAATAGAATGGGGAAGTATAAATATGAAGCTGTCTTTGCCAAAATCCTCCATTTTCTAAAAATTCATTATCATCATAGTCTTTATGAGGCATATATTTTTTTTCAATCTTTTTCCAAGCTTGTTTTCTTTCTACTGGTGATGCAGTTGGATTCTCATATACCCAATGCTGGAATTCATCTACTGACACACCATACGGTAAAAATAACAGGGCAGAACTTAAATGAGCAAATTTATATTTATCTGTCTCTTCTTTAAAGAATAATTCCATCCAAGGCCATGTAAAAAATTCCATGCTCATGGAATGAATTTCTGCTGCTTCATAAGTTGGCCAATAATATTCTGGAATATCAAATGTTCCACTGCTGTATACTTGAAATGCATGGCCTGCTTCATGCGTCAAAACATCAATATCGCCAGATGTTCCATTAAAGTTGGAAAAGATAAATGGTGCTTTATAGTTTTCAATAAATGTACAATAGCCACCACCGGCTTTTCCTTTTTTAGCAACTAAATCCATCAATTCATTTTCCTTTAAATAAGAAAAGAAAGTACCGGTTTCCTTCGATAATTCGTTATACATTTTTTGTCCATTGTCAATAATCCATTCAGGATCACCTTTTGGTACGGCATTTCCTGATAAAAAGTTTAAAGACTCATCATAATACTTTAATTCTTTTACGCCAATTCTTTTTTGTTGTCTCTCTTTTAATGATGAAGCAAGCGGTACAATAAATTGATGAACTTGCCCTCTGAATTTTGCCACCATCTCTGCATTATAATCTGTACGGTACATACGATAATAAGCTAATTCGACAAAGTTTTTGTACCCTAATTTCGTTGCAATTTGCGTACGTATTTTTACCATATCATCATAGATTCGATCTAACGTTTCTTCATTTTCTGCAAAAAAGGCAAATCTAGCAGTATTTGCTTCTTTTCTCATATGACGATCTTTTGATTGCGTATATGGTTCCATTTGAGCTAATGTTCTTTCCTCACCATCAAATAAAATTTTTGCGGAAGCCAGAAGTTTTGTATATTCTGTTGATAATTTATTCTCTTGCTGAAGAAGCGGTACAACATCTTCCGAAAAGACCTTCAGTTGTGCTTCTGCTAACGCAAATAACTGCTTCCCCCACTTTTGTTCTAACATCGGTCTATAAGACGACTGAACAAGCGCTTTATAATACTTTGTAATTAGACCTTCTATTTGCGGAGAAAATTCATCTAAATAATCCTGTTCCTGCTGATAAAACTCATCATTAGTATCGACCGAATGTCGAATATAACAAATGTTACACATCGTTGATACATCGTTGCGGATACTATTAATTTGTTCTATCACCTCAATTTGTTCCTCTGCATGTGAAGCTTGCTGAAACAAGACGAGTAATTTCTCAAATTTTGTTGTAATTTCATCTATATTTGGCCTTTTATAATCAAATTCTGAAAATTTCATTTTTTTCCTCCATCTATCCTGTTTTAAATAAAAAAATTAACTCCTCATCAAATTAACGTCAATAGCACAAAATTCTAACAAGAGAATTTTAGACGTATTTCAGCATTAAAAACTTCTAATATTTGTCCTTTCTATAACTATTAATGCTTTCCATATATACTAATTACACATTCCAACCACTATTTCCTGCTTAGTTATTATTTTACAACAATAACTTTTGCAGGACAGACAAGCCCCCCGCAGGAGTTTACTCCGAGAAAGATCGGCGCCCGCCCCATGGAAAGCAAAGTGTATTCCGGCTGCGGACTATTTGAGAGAGCAAGCCTTTTTCAGGATAGCCCAAAACAAAAAAACTGGTTATTCACCAGTTCCTTTTTTTAAAAAATATAGCAAAATAATTCATGCAAAAAATGAAATTTATCCAGCGATGCCCCTGCCGTTTCTAGCTTTTTTATTTATTTGCAATAGAAAGTCCTAACTTCTTCACAAGCTCAATTACAGTTGCTTTTTCTTCATTTGACAACTCAGACATCAGTTCATGTATTTTTTCCTCATGACTTGGAAAAATAGATTCAATCATTTCTTTTCCAGCATCTGTTATTTGCGCAAATGTCACCCTTCTATCATTTGGACACGCAACTCTTTTCAAGAACCCTTTTTCTTCCAATTTGTCTACAACATACGTAATACTTCCACTTGCCAATAATATCTTTCCACCAATTTGCTGTAATGGTTGATCGCCTTTATGATATAGCAATTCCATTACTGCAAATTCTGTTGGATTTAACCCATATGTTTGAATTAATCTATTCACATTTTCATTCATTGCACGATAAGCTCTTGATAAAACAATAAATAGTTTTAATGATTGATTTATATCTTCTTTGCCCATCTTATTCATTCCTTTTATGTAATAAAATATATCTCGAATTCGAATCAATTATACATTTCTCTTCCTTTATTGTCAATAAAGCACTAGTCCAGCCCTAATTGTGATTTCCTTTATACATGCTATAATAAAAAATATTAAGCGAAAGATTTTTATGGAGAAAATATACCTATGAAAATAAAGAAACAAAAAATATTACAGTATTTTCTAATAGCAATAATCCCTGCTTTAATTGCAACTTTTTTTTATATCGAAAAAATGACGAAAGAAGAAATCAACGAGCAAAAAAATAATGCAAAGTGGATTGGAACGATTCATCAAAAGCAATGGGATAATTTTATAAATAAAACTGTTACATCACTAAATATATTAAGTATATCGATAGAAACAAATAAAAATTCCGTGAAAACAATAAAGACTTTGCTTCAAAATATTTGTAAGCAAGAACAAACATATGGAGGCTTATATTTATTAGATTCATCTGGCAATCAAATTGCTGGTTCGGAAGAGGATGTTATTTCTATCGCTGAAACAGAATATATAAAAGAAGTTATCGAAACAAAAGATACTGTAATCTCAAACGAACAACAACTTTTAAGCAACGGACAGAAAGTCATTGGGTTGGCAAAACCAATTATAAAAAAAAATAACGAGTTGGATGCTATATTAGTAATCTATATTCGTATAGACTACTTATTGAATATAATGAACATTTTAACACCAAATGAAAATATCGCTATTTTAAATGCAAACAATGACAGTATTATTAATATAAATTCCTATATTGCTACAAACAAAAACACCATTTCCATGCCAATCGATCATCTTCCTTGGAGAATACAAGTTGAAATCAAAGATATTAATAAAGCAGCCATCATAAAAAAAAGTGCTCCTATTATTCTATTTTTTCTAATTTGCAGCCATTTAGTCTATTTATTGCTTCAATTTTATATGCTTCGCAAAAAAACAAAATTAGAGAAAAAACAAAATGAACAACAAAAACTTGAACTAGTAGGAGACTTAGCTGCAAGCTCAGCACACGAAATAAGAAATCCTTTAACAGGAATTAAGGGATTAATTCAATTATTAAATGAAAAATATGCATCGGAAGAAGACCAGTATTATTTTTCTATCATTCAAATGGAAATTACTAGGATTAATGAAATTGTCAGTCAATTCCTTATTCTAGGAAAACCGACAGCCTTAAAAAAACAAAGATTAGATATCCAAACAATTATCTCAGAATTACAGCCTTTAATTGTTTCGGAAGGTAATTTTCATAATATAAATTGTAGTTTTTCTATTCCTGATCAAAATCTCCCTGTTTTATGTATGGCCGATCAGATGAAACAAGTTATATTAAACATTACAAAAAATGCTTTTGAAGCAATGGAAGTTGGCGGAAACTTGCATTTGCAAATTTTTATTTTTGAGAAAACCATAAACATAACAATCCAAGATAATGGTGTTGGCATTACTAAAGCTCAATTAAAAAAAGTGTTTCAGCCATTTTATACATCAAAGGCATCTGGAACCGGACTTGGTCTAATCGTATGTAAAAGGATTATTGAATCATTTAATGGAAATATACTTATTACAAGTAAAAAAAATCAAGGCACAAAAGTCGATATTATCTTGCCCTTAGCTGAATAAATATCTTTAACGAACACTTTATTCTTTTTTAAGCTAAATCGTCATTTTGGTATTAGTCAAATGTTGAAAAAAGAGGAATTTATCTTGAAGTATATGTAAAAGGAAAATCTATTACTTCTTTTATAATCACTTAACGAAATTATGTAAAAGGGCATAAATTTGGAATACATGGTTAGTAGCTTGCCCTTCCTCTTCATATAATATTATGAAGTTATTTATACGTTCTCTCCTTATAGATTTTAAAGAGCCATCATTTGTACTGAAAAAATATAAAGGATTTAAACAAAACGTCTCTCATTATATGATTACACTGGTTAAATCCTATCTTCGATTAATAAACTGTATATCACTTATAATATTTCAGAATATCTATCATGTTTATAAACAAGATACCTTGTCCAAATGATTATTGGCTTTTTATGATGCTTTTTTACAACCATTCTTTTTCGTTTGCTTTGCCGATACGCTAACTGATATTGAAATATCAACTCATCAAGCTCTTGACTATGTTTAATGGTTTCGATACTTGTATAACCTGTTTCTTTTGCAGAATTTATCATTACCTCCCTTTTCTTTTGAATTGCTTTCATCATTTGCTTCTCCTTACCTCGCACCACTTTTCCTCCTAATCAATTTAAAAATACTAATTAGTTTACCTAAAATTAGTTTACTTGATGAATTATCACAAGAAATTATCTAAAAGTAAATAGAATCGCAATATTAGACATATTTTTTCTAAAGATAGGTATATAGACCTATAAATTCCATCAAAATTCTACTTTTTCGACAAGTTTCTTTATAAAACAAATCAAAAACAGCTTTTTTTGAAAAGGTTTACATTCCCCCTCGCAAACTATCTACTTTTCTATACTAGATGTCTCCGTCCTTTTACTCCCATTTTATCTCGACAAAAAGAAGCCATCCCTAAATGTAATGGCTTCTTTTAACTAAGAGTGTAAACCATCTTAATAGAATTCTTTAAACAAATGCTTTATTATCCTTTTGTATAAACATTACTAAAAATTGGAAGACTTTTTAAACGATTAACAGCTTCTAATAATCTCTCTTCAGAAGTTAATAATCCTGCTCTGACATAGCCTTCTCCAAATTCGCCAAATCCAACTCCTGGTGCCACAGCAATATGAGCTTTATCCAATAAATAATCAGTAAATTGCTCAGAATTAAATCCTGCTGGAACTTTTAACCAAGCAAAAAAAGAACCTGCAGGTGCATTCACATCCCAACCAATTTCTTTTAATCCCTTTACAAAAACATCCCTTCTGCTTTCATAACGATTATTTAGCTGTTCTACACATTCCAGTGAGCTTGTTAAGGCAGTTACAGCTGCATCTTGAATAGCACCAAATAAACTCACATAAAGATGATCCTGATATAAATTAATCGCTGAGATAACACTTCTATTTCCCACAGCAAAACCAACACGCCATCCAGCCATATTAAAGGTTTTTGATAAGGTATATATTTCAATCCCAATGTCTTTAGCTCCTTCAGCCTGTAAAAAACTGATTGGTTTTTTCCCATCAAATCCAATTGCTCCATATGCAAAATCATGAACGATGCAAATATCATGCTCCTTGCTTAATTGAACCGTTTCATCAAAAAATTCTTGTGTAGCAACCGCTCCAGTTGGGTTATTAGGATAATTTAAAAACATTAATTTTGCTTTATTTAATACATCATTATGTATTTCTTGATAATTCGGTAAAAAGGAATTTTCCTCTTTTAATGGCATCATTTCCATTTTGGCATTTGCAAGTGCTACACCTGAAATATAGTCTGGGTATCCTGGGTCTGGCACTAACACTGTATCACCGGGATTCAACAGGCACTGCGGAATTTCTACCAATCCAGCTTTTCCACCAAAAAGAATGGCAACTTCTGAATTTGGGTCTAATTCTACCCCATATTCTCTTTTATAAAAGTCTGAAACTGCTATCTTTAATTTTGTATATCCTCGAAAAGGTGAATATTTATGATTCACTGGGTTGACTGCTGCTTGCTGAAGACTCTCTACAATGTGATTAGGTGTAGGCTGATCAGGATTTCCTTGTCCTAAATTTATGACATCAAAGCCTTGCTCTACATATTTAGAAACCTTCGACACTAGGGAAGCAAAAAATTGTTCAGGTAAATTTTTTAATAGATTTGATTGAGTATATTCTTTCATCGTTCCACCTTCTTTTTTTCATTAAGTTCGTTTTGTCTAATTTCTTGGTAGTTAAATATTTCACTTGTAGTCATGGAGCGCTATGCTGAGAGTCTACTTTTATTTAAGCTACCAGAAAAGTGGCGTTCTCAAAATGGTTCGCAGTCCGTATACACTTCTCTTTCCATGGGGATACGCTTCTTTTCATGTGCCCTTGTACGAATTTTTATTAGCATGGATGGCTAACCCATACTTATAAAAGAAGTTTATTATTTATTTTCAAAAACAATAAGCTTTTTCATAAAGAGTGTCTTTCGTTTCTCAGCTTTTTTTCTTAATAAAGTTGTTTTTTTCAAAAAATATTTAATTATCTTGCATTTTATGATATAACGAATGCATGAACATGTAAATACTCTCAGCGTGTCGAAAAAAGTTAAATGTAAAATTATAGCCTGTTTGAGACTCGAAGGACGTGAGTCAATCGACGTTGCCACAGGACGTGGCGAATTTAGTCGATTTTCCTTCATCGTGAATTTAGTCGATTTTCCTTCATCGCGAACTTAGTCATTTCTTTTCTACTCGTTTTTAGGTAATAAGCACCGCAACAACGGGGTATAACACAAAAAAAACAACGTTTTTTAAGCAACCCTGAGAGAGAATAAATAAATTAATTAATTCTCTCTATTATTTTATCCTTCACTTACAAGTGAATTGACTATTATTTTTTATTTAATTACATAATGAATAGAGGGTGGATGTATTGACTTTAGCAATCAGCATTATTCAAATGGACATCTCGTTTGGTGATCCACAAACAAATTTCGAGATAGCAGAACAAAAAATCAAAGAAGCCTGTCAGCAGAAAACGGATATTATCGTTCTTCCAGAATTGTGGACAACAGGCTATGATTTAACACGTCTTAATGAAATTTCAGATAAAAGCGCCCAAAAAACAATTTCCTTTTTACAGAAAATGGCGATGGATTATCATGTCCATCTAGTCGGTGGATCTATAGCCAACCAAAAAGAGAATGGAATTTATAATACCCTAATAATTATAAATAAACATGGGGAATTAGTTCATACATATGACAAATTACATTTATTTCAATTGATGGATGAACATAAGTATTTACAAAGTGGCACAGAAGATGGATTGTTTAAATTAGACCATCAAACATTTGCTGGACTCATCTGTTATGATATCCGTTTTCCTGAATGGATTCGTACACATACAACCAAAGGTGCCGAAGCACTATTTGTTGTTGCCGAATGGCCTTTGCCTCGGTTAGCACATTGGCGATCCTTATTAATTGCAAGAGCAATTGAAAATCAATGCTATGTTATTGCGTGTAATAGAAGTGGAACTGACCCGAATAATGTATTTGCTGGCCACAGTATGATTATAGATCCATGGGGAGAAGTATTGGCAGAAGCAAGTGAAAAAAGTGAAATTGTTCATGGAACTATTGATATGGAAAAAGTTAAAGAAGTGCGTAAAATGATTCCTATATTTGCAGATCGAAAACCGTCTTTTTACAGCTGATTTTTTTAGAATGAGATAATCATGCTTTTAAAAAAATGAACAGACTGTAAATAAGTATCATTTACTTGTTTTTTATCAGCCTGAAACCACACTTTTGAAAAAGAGGCTTCAGGCTGTCGACAAACATAACCGTTGGATTTCTAATCGGCCTCCTTGGCAGATGCTCCATCCAAAGAAAAAACACCCTAAAATTTTATACTATATCTCGACCGTCTTGAAATTTTCGCAAAACATAATTTGTTTGCACCGTCAAATTATGTTGCCCACATTTCTTCTGGATTCAACTCGTAAATGTTATTTTCCCGGTACATAAAGTGATTAATAATAAACTCTCTTCTAATTGTCGCGTAATCATCAAAAAATTGTTTAATGTACTCATTTATTTCTTTTTCTTCGTATTTTTTCCCAGTAGATAAACCACTGATTATATGCCTGAATACCATCAATTTCTTTTTCCTCTGCGCTGGAATGTTTTTAAGCTTCCCATCTGCAGTAAAAAAGTTTTGAATGACTTTTGCTCTTTCTTCGTTTGAAATTTCCATTGGTTCATCTCTCCTTTCATTTTGAAATAATTTAGTCATAGCCTCTGCCTGTTGCTTAATAACTGATTTATTTAAATAAAAATAAATCGTGTTCTTATCTCTTCTTTCATAAACAACATTAATTTCTCTAAGTTTTTTTAAATGATGAGTAATGGTTGGTGCTGTTAAACCTAGTTTTCCAGCAAGTGCCTGTCCATTCCATGGTTTAGAAGCCAATAAGGTAATAATTTTTATTCTTGTTGGATCTCCTATCGTTTTATGAAAAGCAACTAATCGATCAAGCTGCATAATTCCCTCCTTCAATTAGACATATATCTAATTAGATGATAATAAAATAAGTGATTCGCTGTCAAGTTTCATTGACTGTATTTATTGGTCTTTTTCATAAAAATAGACCTTTTGCCAATACAATAAGGTCTATCTAGTAAATATAGTTTTGTACGTATAAAAAACATCCATAACTTCTAATGAAAAGCTTCTTACTATCCCAATTAGGCTGTTTAAATAATGCATGCCATTTATTCAAACCTTTTTTCTTAATTAGTATTCCCTTCTTCCTTATTTATCGGGATATAAAGATGAAAGGCAGTCCCAACACCTTCTTCGGATTCTATTTCCATTTTCCCTTTATGTTCTTCAATAATTTGATAAGAAACCATAAGACCTAAACCAGTTCCTGTTTCCTTTGTCGTATAAAAAGGTTCTCCTAGCCTTGTCAGCTTTTCCTTACTCATTCCCTTCCCATTATCCTGTATCATAATATGGAAATAGAGCGCTGTTTGCTCGATCTTCACTTGAATTTCTCCACCATTATCCAATACTTCAATTCCATTTTTTATAATATTAATAAATACCTTTTTCATTTGATTCGGTTCACAATAAACTGCTGGTAAAGACTCATCATATAATTTCTTAAATTGAACATTGTATAGTACGGCTTGGGCATGTAATAAATCTAGTGTCTCATTCATAATTTTCGTTAAATCACTTTTGACAAACCGAACTGCTTGAGGTTTTGCTAAAAGCAGAAATTCATTGATAATCATTTCGATTCTACTTAATTCTGACTTTATTACCGAAAAGTACATGTTGCTGTTATTTTCCGTTTGCAAATTACTTTCTAATAATTGAATAAATCCCTTCAAAGCAGTCATTGGATTTCTTATTTCATGTGCAATACCAGCGGCAAGCTCCCCTATGACATTTAATGTTGATGATTTTCTTAATTGTTCTTCCATTACGACATTTTCAGTAATATCTCTTAATGTTGTAATGCTTAACCCTGAATAGATATTATGTTTATTTCGAAATTCAAATTGACTCCATTCATTATCTCTTAAAGACGCTGTATAAATCCCTCTATTTTGTTCCATATTTTTCAAATTCAAAGCTAACAGCATGGGCTTTATATCTTCATTGATTGTCTTCCCATTTGGTAAAACCTCTAATAAATTGGAACCAACCAACTCCTCTTTTGTTCGATATAGCAACCTTTCAGCCGCTCGGTTCATATCAATAATTTCAAATTGTTCATTCCATATAATAATGCCATCAAATGCTTCCTCAAATATATTTTCAAACATACTCTTGCTTTCTCTTAACGCCATTTCCATTTTATATCTTTCAGAAACATTTCGGATAATACTCATATGCAGCCCTTCAACTGAATGCAGCTTCGTCGTAAATTCCAATAATTTTTTTTGGCCATTTGGCATTAAAAACATAAGCTCTTCACGATTAGACTTGTTTCTATATAATTTCTTAATCATCGAAACGTATTTTTCATCTTTTTTGTAAACAAAATCACTGAATTTTTTTTGAATTAATTCTTCATAAGTACTCTCAAATATGCGGAGAGCCGACTCATTTGCTGAAACTATTTCACCTGTTTCTTTCCATAAAATAATTCCATCAAGAGCCTCAGTAAAAAAGTCATTATAGAGTACTTCTTTTTTCTGCTGCCTCCTATCTTCTATCCAGTTCTTCGTTATATTTCGTATTACTGTTAAAAAACCATCACAATCGGTTAATCTAGAAATAATAATTTCCAAACAAATTTCACCATCTATTTTTTTAATAGGAAATAAATAATTTGTATAGGTTTTCATTTGTTTAAATTTGCTAATTTGCTGTCTTATTGCATCCCGATGCTCATGTGGTATGAAATGTGTGATATTTCTGCCAATCATTTTTTTTCTATCTGTTCTTACCATTTCACTAACAGATTGATTTGCCTCCAATATTACCCCATTACTATCAAGTATTAGCAATCCATTTACAGTTGATTGAAAAGCAGAATTAATATTTTTTCCAATTTTCTCTTGCTCTTGCAAGGCATTTCTTAAATACAAATTTTCTTGTTCAAGATCACTTAGTTTCTTTTGCAACTGTTGTAGTTCTTTCATATAAGATACACCTGTCACTTCTAAGCCTCCTTGAGTACGTAGTGATTACATAATTCTACAAAATTCTAAAAATACCTTTAGCTTTTCATATAAAAATAAAGATATTTTTTATGTACTCTTTTTATCCATAAAAACAAAGAAATTGTTTTAAGAAAAATTTATGTTTCATCAGATAAAATAAAACGTACATCAGTAGAGTGTTTGTTGCATTAACAGCGAGATAAAAATATAACAAATGCTCCATTTTCCTTACATTTATATGTCAGTTATGAAGAAATAACAAAAAATTATTAACAGATAAGTGAATCAAGCTTAACTTTATTATTTCTGTGCTATAAATATAATTATAAGCAAGATTATTCTTGTTCTGAGCGAAGGAAGGAGTCTTTTATGAAACAACATCGAGACTATTACTTTGATAATGCAAAGTTTTTGTTGATTTTTTTCGTTGTATTTGGACATTTCGTTCAGTCTTATAATGAAGAAAGCAACGGTATATATGCGTTATATAAAGTTATTTATACTTTTCATATGCCTGCCTTTATCTTAATTTCCGGATTTTTTGCTAAGGGAATTTACAAACAAGGTTATATCCAAAAATATACAAAAAAACTGATCGTGCCTTATATTATCTTTCAGTTAATTTACAGCATATTTTATTATTATCTTTATGGTAAATCTACATTTACATTAGATCCATTAAATCCTCATTGGTCCTTATGGTTCTTAATTAGTTTATTTTTTTGGAATATGCTATTACTCCTATTTGCAAAAATAAAACCTTTTTATGGATTATCTTTATCCCTCGTATTAGGGCTTGCTATTGGATTCCTTGACTGGACTACAAGCTATTTAAGTTTGACACGTACATTTGTCTTTTTTCCATTGTTTTTAATTGGATTTTATATAAAGAAGGAACATTTTGAGTGGACTAGAGGAAAAGGCGCGAAACTTTTTGCTATTGCTACATTTATTATTGTTTTTATTGGATTTTATTATTTACCATCGATTAACTACCAATGGCTCTTTGGTTCAAAATCTTATTCCACATTAGGAGAAGATCCGCTTCAAGCTATATTTATTCGACTTTTCTTTTACTTGTTAAGCTGTTTGATGATTTATTGCTTTTTTGCTTGTGTGCCAAAAAAACAATATTTTTTCACAAAATTAGGAAACAACACTTTGTATGTTTATTTATTGCATGGTTTTGTTGTTCGCATTTTTAGAATAAGTGATATTACCGATGTAGTAAATCCGCATAAATCCTTTATGCTAATTATCTTTATTTCCTTGGTATTAACTTTACTGTTATCAAGCAAGATAATTACTTCTCTTACACAACCAATTATTGAATTAAAGTTAACGGGATTAAAACAAGTAAAACAAAAATTGTTTAATTATTTTCAAGTTTACAAAGAAAAATTATTTAACTAGCTTTCATTAAAACTAAATTAAGAAAAGCGCAGGCGCCTTACATAGCCCCGAAGAAAAAAGTTCTCTTGACTCATACTTATAGAGACAAGAGGCACTACTCACTGGGGCTAGACGCCAGAGTTAGACAGACTTCAGAAAACTTATACCTTCTTACCTTACAAAGAACTGAAGAGCTTTTGTTTTCTCTTCCGTTTTTATTTTTGATTTTCCTGTTGATTTTTTACTGCTTGTTTATTTGCAGCCGCTGTTTCATAAAATTTACTTGCATTCATATCACCAAACTCCATTCCAAATTCAACAGTAGCCGCTTCTTCTTTTTGTTTTTTCTTTTTTTCTTCCATTTTATTTCTCCTCACTTCCATGTTTAGAATTTCTGTTAGCACCTTTTATTGGATTTTCTCCTTGGCTAAATTCTGCTGAAAATTCACTTTCTTGACTATTTTTTTTAGGTGTTTTACTGTATTTTTCTACAGAATCAAATTTTGCTTTTCTTTTTACCATTTTTTTGCTCACTCCCTCTCTTTTGTTTCACGTTGTATTTTTCCACTTGTCCTTTAAAGCTATCCATCTTTTTTTTCAAAAATAAAAAGCACAAAACAATGGTTGAATTGTTCTGTACTTTTTATTTTATCCAATAATTATTCTTTCTTTTGGGTAATGATAATTGTCTTTTTTCTCTTTGCCTCCAATAATGTATATAAAGGAGGTTAAACCGATTCTACCGATAAACATTAAAACAATAATAACGCATTTGCCTACTACAGATAACTCTGGTGTAAGGCCTAAAGATAAACCAGTTGTACCAAATGCTGAACACACTTCGAATATAATATTTAGTAATGGAGCATTTTCTGTAATGGCAAGGATAACAATTGCCATTATGCACAAACCACTAGCAAGGATTGTAACAACCAGAGATTTTATAATATCTTCTTCATGAATTTCTCTTTTAAAGATCTTAATATGCTTATTTCCTTTAGCAAAATGGTAAATAAACATGATATTTAAGGCTAAGGTTGTTGTTCGAATTCCTCCACCTACAGAACTTGGAGAAGCTCCTACAAACATTAAAAAACAAAAAATTAATAAAGTTGGCAAAGAATAATCATTCAAATCCATTGTTGATAAACCACCACTTCTTGTCGAAGCAGAATGAAAAAAAGCATTAAAAAACACTTGGTGCCAATTCATTCCTATATAATAGTGATTCCATTCTAATAAAATTACAGCAATGGTACCAAAAAGCAGCAATAGTCCAAAAGTTAAAGAAGTCAACTTCGTAAATAACGAAAAACGAAATACTTGAACACTATTGTATTTAGGAAAAAGGTATTTTTTCACTTCTATTAAAACAGGGAATCCTATCGCACCTAATGTGATGAGCATAATATGAACCACTTGAATGAAATAATCCTTTTCATAAGGCATTAAGGACGCACCTGTTAAGTCTAATCCACCATTCGTTGTAGCACTAACAGAAGCAAACAATCCATGTAAAAAGGCTTCCTTCCATGATGGAAAATAATGCAGAAATTGCAATCCTAAAATAAGTGCACCAATTATCTCAATAAGGAGTATTAATTTAATAATTTCCCTTATTAAATTCACTAAGCCGGATAAATTAGATTGATTATGATCCAGCATAATTAATTGTCTTTCCTTTAAGCCGATTTTTTTTCGAAGAACCATCCAAAAAAATGTTCCTAGTGTCATAACTCCAATGCCACCAAATTGTAAAACAAACATTAAAATAAAAATACCTAATGTACTATATGTTTCAGAGATATTAATGACTGTTAAACCTGTTACACTAACCGCGCTCACTGCAGTAAAAACAGTATCCATAAATGATACAGATACTCCTTCTTTATGAACTCCTGGTAAACATAATAATAAAACTGAAACGCTGACTGCCAATAAATAATACCCGGTTATGATTTGTGCAGGAGTAAATTTATTTAGCAATTCTTTAAGCGTTTTCCACATTTAAACAAATCCTTTCCGTTTTTACTATTCTATCATATAGGCTATACTAATTTTTTTAAAGTACTTCTTTATAATAAGCTACCCTGAAAAGGATTTGGCTCTTTTAATAAGTCCGCAGCCAGAATACACTTCGCTTTCCTGCGGGCGAGCGTCGAGCCTCCTCGCTGCGCTGCGGGGTCTCGTCTTTCTCGCATTCCCGCGGGAGTCTTCGTGTATTCTGGCTGCTTCCTGCTTCAACATATCAATACTTAATCAAATTTTCATCGTTCAATGGTGCAAATTTGTTGCATAAGTGTCTTCTCTGAAAAGAGGCGCTCTCAATAAGTCCGCAGCCTGAATATACTTCGCTTTCCTGCGGGCGAGCGTCAAGCCTCCTCGCTTCGCTGCGGGGTCTCGTCTTTCTCGCATTCCCGCGGGAGTCTTCGTGTATGCTGGCTGCTCCCTGTTTCAAACTTAGTTCATAAAACAAAATTGTATGTGCTTGGTTCTCTTTCATCTCTTTACTTTAAATGTAGTGTGTCAGGCTTGTCTATTGTTTATTTTATGTTTTGTAAAGAGGCTTTTCTGTTTCCATAGTACGAAAACTTTACCACTTATGAACAAATGAAAAAGCTGCATACTATAAATACAGATTATTCATTCTGTAATTTTAATTTTAAAGGAGATTATAAAATGGCTACAACAAACAAACTTCTTGTTCCAGGAATAGAACAATATTTAGATAGTGTTAAATATGAAATTGCTCAAGAATTTGGTGTGCAGTTAGGTTCAGATACTGTATCAAGATCAAATGGTTCCGTTGGTGGAGAGATAACCAAAAGATTAGTACAACAAGCACAGGCAGAGTTATCTGGAAAACAAAAATAAATAGAGACATACCGCGATCAGAAATCATTATGATCAACGGATAGACTAAAAAATATTGCTTTATACTCTCTAAAGTCTTTAATTATGTATCTTGTCAGAAGAGGAAATCCACCAAAATTATGCTTTTGGTGGATTTCCCTTTTTTTATATTTTACTGTTAAATGGATTGTTTTATCCTCACTATCATTCAACATGCTTAACAGCTGAAAAAATTACGCTTCTTCTTTAACTTTCCCCACTGATTTATTGGAAATTAAGTAGCCTCCTACAGCAATCCCTATTAAGACCACCCAAAAGATAAGCTTCCATACTTTTGATTCTGGAAAATGTTCATTTAGTACCGCAACCTCTGGATGTGCCAATGTAAATACAGCCAGCTTTACTCCTACCCATCCTACAATCATAAAAGCAGCCGTCTCTAAGCTCGGTCTTGTATGAAGTAGCTTTACAAACCAATTCGCTGCAAATCGCATGATAATCAACCCAATAATTCCCCCTAATAACATAACAGTAAATTGCCCACCATCAATACCTCCAACAGTAAACCAACCCGTTGGTGTTAATGTGATAGCTAATGCAACAGCAGCCAACATGGAATCAATCGCGAAGGCGATATCAGCTAATTCAACTTTTAAAACAGTCATCCAAAAAGAAGATTGTTTTCTTTTCTTCTCTTTTCCTTCTTTTTCTTTATTTCTAAATTTGCCATATAAGTTATGAATCGCAATAAAAAGTAAATATGCTGCGCCAAGCGCTTGTACTTGCCAAACATCTGCTAATATAGAGATCATAAATAATGTCGCAAATCGAAATATAAATGCTCCAAACAACCCATAAAATAATGCCTTTTTTTGCTGATCAGGTGGTAAATGCTTAACCATTACTGCCATTACGACTGCATTGTCAGCTGCTAAAATCCCTTCTAATCCAACTAATACCAATAAAACCCATCCATACTCCAAAATCATACTTACATCCATTTTTCACTATCCCCTCCTATTGTTATAACTTGTATACCCTGTTAGCAATGGTTTATGTCCGCCTCAGTTATTATGTACAAAAAAGCGCAAAAAAGACCTTTGCCAACAGGCAAAGGTCTTGCTAAGCATTTTTCATGCCAACAAAGCCGATGGTTAATAATAACCATGTAATGACGACTTTGTTTTAGGTTTCCCTAACAGCTACTCCCCTTTGAGAAAGTATACAAATAATATATTTTAATTATATACAATATTTAATAAAATGACAATATTTTTTCTTATTGTTTCTATTACTCATTTAAAAATTCGACTCAGATAAAATTAATTATTATTTCGGATTGTTACTTTTTTTCATATACAGTAAACAACACTTAACTAATTTGCCACTTACTATGCCTGGAACTAAAAATAACATTGGCAAAAATATTGGCCCTAATAGAATATGAAATATTTTTAGTTGAGTTGAATACATAACACCGATTGTAACAAAATAAGCAGAAAAGACAAAGGGTAAAAATGCATATTCATCCTTTTCTTTCATTACTGCTTTATAAGCATCCCACATGGCAAACATATATAAACATGGATAGAACATGATCCATTGAAAATCCAACGTCTTTATTGATTCATCAATATCCCATAAAAAGCTATACATAATCGCTTCATTAAAATTGCTTTGCACATTAATAATAAATTCTAATGCTATAAATAAGGTTCCTTTCCAATATTTTTTCATCAAAAGTTGACTGAATCCTGGAAGTGCGATACTCCACATAATTGCTTCTAACTTACTCTGGTCCCTCATTGCATCACCATCTATTTTTCTATACCATTATATTGTTCCCATTTCGAATAAATTATTTACTCTTTTTGTAAAAAATAAAAAAGAGCCCCTTCGGCTCTTTTTTAAATGATCTGAGATAAAAATGCTTTTGTGCGGTCATGCTGAGGGTTGTCAAAGATATCTTCCGGTTTTCCCATCTCTACAATCTCACCTTTATCAAATAAAACAATACGATCTGCAACTTGACGGGCAAATCCCATTTCATGTGTTACAACGAGCATTGTCATCCCTGAATCAGCAAGTGTTTTCATAACATCTAATACTTCTTTTACCATCTCTGGATCTAGTGCAGAGGTAGGTTCATCAAAAAGCATAATTTTCGGCTGCATGGCCAATGCTCTCGCTATTGCCACACGCTGCTGTTGACCACCAGATAATTGACCTGGAAATTTATTCGCCTGTTCGGGAATCCCGACTCTTTCCAATAATTCTTTTGCTATTTGTTCTGCTTTTGACTTTTTCCATTTTCTTACCCATATTGGTGCTAAAGAAATATTTTTCAATATAGTCATATGTGGAAATAAATTAAACGATTGAAAAACCATACCAGTTTCTTTTCGAATCTCTTCAATATTTTTCAAATCATCTGTTAACGCAATATTATCTACAACAATTTCTCCTTTTTGAAACTCTTCCAAAGCGTTTATTGTTCGGATAAAAGTGGATTTACCTGAGCCAGAAGGACCTAAAATAACAATTACTTCCCCCTGTTTCACGGTTAAATCGACATCTTTTAGAACGTGGTGATCACCATACCACTTATTTAATTTGGTTACTTCAATGATATCTTCTCTATCCTCGAGAGGTTTTGTCAACTTTTCAACTGAAAATACACTATCCATTCTTCCATTCCTCCCTTTATCGTTTTCCTACACCTAATGATTTCTCTAAGTGTTTACTTACATGGGACATTAAAAAACAGAAAATAAAAAAGAACAATGCTACAAATAAATATAGTTCTAAATATTTCCCTAAATAGGCTGGATTTGCAGCTATTTTCTTCGCAATTCCTAAGAAATCTGTTAATCCTATTACTGCAACAAGGGAAGTATCCTTAAATATGGAGATAAATTGTCCCACCATCGCCGGAATAACGGCTTTTAATGCTTGGGGTAAAATAACAAATACCATTAATTTAAAGTTATTAAGTCCAAGTGCCTGTGCCGCTTCAAACTGACCTCTTGGAATGGATTGAAGTCCTCCACGAATGTTCTCTGCTAAGTATGCGGCACTAAATAAAGTAAAAGCAATCATTGCTCTCAGTACATTATCTAACTGAATCCCGCCAAGAAACATCGGCAGTAATAACTGGCCAATAAATAACACCATAATTAGCGGCATCCCGCGGATCAATTCAATATAAACAATACAAGTATACTTTATAATCGGAAGTTTGCTTCTTCTTCCGACAGCAAGCAATAAACCGATAGGAAAAGAACAAACAATTGATACAGAAGCCAATAGTAAGGTTAATAAAAATCCGCCCCAAACATTTGTTTTTACTGGCTCAACAATTCCGAACCCATTCAGTATCCCTATCGATATCGGAATGTATAAAATCCATAAAACCAATGCAGGGATTTTTAATGCAGATACTTTTCTTCCAATGAAATAAAATACAAGAATTGCAGCTACACTTGAAAACAAATATAATTTAGAACCGCTTTCTGTATACGGCAAGATCCCGAAAATGAGTAATAAAGATCCAATTGTCATGGCAACATGACCGATGATACCTCTCCATAATCCCCATGAAACACCTAAAAGAACAGAAGCAATTACTAACGCTACCCATATACGCCATACTTCTTCTACTGGAAATTGCCCGACCATTAACAGACGAAAGTTATTTACTACAACAGCCCAATCGCTAGTAAAAACATAATTTACTACCCTTGCAATGATATACACAGATAAAACAGCGGCAATGATAGTAAATATAGTATTTTTCCAATCTTTAAAAAGATTATTTTTGAGCCAATAGGAAATATTACTTCCTTTGTCTGATGTTGCTCCTACCACATTTTCACTGTTATTAATTTGAATATTATCCAATTTGCCTCACTACCTTTCAACCAACTGGAATTTTTTATTAAAGAAATTCATAAACAGTGATGTCGCTAAACTTAGGATTAAGTACACTGCAATAATTATTAAGATAGTCTCAATGGTATGTCCTGTCTGATTAATCACTGTATTTCCAATACCAACGATATCTTGGTAAGCGACCGCCATCGCAAGACTTGAGTTCTTAATAACATTTAAATACTGACTTGTTAAAGGTGGAATAATTATCCGAATTGCTTGTGGAAAAATAATTAAGCGCAAAGAAGTGGATCCTTTAAATCCTAATGCACTTGCTGCTTCTGTCTGTCCTTTTGGAACTCCCATAATACCAGCACGTACAATTTCCGCAATATAAGTTGATGTATAAACAGACAATGCAATCAGTACGGATAAGAATCCTATTGATAAAGATGTTCCTCCTACAAAGGCCCCGTTTTCCAATTTAGGAATAGTTAAATGAAGCGGTCCATTTCCAATAATAAAGTAAACAGCTAAACAGCCTATAATAAATGCACCAATACTATATAAAAAAGGATGCATATTTTTTCCGGTATTCAGTTCCAAATACATTAGTTTTTTATACATTACAATGGCAGCAATGATAAAAACAATAAGAATAATAAACCATACTAATGTATTGGAATATGTAGTAAACCAAGGGATAGCTGCCCCTCTGTTTGAGAAGTAAAAAGGCCCTATTGCAAGCGCTTCTTGAATTTTTGGCATTGGTAAAAATACAGCAAAATTCCAAATGAAAATTTGTACTAATAATGGGGTATTTCTGAAAACTTCCACATATACTGTTGCCAATTTACTAACCAGCCAGTTGCTGGAAAGACGGGCAATTCCAATAAAAACTCCTAATATGGAAGCGATAATAATCCCAAAAATAGATACTTTAAATGTATTTAATAATCCAACTAATAATGCCCGTATGTATGGATCATCTGGAGTATAACTTATTAAAGATTCAGAAATCGGGAAAGATGCTTTTAAATTCAAATAATCCAATCCTAATGTTAAACCAATTTGCTGTAAGCCAAATAAAACATTGTTTATCATAAAAAATAGTACATATCCAACGATTACAACAAAGATTAATTGTAAAATAATCGGTACTGCTTTTTTATTCCTCCATAATGGAGTGGATGTAGTTTGTTTATTCACTTTATCATCACCTTTCTTCATTAGAAAAGCATACGTTTATTTAGTATTCGTTTTTTCGCATCTAGAGCAATGGTTTAAGCTCAAGACATTAGTCTAATTCTGTCGTTTTTATCTACGAATCAAAATCTTACTTATCTAAAAAAGTAGACCTGCTAAAAAGCAATGTTAGCAGGTCTTACATGCTTATCATATAAACTTAAGCTTTAACGGAATGGAATAGAGTATAATAATCCGCCATCTTTATACAGTGCATTTTGTCCACGTTGTAATTTAAATACAGTATTTGGACCAAGGTTGCGATCATAAATTTCTCCATAGTTACCAACTTGTTTAATTACTTGGTATGCGAAATCTTTTGGCAATCCAAGCTGCTCTCCAAGATTTGTATCGCCTTCACCTAATAATCGTTGAATTTCTGGGTTATCCGTTGTTTTAAAATCATCGATATTTTTTGAATTGATGCCGAACTCTTCTGCTTGAATTGTTGCATATACAATCCAGCTTACTGCATCTTTCCATTTTTCATCATTATCTAATACTGCTGGTGCTAATGGTTCTTTAGATAATGTAGCTTCTAAAACCACATGAGCATCAGGATCTTTTAACATTGATTGACGGGATACTAAACCAGATTTATCTGTTGTCCAAGCATCAATGCTTCCAGATTCATATGCAGCAATAACTGCATCTGCATTATCAAATGTTTGTGCTTTGTACGTAACACCTGCTGCTTTCATTTGGTCAGCAAGGTTTAATTCTGTTGTTGTTCCTGTTTCTACACCAATTGTTTTTCCTTCTAAATCTTTTAATGTTTTAATTCCGCTGTCTTTCGGAACCATAATACCTTGTCCATCATAAAATGTTACCGGTGCAAAGCTTAGACCAACTTCTGCATCACGGTTTGTAGTCCAAGTTGTATTGCGAATTAGTACATCTACTTCTTTTGATTGAACAGCTGTAAAACGTTCTGTTGCTGATAATGGACGAAATTCAACAGCGTTGGCGTCACCTAGAACACCTGCAGCAATTGCTCTTGCAAAGTCCACATCAAAACCTGTGTTTTTTCCATCTGATCCTATGTATCCAAATCCAGGAAGTGCATCATTTACTCCTGCTTTTAATGTTTTTCTTTCTTTAACCGTATCTAAAATACTTTTTGCTGATGATTTAGAAGCGTTATTTTTACCATCACTTGAAGTGGTTTTACTTGAGCACCCAGTCAGTGCAAGTACTAGTACAAGCATTATACTGAATAATAACGATAAACTTTTTTTCATTTACTAATTCCCCCTAAATCTTTTTTGAAATATCGATTTCCAATTTGAATCACGTAATCTATTAATCTCTATAATTTGGAAATGATATTCATTTTGACCCTTTGTTACAAAACCTAACATTTCTAGTCACTTTTTGTAACTTGATTTTTATTATACCGATTTTTCTGATAAATACAAATGCTTTTTTTGAATATTTTTAATCTTTTTTTAAGAAAAACGGCAAAACTTGTTCCTTTTATTATTTAAAAAGAATTTTCGACTCCCTAAACCTTTATAAACCAACATAAAACATACAAAATACTATAAAAAACTACAAAACTACCACCTTCACCGCCTTTTATTTTGTATATTTAAAAGACGAATTTGTTAAAACAAAAATATCACTGTATTATTTTTGTTATTTTAATATAATAAATGAATTTCATTTATATTGAATTTTTATTTTCAAAATCTAACATTAAAAAAATAAAATTAGCCCTCACTTGTCGAAATATAAGTGAATTTTCTTTCAGCTGGTCTCCTTTTATCATAGTACCTTTGTAAAAATCTTTTATCTGCATACAAAACTCCCATGGAGACTCGTCCCTCGTCTCCACCATCTAACATGGAAAATGCAGAACCAAACCTAATAAAGGCGGTGTGAGTGGAGAAACTCCTCTATTCATTCGTATAAAAAACAAAGTATTGCGTACGGAACCGTGTTTATTTCTATTTAAATCACGTAGCTCCGCCCCTTTTCCATACAAAAAAGAGCCTTCCTATCAGCCGTTTCTACAAGCCTTCAGGAAAACTCTCTATTTAGCTTTTATGAAATAAAGCTTTTTATAAAATCGTACAAATTATTCATTCTCTGCATCCATTGGATTATACAACTTTACCTCTGGGTTCTTATCTTGGAACCATCTCAGCGCAAAGTCATTTTCAAATAAAAATGCTTTTTTCCCGTAGCGATCCACCACTAACAAACTTCTGCCGCTCGACAAGTTTTCATTTACTTCTTCATCCACAGCCCAACGAGCTATTTTTGAACCAACATTCTCCATAATAACATCTACATTGTATTCATTCTTCATTCGATGCTCAAATACTTCAAACTGCAATTGACCAACAGCACCCAAAAGATAATCTTCTGTTTTTACTGTTTTATAAAACTGAATTGCTCCTTCTTGTACAAGCTGCTGAATACCTTTATGAAAATGCTTTTGTTTCAATACATTTTTCGCTGTTACTCTGACAAATAGTTCAGGAGTAAACTGCGGCAGCTTATCGTACTGATACGGTGTTTTGCTCGAAGTCAGCGTATCGCCGATTTGATACAAGCCTGAATCATAAAGTCCAATAATATCGCCACTCACTGCTTCATTTACCGTACTACGGTCATCCGCCATAAATTGTGTGGATTGGGCTAATTTTATTTGCTTTCCTGTCCTAGATAATTGAACAGACATTCCTCTTTCAAATTTACCTGAGCAAATTCGTAAAAAGGCAATTCTATCTCGGTGTGCAGGATTCATGTTTGCTTGAATTTTAAAGATAAAACCCGAAAATTCTTCCGAAAGCGGATCAATTTTCCCGGCAGTAGAATTTCTAGGTTGTGGTGTCGGAGCAAAATCTAAATAGGTTTCTAAAAATGTTTGCACACCAAAATTACCTAAAGCACTTCCAAAAAATACTGGCGTTAAATCACCATTGTTAATTCTTTCCGCAGAAAATTCATTGCCAGCCTCATTTAATAGCATAATTTCTTCTAATGTTTGATCATATAAGGAATCATTTTTTATTGGATGTTCCCCAATAATTTCCCCGTCTTCATTTAAAGAAATATATTTATCGCCGTCTTCTACACGAAATTGTTCAATTCGATTATAGTAGCGATCATAAATACCTAAAAATTCTTTTCCCATTCCTATTGGCCAATTCATTGGATAGGACTCAATTCCCATCACTTCTTCCAATTCTGCCAATAATTCTAATGGTGCTTTCCCTTGACGGTCCAACTTGTTAATAAAAGTAAAAATCGGGATGCCTCTCATGCGGCAAACTTTAAATAATTTTAAAGTTTGTGCTTCAATCCCTTTAGCAGAATCAATAATCATAACAGCACTATCTACTGCTGTTAACGTACGATACGTATCTTCACTAAAATCTTGATGCCCAGGTGTATCTAATATATTTACTCTTGCATTTTTATAATCAAATTGCATGACACTGGAAGTAACGGAAATTCCTCTTTGCTTTTCTATTTCCATCCAATCACTTGTTGCATATTTACCTGTTTTTTTTCCTTTTACTGTTCCTGCATCACGAATGGCACCGCCAAATAATAATAATTTTTCTGTTAACGTAGTTTTACCTGCATCCGGATGGGAAATAATTGCAAATGTGCGTCGAGATAACACACTTTCATTTAAATTGTTAGCCATGCTACTTTCCTTTCTTTTGCACTTTCATTTTAAGTCCATTCCCTTATATTAGCTTGATACGAAAAAGTTTGCAATGCTTTAAATAAAACCGTTTACGTAAAACTCCTATTTCTTTCATTCAATATTCCTAGTTTCTTCTATAATATGATATCACTTTTTGTTTTGCACCTTATCCAATAACTTCATTCACTTTCTCTAAAACTTCTCCGATTTGTTGATGGATAACTACATCTGCCAAATAATCAAAATCTGTTTTTTCTCCATTAATAATAATTAACTTGGCACCATTTTGTTTAGCAATCAAAGGAAATTGGTTGGCAGGTGACACCGTTAAAGAAGAACCTAACACAACAAATACATCTGATTGAATTGCTGCCTCTTCCGCTAATTGAAATGGCCTTTCTGGCAGCATCTCGCCGAATAATACAATGGATGGCCGTAATATTCCGCCGCATTGACATTTATATTCTTGATCTGAGTATTTTTCGCTTGAATAACTTTCCCCACATGTTTCACAATGAAGTTTTTGCAATGTTCCGTGCAATTCTTCTACCCTTTTATTGCCCGCTTCCTGATGAAAGCCATCTACATTTTGAGTGATGATCCGCTTTAATAATCCTCTTCTCTCCCATTCCGCTAAAATATAATGTCCTTTATGCGGCTTATACTGTTGAATCCCCAAAACCCTTTCTTTATAAAAAGCAATGAATTCTTGTAAATGTGTGTTTAATGCATCTGTACTGGACAAATATGCTTTTCGTTCTTTTGTCCATAAACCACTTTTTGTGGATCGGAAATCTGGTAGCCCACTTTCCGTTGACATCCCTGCCCCTGTAAATACCACTAAATGATTCGCCTCTTTTATTAACTCGTTAATCACGGAAAATCACTCACCCTTTCATTTGCTTTTTTCTTTATTTTATCATTTATAAGTGCCATTTAGATAACTTCCCACCAAACACTATTACCTATTTTTAAATAAACAAATGCAAACAAAAAATTTTACACCATGCACATGAAAAGAAGTACCTTTCTATTTTGTTTTATGACCTAAGTTTGAACCTGGGAGCAGCCGGAATACACGATGACTCCCGCGGGAATGCAAGAAAGACGAGACCCCGCATGAAAGCGAAGTGTATGCAGGCTGCAAACTATTTGAGAGTCCATTCCTTTTTCAGGGTAGCCTAAAATAATGGCAATCCTCCTGCTTTCTGTTATAATATAGAAGGAAATGAATAAGAAAGAATTTTAGTAGGGGAACCAGCTTAAACTGGTTGAGAGATGTCTTTAAGGATAGAAACCCTTTGAACCTGACCTGATTGAAATCAGCGTAGGAAACGCCTATTCTTTACATACATAACGTATTTAAAGCGTTCACAGGTTCAGAAGCCTTGAATGCTTTTTTGCTATGCATTCGTTTATTTTGCAGACAACCATCCCTGCTAATAGAGAGCCTCAACATGGCATATAAAAAAAGCAGATTCCAGTCTTTTTAGCAGGGAACAGCCTGCATACACGAAAACTCCTATGGGATGTGCGGAATCCTATTTTCAGGGTAGCATTTAATAAGCGTATCTTCCTATTTCAAACAGAGCTTCTTTTTCTTTTCTACATTAAATGGAGGTAATACAAATGAAAAAAATTATTTTCTTGATTACTGCACTTCTTTTTCTGACAAGCTGCAGCAATTCATCTGATCCTGAGAAAAAACAAACTGAAAAGGGCTTAAAAAAAGTAACCGTTGTATTAGATTGGACACCAAATACAAATCATACAGGCTTATATGTTGCTAAAGAAAAAGGCTACTTTGAAAAAGAAGGATTAGATGTTGATATTATTACACCAGGAGATGCTGGGGCAGATACACTAGTTGCTTCTGGAAAAGCAGATTTTGGAGTAAGCTATCAAGAATCTATCACACAAGCAAGAATTCAAGATGTTCCAATTGTATCAATTGCAGCAGTTATCCAACATAACACATCCGGTTTCGCATCACCTGCAAACAAAAACATTAAGAGTCCCAAAGATTTTGCTGGAAAAACATATGGAGGATGGGGATCTGAAGTTGAAAAATCCGTATTATCCTCTTTAATGAAACAAGAAAATGCAAATGTTAAAGATTTAGATATCATCAATATTGGGGATACCGATTTCTTTACAGCTGTGAAAAAAGATATTGATTTTGCATGGATTTATTATGGATGGACAGGCGTAGAAGCAGAACTGCGCGGTGAAAAAATAAATATGATTTATTTAACAGATTATAGCGATAAATTGGATTATTATACACCAGTTCTTTCTACAAATGAAAAAATGATAAGTTCTAATCCAGATACAGTAAAAGCATTTGTAAAAGCAGCTTCTGAAGGATACCAATATGCGATAAAAAATCCAGCAGATTCCGCTAACATTCTATTAAAAGCAGCACCGGATCTTGATGCAGATTTAGTGAAAAAAAGTCAAGAATGGCTAGCTTCAAAATATCAAGATGATGCAACACGCTGGGGCGAACAAAAACTTTCTGTATGGGAAAACTACGCAGACTGGATGTATGATAATAAATTATTAGATAAAAAACTGAATGCAAATTCCGCCTTTACTAATGATTTTTTACCAGCTAAATAAGGAGGAGAAACAATGGCTAACTCATTAATAAGCATTCAAATCATTCCAAAAACAAAAAATGGGGAAAATGTAATTCCTTATGTAGACGAAGCAATTAAAGTGATTCAAGAGTCTGGTGTCAAATATGAAGTTCATCCATTAGAAACAACGATTGAAGGGGAACTGGATGAATTATTTGCAATCATCAGCAGCATGAATAAAAAAATGATTGAAATTGGCAGCAGTAACGTAATCACCCAAATTAAAGTGCTTTACCAGCCAACAGGTATAACAATGGAAGATTTAACGGAGAAATATCGTTAATGAAGAAACTATTTTCAAACAGTTGGAGACCGATTTTGGTTCTCCTTCTTTTATTTATTGTTTGGGAAGAAGCAGTACGAATGTTCACTATTGAAACATGGCTTCTCCCCTCTCCTCTTACTATTGTAAAGGAAGCATTTTTAAATTGGGAAAGCTTTTCTATTCATTTACTCTCAACCATTCAATTATCCTTGTTTGGTTTTATTATTGGGACCATTTTCGGTTTATGTATAGCGATTATTTTGCATCGTATTCCCTTTTTACGTAAATCATTTTATCCATTGCTCATCCTATCGCAGAATATTCCTACAATCGTCTTGGCACCATTACTTGTTATTTGGTTTGGTTTTGGGGTTCTGCCGAAACTAATTATTATCATACTTGTTTGTTTTTTTCCTATTACAATCGCCTGCCTAGATGGATTTAGACAAACCTCACCTGAATTAAAGCATTATATGATCATGTCAGGAAGCAGCAAACGTCAACTTTTTTGGAAATTGGAATGGCCATTTGCTCTGCCGTCTATTTTTTCTGGATTAAAAATATCAGCTACCTATAGTGTAATGGGAGCAGTAATTTCCGAATGGCTTGGTGCGAAACAAGGGGTTGGTGTATATATGACCTTCGCATCTTCTTCCTTTCGAACAGATCGTGTATTTGTCGCTATTTTTGCCATTATGTTCTTAAGTTTACTGTTTTTTCTCCTTATTCAACTGTTAGAAAAATGCTGTATAAAGGGCCAAAGAAAGGATGAGCGGCAATGAGCTTTCTTGAATTAAACAATATTTCCATGTCATTTGGTGCAAATAGTGTTTTAAATCAATTAAATATGAAGATTAATGAAGGAGAATTTGTATCTATTCTTGGACCTTCTGGAAGCGGAAAAAGTACCATTTTTCATTTAATCGGCGGCATTTTAACACCTAACGCAGGAGATATTTATTTAAAAGATACAAAGATTACAGGGAGAAAGGGATTTATCAGCTATATGCCGCAAGCAGCTTCCTTATTTCCTTGGCGGACTGTCATAGAGAATGCTACATTATCGCAAGAATTAAGAGGAAATAAAAACAAAGTTAAAGCAAAAGAGATGCTACAAAAGGCAGGTCTTGCTTCCTTTGAGAATGCTTTTCCACATGAATTATCTGGCGGGATGAAGCAGCGCGTATCTTTTATCCGAGCCTTATTAAGTTCTGAATCTCTCTTATGTTTAGACGAGCCTTTTGGTGCATTAGATGAATTCACCCGTTTAGAAATGCAAAAATGGTTATTATCCATTTGGGAAGAACATAAACGAACCATATTATTTATTACCCATAATATTGATGAAGCATTATTTTTATCTGATCGTATTTTTATTTTATCTAATCGACCAGCTTCCATCTTAACTGAAGTTAAGGTACCATTTAACAGGCCAAGAGATAAGAATTTATGGTTAGAACCATCATTCCTTGAATACAAAAAAGAAATCTATTTCTTATTGCAAAATTCACAAGGAAACTCTTCCGCTCCACCAACAATAAAGGAAGGTAAGCAGATAGAATGAAAAAGATAATCGATGCCCATATTCACCTTGATCAGTATAAACAGAACAGTATCAATAAAATGCAACAGGACCATTCCCTTGAAGCAGTTATCACGGTCTCCATGAATAAAAAGTCTTGCATAAGCAATGAGGAATTAACAAAAATCCATCCATTTGTTTATGCAGCATACGGTTTTCATCCTGAACAACGAATGCCAGCCGAGATAGAGATTATTGAACTATTCCAATGGATAAAAGAGCATTCTTCTAGTATGGTTGCTGTTGGTGAAGTGGGACTTCCCCACTATGTACGTGAAAAAAGCCCCTTACTTTATTCGTTGGAGCCATATATAGACTTACTAGAACAATTTATTCTTTTGGCAAAGGAACATAATAAACCGATTGTATTGCATAGTATTTATGATGAAGCGCCAATTGTTTTAGCACTTTTGGAGAAGCATAATTATATGAATGCGCAATTTCATTGGTTTAAAGGAGATTCTGTAACAATAGAGCATTTAATCAATAATAACTGCTATGTTTCGATTACACCTGATGTACTTTATGAAGAAGAAATCAAAGAACTTGTAAAGAAATATCCACTACATCAATTGATGGTAGAAACAGATGGACCATGGCCATTTGAAGGTCTATTTGAGCAAAGGAAAACAATGCCAAGCATGATTCACCATACCATAAAGGAAATAGCCGCAATAAAAAAAGAATCTGAATCTACTGTTTATACACAACTTCTCAAAAACACAAAAAGATTTTTTTCAATTTAGACTAAGAAAAGCGTAAGTGCCTTGGTAGCCTCGAAGAAAAATGTTCTCCTGACTCAAAAAGTGTTTTTTACTTTTAGAGGCAGGAGGTAATACTCACTGGGGCTAGGCACTGAAGCTAGACAATGAAAAGCGTAAGTGCCTTGGTAGCCCCGAAGAAAAATGTTCTCCTGACTCAAAAAGTGTTTTTTACTTTTAGAGGCAGGAGGCAATACTCACTGGGGCTAGGCACTGAAGCTAGACAATGAAAAGCGTAAGTGCCTTGACAGACCCGAAATACAAACAAAAACCTGATTCTAAAAAACAGAATCAGGTTTTTGTATATTACCATTTAAAACAAGCTGCACCAACAATAATTAAAAGAATAAATAGTACAACGATTAAAGCAAAACCGCCACCGTAACCGCCGCCACAGCTATATCCGTAGCTATAACTAGGATAGCCGCAGCCACCTCCGTATCCGTACATACGTTATTCCTCCCTCTTTTTATAAAGATTACTTTTTTAATGATTAAAATCCACCATAGCCCCAAGAAGCACCAATAATCACCAAAAGAATAAATAAAACTACTAAAAGAGCGAAACCTCCGCCGTATCCACCTTCACCCATGAATAATTACCTCCTTTTTTTAATTCTGTATATCCTATTCAAGAACCCCAAAATGTGCGATAGTCAAAAGCACATTTTTTAGGTTTTTTCACTAGAACCAAAAAAAGGCGAATGAAAGGCTTTCCTCATACTACACAAAAAAACCCCTTTTTCAGGGATTCAGTCTGTTAAAAACGGGGTGTTCTCTTCTTCACTCCCCGTTTTCTGCAGTAATCATACTTTTTCATCCTGACACTATATTTTATATATTTTATTTATCTTCTATTTTTGGAATATGGTTAAATATTTCGTGCGACTCTAAGCTGTCGACTAAACGATTTAACCAATTATAATATTCAAGTGAATGTTTTAATTTTTCTATATCGCTTTTGGCTAATGCTTTAATGTCCTCTGCAACATGTTCTTGCTGCAACAAATTTTTTAATTCAGCTAATGATTTTTCCATCGCGTGAACATTCATGGACACTCCAGCTCGCCATTTGATTGTAAAGAAATCAATAAATGTTTGATACCAATCATCTTCCGCTTTATACAAATCTTTTCGTACACCCTTTTTCCACACTTTATCGACCATTTTTAAATCTAATAATGTTCGAACAGATGTACTCATGCTTGTTTTGCTCATTCCTAATTCTTCTTTCATTTCATCAAGCGTCATCGGTTTTTCTTGAAAAAGCAACATGCCATATAATCTACCAATTGAATCCGTTACTCCAAATAAATTAATATTTTCAGATATCACATCAATTACTCTTTCACGAGCTACCTCTAACTGCTCCTTACCTTCCATGATTTCCTTCACATCCATCACATTATGATATTTACAACTGGTAGAAAATAAACTCCCCTTTTTATGTCTCATACGAAGAGCTTCCCCGTTATACCTTAAAGGTAGAAAAAATCAGCTGCATTTCGTCCTATTTATACGTTCAATAAAGTGAATACTAGCAATATTACTTTATAGAATCATACATATTTACGTTTACAGTTAATATTTTTATTATTCATTTTCTTTTATTAGATTATCATGTATGACAGAATTGTAAAGGATGATTGTTTAAAGCATGCTAGAGCATATAGAAGGAATACTAAGGATACTAACCGTTCTGTACGTTCAGTTTTTTCTGTACGTTCTTTACAGAAGAATATGGCTAAATACCGACTTTGCTTCTTGACAGCTTATCCCTTTATACTTAGTTAGTGGCAATTCGGCTTGGAACTTAATGAGGTGAAATAATGAAAGAATCCGTAAAAGTGAAAATTGAAGATGTTACTAAAATCTTCGGGAAAAATAGTAAAAAAGCCATATCATTATTAAATAATGGCGCTTCAAAAAGCGAAATATTAAAAAATACCGGTGCAACTGTTGGTGTAAACAAAGCAAGCTTTGAAGTAAACGCTGGTGAAATTTTTGTTATTATGGGGTTATCAGGCAGTGGTAAATCTACCCTTGTTCGAATGTTGAACAGACTTATTGATCCAACACTCGGCAAGGTTTATATTGATGGGAAAAATATTGTGGAGATGTCTAAAGAAGAACTGCGCAATGTGAGAAGAGAAAAAATAAGCATGGTATTTCAGAAATTTGCGCTTCTTCCACATCGAACTATTTTAGAAAATACTGAATATGGTTTAGAAATCCAAGGTGTTGCCAAAGAAACAAGAAAACAGCGCGCAGAAGAATCGCTAAAGCTAGTTGGTTTAGAAGGATATGAAAACCAATATCCAGATCAATTAAGTGGAGGGATGCAGCAAAGAGTTGGTCTTGCTAGAGCATTAGCAAATAATCCAGACGTTCTTCTGATGGATGAAGCTTTTAGTGCACTAGACCCCCTTATTCGAAAAGATATGCAGGATGAATTATTAGATTTACAATCGAATATGGAAAAAACAATTATATTTATTACACATGATTTAGATGAAGCACTAAGAATTGGAGACCGAATTGCACTAATGAAAGATGGTTCCATTGTTCAAGTTGGAACACCAGAAGAAATATTGATGAATCCATCTAATGATTATGTAGAACGTTTTGTTGAAGATGTTGATTTATCTAAAGTATTAACAGCTAATCATGTAATGAAACGTGCTGAGTCCGTTCAACTGGAAAAAGGACCTCGTGTTGCGCTGCAAATCATGAAAGACTTAGGAATTTCCAGTATTTATATCGTAAATAAAAGAAAAGTACTGCTTGGAGCTATTACAGCTGATGATGCGAAACATGCGATAGAGCATCAGCAATCCATTCAAGATATTTTAATTGAAGATATCACAACCGTACCAGGCGATACTCTATTAACCGATTTATTTGACAAAGTTTCATCTGCTGCTATCCCGGTATCCGTTGTCGATTCCGAACAACGTTTAAAAGGAATTGTGGTCAGAGGTGCCGTCATTGGCGCACTAGCAGGAAATAACGACAACATTAACAACCATACAGAACTTTTGGAACAGTCAAAAATGGAGGTGAATAATTAATGGGGAATCTATTGCCTAAACTGCCGATTGCAGATTGGATTGATTCATTTGTAGATTGGTTAACCACTACTTTTGCTGTTGCATTTGATGGTATCTCAGAAACATTAGAATTTGCTGTAGAAGGATTAGTTACCGTTTTAGGATTTATACCATCCTATATCTTTATAATTATATTGGCTTTAATCGCATGGAAATTTGCGAATAAAAAAATCGCCTTATTTACAATAGTTGGTTTATTTATCGTGGATAATTTAGGATATTGGGAACCAATGTTAAATACATTAGCCCTTGTACTTTCTGCAGTTGTTATTTCTATTCTCATCGGTGTACCAATGGGAATATGGGCTTCACAGAAAAATACAGTAAAACAAATTGTTGTACCTGTGCTTGATTTTATGCAAACAATGCCAGCATTTGTTTATTTAATACCTGCTATTTTCTTTTTCAATATAGGTGTCGTTCCTGGTGTAGTAGCATCCGTTATTTTTGCTATGCCACCTACTATTCGATTAACGATTCTTGGAATTCAACAGGTTCCTAGTGATATTACAGAAGCAACTGAAGCATTTGGAAGTACAACAGGTCAAAAATTAGTAAAAGTTCAACTGCCGCTTGCCATGCCAACTATTATGGCAGGCATTAATCAAAGCATCATGCTTGCGCTATCTATGGTAGTTATTGCTGCAATGGTCGGTGCACCTGGACTTGGCGCAGATGTTTATCGTGCCGTTACACAAATACAGATTGGTCGTGGGTTTGAAGCCGGTTTAGCTATTGTTGTAGTCGCTATTATTCTTGATAGAATTACACAAAATATAGGAAATAAAAAAAGTGGGGGAATGAATTAAGATGAAGAAGTTTATTAGTTTATTTTTAGTATTATCCTTAACACTTGCACTCGCTGCATGTGGATCAAAGAGTAAAGATGAGAATGCAACAGTTGGAGATACAGTCGATTATAAAATCGTAGGAATCGATCCAGGCGCAGGTTTAATGAAGGCTGCCAACCAAGCATTAACTGATTATGACTTATCTGATTGGAAAGTAGTCGAAGGTTCAAGTGCTGCCATGACTGCTTCATTAAAAAAAGCGTATGATAAAAAAGAACCAATTATCGTAACTGGCTGGACACCACATTGGATGTTCGCTGCATATGACTTAAAATACTTGGAAGATCCTAAAGGAACATTTGGTAAAGATGAAAATATTCACACCGTTACTCGTAAAGGCTTAAAAGAAGATATGCCAGAAGCAAACCAAGTATTAGATAATTTCCATTGGAATACAGATGAGATGGGTAAAGTCATGATGGATATTAATGGTGGTACTGATCCTGAAAAAGCTGCTGCAAAATGGGTTAAAGAAAATGCTGACTTAGTAGCTGAATGGACAAATGGCATTAATAAAGTTAAAGGCGACAAAATTAAAATCGGCTATGTTGCTTGGGATAGTGAAATTGCAAGTACAAATGTAATTGGAAAAGTGCTTACTGATTTAGGTTATAAAGTTACATTAAGTCAAGTAGAAGCAGGTCCACTTTGGACTGGAGTTGCGGACGGAAGCTTAGATGCTCACGTTGCCGCTTGGCTGCCAACTACACACGCAGACTATGCGAAAAAATATGAAGGTAAATTTGAAGACTTAGGAACAAACCTAGAAGGAACAAAACTTGGTTTAGTAGTTCCTAGCTATATGGATATTACATCTATTGAAGATTTAAAAAAATAAGTAAAAAACACTCCAAAAGTTAATCTTTTGGAGTGTTTTTTTGGTTTTTGCATAATGCTTCCTATTACTTGATTTAGCTTTAACCCTCAACAAATTACTACTCTATTCTTTTATAATAAGTAATTTTCGATTCGCTTTTTTTATTTATTCTTAATTAGTTCGTTTGTTAATTCTTCTACGCTTTGTCGGACATTGCCTTTTCCAGAAAGATTTTCAAGTAGTTCTTTTACATCAATACCTGCAGAAGCTTTTAATGATTCCTGCATAGTGGACATTAAGTTCGTTGCGTATCCAGTTACTTTATTGGCGCCTCCATTACTACCGTCGCTTCCTGTATCTACGACCGTAATTTTATCAATATTTGCTAATGGACTTGCCACTTGTTTTGCATATTCTGGAAGCATATCTAAGACCATATCTAAGATTGCTGCTTGACCATACTGTTGGTAGGCTTCCGCAATTTTTCGTTTCGCTTCTGCTTCTGCTAAACCTTTTAAGCGAATAATTTCTGCTTCGGTTTCCCCTTTTGCTTTTTCTGCTTCCGCTTTTGCTAAACCATCAACTCGAACTTTTTCTGCTTCTGCTTTTGCTTGAGATTCAATACGATATTGATTCGCATCGGCTTCGGCAATTTCTCTTCTTTTATTTGCTTCTGCTGCTTGTTCCATGGAATAACGATCAGCATCTGCTTTCTTTTTCACTTCAGAATCATATTGCTTTTCTCTTCTCAAAATTTCTTTTTCTTCAAGCTCGATCTGTTTTTGTCTTTCAATAATCCTAATTTGCATTTCCTGCTCTGTTACATCTTGTTTCGATCTTGCTGTTTCTAAATCATACGCTTGGTCAGCACGTGCTTTTGCAATATCCTGATCTCTTCTATAATCAGCCATTTTCATTTGATTTTCTTTTTCTGCTTCCGCTATTTCTGTTGCTCTTTCCAACTCTGCTTTTTTCGCATCTTTATCTGCTTCTGCTTTTTTAATACGTGTTTCTTTTGTTGCTTCAGCAGTGGCAATATCAGCATCTCTTTTTACTTGAGCAATTCTTGGTTTACCAAGAGAGTCTAAATAGCCGTTTTTATCTCGCACATCTTTAATGGTAAAGGAAACAATTACCAATCCCATTTTTGCTAAATCTTGAGATGCAACTCTTTGCACTTCTTGAGAAAATTTATCTCTATTTTTATAAATTTCTTCTACTGTCATACTACCAAGAATAGATCGTAAATGCCCTTCCAATACTTCTCTTGCTTCATTTTCACGATCTTGTTTTGTTTTTCCTAAAAACTGTTCTGCAGCGGTTGCAATTTCGCCAATAGAACCTCCTATTTTAATAATAGCTGTTCCATCTGCCATCACAGGCACACCTTGTTCTGTATAAACTTCTGGTGTAGAAACATCTAATTTGCTTGATAAAAGGCTTAAAGGTTCAGATTGTTGAAAAACAGGCAGAATAAAAGTTCCTCCACCTCTAATAATTTTTATTCGATTTCCAGCTTCATCTACATGAACATTCTTTGAACCTAAATAACTTCCCGTTACAATCAGTCCCTCATCCGGTCCAACTGTTTTATATTTCGCAATAAAAATACTAATTAATGAAATTAATAAAATAACGACAACACCAACAATAATCCAAATATCAAGCATATTTTTTCCTCCCTTATTCTGTTACACGATTTTTTCTAGTAATAGCAAAACTTTTTCATTATTCATTTTGTTAACTTGGTTCCTTTTATAAATCCTCTTGTGGAATAACATAGGCTATATTATTTTTCACTTCGATTACTACTATCTTGCTTGGCCCCTTTATTTCTTCATTATAAAAACCAGCAGCCGTTTTTATGATATGACCACTATAACTTTCAATCATAATTTCTCCATACCCGTCTTTCGGGATGGAGGTAAGTACTTTTCCAACTCTTCCTTTTAAAGAATCATCACTGTATCCGAGAGACTCCTCTGCATTAGACAATGGGATAAATACAAAAAAATGCAAACATAATGCGACAACAAATGCTCCTGCTGCTGATAAACCGAAGATTAACAAACTATTCATTCTTGCATATTTTTCTAATAAGTAGCCACTTGCAGATAATATTGTTAAAAATGCCAAAATTAAGGTTGGATTAAAAAAACCTAAATCAGCACTAAAAATATCTGCTATTAATAGTGTTAAAAAAATGCATAATCCTGATATTATCAAAACAATCAAATAAAACGATGAGATAGAAAAACCAAATAACTCCATAAACATCATTCGCTTTCTATAAATTTAAAAAAGATTTTATATTTACACTCCTTCTTTATATAGATTTTCACAAAGTACTCCTCCTTATTTTAATCGTTACCATATATACGTGAAAAAGTAAAAAATGTTTCATCTTTCCAATATTTTTTATCATTTCAAAAGTTTTTTTGTATGGGGTGTAAATTGCATTCCGCATTAAAGAAATAATCGAGTTTATACATGAATTAATAACTTTTTTATCATGTTTTTATTAATCGTTTCATATTTTACAATTAAGGGAAATTAATTAGTAATGAATTGGTTTATAAATAATTTTGGATTTTTTATTTCATCCCTCAATTTTTTTTAGGACTATGGATGTTTTTTTGGAGGAGATTATGGACCGCTCAGATAAATATAAAGAGAATAAAAATCCATTTAGAAAAAAAATGATGTTAGTAGTAAGTCTAGTTATAATAGTTGTTTTCATAAGCATCTATATAGGTATTGGACATTATTTCTCACATACGCATACGTCAACTGCATCAAGAGATTTAGGAGAAAAAGTTGTTATTACACTACCGAGTGGAAAAAAAGTGTATACTTTTGAAAATCTTCTCGTTAAAGAAAATGGGAAGTTGCTATATAAAGGAGAACGAAATACGATCGATTTAACTGGCGGTGTAGTAGTTTATGAAGATTGGAAAGAGTAATAGAAGGGCTTCTTTTTATCGTAAGCTCATTAGACAAACTGATTGGAGAAACTTGATAACACTCATCCTATTGATTTAGTGTGGCATCTGTAAAAATTAATGATTCCATGGGGTGTTCGTTTTTTCACTATCTATTATTATTTTTTAGTATTCACTTTTTCAGCGGATTCGCATTACTCTAGTATGGACGACGTCTTTTCTCTTTCTAAGCAGGAGGTATAATGTATTTAAGCTATTCTGAAAAGAGGATTTGTCTCTCTCAATTAAGTCCGCACCCGAAATACACTTCGCTTTCCATGGGGCGGGCGTCAAGCCTCCTAGGAGCTTTGCTCCTATCGGATCTCTTCTTTCCCGCTAATCCCATAGGAGTCTTCGTGTATTCTGGCTGCTCTCTGCTTCAAATTTGCTTCATAAAAAGTAGAAAGCTGCTTCTTTTTCTTGTGCCATGTTACAAGTTTGTCTGGTTTGTCTATTCTGTACTTTTTTCTATCGTTAAGAATTTCTTTATGCACGTGTTAGCAACGGTCGGTCTTTATCCCAAATCACTTTTACTGGAAATTCGAAAAAATTTGATAAATTTTCACTTGACATCATTTCAACTGTTCTTCCCTTAGCAAATACCGTTCCTTTTTTCAATAAAAAAGAATGTGTAAATACGGGAAGTACTTCTTCTAAGTGATGTGTGACATAAATGATAGTGGGAGCATTTTCTTTTTCCGCCATATTATGAATGGATTCTAGTAATTGCTCTCTAGCTAAAAAATCAAGACCAGTTGCCGGCTCGTCTAATATAATTAGTTCTGGATCAAGCATTAGCGCTCTAGCGATTAATACTTTTTGCTTTTCACCTTGTGATAAACTACTATAAGCACGATTGGCATAATCAAAACAGCCAAGCTGCTTTAATAAATCGATTGCCTTTTGCCGCACCTCGTCTGTTGGTGTTTCATAAAGACCGATTGATGCAAATGCCCCGCTTAAAATAATTTCATAGGCACTATCCGATGCATATAAGTTTTGTTGTAATCTATTTGACACTAATCCTATTCTTTTTCGTAAAGCTCCACCTAATTCTGCTTTGCCGAACACCTTACCTAATACTTCAACAGCTCCAACTGTTGGATGATAATAAGCACAAAGCATATTCAACAATGCTGTCTTTCCAGCCCCATTCAGTCCATATAAAACCCAATGCTCGCCTTTATTGATTTTCCAATTAATATCCTGCAAAATCCACTTCCCATTTCGTTTCAGCCCTACTCCTTCTGCTCGAACAATCATTTGTATCTCCCCAAACTTTTTTGCTTCTTATTAAAAATAAATTATTTTTTATCTCTGCTATCCGAATTTTAATGACATTATAATAGAATGACTCAAGTAAAAAACTTTTCTATCGCCCTCCAAAACATTGAATCTTTATAATATACAGATTATTTTAACTGAATTTATGTATGAATGGAATATTTAGTACCTTAGGTAAGAAAAGCACAGAAGCCTTGCTTAACCCCGAAGAAAAATGTTCTCTTGACTTAAAAAGTGTTTTTTACTTTTAGAGACAAGAGGTTATCTTTCACAGGGGCTAGGCGCTGGCGCTAGACAGACTTCACATTTCAAAAATTTTATACTTTTCCTTATAAACGAAGACCCTCTTTTAAAAGAGGGTCTTCTAGTTGTTAACTTAACCAACTAATCCTTCATTTTTCAATGCACTTTCTAAGCCAGCAACTGCATCGGATGCATCTTCTCCAGTTGCAGAAATTGTGATTTCTCCACCTTGTGGTACTCCTAATGACATAACACCCATAATGGATTTTAAGTTAACGGATTTGCCTTTGTATGCAATTTGCATATCAGATTTAAATTTGCTAGCTGTGCTAACTAATAAAGTAGCTGGTCTAGCATGTATCCCTGTTTCATCAATAATAGTAAAAGTTTTTTCGCTCATTTTGTATTACCTCCGAATAAAATATATGTTACTTTTCTATTTTAGCTGATTTTACTATGTAATACTAATTTTTTTTCTAAATATTATTCGTTCTTCTAATTTCCTTTAACATAATAATAGTATAACTTTTATTATACTTTTTACTTATAGTATGTTGCTAGACGAGTTCCTTTTTCGCACTTTTTACAAATTGCGCAAATAAACGATTCATCGCTTCGTTTGTTGCAGCCATCGATTCTGGATGCCACTGAATGCCGAGAAAGAAATTTTGATAGCTTTTATGCTCTACCGCTTCAATTATACCATCCGAGCTTTGTGCAACTACTGCTAGATCATTTGCTACTCGATCAATTGCTTGATGATGAAGACTATTTACTCGTACAGAAGTGTCCTTCATAATCTGTTCAAGTCTACTGTTTTCCACTATCGTAACCCAATGTGTATCCCAGCTTCGGTCCACAATCTGGCTATGCTTTATACTGTCTTTCACACTGCTTGGAATATCTTGTATAAGTGTCCCTCCAAGTGCAACATTTAATATTTGAATCCCACGGCAAATAGCAAATATCGGCATATTACGTTTCATTGCTGCTTTTATAATTTTCAACTCCACTTTATCGCGCAATGGAATTGTAGCACCTAAATCTAGATGCGGATCTTGGTTATACATGGAAGGATCTACATCTTCTCCTCCACTTAATAAAATAGCGTCACACTGTTCTACCATTTCTTCTGCTAAATCTTCCTGAACAAATGGCAATATAATCGGCAGACCTCCGTTTTTTGCTATCGCTTTTTGATAATCATGATGGGTATAAGAGCCTTCCATAAATTTATTATGTAATACATACGCACCTGTTATCCCAATAACCGGTTTTTTCTCCATCCTAATCATCCCTTCTTTCTCAGCACACTTATATACTATCTAAATTTTTTTAATATTAAGACTAAACTAAGTAGTAATAAATGTCAATGTTATTAACACATAGTTTAGCACTAGGTTTCTCGCCTGTCTCGCAATCTTAAACAGTAGTCTGTGAGTAACAATAAACCTAAAAGAGTAAAAGCGGCTCCATTCATGCCGCTTCAAATACATGTATAATATTTTCACCAAATCACTTTCCAATTATGATTACATGTAGCAGTCACAGTTTTTCTCTCCATTATATAGTTAGCAATCAGTTCTGCCATATCAAATTGAATCTCCCGAACAACTGGTTTATTTTGAAACATCAAATAATCGCCGCCACCGCCTGCACGATAGTTATTCATTACAACCTCATACTCCTTATTTTCTTCTAAAGGTTTCCCTTCAAAACTAAGTTTTACTACTCTATTTCCTGCTGGTTTTGAAATATCTAATATATATTCAATACCTTCCCACATATCATAATTATAATGTTGTGGCTTTGGATGGATAAAATCAGAACTTACTGCTGGTTCGCCCTCTTCATTTAGCATGAAATATTTTGCACTTTGCTCTAACGCTGCTTTAATGTCCTCTCCTGTTAAAGCAAGAACCTTTAATGTATTCGGATAAATATAGTTTGAAACAATATCCCGCATCGTTACATTCGGTTTAAACCCAGGAGATTCATTATTAAATAAAGCAGTATTTGCTATTTGCACTTCAGCTGCTGCCATTTGCACTTTATTGATAAATTCAATTAAACTATTGTCTTCTAATCTGCTTGCTAATGGATCTGCAACAATCATATTACCATCTATAAACCCTATTGGCGTATCAAGCCAATTTTGCGTACTTTCTTCATATTCCTTTACTTGATCTATTATTTCTTCCTTTGCACAAACATCTACAACTGATATTAATTCAGAAGATTTTCCCACTATCTCCCCCATTTGATTAAGGTTTATTGAAATCTTTCCGACCATTTGGCCATTATTACTTGCTTGAATAAGCTCTGTTCCGTATAAAGAGCCTGTTAATGACCGATGTTGGTGGCCTGTTAATAATACATCTAGATCATCTATTTCTTTACACATCCTATATCCTTGGTTTTCTCCTGTTAATACTTCTGTTGGTTCACCACTCAGTATGTCTCTTTCAAAACCTCCATGGTAAGACATAATCATTACATCTGGTTCTTCTTCAGCTTTTATTTTTGCTATCCATTCCTTTGCGCTCGATAAAGCATCCTTAAACTCTAAATTTTTTATATGATTTGGATTTTCCCAATTCGGAATATAGTGGGTTGTTATGCCTAAGATAGCCAGTTTAAATGAACCGACGTTTTTTATTATGTATGGCTTTCCAAGGAAAGGTTCTTTTGTTCTGCTATCTACTATATTGGCGCATAACCATGGAAAATCAGATTCATGTACAGCTTTTTTAAGTGTATCTATCCCATAATTAAATTCATGGTTTCCAATAACAGCAGCATCATACTTCAGCCCATTTAAACAGGCGATCATTGGATTTTTTTTCTCTGCTAAAAAATTTACATAATGATAAGTCAGCGGTGTTCCCTGAATTAAATCTCCATTATCCAGTACAATAGTATGTTCATTTTTTTTTCGCTCTCGATCTATGATTGTCGCAACTTTAGCTAAACCAACATTCGCCTGTTCGTTCGTCCCATAATTAATTGGATATATATTTCCATGAACATCACTTGTCAATAAAATAGTTATATTTGTGTTTGTCAAGACTTCATCCCCTTAAGAAATCATCATTTTCACTTTCTTAAATTCTTTTTTATTATAGTAGAAGAATATATTAATCTTTCTATTTTTCTACTTTTCTATTTTAATAAATAAATACTCATTAATAGTTTACAATATATGTTTTCTCTATACAATTATCTGTTGATATTTCTATGTTTGTTTACTTTTTTTCATTTTCCTTCAAATTTTAAGATAATGTAAATTTAGAATTTACAAAAAAAAATAGTTTTTTACACAAATTTTTTGTCACTTTCCGACAATATTATGCTATATTTTTACATGTAATAAAATATAGTATTTCTCGGAGGTTGAAACATGTTTAAAAAATTAGCATCATTCGGCGTATCCTTATCATTGGCAGCTGGCTTACTCAGTGGTTGTGGTTCAGCAAAGGATGATAATGAATCTAAATCGGCAGCTTATGTACCAAAGGAATTAACGGTTCAATTCGTGCCTTCTTCCAATGCAGGTACTTTAGAAGCTAAAGCAAAACCATTGGAAGGCTTATTATCGAAAGAATTGGGAATTCCGGTTAAGGTTAGTGTTTCTACTAACTATAACACCATTATTGAAGCAATGGCGTCTAAAAAAGTGGATGTTGGTTTCTTACCTCCAACTGCTTACGTTCTTGCAAAAGAGAAAAAAGCAGCTGAAGTAATTCTCCAAGCACAACGTAAAGGAATTAACGACGATGGATCACAAAATGATCAATTAGTAGATTTTTATAATAGTATTTTTATTGTGAAAAAAGATTCGAATATTAACAGCATTGCAGATCTTAAAGGCAAAAAAATCGCATTCCAGGATGTAACATCCTCTGCCGGTTATGTTTGGCCAGCTGCTAAATTAATGGAAAATAATATTGATCCTCAAAAAGATGTACAAGGCGTCAATATTAAAGGACATGACCAAGCAGTTATTTCTCTATTAAACGGTGATGTTGATGCTGCAGTTGTATTTCAAGATGCCCGTAATATTGTAAAAGCAGACTATCCAAAAGTATTTGATGATACAAAAGTAATTGATAAAACGGAAGCTATACCAAATGATACCATTTCTGTTCGATCCGATATGGATAAAGATTGGCAAAAGAAACTTCAAGATGCCTTTATTAATATCGGTAAAAGTGATGAGGGGCATAAAATCATCAGTGAAATCTATACACATGAAGGATACGTTGTTTCTGACGACAGCAAATTCGATATTGTGCGTGAGTATTCTAAAAAGGTAAAAACGGAGTAGTTTATCACTTTGTAGAGGCATAGATGTAATGTTGGATATTGCTTTTTATTAGGATTTTATATTAACTTTGCTTCTTGTTAACTCCTATTAGCATCCACTATGCCTCTTTATAAATCGCTAAACCATTCCGTATTAATCCTTGAATGGTTTAGCTTTTTTTTCTACTAAAGGATTGATTGGATAAAAAATCAATCTTTTAGTAGAAAAGAAATTGTATGTTCACCTAGAATCATTTCTTTTCTCTAATATAATATGAAAAAATAGTAGAAAGTTGGTTGGCAATTGATACAGTTTAAAAATGTCACAAAAGTATATCCAAACGGAACTAAAGGATTGAATAATATTAACATCACCATTAATAAAGGTGAATTTATTGTTATTGTTGGGCTTTCTGGTGCAGGTAAATCTACTTTTCTCCGTTCAATTAATCGTCTTCATGAGATATCAGAAGGAGAAATCCTTATTAATGGACAATCAATCACAGCAGCTAAAGGAACTGGCTTAAGAAAAATCCGTCGGGATATCGGCATGATTTTCCAAAGCTTCAATCTAGTAAAACGATCCTCCGTATTACGAAATGTGCTGTCTGGACGTGTCGGCTATCATAATACACTACGAACTATTTTAGGTTTATTCCCGAGAGAAGATGTTGAGCTGTCATTAAATGCATTAAACCGTGTAAATATCCTAGAAAAAGCATATTCGCGCGCAGATGAACTATCTGGTGGACAGCAACAGCGTGTATCGATTGCAAGAGCTTTGGCGCAGGAAGCACAGATTATTTTGGCAGATGAACCAGTTGCTTCGTTAGATCCCCTTACTACAAAACAAGTGATGGATGACTTAAAACGAATCAATCAAGAAGATGGTATTACAACAGTTGTTAATTTGCACTTTATCGATTTAGCTCGTGAATATGCAACAAGAATTATTGGTCTTCGTGCTGGAGAAATAGTGTTTGACGGACCTGTGGAATCAGCAACTGATGAAGTGTTTGCTGAAATTTATGGTAGACCACTAAAAAAAGATGAACTATTAGGTGAACCAGTATGAGCACAAATGACAAGAAAAAAACCGCACTACAAGCACCTATACCTCCAGCAAAAACGAAACATATATGGACAGTCCTTTTAGTAGTGCTTTTATTATGGTGGAGCGCCTATAAAACGGAGTCTTCCTTTAGCGAATTACAGTTAGGATTTTCGAATATGTTTGATTTACTTGCACAAATGTGGCCACCTAACTGGCAATATTTCGAGAGAATTATAGAACCAATGTTAGAAACAATTAGAATGGCTGTTCTTGGCACAACATTTGGTGCTATTATAGCTGTTCCTCTTGCTCTATTTTGTGCGAATAATATCTTTCGTATATCTTTTATTTACTATCCATTTCGATTTATCCTTAATTTAATTCGTACTGTTCCTGACCTATTATTAGCCTCCATTTTTGTTGCTATTTTTGGATTGGGAGCATTGCCCGGTATGCTTGCATTATCTATTTTTTCTATTGGTTTAATTGCCAAATTATTATACGAAGCAATTGAGGCAATCGATCCAGGACCTTTAGAAGCAATGACAGCGGTTGGCGCCAATAAACTACAATGGATCTTTTTTGGTGTTATCCCTCAGATAACAGCACATTTCACCAGTTATGTTTTATACACTTTTGAAGTCAATGTCCGAGCAGCTGCTATTCTAGGACTTGTTGGTGCAGGCGGAATTGGTGAATATTACGATAAAACACTTGGTTTTCTTGAGTATGATAAAACTGCATCTATTATTGTTATGACACTTGTTATTGTATTAATAATAGACTATATAAGTACGAAATTACGGGAGAAATTATTATGAGCCAATCGACTACTACTTTAAAGAAACCGAAAAAGAAATTTATATTTAAAACCGTTATTTTCGTATTGTTGGCATTCATTTATATTTGGGCATTTTCTGGTTTACCTTTAAACGGAATGAAAGAAACGGCAGGTCAAATATCAAAAGCTATTTTCTCTGGTATTTTTCATCCTGATTGGGATTATGTTTATTTGCCAGACGGAGAAGATTTACTTCGCGGATTACTGGATACTTTAGCAATTGCCATTCTGGGAACATTTATTTCTGCTATTCTTTGTGTCCCCTTTGCATTTTGGGCAGCAAATAATATGAGTAAAGGAAAAACCATTTCTGGAACAGGAAAATTCATCTTAAGTTTTATTCGTACTTTTCCTGAGATTGTCATGGCACTTTTATTTATTAAAGTTGTGGGGCCAGGTTCATTTGCCGGTGTACTTGCACTTGGATTGCATTCGATTGGTATGCTTGGAAAACTATTTTCAGAAGAAATCGAAAATCTTGATATGGGACCAACTGAAGCGTTAATTGCTACTGGCGCCAATCGTTTTCAGATGCTATGGTTTGCCGTGCTGCCGCAAGTGATGCCAGGTTTCTTATCCTATACACTCTACCGATTTGAAATCAATATCCGCTCTGCTTCCATTCTTGGAGTAATTGGTGCCGGCGGAATAGGTACCCCACTTATCTTTGCATTAGCTTCAAGGGACTGGGATCGAGTAGGAATTATTCTACTCGGCATTATCGTGATGGTAACCATTATTGATGCTATTTCCGGATTTTTAAGAAGAAAAATTGTCTAACTATTCCTTACTGTACTTATTTCATTAACCCCCTTATAAAGGGGGTTTTTAAATACTTTTTGTAATGTTTACGCCTCAAACTAAGCAAATTTGCATCATCACCTGAAAAGAAGCAGATTCCCTAAGTTTTTTGCTAGTGGAAACAGGGAGCAGACAGAATACACGAAGACTCCTATTGGATTCGTGAGACAGACGAGATCCCACAGGAGTTTACTCCGAGGAGGCTCATGGAAAGCGAAGTGGATTCCGGCTGGCGGACCCACTGAGAAAGACAAACCCTCTTTTCAGGGTAGCTTAAAAGAAAATACATATACAATCCTTTTATTCGCATCTTTATGCTATATTTTGATACAATGAAATAGAAGGAAAATTTCGAATATGAGGTGTAAAGCAATGACCAAACGCAAATTATTAATTACACATGCTGTACAACCCGCACTTGTCAATAAAATAAAATCAGTAATTCCAGATTGGGAGATACACGCTTCTAAAGACGCAAGTGATTGGGAAGCACATCTTATAGACGCAGAAATTATAATTGGTTGGCAAAACAAGTGGGACCATGACAAGGTATTCGAGAATGACAAGCTTAAATGGATACAAACTTGGAGTGCCGGAGTAAACTCCTTGCCACTAAATAATTTAGCCGCTAAAGATATTCTTATCACAAGTGCTAATGGTGTTCATAGTTTTCCAATTTCAGAAACAGTCTTCGCACTCATGCTGAGTTTAACAAGGAACATTCATACATATGTTAAAAATCAGCAACAAAAAGTTTGGGATGGCAAGGATTTAAAACTTGAAATACATGAAAAAACAATTGGTATTATTGGCGTTGGAGCAATTGGCCAAGAAACAGCAAAAATAGCGAAAGCATTCGGCATGAAGGTTTTAGGTGTGCGCCATTCAGGAAAACCAGCTGAATATGTTGATGAAATGTACAAACAGTCAGATTTAAACCAAGTTCTTTCAGTTTGTGATTATATCGTTGTTACATTGCCACTTACCGAAGAAACACATCATTTATTTCAAAAAGAACAATTTAACAGCATGAAAAATACAGCATTTTTTATTAATATCGGTCGTGGAGAAATTGTCAAAGAAGATGATTTAATTTCCGCTTTAACCAATGGAGAGATTCTAGGTGCAGGTTTAGATGTATTTGAAACGGAACCACTGCAACAGGAAAGTCCATTATGGGAAATGGAAAATGTAATAATCACACCTCATACATCAGGTTCAACTGCCCAGTACAGCAAACGGATGGTAGAAGATATCTTTCTCCCAAATTTAAAGACGTATTTAAAAGACAGTACTGTATCTGTTAATACAGTGAATTATAAAAAAGGCTATTAATTTTCTGATGCATTCATAGTAATAACGTCTACATTCAGTTAGTCAATCTCTCCCTGCCAACTGTTAATTAGTAAACCGTCAACATGAAAAGAAGCAGTTTTCTTAAGTTTAGCAGGGAGCAGCCTGTATACACGAAGACTTTTATGGGAATTGCAGGAACTAGCGAGATCCCGTAAAGTAGCACAATGAAGCTCGGCGACCGCTCCATGGAAAGCGAAGTGTATTCTGACTGCAGACTCATTGAGAGAGCCAAAGTCAAGGGCGCACAACAAGAAGGACATCTAAAAACGCTCTCTTTTACACCATCTTACATAAAAAAAGGACTCAAAAGTCGTCTTACATAACTTTTGAGTCCTCTCTTTCACCCTTCCATTTGCCGATGCTGTTTCTGCTTTAATGCTCTTCTAAAATAGAAAAATAATTTCTGAAATACAAAACCACAAACTAAAATAGCTACCATTAGCAAGGTAATCGTTGCACCAGGCGGTGTCCCTAATTGATAAGAAGAAAATAATCCTGTGAAAATGCTAAATACAGCAACACATATAGCAACAATAAAAACCCATTTAAAGCCTTTCACAAGCTTTATAGAAAATGCTGCCGGTAAAACAAGTAGAGCTGAGACCAGTAATACACCAATTGTTGGAATAATAACGGAAATGGCAACACCAGTTAAAACGCTAAAAGACACGGATAAGAGATTTGTATTTACTCCACTAGTTGCTGCTGTATCTTCGTCAAATGTCATTAGATACATCGACCTTTTTAAAATAAAGAAAAATACTAAAATGATAACTGTTACAATAGCTAGTACATACACCTGCTGTTCCGTAATTGTAATAATACTGCCAAATAAATACTGATCCATGCTCGTACTCATTCCGCCCTTTGATACGCTCATTAGAAATAATGCTAAAGATAGTCCAGCAGCCATCAATATAGCAATTGATACTTCCGAATAAGCATGATATGCCCTTCTCATTACTTCAATTCCCAATGCTCCTACAACCACTATTAACATACTAGAGTAAGTAAGATTTTGATGGAAAAAGAAACCAATCGCCACACCTGCCAATGAAATATGGGATAGAGTATCAGCCATTAAAGCCTGTCTTCTTAACACTAAAAACACACCAATGATTGGTGCGATAACAGCTATCATTCCGCCTGCCCAAAACGCTCTTTGCATGAATTCAAGGTCAAACATTTCCATCCACCTTTTTCTCCTTTCTCTATATGAATTATTTTATCTAAATAATCCTCTACTTCATCCTGATCATGTGTAACCATAACAACCGTACGATGATGCTGCCTTACTTGATGTTTCATAAACTCATAAAAGCCTTTTCTGCTTTCAGAATCCATACCTGTTGTTGGTTCATCCAATACTAATAAGTCAGGCTCAGATGCTAATATTCGAGCAATAATAATTTTTTGTTTTTGGCCTCCAGATAAATCACCGACTTTTTTATGCCGATACTGCCACATATCCACCATTTCTAATGCTCTTTTTACTGCTTCGTGATCACTGTCTTTCAAACTTTGGAACCATTTCTTTTTTTGATATCTTCCCGAGTGAACAAGTTCTAATACGGTGCTTGGAAAACCAACATTAAAAGAAGAAATTTGCTGTGGAACGTATCCAATCGTTAATTTTTTTCCGCTGCCGTTTGTTTTAGCTATAGATATTTCACCAGACCACGGTTTTAATAAGCCTAATAAAAGCTTTAATAATGTGGACTTTGATGCTCCATTAGGACCTGTAATTCCAACAAACTCTCCGCTTTCTAATTCAAATGAAACACCATCAAGTGCAGGAATATGATCATAGCCAAATTTAATATTTTTTATTGTTGCCAGTTTCATTTTTTTACTCTCCTTTCTTTTACATGGATATAGTGAATTCCCACTAGGCGTGCTCCTTCCTAGCATATCTGTATCATTACACCAATCTCTTTTACATAAATTCCACTAAAGGATGTTTTCCTTCTATTATATTCAGCGTTAATAGTTTATCCCACTCTTGCTGCACGTAAAAGTTAAAAGTGGTTAACAAAACTAAATGGAATACTCCATTGCGTAATCCATCCACTGATGGAAGTTTTTCTTTATCTACTATTGTTTTCTATCGATCATCCATTGCTTATACTGCAAGAAAAATGTAGAAAAAGCGTGTGAATATATAGTGCCGCACACGCTTTCTAATTATATCACATGATTTTTCAAAAAGAGAATTTTTCAATAAGGAATTAGGTTAACATTCTGCCCTTCTAAGTTAAAATCCTTACTTCTTTTTATAATTTTGATCATTAATCTAACTATTCTATAGAATACTATGTAGTAAACTTTTCTCCAAAAAAAGATATAAACATATGATTATATCTTTTCATAATGGGTATACATATAATAAGCATAATAAAAAGCATTACCTAATTTATAAACTACTTTAGGTAATGCTTCTATAAAAATAGTTTTAAGAGTTAGAACCTTACTACTCTACCATTAAATACGCCTTTCCAATAACCGCTAGTCATAGAAGCGATCGCAACACCTGTAGAGCTTTGAGAACCAATAAATTGTCCTCCACCTATGTAGATTCCAACATGTCCATCTGTTTTATACGTATTAAAAAATACTAAATCTCCTGGTTGCATTTCACTTGCTGATACTCTTGTACCCTGATTCTTTAACGCATCTGTACTAGAACCAATACTATAACCTGCTTGAGCATATGCCCAATGAACGAAACCAGAGCAGTCAAATAATCCATTCGCTATGTCTGAAGCAGTTCTGCCGCCGCCAAATTTATAAGTTGAGTTTCCAATATATTTATACCCTGCTGTAATAACAGATGATTTACCGCCACCAGTACTTACATTGCTTGTGTTAACAGCCGGTTTGTTATTATCATCATTGCTACTGTCATTACTTACATTAGAAGTTTTTATTTTACTGCCTGTAGCCTTAGACTCATTTGAACTATTCGCTTGAACAGTTGAGCTAACTAAAGAATCTAATTCAGCTTGTTTTTTCTTAGCAAGCATTGCTTTAATTTCTTTTTCTTTAGATGCAAGTGAACTGTCTTTTTGCTCTAATTCTGCTTTTAGCTTTTTATTTTCTGCTTGTTTTTGTTGCAGCTCTTTTTTAGATTTTTCATTTTTTTCTTTTTGTGCAAGAATTTGCTTTTGCATTTCTTCTAAATCAAGTTTCATATCATTTAACCCTGTTAGTTTTTCTTGCACTTTGTTTTGTTTCGCTTCCAAGTCTTTTTTATCCGCTTCATTGCTTGCAATTAAATCTTGGTCTGCTTCCATGATTGTTGCAACCGCACCAACGCGATCAACAAAATCTTTAAAGCTAGCAGCCCCTAATAAAACGTCAATATAGTCAACACTTCCGCCATTCTCCTGGAAAGTACGAGCTCTTTCTTTTAAAAGAAGATTGCGTTTTTCAATTCTTTCTTTCAAATCATTGATTTCTTTTTCTAATGCAGCAACTTCTTTTTTTGTAGTAGCAATTTTATCTTTTGTTTCTTTAATAAGCTCTATGTTTTCTTTCACTGCTTTATCCACACGATTAATTTGTTCATTTAAAGCTACTAGTTTTTCCTGTGCTTCCACTATTTTGATTTCTGCATCAGAGATTTGTGAATTCAATTCTGATCTTTGCACTGAAATTTCCGATTGTGTTGATGCTTGAGCATTAATTGCTGGAGCAGCAAAACTACTTCCTAATCCAAGCAATATTGTTGTGTTTAATACTACTAATTTCTTTTTTAACATTCCCATTTTCCCCCTGGATTCTCTAATGTCTAATTTATCTATTCGAACTAAGTATGTAAATTTATTTAATGTCATTATGTATGTTCTACTTGTAAAACTCCATGTCTTGTCATATTTTCCAAATTCATGACTTTCGATCTATATGTTTTTAAATACAACATCTTTCGCCACAAATAGAAGTATAACATCATAATTTGTCATTTAAGTAATAGGAATATTACAGTTATGTTTCAAATTATCTTTTTTCATCTTTATTCACAATTTGTACAATTTTCTTCTCTATAAAAAAAACAGCTTAAAAAATGTATCATTTTTCCAAACGCGACGGTGTAAACCTTTTCTTTTTATTTTGGAAACGCTTATTTACAATACCTTCCCTTTAAACGATCTTTTTATAAGGATCCGACATAAAAAATAATAAAACTGGTTTATTTTTTACAAATAATTTATTCTATACACAATTCTCCACTATTCGACATTGTGAGGAAAATTATTTATACGATATAATAGTAAAAATGAACGATAATCACTTTTAACTATCACAAAATGTCAAGGATGGTATAAAACATGAAAAAGATAATTGTAATTGGCGGTGGGATTTTGGGTGCATCCACTGCATATGAATTAGCGAAAAGAGGAGCCGAAGTTATAATCATTGATAGAGAAGATAATGGCAGAGCAACAGCTGCTGCTGCTGGTATTATCTGCCCATGGATATCACAGCGCAGAAATAAAAGATGGTATCGTTTAGCAAGGGAAGGGGCAAAATATTACCCCAATTTAATAGAAGAGTTAGCAAAGTATAAAGAATTTTCTACTGGTTATGCAAAAGTTGGGGCATTAAGCATCCATTCTGATCACAGCAAATTAGAAGCCATGCTAGATCGAACGATAAAAAGAAGAGAGACCGCACCAGAAATAGGCAATGTTAAACTATTGAGTCAAGAAGAAGTACAAGACTTATTCCCTCCACTTGCAGCTGGCTATGAAGCAGTTTATGTAAGCGGGGCTGCAAGAGTCGATGGTTTTGCCCTTCGCAATGCTCTAATCCGAACATCTAAAAAACTAGGAGCTATATTTTTACATACAAATGCATCTCTTATTATAGAAGGGAAAAAAATTATCGGAGTACGAACAGAGGATCAAACTATACTAGCAGATGAAATAATTATTACAGCTGGAGCTTGGGCAGATCAATTATTGCAGCCTTTATCCATTTCATTACAGGTAACAGAACAAAAAGGACAAATTATCCATTTGGAATTACCTGAAACGGATTGTACAAAATGGCCTGTTGTTATGCCTCCTCATGATCAATATATTCTTTCTTTAGATAATAATCATTTAGTTATTGGTGCAACACATGAAAACAACACTGATTTTGACTATCGTTTATCAGTTGGGGGCATAAAAGAAGTAATAGATAAGGCATTAAAATATGCGCCTGGATTATTAAACTGCACTTTTGTTGAAGCAAGAGTTGGATTTCGTCCATTCACTCCTGATTTTCTGCCCGTATTTGGAAGAGTACGGAACTATGATGGACTGCTTATTGCTAATGGATTAGGAGCTTCTGGATTAACGATGGGTCCATTTATTGGCCAGCAGCTTGCTAAATATGTGCTACGTATGAAAACTGATATAGAATTTGAGGATTATACTGTTGACAGCTGCATCATAGAAAATGAGTAAATGTTTATTAAAAAGAAGAAGCTATGACCTCAGCAATCTGCTGATAGGTTTAGCTTCTTCTTTTTAGTTAGGCTACCCTGAAAAGAGGATTTCGCTCTCTCAATTAGTCCGCAGCCGGAATACTCTTCGCTTTCCATGTGGCGAGTACCGAGCCTTCTCGCTGCGCTGCGGGGTCTCGTCTTTCTCGCATTCTCGCGGGAGTCTTCGTGTATTCCAGCTGTTCCCTGCTTATAAACTTTAGAAAGTGCTTCTTTTCATGCGCCATGGTGCAAAATTTGGTTGTTTGAGTTTCTGTGTACTCCGTTTTTTCTGTAATCCTGCTTTTTGAAAACAGCTTTAGCTTTAAGTTCATTACTTATATACTGGAACTTCTATTTTTAGAGTATAGGAGTTTAATAGATTATATAAATTATAGATTTGATTTACTTGTTTTGTAGCCCATCCAATATCTGATGCATATTGATGTGTTGCCACTCCTTCTGCCGTTGCCGCATATGGATTCCATCTCATTTTATATAATGTATCTTGTCCAGCATTAATATAACCTTGGGCAATAAATTTTGCTCCTCCAATAATTGCGGCTTCAGGTGTAAACCAGCCAGCATTATAAGCATACTTTGCTCCACTAGTGACAGCACTGCCATCATAAGCTCCTATTCCGTACATGTTGTAAACTGTTTTTCCATTGTAGGAAACACCACTTGCTAATGTAGAGGTTCCATTACCTGTCTCAAGCAATGCATGGGAAATAAGATATATTTCATTCACACCATATGCATTTGCAGCTGTTACAAATGCAGAAGCTTTCCCTGATAAAATTCCTTTTCCTGCTAATATTTTTTCATTTACTTCTCCATCATTAATATTCGTCGTTTCTGATAGTTTTAAGAATTGCATCGTTGTAACTTTATTAGAAACGAAGTTCTGTGGATTAATATAATAGGAAGTGTCGTCTTTACTTGCAGCTACCCATGTAGACGTACCTTTTACTTCATACCAATAATAGCCGTCTGACCCTTTCACTTTTGCTACTACAGTTAATTGATCTCCACTGTTCACTTTATTTGTCACCCAATATTCAGTGCCAGCTCCTCCTCTTAATCTCCAGCCGTTTCCAAGGACAGATCCTTTTGTAGCATCAGCCGTTTTGAAAACTAAAGCATCTTCTCTTATGTAAACATTATATTTTTTGTCCGTTTGTGGAGTTGCTTCCATTTGAATCGTTGTCATTTGATCAAGCGAAATATCATAATTTTGATAAGTAGTATGTACTGTTCCATTGCTTGTCCCAGATTCTTCACCTGTTTTAAACGCTAAAAACTCTGAACTAACATAGCCAGTTTTCCCATTCACTGAGATATTTGCCCATCCATCCTTTTCAGACAATACAGTTACAATTGTTCCAGATTCTAATTTACTAATAATTTTTCCCGTTGTTGTTGGCTGTTCGCGCATATTTAAATTAGAACCTTTATTAACATTTACGTATTTTGTTACCTCATCCGAAGAATTATCATTATTTGGTTCATCTGAATTATTTTGATTGGGTTCTTCTGTAGAATTTGCTGTATTCTTTTTATCTGTTAAATAACTTGTACTTACATAACCAGTTATATTTTCAACTTTTATTTTTGTCCATCCATCTTTTTCTGATAAAACGATTACTTCCTTATTATTAGCAAGTTTCGTAAGAACAGCTGCACTAGTTGATGCTGATTTCCTAACATTTAATGAGGAATTCCCACTAACATTTACGTATTTCGTTTTATTTTCTTCCTGCTTTTCATCTGAACTATTTTGATTTCCTTCATCTGATAAGTCGTCACTTATCTTTGTTGCTGCTAAAAATTCAGAGCTGACATAACCCGTTTTTCCATTCACCTTTATCTTTGACCAGCCATTTGCTTGTGAATATACTTCCACCTGCGTACCTCTTGTTAGTTTTGCCAAGATTTTACCAGAGGTAGTTCCAGTACTGCGTAAATTTAACGTTGATGTTTTATTAATATTGACATACATTAATTTGGTCGAATTAACTTCTTCTTTTGAATTATCTGTACCCTTTACCGGATTGTTTGCTGATAAATACTGGCTGGATACATAGCCAGTTTTATTATTTGCTTTAATTTTAGTCCATCCATTTTTTTCAGATAGAACTTCTGCTTTTGTCCCTCTGCTTAAAGTTGTGACAATACTTCCTTTTGTACTCGCGCTGCTGCGCATGTTTAAAGTAGACTTATTGGCAACATTGACATACTTAATTACAGACTTTATTTGATTGTTGGAACTCTTGTTTACAGTGGTAGTTGAATCAGTAGTTGCTGTTTTTGATTCTGTTAAATATTTCGATGAAACATATCCTTCTTTTCCATAAACCTTTACTTTTGCCCATCCATTTGTTTCTGAATAAAAGGTTACAGAAACACCTTTTGCCAACTTGACAATAATCGAAGAATTTCCAGAAGGCTTTATGCGTAAATTTAAACTAGAGCCTTTATCAACATTCACATATTTGACTGTTGGATTTTCTGCCGCTTTGGAGTTGTTTGTTGTTGCTTGTTGTGTATTTGCTGTCGTAGCTGTTAAGTACTTGGAAGCGACATATCCTGTTTTTCCATTAATAGAAATCTTCGCCCATCCATTTGTTTCACTGGCAACGAGTACACCGTCATCCTTTTTCAGTTTTGCTACAACTTCTGCCGATGTAGAAGGAATCTTTCTGACATTAAGATTAGAATTTTTATCTACATCAACATATTTTTTTATTTCCTTCCCATTAATAGAATCAGCATGTACTTCATGAACAAGTACCGGTGCAGCTAATGCTGCTAAAAAGACACCAGGTACAACTACCTTTTTCATCTCATCTACCTCCTAGTCAATTGGAACCATCTGTTAAAATACCATTCTTTATACCTATTATAACTTATGTATTTTTTATCATAAAAAAAAATATTACTATATTATTAGTTAATACCTATATTATTACCAATTTTCTTATTCGTATATAATACTATAGTCATATTTTCCAGTATAGTTATTATACAATAATAACTATACTGGAAAATATGACACTTTGATCTATGTAATTACAACGTATTTTCGAGATTTTTTTCTTTCTCTTTTATTATAAAAAAAGAGTCTTTGTCATCATATTTAATTTACTTTACAATTTCATTAAAAATTTTACAGGCTATTTCACCTAAAAAAAGCGTTGATTCTTTATAAGAATCAACGCTTTTTTAGAAATCCAACTATTAAAATGTTTTTGCTGCATCTTTTGCTTTAGCAATTCCATTCTCTTTAATTTCTGCTGCTTTATCAGGCTGTGCATTATGTCCTTCAATAAATACTCCTTCAAAAGAAGGTACTCCAAAAAAGTTCATAATAATACTTAAATATTTATGCCCCATTTCAAGATCTGCTGCAGGACCTTGTGAATAAACTCCACCACGAGCTTGAATATGAAGCGCTTTTTTATTTGTTAATAAACCAACAGGTCCTTGCTCCGTATATTTAAAGGATTTTCCCGCAACCGCTACAGAATCAATATAAGCTTTCATTACAGGAGGGAAAGAGAAATTCCATAAAGGTGTAACAAAAACATATTTGTCAGCAGATACAAATTGCTCACTTAATTCCCCGAGACGAGCAACTTTTTGTTGTTCTTCAGTGGATAATGCTTCAAATGCATTTCCTGATTGTAGTTTTCCCCATCCACTAAAAACATCTGCATCAATATGTGGAATGTTTTCTTTATATAAATCTATATGAACGACTTCATCCTTAGGATTCACAGCTTTATATTCTTCAATAAATGCTTTCCCTGCTGCCATGCTGTATGAAACTGTTTCATTATGTGGATGTGCTGTAATATATAATACTTTTGCCAAATTAATCTCCCCTTCTTTTACAATTTCAACTAATAGTTTATTCTTTCTTCCATAAATTAATCCTTCCAATAAGGAAGAAATATTATACAGAAAAATCTTCAAATAATATATTATTTATTGCTATATCTCCGGATGATATATCTCTAAATAATATATCTTTAATTCAATATAAATTTACAAGAATTTTTTTTAGTTGTCAATCTTTTTAACTTCTATTATTAATCTTGAGAGGAAGATTACTTATTACCTCAAACTTCGCACCTTCAAATTCGTTTGCAAATCTTGATAGGACTCGGTTTAGAACAATAAAATGGGAGGCTTGTTTTTTTATGCTGCGATGTTTCAGTTATCCCTTATTATTTTTTCGATAAATGGTTATTACTGCTATTCAAGCAATAACCACCTCTCACTATTTATACTATCATTCCATTCCAATTAAAAGGTTCCACCCTAATGATTTCTTTCCTTATAGTAATACATCCTTCAAAAAAATATCAGCTACACTTCTTAGAAGAGAATTTATTTTATTTTTTGGGCAATCTATGTCTATAAATAATCTTCTTTATTTTCGTCCTGTTCTTATACCAGGATCAAGTTAACATCTCAAAAAATAACATTAGGAGGTGCTTTTATTGTTAAAGATGGAGAATGTATCTAAAACATATAAAGGCGGAAAACACGCAGTAAAAAAAATTAATTTAGACATTCAAAAAGGCGAATTTATTTGTTTTATCGGACCAAGTGGATGTGGGAAAACGACAACCATGAAGATGATTAACCGATTAATTGAGCCATCAGGCGGTGCCATCTATATAAATGGGGAAAATATTTTACATAAAGATCCAATTAAGCTGCGAAGAGAAATTGGCTATGTTATTCAACAAATCGGCTTATTTCCACATATGACGATTTCTGAAAATATTTCACTCGTTCCGAAGCTTTTAAAATGGAAAGATCAAGAACGAAAAGAAAAAGCAGCAGAATTATTAAAATTAGTGGATATGGGTCCGGAATATTTAGAAAGATACCCTCATGAACTAAGCGGAGGGCAGCAACAAAGAATTGGCGTACTTCGCGCTCTAGCTGCAAATCCTCCGCTAATTTTGATGGATGAGCCATTTGGGGCGCTTGATCCCATTACACGAGATTCCTTACAAGAAGAATTCAAAAATCTACAAAAAACATTGGATAAAACCATTGTATTTGTTACTCATGATATGGATGAAGCAATAAAACTAGCTGATCGCATCGTTATTTTACGTGCTGGGGAAATTGTTCAAGTAGGAACACCTGATGAGATCTTACGAAACCCTGCAGATGAATTTGTAGAGGAGTTTATTGGGAAAGATCGACTTATTCAAACAGGTCCAAATGTTGAATTTGTTGAACAAATAATGAATAAACAACCTATCTCTATTACAGAAGAAAAAACATTGTCGGAAGCAATATCCCTTATGAAGGAAAACCGAGTAGATTCTTTATTAGTTGTAGATGAAACGAACCGTTTAAAAGGATATGTAGATATTGAAACGATTGATGAAAAACGCAAAAAAGCAACTGCCATTAAAGATGTCGTTATCACGGATTTATACACTGTTCGAACCCATACTCTTATTCGTGATACTGTACGTAAAATTCTTAAACGTGGGGTTAAATATGTTCCCGTTATAGATGAAAATGATACGCTTGTCGGAATTGTTACAAGAGCTTCTTTAGTTGACATTGTATATGACAGCATTTGGGGTCTTGAAGAGACAATTTTACCAAACAATTCCTAAGGGAGGGATGAATGATGGATACTTTAATTGAATTTATTCAAACAAATTGGGCAGAGATACTTTATAAATCATGGGAACATTTATATATTAGTTTAATTGCTGTTTTATTGGGAGTCCTTGCTGCTATTCCATTAGGCATTCTTTTAACACGTATGAAAAAAGGTGCTGGTTTCATTATCGGAATTGTGAATATTATCCAAACATTTCCTAGTTTAGCTGTACTGGCTTTCTTTATCCCAATACTTGGAGTTGGCAAACTACCAGCAATTGTCGCTCTTTTCTTTTATTCTGTATTACCAATACTTCGCAACACTTACACAGGAATTAAAGGGGTAAATCCAAGCCTATTGGAGTCTGGTAAAGGTTTGGGAATGACAAGTGGGGAGAGGATTCTATTCGTTGAGCTTCCTTTAGCACTTCCAATCATTATGGCAGGGATAAGGACTTCTTCTGTTTATTTAATTGGATGGGCCACATTAGCTTCTTTTATCGGCGGTGGTGGTTTAGGTGATTATATTTTCACAGGGCTTAATCTCTATCAACCTGCCTATATTATATTTGGAGCAGTGCCTGTAACCATAATGGCTATACTGGTTGACTATTTATTCAGCTTTATTGAATTAAAAGTTACACCAAAAGGATTGAAAGGACTGAAGGAAACGGTATAAAAGGTTGTTCAAAAAGGAGGGAAACTATGTTACCAGGAAAGAAAAGATGGATGCTCATGCTGCTGCTATTTACCATCCTATTAAGTGGATGTTCTTTGCCAGGATTAAGTACATCCTCAAGCAATACGATAAAAATCGGTGCACAAAGTACAACAGAGTCAGAAATTATTGCAAATATGATTAGTTTGCTGATTCAAAGAAATACAGAGTATGATACAACCATTATAAAAAATTTAGGTACCGCTTTTGTTATGCAAAAAGCAATGGAAAACGGCGATGTGGATATGAATGCAGTAAGATATACGGGAACAGATTTAGTAGGTGTACTGGAACAAGAAGTGGAAAAGGATCCAGTAAAAGCACTAAAAATTGTTCAGACAGAATTTAAAAATAGGTATGGTTATAAATTTTATGATTCTTATGGTTTTGATAATACGTATGCTTTTACAATAACAAAAGAATTAGCAAATAAACATCAATTTAAAACCATATCCGACTTAAAGAAGGATGCGGATCAATTAGGACTCGGTGTTGATAATGCCTGGTTAAAACTAGAAGGAACTGGTTATGACGGATTTATTGAAACATATGGATTTTCCTTTAAAAAAACCTATCCTATGCAAATTGGTTTAGTCTACGATGCAGTAAAAAATGGGAAAATGGATATTGTTTTAGCCTATTCTTCTGATGGTCGGATTAAGGCCTATGACTTACAAATTCTAAAAGATGATAAATATTATTTTCCACCTTATGATGCCTCCCCTCTTGTAAATGAGGAGACATTAAAAAAATTCCCTAAATTAGATGCACAAATCCAAAAGCTAATTGGGAATATATCTACAGATAAAATACAAGCATTAAACTATGAAGTGGACGGCAACTTAAAAGAACCTTCCATTGTTGCAAAAGAATTTTTGGAAGAAAATAATTACTTCGACTAATAGAAGGAGGTGCTAACATAATGGAGACTATCCAACAACTATTCACATACTATCAACAGAATGGCTCATATGTTCTTTATGAGTTTTACCGACACTTTTTAATGTCGATATACGGTGTACTATTTGCAAGTATCTTTGCCGTTCCACTTGGAATTGTCATTGCAAAGTATAAAAAGCTAAGTGCTTGGATTTTTTCAATCACAAATGTTATTCAAACCATTCCTGCTCTCGCCATGCTTGCCGTGCTTATGCTTATATTAGGTTTAGGTACAAATACAGTCATAGTCGCTTTATTCCTTTATTCTCTTCTCCCTATATTACGAAATACGTATGTAGGAATTGTTAGTATTGAACAATCCTATCTAGAATCAGGAAAAGCAATGGGAATGACAAAATCACAAATATTACGGATGGTAGAGCTGCCGCTATCCCTTTCGGTTGTCATGGCAGGCATAAGAACTGCTTTAGTTATTGCAATTGGGATAACAGCAATTGGAACTTTTGTTGGTGCAGGTGGTTTAGGGGATATTATTGTTCGAGGAACAAATGCAACAAACGGGTTATCCATTATATTAGCTGGTGCTATTCCAACAGCTATTATGGCGATTATTGCGGATATTGTGCTTGCATGGCTAGAAAAAGCTCTCTCACCAATTAAAACAAATAAATTATCACAAAGTCATTAATTTCTATAAGAAAAGCCCGGGGCGCCATGTTTTGCCCCGAAGAAAAATGTTCTCCTGACTCCAAGCAAGAGTCAATACTCACTGGGGCTATGCCTTTTAAAAAGAAGCTGGGACATAATTATTCCAGCCGAAGATAGACCCGAACAATGATACAAAGATGAAAAATATTTCGTATCATGGTTTGGGTTTTTTATTCATGTAAAAAAGAAGGTTTGTGCTAATCACCCGCAGCCTGAATACACTTCGCTCTCCGTGGGGCTCGGCTTTAGCCGCTTCGGCTCTTGGCCTGCAAGGTCTCAGCTGTCTCGCTAATCCCACTGGAGTCTACGTGTATTCAGGCTGCTCCATTTTCCAATCTATTTCATTTTTTCTTGGTAAAAGAATTAGGTTTTAGAAAATAGCCTTTAAAAACGAAGTGGAATAGAGCGGAAGACACTCGACTCCTGCGGGAAGTAGAGGAAAGCGAGTGTCTGTAGCGCAATGGAACAACCTAGTTTTTATACTTAACTCAAACTTCGCAGTTATAAATCCTTCTTCATGTATTGACTTAACCTGGTTTAGAGCAATTAGAAAAGAATGATTGCTTCGTCTTTTTGGGTGTTTTTTGCAAACATTATAGAGGCTTGCTTTCCGTTTTGATCCATTAGTTGCTGCCGTTGAACTGGTGAAAACATAGACTAAAAGTGCACATTTGGGAGAACAACGTTGAATAATAACATACAAAATCAACGCTACTAGTATTTTGTAGTCATACCTTTTCATGAAATTCGAAGACAAGAACTTATTCTAAAACAGGTTGCTTGTAACGGAGGGTGCGAAGACTCCTGCGGGAAATGTGGGAAGGCTGAGACCCCGCAAGGCAACGCCGAGGAGGCTCAGATCCCACCCCGCGGAAAGCGAAGCAACCCGTAGTGGAAAGCAACCCCCACAATAAAAAACAAGCCTCCCATTTTATTGTTCTTAAACCAAGTAACATCAAGACTTGCAAACGAATTTGAAGGTGCAAAGTTTGAGTTAACTCTATTAAAAAACATTATAACCAGTATAGGGAAGTAACATTTATATAGCACTTTTAAAGCCGCTTCCCATTACTACATTCATATTATGAACGGTGATAAATGCCAATTTATCCACTTTGTAAATGTATTTTTTTAATTTAATAAAGTCCTGCTTTTCTAACACAATCGTAATAACTTCTTTGCGATTATTCGTAAAGGCACCCTTCGCACTATGAACGGTTGCACTTTTATTTAAATTTTTGATAATAAACTCTTTAATTTGTTCACATTCTTCACTAATAATAACGACTTCTTTTGTCATAGTGAGTTGGTTGTTGAAATAATCAATGATGATTCCCCTTAAAAAAATACCAAAACAAGCATATAACCCTCTTTCTATTCCAAAAGCAAATACAGCCAATAAGCTGATCGAACAATCTGCTAATAATACGGCCTTTCCAATATCCATGGAGAAATACTTATTTAAAATCATCGCGATTAAATCCATTCCGCCAGTTGAAGCATTTTGATTAAAAACAAGAACTATTCCAAGACCTGCAATTAACGTACCTATAACAAGCTGTAAAAATAAGTCGTTACTTAAAGGCGCATTTAATGGAACATACTTCTGTAATACCCATACCATAAAAGTAAGTAAAAAGCTTGCATATATTGTTTTTAAACCAAACTGAAATCCTAAAAAAATAAAACCTATACTAAATAAAATAATATTTAATACGAGCATCAATATTCCAAGTGAATATTGCGGAAAAAGTGCATGTAAAACAATACTTAATCCACCAAGGCCTCCCGCTGCAAAATGATTAGGCGCTAAAAAGAAATGAATATTTACAGCAACAAGGAACACACCCACATGTAATAATAATAAATCCCAAATACTTCTTATCCTTACCTTTTTTTTCAATATTATTTTTCCCTTTCCCAACCAATGGATAAATCCCAAGCAATCGGCTTTTCCATCTGTTCTTTTACTTCTTTTATATTCGTCGTTTTTCCTAAAGTCCACATTAGCTTAGCCACAATCGCCTCTGTATTCATATCTGCAGATAGAATAACATTATATTGTGCTACCTTTCTGCCTACTTCATACAAATAAAGGTCCTGCCCTTCTTCTAGGCATTGTGTAGAAATAATAACGGCTACTCCTGCATCGACAAGTTCCTGAAGTTTAGGCAATAAATTTCTTTCTTCAAACGGTAACCCGCCATTTCCAAAGCTTTCTATAATGATTCCTTTATAAACCGTTTTTAAATAATCAAAAATTTCCGGCTTTGTTCCGGGATGGAGCTGCAACAAAAACACATCCGGACATAAGCTAGTATCAACATTAAAATTTTCTTTCCCATTATTCGGATTCCAAAAATACGTTATTTTTTTCCCATCAATGGATGCTACATACGGATGATTGATACTTTCAAAAGCATCATAACTTTTCGTTCTCATTTTTACTGCTCTTGTTCCAATAATAACTCTGCCATCAAACACAACAAATACTCCGCCAACTTCCTCCATAGCAAAGTGTATACTATCCGATACATTTTTCTTCGCATCTGTTTGTTTAAAGCTGATCGGCACCTGGGAGCCTGTAATAACAACCGGTTTTTTAAGTCCTTGAAGCATATAAGACAATGCGGCAGAAGTATAGGCTAATGTGTCCGTGCCATGTGTAATAATAAAGCCATCATACTGATCGTAATTTTTAGCGATTGCCTCTGCTATCGCAACCCAATGCTCTGGCTGCATATTTGTACTGTCTCTATTCATCAGAATCTCACAGGTTACATCCACTGTATTCGGTTCCTTATCAAAATATTGCATAAGATCATCGGCAGACATTCCTGGAACCAATCCCTCGTCTCCTTCCACAGAGGCAATCGTTCCTCCCGTTGCGAGTAATAATAATTTCTTCATTTGCTCCCCCTTATTGCTTATTTTTCGGTACGCGAAACGCATTTTATATTTAGTTGTATTATAGTACGTATACTATTAATAAAGCAATAACTGTATTCAATTTGCGTACTTATTGTTTCAAAATAGGAATACGCATGCTATAATTCTTCTAAAAGAATAGGGGTGTTTGTTTTGTTAAAAGTATTAAATGAACTAAGAAAACAAAATAATTGGTCTTTACAGGAAACAGCTGATCTACTCGGCATTGCTAAAAGTACGTATGCAGGTTATGAATCAGGATATCGTGAACCATCTTTACGGGCACTTATTCAAATAGCTGATTTATTTGATGTTTCCATTGATTATATTCTTGATCGCAAAAATTCTCCTATAAAAATAGAATTAACAACCTATAAAGAAGGAAATTTAATCATCACAACAGACAATAAGCCTTTAACACCAGCTGAGATAAAAAATGCCATTACCTTCACACGTATTAGAAGAGAATTAGATAAAAACGATGCTACTATTTAAAGCTGAAAAATCAAATATGCAATATAAATAGATTGACTTAAAAAGATAGTTCCCCAAATAACTGCTGGAATTCTCGTAGCTTCAGCCAATACGGTTGCATCACCTGCCCGTTTCCTTTGCTTGATACTACATGTAAAAATAGTAAAAGCAGTCAAGATAGATTGAACAAGCATAACACAGGATAAAAATATACTTATATTGTTAATGAAAATTAAATTATCTTTATACATAATCCAACAAATAATCGTCATAAATGATAAAATCCAACATACACCATATATATTTCGTATCCATAATAAAACGGAAAGAAATGCAACGGAAATAAATACATAGAGGATGGCAGCATAGTATTGTTTACTAAGCAAATAAAAGAGGAGATAAGTTGTTAAAGCTGCTCCTGTATATCCCATATAAGCAACAATAATACGTGCAATCCACGAATCAATCTGTGTAATTGCAATGCCAGATGAATCATAATGTAAGTTTATTTTGTGGGTCAATCTGAATTTCTGCCCTGTCAAAATGGCTGCAATTACATGACAAACCTCATGGATTAACGTATTAATCAATGCGATATATCTTCCAACAATAGGAAGAAACGAACAAATAATAACTACAACTATATAATAAAAAATCATTTTCCAATCTTCCACCACTTTCCCTCCTTATCTCATTTATGCCCATATAGGAAAAATATTATTGCCCACCCATCTAAAACAAATTCGCACCATGAACGATGAAAATAGGCAGTTTGACCAAGTTAGTTCTTACCTTGAAGCAGGGAGCAGTCAGAATACACGAAGACTCCTATGGGATTAGCGTGACCGGTGAGACCCTGCAGTGTTGACTCGGAGGAGGCTCACCTCCCGCCGCCCCATGTAAAGCGAAGTGTATTCCGGCTGCGGGCTCATTGAGAGTATAACCTTTTCAGAGTAGACAAAGAAAAAAAGAAGCTTCCATTATTAGAAATGCTTCTTTTTCTTCCATTATCTATTCCCTTTTCTTTTACTTCAGCTGCTTTATTTTACTTTCAATTACTGTTCTTTCTTTTGGAGCTGCAATTTCTTCTGGATAACCTGCTGCAATTACACCAACCACATCATATTCATCGGTTACTTGAAGAACCTTTTTCCCTCGTTCAGAAGCACCAATCGAACACCAAAAAGTACCTACCCCATCTTCCCATGCCAACAGCATAAAATTTTGGATAAAACATGAAACTGCAGCAAGATTTTCTTCTCGTTCTAATTCATTTCTGCCTTTATGAGAAAGTACTGCAAATAATATCGGTGCCTCGCCAAAATTCAATTTGTGATTAAGTTCTGCTCTTGTTTCTGATCCGATGAAAAGCACTTCCCATGGCTCAGTCATTTTATGATTCGGAGCAAAAGCAGCTATTTGAAGCCATTCTTTCACTTTATCCGCATCTACAGATTCCGATTTAAATTTTTTTATTGTCCGACGATTTTTTATTAATTCTGAAAGATTCATGATTCATACCCCTTATTTTTAGTATAGTAACATACACTCTATTATACTTTTAGAATTTAAAAATAGCTTCTCCTCTTCTTCAAATCATAACAAAAAATACTTACTGCTTACTTCTTTTTCTTAGAAAAAGATAAGATAATGATGCACATAGTCCTGACCCTAGAATCACGATAGTCATTGGTAATGATGACTCGTTTCCACCTAACCCAACAAGAGGTGACACAAAACCACCTAACATTAGGCTTAATACTCCTAACAATGCTGAAGCACTTCCTGCTGCTTTACCTTGTGATTGCATCGCTAACGAAAAGCCAGTTGTTGTAACAATCCCCACACTTGAAACGACAAAAAACAAAGGAATTAAATGAAACAGCAGTCCACCACCTGCTAGACTAACAAAAAATAAAATAATACCGCCCATTAAATTAATAACCAGACCAAAAACAAATAATTTTATTCCATCAAAATGGTCTGTCATTCTTCCAGTCAACTGGGTAGCTAGTACAATTCCAAGTCCGTTTACTGCAAAAATAAGACTATAAAATTGTGGAGAGACGCCAAAAATATCTTGTATTACGAATGGAGAACCAGAAATATATGCAAACATACTAGCCATGACAAAGCCTTGTGCTAATGCAAAGCCCAAAAAGGAACGATCGGATAAAATATGCTTAAAAGTTGATAAAGTATTATTTAAGCCACCCAATACTCGTTTTTCTTTGGGTAAAGTTTCTGGCAAATAATATTGAACAGAAATCAACATAATTAGACCAATACAGCATAAAACAATAAAAATACCTTGCCATGTGCCAAAGCGCAGAAATTGTCCGCCTAAAATAGGGGCAACAATAGGTGCTACTCCATTTACTAACGCAATCAATGCAAAAAATTTCGTCAACTCTTTGCCACTGTACAAATCTCGTACCACAGCCCTTGATATAACAATTCCAGCAGAACCTGCAACACCTTGCAAAAAACGCAAAATAATTAATGCGTAAATAGAGGGGCTGAATACACACAATAAAGAAGTAATAGTATAAACAATTAAACCAATTAATAATGGTTTTCTTCTTCCCATGCTATCACTCAAAGGGCCTGTTACAAGCTGCCCGCCAGCTAATCCAATAAGAAAAAAAGATAGACTCAGTTGTGTTAAGCTCGACGTTGCATGAAACTGATCAGCTAATGATGGTAATGCTGGTAAATACATATCGATAGACAATGGACCAAATGCAGCTAAAGAACCTAAAATCAAAATAATTGATAGGCGATTAACTTTTCTTTCTGCCGCTAATGAATTACTTTTCACGAACCATAAAACCTCGCTTTTCTATTTAAATACAACCCACTTTTATCATACAGCACACTACTAAAAAGTTCTATTTATTAGAATTTATTTATTTAAAATGTATCTCTCTAAGAACGATTAAAAATCGACATATTTCTCAGGAAATAAAAATTACGAACAATCTTAGCTTGAAGTCGAACTTAAAAAAATTTCGTTTACTTTATTCGGAATAGGGTATCAATTAATTAATACACTATATAAGTCAGAAAGGATGTTTAGAATGCAAGAAAAGAAAGTAGCAATTATAACTGGTTCAGGGCAAGGAATTGGAAAAGGAATTGCAGAACGTCTCGGCAAAGATGGGTTTACTGTTGTTATCAGTGATTTAAATGAAGAAAGTGCTAATAGAACCTCTCTTGAATTGATTGAAAAAGGAATTGAAAGCAGTGCAATTGTAGCAAATGTTGGAAAAAAAGAGGATATGGTTTCATTAGTAGAACAAACAGCAGAGAAATATGGAAGTGTAGATGTTTTTATCAATAATGCTGGGATTGATCAAGTAGATTCTATTTTAAATATTACGGAAGAAGATTTACATAAAATCTTTCAAGTGAATGTGTTCGGCACTTTATACGGCATTCAAGCAGCTGCCATTCAAATGAGAAAGCAAGGAACTGGCGGAAAAATCATTAATGCTTGCAGTATTGCTGGACAAAAAGCTTATAGTCTATTAGGGGCCTACTCAGCAACTAAATTTGCTGTTAAAGCTTGGACACAAGCTGCAGCACAAGAGCTAGCATCCTCAAAAATTACTGTAAATGCATACTGCCCTGGAATTGTTGGAACCAGTATGTGGGATCGTCTTGATGCCGGAATGGTTGAATATATGGGGCTAGAAAAAGGGCAAGCCTTAGAAAAATTTTCTGAAGGTATTACATTAGGCCGGATACAAGAACCGGAAGATGTCGCAAATTTCGCTTCATTCTTAGCTTCCTCAGATTCTGATTATATGACTGGACAAGCAGTTTTAATTGATGGCGGCATCCTTTTTGGCTAATAAAAGCTATAACAAATGATTATATGGCTGGTAGCAATAAGAGGGGCTAACAGATTATTTCGAGGAACTCTCCTAGTACAAGCTCCCCAACAGAGAAACGTAAGGGAGCTTGTACTTTTCTTAAAATTAGTATAACTTCCCCCATCCTCATTCCTCTTATTTGACATCATATTTATTTACTCTTATTCCACTTCTTTTAATTTTTACATTAACATCGATATAAACCTTTGATTTTTTAAAGCCTTCACTCCAATCATTCTTATATTTTTTAAAATGTTTATAATCTTGCTCTCTTAATATTTCTCCAAAACCAAATATATCTGCTTTATACTCTTCTTGCATTTTTTCCACAAGTTTTCCGATATCTTTTTCCATTTTTTTATTGGTTAGTTCATTATACTTATTCATTGTACTTACTTCTGAAAGATTCACTTTACAATCTGTTCCTTCTAAGCTTGCCTCCGCTTTAATTTTAACATGAAAGGTTGGGATGCCTTTTACCTCTTTTGCTTTCACACTTGTCTCTGAACCTAAAATTCTTAGATCCATATATTTCCCCTTTTCATTACACGGTATAGTCAAGCTTGTATGAAGAATTTTATTTTCTATCCAAAGCAGGTTTCGAACTTCATTTAATGTTAGAAAGTCGATTAGTTCACCTTTTTTAAAAAATGCCGCAGAGTCAATTTTCACTATGGCACTTGGAATCACTTCCTTCATATTAGTTGTTGAATTTCCTTTTTCGGGATTTCCAACAACTATCATCGCTGCAAGCATCGGAACTTGCCCATCACTTGTATAGGTTCGTATAAAATCGTTTAATCTTATACCTGGCACTCCTCCCCACTCATCTAACATCTCGTTTAACTGAGGGAAGATTTTTAGGGAAGATAATTTTTTATATTCATTTGTTACTTTTAATATTTTTTCTGCTTTACTGTTTTTTGCAATAATAATATTAAAATCATCCCGAATTTCCCGATCTCGATCAAAAAAATCTAAAAAAGTTAATAAATTTTTATGGGCGACTTCTTCACTAATTATCAATAATCGCATATGAGAATAGATTAAACGCTGGGCTGCAAGTATATTCATTTTGTGCGCAAGTTCTCCAATTGAATTTCCTTCTAGAGTTAACACAGTAGCCGGAGCAATGCCTTGTGCAGTTCTCGGATTTAATTCCACAGCGTTTGTACCTTCTATTGTTATTTTATATTTTTGCTTTTCTCCAGTATCAATAGCAATACCTGTTACGATAGTATTTTTAGATATTTCTTTTCGATCCCAACAACCCGTTAATAGGAAGCAGATTATAAGTAGTATGATTATTTTAATATTGCTCATCCGCAAATTCCTCCACTAAAATCAACAAAATGGAAAATAATTTCTCATTCTATTTATTCTGTGAAAAAAATGAATATTTATCCATAAAAAATGAAGTAAAAGATTCTGTTCGATGCAGCAAATTTTATTTTCTTTCCATTTATCTTGTTTATTTTTAAAAGAAAAAACCCCCATGTTCCCTCATAAAAGAGGGTTACTGAGAGTTTTGACATATTGTTTAAAAAGCACGAAGATCCCAACTATTTTTTCAACCGATATGGTACAGTTGTAACGATGATATTTCTCCGATAAAGAAGATGTGCTTTTAACAATAAACTAGATTGATTATGCAAAATATTATGCCAGCTTTTTTTGGTAATAAACTGTGGAATAATAACCGTTACACTATTATGATTTGCCTCTCCTTTTTCTTCAATAACATCAATAAATCTTCGCAATGGTCTAATTAAACTTCTGTATTGTGAATGTAAAGTCACTAGGCGGATATCCGGTCTGTACGCTTTCCATTTTTCCTCCATTTTATATTCACTTTCCCGATCAAATGCTACATATACTGCAATTACAGTATCACCTACTGCTTCAGCATATGTTAAGGAATTCTCCACTACTTTTGTTATTCCAGCAATAGGTAAAATAACAATATTCCCTTGAAGCTTTTCTGCTTTGTGATGATAATCAATTCGCAGTTGATTGGCGACATTATTATAATGACCGTTAATACGATGGAAAATATATACGATAATCGGTAAAAATATAAGTACAGACCATACATGTGTAAATTTTGTTGTAAATAAAATAATCAATACCGTAAAAGTAATAATTGCGCCAATTAAGTTTATGCTTAATTTCAATTTCCAGCCTGTTGGCTTTTCTCTGAGCCATTTTAAAATCATTCCGGTCTGTGATAAGGTAAAAGGAATAAACACACCTACTGCATAAAGCGGGATAAGCATTTCTGTATTACCGCCGAATATAATAATCAACAGAATGGACGCAACTCCTAATGTTACTATACCGTTTGAATAGCCTAAACGGTCTCCACGAATGGTGAATATTCTAGGCATATATTTATCGACCGCTAAGTTTACTGCAAGCAGAGGAAATGCAGCAAATCCAGTATTGGCTGCCAGCACCAATATTAAAGCCGTTGTTACTTGAATAAAATAATAAAAAATATTTCTCCCAAAAACGCTTGAAGCTATTTGAGAAACAACCGTTTCTTCTACTTTTGGTGAGATGCCATACCAGTATGCTAAAAAGGTAATACCAGAAAATAACACTCCAAGTATAATCCCCATCATTGTTAAAGTTCGAACAGCATTTTTTGCAGATGGTTCTTTAAAATTTGGGACAGCATTAGAAATAGCTTCCACCCCTGTTAACGCGGAACAGCCAGATGAAAAAGCTTTTAATAATAAAAACAAACTCATGCTTGGCACAGTGGTTCCAAGTGGTGTATGCAGTGTCTCTGGAACTTCACCATTCATTATCTTCCACAAACCAGTTCCTAATAAAATTAATAAAGCAAAAACAAATAAATAAACGGGATAAGCAAGAATCGATGCTGATTCGGTAACTCCTCTTAAATTTAATATCGTGATAAAAAGAACAAGTAGACAAGCAATTGGTACATTATGACCATGCAGAGCAGGAAATGCTGATGTAATTGCATCTGTACCAGCAGTTACACTTACTGCCACTGTTAAAATATAATCAACCAGCAAGGACCCCCCTGCTATTAATCCCGCATTCTCTCCAAGATTATTTCTTGAAACAATATACGCACCTCCACCTTGTGGATAGGCATATATAATTTGGCGATAGGATAAAATAAGGGCTGTTAATAATACAAGCACACCTATCGCAATAGGAATGGAGAACCAATAAGCTAAAAAGCCAACACCTGCTAATACTAATAAAATCTGCTCCGTACCATATGCAACAGATGACAATGCATCTGAAGAGAGAATGGCTAATGCTTTTAATTTATTTAATTTTTGATCACCTAATTCTCTTGTTTTTAATGGTCTGCCAATAAGCATTCTTTTAATAACTGGTTTGTTCATGTTGCTTCCTCCAATAATATAACCACTATATTTTACTTTTTCTCATTCTTCTCACGTAAACACATCAATCCGTATTTTCTCTTTATCCACTAAATTCTACAAAAAGGAAACATACTTAAAACCCCACTTTTTCCCAATTAAAAAAGACCACAGAGGATTACCCCGTGGTCGTGACATTAACGATCATCAGAATTGATTCCCCTCTCTTAACGCTTACGGAGTTAGCTGTCGGATTCGGGCAGTTTGAGAGTTTGCCCTACCTTTTACTTCAAAGGATTCACCCCAAGTACAATGCTGTACAGTAATGGGTCCCCCGTTCCAATTGGACTCAGCGATTAAAGAACTTATTTTCTATGGATGATATTACGCCTGAATAAATGGAATGTAAAGCAAGTAAAAACGGAAAAAAACGACAAAAATCGTTAAATACATCGATAGAAACTGATTTACATAGAATAAACTGATTCAAGCTCTATTTTTCACTCTCTTTCACTGTTTCTTACATTTCTTTAGAAGTATTCACAATGTTTTATGAAAAAACAGCTACAGTATTCATTCACAAATAGGAAAGAAGGTTTATTGCAAATAAATAATTAGAAGGTAATAAAAGAAAAGAGGGACTCGAAAAATTGGAATTATACTTAAAAAAGTATAATATCCCTTTTCGAATCCCTCTCCAAAGAATTAATATGCTAAGCTAAATAATCCTTTAATATGTGTTAAATAACGAACATTACTTGCTTCTTTCATTAATGATGCTGGCAGTCCTTTAAGTGGTGTAGAATTTGCACCAATGATAGCAACACCATCTTTACGACCAAGACTTGCTAGAGTACCTGAATTTACCGGCTTAAAGGTATCAAGTGATTTGCCTTCAAGGAAAGCAAAAAGATTGTATCCAATTAACTCTCCCATTTGCCATGCAATTTGCGCAGTCGGTGGTGCTGGACGACCATCACCATCTGCAGGGAAGTATACAGCACTATCCCCTGCAACAAATACATCAGGATGAGAAGTAGATTGCAAGAAATCATTTACTGTTGCACGGCCGCGGTTTACTTCTAAACCAGATCCTCCAACTAATGGATTACCTTGAACGCCGCCAGTCCATACAAATGTATTTGTAACGATTTTTTGTCCATCTTTTAAATCTACCACATTGCCTGCTACATTTGTTACAGGCAATCCTGTTAAGAATGTTACTCCGCGTGCTTCTAAACTTTCTGTTGCACGCTGAATTAATTTTTCTGGAAGTACAGGAAGAATTTTCGGACCTGCTTCTACAAGTAATAATTTAATTTCTTTATAATCCACACCATATTTTTTCGTTAAGTTTGGAAGAATATCTGCAAGCTCGCCAACTAATTCTACACCAGTTAGGCCGCCTCCACCGATTAGAATAGTAGCATCTTCTGCTTTTTTCGTTTTTGCATATTCACTGATTCGTTCTTCTACATGATTGTAGATTTTGTTTGCATCAGCAGCAGATTTTAATACCATGCTGTTTTCTTCAAGACCAGGAATTCCAAAATAAGCTGTAACACTTCCTAAAGCAACAACAAGTGCATCATAAGAAAGCTTCGAACCGTCTGTTAAAGTAACCTCTTTGTTGTCAACTGAAAAAGATTCTACAGAAGCAATTTTCAATTCTACGTCTTTTCCTTTTAATAGTTTGTCAAGAGGCATTGCTACTGCTTGTTCTGCAACGTTTCCTGCTGCAAGACGGTGTAATTCTGTAATAATTTGATGTGTTGGATATTTATTGATAACCGTTACTTTTGCTTGTTCTTTTGTGTAAAATTTACGTACATTTAAAGCTGCTAAAAGTCCACCATATCCAGCACCTAAAATAACAATATGTTTTTTTGACATAGTTAATCCTCCGTCCTTATTCCTAATCAAAAATATACTACTAGGGTATCGACAAACACTTTTGCTTCTGGACGTTCGCCTTGCTGCAATGCTTATTATCCAAACAAAAGCATAAGCCTCCTCAGATATTTACACCTTGTTTTCGATTACCCTGCAGACTGTACTCTCTATTGCTTATTTTTGCTGTTCGCGTTCTGACATAATTTGAAGGTAGCTCTGCGCAAAGCGGAATAATTTTTGTGCTTGTGGGTCTTTTAACAATTTTAATAATCCGAATACCCCGATTGATTCATTGCTTTGTTCCGCACGATCTTTTGCCTCTATTGCAGTTGCTGCTACCCCTTTAACTGAATCTACAACCGGCTCCATCATTTCAGTAATTGCACCGACTGTATCACTTTTAAGTACATCATCTGTAGATACAGATTGAGCAAAATCATATGACTTTGTTAAAATATTAACCAACTCTGTTAATTTTGGAAGCTGCTCTACTAATACTGTCAATGATTCTTGTACTTCTGGCTTAAGCAGCTGATCTAACAAATCTTGACTTGCAGTCAGTTGTTTTTCAGTACTTGTTTGCGTAATTGATTCTGACATATACTGATTCTCCTTTTCCATAGCAAAGTATGCCTAAATAATTTGTTTTGTTTAACAAGAATTCTTGTGATTATGTGCACAAAAATCCTCAAACGATAAGTATTTCTTATTTAGATAAGGTGTAATAAAGGCGTGAAAGTATTCCATAAATACATTAATAGTTACTAGTTCTATTAAACAGAAACTAACATAGTACCCTTGTTTAACTCCTTTAATATAATACCACTTTTTTATTAAAAATAAATGTGAGAATGACAATTTTTTAGATATTTTTTCAAGAAATGAGATATTAATCACTTAAAATTATATTTTAGACAATTTTTCAAAGTAAAATCTAATCCTTATTTGTTTATAGATACCCCATCGTTCAGTAAATTATTCCTACGTAGAATATTTTGTGGATAGTAATTGAACCCACCAAAAGAAAGCGTTTTCTCTCTTTTTTAATAAATCGATAAGCACCTGTGTTAAAGAAACTTCTCTTTATATTTCTATATCAACAACAATGCTATCTATTCTGCCAGAATCCTTTATAAATGTAGCAACTGCTTGATGCTCGGGATTTGGTTTATATAGTTCAAGTGCTTGCCGATCTTCAAAACGAACTTTTAAAATCACTTGATACTCTTTATGAGAGTCGGCAAAATTGAAGCCTGCCTGCAAGTCTATTACGCCCATAATTTTATTTCGTAATGCTCTAAATCGTTTTATTACTTCATGCAATTGTTCTTCTGTTGTCGTCTCACTAAATTTTACAAGAACGATATGATCTATCATACTGGACCTCTTTCTTTACATAAGTTTACATGTTTATTTTAACGAAAATTTAGGAGTGCATCAAATTTAAAGTATTTTTTCTTTCGTTTCTATTAGTTTTATTTCTAAAGTTTGTTTTATTTAACTCAAAATTTGCAGTTATACATTCCTCTTGATGTAATGCCATAACTTGGTTTAGAGCAATTAGAAAAGGGTGATTGATTCGTCTTTTAGTTTTTTTTGCAAACAGTATTCCTTGTAAATAGGGGCTTGCTTAGATCTCATCTAACCCGCTAAATCCCACAGGAGTCTCGCATATCCGCTTCAAACAAGCCGTCTGATCAATTAGTTGCTGTCGCTAAACTGGTGAAAACGCCCACCTTAATTTAAGATAAAAAAACTGCCCTCTAATTGTCAGTATGCAACAATCAGAAGTACAGTTCCTTTAATTTTTGTGCGACCTTTCACTAAATAATTTTAAGACAGAATATTCCTTGTCTTCTTATCAAAGGTCATTTATTCTTTTTTAAATGATATGGTGCTTCTAATCGTGTCTATTGGACGAACTAACTTTTCAATTTGTTCGCGTTTTGGTTCTAAAAATGGTGGCAAGGATAGTTTTTCCCCCAGTGTTTCGTATGGTTCATCGCCCATAAAACCCGGTCCGTCTGTTGCAAATTCAACTAATATTTGTGGTGCAACTCTAACATACAAAGATTCAAAGAAATGGCGGTTTACATATCCAGATGTTTGAAATCCGAAGCCTTCCATGCGATCAATCCATGATTCCAATACTTCACGGTTCTCGACACGAAAGGCAACATGATGAACTGTACCAAACCCTTGTCGTGCTTGTGGAAGTGTTGTATTATGCTCCACCACAACTTGCGCCCCGTTTCCTCCTTCTCCTACTTCAAATAAAAATAAAGATTCTTCGTTTGCAATCTCTTGAAACTGCAGCACTTTTTCCATCACTTCTTTAAAATAATCAAATTGGGCAATTCGAATAAATATCGGCCCTAACCCCGTTATCGCGTATTTTAAAGGTACAGGTCCATTCTGCCACGGTTCACCGGAAGGAACTCCTTTGTTTATTTCATCTGAAATCAACTGATAATGCTGATCGTCGAAATCGACAAAAGAAAGTGTTTTTTTGCCAAATTGATTTCTTATGCCACTGTGTGCCACTTTTAACCGATCAAAGCGTTTAGCCCAATATTCGATTGCTTCATCACTTGGAACTCGAAAAGAGGATTTCGAAATTTCATTAGTACCATGAACACCTTGCTTGATTCCTGGAAAATCAAAAAAAGTTATATCTGTTCCTGCGTTGCCGCGATCATCTGCAAAAAATAAATGATACGTTTTGATATCATCCTGATTCACCGTTTTTTTCACTAAACGCATTCCTAAAACATTTGTAAAAAAATGATAATTCTTTTCTGCACTGCTAGTTATCGCTGTAACATGATGAATGCCTTTTAATCCATTCATTCTATTCCCCTGCCTTTATGCTTTATATTTGCAAGACTAATCGTTGTTTCCGCAATAAGCGATAAGTTGTGCCGTTCAATTACAACCTGCTTTTCCTTCTAATTAATTATAGTTCAGTTTAAAATATCTTTAATTCGAGATAAATATACCATTGTCCTATTTTTCTGTCAAGATGACACTAGTAGCAAAATTATGCAATAAAAGAGATCTGTTTAGCCGCAAGCTTCGTATATATGGGAGAACTACCATTCCGCATAAATAAATGATCCTTTTTAAGGATCATTTTCACTTATTTTAATCTTTATCATGTTCATAAAAGAGACAGAGAGCTACTGTTTTTCTCAATACGAGAAAGCAAGTAGATTAAATAGTTTCTTCCTTTTCCTTTAAAGCATCGGAATAATAATTTCAAAGGTTGTACCTTGATTGATTTTACTGCGAATCTTAATATCACCACGTAAGTTATGAATAATTTTAAAACAAACCATTGTTCCCAAACCGGTTCCTTGATCTTTTGTTGTATAAAAGGGAGAACCAATTCGTTTTATTTGTTCTTCCGTCATACCTCTTCCAGTATCTGTAATGCAAATTCCGATATTCATGCCTCTTTTCTCAGCATGTATAATTAGTTCTCCTTTTTCCTCAATCGCTTCAATGCCATTTTTTATAATATTTAAAAATACCTGGCTGATTTCATTGCGATTTGCTTCAATGTAAAGCGACTTATTCAGTTTATTACTAATTGTCACATTATTTAATAAAGCAAAAGGCTCTGTTACTTCCACTACTTGAGAAATAACTTCTTTAATGTCTATCTGTTCAGGAGAAGTAACTTTTGTTTTAGCAAGCGACAAATAATCATTGATAATGTTTTCGGCCCTTAATAATTCTGATTGAATTAAATCAATAGAACTGACTTGCTTTGTCGTTAAATTATGATCACTTTTTAATAATTGAATAAATCCTTTTACAACCGTTAATGGATTGCGTATCTCATGAGCTACAGAAGCAGCCATTTCACCTACTATTTTTATCCTTTCTGACTGTTGTAATTTCTCTTTATTTTGTTCTTTATCTTGTAGTGTTTCAATTAAATAGATAACAATAATTACTGTTACGAAATGCGATCCGTAAAAATATAAAATAAAACTTGGCAATACTGAATTATGTGTCTCTCCTATGCGTTCTACTACAGCTAATATAATAAGTGTATTACATACTAGCATAAGAATGACACTTGCGATTATTTTCCGTATTAATGTCAAAGATTGATATCTTTTCATACAAAAACTTACCAACAGAACAGAAGGAATATAGCAGAATACTGTAATGAAGAACCCATCACTAGCTCCAAGTAAATATCGATAAATAAAAAGAGAAAGAGTAGTTATTATACCGTTCTCAAACCCTCCATAAAAAAAAGAGATTAACCAGGGAATCGCTCGCAAATCATAATAATGGCCTGGAGCTAATTTTAATGGAAAACTCATTTCAAGTATAACCGTGATCATGCAAAATAGTCCTAATATGTACTTCTTATCTTTTTGCAGCTCCTTTTTATAAAAATAATTATAATAAATCAAGGTTGGTACCAAAACAATTAATAAGGTTAACAAATAATTATCGTATTTAAACATTGTTCCTCCTTTTTTTATCTGCCTCTCTTCCAATCGATTCTTCTTCCATCCTCTCCCCTTCCTTATTATAGTAGCATTGTTCATGCAATAATTCACTAATAAATTTTCATCTAAAACTAATAAAGAACCGGTTCTATTCATGAATAGAAAAGAAAAAGCCACCCATTAAAAATGCAATGACTTAAATGATCAACTATCTAGATATTGTCTAATCCCATACATATCATGGTAATTCGTTTCGTTTAATGAATAATTTTACTGGCTTTAGCCTTTTGAGCAAAGCTTTCTGTTGTTCTGCGAAGCGGGCCTTTTAAAAACAAACCGAAAAAAAGAGCCGCAGCTAAAAAGATAAACAAACAGCTGATATCCTTTACAGCCACTGAAGGTACAATACCGCCTACAGCTTCTCTTAATAAACTGATGCCATATGTAAACGGTAAAAAGGGAAAAATCGCTTGAAAAAAAGGTGGTGTGACTTGAATAGGGAATGTTCCTCCAGAGCCCGACAGTTGAAGCACAAGAAATATAATCGCTGCCGCTTTTCCAATATTTCCGAATACAGACACCAGTGTATACACAATTGTCATAAATGCAATACTGATACAAACAGCAAACAGGATAAAGCAGAATGGTCTTTTTACAAATGCATGGAGAATAAATAAGTCTCCTATTGTTACGATAATCGCTTGAAAGCAGCCAATTGTTAAGAAAGTCAGCAGCCTGCCTATATAAATTTGGTAGCTCTTATATGTTTCTTTCCCTGCTTCCACATCAAAACGCAATAAGGAAACTAACAACAGTGCTCCTACCCATAGACATAAAGTAGTGTAAAAAGGAGACATGCCAGATCCATAGTTTGGAATGGGGAAAATCTTTTTTTCTTTTAAAAGAACAGGTTCTGCGATAAATTGACTTTCCTTTTGAATATCATTTTTCAATAAGGAAATAATTTCCTCCGTATCATGTGTAAGATGGTACTTGCGTATTTTATCTGCAGCTACTTTAACCGCATCCTCTAATTGGGGTAAGTCGCTGCGGACAAGATTAGCCACTTTGTGCACATTTCCTTCTAACTCTGGCAGTTTATATTGAACAAAATTCGATATTCTTTGAATTTCTTCTTCAGCGTTAGGCAAGTCATTTTGGACAAAACTAGCCGCATTACCTACTTCCTTTTCAACCGTTGGAAGTTCTGTTTTAAGAAAAGATATCATTTCTTTTATACTGTTCTTAAATGACTGCAGATTCCCCTCCACATTTCCAACATTTTGATGAAATCGGTCACTTATCTCCAAGAAGTCTTGCTCATATTGATCTAATGATTGTTGTGCAAGCTGGACTTCCTTTGCTGCATTTTGTAGAAGATCAAAATAATCCGGCAACGCTTGTTCTCCTGTTTGCATAGACTGTTGTTCGTTTTCTGCCTCCTGTTGAAGTTTGCGTAAAGCCGCATGCATTTTCCCCTCTACTTCGTTATCGTAATGCTGGAGCAGAGTTTCGATAGTTGTACTAGCTTCGACAGCTAACTTTTCTAGTGAAGCAACATTATTTTCATCTGAAGATACACCTTTATTAATGGAAGATTGTATATCCTTTATATCCTTTAATTGTGCAGAATAATTTGTTTTTAATAGTGATAACCTTGAAATAATTGCATCCATTTCTGCCGTTTGCGAGACATGATTTATTTCATAGAATAATTGAAGCATCTGATTAATCATGTTTATCTGTGTAGGGAGCTGATTAGTTAGTAAAGATAAAGCGGCTGATGTATCTTGTTTATTGTTCCTGCCGTCTTTTAATGTTTCAGTCATTCCCTTCACTTGAGTAGCAGTTTGCTGTAAAGCGTTAATATTTAATTTTATTATAGGCAAAATAGATACGATGGCCGCATTATTTTGTTGAATAATCTTCTGTAGTTGATTACCTGCGTCTGTATAATTTGTCTCCATTTCCGCTAATTTTGTGCTTGCGTTCATCGCATTTTTTATCTTGTTTTCCGATGCCGCAGCATTTTTTAATGATTGATGCAATGTCGTTTCAATTGTTGAAAATTGTTCTTTAATTGTTTGTATATTGTTTAAGCTACTATCTATAATAGGAAGTTTATTTTTCAACGGGAGAAGCTCTTTTTTTATTTCTTCTACTTTAGCGAGCTGTGTATCTAATTGTAAAATAAAGGAACCTACTTTATTAATTTCCGGAATTTTCTTTTCTAATTCAATAACTTTTTGACCATTTTGATGAATTGCAGGTAATTTTTTTTCTATTTCTATTGCCTTTTTCCCCGCTTCTTCCACTTCTGGTAAATGCTTTTCTAGCTGCAAGATACGATTTTCTACATTTCGAATAGTGGGTAATTCATTTTCTAGATTTATTCCTATTTTATTAAATTCGCTAAGAATGGCTTCACTAACTGTTTTTATCACATTACGATTGACCGTTTCTGTTACATTTGAAGCACCTTTTTCCGTTATTTTGGGGGCGATGGCGTTTATCTTCTCATTCACCCGATAAATAATTTGTGGATGTTTTTGATTTTCCTCTAATAACGTAGCTATTTTGGCAGAAAAATCTTTTGGAATAGTAATACTCGCATAATACTCTCCAACATAAACACCATGATCGGCTTTTTGTTTATCAACAAAAACCCAATTCAATTGTTGATTTTGCTTTAAATGACGAACAACTTCTGATCCTACTTGGAGATTCTGCTGTATTTCTTTAGAATGGATTACAGTGCCTTTATCTTCATTTGTCACAGCAATAGTAAGAGCAGATGTATTGCTATAAGGATCCCACATCGCAATTAAATTTAACCAGGCATATAAGGAAGGCAGGAACATTAGTCCTATTATTAGAATCAATGCAACTGGTGCTCTCCAAATATTAACCCAGTCTGTTTTGTAAATTTGCATGATACTCCGCATAATAAACCCCCTTCAAGTTTGGATGATAAGCTGTAGTATTCCCAGTTTGGTTGTATCCTATCATTCCATCACTTTCCATCAGGTAAAGAGGATTTTAAGAGGTTGGTGTACGGTGTCATTTATGTGAAGGCTACCTTAAAAAAGGCTGGGCCCTCTCAAATAGTCCGCAGCCGATATACACTTCGCTTTCCTTTCCATGGGGCTCATCTACGAGCCTCCTCGGAGCTTTTTACTCCTGTGGGGTTTCTTCTGTCCCGCTAATCCCATAGGAGTCTTCGTGTATTCCGCCTGCTCCCCGCTTCAACATACAATAAATAAATTTGGAAACTGCTTCTTTTATGTATCATGGTGCAAATTTGGTTGCATGAGTGTCTACTTGCAAATTTCAGCAGTTGCTTTACCTGTTATCGCTTATGCTTTTTCTGTCCAATACCCACATCCTACTATCGATTCGACACCATGATTAAATGCCTTCTCTTCAAATGTTTGAATGATTCAAGTGCAGGTACCGCAATCGTTATTTCAGAAAATGCTGCCAGAATTAAAAAAATAAAAATGCCTCTTTCTATATAAGAAATATGGATAGAGGCATCTGCTTGCTTTATCCCAATAATCTTTAAAATAAAGGAACCAGCTACTACATACTGTTCCAAAGCCATCTTGGCCAGCTGCCAAGATGAAAGTCTTTTTTTCATCAATTCCCTCCTTATTCCGATTATTTTTTACCTTAATTGCATATATGTCTCGAAATGTAAGAAAGACATTTTTTCGTTTTTATTTCTCTTTTTTCTTGCTAAATGTCTTTTGCATATCCTTATACTCTTTCTCTCCAATAATACCTAGACATTTAAACAGATACGAGTATGCGTGAATCTTAGTTTGGATTCGTCCACTTTGTTTCATTCTAATCACCTCTGCTTTATTATATTAACCAAAGGAAAAAAAGTTTCCTTAAAGCAAAAAAAGCTAAGATAGACAATAGAATGCCCATCTTAGCTTATATTTCCTCTTTTTCACATAATTCTTCTATTAGCTTCGGAAGCCAATCAGTTAATTTTGTAAATAAAAAACCCGTTTCTTCCGCTTTCTTATTACTCATTGCCCAAAAATTTTCTATATTATAAGGTGATAAATTATCTTTACATTTTTCATTTGCAAGTATAGGTTGTTTTCCTGTCTTCTTTTTAATTAATTCAAGCAATTCTTTTATAGAGATGATTCCATCAGAACATGCATTAATCGGTCCCTTACAATTCGTTGCACCAATCCATGCTAAAAATTCTCCAGCTTCTTTTTCGTGAATAAATCCCATGGTACCATCGAGATTAGAAAAATAGATGCTTTTTTCCTTCCTAATTTTTCTCACATGAAACAACAGTCTTTCTGTATAATCATTTTCCCCTAAAACAATCGGTATCCTTACCGCAACTGTATCAAATGGTGCTTGTTGGAATAACACTGCTTCCGCCTGCCTTTTCCCATCTTGATAAGAAATAGATTCTCGTGTTTTTATTTTTATAGGATAGGAATAGGGATCAAAATCTGTTTCATCTAGTAAATTAGGTGAAGCGTCATAAACAGATAGTGTACTTGTTAATATGTATTTTTTTGTTTTTCCACTAAAAACTTCGATTGCGTTGATTGCATCTTGAGAAGAATAACAAATTTGATCAAAAACAATATCCCATGTTGTGTTTTCAAAACTTTGTTTAAAGTTGTCTAAAATGTTCCTATCAAAAATGATCCGTTCAACTTTTTTACCGAAAGCATCAGATGTTATTCCCCTTGTCGCAATGGTTACCTTATACCCTTTTTCGAGAAGTGATCTAACTAAATGCTGACCAAAAAAACGTGTACCTCCTAAAACAAGTGCTTTCTGCATCGTCTTCTCCCTATTGAAATTTTTTCTTCATTATATAGTAAAATGCCCCACAATCAAAGATTCAGGGGCATTTTATCATCTCAACTTTTGCTATTTATTTTATTTAAATGACTTCCTTACTCCAAATTACCACTTTTCCTTTTACTTTTCATTTTCTGAGAATCGTCCAAAAGTTATATTTATAATTTTTTTATCCTCTACCAGCCTGAAAAGAAGGATACTTCGTCATACCACCATCAGCAAATAGGGTAATACCTGTTACATAACTTGACTCTGTAGAAGCGAGCCAAACAGCAACAGCTGCGATTTCTTCTGGTTCTCCTATATAGCCAAGTGGAATCATACTTTCTACCTCTTTGCGTTTTATCGGATCATCAAACTTTTCCCCATTAATTGGTGTATTTATCGCACCTGGTCCAATGCTATTTACTCGAATTCCTTTTGGAGCATATTCGAGTGCTAATGTTTCCGTCAGCATTTTCATTCCGCCCTTACTTGATGCATAATGAACAAATGTTGGCCAAGGGATTTGTTCATGAACACTTGACATATTAATAACATTCCCTTTTCGATCATTCTCTACAAAATAATTTATCGCTTCACGGCTTCCTAAAAATGCACCAGTTAAATTTGTTTTCATTACTTTTTCCCAATCTTCTAATGACAATTTATGAGATGGAACAGAATTTTCAATTCCAGCATTATTTATAAAAATGTCTATTTGTCCAAACTGCTCAACAGCAGTATGAATAAGATTCACAACATCCTCTTCTATTGTTACATCTCCTCTTACAATAATCGCCTTTCCTCCAGCTCTTTCTACTTCTTGCTTTATCTCTAATGCCTCTTCTTCTTTTGAGCGGTAATTTATAACTACCTTGCTTTTTTCTTTTCCAAAACGATTAGCCATTGCTCGGCCTAATCCTTTCGAAGCACCTGTTATGACAACTACCTTGTCTTGTAAGTCAGTATACAAAATAATTCCTCCTTGAAAAATATGTATAAAATTCTCTAGTAAAATGATTAAGCGATATTATAATCTACCCTATATTAAGACTAGTAATCCTCTTTAAAGAAATTCCTTTTTTCGAACCTATCTATTTTTTCCAATTCATGATTGCAGTACTTTTCCTATTTAAGAGAATACGCTTACTACCTTATAAATAAATAAAAAAGCCGCTAAACAACTCCATTTAGCTAAAAAGGATTGTTCAGCGGCTTTTTAAATCTTATAGAAAAACTGTTACTTTTTCGCTAACCCTAAACATACTACACCAATAATAATGAAAACAATTCCTATCCCAATAAACACCAATTGGCGTTTCGTTTTCTTTTCTTTTAATAAGAAAATTCCGCCTAAGGTTGAAATGACGACACCTGTTTGGGACAAAGAAAAACTGATTGCTACCCCCACTTTTGGCTGTGAAATAAACAGAAACATGTTCCCTGCTGCCCAAAAAAGACCTGGGAATATATTATAAATTGCATACTTATTATAAGGTTTATATTTGTATGTAATGATAACGCCGCCGATAAACATCCCGATCGCCTGTGGAAATAAAGCAGACCAGCCATCTACTCCAAAAAAGCGGGCAATTACTGCATAACCTAAATATCCAATCGTTGAAAAAAGCAGTGTAAAGACACCCTTTTTAAATATCGTATTTTCATCCTTACTTCTGTTATTATCGTAGGAAGTGAAAATAATTCCACATAAAATAAGGATAATCGCAACTACACCATATAGAATAGTTGTCAAGTTAGTCCATTCATGAAAAATTAATACACCAAATAGGGTGGTTGTAACAATTTGCAATCCTGTCGAGATAGGCATTGTTTTGGAAACACCGATATACTCTATCGATTTAAATTGATTGCTTTGCCCAAAAGCCCAAAACATTCCGGAAATTACACCAACAATAAAAATAGTTATGCTTAATTGGGGTTGAGCAAAAATATAAACAATAGTAGAAAACAATAAAGCTCCTATAGTGGTGCCTAACGTTTGACTGTATGCTCCACCTCCTATTTTTACATTTAGTAAAACAATACTTCCCCAAAAAATGGCAGGAAGAATAGCTAAAAATAAATCCACTTTCATCAAACCTCTTTCCAATCTTCTACTTTAGTTGTTCCCTTTATCAACATGTATAATCAGCCTCAAACATATAATAATTTTTCTATTGCTGATTTTCGATTCTTATAAAAAAGATAACATAAATCAAGTGCAATTTCCTAGTAGAGTAATTTGCGCGTGTTCTTTTATCCTTCCACTTTGTAATTGGCTGTATTAATGCTAATTTTTGCTATTAACATATTCTTGATTGGGATTGGAAATCAAGAAACAAGTTTAACAACGCCTCTCAAATGAGAGAGATGCTAATCTCTCTATTAATTCGCCATTATTAATAAGATTCTTTCTTCAAAAGTATTATATGCTTTTTGACAAATACCTTTGTTCAAGGACTCGTTTAATGTATCAAGAATACTCTCTATTAAATATACTCTTGGTGAGACTTTCTTCACTTCTTCTTGAATAAAATCTATTAATTCCTCGTATTTCCCTTGTTCCGTTTTGTTCACACAAGATAAAAGAATGGATTTTTTCAACTCTTGAATGGTACCTTCTAAATCATTATCTATATGTTTATCTGTTGAGTAGTGATCTGGAAGCCATTTTTTCAAGAGTTTCGGTTCTAATAATTGCTCCTTTGTTTTGGATAGATCATCTATCATATGCATAATTCTGTTTACACTATATTTCACAATTTTATGTACATCTTTCATATCCTTATTTTCAAGTCCATAAAAGAAAAAGTTATTATGAAGAATACCTGTCAGCATTATGGCGCAGTCCAATAAATACGGTTCTTTATCAAAAGTGCAGATATCCAATAAACGATTATACAGCCAGTTGAGTTCTTCCATTCTTCTAATTTTTAAAAACTCTTTTAATTCTTGATCGTTTGTAAATAAAATTTCTTCAAATAAAGAAATGATTTTTAATTGTTCATTTGTTTTTATTAATAATTCTATTTGTTTTATTAACACCTCAATGTCTGTTTTATCCTGTCCACGAATTAATTTCCTTCTTTTCTCTCCAACTTCTGAGTAGATATTCTGAAAAATAGAAATTAATAGTTCATTTTTACTTGTGAAATAATTGTAAAAGGTTCCTTTTGAAATTCCACTTCTATCCAGTATTTCCTGTATAGAAGTTGCATGAAACCCTTTTTCTATAAATAGTTCATGTGCTTTATTTAAGACATGTTTTTTTCGATTATTCATTTCAATCACCTTTAGGGAAATTAGACTGCCTGTCCAAGTCGTATACTACCTTAATTAATAAGCAAATACAATTTAAAAACCATTGAAAATTAGTAAAAATCAATTTTTCTTTTTAAGAGCCACCTATATTTTTAGATTGACGAAATATTTTAGTTGAATTAATTGTACTATAGGTATATTATTTAAGCCTAGAACAAATGTATAAAAATTGAACCGCAAGTTCATAAAAGGAGAGTTATATAAATGAACACAACTGAAACAAATCATACAAAGCCATCCTATGGAATTATTGCTATTTTAATGGCTGGTGCTTTTGTTGCCATTTTAAATTCTACTTTATTAAATATTGCTTTACCTTCTATTAATAAAGATTTTCATTTGGACCCTTCCGTTGGTCAATGGTTAGTAACAGGCTATATGCTTGTAAACGGCATTATGATTCCAACAACAGCATTTTTAATACAGAAATATTCCGTTCGCAGACTGTTTATCACAGCTATGGGATTGTTTACATTAGGCACAATTGTAGCAGGAGCTTCCAGCTTCTTTTCCCTGCTGTTAATTTCTAGAATGGTGCAAGCCACTGGTTCTGCTATTATGATGCCATTATTAATGAATTATTTACTAACAAACTTCCCAGTAGAAAAAAGGGGAAAAGCTATGGGGATATTTGGACTAGTCATGGTTTTTGCTCCTGCTATCGGACCAACATTATCAGGCTATATTGTCGAGCATTATAAATGGACCATGCTTTTTCATGTAATTACTCCAATTGCAGCATTTGTTTTAATACTTGCTATCTTTCAATTAAAAGATACAAAAGAAAAGGTAGCTATTAGCATTGATAAACTATCGCTTGTATTATCCAGTCTTGGATTTGGCGGATTATTATATGGCTTCAGTTCAGCTGGCAGCAAAGGATGGGACAGTCCAGAAGTATATGGAACACTTATCATCGGTTTATTATCGTTAATACTGTTTATTATACGTCAATTAAAAATTGAGAACCCAATGCTTGAGTTTAGAATATTTAAATATCCATTATTTGCGTTATCCGCAGGTATTTCCATTGTCATAAATATCGCCCTATTTTCAGCTATGCTATTAATGCCTATTTATATTCAAACGATTAGAGGCATTTCCCCTTTACATTCTGGATTATTATTGCTCCCAGGTGCTATCATTATGGGAATCATGTCGCCAATAACTGGAAGATTATTTGATAAATATGGAGCACGTATACTTGCAATTACGGGGATATCTATTACAGCTATTACTACCTTTTTATTTAGTAATTTAACCATGACTACCAGTTACACAACATTAATTATTATTTACGCCTTCCGCATGTTCGGGATGTCTATGGTAATGATGCCTGTTATGACAAATGGCTTAAATCAAGTACCTGGAAGATTAAATCCTCATGGCACTGCAATGAATAATACTTTATCACAGATTTCCGGTGCGATTGGTTCTGCCTTAATGATCACAATCATGTCTAACAGAACTAAAACACATGGTAAAGAAATAGCAGAAGAAGCAATGCACAATATGAGCAATACAACTGCACAGCCTTCAGCAGAGACAATTGCAGCAGCAAAAGAAGCGATAGAGATGAAAGCAATGCTGGAAGGAATTAATGACGCTTTTTTTATCTCCGTGGGAATTGTTATTTTAGCGCTTCTGCTTTCCTTCTTTATGAAACGAGCAACTCCAGCAGAAGATATAAATACCGAGGTAAACCAATTTACTAAACCTAATTCTGTAAATAAATTAGCAGAAAACTAATTAAAAAACCTAGTTATCGAAATAATTTGGATAACTAGGTTTCCCTTTATATAGTGAATTCTGTCATTTCGTTACTAAACATAAAGTACCATTGTTTCAAATTGCGATTCATTTCCTACTATTTTTTCTCTCCATTTTAGAACAGAGAACGAATAGACTAAAGGCAGATGAGCTCAATGATCAAGACAAATATTTTTTTATCATTTCAATTTTATACTTAGACACTTTAGCTTTTTTCTGATAGTTCAAAAAATGAGCATAGTATATTTGCGAAGTCTTTTCGATTTTTATTAATTTATCCATATTAATAATATTGGATCGATGAGATAAAAGAAAGCGCGAATCTAAAAGACATTGTATATTCATTAATGTTTCTTTCCATTCAAAAATTTTATTTATTGTATGTAAATAAGTAACGGCCCCTAATTTTTGAATAAAAAGAACCTCCTCTAAAGGAATTATTAAAAGATTGCTTTTTTGTTTCAAAATCAATTTATTTTTTCTTTCTGCTTCAGGAGGACAAATCTGCAAAAAGCGCCCTAATGCGATAAAAAGTCGTGCATTATTTAACGGCTTCACTATATAATCAACGGCACCTAGTTCAAATGCTCGAACTGCGTAATAATCTTTACTGGTAATAAAAATCACCTGTAATAATGGATGAATATCTTTACAATATTCGATTGCCTCGATGCCATTGTTTATTTGCATATCCAGATCCATTAACAAAAGATCTGGTTTTTTCATTATTATACTTTCTATTAATTCTTCTCGATTATTAACTATTCCAACTAATTGAAATTCAGGACGTTTCGTTATGAAAAGCGTAAAAAATGTTCTTATAGAAAGATCATCTTCAGCAATTACCACTTTCATCACCTTAAACCAGCCCCTCCACTATTAAATCTTTTTATGATGATTTGCTAGAATACACTGCTCATTTCAATGTATTTAACACTATTTTTTTATCTTTGCTTAATTTGGCTACTATGTTTGTTCTTTCTTCTTTAAACGTATACCGAACATTGCCGATAATAATATTTGTACCTTCTAATACCTTATTTAGCATGATCTTTTTATTTTCAGGGATCATGATAGAGGTAGCAGTGCCGCTATTTGAACCAGCTTCATAAATACTTATACCCTCTTTTGCGAATAATTCTCCTCCTCGCAATACCCCTGAAATATTTATTTTCCCCCCAGCATAAACCCGTGAATTAATACAGCCTTGTCCATAAATAGTAATATTCCCACTACTGTTTAAATAGCTGTTGAACACATTGGGAACTTTGATAAAACTATTCTCATCAATAGGAGTTTCCCCTAATTCGAGAATTTCTTTCACTGTCATTAATAATTCCCTCAAGTCATTAATCGAAAAGATAGATGGTGATAAGGAAAGAAATAACTTTCTCAAAGATTCGGCAAGCTCATTTAATGGTGAATGAACAGTAAAAAAAGGGTCTTTTTTTACTGTACTTCTATATTTACTAACAATTGTCGGAAAACGCGGGTACCGTTTCGCCATTATAGTTCTAATTAATGGCTCTATTCCTCTTTCATTATACTTCTCCTTATTAAAACCAGGTGAAGAAATGACTTGCTCTAGTAATAAAATTAGCGTATTTATTATTGTACTGATTTGCTGAAGCAATGTAGTTAGTTCGTTCATAAAAATGTGATTCTTACCTGCCGCCAATCTAGACTTACTAATACTCCCTTTTGTTATGATTGAACCATTAGCTAATATAGTAGACAAATGAATAAACTGATGTATACATATATTTCCTTCTGCCTCTACCATCATTTTCTCTTCTACTTCTCCTTTTATTTCCACATCTCCGTTAAAACGAATATTTCCTGTTGCTAAATTGACATTTCCATTCTGTACTAATTTTTTCAGAATAGAAAATTTAACGAGCTGCCCTTTCCTCTCAATCGTTGGTCTTCCATCTTCTAATGCCACAATTTTATTATCCACAAGCATTACTTCTTTGCTTAATTCGGATACAATTGGGAACGGTTCCTTTGCAGGCAATAATTCATTGGTTACAGTAATCCCAACTTCTCCTTTTACAGGCGCATGAATATTTGCAATGACGAAGCCCTTTTCAACTGTTGGAAAAGTGATAATCTCTCGAAAATCAATTTGCCCTTTTTCATTTTCTTTGTATCCTTTTTCTACATCTGTCTTTACCTTACTTTCTACCCAACCATGCTTTCCTTGGTTCACTTTTTTGCCTGTTGCTATTTCAAATTCCCCTTGCACTAATGTTTGCGTAGCTTTTATTATTTCGGCTTGGTTAATTCCATATATGATGTGCAGCTCTTCCATTTTTTTTATAATATCTTGTTTTTTAAGTGTGTTTTTTATTAGTTTTTTTTCCGTTAGTTTAATTTTTAAAGACTTGACAGGTTTATAATCAGGGACGGTTCGAATTATGGTATATCCAGGTGTTACATGTAGTGTTGCTTTTAACTTATGCTTGTCTATAGTTAAATTCCAATCCGTTTTTACCTCTTCTGTTTCAACAATCAGTTTATATTCACCACTTTCATAAAGTGGAATTGTTTGACCTTGCAATATTTTTTTTCCTCTGACCAATTTAATTCCACTAGCCAACGTTGCAATAGGAATAATTTCTGAAGTTGGTTGTGCGTAAAGCATTCCATTTTTAGTCCAAGCTTTTCCTTCTGCTTTTCCCTTTTCTTCGTTCTTTTGTATTTCTTCCACCTTTCTATCCACACAGATGTCTTCCTTCGCTACCTCTTCCCTTTTTCTTTCAAGTTCCTCTTTTTCCTCATTTACTTCCAGTTCAATAACAGCTTGTTTTCTCTTAAACCATAAAAAGGATCTGGCTTCTGGTTGAATAATTTTTATGTTTACATTCTTTTCTGGGACATTTAATATTTCTAATCCTAACTTCAATGCCTCTTTAACTGTTTTACCTTTTGAAATAATACTTCTCATTATTCATCCCACCAATTCTAATTATACCTATTAGATTTAATGCCCATATGTGAAGTTCCCTTTATTAAAGTGCATGTTTAAATTGATCTACTAGTGACTGATTCAAAGAAAATATTCCTTTTACAACTGTTTGATTTTTCCGATATTCCCCATCTAATATAATAGGAGAACAATCTTGAACTAATTTCGTTCTTACAATTACCCCTTTTAAACAAATAATCTCGATTATCCGTTCTGCAATATAATTTATTAGGGATTCTTGATTATCGATTTGCTGAGGAATAAATTCAAGTAAACGAGCAATTTGACTATAATCACTTAATTGTTCATTTTGTAAAAAGCCTAATGTTAAATTCCAATAATAGATGGAATGAGTTTTAGAAATGGAGAAATAAGGGATGTTTTTCATCACAATAATTTTATCCAGTTCTATAATAGACGGCTGTTTAATGGTTCTTATATAAGGACAACCTATTCCCGAAAATGTATTACGATACGTATTGGAAAAACTCTTAAGCATTTTTTTTCGAGACATATCCTCGTTTCTTTTACGGTTTTGCTTCACTATTAATCTATTCATGATTTATCCCTCCTTAGAAAAGGTTGGTTCTCGCTACTTTTCAAATACTAATTTATTCTATTAAATAAAAGTAACACCCACCAAAAGATTGATGGGTGTTACTTTTAAGTATATAGCAGATATATACTCTATTAGCACCTTAGAAAATCCAACCCATTCGGCGACCCGGCTGCCATGGATATATACTCTCTTTAGGCCCGTGGTTTTGCGCCCTTACCTTTCAGTAAGTTTGCCATTATCGAATTCTTTTCTAACCTTATAATTAGATGATAAGAATGTCGAATTTTACTTAAATTTGGAAAGTGAATCCTTCTCTAAAACATAAGACTTTTTTCCTATAGTGTCAAATCATGTTTAAGTATATTTTTAACCCTTTCATATCCTCTTTTCTTTCTATTCAACAACATAATTTATTCATTCATAAAGAAATATAAATTTTATTAAAACTTCTATACAGTGTGTTTTTCCTAATTCATTTTTATTATTAGACAAAAAAAGCGGCATTTTCTCGAATGAAGTTGAGAAATGCCGCTCTTTTAAACACTATTTTAAATAATAACTGATAGCTCTATTGCTTTTTTGATTCTGCACTTACTAATATTTTCACCTGGTTTTTTTCTGTAATTAAAGATTGAAAACCCTCTTCTACTACATCATCTAACTTAATTCTTTTTGTTACTAATTTTTCCGCTGAAAAATACCCTTTTCTCATTAAGTTGAGAACAGATGGGAAAACGTCACGATAGCCAATGATACCTTTAATTGTTTTTTCTTTTATAACAAGTTCATTCGGAAGGATTTCTGCTCCTTTTTCCCAAATGCTTACGATGATTGTCTCACCTGAAATTCCCGTTGATTGAATTGCTTGTTTTAACACCACTGGAACTCCTGTTACTTCAAATGAAACGTCTACTCCACCATTTGTACGACTTGCAATCTCCGTGACTATATTTTCATAATCAGCTGGATTTAGCACAATTGCTCCAAGTTCTTTTGCCTTTGCTTGACGTTCAGGCGAAAGTTCAATTGCATAAATATCCGTTGCACCTGCAGCTTTTAACGCTTCAATAACTAGCAACCCAATAGGTCCACAGCCAAAAACAGCTGCCGTATCTCCCGCTTGAATTTTACTTGAACGAACAGCATATAATGCTACAGCAGAAGGTTCTACTAAAGCACCTTGTTCATACGATAGATCATCAGGCAATTTAAATAACAATTCTTCATCGACAGATACGTATTCAGAAAAACCGCCGCCACCGCCAGCAAGGCCTAAAAACCCCATATTTTCATCTAAATTGTATGCGCCTTGGTGACCATTTGTTGCAATTATTGGTTCTACAACCACTCGATCACCCACTTGATAATTAGCCACACCTTCCCCAATTTCCACGACTTCACCTGAAAATTCATGACCTAATGTTACTGGCGCAACTTCGTTTGTTAATGGATGTGGATGATCCACTGGAATAAAAATTGGACCGCCTAAGTATTCATGTAAATCACTTCCACAAATTCCGCACCATTTCACTTTAATTTTCACTTTTCCTGGTGCAGCCTGTGGTTCTTCAATCTCCTCTAAGCGTATATCTTTTTGATTATGCCATCTTAATGCTTTCATATTCTTACATCCCCTTTGTCACAAAAAATAAAACGTTTACATTATATTGCATTGAGACATTCTGTTTATATTCTTATTACTTAAAGGCCTTTAAGTCTTTCCATGTTTAGGAAACACTATTATTATAGTATATATGTTGATTAGGGTAAATTTAATTATAATTAACTTTAGTTAAACGCAACTTAACTAAAAAGGAATGATTTAAATGAACATAGAACAATTATATTATATGGTGGAAATTGCGGAAACAGGTTCCTTAAACGACCACCTACTAAAGTAGGTGGATTTGGACATAAATGTCGACGACTAAAGTCGTAAACTAAGACTGAAGTCTTCTGAAAGACCTTAAGCTAAAGCGTACTCACCATGACTAAACTCATTCTTCAATCCTGAATATATCGTCCTTCCCTTCATTAAATTGATTAGCAATATAATTTCTTATCGTTTCTTCATCCACTGTTCCTACAGCGGCACAAAAATAGCCCCTTGCCCATAAGTGTTGACCCCAATATTTCTTTTTCAACTCAGGGAACTGGTCTTGAAGAAGCCTTGATGATCTCCCTTTGAGGTACTGCATGATTTTACTTGGGGCCATGCTCGGTGGACAAGATAACAATAAGTGGATGTGATCTTTTCCAACACTTCCTTGCAAGATGGTGATTCCTCTTGCTTCATATCCTTGCCTGATTAATTCTCGTGTTCTTACTGCAATCGGACCATGTAATACCTTATATCTATATTTTGTCACCCATATCACATGAAATTTAATATCATACACTGCATGACCATTTTTTCGATATCCGTCCATACTTTCACCTCACCTTTTTAGTATGGACATCGAAAGGCAAGGCTAAAAGCTTATACCGTCTAAAGACGGTGGAGTTAGACCACACATTTGTAAATTAAAAACAGCAGCAGAAAAACAAAATATAACCTTGCCGGCATTAAGCCAAGCAGTAACAAAACTAGAAAAGGAGCTCAATATTGAATTATTTCATCGATCAAGAAAGGGTTCGTATCCAACAGAAGAAGGCAAGCGCCTTATTGATATCGCTGTACAAGTGATAGAGAAATTACAAATGTTTAAAGACGAAGCGGAAAATTATACAAATACTTTAAAAGGAGAGATTAAGATTGCAACATTTCCTGGTCCGATGGAAGTATTAGTAAATCTGATTACTGCTTTTAGAAAAGAATATCCTTTTATTCGTGCTTCTATAGAAGAAAATAATTCACAAACTATTATGGACAAGGTTTATCACCAGGAAGTAGACATAGGATTACTTATCTATACAGATAATGATCGCAAAAAAAACAAACATCTCATTTTTAATAAACTTTTAGATGGGCATATGATTGTTGCTGTGAATAAACATTCTATTCTTGCGAACGAATCGATTATTACAGAAAAGATGTTAGAAAATCAGTCGATTATTCTTTATAATGATCATTGCATTATGGAGTTTATAAAGGAATTTGATTTTCTTGCTAATAATATGGAGATTCTATTTACAACAAATAATGTGGAAACCATTCGTTATGCATTAGAGAACAATACGGCTATTAATATTGGATTTGATTATTCCTTTGAAACGGTTACGGGATTATCTAATAATGATGAATATAGAACGATTAATTTTGCAGAGCCTTTATATAAGACGTATTATTTTGGATATGTTTATTCTAAGAACAAAGCATTATCAAGAATTTCAAGGGAATTTATAAACAGGTTGAATAAGGCTTTGTTGAAATAAATGCAAAGTAGGTTCCCTTTTCTTGTTTGTTTGGAACTGTAAAGCCACTATGTTGCTGACTAAATGGGGGTCCACAGCCTGCATACACTGCGCTTTCCATGGGGCGGGCGCCGAGCCTCCTCGGAGTCAACTCCTGTGGGTCGAGTAGACGGGAGCCTCTCCGAAATGGATTGTGCTCCGCTATCCCTCTAAGAACCGTGCGTGCGGAATTATCGCACACGGCTCCTCCCTATCACCTTTTACAAAATGTTTCATACTGTTTCATTCTGCTATCCTTACTAGTTTTGTTTCCATTCCATCACTATCTCCGTGTATAGTAAATGTTTCTCCATAAGGGCTGTAATAGGGTAGCTGCCTTTCCTCCATCAGAATTACCCGATTTCTTTGGTACTACACAGCTATCCGACTTCCTGTCAGCTTTTGGCTTGCTTGCTTTTTATCGCTTGGTTCGCCATACTCTCTATTTACATAGAAAGACTAAACAGGATCTCCCGAGTTGCTACCATATATCGATGTATAACGTGCCGAGGTCACCGACTCCGAAGAGGTTTCCATTTTCTCGCCATTTTGCGAAAATAGAAATATTGCTTTCTGTGGAGACCAACACATCAGCCCTCTTAAAGGAAGATTTCGGAGCTCTATCCCTTCAACCATTTGGCTTACGGCCCATTACCTCGCTGTCTACGCTTAAAACCAAGAGTTACCCCTTGCCCTCCAAGACTCGCTACGAGTGAATGGCTAGTTCTTTCTCGGTGGGAATTCCACCCACTATATATGGCAACCTAGGCTCGGTCGCTCGGTCTCGTCTGTCCCGCAATTCCCATAGGAGTCTTCTTGTATTCCGGCTGCTCCCTGCTTCTAACTTAGACCATAAAACAATATGGAAACTGCTTCTTTTTATGCGCCATGGTGCGAATTTGTTTAATAACATTTTTATGGTACCAGCTTTTCATAAAATCTTTACAATGATTTATGGCAATTCTCCATACCCAGGTTTTTAATTTTGCTTTTCTTTTATATGTATGAAGAGATTTATAGCATTTCACTAAAATATCTTGAGTAAGATCCTCTGCAATTTCTCTATTATTGATTGACATAGGAAAAGACAAGTTGAAGCAATGCTTTTCCATAATCTCATCCTTATCTTCCAATTCAATATTTTCAGCAGCAAATTCTTCCATTCCTTCTCCTCCTTCCTCTTATTAGACGACGTGATCTCACTCAAAGTTTTGTAATAAAACAAAAAGGTTGTCCAAAAGATGAACTTCACCTTGTAGACAACCTTTTTTCATAATTTCCCTCTTTTTGAAGTTGCTGATGAAACAATGTAATAGCTTATAACTAACACGAGAATGGCACAAGTATATAAAAGGGTATGCAGGGGATTATCATGATACACAATAATTAATCGCACCATTGCGGTGATACCAATATATAAAAAATAACGCAGTGGAAAATGATAACTTTCTTGAAAGTACTTTATAATCATCGCAATAAACTCAAAGTATAAAAAGAAAATTAAAATTCGTTCCAATAATTCATAATTAGTTGAATGTTCTTGAAGAAAAATAGAAAAATGGATAAAATAAACTATTTCTTTTCCCATCAAAATACTTAATGTAACAGCAAGCAATACTAATGATGTATTAAGTATCATTTGAAGAATAAATGAAAGTTTAATTTGGTTTTTTTTCAGTGGTTTTTTTTCCTCTTTTCTTGACTTCACAAAATTCCTCCAGAAAGATATTTTTTCTATACTATCATTTTACATTTAAATGACTTTTCCTCCTAGAGAAATATGTTGAAAATCTCTTAAATACTACAAATAGTATTTTTATTTAGGTTATTCTGTTTCGTTTGTTATTTCCTCGGCAATCTGAATTCGCATAAATAAGGTCCTCCATTATTCCTTTTAAACAGGGGCTTGCTTTCCGTAGGGGGCGATGAGCCTCCTCGGCGCTTGACCTGCTTAGCTCTCATCTAACCCGCTAATCCCCACAGGAGTCTCTCATATCCGCTTCAATCAAGCCGTTTTGATCAATTAGTTGCTGTCGCTAAGCTCGTAACAAATTTGAAGATGCGAAGTTTGAGGAAAAGAAGCAATACATTTTTACACAACTGCATTCATTATATTGTCTTTAGTGTTCAAATAATTGCATTAACTGTTGTGCTGCATCAGTTGGAGACAATTCTACTGCATCATGCAAGCGAAAAAGTATGAGCGATACAATTACTCCAGAAGCATAATAAGCAGATAATCTTCCTTTTTCAATGTTATCGCTTTCTTTGATTGTATAATAACAACTAAATTGATGAAATACCTCGGCGATTGGATTTGGCATGCCTATGTCTTTCCCAATAAAATGAAAAATCGTTTTATCATTAGCTAAGTATGTGAATAATTGAGCAATAATATGCTCAACTTGCTGCTTTGTATACTTTTCCTGTCTGTTTTCTACATAGAAGCATTTTAATAATTCTTCACATTCTTTTTCCATAATTGCTTTGAATAATACTTCTTTACTCGCATAATAATCATAAAAGGTTGCTCTTCGTATATTGTTTTTTCTTGTAATATCAGAAATGGTTATAGATAGATAATTCTCTTTTTCAATCAATAATTCAATAAAAGCTTGATGTAATTCTTGTTCTAATTGACGTTTATTTGACTTTATATATTTTTTCTTTCGATTTATATGGGATAGTTCCACCCCATATAAACGATTTTCCTTTCTTATTTTGTGAATAATTTCACAAAATATAGTCAGGAGAAAATTTTTTTTCTTCTTTTATCCAATATAGACTGACAGCGTAATAATATAAAGCTTGATAATGTGCAGATAGTTCATTTTTTTTTGAAGTATATTCTCCTTGTTTTTCTTTACATGATTGCAGAAAAAATTGGTGGAAATTCACATATGGTTCTGTATTACGATCCATTAAAGTATGAAAAAAGAAGTGATTTTTGCTAACAAAGTGAAGTACAGTGCGCACTCTTTGATTTATTTGTTCAAAGGAGTTACATTCTTTTCCTTTTAAGGTTTTAAAAATTGTATTTGCTAATTCTATTTTCATCTCTTCCACAATATCGTTAAAAAGAGCATATTTGTCTTTATAGTAATGGAACAGAATAGTACGACTTACTTGTGCTTGTTTCGTAATGTCTTTTGTTTTTATATAACGTATGTCCTTTTTTACAAGCAAAGACATCATCGCATGTTTTAAATTAGTAATAGCCTGTGGATCAATTTCTTTTGCAGTTGACATAATAACCCTCCCTATTGGTATTAGCTTATTTTGGTGAAAAAGAATCTTATCTGTACCAATATAAACAACATCACTAGTTCATAAAATGGACATTCCATGCGATTATAGGCAACAAACCAAGATGAAACAGATATACTTTTCATAATACTGTTATACTACAATTCTTCCATATAAGCTATTGACGATTTTGTGAAACTGCTAGTTAAGAATAGATAGCAGTCTTTCTCTTATACTTAAAGTTGATTAGATTTTTTATTTAAAAAGAAGATTTATAGAATTTTTGAAATGTTTTGGCTGTCTAGCTTTAGAGCTAGCTGTTCAAGGCGTTTGCACTTCCCTATTAAAAATCATTATAATGAAAAGAAACTGCTAGGAGGAATTTTATGCTAAAAGGCTCAGCAATTTTATTAATGGGTGGAGACCTTCGACAAGTAGAAGTAATAAAAAAACTAACCCAATTACAAGCTAGTATTTATTTAATTGGGTTTGAAAAATTTAATTTTGATGCAGATAATGTTCATTTTTCCCATCTTACCCAAATAGATTTTAATAAAATGGATGCAATACTTTTACCTGTTCCTGGGGTAAATGACAAAGGAGAAATTGAATCCAGCTTTTCTTCCGCTGAAATCTATTTAACAAAAGAAATGATCGAGCAAACAAATGAAGAATGCGTCATTTTTTCAGGAATTATTACTCCTTTTTTACAACAATTGCAAAAAGAAACGAATCGAAAACTAGTTGCACTGTTTAATAGAGATGATGTTGCTATTTTCAATTCCATTCCCACTGCTGAAGGCGCATTAATGCTTGCTATTCAACACACTGCTTTCACTATACATAAAGCAGACGTAATGGTGCTGGGATTCGGAAGAGTAGGGATGACAATTGCTCGTGTTTTTTCCGCTATTGGGGCAAAAGTAAATGTATGCGTCCGAAAAACCTCTGATGCGGCACGTATTATAGAAATGGGTTTAACTCCTGTGTTTGTAGATTCTCTTAAAGAAACAGCAAGCAGTATGCAAATTTTCATTAATACGATGCCTTTTCCGATCTTAACTGCTGATATAATCTCCACTATGTCAAAGGACGCCCTTATTATCGATCTTGCTTCTAAACCTGGAGGGACAGATTTTGCTTTTGCTAAAGAAATAGGAATACATACAATATGGGCATTAGGCTTACCAGCTAAAGTTGCTCCGAAGACAGCTGGAGAAATTATTGGCGATGTTTTGATAAAGCTATTGATAAGCGAAGAATAGTTAATCTCGTCCTATTAATTATTTAACGGATGGACGAACATTGTCAGCGTAAATACAGCAACAATGTTTGTTCATCTAAATTCAATTACACCCCATAGTAAAACGTTTTCATTCTCCTTTTTATAATAGCATGCTAGCATGCGAATAACCATAAATATTATCCAATTTTTAAAACGTAAAATAAGAGAATTAACGTAAGCCTTCTTATCAGGCTGACAACTATTAATTATCAACCTGACCTCTATATTTCGCTCAAATTAAACCTTATTCTAAATGTCCATTTTTACACCCTCTCAATGGTCCATTTAAACGGATCTTCCATTTTACCCCAATCGGTATCGAATTCAGAAGAAGTCAACAGACATTTATCTAATTCTTCCATTATTTCTTGTGGATTTAAGTTAGTTCCAATAAAAACAAGCTTTGTATGTCTATCTCCAAACTCTACATCCCATTCTTTAAGGATTTGAGGCTGTTGTTTAAAAATTTGTTCCCGCTCCAATTTCGGTAAGGAAGCAACCCAATAAGACACTGGCTCAATAGAAACGGACGGTCCAGCTTGAGATAATAATATAGCCAGATTATTATGAACAGCTGCCCAAACAATCCCTTTTGCTCTTACAATATTAGCTGGCATAGAATGTACCCAATTATCAAATCTTTCTGCATGAAATGGGAGTCGTCTTGCATAAACAAAAGAGCTAATTCCATATTCTTCTGTTTCCGGAGTATGATTTTGATGTCCACTTGTTAATTCTTTTAACCAACCTGCTGAGGAACTTGCTTTTTCAAAATCAAACAAACCTGTATTTAAAATCTCATCTGAGTTTATTTTTCCGTTTGTAGTTCGAATAATTTTAGCAGAAGGCTGTAATGTTCGCAGCACATTTTCTAATTCCGATAATGATTCTTCTGAAACAAGATCACATTTATTAAGCACAAGCACATCACAGAATTCAATCTGATCAATCAGAAGATCAGCTATTTCCCTTATATCCTCATCCCCTGCTGCCTCTTTGCGATCCAAAAGTGTATCACCAGATTGAAAATCATACCAAAAACGATAGGCGTCGACAACTGTTACCATCGTATCTAATCGACATAATTCCGTTAAATCAATTCCCATTTCTTCATCTATATAGGAAAAAGTTTGAGCAACAGGAACAGGTTCACTAATACCCGTTGATTCTATAATAATATAATCGATACCTCCTTCTTTAGCCAATTTTTCTACTTCTAGCAAAAGATCTTCACGAAGAGTACAGCAAATGCATCCATTTGACATTTCTACAAGCTTTTCATCTGTTCTTGATAAACCTCCTCCTTGTTTCACTAAATCTGCGTCAATATTTATTTCACTCATGTCATTAACAATAACAGCAACCTTTAATTCATCACGATTATTTAATAGATAATTTAACATGGTTGTTTTACCAGATCCTAAATAGCCACTTAATACGGTTACTGGAATTTTATTAAACTTCATTGATTATCCTCCTAATTCTTTTTCCATTTGGAATAAAATAATACTCTCAATATGTAGAATACTTACATTTCGTAATCGTTACGATTTAATCACTGCATTTATTTAAAAAATAATAACTATCCTTATATTAAACGTAAACATTACGATTTGTAAAGAGTTTAATAGCTAATTTCCTTCATCAGATGTTACCACCATTTCAGGTGAGTTTGTTACGCTCAATATAAAAAACCTCTTTGCACCTTTGCCTATTTAATTGGTTAACGTACAAAGAGATTTATAAAGTGGCTGGGACATAACGAAATAGATAATAGATAAAGACGAACATTCTCTAATTTAGCACGTAATGGTTACTTCCCTATATTGGTTATTTATGTTTTTTCATATAGTTAACTCAAACTTCGCACCATCAAATTCGTTTGCAAGTCTTGATATTACTCAGTTTAGAACAATAAAATGGGAGGCCTGTTTTTTTGTGTGGAGGTTGCTTTCCACTACGGGTTGCTTCGCTTTCCGCGGGGTGGGAGCTGAGCCTCCTCGGCGTTGCCTTGCGGGGTCTCAGCCTTCCCACATTTCCCACAGGAGTCTTCGCACCCTCCGTTACAAGCAACCTATTTTAGAATACGTTCTTGTCTTCGAATTTCATGAAAAGGTATGACTACTAAATACTAGTAGCGTTGATTTTTTATGTTATTATTCAACGTTGTTCTCCCAAAATGTGCACTTTTAGTCTATTTCTATAAGGTGGATGTTTTCACCAGTTCAACGACAGCAACTAATGAATCAAAACGGCTTGATTGGAGTGTAAGGTGCGAGACTCCTGTAAGACTCCTGTGGGATTAGCGGGTTAGATGAGACCTAAGCAGGCGCTTGCGCCGAGGAGGCTCATCGCACGCCCCACGGAAAGCGAAGTGTATGCAGGCTACGGGTGATTACCACCACCTTCTTTTTTACATAAATAAAAAACCCAAACAATGATACGAAATATTTTTTACATCTTCGTATCATTATTCGGGTTTATCTTCGGCTGGGATACTTATGTCTCAGCCTCGTCCTATTAATTTGCTTTTACAGTGATTTTTTCAAGGGGTTGTGCATTTCCATATACAGGGCGGGTGTGATTTACTGGCATCGCCCATTTTACTGCATTTGTAATAACTCGTTGAATATCAGCATGATAATAAGTAGGATATGTTTCATGCCCCGGTCGGAAATAAAATATCTTTCCATTTCCTCTTGCATAAGTACATCCGCTGCGGAATACTTCTCCACCTTCAAACCAACTTGTAAAAATCAATTCATCTGGAGCTGGAATATCAAAATGTTCTCCATACATTTCTTCTTTTTCTAGTTCAATATATTCCCCAATACCATCGACAATCGCATGATTTGGTGCTAAAACCCATAATCGCTCTTTATCATCCGCTTCTCGCCATTTTAAGTCGCAGCTCGTTCCCATTAATGTTTTGAAGATTTTCGAAAAATGTGCAGAGTGAAGGACAATTAATCCCATTCCATCTAGTACTCTTTGTTTCACTTTTTCAACAATTTGATCATCTACTTCGTGGTGAGCAAGATGCCCCCACCAGATTAATACTTCGGTGTTGTTTAATACTTCTTCTGTCAAACCATGTTCAGGCTCATCTAATGTAGCAGTGTTTGTGTTATACCCTGCTTCTTTTAAAAAAGCAGCAATGGCCCCATGTATGCCATTCGGATAAATATCAGCAACTAACGGATTCTTTTTTTCATGACGATTTTCATTCCAAACTGTTATCATTTCAGCGATTCTCCCCTTTATTCATGCACGATTTTTTTAAAATACAGGCATTCTACCTGACATAACAGACGCACTAATAGCATTTATTCGGAAACAGTAAGAGAATGATCAAAGTCTTTTATTATCTCATTTCTTTCTGCTGCTATAAATATGGTTTCAATCAACTGTAATACACGTAAAACTTCTTCATTCTTTACAATTGGTTCTGCTTTTCCTTCTATAACGGAAACCACATTGCTGTAAAAGCTCTCCATTGTTGAATGAACATTTGGCAATGGAGATGTACTAATTGCTGCTTCAGATGGCGGGGCCATTGTTTTCGTCAAGCCTTTACCGGCTTGTATTGGTTTAGGTGCTTCTACTTCTATCCCAAAATTTTGTGTAACAATTTTTCCATTCAAATTCCAATCATCAATAATCGCTGTTCCTGCGGTCCCCTTCACATACCATCTAGGCAGTTGAATAAAGTTGGTTGTACCAACTTCTATTAATGCCGTTGCTCCATTTTCAAAAGTAATGATGGATTGAAATCCATCATCCACTTCATCCCCTAATACAAAGCTTAAATTAGAATAAACACTCGTTATCTTGCTATCTACCATAAACAGCAATTGATCTAGTAAGTGAACACCCCAATCAAGCAGCATTCCTCCACCTTGTGCCTTAAGATGGCGCCAATCTCCTGGAATGCCATTTGCTCCTTGCACTCTTGATTCAATATGAAACATATTCCCAATTATATTCTCATCATATATCTTCTTAATCGTAAGAAAATCTTCGTCCCATCTGCGATTTTGATGCACAATAAATTGACAATCGTTGACGTTTGCTGCATACATGATTTCTTTTAAATCAGTGCTGTTTATCGTTACAGGCTTTTCACAGATAACATGTTTCTTCGCTTGAAGCGCTGCAATTGCTATATCTTTATGCACATCATTTGGTGTCGCAATAAGTACAAAATCCACTTCATCATCTGATAATACAGAAGATAAGCTATCATATGCTTTATAGCCATCTGCTAATGAAGCTGCCTGTTTTTCTTCTTGAATATCAAATGTACCATATACCTTAATATTCTCCACATCTTTCAACAGTTTAGCATGGTAGCTGCCCATGCCGCCGTATCCAACAATCACTAAATGATAAATTTTGCTCATCCTCTTCTTCTCCCTTCCGTGTTTCTTCTATTACGCCCACCACATATCCGTATTAGATTCACGGATTAAGACATCATTCAGGTTTTTTACTGCTCGTTTAAAGCCTTCTTCTGTTGACATAAGTGCATCTTCATGTTCAATGCTGACAACATAATCATAATTATATAAACGAAGGGCACTCATCATATCAGACCATTCCTGCATGCTGTGTCCACATCCAACACTTCGGAATGTCCAGGCACGTGTTTTCAAATCACCATATGGCTGCATATCAGTCAATCCGTACATATTTACATTATCTTGGTCGATATAGGTGTCTTTCGCATGAAAATGATGTATGGCACCGGCTTTTCCAAGGATTTTAATCGCAGCAACTGGATCGATTCCTTGCCACCACATATGACTTGGATCCAAGTTTGCTCCAATCGCATCACATGTTGCTTCGCGAAGTTTCAGCATCGTATATGGTGTATGAACAAGGAATCCACCATGCAATTCCAAGCCGATTTTTACGTTATGCTCTTGTGCAAGCTCCCCAATTTCTTTCCAATATGGAATCAATTTATTTTCCCATTGCCAGTGTAAAATATCGCTATATTCTGTCGGCCAAGCTACTACTGGCCAATTCGGCTGTTTTGCTTCTTCACTATCGCCTGCCGTACCGGAAAAGGCATTTACAACAGGAACACCAAGAAGAGAGGCTAATTTTATTGTTTTACGTAATGTTGCGTCAGAATCTTGTGCAAACTCCTTATCTGGTGAAATTGGATTTCCATGGCAGCTGAATGCACTGATTGTTAAACCGCGCGACGTTACTGCTTCTAAATAATCCTTGCGTTTTTGTTCATCTTCTAACAACACATCAAGGGGACAATGTGCATTTCCTGGATATCCGCCTGTGCCGATTTCTACTGCATCAAGCCCTGCAGCTTTCACATGATCCAGCATTTCTTCAAACGATTTGCTTCCAAATAATACGGTAAATACACCTAATCTCATTGCACTGGCACCTCCTGCTTTAATGACACAATTTGTTTTGTTTCTTGTGATTGAATGGCTCCTAAAATGATTTGCAGTGATTTCTTTCCTTCTTCTCCCGTAATAAGTGGTTGTTTATTCTCTAATATGCTTTCTACAAAATGATCAATGACATGTGAAGTAGTTTGACCAGCCTCCTCATTCGTTTGAATTTTATCCAATTGATGCTTTATTACTTCTCCGTTGCGATATTCTTCTATTAATGAAAATTGTGGATCATCTTCCAAACGAAGCGTACCATTTTCTCCATATATAATCGTAGAATTATCACCATATCCTGCCACGTATGCCCAGCTTGCTGCAAGTGTTCCTATAACCCCGTTTTCTGTTCGTAACACGCAAACAGCATTGTCATCCACATTTGAGTTTTCTTTTGCATTTGATTCTATAAATGCACCAACCTCTGAGAATTCTCCTAATAAATAACGCATTAAATCAGCTTTGTGAACACCTAAATCCCCCATTGCACCGATAAATGCTTGATCTTTCTTAAAAAACCAGCTATCTTTACCGTCAGCACTCCAAGCTTCTGGACCACCATGACCAAAGGTTGTTTTAAAACTGTATACTTTTCCAAGCTTGCCGCTTTCGATAATCACTTTTGCTTTTTGATGGGAAGATACAAAACGCTGATTATGACCAATCATTAAAAATTTATTATTTGCCTTAGCAGCTTCAATCATATTCTCTGCTTCTTCTTCTGATGTGGCCATCGGCTTCTCACAAAGCACATGTTTTCCAGCGTTTAATCCATCAATCGAGATAGGTGCATGAAGGTAGTTTGGCAGACAAACACTGATGGCATCCACTTCTTCTAACTCCAATATCTCTTTATAATCTGTAAAAGCTTTTGCACCATATTTTGCAGCCATTTCTTCCGCACGCTCTGCTACAATATCGCAAACTGCCACAATTTCTACAGCTTTATTAGCATTGTATTCAGGAATATGACGGTATTTTGCAATGCTTCCACAACCAATTACTGCGATTTTTAATGTACTCATTTTATTTCCTCCTAAAATTTTTTGGGGTATTCCCTAAAAAATTTTCAACTAAGAAAGCGCTTAACTTTTTGGATAACCAGCTTTCAAATCTACTAATTTTCTAGAATTGTAATCTTTTTCTTAAGTAATTCATGCTAATACTGATGCTTTCAATTGGGGTAAGCCGGCTTTCATCCTGCTCCACAATCCACCATTTAACTCCTGTATCTTCTCCAACATTTAATATTGATTCAATATCAATGCCGCCTGTTCCAAGCTCTGTAAAAAACTGTTCTTCATCTGTTGTCATATCCTTTAAATGAATAAGCGGGGTTCTATTTTTATAGCGGTTTAGCCAAGCTACCGGATTTTCCCCTGTTTTTGCCAACCAATATACATCCAATTCTGCTTGCACATTGTTTTCATTCGTGCTGTCAAAAATTGTTTCCAGTGCCTTTCTTCCATTAGAAAGGGGTGTAAGTTCAAAATCATGGTTATGATAACAAAGGGTAATTCCTTCCTTTTTGCACTGTTCACCAGCAATATTTAAAAAGGAAATAAGTTCTTTGTAATCTTTTTCCTTCCGATATTCTGGAAGAAGATATGGACAGACAATATACTTGCTTCCTAGAATGTGCTGATCTTCTATTACTTGTGGCAGCTTCTTTTGCAATTCGTTAAGGGGTACATGACTTGCAGCAGCTTGAAGACCAAAACTTTTTAGTAAAGCGCTTACTTTTTTAGATGTATTCCCACCGTAACCAGCGAGTTCCACTCCATCAAATCCAAGATCCGCTACTCCTTGCAATGTTCCAGCAAAATCTTGTGCACTTTCCTTTCGCAAAGAATACATTTGCACGGCAATAGGAATTTTTTTCATCAGATATCCTCCTATCCATTTCATTGATATGATTTTACCCTTAAGAAAATAACAAAATAAATTATGTAATTTGAGGAGATATAAACCATGTTCGCCTATTCCTTTTCATCTTATTTTCTTTAAGAAGGAACATATAACTTATCTGATTACATCTTATATTATCTCCGTTCATTTGAACATAAATGATATAATTAAAAACATATACTATTTTGCTATTTCTTAAAGGAGGATAAAAGTGGAAAATATGATTAAATTTTGTGGCTACTCTTATCATATAACGCCATACTTTGATCAATACGAAACCGGCTATCCTAATTTTCTTTTTCGCTTGCAAACAGAAGGTAAATCAGAAATCACAGTAAATGGAATCCATAAAGAAGTCAAAAAAGGTGATCTTGTATTAGTGAAACCAGGTGATTTGTATGAGATTCGGATAGAAGGATATCAAAAAAGCGGAGACTATCATATGTTATGTGATGGAGATTGGATAAAAGAATGGTGGAATCGCTCACCAAAGCCAACTTTTTCTAAGATTAATATAGATAAAAATTTGTTAGATTTATGGAACCATATAAATAAGGAAGAAAGGCGACTAGCTTCTGATAAAAACACCGAACTTTCCAGCTATTTACTGCAGGCACTTTGTGTTACGTTAGAGCGGACAATCAATGAAACTTCTCCTTCCTTTAATCGCCCCTATACCGTTACTCAGATGATGCGATACATAGAAGAAAATGCAATGAAAGGACTGGTAATTGAGGATGTTGCAAAACATGTTGGCTTAAGTGTTTCTCGGTCTGTTCATTTGTTTAAAAGCAGTTTTGGAAAGACAATGATCGAATATGCTCAGGAAATCAGACTCTCCGCCTCCATTAATCAGATGAAGTACACAACATTAACCCTTGAACAAATTGCAGAAAACTGCGGATTTGGTGTTTATCCTTACTTTCATAAAGTTTTTAAGAAAAAATATGGGGTTTCACCTGGGGTATATCGGAAGATGGAGTAGTAGGTAGCAATTAAATTTTTTTCCATTCTCTTCATTAATTAAAGCCATGGGCAGTCGACCATGGCTTCATAGCATCACTCTCTTTTTCTTACTGATAGAACTAAAAAAAATGGAGGGTGAAGGTTTTCCCCCCCCTCCCCTTATGGCTTTATTTATTTGGCAATTAAATTCTTTTCTTTCTTTAATACTTCATTTAATTGCATGATCATATCTTCTAGCATTTCTTCTGTAAAATAACCTGCGCTAAAACTAACTAATGCACGCAAAGGCAAATATTTATTTAAGGAAGCCATCATTTCAGCATTTTCGCTTTCATCATCTACTTCTGCTGCTAACGGATTATTTTCATTTGCTTTCGCTAGAAACTTTTGTGTTAATGGTGCAAATCCCGGATCTGCAAGTAAATCTCCAACAAGGGAATTTCGGTGGATTGGATTCCTTATAGAGCTTGTCGATTGAACATGGATTTTATCTTTAAGAATAATATCTCTAGACGATTTACCGATCAGTATATCAAACTCTCCCGTTTCCACATGCCAATCTTTTATTCCAGCATGATAGTAAGCAAAAGAACGTTTATCTAATGCAAAAGTAACTAGTTTTTCCTGCCCTGGCTGAAGTTCTATTTTTTCAAAACCTTTCAGCTCTTTTTCAGGTCTAATAACATTACTTTCTACATCTTTTACATAAAGCTGCACGACTTCTTTACCAGCTTTGTCACCAATATTTTTCACCTTTAACCTAACTGTTACTGAATCTGTATCCTGAATTTCTTTATTGCTTATTGATAGATTACTATACTCAAAGCTTGTATAGCTTAGTCCATAACCGAATGGAAATAATGGTTCTACTTCTTTTGTATCATAGTATCGGTAGCCGATAAAAATGCCTTCTCTATATTCCACTTGGTCTCCTTCACCAGGAAAATAGAGATAAGATGGATTATCACTTAATTGCTTAGGGAAAGTTTCCGCTAATTTCCCACTTGGATTTGCTTCTCCAAATAGCAACTCAGCAATGGCGCCTCCGAGTGCTTGACCACCCAAATAACCTTCAAGTACTCCCTTTACATTCGGGAGCCAAGGCATTTCAATAGGAGAACCATTACTTAAAACAATAATAATATTGCGATTGACTTGAGCTAACGATTCAATCAATTGACGATGATTTTCAGGCATACGCAAATGTTCTCGGTCATACCCTTCCGATTCGTAGCGATCTGGCAGCCCAACAAATAGAATCACTTTATCTGCTTTAGCTGCAGTTTCTTTTGCCTCATTAATTTTGTCTTCATCAATAGCATCATTTTTAAGGTTATAGCCATCCGCATATAATACATTCATATTATCGCCAGCAATAATATGAATTTCATCTAGAATATTTTCTAGCTTTGTTGGCTTTATATTAGAGCTTCCGCCCCCTTGAAATCTTGGTTTTTTGGCAAATTCTCCAATCACAGCTACAGTGCCTTCTTTTTTCAACGGTAGAATGCAATCTTCATTTTTTAACAGCACCATACATTCTTTTGCAGCTTCCCGCGCAAGTACGTGGTGTGCTTCTGAATCGTAGACTGCATCTTCTTTTTTATGATCCATTGCTCTAAATATAATTCGCAGCACTCTCTCTACAGCAAGATCCAATTTTTCTTCCGGTAGCTTGCCGCTATTTACAGACTCTACAATCTTTTGTTCACCAATTCCGCCACTTGAAGGCATTTCAAGCTCCAAACCAGCAGCTATTCCGTCAACAAGCTCATTAACAGCTCCCCAATCGGAAATAACAAATCCTTCAAAGTCCCATTCCTCTTTCAAAATATCATTTAATAATGTTTTATTTTCCGAAGCGAATGTTCCATTTACCTTATTATATGCCGACATAACCGTCCATGGCTGAGACTGCTTAACAGCTCCTTCAAAACTAGCCAAATAAATCTCCCGCAGCGTTCTTTCGTCTACAACTGCATCGGTTGACATTCGTCGATGCTCTTGATTATTCACAGCAAAGTGTTTCAGAGAAGTTCCAACGCCCTGACTTTGAACACCTTTAATATGATTTGCCGCCATTTCAGATGATAGATACGGATCTTCTGAAAAATATTCAAAGTTTCTTCCGCATAGAGGAGAGCGTTTTATATTTACTCCTGGTCCAAGAAGGACTGCTACATCCTCGGCTTGTGCTTCCTCTCCTAGAGCTATCCCGACTTTTTCTATTAACTTTCTGTTCCATGAACTTGCAAGTCCAACTGCAGATGGGAAACATGTTGCTGGTACACTATCAAATAACCCTAAATGATCCGCTCCTTCTTTTTGCTTTCTAAGTCCATGTGGACCATCTGTTACCATAATAGAAGGAATCCCTAATCGCTCAATCCCCTTCAATTTCCAAAAATCCAATCCAGAGCATAAACTCGCTTTCTCTTCTAAAGTCATTTGTGAAATGATTTTTTTTATATCTCGCTGCATAATAATCCTCCAAATTAGAAATGTTGCAACCATTTCTTCTAATATTCACCCTTTTAACTTGATAAAGGGGAGAAATTGAAATTTGACCAGTGTTATCCAAACAAGAAAAACGTTTTTCTTTTGAAAAATCACTCTCCGTTAATTCTCCTTATCATTATTAGGGATGGATACGCAACTCATCGCCTATTCGGGACTTCCCTTCCAAATTTGCAATATGAGGTAATGCTGAAACTAAAATGTCTAGAGACACCGTGTTCAAAGTCTGATAAATGTCTAACAAACTATCAAACTTCCAGTCACCCAACCCTTCAGCTGGATTAGATATAATTACTAAGCAGGAATAATTTATGCCTGCCATTCTTGCATAAGCTATTTCGGTGCCAATACACATTGTTACTAAATCACCGCCCATTTGCTGGAACATCCTAATCTCAGCAGGTGTTTCAAAGCGGCCTCCCGCTGCCTGTACCACAACCCCGCCCTTATGTACATGAATATCAGCTAAAGCACTATCCATATCCAAGCGCCTCTTTGTCTCACTAAGAAGTATTTCGTCAAGATACGGTTCAGTTGCAGGTGTATATCGCGGCAAAATTAACCCATCATCATTAAAGATAGCGTCTGGAAGTGCGCGTGGACGCTCGTAATTAAAATCAATAAAATCATTAGGAACAACAAAATCACGAGTTTTCATTGTTGGATTAATGCCACCTGCAGTCGCCCCCCCAATCACTTCCTTCACTCCCAATTGATAGAGCGCAGCCCAAGTCTCTACAAACTTGCCACTTCCATGATCATGAACATAATAAAATGGTATGTTTTTCGAATTTCCATTCCATATTTCAGGTGATCTACCTACAGGAGTCTCGATAATAAAAGACTTTTCTTCAAGGAAACCGGAATCCAACATAGCACTTTTAAGATATGTTCCCCCAATAATTGCAATTTTGGTAGTATGCTTCTTATAGTTTTTACTATCCTTCATCATTAATCCTTTTCCCTCCTTTATTTGATGTGATGTGGCTAGCGCCGTTTTAGCCATCCAGTATTGAATTTATTTTTTATCCTTTATCCGCTCCTGCTGTTAGCCCGTCTATCAAGTATCGCTGCATAAACACAAACAATAACGTTACAGGCAAGGCAACCATAACACAGCCTGCTGCAAATAATGTGAAGGGAAGCTGACCTGCAACTTTATCATTAATCATATCAAACAAACCAACAGCAAGCGTTTTTTGTTCAGGTGAACGTAAAATGAGCTTTGAAAAAATAAAATCCGTAAATGCTGTATTAAATGTCATAAGGGAAGTAAATACAATTAATGGTTTTGACATTGGCAAAATAATTTGAGCGAAAATCCTTAAGTGACCTGCTCCATCTATTCTGGCAGCTTCAATAACACTTTTGGGCATTGTGTCAAAATAAGTTTTCGAGAATAAAAACCAAAGCGGTGCTCCTGCCACATAAACACATATGAGTGCAGTATGAGTATTCAAAAGATTCATCTGGCTAAGCAATATATAGATAGCAATCATACTCATAAAACCGGGAAACACGTGTAAAACAAGCAGAGTATTCATTAAGTTTTTCCTACCACTAAAACGAAAAACGGAAAATATATACCCTGTTATCAATGTAAAAAGGGTTCCGAAAAATGTGCTTATTAACGAAATTTTAATTGTATTGTAATACCACTGTCCAAATGGATATTGTTTAAAAAGTGTTACATAGTGATCAAACGTAAAATGAGTAGGAATCAAAGTTTCACTGAACAATGAAGTTCCTGGACGAAAAGAAGATAATATTACCCATAAGGCAGGATAAATACAAATGACAGCAACGATGATTAACGTTAAATAGCTAAAAGAGATATTTAGAAATGATTTCGTTTTATTCATCAGTGTATATCCTCCTCTTTAAACGATTTTGTTTTCTTTATTCTATAAATAGTAAAAATTGATAGTGTTATAAAAATAAAGATCCCTATAACGGAAGCAAAATTATATTGCCCCTGCTCCATGGAAAGTTTGTAAAGCCATGTTAGTAAGATATCTGTTCCCCCTGCAAACTTATACTCTCCAATTGCCGGATTTCCATTTGTTAACAAATAAATAACGTTGAAATTATTGATATTCTGAGCAAAGGTAACAACAAGTAAAGGAGCCATTGTTTTCATAACGATAGGATACGTAATTAAACGAAGTTTTTGAAATCCATTTGCACCATCTATATCTGCTGCTTCATATAATTCTGCTGAAATAGTCGACAAAATCCCTATAATCATTAACATGCTGATTGGAAAGGTCAACCAAAAATTGACTAGCACAACCGTAAACTTTGCCCACATAACATCTGTTAACCAAGGTACTTTTGTAATACCAAGATACCCTAAATACTGATTAATAGGACCAAATTGTCCATTAAACATATTTCGGAAAATAAGTACAGATACAAACATAGGAATAGCAAACGGAAGGATAAAAATGGTACGCCACACCTTTTTAAACTTAATTACCTTTTTCTGAACTAACAACGCAATCCCAAACCCACCGATGAAAGGAAAAAGCGTCGCAAAAACAGCCCATATAAACGTCCAGATCATCACACCATAGAATGTATGACTCCATGCCTTTATTTTAAAGATATCGAGAAATGTCTTAAACCCCTGCCAATCAACCAAATGAGCTGGCGGCATATTTTCTCTTGTATAATTGGTAAATGCGAGTAAAATCATAAAAATGATTGGCAATACAGTAAAGAAAAATACACCAAGCATAGGAACCGATAAGATAATTTGTGGAAATCTATATTCTGTTATATATCTTATTGTTTGAACAAACGTATTAGGCCTTATTCCCTCTTCCCGACTTTTTCCTACTTTATACGCATCTTTAATATTTAGAATATATATACATACGATAATACAACAAATAAAGAGTGTAATAAGGCCTTCAACCATTAACAAAATGGAGTGGTCTCCCATTACACTTTGATAAATTCCTCCTACTTTTTCTAGATGCATCTCTTTTTCTCCCAGGGTTATTAAACCCCATAGTGTATACGGAAGACGATATATGGCTGTATATAGACTAAAGGCATGAATAGCAAGAAGAAAGATCCCTTTTATATACTGTTTATTATAAACTTGACCTAGTCCCATCATTAAAATGGATAAAATCGATGCATTCCTTCTATAGGAGTTATTCGATAGTTTGGTAAACTTAATTACATTTTCAATCATGAAGATTCAACTCCTGTTTTTCTAAATTAGAAAAGTACTGTTATGTCTTAATAGAATATGAGTTTTAAAAACCCCCGAATTATTTTAATTGAATAGACAGAGTGCTTTCTTTACCTTATTGCTTCTTCCGTTTTCTTATCGAAGTAATGGCATTTATTCATATCAATGGCCAATGTGATATGATCACCACTGCTGTATTCTCCTTTGTTTTTCACCTTTGCAGTTAGAGGAATAGCGTTATTTTTAAGATATAAATACAGCTCTGATCCCATATTTTCCACTACTTCAATTTCTGCTGATAACTCTTCATAAGTATCTATATTCATCGCTTCCATATAGAAGTCTTCAGGTCTGATTCCTAGGATCACTTCTTGGCCAACATATCCTTTCGAGCGAAGGATGTAGTCATCTTTTTTAGAAACTTGGACCTTGACTCCCTGTGTACTAAAATAAAGATTCGTGCTCTCTTCTATAATTGTTCCTTCTATAAAATTCATTGCAGGTGATCCTATAAACCCTGCAACATATTTATTAACAGGAAAATCATATATGTCAGTTGGTGTTGCTACTTGTTGTATTTCTCCGTTATACATAACAACAATTCTATCTCCCATAGTCATTGCTTCCGTTTGGTCATGTGTCACATACACAAATGTCGTTTCCAAACGCTTATGCAGCTTGCTTATTTCTGAACGCATTTGCACACGAAGCTTAGCATCTAAATTGGATAAAGGCTCATCCATTAAGAATACTTGTGGATTCCGAACGATAGCTCGTCCTAAAGCAACCCGCTGCCTTTGTCCACCTGAAAGAGCTTTAGGCTTGCGTTTTAAAAGATGGTCTAAATCTAAGATTTTCGCTGCTTCCTGTACTTGCTTTTCAATTTCTTTCTTTGGCACTTTTCGCAGTTTTAAGCTAAACGCCATATTCTCAAATACAGTCATATGAGGATATAAGGCATAATTTTGAAAAACCATCGCAATATCACGATCTTTTGGGGCAAGATCATTCACTAGTTTATCCCCAATATAAAAGTTTCCTTCCGTTATATCTTCCAACCCGGCTATCATTCGAAGGGTTGTTGACTTGCCACAACCAGAAGGACCTACAAGTACTAAAAACTCTTTATCTTTCACTTCTAAATGAAAATCCTTCACTGTATATGCATCATTTTTATATTTTTTCTTCACATGTTCAAAACGCAATCTTACCATGGTCTATATCCCCCATTAATGATAAATAGTGAGGTCACCATAAGTTGACATTTTCCACGCCAACTTATGGCTAGTTCACAAACTATTTAATGATTTATTAAAAATAAATTGCTGTTACACGGCTAAAGCTACGTACCTCGTTTAATTGAATGAATATCATTTAATTTACTTACTTGTCTTAATATCTTCTGCTGCGTTATCCAACGCCTTTTTTATTGCAGCATCATTATCCCAAATATTTTGAGTAGCCAATTCCATTGCTTGTGAATAGGAATGCATTTCCGGAACATTTGGTAATGCAGCACCATTCTTAATTTGAGTTAGGAATCCCTGTAACATTTGATCATCTTTATACTTTTCCTCATTCTCAAATCCATCAAGTGCTGGAATTCTTCCTGTGGATTCATAAAGTTCTCCTAGTTTCTCCTTGGAAGTAAGAAAGTTCGCAAATAGCCTTGAAGCATTTGGATATTTCGTATATGAAGTCACATAGTATCCTGTACTACCTACTAGAGCTACTGGTGTTTTGCCATCCGACATCTCTGGCAACGGAAGAACTTCCACCTCAAATGGCATTTTTTTATTAGGACCAAGATTCCAAGTAGCATCCATGTTTATCGCTAATTTCCCCTGTTCCCATAGATGTAATCTGACATCGTTACTGATATCTTGCAATTTAAGTGGTAAGATTTCTTTTAGAGAATGATAGAATTCCATCCCCTTAACTGCACCAGCACTATTGATACCAATATCATTTACGTCTGTGCCATTTTCCCCAAAAATATACCCATCATATCCTAAAATAAAGGAAGAATTAAAGTACCAATTTTTTGCATCATACATAAATCCAAACTGATTTTTTGAAACGTTATTATATTTCTTTGCAAAAGCTTTAATATCATCCCATGTTTCTAATTTTGCATCTTTCACCAAATCTTTATTAACGTATAGCGAATAAGTATAAACATCTCGCGGATAACCATAAAGTACTCCTTTATAAGAAGAAGCATCTAACGCCACTTTACTACTGTGGTCTTTTGTATCTTTTTCAAAATAATCGTTAGGGACCACAACGCCCGAGTCCACAGTTGCTCCTAAATTGTCGGATACCATGCCAATTACGTCAGCTGCTATCCCTGCAGGGCCATCTGTTTTCACTCGGTCAGCAGTATCCCAGGTTTGTACTTCTTCCACATTTACTTTTATGTTGTATTTCTCTTCAAATTCTTTCACTGCAGACTCAACCAATGGATCTTTCATCGTCCAAAAAAGCAATTCTGCACCAGGCTCTGGCTTTAATTCGGTTGGTGTTGCTGTACCATTTCCATCAATTGTATTTTCCCCAGGTTGATCAGATGAATTAGGTTTACTACAAGCCACAAGTAAAAGCATAATGATCATTGTAATTGATGATATTTTTAATATTTTTTTCATTCTATCCTACTCCTTTAATTTTTTTCAGGTCTAATGGACAATAAATAGTTCATACCGATAGATAAACTTTAACGAACACCTCCTTTTAAATTTCTTCGCTTTGTTAGAAACTAACTTCTTATTATTTAAAGAAAAACGTTTTTCTTTAAAAAGATTTCTCTTTATTTTGAATCTTCAAAATAAAGAGAAAAAAGAATGACTTGTCATCCTTTATTTTATGTTTTTAATCTCTTTACAACTGCCCCGAATTATTATTTCATGCGGAAGAATTCTCGCCTCTTTTTTATAGCCTTTTTTCTTCTTAATTTGTTGTAACAGCATTTGAGCTGCTTGAACTCCCAAATCATAAACCGGTTGTCGAACGGTTGTTATTCCAGGTCTATAAGCACCGGCAATTGGAATATCATCAAATCCCATGATCGAAATATCCGCTGGAACTCGAAGTCCGCATTCCTCCGCTGCTTGAATGGCCCCTATAGCAAGAACATCGCTGATACAGAATACTGCAGTAGGACGATTTTCCTTCCTAAAAATTTCCATTCCTCTCTCGTAACCTGATTTAATTTGATACTCTTCATTAAAAGAGACATTTTCTTCATAGACAACTTCATAATCAGCAAGTGCTTGTTTATATCCTTCAAACCTTAGAACAGAATGATCATGTTTTATATCTCCACCGAACCATGCAATTTTCTGATGTCCTAATTTAATTAAATACTGGGCAGCATCATAACCTGCCTGATAGTCATCAATATTAACGGAGGAAAATCTGCCATTCTTGTCGGTTAGGCTTGCTAATATAACTGGAATAGAATTTTCCTCAAAAAAATCGATATGCACTTGCTTCAAAGTAGAAGTTAGCAGTACCACTCCATCTACATACTTTTCTTTCATCAATTTTAAATAATGCAGTTCAATATCCACATCAAGCTCCGTATTGCAAAGTAAGGTCGAATAGTTATGTTTAAAAAGTTCTTTTTCAATAACTCTCACAAAATTAGATGTAAATGTATTTTCAATACCTGGAATTAGCACACCAATGGACAAAGTTTCTTTCTTAATCAGACTGCGTGCAATCACATTAGGACTAAACCCAAACTCATTCACTACCTTTAATACTCTTTCCGTTACCTCTGGACTTACTCTTTTGCTTTTGTTAATAACATTTGAAACAGTAGAAATGGACACATTCGCTTTCCTTGCCACATCTTTGATTGTTATTTTCATATTCTCACCCTTTACCGGTTTAGCTAGCATTGCTACAGTTTAGAAAAACGTTTTTCTTTTTAAAAGAAAGAAATACCTTGCTTTACTACAGAAACGTTTTTCCAGAAATAGAAAAACGTTTTTTTTATGTTCTTTGCTTGTCCTGTCTAGAAAAACGTTTTTCTGTGTTTAAAAGATTGTATCTGTGATTTTTCCAATAACAATATCCCGGTTTTAAGAAAAACGTTTTTTCTATTATAGTTTCTACCTTTGCTTTGAAGAAATTCTTCCTGTTATTTTTGGAAAAACGTTTTTCTCCAAGATAGTACTTTACTTACTACAAGAATGTTTATCCTATGTCTATAGTGGAAACAGTAACTTTTCTTAATATTAAATTAATAGTTCCTATAAGTCTATACTTTTGTCATAAAACCTGACATCTTTTTTAATAATACGCTAACTAATTTTTTTCTTAATTTTTGGACTCCGATAAAGCTTATCGTTTCCCTTTTCTTATTCATTATGTCACAAGTTATTAGTTCAACTTTTCTTTATTATAATGTGACGATCTGTCTTTTCTTTTCTACGTAAAAAACCATTTCTTTAAAACCGATTTCCTTTAACTGCTTCTGAACTTCAAAATAATCTTCTCCAATACGCTCATATGTATGGGCATCTGATCCAAAGGAGATATCCACGTCATAATATAAGGCACGTTCTAAAATTTCGTTTGAAGGATACCACCCTCCACAGTCTTTCGTTTTACCAGATGTATTAACCTCAATTGCGACACCTTCTTCACCAATAACTTTAAGTGTTTCATCAATGATGGGTGTGTCAATCTTCGTAAATTCTGGGTAATATCCTTTCATCGCATCTATGTGGGCAAGTACTTGAAATAGCCCACATCTAGCTGATTCTTGAATAAGCTTGTAATAGTTATCTTTTAGATTAATGCGCCCTTCTTCATTTAAACCATCCCATTGCATCCGATCAAATATACTTACTCCATCTACAAAATGAACGGAACCTATTAAATAATCAAAAGAATAGTTTTGATAGTTTTTTTTGTATAATTCGAAATGCTCTGGAATATAATCGCTTTCCATGCTGAGCAATACATGAATTTTGTCTTTGTAAGCTTCTTTAAGCTCCGTAACTTCCTTTACATAATTTCCTAGTTCACTTTTGGCCATTGCATATGTTGGCCACATTTGATCTTTATCACTGTAAAAAAGCGGTGAATGATCAGAAATGCCGATATAATGAAGACCCTTATCGATTGCTGCCTTTATATAATCCTCAATCTTTCCAGTTGCATGACCGCATCTATATGATGTGTATGCAAGTCAAATATAATGTTCTTACTCATATATTCCCCTCCTTATTGTATTGTTAAAAAATACTACAGTAGATCCAAAAATACCAGTAATATTTTTTATGGTTTCTCTCCAGCTGCATTGTACTTTTTCCATCCACGAGAATTTTCAGTATAAAAAAATGAGGCTGAGACATAACTAAATAGATAATAGGTAAAGACGAACATTCTCTAATTTAGCACGTAAATGGTTACTTCCCTATACTGGTTATTTATGTTTTTTAATAGAGTTAACTCAAACTTTGCAGTTATAAATTCTTCTTCACTCATTCCTATAATTTGGTTTATAACAATTAGAAAAGAGGGATTGATTAATCCTACAACCATTATTCCTTATAAATAGGGGCAAGATTCTCGTTTCAGGATGCTCGCTTTCCGTGGGGCGTGCGATGAGCCTCCTCAGCGCAAGCGCCTGCGGGGTCTCATCTAACCCGCTAATCCCACAGGAGTCTCGCACCTTTCACTCCAATCAAGCCGTTTTGATCCATTAGTTGTTGTCGTTGAACTGGTGAAAACACCCATATTATAGAAATAGACTAAAAGTTCACATGTTGGGAGAACAACGTTGAATAATAACATAAAAAATCAACGCTACTAGTGTTTAGCAATCATACCTTGTCATGAAATTCGAAGACATGAACTGATTCTAAAACAGGTTGCTTGTAACGGAGGGTGGGAAGGCTGAGACCCCGCAAGGCAACGCCGAGGAGGCTCAAGCATAACCCCGAAAGCAACCCCATAAGAAACACACATGATTTCACACTCACACCCCGGCATGAAAATTTTTTCTAAGCCGGGGTTTTACTTTTTTGTCCATTTTTCCATACTGATTAATGCTATGGGAAGTAATCTTTACGTGCGCTTTTGTGGTGGTTCGACCCTGTATAAGAAACTGTTTGGAATTTGCCTTGTGTACACCCCTTTGTTGACTCTTCAATTTTTGAGGATGATCACGTACAGAAAAATGCTGTTTGACCAAGCTTATTCCACTTTCCATAGACACTACTTTGGAGGTTGTTTTATTTGGACATTTTATTAACCCATTGTGCCGGAATGGATGTTCATCAAAAAGAGATTGTAGTTTGTGCCCTAACTGGCACTAATAATGAATCCATTCAAAAAGAAACCAAGACTTTTTCCACTTTAACCAAAAGTTTATTTGATTTATTAAAGTGGTTAGAAGAAAAACAAATTACACACATTGCTCTGGAAAGTACCGGAATCTATTGGAAGCCGGTATACAACATCCTTGAAGGATATTTCGATATTACTGTGGCCAATGCCCAACGTATTAAAAACGTTCCTGGTCGTAAGACCGATGTTTCAGATGCAGAATGGATTGCCAAGCTTCTTCGTCATGGATTGATTGAAAAAAGCTTTGTCCCTTCCCAAGATCTTCGGGAATTAAGAGATTTGAACCGTTTACGCAAGAAATGGGTTGGTAACTTAACAGCTGAAAAAAATAGAATTTCAAAGGTCCTCGAATGTTCAAACATAAAGCTTGGTTCAGTTATTTCTGATATCTTTGGGGTTTCTGGACGTAAACTTTTGAAACAGTTAGTCGATAATGGATACCTTGATAAGGCTGATGTTGATGCCAATATCCATCATTCTCTCCGCAAGAAGGCTGATACCATTTCCGATTCTCTTTTCGGAACATTAAATGAACATCAAATGTTTATGATTAAAAGCTCTTGGAATCATATCATGTATTTGGAAACTTCCATTCAAGAACTTGAAAATAGGATAGATACCCTGCTTCATTCCTATCAAGAAGAAAAAGAAATACTTTTATCTATCCCAGGTATAAAGGAACACACAGCTGCTGTTATTATTGCGGAAATCGGAACAGATATGAGCCAATTCCCTTCATCAAGACATTTAGCTTCTTGGGCTGGTGTATCACCTGGCAATAATGAAAGTGCTGGTAAAAAGAAAAGTTCCAAAAGCGTTCAAGGAAACCCACATATAAAAGCTGCTCTTTGTGAGGTTGCTTGGGCTATATCAAGGTCGAAAAATACCTCAATGTCAAATGTTTTTTGGTCTCTATCTGCAAGAAGAGGAAAGAAAAAAGCTTTACAGGCTATTGCACATAAAGTTTTAAGAATTATATATACCCTATTTATTAATAAGCAACACTTCTCTGAACCACGTCTAGCTGGTTAGACGACCTTCCATTACAATACTCTATTAAGGTTGTGATTTTTTTAAAAAATTGAGGTCACACCCTTTCTTTACTATTGTCTTTTTTCTAGAAGTCCACGCTTCAAGATTTTCTTTACACCAAAATCCTGTACCCGCCCTATCAAATAGAACACGTTACTGTATTATACAGATACCCAGAATAGCCACTCGCCCGTTTTATTTTCACAGAAAAAGCGCAAGCGCCTTGTTTAGCCCCGAAGAAAAATGTTCTCCAGACTCAAAAAGTGTTTTTTACTTTTAGAGGCTGGAGGCAATACTCACTAGGGCTAGGCGCTGACCGGCTAAATACGCCACGTCCTTATGGCTTCGCCGGCACTTGTACATCCTGTACGGCGAAGCTAGACAGCCTTCACATTTCAAAAAATATATACTTTCTCACCTTTTAAAAAACAAGCCTCCCATTTTATTGATCTAAACCGAGTAATCTTAAAACTTGCAAACGAATTTGATGGTGCGAAGTTTGAGTAGTTAAGTATAAAAACTATGTTGTTCCATTGTGCTACAAACACTCGTTTTCCGCGGGGAGGAAGCTGAGTCCCTGCAGGCCAAGGACCGAAGTGGCTAAAGCCGAGCCTCACGGTAAGCGAAGTGTATGCAGGCTGCGGGTGATTACTACAAACCTTCTTTTTTACATGAATAAAAAACCCAAACCATGATACACATCTCGTATCATGGTTTGGGCTTATCTTCGGCTGGAATACTTATATCCCAGCTTCCTTTATATTATCTATTGCCTTTAATATAAGGTACACCAGAAGCTTTTGGAGCGTCAGCACGTCCAATAAAGCCGGTTAACGCAATAATCGTTAATACATATGGTGCAATTAATAAATACACGTTTGGTACATTTTCTAACAATGGGAAGCTTCCGCCGACAATACTTAAGCTTTGGGCGAATCCAAAGAAAAGAGCCGCTCCCATTGCACCTAATGGATTCCATTTTCCAAAAATCAATGCTGCAAGCGCCATAAACCCTTGTCCGCTGATTGTTGCATGGGTAAAATCATTTGTTATCGATTGGGCAAATACTCCCCCGCCAATTCCGCCAAGAGCGCCGGAAAGAATGACCCCAATATACCGCATTTTTGTTACATTGATGCCCATTGTATCTGCTGCCATCGGATGCTCTCCCACAGAACGCAAACGTAGTCCAAATGGGGTTTTATACATTACAAACCACGCGATAATTGCGACAAGAATAGCCAAATAGGATGTCCAATACGTATTTGTAAAAAACAACTCGCCGATAACGGGGATATCCTTTAACACGGGAATATCCACTTTTTTAAAGCTGTACTGAATCGTGCCTGTCTGTCCTTTTCCATAAATCAATTTCACTAAAAACATCGCAAGTCCTGCTGCCAACAAGTTGATGGCTACACCAGAAACCGTTTGGTCGGCACGAAATGTAATCGAAGCGACCGCATGTAAAACAGAAAACAGCGCGCCAACTGCCATCGCGACAAGCAAGGCAATCCAAGGCGTCCATGCTCCTAGGCTGTCGGCAAACGTTAAATTAAACACAATCGAGGAAAAAGCCCCCATTATCATTAATCCTTCTAATCCAATATTCACCACGCCAGCCCGTTCTGAAAAATTCCCGCCTAACGCCGTGAAAATCAGTGGTGCAGCCCATAATAGCGAAGAAGGAATGACAATCAACAAAACATCCATTAATCCCATTTACTTCTCCCCCTTTTTGCTTTTATTTTTACTTATTTTCTCTAAAAATAAGCGGATCATATAACTAGAAGCAACAAAAAACACAATCAGGGCAATGATGATATCGACCATCTCATTTGGCACCCCTGCTTCAAGAGGCATATTTAATGCTCCTACTTTTAGAAACCCAAATAATACAGCGGATAAAACAATGCCGATTGGCGCGTTTGCACCAAGAAGAGCGACCGCAATTCCATCAAAACCGACGCCAGTAAATCCACCCTTTGTACTGACATATCCAAATGTCCCCAATCCTTCCATTGCTCCCGCAAGGCCGGCGAAGGCACCGGAAATAACCATGGATAGAATAATATTGCGATTAACATTCATGCCAGCATACTGAGAGGCATGCTGATTAAAGCCAACTGCTTTTAATTCGTATCCTTTGGTTGTTTTTTCCAAAATCAACCACATAATAAACACGCAGATTAATGCAATGAAAATGCCCCAATGCAGGCGGGAATGATCCGTAATCGAGCTTAAGAAATCAGACCGCAGACTCGCCGATGCCGGTACATTTTCTGTACGATCTGCTTTTTCCGTAATAACATACCGAATCAAATAATTGGTGACATACAACGCGATGTAGTTCATCATAATGCTGACAATTACTTCATGCACTCGAAAACGGGCTTTTAAGAATCCAGGAATAAATGCCCATAATGCACCTGCCGCAACAGCGGCTAAAATAGCAAGGGGCAAATGAATGACCTTCGGTAAATCAAAAGCGACCCCCACCCAAACAGCTGCAAGCCAGCCTACAATTAATTGACCTTCCACCCCAATATTAAACAGCCCTGTTCGAAAGGCAAAGGCTACTGCTAACCCGGCAAGAATTAGAGGGGTAATTTGGCGAACCACTTCTCCTGTAAAGTACACTTCTCCGAATGCACCGTTCCATAAAGCGGTGTATGCATCAACTGGGCTATAGCCCGTCAGCAGCATAATAATGGTTCCTACTAAAATTCCGAGTAAAACAGAGATTACCGGAATGCTCATTTTCTTTATTGTATTAGACATTCTTCTCCACACCTACTTTAGTTTCATTCGATCCTGCCATCAACAATCCTAATTCTTGTTCCGTTGTTTCTTTTGGATGGACGATCGCAATAATTTCCCCTTCAAATAGAACGGCAATTCTGTCACTTACATTTAATATTTCTTCCAGCTCAAAGGAGAGAAGCAACACGGCTTTTCCTTTATCGCGCTGTTCGATTAAACGTTTATGAATAAATTCAATAGCTCCTACATCCAGACCACGAGTAGGCTGTGCAGCAATCAACAAATCAGGGTTCCGGTCTACCTCCCTGCCAATAATGGCTTTCTGCTGATTTCCACCAGAAAGAGCTCGGGCAAGCGTATGTATGCCAGGTGTTCGAACATCAAATTCCTCTATTAATGTTTTCGCCTGTTTATCAATTTCTTTCTGATTTAAGAGACCCTTTTGTGAGAACGGTTTTTGGTAATAGGTTTGCAAGACCATATTTTGACCAATGGGAAAATCCAAAACCAGTCCATGCTTATGGCGGTCCTGTGGAATATGCCCTACGCCGCTTTCCGTGATTTTACGAGGGGTTAAGACACTTAACTCTTTTCCATTTAACGTAATGCTTCCCCCGTCTTTTTTCATTAAGCCAGTGATAGCCTCGATTAACTCCGATTGGCCATTGCCGTCTACACCAGCGATTCCGACAATTTCTCCCGCTCTCACCTCAAGATTCAGCCCGTTTACCACCTTTACTCCTCGTCCATCTTTTACCGTTAACTCGTTAATAGCCAAAACCGTTTCCTTTGGCTCGGCTTCTTTTTTCGTCGTTTTAAAGGTCACTTCTCTTCCGACCATTAAATTAGCCAATTCATTTGGATTTGTTTCCGCTACATTATATGTACCAATTCCTACCCCTTTGCGAATCACAGTCACCCGGTCGCACACTTCCATAATCTCTTTTAGTTTATGGGTAATCAAAATAATCGATTTCCCCTCTTTTATTAAGGTTCTGAAAATAGCGATTAATTCGGTTATCTCTTGTGGAGTTAAGACAGCAGATGGCTCATCAAAGATTAAAATCTCTGCACCACGATAAAGTGTTTTTAGTATTTCCACCCTTTGCTGCATCCCTACAGAGATATCGGCTATTTTTGCTTTGGGATCCACTGCCAATCCGTATTTTTCCGAAATGGCTTTCACTTCTTTTTCCGCTTTTTTCAGATCAATTTTCCCTCTATGAACCGTCTCTTTTCCCAGGATAATATTTTCTGTGACAGAAAATGTATCAATCAGCATAAAATGCTGATGCACCATGCCAATCCCTAAATCATTGGCTATATTCGGATTCGAGATATTGACTTTTTGTCCTCGAGCACGAATTTCCCCTTTTTCCGGCTGGTATAAGCCAAAAAGCACATTCATTAGCGTAGATTTTCCTGCGCCATTTTCCCCAAGCAACGCATGGATTTCGCCTTTTTTCACTTGAAGCGTTATATTGTCATTCGCAACAATCCCTGGAAATTCCTTGCGAATGTTTAACATCTCAATTACATACTCCATTCGTTTCACTCCTTTTCCAATCCAAAGTAACAAATCACTATCAAATATCCTTTCGTTCCTAATAAGAAAAACACAAATGCCTTGCTCAGCCCCGAAGAAAAATGTTCTCCTGACTCAAAAAAATGTTCTTTACTTTTAATTTAAATACTCACTGGGGCTAGGTGCTGGCCTGCTAAGTGCACCATGTCCTTATTCTTATGTCTTCGTCGGCACTTGTACATCCTGTAAGTCGGAGCTAAACAAACTTCACATTTCAAATAAATTATATTTTTTTACCTTTTCGTTGCGATATTTGGAGCTAGACTTCAGAAAATTTATCCTATCTCTAAAAAAAATAGGAATAAGCGTTTGCTAAGCAAAACACTTATCCCTGTTCTATTTATTACGCTAATAATTGTTTATTCAAAAATCTGCCTATTGGAAAATTTTTAAACCTCTATAAAAATTGTTATTTAGCAGGTTTATCAGGAACAGTGTACTCACCGTTTTTAATTTTATCTGTCCACTCTTTAACAGCAGCATCAATTTCTGCTTTTTTTCCTACTTGTTCGTTGATCTCAGCTAAGCCGACACCATTTTCTTTTAATCCATAAACAAGAGATTGTCCACCTGGGAAGTTTCCGTCTTTTGCTTTTTGTGTCACATCTTGTACAGCTAAAGAAACACCTTTTAACGCAGACGTTAACACAACATTATTATCTCCAACTTGTCCTTCACTTGATTGATCAGAGTCTACACCAATTGCCCAAATATATTTAGATGGATCTTTTTCTTTTAATTCACGAGCTTCTGTAAATAACCCTGCACCAGTACCGCCTGAAGCATGGAATACTACATCAACACCAGTAGAATACATTTTGCTCGCAATTGTTTTACCTACTTCTGGTTTAACAAAACTAGCAGCATATTGTACATCTACTTTTGCATTTGGATTAATCGCTTTTACACCATCAACAAAGCCTGCTTCAAAATGGCCAACAATATCGCCTTCCATTCCGCCGATAAAACCAATTTTATTTGATTTTGTCGCTTTACCTGCAGCAATACCAGCCAGGAATGAAGCTTCTTGTTCTTTAAAAGTGATGCTTGCAACATTTGGCTGATTGACTACAGAATCAACAATAGCAAAATGCGCATCTGTTTGTTGTTTTGCAATTTCCTCAACTGGACCAGCCATTAAAAATCCAATACCGAATACTAAATCATTTTTTTGACGAACTAAGCTGTTTAAGTTTGTTGCATACTCAGCATCTGATTCTGATTGTAAGTAGTCAATACCATTTCCTTTTTCTAATCCGTTTGCTTTACCGAATGCTTGTATTCCTTCCCATGCCGATTGGTTGAAAGATTTATCATCCACTCCACCTTGGTCTGTAACCATCGCAACTTTGAATGCAGCTTTATTCGATGATCCTTCATTATTTTCTTTTTTCCCACATGCGCCTAAAACGGTCCCAGCAGCAAGTACTAGTGACAACGCTAAAGCAAATTTACGTTTTTTCAAAATCAATTACCCCTTTTTTTATTTATATTATAGTAAGAGCAAAAATGCATTTACTATAATTCCCCCAAATGTCTTCCATAATTCCTAACAGTAGAAAAATAAACTAGTTATTTCAAACATATGTATGATACAAAATCAGCCGTTTTTTCCACTAAAGTTTTATTATAACCTTTTTAAAAAAATTAACAATAATAGTTGTACGAATAATGTTAATAATCAAGAAAAATCCGTTAATGTATCTGCAATTAATAAAAAAATGAAGTAATTATACATCAAATTAACATAAAAATTGCTTAACCCTTTTGTTAAGTAATTAAATCTTAAAGATAAAATTAACAATAAAAGCTGCACTAATAATATACATAATCCAGTGTATCTCTTTCGCTTTCCCTGTAAATAATTTGATAAAAGTATACGATAGGAAACCAAATGCCAGACCTTCTCCAATACTAAAGGTTAAAGGCATTAGAATAATTGTCAGAAAAGCAGGCACAGCATCCGTAAAATCAGCAAATGAAATATTCTTGATTTCTTCCATCATAAACGCTCCTACCATGATTAAAATGGGAGCTGTTGCAAATGCGGGTATAATACTTATTAATGGGGTAAACAAAATACTAAGCAAAAACAGAAATGCGACTACAAGCGCCTTGAGTCCTGTTTTTCCTCCTTCAGCGATGCCTGTAGCATTTTCAACATATGCATTCATTGCTGTAGATCCCATAGTTGCGCTTGCCATCGTAGCGATAGAATCTGCCATAAGCGCTTTATCCAACCCTTCAATTTCACCTTTGGCATTCATTAATCCGGCTTTCTTAGATAATCCAACCATAGATCCTAAATTATCAAATAATTCAACTAATGTGAAGGAGAAAATAATCGAAAAAAGACCATATTGAAGAGCAGCTTTAATATCCATTTGTAAAAATGTTTCAGACAAACTTGGAAGCGAAAACGAAACAATACTGTTAACATTTTTCGGAACTTCAACAATTCCCCATATCATCCCTAGAATCGAAACAAACAAGATGCTAATAATTGCTGCACCTTTAATCTTTCGTGCAGTTAGAACTGCTGCAATAATAAAACCTATTAAAGCAAGTAAAGGTTCAGGTTTTGTAATTTGTCCAAGGGCAACAAAAGTAGCGTCATTACTGACAATAATGCCTGCTTGTTTAAAACCAATAAATGCGATAAATAACCCTATCCCGACCGCAATTGCACTTTTTAAAACGGAAGGAATCCCTTCAATAATTTTTTTGCGCAAACCAGTTAAGGTAAGAATAAAAAATACCATTCCAGAAATGAATACAGCACCTAATCCTGTTTGCCAAGTTAAACCTTGCCCCAAAACAACGGTATAAGCAAAAAAAGCATTGAGTCCCATTCCAGGTGCTACTGCAATTGGCATATTAGCCCACAATGCCATCAGAATCGTTGCGAAGACACTTGTAAAAATTGTAGCTGCAATTGCTGCTTCTTTTGGAATTCCTGCATCTGATAAAATGGATGGGTTCACAAAAATAATATAACTCATCGTCATAAAAGTTGTAATACCAGCAAGAATTTCCGTTTTCACATTAGAGTTACGCTTGCTTAAAAGAAAAAATTGATCCAACCAGTTTAGAGAAGAATTGGTTTCTGTTTGTTGTTTCTCCAATTTTTTATGTAAAGACATGTGTTCCTCCCATGTTTTAATTCTTTTCCTTATACTGCTTCTATTCCTTTTTTCTTCTCTATTAGAAACACGTTAAGGATCTATGTTTTTCATACACTGATAAAAGCATCAGCGCCCAATAATCACAGTCGATTACTTTAGCCGGTGGGCGCTGAATGAACGAACGATTCTTTTAGTAAGCTGCTTCTTTTTTCTTTTTTTCCTCACTGCCGAATGTTACTCCGATTTTCCCAAGCCATGTTCTATAAGCAATGCTGACACGATCGGGAATTAGATGAAGCTCTGCTTGTAAATCCAACGGCAATTCCTCAGGTTTTTGACTTTCTACAATAGCTGTATCTTGTTCAATAATAAGCTGTTGAAAATCAGTAAAATATTGATCTGGTGTATCAAAAGCATAGTTTCTGGATACTAAAGCAAATACGGTTGATTTTCTTTCCTCTTGGGGAAGAACCGTAAATAACATGGCAAAAATTTCTCCGTTTTCATAATTAACCTTTTTTAACCGAGCAACAGTTGGCGCTAAAATCTCAAATGTATAATGAAGGGTCGTATAATTTCCTGTCCCATCAGCATCTGCATACACAGGGATTTCATCAGAGACATATCGATTTTCTTTCCAGTGAACTTTGTAATCTGGTATTTCAGCATGGTTCGAATCACCAAGACTCCCCTCATGAACAAATGCTAAATGACTGACATCTAAAAAGTTTTCCACTACTCGAGGTGCAGCAGCATTAAAGGTATGTGGGTTGGCAAACACAGTTCTAAATGAAGAGTCAGAAAATTCGCTGTATTCAACAAGCGCATCTTCACTATCAGACTCATCATTAAGTAATTTCACCCAAATTAATCCGTATTTCTCTGTCGCTTGATATACCTCTGCTTTTGCCTTTAATGGAATCGCTCTGCTTGCAGGCTGTTGTGGTATTTTCACACATTTTCCATCCGTTTTATATTCCCATCCATGATAAGGACAGACAATACAATCATTTTCTACTTTGCCTAATGATAATGCAGCACCGCGATGTATGCATAAATCTTTAAAAACATTAATCCCTTTACTTGTTCGAAAAAGAACAATGCGCTCCTCTAAAAGTACAACTGGCATTGGTTTTTCCGTTAATTCATGTGAATAAGCAACTGGCTGCCAATTACTAGCTAATACTGGATCTTTAAACATCTCTTTCCCTCCATCACTTGTTTGGTGTTTTGTTCAATAATCTATTTAATACGATTACTTTTTTATCTAAGAGATTATTCATATTTTGATGGATCACCATCAAAGCATTCTTCCGCTACTTTTATAGAATCTGTCGGGCACCCTTCTTGTGCATCAATTACATCATCAATAAAATCTTCTTCTATTTCCACAGTGCCTGTATTATTATCATTAAATGCTTCAGCCAGTCCTTCGTCATCATAATCAAATATTTCTGGAGCAGCTGCCCCGCACGCCCCGCATGCAATACAAGTTTCTTTATCTACTATTGTAAATGTACTCATCTTTATACCTCCCCTTACATAATTATGCAAATATAGATGTACTATGCTGTGGTTGGACTCTTGCCTTTGGATCTAAATAAGATTTAGCATTATTAACAGCTGTTGGTGCTTCACCAAAACCGGTTGCAATCAATTTAACCTTTCCATCGAATGTACAAACATCTCCTGCTGCATACACTCCAGGAATATTCGTTTCCATTCTAGAATTGACAACAAGTGAGTTTTTCTCCATTTCTAATCCCCAATCTTTAATTGCTCCAAGGGATGAAACAAATCCAAAGTTTACAATCACATCATCTACTTCAATAACTTCTTTCGTGTTTTCTTTCACTTTTTCTAAAACTACTGAGTTTATGCTACTTTCATTTCCAATAAATTCTACCGGTACATATGGTGTTTTAACTGTAACCTTTGAAGCATTCAATTGTTCCACACTATGTTCATGTGCACGGAATTTATCTCTTCGATGTACAAGAATGACTTCTTTTGCAATTGGCTCTAACATTAGCGACCAATCAACAGCAGAGTCTCCTCCTCCGCATACCATTACTGTTTTGTCGCGAAATTTCTCTAAATCATCTATAAAATAATGAAGGTTTTCTTTTTCATATTTTTCTGCTCCTTCAAGCTCTATCTTTCTTGGCTGGAATGCCCCATTTCCAGCTGTAATGATGATTGTTTTTGTTAAATGCTCTTCTTTATCCGTTGTAAGCTTTAGAATTCCATCTGCTTGCACTTCCATTTTTTGTGCTACTTGCTCCAAACAAATCGTTTGATCAAATTGAGCCATTTGCTCTTTTAACCCATTAATTAATTCTTGTGCACGAATTTTCGGAAACCCAGCAATATCATAAATATATTTTTCGGGGTATAAAGTAGAAAGCTGGCCTCCAAGCTGAGGTAAACTTTCAATAATTTTCACAGATGATTTCCGCATTCCTCCGTAAAAGGAAGCAAAAAGACCAACTGGTCCTCCCCCAATAATCGTAATGTCATAAATATTCGTGTCTTTTTTCATTGTGTAAACTCCTTTTATTTTTCCTTTTTTCTACTCTGAAAAGAGACTTTGGCTCTCTCAATGAGTCCGCAGCTGGTGTATAGTTCACTTTCCATGGGGCGGGAGCCGAGCTTTGCTTCTCGGCTGTCCCGCTAACCCAATAGGATTCTTCGTGTATTCCGGCTGCTTCTTGCTGAAAATAGTAGAATCTGCTTCTTTTCACATGCATGATGCAAATTTTATTGCGTGGATTGTCTCCCTTAACTTGTATAAACATCTCCCAGTCCAAGCTTTTTCAGCGTTTTACGATAACCAATGGATGTTTTATCTGCCATGATATGTGCTTCCATTTGAAGATCAAGCGGTAAATCTTCTGGCTTCTGATTTTCTACCATCTCTCTATCCTCGATAAATACTTCTAAATTAAATTTATATACGTCTTCAATTGATCCATCTTTATCAAAGTTTCTCGCAATTGGAACAAACAAACGAGTTTCTCTTGCTGAAATAGGACAAGCAGCATTCATAATCCATAATTCACCATCATCTGGGAAATAAACTTTTAAGGTTGCTGTAAAAGGTGGATATACATCAAATACTCGAAGCCATTCAAAATCTTTCGGTGCTTTATCTTGCACACCTTTTGGATAGTTGCTTACAGCACTTATATATCTAGCTTGAAGACCGTAATCTGTCGTTTCTACTGCATATTTTGGAACAATTGGGTTGTTCCGATCACCAAATGTACTTGTATGCACCCAAGCAAAGTGAGCTACATCAAGGAATCCTTCCATTTGACGTCCGGCAGACCCATTAATATCAAAGTTAGGACAGACAATTTGCTGGAAGTTTTCATCGTCCCACGCTTCAAACTTTGGAATATTGTCCTCTTCCCCTGTTAACGATGTCCATACTAATCCGAATTTTTCGACAACTGGAAATACAGCCATACATAATCGAGGGTTAATTTTTGCATCGGGATGTGCAGGTATCGATGTACATTCACCTGTTGTCGCATAACGAAATCCGTGATATGGACAAACAATTTCTTCATCTTCTACCCAGCCCATGCTTAAAGGAACCCCACGGTGCACACATAAGTCTCTCGCAACAACAATGGTACTTTTTGTACGATAAACAACTAAGTTGACATCAAGCAACTTCACTGATAATGGTTTTTCCGTTACTTCTGAACTTTGTGCAACTGGATAGTAATATTTACTTAAAACTGCCCAATCCTCTTTACTAAATGTGCAATCACGGGGATATGGTGCTGTATTGCGGTTATTTTGTACGGTAGTATTTTCAGTCATATTAAAACTCCCTTTCTATTTGAAAACTTTTTTGGATAAGGATGAACAAAAAGAGCCGTGAAAATAGAAGAGTTCATTTGAAACTCAACTCCAATTTCCACGGCTCTTCCTTTCTGTAAACAGAAATTAAGCATCCATTTGTTTATTTCTAACCAGCGGCAGAGAAAACGTTATAACGAGTTCACTGCAGCTGCTATTACTCCACTATTAACTTTTCAAAACAAATAACAGTACAGGAACTTCCTATATCGGGTTCATAATCCCTAAATAAAGAAGTAATCTTCAAATCAAGTTCGTGTTCTATCTTCTCTTTTAATAGTTGTTTATACTTCACTGATACGGCAGCATCCATGGATAAAACCAATCCAGCATATTGATCCCCTAAAGCATCCAGAGCAGGCATCCTTTTTGTGCTTGCCATAATCAGTACCTTATTTCCAACTATTTCAATTTTTTGATTATGAACACCTGTATTAAAAATATCTTGATTTGTTTCATTAAAAATTGCTGCTAATTGTTTTTTAAAATTTCGATTCACTTTAATTCACCTTGTTTCGTTGTATTTATACTACTAGCACAGGAGAAACCCGTCTACTGTTTTGTCAGATAATCTGACAACATTTTTCAATTTTTCGAATATTAACATTCATTTCTCCTACATAGGTTGTCAATAAATCCTTTTTTGAAGCATATCTATTGCTTTATTTCTCGCTTTCTTTTTTTTTTTGGACATATTCTTTTGAATATAGAAAATACTATAAGAAAAGCGCAGTGCTACACAGTTGAACATTTTATAATTATTGGAGGTTTTTATGGGATTTGTCGGACTTTTTTTCCTTACTTGGCTTGTTATTTTATTTTTTCTCACATTAAAAAACAAAATTGGACTTATTGAAAATACCATCATTTTTCTTCTTTTATTTATTATTAGCGTCAATTTCTCATGGATTGTCGCTGAAGAGATGAAATTAATGACTATCTCAAAAAAAGCATTAGATTATTCTGGATATTTATTAAAACGGAGTATTATTATTCCAATGATTGTATTAATTGGACTGCATTTTTATGTCAAAAGTCGAACAACAGGAAAAAAAATTCTTTCAATTTTCATTTCCGTTTCTCTCTTGATCTGTTTAACCTGGTTTGCAAACTATGCAAAGGTAATAAATTATACAAAATGGAATTACTATTCTGATGCTGTCTATTTTGGTATTCTACATTTGCTTGCCATAGCTGTCTATAAAATATACAAAAAAATACAAAAAAATGTGGTGAAACCATTATGATTATGTATGAACATTTCGATAAAAATGAAATTTATTTATTAACCCTATTGCTGATTGGCTATGGAGCTGTTATTCTTTTGCCTAAAATATTGCCATGGAATATCAGTACTTTATTTTTAGTATGGGGACTCGCTGCTACTACTCTTTTTGACTTTACCATTGGCGGCGGATTAATGGATTATTATAAAGTGAATGACTCTAACCATTATGAATTATTTGATTTTCTTTACTATTTGGTGTTCCCGCCAGTCAGCTATTTATTTGTTTATATTTATGAAAAATTAAAGATTAACAAAAAAAGCATTTCTTTTCTTATTTTTGTTTTAGTTTGGAGCTTATTAGGATTACTGATGGATTGGGTATCAACCAAAATGGATGTCATTTTTTATCAAAATGGCTATAAAGGCTACCTCTCATTTACCGTATTTTTAAGTATACAAACGATCACTGCTTTGTATTATGAATTAGTGAGAAAAAAAAACCAGACTGCTGGTTGTGAGACATATGTAAATAAATAATAGGTAAAGACGAACATGCTCTAATTTAGCACGTAAATGGTTACTTCCTTATACTGGTTATTTATGTTTTTTAATCTAGTTAACTCAAACTTCGCGGTTATAAATTCTTCTTCATATATTGCTATAACTTGGTTTAGAGCAATGAGAAAGGATGATTGATTAATCTTGTAAACATTATTCCTTATAAATAGGGGCAAGATTCTCGTTTCAGGATGCTCGCTTTCCGTGGGGCGTGCGATGAGCCTCCTCGGCGCAAGCCTGCGGGGTCTCATCTAACCCGCTAATCCCACAGGAGTCTCGCACCTTCCACTCCAATCAAGCCGTTTTGATCCATTAGTTGCTGTCGTTGAACTGGTGAAAACATCCATCTGATAGAATAGACTAAAAGCTGCACATTTTGGGAGAACAACGTTGAAGAATAACATAAAAAATCAACGCTACTATGGTTTAGCAATAATACCTTGCAATGAAATTCGAAGGCAAGAACTTATTCTAAAACAGGTTGCTTGTAACGGAGGGTGCGAAGACTCCTGCGGGAAATGTGGGAAGGCTAAAGACCCCGCAAGGCTTGCCGAGGAGGCTCAAGCATAGCCCCGCGGAAAGCGAAGCAACCCGTAGTGGAAAGCAACCCCCACAATAAAAAACAAGCCTCCCATTTTATTGTTAAACCGAGTAATATCAAGACTTGCAAACGAATTTTGATGGTGCGAAGTTTGAGTAGTTAAGTATAAAAACTAGGTTGTTCCATGCGCTACAAACACTCGTTTTCCACTGGGAGGAAGCCGAGCCCCACGGAAAGCGAAGTGTATGCAGGTTGCGGGTGATTATTACAAACCTTCTTTTTTTTACATGAATAAAAAACCCAAACCATGATACGAAATATTTTTTATCTCTTCGTATCATGGTTCGGGTTTATTTTCGGCTGGAATACTTAATATATTTTACGAGCTTTACTAAAAATATATATCATTTTTTTTTACAGCAATATTTCTCAGAAATCGATTGCTGCCTCCTATTTTAATTTTATAATTGCTGTGAATTTGTTTTTGGACCGAAGAACATTAGCAATAACCCACAAGCCAGCCAACAGCCTCCGATAAATAGAAATACACTTACGTAGCCTAGGTTTATTGCTATAAAACCTACAAGCAATGATCCAAAAATATTAGAAAAACGACCAAGTCCATATGCTAGGCCACTTCCTGACGACCGTAAATTGGTTGGGTATGGTTCTGAAGTATAGGCATATAAGTTAGAAGTAAATACCCGCTCGGTAATATTTACAATAAACCCAAAAATAATAATCATTAATGGAAGAAATGTCATTCCATATAATAGGCCCGCACCAGCAGTTAAAAATGCACTGACTGCTAATATCGATTTTCTTTGGAATTTTTCAGAAATCATCGATCCGATAAGTGCGCCTAAAGGAGCCCCGATTGAATGTAGCACATTATACCAAAGTGTTTTTTCCATGGTTACTCCATGACTTTTTAATAAACTTGGTACCCATGAAGCAAATCCATAAAATCCAAACGTTTCTAAGATCCAAACGGAAGAAAGAACAATGGTTATTTTTAAATTTTTCCCTTTAAATAAATCGGAGTAATTGCCTTTTTTTATCGATTGAATTGGTTGTCCCACTTCCGGAATAGACAATATTCCTTTTTCCTTTTCGACCTTTTTTTCTATTCTTGTCATTATCTCATCGGCAATTTTGTATTCTCCACGCATTTCATGCCATCGAGGAGATTCCTCGACCCCTTTTATAAAAAGGAAATAGATCACTCCAACTCCGCCCCAAATAAAGACAAGTCTCCATCCCCATTCTCCTAAAGGAATCACATATGCAGAAACAATATTCGTGATTGGAATGCCAATTAGACCGATCATTGCACAAAAGGAAATATACTTTCCTCGCACATTGGATGGAAAAAATTCCGCCAAATAACTATTTGTCACAATCATAGCTGCAGCAACACCTACACCTGTGAAGAATCGAAAAAACATTAGTGATGGAATATCCCATGCAAAAGCGTTCAAGATTGATGACAAAGAAAATAATAATACGAACCAGGATAAAGCTTTTTTTCTTCCTACCCTGTCAGCCAATCTGCCACCAAGTGATGCACCTAAAAACATACCAAGAAAGGAAATGGCAGTGATATGAGAAATAGTTTTTAAATTCACTCCCCAATGGTCAATTAAAGCTGGTGCCACATTACTTAGTGTAAATAAATCAGCTAAATCAAAAAAGTAAACAATCCCCAGTGCCATTAACACTCGATAATGAACCTTTGAAATAGGCAAACGATCCAATCGATTTGCTACGTTTGAAAATCCCCCTTGATATATATTCTCTTTCTTTGTCTTTTTGTTTTTCCCCATAAAAACCTTCCCCCTGATTTCATCAAATAATCAACTTAGTAAAAATTTTATATGTAGTTTCAATACTTCTGTAGCCTATTAACCGAGTGTTTTCGGTTTAGGTCTGGTAGCAGAAGAGCAATTTTTGTACTTTTAATAGGGTTTTCGGTATCACTAATTATGTTTTTCTACATATAACTACAAAATCAAACAGTTTTGAGTTTTGAGTTTATCATTCACTTCTTTTTTTGTCTAGTCTATCTGAGGGAAAGATTGATTAAAAAAAGAAACAGCAAATGTATGAAAGCAGAGAGTACTTTCGTTGCCATTTCTATTTCATGATTAATATTGTGTTTGCTATTTTTTCTTTTAAACTTTTATTCCGTTTAATTTTTGTCTGGCTTCCCTGAAAAAAAGGTTCCGTACACTCTCGATGAGTCCGCAGTCAGAATTCACTTCGCTTTCCATGGGGCGGGCGCCGAGCCTCCTTCATGCACTGCGGGGTCTCGCCTATCCCGCAATTCCCATAGGAGTCTTCGTGTATTCTGACTGCTCTCTGCTTGTAAAACTTAAGCAATCTACTTTTTTTCATGTGCCGTGGTGCAAATTTGGTTGTATGAATGTCTTGCTAAAAAATGATTGTTTAGCTAGTTTTTTATTATATAAGAAAAATTTAATGATAGAATTCCCCTCCTTCGCGGCTTTAAGTTGGAATGTCTTACAAAAACAACTAACAACTCTATAATTAAATAGAGGCATCCTCGCATAAGAATGAGGTTGCCTTAAAACAATTATTTCTTAGAAGTTTTACTATTTTTTTGGTTCTGCGTTTTCTTTCGGTAGGGTAATGCTCACCGTTGTTCCCTTATTTTTTTCACTTTGGATATGAAGTTTCCCTTTATGATAATTGATTATTTTTTTTACCACCATGAACCCTAGACCTGTACCACTGTTTTTTGTCGTATAGAAGGGAGTTCCTAGTTTTTTAATTTGAACAGGTTCCATTCCTCTTCCATCATCTTCAATTTGAATAACTACATTCCTATCGTTATCCAAAAAGGTGCGTACTGTTATGACACCGCCAAACGGAGTCGCTTCCATACTGTTTTTTAATAAATTCATAAACACTTGCTTTAATTGATTTGCATCACAATAATTGACCATTTCCTTCTGGCAAAATTCTTTTTTTATCACAATATTATTCATATTTGCACTTGCCTTAAACAATGAAATAGTTTCATCTAAAATTTGCTGAATATTCATATACTCACAGTTTAAAACATGAGGTTTAGATAAAATTAGAAATTCTCCTACAATAAAGTTAATGCGGTCTAATTCGGACATTATTAACTCAAAATGAGATTTATCCTTAATATCATTTTTCAAATATTGAATGAATCCTCTAATAGTAGTGAGTGGATTACGTATTTCATGGGCAACACTTGCTGCCATTTGCCCGACTGCTGTCAATTTCTCTGAATTTAACAACAGCTGTTCGGTCCGTTTGCGCTCGGTAAAATCCCTGAATTGAGCAAATGCTCCTGCCAATAAGCCATTCTCTTCAAAAATAGGAAAGCAATCTAAAAGAAAAACAAGATCTTGTTTATCTTCTCTGCGATGGAAAGAAATTTCTATATCGGTATAAGGCTGTTTATTCAACAAAACATTCTGAAGGTATGCTCCAAAATACTCCAATTCATTGATATTTAAACCTAAAATGTTTTCTTTCTTTATCTTTGTTACAAACTCAGCATAAGGGTTAAATCCAATTAGCTTCCCGTCCTGATCCGATATCAAAATCCCATTTCTGGTTGTATCCATAATCAATTGATTTAATCGATTTAAATGATGATTTTCTTTGATTAAAGCTATCTCTCTTTCTATCGATTGATTGACTGTAGAAAGTAATGTAAGGATTAAAGGATTCGCATCTTTTTTATCCATCATAATTGAGATTGTTCCAAGCACTTTCTCTTCCTTCCAATCCATAATTGGAACACTATAGCAAGCTATAGAATGAAGATACCGATGGAAGTGCTGTTCTCCAACTATTTCAATTTCTTTTTTATATTCTAGCGTCAATGTGATTGCATTAATCCCGCAATCTTTCTCAGTGAAGCGAACCCCCTCTACAATACCAATAGAAGCTGCTGCCGCTTTGCTTTGTTTATCGCCTTGCATTTTTAATAAATAACCTTCCGCATCACATACACTTGCAATGATGGAGATATCTTTTAATGATGTTAAAAATTTATCTAAAAAATAAATAACCACCTCTAAAATATCAGCGTATTGCATATGCTTTTGATATAACCCATTTTCCGTTAAACTCTCGGTAAATATGACAATATCTGAAGAATCTAGTCCTCTTCTTTTGCATCTTTCTTTCAATTCTTCAAAATTAATTACTTTGCCGTTCATCTCTTTATACTCCAGAATATTTTTTATGCTTATAATTGATTTTTGTTCTAACTGAACTTTACCCTTCATTATAACATAGAAAATATAACCAGATGGAAAGTAGGTTATTTCCTATTTTGATTGATTTATTAAAATAATAGTGAAATTCGTTTGCAGCAAATTTTTATGATAAGTAATGAGTTAGCTAAATTTTTTTTCCTAATATTCTATCGGAGGGGAAAATATGAATAGATATAGACGTAGAAATACACCTGCTTTTACTGTTTTAGCCTATTTTACTTTTTTTGCTGGAGTGGCACTTTTCTGCATTGGTCTTTATAATGCGGATAATTTAGAGTTGAACGAAAAAGGATATTATATTGCTGTAATGATCCTTGTAGCAGTTGGCGCCATTCTGACACAAAAAGTTACGAGAGATAATGCAGAAGACAATGAAATTTTGGCAGAACAAGATCGGAAATACAATCAGTCTAAAGCGGACTAATTGTACTTCCGAGAAGGCGCTAAGCATTTTTAATTACCCAAATCCCTTCCATTTTACTCCTGACGGTAACCCCGCTTATTTATCGGCGATTACCGTTTTAATTGTCTCTTTTAGAATGGAAATAATTTTATTTATTTCATTTTTATTAATAATTAATGGTGGGGCTAAAACAATTGTATCACTATGGTTATATGTTACACTCCGGCAGATCAGCCCATTTTTAGCTGCTTCTGCTACTACTTTTGGTGCCATTTTCTCTGAAAAACGATTCTTACTTTTGGCATTGGCGTATAGTTCAAATCCACCTAACAGTCCAATTACGCGGCTGTCTCCAACATAATTAAAGTCTTCTTCCAGTTTTTTAAACCCTTTCAATAGCTCTAAGCCCATTGCACAGCTATTTTCTACTAACTTTTCTTTCTCTATTATGGATAAATTCTCACTCGCAATATGACAGCCAACAGGATGACCGCTGTAAGTAAATCCATGAAATAATGTGCCTGTTGATTTTTCTTTAAACACTTGAAAAATATCTTCTGAAATAAGCACACCACCAAGTGGAAAATATCCACTTGTTATGCCTTTTGCAAACGTTAATATATCTGGAACTACACCCCAATTTTCCACGCCGAACATTTTCCCCGTTCTGCCAAACCCTGTTATCACTTCATCTGCAATAAATAAAATATCATGTTCGCTGCAGACAGAACGAATCTGTGTCAAATAGTCATCTGCTGGAATAAACATGCCACCTGCTCCCATTACTGGTTCAGCAATAAATGCTGCGATATTTTCTGGTCCTTCTTGAGCAATTAACTTTTTTAAAGCTTCTACAGAATCTGTCTCTACATGAAGAAAATCTGGTGCAAGTGAATTCGTTACTTGATGAAATTCGGGAATTCCCGTTGCGCTTGTCGCTCCTGTAGCAACCCCATGGTATGCCTTTTGCCTTGAGATGATTATCTTCCGCTCCGGTTTTCCTTGCATGATCCAATAATAACGTGCTAATTTAAATGCACTGTCATTTGCTTCAGAACCCCCTGATGTAAAAAAGACAGTATTTAGATTGCCTGGTGCTATGTTTGCAAGCTTTTCAGCAAGAAGGACAGCAGGCTCATGGCTAAAGGTAGAAAAAGCAGAGCTAAAGCTTAATTGATTAATTTGCTCCATTGCCGCTTTCCCCAATTCTTTTCTGCCATATCCTATTGCTACATTCCATAAAGAGGACATTCCTTCAATATATTTTTTTCCTTCTATATCTTTTACATAAATGCCATGGCCTTTTTCAAAAATAATGGATGGTCCATAATCTTGTTGCTGTTTCACAGAAGAGGTTGGATGTAGAAAGTGTTTTTTATCAAGTGCCTCTAACTGCTCTTTTGTAAGCTTTCCCATTCTTTTTCCTCCTTTGAATTACATCTAATCTTTTTTTTGATATTGAACACGTCCGCCAATTATCGTCATTTCAATCGATGTATTTTTTATTTCTTTTGGAGTATATGAAAAAAAACCGGCTGGTAATACGGTCATATCCGCTAATTTTCCAATTTCTAATGAGCCTTTCTTTTCTTCATCAAAGGAAGCCCTTGCAGCATCAATGGTGTACATTTTTAGCGCTTCTTCTAAAAGAATTCTGTTTTCCGAAACAAACATATTTCCGCTTACTGTTTCTCGACAGATAGCAGCATATATTCCAAGTAAAGGTGAACATGGGGTGATAGGAAAATCAGAGCTTCCTGCTGGTTTGAGTCCACTATTAATCATTTTTCTTGCTGCAAATACATGTTCAACCAAAGAATGAGGCAAATTTTCTTTGTACACATCTCCTGCTTGGTAAACCAATGTAGGCTGTAAAATTGGGATGATCTCTAGCTCTTTCATTTTCTTTCGTAATATTTTATTTGTTACCATTGCATGTTCAATTCGATGCCGATGATCTTGGCGAGGAAATTTTTCTAATGCGTTCTCATATGCCATTATTACTTGTTCTACTGCCCGGTCTCCAATCGCATGTATCGCTAGCTGATATCCTAATTGATGTGCTGCCATCACTTTATCTTCTAATTCTTGATCGGAAAACATCAGCATTCCTTTATGGATTGAATGATTATATAACAAAGAAATGGCTGCTGTTTTGCCACTGATCGTTCCATCAGCAAACATTTTTACTGGGCCAATTTTCAAATAGTTATTACCAGATAAAAAAGATAATTGCCGTCTTTTTGCTTGATAAAAAAAATCTTCGAGTATCATCGCATATACTCGAATCGGAAGCTTCTTCTCTTCCATCATTTCCTGCAGTACTTCAAATTCATCCAAGAAATTCGAAAAAAAGCCAAGCCCCGCCTCATGCACACTTGTAATACCATAAGAAAGATTATGCTCCATTACTAACTCTATTGCTTTCTTCATCTGATTTTTTGTATATGCAGGCATTACTTCTTTAACAAGCTGTATTGCCTCTTCCTTTAATACACCTGTTGCTTCCCCTTTTGAATTCTTTATAATTTCCCCATTTTTCACGACCGTAGTTGATTTAATATTCGCGATTTTTAATGCTACTTCATTCACGACTGCTGTGTGAGCACAATACCTTGTAATAAAAAGCGGATTTTTTATTTCCTGAAAGTCGGAAGCAATAGGCTCCCTTCCCTCTTCTAAGTTTGCCTCATCATACCCCCAGCCGATAATCCATTCATCCGCACCCACCTCTCTCGCTCTTTCCCTAACCACTTGCACCATTTCTTTGATAGAAGGTTGATTACAATGAATATTCAGCAAATTAAATCCACTCGTAAATAAATGTTGATGGGCATCAATAAACCCAGGAATAACCACTTTACCATCTAAATTAACCACTTCTGTTTGTTTCCCTGTCCATTCCACTATCTCTTTATTAAATCCTAATGCAATAATTTGCTCATCTTTTATCGCAACTGCTTCATATTTATTATTTTTCTCGTCTAATGCTATAATTTCTCCATTATAAAAAATAATATCTGCAACCATCCATCCACCTCTTCTCTCTCCACATTCCAAAAAACGGTATAGGTTCATTATAAAAATATATGTTTTTAAAAAGTAAATATCCTTGATTTTTAATAGATAGACATCCATGTTAATAAAGATTTACACCATTGCACATGAAAAAGAAACGGTTTTCTTAAGTTTATAAGCAGGGAGCAGGCGGACCATTTTGAGAGCACCACTTTTCAGACAGCCTATTAGATTGCTAAAACAAACCTTCAACATTTATATTTTTAATATCTTCTATACAAATAAAGCCGCATTTCCTAAAAAAAATGCGGCTCCCTTACAATATATCTTTTTTAACAACTGTTAAACATTATTCGCAACTCACACATCCGCTTTAGACTTATTAAAATCTGGAGAAATGGACTTTTTAATAAAGAGTGCAACGATAAAAGCAATAATACATAAACTTAACGCAAACCAGTATGCGTGATGTACACCATACGTCATAGCATCATTCACTGCCTGCTGTGTTTTTTGACCATCATATTCGTCCAAAAACCGCTTGCTTCTTCCAGTTAAAATACTAACAAAAATAGAAACGCCCAATGCTCCTGAAATAGGCTGCAGAGTATTAGAAATGGCTGTTCCATGCGGATACAAATGCTTTGGTAATTCATTTAAGGCATTCGTCTGAGATGGCATCATAATAGCTGAAATAGAAAACATTAATAAAATATAAACTAGAATAAATGCCCACATTGGTACAGAAGCATTTATTCTACTATAGAAAACCATTACTCCAATCAGTACAAAAGCTCCTGGAATTATTAATTTTCTTGGTCCATACTTGTCAAACAGCATGCCCATCACCGGTGACAAAATTCCATTCAGCAAGGCGCCGGGTAAAAGAATCAATCCAGCCATTTTTGCTGAATATCCAAGAGGTCCTTGAAGATACATTGGCATCACAATTTCAGATGCAAACATTGCCATAATAACGATGACAAATACAATTACACCAAATGCATAGTTTTTATATTTAAAAACACGTACATCTAATAACGGTTCCTCTAACTTTAATTGTCGAAGTACAAAGAGGATAAGGCCTATAACCCCTATTAAAATAAAAATTAAAATTTCCGTTGATAATAACCCGTCTTTGCTTTCACCAGCACTGCTAAATCCATATACTAAACCGCCAATTCCAATCGTTGAAAGGATAATAGACAGTATGTCCACTTTTGGTTTCGTGATTTCACCAACATTTTGCAGATATTTTAAAGCAAATAGCATCGAAAACAACACAAATGGAATAACAGATAAAAATAACCAGCGCCATCCAAAAGTATCGACGATAATCCCTGATAGAGTTGGACCAATTGCTGGTGCAAACATAATAACCAACCCAAATGTTCCCATAATTTTCCCACGAACTTCAGGTGGATACAATAATAACAAGGCATTCATGATCACAGGTATTAACAAGCCTGTTCCAACTGCTTGAATCATTCTTCCTGTAAGCAGCATTGGAAAATTCACTGCACATCCTGCAATAATCGTTCCAATTAAAAAGATGGTCATAACACCAATAAACATTTGTCTTGTTGTAAAAGATTGAATCAATAATGCAGAAACTGGCATCAATATCCCCATGACAAGCATAAAACCAGTTGCTAACCACTGTACTGTAGGTGCATCTACTTTAAATACATGCATTAATTCTGTGAGCGCTATATTAAGTAAAGTTTCATTTAAAATAGCAAAAAATGCCCCAATCATAAATGTGATTAATATTGCTTTCGAGTTAATTTTTTGTTCCATTATTTTATTTTCCTCCGATACCATTTTCCCTGATACAATTTTTTTAATGAGCTGTTTTGCTATTTTTACTCAAGAAAAATAGCACTATTCATTTCTGCTTATTTTACCAAACAAAAGTTCGCATGACAATTCTGCTGATGAAAATTTTATAAGTTTCTTCTTTTCCTATACAAAAGCTCAAAGTTATGAAAAGTTCATAAAGTTTTCCTAACTTTGGGCTTAGTATTACTTCATTATTTCCATTTAAAATCAGATAGCTGTTGTTTTCATTCACATTTTTTATGCTCCTCTAAAAAAAAGCTCTGGCTCTCTCGAATAGTCCGCAGTCAGCATACACTTCGCTTTCCTGTGGGCGAGCGTCAAGCCTCCTCTCTGCGCTGCGGGGTCTCGTCTTTCTCGCAATCCCACGGGAGTCTTCGTGTATGCTGACTGCTCCCTGCTTATAAAAATTAAGAAAATTGCTTCTTTTCATAGGTCTTGATGCAAATTTTTTTGCATGGGTGTCTGCCTGAAACTTTGCTCTTGATCCTTCTCTTGTCCAATCTTATTTTGCAATCGCTATCAATTATTGAATAAAATATTCTTCCTACAACCTTTGAATTTATTATAGAAAAAGACTTCACTTTTAATCAATACTGTCGAAATTAAAACGAATACTAATTTTATCATTTATATAAAATACAAGCATTCATCTTAGAAGCAATATAACAAAAGGAGTCAAATTAATGGAGAAATTTAAAAAACAGAAATCCACTATTCAATTAAGCACTAAGCTGTATATTGTGTGTACGCTCATTCTTATCATTCCTACTATTATGGTTGGCCTTCTATCTTATAATAGTGCATCAAAACAATTAAAAGATAGCTTACTAGTTAGTGCAGAAGAAAATGTAAAATTATTAAATTCAAATATTAATAATACAATTTCACCTAAAATACATGATGTCAATTATTTTGCAGCACATATTACCAATGAAATGCTGAGTGATGAGGGCGAGTCTTCTCCTACCATTTCAAGGTTCAAACAATATTTTGATCTTCACCCAGAAATACAAGCAATCTACATTGGTACAAAAAACGGAAAAACATTAAGTTACCCACATCTGGACCTTCCTGAAGATTTTGATCCTAGACAACGGCCTTGGTATCAAGAAGCGGAACAAAAAAAAGGAGAAGTCGTAGTGACAAGTCCTTATATTGATGAGAGTAATAATGAAATGGTTTTAACTGTAACAAAGTCTACCGACGATGGATCTGGGGTTATTGCAATCGATATTAACCTTAAAAACTTAGAAACAACAGCTGAAGAAGTAAGTGTCGGAAAAAATGGATATGCTGTTTTATTGGATTCCAAACAAAACTATATTGTAAGCCCAAACGAAAAAGCTGGTAGCAAAGCGAATGAACCATTCTTTCAAAAGCTTTATACTGCTAATTCAGGCATGCTTAATTACAATCTTAACGGACAAAACAAAATAATGTACTTTTCAACAAATGAACAAACTGGCTGGAAGGTTGCAGGAGCAATGTTGGTTTCCGAAGTTGAAGATGCATCAAAACCTATTATGAAAACCACCTTACTAGTAATAACAACTGCTCTTATTATCGGAGCAATTATTATTATTTGGATTGTTCGTTCCATCGTAAAAAGATTAAAAAATTTACAAAGCAAAGCGAAAACAATTAGCGAAGGCAATTTAAGGGAGAATATTGAAATTCAGGCACATGATGAAATTGGCAGTCTGGCTATATCTTTCCAAGAAATGCAGGCTAGCTTACGAAAGACTTTAAAAACGATTGAACAACACGCATTGCAAGTAGGAGCTTCAGCTGAGGAACTTAATGCAAGCTCTTCGCAAACAAGTGAAGCGACAGAGCAAGTAGCAGCAGCTATTCAAGATGTTGCAAGCAGTGCAGAAAAGCAAACAATTGAATTAGAAAAAAATAATGCTTCCATCGAAAAAATTTCAACAGGAAGTTCTTCTATAGCAGACAGCACTTTAGAAGTTGCCGAATTGACAAAGGATACAACAAAAATGGCTGAGGATGGTGAAAAAGCTGTCTTACAAACTGTTAATCAAATGAATCTAATTCATGATTCTGCATTAGAATCGAATAATATGATTCGTTCCTTGTCAGAACGTTCAAAGGAAATCGGCTCCATATTGGGTGTTATTACAAGCATTTCTGAACAAACAAATCTATTGGCTCTAAATGCAGCGATTGAAGCGGCAAGAGCTGGCGAAGCAGGAAAAGGCTTCTCAATTGTAGCAGATGAAGTAAGGAAATTGGCAGAGCAATCTCAAGATTCTGCAAAAAAAATTGCTGAATTAATTCAAGTTATTCAACAAGATACAGAAAACACCGTACAAAAAATGTCATCAGTTGTAGACAATGTACAGGATGGTTTACATGTTTCCAATGATGCAATCTTAAAATTTTCGCAAATTTTATCCAGCATGCAGAAAATATCTCCTAAAATCGAAGCAGTTTCTTTTACGATTCAGCAAATGACAGGAGGTATTCAAGAGGTAGAGGCTGCAGCAAATACCATTTCCGATATATCCAAAAACAATGCAGCATCCTCGGAGGAAGTGGCAGCTTCAACAGAAGAACAATTAGCTTCTATGGAAGAAATTTCAGCATCTGCCCATACCCTTTCATCCATGGCTGAAGAATTGCACGATATAGTGAAACAGTTTAAATTTTAAAAAGAAAAAATGATACCTTTCAACTTAATAGAGGTTGTTCCAAAAGAACACACCGAAGAAATAAATGGTTGTTAAGTTGTCCAAACTAGTAAATTGTTTTCAAAAAAAACTGCTCTCCCTATTGAGGAAAGCAGTTTTTTTGAAAGTTTAATCAAGAGAAATACCTATTTTTTTATTATATTGTTTCTTATAATGCATTCCTCCTATCGTAAGAATATCTGCTTCTTTATCTGTATCAAATAATAAAGTGCGCTCTTTCCCTATCTTTCCGTCTTTTTGTTTTACATATCTCGTATTCAGCGTTGCTTTTAATGGGACTTCTCCTTCTTGTGTATGGATAGATACTTTATCCATTACGATAGATTCATCTGTTGCCACTGTAATTTCCGTCCCTTTTGATGTATTGGTAATATTATTAAACCATAAATTTTTTCCATCGATTTTATAGGCTTTTTCTTGCCCAGCTTTTAAAGGAAATGTTTCATTTATTTTTTTATATCCTACAAACTGTTTAACATTTACTTCTAATGTTTGCACTTTTTTTGGAAGGGCATCAAATTGAATCTCAAAATTTTTGCCTTTTAGAGAAGAGCGAGAACTGCTTCCGATTATCTCAATCGATTTTCCGTTAGCTATCAATTGTATTCCCATTAAGTCTTCATTTAGACGATCGAAATTTTTTACGTTTAGTGACCCTTTTATGACCGTTGAAGTCGGAGATGCAACAATAGAATCAAATGTTATCGTACCTTGATCGACTGCTACCTTTTGCTTAATAGATTGTTTTAATTCAGTTTTCATCGCCTTATTAGGATCATATGAGAATGAAATTTTTTCTTCTTTTGCTTGACCATTCTTTTCATATTGCCAGTAGTAAAAGGTTAATTTTTTTGAAAACGGACTTATTGAGTCAAACTCCGCTAAGCCTTTAAATTCAGTCTTATCCTCATTAATTATTCCCTGTCCCGCTTCGTATCGTGATGATTTTGTTAGAAATCCAGTCAGTCTTGTTGGGGAGAAATAATCACTGTAATTATCATTTAAACCATTTTGATTCGATAATGTGTAGTAAATAATCACTCTATTTTCATCCGCCATCATCCCATTAAGGGTCAATTCTGTTCCATTTTCTAATGCAACCTTTTTTTCAATTCTTTGTCCCATGCCAGCTTCATTCAACTTCTTTAATGTACCTGATGTTATTTCATCAAATCCGGCTATTTTCTTCCCATAATAAGCAAAAGCATTAAAATTGTATCCTACAAACATAAATAGCAGCATAGCGATGGCAGCTAGCTTCCAACCAAATGGAAAAGAAGAGGAATTATTCTCCACTTTATCCAATGCATTTCTTAGCCGCATTTCCAATTCAGGGGGAGATTCCAATGCATCAATATGTTTTTTTTCTTCTTTTAATAACTCTTCCATATTATTCATCCAGTTTACCTCCATACTGACTCTTCATTTTTTTCAGTCCTTGAAAAATTCTAGATTTTACCGTTCCTATTGAAACATTCGTCCTATCAGCTATCGATTGATAATTCAAATCTTGAAAGTATTTTAATTTTATTGCTTCTGCCTGCTGCTCATTTAATGTTGCCAATAATTGATGAATATCCAGTAGTTGTTCTTTTGCTTTTATATCATTTTTCGGATGAATACCCACTTCTCCCTCTTCTATGTATTCATCCATTTTTTCCACTAATAATAACTTTTTTCGTCTTTTTAGTAGTGCTTTACAACTATTTACTAAAATCGTTTTGCTCCAGCTGTAAAAGGAGCTGTCTTTTTTTAGCTGATGAATATTTTCATATAAGCGTACAATCATATCTTCCATTGCATCCATTGCATCGTGGCTGTTTCCCATATACGTGTATGCAAGTTTATAATAATCTTCTTTTTCCAGCATAATTAATTGCAGTAAAGCTTCTTTATTGCCTTTTTTTGCTTTCTTTACTAACTGAGTAACTCGCAATTCCTCACCCCCACATCTATAAGAGTATTAAGCAGAAGAAAAAGTTCATTTTTTTAAAAAAATTTTTTAAGAAGCCCTAACTCTGAGAAAATATAGATAGTTTGATTCCTGCTAGTCCGCCTAGTCTTTTAATAGAAATCCAGGTAAATAGCTATCTAATTTGAAATCTATAAACGAAAGAAAGGATGTCCGATAAGTCGATTAAATCGCCTTAAGAACATCCCCTTTGTACATATTTTCTATTCAACATTTATTAATAATACCCATGCTACAATCCAAGTAATAAAAAATAATTTATGGAAACTTAAGTTGACAACATGAAAATCAGTCCCCACTCAATATTTCTTTTAAATCTTCTGCTGTAAAAGCAGATAATGCCTTTTCTTCCGAATCGATAATGGCTTCGATTAAATCTCTTTTTTTGTCTTGCAGTTCATTTATTTTTTCTTCGATTGTTCCACGAGCGAATAATTTAATCACTTGCACTGTATTTTTTTGCCCGATTCTATGAGCACGATCCGCAGCTTGCTCCTCTACTGCTGGATTCCACCATGTGTCATAAAAAATAACCGTATCAGCAGTCATTAAGTTTAAACCCGTTCCTCCAGCTTTTAAGGAAATAAGAAAAAAATCACATTCTCCAACATTATAGCGACGGCACAGTTCTACCCGTTCATCTGAGGGAGTTTGTCCATCCAAGTATAAGAAAGACACTCCTTTTACTGCCAGCTCATTTCCAATCAGATTAAGCATTTTTGTAAACTGCGAAAAAATCAATACTCTTCTTTTAGATTGTTTTGCTTCATCTACCATTGTTAGCAGCTGCTCAAATTTTGCAGAACTTCCGTTATAACCATCCACAAACAATCGTGGATGACAGCATATTTGCCTTAATCGAGTTAGTCCTGCTAAGATTCTAATCTTATTTTTCCGGAATGTATCCTTATCAAGATGCTTTAATGTATCATGACGCAGTTTGGCTAAATAAGCACCATACAATTTTTTTTGTTCAGGAAACAACTCAGCTGATTCATGCCATTCCATTTTTTCTGGAAGCTCCGTAAGCACATCCTCCTTTAAGCGGCGCAGCAAAAAAGGTTTAATCCGTTTAGCAATGTTTTTTCTTGTCAGATTGCTATACTCTTTTAAGCCAGAAAATAACTGTGGAAAAACAACATAAAAAATGGACCATAGCTCTTCTGCTGCATTTTCCACTGGCGTTCCTGTTAATGCAAAACGATGGTTTGCTTGAATCTTCTTCACCGTTTTTGCTGTTTGCGTCGTTGGATTTTTGAAATATTGTGCTTCATCAAAAAAAACAGTATGAAAACTTTGTTTTTCAAACCATTGGATGTCTTTTAATAACAACGGATACGATGTAATCACCACATCCATTTCTGTTATTTCCTTTTGCAAACTTATCCGCTCTTGTTTTGTTCCATCCATAATAATTGCTTGGATTTCAGGAGCAAATTTCATCATTTCATTTAGCCAATTATACGTTAGAGAGGATGGACAAACGATTAAAACAGGTTGCTTTTTTTGTCGTATAATAGCTAACTCTGACAATATAAAGGTAATACTCTGCAATGTCTTTCCTAATCCCATATCATCTGCAAGAATGCCTCCAAATCCATAATAAGCCATTGTTTTCATCCAATAGTAGCCAATTGTTTGGTACTCTTTAAGAATCGCTTCTACACTTTTTGGCACTTCAAACTGCAAACTGCCAGGCTGTTGTATACTGCTTAAAAATGCATGAAAAGAGTCTTCCCCATTCAGTATATTGCGTTCTTGCAAAAACTCAACAAGTGAAACACTTTGACTTATTGGCAAATCCAAACCGCTTGCCATATCTCCTTGCTGGACTTGCGGTGATTGTAAAAATCGCTGTATTTCTTCCATTTCTCTCGTCTCCAATGAAAGAAACGATCCGTTTTGGAGACGGTAATATTTTCGCTTTTCTTCTAAAGCTTCTAAAATATTCTTTATTTCTTTTTCCGGGATCCCACTCATTTCAAATTTAAACTCCAGCCAGTTAGTTCTTTCTTTTTTCACCCTTACTTTTACCATTGGATAAGTGTTTTTGCGAAAAATTCTATTTCTGACTGCCGTAGTAGCATAAACTTGAAGAAGCTTTTGCAGTTTGGGCATCATATGATACAAAAAGGCATATTCTAACTCTTCATTTTGCAAAATATAGCCACTGTCTGTTTTTGCAAAAGAACTGTTCTCCATTATTTCAAGAATCTCTGCTTCCTTTTCCGTATCTCGTACTACTATACCTTCTCCTTGCCTAGTTTCTAAAGGATTAATTACGATATGATCGTAGTGAAACTCTAAGCCAGCAAGCAAACGATTTTTTAAGCGGTCTATATATAATTTAGCGACCAACGGGACTTTTTTATACTGTTTACTAACTGTCTCAGCAACCATCACTGCACCTAATTTTTTTAAACCTGGAGCAACTTTCTCCAGAAAAAAATCCACTTGGTCTTTCGAAATGGGAATCCTATTTGTTCCAGATTGGTCGATCAGTTCTTTTAAATAGACAAGCCTTTGAAAGTCTTGCCTTTCAAGCTTTGTTAGTATTCCTTCTGATAGAATGGACTGGTACTCTGGTAAAATCGTGAGTTTATTTAGTCCCATAATTTTCAGCGCATACTTTTTTCCTTCCATTTCCATAAAATCAAATTGCAATGGAGTTAGGTTAGCTGATACACGCATGCCGTTAAAACGAGCATTCCCATCCTCTACTATCACATTTTCCGCCTTTTCAAGGAACGGAACAAGTCTGTCAAAAGAAGCTGGCGGAAGAAGAAAAATAGCATTGTTCCGCAATTTTCCGCCTTCCATTCTGTCCATAAACAGCTTTTCATCTTCTATCATATAAACAAGCTCATTAATAACCGCATCATCTTCTGTTGTAAAACAATGTAGATTTTGATTATATGTAAACATCGAGGAAAGTTCATAAGCTTTCCCCTCTTTTATATGACGTAAAAAAGTCAAAATATCGTTAACATTTATTGATCCAATTTTCAACGCAATTCCAAATAGCTTTTGTTCTCTTTTTATATCTAGCAGTTTACAACGAAATTCCACTTTCAGTATATCTCTGTTTTCAAAATGATTTTGGTGTCCACTTGAGCGTATTGGCTTCACATCAAAAATCCGCATTAAATCTTCATTTAAATGATGCTGTGAAGACTTCTCTATGATTGGAATAGCTTCATTGCGTTCATGCTCAAGTATAGCAAAGAGGACTGCCGCGATATGCTGACATTCACGGTCAAAAGAAGCCAACTTAGGGCAGGTGCATGCTGTTTGAATGCCTCCCCCCTTATCGGTTTTTATCGTGACCTGAAAATCTTCTGCTCCTTTCACTATTGCTTTACAATAATTATCCTTATATTCACTAAATTCAACTTTATTATTTTGATAAAAAGAATCTCCTCTTTTGAAGGAGACGGTTCCACATAATTCTTTAATCATTTTTTTACTTACCTTTATGTTCAAAAGTGGTGCTCCTTCCTTTTAGAAATACTTTTTCTTAATGGTTAGACCAGCTATCTAATTTACTCACAAACAAGGACTTGTCTTTTAAACCTTCCTTTTTTAGCAATGCCACGGTCTTTAATCGAGAATCCTGCTTCATGTATGAAGGAGTCAATCTCTTCCACTGTAACAATGACTGCCTTGTCTGCAAACAAACGGGCGCATCGCAACATTTCTAATTGTACATCAGCAGGCAAAACAGAACAAAGATTATAAGGCATATCGATTATGGCAATATCATAATGATTTTCTATATTCCGCATATCTGCTAATTTCACTTCTCCAGCAAGTCCAAAATGCGCAATATTTTCTCGAGCTCCGCCTGTTACAAGTGGGTTTCTGTCACTTCCGATAATGTCGATTCCCATTGATAACGCTTCAACTAACACCGTTCCAATTCCACAGCAAGGATCAATCACTTTCATTCCAAATGGATGCGGGACAGCAATATTCACAACCGCCCTTGCCACACGGGTGCTAAGAGCCGTTGAATAATTATTTGGCTTTAATTGATGCTGCAGCCAAATGGATTCACTTTTATGATATTCCCCAAAAACCCAGCCATCCTTTATAGGCATGAGAGCAAACACAACTTTAGGACATATTAAGTCCACCGTTCCTTGTATTTGGCTGCCTATTTCCCTGGCAATTTTTCTTTTTTGATCAAATGGGAATTCTCCCCGATTAGTAGGATTTTCTATAAAAACAACTTTAAAAGTCGACTCTACTATTTTGAAATCGCTTATAAGATTAACCAATTCTTTTAAACTCCCACAGCAATATAGACTATCAATTCTTTCTTTTATAAATGGACTTCGACTTGGATTTATCTTCAAGGGACTTTCTAAAATAAGCGTTTTGTTGTCAAAACCAAACAAGGAGCGCATTTCTAACCTGCATAAAGAAACTTCATCCTCATGACAGGCATATGTATACAAGTACTTTACTGTTTTTTTATCCTTCTCAATCAATTTTTCCCCGCCTTATTATGCTTTTACGTTTATGATTATTTTCTTATTATAATAGAAAAGCATGGAAATGTACGCTTTATTAACTTTACACTTTTTTCCTTAAAAAAATCACTTAACTTTTAAAAGTTTTTGTGTTAACCTTTCATATAAAATAGTTAACATTTATAAAGTGAGGGAATAAAAATGAAATTAAAAGATTTAATATTATGCGCATTCTTTGCCGCAGTAACTGGCATTTTAGCACAAGTGGAAATACCATTGCCACTCGTACCAATCAGCGGTCAAACATTAGCAGTTGGATTAACAGCAACCATTCTTGGCAGCAGATTAGGCGCGATTTCTATGATTTGCTACGCATGTCTTGGAGCGGTGGGAGTGCCAGTATTTGCTGGAGCAAGCGCTGGGTTCAGTGTATTAATTGGAAAGACAGGCGGATATATCTTTGGATTTATTTTGGCAGCATTTGTTACAGGATATATACTGAAAAAAACGAAACATACCATTCTAATGGCTTTTATTGGTAATACGATTGGTATGATCATTACACTAATTTTGGGAACGATTCAATTAAAGTATGTTGCTGATTTAAGTTGGAATTTAGCATTAGTATATGGAGCTTATCCTTTTATTGTTGTCGGACTTATTAAAGCATTTTTAGCAAGCTGGATCGGTATCCTTATACGAAATCGCTTAGTGCAAGCAAAGCTTTTGCCAAAAGCAGCTTAATAGAGAACGAGAATACGAGATGCTTGCCAAAAGGGTACTGCGTGGCCATCATTTACTCTGCGTTCATGGCTTTCAAGGAATGGGCTATAGTCCAGACTTTGTACAAAAAATGACAGAAGTAGTTACAGATGTCCAAAACGATGAATTAGATTTTCCTATTAAAGTGGTCACTGGATTAGATGAAACTTGTCTATTTTGTCCACATAGTAGAGAAGGAATATGCAATGCACCAAAAGCAAATGAATTTGTACTTGGTTTAGATCAAAAAGTGTTGACACATCTACAAATAGAAAAAGATCAGACATATCAAAAAGAGGAGCTTGTTTCTCTTGTTACTGAAAAGGTTAATCCAGATGATTTAGATTTTTTGTGCGAAGGATGTTCTTGGCTTTCTTATGGTGTTTGTAAAGAAGGCATTCGAAAACTACAAAAGAAACGAAGACCATCATAAGGATAGAAGAACAACCATGTTTGTATTAGCAACATGGCTGTTCTTCTTTTTTATGACGTCTAGATTTGCTCTTTTTTAACTTTTTTTCTGCTTAATAAATAAAAAACAGCAAAAATAAGAATGGACCATACAAGCGAAAGTCCTGGTGATTCATTTACCGTTTTAAATAGGCTGGGGATATTGCCTGCAACAGAGTCATCTGTTGCTAAAAACCAAAACAAAAACATATTATTGGCAGCATGTGCACCAATGGAAATTTCTAAGCTTCCTGTTTTAACCGAAATATAAGTTAAGGCAAATCCAGTTACAATATAATCTAAACCTACTAATACAAATGATTTGTCCATTTCTGGATTAGTAAAATGCATACAACCAAAAATAAGACCAATTATAAGGGAAAGGATGATCGGCTGTTTTAATGCTTTACCTATCCACTGTAAAAGCATCCCTCTAAAAAATAATTCTTCTGATGTTGTTTGAATCGGCACAAATAGTAAAGTAATCAAAAATAAGAATAAATACTCTTTCCCATTCACATTATTCCAACTATAATCAGGTGCATTAAAAACAACATCAATCAGAGTCGTAAGTACGAGCAGTCCGCCAAATACTGCAAATCCCCACAGCACCCTTCTCCAATTCAGCTTTTTATTGGCCGTGATAAGAGATAGTAAACTTCTTTTATGTATAAAGCGTACTCCTATCCATATTCCGATAATCCAAAAAATATTGACAATATGCATAAATAATAAATTAAGAGTAGGATTTAATCCAACTGGCATCCCTGTTATAAAGTCTATATAGGTACTTTCTTTCCCGTCAAATGCTATAATAAGCCCTATGCTTAGTCCATAAACTAGCGAACCGATCAGCATGCATGCTATGGCCAGTAAGCATGAGGAAAGATAACGTTTCCAACTGTTTTTTCCTTCTGTGATATTCAGATAGTTTTTGATGGTCATCTATCTCCCTTCGTATTTTTGAAAATTATTTTTCTTTAATGGTATTCTTTTACACCCCTATATTCCTTCTCTGTTTTTCATACAAATATGCTGGAAATTTTTAATGTTTAAGGCTATGTTGAAAAGTGGAGCTCTCAAATGGGTCCGCAGCCGGAATACACTTCGCTTTCCATGGGGCGGGCGCCGAGCCTCCTCGGAGCTTTGCTCCTGCGGGGTCTCGCCTGTCCCGCAATTCCCATAGGAGTCTTCGTGTATTCCTGCTGCTCCCTGCTTCAAACTTAAACCATAAAAAATGGAATGAAGCTTCTTTTCTTATGCCATGGTGCAAAATTTGTTGCATGGATGTCTACCCGAAAAAAAGGGTTACTCCTTGCTTCAAACTAACTTAGGCTATAAAACAAAATAAAAAGATACTTCTTTTCATGTACCATAAGTGCAAGATTTTATTTGCTTGGTTATCTATGTGCCCTCTCAATTAATCTGCATCTTATACATACTGGGTGGCGGTCTGTTCTGAACATCTTTATTTATAAGGTAAGATTCTTGGCATTCAGTGAAGCTTATAAATAATAGGCTTTATTGCGTCCCTTAGCTTACTCTATAATCTGCAAGATTTCACTAGGCTTATAAACGGAATAATCGGGGTTTTCTGCTTGAGCAATTTCTGCTGCGTCATAGCCCCACCCAACCCAAACTACTTTTATGCCTGCCTTTTTGCATGCCACTATATCTCGACATTCATCTCCTACATAAATTACTTCAGCTGGTTGAAGTTTATGAGATTTTAAAAACTTGTTGATTATTTTATCCTTTCCGAAAATTCGGCTGGAGCATAAAACATCATTTATGTGATTCATTTTGTTATTAGCCAGAAATTGACGAATATTTTTTTCAGCATTTGAGGAAATGATGGCAATCTGATAACCTGCCTCCTCCAGTTCTGTCAGCAATTCTTTTATTCCAGCAAATAAATGGATGTCTGTTATAGATTCTCTGTACAATTTTAAGAAATCAGACATAAAGAGGGGCAACTTATACATAGGAAAATCAGCATATTTACTACGTTCTTTCATCGAAAGATTTCTTAACATCTCATAGTCTGCGATTTTTAGTTTTTTATATTTATACTTCTCAGCTAGTTGATTCCAAGTAAGAAAAAAAGCCATCTTTGAATCAGCAAGTGTACCATCAAAATCAAAAATTATATATTTTATCACATTCATTTCTCCTTTTTCATCTTCTAAAAATACTATAGGATTCACCTCATTTTGTAAATAAATCATTTAAACCACTTTTAATTATCTTCTATTTCGATTATCATCTAATTAGATATTTATATAATTAGATGATAATCGAAACGAATGTGAGGTTTAATATGTTTTCTACTTTCAAAAGTGAAAAATCGTATCAAAAATTATTTATTGCTGGCATCATTAATGGGATTGGTGATCGTTTTAGTCAAGTGGCACTAATGACCATCATTTTACAATTGACAGGATCTGGCTTGTCTGTCGGCATTACGCTTGCAGTTCGAATGCTCCCATATTTATTTTTCGGCCCACTTAGCAGTTCAATAGCTCTTAAATTGTCGAGAAAAAAACTATTAATCTATACCGATCTTTTACGTGCATGCATCGCACTTTCCTTTTTAGGAATAAATAATACAGATGATATGTGGATTATTTATGTTGGATCTTTTTTATTAGCGAGTGGAGAAGCATTATATGCTCCAACAAGAAGCTCAAGCATCCCTTCCATTGTCGAGCAAGCTAACATTAAATTAATCAATGCTTGGGAACAGGTTCTATTAGGATTCGTTCTCATCATCGGGGCATTCACGGGAGGCTTCGTTTCCTTTTTATTTGGAGCGAAAGCAGCTTTCTTTGTTAATATCTTTTCTTTTATTCTTGCAGCAGCAGTAATCCACACGATTCCAACATTAGAAGCAGCATTGGACGACAATAGGGACAACCAGACAGAAAAGACAAAAAATACTGGTCTTTTCGCAATGATTTTTTCCTCTTCTTTACTCCTTCTGCTTGTATCATTTGACTTAATCGTACCTGTAGCGAACGGTATGGAAAATGTATTAATTAGTGTATATGCAGTAGAAACATTTCACGCTGCTGATTTAGGTGTCGGAATATTATATAGTGTACTTGGAGTTGGATTTGTTCTAAGTCCCCTCATTACAAAAAAAATTAATGGGAACTATCTTCTTATTGGAATTATTTGCTTGATGGCAGAAGGAATCCTACTATTAATAGTGAGTCAATCAAAATCCTTTCTACTCGTTGTGTTATTGTTTGGCATATTAACAATATTTGGAGGTATTTCCAATACATTGCTCGATACAGTTATAATGAAATCCATTCCATTAACTTATCAAGGACGTTTTTTTGGAATTTCCACCACAATCGCTAATACGGTTTTTGGGGTTTCCATGTTTTTTACAGGTCTGTTATTAGAATACTTCCATCCTAGAACAATGGGGTTAATTAATGGGGCTTTATATTTCTTTATTGGTTTCTTATACTTCATTTGGTTCAAGAGAATTTATAGAAAGGGTGATTGATTAATCTTTTTGGATGTTTTTTTGCAAACATTATTCCTTATAAATAGGGGCAAGATTCTCGTTTCAGGATGCTCGCTTTCCGTGGGGCGTGCGATGAGCCTCCTCGGCGCAAGCAAGCGCCTGCTTAGGTTTCATCTAACCCGCTAATCCCACAGGAGTCTCGCACCTTACACTCCAATCAAGCCGTTTGATCAATTAGTTGCTGTCGTTGAACTGGTGAAAACATCCATTTGATAGAAATAGACTAAAAGTGCACATTGTGGGAGAACAACGTTGAATAAGAAAAGCACAAACGCCTTGCTCAGACCCGAGAAAAATATTCATATGACCTAAAAAGTGCTTTTTATTTTTGAGGCATGGGGCAATACTCACCGGGGATAGGCGCTGACCGGCTAAATACGCCACGGCCTTATGTCTTTGCCGGCACTTGTACATCCTGTAGACACTCATCTAAGTTCAAAAATTTTATCCTTTCTTATTTTCTTTAAAAAATCAACGCTACTAGCGTTTAGCAATAATACCTTGTCATGAAATTCGAAGACAAAAACTTATTCTAAAACAGGTTGCTTGTAACGGAGGGTGCGAAGACTCCTGCGGGAAATGTGGGAAGGCTAAAGACCCTGCAAGGCAACGCCGAGGAGGCTCAGAGCTCCCACCCCGCGGAAAGCGAAGCAACCCATAGTGGAAAGCAACCCCCACAATAAAAAACATAAATAATCAGTATAGGGAAATAACCATTTACGTGCTAAATTAGAGCATGTTCGTCTTTACCTATTATCTATATAGTTATGTCTCAGCCTCTTTTATGGAACATCGTTTATTTCTTTTCCTAAGTAGAAAAGTTCCTCACTACTTTCTTTACTAGATAAAACGAAGGCTACTCTTCTTTTTCTTTTTCCTTATCAATCGTACCTTCTGTTAAACTATCGGCTGCTTGTTTATGTGTTTTTTCAAGTCCTTTTGAAACTTCATCTTTATTCTCTTTTTTCTTATCATCAGCACGAAATGTTTTACCAGCAGGAGTATTAGTTGTATCTTTCGTCATGAAAAAACCACCTCTATTTTTAGTTTTGGATAGTATAGAATAGCAAAGTGTATTCCTATCATTTGATTCCTTACTAGTGCATGTTCAAAAAGAAGGGTAAAAGTTGCTTCTGAGCATCGGCCTTCCACAGGATGTGGTGACTTCAACGTTGGAACGTTTTTAGTTGGAGACCTTCTAGGTACGTGAGAAGCGAAAGATGAGCCAACAACGAAATTCAAGGCGTCATTTTTACCGGACTTTTTAAACAGCCTTTACTAGTATAAATACCACCATTCTTCTTGGAAATAAACATAAAAATATATCTACTAACACTAACCTCTCCATCCTTTTTTAATTTATTCCTTCAATCAAAAATTTAGAGATTTAACCAAAAAAACTGCATCTCCATTGTTTGTTTAAAGCTAACAATGGAGATGCAGTTTATCACATTTCTTTTACATTACTATTCTGCTAATTCTTTATGAATCGTATCCAGATTCCATTTTACCATTTTAAGATAACTATCTCCATCAGAGCCAGGTTTTCCGATTGAATCCGTAAATACTTTCCCTTTTATGTCCACACCTGAATCTTGAGAAACCATTTCCATGCTTCTTGGATCCACGCTTGATTCAACAAATAATGCTGGGACATGACCTTCTCTAATAATATCAACGATTCGTTTTACTTGTGCACTTGTTCCTTGACTTTCTGTATTGATTTCCCAAATATATTCTGCTTGTAATCCATATGCAGCAGAGAAATATTTAAATGCCCCTTCACTCGTTACCAATACACGGCGTTCTTTTGGAATATCAGCAAATTTTGCTTTTGCTTCATTGTGTAAATCGCTTAATTGTTTTATATAAGCTGTTGCATTGTTTTCATAATCTTCTTTATTCTTCGGATCTTTTTTAATTAAAGCATCACGTACATTTTCTGCATATTTAATTCCATTATTTAAATCAAGCCATGCATGTGGGTCCTGTTCTGATTCTTTGCCTTTTGACGTTAAATATTTTGGTGTAACGCCTTTACTAATACGAAAAACTTGTTCATCTTCTTTACCTTTTTTACCTGCTGTTTCCAACATTTTATTAAACCAGCCATTTGCTGTCTCTAAATTCAAGCCATTATAAAAAATCATATCTGCATCTGTACTTGCACGAATATCTGCTGGCAATGGATCATATTCGTGCGGATCCTTCCCTACTGGTACAATAGAGTGAACAGATACATGATCTCCACCTACATTGTTAATAATATCAGCAAGAATGGAATAAGTAGCTACTATTTTCACTTTACCATTTGATTCTTCCTTGCTTGTTGAATTACTCGATTTACCACAGGCAGCTACTCCAACGATTAATAATATGGACATCAAAACAGTTAAAACTATTTTCTTCATAAAAAGAATCCCCCTTTTATATAATGTTTATATTTCACGTGATCGGACACGTTGTTTACGTGATCTCATTTTATTCCATAGAATTCCTTGCTTTGGTGAAAAGATAAACGCAAGTAAAAAGAATATCGTTGCAACAACAACAATGGATGCTCCTGATGCTAAATTGTAGATATAACTATAATAAAGTCCAATAATGGAAGCTAACGTTCCAAAAATCACAGCAAGCCCTATCATTACAGAAAGTCTATTCGTCAATAAATACGCTGTGGATGCTGGTGTAATTAACATGGCAACAACAAGAACAATTCCAACAGTTTGTAAGGATGCCACTGTTACTAGCGTTAACAATGTCATTAGTAAATAATGAATGGCTTTATTAGGCAAACCATATGCTGCTGACATAGTAGGATCAAAAGAGCTTACTAATAATTCTTTAAAAAATACAAATACAACAACTAGAATAAATAATCCGATGAAAAACGTAATCCACATATCAGAAGATCGAACGGCTAGCACATTTCCAAATAAAATATGATAAAGATCACTTGAACTTTTCACCATCGTAATTAAGATAATTCCTAATGCAAAAAATGTACTAAACATAATTCCAATAGCGGCATCATTTTTAATTCGACTATTTTGGCTTACATATCCAATGCCAAGGGCGGCTATTATTCCACTGATTACTGCCCCAAAAAAGAAATTTATGCCAAAGATATAAGAAATCGCAACACCTGGTAAAACAGCGTGAGAGATTGCATCTCCCATCAAAGACATTCCTCTTAAAATAATAAAACTGCCAATCACCCCACAAATAATGCCAACCATTACAGAAGTTAATAATGCTTTTTGTAAAAATGCATAATCCATTAACGCATGAAAAAATTCCATTTTTGTTCCTCCTTTCTATACTTGCTCTGCATTAGTATTAGAATGCTGCACTGTTTCATCTTGCCAAAAGGAGTGAAAGTGAAAATCCGCTTCATATGCGCGAATAATATGTTGTCTTGTAAATACTTCACTAACTGATCCTTCTTTAATAATTGTTTTATTTAACAGGATAAGATCATCAAAATATTTTTCTACTTTACTTAAATCATGATGAACAACAACTACCGTTTTTCCATCTGCTTTTAATTCCTTTAAAATGTTGACAATTACTTCTTCACTTGCCATGTCAATGCCGACAAACGGTTCATCCAACAGAAAAAGTTCAGGTTTTTGAGCAAGTGCTCTCGCCATAAATACACGTTGCTGTTGTCCGCCAGATAATTCTCCTATTTGTCTTTTAGCGAACCCTTCCATGCCTACTCGTTTTAAACATTCAAATGCCCATTCTTTTTCTCTCTTGCCAGGACGGCGAAAAAGACCAAGTGTTGGGTACGTTCCTAATACCACAGTATCTAATACAGTAATTGGAAATGTCCAATCAATATTACTTCTTTGTGGTACATAAGCAATTCTTTTTTTATTTTTCTTTACTGGCTCTTGGAAAATCTCCACTTTCCCTCCATCTTTCGGTGTTAATTCGAGTAATGCTTTTATAAAAGTTGATTTTCCTGCACCATTTGGACCAATAACACCAATTAATTTGCCAATTTCCAAATCAACATTGACTTGATATAAAGCTGGATTTCCATTGTAGGAAACGGATAAATCTTTCACTGAAATAACTTTCATAACACCCTCCCTTGCATTAGGACAAATTATTTACATACACGAAAATATTTTTACCTAATGCAACTTTCAATAAAATTCTAACAGATAATAATTCTAATGTACAGATTTTTTGTATATTAAAAAAAATGAAAATGCGACAATTTTCTCCTTTCCTATTAATCTAGATCATTTTTAATAAGAAACTTTTATGAAAGCTCGCTTCACCACCTTGCCCATATAAAAAAGCTGGAATCAATTGATTCCAGCTTTTTTACGTCTATTTATATTTTCGAGAAAGAAAAATCTCCATCGTTACAAATCTTTTAATACATTCCATCTGTTTCTTCTTTTGTAACAATATAAATATTTTTTGTTTGTGTATAGCTATCTATTATACTTTTATATGTTTCACGGCCAATACCAGATTTTTTGTATCCGCCAAATGGTGCACCTGCTGGCAATTGATTATACGTATTCACCCAAACCCGACCTGTTTCGATACCGCGGGCAACTCGTAAAGCTGTATTAATATTCCGAGAAAATACCGCCCCGCCTAATCCAAACTCCGATTGGTTGGCAAGCTCAATGACTTCCTCTTCTGTTTTAAATTTAATAACCGTTGCTACTGGGCCAAATATTTCTTCTTGGGCAATCCGCATATCATTGGAAGCATCTGCTAAAATGGTTGGAGCCATAAACGCCCCTTTTTCTAAGCCATCACCTGTTAATCTGCAGCCGCCTGTTACAAGTCTTGCACCTTCTTTTTCCCCGATTTTAACATGTGCTAGTATCTGCTCTAATTGACGTTCATTTACTTGCGCTCCCATTTTCACATCTTCTTCCCATGGGAAACCAACTTTTACATTTTCAAATGCTTGTTTCATTTTAGCAAGCAACTCGTCATAAATCCCTTCTTGAATGAAGATACGGGAACCTGCACAGCAAACTTGCCCTTGGTTAAAAAGAATTCCCAATTGAATGCCTTCCAATGCACGTTCAATTGGTGCATCATCAAAAATGATATTTGCAGATTTTCCGCCTAATTCTAATGTGGCTGGAATTAATTTTTTTGCAGCTGCCTCTGCTACTTCATATCCAATATCTGTTGATCCGGTAAATGCCAATTTAGCAAATCCGTCATGTTTTAACATGTAATCACCAGAATAAGAACCACGACCAGTAATAATATTGACAACACCAGCAGGCAACACTTGATCTAATAATTTTGCTAATTCTAATAAACTTAAAGAAGTAGAGGAGGAAGGATGAATAACAACTGTATTTCCTGCTGCTATTGCAGGTGCAATTTTCCAAGCTGCCATCAATAATGGAAAGTTCCATGGAATAATTTGACCAACTACTCCAATTGGTTCCTTAATCGCAATGGATAATGTGTCTTGATCGAAGGTTTGTGCTGTGCCTTCTTCTGAGCGAATAACACCAGCAAAATAACGGAAATGATCCGCACTCAATGGAACATCAATAGCTTTTGTTTCTCTTAATGGCTTCCCATTATCTAATGTTTCCACTAAAGCTAGACGTTCGGCATTTTTATCTATTAAATCAGCAATTTTCAAAAGCATATTGCTTTTTTCTAGTAAACTAACTTTTTTCCAGGTTTTAAATGCTTCTGCAGCAGCATCTACTGCTGCATCGACATCTGCATAGGATGCATCAACAAAGTCTGCAAGCTTCTCACCATTACTTGGATTATAGCTGCTCATTAATTTTCCTTCTGTTCCTGTTCCCCATTTACCATTAATATATAATTTATACTCTTTATCCAAAACATTTAAAGCATCTAAAGCAGTAGCCATCATCAAAAACTCCCTTTTTATAATAGTATAAAAGTATGGTGCCATCTGATCTGTAAAATCTGCTTTTATCTTTCCTTTCTTACCCTGAAAGCATCTTAATGTAACCTAACTTATTCCGCTCTTTTATGATTAAATATATCATTCTCTTATCTTCTTAACCAATTGAAAACGCAATCATTTTTTCAGTAAATAACCTATGAATATTGGTCTTTTTTGATTATGCAACATCCATTCTAGGGATCACAGAAGTCTGCTGGAGAAGTGATATTTCCCTTCATCAAAGAGCAAAACAAGTATTTCTACATTAGATACCATCATTTTACTTTCCATTTCAGTGTATGTCAAAAATCTTGATTGCCTATTATTTAATGATGTATTGACATATTCAGGTTCACCAACTATAGTTATATACACAACTATATAACTATACAACAAACTTAAAAAGGTGGTGATTTCAACTGAGTCCATCATTCGATGCTAACAAACCTATTTTTTTACAAATAAAAGATCGTATAGAAGATCAAATAGTCAATGAACAGCTAAAGGAACATGAGCAAATTCCTTCCACAACACAGCTTGTTCAATTTTATAAAATTAATCATTTAACGATCGCAAAAGGGATTAATTTACTCGTCGAGGCCGGGATCATTTACAAGAAAAGGGGTGTAGGCATGTTTGTCTCGGAAGGAGCAAAAGAGAAACTATTAGAGCAGAGAAAAGAATTATTTGTTGACCAGTATGTGTTGCCCATGTTACAAGAAGCAGAAAAATTAAGGATTTCCAACAGGGAGATAACGAATATGATAAAAAAATTTAAAGGAGATCAAATATGAATTTCGATATAGCTATTAATCAATTATCTGTAAATTTTGGTACATTTAACGTCTTAAAAGATATCAGTTTTCAGCTAGAAAGCGGTAGAATTTATGGTCTAATTGGACGAAACGGAGCAGGAAAATCTACTCTTCTTTCTTTATTAGCTTCCTTTATTGAACCAACAGAAGGCAGTATTACAATCGGTGGAATAGAACCTTTTGAGAACGCGAACATAATGCAGCATGTTGCCTTTGTTTACGAAACGGATTATAGCGATGAAACAGAAAAAGTGAAAGGCATGCTTGAAGCAGCAGAGCGCTATCGACCAAACTTTGATCGGGTATACGCTGATAAACTAGTGAAGCTGTTTAACCTTCCATTAGATAAACAAGTTAAACAGCTTTCAAAAGGAATGCAGTCAGCCTTAAATGTGACCATTGGTCTTGCAAGCCGTTCTCTCATAACCATTTTTGATGAAGCTTATAATGGAATGGACGCACCTACACGAGAGAAATTTTACAAAGAAATAATGGAGGATCATTCTCAGCATGCTAGAACCATTATCCTTTCAACCCATTTAGTATCAGAGATGGATTATTTATTTGAAGAGGTCATCATTCTTCACAAAGGTAAAATCCTGATGAAAGCACCGATTGACCAACTGCTTGAGAGGGGTTCTTCTATTACTGGCGGTACTAACGCAGTAGAGGAATTTGTAAAGAATAGAAACCAGCTAAATACCCAGCAGCTTGGAGGAACAAAATCAGTTATGGTGTATGGTGAAATCACGGAGGAAGATCGTAGAATAGCCGAACAAAATGAGTTGGAGATAGGTCCTGTTTCCCTGCAAGACTTATTTATTTATCTTACGAGCGAGGAGATTGAAAATGAAAACAAAAAATAATATTTCAAAGATTGCCACTGATATGTCATGGCTGCAATTAACATGGTCAGCATGGTTTCTCTCTATAGTTTTTGTTCTATATATTGCCTTACGAATGATTGGTGGAGATACAACTATCACTCACAAAAGCTTTCTTACATTCTCCTATCAGCCCGCAAAAATATATATGCTTGTGATTGGAATCATTTCAGTTTCTGGATTTCTCACTTTTTATGTCAAACAAGGAGTCTCAAGAAAAGACTACTTCTTTGGCGGATCAATTTCAGCGATTATTGTTTCCTTAATGATTATGATCATTGCAGGTATCGTCGCCTTAGTGGAGAATTTTTTTGTACCTGCAATAGAAACTGGCTCTTTTTTGGGACCGGAAGCATCATGGGTATTAATAATCGCTGTTTATAGTTTAAATATCCTTGTTTATTATGTAGCAGGGTGGTTGATTGGAGCTGGGTTCTACCGCTTTGGTGCAGCTGGAATTCTCTATATTATCCAAGCAATAATTTTAGTGGTTATTTCTGACATTTTTTGGCAATTTGAATTAAAAAATCCATTAAAGAAACTAATAACTATTCATAGCCAATGGGAATTTTCATTTTCTCTATCCGTAATTGGCACCTTTGTTCTGCTTAGTATAGCATTATGGATTATTCGTTCTACAACAAAAAGAGTGCGCATTAAGTTGAAATAACCATGTTGGTAATCGGAATGATCTTATTAAGTAAGAAGAGTGTTGACATTCATCTTATTATTTTTTAATATCTCTTATACTTTAACCAATATTATCAAGGGAAACTTCATAAAACAGGGGATTCGGTTTCCAGAAGATCAACGCGCTTCTCAGAACCAGCCGAATCCACTTCTGCTTTTTCAACAGGAGGCTACGTGATGTATGTAAGCTGCTAAGAAAGATTCCCCTCCTATTCTTTCGGTAAAATTTAAAAATATCCCCATGTTCTACTAACGCATAACCGCTCCACCAGAAATTTTCACAGATTCGCCGACAATATTATTAGCTGCATCTGTTAATAGAAAAGCAATCGTATTTGCAACTTCTATTGGACTAGTAAATCTGCCTGAGGGAATGCTTTTTGCACTTTTTACTTTCTGTTCTTCAAAGGATACATTATTTGCCTTCGCATTTATTTCTATATATTCATTCGCCATCTCTGTGTCAACAAAGCCTGGACAAACGGCATTAACACGTATATTCTCTTGAATCGCCTCAAGCGCAAGGGATTGGGTGAATCCAATTAAAGCAAATTTGCTGGCAGAATAAGCAGCATTTGCATATGTTCCTCTTAATCCGGAAAGGGAAGATACATTAACAATAGCACCAGCATGATTTTCTCTCATTTTTTGATAGACAAGCTTAGTAAGATTAAACGTAGATATATAATTAATATCCATCATGTTTCTAACATCCGTTTCTTCTAATTGATCTACGACCGTTCCTCCCATAATTGCTGCCGTATTGACAAGACCATAAATAAAGCCGAGCTTTTCTTCACAGCTTTGTACAAGATCCATTCTATCAGACTCATCACTTAAATCAGCCGCTTTTGCGAAGATGTTCTCTTCCTCCGTAAAGTTTAAAAGTTCTTTGCGTAAATTTTCTAAGACATCCACTTTGCGACCAGTAATAGAAACCGAAGCCCCCATCGCTGCAATCACTTTAGCCGTTTCCTGTCCTATCCCACCGGTTGCACCAGTAATTAAAATATGTTTTCCCTTTAATGCCTCGTTAGAAAAAATCCCCAATCCATTCAACTCCAATTTTATTTATTCGAAAATTCCGATTTTATTCTTCTTTATTATATCGATTCTTCTTTACCTCATCAAGAAACAGAGAAAATAATAATAGAAATTCTGAATTGGAGATATTTTTATTCCAGCCATAGCAATAGAAAACAAGTACCTTCATGCATGAAGAAAAATGTTCCTTTGACTCTATTTAGTAAAATACTTAATCTTCGCTTTCCGAAAGCCTTGATAACAATCAAATAGAGCAATAAAAACAACGATAATTCCAGTCACTGCTAATGATAGTTTCAGCCAATCATCATGAAACGTAAATATAGCATCCATATACGTAATAAACGCTGGATTAAATAATTTTATATTACTAATCATCATAATAAAAATACTTACTGAAATTAATTGATAAAATGCGTGAAAAAGAGCTAATTTTTTCGTCCATTTTCCTGTAATCATTTTGTAAAAAGCAATCGCAATCTCTAACACTATCACCATTCCAATTATCATCCAATAAGCATGCAAAACCTCTAGATTAAAAACAGGCATTACAAATTCCAGCACTCCACTTTTCTTTTCATAAACACCTAATAGGTTCCCTGCATTATAATATACGGTTGCCCAAATAGCCGTCCATAATAATCCGCCAAATACTTCGATTTTTGAAATCTTTTTCCCTTTAGGAAAATCAGAAAGTTTCTTTAAATCATCAGGTGACCATTCTTTAAAACTTGCGGTTAATGGCTGTTCACTTTTCGCATGATCCGTTCGTTCTAAAATCGCAAATACAACAGTTATCCAGAAAAACACTTGAATTCCTGTACTAAATATTGTTCCAATACCGTGTAAAACAACTAGCAGAATAGCATTTACCAACCCTTTCTCCGCGTTGTAAGAGATCAAATTATCAGCAAGCATCGAAATGAACGAAATGGCTACTGCGATTGGTAAAATCATTTTTATTAGATTAATATATATGTCAAAATAACGTGGCCCAATTAAATACATCGGTCGATCTTGATATCCACTTGCTAGCACAGCTGGATTTCCTAATTGAGACAGAACAGCTTTCACTTCTTCTTCTGAATATTCATCTGGCAGCATATCCTGAATTGTTGAATGAAGTTCAAGGGCTATATCCTCCCGCTGTTTTTCTGGAAGCCTTCGTATTACTTCATGAATATACAACGCTATTAAACTCATCCTAATTCCTCCCCCTTTAATAAAAGAAATAACTCTTTCGACATCTTTTTCCATTCTTTTGTTAATTGCTCCAATATCTCTTCTCCATATCTACTCAGCACATAATACCTTCGTGGTCTGCTTTCTGACGTATCCCAACTACTTGTTACCAGCTCTTGTTTCTCCAAACGACGAAGCAATGGATACAATGTACTTTGCTCAATCGTTATCCCACTTTTTTCTAATAACTGCACAAGAGAGTAGCCGTATTGTGGTGTTTTCAGCTGACTTAATACGGCCAATGTTAATGTACCTCTCCTTAATTCTGTCGTTAAAGATTGTAGTAAGCTGCTCATTATTCGCCTCTTTCCAATACTGTATGTCATACACTAATTATTTATACTATGCATCATACACTATTATTGTTTGCACAGCAATAAACAATTTAAAAGGATAAGCCAAAATAATGGATATAATGTTTTATACTAGTTATAAGGCGGTGTTTTATGCAAATTAATCGATTATTTGAGATCGTTTATTTATTACTGAATAAAAAAAGCATAACAGCTAAAGAACTTTCCGAGCATTTTGAAGTGTCTACTCGGACGATTTATCGTGATATGGATATTCTTTCGGCTGCAGGAATACCTGTGTATACAAATAGAGGAAGAGGAGGTGGTATTCAGCTTTTAGATCATTTTGTATTGAATAAATCCCTTTTTTCAGATAAAGAACAAAACGATATTCTAGTAAGCTTACAAAGCCTTCATGCTGCTAATTTCCCCGATATAAAGTCTGTATTTAACAAACTAAGTCTTCTATTCAATAAGCAAACAACAAATTGGATGGAAATTGATCTATCAAACTGGGGAAGCAACGATAGAGAAAAAGATATGTTTAACACGATTAAAACAGCAGTTTTAGCGAAAGATATGATAGCTTTTGATTATTTCAATTCCTCCGGAGAAAAAACAGAAAGAAGGATCGAACCGCTTAAGCTTCTTTTTAAAGGTAGAGGCTGGTATCTCCACGGTTTTTGCACAACAAAAAATGACTATCGACTTTTTAAAATTTCACGCATGAAGAGCCTCCATCCTTTAAACACGACTTTTGAAAGAGAAATTCCACAGGATATATGGGGAAATTCGAACACTAAACATACGGATAAAATCACCATTGTCTTACGGTTTGATTCATCTATTGCATATCGCCTTTATGACGAATTTGATCCTCAATGTATTCATAAAAATGCAGATGGCAGCTTTACCGTCTCTATTTCATTTCCAGAAAACGAGTGGTTATATGGATATATCCTATCCTATGGAAATTGTGCTGAGGTAGTAGAGCCACCACATCTAAGAGAAATAATAATAGAAAAATATCAAGAAGGATTGAAAAAGTATTTATCTCCCCGTTAATCATTTTTAACAATACATACTTTCGCTAGTAATATGACATACTGTTGTCATATTAGCGTTGCTATACTTTAATCATCTTAAAAGAAATGGTGGTTTAAAGAATGGATTATGAAATCATTGATTTAGAGGAAAAATTAGTAGCAGGATTAAAAATTCGCATGAACAACAATCGTCCAACAATGGGAAAAGAAATTGGGGACCTATGGAAAGGTTTCTTTGAACAAGGTGTTTATCAATCCATCCCTCACAAACGAAATGAGAAAACAATTGGTTTATATACCAATTACGAAAGCGATGTAAATGGAGATTACGATATGATGGTGTGTACAGAAGTTCAGCATACTTCTGATATACCTCCTTCTTTGCAGCAACACATCATATCTGCTGGAAAATACGCAAAATTTATTGTGATAGGAGATATGCAAGCGGTAGGCGCATTTTGGCAGAAGCTTTGGAAAATGGATTTAAATCGAAAGTATGCTAGTGACTTTGAAGAATATCAAAGCGGCAGTGACGGAGAAAACGCCGAAATACATATTTACATTTCATTAAATGAAAGAGAAAGGCAATAATAGATATACGAGTCTATAACATTATGTAATATTTATATTTGAAGTTGCCTGAAATCTTATCGCTTAAATCATGCCGCATCACTAACGATGCGGCATGATTTATAAAAAGAGTAATGTAACTCTTTTCCCTGCTGAAAAGGTTCAGTTGCACTACTTCTAATTTGTTCTCCCTTTTTCCAGCCACCAAATTTTTGCAGTTATTCTCTTAAGAAGCTGTCTTTTTTTAATCAGCACTTATACATGCTATACTAAACTTTGGAGGTGTTGTTTATGCGTTTAAAAAATAAAAAGGTAATTGCTCTTGTCAGTCCTGATTTTGAAGATTTGGAACTTTGGTATCCGGTATTGCGTCTTCAAGAAGAAGGAGCAGCGGTTCATTTAGTTGGAGAGAAAGCGAATGAAACATATATCGGGAAATATGGAGTGCCAGCATTGTCTGACTATGCGTTTTCGGATATACAAGCATCTGAATATGATGCCATTCTTGTTCCTGGCGGCTGGGCACCAGATAAACTACGCCGCTACCCTGAGGTTTTAGATATGGTAAAGCATATGCATGAACACAAAAAACCAATTGGGCAAATTTGCCATGCTGGTTGGGTATTAATATCCGCTAAAATCTTAAATGGTGTAAATGTAACAAGCACACCAGGGATTCGAGATGATATGGAAAACGCTGGTGCTATTTGGCATAATGAACCTGTTGTTGTGGACGGTCACATTATTTCAAGCCGACGTCCCCCAGATCTTCCACCTTATGCAAAAGCCTTTGCCGATGTTTTGGCAGAAGCTTAAGTACAAATTTATTCAACAAATCTCGAGTTTAAAAAAACAACACAAGATAGACAAAGAGCTTATTCTATAGCTACTTGTTTATCTTGTGTTATTTATTATTTATTCCTTGCAGCTTCCCATTCTTCTCTCAAAATCCCCATCCTTATTGAATCGAAATACTCTCCCTTGTATAATCTACATTTTCTTAACACACCTTCTTCCTGCATTCCAAGCTTTTCAGCTACCTTTATCATTCCCTTATTTCCAGACCATATCGTTAGTCCAACTCGCACAAGCGGTAAATGAGTGAATAAATATTCGGTCCACATACTTAAAGATTCGGTTCCATATCCTCCATTCCAATAGACTGGATCATAGATAACGATTCCCATTTCCAGCCAATTTGACGGTTTATGTTCCCAATAAAAGCTTACAGTTCCGACAATTATTTGATCAATCTCGATTATTAATCTAGATTCAATCTCTTTTGTCTGAAGCAGTTGTTGCATCCTATTCTGATATACTTCGTACTCTAGTTTTTCTAATGGATAGTGAGGAGCATCCCATTTTTTCCATTCTGGATATTTTTCTCCGTAAATAAGATTCCATAATTTGGTTAAATCTTTTTCTTGAATGCTTCGGAGGTTTACTCTTTTCCCTTTTAATAAAACATTTCCACTCAATATCTGTCCTCTTTTCCTTTCTAAGCTGTTATTAATAGGAAGAGGCTGAGACATAACTAAATAGAAGAGGCAATGACGAACATTCTCTAATTTAGCACTTAAATGGTTACTTCCTTATACTGGTTATTTATGTTTTTTCATCTAGTTAACTCAAACTTCGCAGTTATAAATTCTTCTTCATGTATTGCTATAACTTGGTTTAGAGAAATGAGAAAGGATGATTGATTCATCTTGCTTATAAACAGGGGCAAGATTCTCGTTTCAGGATGCTCGCTTTCCGTGGGGCGTGCGATGAGTCTCCTCGGCGCAAGCGCCTGCTTAGGTCTCATCTAACCCGCAAATCCCACAGGAGTCTCGCATATCCGCTCCAATCAAGCAGTTTTGATCCATTAGTTGCTGTCGTTGAACTGGTGAAAACATCCACCTTATAGAAATAGACTAAAAGTGCACATTTTGGGAGAACAACGTTGAATAAGAAAAGCATATGCGCCTTGCTCAGACCCGAAGAAAAATGTTCACATGACTCAAAAAGTGCTTTTTACTTTTAGAGGCATGGGGCAATACTCACAGGGGCTAGGCGCTGACCAGCTAAATACGCCACGTCCTTATGTCTTCGCCGGCACTTGTACATCCTGTACGGCGAAGCTAGACACTCACCTAAGTTGAAAAATTTTATCCTTTTTTATTTTCTTAAAAAAATCAACGCTACTAGTATTTAGTAGTCATACCTTGTAATGAAATTCGAAGACAAGAACTTATTTTAAAACAGGTTGCTTGTAGCGGAGGTGCGAAGACTCCTGCGGGAAATGTGGGAAGGCTAAAGACCCCGCAAGGCAACGCCGAGGAGGCTCAGAGCTCCCACCCCGCGGAAAGCGAAGCAACCCGTAGTGGAAAGCAAACCCCACAATAAAAAACAAGTCTCCCATTTTATTGTTCTAAACCGAATAACATCAAGACTTGCAAACGAATTTGATGGTGCGAAGTTTGAGTAGTTAAGTTTAAAAACTATGTTGTTCCATTGCGCTACAAACACTCGCTTTCCGCTGGGAGGAAACTGAGGCCCTGTAGGCCAAGGGCCGAAGCGGCTAAAGCCGAGCCCCATGGAAAGCGAAGTGTATGCAGGCTGCGGGTGATTACCACAAACCTTCTTTTTTACATAAATAAAAAACCCACACCATGATACGAAATATTTTTCACATCTTCGTATCATGGTTCGGGTTTATCTTCGGCTGAAATACTTATGTCCCAGCTTCCTTTTTCTTCTTATATGTTACGCCGGTTTATTATTTGTTACATTCCCTTTTGTACGAATTTTATAGATGACGATTAGCAAGATAAACCATACAGGGGTTACGAACAAGGCAACTCTGGTATCTTCTGCAAGTGCAAGTACAACTAATACAAATGCAAGGAATGCTAGAATTAAATAATTGGAAAACGGATAAAACGGCAGCTTGAATTTATTTACTTTAGCAAGATCTGGTCTTGTTTTACGATATTTCAAATGAGAAATGACGGTAATTCCCCAAATAAATATAAAACAAACAGTAGCAATACTGGTAATCAGCGTAAATACTCCTTCTGGCATTACATAGTTAAGAATAACCGCAATCAATATAACCACAATGGAAAAAAACAATGCATTGGAAGGTACCTTGCTTCCTGTTAGTTTTGCCAATGGTGCAGGAGCATTTTTTTCTTTTGCCAAGGAATAGACCATTCTGCTTGTACTAAAAACAGCACTGTTACACGCAGAGGCTGCAGATGTTAATACAACAAAATTCACAATCCCCGCTGCAGCTGCAATGCCGACCGCTAAGAATACTTGAACAAATGGACTTTCTGTTGGAACGATGGCATTCCATGGATAAATACTCATAATAACAATAAGTGCTCCGACATAGAAAATTAAAATTCTAATTGGAATATTATTAATCGCCTTTGGAATAACCTTTTCTGGATTTTCTGTTTCTCCAGCTGTAAGACCTACAAGCTCAATTCCAACAAACGCAAATACAACCATTTGGAAGGATAGAATAAATCCATGCATACCATTTGGGAACATGCCTCCATGGCTCCATAAATTCGCAAAGCTAGATGTGCCAACATCTGTGGAGAATCCCTTCACAATCATGAATATTCCGATAATAATCAATGCTAATATAGCAATAATCTTAACTAAGGCGAACCAGAATTCCATTTCACCGAAAAGCTTCACCGTTGCAAGATTCATAATAAGCAAAATGACAAGAGCAATTAATCCCGGCATCCACTGTGGTACATTTGGAAACCAAAACTGTGTATAAAGACCAACAGCTGTTAAATCTGCCATCGCAATGGAAATCCAGCAAAACCAATACGTCCATCCTGTTACAAAGGCGGCCATATTCCCTAAATAGTCTTTTACAAAGTCGACAAACGAATGATACTGCAAATTAGATAAAAGCAGTTCACCAAGTGCACGCATAATTAGAAAACAAATAATACCTGTAATGATATAAGCAAATAAAATAGATGGACCTGCTAAATGAATCGATTTTCCTGCTCCAAGGAATAGACCCGTTCCAATAGCTCCTCCAATAGCGATCAGCTGTACATGTCTGTTTTTTAACCCTCTCGACAATGTTTCTTCTTGCATGATATTTCGTCACACTCTCTTTCATAAGATGTAATAAACTTGTCTGCTGTCCATAATAAACTACTAATGTATGTATGCAAATAGAGTTCTCTGAAAAAGAGTTTACCATATAATATAAAAGAAAGCATGGAGATTAAGAAAATATCTCTTTAAATACAAGAAGTTTTGCTAAAAAAGAAACCTGCATAATTAATCAATAGATCTCTATTTTTTATCTGCCTAGCCACCCACCATCTACTGCTAGTAAATGACCATGAATATAATTAGATGCATCGGACGCTAAGAATACGACTGTCCCACTAAAATCTTCTGGCTTTCCCCAACGACCAGCAGGAATACGTTCAAGAATTTGTCTATTTCTTGTTTCATCTATAATTAACGCTTCATTCATGTCTGTTGCAATATATCCAGGAACAATCGCATTAACATTAATATTTTCTTTTGCCCATTCATTTGCCAAAGCCTTTGTTAATTGTGCTACTCCTCCTTTTGCTGCTGCATAAGCTGGAACCGTTAAACCTCCCTGGAATGATAATAATGAAGCCATATTAATAATTTTTCCTTTTTTTTGAGATACCATAAATTTTCCTGCTTCCTGACATAATAGCCAAACACATTTTAAATTCACATTGATTACATCATCCCAATCCCTTTCGGAAAATGTTACAGATGGTGAACGACGCTGGATGCCGGCATTATTAACAAGAATATCAATTTTTCCAAGTTCCTTAACAACCGTTGGAATAGCCTCCTTTACTTGCATTTGATTTTCTAAATCACATTCAACAATAATACTTTCTTGCCCTAATGCCTCTATTTCTTTTTTTACAGAAAGGTCATTTCTATTACGTTGAAGTAAAGCTACCGTTGCTCCTGCTTCCGCTAATGCTATAGCCATTTGTCTACCAATGCCTCTCGTTGCTCCTGTAATAGCAGCCACTTTACCCTCTAAGCTAAACATCTATTTCCCTCCTATTTTAAGATAAAAAGTAAACGTTATCATTCTTTTGTGTTAAATGAAAAGGTAAATGCTTCGTATTAAAGACTCTACTAGTTCCCATTCAACTCATGCGAAAACACTCTTTCCTATCATTTAATTTTATTATATATAATTCTATCACATATTGTATAATTCTAACTATTTCACCTCGCTTTACAGTAACGAAAAAAGCTGCGATCACCCTAGGCAAATCGCAGCTAAAAGCAGTTGAACAGGCAAGCAACATTTCATACGAAACACCTTAAATTTGCTGAGATAGATTCAAATACTGCCACTAATGAAATCGAAACTTCTATAGTATGCATAAATTTTAATTGGCTAGACTAATAGCGATTGGTCCTTCTCCAATACCAGATCCTAAAACACAAAGTGACTTGGAACTAGAGCATTTAGCATTTATTAAACAACTTCCTTAAATACTATCGAAAGACTTTAGCATTTTTATACGATTATTTCTTCTTTTTTAGCTTTGCTTCGGCTTTTTTTCTATTCTCTTCTACTCTAAATTTGACTATTTTGGTTATTAATTCATATGGCAGCGGCTCTTCTAATGGAAATTGCACAGAACCCTTTCCACCTTTATATGCTGATAATTCTTGTTGAAATGCACTTATCCCATTAGGCGTGGGATAAAATCCAATATGTTTGTTATACGCAGCAAAATGTACCAGATTCCCATGCCATACAAATGTAGGCATTTGGTAGCTAATCTTTTCTTCTGCTTCTGGTACAGCCTCTTTAATAACCCTTCTTAATCTATTAAGAATATCCTGAACATCAGGAGAAAATGTTACGATATATTCATCAATAGACTCAAACTTAGTTTTTTTATTCTCTTTCATAATTTCTCCTTTCATAAAACCCTTTATTTGTCTTATTAGTATAACAAAATTAAAGACTCATAAAACTAATCTTCTTAATGTGAACCTTTATCAATCAACTTCAGATAAATTCAAGTAATCATCAAATCAGCAGACTATGTTTGAACATATCCTTTTATTGCTCCCCACTTCATCCTAAATATTTCATGCGGTTAATAGCATAAATCATTTTCATAAAGACAATTGACACGATAAGGGTAAACACAAGTGCAGCAACAGGCAGCAAAAAAGGATATTCAAATACATTAACTGCTTCAAATCTAACGAACAAATCATTTACTTTCATTAAACCATAGTAAGTAAAGTCAAGGATATGCGGTGCAATCCCAACTCCTCCATCCATCTCCATCCAGATAAAGTTCATATAAACAAATCCACAAACAACAAAAGAAATTAATGTATTCTTGGCTAAAGAAGAAATCAGCAGAATAAATAAACAATAAGCAATAGAGGCGATAAGTTGGATCCCCAATTGCATAAAGTAATATTGTCCCATTGTTAATGCATATGGTGATTCTTGAAATGAATAGGCATATTGCAGGAGTGATTCCCAGCCTAAATTACCATAATTGATTTTTATTAGACAGAACGCAGCGAAATTAAACGCAAAACAGATACTCGTTGTAAAAATAATCGCAGCAATAACCTTTGCCGTAACAATTTCTTTGCGGCCTTTTTCAGCACTTAAAATAAACTGGTTTACACCTGTTGTATTTTCAATGGAAAATATTCCTGCTAAACCTAAAGTTATGCTGGAAGCTATAAACATAGCAATAATGTTAGAATTGGAAATCACTTCTCTTAACCCTTCATCTGCATAATAAACAGGCGGGTGAATTTCCCCCAGTATTTTCACTTCTAATATTACTTTCCGATATTCAATCCCCTTAAGCAAAGGAAGCTGGGTTTCCATTATTTTTTTCCGATTCTCTAACTCTTGCGTAATTCGTACATTTTCTAACGTTCTGTAGAAAACTTCTGCTGGTAACTTTCCCAGCTCCTTTGTTGTTTTTAGATATGTTTGGTCATTACTTGTAGCGATTGCAACAACTTCTTCACTTATCACTCCTTCATATTGCTTATTATTATTTGTTTTTTCTCCAATATTCGCATTACTGATGATGCAAATTGCTAAATAACCCAATAAAACAATACTTAAAAAGTAAATCATTTTTTGGTGAAACACTTTATATAATTCAAACCGTACTAATTGTCTCATCCTTACTCCTCACTATAATGTTATAAATGACAAATCTTTTAAACTTTAAAGAACTGAAACTGCATTTTTCGCAGGGGGATCATTAGAAATAAGGCGAATTTCAAACTCCAAGAAAACAATATTGTTTTCTCTTTCTTAATAATCAGCACTTTCACTAATAAAACATGGGAATCAATCGACCGAAAAATCAATACAGGCAGCTTAATTACCAAAGTAATACTATAAAACTACTACTAACTTATGTCGTATATTTCCTTTGTGAAAAAACATAGATTATAGATAATTTTTTTCATTCATCTATATTCTCCCATTCTCCATGCTTTCATTTATCTGCTCTGCTTCAGGTTTTTCTTTCTATAAAGATTTAGAAATGATTCCCACTAACTCCTCCTCAGGATTATTTTCCACTCTTTAAATAGAACGATTGAAGTAGGAATAAGGTTTTAAAAAAATGGCTTTTTTCTTAGGTTAATTTTCGTACCAGGATGCTACTCTCTTCTTGCGGGGTGAATGCCAAGACTCCAGGTTGGCACTGGCGGTGGTTTCTTCTTTCTCGCAAATCTCCACAGTAGTCTTACACCTTACACTCCGAGCAACCGTTTTACTAGTGCATATCTTTTTTGCTTTTTCCCTTATTTTGCTAAAATGATAATGAAATCTATCAATAAGGAGATGCTGTTTTGTGAGTGTACTTACTAGATTAGGAAAATCTGATTTATATGTAAATCCAATTGGTCTTGGGACAAATGCAGTCGGGGGGCATAATTTATATCCTAATTTAAACGAAGAAGAAGGAAAAAATCTTGTTCGTGCTGCTTTAAACAATGGGATAAACTTCTTAGATACTGCGTTTATTTATGGTCCAAAGCGTTCAGAAGAATTGATTGGAGAAGTAATAAAAGAAGCAGGCAATCGTGAACAAATTGTGATTGCTACTAAAGGGGCTCATAAATTTGTCGATGATCAAGTAGTATTGGATAATTCACCTTCTTTTCTGAAGCAATCAGTTGAAGATAGTTTAAAACGTTTGCAAACAGATTATATTGATTTATACTATATCCATTTCCCTGATGAATCCACACCGAAAGATGAGGCAGTTGGCGCTTTAAAAGAATTAAAAGATCAAGGCAAAATCCGCTCTATTGGTGTATCCAACTTTTCTTTAGAGCAGCTAAAGGAAGCAAACAAAGACGGCTATGTGGATGTTATTCAAGGGGAATATAATTTACTTCAACGGGAGGCAGAAAAAGAAATGCTTCCATATACTGCCCAAAATCAAATATCCTTTATTCCATACTTTCCATTAGCTTCCGGTCTATTAGCTGGAAAATACAGCAAAGAGGATACATTTAATGATTTACGCACAAACATGCCTCATTTTCAAGGGGAAAACTTCATCAAAAACTTAGAAAAAGTAGAAAAGCTAAAACCTATTGCTGAAGCCAAAAATGCCGAAATTGCTCATATTGTTTTGGCATGGTATTTAACAAAAGACTCTATTGATGCCATTATTCCAGGTGCAAAGCGGGCAGATCAGGTTTTAAATAATCTTAAAACGTTAGAGGTTCAATTAAGCACAGCGGAAATAGATAAGATTGATCAGATTTTTAAATAACTTATTCTAATGAGAAAAGTGTAAGCGCCTTGTTTATCCCGAAGAAAAATGTTCTCTTGACTCCAAAAGTGCTTTTACTTTTAGAGGCATCGGGTATACGCACAAGAGCTAGGCGCTGGAGCCGGATGCGGACACAACCGCTAAGTTATCCACCATCTCATTTCCTTTATACTTTCCTAGACAACCAGAAAGCTGCATCTCCTGCTTAAGGGATGCAGTTTTCTGGTTGTCCTGAAAATGGTTTTGGGCTTTCTCGAATAGTCCGCAGTCAGCATACACTTCGCTTTCCATGGGGCGGGCACTGAGCGCATGCTCCTGTGGGTTCTCGCCTGTCCCGCAATTCCCATAGGAGTCTTCGTGTATTCGGACTTCTCTCTGTTTCAACCTATCAACGAACTTAATCAAACGGCCTATTTTCATCGTTCATGGTGCTAAATTTGGTTGTATGGGAGTTTTCTGACTTTCGACATACTCGTTTTATGCTTTCCAAGTTGAAGGGTCCTTAGCATTTACTGTCTTTTTTAATACATTGGATTGAATGACTGCCTCTAATACTTGTTGATTAGTAAATCCAGTCATGAAATCTGGAAATCCGGGACTAGGTTTTCCTGTAAGCATTTGAGCAAAATCTTCCCATTCTGAGACTTTTAAACGATTCGGCACTCGTAAATTCTTCTCTACAATCTCCCCTGTCTGTTCATCTTTATATAACCACACTACGTTTTCTCCCCGAACTGTACTGGCATGTAAGGTTCCTTCCTTACCAAAGATGGAAATTTCATGCTGATTGTCTGATCCAATTGCATTTCGAGTTGTTTGGAAAATACCTACTGAACCATTTTTCATACTTGCCTGAAAGCTTGCAAAATCGTCTATTTCAAACTCTACTGTCTCTTCACTATCCATACTTTTTCTTTGTGTAACAAAGCTTGCCATTTTTGAAGATACTTCATCAAAAGATCCGAACAAATAATGAGCCATATCAATCATATGAGAACCTAAATCTCCAAGTGTTCCTGTACCTGTTACTTCTTTATTAAATCTCCATACATAAGGAGTTTTATAAGAAATGGATCCCCATCCTTGCAGGTATTGAAGGGAGAAGCAATGGACTTTTCCAATCCTCCCCTCTTCTAACAATTCTCTTACAAAACGAAAAGCCGGTGTATAACGATAGCTGAACCCAACCATGCAGGGAATTGGGTTCTTCTTATACTTCTCTACCAACTTCTCCGCCTCTTCATAATTTAAAGTAAACGGCTTTTCAGCTAAAATCGGCTTGTTTTTTTCTATGCAGTATTCAAGTATGGAAGCGTGGAAATTATTAGGTGTGACGGAAATCACTACATCTACCTCTTCAGAATCTATTAAATGGTGAAAATCTGTGAACCTGTATTCAGATAAAATAGTTAATTGGTCTCCAGCTTTAATCAATTTATCTTCATCAATGTCACAAATGGATGTAATCGTAAATTGGGGAACAGCTTGTAAACCACTAATATGCGCTTGTGCCATTCCGCCAATACCGATAATACCTACTTTGAATTGTTTCATATTCTTCTCTCCCTATTCATTTTGCGGTCAATATTGTAAGGTAAAAAAAGACCAGCATGACCATCCTTCTTGTTTTTATAAAGCAATAGTATGCAAATTTTTTTCATATTTGAGAAAAACTTTTTTAAAAATAAACGAATTTAGTAAAGCAGATAAAGCAAACCCGCCAAATGTGACAAAATAAATTCCAGATAGAAAACCAACAAAAGAAGACAAACACAAGAAAATGGGAACAATAGTAAAAATCATTAATAGTAGTAAATAATGAAAGTGAAAAAATCCAATTAATAATGAATTTAATAATGTTTTATGAATCGTGTCTTCAAACCTTGCTGTATATGGAAAAACAAAAAGCAAAATGGAAAGATAAATAAATCCAAATAGAAAAGTTACAAACATAAAGAATACTTTTAATACTCCACTAAGATAATCTAAAAAATAGAAATCCGCTAATAGAATGCAACCCAAAACTAGCGCCATAAGCCATATAATCGTACTTTGTTTAAAGTTCTTCCTAAAGGATGTAATGAAATTTTTCCATATATGGCTATCTTCACTTTTCGTTATTTTTATGGTTACTGAGTATAAAGCAGTCACAGATGCACCTATCGTAATAATTGGAAGAGAGAAAAGGATAAATAAACAATTTAATAGAATTAGATCGACTATCCTTGACAAAATTCGAATAACGGGGTTATTTAAACTTAATAATGGACTCATTTTTACCACCTTTCACTATCTATCAGCAACTACTTTTCATCAATTGACTACTATATTCACCTATAAATAAAACAACAGTCGGTCCCTTTTGCTGTATTCCTAACCGACTGTCGCCCTTGTTTCTATACTTGTTTATCTCAAGCTTATTTTAGGGATTCCTGATATCTGTCAAACGCTTTTTTCTGTATGTTCATAAACTCGTCATAGCCCATTTTTTTCATTTGGTCCATGTAGGAGCTCCACTCTTTGGTAGCTCCACCCTCAACAACCCATTTGGATTGCATGGACGTAACATAAGAAGTAAGGTCCACATTTAATGTATTTAAACGTTGCATTTCTTCTGCTGTAAAACTAACCGTTGGATATTGTTCCTTAGCAAATTTACTAATTTTTTTATCTAACTCCAGTTTTAAGCCATCCCCACTATCTTTTGGAAGCGCAACTTTTTCATTAAACCCATCCGCAATGTATTTTGGTCCAAAATCTCTAAACGAATTTGTCCAGGCAAATATATCTGCTGACTCACCTGCTGGAGCATCTAACACTTTATAGGTTTCATCATCTTGTTTTTCGACCCCAACTCCAAATGAACCGTAGAAAGTTTGAATACTAGCATCTTCTGTATAAAATTTATCTGCCCATTTCAAGATTTTTGCAGGATTCTTCGCTTGTGTTGTAATGAGAAGTTCATTTCTAGAATAAGTTTCTGTATCAGCGATAACATAACGCTCGCCATCTGGGCCTTTTAATGGAGCTAACGGAACATATTCACTTGCATTTGGACCAAATACAGCATCTGGCGTCCATCCAAAACCAACACCTACTAAAGAGCCTTTTTCATCTTTTCGTTTTGCTTCAGCCATAGAATCGTCTTGTGTGAAAAACTCTTGATCAATTAGTCCTTCCTTATATGCTTTATGCATCCATTCAATTCCATCTCTATACTCCTCTTGGGATGGTAGATAAACAGGCTTTCCTTCTTTTAAAGCCATAAATCCTGCCTTGTCACTACCTTTTGTTACACCAAAAGGCAAGATAAACCCATAAATATTTCCACCATATGGAATCTCATCATTAAGATTTCCATTTCCATTTGCGTCTTTTTCTTTAAATGCTTGTAATACATGATAAAATTCTTCATACGTATCAGGCATGGAAAGTCCTAAATTATCCAACCATTTTTGGTTAATAAACAGCTGATTTCCTGTCTTGGGTCTTAATGGCAACTTTTTTGGCAAACTATAAATATGACCATCAGGAGAAGTAACTAATGCACGCAGAGCTGGATCTGCTTCAAATGCAGCCATTAAATTAGGCATATTCTCTTTTATTAAATCCTCTAAAGGAATAAACAAGCTCTGATTTTGGGCAATATCGCCATCATTTAATGCAAGTGATCCCCAAAATGCATCAGGTAAATCTCCTCCAGCCATTAATACTGATTTTTTATCTCCCCATTCTGAGTTTAAATAAGTATCCCAATCAACAGTAATTCCCGCTTCTTTTTCCGTTTCTTCCACAAAGCCTTTATGATAGTCTTCTCCCCAATCTGCCCAACGAACAGTGGCAATTTTATACTCCCCTTCTTTTCTCTCCTTTGTGCTAGAAGTATTACTACACCCAACGATTAAGCTAGTTGCTAATGCTGCATTTAATATACCTAGCCACTTTTTTCTACTCATCAAAGTTTCCCCCTAAATTTTCATTTAAATAGCATTATCATAAAGCAAAGGCTACTCTTTAATAGAGCCAACCATCACACCTTGATTAAAGTACTTTTGTAAAAACGGATACAGACACATAATTGGAGCAGTTGAAACGACAATTGCTGCGTATTTCATCATGGCTGACAATCTTCTTAATTCGGAAGCAAGTTCACCTGAAGCTGTTCCAAGAAGAGATTCATTCGAGATTAAAATTCTTCGCAGCACTAATTGAAGCGGTTGCAAATCTTCATTGGAAATGTAAATTAACGCATTAAACCAAGAATTCCAAATACCTACAGCTGTCCAAAGTCCAATTACAGCTAGAATTGCTTTTGACAATGGCAATACCATTGTGAGAAAGTAACGTATCGTTCCACATCCATCAATTTGTGCTGCTTCCCAAAGCGTATCAGGAATACTATTTTTAAAGAACGTTCTGGCTATAATAATGTTGAAGGGTGACACGGCAAATGGTAAGACCATCACCCAAAATGTATCTAATAAACCAAAGCCTTTTACTACTAGATATGTTGGTACCAATCCACCACTAACAAACATTGGGATAAGAACAAAGGTTAGCACCCATCTTTTAGCAAATAGATCAGATCTTGATAATGCATACCCAGCAGGAATATTTACTATAAGCGCTATAATGGTTCCAACAACTGTGTAAATAATAGTATTTAGATAAGACCTCCAGATAATCTCTTGTTTGAATAATTCAATATATCCATCCAATTCCCACTCTTTTGGCCAAAACCATACATTCCCATTTGTAACATCAGTGGGATTACTAAAGGAAGCTATAATGATAAACCATAGTGGATATACAATCATAAGGATCATCCATATAGCAATTAGATAAACTGCTAAATCAAATATTCTCTCATTCCGACTCTTTTTCCCTTTAGTTTTTTTTAATAGTTTATTTTTAACTGTAAATTCCAATTTTCTCCCCCCTTTCTAAAGTAAGCTAGTTTTCGTTAATTTTTTAGAAATCCAATTCACTAAAAGCAGAATAATTACATTCACTACCGTGTTAAATAATCCAATCGCAGTGGACAAACTATATTGAAAATTCTGCATCCCTACTTTGTATACATAAGTAGAAATCACTTCACTTCCAGGCAAATTTAACGTGTTTTGCAGAAGCAGCACCTTCTCAAATCCTACACTCAATAGACTTCCAGCTCTCAGAATTAATAGAATCATGGCAGTAGGCATCAATAAGGGCAAATCAATATGTACAATTTTTTGAAGCCTACTTGCACCATCCATGGTAGCAGCTTCATAATAGGTTGGATCGATTGCTGATAATGCAGCTAAGAAGATAATGCTATCCCACCCTAAATGCTGCCAAACATCGCTCCATACATATACACTGCTAAATAATACTGGGCTTGACAATAGATTCGGCATTTCCATCCCAAATAGTCCTAATATATTGGCAACTAAACCATTGCTTGGTGATAAGAAAACCAAGATCATTCCACACATAACCATTGTGGAAATAAAATGAGGCAAATAAGTTGTTACTTGAAATACCTTTTTAAACATAACCATCCGAATTTGATTACAAAGAATCGCTAGAGCAATCGGCAATGGAAAACCTACCAAAATACTATATAAACTAATATAGAGAGTATTTTTTAAGGTCAAATTAAATTGATAGGAATGAAAGTATTGAATAAAATGTTTCAGCCCTACCCATGGACTATTCCATATTCCTAAAGCTGGAGAATAATCTTTAAATGCCATGACTATTCCATACAGCGGAATATAGGTAAAGCAGATTAATAAGATAATAGTTGGTAATAATAAAAGATATAATGGCCCACTCTTTTTTAATTGTTTTATATTTCTAGATATTTTTCTTTTTTTATTCAGCGATGTTGCATGGTTAGAATTTTGTGTCACAAGAGAACTTTTCAACCCTTTCCCCTCCTTTTATTGATATAATCAATTATAAGAAAGCGCATACATTACAAATAGATGTAAACAGACATGAAATACTACATTCTGGTTGTAGTTAGCTAATAACTTTCGACTACCCGTCAAAGAATTAGCACTATTCCGAACTAAAAGCATATATAAACCGCTTTCTTGACGGAATAATGCTAGAAACTGTTTATTCATTCTATATATACTGAAGGTAAGCATGGGAGATGAGAAAATGAAACAGTCCATTGAAAAAGGCCCTTCCCGATCCATTAACTACTATTTAAAAGTCCTTCTATCCATTATTGTCTTTATATTGCTTATCAATATTTTTGTCAGCACCCTAACTATTTCCATTACTAGGAAACAGAGCATAGACAACATTCATAACACAGTTAATCTCTACTTGGAAAATGCTCAAAACAAATTAAATGCCATCGACCATTTCATGCTATGGACGGTAATGCATGAGCCATTGATTGATAAAATGGAAAACGCTCAAGATATGTCTGAACTTCCTAAAAGTATTGCCGATTTTCGCTTAAGAATAAATGATTTTCAATACTCCACTGGAAAAAAGTTTCAGTTTTTCTTAGGGTTAAAAAAAGAGAACTATTTCTTCAATAGCTCTTCAATTCAAATGGACTATTCTGCTTATCTGCAAATGAAAGATTTTTTCTTCACCAAAAGCAAAATCGCTAGTCTAAATACTTATGAGAATATGAGCACTTGGAATTCATTAGAAATGAATGAACAATTCTATTTATATCATCTATTGGAATACGATAATAGAATTTTCATTTGTCTCATATCAGTAAATGATATCCTATTACCATTAAAAGATATTAATTTAGGGAAAAAGGGAACGATTGTGATGGAAAAGGAGGGGAATGGATTTTTAGCTAATTCTGCTGAAGGGAATACTTTAAAGAACGAAGCAACCTATAACCTTTTTAAAAGTCAATTAGCATTTAGGGAAAAAAATACGGGGTTACCATTTACCCTCCATCTATCTGTCGATCATTTTGGCGCTTTTACGAGTGTTGTCATTGCTCAATGCTTACTAATAGTAGCAACCATCATTATTAGCTTCATTTTGTTTATGATCTTACTTTATATTAAGAATAGATTAATATATCCTATCCATTTATTTTCGAAAAACTTATCTAAAATCAATAATAGTAAGGAACCCATCGATTTTCAAAGTAGCAGTATTATAGAATTGGAACATGCTAATACACAGTTTAAAGAATTAATAACAGAGATAAAAAAACTGAAAGTAAATATTTATGAGCAAGAGCTGGAAAAGAAAAAAACACAAATGGACTTTATGAGATTACAAATTAAACCTCACTTTTATGTAAACTGTCTATCCACTATTTATAGCATGGCTCAAATGAAAAGGTATGAGGAAATACAAGAAATGACCCTTTCTACGTCTAAATATTTTAGATATCTTTTTCAAACAAATCAAAATTTTGTTAAATTGGAAAACGAAATAAACCATATTAATGATTTTCTTGCTATCCAGAAATTATTACATGGCCCTACTTTTCTTTTTGAATGTAACTTGGACCCAAATATTGAGGATACAAACATTCCACCATTATTATTACAGACATTTGTTGAAAATATTATGAAACACGGTGTTTCATTGGAGGATGATTTAATCACGATCTCTTTATTCATTCACTATTTACATAGTAGAAATAATATTTTCATTATTATTAAGGATAATGGACCAGGATATCCTTCAGAAACATTAACCAAGCTTCAAAACAAGATTCCTTTATTCAATGAAAATGGCAGATATATTGGAATTAACAATGTTATTCAAAGACTGAGATTACTATATGGAGAGGAGTATAGCATTAGATTCTTTAACGACCCTAACGGTGGCGCTGTAGTAGAATTAATGATCCCTTATCTACCTTACAAGGAGTGAAGTTAATGAATATTTTAATTGTAGATGATGATCGATTTGTCATCTCCTCATTAGAGAAAAAAATAGATTGGAATTCATTAGGTATTGAACAAATTTTCAGCGCTTACAATATTCAACAAGCAAAGAAAATATTCTCAACAGCCAAAGTGCATTTACTCTTATCTGATATAGAGATGCCCCGCGGGAGCGGTCTTGAACTATTAGCTTGGATACGATCAGAAGGCCATGCTATTCAAGCAATTTTCTTAACTAATTTTGCTGATTTTAATTATGCACAAAAGGCAATTGAATTACAAAGTTTTGAGTATTATTTAAAACCAATTGAAATAGATAAGCTTGAATTAATTTTAAAAAAAGCAATAAAAATGGTTAGAAATAACCAATCAAGTGAGAATGCTCTTAGAGTTGGACAGTATTGGCAGCAAAACAGACAAAAACTCATTGATCATTTCTGGAACTCTTTTTTAATAAACAATGAAATTTTAACGACAGAACAACTGCAAGAACAGCTAAATTTAAATACTATTCCTTATTCAATGGAGGATTATTATTTACCAATTTTACTAGATTTATATCCCTATTCCATCATTGATCATACGAAAATCATGTCATCCTTTGATAGCATAAAAAACCTTAGTAAAAAGCTGACTTCTATCATTAAACAAACTTTTGATGAATCTTCTCTCCATTTTGAAAGTTTGCTTGAATGGAACTCCAATAAAGAGCAGATTCTACTTATCTTTAAATGGCGAGATTATTCAAGAGAATTCAATTCAACTACTGAAGTTAAATCTTCCTGTAAGCAATTAATGAATAGTATTAAGCTCGAATTAAACAGTGATGTGCAATGCAGTATAGGCAATTCTAGTACATTAACAAACATTTCTTCCCATATAAAAGAACTTCAACAAATGAGGGAAGAAACGATTGACTTTAGAAACAAAATCTTTTATTTTCCAGTCAATCAAAAGAATATCCAGACATATTTGGAGCCAAATCTACAATTGCTAGATGATTATATCCAAAGTGGCAATAGATTAAGCTTTCTCCATAAGTGCAAACAATATTTAACCAATATATTAGAAAAAAACGCTTTAAATCAACATATTTTATGTAGTTTCAGGCTGGATATAACACAATTGATCTTTACGCATTTAAAACGAAAGGAAATATTAGCGCATAAATTATTTCATGGAAATACAAGCAATTTTTTACAAACACAATCCTCTCGATCGATAGAAGATCTTATTCAATACATCAGCTATTTAGTAGATGTTTCTTTAGACTATATAGCATTTATAGACTCTCAAAAATCTGTTGTTAAAACGATTTGTGTATATATGGAGGAAAACTATCAAGAAAATATCACGAGAGATACTATCGCTAAAATTGTTTATTTAAGTCCTGATTATATTGCAAGAATTTTCAAGAAAGAAACAGGAGTATCACTTGTAAATTACATGATAAAAAAAAGAATAGCAGTCGCCAAAGATTTACTTACGAATACAACTCTTCCTGTTCATATTATTTCAGATAAAGTAGGTTATGGAAATTATTCCTATTTCACAAAAATTTTTAAAAAAGAAACAAATTATGCACCTGTCGACTATCGGAAAATAACTAGAAAACAGGAAAAAAGGTGAGAAATCGGATGCCTGTTCCTTCTAAAAGCAGTTGAGAACAGGTATCCAATAGGTAAGATATCCATTAAGGAAACAGTGACTCCACTTAGCTTTTACATACTACTTTTATACTTTATTTTCTATCTTATTCTTCTTCATTTTAGTATTGATTCCATTTTTCATCCTTGCTATTTGAGTTGTTTTTCTATTGGTGGTGGGCACCGTTGAAGGCTTTCATTTGCTAATTTTTTGATGATTCAATTTGCTTTGTTATTAGGTCAATTTGTCTTTCATTTCGGGCAGACATTTCCCAAGTATAATCCTGATCTGCTTTTAGCATATTTAATTGTCGGAGAATTTCTTGATGACTCTTTTCATTTTCTGCACGCAATTCCGTTAATTCTGTTGTAATCACTTTTTGTTCTTCTCCAAAAGCTTTTAGTTCCTCGCTGAAAAATTGTTGCTCTTTTTTCATGGATTGCTGCTCTTGTTTCATAGACTGTTGTTCTTCTCCAAAAGCCCTTAGTTCTTCTCTGAAAAATTGTTGCTCTTTTTTCATGGATTGCTGCTCTTGTTTCATAGACTGTTGTTCTTCTCCAAAAGCCCTTAGTTCTTCTCTGAAAAATTGCTGCTCTTGTTTCATGGATTGTTGCTCTTGTTTCATGGATTGTTGCTCTTTCTTCATAGACTGTTGTTCTTCTCCAAAAGCTTTTAGTTCTTCTCTGAAAAATTGCTGCTCTTGTTTCATGGATTGCTGCTCTTCAAGTGAATCCAGTAATTTTTTATTCATATTACCTGTTATCGTAATAAGGCTTGTAATCATTTCTTCTATTTTATCCAATCTTTTTTCAATCAATTTCATTCACCTCCTCTAAATTATTTTACCTCAAAGAATGAAAATATACTATGTTAAAAACTAGATGAATTTTTTTCGGATCTGGGAAATAGTAAATTGCATATACTTTTTTATGTAGTAAACAATTCCTTTTTCGAAAAGCCATCGCCGCTAATATTTCTGCCTCCATTTTCAAGATAATTTATAAATCTACAGCAGGTACCATAACACCTGATCCAACTCCCACACCGAACAATACCAATAAAATTATTGCTATATGAGAAAGCAGGCTAAGCACAATAAACCCTGCGGTTAAAAAATAAATTATTTTTGAACAAAATATGACAGATCCAAAATGATGATTTATATCACTACCTTATCCTAAGAAGAGTTATATGCTATATCGTATCTATTATTAATAAATAAGGGAGAGAAGAGAATGTTTTGTTATCAATGTGAGCAAACACCAAAGGGTGGCTGCAAGATAATTGGAGTTTGTGGAAAAGATGAAACAATTGCTAGTCTACAAGATACGATTATTTTTGCCTTAAAAGGAATTGCTGCTTATCGTACCCATGTAGCCCAGTTAGGCGCGACAGATTCTTTTGTGGATGCAACAACACATGAAGCACTATATATGACATTAACAAATTCCAATTTTAATGTACAAGAACATATTGATATGGCGATGAAAGTAGGGAAATCCGCTGTTCGCATCATGGAAGTCCTTGATGAAGCCCATACTAAACGATTAGGAATTCCACAGCCTATCCGTGTCTCACAAAATAAGATAGAAGGAAAATGCATCCTTGTCACAGGTCATAATTTATTTGCATTGGAAGAATTATTAAAACAAACAGAAGGCAAAGGAATTAATATTTATACCCATTCTGAAATGCTTCCTGCACATGGTTATCCTGCACTAAAAAAATATGCCCATCTTAAAGGAAATATCGGAAAAGCCTGGTATGACCAACGCCGTTTATTTGAAAAGTTTCCTGGCGCGATCCTTGCAACAACTAATTGTGTAATGCCTATTAAAGGTTCTTATGCGGATAGAATGTTCTCCTATGAAGTTGCAGGCTTGGAAAATGTCGAAAAAGTGGAAGAAAATGATTTTTCTAAACTAATAAATAGAGCATTGGAACTGCCAGAAACCAATATAGAATCAACAGAAACACTTGTAACAGGCTTCCATCATGAAACCGTTCTCGGGCTTGCACCTGAAGTCATTTCTGCTGTAAAGATGGGGAAAATTAAACGTTTCTTTGTTATAGCGGGATGTGATGCCCCAGGTAAAGGTGGAGAGTATTATCGCGAGTTAGCAACCTCTCTTCCTCCAGAAACCGTTATATTAACGACTTCATGCGGTAAATTTCGCTTTAACGATGTAGATTATGGGGTTGTACCTGGCACCGATATCCCTAGATACATTGATTTAGGGCAATGCAATAACTCTGGTTCAATGATTAAAATCGCCAAAGCATTGGCTGAAGCATTTGAATGCACTATTCAGGAACTGCCGATCAGTATTGTCCTTTCCTGGTTTGAACAAAAGGCGGTAGCTATTTTACTTGGTTTATTTAGTTTAGGCATTCAAGATATTCGAATTGGTCCAAAACCACCGGAATTTATCTCAGATGGCGTAATGCAAGTGCTACAAGAAACATTTCAATTAAAATTAATTCGTACAGCACAAGAAGACTTACAAAAAATGCTGCAGTAATTTTCAAAAACGGTGGTGTACTTCACTTACCGTTTTTTTTTATTAAAATAATTTATCAAGTAATTGTTCTGTATCAATCATCATTTTCCCTTCATGGATACAGATGATTCGTTCTTTTTTCCACTTTGATAATGTCCTGCTAACCGTTTCTCTTGATGTGCCAATCATATTTGCCAGTTCAATATTAGTAAAGTTTTCTGTTAAAAGAACGGATCCATTTTCTAATTTCCTTCCATATGTTTTACTTAATCGAAAAAGTAGCTTAATAAGTTGTTCATATGTATTATTTAAAATTTGCTCACCCAATCGATCTTGAAGATCTACAACCTTTTCCCCTAGCACTTTAAATACTTTCATACATAGTTTAGGATTTCCCATTAAAACTTCTTCAAATTTTTTAGTTGGAATCTTGACCAATACTGCATCTTCTTGAACTTCTGCAAATGCAGGGTATCCACCTTTCCGAAAAAAACCAATATGTGGAAACATTTCGCCTTTTTTTAACACTGCAACGATTTGTTCCTTTCCATTTAAGTCTGTTTTATAAATTTTTATTTTTCCGTTAAAGATTAAAAAAACATTCTTTAACGGCTCATCTTGTAGAAAAATATGACTGCCCTTTTTAAACGCTCTGACAATGCCTATTTCAATAATTTCCGCTAATTCACTCCGGTCTAATTCTTGAAAAAGAGCAAAAGTCGATAATAGATTACTAATAGCTTGAGTATTCATTCTGCACCTCAAAAATTAATTGCTTTTTATTAATTAGTTTATCAGAAATACCGACAATTTCCTCCGATAATCGTCTTATATTTTTTTATAAAAAAGCCTCCACTCCCTTTAAGTAAGGGAGTGGAGGCTTTACAAATTTTTAACAGCAGGAAAATTCTTTCTTACTTGCAGTATTTTACAACAACTTAAATAATACGAGCTGTAACAATGCCTTCGATTTGTTTAATTTTTTCTTCTAAACCAGGGATGATATCTCCATTAATTTCATTGTCAATATCAATCATCGTATAAGCATACTCATTACGGCTTCTGTTTACCATATCAGCAATATTTAAGTTGTAGCTTGATACAGCTGTTGAAAGCTGTCCAACCATATTTGGAACGTTTCGGTGGAAAGCCGCTAAGCGTCGTTTTCCTGTATAAGGAAGAGAAGCATTAGGGAAATTCACTGAGTTTTTAATATTTCCAGTTTCTAGAAATTCTTTTGTTTGACGAGCTGCCATAATCGCACAGTTCTCTTCTGATTCTTGTGTAGATGCACCTAAATGCGGTACTGGAATCGTATTTTTCATTTTCATCACATTTTCATTTGGGAAGTCTGTAATATATTTGCCTACTTTACCACTTTCCAATGCAGCTGCCATATCCTTTTCATTCACAAGCTCACCACGTGAGAAATTCAAAATATGAACACCAGGCTTCATGATGCTAAATGTTCCTTGATTAAACATTCCTTTTGTATCATCCGTTAATGGAACATGTACAGTAATAAAATCACAATTCGCAAATAGTTGTTCAATTGTCATTGCTCGTTGAACATTTCGAGATAAATTCCAAGCAGTATTTACAGAAATGAATGGGTCAAATCCAATAACATCCATATCTAAATCCAGGGCATTATTCGCTACTAGTGCACCGATTGCACCTAATCCAATAACGCCTAATGTTTTCCCCTTAATTTCTTTCCCAACAAATTGTTTTTTTCCTGCTTCTACTAGCTTTGGAATTTTTTCTCCCTCTTCTGCTATTGTCTTTGTCCATTCCACACCATCAAAAAGGTTGCGAGATGAAGCCATTAAAGAGGTTAACACCATTTCTTTTACCGCGTTAGCATTGGCACCAGGAGTATTAAATACAACAATCCCTTGTTCTGTACATTTCTCAACTGGAATATTATTAACCCCTGCCCCAGCTCGTGCAATTGCTTTTAAATTTTCACCTAATTCTGTATTATGCATATTAAAGCTGCGAAGTAAAATTGCATCAGGATTTTCACTGTCATTATCTAAAACAAAATGATCCTTGTTAAATACATGTAGTCCACTTTCAGCAATATTGTTTAATGCCTTGATTGTTTTCACTTTATCTAAAGTTACAGTCCCCATTTTATTAGCTCCTCTTTTTTCATTTTATTTTTTTATTTATGATGAGTTTTACTTTACTTATAAATGGTAAAAACGGTAAGTCGAAAAATTAAATAAACCGCAATTCTAATTGTTATGAAAATCAGTATTTTCCAATAATTATACTAGCAAAATAATATTGACTTTCATATCCCCTCCTAATAAACAGAAAGAGGCAAGGGATATTTCCCTTACCTCTGCCCAGGCGAGCGGCTACGACACTATATGCTCCCTCGCGGTTATCCGCGTTTCGCCAGTCACATATAGCCTTTTCATTTCCTTTACTTTAACAAATTCTATATTAATCTTCAACCTTTATTTTGTAAAAATTCTCTTCTTTTTCTTTCTTTGAAGAATTATTAACAAAAATGACAAATTTCTATGCTTTCCACAAAAAAAGACGTTCTTTCCTTTTTTGATGACGATCCGCGCTTCTCCTGATTATTCCGCGCTCCTCTCGCTTATTCCGCGTTTCTCTCAATTATTCCGCGCTTCTCCCGATTATTCCGCGTTCCTCCCGATTATTCCGCGCTTCTCCCGATTATTCCGCGTTCCTCCCGATTATTCCGCGTTTCTCCTGATTATTCCGCGCTTCTCTCAATTATTCCGCGTTTCTTCTGATAATTCCGCGTTCCTCTCGCTTATTCCGCACTTCTCCCAATTATTCCGCGTTTCTCCCGATTATTCCGCGTTCCTCCTGATAATTCCGCGTTTCTCTCGATTATTCCGCGCTTCTCCCGATTATTCCGCGTTTCTCCTGATTATTCCGCGCTTCTCTCAATTATTCCGCGTTTCTTCTGATAATTCCGCGTTCCTCTCGCTTATTCCGCACTTCTCCCGATAATTCCGCGTTCCTCCTGATAATTCCGCGTTTCTCTCGATAATTCCGCGCTTCTCCTGATTATTCCACGTTTCTCCTGATAATTCCACGTTTCTCCTGATAATTCCGCGCTTCTCCCGATAATTCCGCGTTTCTCTCGATAATTCCGCGCTTCTCCTGATAATTCCACGTTTCTCCTGATAATTCCGCGCTTCTCCCGATTATTCCGCACTTCTCCCGATTATTCCGCGCTCCTCTCGCTTATTCCGCGTTTCTCTCAATTATTCCGCGCTCCTCCCGATTATTCCGCGCTTCTCCCGATTATTCCGCGTTCCTCCCGATTATTCCGCGCTTCTCTCGATTATTCCGCGTTTCTCCCAGTAATTCCGCGTTTCTCCCAGTAATTCCGCGTTTCTCCTGATTATTCCGCGCTTCTCTCGATTATTCCGCGTTCCCCTCCATTATTCTGCTTTTCAAAATTTTTTACTTACTTTTAAATAAAATCCCCCCTATACACTGTTGAATAGCAAAAGTATTAGAAAGTATACAGCTCACTGCTAAAATAATTATTTCCTAATTTCTTATAACAATGTTACAGTAAGATAGAAAACTTTAAAGACTAGTAGGTGACTAATATGATCGAGGTAAAGACTTCTCCTGTAAGCGATGGAGAATTTAATAGAGGCGTATTCGCTACATGTGATATTAAAAAAGGCACGCTATTACATGAAGCACCTGTCATTCCATATCCGAATGAACAGCATCAACATATTGAAAAAACATTACTTGCTGATTACGCTTTTGAGTATGGTATAAATCATACAGCACTTCTTCTAGGTTATGGAATGTTGTTTAATCATTCGTATGAGCCTAATGCAACCTATGATATTAATTTTGACCAACACACGTTTGACTTTTATGCTTATAAAGATATTAAAGCAGGCGAAGAGATCTTAATTAATTATAATGGCGATGTAGATGACCAAGAACCGCTATGGTTTAATAAGGACGAAGAAGAATAAGAAGCAGGCACTTTCTTTATAGGGAAAGTGCCTGTTTTTATTCACTATCCTTTCGAGTTTCCTCCCCAAAAAAATTCAACGTCAGTTCTTTTCTTTTAATACCCTGAAAAATAGCAATCATTGCAAATCTGATAGCGAAAACCTGCCGGAAGAGACACACCACATCTTCTACAAGCCTTTTTCCTGTTCGGGATATCCGCTTTTAATTGCTCGTGTATGCTGCTGCTAATTTCCTTTCTTACTCTTTCCCAATAATGGGCTTCGGTTCTTTTTCCAAGTTTGTATAAAAATAATAAATGCACACCTACTGATTTATACGATAACTCCATATCTTCCAGACTGAATTCTTTTATTAGTGGATCAGGCAATTCTTGATTTTCCACAATTGCTTTCATATTAACTTTCCACTGGGCCCTTAATACTGGTTCACTTGTAGCAAAAGGCAACCGTAAAAATCCAAATAAATCATGTACAGGCAATCTTGCCTCTATCATTGTATCTTCAATCATCTCATATAATATTCGTTCTTCTGAGAGAGTAGCTTTTTTGGTTCCCTCAGGACTTTCAAAACGATCCCATAGAAGAAAAAATACATTTAATTTATTCGCATATTTCTGAAATCTGTCTAAAACAGATGCTGTAGGAGCAATCGCAAATCCAGTTAATTCTTCGTCCTTTTGTTCCAGCAGCTTTGTCATTTTTTTCAGCTCACTTGTAAAAGCTACCCTTCCCTTATCATAAATCCCCTGACGCCCAGCCCGTCCTGCAATTTGTTTTACTTCTTGAGAACTCAAAAGCCTTCTTCTTGTTCCATCAAACTTATCGTTTTCCAAAAATACAATTCGTCTAATTGGTAAATTCAAGCCCATGCCAATAGCGTCTGTTGAAACGATAACGGATGTTTCTCCATCTAAAAAACGTTGCATCTGCTTTTTTCTTGTTTCCGGCGGCATACTTCCGTAAATTAAACTTACCTGCCTACCCGTTCTCTGCAATTCTGATGCGGTTTCCAGCACTCTTCTTCTTGAAAAACAAACTAGAGCATCCCCTTTTCGAGTATGATTTATACGAAATAAAGAAGATTCTACTTCCAAGGGAACAGCCCTTTTATATTCATGAATTTCCACATAAGAATCTCCAAGAAGGTGAAGAATCATTGATTTTGCATGAACGCTGCAAATAATATGCACTTCTTTTGCATTTGCTTTTGTAATGGCTCTATACCAAGCAAAACCTCTGTCTTTATCCGCAATCATCTGTGATTCATCTATGACAATTACTTCATAAAAATCTTTCTCATGAAACATTTCAACTGTGCAGGACAGATGATTTGCACCTATTGTAAGTTTTTCTTCTTCACCTGTTTTTAAAGAACAGGGCATATTCTCTTCCTGTAATTTCTCATAAATTTCAAGTGCTAATAATCGGAGAGGTGCTAAATAAAGACCACTTTTTGCTTTCTTCATTCTTTTTATTGCCTGAAACGTTTTCCCTGTATTGGTTTCCCCTACATGGAGCACGTAATGAATATTTCTGCCCGAGGGGGGGTGATATTCTTTACCGAAAATATCCTCTATCATTCGTGCTTCTTCTTCTTTTTTACGTCTTCTTTCTTCCTTATTCTCTTTTTCCTTTTCTTGTCGTTTTATGCGATCTTCTTGATAAATTTTTTGATGCGTTTCTAAGTCAAAAGGAATATCAAGAAGTTTTATAAGGTCAAAAATCGTTTCCTCTAATAAATCTTCAAAAAATTCCATAGAGAGTTCTTCAAAAACGTCCATTCCTATTTCTAATAAATACGAATTTGGTAATGCTTTATGAAAAATCCCCTCATATTCCGTATACAGATGGGAAGGCAATTCCTGTTTTAACCAATTAGGTGCAAAATCATCTATATAATTCCGAAGAAGGTCTTGATATGTTTCTTCTAAATCCTCCCCAAACAGCGATCCATTAGATTGCAGCATTGTTTCATCGTGAAAATAATCATCCAATGTACAAACATTCAAACTTACTATAACCCCGTTTCTTTCTATATCAATAGCAAGATGGCTTCCTACTAAATAACGAATATAAAGATATACATCCTCATAATTTTCTTTTAACTTTTGTTCGATATAATATAGAAACTTCTCTTCTAATTTCTTCTGGATTACTAGTTGTTTTATCTTTTCTTGTTGATCTAAATATATTTTTCTAACCTTTTTATATCTTTTTTCCCATGCAGTCATTTCATCAGCAACAAAAAGACTGTCTAGCCATTCCATAAAATCAATTGGTTCTACCTCTCTTATTTCTGTTCGAAACAGTTTGTTAACCAATTTTTTTCTTAATCCTTCTATGCTTACTCCCTTTTCAGTTAAATAGCTTTTCTTCTCCTTAAAAGTAGCATGGCTTGCTGTTATATTGAGCCATGTATTCAACCAAATTTGGTTAATATACTCTCCTCTCTCCCTTACATATTGTTCATATGAAGGCATCATTTCTTTTCGTTGTAAATACCTGTCTACATCTTCCAAAATAATTTGTTTTGTTCGTCTAACTGCACGTTCAAAATAAGCTGTTAACACATCATTCATAAGAAAAACTCCCATTTTTTATCTTTTTATTAGTTTTCTTATTTTCTTTCATTATATGTACAAGAGATTGTCTCGTCCTTTTTTATCTATTATACAACTTCTCTCTTTTGTTTTAGATATATGCTTTGTTTATTCCTTCTAAATTCAAGAGATGGAAGGAAAAGATCTTTATTATTATTTACGTGAAATTTGTTGCAATGATGCATATACTGCCCTAAAATACAGGATAGATATATTTATTTTAGCTATACTATTTAAAGAATACTGCGGAATTATGTTCATCTTATAGGAGGAACCAAACGTGCCAAATACATATAAAAGCTCCAAATTAAAAGTTTTTTCATTAAATTCTAATCCACAATTAGCGCAAGAAATTGCAGATAAGATTGGGGTCGAGTTAGGAAAATGCGCTGTAAAGCAGTTTAGTGATGGAGAAATTCAAATCAATATTGAGGAAAGTGTTCGTGGCTGTGACGTTTTTATTATCCAATCTACTTGTGAGCCAGTGAACCAACATATTATGGAAATACTCATTATGATTGATGCTTTAAAACGTGCATCCGTAAAATCAATTAATGTCGTTATTCCTTATTACGGTTATGCTCGTCAAGACAGAAAAGCGCAGCCAAGAGAACCAATTACGGCTAAGCTTGTTGCTAATTTAATTCAGAAGTCTGGGGCAAATCGTGTTATAACATTGGATCTTCATGCTCCGCAAACACAAGGATTTTTTAATATCCCAGTAGATTTAATGGTTGGTATGCCTATTTTATCCCAATATTTATGTACAAAAGAATTTAATAATGATGTCGTTGTCGTAGCCCCTGATCATGGCAGTGTAACACGTGCTCGTGAATTAGCTGATCGATTAAAAGCACCAATTGCGATTATTGACAAACGTGGACCTCGTGACTTTGGTTCAAGAGAAATCAATATTGTCGGGAACATCGAAGGGAAAACAGCAATTTTAATAGACGATATTATTGATACTGCCTATAGAATCACAAATGGAACAAACGCACTACTAGAAAATGGTGCTAAAGAAGTGTATGCCTGCTGTACACATCCTGTTCTATCTGAACCAGCAATTGAAAAGATTAAAGAATCTCCACTAAAAGAATTAATCGTTACAAATAGCATTCCACTTACAGAAGAAAAAAGAATCGATAAAATCACACAGCTTTCTATTGCACCATTGATGAGTGATGCAATCATTCGAGTATTTGAAGAAAAATCCGTCAGTGTATTATTTAAATAAAGAACAAAAAAGCATCTGGCAATATTGTCAGATGCTTTTTTTAAAAATAAGAAAGCATAAAATTTTCAACTTAGATTAGTGTCTAGATCCAGCGCACTTGCTTATAAAAAACTAAGTTGTTTTGTACAATGCACAGTGCAGCTTATTTCTTATTAAAAATCTACCTTTTCCAAATAAAGTCCGCACGCATCAGCCATGCCACCCGTTTGATCTCGTTTTTTCGATTCTAAAATTCCTGGGATATGATTGGCATTTATTGTGCCTTCGCCGACTTCTATCAATGTACCAACCATTTTTCTTACCATGTTATAAAGAAATCCATCTCCGCGCACTCTAATTTGGAGAAAACCAGCTTCTTCTTCAATTTGAATAGCATATATTTCACGCACCATCGACTTTTTCTTTGTTTTAGCATTTGAAAAAGCAGTAAAATCATGTTTCCCGATAAAATGCTTACTTGCTTGCTGCATTTTTGCGATGTTTAGTTTTTTCTCCACATGCATACTGTACTTACGCATAAAAGGATTTGTATATTCCTTATTCCAAATCTTATATAAATATGTCTTATCCTTCGCATTATATCGAGCATGAAAACGTTCAGAAACTAATGTAACTTTTATGATGCTGATATCTTGAGGTAAATATTTATTCAAATAGTCCTTAACTTCCGATTCCGTTAAATCTCTATTGATCTTAAAATTAGCTATTTGACTGATAGCATGGACACCAGCATCCGTTCTGCTGCATCCGATAATTTCTACCTTTTCTCCCATCATCTCTGTTAACACATTTTCTATTTTTCCTTGAATAGAACTATCGCCATTACCAAGACGCTGCCAGCCTTTATAACGTCCACCATCATACTGAATTAACAATTTATAATTATTCATTTTTTCTCCTTCGTGTAGTGCTTTATCATTTATATAAAGAATCGCAAATAAATCACTAATATTTTTCTATTGTATCCAAACTTTAAATGTCATTGCTCAAACATTCCTGAGTTGGAACACTTTATTATAACACTACTTAAGAAAAAAGGATGATCCAATACATAATATATATGTGATAGTCTTTTGCTGAAGCGTATACTAAGTTTTAGCTAAGCTTACTTACACGCTCAATTAGTCCGCAGGCAAATACACTTCGCTTTCCCCACGGACGAGCGTCGAGACTCCTCGCTGCACTGCGGGTCGAGTAGACGGGAGCCTCTCCGAAATGGATTGTGCTCCGCTATCCCTCTAAGAACCGTGCGTGCGGAATTATCGCACACGGCTCCTCCCTATCACCTTTTACAAAATGTTTCATACTGTTTCATTCTGCTATCCTTACTGGTTTTGTTTCCATTCCATCACTATCTCCGTGTATAGTAAATGTTTCTCCATAAGGGCTGTAATAGGGTAGCTGCCTTTCCTCCATCAGAATTACCCGATTTCTTTGGTACTACACAGCTATCCGACTTCCTGTCAGCTTTTGGCTTGCTTGCTTTTTATCGCTTGGTTCGCCATACTCTCTATTTACATAGAAAGACTAAACAGGATCTCCCGAGTTGCTACCATATATCGATGTATAACGTGCCGAGGTCACCGACTCCGAAGAGGTTTCCATTTTCTCGCCATTTTGCGAAAATAGAAATATTGCTTTCTGTGGAGACCAACACATCAGCCCTCTTAAAGGAAGATTTCGGAGCTCTATCCCTTCAACCATTTGGCTTACGGCCCATTACCTCGCTGTCTACGCTTAAAACCAAGAGTTACCCCTTGCCCTCCAAGACTCGCTACGAGTGAATGGCTAGTTCTTTCTCGGTGGGAATTCCACCCACTATATATGGCAACCTAGGCTCGGTCGCTCGGTCTCGTCTTTCTCGCATTCCCGTGGGAGTCTTCGTGTATTCTGACTGCTCTCTGCTTATAAATTTTAGAATGCTGCATCTTTTCATGCGCCATGGTGTATAAGGGTCTACCTGAATATATTGTCTGTTTTTCTTTCCTTTTTTCTAGTTAGTTCGCTTCCCTGTTTTTTTCCGGTTTTCCTTTTGATAAAAACCATCCACCCAAAGCGATCAGAAGCATAACCGACCAAAAGATGGTATTCCAAATAGGACCTTCCACAAAATCATGAGAAATAATATGCAAGGAAGGATGCGCAAGCGTATGCATTAATAACTTAACTCCAACCCAGCCAACGAGTAACATTGCCGCCTTTTCAAGACTTGGGCGTTCTGTCAAAATTTTAACAAAGTAACCTGCAGCGAACCGAATAACAATTAAACCTGCAATGGCTCCTATTAAAATAACAATAAATTGAGCACCATCCATCCCACCAATGTCTCTTATTGGCGTATCTGGCAAAGCTATAACAAGTGCTACTGCTGCTAATATAGAATCAACCGCGAATGCAATATCTGCTAAGGCAATTTGTGCAACAGTCATACGATAGCTCTTCCCTTGTTTCTTTGTTTCTCCATGATCCTTTTTTAATAAATGTTTTAATGCGATAAAGATTAAATAAGCAGCTCCAATCGCTTGAATTTGCCAAACATGAAAAAGATACGAAATAACAAAAATAGCGCCAATCCTAAAGATAAAAGCTAATATCAATCCAATATTAATCGCCTTTTTTTGCTGTTCTACTGGTAAATGCTTTGCCATAATAGCTAAAACGAGGGCATTATCAGCAGATAATATCCCTTCTAAAAAAATTAAAATAAGTAAAACCCAACCATACTCTAATAATAATGATAATTCCATCATATTCCCCCTATACATTCTTACTTCATAAACGATGCTTGCATTCGTTTACTACTATCTTGCATCATACTTTAATTTTTATAACTTTTTTATTAAGCCTAAATTTTTAAAATTTGGGCATCATCCCCATTTTACATAAACTAAAACCGACTAGTTAATTTAGGTATGAGTTCTTCACTTTTTGAACCATTTCCACTCATTCTGTTTATTTCAAATGGATACAAATTATATTTTCTAAGCTGAAAATTTCAATCTGTTTATCAGATAACAATTTTTAAAAATCACTTTGATTTTCTGCATAAAGTTTAATCAGTATAAGGATAGGAAATATATAGATAGGATAATAGCAACTTATAAGTAAGAAAGGAAAGTGCACTTTATATGTACATAGATATCAGTTTAAAATTAATAATTGGACTCATCTGTCTATTGGTTTCACTTCGATTTTCTGGCAAAAAATTAATGTCACAATTAACACCTTTTGATTTTTTGCAAATTATTGTTCTTGGCGCAATTGTCGGAGGTGTCATTTATAATCCTAAAATCGAGATTCATAAACTGCTTTATACGCTTCTACTTTGGCAAATACTTATCTTTATAATCGAAAAACTGACACATAGTAGAGGAGTACGCAAAATAATAAAAGGGGAAGATTCCATTTTAATGAGTAATGGAAAACTTAATATGGATGAATTCCAAAAAAATGATTTAGCAATGGAACAGTTTCGTACTATGTTAAGAATGAACGGGATTTTCTCTTTAACAGAAGTGAAGCATGCACAATTGGAAACAAACGGAATGTTAAGCATTGTAAGAGTTAATGAACCTGACCCTTCTGCCTTACTAATAAGTAATGGTGAATATGTAGATAAAGAATTCAGACGAATAGGCAAGACAAAAGAGTGGCTTAGCAGCCAATTAGAGGAAATGGGATATGAAGATAGAAAAAACCTCTTTTGTGTAGAATGGACAAATGGCAGAGGATTGCATGTGACACCTGCGAGAGAAAAGTAGAAAAAATAAGGGTAAAAATAAAAAAACGTCTGCTCCACAAATGGACAAATTCAAAGTTTTGTGTGTAGGCTTTTTTTTTTCCATTTTTTATTTACATACACCACTAAGCATGTTATTCTTTTTAAGAATTATAATTCCAATTTAACCAATCGGAATTATTACATATTGTATTAGGAGGAATTTTCGTTGAACTTTTTATCTATTTTAAATATTATTTTTTTATTAGTGCTTCTTAGTATTTTATTCTATATGCAAAAGAAGCATGTCTCCTTCTCCAAGCGTGTTTTTACTGGACTGGGACTAGGCATCTTATTTGGAGTTATTTTACAATTGTTTTATGAGCCAACTTCAGAAGTCATAATAACATCGAATGACTGGTTCGGCTTAATAGGTAATGGCTATGTGAAGTTATTACAAATGATTGTTATGCCACTTGTGTTTATTTCCATCATCTCTGCATTTACACGATTAGAAAAGTCAAATAACCTAGGAAAGATCAGTGGTCTTGTGATAGGAACATTATTACTGACAACAGCAATTGCTGCATCACTTGGAATTGCATCCGCTATTGGGTTTGATTTAAAAGCAATTGATATTAATTCTGGTGACGCGGAGGCACTTCGTGGTCAGCAGTTAGAAGAAAGTTTAGGAGAAGTACAAAGTACAACAATTCCACAAAAAATACTTGGATTTCTTCCTGCAAATCCATTCTTAGATTTAACGGGAGCAAGACCTACTTCTACAATTGCGGTTGTTATTTTTGCAGCATTCATTGGAGTTGCCTTACTTGGAATAAGACGAAAAAATCCTGAGCAGGCCGAATTTTTTCAAAAGATGGTTGAAGCAGTCTATTCAGTGATAATGCGTATAGTAACACTTGTATTACGTCTTACTCCATACGGAATTCTTGCTTTAATGGCAAAAACAGTTGCAGGCAGTAATGTTGATGCTATATTAAAATTAGGGAAATTTGTAATTGCTTCTTATGCAGCATTAATCGCCATGTTTATCGTTCATTTAGTTATTCTAGCCGTATTAGGATTAAGTCCAAAAAAATATATAAAAAAAGTGCTTCCAGTATTAACCTTTGCTTTTACTTCTCGTACAAGTGCTGGGACACTGCCATTAAATATTGACGCACAAAAATCAAAATTAGGCGTTTCTGAGTCTACTGCTAACTTTGCTGCATCCTTTGGTGTATCGATTGGACAAAACGGATGTGCTGGTATTTACCCAGCAATGGTAGCCGTTATGATCGCTCCAACAGCAGGAATTAATCCTTTGTCTCCTTCCTTTATTGCGACATTAATTATTGTCGTAATGATTAGTTCATTTGGAGTTGCTGGTGTAGGTGGAGGCGCTACTTTTGCAACATTAATCGTGCTTTCGACCTTAAATTTACCAGTTGCATTAGCAGGGTTATTAATCTCTGTAGAGCCATTAATTGATATGGGACGTACTGCATTAAATGTTAGTGGGTCAATGGTTTCAGGAGTCGTAACAAGTAAAACGCTTGGAGAGTTAGACACGGACATATATAATTCGGATGAAGATCTTTCATCTGAAAATAAAGCATCATAAATTATGAAGAAGCTGGGACATAAGTATTCCAGCCGAAGATAAACCCGAACCATGATACGAAGATGTAAAAAGTATTTCGTAATCATGGTTTGGGTTTTTTATTTATATAAAAAAGAAGGTTTGCGGTAAACACCCGCAGCCTGCATACACTTCGCTTTCCGTGGGGCTCGGCTTTAGCCGCTTCTTCCCAGCGGAAAGCGAGTGTTTGTAGCGTAATGGAACAACATAGTTTTCATACTTAACTACTCAAACTTCGCACCATCAAATTCGTTTCCAAGTCTTGAGGTTACTCGGTTTAGAACAATAAAATGGGAGGTTTGTTTTTTAAAAGGTGAAAAAGTATATACTTTTTGAAATGTGAAGGCTGTCTAGCTTCGCCGTACAGGATGTACAAGTGCCGGCCAAGACATAAGGACGTGGCGTATTTAGCCGGTCAGCGCCTAGCCCCGGTGAGTATTGCCTCCATCCTCTAAAAGTAAAAAACACTTTTTGAGTCTGGAGAACATTTTTCTTCGGAGCTAAACAAGGCGCTTGCGCTTTTCTTATGGGGTTGCTTTCCACTACGGGTTGCTTCGCTTTCCGCGGGGTGGGAGCTGAGCCTCCTCGGCGTTGCCTTGCGGGGTCTCAGCCTTCCCACATTTCCCGCAGGAGTCTTCGCACCCTCCGTTACAAGCAACTTGTTTTAGAATACGTTCTTGTCTTCGAATTTCATTACAAGGTATTATTGCTAAACCATAGTAGCGTTGTTTTTTTATGTTATTATTCAACGTTATTCTACTAAAATGTGTCGCTTTTAGTCTATTCAATAAAGTGGGTGTTTTTACCAGTTCAACGACAGCAACTAATGATCAAAAACGGCTTGATTGGAGTGGAAGGTGCGAGACTCCTGTGGGATTAGCGAGACAGCTGAGACCCTGCAGGCCAAGGGCCGAAGCGGCTCAGCGCGAGCCCCACGGAAAGCGAGCATCCTGAAACGGAAAGAAAGCCCCTATTTATAAGGAGATTAATCAATCCCCCTTTTCTCATTGCTCTAAACCAAGTTATGCTAATACATGAAGAGGAATTTATAACTGCGAAGTTTGAGTTAACTAGATGAAAAAACATAAATAACCAGTATAGGGAAGTAACCATTTACGTGCTAAATTAGAGCATATTCGTCTTTACCTATTACCAATTAGTTCAGACAAATTAAAACTCATTTCTTTATTCTATACAATCTTTTTCTGGATTCAAGTTTACTTGTCGCCACTTATCGTTGCCAATTCTGCGAAATTGGGCTATCTCGATGTCCGTTCCATTGGTTAAAGTAAAGAATATAAAACAGTAATCAGCCCCATCCTTTCCATGAAAAGAAATGTATTTCACATACTCTTTTTGAATCATCGGGTATTTTTTCTGAATAAACGAACACCAACTTCCATATTTCACATCAATAACAGATTCTCCATCATGACTCCAGCCGTGATAAGGTGCACAAAGAAAATCCTCGGTATCCTCTTGTATTGCTGAAATCCGATAACCATCTTCTTCATGAACAAGCTGAATAAAGCCGTACGTATAACCAAAGTATTCCGCTTTCTTGTGTTCAAGTACTTCGATCGTTTCGATTTCATAAAAGAATTTTATTGTCCCTTTTTCATCGGGCACTCGACAAAGCTTAATTAAACTGGTATGCCCTATCCCAGTAAAAAGTCGAATAAATGCTTCATACTTTACTCTTTTTTGATAATCTTTTGAGAAAAAATTATAAGCTAATGGAAAAGGATATTGCGCTTGCCCAATTGATCCGCAGCTTCGTTCTTCCATAAAATAAGCTTCACGTAAAAGGCTGAAATAGTTGAGAAGCGTGTTTTCAGGAGTTCCAGTCCAATCGGCTGGAAGCAGAATTTGATTATATTTTTTATCATAATAAGGAACAAATACGTCAAAGTTTTCAAACCGTCCATTCAGAGCAGGATGGCAAGAAGGACGGAAATATTGATTATTTTGTAATGGCACAACTATCACCCCATTTTAGTTTATGGGCAAATAAGATAGAGGTGTCCGCTTTCTTTTTTTTCTTCGTTTGCTTCCCCACTTCATTTTCAAAATTTGGAATGATAACGAGCGTAGAGTCACTTGTTCCAAAAATTTTTAAAAAATAGATGCTGTCATAGCTGGAGCAGTTTATGAGCCGAATAGCTGCTATTTATATTCCTCCACACGGTTTCGTCCATTTAATTTTGCCTGATAAAGGGCTTGATCTGCATTCTGTACAAGCTGCTCCATGTCTTCTTCCTTCGTAACATAACTTGAAGCAATCCCCAAACTAATTGTCACTCGATCAGAAAAAGGGGAATATTCATGATTTATTTTCATAGAAAATATAGCTTTTCGTATTTTTTCTGCAAGCTCATAGATTGCTCTATTATCTAAATCAAATACTGCCATCATAAATTCCTCTCCTCCAAACCGCGCTGCAATGCTATCAGCGGAAGGGAGACAAGATTTCAGCTTTTGCGCAACTAACTTCAGACTCATATCGCCTTCTAAATGTCCATAGTTGTCATTAAATTGCTTAAATACATCAATATCAAGCATGATAAGAGAAAGCTTTCTTTTTTTATTGACGGCCTTTAAAGCATCTTCTACATATTGCTGACAGCCTCTTCGATTTGGAATTTGTGTTAATTCATCGATCAAACTCAAACGCTCAAGCTTTTCGTTCACTTTCATAAGTTCTCTATTAATGTTCTCATTTTCTTCGATTTTTAATGACAGCCTGCTATTTGATTCTGTTAGAAGAAGTCTATTAAAAAAGCCAGATGCATAATTTGTATATAATATACGTGATGCAAGCCAACAGAAAAAAGCAAAAACTGCTAGATTAATATAGTGTCCCATTAAAATAGAGTGTGAATGCTGAAAAAATGGCAATCCTACAACAAGCACCAATATTGGGAGCAGATACAATAAAAGCATTCTTCTATTCGATGCGTGAAATAAAACAGAAACACTCATAAGGTTAACTGCAAATGCCATTACATGTCCATACTCGCGCTGATCAACCAAAGTAACTACTGCTCCCCATACTAAAAAGAAACTAATAAAGATCAATAAACCCATTTCAAACCTTTTAGCATTTCTTTCCGTAAAAGAGCCTTTTCTTTCAAACCGGTGTATATGCAAAAGCATTAAACAGCTCATTGTTAATAAGAAAAAATATAATAAGAAATAAACAGGAAAATTAAATTTGCAACCGGTTCCAATCGCGGCAATCATATTCACTAGAATTAAAATAGATTCAAATAAGCATACGACCTTTGCAAACAGCTTACTCCGCTTAATATTTTCATGAAATAAATGCTTTGTAAGTAATTTTTCTTTTTCAGGAGATATTTTTAACGTAATAAATGCGTTTTTTAATTCCATAACCATCCTCATTGCCTTTTTTTACTCATTATACAAAATATAATATGGAGATGATAGATTTCTTTTGCTAACAAGAACACATTTCCTATTTATTAAATACTATTTTACTGGCATTATGAACAATTTCTTCTATGAAAGAATGAACCAAGCACGACCTTTAATATTTTATCCATCTAAAAACCTACTTCTTTATTCCTTAAAGAGTGTGACCCTTTACATAGACAGCTTTCATATGTTAAAACTAATAAAGATAATCATCCATATTCAATTCATAATTTAATAAATACATACCACTAGGGGTGCTTTTTAGCTGAGAGAGACCATTGTCTTAACCCTTATAACCTGATCTAGATAACACTAGCGGAGGAAAGAGGTATTGTAATGGAATTTTGGCAACATATTATATGCTAATCATTCATTATAATGTTTATTCAAACACTTCTTTCTAATAAAAAAAGAAGTGTTTTTTTGCGTAAAAAGGAGAGGATTTACATGGCAGAGATTGTACAGTCCCTTGTCCAGCAAGTGGAGGAACGAAAAGAAGAGTTAATTGAATTATTGAAAAAGCTGGTATCTTATAAGACACCTGCACCGCCAGCAAGAAATACAAACGATGCGCAAGAGTATGTAGCCAGTTTGCTGGAGAAATCTCATTTTTCCATTGATAAATGGGATGTATATCCAAATGACCCGAATATTGTTGGTGTATTAAAAGGAACGAATTCATCCCATTATAAAAGTCTCATTCTAAACGGACATATGGATGTGGCAGAAGTAAGTGAAGATGAACAATGGGAAAGCAACCCATTCATGCCCATTGTAAAAGAAGATGTGATAATTGGACGTGGAGTGGCTGACATGAAAGGTGGTTTAGCTGGCGCATTGTTTGCCATACAGCTTTTTACAGAAGCAGGTGTAACATTCCCAGGTGATTTAATTTTTCAATCGGTTGTAGGAGAAGAAGTTGGGGAGGCTGGAACACTTCAATGCTGTAAACGCGGCTACTCCGCAGATTTTGCTGTTGTAATGGATACGAGTGATTTACATATTCAAGGTCAAGGTGGCGTTATTACTGGTTGGATTACGATTAAAAGCAAAAAAACATATCATGACGGGACACGCCGCAATATGATTCATGCTGGCGGCGGAACGTTTGCAGCGAGTGCCATTGAAAAAATGGCTAAAGTTATTCAAGGTTTACAAGAACTAGAACGTCATTGGGCTGTCACCAAAAGTTATCCTGGTTTTTTACCAGGTACGAATACGATTAATCCTGCCGTTATCGAAGGCGGACGACACGCAGCGTTTATCGCCGATGAGTGTCGTTTATGGATTACCGTTCATTATTATCCAAATGAATCCTATGAACAAGTGGCAAATGAAATAGAAGAACATATTTTACATGTGGCAAAAGCAGATCCGTGGTTAAAAGAAAACCCTCCAACATTTGAATGGGGAGGCACATCAATGATTGAAGATCGCGGGGAGATTTTCCCATCATTAGAAGTAGATAAAAATCATGCCGGGGTTCAACTGCTTGCACAGTCTCATGAACAAATATTTCACAAACAAGCCATCATGGATGTATCACCAAGCGTGACAGACGGAGGTTGGCTCGCCGATGCAAATATTCCTGCAGCAATTTACGGACCAGGAGATTTGCAAAATGCTCATGCTGTTAATGAACAATTGTCCCTCCATCAGCTCGTTCAGTATACAAAAGTAATGATTGAATTTATTTATAACTGGCTCCATACAGAAAGGCGTGAAAATGATGATATTTAGTGAACGTTTATATAAAAATATTCAGCCAATTTGGCGTAAAGTCCATGTTCATCCATTTATACAAGGAATGGGTGACGGCACTTTAGATAAAGAAAAATTTAGATTTTATATGATTCAAGATTATATCTATTTAATAGACTACGCAAAGCTGTTCGCATTAGGTGCAGTAAAAGCAACAGATGTAGAAACGATGGGGAAATTTGCGGCACTCTTGCATTCCACATTAAACGAAGAAATGGCTCTTCACCGTATATATGCGAAAAAGTTTGGAATTAGTGAGCAAGAATTAGAACAGGCAGAGCCTTCCCCAACAACGTTAGCTTATACACATTATATGCTGCATGTTGCGCAAAATGGTACTTTAGCAGAGCTTGTTGCAGCCTTGTTACCATGCATGTGGAGCTATTGGGAACTCGGCAAAGAGCTAAGCCAAAAGTCAGGAGCAATCGATGATGAATTTTACGGAGAATGGATTTCGATGTACAGCTCCATTGAATTCGGCGAACTTGTCACATGGTGCATTCATCTATGCGACAAATTAACCGAAGGAAAACCAGAAGCAGAACTAAAGAAATTAGAAGAAATTTTCTTAAATACAACTCGTTTTGAATATATGTTTTGGAATATGGCTTACCATCAAACAATGTGGCCGATGGATGAATAAATTTCGTTAAGCTTGTTGGTGCACTGCTTTGCAGGAACCCTTATTTCAAGTAGACACTCATGCAACCACAACCAAATTTGCACGATGGCGCATGAAAAGAAGCAGATTTCTATTTTATTCTATGACCTAAGTTGAAGCAGAGAGCAGGCGGAATACACGAAGACTCCCGTGGGAATTGCGGGACAGGCGTGGCCCCACAGGAGTGAGCTCCGAGGCGGCTCGGCGCACGCCCCATGGAAAGCGAAGTGTATTCTGACTGCGGACTTATCGAGAAAGCCAAAGCCTCTTTCAAGGTAGTCCCTAAAGATAAACGAAACCATAAACATACCTAACTTATTAGCCCCTTGTTAATTCTTGTTTCCCCATCGCATAAACGAATTGTTTTGCTGTATTTGTTATTCGTTCTAAATCTTCAGATGTAAACAAACTAGGTAGTTTTGTTAGATTGCTTCCTATCCCTACTGCAATCGCACCAGCATCTAGATAATCCCGGATATTATCTACATTGATTCCTCCTGTTGGCAATAGCGGAATATGCGGAAGCGGCCCTTTTATTCCTTTAATAAAATCAATCCCAACAACATTAGCAGGAAAAACCTTTACTGCATCAGCTCCTAAATTATACGCTTGATTAATCTCTGTTGGTGTCATTGCACCCAAAATACATGTTTTCCCATTGTTTTTTGCTACCTTGATAACATCCTCTTGAACGGTTGGTGTAAATATAAACTCTGCTCCTGCTTCTATCGCTCGTTTCGCAGTTTCTGCATTTAATACCGTTCCCGCTCCAATAATAACTTCTCCCTTTTTGTAAAAATCAACTAACTTTTTAATAGCTTTTACTGCATGCGGGTTTTCCATCGTAATTTCTAAAATCGTAACCTTCCCTTTTCTTAATGCTTCTGCCAAATCAATAGCATTATCTTCCGTAATATCACGAATAACTGCTGTAATCCCTCTGTTTTTAATTTCTTGTAACAAAATAATTCCCTCCCAGTTATAATTATTGATTTATTTCTTTGAAACAACTACAATTTACCTATGTCAAGATTTATCAACAGGTCTAATTGTTTGCAGACAATTAGGCCTTTTTTAATGCAGCGTTTTGAACCGGCTTTTTATTCAAAAAGGAATTGCCAGCTTTTACTGCAATAATCGTTAAAATGGCTCCAATTATTAATGCACCTGCTAATAACAGGTACGAAGAGGTAAAACTTCCTGTAATGGAAGCGATTAAACCAGTCAGATACGATCCAACAAATGATCCAAGTGCTCCCATACTATTGATCAACGCCATTGCTCCCCCTGCAACATTACGTGGCAAAATTTCCGGAATAATCGCAAAGAATGGACCATATGGAGCATACATAGCAGCACCGGCAATAACTAGCATGCTATAAGAAATCCAGAAATGGTTAGCAAAGATAAAGGATCCTATAAATGCAATGGCACCTATTAATAGAAACGGCCAGACAAACACTGCTCGATCTTGCTTTTTATCAGAAAAAAAGGAAACAAGTATCATAGCGGTTGCCGCAAAAATATATGGCACCGCAGCGAGCCAGCCTGTCGCGACCATTCCCATATCGGAAGCGCCTTCAATAATCTTCGGCAGCCACATAACAAAACCGTATAAGCCTAAACTCCATAAAAAATACTGTGCGCAAAGCAAAATAACTGTTTTTGATTTAAATGCCGTTTTATAATCCTTAACTTCTTTTATCCCTTTTTGTTCTTCCTCTAATGCGGATTGAAGATTTGCTTTTTCTTGTTTAGATAACCATTTCGCTTGATTTGGATGATCACATATTAAGAACCACCAAAGAATCGCCCAAATAATCGCTGGCAAACCTTCCGAAATAAACATCATTCTCCACCCAAAATTTTGTACTAAATAACCTGAAACCACAGACATCCACATAACCGTTACAGGATTTCCAAGTATTAAAAATGTATTTGCTTTTGAACGTTCTGCTTTTGTAAACCAATGACTTATAAACACAAGCATTGCTGGCATTACTGCTGCTTCTACAATTCCTAAAGAGAACCGAATAACCATTAACGTCGGAACATTTGAAACCAAACCAGTTGCTGTAGCTAACATCCCCCAAACAATAAGCGCCCAAAACACCAATTTCTTTGCACTCCGTTTTTCAGCAAAATTAGCACTTGGTACTTGAAAGAAAAAGTAGCCTAAAAAGAATAATGATCCTAATAAAGAGGATGTTGCTGCCGTAATCTTTAAATCATGCTCTAAACCAGAAGCTGCCCCAAAGCTATAATTGGCACGATCCAAATAAGCTAAACTATACGTAATAAAAATCACCGGAATTAAACGCCACCATCTAGATTTTGCAAGTCCCTTATTCATTACACATTAGCCCCTTCTCTATGATTATTTAAAAAATCATTTAACTGTTCTCTCGTTGGATAGCCATCATGATCACCAGGAGATTGTACGGCTAAAGCTCCAATTGCATTACCGCGCAAGATCGCTTCTTTAATTGGCAGTCCTTCGATAAGACCACTAATAACTCCTGTTGCAAAACCATCTCCTGCCCCAACCGTATCCACTACATCCTCTACAATAAAACCGCTTACATAACCTTCTTCATGATGTGATTTGTAATAAGCTCCATCTGGCCCTAATTTCACAATCACTAATTCCACTTTTTCACTATTATTAAAATCAAAGTCCGCTATTTTACTAGCATCCTTAGAACCTGTCAAAATCTCTCCTTCATGAATACCTGGCAAAATAATATTGCATTGAAAAGCTGTTTCATTGATGACAGCAATCATTTCATCTTGTGATTTCCACAATTTTGGCCGCAAATTCGTATCGAATGAAACAGGTATCTTCTGTTTTTCCGCTACCGCTAATGCTAAGAGTGCGTATTGACGAAAGCTTTCGGAAACAGCCAATGGTATGCCCGTCATATGCAGATGCCTTGTTTGACGAATATAATCCTGATTCAGTTCCTTTTCTGATATTTTGCTAGCTGCTGTGTTTTTTCGAAAATACTGAACGTCTGGATCGCCAATTTTTGTTTTTGCCTTCAACTGAAATCCTGTCGGGTTTTCTTCATCCATTAGAATTTGCGATGTATCCACTCCTTCCTTTTGTAAATACTGCCGAATATACTTGCCAAACGAATCATTTCCGACTTTACTCATCCATGAAACTTTTAATCCTAATCGTGAAAGTCCAACAGCTACATTTACCTCGGCACCAGCCAGCGCTTTTGTAAAGTGATGGATATCCTGTAAATTCCCCAGTTCATCTGCCATAAATAAAGCCATTGCCTCTCCAAAAGTTATCGCATCTAATTTGTTCATAACTTCGCTTCCTCCTGACAATTCTTACGTATTAATTCCACATAATACTTGGCCTTTTCATCTGATTTCAGCGGAAATTCTATTGCGATAGGAACATTGTTTATTGTCTGAATAGCTTGCTTCCATTCGGCGCCCTCTTCATCAATTAAAGGAATGGTGACACATATTCCTTCCTTTTTCACCACTTGTTTTAGATGAAGATAGCCCACATATTCCTTACATTCTTTTAAAGCGGTTTGAAAACATTGATTTACATACTGCCAATTACCTGTGTCAAACACGAGCGGAATATTCAATTGGTAACCTTTACATTTCTGAGCAAACTGTTTGATCACGCTAATATTTCCACCATATACTGTTTGATCATTTTCCACCATCACCACAAACCTGTCTGAAGCCTTTTGAAGAAATGACGTCCATTCTTCAAACTTCGACGTTTGCTCGTTAAAATGTCCCAGTGGAAATTTCACTATTTTAGCTTCTAAAATAGAGGCTTCTTGCAACACTTCCCATAGCTCCTGCCCATTTAATTGCTCTTTTGGATTCCAAATCGGAACAGGCGCAGAATAAACAATTTTTAATGTTGTTTGCTTTAATATAGCAGCAATTTGCACCAGATCATTTTCATTTCTAACTAGTTCTCTTCTTATTTCAATCCCTGTAGCACCTGCTTTTTTTACTCGTTCAACAAATGCTTGTTGTCCATTTTCCTTTATCATTTTTTCTTCATATGAATTTAAGGTAATAAAAATATCCTGCATACATAACACCCCTTTCATTGAAATGTAACTAGCTTATTGCTTGTTATAAAAGTTATATTATTTAATATGTTTTAATAAACCGATTTAGTATAACGTTTTCAAACTTCTTTTTTTTAGGATTTTTGAACCAGCTCTTGTAACTCTCTTACGATAAAAGTCTCTCCAATTCCATTTATGCTGTTCACAATATTTCTTGCAGCAACCCAAGCCATTTCATTCCTTGTTTCTTCCACTGCTGAACCGATATGTGGAGTGGTCAAAACATTGTCAAACTGTAAGAACGGGTGGTCTTTGCGAATTGGTTCCTCATGGAATACATCTAAAGCAGCTCCAAATAATTTTCCTTCTTTTAGAATTTTTATCAAATCCTCTTCATTAACAATCTCACCACGAGAAGAGTTTATAAAAATAGCATTTGGTTTCATTAAATTTAATTTATCATAATGAATCAAATTCTCTGTTTCTTTCATTAAAGGCAGCATTACTAATACAAAATCAGATTCTGCCATAATCATGTCAATTGCTGCATATTGTATCCCCAGTTCCTTTTCCGTTTCTTCTTTACGAAAAGCATCAAAATAAGAAACCTCCATATCAAAGCCCAATTTTGCTCGCTTTGCTACCTTTGAACCAATTCTACCAAGCCCCAAAATTCCTAATTTCTTTCCATAAACATTTACTCCGAATAAATCTTTACCGATTGATTCTGTCCATTTTCCATCTTTCACATAATGGTCTAATAATCCAATACGTCTTGCAGCAGAAAGAATTAAGGTGAAAGCCAAATCGGCAACCGTTTCATCTAATACAGATGGTGTATGCATTCCAATCACATTTCTCTTTTTCATTTCTTCTATATCAAACCCGTTATATCCAACGGCAATGTTGCTTACAAATTTTAATTCTGGCGATTTGCTCATTAATTCACAATCAATTTTATACTTATTTGTTGTAATCAAAGCAGTAATATCTTGCAAGGCTTCGGCTAATTGATCTTCCGGCATCATACGATTTGAATTCCAAATGGTCACATCACAATTATCACGCAAATATTCCTCCACATCTTCCGGAATCGGCTTCGTTACTAGTATTTTTTTCTTCACATTTCCCATCTCCTTTTAGATCAATTCGAACGGCTCCAGTTGCGGCTGAAGTTGTTACTTGTGCATACATTTGCAATAAGTTACTATCTACCTTTTTCAGCTCTCTTATAAATCCTGTTTTTCTCTTTTCTAATTCTTCTTCTGAAACAAGGATTGTTATTTCTCGTGTCGCTACATCAATAGTAATTTCATCTCCATTCTCTACAAATGCAATGGTTCCCCCTTCCGCTGCTTCAGGACTTACATAACCAATGGACAGTCCGGCTGATGCACCTGAGAATCGACCATCCGTAATTAATGCTACCTGCTTATATTTAGTTAAAATTTCTGTACATCGGTGTAATTCTCTCATTCCCGGTCCACCTTTTGGTCCTTCATACCGAATGATGACTGCATCTCCTTCTTGAATTTCTCCCTGTTCATAGCTCTCCACAAATTCCTCTTCTGAATTAAAGACATTTGCTCTTCCTTTAAATTGCATGCCTTCTTTCGCTACACCTGACTGCTTAATAAGCGCACCGTCTTTTGCTAAATTTCCTGTAAGAACTGCAATGCCTCCCTCATGATTAATTGGAGTAGCTAATTCTTTTATAATTTCCCTATCTTCAACATCAGCATGAACAATATTTTCCCCAACCGTTTTCCCAGAAACCGTAAACGCATCAAGATGGATTAACGATTGAATTTCTTTCATTAAGGCTGGTACACCGCCTGCTCGCTGCAAATCATTCGTTGTGTATAAATTATTATTCGGAGTAACTCCTGCAAGAAAGGGAATCTTGCGACTTAACTGATCGAATACGGATAAAGGTAAATCTACGCCTACTTCCTTTGCAATGGCTGGTAAATGTAAACATGCATTTAATGATCCGCCCATTGCCAAAAGGACAGATACAGCATTTTCAAAAGCTTCTAGTGTCATAATATCTTTCGGTGTCACTTTCTCTTTCACCATCTGAACTGCTCTTCGTCCTGCTTCTTTAGCTGCTTCCAACTGCTCATCTGACAGCGCTCTCATCCAAGATGTATAAGGAAGTGCCATTCCTAAAGCTTCCGATAAGCCTTGCATCGTATTTGCAGTTCCTAAAAATGGGCAAGCTCCTGCACTTGGATAATATTGATTAGTTACTTGCACAAGTTTCTCTTCCCCAATTTTCCCATCTAGGAAATCACGACGCGCTTGTTTCGATTCATACGGTTTAATATAGTTAGGCATTACGCCTCCAAGTACAACGGTTGTCGGTAAATTTAATCGCCCTGCTGCCATCAGCATGCCGGGAACAATCTTATCACAAGAACTCATCACAACCATACCATCAAATATTCCATGTGCTTTCACCATTGTTTCCACTGTATCCGCTATCATTTCACGACTAGGAAGGGAATACCTCATTCCTTCATGGCCTTGTGCAATCCCGTCACATACAGCAATCGTATTAAATTCCAAAGGCAACCCGCCTGCTTCTTTAATCCCCACTTTCACATGCTCTGCCAATTCACGCAAATGAACATGTCCTGGCACGATTTCGTTCCAAGAATTAGCTACAGCAATAATGGGCTTATCGAATTGACTATAACTAAAGCCGCATGAACACAAATGTCCTTTTAATATAGCGCGTGTATAAGGCTTTATTGTGGATAATTTGTTATTCACCTTGATTCACCTCTTTTTCTTTTTATTTAACGCTTACAAGTTGATTATATTATATAAAAATATGTTTTGGATGCTTTAATTGTGTCTGATTTCCGAATTAATAAACCGGTTTAGTAAAACGCTTTATTTTTAAATACTCTTCCTTGCTAATGAGGTTTTTTATAGAAGATTGATAAAGCTCATGAGGGGCAGTTGGAAGGAGAAGAAAAATGTAGTAGACATCATGCAAATCAGATTTGCACCATAGCTCATGAAAAGCGAAGTATATTCAGGCTTCGGACTAATGAAGAGAGACTTTTTTCAAAGTCGAAAAAACGAAGTAAATATAATATAAGGCTGTCTTTCACTCTTCCGACAGCCTTAATAATAAATGATTTAAAGACTTACTGGCGTTTTTTTGTTTTTTTATTATTTAACTTTTCTGCAGCTGTTAGCGGTTCATTTGCAAATTCATGATCATACTGATTGGATGCTTTTCCTTTTACTGCTTGTTGGTCACTAAAATCATCATTCAATTTCTTCTTTTTTTCACTCATCTTGCATCACCTCCTTTACCTATTTTTGCGAAAATTGATGAAAATTATGTAAAAAGTACTTATAGAGGTTTCGCAAAATAATTGTTTCGTAATGATATCTGTGTATATTTACACCAAATTATTATGAATTATTTTGAATGCATCTATCACAAATTGTTCAGGATTTTCCATTTATAAATCTTACCGATGACAGCCACACTAAAAATATTATTTCACTTGTGAAAACCTTTATTTTAAAGCAAAAATCACTTGTCTAAATTCCCTTAATTTGCTTCTTCCCTTTACAACTGTTACACTTATTACAAGACAAATGATTTTTTTCGTAAGTTTTTTCAATCTTTGCACTTATTGATTTATAGGGATTACTATTATTGGCGAATAACGAATTATTGATTGGGGGGCTGTTTTTTAAAATAAAACTTTTACACGGAGGTCATTAACTTGTCAGAAAATGTAGATAATAAAAGAACGAAATCAGAAATTGTTTTTAGGTCTATCTTAGCTTTAATCGGTGTTGCTATTCTTGCCATTGGTGCTACGCTTTGTAGGGTAGGAAATGTCGGATTAGATCCTTTTACTGCTATAAACATAGGAATTTCTAATATCATTGGTCTAAGTTTGGGAACTTCCCAGCTCGCTGCAAATTTAATTATCATTGTCTTTGTATTGTTATTAGATAGAAAAAGAATCGGAATCGGTACCATTATCAATATGGTATGTGCTGGTTTTATGATTGAATGGTTTTCAGAACTGTATACCACATTGTTTCAGTATGACCCGACATTGCTAACCAAGGTCGTAAATGGTATTCTCGGTTTGCTCTTCTTTACACTCGGAACTTCCATCTATATGACTGCGAAAGTCGGAGTTGCCCCTTATGATGCACTTGCCCCTATTGCATCGAAAAGACTAAAAATCAAATACAAATTTTGTCGTATGGCACAGGATATTGGATTTATGGTTGGTGCTTTAATTGCTGGGGGACCAATTGGACCTGCTACCATTATCATCTCCTTTTTTGCCGGCCCATTAATTACGTTTTGGGATACTCGCTTCAGTAACAATCTTGTTGCAAGTTTTGTAGACTTTGGCAAACATCCATCGGGGAAAAAAATTGGACATGGAATTGATAGTGCAGGAAAATACACCTACAACTTAGTAAAGTACAGCTACAATCAAACGGTTGTTACGCAAGAGAAACTCTCCGATTATTCAGATGAACAATTGGAACAACAAGTAAAACAAACACATCGAACTTTAAATCATATGAAAACTGTATTAAATAACACAGTTATTCAATATGGAATGTTAAAAAAAGAAGAACGGAAAAGAAAAAAAGAACTAAGCAAGCTGAAAAACAGCACAGAAAAATCAGAAGTTCCTGAAAAAAAGACAGCAGAACCTGAACCTAAATCCGATGCAACACATCAATAGAATTTCTGTATACGAAAGCAAAATATCGGATTGTCGCTTTAGCATTAACCTTGCTTTTATTCTGAACACCAAACAGTTCTTCACAAATATCTAAACTGCCTGTGTCCCTATTTTCGCCAATACAGGCAGCTTAGATATTATAAGAGCATTTTTAAATATATTTTACATAAGTGCTCCCTTTATGCCTGCTTAGGCTAAAAAATTACGTTTCATTTGTCTTATAAAAGGGAATAGTAAAAATGTTGCTTAATTTACGAAATTATTTTTTCAACAAAGGAGTTATTATAATTTTATGAAAGCTTTAGTTTTAACTGGAACAGAAAAAATGGAAATTCAAAATTTACCTGAACAAACTTTACAAAATAATGAAATCAAAATAAAAATGAAATTTGCCGGCATTTGCGGGACAGACAAACATTTATTTAAAGGACTTCCTGGTTCAGCACAAGCCAATCCTCCTGTCATTTTAGGACATGAGAACTCTGGAGTAATCAGCGAGTTAGGACCAAATGTGAAAAGTGGTCTGAAAGTTGGCGATCGTGTAACGATTGATCCTAACATTCCTTGTGGATTTTGCTCTTATTGTCATGATAATAAACCGCAGCTTTGTGAAAATATGGACGCAATTGGAGTAACCCGCGATGGTGGCATGGCTGAATATGTTAATGTACCAGAAACAAATGTTTACAAGATTCCAGACAGTCTTAGTTTTAAAGAAGCAGCAATGGCGGAGCCTGTTAGTTGCATGATTCATGCATTAAAACAAGTAGATATTAAAACACATCATACAGTCTTAATCGTTGGAGATGGATTTTTAGGACAATTATTCCTTCAATTTTTGGCGAATAGTGGTGTGAAAAAGGTGGATGTCAGCAATCGAAATCCAAACAAAGTGGAATTTCTGAAAAAAATTGGTGCTTCAACTGTTCTCCATCATGATGATTTGAACGAATTAAAAGATGATCAAAAGTATGATATTGTCATCGAATGTGTCGGCGTAACGAAAACACAAGAAAATGCTGTCTCTTCTGCACGCCGTGGCGGACAAGTTTTAATGTTTGGTGTTGCTAATCCTGATGATATGATTCAAATTAGCGCTTACGATATTTTCTTTAACGAACTTACCATTAAAGGGGCATTCATTAACCCTCATTCTATGAATGAAGCCATTCAAGTATTATCGAATAAATCCTTGTTGGATGTCGAAGCACTTCTTTCCCATGAGTTCACTTTAGAAGAAGTTCCTGATTTCTTGGCTGGAAATATCAATGAAAAAGTTGCAAAAGCCGTTATTAATCTGGAAGCATAATTCAGCTAAATAGGAAGATTCACTAGAAATAAAACAAAAAAACATAGCCCTGATCAACTTGTTTTCACCTAAACGAGTTGATCAGGGCTATTCTTATATCCTTTTTCGGAACTAATTTACTAATAGACATAGTACATTTAAAACGAATATTTACTCAAGTACCGCAGTAAGTTTGGTAAGGACATGACGACGCTTCAGGCAATATAGTATAGTCAGCTTGTTCAGGATTGTGGGCATATGGAGTGGAAAGAACTTGAAGAAGTCGTTCCATCTTGCTATAGTCTCCATCTTTCACAGCCGCTTCTAATGCTTCTTCCACTCGATGATTGCGCGGAATTACCCCTGGATTGTTGTTTCTCATCATCTCATGGGAATCCGCTTTCGATTGCTGCTGTCTGCCGAGCCTCTCTTCCCAGACCTTCTTCCACTGTACAAATTCTGATGTTTCAAGCAAGGCAATACCCTCATTAGTATCAAAAGTTAAAGCGCGGAAAGTATTCGTATAGTCCGCTTCATGCTTCTGCATCATTTGAAGAAGATTATCTATTAAAGCTTCGTCCTGCTCCTCTTCATTAAATATTCCCAGTTTTGCTCTCATTCCTGCAATCCAATTCGATTGATATAGTATAGAAAAATTAGAAATAGCATCCTGCGCCATTTTTACAGCCTGCTCTTGATTATCATCTAGAAGCGGCAATAAAGATTCCGCAAATCGTGCAAGATTCCAGCCGCCAATATAAGGCTGATTGCCATAAGCATAACGGCCTTGAGCATCAATAGAACTAAACACCGTTGCCAAATCATAACCATCCATAAAAGCGCATGGACCATAATCAATCGTTTCTCCGCTTATGGTCATATTGTCTGTATTCATCACCCCATGAATAAAACCGACAAGCTGCCATTTAGCAATAAGAGATGCCTGACGTTTGATTACTTCCTGAAGTAGAGAAAGATATTTATTTTCATTATCTGCTATATCTGGAAAATGCCGTTCTATTGCATAGTCAGCCAAAGCTTGGAGATCCTCAACACTACCCCAGTTTGCAGCATATTGAAAAGTGCCGACGCGTAGATGACTTGCAGCAATACGGGTCATTATAGCACCTGGCAAATCTGTTTCTCGCATGATGGACTCACCAGTTGTAACTACGGCTAAACTACGAGTAGTAGGAATACGAAGTGCATACATGGCTTCGCTGATAATATATTCACGCAGCATCGGTCCAAGAGCCGCCCTGCCATCACCCCTTCGTGAATACGGTGTTCGCCCGGATCCTTTAAGCTGAATATCGACCCGCTCACCTAAAGGAGTAATTTGCTCACCTAGAAGAAGAGCCCTGCCATCACCAAGCCTATTAAAATGCCCAAACTGATGCCCTCCGTATGCTTGTGCAAGTGGAAAGCCTCCTTTTGGTATTCGATTGCCAGCAAATACCGCTACTCCTTCTTCCCCCTGTAGCTCCTCTGCATTTAACCCTAGAGATATTGCTAAAGAATGATTAAGCTTGATCAGCTTTGGTGAACGTACTGGATTTAAGTTGACACTACTAAAAAATGCGTTTGGCAAACGTGCATAGCTATTGTCTAAATTCCATCCTGTGTTCATTATATTTTTGTCCATCGTATCCCTCTCTTCATGTTAGAGTTTGTTCAATAAGTCCGGTAAAAATGACACGTCGAAATCACCATATCCCGTGGAAAGCCGATGCTCAAAGTGAAGACGTCTCGAACTTTTTGGTCCTTTTTATCCTCCATTTAGAACACGCACTTTTATCTTTTTATTTCCTGTTTTCCTTTTGCATCAAACAAAAATACGAACTATTTTCTATTACTTTTTTTATCTTTCTTTAATGTCCACACAACGGCATCCATTTTATTTTCTACGTCTACTATCTTATTATACCCTTTCCTGTTAAACGAAGGAAAAATGACCAATTAACAGTTAGTTTTATCTAAATGAATATTCAAACAAAAAATATCTAAGCTAGAACTTGAGTATGTCAAAATGCGGATAAAAAAAAACGCACAGCAGGCTGCTGTACGTTTTTTAGATTGCAAATGCGTGATTCCCAATTTTTTTCATTACTTTACGAGTTAAAATCCAATCACTTGTTGCTGTTTCCGGATTATAGAAGTAGAGTAAATCATCGTATTTATCTTGATTCTCTAACGCTTCTTCCACTGCTTGATGAGCCTCATTATCGGCAGGTTCATGAATGGAACCATTTCGAACCGGTTCGAAAGCATTTTTTTCAAAAATAACAGCCTTGATTGTATCAGGAAATTGTTTATGTTCTAAACGATTCAACACAACTGCTGCAACAGCTACTTTCCCAACATATGGCTCACCTTTTGCTTCTGAGTGAACAAGACGAGCAAGTAACTGCTTTTCTTTCTTCGAGATTTTTACAGCAAGCTCTTTCTTTTTCATCAAATTCTTTGGCGCATCTACTTTTTCTACTTTATTAATCATACGCACATTCATTAATTTAGCTTCATTTTTGTAGATTCCTAATTTATTCGTAAATAATGTTAACGTGCTGCCAGTGTGAATAGAAGCTGCTTGGGCATTTATTCGAGGAAAAACGGTATATGAACTAATTACTAGTGTAATGGTAATAGCAAATATAAATAATTTTTTCAAATTGTAAACCTCCTGCTTTTTTTTTAGAATCTGAACAGGCCCATCTACAAGGCTAACAGGTTTACAAGCATTTCTCACTATTTAATTATTGGCAGAATTACCATTTGTATAACATTTCATAAGAAAACAAAGTTACAATTAAGAGAATACTTTATCACAGGGGAAACTTAGCAGAAAAACGATATAAACTCTCTATCTGCTTAACGATGATTTATCGCTACTTTTATTCGAATTATTAGGGGAATATAGGGAATGAGGTTTTTTCCTATTTGTTAGAAAAACAGAAGACAATAAAAAAGTGCCTAGACATTATGAACATTTCTTAAATGCCTAGCACTTCTATAAGTTTCTCACAACACACTTAATAATCTCGATTGACCATATAATTCAATAAATGTTTTAGAAAGTTCGTTTTACGAGGCACAGCTTCTAACGATTCCATTGCAAGACAGTAATGTTCCCACATTTCTTTTTTGGCACCAATAGAACCTAGGATGGAAACAAAAGTTGAATTATTGTTTTCGTTATCTTTTCCAACTGGTTTTCCTAACAGCCCCGCATCTCCTTCCACATCAAGCAAGTCATCTTTAATTTGAAAAGCTATGCCAGCATGATACGCAAATTTTTTCAAAGCATTTTTCTCTAATTCATTAGCATTGGCAAGAATGGCAGGCATGATAAGAGAAGCTTCAAACCCAATTCCTGTTTTATAAAAACAGATCTTATTCAATTGTTCCAAAGTCAATTGTTTCCCTTTGGAATCCAAGTCCATAGCCTGTCCTTTACACATATCCCCTGTCATTTGCGCCGAATATTGAATCAAAGAAAGCACCGTTTTCCTGTCAAATGCTTCAAGAGATGCCTGTTCCCAAACAGCCCTCTGCGTTAAGAAGAGACCTGTTAATTCTGCAATTGCCGTATTATATACCTTATGAAGCGTTGGACGCCCTCGGCGAGTAGCTGAATTATCTTGGGACGGCAGATCATCGAAGATTAAAGAAGCAGTGTGCATATATTCTATTGATTTCAAAAGTGGCAGGATGGCCGATTTATCTAATCCGTATTCATTCACACCCATAAACCAAGTTACAATTGGCCTTAAACGTTTTCCATCGCCTTCTAAGCTGTAGTTTGCAGCTTCTATTAATGGATCGTTAGCATCTGTAGCATCTACTTTAGCCAGCTTTAAGCTATTGTTGATTTGTGTGCGGACAGCCTCAATCGTTTGTGAAAACTCTTCCTGCTCCTTCCTTTCCTTCTTCAAACTCATAATTAGATGATCTCGAAGCAGTTTGTCAAAGAAATCAACGTCATCCGCTTTAATCACCATTTTTTGAATAAGATGATTAAACTGCTGGTTCTCAGAAGTAAACAGTTCCATTACTTCATTATATTGCTTCGTTCCCACCCGTTCTTTAAAACGCTTCAGACCGTTTATTGCACGATCCAAAATGACCTCTCGCGTCTTCTTATCAGAACGATATACGTGATGAATCAAATGAGAGATAACCGTCCAATATAATTCAAATGGATTGATAAGGTCGGGGCGTTTTTTATGATATTTCCTGTAATAAGTATATGGTGTTACCGTATCTTCCTTCCAATCATCAAACATATCGGCAAAATCATCTGCCAATTGATTATAAATGCCATAATAAAATGTTCGGCTGTCAAAACCTTCATCTCGATCCGCGCTAATGACGGAACGAACAATCAATCGGGATGAAGATGATTTTAAAATAATCGGTACATAAAGCTCTTCGTTTGTGTAATCTCCATGAGATAGATTCTTTACTCGGTCCACTTCCTGTGAATGAAAAAAAACATAGGACTGTTGAAAAAAGGATGTCAATGTCTCTGGCTCCTGATTTGCCTTCATATACTCAAATGCCTCGCGAAGTTCTGAATGAATAAATCGAATCAGTTTCAGATTATTTCCCTTCCACTTCCCCAATGGTGGAACAAATCCTGTAACAAGCGTTGTGCGAATCATATCGGTATACTGTTTTTCCTCTTCCATGGATAAGATCTTAGCATCTAGTAGATCGTCAATGAGGGGATAAGTCAGACCATAATAAAAACCTAGCTTAATCGCTTTATGCAATCTTTGTGTTCGAGTTTCAGGCAGTATTCCTTCACCCATTTCTTCCAATTCATGCATTACTACCCCAGCAATAATTTTAAGAACTTTTCGCTTGGCATGCTCCTTGTCCATCCCATTTGGAATAGTTAATGATAGCGTCCGCAATTTGTTTATTACCCAAATTACAGTAGATTCTACGCTATCCTTCTGAGCCATTCGGTACAAACTAGCCAGACTGAACATTTCTAGTTGGTCCCCTTGTTTTTGGATCAAGTGAGTTTTTAAACCGTCCACAACACGTCGAATGCTTTTCTGTGTTTCAGAAGAGTTTAAATCCTTCCCCAAATCTCGCATGTAAAGATAAGAAATACTTCTGTCCAAATAATTATCTAGCTTTCCCGTGTAATTTAGCCAATGAATAAAAGGATAATATCCTTTCGAGTCAGGCTTTCCTTTTTTTCTCGAAAAAAGGGAGAATAAAGAAGGAGGGGAAATATGCTGCTGTTTCCATGATTGAAAATCCTGCATTAAGGTAGGGACATACGTCTTTTGCATAACTTTTTCTTGTAGCAGTTGAAAATACTGAGCTGCCTTCTGCTCAGCCGATCGATAACATGCATCTGCATGCTTTAGTAAAGCCTCATCCATACGATAAATACCTCTGTTTCATTCGTTCTTCTATCTTGCTTCCTTATCGTTTCATTAACAAGAATAATTCTATTTATTCCTATTAATTAATCTAACTATTTTTCAATATAATCTAAAGATAACATTTTTATGACTAAAAAAGCTTCCCAGAGCTTGTAAAACTCCACTATTCTTATATTATCTTTGATTGAATACGATTAATCAGTTATTTATCGGCATGTTAAGAACCTTACATCTTTGTCAACTGCATAGTGGAAATGCAAGTGTCATCCTTTTCAAATGTTGAGATCTCTGACTCTGCGGTTTTTCCATCATGCGAAATCTTTACCCGGTACGTTTTGTCACGAGGCAGCCATAAATCCATAAACCCGTTCGATTGTGTTTTCAATGTTTGGTCCAATATCACGTTACCTTCCACATCTTTAATTGATACTTGAAATTCTTTATTTTCCATTTCTCCTTCGCATCCAGTCAAGCTATGGACAGCACAAGGATGTGTTTTCTCGACATAAGGGGCGATAGAAACGAAAAAATCGTTTTTTGGCAAGTCATACTTTTTCTGGCTTTCATCACTATTTGTTACAATAAGTTGCTTCGATGTAATAGAAGCAGATGAATTTTTCATATTGCCAATACTGTACTCATGCACCAACTGCTTAATACTTGGAGTTTTCTTTTCCTCCCCCCCATTACTTTCGTTACTGAACATTGATATATAAACTGTTAGCGCAACGACAAGCAGTCCCGCAACAGACACGATAATTCTTCTATTCATTTTGTTATTTCCTCCCGATCTATTTGTATGATATTTTCTTTACGTATCGTATACTTCCTATAACTAAATTTTTTCCTCCTTATTACTACAAGTTCATTCCTTCACAATATGTATTCTAACACATTATTCCTATCACTAAAAAAGGACTAGACGAAATTTTCACAAAAAAAAGTGACAGACATAATCAAAAACATGTAAGATGCCTGACACTTGCTTTTCTATTCAGCTAGTTAGTACAAATCTTATAAGGTAAAAATTACTTATTCCCAACATCTTCATATATTAGTGGATATTTTTTATAAAAAAAATGAAGTTTTACTTTACTGCTCAGATACTGTCGAGTCTTTCTCCACAACGAATTCGATTTCGCAGTCCCAGCATTTTTTGATCCAAACGCTCTAAATCCTTTAGCACTGCTTTTTCCTGTGGGCTCGACTCAATTACATCATGAATGCCACCGTTTTTAATGACCATTCTCTTCTCTCCTGATAATGCTAAAATGGGGTCATGTGTCGCCATCAAGACAATTTTATCTTTTTTCACTAACAGCTCCAATGCCTTTTTTCGATCAATTCCAGCATTTTCAATTTCATCAATCAGTACAATGGGCGAAACACTTAAAATAGCCGTATCTGCAATCATTAATGCCCTAGATTGCCCACCGCTAAGGGATGTCACAGGTGTGGAAGCAGAAAATTTTTCGCCAGCCAACCTATTGGCATATTCCATAATTATCTTCGTTTTCTCTTCCGGATCTTTAACCATTCTGCTTTCTGCGTGCGTTTTGATAAAGTCTTCTACCATCATATCGACGACAAAGTTCATGTTTTGCGATAATTGGGCGACCAATTTATGTTCAAGAGAAAACCGCCATTCACTTGGAGGTACTTCATTATTAATTAAAATCCTTCTGCCTGTCGGTGTATCTCCTTGTGCCATCCATTCAAGATCTGCTAACAGCCTGCTTTTACCAGAGCCTGTAGGGCCAACCACACAGACAATTTCACCAGTTTTTAAGGTTAAGGAACAATTTTCGGGTTTCCCTGTTTTGTCACGTCCTCCTATAATCGTAACAGATTCTACTTTCATGGAATTATTTTGCTGAAGATCGATCATATGATGAAGAAAATGATCCAATCGTTGAATTAATTCATCTCGACTCATGCCTATATCTTCAAGTAATTCAGAATCAAGCCCTGAAAAATAATCTTGAAGGGCAACCTCTTTTTGTGTCAGCGGCAAAGCCATTCCTGAAAAGAATTCTTGACAATATGTGTACTCCTTTAATAAACGACTAAGCTTCCAACCTTTTAATTGTTTATAATCCACTATTTTTTTCTCCATCGCCTTCAATCCTGTCCAAAATTCATTTTTCTGACATTGCCCATTTGAAAATCATGACCAATCCTTGTTTCCCCTAAACAATACGAACAGAGAGCAGCTGGCATCGTGAACCTTAGTTTACTGCCGGCTAAAGTCGTGATGTCCTTATTATCTAATAATAAGCTGCTTAGTTCATAAATTCCTTGTCCAGTAATGCCATTGACATGAAAAATAGTGGCTTTGGGGTTCACTTGGCGAACGCGAAAAGCAAAGACCTCTCGTTCTGCCTGGGAGACAATATCCCCTTTACTAATAACAACCAAATCAGCTAATTTTAACATCGGACCAATTTTTTTTGGGGTATGAATGCCCATTAGATTATCAATCACACATACTGCTTTAATGTCTTTTATATGAGGGGAGCAGCGATTGCACAACCCTGCGCTCTCTGTTATTAATAAATCAAACTTTTTATTTAGCCCCCATGTTATGCATTCTTCTATATTGCTGATAAAATAGTGGTCGGGACATAGGTTTCCTGCCAAGCCTACTTTCACTTCTATCCCCGCTTTTTCATATATCTGATGATCCTGTGTTGTTAAACAATCGAGTTTAATCACCCCTATTTTTAATCCTTCTTCCTTTAATACTTGTGCTGCCTTAAGAATGACCGATGTCTTTCCAGATGAAGGAGGACCTGCTACCGTAACAACTTTCATTTTCTCCCCTCCCAGTACTCCTCAAGAAAAACCTCCTCCAATTCTGTTGTTAACTGAGCAATATCTTTTTCTCTGAGAAATTCCCATCCAAGCCATTTGAACGTGGATTCTTTTGGTAATCCATTATCAACAAGTGGGTGGTAGGACGGAAAAAAAGCTTCCGAAAAAAATGTACCTATCTCTTTTTCTGCCAAAAATTCCGCTAGTTTATTGACTTCAGAGGATGTATTGCTTTTTACCATCATCACCATCGGATTTACAATTGCCCCATCTTCTGGCCAAATCACGGAAACATTCTTTTTCGGACGAATAAGTTTAGAAAAAGAATAGGGAATAGCACTGATTTTTGGTGCATCTGACCTGCCGCTTCCGGCCAGCTTTACCATTTCTGCAGGATGAAGTCCTACTTTCACTGCCTTTCCTAATTTCCGAACCGCTTCCTCTCCATGCTCTTTGTACATATTTAATAAAATCCCTTCACAAAAATCACGATGTTGATGACCTCGAATGGCAACAGAACGTTCATATTCTGGGCGAAGCAAGTCCTTCCAACGCTTTGGAAGCGGCATATCCGGATGGTTCGTTCGATCCACTAGCATCACGGTTGGATTAAAGCAAAGTATCGTATAATGTCCCTCCGGATCTTGCAGAGGGAGCTTACCAAGACTTGGATTTTTTTCTTTCCTGCCTACCGATTGAAAATAGCCTTTGTCAACAAAACGTTCTCTGAACTCTTGATGAAAAAAATAACTAAAACCTGGAGCAATCATCATATCAGGTATTTCCTCTATCTCTTGGCATTCTTTTAGATAGGGAAAAAAATCAAACTGGGTATTTGCATTTGATTTAATAAAATAACGAAGGTTTCCTCCTTTATCCCCTTGTACGTAAGATGTAAGAAACGATTCAAACGGAACCTTCAGCGGACAAGGCAGCAATCCTATTAAATGATGTTCTTGCAGTGTGGAATAATTCAAAATTTTTCCTCCCTTTTTAAAGAAATATGCAAACCACTAAGAAAAGCGTAAGCGTCTTGAACAGCTCTGAAGAAAAATGTTCACATGACTCAAAAAGTGTTTTTTACTTTTAGAGGCATGGGGTTATTTTTCACAAGAGCTAGACAATAGAAAAGCGCAAGCGCCTTGTTTAGCCCCGAAAAAACATGTTCTCCTGACTAAAATCCTTTTCCTGTAAAACTTTTTCCTTTCCATTAAAAAGTAAATGCTAATAATCTTATGTAAATTGAATATTCAGAAAAATAAAGTCTATTTTATTATAAAGGATTTTGTTCTGTTTACGAGCTCCTAAAAATGAACATTTTTTGTATATTGAATATTCAAGTCGGTTTGCATGAGTAAATGAAGCATCATTTTTTATAAGCAAGAAGAGACTTTAACCCATTATAAATAGAAAGTGGCAGGAATTCATAAGAACAAACGTCCTTATGAATTCCTGCCACCTTTGTTACTTTATTATCCCTGTTTTACTACTCATTACGATTCAATTTCGTTATTTCTTCTACTAAAATAGGGACCACATAATGATTCATGGGTTCTCACATATGTCCATTTAAATTCCTTGTCTACTATGTATATATCTTTTTCATTTATAAAGTCATCTGCCGTTAATGCCTCCGCATTTTCAATAATAATGGCATCAGCACCACGTTGATAAAAAACAAAACAAGACTTTTTCGGTTCTCTATTAAACGCTATATCTGCTTGTCTTTCTTTAAGACAAAGCTTTTTTTCGTAGCTAAACACATGCCATAAAAATCCACCTTCGTTATGAAGATAAATAGCTTTCTTTTCGTTTTCAGAAAGATGATCGAAAAAATGATCTTCCCATTGCTTTCGTAAATAGGTTCCCCATTTCGGTATTTCCGTCACCTTCCCTTTTTTCTTGCTTCGTGTTGCTAGTAAATCCATGCTATATTCCAATACAAAATTCACCCTGTTCATTCTTATTTCCTTTAAAGAAGCGAAACCTTAAACACTATCCTGTAATATCCTAACATATGTGTAAAATTTCTAAGGCTGTTACATCAAGTTCCTCTAATTTTTCTTCTGCTGTTGGTTTTTCGACTAATCTTATTAACTCACTTTTAACTTGTTTCTTTACATCAGCAGGCAACCTTTTGACTAAAATTTCTAAACACCAATACATCCACACATAATCATTCGTTGCTAAAACATTTTTAATAAGCGGAATCAATTCATTTGGGAAAGTGAACAGTATTTCTGCTATTTCATTTGCTATCGGCCAATTCATATCCTGAATCCATTCCATTAGATAAGGCAGCAAGGCAGCAATTCTCTTCTATTCAGCTTCTTTAATTGATTCACTCTTTCAAAGTCATGTTTATTTCTTGGTATGTATTTTGAGGGATTATGCATGGTTCTCCTTGAAATGTTTGATTTAAGTGCCATATATCTTTTTCTAATCTTTTTCCCATTCGCCAATTTCTGCTCGCACGATTGGGGCTACTTCTTTTCCTAATAACTCAATTGCTTTCATCACATCTTCATGAGGCATTGTCCCGACTGGAACATGCAGCATAAATCTTGTAATGCCAACATTTTTGCGCAGATGAATGATTTTATCCGCAACTGTTTTGACATCGCCTACGTAAAGTGCACCTTCCAAACTTCTTGCGGCATCAAAGCTTGCTTTCGTATAAGGACCCCATCCTCTCTCCTTGCCAAGAGCATTCATTGCTTGCTGAGTGGGTAGAAAAAACTTATTTACCGCCGTCTCTATGTTTTCAGCAACAAATCCATGGGAATGGGATGCTACAGGAAGAGTTTCTGGATTATGCCCCCCGTGCTCTGCCGCTTTTTTATAAAGCTGAACAAGTGGTGCAAACTGCAGTGGGCTGCCGCCAATAATCGCAAGCACAAGCGGCAGTCCAAGCAATCCAGCTCGAACAACAGATTCTCTGCTACCGCCACTTCCAATCCAAACAGGAAGTATTTCTTGCACTGGACGAGGATAAACACCAAGATCTGAAATAGCAGCCCGGTGCTTTCCACTCCAAGTTACCTTCTCAGCTGCCTGTAACTTTAACAGCAAGTCTAGCTTTTCATCAAATAGCTCGTCATAATCATGCAAATCGTACCCGAATAACGGAAAGGACTCGATAAACGACCCACGGCCCGCCATTATTTCCGCACGGCCATTTGAAATGCCATCAAGAGTAGCGAAATCTTGATATACCCGAACTGGATCTGCTGAAGAAAGAACCGTTACAGCACTTGTCAGTCTAATTCGATTCGTTTGTGATGCTGCTGCAGCCAATATAACGGCAGGAGAAGAAGCCGCATAATCCTTACGGTGGTGTTCACCTACACCAAATACATCCAATCCCACTTGATCTGCCAACACAATTTCCTCTACCACTTCCCGTATCCGCTGTGCATGACTAATCACTTTGCCGGTTTGAACATCCGGCGTCGTTTCTACAAAGGTACTAATGCCTATTTCCACTGGTTCCAGCCTCCGTTTATATTTTGATACTTTATAGCTTATATGGAAGCTTGTTTTTTTCCTAGTCAAAATAATCGTCTTTAAAATTTTACTACCTTATTATGTACTTATGCAAAAAATTCACCAAGTGATCATAGGACAAAAATAATAGATGCATTATCTAAATTCTTCTACTCTATCTAACCATTCGTATTCTGCAGCATACTTATCCAATTGTTTATCGCTCACTAATACTTCAGTCTTCGATCCCAGACCAAAAGACTTATAGCCCGTTAAAGATAGTGCTATAGCTTGCATATTTGTAAAATAAAGAAAGAAGCACACTATCTATGATTCTATTGATATAACAAACCGTACTAGAAACATTTACTCAATACTAAAATACTCGTAAAATAATAATTAAACGAATAACACCACTACTTTATTAGACTAGACGAGAAAAATAAAGAACTGTTATGCTTAGGATAGAAAATAAAAAACGAGGTGTATGATGAATCAATATTGGAATGATCTTGTCAAAAAATTAGACCCTTATGTACCTGGAGAACAGCCTAAAGATAAGTCTTATGTAAAATTAAATACGAATGAAAATCCATATTCTCCATCTGCCTATGTATTGGAGGCCATAAAGCAAGCTGTTGATGACCAATTGCGCTTATATCCTGATCCAAACTGTGATCAATTAAGAGAAAAAATTGCAAGTCATTATCAACTTTCTAGTGATCAAGTTTTTGTCGGCAATGGTTCGGATGAAGTTCTTGCTTTTAGTTTTATGTCTTTCTTTTCACCTGATCGCCCTGTCCTTTTTGCCGATATTACATACAGCTTTTATAAAGTATATGCAAATCTTTGCAACTTACAAGTGGACCTTATCCCACTAGAGGATGACTTCAATATCCCTATTTCTTCATTTTGCAAACCAAATGGCGGAGTGGTAATTCCAAATCCAAACGCACCGACAGGACAGCTTCTTTCCTTAGCAGCGATTAAAACCATTCTTGATTCCAATCCAGACAGCGTGGTAATTATAGATGAAGCCTACATCGATTTTGGAGGAGAAACCGCCATCCCACTTATAAAAGATTATCCGAATTTACTTGTTGTTCAAACACTATCTAAATTCGGCTCCCTTGCTGGAATACGTGTTGGTTTCGCGCTTGGACACCCTGATTTAATAGAAGGGCTTAATCGATTAAAAAATTCCTTTAACTCTTATACACTCGACCGTGTAGCACTTGCTGGATCTGTTGCAGCGTTTGAAGATCATGCCTATTTTAAAGAAATGGCACAAAAAATCATTACAACAAGAGAGCATACAACCGCTCAATTAAAGGAACTTGGCTTTTCCATTATTCCATCAAAAGCTAATTTTATCTTTATCACCCATCCGAAGATAGAAGCTGAAACGCTTTTTCATCAATTAAAAAGCAATGGCATACTTGTCCGCTATTTTAATAAACCTAGAATTTCAAATTATTTACGAGTCACCATCGGTACGGACGATGAAATGGAGCAGTTTTTGGAAGGAGTTCGTGGGATTTTGGGGAGGGAGTAAATTCTGTAATTTTCTTCTTTCTTTAGAAAAGATACATAAAAACAAGTCAACAAGAAAAAATCACATTCTATTTAGCCAATAAAAAGAGCATTAATCTACATGCTCTTTTTTTCATTGTTACTGAAAAGAAATCATCAATTTTTAAGAAGTAAATGGTATAATATTCTAAATTCTAGAAATTAAAGGAGGAGATGATAAAATGGATGTTGTAATTCGAGAAATGCAAAAGGCTGATATTCAACAAGTGCAACACGTTGCTAAATCAAGCTGGAACGACACATACGAAGGAATTATTCCTCTTGAGATTCAAGAAAATTTCTTAAAATCTGCGTATAACAATGAAATGATGAAATGGCGATTAGAGCATACTAACCTTTTTGTTGCAGAAACTGAAGGAAAAATAATTGGTTTTGCTAACTATTCTCGTGTTAAAGACGAAGGGAAAGCTGAACTTGCGGCAATTTATTTATATTCAGCATATCAAGGTAAAGGAATAGGAACCTCTTTGTTGCATGAAGGTGTGAAGAATTTAGAAGGTGTCAAAGAAATTTACATAAATGTAGAAAAAGAAAACAAAATCGGTACCACCTTCTACAAAGCAAAAGGATTTCATGTAGTTTCCGAATTTAATGAAGATTTTCAAGGGCATATACTACATACAGTAAGAATGATGCTTAGCGTTTAAAGTTCCCACATGCGTGAACTATTTGATGTAAATAATTTTTCTGTAATCAAATGAAAGATTCCTCATTGTAAATCTATTCACAATGAGGAGTTTTTGTAGTAGCAATTGATTTATTTTCATTTACAAAACTCTACTTCTCCGTTTATATCCCACTACGTTCAGATGATACACAGCTAGAGTATCCAATCCGACTGCTCCGGCGGACTTTATATCCCACTACGTTCGAATAATACAATTGAATGTTCCGGTAAGGTTCTATCTTCTCTTTTCTTTATATCCCACTATGTTCAAATGATACGATTTTTTGGTTAGCTTTTCAAGGTTTGCGTTTTGTTCTTTATATCACACTACGCTCAGATGATACCTTGAATATCGTAAAGCGTTTATGAACTTTGCTAAAACCTTTATATCCCACTACGTTCAGATATTACTTAATTCTCGATTAGGGATTAATGAAATTTCCATACTTTATATCCCACTACGTTCAGATATTACATTTTCAACGAAAGTATCTTCTTCTAAGTTAATAATCTTTATATCCCACTACGTTCAGATATTACAGGGAGGCTACATCAGCCGCTCGTACAACTCTCTACTTTATATCCCACTACGTTCAGATATTACCCGTTCCATCCGCCCCCACACTCGCTTGTGCAGCTTGCTTTATATCCCACTACGTTCAGATATTACCAACACGTAATCTGTAAAGACCTAAAGTATTCCCTGACTTTATATCCCACTACGTTCAGATATTACCTGTTTTTCTTTTTACAGTAATACCAAGGCTGATATCCTTTATATCCCACTACGTTCAGATATTACTTCTTTAACATCCAACATATATAAAAACAACACTAGCTTTATATCCCACTACGTTCAGATATTACTAATCTTTATTCCATCTTTATATAGTCTAACCCTCTCCTTTATATCCCACTACGTTCAGATATTACACTTCGTCGTATTCCAATGAATCTGGACTATTCCATGCTTTATATCCCACTACGTTCAGATATTACTCTGATTCGGGAAGATTTTATTTATATCCTTAATTGACTTTATATCCCACTACGTTCAGATATTACCACTTCGCCTTTTGTATCCAGCTTGACCACGGCATTCCTTTATATCCCACTACGTTCAGATATTACTAATAATCATTCACCACATGCGGTTTACTAGAATTACTTTATATCCCACTACGTTCAGATATTACTGATTTAGAACAGCCAGTCCAGAAAGCCTTTCTTCTCTTTATATCCCACTACGTTCAGATATTACAACTTATCACAAATGTTTTCCATTATTTTAAACTTAACTTTATATCCCACTACGTTCAGATATTACTTTAAAGGTAGACATGGGATTGGTAAAGTCGGTATAGACATCTTTATATCCCACTACGTTCAGATATTACTGGATCAATCAAAGTAGTTCCCAATGACCTGCAATACTTTATATCCCACTACGTTCAGATATTACGTTTGTTATCAGCAAAGAACTCTGATAGTTCTCCATTCTTTATATCCCACTACGTTCAGATATTACCCTCAAAATCCAGTCCACGAAAACCCTTATACACCAAGGGTTTAAGCGGATTGTTGATATCTCAATATTTTACCTTTTTGCAGTGAACCGTTAGTCGTGTTTTTACAATCCCTCAAAAATAGGATTTGGTCCCTTGAGCCACAAGGGATTGATGTACTTTTGGTTTAAAATAGGTTTACTGCAAATCTGCTACTTATTTAGAATAATTATAATATGTTTTCATGCTATTTTACTATATAAATAAATCAAATGGATTCTTTTCTCTACCATGTACCACCTTTTTTATGTTTCTCGGATTCTTCACCTGGTACACATAGATAGAATCCGTTTCTTTATTTACGATGTTATTTAATTCTGCCATACATTGCGTATATTTTCCAAGTGTTATTTCTCCTTCAAACACAGAATTTTGTGTCCAATCCAAATATTCACGAAGTTTTTTACATACTTTTCCTACTCTTTTCTCACCAACATCATATGTGATAATTACAAACACTTATTACCACCACGCTTTCAATGGTTTATATACATCATCGCCAATTACATGCTTAATTAATTTATAACATTCCAATCGAATTAAATAACGATAGGTTGTATTTCTTTTCAACATGCGATGTTTAACAGATTGATTCAATTTTTCCTCCCATGCGGTAATAAATTTTTTCTTTCCTTCTTCGTTTAGATAACAAATTTCTCCTTCTAAATAATCAAAGTGCTTTTTCGTAATTTGTCTTCTATTAATTAGTGAAAAAATAATCGAATCCACAATTAATGGCTTAAAAATTTCGGCTAAATCTAAGCATAAGGAAAATCTCTTGGTGGATGGTTCATGGAGATAACTGATGGTAGAATTCAAAGAAGTTTTATAAATCTCCGACAATACCGCTCGATACATTAATGTATTACCAAATGAAATTAGCGCATTAATCGGATCTCTTGGTGGCTGCTTTTCTCTTTTTTCAAAAACAAAATCCTGTTTTAATATCTGATTAAAAGATTGATAGTACAAGTGACGAATTTGCCCTTCTCGTCCCATTAATTCATGAATACTAGTAGACGTATGTAATTGGCTCAATAGTAGTTGAATCCCTTCTATATATTCAGCAGTTCCTTCTTTATAGTTACGCAAATTTCGAAGCATGTGATGTACTGCCCCATTTAAAAATTGATAAGCTATATACAATCGTTTATACCTATCTGAATAATGTTCACTTTGCTTCACAATCACATGGCCAGATTCTTTAGCATCACGAGGATTAAATGCACCGGTAAAAAATCCATAATAATTATAAAACTGCAAAGTAATACCATATTGGCTTAAATAAGTTAATAGTTTTGTATTAACATCAATTTCTCCAAACAAATGCAACGTTTGAATTTTTTCAATCGGAAGTGGTTTCTTCTGCCCTTCTTCATTCTCAAAATAAATCGTATTATCCTTCCTTTTTAAACGACCATTCGAAAAAACATAATGATCACGCATCATCGTCATCGTCATCATCCTCCCTTGAAAAACAAAAATTATAATAGGCACAACTTTTGCAGTATCGTAATTTCTTCAGAACTGGAGGTTTCTCACGTTCTATAATTTTGTATACTTCTGCAATTGCCTTTTTTACCTTAGTTACTTTTTCTTCTGTTAAAATTACTTCAATTGTTTTCTTTTCTTTCGTATAGCTGATTAATCCTTTTTTCTCAATACCTCTGAGAGAAAGCTGATATAGATAGAACAACATTTGCATCTCATCCGATTCTTTCATCTTGCTAGAAATCTTTATTTCTCTGACATAATCTCCGTCAATGGCATCGATTTTAAAAGCGCCGTCTATTAATATTTCCTTATTTTTAAGACGAGAATAGGAAGATTCATGAAGAACAGCCCCCTGTATCACTCTATCTGATTCATTCTCCATCCCTATTCCTTTTTTATAGAGCCACAATTTTCGTTTACATACAATGTAATAAGATAAATCAACACCACCTACAGTTCTCGTTTGTAGCATCCATTTCTCCTCCTCTTTAATACTATGTAAACTGACTATCAGAAAATAATTTCATATCATTTGTATATTTTAGACCCCTATGTTGGTCATATTCATAGTCAACGATTTTGATAGACGCATAGTTACCTATTTTGAGTAATTTTTCAACTCTATTTAATGAATTCGCTATCGCTACTCGATATTGTGGAAGATCTACTGTAAATCCATATAGTTTTTCCCTTAATGTTGCACGATCTGCTTTTGATTCATCTGTTGCTTTTTTTCTTAACGTTTTATTATAGCAAGAAAGTAAGCTGTCAATTTCCTCTTGATTATTTTGGTAAACAGAATAGGGGATAATCGTTTCATTAAATATTTCTCTTAAATTGGTTATTCTTGAATCTAAATCTTCGTATTCTCTTATACTTTTTAAAATTTTCAAAAACTCGCAAATCTCTTTATAATAACTACTTCCCTTTAGATGTAGCGTTGTATAGTTGTTCTCTATTAATTTCATTTTTAATTCTTCAGTAAATACAATTGGCTCTCTATATTTTTCTAATGCCTTTTTAGAAATTTCAAAAATACTGGTATCTACTATACTATACTTTTCTTGAAAACTTATACCAGATGTGTAATCGTTACCACCATCATAAACAAATACATTTACTCTTTTATGATTTAATACTCTATTTCTATATACTCTGCCCATCCTTTGAAATAGACCGTTCAAATCAGATAATTCAGTATAAAGTACATCAAAGTCAATATCTACACTCGCTTCTACCACTTGCGTTGTAATCCAAATACCACTGCTTTTGTTCTCTAATTTCCCCATTTTTTGAATCTTATCTTCCTTTTCTTTTCGATTATTTTTCGTAAATCTACTATGAAATAAGAATACATCCGTTCGTTCCTTTATCAATACATCAAATATTTCTTGTGCTTTTTTAACTGTATTTACGATAATTAATATTTTTTCATCTTCGTTATCTTTCTTAATATCTTCTAAATTTATCTGCTCATTTTTCACTATAAGACGATGGCGGACTGCAACTTGACCATTTACCTTTTTAAAAAAGGGGACAGCTGGCTGATTATAAGGAATTCGCAAATCGTTTAATAAATCGTTTAAAAAAGGAGCAAATGTTGCTGTCATAATAGTAAATTTCCCACCAATTTCCGTTATTTCTTTTAATGCAGCTAAAAGGCATGCTACCATTTTTGGTGAATACATTTGAATTTCATCAATAATTAGTTTTGAATAAGCTAAAGTAGCTAATTTTTTTTCAAAACCTTCTTCTTTAAAGACAAAATCTAATAGCTGATCAAGAGTAGAAATAGTAAGTGGCATAGACCATTGCTTTGTTTTTTCAAAATAGTCTATCGAATAAATATCATTTTTTATATATTCACTTTCTGTCTCTGAATGTAGAAGCGCAACTTGTTTAAACCGAATTTCATTTTCTATACGTTTATAGATGCTATTTATAGAGACTCTAAGCGGTAATGTAAAAAATCCTTTAGCACTTCCAATCCAATATAGTGCTGCTTCAGTTTTTCCTATTCCTGTGGAAGCAATAACTATATTATTTTCATCTTGATGTTCCATCAAATAGTTTTGTAATCCATTCCTCCCACTATCATATTTTCTAGTTAAAAATTCATCCACATAGCTAATTAAACCTGGATTCGCAATTTCTACTGGTATGTTTGCGCTAGCAGCGTGGTCAATTTTATTTAACAGCCCTTTGACAAGGACAAATTGTTTGGCTAATTCGGGGTTGCATTTTTTTCTTATTCTTCTATGAACATATTTTTTAAACCTTCTTTTTGGTTCAGCTATAGGGTACGGAAACACTTCTTTAAACCGTTTAAAATAATGAGGCAAATCTTGATCAATCGTTGCTTTTAAATCTTGAGGAGTTGCTGCTGGTCGATTATGATGAAAATAAACAGCTTGCGCAACAATTTTCCTCTCATCATCGCCTTCTATTAGATCATAAGGAATAAAAGCGCAACTTAAGTAGCCATGAGGAATTTCCATAACATTTGGTATTCCATCATGTAATAAACAATCTGTTTTTTTAAGAGCCACCAATAATTTATTCTGAAATTTTGTATTCATTTTTCCTACATCATGATAAATGCACGATTTTTTTAATAAATCCCATCTAAGAAAGGGTATGTTAGAGTAAATTCCTTTTAGATTTTCTAGTTCTTGTACTAACCTTTCTGTATGCTTTATTATCGTTTCTTCTAAGTTATCATCTGATTTTGCAAGAAATAAATTATGCAATCTTTTTGCTCCCTTCTAACAAGACTAGGAAAAATTTGTTTAATCCCTAGTCTCTGTAACTTCAAAATCTTTTCAATTACGAAAAGAATACAATATTTCCATCTTCATCAAATTCATAAGTATCATAAATCAATTCTCGACCTTTTGCTCCATAGAATGCAGAAACTTGTTTCCATCTTCGCTGCTCTACACCTTTTTTAATTTGTACTTTTTCATAAAAACGATTCAATTTATACACGGTCGCAAACTCCACATTTTCGGCACTATAATTATCAAATAACTCTACAGGTATATAGGAAGAGTACTTTAATATAAAATCTTCTTCTAATTCCTGCTCTACTATCCCCACTATTTTGACCTCTTCCACCCTTGCTAAATCCTCTCGACGACCAAGTGATATATACTCTGCTGGATTTTTAAATGATTTAAATATCACTTCTAAATCTTCGTCTCTCTCTGGTAAAACATGAATCATTAATTCTACATCGGTTAAGAGTTCAGTCGTACTAATTCCTCGTATTAATCCATAATCTCTATTTTCATCTGAAGAATGTAATTTATGCGTATGTCTTACTTGTTCATAGGAGGAAGCGGCAAATTCATATCTTGTTGCTAAATCATTTACTTTCGAGTAATAATCTCCAACAATGCTAATTTTCAATGGATGATATTCAGTAAATCCACATACTCGATGTATCATTCCAGATACTGTGGAGTAAGGTGGAAGTGGGTAGGTTTCTTTTAATTGAAAGCTGGATGGTAATTTATAATTAACCATATTTTGATATAGTTTTATTCTAAGTGCTTTCATGAAATCACCCCTTAATCTAAGTAATAATTACTTACTTCTTTTTGGATAAATTCGAAGAAAGCAGCTACAGATAGTGGAAATAAGTTCTGTTGAATTTGTTCGTCATTATTGAATATTCCTTCTATTAGTCCACATTTTGTATTTTCAGCTACTTGTGTGTCTAACGATAATACTCCTTGTAACGTTTCTACATTTAATCGATTATTTTTCACTTTCATGCGGTTTTCAAAAAATGGGTTTTTGATATCATATACTCCACCAATCACAAAAATCGGGGAAAAGTTTTCCCTTCTTCCTTTTATATCACGATATAAAAACTTTAATGTTTGTAACAGAGCGTTCACTCTTTTTGCTTTTTCTTCATTAGATACAGAGATTTCTTTTTCATTGTGATCAATACCAACTTGATCTAAATCAATAGTGATCGTATACGTGTAATATGAATGGTGAATTTCACTTTGAGCAATATTTCCTCCTTTCAATTGTTCTTTTCCATCATTACCACTTGCTAATTGATAACGGTCTAACAATCCTTTATTCGTTAAAAAATCAGTATCTGCTTGAAAACTCTCTAATGCAATAGCATTGGATAAGCGAACAACAGCTGGACGAGTCTTTGTTGCTTTATTTGTTTTCATATAACCAAATAAATCGATTTCAGGATAATCAGAAATTAATGCATCTGGTGCAAACTGAATAACAGATTTGTCTAATTCAAGTGGCGTGCGATCTTCCCCCATTTGTTGAATAATATTGTAACGCAACGCTTGTCTAGAAATATAGGTAAAGCTATCCCCAGTACCTCTCGTTAGTTTTTTTAATGAAGTAACGTTACCAACACCTTCTCCGTAATTTCCACTTTCCGCCTCAAAAACAACTGATAAAGTTAAACCTTTTTTATTCATTTTTTGCTTCCTCCTTTTTCTCTCCTTTTGGGTTAAGGCCAGAGCGTAGACCTAAAACAAATGCGTAACCAAGTGTTTGCAATTTATCTTCATCTGTAAGCGCCTCAATCATTTGTGGTGGGATGGTTATATCTCCCTCTTTTCCTGCATACATATGTGCATTAACAAAAGTATCCATAAACCTCCCCTTGTCTTTGGTTTTTAAAGCATTAAGCAAACGGTAGGTAATCCCCCCTAATTTATTGCTTGAATTTTTAAAATTATAGTTTTGTGCTAATTTTCTTCCTGCATTTTCAACACTTGCAATTTTATCCCTTGATACATAAGAATAATATTCACTCATCAAATCATCTCCTTTCTTTTTTTGATATTGAATAATCGTTCCAATAAAACTATTATTCAAGTAAACAATATCTAGTATTAAACGATTACTTCGAATAGGTTCATCCGCCATTTTCGGCAAGTTTGTTCGACATAACAAACTTATTAAATCAAATTGATTTTTATTTTTATACAGACGATCCATTACATGTTGGTAAATATTCAAATAGGTATTATCACTTGTTTTAACAACCTTGCTAATCATGTTGCTTAATGTTGTTTGATGTCTTTTTATCACATCTAATTTATCTTTTGATAAGACATTATAAGTATATGGTCGGAAATTATCTGTTTTATTATCTAAATTGCTAAATTTAATGATTTGAATATTATCTATTTCATTTTTTGATTGTTTATTTTTTTGTGCTTCCATGAAATCTATTAACTGATAATACGTTTTCGCTTCTAATAATTGGATACTATTATCTGCCTTAATAGCTTCCATTTCATAATTTTTATTTAATGTAATTAAACCATCAATTGAACTATTACAATTCACAAAGTAGCCTTGCTTGTTAATAAAAGTAAAACCTGCAGGAATACAAGAATAAATAAAATTTATAAGCGGTGAGATATAACATACATTAGATTGTAAGTTCCAAAAATGGGAGGTTTTCCTACTCATATCTACCCCCATTTTAGTTAGCCAAGCCATATCATAAGCGTGTGGTTTTGATAGCTTTTTAATTGGTTGATTGCTAATAAAACATACATACTTATCTTTTGAATGATCTTCTTTGTAATAAATTTTAATGGGATCAATAAAATATTTTTTATATTCTTCAAATATATCTAATGTTGTAGATGACTTATGTAGAAAAGATACGCCACTCCAAAAGTTATCAATTATTGTATAGGCAGTATTTTTTGCTAAAATATATTTTTTCACTTCTGATTTCTCTAAATACTCAATAATTACATGAAGGAATTGTTTCCCTTCATCAATTTCACTTTGAATAGCGGGAATAGTTTCATTCTTTTTTAACTTGAACTTTTTTAATTTTTTTCCCATCTCTAATAAATCTACTTCATTACGATTAATCATTTTATAGGCAGCTGCATAACTGTTACTTTTAAGATTTTTTTTTGCTCTTTCAATATATTTATTCCAATCCTCTATTGCCTTGTCATCCCATTCTTTTTTATGAAGGAATTCCTTTCCCTTTGATACAATATAAGTTAAGGATAAAAGATCTTTGTATTTATTTTCGAAATATTGAAAATAATAATATTGAAAATTCTCTAAGACGGAGAGGTCAAACTCTACATAATTACTAGTAGATTTATAAAATATATTTGCTTCTTCTAATATATTCACAAAACCTGTGATGCCAGCATTTAAAAGTGCATCTGCTGTCTCCACTCTTACCATTGTCATAATCTTCACCTCCTTTCAAGTTACACCATATCTAAACAACCAAACCCCTGATTACTACGAAGTGATATTCCCTCCAAATAAAATACGTTTAAATCTCGTGGATCCCCGTCTAATAATACTTGTCCTATATTTCCTGTAAAAAATAAATCACCTGATTTTTGATGTAAATTTTCTTTTATAACCGTTTTTTTCAAATGATGCTTTAGTATTTTAATTGGTTGATATAACGACCTTCCATACTTGCTTTCTATCATTTTTGAACAGATAATATTTAATTCTTTTTCAAAATTTTCATCACTAGCAAGCAAAGGTTTTTTATCTTTTGATTCAACCAACAGAGGAGATAAAGTCTTAAACCATATCGGTGATTGTATAATCGGCTTTTCCTTTATCATTTTCACTCCAGTAAATTTCATTGTACTTCCTTTATAGTAGTATTCTTTTTTTTGTTGAGCCCCGTTAATAAGATGAATGATCATCTCATAATTAGAGCTAGATACAGTTAAATTCAACGTATTGGAAATAATTCCATCTTCTTTAATTTGAATATTCGGAAAATAAGGCGCATAACAAAATTCCTTTGTTACTTTTTCCCTATCCGCAAAAAATGATTGATAAAAATCCTCTGATTGTGATCGAACAATTTCCTTTAAGTATGACAATAATAATAGACGATACCGTAAAGGAAAGTGTTCAATCTGAAAACTAAAAACACATCGCATTTTATTCCTCCAGTTTAATATTATTTTATATACCTAATTTTATACCAATCATTGGAAACAATCAACCTTTTTAGCATTTTTTTCTATATTCTATTATACAACTATTCTAAAATTTAAACTGACAAAAACAGTCAGCGAACAAACTTTCTGTCAAAAAAACACAAAAAAACTGAGCAGGAAAATTAATGTTCCAACTCAGCTTTTTTCTATGACAATTACACAATTTAAAATTTTTGACCACTGCGTTCAAATAATAAAACAATCTTTGATAAAATAATAATAAACATTTACATCCCACATTTGTTCAAATACAATTTATTACTCATAGCTTTTCAGCAGCTTTTTATATTCTTCTCTTAACTGCTTTCTTACATGACGGGGTTCAAGTACTTCTGCATCCATTCCATACTTTCTAATCCATCGCAGAAATAGTTTACTCATCGTCTCGATAGTTAAAAGAATCGAACCATCCTCTTCCTCTTCAATTATAGCATTCTTATCGTAAAACTTTTTTTCTTTTATATATTTTCCTACTTTATTACTAAATCGTATAACAAATCTATTTATTTCATCTTTACTATCCATTTTCCAAGTTGCAAGATGATTGGTAATAGAAAAATCTTTTTGAACAATAAATTTTTCTTTTTGTAATTGCCAATTTCTAATTCTATCCACACGAAAATTACGAATGTCTTTTCTTTCATTGCAATAAGCAACAACATAATAATGATCATCTCTATCTACAATATAATAAGGATGGACAATCCGACTTGTTTCAGCTTCATTTGTAGGACTGTAATACGTTATTAAGATATTTCTGCTCTTTTCCATTGCATTTACAAGAGCAATCATTAAATTTTCATCATATGTATCATGATAAAGAAAATGATGCAGTATACGATTACTAATTATCTGATTCCACTTTGTTTCTTTATTTATTTTATTTCTGTCAAATTTGAATTCTATTTTCTTCAAGTTTTCTTTAATTACATACTGCTTTGGCAGTGCTTGAGTTAATAACAGAGATAGCCACTCTCTATCTGTTAATCCAGTGTTTTGGTTGATTGGCTTTTGAATTAAAAGGTAGCCTTTTTTCTCTGAATGGAAATAAAAACCAACCTTTTCTAACTCACTTATATCTCGGTAAACATTGCGTATGGATGTTTCTGTAACCTCTGCTAATTCTTTAGCAGTCACAAAATCTCCAGTACTACTAAGATAATCAATAATTTTAAAAAGCCGCTCCACCTTATTCATTTTCACCTAGAAAACAACTCCTAAATAAATGCATAATCTCATTTTTCTCCTATTATACCAAAAGACAATAAAATACTTTTCTATTTTCCCAAAAAGTTATAATATACTAAATATAATTACTCTCACAGTATCATTCTAAAAGGATATTCTAAACAATAATTATTATAATCTCAATCATATTTTGCAGTGAACCTATTTTCATAAGAAACTGCCACAAACCCAGAAGCACCAAGGGATTAAGCCTTCTTTTTATTAAATATGAAAAACACAATCATCGGTTCACTGCAAAACGGAGAAACATTAATAAAACTAGAATGCTCTCCAAGCCTTGGTATATAAAGGTTTTCCATGCAATTTTCCAGAGGCTTTTATCTGAACGTAGTGGGATATAAACTAGGAATTCCTTTCTATATGCGGATGATAACTTCTAACTTTTATCTGAACGTAGTGGGATATAAACATAATCCAATTAGCTAATCTATAATGAGATTGTTTTCTTTTATCTGAACGTAGTGGGATATAAACCAAGTAAATATAAATATGGCAAAAAGACTAGCAAAAGCTTTTATCTGAACGTAGTGGGATATAAACTTATGTTTGATTTACCGAAGACACGCTTGCTGTCCACTTTTATCTGAACGTAGTGGGATATAAACGTGTATCCTTCAAGTGCAGCAGATTCAATTCGGTTAACTTTTATCTGAACGTAGTGGGATATAAACCATAGTAAGTCTGAATATCATTATATACTTGATAATCTTTTATCTGAACGTAGTGGGATATAAACTAAGGACTGTAGTTGGTTTCCTTGTCTCTATGAGGCTTTTATCTGAACGTAGTGGGATATAAACACTTGAACAGAAAAAGCAATTGGATCATCATCTAAAAACTTTTATCTGAACGTAGTGGGATATAAACTTTTAGGAAATCGTTCAGCTTCTTCAGGAGTAATTTTCTTTTATCTGAACGTAGTGGGATATAAACGGGAATCGAAAAGGGAAACTTATCTTTAACATTTGCCTTTTATCTGAACGTAGTGGGATATAAACAAACGATTTTTAGCTTTATAATCCAAAAATCTTATACTTTTATCTGAACGTAGTGGGATATAAACTCAATGAATGAATCTTTTAAAAAACCACCACAACACTTTTATCTGAACGTAGTGGGATATAAACAATTGAGTAGTAATATCTCCAGTCACAGAATCCATACCTTTTATCTGAACGTAGTGGGATATAAACGTACATATCTTTTTTTAGATGTTGCGGTATTTTAGCCTTTTATCTGAACGTAGTGGGATATAAACGTGGACAAGAAGAAAGTAAATCCTCCATCCAACCACTTTTATCTGAACGTAGTGGGATATAAACAATGTGGATGAAACATTCTTATTTAAGCGAAATCCCCTTTTATCTGAACGTAGTGGGATATAAACAGAAGAATACGTGGACGGATTGCATTTTGTTTTGGCTTACGTAGTGGGATATAAACTACATATTTACCAGTGTGTTAAAGTGTACACGTTGCTTTTATCTGAACGTAGTGGAATATAAACATCAAAAAACATTAGAATAGCATACCGGATAAAATAACTTTTATCTGAACGTAGTGGGATATAAACTAAAGATGCTACTAAATTATTACGTCTTGGAAATTTCTTTTATCTGAACGTTGTGGGATATAAATGATGGAAGTATGGAAGTGTTAAAAGTTTGCTGGTGGATTTTTATCTGAACGTAGTGGAAAAATAAAGAAGCATTTACATATTTCCCATCCTGTATTTACCAAAATCCATTCTAGTGTTTAGATTGTTTGTATCGACAGTTTAAGTGGAACAAATAATGAGAGTGAGCTTCGCCACATTGGTTTGGTTATGTACTTATTAATAGAAAAATTTCAAAAGAAAATGAAATTACTAAATAGATTGGTAGAGTTTCAATTATCAAAACTGCGTACACAGTCCTATAAGCAAAAAAGCCGACTCAAAAGAATCAGCTTTTCAATAAAATATTTTATGCAGTTTATTGTAAATTCTGAAAAAAATGCCTGCTATAATCTCTTTCAATTCCTTCTTTCCAGCTTCGATCAACTTTTTTTCCACTCCGAAGGTCGTCACGGCTTCATTTACTGCTTCATAATTTAATTGTGTTCCTATCTGATCAGCATGATATTCCACTGCGAAGTATTCATCTATTCCAAATCGCGTAGTGCAGCCAATCTAATTAATCCTAATCATCCTTTGTTTGCCTGAAATATGTTGAATTGTACCCATGCCCATTTGTCCTTGATTACTGGAAGTTAATTTCAATTCAATGATATTTCCTAAATCACCAGTGGCTCTGAAGTAAACCTAACACTCCTTTATCAATATCCACATTTTTTGAAGTCTGATCTTTATACGGTTTTTGATTCCGCTACGTCTTTACTTACGCAACTTCATGATCGCTCTTTTCACTTCGTTTGTTCTTTCTATTCGGATGAAAGAGACTGTATAGAACGGGAATGATAATTAACGTTAGAATCGTGGATGTCGTTAACCCTCCGATTACGACAACAGCTAAAGATCGGGACACGAGTCCGGCGTGGCTAGAAACAGCCATTGGAATCAAGGCTCCAACTGTCGCGATGGCTGTCATAAGGATCGGGCGAATTCGAACAGCACCTGCTTCAAGCAAGGATTCGTGGATACTTAAACCTAGCTTTTCGTTTTGCTTTACACGGTCAAGCAATACTATCGCATTGGTTACAACAATTCCATTTAGCATCATGACACCGATCATGGCCGGCATTCCAATTGGTTCTTTTACAACAAACAATCCAACTAAGGCTCCTATTAAAGAGAATGGAATAGCAAAAAGAATCACAAATGGTGCCTTTCCTTCTCCAAAAGAGATAACCATAACCATATAGACTAGTAGAATACTAACCGCAATAGCAATCGTCATGTTTTTAAAGCCTTCATCCATTGCAGCCGAAGCCCCTTCTTTATACCAAGATACTCCATTCGGCAAGTCTAGTTTTTCTAGCGCTGCATTGGCTTTATTACTTATTTCACCTGTATTAGGATCTGTAATGGCTGCTCGAAGCATCACGTATTCTTTTCCATTTAAATCACTAATAGAAATTCTATTTTTTACTTTTTCAAGCGTGCCGAGATCCTTTATAGCTACCTCTTGACCTAATGGGTTCTTTATTTTTTGCTCTCCGAGTGCTTTAATGGATGAAACATCGTCTAATTGAAGCTTTAATTGTAAATCGGTTTTATCGCCATTCAACTCGAGCTCTGTTACAGTATCACCCGTAATAAGGCTGCGAAGGCTTTGAGCGACCATTCCTGGCATGAGACCATGATCACTAAGCTTTTGGTCGTCTAAATCGATATTAATTTCAGGCTTTTCTCCTTCAAGATTTGTACTGATATCGGCTAATCCATTAATTTTTTTTAGTGCTTGGGTCATCTGCTCGCTTCCTGATTTTATATCTTCAATATTTGGACCATTTACAATAATCTCTAAGTAAGATTGACCGCCTCCAGTCATATCTCCAGTACTAGTCAAGGTAATTTCCTTTGCACCATTTATGTCCTTAAATTCATTTCGAAGGTCTTTTGCTAATTTTTTAGGTTCTTTCACCGAATCTTTCATGACAAAAGAAATAGACGCTGAACCCTCCTCTACAGAAGTTGCGATTTGCTTTATTTCTTTTCTATCCATTAAAATACTTTCTACTTGACTTGCCAGTTCATTTGTCTTCCCTGCTCCAATTCCTTGCTCCATAGAAATAGAAGTTCGGTATTCAAATGATTCCTCTTGTGGCAAAAAGGTCGTTCCAAGTCTTGGCGCAATTGTTACGATACTTGTCGCCAATAAAAGCACAGCTACTATTAAAGTCACTGCTCGATGCGAAAGTGCCCATGCCAATGCCTTTCGATATGTTTTTTGAATTCCGTTCTCTTTATGTTCCATCGGTTTAATATTTAGCAAAAAGATTCTAGATAGCAATGGAACAATCGTGATTGCTGTCAATAAAGAGAACAATAAAGAAATGACTACCGTCCATGCAAGTGGTGCAAAGAATCTCCCCACAATGCCAGGGACGAATGCCATTGGCAAAAAGACGGCAACGGTCGTAATTGTCGATGACGTAATGGCGGATGCCACTTCACTTGTCGACTCTTCGACTAGCTTTTGATTATGATTTTTGGAAGCACTTACTCGACGGAATACATTTTCAATGACAACGATGGAGTCATCTACGACTCGACCAACCGCTACAGCAATCCCTGCTAGCGTCATAATATTTAATGTATATCCCAACATTTTTAACAATAAAAACGATGATAGGATGGAAAGCGGAATAGAAATAATAGCAATAAGTGTTGAACGAATGTTGCGCAAAAATAATAACGTAACAATAACAGCCATTACGGCACCTAATATTGCTTCACGCAGCATCGATGAAACCGATTCCTGAATGGATATCGATTGATCGGAAAGTGTATCCAATTTATAATTAGATGGAATATCCATTTCTTTTAACATTTTATTGGCTTCTTTTACAATAGCAACCGTATTTTCTCCCGATTCAATAGTTAAATCGATAATGACAGCCGGCTTAGAATTAATTCTAGTATAACTATTTTGCTCCCCCTTCCCAATGCTGACATTTGCAATTTTTTTTAATTGGATAGATGGAATAGATGGTACGGATGATCCCTCTTTAACCGTTGCTTTATTAGGTAAAGGAATGTTGATATTTTGAACGCCCTTTACTGAGCTGAGCTCTTTGCTTACGCGCACAGGCAATACTTCGTCGTTAACAGCAACTTCACCAGTTGGAATGGATAAATGATTGGCCAAGATTGCTTGCTTTACCTCATCAAGCGTCAATCCATATTGTGTTAGCTTTTCCGGTAAAAGCTCAACAAACAGCTTATTTTCATCAATACCTGCAGCTTTAACCTCTGCTACACCTTCGATTCCTTCTAAAGCAGGAACTACTTCTGTTTTTACATAGTTTTGTATGTCCTTCTGATCTCCATCTGCATAAAGACCTACTTTATAAACTGCTTCACCATCAGGAGATTGACGCATGTATTCAGGCTGACCTGCCGTCTCTGGTAGCTTGACTTTAGAGATGGCTTGTCTTGCAAGATCCTCCCCATCATCCATATCTACACTCATTTCGTATTCGAGTGTGATCCAAACTCCCCATGCCGTCGCGTCGGAGTATACGTTTTTCACTCCATTAATATTCATGACTTCCTTCTGAACAAGTTCTGCAATATCCTTCGATGCCTGCTCCGGCGATGCACCAGGGTAGGAAATGAATACACTTAAATAAGGAATATCCACTCCAGGGTATTTTTCAACGTTCATTTTCTGAACAGAATAAATCCCTCCTCCAATCAGCATCGCAACAATTAAACATAAAGCGACCGTATTTTTCATACTAAAACGAATAATAGATTTCATTTGTCCTCCTCGTATAAATTTAATAATTACTGCTTTATCATACTAAACTTTCCACATTTTTCATAATGAACCAGAGATTTAGAAATAACTAAGACTTAAGACTTAAAAAGGGCTATCGATGCTTATCCCTATAGCCTTTAAGCGAGAAATTGATAAATTTGAGAAACGTGAAAAGAATCTCGCGTTAATTTCATTTTTCTCTATATACAAGGGAACTTCTTCATCCCCCTCTTCATTCACTGATTTTCCCAGTGACCTCCACTTAATACATAGGGAAAGCGTAAAGAATAAAATTCTTCTAATCCATTAACTTCGACAAACTCCGACTAAATTCGGGTCGTCACTGTGATCAAGTTTAAACGATTGACAATTCATAGTATTTCAGTTAGAATTAAAAAAAATATTACATATACAAAAAATCTCTTATCCAGAGAGGTGGAGGGACTGGCCCGATGAAACCTCAGCAACCACATTTTTTTGATGGTGCTAATTCCAACAAAGCATAGCTTTGAACGATAAGAAGAGGTACCTTTTTATATAAAAATAAAAATCCTCTTCTTAGGAAGAGGATTTTTTGTATAGAAAGGGAGAGTTATTATTATGATAAATAACGACTACTAACCAAATAAATGATTATCTAGATTTATATCTTTATGCAGGAAACATTGGTGATACTTTATTTAGAAGATTGATTTCGTAATTGTTGGTATATAGAAAGAATCTCTTTATTAATATGTTTGAACTTTTCCCAAAGTGTATAAATGGAAGAAGCATCGTTTGGATTTTTGTTTTCCTGCTGGATTATTTTTATCTTTTCGATAATTTCCTGCTGCCCGTATCTATAACTCTTTCACACTTTAAGGAAGACACAGAAAAATGATCATTTTTGGAAAAAATAATGAACTAGTCTCTCCACATCCAAAGAAAATTCCCACATCTTTTTCAGTGACCTCCATTTTAAATATAGCGAAAAGCATAAAAAATTCTTCTAAACTATCAAACTTCGACAAAATCCGATTAAATTCGGGACGTCACTGTGACTTTTTTTGTTATAATGAAAACACTATCCAATGAAGTCAGGAGTATCGCTAATGTTAAACGAGTTAACTCAATTGATGAAGAAGAGTTTTGATCAACTTCCCCTTAGACCACCACTATTTTATTCATGGAAATATGGTATACGTTTTGAAATTGCTATACCCTCGGTGAACCATTTAGATGAACGTAATCTTCAACAAATTAACGAAAGAAGCACAGGTATTTTTAATCATGTTTTTCATGATACAGATGAACTATTGCTTGTCACGGACATTCATTGTGAAAAGAAGGATAATTTTTTGCAAAAAAGACCAACAAAAGTGTATCAAAAATATGTTAAGAGCAAAAAATTGTTACGCAGACTACAGTATCAATTATTGCCCAGTGTGTTCACCGAACCTGATTTTGACGAAGATATGGTCACACATCGATTTGTTCTGAAGTGTAAAAAGAAAGATATCCGGTACAGTCAGCTGCTGTCCGCTATAAGCTATGAGGATTTTCCACATCCGACACGCATCTTAAAAAATAACGATCGGCCTGGTTGTGATATATACTTTATAAATGTGACCAGAAAAATGATTTATCACCTTTATGACGATCGAGGCTGTGACGTTATTGCGGCAAATAAAAATTCTTTATATACGCTATATAAAGAATTAAACCTTTGGATATTGGATTATGACCGCGAACAAATTGACCGGCTATTTAAATAAAGCTGCCTGTCCCCCTACTCTAAATATTAACGCTTCGGGGAGCAGGCATTAATCGTTCTATCCTGTTTTAGCCGATAAATTATTCTTGATCAAATAAGGAAATTTGAATAATAGCATCTTCCTTTTTCGTTACAGAATTTGCATAGAATACATTTTTATAATATCGATCTTGCCTGCCTTTTTCTCCTGCAAATTCTAAATATCCCTGTTTAATTAATGATTCTAACGCTTGAACAACCGAGGGATAGATTTTATATTTTCCAGTTACATATTTGTCATTAGGTGCATGACAGTTTTCGATAAGGTATTGACACACCTTACTTGCAAGAAAAATAGGGATATTTTCTTTTTGAATAAATGTTTCTATTTCTTTACTATAATGTAATAAGGCAGTTGATTGTGGATTATTCTTACTGCCTTGTGGTTTCTTTTTTATTACTTTCACTGGCGGATTTATGATGTTTTTTACATTCCCTACAAATTTTGACGGCATAACCCGGCTGCCATATTGTTTGTTATAAGAAAGCAATTCCAATGAATGTTCCGCTCTTGTCATACCAACATAAAATAGGCGAACTGCTTCCTCTAGAAGCTGAGCGCTGCCATTTTCAAATTCTTCGATGTCCTCAGCGGATGGGATTACCCCATTAATTAAATCAACCATATAGACTCGCTTAAACTCTAATCCTTTTGAACTGTGCAGCGTTGAGAGAGTAACGGCATTTTTGTTTTTATTAAACCTAGAACGCTCTAACACCGTTTCCAAATGTTTAAGCCTCGCTGCAAACTCTTCCATTGTTTCTAGTGAATCCGCCATTTCTTCTAATGTAAAAAGAATTCCCAGTAAATATTCTTTATTATATCCTAATTTTTTTGCAATTTTTATCAGCGTTTCCTCGTACCCCAACTGAAAACGAATAGTTCGGATTGCTTCAAGTGGGGATGTTCCTTTCATCTTTTGAAAAATAGTTTTATATTCTTTTAAGATGCTCGCTTGGCTATTGTTCCACTTCATATGTTTTAAAAGAACATCAAACACGGAATCCTGGGGTTGCCATTTCTTCATGCTATCTACTTGGTCTTTTGAAATATAAAGGGTCAGTTTCCTAGAAATTTCTGCAAATATATCTAGTCTCCTATCATTAAAGGAAAAACGCATAAAGTTTAAAATATCTTTTACAACCCAATGCGAAAAGAAACGATTTTCATGGTCTTTCATATAAAAAGGAATACCAGCTCTGTCAAATTCATTTATTATGATGATAGCGGATGATTTATTTCGGAATAAAATGGCCGCATCTTGATAGTTTTGCAGCTTGTTTATTTCTTGTGCTAAATATTTCGCCTGGAATTTATAGTCTTCAAAACATTTAATTACTATCGGTTTATTGGGTGGATTTTCTGTATGCATATTTTTATCATAACGATTTTTATTTTGTTTAATGAATTGGTTCGCTGTTTCGACAATTTCCTTTGAAGAACGGTAATTTTTCTCCATCATTAAAATAACGGCATGTGGATAAACTTTTTTAAATTGGAGCAAATATTGCGGCTCTGCTGCCCTCCAACCGTAAATCGATTGATCATCATCTGCAACCACATACAAATTCTGATGCTGCTGCACTAATTTTTCAATTATAGCATGCTGAACCATTGAAGAATCTTGACTCTCATCTGTTAGGATATAATCATATTTTTGCTGATATTTTCTTAAGAGTGCAGCATCTTTCGCAAATACTGCATTTGCAATGGTAAGCATATCATCAAAATCAACTAACAACTTATTTTGATCTGCTCTCTTATATTTTTCATAATCTGTTAAGATTTGCTCTGCGTTTGGAACATCACATTTAACACTCGACCAATTTCTTTTAGGGAGCAGCTTGTTTTTAATAAAGCTAATATAATTTGTTAATTCCTCTAACTGATCCTCTGAAACACTTTCATGATTGACCGATTTAAAAATTTTTCTCAGAATTTGTTTCTTCTGTACAGGAGGACTACTTGAGTTTTGATCCGCTTTCCCTTCAATTAATTGATAGGATATTCCCTTTGAATAAAAATAATCACGAACAACTTGTAAGGATAGACTATGGATCGTGGAGAAATCTACTGAATTATCTGGGTGGTCAGGAAAAAATCGTTTAAACCTTTCTTTCATATCGGAAGCAGCTGCTTTACTAAACGTTACGGCTTTAATACGTGAGGGATGCACTCGCTTTTCTTCTATTAAGTAACCTATGCGCATAATCGTAGTAGTTGTTTTCCCGGAACCGGGGGTTGCAAGCAATAGGAAAGGTCCCTCCGTATGAAGAACAGCCTTTTTCTGCACTTCATTTAAATGAACACCTATTTGTCTTTTTTTTCTTTCAAAAAAATCTTCCTTTTGATTCAATGAAATCACCCTTGAGAGATTGATGGATAGTAAATAAAGAATTTACTTTAATTGTTATTTTTATTATACAGAATAGTTGTCATATATGGAGGATAACTGGTATCTTTTATTTAAACCTCATCCGCAATGATATTTGTATTTGATATCCATCGTAAGTCCATGTTTATACTTTATTTATTCTTACACTATATAAATCTACTAATAATATCTGTAGAAGCATACCATTTCACTAAAAACATTGAAAAATAGTAACTAATTACACCTTATTTTCTCCAAATAAAAAATGCCTCCAAAAAGTCAAAGCTCTTTGAAGACATTCTTTCATCCCTTTCTTATCTTGCAAATCGGTGATTCCCGATTTCCACTGTAACAGAACGGGATAAAATCCATTTGCTGCTTGAGGTTTTCGGATTATAGAAGAATAAAGATCCATTCCCTGATCCATCTAAAGCAATTGCTTCATTTACTGCCCTTTTCGATGCAGCATCAGCTGATTTATTGATCTGTCCATTTTGTACAGGAGTAAATGCATAATGTCCATCTGTGACCTGGTAAATAACTTCACGGACTGTATTTGGAAATTGATTACTTTTTACACGATTCAGGATAACAACAGCAACAGCGACTTTTCCAGCATATGGCTCCCCCACTGCTTCTGCATGCACTAAACGTGCCATTAAATCTTTATCGGTAGCGGAAATAGTAGCGTTAGGCAGAATCATTGTTTCACCTGCAATAAGTGGTTTGCTATCGTTGGCATTCATTACACTTTTCACCGGAACGCCAAACCCCTTTGCTATTTTCCAATATGTGTCCCCATTATGTATTGTACGATTTGTTGCTGCTTCTGTTTCATTTGTTAACGTAAATGCGGAAATCGTTACGATTAAACCTGCTGCTACCATTATTTTTTTAAATTTGTTCATATCTTGTGCCTCCAGTAGTAGTTCATTATCTACTACTAGACTATCAAATGTAATATTTTCAATCATGGCACAAAACTTGGTAAAAACAAGATTGCTAGTATAAAGCTATGATAATAAAGGGTGAAAATTGATAGAGGAATTATTATCCATCTTATTAAATCCCCCAATAAAATCCTCTTATAGGAAAATGCGGACTAAATTTTACAACATGGTAACATGTATATTACATAAGACTAAAATCAGCCCTCTTCTTAAATAGCTTCTTCATTCCATAAGAACTTTTACATAATTCAGAAAACATAGCGAAACACCAGATTCAAGTCTATTTTTTAATACAATGGTTCGTCCTTTTACTAATTTACCCCCATCCTTCTTCCCTAAAATCGAAAAAAGAGGAACCATTTTCAGTCCCTCTTTTTCCAACCCTCCACTATATCCGTTTATATGCTAACTAAATTATTAATGAATATTTTTCTTTTGAAAGTTCCCACCCTTTACTTCGGATACATCGTAAATTGCGACAAAGGCTTTCGGATCAATTTCACGGATAATTTCTTTCATTTTACTTTCTTCAAGGCGGTTAATAACACAGGTAATTTCCTTAAATTCTTCTTGTGAATAACCACCTTGAGCTAGTTTATACGTAGCTCCACGGCCTAATCGATCACGAATTGTCTCCACCATTAATTCCGGATGATCGGTAATAATATTAAAGGTTTTCGAACCACTTAAACCTTCTTCTACAATATGTATCACTTTCGATGCAATATAATAAGCAATGGCCGATAAAATAGCCCCTTGAAGACCAAACACCGTAGATACAATAACAAAAACAAACATATTTAAAAATAGAATAAGATCACTTGTTCCAAAAGGCAATTTCCGAGAAAGCAATACGGCTAACATATCAATTCCGTCTAATGCGCCGCCGTTACGCAAAGCCAGACCCATTCCAAAACCGATAATAATCCCACCAACAACGGTTACAAGCAACGTATCTCCATCTATAATCGTTGGCACATGGTGCATAAGACTCGTGCTAACGGCTAGTGAAGCGATTCCAATCACAGAATAAATGGCAAAGCTTTTTCCAATTTGTTTATATCCTAAAAATACAAATGGTATATTTAATACAGCAATTAGAAGTCCTAATGGCAAGCCAATTAATTGCGATCCAACAATACTTAAACCTGTTACACCACCATCTGATACAAAGTTTGGAATTAAAACGGCTTCTAATCCATAAGCTGTAATAATTCCCCCAATAATCACCAATAATGCACGTGAAAATTTAAAAATTTTGTTACTTTTTTTCTTTGTTATTGTACTCATTTGATTCCTTTCCCCGTTTCAACCTTATTTATGTAATTTTTCTTCCTTTATTACTTATTTTAACACTGTACTCTATTCAAGTGTTCATTTTTGCTCTGATCTTTCTTTTTTCCGCTTGATTTCTTTACTTTTAAAAAAACAAAGTTGATAATTATATCTTCTAATTTTACTTTAACAGTTATATTTTTTCTCCTTTGTTGAAAATTCAATTCTATCTATAATAATTTTAACAAATTAATATTCGTTTCTATTTGATATCAATCAAAGCGTTCTCTTATATAGTAGAACCCCATCCTAAATTAGGACAGGGTTCACATAAAGTTGAATAATGTTTGATAAAAGACACTTCACCTATCTAAAAAATCCACCATAAAGTCGTTAAGAATTACGTTCATTTATCATAGGTTACTTCTGTAGTATCTGAATAAGGTTGCCACATGTATCGTCGAAGATAGCTATTGTGACTGCACCCATTTCAGTCGGTTCCATCGTAAACTTCACGCCTTTTTCCGTTAATCGTTTGTATTCTTTATGAATATCTGCAACGCCAAACATTGCTGCTGGAATGCCCTCCGTACTTATTTTCTTTTGATACTCTTTAGCAGCAGGACGGTGATTAGGTTCGAGTAATAGCTCGGTACCATCTTGATCATCTGGAGAAACCAGTGTTATCCACCGATATTCTCCAACGGGAACGTCCTCTTTTTTTACAAATCCCAGTTTTTCTGAATAAAATGCCAGTGCCTTATCTTGATCTTGTACAAATATACTAGTAACAATAATTTTCATATGGTTATTGCCTCCTTTGATATTTTTGACACTTGATGTTGCGCTAATAATCTGACTGCAAGCAAAACCACCACACATTTGTCAGAAGAAGTCCTGTTCCGATTTTCTAGAATTACTCTATCCATCCTTTCAGCAATTTTTTAAGTGGCTCGTTATTAACTATTACCACTCGATATTTTCCCTTTCATTATGATTTTACAGGCCCTGCATCTTCCAATACAAAAAGATGTTTAGCTATCACTTGTCGCGAAATAGCAAGGTTATACTTCATAATGAGACGTACCGTAAGTTCATACTACGTCATCTCATTGCGTTCGGATAGTTCGTCTAATATGTGCCGCCGAGTCGAGTCACCAAGCGCTTTCAATATAGTTTGTCCCCATTTATAAATCAATTATAAGCAACTCTGTGTTTGCATGATGAAGGAACCGTTTCATGCGAACTTAACAAAGAAGATAAAAAAATGAATCTATCTTTGAGTGTCCGTATCCCGTTCATTATATTGCCTATGATAGTGAAATAGCCGCTGATAACAATCATCACCTTTCACTTGTGTAGGGCAATATAGAATTGGTTCTTACTAAATTTTATGACTGGATATTGGGCAGAATCTGCTTCTAGAGATACAACATATAAAATATGAGAAAATTATGAAAAAATAAAAATTCCAGAGAAAATTTGGAAGAAAAATGATATTATTTAATTAAGTACTTTAGTACTAACATAATTGCAGTTTATTCGCTAGATGTAGACTCCGTTATTTAACCTTTTAAATTTTAAGTGAGCTAGTACTAGATTGATACGTACATACAAGTTGCTAAAGGATTAACTAGAAGAAATGCTAAAATAAGAATAAAACCGGAGAGTGTTAATATGAATCTTAAGGAAACTTTAGAAATGTTAAATAAAGTTGTGATTGAAAATAAAGAGCTAATTAAGAACGAGGAATCGACCAAGCAATTTTTAATTTTACCTTTTCTCAGAGGTTTAGGTTATGACACTTATAGTCCTCAAGAAGTTACTCCGGAATTCACGGCAGATTTCCATAAAAAAAATGAAAAGGTTGACTACGCTATCTCAATCAATGGAGAGCCAAAAATATTTGTCGAAGCAAAACCGGTGAACAGCAAGATAGTTAAAAATGCTCCTCAATTAAGTAGATATTTTAGCACCTTCCCAAATGTTCGTCTCGGTATTTTAACGAATGGCATTGAATATCATTTTTTTACTGACTTAAATAATACCAATATAATGGATTCTACTCCCTTTTTCATTTTTAACCTTACCAACTACAGTGAAGATGATTTTAATCACTTAATTAAATTTTCTAAAAACCTCTACGACTATGAAAGTATCAAAACTCTTGCTGAATCTTTAATGTACTCTCAATCTTTCAAATCTGTCATTAAAGAAATATTTGAAAGTCCAAATGATGATTTTATTAAATTTGTCATAAAAGAACGATTTAAATTCAAAGTAACGCAACAGTTCATAAATACGGCTAGACCTTTGGTGCAAAAATGCATCCAAGAAGCGCTAACCGAAATTATTAGTGAAAAATTTGACGGTATACCCAATAATAATCAAGTGATTCAAGAAGCAGCTGCTGCTATGGAAGAAATACAACAGGAGGAGAAAAAAGTTTATTACTCTCCAGAAGACATTGACTTATTAGGTACCTTTGAAGAATTTGAAGGCGTTAAAGTAGTTCTTCCTAATCCAGAGTCCTATAAAAAATTATTAAAAATACCACAAACAGCCTATTCCGTTGAGAAAGGAAATCCATTAAGCGATTTTTTTGTTTCATCCATCCTCTTACAAGGATATGCTATTGCTGGGTACCTAATCGGCCACTATTATAATAATCGAGAAGATACCACCCTATATACGGTTAAATCGAATGAAATCGAAAAATTCTTAAAAGAAAATCCTATTGTTCTTAAATCAGGCTTCATCAACGCACGGTTAGGATCACGATTAAACAAAACCACCAATGAAAAAACGTATTATTTAAAAAGCTGTTTGACCAATCTTTCCTTAAGAGATATTCCTAATCTTGTTTCAAAAGTTGAAGATGTTGATGTGTTTTTTAGCAGATTGCAATAATTAGAAATTCGTATGCACTTAATTTAGTTTGTTGATTTTTGGAAACGATTAGCAAAAAGATGCAATTAACTGCTTTATCTTTTAATTTATGGCATTCGTTGTTAAGTAAAGAATTCCGTATGAAAGCTATTCAAGAACAACTTGTTCAGGCACCCATTGTCCTTGGACAAATGTCTTTTTAGGGTACCTGACACTTTTAATCCATTTTAACTATACTACAGTTCATTTCTCAAAATATCAGAGACTTGTTCCATTTCGTTTCGAACTAATAATAGATGCTCGGTAATCAGCATTTTGACTAGATTTTTATCACGACTTTTAATGGCTTTTACTATCTGTTCATGATGGGATATACCATCCTTTTTTGTTTGTGGAAACATAGTCATTAATAAATAAATAGTCTCATCTAAAAGAACAGAAATAGTATTCATTAATTCTAAAAAAAGTGGATTTTGTGTACATTTAGCCAACGTGATATGGAATTCTAAATCCAATGCAGCAATTTGTTTAGAATTGTCGATTTCTTCCTTCATCCGGTCTACTATTGTTTCTAAATGATTAATTTGTTCATTTGTTGCACGGTCAACAGCTAATTCTCCTATTTTCTGTTCTAACATTTCTCTTATTTCCACAATATCTTGCAATTTCCCATTATTATACTTCATAATTCGTTTAACATTGCCAATCAAATTGGCACTATAATGGTGGGCAACATAACTCCCCTTTCCTTGCACAACTTCTACTAACCCTTTCTCTTTCAGCAATTTCACCGATTCACGTATCACGTTTCTGCTAATATTATAATATTTAGACAATTCCCTTTCCGAAGGAAGCTTTTCTCCTATTTGATATTTTCCATTATTTATTCCATCTTCAATGACTCCTGCAATTTTTTCATATAATAACATTGTTGACATGACATTCTCCTTTCTACCATGAAGTGAACTCTAACTCATTAGTTTGCGCAATATACCATCTATTGGTTCCAGAGTATGCATACATTCATGAATGTTTTATTATATATTTATAAAGATATGAATATTGTAATCTTTAATACTTTGAAAAATCAAAGAGTAAATCAATTAATACTATTTCACTATTTTTCTCCGCTTCTTAAATCAATAAATAAAGAGTCAAATAATCCTCACCCTTCAAACAGGATGAGGACTTGTGTTATTTAACACTTTATTGATAATTGGCAAACTTGCAGAAGGCTGATGTACTAGAGGAATAAAGAACTGACACCTATTAGTGACTGTTTAAACTGTGATATAAGTACTTTCTATCTGCTTAAATCTTACTTCTCATTAACTCCCTGATAAATAGTAGCAGCAATTTTAGCCAATGTGGGTGTTTTCAGATGTTCTTCTACCCATTTAGCAAATTGGAAAAGAGTAACATCATCCAATCTTTTACAAATTGCTTGCATTCCAATTGGAATTCCTTTTTCTGTGAATCCAATTGGAATGGAAACTGCTGGCTGACCTGTCAAGTTTGAAATACTCGTATATAAAAAGGTATAATCATAATCTTCCGTAGCATGTCCATTAATCTCTTCCGGTTTATCTGCATCATAGGCTATTTTATTTGTAGCAAGTGTTGGAGTAAGAATGACATCATATGTTTCAAACATACTTTGCATCATATGCCATAAATAAGAACGATATTCTCCTAGTCTATCAAATTCTATTGCAGATAAACCATCGGCTCGTTGAACTACATTTTTTAAGCCTTCTGATACCTTATCTGCATGATTATCCATTAGAGGCTTTACACCCGCACCTAAATGTGTCGTCCAAATCTTATCAAAAAAGTCTATATACTCCTTACATGTTTTTTTCATAGAGATCTCTACAGGTTCAACACGCAAACCCCATTCTTTAAATTTATCTATCCGTTTTAAAAATGCATCTTTTGTTTCAATTTCTACCTCAAATATACCACAATCCAATGAATAACCAATGACAAACTCATTGCGTGCTTCTTTTTTTAGAATATCATAAATAGATACATCTAATTTTGGCAAAGAGAACGGATCGGAAGGCGCCTCACCTTGAATTACATCAAACATTAAAGCAGCATCTGTTACCGTTCTTGTGATTGGACCATAAAAAATAAATGGATTATGATTATTAAAAACAGCACCCATATCATTATCTAACGGAACACGCCCAAAGGTTGGCTTAAATCCATATACTCCACATAGGGCTGATGGAATTCTAATTGAACCTGCACCATCCCCCCCTTGTGCAAGTGGCACAAATCCTGAAGCAATGGAAGCTGCAGCCCCTCCACTTGAACCTCCCGATTGATAATCCAAATTCCAGGGGCTTTTCGTAGGACCAAAAAGAGCATTTTCTGTTGTTCCTTTAAATCCAAACTCAGGTGTATTCGTTTTCCCCATAATGATAGCTCCAGCTTCTTTTAACCTTTTAACTATCGTTGCATCACGATCAGGAATGTTATCTTTGTAAATAAGACAGCCATGCGTTGTTTTTATTCCTTTTGTATTGACAAGGTCTTTTATCGCAACCGGTATGCCTTCAAGTGCACGTATATTTGTTCCTTCTTTATATCGTTTCTCCGACTCCTCTGCCTGTATTAATGCTTCTTCCTTATTTAATGTCACAAAAGCATTTATAATCGGATTTTTTTCTTCAATAAATTCAAAAAGGTTCATTACTACTTCAACTGGCAATAATTTGTTGGAACGATAATGCTCAAGCAATTCATCTGCACTTAATTCATATATCTTCATCGTTCTTCCCCTTTCTTTCCATTTATCCCACTCTTAACAGGCAGTAAGTCCCCCACCTCAAGATTCTAAGAAATCAAGGAATACAGGTGGAAGATAACTGCACGTAAAAGTCCGATTGGTTCAACTAACCATCAATGGGGAAGGAAGCCCCCACTGATGGAAGTTTTACTTTATTAAAGGCACAGCACTTAATATTTTTAGAGAAACTACTAGGATCTATTCTCCCTGTGAAGTGATTAATGGTATCTCTTCCTCGTGTAAAAGAGGTCGTTTTTCTTTCCAAGGACTTGCTTGCTCAAGCTGGCCAGCCAACCTAAAAAGTGTAGTCTCGTCACCAAAACGACCAACAAATTGCATTCCGATTGGAAGTCCTTCTTTACTCCATCCAAGCGGCAATGATATAGCTGGCTGACCTGTCGTGTTAAACAAGTATGTAAATGGAGAATAGTCCAAAATTTGTTTCGTCCAGTTCCAAATATCTATACCAGGTGCATTCATATTAAGTACTCCTAATGGAACTGGCAAGCGTGCTGTCGTTGGGGTTAAGAGCACATCATATTTCGTAAAAAACAAACCAACCTCCCTTGAAATAGTATTGTTGATACTTAAAGCTTCCAACAAGTCGGATGCTTTCATGGTTTTATAATATTGATAAGCAGACCATGATACATTTTCCATATTGTCAATGGAAGGTTTCCGATTTAAGACTTTTGCCACGGTTTCTAAATTACGACTAATGTTAGCCGCCCATATGCGGAAAGTTGCAAGGAAAAGCGCTTCATTATCAATGACAGGAGCATCTTCTACCAATTCATGTCCTAAATCCCTACAAAGCTGAACTGTTTGATGAAGAGATTCAATACACTCCTGATCTACTGGTGCTCCATTAATAGGCTTGGACATCCAAGCAATTCGAAGTTTCTTTGGAGTATTTTCTAATTCCGTTAAATAAGGCCGTTTTGGTATTTCGGGAGAAGAGTAGCATCCTATATCTGCCCCCCCAACAGCATCGAGAAGAGCTGCCGCATCACGGACAGATCTGGTTAAGGCAAAATTGGAGGCAAGTCCGTTTAGCGGTTCGCTTGACGTTGGACCAAATGGCACACGACTTCGAGTAGGCTTTAACCCAACTAACCCATTCACGGAGGCGGGCTGGCGAATCGAGCCAGCACCATCATTTCCTTGGGCGATTGGCACTATCCCTGCAGCTACCGCGGCAGCCGAACCACCGCTTGATCCTCCAGCGCTCAACTGAAGATTCCAAGGATTTCGTGTAGGACCATACATAATAGACTCTGTAGAAAAGTTAAACTGTACTTCAGGGGTAGTTGTTGTACCTAGTAAAACAAGTCCGGCCTTACGAAATCGGATGACAAGTTCACTATCTTCCGATGTTGTATACCCCTCTGCCAAACGGCTGCCCATACATGAAGGAATCCCAACAGCTTGCGGACTCGTCTCCTTCAGTAAATAAGGGACTCCAAAAAAAGGGGCATTAGGTGTAAGTTGTTTCATATCCTCCATTGCTCGATTAGGATAAGTTGCCACCACTGCGTTAATAATAGGATTTATTTTTTCAACCGCTCTAAGAGCAACATCTTTCAATTCTTCAGGGGTTACTTCTTTTCTTCTAACTAACTCAGCAAGACCGATACCATCATAAGTAGCGTATTCAGAAAACTTCATCTCTATCTACCTCCTATAAATATTGGGTACCTCAATCGATAGAATATTCAGAACCATCCTGTCCTGTTGGAAAAGAATTAAAAAGGGCAGACTGCCTTTTGTACAGATGGTCCATGAACATTTTTAACATGAAAGTCGAAATTACAAAGCCAGAGCCAGTTCTTTTTTTACTTCAAGAATAGTCTCACGTATAATCCCGATAATATCATCCATTTGATTTGTATTAATAATTAACGGAGGAGCAAGGACAATCGTGTTTTTTCCATCATATGTAACAGATCTGCAAACAAGCCCACGGTCAGCCGCATGTTCCACGAATTTAGAAGCAATTTGAAGATTAGTAGAAAACTCGATGCCTAGGTCTGGATCACGCATAAGGTCAAATGCCCCCAATAATCCCATCGAGCGAACATTTCCAACGATTTCAAATTCATTCTTTAAAGCTAAAAATCCTTTGAGCATTTGTTCTCCACGTTCTTTCGAGTTTTCTACAAGATTTTCTTTCTCAATAATTTCAATGTTTTTTAATGCTACTGCACATGCGGTAGGATGTCCGCTATAAGTAAATCCATGGAACAGAGTACCTGCCGACAGTTCAATTAAGGTATCATGCACTTTTTTGGAAACACATACTCCTCCAAGTGGAACATATCCACTCGTAATGCCTTTTGCAATCGTCATAATATCTGGCACTACGTTCCAATGCTGGGTGCAGAACATTTTGCCTGTACGACCAAACCCTGTAATTACTTCATCCGCAATAAACAGAATGTTGTATTCATCACACAGCGTTCTTACTTGCTTGAAGTACTCATCAGACGGTACGATCATCCCCCCTGCTCCTTGAATCGGCTCAGCAATAAACGCGGCAATTGTATCTGGTCCTTCTTCATTAATGATAGATCGGATACTTTGCACTTCGTCTAATTCTGAATCGGATAACCGCTCACTTCCATAATAATTATTGACAGGCTTTGCTGCATGCAAAAAATCAGGTGACTTTGTGCCTGACATATTCCAAAATTCTTTAATCCCCGTAGCACTGGTTGCTCCCATGCTAATGCCGTGATATGCTTTTTCACGTGAAATAATTTTATTTTTTTGCGGCTCTCCTTTTATCCGCCAGTAGTGTTTCGCTAGCTTAAATGCCGAATCGTTTGATTCTGACCCTCCGGAGGTAAAAAATACTGCATTTAAATCTCCAGGAGTCAAAGTGGCGAGCTTTTCCGCCAACACAATAGCCGGCTCGTGGCTGAAAGTGGACATCGCAGAGGAGAAAGCCAGCTTTTCCATTTGAGCAGAAGCGGTTTCAGCAAGCTCCTTTCTACCGTGGCCTACATTAACATTCCACAAGGATGACATCCCATCTATTACTTTTTTTCCACTAATATCTTTTAAGTAAATGCCTTCTCCTTCTGTAAAAATAAAGGAAGCTCCTTCTGTATGCTGCTTTTGAATAGAAGAGGTAGGATGAATAAAAAACTTGCGATCCAATTCAATAAGTTCTTCCCGAGATAAATTTGTCATGTAGCATTCACTCTCTTTCCTATAGATTGTCAGATTTTAATTTTTTATATAATCAACTGCTTATTAGTGGCAGGTAAAACCTGATTTTTAATAACTAGTTATCCCTCTATCTTCGTTTCCACTTTTATATGAACTACGCATATAAATGACAAGCGACAAAATGACCTTCTGAAACTTTTTGAAGCTCAGGATTTACATAATTACACACTTCTGTATATTTATGGCATTTAAAACGATAGATGCACCCACTATCCATATCCGGTACAGGCTGCCCTTCCTCTTTTAAAATTATTTTATCTCTCTTACAACCAGGTTCCGGAATAGGAATGGATGATAATAATAATTGTGTATAAGGATGCAATGGGTTAGAAAACAATTCATCCGTAGGCGCTTCCTCGACCAAATTTCCTAAATACATCGTTCCAATTCTGTCCGAAATATGGCGTACAACACCCAAGTCATGTGCGATAAAAATTAACGTTAATTTATATTTTTCTTTTAATTCAAGCAAAAGGTTGATAATTTGCGCTTGAATGGAAACATCCAAAGCGGAAACTGGCTCGTCGCATATCAGCAAGGAAGGATTAATCGCCAATGCTCTTGCAATACTGACCCTTTGGGCTTGTCCTCCGGAAATTTGGTGAGGAAATTTATAATAATGTTCAGTAGATAAACCAACCTTCTTCAACATTTCAAATGCAATATATGATCTTTCTTTCGGTGAATACAGTTTATGAATTTTCAAAACTTCCACGATGGAATCACCAATACTTTTTTTAGGATCCAAAGATGCCAGCGGATCTTGAAAAATCATCTGGATTTCTTTGCGTAATCCTTGAAATGATTTATTATCCATTTTAGAGATTTCTTTATTTTTATAATAAATTTCTCCATCTGTTGTCTCTACAAGTTTTAATATGGATCTAACCGTTGTACTCTTGCCCGAGCCTGATTCACCTACGATCCCGTAGGTTTCTCCTTCATGAATATGAAAAGAAATATCATTGACCGCTTTAAATGATTTAAAATATACCTTCAAGTGATTAACCTGGACAATCAGTTTCGAGTTGTCTTCCATTATTTGCACGAACTTCTCTCCCTTCACTCATTATTCGTAATTACAACCAGCATCTAGCGTAATGACCTTCGCTTCTCTCTTTTAATTCCGGTGCTTTATCCAAACATTTTTGGGTGACATATGTACAGCGATTCGAAAATCTGCACCCTTTCGGAATTTCCTGGAGAGAGGGAACGGCACCTTCTATGCTGAATAGCTGTCGATTTCTTTCACCATCTATTCTTGGAATGGATTTTAGCAACCCTTTTGTATAAGGATGCAAAGGCGATTTAAAGATGCTTTTTACATCCGCACTTTCCACAACTTGTCCTAAATACATGACCACAACCTTCGTACAAAATTCTGCTACAACACCAAGATCATGGGTGATGAAAATAACGCTCATATCCATTTCCTCTTTTAACTTGTGCATTAATTCAAGTATTTGCGACTGAATAGTTACATCCAACGCAGTTGTTGGTTCATCTGCGATCAAAATTTTCGGTTGACATGCAAGAGCAAGTGCAATCATGACTCTCTGCTTCATGCCTCCTGATAATTGATGAGGATAGGAATGAATCTTTTCTTCCGGTGAAGGAATTCCAACCAATCTCAATAGCTCAATTGATTTTTGCATACTTTCCGATTTTGAAACCTTTTGATGCAACCTAATCGTTTCAGATAATTGATTGCCTATCGTATAAACCGGATTAAGAGAAGACATTGGATTTTGATGGACCATAGAAATGGAATTCCCTCTAATTTTCCTTAAATTTCTTTCTTTTAGTTCCAATAAATTTTGTCCATTAAACTGGATATCCCCATCAATCTTGGTTTTTTTCCGATCTAGTAATCGAAGTATAGATAAAGAAGTAACACTTTTCCCGCATCCAGATTCTCCTACAACTCCTAATACTTCCCCTTTATTTAATTCAAAAGAAACTCCGTCTACTGCCGTTAAATATCCTTCATCTGTGGAAAACGAAACTTTAAGGTCTTTTACATTCAATACTGTCTCTTTTAACATTTTGCTACTGCTCAATCCCATCACCCCTAGAAAATCTATAGTTTACCTTTCATTAACGTGAATGCTGATCAATGAAATCTCTAATCCCATCACTCAACAAATTGGAGGACACGATTGTAAGCAAAATTGCAGCTCCAGGAAAAACAGTCATCCACCATCCGACATCAATGACCACTGCACCTTCCTGTAAAATAGCACCCCAGCTTGGTGTTGGAGGAGGAGTACCCACCCCTAAAAAGCTCAAGGAAGACTCAATAATGATGGCGAATGAAAAAACATATGCCGTTTGCACGAGCAAGGAAGAAAGACAATTAGGTAGTATATGGCACCATATGATTCGCTTGGAACTTGCACCAATCGATTTCAATGCTTCAATATATGGCTGCTCCTTAACTGAAAGTGCTGCTGAACGAATGGTCCTTGCAACGGTTGGAATAAATACCACCGATAAGGAAATAAGAACATTTAATGTACTTGGTCCTAAAGATGCCATAAGGATTATGGCTAACAAAATTTCTGGAATAGACATAATTCCGTCCATAAATCTCATCAATATATTGTCGAGCTTTCGATAATAGGCAGAGTACAAACCGATTACACACCCAATTAATCCACTCATTATTCCAACTGTAGTACCTACCAATAAGGAAATTCGAGTTCCATAAAGCACCCTGCTAAATACATCCCTGCCCAGTCGATCTGTTCCGAAAAGATGATCCATGCTTGGCCCCTTCATCCGATCAATAACATTGGAAGTAAGCGGATCATATTTTGTAATGAACGGAGTAATTAGCATTATGATAAAAATAAATAGTAGTGTACTACTGCTGATCATCAAAGTCTTATTAGATAAACACCTCTGGATAAATTTAGATCTTTTCTCTTTTTTATATTGGTTTTTGATTTCCGACAAAGAGGTGTCCATTTCCAATCTTTGTTCATTAATATATTCTTTATTAACAACAGTACTCACGTTCTCACCTTCTCTTCAACTTCATACTCGAAGCTATTTTTTTAAGTCAATTCTCGGATCTACAACTGTATACAAGATATCGATCAATAAATTAAGAATGACATATAAAAATCCAACAAAAAGGGTAATGCCTTGTATTAGAGAATAGTCTCTTCTAATGACAGCGTTAACCGTCATTTGTCCTAGTCCTGGGATATTAAAAACAGTTTCAATGATTACCGCTCCACCAAACAATGTTGCAATAGACATGCCAATAACCGTTAATATGGGAAGAAAAGCGTTGCGAAAAGAATGTTTTATAATTACTCTAAGAGGGTTTATCCCTCGAGAATTTGCTGCTTTTATATAATTGGAATTAATGACATCCAGCATGGAAGACCTTGTCATTCGCAAAATTAAGTTTGAAAGAATTAAGCCCAGTGCAAATGCTGGAAGTGTCAAATAGCGAATATGGTTCCAAAAACCTGCACTCATCGGCTGATATCCTGCAACAGGAAGCCATTTCATAAAAACTCCAAATATAATCATCAAGAATAACCCTACTAAAAAAGGCGGTGCTGACATTCCAACCAAAGAAGATCCAACAATCAGTCGATCCACAATTGTTCCTCTTTTAGTAGCAGCAATAATTCCCAATGGGATGGAGATAAAAATGGCGATAACAAGAGAATATAATGCAAGAGATGCAGTTGGTCCCAGCCTTCCAAAAATCACCTCAGTAACTGGCATATCATTAAAAATTGACCAACCTAAATCCCCCTTAATAATACCTAATGACCAATAGAGAAACTGCTGTATCAAAGGTAAATTCAAGCCCATCTGCTCTCTAAGTCTTTGAATATCTTCAGGAAGCGCATCCCCTCCAAGTATAGCTATGGCTGGATCACCAGGGATTAAATGAATAATGCTAAATATGATAATCGCTATAATAAAGAGCAATGGGACTGCCGAAGACAAACGTTTTAGAATATATATTGCCATAATATCTTCCTTTCCTATTCTTTTAGTCCCTGATTCTTCCTTTGATTATAGAATCTTTTTTTGAGTATCGTAAAAAATAGGATAGCTCTTATGATACTCTTAATAAGGGATCCAAAAGTCTCTGTTCCCCTAGTAAACTAACTAGGATTATTCATAAATAAATCCAGCTCTTATTATAGGTTCACAGTAAGACTTAGGTTCCCTCTCCCTAATTTAATTTACTTGACATTCCAGAATGTAGTAATACCAAACGCGGAGACAACATTCATATTTTTTTGCATCACATTAAATCCAAATGTATCTCCAAACTTAATCGTAGGGACATCTTTCCAGTATAGCTGCTGTGCTTTTTCCCAAGCAGCAATAGCTTCTTCTTTCGTTGGAGCATAACGTATTTGATCCATCAATTTATCCATCTCTGGATTGGCATATCCGGCTGCGTGTTGGTTTCTGGAATCAAGGAAAAAAATCTGTGTTGGTTCTGGCGGTGGCGCAAAACCAGTCATATGAGCATTCCACTTTGATTTCGAACGCATGGCCAACATAGTAGGGAAGTCATATACATCTAATTTGACTTTCATACCGATTTTTTCTAATTGTTCTTGAATCATTAACGAAGTATTATACATGCTTGAATAGTCTTTTGTTGTTAAGATTGTAATGGTCTCGCCATTATAACCAGCTTCTTTCAGCAATTCTTTTGCTTTTTCAGGATTGTTCTGATTGAAAAATTCTTTGCCTTTATCCGTATACCACTCAGCTGGTTGTTGCTGAATTAGACCAGGAGTTACTTGATAGAAATCTTTATGTTCAGCAGCACCTAACATAATCTCGTCCATGTTCATTGCAGCAGCAACTGCTTGCCTTGCTTTTATATTTGAAAAGAATCCCTCTTTGTTGTTAAACACCAATGAGTCATCTAAATACGGCTTCAAGACTTGTACTGAAAGATTAGGATCATCTTTCAGTTGACTATATTGATCTTGTGGCATCCCTTCGACAAAATCATATTCACCAGATTTAATACCATTTAACCGAGTAGTAGGATCTGGAACAAAACGAAAATATAAATCTTTTACATTTGCTTCTTTCTTACCTGTCAAACCACTTGTTTCACCAGCAGGACTTTTATAATCATCATATTTTGTTAAGTGAACATACTGTTCTTTTTTCCAATCAACAAATTTATAGGGACCTGTGCCGATATATTCTGTCATTACATTATCCCCTGCTTTATCTAACACTTCTTTAGGATAAATATAAGGTCCTAATGAAGATGGATAAGCAAGATCATATAAAATAGTGATAGAAGGCTTGGGCAATTTCATGACCACTGTATTTTCATCAGGAGCTTCCATCTTTACTCCGTTCATGGCTCCTCTGCCTGTTATCGCTAACTTTCCCCATCGAGTCAGGGAAGCAATTACATCATCTGCAGTAAGGGCTTTGCCGTTATGGAATTTAACTTCTTTTCGCAAAGGAAATGTAATCGTTTTACCATCCTTACTAATATCAATACTTTCAGCCAAAAGTGGCACGACTTTATAATCCTTATCGTATGTAAGCAATGTTTCTGCCATATGTAAAGCAATAGTACCAGTTACTATCTGTGAGCCTATATGAGGATCTAATGAAGATGGATTAGCTGTTAAAGCAATATTTAATTTTTCGTTTGTTTTTTCCGTTCCTGAAGAAGGTCCTGAACTGGTAGAATTTGAAGTACAAGCTGCAAGTGACCCCACAATCAAAATAGAAATAAGAATAGAAATCATCGTTTTCCGTTTCACATAAACACTCCCATCTACTAATATTCATTAATAAAAAACAAGCAATTTTCCAAGCTGACATCTAAAAACACTTATGCCTTAATCATAAAACATGTCATTTTGCCTTTTTGAAAGAAAGTGTAAGTTTATTATGCAAATTGATTCCTAGGTGGGTATCGGTTCTTTGATGAATGTTATTTATTTCGAAGATGTTGGTTCTTTTGATGTTTAATATTTCTTTGAGGGTATTGGCTCTTGGGTGTTATTTAATGTTTCTTTGGAGAGTAATGGCTCATTGATGTAAAAAGATGTAGGTGCTTCAAGTGGGTAAACCGGTACTACCACTTTTAATTAACATACCTCCTTCAATTAAAAAATATTGTTATTCTATGAATATAATACTATTAACAAGTTAATAATGCAATTATTTTTTCTGAATAATCTTAATTTTTTGTATATACAGAATATAACCCCCTCATGAAATAAGTAGAATGAATGTAAAAATACTTGATGACTTTTTTGCTCATCAGTACTTTATATTAGAATTCGCCTTGTTAATCAAGAAAACAGAAGAAAAAATAAACGACGAATAAAGCAGAACCTATTTAAGGTAGAGTTGACGGGAGTCCCTCTGAAATGGATTGTGCTTCTCTCTTCATCGTCCATTTGAAAATGATATACCATAGAGACAACATTGCTATTCCATAAAGTATTTACTAGATTATATACATGTTATAAAGAGTGTATGAAGAAGAAAAAAGAGAGAAAGTATTTTAAAATCCAATCAAATAACTAAAGCCACCCCCCCTGTAAATAAACAGCACTGCTCCAATATTTTAAACGAATCTTTCATCATAATATTCATTAAATCAGTAGGCGACATCGTATAAATTGGTGTATGAGGATAGAAGAATGGACAATCGGCAATACCACAATATGGTTCGCATGGGCATACGTTATTAAAATTTGTCTGCATCTTCTAACATTCCGAGCGACGGAAGCAGATCATTCCCATGCATTCTCATTCCTGCATCAATCAATTCGAGATTTTCTCTCTATAAACGTACATTATTTTTATATAAATAATATTGTGAATATGAATTAAAACAAGGTACCTGTCCCCCAGCTCATTAAAGCCATCACCGCAGTGTCGCTTTAATACATCGAGGGACAGGTACCTTATTTTTGACTCATATAGACCTAAATATCTTAGTAGCTGTAACTTTTACGTTTTTTATTTTTACCAAAAGCTTCTTGTAAACGTCGATTTGTTTCATCAAACCTTTTTGCTTTCGCATCAATATATTTTCTATCAGCATTTACACTACCAGAGGCCACATGGATAACTTTGTCATTATCATAACGCATTACCTTTTTATTCATTGCTTAATCCCTCCTAGTAATTGCATCGCAAAATCACGAAAAAGTGCTGGTTCAGTTTCCATTATATCACGCATAATATCAACTTTAAAGCGTTGTACATTCTCTTCTGTCCAAAACGAATCAACAGGATAATGAAAACAGACTACATAATTCCCTGATCTTAACGCAAAATAAAACTGTCTTTTTTCCTCACCAAAAAATAATTCTGGTTTTGCGCTATTAAATGCTTGAACAACAAAGGAAGTTGGATCATCTAGAGTATAAAACTCATTATTCTCTCCAGCCATCCCAGATGACGCCATTAATTGAAGCTGTTTATCTACCTTCTTATATATTGTACTTCCAGAACATGATTCATATTCACCAAGTACTTTTTCAAATACTGTTCCTGGCTTATAAAAAATACTTCCTTTTTTCAAGAATCGCTGTAAATATTCTAGAAACATTCTTGGTTTATGCAATTCTCCATTTTGTAAATATCCAATCATTTTAGACGTATAATCTGCATGTTTACGATAAGTAGGACCTTCTTCTATTTGTTCATCAATATCTTTTTGTAAAGCCAAATATTCACTGCCTTGCCTGAATAAATCACTAAAATATTTCTTAATGGTTTTTATTCCATCAACAGCTAAGGACATCCTTTCAAGATAATAGCCCTTTTGGTAGATATCAAATAAAAATGCCCAAACATAGGAGTCAATACTATTCGATGTTTCAGGGTGTTTTCCCCATGCCTTTTCTGCAATATCACAGTAAGTATCCGGATCACTTTTATGAGTTTTTTTGTATCCATCGACCATTTCACTAATGGTAAAACGCAGGTCGTTCCAAAACAAGTTATAAATATATTCATCAACAAAGACAATAATATATTTATTATTCTGATGTGCTTTTTGAAATTCACAATGCGTTACAGTTGCATTATATTCATGGTTATAACTTCCTGCTTTATGAGAAATAAATAATAAAAAAACATCACATCTCATTACATAATCTAAACAATTTTGTATTAACTCTTGTGGTGGCCAAGGCCCAAAATCTTTTTCATACATTTGAGGATTATGTTCCATCAATTTTAATTCATTATGGATGTCTTCTCTCAATCGGATCAAACGACCTTCAGCAGCAGAACTTATAAATATCTTTGCAGATTCAGCCAATTTCCACACCTCTTACTAGTAACTTTTATTATTTATTTCGATATTTCCTCTAATATCTCTTTATTATTTCCACTGTCTAGTTGACAGGTAGCGGTTCACATTGCTTTAAAGCTAGGGACAGATACTTGTAAATTACATGTACCAGCCTCAATTTGGCTATTAAATGGTTACTACACTTTGGGAATTTTTTTTACATAGTTTAAAGCTACCTGAGACTACTTTATTTTTCCCTATGATAAAAACGCACCCTCAATAATCGAGAATACGTTTTTATTAGATAATTATTCCTAATTTTTTATCTATAACTTCATGTTAAATCAATAATTTGGCTATCAATATTTAGCTTACAGCTAGCTATTCCGCTTTCTCGACTTTGAGAAGTTACATAGGTTTCACTCGTAGCAAGTACTTGTCCATTTGCTGAAGATTTAATTACAAAATAATATTGTTCATTATTAGATATCAATCTAGTATAATTTGCATCATATTTACCGTTAATCTTGACACTGCTAATGCCATTTTTACAATTAGATTTGGTGGTATATGTTTCACTCGTTACAAGAACCTGACCGTTTGAAGCCTTTAATACGAAGTAATACTGTCCATTTGAGCTTTTATTAATTACATAATTTCCCATAAAAAATACCTCCAATTAGTATTAAATTATTAAACTTCAATATCTATAACAACATATCTTTAAAGTTTTTTGTTACTCCCTTAAATGGAGTAGAACTACTAGTTTCCTAGTCTAGAAATAAACCCGTTTTCGTACCTTTCCCAATTACCATTAGGCCCTTGAAGCTTTACTCTATCTTTTATCGGACCGATTTTCCATTTCCCCATACTCCATTTATAGCAATTTTTATTTCCTCCTTTCAATTTTCTAGCGATTTATACGAAAGATGAAAAAATTTACTATTGCTAACTTTTTAATAACATGATAAATTTTAAGTGAAAATATTTATAAAAATTAGTTTAGAAAGATTAGAAGAGTGTAGGAGCTTTTCTAATCTTTTATTTTTTATACGAACATACAATCGCCTATAAACATAATATCTTATCTGATTAGATTTTTCAATATATAGTTATTTTTTATATTCAGAGAGCTATATAGTATCCCTATCTCTATTAATAAACTTTTAAATTTGTCAAATGATAAAAATTAAGCAATGCTTTAAACTGCTTACTATAGCTCACAGTGACAACTCGAACCATCTCGAATTTTGTCGAATATTCATAAGCTAGAAGTATAACAGGTTTAACTTGTTGTGCTTCTTTTTTTTAGTTTCTTGGTTTGTTTTATTGAAGGATAGGCGTTGATATTTTTGTTCTTATCCCTAAAAAAAGAACACTTCTGTTTAAATCTCAATGGTAAATTACTTCATTATTTTTTCTATATTTATTTTATTTATGATCTAACAAGTGAATGAAATCAAAACCTTTTGGGAAATAGAATAAAAAAAGTTCAATGAAACACTACAGTTGATCTATTGTATCTACAATTCGACAAATTCAGAGAATATTCGGGTCGTCACTGTGACTAAGAGCAATGGAAATATGCTACAATGATAGAAAATAAATCAACAGAGAGGAAGTTTTTCATGCGTATTTTAGTACTCGGAGCTGGCGGGGTTGGCGGCTACTTCGGCGGTCGTTTAGTAGAAAAAGGGGAGGATGTGACTTTTCTTGTTCGCAGTGGCCGAAAAAAACAACTAAAAGAAAAAGGTCTTGTCATTCGCAGTGTAAATGGAGACTTTCAATTTTCACCCAAATTAATCACAAAAACAGATGAGGCAGAAGCTTTCGATTTAGTTTTATTTTCTACAAAAGCCTACCATTTAGAAGAAGCAATAAACGATCTTCAGGCGTTCATTGGAGAAAAAACAGTTGTACTGCCTCTTTTAAATGGCATAGCCCACTTACCTGCATTAAAACAAGCTTTCGGCGAGGATAAAGTAATTGGCGGTTTATGTTTTATTGAAACTACTTTAAATAAAGAAGGCGATGTTGTGCAGACAAGTGCTGCTGCCCGTATAGTTTACGGAGAAATCGGAAGCCAGCAGACAGAGCGGATTCGTCGAATGGAGGAAGCATTCAGCGGAGCGAAAGCAGATTTCCTTTTAAGTGATCATATCGAGCAGGAAATGTGGCATAAATATTTATTTATCTCGGTGATGTCTGGTGCAACAACACTAATGCGTGCACCAATAGGACCAATTCGTGAAAGCAGCGGAGGCAGATCTTTTATCCGCCAACTGTTTGAGGAAGCAGCACAGATTATGCGAGCATATGGGGCACCGATCCAAGAAAACATTGTAGACGAACATATGAAAACAATCGATGCTATTGACTATGAAATGAAATCTTCTATGCAGCGGGATATGGAAAAGGGTTTTTTTATTGAGGGAGATCATTTACAGGGATATTTATTAGAATTGGCGAAAAACACCTCTTCGAATGCCCAGTTGCTTTCCGTCGTGTATCAAAATCTGAAAGTATATATAAAAATGCTAGAATACAATAAATAACTCAAAGTTCGCCGTTATAAATCCCTTCTCGCTCCTTGAGACAACTAGGTTTAGAATTAGTAGAAAAGGGTGGTTGCTTTTCGTTTCAGGCTACTCACTTTCCGTGGGGCGTACAGGGTGATCCTCGGCTTCGCCTTGCGGGTTCGCTTCACGCCCGCTAATTCTACAGGACGCACCTTTCATTTCACTTCAAGCACCAGCGTCACGAGTAAGGTGCCTGTCCCTCGTTGCTTTAAAAGCATGTGAACTGGTGGTTTGCTCTGTGCGGCTGAAAGCCTCTCTTACCGGTCTAGGCCTTAAAGGCCAGCTGATAAGGTTTCCCTCTTGCACCACATTCACTCACTAATTCTACAGAATTTCTTTATTTCTTCTTATTTTTCTCACCTGTAAATGGGTCATAATCTTCGAACAATGTTAACTGGTCACCCATATAGTCTTCTTTTAGCTGATTCCTAATATATTCTTGTATTTGCTTTTTATTTCTACCCACTGTATCAACGTAGAATCCTCGACACCAGAACTTTCTGTTTCCATATCGATACTTCAAATTTGCATGTCAATCAACTATCATGAGACTACTTTTTCCTTTTAAGTAACCCATGAATGGAGATACACTCAACTTTTGGGGAATACTCACCAACATATGGATGTGATCCGGACAAGCATTTGCTTCATGAATCATGACACCTTTTCGTTCACATAAATCTCTTATGATTTAAGCGAAGAAACATCATAAATCACGTTTTATCGATCGCTGTTTAGCATGTAAAACAGAAGACTTAACAGCTGAAGAGCATGGGTTTGTGGCTGAATGGCATAAGGAAGTTTTACATACTAAGTACATTTATCAAGCATTAAATCACATCCGTTATGTCTTTAAAGCAACGACGATGATACAGGCGAAACGTCGATTAAAAGAATGGTTTAAACGCTATCAATTTCATGTTTGTGGTGCTGTTTCAAAGATTGCCAAAACTTTGATTGCACGTGAACAAGCGTTACTGGATACAATTGTTTCGCCACTCTCAAATGGCATCATGGAAGGAACGAATAATAAAATTAAGCTTATCAAAAGACGTGGTTTTGGCTACCGAAACGACGCCCATCTCTTCCTGCGACTTCGCTTGAAAACGGGGCGTTAATTTTGTCATCCCCTACTTTTGGTGATGAACCTAATTTTTTTATTTTATAAAGAATATTCCTTTTTATAAAATCGAACCTTAATCAAATTCCAATGTCTTTTATTAACCGATAAATATGACTTTCAATCTTAGTGTTAATTGGAGCAAAATGACTGGTCCCATAGCCATCTAAATATAAATGTGTTGATGATCTGTAAAATCGACAAATCATTCTTTTTCTAGACAATCATTTGTTTTTTCACCAAAGTGGCGTAAGAACCAATATCACTTGACGATTACAACAATTCTCCAGCCTTTGCACTTCGTATCTACCAATCTATATATATTCGACAAATTCCGAGACGGTTCGGGTCGTCACTGTGACTTGGTTTTAATAATCCCACCAACAACAGTTACAAGCAGCGTATCGCCATCTATAATCGTTGGCACATGGTGCATAAGACTCGTGCTAACGGCTAGTGAAGCGATTCCAATTACAGAATAAATGGCAAAGCTTTTCCCAATTTGTTTATATCCTAGAAACACAAACGGAATATTTAATACAGCAATTAGAAGTCCTAATGGTAAGCCAAATTGCGAACCAACAATACTTAAACCTGTTACACCACCATCTGATACAGAGTTTGGAATTAAAATGGCTTCTAATCCATAAGCTGTAATAATTCCCCCAATAATCACCAATAATGCACGTGAAAACTTAAAAATTTTATTGCTTTTTTTCTTTGTTATTGTACTCATTTAATTCCTTTCCCCGTTTCAACCTTATTTATGTAATTTGATACTTCCTTTACGTTTTATTTTTACACTGTACACTATTCAAGTATTCTTTTTTGCTTTGAACTTCTTTTTTTATAGATTTCATTAAGGAAGCTTGCTTATATTGAATAGAGGGGGAGAGTTCTTTTAATATTTGTGACAGGCATCACTATAGACAAATGTCTTTTTAGAATGCCTATCGCCAATTTATATATTCAATATCTCTCTTATATCTTTTTCCGTCATTCGTGATAAAGCTTTATCTTGATCCCCTTGTTCCATAATGGTTTCAATAAGTTCTTTTTTTGTTTGCTGCAATTCATGCATTTTTTCCTCAATAGTTCCTTTCGAAATAAGGCGAATGACTTGAACGACATTTTTTTGACCCATCCGATGGGCTCGGCCAATCGCCTGTTCCTCCACTGCTGGATTCCACCAAAGATCATAGAAAATGACCGTATCGGCTTCCGTTAAGTTCAACCCTGTATTTCCAGCTTTTAAAGAAATAAGAAAAATGGCTGTCTCCTTCTTATTATAACGCTCCACTAATTCTATTCTTTCCTTAGAAGAAGTTTGTCCATCTAAACGGAAAAAACTCAAGCCTTCTTTTTCTAAAGAACGACTAATGATATCCAACATACTGGTAAATTGAGAAAAAATTAATAATCGCCTTCCATTTTCAACAGCATTCGCTACAATCTCTACTAATTGAATCAGCTTTCCAGAGTCCCCATTGTATGCCTCTAAAAATAAAGAAGGATGACAGCATAATTGACGAAGTCTCGTTAAACCGGCAAGAATTTTCATCCGGCTTTTTTGAAACCCTTCTCCTTTAAGCGACTCTTCCGTTTCCTCTTTCATTTTTTCCAAGTAAGCAAGATAATGCTCTTTTTGATGCTTTGTAAGCTCTGATACGTGAAGGGTTTCAATTTTATCTGGCAATTCCTTCAAAACATCCTTTTTCATCCTTCTCAATAAAAAAGGCTTAATCATGCTTGCTACCTTTTCTGGTGAAAGCTCTCTAAACTTCTTTTGATTTGGAAAAAAATCAGGCATAACGATTTGAAAAATAGACCATAATTCATCAAGCGAATTTTCTATTGGGGTTCCACTTAAAGCAAAACGCGTTTCTGCTTGAATGCTGCTTACTGCTTTCGCTGTTTTTGTTGCATAATTTTTGACCACCTGCGCTTCATCCAATATAAGAGTCTGAAAATCACGATCCACATACTCCTCCATATCTTGACGTAAAGTAGGATAGGAGGTTATCCAAACATCCGCTTCTGCTGAACGTCGAAATAATTCCTTCCTTTCTGTCGGAGAGCCGATCATCACTTCTGTTTTTAAAGATGGTGCGAATTTTCCCAGTTCATTTTTCCAATTATAAACAAGTGATGCTGGTGCAACAATAAGGGCTGGCTTCTCTTCTTTCTGCTTCTCTTTATCTGACAATAAAAGAGCAATACTTTGCAGTGTTTTCCCTAATCCCATATCATCTGCGAGAACCCCGCCAAACCCATAATATTTCAATGTACTCAACCATTGAAATCCATAATGTTGATAATCACGCAGTTCTGCCTGCAAGGAGCTAGCTACCCCAAAGTTCAGTTCTTCTGGATTTTTTAACCGAGTAAGCAGTTGAAGATATTGTTCTCCAGAGTTGGTATTTTCCGCCGATACTAACTCTTCTAATTGGACTCCTCTGTATAAGGGAAGTTTAATCGTTTCCTTCTCCAATTGAGCGATTGGCAGATTCATTTCATCAACTAGATGACGAATTGTGTGAAACTGCTCCGATTCAAGCGCTACAAACGTTCCACTCGGCAAACGATAATACTTCTTTTTTTCCACCACACTTTTCATAATTTTTCGAATCGTTTTCTGATCTATTCCTTCCATTGAAAAATCAACTTCCAACCAATTTCCAGAAGCATCTACATCAATATTCGTAATCGGCACATATGATTCTGGCAGGATCATATTTTTTACTGCGCTCGTTAAATAAACAGCAGATATCTCTTCCAACTGCGGAAGAATTTTATAAACAAATTCAAAAATTTCTTCTTCCTCTTCTGTATATAGAAACGCTCCATTCGATTTTAATGAACTAGATTCAAGCACACTCATAATCCGCTGTTCCTTTTCCATATCGCGAATAAGGATCATCTCTTTTGGGGGAATATACTGAAATGGATTCATCTTATGCTCCCCGTAGCGAAATTCCAAATCCACTCGCAATAACTGATCCTTAATATCTACATATAGATGGGATTGAAGTGGAGTTTTTATAATCTTAGTCGAAATATTATCCGCCACTTGTACCTTTCCGACCTCATCCATGATCGGTACTACATAAGACAGCAACGGTTCCACCTGCTCCTTGCTGATCGGCAAAATAGGCGACTTCGTACGTTCTACTAACGTAATCAACTCTTCCAAAAAGGGTTGTTGTTCCTCGGAAATTTTGTAGATAGAATCCTCTTTCACAAAATAACCATAAAAACGAAAATAATTACCCTTTGAAAAATCAGCTACATTCAGCTGATAATCTTGCCCCTCTCCTTTTTCAAGTTGAAAATGAAAGGGACGCTTGTCATATTGATATTTAAGTTGTTTATGGAATTTTCCTTTATGACACAACTGCACACCCTGCACCTGCGTCAGCATTTGTAAAACCCTATCGGCAATCAGAGGAGATAAAGTAATGGCACGAGCATCATTAGATAAACCTGATGCATAATAAGGAGAAGAATATAAATCTTGATACATTTTTTCAAAATGGACTGCCTGCTGCAAGAGGTTAACGACTTCTTGATCTGCTTCTGAAAAGATATGTTCTAAAGGGTCATAGGTGAAGTTTTTTGTAAATGGATATTGCCATTTCCATTTTACAGCTTCCAAAAATCCCTTTATATCTCTCAAAACATACGGTCTTTTTAGCCCTACCTTCATTTCTAAAGTGATAGATTTTTTGTCATGCAGCATACATACCCAGTCCACAATCAACTGCTGCTTTCCCGCCACGTTCTCTTGTTGTACAGTCTCTTGATAATAGGAAGAGAATTTATCGATAAACTGATTTGTAAGCTGATTCGCATAAGCAGATTGCCTAACTTGCTGCTGTCTCACCAGCTCTACTTGTTGTCTTTCCATCATTCGCTCTCTCTCTTCTATTCTCTTTTTTCTCAAGGGATCCTCGTACGCCCACTTCGCTACTGATTCCTGAATCTCAAACAAAACGGCGGCAATATGTTTGCATTCCTGATCATACCAATTATTAAAAGCTGGACAGCTACACGAACATTCATAATCAGTTTCTACTTCCTGAATCACTACTTGATATCTCTTAGATCCAGATACAGTCGCCCTCCATCTCCCTTTGCTTTCATCACAAAATAAATCCTTCACCTTACCTTGCCGAAAATACCTTTTCCCATTTTGATAATTACTTGCTGAAAACAATTCCTTTATATCTACACGAAGCAATGAACTAGCCATTCCTCTCCTCCTTATTCGTAAAAAATATCAATAAATACGTTGGTAAATACATGATTATAACTACCATAAATATTTTACTCTATCATAGTAACATAGTATATTATCATTTTTGCCGAGAATTTTGTGTTTCATTCTTACTACAAAAAGACACGGTAAAAAAAACAAATTGGCTATCACAATACTGCGAAACTATTACAGCTTTTGTTTCATCTATTAATCAAACGGTACAGCAGAAACTCCTGCACAACGATTAGGTTGAACCGTAAAAGTTTTTGATCTAAAGATATAATTTTTCTAAGTTATTTCGCTTATAGAGGTTGTTCAAAAAGTCCGGTAAAAAGGGCACGTCGAATTTCTTCGTTTTTGAACACGCACTTAAGACATAAGAAAAACCTTCTGTATATTAGTTGCATGCCTGGCAAACAACTAAATTATCCAAAAGGCTTATCTTGATTCTATTAATAATGGCTCTCCATTCTGCAATAATCATCTATCACACACAACACTGTCCACACTGAAAATACAAGAGTCCTTTTCAGGGGTCAGACCCCATAGCCTTTCTATAGCCTTTCTACATAGCCTCAGGAATATTAAAAACCGTTTCAATAATTACTGCACCACCGAACAATGTAGCAACGGACATACCAATAACCGTTAATATAGGAAGAAAAGCGTTACGAAAAGAGTGTTTTATGATTACTCTAAAAGGGGTTATCCCTCGAGAATTTGCTGCTTTTATATAATTAGAATTAATAACATCCAGCATGGAGGACCTTGTCATTCGCAAAATTAAGTTAGATAAAATCAAGCCCAGCGCTAATGCCGGAAGTGTTAAATAGCGAATATGGTTCCACAAACCCGCACTCATCGGTTGATATCCTGCAACAGGGAACCATTTCATCCAAACACCAAATATAATCATCAAAAATAATCCTACTAAAAAAGGAGGTGCTGACATTCCAACCAAAGAAGATCCAACAATTAGTCTATCCACAATCGTTCCTCTTTTAGTGGCAGCAATAATTCCCAATGGGATGGAGATAAAAATGGCGATAACAAGAGAATATAATGCAAGAGATGCAGTTGGTCCAATCCTTCCAAAAATCACCTCGGTAACTGGCATATCATTAAAGATTGACCAACCTAAATCCCCCTTAATAATACCTAATGACCAATAGAGAAACTGCTGTATCAAAGGTAAATTCAAGCCCATCTGCTCTCTAAGTCTTTGAATATCTTCAGGAAGCGCATCCCCTCCAAGTATAGCTATGGCTGGATCTCCAGGGATCAAATGAATAATGCTAAATATGATAATCGCAATAATAAAGAGCAATGGGACTGCCGAAGATAAGCGTTTTAGAATATAGATGGCCATAATATCTTCCTTTCCTATCCTTTTAATCCCTGATTTTTTTTGATAAAAGATTGAATAGCCGATGGTTCTCTTAATATCTAACTGGGATTATTCATAAATAATCCCTCATATATTTGAAAAGAACCATAAGACTAATAGAGCTTTTAAATTACTTAGCATCCCAAAATGTAGTAACTCCAAACGCTGAAATAACATTCATATTTTTTTGCATCACATTAAATCCAAATGTATCTCCAAACTTAATCGTGGGAACCTCTTCCCAGTATAACTGCTGGGCTTTTTCCCAAGCAGCAATAGCATCTTCTTTCGTTGGAGCATAACGTATTTGATCCATCAATTTATCCATCTCTGGATTTGCATATCCTGCGGCATGTTGGTTTCGTGAATCAAGGAAAAAAATCTGTGTTGGTTCTGGCGGTGGCGCAAAACCAGTCATATGAGCATTCCAATCTGCTTTTGTACGCATACCCAGCATTGTTGGAAAGTCATATACATCTAACTTAACTTTCATACCTATTTTTTCTAACTGCTCTTGAATCATTAACGAAGTATTATACATACTTGAGTAATCTTTTGTTGTTAAGATTGTAATGGTTTCTCCATTATAACCAGCTTCTTTCAGCAATGTTTTTGCTTTTTCAGGATTATTCTGATTAAAATATTCTTTGCCTTTATCGGTATACCATTCAGCTGGTTGTTGCTGGATGAGCCCAGGAGTAACTTGATAAAAATCTTTATGTTCAGCAGCACCTAACATTATTTCATCCATGTTCATTGCAGCAGCAACTGCTTATCTTGCCTTCACATTTGAAAAGAAGCCCTCTTTGCTATTAAATACCAAAGAATCATCTAAAAAAGGCTTCAAAACTTGTACAGAAAGATTAGGGTCTTCCTTAAGTTGACTATATTGATCTTGTGGCATTGCTTCGACAAAATCATATTCACCAGATTTGATACCATTTAATCGGGTGGTAGCATCTGGAACAAAACGAAAATATAAATCTTTTACATTCGCTTCTTTTTTACCAGCCAAACCACTTGTTTCATCAGTAAAGCTCTTATAATCATCATATTTTGTTAAGTGAACATACTGTTCTTTTTTCCAATCAACAAATTTATAAGGACCTGTGCCAATATATTCTGTCATTACATTATCCCCTGCTTTATCTATCACTTCTTTTGGATAAATATAAGGACCTAATGAGGAGGGATAGGCAAGATCATATAAAATAGTGATAGAAGGTTTTGGCAATTTCATAACCACCGTATTTTCATCAGGAGCTTCCATCTTTACCCCGTTCATGGCTCCTCTTCCTGTTATTGCTAATTTCCCCCAGCGAGTCAAGGAAGCAATGACATCATCGGCAGTTAGGGCTTTCCCGTTATGAAATTTAACCTCTTTTCGCAAGGGAAACGTAATTGTTTTACCATCTTTACTAATATCAATACTTTCAGCCAAAAGTGGCACGACTTGATAATTCTTATCGTATGTAAGTAATGTTTCTGCCATATGCAAAGCAATAGTGCCAGTTACTATCTGTGAACCTATATGAGGATCTAATGAAGATGGATTAGCTGTTAAAGCAATGTTTAATTTTTCATTCGTTTTTCCGTTCCCGAAGAAGATTCTGAACTATTAGAACTTGACGTACAAGCTGCAAGAGACCCTACAATCAAAATAGAAATAAGAATAAAAATCATCGTTTTCATTCTCACATAAACACTCCCATCTATTAATATTCATTCATAAAAAAACACACAACTTTCCATAGTGGTATTTAAAATATGATGCAGTGGTTGCAAAACATGTCATGCTTCCTTTTCGAATAATAGCGTAAGTTCATTATGCAAATTGTTCTAGGAGGTTATTGTTTTTTGATGCTTAGTATTACTTTGAGGGTATTAGCTCTTTGATGTTTTGGTATCACTTAGAGGATTTGTACTCTTTGATGTTGGTATTTCCGTTGAGAGTAGTGGCTCTTTGATGTAAGAGTTTCTTTTGAAGACTTTAATTCCCGCTTGAAGATATTTCTTGTGGATAAACCGGTACTACCACTTTGATACTTGTACCTCCTTCCGTAAAAATATTGTTAATCTATGAATAGAATACTATTAATAAGTTAATAATGCAATACTAATTTTCTGAATATTTTTTATTTTCTTAAAAATAATTTTAGGACCTTTCACATTGCTGATATTGCGTATTTGTGTTGGTTATTCTTGATTGCATTTACTTTCGTCCTAGTATCAGCGCGGCTTACTTTAAAATCTCATTTTCCATTTCTAGCTGCTTATTTCTTCTTCGGAGTTCTATCCATTCTTTTTGCTCATCTGTTACATTGTCTTTGTCCTTAAAAGAACCTGATTTTTGACTCTAACTCACCCACTTATCTAAAGATGAGAGAGTAAGGTCATATTCACGAATAATCTCTTTTCTTGGTTTTCCATTTTGGTACAGTTGCACAACCTGTTGCTTGAAGCCTTCAGTAAATGTTCGGCGTTCTCTTTTGGCCATGTAGATTCTCCTCAAATGTGTTATCTGTAGTCTACTTGACCTTAAAAATTCTGGATAACTAAGTGGTATGTCAAGTCCAGTATTAATTCCAAGCGTATTTCAATCCACTCACCCATATAGAGTGAGACGATAAAAAGAATGCGGATAAATTAGCAGACGAATTATTTCAATCCACTCACCCATACAGAGTGAGACATTAAGTAGTTAATATAACCAGCTGTTTTCAACTATTTCAATCCACTCACCCATACAGAGTGAGACAGCAACCAAGACGCGATGCTGCAAGTGCATCTTATTTCAATCCACTCACCCATACAGAGTGAGACATTCAAACACATCGTTTTGTGTGTATATTTCAAGATTTCAATCCACTCACCCATACAGAGTGAGACTGAAATACTTCATCAGATGCTACATCAGTATAAGATTTCAATCCACTCACCCATACAGAGTGAGACAGCGGTTTTTACACAAAGCGGGAAATATTACACTCCGTTTCATGCAATCATCGCTATTTCTCTTGGTTTGCAAGAGACATATTATCACATTTCTTATTTTCCCCACTTCATTTTATATATTTTTTAGTGCGAATCCCCTTATATGTTTATGTGAGCTTCACATTCGCACTACAATTATTCTATTAAAAAGACGTTTCCGTATACAATTTTTGCAACCGCTTAGTATCTACTTCCTATTTACTTCCATACGTTCTACTAATCTTTTTACCTTCTTTTTTTGGTCCCTAATAAATAATTTTAAAATCACCCAAGGTACGTTGATTAATGGAAAGAAAACCATTTGTCTGGGCAGTTGTTTTCACACTAATTTTTCTATGTAAAAAGGTTAAGTTTGGCGATTCTCTCTACCGCTTCTTTTATTCGGTTTTCCTCTTCTAAAAGACCAACACGCACATAGCCCTCACCATATTCCCCAAATCCATTCCCTGGTGCTACGACAACATTGCTATGTTCTAATAAATAGTCAGAGAATTGCTCACTTGTATAGCCAGTAGGGACAGGAAGCCAAGCAAAAAAGGAGCCTAGGGGCGCTTCTACCTTCCAGCCGATATCAAGACAAGCTGAAATTAACGTATTGCGACGACTTTCATACTTTTCTACAAGATCTCGTACGCATTGTTGATCTTCAGTCAGTGCCGCAACCGCTGCTTTTTGAATAGCAGGGAATAAACTAACAAAAAGATGATCCTGAATTAAATTTAATGCTTCAATCATAACAGGGTTGCCGACAGCGAACCCGACGCGCCAGCCTGCCATATTATATGTTTTTGATAATGTATACATTTCGATACCAACATCTTTTGCACCTGGGGTTTCTAAAAAGCTAACAGGCTTTTTGCCATCAAAACCAATTGCGCCATAAGCAAAATCATGTAAAATGGCGATATTATACTTTTTGGCAAATGCGACGGTCTCTTCGAAAAATGCCTGATTCGCAACTGCACCTGTTGGATTGTTCGGATAATTTAAATACATAAGCTTTGCCGCTTGCCTATCTTCTTCTGCTATTTTTTCTAAATCAGGAAGAAAGTTATTTTCTACTTTTAACGGGAACGTTTTATACGTTACATCTGCAAGCACAGCCCCTGAAAGATAGTCAGGGTAACCCGGATCAGGAAGTAGCATGAGATCCCCTGGATTCATCAAGCAAATCGGCATCTCGACAAGTCCCGTTTTTGTGCCAAAAAGAATAGCAACTTCCGTCTGCGGATCAATCTTTACACCGTATTCCGACTGGTAAAATTCCGCAGCAGCTTGTTTCAATTCTTCAATCCCCCGAAATGGCGAGTATTTATGTGTAAATGGATCTTCTGCTGCTGATTGTAGTGCCCGAACAATATGCTGTGATGTCGGTTGATCAGGATTCCCCTGACCTAAATTAATAATATCTCGTCCTTCTGCCTTTGCTTTATTAACCTTTTGCACAAGAGATGCAAAAAATTGCACTGGTAATTTTTTTAAACGATCTGAATGCTCCATATGAATCCACCTTTAATTAATAGTAAACTTATTCGATTAATCAAATTTTATATTTAATGATGAAAAAAATCTAGAAAAAATCACAAAAAAACGAAAGAAAAAAGCATTATTTCTTGTATAAACATATAAAATCCACAACGTAAGCGCTTTAGTATAAAACCGATGGGCAAGAAAAATCCCCCCTACCTTTGCAAATTTCTTATTATCCATGCCACATTCTTCTAGAGCACAAGCCACCCTATATCTTATTTGCTATAATAACAATGTAACTATAGAATTTTTTTCTTGATACCTATAGTAGGATGATTTAACCGTAAAGCTACCGTTTTTTCATCTTTGTTTCTATAGCAACTACTTGTTGAATAGCTGGCAAAATATCCTCTATTGAAGTAGATTATAACATTGACTAACACCAATATTGACTGTATTATAATATTAACAGAACCCACCACGCCTCTTAACAATGCGGACCAAGGTGGGTCATTTTATTTCAAGGAGAAATTTAAATTGGATTCTGAAAATAACAAACCTAATATAAAACCTCCTACTACGTTCCAAGAACAAGTAGAGTTATATAAAAGAAGAAATTTGCATATAGATAATTCTGAAAATGCCGAAAAAACATTACAAAGAATTAATTATTATCGCTTATCTGCTTATGGACTTACTTTAAAAGATCCTCTTAATAAAGTCGAGTTTATTAACGGTGCGTCATTCAATTAGAAATCCTAATAACCACCATTGTTACTTCAACAGCCGCTCTCATATCTTCTAAAGGTATATGTACCACTTCACCCGTTCGTGTATCGATCAATGTCAGCCATTCTTCGCTACCAAAATCCAACGCGTCTATTTATTATATCTTCTAATTTAACTTTAACTGTCATGTTTATTCTCTTTTGATAAAAATTCTATTCTACCTATGATGATTTTAACAAATTAATCATAGCCTTTCTAGTTGATGTCAATCAAAGCGTTCTTTTATATATGTATAGCCCCGTCCTCAATTAGGGCTGGCATCTTCTTATCAACCGTCAAGTTATCCACCTTCCCATTTCGTTTATCACTTCCTAGATGATAAAAAAGTATTCTTGCCAATTACTATTTTGACGAGAATACTTTTTATCATTATATAAGGGATACTTTCCTAGTTTATTTATTGTAAATGGAATAGATTAGTTTATAATATTTGTCGTGTAGTTCTTGTTTTTGTTTTTTTGCTATTTCCACGTCTTCTGAGAGCTTTGCTTTAACACCAGAAAAACTTTCAAGCGTAATAACTTCACCAGTATAAGGGTTAATGTCAGCGTTATACCCATCATTATCATCGTAAAATACAATATTCCACTTAATTGGATCTACCGGTGAGTAATCATCTGCAATGTGGATAGAATACGGCAGGTTACTGACATCTTTTATTCCTTTGAATGCATGGATGGCTATTTTTAATGCTGTTTTTTCTTGAACACCATTCTTTATTCCTAAATGAGCCATATCACTTGTTGGATCTGTTACAGGCTCTATTAATTGATCTTGTTCAATGGTTGTAGCTGGTACTGTTTTAATCTCGGAATTTCCTGGGCTAGCAGCCAGCACAGAAGGGAAAACGAAACTGTTGAACAAAAGTACAGCTCCAAAAGCCAATCCAGTGACAGTACCGCCAACTATATATTTTTTATTTTTCATAGGAACCTCTCCTCTTATAATTGGTATGTAGTATCCCTTATATGAAATAGAATACAGAGACAATATTTCAGGCTTGCTAGGAAGTTGTTATCGAGTTGTTAAAAATAATTCGTGTGGTTATCCCTTGTTGAGAGTGAATTTCTAATTTTGCATCATGATATTTGGCAATTTTGGCAACGATACTTAAACCTAGTCCGAATCCTCCAAATTGACGAGAACGAGATTGATCGACTCGGTAAAATGGTTCGGTTATTTTTCCGATTTCTTTTTTATCTAAACCAATACCGTTATCTATTACTTCTAAAATTGGCTGGTTCTTTTCATTAACATATGTATTTACCTTTATTTTACCGTTTTCACTAGATGCTCTTACGGAATTTTCTACTAAATTAATAAGAAGGGACAGCAATAATGTTTCATCCCCCACCAAGGTTTTTACGATTGCCTGTGTTTCTAAGTGAATATTTTTCTTTTTCAAAATTGGCGTCATAAAGGCTTGTAAGGAGTTAAAGAGGGTTTCTGTGTTAATCTCCTCAAACTCTTTCTTTTTGTCACGCATTTTCGTTAGATCAAGCAGTTTAATAGATAAATTTTGTAGTCTTCCTGCCGCTTCCTTAAGATGCTGGGTTGCGATAATTCGCTGCTCCTCGGTAAACTTAGCCTTTTGGAGATAGTCAGCATACCCCAAAATAGAAGTAAGTGGTGTCTTCATTTCATGGGAGAGATTATCAATAAACTGCTGTTTATTTTCAGAGGCATGTGTTAATTGTTTTACTTTATCCTCTACAGAATTAGCCATGAGATTAAAGGTGTCACCTAGTTCACCTAGCTCGTCCTTCTGATTAATATGAACTCTTTTGTGATAGGCTCCATTTGCTATCTCACTTGTAATGGCATTTAATTTATGGAGAGGATTTGTTAAGTGTTTCAAAAGTAGAAAGATAGAAATCCCCAATAGCATACATACGAGGATACTTACCATTACAAACACATGAATCATTGAAGAGAGAAAGGAATCTAGTTGACTAATATCACGAACATAAATAAATGTTAAATCAGGGTTGGATGATAACGGTGAAGCGACAAATAAATATCGTTGATTTCCAATTTTTTTGGTTTGTATCGTTCGCTTTGTTTTATCCAGATGATTTAATAGGTTAGCATCAAAGGTTGGAGCGTTAGAATAAATTTTCGTATTAACCTTGTATAACGCCAGGTAAACCTGTTGATTTTCATAATAGTTTGCTAGTGGTTTAACAATAGAGTCAAGGCGTTCTTTATCATAAGAAATCGTTGGATATAATGGGCTGGTGCTATTAATGCTGTTTTCAATCGAAACTAAAATAACCGATTGTTCCCGAATACTATTCTCCTCTTCTCTCTGTAGATTGAAATGGTAAGAGGATGAAACAAGGACAAAAGCTGCAACATCAAATAAAACAATAAAAATAATCAGAGTACTTAAAAATATTTTTTGCCAAAACTTCATGTTTGAATCTCCAGTCGATATCCGAACTTATAAACAGTTTGGATGTAGTCTTCTAATTGTAACTTTTTTCGCAATTTCGTAATATGTACATCAACAGTTCTAGCATCCCCGAAATAATCATGCCCCCAAGCCAAGTTAAGCAATTGTTCCCTTGATAAAGCTAAATTACAATTATTAATAAGTACTTCCAAGAGAACAAATTCCTGGTTAGTCAAGCTTACTGGTTCATTATTAACGATCACAATATGTTGATCCAAATTAATTAGGGCATTTCCGATAATATATTTTCTTTTAGCAGGTTGAGAACGACGTAACACAGCTTCAACCCTAGCAATTAGCTCAATGGATTCAAATGGTTTTACAATATAATCATCTGCACCGAGTTTTAGACCTTTTACTCTATGGGACACATTATCTTTTGCAGTGACAAAAATAACCGGTATGTGAGTAAATTTTTTTTGTTCCATTAAAGAAAATCCATCTATATAAGGGATCATTACATCAAGTAAAATTAAGTCAGGCTTCCAATGATTCAAAATGCTAAGCGCTTCGTTTCCATCAAATGCTTGCTTACACTCATACCCAACTAATTCTAAGTTCATAAAGATTAATTGATTAATTGCATGATCATCTTCTACAATCAGTATTTTTGGCACAATGAAACCTCTTTTCCTAAATGGTAATAAGATATATAGTATATTATAGCATTCCTCATTCCTACCTTTTGCCACAGCCACCCCTTTGAAAAATCCGAATATCCAAGATGGTCTTCTTATATCTGTTGAAAATGGAATATATCGCTTTTGATAATACATTAGAAGCATAATAGATGGCTCCCTCCCAAGTAGAATGCTGTCCACTTAACAAATGGAATTTGTTTATATTTTTCTAGCAATCTAGTGATCACCTCATTCTCCAAGCTTCATTTTCTGCATTAGGAAGAATCTAGATAGACTACAACGAACATTTATTTTACCATTCGATACTTTTTATGTAAAAAAAGTCGAGTAGCGATAAAATAGCTTTGATAAGATACAGATATAGAAAGGAGGGAATCCTATGTTAAAAGAATTAAATGATGTCATTGACTATATTGAAGAACATTTAACCGATGATTTATCTCTGAAAATAATTTCTGAATATGCAGGTGTTTCTGATTACCATTTCAGAAAAATTTTTTATTATCTTTCAGGAATAACGCTTAGTGAATATATTAAAATTAGGAAATTATCGGAAGCAAATATGGATTTATTACATGGAGAGAAAGTTACCGATGTTGCTTTTAAATATGGTTACCAATCACTGGATGGATTTACCCGAGCATTTAAAAAATGGAGTGGGTTTTTACCATCTGATGTCATCAAAAAGGGCATTAGCAAATCGTTTCCCAAACTTTCCTTTTCCATAACTGTCAAAGGAGGAATTACGATGGAATTTAGAATAGAAACTAAACCAGCGTTTAACTTAGTTGGTGTAAGCAAACGTGTTCCTATACAATTTGAAGGGGTCAATAACGAAATTGTGAAGCTTGCAAAAAGTATAACGAATGCACAAAAAGAAGAGATGCATTCTCTTCAAAATATGGAACCTTATGAAATCGTTAATGCTTCTTATGAAGCTGACGCTAATTTCTTAAAAGAAGAAGGTGACTTAACTCACCTGATAGGCGTTTTAACAACGGAAAACCAAGTAAGTGCTTCGTTAGAAACCAGCTCTGAAGAGTAAAAGTTTTTCGAGATAATTCCACCTAACACTCGCCAAATATAGGATAATTAGGATATACAAAACCCTATTATATTGATATTTGGGAGGATTTTTTTTATGATAACTAGAAAAGACAAACGTGATAAAGAAAAAGGGATAAACTTTTTATTCGAGTTTCTGAAAACGCAGAAACACTTTTTTAAAGATTTTAATAAGTTGCTTAAAAAAGTAAAGGATCCAAGACACCAGGGCTATACCATTTATGACCCAGAAGTCCTTTTGATGATGGTTATTTTAAAAAACACCTGTAATCTAAAAAGCATGCGTGAAATGACGAATGAATTCAACAAGGACGAGTGCATTGAAAATATAGGAAAAATTTTAGGGATTGAACATTTGGAAGAATTACCCCACTATGACACAATCAATAATTTTCTTTCTCGGTTGAAACCAGCAGAACTTGAACATATCCGAACGTACATGATCAAAGAATTATTGAAAAAGAGGTGCTTTGATTCTTATCGGATTGAGGGGAAATATTGGGGCGTTATCATTGATGGTACAGGCATTTTCACGTTTAATGAAAAGCATTGTGACCACTGCTTGAGACGAAATTACAAGGAAAAGGATAAGGAAACGGGTGAAGAAAAAACAAAGACCATCTATATGCATCACGTCCTAGAAGCTAAATTGGTTGTTGGAGATATGGTGCTGAGTGTTGACTCAGAATTTATTGAAAATGAATCGGAAGACGTGGAGAAACAAGATTGTGAACTAAATGCTTTTTATCGATTGGCTACAAGACTTAAAGACACATTCAAACGGCTGCCCATCTGTATCATTGCCGATAGTCTTTATGCGTGTGAAAAGGTCTTTAACCAATGCAAGAAATATAAGTGGAACTATTTATTTCGATTCAAGGAAGATCGCATCAAAAGTATTGCCAGTGAGTTTCAGGTATTAAAAAATATGGAAGACAATGTCTTGAATATAAATGAAGATAGCCAACAAGGAAGAATTACTTGGGTGAACGGAATTGTTTATAGGGAACATCAACAAAGTGTGCTGGAATACGAAATGGAGACGAAAAAGGGAAAACAAAAGTTTCTTTTCCTTACCAACATAAAAATCACAAAAAAGAATGCCAAAAGGCTCGTTAACACTGGACGAAGCCGTTGGAAAATAGAAAACGAGGGATTTAACAGACAAAAAAACCTACGCTATCACATTCAACACGCAAGCAGTAAAAATTACAATGCCATGAAAAATCATTATTTATTGGCCCAGATTACAGAAATCATAATGGTGCTTCATGAGCAAGGGTCGAAAGCATTGAAGCGCGTCAAAAAAACGGTAAAAGAAATATCCTCGCGACTGTTAGAAGCCTTGCGCGGGCAAACACTAACAAACGAGGATATAGTACAACTGGGAAAACCAATGCAAATTAGATTTACCTAGTGCCATAATTATAACAAAAGGATGTGGTGTTGGGAAAGAGAAAAGTAGTTATCCACAATTTCACAATGGAAATGACGAAATTGGCTTGTCTTTTTTGGTAAAAAGGACGAAAATGACAATGGTAAATTTTTACATGTGAATAAGTTACTTTAACATCTTTCACATTTTTTTATCAAAGTTTACTCCTCGGAGCTGGTTAGAAACGGTTCCTGTTGACACACATACTTGGGCAATATTCCCAAACGAGGGACCCTTCCCTTCTATGTTACAAGAAACAATGGCAAATATTTATTCAGAATGGCTTCCTTCTTCCAATTATGAAGTAATAAATGCCCCTACGTTTTCCTTTACTAAAATGGATAAAAACAAAAAAGATTACGCTTATAGTGAAGTTTGGATTGCTGTTCAGAAAAGATAAAGGAACACGAACAATCAGTGGGAGGTTTTCTTCTCTACTGATTGTTCGTTAAGCCTATATGGCATCTCCCGCCAACTTCCCCACTTTAAGATGATGCTTCCATTCCCATTCAAATCCAAAAGTTCGAACCCATCTATAGCCAAAATATGATAAAATCTCACTATACCTTTCTATTGATTAAAAAAGGAGTCATTATGATTAATAAACATATTCAAGAGGCTATTACATTTACAAAAGTAAAAAAATTTTATGTGGAAAAAGAGGAAGTTCACACCATTTTAAAGGAAGTATCTGGGGTAATTAAAAAAGGTTCTTTTGTCATGATTGTTGGTCCTTCAGGTTCTGGAAAAAGCACGCTACTTTCTATGTGTAACCTGCTTCATACACCTGATGAAGGAGAAATAAACGTATTCGGAAAAGAGATTAAAAAGTGGAATATTTCGGCATTGCGAAAAAGAGTAGGAATTGCCTTTCTTTCAATCAGCCCCACTACTAGACGGGACTGTTCGTGATAATATGTTAATCGTCCAAAAATTACATAACAACCAGCATCTTTCACCTGAACAGCTTTGCTCCTTAACTGGGCTATCAAGCGATTTATTAGACCGAGATGCCAAAGATTTATCAGGTGGGCAAAAACAAAAGCTTTCCTTAGCTCGTACATTATCCAATGCTTCTGATATTTTACTTCTAGATGAAATTACATCTGCATTAGACCTTGCTTCTACTCATGAAGTAGAGCAGCTTATTGTTCAGTTAAATAAAGAGCAACACAAAACGATTATTTGGGTTACTCATAACCTCGAGCAAGCAAAACGATTAGCAGATGAAGTATGGCTGATAGTAGATGGAAAACTTATTGAAAGTGCTGATACTGTTTCGTTTTTTACAGCTCCGAAGCAAAAGGAAACACTTGCCTTCCTACAAGGAGCACTTGTATGAGCAATATTTCTTTATTATTTACCATTATTTTTGTGTTTATTGCCTTATTTTTTTCTAAATCATTCAAGCTCGAAATCGGAAAGGATATTGTTATTGCCAGTGTTCGAGCAGTCATACAGTTATTCCTCATTGGCTATGTATTATCGCTTATTTTCGAAAAAAACAGCCCTTTTTTCATTATCTTAATTCTTCTTTGTATGTTAACCGTTGCTGCTCAAAATGTGGTTAAAAAGAAGCAACAAGCATTTCAAACATTTTGGAGAGTGTTTATTACTCTAGCAATCGTTGAAGCTATTACACAAGGAATTCTTTTAACTATTCACATCATCCCTCCAACAGCTAGATACATTATTCCAGTCAGCGGAATGATAATAGGAAATTCAATGGTTATTTCTAGTTTATTTTTAAACAGGCTGCATGCGGAGGTAGATAGTCGAAGAGAAGAAATTCAATTAATACTTGCACTAGGTGGCACGCCAAAGCAAGCTATTCATTCCATTTTAAAGTCAGCCATCAAGGCTAGTATGATTCCAACACTTGAAAGTCAAAAAACAATCGGTCTTGTTCAACTTCCTGGCATGATGACTGGTCAAATTATTGGCGGCGCAAGTCCGATAGAGGCAGTTAAATTCCAGCTGCTCATCACCTTTGCCATGATGGCTTCTGCAACACTCACTTGCTTTACTTTAAGCAGACTTATATATCCAACTTTCTTTAATTCCTATCAACAGCTAGTTAAAAGATAAACCTACTGCCACCATTCGTATTTTGCCGAAAAATCATGACAAACTTCGGGTGGTGACAGTGGATTTTGCTCTTTTAAGTACTTGCCTAATAGCACAGCATCTCCACCGGTTAATCCAGTTATTGATTTCCCCTGCTCTATTAACCCTCTATTTACAGCTTGTTCCATCACTTGTAAATTCTTTTCCATTGCTAACATTATATCTTCTTTGTTTTTTCCTGTTAAATTATTCTCGGATTCTATCATTACTTCTGAAATAGATTGGTTACGTTCCATACAAAGTGCAATCAGTTCTCCTACTGTTCTAAAACTCATATTCTTTTCATCACCCTTATTTCATCCGTTATTTATCCCACTCTTAACGGGCAGACCCAATGTCATCCTTTGTAGTTCCGCTCTTTTCCAACAAATTAATGGGAAATCCGATCAACATGAGCCAAATGTTTTTTACCTGTAGCAACTACTAACATTGCGAATAAAACAAAGATGGCTCCTGTTATAAATGGAATATGCGGAGAATATGTTTCTGCCAATTTATTAGCTAGCCAGGGACCAATTGCTCCTCCTATAAAACGAACAAAGCTGTATGCGGCAGATGCGGTTGCTCGTTCAACAGGAGCTACTTCCATAACAGCTGTTGTAATTAACGTATTATTTGTACCTAAAAACAAGCCTGCAGCGATAACAGAGATGATAATTACTTCTTTGCTTTCCGTCCATATTCCCATTGTTAATAAAGTCAGGGCAAACAGCACAAGCATTACACACATCGATTTGATAGTACCAAAGCTGTCTTGAAGTCTTGGTGCAATAAAAACGGAGGTAATAGCTAGACATAATCCCCACCCTAAAAATACAAATCCCAGCCCATGTTCATTTAACCCCATTACAAACGGGGAATACGCCATTAAGGTGAAGAAACCGATATTATATAAAAATGCAGTTAACCCTAACCGAAATAATCCAGGAAATTTCAGTGCTTTAATCGGATCCAATAAAGAGCTTTTTACTTTTGGTTTTGGCAGCTTCGGCATTTTTATCAATAAAGCGAAAAAAGCAACCATCATGAGAATGCTAACACCAAAAAAAGGACCTCTCCATGAAATAGATCCTAACTCTCCTCCAAGAAGTGGACCAACTGAGATGCCTAAACCTATCGCTGCTTCATATAGGATAATGGCTTTTGCTGTTCCGCCTATTGATAAGCCAACGATAGCCGATAAGGCAGTTGCAATAAATAAAGCATTGCCTAATCCCCAGCCGCCACGAAATCCGACAATTTGCCAAATTCCATTAGAGGATCCTGCAAAAGCAGCAAATATTATTGTAAATAAAATACCCGTCAACAACGTCCATTTTATTCCAATCCGACTGGAGACTACACCAGTTATAAGCATAGCAAGACCAGTAATTAAATTATAGCTGGAAAATAATAAGGAAACTTGACTCGGTGTTGCATCAAGCTTTGCAGCTATCGCCGGCAAAATAGGATCCACCAATCCTAATCCCATAAACGATATAATTGCTGCAAAAAAAATAACCCAAACAACCAGTGGCTGTTTAGCTGATTTATGTTGAGATTGTATTGTGTTTGTAGACATATTGAAAAAGCCTCCTTGCTTTTATCGTCATTCTTTAAAAAACGTTCTTGTTTTATTATAGAAATAAATAACGTTGACGTCAACGTTAACTTTTGGATATTAAAAAAACATGATTTGTAAACAAACACATTCTATCTCTTTATAATTTTTGTTCATCGTACCTTTTCCCGTCAACTTGCTCTTTTAGCCTGCTTATGACAAAGTTATAGTATAAACGCATGTGTACAATTATGTTTTATTTTTTTAATGGAGATTTATTCAGCTGCTTCCATTATTTTTTATTTAACTTAAAGGAGCATCATAAAATGAAGGAACTAAAAATTGATGATGTCGCAAAAAAAAGTGGTCTTACGAAGCGGGCAATTCGTTACTATGAACAAATAGGGCTGCTTCCTTCACCGCCAAGAAGTGATGGCGGCATTCGCCTCTATTCCGAGGAGCATGTTGCATTTTTAGAAAAAATTACAAATGCAAAAGAAGTATTAGGTTTTTCTTTGCAGGAATTACAAGAATATATCGCCTTAACCGATGCATTAGAAATGCAAAAATCCGATTATCGACAGTTCAAAGGAACAAGCCTACAAAAGGAAAAACTTAAAAAAATTCTAGCAACAACTCTTGAGCAATTGAAATTAATTGCCCAAAAGAAGGAGAATATTTCAAAAGTGGAAAATGACTTGCTTTCGTTAAAAGAGCGGGCGGAAGCAGCACTGCAAAAGTATCCGGATAATCGTTGAATTCTACTGTCTATTTAGATAAGCAAGCGGGTAAAAAAATGAGTAATCAAAATCCTCGCTGAAGGATGATACTAGGTCACAGTGACGACTCGCCTTTTCAGGGGTCAGACCCCATAGCCTAGACCCCATAGCCTTTCTACACCATTACCTTCAACGAGTATCCCGTCACTTGGTTGATGGAATTATTCACAATTTCAATCTCCTTTTCACTAGGCATCGTAGCAGCAACTTTTACCGCTACTTGTGCGACCTCTATATGAATGGATGGATTCTTTTTCAGCTGCCAGTTAGGTGGAATCGATTGACTAACAAATTGAATAATTTCGTTTTGTTTTGGATTTTTGGCATAGGTTACTGGCATGCCAATTCGATAAGATAGTTCTTCTAAATCTCTCTCATGCATTTTCGCCACTTCAGGTGAGATAAAATGAATTTCCATAACCTCTTGCTTTAAACTATATTTATAAACAGTAATTTCACGATCTTGCGCCCATTTTTTTGCTTCTTCGATTGCTTGGTTATTTTCCATACGATTTGATTTCGTTAGTGATTGAAAAACGGTCTTTTCTTGAATTGGTTGTGAACTTGCTGCGCCATCTTCTAAAAAGATTAACCGGAATCCTGTCTCGCAAAAAAACTGTTCGATTATAGCTGGTGCACCTACTGGTTTAGATAATGGTACAGCTATTTGGCGATCTGTTAAATAGATGGATAAGGCTCCATTTAAGCTCCCCACTAATTCAGATACTTTGCTTTGCAAAAGATCTTGGCGTACGGAATCAGAAAATGTTGTGACCCAACCGGTTTTCTCCATAATAGTGTCTGCAATCAACTTTCGTTCTTCTTCAGAAACAGCATCAGGAAAATCAAAATAGATGGTTAATCTTTGAACGCGAGTACCTAGGTTATCAACACCACATCGCATAAAGCGAGGATGCTCCTTTAGCATTTCCCGAACGAAATCCATTGCCTTTGCTGGATTCACCAGAATTCCTTGAATAGGCAGCTCCCATTTCTTCAATTGCTGTTTCACTTTATCATCAAGTGTATAATATACCTTTCCCTCTCCCTCTCTTCGCTTGTTTTCATCTGGTACTGCATAAAGAGCAAGACACACTGCCAGCTGTTGTTGAACCGAATCCACTTGCAAGTACTGGTAGATGTCTGGTAGAGCAACTGGTTGATTAGGAATTACGTTCCAATCTATATTTTTTAAATACGGTCTGGAATAGGTAAATACTTGATCCACTGCCTCTGTTAACTCTTCCATCGACCGATTCCAACCAGCATCAGTTTCAATAGTCTGTCCAAGCTGTAGCTTTATTTGCTTTCCTTTTAACGTCTGGCAAAATAATGTTTTTGTCTTTTGATGAACGCCTGTACAAATGGCAGCCTTTAATGGACTTTCTCCTAATTTTTGATAGAGGACGATTTGCCCGACTTTCTCTTGCAAACTTGCATCCACTGTGCTCCTAAGGCTTCTTTTGCCTTTAATACCTTGTCCGGATGAGCGTTTTTCAAAAGGATAGGTTTCGCCATTTTCTACCAAAGTAGGATGGTATCTTTGATCAATTTTACTTGCCAACGTACTTCTAGCATCATCATCACCGTGCACCAATAACGTATACGTCGGATTTAACGACTCGATAAAACGGGTCATTTCATTGCTGTCTGCATGGGCAGAAAGACCATATTTGCCAATCTGGCATTTTACCGGATAACTTGTCCCACTTAGCTCCAGTTGCTGCTCTTTTTCCTCTGCTACATCAAGGAGTTTTTTTCCAGGACTTTCTTCATCCTGATAGCCTGTAATAAAGATAGCGTTTTTTTCATGTGATATAAGCTTTTCTGCATACCACGTACTCGCACCACCGATTAGCATGCCAGAGGAAGCGACAATACATCCAGGCTTTCCTTTCAAAACCTCTGCCCGCTCCTTAGGGGAAACCGCTTTACATCTTCCCTCCGTTAAAAAAGCATCCCCATTATTCTTTATTCGATAAGCAACAGGTCCTTTTAAAAAATGAGGATAATTTTTATAAATTCTGCTGATTGGGGTTACTAGTCCATCTACATAGATAGGAAATTCCGGGATTAACCCTTTCTCCATATAATCTTGTAAAATCAGCAAAACCTCTTGAGCTCGGCCAAGGGCAAACGCAGGAATCAGCGCAAATCCCCCGTTGGAAATAATCTGGGCAATATCATTGGCAAGCCGCTTTTCCTCCGTATTCCGATCCGTATGCGCCCGGTTTCCATACGTTGACTCCATAATCACTACATCTGGATTAATATGATGAGGTACTTTTGCTCCTGGAATCGTTCTTCCAGCCTGAAAACTCAAATCTCCTGTCACCAATATTTTTTCCCCATCGCCTTCCAGCAAAAACATAACCGCACCAAGGATATGCCCTGCTCGATAACTAGTAATTTTTACATTCCCAACGGTTAAAACACCTGTTGCTGGCAATAATTGAATCGATTCCAACAAGCTATTCACTTGCTCTTGGGTATAAGGAGGCAGCGAATTTGTCTGAAGACAACGCTGCTCCAATATTTTAAACGAATCTTTCATCATAATATTCATTAAATCAGCAGTAGGCGGCATTGTATAAATCGGTGTATGCGGATAAAGGGAATGAACAATTGGCAAAGCGCCAATATGGTCCGCATGGGCATGCGTTACTAAAATCGCATCAAGCTTCTCCACGTCTTCCAACATTCCGAGCGACGGAAGCGGATCATCTCCATGCATTCTCATTCCTGCATCGATTAACAATGAAGTATCTGCTATTTCTATATGTAAACAAGAAGCACCTACCTCACTTCCTCCTCCTAAAACACGTACTTTCATTGCTCTTTCCCCTTCCTTATTTTTCATTCATTTAACATTCACTGTCTCTTTTCTCAATTGAATAGCAAATGGCTTCATCTCAAGCATACCACGGCTATCAGCAGGGGAATACTGGTAGGAGAGGGGGAAAATAAAGATGTTTTTCAAACACTTTTTATTTTTGCATCTCTAATTATCCTCCTCCAATTTGTGGTGGCAGATAGATAACAATATTACCTAGAGGAACATTGTGACCACTAGTTATATCCCAAATCCCAACATAAAAAGGATTCTCCACTCTTCCCAAAACACGATACTTGTACCCTTCGATTCCCTCCAGTTAAATTCAGTCTCATTTATTCTATTTTCTGCAATTCGTCTATAAAGGCAGGTCTTCTTTTATATAAACCAATTAATTCATGGATTAATTCTAATTCCTTTTCCTTCCCAGCAACCTTTTTATATCTCTTTAATTTATAACATACCCCTTGATAATCTCTTCGATTGGATGAAGTTTTTGCTGTAGAATGGATATGGCAATGATAAATGTCGATAACTTCTTCCTTAAAACGTTGGATTAGCTTCTTGGCATAATTTTCCACATAACCAGGATTTGCCCTGACAAATTCCAATATTTCTTCTAAATCATTTTCTTCCTCTATTACTTTAAGAAATATACTACTAGCATGCCAGCCTTTGCCCGACTTCAGTTCCTCTTTTAAGTTTGTATAAAATGCTTCTTTATTTTCTGTAGCTAAAGCTTTTAGATCATGATAATACTCAAAATCTCCATTGAACAATAGTTCCTTCGCTAATATTTGTTGCTCTTGTGTTAATGACAAAGATTTATATGCAGTGTAACGGAATTTTTTCCATTTCGTGATTAATCCTGGGTATTGTTGATCCTTTACTTCTCCATTTTTCGCTACTTCGACTACTTTTTCATATTCTTTCTCTTGAAGGTATTGATTCAGTAATTCCTCTCGAAAGGATGAAAACTGAAGATTCTCGTGAATAAATTGTTCCGTCTCTTCTTGTGTACCATATTGCTTAAGCAGCTGAAACAATAGTTGAAGCAGACTTTCATATCGATAGCTTTCATGAAAACTATCACTTGATTTTTCACCAAGCATAGACTTCAGTTTGGTTGTTAATGACTCTCTGAATAGTTCATCATCTGCAAATTCAAAACAAATCTGAAACAACTCCATTTGGAAATCTAACCATCCATTGAAAATTTGATTATCTGTTTGATCTAATAGTTTCTCAAATATAGCTGCTCGATGACTGCCTATCTTTTTGCCCTTAATAGCCAGTTCCCCTATTAATTCTAGTATTTCACTGACGAGATCACCAATATCCCCGCCGGAATCATCGGCATATTGAAACGCACCCATTGCTTTCTCGAGCAATAGGAATGCAATATCTAATGCCAGTAGCACATTTTCCCTATTCCTTGCCTTATCTATTAGATCATCCCATTCACTTACAAAACGGCTTGTATCCCGATACTTGATAAACCCTTCTCTTCCCGTATACTTACTCACAATCGTATCAATCAACCTCTTGCAAGCCTGAAGCTCCTGTTGATTGTCACCGTTTGCGTATTTAACCATAATCGTCTTTTCCAATGTAGTATCATTCCGTGTACTATCTAGGATAATATCGATCAGCTCTTCTTTCGAAAGGTTGTTTAGAACCTCTTGAATCGTCAACCGATTAGCATTAGCAGACGTTACCTTGTCATTTGCATCTTTTTGATGCACCAATGCAAATAGTTGATAATATGCAGCTACCTCATGTTTACATACAGATCCAAAATCATAAGGACAATCACACGCTGAATACACTATGTCTCCGTTATCCTTGATCTCAACGAATACTCCGTAGTCATGGCTTCCTTCAATATGAAAAAGATACTTGTTTTCACTTTGTTTAAACACTTCTACGACATTTCCGTCCATATAATAGCTGTATCCCCTATCTAAAATAATAGCATCGATATAGCTTTCAAAATTATTAATATTCATCTCATGCACCTCATTCAAACTCAAAAGAATCAGCTGTTCAAGAAAATATTTCATGCAATTTTATTGTAAATTCAGGTAAAAGAGAAGAAGTAAATATACTTTCTTCATTAAAGATAAAAGGAGTATGGTACCGATTATTTTCTCCAAGAACATATTGCTCTAATACTTTTTCATTTGGATAAATTAATAAATATTCTCTTACCTCGTGCCTCTCGTACTGGTTCAATTTCTCAATACGATCTCTTTTCCAAGTGGAAGGAGATAAGACTTCAACAACAAGATCTGGAGCACCCTTACAACCTTTATTATCTAATTTTCTTTCATCACAGACTACACTAATATCTGGTTGTACCACTTGGTATTCTGCTTCATCCTCTGCAGCAGATAATCGAACATCAAAAGGAGATGTATACACTTCACAGGTTTTTCCTTTGAGAAAAGTATATAGTTCACCAGTGAGTTTCGTTACAATTGCCTGATGCTGCCTCGATGGAGCAGCTTGCAAAAAAGGAATGCCGTCAATGATTTCATATCTTTGCTCATCTGGCCATGTTAGATATTCAGCATATGTCACTTTCTTCGAATAAGGCTGATTCACACTCATTAGAGACACCTCCTTCATTATGAATAGTTTAACACTGTTCCCAGAGAAAACACAGCTGAACACCAATCTCAAGACAACTTCTACCATTAAAGGCTATGATTAATCGTTAATAGCTCTATTTCAATATCAATACGAATTAACAGCTTCCAAATCAGCTTATTTCCTCCCACAGCATTTTTCATTAATTGGCGCCGATGCTTTTTTTTACCACGCTTGAAGCTCTTTAGCCCCCCCGGTATAGCGAAGGGTTTTCTAAATCACTAAAAAAAGCGACCTTCTTAACGAAGAGTCGCTTTCCTCATTTAAAAATATTTTCGATGCGACATAGCGCAACTAAAAGGAACATCCTTAAAACGAACTATTTGCATGAAAAGAATCTTTCGGCTTTCTTACAAAACTCATAATCCCTGCAATCAGAAACAAGGCTGCTGGTAAAAAACCTACTCCAAAGGTTGGGATAACGATAAGCAGTGTACTCAAAATAAACAATACTCCTGCCACTTTCGGTTTCCTATTCTTTTTCACACATACTATTGCGATAATGCCAAGAATAACCGTTAAGAAAGCTGCAATACTAATTATCCATCCTCCACTAGCTATAGCATCGAAAAAAACTTGGATTTCAGTTGAAGAAGTTCCAGCCTCTTCTAACGTTTTTGTTAATTCTCCCTGCAGCTTTTCATTGTATTGTAAGGCTATCACACAAATACCGCCAATAAAAAAAAGTGCTGACAATATAACACCAATAACTCCTAATACTATTTCTCCTGTACGTTTCATTATTAATCCCCCTCGTTATTTTCTCAAGTTAAATGATACGACCATTATTAAAAAGCAGCAACGTTCCTCATTCCCCGTTACATTTGAAAAAAAGATAGTACTTCCTCTTTCAAATCTCTCAGTTTTATAACGATTAAAATACTAACTTTCTTTCTATTAAATGTCACTTCCTATGTAGGTCTCCGATGCTAAAACAATAAATAACAGCGAATCATCTGGTTTGTCTATTTATTTACGGTTAATTCCATAAAAAGTTTCAGCAAATTGATTTTTTATACAAGTGCGTGTTCAAAAGGGTGGATAAAAAGGACCAAGAAGTTCGAGGCGCTTAACTCCGCACTGCTGGCTCAATCTATCCGCAATATTCATTTTCAGCAAAGTGGGTAAGAACCAATATGACGATTATAACAATTCTCCAGCCTTTGCACTTCGTATCTACTAATCTATATATTCGACAAATTCCGAGACCGTTCGGGTCGTCACTGTGACCTGGTCTTATTACCCGTATCCCCGTATAAAGCCCCCATAACATTGAGCTTACATCTCCCCTTAACTTTTGATATAATTTCCACTTGTAATTCAGGAGAAAGTTTATCAAAAACGAATGTGCTAGGAATTGTATAAGCAGATTGAATATCTAAGAGAATATTCTGCACTTCCGCTTTTTTCCCTGTCATATTTATTTGATTAAGTTTATGGTGTATAACTAAATTCCAGTATATTTTTCAAAACTTCCAAACAAACTGCCATAAGAAAGCTCCAGCCGATCGTTGACATTATATAAATTCTCCAATAGTGATTTGACAAGCACAAACTTATAAGTAGTAGAGTTTCGTGACTTACTGGAAAAGATATAATTAAAATGTCCTCATATTTCCTTATCCGTCAAATATTCTGTTTGCATTTCACCGACTTGCAATTTAAAACTCATTCTTATTCCCCTGTTTTTCTGTCGTTAATATGATTCCATTAATCTTCCACTGCAATTAAGTAAACCTTCTCCTTAAAGCCGCCTCTTTCTTCTGACTTCTTCTTTCTAATTTGTTCTATCTCGTCCATACTGGACTGATGATAAACCGCAAAAGCATTTACTATTTCCAACACATCCGCCAATTCCTCTAATGCATTGTCTCGATCAGCCGCTTCCATATACTCTCTTAATTCCTCAAAACTTTTTTCTTTCAGCTCTTTTATGTATTCTTCATCTGATAGTATTCTAGTTTTAAAGTTCTTTCCTGTTTTTTCAATGATTTCTGGTATTTTATCCCGTACAAGCTTGTTGTGAACTGGCATTTTAGATCTCCTAACTTAATAGAGTCTTTTTTTGAATGACTGCTCTTACTGGCTTTCGGTTCTTCCGTATCCACTTTGTATAGTAGAATAAGATGAACTTCGAAAATCGTTTGCCTTGCAGTTTCTCCGGAATTTATCCTATATTATAGACATCTGGTTTATTTTGTTTACAGAAATAATGGCAACTTCTTCTTCTTGGTTTAAATTGCAATATCCTTCCCAGTTAAACCTACCTTTTAATAAAAAAAAGCACCGCGTCCTCTATGTTCCTTTCACTTGTTGCTTCATTTTCAACTGCTCATACAATTTTTCAACCATTCCTATTCCAACATTATCTTATTTTGCTAGAATAACAAGTTCTTTTGGCAGCTAATCAACATATTTAATGTCATTTTCTTTAAGTAATCCGATTCAGTAAGAGGTGTTTTGGATAATGCCTCTGTAACAATAATATGCTTTGATTTATAAAAGAAAAATAATTCACCTGATCGTTCTAATGATAACTTTCTACGAATCTTCTCTTCTTGAATAAACAGCTTTAACTCTTGAAAAAGATTCGCTTCGTTCTTTTCACTGTAACGTTTTACATATTTATTTAGACCTTCTAGATTATTGGGTAATTCACTCATAATCCTTGCTTGCTGCTCCGCTCCTAATCTTATAAGAAATGTCTCTGATTTAGCAAAACGCTGTGGTAATAAAAAAGCATCACGTAAAAAATACGATATTTCTAGCTTTTTGTCTTTATATGTAAGTGTCCGAATAGTGGTAAATCCAGAAGCTTCCGATTCTACCATTAAAGTAGCAGCTGTCTCTTCATAAACTGAATCAACATCGGATTTTTTTAAGGATCCCACCTTGTAAATATTCTACTAGCCTTATTTTACCATAATAGACTACATTATTTTTAAATAACGGAAAAGATTTAGTACCAAGGGAAGGTTCGCTTTTGCACCTTCCCCTGGTATATGTCCCTTTTCGTCATAACAATCACAGTTGATTTAAAGCGGTTCTTTAATAAAACCATCAAATTACGTGCTCGGATTAAAAATAATTCGATTAAATTAATTCAAAAATAACTTAATATAACAATTAATATTCGTTTTTCAGGATTTTTTTCTAAATATAATGGATAATTATTAGGCATAAAAAAACCTCCTGTATATTAGTTGCATGCTCGGCAAGCAACTAATATACAAAAGGCTTATCTTGATTCTATTAACAGGCTCTCCATTCTGCAATGACTGGTTCATCAAACACCGCACAAGTGGCTCAATTCACCTGCAATAATCATCTATCACAGAAAATACTGTCCACCTTGAAAACACAAGAGTCCTTTTCAGGGGTCAGACCCCATAGCCATCATAGCCATGGAATCTTATCCGGTTTTCCCTTCCATTTCTCTATTCCAACTGCTAAGAAAAAAATTGTTTTTTCATTTCTCCTTTTGGGTTATCCAGCGTGATCATTCCTTTCTTTTAAAAAGTTTTTCAAATTAATTACATCGGAAAAGGTATACCTAAATTGGTACACCTTTTCCGATTTTCGGATTATCTTCAACAAATATACACCAAATGTAAGCATTCTTTGTACTAATCAATATTCTTTATTAAGATTAAGTGAACGTTTTATTATTAACTCAAACTTCGCAGTTATAAATTCCTCTTCCTGTATTTCCATAACTTGGTTTAGAGCAATTAGAAAAGGGTGATTGATTAGTCTTTTAGGGTATTTTTTTGCAAACATTATTCCTTATAAATAGGGGCAAGATTCTCGTTTCAGGATGCTCGCTTTCCGTGGGGCGTGCGATGAGCCTCCTCGGCGCTTGCGCCTGCTTAGGTCTCACCTAACCCGCTAATCCCACAGGAGTCTCGCACCTTCCACTTCAATCAAGCCGTTTCATCAATTAGTTGCTGTCGCTGAACTGGTGAAAACACCCACCTTATAGAAATAGACTCAAGCGGCACATTTTGGTAGAACAACGTTGAATAATAACATGAAAAAAATCAACGCTACTATTGTTTAGCAATAATACCTTGTAATAAAATTCGAAAACAAGAACTTATTTTAAAACAAGTTGCTTGTAACGGAGGGTGCGAAGACTCCTGCGGGAAATGTGGGAAGGCTAAAGACCCCGCAAGGCAAAGCCGAGGAGGCTCAAGCGTAGCCCCGCGGAAAGCGAAGCAACCCGTAGTGGAAAGCAACCTCAACAATAAAAAACAAGCCTTACTTTTTATTGTTCTAAACCAAGTCTTATCAAGATTTGCAAACGAATTTGAAGGTGCGAAGTTTGAGTTATTAACAAATAAAAGAAGGAACCATTAGACTATATCAGAAAGATAGTTCCCCCCTATTTTCTAATTAAACATTGTCCTCCCAATAAAGACAAATCATACAATCTGTCCTTTTTAGGGGTATGACTCCATAGCCGGATTCTATCTAATAGCCATCTCTGTATGCCCATCAAAAAAATGCATTTTTTCTTTATTTAATGCTAGCTTAATAGCATTGCTTATTTTACTTGTCTTAAAACCCGTTGCTTTAATCAACAATTTTTTGTTTGCTACAGAAACTTCAATATAGGAGGCAGATCCCATATTTTCAATTAATTCAATTTCTCCTGACAAACAATTTCCCCCAAGATCTGTTATAGCAATATCTTCTGGACGGATGCCAAGAATAATTTTTTGATTTAAATATCCTTGTTTTTTTAATTTTTCCGCCTTGTTATTTTCAATATTCAAGTAATTTTGCTTATATTCAAAATAAACTTTTCCTGACATTTCAGTTAATGTGCCTTCTAAAAAATTCATAGAAGGTGAACCTATAAAACTTGCAACAAATTTATTGATGGGGTAGTTATAAATATCAAAAGGAGTAGCAACTTGTTGAATTCTTCCATCCTTCATCACTACAATACGATCTGCCATTGTCATTGCTTCTGTTTGGTCATGTGTCACATAGATAAAAGTTGTTTGAAGACGTTTATGTAATTTTATCAACTCTTCTCTCATTTGCACCCGCAATTTAGCATCTAAATTAGATAAAGGCTCATCCAGCAAAAATACCTTGGGATCTCTTACAATCGCCCTGCCTATTGCCACTCTTTGCCGCTGTCCTCCTGATAAAGCATTTGTTTTTCTTTTAAGCAGCGATTCCAGCCCTAATATTTTTGCAGCACTATTGACCCGCTCTTCTATATCTCGCTTAGAAATTTTTTTGATTTTTAGAGGATATGCCATATTTTCATAAACAGTCATATGCGGGTATAAAGCATAATTTTGAAACACCATCGCAATATCTCTATTTTTAGGCTCCAATTCATTCACTCTTGTGCCATCAATAAAAAGATCTCCTTCTGTTATTTGCTCTAAACCAGCAATCATTCTAAGTGTAGTAGATTTTCCACAGCCTGAAGGTCCTAAAAAAACAAAAAATTCTTTGTCGAATATTTCCAGATTAAAATCTTTAACGGAATAAGTTCCATTATCATAGCTTTTTTTTACTTGCTTGAAGTTTAGACTAGCCATTGTACAACTCCTTCTATTATATATTTAACTATGAAACAAACTTAGTTTGATCCTCCCAAACTTTTTTGATGCAATCTGCAAATGTACCAACTACTAATGTCATAGGAATCGATAACATTAAATTTATTGGCAAGTTAAAATCCTCTACGTACATTCCATCTTTAAAAAGACCTGTTTCTGGATCAATGGCATAATTTAACTTTTCTTTCATTGTGCTGCCATTGTCTATATATCCATATAATTTTTTTCCCAGTGCATATCCATAGCCACATTCAAATACCGTTCCTGAATCAGGTTCTTCTCCTCGAAAGGAATTTAAATTTGCAATAATTATATCTGATTCGCGAATCAGCCCCTCATTCGAATAAAAAATCATCGTTGCTAATTCTTGATCTTTTAAGTTATTGATAGGTTCATTATCTGCCGGATATAACCCCTTAAATCCAAAATCACCACATAGACTCCGCATCTTTTTTCCAATTTCTATCGAATCAGGGTGAAACACATGGAACCCAGCTAAATATATTTTTGATTCTTCCTCCATTTCCTCGATTCTCCATTGTAATTCAGTTGCCGAAACCTTCCCAGTTATAATGGCTTTTTGTGCTGCTTCTTTTGTCTTAAAAACAAACTGATCTATATAAGGAGAATGAACATTTTGTTTATACATAACAATCTTTTCGCCTGTTTCCGTCTCTTTATAAACTTCTGTTAAGCCATTTTTCATTCTTTTCTTACATCTTGTGACTCCACCATTTATTACAAGATAGTTTTCTTCCATTTTACCTCCCAAAAGCTCTTGTTATTTGTTGCAGAATTTATTGCTGGCTACTCCTTTTACGCTAGTTTTCACTTTATACAAGCCGCCCGCAGTTGGATAATTAGGATCAAATATATCCTTTTTCCCGCGGGCAGTAGTAATGAATAACTCATTTAAATCCTTGCCGCCGAATGCACAAGAAGTGACGTTTGGCACAGGAAGCAAAATCTCTTCCAACATTTTTCCATTGCGAGGATTCCATCTTGAAACACGAAACCCGCCCCAATGCGCTATCCATAACATTCCTTCACTATCAATTGTCATGCCATCTGGATCTCCAATGCCTTCAGGAAAACGGATAATCGTTTCAGGGTTCGATATATCCCCTAAATCTAACGAATACTGAAATGCAGTAACTATCCGTTTTGGGGTATCAATATAATACATCAGCCTTTGATCCAAGCTCCAAATAATTCCATTTGAAACAGTTACACCATCTAGTTTCTTTTCAAGCAAGCCCTTCCCGCTAAAACAATATAAACTGCTTGTTGGCAAGTTTTGAAATGACATAGTACCAGCCCAAAATCTTCCGTTTTTATCGCATTTGCCATCATTAAAACGATCTTCCAAATCATGATTTTTTAATTTTGCTAATTCTATCAGTTCCTCGTTTTCCATATTCAACTCGTATAAACCATATTCAGATGCAAGAATTAGCGACCCTGAAACGGCAGGTGTCAATGATCCTACAAATCGATCCAGTACAATCGTTTGATTCCTCCGATTATATGGATTGTATATATGAACCTTTTTTCCAATGCTGTCAACCCAATAAAGCACATCTTTATCATGATCCCAAATGGCTGATTCTCCAAGAATGCTTCTTTCATCCACAATTAACTCTGCTTTTGACAATACTACCGATTCCATTAAATTCCCGCTTTCATTGCAATTGGTTTTAGTGCATTTTTGCTTTCAAACATTATTTTTTCTTCATCTAATGTTAATACTTGACGATTTTTCATCACTATTTTCCCATCAATAATAGAATCTTCTACATCTCTTGAGGTGGCACATTCAATTAACGTATTAATCAATTTATGGGATGGACTTAAATGAGGCTGATCTATATTTATTAAAATCAAATCTGCTTTTTTGCCGACTTCTATTGTCCCAATTTGTTCTTTGAGCATTAACGCAGATGCTCCCCCAATAGTTGCCATTTTTAATAATTCTTGCGCTGGAATTACTAAAGGATCAAAAATTGGAAGACCCCAATAGACATTTAATCCTGAGCGAAAGACTCTCATTTCATCGAATAAGCTTAAACTAGACCCTGCCGCTCCATCCGTTCCCATGCCAATTGGCATATTATGCTGCATAAATCTTGGCGTTTTAGGAAATCCATGGCTTCCAAAATTGCTTCTTGGATTATGCACAATATTTACTTTTCTGTCTCTTAATAAATCAATCTCAGATTCTGATAAAACAACACTATGAGCTGCCAATAAATTGGGGCCTAATGCTCCAAATTGATCAAATACTTCTGCTGGTCTTTTTTGATAATTCTGCAAGCAATAGCTTACTTCATCCCGATGTTCCGATAAATGTATATGCAGTCCCGTTTTATATTCTTTTGCCTTTTCCGCCATAAGCTGGATTAATGCTGGGGTACTTGTCATTACTTGGCGCAAAGCGAACCAAATTTGAATTCTTCCGTCACCAGCGCCATGAAACTCCTTATACAAAGATTCTATTCTATCAGCCGCCTCTAACGGATTACTTTTCATGGAATCTGGAATAAAGGGTCCTTGATCCATGGTAGAACAAGTTATTGCTCCTCTAAGCCCTGACTTGACTGCCACTTCAGCCACTTTATGCATATGGACACCACCTGATTCAGCAAATGCAGTGGTTCCAGATTTAATCATTTCTAAACAGCTTAACTGGGCACTATGATAGGAATCCATTTCATTGAGGCTGCTTTCAAAAGGCACTAATATTCTTGCCCACACCATCGGATATTCATCAGCTGTTCTGCCTCTTAAAAATTGTTGGGAAATATGAGTATGTGCATCTATTAAACCTGGCATTAGAAGTTTACCTTTTCCATTAAGAATCTCTTTTGACTCATAAACTTTTTCAATATCATCTGCATGATCAATGGCAAGTATGATATCTTCATTAATAACGACGGATTGTGATTCTTTTATTTCAAAATCCATCGTCATTAAACTGCAATTTTTTATAATAAGATCTACTAATATTTTCATATTGGTCTTCCCTTCTTATCACTACCGATTTATTTTTATCTTCTAAGAATCTACATTATATTTAGAAAAAAATCTTTCATAAATCTCTCTGCATCCACTTGAATGCTTACTTTTGTTGCAGGAGTTTCAGAACTGTTCCGGAATAAATCTTCTGTTGTTCTTCCAGAAGCATCACCTTGTGTATCCACATGAATATGTATCGGAATCGTCTGAACAAGATCTGGAAACTTAGCTACTCCTATGGCTAAAGGATCATGTAGGGCACACCCCTTTAAATAGGGGTGTATTTTTTTATAGGCATTTAGATAATATTGTGTAAAATCCGCAAAAAAGCTGGATACCTCTGTTCCTTTTTCTCTCCATCTTTTTACGTCTTCATTTGTTAATAATGTTTTTCTCGTAACATCCAGTCCAACCATCGTGATTGGCAAGTTTGATTTATACACATATTGTGCGGCATGAGGATCAATGCTGTAGTTTGCTTCTGCATATTTATTTACATTGCCTGGTGTTGTTAGAGCTCCCCCCATCGTAATTACCTTGCCTATTAAACTCACAATCTCCGGATCTTTTTTAATGGCAAGTGCAAGATTGGTTAAAGGACCGGTTACGACAAGGGTTAATTCTTTTTTATATTCATGGATTTTTTCAATAATATAGTCTACTGCATGTATGGATGGACAGCTTTCTAAATCACTTTCCTTCACACCACCTAGCGTGTTTCCGAGACCATCCATTCCATGAATCAGGCCATTGTATTCCTTTTCTAATACAAGCGGCTTTTCTGCCCCTTTCCAAACACCTATATCGCTGTTTAGCATGCTAAGAATCTTTTTTGCATTTCGAAATGTATAGTCAACAGGCGCCATGCCATAACATACCGTTATCCCAAGAAGTTCAATCTCAGGAGAATGTACAGCATAACCGATAGCAAGGGCATCATCTATTCCGGTATCGCAATCTAAAATAACTTTTACCATATGCATCACCTACTTCCTTTTTCTATTTTTATGCTTGCCATGAATTGTAGGAAAAAGGGGGAACCTTAAGATTCTGCGCTTCTTTTTTATCATTCGTTAAGATTTCTATTAAACGTTTTTTATATTGTAAATTAATGTCTTTTTTTTCTGGGGAAACTTTGCTTGCTTCTTCTAAAAAATGAATACTATCTTTTCCTTGTTTTCTTCCTCTATTTGTATGCATGTCTAAAGCAAAATCTGGAATATCCGGTTTTCTGCCATTTTCAAATTCAGCTATCACAATATTTTTTAGCCAATCAGAAGATCTTTCTTTTTCGCATTGACATAAATAACGGATAGCATGAACAAAAAACATTGGTCTATCGCCATCTTTATAAGGAAAATTTTTTCTCATAGAATTTAAAGTATTTATTAGTATTGGTGCGTTTACTTCTCCAAATCCAATATCTTCTACCGATATGATCAAAAGCCTTCTCCACATTTTTTCTTCAAATTCTGGACTTGTAATATACATTTCGTATGCTACCGTAACTGCTTCTTCCTCTAATCCCCGTCTAATGGATTTTTGCAGTGCTGAAATAATTTCATCACCAGGAATGCCATTTCTTGTTTCCACCTTGCTCCATGGATCATAACTCATAAATTGTTCCATTTAATTCACCTCGACTGTTGATTTATTTGTTACTATTTAACAGATCCCTCTGTTAAGCCTTGAACAATATACTTTTGAAAAACCATCACAAGAATTAATATTGGCAAGCTGGCAATAACACCTGCAGGAAGCATTAATTCATATTGAACCCCTTCTTGGCCAATTAACTCTCCAATGCGAATTGGAATCGTTTTAAGGCTTGAATTAGTAAAAACAGAAGCAAAAAGGAATTCATTCCATGCTCCAATAAATACAAATATTCCAGTTGTAACAAGGCCCGGCAAGGATAATGGAAGAACCATTTTTACAATTGCCTCTATTCTTGTACAGCCATCCATTCTGGCCGCTTCTTCAATGTCATACGGCACAGATAGAATAAATGCACGGAACATCCAAATTACATATGGCAAGGAAAAAGTGACATACGCTAAAATAATACCAATATGGGTATATAATAATCCTGTCATTCTCATCAAGATAAATAGCGGTATTAATAATGCCATCTGCGGCAGCATTTGAGTGCCTAAAATCATTAAATACAGCGAATTTCTCCCACGGAATTGCAATCTAGCAAATGCATAGGAAGCCAATGTTCCTACAACAAGGCAAATAATGGTAGTGAAAGATGCAAACAGTAAGCTATTACTTAATGAATCTGTAAACGATTCTGTTTGGAATAATTCCATATAGTATTTAAAGGTCATTTCCTTTGGCAGCCATGTTGGAGGATTTTGAAAAAGCTCTACTCGATATTTGATACTTGAAATAACTAGCCATAAGAATGGAAAAAGCAAATAAATCATTAAGAATATGGAAAAACCTATCAACAATATTTTTTTCATGTTTTTTTTCAAAATAATACCACCAGCTTTTTCAATAATTTTTCAAATAGTAATTGTAAGAGCCGGCGTATATCCAAACCAGCTCTTATATATGCTTTGTACTTACTGATTTATCTTTTTTACCTCCTCTTCTGCTGTTTGGAGCGCTTCTTTTGGCGTTATTTCTCCTTTTATCGCTTGTAAAAATTGTCGAGATACAATATCTGAAATCACTGTTGCATTCTTATTTTTAAATAATCCATGTGGATACTGAATTTGTTCCCCTACATAAGCAAAATGTGGATATTTCTCTAACACTTCCTTATCTTTTAAAACTTCTAAATTAGCAGGAATTCTTGCAACCTCTGAAAGTGCCATTTTCTTTTCTTGCTCCTCACTTGCAGCAAACTTTATAAACTCAAATGCTTCTTCTTTATGTTTTGAGTTGGCAGGTATGGCTATTCCGCCTGTTTCCGCTAAACTTGCGGTTTTTTCTACACTTCCAGGCATTAATGCTGTTCCTAGCTGCCCTATAATTTTTGACTTTTCAGGATCGCTGGCAAATCCTACAATATCAGGATATCCTATAAACATAGCTGTTTTTCCTTGTAAAAATTGATCCTTTGCTGACTCATTTTCAAAAGAAAGAGGATCTAATATTTTAAATTTAGTATTAATATCCTGAATTCTTGTTAAAGACTTTAACCCTTCTGATGTATTAAAACTTTGTTTATTTGTACTATAGTCCCAAAACTCTCCTCCCTCTGCTCGTATATTATAAATAAATGGTCTTATTGCATCCTGTTCTCTTAATTGAGTAGAAAGGGCATATTTTATATCCGTTTTTTCTTGTATTTGCTGTGCAGTTTTTATTAACTCGTCCCATGTTGTTGGAACCTTGCTAATGCCAGCTTCTTCGAATATTTTTTTATTGTAGTAAAATTGAGTCAGCCACAAATATCTTGGAACACCATAAATATTTCCATCGTAAGATAAATTTTCGAAACTTATTTCACTAAAATCTTTTTTCATATCTTCTGTAATATAATCGTCTAATGGTTCTAAAAACCCTTGGGAAGCAAATTCATCAGCCCAATCATCCCGAACATGGATAATATCATATTCATCACTGCCGCCGCTTAAAATAGTAAATAATTTATCATGCAATTGTTCAAACCCAACTGCTTCATACTTCACTTTAATTCCTGTTTCTTTTTCAAATTCTGCTGCTTGATCCTTCCAGAACTGATCTCCTACATATAAAATCGATATTTCCTTTTCTTCTGATCCGCTAGTCTCCTTGTTGCCGCAAGCTGTGGTCAAAAGTAGTAAAATCACCATAAATAATGCTCCGATTTTTTTCATAAATGACTATTCCCCCTTTAATTTAATGAATTCAGCTATGCAGCTTAGTTCTCCTTTCCAAGTATCTTCAAATAAAATATTGTGATAATTAATGTAATAATGGTAATTAACCATGCCAATGCAGAACCATAACCTAGATTTATATATCGAAAAGATTGATCATAAGCATATACATTTAACACCATCGTACTGTCCACTGGCCCCCCTTTAGTCAATACACTAATGATGTCAAAAACTCTTAATGTCCACATGGTTTGAGTAACCATCACCACAAATAAAACTGGCTTAATCGTCGGAAGAACAATGCTTTTAAATTGCTCAATTGTCCCTGCCCCATCTACTTTTGATGCATCATATAATTCTTTTGGAACACTTTGCAACGCTGCCAATATCAGCAATGCTGCAAAAGGAGTGCTTTTCCATATATCTGCGAGAATAATCGCTCCCATGGCAGTTGACTGCTCTGTTAGCCACATTTTATATTCATCTATAATATGCAGTTTCATTAAGATATAATTAAATATTCCATTGCTTGCACTATACATCCATTGCCACATCAGAGCATTTACTACATTTGACAGCGCCCAAGGAATGAGGAACAATCTTTTAAAAAGCCAAGACCCCCATACACCATGATGAATAGACAACGCAATAGCAAAAGCTATAATAACGGTTCCTAAAACACTGATAACTGTAAATACAACCGTATTAGTCAAAATATTCTGGATTCTTTGATCGGATAATATCTTAAGATAATTGTCTAGACCTACAAATTCAAAATCTAAAATGCCCGCCTTAAATTTAACATTTGTCAAAGACATGATGAATGAATAGATAATAGGAAAAACAATCGTTAAAAAAATCAAAATTAAAGATGGCAATAAATAGATAGCAGCAGTTTTTGATTCGGAAATACGGTCCATTCTTTTATTAAGACTAATAGAATTATACTTATATATTTTTTTCTTCTCTATATTGTCTTTGGTTATTTGGGTTTCCAAACAATCCCCTCCATATCACTTTATAAAACACCCAAGATTTTAAAGTTTAATAGCATCACCTCCTAAAAAGTTTTTAGTTATAAACGATTAAAATATATTTTGCTCAGTAGTGGCATCAAAAATATGCAATTTCTTATTTTCAAACCCTAATTTGATAGAATCTCCTAAGCAGTAAGGAATATATCGATCTAATTTGACTGTAATTTCTCCAACCTCTGTCTTGCAAAAAATAATGGTTTCGGAACCATGATATTCTATATTCTGAATAAGCCCCTTCACTTTCCCATTTTCTTCTTCTGCAATATATAAATCCTCTGGACGAAGACCTACAATCACTTTCTGTCCATTATATTTACATAGTTTCTCCTCTTTATTTTTTGGAAGTTTCCATATATGGTTTACACATTGAATGATGGGAGTAGAATCTTTTATTTCGACAGTTGCGTCAAGTAAATTAATCTGTGGTGTACCTATAAAGCTTGCAACGAAAATATTTCTAGGGTGCTGATAAATAGTAGTAGGGGTATCTATTTGTTCTAGTTTTCCTTTATTCATAACTGCTATTCTTGTTCCGAGTGTCATTGCTTCTACTTGATCATGCGTTACATAAATCATTGTAGCTTGCAGCCTCTGATGTAATTTAGCTATCTCTTTTCTTGTAGAAACACGGAGGCTCGCATCTAAATTGGACAGCGGCTCATCAAACAGGAAAATATCAGGTTCTTTTACAATGGCTCTAGCTAATGCAACTCTCTGCCTCTGCCCACCAGACAAATGTTTTGGTTTTCTTTTTAAAAGCCGATCTAAACCAAGCATTTCAGCGGTAGCATAAATAATTTTTTCGATTTTCCCCTTTGGAACTTTAGCCTTTTTTAAGCCAAAAGCAAGATTTTCATATACATTCTTATGTGGATATAACGCATAACTTTGAAATACCATCCCTATTTTCCTTTCACCTGGTGCATAATTATTCATAATTTTATTGTCAAAAGTTAATATACCATCTGTGATTTCTTCAAGACCTGCTATCATCCTTAATGTCGTAGTTTTTCCGCAGCCAGATGGTCCAACAAGTACGATAAATTCTCCCTTTTCAATTTCAATATTTAAATTATCTACCGCTAGAGCATCATTCTGATATTTTTTTGAAATACTGCTTAACATAATGTTCGACAAAATAACGACACCTCATTATTGAATATTTTTATATATTAAAAATTACAATCACTGATTATTTTTTTACACTACTATATATTTTTAACTTTCTTTTTTCCTTTCAAATCAAATATGAGTTTTCATTTTATTTATTAAAATATTTAATATTGAAAACCTGTTTAATAAATTGCGGAAGTTTTCGTTCTCTTTTAAAGGACGTCGTTCTTCTAAATATCCAAAAAAATAATTTATTCAACTCATTTTTTTCATTTTGTAAGTATATGTTATCCATCAATACATCATAATCCATAATCGAAAAATAAGATTAACATAGTATAAATGCTATAATCTACTTAACTTGAGGTTAGTTTATCACTATTCTTCTTTTCTGCACACAAACTTGTCAGAAAATTGAACATACTTTTTGAAAAAATAATTGAAATAAACAGAAATTTGTCCTTTACTTGCTATAATTAGTTCATTAACCTAGCTGAACTAAAGCAGACATCACCTTAGATGAGCCTGCTTCTTTTTATCTTCCCCCTAACCTCTCCGAAATCCTATTGGCTGCTTGTTGACACTTTAAAAGCAAGTGATCCGTATTTTCCTTCATTCTCATTTCCAAACCAGAGATAGATAAACCAGCTATAACCTTGCCTGTATAATCATATATAGGTACAGCTATTCCCATGCTCCCTAAACTAAAATCATTTGATGAAATACAACTGCCTCTTTCTTTTATTAATTGGAGCTGCTTTATTAGTTCAATCGAATCGCATACCGTATATTTGGTGAATCTTTTCAACCCACGGGAAATAATTTGATTTAGCTTTTCCTCCGAAAGATATGCCATTAAAATTTTTGTTGTAGCACCAGCGTGAAGAGGCACTCTTTTTCCAAGTGGAGATGTATCCCTTACACTTTGAGAACTTTCCACCTTTTCAATACATATTCCATCTAAACCTTCCACTATCATTAACATAACTGTTTCTTTTGCATCCTCACAAAGTTGTTCCATAATGGGTCTTGCAATGGAGCGCAAGTTCATCTGATTTGCCACTACCATCCCCAATTCAAAGAGTTTTATTCCAAGGAAGTATTTTTGACTTATTGGGTTCTTGCTTACAAAACCACGATGTTCTAAAGTTATTAAAGCTCTGTGAACTACACTCTTGTATAATCCTAAATATTCACTAAGTTCCGTAACTCCCCATTCAGGTTGATCATTTGTAAAACATTCAAGAATTTTCAAAATTCTATCGCCAGTTTCTAAGATAGCTGTTTTTTTATTAGAATGTTCCATTTCCACAAACCTTTCATTTCAGTAGTAAGAAGCTTTAATACTAAATTTTACATCATATTTTAATCAATGTTAATAGATAAATCCTGATTATTGCGTCAATATTCATATATGAAAAGGCGGAACAGTAAGAAAAATGATTGATGCGAGGAGGAAACAGCGGGAGAAATGGCTCACGGAGATTTAAAAACGGCTTTGGACAAATTAGATGAACTACTTGAAACGTAGGAATGAAGAGTTCTTTAGTATAACAGGGAGCTTCTATAAAAACAGCTCCCTGTTGTTCTATCCAGCTATGAAGAGTAAATTTTTAACTTTCCTTGCTTGATAGGGAAATCCAACTTATCCAAATAAGTAAAAATTCCCCAGTACATTTTTATCTATTTTATGGATAAACTGTTTGCTTTTTCCATCCTCTATTTCCATCTTTGACTCCATCAAATTAACCGTTCTTTGGTTGTAAGAACTACATCTTTCCACAGACACTTCATTGCCTTTTTTACGGAGGATAAAGCTGCATAAGCAATTAAAATGGACTAATAGGAAAGCCTTCTATAACAAGGGTTTAAACTAGATTACGATTTAGAAAACCTTGTTTATTAAGGGTGCGAAACTCAAGTAGAATGTTACACTCAATTTCAAAAGTATTTCGTCCTATGTGGTGCTGTTTAATTGTTCAAATATATTGAAAGGTATGGAAATGATAGAATAAAAGGACGTCCTCAAAGAGGCAGCCCCTTCGAAGACATCCTTTTTATTTTGCAAAACGATGATTCCCGATTTCCACTGTAGCGGGACGTGAAAAAATCCACTTGCTGCTTGAAGTTTTAGGATTGAAGAAAAATAAAGATCCTTTCCCTGATTCACCTAAAGCAATTGCTTCGTTTACTGCTCGTTTAGAAGCAGCATCAGCTGGCTGATTGATTTGTCCATTTTGTACAGGAGTGAATGCATAATGCCCGTTTGAGATTTGGTAGATGACTTCACGGACTGTATTAGGGAATTGATCACTTTTTACACGGTTCAGTACAACAACAGCAACAGCTACTTTTCCAGCATAAGGCTCCCCAACTGCCTCCGCATGGACTAAACGTGCCATTAAATCTTTATCTACAGCGGAAATAGTAGCGTTTGGTAGAATCATAGTGTCACCTGCAATAAGTGGTTTACTATTATTGGCATTCATTAAACTATTCATCGGAATTCCGAATCCCTTTGCTATTTTCCAATACGTCTCCCCATTATGTATCGTGTGATTTGTTGCTGCCTCTGTTTGATTGGTTAACGTAAATGCAGAAAGAGATACGATTAACCCAGCGGCTGCTATTAGTTTTTTAACTTTTTTCATTCCTTGTGCCTCCTAGCAGTCTTTCATTTGTTCTACTATTAGGCTATCAGATGTAATATTTCCATTCATGATACAAAACATGGAAAATGCAAGATTGCTATTTTAAACCTATGGTAATACAGGGATAGAAATTATAGAGGAATTATTACCCATATCATTAAAATTTCCAATAACATTCTCTTGTAGAAAATGTGGACCGAATTTTACAGTATGGTAACATTATGTAACAGAGAGACAGAGGAGTTTTTGTAAAAATCAGTGCCTGTCATAGCGCTTTAAAGCAATAGGGGATAGTACTTTTTTTATTTACTACAGCATTTTTTACCGCTTCCACATGGGAAGCGGGCATTTCGATTTACTTTTCCGATTGAATAGCAACCCTAAAATCAACCAAGCCTCCCATTTATTTTCCTTGCTCACTCCCCACCATCACAATCTCATTAAGAGGAGCTAGAAGATCATTCTTCTCCAAATATATTAAAACAGCTGAATCCTCTATTGCAAGTTCATCAATTTCTTTTGCTAAGTCAAATAATTGAATAATAGATTTATGCATGTAATCTCTCCTTAAAATGATTGGTGGATAAAGTAAACTTCCATCAGTGGGGGTTTTCCTCATCCCCACTGATGGTTAGTTGAGTTCCACAGGATGTGGATCACACAAACGTTGCCACAGGAAGTGGCGTTCTTAGTTTGTGTACCTCTCACTCGGACCTTTACGGGCGAGTTTCAACGCCTATCTTCCTCGATTTCTCGGAGTCTTAAGGCGGGGGTCTTACTGCCCGTTAAGAGTGGGATAAATACTTCCTTATGCTTATATCCAAATTATACAAAAAGAGATGTACCAAAAACGGCACACCCTACAAATAGGTTTTATTCATTTTTTCAATGTCTTCTTTCATCTTCTCGACAACATAAGGAGGTGATAAAACTTTTACGCTACTGCCCCAGCCTCGAAGCCAAGTATAAAACCCTTCTCCTACATGTACTTTCGTTTTTAATGTAAAGGTATTCTCGTCTATTTTTTTGATATTTGCATCCATTCCAAACTTATCAATAACAGCATTCATCAAATACTCTCCAGTAAATTGGATTTCCACCCATTCTCCTTTACCCGTAAACATGTTAAAAGTGGAATATAAATAATCATCCATGTTTACATCTTTTCTTTTAAACCCTCTATCTACTATTTCAACGTCTTGCATCCGATCCACACGATAATGACTTAACCCCTCTTTATTCTCTTTTTCTCCTATCAAGTAATAAAACCCTTGATCCCATATTAGTTCGTAAGGTTGGTATACATAGTCTTGACCATTTCTGCTTAACACGAATTCGCGATCCAAATTATATTTTCCATATTTGAAAATAATTACTTTTTTCCCTTCGATGGCTCGATGTATTTTATCAATATAAACTTTTGTTAAATGGTTGATGTGATTCATTGATTTATTATATTTAATTGGACTTGGCAATGATTTCGCAATATACTTGCTTGTTAGCTGATTTAGCTTTGCTATTATTTTTTTTGCTTGTTCTTCTGTTACAAACCGTGCAGAAAGAATGGCATCCACTAACATTCTCAATTCATATGTTTCAAATAATCTATCTTGATAACTGTATACAATTTTTCCATATTTTTCTTCATCTTGTATGATATCAAATCCACTTTCATTTAGTGAATCTAAATACCTTTTAATCGTTTTTTTATCTATGCGTTCGGTTGTTGATAAAGATCTTTGTAACTTTTCAATCAAGTCATTAACCGATAATTTATGCACTTCATCTGTTTCTTCCGATAAAATCTTCTTCAATTCCAATATCTTCGTTGTATTTGGTATTTCAGCCATAAATCTTCTCCATTCTTCCCATATAACTTTTCTTTAATTCGACCATGTCTTGAATGGCAGCAAGCACCTTTTTTTCAAACAAAGGATCAAAAGGAATCGTATATAAACCTTGGTTCTTATCGCGTAAAAATAAAAAACTCATGTTTTTAATCGAAATCTGTTTTTCTTTTTCATAAGCTATTTTATATAAGTAGAGCTGCGGCTTATAATAGTCTAATAATTCTTCTACATTAGCTTTTATCTGATTCGTTTTTAAATCCATGATTTCATAATGACCATCCACTTGAACCACTTTATCTATTTCCCCAATAATATGTACTCCATTGATATTCACTATGAATTCCCACTCATTTTCAATAGGCAGCCCTCTATTATTGGTTTGAAAAGCTTGTACTAAAGGAGCAACGTTTTTTCTGTATATCTCTTCTTCTTCAGGTTGAACCAAACTAGTAAATGCTTCTTTATATGCCTCATTTTTATGGTAGCCTTTATCGATAAGCTCACATATTCTATGGACAAGCGTACCTAAAACTCGTGCATCATAGGCCGATTTTTTATATTCAAGATCTGCTTCCTCTTTTTCATCTATTAGTAAAATTTCTTCCGTTTCAGTTTCGATTATCCAGCTATCTTCCAGATTTAAGATATGTTTCTTCACAAAAGCTTCCGGATCATTCATGTAGCTAATTACTTCGGAAACAGAAAATGAAATAGGTATACTTCTTTCTATTTTTTCAGTTGGTCCTGTATAGAATTGTGATTTTGCAGTTTCTACAGTCTGTTCTTCCACCCCGTCTGAAATTCGGATAACCTTATTTATATTTCCATCCCTTTCTAAAGCAGCACATAGCCATTCATACCAAGTATCCTTTTGTATTTTATCCTTTGATGACAACACTAAATAATCACGAGCTCGAGTTAACGCAACATAGAATAAACGTTTTGATTCTTCGACCGCTTGATCTTTATTTCGTTCAGCCAGTTGTTTAAAGTTAGCAGAACTTATACTAACTGGATCTCTTAATAGATCTTCTTCATTCTCCATCTTAAAAGTCACTGCTAATCCTTCTTCTAAATCAAAACGAAGTGACTCTCTATCAGGTGTAAGTGACCTTGAAAGATGGGGAACACATACAACAGGAAATTCCAATCCTTTCGATGCATGAACGGTCATGATATGGATAAAATCACCACCTGTTAATTCCACATCTGCGTCTCCCTCTTTTTCAGATATCTCTATAAGAACCTGTAAATCAGCTAACATTTCCTCCATTGATCTGGCGTGTAAACTCTCAATGATATCGATTAACTTTTCTACGTTTCCTACTTTCATTACGTTATTCTTTTGTAAAAGCAAGACCTTTTTCAACCCACTTACATCGAATAAATGATGCAAGTCTCCATAAATAGAACCTTTCCAACTGAAAGGAACGAAATATTCAAAAAGTTGATAAAAGTTTTCCAGCTTTTGTTTCAGCTTCCCACCTGTATTATCACGAAATTGGTTCTCATAAATAAATCTGCTAATATTCGAATCCTCTCCATAGTGAAATTGAATTTCTAAAAACTCCTCCATCGTTACTGCAAACATTGGACTTCTTAATACAGCCATTATGTAATAAGGTTCGTAAGGCTTATTTAGCCAACATAAAAGATTTTGAAAATCGATTACTTCCTGGCGCTGATAAAAGCCTAATCCACCGTATACATTGTATGGAATATCATATCTTCTAAGTGCCATCTCTAATAAGGGTAAATTGGTTCTTGATGCCAAAAGAACAGCCATATCCCGCCATTCAACAGACCTTTCTGTATTCAGCTCCTTATCAAAGATCCTTGCTTTTTCTTTTTTTAACTCCAGCATACGACGAGCAAGCATGATATATTGATTCTCCTCCAGGCTCGCTTCTTTCTCTTCTGTCACTTTTATTAATTCGACACGCTGCTGCTTAGCAAATTCATTATTTCGAAAAGCGCATAACGGAGAGTATATGGTTTTATATAAAGGATCATTTTCTTTCCTTTCTAATCCCATCACATGCTCTTGTTGAAAAAGCAAATTGATAAAGTTAATAATGCTTTCACATGTGCGATAATTGATGTTCATATCGATAAAAGCAGATCCCTCTTCTTCTTCAGCCTGTATGGCCAAACGATTTAACAACTGAACATCCGCTCCCCGAAATCGATATACAGACTGCTTGCTGTCACCGACGATAAATCGATAAGAAGGGTTTATTCTTTCGACAATACGTAACTGCAATGAATTGGTATCCTGCGCTTCATCTATTAAAAAATGTTTATATAATGAAGAATAATAGTTTTGGACCGCTGGTTGATGAAGTAATTGCTGTGCGATTTGCTGCAAATCAGAAAAATCTAGTTTCCCTGCTTCCTTTTTTGCTAACTGATAGTCTTCATCGAACCTTTTTAGGAAGGATCCGAACTCATGAAGAATGGTTTCTACCATTTGTTCTTGATCCTCTGTTTGTTGAAACTTTTCCTTAATTGTTACCCAATGGGTTAATACATCATAAAACGCTGGAAACTGTTCTGCGATTTTTTTAGGCGCCGTTTTAAACGGTTTTACTTCCGCCTGCAAGCTATCTAATAAGCTTTTTCCATGGAGACTTGCCTGAAAAACCGCTAAGCATTCCTTCCATATTCGTTGATTAGCTGGAGTTAATTTAGGCGGAATTTCATACTGATAGAAAAATTGATAAAAATCATTTTCAAATTCTTGAAGGATTTCTTCCTTTTCCAGTTCCCACGAAGTGATGAGCGCATCCACTTTCAGTGCATCCTCTAAGCTTCCTTTTTGTTCATACTCCCTTACTTTTCCATATACAGAAAAAATACTATCCTTTAAAGCCAATTTGTTTATTGCCTTAAAAAGAGTTTCCCACCGCTGGCTTCTTTCTCCCTCTTCTACCAACTCAGAAAAGACAGCTGTTTTCATTAATGTACTTTCTGTTTCATCCATTACCGAACTATCTGGAAAAATATCTGCTTCAAAGGAATTTTCCATCACTATTTTTTGACAAAAACTATGGAAGGTAGAAATGCTGCTTGTCTCTAAAGATTCTAACTGCTTTGTCCAAAAAGCCTTTGCTTGTTCCATATAATGAGGATATTCGGTTTCTACTGACATACGTTTTTCCAGTAATCGTTTGCGGATTCGATCCTTCATTTCCAATGCTGCATCCTCTGTAAAAGTAAGGGTAACGATTTGAGGTACCTCTGCTCCAAATTCATCCCCATATTCAAAACGAAGAGCACTTTTTAGTTTTTCTTCACAAATAGTTACATAACGCTCTGATAATACTTTTGTTTTTCCAGACCCTGCGCCTGCAGCAACCACAATTAACTGTTCTTTCCCAAAGATGGCGTTTCTTTGTTCCTTATTAAATTTCATGAGATCCGCTCCTCCTTTATCCCACACTTAACGGGTAGTCCCCCCACTGATGGAAGGTTCCCTTTATGACAGCTCTGTTCTTATTCTGCAGATAGGTTGATAGTTGCAATACGTACAAACTTGTTCTGAAAATGGCTGAATAGAAAAGTCTGCAAACGTGCCACGCCATAGTTCTTCAATTACATTAGCTATCCCGTATTTTTCTTCCAATGCTTCACGATGAACAGGCAGGATATTCGTTCTTATTCTAGCTGGTTCAAACCTGGCTTTTTGTTGTTCATCTCTCCACACCATATTTTTCTTTCGTATATGCGGCTGCTTTATTGAGATATAGCCTCCCCCAACAGGTTGATTATTTGTTCTGTTAGCCTTCGTATATTTATTCTCTAATGCCATGAGATAAAGAGGAATCTGCAATACCAAACCTGCAGGAATTTCGTTGTCAAAATCCAAGCTTTTATTGCTGGATTTATAATCGTAAATCATAAATCCATGCTCATCTACATCAATGCGATCTATTTTCCCAGTAACAGTCAGCGAATGATTATTTGCCAATTCGATTTTTAATTGAATGCTTTCCTCTAATTGGTAGATGCTTGTATGCTGAAGCTCCTCATTATCCCAAAACCGCCGTTTTTCAGCAGCCAGCCAGCGGCGGAATCTTCTTATCCATTCCTCTTTTGCTTTTTGCAAAGAGTTAAATGGAATTTCTTTATGTGCATGTACAATCAAAGACCACTCCTTTTCAAACAGCTCCAAAAGTATTTCTTCTTCTCTATTTTTAAAGTGATGAACGAGATCCTTAAAAGAAACCCCTTTTACTCCTCGGTAAAATTGTTCCACGATTCGATGCATCATGCTGCCTGTTTGGATAGGATCTAAACGGAATTGCTTTGCAACTGGAGGATTTACCTGCAGTACTCTCTCCATGCCATATAGAAAAGAACAACCAGCATAACGTTCTAAACTAGTAATCGCTATACTATTGGAACGTAGTGTTTCCTGCCATTTTTCCGAAATTTTTTCTACCCTGCTCTGAAGCTTCTGCACGTTCTTTGCAAAATTACTTATCACAACCGGTGGCTCAGGAACCACTTTTCCAATCCCAATATGATAAGAAATCTTTTCTTCATATTCCTTATTTGATTGATAAGTATCATTTATTAATCGGGAAATATGCGAATAGCATCTCCCTACTTCTTTATCCATTAAATATTTCGATGCCAATAAAGGTTGATGAGGATTCATGCCCTGTACAAAAGAAAAAGTAATATTTTCTGCTAAATACTTTAATTGCTCAAAAGCTGCATCATCCTTTTGAATAAAATATGCAGCAAGCGGCAGTGGATAAGGACTAACCACATTCTCCACATAACGTTCTTGGAAATATCCGCTTAAAGAATGCTGCTTCGGAAACTCTCCTTCATTTAATCCAAGTACAAATAAATGCTTTCCTTTAAATAAAGGCACATCACGGAAAGAAAAAATTTCAATCCCTTCTGTTGGAGCGCGATCGATAAACAATGATTCCTCTTCCAAATTAACTAGCAGCTTCTCCTTAAACGTTTCGATTGAAACGATAATCTTGCTTGTTGGTAATATGTCTTCTTCCTTTTGCTTTTGTAAAAGTTCAGTGGTTCTTTTTAAAGAACGAATAGCAAAAGCAATTTGATGACTTTCCTGCTTATTTCCATCTAACAGCTTTTTATTCCAGAAGGAGAAAAGCTCAAGTGAAGCTAAAAAATCAACTAGCTCATTTATGTAATCAGAGATAGATGCTTTTTCAGGCAAGCTCCATTGGAAGCTTTTTGTTTTTTCCATTAATGAGGATATTTCTTCTATTACTAGTTCCTCAGTATGGATAAACGCTGCTTTTAACGTATTAAAATCAGTTGGGGTTAAAAAACATAGCTTTGCTAACATATCTACCAATGGCACCTGATCCCATTTCGTAGGGGTTTCGTTTTTTTCTAAAGCGAGATGAAGAAAGGAAAAAAGAATAGAATCCGATAACGGGAGTTTCTTTGCTCGTTTTATTGGAATCTGCTTTTCCTCACTAATTCGTTCTAATACCGGTAAGTAGGCTGTTTCATTGGCTAAAACAATCGCGAAATCTTGAAAACTATTCGTTTTTTTTGTATGTATGCTTTCTAAAGCTCCATGTATTTCTTCTTCAATTGTCGTGGCTGCACTTACTGAGCTTGTTAGCAACATCGGTTCGATAGTAGGAATGCTTTCCTGCTGAATGGACATTCCCATTCTTTTTAAAGCAGCAGCCGTTTCAGCAATGATAGGTGTATCCAATGCAGGCAAGTATATAGTAACGGGAATATTGTTCATTAAGAGATAGTCGATCATCTTATATTGAACCGGACTAAAATCAACATAGCCGTCAATCACCACATGACTTAAAGGGAAAGAATCCTTTGAAATTGGAACCTCAACTGCTTTACCGATTCGATTTTCCGGATCGAAAAAGCCTTTTCCATCCTGATAGATTTCTTCATATGTATAAAAAACTTCTTTTAATTTTTCCAACGGAGCAGGAGTATCCTCCACCGGAAAACCAAGACGTTTCAACTGACCGTAGCTGTCATTATAGGCCTTTGCTTTTTTGGAAAGTAAATTCTCGGATAAAAATTGGTTTGTTTGATTTAAAATATCGTAAAAAAAGAAATAGCGATCATCTTCTGTTATGGGTGTAAAAGGAATAGAAGCAGTTTGCAAAATAAGTGTCGCCAAATCATCAAAAGTTTGATACGCAATACCCGGCTGCAGCTTCCGAGCAGACCGAAACCACTTAGACGACGGAAGAATATAATAGAGAGGTTTTTGTTTCATTGATTGCTTTTGATACCAATCATTTAACCGTTCCTGTGAAGCAATATCCTGAAATGCAGTAAAAAATAACTCACCCAATTTAATCACCCCTTAAGTAAATGTACCTATTTCCATTATAAGCTAAATGGTGGGGTAAAAATAGGATAAGTTGGGAGGAAGAGGGATTTTTTTATTCTTCTTATAAACGCAAATAATCCCCACCTATCAATTAGGTGAAGATTATTTTGCATTTACTTTATTTGTAGACAATTTATTTTCTAATTGTCACTTTATGAAGTAAAACTTTAAGCGTTTTGCTTCTGAAACCGTATCGTTCTTTTATAGCTAGTGTACTTAAGCATATTTCTATTTATCCAGAAAATCTTTATTCAAATTGTTATGAGATAGTATCTCCCATACCAACTTTTCCACTGCATAATATCCGGATAATTCTGTTAATCGTCCTTTTACTAATTTTTGTTGTTCCTTAGTTAACCACGATACACCTAATTCAAACTCCTATTCAATCTCATGAATAAACGCAAGATAATATTGCGTAAAATCTCTTTCTCCTTCTATGTACCTTGCCACTTTTACAATATCACTTTCAAATGGAGAAACATTTCCATTAGATTTATATTTTATCTCAATAACCGCTATTACTTCATCTATCCTATCTTTTAGATGTGCTTCACCTTGATTGTCCTTTATATGAACAATAGCAATATCAGCAATACTATTTTTATAATGAAATTCCGTATAAATTCTAATATTGTTATCAGACAAAAACTTGTCCGTTAATTGATTTCTAATATGAAAATACAGAGCATTTTTCAAAGTATCTTCTTTTAATAAATAGAAGTTTTGGTAATCATTTTTTATTTGGTTTATCCAAACCTGTTTTATGGTTAGGTCAATGATTTCAATTATATTTGTTGTTTTCCCCGAACCAGGGGTTGCTAACAACAGTAAAGGTCCCTCCGTATGAAGAACCGCCTTTTTCTGCATTTCATTTAAATGAACACCTAATTGCCTCTTTTTTCTTTCAAAAAAATCTTCCTTTTGGTTCATATAAATTCACCCTTGAGAGATTTAAATAAGATTCCTGCCCCCTAGCTCATTAAATCATCACCGCATTGAGGGTCAGGCACCTTGTTCTTAAGCCTACTTATTAGTTAAATACCCTGTTAATACAAAATGGTGATCAAAGCTTCTTTTCATCGGTTAAAATAGCAAAATTCATTATATCATCCTGCTTTATCATCTGTCCCATATGATTCTCGATAAAGATAAAATAACCGTTCGGCCCAAATTGTTTCGTCCATTGTATAATGGATTTTTCAATCCTTAACAAGCATTTAATCGGTATCTCGAAATATTTCTTTGCATCAAAAAAATTGCCATCCTCCATTACTACTTCATGAATTTCTCTATTTGTAAAAGGGTCAAAACTCATAAGAAGCCCATGTAATAAAGCCTGATTTTCCGGAGTAGCATGACTACTAAAATCGTACTCAACTTGTTTTATATATCCATCTACGGTAAGCAGGGACATTTGAATCGCCGTTAATGCTTTTCGACCTGAGCGATTAGATTCTTCACGATGGAGTTTCAACATATTACCTTCCATTACCGAAAGAGGATATGCATAATGTTCTTCTTGTCCTTTAGAAATCGTTCCGAAATCTTTCGCCATTCTAGTTGAAATTCTGTCTAATTTGTAAGTGTCTACCATGATCTTCTCCATAAATTCTTGAAACTCCTCTATTTATTTAATGATTTAGATCCTGCACCAGGTTCCTCTAAAATATATAATACATTATTCTTTTGAAGATTTTCCTTTTCAGGGGTCAGACCCCATAGCCCCTTCGTTTCGAATGGGTATGTTTGAAAGTACACTTGTATCCTGCGTCATAATTTCCCTAAAGTCCATCTCTCTTTCTGAAGCAGCATCCTTCCATCCTTCTAGACCAGGATGCGCGAGCCCTAATATTGAGTAGTAACTATATGCTGTTAGTTCAATATCAACAATTGTTGTAAAATACTCTTTTTCCATATGATGCGCGATTTCAGGCAGTGCATCTACAGACAACTGATGACAAAGCGCTTCGACAATCATATCTTCATCTTCCAAACTTGTTGCTGAATGATAAGCTTCTCTTAATACCTGAATAGACAGATTTGATTTAATGTTTTCTAGTATAGATAAAGCAAAAATGATGGACTCCTGATTATTTATATAAGGTTTAACCGCATTCACGACTTCATCAGATTGGAATCTAATCAGCGCCTCACAAATTTCCTCTAACAAAATATCTTCATCACGGACAAGTAAGCTTGCGAGTAATGGAATATGCTTATCTAGTTTTAATAACCCAGCCATGTACACATTTAGAATCCCATTAAATGAAATGAAAGGATTTTTTAATTCTTCTTCAAGAACCCAACCAATTTCATCTTCTGTGATCCAATTCTTTTTTACGAGCCATGCTGCAATTGTCTTTGCTTTTATATACAGATCATACTGATAGGTCTCTGAATGTTCAAAGTCAGCTAATGTTTGCCCATATTCTGAGTATACGTCTTCTTCAGTTCCATTGATTAAAAGCTTATACAATGACCACATGTCTTTATTAATATATTTTTCTAGTGATTGCCTATATTTAAGCGCAAGTTCTGGTTCAATATTGTTCAACAATTTTTTCGCAAGATGTATCTTTGATTGATTCATCTTTGGCATATTTTCTATTAGAATTTTAACTGCTTCCTCTTTAATTGGTTGGTTTTCGACATCAATTAAGATAGCCGATTGCTTTTCTCTATTCTTAAAAGCTTCTTCTAATAATGCGAGTGTCCATTCTTCAGGGACATTGGGATAATGATGCAGCGCTTGAAGCACCGTATCTTGAATAAGCGCATCACGACTTATTAAGTGTGGTTTGATCTGTTCTAAAAATGTCATAACATGAATCCTTTCACTGTGTTTCTGATATGGTAAAATATGAAGATACATCGGTTTGCAATCATTTAATATAAATTTTACTTCATCAGTAAGTCAAAGTAAAACAGTGGTTTATTTTTTGTGTTTTTAGAAAATATTAACTAATATTTTCCCCTTTCTATGCCTGACAGTGACGATTTAAAACATCGTTTGTACACCGATCATAAATTTATAGAGAAAGCTGATTGCAATATGCGGGTCGTCACAGTGACGAAGAGCTAAAAGATATAACCTACATAAATAGATAAGGCGGAAAGGCAACTGTATTTATATCCACAAATGCTTTTATACCTTTCTCTCCTTCTTTCTCTTGTTCTTTCTTATCATTTTTTCCTTCTGCTTTTTCCTTTCCTATTTGTTTTTCTTTTATTTCTGCATTTTCCAACATACTTATATACCATTCATAAGTTTCATGTATTGAATTTAAAATTTCAGAAATTAGTAGGTTCGGCTGCCTTTTCAAATAATGTATTAAAGTTCCAATGAGTGAGTTAATATACTTATTTAGACGGATAGTAAATATATCTATATTAAATGAAACATTATTTTCAGAGTGAACTAACTTGTTTCTCAACCGATATATTCTTGTCAAATCATGTTCAATCGACTCATGGAGAGCTTTTATATTAACAATAAACGTACCAATACTAATAAACATCTCTCTTAGATAGGCAATTTCCCTTTGCATGATTACATTCTGTTCTAAAGCAGTATACAATTTTTTTAGATTCTGTTCTGTGCTTAAATATTCTACAAGCTTATTCTTATCATATTTCTCTTCCCTTTCTGAAAAATTAGAAAATATTTCTTCTATTACATCAATTTTTTCATAATCCTTACTCGATTTTATCTTGACTAGGTTATCCCATAGTATATTCATTCGATCTTTAATAAGATATAGACATATCACTTTTGGAATGACATCAATTACCTTTCCAATTATACTTTTGCCCTCATATGTATTTAATATATATTCAAGACCAGACCAATTATTTAACAGTCTATTTTCCGGTGAATTCTCATTTGACTTCTTCAAAATCTCAAGTGAGTTATTTAGTTGCTTAATACTTGAAGTAATAGTTCCTTCTTGTTTTCTAACTTTATCTCTAACTGATATAAAATCTTTAATGTCCTCATTCTCTCGTTTACTTATTTTTTTATTAAAAATTTGGTTATCTACATTATCGGTTCTCATTTGTTTCCAATATTCTTCTCCAACTTTAAGTAAACAGCTTACATTAACAGCTTTTTTATCAAAATTAAGGTGATGTTTATACATCTCAAGATAACCTTCAAGATTTTTTACTACTTTTTCGATGGCTTTATATTTGTCGTACGCAACAACTTCTACCAATAAATTTTTATATTGCTCGGATTTCGGGTAGTTTAGTTTTTCTGCTTTTTCTATAACCACGTTTTCTTCTTCTCCATTTAATTTCTCATATTTAAACTCTATATTTATAAATCCATTTTGATCGAGATCATTTTTCAATTCATCTGGTAACCAACTATTAATTATAATCAAATACCTAATAGGTTCTTTAATTAGATCTTTAAATAATAATAATTTTTCCTCTAATTCAACTTTATTTAGGTCTTTAGTATATTTATTTAGCTGTTTATATTTTTGCTTCCATTCACTTAAATACTTAAAAGAATACCCTAGTAGAATGATTTCGCTGATAAAATATTGAACTAACAAGTCTATTTCCTTAAAAGATAATGGTTCATTCAAAATAAAATCTATGTATTCGCTTATTAAACTTTCAGATTCATATCTTTTGGCTAAACTAGAAATAGATAAGCGTATTGATGTACAGTCCTTTTCTTTCTCTTCATCTTTTAAGTATTGATCTATTCTTTTTATCAAAAAGTTAACATCCCTTGATAACTGTCCTTTTAACACCCACGGATTTTGTTTACAATGAAACAGAATACTTTTTAAAGAACTATTCATGCTATGTTTTAACTTTGTCTTATCACTAGTTCCCTCTCTGATATCTTTTTCAATCTCTAAAAATTCATGAAACATTAGAACAATACTATCATACCGTTTATCTTGTAATGCTTTATAGAATATCGGCATCTGCTGATTACTAAAGTCAAAATACTCCAATACTTTGCTAATGAAATAACACTGCCCACCTAACAATTTTCCTTCTGACACAATTTTTACCTCAGTTCCATTTTTTTTATTTAGGATATCATAAAAACTAAAAAAATTATTGACATGAACAAAAAATATTTATATAATTGTATTAAGAATAAATAAATATTTTCTTGAATAAACTAATATTGCAAATATAGGACATGGCATAGTGAAATGGGTCAAATTAATGATTCCCTTGTTATGTTATGTCCTTTAATTTTGAAAGTAAAGGTAAAACTCCCTAAAAAGTCGTGGTTTAGTAATAATATTTATAGTCCCTATTAACCCCCATGCTTCTTGAAAATAAATGATAAAGAACCATAACCCCTAAAGGAAAATACTCATTTTATAAAAATCATAGGTATACTAAGTATTAAAGATAAAAATTTCAGAAGTATCGGTAGCATTCCTGTTATATTAGACTTTCAATCAACTGATGTCGTTTTTTTAATTGGGGAGAATTCGTCTGGAAAATCAAATATACTAAAGGCTTACGAGTTGTTCTAGCACACAAGAAAATGCGTTGATTTGTATGACTTTCATCAGAATGATATTTCTCATCCAATAGAAATTTAAGTTATTTTGAATTCAAATGCTAAAGAACTTCATGACAAATGTTATGAGCAGAATAAAATAAAAATTAAGCAGGAAATAACTGCGGATAATCAGCAAAAATATTACTATTACTATAATGATGGTTATATTCCTCTAATAAGAGGCGATGTTTTAATAGAATTCTGCTTTCCAATGCCAGTTTACATTCAAAGGTTAGACAGTCAAGAAGATGTTGCCAAATCAGTATCACAATTTCTGTATAAAACTTTCCAAAAAGGCGGTATCCAAATTAAATTAAACAAGCATACTAATATTCATGATGCTGTTAGTCATTTACAAATAAATATGCATGAAAAAACACCCCATCATTTGGTATAGTTGATTTGTCTAAAGTACTGGGGGACATGCACCTTCTCCTATCAGCTCCGCTTGTTGTCTCTCCAGCATTCGTTGTCTTTCTTCTATTCTATTTTTTCTCGCAGGTTATTCGTACGGCCACACCGCTTCTGATTCCTGAATCTCAAATAAAACTGCAGCAATATGCTTACATTCTTCATCATACCAATTATTAAAAGCTGGACAGTTACACGAACATTTATACTTATTATCTATTTCCTGAATCACCACTTGATATCTCTTTGATCCAGATACAGTCGCACTCCATCTACCTTTTCCTTCGTCACAAATTAAATTTTGTACCTTCCCTTGTCTAAAATACCTTTTTCCATTTTGATAATTACTCGAAGAAACCCTAATCCTTTCGAGCTATGTAGCGTAGAGAGAGTATCAGCATTTTTATTCTTATTGAGCTTAGATTGATTGTATGGGGAGCAGTGCAAAAATCCAAAATTCTTTTAATCTATCAGCCTTCGACAAATTCCGCCTTACTTCGGGTCGTCACTGTGACCAGCAATTCATAGTGCTTGTATAGGAAGGGGAGTATTCGGATTTTTTTATTGTGTTATAAAGTGGAATTTAAATGAAGTTTATGAAGAATGTGGTGTAAACAAAGCTCCTTCTTTTACTTGTTTTTTAAAATTGCAATTTCACGCTCATTACGTACTGTTTTTTTCCCATATAAAGTCTTGATCTACCTTTATTACATTTAGTTTTTCTAAGATTTGACTATGACGTTCTTCATTCTTATTTTCCATCTTATATAGTTTATTATCGATTTTCTTTTCGATCTCATGTAGCTTTTGATTAAAGTTAGCATCGAATTGTTCGAATTTTTGATTCGTGTTCACTTCTATCGCTTTCATGTCTGCATTCATTTCTTGTAGTTTTTGATTCGTGGTTCCTACCATTTTAACTAATTGCGTCAACACATTCTCGATTCTGTCTAGTCTTTCCTCTTGCATTTCTTTCACCTCCCTCTTTTCATTATATACGCTTTTCCCACTATTACAACTTATTGTTGCAACTTCAAAGACTAGATTGACTGACATCTAAAAAGAGACAGTAGTTAATACCTGCCTCCCCTTTATGAGGCTTCGTCTTTCAAGACTTTAATTTACTTTATACCTTAACGCTTGAAGAAAATATTGTCCTACCATTAACATTGGACGGAAAAAAAGTGAGCGAAATGAAGGACAAGCAAGAATAACCTTATAAATTGGATTTTTATACTCTGGCTCAAACTTTACTTTTTTTATTTTTGCTAGCATTTGTTTCTCCTCTCAAAATACCAATTCAACCGATACACACAAATCTCTTTCGTCCATTCTTAAAGAATAGATTCCTCTGCCTCGTCAATTTCCAAAGCGCTGGAGACAGAGTACAACGTTTGGGTTTTACTTACAGTTCTATCCTCTTATTCATTTATTAACACTTTTTCATTTCCCTCTGATGCGTCCGTTTGCTTTTCCTTTATTTCTTCAAAGTACTTGGTGAACGCTGATTCTCCAGAATAAGAAAGGCAAAGATACTGTTTAGCTCTTGTCATGCCTATATAAAGTAATGCAATTTCTCGTTCTTTATCTTCTTCTAATGGAAATGGCATGTTGTCTACATTTACAATGAAAACAGCCTGAAAATCAAGACCTTTGCTACTATCAATCGTACTTATTTTTACAGTGTCTTCCTCTCGATCAAATTTTCTTTTCGCGTGTTCATTTTCTGTAATCCAACAAAATGGGATTTCCTCTTTCATTAGTGAATGTTTAATCGCATCAATGAAATTTACTTTATGCGTCCGTTTCACTCTATAAAGAATAAGCATTTCAGAATATGGTACTTTCTTATCTTCGTGAAGCTTTTTAATCTGTCTTGACACGATGCGTAATTCGTGTCCGAAGTTATCTGCTTTTACAAGTGCTGCTTCAGGTCCTCTTCTTCTTGTACTTTGCGGTGCAATCACTTCCCCTTCATGTTCACGTGTAACCACCTTATTTTTTAAATAAGAATGGGCTTGGTAAAAATCCCACGCAAACTTTACAATCTGAGCTGTATTTCGATAATTAATAGACAAGATTTTTGAACGCCCTTGAAAACTCAACCCTGTATCCTTAACATAACTTCTTTGTCTCTTATAAATCGTTTGGGCACGATCTTCCACCAGCAACAATGATTGTGTTTTTTTGTTAAGAGTTTCACTAACCAGTGCCAGCCAATCCGATTCAAAATCCTGTCCTTCATCAATTAAGATAGCGTCATATGTAGGTAATATCGCTTCTTTATTTTGTAATTTTTCAATAATTTCAGATATTTGGTTCTCTCTAATCTGTAAATCAAACTTTAACCATTCATGAAAATTTCGAACAATTACGTTTTCATGTGTTCCGGTATGTATACTATCCGATGTGTTTTTCGTAAAATCAAATAAACTATCTGGTTCTTCTAGCATATGACGAATAATTTGTTTAATATTTCGTGAAAGGGAAATGTTATAACACAACACGAGAATTTTCCAATCCGGATGTTCTTTTAATAATAGTTTTGCACGACTAGCTAAAATTAACGTTTTCCCACTACCAGCAACGCCACGAATTAATCGATTCTTATCCCCAATTTGTTTTGCTAAATTTTCTTGATGAATATCCATTGTTTTAATATCATGCAACGATAAAAGAAGTTGATCTTGATAAGGAACTGGCTTCTTAAACTCCGCACTAATTCGCACTTCTGGGAAAAGATGATAACGTATAGCATCTATTTCATTCATCTCAAGATTTTTTCTTAATCTATACGGTACAACAAACATATTAATAATCTTTTCCACTAAATTTTCTTCAGAAAAGCCCTCTTTATCTGGATCAATTTCATCTCTTGTTAAACATAGGTTTGGTTCAACCACATGATAAAGACCCTCTTTCACAAAATCCTTTTGATGTAACCGGGTAAAAACAGCGCCAAAACCATATGGAAACTTTAATTGATTTTGATATTTTCCTTCAGTTTGAATTAAATGTAGATCCTTTCTTAATACATCAACAATATGAAACATATACTCCCTGGCTTGTTTAATCGGGCTTTTTACTGTTGCTTGCTCCCCTTTTTTCGAGACAATCGTCCAATTATCAGGATTTATACGAAGCAAAGTTTGTTTTGTATAGTCCTTGACCTCTAATACGACCAATCCCAAATCTGGACCGATAATTACAAAATCCGGGCGTTTCCCTAATATCTCTGGTTCATAATAAACGATATAATCATCTGGTAAATACATTTTTAACGTTCGAAATAGCAAACGTTCTCCAGCTGTTGCACTAGACCTTATGGACTCTGGAACCGTCTGAGCCATTTGCATTCACTCCAATACATCCATTTTATGTATATTTACATATTTCATTCTATGCTATTGCAACTATGTCATATTAACTATAAAACTGATTATATCATACAAATTCACTTAAATTTGTAAATAAATGAATAATTTCATGCTGCCATTCCTCATAAAAAAGAACTTCCTTCAAAGTAAAATCTTTTAAAGAAGTTCTTTTTATTCATACAATGATATTCTTCGGTCGCCAAAAATCTGTATACCCATTATCTATAGAATACGTATATAATTCATTAAGCTTTTTCTTGCTATATACTTGCATATCCGTTCTTAAAATGATTTTCTTTTCCACTAGAAGCTGTTCATTCCGATCAATTAATCTTGTTAAAAATTTCTGTTCTGCTAGCTTATCATTCTTAGATAAATTGCAAGCTGAACAGGATATAACTAAATTCCATAATTGATCGGCCTGCACAAAACTCCATGGAATAAAATGATCTACATGTGCAGCATTCTTCCTTTTTATTTCCTTCCCACAATAAAAACAGCAACCTTTCCACCCTGAAAACACAAGAGTCCTTTTCAGGGGTCAGATCCCATAGCCACAGGCCGATCAAAAACGTTTGTCTTTCAAATCGAATAACGAAGAAAGCAAGCGTTTGTCAACAGCCTGAAGATACTGAATTTTTATTTATCAATTCATTAACTACTACTGATTATTTATTGTATTTGGACCTAGGATCTGATTGGTCCTAATCTTGGATAGGCGGCAACTTAATTTCCCCCTTTTGTAAATGTCCAAATGTCAGAAACCGCTCTTCCTGTGAAATCATCCTCAGCAACCGCATACCAATAATATTGATTATTTCCAGCTAAATCTTTCCAATCTATTTCAGCAGTCCCGCCACTTTGAACATTTTTATCCTTCCCAATTTCTTTATCTGTATAGATATTTACAGCAAAATAGTCGGTAGCAACACGCTTTTCATTTGGCTGAAGATCCATCTGTATGTTTCTCTCGTCTTTTTCAGGAAAATCGCTTGGATCATAGAAATTATAATCGTCTAAATAAGGTGAATACGTATTTACCATTATTTTATTATTTTTTTGATTAAAATGAAGCAGCTTTATATATCCTTGACCACCTTCAGGACCGCTTTGGTAGTCTCCAAGCATTTGATAGACTTGGCGATCAGGATTTCCATCCCTATTATCGTCAATTGGATCAATCAGTGTTTCCGAGTCATGATAGTGCCCGCTTAGTACAGTGATGACATTTTTATTTGGCAATACAACCTGATTATAAATTTTATCCCCTAGCGGACTACGAGTTCCGGATACTTGCAAATACTCATGGAAGTTTAATATCGCTTTACGATCTGGGAATTGCTTTAAGATATCACTCATCCATTTTATATCTTCATCCTGAACGCCCCAGCCCATATATAACATAATATAATCGTTTCCATTTGCTGAAATTAAGTCATAGTGTCCTCGATTATTCTTATAAGAACCACCATAGTAAGACATATCCTTGAACCTGTCTTCACCAAACCATTTGCTAAATTGTGTATAGTCACTTGTTTTATGGTCAACATCATGGTTTCCTGCTAGTACACCGTAAGGAATATGATTATCCTCCAGCACTTTCATAAATTTATCTGCATCTTTCCATTGATACTCCTGGTTGGATTTATCGACGATATCCCCTGTATGGAATACATATTTTATTTTCATTTCATCTTTCATTTCAGCAATCCAGTTCGTCTCTCTTTCATAAATCCATGGATAGCTGTCAGCATAGTATTGCGTGTCAGACATCCAAACAAAAGTATAATCATACTGATCAGGTGAAATGGGAATTTCATCTTGGATTAATACATTTATTTTATTGTTTTTCACGAACTCACGAACTGCGGCGTTTCCTTTCAACTCAAAGCTTCCTTGCCCAGCAATTTTGAAATCAATTGTCATCCATTTATTGGTCAAATGATTCCATGCATACATAGATACTTTTCTGCCTTTTAAAGATTTCCCTTTCCAAACTAATTCAACAACATCAGTTTTATCAACAGAAGAATCGACCGTTACATCAAATCGATGATAAGGGAATTTTGTTTTTGAATCTGTTATTAAATATTGTTGATCTTCTTTAGAGACAAGCGATATATCTTCCGTTGTAAAAAATTGTTCTCCTTTCGGAACCATTGTATTTGGCGGTTCAACATCCGCTGCATTTTTATAGGCTTTCACATATTGTGTTTTAGACGCATCATATTGTAATCCTTTATAAAATGACACATGTAATGCATCATTTGTTGGATCCGTTACTTTTACCTGTAACTTTGGATTCCCATTTACTTTTGCAGTAGATGAAATAAGCTCAGGCTTACTCGGATTTTCATTTACAACAGAAAAACGAACGGTTTTCTGTGCTTTGTTTCCTACTTTATCAAAAGCTGTAATTGTCAACTTATGTTCTCCAGGTGAGAGCTTGGATGACGACGTTTTAAATGGAACTTCTATTTCCTTTGCATCCAACATGACTTGCATTGTTTTAATACCAGCAACAGCATCAGTTGCCTCTATATTTATAGTGAATTTCCCTTTGTACTCTTTTTCTTCCTTTATATTTGTTTTTAATACGGGTGCTGTGTTATCAACTAATACAGAAATACTTGTTTTTTCATTTTTATCTTGAACATGAACAATATGTTTTCCATCAGAAACAGATTCAGTATCCCATTTATATGATTTAGAGGTTGTATATTTTTCAGGAATCGTAAAGGTGAAATCTTCAAATGGTCGACTTTCTCCCAAATCATACGTTTTTTTAACATCTTTGTGTGTTGGATCCTTTATTATAGTTCCATTCGGCAGCATTAAGCGAACATTCCGTATTTTAAAATTATCACGATTTTCTTCTAATACATCTAATTGGAATGGTGATACTTTATTTCCCGCACGTATCGAAATGTTATTTTTTCCTAATTGAAGACGATCAGCATCAATAGGGACCGTAATAGTGTCCCAATCGTTCACGCCGTCATCAAAAATTCGGATTATATCTTTCCCAATGGTCACACCATTTTGAAAAAATGTATTCACTCCACTCGCTTCAAAAGCGAAATAAGCTGAGTTTTCCACAGATTTATATATATTTCCAGTTACTTCAGATCCATCAATCAATAATTTCACATCATTTGGTGAATCTGTCTTTGATGTTCCTTTTAAAATTTTTTCATCTCTTAAAATATCACCATTTTTCACATTTAAACGAAGGCTTGCATTGTTGAGATCCGTTGTAATCTGCACTTTAAACTTGTTACTTGTTACTTTATTTGTTCCATCTGAAACGACAAAATAATATTCCACAAATTTCTTTCCAATTATTTCAGGTGTGTGAATTGTATAGTCATACATCAAATCATCAAAATTTTCCGCTAAAATAGCTTGTTTATACTTTTTATCCGTATTTGATTTGTAAAATAACCGTACCGATTTGATGCCAATATTATCTGATGCATCAGCGATAATGTGAAGATCTTTTTTTTGATTGATTGATTTAATCCTAGTCACATCTTTAATCGTTGGCTTTACATTATCATCTTCTATGTGAACGACTTCTGCGGGTACTTGAATTCGTTTAACTTTTCCTGGAGTAGCCTTTTCCACCCCTGCACTTATTTTCTTTAATCTAGTGGATCCGTCGGCGGGATAGGTGTAAATGATCCCTTTATTTGCGTGAGTATCATCTACATTGAATTCATCATTATAATAAGAAACTGCAATTTCTTGGTTGGAATTGGTAGCAACAGCCAGGCCTTTTGCTGCACCATTTGCCATTCCGTCTCTGTAAATTTTGACAATATCCTTGTTTTCCACTAAATTCGTCTTGTAATTCGCATTAAAATCCGCAACTTTTTTTTCACTATTTTGTCCATTCATCATCCAAAATACGAGCGTTTTCCGAGACGGAATCACTACATTTTCTGGACTTGAAGGCCAAGAGATATCTGTATTAGGATCTATTCCATTTCTGTAGTGAATCTTATAATCTCTAAAGTTAAGATCTTTATCCGTATTGTTATAGATTTCTACAAATTCATATCCATCACCTGAGCCGACATTAGTAGAATCAGGTGCTATTTCTGTTATCAGAAAGGATGGAATTTTGCGATAATCCACTTTAGGTTTTTTAATACTTAACGTATATTTCTTCGTTTTAGTATGATTTGTACCATCTGCTGCCTCAATATAGTAAACGATCTTTGATTCTGCACTCATGCTTGGAATTTCAGCAGAATATTTCGTTGAACCTTTTGCAGATTCGTCCATAGCTAGAGAAGTGAATGTTTTATCTCCTTCTTTTTTATAATAAAGTGTCACAAATGGGTCTGCCACGTTATCTTTAATGACCGCTTTTATTTTTACCGTTGTGAAAACATTGGCATTCGTTACTGGTGTAAACGTAATAACAGGTGCTTTTGTGTCTGGCGGAATCGGATCAAGTTCAACGGGGTTTGCTGGAATCTGAACAGAATCAATCGTTCCTGGTGTTGGTGCTGCCAATACTTGATGTTTCTCCATTTTTGTTCCAGATGTTGGATATTTGTATTGAATATCCGCACCTGTATTATCACTTTCAGCAGCAAGATAGCTAGCAGAAACAATTTCTGCTCCTGATCTATTCTTTATGATAATGGCGCGATTTCCCCCATTTATAAACCCTGGGAATACATCCTTAAATGCAATTACTTGATCACTTGTCAACGAAATTCCATAGTTTTTATTAAAATCATCTAATGTTCGATTCCCATTATTAAACCAAAAGACTTTTGCTTTATGCGGATCAATGGTTACGGCAGGCAGCTGAAATCTTTTTTCTACTCCAGTGTCCATGTATTGGTATGTAAAGGAATAGTTTGATAAAGTTTGAGGTTGATTCGTATTGTTATAGACCTCAAAAAACTCATAATAATCTATACCTCCGCCTCTTGAATTAGGCGATAATTCCGTGATAAGTAGCTGAGGGCGGCGATTAAAATCTTCTTTTTCATTATTTTTTTCCGTTTCCAAAAGATTGATGGATTGTTCTTTCTCTCTATCTGCCTCTTCTTCTACTCCAGAATCTGCTTGATTTGCAGCAGGTTCCTTGTTGCTCTGTGTCGTATGTAAGGAAGCTTTTGTTGATAAAGCAGACGAACCCGCATCATTACTATCCCTCTCTGCAAAAATTCGTTTCGGTGGAACAGCTAAACTTACATTTGTCAGAATGATAGAGAAAATAAAAATAAATAAAATAAGCTTTGTTAATTTTCTTACTTTCTGCTTACTCATTGCTTCCTCCTTATTATCCTTAGTGGATACCCACCAATAATTTTAGAGGTTAATTGTTAATAAAAACTCTTATAATTGTAAAATACTATTAATCTATGTTAAGGTTTGTTGCTATTATCTGATTAAATAAAGCTTCTGCTCCTACATCTCAATAAAGCATCAACGCAGTGTCGCTTTAATATATTGAGGAACAGGCAATTTATTTAAAAATAATACCTAATAATCTTTGTTGAACTTTTGCCGCTAGGAGTATGATGAATAATATCATATCGATGCAAATGAATAGATCGCATTGCAAACACTAGGCATCCTATTTTGTAATGCTAATTCTTTATGGATATCACCAGATTTAATATCTAAATGCTTTTTTCCTTCTTCCTTTGCACGTTGTAGTATGGACATGATTATATTGTCTAATTTCTTCTGTTTGACCTTTACGTACTACTAGATGGTTTGTTTTGGGGAACTTTTTCTTTGCACAAGGAATCATCCTTCCAGCCTAAAAGCTCAAATCTCCTGTTACCAATAGTTTCTTCCCATCCCCTCCCAAAAAAAAGCGACCTTCTAAACGAAGAGTCGCTTTCCTAATTTAAAAATATTTTCGATGCAACATAGCGCTATTAAAAGTAACATCATTAAAACGAACTATTAGCATGAAAAGAATCTTTTGGCTTTCTTACAAAACTCATAATCCCTGCAATAAATACTAGGTCACAGTGACGCCTCGAACCATCTCGAACTTTGTCAGGCTAGAAGTATAACAGGTTTGACTTGTTGTGCTTCTTTTTTTAGTATCTTGGCTTGTTTTATTGAAGGATAGACGTTGATATTTTTGTTCTTATGCCCTAAAAAGGAACACTTCAGTTTAAATCTCAATGGTAAACTACTTCATTATTTTTTCTATATTTATTTTATTTATGATCTAACAAGAGTATGGAATCAAAACCTTTTGGGAACTAGAATAAACAAAGTTCAATAAAAAAAAATAAGCACTACAGTTCAGCTATTGTATCTACTTACAATCTATCGATTTTCGACAAATTTAGAGAATATTCGGGTCGTCACTGTGACTAAGAGCGACGAGCAATGTTTAGAATACTAGAATCTTCTATTATAGAAGTATATGTATTCATTGCTTCTTCTGCATTTCCTTGAAACATCAAAAATGGTGTAACTTTTTTTCATTTTAACATCACTCCTATTCTCCTTTTTTGGGTATTATATATTCGTTATTTTTCAAAAAAATCCTTCCCAATACATCTCTCTATACATAAACGAAAGTAAAACATCATTTGTTTCACTTTCATTTATTACTATTCTTTGATATCTAGTTAGATTTCTTGTTTTTCTTCTTTTATTTGTTATTTTTCCGCCCCTGTTTATTTACTAGAATCTTTTTTCCAATTAGCATCCTTTCTATTCTTTTATAATTTTATAAGGATTAACAGAAATCATTTATCTTAAAAAAGTCTGCTTAATAAGTCTAAATTAATATACTGGTACACAAGTCTTTATTTATAGTAATTAAAAACCTCATTTCCAATTGGAAGTGAGGTTTTGGGTGTTGTTATTTCTTAATAAGGAACTTTAAACATATATCTTCTTGTTTCTAATGGATGGTTTCTTACCTTGGATATTGCCACGGCATATTCTCTTAAGACAAAGTTTAAAACAAGTGGCGCAATATATTGTTTCATTTCTTCATCTATACCAGTTAAATCTAAATCTTTAGCATCTAGTATTAATAATTTTTCCCCATGTTCTTGTAAGAATGTTAGTGCTCTTTCTTCCATTGGACGAGTTTCATCTAGACCCATTAAAAGGATAAATGGAACATCTTTATCAAGTACTTCAAACGGTCCATGGAAGAACTCTCCCGCATGGATGGCATGAGAATGAATCCATTGCATTTCCATTAAAATACAGATAGCGAAAGAATATGCAATTCCATAGTTGGAGCCACTAGCCATTGTATAAATAACTTTTTCATCTTTATATAGATTAGCATACGCTTTTGCTTTATCTGCACATTGGATCTTCGCTTTTTCAAATACAGTGCCAAGATTATTTAAGCTATTCAACAATTTTTCATATTTTTTATTATCTTCTTTTACGTATAGCAGCCCCATCGATAATTGATAAAGAATAGCATAGTTCATGATTTCTGGATGAGGATCCAACTGTCCTGCTGGCGCCCAACTGTAATTTACTATAAAATCTGATTCATCTCCGAGCGGAGCATGATCTACATACATAAGAGATACAGTCAATGCTCCTTTGCTTTTAGCAAACTTAGCAGCCTCTGTTGTTTCTGGTGTTTTCCCCTTATGTGAACATAATATAACTAAAGCATTTTCTCCTAATGTTTTCGGATTGCGGTAAATAAATTCATTGGAGTTAAATACTTCTGCTGTAATCTTATCTGACTCACGATCAATAAAGTATTTACTTGGATACATCAAAGCAGAGGATCCGCCGCATGCTACTAAAAATACTCGGTCAATATTTCTTTCCTTATATGCATTTAAAACTTCCTTCACTTGCGCTTGAGCTGAAACGGTAATATTCGAAATAGACATTTAAAATTCCTCCTCTTATTTTTTCATATGTTATTATATGTTATTATATTATAAGTTATAACATCTAAAGAAAACGAAGTCAATCATTTTTAAAAAATATTCTTACAATTTATTTTTAAACTTTGCTAGTTTCTCTTTCTATAATTCCAGGTTTTGTCATACGCAATGGATTCAAAATAATATCCAGCTCTTCTTCGCTTAACACCTTTTTATCCAAGCATAAATCACGAACTGACTTGCCAGCAGCAATAGCCTCATGTGCAATAGCTGCTGCCTTTTCATAACCTACATAGGGATTTAAAGCAGTAATAATGCCCACACTTTGTTCTACAAAGGCAGCACATCTTTCCTTATCAGCCCTTACCCCCTCTAGACAATGCTTTTGAAACACAGTAAATGCTTGGTTCATCATAGACAAAGACTGCAGCAAATTAAACACCATTACAGGTTCCATCACATTTAATTCTAATTGACCTGCTTCAGATGCAAGGCAAATAGTATGATCATTTCCTATTACTTGAAAAGCGACTTGATTAACCACTTCACAAATAACAGGATTAACTTTCCCTGGCATTATGGAAGAACCTGGCTGTCTAGCTGGAAGAATAAGCTCCCCAAATCCAGCTCTCGGACCGGATGCCATTAGCCTTATGTCATTTGCTATTTTTGACATATTAAGCATACAAATCTTTAAAGAAGCGGAAACTTCCGTATATGCATCCGTATTTTGGGTCGCATCAACAAGGTGCTTTGCAGCAGCCAATGGAAAGCCGCTAATTTCTCTCAACTGTATAACTACATTTTGAATATATTCCGGATCAGCGTTTAAACCTGTTCCAACCGCTGTTGCTCCCATATTAACTTCAAATAGATTTTCTTTTGTTTTTTCAATTCTTTTTATATCTCTAGACAAAACACAGCGAAACGCCTCAAATTCCTGTCCTAGTCTAATCGGAACAGCATCCTGAAGATGTGTTCTCCCTACTTTTAACACACTATTAAACTCTAAAGCCTTCGATTGAAATGCCTTAATCAGTTCATTCATGGTAATCAACAGTTTATTAATTTGGACTAAAGTGGCCAAATGTATAGCAGTTGGAAAACTATCATTAGTAGATTGAGACATATTAACATGAGAATTAGGACTGACTATAGCATAATCTCCCTTTTGTCCTCCAAGCAATTCAATCGCCCGATTTGCAATGACTTCATTTGCATTCATATTGATGGATGTTCCTGCACCACCTTGAATTGGATCAACTATAAACTGATCATGCCATCGTCCTTTAATAATTTCATCGGCCGCTTGAACAACAGCATTTCCTATATAGGAAGGAAGTCGATTCGTTTTCATATTAGATAATGCCGTCGCTTTTTTTACCATTGCCAAAGAAACAATTAAACTTTTATCTAATCTATAGCCACTAATAGGAAAATTATCAACAGCTCTCATTGTTTGTATTCCATAGTAGGCATCCTTTGGAACCTTCATTTCTCCAAGAAAATCATATTCAATTCTGGCTGATTTAGTGGACATAGGGTTTGCTCCTTTTAATAATTATTTATTTCCATCCAAGAGGTGTCTTTGAAATAAAGAACTCTTTCTACCTATTCACACTGCATTTATTGTTTATTATTTAAAATAGATAAGCTAGTAAATTTACCAAGTCCTAAAAATCCAATAACTCCTAAAAAACTCATAATAGAAGCCAATTGAAACAAAAGAGTATATCCTCCTAATTCAATTAACCATCCACCAACATTACTAGCAATAATGCCGGCAATATTCACATACACTACTATAAACAAAGAATGGGCAGTGGTTTTCATGCCTTCTGGGCTTATATCATAAGCATAATTAATGCCAGCTGATATATATAAAGCATAAGTTATTCCTGAAGATAATTGGTTAAGTAATATTACTGCGAAGGGCGGCTCTAAAGATAAAATAAACCAGCGTAAAACTCCTGCAAGAGAAACAAATGAAAGAGTAAAAACATATCCAAATTTTCTAAGGAACCATCCAGAAAAAATGAAGAAAGGAATTTCGGTTAATGTTGCAACAGCATATAAAACACCTAATTTACTAGCCATTTCTTCTCCAAAGCTACCTATATAAACAGAGAAAAATGCATTGTTCATTTGTGGGCCAATCGATGTCATAAATACAGGAATTAAAAAAAGCAAAAAGTTTGGTTCTTTAATCAGTGAGATAATGTCTTTCCATAGCCCTTGCTTCTTCCGCTTCCCTTTCTTTACTTTTTCTTCATCGTAAATAAAGAATGTTAAAAAACAAACAAACATCATTGTTGCTATATACAGTATGAACATTTTTGAAATTCCAATATGATTATAAACAGTGCCTAAAAGCGTGACTGCAAGGCCAAAACTAATAGAGCCTAACACCCTGATTATTCCATAGCTTAAAGAGTGCAATTTAGCATGGCGAACAGTCATGGCATCAACAATTGGCATAATCGTAGAGGAAAAAACAGCTAAGAAAACCGACACCAAAATATATAACGGAAAATAGGAATCTATAAATTTATAGCATAGCGCTATCCAGGGAGTTAGGAATGTACTTACTAACAGAATTAGCCTTGTCATGCCAAAATAGTCAATAAGCATTCCCAACACTGGCTGGATAATCAATCCTACTAACGGACCTATAGAAAAAATCAAGCCAATTTGTGATGCCGATAGCCCTCTTTCTGAAAACCAGTAGCCTACAAAAGGCATAAAACATGCATAGGCAATATAGAAAAAATAATTATAGATGTGCAAGTAGTATTTTTGAATTACTACTTTCATAAAATCCCTCCGATGTTAGGAGAACACTTTTAAGCAGGATAGATTCATATCCTAATCTATTATTCATTACTTACTTAAAAAGACTGCTTACATATAGATTTAAACTTTATTCATGATAGTTTGTTTAAAGTGTTACTGACATTCTTTTTTCCATTTTTTTAGCTAATATTGATAATGGATAGCAAATAATGAAATATACAACAATTACAAATGCATATACTTGGAATGCAATAGTTCCCCCTTCCATTATTTCCACTCTTTCTATTAATATTTGAGCAGATTTTAGAAAATCAGTATTTCCAATTAACACGGATAAAGAAGTAGATTGTATTAAATTTGAAATTAAACTGATCATAGAAGGAAGCACCCTCCTAAAAGCTTGCGGCAGTATAACAAATCGCATTGTTTGAAAGTTGCTTAAACCTAATGCTAAACTTGCTTCTACTTGTGTAGGGGGAATTGATTGAATAGCCCCTCGTACAGCAATGGAAATATTGGCACTGCTCCATACACTTAAAGCAAGCATTGCTGATATAAAACTATTTACTTGTATACCGAACTCAGGAAGGATAAAGAATACCATAAATAAAGTAATAACAAGAGGCAAACCGCGGAATAATTCAGCATATCCTCTGGCTAGAACAGAAACAATATTCTTTTTCCTGCTTGATTGAAGAGCACCTATTATTACCCCTAATATAAGTGCAATAATGATACAACAAACACTAAGAAGGAGTGTTTTCATTAACCCTTCTAATAGAAACTCGAAGTTTTTCAAAGCTGCTCCCCCTTTCCGGTTTTTTATTATTAAAATCTAATTTTTTTTCGATTCGGCTAAACAAATAAGATGTTCCCCAAATAAGAATCAAATAAATAACAGCAATAGATACTAAAATTTCATATGTTTTAAAGTCGTAAGCCATTCTATCTACTGCTATAAATGTTAATTCTGCAACACCAATTCCCGTCATATATGCTGAGTTTTTTATAAGGGATACAGCTGTATTGGAAAAGGCCGGAAAACTGATTCTAAATCCTAATGGGACAATAATATGTCGCACGATTTGGAAAGTGCTTAATCCAAGGGACTGTGCAGATTCTATCAAGCCTTTTTGTACTGCATTAGTTCCTCCCCGAAAGTTCTCGACTGCATATGCTCCTCCCCATAAGGTCAAAGTAATAATCCCTACAGCTACAGCAGGAAGTTTAATCCCAATAACCGGAAGTCCAAAATATAAAAAGAAAACATGTACAAGCAGTGGTGTATTGCGGAAAATCTCAACAAATATGGTAATAATTTGAGTTAAAATAGGTAGTTTGAGTGTACGAATTACTGCACCACTTATCCCGATAATCAAGGATAAAATGATGCTAGTAGCACTTAAAAGTAGAGTTAACTTAAGACCTGTGAGCAGTATAGGAAATGTTTTAATTACATAGGACATATCAAAGCCCATCTAGCAGACCTCCTTTCTTTTTTACATAGCATTTAGAAGAAATTGTTTTGTTCGCTCTTCTTTAGGATTCTCAAATATTTCCTTAGGAGTGCCTTGTTCTACTACTACTCCTTGATCCATAAAAATAATGCGATCTCCCACTTCTTTAGCAAAACCCATTTCATGTGTTACAATCATCATGGTAGTGCCCTTTTTGGCCAAGTCTTTCATTACTTCAAGTACGTCTCTTACTCTTTCTGGATCTAGAGCAGATGTTACTTCATCAAACAGTAGTACTTCTGGATTCATTACTAAAGATCTTGCAATTGCTACACGCTGCTGCTGTCCCCCTGATAACTGCGAAGGATAGCTATTCGCTTTATCTAGTAGCCCGACTTGCTCTAATAATGCTTCTGCTTGAGGAATAACATCTTTTTTTGACTTCTTTTGAACATTGACAGGAGCTAATAATAAATTTTCCATTACGGTCATATGGGGAAATAAATTGTAGCTTTGAAACACCATTCCAATTCTTTGTCTAACTTTTTGCAATGCTGCTGGTGTATATTCAATTTCATCCTTTTCATCAAGGAAAACTTGACCATCATTAATATTTTCAAGACCATTTATACATCGAAGCAGCGTACTTTTGCCTGAACCACTTGGCCCGATAATAACGATTACTTCCTGAGGATATACATCGAAGCTCACACCTCGGAGAATTGAAAGTTCCCCGAAGTGCTTATGTAGATTTTTAATAGATAACTTAGGCTTAGTTCCAATCATTTTATTTCCTCCTTTATGGTCTTGGGATTAATCCATCAGAAGTAGCGTCTGCCATGCTTGGCATATATTTTTCTACTAGTGTTTGATAGTAATCTTCTTTTTTCATTTTTTCTAAAGAGGCATTTAAAAATGCTAACAATTCATCATCGCCTTTTCGAACACCCTGCGCCATATGAGAAGCTGCTACTTGATCTCCCACCATCACATAATCTTTATTTGTTTTAATAAATTCTGACATTAAAACCGCATCATGAAGTATAGCATCTGCCCTTCCATCCTTAAGTGCACGGAATGCGTCTGAATTATTCTCTATTTTGATTTGTTTAGCAGTTGGAATATTTTCATCTAAGTAGATAGATGCAGTTGATCCTTTGATAACAATTACTTTTTTGCCAGCTAAATCTGAAACCTTTTTAATATCGCTATTATTAGGAACTACTGTTACAGCCCCTGCGTAAAATGTGCTAGAAGTAAAATCCACTTCCTTCTTGCGTTCTTCTGTTATTCCTAATGTCGCTGAAATAAAATCTACTTTTTTTGATTGCAAAAATGGAATACGGTTTGTAGCATTTACTGGAACATATTCAACTGCATCTTCAGAACCAAAAGCATATTCAGCCATTTTTTTTACAAGATCTATTTCATAGCCGACGTTTTTACCATCCTCATCTAGATAGCCTAATGGTGGATAGTCAACTTTTACAGCTACTACAAATTTTCCTCTATCTTTTATTTCCTTTGGCAAATCTGGCAAATCTGTCGCTATTGCTTTTTTCTCCGTTGTACTAGCTTCTTCTTTCCCACATGCAGATAAAACTCCTAAAAGCAGCATAAATACAGTAACTAGCATTATTAAAATCTTTTTCTTTTTCAAATGAATCCCCCACTTTTCTTTTTTTATATAACTACCTGCTTTTTATAACAGGGATGTTTACTGCTATTATTTAAACTTTTGAATTGCTTTTTAAAGAATTATTTATGTGGATTAAACTTTTCCTAGTCGCTTCTTCCGGGTCCCAATTGTATTTTGGTCCGATTAATTCCAAAGTGAAATAATCATTATACTGAATATTCTGAATGATTTCTATAAAAGAATCTAATGAAAAATTCCCTTCTCCCCAAGCAAGATGAGCTGTTGTTTGGCCATCTCCATCTAACAGGTGAATATGTTTAAGATCTTCTCCAAATTCTGCCCCATATTCATCAATGGAATCACCTGATAATACCATAGGAATAGTATCAAGCATCACTTTTAAATTAGGTGAATTTACCTCTTGATACATTTGTTTCAAAGTATTTAAATTATAAACCAAGTTGCTTCCAAAGCGTGACAATGGCTCTAAAAGCAAAGTTATTCCTGCCTTTTCAGCTTCCCCTGCAAGTATTTGCAAAGATTCTCTTCCTTTTCTCCAAGCTTCCTCAATCGGTTCATTGTATAAACCATATCCAACTGTAACTAGGAGATTAGAACATTCTAATGAGTTGGCTATTTGTATACATCGTTTAAAGTAGTTAATACTTCTTTTTCGAAAAGTTTCATCTTCTGCGGACAAATTTATTGGATATGCACATTGCTCTGGTGTAAAACAAATCAATTCTAGCTCTCTTTGTTTAATCTCTTTTAAAAGTGAAGAAATTTCCTGGTAGTTCACATCATCTACATATAAATGAGGAGTACCGCCCCAAAGCTCAATAGCCCTAAGCCCTAATCGCGTTGTTGAATCTAAAAAATACTTCAATGAATATCTGTGATAATGAAGGTTCATATTTGCTATTTTCATCAAATCTCACAACCTTTTAATAAAGTGAAAATCAATAAATATATTTTGAAATAATGGTACACCTTCCTGCAAAGTATCTTTAAACTTTCATTTATTCAAACAGAAATGCTAGACAGAAAACTGTAATATGCTTTTATAAAACTTCATAAAATTCTATTCTGGTTTTCCGATACTTTTTTCTTTTTTATAATTTCTCAAAAAGAAGTTAACATCCCATCCTTTTAATTAAACTACCACTCCTCTTATTAAAAGCTTTTATTAAATACAAAAAATTCTGTTTTTAAATCAGAATTTCAATTACTTTCTAAGTTTGTTATCACTTGTTATATATAAATATATTACGATATCGAATCCTAGTCAATAACTTTTTTGATTTTTCTGACATATTGTGTTAGATTTTCTAACACAATATTTTATCACGCATTAACGTGCTTCTTCCCACCACCTCAAATTTAACAATTTTATCTCAACGCCTTATTTAAACCCTCCTACTAAATATGAATCAGACGTAAAACCCGAATCATTATAATAGACCACTTCGGAAAGAATCTTAACATCTTGAATAGCATCAAATGCTTTTCTTGCTTTGTTTTCTGTAGTAAATTCAAACATAGTAACATCATTCTTTAAATAGACAATAATTACCCACATGGAAATCTTCTTCATAATTGATTGCCTGCTCCTATCTTATCTTTATCCTGCTGAGCAAAATATAAATATACTAAGAAAGAACAGCATTCACTTATTCTTAGGAGGCTGTTCTTTCAGTTAGTCTAGTAGGAATATTAATTAATATGCAACTTTCCACATATATCTGCGGTCATCCATTGAATGATTTCTCGCAAGGGACATTTGATACACAAAGTAGCGTTCGATTGGAATCATGACAACGGAGTTAAAGAATTCTGCAACACTTGGATCTATTTGATCTACCTCTGCATCTTCTGCATCAATGATAATAAATCTTTCTGCATACTGGCTTAAGAAGGTTTCTGCTCTGTCATCCATCGGGCGAGTTCTGCCTACGCTTTTCAAAAGTACCATTGCAACTTCCTTATCTGTTGTTTCAAATGGTCCATGGAAGTATTCTCCTGAATTCAGCACAACTGCATGTTTCCATTGCATCTCCATGAAGTGACAGCAACCCATTGTATATGCTGTACCGTAAAGTGGGCCGCTTCCCAATACATAGAATACTTCATCCTCTTTAAATTCTTTTGCAAATGCTTCAGCCTGTGGCAATAGATTGGTTTTAGCAGCATCAATAATTCCATCGATTTTATCATATGCATTCATTGCAGCATCATAATTTTCATATTCTTCAAATTGGTGAAGAATTTCAAAACCTAATTTTAAAGCATACGCTTGGTTTGCTTGAGAATAAACTTGATTATCACCATTAGAATAAACTACTTTATATTGACCGGTTTGCGCCATTAACGTGTCTGGAGAACCTGTCATAGCAATAGTAATTGCACCTTTAGCATTTGCTACTTTTACTGCTTCTACTGTTTCAGGTGTAGCGTTTAGTGAGCAAATGATACAAATAGTTTGTTCATTTAATGATGCTGGTGTTCTATGTACAAACTCGTTGCTATTAAAAAGTCCTGTTGCAATATTTTTTGCTTCGCTTTCCATTAAATAATTTGCTGGATAAATTGCTGCTTGGGATCCACCACATGCTACAAAATAAACTGCTTTAAGACCTCCAGCTGCATCTATCTTTTGTTTAATTTCACTAATCATTGGTTTGATTTCCATTTTGTTCGCTCCCTTTTGTTTTATATAGTATTTTCTTTACCTATAACAATATAGTACCATTAAATTCTGTATTTACAACTTTTTTTCAGAATTTTTTTATATTTTTCGATTTAACAAGCTATTTTGGTAATAAAACAGCTTGTTTATCTAATACCAATACATACAATAAAAGAAATAATTTTTCTCTCTCCTCATATCAAAATATAAAGCTGCTAGTTTTCAAGGCTAGCAGCTTACGGCATCAACTTTAAAAAAATATATTTAATATCCATTCAATAAATACAACTGTTATGCAGCTTTAGATAGTTTTTGCTTTTTATTTTTGGATTGCGGAATCCACCACTTCGCAAAAGTTGGTACACCAAGGAAAAATACCAAGTATATTGCCAATGGTAAGACAACTGCTATCCAATTACCTGTAAATAACAATGAAGGAGCTAACGAAAGAAGAATTATGTCAACCGGTGCAACAATTGGCGTTAGAATTGCTGTATCATCAAGTGTTGAACTTTTATTATTTGGATCACAAATCCTTAACAAAGATAAACTAATAGCAAAACTTCCAGTTGCATAGCCATATACAAAAATTGACTTTTCAAACCAATCTTTTTTTATTAGTCTTGGACCAAAGAAAAGGAAGAGGAAGAACATCCCAGCAATTCCAATGATCATTAATGCAGCAAATGGAACAGCATATTTCACAATAATTGGCACATTAATAGAGGCAATCCCAAAGAATACTAGATAATCAGTGATTGTACCGCCAAGTCTAGTTATTATTTTCTTATCAATATACTTATCTGCTTTCGTTGCTTTTAGAATGTAGAATAAGATAATCGCAAATAAAAATCCAAAAGAGAATGCTGGCAGATTAATATTAAAGCTTTTAGATAAATATTGAACAAATAAATAAGCTAACCCAGATGGGATTATTAGTAAAGCCACATGCAACGCTAATGGATCTAGTGAGATAGGCGAGAGTGTTTCCTTGCCCAATGATTCTCTTTTTTCTAAAGGGATTAGACCGGTTTTTAATTCAGGAGCCAATGATTTAAAGTCTTTGATATAAGACGTTTGCCCCTTTCTTGTAGCCCACTTGATAAGGATAATACCTCCAAAAATACCCGTTAAAGTCCCAACTGTTGCGGAAGTCATTGCTAAATCAGTAGCATCTGCCCATCCAAGATTTTCAAGGGTTGCACCAAGCGCGGCAGCCGTTCCATGTCCGCCTAACCATCCAGCTCCAAAAATTATTCCAAAGCTTGGATTAACGTTATCAATAAATGGGATTATTATAAATAATGAGAATGCAATTGGTATTAAATATTGCCAGCCATACACAATTTCACGTAAACACATATAACTTCCTAAATTTTGTATATTCTCTTTTAGACTGTTACCAGAAAGACCAAATCCTCTTAAACCAATACTTGCAAATACTAAAATAACCAGCACACTAGAATACATGCTAAATTGATCAGAAAACTTTAAGATGCCAAGACCATATTTACCTAATCCAAGTCCTAATAGTCCTGCTATCAAACTTGTAGGAATAAACATTTCTTGAAAAAGCTTTACTTTAACGCGTATCAATTTAGCAATTAAAACCAATCCACTTGCAAGCATCAAATCAACCAGTAAATTATAAATAGTAAATTCCATCCTAAAACTCCTCTCGTCTGTTAGAAAACCTTTTGAAAAATATGCATCTTCCTGGTTTTGTTCTAATTGTTGTTGTTCCTATTTCATAAAATTCCTTTGTGTAACCTTACTTTTTAATTCCAAAAAACCAGTTAACTTTTCTCGTGTTTTTATGTAATATTAAATAACATGCAATTACACTTTTCTCTTCTAACCCTCCTTTTTAAAAGAAATCTCATAAAATAAAAAGAAAAAATGTAGAAATACGCATTTTTAATTATTGAATCTCCAAATTGTTATTGATTGTTACCTATAATCATTACAAAATTTGTACTATAATGTCATATTATAACACCTAAAAAATAACTGTCAATGTGATTTTTTAGAATTGTAAGACTTTTCATTCTTTTACCTTGAAAACTTCGCTGTTTTTTGTCAAAAAAAATAACACATGATGTTAAGTGGTTGCTTTACATCATGTGTTTTAGCTGTTTTCACAATAAAAAGATATTCCCTAAGTATAAATAATCCTATACTTAGGGAATATCTTTTTTATTTCGTTATACTATAAATTTAATCTTATCTGCCACAATGAACTGCATGAAACGATGGGAAGGCACTCCTTCTCTATCATTGGAAACTCCTGTAATCGATAAAAGGGGATATCCCTGCGATAGATTAAGGTAGCGGGACATTTCATATGTTGCAAATACTAATTCAATTGTTTTCCGTGGATTAACAAAAGCAATATTATGCTTTTCAGATAGGATGGTAAACATAGAAGTATCATTTAAGTCTTCGTCTAGCATAAAAGAAAATTGCTCTGGCAGACGAGAAACTTCCAGTGCAACAGGAACATTATCTGCATAGCGAATACGTTCAATCACAATAATCTTAGAATTATGCTCTAACTCTAACAACTCTATATCCTTTTCATTTGCATCTTCAATAACACATTTGATAACCTTTGCTCCTGGTGTACAGCCAATTTCTCGACACATCTCTGTAAAGCTTTGGATGCCGCTAATTCCCCTGCTCAGCTTCTCTGTATTTACGAATGTACCTTTCCCTTGTTTTCTAATTAATAAATTTTCCTTTGCTAATTCCTCTAACGCATTGCGGACCGTAATCCGGCTTACATTATAAAGCTTGCTTAATTCCACTTCCGTTGGGATTTTTTGCCCCTTTTTAAACTTTCCCTCTTCAATATCACGACGAAGAAGATCGGTAAGCTGCTTATACAAAGGTAATACATCTGTTTTTTTTAAGTTCATTGTATCTTCCCCATATCCATATTTATATAACCTTATAATACTATTCTGAAAATATAAACGCAACCTCTTAATTTTTATAAAAAAATATCTTAGAGAGGAATTTTCTTCTCTAAGATATTTTTAATTACGACAACTAATCTTCATTGCTATACGATAAAGACTAAATTACATATTCCATTTTAAATTATATTCATTTGGTTTGTAATTAACACCTATTACTTTTATCTAAAATGGATAATATTATATATACGCTAATGCTCTTTTGCCTTTTTTATTTTGATTTCCAATAGAAAGATAGTATTCTAGCTCTCTTAAAATGAGAAGAAGCTGTGCTCTCGCTTCAAAAGTTTCCCAACTGACAGGTAATTTATCTTTTTTAAAATCCTCCTCAACTTCCTTAAGCTTCTCTAAAAAATTTTGTTCATTCGTTTCTGACTGCAGGGACGAACCTAGCGATTCAATAAAATCAGCTAGATTATAGCGCTGCACAACCATTGTATTAATTTGAGCTATTTCTGATAGTACCCTTTCTAAAATCTCCATTTGTTTTTCCCGCTTAGAAAAGTATAGATAATAATAGTTATCCGTTCGGGAAAAACTATTCTCTATATATCGAGAGGCAAGGGCTTTTGCTTCTTTTATCGCTTTACTGGCTTCTTTTATTTCATTTTCCGTCCAAGTCATTTTATCAGTTCTTAAGTATTCAACCATTTCAGTGATAAGATGCTGTAGCTTAGAATCTACTTCTCTCTTTCTAGAGAGTAATTTGCTTTCAAGATTTGGCATATATAGGTTAACAACTAAAGCTGATCCCACTCCTATAATTATTAACCCTACTTCATTAAATACAACAGACCAGGTCATATGTGTGGAAGTGTATATATGCAAAATAATTACCGTGCTTGTAACTACCCCTTCATTTACCTTTAATAATACTGTTGTCGGAATAAAGAAAAGCAGCAATGCACCAATCATAATTGGATTGTAGCCAAACCCTTCAAAAAATATATACGTAAAAGGAATAGAAAGCATACATGCTGCTAAACGAGATGATGCACTTTTTAACGATTTTTTCTTTGTTGTTTGAACACACAATATTGTAATAATAGCTGAAGATACATAAAACTCTAGTTCATAAAACTGACCTAATAAAATAGCAAGAGATACAGCTAGAGCAGTCTTAATTGTCCTAAAGCCTATTTTATATTTCATAGAAATACTCCTTTATTTTAATTTCCCTATCCCGTTATCAAAGGAAGGACATGCTTTTTCAGATTAATTTTCCTAGTATCGCATGGGAAGGGTGATATTCCATATATAGATCCGTATTAATAATTTTCATGAATTGCTACGTTTTCTCGATGAAATAATTTTCTTGAACTTTTTTCATTCGATTATTTTTTATTTTTCATTCTCCTTTTTTTAATTTCTGTATAACAGAGATTATATTGTTCTATATTGTTATAGTCAATAAGTTTCTCTTAAAAAATTCTGATTATTCTTATTTCTCCCCTTTTAACCCGTTAATTACATTAAATTCACTAGATATATGACATAAAATCCATGTATGCAAGCATAGATTATTTTTCAATTAAAATAACATTCAATAACAAAAACTATAACCAATTTTTTTATCAATACAATATATAACTATCCAGCTCTTAGTAAAAATAAATAGGGCAATGGCAATAAAACAGGGCACCCAATTTATGGATGCCCTGTTTTATTAACATATAGTATCTTAAATTCCCTTGGTAGTTAGACAGTTATGCTTTTTTCCGTTTCTCCCTTCTTCTTTCCATATCCAAAGGCACCAGAACATTCACATGTTATTGCAGCCGATTGGGCAGCAATATGTAATGCTTCTTCTATGTTTTTGCTATCATAATAAGCCGCAAGAAAACCGCCAATAAAGGAATCACCTGCACCCATTGTATCCACTAATTTTGTTGGCAATGGTTCCTGTTCAAAACGTTCTCCGTTTCGAGAAAATATAGCACTGTCTGCCCCTCTTGTAACACCAACTATCTCAACTCCATATTGATGCACCATTTCTATCAATTGATCAATTTCTTTCGGAGACATGTCACTACCCGAAAAAAATGCATAATTAATGAATGGGCATACTTTCTCTAAATAATCATTATTCCAACGATTAGAAGTAGAAAAATCAAAAGATATATCTTTATGGGCAAGTTTTCGCAATTCATACTCCAAATCACTGTTAATGCTTGTATGAATAAGGTCATATCCGTTAATAAAATCGATATCCTCCTGGTTAAGACGCAGAGAAAGCAAAGATTGCACTCTAATTGCTTTATTTGTCCCAATAAATTGCCGATCACCATCTTCAGCAAGAGAAATAACTGCTTCTCCAGTAGGACCATATACTTTTCGGACTCTACTAATGTCTATATTTTCTGAATTTAAACTTTTTAAAACATGCTCGCCTTCTACATCATCCCCTACTATCCCTAAGTATGCACTCTCTTTTGCACCATTCCGTTTTGCTGATACTATTACATTAACTGCATTTCCTCCAGGATAAATGAGTCCCTCATGTTTATAGAAATCTACTACACTATCACCAATACCTATAATTTTCATTATTTTCCCCCATTCATCAAGTATATTGCCATTTAATTTTATTATAACTTGTTATATACTAATATATAATATCGTAGTTTTACCCGTCAATTGATTTTTAAAAAGGGATGCTTCAATCAAACGGGACAGGATTTTTCAGATACTTTTCTCTTCTACTTATAACTTAAATGGCTTAAGGTTGACTCATGTGGAAAAAGAAAATCACGTCTCCACATAAGACATGATTTTCTTAAATATTTACTTATTTTGTTCTGTATCAATTGTAAAAATAACCTTATTCGTCATAAAGAGGGATGTAGATAAATGAACAGCTCTATTCTGCTGATCAAAACTTAATTTTTCAATGGAAAAAAGAGAGGTTCCTGCATCACATTTAAATAATTCTGCTTCATAAGCGGAGGCAGAAATTCCTTCTAAAATTTTAGTTGATTTTGTAACATCCACATCATATCTTTTTTTCAAAATAGTATAGGTGGAGGTTGACTCTCCTATGTATCTTTCAAGGTTAGGAAAATAAACGAGGGGGAAATAAGATGTTTCAATAATGAAGGGTTCATCATCTTCAATAAAAAGCAATCGATGTAAATTAAGTACCCGTTCTCCAACTGGAAGCTTAAACTTTTCCGCTAATTCCACATCCATATTTATAATAACACTCGAAAGGATTTGGGAACTTGGCCGTTTCCCTGAAGAAATTGTTAACTCAGAGAAGCCACCTGCAGAAACCAATTCCCTCTTTTCCTTTGCCGATCTAACATAGATGCCCTTTCCTTGATGACTATGCAATATTCCCTCTTCCACTAAATCCTTAATGGCTCTTCTTGACGTAATCCTGCTTACTCCATAAATATCACATAATTCTGCTTCAGTAGGCAATTTTTCCCCTGACTTATACTTTCCTCTTTTTATATCCTCTTTAATAATCTGCTTTAACTGAAAGTATAAAGGCAATTTACTGTCATTATTTAATTTCATATTTCATTGCTCCTAAATTAATAGTACTTGTTATATAATAATATATCATAAGTACTATTCTGTCCACTATCTCTCATCTTTACATTTATCTATATTTTTATTTAAATAGGATGCCTACTATTTCTTAGGATGAAGCTCACTTGTAATAGTGAAACTAATATGACTAGTTATATAGTGGAGGATAGAATGATAAATAGGATCTTGGTTGGCATCAAAAGCAGTCTTCTCAATCTTATAAAGTGAATCCCGCACATTGCATTTTAAATATTCAGCTAGTTCTTTATCCACAAAAATAACATTTAGAATTTTGTTATTATCTACAGGAATGACTTTCTTATCTCTTAAACGACCACCTGCTAAAGCAGGTGGATTTGGACATTAATGTCGACGACTAAAGTCGTTAACTAAGACTGAAGTCTTCTGAAAGACCCTAAGCTTAAGCCAACTAAATGGGACTAAACTCATTCTTCAATCCTGAATATGTCGTTCTTTTCTTCATTAAACTGATTGGCGATATAATTTCTTATTGTTTCTTCATCCACTGTTCCTACTGTCGCACAAAAATAGCCCCTTGCCCACAAGTGTTGACCCCAATATTTCTTTTTTAACTCTGGGAATTGATCTTGAAGAAGCCTTGATGATCTCCCTTTTAGGTACTGCATGATTTTACTTGGAGCAATACTCGGTGGACATGATAACAATAAATGGATGTGATCTTTTCCAACACTTCCTTGCAAGATAGTGATTCCTCTTGCTTCACACCCCTGCCTTATTAATTCCCTTACTCTTACTGCTATAGCCCCCTGTAATACCTTATATCTATACTTTGTCACCCATATCATATACTGCATGGCTATTTTTTCGATACCCGTCCATACTTTCACCTCATATTTAGTATGGACACAGAAGGGAAAGGCTAAAAGCTTATACCGTCTAAAGACGGTGGAGTTAGACCACGCATTTGTAAATTAAAATAACAATTAATATTCGTTTTTTAGGATTTTTTTCTGAATATAATTGATAATTATTAGGCATAAAAAAACCTCCTGTATATTAGTTGCATGCTCGGCAAGCAACTAAATTATACAAAAGGCTTATCTTGATTCTATTAATAGGCTCTCCATTCTGCAATGACTGGTTCATCAAACACCGCACAAGTGGCTCAATTCACCTGCAATAATCATCTATCACAGGAAATACTGTCCACCCTGAAAATACAAGAGTCCTTTTCAGGGTTCAGACCCCATAGCCATCTGATAAAGACCCTCTTTCACAAAATCTTTTTGATGTAACCGGGTAAAAACAGCGCCAAAACCATATGGAAACTTTAATTGATTTTGATATTTTCCTTCAGTTTGAATTAAATGTAGATCCTTTCTTAATACATCAACAATATGAAACATATACTCCCTGGCTTGTTTAATCGGGCTTTTTACTGTTGCTTGCTCCCCTTTTTTCGAGACAATCGTCCAATTATCAGGATTTATACGAAGCAAAGTTTGTTTTGTATAGTCCTTGACCTCTAATACGACCAATCCCAAATCTGGACCGATAATTACAAAATCCGGGCGTTTCCCTAATATCTCTGGTTCATAATAAACGATATAATCATCTGGTAAATACATTTTTAACGTTCGAAATAGCAAACGTTCTCCAGCTGTTGCACTAGACCTTATGGACTCTGGAACCGTCTGAGCCATTTGCATTCACTCCAATACATCCATTTTATGTATATTTACATATTTCATTCTATGCTATTGCAACTATGTCATATTAACTATAAAACTGATTATATCATACAAATTCACTTAAATTTGTAAATAAATGAATAATTTCATGCTGCCATTCCCCATAAAAAATAACCCTCTCCTGCCAAAATAAAAAGAACTTCCTTCAAAGTAAAATCCTTTAAAGAAGTTCTTTTTATTCATACAATGATATTCTTCGGTCGCCAAAAATCTGTATACCCATTATCTATAGAATACGTATATAATTCATTAAGTTTTTTCTTGCTATATACTTGCATAAGTAAAGCTTTGATTCGGACATTTTCACCTGTAAAAAATTATACTTTAATCAAAGAATCCAAAATCCCTTCCATAAACTGAATTCCACCAGTTTTATCAAGTGGATCATTATTCTTTTCACAAATCGACAGATGTGTACAGTTAGGACACCCACTCGCACATGGACAAGATTTTAAAATTCCTAACCCCTTATTAAATATATGAAAAATTCTTTCCTCTATCGCTTCCACAATACCTGCTCCACCACCAGCAGTTTCGTAACAGACAATAGTAGGTATGTAATTAAACTCTTTGAAATTATTAGAAGAAAGAAGGGAAAAATCGCTATTTGAGCATTTTACAATGGTCGGAATAGCTGAAGCAATAGCATGTTCCACTACATGTAAGGCACCTTCAGTCATTCCTATATGGGGAAACTGAATCCATAACCCTTCAGTCAAATATTTTACAGGATACATATTTCCATCTTGAATAATATCAGATGCAGTCCCGCCAAATAAGCTTACTTTTTTATACCCCCATAATCTTCTTGTTATTTCCAGTCTACCTCTTCCAATCTTAATAGATTCTTTTATACTATTTAGTTTGTTTTCTTCTAAAACATATATTGAATCATTAATTTGTGACCTCGTTGTATAGTCTGCTTTTATGGGAACAGCACAAATCTCATTTTTATTTGATAAAATTCTCGTAACCATATAAGTTCTTTGATTATAGAGGAATACTGCACCGTAGTGATAATCTCTTAATAAGGAGCGTTCGTCTACGCCTTCATATAACGTTTCAGTTGTTAGTCCTTGCTTATAAACCACACTGTACAATTTACTGCTATTTAACAAGTTATTATATTTGATTTTTTCAGAAAGTTTTAATGACAATGTACCTCTAGTTAATTCCTGCATATTTCCAGAGAACTCTTCTGCTTTCCGCGCAGCAGATACTTTAAAAAAATTATGTGGGGAAGAAATACTCCCATTCAATTCATGGGCAGCATATTGCAAATGTTCTGCAACAATATTTGGATTAGATACATCAATAGTCACATGTTCTGGTTCACGTTCCATAAACTCGGCTGGATTAGCTGCATAGTACTGTTCCAAAGGATCTTCTTGAAAAATTTGAATAACTAGTCCTGGTCCTTTTCTTCCAACTCGACCAGCCTGCTGTAAAAAACTAGCTTTACTGCCTGCATATCCAATCATGATACAAAGGTTTAAATCACCTATATCTATACCCATTTCAAGAGCAGATGTAGAAACAACTCCAATCAACTCCCCTTTTTTTATTTTATTCATGATATCTTGCTTTTTATAGGCATTAAGCTGTGCATGAAATGGAGAAAATAATTCTATAGGGATATCAACCCCTTTCAAAACTTCTCCCAGCCTTGACCGAATGGTATTATTCAAATCAAAGCTAGCGGCTGTAACCGCTCTTCTATTCCCATAAAAGAAAATGGTTTTTGGAAGCATCTTATAATTACCAGCAATCACCTTTAAAATTTCTATTGCTTCAGATATAGGTGCTCTCCTGGTTCTGTGTTCTGACTTTTGTTCCAACAATCCTGGATTCCATAATAATACCTCTCGTCCATAAGAAGGACTTCCATCCTGATTAATTAGGGTAAAACCATTTTTTCCTTTTAAACCTGTTATTGCTTCTACGAGTTCTTTGGGATTTCCAATAGAAGCAGAACATGCAATAAATTGAAGATTGGGATTTCCAAGCGCTTTACATAAACTTCTCAATCTACGAATTAACATTGCCACTTTAGAACCTAAAACCCCATTGTAGGCATGTAATTCATCAATAATGACATACTTTAGATTCTTAAAAAACCTAAAGCAATTTTGTCTATTTCTATAATAATGAACAGGTCCTTGGAGTAAAAAATGTAAAAAATGAACATTTGTTAACCAATATCTTGCGCTTTGATAAGTTAATTCTTTTACTGCATCAGACTTACCACTTTCAAGAACACCAGCACCAATTTCTTTATTACCAAGTTTAATTATTTTGTATCCGTAGGTTGAATTATCTACGCTACCTTCGTCATCAAATGTTTCTAATACTTGAAGTTGATCACGCATTAAAACTTTTAATGGTGATAAATAAAGAACAGTTGAATCTTCATCATTTAGAAAGGATTCAAGAGACGGAATCGTATAAACCATGGATTTACCTGATGCTGTTCCTGTTGTGATGACTACATTCTCGCCATTTCTAATCTTATTAATAGCCTCTGCTTGGTGAGAATACAACCTGTTAATTCCTTTTTCTACTAATTTATTCGAGATTTGTTCTGGTAATGGCTTTTCTAAACTTCCAAACACAGGCTGTTTCTCAGATAAAGAATATTGGTCTATAGTTGAACCTAATTTTTCACCAACATCTTTTAAGCTATTGATTACTTCTTGAATAGGATGATCTCTAAATGACCAAGTCTCTAATCGATTATCTTTTATAAGTTCCTTTTCCTCATAAGTTAAAAATTCATTTTGAATTAGTGCATCGCATTCTTGACAGTAAATGCCATCTTTAAATTGCTCCCCTTCAAGTTCCTTCCAAGATCTTAAATGTATTCCGTTAGTTGGCTGCTTAATTTCTCTTTTTGAGGGCATACATTTATATTTTCTACTAATCTGAAAAAAGTTTATTTGCTTATGACTAGGACTATCTAAACGACATTTCATACATACTAAAGGCAAGATTGCTCAACCTCCCATTTCTCATCCTTTATTTTCTTGGCTAATAACTCGAGAATTTTTCTTCCACCTGATTTTGATAGATTACTATTATCTTTTTTCGGATATTGAATACAAGAAGGACATCCTCCAACACAAGAACACATTTCTAATAAGTTTAATGCACTTGTTACAATTCTTTCAAAATGTTCACCAATTGCTTTTGTAGTACCCATTCCGCCAGATTGGTTTCCAAAAAATCCAATGACAGGCTTATTGCCGAATCCCGAAATAGATACCCCAGAAAAACTTGAAATATCATTTCCATCACAAATAATCGTATCAGGAATCACTGATAATAAGACATGCTCTGCTGCCCGAATCGATCCATCAAGCTTTTCTATCGTAAATTCTTCCCCAATTGCTTCCTTAACTTGCTGGATTAAACCATCCGAAAGAGTTAACCAAAATCCTTCTCCATCAAAATTTGTAGTCAGTGCATTATCTAAAGTTTGCTTATCCTGAACACGCGTTCCAAAATAGATTTTGGTAAATCCAAAAACCGAACGTTTAACGTTTAATATTCCTAGTTCCTGTACCATTAGCTCGTTTTCTTTTAATGTATGTTGCTCTGAAATGACAATAAAATCCTTAAACATGGATTGAGTATAGTACTCAACTTCACCCCTTATAGGTATAACGATCACTTCCATTTTTTTTCGATTTATACTATCAACTCGATACCCTTTTTCATTTGCATTCCAATATATAGCTCCTTCATGAAAGTCCCGAAATACCGTCCATTCATCAATATTTTCAAGAATTATCTCATGATTTTTATTTGTCACAATTTTATAATTATGAGTAGTTCCTGTCCTTAGATTACATCTATCTATGATTTCTACAGATGAAATTTCATTTAATAGATCTTCTGATATCTTCTGATAATCAATAAAATAGAGAATATCTTCCTTCACTAGCTCTCTTCCTAATTCCTCTTGTAAATAAGCTAAGTGTACTTTTAATAATCCCTTATTTTTCGGATCAATTCTTACCACTTCTGGTGGCTTCTCCAAAAAAACTTGTGGGTTTTGCATATAATATTGCTGAAGTGGCTCATCTTCAAATAACAACACAGATACTCCTTCACCTTTTCTACCCACTCGACCGATTTGTTGTGAAAAAGCTGCTTTACTTCCAGGGTATCCACTTAAAATAGCAAAGCTTAGATCTCCTATATCAATCCCAACTTCTAGAGCATTTGTAGTCATTACTAAATGTACATCACTTTTCTTAATGGCTTGAATAACTTGTTTTCTTTCATCTACCGCTAACATTCCATTATAAAACGCAGCTAACTGAACTCCATTTACACTCTCTTTTTTTAATTTTAATTTCTTCCTTAAAACATCTTTCATAGACCTTGCCGTTACTTTTCCTTGAAGGCGGGAACTTTGAAACATGATTGTTCGTATAACTTTTTCATTCTGAACAAGAACATTTTCTGCAATCGATAAAGCATCCGAAACAGGAGCTTTTCTTTCTCCAGTATCCAGAGTAACTCCTGGATTCCAAAAAGCGAGATGCCGCTTTTTTTTAAACGAACCATCATTATCTATTACCATAAAACTCTTTCTACCAGTTAACTCTTCCGCTAATCTTTCTGGCTTCTCTATTGTCGCAGAGCATAATATAAATTGAATGTCTGAATTACCTAATTCATCACAAATTTTTCTTAATCTCCTAAGTACTAAGGACACATGACTGCCAAAAGCTCCTCTATACAAATGCATTTCGTCTATGATAATATATTTAAGATTTTTTAATAGGTTAATAATATGTGAAGAAGATTTATTGCCTCCTTGTACTTGTTTTAACAAGGAGAAATGAATCATATCAGGGTTTGTAAATAAAATTTTTCCATCTCTTAGCAACCTTTTTCGTGAACCAGGTTGGGTGTCTCCATCCACCCTACCGTAAGTAATATAGTTTGAATCCAGCTTTATTGTTCGCTCAAACCATTCATCCTGTTCCAAATTTTCATCTTTAACCATTTCTTCAGTCCAACGATAAAGTTGTTCCACTTGATCATCGGCTAGTGCCTTTGTAGGAAATATGTATAACGCTCTAGCATTAGGATTCTCTAATAACCCTTGTAAAACAGGTAAATTGAAAGCTAGCGTTTTACCTGAAGCAGTTTGTGTGACTAGGACAACATCTTTCTTTTCTCTAACCGCATTATAGGTATCTGCTTGGTGAGTGAATAAAGAGAAGATACCCATTCTATCGAGTGATTTAGTTAAACATTCAGGTAACTCTTCACTAATCTCTCCATATGCGGGCTGTGATTCTGGTATGGAGTGGATAAATAATTCAGCACGCTCTTTTTTACTTAACTCCATTAACTTATCAATGATTTCAACAGAATTAAATTCACCTGAACTTACACCTGGAATTCTTTTATCTATCAAAACAGGAATTTCTTGAGAATCTAATGAAAGCTCAAGATGACATTTAGGACAATAAACACCCTCTGGTTTCTCTTTTAACCATCCTGTTAAGTAATCAATGTTCTGCCACTGACCTGGTGCTAAAGCTGCTCCCACCCTGTACTCAACAAGTCGATACTCACCTTTAGATAACACTCGCCTGCTTAATTGAAAACCCTTTAATAAAGAGCCACACTGACACTGTAAAAAAGCCATTAAAAATTCCTCCAATTACAATATAGAGATGATATTTCTCAAAAAATAGAATATTCTATCAAATAGGCATATAATTCTATTATAGCAGAATAGGAAATTTTTTCTTATAAAAATCTCATTTATTTCCTGAATACTTTGATTTTATAGTTAAAGGTGCACCTAAATTGGTGCACCTTTCCTTGTTATATTACATCCTTCTTATTGCAAATAAGATTCACTCACGTAGACTCATACAATGATATTCTTCGGTCGCCAAAAATCTGTATACCCATTATCTATAGAATACGTATATAATTCATTAAGCTTTTTCTTGCTATATACTTGCATATCCGTTCTTAAAATGATTTTCTTTTTCTCTAGAAGCTGTTCATTCCGATCAATTAATCTTGTTAAAAATTCCTGTTCAGCTAGCCTATCATTCTTAGACAAATTGCAGACTGAACAGGATATAACCAAATTCCATAATTGATCGGCCTGCACAAAACTCCATGGAATAAAATGATCTACATGTGCAGCATTCTTCCTTTTTATTTCCTTCCCACAATAAAAGCAACAACCATTATAAAAAGACGATAAGAGCCTATAGAATATATCTAATGAAGCCCTTTTAGAAACATTTTCAACCTTCATAAGCAGATTAGTAGTATCGCCTTTTTCATTAAACTTTTCCAAAAATAAAGCAAGCTGATAATTGGTCAAATACTTTAACACTCGCTGAAATCGCTGCATAAAGGAATAAAAAGCAGGGTTTAGTCGAATGATTTCTTTCTTATTATCAAAATCATAAATAGTCTGACCCGTATCCCCGTATAAAGCCCCCATAACATTGAGCTTACATCTCCGCTTAACTTTTGATATAATTTCCACTTGTAATTCAGGAGAAAGTTTATCAAAAACGAATGTGCTAGGAATTGTATAAGCGGATTGAATATCTAAGAGAATATTCTGCACTTCCGCTTTTTTTCCTGTCATATTTATTTGATTAAGCTTATGGTGTATAACTAAATTCCAGTATATTTTTGCAAAACTTCCAAACAAACTGCCATAAGAAAGCTCCAGCCGATCGTTGACATTATATAAATTTTCCAATAGTGATTTGACAAGCACAAACTTATAAGTAGTAGAGTTTCGTGACTTACCGGAAAAGATATAATTAAAATGTCCCCATATTTCCTTATCCGTTAAATATTCTGTTTGCATTTCACCGACTTGCAATTTAAAACTCATTCTTATTCCCCTGTTTTTCTGTCGTTAATATGATTCCATTAATCTTCCACTGCAATTAAGTAAACCTTCTCCTTAAAGCCGCCTCTTTCTTCTGACTTCTTCTTTCTAATTTGTTCTATCTCTTCCATACTGGACTGATGATAAACCGCAAAAGCATTTACTATTTCCAACACATCCGCCAATTCCTCTAATGCATTGTCTCGATCCGTAGCTTCCATATACTCTCTTAATTCCTCTAAACTTTTTTCTTTCAGCTCTTTTATGTATTCTTCATCTGATAGTATTCTAGTTTTAAAATTCTTACCTGTTTTCTCAATGATTTCTGGTATTTTATCCCGTACAAGCTTGTTGTGAACTGGCATTTTCGTTCTCCTAACTTAATAGAGTCATTTTTTTGAATGACTGCTCTTACTGGCTTTCGGTTCTTCCGTATCCGCTTTGTATAGTAGAATAAGACAAACTTGGAAAAAATTGTTTGCCCCGCAGTTTCTCCGGAATTTATTCTATATTATAGACATTTTATTTATTTAGTTTATCTAATAAGCTTTTCCTTTAAATAATAAGGAATCGATGGCACCTTCTTCTTCTTGGTTTAAATCGCAATATTCTTCCCAGTTAAACTTACCTTTTAATAAAAAAGCACCAAATCCTCTATGTTCCTTACACTTGTTGCTTCATTTTCAACTGCTCAAACAATTTTTCAACCGTTCCTATTCCAACATTATCGTATTTTGCTAGAATAACAAGTTCTTTTGGTAGCTGATCAACATATTTAATGTCATTTTCGTTAAGTTGACGAAGTAGGCTAGGTATTCCTGTAAAATCCGATTCAGTAAGAGGTGTTTTGGATAATGCTTCTGTAACAATAATATGCTTTGATTTATAAAAGAAAAATAATTCACCTGATCGTTCTAATGATAACCTTCTACGAATCTTCTCTTCTTGAATAAACAGCTTTAACTCTTGAAAAAGATTTGCTTCGTTCTTTTCACTGTAACGCTTTACGTATTTGTGCAGCCCTTCTAGATTATTGGGCAATTCACTCATAATCCTTGCTTGCTGCTCCGCTCCTAATCTTATAAGAAATGTCTCTGATTTAGCAAAACGCTGTGGTAATAGAAAAGCATCACGTAAAAAATACGGTATTTCTAGCTTTTTATCTTTATATGTAAGTGTCCGAATAGTGGTAAATCCAGGAACTTCCGATTCTACCCTTAAAGCAGCAGCTGTCTCTTCATAAACTGAATCAACATCGGATTTTTTTAACGATTGAATTAACAATTCTTCCACTGCTTTTAAACGCATTTCAACTTCCGTGATATCAAGAGGTTGTTCTAAATTTAGCGACGGATCTTGATAATCTGGAACCATAATTTCTACTGGTCCATATACTTCAACAAACCATTGAACAACCGTGTAAAGAGCTTCCCACGATAAGAGCGCTTCTGAATAACGAAACATCCGCGAATCATGAGCAGCTTGATTACCGACTAGCCGTACGAAGTGTAAAGCATCCCTTATTTCGGTTGTCAAAAGTCCATGTTCATTTAACAAATCTATACTTTCTTTTAAATTCACTCTCGGTTCTACAGATAACTTTTCTGTTTGAATTACTCGTTGTAAGATACTTTCGACAAATACCCTCGCATGTGTTAGCATCGTCCGCGGACTTGTGAATATACTGTTTTCTAACTCACGCGCAACAAACGCTAATTCTTTTGATAAAGGTTCAATGAATTGATAAAAATAGGATTGCTTTTTCAAATTAATTTCCCACCTTGTGAATATTTTACTAGCCTGATTTTACCATAATAGACTACATTATTTTTAAATAACGAAAAGATTTAGTACCAGGGCAAGATCATTTTTACACCTTCCCCCTGGTGTTGACCTTCTTTGTCATAACAATCACAGTTGATTTAAAGCTGTTCTTTAATAAAACCATTAAATTACGTGCTCGGATTGAAAATAATTCAATTAAATTCATTCAAAAATAACTTGAAATAACAATTAATATTCGTTTTTTAGGATTTTTTAAAATATAATTGATAATTATTAGGCATAAAAAAACCTCCTGTATATTAGTTGCATGATCGGAAAGCAACTAAATTATACAAAAGGCTTATCTTTATTCTATTAAAAGGCTTTTCATTCCGCAAAAACTAGTTCATTAAACACCGAACAAGTGGCTCAATTCACCTGCAATAATCATCTATCACAGAAAATACTGTCCACCTTGAAAATACAAAAGTCCTTTTTAGGGGTCAGATCCCATAGCCATCAGAAAGTGATTTTTGATTTCTTAAAACTTTGATACAATTAGCCATCAAAAGCTTTCTTTTTTTGTATACGTAAATTACTGAAAGAAAAACACTAGGGCCTCGCATACGCTCCTGTGGGGTCTTCGTCTTTCTCGCATTCCCACAGGAGTCTACGTGTATTCAGACTGCTAAGTACTTCTTCCCCAATTTTCCACGTAAAAAACAACAACCTTTGAGAAACAGCCTTTCTAAAAAACCATAGAATAAAAAAAATATGGTTTTAACATCTTTAGCAACCATCTATCAGTCACTTTGGGTAGATGGTTGCTGTATTTCTATATATAAAATTAAAAAACTTATTATATTTTCACATCCTTTAGAGAAGGTGCACTAGCAAGATAACTATTCATACTATCTATTAATTTTCGACAGATTCCGGGCAGTCACTGTGATCAGGTATTAAGAGAGTCCGACATAGGTTTTGGTTGCTTATTTTTGCTGGTATACTCAGTTACATTGGCTCCTCATATCTCCTTTATAAATGAAGTAGCTCTATATCCATTCTTTCACTAGCTAGATAGTGTGAGTACATTATGTCTGCGGGTAATTGTCTTAGTAGTATACTCTGTAACCCGAGAACATCTAACATTTCCATATTGACATACCCCTTGACAATAATGCTTTGTTGTTCAGTTGGCATCAAAAAGCAATTCTTCACATCTTGAATTCCATGGTCATTAACAAATTTTTTATACGCCAACTGATAGAGGTACTGCTTTGTAATATCGCCAATTCCGGGTTGTCCTCGTAGTTCTCTTCCTTGCTCAAGTTGAATGTTATAATACTTGGCATCAAATATGATGAACTGATGTGAGTTATCCATCTTATGGATTGACACAAGGTCTGGAACTAGGGTTTCCTTGGCAATCTTTTGATATTCAGAACCGTCTTGCTTATAACCATTCCACTTTGGTTTATCTATTATTGATATGAGCAAGTCTTGAGGATTGTATCCGTTAGCTAAAGGAATAGGGAGTGAGCCGAGTGGAGTATGTAATTGATTGGCCAGCACTTCCGAACACAACTTTTCCCATACTAGATTAAAACTGTTTGTACCAAACATAGTGAAACAATCAGTATCTGCAAGACCGCTACTATGTGCAATATAGGCATATATCGTCTTCAGTAACAGCTGCTTTCTTGTATTAAACTGCAAATTCAATTCATTTTGTAAACGGTAAAGTATATAGTCTGTTTCCCCAAAATCATCTAGTTCTTCATCAGACACTTCAACAGGCAGTATGTCAAACAAATCCAACAAATCGGCATCTTGTAGTTCTCTTGAGCAAATACTTACAATAGATTCGTGGAGCCTTTTAAAGTAATCAAAATCATCATTAATACGTTTTTTCGTAAATAGTTCTATGTAATATGGGCGATTATTGCTGAGATAAGTAAAGTTCTCATTAATCGTCTTGTCCCACAGTATTTCACCAGAACCATTTGTTTCAATTATATCTTGTGTATTCGTATAAGCACCATTTTCATAGTAGTCATGCAACAGATAAATCATCACAGCGAGTAGATTAAACGAATTGCTTTCTCCACCATCATTATACATCCGAATAATTTGCTCCTTGGCATTGTATCTTTCCAAAACTTTTATGATTTGCTTTAATTCTGTTTTAGGAGCAACGTTACTTATATATTTCGGATAGCATTTTAAGATGCAACCAGAAACCGTGATAACACCCACAAATGTAAAAACATAAAGAAACTCATTTTCTCCAACCTCAACATCGATTACTTCGATATCTTTATCGATTAGGTCAGACATATCCTTCTGCACATCAGTTGCTTTTACAGCTTTCAAGACACCGTATTCCTTCAGTTTTTTTATGATAGCGACTGTCTTCTCGGCTGTACAATCAAAAATGTTTCGCAAATTATCTTGTGTATATCGTTTCTGTTCACGCACAAACTTGGATATCATTATTTATACTCCTCTGCAGATTCAGCAACTACTGCAATAGCCCTTGGAAATTTATCTCTAATCTCCTTACAGAAAATTTCTACACCACTCTTATCAAATTCCTCGCAAATTGAAGAATATTTCGTTGTGTCCTTACATCCATCAAATAGAGACGATCTTTTCTGTTTTGCAGCATCATCAAATAAATACATTAGAACTTTACTCTTGAAGGCAGAAATAAAAATATCAGCGTTAATTTCATTACCCATACGTGGAACTACAATTTTTCTTGAAAGGAAATAGGGTCCTAATAGCTTGTCCTCATTAATTTTATAAGAAGAAAGTGTATTATTTATTGCCTTACGCAGTTCATTCCATTCTATCTCACGATGATAGACCCCGCTACCCATTGTAACAAAATTCCCTTTAATGTCATTCTCATTATGATTTATACCAAGGTAGTCAAAATTCCATCTACGCTTGAAGGCCGTATCCATAGGAAATACTCCTTGGTCGGCACTATTCATAGTTGCCCATATAAACATATTATCTGGTATTTTGATTTCAGAATACTCTAATGGCTTACCACCTAATTCTTTAGCAAGATATTTTTTAATATCCTCAGATGTTTGGATAGCATATTCACTTACATTATCGTCATCACGGTCTAATAACTGGAATACATCACCAAATACGGCTGCAACATTCGCTCTGTTGATTTCTTCAACAATTAACAAATATGGCTTTGGATTATCTGTTTGAGCATTTTTAAGTGCTTTAACATATGTCCTCATAAATGGACCAGGGACGTATTCATATGCAATTTCACTAACAGGTTTTTTATTTGAAATCAGATTTACATATGGTCTAATCGCACGACCATGATTTCGTTCAACGCTATTATCACCACTAGCATCAGAGCCATCTTTTTTCTTAGTTTTAAACTTGTCATCATTATATAATCCCAGTAAAACTGGCAAGCGAGTTAAATCGCCATCTTTAAACTTGTCATATAGCAAATCATATTTATCTTGAGCCGTTTTATCATCCATTAGAACAGATAAAACCCCCTTCTCATCTTCGCTTGCAATCAGATCATTTACATGATCCACCATCGTAGGCTTGTAAGTTCCCACAAAGTTAGCATACGAATAGTCGGGATGGAAAGTCACACGCTCGTACTCGCCACCATTTTTAAGCAAGGTTTCCTTATCTTGATTTAGGTCATAACTCTTACCTGTTCCAGGAGCACCAAAGATAATTCTATTATGATGGAAATCAGACTCTATGCCTGTCTTGTAATTAATCTCTTCGTTTTCAACCGGCATGACTTCATCAGAATTTCCCTCTGCATTTGCCACATAATTTACATGAAGCTCAATATTTATTAGTATCCCGTTATCGTCATCTCTTGTAAAAACAATATCCGTTAGTTTGGGTAATGCAATCTTTCTAAACAAGGTCTTAAAAACATTTTCTTCTGCACGTACGTAGTACCGAGAAGAATCTGTATGCTTAAGCAAAACACAAAAGAAATCATTTTCAGCCATTGCTTGAACTTCATTATAATTGCTGTCCCAAAGTTCCAAATCAACTTCTTTATATTTATGAATTGATTGATAGGAATACTCTATCTTCACTTGTTCCAAGTATTCTAACAAATTATTCTTATCAAATTTATACTTAACATCTTGATTATCAAATGCAAAGAAATCATTGTAAAGTTGTTCATTTCGAGTAGGTCCAACGAAAAGTTTTGCCTCACCTGCCCCTCTTTCATGAGCCAGTTTTAATCTTCTGCTCACAAAACTACTAGGTAAAGCTTTTACAACTATAGGATCATACATCTCATTTTTCCTCCTGAATTAATTTGGGGTAACTTTCTATAATTTTCCCCATAATTGCCATTAAAACATCTACAACTATAGAATTACCTGCCTGTTGGTACATTGAAGTATCAGATACAACAATGTCGAAACTATCGCAAAAACCCATCAAACGTAAACATTCTCTAGGTGTCAATTTGCGAAGTCTCCCTTCCGTAGTAACATAATTATCCACACCAGCACGATGCATTTTATGCATAGTAGTTAGTAAAGGTCTAGCTATTTCCAAATCTGTTCGAGGCTTAGAATAGAAACTCTTGGTTCCCGTTGCCATCACATATTTCCGTACTTTTTCCGATAAAAAATATTTTTCCAAATCCTGCATTGTTTTCTCTTTGTCATGGTTTTCTTCAACAAAAACAAAATCGCCATGCCAATTAAACTGTTGATTTTTCTTCTGACATAACTGGACGGTACCATCAATTTGAGTAAAGCGTTTAGTAAGATTTTTATCTTTTGTAACAAAATCAACACCTTTTTTAGGTAAATAATACTTACCTGATACATTATCTAAAAGAAAATCCTGCATGGTTTTTTCTAATTCAATAGGCTCAGGAAACGAAAATTTTTCTTCTAATTTCAAATCATTTCTAAATCCAACCACAAACACTCTTTCACGATTCTGCGGAATACCATAATCTTTTGCATTCAGTACATCCTGATACCAAGTATAATCTAAATCAGCGAAAACTTGCTGCATAGTTTCCCATGTTCTTCCATTATCATTAGTAAGTAAAGCTTTTACATTTTCATAAATAAACACTTTAGGCTTGATTTCTTTAACTAATCTAGCATACTCATAAAACAAAGTACCTCTTGTATCTTCAAGTCCTCTTTGCTTTCCAACTAGACTGAAAGATTGACAAGGGCTACCACCAACAAATAAATCTACTTGGTTCCTATACTGTGTTCCATCAAGGAATGAAACATTCCAATGGAAATCTTTTTCGTCAATATCATAATTAGCCATATAACTTTGTTTCACTTTATTTTGACTTTCTTTACCGGCATATAGATTATCAACATATTTTTTCTTCTCTTCATAATCTTCTATGCTATCTAATTCTTTAGTTATATGAAATGTATTAATTCTCTCATGTAACATCGAAAGGCTCTCTGCAATTGCTTTTATTCTCTTAAAAATTTTCTTAAATTCTTTTTCCTCTGACACTAAATACAATTTAACTAATTCTTCATATACTGAATGCCAGGATATATTGTCCTTACTTTCAAGCAAGACTTCCGGGTCCAATTCTTTCAGTAATTCTACGGGATTATCTTTTGTAAAATCGCTAATAATTTTTATACCATACCTTATTGCTAAAAAGGTTCTATCAACACCAACTCGTTGTTCAAGTTGTTGTAAAAACTGATTGTACTCTTTTAGCCTTGTTTTTTTAACTTTTTCATCTTCGCAAATTCTGAGTAATATTGTCTTTTCTATTTGAAGAAATGATGTATCAACATGAGTAAAAAGTTCTCTCTCTTTATCAAACTTTATAACTACTTTATTATAATCATGAACAAGTTCTTTAACATAATCCTCATCTTCAGAACTTTTTATATTTATTTTTCCTATTGTATCTTTTAGGGAAATTATCTCATGTTCGACACTATTTATGTCAATATCAACAGACTGAGATAATATATCCACATCACCAGTATCACAGGCAAAAACAATTTTATGGTCTAAATTCATTCTTTCTAATGCATGTTCTATTGCACCAATTCCGCTAAAACTTGTTGCTAATCTTATCATGGTTGTTCTCCTCATCTTGGGTAATCATATGCCTTTATCCTTCGTACTAATCTCCATCACATCACCAATATCGCATTGAAGCACCTTGCAGACTTTTACGATGGTCTCGATAGACACAGGTTCATTTTTTCCCATTTTGGCTATTGCATTGCTACTAATTTTAGCAGCATCTTTAAGTTGAGTTTTATTCATATCTTTGTCAATCAATAACTTCCAAAGTTTGTTATAATTTACTCCCATCTATATCACCTCTCAATATTAAACAACGGGTACAACGCAAGCATATACTATAGATAATACAATAAATTCTTTATTTTATCAAAAAATTATTTATAAATATCAAGATTTTGTAAATAAAAGTTGATGATAAAAACTAGGGGAAAAGTGCCTGTTCCTCAGTATGTTAAAGCATTACTGCACCGGGGGTCAGGCACTTCTCATGGAAGTATAATTTAAAGTATTAAATATCCTATAGAGTCTATATATAAAAGCATAATAGCCTTACTAGCATTTATCTGTGATAACTAAATGAACTACTAGGCATCTTATTTTCTAAAAAAAACAATTTGGTATGTCAACACAAAACTAGACAACTTTTTTAAGGTGTTCAAGTTTATATTCAATTGGGCTTAAATATCCCAAAGTTCCATGAATTCGTATGTAATTAAACCAATTTACATAGTCGTATAATTCCCTTGATAATTCTTCTAAACTAGTAAAATGTCTTTTTCTTATAAACTCTGTTTTGATGATTTTAAATGTAGCTTCTGCTACAGCGTTATCATAAGGGCAGCCTTTCATGCTTAATGAACGCTTAATCTTAAATGTTTCGAGTGCTTCGTCTATTAGCTTATTTTTAAATTCATTTCCCCGATCGGTATGGAAATATTGAATCTTGCGTAAGTCCCTCTTGATCGATGAAAATGCACGATATACTAGAGCTGCATCTTTGTTAGGGCTGCAACTATAGCCAATAATTTCTCGATTAAAGAGATCAACAAATACACATACGTATTGCCATTTTTTATCGACTCTTACGTATGTCAAATCACTTACAATCACCGTCAATTCTTCTTCTTGGTGGAATTCACGATTTAATTCGTTTTGCTGATTAGACTCGTTACTCTTGGTAGAGTGCGGTTTAAACTGCGCAACCGTATAGGAAGATACCAAACCTTGTTCTCTCATGATACGGCCAATTTTTCTCCTGGAAACGATATACCCTTGTTTTTTTAACTCTACTTTGATTTTACGGGTGCCGTAGTTTTGACGGCTTAAATGAAAGATTTCGCTAAACTTTGAAGTCATTTCGTCCTCTGACGGGCTTTCTTTTGCTTCATAATAATATGTGCTTCTTGAAAGTTGTAGGACTTTGCACATTGCTGATATCGAGTATTTGTGCTGATTGTTTTTGATCACATTTACTTTTATCCTAGTATTAGCGCTGCTTGCTTTAAAATATCATTCTCCATCTGTAGCTGTTTTAACTCTTTACGAAGTTTATTTAATTCTTGTTGTTCAGGAGTTAAATTATCACTTTCCTTGAATGAGCAAGATGTTTGATGTTGCTTAATCCACTTGTCTAACTCAGACGGTGTTAATTCATATTCATGAATAATATCCTTTCTTCGCTTTCCATTCAGATATAGTTGCACCATTTGTTGTTTAAATTCCGCAGTAAAAGTTCGGAGTGGTTTTTTGGTCATCGTAGATTCTCCCTCTAATTTTCATATCTGTAGTCTATTTGACCTTAAAAATTTCTGTCCAACTAAGTGTAGCCTATCCAATTTATTTCTCCAATTGATTGTAATCTACTAGAAAATATATAATTAAAATGGTTTCTATTTATAAAAAAGGAGAGAGTGTATGTATATAGTTAATGCAGTGGACAGTTTTTGTGATATGAAACTTACTTCAACAAGTGGGAATGGCGAAAAAAAATTATATCTTTCTCAAGCTGACTCACTAGATTTTGCTCAAAACTACTTAGGAATAAACATTGCAAATGGAATCAACTTCTACAAATATAATGACGAAGTACGTGCAAGAACTAGAGGTTATAGAGGTTATATTAGAAGGTCTAATTTACAAGATGTATTCAATAGGTCTGCTACAGAATATCTAAACACTTTTAAGTATAGAACTAACTTAAGTGCACTTAGAGCTTCAAATCAAAACTTTCTAAACTCTATGGACGATACGGCACATTTTCAAATTGATTGTAGTATTTCTCAAGGGCGTATTTACATTGGATCACAAGACCCAAATTGGCTTGCAATACCATCATTCTGTATTCCTCGAGAAAGCCAAGTTAGAATTACTAATCTTAATAATTCTAGGGAAATTGAATTTATTATTCTTTATTAAATTTGAAGAGGATGGAACAAAAGGCTTTCAGCAACTAAAAAGGTCGAACTATTATCAAAAATGCTAACACTGCGTTCTATAATAGTTCGGCTTTCTGTATTTAGAAAATAAAAAAGCGAATGATGAAGATCGTTTTCTTTTAAAGTGTCAAAAACCTCCGAAAACGATGTAATTTCAATACTTTTTGCATTTTTAAGTGTCAATGATGTAAGAATAGCATATAACTTTTATTTTGTGAAACTGTTAATTCTGCCAAATTGTTAAACCCTATCCGCAAAACTGTACCTCCTTTTTCTACTTCTCCATCACTCACAAAGCCAAAATTCCCCTAAAAACACACTTAAAATTGCGCCTACATCTCAATTTTCACAATAAAAACAACCCTCATAAATGCCGTCAATAAGCCATTTCCAAGGGTTCCAATTATTATTTCAACTCCAGCAGTGCGACTGTCTCCACGTGGCTTGTATGTTTCATACAGACAAAATGCTAAAGGGTGACTATATCTACTTAAATTATAGTCAAAGCGGAGGCAAAATAAAAATGGCAAACACAATTGATGAATTGGAGCTATTTTGACGGTGATAGATTTATCCTTAGAGGAATTGTAGGACACGCAATTTACGGTGTATATAAAGCCGATAACATGCGCTCATTAGCTAGATTAATTCATGATGATGAGTCTTTCAGCTTTACCATTGACCACGATAAAAATATTATAATACCAGTCGAACTAAACAAACGAATTAAACATGAATTGAACATGATATTAGACGAATTGAATAGTTAACTTACTACTCATTTAGCATACGCTATTTATAAGAAAGTTAATATACTTTTTGACTTAATACAAAATGGTATATATTAACAATAAAGGTGAGGAGGTTAAATAATGCATTCAAAAGAAATATGAGAACGAGTGAAACGCATGTCAGAGATGACAGGTCATCCTTTACCAAAGCCCGAAGATGTCCATGTTTCAGAGAATGGTAATATTGATGCTAGACTAAAAAGTAGACACAGATTGTTATAATATAAATACAAAATATAATGAGGTGTGTCTAATGGCTAGAGGAAACGGAAAACGTTATGATGAAACTTTAAAAAAAGAAACAGTAAAGTATATTGTAGAGAACAATAAACCAGTAGCACAAGTGGCAAGAGAAACAGGCGTAAATACGAATACTTTGCATGGATGGATCAAGAAATATGGTCATCAGCCAGAACAGAAGTAAAAGCAGTACAAACATTTTCTAGTCCTGATGCTGAAATGAGAGCTTTACAAAAACAGTTACATGATTTGAAGGAGGAAAATGAAATATTAAAAAAGGCAATGCACTACTTCGCGAAAAGCCCTCGGTAAAATATGAATTTATTCATGAAAACCGCTCCCAATTCCGAGTGGAGAAGATGTGCAGCGTTCTAGGAGTTTCCAAAAGTGGTTACTTCAAATGGTTAAAACGGCCGAAAAGTGACAGGCAGAAACAACGTGAGAAATTATCACAAGAGATTTTACAGACTCACTTAGAATTCAAGAAACGTTACGGCAGTGTCAAAATCGCTAAAACACTGAATAGACGTGGCGTGAAAGTAAGTGAGCGTACAGTCTCTCGCATTATGACAAAGAACCAATGGAAGTCTTGTACTGTCAAAAAATACTAGGCTACGACTAATTCGAAGCATCAACATCCAGTAAGTGAAAACGTCTTAGATAGACATAAACTAAACCAGTTGTGGGTAACGGATATCACTTATATTCCGACGAATGAGGGATGGCTGTATTTGGCGACCGCAATGGATTTGTATTCTCGTAAGATAGTAGGTCGGGCAATGAATAAAACCATGACAAAGGAATTGGTTATCTCCGCATTAAAGATGGCTTACAAACGTCAAAATCCTGGAAAAGGTGTTATTCACCATTCAGACCGAGGTGTTCAGTATGCCTCCTATGAATATCAGAAACTATTAAAAAAGTATAATATGACAGGCAGCATGAGCCGAAAAGGTACCATTCAAAAAAGCAACATATAAAATTAATGGAATAGTCGCCCCTGTTAACATATCTGTAAATATAGCATAGCAATGCATTAATCGAACCCATTTAAATAGATAAAAGCAGAACAACCATTAGCTGCTCTGCTCTCAAACTTACCCTTGCAATTTATTTTTCAGACTCGCGTATACGTATGCCCACATATCCTTGTTATTCACATATGCGTCCACGATTTTCTCATGAACGACTTGTTGCTTTGCTGCAAATGTTGGATCATCTTTCGCAGGTAGATCTGAACGAAGCTCCATTACAAACGCTTGTACTTCAGGTGCTCGTGGTCCCCACACTGCTTGCTCTTTCCCTTCTTTATCAATAAAGACGAAGATTGGAATAGCACGTGCGGTCCCGTTTGTTAAATATTGATCCATCAGTTCTAAGTTGCTATCTCTTAAAAGCACACTTGCACGAATCCCCGCTTTTTCTGCAAGCTTTGCTAAAATCGGCATGTTCATCATGGCATCTCCGCACCAATCTTCTGTAAGCACAATAACGCGCAGTTCTTTTTGGCGCAGCTCATTAAAAAATGCCTCATCACTTGGAAGTTCAAAGCCCTCGTAAATTTTTTGCAGATTTTCTTTGTTTGTTGTCATTGCATCTATGTATGCTTCAATCGTTGTACCCTTGTCATACCATTCATTTAATGTTGTCATGAAAATCCTCCTAGAAATTTTATTCTAGACCTACTATACCATATTGAAAGGAAGTGATTGATGAAAACGGTTACTGGCATTCCAAAAGAATTTTCCTTACTTTTGTCCATATGAGGTACCTGGTACTCGCATCTGACACCCCTATCTATTTGAAGTTAAAGAACCGCCCCTTCGCTTTCCCTTGAAAAGTAAAAATTAGATATAACTTGATTGCTAATATGATAAAGAACTACCCTTAAGGAGGAGCATGATTGAAACCGTCGCTAAAAGTCCGGATTAAAGATATAATAAATAAAACTAATAAAAGAGGGGTTCCAAAATGGAAACCTAGAAGTGATCTTATCATTTTCATAAAGTGAACCTTCCATCAGTGGGGGTTTTACTGCCCGTTAAGTGTGGGATAAACGAAAGAACAGAAAACAGAAAACAAATACCAGATGACTGGGAGCTTAAAGATTACAACAACTTGATTATGAATATAATGAATACTGCAGATAACGATATTCATCTCTATCACTTGCAAACTTTTAAGCAGGAATACTTTGTTTTTGATGATGATTATTGGATCGTGATTATAGGTGCTAACGGAATAGTGGATACTGCTTTTTCTAGTAAGAACACAAAAAATTATTTACATCCAAATAAAGGTTATAAATATTTAGGAAAAGGAAGGGAGGTATTTAAATGAGCATGTATAAGCAGGATATTCTTAATTACGGTGAAGATGTAAACGATTTTGAAATCAGCCCATTTGAAAGTGTACAGATGTTGCACAATAGAAGTGAAATTCAAATGGTGTTTCATGAATTAAGCTTAGAAGAACAACAACTTCTCGCTGAATATGACGCACGCCTATTCAAGAATGTACACAAGATGTACCGACATATTAAGAAAGCGTATGATTTTAACTTATCCAATCAGCCTAATGACGAATGGTGGTGGCATTTGGATAAAGTGATAAACGGGACCATTAAAGTCGGATTAACAGCAGGAATTAGTGGAAATGTTAGGTAAAAAACCATCATTAGTTGGCTCTTTTGGCTTTGCCTTCTATTTACGATAAATGTGAAAAAGAACGTTTTAAGAAAACAGTGAAGAATATCCTCAATTTTCCTAAAGCTTTCTTTTTTTGTCAGGTTATTCTTTAAACTCTTCAAATTCCCTATCTTCTCCACCCGAATCAGCCAAACTATAAGAATTTTTTACAGAATATACTATTTTTTCACCGTTTAAAGAGTTGATATCTATTTCTACAACTGTCTTCTCAATACCACCATCAATATATGCAAGAAATGCAGTGTACTTCTTTCCATTTTTATGATAAGAAGCCATCACATTGTAATCAGAATTGGGTGGTACTGACTTGATATTATAGAAAAGAGTTTCACCATTTCTTAGCTTTGGAAACTTGAATAATGGAATATTATATTCACCTTCTAGATATACTTCTAATTCTGGAGTTTCTGATTGATAGAGATTTGTTACCGAGATATTTATTCCATCTCGGTATGAGTCATACTCGCTTTCATCCAAATGAAAGACTTGGATTACTGCTAGTGCTAACACAATTAAAAAAATTGATATTGCTAAAAAAAGATAAATTTTGTTTCTTATTAACATGTTCAACCCGCCTACAATTGTCTAATTTCCTCTTATTGCTCTTCGTAATTCTGATTACTTTCTTCATTAAACGAATCTCTATATTTCTTTTTAATAATGGTAAAAAGAAATACTACCATCGAATTTAAAATAAAAAATGTATATATGTTAAGGAATAAGGTATTTGTATATTGATTAACCCATGAAAGACCATAGATTCTTGAGGTCTCTTTTCCTACAGGTCCACCCAATTGATCGATTAAGTTTACCGCATACCGATATTGCAGGAAACAACCTATCAAAAAAATTGCCAATGATCCTAGGCTAACAATTTTCCAAATATGAAGCTTCCAATTTAATCTGCTCAGTATTTTCCATAAACAGTTAGACAGCTGTACAAAAGTATTCGCTGCAAAAATAACAAAAAATATGCCTAAGTTGCCATTGTCCGATGTTACCTCAGGGCTGGGAGTAAGTAGTGCAACAAAATAAAGGATACGATATTTAAAAGCAGCAAAATTACCGCACGAAACAAAAAAATAGCCCAAAGGATCTCCTTTGAACATCTTTCTTAATTACCATTATTAAACCCATTAGTATTTTTTACTAGGTACTATTGCATCTCTAATAAGCATTTCAACTACTGTTCCAATACTTTCATATTGATGTACATCAATACGAGGCGTTTCCATTTTATTTGAATATTCAAATTGAAAATGAAAATCAGGATGATTAGGTACATTTTCAACCGTATCAAAATGAATGACATATTCTGCACAACCATTATTATTCGATTTTGCAAACGTGATAATGGACGTTTCTACGATACATTCATTATCCTCTACTCTAAAAGTTTGAGCTAATGACAGAATAGAGCCATCATGGAAACGTATATAATCACCCACTAATGAATCTCCAGTTTTTAAAAAGGCATAGGATTTTGTTGTAAAAGAGTATCTGCCTTTCGATATTTCGGCAATACACAAGATGGAAGGCAAGCTATTAGCATCTCTAACATAATTTTTATATCCACTTATACAATTACATACATACTGTTTATATAAATAAGCAGAACCATTGTAAATAACGCGTGTATCTAGCATCTAACTCTCCCTCAATATACAATACTTATTATTTCTTTAGAAATCCCTCTAAAATCTCCCATCTTTTTAATAAAGCTCTAGAGTAATTTTTCACTTCCCCTTCATCAATTGCATGTTTAAATTCATCCACATTTTCATACCCACTCGAATCTTGGAGCATTTTGATATCCTGCAGAATATGATCCAAATTATAAGATGGTATATTTTCTTCCGTTTTTATAATTGGTGTTGCATTCGCACTTGAGTTCTCTACAAAGATTTTTGCGTTAGAAGAACTTGCTTCTTTCACTATTTGAGCTGCTTTCTCTAAAGAATACTGATACCCATTTGAATTTTTTATTGATTGATTTATTCTTTTCATATAAGGAGATGATTTTTTTGCTTTTGTTTTAACAATCACAAGACCCTCTGATGTTTCCACTACAGCACTTGTTGACATTTGTTTATTTTTTCTATAATCAGAAGCATACCTATTTATTTGTTTTTTAGCTGTTCCATCTACTCTGTGCTTACGATATAAACCTTTTGTCATCATCATCACCTCTTTTTAGATTCCTTTATTCCTTTATTATATCACCATTCCTTCATTTATAACGTTCACCCATGTTCTTCTCCATTCTTTTTTTACAGAACCTCTCTAGGGCCTAAGATTTTAAGTGCCTAAAAATGTATTTTTATGGTGCCTTTTCTTTTACAAAACCTCTATTTCTAAACAAAAATTAAAGTCGCACTCATGAAGAGTGCGACGGCGTTCTATTTACTCTACTATGGGCGATATTCAAATTTCAATCCACGCACTCATGAAGAGTGCGACCCGAAACAATCTTTGCAGATGGGTACAATCCAACAATTTCAATCCACGCACTCATGAAGAGTGCGACGGCAAAACAGCTTTAGCAGGAAGATAACCAACAATTTCAATCCACGCACTCACGAAGAGTGCGACAAACATTGATTTCGCTTGATAGAGTTAGAGCATTTATTTCAATCCACGCACTCACGAAGAATGCGACCGCACCAGATACCGTTTGTTTCATTGATTCCAAAATTTCAATCCACGCACTCACGAAGAATGCGACGATCTCCAACTAGAGGACTTAAACAGTCTCCAGTAATTTCAATCCACGCACTCACGAAGAGTGCGACATCTACTCCTTTTCTCTACATATTAAATCAAAAATATTTCAATCCACGCACTCACGAAGAGTGCGACATCTCCATCGAATAGAGACCTAACCGAAATGCTATTTCAATCCACGCACTCACGAAGAGTGCGACTTTGCTAATTTATTTATGTTACCTGGCTTATTTATTTCAATCCACGCACTCACGAAGAGTGCGACGTGGAGGATGTTTAGAGATAAGGTGTGATACATATGATTTCAATCCACGCACTCACGAAGAGTGCGACGTTACCAAAATTTACAAGGTTACGTTTTTTAGAATTTCAATCCACGCACTCACGAAGAGTGCGACCGGAGTAAAACCTTCCGACGGAATGCCCTTCGGAATTTCAATCCACGCACTCACGAAGAGTGCGACAATATTTGCTTTAACTGGCTTGAATGTAAAGGATGATTTCAATCCACGCACTCACGAAGAGTGCGACAATGGTGGTGACGAGAGCATGAATATAGATTATGAATTTCAATCCACGCACTCACGAAGAGTGCGACAAAATGAAGGAAAAAGCCTTTAAAACTTTGGGTATTTCAATCCACGCACTCACGAAGAGTGCGACTAATGCTAGCGGAAAAAGTAATATATTTAGTGCTATATTTCAATCCACGCACTCACGAAGAGTGCGACAACGGATGAGCAAAGAGAGAATTTTACACAAGAGATTTCAATCCACGCACTCACGAAGAGTGCGACGAGAGTTTTTCTTAGAAGGAAAAGATGTCGTATTTATTTCAATCCACGCACTCACGAAGAGTGCGACTACATCCCAAAACTTTTATATCTTTGGCAGATATATTTCAATCCACGCACTCACGAAGAGTGCGACGGAAATTATGTTAGACGATTATATTAGATACGATGATTTCAATCCACGCACTCACGAAGAGTGCGACAGCGAATTTTTCATCAAAAGAAGTAATTTTTCACTTTTTCGACTAAAAAATCGCTATTTTCCTTGTGAACCAAGGAACAATATTGAACATTTTAAGTATTTAGTAGTAAATAGCAATAAATTTCAGGTGCGAATCTCCTAGAAAAATCGTGTGAGCTTTACATTCGCACCTAGGTAAGTATATTAATGGATAAATAAAAACTTCCCTTTAAATTGCTATTTTGTTTATGCCTTCATATTTGACATTATTCTAATATTAACTATTATTGCCAACTTGACTAGTTCCTTTAAATAAATCATTAACAAAGCCACAGTCAATTTTAACTGCCTATTAAGAGTCGGCTAAAGCCCAATTCCTTTTTTTACAATTTTACAGACCTTCCCACTTTATACTCTACCTTATTTCCCCATAACCGGATACTTCTCCCGATTCTTCACCATCTTTGCCAATCCTTCTTTCTCTAAATCAATGTCTAGTTTATCCGCCAATTGAATTAAATAGATCAATACATCTGCCATTTCTTCTTTGATATTTTGGAAATCATTTTCTTTTGCTTCTTTGCTTGTTTTCCATTGGAAGTTTTCTAGCAATTCGCTTGCTTCTAGGACAATGGAGATAGCTAGATCTTTTTCGTCATGGTATTGTTTCCAATTTCGCTCATCTCGGAATGCTAATACATCTTTTATTAATGCGTTCATTTTGTAAACCCCTATTCTTATTTTTTTATTAATATGTATAATGAGCTCTTTTATTTTTCAACTTGAGGTGAAGCTGCAAAAGTCTTCTTTCACAACCTTTCAACTGCCTCAAAGCCCTTTGTTTTCTTAAAATTCATCTTATGTTCAAAAGATTCTATTGCGTCAGAGCAGTCGATGTTTGCAAAATTCAGCCTGTTTAGTTTTTCTTTCTCTAGTTTTACAGAAAGAATCGTTATTTTTTCGTCATAGCCTGTTGCAGTATTTAGTCGATGATCGGCTGCATGTATGTAAACTGTGTTTAATGGCAGCAGGGCAAATAGATCACGGGCGATTCTTAAAGCGCAGCTGCATACATAATCTTGTTGAATATCAAAAAACTTTCCTTTTGGCATTTGCTTTCTGGAAAGTTTGCCTGTTTTCGTTAAAGATAATTGCTCGTTTGGAACAACGTTTTCTGCATTTACTTCAAATTCAACTTCCATTACTTTGGAATTTTCACAAACGAGTTCAAAGCCACTGCCGAATTCTGTAAGGTCTTCTAGTGGTGCAAATGCTTCGATCACTTGAAAATACGTATCGATATCGCCAGCCAATACGTTTGCCGCAATGGTTGCATCCCTCTCCCATGCTTGATAATCTTGTCTATCCTTTTCTCTTGCTACTAATACTTCTTCCCGTAATTTTTGTTCTTCTGATTGCTGATTTTTAAATATCCTTGATAGTAAGCCAGGTTTATAGTTTTGTAGTTTATGTAGAGCTATTTGCTCATTCGGTCCTATTTCTGCTATATGCATATTATAGGGAGGAACAGAGCTTCTTATATTTCCCCAATTAACCGGTTCATCTGCTTCTATATGAATGGAATGAATTCTATCGATTGTATTTTCATATGCTTCCACAGCGAGCCTTGCCTGTTCCAATTCATTCATTTTTTCTATTTCCCGTTGTCTTCTCTTTATATCTGCTTGCCTTTGATAAGCAGGCGACTTTCTGTTTCTGCTCCCGGAGGTTGAATAGGATAATCCTGTCCCCGGAATACCGGCAGTTACTCTGCTGCCTGTCCGAGAGTTAACACTATACCGAAGTCCTTTTACACCGGCACTCATGCCAACGCTTTTGGAACCAACATTTAGCCGGACACCAGGAGCAATTTTAAAACTTTTCCGAAAACCAATACCCATGCTAATAGCCCTCCTTTTTTCCATATTATAGCATACTAAAAAAGGGGAATTTTCAAAAAAAGTTTATTAGGCCCTAATAAACGAATGTCCATATGTGTGCTATTTGCTACTTTATTCAAAATTAATTTTTATTTAATAAAATTCTAATCTCCTGCTACAAATTATACATCCAACTATTTATAATAAGAGGACAGATACCTGAAAGGATTGTTATAAATGATTAGAAAAGCAGATATTTTAGATAGATTAAAATCATTAATTGGAAAAGAACTTACTAGCGAAAATTTACATGAAGCGGTATTTTGTGAAGAAAAGCATAAAAAAATCCTGCGCCGTTTTCACACAGGTACACATACATATATCCATTACACCGTTCACACGAAGGTTGATGTGGAATGGCAAACCGTAGCAGACATTACGATTCCTGGCAACCCGTACACGTTTCAAGTTGGCATTGAAGAAATAAATGGACAAGTTATTATTCATTCTGAACCAAGAATTTCTTTTGCTTATCTATAATAGGTGACATAAATTTACTATCATTTGTTTCTGCTATTATTCCATCAAACTTAGGAGACATTTTCATGCAAAAACTAATCTTTGAATCCGCTTGGGACAAAACAATCTCACAAAAGGATCGCAAAGCAATTGAACAAGCATTTCAGAAGGCAGACATCATTGAAACCGCTGCTATCCCGATTACTCCCCTTTGGCAAGCGATCAATCACAAGGGAGATTTACTTGCGACCGTTATTATTCATAATATAAACAATAAAGATCTATTTTTAAATCATACTAGACTAAATTATTTTGAAGAGAATACGCTTATTGCTGAATATGCATTTAAGGTGTCAGCTATTATTCTACCGCCAAAAACAAGTATGCCTTGGACATTTATTTTCCCAAAAGAAAGCTTGATTCAACAGCCCTCCCTTCAGAACGGATATTTGCAAATAGAAGAATGATGTAAAAATGACCAGGAGCGCAAATTGGCTTATGCGGTCCTGGTCATTTTAGTTTACCCCCACTGAGGAAGTTTAGTTTATTTCTTTAATCCCATTGCATTTTTTATAGCATCAAAAATATGCGTATTTTCATAGCTTCCTGCCAATAATTCAGCGTTCGCTCCTGTTGCTGTTAATGGAACGGTAACTCCACCATGTCCGCTAGTTGTCCAATCAACCGTAAATTGATTATTGCTTTTTGCTACTTTGAATGGTCCATCTTCTTTCGATATTCCATCTCCTGATTCATCGCTTGAGCTTACATCTTCAATCACCAGACCGCCGCATTCATGATCGGCTACAACGAGTACTAATGTATCACGATGTTTTTTTGCATAGTCTTTGGCTATTTTCACCGATTTGTCCAGCTGTTGTCCTGCTTTAATCATTTTTTCGGCATTGTTTTCATGAGAGAATTCATCTGTTCCCTCTTCCTCTACCATTAAGAAACACACATGATTTCACACTCACACCCCGGCATGAAAATTTTTTCTAAGCCGGGGTTTTACTTTTTTGTCCATTTTTCCATACTGATTAATGCTATGGGAAGTAATCTTTACGTGCGCTTTTGTGGTGGTTCGACCCTGTATAAGAAACTGTTTGGAATTTGCCTTGTGTACACCCCTTTGTTGACTCTTCAATTTTTGAGGATGATCACGTACAGAAAAATGCTGTTTGACCAAGCTTATTCCACTTTCCATAGACACTACTTTGGAGGTTGTTTTATTTGGACATTTTATTAACCCATTGTGCCGGAATGGATGTTCATCAAAAAGAGATTGTAGTTTGTGCCCTAACTGGCACTAATAATGAATCCATTCAAAAAGAAACCAAGACTTTTTCCACTTTAACCAAAAGTTTATTTGATTTATTAAAGTGGTTAGAAGAAAAACAAATTACACACATTGCTCTGGAAAGTACCGGAATCTATTGGAAGCCGGTATACAACATCCTTGAAGGATATTTCGATATTACTGTGGCCAATGCCCAACGTATTAAAAACGTTCCTGGTCGTAAGACCGATGTTTCAGATGCAGAATGGATTGCCAAGCTTCTTCGTCATGGATTGATTGAAAAAAGCTTTGTCCCTTCCCAAGATCTTCGGGAATTAAGAGATTTGAACCGTTTACGCAAGAAATGGGTTGGTAACTTAACAGCTGAAAAAAATAGAATTTCAAAGGTCCTCGAATGTTCAAACATAAAGCTTGGTTCAGTTATTTCTGATATCTTTGGGGTTTCTGGACGTAAACTTTTGAAACAGTTAGTCGATAATGGATACCTTGATAAGGCTGATGTTGATGCCAATATCCATCATTCTCTCCGCAAGAAGGCTGATACCATTTCCGATTCTCTTTTCGGAACATTAAATGAACATCAAATGTTTATGATTAAAAGCTCTTGGAATCATATCATGTATTTGGAAACTTCCATTCAAGAACTTGAAAATAGGATAGATACCCTGCTTCATTCCTATCAAGAAGAAAAAGAAATACTTTTATCTATCCCAGGTATAAAGGAACACACAGCTGCTGTTATTATTGCGGAAATCGGAACAGATATGAGCCAATTCCCTTCATCAAGACATTTAGCTTCTTGGGCTGGTGTATCACCTGGCAATAATGAAAGTGCTGGTAAAAAGAAAAGTTCCAAAAGCGTTCAAGGAAACCCACATATAAAAGCTGCTCTTTGTGAGGTTGCTTGGGCTATATCAAGGTCGAAAAATACCTCAATGTCAAATGTTTTTTGGTCTCTATCTGCAAGAAGAGGAAAGAAAAAAGCTTTACAGGCTATTGCACATAAAGTTTTAAGAATTATATATACCCTATTTATTAATAAGCAACACTTCTCTGAACCACGTCTAGCTGGTTAGACGACCTTCCATTACAATACTCTATTAAGGTTGTGATTTTTTTAAAAAATTGAGGTCACACCCTTTCTTTACTATTGTCTTTTTTCTAGAAGTCCACGCTTCAAGATTTTCTTTACACCAAAATCCTGTACCCGCCCTATCAAATAGAACACGTTACTGTATTATACAGATACCCAGAATAGCCACTCGCCCGTTTTATTTTCACAGAAAAAAGCCTTTTTTATTTTTTGATAAAGTATCAATCGCTTTTTTCGTCATATCAGGCAAAGGAACGACTGGATTATATAAATTACCTTGTCCCTCTTCTCTTTGTTCAAACATTTCTTCATTGGCAAACAACCCTAAGATTTTGCCGCTGTTTGCTTTATCCAATTCCTTTTTATTTGTTACATATTTATATCCTAGTTTTTTCGCTTTTTCAACTAGATTCCCCTGTGTTCCTTTGCTTTTTTCCGATGGATCTTTAGCAGGCTCGTCCTCATACTTCCCAGCATTTCCAGCAGGATACCAGAAATCTTCGCCACCACCCAGCAATACATCCACTTTGCTTTTTTCTAAATATTGTTTAGCAATCTCGCTTTGTTTCGAACGATCGGCAACATGTGAGCCAAATGCTGCTGGTGTAGCATCCGTAATCTGGCTTGTTGTAACCAAACCGGTTGACTTTCCAGCTTTATCTGCCATTTCCAGAATCGTTTTTACTGATTTTTTGTTCGCATCCACTCCAATTGCTCCGTTATAGGTTTTCACCCCAGATGCCATAACTTTAAAGGACAAGTATTATAGAATTACATATTATTTGTAAATATATGGTAAAATCAAGATGACAAAAAAGTGTTAGGCACCCATAAGGAACAAATGTCCTTTTGCAGCCTGACACTTTATCTTCTAACAAAGTTTTTCTTCGCCCTATCTATTTCCCAAACCGTTTGCGATACCCGCACTTCCTGCATAGTTCTTCGACTGCGACTCTTCTTGAAAAACCATCCACAATGTTTTTTGCTCTATCTCCTTCGATAATATCAGAAAAGGAGGCATCATTAATATTTCCAAGGTTAATTACTCCCTCTCCATCTAAACAACAAGGGATCACGGTTCCATTTGCTAGTATTCCTGCTTGATTTCGAAGACCATAACAGAAGCCTTTTCCATCATCCTCTTCTTCATGCAGAGCTGGCCACTGAAACTCGTAATCTTGATTAATAAAGATGCGTTCCGCAATTTTTACGCCACTTCCTGGTGTTACCTTTTCTTCAATTTTATAGTCTAAATCAAATTCTTTTTCAATGATTTCAAGTAATTGCCGATTTCTTTGTTTTTCCAGATTCGTCATATTATCTTGTGTGAGATTCCAAAGTCGTAGTGAAACAATCATGTCAGATTGGCTTGTTGCTTCTTTAATGAAGGAAAGAATACTTTTCACATATCCTTCCTTATCTGTAGAGCCCTCATGTCCATCAAAGCTATGCAGAGAAAAATTCATTTGTCTTAATGCAGGTTTGTTTATTATTTTTTGCTTCTTCTTATTAATTAATGTTCCATTTGTTGTAATATTAACTTTAAATCCTTTTTCATGACTTACATCTAATAATTGTTCTATTTTAGGGTGCAGCAGCGGCTCCCCCTTAACATGTAAATAAATATAGTCTGTGTGCGGTTTAATTTGGTCTAAACGCTTCGAAAAATCCTCCACAGAAATGAATTGCTTCTGCCTTTCTGTTGGCGGACAGAAACTACATGCAAGATTACATACACTTGTAACCTCTAAATAAAACTTCTTAAACTTCTTCAACCAAAATCCCTCAATTCCTTTACTACTTAGAACAGCATAAAAAAATTGTTCCTTTCTTATTACAGCATAAGTTGGAGTAAATAGAAACATGATTATTCGAGGAAATAAATAGCTAAATGATTAAAATTGAAACAAAATGACCTAAAACTGAAACAATAAAACAGAAAACTAAAACAATGATTGAGTAGATGGAATGATTTCCACCTATAATAACGCTTTTATCATAGAATCACTGCTCATTCGGACACTTTTTCATAAAAATAGTGCGTATACTTCCATTTTTTTCGATAACAAAACTTTTTTTTAGTCTAAGCGAAGCAAAGTGCGCTATTCGGCACTCCGCTTCGTTAATAATTCCTAGTATTATAAAAAGAATGCAACAGTAATCTCTATAGCTTTAGCGAAAATATTTTTCTTCCTTTTCAACTATCACCTAATAGCTTCTTCTGTTTCTATGTCAAAAAAATGGGCTTTTTTCATATTAAATGCTAACTGAATTGCATGCCCGATTGTTTGTTTGTTTCTTCCCTCTACTCTTGCAGTTAGGACATTACCGCCTACTTTCACGTAGAGATACGTTTCAGAACCCATATCTTCTGCTAAATCAACTATTCCCTGTACAATGGTTTGTTGTGATGCTGTATTCCCTTCTTTATTTGCCAGAATATCCTCTGGGCGAATACCAAGGATAATTTCGTGTCCAACATAGCCTTTCGCATAAAACACTTTGCTTTGCTCCTCTGAAATCGGAATCGAAAAAGCATCTGCTTGAAAATACACGCCACCATGTGCTTCTACCAATTTTCCATCTATAAAATTCATGCCAGGTGAACCGATAAATCCAGCAATATACTTATTAGCTGGATAATCATAAATGTCTTTTGGTGGCGCTACCTGCTGGACAACTCCTTCATGCATCACAACAATACGATTCCCATTGTCATGGCTTCTGTTTGATCATGTGTTACATACACAAATGTTTTCTCTAAGCTCTTATGTAATCTGCTAATTTCCTAACGCATTTTTACACGTAGTTTGGCATCTAGATTGGATAAAGGTTCATCCATTAAAAATACTTTAGGATTACGTACGATGGAAATTAAACCAAATCCCATCCTTGCAGCTACCCGTGGAGGCTATATTCCCATTATTATATGAGGGAGATAAAATTGTCTGCAACTTTAATCATTTATCACTTAAACATATTTATTCCAACACAAAAGACGAACAACTTAACTTTAATTAAGTTGTTCGTCTTTTGAAATATAAACTGCAACTATGCACAAAACCGACTCTTATTTTATTTATATTTTAAAATAACTGCGCAGCAAGTAGCTAATCCATCTGCAATTAGGATTCGTTCTTATATTTTCCAACAACCCTTTTATGATAGCTGGACTAAACGTTCGTTCAAGTAACTGCTGTTTCAATAGAATTAATGATTCCTGTTCAACGGATTCTTCCATCTCTTCTATTTTCTTTTGAATATTTTCGATGATTTCTTCCTTCATTTCTTTATCATTTATCATCTTTTTACTTTTTTGATATAGTTCCTTTGTTAAAAATGTGGTATTAGTATGCCTAGCCAGCAAATTTGTCTTTTCCACAAGTGATTGCGACAATACTTCCAAATCAAAAGGTACATTAGAAAATAAAAATAGATGCGAATATATATTCAAAAATCCTTTCATACTGTAAACAATATCATATTTTGTAATTAAATCGCTTCCATATAAACGTTCAATTAAAAAAAGAATCGTTTTCTCAAGTAAGCTGTCATAATAGTGAATCTTTATAATAAATTCTTGATTAAACGAATGTGTCTGCTCTTTCATAAAGAGTTTGGTGAAATCAGAGTACTTATAAAAAGAAGAAAAAATTACATAATAAAACTCAAATAAAAGATCCTCTTCCTTTTTTTCTTTGACTACACGGTCAATATCTGATGTAATGCGCAGCATAAAATGGTCTATCAGTGATAAAATCAATTCATCCTTCGATTTGAATGATAAATAAAAAGCACCTTTTGAAATACTGCATTGTTCTGTTATTTGCTGAACGGAAGTGGCTTCGAAGCCTTGTTTTGCAAAGAGCTCCAGTGCTTTTTCCATAATTAGTTGTTTTTTCATCATTTTGTTTTCCACTCCTAGGCCATGTTGTTGACAACTGACTCATTAGTCACTATTATAAATAAATAAGCTTTAATAGTCAATTAAAGGAAGGTGTAATAGTGAAAGGTATAGTAAATTTTGTCCTGAAAAATAAGTTGGCAGTATGGCTATTGACAATTATTATTACTGTCTCTGGAATTTATTCAGGTACACGTATGAACATGGAAACAATTCCCGATATCACAATTCCTTACTTAACAGTAATGGACGTATATCCTGGGGCCACTCCAGAAAAGGTAATGGAGGATATATCCAAGCCTTTAGAGAAAGCCGTGGAAAATTTAGAAAACGTGAAAGCAGTCTATTCAAATTCTTATTCTAACATGAGCAACGTTCAAGTGGAATACGAATATGGAATAGATATGGATGAAGCTAAACGTGAATTAAAATCAGCATTAGATGGAATAAAACTTCCAGAAGGTGCACAAGAGCCTACTGTTACACAAATCAGCATGAACATGATGCCAATTGCTGCATTAAGTGTTAGTAGTTCTAAAGAAAGCATTGTAGATTTAACTTCAACTGTAGAAGATATAATCCTGCCAAAAATTGAAAAAATTGATGGTGTTGCTTCTGCAACTATTTCCGGTCAGCATGTGGAAGAAGTAGATTTAACGTATAACAAAGAAAAAATGGCTCAACTTGGCTTAACGGAAGACAAAGTCAAGGAAATGATTCAAGCAAGCGACCTAGCAGTTTCATTAGGACTTTATGAATTTGACGAAGGGGAAGAAGCGGTTGCAGTTGATGGTAAATTCATGACAGCTAATGAATTGAAAAATATGCTAATCCCAGTAACTCCGTCTGAACAAAACCCATCACCATTTGTAAAACTTAGCGATATCGCCAAAATCGAAGTGGTTGGTAAAGTAGAATCCGTTTCTCGTACAAACGGCAAAGATGCTATTGCGATTCAAATTGTGAAAAGTCAACAAGCAAACACTGTAGATGTTGTAAATGCAGTGAAAGACCTTGTGAAAGATGAAAAAGCTAAAATCGATGGTCTTTCCATTGATATAACAGTGGACCAAGGAGCTCCAATAGAAGACTCTATTTCCACTATGATTGAAAAAGCATTATTTGGTGGTCTAATCGCCGTATTAATTATTCTTCTGTTCTTACGCGATTTTAAATCAACCATCATATCCATCGTTTCCATACCAGTATCCATTTTTATGGCATTCATTCTACTGAACTGGATGGATATAACCCTTAATATTATGACCCTAGGTGCTATCACCGTTGCCATCGGTCGTGTAATCGATGACTCGATCGTAGTAGTTGAAAATATTTATCGTCGATTGCATCTAAAAGAAGAGAAATTGACCGGCCAGGCACTTGTTCGTGAAGCAACAGTTGAAATGTTTAAACCAATCTTGTCATCAACTTTAGTAACGGTTGCAGTATTCGCACCACTTATTTTCGTTGGTGGTATGGTCGGTGAGCTATTTGCGCCATTCGCATTAACCATGACATTTGCACTCGGTGCTTCCTTACTTGTAGCGATTACCATTGTGCCTGCATTATCTCACTTTTTATTCAAGAAAAAATTATATAGTGAAAAAACAGAAAGCAATCACAAAGAAACAGGCAAATTATCTTTATGGTATAAAGGTGTTCTTGAAAAGGCGCTTAATCATAAAATAATTACCTCTATCATCGCTGTTGTTTTATTAGCAGGAAGCTTAGCTTTAACACCATTAATTGGATTCAGCTTTATGGGCAGTGAAGAAGATAAAGTCATGTATTTAACTTACACTCCAGAAGCTGGCGAGCTAAAAGATGAAACACTAAAAAACATTAAAGTAGTAGAAGAAAAAATGCTTAAACGGGATGATATTAAGACCGTTCAATTATCCTTAAATGATGAAGCGGATCAAATGTCAGCAATGATGGGCGGCGGTGCTGGCGGTGCGCTAATGTACCTAATCTTTGATCCAGATATGGATAATTTCCCTAAAGTTCGTGAAAATATTGAAAAATACGTAAAAGATATTGGTCAATCTGGCGAATGGAAAAGCCAAAACTTCACTTCTATGTCAGGCTCAACAAATGAAGTCAGCTATTCCTTCTATAGTGAAGATTTAGATAAATTAAATCAAGCTGTCAATATGGCAGAAGATGTCTTGAAGGAAAATAGCGGTTTGAAAGATGTTAGTTCAAGTGCAGAAGATGCATATGTAGAATATACTTTCAAAGTAGAACAAGATGAGTTATTGCAGCATGGCCTAACAACAGGTCAAATTGTCATGATGCTAAGCCCAACAAGAACTAAAGATGTTTTAACAACGGTTGAAAAGGACGGCAACTCTTTAGATGTGATCGTACAGCAGGAACAAGCTGCACAGCCAAAATCAATCGATGACATTTTAGATACACAAGTACCGACAGCACAAGGTACATCCATACCACTTTCAGAATTAGTAAAAGTAGAAAAAGGCACAACTTTAAATACTCTTGCACGCAGTAAAGGCGAATACTATGCATCTGTTTCAGGAACCATTACTTCAGATGATATTTCAAAAACAACTTCTGAAGTAAGTAAAAAAATGGATAAATTAGATTTACCTAAAGGAGTTTCACAAGATGTTGGCGGTGTATCTGCTGACATGACTGAAACCTTTACACAGCTTGGTGCAGCAATGCTTGCGGCAATCGCAATCGTGTACTTCATCCTTGTTGTAACATTCCGTGAAGGAGTCGCGCCGTTTGCCATCCTATTCTCGCTTCCATTTGCGGTAATTGGTTCATTTGTTGGTTTATTAATCGGCGGTGAAACCATTTCTGTATCTGTTATGATGGGTCTATTAATGTTAATCGGTATCGTTGTTACAAACGCCATCGTACTTGTAGACCGTATTATTCACATGGAACGTGATGGCATGAATATGCGTGATGCGGTTCTAGAAGCCGGAGCAACACGCTTGCGTCCAATTCTTATGACAGCAATCGCGACAGTCGGTGCGTTAATTCCATTAGCTATCGGATCAGGCGGCGGCGGTTTAATCTCAAAAGGTCTTGGGATTACTGTAATCGGCGGTTTAATAAGCTCCACATTATTAACATTAGTTGTTGTACCAATCGTTTACGAAATATTATCAAAACTATTTAAGAAAAATCGTAAAGTAGTAGAAGAAAACTAATAAAAAAGCCGTGCAAGACACCCTTGCACGGCTTTTTTATATAGAAGATTAAATTTAAGGCAAGGAACCTTTCTGAAAATAGGCAAACAAATGCAAAAAGCTTATTTGATTCAAAAACAAGAACCAACTCCACAGCTTACTGTGTGGAAATCGCCTATTTTTTCGTATACTCCCTCCTTTTTCTCACGCTTCTCCCATTAATTCCGCGTTCCTTCCGTTTTTTCCGCGCTTCTCCGATTAATTCCGCGTTCCTCTCCTTTTTTCCGCGCTTCTCTGATTAATTCCGCGTTCCTCTCGTTTTTTCCGCGCTTCTCTGATTAATTCCGCGTTCCTACGGTTTTTTCCGCGTTTCTCCGATTAATTCCGCGTTTCTCTCGTTTTTTCCGCGTTTCTCCCATTAATTCCGCGTTCCTCTCCTTTTACCCGCGTTCCTCCGATTAATTCCGCGTTGCGTTCCTTTCGTTTTTTCCGCGCGCTTCTCCCCGCGCACTACTTGAAATATGAATACTTACACTCACATAATATACACTTAACAAAGAGATGCTAAATTTAAACTGTTCAAACTACTACATAGGGGGATAAAAATGAATTTAGCAAAATCTATACTTACATCTACATTAACTTTTGGAATTTTAACTACTTCTTTCACAGGAGCTACTCATGCACAAACAACTACTAAAAATTTTGCCGTGACAGCAACAGCAGAAACACAGCCTGTTCAATCAACTGATGATGCCGCAGATGACCCAGCTATTTGGGTACATCCAAGCAACACAGAAAAAAGTAAACTGATTACAACTAACAAGAAATCAGGATTAAATGTTTATAATTTAAAAGGGAAATTAATACAATCCTACCCTTTTGGAGAATTAAACAATGTTGATTTACGTTATAACTTTAAACTTAAGGGGAAAAAAATAGATATTGTTGGTGCAACAAATCGATCAGAAGGAAAAAATAACGTGGAGATTTATTCCTTTGATGGCAATACTGGCAAATTAAAAAATATCGTGGATCCAAAACATCCTATCCTTTCTGCTGTAAGTGAAGTTTATGGATTCGGATTTTATCATAGTCAAAAAACAGGTAAGTTTTACGCCATGTTAACTGGAAAAGACGGAGAATTTGAACAATATGAACTTGTTGGCAATTCGAGCGGTAAAGTGACAGGAAAAAAAGTACGCTCCTTTAAACTAAACACACAAACGGAAGGGTTAGTAGCAGATGATGAGTATGGCAGCTTATATATTGCAGAAGAAGATGTAGCTATTTGGAAATTTAATGCAGAACCAACCGGCGGCAAGAAAGGAACAATTGTAGATAAAGCAAATGGAAAACATTTAAGCGCAGATATTGAAGGATTAACCATGTATTATGCGCCGAATGGAAAAGGCTATTTAATGGCATCAAGCCAAGGGGATAGCAAATATGCTGTATATGAACGTCAAGGAAACAATAAATATAAAAATGATTTTCAAATTGGAAATAGCAAAAAAATAGATGGAACAAGCCATACAGATGGAATTGATGTACTAGGCTACGGGCTTGGCAAAGAATATCCTTATGGTATTTTCGTTGCACAAGATGATGAAAATATGGACAACGGAAAAAAACGCAATCAGAATTTCAAGATTGTTTCTTCAGAAAAAATCATCAAACCCTTAAACGGAACACTCGATAAAAAATACCAGGTCAATCCTCGTAAACTGGTTGACCGCTCGAAGCATTAATTCTTAATATAGTGCTTTTCCCAAATTACTTTAACGTACGAGGGAAAAGCATATCTTCTTTATAAATGAAAAAGAATGGATAAACGCCCTATAACATATTAGCTGAAATTTCGAATCTGCTTAAAATTAGTTCATTCTCCTTTTTCCTTTTACAAACACTGCAAATCGAATTTCCATCTGTATAAACAAGAAGCGCAGCAAATAAGTTCATGCTTAGCTACGCAGGTTACTAGTAAATAGATTATGGTGCAACTATAATAAAAGCCACGTTCAGTTGCAATATCTAGCTTTAGAAAATGTCATTAGCAATAATTAAACGAACCTCTTAGTTATCTAAAATGATACTTAACGCTTTATCTAAATAGTCTGAGACGTCCACTTTTTTTTCTTCGAGTATTTTATAAATAGAAACCAACTTTACATAATCAGCAAGTGTATCAACGCTAACTTCCATTGACGCTTGTTTTTCTGTATATTTATCTGTTAGAAATTTCACACTGAATTTCTCTTGATTATGATAATAATAAGATGTCACATGTTCTTTATCATAAGAAGTTAAATCAGCTGATTGTGCCAGCTTCATAAAACTTTCCCGTGTAAAAACTTCTACGCCAGAGCCTTTTGGAACTTTCCTATACCCAATATAATCTATATTACTATCACTATTTATAAAGCAGGAAACTGCTTTATCAATCAGCCTCGGCTCCGTCAACGGATTGTCTGCCGTAATTCTAACGACTAAATCAGCATCTGTACTAGTTAATGTATGATAAAAACGATCTAACACATTATTTAAACTGCCTCGAAAACATTTAATCCCCATTTTTTTTGCACTATTTTCAATTAAATCATCTTCTATTTGATCTGATGTGGCAATCCATATCTCATCGATTTTAGTGGATAATCTTACACGTTCTACTACTCTTTCTAAAATGGTCTTCCCTTCTAAGTCAAGCATTGCTTTAGCAGGGTTTCGATTGGATGAAATGCGCGCTTGGATAATACCTGCCACCTTTACCAAATCGTCCATCCTCCATCTACACAAATGTTTTGTCCAGTCATGTAGCTCGATGCATCTGATGCTAATAGTACGGCAATCCCTTGGAGTTCTTCCGGTTTTCCTATTCTCCCCAACGGAACTTTATTACTAAGTTGATCAATAAAGTCTTTTTGCTTTTGTGTATTTTCATTCGGAAATGGTCCAGGTGAAATACAATTAAAACGTATCCCATCCTTCCCATAATGCCCAGCGAGGTATTTCGTAAAATGGATGATTGCCGCTTTCGCAGAACCATAATGAGGAGGACTATTTTGTCCTGATTCTCCATATATATCTGGATTTGCTGATACAACACCATACATGGAAGCAATATTAATAACGCTTCCTGATTGTTGACTAATCATGATTGGCAAAACTTCTTTTACTACCCTATAAGTAGAATGGATAGACCCATCAAAGGAAGACAGCCAATCAGACTCCGTACAATGCAGCATCTCACCTGTTTTTCCATTATAAGAATTGTTTACAACGACATCTATTTTCTTCTCATTTGACATAATATATTGCACAGCTTTTTTTACAGATAAAGCATCTGTCGTATCCATTTTTAAATAAAATACATCTGTTTTATATTTATCTGCTAAATACTTGGAGAAATCCCCATTTTTTTCCGTGTTACGGCTTGCTATATAAACTCTTCCGCCATACTTAACAAATGCCTCTGCCATGGCAGATCCCAAGTAGCCTGATCCCCCAGTAATAAGTATGACTTTCTTCTCGAGTGAAAATATATTTCCCGTCATTTTTTTCACCACTTTCTTGGATCAATCATGTTTTCATTCTCACAAGCGTATTTCATAAAATCTACACAGCAGCCTTTCGTCCCTTGAATTTTTTCATAATCACGGTAAATTTGTTTTAACTGACTTACATTATCGACTCCTATAATGGCTTGATCAATTTCTTCTATCGAGTCAATAAAAGATAAGGCCCCTTCTACTTTTGTTAATTGATTATTCTTCAAATCTGTAAAATAATTTGTTAATAAAGGCGTCAGCTCTTTGAATTTATTCGTTAACATTGAGGTTTCATTTAACAAGATTCCTTGTAAAAAAATAGATCTGGCATGAATTTCTATCTTCTTCTCCTTTAATCTTTTTAATGTCCCACTTTTAACTAAACGTTGATCGAAAACATTAAGTGGAACCTGCACAATATCAAAGGAGTATTGATTTGTTAACAACTCAATTTCTTTTTGACTGTAGACAGAAATCCCTATTTTTTCAATATATCCTTGTCTTTTTAATTCATGAATCTTATCAAATAATTTATCTGCTCCTTGTTTAAACATATCATTTGAATTATGAATCAATAATCCATAAACAGCAGGCAATTTTAGCGTATTTAACGACTGGAAAAACACGCTTTCAACTACTTCAATATCTGCTTGAGTGATATTGTCTTGATGAATATGGGGTGTCTTCGTTACAACATTAAACCCTTCCATCATATTTATTCCGAGAATATGCTCACTAGTTCCATACGAAGGAGCTGTATCTATCACCGATATTTTACCTTTTGCGTAATCTAATATTTTAGCTACCTCTTCACTAGAAGTCTTTCCAAATTTATTGGTGACGCCGTAATCTATGCCAAATTGCACGGTACCCAACGCTAACTTCATCCCTATTACCCCACTGTCTTAAATATATCTACTTCCGTCCTACACGCTTCCAATTCAATATACTTCATGAATACATATGAGTAGTATACGTATGAATTACCTTTAATGAGTGAGAATCCAGCCTAAATTTGGTTAAAAGGCTCTTACTAATTAACAAAAAATAGATATTTAAAATCAGCAAAATTAAAAAACATTTTAACAAGCGTGTTGATTAACCAATAACTCCCTAAAAGAGGTTTTTTTACATTCTGGAGCCTGCCCCCATTATGGTAATGCTTTTTGTGCATTATGATTGGTTTTTTGTCCTGATTCATCCTATTCGAATCTAAACAGGTAAAATGTACTTGTTAAAAAAGCTACTTACTGTTTCACAGGATAATTCTGTCTAATTTTGGATAAGCAACACGCTTAATATTTTAATAAAGTAAACTTCCATCAGTGCGGGGGTCTTACTGCCCGTTAAAAGTGGGATCACTTCCCCCAAATATCTCAAAGCCATATATTGGCCAATTCAGCTTTTTTATTTCGCTACTTTCTATTGAATATTTTATGTTTATTGAATGAAAAAAAGGCAGCAATTTTGTATTTTTACAAAATTGCTGCCTTTTAAGAAATTCATTAGTTGATTGTTGTAGTTTAAGCAGAGAGCAGCCTGCATATACGAAGACTCCCGCGGGAATGAGAGAAAGACGAGACCCCGCAGTGAACGAGGAGGCTCGATGCTCGCCCGTAGGAAAGCGAAGTATTTGCAGGCTGCGAACTCATTGAGAGTCCATTCCTATTTTCAAGGAAGCCAAACTAAAAAACATCCAAATCCTCTAAAGTAATAGAGACTTCTTTTTTACTAATCATCCTATTTTTTTACTAGAACGAACTTCATTCCTCTCAAAAATTGTACCTTGTTTAAACTTTGAATCTTTGAATGCATATTTCATTAACAGAAGATAAGAGATTCCTGCAACAACTACACCGATAATCCACGCCAGCTCTACCTCGATAAAAGCAGCTCCTGCACCAATCACCATGGCAAGGATGGCACATGGATTATAGCCTGCGAATGGTCCGTTTTCTTTATACAAGTCTGCTACATTTACTTTTTGTTTCCTAATTACATAATATTCTAACAATATTATCGAAACAATCGGCCCTAAGAATGCAGAGTAAATTAGAATAAACATACCTAGTCCTTTTGCGGAAGAATCTTGTACAAGCACCCATGGAAATGATACAAGTCCTAGCAGTCCTGTTACCACTACCGCTGGTTTGTATTTTAACTTCGTCAACATCGTGATGACATAGGTTGGTGGGATAATATTTGCCACCATATTAACTGCAATTGCACCCATTACGATAAACGCTGATACAAAAAATGTAATATAAGAGTTATCAACGATGATTGCAAATGCTTTTACCGGATTAGAAATTCCTGTTGCAGATGCAAGCATTGCTCCAATTGCCAGCACGAACCCATATGCTATCAATATAGGAAAAAAGTATAATGCCCCACGTTTTTTGTTGCTGATGCCAGATTTTAATTCTCTGGAGTAGTCAGCTGCACTTAAGAAAATCCCTGCATAATTACCCATAAACACCATAATAAATGCAAAGAATGGCAAGCCCCACGAACCTTTTGTATGTACCCATTTTTCAGCAATAACGTCACTATGAGAATTTAAAAGTAATCCAAATACATAAACCAATGCCAACATTATGACAATAGATGCTAGAGATTCTACCCATTTAATAGCATGAAAACCATAAAGAGAAAGTACAATTTGAATCACTTGAAGCACCACAAAACAAATTGCAACACTATCAAAGGCGCCTCCTGTTATAATCTTGGCAATTTCATTCAAGGCAGTACCACCAATCCAGCTTTGAAACCCATACCATATAATTGCTGGAATTCCGCGTAATAAGGAGGAAATAACCGATCCTTTCAACCCAAATGACATTCGAAGCTGAACGACATAAGGAATTCCTGTTTTATATCCAACCCTGTCGTTTAAAGCAAAAAAAGTAGAAATAATCGCTATTGCAATGATAGCAGCGAGAAATGTCTGAAATACATTCAGCGTTGCTGCTCCCGCCACAATCAAACTAGCTCCAAGTGTCATATTTCCTAAATTAATCCCATCGCCAATCCACATAAACATATACGCTAACGATCCTACCGTTCTATCCTTTTCTGTTTTCGGCTGCAATGATTCATCCACATTTGTGCTTGTTTGCGTTTTTGTTTCTTTTACGGTTCCCAAATTTGTCGCCATAATTCCACTCCTTTTTAATGTTTGTATTTTTTATATTCTGGCTGTCTTTCCTCTTTGATCTGCTTCTAGAAAAAAGTCAGCCCACAATGAATAATCGTTTAATTGTAAATATTCCGTCATTACCATATATAACTAGATTCTATTAATCTAGTTTCATTACACCTCAACTCACCATCCACACAGGAAGATGCCCCGTGGTAAAGAAAATTCCACTTTATAACGACAAGGATGTCGCTGTTATTTCTTTAACTTTTTTGAAATTTAAGATGTCATTAATTCAACTTTTTTATTGTATGTAACCAACTGTCCAACAGGCTCATTCAGTATGCCTTCATTTACATCAAAAACAAGATTTCCACGGACGAATGTTTTCGTTACACGGCAATTAATTTCTCTGCCGATATATGGACTGTGTTGATGGCGATAATATAAACTCTCTTTTTGCACCACATATGATTGATTAGGATCTAGAAGAATAATATCCCCGTCCTTCCCGACTGCAATCTCCCCTTTCATCGGCAAATGAAAACGCTGTGCAGGATTATAGCTAATCATTCGAGTAAAATCAGTAATTGGGATGTTGCGCTTCAAAACAGCCTCATCAAACATAAGGTCAACATTATTCTGGCAGCCTGTAATACCACCCCATACTTCAAAAATATTATTTGTTGCACTGTATTTCATTTCAGGTGGACATGGTGAATGATCAGAAGTCAACATATCAATTTTTCCTTCTATTAACTTATTCCATAGTTTTTCTTGCTCTATTTCATCTCTTAATGGCGGAGAGCATTTTGCCAACGGACCAATTTCCTCAAATTGCGCAGTCGTAATGGTAAAATAGTGTGGACAAGACTCAACGGTAACATCTTGGCCTTCGTTTCTCGCTTTCATAATTTCCTCTACAGCTTCCTCTGTGCTAATATGAACAAAATGCAGTTTACATCCCGTTTCTTTAGCTAAAAATAACGCACGTTTCACGGCATCCACTTCTGTAAAAACTGGACGGGACGCCACATAATCCGCTGCAGTTGTTTTTCCTTTTTCCACCATACATTCTGCCATCCGATCCGTAATTAAAGCATTTTCCGCATGAATAGACAACATATGTCCAAGTTCGGCTAAGCGCTTCATCCCTGTATACAATGTGTAATCATCCACATTTGTAAAGTCTTCCGGCATGTCAGATCCGCATGTTGCCATAAAACATTTGTAGGCAACTACTCCTTCATCAGAAAGTTCTTCTAATTGATCGAGATTGCCTGGTACAAGCCCGCCGTAAAATGCATAGTCCACATAGTTTTTCCCTTTTGCCGCTTCTCTTTTTAATTGCAGCGATTTGCGGTCGACTGTTGCTGGCAACGCATTTAACGGCATATCTACATAGCTTGTCGTTCCACCAGCAGCTAATGCTTTCGTTCCTGTTACAAACCCTTCCCATTCCGTTCTCCCTGGTTCACAAATATGAACATGTGTATCAATCATTCCTGGCATCACATATTGACCGCTAGCATCTACTATCTGATTTGCAGCTCCATCAATCGTTTCCGCAATTGTAGATATTTTTCCATTTTTCACTGCGATATCAACCATTTTTATATCATCTCTGAAAACTACTTTTCCATTTTTTATAATAAGATCATACTCCATGTAAATTCACTCCTATATTCCATTGATTTACCCTGAAAAAAAGCTTTAGCTCTCTCAATAAGTCCGCATCCGGTATACACTTCACTTTCCATGGAGGTCTCGCCAGTCTCGCAATTCTGCTTCTTCATGAGCTATGATGTGCATTGTGCTGGGATGGATGTCTGTGCTATTAAAATTGCTTCTATTGTTGAAAGATATCGGATAAAGAAGTTGAAATCTGATTTTTTTCATCGAAATGGAGGTTTTCTTCCATTTCTAACAGATGTTTGATAGCTAAATTTTCAGCTAGATCTTCATCTCTTTGTTTTATTGCTTCATAAATATGTAGATGATGAAGGCATGCATGTTTCTCTTCATGTTTTTTTCCATAAATAGAAATAATGACATGTGTTAAGGAAATTAAGTCTTCAAGGTATTGATAAAAATAAGAATTACCTGCCAATTCGGCTATTTTCAAATGAAAATCACCAGACATTTGGATGGACTCACTGTAATCCATTTCTTCATATGAAGTTCGTTCTTCTTCTACCATTTCTTCGAGTTCACTCAGCTGCTCTTTTGTTGCTAAGCGACATGCTTTTCGAACTGCCTGTGCTTCTAGGACTCGTCTCATTTCAAATACTTCTTTCGCTTCTTCCATAGAAGAGGAGGTGACAAAAGCCCCCTTATGTTCAATAATTTTCACCAGTCTTTCATAAGATAATCTGCGAAGTACATTGCGGACTGGAGTTCTGCTTACTCCAAATGACTCCGCAATTTCTTTTTCCACTAATTGTATATTAGGTCGCAGTTTTTGGAGAATAATGGCTTGTTTAATCTTTTGGTAAATTTCTATTTCTTTTGCATTCATTCGAATTTCCCTTTCTTTTTTACAACACCAAGTGGGATATATGGTGGTATACAATTTTGATGAGTTTGTATTTTTGTTTGGATACTAGATTGTATACAATATTTATATGTTATAATTTACTACATATTATTTTGATTTTCAATAATTTTCTGATAAATAGTTATTTTTCCTTACTATTAATGTCACATCTTCTAACATAACTTTGTGTTTCCCTAGTTTTTCACTGTCCCACCACTCTTGTCTTCTATGACTAATTCGTTAACAAATGAAACATATAAGAAGATTTTTAAATAAAATTTGAATTTGTAATCGTTTTCATTTATAATAAGAACAGGTTGGGTGGCATCAGTGGCCATCAGAGTATTGAGCGCAGGATGGAGCTAATACTTATTTTTACATAAGAAAATAAACTTATCTCAAAGAAGTTCGCTTGATCTTCTAAATCGAAATGAACCATCAGTGTACACACTGGTGGTTCATTTCGGTTCATAATAAAGAAACACCAACTTTACATTGGAGTCTCGTCTGTACGAAAAGCGTGATTGTAATAGTAGTAAGATGTGATGTATTTTTATTTGGATTCGTAAAGGAAGTAAAAAACTATTGAATATGTCCGTTTGGTTCTCTTCTTTCGATATGCAGTATCTTGGTTCTTGGAACTTTATAAGTGATCGTTTTTTTTCCTTCTTTCATTTATGGTCAAATTTCTTGTTACCTTAGTAATTCCCTTCTAATAATCGTGAAAAGAACAGAATAAGTTTTGTTTTAAATAAAACTTATTTATCTTTCAAGACGATCTCCACTTGCTCATTATCATTATTCAAAATAAAACTTAAATTACTCATTTCATTAAAAGAAAAATGTCGTCATTGCTCGAAATATAACGAAAAAAAAGACTAATTGTGACAAAAATGTGAACAACAACTCTTAAGAAAGCGTTTCAATTGTTCGATTCACATTTTTGACATATATTTGTGATGAAATTCACAATAAATTATGTATAATAAAATTATCAAAAGCAAACCTAAGATAAGCAAAATAAAAAACAATATAAAGAAAATATAGCTTTTGATTATAAAAAAACTATTAGTATTACATTTAATTAATCAAAAGATACATAAGGAGAGATATACAATGACAAAACAAAATATTAATCGTGTTGTATTAATTGGTACAGGAGCAGTTGGTTGTAGCTTTGCTTATTCTTTCATTAACCAAGGTGTAGCAGAAGAATTAGTTCTAATTGACGTAAATGAAAAAAGAGCAGAAGGGGAAGCAATGGACCTTAACCATGGTATGCCATTCGCTCCATCACCAGTAAAAGTATGGAATGGAAAATACGAAGATTGCGGACTTGCTGATTTAGTAGTTATTACTGCTGGATTACCACAAAAACCAGGTGAAACTCGTTTAGATCTAGTGGCAAAAAACACAGCAATCTTCAAACAAATCATTAAAAGTGTTATGGACAGTGGTTTTGATGGCATTTTCTTAATCGCTACAAACCCAGTGGATATTCTTACTTATGTAACTTGGAAAGAATCTGGTTTACCGAAAGAAAGAGTAATAGGTTCTGGAACTACTTTAGATAGTGCTCGTTTCCGTTATATGCTTGGTGAATACTTTAATGTGGATACTAGAAATATCCATGCTTCTATTATTGGAGAGCATGGCGATACAGAATTGCCAGTATGGAGCAAAGCAACTGTTGGTTTAGAAAGTGTTCAATCTTTACTAAACAAAAAACCTGAATACAATCAAAAAGACTTAGATGAAATATTTGTAAATGTTCGAGATGCAGCATATCATATTATTGAGAGAAAAGGTGCAACTTTCTACGGAATCGGTATGTCTCTAGTTCGTATTACTAAAGCTATTTTAAATAACGAAAACTCTATTTTACCAGTATCAGCTTACCTTGATGGTCAGTATGGTCAAAGCGATGTGTATGTTGGTGTTCCAGCAGTTATCAATCGTGATGGTATTCGTGAAGTAGTAGAGCTTGACTTAAACAGCGAAGAGAAAAAACAATTTGATTATTCTGTTAAAGTACTAAAAGAAACAATGGCTCCTGTTCTTTAAGAACAAAACATCACAACAATTAAAGAACCCGCCCAATTAACTCATAATTGGACGGGTTCTTTGATTTCTATTAACGCAATAATTGTTTAGCCACTTCATATTCTAATTGACTTCCTTAGCATTATTTTTAAAAATTTCGATGTCTAACATACTAATCTGTTGTGGATGTGTTGTTATTTTTTTATCTAGTTACATAATATGGAAAATAGATGTGGTTAGGAAGGCAGATTAGCTACAATTTATTGATAGTATATAAAAATCCCCTAACACAAATTTTGATAAAAAATGCTCCGTGTATTTTCCAATGCCTCTATCCGCTCTTTTTCCTTTTATGAATCACTTTCCATAATAGACATAGACTGTACTATAGCAGCTATAACCTATGGAGGTGTCGAATTTGATTCATACAGTCAAACCAGGGGAAACACTCGGACAGATTTCAAAAGACTACCGTACTTCCTTATTAAGCATTATTTATGCTAATCCTGGCATAAATCCTGATATTATTTATCCAGGCCAATCCATTGTGATACCAGGTTTTCCTCTGCCCGAAAGCATTCCATATAAGATTGATGTATCCGTTAATAATCGTTCGTTGAAGTTACTAAAGAATAATGTTCTGCAAAAGCAATATCCTATTGCCGTTGGAAAAATATTATCAGGAACACCAGTTGGAAATTTCATTATTATCAATAAAGCGCCAAATCCCGGTGGTCCATTTGGTACGATGTGGATGAGTTTGTCCAAACAGCATTATGGAATTCATGGAACAAATAACCCCAGTTCCATTGGGAAATCCGTTTCAAAGGGCTGCATTCGCATGTTTAACAAAGATGTTGAGGAATTATCAAGAATCATCCCAATAGGAACCTCCGTTTCTATTCATCCATAAAAAGCTGGTAAATGCTTGCTTTGGATATTTTTTCATAATAGAATATAGCCAAAAAATATAGGAGAATAAAATTAACGAAAAACACTCAGCATAATTTCCATTCTAGAAATAATGTCCAAAAAATCATTAAAATCTTCATAGACATATTCTTGCGAGTGGGCTGTGTTATTCCTTAATTCTTCTATTGCTTTAAAAAATTGTTTAACTTCCGTTTTAGAGCGAAACTCTAAAATATCTAATAAAAAAGGTGTTTTTTGAATGATTTCTCCTTTATCAGATAACTGTAAACAGTCAATCAAATCTAGCCCTTCATTTTTATTTTTTCTCATTCGAAAAATGTCCATCGCCTTTTGGATTCTATTTTCATTTAAACAAGCTTTCCATTGTTCATTTGGGTAATTTTTTTTAATTAACTCTACTAAATTCATTTCTAACATGGAAATTAAGCCAAATACGAGCATGCGAATCGGATGCTTTTGTAAATCTGCAACTGTGATCAGCTTTTTTATTTGGTTCTTTTCCAATACAAAAACAGGATGCTTATCTCGTAAAATTTGTAATAGCTCCAGCAAAGAAGTCGAATCAGATACAATATACTCCATGTCGAAAGGATGCATATATTGGGAAATCAGTCCATCCTTTAATTCAGATTGAACAATATACCCAATGATCTTGTTGTCACTTTCGACACCATAGTAATCAAAATCCAGCTCTTGCAGATGGCGTTTTACTTTAATTGCATCATTTTCTAGAGAACAAGCTAATAATTCTTCTGCGATTAATGCTACAGAAAGATTGTTTGAATAAATTTCCCGAAGTATATCAAGATTTTTCTTTGCACTTTTCATTGCTATAAAACCTTCCTTATCTGCATTTATATTTACTTCCTATTCTATAGTTAATTTCCAATAATCACTATCCTCAATCTTTTTTATTTTGCTGATTTCGAATGGAAGGCTGCTTTTGATATCAAACAGAGGCTGAAACATAACGAAATAGATAATAGGTATAGACGAATATTCTCTAATTTAGCTTGTAAATGGTTACTTCCCTATACTGGTTATTTAATCTAGTTAAGTATAAAAACTATGTTGTTCCATTGCGCTACACACACTCGTTTTCCGCGGGAAGTAGAATGTCTGTAGCTCCATTTCACTTCGTTTTTAAAGGTTATTTTCTAAAACCTAATTCTTTTACCAAGAAAAAAAGGAAATAGATTGGAAAATGGAGCAGCCTGCATACACGTAGACTCCGGTGGAATTAGCGAGACAGCTGAGACCCTGCAGGCCAAGGGACGAAGCGGCTAAAGCCGAGCCCCACGGAAAGCGAAGTGTATGCAGGCTGCGGGTGATTACCACAAACCTTCTTTTTTACATCAATAAAAAACCCAAACCATGATACGAAATATTTTTTCATCTTCGTATCATGGTTTGGGTTTATCTTCGGCTGGAATACTTATGTCCCAGCTTCTATAAGAAACCTCTAATCTATGCTTTATTTTGATTATCCCCAATCGTCCTACACCTAAATTGCTCATTTTTTTTACTGCATGGGATTTCCTTCTCTTCTAGCAATGCAAGAATTTTTTCTAAATGCTCAAGTTTTTCCACTACCATATAATTTGGCTGAAACATTTTCTTTTTCAATTTAAATGTCAATTTGAATCCATTATTCACACGGGAATGTAAACCATATAGGGAATGCCAGCGAATAATTTGTTCAACATGATAAGACTGGATTTCTTGTGAAGAATAGAATTTCCCGTTAATAATGAGACCCTTTTCTAAAATAAATAAATTCCCTTGATGCTTGATTGAAAAAATTATCACAAAAAATAAGTAGGCAACATTTAAAGAATAGGAAGCTAACCAGTTCGTTGAAATTACTAGGAACAATAGTATAGATAATAAAATAATGGCAGCGGCCGTTCCCCACATCACAAACTGGTACGACTTTGCAGTTTTCGAAAGATGTTTCATCTCTTTCCATTCATTTGGCACCAAAATACTGCTAAATTCCTCTTCTTTTAGCGGATAAACAGCATCTTTTGCCATTTCTGCAGCTTTCTTTCTATTAAATGCTTCCTTTAGTAAATAAAAAACGCTGATACTAAATATAAAAACAAAAAAGATATTCAGCAAAACCCCACCTCTTTCTTCCTTTACAAAGGAAATAGCTAATCCGATTTGGTTATATTACTATACGATTATTGATGGAAAAAGTTTCAATTTTTCGTATATACCATTAAGATGGTTTGAATGATGCAAGACATATTTACCAAACGAGGTGGGCAGATAACTAAAAAGGTGATTCTAGTACTTATCAACTCAAACTTCGATGTTATAAATTGCTCTTCATGTATTAGCATAACTTGGTTTAGAGCAATGAGAAATGGATGATTGATTCGTCTTTTAGGATGTTTTTTTGCAAATATTATTCCTTATAAATAGGGGCAATATTCTCGTTTCAGGATGCTCGCTTTCCGTGGGGCTCGCGCTGAGCCCACAGGAGTCTCGCACCTTCCACTCCAATCAAGCCGTTTTGATTCATTAGTTGCTGCCGTTGAACTAGTAAAAACACCCATATTATAAAAATAGACTAAAAGTGCACATTTTGGGAGAACAACGTTGAATAAGAAAAGCACAAGCTCCTTGCTCAGACCCGAAGAAAAATGTTCATATGACTCAAAAAGTGCTTTTTACTTTTAGAAGCATGGGGCAATACTCACCAGGGCTAGGCGCTGACCGGCTAAATACGCAACGTCCTTATGTTTTCGCCGGCACTTGTACATCCTGTACGGCGAAGCTAGACACTCATTTAAGTTCAAAAATTTTATCCTTTCTTATCTTCAATCATCGCCCCATTGTTTAGCCGTCATACCTTGTAATGAAATTCGAAGACAAGAACTTATTCTAAAACAGGTTGCTTGTAACGGAGGGTGTGAAGACTCCTGCGGGAAATGTGGGAAGGCTAAAGACCCCGCAAGGCAAAGCCGAGGAGGCTCAGAGCTCCCACCCCGCGGAAAGCGAAGCAACCCGTAGTGGAAAGCAACACCCACACTAAAAAACAAGCCTCTCATTTTATTGTTCTAAGCCGAGTAATATCAAGACTTGCAAACGAATTTGATGGTACGAAGTTTGAGTTATCAACAACCTAATTTCAACAGTACCATACAAATAATAAAGCGAGCATCCTAGCAATTCATCAACAACAACAAAAAAATGGAGGAACTTATCCCTCCATTTTCACCTCTACTCTTTGTTCTGTTTGCTTCTTCTTTTTTATTAATTTTATAAAGAAAATGGCTCCAATAAAGGAAGTAGTAAATAAAACGGCTCCCATTGGTACAGCTGTCGCCTCATTAATGCCAACAAGAGGAGATACAATCGAACCGATTAATAATGGCAGCATGCCAAGTACAGCACTTGCGCTTCCCGCACGATGCCCTTGATGTTCCATTGCTAATGTAAAGGAACTGGTTACGATCATTCCCATAGCTGTCATGTAAATAAAAATAGGAATAACGAGCGTTGCCAACGGACCTTTTACTATCGTCATGATTAGAAGAATAAAGGTTGCACAAACTGCCATCATTACGCCAGCTTGAAGTAATTTTTTCTCATCTATAATCCCGCCATATCGACCGATAATCCAGCTTCCTGTAATTATAGCGATCCCATTAATCCCAAATAGAATGCTGAAAACTTGTGGGGATACATCGTAAATACCTTGATACACGAATGGAGTTCCTGCTACATATGCAAAACTTCCTCCATGAATAAATCCAACAATCAATGCGTAGCCAATAAAGGAGCGATCCTTCAGCAAACTTCCCATTGTATGCAGGGAATGTCCGACCGAGCTTGGAATTCTTTTCTCTTGTGGCAACGTTTCTTTTAATTGCATGGCAACAATCAATACGATTAGCAGCCCGAGCAAAGCCAAAAAGAAAAAAATCGTATTCCAGTTTGAAAACGGCAATAGTAGGATGGCTCCACCTGTCATCGGCGCAGCCATTGGTGCTACTGCATTAATAACCATTAATAACGAAAAGAATTTAGTAAGCTCTCTGCCACTAAATACATCACGGACGATAGCCCGGGAAAGAACAAGTCCTGCCGAAGCAGTAAGCCCCTGTAAAAATCTTGCTATTACTAATGTAGTAATATTTGGTGCAAGTGCGCAGAGAAGGGATGATAAAGCAAATAAAAATATAGAAATTAATAACGGTTTTCTTCTCCCTTTGGCATCACTAATTGGTCCAACAATAACCTGGCCAATTGCAAGACCAATTAAACAAGCAGTTAAACTGAGTTGTACAAGCGAAGCGGAGGCCTTTAGATCCTGAGCAATATCGGGAAAACTCGGTAAATACATATCAATATTCAGCGGTCCTAATACCCCAAGCATTCCAAGTAGAAGAGCAAATACTAAACGCTCTTTTCCTGTTGGGTTATGAATCATAAATGTCCAACTCCTTTCTTCTTTCATTAATTATTGTTTCTTTATACCACAATAAAACTATATTTTCACTATGTATATAAAAAAAAGTCCATAGATAGTGAAATTTCTTTATTTTACACTATTCATTTATGTTTTTCTGAAAAAAAGTGCTTAGATCATGCACATCTCTCTGCATAATCTAAGCACTACCCTGCTATCCTTGCTTATTTACCACATTTCCATCTAATTAATGCATATTATTATTACTTATTTGTTGCTGCGTTGAACTTGGCACAGCAGGTGCATAGGAGTTCAGCACTTGCTGCATATCCTGTGCGGCAAGCTGTGGTACTTGATAATAATGATGTTTGTTTTGCCATAATGAAATTTCATATGCCATTTCAATACAGTTTGGAATAGATGCTGCAATCACTCTGCGAACAACAGGATTAGTCGTTTCTGTTGCTGCCATTGTTCTCATTGATGCAGAAGCCTTCGCAGCGTTAAGCATCGCAACCGCTACTTGTTGATCTGTCATCTCTGATACATTTTGAATGGGCTTCGCTGGAGGCATTGGCACAAAACCAAAAACAAAATCATTATTTACTTGCATCATATACGGTTCTATTCTTTTGGCAGGATGCTGTCCTGTTTTAAAGCTTTCTAGAGTAAGATTATACTCTTCTTGAATAAACTGATATTGTCGATCTAAAATATCACGCAATTCGGGATCTGTTACATGTGCTTCCATAAGCTTATACATGTTTAATGTATTGATAGTACCCGTTAATACTTCATGCACATCGAACATTTCATGGCCACCGTGATTTAAATTTTGAGGAACTTGCCCCGTTTGTAAATTTTGATGTACTTGATTTTGTCCATTTTGCAACAAATAAATCCCCTCCATTTTTCAGAAAAACAATAACAGAAATAGTATGTAAAAACAGAAATAAATTATTCACAGATATAGTCATAATAAATAAAATATTAGAAATGATAAACATATTGACTTGCTCACTAGTTCCATCATCCGATAAAAATGCACCTTAATTCATTTCAACAACATTCATACTACACAAACAAATCATTAAACAGGTGTAAAAGCAGACAACTAATCTTCGGACATGGTAGTATTTAGAAAAAGAAATGTTTTTCCCTCTTCACCTGAAAAGGTAATGCTAGCTCTCAATTGGTCCGCAGTCGGAATACACTTCGCTTTCCATGGGGCGAGCGGTGAGCCTCCTCTGAGTAAACTCCTGCGGGGTCTCACCTGTCTCGCTAATCCCATAGGAGTCTTCGTGTATTCCGTCTGCTCCCTGGTTCAAACTCTTTTCGTGTGCTATGGTGTGAGTCTTTATCAGCATGGGTATCCATTTTGTTTTAACGAGCTGTTTCTTCTGTATTCTCTTTTCTAAGTTTGAGAGTACAAAATAATGTATGATTCTTATGTTATTTTCGAGAGAGCCCAAAAAATCTTACTACAGCGTAACTTCATAACAAAATTCATTTAAGATAACAACACTTAATGGAATAAATATAAATCAAACGAGGAGGTTTATTATGCGTGATAAAAACATAAAAATTGGCTGCCCAAGTGAATACCATCCACTAAAAAAAGTTATCCTAGCACCTCCAACCTATATGACCATTCAAGAACCTATTAATACAATTCAAGAACAATTTTTTCAACAAAATATCGATACCGAAAAAGCACTACAGCAGCATACTATCTTTGTTGAGAAATTGAAAGAACAAGGAATGGAAGTCATTCTTCTTGCCCCATTAAAAAAATATCCAGAACAAGTCTTCACAAGAGATATTGGCTTCATTATTGGCGATCATGTATTTGTTTCCGAAATGGGACATGTTATAAGGAAGGGCGAAGAATATTCTTTCCTAGAGTGGCTAGAGAATGAACATATCTCCTTCACTAAATTCAGCGGAGAAAAAATTGAAGGTGGAGATGTGGTGCTTGACCGAAATTCAATTTATGTCGGCTTAAGTAATCGGACAAGTAAAAAGGCGATCATGCATTTGGAAGAATCATTATCCAACAAAGAGATAATTACGGTCCCATTTAACGCGTCCTTTTTGCATTTAGACTGCGTGTTTAATATTTTATCTCCATCTGAAGCACTTATTTACCCAGATGCAATTGATAAAGAAGTTGTAACACTTCTAGAAGAAAGGTACAGCTTAATTAAAGTATCCACGAAAGAACAAGCAACATTAGGAACAAATGTATTATCAATTGGAAACAAAAAAGTATTTAGCCTGCCAATGAATACGGAAGTAAATCAAGAGCTTCGAAAACGAGGATATACGGTGATGGAAGTAGACATTTCAGAAATCATCAAATCAGGCGGAGCTTTCCGGTGCTGTACACTTCCTTTGGAAAGAGAAGGATAAAAAGACTTGTGCTTATTGCGATACACTGCCACCACCCGAGAAGTTTTTGACTTTACTTCAAACTTTCGGGTGGTGACACAGGCACCGCTACATACGGAAGAATCAATCACATTGCCACTATGAGTAAGATAAACAAATAAGCTATCTAAGCAGCAGTCACTTTATACATCAAATGATGAGGTCTCTTCTTTCTCTTTGAAAAGAAGTGCATCAATTGCAAATGCTCTTGAACCAGTTATTGCGATTGAAACCGCCATTACAAAATAGGCTACTTCTAATTCAAATCCATTTAAAAAGCCTGCTGATAATTTTACCGTTACAATAGCACTGATCATAATAACCGCCAATAATAAGGAAACGATTCTACTTAACAACCCAATAATAAGAGCAATTCCTCCTACTAGTTCTCCACCTGCTACTAAATAAGCTAAAAACCCTGGAAGTCCAATACTCTCAAACCAGCCGGCTGTGTTTGTTATTCCTGCTTGAAATTTAGCCAAGCCGTGAATAAAAAAACTAATTCCTAAAACAATTCTTAAAACAAATGTTCCTGCTTCATATTTATTTATCATGTTGATCTACCTCCAAAATAATTTATTATAATTTCCTATTTTAATCAGATGCAAAAGAAACATCCTTTGTTCTTTAACAAAACGAATTTAAGAAAATTGCCAAATACTATGACTTAAATTACCGTATTGATAACTACGATAAAGCAGCTTCGCCTTTTTATTCGAATCTGCAGCACCCATTGCATAAAAGAGCGGAATAAAATGCTCTCTTCCATAAGAAGGTACAGCTAATCTAGCAGAAGGTGCTAGTTCCTCATATTGAAATAAAGAATCTGTATCCCATTTTTCAAGATGTTTTTGTAGCCAAAGATCAAACTCTAATGCCCAGTTATCCACTTCATTCTGATTTTCCAGCATTTTTAATTTTCGTAAATTATGAACAGTTCCTCCACTAGCAACAAGAAGGATCTCTTTTTCTCTAAGAATGGATAATGATTTACCTATCTTATATTGCTCTTCAGGTGTTAAACGGGCATTAACAGACATAGCTATAACGGGAATATCTGCATTTGGATAAAGAAAACGCACCACCACCCATGCTCCATGGTCCAAGCCTCGATTAGTATCGGTAATGGCGGAAATTCCTTCTTTTTTTAAAAGCGCTTGTATTTCCCCTACAATGGTACTTTCTCCTTTGGCGGGATAAGTCATTTGATATAACGCATCTGAAGATCCTCTAAAATCATAAATGGTCTCATATTCCATTACATCACCGATTTTTTGAATCAAGGACTCCCAATGAGCGGAAAATAATACAATCGCTTTTGGTTTTGGGATTGTATTGCCAATCTTTTCTAAAAATTGCGTATAATCATTATTTTCAATAGCTAAAGACGGTGCACCATGTGCGATAAAATACGTGGGCAGCATCAAATTCCCCCTTTCTGCTTGCTATATTAGATAATCTCTGCACGCAGCCAATTCATAAAGTCAGCTTGATTGCTTAAGGAAACAGTATGACCTTCTTCATAACTTTTAAATAAGACATTGGCACCTAATTTTTGATACTCTTCTTTAGCTGCCTCTCCCCATTCATACGGAAGAATATTGTCATACACTCCATGTGAAATGAAAACAGACAAATTTCCAAGCGGCTGTCCATTATATTCTTCTTTTACAAAAGCAGGTATATATCCACTAAGTGCAACAATTCCCTTTATACGATTTCCTAAAGTTAATCCAAGGGACATCGAAAGGATAGAACCCTGACTGAATCCAAGAAAATAGAGATTGTTATGATCAATGGGATACTGTTGTTCAGCATAATCGATAAAGCAAGTTATTTTTTCGATGCTTTGATCAAATATTTCTCTATGTGGCTTTCCATAACCTTGAATACTGAAATAGGCATAACCCACCCCTTGTGATAATGGACCGCGAATACTAAAAATAAAAAACTGGTCTTCTAATCCTTCAACAAGCGACAGCATATTTTGTTCATTACTCCCCATTCCATGAAGTACAAATAATGCTGGATATGATTTAGTCGGATCTATCTTCATTGGTTTGCGTAGTTCGTATACCATTGGAGCAATCATTCATCTCTTCCTCTCCAGTTTATTATTGACCTGCTTATAAAAATACCAATAAGAATAATTAATTCATATTAGAAAACTATTGAGCAAAATAAAAAAGTTCATTTATAAGAATATTTATTGTTTATAAGATAACAAAATAAATAGTGGATTGTCAACAGTTTTTTTGCTAATATAAAACTATATTCTCTATAAGAATACTTTTTTCGAGGTGAGTAAACTGGATATAGGTAAAAAAATACGAGCGGTTAGAAATAGAAAAAAAATAACGATTGCCCAAATGTGTGATGCGACAGGGCTTTCTAAAGGATTTATTAGTAATGTGGAAAATAATAATACATCTCCATCTATTAATACATTAAGTACGATTGCAAAGTTCTTAGATGTTCCTCTTCCATACTTACTGTTAGATAAGAAACAGCATTTGCATATTGTTAAAAAAGAAAATCGTTCCGTCACCTCTTATAATGACTTAAAAATTGAACATTTAACATCTAAGGCTGGCCTTCGTATGATGATTGTAGAATTCCCCCCGGGAGCTTCTATGGGCGAACCAAATGCCCATGAAGGGCAAGAATGTCACTTAGTATTAGAAGGAAAGGTCTTAGCGGAACAAGGAGAAGATATCGTTATTGTCGAAAAAGGCGACTCCTTTAGTTGGAACGCCAGTGTACCTCATTTTGTCCAAAACATCGGAGAAGAAAAAGCCGTCCTATTAATCTCTATCTATTCCGATACAGAACTAGACTTTTGAGAAGCGTGCCTATTAGAAGAACGTGAAATGCAGATAATGTCTTATGCCTAAAATCATATCTAAATAGAAGCCACCCGCTATTTTAAGGTATAACGGGTGGTGACAGGCATCTTGCTTATTTCATTACAATCGATAATGCACTATATACTAATAACAAAGCCATGAAGATATTAAACAGCTTTCTATATTTCGCCAGGAACTTCTGAAAGATCGATCCGAATACACTCCAGCACATAGTAGACACTATTCCTACGAATCCTAATAATAATGAATACAATAACAAGCTGAAATTAGAAGCATGATAAGGAATGATAAAGGCAGATACAACCGTAATTCCATATAGAATTCCCTTTGGATTAATAAATTGCAAGAACATTCCTGAGAAAAAATTATTATGATTTCCTTCGTTTTCCCCTTCTTCATCTGAAGTGCTCCACCCTATTTTCACTGCTAAATACAACATATAAACTGCACCTATAATAGACAAATATATTTCTATTTTTGGAAGGAAACTTTTAAGCAATAGATTAAAATAACTACAAATTACCATGATAAAAAAGAATCCAGCGCCTACTCCTATACAGAATTTTATCGTTTTTTTAAATCCGTATTTGTTTGCAAACACTAATGCCATAATATTATTGGGACCTGGTGTAAAACTGGTTATAAAAACATATAACAAAAAAGGTACTAACGGCAATTTCATTCCTCCTTATAAAATATGTTATAATGATCAAAAAAATCAATATAACGACCAATCACAATATATTGTATAAAACTGACGTTATATTGTAAATAAGGAGTTTTTTTATGGAAGAAATAAATAGTATTATTGCGAAAAACTTAAAGGCCTTTAGAGAAAGCGATAAACTGAGTCTAGAGAGAGTTGCAGAGTTGACTGGTGTAAGCAAAACAATGATTGGGCAAATCGAAAGAGGGGAATCAAGTCCCACTATTACAACAATTTGGAAAATTGCTAATGGCTTAAAGATTTCTTTTACCTCATTAATTAATAATCCGCAGCCCGAAACAAAAGTTGTTCAAAGAAAGGAAGTTCAAGTTTTAACGGAGGATAATGGAAAATATCGAGTGTATCCCTACTTCCCTTTTCAAGATGATAGACGTTTTGAGGTGTATAGCGTGGAGATAGATATAGATGGGTTTCTAAGTGCTGGCGCTCACCGGGAGGGAACAGAAGAATTTATTACCGTATTTGATGGAGAATTAACCGTACAAGTGAACAACAAGGACTATACAGTCAGCGCTGGCGATTCGATCAAATTTAAAGCAGACAGACCTCATACCTACCATAATGCAGGAAATACATGGACGCGTTTAAGTATGACTATTTATTATCCTGCTTAAACAGAATCCTTCAAAAACACAAAAGAGTGCGTAATGAAAGGGAATGTTCCAAAACCTGCCCTTCTTTTCTTTTAGCTACGGGGTAGATTAACTGAGGAATTATATTAACGTTTTAATGAACAAGGAGTCGAATGGAGGAAATGTCTTCTTTTTCAAGCAATATTTCAAAAACAGCTACAACTACATAAAAAAAGGCTTATTAAACGTGCACTTTACGAATAGACAAAAAAAGCTGACGAAAGAAGAACAAAATGATGCACCACTTTCGTCAGCTTGATGGCTACCGTGTTCTTGCCGCCCGCCCCATGGAAAGCGAGCAGTAAGCCTCGGAAAACCTAGCGCTTCCACTCGTTTTTCTTAAAATTTCAAATATATTGATGTTTCACTTGGTGACTCTGCTTTTATCCCACTCTTAACATGCAGTAACTCCCTCACTGTTGAAAGGAAAGGTTCACTTTATGAATCTTACGTTAATGTCACTGGGTTCCATACCTCATAATCATCAGAATCCTAATCCTATCTTAAGAAGCATCTCTCTTCTCTATTCACATAAAAACACTTAAAATTAATATCATGCCAAGTGATACAAGTGAGCTAATTAATGTCATCATTGACCAGGTTTTTATTGTCTTTCCAATCGATAAGTTGAAATATTCTTTAAAGATCCAAAAGCCAGGATCATTTACATGGGAAAAGGTCATACTGCCTGCTCCGATGGCGAGTACCATCAACTCTGGATGAACGGTAGAAGCTGCTGTCAAAGGAAGGACAATGCCTGATGCCGTAACCCCTGCTACTGTTGCGGCACCTAAAGTAAGGCGCAAGGCAGCAGCAATAACAAAACCAAGTAAAAGAGGACTAATGGAAACATCCTTCATCACTTCTGCTATATAGTCGCCCGTACCGCTGTTAATAATTACTTGTTTAAACGCTCCGCCGCCTCCATTGATTAATAAAATCATCGCAATCGAAACAACAGAGGATTCGATGCTTTTCATGATAGATGCCAATGTCTTTCCTCTTCTTAAGCCTAATGTATAAATGGCGATAATTAATGTAATCAATAGTGCTACTGCAGGATCGCCTAAAAAATGAAATAATTCCATAACGTTTGAGTGAGGAACGGTCAACTCTAATACAGAACGACCTCCCATTAGCAGGACAGGCAGCAAAGCCATAAGCACACTAATCCGGAAGCTTGGCAGTTGTTCTTCTGGCATAACAATTGGATTAAATAGCTGCTTTGGCACCGTAACATCCAATTCTGTTTGCTTTATAAAAAATTTCGGATAAACGATTCCGGAAATAATAATAGCTGGAATAACAACAATCATTCCTATTAAAAGAATCATACCAACTTGCGCATGAAAGATATCGGCAATCGCTGTAGGACCCGGATGTGGCGGAAATAATCCGTGAACGGTAATGAGCGCAGCAGAAACTGGCATTCCAATATACAAAACAGGAAGCTTTGCTTGTAAGGCAATCGTAAAAACTAATGGTATTAATAGAATAAAACCGGTATCAAAAAACAAAGCAACTCCCACGATGAATCCTGTTAAAAGACCTGCCCACTGAATATTCTGCCGTCCAAATCGTTCAATTAACGTGGTGGCAATACGCTGTGCGGCACCGGAGTCTTCCATAAGTTTGCCAATCATCGCTCCAAATCCTAAAACTAAAGCAAGCGATCCCAGCATTCCGCCAATCCCTGATTCAACAGATTGCACAGCTTCAGCAGGATTCATTCCCATCAATAGTCCAACAACTAGTGATACAATGATTAAAGACACAAATGCATTGCACTTCAAGCCGATAATCAAAAGCAATAATAAAAGAATACCGATTCCAATAATAATAAGTGGCATACGGTTTGTTTCCCTCCTCCCTTTTCTGACACAATTTTGTCAAACTTTCTTCATTATACAAATTTAATACGTTCTTTTCGAACGATTTGATTGAAAATGTGCAAATATGTTCTCGATATGTAGGAACATCTGGATCATTTTATAAAATAAACACACATCACTAAAAAAAGCGCACCCAGTGAGCTTTTCTACTCTCCCGTTTGCGCCGGCTTAATCTTTTGTTTCTTTTAAAGTGCTTTTTCAAAAAGGAGGATAAAAAGGACCGAGAAGTTCGAGGCGGTTTCACCTTTAGCATCACCCTTTCACAGGATGTGATGACTTCCACGTTGCTCACAGGACGTGAGCGTTTTTAGTGGAAGAACCTCTAGTTAATACGTGAGAAGCGGAGAAGCAAACCAACGAAAAAATTCGATGTGTCATTTTTACCGGACCTTTTGAACAACCTCTTAAAGTAAATCCCATTTTAATGGAGTTCCCCTTTTTACATCTTTCCCTACTTTTTTCCCAAGGAGTATGTCTAAATATTTCGGAGGTAAACCAAATCCAGGTCTGATCACTTTTACATGATCCTTTGTCAGTATTTCTCCTGCTTTCATATCTTTGACTATATATAAAGATCGTCTGAATTTTTTTGAAGGTTTTTCCTTGCTTGTTGGTCCGTAAGAGATTGTTCCTAACGCTTGCCAAGCACGCGCTGATTCTTCTACCAATGTCTTCATTTCATTTGGCTCCATCGAAAAGGAGGAATCCACGCCACCATCTGCCCGCGACAAGGTAAAGTGCTTTTCAATAACAGCCGCTCCTAATGCAACACTTGCCACCGCTACTCCTGTTCCAAGCGTATGATCAGATAAACCGATTACGCAGTCAAATAAATCCCTCATATGCGGGATTGTAGCAATATTGGTGTTTTCCGGAGATGCTGGATACGTACTTGTGCATTTTAATAAGATAATATCATTGCAGCCTGCTTCCTTTGCTGTTCTTACTGTTTCATCTATTTCTGCCGCAGTTGCCATCCCAGTAGATATAATCATTGGCTTCCCAGTCTGCGCCACTTTTCGAATCAATGGAAGATCCGTATTTTCGAACGAAGCTATCTTATAACAAGGTACATGTAATGTTTCTAGAAAATCCACCGCTGTTTCATCAAACGGACTGCTAAAGGCAATCATCCCCAGCTCTTTGCATTTAGCAAAAATAGCTTGATGCCATTCCCATGGGGTATATGCCTGCTTATACAAATTATATAGAGAACTATTTTTCCACAAGCTATTCGGATCTTCTATAAAAAAATCACCTGTTGTGAGATTTAATGTCATCGTATCCGCTGTATATGTTTGCAGCTTTAACGCATGTGCCCCTGTTTTCGCAGCTTCCTCCACTATTTCCAATGCCCGTTCTAAAGACTGATTATGGTTTCCTGACATTTCAGCAATAATAAATGGTGGTTGATCCTTTCCGATTAAACGATTGCCAATTTGAATCGTATCCATTACTTTTCCTCCTCTCCTATTAGCTTTGTCTTTTGCTTGAACCAATCCTCCTGCAAAAATCCAAACAAAAGGATATCAACATACTTTTCTTCTTTTTTCCATTGCTTTTTTAATTTTCCTTCCCTTTCAAAACCGAGGCGCTCATGAAATCGAATGCTTTTCGTATTAAATTCCAATACTTCTGCACAAACCTTTCGAATGTTTAGCTCTTCAAACAAAAATTGCAGTGCAAGAATTCCCATGGCTGTGCCAGAACCCTTAGGTGCTTGATTATCTCCAATATAAAATCCCCAATGACAAATATGATTCACTTTATCCATTTTAGCTAGGTTCATAAAACCGATTGGGATTGTTTCATAGTATAGTACTTTTAATAACTGTTTCTCTTCTGGTGATAACCCTTTATACCATGCTTTATGCTCGACCAGTTTAATTTCATGATCTGTTAAAAAACAGCATCGAATATGCTTTTGATTTCTCCAAAACAAAATCCGCTCCAAGTCCTGTTCCTGCAATGTTTCTAAATGGAATTTAGTTTGGTTCATTCTTATTGCCCCCTAACATATACGCTGCAATAGATGGAGCTCCTGTATCGGATTCCATTATTTCAAAGGAACGCCTGCTCATCATTTTCCGTCTTCCTTCATCTTCCGTTAACGTCTCTATTTCTCTGGCAATCTTTTTCTCATCGACTTGGAGACTTGTTCCTAAATGGCTGATCACGCCAATCGAAGACAGCGTATTTACAATCTCCCTTTGATTGGAGGCTGTTTCAATGGTTATCGTCGGCAATCCTAAGTAGCATCTTTCCCAAGTTGTTGTTCCTCCAGCACCGATAGACAAATCTGCCAAAGCCATTAATTCTGCCATATAATCTATTTGACAATGAAAAAAAATAGTACGCCTTTTGCATATCTTCTCTATCACATGCTTGTTGGGGTTGGAGTTGCCTACCACTACATCCACCCTTTTAAAGGGATTGTTTAAACGTTCAAGTGCATGCAATGTTTTTTCCGTTTCATTCGTAGGATCACTACCACCGAAAAAAATCAACAATCTTTCCATTTTGCCATTCCGTTCCTTTGATAATTTTTTTGCCGTATAAAACTCTTGCCGAAGAATCGTATACTTTGGCCCGAGCAATTTCACACAAGATTCGGGAACAAGCTTGTTATAACGTTCTTCTAAAGGCAGATAATAATTTTGATCCACTACAATATCACAGTCATGTCTTCTATTAGCAAGATCATCTATGACAAGAATACGAGAAACGAATGGACGAATTTTCTGTTCCCATTTTTCATCCAACTGATAATGGTCAACAATAAGCCAATCTATTTGTTTTTGTTCCAGCAAAATTTTAGAAGTCAAACAAGCATCCTGCTGCCAAGCAATAACACCATCTGTTTCTATTGTCTTTACTATGAAACCCTTTTCGATTAGCAGGGCAGTAAGATCTCCCTTTAACCGGCGGCAAATAAATGTGATGGTTGCACCGCCCTTCATTAGCTGCTCTGCAAGTGTCATGCACCTCATCACATGACCTGTTCCAATCTCACTTGAAGCATCTGTTCTTATCAAAATATTCATTGTTCAAACTCCTACATGTAAACTAGAAATCTACTCTATAATGGTTGATTTAGAAATTTCCTCTATCAAGGATTGATCTTCTAGCCATTTTACTGAAATGGCTTGATTCATGTTTATAATAGAAGGATCATTGGTTAACAATTCTTTTATTTGCTGATAATAAAGTGGTTCGTTTTTTATGTTTAATTCCTGATACAGCTTTTCGAACATCTGCAGGTCAGCAGGTTCATCTAATGTTAAACGCCAATTGGGATCGTGTAATTCTTCTGGAAGAGCAACTTTATTGCTTGAAAAGAGAGAGGGATTGTTTAGAAAATAGAAAGAGAGATATTCTGTTTGTGTTAATGGCTTTGGCTGGGTGGTTAATCGTTTTAATGCCTCAACTGTGATAATATTGCCTGAGACACCCATTGCACTGGATGCTTCTTGTGTATAGTCGACTCCATATTCTAGATGTTTTTCGATTAGATACTGCATCACTTCAGGAGAAACAACTGGGCAGTCTCCTGTAATACGAATGATGATGTCTGCATTTGTTAATTCGGCTACTTGCAGCATTCTATCTGCTACATTATCTGGAGAACCACGATAAACGGTAACTTTACCATCCATAGTAAATGCTTCAAGGGGATCATCCTCTGGAAGATTAGAAGTTGCTAATACTACATGATCAATATTAGGTATCGCCAAACAATTTTGAAGACAACGTTCAATCGATGGTATTCCAAAGATCGGCAACAACGCCTTTTTAGGCAGTCTTGTTGATTTTAAGCGGCAAATTACAGCTATCGTAATTTTTGGTTTTTTTATATCTGCAAATTCAATCGGTTCATTTTTTGTTTTGTTTGCAGTAATAATTTGCGGGAATAATTTTTCAGCCTGGAAAGGTTTTAGTGCATGCACATCTGGACATCTTTTAAACGAAACATGATCAAGGGTAATAATTTCTCCCTTTTTCAAATCGTTATTACATACTGCTCTAATCTCAGCGTTCTCTAAATACTTTCGTTCTGCTTCTTTTATTTGTAAAGATCCCATCGCTATTTCTGCTTCCTGTAGTTTCATTCTTAATCGTTTAAATTCTTCTGGTTCAAGGGAAGAATAATAATCATAGCCTTTTTCTGCTCTATTTTGTGTAATATGCTTCTCAATTATTGTAGCGCCTTGTAAATAAGCATACACTGGGAGTTCAAGCGCAAGCTCGCTCTCTGCATCCTTATGATCAGCGAATCCAACGGGCAATGAATACTTTTCTTTCAAATACGGTATCCGTTTTAAGTTAACATCTTCTGTCTTTGTTGGATAACCTTGAAATCCGTGCATGAGTATTATTTCATTTGTTATATGTTTTTTCACATAATGAATTATTTCATCCATTTCTTCATCAAGCCATCCACCAACACCTAAAAGAACGGGCTTATTGATTTTCCCAATCGACTTTATTAAATCTGTGGATTGAATCACGGTTGGGGGTAGTTTTATTCCATCGACAACATCCATTAGTTTTTTTAATAATTGAACACCCCATAAATCAAAAATATCAACCCAAACCTCTAAGCCCAGTTCTTTCGCTGCTTTTACACATCTTTCCCAACTAACTTCATTGATAAAGAGTTTTACGTAATCTTCATAAGCATAATAAGTAGGGACAGCTAAATGATCATATTTAAACCATTGAAATTTTATTCCATCCGCACCGTTTTCTGCCGCCCCTTTTATCAAAGCCATAATATTTTCTTCTTTTCCTTGATGAGCATTCGCTATTTCTGCTATTATTTTTACATTCTGACTAGGAATCTTCCATCTACTATCTTCTGAACTTTCCATAATAGATTTTATTCATCCTTTCTAGTTAAAATTTTATACTATCTTGAAAATACTTTAGGAACTTGGATAGCACTGTCTTATAGAGAAGGATTTCTGCTTCTAGATTATTGTTCGTTATCTAAAGTCTTGCCGATGCCCCTGGGTGAGCATCTTATAAACTCCTTAAAAAGAGTTATACGAATCTTTCTCCTGTAGGAATTTTTTCTAGCATACTATCGTCTACTACTATGGCTTCTTTTGTCTCTATTCCTAACTTTTCTACTACTTTTTCATTTAAGATTCGTTTTTTCAGTCCCTCTTGCAAAAGATATTTTCTTTTATTTGAATCAATAACCACTGTATTTTCAGGTAATGCACAATCGTTATCATAACTTTGTATACCAGTTATTTGATAGATAAAATCAGATAGCTTCTTGCCAGCAATTTTCTGAGGGTATGCTTCCTTAATTATTTTTTGCTGTGCTTGTTTTACTTTCATGTAATACTTTTTATTTTCTACTAGCTTCTTTAAATAGATTACTAGCTTGTTTGGATCGGGTATGTTTAAATAATCCCCAAACTCATATGCTGCACCATCAAGTTCTAAACTGTTGGTAAAGCAGACTGGTTTTCCTAGCAGCATCGATTCAAAACCTACTGTTGAGAATTCTACACAGACAGCATCCACATTTTTTATTAAATCGTATAAGGTTGCTCCTTTCCAAAAGACACGAACATACCTATTCTTTTTTGCTAATTTTAAATAATGATTAAACGTTCCATTTCTACATTCCGTTGGATGTGGTTTAATAATAACGACTATTTTATATTTGGTTAAATAATTGATAATTTTAATGACTTTATCTAGACTGAAAATTCCTCCAGGCTGTGTAGCGATTAAGACGGTTTTTGTTTTTGGAGAAATGCCTAATAATCGAAATAAAGCATTTTTTTTCATATGCTCTTGAGAAAATATAAGATCATATTTAGGATGACCAAGAATCTCTAATTGATCGTCCTTCACACCCCATTTATGAAAAAACTGTTTTTCAAATTCACTATAAACCATTTCTTTTGTTGCCATATTTGGTATGACCCCTCTATTGGCAGAAATTAAACCATGCTGCAGACTAATGCTCGGAATATTTTTATTAGCGGCTATAATGATAAGCATTTTGCTAGTAATGTCTCCTGAACCCCCTACAACCACACAAGCTATACTCGTCGTTTCAAAAAAATGAACAATAGAGCGGAAATAAAGTAATATATTCTTAAATTCCTGTATTAATCTTTTTTGAATGATAATGTTTGAATAAATTGGATGATCTGCATGCTTCGCCATTATCTTTGTTACTTGTTCTTTTATTTTCTCTACTTCTTGTTTTAAACTAGCATCTTCTTCTTTCTCAAAAACTTTAATAGGAATATCAGATATACTGGCTAGAGTAGGATTTGTTCGGACAATCATCGTCGTGTTTTTATTAAAATATTCCATATATGTTTGATGAGGAAAACGAAGATTTAATTGGTCAAATAATAGGATTTTCCCGCTTCTTTTCTCGTTTATATTTACTCTAGGCAGTTTTATTTTCTGTTCAAAAAGAGTCTGAAATTCATTTTCCTTCTTTAGTTTATTTCTAGTACAACTATCAATAGTATCTGTGCTTATTTTTAGCACTCTAGTAATCACGTTAAAGTAGGGTTGGATATTTATAAATTGAATGAGTGAATATCCATTCCACTTTACATCTTGAAAATCTTCTAACAAATCTAAATACCAACTGTACTTAGGTAGAATATTCATAGTAAGCCACCTAACTAATATCTATTTCGTTTTTCTTTCCGTAGAAAGAGAGTACTTTCTGCACTGCTTTGATACAATCTTCTACATCTTCCTCCGTCATTGCTGGGAATAATGGAAGTGTAATCATTGCTTCATATAAGTTCTCTGCTTGTGGACAGAGTCCTTTACGATAGCCTAATGATTGATAAAAGGGATGCAAATATACTGGGGAATAATGTACATTAACACCAATGTTTTCTTTTATTAAGGCTTCAAATATTTCTTTTCTTCCTGCTGTAAGCTTTTCAAGCTGCAGCTGAATGATATATAAATGCCAGCTTGAATTCGTGTCGTCTAATTGTTTTGGGATAATGATTTGCTCGATGTTTTCAAAAGCCTTATTGTATTTAGCAACGTATTTTCTCCGTAAGCGAAGAAAAGTTTCTAAGCGGTTCATCTGACTAGTACCTAGCGCTGCCTGTATATCTGTCATTCGGTAGTTATAGCCTAAAAACTGCATTTCATAATACCATGGTCCATGATGTTCCACTAATTTAGAAGCATCTCTTGTAATTCCATGGGATCTAAATTGCAAAAGTTTATCATAATAGCTTTCATTATCTGTTGTAATTACTCCGCCTTCTCCACTAGTAATATGCTTTACTGGATGAAAGCTGAACATTGTCATATCAGCAATTTGCCCAACCTGTTTCCCTTTATATATTGCTCCAAGGGAATGGGCTCCATCTTCAATCACGACTAACTGGTGCTCTTTGGCAATTTTTTGTATTTCTTCTAAATCTGCAGGCTGTCCTGTAAAATCAACAGGAATTAATGCTTTTGTTTTGGAAGTAATTTGCTTCCGGATGGAAGCAGGAGAGATATTGTATGTTTCTGGATCAATATCGGCAAATACAGGTGTACCGCCAGTATATAAAACACAGTTTGCACTTGCTGCAAACGTAATTGGCGTAGTAATTACCTCATCCCCTTCCTTTATTCCTGCCGCAAAACATGCAGCATGAAGTGCGGCAGTTCCATTCGAAAAAGTGACAGCATACTTCGCTCCAACATATTGAGCAATCTTCTGTTCAAATTCACTGATTTTGGGTCCCGTTGTTAAATAATCACTTCTTAATACTTTTACGACTTCTTCGATATCATCGTCGGTTATCCACTGCTTTCCATACGGCAAATAACTGCCTCTCACTGGCAGACCACCATGAATGGCAAGCTTCTCTTTTTCATTCATATATAATGATGCTCCTTATAGTAGGTTAGTCGTTTTTATCCAAGCTTCTGTTCGCTTTATGCCTTCTTCTAAACTGATCAGTGGCTCCCAATCTAGTAATTGTTTTGCTTTTTCATAGTTGCATAATAGTTTGGGAATTTCACTTTGCGGGTGAATATGCTGTACATGATTAATCGCTACTTTATCCTTTGCAATTGTTTTTGCTAAATCATTGATTGTGATGTCTCTTCCTAATCCTGCATTTACTATTTGACCGTTTACTTTACTTGAATATCCTGCCTCGACTACAAATCTTGCACAATCTTCTACATAAAGAAGATCACGAGTTTGCGTTCCATCTCCATAAATATTCAATGGAAGACCATTTCGTTTGTTTTTGATAAAAATGGCAACTACTCCGCCTTCCCCTCCAGTTTTTTGATAAGGGCCATATGTGTTAAAAGGGCGAATAACTACTGCTGGCAAACCGTAGGCATGGTAATAAGACAGAACCATGTTTTCTGCAGCAATTTTTGCGCCAGCATATGGAGAAGCTGGTTTAATCGGATCTGTCTCTTTTATTCCATCTGTACTTGTTGCAAGATCATATACCATACATGTACTCATAAATACTATTTTCACTTGATGTTCTTTACATTTTTCGATAACGGTGAATGTTCCGACAGCTCTGAAGAGTAAAAGTTTTTCGAGATGATTCCACCTAACACTCGCCAAATATAGGATAATTAGGATATACAAAACCCTATTATATTGGTATTTGGGAGGAGTTTTTTTATGATAACTAGAAAAGACAAACGTGATAAAGAAAAAGGGATAAACTTTTTATTCGAGTTTCTGAAAACGCAGAAACACTTTTTTAAAGATTTTAATAAGTTGCTTAAAAAAGTAAAGGATCCAAGACACCAGGGCTATACTATTTATGACCCAGAAGTCCTTTTGATGATGGTTATTTTAAAAAACACCTGTAATCTAAAAAGCATGCGTGAAATGACGAATGAATTCAACAAGGACGAGTGCATTGAAAATATAGGAAAAATTTTAGGGATTGAACATTTGGAAGAATTACCCCACTATGATACAATCAATAATTTTCTTTCTCGGTTGAAACCAGCAGAACTTGAACATATCCGAACGTACATGATCAAAGAATTATTGAAAAAGAGGTGCTTTGATTCTTATCGGATTGAGGGGAAATATTGGGGCGTTATCATTGATGGTACAGGCATTTTCACGTTTAATGTAAAGCATTGTGACCACTGCTTGAGACGAAATTACAAGGAAAAGGATAAGGAAACGGGTGAAGAAAAAACAAAGACCATCTATATGCATCACGTCCTAGAAGCTAAATTGGTTGTTGGAGATATGGTGCTGAGTGTTGACTCAGCGTTTATTGAAAATGAATCGGAAGACGTGGAGAAACAAGATTGTGAACTAAATGCTTTTTATCGATTGGCTACAAGACTTAAAGACACATTCAAACGGCTGCCCATCTGTATCATTGCCGATAGTCTTTATGCGTGTGAAAAGGTCTTTAACCAATGCAAGAAATATAAGTGGAACTATTTATTTCGATTCAAGGAAGATCGCATCAAAAGTATTGCCAGTGAGTTTCAGGTATTAAAAAATATGGAAGACAATGTCTTGAATATAAATGAAGATAGCCAACAAGGAAGAATTACTTGGGTGAACGGAATTGTTTATAGGGAACATCAACAAAGTGTGCTGGAATACGAAATGGAAACGAAAAAGGGAAAACAAAAGTTTCTTTTCCTTACCAACATAAAAATCACAAAAAAGAATGCCAAAAGGCTCGTTAACACTGGACGAAGCCGTTGGAAAATAGAAAACGAGGGATTTAACAGACAAAAAAACCTACGCTATCACATTCAACACGCAAGCAGTAAAAATTACAATGCCATGAAAAATCATTATTTATTGGCCCAGATTACAGAAATCATAATGGTGCTTCATGAGCAAGGGTCGAAAGCATTGAAGCGCGTCAAAAAAACGGTAAAAGAAATATCCTCGCGACTGTTAGAAGCCTTTCGCGGGCAAACACTAACAAACGAGGATATAGTACAACTGGGAAAACCAATGCAAATTAGATTTACCTAGTGTCATAATTATAACAAAAGGATGTGGTGTTGGGAAAGAGAAAAGTAGTTATCCACAATTTCACAATGAAAATGACGAAATTGGCTTGTCTTTTTTGGTAAAAAGGACGAAAACGACAATGGTAAATTTTTACATGTGAATAAGTTACTTTAACATCTTTCACATTTTTTTATCAAAGTTTACTCCTCGGAGCTGAATGTTCCGACTGTATCATTGACAAATGTGGTTTTAGGATCATCTATACTGTCCTGAACATTGATGCTGGCACCTAAGTGGTAGCACACATCCAAGTTGTTCTGAAATAATGCATTCAATACTGCTATATCGTTAATGTCCCCTTTTATAAAGCCTTTAAAATGAGGATCTTGGTAAAACTCTTGAATATTCTCTACTCTGCCGTTCGAAAGATCATCTAATACCCATACATTTTGTTTATCCTGCAATAGTTGACGGACCACCCATCTTCCGATAAAACCTGCGCCGCCAGTAACAAGTACATTCATTCTTTTTCCTCCAATTTATTGTAATTAAATTTAATCCTTTTTTATAAAACTATACTGTTGCGTTTTTTTTCAATGGCTGTTCTCCTATCGATTTTCACTTTGAACTCACAGCCTGTTTTCGTTTATCATTTCCATTATTAATGCCTTTTTTATACAAGTTTTTCCCTATTTAACAAGCTTCTAAGTTCTTCTTTCATCAGTGGATGTTGGTCATCTGAACTATAAGTAGCCAGTGCTGCTTTTTTCGCATCTGAATACAATCCCATTTTTGAATGAAGACCAGGAATAATATACATATTAGGAAGTTCATAGGCAACTGCTGACTCATCCAATGTCATTAGCTCTTCGTACATTTTCTCTCCCGGTTTTAAGCCTATTTCCTCTATGGTAATAGCAGATGGATCCAATCCATTTTTGTGGGCTACTTCTTCTATAACTACATCGGATAAGGTTTCTAATACGATAACAGGCATTTTCAAAATAAAGACCTCGCCACCCTGGGCTTCTTTTAATGCTTCCATTGTTAACATAGTTGCCTGCGTAAGGGACATCATAAATCTAGACATTTTTTTGTTTGTAACAGTGATGCGTTTATCTTTTAAAATTTGTTCTGTAAAAAGTGGAATAACAGAACCCCTAGAACCCATTACATTGCCAAACCGCACACTAGCAAAGACTGTTTTGCTATTTCCTTTCTTCTGTTCAGCAGCAGATATAAGCCGCTCTGCCGTTAATTTTGTTGCTCCATATGTGTTAGTTGGTGATACAGCTTTATCTGAACTAGTAAATACCACCTTCTCCACCTGCTGTTCCATTGCAGCCTTTATTACATTATTCGTTCCCATAATATTTGTTAACACCGCTTCGTATGGGTTTTGTTCACAAGATGCTACATGCTTCATCGCTGCAACATGAAATGCATAATCAATATCTTGCATTGCTGCTAACACACTCGCATATTCACGGACATCTCCAATACAAAAGCGTATTTTCTTATTTCCTTTTAAAGTATGTTGAAGATGATATTGTTTGAATTCATCTCGGCTAAAAATCCTGATTTCTTCTGGTTCCTCTTCTAATAAAAAGCGAATGAGATTTTGTCCAATTGTTCCCGTTCCACCTATAATTAAAATCTTTTTTTCCTTAAAAAACACAAAAGCCCCTCCTATTCTCTTATTTCCCGCTCCTTTTGCACTTATAATGAAAGATCAATAGAAGAACTGATCTAGTCTATAAATTCGCATAGCAGAGCCTATAATTTTTTCGTTATACGTTGCATTCTTATGCTTTAACCAAAGACAAGCTTTTCGTTATACTTCCTTTATATTCCATCAAAGAAAAAAAGGTGAGGAGAATTGTCCATAATATTTGTGTTTTTATGGAAATATAGTGAGTGACCTAGAAAGAGCTATTGGAGGTAATAAGAAGATCCCCATGTCGTCAAATTAACATTCAACATAGGAGGAAATAGTATAAAAACCAATCATTTTTAATTTATTACAATTTACGGAGATTTCAGTTGATGACAGTGAGGAAAAGAGGCTGAGGCATAACGAAATAGATAATAGGTCAAGACGAACATGCTCTAATTTAGCACGTAAATGGTTACTTCCCTATACTGGTTATTTATGTTTTTTAATCTAATTAACTCAAACTTCGCACCATCAAATTCGTTTGCAATTCCTTGATATTACTCGGTTTAAGAACAACAAAATGGGAGGTTTATTTTTTAAAAGGTGAAAAAGTATATACTTTTTGAAATGTGAAGGCTGTCTAGCTCCAGCGCCTAGCCCCAGTGAGTATTGCCTCCAGCCTCTAAAAGTAAAAAACACTTTTTGAGTCTGGAGAACATTTTTCTTCGGGGCTAAACAAGGCGCTTGCGCTTTTCTTATGGGGTTGCTTTCCACTACGGGTTGCTTCGCTTTCCGCGGTGTGGGAGCTCTGAGCCTCCTCGGCGTTGCCTTGCGGGGTCTTTAGCCTTCCCACATTTCCTGCAGGTGATTACCACAAAACCTTCTTTTTTACATAAATAAAAAACCCAAACAATGATACCTCTTCGTATCATTGTTTGGGTTTATCTTCGGTTGGAATACTTATGTCCCAGCTTCTTTGTAGAGCAGTGAACTATTTTCCAGCTATTCTTTCTCAAAATAAGGATTCAAATGGATTAACACTTCTTCAATATTATCGTATTTTCTCATTAGCTTCTGTTTTATTTCTCTGGACAAATCATGTCCTTCTTTAATCGTTTTATTATAATCAATGGCAATTCTAAGATCCACTAATACATAATGGCCGTGCTCCCTCGCCCTAATTCTGTCAATTCTCCTTACATCAGGAAACGAAGAAATAATGGCACGATAGTCAACTAGTATTTCAGAATCAATATTTCGCTCCAGCAAAATATCAAAAGCTTCTTTCAACATTTCCTTTGCTATTTTGAATATCAAATATGCAACGACTACACTGGCTATTTTATCTCCAAAAAGCAAGAAATGAATTTGAAATTTCGCTCCAATGATCGATAATAATACCCCAACAGCTGCAGCAATGCTTGCTACAATATCTGCTTTATGGTCAAAAGCTATCGCTTCAATTGCTTTGCTTTTTTGAGCTACAGCAATCTTCATGGAATATCTGTACAAACATTCTTTAGCCCCATAAGAAATAACAGCAATCCACATAGCAAGCATATTTGGTGTAGTTATTGGATGAAAAAGTCCTGCTACCGCCTCGTATACAACGTATAATGACACTGCAAGCAAAACAATGCCAACAATTCCAGACACGATAATCTCGGCTTTTCCATGTCCATATGGATGCTCCTGATCAGCAGGCTTATTTGCTATTTTTATTACTAACAGAACAATAATGGATGCAAAAACATCAGCCGCTGAATGAATACCATCTGCAAACACAGCATCACTGTTTCCGATCCAGCCGACAATTAATTTGCCCACCGTTAAAAAAATATTACTGATAACACTAATCCATGCTACCTTTTTTGCTAAAGACTCTCTTGTTGCCAATTTTCCCCTTCCCCTCTCTGAAAAGTGCCAGCACCTTGTGCAGCTCTGAAGAAAAATGTTCACATGACTCCAAAAGTGTTTTTACTTTTAGAAACATAGGGTTAAACTCACAAGAGTCAAGCGCTTTATCTAGACAATAGAAAAGCGCAAACACCCTTGGTTATCAACGAAATACAAATTTTCTTACCGAACTTATACTTCTTTTCAAAAATCACTTTTGTATCTTAACAGAATAGATTTCATTGGGTCTAGAGAAAAAGTTTTGTTGGCTGTCACACTTAGAGTTCTATAGAAAAATTTTAGGTTTGTACCAAAAAAGTTTCCTTAAAGAAAATTTAGCAATAACTCTCCTCTGGCGACTACTTCCGATTAGCTAGTTACGTTCTTTATTCCCCAGATGTAGTTGACTCTTTGCAGTCATTTTAACTCCTGCTAGTCTTTAATTCCGTTCAGCACTATCATCCTTTCTTGATTAATTTCTCCTATAATACGAAAAAAATCAGCTACCTCTGAAAAAGAGGCGTTCTCGATAAGTCCGCAGTCAGAATAAACTTTGCTTTCCACTGGGCTACACATGATCTTCCTCGTGCTACTTGCGTGGTCCCGTCTTTTCTCGCGCATTCCCGCGGGAGTCTTTGTGTATGCAGGCTTCTCCTTGCTTCAACATATCAACGAACATAATCAAACTGCCTATCTTCATTCTTCATGGTGCAAATTAGTTTGTATGAGTGTCTACCATAATGTAAGACTTCCATCAGAGAACAAATTCGCCTCTTTTCTTTGCTGTTTTTGTCTTGATTGCCTTTTTATTACGACAGCATCCGTTATTTATAAAAGATCCTCGATTTGATCCTACTTTATTAAAATCTTTTTCTAATATTCTTCTTATTTTTCTTTTACAGAGCACTGCTTAGTAGTAGTCATTTTTCGGTCAGGAAACAGCAGCTTAAACTTCTTCACATTTCGCACCACAGCAAGTTCGACTTTTTCTTCCTTTCCACATTCTGCACAAATGCATTTTTTCTCACTGCCCGTAATGAATAGGATAAAAAAAGACAATTTAATGTATCAAATTCTTTTTTTTCACAAAATATAATAAAAAAATGACAGGATGATATTGGTGACTACTATAATTGAAGCTTTAAAAGACTATTTGCAAATGAATCTGGACAATGAACAAAAAAACCCATTACATGTTGGCGAAGTAATGAGTTGTTGGTTATATTTAACGATTATGAATGAAGCGTCTATTTATATTCAAATTGGACTAAATACTACTACAGATGATGATGTAAAAACAATTCTAAAAGATAGCTTAAAACAATGCGATTCCCAAGGACAAAGATTTAAGGAATTTATGAAAACAGAAGGAATACATTTACCCCCTACTAGTCAGGAGCGACCACAATCTGATCCAAACGGTGTTCCTTTAGGTACTAAATTAACAGATGATGAAATTATGAATGGACTAAGCATAAAAACAGTTGCCGCTATCGTTCATTCTGCTGCCGCCGCCTCAGAAAGCATTAGAAATGATGTGAGTGTGCTATTTACACAATGCATGTTAGAAAAAATGAAGTTTGGAGCAACACTTAAAGACTTAATGCGAAAAAGAGGATGGATTAAGGTTCCACCCTATTATTATCCACCTGGTGCTCCTAAACAGCAGTAGCATAAATAAAAAAGTGCTCGTAAGAAAGATCATTATCATCCTGAAGAAAAATGTTTACATGCGTCCACTTTTTAGAAGCACAGGGTTATTTTCATAAGCGATAGGAGTTGGATGCCAACACAACCATCCAGTTATCCACCATTCCATATCGTTTATGATTTTTTTAATGAAAAAAAGGCATCTGCAGCGTTATGGAGCAGCGTGCCTTTTGGAAATAATGTCTTTTTATTGAGAATTATTTATCATTTCCTCCCATTTACTTTGTACAGAAGCCGATAATTCCGCGCTTCTCCCGATAATTCCGCGTTCCTCCCAACAATTCCGCGCTTCTCCCGATTATTCCGCGTTCCTCCCATTAATTCCGCGCTTCTCCCGATAATTCCGCGTTCCTCCCGATAATTCCGCGCTTCTTCCGATAATTCCGCGTTCCTCCCGATAATTCCGCGTTCCTCCCATTAATTCCGCGCTTCTCACGATTATTCCGCGTTCCTCCCATTAATTCCGCGCTCCTCCCGATAATTCCGCGCTTCTTCCGATAATTCCGCGTTCCTCCCGATAATTCCGCGTTCCTCCCATTAATTCCGCGCTCCTCCCAACAATTCCACGTTTCTCTCCATAATTCCGCGCTTCCTCCCAACAATTCCGCGCTTCTCCCGATTATTCCGCGTTCCTCCCATTAATTCCGCGCTTCTCCCGATTATTCCGCGTTCCTCCCATTTTTCACCGCATAATCAAATAAATAAATCCTCCTCTACTAGTGAAGAGAGATTTTTTCTCTACTATTGTTCGTGGCGTTTCCCAACAGTTCATCGAATGAAAAATCAGTTGCTTCCTGTTGCTGTTTTAGTTGAATAACCACTTTGTCCCCTATTAAAAAGCGTTCATATAAATTGCCATTTACATGAAAAAGATCACCATTTACCTCTACTGTATAATGCATTTCCTTCCCTTGAAATAAACAATTTCGGATGACTCCGTTTATACCCACTCCATTTTTTGACAGTTTTAATTGTTCTGGCCTGATTGGACAAAGCTGCTGCTTGTATATATCCCCAGAAATATATGGGACATTCCACTGAATGTTTTTATCTCCAAATGGATGAAAAATATTATCCGTCCATTTTCCTTGAAACATATTTGCCTTTCCTACAAATGTTGCCACAAAAGCTGTCTTTGGAAACATATAGATTTCTTCGGGAGTGCCTATTTGTTCTACCTGACCATCCTTCATCACAACGATTCGATCTGCCATCGCAAGTGCTTCTGACTGATCATGTGTTACATACACAATGGAAGTATTTGTTTTTCGATGAATCATTTGTATTTCATTCCGCAGTTCCATTCTTAATTCTGCATCTAGACTGCTTAACGGTTCATCCATCAATAATAAGGATGGCTTTGGAGCAAGTGCTCGAGCAATCGCAACACGCTGCTTTTGCCCTCCTGATAATTCATTTGGCATCCTATCTCCAAATTTCTCTAATCCTATAAGCGATAACATTTCCTTCACACGTTCATTTGCTTTAGCTTGAAGAGACTTTTCTACAAAACGATGATGTTTTAATGGAAAACGTATTTGTTCTTTTACTTTTAAATGGGGCCAAAGAGCAAATGATTGAAAAACCATACCAATATTACGCTGCTCAGGTGGCACCTTTTTTCCATTCTGAGCCACCAGTTCTCCATTCATTAATATTTCGCCTTCTGTAGGAGAATCAAACCCTGCTATTAAGCGTAACAATGTTGTTTTTCCACAGCCTGAAGGACCAAGAATCGCAATAAATTCTCCTTCTTTAATCGTTAAATCAACTGCTGAAAGTGCAGTTGTTTGATCAAATTTTTTACTAACATGACGAATAACCGTACTCATCTATCCTTCACACCCTCTTCCATAATTTTTGAAGCGTAAAGACAACTAAACTAAGCAGCAGCATTGTTCCAATGATACAAACGGAAAAGGCTGTGGAATAATTGGTATATCCTGCTTGCTCAAAATTAAAAATGATTAATCCGATTGTTTCTGATCCACTGGACCAAAGTAAGGAAGATACCGTTAATTCTGTTAAGGTTGTCACTAATACCAGAAATGCTCCGCTTAATACTCCAGACATCAAAAGTGGAAGCATAATATATCGCCATTTAGCCATACCGCTTGCACCTGATACTTGGGCTGCTTCTTCCATCTCAACCGACACTTGTGACATTGCTGTCATGCTCCCGCGGATTTGAAGAATCATAAATCGTGTAACATAGGCAATAATTAAGATCCATATCGTTCCATATATCCCTGGATTCCAGCCTGGAATTGGCTGCATCCAAGCAAAAATCATAGCAAGTGCTAATACCATGCCTGGTAAAGCATATGGAAGACCGATAATAACCTCCATCATTTTCGCCGCTCCATTGTTCTTACGTACTCGATAATAGGCAACTGCTGTTCCAATGATTAAACAAATGATCATCGTAATGGTAGAAAGCTCTAAACTATTAATAATCGCCTGCTTTGCTTTATCATATTCCAATAAAACATAACGATAATGATCCAATGTAATATTCTCTAAACTAAAAGGTAAACCATATGCTCTTATCAAGGAAGATCCAATCATGGATAAAATCGGTACAATACTAATAATGATTAAAAATAACCAAATAAGTACTTCAACAGCTAATCGATATTTTCCAAAAGAAAAACGAGGATTCGCATCTGAAATAGTAGTATCACTTTGTTTTGATTTACCTAATAAAATCCACTGAAGAAATGTACCGAGCAAAGCTACTACACCTAAAATGACGGATAATGTTGCAGCACGAGCAAATGAATTTGGACCAAATCCGACAATTTCTTGATAGATGGCTGTACTTAATACTGTAATATTTGCCGGAATTCCAAGGAAAGCAGGAATTCCGAAATTATCCAAGTTTGTTAAAAATGCTAGCAGCCCACCACTTACAATACCAGGAAAAGCAAGAGGCAACGTAACTGTACGAAAGATGGTCCTTCTATTTCCCCCAGATGAACGAACAGCTAACTCCAAATCTCGTGGAATTCTGCGCAGTACATTGGTTGTTAATAAATAGACAAGGGGATAATGAGAAATACCAAGAACAAAAATGATGCCGCCATAACTATATAAATTTATAAAATCCATACTCCATGGTAAATGGGAAAGCAGCCTCATTAGAAAACCATTATCATTTGTAAATTGCGCCCAAGATATGGTCACGATATACGATGGAATAACGAATGGCAAAATAATCAAAATTTGTAATCCCTTTTTCATTCGAATATCGCTATATGCTACAATCCATGCCATTACCACACCAAGAAATAAGGCAATAAGGGTGGATCCACTAACAATAAAAAATGTATTTTTCAACATTATCCATGTTGTTTTTTCCATTAAAATATTGCTATAATTCGCTAAGGAAAATCCTTGATCAGTTGAAAAGCTCATCCATAGCAGCCGAATAATAGGGACAACAAAGAAAATAGCCAGTAATATTAGGGTGAACGTCATGATGGCATATTTACCTATCTTTCGCTTAGCAACAGCAGGATTAGACGGATATTCTAGCTGTTCAATAAAAGGCTCTGACATGTTTTGTTTACACCTCATTTATCTTTAAATTCAGAAAGGATGCTTCTCTCTATTTCAATCCGGCATTTAATAAAGGATTATTCTCCCATCAGCTGTTTAAATTGTTGTTTATCTTCTTCACGTGTTTTTAATAATTCTTCTGTTGGTGCTGATATTACCTTCATTTCATCAAATGTTTTTAACCCTTCAGGTGCTTCCATTCCTTTTCGAATTGGTGTATACCCGAGTTTTTTTGCTAAAGATTGGCCATCTTCTGATAAAACATAGTCAACAAAAGCTTTTGCTGCTGGTTCATTTTTTGTTTCTTTTGTAATGCCAATTGGTTCTGTAATTACTGGTACACCTTCGTTTGGATATACTAATTCAACAGGAGAACCTTCTTGTTTAGCACGTGCTGCAATAAAATCAACTACCATGCCATATTGTTTTTCTCCGCTTGCTACTGCTTTTAATACGGCACCATTTCCTTGCACTACTGTTACATTATTACCATGAAGTTTTTTAAAATAATCCCAGCCAAATTCAGTATCACGACTGACTACTCCAACATTATAAGCAGCGGCTCCTGAATAAAGTGGACTTGGCATAATGCCTTGACCCTTTGCTGTAGACTCCGTTAAGGCATTCCAAGAATTCGGAAGTTTATCAACCTTATTTGTATTTACTGCAAGAATAGTAGACATAATTTTGGTCCCTGTATACATATGATCTTGATCAACAAAGTCAGTTGGTATATTGGTTAATTCTTTTGATTCATATGACATCAATAAGTCCTGCGTCTTTAAATTTTCAAACGTTACATTATCAGCAACTAATAGAACATCGGCTTGTACGCTTCCTGCTTGTTTTTCAGCTAATACTTTGCCAACTACTTCTTCTGTACCTGAGCGGAATACTTTTACGTTTACATTTGGGTATTTTTTATTAAAACCTGCCACCAGTTCTGTTACATCTGTATCTGGCTGGGAAGTATAAAATTGAAGTGTTCCTGAAACTGCTTCAGAAGAGTCTTTTGTTTCTGAAGCTGACTCCTTTGTTTTCCCACAAGCACTTACAATAAGAATAAAAGTCAGCAATAAAAAGAATAGTGTTTTTTTCATGATAAAATTTCCTCCTCAGAATTTAATTGCAATGGCCCTTTAAACAGACGCTCTACTTTTTTCAAATGTTTTCGTTCACTAATTTTTCCTTCAATTGGGGTGATTGTCACATACCCTTCTCTTAAAAAAGCATAATCTCCCATTTCTTCATAAACATCCAATTGTGGAAGATGATCTTTCAGCCAATAAAATACTTGTCCACTTGGGTCATTTATGCCTACATGTTTATAGCGGGATACAGATAAATCCAGCGGAACTACTTTGACCCCCTTACATAATTCCTTTGTAACATATGGTAGATTTATATTTAAAAATATTTTTTTGGGCAGTTTATTAGGCAAGATAGATTCCATTACATCGTATAACAAGCGTTTCGGAATAGAATAATCTAAATTTGTTAATTCATACCGATCAAGAGATACGGATATTGCAGGTATCCCAAAGAGTGCAGCTTCTGTTGCTGCAGCAATGGTTCCAGAATAATATACATCTCGTCCCAGATTGGCACCAAGATTCATTCCAGAAATCACATAATTTATTTTTTTCTTGACTAACACATCAACCCCTAATTTCACACAATCAGCAGGAGTACCATTTACTGCCCAAGCTTTAACATTTTGCCCAAAAACTGAAACTGGACTTGCCTTAAGCGGGACCCTCAGTGTAATCGAGTGACTGATCGCACTTCGCTCTTGATCTGGACAAACAACATATACTTCACCAAAATGTTGTAATACTTCCACCAATGCAGCAACACCTGGAGCGAATATACCATCATCATTTGTAACTAAAAATCTCATCCAACTCTCCCCTTTTCTGCCCCCATCAAATTTTGTTTTAAATAAGTGAGATGTTTTTTTAGTGTGGTGTTTTGACCATAAGGATCATATCCTTCTAGTACAATCGGATGCTCAAAATCGGTCAATTCGTTTATCATGTGAGAAAGATGAATTTGTCCCTCTCCTAATGGAACATGAAATCTATCATTTCGAGAATCGCTTAAATGAACTTTATTTATTCTTTCCAACTTTTTAAAATAGGTTAAAGGATTAATAGAAATCGGCGTATGTGCAACATCAAAGGTTGTTTGAATCGTATCTGATCGATTTCTCGTAAGTTCATTCATTTTATCCGGCATGGTGATAAACTCTTTTTTCACATTTTCCATAAGTTCGAGAGAAATAGTCACCTCATGTCCAGCTCCTAAATCTTCTATAAGATCAAGTGATTCTTTTAAACATTGCATATGCCAATCGCTCCAATCTCTTGATAATGTTAATCTGCCTGGGTGAACCGTCATATTTCCGGCTTGTATAGCAGACGCTAGTTGAATGGACCGACCAATTTCTGTGATAGATTGTTGTCTAACCCCACTATTCAATGAACAAAGATTTAAATCCCAGCTCGCAGCATGCAAGGTTAATTCCAGCTCATATAAATCAGTGAATTTTTTAATTTCATCCAAGGAAAAATGCTGATGCCAAACTTGTTCGGCCCATAATTCCATTCCATTTAATCCTAGGGAGGAAAATTCTTTGCATATCTCTTCAAATGATTTGCCCCATAATAAAGTAGAAGATCCATACAATTTCATCACAAAACATCTACCTTTCTAATAGACTCCAACCATGGAATCACCCATTCTGTTTTACAAATAACAGAACCAATCGTTTCTTTCCTTGACTTCCCATGATAATCACTTCCAGCACTAACTAATAGTTGATGTTGTTCTGCTTGCTGTAGCCAATAGTCTGTTGTTTTTTTGTCATGTGTGAAATAATATGCTTCTATGCCATCAATCCCTTCTTCTATTAACATTTCCAATGACCATGGGAAGGAGTAAAGATTCGGATGTGCGATAAAAGCTTTGCCTCCACAAAGATGAATTAGTTGAATGGCTTCTAAGGAGGAAAAAGCAGAACGTTCTACAAAAGCAGCCTTTCCATTTATCAACAATGTCTCGAAGGCTTGTTTTTCAGTAGCGAAATACTGATTTGCCACAAGTTCTTCTGCAATATGCGTTCGAACAATCACTCCTCCTTCTGCTCTTTCAAAGCAATTTCTCCATTTTATCTTGTAGCCCAACTGCTGAAGCTTTTCCACTATTTGTTTACTCCAAACGATACGGTCGTTTTTACGCCAAGCAATGTATTCTACTAGCTTTGGATGATCTGGCTGTATTCCATATCCAAGAATATGCAATTCTCCATTGGGTCCACTTGTATTTATCTCAATTCCAGGAATTAAAGTAATGCCAACATTATCCGCTATGTTTTTTGCGGACTTATATGCCGCAATCTCATCATGATCCGTAATAGCCATTATTTTTATGCCTTCTTGTTTCGCTAAAAGAACGATTTTCTCTGGTGATAGCTCTCCATCTGAACAAGTAGTATGCATATGTAAATCTATCTTCATCGTCCCATCTCCTTCCTTTTATCTGGTTCTTATCAAGCAGTAATCCTTTCACTGATGAAAGGTTCACTTTATACCCCTAATGGTAAAGTTCTTTTATAAAGTTGATATATGAGAGATTTATAGATTTCTTTAACGCAATGTAAATGGAATTTATTTTACAATTTCTTAAAAAAAGACAATGCAATAGAAAAAAACCTTTATTTTCAGGTTTTAATGGCTGATATAGCAGTTTTTTATGTAAAATAAACGTAAATTTTTCACACAAAATTTACATTGCAGAGGATTTTCATAGGAAAAGAGAATGAACCAGACAAAAAAAACAGGGAAAGGTTTGAATAACCTCTCCCTGTGCTATAAAGTTGAAAAGATAACGCTAGACTTCATGCAGCAGTTAATCTTCCACCTATATGTATCATAATCTTGCTGGTAACTGTTAATATTGTGGTTCCTTTACACGAAAACTTCCTTCAACTGTAAGAGGTTGTTCAAAAAGTCCGGTAAAAATGACACGTCGAATTTCTTCGTTGGTTTGCTTTTCCGCTTCTCACGTATTAACTAGAGGATCTTCCACTAAAAACGCTCACGTCCTGTGAGCAACGTTGAAGTCACCACATCCTGCGGAAGGCCGATGCTCAAAGCTAATCCGCCTCGAACTTCTTGGTCCTTTTTATCCTCCCTTTTGAACACGCACTGTAAGAATAGAATCTAATAAAGATTTCGTAATTTCCTGTTGTGGGTTTCTGAATATATCTATTGTTGATCCTGTTTCAACCATTTCTCCTTTTGACATAACACCTACTCTATCACAAAAGTATGCTACTAAATCTAAATTATGGGCAATAAATAAGTAGGTTAAACCAAATTCCTTTTGAAGATCTTGAAGAAGATTAATAATTTGCGCTTTAACAGACACATCCAACGCAGAAACAGGTTCATCTAAAACAAGAAATTCCGGTTTCAATATTAACGCTCTTGCTATACCAGCTCTTTGTCTTTGTCCACCAGATAATTCATGGGGATAACGTCCTGCAAAGTCCTTTCGCAATCCTACTACATCTAACATTTCATATACTTTTCTCTTCAAATCATGTTGATCACTATAGCCGCCAAACTTTATTAAAGGATGGGCAATCTGTTCACCAATCGTCTTTCTTGGATTGAATGCAGAGCCTGAATCCTGGAAAACAATTTGCATTTGATTCCTCATTGCATCCATTCCTTTTTTATTTAGCTCTAACAGTGATTTTCCTTTATATAGAATATCTCCATTTGTTGGTTCTATTAAGCGAAGAAGCAATCTTCCAACCGTTGTTTTTCCAGATCCTGAACTGCCAATTAATCCAAAAGTTTCACCCTTTTTAATAGAAAAACTCACATCCTTAACCGCAGCAACCTCATTAGAAGGAAAGACAGAGAACTTGCTTTTCCTTCCATACACTTTTTGCAGATTTCTTATCTCTACTAAATTTCTCTCCATTTTACTCAGCTCCTTCGGTTAAAATGCAGCGGACATAATGATCAGCATCCCATTTTTTTAATAAAGGCTTTGTAAATTTACATCTATCATTTGCAACGGAGCATCTATTTGCGAATCTGCAGCCCGTTTGAATTTCCGATAATTTTGGCACTTCCCCATCAATTTGCCATAATGGCTCTTTTTCTTTCGTATCGTCAAAAATCCATTCTAAATTTGGAATACATTTTAACAAACTTTTTGTATAAGGATGTTTAGGTTGAAAAATCACTTCTTCTGTTCTGCCTTTTTCCACAATTTGTCCTGCATACATAACCGCCACTTTTTGTGCAAGATAAGCTACTACTCCAAAATCGTGGGTAATCATTAAAATGGTGGTACCTAACTCTTTATTTATTTTTTTAAATAAATCTAAAACTTGCTTTTGAATAGTTGGGTCTAATGCAGAAGTTGGCTCATCAGCAATAAGAATATCTGGTTCACAAGCAACCGACATGGCAATGACTACCCTTTGTCTTAAACCACCGCTTAATTGATGTGGATACGACTGATAAATACGCATCGGATCATCAATTCCCAGTTGTTCAAATAATTCACAAGCCCTTTTTTTTGCCTGTTTTTTCGATAAATTCGTCTTTGCCATAATAATTTCAATTATTTGCGATCCGACTTTATAAGATGGGTCCAACGATGTCATCGCATTTTGTGCAACAAGTGAAATCTCTTTTCCCCGCAAATCCCGGAGTTCCCTTTCATTTAAAGAAAATAACTCTGTACCTTCTTTTTTAACACTTCCATTATATTGATGAATCAGCCCTGATGGAAGCAGCTGTAAAATCGATTGAATCGTCATCGATTTACCAGAACCTGATTCTCCTACTATAGCCATAATTTCACCCTTATCAATTGACAGGTTTATATCTTCAATAATGGTTGTAATTCCATCAGGGGTGTTAATTTCTGTTGATAAGTTTTTGATGTTCAGTACATGATTATTTTCAGTTAAATTAGCAATAGACACTCCTTAATTCACATCCTTTTTCGCACTTTTCCATTGAAGTATTGGTTGATACATTTTCTTTTTTGCTGTATTTTCTTTAAATTTTGATCTTTCATGCGGATCTAATGCATTTCTTAAGCCATCTCCAACTAAACTAAAAGCAAAAGAAAGAATCAAAATTGCAAATCCAGGAATAAACGTTACAAATGCAGAACCTTGTAATAAAATATCGCTACCTTCACTTGCCATTCTTCCCCAATCCGGATTAGGAGGCTGAACGCCTAAACCAATAAAGCTTAGTCCTGCTACAGTAGTAATTGTCACTCCCGCAAGTGTAGTACTGTATGCAATGATGGACGGCAACACGTTTGGTAAAATTTGCTTAAACATTATTTCTGTATTGTTAATCCCAAATGCCTTGGCTGCTTCAATATACTCCTTTTGGCTTTCTTGCAGGGTATCTGTATAAACCACTCGTGTCATATAAGGGATTCGAACAATAACGATGGCAATCATAACATTTAATAGTCCAGGACCTAATATTGCTGTAATGGCGATTGCTAATAGGACAGCAGGAAATGCAAAGAAAACATCCATTAATCTCATGATAAAATTCCCAAAAAAACCTTGGAAATAACCTGCTGCAATTCCTAGTATTAAGCTAATGCTTGCAGCTGCAACCACAGGGAGAACTGCAGATAGCAAAGAAGAACGTGTACCAAAAATTACTCTGCTCAAAATATCTCTTCCTTGTTGATCCGTTCCTAGTAAATGCCCTTCTGTTCCAGGAGGAAGCAGTCTAGTACTTCCTTCTGCTACAATATTGGGACTATACGGTGCTATCCAATTGGCGAATACTGCAACAATTAAACTAATCATGATAATAACAAATCCTACAGTTGCTGCCTTGTCTTTATAAAATGTTTTATACGCTAATCTCCATTGTGATTGTGAAAACATCCTTATGCCTCCTTTTTTACGACTTAAGTGATTCTCGTAGCTTTGGACTTAACCAGATATTCAGTAAATCTACCAACAAATTTACGATGACAAAAGTTAAAGCAATTAATAATATTCCTGCCTGAATCATCGGATAATCATTTGAAGTAATAGCTGTATACATTCCTTGACCAATTCCTGGCCAATTAAAAACGACTTCGCTAAATAATGAACCTCCTAAAATATAACCAACTTGCAGCCCTATCACATTAATAATGGGAGGAAGTGAATTTCTTAATACATGGACGACATTAATTCTTCCTTCTGATAGACCAAAAGATTTAAAGTATTTAATATAGTCTTTTTGTAATATATCTAATATCGTTGTTTTAGAGAGTCTGGCAATAACAGCGGTTGATACTGTTGCCGTTGCAAATGCAGGTAGCACAAGGTGATGTAATAAATCACTCCAGCCTCCTGGATTTCGCATATTATACATTCCGCTGACAGGAAACAGCTGCATTTTAATAGCAAGCAGCCACATCAACATTAAAGCTATCCAAAATACCGGCATACTTGCACCAATTAATGCCGTTCCCATACTAATTCGGTCAAATATACTGCCATTCTTTATTGCACTTAACAATCCTAATACAACCCCAAATAGTATGCAGATTAATAAACTTGCGCCTGTTAAGATTATACTGTTGTAAAATCGAGGCATTATTTCCCCAACTATATCTGAATGAAGTGTATGAGAATATCCTAAATCTCCTTGCAATAAGCTTCCTACCCAATTAAAATACTGTTCAACTAAAGGCTTATTCAATCCCATTTCTTCTCTTAATTGATGAACCGCCTCCGGAGTTGCATCACCGCCTAATACCGATTGTGCCGGATCTCCCGGAATAAGTTGAATTAGCAAAAAAACAAATATCGTCACTCCAACTAATACAAACAATGTAGAAAATAACCTAGATACAATAAACCGAACCATTCTCTTCCCTCCCGCTAGTTCATCTATAGTAAGAGGGAGATAGAGCAGTCACTATCTCCCAACTATTTACTGCTCTATCCAAACAGGTGCTAATGTATACCATTCTTCTGAAGGTACGACAAATCCTTTGACTCTATTATTAACAACATATGGTGCAGAATCATTTACAATTGGCGCAAAAGCTGCATCATTCATAATAATTTCTTCGCCTTGTTTCCATAAATCTAATGCTTTCTTTTCATCTAAAGAATTTGCTGCCTTATCCAAAATAGCATCTAAATCGTTATTCACATACTTTCCTGAGTTCATGCCACCTGGTGCTTTAAAATCAGAGTGTGCGATCATTGCTAAGAAAAATGGAGATGTTCTTCCAGAAGAAAACTGATTCATTCCTACTTCGCTGCTCATTCCATTACTATAATTCGATAGATAAGTTATCCATTCTTTCGTTTCCAATTTAACCTTTACTCCAATTTCAGCTAAATCTCGTTGAATCCATTCTGCAATATCAACAGGGATTAGCTGTCCTGATCCATCAATTGAAGTTTGCAGTGTCGTTTCAAAACCATTAGAATATCCTGCTTCTTTCATTAATTCTTTCGCTTTATCTACATTATATTCATACCATTTTTTGCTTGAATCATAGTTGGTAGAACCTGGGCTTTGGAATACATAAGCAGGATTTGCACTTCCTTTTAATAATTCATTTGCAATCCCTTCTCTATTGATTGCGTAATTTATTGCTTGTCTCACTTTAACATCTTGCATATATTTGTTATCAAAATTAAAGCTTAAATACCAAACATGAGGTGGTGTTCCTGTTAATACTTGATAGTTTTTCTTTTTAAAATCTTCTAATGAATCTGGTGGTGGAACAGCAATGATATCCACTTCATCATTTTTCATTGCAAGAACTCTGCTTGCTGAATCAGAAAGCGGTCTAAAAATAACTTTATCCAGTTTCGCTTTTTCTCCCCAGTACGCTTCATTTTTAACTAACGTAACATTTTCTCCTCTTTTTCTACTTTCAAATGTAAAAGGACCTGTTCCTGCTGGATGTTCTCCCACTTTATCATTCCCATATTTTTCAATCGATGTTGGACTCATTATTTGTAAGGAATTGATTTGGCCAAGCATTCTAGGAAACTCTGAAAATGGCGCTTTTAAATGAATTTTAATTGTCTGATCATCAACCACTTCATTGCTTTCGTAGTATTTCCACGTTCTAAAGGTTCTTCCAGCCCCTACTTTGTCATAGTATTCAAACTTTTCATCTGTTAATCGATTAATGTTAAAAGCGACAGCTTCTGCATTAAAGTTTGTTCCATCTTGAAATTTAACCCCTTCTCGTAAATGAAAAGTATATGTTTTTCCATCCTCTGAAACGTCCCAGCTCTTAGCCAGAACAGGAATTAATTCCGGCACAGCTGCTTCTTCTGATGATTTGCTTAAATCCTCTCCAATCAGCGGTTCAAATATTTGGTTATTGACCCGCATTGTTACCCACCCACCTGCGCGATGTGGATCGATTACATCCATTTCTGATTCAACACCAATGATTAAGGTGCCTCCTCCGTTTGAGCTACCGCCTTTTTCACCAGAGTTTGTACTATTGCTACATGCAGATAATAGTAGACTTACAACGAAAAATAAGTAAAAAACAACTTTTTTTGAATTCATGTTTACCCCCTAGGTAGTTTACTTTGTGAATAATATATTTTGATAAATTTTTTGATTATAATTCCAGCAACTATTTATCTATAAAAAATACTTAATTACCATCCCCCCTAATCTAGCAAAGTTACTTTTTTAAGATTGGCAATTCCTTTAATATAGACTTAATGATACCTTATAAAATATTCAGAAAAAAGCCATAATTCAGACAAAAAACATTGTGCACCTGCACAACCATATATCCTTTTCTTAACAAATCCATTTTTTAATGCATATTTTCCCCAACAAAAAACCATGCAGAATCTAAAAATTCTGCATGGTTTGCTTTTTACGCTACATTCCATCTCGCACATACTCTTGTATTTCATTCTATTCTACTAATTTCAAAACTGTATCAATCAGCACATTTGCTGCCTTTGCACACTCTTCATAAGAGGTATATTCTTCTTCGCAGTGACTCTTTCCATTTTTACTCGGCGTAAAAATCATAACCGATGGCAGATAAGAAGCAATAAATTGAGCATCATGTCCCGCACCGCTAAACATTTTTTTATAAGAATATCCCAAAGATTGTGTGGACTGCTCTAAAAGATTGCATAGGTGATCATTAAACCAAACCGTATCACGTTCCCATCTTTTTACTGCGCGTACAGAACATCCCTCTACCAATTCTGGCAGGTTCTTAATTATTTCTTCCACTGCCTGGATTACCGTTTCTTCTTGATGTCTTGCCTCTAAAGAAAAGGCTACCTTGTTTGGAATTACGGTATGAATATTAGGACTTATATTCATTTCTCCCATTGTGTACACTAATGTTTCATCAAGCTTGCTTAATTTTTCTCTTAGTTCTGTTATAATCGCATTTGCAGCAAATAGAGCATCTTTTCTCATATGCATAGGTGTTGTTCCTGCATGATCAGCTTCTCCATTTACTTCAATCCCATAACAAGTCATTCCTACTACGCCTTCAACTACTCCTATATCCAGACATTCGCTTTCCAAAACTGGACCTTGTTCAATATGCAACTCTAAATAGGCTGTTGCCTCACTTAGTCTATTTTCTTCTGTTCCTTCATAACCACTTGCCTGCAGTGCCTCTTGTAGGGATATTCCATCCGTATCTTTATTGGATAGCACCTCTTCTTTATTAAACTTTCCTGCTAACACGCCTGATGAGACCATGGTAGGCTGAAAACGAGCACCTTCCTCATTTGTAAAATTCATCACTGTAATCGGTATTCTCGGCTTTATTCCATGATCAATCAAAGTTCTAACTACTTCTAGACCAACAATAACACCGAGTGCTCCATCAAATCTTCCGCCTTTTATGACAGAATCTAAATGGGATCCAATAACAACTGGCGGCTTATTCTCTGTCCCTTCTAAGGTGGCATAAAGATTGCCCATATCATCAAATTTTGTAGTCAAACCTAGTTGTTCACAGCAATCGCAAAAATAGTTTCTTGCTTGTATGTCTGGTTCTGTTAATGTGAGTCTTGTAACCCCATTATTCTCCGTACCTCCAAACTCCGCAAAATGTTCTATTTCTTTTTGCAATCTTTCTTTATTAATAAGAATATTCTGAACTTTCATCATCAATCCTCCTATTATTGAGTTTTATCGATTATGAAGAAATTTCTTTTACCAATGTTTTATATAAGTTCTTTAAGGATGCCGGTGTCATTGAAACTGGATTATTCAACATATTAGGAGCAAAACTATTCGTAACTAGCTCATTTAAATCTTCCTCTGTTTTTACACCAATTTCTTCTAGTGACATCCTTAATCCCATTTCTTGTTTCATTTCATCGATACGATCTGCCAATTCTTCTGCATCTTTAAATCCAAGTCGCTTGCTGAAATCCTGCAGCCTTTCTGCATCTGGTGCGAGCTCACTATTAATCTTCCAGAAACCAGGAAGAGTAAAAGCACATGCTTCTCCATGTGGGATTCCATAATTTTGTGTAATAGGATAGGAGCAGGCATGGGCTGCTGCTGTCTGCGTTAAATTAAATGCAAGACCAGCCGTCACAGATGCTTCGCTCATTTTCGCTCTTGCCTCCAAATTTTCTGGCTCATGGTAAGCAGTCAGCAGGTTTTGAAAAACTAGAGTAGCAGCCCTTTCTGCAGCTAAATCTGTATAAGGCTGATGTTTTTTTCCATAATATGCTTCAAGTGAATGTGCAAGCACATCAAGCCCACTTGCAGCAGTAACATTTTTAGGACAGGAAATTGTTAATTCTGGATCAACTAGTGCATAAACAGGATAAAAATAATCGCTTGCGATTGGTGCTTTCACATAATTTTCTGTATCTGTTAATACAGAGACAGCCGTTACTTCACTGGCTGTTCCAGAGGTTGTCGGAATAGCAATTAATGGAATTCCAGGTTGTGAAACCTCCTGTCTTTTAAAGAAAAAATCGCTTGTCTCGTAAGACGTTGTTGCTACAAAACAGGCAACCTTTGCGCAATCCATGATGCTTCCACCACCTAAAGCTACTGCAAATTCGCATTCATACTCGCGAATCATCTCGGCACATTCATCTGTATTATGAACAGTAGGATTTGGCTGGATTCCAGAAAACATTGTGATGATTCGTCCCTCTGATTGTTCCATGACTTCTTTGGCAATTCCATTACGAACCATAGATGGAGCACAAATTAAGATCCCTTTATTTAATCCCATTTTTTTTATCAGCTGTGGCAATGTTTTTAATTTTCCTGCACCAAAGTCAATTGGCACCGGCTGCTTATAAAAGAAATTCTCCATTTATTCCAGCTCCTTTCTTATTTCGTCACCAATGATTTGTCAGGAAAAAGATAATCTTTTTCAAAAATTTGTACGACATTCTCAAAAATATCCATTGCCTTGTTTAATTCATCCTCTGTAATAATTAAAGGAGGAGCAATAATAACACTAGATTCATGTGAATACGTATAAAAACCATGTTCACTTAATAATCCTACAAACTTCGCCATTAACCCGACTTTATCTTTTCCATAGTCCATTCCATATGCTATTAGCGGCTCTTTTGTTTTTTTATCTTTTACCAATTCTACAGCTGCAAATAAACCGATATGGCGCACTTGGCCAATAGAGTCATATTGATACAATGCATTTAATCTTTCCTCTAATACTTCACCTACAGCAGCAGCATTTTCTATCAGCTTCTCATTCTTATAAATATCCAGTGTTGCACAGCCTATCTGTGTGGAAACAGTGTGTCCGCTATATGTTAAACCAGTCATCAATACATGATCATCAAAGTAGCTGGCAACTTTTTCACTGACAATAACACCACCAAGAGGAGCATATCCACTTGTTACACCTTTTGCAAATGTCATCATATCTGGTTCAAAATCAAAGTGATCAACAGCAAACATTTTTCCAGTTCGTCCAAACCCAGTCATTACTTCATCACAAATCATCAAAATTCCAAACTCATCACATAATTTGCGCACACCTTCTAAATAGCCTTTAGGCGGTATAAGTACCCCATTGCTTCCTGGAATTGGTTCCATAAAAACGGCCGCAATTGTTTCTGGTCCTTCATATAACATTTGGTTTTTTAATCGTTCTAAGTAAAAGTGTGTTGCTTCTTCATCATTTTTAAAATCAATCACTTCTCTATATAAATAAGGCGTATCGAATTTAATAAATCCTGGCAATCCAGGTTCGACGGTAAAGCGTCTGCCTTCTCCGGTTAAATTACCAGCACCAAAAGTAGCCCCGTGATAAGAACGATATCGGGAAAATATTTTATAGCGGCCTGTTGCCATTCGAGCTATTTTAACAGCATGATCATTTGAATCGGCACCACCATTTGCAAAAAATACTTTTGCCATGTTTTGAGGGGCAGCCTCTACAATTTTACGTGCGAGTTCCGATTTCGGAGAAGTAGCAAAACTAGGTGCTGCCATTGGAATTTCCCCAATATGTTTAAATTCTTCAAGCAGTTTAGGATGTTGATGACCAACGTTTAAATAAACGAGCTGTGAAGACATATCATAATACTGATTCATTTGATCATCCCAAAAGCAAACACCTTGTGCCTTTGCTATAGCTTTAGGGTTAATTCCTTTTTGCTTAGACCAAGAATGCAATACATACCTTTTATCATCTACTTTTGTCTGAGACAATTCAATTTGTTTCAATATTAAGCCACTCCATTCTATATTGTACTAATATTTAATATAGAACTATCTTAGCTTATTTAAATGTCAGAAAACAATGACAATTCCAACAATTATTTTTGTGCAGTCGCATAATTCGTGCCTTTTCTAAGATCTTCAATCATAAATGCAAGAGATAAATTCATTTTCGAAAAAGGAAGACTCAAGTCAATATCTAAGATGGACTCTATTTTTTTAATTTTGTATAAAACCGTATTTCGATGAACAAATCCCTTTTTAGCAATTTTTGAAGTTTGTCCATCCTCTTCAAGATACACGCGCAAAAACTCAATATAGTTCGTATCACGGAGTCGATCATAACGATAAAGCGGGCCTAGACTTTGGTTAGAATATGCTTCAAGTTTTTCTTGGTCATGTATCCCCAAAATCAGCTGATATGCTCCTAAATCTTTATATGTAAATGCCAATTGGTGAGGCAAGCGTTTATTAAGTTGAATAACCTTTTTTCCTTCTTGATAACTTTTCTTCAGCTCTAGTATATGTTTATAGAAATTTCCAAGTCCCATATATAATTCACCTTTTGAATTTTCTAATATTTCATGAATCACTTTAGCGATAGGAATTTGAGGTGTTTTCAATGCAGAGCGATTGATTAAATAAATTACTTCATTCTCAGACACCATCGACAAAAAAAACTTATATCTCTGTTTCCATTTCTCTTCTATTTCTGGTAGAAAGGAAGTGATTTTTTTATTTTTAGCGTTTGAGGTACATACAATGATGGCCGATTCCGCTCCTAAATCAAAGCCAATATTCGTAAGCTTATCTTTTATATAGGATAAATCTATGTTTTCATTAAATAGGATTTCCGACAGAATATTGTCCATGTTCTTTTGCTTATTTTGCTCTGCTGAAAGAAATTGAATCGTAATTTTTAATAAATCTGCGATTCGAAACTCCCACGGCATGCTGAAAATTGGAAATCCATGACCGTCTCCAAAGTCCAACACTTCCTGCGGTATTTCCTGTATATATGGTCCAATATTAATAATAACGCCAGCTGCATTATGTTCATATGCACTCTCTACCATTTCCAGAAGTTGCTGTAAATTACTCATATTTATTCCAGTCGTTACTATAAATTCACTTGGCCTAAAAAAAGCCGCCAATTCCACACTTTCTGTTACATTGACACCTTCAACGGGGTGGACCATTCCTTCTGCTCCTGCTGCTAAATCAATTGAATGTAATTCTGGAATGCTCATTAATTGCTTTAATGTAACCATTTTGGAAAACTCCTTTACACACTTTAAAATACGACCTAATTTCATCTTACCATAAGTAAAAAAACTTCACATCTAAAGAAAGGTTTCTTACCATCCGCAAATTAAGCCATATATTACTTACCTTAAAAGTGCATGTTCAAGAGGGAGCAAAAAAATCAAAAAGTTCGAGGTAGCTTAACTTCGAGCACCGGAAACCGGAGAAATTAAAAATGAGTCCGGTGCAGTACCGAACTCATTTTACCCAAGCTACGCTGCCTAATGAAATAACCTGTCTAACTTTTAGGGGTCACTTCACCGTCTTTGCGTCTTTTATTTTATTATTAGGATAATTATTTAGTCAGTAGCAAGTATCCCATGTTTTTGATGAACACGGGAATCGTTCATTTCTAAATGGGGTTTATCTAACAATCTTCCACCACTCTTGGCCAGCAGCTTCTAATTTAAGTTGTCCCATTTATTGCGGGATTTTTCCTTTAACTCCTTGTACAAACCAATTCATGCTTAAAATATCCTCAACAGATAATTCTTTTCCGTCTTCCACTTTTACTTTTCCGCTTTGATCCTTGATTGGACCATTAAATACAGAAAGCTTTCCATCTATTATGTCTTGTTTTTTCGCATTCACAAGGTCTTGCACATCTTTTGGTACGTTTTTACCGAACGGTGCAATATCCACCATTCCTTCTTTTAATCCTCCAAGATAGGCATCTGATTTCCAAGTTCCGTCAATCACACTTTGCACAGTATTAACATAATATTCTCCCCAATGTAAAGTCGGGTTTGTGATATACGTTTCTGGCGCATAACGATTCATATCTGAATCATTACCCATTCCCCAAACTTTTTTCTCTGCAGCAGCTTGAATACCTGCTGGTGAATCTTGATAGTTTGCTAACACATCTACACCTTGGTCCAATAAGCTGACTGCTGCTTGTCTTTCCGTTGCAGGGTCAAACCATGTATTACTCCATACAACCGAAACTTCAACATCAGGATTTACACTTTGTGCACCTAATGTGAAAGCATTAATCGTATTGATAACCTCTGGGATCGGGAATGCTCCTACATATCCAATTTTATTGTTTTTGGATTGTTTTCCTGCTGCAATTCCTGCTAGATAGCCAGATTCCCAGCCTTTCCCTTGATAGGTTCCCATATTTTCTGCTTTCTTATAGCCAGTTGCATGAAGAAATACAACTTTTGGATATTTTTGTGCCACATTATAAGTAGGATCCATATAGCCAAAGCTTGTTGTAAAAATAATATCATTTTTCTGTGCAAGCTCTTCAATCACACGTTCTGCATCAGGTCCTTCTGGAACATTTTCAACAATAGTAGATTTAATGCCAAACTTTTCATCTACCATTTTTCTTCCTTCATCATGCTGAAATGTCCAACCGCCATCACCAGGAACACCTATGTAAACAAAAGCTACTTTTGGTTTCTCTTTTTTCTCTGTTTGTCCACTAGTTTCTTTTTTATTCTCCTTAGGCGTAGTAGATGCCTGAGAACATCCTGCAGCTAAAGCAACAACCATTATAAATACGAATAATCGAAATAATTTTTTCAAATTACAGCCCCCTAGTATACTTGTACATTAATTTTCCTTGCTTGCTAAATTATTAGGTAAACATTAAAAACCACATCACATCCTTTCATAAAGAGAACCTCAAGCAATGTTCACTTTCCCTAAAACAGATTAAAATGATTAAAATCTCTGTTCTCGGAAATAGGGAATTCCTAATGATTTAGGCTCTATCGTTTGTTTCTTTCTATTTTTCCAGCCAATAAACATTAATACGACAATTGTTGCAATATAGGGAATCATTTTTAAAAAATAGGGTGGGATACCAATGTCAAACAGCTGAATACGGAATCCGATCGCATCGAGTCCTCCGAAAAAATAGGCACAAAGAAGAGCAAGAAGCGGATTCCAGCGGGCAAAGATAATGAGTGCAATCGCAATCCAGCCTCTTCCTGCTGTCATTCCTTCAATCCAGTTAGGCGAATACACCATAATTAAATAGAAACCAGCAAATCCCATTAACATAGACCCCGCAATGACATGAAGATATCGAATTTTCATAACAGAAATCCCCATTACATCAGAGGTAGATGGACTATCACCTACAGCTTTTAAATGAAGCCCCCAAGATGTTTTAAACATGTATAAATACAAAAGAATGCTTAGTGCCATGCTGATCCAAATAAAGATATCCAAATGAGAAAATATTTTTCCGATAAAAGGAATTGGTTCTAAAAAGGATAAATTTACTTTTGGAATAGAGACCGATAAAGCAGCACCGGCAACAGATTTACCCAAATATGCGCTGAATCCTGTTCCAAACAAAGTAATAGCTAGGCCTGAAACGATTTGATTTGCACGTAAAGTAATGCACAAAAAGGCATGAATCAATCCAAGACAACCAGCAGAAATCAATGCAACAACTAGGGAGAGAAACAGACTTTCTGTTTTGATATAGGTAATACAGGACATTACTGCACCAATCAGCATAATACCTTCCGTCCCTAAATGAATAACTCCCGCTTTTTCACTTAATATCCCGCCTAAAATGGCAAACAAAAGGGAGGAACCAGAAGATATCGCTGCCGCAATAATTAAAATCGTTATTTCCATGGAAATAGCCTGCTACTAAAAATACACCCAAACGTACATCCTTAGAGTATTCCTGCTTCTACGAACGCCATTTAGCCAATTGCTCGCTACTCTGGTTTGTATCGCTCTCCACAGGCGTAAATTCCGATGTAGCCCACCGTACATATATAATACATATTAGTTAAGTTAATATTGTATATTGTTTTGCTTGTAAAAGGTTGATAGACGCATTTACATCTCTACCCATGACATGACCACAGTTACATTCATATACTCGGTCAGATAATTTTAAATCCACTTTCTTATGCCCACAACATGAACACAATTTAGAAGAAGGATAAAATCTGCCTACTTGACGTAATTCAATGCCATGTTCGTTGCATTTAGCCTTTAACCATGTTTGAAAGGCATAGAAACACTGGCCAGCCACTGCTTTAGATAGATGTCTATTTTTTATCATTCCCTTTACATTCAAATCTTCTACTGTAATATATTGTGGTTTGGTTTTCACCACATCGTTCACAACAGATTTTACATGTTCTATTCTTATATTAGCCAATTGAACATGTAGCTTTTGCACTCTAAGGATATTCTTGTTTATATTCGCTCTTCTTTTAGTAGCAGATTCACCTCTTTTCTTTTTTATATTTTCATATTTACGTGAGAGAGAGCGCTGTTCACGTTTTAATTTCTTTTCTATCTTTCTTACTTTTGTTGTTTTATTGATGTTTTCATATATATCACCATTACTACAAATGGCAAGCTCTTTAATTCCTAAATCAATCCCTATGCCACCTTGATTCATGGATGGTGGTTGTATTTTTTCTGGCACTTCACATAAAACAGAAATATAATACCTTCCTGATTTACGAGATAAAGTTCCGCTCTTCACAATAGGATCCTTTGGGAGATAACCAAATTCTTTTAGCCTCATCCAACCAATCGTAGGGATTTTCACTCGATGTCTTTCTACTGTCCAGTCTGTCTTATTATTTTTAGGAAAGTAACATTTTACATCTTGATTCTTTTTCTTTTTGAATCTAGGAAATTGGGATAATCCTTTAAAAAATCTTTTAAAAGCTCTATCTCCATTCATAATAGCTTGCTTCACTGCCTTACTGGAAACTGCTTTAATCCATTGGTCAGATTCTTTTATATGAACGTTGTTTAACCATTTAGAAAAGTCATACCCACTTGTAAATTTCCCTTCTTTTTCATACGTTTCTTTATTTTTACTAAGATATAAATTATAAACATATCTACACACGCCAATAGTTTGATGTATTTTAACTATTTGTTCGGCCGTTGGTTTCATTTCTATTAGATAAGCTTTTTTCATTTTGATTCTTCCTCTGATATTTTTTTCTTGTATTTTCTCAATCTGTATATTCTACAGCTAAATACGTGAATAATAGAAATCAAATCTTGAATCATTTCTTCTTGTGGTGATAGTTTCTCATTGTGAACAACGATAATTTATACCCCTCGCTTTTGAAGAAATCCTTCGAACCAGTCGTAGCCAAATCGAACAAACCTATCTTTGTGTGCAATTAAAATCGTAGAAATCTGACCACTAACACAATCGTCTATTAGTTGATTCCAATTTTCCCTCTTGTAATTAAGACCACTTGAAATATCTGTGACAATATTATCTACAATCATTCCTCTTGCATTTGCAAATGTTTTTAAAAACTCTATTTGGTTTTCAAGGTCCTCTCTCTGTCTTTGATTGGAGACTCTCGTGTATATAACTGTTTTACCTACTTTATTATCCTCTTGGATTCCCATCTATTCTTTATACTGATTTTCCGTATAATATCTTCTTCCTTTAGGGTTTCGGTAAGCTGTTAATACACCTTGATTATCCCATCTTTGTAGTGTTCTAACAGATACATTAATCATTTCTGAAAATTCCTTAGGTTTGTATTGTTTCATGTTTACATTATGCTACGTTTGACTATTTTACCTATATTTTCCACCACTTCCATATTCTCCTTTCTTTATTTAACACACTCTATATGTTATTTTTCTTCCATTTAAAACGATATTTACTCATCATTTCTCCGCCAATTAAACAAAAAAGAATTGCTCCCTGAAGCATGAGAGACATAGAGGAAGGCAAACCAATTGTCTGTACACTAAACCCTCCAACCGTTAACCCTCCGATAAAAATGGAAGTAACAATCATTGCCCAAGGATTTAGTTTTGCGAGCCATGCCACAATGATCGCCGTATATCCATAACCTGGAGAAATACCATACATAAGTCGATGTGCTACGCCAGAAACCTCCAGCATTCCTGCAAGTCCTGCAAGACCACCGCTGATCATCATCACGATTAGAATATGCTTATTAATGCGAATTCCAGAAGAGACCGCTGCCGAAGGGTTTGCTCCAAGCAGCCTTAATTCATACCCCCAGCGGGTTTTTGCTGTTACAAAAGCAAAAAGAACGACAATAATCAATGCAATAATTATGCCAACATGCAGTCTTGTTGACCCGATATTTGCAAGCATCTGAAAAGGAGTAAAAATAGCTGTTCCTGGGAAATTAAATCCATTTGGATCTCTCCATGGTCCAAAAACAAAATAATCCAAAAGCAATATTCCTACATAGTTGAGCATAAGGGATGTAATCAGCTCATTCACTTGAAAATAAGTACGTGGTATTGCTGTAAATAGGCCCCATAATGCACCTGACAGTACTCCTGCAATGACCATTAATGGAAGATAGACTGGTCCTGGTAGATTAGGAAAGTAAATGGTTATTGCTGTAGCGCCAATCGCACCGACGACAAATTGACCTTCTGCCCCAATATTCCAAATGGATATCCGATAAGCTATTGCAACGCCTAGCCCACATAATAATAGTGGAATCGCCTTTACTAACGTTTCACTAATTCCAAAACTTGAGCCAAATGCCCCCTGCACCATTCTTGTATAAATAGTAATGGGATTCATTCCATTCAGCAAAATGAAGAGTGCACAAAGAAAAAGAGCTACAAAAATGGAAATAATCGGAACCCAAAAGCTCCCTGCCTTTTTCATCGGATCAAATTCCAACGTAAAAGGAAGAAACGATAATTTAGTTGCATCTTCTTTTATGCTGGCATTCTGCTGCTGTTGAATAGATGCTTTTTGACTCATGCCATAGCTCCTTCCCTTTGACTTATTCCTGCCATTAATCGTCCAATATAATCTTTGTCAGCTTGTCCACGCTCTAACATTCCACTAATTTTCCCGTTATATAAAACAAGTATTTTATCCGACAATTGCATCACCTCATCTAAATCCTCTGAGATAAGAAGAACACCGCTACCTATATTTCGTAAATCAACTAGCATCTGATGAACTGCTTCAGTAGCCCCAACATCTAATCCTTGTGTTGGATGAACTGCCACCATCAGTTTAGGATTTTGATCTATTTCTCTCGCAAATAATAATTTTTGCTGATTCCCTCCTGACAGCTGGCGAACTGGACTATGCAAGTCTGGTGTACGTACATCAAATCTTTCAACAAGCTCCGCTGCCCATTCTTCATTTTTTTTCTTTTGCAGCAATCCATATTTAGTACGTTTATTTGTTCTGTATGTTTTTGCAAGTAAGTTATCAATAATACCTAAACTTCCGGCAAGCCCACTTTTCATGCGGTCTTCTGGAATATGAGCAATTCCTTTATCAATTAACATTTGCGCTGTTGGGGATTGCAAGTCTTCTTCGTAAAAACGAACTTTTCCGCTTGTCCAAGATAGAAGACCTGTTAAAGCTTCTGCAAGCTCTTTTTGCCCATTTCCTGCGACTCCAGCAACACCGACGATTTCATGTTCGTGAATAGTAAAATCAATATCATCTATTGCATCGATGCCATGCTCTGCTCTAACTACTAAATTTTCCACTTCCAAAATAGGTTTTCCTATTTGTTGTGCCTCCATCGAAATCCCCTGCGACATTTCCCTGCCAACCATTAACTGTGCCAGCTCTTCAACAGAAGTATCTTTTTTATCTATTTGAGCAATCATTTTCCCTTTTCTCATAACCGAAATCCGATTTGAAATAGCCATTACTTCCTTTAATTTATGTGTCGTAATAATCATCGTTTTCCCGTCATTTTTCAATTCTTGCATTGTCTGGATAAGTTGATCCACTTCTCCTGGCGTTAAAACTGAAGTTGGCTCATCAAAGATAATAATATCCGCCCCTCGGTAAAGTGTTTTAATGATTTCCACTCTTTGCTGTTCTCCAACCGATAATCTCCAAACTGGCAAATTGGTTGGAAATGACAAACCGTATTTTTCTGCAATTGCTTTTATCTCTTTTTCTTTTTTATTTCTCCAGGATTTCCCTCTCCAAATATTGCTTTTTTCACCTAATATAATATTTTCAATGGCTGTCAACGTATCTACAAGCCGAAAATTTTGATGAACCATTCCAATTCCCAGATCCATTGATTCTTTTGGAGAGCGAATTCTAGATGGAACACCTTGTATGACAATAGAACCGCTGTCTGCCTTATATATTCCGGAAAGCATACTCATAATTGTACTTTTTCCAGCACCATTTTCACCTAATAATGCATGGATTTCTCCTTTCTTAACAAAGAAGTTGACATGATCACTAGCAACTACGTCACCAAATTTTTTTACTATGTCCTTCATCTCCACTGCATATTGTGATCGTGACATTAACACACCTCTTTTCACCATAAGAAAGCCTTATCATATGGTATTTTATGAATATTCTAAATTATGTACCAAGGAGAATAGAAAGTCTACGAATGTGTAAGAAAATGTTACAAGAAACTATTTATGGAAACCTTTCATTATAAAACTTCAAAAAGGAAAAATCATCCTACAATAGTAATTTTCAAGATAACATCCGCCGCTAAGAGGGATTCACACCCATGACACATGAAATGAAATAATTTTCTTAAATAAGCAGGGAGCAGCAGGAATATAAAGAGGCTCCCGCGGGAAATGCGAGAAAGACGAGACTCAGAAGGAAAGCGAAGTGTATTCTGACTGCGGACTAATTGAGAGCGCTAAAGCTTTTTTCAGATAGACATAGATAAATAAGAGAGGCTGTTCGGTTTATTAATAAAAATTAAGAGAATGATAATTCCATTAGAATACAAAAATATATATCTATTTCCCAGACGTGTTGATTAACCAATAACTGCCTAAAAAATTTTGGTTGTTGGTCCTGATTCACTCTTTATCGGACAAACTCCCCTCTTTTCTCTGCTGTTTTTGTCCTGATTCATCCTTTTCAAATCTAAACAGGTAAAATGTACTTGTTAACAAAGCTACTTACTATTTCACAGGATAATTCTATCTAATTTTGGATAATCAACACTCTTGATCTATTTGATTTCTTCCCTTCTATACTATAAATACATTCTATCTTCCTCTCTACAAAAAGGAATTTTTTCCAATTTATCGAATTAATAAAGAGAGAATAACTAGGAGGAAATAATTTGAAAAAAACGACCAAAATCATAAAAGACGCTTGTGCAGAACAAGAAATTACATACACATTAATAGAAACTGGTTCTGATAAAATCTGTTTTATGTTTTCTGGACTAGGATACACCTATGATAAACCACTGTTTTATTATGCAACCATGCTGATGCTTGAAAAAAACATCGATGTAGTTCAAGTGCATTATTCTTATGATAAGGAATTTTTGAAGCAACCTGCTTATTTGGCAACTGAATCAATGATGAATAGCATTCAGCCAATTATGGATGTCCTCCTTAAAAACACTCATTATAAAAAAACATTTTTTTTAGGAAAATCCCTTGGAACTATTCCAATTGTGAACGGAATCATGAAAAACAACAGCTTTCCATCCTCAAAAATAATCTTACTTACTCCTTTATTAAAAATGGATGAGATGTTTAAATCCATAATAGAAAGCAAACACGAAGGAATTCTTGTAATTGGAGACAAAGATCAGCATTATGACTTGAATAAATTAGAACAAATGAAACAAACATCCTTACAAGTTGATATTATCAAAGATGCCAATCATTCTTTGGATATAGCAGAATTAGATACAGTTGCATCCATTGCCGTTATTAGTCGAGTAATGAAGAACATCGTTAAAATAGTAGAATAGAATTTAATTGAAAGAATTCAGTAGACTTCCATGCAGCAAAATTTGCACCATGACCCATGAAAATAGGAACTTTGATTAAGATTCATTGTTATGTTGAAGCAGGGAGCAGTGAGAATACATGAAGACTCCCGCGGGAAAGCGAGAAAGACAAGACCCCGCAGGAAAGCGAAGTGTATTCCGGCTGCGGACTCATTGAGAAAGCCAACGTCCCTTTTTCAGGGTAGACAGAAAAAAAGATGATTAGTATGATAACAAAAAGCACTAATTCTCTTAATATATTGAAGTTATAATAAGCATTTATTGTTTTTAACACTTTCTACAAATTTTCAGCCCACTAGGAGACAATTATGGAACAGAAAAAAAGATATGAAGCTCTATTAAATAACATAAACCAATATAATTCCGGACAAATAGGCATAACAAGAATTGCTTATTCCAACGAAGAGCAAGCTTGCACCCATGCATTTATGCGATTATGTAAAAATGAAGGGCTGGATATTCGCCTCGATAGCTGCGGAAATCTTATTGCCAGAAGAGAAGGGAAAAGGAATGAACTGCCTCCTGTTGTTATGGGCTCTCATTTAGATACTGTGTATCATGGTGGAAAATATGATGGTGCTGTTGGCGTTACAGCAGCTTTGGAAGTAATTAAACGATTAAATGAAAAAAATATAATAACCGACCATCCTCTTGAAATTATTTCATTCGCCTGCGAAGAATCTGCTCGTTTTGGTGTTTCAACCGTTGGAAGTAAAGCAATGGCTGGTTTAATAGACAAAAGAAAATTTAGTATACTTCAAGATAGAGATGGAATTACAATGGAAAAAGCCTTTTCCCATTGTGCTCTCCATTTTGATCAAATAGATTCGGCATACAGAAAAAATGAGAAGTTCAAGTTATTTTTAGAACTTCATATTGAGCAAGGCCCTGTACTTATTAATGAAAATAAAAAAATCGGGATAGTTACAGGCATTGCTGCTCCAGCAAGATATATTGTAAAAATCAAGGGATCAGCTTCCCACTCTGGCACAACCCCAATGAATATGCGTCAAGATGCTTTGCTTGGTGCGTCCGAAATTACTCTTGCACTGGAAAAAGCAGCAAAAAAGGAGCATATATATGGAACAGTTGCTACTGTTGGTGTGCTGAATTTACCTTTAGGTGCAATGAATGTCGTGCCCGGTAATGTTGAAATGAAAGTGGATATACGATCCTCCTCCATCGATTCCAGACAACGAGTGATCGATTATTTATTCCAAACTATTTCATCAATCGAAAAAAAACGTCAACTAGTTGTAGAATACGAAGAAATAAGTATGGAAAATCCCGTGTTATTATCATCTGAGATTGTGCATAATTTAGAATCAATCTGTGAAGAACAAAAACTTGACTATAAACTGATGCAAAGTGGTGCAGGACATGACGCAATGAATATGACGCTATTTGGACCTGTTGGACTTATTTTTATTCCATCCGTTAATGGGTTAAGTCATCATCCAGATGAGCATACAGATCTTGAAGACATTTTATTAGGAATAGATGTTTTAGAAAAAATGGTGCTGAAACATGCCATGCAGGTTTAAATTCTTTTACTAAAAAATGAAAACAAAAGCAGCCGTTATTTCAACAGCTGCTTCTTGTCATTATCTTATAAACCATTAATCTATACTCTGATTCAAGGAAATATTTTATACACTTTTTACTTCCACTCAGCAATTGTTTCAATTGGCAATCGGTAAGATTTATAGCCTTCATCTGCAGCCTTACCGACTGAAAGCAGCATCACAGGTACATATCTTTTTTTATCCAATCCAAATGTTTCAGCAATATTCGCTTTATCGTAGCCGCCAATTGGATTTGTATCATATCCATGTGCTCTTGCTGCTAACATCAGCTGCATGGAAACAAGGCCACTATCGATTAGTATAGTTTCTCGATTCACTTGTTCTGGCAACGTTGCGAAGTGATTAGCAAATGCTGCCAGTTGGCGCTCTTTCACTTCTTGTGGCATATAACCTAATTCAACAGCCTTCGAATAAATTTCATCTGCATAATCAAAGTTATTCATATCTGCAAAAACAGCAATTACCGCTGATGATGTTTTCACTTGTTGTTGATTAAAGGAAGCTAATGGTGCCAGTTTTGCTTTTGCCTCTTCGCTGTCAATAACAAGAAAACGCCATGGCTGCATATTAATGGATGATGGTGCCGTTGTCGCTTCTTCTAATATCTCCTTCATCTCTTCCCTGCTGATTTTTACCGTTGGATCATAATTTCTGATAGAGCGTCTTCCTTTTATAATTTCCATAAAATCATTTGTCTTTAATTTTGTTGTCATTGTTTTTTCCTCTTTTCCATAAATTATATTTTAACTTTTGACACATTATCGCCGATTTTGGAGAGCATTTTTAATAACAACTGCATTTCTTGTTCACTAAACTCGTTAAGTGTTTGCCTGATAAATTGTTCTTTTTCTTTTAATGATGCCTCAATCACATTTCTTCCATGTTTAGTTAAACAAACTAATGTAACTCGATTATCTTCTGCCTTTTTCCTTCTAGAAATCATTTCTGTAGCTTCTAATTGTTTTAAATGCCGAGTAACCGCAGCATGATCTATTTTGACCATTTTCTGTAGATCAGTTTGACTAATTTCCTCCACATGATAAAGCTGCTGAAGCATCTCAATACGTGATGGACTAGCTCCTAAACAAGTTTCAAATTTAGTATTTAACTCTTTATTTAAAACATGCAACTGATAAAAAATCTGCAGTTTAAGAGAACAAAGATTTGTCAATACATCAACTCCTTTTCAATAGTTACAGTTTTCATTTATAGCGATAATTCCATCAAGGGGCTTTTCCAAATGTCTCCAAGCTAAACTTCATAAAAAGCGAGAGTATGCGCTAGGCTTACTGATCGATAAGAGTGGAAAGAATGGTTGGTTAAAAAGCAAAGATTTAATATTTGACCCCTCAATAATTGATAGGTCAAATATATATCCATATAATTTTATTGTCAATTCATAAGCTTTCAACTAAAGGGATGATGTTTCATGTTAAAGCTCTTTGAGCGGCGGACCAAATCCAAGACATAAATGACAGATTGATTTACAGATTTGTCAAAAAAACAACCCTATATCATAGTAAAATTAAACTGTTTCGAATAGCTCCTAAGTATTAGAAGAGCTATTTAAAGGTTAACTCCACCCTTGTTCAAAAAGTAATCGTTTTAATTAATTGACAGAAAAAAACAAGAAGCATAAACTTAAAAGGGAAAATGAAGGGATAAGCTGGAGGCGAAAAAAATATGGATGCTATTAAAAAACAATGTGCCAAGGAAGCGCTGCAATTTATTCAAGAGAATACCATTATCGGATTAGGCGGCGGCAGTACCATAGCGTATTTAATTGAATTTATTAAATCTGCTAATCTCTCCGTTAAAATTGTAACCCCTTCCACCACTACCAAAATGCTATGTGTAAGCAATGGATTAGAAGTCCTTCCAACAAGTAGTGTGGAGAAAATCTCCGTTGCTTTTGACGGATGTGATGAAGTAGATGAACAGCTTATTGCATTAAAGAGCGGAGGCGGGATTCATACAAAGGAGAAACTCATTGCAAATATGGCCGATGATTATATTCTGCTGATCGATGAAAGCAAGTTTGTTCCTTCTTTAACTGGAAAATTTCCTATTGTATTGGAAATTTTAGAAGACAGTTTATCCTTTGTAAAAAAAAGGATTTATGAAATTGGCGGTATACCAACTATTCGCCAATCAACAGAAAAAGATGGTTACACAATCAGTGATAATGGGAACCTATTAATGGACGTTCGTTTGGAAAATATTGATGATTTCACAGGACTTCAAGAAACATTAACGGCTATCTGTGGTGTTGTGGAAACATCCCTGTTTACAAAAGAAGTAACGAAAGTACTTATTGCTAAAGAAACTAGTTTTCAAATATTATCCAAAAATAATAATGGGGTGATAGCATGACTAAATTAAATTGGGCTATTTTAGGACCTGGAACAATTGCGGCAGAATTTGCAGAAGCACTAAATGAAGTTAATGGCAGTATTTACGCTGTTGGATCACGAACATTGGAAAAAGCGGAACAATTTGCAAAGGCCCACCATGTAGAAAGAGCTTACGGCGACTACAAAGAAATGCTCCAAGATGAACAAATAGATGTTGTTTATATCTCAACTCCTCACTCTAATCATTATGAATATATTATACAGAGCTTAGAAAATAATAAACATGTATTCTGTGAAAAAGCAATCACGGTAAATAGTCAGCAATTAGATGAAATTGTTCGCTTAGCAGAAGAAAAACAATTAATTGTAGCTGAAGCGATGACCATCTATCATATGCCGTTGTTTAAACAGCTTCGCGAAGTCGTTCAATCTGGCAAAATCGGCAACTTAAAGATGGTAACCGTTTCTTTTGGAAGCTGTAAAGAAAACGATGCAACAAACCGTTTTTTTAATAAAGATTTAGCTGGAGGAGCACTTTTAGATATAGGTACATACGCTCTTTCTTTTACTAGGTTTTTCCTTTCTAGCCAACCGCATGAAATTATCACAACCGTTAATGAATTTGAAACAGGTGTTGATGAACAATCCGGCATCGTTTTAAAAAATGGGGATAATGAAATGGCTGTTGTCACACTGACTATGCGCGCAAAAATGCCGAAACTTGGCGTGGTGGCAGGTGATTTAGGTTATATTACTGTAGAAAATTTCCCTCGTGCAGCAAAAGCAACGATAACCTATCTTGATGGATCACAAGAAATAATAGAAGCTGGAGATACAGCAAAAGCATTGCATTATGAAGTACAAGATATGGAGCAATACATTGCTAAGAAAACAAGCAAGGAAACGTTAGATTTATCTGTAGATGTAATGGATATCATGACAGAAGTAAGAAACCAATGGGGCATTGTTTACCCGTTTGAATAGGGATATTGATAGGGGAAAATTTAGTATATTAAAAGAAGGATAAATGATACGAAGAGGTAAAAAATATTTCGTATCTTGGTTTGGGTTTTTATTTATGTAAAAAAGAAGGTTTGTGGTAATCACACGCAACCTGAATACACTTCGCTTTCCGTGGGGCTCGCGCTGAGCCGCTTCGGCCGATGGCCTGCAGGGTCTCAGCTGTCTCGCTAATACCACACGGAAAGCGAGCATCCTGAAACGAGAATCTTGCCCCTATTTATAAGGTATAATGTTTGCAACATTAATCAATCACCCTTTTCTCATTGCTCTAAACCAAGTTATTATATACCTTTTTAAAAAAATATGTCTAATTTGTGACGAATTGTCTATTTACTCACAATTCTCCTAAATACTTACTTGTACTAGGTATTTAGTATATGTTAAATTCATAGAGTAGCTATACACTATGAATTTATTGCCACTTTACTCCTTCTTACCAGCAGCATGAACAGTGGCTTGGTGGAGATGAAAAGTCTAAATGAAAAAGAATATACTCACCCAACTTCGCGAACATCCTGTTGCATTTCGAGGCATCATCGCCATTTCCTTATTAGCATGCTGGCTCCTTGTTTATTTTGCTAATGGATCATCTAATGTGTTAACACATTTATTTTATTTTCCGATTATTTTGACAGCATATGGTTTTGGCAGAATTGGCGGTATAACGGTTGGAATTGTTGCAGGAATTGTAATGGGGCCTATTATGCCACTAGATGTAGTGAACAATGTTCACCAAACCGCTTTTAATTGGGAATTGCGTTTAGTGTTTTTTTCCTCTGTTGGTTTTTTAGCCGGCTTATTATTCGAACGCTTTCGAAAGCAAAGAGAGTATTTAGATGAAATCGGTACATCCATTATTTCTTCTTTAGCAAAAGCAATTGAAGCTAGAGATAAATATACAAATGGCCATTGTATAAATGTGATGAAATTAGCTGTTTCTCTCAGCCGTGAACTAAAACTGTCCCTTACAGAAGAAACCAATATAAAATGGGCAAGCCTAATACATGATATTGGCAAAATAGCTATCCCAGAGGACATCTTAAATAAACCTGGAAAGTTAACAAAAGAAGAATATGAAATCATTCAACAGCATCCCAGTATAGGCGCAAAAATTATTGAGCCCCTTGAAAACCTTTCTGTCATTTTGCCTGGAATCAAGTATCATCATGAGTGGTTGGATGGTACCGGTTACCCAGAAGGTCTAACAGAAACAGAAATACCTTTACAAGCAAAAATCATTGCCGTTGCCGATGTTTGGGATGCACTTACATCCGATCGCCCTTATCGAAAAGGGATGTCAGAGCACAAACCGCTGCCAATATATTAACAGATATGGCAGGGAAAAAATTAGATTCAGAACTGGTTTCTATCTTTTTGAATAAAGTTGTGTTAATGAAAGCTGAAGCGAAGTAATACTTTAGTCATATTTTAGTATGTTTATAGTAAAAACAGGTAATCAGCAATAAAAAAGTGTTACAGAGATTCCACTCCATAACACTTTTTTTACGTTAGGAAGTAACTTTAATCATTCCCTCTTCAATCGTCACCGTTTGATTTGGTTGTAAATTAGTAAATACTACTGGTGTAATAATGGACGGTACCTTCGTTTTAATTGCATCAAAGTCAATATCCATCAGTTTTTGCCCTTGCTTTACCTTGTCTCCATCTTTAACAAATATCGTAAAGCCTTCTCCTTTTAAGTTTACCGTATCAAGTCCAACATGAATAAGGAGTTCTTTCCCATTATGGTCGATTAAACTAATCGCATGTTTTGTCGGAAACACACTTACCACTTCCCCATCAAATGGAGCCACTAATATACCATTTACAGGGTCAATTGCAAATCCATCACCCATCATTTTTTGAGAAAAAACAGGATCTGGCACTTCTTCAATAGCAAGTAGTTTCCCTTCTAATGGCTGTATAAATTCTAACTTATTTTCGTCTTTTCTTTTAAAAAATTTGTTGAACATGCAATAAACCTCCAACACCTAATTTTCTACTTAATTATATTGTTTCGATTATTTTTTCTTTTTTCCTGCCTAAAAATCGAAATAATATTTTCCAGTATTTATTCTTAGTCTTATTTTACATAAAATCATTCGATTTCAGGACAATTTCACACTATAATACCGCATCGCCCTTGGCACTCCTTGAATCATTAAATCCCCATTTATAATCAACTGCCTCAATCTATATTCTATGTATTGATCACCAATATACTGATCTAAATATCCTATCACTTCTCCAATGACTCTAGCAGCCTTAATGAAACCTCGATTTCCCTTCTTTTTGTGTAACTTTTTCACTGTACATAAAATATAAGAATCATAATAATCCTCTGGCACGCTGCGAATTTGTCCATTATCCCATATTCTCAGTACTTCTTTTGATTGTGATAACAGTTCCCATTCCTGCACCAGCTTTTTTCGCTCTTCTAATGTGATAGGCAATTCTTTTTTGTTTTTAGTATAAATAACTTTTAATTGATCAGGACTAATTTCACCAGTATGCCTAATCATACATTCTGTACCTGCTGATAACGGGATGTGTTTTTGAAAACTGGAAGTTGTATTTATGATATATATATTATTTCGTATATCTTTTAATAGATAAAGAATAAAGCGCAAGGCCGTTTGTTCATGGGAATTATCTGCCGTCCAAATCACTATTGGTCTGTCACTTGGAATATCCTTTATTTTTCTGATTGTTCTTTTATAATATGAGTTATAAATATCAATTTCTTCTTCGTAATTTAGATGCTCTTCCATCCATTCCCCTTTTTCAATCATGCCGCTTTTCTTATGCAATTGATAAATCGATCCAACAGAAAATAAATCAGAAAGTCGAATTATTTGCTCCTTTTCTGCTAAATCCATCTCTCTTAATGCCATTTTTAGACTCCCAGCAGGAGAATCTCCAAATACAATATGGACTTTATTAAAATCCTTTTTGTTTTCATCCTTTAATTGGGTTGATTTGTATCGAAGAAAATCTAAATATATATCTTTACAGCCTTTTATAAACTTTTCTTCGGGATACTCCTTTTCCTCCAGCATTTTAATACGAATGAATAAGATAAATAAAAGGGATTTTGCTTCTTCTTCACTTGTACCTTTTTTAATAAGTTCTTTTAACTCTTCTATTGATGAAAACACTGAAAAATGCCTCCTTCACAAAATACTCCCTTGTTCTACAAATAAAAGCTCACTTTCCATACTCAGCAAATTCTTTTTCATTGCCGTTAAATACATTTAAATCAATAAATTTTTCTTTCCCATTATATCCTGCCAACTGTCCTTTATCAGCATATTGCCAAAAGGTCCATTTTCTTTTGTCTGTCAACGCTGGCTTTTTATAAACATTACGTATCCATATATCGCAGTTATCGAAACGATTTTTTATGTAAAGGTTATAAGCTTTTTCGGTTGCATATAAAATAACCTGTTTGTCATAATGCTCTTCTAGTATTTGAATCATATCTTTCAATTCTTTTTCTACTTGAACAGGGTTTGGTGGATTTTTTTCTTTATCTCCATAAAACTCCACATCAATTACAGGTGGAAGTGTATTTTTTTCCCACGGAACTGTTTTTATAAAGTTCTCTGCTTGCGTTTTCCCTTCACTATCATAGCTAAAAAAATGATAGGCACCGATTCTTAATTTTGTTTGAGAAGCATTTTTCCAATTGCTAAAAAAATAGTCATCGACAAATTTGCTTCCTTCTGTCGCTTTTATAAAAGCAAACGTCAGCTCTTGTTGTTCTAATGTGGACCAATTAATCTCCCCTTGATATGTTGCAACGTCCACTCCTTTAACCGAATAGCTTTTTGCATTTGCACTATTCAGCAAAAAGATCCCTTGATTCCATAATAAAAACAATACACTTAACGAAATGAATAAAAACATTGTCAGTATAAACCAGATTTTCTTTTTTCTTAAATAAGAGATTATTCCTCATCCTTTCTTTTTTGTTTTTATATAAAACCTAATTTTACCATATGTTAAGAAAATAAAAACCGCTTATTTTGAAGCGAATTAAATAGCCCCTGTTTATACCTAATAAAACAGGGTAAAAAAGTAAGATATAAAGACTTAAGGAGGAACCAAACTTATGACACTTTTTGACCAACAAAAAAATGGTACCCCTGTACAAACACAAAATAGACAGCCTGGGTATCAAAAAGAACTAAATCCAGCACCAATTGAAGAATTAGAACATATAAAAGGAAATAATCGTTTGGCAGGTAAAAATGCCCTAATAACTGGAGGCGACAGCGGTATCGGACGAGCAGTCGCCATCCAATATGCAAAAGAAGGTGCAAATGTTGCGATTGTTTATTTAGATGAAGAAGAAGATGCACAATATGCAAAGGAGCGACTAGAAAAAGAAGGCATAGATGTTCTTCTCTATAAAGGAGATATCACGGATGAAGCGTTTGATCAGTATGTGATTAATGATGTGATAGAGCAATGGGGGAAATTAGACATATTAGTAAATAATGCTGGCTATCAATTAGCTCAAAACGACCTGACTGATATTACGACAGAGCAATTTGAAAAAACTTTCCAAACAAATATTTTCTCTATCTTTTATTTAACAAAAGCAGCAATGCCCCATTTAAAAGAAGGCAGTTCCATCATTAACACTTCTTCTCTAAGTGCAACAGGAGTTCCAACTCTAATCGATTATAGTTCAACAAAAGGAGCTATTAATTCCTTTACACGTGCTGTTGCCAAAAATGTAGCCCCAAAAGGAATCCGTGTAAATGCTGTGGCACCAGGACCAGTTTGGACACCATTGCAGCCTGCATCCTTGCCAGAAGAAGCTATTGAAAATTTTGGAACCGACACACCACTTGGCCGTCCAGGCCAGCCAGCAGACTTAGTCGGTATTTATACATTACTCGCTTCTGATGAAGGGGCATTTATTACAGGACAAATCATGCATGTTGATGGAGGACTATATTCCTCTTCTTGATTAATAAGTTAATGTTTTTATGCAAAAACAACGGTTGGTGCATGTCTTCCGTTGTTTTTTGCATGGTATCAAACCGTCTTATTACCTCGTTTTTTCCGACCAAACCTTCTAACTTTTAAGAAAATAAATTTTTTTATCGTTTTTATTTTTCTCTACGCTCTATAAACCAATCGCATTTTTTGGTCCCATAAAAATCAATTTAAATAATATCAAGGCAATTTCTTCTGGTGTTTGCTTCATTCCATTGTTCAACCAATGTTGAATAACACCAATATGTGCTGACATGACATAAGCTGAAAAGATTTCGAGCGGAACAAGCACCTCTTCTTTTTTTGTTTTGTTAATGATATGGAAAAGCAGATTATTTTTCATCACTTCTTTTAATTTTTCCTGAAACGAAGGATCCCCTTTTGGTCCTAATACTACTTTCATGAATGCTGCATTTTCTTTTAAATATGTGAAAAACTGTACGACAAAGGGAAGCGGCTGATTATTCGCATGATATTCATTTATTTCTTCTATACTTAACTCTTTCAGCTGTGTTTGTTTGCTTTTTATTCTCTGCAATATTTCTTCTTCACATTGCTCTAACAAATCATATTTATCACGATAATGTAAATAAAAAGTTCCTCGATTTATTTCTGCCTTTTCCGTTAAATCACGAACTGTAATGCCATCAAATCCTTTTTCCTCCATCAATTCTGTTAATGCATCTCTTATCATTCGTTTCGTTCGCACGACTCTTCTATCGATTATTCGCTCTGACAATTTAATTCCTCCATATTCATTCGTTTTTTTTTATTATTTACTGAACATAAAAGCGAATTAATGTTGATTACTAAACAAGTCACCAGGAATTGATTATTGTTTTATAATCTAATGTTATTATAATTAATCTTATCAAAATTAATCAACAGATTGTTCATTAACGAAAGGGGAATACATTTGAATATATTTAAACAAAAAATAATTAGGCTATCACCACTTATTGTTCTTATCGTGATGGTTATCTTCAGTTTGACCTTTATACCATCTATTCACCCAACTCCTAAAAATCTGCCTATTGCCATTGTAAATGAAGACAGTGGAGTGGAACTTCCTAATCAAACGAAGTTAAACTTAGGTGAAAAAATTCTTAATACTGTAAAAACAACCAGCAGTGCACAATCAAACGAGGAACCTGCTATTAAATGGGTGGAAGTAAATAACGAGAAATTGGCAAGATCAGGGATGGATAATCAAGAATATTACGCTTCCCTTATCATTCCAAGTGACTTTAGTCAAAAACAACTAACGCTTCAAACGAAAGAACCAACCTTGCCAAGTATTACTATATTTGTGAATCAAGGGATGAATTATACTGTGTCGAACATCGCGACGCAGATGCTTAATGGTGTAGTAGCCAATCTAAATAATAATGTACGTGATGAAGCATTAAAAAATTATGAGCAAGCAGGCCTAACACTTACACCAGAGCAAGCTTCCATATTGATTAACCCAGTTAAAACAGAATTAATCAATGTAAATAAAGTCGGTACACACAGTGCTAATGGTAATGCTCCAATCTCCTTATTTCAGCCTGTATGGATGGCAAGCTTGATTGGTTCTGTTTTAGTTTTTCTCGGAGTAAAAAAGATGACTTTTCTAAATCGCAAAGAAAAGCTGTTTGCTAAACTAATGCAAGTGCTTATCGGTATCGTACTTTCTCTTATTGTAGGGTTTGGATTAACATGGTTTGCTGATGGGGTTCTTGGACTTGATGTGCCGAAAAAAATAGATACAGCATGGTTTATCTCCATAACATATTTGAGCTTTTACTTTATGATTACCGCTCTAATGTCTTGGATTGGTTTTATCGCTGTACCAATCTCTGCCATTACCCTTTTCTTTGGTGCTCCGCTCTTAGCAATGGCCCCAGAACTTATGCCATCCTTTTATAAGGACTGGATTAATCCTTGGCTGCCAATGCGTTTTATGGTAGATGGTCTTCGGGAATTATTCTTCTTTGATAAAGGATTAAACTGGAACCATTCAGTAGCTGTATTAACTGGAATTGGTTTAGTAAGTTTGGCTATTATTTTTATTTCAGTTTTAAAACCAGAATCTAAGAATAAAGACAAAAACGTTGTTGCAACTGAGGTCGAAACAGTTTAACTTTTATTATGTAAAGACGAAAGCTTCTTCTCATTCGGAAGAAGCTTTCGTTCTTGTTATATACATGCCATTGCTGGTTCAGTCATGATTTATGTTGATCGGTTTTGCTGCTTTTGTCCGCGTTCCTCAGCAGTTTTTCCGCGTTTCTCCCAGTAATTCCGCGTTCCTCACGATAATTCCGCGTTTCTCCCAGTAATTCCGCGTTTCTCCCAATAATTCCGCGTTTCTCTCAATAATTCCGCGTTCCTCCCAGTAATTCCGCGTTTCTCTCAATAATTCCGCGTTCCTCACGATAATTCCGCGTTTCTCCCAGTAATTCCGCGTTTCTCCCAGTAATTCCGCGTTTATCCGAATAATTCCGCGTTTCTCTCAATAATTCCGCGTTCCTCCCAGTAATTCCGCGTTTCTCTCAATAATTCCGCGTTCCTCACGATAATTCCGCGTTTCTCCCAGTAATTCCGCGTTTCTCCCAATAATTCCGCGTTTCTCTCAATAATTCCGCGTTCCTCCCAGTAATTCCGCGTTTCTCTCAATAATTCCGCGTTCCTCACGATAATTCCGCGTTTCTCCCAGTAATTCCGCGTTTCTCCCAGTAATTCCGCGTTTCTCCCAGTAATTCCGCGTTTCTCCCAGTAATTCCGCGTTTCTCCCAGTAATTCCGCGTTTCTCCCAGTAATTCCGCGTTTCTCCCAGTTTCCCCAGATATCAAATAAAAAAAAGTGGTAACTTACTTAATTTGAATCGCCCGAAAATCTTCTGCTACTATGTAGGATTCACCACATATAAATATTTTGTATTTTTCGTTTCGCTGCACACAGTCTAGCAGCGTTGTTTTATATCCATGCCTCAACAATACATTTTCATGTTCTTTTATTAATTTTTTTGGTCCTTTACTAAGCAGTCCTTGCCCTTCTCTCAACAAATCTGCCACTTTCTGATGCTTATTCAAGAATTTTTCTAAAGGAATTTTCCCCTCCGACAACTGCCATTGGGAAATAAATAAGTCTCCTACTACTTGATGAATATCTTCACATTTTCCTTTAAAAAACAATTCAACTAGTTCATCATTATGGTCCCAAAGTAGTGGATGGTCATCTAAAAGCGTGATAAACTCTCCAAAATAATCGACATTTAAGTGGTGATCCTTAAAATTTGTACAAACCACTTCCCACTCTTGTACTACTTCATCTGTATCTTCATATATAATTTGTATTGTTACTATTAGCTGCTCCTCGTGTATTTGCATTTTACCCAAACTAAGCAATACATCCTTCGAAAAAACAGTTTCTTCCCAAGATTTTCGGAAATTCGAAAGCACCGTTAAACTCTCCTTCATAAATAAAAACCTTATCCTACAACACTCTTTCGAAATGCTCGACAATTGGAAAAGGCTCATAAAAGTGATGCAATAGTTTTTTCCATTGTTGATATTCCTCTGACTCTCTAAATCCAATCATGTGGTCTTCTAGTGTTTCCCACCTAACCAGAAGTAAGTATTTACCATCTATTTCCATGCATTTTTGTAGTTCATGAGATTGATAGCCTTTCATTTTGGAAATAATAGCTGAAGCCTCACCAAAAACCTTCTCAAACTCCTGTTTCATCCCATCTTTCACATAAAGCATTGCTGCTTCCAATATCATCTAAAGATCCCCTTCCTAATTTTTCTATCATTTTATGAATAATAAACATTCACCTTACTCCAAATGGAACCCCATTTCTTTTTTTCTATCCGATTTTTATATATTGCTGCACGATTTTGATTTTCTTTAAAATAAGATGTTGGTCTAATTTCGTAATGAAGGACATCCTTTATTCCACATGGAGCCGTTAAGACAACATTATTCTCTTTATCTAGTTTTACCCCTAAGGCAGTTGCTGTTTCCGGAAATTTTGATATCGCATCAACTGCTGATAAATAAGGAGGCATTTTGCTGACCACATGCATTCTCGCTTCATTTTTTACCGACCAAGGAATAGTTGGAAGAATGGAACGGAGCTCCTCTTCTAAATTCTTTTCCACCAATTCATCTAGATTCGATTGATCAAAATAAATAACATCAATATCAGACAGCGGAGTTCTTTCATCGAACCCATGTAAAGCATCCCAAATCTTTGATCGCACAAACCCCGCACATATCCACCAGTCTGGCAGATTTAATGTTTTCACCGTTGTTAATATCTCCATCATCCATCTATCTTCCTTCACCAATTGAATGATGCCTTCTTCATTACAAATATTCAATTTTTCCTTCCTCTTACTTTCCAGGATTTTGTATACTTCTTCACAAAAAAGCAACCTAGGCGTTTTTCTCGTTAATCCTTGAATGTTCGTCCATCTCTTCTTGAATAAAACAAGTAATCATTGTCCGGTACACTTGTTCTACGAGACTTTGACTTACATTATTTTGCTCTGCCAATAGCCGTACTTTTTTTATGACCGCTTCTACTCGTTCAGGTGCTTTTACTTCATCTCTATCTTTTTTAAAGCGTGCTGCTTCCGCTACAAAGACGCTTCTTTCCTTTAGCAAGCTGACAATTTGGCTGTCTAAAAGATCAATCTGTTCTCTTACTTCGTTTAAACTTTGAACATTGTGTATGTTAACAATATATTTATAAAATATTTCATCTATTGCTACTTTTGGAAAAGACTCTGGCAGCTCTTCAGCAGCTACTCGGTTAAAACCATTTTTTTCGTAAAAACGATGGGCTGCATAGAAATTAGTTGTTGTTCCTAAATGGATGGTCCTAATTGACTTATCCTTTGCCCATTTCAATGCATTATTTAATAGTATCTTTGCCGTTTTATATGCGGACCCTCTGTATTCTTTCTGAACAAACATCCTTCTTAATGCTGCTTGATTATTACCAATATCAAATAGGCTTATTGTGCCAACCACTTTATTATCAAGCAATGCCACCCAGAAATTCCCACTGCCCGTTTGATAGAAGTACTCAATGGCAAATAAATCTGGCTGCCTTTCGACTGTGATGGAAATATTGTATTCTTGCTGTTGAATGGACAGAATTAAATCGACCACTTGACTTTGATATTCATTGCTATATTCTTTTACGATAATATTTTGATTCATAACGTACCACCAATATTCTATTTAATTTAATTGCTACTTCCTTTTACCTAGCTCTTCTTTTAAAAATGCAATAAACGCAGTTGCTTCTCTTGTCATTATTTTTGTTACAAGATAAGTGGATGAGGTGGGGAGCAAAACCTTATCCGTTTTTATCTCTGCTAATTTGTTTCTCTTTAATTCATCTTGCACCATGGAAAATGGCAAATAAGAAACTCCAAGACCTGCTTCAATAAATCGTTTGGTCACTTCCATTTGATTTACTTTCAATAAACGGACATTTGGATAGTTTCTTTTCACATTATTTAAAAGACTATTCCAATAAGCAGGATGATTATGAGTGATTAATCGGTATGTTTGCAGCACATTTTTTTCATTCAATTTCAACCTTTTCGCTTCAAACGGTCCTACTAATAGAACAGGATCATTATGAATGATCTCGCAATCCATATTTTGTTGAACAGGCTCTACTCTTGTTAACCCAATATCTGCTATTTCTGCACTAATTTCCTCACCGATTTCAAATGAACTGACCACATTAACTAATATTTCTATATTAGGATTTATGTCCATAAATTTTCTTAATATAGATGGCAAAATAGAGGAAGCAATTTGTGGTGCAACAGCAATGGTTAATTTCCGATTATACCCTTGCTTCCAAGATTCAAAATCGTCTAGTCCTTTCTCATATTTTTGTACAATTTCTTTTGCATAAGAAAGGAAACTATATCCTGCTTCTGTAAGAACAATCGTTTTTCCGGTTCTTTCAAATAAAGCAATAGAAAGATGATCTTCTAGTTTTTTTATTTGTTTTGTAATGGCAGGCTGTGATAGAAAAAGTTCATCCGATGTTTTTCGAAAATTCTTATATTTCGCAGCAACTATAAATGTTTTTAACAAGTTAATCTCCATATTATGCTCCATATAATAACCATTAGTTATTAATTTGCCTTTTTTTTGTTAATGTACCTTATTTATTTTCTTTATTATAATCTAATTAGCAAAAATATACAGCAACTTAAAGGAGATTATCGCATGATACAAAATAAAAAAAATCAAGACACTTGGAATGCTAATTTATATGATAGCAATCATGCCTTTGTTTCCAAATACGGGAATGATGTTGTCGAATTATTAGCTCCACAAAAAAAGGAAAGAATTCTTGATCTTGGTTGTGGAACAGGGGATTTAGCTAAAAAATTACAAGATGGCTATATTGATATTATCGGAGTAGACAAATCCGAACAGATGATTTTACAAGCACGAAGTAAATATCCAACGATTCCTTTTTACGTTCAAGATGCTACAGAGTTGGAATATGATGATGAATTCGATGCAGTATTTTCAAATGCAGCCCTTCATTGGATGAAAAAACCAGAGGACGTGCTACAATGTATCTATAAAAGCTTAAAACAAGGGGGACGTTTTGTCGCTGAATTCGGCGGAAAAGGGAATGTTCAATCGATCACAGATGGTGTTATTCATTCGATGCAAGAAGCTGGAGTAGAATACAAAGCTAATTTATTTCCTTGGTATTTCCCAAGTATTGCTGAATATACCACCCTTATGGAGAAATGTGGTTTTAGCGTAACATTTTCCCACCATTTTGATCGACCAACCAAATTGGACGGGGAAGATGGATTAAAAAATTGGATTATTATGTTTGCAAATAATTTTTTTAAAGATGTTGAGGAAGAAGTGCAACAACGCATTATCTTGAACACTGTCCATCGCTTAAAAGATATTTTATACACAGAGGGTAATTGGATAGCTGATTATAAACGAATTCGTGTCATTGGGATAAAAGAATAAAGAAAAAACATTACTTCTCATTACATCATCTACTTTGTTTTTTGAAAGTATAATCATATCAAATAGGAAAGTGTATGAAAAATGACACTGACAAAAGAAGCATAATGAACATTTAACTAAGTAGGTTTAAATATAAAAGGCCGTCTCCTATTGTTCTGCTACCTCATACTAGGGGTACATACTTCATTTGGAGACAGCCTTTTCCTTAAAACTATTTACAAGTTTTCCGTTTCAGTATTTGCTTCCACTATTTCTATACTTTCCTTTCGTTGCTTTTTCGCCTTTTTAAAATAAAGTAGTTCATAAATTACGGGAATAATAATTAATGTTAAGATAGTAGCAACTGCTAAACCACCGATAACTACTACTGCTAAACTGCTTGAAACTAAATTCATGCTTTCTGATTTTTTGAATAGTAATGGTAGCATGGCAGAAATGGTTGCGATGGCAGTCATAAAAATAGGTCTCATTCTTACTAGCACTGCTTCTATAATTGCCTCTCTTATCTTCATTGTCCGTTCGTTATGTTTTACACGATCCAAAAGAACGATAGCATTTGTTACAACGATTCCTATCAGCATTAATGCACCAAGCAATGCGGTGATATCAACAGAGATTCTGCTGATAATAATTCCAGCGATTGCCCCAATTGCTGCAAGTGGCAAAGATGCAAGAATAGCAACAGGTGCTTTTATGGATTTAAAAGTAATAACCATAATAACAAACACAATACCGATAGAAACTAACATAATCATAAATAAATCGTTAAAGTCACTAGACTGATCAGCACTTGCCCCGCCAATCAATACCTTTACATCAGAAGGAATATTTAACCCTTTGTCTTTATCATTTCCATTTATTATTTGATCCATTTTATCGGATATAACCGATAATTTTTCAGGGTTAATAACAGCAGTTAAGCGAATATAATCTTCTCCATCTTTATGATAAAGCTTAACAGGTTCTTCCGTTTTGCTAATATCCACTATATCTGATAAGACCTTAGGACCCTTCTCTGTGATAATTGGCAGTTTCTTTAAATCATCCTCTGTTTTTATTTCATACATAGGCTCCAGTTGAACAGCAGTAGCTTCGTCCTCTATATTCACCGATCCAATGGGCGTACTGTTAATTAATAAAGAGGTTGATTGTGCTATTTGATCAACTTTTCCTTCTCCTGGTTTTACTTCAAAAGAATAAACTTGTTTCTTTTCTTCCTGATTGCTTGTAAGCTTTTCCATCCCACTAATATCTTTAATTTTCGTTTCAACCATTTTTGCTGTATCTTCTAGCTTTTTATTGTTCTCTCCAACTACATCAATGGTAATACTTGTTTGACTGCCTCCCATTAACGTCGATTCACTTGCCTCCAAGCTTGCATTTGGGTAGTTGTTCTTTTGTTTTTGCATGTTTTTAACAAATTTACTGATGTCTTTTTCCTTATTAAATGTTACTAATACTTGTGCTTCTGTTGAGGAATTCACCTGGCCGAATTGTGCTGCATCTTCTGCATTTCCAAGCTGTAAGTAAACATCCTTTATGCCATCTTGTTGTAGAATATATTTCTCTAGCTTTATCGATTCAGATTTCACTTTTTCTAACGGTGTTTCATTGGAATACGTTAATAATACTGTTGCAAACTCAGGCTTTGAATTATCGACCGTACCTTTTGGCAAAAGAAGATAGGACGCAACACTTCCTCCAAAAATAATAATCGCTGTTGCTAACACGATCACTTTATGATTTAACGCCCATTTCAATATTTTTTCAAAACGTTTAGACGGTTGATGCTCGTGCAGCTGTGAATTTTTCAATAGACCTGCACTCATTAATGGCACCACTGTCAATGCAACGAGCAAGGATGCTAATAATGAATAAGAAATAGTTAAAGCAAATGGTAAAATAAAATCCTGCAGGCTTCCATTTAGTAGTCCCATTGGTAAAAATACCGCAACCGTTGTTAAAGTTGAAGAGGTGATAGCAGAGCCTACTTCCTTTGTAGCTTCCATTACCATGGATACGGAAAATTTATCTTGCTGCATTTTTCTAAAAATATTTTCTATTACAACAATACTATCGTCCACAAGTCTCCCAACTGCTACAGCCACACCACCTAATGTTAATATATTTAATGTGACGCCAGAAATATTCAATAAGAATAAGGTAATTGCCAAGGACAATGGAATCGAGACAATTGTAATCAATGTTGACCGAATATTTCTTAAAAACAGCATAATAACAATGGTAGCAAATGCTGCTCCTAATAATACTTCTTTCATCATGCTATTTACAGAGCTTTTCACCGTATTTGCGGAAGTTAAAATAACTCTAGCATCGACATCTTTATACTTTTTGCTGATAGATTTCGCTGTTTTGGCTGCATCATTGCTGACTGCTACTGCATTGGAGCTGCCGTCTTTTGAAATAACCAAAATCAGCGAATCTTTTCCATTTATTCTAGTTACGCTATTTTCTTTCTTTTTTAATTGAATGGTTGCTACATCAGAAAACAGGGTTGATTCGTTTAGCTTACTATTCTTTAGTTTTTCTAAACTGTCGACTGCACCAACCATTTTCAAATGAATAGATTGCTCATTTATTACTTTTTCTCCAATCGAATAAGATGCATTTTGCCCTTGAAGAATAGAGATAATCTGCTCTAATGAAACTTGTTTCTCCCTTAATTTTTTTTGGTCCAATTGAACAGAAACATAAGATGGCACTGTTCCATATGTTTGCACACTAGATACACCTTTATTGTCTTTAAAGGCAGGCAATATTTTCTCTTTAGCAAATTCTATTTTCTTTTGTGTTAATTCCTGATCAAAGCTGACGGAGACATAAGACACAGGAATCATCGATGTATTCAAGAGAACAACATGTGGTTTCGAAACCGTTTTCGGAAGCGAAAGGGTCGCTATTGCCTCTTCTATTTCTCTTTTCGCTTCCTTTTTATCTTTTTTTGAATCTAAGTGAAGTTCCACGGTTGAATATCCATCACCAGTAGTGGAAAATAGATTGATTTTTCCGTCAATAGAGTCTAGAACCCTTTCAACTGGTTTTGTTACTTGCTCCTCCATGCTTTTTGTATCCATTCCTTCTCCAAGCACCACAACAGATAAAAATGGCTGATCTGCGGAAGGCAATAATTCCATTGGCAATTTAAAATAGCTGACTGTACCAGTGATTAAAAGAATAATTGCTATTAAACCTACGGCAGCCTTATTTCGAAAGGCCCACTTTGTAAACCAAGACACTGTTCATTTCCCCTTTACGATTATAATGTAAAATTTCTGTACCTTCCTAATTGTAGGTTTCGACTGGAAAACTTTGGAGTGTCTTACGCTGTATATATAACTAGGTCTCTAGACTGAATTTAAGGTAAATATAGATAGTTTATATTGTCTTGCCTATCAAAAAAGCACAAGGAATCGCTTCCCTGTGCTTTTTACGTGTTTAAATTTTAATAGTATCTTTTTAATTAGCGGATGCCTCCGTTGGAACCGCCAATTTTGAACGAATCGAATAATTTTTCGTTGCAATCGTGTTTTTAAAATAGGCGATAACGATGGAAGTTAATGCAATAGAAACGATGGAATAAAATCCTTTCATTAATCCAATCGAATATAATCCAATTAGCACCACTATAAAATCAAAAACAAAATTAACTTTTCCTGGATTCCAATTATATTTTTTTTGCAGAAATAATGCTAAAATATTTGCCCCACCTAATGAAGCTTGATTCATAAATAAAATGGATAAACCAAATCCTATAATGATTCCGCCTAGAACCGCCCCTAATAAAGAAGGAATTGTAAATGCTGGTATAAAATGATCGACACCAGATAAAGTGGATAACAGGCTGACGGAGAAGATGGTGGATAACGTGAATTTAACACCCATTCTATAAAAAGAAAAAACATAAAAAGGAAGGTTAATAAGAAAAAACAGCCATGAGAAGGATATATCTGATAAGTATGAGATGCTCATAGATAAACCTGCAGTTCCTCCGGTAACAACATTTGAGTGCCTTAATATCAATAATCCAGTCGTAACTACGATACAGCCTATAATTATTTTAAATAGCTTTGTCATGTATTTCTCCCTTAGCGATTATTCTGATCAGTAAATAACTCTATATTAATGATAGAATAATAAATGTGGGTTTTATATACAAAAACGCAGTAATATTTCATCTACACTTATTGAAATGCAGTATTTATAATACATATATATACATTTTGCAAAACCCTTATTTTCTTCGTGGATATGATGTGAGAAAATCTCCCTCCAAAACACCTACTCTTTTAATTTGGAATTAAGCCTTTCGCATTTTATTAATTATTCAAACTTCGCACCTTCAAATTCGTTTGCAAATCTTGACAGGACTCGGTTTAGAACAATAAAATGGGAAGTTTGTTTTTTAAAAAGTGAGAAAGTATATATTTTTTGAAATGTGAAGGCTGTCTAGCTCCAGTGCCTAACCCCTGTGAAAGATTGCCTCCAGCCTCTAAAAGTAAAAAACACTTTTTGAGTCTGGAGAACATTTTTCTTCGGGGCTAAACAAGGCGCTTGCGCTTTTTCTTATGGGGTTGCTTTCCACTACGGGTTGCTTCGCTTTCCGCGGGGTGGGAGCTCTGAGCCTCCTCGACGTTGCCTTGCGGGGTCTTTAGCCTTCCCACATTTCCCGCAGGAGTCTTCGCACCCTCCGTTACAAGCAACCTGTTTTTAGAATAAATTCTTGTCTTCGAATTTCATGACAAGGTATGATTGCTAAACCATAGGAGTGTTTTTTTTTTTTATTATTCAACATTGTTCTCCCGAAATGTGCACTTTTAGTCTATTTCTATAAGATGGTTGTTTTCACCAGTTCAACGACAGCAACTAATGGAGCAAAACGGCTTGATTGGAGCGGATATGCGAGACTCCTGTGGGATTAGCGAGACAGCTGAGACCCTGCATGCCAAGGGCCGAAGCGGCTAAAGCCGAGCCCCACGGAAAGCGAGCATCCTGAAACGGAAAGAAAGCCCCTATTTATAAGGAAAAATGTTTGCAAAAAAACACCCAAAAAGACGAATCAATCATCCTTTTCTCATTGCTCTAAACCAACTTATGGAAATATAGGAAGAGGAATATATAACTGCGAAGTTTGATTAATAACAAAAATGTTTCCTATATATTTATCAACCGTAAGATGCTTTACTCCAATTTACTTGCATTTCGATGTATAATAAACAATAGAACAAGAGAATTAGGAGATGATTCAGCTTGAAAGATGAATTAGCATATATCGGGAACAAAGTGATCGAAAATAAATTTATCCTAGCTGATAATGTATATGCACTATTAAGACAGTTTTTTTTCGAAGAAGGGACAAGCATCTATACAGAGTTAACGGAAGATAATGTACAAAAATGGAATTCAACATTATTTACTATATTAGGCAATTCTCTTATAGGTGATAATGTTAAACCAAATGCAGTTAAAGTATGGGCAACTCAAACCGGCGAAACTTTTGTTAAGCACCATATTCCTTTATCCGCAGCGCTTCGTTCTTTAAGTATTTATCGTAATGTCATTTGGCATGTATTTACAGAAGAATTAGAGCAGCAGTCTTTTGCCCCTATTACAATGCTTGATGTTGGAAAACTAATTGATCCTGTTCTTGATGAAATTGGCGCCATTATAGGACATGTTTATGAAGAGCATAACAGCAATTTAATGAAAATTGCTTATAGTGCTCTAGAAGAGCTGTCTGTCCCAGTCGTTCCAATCGCAAAAGAAACGGCAATTATTCCATTAATTGGGGAAATCGATACCAGTCGATCTCAATTAATTTTAGAGGTTGCATTAGAGGAAGCAGCTAAACTGCGCGTGGAATATGTCATTCTCGATATTTCTGGAGTTCCAATTGTAGACACAATGGTTGCAGATAATTTATTTAAAGTAGTTCATGCACTTGATTTAATTGGGGTGAAGTCCATTGTTTCAGGTATTAGGCCAGAAATTGCTCAAACCGTTATTTCATTAGGTATAAACTTTAAATCCATCACAACTTGCGCTAATTTACATACTGCCTTGGCTAGTATAGGAGTTAAAAGAGTCTTCAGTTAACGAAAAACGTTTGGCTTCATCCTTTAGGATTTAACCTAAAGCATGCGCCAAACGTTTTCTTGTCGTCTTACAATTTCCTATATCTTTTAGCAGCTGTTAGTTTGTTTCAATTTCCTTTAACATATCTACCGTTTCATCCACGCCAACTGCATAACCTGCGAATTTTCCATTTTTCACTTTAATCATGGTTGGTGTTCCTGTTATTTGTATTTCACCTGCATTAGCTGGCGTTTCATTTCCATATGGTGTATTATGCTTTGCAATGATTTGCTTATCCTCTGTTGCTTCCACACTCCATGCAACTTTTAGATCGTTTTTAAAATCGTCTAAATTTACCCCTTCATTTAACATTTCTTTGCCATCTTCTATTTTCCCAATCACTTTATCATATTTTTTATGATGTGCTTCCCAGTCATACCAGCTGCCTATATTTGCTGCATCTTGCATATCCACAATTAGAATAGGAATTTTTCCATTATTGCTGAATTTAAGGACCTCTTCTTCAATTTGTTCACAATAAGTACAAGTAGATTGCCAGAAATAAACGATATACTCGTCCTCTTTTTGGGCAAATGTTTGCTGTGCATGTATTTTCTTTATATCTTCAATCGAAGTATTTTCACTACTACCTGTTAAGAATCTTATCCCAATAAAACAGATAATAACAATTAACACAATTGAAATCATAAGAATACGTGGCTTGTGTTTCATATTTTTCCTCCTCTTCTTAAGATAAAAAACGTATACGATTTATTGTAATGGTTAAAAACAATTAATTATTTGAGTATTTTTTGTAATTTTTTAAAATAAAGTGATTTTTATCATCCTTTCTTCCAATAAACGATACCGATGTCACCAAGCTAAACTTCCATATCAGCCGTGTTGATTAATCAATAACTCCCTAAAAAAGTTTTTTAAATTTGGAAGCCTGCCCCCACTAGGCTAATGCTTTTCGTGCACTAGGGGACAGGCTCCTAAATTTTTGTTTTTGGTCCTGATTCACTCTTTATCGGACAAACTCTCCTCTTTTCTCTGCTGTTTTTGTCCTGATTGCCCTTTTATCGAACAAACTCCCCCAGGAATAACAAAATGACAAGAAATAAAGGAATAAAGACAAAAAATAAGTCTGCAAAAGATTAGTATGATAAAATTTAATTAGCTTAACGAAGGAGAGGAAACACGATGTCTAATAGTATTATTAATCGATTTATTTCCTATGCAGTAATTGATACACAATCAAATGCAGACATAGAAACTTGTCCATCTACAACAGGTCAGCTTACCTTAGCAAATATGTTAGTAGCCGAATTGCAAGAAATCGGCATGAGTGATGTAACCATTGATGAAAATGGATATGTAATGGCTACACTCCCTGCAAATACAGATAAAGACATACCAACCATTGGATTTCTTGCTCACTTAGATACCGCAACCGATTTTACCGGCAAAAACGTTCGCCCCCAAATCGTTACAAACTACAATGGCAGTGAACTTATTTTAAACAAAGACTTATCGATTGTTTTGTCACCAAAAGATTTTCCAGAGTTGCACAACTATGTCGGGCACACACTCATTACAACCGATGGCACTACGCTTTTAGGCGCAGATAATAAAGCGGGAATTACCGAGATTATGACAGCAATGATTTATTTGATTCAGCATCCAGAAATAAAGCATGGAAAAATTCGCGTTGCCTTTACTCCAGATGAAGAAATAGGAAGAGGACCACATAAATTCAATGTAGATGCCTTTTCTGCTGATTTTGCTTATACTGTTGACGGCGGTCCACTTGGTGAGCTTCAATATGAAAGCTTTAACGCTGCTGGAGCAAAAATTACCGTAAATGGCACTAATGTGCACCCAGGCACTGCAAAAGGAAAAATGGTTAATTCGATGAAAATTGCAATGGAATTACAAAATGGCCTTCCTGCATCAGCTACACCTGAACAAACAGAAGGATATGAAGGGTTTTATCATCTTCTAGCATTTGAAGGAGATGTGGAGCAAACGAAACTCCAGTATATTATCCGAGATTTTGATCGAACTGAATTTGAAAAGAAAAAAAACTTTATAGAACAACTAGTAAGCGATTTAAATAAAAAGTATGGAGAAAATAGTATGAAGCTTGAACTCCAAGATCAATACTTTAATATGCGGGAAAAAATTGAGCCTGTTAAAGAAATTGTCGACGTTGCTTATGAAGCAATGAAAAATCTAGGAATAGAGCCAATTGTGGAACCTATTCGCGGTGGTACGGATGGATCACAGCTTTCATACATGGGATTGCCTACTCCAAATATTTTCACAGGGGGAGAAAATTTTCACGGAAAATACGAATTTATTTCCGTAGAAAATATGCAAAAATCTGTTGAAGTACTAGTAGAAATTGTTCGGTTATTTGAACAAAAAAGCAATTAAGCTATTCACTCAGGGCTGCTTTTATACATAAGGCAGCTCTTTATTTTATCGACAAGAAACAGCACTTCTCAACAGAAGAAATCCCTTTATATAAGGCTTTTTCTCCGATAGTGAGAATCATGTCGGCCTATTTGAAAAATTTGCTGTTTTGCTCTTTTACTAGTTTAGTATATAATAAGTTCCGTGCAAATATTCAAGACAGCTTGGATTACGCAGTTTAAAATAGGTGTTTACAAGAGTCGCATTTTAGTGGCTTTTTAAACATGCGCTTAAAGGAAAAGGAGTAATAAATATGAATACAACTTACAAAACAAAGGAAGACGTAATGCAGAACAGTGAACTTCATCATTTTATTTTTGATATGTTTGGACTTCATTCTAAAAAGAAACGTGTACAGAAAAAGCTTTTCAAACAAGTTTTAGAACAAAAAACATTATTAAATAAAGCGGTAGAAGAATTTCATCAAAATGAAGCAAGCACATCGCCAAAGGCTTCCTCTTCATCTATTGATTTTTCAACACTTCCTGTAACAGCTCTATTAAAAATTGGAAAGGAATTTTTTAAAGAAGAAGAATGTGTTAGGTTCTACTATAATAAAAATAAACCGGAGCAGTATAAAAATAAAGAACGCTTAATACAGTGCATTGCCTCGAACTTCCAATCAAGTTCCGCAGAAACGAAACAACAAATAGAAAGTTTCATCTAAAGAGAAGCTTTCTTCTGGCGGCTTCACAGCCCGTTTTTACTAGAAAAGATTCCCGAGTTTAGAAAAGGGGATCTTTTTAATATGGTCGAGAAATATTTCTCTTCCTGTTCTTCTATTCTCACATTTGATATAATTTCTCTTATACATAATACTTGGAAATAGAAAGTTTATTACATAACTAATATTGGAGGTATATTCTATGGTTAAAATTGCACCTTCCATCCTATCAGCAGACTTTGCCAAATTAGGAGAAGATATTCAAGATGTTGAACGAGGTGGCGCGGATTATATTCATGTCGATGTAATGGACGGTCACTTTGTTCCAAATATTACAATCGGTCCATTAGTGGTAGAAGCGATCCGTCCGATTACCAAGCTGCCTTTAGATGTACATTTAATGATTGAAAATCCTGATCAGTATATTCCAGCATTTGCAAAAGCGGGTGCTGATATTATTACCGTGCATGTGGAGGCATGTCGTCATCTTCATCGCACCATCCAATTAATAAAAGAACAAGGCATTAAAGCAGGAGTAGTGTTAAACCCAAGCACACCTATTGATACGATTAAACATATTATTGAAGATATTGATATGGTATTGCTAATGACTGTTAACCCTGGTTTTGGAGGACAGAAATTCATTTCTAATGTCGTTCCGAAAATTACAGAAGTCCGCAAACTTGCCGATCATCATAATCCCGAATTAGAAATTGAAGTAGATGGCGGCGTTAATGCAGAAACAGCAAAAATCTGTATCGAAGCAGGTGCAAATGTACTTGTTGCTGGATCCTTTATTTACGGAAACACCAATCGTAAAAAAGCCATTACAGCTCTTAGAGGATAACTGAATAAAAGAAAAGGCTTCAGATAAGGGAAAAATCTGAAGCCTTTTTGACATGAAAAAAACACGTTTTTCAAAACTGCCTGTTTAAGCGATCCTTTTCATCGTCATGATTATATAAATGTTTAAATTAATAATTTTAGTCTATATAAACATATATATATATATATTATGAAAACGGTGGTGAACGAAATGAAAAATCAAACAGAATCTCTTGCTGCCTACTCTAATCCTACATGGCTGCGACAGCAAATAGAAGATACGCTCCAATTTTATTATCCAAAATGCATAGACAACCAAAATGGAGGCTATTATCAATGCTTTCTTGATGATGGAACAATATGCGATTATAATACGAAAAGTTTAATAGGAACGTCCAGGTTTATTTATATATTCAGCATTGGAGCCATGATTGGCCATGCTTCTTGGTGTGTCCCTGCGATTGAACATGGCTTGAAGTTTTTGCAAGAGCATCACGTGGACAAAGAATATGGCGGATTATTTTGGAGATTGGATGGGACGAAGGTAACTGATTCCTCCAAGCTTACATATGGTCATGCATTTGCTTTTTTAGCTGTCTCCAAGGCTTATAAAGCTGGCGTAAAAGCTGCATACCCACTAATGGAATATCTTTATGATGTGGCAGAAAATTACTTTTTCGAGAAAGAACATCAATTATACCTAGATGAGTATAACAGAGATTGGAGTACTCCTTCTTCTTATCGAGGGCAAAATGCCAATATGCATATGACAGAAGCCATGATTGCTGCGTATGAAGCAACCTCGGATCCAAAGTATATAACACGAGCCCATACACTTGCTAAAAATGTAACCGTTCAGTTAACCTCTCAATCTGGCGGTTTGATTTGGGAGCATTATCATCCAGATTGGTCGATAGACTGGAACTACAAAGAACAGGTTCAATCCTTAAAAGAGTTCCGTCCAAATGGATTTATTTTGGGGCACACAATTGAATGGAGTAAATTGCTTTTAATGCTGGAAAGACATATTTCCGAGCCGTGGATTTTAGAAAAAGCAGAAGAATTGTATGGATTGGGATTTACAAAAGGCTATGATTCTTCGTATGGTGGTATCTTTTTTTCTTTAACAAAAGAAGAAAAACTTCTTGATACAGATAAAAGTTACTGGACGATTGCTGAAAGTATTGGAGCGTCGGCTCTATTTGCGAACAGAGTGGAATCTGAGTGGTATAAAAATAATTATGAGGATCTTTTCTCTTATGCATGGAAGTATTTTATCGATCAAAAATATGGTGGCTGGTATCAGCTGTTAAATCGGGAAAATCACAAATATAGCAATGTTAAAAGTCCTGTTAATAAAACGGACTATCATCCAATTGCCAACTATTTTGAAGCAATGCGAGCATTTTCTTAATATGAGGCTAACCTGAAAAAAGGATTTAGCTCTCTCAATTAGTCCGCAGCCAGCATACACTTCGCTTTCCATTGGGCGAGCGGTGAGCCTTCCTCGGAGTAAACTCCTGCGAGGTCTCACCTGTCTCGCTAATCCCATAGGAGTCTTCGTGTATTCCGGCTACTCCCTGCTTCAACTAACCAAAAACTTAGAGAAACTGTTTCTTTTCACATTTCACTATAACACTATATAGAGGTCTAAAAAGATCCCTTTATTCTTGCTTACTATTAAGCCTTTGGGTTCTTTTTTAGTTTCTTGGTGCAAATAACATGATGGAAGTGCCAATTAAACAAATCGCTGCCCCTAGCCAATCATATAGATCTGGCGTTTTTTTATCCACGCCCCATCCCCAAAGGACGGATAGAATAATAAAGACCCCTCCGTATGCTGCATAAACTCTTCCAAATGATGGAAACGATTGAAATGTAGCGATAATTCCATATAAAACCAGTATCACTCCTCCCACCAGTCCATAAAAACCTGACTTTCCTTCACGAAGCCATTGCCATATTAAATATCCTCCTCCAATTTCCGCCAATCCAGCCAATAAAAATAAAATAATCGTCATTATCCCCTATCCTTCCATGTAGAGAAATCCTTGGTCTCTTTCTTGCTTTATCTATTCATCATACCAATATACAACAAGAAAAACGACTTAATCTTTCAGCTGTATAAGTAACTTTTTTGCATCATATACGCTTTTTTCTCGTCGCTTTTGTTTTTCTAAGTCTCTCTTTCTCTAAAAAACAAAAAATGCAATACATCTCTTATCACAGAAGATGTATTGCATTTTCACTTTTTATTTATAGAATTCACCTTTATCAATCGATTGTGGCAGCTCCTCCATCCACCCTCGATTAATCAACAATTGCATTCCTTCATTAGCATATTGTAAAATCTCTGATATCACTTCCATATATTTAATGGAAATATCTTTTCGCATGGTGACAGATAGAGAATATCCCAACGTCGAAATGGCTACTTGGTTTGTTGCTGATATAAAAAACAGAATTAGTCTCTCAGAAAAAGGGGATTCAGTTGAATCTGTCACTTCATTCGTTACTGGAAACGTCGGCAAATCATCACTATCCTGCAAAATTTTATTAAATGCATGTATTTGCTTTTCCGCTAAATTTTTTCCTTTTAATAAATATTGCTTTATTTCCTTATCCATTGTAACTTGTATTAATCCATTCACAAGCAATAATCCAATACAATTCCTTTCAATTCCAAAAAATAGTTCTTGCAGTTCTAATGCATTTAAAGGTCTATTTGATCCAAATAAAGATTTTAAAACGGAAGATTCATGTTGTTTGTAATGCACTTCTTTTGGATAATTCATTTTTGGAGGACGATCATAAATACCTTTTTCCTGCATCATATTTAAAGATTTCTTATAAAGCTTTTTATCATGCATTATACAATCTTCAAAAAAGTCAACTATATCTGTTCTTGCTACTTTTGTTAGAACAGTTGCGTAATATGGAACGGTCATTTGGCCAGCACGATAAACAAAGCTAAGGGCATATAAATCAGTAAAAAGAGCTGGAGCGTTATTATTCACATCTTTTTGAGAAAATGCCTCAGGAACAGGAAATTTTTCTTCTTGAAAAACCGTTTTAATTTTTTTATTATATGCCTCTACAAGGGATAGAGCCTCTTTAACCATTTCCTTTATCAAACGATCTGTTATATGCGGAATAAAATGTTGATAAAAACAACTTAATGCTGAATTTTGTACATATGTCACCCATAATGGAGCAATTTCCGCACTTGTAAGCCCTTGGTCACGAAAACTCATCGATCCCCCTCCTTTTTCCTTATTATTGTGTATTCTTGCCACTTCTTATTCAAAACAGATTGTCTATTAAAAGACAATCTTAGCAAGTGACGAGTAATTTAGGAAAAGTTAAAAAATAGTATTTTTGCAACTAAAAAGTCAATTAATCGTCATAATGATATTCCCCTGTTTTTTTTAAACGCTTATCTGTAAATTAATGTAATTCCATCTATCCTTTTTATGGATTCCAACTAAAAATATCTTTACCGAAATACGTTTGATAAGGCGACTACAAGGGAAGAAACTACTTATGAAAAAAATGAATTTATAATTATTATAAAATAAAGTTTATATTAGGAATTTTCCCTTTTTTCTGATCAATAACATAGAAAAGTTATGGTTTTTTTATTATAACCACTTTTGTTTTGACAAACCAAAAGCATTACTATTATTATATTAAAATAACAGAGGAGGTTTCAACATGTCAGAAATAAATAAACAGAAAATTGTGGACAGTGTTCCTCAAAAGGGATTTTTTGGACATCCTAAAGGATTATTCACACTGTTCTTCACAGAGTTTTGGGAAAGATTTTCGTATTATGGAATGCGCGCCATTCTCGTCTACTATATGTATTACGAAGTATCAAAAGGCGGCTTAGGCATTCAAGAGAACACAGCGCTTGCCATAATGTCTATCTACGGATCACTTGTATATATGTCAGGTATTATTGGTGGTTGGTTAGCTGATAGAATATTTGGGACAAGCAGAGCTGTATTTTACGGTGGAATATTTATTATGCTTGGACATATTGTACTTGCAGTGCCAGGTAATATTTCCTTGTTCTTCACAAGTATGGTGCTTATCGTAATTGGTACAGGTTTATTAAAACCAAATGTTTCAAGTGTTGTTGGGGAAATTTATCACGAGAAAGATGACCGTCGTGATTCGGGATTCAGTATTTTTTACATGGGGATTAACCTCGGTGGGTTTCTGTCTCCCTTAATAGTCGGAAAAATCGGAATGGATTATAACTTTCATTTAGGATTTGCATTGGCAGCTATCGGTATGTTCATTGGTTTATTAGTATTTATATTTACAAAGAAAAAAAATCTTGGGCTTGCTGGAACTGTTGTCGCTAATCCACTTTCTTCCAGTGAAAAGAAAAAAGTTTATTCTATTATTGGTATAGGTATTCTTATACTTGCTATTATTCTGGCGGTTACTATCCCAGCAGGATATTTAACCTTTCCTAGATTTATTGCATTAATCGGTATATTAGGTTTTCTTATTCCTACCATTTATTTTATTATTATGTATCGCAGTCCAAAAACAAACGCTGTGGAACGTTCTAGACTTCTTGCTTATATTCCTTTGTTTTTAGCTGCTGTCATGTTCTGGGCTATACAGGAACAAGGTTCAACGATTTTAGCTAACTATGCGGATAAACGCACACAGCTTGAATTTGCAGGGATGACCATATCACCAGCATTTTTCCAATCATTAAACCCATTGTTTATCATCATTTTAGCACCAGTTTTTGCATGGTTTTGGGTGAAACTTGGAGCTCGTCAGCCATCCATTCCAAGAAAATTCTCTTTCGGACTACTATTTGCAGGTATTTCCTTTTTAGTTATTTTACTCCCAGCTTATTTTGGCGGAGCAAATTCTTTAGTAAATCCTTTATGGCTTGTACTCAGCTACTTTATCGTTGTTATTGGGGAACTTTGTTTATCTCCAGTAGGATTATCTGCTACAACCAAACTGGCACCTGCCGCATTTTCAGCACAAACAATGAGCCTTTGGTTCTTATCAAACGCTGCAGCACAGGCATTAAATGCTCAGCTCGTTAAGTTTTATACACCAGCAACGGAAATGATGTATTTTGGAATAATCGGAGGAGCTTCTATTCTTTTAAGTATTATTCTATTTATCATTTCTCCAATGATTCAACGTTATATGAAGGGTATAAAATAAAAATCCCTTTCAAAAAGAACCTCATCTTTTATTAGATGAGGTTCTTAGCGTATTGAGAGAGAAAAACTGCAACATTTTAGTTAGTTTTCTATTATAAAGGGAACTACTCTTCCTTCATTTACATTAATTAGTCCGTAGTCGGTAATTTTTAAAGCAGGGCTGACTGGTAAGGATAAAGTACTTAAAGACATGATAATATTATAATGCTCGTAGCCTAATGATCTTAACGATGTAGTCAATTCCTCCACTTGTTTCGAAATAATATCCAAAGGTTCTTCTGACAAAATTCCTCCAACAGGCAATGGAACCATCGAAAGAACTTCTCCGTCCTCAACACAGCAAATTCCGCCTTGCTGTTTAATCACTTCATTTGCCGCCTTTACCATGTCTTTCTTATTCTTTCCTACTACTAACAAATTATGATTATCATGGGAATAAGTAGTAGCAACTGCACCTCGTTTTATTATATCGCCACTAATTAATCCAAATGCAGAGTTTCCATTTTTTCCATATCGTTCAAATGTTTTAATTAAACAAGACGAACTGTCTTCCCACTGAAGCTGACCCTCTTTAACAGCAAAATTACCCTGCTTTTCCTCTGTAAAAGTGGAACCGTTCTTTACATGGATAATTCGCCCATTCACTTTTCCTTCCGTTTCCACTAAACGAATCGTAAAATCATCTTCCGTTAACTCATTAAGCTTAACGCTTTGATAAAATTGCTCGGGAAATTGTCTGCTTATGCTCGGCTGATTGCAAACCTCCGAACAATCATACACTTGCATACCCTTTTTATACACTTTTTCTATTTCAAAATTGGCAAGATCTGAAACAAGGAGAAAATCTGCCACTTTCCCAGAAGCAATTGCTCCTCTATCATACATTCTCATGCGCTGTGCAGCTGTATAGGTACAGGCATAGATTGCTTTTTCAGGAGTCATTCCCATTTTTATTGCCTTTTTTAATAAAACATTCAGATGCCCTCTATTTTGCAAGGAATCTGCCATCACATCATCTGTTACAAAACAAAAATGCTCGTCCACCTGATGTTCCTTAAGGTAGTCAATCACTTCTTTTGTCATTGATTTTTCTTGAATCTCCAAGAACATTCCTGCTGCTATTCGCTCTTGCATTCCTTCAACTGATTGATGCGTATGATCAGAGTTAACTCCAGCAAAAATTAATGTCTGTAACTCTAAATCTAGCAGCTTTGGCACATGCCCTTCAATAATTAATTCAGGATAGTTTTTTCGTATATGGGATAATATCTTATTTGTTTTACACTGTGGGTCTGTAATGACATCATAATAATTCATGATTTCACCTAAACATTTAATTTGCTCCGTTTCCATTAACTCATCAATATCCTGAATCTCAATCGCGCCGCCAGTAGTTTCCATTGAGGTCGCTGGAACAGAACTTGGAATAGCATAGAACATATCAACTATACAGTTCTTGCTCGCCTTTACCATTTCCTTTACTCCTGCTATTCCAAACACATTCGCCATTTCATGCGGCTCCGGTACGATTGTCGTTACACCATTTTTTATTAATCCAAAGGAAAAAGTAGCAGGTGTTACCATCGTGCTTTCAATATGCAAATGAATATCAATTAAACCAGGTATCATATATTTCCCACTGCCATCTATTACTTCTTTTGCTTCGAAAGTTTCCAGTCCACGGTTTCCAACATAAAAGAATTTTCCATTTTTAATTGCTGTATTCCCTTTTATAAATTTTTTATAATAGCTGTTATAGACAAAAGCATCTATTACAAGCATATCCATATTCATTTTATTCCTCCCAGCTAATCTACTAGCACCATCTGATCTTTTGGAATAACAAGTATTACTTCCTGGCCCGTATAATATGGATTTGTCATCTCCTTATTTACCGTGAAGTCTCCAATAGCCGTCTCAACTACATATTGATAGCTTCTTCCAAGAAATGTCTCAACGCTTATTTTCCCAACTACTCCATTAGCCGGGAGAGCATTTTGTCCTGTATTTTCTATTAAAATCAAATCGTCAGGCCGAATAGCCCCTATTTTTTTATTCGGATTACTCATATGTTCATGCTTATTGATAGTTAATGTTAATCCTGAGATAGAAAGTTCAATCTCTGTTTTACGATCTATTCTTTTCTCGAATTCAATAAAATTCTTAAATCCAATAAAATCTGCAACAAATTTCGTTTCAGGATATTTATAAATAGTAGCCGGGTCGCTTAATTGTTCAATTTCCCCTTTATTCATAATTGCTACTTGATCTGAAATAGAAAAACATTCTTCTTGATCATGTGAAACATATACCGTTGTTATGCCCAATTCTTGTTGAATACGACGTATCTCCACCCGCATATTGACTCTTAAATTGGCATCAAGATTACTTAAAGGCTCATCAAATAATAAAATATCTGGTTCAATTACTAATGCTCTTGCAATTGCCACACGTTGTCGCTGCCCACCAGAAAGCTCCTGTGGATAACGTTTCTCAAAGCCTTTAAGATTTACAATCTCCAGCATATTCAAAACACGCTTCTCTATTTCACTTTTCCCCATCTTTCTTAACCGGAGTCCAAATGCAATATTATCGAATACTGTTAAATGAGGAAATAAAGCATAATTCTGAAAAACAAAGCCAAAGTTCCGTTTATTCACTGGCACTTTTGTATAATCCTTCTCTTTAAATAAAAATTTCCCTTGATTTGCCTGTAAAAATCCCGCTATTAAACGTAGTGTGGTTGTTTTTCCACAACCACTTGGTCCTAGAAGGGAAACAAGCTTTCCTTTTTCTATCTCTAGATTAAAATCTTTTAAAATATCTTTTTTGTTATAAGCTACAGAGATATCTTTTAAAGTAAACAAAGCCATTTTCTTCATCTCCCTTTATCCTTTTGTAAAATATGACAATCCCATAAGCCTTTCCACCACAAACATGAAAAAAGCTGTGATAAGCATAAGCAATACCGAAATTGCCGCAATAGTAGGATCAAAATAGTTTTCTACATATAGCAGCATTTGAATAGGAAACGTACTTACACCTGGCCCGGTCATATAAACAGAAATATCAACATTATTAAATGACTCTAAAAAAGCAATCATAACTGCAGCAACAATACCTGATTTAATATTAGGAAGAACTATTTTAAAAAACGTTCCTATTTTGCTTGCACCAAGACTCACCGCTGCTTCTTCTATTGAAAAATCAAAATTTGTCAAACTAGAAGAAATAACTCGTATAATAAATGGGAGCATTATAACGGTATGTCCGATAAATAATCCTGTGTAAATAGAAAACTGGTAGGTAACTACCATATAGCGCAAAAAGGAAAATCCTAATACGATGCCAGGAATTAATATTGGCGAAATAAAAATGGCATTCACTAGATTTTTTCCTTTAAAATCAAAGCGGCTTAATGCATATGCTGCTGGCACACCTATTAATAGCGCTAATAAATTTCCTGCTAGTGATACAAGAATCGATGTCTTAAATGTATTTAAAAACATCTCTACTTTAAAAATATTTTCATACCATCTTAATGAATAATTTTCTGGAGGGAACTTCAAAATATTCCCTCCCTCAAATGAAGTAATAGATATAATTAGCAATGGCCCTAGTAAGAAAATAAATACTAGAAATGTAAACAGGGCCAATCCTCTATTTTTTTCCTGCATACACCTCTACCCCTTTGGATTTAATTTTTTGGATGCACCATTCATAATTGAAATAATAATAAATGTAATCACAATCATAATGGTTGCAACAATGGAAGCTAGTTTCCATTCATTTAATGTAATCGCATTTTGATACAAAAATGTTGAGATCACCCGTTGTTTTCCACCAAGCAATGCAGGCGTTGTGTATGCTGTAAAACTTCCTACAAAAACCAAAATACTGCCAATCACTAAGCCAGGCACACATAACGGAACAACGATTTTTAAAAACACACCTAATCTGGATGCACCAAGACTTTCGGCAGCTCGCAACAAATCAGAATCAATATTTTCCATTACCCCTACTAGTGTGACAATTACTAATGGTAAAAATAAATGAACTAATCCAATAATAATAGCTGTTGGGGTATACAATATATCAAGAGGCTTCTCGACTAACCCTATACTTAGTAATAATTTATTAAGTACTCCGTTTTTCCCGATTATCACCATCCAGCTAAAAGATCGAACAACAGGGCTTGTTAATAACGGAAATATCGTTAACAATAATAAAATCGTTTTTTTTCTTGTTTTCAGCTTGGAGATAAAATAAGCTGTTGGAAATCCTAATAAAAGACATATTATTGTCGTTACTAAACTGACTCGTAAGGTTGTCAGCAAAATTCTAATAAAATAATCATCTTTAAAAAAATCTGTATATCCACTTAATGTGAAATTCCCTTTATCATGAAATGTCGTACCAATCATAGCAAGGATAGGAATTATCAAAAAAATGGTAAGAAACAAAATGCCCGGTAACAGCAACAGACACAGATATCTTTTTTTCAACCGTTTAACCCCCTGTCTATAAATTTATGAATTCAATACCGTGATAAATAGTTCAAAAAAAGCTTCTGAATCAACTTGTAAGCAAACCTGTAAATTTGCTGGTCTTTTTAAACGATTTTGAAAATCACATATTAACTGTCCATCACAAAGTTCACTTTTTGTTTCAACATCCACATAATGTTTTTGGCTCGAAACTAAGTTCCTGTTTAATGCAATTCCTACTGCTAAAGGGTCATGCATAGCACAAGCACGTATCCCATAACGTTCCATATATTTTTGCTGGTAATCAGATGTGCTCTCATTTATATAGTCAGCTAATTTCTTATCTTCCAGCAACTGAATATGTTCCTCGGTTAATAATGCTTTTCTTGTAACATCCAATCCTACTTGCAGGATGGAATCAAAACCAGCATGCAAGACAATTTTAGCTGCTTCTGGATCTACAAACGTATTAAACTCAGAGGTTGGCGTTACATTGCCAACTCCTTTTATTACTCCACCCATAAAGATTACTTCTTTTACATGTTTCGTAATTTGCGGACATTTTTTAACTGCTAACGCTAAGTTAGTAAGTGGACCTGTAAGAACGAGTGTCACTTCTCCTGAAAAGCTTAGAATAGAATTAATGATAAAGTCAGGCGCAAATCCTTCACTATATTTATTTGTAATAGGAACATCCTTTAGAGCACCGCCTAGTCCATCTTCTCCATGTATTCGATGTTCGAAAAATGGTTTTCTCATAATAGGAGATTCCGCTCCTTTAATAACAGGGATGTCCTCTACCTTTAACAAATCCAGTATCTTACAAGTATTTAATGTTGCGTTGTCTAAGGAAACATTTCCGTTTACGGTCGTAATTCCTAATACATCAAATTCGTTGCTTTTTATTGCAAGGAGGATGCCTATTGCATCATCTATTCCTGTATCCACATCGAGAATTAACTTTCTTTTCATTACTGTCCCTCTTTTCTTACTGAACTAGCTCTCGATTCCAACGATCAATCCAGCCTTTTAAATTTTTATTTACAAACTTCATATCTAATATGTGTAAACGATTAATTACTTCTTCCCCGTATGTTAACCCTGTTGCTTCTTCATCTGTAAGCTTCACTTCTTTATTTACTGGTGAATCCACTTTGTTTTTCGCTGATTTTTCTTGCACTTCTTTTCCTAAAATATAATTAATGAATTTTTCGGAAAGTTCTTTTTGGTCTGATCCTTTAATGATATTTACCGTATTCATTACTCCATATCCACCTTCTGACGGAGTAACAAATTTTGCATTTGGAACAGCTTCCTGTAAACTACCAAAATACATTCCCATAATTGGACCAGCAGCAATTTCACCTTGTGAGAACATATTTACGAATTCTGATGTTTGGCTATACTCTTTTACCACACTCGGCATCAATGTTTTCAGCTCACTAAACGCTGTATCTTCGTTAAATGTACTGCTTCCGCCAACTGTTGAAGCTGCATCCAAAAACATTGGGCCAGTCGTTGATGTAATGCTAGGAATCGTTATTTTTCCTTTTAAGTCTTTACTCCATAAATCTTTCCAAGCAGTTATTGGTGTTTTCACTTCATCAGGATTGTATGCAATACCAAACTGCGCAATCGTATAAGCTGGTCCATAATCTTCCCCAAGCGGTGCTTTTGCTACATCGTAAATATTGTTTAAATTAGAAAGCTTTGAATGATCGATTGTTTCAAATAAATTATCTTCAATTCCTTGCTGTGCATAATAATCTGAAAGAAAAATAATATCTACTTCAGAGTTTCCTTGTCTAATTTTATTTAATCTGTCTGCATTATTTCCAGTATCTAATACAATGTCTACATTATTTTCCTCTTCGAATGGTTTATACACCTCTTTATTAAAGAACTCTTCATTAAATCCCCATGTAGAAACTACTAATTTTTGTTTGGTATCTTTTGAACCTTCGTCTGAACCACAAGCTGCTAAAAGAAACAGTGATGCCATTATAAGTAAGCTGATTAGTTTTTTCATTTCTTCCATCCTCCAATATTTTGTTTTTTCTGTTAATTTAGAAACATTATTCATTTTCAGTCTTCCCTTTTTTATTACGAAACATCAAGGGTAATCTAAATAATGAACCACCTCCATAAAGCCTTTTTCTAATAAAGTAAAACAAAAAAAGACAATCTTAAATAGAATGGTTATTCTACCCAAGATTGTCTTTTCTTTGTAAACAAAGCGAAAACTTATCATTTGGTTATTCTATATATGGCGTTCCGTTCAGATTTATCCGATTGGAAATCCATTCTTTATTTTTTATTAAGGACTATATTTGTAAAAGCAAATTGAGTGCATGCATCATAATCTCTTAATATTGCTTCAATACTCCAATTTGTTTGTTCCTCAAGCATTTGTCTTAATTTCTTCTTAAATAAAAGGGAAAGATGAAAATCAACTTCTTGCTTTAAACTGGGAACTTCACCTTCTAATGCAGCAGATCTTGATGCACGAGGATGTTTAGCTTGTAAGCTAATTACATTCTGATCGACTGTTACCTTTAACAATGTTGTACCAGCTCCGAATAATTCCTTCGATACCTTATTGTAGATTAACGAAAGAAACCTTTTTGTCTCAGTAGAATCTATGACAAATCACCTGCCAAACAATTATATGGATTATTATACATATAATAATCCATATATACAAGATAATGTGCGGAATTTATTTAAAAAAATATAATATATATATATCACATCTACATAATACTTCCATTTCCCGAACATTATAGGATGATAGATGTAAATAATTTCATAATCTATCTATTTTTTAGAACTATTTCACTTAATTTTATATTCTATTCGTTTTTACTAAATAAAGCGATATTATTGTCAGAATTTCTAACAATATTTTTAATTCTATTTTTTTGAGAAAAAAGATTATTTCCGTAAAATTCATGCTATTGAAAAATAATTTAATTTCCTTTTAGGATGCTCACATTCCGCAGGCTTCACTCCTCAGCCAAAAATCCTTTAGGTTTCTCCAGTCTCGCTGTTCTATGCAGGAGTCTCACACCTTGCACTCCGATTAACCTTATTCAACAAAAATCCGGGACAAAATATTCCAGCAGAAGATAAACCCGAACCATGATACGAAGATGTAAAAATATTTCGTATCATGGTTTCGGTTTTTTATTGATGTAAAAAAGAAGATTTGTGGTAATCCCCCTCAGCCTGAATACACTTCGCTTTCCCCGGGGTGGGAGCTCTGAGCCTCCTCGGCGTTGCCTTGCGGGGTCTTTAGCCTTCCCACATTTCCCGCAGGAGTCTTCGCACCCTTCGTTACAAGTAACCTGTTCTAGAATAAGTTCTTGTCTTCGAATTTCACTACAAGGTATGATGACTAAACACTAGTAGCGTTGATTTTTTATGTTATTATCCAACGTTGTTTTACCGAAATATTCCACTTTTAGTCTATTTCTATTATGTGGATGTTTTTACCAGTTCGACGACAGCAACTAATGGAGCAAAACGGCTTGATTGGAGTGTAAGGTGCGAGACTCCTGTGGGATTAGCGAGACAGCTGAGACCTTGCAGGCCAAGGGCCGAAGCGGCTAAAGCCGAGCCTCACGGAAAGCGAGCATCCTGAAACGGAAAGAAAGCCCCTATTTATAAGAAATAATGTTTGCAAAAAAAACACCCAAAAACACGAATCAATCAGCACCCTTTTCTCATTGATCTAAATCAAGTTATGCTAATACATGAAGAGGAATGTATAACAGCGAAGTTTGAGTTAACTCTATTAAAAAACATTATAACCAGTATAGGGAGCTAACCATTTACATGCTAAATTAGAGCATGTAAATCTTTACCTATTATCTATTTAGTTATGTCTCAGCCTCTTATTAAATCTATTTAAAACAATTAACCATTTAGAAAAAACCCAAAATAAAAAACCTCCAAATGGAAGTTTCACATTAAAACTATTATATTTTTTAAAAAGGTTACATAATAGATATTTTCTGAAAACCATTTGTTTTTGTATCCTTTTCCATTGTTCGTCTTAATACTTTCAGTGCACGATGCTGGGTAATCTTCACTTTGCTTTCTGTCCATCCTAGATAGGCTGCTGTTTCAACAATAGACATTTCATACATATATCGGATAATAATAACCATACGTTGATCATCAGTGCAAAATTGAAGACAATCGTTGATCCAATGCCAAACCTCTTTTCGCATAGTAACTTCTTCTGGCAATGCACGATCATCTTTCATTTCCATAAAAAACGATACATTCGTATAAAAGTTATGAAGATCTATTCCCTTTTGCTTCCGAAAGTGGTCTACAGCAATATTTTTTGCAATTTTATATAACCAAGTTTTTTCACTGCTATTCCCTTTAAAATTACTTTTTGTTTTTAACACTCGCATAAATACTTCTTGGGCTAAGTCCTCCGCTTGTTCTTGATTAACCCCCATAAATACTAAAAAGTGCAAAACATCATGGTTATATTTTACATATAACTCTTCTATAGAAGACACACTCTCTCCCCCTATAAGAATGCAGCCATTGCATAACTGACTTCTATTCGTTTCTCTATTTCCTTCATTCCAAAAAGGATATGTTATCCAATTGAATTTTTATTTATATATACTTATTACAAAATGGAACAAGAAACAAATATTAGTTTGTATGCATATCCATATTATTTGATGCCATTTCACTTTTTATTGTATGAATTTGATACAAAGAGGCGTTTTCTTTTATAGTAGCTATTTCTTGTACTAAAAAAAGGTTTAAATAAAAAAGCAAACTTGCTAAAAACAAAAACATGAATAAAACCGAGACAATGCTTCTATTTACATCTGTTTTCATATGTATTTCCCCTTTAATCTATTTATTACTAACTATACGTTTTAATGTAACGAAAAGTTACAAAAAAGTAACATCTTTTTATTATTAATGTAATATTATTGTAACATAAATAAAAGGAAAATAAATGATCATTTTTACATTTTTTTCTTATAAAGCGAGAAAATGGCTAGAAGGTGGCCAATTAACCGACGTTAAGTTTTTTTATACTCTACGTTTTTAACAAAGAGCAAGTAGAATACACAAAGACCCCTATGGGAACTGCGGGACAGGCGAGACCCCACAGGAAAGCGAAGTGTATTCTGACTGCGAACCCAAAACTACTTCTCAAGGTAGCCTGAATGGTTTTTATCTCAAAAACCTTCTAGCACTATTTACCCTAATCCCAGCTTTTGTTAACGCATTAAAAATTTGCTTTGCGAACTTTACTGCATATACTCCATCCCCATAAATGCAGATAGTATCCGCTTTTATTGTCACATCCGCTCCTTGGAGGGAGTTGACTTTTTGCTTCCTCACCATACATAACACTTATTGAACAGCTGTTTCATGATCTTTTATAAGCGCATTTTCATTTTTTCTAGCTGCCAATGACCCATCACTTTGATAAGTACAATCTGAGAACGCCTCTGATGCAGTAAGAAGCCCTAATTTATCTTCAGTTTTCACCAATTATCCACCAGCTAATCCAAATAATAGTAACTCAGGATCTACTTTATAAACGGCTTCAGCTATTGCAGTGGCTAAAGCTTCATTCTTCGATGCCATATTATAAAGGGCACCATGTGGCTTTACATGCTGCAAGCTGCCCCCTTCTGCTTTTACAAATGCAGACAATGCACCAATTTGATATATAACAAGATCATGGACTTCTGCTGGACTTAAAATCATTTCTCTTCTACCAAAACCAGCTAAATCTTGAAATCCAGGATGTGCACCAATTCCAACTTCTTTTTCAAGTGCTAGTTTTACCGTCTTACGCATAGTTCCAGGATCACCTGCATGAAATCCACAAGCAATATTAGCACTAGTAATTAAATCAAGAATCTTTTCATCATTTCCGATACAATAAGCTCATAGCTTTCTCCTATATCACAATTCAAATCAATAAAATGCACTAGGTTCCTCCCATTATTACGTTATAATATATCCCCTTGCTTAATTGCTTCATTTCTTGTTGTCTTTTTAATAAAAGTATTTGAGCATCATGATGGTTAATTTCTGTAAAACGCAATCGATCATTTGGCTTTGCTTGAGCAAGGGATGAAAAATCAACGGTAGCTATTTGCCCAATTTTCGGATATCCTCCAATCGTTTGCCTGTCCGCTAACAAAATAATAGGATTTCCATCTGCTGGCACTTGAATGGTGCCAAAATCAACAGCCTCTGAAATCATTTCTTGCTGCTTTTCTAAAAAAAGAGCTTCTCCCTGAAGACGATAGCCCATACGATCCGATTTAGAGGATATAGTAAATTCCTCTTGAAATAATTTACATTGGCTCTCTTTACTAAACAAGAAAAATTCTCGCCCTTTTAGCAAATGTACGCTTATATCCTTTTGATAGCTAGAAATCATAGTTGGTGCTATCGTCCACTTTTCTTCTACCATTCCGTTAATACACTGCTTTTTTTTCAGCTTTTCACTCCATCTCTTTGCCAGCTCACTAGCTTTTCCGTATTGAAGGCTATCCCCAGCTTGCAGGGCTTTTCCGAAATAACCGCCAATTTCTGCCCGCAAATAAGTAGAATAGCTATTCATAACAGACGGAACTGCAAATCCGCCAGATACTGCTAAATAAGCACGACATCCACTTATTGCTTTTCCAAACGTTAATATACTGTCTTTCTCTACAAAAATAGTACGCCAAGTTGAAACGAATTTTCCGTTTATTTCAGGAGAAAGGTCTCCCCCGCATATACTAATAAGAGAGTCTTCCTTAAATTGAACGGCTGGTCCTACTAAAGTGATTTCCAATGTAGGCATAAATTGATTATTACCTACCAATAAATTAGCAATAATATGCGCTGTAGCATCCATCGCTCCACTAACAATCACGCCATATTTTTGAAAACCGTATCTGCCTAAATCTTGAATGGTTGTAAGAAGGCCAGGTTTTAGGATTGTAATCATACTCCTCCCATCACCCATTCCTGATATTCTTCCAAACTAATAGGCTTAAATTTTATTTTATCACCAGCTTTTAATAAACTAGGGTTGGCTTTATCTGGTCGAAATAACGTTAACGGCGTCCTGCCAATCAATTGCCATCCCCCTGGTGTTTCTACAGGATAAATGCCTGTTTGCATTCCAGCAATTCCCACCGATCTTGCAGGAATTTTCAGCCGAGGAGATTTTCTTCTTGGCATCGCTATTTTTTCTGACATGCCTCCAATATAAGGAAATCCCGGTGCAAATCCTATCATATATACTAAATAATCACTTGATGAATGAATTTGAACAACTTCCTCTCCTGTTAGTCCGTTCACTTGAGCGACAGTTAATAAATCTGGACCAAATTCCCCGCCATAGCAAACAGGTATTTCAACCGTTCTGCTTGTTATTTCTTTGTCAGATTCTATTTCATCTAATAAAATAATGATGTGTTGACAAACAAAATCATAAGGAAGTAAACGAGTGCAATAAGCAGACACTTGATAGACGTCATAGAAAATAGAAAGGGTTGTAAAAGCAGGCACATATTCTTTGATCCATTTTGGCGCATTCTTATCCAAAAGCGTCATAACCTGTTGTATTTCTCTATGTATTTTTTTATTGATTCCGGATCCAAATTCTATTATTACAGCACTGTCTCCTAATGGATGCAAATGATAGTTCATATATTCGTCTCCTTTATCCTTTTAAATCGTATATCTTATCTATTATTTTAATAGTTACTATCAATAAAAGTATAGAAAATTTTAAAAAATCAATTATTTTCTCTCACTTTCCATTAACCAATTTAAAAAAAGGCATAATCCCTCATAAATCAGAAGAGATTATACCTTTTAGTAGAATATTATGGCAGGATAGACCATCACATAAACAAAATTTTGCACCATGGCAAATGAAAAGAAGCAGGTTTCTATTTTGTTTTATGAACTAAGTTTGAAGCAGAGGGTAGCCGGAATGCGAGAAAACGAGACGAGACCACGGGAGGCTCGGCCCTCGCCCGCAGGAAAGCGAGTGTATTCCGGCTGCGGACCATTGAGAATGACAAGCCTCTTTTCAAGGTAGCCTCATGCAATTTTTACACTTATATCTATCTTTTTAAACCAGCCTGCAAACGGTTCGCTTCAGCAATTACTTTTTCTTCATCAATCGTTAAACAACAGCGATCCTTTACAACCTGCTTACCATCAATATATACATCACTTACATCCCGTCCATTTGCTGCATATAATAAATGAGAATACGCCTCGCTTACTGGCTGCAAATGCTCTTTATCGTATGGATAAATTGTAATAAAATCTGCTTTTTTCCCTTTTTCCAATGATCCCGTACTCTTCATACCAATTACCTCTGCCCCTACTCGTGTGGCCAATGATAAAACAGTTGAAGCAGGAAGCTTCGTTGCATCCTTATACATACCCTTCTGCAGCAATGCAGCTGTTCTCATTTCTTCAAACATATCAAAATTATTATTGGAAGCCACTCCATCTGTTGCAATCCCCACTTTTACTCCTGCATCCAAAAGACGGACAATATCTGCTACGCCAGAACCAAGCTTTAAGTTGCTGATCGGATTGTGGGCAACTCGCACATCATGCTGCTTTAGTATCTCACGTTCTTCATCATTCAGCACCACACCATGAGCCATTACAGTTGGCTGATCGAATATACCTAAACGACGGAGATATTCAACCGGTCGATTTCCATAACGTTTTTGTATGTCTGCAATTTCATAATCCGTTTCGGAAACATGCATATGCATCATTAAGTCATTTTCCTTTGCAATTCTCACACTTTCACTGAGTGCTTCCGTTGTACAAGCATATGGACTATGCGGCGCAACCATTGTTGTTAGACGACCATCTGCAGCTTTTTTATACTTTTTAGCAAAACGTTCCGCTCCCATCAGATTTGCCTTTTGATCTTTCTCCGATCCTAAGCTGAAAATAGTATAGGAAAAAGCGCCGCGGACCCCTGTTTCTCCAATTTTTTGCATAACAGCATCAGCATCTATACCGTTTGGATTAAACATATCAGAGAATGTAGTTGTTCCAGATTTCAACATTTCCAAAATACCAAGCTCCGTACTAACCTCAGCAATCTCTGTTGTAAATTGGCTCTCTAACGGCCATATTTTCGTTTCCAGCCAAGGCTTTAATAACATATCATCTCCAATACCACGCAAAAGTGTCATCACGATATGTGAATGAGCATTTACCAGCCCTGGCAATACCCATTTCCCTCCTAAATCAACAATCTGATCTGCCTCTTTCACCTTTTCTTCACAAGAAAAGCCCATATAGCTGATCGTTTGATTTTCCACCACCATCAAGCCATTTTCAAAGAGTTGATTATCCTTATCCATTGTAAAAAAAGTAGCATTTACATATGCTGTTTTCATTCTATCCCTCCATCATAATTTTTATTTTTATAAAAATGAAAACCCCAACATTGGAGGTTTCTTTAAAGGTCTGACAACCGAAATTTTTCTTATTATAACATTTAAGAACAAATATCTATATACCCCTCTCAAAAAAACTTGCTGGCAATTACATACTCCCCTTTACAAGTCTATTTCAGAAGCAATATATATGTAAAAAAACAAGACAGCTTAACCAGCCGTCTTGTTAAAATTAATACTCTGTCATTGTTTTTCGGTATTTCTATAATTAATTCCGCGGTCTCACTCGTTTTTCCCGCGTTTCTTCCATTAATTCAGCATCTCACGCTTGTTATAGTTTTCTAATTTTTTCTATTTCATCTGCGACAAATTGTACTTGTGTTCCAACAATTACTTGAATGCTTTTCGGTCCAACAATATTAATGCCAGGAACACCTGTCGCTTTAATTTTATTTTGGTTTACTTGATCCATGTCTTTTACATCAACTCTTAAACGAGTAACACAATTATCTAGAGATGTTACATTACTGTCTCCGCCTAATCCTTCATAAATTACAGATGCCATTACACTAAATTTGTTCTCAACAGAAGCAGCTGCTTCTGAGCTGAAAGTATTTAAATCTGCGTCCTCTCCTTCTTCTCTTCCTGGAGTATTTAAATTGAATTTCGTAATTAAGAAACGGAATAGAGTGTAATAAATAACTGCAAATACTAAACCTTGTACAATAAGCATATATGGTTTATTCGCTAACGGTAGTCTAGAGCTTAATACAAAATCTATTAACCCCGCGCTGAATCCAAATCCTGCTGTCCAATGAAAAGTCGCTGCAATTATTAACGAAATACCTGTTAATAAAGCATGAACAACATAAAGAACTGGGGCTGCAAACATAAAGGCAAATTCAAGCGGCTCTGTTACTCCCGTGAAAAATGCGGCAAATCCTGCAGCCAGCATTAAGGATGCAACTTGTTTTTTGCGTTTTGTTTTAGCAGTATGATACATGGCAAGAGCACCAGCTGGCAAACCAAACATCATTACAGGGAAGAAGCCAGCTTGATACATACCTGTTACTCCTTTTGTTCCTGTACTTGCCCAGAAGTTGCCGATATCATTAATTCCTGCGATATTAAACCAAAATACAGCATTTAACGCATGGTGCAAACCAGTTGGAAGTAAAATTCGGTTAAAAAATCCATAAATCCCTGCACCTACTGCACCTAATTTACTTATAGCTTCCCCAAAATTGACTAGCCCAGAAAAAATAACTGGCCAAGCAAATAACAATACTACTGAAAGAATCAACATCGAAACAGCACTCATAATCGGCACAAGTCTTTTACCGCTAAAAAAGGCTAATGCAGCTGGCAATTGTACCTGGCTAAAGCGATTATACATCACCGATGCAACGATACCTGATAGCATTCCAATAAAAGCATTGCCTATTTTTGAAAAAGCAATGTTCACATCAGCTGGATCCACGCCTTGCAGCATAGCTACTGTATTCGTTGAAAGTAAGGTTGTAATAACCAAATAAGCGACTAAGCCACTTAATGCTGCAGAACCATCTTTGTCTTTGGATAAACCTAATGCTACCCCTACTGCAAATAAAAATGGAATATTATCAATGATGGAAGATCCTGCTTTTATTAAAAATGCCGCTGCCGGACTTTCTGCCCCCCATCCTGCTGGATCGATCCAATAACCAATCCCCATCAAAATTGCCGCCGCTGGCAATACTGCGACAGGAAGCATTAAAGCACGTCCTAATTTTTGTAAGTATGATTTCATCCATATTCCCCCTAAATGATTTTGTATATCTTGTATAAAGACTGAAAAAAATGTATTTTTTTATAAGAGCGCTAAAATCTGAACAACCCTTCTCCGACTACAGCATAAATGAAACAATCAACCTGTTTTTTGGGCATCCCCTCCCTTACTATTTTTAAACTATCAGAAAAAAAAGAATATTTTACTTGCTATCTATTTGTCTTTCATAAACTGCTGTATCGCTTTTTTTAAATGGCCTTCTGTTTTTTCTAAATAAAATTCCGCATCATCTTTTGATCCATCTGTCATCACAGTAAATATCGCTGCCTTTAAATCGTATTGATTTATTTCCAAAGCTTGTAATGCTTCTTCCTCTGTAATACTAGTTATATTAACAAGAGACTGAGCAGCCCGGTTTATTAGCTTTTTGTTAATGAGCTTCATGTCTACCATTTCATTTTGATACACTTTTCCTAATCGAACCATCGTTGCAGTAGAGATCATATTTAATACCATTTTTTGTCCTGTTCCAGCTTTTAGTCTTGTTGATCCTCGAATAACTTCTGGCCCAGTCGGCACCTCAATTCCAAAATCAGCCTCAGAGGAAAGAACAGTTTTCAGATTATTGCTGATTCCAATCGTCAGAGCAGCTTTTTGTTTGGCATATTGAACTGCAGAGAGTACAAATGGTGTAGACCCGCTTGCTGTTACACCAATTATCACATCTGCAGAAGATAAAGATCGACTTTCTAAAGCTTCGATAATGTCCTTTTCATCATCTTCTGTTTCTTCTAGCGATGTCCACATTGCCTCATAACCGCCAGCAAGCAAACCAGTCCAGCGATCTTTTTCAATCGAAAAAGTCGGCACAAGTTCTACTGCATCTACAACGCCTAAACGGCCGCTTGTGCCTGCACCAATAACAAAGCATCTTCCTCCCTGTTTCCATCTCTCTACAATTGCATCAACTGCTCCCGCAATAATTGGCATTGCATTTGTAACTGCCTTTGAAATCTGTTCATCTTCCTGATTCATAAACTCCACAATTTCAAGAGCTGTCCACTCATCAAGCTGTCTACTGTTAGCATTCATCAATTCCGTTTCATTATTCTTTTTCATTCATTTGCCCTCTTCATCTCGATTACAAATTTATAACGATCTCCTCGATAAACAGATTTCACATATTCAAACGGAGTCCCATTTGTTAAATAACTGTATCTTTCCATTAATAATACTGGTGATCCATCTTTCAACTGCAATAAAGCACTTTCCTGTTTTTGCGAAAGGGAAGATTCTAAGGTTTGTGTAGCATGGCTTATTTGTAGCTTTAACTCTTTTTCCACATAATCATAAAGAGAAGCATTCACTATCTCTTTCGACAGCTCCTTGATTAAGCTTACTGGTAAATAAGACGTTTCCAATGCCATCGGTATGTCGTCAGCAAGTCTTAATCTTCTCACTTCATATACAAGTTCTCCTTCCTCTATCATGAGCTTTCGTGCAACGCTTCTATTAGATGGAATCACTTGAAAATCCAAAATTTTCGTTTTTGGCGTTAATCCCCTTGAACGCATATCTTCAGAAAAGCTTGTTAAGCCGGATAATGGCTGTTCTACCTTTGGAACAGCCACAAAAGTGCCTTTTCCTCTTTTCCGCACCAAAATTCCTTCATTTACTAAATTATTTATGGCTTGTCTTACTGTCATTCTGCTAATATCATATTTCTCTGAAAACTCTCTTTCCGAGCTGATGGGATCCCCCGGCTGCAAATCTTTTATAAGCTCTTTAATTTCCATCTCCAATTGAAAGTAAATTGGAATATGGGAATCCTTTATAATCACCTAGAAACACTTCCTTCTTTTTCTTTAATAACGGATAATGCATCTTGATCGGCAATTATCGTGACATTTTCATGTGTTTTCAGAATAGACGCAGGAAGCTGTTCATTTACATCCTCGTTTAAAAGTTTGAAAAGCACTTCCGCTTTTTTCTTGCCAGATACTAATAAGACAATTTTTCTGCTCTTCATGATGGTAGCAATCCCCATTGATACAGCATGTGTCGGTACTTCTTCCAAACTGTTAAAATAACGAGCGTTTGCTTCTCTTGTGGAAACTGTTAATTCGACTACTCCTGTTTTGGAAGAAAAAGAAGTTCCAGGCTCATTAAATCCGATATGGCCATTTTCCCCAATCCCTAGAACTTGCAAATCAATGCCACCTAGAGAAGCAATCAACTTTTCATATTTTTCTCCTTCTTTTTTGTCATCTGCTAAAGACACGGCAGGTAAGTTAATCTGCTCTTTCCTTATATTAATATGATCAAATAAATGCTCATTCATATAATAGGCATAGCTCTGCGGGCTGATTTTTGGTATACCTACATATTCATCTAAATTTACTGTATGGATCTTTTCATAGGAAGTTAGATTCTTTTGATGATCTTTCACCAAACAGCGATACATGCCAGTAGGAGTTCCACCTGTTGCAAGCCCTAATACCGAATCAGGCTTTTTATTCACCTGTTCTATCACTTCTTCTGCTGCTTTTCGGCTCATCGTTTCATAATCCTCTACTTCAATTAATTTCATTTACATCTCCTCCAAATCATTAAATGCAATTACACCTCTGCAAATGGTCATCACGACTTTATTTTCTTCATTTAATATAACTAAATCCGCATCTTTTCCAGACTTTATACTTCCTTTTTTATCCAAAATACCTATTTGCCGAGCTGGGTTATACGCTCCCATTTGCACTATATCTTCCAATGAGCATCCAGTATAGGAAATCATATTCAACATCGCATCATTCATTTTTAATGTACTGCCAGCCAGTGAACCATTTTCAAGCAGCGCCTTTCCATTTTGAACAATTACTTTTTGTCCTCCTAATGAAGAAATACCGTCATCCAGCCATTTGGCACGCATGCTGTCTGTAATCAGAATAATACTTTCTTTTCCTTTTTGCTGAAATGTCAGTTTAACTACTTCAGGGTGAATATGAATGCCATCCACTATCATTTCTGTGATTAACTCTTTATGCAGCAAAGAAGCTCCTGCGACCCCAGGATCCCGATGATGGAGGCCTCTCATTCCGTTATATAGATGGGTAACATGAATTATTCCCGCTTCTATCCCTTTTTTTACTTCTTCATAAATTGCATCTGTGTGTCCCATAGAAGGAATAACACCAGTTTCTTTTAAATAGGCTGTCAATGCTAAGTTATTATCTTCTTCTGGTGCCAATGTTACTAATTTAATATGGTTTCCAGCAATTCCCTGCCATTTTTTAAATAAGTCCACACTTGGTTTTTTTATGGCATCCAACGGCTGGGCACCTGCTTTCTTTGCATTAATAAATGGTCCTTCGAGATGAATTCCCACTATTTCTGCCTTTCCTGTCTGATCCTCTTGCTCTATATAATTTGCAGCCGATTTTAATGCTGCTTCAATTTCTTGCACTCCCTGTGTCATTGTTGTTGCTAAGAAACTAGTTGTTCCTTCTTTTGGCAGTGTTGTTGCGATTATGTTTAATGACTCAGTTGTTGCATCCATTGCATCCGCATCATTTGCACCATGGATATGAATATCAATCATGCCAGGAATTAATTTATAGCTTTCAGACAAAGAATAGGATTTATCTATTTGCAGTGATTGCATATCTAATTCTTCTGCTTCCCCGAAAGACTCAATTACACCATTTTTTGTTAATAAATAACCATTCTTTATTACGTTATCTTCTGTATAAATCGTTGCATGTCGAAACAGTATCGTTTGTTCGTTGCTATTATTCATTTTCTCCAACATCCTTTCCTTGTTATTATTTACTATTAACAACTCAAACTTCGCAGTTATAAATTCTTCTTCATATATTGCCATAACTTGGTTTAGAGCAATTAGAAAAGGGTGATTGATTAATCTTTTTGGTGCTTTTTTGCAAATATTATTCCTTATAAATAGGGGCAAGATTCTCGTTTCAGGATGCTCGCTTTCCGTGGGGCGTGTGATGAGCCTCCTGATATGAACGAAACTGTCAAGTCTCCCACTCTCCACTACTAGATAGGTTATTTTTGGGTAACTTTAAGAAGAGAAGCGATTTTAGGCTTCTTGACTGTTCGTGTATCGATGAGCCTTAGTGGCTACAAGTTTCCTTTTTTAGCTTACCAACCGAACTTCCTATCTTAGAATGGCTGTCAAGTGCTTTCCTTGACTGCCATTCTAAGATAGGAGATACTTTTTTAAGCTAAAGAAGAAATCGTGATATACTTATACTTCCTCCTTTCTGATTGATTAGAATAGATAGTAAGGACACGGCACGAAGGCAAAAATTTCATCCTGCGGTTAGCATTCTGATATTCGTGGGTTTTCACATTTTATCTTTCCGTATAAAGGTCTTTCCACTAACTCGGGACGTGCGTTAATCAACGAATGATATAGCACAGAGGAGGCACGTGGGTTATCCTTTCCGGTATTTCTCTTTGCCTTCGAGCCCTATTCTCATGTATCTATTTTTCTTTCTCTTCCTCTACTTTCTTTCGTTTGGTAACATTAATGTTTTGGAATTTCTTCTACTTCTTGCGTAATAGCCCAGATAAAGCCAGCTAATTCTCTAGCAACGGCAACAATTGCTTTATTACTTTCTTTTCCTCTAGATACTAATCGATAATATTTTTTATGCAGACGATTTTGCGCTTTCCAGGATATTGCTTGAATAGACGGTGATAAAGGTTCTAGTCGTTTTTTTAAATTTCCTTTTACGGCCGGCTGACGAAGATAACTCCAAGCCGACTCGATTAACAATCGGCGAACGTGACGATTTCCTGATTTGGTAATAGCTCCTTGTCGACGTCTTTCTCCACTTGAGAATTCACTTGGAATCAATCCTACATAAGCCATCATTTGCTTAGGATTTGGGAAACGTTTAAACGATCCAATTTCCGCCGCAAGACTTGTCGCTGTAACCAGTGCAACGCCTCTTAGTCCTTGTAAAGTTTGAATAATAGGGGCATGAACTCCTTCCAATGCCTGTATTTGCATTTCCTCTTCGAATCTTTTTACCCGCTGTTCCAACTCCTTTAATTGATGATAATATTCTTGAAAAACTAATTGTAAATTGGAATTGGAAAACTTTAACGTATCTAGCCAATCTCGATATTTTCTTGTCCATTTATTCACTCCAACAGGTGGATAAATATTATTCCGTAATAAAAACTTACTTAAACGATGCTTGGTTCTCAGCTCGTCTTCTTTCGCATCTTCTCGTGCTCGCACTAGATCTCGAAGTGCTTCATCTTCTGGAGTCGGAACATAAACAGAAGTTAATTCTCCTGCACGATATAACTGGGCAAGACGAATAGAGTCTCTACGGTCTGTTTTAATACGTTCTCCCGGTCTTTGTGGTATTAAAGATGGAGCAATCACTTCACAATGAATACCTAAAGCAGTTAGTAATCGATATAATGGATATCCCGTTGGACCCGCTTCATAACAAACTCTTAAAGTACTTGGCTCTCCTAGTTTTTTCATTAACTTTTTAATCGCTTCAGGTGTATGAACAATCATTCCATAATATCTTGGTTCTTCTCTACCTTCTTCTGCAATAGCAACGGCAATTTTTTCTTTTGATACGTCTAAACCTACAAATTTTGTGGTATCCTTCATAATAGAACTAGCTCCTTCCGTAATGTAGCACTGATTTGGTTTTTTTGTTTTTAGTTCATAAACATTATTGCCAAATTAACCTACGAAATTACGAGTATGGGGCTAGTTTCGTTCATTATAACTCATCACTTGCGCCTGCGGGGTCTCATCTAACCCGCTAATCCCACAGGAGTCTCGCACCTTACACTCCAATCAAGCCGTTTTGATTCAATAGTTGCTCGTTGAACTGGTGAAAACATCCATCTTATAGAAATAGACTAAAAGTGCACATTTTGGGAGAACAACGTTGAATAATAAACATAAAAAATCAACGCTACTAGTTTTTAATCATCATACCTTTTCATGAAATTCGAAGACAAGAACTTATTCTAAAACAGGTTGCTTGTAATGGAGGGTGCGAAGACTCCTGCGGGAAATGTGGGAAGGCTGAGACCCCGCAAGGCAACGCCGAGGAGGCTTAGCTCCCACCCCGCGGAAAGCGAAGCAACCCGTAGTGGAAAGCAACCCCCACAATAGAAAACAAGCCTCCCATTTTTATTGTTCTAAACCGAGTAACATCAAAACTTGCAAGCGAATTTAATGGTGCGAAGTTTGAGTTAATAACTATACGACTAGATGTCTATACCAGTTACTTCATCATTTGTTTATTGTAATAAAAAAATAAAATAAATACTTGCATTTTGTCAGATTATTTAACGTGCTTTTTTTAACTTAATAAAGAAACCGCTTGCAAAAATTATAATCTTTCCTATACCAACTGTCAACATCCCTTTTTTATAAAAACAACTTTTCCCTCTTACACCACGATACACAAAAAGCAGCAGATTCCACTAATTTTAGCAGGGAGCAGCCGGAATACACAAAACGAAGACTCCTATGGGATTTGTGGGACAGGCGAGGCCCAACAGGAGCATTGTCCGAGGAGGCTCGTAGACGAGCCCCATGAAAAGCGCATTGTATTCTGACTGCGGACTATTCGGAAGATCCCATGCCACTTTGATAGATGCTCCACACAAACATCCGCTTACATTTCCCATAATCTTGTTTTTACATTTACACTTCCTTCTTCTACAAAAAAGATAATATCCTCACTATCTTCTTTTGGAAAAATTCTACTGGTAAACACCTCTTCCCCATCATTCACAAATATCTCAACAGAAGAAACATCAACAAACAAATGAAATTTAACCATTTCTTTATCCAAGATACATTTCCTTAAAGTCCCATATGCAAGTCCAACCTCTTCACCTGATTTGGTTCGATCCAAAATAACTTTTTTATGCACACTATCATACATAATAATCGTTTTTTCAGTATTGCTTGCACGAAATTCAATGCCAAAAAACGAAGCATTTATAGCATCAAATTCTGCCAATAACTCATAAGTAACCCCTTTAAATCTTGGATAGGATTTCGTTTCGTTTTGCAAGATATCCTCCACAGAATATTCCTTTTTCCTTAATAACTTCAGCTCTTCTACCGGCTGCTGCACCAATTGATTATTTTTTATGGACAACTCTCTCGGCAATGTTAAACAATGAGCCCATCCATTAGAATCTGTGGGATAGTCAATTTCCGGCAATCCCATCCATCCTACTAAAAGACGGCGTCCTTTTTCATCCAAAGTTGTTTGCGGTGCATAAAAATCAAACCCACGATCCAATTCTTTAAAATCTGTATGCTTTAATGTTTGGGATTGGAGATCTAACGGCTCTCCTAAAACATAACCTGCTTGATAAATATTTTGATAATGGTCACCTTCACTTAATAGACCTTGAGGAGAAAAAATAAATACCCCATAATGTTGCAAAGTAAAGTAATCAGGACATTCCCACATATATCCAAAATCCAATAAATCCGTTTTTAACTCTCCATAAAAACGCCAATTTAATAGATTGGGAGAATGATATAGTACAGCAGCACCAGTTTGATTACTACGCTGCCCTCCTATAACCGCATAAAACCCATCATTTTCCTGCCAAACTTTTGGATCACGAAAATGATCGGTAAATCCTTTAGGAACGTCAGCAATAATAGGTTTTTCGGCTTTTAAAATGGAACCATCTTTATCCATAACAGCCATACATTGAAAGGGGTGTCTCTCCCACTTTTCATCTCTTGTATTTCCCGTGTAAAATAAATAAAGTTTATCATTATGTACAATTCCACTTCCAGAAAATGCACCATGACTTTCATAAGCAGTATCTGGCTTTATGGCAATTCCTGCATCTTCCCATTGAACTAGATTTGCCGATTTTACATGATACCAATACTTTAAACCATGTACAGTTCCTAATGGAAACCATTGATAAAATAGATGATATTCCCCATTAAAAAAAGAAAACCCGTTTGGATCATTAAGAAGCCCGGTGTTCGGCTGTATATGAAACGTTTGACGCCATGAACATTTATTAACTTTATCCACTAATAGGGCCATTTCTTGTTCACTTGCTTCTTCCAACCGACGGTACTTCGCATCTTTATTCCATTCCATTCGTTTCACTCCTTTTTACACAGCTGGAAAACGTGTTAACCAGCCTAATTCGTTTGCAAATGAAAGCTAATCACATATATTATAATTACATCATTCCCAGTTTTTTCGCATCTTGTTTTGCCAGAAAAACTGTTACAGCAAATGCAACAGTAAAAGCAATAACCATGCCAATAGCGAAAAAAATAATGGAACTTGGAAAAATAGAAATAATTCCTGGAAGCCCAGCTGCACCGAGCGCAATTGCTTTCACTTTAAAAGCTGCATTAAATAAATTCCCTGCAGCTGAACCGATAATTGCACCGATGAATGGATAACGAAGCTTTAGATTAATGCCAAACATTGCTGGCTCTGTAATTCCTAATAACGCTGAAATACCGGCAGCAGAAGCGACTCCTTTTACTTTTTTATCTTTTGTTAAAAGCAAAACTGCAAGTGTTGCTGCTCCTTGAGCGATATTGGACATTGCTGCAGTTGGAAAGATAAATGATCCTCCTGTTATTGGGATATCCGCCAATAATTGAGTTTCGACAGCAATAAAACTGTGATGCATCCCCGTAATCACGATAGGTGAATACAATAATCCAAAAACAGCACCACCAATAAAACCGGTAGAATCATACAGCCACACTAAACCTTCTATTAATAAGTTGCCTGTAGCTCGAGTAATTGGACCAACAGCAGTAAATGTTAAAAATCCTGTTATAAAGATGGATAATAACGGTGTTAAAAGATTATCCAATGCGGATGGCATCATTTTCCGAATATAGGCTTCCAGTTTTGCTAAAATATACGATGCTGCCAAAACCGGAAGTACGGTTCCTTGATAACCGACTTTTTCAATTTCAAAACCAAGTATTCTCCATACAGGAACTTCTCCTTGAAGAGACGCTGACCCAAAGCTATAGCTTGGCAATAAACTGGGATGCACCATTAACATGCCTAAAGCAGCACCTAAATATGGATTCCCTCCAAACCTTTTTGTTGCTGAAAATCCTATTAAAATTGGCAAAAATACAAAAGCTGCATTTGAAAAGGTATTAATAAGTGCCGCAAAATCTACTAGTCCCGGATTTATTTCTACTAATGATTTCCCTTTTATGAATAAATCATGGGCAGTTAAAACATTGTTTATTCCCATTAATAAACCACCTGCAACAATAACAGGAATAATAGGAACAAAAATGTCCGACAACATTTTTACAAAACGTTGAATAGGATTTAATTTTTTCCTGCTCTCACTTTTTATATCATGGAAAGTCATTTCCGAATTCCCAGTTAGTTTGGTTAATGCTTTAAATACTTCATTTACTAAGCCAGCACCTAGTATAATTTGAAATTGCCCACCAGTAGAGAAGGTAGCTTTCACAACCTCGATGCTGTCCAATTCTTTCTGATTAACTTTGGTTTCATCCTTTAATACTAAACGTAGTCTTGTAGAGCAATGTGCAACAGCTGAAATATTTTCTTTTTCCCCTATGCTTTTTAAAATCAGCTTTGCAATTTCTTGATATTCCATAGCAATTCTCCTCCTTTCAAAAACAATTGGAACCGATTACAATTAATCGTATTAATTATTATTTCTATATATTCTACTATATTATTTCCAATAATTCAGCAGAACCGGTTCTCGAAAACATATTTTTTGAAACCGCTACTAAGAACCGGTTTCAAAATATTGTATTCATTAATCAAACCATTTTAACAACACTTTCTCGTTCTACAATTTCAAAATTTGAAATTGTTAGTTTCGGTATTACATTTTTTCTTACCAACTGAATAATATTTTTTGCGGCTAATTGACCAGCATCTTTATAGAAAAACTTCACAGTTGTTAAGCCTGGGTGAATCATCCCAGTTATTTCATATCCGCCAAATCCAGTTAAGGATAAATCTTCAGGAATCGATAAGCCTTTTTTATAAGCTGCTTTCATTGCTCCGATAGCAATATTATCTGTGGCACATACGATAATAGATGGATGAAAAGAATCAATAATGTCAGGTACTATTTGAAGGGATCCTGCTATAGAAAAGCTTGTTTCATAATACCTTACTTCACAATCCTCAACAGTTCCGATACTATCTTTAAAGCCTCTTTTTCTGTTTACTCCTACAGCAATATCACTTTCGCTAACGCCTAAATAGGCAATTTTTTTATGTCCCTTCGCCAAAACATGTAAGCCCATTTGATATGCCGCTTCATAGTCATCATGAATTAAACTGTAAATGCTTTCATGCTCTTGCCCTACTAATAAAACAGGAATGTTTATTTTCTTAAATGCTTCTAAATGCATGGAAGTAATTTGAGCAGGAAGCAATATAATCCCAGCAACTTTTTGATGTGCTAATGTATAAATATTTTCAATTTCTCTTTCTATATTTTGATTAGAATTTGACACAAGCATTTGATAATGAAATTCTTTTAACTGCTCATCAATGCCAATAAGTGTTCTAGATGTAGCATAAGAGTCTAATCTTGGGACAATTGTTCCAATTATATTTGTATTTTTAGCTTTAAGGCTCTGTGCAAAAGCATTGGGAGAATACCCTGTATCTTTAATGATTTGTTCTAGTTTTCTTTTTGTTTCTTCACTAACGGAACCATCATTAAGATACCGAGAAACCGTGCTCTTAGCAACCCCTGCAAGCTTTGCAATATCAGCGATTGTTGTCATTGTTACCTCCGTATTTCTTTCTCATCTATCTAATTATACATTATTTACTATCTTCTCGGTAACTGTTTTTTATTATATCAAAATAAAAAAACATCCATAAATACTTTCCTCTTTCATCTTTATGTAATAAAGGATGTATACCTTTTCATATATTGATAAATAATGGAATAATAATATGCTAATACCAAATACGAGGGAAAGGATGTGTAATTAATTTTACGATGATATTTCTTAAAAAACACAACAGCACTCATGCAAAAGATTCAGACTATGAATTAATAGCAACTACTCGTTCTTCAGAAAAACCCATTATTACTGTCATCACACCTATTTATAATAATGAAAAAACAATTCGTAAAAGTATAGATTCGGTTTTAAAACAATCAATTGGACATCAGAAAATTGAGTATATTCTTGTGGACGACGGTTCAGTTGATAATACGCGCAATATTTTATTAGATTACGCAGCGAATTATCCTTCTATTATACTTGCTTTTTTGAAAAAAAATACTGGAACACCTGCTTCTCCAAGAAATTTGGGAATCCAGCTTGCTACTGCCCCTTACCTTACTTTTCTTGATGCAGACGACTGGTTTGAAAAAAGCGGATTAGAAAAATTGTATTCCGTCTTAGAGGACACAGGCGATGATTACGTTGTAGGGAAAACCATTCAAATTGGTTCTAAACACACAAAGATTATTGGGGAACATGAATCATGTATCGAACGAAGAAGCGTATTAGCTGCTAGCATCCCTCATATTTTTCAGCATTTAGGACCTAGAGCAAGGATGTTGAAAACAAAGATCGTGAAGGAAAATAATTTAAGCTTTCCAGCTATGAAATATGCAGAGGACAAGCAGTTTTTTATGGACTACTTAATATGTGCAAAAAAAATATCCACAATAAAGGATACTGTCTATTATGTAAATCGATTGGATGATAATAATGAATCGCTGACAAAACAAACGAATGTCTTAAAAAAAATGCAATGCAATCTACAGGTAATTGATTACTTCCAACAGAAGAAGTTCGATGCTACTTTACAGAAAATGATTTTGAATCGATTATATGAATTTGATTGTTTGATACGATTCATCAACAAATATCATACCCTTCGAAGTGAACCTGACACTTCTTTCAAAATAAAAATAACAGATTTTATGAAAAGACAAGCCTATATTCGCACATTTAAAAAAGTAGTTAAATCAGCATCAAAGTTAGATTATGATATACAAGATTATTTTTTTCAGCCAATTAATAAAGTGTGCTATCAACTTTTTAAACAGAAACAATATAAACAAGTGGAGCTCCTTTTTAAATGGCATGCAAGAGAAAAAGTTAAGCAGCATATTGTAATAGATGATCAACCTTATATCCTATCACCATTAAAAGAACCGTATAAATATATCAACATTCCTATGTATGCGGAACTAGTAAAAAGCTATGCCTCTAACGAAAACTACTATCTTTATTTTAAAGTCGCAGGCAATTATATAGCTAATATAACGGATGTTTTATTTCGTAATAGACACAAAATTGAGAATGAATTTTCCGTTCAAATTGCGATAGATTCTAATGGAAATGGAATGATGGAACTGCCATTAATCTGCTTGAAATCTTTGCCTGCCTCTATTTACGATATCTTTTTACGTTATCAAGATTATCACAAAATTCATTTTGTTATTCCAGCTGCTTCCGATCCTGTCTCTGTTAAAGACAAGGAAAACTATCATTTTTATACGACAAAGCATCAGCATTTTGCACTTAAAATCCATTAAATAGGATGACCTTTCTGCCTAAAAATAGCGATTGTTCATTCGAATTAGCCCGTAATGCTCGATTACTTATTCTCCTCCTTATGAAGAGACTCTTTAGGATCTGCCTCTGCCAATGGCCTTTGTTATAAACGAAAAAACTGACTCAAAAAACCATCGTTTTTAACGACTATTTTTTGAAGTCAGCTTTTTCATTTTTCAACCATTTGATTGGCAATGTTGATTATTTCTTTTTTATGTTCTTCTGTGGGAACACTTTTATTAATATAAATAATAGTATAAGAAACATCCTTCAATTGAAAAACAAGGTTATTATTATAATATTTACCATTAACTCCATTATTTAATTTTATCTCTTCGAAATTAGGTTCTTTGCTTTTTGTAACAGGATAGTCAGCCTTTACTATTAGAATATTTGTATCGTCTTGTTTTTTCGGCAGAGCTCTGAATGTTGCCATTAACACTTTTCCATCATGATTAAGGTCTTCGATGATAGGCGGTTGAAATGTTGCATCAAATGACAATTCTTCTGGTAGCTTCATTTCAAATGGAAGTGCCTCCATCCCCTCCTTAACGGATGCTGCTTCGTACGTTATTGGCATGTTTTCCTTTTGTTTATCTGTCACATCTTTCATCTCTACCTTTTTTAGTTTGGAAGTATCAAGCTCATTTTTATTGGCGTCTTGACATCCAGCCACTAAAAGTAGGAGAATAATCGCAGCAGCTGCTATTTTCTTCAAATATATGCCTCCTTATTACTTTTTTTATTATTTACTCAAACTTCGCAATTATAGATTCCTCTTCATGTATTGACTTAACTTGGTTTAGAGCAATTAGAAAAATGTGATTGATTAATCTTGTAAACATTATTCCTTATAAATAGGGGCAAGATTCTCGTTTCAGGATGCTCGCTTTCCGTGGGGCGTGCGATGAGCCTCCTCGGCGCAAGCGCCTGCGGGGTCTCATCTAACCCGCTAATCCCACAGGAGTCTCGCACCTTCCACTTCAATCAAGCCGTTTTTGATCCATTAGTTGCTGTCGTTGAACTGGTGAAAACATCCATCTGATAGAAATAGATTAAAAGTGCACATTTCGGGAGAACAACGTTGAATAAGAAACACACATGATTTCACACTCACACCCCGGCATGAAAATTTTTTCTAAGCCGGGGTTTTACTTTTTTGTCCATTTTTCCATACTGATTAATGCTATGGGAAGTAATCTTTACGTGCGCTTTTGTGGTGGTTCGACCCTGTATAAGAAACTGTTTGGAATTTGCCTTGTGTACACCCCTTTGTTGACTCTTCAATTTTTGAGGATGATCACGTACAGAAAAATGCTGTTTGACCAAGCTTATTCCACTTTCCATAGACACTACTTTGGAGGTTGTTTTATTTGGACATTTTATTAACCCATTGTGCCGGAATGGATGTTCATCAAAAAGAGATTGTAGTTTGTGCCCTAACTGGCACTAATAATGAATCCATTCAAAAAGAAACCAAGACTTTTTCCACTTTAACCAAAAGTTTATTTGATTTATTAAAGTGGTTAGAAGAAAAACAAATTACACACATTGCTCTGGAAAGTACCGGAATCTATTGGAAGCCGGTATACAACATCCTTGAAGGATATTTCGATATTACTGTGGCCAATGCCCAACGTATTAAAAACGTTCCTGGTCGTAAGACCGATGTTTCAGATGCAGAATGGATTGCCAAGCTTCTTCGTCATGGATTGATTGAAAAAAGCTTTGTCCCTTCCCAAGATCTTCGGGAATTAAGAGATTTGAACCGTTTACGCAAGAAATGGGTTGGTAACTTAACAGCTGAAAAAAATAGAATTTCAAAGGTCCTCGAATGTTCAAACATAAAGCTTGGTTCAGTTATTTCTGATATCTTTGGGGTTTCTGGACGTAAACTTTTGAAACAGTTAGTCGATAATGGATACCTTGATAAGGCTGATGTTGATGCCAATATCCATCATTCTCTCCGCAAGAAGGCTGATACCATTTCCGATTCTCTTTTCGGAACATTAAATGAACATCAAATGTTTATGATTAAAAGCTCTTGGAATCATATCATGTATTTGGAAACTTCCATTCAAGAACTTGAAAATAGGATAGATACCCTGCTTCATTCCTATCAAGAAGAAAAAGAAATACTTTTATCTATCCCAGGTATAAAGGAACACACAGCTGCTGTTATTATTGCGGAAATCGGAACAGATATGAGCCAATTCCCTTCATCAAGACATTTAGCTTCTTGGGCTGGTGTATCACCTGGCAATAATGAAAGTGCTGGTAAAAAGAAAAGTTCCAAAAGCGTTCAAGGAAACCCACATATAAAAGCTGCTCTTTGTGAGGTTGCTTGGGCTATATCAAGGTCGAAAAATACCTCAATGTCAAATGTTTTTTGGTCTCTATCTGCAAGAAGAGGAAAGAAAAAAGCTTTACAGGCTATTGCACATAAAGTTTTAAGAATTATATATACCCTATTTATTAATAAGCAACACTTCTCTGAACCACGTCTAGCTGGTTAGACGACCTTCCATTACAATACTCTATTAAGGTTGTGATTTTTTTAAAAAATTGAGGTCACACCCTTTCTTTACTATTGTCTTTTTTCTAGAAGTCCACGCTTCAAGATTTTCTTTACACCAAAATCCTGTACCCGCCCTATCAAATAGAACACGTTACTGTATTATACAGATACCCAGAATAGCCACTCGCCCGTTTTATTTTCACAGAAAAAAGCACAAGCGCCTTGTTCAGACTCGAAAAAAAAATGTTCACATGACTCGAAAAGTGCTTTTTACTTTTAGAGGAATGAGGAAATACTCACAAGGGCTTGCTGTTTGCTAGACACTCATCTAAGTTCAAAAATTTTATCCTTTCTTATCTTCTAAAAAAAATCAACACTCCATTGTTTAGCAATAATATCTTGTAATGAATTTCGAAGACAAGAATTTATTCTAAAACAGGTTGCTTGTAACGGAGGGTGCGAAGACTCCTGCGGGAAATGTGGGAAGGCTGAGACCCCGCAAGGCAACGCCGAGGAGGCTCAGCTCCCACCCCGCGGAAAGCGAAGCAACCCGTAGTGGAAAGCAATCCCCACAATAAAAAACAAGCCTCCCATTTTTATTGTTCTAAAACGAGTAATATCAAGACTTGCAAACGAATTTGAAGGTGCGAAGTTAAAGTTATTTACGATTAACTTTATGAAAAGATTCATATATTATTCATCTTAAAAAATCATCCTAACATTAGGATGGAGCAGAATTCTCATTTAAACGAGCAATAAATTCTCCAAATGCTTCCTTCCCTGTGTTTGATCGTTTAAACACACCAGCATGATGCAAGATCCTATTAAACACAATGCCTACTTCTTTTCTTAAAATCTCCTGTACATTCGCTTTCGACAAATCCGAATATTTATCTTTTATTTCTAATGCCCAATCAAGATGTTTACACACAACTGGATTAGTTTGTATTTTTGTCTGTGGATCTTTTGAAATCAAGCAGTCTGCTAAAATAGCCAGCTCTGCCTTTAATCGTCCAGGTAATACAGCTAAGCCCATTACTTCAATCAGTCCAATATTTTCTTTTTTTATATGATGTACTTCCTTATGCGGATGGAAGATGCCAAATGGATGCTCCTTATTTGTTCGATTATTGCGAAGTACAAGATCCAATTCGAATACCCCGTTCTTATTTCTCGCAATTGGCGTGATTGTATTATGAGGTGTAGAATCGCTAAAAGCAAAAATATCTACTTTTACATCACTGTACCCCATCCATTTCTGAAAAATAAAATCAGCCGCCTCAACGATATCTGCTATCTGCTTGCCTTGCAAACGAATAACTGACATGGGCCATTTTACGATTCCAGCTTGGATATTTGGAAATCCAGCTAACGAGAAGGTCTTTTCTATTTCCATTTTCGCCATAGGAAAATCATGAAATCCACCTTGAAAATGTTCATGTGACAAGATAGAACCACCAACTATTGGCAGATCTACATTTGACCCCATAAAATAATGTGGAAACTTCTCTACAAAAGCTAATAAATGCTTAAATGTTTTCTTGGATATTTGCATCGGCGAATGTTCAGATGAAAAACAAATGGCATGTTCGTTATAATACACATATGGAGAGAATTGCAAAAACCATTGTTCCTCCCTTAACTGAACAGGAATAATACGATGGTTTTGACGAGCAGGGTGATTTACCCTTCCTGCGTAGCCTGCATTTTCTTTACATAGTAAACATTTTGGATAATTCGTTGCAGCTAATTTTTTTGCGGCTAATATGGCAGTCGGGTCTTTTTCTGGTTTTGATAGATTAATAGTAATTTCTAATTGACCATATTCAGTTGGAGCTAGCCACTTTTCATTTTTAGCAATTCGGTCTTTGCGTATATAATCAACATATTTTGAATAATGATAAAACCAGCTTGTTGCTTTTTGAGGTCCATTTTCTTGGTAGTATTGATAAAATTTCCGATTAATTTCAGAGGGAAGTGGCATAAAGCAACCCATAATTTTAGCATCCAGCAAATCTCGATACGTAATTGTGTTTTCTGTTAATACATTGTTTTCAGCTGCCCAATCTAGTATACGGTCGAGTGTTTCTGTTAAATGAAATTCTGTTTCTTCTTTCTGATCTTCTAACTCAAAATAATCCAAGTTAAGCACTTCTATTATTTTATTGCGAACAACCTCTATATCCCATTCTGTTATCAGCTGTTCGTTTACAGCATATTGTAATAATCGATTTATCTCTTTACATATATTTATATTTATACTCATACAAAATCCCCTCATTTTTCACTTCTCTATCTTCATTCAAAGAAATTTCTCCATGCTTTCCCCGGTCGCCATTCCAAAGATTTCTTTTGCTCCATCTCCTACCTCGACCACATAAAAATCAGCTGTTAATCCCGTTTTTGTCGTATATTCTTTTCCAATTTGTTCAACAACATTATTTAAATGACTCTTTTCTACAATACTTATTGTACATCCACCAAACCCAGCTCCCGTCATTCTAGAACCAATGACCCCTTGCTGCGCCCAGGATGCCTCAACTAAAGCATCTAATTCTGTTCCCGTTACTTCATAATCATCGCGGAGGGAAATATGCGATTGGTTCATTAATTGTCCAAATCCTGCAATATCACCATTTCGCAGATTAATGACAGCTTCTTTTGTTCGGGCATTTTCATAAACGGCATGTCGCGCTCTTTTTCTATCTACTTCTTTTTTTATCACATGCTGATAGGAGTCAAATTGTTTTGGATCTAATTCACCTAATGATTGGATTGGCAGCTCTTTTTGTATATCCCTTAGCGCTCTTTCACATTCGCTTCTCCGCTCATTGTATTTAGAATCAGCTAATCCTCTCCGTTTGTTTGTATTAGCAATCACTAAAGCTGCATTCTCTAGCTTTAGAGGACTGTATGTGTACTTTAATGTTTGACAATCCAATAAAATGGCATGATTTTCTTTACTCATGCCAATTGCAAATTGATCCATAATTCCACAATTAACACCAATAAACTCATTTTCTGCTTGCTGACATAATTGAACCATTGCAACAGATTCTATCTTTAAATCAAATAGATTTTTGACTAATACGGCTGTTGCCACCTCAATAGAAGCAGACGATGATAAACCTGCACCATTAGGGATTTGTCCTGCAAATAGCACATCAAAACCAGCTTCCAAATGAAATCCATGCTTGTATAACGTCGCCACTACCGCCTTTGGGTAATTTGCCCAATCATGCTGCTTTTCGTATTTAAGTTCATCTAAAGAAAATTCTATCATCCCAATCTCTTCAAAATTAACAGAATACATTCTTATTTGGTTATCTGTTCGTTTTTTCGCAATGGCATATGTTCCAATGCTTAGTGCACAAGGGAAAACATGACCTCCATTATAATCTGTATGTTCCCCAATCAAGTTCACACGACCTGGCGCAAAAAAACAGCGTATCTCATCATGCGTCGTTTTGAATACATCGATAAATGTTGCAAATAGTTTATTGTCCATTTTTATCACCTGTCTATTTTTTTATAATTGACTTGATGCTTAATTAGTCCGCTGATTCTTGCATTCTTTTAGAGAAAATCATAAAGTATTTTCGTTCCCCTTGATTATTAGTTGAACTTATCAGACCTTTATGGACAATTATTCCACTCTAGCTTTCCATGCCCTCATTTATTAAGCGTTTACATTTTTAATTTTACGTTTTATTTTTAGCATTCTCAATGGTAAAATAACGATTATAAAAGGGTAATATTTTGCTTGTTTTATCTTTGGAAAATTCATTTCACTAGGCTGTTTCCTAAAGAAATATGCCCTAACTGATTGTTTCTAACTTTTAAGAAAGCAGGTAAATATTTTGCATAAAAAGAACTATAGCATATATGCGTATCGCTTTAATGAGTCCATTACAAAGGAGACAGCTCAAATATGGTCTGTTGGCTGGGAAAAACAAACGAGTCCTCTCTATAACTGGAAGGGGAAAAAACGCAAAGAAGAACAGATGTATGTTTTTCAATACACCTTGTCTGGATTTGGCATATTGGAGATTGCAGGGAGAAAATATAAGCTAACTGCCGGAAAAGCATTTTTCATCGATATTTCTGATGAATATTGCTATTATTTACCTGAAAACAGTGATCATTGGGAATTCCTCTTTATTACGTTATACGGAAATTCTGTTCAAAAATGTTGGGATTTTATTCAATCTCATTATCAGAATATATTTCATTTGGGGATGGAGGCAGGTCCTATTCAGCATCTGCTACAAATTTATACACTAGCTAGTGAAAAAAACATGAAGGATGCCTATCAAGCTTCAAGTAACGCTTATGAATTTATGATGAAACTGTATCAATATATGAAATACAGTGAACAGGAAAAGCTGCCTGAAAGCATTTTTCACGCTACTTTATTTGCTCAAAACCATTATCATGAAAAGATAGGACCTGATGAAATGGCAGCAGCCTCCTCCCTTTCGAGGTATCACTTTACGCGTTTGTTTAAAAAAACGACTGGCATTACGCCCATCCAATATTTAACGAATATCCGCATTTTAAGAGGAGCCGAATTATTATATGAAACAAAATACTCTATTGAGGATATTGCACAAAATATCGGTTATGCAAATGCCAATTATTTCACCAAAGTTTTCCGACGATCTACTGGCCAAACACCAGGAGATTTTCGAAAAAGCAATCAATTACCAAGCAATCGAATCTTTTTGCGTTAGCATAAAGCATGCCGATTTTATCAGGATGCGACAAGCCGATTGCTTTTGAGCACCGGCTTTTTGTTTGAGGTTTTGTTGCTATTGCATAAGTAGGGTGATCTTTCCAGAATATCCGCTCTCAACAGCTTATTTTTCTTTTTCAAAAATTTCTATATATAAAGTACCTTTCTCATAATTAAAGTTTAATTTTTTTCCTGGAGTTAACATGTTCTCTAACAAATCTTTTGAAGCTTGCAAAGCCATTTCCATTCTATCTATTTTTTCCACCTCTTGATCTGATAGCATGCTTGGTCTTTCTCGCATCTCTGTTACTTTTTGCAAATTATCTGAAACAGATTGGTAAATTGCATCATACACTTCTTCTGTATTCATGCACGCCACATCCTTATTATTCATCAAATTAGTTACTAGTTTAAATAGTAGCATATATTTGCTCTTATTCTTCTCAAACAGCAGCAAATATTTATCTTCCCCCCCATCATTTCCTCTTTCCATTTTACATTTAATAGTGGAAAGATAGGTGTTAAGCAACCCTTTTCTTCCATTATCATAAATAAATAACAAATGGGCTATCCAATAGACACTTTATTGACTGATGGATAGCCCCTGCTTATTATATACATTAAACTTCCTTCAAATGCCAAACAAAACTCTGAAAATCTCCATCTATATGAAAAGGGATAGCAAGGCCATAGGAAGACAATTCATCTCCTCCATGTATTGTACCTGTATTATCAACCAAATAGTTTTTATATTGATTTAATCCTTTTAGCTTTATAAAGCGAATCGTTGCAGCTGGTTCAGCCAAAACTCGGAAATAAAAGACTAATACTTCTGTTTTTTCTTTATTTATAAATAACCAAGCTGTTTCATTTCCTTCAAATGGGCTTAACAACCGGTAAAAATCACCAAACTGAATGAACTGACGATATTTTTTGTATGTAGCTACAGCTCTGAAGAGTAAAAGTTTTTCGAGATAATTCCACCTAACACTCGCCAAATATAGGATAATTAGGATATACAAAACCCTATTATATTGATATTTGGGAGGATTTTTTTTATGATAACTAGAAAAGACAAACGTGATAAAGAAAAAGGGATAAACTTTTTATTCGAGTTTCTGAAAACGCAGAAACACTTTTTTAAAGATTTTAATAAGTTGCTTAAAAAAGTAAAGGATCCAAGACACCAGGGCTATACCATTTATGACCCAGAAGTCCTTTTGATGATGGTTATTTTAAAAAACACCTGTAATCTAAAAAGCATGCGTGAAATGACGAATGAATTCAACAAGGACGAGTGCATTGAAAATATAGGAAAAATTTTAGGGATTGAACATTTGGAAGAATTACCCCACTATGACACAATCAATAATTTTCTTTCTCGGTTGAAACCAGCAGAACTTGAACATATCCGAACGTACATGATCAAAGAATTATTGAAAAAGAGGTGCTTTGATTCTTATCGGATTGAGGGGAAATATTGGGGCGTTATCATTGATGGTACAGGCATTTTCACGTTTAATGAAAAGCATTGTGACCACTGCTTGAGACGAAATTACAAGGAAAAGGATAAGGAAACGGGTGAAGAAAAAACAAAGACCATCTATATGCATCACGTCCTAGAAGCTAAATTGGTTGTTGGAGATATGGTGCTGAGTGTTGACTCAGAATTTATTGAAAATGAATCGGAAGACGTGGAGAAACAAGATTGTGAACTAAATGCTTTTTATCGATTGGCTACAAGACTTAAAGACACATTCAAACGGCTGCCCATCTGTATCATTGCCGATAGTCTTTATGCGTGTGAAAAGGTCTTTAACCAATGCAAGAAATATAAGTGGAACTATTTATTTCGATTCAAGGAAGATCGCATCAAAAGTATTGCCAGTGAGTTTCAGGTATTAAAAAATATGGAAGACAATGTCTTGAATATAAATGAAGATAGCCAACAAGGAAGAATTACTTGGGTGAACGGAATTGTTTATAGGGAACATCAACAAAGTGTGCTGGAATACGAAATGGAGACGAAAAAGGGAAAACAAAAGTTTCTTTTCCTTACCAACATAAAAATCACAAAAAAGAATGCCAAAAGGCTCGTTAACACTGGACGAAGCCGTTGGAAAATAGAAAACGAGGGATTTAACAGACAAAAAAACCTACGCTATCACATTCAACACGCAAGCAGTAAAAATTACAATGCCATGAAAAATCATTATTTATTGGCCCAGATTACAGAAATCATAATGGTGCTTCATGAGCAAGGGTCGAAAGCATTGAAGCGCGTCAAAAAAACGGTAAAAGAAATATCCTCGCGACTGTTAGAAGCCTTGCGCGGGCAAACACTAACAAACGAGGATATAGTACAACTGGGAAAACCAATGCAAATTAGATTTACCTAGTGCCATAATTATAACAAAAGGATGTGGTGTTGGGAAAGAGAAAAGTAGTTATCCACAATTTCACAATGGAAATGACGAAATTGGCTTGTCTTTTTTGGTAAAAAGGACGAAAATGACAATGGTAAATTTTTACATGTGAATAAGTTACTTTAACATCTTTCACATTTTTTTATCAAAGTTTACTCCTCGGAGCTGATGTAGCTATTTGCTGTTTGACTATCTTTTTCTCGTTTTTTGTCAATTTTGTTAAATCAAGCTCATAGCCAAGATTTCCAGACATCGCTACATCTCCTCTCATTTCAAGGGATGTACAACGGTGAACTTGATGATTAGGGACAGCTGAAACATGAGATCCCATTGTGATAATCGGGTAAACAAGACTTGTTCCATACTGTATTTTCAGTCTTGAAACAGCATCCGTATTATCACTTAGTCCAAGTTTGCGGCATATAATAGAGCATTCCAGGATCAAAGCGTCCACCCCCGCCTGAACAGCTTTCAAATAAAATATGCGGGAAACAAGTGGTAAGTTCTTCCAATACTTTATATAAACCTAACATATAACGATGGGCAGTTTCCCTTTGTTGATCTGCACTCCTTGCTGCTGAACCAATTTCCGACATATGTCGATTCATATCCCATTTCACATACGAAATAGGTACGCTTGATAAAATAGCAGCAACTTTTCTGGTAATCTCCTCACAAACATCATCCCTAGAAAAATCCAATACTAACTGATGTCTGCTTTCAGAATTGGCTCGTTCTGGCACATGTAAACACCAATCAGGATGTGCTCTGTATAAATCACTATCTTCTGATACCATCTCCGGCTCAAACCATAGCCCAAAACTCATTTGACGACTTTTCACACGCAAAGCTAAATCCTCTAAACCATTTGGCAATTTTTTTGTATTGACAAACCAGTCTCCCAATGACGTAGTGTCATCGTTGCGGTTGCCAAACCAGCCATCATCTAGTACCAAAAGCTCCATTCCTAATTCTTTTCCTACCTTGGCAATAGCTTCTATCTTTTCTGCATTAAAATGAAAATAAGTCGCTTCCCAATTATTAATTAAGATTGGTCTTTCTTTATCCCGATAGCTTCCTCTGCATAAATGATTCCTGTATAAATCATGAAAGGTTCTCGACATTTCTCCTAAGCCTTGATTAGAATAAGTCATTACCACTTCTGGAGCCTGGAAGACTTCATTCGGTCTAAGCTTCCAGCTAAAATCAAATGGATTTATTCCCATTGAAACTCTCGTATTCTGAAATTGATCCACTTCCGCTTGTGCAAGAAAGTTCCCACTATACACAAAGCTAAACGCAAATACTTCCCCGAAATCTTCTGTAGCATCCTTCCTTACTAAAGCTATAAATGGATTATGCTGATGGCTGCTTGCCCCTCTTGAACTATCTGCCAGGATTTAACGGCTGCCTTTTTATATGGCGCTCTTTGCCCCAAGCACCATATAAATGAAGCAAGTCAAAGTCACTTTCACGAAAATCAACATTGACACTTAAGCAACTCAAAACCTTTAACGTTTGAGTACCAACATTACAAATTTTTACGGACCGGGTAATAACATCATAATCAGCAAAAACCGTATAACTTAATTGTACTTCCATTCCTGCAACCAAATCTTCGAGAATAATCTCCAATGTTTCTGCTTCCTTTTGTTTTTCCACATACGTTCCAGGAAGCCCAACTAACTTCTTCTTATCATCTACTATTTTATGAGATTTATAACGCAAATCCGTTATAGTCGATCCATTTTCCAACTGTATTTGATAGGCGGGAGTTCGAAAATCCGTATTTCCATATTGCGGATATTCCTGAGGAAGAGTATCCAGTGAAAAACTTCTATCCTGCTTATTAGGATTTCCTGAAAAGGCACGATTTACATACTGAATCGGATTGCTATTTCTAAAATTCCGTATTTTATTTCCCCAATAAAGATGAGCCAAATAATTTTCTCTCACAATCTGCATAACATAACTTGTATTTTTTGCTCTTAAGTGAAATATTTTTTTCTTCTCATCAAAATAAATAAGCATAGTTAGGTTTTTCTCCTTTTCTCTGATTATTTGATTGCTGCTCTAATACGTTTTCCCATCAACTCAAACTTCGCAGTTATTGATTCGTCTTTTTGGATGTTTGTTTGTAAACGTTATTCCTTATAAATAGGGGCAAGATTCTCGTTTCAGGATGCTCGCTTTCCGTAGGGCGTGCGATGAGCCTCCTCGGCGCTTGCGCCTGTTAGGTCTCATCTAACCCGCTAATCCCACAGGAGTCTCGCATATCCGCTCCAATCAAGCCGTTTTGATTCATTAGTTGCTGTCGTTGAACTGGTGAAAACATCCATCTTATAGAAATAGACGGAAAGTGCATATTTTGGGAGAACAACGTTGAATAATAAACATAAAAAATCAACGCTACTAGTATTTAGTAATCATACCCTGTAATGAAATTCGAAGACAAGAGCTTATTTGATAGCCACATGAAGAACAGAGTTGACTGGAAGGAAAGTTTTTAGCCACTGTCACGACTTGTTTTCCATACCATTTCGCTTTATATTCGATCATGCTTTTGAACGCAGACTATGATACTTCACTAATGGCTTTAGCAAGATGGGGATTTCTAAGCATAGTGGACACCGACAAACCTTCCAATCCAATTATGTCGTGAGCAGCGGTTGTTTGCTCTTTAATAAATAACGAAGTGGGAGCGTTTTCATCTTCTGTTAAAAAAGAAACATCTACTCCTTCTCCTCTAACACTGTTTCGAATTCTCTTGCCAAATTCATCTTTCCCAATCTTACTGATCCACCCCGTTTTGTAGCCAAGCTTCGCTAAACCAATTAATGTATTTGTTTCAGCTCCTGCTATGCGAGTAGAAAAATTTTGAACATATCGGAGCTGGCCATTTTCATTAGGTGAAAACAATACCATTGTTTCTCCTATACTTACTACATCCATTTACATTTCTCATTCCTTCCTTGATTGCCTGGGAATCTATAAGACTTAAAACCTTAGATTCCCACCCAGCATATTTAATAGAAACTACTTATGCAATTCCATAGCCAATACTTGAGGCAACCTTCTTTGCTGTATCTGTAAGTTTTTCCACAATAAAATCCTTTTGTTTAACCATTCTTTCCTTAGGACCAGCCACACTTATTGCTGCTTGAAGCTTGTTATCTGCCCCAAAAATAGGAGCTGCTAAACAAAATAGCCCATCTTCATTATCAATGGAATATCCAAGATTGTTGAAAAAGGTTAGTTGATTTTCCAGCTGCTGCTTATTCGTTAAATAAGTAAGCGCTTCAAAAAAATTATGACCGTTTTGTGAAAACACTTCCATTTATATTTTTATCCATTACAATGTAATTAAGAAATATTTTTTTATTACAACATAAAAAAGAAGAAATTTTTTTCACTATCAATCTATGTGTTTCCGCTTCTCTATATTATTTCATTAGGAGTGACAAAAAATGATGGAAAATCGTTTATCAACGATCAAGCCTTATACTCGTGCTATCTTAAAATCTCATTTATGTTCTTGTGGTATTGACTATAACAAAATGGATAGGCCTGTTATCGCAATTGCTAACTCTTGGAATGAAATTGTTCCTGGACATGTACATTTAAGGCAGCTTGCAGACCATGTCAAAAAAGGAGTCATTGATGCAGGCGGGCTTCCTTTAGAATTTAATACCATCGCAGTATGTGATGGCATTGCCCAAGGACATGATGGAATGAAGTATTCCCTTCCAAGTCGAGAAGTAGTGGCTGACAGTGTCGAAACAATGGTAAAATCCCATGGTATCTTTGATGGGATGGTTGTGTTAAGCTCCTGTGATAAAATTGTCCCTGGCATGCTGATGGCAAGTGCTCGTTTAAATTTACCAAGTCTTGTTGTACTTGGTGGTGTTATGCCTAATCATATAAAACCAAAAGAATCAAAAGCAGCAAGACAACAATTCCTTGCTGGCAAGTTAGATGAAAAAGGCTTAGTAGAAGTAACAAAAAAATACTATCCTAGTGCAGGCGCCTGCCCTTTCCTTGGAACTGCCAACACGATGCAAGGACTATCTGAAGCACTCGGTATGTCTTTACCTTTATCGTCTTGGATGCAAGCGTTATCAGACGAACAGCTGCAAGCAGCAGAAGAAGCAGGGCGCAAAATTGTCGAACTTGTGAAAAAAGATATTAAAGCTCGCGATATTTTAAATTTTGCTGCTTTTAAAAATGCGATTTCTGCTTTACTTGCAATGGGTGGATCTTTAAATGCTTGTCTGCATCTTCCAGCAATTGCCCATGAAGCTGGCGTTGAACTGCCAATTGAATTATTTGATGAAATTAGCCGAAATGTTCCTTTTATCGCTGGTGTAACTCCAAATAACAATGAATATACAACAAATGATTTGCAACGCGCCGGAGGAATGCCAGCATTAATGAATGAACTAAGTAGCCATTTAGAATTAGATGCCATGACAGTCACAGGAAAAACAGTTCGTGAAAACATAAACGGGGCAAAAGTTTTTGATCGTGAGGTTATCCACTCTTTAGAAAACCCGATAGACAAAGAAGGCGGTATTGCTGTACTGAAAGGTAATTTAGCAAGAGAAGGCGCATTAATTAAACAATCTGCTATTTCAGATGATCGAAAAAAATTCATTGGAACTGCTATTGTTTTCAATTCAGAAGAAGATTTTTTAGAAGCTTTTGAAAACGATATTATTGAAGAAGGCCATGCTGTAGTTATCCGCTATGAAGGACCAAAAGGCGGACCAGGCATGAGAGAGCTTCATCGTTGTACAGAAGTGTTAGCAAGATTTAAAGAAATTGCGTTAATTACTGATGGTCGTTTTTCAGGTGCATCTGCCGGTTTATCGATTGGATATGTTAGCCCAGAAGCAGCTGAAGAAGGCACAATAGCACTTGTTCGGGACGGAGATATTATCTCTATAGATGTTCCGAACCGTTCTCTAACATTAGAAGTGGCAGAAGACGAACTAAACAAGCGTAAAGAACAACTACAAGTTTTAAAACGAGATGCTAGTAAATTTTTACGATTATATTCTCAAAGCTCCAAATCAGCAGCAAGTGGCGCAGTGCGAGTTCTATCACTTTAAGGAGGCTATTCCTATGTTAAAAAAATATGAAATATTAAATCAAATACATGCTGGCAAAGTAGTTGCCGTTATTCGGGGTGAAAATGAACAAGAGGCGTACGAAATAGCCACTGCATGTATAAGAGCTGGGATTCAAAATATTGAGTTAACGTTCACCACCCCTAATGTGATCGATGTCATAAAAAAATTGTCACTTGATAATAAGAAGCAAGAAACTGTTATTGGAGCTGGCACCGTGCTTGATGCAGAAACAGCAAGATTAGCGATTATTAGTGGGGCTACCTATATTGTCAGTCCTCATTTCTCAAAAGATATTAGCAGTATCTGTAATTTATATTCCATTCCTTATCTGCCTGGCTGTTTGAGTGCTACCGAAATGGTCGAAGCATTAAAATCAGGGGTCGATGTGGTTAAAGTATTTCCTGGAGGTTTAATGGGACCAGGTTATATAAAGGATATAAAAGGACCGCTTCCTACTATTAACCTAATGCCTTCTGGTGGAGTTTCCTTAGAAAATGTAGTGGATTGGCTGGATAATGGAAGTTTTGCTGTTGGAATTGGCAGTGTCTTAACAAACGGAATTACAAAAGGAAACTATGCAGAAGTAGAAAAAAGAGCAAGATTATTTGTTGATAAACTAGCAAATTATTAAACTTTCTCTTATAGACTTCATTTTTCAAAAATTTTTCTACTTTCTTACCTTTAGAAAGAGACTGAGACCTAACGAAATAGATAATAGGTAAAGACGAACCTTCACTAATTTAGCACGTAAATGGTTACTTCCCTATACTGGTTATTTATGTTTTTTAATAGATAAGTATAAAAACTATGTTGTTCCATTGCGCTACAGACACTCGCTTTCCTCTACTTCCCGCAGGAGTCGAGTGTCTTCCGCTCCATTCCAATTCGTTTTTAAAGGCTATTTTCTAAAACCTAATTCTTTTACCAAGAAAAAAACGAAATAGATTGGAAAATGGAGCAGCCTGAATACACGAGACTCCGCGGCTCAGCGCGAGCCCCACGGAAAGCGAAGTGTATGCGGGATGCGGGTGATTACCACAAACCTTCTTTTTTACATGAACAAAAAACCCAAACCATGATACGAAATATTTTTTACATCTTCGTATCAGTGTTCGGGTTTATCTTCGGCTGGAATACTTATGTCCCTGTCTTTTTCTTTTTAATCCGTCTGCTTACAGAACGACGCCTTCTTTAGAAAACAGGTTTCTCCCCTTATTAAAAGCAGGCAAAGCATCTCCGTGCGCTCTTATTAATTCTTTTGTCATATTCCAAATTTCATCTAATGATAAAACAGAAGATGCATGCGGATCCATCATTACTGCCTGATATACGTAATCAATATTTCCGGTTAAAGCTGCTTCAACCGTTAACTGCTGTACATTAATATTTGTGCGATTCATCGCAGCCAGCTGTGGAGGCAGATCCCCAACATGGATTGGCTGAATTCCTCTTTTATTAACAAGGCAAGGAACTTCTACACATGCATCTGTTGGCAGGTTTGTAATTAAATTCGTATTCATTACATTCCCCCAAATTTCACGATTCGTACCTGTTTCAATCGAATGAATAATTGGCGCTCCATACTCATGGCTTTTTTCCGTATAAATCGGTTCGCCTTTTTCAATTTTTAATTTTGTCTCAGCAAACCGCTGCAAATTTTGTTCACTTCGACGAATATATTCATCTATTGGAATATCAAATTGATTAATTAAATGATCTCTTTTTATAAAATAAGGAGTATACTCTGACATATGTTCGCTAGATTCTGTCACAAAATAATTCAATCTTCTCATCATCTCAAAACGAACTTTGTCTTTATTATAAATTTCTGCCTTATTCATGGCTTCAAAAAGGGCTGGATATAAATCTTTTCCATTATGTTTTAATTCTAAAAACCAAGCCATATGGTTAATACCCGCTACTTTATATTGCAATTCATCTGCTGGGAGTGATAAGTAAGAAGCAAGATCATCCGTTGTATTTTGCACGCTATGACAAAGGCCAACTGATTTAATAGAAGAAGCTTTTTGGATAGCAAGGATTAACATTGCCATTGGATTTGTATAGTTTAATAGATAGGCGTTTGGACATACTTCTTCCATTTCTCTGCAAATATCCAACAAAACAGGAATAGTTCGAAGTGCACGGAATACTCCTCCAACCCCTAATGTATCCGCTATCGTTTGCTTTAAGCCATATTTTTTAGGAATTTCAAAATCAAGTACTGTCGCTTTATGCATGCCTACTTGAATTAAATTTAAAACATAATTAGCATCTTGCAAAGCCAGTTTTCTATCCAGTGAAGCTTCTACCCTCGCTTTATTGCCATTTGCCTCTATAATCGTCTGTACCATTTTTTCTGCTGTCTGCAGTCTATTTGCATCAATATCCGTTAACGAAAAAACAGAATCCGCCAACTCTGGAAAACTTAACACGTCCGTAATTAATCTCTTTGCAAATACAACACTTCCTGCACCAATAATCGTAATTTTCGCCATGATAATTCCTCCCAATTTTTATTTTCCTTTTTAATAAAAACTGTTTTTACAATAAAAATCCCGACCCTTCTTAATGACTAAAAGCAGGCTTATACTTTGTCTTTCAAATTTTCGTTTCTTTAAAAAAGGTTACTCTTTCATTCCGGAGTTCACCAACCCTTTAATAAAAAATCGTTGAAAGAAGAAAAATACGAGCAGCATCGGAATTAAGGATAATAAAGTTAAACTCATAAGTTGTGTCCATTCCACATAATGCTCTCCTTTTAATGAGGCCAAGCCTAATTGAACGGTATACATGCTCTTTTCAGAAACAGCTATTAATGGCCATGCAAGCTCATTCCACCGCCACATACTTGTGAATATGACAAGAACAGCTAGAAGTGGTTTTATATTCGGCAAAATAACCTTTACAAAAATCTTAAATTCACTTGCCCCATCTATTCTTGCTGCCTCTAAAAGGGAATCAGGAATATTCATCATATATTGCCTTGCCAAAAAGAGACCAAAAGCTTCAGCAGCTCTTGGAACGATTAAACCAGCGTAGCTGTTCAGCCATCCAACTTCTTTTAGAATAAAAAAATTGGGAATCATCGTAATTTGCACAGGAATCATTAATGTGCTCAGTACCATTATGAATAGAAGATTCCTTCCCTTGAATTTGTATTTTGCAAAAGCAAAGCCAGCAAGACAGTTGATAAATACCGTTAAAAGAACTGCGCAAACAGTGACAATAACCGAGTTACCAACATATCCAGCAAATGGAGCGGCCTGCAAGGCATCCGAAAAGTTTCCCCATTGCATGGTTTCAGGAAAAATATGAACCTCTTTTGACTGTACTTCAGCTGGTGTCTTTAATGCAGTGGAGACCATCCAAAGAAATGGAGTTAAAAAAAGAATAGCGGCACAGCTTAACAGAAGAAAAATCAATTTGTTTTTTATGTTTTTTGGCCGGATTTTTTTTAACGGTACGTTATATACTGCTTCCTGACTTTTCGCCGTCTCTATTTCTGTTTTCATTCTTTATCCCTCCCTAAGCGTAATTGAATAACCGTTAAGATCATCATAATAAGGAAGAAAACCGTTCCCATTGCTGATGCATATCCCATTTGTCCCTCTTGGAAGGCTTTTTGATAAATGTATTGGACGATGACGGTTGTGGAGAATCCTGGTCCTCCATTTGTCATCGTGTAAATTAAATCAAAGACCATAAATCCATGAATAACTTCCATCACAATAATAAAAACAGTAGTCGGCTTAATCATTGGCAAAGTAATTTTCCAAAACTTTTGAAAGGCTGTTGCTCCATCCATATTTGCCGCTTCATATAATTCATCTGGAACTGCTTGTAGTCCAGCGAGGTAAATAACGAGACAATAACCAATCCTTAACCAAAGTGTCGTTAAAATGATGGCAGGCATTGCCCAGGTAGAGGAGCTTAACCAGCTGACACCTTCCAATCCAAATCTCGACAGTATTTCATTAAATAATCCGTAATTCGGATTAAACATCCAAGACCAAATCAAACCTGCAGCTACCATTGATACAACGACCGGAGCAAAAAATATGGCTCTAAAAAAAGACCGGAGTGGTATTTTACGGTTAAGCAAGATTGCTCCCAATAAACCAAATGCTGCACTAAAAGGCACCGTACCTGCCGTATAATAAACGGTATTGCTTAATGCAACCCAAAAAATATGGTCAGAAAAAAGTTTTATATAATTCTCGAAGAATATAAATGTTGGTTTACCTAAGATACCCCAATTATGAAAGCTTAAATAAAATGTAAATACAATAGGAAGTATCATAAATATCAGAAACAAGAGTATATTAGGCGTGATAAATAGATATGGTGCTATATTGGTAGAATGCTTTTTATACCATCTTGCTATATTCGCCATGATCATCCCTCCATTTTTTTTAAAGTATCGAAAAGGGCGGAGCTACTCCATTCTTATGGTAGTAAACAAATATTGCTGCTTTTCTGATTATTTTTTCACTAATTCATTAATTTTTTTATTTAATTCTTTAGCTGTTTTCTCTGGTGATGCATCCGATGTAAATAATTCATCAAGTGAATCAGCTAAAGCTTGATTGATAGTAGAAAAATTAGTAGAAGTTACAACTTTCGCTTGTTGTTCAGGAATCGTTGTTGCCTGATTAATAAACACATTCATCATTTTTGGATCTTTCAACTGATAAGTGAAATCAGAGATATCCGTTCTTCCAGGGAGAAACAATCCCTTTTCAACAAAATACTTCATATTCTCTTTTTCCCCCATAAAGCTAAGAAACTTTTTAGCTGCTTTTGCATGTTTCGTTTCAGCAGCAATTGCTAATCCATTCCCGCCTAAATCCGAGGAAGCGGTTTCATTTTTTGGCATATACGTAACGCCCCATTCAAAATCTTTCATGTCGCTTTCAAATTTAGGAATCATCCAATTTCCATTGATTAACATCCCCACATTTCCAGAAGTGAATAACATATTATAATCATCCGAACTTTTCAGACTATTTCCTGGAGACATCGTTTCTTTATACATTTTTTTCAAAAAGGAGAATGTTTCTACCCCTTCTTTTGTTGCAATATTCCCACTTTTTAAATCATCCGTTAATAATGCAGCTCCATGCTGGGAGAAAAAAGGGATCGATCGATAGGCAGATGTTGCATTCCAAGCAACTCCGATTCCGTTTTTTGCTAGCCCTTCGTCTTTAATCTTTTTACCTATCTCTAAAAACTCTTCCCATGTCCATGCATCTTCTAATTTTTCAGGTGCTTTTATGCCAAGTTTATCGAAATACGTTTTATTGTAAAAAACAGCAATGGTATCTGTATGATGGGGAAGACCAAATATTTTATTGTCATATGAAACAGCTGTTATTAAGCTTGAATTAAAGTTGACTTTTTCCTTTTCAAATAAATCTGTTACGTCTAATAGAGCACCTTGACTTGAAAACTCCCCAAACTTTTGATATTGCGAGCGGAAAATATCTGGTGCATCTCCTGCAGCAAATCGTGTTTGCAGCTTAGAATAATAATCACCGTTGTTTGGAGGTGGCACAAGGCTGGCCTTTATTTTAATTGCAGGATTTTCTTCCTCAAATTTTGCAATCAACTCAGAAAAAGCAGCTTCCTCTCCCTGCGCCCCAGCCCAATATACAAATTCTATTGTTTCTTTTCCATCTTTTCCGCCACTCGTTTCTTCTTGTGGTGCTGCACATCCAGTAATAAGTGTCATTATTCCAATTAAAGCAATCAGTCTCAATAAATTCCTTTTCATGAAAAGTTCCTCCTTTAATGTCAGCTCATTTATTATGGATAAAGGTAATAGAAAACAGCTTCTTCTTTAATACTTGGCATGATAGATGCAGGATTGATCAACAGGAGCGTCCATTTTCCTACTTTGAACAAATGGACGCTTCGTTCGTTTTATATTAAAAACTTACAGCTATTGCGGTCAATTAGTTTTGTCGGAACAATTGTCTGTAAAGGCAAACTATTATTATATTGAATTTTTTGTATAAGCATTCTAACTGCAATTCTTCCTATCTCTTCTTTATATACATGAATAGTTGTTAATGGAGGTGTTAAAAAGGATGACATTTCCAAGTTATCAAATGCGATGATTGAGATGTCTTTTGGTATAGAAAGTCCAGCACTTTGAATAGCTTTATATGCTCCATATGCCATCCTGTCACTGGCTATAAACACAGCTGTCGGTCTCTTCTTTTGTTCTAAGATTTTATTCATTGCATGAAAACCTTCTGTTATTTCAAATTTCCCCTCTTGCACCCATTCAGAAATAAGAGGAAGATTATGTTTTTTTAATGCTTCTTGGTAGCCAAGATATCTTCCTTCTTCTTCCAATAACAAATTAGAATCTCTAATAGAGGATCCTATAAAACCTATATCTCTATGGCCTTTTTCGATCAAGTTAGTAACAGCATTCATTCCAGCTTGAAAAAAATCGACGGTTACAAAATCTACATTATTGTTTGGAATACCGCCAGCAGATATGACCGGTGCCTTCTTTGCCAACGTGGAGATAATTTCTTTTTCCATAGATCCAACACTGATAATGGCAAGATTGTCTCCATCAAGAGCATAATTGGATTGAATAAGCTCCTTCGTATCATATGTAAAACTTAAAATATGTCCTTGATCTAAAAGTTCTCTTTCGATTCCATAAATAATTTCTGAGAAATAAGGATCATAGTATTTTCTTTTCATATTGTAAAGAACACAACCAAACCTCACCTCAGAAAATTTCTCGTCTTTTCGCTGAGTATTTCTACCTTTCTTATAGCCTAAATCTTTAGAGAGTGCTACAATTTCCTCGATTTTATGCTGATCAACAGATGTTGGATGATTATTAAGTACTCTGGAAACAGTGGAAATAGATACATTTGTTTTTTCTGCAATATCTTTTAACGTCACCTTCATTTCAACACCTCCTTTTATGAAAACGCTAACATTTTATTCATAAGCTGATTGTAAATGGAATCCCAGAAAAAAACAAGAAATTTTCTCAGAAATTTTTCTACATTATTCGTCAAAAGCAATACTACCAAGTTGTTAATGTGAACAACGAACAATCTTAATTTTTGTAAAAAAAGTGGGAGACTTTTTTATGAAAACAGTTCCAAAACGCTATTTTTTCCTTTAAAATAGAAGAGAAGAAAAAATTTTTCTATAAACATTTTGTTGTCAGTAAATTTTTTTTATCTCATCGTCACTTTAAAGTGTGTTCAAAATTAGAAGAACTAGAAGCAAACGAACTTAGAAAAGAAAGTTTGGGTCGCAACTGCGATATCACTTGCTTTTGTTGTTCATTTTTGGAATAACCACTTTAATACTTCCATACAAAGGAGATTTATATATGTTAAATAATTCCTTCTATTTAGGCGTTGATATTGGAACAACCAGTACAAAATCTGTTCTTTTTGGCGAGGCTGGTAAAGTCATTAGTATGCATCATGTGGAATATCCATTATATAGCCCTGCTCCTGGTATTGCGGAACAGGATCCTGAGGAAATCTTTCAAGCAGTTCGAGATACGATAAAGACTACTTTAAAAAAAGGAAAAATCAATACAGCTGATTTAAAACTCGTTTCCTTCAGCTCTGCTATGCATAGTGTAATCGCTTTAGATTCAAAAGGAAACCCTTTGACCCGTTGTATTACATGGGCAGACAGCCGTTCAGCAGATTGGGCAGCTAAAATTAAAAATGAATTAAATGGCATGGAAATTTATCGAAGAACAGGCACGCCAATTCATCCGATGGCACCGCTTTCAAAAATAGCGTGGCTACGAACAGATTTTCCAGACATTTTTTCAAAAACAGCTAAATTTATTGGTATTAAAGAATATATTTTCTATAAATTGTTTGGTAAATATATGGTTGATTACTCCATAGCATCAGCAACTGGGATGTTTAATCTAAAGGAACTTGCATGGGATAAACAAGCACTAGAAATCGCCGGTATTTCAGAAGATCAGCTTTCTGAACCTGTATCTACCACTTATTATCTTAAAGGTTTAGAAGCAGACTATGCTGAAGAATTTGGTATTTCAGAAGAAACACCCTTTATAATTGGTGCTAGTGATGGCGTTCTTTCTAATCTTGGTGTAAATGCTATTGATCCAGGGGTTGTTGCCGTAACGATTGGCACAAGCGGCGCTATTCGAACAGTAACGGATAAGCCTGTTACTGATCCAAAAGGAAGAATTTTTTGTTATGCCTTAACGGAAAACCACTGGGTAGTTGGCGGACCTGTAAACAATGGCGGCATGACCTTTAGATGGGTTCGAGATGAATTGGCTTCTTCAGAAGTAGAAACGGCAAAACGTCTCGGCATTGATCCATATGAAGTGTTAACGAAAATCGCTTCCCGTGTTTCACCAGGATCTAATGGACTGCTTTTCCATCCTTATTTGGCAGGGGAAAGAGCTCCGTTATGGACTTCCAATGCAAGAGGATCTTTTTTTGGACTTGGGCTGCATCATAAAAAAGAACATATGGTGCGTGCTGTATTAGAAGGAGTAATCTTTAATCTTTATACTGTAATGCTTGCCTTACAAGAAGTGATTGGTGCGCCAAAGCAAATTCAAGCAACTGGTGGCTTCGCTCGTTCTGAATTATGGCGGCAAATGATGGCAGATATCTTTGATCAAGAGGTGACTGTTCCAGAGAGTTTCGAAAGCTCATGTCTTGGAGCTATTGTTTTAGGAATGTATGCTTTAGGAGATATAGAAGATTTTTCTATCATGAAAGAATTAGTTGGCAGCACACATTCTCATAAACCAATAAAGGAAAATGTAGACATTTATCAAGATTTAACACCCATTTTTATCCGTGTATCTAGACTTCTTGAAAATGAATACGATCAGATTGCTGATTTCCAACGTAAATGGGTAAAATAAAACATCAACTTGTTCTATTCGTGTAAGGAACTGGCCCAAGATTTTTCTTGGGCTTTTTAGGCTGGCTTTGGCTCTCTCAATAAGTCCGCAGGCGGAACACACTTCGCTTTCCATGGGGCGGGCGGCGAACCTCCTCGGAGCTATGCTCCTGTGTGGTTTTGCCTGTCCCGCAATTCCCATAGGAGTCTTCGTGTATTCTGGCTGCTCCCTGCTTCAAACTTTGGCCATAAAACAAAATAGAAAGATGCTTCTTTTCGTATGCCATGATGCAGATTTTTTTTTGCATAGTTTGTCTATCTGAGGGTATTCGTTTCTTGATAGGAAAATGGTTCTATACAGCCTGAAAGTTTTTTACAGTTGTGCTTTGTGAAACTTTAAAGAGGCTGAGACATAACTAAATAGATAATAGGTAAAGACGAACATTCTCTAATTTAGCACGTAAATGATTACTTCCCTATACTGTTTATTTATGTTTTTTCATATAGTTAACTCAAACTTCGCACCTTCAAATTCGTTTGCAAGTCTTGATATTACTCGGTTTAACAATAAAATGGGAGGCTTGTTTTTTATTGTGGGGGTTGCTTTCCACTACGGGTTGCTTCGCTTTCCGCGGGGTGGGAGCTGAGCCTCCTCGGCGTTGCCTTGCGGGGTCTCAGCCTTCCCACATTTCCCGCAGGAGTCTTCGCACCCTCCGTTACAAGCAACCTGTTTTAGAATAAGTTCTTGTCTTCGAATTTCATGACAAGGTATGATGACTAAATACTAGTAGCGCGTTGATTTTTTATGTTTATTATTCAACGTTGTTCTCCCAAAATGTGCACTTTTAGTCTATTTCTATAAGATGGATGCTTTCACCAGTTCAACGACAGCAACTATTGAATCAAAACGGCTTGATTGGAGTGTAAGGTGCGAGACTCCTGTGGGATTAGCGGGTTAGATGAGACCCCGCAGGCGCTTGCGCTTGCGCCGAGGAGGCTCATCGCACGCCCCACGGAAAGCGAGCATCCTGAAACGAGAATCTTGCCCCTATTTATACGGAATCATGTTTGCAAAAAAAACACGAATTAATCATCCTTTTCTAATTACTCTAAACCAAGTTATGCTAATACATAAAGAGGAATTTATAACTGCGAAGTTTGAGTTAAGTATAAAAACTAGGTTGTTCCATTGCGTTACAAACACTCGTTTTCCGCGGGAAGAAGAGTGTTTGTAGCTCCATTCCACTTCGTTTTTTAAAGGCTATTTTCTAAAACCTAATTCTTTCACCAAGAAAAAAATGAAATAGATTGGAAAATGGAGCAGGCTGCGGGTGATTACCACAAACCTTACATAAATAAAAAACCCAAACAATGATACATCTTCGTATCATGGTTCGGGTTTATCTTCGGCTGGAATACTTATGTCCCAGCTTCTTTTTGATCTTTAGTTTTGTTGAATGGTCTTTTTTTATATTCTTACTTTTTATATCATTCTACTAGTTTATTTGCTTTCTACACTATGGCCTCCAAATTCGTTTCTTAATGAAGCGACTACTTTTCCAGCGAATGTATCTTGTTCGAGTGAACGATAGCGCATCATTAAAGATAAAGCTGTTACGGGCATGGATGCTTGTAGCTCTAATGCTGTTTCTAATGTCCATTTTCCTTCACCAGATGAGTGCATAATCCCTTTTATTCCTGCGAGCTTAGGATCTTTTGAAAATGCATTTTCTGTTAGCTCCATTAACCATGAGCGAATAACAGAACCGTTATTCCACACTTTTGCTACACTTTCATTATCATATTCAAACTCACTTTTTTCTAATAGTTCAAACCCTTCTGCAATCGCTTGCATCATGCCGTATTCAATACCATTATGAACCATTTTTAAGAAGTGACCACTTCCACTTCTCCCAGCATATACGTAACCGCTTTCTACGCAAATATCTAAAAATAGTTTTTCCATTTGACGAAAGATTTCTTTCTCTCCACCAATCATCATGCAAGCTCCATTTCGTGCCCCAGAAGTACCTCCGCTTGTGCCTACATCTAATAAGTAAATCCCTTTCTCTGCCAGCTCATTGGATCGACGGATTGAATCTTTATAATGGGAATTCCCTCCCTCAATAATGATATCACCTTCTCCTAACAGCCCTGCTAATTCTTTTAAAATATTTTCAGTAACATCGCCTGAAGGTACCATTACCCAAATAACTTTCGGTTTAGGCAGATTATTTACAAGTTCTTTTATGGAAGAGGCTCCATTCGCACCGTCTGTAATTATTTTTTCTACAGCGCTTACATTTACATCAAAAGCTGTTACACTATACTTATGATCGATTAAATTCATGCCTAAATTATATCCCATTTTTCCAAGACCTATTAAACCAATATGCATGACTCAAATCACTCCCTATTGAAAAATTATTTCATATTATACTCTTATTATACGAAATTTTTTTCATTATGAAAACCTTTTTAAAAAATATTTTTTCAATTCTTCTTTATGCTATACTAACTTTACATTAAACTCGAAAGGAACGAAAACAATGGCACAAAATTGTATTGGGAAAATACGATCCTATTATGCTAGGCTAAGTGAAAAAGAGAAAAAAATTGCAGATTACATCTTGCAAAATCCGGAACAAATTATTCATAGTACTATTAATGAATTGGCGGAAGATTTAAAGGTTGCAGATGCTACTGTTTTTCGTTTCTGTAAACGAATTGGATTCAAGGGATATCAAGCGATGAAAATTGCTTTAGCTTCAGAAATTATTGAACCAATTCAACAAATCCATGAAGAAATAAATGAGCAAGACACGGTAAAAACAGTGACAGAAAAGGTATTTCAATCAAATATACGTACATTAGAAAATACGCTGCAAATTTTAAACGAGCATTCTATTCAAAAGGCAGTTGATCTTCTTATCAATGCAAAACGAGTAGAATTTTACGGAACTGGCGGTTCTGCTATCATTGCAATGGATGCATTTCATAAGTTCGTACGTACAGGTATAAAAGCGTTCTCATTTATTGACTCTCATTTTCAGCTAATGTCTGCTTCCCAATTATCAGAAGATGATATAGCCGTCATTATCTCTCATTCAGGAACAAACAAAGACACTATAAATATATTAAAAACAGCAAAAACTAATGGAGCAAAAACAATTAGTATAACAGGCTATCCTAAATCACCTATTGCTCAAAATGCAGATGTGGCCCTCTTTACAAGCTCAGAGGAAACGGAATACCGTTCGGAAGCACTTTCTTCAAGAATCGCTCAATTAAGCTTAATAGATGCATTATATGTAAATATGATGATCTTAAACAAAGAAGTTGCCAATAAATCGCTAGAAAAAATAAGAAATGCCATTTCCGATACACGAATGTAACCGTTAGATCTTTCAAAATTATTCCCTTTTTGAATCTTCTCTAAAAAAGCAGCAGCACAGAACAATAAATACACTAGACCACTGCTGGAAAATGAGACAAGCGATTCCAAAAGATCACTGAAAAGAAAACTAGCTCCTTACTCGTAAATTCGTAGATTAATTTAAAACAAATCAGAGCTACATTACGACAGGAGCTAATTATTCTAAAGGATACCCCAAAATGTATAAATTTAAACGTATCAAAAGAAAAAATTACAATTTGTATTGCCGAAGAAGACAGGAAAATGCCTAAAGACTTCTGCCCGCACCCACGGAAAGCAAAGTGTATTCCGGCTGCGGAACCACTGAAAGATCCAAAGCCTCTTTTCAAGGTAGAAACCTATGCAAACAAAATTTGCACCATGGCGCATGAAAAGAAGCTGCTTTCTATTTTGTTTTATAGTATAAGTTTAAAGCAGAGAGCAGGTGGAATACACGAAGACTCCCGTGGGAATGCGAGAAAGACGAGACCCCGCAGCGCAGCGAGGAGGCTCGTCCCTCGCCCACAGGAAAGCGAAGTGTATTCCACCTGCGGAACCCATTAAGAGAGCCGAAACCTTTTTTCATATTCTCTAGCCTAACAATCTCCCCTAAATCTCTTCCCTCCATCTTACTAGCACACAACAAAAGCAAAATTACATTAAATAGGGATGCCAGCAATTGGCATCCCACTAACTTATACAAACAAACTGATTAATAAAGCGCCTCCAAAAGCGACAAACGATAATACCGTCTCAAGAACAGTCCACGTTTTAAACGTTTCCTCTACCGTCAATCCCAAATATTCTTTTACCATCCAGAAACCTGCATCATTTACATGCGAGAACATTAACGAACCAGCACCTGTTGCAATTACCAATAATTCCAGATTCACTCCAGACATATTCGCAATAATTGGCGAAACAATTCCTGCCGCAGTTGTTAAAGCTACTGTTGCCGAACCTGTAGCAATTCGAATTAATCCAGCTATTAAGAAAGCAAGCACTAATGGAGATAAAGATAAACTTTCAGACATATTACCAATCGTTGTTCCTACCCCACTGTCAATTAATACTTGTTTAAACGCTCCTCCAGCTCCAATGATTAATACAATGGATCCAACAGGTAAAATACAATCTTCTGTAAACTTTTTAATTTTATCTTTATCCATGCCTTGACGAAAACCAAGGAAATAATAAGCGGAAAAACAAGCAAGCAATAAGGAAATAAGCGGACTTCCAATAAAAGTTAATGCACTTTTAAATTGCTCAGGCAAAAAATTTAAATATGGTGCTGAAGTTCCAATGATCATTAAAATAACCGGTAATAAAATCGATAAGAACGAAATTCCTACACTAGGCAAATCAGATTCATCTTTTTGTTCAATACGAATTAATTCAGGTTCCCCTTTTGGAATAACACGTTTATTTACCCATTTAGCAAATAATGGCCCACCGATAATACCTGCTGGAAGCGCAATTATTAATGAATATAATAAGACTTTCCCTAAATTAGCACCATAAATGCCGATCGCCGCAATTGCGCCAGGATGTGGAGGCACAAGTCCATGAACAATCGATAACCCTGCAATACCAGGAAGAGCAATTAATAAGATATTTTTCTTTGTTGCTTTTTGAATTGAAATTACTAACGGTAATAAAATTAAAATTCCTACTTCAAAAAATACGGGTATGCCGATAATAAATCCTGACAAAAACATTGCCCAAGGCAGTTTTTTCTCTCCGAAAACCCTTACAAAAAAGTTCGCGATTTGTAAACCTGCACCTGATTCAGAAAGCATTTTCCCAAGGATTGTACCGAGTGCAAGAATCCCAACTAAATGACCTAAAACCCCGCCTACTCCCGTTTCATAAGCGCTTACAATTTTATCCCAAGATAAGCCAGATAAAATGGCTAAAAACATACTTGCTACTGTTAAACTTATAAATGCGTGCCACTTAAACAAGGAAACTCCTAATATAACAATAACAATTGAAAGCAACGTAATAATTAATAAATACGCATCCATGAAACTCCCACCTTTTATATTATGTTTTCCACAATCTTTTTTGTAAGCGTTTTATTTCTATAAACTTATTATACGGAAAAAATTTTCTTAAATCAATATAGTTTTAAGAAAAATATTTATTTCTTATTTTCTATTTTTTAACATAAACAAAAAAGCCAATCATAGAAAGTTTACCTCTCCATCATTAGCTTATGAAATACTAATATTATTATAACCTTTCTCTTACCAAATAGACTTTAATGGGTAGATATTCATTGACTTGACGGAAAGCTCCCCTTCATCTACATAAATCTCTATCCCATCGTTTTGCTCATCAGTATAAATCAAATTGGTAAATACTTTTTCCCCATCATTAATAAATACTTCTATGGAAGATTCATCTACAAAAATTCGACATTTCATTATTTTATTATCTGTTGGCAAACTAGCTTCATATTTTCTCCCAAACTGGAATTCTCCTTGGTTGCGGTCTTCTATTACATCAAGACCAGCCTTTGAACGATCTAGAAATACTTTCTGTTCCTTTTGATTGTAACCTACTACTGTTTCATTTTCTTTTCCTTTTCGAAGACGAATGCCAAATTCATTTAATTGATCCCACTCTAACTCTGCTTCTATTTCATACGTTCTTCCGGTAAAATCAATTTTTTTCGCTTCATTTTTTATTGTAAAGGCTTTAATATTTTTCTGGTTGCTGCGAAGTTTTTCTACTTCTTTGGCAGGCTGTTGTACTAAATGGATTTTTCCATCCTGATCTTTATGTAAACTTAATTCTCTTGGAATAGACATTGCCCCCATCCAAGGCTCTGTAGGAGATTGATAAGGATAACGCCAATTTGACATCCAGCCAAGCCAAATAGTTCTTCCATCTTTATCCGGTATATCGGAGAATGTTTGCGTAGCATAATAATCCTGTCCATAGTCGGTAAATAGTTCTGTTTGTGGATCATTTTGATTAATAAATTCCTTGCCATTAAACTCACCTATAAAATACTGTGCTGTCGAGCCGTTTGTAATGTCATTATCCCCAACACTTACATGAAGCACCCACTTTTCTTCCCCATTTATTTTTAATTTAAATAAATCTGGACACTCCCATACAGCAACTTGTGAGCCTTGATTATCTCCAAACTTACTTAAATAAGTCCAATCAATCAAATTGTCTGAATGGTAAAAGGTTACACTTTTATCAGTAGAAACAACCATTACCCATTTCTTGCTTTCCTCATGCCAGAAAACTTTCGGATCACGAAAGTCTTTTAGATTCGGGTTTTTTATAACCGGATTTCCTTCATATCTTTCCCATGTTCTCCCCTTATCTTTGCTGTAGGCAATACTTTGCGCCTGCCCGCCAGATGTATTCGTATAGATAGCTACAAGTCCAGCTTTTCCATCAAAAAATTTAGTGGAATCATTCCAATCAACCACAACACTTCCAGAAAGTGCTTGACCTAATATATCATGTTCCAACGCTACCTCCTGTTGCTTCCAGTGGAAAAGGTCTGTACTTATTGCATGTCCCCATGTTCCATTTTGTTGATGAAATAAATGATACTCTCCTTCAAAAAACACAAGCCCATTAGGATCGGCCAAATTCCCCACCTTTGATGAATAATGATATTGTGGTCGATATTGTTCAGAATAAAAGCCATCCTGTTTATCCACTACTTGCATACCACCTGACTCACATCCACTTAAAATAAAAAAAATTATCCCTATAATAACCATCCATAGCTTTTTGATTTTCATACCCCTCCTTGTTTATTGCCACTTCCTATTTGAAACAAATAAAACCATCAGTGAAATTATTCCTTCCTCATTCACTGATGGTTGGTTATTGACAAAATATCACTCGTTCCTCCCGATAATTCCGCGTTTCTCTCAATAATTCCGCGCTTCTCCCGATAATTCCGCGTTTCTCTCAATAATTCCGCGCTTCTCTCGATAATTCCGCGTTTCTCTCGATAATTCCGCGGTCCTCCCGATAATTCCGCGCTTCTCCCGATAATTCCGCGCTTCTCCCGATAATTCCGCGCTTCTCCCGATAATTCCGCGGTCCTCTCGTTAATTCCGCGCTTCTCCCGATAATCCCGCGGTCCTCCCGATAATCCCGCGCTCCTCTCGTTAATTCCGCGCTTCTCTCGATAATCCCGCGGTCCTCTCAATAATTCCGCGTTCCTCTCAATAATTCCGCGCTTCTCCCGATAATTCCGCGGTCCTCCCGATAATTCCGCGCTTCTCTCAATAATTCCGCGGTCCTCCCGATAATCCCGCGGTCCTCCCGGTAATTCCGCGCTCCTCCCGATAATTCCGCGTTTCTCTCAATAATTCCGCGGTCCTCCCGGTAATTCCGCGGTCCTCCCGATAATTCCGCGGTCCTCCCGATAATTCCGCGCTTCTCTCCATAATTCCGCGGTCCTCCCGGTAATTCCGCGCTTCTCTCAATAATCCCGCGGTCCTCTCGTTAATTCCGCGCTTCTCCCGATAATTCCGCGGTCCTCTCAATAATTCCGCGGTCCTCCCGATAATTCCGCGCTTCTCCCGATAATTCCGCGCTTCTCCCGATAATTCCGCGCTTCTCCCGATAATTCCGCGGTCCTCTCGTTAATTCCGCGCTTCTCCCGATAATCCCGCGTTCCTCCCGATAATCCCGCGCTCCTCTCGTTAATTCCGCGTTTCTCCCGATAATTCCGCGTTCCTCTCAATAATTCCGCGCTTCTCCCGATAATTCCGCGGTCCTCCGCGTTCCCCACCTATCCTAACGGTCAGCAACACGAAATTATCATTTACTTATCCCCAGATACTATCCAACTCTATACATTCTAAATAAGATACTTTTGCATCTCCATTTTCTGTGAATACAGTGACTTTTTCCACGCCATTTTTCGGATACACCAAGGTTGTAATGGCAGCTTCTCCATCATTTACAAATACCTCTACGGAAGAAAGATCAATATAAAGTTTCAGTTTCACTTTGTTATCTCTGCTTCTTACTGGTGCTTCTTGTACAGCCGAAAAGGAGTCGGAAAAATCACTTACTCCAGATTCTGTGCGATCAACAAATAGAAGATTTTTTAACGTATCATAATGGATAATCGTTTTTTCATCTTCATTATAATAAAGCTCTATTCCCCATTTACTGGCGTCTTTATTTTCAATTTCTACATTCAACTCTACTAAAGGATGCGACAATGGGACAGATAGCGCAGTAGAAGAAAGAAGGATATCTTCTTGAGAATAGCTTCGTTCTTTTTGTATACGTTTCATCTCTGCTACTGGGTTTTGGATAAGACGAACTCCCTCTTCTGTTGAAACAAGCGCTAATTCCCTTGGCAATGTCATAACGCCACGCCATTTTTCTGTCGGCAATTGATTAGCATACCGCCAATTATTCATCCAGCCAATATAAATTCTTCGCCCATCCGTGCTTGGTATATCTGACCAACTAACACCTGCATAATTATCTCTGCCATAATCAAGCCAAAGAATTGTTTCCGCTGAGTGCTCATTTGTAAATGTAGTGCCATCAAAGGTTCCGATAAAATACTGTGTTCTTGAGCCTTCTTTATAATTTACATTATCGCCAATGCTGACAATCATCACCCATTTTTCATTGCTTTGGTCCCCATCCACAGGTAATTTAAATAGATCAGGACATTCCCAAACAGCCAAATGAGATCCCTCTTCTTTTCCAAACTCACTAGCAAAATCCCAATCTTTTAAATTTGGAGATGTATATAAGGTTACGGTTTGATCTGTTGCTAGAATCATCACCCATTTCATTGTTTCCTCATGCCAAAATACTTTAGGATCACGAAAATCGGTTATATTCACATCAGCAAGTACAGGATTCCCTTCATACTTGCTCCATGTTCTTCCATCATCATGACTATAGGCAAGACTTTGTCTTTGCATCGGTCGATCCGATTCTGGATACATATCATGACTTGTATAGATGGCTACAAGTCCAGGTGCATCTGGGAAAAATCCTGTTGTATTATGCCAATCCACGACAGCACTTCCTGAAAAAATTGTTCCATGTTCATCTGGATAAAGAGCAATAGGCAGCTCCTCCCAATGAACTAAATCTTTACTTACTGCATGCCCCCAATGCATTGGCCCCCAAGTAGTGCCATCTGGATGAAACTGATAAAACAAATGATATTCTCCCTTAAAATAAACCATTCCATTTGGATCATTTAGCCAGCTCTCTTTTGGTGAATAATGAAAATGCGGTCGATATTGATCTGTATATTGTTTGATCATTTTTTAGGCTCCTTTAAGAGGTTGTTCAAAAAGTCCGTTAAAAATGACACCTCGAACTTCTTGGTCCTTTTTATCCTTCTTTTTGAACACGCACTTTAATAAAATTTTTTATTGGAAATGTATGAGAAAAAAGAGAGAGCTGTTGATGGCTGATACAGCTCTCCTCATTTAGAACTATTGGCGATCGTATCCATCTTGTTTAATTTTTAACCATTCTTGTAAACCAAGGCGATCTAGCTCTTTTAAGTAATCATTCCATTCTTCTTCTACTTTGCCATTTGTAATCCACTCCGCACGTTTTCTGTTTACAAAGGCAACTAAATCTGTCTCAATAGATGTAAGTTTATCTAATTCCTCTATTGAGAAGAATACTTTTGGATAATTATTATCTGCTTTCATATGTGGAACCATTACTTTTTTCATTAAATCTAATCTCCATGCAGCATCATCCGGTTTGGTTGCTACTTTTCCGTAGTATTCATCCAGAATAGCCAATGGACCATTTACACTTGTTTTTTGTCTTAACTCAACTGGTGCTGTTCCTTCTAATGCCAAGTGTTTTAACATTCCTGCTTCTTTATCAAACTCAAAAATATTCTGTTGTTTGTCGTCCCCATATGTTCCCCAGTTATCTTGAACGGATTGAAGTGGATCATATAATTGGTCTACCCATTTAGCAGTTAACTCTAAGTTTTTATTTTCAGAAGTAACAACCATTCTGCCTCGATCAAAACCAATTCCATTTGTTCTTGCCACGTTTATCTGACCATCTGGACCAGCTAATGGAGCTAATAAATCATATTTATCATTCATTCCCGTGATATTTGCTTTATCCCATGTGAAATACAAACCATAACGCTCATCTTTTCCTTTTGCTAGATACGTATTCCAGTCTTGGTCAAATGCTTCTACATCGATTAATCCTTCTTTGTTTAACTCATTAAAGAATTTAATTGCTTCTTTATAGCCTTCATCAGCTGCTGTATATTTTACTTTCCCATCATTTGTAACAACCGTATGATCCCAGTTGTCCCCTAGACCGAATGAACCGAATAGGAAGGATAAATCTTCTCCGCCACCGTTGATTCTAAAGGACATTGGAATTTCATCCGCTTTGCCGTTTCCATTTGGATCCTGCGTTTTAAAAGCTTTTAGCACTGTCTTTAACTCGTCTGTTGTTTTTGGCACTTCTAACCCTAATTTATCCAGCCATTCTTTGTTGATCCAAGGGAAGCAGTCAACCGCTTGAATCGCCTCTTTTCCTGTTCCCAACTCTTCAATCCACGGGAAGGAATAAATATGGCCATCTGGAGCAGTCATTAGTGATTTATACTCTGGTGCTTGTTCTAATACTTTTTTCAAATTGGGCATATAGTCTTCAATTAAATCTTCAATAGGTACAATCACGCCATCTTTTGCTAGTTTTAATAAGTCATAGTCGCTGTAACCAGCATCAAATATAGCATCTGGAAGATCTCCACTGGCAATCGCAATATTTCTTTTTTCCACAAACGACTCATTTGTATAGTTCTTCCAATCGATGTGTACACCAGTTTGCTCTTCTAATCTTTTAAAAACCAATTTCTCATTTGGATCTTTTGGTGCCAACGGCGAACTTTGCGTCATAAAATTTAAGGTTACTTCTTCTTTTAATGGAAATTTAACATTCGAAAGCTTATAATCAGTTGAAGCGCTTTCATTTTTATCAGAACATCCTGCTGTTATTAATACAGTTGCAAATGCAGTCAGCATTACTTTGCTCATTCTCTTCATAAAAGTGTTCCCCCATCTATTTTTTATTTTATAAAAAGCTTCTTTGAATTTCTTCCTATCCTAATTAGTTCAAAACTCAGAGAAGCCTACTAAACATTATTTTAAAGAACCTACCATAACACCTTTTTCAAAGTATTTTTGGAAGAATGGATACATGATGATTAACGGAAGACTGGAAATGACAATTGCTGCATATTTTATCATTTCAGAAAGCCTTTTCAATTCTGCCATTGCCAATTGATCACTTATCATTCCTGGATCAGCCTGATTTTGAATTAATATAGAGCGCAATACAAGCTGCAAAGGCTGTAGCTTCGGATCTTCTAAATAAATCATGGCATCAAAATAAGAATTCCATTGACCAACAAAAGCATATAGAGCTAATACGAAAATAATCGGTTTCGACAGCGGCAATATAATTTTAAAGAAAATAAGCAAGTCGTTTGCACCATCTACCTTTGCTGCTTCATTTAGTTCATAAGGCAGCCCTTTAAAATACGTCCTTGCTAAGATGATATTCCATACATTTACAGCTCCTGGAATAATAATCGCCCAGATTGTATTTAACATGCCTAGATCTTTGACAACTAAATAGGTTGGTATTAATCCACCACTAAAGAACATTGTGATGATAAATAATGTCATGAAAAATCCTTTACCGACAAAACCATCAATGGAAAGTGGATATGCTGCAAATATCGAGACAACGACTGTCACTACTGCGAACCCTACTGAGTAAAGAATCGCATTAAAGAAGCCTCTAATCATTGCATCATTTGTTAAAATAAGTTTGTACCCTTCTAAGCTCCAATCAGAAGGCTTTAAAGAAAGACCTTTATTCAGCAATACCGTTGGATCCATCAATGATGCAATGGCAACGTATACTAACGGAACGAGTACAACTAATACAGCCAAACATAGTAGAATACTATTTAAGGTAATAATAAATCGGTCAAAGCCTGTATGTTTGATATTCATAAAATTCACCCTCCTTAATACAATCCTTCTCCTTCATTCAGTCTTTTTACTACCGCATTTACGATAATCAGCAAGATGACGTTAATAACAGAGTTGAATAATCCTACAGCAGATGAAAAGGAATAATCGCCTGCTTGAAGCCCTATTTTATATACGTAGGTAGGAATAATTTCCGATGTTGGTATATTCATTGATGTTTGCATTAAATACGCTTTTTCAAAACCAATCGCCATAATGCTTCCTGCACCTAAAATAAATAGTACAGCCATTAACGGTTTAAGTGCTGGTAAATCGATATGAATAATTCGTTGAAAAATGCTGGCTCCATCAATTGTTGCTGCATTATGAAGTTCTGGATCCACATTTGCAAGTGCAGCCACATATATAATCGATGACCATCCTGCTGTTTGCCAAATACCTGAAAGGATATAAATCGAACGGAAATATTCAGGCTCTGACATAAACATGAGCGGCTTTCCTGTAAAATAACTGATTAAGCTGTTAATTGGTCCAGTCGGGGATAAGAAAATAAAGATCATCCCTACAATAACAACGACTGAGATAAAGTTTGGCGCATATAATACTAATTGGATATTTTTTTTGATAGAAGCCCTGCGAACCTGATTAATCATTAAGGCCAAAATAATCGGTATCGGAAAACTAAGGATAAGACCAAATAAACTTAGTTTAAGCGTACTCATAAAGATTGTTTCAAAGTTTGGGGAAGATAAGAACTTCACAAAATGCTTTAATCCGACCCATTCACTTCCTGTTATCCCTTTTATTGGGCTGAAATCTTTAAAGGCAATAATCGCTCCATACATCGGAACATATTTAAATACAATTGTTAAGATGACGGCTGGTGCAATTAACAGATACAGAAAATAATTATTTCGGATATACTTTAGATTTCTTTTTACTTTGTTGTTTGTTTTTGGTTTAATAGTCGTTTCTTCTTTTTGAACTTTTATCATTTGTTCCAACTGCTTCTCCCTCCTATCATCGTGATAAATATACATTTTTCCACAGTCAAATGATGAATTGGGACTGGATGCTTCCCAATGTTTCTACACATTTTATTTTTTGTAACCGATTACAATTATTTCTTAAAAAAAATGGACTTGCTTTGTTTTTCTGTGTAGCCTCATCTCTTTAGACTATTTATTGATGTAGTGCCTTTCTAATTAGCTAAGCTTCTTTCTGTTTTAAATATAACAAATTCCATTATCGGATGATTTTAATATATTTGGTTTCGTTTATCTAAAATTTTTGGGTTTAAAATGTGAGGAATTTTTCTTTTTATAAGGTTCTCAGTCCTTGGCTTTATATAAAAATTGGTGCTCCATCATTTATGTGGGAATCTATTGAAAACAGGTAGGAATGGACTCTCTATGAGTCCGCAGCCTGCATACACTTCGCTTTCCATGGGGCGGGCGCCGAGCCTCCTCGGAGCTAAAGCTCCTGCGGGGTCTCGCCTGTCCCGCAATTCCCATAGGAGTCTTCGTGATGCAGGCTGCTCCCTGCTTTAGCTATCCAAAACTTAGGGAAACTGCTTCTTTTCATGGATTATGTTGCAAATTTTGTTTGCTGGTGCACACAGTTCTTTTTTTCATAAAAAAAAGCCAAAACTTTGCTGTCATATTGTAAGTCATGAAAATGACTACTTACATGATGACAACTGATTTTGGCCTTTATTGATTGCTTCTGCAGTATTCTCACGTACTAGTTTGCCGTTTATTATTCTTCAAGCAGTCCTTTATTTATCCTCTCAACCGCTTGTTCGGCTGCCATTTTTACATTCTTATTGCTAATTCCCACTTCTTCAAATAGCTTTCTTATTTCATCACTGACAACTGGATATGCAGGGGTGATGGGACGATTTTTAGAAAAGGACTGTGCTTGTTCCACAAAAATATTTTTCGGATATGCCTTTAGTTCTGTCAACTCTTCTGTTACAGAGTATCTTGCCGGAATATCTCCTGTTTCCTTCACATATTTTTTCACCCCTTCATAACTGGAAATATATTGAACAAATTCCCATGCTTCCTTCGGGTGTGATGACATGGCAGAAATTCCTACTGCCCAGCCTCCATTAGGAACCACTTGATTCTTTGCTTTTGGCAATGGCGCTATCCCGAAGTCTTCTCCTAATTGAAATTCGGGATGATTTATCGCATAATCCGTTAATGTCCAAGATCCTAATACTGTCATCGCCAAATGACCAGTTACAAAGGGATCTTCTGGCAATTCAATGGATGCAACATGATATGTTTGATAAAGGTCTTGGTAAAATTGCAACGCTTCTAATGACTCCTCTGAATTTAAAAAACCAGAAGCAGTTGTTCCTTCTTTATTTAAAATATCTCCTCCAAATTGCCATAACAAAGGCATTTTAAAGTACGCGGGGCCTTCTCCGTCATTAAATCCTTGAGCGGGATCAATGCCATACACTTCTTTTGCTGGGTCTGTTAATTTCTTAGCAATTTCCAACACTTGAAGCCATGTTAAAGGTTTATATGGATTAGAGGAGGGAAAAGGAATGCCAGCTTCCTGAAAAAGTTTTTTATTATAAAATAATGCAATTCCAGACTCCACAATTGGCGCTAAATATATTTCATCCTTATATGTTACACCTTTAAGGGTTGAACTTGGTATATCCTTAATATTCCCATCTTTTTTCATAAATGAATCGATTGATAGCAATAACCCTGAATCTGCATATAATGCTAAATTAGGGCTGTCGATAGACATAATATCAGGTGAACTGCCTGCCACTATTTCTGTCCTCAATCTTGTTTCATAATCTCCAAAAGGAATGGACACTAGCTTAATCTTAATCATTGGATGTGTCGATTCAAATGCGGAAATAAGCTCTTTAAATGCTTTATTCTCTGCTTTTGTTCCGTAATTTCTCCAAAAGGTCAACTCCACTTTTTTTACATGCTCTTTTTCCTCTGTATGCAATTTATTGGTAAAGGAAGAAAAAAGGGTTACTAAATAGAAGCCAATTGAAATAATAAAGATAAGGAATAAGATTATTAAGATTAACTTTTTTCTCATCTTTTCTCCCCGTCCTTTTGTACTTTTTTGTCCCACTCTTAACAGCAGTTTCCAATGTTTTATACCGCTCTTTTACGAAAATCCGCTGGAGTTTGACCAAAATACTTTTTAAATACTGTGCTGAAATAACCTGAATTAGAAAAACCAACCAATTGAGCAACATCAATTATTTTCAGTTCCTTATCTTGTAAAAAATCAATTGCTTTTGTCATACGCAGCCGTAGAAGATAATCACTGAAATTCTGTCCAATATGAAGCTTAAACAGTTCTGATAAATAGGCACTATTAATATGAAATTGATCAGAAAGTGTGGTAAGTGTAATCTCCTCCGCATAATGATTCTCTATGTAAAGGCGAACTCGTTCCACAATGGTGACACCCACACTCGTTTTTGCTTTATGAACTTGATCCATAATCGTATTTCCTAACTGGATTAAATTTTCCATCACCGTCGTTTGCGAATTAAGCTCCCATATGCTTTGTTGACAATTCCACATCAATTGTTTGATTACTTTTGTATCTACCTCATACTTGGAGGCAAGTGAACTTAATAAATATAATACGCGGTTAGAAACAACAGAAAAAGACATAATTGAATGAGATTGGTTTTTGCCTAATACAGTGGAAATATAGTATTGAAAACCATCTCTTTTATTTCCCTCAATCGTATTAATCATCTTTTTCTCTAAATCTGGTGTAAAAGTAAACAGTTCTTTATAGACCGTTTCATCCAGTACCTGCGAAGACAATCCTATCTCACTTTGACTCCAGGAAAGTAAACTAGAACGATAACCGCTTTTCATTTTTTTATAACTTTGGACTACTTTGCCAACGCCAATTACAATTTCAAGATTCATATAACTATTCACATAATGAGTGATATCTCTTACTATATTCTTTTGGTTGTTTTCACTATCCCCCTCCACTAGATAGACAAAATGAATCATATTCTTATAATTTGGATCATAAAAGGAATAGGTTTGTTTTCGCTTTTTTGCAATCTCCCGACAAAGCATACGAAACGGATTCCACAAATCTTTAGCTAGATGCGGATTTTTATATGAATCTCTTATTTCAACGGAAATATATTGAAACAGCCCATTCTCTATCGGAAAATTTTCCAATTCTAACTGCTGAATCATTTCAAAAGGCAGAGGTTTTTCGGTCCAATCTTCTTTTACAAGTTGAAGTAAAAACTGTTCTTGCTCTTCTTCTTTTTGAAGAGTTGCTTTTTTAATGATTTTTTCCGCTTCTTTGCGCTGAGTTTGCTCTTGCTCTATTTCGATTCGTACTTTTTCCAAAGCATCTATTAATTCACTTGGTGCAATAGGTTTTAATAAATAATGTTTTACTCCCTCCCGCATAGTGGATTGAGCATATGCAAAATCATTATATCCAGATAAAACGATTACTTTCACGGATGGGTATGTTTGATGACATTGTTTTACAAATTCAATGCCATCCATTATCGGCATTCTAACATCTGTGACGACAATATCGACTATTTTTTCTTTTAGTAAATCTAGTGCTTCTACCCCATTAGAGGCTTCTCCAACTATTTCAAATCCAAGCTCCTCCCAGTTCACCTTCATGCGCAGCCCTCTGCGGATTTGAACTTCATCATCCATAATAATGACCTTTTTCATGATAGCACTCCCTTCGATAAATGAATGCATAAAAGAATAGCTGTCCCTTCATTATGTTCTGTTTGAATATCATAAGTAAATTTATCACCGTAATAAATTCTTAATCTTCCAAGAACATTTTTTAAGCCGATACTGTTTCCACTGCTGTTTAAAACATTATTTGTTTCATTATCTTGCTCGATATACATCATATCCTGATAAACATCGCTTGCCATGCCAATTCCATTATCCTGTATTAAAAGGAAAAGCGTATCATTTATCCGTTCCGATTTTATTAAAATCTCTGGTGGTCTGCTACCTTGAAAACTATATTTAACAGCATTCTCTACTAGTGGCTGAATAATAAATTTGATAATAGGAAGATCACTTGCCAAAGGATCTTCTTCGATTTTTATCTCAATGGTGTCTTCATATCTTAGTTTTAATATTTCGGTAAAGCTGCGAATATAACCGATTTCTTCCTTTAGTGACACAATATCATTGCTTGTATCAAGAGAGTATCTCATCATCCTCCCTAAGTATACGCTTACATTAACTACCTCATCGTTTTTTCCTTGTGCTGCTAGTCCTCCCATGATTTCAAGTGTATTATTCATAAAATGTGGATTTATTTGCAGTAATAATGCCTTATATTCTGCATTTTTCCTACGCAGATTTGCTTCATATTCTGTAGCAATTAAATGATTCAATCGATCTACAGTATGACCAAATATATTAATCGCGTAGCCCACTTCATGTTTATACGGTTTAATCGTTTTAATAAATCGTTTCGCTCCGAGAAAATCTCCATGTTCTATATATCCCATTGCTTTTCGAAGCATTTCTAATGGCTTAACAATGGTAGAAGATTGCAAATAGGACGCTAATATGGTGGCGATAAAAATAAGTGCACTAACAATAAATAAATTACGTTGTAACTGAATTATTTTAACAAACAGTTCTGATTTTGTGACTTCACTTATAAGAACCCAATCTCCTACACTTAATTTTTGATAAAAAACAAGATACTCTTCCCCCTTATAGGTAGTTTCTATCAATCCTTTTTCCCTAGTTTGGTTGGAAATTTTTTTTAAGCTGCTTGATAGAACCTTTGAGGGTGTCTTAATTTTTCCTGGAAGTACGTTGGTTCCACCTTTATCGACAACATAGACACGACCACGTTCACCAACTTTAATTTTCCTCAATGCATTTTCTAAAGTGTCAGTTGGAAAATTCACTTTAATAATTCCAACTGAATCTAATGTAGAAATATCAAATAAAGGAAGAAGGTAACTGATAATATTACTTTCTTTCATTTCTTGCGACAGTTGATAAGGATCCATATGTGCTTTTGCCCATCTTTGATCCTTATCCTTGAAATTCCGAAACCACTCTGTATTTTTTAGATTGCTGTTTTTCCCCCATGTACCCGTTCCATCGTTAAAAAAAACGGAAATAGATACGGAATTTGAATTATTGACCATCATGGTGGACAGCTGCATTTTCAATTGATTTTTTAATACTAGCCTTTCCGTGTTAGTTAGATCGTTATCTGCATTTATCCAGTCTCGGGTTGCTTGATTGACAAGTACTTGTTTCCCTAAATCCTCCACTTGTGATGTAATGGAATCAATGTATAAAGAATATTGATCCATCATTTCAATCGTGATATCTTTTGTCTGTTCTTCCATAATACTAGTAAATCTAGTAGGAATAATGATGGAGATAATGAGAAAGGGGATGGTTAATAATAAGGTGAAAATAAGAAATATACGATTTCGCAAAGAAAAAAACATGCAATCTCCCCTTTTCAGAAAACCCTTACATTTTATTATGTACAATTAATTTTATGCTAAAAGAAACTAACATTCTATTTTTCTTTTAAATTCTTCGTGTATTCTGACTGCTCCCTGCTCTCACTACAAGAATAAAACTTAAGAAAGCGCTTTTTCTTTCAATGTAACATAAAAGGATTGTGGTTGCCATCTATTATTATTATTTTTATCAATTGTTAGGTTGGAGGTTCTTTATTTTGATTGGCTGTGCTCTGCAAAGAGACTCGCTCTCGTAATTCCATTCGCTTTCTTGAGGAGACTCTTCAGACTCTTCTTTCCTGCAATTCCGAGGAAATCATCGTGTATTTAACCTGCTCTTTGCTTCAAACTTAGTCCATAAAACAAAATGGAAAGCTGCTTCTTTTCATGCGCCGTGGTGCAAATTTTGTTGCATAGATGTCTACCCTGAAAATAAGTGCTTTTACTTAGTCCGCAGCCGGAATACACTTCGCTTTCCATGGGGCGGGCGCCGAGCCTCCTCGCTGCGCTGCGGGGTCTCTTCTTTCCCCCAATTCCCATAGGAGTCTTCGTGTATTCCGGCTGCTCCCTGCTTTATCATAAACTAGAAAACTGCTTATCCTGTGCCGTGATGTAAATTTAACTCTATTAAATGAAAAAATTGCAATCCATAAGATCTCGCTCTCTTTGGGCGGATTCTTATGAATTACAATTTTTTCTAAAAAACATTTTTTTGTTTAAACCAAATTCATTGGCTAGGCTAGCCTCTTGACCATACACCGGTTTAAAAACTCATCCATTTTGAATATAGTTTACTTTAAAAATGCTTTTGTCCGTTCAAATTGAGGGTTTGTAAATAAATCTGCTGGATGACCTGATTCGACAATTTCTCCGTTGTCCATGAAAATAACGTTGTTCGCGACTTCTTTTGCAAATCCCATCTCATGTGTGACAACAACCATAGTCATATGTTCTTCTGCTAAGTCTTTCATTACTTTCAATACTTCCCCGGTTAATTCTGGATCTAAGGCAGATGTTGGTTCATCAAAAAGTAAAATCTCTGGATTCATCATTAATGCACGAGCGATTGCTACTCGTTGCTTTTGTCCGCCTGATAGATTTGCTGGATAAGCAGAAGCTCTGTCTGTTAATCCAACTTTCTCCAACAGCTCTTTGCTTCTAGCTTGAATTTGAGCAGCTGATTCTTTTTTTGCCATCTTAGGAGCAAGTTCCAAATTTTGTTTTACTGTTAAATGTGGAAACAGATTAAAATGCTGAAAAACCATCCCCATTTTCGAGGTGATTTTTTTGATTTCCTGCGAATTGGAATATACTCCATCCTTCACTAAATCATCGCCATCAATCCGAATGCTGCCTCCTTGTATATTTTCTAAGTGTACAAGACTTCGGAGCATTGTACTCTTGCCGGAACCTGAAGGACCGATTACTGCCACTACATCGTTTTTATTAATATCAAAGGTTATTTGCTTTAATACATCCAAATTGCCGTATGACTTTTTTAGATTAGATATTTCCATAATAGCCATTTTTCATCACATCCTTTTTATTCGAATTTAAATCTTCGCTCCACCCATTTAAATAGTATTGTTAATAAAAGCGTCATGAACAGATAAATAATTCCCGCCACAAAAAATGGCGTAATGGTAAAGTCGCGATTGACTGCCGTCTGCGCAAAATGCAGTATTTCTGGAACAGCGACTGCATAAAGCAATGCGGTATCCTTAATCAATGTCACCGATTCATTGGCAACAGCAGGAAGTGCAATTCGGAACATTTGCGGTAAGACAACACGTGTTGTTGTCTGCCATTTATTTAAACCAAGTACTTGTGAAGCCTCATATTGACCTTTATCAATAGCCAATAGCCCTCCACGAAAAATTTCCGCAAAATACGCTGCATAATTTAAAACAAATCCTAATGATGCCGCAACAAAACGATCCAACACCATATATTCCCCTATTCCAGGAATCATTGGCAAACCAAAGCATATAAACAATAGCTGCAGCAATAGTGGTGTACCGCGCATTACATAAATATACGTATGTGCGAACCAAGCTAAAGGCTTTATACTGCTTCTTACAGCAAGTGTTAAGAGAAATCCTAATGGAATAGATAGAATAATTGCTATTAAGAATAGTAGAATTGTTGCCTGTGCCCCTTCTAACATGGGCTTAAGTATGGAGAGTAAGTACTCAAGTGACATAAAAATTATTCCTCCCAATAAACAAAACAGGCCCCCTCTAGGAACCCTGTTTTTTCCTCTATTTATTTAGTCGTTACTATTAATTTAATACTTTTTCTTGACCAAACCACTTTTTCGAAATGGAAGCAGCAGTACCATCTGTATTCATCTCATCTAGTGCTTTTTGCAGTTTCTCTAGCAGTTCTTCATTCCCTTTTTTCACGCCAACTCCATATTCTTCTGGAGTAAGGGATTCATTTAGAACTTTGAAACTGTCTTTTTGTTTTGTCATGTAATAATCAATAACTACTTCATCAATTACAACTGCATCCAAGCGACCGGATTTTAGATCATTTAAAGCCATTACATTATCGGAAAACTCGGTAACTTCTTTGATTTTTGATTTAATTGGATTTGCATCCAAAGCATCAGAAGCAGAAGAAAGAGATTGAAGACCAACAACTTTTCCTTTTAAGTCATCTAGTTTTTCCAACTTAGAATCTGCCAATGTCACAACAACTTGGGCATTTTTTAAATAAGGCTTTGTAAACAACACTTTCTTTTTGCGATCATCTGTAATTGTATAGCCATTCCAGATAAGGTCAATTCGACCACTGCTTAATTCAGACTCTTTCGTCTTCCAGTCAATAGGTTGAAATTCAACTTTAACACCCATTTTTTCAGCTGCTGCTTTTGCATAATCAATATCAAAACCAACGATTTTATTATTATCATCTCTAAAACCCATTGGAGCAAATTTATCATCAATGCCAATTATCAATGTATTTTCGTTTTTGTCCTTTGTAGAATTAGAACATCCAGTAAGAATTAAAAATAATGCTGTTATGCTTAGAATCATTGTTGCTAAACGTTTCATCTTGTAAATACCACCTTTAGAAGAGTTGAATTTTGCTATAAAACTTGTATCGTTCATTCTTTTATCTCATCATTTCCTAGGAAAACCACTCCTCCTAAAAAATCACTCGACTCTTATAGAAATACCTATATATACATAAAACACTTTACTCCGATAACATATTAGAGTAATAACGAACTTTTATAATCTATCATGAAGTAAAAGTTCATGTCAATGAATTTTTTAGTATATTAGCAGACTAAAGGATTGTTTTTTTCTGTCCGTATTCTTAACAGCTATTCCAACTATTATTTTTCAAATTTGGAAAAGTAATTACAATCATAATGGAGGAAAAACAATGAAGAATCAGGCTGTTTATTTGAAAAAAAACATTATTAAAATTAATATAAATTAACAAGAGTGTTGATTATCCAAAATTAGACAGAATTATCCTATGAAACATTAAGTAGCTTTTTTAACTAGTACATTTTACCTGATTAGATTTGAAAAGGATGAATCAGAACAAAAACTACAGAGAAAATAGGGAAGTTTGTCCGATAAAAGGGCAATCAGAACAAAAATCCAAAACTCAGGATCCTGTCCCCTAGTACACGAAAAGCATTACCATAGTGGGGAGAGGCTTCAGAATTTTTAAAATTTTTTAGGGAATTATTGGTTAATTAACACACCTGATAAATTAAGTGGTAAATAATTCTTAAGGAGCGTAACAATGATAAAAGGACTTTATGAAGTGCACTTACCCGTTAGTAATTTACAACATTCCATTCAGTTTTATGAAAACCTTGGATTACAAATGGCCTACGAATATGAAAAAGTTGCTTTTCTTTGGATTGTTCCAAACAAAACTTGGCTAGGTCTTTGGAAAACGGAGATTTCTAAAGACAGGGAGCCTGCCAGTTTTCCAGGTAATGGTCGGCATTTAGCTTTTGAAGTGGATTTTGATGACATGTTGAAAGCAAGTACCTGGCTAACTGAAAAAGGTATCCGTCTTCGGTCGCATGGTGGCTTGGAACCATTGGAACCAATAGCTAGACCACATCAGCAGAATGTATCCATTTATTTTAATGATCCAGATGGCAACGCTTTAGAATTGATGTGTAATTTGCCTGAGGGAAGCCCGACTGAACCGAGTAAAATGATGTATTTGAGTCAACTTGAAAAACTTGTATAAAGATAACTCCAAATAGCCACTCTACATAAGAAGTGTAGTACGGCTATTATTCTTTTATCATCGAGTCAAGCTAGTTCATATGAATGGTGATAACTACCTCATGAAAAACCGACAATATATATTTTAGTTCAACAAATATATAAAAATCATCTTTAACTGGATAACGGTCTCCATTAAAGTTTATTGTCAGGGGTCATATTGAAATGTTGAAGAACCAAGCACCCTCAAGTTAAAACTTTAAATCACTTATTTATCTTCATTTTCCACTACATATTTAAGCTTGGCAAGCTTATTATTCCAAAATTGTTCGTAATAGGAAAGCCACTGTTTTACTTCTGATAATGGCTCTGGGTTCAGCTGATAGATTTTTTCTCTGCCTACTTTTTTGCCACTGACTAAACTTGCTTCTGCCAGTACATGGAGGTGCTTAGCAACTGCCGTACGACTTATAGGAAATTGAGCTGTTATTTCAGAGATAGCTAACTTGTCGTTGGAAAGCAATCGAAGAATCTCTCTTCTTGTTGGGTCGGCAATAGCTTGGAATACATCATGCTTTAATGCTGACACTTAACCTTCAATAACCTTTAAAAGTCGTTCATTAACAATACTAACCCAACCATGATCCATTCTTTCACGAATAACAGAGCTTTTCTCGTTTGCTTTCGAAAGAACCGTATCTGGAGTTTTCCATCCGCCATGAATAAGTGTAAACTCTGTTTTATCACCCAATTCTTTTAATAGAAAAGAAACGATCCAACCATCTGTATCCCATGAAAATGATAGCTTGTTCGGTTCATTCACTTCTAATACCTTACATGGTGATGGACCAAATGGAGATTGTACATGAAATTCGTGCCCTACTGTCGGCTCAAAATCATTTGGCATGAACCATGAGGCAATCCCATCAGAAGTAGATACCGTATCCCATACCTTTTGGATAGATGCTTCAAATACGACTGTTTGTTTAATATCTTGTAAAGTGTCCATTATTATTTCTCCTTTGTATATAGTTTAAACAACACCTTTTGGTTTCACGTCAAACTTGAGTTATCTTATTTTGAACATTCAGTTTAACACTCTTTCATATACTATTAGAGCACTACTCTGTCAAGGACGTATTCTCCCGCTGAGCTATCAGTACTCGCCAAAACGTTGATTTAACAACATCTCCGTTCATTCTGCTACCACCATTATACAGAAATGACTGCATCTCATCAACGCTTTGTGTCAACATATTTAAAACTATATCCTGAAGGGTGAACTTTACCTGTATTCAAGTAATGATGTATCGTAGGTTGCTTAATATCCAACTGTTGACTGGCATATTTTACGGATTCAAAAACAATTTTTCTCTTACCTTTGGTAGCCATTATTTGTCTGCCTGCTAATACTTGCACCACGAACTCTGGCTTTGAACTTTTCATCTTTCCTTTCTCCATTGCACCAGCACCAATTATGCTTATCCTGATAGTAAGCCATTAAAATCATTTCACATTCGTAAGCTCGCCTATCAGATTAATAACGTCCAATGATTTCCACATCGAGCGCTCCATTATGTTCCGCAACAACCTCGTGCCATTTTTCTGGTCGATTGCGTGTTTCATAAGCCCTTTCTGGATTTCCACTAAACCAATTTGAGCCAATATAAAAAATAATGTCTGTGTTTTTAATTTTGTGAGCGTAAACGTAGTATTTCATTAATTAAACCTCCAGCAGAATAATATCTGCTGGTATTGTATTGATCCAATTTAATTTGTAAACTCACTGGACGGTCAGCTTTTCATTTATTTATGAAACCTTAACCAATCTATTTCGAACATAAAAAGAACACCAGCTCAACGAACTGGTGCAATCCTGTTACAAATATGTTTGTAACATTTTGATTTGGAAAGCTCTAAGGTTATCCGAATAATATTTATAATTCAAAGCAGATGCTACAAAAATTATAACTTGCAAGATGAGCCCAACCCAGAAGTAAACATTATAGCCAAAGTCAGATAAATGAGTAAAAATGATAATTGCAGTCATTATTAGTGACAGCATGCTACTTACAAACAAAGCTCCTAGAGCATGTATTGTGCCTAACAAATGTCTGTATCTGCCTTCCAGATATGTTCTTGTGTCAGCATCTCGATTAATTAACATTGCATGCCACACATATTCAAAATGAAAATAATCTTCATTTTTATTTTGTCCCCAACCATCAGGCCTTGGAAAGTTGGGAATTTTCCTAGCAATTTTCACATAATTTTTATTTGAGTTGATAACCCAAGAGCTTCCAAAATAAATTTGGTGTAATAAGTAGCCAACAGGTACACCGATGGCAGTTAATGATAATAACAGCGTTAATCCTGTTTTTAAATCCACCATTTTTGTATCTAACGGATTAATCCCTTTGAGGAACAGGATTGATTATTGCAGATGAAATGAGCCACTTATGCGGAGTTTAAAGCCAGTCATTGCGGAGAAAAGAGCCACCATTTGCGGAATGGAGAGCCATTATTAATAGAATCATGAAAACCTCTTGTATAATTATGTTGCATGCATTCAAGCATGACACTAATATACAGGAGGTTTTTATCGTGCTTAATTGTCGCAAGATTCTGGAACTTTATTTTGAAGGAGTCAGTCAGAGAACTATTAGTTCTAGCACTGGACATTCAAGGAATACTGTTTCTGATGTCGTTCAACGTGCCAAGAAACTTGGTGTGGAAAGCCTGAACGATACAATGACCAACCCATGGCTAGAAGCTTTTCTTTTTCCAGAGAAACAAGCTATAGAGAAAGGTTACTTCCCGGTTGATTGGGAAAAAGTCCATAAAGAGTTACAAAAAAAGAATGTCACCTTGACTTTATTGCATCACGAGTATGCGACAGAAGCACGTGGTGGTGGAAAAATTCCTTATGCCTATCGTACTTACTGTGAAAACTATGGGAAATATGCGAAGAAGTATAAGTTAACCATGCCTATTCGAAGAAAACCAGGTGAAGTTATGGAGGTAGATTGGGCTGGATCTACGCTGCAAATAATTGATCGCTCAACAGGAGAAACAATTCCAGCATATGTTTTTATTGCGACCTTGCCTTATAGTCAATTCAGCTACGTTGAAGCATTTTTAGATAGGAAATCAGCTAATTGGCTTATTGCTCACATTCATGCATTGGAGTATTTCGGGGGAGTTCCTGAAACGTTGGTTCCCGATAACTTGAAAACAGGGGTTACAAAAGCACATCGAGAAGAGCCTCTTCTGAATGAAGCCTATCGTGAACTTGCAGATTATTATTCTACTGTCATAGTTCCGAGCCGTGTTCACAGGCCGAAAGATAAAGCAAGCGTCGAAGGGACTGTTGGATATATTTCTCGGCAGATTATCGCTCTACTAAGAAACTATCATTGTTTTCATATCGAAGATTTAAATCAAAAAATCTTTGAAAGGCTAGAGGAAATTAACACCATTGATTTTCAAAAGCGACCTGGTTCGCGTAAAAAGGTGTTTGAGGAAGAAGAGAAATCCTACCTTCAATCGCTTCCTCAAACACGGTACAAACTTGCAGAATGGAAAACAGCAAAAGTTCAACTGAACTACCACATCCAAGTTGAACGAATGTATTATTCCGTTCCATATGATTATGTCCGAGAGAATGTCGACATACGACTAACCACGGATTTAATTGAAGTTTACTTCAAAGAAGTCCGTATTGCATCCCATAAACGATTAAAAGGTGAAATTGGTCAGTTTTCTACGAACACAGACCATATGCCTGATAATCACCGATTATATCTAGAACATAATCCTGATAATAATCGGCAGTGGGCAGAAACGATTGGACCGTCCGTGACAAAGCTGGTTTCTTATATCTTAGAAAAAAATGTGGAGAAAAAGGCATTAAATATCCTTAGTACACTTAGGAATCTATCAACAAAATACACAAAGGCAGACATGGAAAAAGCAACAGAAACATTACTTGAAATATCAACAAACCCAACGGTTTCTGTTTTAAAAAGTGTATTGGAAAGAATGAAGAAAAGAAAACAAAAACAAAATATAGATATTAGCACCACCTCTGATGATTATGGATTTATCCGTGGGGCTAAATACTTTGGGAGAGAGAATAAATGATGAATCAAGAGACGTTACGTAAATTAATAGAACTGAAAATGGGTGCGATGGCTGAACTATATAAGCAACAAGGACAGAATAACGATTACAAGAGTATGGACTTTGATGATAGATTCAATCTGTTAGTAGATTACGAGTATGATAGACGGAAATCTAATAGACTAGAAAGATTAATTAAGCAGGCAACATTTAGTGATCCAACAGCAGCCATTGAAGATATTGAATATCATCCTGATCGTAACCTAGACAAGAAGCAAATACTAGAGTTAGCAACAGGAAATTACATTCAAAACCACCATAACATTATTTTAATGGGAGCCTCAGGGAACGGAAAAACGTGGATATCAAACGCCTTTGGTGTCCACGCATGTCGCCAATATTACAAAGTAAAATATATTCGATTACCAGAATTACTGGATGAATTAGCTGTAGCAAAGTATGAGGCAGATGGCAGTTTTCGTAAGTTGATTCAAAAATACAAAAAGATTGATCTATTGATAGTAGATGAGTGGTTATTAACAGAGCTGTCAGAAGAAAATGTACTCCATGTGTTGGAAATTATTGAAGCTAGGTTAAAGAAAGCATCTACTATTTTCTGTTCTCAGTTTTCTCCAGAAGGATGGCACTCGAAACTAGGGCAAGCACAGATAGCAGATGCAATTCTTGACCGAATCGTTCATGATTCCTATAAGATTCTAGTTGATGGCGAAGTTTCGATGAGAGAACGTCATGGGTTGAGGGTATCTATATGATTCCCTCCGAAGTGGAAAATCGTATAGCAAGGTATTTTATGCATAGGTATTTGCCCGATCAAGTGAGGGTAGCAGTTGAAGAGAGATTATTACCCTCCTGCATATGGGATGAGGAAGAGAATTTAGATCATGATGAACTGGTTCGTTGGGCAATGGAGATTATTGATAAGCAATTAGGAGATAAAAGATTCAGATAGTACAAATGGCCATTGGAACGAACCTTGTTCTAATGGCTTTTAATAACGGTGGCTCTTCCTCCCCGCACTTACTGGCTCAGATGTCCGCAAACAGTGGCTCAAAACTCCGCACTGCTGGCTCAATCTATCCGCAATATTCAAACAGGATTTCATAGAACAGCCAGAAAATCAGTATCCAGCCAGGAATCCCCCAGCGAATTAAATGTTTTGTTTCAAATTTCATTTTTGAAACTCATCTCCTTTCGTTATTTGTTTTTCAACAAATTCATTAAATCCTTTTTTAAAATAAAAAAACACCCTCAAGGGTGCCTTTTTAAGAAAAAATTAATGCAGCCACTAACAAATTCAAACCGTTGTTTTCAACATTGAACTTTCTTCTGTAATCACTGCCATTGTATGTGTTAAACCATTCCTCAAGGTATTCCTCGGTTTCAGGTTTCTTTGCAAAGTCAGCTAAATCAGGTATGTCGTATTTTTCGCCCAAATATTTGAACAATGTACGATTTAAGCATTTTTCTTCAACCAAACTGATCTCTTCTTTAGCTCCATTGTCGATTAAATGATTAATCAATAATGTTGGAAACTGCAATCCTTTACTACTCATAATATTACCTCCCCAAAGGACATTTTATTTTGATTCTTTCTTACATTTATTTAACATTATCTCAATGGCGCTTTCTTCCGAAAAAGTATCAAGGTGAGCCCATTTTATTTCATCCCTATTGTATGTTGTGTAAGCATATCCGTAAAAACCTTCTTTATCTACATATGCTAGTTTTATTTCTCAATAGTATGTGACTTCCATAAGACTAGTTTGTTGCACCTTTTCTATATGAAGAAAGCTTTTGATTTCATTTACAGCCATTTTTATCACCTCCCTTTCACCTATTCGACAAATGGTTACATTTTCCTGCAAAGAAAAACCACCTAGCTCGTAAAAGCTGACGGTCTGTAGTTCAATTATTCTTCTTCTTTAACTTTATCCCGTATTTCGTCTGTAATGTCTGCTAACAAATCCAAGCTATCATGTATGTTATTAAGAAACTCTGTTGAAGTTGTGTAATTGCCAATAGACATTGTTATTGTTTGAGAACCGTCAGCGTTATTAACTCGTTTATAGCCAGAGTCAATTTGATTCGGTCTGTAATTATGGACGATATTATTTCGGAAGTCCTTCACCTGTTTAAATATAGCGTTGTTTGGTAATGCCACCAAGTAGTCATAAAGGTCTTTATCTGCTGTTTCAAGTTGTTTTAATACCTTGTTTCGGAATCCCAAAGCAGGCTCTATATCAAATTTGTATTTAACATTAATAATATGATAAACAGCATCAATTAAACCTTCAAACCTTGTGTAATAACTGTCCATATAAAAGCCAAACCAATATAAGTGTCCATGATGTTTTTCGTCGAAGTGCGGAAAATATTGAACACTTATACCATTTTCACCTGGCGACTTAAACCATTCTTCATCTGGAATACCAGCGTCATAGTAAGATTTTAACAAAGTGTAATTAACCCTCAAATCAAATGCTCTGTTATTAAATTCCTGAAGCAAATAATGAAGGTTCATTCCGTAATAACTTTCATCAAAATTCAAGATGTTGAAAGTTTTCTTATCTGCATCAAAAGCAATTTTATTTAATGTCTCAACTTTATCACCGACTATTTTGAGCCAATCCTCTTTGTCGGGATATTTTGCGTAATCGTATATATCCAAAAAATTCACCTCACATATTTTATATTGGTTAAATTCGCCAATAAAAGACATTTTTCCTATGCACAAATAAAAAACGTGTTACAAATTTTGTAGCACGCTCATTTATTCTTTGTATATTCGGCCATCCATTCGTCTTGCATGGCTGTTATGGCTTCGGCTCGTTGTTCAGCTCGTTCCTTCATGATTGGTATTCTTGCTTCCATGACAGGATCTTTCGGAAACGCTGCTTGTAGGAATTGAATCATCATTACAGTTATTAATAAAATCATCGCTACGGTCAAGCCAATGTACGTGGCTATCGTTTTAATGTTGTTCATTGTAAGTACCTTCGATGTATGATTGACCGTTAAGCTGTATTTATATATCAATTTAACAGGCAATTTTTCTTTCATTATATACTCCCCTTCAGTTAAATCCCATAAGTTAATAACTTGGCACAGGCGTGTTGATTAACCAATAAAATCCAAAAAAAGCACACAAAAAAGGACACTTTTCTTGTAGAATGTAATTTGCAGAAAACAAACTCAAGAAAAGGTGTCCCTATGAAGAAGAATACCATATTCCCGAATTTACTTCAAAAAATTGTTTTAGAAGAAGAACTCACATCCATTCAAACAGCTATTGGTTATATAGACACGGCTCGTAAACTGGATATGCTAACGTTGATCAAGTACTTAGTCTGCGCTTCAATGAATGAATTTAAAAGTTACCGTCATTGTGCAGATGTAGGTGTACAATATGGATTGCCACAAATTGACCATTCCACTCTCTCAAAGAAAGCTAGTCACATGGACTATCATATAATGAAAAAACTCTTTGATTTAATCGTTTCTAAATGTAATCGAATGACACGAAGAGCATTAAATCTTTCAAAGGAGCTTCTTCTAGTAGACTCCACTACGATTACTGTGGGGAAGTCACGTCTGCCTTGGGCGCTTTATCATGGGGAACGCGCAGGCATCAAATTGCATGTTAGCTATTCCCCACTCACTGAAATGCCTCTTCAAGTCGTTGAAACGACCGGGCTTGTCCATGACGGGCCAATTGGTGAACAATTGGTTGATAGACGTTTTATCCTAGTGGAAGATCGAGCTTATTTTAAGATCAAAAGAATTGACCAGTTTACGAAAGAGCATCAAAAGTTTGTGATTCGTATGAAAGAAAATGTGGAGATTTTCAGGCCACATGCTTTAAAACGTCTTGCGAAAGCTGGATCATCTGTTACACGTGATATCACCTGTAAGCTAGGCACAAAGCAATCCCGTTCAAAGGAACGTCATCGGGTCGTCTTTTTTCAAGATGATCATGGCAAGGAAATACGAGTTGTCACCAATCTCATGAATGTTGCACCAGAAGCCATCGCCGATATGTATAAAGCAAGATGGAGAATTGAAACGTTCTTCCGATGGATCAAACAGAACTTAAATGTTCCTGTTTTATTTGGCACAACGAAAAATGCCGTTTTTAATCAGCTTTTCGCTACATTAATCGCTTATGTCCTATTAAAATGGCTCTATTCAAAGACATTAAAAGGGCGAATATTCAAAAAAATATCGTTTGCCTCGTTTCAAAGACAATGGCTTGAAGACAGTCTGCCTATAGACTGGCGTTCTGAAATAGCAGTTGTTTTGAAAAACTACAGGGAAACTCAAGGGATAAGTCTGTCTAATTTTGGATAATCAACACTCATGATACTTTTATAAAGTTTTTAAAAAACGACTTTTTCATCTTTAACTCTTCCTCTATTTAGATTAATTAAATTATTTATTAGCTATATTACTATATTTGTAGAACAATAGAGTAATACTTAAAAAGAAATCTAATACTATAGACGTTGTAAAAAAATTTAAACCTAATATTGTTAAAAATCCCCTGACTAAAAATGTAATTTTTCAATCTTAATAACGCTGAAGAATGCTTTTATTTAGCCTTCCCAATCAATTGTATGTAACTGTTCTAAAAAAGATTGACCAGCCTGAGGTTCAATCATTTTAATAAAATATGCAACACCATATAAATGATCTTTATAATTAGACTTAGTCACTTTTTGTCTCTCTAAATTATTATGTACTCCATATTTTTTTGAATAATAAATTTGTTGACGCAAATATTTTTTAGTATCCTTAGGTACACTTAATCTTTCGTTTACTACAATGCCTGTAACCATTTGTTTATGATATTGATACTGTACTCTGACCTTCTTCTCATTTACCATAAACCCTTCACTAACAATTATATCTTTAATCAACTTGATATATTTAGTAATTGACTTCTCTCCAGAAAAAGTTATATCGTCAGCATATCTAGTATACGAAGCTCCTATCCTCATTGCTAAATTCAACAATTTTTCATCAAGTTTCACACAAATTAAATTAGAAATATATGGACTAGATGGCGCTCCCTGTGGTAATGAATTTTCATAAATACATAAGCCGGTAAAAATCATTGCTAAGTGTTTAGTATAACCAAATCCCTTAAATAATTGATATACATCTAAATACTTTATTGTAGGAAAAAAATCCTTAATATCAAGATTAATAACACAAGGTTTTCCAACATGGCGCTTTGCATTATCAACTATAGACTTTTCTCTTATAAAACCATTTGCGACATCTAAACAAGGTTTAATATATAGTATATTCTCCAAAATCCACTTTTGAATATACTTTAAATTCTCAGAAGGGGCATGAATAGTTCTAATACCACCATTCTTCTTCTTTAACTTAATTTCTTTATAAAGGGCATCTGAAAGTTGATAATACGAGTATAGTTCATTTGGTTTTATTCCTATTAAACTTGCTAAGTGCCTTGTATCAAAAATCACAGGAAAATTATTACTTAATAAATCTCTCGCGTATGCAGTACATATTTTTATATACTCTTCTGCACATCCAACTTCTTTCATTTTTTTCTCCAATTTTAATAAGTCCATTTTTTTCTCCAATGTATTTTCTACTGGTTCATTATTTTAACTGTATTAGGAAAAAGATGTTTTTGACCTCATGAATATCTTTTTCCTAATCACCCAAAAGTGGTTTTCTTTTGGGTGATTGCCATTGTTTTGCGATCTTCTAAACAATGGCAATTAAGCCACATAGTTATCTTTTTTCACGAATAGCGACTCGCTATTCAATTCTAGAAAATATCATTATTAATTTTTAAAATTTTTAGGAATATAGATGTCTCCTATTTTAATTGGTGATTCAATAAACTTAAGAGTAACTTTATCTTCAAATAATTCATTTATAGATACATCTAATAAGCCTTTGTCTTTAAGTATTGTTTTTCCAGACTCTGAAATTCTCAATGCATTATTAGCATTTACAATAAAACTATTATTTTTCATACTATCTAAACATTTTTTTAGTTGTTTAGTAGAAAGATTACAAAGAGTTTTAATTTCTAAGAATGTATATTGATCTTCATAATCATACAAATATTTCAAAATTAATAACTCCTTATAATCAATCATTATTAGAAAGCCCCCTTTTTTTCATATTATATTTTATTGTACTTTTACTTCTTTTATCTCTTTTATTCATAAAATTTGGTCTATCATTGTTTCTAGGAAATAACCCTTCCCATTTTTTTCCACTATACCAAAAAGATCCTAATGTATTATTTGGAGTATCTCTATAAAACGAGACAATAGCTTGACTATTTTCAAATCCCAATACACAATTATGTTCTAAACCGAATAGACTCTCCTCAAATCCCCTTAATTTTTGTTCCTTTTCAGTATTATTAGTACTAAATATATTAATATTATTAAATGCTTTAGAGTGTATATTCACTGGAATAATTATACAATCAAGTTGCGTTTTTATGAAATAGTCTTCTAAAAATTTTTTTCCTTCTTCTAAAATCTCAATACAGAATATAAAAACTTTAACTTTGGATAATTTCATCCTATTTTTCTTAAAGAATTTCTCTATCGTTTTCCCACTTCCAATAATATCGTCAATAAAGACCACATTAGTGATGTAGTCAAACTTATCAATCTCTAGTTTTTCTATATCATGACTATAAGCGTTTGGAATATCATTTATTATTTTAAACTCTTCTAATAAGTTATTTGAACTATCTATTTTAGAATCATCTTCTATACGAGAATAAATAGTTTCTTTACGATTAAGCTTTAAACCAACCTGTATCTCCATATAAATATTTTCAAGAATCATCTCAATTTGCTTTCTAGTATAATAGTTGTAATGTTTTACTAACTCAATCAAAATTCCCCCTAATTCTTTATTATCTTGGAGTTGACTAACAAATCTACCAAGTTTACCACTGAAGTTTTCTGTTTTTTTATCTACTCCCCATCTCTCAACACACTCGGATGCTACTTTCTGAATATAAGTTAATTCCTTTTCACCCAATTTCTGCACCTCATATCTTTAACTCTACTATCTAAAATAACATATTTTGATAAAATCGGTAATTATTATTTAATTTTATAGAGAATAATATTGCAATTATTAATTTAAAAGGTTTTATTATTAATACATTAGCAAACTCTTTCTAGATCAGAGCCGCTACCTCTGTCAAAACGCTGTCGTTTAGTAGAGTCGACATGAAAATCTACTTAAAGGAATAATCGTGGGAATGCCCTTAAGTCACGCAAAAAAAGAGGTCAGGTGAGTTGAGCCGATGCAGAAAATCAACGTAGCAATCATTAGTCAAGGTCTTTTCTGCTGTTTTTAGACCGGATTGCAAGACTTAGAGGAGCGGGAACGGCTTCTTGCAGCAACGGTTCGGATGGAGTTTCGATTGGTTACGGCCAATGGTGCTTGTCATCATGTATGTGGGCGAAACGGCATACGCTGTCAAAAGCAATGACAAGTTGAAGAGATTCAGGTATTAAACAGCAGCATCATCGGGTTCCCAGCTTTGCACTAAAAGTTTATTCCCCTATGAAAATACCTCCTCCTCTGTCCTTGAATCTAAATTGATTCTTGAGACAGGGGTGGGTATTTTTTTCATAGTCAATAACCCGCGATACCTAAAAGTGTATATCCTGCAAACAACCATCCAACAAATCAGCTACTGAAAATACACTAAATAATATGTTTCCTAGCAAATTGTTTCTCCAACACTTGAGTCTCTCTAAATTCTTTAGCTTCTGCCAACTTGGTAAATTCAATATGAGCACTATGATTTTGATGAACCAACCTCTTAATATCAGACAGGGTTACTCTAAAGAATTCCTTTCGCTCATTTATCCTATTTACTCGTCTATGATGAAAAGCTTTATGTAAGGAAGCTTCCAATGCTGGTGCATCTTCAGAAAAAATCATAGCGTGAACATCATAGTGAAAAGGTACAGAAGCTCCTCCAAGTTCCTTAATACGATCCATCGGTTCCAATCTTCTCGTCATCCCAATTTTATATACATCTTCTCCAAAACAACCTATATTAGAAACTACATATACATAACCTGCTCTTGTATTTTTAATTCTGTAATCCACTTTCTCCTTCTGTCTTTGTATTTCTTCCAATCTAGTTTTATACTTGTTTATCTCTTTATCACTTAATTGTGTTGAACGCTGTGAAATAACATTGAGCAAGTGTTGTTCTTCCTTTTTGATTATGCTTAATTCTTCTTCCAGCTCTTTCTGGGCTCTTTTTTCCTCTCTTATTAGTTCATTAATTCTTCTTTGTTCTTCTTTTTCTTCTTGTTTCCTCTCTTTATACTCATGAACTAAAAATAATTCTTCTAATTTTAATTGCAAATATTCATACGCGATAGAAAAGTAGTTGGCTTTATTCAAACTATTTATCATGTAAAAAGACGATCGAATCTTTTTTTCAGCACTCTCAACATTATAAAACTTAACCTTGCTAATAGAAGCATCACATTCAGAATTAAATGCCCTAATGGCTAATTTAATTTGTTGTTTAACCTTAGAACGGTCTAAACTTACTTCATGCTCTTCTAAAGCAATCAAATCATAATCAATTGCTCGGTTCTCTTTTACTAATTGCTTTTGTTTATCTGTAACTTTGTCTAAAAATTCCATGTATTCTTCGGAATTCCCCAAAGAAAATTTTTCTTCATAAAATCCAAATGATTGGAATAACACTTCATCTTCTAAAGTAATTTTTTCCTTTCGAAGGAATTTGATTTCTCGCTTTAAATGTTCTAGCTCATTTATGCGACCATTTAACTCATTTTCTCTATTTAATAGTTCTTGCTCTTTTTCTCTTATTCTTGGTATCATTTTAATTCTTTCGGTGAGTTTAATAATGCTTATTTCCCTCTGTTTTTTAGCAATTAGTACTTCTAAATGTTTAGCTTTTTTATCTATGAATTCTTTCTCTTGATTCAATTCTTCTTCTACTTCTTTTCTTCTTACGGAAAGATTAAATTCCATTAATCGTAATTCTTCTTCCTTTTCTTTTATTTTCGATACTAATTTAATGGATTGAGTTAAATCAATTAGACTTATCTCTTTTTGTTTATCTTTAGATAATTGTTCTAGTTTCCCACTTTTTTCATTTAGTCTTTTTTCCCAATTTGATAGTCTATCTTGTTCCTTCCGCAAACTTTCCTTATGTAATTTATTATATTTCTTCAATAAAATAATACCAATAATTAACGGAACGATTAAAAACCAAAAAATAAACATCAATATAATAAACCAGAGAGACATATACCATTTTTGATTCTCCATTATTAATCTCCTTATTTCCTAGTATTTTATTTCATTTTATCTTTTTGATCTTAAATTAGATATAACTCCTCGAAACTATATATAATATTTTTATTATGATTACCTCAAAAATAGCATACATGAAAAAAATACCACTTGAATAATCCCTCCTAATGGTTATGTTTCTTCCTGTTGGTAGATGAACTACCGAAACAAACTACAACTTAGGAGGAGCACATCATGAAATCAACAATTAAAAAACCTTCCAATAACATCCGTACAAATACCGAGAAAGCGATCAATCGGTTGAAACAAAGAGGGCTTGCATCATGAGTAAAATCCAAGTCCAAGACATCGATAAGCTACGACAAACAACTCAAACAGGATTTCTATCTCCTTTTCTTTTTAATAGCTTCCTAGACTACCAGCAACAAAGGAGAAATCGTAATGGTATCAAACAAAGATGACCTCTATTTCCCTGGGCAAAAAAAAGGCTGGATTCGTATCTTAATAAAAAGAGAGCAATCTCAAGGTCCAGTCCAAACAAAAGTTAATTTATTTGATGACGAACAAGACCGTTTCTTTACTATAAAGAAACGAAGAAATAAATCTGCTAAAAGGTCGATACAAGAAGACAATGTAGAACAGCTATGTTTTAACTTATTTAATGCTGTAATAGATTCAAGTATACAAATAGCCTCTCCCTGTCAATGCTGATAGGAGGAGGTGTTTTTTATGAGAAAACGAGTACAAATAAGAACTGCTGAAGGAAGCAATGACGCAACAAATGTGTGGATTAATCATCTAGTTAATCGAATTATTATCGAACAGCTACATTTACCATATCGGCTGCAAGCAAAGCTTCTATATGAAACAATGCCCAAAACAAAAGAAAAGAAATGAGGAATAATTATAGTACAAAAAAACTCCACGTATTTTTCCGACGAGTTAGTACTGCTGGCCAAGACATTATTACACAAGAAGCTGCAGATTTACCTTATCGTGAAAAATTGTTACCAGAAGAAGTATACATTGTAAATGAAAATGCCATTTCTGCTAATAAACTTTCTGTTAATCAACGTCCTGAAATGGAAAAGGTTATTTCATTAATAAAACAAGATAAAGTTCATACATTATATGCTTTTGATCGAACACGCCTTTTTCGTGATCATTATGAAGGAATGTGGTTTAGTGATATACGAATCAAGCATAGCGTTGAATTGGTATTTACTTCGGAAGGAAATGGCCACCTTCCCTCCACAGACGATATTTTCCTAGAAGGAATTCTTTCCATGTTTAGTGATATAGAAGGAAAAAATATTGCTCGTAGAAGTGAAGAAACTAGAAGACGTTATCCTCCAAGAAAATTAGGATATATATAAGAGCCAGAAACAAAAAAATACAGAAAAGATCCATTAAAACAGGAATTAATTACAGCATACTTTCAATCCTTAAAAGAAGTTGCTTCAACGGAACAACTAGCAGCACTTATTGAGGAATATCGAAAAAAACTAAAAACAAGAAATGAACGTCTTATTGACATAATAAAGGACCCTTTTTACGCAGCGTATGATTTGCACAAAGGCGAAGATAGACTTTCACATGTAGAACCTTACTTGCAACTAAATGAATATTTTAATTTTCAAGAAAGGCTTGGTTCACATCTAGAGGAATATAGAGAACAGATTGATCAACTAAATACTCAAAATATCTTTATACCCCGTTGTGGATATTGTCAAAAACCAATGAATTATTGGAAGGACAATTTAAATCAGTATGCCTTTTATAGTTGCTCTAACAAGCATCAAAAAGTAACGGTGCCATTTCAGGAATTTGTCCAAATCATTCAATTAACTCTAGAGGAAATTGTTACTAACCTAGATTCTAAGAAACTGCTTAATCATTCTATTACTAGATTGCGTCAAATAAAAAAAGAGTTCGAAATAAAATATACCAGCATTTCTCATCAATTAATGGAACTAACCGAACAATTACTCTTAAATACTGCCACTGCTAACGACTGGAAACGCTCTGATGAATATAAAAAGCTATCTCAATTAAAGGAAGAACAACATCTTCTTGTAAAAGAATTGGAAGAAAAGGAACAATTGCTCGAGGAAAACAAGGAAGTAGTGGATGCAGTTAATAAATATCTACACGATCGTTGTAAATTAGACCCATCACTTCTCTACTCCATGTTTATTAAAGACGTCTTCATTTACGAAGACTTTATTGATTTTGAAGTATGTAAATTTGATTACCTAGAAAACATGCAAAGCGATTTTATATATAAAGGGGAGCATTTAGCATGAATTTAGCTTTTGGTTATATCCGCAGATCATCTTATAAACAACAAGAAAATAATAGTCTAGAGCTGCAGAAGTCGCATATTAAAGAGTATGCTCAAAGAAATAACTTCACCGTTCCAGATGAATTTATGATAATCGAAGACGTAACAAGTGCATTTTCTAAACGTGCAAATCAACGAAAAGAACTGATGCGTTTAAAAAATATGATGATTGAAACAAAAGTGCCTCGAGTTATATTTTACGAAGAATCTCGTATGGATCGAACTGGCTATACATTTGTTTTAGATTTTTATCGCCCATTGCAGGCAATTTTTCCTGAAGTAGAAGTATATACAACAAATGAGACAGAACCTTTTAATCCAAACAATCCTAGAACTCAAATTGCATTATTACTTTTCCGTCAAGAATCAGAAATTAAATCGGAACGTGCAGTCGCAAGACTTTTAGCTGACTTGGGAGATGATGATATTATCCGGCCAGGTGCAAAAGTACCGTATGGATACAATCAAGTAAACAAAAAGCTTGTTCCAAATGAAAAAGGAGAAATCGTATCCTTTATCTACTTTCTTCAAAGCTGGGGAACTTCTATGGGAAAGATCGCATCCATTTTAAATAATGCTTCTATCCCTGCTCCTCAAGGTGGTATTTGGCGCTCTAGTACAGTAGAGAATATTCTTAAAAATCCTGTTTATACAGGGAAAGTTGTATGGACTATCCATAAAGGAAAAAGCAAGAAGCCACATGAATTAATTGATAGGCACGAGCCATTAATCGATACCTTTTTACTGCAATTAAATGAAAACAATATAAAACTGCAAAATGAATTTGGTAGGCTTGATACCCCTTTTCTTTTTTTAAATAAGCTTTCTTGCAGACATTGTCATGAAAAGCTTGTTACTCAAAACGGTTCTACAACTAGAAAAGGGAAAAAATACTTTTATCAGTATTATGTTTGTAAAAATTGCAACTACAAAATAGATATAAATGATGTACATGAAAAGCTACAAACTAGAATCCTTAATCACATTCACCAACTTTATAATAATGAAGAAACTCAATCAAACACAATGAGCTACCTTTTAAAGCTGGATCAATCTATAAAGGAAAATATAGTAAAAACAGAAGAACACATTGACAAAATAGCGTTTGCTAATGAACAGTCTGACAGAGAACTCCAAGAATTCATAGATACACTAAACAATAAATATATTGCCATTCTAAAAGATCTCATTAGGAGTCAACATACTGTTCAAGAACTAATGGAAGGTGTTGAATCTGGTTTGTTTTTTGAACGTTTTAAGCAAGTCCTACAACTACAGCTTGGGGATGCAGAAAAAAGACTAATGAATCTGTACTTCATTGATCAAATTCTCATCTCACCAGATAAACCCTTTCAAATAAATTATAGAAACAATGTTTTTGAAAGTTTTATACTGCCAACTTCAGGACAAAGTACCGAACACAAATAAACCTAGCTAGTTAAACTACCGAACAATTAACAACATCTAAATTACTAAAAAAAATAAATCTGTTCTTCCCCCTTGTTACAAGGGGTTTTCCTTAGCAGTTGTTCGGTAATTCATCTAAATTGGTATACCAATTTGGATAAAAAACAGAAAAACATTATTAGTATAGGCAAAGAACCGAAACTATAAACACAATAAGGGGAATTTAAATTATGAATAACTTTGAAGTTTTAACAGCACAAGATATCGCAAAAATACTAAAAGTCTCTCGCGCAACCGCTTATGAAATCATGGAACGAGATGATTTCCCAACAATACGAATTGGCAGAAACAAACGAGTAATGGCACACGAGTTTGCAACTTGGATTGAAAATCAAACAAATAAACAAACCGCTTAAGGAGGAATACACATCATGTCAGTCAGAAAAATAGATAACAATTGGACTTTTAGAATTGATGTAGGTAAACATCCTATTACAGGTAGTCGAAAGCAAGTATATCGTGGAGGTTTCCGGACTAAGAAGGAAGCTGAACTTGCAAAGGCTGAATTTATAGCTCAATTGAAAAAAGAAGGATATTTCCCTACTCAATCAGAACTAATGGAAGACTTCATAATTAAATGGCTTAATACAGTTTACAAGCATGAAGTACAACCAACAACATTTGAACGAGCAAAAAGTATTGTAGAAAATCATATACTTCCTGCCTTTACAAAAAAGGAAGTCAGTTCGATTAAAACCTATGACGTTCAACAATTTTTATCAAGCAAATCAAATGACGGTCTTTCACCTGCCACCGTCAAAATCATTCGCAATCTTCTTAGCAAGGCATTTCAAACAGCGATTGATTGGGAGTTAATCAATGGGAATCCAACAGAACGAGTAAAAGGGCCTTCTATCGTTAAAAAAGAAAAAGAAATATGGACATCAGAAGAAGCGAAAACATTCCTAGAAAGTTGTGATGAACTTCGGTGGACTGTTGCTTTTTCATTGGGTTTGCATACTGGAATGCGCCGCGGTGAAATCCTTGCACTTAAATGGGAAAATATTAATTTCGAGAAACAAACAGTAAAAATTAAAGAATCTCTTGCCTACACAAAAGAGCATGGACTTACTTTTAATACGCCCAAAACTTCTAACTCTTATCGCGAAGTCGTTCTACCTGCTAGCATTATAGAGTTGCTGAAACAACACAAATCCGAACAAAATATAATGAAACAGCGCATGGGTACCTCCTACCACCAGTTCAATCTGGTTGTTTCTACAGCGGATGGCAAACCTATACATCCACGCAATTTAGCGAGAACATTCGATAGATTAATTGAAAAAGCAGGCATTAAGAAAATATCAATACACGGCTTACGTCATACAAATGCAACACTCCTCATGAAACAAGGAATAAACCCTAAAATTGTTAGTGAGCGTCTTGGTCATGCTAATGTCGGCATTACGTTAGATATTTACTCTCATACCGATTTGGACATGCAAGTAGAATCTGCTGCTAAATTAGAAGAAATGCTAGGTTAGTATGCACCTAGCATTTTTCTACTCTTTTTCAACTAATAGCCCATTTTAATAATCGTCTATTTAAATTTGTAAAATAATTAGAAAAGTAAGTAGATCCTTTGATACATATGTTATAATATAGAAAAATTTAACAAAAGAGAGGGAGATTATCCTATTGAAGAAGCATACAAAGAAATTAATGATTTTCTTTCCAATTCTTGCTATCGTAATTATTGGTGCTATTTTTGATTACAAGTCAATAAATCAGGATAAAACTGAATCCAATACATATGAGGATAACAATACTTCTGATGATTCCATTCAAACGATTAACAATAACATAGAATCTGATTCACCTTATACAGAAGAAGAATTAGAGAATAATCCACCCTACACAGAAGAAGAACTAGAGAATGATTCAACTGCTCCTTCTACAAATCCTGATGACTATAATGCTGATGGTGAATACGTACCAGAGGATGGCCCCACTAATAATCCAGCAGATTATAACTCAGATGGGGAATACAAACCAGCAGAGGATATGACACAAGAAGAAATTGAACAAGAACTTATGGATATGTTAGATCAGTAGAAAAGATAAATCTCGTTTGTTAGGGCTATTTATCTGTCTTATCATTAATAGTATCCTTTAGTGTGTAATGTAGCTATGTCAGAACTGACGCTTTAGAAATGCTAGGCCTTTATTTGTTTGATAAGGTTGGTTTTGAGTAAAAAATCAGATTGAGGTGTTAGTCCTATGAATAATAAAATGATAAACCTATACGTCGATGATTTAAGAGACTGTCCGAACGGCTATACAATTGCAAGAAACATGGAAGAAGCAATACATTATTTTGAAAACTATAAAATTCATATTCTTTCCCTTGACCATGATTTAGGAGAAGATTCGGATGGAAACTTGTTGCCAACTGGATATGATTTGGTGAAATATATCTGTGAAAATGGGTTGCGTGCTGATAAAATCTACCTTCATACTGATAATGGAGTTGGAAGAGAAAATATGTTTCATACTCTTAAAGCAGCTCAAAGAAGAGGCTTTATAGATAATGATATTGAGATATATCATTACTCCATTACTCCAAATAAGTACTCTGGATAATGAATGAATTACACTAACGCTAAATGGCTATACTGTTTAACACACCCTACCTCCATCTCAAACTTGGAGGTTTTTACATGTCGATTAAAAAAGTTGGGAAGGTTTGGTCATTTCGTATTGAGGCTGGGATAGATGATCGGACAGGTAAACGAAAACAGGTTTATCGAAGCGGCTTTAAAACAAAACGCGAAGCTTTAGAAGAAATGAATAGGTTAAAAATAGAAATACAAAATGGAGAATACAGTGAGCCTTCGAAAACCTTATTTAAGGATTATATTCAAAATTGGCTGCACAACACCTATAAATATGAAGTACAAGTTTCTTCTTTTGAATTAGGTGAAATTCTCGTTAGGGTTCATCTCATTCCATATTTTAAGGATACTCCTCTAAAAAAGATCACATCATATGACATTGATCAATTGTATGCTCAAAAATTAAACGATGGATTAGCAAACGCTACCGTCAAAAGAATGCACCATCTTTTATCGAAAGCATTACAGAAAGCTGTTAAATGGGGCTTAATAAAAAATAATCCAGCAAAAGATTCCTCCCCTCCTTCCGTTCATAAAAAACGAAAACAAATTTGGACTGTTGAAGAGGCCAAAGCCTTCCTTAAAGTTTGTGAACAAGAAAACGAACTTATTCCTTTTCTCTTGGCTATTTTTACTGGAATGCGTCGAGGGGAAATTTTAGCACTCAGATGGCAGAATGTCGATTTAATCAACGGTATCATTCATGTTGAGGAATCATTATCTCGTTCCAAAGCGAAGGGTTTATACGTTAAAGAAGTGAAAACTTCACATTCTGAACGGGATGTATATTTATCAGCTACCGTACGGGAAGTATTGATTAAATATAAGCAGCAACAAAAAAAGAATGAACGGGACTTGGTCATTCCATCCAAAAATGGAACGTATCTTGAGCCAAGAAATCTTCTTCGCAAATTTAAAGCTCTAACGAAGAAAGCAAACGTTCCTGCCATTCCCTTTCACAATTTAAGACACACGCATGCCACCATTTTAATGCGGATGGGTGAAAATCCAAAGGTAGTTAGCGAACGATTGGGACATGCTCGAGTTGGAATTACGTTGGATATTTACTCCCATACAAATGAAGAAATGCAAAAAAATACAGCCGATCGGTTTGATGATCGCTTCTGGACTTAATGGACAATACAGAAGAAAAATGAAGTAACGGAACCCTTGCTACTGTAAGACAAATTAACCGTTTGGTGCAGCTTCTGTGCAGTCTTTGTGCAATGTATAAAAATACAGGGAAATTTGTTATTTACTGAAAATATAGAAAAAGCCCAAATCCCTTGATATGAAAGGATTTGAGCCTTCTTAATTTAATGACCTGTGAGGGACTTGAACCCACGACCTCTTCCCTGTCAAAGCAAGTGCTCTCCCGCTGAGCTAACACCGCATATTTATTATTCCAGCCAGTCCCTGTCAAGGACGTATTCTCCCGCTGAACTATCAGATCGTTATAGAGGAGGAATTGTGGTATTCTCTAATATACTTCCAATTATATTACAATATCATAGCATAAAAAGATTATCTTTTACTACCATAATAAATTGATCATACGTTTGTTAAACGGTTTTTTGATGTGTTCCCTCTTTTTATTCGATTTTCTAATAGTCTAGAGAGAAAAATCGTTTATTCTATTTTATCTAATCCGTGCTGCATCTATTGCGAATGATGCAAAAGAATCCACATATTTTTTTGCATCATTCAGATGAACAATAAGCCACATTTAATGCGAATTTGCTACTAAATTATTCGTCCAAATAGCATCTGGAATTTCACGTCGTAATACAGGTATCACTTCTTCTGAAAAGAGCTCGATTTATTCCTTTTGTTCTACTTCGCTTAATCGCTCCCATCACTAATTCATCCAATCATCGCTTTTTTATAGTAGCGCTTCCTTCAATGCCTCCAGATCCACTTTAAATACCGCCTGATAGGATGCTTCTTGCTCGCTGTCACTGATTTCTACGACTGGCACATATCGGATACCGTATTTCACTTCTAATACATCTCTTAATTTGTCATTTTCTGTTACATCAATAGTTGAATAATCTAGCTTGTTGTCCTTTAAAAAAGACTTTACTTCCTCACAATAGCTGCATCCAACTTTGCTCCAAACTACTACTTTTTTTGTTTGACTCATCTGATTTCTACTCCTTCTCTCTTATTTATTTCTGACTGTCTATTCGGTTGAAATGCTTCTTTTAATAGTTGAAAAGAATAAATTCTTGTTTCCATATCTTCAATAGGTGTCCAAGCCATAATTTCATCTAGGTCATACTCTTCAGATAGTTGAAGAATTCTTTTTCTGACACTTTCTTTTGTTCCTGCAATATAGCCTGCTTTTTGCGTTTTAATCTGATAATCTAACTCCCCACTTTCGCTTATTAATTTCTCGGCTTGTTCAAATGTGCCGACATTTAAGCTTTTCCCGTTCGATAAAGTCACTTTTACAATTTCTTTTTGTTTTATATAAGAAAGTGCCTCTTCTTCTCTATCTGAAACCGCAATGGCTGCTGCTAATATAAAGGAGGTTTCAGCATTCTTAGGTGAGAGCTTTTGAAATCTAGCTCTAGCCTTTTTTAAAACTTCTTCCTCTCCATTAATAAAGAAAGCAAATACAAAGGAAATTCCTAATTTTGCAGCAAGCTCTGCACTTTCAACACTTCCTCCCAGCAGATAAAGTTCTGGATTTACCGTTGGAATTGGTGTTGCCTTTAGCTCACTAGCAGAAAGATTATAATCAGTTGATAAAAAGTGTTTTACATCCTTAAGCTTTTCTTCAAAGCTTTTTTGTTTATCTGTTTTATCTTCTTGTAATGCTTTTGTTGAAAAATTTAATCCACCCGGTGCTTTTCCAACACCTAAATCAACTCTATTTGAAGCTAGTGAAGATAATACATTGAATATTTCTGCTACCTTATAAGGACTATAATGCTGCAGCATTATACCGCCTGATCCAATTTTTATTTTTTTCGTTTTTGCCAATAAATAGCCAATAAGTGCTTCTGGTGCAGACCCAGCAACCGTTTCACTGTTATGATGTTCTGCTACCCAAAATCGGTGATAACCTAATTCATCTGCTGCTTCTGCAAGCCGAACGGTGTTTAACAAACCTTGTTCTGCTTTTTCCTTTTCTCCCACAAGACTCTGATCTAGAATACTTAACTTAATCGTCATAATTTCACCTTCACTGATTGAATAAAATCATTTAATACCGCTTGTAAGCGATTTCGGGATGCTTCATCTAACTGGTAGTTGTTATCCTGAAGCTTCGTTACTTGTGTATCAATAATAAAAGCCCCTGAAAGAATATTTGCTGCTCCAAGATTAGAAAGGATTGGTTTCAATGCATAATCAATCACCAGTAAATGACCAAATGTTCCTCCTAACACTAAAGGTAAAACTGTTTTATCTTTTAAGCCTTTTTGCGGTAGAAGATCGATATACGTTTTTAGAATTCCTGTATAGGATGCTTTATAAACTGGTGTAAGAAAGATAACCCCATCGCTATCTTCAATCTTTTGATTTGCTTCCTTAATTTGCGGATCATGGAAATTCGCTGAAATTAACGCTTCACTTGGAAGCTGATGCACTTGAATGACATCGACTTCCACTTCATAATCTTTTACATATTTTTTTGCGTAATTTAATACGCCAGTTAACCTAGAATAAATGGAGTTTCCTCCTGATACGATTGTTATTTTTGTCAAAATTAAAGTCTCCTCTCATAATCCCTTCTAAACCACTTGGAATAGTTGTTAATATAGATTATAATAAAACAAATATTGGTATATGTATAATCAGTAAAATTAAAGTTGCACTTTAAGATTTCTAAATTTCTGCAAAAGAGGTGTTTTCTCATTGGAAATACGAGCAATTAGAACCTTTACCACCATCATTAAGTTAGGTAATTTTCAAAAGGCCGCTGAAGCGCTAAATTATTCACAACCCACCATCACTCTACATATTAAGCATTTAGAAGAAGAGATAGGTGAAAAATTATTAGACCGAGGCAAAACACTAAAAATGACAGAAGCTGGCCGCCTTTTTTACGAGCGAGCGAATGCTTTATTAAAAGAGTACGACCGATTAGACAAAACATTGGAAGATTTAGAAGGAGGCAACGCTGGCTTAATTCGTATCGGCATTTCTGAACCAACAGCAAGTTTAGAGTTTCCTCCTATCCTATCGCTTTTTGTAAAGCAGCATCCTAAAGTGGAGGTCTCTATCTTTGTGGCAGACGCCAATACATTAAGTACCATGCTTTATAGGGACGAGATAGATTTCGCCATTTGTGGAGCTCCTGAAGTTACGATGGAAAATGTTTATAAACCGTTATATTACGATGATATCGTTATGCTTGTATTTGATTCTCATCGATTAGCTGAAAAGAAAGAAATTGAACTAAAAGATTTAAAAGATGAAACCTTTCTTTTCACCCCTAATAATTGTCCGATACGCATAAAAATGGAACAATCCATTGTTGAAGCAATCGGAACAAATTATAAAAAACTAGAGATCAGCAGCAGCATGTCCCATAAGCATTATGTGCAAAAAGGATTAGGAATTTCCCTTTTTACTCGTACGGCTCATTCCTTTCCTATACAAGGAACAAAAATAGTAGAAATCAAGGATATGGAGGCGGCTCCTGTAATCGGACTTCTGAAAAGAAATCACAGCAGTTTCGGCAAAGCTTCTACCAGCCTGCTCCAAATTATCGAAAACTACTTTTCAGAAAAATCTGCTAAGAAAAAACAATTGTTATCTAGGCATTAAAAGATGTTTACGAGTCCTTTATAAATAAAAAAATCCATTCTCCTCCTATCATTTCATAAGAAGAGAATGGATTTTTTCAACCTATTCATATTTGTGGGATATAAGCAGAAGATAGAAACTGCCCATTTAATTCTTTTAATGCTTGCTGCGCTAAATCAGCAAAGAAATGACTCGCAGGTAATATTGCTTCTTCATTTAAATGATATTTCGGATGATGAAGCCCATATTCTCCCGCTACACCAATATTGACGAAAGCACCTCGAATTTTTTGCTGGTAAAAGGCAAAATCCTCCCCACCAGAAGTTGGTTCAGCATCGACTACTTTATAGCCATTCTGCTCAGCGATTTGTTTAGCAAAGAGAGTCCATTCTTTATCATTTTGAACTGATGGTGGACCTGGATGCCATTTTAACAGCGCTTTTCCTCCATAGCTTTGTGAGATGCCTTTTAAAACTCTTTCTATTTTTTGGGGAATTGCTTCTCGTATTTCTTCCTTAAAGGTGCGCACCGTTCCTTCTAAATAAACAGATTCTGGAATGACATTCCAAGTATTCCCACCGTGTATTTGTGTTACACTAATGACAACACTTTCACTAGATTTTATTTCTCTGCTTACTATTGTTTGTAATCTGGAAATAATTTCAGATGCTATAATAATAGGATCTATTCCTTCCTCTGGTCTGGCCGCATGAGCTCCTTTTCCTGTCACTTCTATTTCAAATCGATCCACTCCCGCTGTTAAAACACCCTCTTTCGCTGCCAAAACACCTAATTCTTTAAGCGGATCATTATGCAATCCAAAAATCGCCTGCACTTTTTCTAACCCTTTCGTAGCAAGGATAGATTTCGCCCCATGCCCTGTTTCTTCAGCAGGCTGAAAAAGTATTCGAACCGTTCCTTTTAAATCTGCCTGTCTTTTCTTTAATAAATAGGCGGTGCCTAATATGACCGTAGTATGAAAATCATGTCCACAAGCATGCATCACACCAGGAACCTTTGATGAAAATGGTATATCTGCTTGTTCATTAATGGGAAGGGCGTCAATATCTGCACGTATCGCTATAACAGGACCAGTGGAATCCCCACTTATCTCGCCAATTATTCCCGTTTTCAACGGAAGATCGAGAATAGCAATCCCCGCTTCTTCCAGCCAAAGTCTTATTTTTTGGGTCGTTTTTACTTCTTCATTCGATAATTCTGGTTCTTCATGTAGATTTCTCCTTATGTGGATTAATTTTCTCTCTAATTCACTTTCTTCTTTCGTAAAAATGTCCAGAATCATCTTATCCTACTCCTTATCTTATAATGTAGAGAAGTTATTGCTCTTGTTTTCGCAAACTTCGCTGCAGTCGAACAAGTAAGTTTATTTCCGTTTTAAAAGACCCAAGTTCCGCAGGGATTCGTTCAGTCTTCCAAGGCTCGTTGGTGCTATATGCCTTTAATTCTCTTCAACTTATTACGCTCTATCTATTGAATTTAAGCATTTCACCTGTACTTTTTTGAATAAAATGACTTTTTCAGCAAGGTTTTTATTTAATTGGTTGTTTCAGAAATTGATTTTTCTTATACGCTATCCCTAAATTTTCTCGAAGTGTTTCCCCTTCGTACGCTTTATTGTAATAGCCTCTCTCTTCTAAAATCGGAATAATATGTTCAATTAGATCAGATAGTCCGCTTCCAAGAATTGGAGCTCCAAAAATAAACCCATCTGCAGCTCCACCATCAATCCAAGTGATAAGTTGATTGGCAACCTGCTCATACGTTCCAAAAAAAGCCGATTTAGGGGTGGTAACCTGCAGAGCAACTTCGCGAAGACTTAAATTGTTTTTCTTTGCCAGTTTTTTTATTGAATCTGTTGTTGAACGAAAACTATTCTCGCCAAGTTCTCCAATATCCGGAAAAGGTTCATCTAGTGGGAATACACTAAAGTCAAAGTGATCAAAAAATCTGCCTAAGTAATTTAATGCTTCTTCAATCGAAACGAGATTTTGAATAGCTTTGTATTTTTCCTCTGCTTCTTCTAACGTTTTCCCAACAATAGGATGTATTCCTGGGAATATTTTTATTTCCTCTTTATTTCTGCCTAAGCGAGCGGCTCGATTTTTGACATCATCATAAAATGCTTTTGCCTTTTCAAAAGAATCAGCATTTGTGAATACTGCATCTGCCTCTTTTGCAGCAAGATTTCGTCCCGTGTCTGATGCTCCAGCTTGAAAAATTACCGGCTGCCCTTGTTTGGAACGTTCAATATTTAAAGGACCTTTTACAGAAAAATGACGTCCTTTATGATTTAATGTGTGAAGCTTATCTCGATCAAAAAACAGACCAGTTTCTCGATCTCTTATAAATGCGTCATCTTCCCATGAATCCCAAAGCCCTTTTACAACTTCTAAATACTCTTCGGCAATTTCGTAACGCAGACTGTGTTCAGGATGTTTCCCTTTATTAAAGTTCTCAGCTGAACCTTCCAACGGAGAAGTAACAACATTCCAACCGGCTCTTCCCCCACTGATTTTATCTAATGAAGCAAACTGCCGAGCAATAGTAAATGGCTCGCTGTATGATGTAGATACAGTACCAACTAACCCAATTTTTTCTGTTACAGAAGCGAGAGCTGAAAGAATAGTTATTGGTTCAAACCGATTTAAAAAATGTGGGATTGACTTCTCATTGATATAAAGACCATCTGCTACAAACGCAAAACGAAATCCAGCAGATTCAGCTTGTTTTGCAATTTCTTGATAATATTCAATGTTTACACTCGCATCAGCAGGGACGTCTGGATGCTTCCATGCATTCATATGCCCTCCTGGTCCATGAAGCATTACACCAAATTGAACTTCTTTTTTTATTGTCATATTCTTCCTCTCCTTCATCCTTTTAAGTTTTCATTTTATCCTTACATCAAATGCAATCATCTTAGAAGGATATATAAAAAAAAGCAGCCGTTTTATTAAACCGACTAAACAAGTTGGAATAGTTGGTTGTGTGTTTATAATATAACAACAAAGAATAAATGTATAATCAGAAAAATTAAAGAGAAACTTTACTATTTTTAATAAAACCAATCAGGCGTGTAGATTAACCAACAACTCTCTAAAAAAAGGGTTTTAAATTCTGGTGAACTGCCCCCACTATGGTAATGTTTTTCGTGCACTAGAGGACAGAATTTTGGTTTTTTGTCCTAATTCACACTTTATCGGACAAACTCTTCTCTTTTCGCTGTTGTTTTGGTCCTGATTGCCTCTTTATCGGACAAATGTTCCTCTTTCTCTTTGTATTTTGGTCCTGATTCACACTTTTTTTGAATCTAAAATGCTTAACTTTTCATGCTTCTATGAAATGTGGCTGAATACATCCTCTTGGTAGCTTTCAAAAAAAATTTTAACAAAACCACCTAAACCACTTGGAATAGTTCATTTTTTCAATTATAATAAAAATATAAAATTCAGAACTTATCAGAACAGTGATTACCACTTTCTAAACAGCACACATACTAATATTACTTCTAGAACAAGCACTTCTATGTAATAAGTGAATAAAAAACAAATAAGGATCATTTAGGAGGACGAAGATGAGAAACGAAACAACGCAATTAAAAAAGAAAAACTTACTGATCAATAAACTAATCTGCTACGGAAACGATACGCTGGCTGTTTTAAATAATTTGTCCCTTCGAGAACTACAGGATAAATATTGTCAATATGAAATGTTTGCACATCCTCATGATGGATCAGGCTCTCTTATTTGGAGGAAAAAAAAGTAAATACTATCAAATATAAAAAACAACATCCCATCAAATTTCGATTAATTTGATGGGATGTTTTTCTTTTATTTAGTGGAAGCCACTCTCGATTCTTGTGACTGTTCGTTTAGATGAATTAATGCCTGTTCTGCTAAATCGGCAAAATAATGGCTTGCTGGTAGGATTGCCTCTTCTTGTAGATAATATTTTGGGTGATGCAATCCATATTCTCCAGCAACGCCAATATTGACAAATGCTCCTTTTATTTGCTGCTGATAAAAGGCAAAGTCCTCTCCGCCAGCAGTTGGCTCCACTTCTTCTACTTTATAGCCATTTTTTGCGGCAATTTGTTTTGCAAACTGTGTCCATTCCGGATCATTTTGAACAGAAGGTGGGCCGGGGTGCCATTTTAATATCGCCTCTCCCCCGTAGCTTGCGGCGATTCCCTTGATAATTCTTTCTATCTTCCCAGGAATTTCTTCTCTTACTTCTTGTTTAAATGTACGTACCGTTCCTTCTATATAAACAGATTCCGGGATAACATTCCATGTATGCCCAGCATGTATTTGAGTGACGCTGATAACAGCACTATCCATTGATTTAATCTCTCTGCTTATAATAGATTGTAATCTAGGAATAATTTCAGATGCCATCATAATCGGATCGATACCTTCCTCTGGTTTAGCGGCATGACATCCCTTGCCAGTTAATTCGATTTCGAACCGATCTACTCCAGCAGAAAAAATTCCTTCTTTTGTCGCCATCACCCCAAGCTCACTTAGTGGATCATTATGAAGCCCAAAGATAGCTTCTACTTTGTCTAATCCATTTGTAGAAAGAATTGATTTTGCCCCATGTCCCGTCTCTTCAGCTGGTTGAAACAGCACGCGAACAGTTCCCTTTAAACGCTCCTGTCTTTGCTTTAATAAATACGCTGCACCTAAAATAACAGATGTATGAAAATCGTGTCCACAAGCGTGCATCACACCAGAAACAGCCGATTTATAAGAAAAATCTGTTTGCTCTTGGATAGGTAGTGCATCAATATCTGCACGAATGGCTATAGTAGGACCAGATGAACTTCCTGATATCTCTCCGATTACACCCGTTTTTAGCGGAAGATCTAAAATAGAAATATCTCCTTCTTTTAACCAATTTGTTATTTTTTCCGTTGTTTTCACTTCTTCATTGGATAATTCAGGCTCTTCATGTAAATTTCTTCTAACTGCAATTAGTTTTTGTTCTAATTCTAATTGATTTACCACCAAAAACCACACTCCTTTTTTGCTTTCTATATGAATAAGTATAATAGAACTTTTCCTATAGTGGTGTGTTTTTAAGAATTTTCTATTACTTTAAGTGCGTGTTCAAAAAGGAGGATAAAAAGGACCGAGAAGTTCGAGGCGGTTTAGCTTTGAGCATCACAGCGTATGGTGTTAATACGTGAGAAGCGGAGAAGCAAACCAACGAAGAAATTCGATGTGTCATTTTTACCGGACTTTTTGAACAACCTCTTTAAAGAAAATTTCCCTGTTTATTCTATCATTCTTTTTCATTGACACTCCTATCAATATATGCGATGATACTCTTTGTTCATTTAGTTCGTATACGAACTATCCTTATCGAAACTATTTATTTTACCTATGAATTTATTTTGGTTAATACTGTAGAAAGGAGAAAAGAAACAGATGAAAGCTACATTTAATAACGAACTTATTCGATCATTCGCTAATATCAACAAAGCTTATTATCACCTTTTAAAGATGGATGCTGATCGAATGGACTTGACCGTCGTCCAATTAAAAGCGTTATATAGAATTTCCTATTGTCCTAGTATTAGTTTAGGAGAGCTTGCTGAAAATTTAAGATTAACCAAAAGTACGGTAAGCGGAGTGATTGATCGACTCGTACAGCGGGATTTTGTGTCACGCACAACACAGGTTAACGATAGAAGAGCGATTAATCTACAACTTACCGAAACTGGAAGCTCTAAACTAAAGGAACTGGTAGAAAAGGATTCCATTGTCGCACAGCGAGTAAAAGAAGTAATGGAATTGCCAGAAGAAGATATTCAAAAAATGCTTGATTTAAATGAAAAGATACTTACTATTTTAAACCGCTAGGGAGGATTTATTTTTATGAATGCAAAACGTATGGTATTAATTAATATTATCTTATTAATTGTATTAGTAGGTGGTGGATTTACTGGCTACTATTTCTATAATCAATCTGTTTCTTATATTTCAACAGATAATGCTCAAATTGCTGGACAACAAATTAGCATCGCAGCACCTGCTTCAGGAAAATTAACGAATTGGAATGGTGAAACAGGCGATACTTTTAGCAAAAATGAAAAAATTGGTACACTTGAAATGACTACTGAAACTGGAACAGCAAAAATGAATGTTACAGTCCCTGCGAACAGCACGATTGTTCAATCATCCGCTGTCGAGAATTCCTTTGTTGCTGCAGGTACACCTCTTGCAAAGGGCTATGATATGAATCATTTATGGGTAACAGCTAATATCGATGAAACAGATTTAAATGATGTAAAAACTGGCCAGGATGTTGATTTATATGTAGATGCTTATCCAAATACAACATTAACTGGAAAAGTTGATTCTTTAGGGTTAGCAACAGCTGGAACTTTCTCTTTATTGCCAACTAGCAATAGCTCAGGCAACTATACAAAAGAAACACAAGTTATTCCTGTAAAAATCTCCATTGATAATTATGGCGGATTAGATTTAGTACCTGGTATGAATGTAACTGTGCGAATCCATAAGTAGGTGATGACATGACCATATATATCGCAAGTTATGCTGTAATAAGTGTTTTACTATTAATTGTAGTTAACTATCTTATTCGAAAACAATCCAAGCGAAAAGTAATAAAAACGTCTGAAGTAGACGATAGCAGAAGAGAATCAACTGACTTTCCTTCATCAAATCATGATACAGATGAAATGGTGAAAGAAACATTGAATACGTCCGCGATTACAGAACCCGCATTAGAATATATTAGTGATTCTAATGATGCAGAAGAAGAAATCGCAACAAAAGCCAAAAACACGAAAACAGAAAATCCAAGCTATGAATTTGAAGGCAGCCGCGGGAAAATTATTGCTGCAGTTATGCTTGGAGCATTTGTAGCTATTCTCAATCAAACGCTATTGAATGTAGCTATTCCGCATATTATGAATGATCTAAACGTATCGACAAGTACTGTACAATGGCTATCAACAGGCTATATGTTAACAAACGGAATTTTCATCCCAATAACCCCTTTCCTAATTAATAAATTAGGAACAAGGAAGCTTCTCATTTTAGCAATGACTGCTTTTACAATCGGTTCTTTCGTTTGTTCCATTTCAACTGGGTTCTCCATGCTAATGGTAGGACGCGTTATTCAAGCAGCTGGTGCAGGTGTAATTATGCCGCTATTAATGACTGTTTTCTTAACGATTTTCCCTCCTGAAAAAAGAGGAACAGCAATGGGCATTATGGGAGTAGCCATGATATTTGCTCCTGCAATTGGTCCAACTTTATCCGGTTGGCTGATTGGTCATTATTCTTGGAGAATATTATTTGATATCGTGATTCCTTTTGGCATTATCGATCTCATTATTGCAACATTATGGATGAAAAATGTAACAAAATTAACAAATCCAACATTTGATACTTGGGGATTTCTTTCCTCCACCATCGGCTTAGGATTTTTGCTTTACGGATTTAGTGAAGCAGGTAATGATGGATGGGACAGCAAAACAGTTGTTATCTCCCTTACTATTGGGATTATCTTTTTGATCCTTTTTGTATGGAGAGAGCTTGTTGCTAAAACACCGATGTTAGATTTAAGAGTATTTAAATATGATATTTATGCATTAACTACGGTTGTAAGTATGGTCGTTAATATGGCTATGTTTGCAGGAATGCTTCTTCTTCCTATTTATTTGCAAAATATTAGAGGATTTACAGCACTCCAATCCGGGTTATTAATGCTTCCTGGTGCTATTGTGATGGGGATTATGTCTCCGATAGCGGGGAAATTGTTTGATAAAATTGGAGCTCGCCCTCTTGCCATCTTTGGTTTAATTGTTACAGTGTTAACAACTTGGGGATTTACGAAGCTTACCATGCAAACACCTTATTCTCATATTATGATGCTTTATATTTTCCGTATGTTTGGGATGTCCTTTATTATGATGACCGTTATGACAGAAGGAATGAACCAGCTGCCACTCCATTTAACAAGTCATGGAACAGCTGCTTCCAATACTGCTAGAACGGTAGCCGGAAGTATTGGGACCGCCTTTTTGGTCACTGTTATGACCAATCGCACAAATTTCCATTCAGCAAACTATGGAAATATAATTACTAGTGATAACCCTTATGTGGCGGAGAAATTAACACAGCTTGGTCAAGGTATTTCTGCACTAGCTGGAATCCCGTCAAGCTCTGGGCAAGTGTTGGCTATCACCACTGTCTACGGAAAAACAGCACAGCAATCAATAATAAATGGTATAAACGATGCCTTTATTGTTGCAACTGGAATTACCATTGTCGCATTGATTTTAGCCTTTTTTATTAGAAGATCGCTTCCGAAAGCTTCTAAAACAAAATAAAAAGAACACAGCATTTCATAACAATGGTTCTCCTTTGGGAGAGAAAGATAAATATCAACAAAAAGACAGACCAATTAGTAACTTGATGGTCTGTCTTTTTATTGTTAACATAAAGTTTATGTTAACATTTTATTACAAATCTCAGAAAATCAGGATATAAAATAGCGATGGACAATAACTATTGTCTTTGCTGATTAAGATGCTATTTTCACGAACGAAGAAATAACTTTCTACTAATGTTTAAGAGGTTTTTATCGAACAAAACACCCCTTGTAAGAACGATTGATGTATTAAAATTTAGCGTAAAAACATGTTACCTAAAGTTGAAATGAGTTTTCCGTAAATGTTTGGGGTTGTTTGAGTGGTATATGAAGAAACTCAAGTAGATTAATACCTACTCGTAGTCTAAAAATTACTAACAAGGTTTCTAAAACAAATGATAATTTTTTTATATAATAACTCACAACAGGAGGAATAAAATTTGTTAAATGAGGATTTAGAGAAAATATTGAGTAAGCTTGAAGAATTGGAAAGTCTTGATATAGAGATTGAAGTTCATGACCCTGAAATTGAAACTTTATCTATTCACCTATTCTCAAGAGAAGAATTTGAAGAAGGACAGTTAGGATACAGTGTAGATGAAGAGGGTAATTCTTTAACGGGGAATAATGAAGGTGATTGGAAAGCAACTTGGTATGTAATAGGGTATGATGAATTATTAGGAGACCCTATTTTTATAGATATCGAGAATAAAAATTACCTAGTTATGACTGCCATGCACGGCGAAGATGATTGGGAACCAGAAGTCTTGTTTTCATCTCTAAATGAATTTTTAGAATATATATCAAATTAAAAAGACGGAATATCGTCGCTTTTGATTATTTAAATGCTTTATTTAGTTACTAAAAAGGGGTCTCTTTTGGCTGAAAAGACAGCTTAATGTATGTCTTCTCTGCCAAAGAGACCCATTTACTTTTATGCAGTTTTCATAGAAGCATCATGATAACCTTTCATCCTCCATTCATCTTTATCAAGGATTCAATTGGTTTTTGTAAAACCGATAATGGATAGTAATAAACCATTGAGTATTATAAAGTATTCAACTCCTCCATAATTAGAGCTGCTATCAACAGTAAAAAATACTGCTTGCTACTATAATAGTTAAACCATGCTCCATGCATTTCATTCAGATTTATTGCTGTTTTTCATTAATATAAAAAAATAAAACCCTATTTTCCACGAAACTAGCCTGCCAAAACTAGAGATGTCACCAATTTAACTATTTATCAAAAAACAGCCATTTTTTTATAAATAATTTGTGATTAAATTCACATATGATCATTTTTTATTTCTACTATTAATATACTTACTATGTAATCATTACAATATAACAAAAGGGAGAGATCTTCCATGTTTGTTTCCTTATTAAGAGAAAATAAAGTTGCCGCTGGTATTTTAACTATTATTCGCTTGTTTTTAGGATATTCTTGGTTAACCTCTGGTTGGGGGAAATTGACTGGGAAAGGTTTTGATGCTGCAGGATTTTTAGCAAACGCTGTAAACAACCCGGTTAAAGGCCCTGATGGCACTGCTGTTTATGGTTGGTATACATCCTTTCTTGATGGATTTGCCCTGCCGAATGTTGATTTATTTAACCTATTGATACCGATTGGAGAAGTACTGGTTGGCTTAGGTTTACTAATTGGCTGTCTCACAACTGCTGCAGCATTTTTCGGTGTTGTTATGAATTTTTCCTTCCTCCTCGCCGGAACAGTTTCTCATAATCCAACAGATATTCTGATAGGTGTGATTCTGCTGGTTAGTGGGTTAAACGCAGGATACTATGGCCTCGATAGATGGGTAATACCATTTGTTAGAAAAAATATTTTCAAACGCAATAGTAATGACACACCACCACCTTCTCATTCTTAATAAAAATCGCAAGCGCCTTTTTAAGCCCCGAAGAAAAATGTTCACATGACTTAGGAAAGTACTTTTTACTTTTAGAGGCTGGAGGCAATACTCACTGAGGCTAGGCACTGGCCGGCTAAATACGCCACGTCCTGTGGCGACGCCGGCACTTGTATCCTGTACGGCGAAGCTAAACACTTATCAGACTTCAGAAAACTTATACTATCTTACCATCATAATAAAAAGGACTCGTTTTTCACTCAACCGAGTCCTTTTTATATGCCTTTATCATTTTTCTTTTCAACACATTTGATAAACTAGACACTTTTCCTCTATATAAAATCGTTTATTAATTATCAAATACCTTATAAATTCTTTCGATTGCCCAGTCCAATTCTTCTTTTGTGATAGTTAGTGGAGGAGCAAAACGAATAACGGTATGATGGGTTTCTTTACAAAGAAGTCCTTCATCTTTTAATTTTTCACAATAAGGCCTTGCTTCTTCCTGTAATTCTACTCCGATAAACAACCCTCTTCCTCGCACTTCTTTAATAACAGGATTATCGATTGCTTGTAATTTTTCTATAAAATAATCCCCTAATTTTAGTGAACGCTCTGCCAATTTTTCATCTTCTATTACTGCAAGTGAGGCTAATGATACAGCACATGCAAGGGGATTTCCGCCAAAAGTAGATCCATGTGAACCTGGATTAAACAATCCTAGAATATCATCATTGGCAACTACACATGATATTGGGAATACTCCTCCGCCAAGTGCTTTTCCTAGTATTAATATATCGGGTTCGATTGATTCCCATTCATAAGCAAACATTTTTCCTGTTCTGGCTAATCCTACTTGAATCTCATCCGCAATAAACAGCACATTATTTTTTTTACATATTTCAAAAGCTGCCTTAATAAATCCTTTTGGCGGTATGATGATACCTGCTTCCCCTTGAATCGGTTCGATTAAAAAGGCTGCTGTATTTGGAGTAATTGCTGCTTCCAAACTTTCTATATCTCCATATGGAATTAACTTTATTCCTGGCAGCATCGGGCCAAAACCACGTTGGTATTCAGCTTCTGATGATAAAGAGACGGCGGTCATTGTGCGACCATGAAAATTCCCTGCACAAGCAATAATTTCCGCTTGATTTTCAGTAGCCTTTTTCACCTCATAAGCCCAGCGTCGTGCCACTTTAAAAGCCGTTTCAACTGCTTCTGCTCCAGTGTTCATAGGAAGTGCCATGTTCTTCTTCGTTAATGAACATATTTTCTCATACCATGGACCAAGCTGATCATTATGAAAAGCTCTTGAGGTTAAGGTTACTTTATCCGCTTGGCGCTTCAAAGCGTCAATAATTTTTGGGTGGCGATGCCCTTGGTTAACAGCAGAATACGCACTTAACATATCCATATATCTATTATTCTCTGGATCTTCTACCCACACACCTTGCGCTTTTTCAACAACAATTGGAAGAGGATGATAATTATGTGCCCCAAATTTTTCAGTCTGGTTAATAATCTTTTTTGTTTGTGTTGTTTCTAATTCCATTATTATTCCTCCTTAAAATGTATCTGAAGTTGCTTTTTTTTGCATGTGCAGGATTTCTAGAGTAAATCACCTATCTATCTTTCATTATATTCGAAATAGTCCGCCAGTAATGCTTCCAATTAAGAAAAACCGGGCAAAAACCGCCCGGTCCTTTTTTGTTTAGCGAATATCCGATAATTTGTACTCTATACCATGTACCCCTTTATAATACTCAGGATACATTTCTCCCCCACATTTTTCACAGGAGAACATAGGTGGAGTTGTAGTGTCTCCATCATCCATTAAATCAAAATCTTTTACTACATTTAAAGGAATTTCTTCTTTTTCATGACACACTAAACAAACATAGCTGACGCTCTGATTTGATTGTTTTGTGTTTTTCTTTTTTTTCTTCCCTTTTTTGCGGTGTTTTGATACTGGTGAAATTGTTAATCACCCTTTCTAAATAAGCTTTAGTAGTAGCACACAAAGCTACCTTAATTTCTAGTTTACCATTTTCAAGACAGACTTCTCCCTTATATTCGTAGTAAGATTCACAATGCGGGCAGACAAGAGGGTCTTTCTTTCCATTCGCAATTATTCTCTCACGCCACGTCTGACGACGTAAGGTCTTCTTTACTTTTACAACCCAGCGTCTTGCTTTTTGTTGCCATTCACTTAGTATTTTTTTACACAAATTTTTAGATCGTCTTGAATACATTCCATAATGTCTAATCGTTTTAAATTGTTCGTCTGGTATATGTCGAATTAAACGAGAAATGAACTCTTCCACACTTACTGTTTCATTCTTCTCTTTTCCATCTGTTTTATCCTTGTATTTGAACGTCACAAACTGACCCTCATATGCCTCGATCCGATTAATACCAATCGCAGGTCGACGAATATAACGACCAATATAGCGTAGTTGTTCTTTTACCTTTCCTTTCTGTTTTGGGGCATGCACATAGAAGCCCTCTCCATTTTTAGAGAACGCCTTTTGTAATCTAGGTTGAATTTTTTTCTTCTCTTTTTCTGTTACACCTCTTCTTATCAACTTCAATACTACTGTCTGCCATTGCTTTCGAAGTAATGAAAACGGTAGAAAATCATACTGCTTCCATTCCCCTTTTTCTGTTAATCCTCCCATGGTCACTAACATATGGACATGAGGATTATAATTAACTCTTGACCCAAACGTATGTAGACCTGCGATAATTCCAGGAGTTACTTTGGCTTTTGTTTGGAAGAATTCTGTGATTAACTTAGCTGCTTCGTCCATTAGACACTTAAGTAAGTGTCGGTGAAGTAAGAACACATCTCGTAATCCTTCATCAATCGTAAAAATCACATGGCGATGATTAACCTGTAGTACATCTTCTGTCAGTAATCTACTCCATTCCTCGCTTTCTCCAACAGAACAGGTTGTACAAAAACGTCCTTTACAGCGATAAGGAACATGGCGCACGTCATGACAACCTTCACAAACAAATAGTTTAAAACCGTTTTTAGGATTTCCACAATCACGAAACTTTTCTACTTCTTTTATTACGATTGGACGAATCTTTTTTCCATATTTAATTTTAAATTGTTCCCAATGTTGATTTTCATCAAAGAAAATACGCCTTAAAATATTCGTTTCCATATACAAAAAATACCACAGTATCAACGTTTGTGGTACCCCAAAATTTTATACTTTCTTATCTTTTAAAAAAAGCGCAAGGCGCCTTGAACAGCTCTGAAGAATAATGTTCACATAACTCAAAAAATGTTTTTTTACTTTTAGAGGCATGAGGCAATGCTCACAAGAGCTAGGCACTGTAGTTGACAGCCTTCATATGTCAAAAAATTTATGTTTTCTTGCCTTTTTAAAAAAAAAGACTGAGACCTAACTAAATAGACAATAGGTAAAGACGAATATGCTCTAATTTAGCACTTAAATGGTTACTTTTCTATACTGGTTATTTATGTTTTTTAATATAGTTAACTCAAACTTTGCAGTTATACATCTCTCTTCATGTATTAGCATAACTTGGTCTAGAGCAATTAGAAAAGGGTGATTGATTCGTCTTTTTGGGTGTTTTTTTGCAAACATTATTCCTTATAAATTGGGGCAAGATTCTCGTTTCAGGATGCTCGCTTTCCGTGGGGCGTGCGATGAGCCTCCTCGGCGCAAGCCTGCGGGGTCTCATCTAACCCGCTAATCCCACAGGAGTCTCGCACCTTACACTCCAATCAAGCCGTTTTGATCCATTAGTTGTTGTCGTTAAACTGGTAAAAACACCCACTTTATAGAAATAGACTAAAAGTGCACATTTTGGGAGAACAACGTTGAATAATAAACATAAAAAATCAACGCGCTACTAGTATTTAGTCATCATACCTTGTCATGAAATTCGAAGACAAGAACTTATTCTAAAACAGGTTGCTTGTAACGGAGGGTGCGAAGACTCCTGCGGGAAATGTGGGAAGGCTGAGGCCCCGCAAGGCAACGCCGAGGAGGCTCAGCTCCCACCCCGCGGAAAGCGAAGCAACCCGTAGGGGAAAGCAACCCCCACACTAAAAAACAAGCCTCCCATTTTATTGTTCTAAAACGAGTAAGATCAAGACTTGCAAACGAATTTGATGGTGCGAAGTTTGAGTAGTTAAGTATAAAAACTATTTTGTTCCATTACACTACAAAACACTCGCTTTCCGCTGGGAGGAAGCTTAGACCCTGCAGGCCAGGGGCCGAAGCGGCTAAAGCCGAGCCACAGGAAAAGCGAAGTGTATGCAGGCTGCGAGTGATTACCACAAATCTTCTTTTTTACATAAATAAAAAACCCAAACCATAATACGAAATGTTTTTTACATCTTCGTATCATTGTTCAGGTTTATCTTCGGCTGGAATACTTATGTCCCAGCTTCTTTAACTTACTGTATCAATTTACAAATCTGTATCCGATAAAATCAATTGGATACTAGTGCTTTCTTTTGTTCGAATAAAACGATGTTATTTTCTTGCACGCTTTTTTTACAATGAATCAGCCGTTGATTGCTGCTGCCTCTATATATTAAAGATAAATCTCTTTTTTCCTTAACAAATGGTCCATCTACAAGAATATCCAGTTCGTTGCATAAGCGTATAAATGCCTCTCTTTTTGATTGTAGCAAATACTCCCATGTATACCCTGTATAACACCATATATTTTTCCCGCTGGCTTTTAATTTTTTAGCTAAAATAGTCAGATCCTCTAACTGAAGGAGTGGCTCTCCTCCGCTAAAAGTAATATCGGTAAGTGGGTTATCTATTAATTCTTGATAAATTTCTTCAATCGACATCTCCATGCCCGCATTATAATTCCAGCTTTGCGGATTATGACAGCCAAGACATTGATGAGGGCATCCAGCAAAAAAAATGGTACTTCTTAATCCAGGTCCATCTACAATGCTATCATGAATAATATTTAATACTTTCACGAATGCTTCACACGTTCTGATTCTTCTGCTCTTTTTGCTGAATTCCATTTGTTTAATGAGCCTACTAAATAGCCAGTGATACGGCGGATGCGCTCAATGTTGCTTTCCTCTTCTTCACCGCATGCTGGGCATTGGTTATCGATAATTCCTTTATGTCCACATGACAGGCATCTGTCAACAGGATGATTAATACTGCCATAGCCAATGCCAGATTCTTTCATAGCACGAACAATTGTCTTCATTGCTTCAGTATTTTTGCTTGCATCTCCATCTAATTCTACATACGTAATATGTCCAGCATTTGTTAATTCATGAAAAGGCGCTTCTTTTTTGATTTTTTCAATTGCTTTCATTTTAAAATAAACAGGAACATGAAAGCTGTTTGTAAAGTAATCACGATCTGTCACTTTATTTATAACTCCATGCTTCTTTTTTGCCACACGCAGCGCTTTTCCTGCAAATGATTCTGCAGGTGTTGCAATAAGGGAATAATTCAATTGATATTTTTCCATAGCATCATCTGCTGCATCTCTCATATGTTTAACAATTTTCAGCCCTAACTCATATGCAGCTTGACTTTCTCCATGATGCACCCCTAATAATGCAACTAAACATTCTGCCAATCCTACAAATCCAATCGACAATGTTCCTTGTTTTAAAATATCCTCTAAATAGTCATCTTGATTTAATGTTTCACCATTTGCCCATACACCTTGTGTAAATAAAAATTTGAAATTAGCAACCGTTTTTTTCCCTTGATAAACATAACGATCATATAATTGTTTAATCGTAATCTCTAAATACTCATCAAGTTTGCCAAAAAACTGTTCAATAGTCGACGATTCTAGGGCAAGCAACGGTAAATTAATGCTAGTAAAAGACAAATTACCTCTGCCACTGGCCTGTTCTTTCCCATGAATATTTCCCATTACTCTTGTTCGGCAACCCATTGTTGCTATTTCAGATTCCGGTGTCCCATCATAATATTTTGCATTAAATGGCGCATCAATAAAAACAAAGTTTGGAAACAGACGCTTGCTTGTTGTTTCGATCGCTAATTCAAAAAGAGAATAATTTGGATCTTCTTCCAAATAATTAATTCCTTCTTTTACTTTAAACACAATAATTGGAAAAATCGGAGTCTCCCCTGCACCTAATCCAGCTTGTGTTGCAAGCAATAAACATTTAGTTAATAGTGCACCTTCTTTAGAAGTATCTGTTCCTAAATTAACAGATACAAAAGGAGTCTGTCCCCCTCCTCTTGAATGCATGCTATTACAATTATGTATAAAAGCTTCACAAGCTTGATAGGTTTCCTTTTCAGTCCATTCCCAAGCTTTTTTCTCAACTAATGCTTCTTCGTCTATAATTTCTTCTAATTTTCTTTTATTTTTTTCATGCGTTTTTTTTATATATGGAGCTAAATCATAATCCAGCATAGGAATAGCTTGTCCACCATGCTGTTGATTTTGATTCGCCTGTAAAATAATAGAAGTTAATGCCATTGCACTCATAATAGTTTGTGGTTCCCTCATAAATCCATGCCCTGTATCAAATCCCTTTTTCAAGATTTTAGCTAAAGGTATTTGGCAGCATGTAGCCGTTCCAGAAGAATAAAAATCAAGATCATGAATATGAATATAGCCTTGTTGAAATGCTTGTTTCGCTTCCGCTGATAAAAGTTTTTCTATCGTGTAATGACGAGATGAGGAGGAAGCAAAATGCATCATATGACTCATCGGTGAAAGACCATCTATATTTGCGTTCTCTTGTATATAATCATGATTATCACTGCGGACAATTTCATCAAATTCCATTAATAATTCTGTATAATTACCCAATTAAAATCACTCCAATTAATTTATAACTAGTCATAATTATAAAGGCTGAAATGATCAAAAAACGATATATAGATAATATTTCACTAAATGTACACAATATATAGTGAAATATTATTTTTTCTAAAAAAAAGATTGCCTGCCTCAATAGAATCGATAAACCTTGATTAACACGCATCCATCAAATCTTACAGCCTGTTTATAAATAATTAGGTACCTTTCATTTAAAAGAATTTCACACTGAACTCCCTTCTACCTCTATTTAGTTTCTTCACCTATAATTATCGAATAAAACACCTTCAATGCCCCCTTATAAACTGTGTAAGAACGACTGATTTAAAGTCCGTTCCTTCCATTTTCCAACAACATAATTAGGGAGAGAAAAAGGTTCTCTCCCTAAGATCAACTAATTTCATACTGTAAGATAGTTTCGGTTTACTTTCATATTACTTTGCTTTTCCTTACTGTTTTCTATCTATTTTTCTTGGTTCGTGATTCCTTAAAAAAGTTGATTGTTTATAATTAAGAAGTAAACTAATGAAGAAGGCAACTATACTTATCCAAATATTCATTGTAATAATGCCAAAAATAAGTAATGCTACTGTGAAGAAAAGGACTATACAGTGCAACCGTTTATGCTTGAACATGCTACTCCTCCGTATTATAGGAAAATTCTGTTTTTTCTGTCTTTATTACTCCAAGAGCCTTAAAAAGGTTTGCTTGTATATTCACATAGGCATTATATTCAATTCTTTCTAACATATCATATGCTTGGCGCAATGTTTTATCGATAACAAGAATGCCATGCTCTCTTAGCAAGGTTGCAACTGGTAAATCATTTTTTCTTGTTTGTACGTATTCTTTTACTTTTTCCGCTAGTTCTTGTGACGTTGCCGGTGCAAAATCAAGTGTTTTTACTTCTCCTAACTTTTGCGTCGCTTCACATAAATGGGGAAGTTCTAATCCTAATGAAGCAAAAACCATTGATTCTTTTGGGTGGGCATGAATAACTGCACCTGCCTTTTGAACCGTTTCGTATACTGCCATATGCATATTAAATTCTCTTGTTAATTTTCCATCTCCTTCTAAAATATTCCCTTCTTTATCAATAACCAAAATATCATTCGGTTCCAGCCTACAAAATTTAGCCTGTGACATTAAGGTTGGCGTCATTATCCAGTGCTCTTCATTTACTTTTACAGTAATATTTCCTCCTGCTGCATTTGTAATAAAACGATCGAACATCATTTTTGTCACAACACAAAGATCTTTTCTCTCCTCTAAATACATCATTCTTCTTCACCAATCCTTTCAATTTGTACTGCTTCCATCCATTCATCTATATGGTGTAATGATGGAATAGAGCTCGTTTTTTGTGTAGCTTTTAAAGCACTAACAGCAGTTGCAAAACGTACTGCATTTAATATATCTTCTGTATCTTTCGTCAACCCCGCTACCATGCCGCCGACAAATGCGTCACCACAGCCTGTGTCATTCACTTCCTCTACAACTGGTGGAGTTACTTTAAAATATTGTTGAGCAAATCCTATAAAACTTCCTTTTTTTCCAAGGGAAATTACAACTACCTCCACTCCCTTTTGATGGAGTTTTATTATTTCTTCTATATATTCATGATCTTTTGTTAAGCTTTTTCCAATAAGTTCATTTAATTCGTCCTCATTTGGTTTTATTAAATATGGTTTTTGCTTTATTGCCTCTCGCAAGAATTCTTTTGCTGCGTCTATAACAAGTAAACCGCCTTTTTTCGTTACTGTCTCCAGCAATTGTCTATAGTTATCTATCGAATATCCGCTCGGTGGGGATCCTGCAAAAACAATCAAATCTCCTTTTTTCACGTTTTCTTGTAAATAGTTTACTAATTTTATATGAGAGGATTCCGAAATTTCAAATCCCTTTTCTGTCATCATAAAACTGCCATTGCCAGAATCATCAACAATAACCGTACTTTCTCTCGTTCTGCACCCTTTTTGTACGATAAAATTACTCTTAACTTGATGGCTTTGAAGCATGGATAATAATAATGCGCTATGATGTTCTCCAATAAAACCAGTTGCAATATTATCTATTTTCATTTTGGCTAGAACAACAGACACATGTGTTGCTTTTCCTCCTATATCGTAGCCAATACTATTAATGACATTATTTTTTTTTCTTGTTAATTGGTTTTCAACATACAGTATGCGGTCAATGGCTGTATTTAACGTAACAGTATATATCATCTTTTACACTTCCTTGCAGTTTAGATTCACCTTTTCCTGAATTTTCTATATATTAATAGTAGATGCATTTTCGTTGAGGCTTGCAATTACGCCAAATTGTTTGTCTCTTCTTCTTTTTCTATTTTAATTGATCTCGCTTTCATTCCTCTATAGAACATTACATACAATGCAATCCATATTCCTGCTAACAATAATCCCCAGTAGTTTCCATTTACAATATCTGTTGCTTGGGTAAATGCATATCGAAAATCTGGATATTCTAATGTACTCCAGGACAGCATCTGTCCAGCCGGTATGTCAATTAACTTCGTATCTTTCGCAAGTTCTGTAATCGTTGGAGCAAAAAGAGTCGATACATATAGGAATACAGGTGTTGTTACTACACCTAATAGAATCATTCTTAGAAGATTTCCTCCTGTAACAATCAAAGCTGGTACAGCAAAGGATAAGTTGATAATGCCTGCAAACGGCAATACATTATTTCCTGGTAAAATAATGGCCAACACTAATGTAATAGGAACCAATATAATCGTCGTCACCCAAATTTCATTACAGCCTGCCAAAATCGGCCAATCTAAACCAATGTGTAATTCACGATTAGAAAAACGTTTTCTCATATATTCTGAGATCGCATCGGATAATGGTGCTAACGCTTGCATAAATAGTTTAGCAACCATTGGGAATAAAGTTAAAGCAGCTCCTGCCTGAACACCAAGTGTTAAAATACCTTGAATATCATATTTTGCAAAAATCCCCAGCAAAATGCCGATAATAAAACCCATTACATGATTTTCCGCAAATACCCCTATTTTGTCTTTTAACCAGTTTGCATCAATTTTTTTATTTAATCCTGGAATAAAATCCATCAACCTGTTTAATGGCCATAAAAAAGCTCCAAAAAGAATCATGCTGTGTGGGGAGGTTACTCCTGGAATCTCTGTTAGTTGTTGAATTTGTTTTTGACTGGCATCTGCAATTTTTAACTCGAGAATAATTTGAATTCCTGCTATCAAAAAAGCAAGAGGTACACTACCAGAAACTCCTACTACAAGAACAGCCGTTAAAATTTTTCCCCAAACATTCCATAAATCAACATTTAATGTATTGGTCTGCTTGGTTGCCAACATAATAATATTAATTAAAATCTGATATGGAAATAGGAAGAATGCCAGTGGCCAGGCCCATGCTAATGTGGCGAGAGAAGTCCAGCCGCCATCCATTATATTTAAAACGATTCCTGTATTTTCAACGAAATGCTGGGCAGCAGGTCCCATGCTGTTCATCATAAATCCGACAACTAAGTTCATGCCGATAAATGCGACTCCTAATGTTAAACCGGAACTAAATGCCTCCTTAAATTTCATTTTTGCAAATAAACCGACAATAATCATGATGACTGGAACAAATACAGCTGCTCCAAAATCCAATATATAATTAATAACCGATTGTAATAGTTCCATCTGCTTCTCCTCCTAAAGATCTCATTACTACTTTAATGCCTGAATCAGCTTTTGTAGTTCTTTTTCCATTCCAACACCTGTCAGAAAAGGAATCCCGCTTAAAACTGGAACTTTATACGCTTTTTTAGGCTTCGTAATCGCGATATATACGGAACAGTCTTTTATATACGTATCAATTGATTTAATATCAACTGCTTCTACACTTGCTCGAATTTTATTTTTTTCTAACAGCTTTTTCACTTTAGATGCGACAGTTTGCGATGTTGCCACACCTGAACCACATGCTACAATAACCTTTTTCATAAAAAACACTCCTCTAGTTCATTTGATTTTGAATAAATGAAAGTATCTCTTTTGAATCAGTAGAAGCTATTAATTTCTCCATTGTTTTTTCATCCATAAACATTTCCATTAAGCCCTGCAAAAGCGGGACTTGATCTGCTGACTTATGAAGTCCTAATACAAAAATAATCTGTGCTTGAACTTCAATATCATCTGATCCCATTTCATAGAAACGAATACATGCAGTTGGTTTAATTACTGCGATAAACGGTGTACGAATATGTTCTGGATCAGTATGCGGTATTGCTACATGTATGGGAGTGGTCCGCAGCCCTGTTGGGAAATTTATTTCTCTTTCTAACAATCCCTGAAAAAAACTAGGTTCTACGTAATTTTCCTCTAGTAATCTAGCAGCTATTTTTTCAAATAGCTCCTCTTTCGAATCAACATCAAACTTCGGAAAAACTAATTCTTCGGAAAATAGATGTTGAAAATAATAGGTAGCTGTTTTTAAATCTTCATAGTTTTCTTCCAACCTTTACATCTCCCTTACTAATTTTAAAATCATACAATCATGTTAATCTATCACCTCCTTTAAATATCCACTTCTACTTTTGCTGCTTCCTGAATGAAGGAATATGCCTCTTCTGCTGTTGCTGCGCCAATCAGTTTACGCATTTGCTCTTCTCTATTAATTAACTCATTCAATTGCAAAAGTGCTCTTAAATGTTTTTTTCGATCAACTGCCGCAATAACAAATACAAGTTGAATAACAAGACCAGGAGAAAATTCCACTCCTTCTTCCAACACTAATAAACTCATAGCAACCTGATAAACGCCATCCTCTGGAGATGCATGTGGTATCGCAACATTCGGTGCAATAATAATATATGGTTCATCTGGATTAAACTTTTTGATCATCGCATCCACATACCGATTTTCTATCAATTGTTTATTTAATAATGGCTGAGATGCGAGCAGGATCGCTTCGTTCCATGAGGATGCTCTTTTCGAAAATTGAATGTATTCTTTTTTTAATACATCCTGTAATGTTGGTTTGTTTCCTTCACCTGCCGTTATTGCATTCTGTTTCTCGTACATTAATTCCCTTAATTCTTTTTTTAAAGAATAGGCATTCTTAATTTGTGCATGTTTCTCTATAATAGAAAGAATTGCTTCTACAGAAAGAGAAGATGTGCGGTATCCATGAATTTCTTCTATTACTCGTTGTTGTAATTCTTTTTTTTCTTGACTAGTAAGCAGTGATTTTATATAAAAGAATTTTTTCTTTGTAGGAATGGAAACGGTAGAAAAAACAATATCGACGATTGAATTAAATTTTTCAAATTCCCGAATACTGACATGGTCTAAAAATATAAATTGTGGAAAAAGTTCCTTTAATGATTCGAATAATAATTTACTTACTGAAATGCCATTCGGACATACCACTATCGCTTTTAGCTTATTCGGAATCTCCTCTCCATATTTATACAGCCAACTTTTAATCAGTAAAGTTAGAAAGGATGCTTCATCTTCTTCTATTTTCTTTTCTACTAAATTTTCAATAGAACCAAGACTTTTAAGTACTAGTTGATGCACATCCTCATATTCTTGTTTTATTTCATCTAAAAGGGGATTTTCAATTGTTAGTCCATACTTCATGCGATAGATTGCTGGCTTTAAATGCTGCAAAAGCTTACTTTCTAAAATACTGCGATCATGAAATCGAATACAGGCGTTATTTTCAAATACGGTTAACATTTCTTGGATTGCTTCCAAAATCGCTGTATCATGATAAATATCTTTTTCTATTTCTATTACATTTGCTGCAAGAAGCTGGAGGCAGATAAATAAGCGGTCTTCCTGCTTTACATTTGCTATTCCCCATACTAAATCTTCCACTACTTTATATTCCTTTGTCATCGTTAAATCGGATAAGGGTATATCATGATTCTCCATTCCTTTTCCCATTGAAATTCTTTTCAATAGGAGCAATAAGGAAAATGGAAGTTCTTTCATTCTCTCATCTGTGAATTTTATATTGAGCTTTCTTTCCACTTTTTCAAATCTTTGTCTCATGATTTCCAGTTCCTGAATAGATAATGCAGCCATCTCCTGCACCCATGCAGCACCATCCATTGAGTGAAACAACTTTTGAACAGAAGCAATTAGTAAATATCGTTTATTAAATTCAAGACCTTCCATAAAATAGCCTGTTCGGCGATTATACAGTATAGAGATTTTATATTTTTCTGCTATCTTTTCTGCCTTTTTCAAGATTTTCAAGACAGTATTTCTGCTAACAGTAAGAGTGTCAGCAAGATGAAATAAGGATAGCTCTTCTGTTCGACTTAAGAGAAGAATACAGATTAAATAAGCTCTATCCATTTCATCAGGAGTTTGCTTTATTGGATTTCTTTTTGAGTTTTGAGCGGGTAGAAAGTTTTTAACTTGGTTATCAACAAATAATCCTGTTTTTCGGTTATTTCGAATTTTATCAAGCCCATTTTCCTTCAACCATTCATTCACCTTTTGTAAACTATAATTCACCTGACTTCTAGATAAATTTAATTTTGATTCTAAGGTTTTCGCTTTTATGCCTGGGGAAGCCAACACTTCTTTTAACAATTTAACACTACGATGATCCATCAGCACCTCTTTCACTCCCTCTGATACTTCTATCATATGATAAAAATCAAAAATATGAATGCGGTTACATCACAAAGTTTACTCAATAGAATGTATAATGCTGTGATGAATTTTATTCTTTCCTTTATATTTTCATACCAATTAATAAGAAAAGCGCAAGCGCCTTGAACAGCTCTGAAGAAAAATGTTCACATGACTCAAAAAGTGCTTTTTACTTTTAGAGTCATGGGGTTATTTTTCACAAGAGCTTGGCGCTGGAGCTAGACAATTGAAAAGCGCAAGCGCCTTGAACAGCTCTGAAGAAACTTCCTTACTTCCTGCCTTCAAATACCATGTTTCTTAACATCCATACTCCCTTTCCCCTATCATGTTTACATCTTCGCTTCTAGATGAATGTATATGTTAAACTAAAAGCATAACTAGAAGAGGTTGTTCAAAAAGTCCGGTAAAAATGACACATCGAATTTCTTCGTTGGTTTGCTTCTCCACTTCTCACGTATTAACGAGAGGTTCTTCCACTAAAAACGCTCACGTCCTGTGAGCAACGTGGAAGTCATCACATCCTGTGAAAGTGTGATGCTAAAGGTGAAACCGCCTCGAACTTCTCGGTCCTTTTTATCCTCCTTTTTGAACACGCACTAGAAATATGCTATTACCAAGGGGCATATCCCCCAGGGTGATGAAGATAACATTAAGTTCGATCGGAGGAGTTATTATGCAATCTTCAAAAGGCAGCATTCAGGAAATGTTTATAACAAGCAAAGAGCTGGACGAAGAGGTGAAGCTGCTTGTTTATCTCCCACCATCTTATTCAGCTCTTTATAAGTACAATATTCTTTTTGCTCAAGATGGAAAAGATTATTTTCAGTTTGGACGGATTGGAAGAGTGGCAGACGAATTACATTATACAAATAAAATTCAAAATACCATTATTATTGGCATCCCTTATCTAACAGTTCAAGACAGATGGGAAAAATATCATCCAGAAGGTAAAAAGAACCATGCCTATGTCCGTTTTTTAGCACATGAGCTTGTTCCATTTATCGATCAAACATTTCCAACCTATCAAATGGGACTTGGAAGAGGATTAATTGGTGATTCATTAGGTGCAACCGTTTCACTGATGACAGCCTTAAAATATCCTCATACATTTGGCAAAGTAATGCTTCAGTCTCCATTAGTAAATAGTAAGGTATTACAAGCAGTTCAAGCATTCGATCGTTTCCACCTTCTCGAAATATTTCACATTATAGGCACAGAAGAAACAGCGGTTAAAACGACCATTCAAACAGTCGAGGATTTTCTGACTCCAAATCGAGAACTAAACCAGCTTTTGCATAAAACAACTGCTGATTATATCTATAAAGAATTTAATGGCGATCATACATGGAAACATTGGCAGCCCTATGTAAAAACGATAATGGAGAAAATGTTTTCTTAATAGGCTTTTTCTACTGTTTCTTCTTTTTTAACGATAGTAATCTTTTAAACTTAACAGTAAGATTTGTTATACTATCTTACATAAGGAACAGAGTGCCCTGGCACATTTTTAATTGACGAAGAGTCTGTTTGTCACAATTCTTAATAAAGTGGAGGTTATGGTAAAATGAAATATGGTATTGTTATTTTCCCTAATAAAGAACTGCAAGATAAAGCGAATTCTTTGCGAAAACGTTATGACCCTAAATATGCATTAATCCCACCGCATATTACACTTGTTAGTGAATTTGAAGCAACGAATGAAGAAATAAAAGAAATTGGCAAAAAGCTAGAGCTTGTAGCTAGTCACTTTCAGTCTATTGCTCTTAATATTTTAAAAATCAGTACCTTTCAGCCTGCCAATAATGTTGTTTATTTAAAAATAGAACCTACCTCTGATTTAGAAGATTTACATATCGAGCTTTCTAGCACACTTGGAGTGGAACATGCAAACCATTCATTTGTTCCGCATATAACAATTGGACAGCAGCTCACAAACGATGAGCACCTTGACATGTACAGCAGTTTACGAATGCATCCATTTCAATATAAAGACACAGCCGATCGTTTTCATTTATTATATGAATTAGAAAATGGTTCATGGACTGTATATGAAACATTTCGATTAGGAAAGGAAAAGTGATGAATTTGGAAGTTATTGTAGTAAAAACAGACAAGGAACTTGAAGATGCATTCTTTGTTAGACGCACGGTTTTCGTAAATGAACAACAGGTGCCAGAAGAAGAAGAAATTGATCAATTTGAACAAGAAAGTGTTCACTTTGTTTTATATGATCACGATAAACCAGTTGGTGCTGGACGCTATCGCATCATTGACGAATATGGGAAGATGGAAAGAATTTGTATCCTAAAGGAGAATCGTAAAGGCGGTTCAGGAAAAACCCTTATGAATAAAATGGAAGAATATGCAGTTAAAAACGGGGCATCGGCACTTAAATTAAATGCGCAAACACAAGCTATCCCGTTTTATTCCAAACTTGGTTATGAAGTAATATCAGATGAATTTCTAGATGCCGGTATTCCGCATAAAACCATGTTAAAAAAAATAATCTAACTCATTTAAGTGAAGGATATTCCTTTCTACTCTTATAAACACAAACTCTTGCCTGAATTAGACAAGAGTTTGTGTTTATTTTTTTATAATCTGCCTACAATGGTAGTGAAAGGATGATTTCATTGAATTTTTTTCATATTTTTGTAGAACTTGTTGTTGGTTTTTTTGCGTTGTTATTTTTAACAAAAATTCTTGGAAAAACAGAGATTACCCAAATTACAACCTTTGATTTTGTTTCTGTATTAGTACTAGGTGAGTTAGTTGGAAATGCGATGTATGATACTAATATTGGATTAGGAAAAATACTTTTTGCAATAGCAATCTGGGGACTGTTAATATATATCACTGAATTTTTCACACAAAAATTTCGATCGACACGAAAATTATTTGAAGGGAAACCTTCCATTATTATTAATAAAGGACAAATAAATTTTAATGAGTTGAAAAAGAATCATTTAGATTTAAATCAGCTGCAGCATCTTCTGCGTACAAAAGATGTTTTTTCCATTACAGAATGCTATTATGCCATTTTGGAAACAGATGGAACCGTTAATGTAATGAAAAATCAACTTTATTCTCCACCTACAAAACAGGATTTAAAGTTACCCATCCAGCCTGCTTCCCTGCCAATCAGTCTTATACTTGATGGGGAAATAATACTTGAGAATTTGGCTCCTATTGGATGGGACGAACAAAAAGTAAAAGAAGAGCTACTGCATTTAGGTATTTCCTCTTATAAAGATGTTCTATATGCCGAATGGAAAGAGGATACACCATTATATGTGCAAAGTTATTAAGGCTTGAAGAAAAATATTCACGTGACTCAGAATAAACTTGGAGCTGACGACTAGCTTAGCAACAAAGTTTGACAGTTCCCTCATTCGATCCAAAAAATCTATATCCTCTAAACAAATGCGTGGAAATTTTCACCTTTTCCAGTAAGTTTGGCTATTAAAGAGTCTTTTACTTTATTTTCATGCATTTGATTAGTTGGATGATTCATCTGCCTTGCAGGATAAACCTTTCCTTTTTGCTCTTTCGTTTCATCGTGTAAATCTTGTAATCGATTATCCACATGTACTATCCGGGGAATTTCTTGCTGCTTATATGGATTTGTTTTTCTGCCAATTTCTCTTAAAGCATATTGTTCATATTGATAATTTGTTATCGGTAGAATATAACCCATTTCCATTCCCTCCCATTATGAATACTACTTACCTGTTTATTGATTATTTTCCACCATAATAAATATGTTAAACCACCTTCCTCTCTTTTCACCCTTCTATGATTTTGATATGATTAAGTATAAACTTTGTGCTGCGAAACAATCGTTGACACATGAATTATATATTGGAATCAATAGATTTGAGGTTGCCTATGTTATCAGCTTTTTATGTTGACAAATTAATACATTTACATTCGATTAATAGACAAGATGTCCAAAAAATTTATGAAGATGGCAAAAAGGGACTGCTATCCTGTCCAGTATGTGGAGAATCTGTAATGCTTTATATGGGAATAAACCATACTCCTCACTTTTTTCATCCATCACAAAAAGAAGACTGCAAAGACATCCAGGAATCAGCTTCACAAGAAACAGCCGCTGGAATAGAATATGAAGAAAAAAATGGATTTAGAATACCAAAATCTCGAATAATAATTGGTCACCAGCCTGTAAAAACGGTCTTTAAAGAAACGAAACAATTGCAAATACAACTACCTTTTTCTCAAACAGTCACTCATACCCCTTCCTTTGCAGAAGGTTATCTCCATCAGCTCCAAAAAAACGGTGTCTTACTTGATCCTTCTCAAGCGAAAGCGGTTGTAATTCCTAATGGACCGGCTTTAGTAATAGCAGGTGCAGGAAGTGGAAAAACCCGTGTTCTAACAACAAGAGCAGCTTATTTAATCCATGAAAAACAAGTGGAGCCGTCATCGATTATGTTAGTTACATTTACAAATAAAGCAGCAGCGGAAATGAAAGAACGTTTATTGCAGTATCCCAATATGTCCCGTACGATTACCAATAAAATTGTGTCAGGAACTTTTCATCGCATCCTTTATCAAATCTTAACCTTCCATCAACCAGATAAATGGCAGCGGCAAAATTTATTAAGCAAAGATTGGCAAAAGGAAGCTCTGTTAAAGGAGATTGGGAAAGAATTATCATTAGATGCAAAGGAATTTCCTTTTGATGCAGCCATTCAACAAATCGGGGCATGGAAAAATTCCTTGCTATTTCCAAATGAAATAACAGCAGCATCCGAATGGGAAGAAAAAGTGCTTTCTCTTTATAAACAGTACGAAGAGAAAAAACATCAGCAAGCATTATATGATTTTGATGATATGCTTCTAGGAGGATATTATTACTTTCTGGAAAATCCAACTATATTAGAAATCTATCAAAAACGCTTTCAACATTTTTTATTAGATGAATTCCAGGATATTAATAAAGTACAATATGAATGGATAAAATTGATTTCAAAAAAAGCAGCAAGCGTCTATGCTGTCGGGGACGATGATCAAGCTATTTATGCATTTCGAGGCAGTGATCCCAAATACCTGCTCGATTTTGAAAAAGATTTTCCAAATGCGAAAACAATGATTCTTGACCATAATTATCGCTCTGCACATGAAATTGTCTCGGCTGCAAATACAGTTATCAGCAAAAATAAAAAGCGCCGCTCCAAAAAAATGATTGCTTCCTATCCTGGCAAAGCACCATTTATTTTTTATCCATATGATGAAGAAGAAGAAGCAACCATGATTGTGTCAGATATTCAAGAGAAAATAAAAAAAGGATATGAACCGAATGATTTTGCAATTCTTTATCGTACAAACACAAACAGTCGTGCCATATTTGAACGTTTAACTTCATCGAGTCTGCCATTTAAATTAGAACAAAATGTTGGCTCTTTTTATACTCGTTTTATTGTAAAAAGCATGCTTGGCTATTTAAAATTAATCATTCATCCAGATAATCCTGATGGAGTAAGAGATATACTTCCCTCTCTATTTGTTAAAAAATCTGTTCTGCAGGATATAAAGGCAGCTAGCATCTTACAAGACTGCCATTTATTAGATTGCTTGTCTTCTGTAAAAACCGGGTTTGCTTTTCAAGAATCCCGCTTAAAAAAAATTCCTTCTGTACTTCATAAGCTGAAACAGAAACAGCCAGTTGACGCCATAACTATAATCGAAAAAGAACTGGGATTTCAGGAGTTTATAAAAAAACGGGGAAATGAAGGCAATCAATGGGATAAGGGCTCAGATGATATTCGAGATTTAAAAGTGGTGGCTAAGAAGTTTGCTTCTATTGCTGAGTTCATCTCCTATACAGACCATATGATAGCAATGAACAGTGAGATAAAAAAGCAATATTTACAGGCTGACAACACGATTACGTTAAGTACGATTCATCGTGCAAAGGGGCTAGAGTATAAAACTGTTTATCTATTAGGTACAGTCGATGGTTCTATTCCTCATGATTATGCTCTAGATGCGCAGCGAAACAATGATCCGCTTCCTCTTGAAGAAGAAAGGCGTCTTCTGTATGTTAGCATGACTCGAGCACAACAAGAGTTATATCTATCGATTCCTATGCATATGCGGGGGAAAAGAGCAAATGCTTCGCGCTTTTTATCCTCATTTTAAGGTTAGAATAGGTAGCTCTATGTTTTATTTGGATAGAGCTACCCTGGAAAAAGCTTTGGGTCTCTCCATAAGTCCGCAGCCGGAATACACTTCGCTTTCCATGGGGCGGGCGGCGCCGATCCTCCTCGTTTCACTGCGGGGTTTCATCTGTCTCGCAATCCCCATAGGAGTCTTCGTGTATTCCGGCTGCTCCCTGCTATAAAACTTAGACTATAAAAAATGGAATGCTTCTTCTTTGCTTGCGTCATGGTGCAAATTTGATTGTATGAGTGTCTACCCTGAAAATAGGTGATGCTGACTCTCAATGAGTCCGCAGTCAGAATACACTTCGCTTTCCTGCGGGCGAGCGCCGAGCCTCCTCGTTTCACTGCGGGGTCTCGTCTTTCTCGCATTCCCGCGGGAGTCTTCGTGTATTCAACCTGCTCCCTGCTTCAACATACAATAAACAAAATTTGCGCAATGGTGCAAATTTTGTTTGCATGGGTGTCTATGCATTTTTATTTGTTCTATTTTTTATTTATCATTTTGGATAATGTATTGAAATCCAATTGTTTGCCGTCTTTTACAATGGAATGGACGATTTTATCTTCTGTTTCTTTTGGTACAGATTTTCCTGCAATCTGTGATACTCTGCGTATAACGCTTCTTACTGTTTTTTCGTCTTTAAAGTTTGCATTTTGTAATGAATTGGCTAATTCTAAAATATCCTTCATGTTTACACCAGTTTTTGATTCTATATTTTTAAAAAAATTATTGTTCATACTTATTTTTTCCTCCTTTTTAAGCTACTTTACATAGTATGAGACGGAAGAAAAAAGGTGTAACTTCTACTTAACAAAAAGTAAAAATGTATTCTTTACCCTGAAAATAAGCTTTGTTCTGCCCTATTAAAAGAGGATATCAGCCAGTAGCTGATATCCTCTTTGGTAATACATTTAATTTTTCCCCGCAGCCAATTTTTCATGAAATAAACAAGCCACATTTAATTATTGGCCGCAAATTTTATTAGTTATAGAAGCTAGCGCCAACAATAACCAATAAAATGAATAATACTACAATCAAAGCAAAAGAGGAGATCCCATTTCCGTAACCGCCGCCATTACCGCCGTATCCATATCCGCCGTAACACATTTATCCTTCACCTCGCTTATGCCTTATTCTTTAATAGCATATGGCTCGTGCGAAGCTTTGTATAGGCAAGCTACTAGAATGGAAAAGAATGTACGATTGTCTATTAATCAGCATAACTAACATATATTTTCCGTGCCATTAATTTGTGCAAAACCTATCTTTTATTTCGAGTGAGCGCTATCATTTTGATTCTGGTCATAGAAATCAAATGTAATCGTTCCATTATGATCCACTTGTGCTAAGAAGATTTCCTCCATCACTAAACCTCTTTTAAGCAATGCAGCTGTAATCCATTTTTCACTAAGATTACAGTTGCTTGCTGCTTTCTGATTAATTCTTCCGTCCATAATAATGGAATACACCTCTTTTTCTACAGGAGGGGAATCAATCATATCTTCTACCAATACTGGCTGCTTTGACTTTTTAAGAAGTACACTTAATTCTCCATTCGCTTCTAATGTTGCAAACTCAACATCTTCCACACGAAAAATACTTTGTGTTCTAAGCTGTTCCAATAACTCGTCGAGACTATATTTTTCTTTTCTTAAATGCTCTTCTATAAGATTGCCATCCTTAATAAATATCGTCGGTGTTCCCTCTACAAAATCACGAAACTTTTTGCTTTTTAAAGAAAAATAACTAATAAATAAAGGAATCGTTGTCCAAATAATAATCGCAGTGATTCCTTCTTTTATTTTTAAGCCTGAATCCATGGATAGACTTCCAGCAATATCTCCTGCCGTAATCCCAACTATATATTCAAAAAAAGATAATTTAGAAAGCTGCTTTTTTCCAAGAAGCTTCGTAATAAAGAAAAGGCTTATTATAATCAATAAAGAACGGATAAACGTGTTGGTTATTTCTGACATTTCATATGTCTCCTATGGAAAATTCTATATAAAGTTAACCATTTTCTTATATACAGAATGGGCTGCTCGTCACCCTTTTGGTTTAAAAAGCAGCGCACCTATAAAGCCAAAAACGATAGCAGCAGAAATTCCTGAACTAGTCACTTCGAACATTCCTGTTAAAACTCCAACAATACCATGTACTTCCGCTTCCTGCATTGCCCCGTGTACAAGTGCGTTCCCGAAACTGGTTATAGGTATAGTCGCACCTGCTCCCGCAAAATCTGCAAATGGTTCATACAAACCTATTCCGTCTAAGATTGCTCCAAAAACAACTAATGAAGATAATGTATGAGCTGGAGTAAGTTTTGCAACATCAAACATAAGTTGTCCAATGACACAAACTAAACCACCGATAACAAAGGCCCAAAATAACATAGGCAGCATCCTTAACACCTCCTTTTTATTTCGAATCATTTTCTTTTATTGTGCATGTCTTTTTTACCAGACTTTTTGAACATTCTTTAAAGAAAAACAGTTACAGCTTACTTTCGCTCGTATCGTCTATTTCAATGGATACTGCATGGGCAATACATGGAATTGTTTCATTTTGCTGCACGGTTAATGGGGATAATAAAGCCCCTGTTGCAACAACTAATATTCTTTTATATGTTCCTTTTTTCATTTCATTAAGCAAATGCCCATATAATACGGTTGCAGAACACCCTGCACCACTTCCGCCTGACTGTATGGGCTGACTTTCTTTATAAAGAAGAAGCCCGCAATCTTTAAATTTATTCTCATCGATTTTCCATCCACTTTGCTTTAACAGTGCTAAAGCTGTTTCTCTTCCTATTTTCCCTAAATCACCTGTTACAATTAAATCATAATAAGTAGAATCAATACCTAAATCATTAAAATGTGCGGCAATTGTATCAGCTGCAGCTGGAGCCATGGCGCCTCCCATATTAAATGGATCTGATAATCCCATATCCATTACTTTTCCAATTGTTGCGGACGTTGTATATGGTAAATTAGATTTATCTGCATTGTTTACAGAAACTAAAGCTACTCCAGCTCCAGTTACTGTCCATTGTGCTGTCGGAGGTTTCTGTCCCCCATATTCTGTTGGGTAGCGAAACTGCCTTTCCACTGCAGCATTATGACTTGAGGCACCTGTTAATATATTATTTGCGCCTTGATAATTGATTAAAAAAGAGGCAAGAGCTAAACCTTCCATAGAGGTAGAACAAGCTCCAAACAAACCAAAGTAGGGAATCTTCAACGTTCTTGCTGCAAAACTTGTTGGCGTAATTTGATTGATTAAATCACCTGCTATAAAAAACTCCGCATCCTCTGGTTTCATTTCACTTTTATTCAGAGCGGTTTGTGCAGCCTCCTCGAGTAATAATCGATGTGCCTTCTCATACGAATCCTTCCCCATCCATAAATCATCATGAAGCACATCAAAATCTTTTGCTAAATAACCGTTTCCTTCAAACGGACCACCAGATACACCCGTGGATTGAATAACTGGATGATTGGGAAAAAGCCATGATTGTTTTCCTTTTAGCAATTTAATATCCCCCCAGTTTTATAATAATCGTTTTAATAAGTGCAACTACAAATGCCGAAAAAACACCGAATAAGATAACGGAGCCAGCAAGTTTAAATATATTCCCACCTACACCAAGAACAAATCCTTCCGTACGATGTTCGATCGCTGCCGAAATAATACTGTTTCCGAATCCTGATACTGGAACAGCACTCCCAGCCCCAGCAAATTGACCAAGACGATCATATAATCCAAAACCTGTTAATAACATCGAGAGGAATATTACGGTCGCACTTGTTGGATTTCCAGATGTTTGTTCCGTAAAATGGAAGAAGTAGAGATAAAAGTAAGAAATGATTTGCCCAATCATACAAATTAATCCACCAACGAAAAACGCCTTTACACAATTTTTTATAACAGGACGTTTTGTTTCAAACTGCTGCTCCAATTTTTCATATTGTTTCTGTTGTGGTGTTTTTTGTTTATCTTTTTTATTTGGCATTAGTCTACCTCCTTTTTAAGTTAATTCATCATTTAAGCGAATAATTTGTTTTAATCGTTTATCTGCCTGTTTTTCTGTATAATCAGCATTTTGTAAATGATCCCATAGTCTTACTGTTTCAAGAAAAATTTTAAAATCACTTGATACAGTAAAATTAGCATCTGGGAATTTCTTATTTAGTTTGTCTTTTAAATCCTTTTCAATGCTTTTCATTTTTAATCGATGTAGATGTTTTACTTTATAAGCAACTAAAATATCCTTTTCTCCTTTTACAACAGCAACATCATATATAGAAGTAAATTCTCTCGTTTCCTCTTTTATTTGCTTTACCATTTCCTGATTTGTCTGATCTTCCTGATTCCCAATAATTATTGGTGATTGGTTTACTGTCTTAAATAATGCCCATCTGCTGTGACTAGAGTACTTTTCACAACCCGCCAGTATGACGCTTAGAATAATCAAGAAACAAATTACTATTTTTTTATTCGTCATATTCTTCCCTTCCTATGTAAGTCATGTTTTCATTTGATCTTTTTATATTTTCTTCGATTTATAACTTTTTATGAAAAAAACTTACAACAGTTATGTACCAATTTTTGCAAAATAAAAAAAGAACCCGTTTTTTTGACAGGTTCTTTTTTGCTATCTTCTTATTTATGCTTATTTTGATGTTTTTTTACCGCAGCCACAGCCAGATTTTTTTTTCTTTTTCTTTTTTGGTATTGGTTTGACTTCTTGTGTGTTTTTTTCACTATTTTTATTAAACATTCCCTATCCCTCCATGACTATATAATCAAGATGCTAACACATACTATGTTAGGAGAAATAAGCTTGTGTAAACATCTCGCCCACTTTTCAAAAAGTTTCCTATTCTTCAGGAAGCACTCTTTTTAGTAAAGTTTCAATAAGTGCTGCTGCACCTGCTATGGCGAATACTAATACAAAGGGAGTACAAATAGCTGGAAATAGAAAATATAAAAGCGTTAAAAAAATAGCTGACCACACTCCTGTACACCAGTAACAACTAATTAGTTCTCCCAAAAAACCTCTAACCTTTCCTTCCTTAGGAACATAAAATATCTCGTCTTCACCAGCTTCATTTTTTTCCGTTATTTCCTCTAATACTATATTTCGTATAAATTCCGTAATTCTGTCATATACCATTAATCTTGTAATTCGAAAGCTTGCAAGGATTAATAAAATAAAATCCATAAAATGTATATCCACCATTATCCTCTCCTTCTTTTCACTGGGCATAAAAAAGAGACACTATATAGGATCACTGATCTAATAAACAATGTGAGCAAAGTTCTTTTTATTTCTTAATGCCTAACTTGTTTTACCATAAATTGTAACAAATTAAGAATTATTGGTTTAAAGAGCGTCTGCATTACTGTGGCTCATCGCTCTCCCCACGGAAGCGGACGGTAATCTTCGGAAAACCTAACGCATAGTCCCATTCATTATTCATTTTCCATAATATTGAATTTAAAATTGATGAAATTGACTCTACCCCTTTATCACGTAGGCGATTGCCTAAATTTAAAGAAAAAAGGCGTTTGTCCGTAACCCATAAGGACCTTCGGCAATATGTTAGTAGTGTAGTATCACAAAGAAAGAAACAAACAAGGAGGAAATAAATTATGGGTTGTGGAAAAAAAGACGATATTCACGGTACTTCTAGCTGTGTTTGTGAAGTAGTTCGTGCCATTAAAGATATCCAAGATAATGCAGAAGACAATTGCGAGTGTGAAGCAAGCTGCTTCTCCGAGCCATTAGGTTCATTAGTATCACCATCAAGAAGAGACAAAGCAGATACTCGTGTAATTGTATTAAAAACAGCGGATGGTTCACCATTCCATGCTTTCTTCAGAGGAGACGATTGTGCATGTGTGTCTATCTTCTTCCGTGTAGAAGATGTATTTGACAACTGCTGTGCAGTATTAAGAGTTCTTGCTCCAGTTACAAAAACTCACTCTGGAAGAGAAACACTTAATATTGTAGATGACTGCTGTGTAGATTTAAAGAAAATTTGTGAATTAGACGGTTTCCGCCGTACTAGCGACTGCATCACAGTTGATTTAAAATGCTTCTGTGCTGTTCAATGTATCGCTGATGTAGATTTAGATATTTGCGATTAATATTCTCTAATAAATAATTTCAGCGTGTAGACAAAATAGATTTCACCAAACTTCAGGCTGATCAAAACCTAGTACATCGAGCTGTGCAGCCTTTCAAAGAGCTGCTGGCAACAGAATTAGGAAGACATAAGAACGCAGCGCATAAAGTCCTTTAAGTTTTGTTGCCCAGTAATAAGCATCCTAGAAGGTGACTAACTAGAAAAGCTGGGTTTGTTGACAGCCTGTAGCCTTCCAATAAATGATTTTTTATGCAACCAGTCCATACGACTGGTTGTTTTATATTTTAAGAAACTCAAGTCTAAACTCCTTTCTCACACAATCACAGCTTTATTCCCTTCATTCTATGCATTAAAATTTCCCTTCATGTTAAAGGACAACCTGGAAGAATATCGATTCATGAAATTGTCACTTTTTCTTCTATGAAATCTACGTATAGCACTTGTGTAGAAAATAATTAATAAGCAGACCAAAAAACCCCTTTAGGTATGTGAAGATATAACGGACTAAGTTTGAGCCTGCAGACATCCATGCTAAGGGAAATTCGCACCATGACTCATGAAAAACAGCTACTTTCTATTTTGTTTTATGAACTAAGTTTGAAGCAGTGAGCAGGTGGAATATACGAAGACTCCCGTGGGAAAGCGAGAAAGACGAGACCCTGCAGGAGCGTAGCGACGAAGCGGCTTGGCGCTCGCCCACAGGAAAGCGAAGTGTATTCCACCTGCGGAACCTTTTTTTCAGGGTAACTTTTGAAAAAAAACGAAATAACAAAAAGCACAATTGATTACAAATACAAAATCAATTGTGCATTACTTTTTTATTTTTCATTCGTTAAAAAAACCAGCCATTAACCGGTCCAACGCTTCTTTATAATCCAATCATTTTTACTTCTTTAATACTTTGCAAAGAAATTTTCATAACAGATTCATTCATTAGTTTTATTTGAACAGATTGCTCATCTTTTCCAATCACAAACCCTCGCGTATTATGATTATCGGTAATGATAATACATGCAACAGGCGGAAGTTGTTTAGGAAAATTTAAAAGATATACAAGCTTTTCTTCTATTGTCATTTCTTTAAAGCTTTTTAATCTGCGAAAAGCAGGTTTTTTTGCGTCTTCTTCCTTTACAGTGTCTGCTTGCTTTTTATTATATTCTTCAATTTGCTTTTGTACTTCAACAGAAGTTTCTGTATATTTTGCCTTTTTTTCCACTTCTGCTTTTTTCTTTTCTTGCAACTGCATTTTTTCTTCCATTTGTTCTTTTAACTTTGCCTTTTGTTTTTCTTGTTTTGATTTTTTGACTGAGAAAGTAGCTTGCATGGTATTATTAACAACAGGTCGATTACTCTTTTGAACAAACAGATTTGGTGTTTTTTCTCCCTTTTTCTTTGGCATAATGTCACCTCCTGAAAATTCCTTATCCCTTAAGTAAAATGTTGTCTTCTTCTATTTAGAAACTACCTAGTTCTTCCTAATGTATGCAATGATCCTTTATTTCGTTAATATACTTTTTAATTTTAGTTGATAAGTTTTTTCTCAGAGGAGATGGGAGAAAATAAAGCTAATTTATTGGTAATGGTGTCATCGAGATTAGAAAAGGATGATTGATTCGTCTTTTTGGGTGTTTTTTGCAAACATTATTCCTTATAAATAGGGGCAAGATTCTCGTTTCAGGATGCTCGCTTTCCGTGGGGCGTGCGATGAGCCTCCTCGGCGCTTGCGCCTGCTTAGGTCTCATCTAACCCGCTAATCCCACAGGAGTCTCGCACCTTACACTCCAATCAAGCCGTTTTGATTCATTAGTTGCTGTCGTTGAACTGGTGAAAACATCCATTTTATAGAAATAGACTAAAAGTGCACATTTTGGGAGAACAACGTTGAATAATAAACATAAAAAATCAACGCTACTAGTGTTTAGTCATCATACCTTGTAATGAAATTCGAAGACAAGAACTTATTCTAAAACAGGTTGCTTGTAACGGAGGGTGCGAAGACTCCTGCGGGAAATGTGGGAAGGCTAAAGACCCCGCAAGGCAACGCCGAGGAGGCTCAAGCGTAGCCCCGCGGAAAGCGAAGCAACCCGTAGTGGAAAGCAACCCCATAAGAAACACACATGATTTCACACTCACACCCCGGCATGAAAATTTTTTCTAAGCCGGGGTTTTACTTTTTTGTCCATTTTTCCATACTGATTAATGCTATGGGAAGTAATCTTTACGTGCGCTTTTGTGGTGGTTCGACCCTGTATAAGAAACTGTTTGGAATTTGCCTTGTGTACACCCCTTTGTTGACTCTTCAATTTTTGAGGATGATCACGTACAGAAAAATGCTGTTTGACCAAGCTTATTCCACTTTCCATAGACACTACTTTGGAGGTTGTTTTATTTGGACATTTTATTAACCCATTGTGCCGGAATGGATGTTCATCAAAAAGAGATTGTAGTTTGTGCCCTAACTGGCACTAATAATGAATCCATTCAAAAAGAAACCAAGACTTTTTCCACTTTAACCAAAAGTTTATTTGATTTATTAAAGTGGTTAGAAGAAAAACAAATTACACACATTGCTCTGGAAAGTACCGGAATCTATTGGAAGCCGGTATACAACATCCTTGAAGGATATTTCGATATTACTGTGGCCAATGCCCAACGTATTAAAAACGTTCCTGGTCGTAAGACCGATGTTTCAGATGCAGAATGGATTGCCAAGCTTCTTCGTCATGGATTGATTGAAAAAAGCTTTGTCCCTTCCCAAGATCTTCGGGAATTAAGAGATTTGAACCGTTTACGCAAGAAATGGGTTGGTAACTTAACAGCTGAAAAAAATAGAATTTCAAAGGTCCTCGAATGTTCAAACATAAAGCTTGGTTCAGTTATTTCTGATATCTTTGGGGTTTCTGGACGTAAACTTTTGAAACAGTTAGTCGATAATGGATACCTTGATAAGGCTGATGTTGATGCCAATATCCATCATTCTCTCCGCAAGAAGGCTGATACCATTTCCGATTCTCTTTTCGGAACATTAAATGAACATCAAATGTTTATGATTAAAAGCTCTTGGAATCATATCATGTATTTGGAAACTTCCATTCAAGAACTTGAAAATAGGATAGATACCCTGCTTCATTCCTATCAAGAAGAAAAAGAAATACTTTTATCTATCCCAGGTATAAAGGAACACACAGCTGCTGTTATTATTGCGGAAATCGGAACAGATATGAGCCAATTCCCTTCATCAAGACATTTAGCTTCTTGGGCTGGTGTATCACCTGGCAATAATGAAAGTGCTGGTAAAAAGAAAAGTTCCAAAAGCGTTCAAGGAAACCCACATATAAAAGCTGCTCTTTGTGAGGTTGCTTGGGCTATATCAAGGTCGAAAAATACCTCAATGTCAAATGTTTTTTGGTCTCTATCTGCAAGAAGAGGAAAGAAAAAAGCTTTACAGGCTATTGCACATAAAGTTTTAAGAATTATATATACCCTATTTATTAATAAGCAACACTTCTCTGAACCACGTCTAGCTGGTTAGACGACCTTCCATTACAATACTCTATTAAGGTTGTGATTTTTTTAAAAAATTGAGGTCACACCCTTTCTTTACTATTGTCTTTTTTCTAGAAGTCCACGCTTCAAGATTTTCTTTACACCAAAATCCTGTACCCGCCCTATCAAATAGAACACGTTACTGTATTATACAGATACCCAGAATAGCCACTCGCCCGTTTTATTTTCACAGAAAAAGCGCAAGCGCCTTGTTTAGCCCCGAAGAAAAATGTTCTCCAGACTCAGGAAAGTGTTTTTTACTTTTAGAGGCTGGAGGCAATACTCACTGGGGCTAGGCGCTGACCGGCTAAATACGCCACGTCCTTATGTCTTCGCCGGCACTTGTACATCCTGTACGGCGAAGCTAGACAGCCTTCACATTTCAAAAAATATATACTCTCTCACCTTTTAAAAAACAAGGCTCCCATTTTATTGTTCTAAACCGAGTAATACCAAGGCTTGCAAACGAATTTGAAGGTGCGAAGTTTGAGTTATTAAGAAATGATATGGTAGCCGGAATCCACGTGAATATTTTCGCCTGTAATTCCTCTAGAAAAATCACTGAATAAAAATGCTGCTGTATCGCCAACTTCTTCAGGAGTAGTTGTTCTTCTAAGTGGTGAGCGTTCTTCAATTTCCTTTAAGATGGAGTTAAAATCACTGATTCCTTTTGCAGACAATGTACGAATTGGTCCAGCAGAAATAGAATTTACACGAATGCCATCTTTTCCTAAATCTGAAGCTAAATAACGTACACTTGCATCTAGAGACGCTTTTGCCACACCCATCACATTATAGTTTTTAATCGCACGTTCTCCGCCAAGATAGGTTAATGTAACAATGCTTCCACCTTCAGTCATTAACCCTTTAGCTTCTTTTGCTACAGCAGTTAATGAATAAGAACTAATATTATGTGCTAATAAGAATCCTTCTCTTGTTGTATTCATATAATCGCCTTGCAGTTCTTCTTTGTTGGCAAATGCAATACAATGGGCAACGCCATGAATTGTTCCAACATCTCCTTTGATTGTTTCAAAACATATAGCAACTTCCCCATCATTTGTGACATCACAAGGAAGAACAATGCTATCACTTGCACCTAATGATTCAACTAGATCCCGGACATTTTTTTCCAATCTTTCTCCGGCATATGTAAAAATCAAACGAGCCCCTGCTTTATGCAAAGATGTAGCAATTCCCCAGGCAATACTTCGTTTATTCGCAACACCCATTACTACATAGGTTTTGCCTTTTAATGAAAAAGTCATTTTGTTTCCTCCTATATACTATTACAAGTTATTAGTACCTAGTGCTAATTCTACTACAAAAATAATAAAAAGAAAAGCACTGTTCCTATAGGGTTTTTACTTATTTTCCTAAAATGTTCACAATATTAGATGTTTTGCCGATTGTATTTATTCGTAACCACTGCATCTTCTTTGTTCATATATAGAATATCATCCATATGCTGCTAATTGATATTCTCTGCAAAATGAAGCAGCTACATGCATGCAGCTGCTTCATTTTTATTCACAAAATTCTAGTTTTCGCTTTAAATTAAAGACATATTCTTCCGATCCAGTGACAATTAAATGATCATTGTAATGAAGTTCGGTACCGCCATGCGGGACTACGGAATCACTGTTGCGAAAAATACGAACAAAGATAACATCACCCGTAAATGGAAATGTTCTTAATGTCATTCCTTCAAAGGCTTTGTTTTTTAATCTTATTTCATGTAAAGATGTTTCATTATTTCCTATTAATGAAACAATTCTTGGTGATTGAATTAAAGCTCCGAGCAATGCTTTTGTAGAAGTGAGCATAGAGAATATCTCTATCCCTTCATTGCGAAGCTGCTCTTCTTTCTCGATTTCTTCTACCCGGCAGATCACTCTTTCGACACCAGCCTTTTTGATAAAACTGCTCATTTCTGCATTTTTAGTTGTATCTCCAGTAGATACTACCACAATATCTGATGATAGTATTTTTGAACGTCCAACCGTTTCTTCTGAGTAATTTTTTAATTCATTTACTTCAAAAAGAGAATCTGCAATTTGAAAATCCTGCTTTTCCTGTTGCTTATGGTAAAAGATTACTTCATACAATGACGATTTTAAATCCTGATATACTTGCATCGTTACTTGATTAACTCCTATAATGGCAACCTTAATCTTTTTTTCTCCCGCTTTTTCTTTCGGAAAAAGCTTCTTAAATACTACCGGGGTAATAATGCAAGAAATAATCGCAACTAACACAAAAATCCCACTCATTTGTGATGTAATGACATTCATTCTTTCCCCAATTGTAGCGGCAGCTATTACTAATGAGAGTGTTGATGTTAATAAAAATCCGGAGGAAATCGTCGTTTTTGTATCATACCACTTTTTCAAATAATAAACAGGAATTAACTTGCTTGCCAGTAATGCCACCAATAAAAGCGGGATAAACAACAGTAGCTTTACATCCGTAAATAAAGACCATATATCCAGTTTTACACCGACCATCACAAAAAAAATCGGGATTAAAAATCCATAGCCAAATGAATCTAGCTGATGAACTAATTCTTCTTTTGGAGAAAGCAGCGATACCAATACGCCTGCTAAAAAAGCACCTAGAATATTTTCCGCTCCAAGTGTCTCTGATAACGAAACCAAAAATATAATTAATGCAAACACTGCCCTTGTACCAATTTGAACAGTTCCCCTTGAAAGGGAATTCGCTAATTTATTATGTTTAAACTTTCTGCCTACAAAGTACAATAAAACACCTGCAGCAAACAAAATGAGCAATAGCCATGTATTTCCTTCACTTTCATGTATCGAAGCAAATACAGCTAAAAGAATCATAGTCACTAAATCTGCAATAACAGCAACCAGCAAGATAATCTGTCCAATGGCCGACTTCATAATATTGGCTTCTTTTAAGGTCGGTACAACAACTCCTAAAGAGATCGTTGAGATAATAATCGTCATTAAAAAGGTGCTTTCAACAAACCCTGACAATACAAACCCGTAACTTAATAGGATAGAAACAATAAATATACAAACAAAAATCAAAAATGACGTAGAAAACGGCTTTGGCTCCAATTTACCATTTTGAAGCCTCTCTCTTTTTTTACTCCCTGAAAATGCTGTAAAATCAATTTCCAATCCACTTAAAAACATTAAAAAGATGAAGCCTAACGTAGACAAAGTTTCCAGCCACATATCTTGTTCTACAAGATTAAATCCACTCTTCCCGATAATTAAACCCATCAGTATCTCTGCGACTACTACAGGAATTACATTCAATTTTAGCCGAACAAGAATAATTGGAGTTAATAATGCCACAATAATCACAATCATAAGTGACATGACAGATGCTCCATGTTCCATTATTTTCTCCCCCTTTATTTTTTAATAATTTTCCGTTATGTCTCTTTTCATCATGTTACCTACTTACTTTTATTTTTATTTAAAAAGAATCTCATCTTAACAAATCTAAATGTAAAGAACCCTTCTCTATCATCTAACGTGTTTTTACTCCTTTCAAAAATTATATGTTTTTTATAGTAACAAATCTTTTTCAGTTTGTCGTTAATATACTTTCATGCTTTAATCTTTATAATAGATTAAAGTAATTAATGTAAAATAACAGAGTGAAATCAATTGAAAAAGGTTGAAATACTAATATTTTTTCTTAAAAAGATGGGAAAACCTGTTATGTAAGTAAATCTCTCAAAACCTTCTATCAATTTTCGATTAAACAGAGTTTACTTTTGCAGAAAAGGTTAAAATAGCAATAGACATCTTATCATCCTGTCATTCAGATCGATGAATTCATTAAAATTAAAGGGAAAATTTTTAAATGGAGGTTTATATGAAATTAGATATCATTGGCGATATACATGGCTGTTATAAAGAATTTAAGCAACTTACCGAGCTACTCGGATATAATTGGAGAGATGGCTACCCTGTTCATCCAGCAAACAGACATCTTGCATTTGTTGGTGATCTAACTGATCGTGGTCCTTCCTCCTTAAAAGTAATTGATGTTCTGTGGAAGTTAATGAAAAACAATCAGCTGTTTTACGTACCAGGCAATCATTGCAATAAGCTCTATCGTTATTTTTTAGGGAATAAAGTACAAATTAGACACGGACTTGAAACCACCGTTGCTGAATTTCAACAATTAACAATCCTTGAGCAAAAAGAAGTAAAAGAAAAGTTTATTGAGTTATATGAAAATGCTCCGTTGTATTATATTTTAGATGATCATAAATTAATTATTGCACATGCTGGGATTCGAGAAGATTATATTGGAAGCTATTCTAATAAGGTAAAGTCCTATGTGTTATATGGAGATATTACAGGAGAAACACATGCAGATGGCTTCCCGATTCGGAGAGATTGGGCAAAAGAATATCAAGGAAAAGCTTCTATTGTTTATGGGCATACTCCAGTAAAAGAGGTTCGGATCATTCATAATACATATAATATTGATACAGGGGCTGTTTTTGGCGGAAAACTTACAGCATTGCGCTACCCCGAAATGGAAACAGTTTCTGTGACTTCTAGTATGCCTTATATTGATGAAAAATTCCGGTCATTCAACTAAACACGAAGTATTAATAGGCAATAATATAAAGGGGTTTTCTCGTAATAAGTCCGCAGTCGGGATATGCTTAGCATGGTGCAAGCGGTGAGCCGCATCAATACTGGCGCTCCTGCTCTGCTGGTCTCATCTGTCTCGCAAATCCCATAGGAGTCTTCGTGTATTCTGACTGCTCCCCGCTTATAAACCTTAAGAAAACCTGCTTCTTTTCAAGTGCCTTGCTGCGAATCTTTAGCATGGCTGTCTCCCCACTAAAGAGACGCTCTCCATTAATCCGCAGCCGGAATTTCCGTGGGGGGTGCGCTTGAGCCTCCTCGTTATGACTTCGGAGTGCAATTTTACTTATCCCTTTTTATCAACTCATTCATATCTTCAGGCAATGAACTAGAAAAGCTTAGTGGTTGTAACGTAATCGGATGATTAAAGACTAGGTTTGCGCAATGAAGTGCTTGTCTTTTTAGTCTTTTCCTGCCGCCTCCGTATAGATCATCTCCTACAAGCGGGTAACCTAAATCAGATAAGTGGACGCGAATTTGATGTGTTCTTCCTGTATCTAATTGAAGCTCCACAAAGGTAAAAGTGGAATAGTAGTGACAAACTTTATAACGAGTTCGTGCATATTGACCATCACTGCGCACTTCCCTTTCAATAATACTATCCTCCCTTCTTCCAATAGGCTTTTCAATCACTCCTTCTGCTAAAGGAAGCTTTCCTTCAGCAAAAGCTCTATACGTCCTTTTTACCGTACCTTCCTTTTGCTGCTTGCTTAAAAGATGATGAATATGTCTATGTTTTGCTATTAAAACAAGACCAGATGTATCTTTATCTAGTCTTGTCACAATATGAACTGTTGCCTCGATTCCTTTTTCCTGGTAATAGCCTACTAAAGCATTTGCCAGGCTTCCTGTCGGATGCTCTCTTGAAGGAATAGAACTCATTCCATCCTTTTTATTAACAACCAGCAGAAATTCATCTTCGTAAACAATAGGGAATGGAATCTTTTCGCTTATTAGACCTTCACTTGGATCTTCCTTTGGAAACATGACGGTTAATCGATCATTATTTTGCAAAATATAACGTACGTTTTCTTCTTTCTCGTTAACGGATATTTTTCCACCATTAAATTTTATTGCCGTTAATGCCGCTTTTGAAATTTCTTTTTTTTTCAAAAAATCTTTAATATTGCTTCCTGCTTCCTTTTTATCAATAGACCATTTTAATTGAAATACCACCATAATTTGCTCCTGTCATTCCTATTATTCTGAAATGAATGAATCATGTACCCTTTTCCAAAAAGGGAATGATCTGAATCTTGCAAAACGTATTTTCTCATCTGCAACACGATACTGAATGGATTTCACTTCTTTATGTAATAAAGTAAGATGATCGATTGATATTTGGAAATTCGGTTCGTTTACTGGCTTTAATACACATGTATGATGGGCTGGCAATATTAAAGGCGATCCGACTGTTCGAAATACACGGTTATTAATGGACGCAATTTCTGCTAATTGTACGGCTTGAAGGGATGGATGCACAATCGCTCCACCTAATGCTTTATTATATGCCGTACTGCCAGAAGGAGTAGAAATGCATAATCCATCTCCTCTAAACCTTTCGAAGTGTTCCCCTCTTATTTCCACATCCATGACAAACGTACCTTCCATGCTTTTAACTGCCGATTCATTTAATGCCAAGAATCTGGTCTCTTTCTCTTCACCTTGATAACGGACAATAACCTCTAAAAGCGGATATTCGACAAGCTGGTAAGGTGTTTTCGCAATTGCTATTACAAGCTTTTCCAAATCGTTCGGCGTCCAATCTGCATAAAAACCTAAATGGCCTGTATGCATTCCAACAAATGCTGTTTTATCTAGACGGCTGCTGTATCGGTGAAATGCATATAAGAGAGTGCCATCTCCTCCAACAGATATTACAATGTCTGGCTCTTCCTCATCATATTCTAGTTCAAAATCGAGTAAGTATGTTTTTATGACAGCTACTAAATTATCTGATTTTGAATCCCCTTTTGAGGTAACGGCAAATTTCATTGTATTATAGCTCCTCTTTCAACATTTTAATGGCTTGCTATTTTTTCTGATTACTTTTTATTTCCTTTTTCCGATTGAAAAAGGCTTGTGCTTCTTGTATTTCCCCACGGATTAATGACATTTCTTTATCAAGACGAAAAGCTGCTTCTGCAGCACTTTGCAGCCTCATTTGAATGTCTTTTGGAAATTGACCTTTATATTTGTAGTTTAGCGAATGTTCTATTGTAGCCCAAAAATTCATTGCTAATGTCCGGATTTGTATTTCTGTCAAAATCCTTTTTTCTCCATTTACAGTCTGAACAGGATATGTAATAACAACATGATAAGAACGATATCCACTTTCTTTTTTATGTAAAATATAATCTTTTTCTTCTACAATTTCAAAATCATTTCTTTTTCTTAATAACTCTACTACTCTAATAATATCGTCAACAAATGGACACATCATACGCAGTCCTGCGATATCCTGCATCTCTGTTTCTAATTTATTCAGAGAAATCCCTTTTTCATTCGCTTTATCTAAAATACTCGCGATTGGTTTTACTCTTCCTGTAACAAATTCAATAGGAGAATGTTCATCGTCTTCCTGATCAAATTGTACTCGCATTCCTTTTAATTTTACTTTTAATTCATCAACTGCTTGTTTATAAGGGGCTAAAAATTGCTCCCAATGTTTCATATGTATAACACCCCATTTTCATAGGCTTTATTATAATTAATGTTCAAAGCTTTTACAGGGATGAAAGAGAATATTTATTTTTCCAAAAATACTAATTCTACCGCTTTCCCCATTTCTTCTCCGTAGTTACTATTTCCTTCTATGTTTTCTACTAAATAATCAAGCTCCTCCAAAAATTGCTCTAACAACATTTTTTGATTTCCATTTGTTAAAAACACAGGTAAGCCCAGTTCTTTACTTTCCTTCATTTTATTCCACCATTTATTTTCAATCACTAAATAAATGTAATGATCCTTATGTTCTAATAAATAAATGAAACTAAGGGCATCAGAATCTACTAGCATTTGCCCACTCGCTTTATAGTCATCAAGAAGAATAGATTCCTCTATCTCCATTAAAAGTTCATTATCTTTTATTTTTGCGTTAATCAGATGTATTTTTTGATTCATTCTTTCAACCTCCATACTTATGGCTATTTTACCACATAGATTTAATTTCTCCTAAATATTGCAGTCAAAATCCAATAAAGGGATAATAGAGAAATAACGAATACTAAGAAAAGATTGTGGTACTTGGTTCAGGCTCGAAGAAAATTTTCTCTTTCCTCGAAAAGAGCTTTTATTTTTGGCTGTTTTCGTAGTCTTTTTGAAAATAGCTTTATTTTTAAAAAAGCGCGGGATGCTTGTAATTAGGCAGTAATCTAACTTGAGTTTACATTCTATTAGTATTAAAAAAGGAAGGTTTAATATGTCGCAAAATATTGAAATTGAATTTAAAAATATGTTAACAAAAGAAGAATACCAAAATCTGATTCAGCATTTTCAAATACAAGAAGAAGATTTTTTCAAACAAGAAAATCATTATTTTGACACTGCAGACTTTTTGCTAAAAGAACATAAATCTGCTTTGCGAATTCGAAAAAAGGCTGATGGCTATGAATTAACTTTAAAACAACCTCATACAGAAGGCTTGCTTGAAACAAATAAACTTCTGACGAAAGAAGAAAGTGATGCCATTTTTAAAACTGGCAACATCAAATACGAGCCATTCGCTTCTATCTTATTAAATATGAATATACAGCCAGAAAGCATCCACTACTTTGGCTCTTTAACAACCGTTAGAGCAGAAAAGGTAATCGAAAACGGTTTGCTCGTTCTGGATCATAGTTTTTATTTAAATGAAGAAGATTATGAGTTAGAATATGAAGTAAGTGATGTAAAAAAAGGACAAGCCTCTTTTGAAAAGATATTACACGCTTGTCAAATACCTGTCCGTAAAACGAAAAATAAAGTGCAACGTTTTTATGCAAAAAAATATAAACAGCATAACTAATCGATCTCAAGAAATTATCTTCATGATAGTAATGGAGGAAGACCATGAAAATTGATCAATTAAAAGTGATGCTTGAATTACAAGCATTGCAAAATTTTACAACTGGAGAATCAAACAGCTCCGGCAGTTCACTTTTTCAAGAATTGCTAAGCAGCTTATCTGCAAATGACTCTTCACTTACTAATACATTAAAAAATACTACACTTGGATCTTCAGCTCTTGCACCCGGCAATAATATAAATAGCCTAGCCCAGCTTCCTAAAAGTTTAACGAAATTAAATACTTCCACTACCAATTTTCAAGCTATCATTCAGGAAGCCGCAGAAAAATACCATGTTCCTGAAAAGTTAATAAGCTCTGTTATTAAGGTGGAATCGAATTATAATCCTAATGCAACTAGTTACGCAGGTGCTTCTGGCTTAATGCAGCTCATGCCTCAAACAGCCAAATCTTTAGGAGTTACAAACGTCTACAGCCCTGAAGAAAATATTATGGGTGGTACAAAATATTTAAAGCAACTGTTAACAAAATACGATGATAACATAGAATTAGCACTCGCAGCCTATAATGCCGGTCCCGGAAATGTAGATAAATATGGCGGTTTACCTCCATTTAAAGAAACACAAAATTATGTTGCAAAGGTAAAAAATCAATTCCTTGCTTAATGCCTATTCGTGTTTGCTTGAAAAAATAAATATCCATTGTTTTTATAACAGTGGATATTTTTTGTGGAAAAATAGTGTTGAGGAATGAATTACTCACGCCCTCATCACCATAAAAGCAACTTTTTATTCCTTTAAATAAAACTGATTTAGAGTAACTCATCTTTAAAATGAAATTTTTCTAGTGAACTCAATAATTATCCTCATGCAAAACATCACATTTATCCATGCTCGGAACCGATTTCCCTTTCATTTTAAGCTATTTATTTGTACAATGAATTCTGCATTGTTAAAATATATAGGAATAGTTGTTAACAATTATCATGATATTATAAATAACGATAGAAAATACATGTATGCATGAAGGAGTTTTTTTTGATGGTCGAGAAAATGCCCACACCTTTTGAAGTTATTGGTGAAAACACATTAAGCAAACTCGTAGATACTTTTTATAAGCGTGTAGGTCAACATCCAGATCTAGCTCCTATCTTCCCGAATGACTTAACTGAAACAGCTCGCAAGCAGAAACAATTTCTTACACAGTACTTAGGTGGCCCAGCTCTTTATACAGCAGAACATGGTCACCCTATGCTAAGAGCGAGACACTTGCCTTTTACCATTACAGAGAGACATGCAAATGCCTGGTTAGCATGTATGCATGCTGCAATGGAAGAAATAGAATTAGATCCACGCATCCGTGAAGGACTCTTTTCAAGACTTGCTTTAACAGCAAAGCACATGATTAATTCGGAGGAAAATGAAAATAAAAAAGGTGATTACTCGTGATAGAAAAAGAATTATCTATATCCAAACCGAACACAGCATATGAGAATTGCAATGACAGCAAACCACTTGAAATTTATATGTTTATTGACCCATTATGTCCTGAATGTTGGGCTTTAGAACCGATAATTAAGAAACTGCAAATAGAATATGGACAATATTTTTCTTTAAAACATGTTTTAAGCGGAAGCCTTGCCTCGTTAAACCTTAGCAGAAAAGCAAAATATGAGAGTATTGCAGAGCTATGGGAAAAGACAGCTAGTAGATCTGGCATGTCTTGCGATGGATCTGTTTGGCTTGAAAATCCTATCATCTCTCCATATCTTGCTTCTATTGCTTTGAAGGCAGCAGAACTTCAGGGTCGTAAATCTGGCATTCGTTTTTTAAGAAAGTTGCAGGAACTCCTCTTTCTGGAAAAACAAAATGTTGCAACATTTGATGTATTAAAAAGTTGTGCCAAAAGTGTAGGTCTAGATGTAGTGGAATTTGTTGCAGATATTCATTCTGAAAGTGCTGCAAAAGCATTTCAGTGTGACTTAAAAATCACTTCTGAAATGGAAGTTACCGAGATCCCGACACTTGTATTTTTTAATGAAAATATTGAAGAAGAAGGAATTAAAATAACTGGTTATTATTCATATGAAGTTTATGTTCAAATAATCGAGGAAATGTTGCAAGTTATTCCGCAAAAAGCAGATCCACCGCCAATAGAAAGTTTTTTAGAATGTTTTAAATTAGTGGCTTCTAAAGAATTATCTGTCGTTTATAATAAATCGATATATGAAATAGAAAAAGAAATGAAGAAGCTTCAATTAAAGCAGCTAGTAGAACAAATACCAGCAAAGTATGGAATGTTTTGGAAATACGTAAAATAAATAGCTTATGAAGGATGCAGCATTTTTTGGCGCATCCTTTTTTTATAAAAAAGGATAGCGTGCAACTACATTTATGGCAGTTAAAAACATTTGGGGATAGTTTTGTTTGGTTTTTCTCCTGTTTTTACTTGTTTCTCTCGTTTATTCCGCGTTTCTCCCGATAATTCCGCGCTTCTCCCGATTATTCCGCGTTTCTCCCGATAATTCCGCGCTTCTTTCGATAATTCCGCGTTTCTCCCGATAATTCCGCGCTTCTTTCGATAATTCCGCGTTCCTCCCGATAATTCCGCGCTTCTTTCGATAATTCCGCGTTACTCCCGATAATTCCGCGCTTCTTTCGATAATTCCGCGTTACTCCCGATAATTCCGCGCTTCTTTCGATAATTCCGCGTTCCTCCCGATAATTCCGCGCTTCTTTCGATAATTCCGCGTTCCTCCCGATTATTCCGCGTTTCTCACAATTATTCCGCGTTTCTCACAATAATTCCGTATTTCTCAGCACTATGATGAACAGAATTGCTTTTTTCAGCGCTATGAACAAAAACTTTTTTCTTATACACTGTTTTAAATAAATTCTCTTGTTTTGCCTCTATTGGATTGATTTTGTTTTTTCGTAGTTTGGATATTGAAAACGAGGTAAGTGTCTTCATTTTAGGTTTTATTATGTATCTTGAGGAAGGTTAAATATGATTTGAATAATAGAAAACAACAAAAAAAGGGCTTGCTGTCTCAAGGCAAGGCCTTTTTTATTGTTATGAACAAAGGGGATGGGAGAAATTTTTCACGGTCAAACAAAGGGGTATAAGTTTGTTTGTGATTAATTTCACAACTAAATATTAACATATCTATATAGTTAATATCAACAAATTTGTGCTGTTGTTCACAAAATAGTCAAAAATAAACTAGTTCTTCATATTCAACTACTTATCCACATATAATAACACAAACTTCGCAGTTATAAATTCTTCTTCATGTATTGACGTAACTTGGTTTAGAGCAAAGGGTGATTGATTAATCTTTTATGGTGTTTTATATGCAAACATTATTCCTTATAAATAGGGGCAAGATTCTCGTTTTAGGATGCTCGCTTTCCGTGGGGCGTGCGATGTGCCTCCTCGGCGCAAGCGCCTGCTTAGGTCTCATCTAACCCGCTAATCCCACAGGAGTCTCGCACCTTACACTCCAATCAAGCCGTTTTGATTCATTAGTTGCTGTCGTTGAACTGGTGAAAACATCCATCTGATAGAAATAGACTAACAGTGCACATTTTGGGAGAACAACGTTGAATAATAACATAAAAAATCAACCCTACTAGTATTTAGTCATCATACCTTGTAATGAAATTCGAAGACAAGAACTTATTCTAAAACAGGTTGCTTGTAACGGAGGGTGCGAAGACTCCTGCGGGAAATGTGGGAAGGCTAAAGACCCCGCAAGGCAACGCCGAGGAGGCTCAGATCCCACCCCGCGGAAGGGGAAGCAACCCGTAGTGGAAAGCAACCCCCCACAATAAAAAACAAGCCTCCAATTTTATTGTTCTAAACCGAGTAATATCAAGGACTAGCAAACGAATTTGAGAGTGCGGAGTTTGAGTAATAATTATACTAACATTCTATTCATTAAAAATAAGCAATTGCAGAAAGGAAAAAAAGAATGAAAAAAACAGTCTTCATTATCTTTTTTTTATTTATTGTTTTTTCGTTTGCACTAAATATACTAGGGCTTATGAATATGTTTCCCCTTTTAATTAGTTCTCCATTGCTATTTTTATCCCTTTTTCTTTTCATCGCCTTTTTAAATAACCGAAAAAAATTTAAAGGCTTCTATTAATGCGTGCGAAAAAAAAGGACCAAAAAGTTCGTGGCCGCTTCACTTTCAGAATTCGCCTTCCACAGGATGTGGTGACTTCAACGTAGGGTGTCATAGAGAGCATGGAATCTCTGTGATGCTTTTTTATTTTTTACGATAACTTTTGTTCCTGTAAATAGTTTTTTCGTTAATTATGTGAATATTATTTTAGAATAAGTTTGAATTCATCAGTTTATTTTATTATCATTAGAAAGGTAATTTAAGAATGATAGGTATTGTGAAAATTCGCACAATATGATGCAGTTGTCTATCTTTATAGTTTGCTTTTGCAAGTATTACAGCTTCTTCCTCTTTATAAAGCTGAATAATGGCTGTATTCATTTCATACTTAGATTTTCTCTATACTATTCTTTAAGGAGGAGATGGAATGACAACAAAAGACTTAAATAGAGGTCTTGAGGCAAGACATATCCAAATGATTGCTTTAGGCGGCACAATTGGTGTTGGTTTATTTATGGGGTCTGCTAAAACTATTCAATGGACTGGTCCTTCTGTCATGATTGCCTATGCAATTACAGGGATTTTCATCTTTTTTATTATGCGTGCAATGGGAGAGATGCTCTACTTGGAGCCAAGTACGGGTTCATTTGCAACATTTGGCCATAAATACATACATCCATTAGCAGGGTATTTAACTGCATGGAGTAACTGGTTTCAATGGGTTATCGTTGGCATGTCAGAAATTATTGCCGTTGGCGCGTACATGCAATACTGGTTTCCAGATTTACCTGCTTGGATACCTGGAATAATAGCCATGGTGATTCTGGGAGCAGCAAACTTAATTTCTGTTAAATCATTTGGTGAATTTGAATTTTGGTTTGCTATGATTAAAATTGTTACGATCATTTTGATGATTATAGCAGGTTTTGGCATCATATTTTTTGGATTTGGCAATGGAGGAGAAGCCATTGGATTATCGAATCTTTGGCAGCACGGCGGCTTCTTTACTGGCGGCTGGTCCGGTTTTTTCTTTGCCTTATCACTAGTAATTGGCGCTTATCAAGGTGTTGAATTAATTGGTATTACAGCAGGTGAAGCAAAAAACCCACAGCAAACATTAAGAAACGCTATTCAAAGTATTATTTGGCGTATTTTAATTTTCTATATCGGTGCAATTTTTGTGATTGTAACAGTGTATCCTTGGGATCAGCTTAATTCACTTGGCAGTCCATTTGTTGCCACTTTTGCAAAAATAGGGATTACTGCTGCGGCAGGATTGATTAACTTTGTAGTTATTACCGCTGCCATGTCTGGTTGTAACAGCGGAATTTACAGTGCAGGGCGAATGCTTTATACATTGGCTCTCAATGGACAGGCACCAAAATTATTCGCAAAAATATCGCCTAATGGTGTACCTTTGTTCAGTACATTTGGTGTGATGATTGGTTTAGCATTTGGTGTTATCTTAAGTTTTCTTGCACCAGAAAATTTATTTGTGTATGTTTACAGTGCCAGCGTACTTCCCGGCATGGTTCCATGGTTTGTGATTTTAATTAGTCAAATTAGATTTAGAAAAGCAAAAGGAGCAGAAATGGACAAGCATCCATTTAAAATGCCTTTTGCTCCTGTTACAAACTACTTAACTATCGCCTTTTTACTAATGGTATTGATTGGTATGTGGTTTAATGATGATACACGTATGTCCCTTATTGCAGGAATTGTTTTCTTATGCTTAGTTGTCCTTAGCTTTTACGCTTTTGGGATTAGCAAAGCAGTTCCAATTGATGCTGACGATACAGATGATAAGAACTAATCATTATTCACGTCAACTCAAGGAATATCGATACTAGCCTAATAAAAAAACAGCCACCCTTTTTCGTTTTGAAAATGGCGGCTGTTTTTTTTATCTATCCATCATGTCAATAAAAGATTTAGCCAATCATACTACCTTTGTTTTTTTTAGTAGTTGAAGCAGTTGGCCATCCTTCAATTCCGTCTGTATTTTTAATACTATTTGTATAGAATTGAGGGTCCTTCCCAGCTTTTTTCTGCTTCATATAATCATTAAGTGCTGCAAAGGCTATTTTAGATAAAAGCAAAATCGCAATTAAATTGGTGATAACCATCAACCCCATAAATAAATCTGCTATATGCCAAACAAGCTCTACTTTTGCTATCGATCCAAATAGTATCATTCCGAGTACGCCCATCTTATATAGTTTAAGCCAAATCTTGTTAGTATTTAAGAACTCAATATTCGTTTCACCATAATAATAATTACCGATTAATGTGCTAAAGGCAAACAATAAAATCATGAAGGCAAGAAAACCAGGAGCCCATGGACCAATATGAGACGCTAGTGAAGCCTGCGTTAATTCAATTCCGCTAAGTTCTGTTTGTTTGTACACAGGTGAAAGCAGTACAATGAAAGCTGAACTAGTACAAATAATTCCAGTATCAATCAGTACACCTAATGCTTGAATCAACCCCTGTTTAACAGGATGGCTGGTTACTGCGGTTGCTGCTGCATTTGGCGCACTCCCCATTCCAGCTTCATTAGAGAACAGTCCTCTTTTAATCCCATTCATAATAATTGCAGCAAAGGATCCGCCAAGCGCTTGTTCTAAACCAAAAGCACTTTTAAAAATCAACATTAGAACATTTGGTACTTCTGTAATATTAATAATTGTAATGAACAATGAGACACCAATATAAAGAACGGCTAAAACAATCACAATATATTCAGATGCTTTTGCAATTCTTTGAATACCTCCAAATATAATAACTGCAAATATAATAGCCATGATAATGCCAAGCGTAAGACGGTCTGTTCCAAAGGAGCTTTCAAAAGCAACTGTAATCGTATTTGACTGTACAGCATTAAAAACCAAACCGAAAGAAAGCGTAATTAATACAGCAAATAAAGTTCCCATCCAGCGTTTTCCTAATCCTTTTTCCATATAATAAGCAGGACCACCGCGGAAACCGCCTTTATCTTTCACTTTATAAATTTGTGCTAATGTACTTTCAACAAAACTTGAAGTAGCTCCAATTAATGCAATAATCCACATCCAAAAGATTGCACCAGGACCGCCAAGTGCAATCGCAATCGCAATACCCGTTATATTTCCAGTTCCAACACGTGCTGCCATGCTGATACAAAAAGCCTGAAATGGAGATAGCCCCTTCTTTGCATCTGTTTTTCCTTCTTTTAATACCAAAAACATTTCCTTTACCATTCGAAATTGCATAAAACGTGATTTATATGTGAAGTAAAGCCCAATTCCTATCAACATAAAAACCAATAAATTTGACCATAAAAAATCATTTAAATTCCCGACTATGTCTATTAATTTTTTTTCCATATTGCACTCCTTCTATAAAACTATCCTTCTCTTCCCTCTAAATGCTAAAGAAATATTTTCTTGGCCAAATTTACTTCTCTAGTAAGGACTGGATTGTAAGGACTCGTTTTAATTGGTGACTTTCACAGAAGATGTATCTTGTTTATACTGCAGTAAAAAAACTCTTATGGAGGATATCTCATTCTAAGAAATAAATGAGGATAAATGAAAGAATCTGCTGAAAACTACAAGTTTTCTATCTAATAAACTATATTAAATAGGCAGAGTCAAATTAAATGAAGTTCTCCTTTCCTAGCACAATGTTCTAATACTCAGTTATAAAGGTAACTAAACACTCGTTACTCCCCTACTTGTCTTCTGTTTAAATCTAGTAGTTTCATTTTAACTGCACTTCTACAGAATCATACTAAAATTAACACAAAGAAGCAGATTTCTTTAAAAATTCCGTAAGTTGTGGAAATAACTGTTAACCTTTTTATAGGCTAAACCAGCTATGAACACAACAAAAAAGCGTATAAGATGTGACAAAAAGATCCATGAGTAAACATTATTACTTGTCTACCAATAAAATCCTCTTTTTTCATCTTACACGCTTTTCGTCTACATAATGCCTATGACAACAAGTTTTCCATTTCATTCAATTTCTCTTCAAATACTTTACATGCATCAATAATCGGTGTTTTACTAGTCATATCAACACCGGCCTTTTTTAATACTTCAATTGGATAATCAGAGCTTCCTGCTTTTAAGAAATCAATATACCGCTCTACTGCTGGTTTTCCTTCTTCCAATATTTGCTTGCTTAATGCTGTTGCAGCACTGAACCCAGTTGCATACTGATAAACATAATAATTGTAATAGAAGTGAGGAATTCTTGACCATTCCAACCCTATTTCCTTATCAATCGTAATATCTTCTTCCCCAAAATATTTTTGATTTAATTTATAATATTCCTGTGTCAATAATTCTGCTGTTAACGCCTCATTATTTTGTTCTTTTACATGAATGAGTTGTTCAAATTCAGCAAACATTGTTTGGCGGAAAACAGTAGCTCTAAAACCTTCTAAATAATGATTAAGTAAATAAAGGCGTTTTTGTTCATCTGTAATGTTTTTTAATAAATAATCATTTAATAACGCTTCATTACAAGTTGACGCAACCTCTGCAACAAAGATTGAATAATTCCCGTATGTGTAAGGCTGTGTTTTTCTTGTGTAATAGCTATGAACAGAGTGACCGAATTCATGTGCAAGTGTAAAAAGATTATTTACATTGTCTTGCCAGTTCATTAAGATATACGGATTTGTGCCGTATGCACCAGAAGAGTAAGCACCGCTTCTTTTTCCTTTATTTTCATGAACATCCACCCATCTGTTTTCAAATCCTTCTTTTAAAATGGAGGCATATTCTTCCCCAAGAGGTTGAAGTCCCTTAATGATTAAATCTTTTGCCTCGTCATAGCTGACTTCCATTTTAACGTCTTTTACTAGAGGTGTATAAAGATCGTACATATGAAGCTCTTCTACCCCTAGCACTTTTTTACGAAGTTTAATATATCGATGTAGTAATGGCAAGTGCTCATGAATGGTTTCGACTAGATTTTCATATACTTGTTCCGGAATATTATTAGCTGATAGTGCTGCATGACGAGCTGAATCATAATGACGTATTTTCGCATTAAAAATATGGTTCTTCACATTTCCTGTTAAAGTTGAAGCAAAGGTATTTTTAAATTTTCCATACGTATCATAAACAGCTTGAAATGCATCATGACGTACACGCTGATCTCCGCTTTCTAAAAAACGGGAATATCGTCCATGCGTTACCTCCACTTCTTCACCATTTTCGTCTTTAATACTTGGAAATTCTAAATCAGCGTTATTTAACATGCCAAATGTATTGCTGGATGCATCTAAAACCTCTGATGCTTGTGCAAGTAGAGATTCTTGATCTGCAGAAAGTACATGCGGACGCTGCAAATTGATTTCTTCTAACACTTTTTCATATAGTTTTAATTCTTTCTTTCCCTCTAAAAACGATGTAACCGTTTCTTCTTCAATAGATAGAATTTCTGGAACAATATAGGCTAATGCACTGGCAGTATGTGCATAAAGATTTTTTATTCGGCTGTCAAATCCTTGATAAAAGCTATTAGTTGTATCTTGGTCATAGCGCATATGTGCATATGTATATAGTTTTTCTAAACGGCTGAATAATGTGTCTTGAAAAGAAAGAGCATTGTATAATGTATCTGCATTCTCTGATAGTTTTCCTTGGTATTCTACTGCTTGTTCAGAGAGTTGTTTTACTTCGTCATATTCTTTCTCCCAGGCTTCATCTGTTGGAAATATATCTTCTAACTTCCATGTATCTTCCACCGAAAGTTCGCTTCGTTGTGGTAATTTTTTTACTGTTGTTTCACTTGTCATCATCAAGTCCCCCGTTCTTTATTTCGCAATACGAAATCCATTCGTTCTTTCATAATTCTAGTTCCCGTCTTATAATTCCTGCCTGTTCCGACGATTTTTTCATATGCTATGATTAGCTTATGTAATAAGTGTTCTTTTTATTTCTTTCGTTTTGGTCTGCTGAAAAAAGGTTCCCCAGGTTGCATATACTTCGCTGTCCTGTGGGAGTCTTCCTACTCTGTGCTATAAATTATTTCTTTTTAAGGGTGCGCATTTTTCCAATATTATCATTTAGGCTTTAAACCGGTGAATGAGACTAATTTATTCAGAATAGCTGCATTTTCATAATAAAATATATCTTCTTTTTTGGTAATGGTTTCATAGTTCTTCTCTATTATAACTCTTTCTTTTAAAACGTAAAAAAGAGGCTTCACTTCTATTAGAATATTGGCAGCTGTTAAAAAATGCAGATAATCATAAACAGCTTGCCTCCAAGTTTCTCCTGCTATCATCGGAAGCTGTCTTTTTTTTATTTCTTTCCTGTTCATCCTTCTTTGAAATTGTTCGGTAATTTTATGAAGAGAAATGATTTTATTGCCCTTTTCACCAGTAAAATGATCCAAAAAGATGTATGTTTGCCAAAACAATGGAGCTGTTTCTATATGAATATTGGAACGGAGCGGAACGCCAATATAAGGAGGTAAAAAATGCGGATGCCATTTGTTTATATAGATTTCTTTTAAAAAATAATCATTATTTTTCGTTTGATAATGGATAGAATGGATTTTTTGTTTTCGTATTTCTTTTTTCCATTGTTGAAAAGGGATAGGAGAAGATCTTGATTTCCATAATGGTGGGAAAAACATGGAGTTAATTGATTGAGTATGGCAGGAAGCAAACAATTGATTTATCGTAATTGGAAATAAGGAGTGATAAAAATGAAAGTTTTTTTGGGAAGGACAGTATGTGGGCAAAATATATTGACCGTTGTATGCTATAAGAAATTGATAACAAAATGAAGATACTCGCAATTTATTTCTTATCATTTTTTGCATATTTTTAAATCCAATGATCCATATAGGATGAAAATTTTCTTTGCGGTAGCCATTCGTTCTTTTGATTAATAGTGCGGAAGAGATAGGAGAGCATTGATATTCTATAACATAATATTTATTATTGTAACGAAATCCAATATCTGCTCGTTGTTTAATGGTTGAAAAATATGGTTCCAAAACAGGCTGTAATCCTAGTTTATCAAGCCAGTTGTAAAGTTGCAATTTCCCCTCTAAATGATACTCCGACTCTGCTTCTGCACTTGCACAGCAAATAGAATTCTTTTCGTGAGCAAAATGAGTTACCCTTTTTTCCCCTAATTTCAAAATAACCCTTTCTGAACATTCCGGGCAAAAAAAATGATGACTGGAGCGAAGCTTTCGCAAGTATTCCTTATCACTTATTTTTTCATATAAACGGATGAAAGAACCATCCTCAGTTTTAGCAGTAAACACGAATATGCTCCTTTCCTAATTAAATTTTTCTAATAAATATATTCGCCTTTTCCAGCCACTTTCCTTCTTTTATTTCATTATATAAAAGAAGGAAAGCAAAAAGTATATTCCACCTGCGAAACCCTTTTTACAGTGTAGACATCATCCATGCAACAAAGTTATAAAGCAGGGAGCAGCCAGAACACACGAAGACACCCGCGGGAATGCGAGAAAGACGAGACCCCGCAACCGCAGCGAGGAGGCTCGTAGATGAGCCCACAGGAAAGCGAAGTGTATTCTGGATGCGGATTCATCGAGAAAGCCAAACCCTTTTTCAGGGTAGACATTATAATAAAGGAGACAATAACCTCGATGTTGATTCAAGAATTCGAAAACCAACATGTCTTTTATTAAAAGACTCACATTCTAATTCCTTAGCATCCTCCATATCATGCACCAAATCTTCCACCAGCTGTTTCGTGCTTTTCGTTTTATATAAAAATGCGCTTACTTCAAAATTCAGATGAAAGCTTCGCATATCCATATTACATGTTCCAATTGAGGCAATTTCCCCATCTACAATAACAATTTTACTATGCATAAATCCCTTTTCATACTCATATATCTTCACACCCGCTTCCAACAGTTCCGGAAAATAGGAGCGTGATGCATGAAAAACAATTCTTTTATCTGGTTTATTCGGTACTAATAACCGAACATCCAATCCACTTAAAGAAGCAATTTTTATAGCTGAGAATATATCCTCATCAGGAATAAAATAAGGAGTAGCAATCCAAATTGATTTCGTAGCAGATGTCATCATACTAAAGAAAATATTTTTGATGACACTCCATTCATTATCAGGGCCACCTGCAATCAGCTGCACTCCACCATGTGTATTTCCTACTGAAATCGGGGATAAATATTCATCTGTTAAGAAGCTGCTATTAGTCATGTAAAACCAATCTTGCAGAAAAATCAGCTGGAGTGATCGAACTGCTTCTCCTTCTACCATCAAATGAGTATCACGCCAAAACCCAACCGATGCATCTCGACCTAGATATTCATCTCCAATATTTAACCCGCCTACAAAACCAATTGTTCCATCAATAACAATAATTTTCCGATGGTTACGGAAATTAAATTTGCTGTTTAACACAGGCATTCTAACTGGACCAAATGCGATTACTTCTATACCAGCAGTTTTCAGCTGATGGATGTATTTTTTTGATAATTGCCAAGAACCAACTGCATCATAAAGAAATCTAATTTTCACCCCTTCTTCTGCTTTTTTTATTAACACTGATTTAATCTCTTCACCAATCTGATCATCGCGAACAATATAATATTCTAAGTGTATATGATGTTTGGCATTTTTTAATGCTTCTATAATAGCAGTGAAAGTTTCATCTCCATTTGTAAGCACTTTCGTAGAAGTGTTGAAAGAAATGGGTGTATTACCCAATTTTTCTGCTAACCGAAAAAGATTTCTTTGATGGACTTCTAATTTTTCTATTTTCTCTTCTGTTCCAAGACGCATTTCATTTTCAATACGTAAATACGCTTCTTTATCTAAAAAATATTTTTCCCGATAGATTCTTTCCTTGCGATAATTCCTTCCAAATAGTAAATAAAAAATAAATCCTACAACTGGAAAACTCCCTAAAACAACCAACCACGTCAGTGTCTGAGTTGGATGCCTATTCTCAAAAAATATTACAAATCCAATAAAAATAACAGACAAACTCATCAATAAGCTCAGCTGTCCGTATACTCCACCTTTTATTGTGATAAAAAAATTAGATATATATACAAAAAGTCCTGCTACTGCTAAAAAAATACTTAATCTAGCTGTATGATTCATTCCAACACCCGCCTATACTTCTCTGTTTAAATAAGGTTTTATATTCTCTTCTTTATGTACCCGATTACAATGAATGCTATTCTTTTTAGGGGGAACCGAAACCACAAGACAATGAAGCTCCAAACTCTTGCAGAGACACTCAAGTTAGCAGCTGATTAAGAAAAGCGCAAGCGCCTTGGTAAGCCCCGAAGAAAAATGTTCTCCTGACTCAAAAAGTGCTTTTTACTTTTAGAGGCATAAGGCAATACTTACTGGAGCTAGACACTAATCTAAGTTGAAAAACTTTATACTTTCTTACCTTCTTAAGAAACGTGCGGGGCACCTTACTTTCTTTTCTTAGTTAAAAAATACCGATTTCTAATGAAATCGGCATTTTTTATGGAAAATACTTTCTTAACTCAGTAAATACTTCATCTTGTATAATTATTTTTCCATATTCATCTAACACATGTATCGTTTTTTGCGTTTCATGTCCATATTCTAAAATAATACTTAAAGTGTTATCTATTTCCTCTTCCATCGTCTCATCTAAGAACTGAACAAATAAGTAATATTGATTTTCATAACTGTATAAAGTTGTATCAATATCTTGAATGCCCTGATGTTTAGAAAGAGAAATTAAATCCTCAAAATCTTTAAAAGCAATCACAAATTCTAATGTATCGTCTAGATCATCTTCACTGTCATTTACGGTAAAATGTTCTTCAATCATTTCTTCAAAACGATCATCTGTTGGTAGGTCCTTAAGTTTATCTTCTGGTATGGAAATTTCGAACTTTTGTCCATCTTTTGAAAGCTGAGCTCTAGTAACCAGTATTTCCAGCCCTTTATCCAACGCTTGAACTTGAATCCATAAAGGACCATCCAATACGAATTCTTCTTCTTGATGAACCTCATCCATCATTTCCCAAAAGAGTTCTTCGCTTCTTTCTCTGTTATACCAAATTTCCTCACGCTTAAAGCCGCGTTCTTCTATATCAATGTACGAAATATAAAACTTAACTGTATGATCATTTATACGTTCAATTTCCATTCTGTAACACTCCCTTCAGGCTATGATGGAAGGGACTAATACCCCCATACAGATACTTGTCTTATTCTTTACCCATTTTCTTAATAATTTAATACTTTTAAAATTTAAATAATTTGTACCTTGTACTTATATATTCTATGACAAAAGTGAGTGAAATGGAATTAAAATATACTGAGAATAAAAAAACCATTATATGCCTATTCAAATATTTTTCACATTTTTTCTTGTTTCTAATTAACCTATTCATCATTCTTTTATATTAGTAGTATTACCGATGAAAATAATTTCACTCAACAGATTATTGAATCAGCATATTTAGAGCATCGATTCCATTAGCTCGCCTTTTTACATATATAGGGCAAGGTGATTAATATGTTCGTTATTTATAACTTATTTATAATTGTTCTATATTTTAGCATTCTCGCTTGATTATCACAAATTTTAACTTCTTATACTAAAGAAAAACTTCCATTAAAGAAGATCTTCTTGCTTTCTAATGCCAGTTAGAATGACATAAAGTTTTATACGATGCACTATAAATGAAAAGGCCTGACTTATCCATACCAAAATTAGAATTAGGTATGGATAACTGTCAGACCTTTAAGATAAGAAACCAAGTTATATTAATTTACTAAGCGCTGTGCTTCACGCAATTGGAATGTCCGTACTTTTCTTGGTAAGAAACGACGAATTTCATCTTCGTTATAGCCAACTTGAAGTCTTTTTTCATCAATTATAATTGGACGACGTAATAGCCCTGGATTATCCTTTATAAGCCCAAATAAATCTTGTAAAGGCATTGTTTCTAAATTAACATTCAATTTTTGAAATGTTTTGCTTCTAGTTGAAATAATTTCGTCTGTTCCATCTTCCGTCATACGAAGAATTTCTTTAATTTCTTCGATTGAAAGAGGTTCGGAAAATATATTTCTTTCTTTGTAAGCTATATCATGTTCTTCTAACCATGCTTTTGCTTTTCTACAGGATGTACAACTTGGTGAAGTGTATAATGTTACCATTTTACAAATTCACACTCCCTTTATTTAGACATATATTTTAGAATCAATTACTATGATAACTACTTGGTATCAATAAATTATAATTAATTTAATCAAGTAATTTATATTAATTATTATACACTATTTATCATTAATTGGGTATATGTTTTTTAAAATATCATTCACAGTTCATAAAAAATGTTTCCATTTGAAGAATATGCTGATTTCCCATGCAATTTAGTTTATTTTTTCCTTTTTCTCCCCCTTTTTTTACCGAATTCTCCTATATTCCTTTAAGAATTCTATTATTTTTTTCATGTTAATAATATAGACGATTGAAAAGCAAAAAGGTTTCATTTATTCTTAATTTTTCTTCTGTTTTTTCTGTTATAGGGTATATTTACCCGTTATCTATTTTTTTAAACCACTTTTTATTCTCAATTAAGTCATTTTTATTGAAAATAAGATAGAAACATACATACTATTTTTCATATATCTACATGTTTAGTCAAATTTCATCAAAAATATCTTTTATTTCATCATGATTATTTTCTCGAACTACATCTTCAACCGGTTCATACGATTGACCATAAAACTGTTTATCTTTATATGTATGTATTTTTTTATACGTTTTTACAAGAGCATCGTAAACCATGTCTTCCCCTTCATGATTTGGCGCCCAATATAAAATCTCCATCTTAGTAACTTGATTTGTTGCCAATGATCTTCTTCTATATCCTATTGTTTTTGCATGCTGAAATTCTTCTCTTTGATAAAACTTTAATCTTTTATGTGTATCGGTATCTTTATAATCAACCGGCTCTACTTCTAATAAAATCGGTTTACCTTTTTCTTTTAATCTCTGAAGGAGTGTATGACCAATTCCTTTTCCTCTTGCTTCACTGGATACATATAAATAGTCAATAAAAATAAAGTCATCTAATTCCACATACATCAAAACATGATATTTTCCCTCATCTTTATGATAAGTATCTGGGAAATCTTTTAATAGCGCTTCCAAATGCTCTTGTGATTTCATCTCTTCTATAGGAAAATAATCATTTAATTTATCATACCAATGCATTGTATTTTGCCCCTTATTATTATCATTTTAGATTCTGACATAATCTTAACAGAAAAATTCATCGTTTTTTACGGTGTATAGTCAACATTTTTTGTATAGTTGGTTCCTGCATTCCATAATAGAAACTCGTTAATTCCATTGTCTTGTAATGCCTTAATCTGATCTTCAATTTGTTTACTGCCATATTGCTGAAAATTTCCTTTTCCAAGCCATGCTGCCGTAAAATCCTGTAGCCATGGTCTAGAAATTGGTGCTTTTTTTAGTTTTTCCAACTTGCTTTTTTCTACTTTACTATATGCATCCACAAGTTGATATGGCTGTAAATCTGGTTTTTCCAAACCGAAATAAGCACTCCAGTGACTGGGGTAAATCATTGATGAAATAACATCCACATTTTCGCTTATTTTTAAGAAGTTCTGTCCGATTCCTGGTGCTTCCTTTAACGTTGCAGTATATCCAAATATATCAACTGAAACCTTCACATTATATGGTCTTAATTTTTCTTTTGCATATTTTACAAAATCAGATACTGCCCTTACTCTTTGTGACCCTTCCTTACTATCTGTTTTAGCAAAATCACCTTTAGAATACCTTAACTGCTTCTCTTTCGACTCGAATCCTTCAGGAAAACGAACATAATCAAATTGAATTTCCTCGAACCCCATTTTCGCTGCTTCTATCGCAATATTTACATTATAATCCCAAACTTCTTTTTGAAAGGGATTAACAAAAGCTTCCTTTCTGCCATTTTTCCATATATTCTTGCCGTCCATAAATGACCATTCAGGCTTTTCAGATGCTAATAGCGTGTCTTTGAATACGACTACTCTAGCAATGGGATAAATTTTTTCTTGTTCCATTTTTTTTAAAAGTGCAGGCATATTTGGTATATAAGGTTTGCTGATAGAATAATATTGCGACTCTTTTGACGTTCTAAAAGTTAAGTTCCCATTATCATCTTTAAAGTCAATTACCATTGCATTTAAATCAGTGTGATGAAACAAGCTAATTAATTGATTCCATTTTTCACTTCCAGCAGCATGTCCATTTACATAGACTCCTCTAATCGCGTCAGGGTAGGAAAAGGAAAGCGTAGATGTTTGTAGCCGTGGGAAAAAGGTTGGAATATTTTTTATAGACATATTGACTTTTTTCTCTGGTTGTAAAGAAAACTCTCGGTTTTTTTCTGCAAGAGTACAAGTAGGGATAATAAAGACACTTAAAAGTGACAAAACTGCTAAACAATATTTATTTTTCAATATAATCCCTCCACCATCCTCATCCAAAATGGTTCTTTTAAACAGTATTATTATTTACAATACTTTCACATCACATTACAAATATTCATTTCCTTTATATTGTAACAATATTTAGTTCTAGTATTCAGTATTGTGTTTAAAATTATATCTTTCCATATAATTGACAGGTTATATTCCATTCTTTAAGAAAGACTGTCCTAAAATAGGAAATCATTTGGGACAGTACCTTAAAGCATCCTTTATTTTACTAGACTACTTAATAGGATTCCTTACGTTGCAGCACATGATGAACCAAATGGAATAAAGCAGGATTTTGATTTTCTCTTTTATAGGAAATAATCCATTCAGCAACTAAATCATCTTGATCAATCGCTTTATATACGACATCCAAGTTAAAAAGACGTTTTGCAGAATGAGGAACAACTGCAATGCCAATCCCTGCTGTGACTAACCCAATGACCATTTGATATTCAGTAGATTCCTGTACAATATTCGGAGAAAATCCATGATTTTCACATAACCGAATAAAATTAATATATAAGGTAGACCACGCTTCTTCCGCTAAAGAGATAATTGGCTCATTTGCGATATCTTTAATAGAAACAGTAGATTTAGCAGCTAAAGGATGATTTTTAGGAATGGCAAAAATACAGTTGCTTTTTTTAATGCTTCGACAGATCAATTCATTGCTTTCTACTGGTGGATGTAAAAAGCCAATATCAATGTCTCCATCTAATAGTGCTCTAACTTGGTCTGGTTTCGACAATTGTCGTAATTCTATATCAACCGAAGGATACATACTTCTAAATTCGCTGATGGCAGGTGGAAGAATTTCATAGGATGCTGTTCCAACAAAGCCAATTACAATTTTTCCAAGCTCTCCTCTAGCAGTATGACGTGCATGCTCAACTGCTCTATCCAGTTGATTAAGTACAGCACGTGCTTGATTTAAAAATACATTTCCTGCCGTTGTTAATTCTACCGCTCGATTAGACCGATGTAATAAAGGAAATCCAAGCTCTTCCTCCAAATGCTTTATTTGTTGACTAAGCGGCGGTTGTGTCATATTTAATCTTATTGCTGCTTTCCCAAAATGAAGCTCCTCTGCTACTGTGATAAAATATTGCAATTGTCTAAGCTCCATTAAATCCCATCCTTTTATCATTGATTCGTAAAACATATCAAAAACACCTTAAATTGATATTGGAAAAAAAACTTTGTGAAATGTATAGTAAATCATATCATGAAATTCAGCTTCCTATAAAGAATTTCTATTATTAAAGGAGTGGAGAGTAAATGAAACCACAACAAGAACCTATTATTACCAAACGTGGAGCAGAGCTCATTGTTGATACATTAATTGCTCAGGGAGTTACACATGTTTTTGCAATCCCTGGTGCAAAAATTGATGCAGTTTTTGACGTATTACAAGATAGAGGACCAGAATTAGTTTTATGTAGACATGAACAAAATGCTGCATTTATGGCTGCCGCAGTTGGGAGATTAACTGGAAAACCTGGAGTATGTCTCGTTACCTCAGGGCCTGGTGCATCCAACCTTGCAACCGGTTTATTAACTGCCAATACAGAAGGTGATCCAGTTGTTGCGATAGCAGGAAATGTTATTCGCGCTGATCGTTTAAAAAGAACACACCAATCTTTAGATAATGCTTTATTATTTAAATCCATTACAAAATATAGTGTAGAAGTTCAAGACGTAAATAATATACCAGAAGCATTAACAAATGCATTCCGAGCTGCCAAATCAGGTCAAGCAGGAGCCGCATTTATTAGTTTCCCACAAGATGTTACGGCACAAGAAGCATCTGTGAATACTATAGCACCACTGCCTTCCCCATCATTAGGTGCGGCACAGGATAGCATGATTAGCTCAGCTATTTCCAAAATTCAAAATGCTAAGCTTCCAGTTGCCATTGTTGGAATGAAAGGTGGCAGACCAAAAGCTGTCCAATCCATTAGACGTCTTCTTGCCAAACTTGGAATTCCATTTGTAGAAACATTTCAAGGAGCAGGCGCCCTTTCAAGAGAACTGGAGCCACAATATTTCGGACGTATCGGTCTATTCCATAATCAACCTGGAGATTTATTAATAGAACAGGCAGATGTTGTTCTTTCTATTGGGTATGATCCGATTGAATATGATCCGAAATTTTGGAATGTAAATGGTCAAAGAACGATCATTCATTTAGATGAAATGCAAGCAGATGCTGACCATTTTTATCAACCAGAACTTGAATTAATCGGAGACATAGCTGCTACAGTCGATCAAATAACATCTCATGCTGCTAAATTGACTCTTAACGAAGATAAAAAAGAGACATTGGGCGATTTGAAAAATCTTCTAAAAAAAATAGAAGAACTTCCTGCAAAACAGCTTCCAGATCGTTCACATCCACTAAATATTGTACAGGAGTTGCGTAAACTGGTTGACGATAATACCACTGTAACTTGTGATATCGGTTCCCATGGTATATGGATGTCTCGTCATTTTCGAGCATATGAACCTAACAAACTATTAATTAGCAACGGAATGCAAACACTTGGTGTAGCACTTCCTTGGGCCATTGCAGCGTCCATTTTAAACCCTTCTGAGAAAATTGTCTCTGTATCCGGTGACGGTGGATTTTTATTCTCTGCTATGGAACTTGAAACAGCTGTTAGGATGAAAACAAATATTGTTCATTTAGTATGGAATGATAGCACATATGATATGGTTTCCTTCCAACAAGTGATGAAATATAACCGTAATTCTTGTGTAGATTTCGGCCAAATCGATATTGTTAAATATGCAGAAAGCTTCGGAGCTACAGGTTTAAGAGTAAATTCTCCTGATGAACTGGCAAAAGTTTTAAAACAAGGATTCGAGCAAGAAGGTCCTGTTATTATTGATATCCCAGTTGATTATAGTGATAATATAGATTTAGCTAGTCAAAAATGGCCAAATTATTATGAGCTAAATATGAAAAAGAAAGCTATTGGGCATTCAAAATAAGTAAATTTATAAGCACTTATGCTCATAAATTTATAAGCTTGCCAATGAAGTCGTAAGTATACTAAGTTCTTATGCCTTCATTGGCACTAATTCTGAAGTTTCTTAATAGATGCTATAACTTTATAAACTTCAGAAGTTTTATTCTATCTTATAAGAAAGTGCATGCTCAGGTATTGCTTTTATGGGGATTTATTTATTAACACTAAAGCTATCAGCACTCTCTTTCTTCAATAAAGTTAGAATTTTTGACCAAAGGTTAGCCACAATAACATGAAATGCTGCCTTAACATTAAAATTATAAATAGGAGTGATATTTGCATGGGTGTGACTAAAACTTTACAAGAAGATAAACAGCCAGATCACCTGAAAAACTCACATGAAATTTATCAAGTTTCTACTATGACAGCACTACTTGAAGCTGTTTATGATGGGGATTTTTCGTTAAAGGAAATTCCAAAGCATGGTGATTTCGGAATCGGAACGTTTAATAAATTAGATGGAGAATTGATTGGATTTGACGGATCTTTCTATCGACTTCGTTCAGATGGTACTTGTACTCCTGTAAGTGATAGCGATAAATCTCCATTTTGTTCATTAACTTTTTTTGAGACAGAAATGGTACATGAAATCGATAAACCTATGACAATGAAAGAGCTTCACGAAGAACTTGATCGTATTTTACCAAGCAGAAATTTATTTTACGCTATCCGTATGGACGGTGTCTTTAAGAAAGTCCAAACAAGAACAGTAGAATACCAAGAAAAACCTTATGTGCCAATGATAGAAGCAGTACAAACACAACCTATCTTTGACTTTAAAGATATCCACGGAACCATCGCTGGTTTCCGTACGCCACACTACGCTAACGGCATCGCAGTAGCGGGATATCATCTGCATTTTGTAGATGACGATAGAAATGTCGGCGGCCATGTGTTTGATTACACCGTGGAAAAAGTAAGTATTCGAATTTCCAAAAAGCAATTTCTAAACTTAAGACTTCCAGAAACAAAGGATTTTTATGATGCCGATTTAGATCGTCCAGAACTTATCCACGATATTGAAACAGCTGAAGGTAGTCCGGAATAACAAAAAGGAAAGTCAAACCTGCTTTTTTGAAGGTTTGACTTTCCTTTTTATTTTTATAGTAATACAGTTGATTCAGAAAGATAATCCAGCCTTCTCAATACTACTCCAGTGATAAAGCGTGTAGATACCCTCTTCCCTTAAAAAATCCAAATTCAACTAAAATCCTATGCTAATTAAATTGGCACCTTGGAACATCAAAAGAAGTAGTTTTCTTAAGTTTTAAGGGAGCAGTCTGAATACACGAAGACTCCTTTGGGATTAGCGGGACAAAAGAGACCCCACGCTACACAGAAGAAAGCTCTGTGGAGGCTCAGGCATAGCCCCCCCCCTGGAACAGCGAAGTATTATATTCTGACTGCGACTATTTGAGAGAGCACGTAAGCCTCTTTTCAGGTAACCTTTTGTTTAAAAGACAAAAAATATACCTCCTATTACATGGCTCATTTAGAAAACTTACTATTTTTTCTTTTATATTGAAAATTCCCTCAATAGCAAGATGAAGTTCTCAGTGATGTACATAAAAAAATAACGATCTCAATCGGAGAGATCGTTATTTTTTATTTATTATAATCAGCTTGATACTTTTTAAATTCCGTTTCTGAACAGTAAACAAAATGTCCTGATTTTACTTCACGCATTTTGATATCATCCCCATTTTTATACTGATGAACAGCAGGATCGTAAACCGTTCTTGTACGAGTACGCTCTGTTTCAGGATCAGGAAGCGGTATAGCCGATAAAAGACTTTGTGTATATGGATGGATTGGAGAATTGTATATCTCATCAGCAGGTCCTATTTCTACTAATTTACCGAAGTACATAACTCCAATACGATCACTAATATATTTTACCATCGATAGATCATGGGCAATAAATAGATACGTTAAGCCTTTTTCCTTTTGCAGTTGTTTCATCAAGTTAACTACCTGCGCTTGAATAGAAACGTCCAGCGCTGAAATCGGCTCGTCAGCAATAATAAAGTCAGGATCAACCGCAAGTGCTCTTGCAATCCCAATACGCTGTCTCTGCCCGCCAGAGAACTCATGCGGATAGCGGTTAGCATGCTCTTTATTCAAGCCAACTGTGTTAAGAAGACTATATACTTTTTCCATACGTTCTTTTTTGGATTTAACTAATCCATGGATATCAATACCTTCTGCAATTATATCCGCAACGGTCATCCGAGGATTTAAAGAAGCATAAGGATCTTGGAAAATCATTTGCATTTTACGATTAAATTTCTTTAATTGAGATGCAGATTTTTTCCCATGCACGTCCTCGCCATTAAATAAAACTTGTCCGTCAGTTGCATCATAAAGACGAATAATCGATCTACCAGTTGTTGATTTACCACACCCGGACTCACCAACCAACCCAAGTGTTTCCCCTTTGTATATATCAAATGTAATATCATCGACCGCTTTTACTAAATTAGGTCTCCCTACATTAAAATGCTGCTTTAAATTTTTAATTTCTAATAATTTTTCAGCCATTTATCTTGTCCCCTTTCACTAATATTGGTTGTTCAAAATTAGAGGATAAAGGACGAATTCTTTCCTTAACAGATGCAGGCGGTTCAACTGCTGGCGCATCTGGATGCAATAGCCATGATTTCACAAAATGCGTTTCTGACACTTGATATAAAGGTGGTTCTTGTTCATAATCAATTGCTAAAGCATTAGGATTTCTTGGTGCAAAAGCATCTCCAACTGGAGGATTTGTTAAATCAGGCGGTGTACCAGGAATAGCAGCTAATTCTGCTTCGCCATCATTATCCAAACTTGGCATAGAAGCAAGTAATCCCCATGTATACGGATGTCTCGGATCATAAAATATTTCATCTACTGTACCCATTTCGACAATTTGTCCAGCATACATAACAGCAACACGATCTGCCACGTTTGCAACAACTCCTAGATCATGTGTAATAAAGATAATACTTGTATCAAGCTTTTTTTGTAATTCTTTCATTAAATCAAGAATTTGTGCTTGAATGGTAACATCCAGAGCAGTTGTTGGTTCATCTGCAATAAGCAAATGTGGTCTTGCTGCCAACGCAATGGCAATCATTGCACGTTGTCTCATTCCACCAGAAAACTCATGTGGATATTGATTTACACGTCTTTCGGGCATAGGAATCCCAACAAGCGTTAATAATTCAACGGCTCTTGCTTTTGCTTTTTCTTTAGACATCTGTTGATGCTTAATTAGTACTTCCATTATTTGCGTTCCAATACGCATTGTAGGGTTTAAAGAAGTCATTGGATCTTGGAAAATCATACTCATTTCTTTTCCGCGAATCTTCTGCATTTCTTTTTCTGTTTTTGGAACAATATCGTCTCCATTAAACAGCATTTGTCCGCCTTTAATATGACCAGGAGGCATTGGAATTAGTTTCATTAATGTTTGTGCTGTAACACTTTTCCCTGATCCAGATTCACCTACAATGGCTAATGTTTCTCCTTTATATAAATCAAAGGATACCCCACGAACAGCCTGCACTTCTCCTCCATACGTATGGAATGAGACTTGTAAATCCTTCACTTCTAATAATTTTTCCATCTATCTCACTCCTTACTTACGTAATCTTGGATCTAATGCATCACGAATCCCATCACCAATTACGTTAAATGCAAATATAGTTAAACAGATAAATATAGCTGGGAAGAATAATCTCCATGGATAATACTTCATCGCTGAAATTCCGTCATTCGCCATCGTTCCCCAACTCGCTAATGGTGGTGTCAATCCTAAGCCTAAGTAGCTTAAAAATGCTTCAGTGAAGATAGCTGATGGAACAGTTAATGTTAAAGTAACCAATATTGGCCCCATAGCATTTGGAATTAAATGTTTAGCCATAATTCTTGTTACGTTAGCACCTAATGTTCTTGATGCTAAAATATATTCTTGCGTCTTTAAAGAAAGGACTTGTCCACGAACGATCCTTGACATATTAATCCAGCCTGTAATACTCATTGCCAAAATCATCGTTGCTAAACTTGCAACCGGTCCTTTTTGATCTCCTAACACTACCATTAACAAAATAACTAGAAGTAAATAAGGAATTCCATATAAAATATCGGCAATACGCATCAAATATTCATCGACTTTGCCACCTTTATATCCAGCAATTCCTCCCCAGATAACTCCAATTATTAAATCAATAGCTGCTGCGGCAACACCAATAAATAAGGAAATCTTTGCACCATACCAAACTCGGGCAAATACATCCCGACCAAGATCATCAGTTCCAAAATAATGTTCAGTGCTTGGTGGAAGATTGGAATTATTTAAATCATTTGTACGATAATCATATTTCGTTAAATATGGACCAAACAATGCCATAACAATAAGAATTATTAGTATTACTAATCCAGTAATAGCAAGTTTGTTTTGTTTAAAACGCATAAAAACATCTTTCCAGAATGAAAGACTAGGTTTAGAAATTTGTTCTGCTTCTACTTTACTATTTCCAACAACGGAAAATTTATCTTTTGAAATCTGTTGCATTCTTATTCTCCTTTCTTCCCGCCTGCTAATTTAATGCGCGGATCAATAAATCCATACAAGATATCGACAAGAAGAACAGACGCTAATAGGATAATACTATAGAAAACTGTTACACCCATAATAACTGTATAGTCACGATTGCTGATACTTTTTACAAAGTGTGAACCTAATCCTGGAATACCAAAGATTTTTTCAATAACAAAACTACCTGTTACAATTCCAGCTGATAATGGTCCCATATAAGACACAACTGGAAGAATCGCATTTCTAATTGTATGTTTTGCTGTTATAACAAACTGACCTAATCCTTTTGCTTTTGCTGTTTTAATATAATCATTACTCAACACTTCCAGCATAGATGAACGTGTCAATCTAGCGATAAATGCAGTTGGTCCGGCTGCTAAAGCGACAGCTGGAAGAATACTTTGTGCAAATGTTCCCCATCGTGCAACTGGAAGCCAGCCTAATTTAATGGCAAATACATATTGCAGTAATGCAGCCATTATAAAGGAAGGCACCGAAATACCAAATACAGCAATAATCATGGCCAAATAGTCCTGCCATTTATTATGTCTTAGGGCAGCGATAATCCCCAATGTTACCCCTACTGCTAAAGCAATAAAAATTGCCTCTAAACCTAAAACTAAAGATACTGGAAATCCTTCGTTAATTAAATCATTAACTGTTTGACTTTTATATTTAAAAGATGGGCCAAAATCCCACTGTACTATTCGAAGTAAATATTCCCCATATTGAACATACCACGGATCATTTAATCCATAATGTTCATTCAAATTAGCTTCAATCGCTGGCGGCAACTGCTTTTCAGACGTAAACGGGTTACCTGGTGCCATGCGCATGAAGAAAAACGTCGCTGTTATAATAAGAAATAAAGAAAGAATCATAAACAGCAGGCGTCTTGTCAAATACTTTATCATGGTTTAACCTCCATTATTTTCTAATTACCCCCAATTAGAAAGGAAGGTATATGAAGCAAGGCTTCATATACCTTTTTAAACTTATAACTTTTAATTACTTATTCAAAGTGAGCCCATTTTAATTGAGCATCTCCAAGACCTGATACTACAACATCTTTTAGGTTGTCTTTTTGAACCCAAGAGTCAGTGTAGAAATAGATTGGTGCAATTGGAAGCTCGTCCATAAGAATTGCTTCAGCATCTTTTAACATTTGCTGACGTTTTGCTGTATCTGCTTCTGTTTGAGAATCATTAAGAAGCTTTTTGAAATCTGCATTTTCCCAGTTTGTATCATTATTTCCGCCTTTTTTATCACGGTATAATTCAAGGAAGTTGATTGCATCGTTAAAGTCGCCTAACCATCCCATACGTCCGATTTGGTAGTCGCCTGAATGAAGTTTATCAATATAAACTGCCCATTCTTCGTTGCCCAATTTAACGTTGATTCCTAATTCTCTTTTCCACATATCTTGAATTGCTTGAGCAATTTTAGCATGTGCTTCATCTGTGTTGTAAGATAAAGTGATTGCTGGAAGTTCTGAAGCATCTTTAAGGTTAAGTTCTTCTAAACCTTTTTTTAGATACTCTTTTGCTTTTGCTACATCATTATCGTTGAAATAGCCTTTTTCGTTTTCAGAGAACATGCTTGGAGGAACAGCTGCCATTGCTGGAATTTGTCCACCTTGTGTAATTTTTTCTACAATAGATTTACGATCGATTGCATATGTTAATGCTTTACGGATATTTACATTATTTAACGGTTTTACTTCTGTGTTAAATTTATACCAGTAAGTACCAGCAATTGCTTGTGTGTTTAATGTACCATCATCTTTTAATGCTTTCATAGAATCAGTTGGCACTGTATCAAAAGGAGCACCAGCTCTATCTAATTCATCATTGTCGTACATGCTTAATGTAGTGTTAGGATCATTAATCATGGAGAATTCAACAGAATTAAGTTTTACAGTATCTTTATCCCAGTATGTGTCGTTTTTCTCAAGAACGATTTTTTCTGAGTGAGACCATTCTGTCATTTTGAAAGGTCCGTTTGTTACATAATCATCACCAGCATCTTTATACCAGTTTGGATTTGCTTCTGCCACTTTATGGTTAACAGGCAAGTAAGTATAAAAAGCTGTTAACTGTGTGAAATATGGTGTTGGGTTAACTAAAGTAACTTCTAATGTTTTATCATCAACTGCTTTTACCGCAACATCATCAAGTTTGCCTTTACCTGTGTTAGCTGCTTCAGCACCTTGAATGTAGTATAGTTGGTAAGCATATTGTGATTCGTTTTTCGGATCTAATGCCCATTTCCAAGCATAAACGAAATCCTCTGCTGTTACAGCATCACCGTTTGTCCATTTTGCATCACGAAGTTTAAATGTATATGTTTTTAGGTCATCTGAAACTTGAATATCCTCAGCGATTGCATTTTCAGGTTCGTCATTCTTATTAATACGTGTTAAACCATCGAATGTTTGACGCAATACGTTACCAGATGCATTATCATTTGCTAAACCTGGGTTAAGTGAAAATGGCTCTGTAGATAAATTCAAGCGTAAATCTTGTGACACCTTATCTTTGTCTTTACTCCCGCTGTCTTTGCCGCATGCAGCAAGAAAAGCGCTTAGAGCTAGTACTAAACTAAGAAGTACAAGCAACTTTTTCTTCATAGTATTACCCCCTATATTTTTTCCACAAGTGAATGTTCGAAATTAGCTTTCCCATAAAAAAACAAGAATACACTTAGAACCATTTCCTAAATAGTCAGTTAATTTTTGAATAGCAACTGCAATACTATTTTAAGAAAGTACCTCCCTAAGTTAAATAATCAATAAACACTATTCATCTATTAAAATAATATAATTATAGAGATAGTATTATTTTATGTATTTATTATATTCTTTGTTTCAATAGTCTGAAATATTTAATTTCAATCCACTCGCATTTACAATTATATATATCATATAATTATATTGCAAGAAATTTTGTAGAATTTTGTAGAATTAATACTATTTAAAAATATTATAATTCGAAATTAGAAATATTTTACAAAAATAGCTTACTTTATGTATTTTTTGTGACAAAAGTAATTTTAAGATAATTTTGATCCTTGCTATATTCCAAATTTCGATAATCATTTCTTAGATATTGTTAAGCATACTTGATTTTTCTTTTGTATTAGTTTAATTTTAATTAATATATACTATTTAAATAACTGCATTGATAAAGAATAGTACTTATTCTATTGGTTTTTCAGAGAGTTTGTGGCTGGTGAAAACAAACATCCAAGTATAAGGAATGGACTTTTGAGCTCTGAAGTGGAAATGCTGTCATGCTAAATGCATGCAAGCAGATTATATTTCAGCGATCGCCTTTCGTTAACAAGGTTGAAGTGGCTTTTTTAAGCAATTTAGGGTGGCACCGCGGACCATTCGTCCCTATGTAATGTAGAGACGTATGGTCCTTTTTGTATGGAAAAGGGGCGGAGCTACGTGATTTAAATAGAAATAAACACGGTTCCGTACGCAATACTTTGTTTTTTATACGAATGAATAGAGGAGTTTCTCCACTCACACCGCCTTTATTAGGTTAGAATCTGCCTTTTTCCTAGTAGATGAATCGGCACCATACTAGTTGTGTATGTAAATTTAAGAATACCTTGTTTTTTCTTTATCATTTACCAAAATTGTACTATTTTAAAACTGGAGGACATATTAAATGAAAACAATTTTTTCTGGCATTCAACCAAGCGGAACCATTACATTAGGCAATTATATTGGTGCATTAAGTCAATTTGTCGAATTACAAAATGAATACAACTGTTATTTTTGTATTGTAGACCAACATGCTATTACCGTTCCCCAAGACCGCCTTGTATTAAGAAATAATATTCGCAGTTTAGCAGCACTATACTTGGCTGTTGGCATTGACCCTGCAAAAGCAACTTTATTTATACAATCAGAAGTGCCGGCACACGCACAAGGTGCTTGGGTTATGCAATGTATCTCCTATATCGGTGAATTAGAAAGAATGACGCAGTTTAAAGATAAATCGGCAGGGAAAGATGCTGTTTCTTCCGCTCTTTTAACCTACCCGCCATTAATGGCTGCGGACATCCTTTTATATAGTACGGATATTGTTCCTGTTGGAGAAGATCAAAAACAACATCTAGAGTTAACTCGTGATTTGGCACAAAGATTTAATAATAAATACAACGATATCTTAACAATCCCAGAGGTGCGCATTCCAAAAGTTGGCGCCCGTATTATGTCCCTACAAGAACCTACAAAAAAAATGAGTAAATCTGATTCTAATAAAAAAGCTACGATTACTCTTTTGGATGAACCTTCTGTTATCATTAAAAAAATAAAAAGTGCTGTTACTGATTCTGAGGGCATTGTAAAATATGATAAGGAAAATAAACCTGGTGTTAGCAACCTGCTTTCTATTTACTCTATTCTTTCTGGATTAACTATAGAAAGTCTTGAGGCTAAATACGAAGGGAAAGGATATGGAGACTTCAAGTCTGATTTAGCAAATGTTGTAGTCGATAAGCTACAGCCTATTCAGGAAAAGTATAAAGAATTAATGGCTTCTTCTGAGCTTGACGATATCTTGGATTTAGGTGCTGAAAAAGCAAATAAAGTTGCTGGCAAAATGGTCAAGAAAATGGAAAATGCCATGGGGCTTGGACGTAAACGTCGATAATTTTTTTATAAAAAAGCTACCCTGAAAATAGGCTCTCTTGTCATTAGTCCGCAGCCGGAATACACTTCGCTTTCCGTGGGGCTACGCTTGAGCCTCCTCGGAGCTAAAGCTGCGGGGTCTCACCCATCTCGCAATTCCCACAGGAGTCTTCGTGTATTCCGGCTGCTCCCTGGCTATAAATATTGGAATCTGTTTCTTTTCATGGGCCGTAGTGCGAATTTTTTATTCATGGGTGTCTACCCTAAAAGGAGATTCCATTGATTTTGAAAAGGGACATCCAATTGTCGGTATATCGACTTTTGGATGTCCCTTTTTGCTGTTTAATTTACTTTTGGTCCATGCTCTAGCTCCCATAACTTCTCAAAAAATGGTTGGCCTTTTATAATATTTTCACAGAAATGCTCATGTTTTTGTGTCCACCCATGCTTTGTGCTTTCATAGAGTTCATTCCAAGCATGTTCAAAGTTTAAATGCTGAATGTCAAAATATCGCTCTGGGCTCCATTCTGTATACCAATACCTAACTTCAGCTACGTTTTCAGATGAATGTAATTGATCCAGTGCCATAAAAAGCAATTGCTTGAGTTGTCTCTCTTTTCTTGTTAACCCATTCATCACATTTGGTTCTGGTGACAAAATATGAAATTCTTTCTTCTCTTCATCTAAATGGTATTCAAATGAAATAGTTTCTTGATTTTCTAATAATTCATACGCTAATTGTTCTTGTCTAGGGATCATTCTGCTTTTTCTAATTGGAACAGAATACCCAATTGTGTCTATCACTAGAATGGCTACACCGTCTGATATAACAAAACAATAATCTAACTGAATTCTTTCGTGGTTTTTGCGTAAATATGCTTTTTGATAAATTTCATCCAACATTTCTCTTGGCAATTCCGCTAAATCATTTTCTATGTAGTTAAATAGAACAGAATCTATTTTCAAAAGCGGAACTTGGTCTAGCAACTCTACACTATCATCTTTCCGCCATTCATGAAAATGGCATACATTATAGCCGTTTTCTTCTCCTTCAAACCAGTTTACCCAAACATCATGAAGATACTGCATTTTTTAACCCCTCACTTCCTCATCTGTTTGTCAATCAGTATGGGCAGTCTGCAGTAAATTTATTCCTGAATTTTTCTTGTTTTGTTAAAAGTTGCTTCTATTAGAAGAGTACAAAAAATCTATTTTCTAATTATCGTATTAATTCTTTATCATTTAGGGGGAAATATTGTTCTCTTAAAGTAGGTTCTATGCCAATAAACTATCTCTTACTTCTTATATATATGAGGTAGTTATTTTACTAGTACATGCTTTTCCCTTTGAGTTTCCTCTTTATTTTAAAGCTACCATGATTCCTTACACTCTCAATCAGTCCGTTGTCAGAATACACTTCGCCTTCCATGGGGCAGGGCTCGCCTGTCCCGCAATTCCCATAGGAGTCTTCGTGTATGCTGACTGCTCCCTGCTTATAAAATTTAATAGATCTGCGTCTTTTCATGTGTTATGGTTCTAATCTAAATCTCTATTTTTGTGAATGGTTGCTCTAAAATAATCATTGGTCAGAAATGATTGTAAATAGAATTTCTGAATCTTAATTAGACATTCATTCCATTTTCCTTACCTGTTCATCTTGCAGCATTGTTTTATTCGCTTGTTTTATGGGATGAGAGTATAGGAACCCCTTCCCTCATAACAATATTTTCATTCGAAACGGAATCTATTCAAAAAAAAAGTTTGCCAATAAAGAATGGCAAACTTTTTATCGTTTTGATTTCGGATTAAATGCGTCTTTTAATCCTTCTCCTATAAAATTAATAGATAGAATGGTTAATGTTAATATCGTTGCTGGAGGTATCCAAATCCACCACTTATTTGTTAATACATCAGGGCTTCTGGCTTCCTGCATCATATTGCCCCAAGTAGGTGTTGTTGAGGGTACGCCAAAACCTAAAAAGCTTAAACTTGTTTCCACTACAATCATTGTAGCTAATGTTAAAGTTGCTTGTACGATTATCGTGGACATAACATTTGGAAGTAAGTGTTTTATTATTACCTTAGATGGAGAGCAGCCAATCGATATAGAACTTAATATATATTCGTTTTCTTTTTCCGCCATAATCTTGCTTCTTACTAAGCGTGCTATTCCCGTCCAACTCAGAATACTAATAACAAAAATTAGTGTAAATAAACTGGATTCAGGGAAAATAGCTGCTAACACAATGACAAAAATCAAAAATGGAAAGTTCATAACAAAATCAGTAAATCTCATTAATATATTATCTACCCAACCACCAAAGTATCCGGAAATTGCACCTATTAGTGTTCCAATAACTACTAGAGATGCTGTAATGGAAAAAGCAAGGGTCAATGAAGTTTTCCCGCCTAATAATGTTCTCGCAAAGACATCTCTTCCCGATTTATCTGTTCCAAAAAAATGTTCTGCTGAAGGTACTTTACTAATTTGTGTAAAGTTTATACGATTCGCCTCTTTTATAGACATTGTTAATGGTTCAGCAAAAATAGATACTATAATGATGATAAGAAGATAAATAACACTTATAACAGCCAACTTATTTTTAAAGAATTTTTTTCGTGCAAGTGCCCATGGTGATTGCCCTTTTGTAGGCTTAACTGGATTGGACATAACAGAAGTTTCTTGAGAATATGATGGTTCCAAACTGTTCACACCCTAACTTAAACGAATACGCGGATCTACTATTCCGTATAGTAGGTCTGCAATTAAATTTCCAAGAAGTGATACAACCGTTAACAATAGAGAAATAGCCATCATTACGGAATAATCACGAGAACTGACTGATTCATAAAATAAATTCCCTATCCCTGGATATGTAAAAATAGATTCAATTATAACGGCACCGCCAATAATATTAGCAATATCAAAACCTAGTAACGTAATAATAGGTATTACTGAATTTCTTAATATATGCTTATTATAAATCGTCGATTCTTTCGTCCCCTTTGCTCGAGCGGTACGAACATAATCTTTACGAGAACTTTCAATCATATCATTTCTTAAAAATTGCGTATATGAAGCAGTTGACATCGCTCCCAACACAAGAGCAGGTAATATCGTATGTTTTGCTTTGCTTATAAAATACTCCCATGATCCTGGATCAACACCCGAACCAATACTTCCACTCGCCGGAACCCACCCTAAGTGGATTGCAAAAACATAAATGGCAACTAACGCTGCTACAAAACTAGGAATGGCTAACATTAAATAGTTTAATCCCGAAATAAAATAATCCCCAAAAGTATATGGCTTTCTTCCAGAGTATCTTCCCATAAAAAAAGCTAAAATATAGGTTATTATTAATGCCGTAATACCTAAAATTATTGTATTTCCCAATCTTTCTCCAATAAGCTCCATAACCGGTTGTTTATGCTGAAATGAATCACCAAAGTCTCCTTGTAATACCCCGCCAATCCATCTGAAATACTGAATATGAATAGGATCATTTAATCCCATTTTTTCCTGCATTTCTGCGATATAAGCTGGATCAGAATTTAATGGGTCTATTTTTCCAGATAGGGCATCCCCTGGCATTAATTTCGCCAGGGAAAATACCACAACTGAGATAAGAAAGAGTATTGGAATCATACCGATAATTCTTCTAATTGCATATTGCAACATCTTCCATTCTCCTTATCTTTTAAACTTTTTTACAATTATTTAACAATGTGCCATTTATAGATTTCAGAAGGAGTTACACCAAATGGATCAATTTTTACTCCATCCACACGTTTGTTGATTGCCCATGCATCTTCTCGTTGTTCGAAGAAAATAGTTGGTAGCTCTTCGTTGACAAGTTTTTGCCATTCGTAATAAATTTCTTTACGATAATCCTGTACATTTTGACTAGAATCTTTCGGGTATTGAATACCTTTTTTAATTAATTCATCCGATTTTTCTGAATACCAGCGTTGGTAGTTCCATACGTCTGTAGATAACCATAAACCAGAAGGATCTGGATCATTAGCTAAGCCCCATGCACCCATAAATACTTCTGCTTTATCTGCTTCTACTGTATCGTAGAATAGATTAAATTCTTTTAAAGAGCCTCCGTTAAGCTCTGCTTTTAAACCAACATCTTCCCATGATTGCAGAATAAATTGTGCACGTGCTTCAGAAGTTTCAGCACCGCTCATTGCATCAAATTTAATTGTAAATGGTTTTCCATCTGGATCTTCACGGAAGCCATCTCCATTTGTATCTTTATAACCAGCTTCATCTAATAAAGATTTTGCTTTTGCCTGATCAAATTTATAGTTGTTAATTTGATCATCTGGAATCTTAGCCCATGATGCAGTTGGGTAAGGAGTGTTTAACGGTTTACCTAAACCATTAGCAAAGTTGTCAATAAATGATTGTCGGTCAATGGCATATACCATTGCTTGACGCAAGTTTTTATTTTGATACTTTGGATTATCCATTACAACTTTTCCAGCTTTTTTATCATAATGACCAAATTTGAAACCAATATAAGAATAAGACATTGCATCAACCGTTTTGGGATTAATATTATCTAATTCTTTAATTGTACCCCATTGATCTTTTGGCGCTTCAATTACATCCACTTCACCATTTTGAATTAAACCAGAAGCTAAAGATCCATCAATAATTTTATAATTGATACCATCTAGTGCTGGCTTACCTTTCCAATAGTCATCAAATCGTTCAAATTCGATACTTTCACCAGGAACGATTTTTTTCACTTTAAACGGACCTACCCCAATTGGTGTTTTACGAACTTGATCTGCTTCTGAAATTTTATCTGCTGCAATATCGCCATAATAGTGCTTTGGCTCTGGGTATGTCCAAATATTTTCAAGAACGTTTACTTGTGGTTCTGTTAAAGTAACTTCAATTGTATAATCATCAACTACTTTAATTCCTTCAATTTTGTCTGCTTTTTTATCGTGGTATTCTTGTGCTCCCTTAATCATGGCAACATTTGAAAAACGAGGTCCATTATAAGCTGGATCAGCAATTAAATACCAAGCATATTCCATATCTTCCGCTTTTAATTCCACACCATCATGCCATTTAATACCTTGTTTAATTTTAAATGTTAATTTTGTGTTATCATCGGAAAATTCGTATGTAGCTAAATTTGGTTCAGATACTAATTGATCATTTGTTTTCAATAAACCTTCATGCATAAATTGAAGCGCATTTGCGTCGTCTTCCCCTTCATAATATGCATAAGATAATACCCCTTTAAATGGTTGTGTATAACCGAAAGTTACAGTTCCACCTTCAACAGCTTTTTTATCGCCGCTATCTTTTCCATCTGAACTTGTTTTGTCTGAACAAGCAGCTAAAAATGCAGATAAAACAAGAATAAGCGATAGCAACAGCAAACCTGATTTCTTTTTCATTATTTTCCCCCCAAATAAATTTGATTAGTTATATAAATGGCAAGCAACTCTATGTCCAGGCTTCACCTCCTTCAATACAGGCTTTACCTTGGAACACTCTTCCATCGCAAAGGGACAGCGTGGATGAAAAGTGCAGCCTTTTGGCGGATTAATTGGACTCGGCACGTCCCCTTTTAATATAATCCGCTGTTTTTTCTTGCGCGGATCTGGTTCAGGAATAGCAGAAATAAGTGCTTTAGTATACGGATGTAATGGTTCTTCATACATACTGCTTTTATCGGAAATTTCTACTAATCCACCTAAATACATGACCCCTATTCGATCACTCATATGCTTTACGACACTTAAATCATGTGCAATAAACAAAAATGTTAAATCGAATTCTGCTTGTAATTCTTTTAATAGATTCAATACTTGCGACTGAACAGATACGTCCAGTGCAGATACTGGTTCATCGGCGATAATTAACTTAGGTCTTAATGCCAGAGCACGTGCAATGCCTACTCTTTGCCTTTGTCCACCTGAAAATTCATGTGGATATTTATAGTATGCATCTTCTGGCAAACCCACTTTATTTAATAATTCCAATACTTCAGATTTAAGTTCATTTTCTGATTTTTTAAAATAATTTTTAATTGGTTCTGACACAAGATGTCCAACCATCATTGTTGGGTTAAGCGATGCATAAGGATCTTGAAAAACCATTTGAAAATCTTTTCGTAATTTTCGAAGAGAAACCCCTGTAACATTTGTAATGTCTCGTCCATTAAAAATGATTTCTCCATCTGTCGGTTCGAGCAATCTAAGTATTGTTCTGCCTGCAGTAGATTTTCCACATCCTGATTCTCCTACTAAGCCTAATGTTTCTCCTTTTTTTATTTCAAAAGATATATTATCAACAGCTTTTACTTCCGCGACTGTTCTCCTTAATAATCCACCTTTAACGGGATAGTATGTCTTTAAATTCTTCACTTCCAACAGTGTTTCTTTCTCGATTTTGTCTTGATTATGCTTGCTATCTTTTACACTTGTTGCCATTTATACCCTCACTCCTTCTTTTGGATTGCTTGTTTCATAAAGAAGGCAAGATACTTCATGTCCATCTTCTACGTTTGCAAGAATTGGTGTAATCGTTTTGCATTCTGCCATTGCCATTGGGCAGCGCTCTGCAAAACGACAACCTTGTTTCGGCATATTTTTTAATGAAGGGACAATTCCGCTTATGGAGCTTAGCACTTCTACATCTTCATCCATTTTCGGAATTGCTTCCATCAATAGCTTTGTATAGGGATGTTTTGGATGATAAAACAAGGTATCCACATCCGTTCTCTCCACAATTCTGCCAGCATACATAACAATTACCTCATCACACATTTCAGCAACTACTCCAAGATCATGTGTAATAAGAATAACGGACATATCATTTTCTTCTTGAATCTCTTTTAGAAGCTCTAATATTTGTGCCTGTACTGTTACATCGAGAGCAGTTGTAGGCTCATCCGCTATTAACAAACGGGGCTGACAGGCAATGGAAATGGCAATCATTACCCTTTGTCTCATCCCACCTGATAATTGATGTGGGTATTCGTCTACTATTTTTTCCGGTCTCGAGATGCCAACATTTTTTAATAATTCGACACTTTTGGATCTTGCTTCTTTTTTGGAGATTTTCATATGATTGAGCAAAACTTCCATCAACTGGAAACCGATGGTGAAGACGGGGTTTAAGGAAGTCATAGGCTCTTGGAAGATCATCGCAATATCTTTCCCTCTAATACTATTAATCTCTGTATCTCCTAATTGTTCCAAGTGTTTTCCATCAAATAATATTTCTCCTGATCGAATCAATCCTGCATCTTTCGGGAGGAGCTTCATAATAGATAGACTAAGAACAGATTTTCCGCATCCGGATTCTCCAACTATTCCGACTATTTGACGTGGCTTCACATTAAACGAAACATCATCGACAGCATTATATAGTTGTCCATCAATGGAAAAGGAGGTTTCTAAATTTTTTACTTCTAGTAAAGATTGATTTTTGTTATGTAAAGAAGTATTTGCTTTCATTTTACACCTCTAACAGTTTATTAAAATTATTCTGTCTATTCATTCTATTGTTTAAAATATTATTACATTATAATTACAAATGCAAGATTTTTTTCAAAATTAATACAATTATAAAATAAAAAAAATAGAAACCTTGCAAAACAAGGTTTCTATTTCCTATTCTAATCGATCTTTAACAAATAGTTCGCTTTTTGAAATAAAATATGTTTTTTCAGGAAAGTTTTTTCGGCTTAAAAACTGGCTTATTATATAATATCCGCAACAATATCCCATCATTTTAGGATACCTGCCTAAACCAAATAATAATGTATCATGAAGCTGTTCTGTTTTTTTGCTATCTAAATTTTCTTGTATATCTTCCTTCCAAAACTTTTTTAATTCCTCTTCTTTATACAAATGACACCAGCTTGCATTATAATTTTTTCCACAATGTTTTTCTACTGCATGTTCAGCTAAACCTTCCATTACTAAAGAATCCAACAGCGTATAATCCTCTATTTTTTTCTTTTGATAATGGATGCGGCAAACATGATGGTATTCATGAACAAATAGTGCTTCTAATTCTTTTTCATCTTCTATATCTCCCACAAAAAGAAACAATTTATCTGGAAAAGACACCCCTGATTTATTATCCGCTTTCCCTCTTGAAGGTTGAAAAGGAAAAATATAAATAGAAATTTCCGGTCCCTTCCATTTTTTTTTGTATGTTCCATAGAATTTCCGCACTGTCTTCCAGACATCTTTTTCTACTAATGAATCATAGATTTCTTTCGTTTGACGAGAAGGTTTGTACATGCCAAAACTCACTAAATATTGATAAATTCTTCTTGGATGATCTTCTTCAAAAAAGGATTGAAATTTTTCACATATTTTTATCGGTTCTGTAAAATCCTCTTCTAACCATTTATTTGTATCCACTACCCCATGCCATTTTCACCCTCTATTTGTTTATTCCGTTCATCATAGTATGGAGAAATTTTTATGAAAAAGTTGGTCGTTATTTATCTCTTCGCATTTTAGAGGTTAAGACCTCCACCTCTATGCGAAGATCGGATCTTTCAGCTTGTTGATACGAGTTCATTGTGGTTCTAGATTTAATACAGTATGTTCATTTTTATTAATGGTGAGGGAAAAATTAAAAAAAATTTACATTTACCTAGACTATAAAAAAATCTGTATGAACATAAAAAAATGTTTCATACAGATTTATTTTCTTTTAGATTCTTTTAGAATTCTAAATCCACAGCCACAAATAACAGAATGTTTTAAGCGTTTTATTGGCTGATTGCATTGCAGACAAACACCTTGATCTTTCGACTCATGCTTTTTCGCATTCTTTGCATATCCCGTAAAATTGAAGGTTGTGGGATTTGATATGGAACTTTGATATGGATTCTGCAACTGTTTCAACCTCCTTTAAAGCTGGATACCAAACATCTACCATTTCTCCACATGATTTACATAGAATATGATAATGAGCTTCTTTTTTCCACTCATACATGCTTAATCCTTCGCCAAATTGAATTTCTTTTACAAGGTCTATTTCACAAAATAAATTTATATTATTGTATACGGTTGTTATGCTCACTGAAGGCATATTTGCATTTAAAATCTTATATATGTCATCCACTGACCAATGTTTATTATCTTTTGAAAGAATATGCATAATCTCTAATCGTTGAGGTGTAATCCGAATATTATTCTCCTTCAATGCTTCTATTGCTTTATCAACACTTAGCATAGGAACCTCCTTTTTAAAAGTGTTTTCTTCTGGTTATTCGCTTATTCAAACAGATTAATTTACTACATATTATTGGCTTGCAACTTCCAAATCAGAAATAACAATTTTCTACTAAACAACAGTTTTACACTATCTATATATTTAATTATATCCATTTTCTTTTTATAGTCAATTTTATTTTATAATTATTATTATCAATAAACAAACTTTTATCATTTATATTTATAAATAACTAGTATTCCACTTTTATTCCAAGCTAGCTAGCTTCCTTGTTTTTCTCTCTTTTTCAGCAAAAAGGCAGTTTCCAATATATAACTACACCTTTTGATATTTTTAAAAACTTTTAACACAAATGAGAAATCCTATCATTATAAAAACAACCCTTTTTGAGAAGTGTAAACTTAAGAAAAGCGCAAGCGCCTTGGTAAGCCCCGAAGAAAAATGTTCTCCTGACTCAAAAAGTGCTTTTTACTTTTAGAGGCTGGAGGTTATCTTTCACAGGGGCTAGGCGCTGGAGCTAGACACTAATCTAAGTTGAAAAATTTTATACTTTCTTATCTTTAAAAAAAGGGCTGCTCAATTGCCGATAAAATCGACTTATTGAACAGCCCTCATGCTTATATGTCCTCAGTTTAGTGAACTAAACTTGCTCTTTTCATTCACTGATATTTTTTAAAGATAATGGTTGCGTTATGACCACCAAAACCTAATGAGTTGCTCATTGCAACATTCACTTCTTGTTTTCTATTCGTATTTACAACATAATCAAGATCACAATCTGGATCAGCTGTTTCAAAATTAATGGTTGGTGGAACAACACTATCTTTAATTGCTAAAATACTAAAGATGGCTTCTACTCCTCCTGCTGCTCCTAATAAATGACCTGTCATAGATTTCGTACTGCTCATTGGTACTTTATACGCATAATCACCAAAAACTTCTTTCACAGCCATTGTTTCAAACTTATCATTATAAGCGGTACTTGTTCCATGCGCATTAATATAAGAGACATCTTCAGGCGTTAAACCAGCATCATCAATTGCCATTTTCATTGCTCTTGCTCCACCTTCTCCGCCTGGTGCAGGTGAAGTAATATGATAGGCGTCTCCAGTTGCTCCATATCCCACGATTTCTGCATAAATCGTTGCTCCTCTATTCAGAGCATGCTCTAATTCTTCTAATACTAGAATTCCTGCTCCCTCTCCCATAACAAATCCATCACGGTTTGCATCAAACGGTCTGCTTGCCGTTTTCGGATCTGGATTTGTAGATAAAGCGGTATTAGCACAGAATCCAGCAACAGACATTTTTGTAATCGGTGCCTCTGCTCCTCCTGTTACCATAGCATCTGCATCGCCTCGTTGAATTACTTTAAAAGCATCCCCAATCGAGTTCGTACCAGTTGCACATGCTGTTACTGTACATGAGTTGACTCCTTTAGCGCCAAGTGTAATTGACACTTGTCCTGTTGCCATATCAGGAATTAACATAGGCACAAAGAATGGGCTTACACGCTTATATCCTCTTTTCAAGAATATTTCATATTGATTTTCGAATGTTTCCATTCCACCAATACCAGAACCAATCCATACTCCAACGCGTGCAGCATTTTCTTCCGTAATTTTCAGATCCGCGTCTTTTACTGCCATTAAAGAAGCAGCAAGCGCATATTGTGTAAATCGATCCATTTTTCTTGCATCTTTTCTATCCATATAATCTTCCGCATTAAAACCCTTTAATTCTGCTGCAACTTTTGCTGGATATTCATCTGCATTCACTCTTGTTAACGGTCCAATACCAGAAACACCTTTTACAATGTTTTCCCACGTTGTTGTTGCATCATTTCCTAGGGGCGTAACTGCTCCCATACCTGTAACGACAACTCTTTTTTTAGTCATTATCACTATTCTCCTTTTTCTTTCATTCGTATTTATATGAAAAATTAGGTATTTCGATTTATTTTAAAAGAAAAACGCAAACTTCCTTTGTCCATCGACGAAATGCACTATTCCAGCCGATAAAAAGGACTACTTTTTACTCTTAATCATTTTGGTTATTTAACACTACTTAATAGGTTGCTGAAGCTGGACAGTACTCTAATAAATTCTGATATTGTTACAATAACGATTTTATCACGATGAATAAAAGTTATTTCCCCCAGCGTATAGCAATTGCACCCCATGTTAAGCCGCCGCCAAATCCAACCATAACAATAACATCATCATCTTTAATTTTGCCTGCTTCTAATTCTTCCACTAAGGAGATCGGGATAGATGCAGCGCTTGTATTCCCATATTTATGCACTGTTTTTGATAATTTCTCCACTGGCAGATTTAATCTTTGTCTAGATGCTTCCATTATGCGAATATTCGCTTGGTGAGGAATAAGAAAATCAACATCTTCTTTTGACAATCCAGCTTTGATAAGCACATTTTCACTGCTTTCGCCCATTTGACGAACCGCAAATTTAAACACTTCTCTTCCATTCATTTGAATATAATCATCTTGATATAGATGTTTACCACCTGATCCATCAGCACCTAATTCAAAGGAGAGAATTCCTCTGCCTTCTGTTACTTTCCCTAATACTGCTGCCCCTGCTCCATCACCAAAAAGGACTGCTGTATTTCGATCTTCCCAATTTGTAATTTTTGAAAGCTTTTCTACACCCACTACTAATACATACTTATATGCGTTATTATCAATAAATTGTTTAGCTGTTACCATGCCGTACATAAAACCAGCACATGCTGCGCTAATATCTAATGCTGCCGCTTTTGTTGCACCTAATCGTTCTTGCAACATACATGCAACCGAAGGAAACGGCTGATCTGGTGTAACGGTTGCTACTAAGATAAGATCTATTTCTTCAGGCTTTATATTTGCATTTTCTATCGCATTTTTTGCTGCTTCATACCCAATATCGGAAGTATTCGTATTATCATCTGCAATTCTTCTTTCTTCAATTCCAGTTCTTGTACGAATCCACTCATCATTTGTATCTACCATTTTTTCTAAATCAAAATTAGTAATTATTTTTTCAGGCAAAGCGCGTCCAATACCAATTATTCCTGTGCTCAAAGCTCTCAGCTCCTTTAATATGACCGATTATACGGTATAACTTGCTTTTTTCAAAATATAAAGCAACTTTCTGTATCTTATATATATTATTATCAATTATTATGACTTGGTACTAATTTTATCAAATTTCTCCTACCATTTGCAACATATTTTCCTCTCTCTATGCCATTGTCTATTCATCCAGATTATTCCTACATAGGATATTACTATAGAATGCTACTCATTTAACTCGAAATTATAAGAGGTTGTTCAAAAAGTCCGGTAAAAATGACACGTCGAATTTCTTCGTTGGTTTGCTTTTCCGCTTCTCACGTATAACTTAGAGGTTCTTCCACTAAAAACGCTCACGTCCTGTGAGCAACGTGGAAGTCACCACATCCTGTGGAAGACCGATGCTAAAGGTGAAACCACCTCGAACTTCTTGGTCCTTTTTATCCTCCTTTTTGAACACGCATTATAACAAATAAATTCTCTATAGATAAGGGGGGAGTTACTTATGGAAGAAGATGTAGAAAGAATAGAGGAAAAGGAAGAAGAAGAGGAAGAGGACCTAATAGCACCTCAACAAAACACAGATCACCTTACTAATTTTATGTTTGGTACAAACTATCCTGCCCGCAGAAGAAAAGAAGGAAAACATGATAATAACTATATTGGAAGAAATAATGGTGATGCATGGATCTTAGGCAGAAATCAAAAAGAAGAAAAACAATATGAAGAGGAAGTGGAAGATGATAAATTAAGTGCTGTCACTGACTTTTTAGATCAAATAGATATCGATTTGTTAATGAAAAATGTCGATAGCTTCATGACATCTGCCAATGAATTCAAACCAATTATAAAAAAATTTGCTCCGCTTATAAAAAAGTGGATAAAATAATTGCTTCTTTCCATCTTTGTTTCAAGACTTTAGAAATAACGATAAAAGGAGTCGATTCTTTCAACCTGTTTCACAGATAAAGAATCGACTCCTTTTTCCTATAGATAATAAATTTTCACTCTAAAACTCAGAGTCTACTAAGTGCTCTTTCTTTAATGGAAGCAGAAATTATTCATTAACAATTTTTAATTCTGTCCCTAACTCTATAGTCGGAACATCTTTATTTTCTAAATAAAGGGTACCAGGAAGTTCTGGAATAGTAGAGCCATCAAATCTGATTGAAATATGTCCTAATGTAGTTAAATTACGCTGCACTACATCTCCAACGGATGTTATTTCAAATTTATCGCTGTTAATATAAAGCTTTTGTCCTGGTTTAATTTCCCCATCGACATGAACTACTTGAATGTTATAGCAGAAATCTCTTAAGTCTTGTGGAGCTTCATTTCCAAAAAGAATAATCATCTTTTCCTCCAAAAATGAGTTAGCAAATGCACCAATACTTTGTACTTTATTTTCATAAATTGTTTTCATATCATTTGGCAGCTTCTTTTAAAAGCGACCTTCTTCCCTCCTGCTATTTTTATTTTTTATTCAGTCATAATATATATTTAGCTGCTATATAGTCCAAAACTAGCAAGCCACGCTACAAACACCCTAGGGACACCAATTAAAAATCTTGAATAAAGAACCGCAGGCACTCCTACTTCTACTGTTTCCGGCTCAGCTTCTGCCAATCCTAATCCAACTGGTATGAAGTCACATGCATTTTGTGTATTAATGGCAAATAATGCTGGAAGCGCTAAGTTTGGGGGAATATTCCCTTTGCCTATTTCAACGCCAATCAGTGTTCCGATAATTTGAGCAATTACACCACCTGGCCCTAGCAACGGTGATAAAAATGGCAACGAACAAATAAATCCAATTAACAATAATCCCCATATATTCCCTGCAAGTGGTGACATCAATTTTGCAAAGAAGTTACCTATCCCAGATCCTTGGATAATCCCTATTAATAGGGATACAAATGCCATAAATGGAATAATTGTATTAATTAATGTTTGAACAGCGTCACGACCTGCTTGATAGAAGGTATTAATAACTTTTCCTGCTCCGAGTCCAATTCTAGTTAAAATGCCTTTATTTTTATTGGCAGCCATTGTTTGCGAAATTTTTTGCTCACTATTGTATTTGAATTCTTTTTTAGGATGCGGCATTTTCTCCGCTGCAGCAGCTACATCAGAAAAGTCTTCTTCTACAAATGGAACTATTTGCTCAACGTCTACTGCCGATACATAAATATTTTCTGTTATAAATTTGGCCAATGGGCCACTTTTCCCAGTCGGCATAATATTTACAGTTGGAATACCCTTTTGTGGATAAATTCCGCATCGTAGAGTACCTCCACAATCCACAATAGCGAGCATAATTGTCTCATCTGGAACAGACGTTCTGAAACCGTTTACAGTTTCAGCACCAGTTAATTCAGCCAGTTTATCTACAATAGCTGGTTTTGCACCTCCACCTGTAATATAGACAATTTTATTTCTATCAGCCGTAGGTGTGATTGTTAATGGTCCTCCAAAGCCACCGCTGCCTTTCATAATTTTTACAGAACGATATTCTGTCATCTCCAAAACCTCCCTTTATTTATTAATGATGTAATTTGATATCTGTATTTAATTTAATACCTTGCTGTTTCTCGACCATTTTAGTTGTAAAATCCGTCATCCAACCTGCAAAAAAATTCATTACTATCCCAACAAGAAAGTATCGGACAGCTAATTCTGCTGTACTAAAACCTAACTGCTCGATACCTGCGGCTATTCCTAAAAAGATAAATAATTCCCCTGGATTAATATGAGGAAATAATCCATTACTTGTATGACAAAAATAAGCACCCGATGCATAATAGCTAGGTTTATATTTTTCAGGTAAAAAACGGCCTAATGATAAAGCCATTGGATTTGCTAGCATAAATGATCCGACAAAAGGAAGCACCATATATCTTAATAACGGATTTTTGGAAGATGCCCTTGCTAAACGATTAATTCGATGTTCACCAATTAATTGAATTAAAGTATTCATCGCTACCATTAACAATAATACAATAGGTACAATCCCTTTCATCCATGACACAAATGTATCGGCACCTGTACGAAATAAATGCAAAAATCCTTCTGCAAATGTTACGATAATATCCATCTTTTTCACCTCTTATGATTTTTTTATAGAAACGACTTTTTCAGCCTGCATAATCATTCGTCTAAAGAGACTATTTTTTTCCGGAATTTCTCCGCCGCTCATAATAATTTTGTAATTGCTTGCCGCATCGAGAATTGCCTGTTTAAGCAATCTATTGCAGTGAGCTACTTCATTCTCATCAATTTGTTTAATATTTTTATTTGTAAACCCGTTCAAATCGCGAAATTTTGCTAAAACTGTAACCCCTTGCATTTTTTTCGCCTTTATTATTATTCCGCTGTTATTAACAGCAAACATAACAATTGTTCCTGCTTGAAATTTTCCTGGCCTCTTACCAATAGCAACTTTTCCAATTTTCCTTAATTCTATATAGGCTTTTGTAAAATGTTTAATTTGCCAATATCCTAATGCCATTTGAAGAAGAAAAGCACCTGCAATAAAAATCATAATCATGTACATTTGCATTTTTGTCACTTCCTATTTTTATCTTTTCTTCATCACATTTACCTGTTCTAAACATCGGGAAATTTCTTCGTAACTTCTCGCTTCTGTGAGCTTATTGACTATTTCCTGCCTCGAAGCAAGATGAATAATCTCATCATATATTTTTACTAATAGACTCGCATCATAGTCGGTTTGTTTTGGTAGTCCTAATAAAAATATTAATTTAACTGACTTATTTCCTTCTATTATATTTTCTAGAAAAACACCTAATGCCAATTGAATAGAATTTGATTGATAGTTAATAGTATGAGGAAGTGCAATGGCTTGATCGAATAACATTGTTCCTTTTTTTTCTCTTTCCACAAGCCTTTCTAAGAATTTTTCATCTACATATCCTAATAAAGTTAAATGATTAACCATCATCTCTAAATTTTCATGGTAATTTTTATGGCTATCTAATAAAAAGAATTTGTCCTTATCTATTAATCGTTTGAGTATGGAGTAATGACTTTCCGTATCCTTAAGATTAAATTTTTTCAAATAGCTTGCTTTTTCAACTTGTTGTGCCACCATTTGTTCGTTAAAAATTTCATGGATTCTGATCAAAGGTGATTCTATTTCAAAAGGCAATAAAATAGTAGTAAACACAAGGTCATATGATTCTAGTAGCTTTGTAGTGCACTCTTCTTCTGAAATTACATCTATTTTTGTATTGTGATGTAGAACTTTTTGAAGCTGCATGCTTATTAATTTAGAAGTTCCTCGTCCTGTTCCACAAATAACTGCCACCTTTTGAAATCGTTTATTCTTCCCTTCATGATCATCAATAAATATACAAAAGTAGAAGGCTAAATAACCAAGTTCATCTTCAGAAACAGAAACACAATACCTTTTTTGTATCACTTGACCTGCTACCTCCGCCATCTTAAATGCAAGTGGATACTTTTCTTTCACATCGCCTAATAAAGGATTTTTCAAATGGGTACCAAACATTAGTCTATTAAGCATAAAAGTTAAATGATATTGCAAATCTGTAAAAAAGCTTATATTTTGCTTCATAATTTCTTTATCAAATCCAAGTTGTTCCATAATTGCGTCAATCAAAGCCTTTATATCTTCTGTGATTGTTATATCTGCAATCGTACGATTATTTGTCGGCGTTCTTCTGCCTGCTATTGGAATAGCAAGAAATAGAATTTCTGAGTCTGGTATGCTAATTGGTAAACGCAATTGAATGACTTCCACTAATTTCTTTGCTATTTGATAGTCTTTTGAATGTTGCAGCTTCTTATATTTATTATCCATAGTTTTTAAAGACTTATTTTTCAAAAGACGATCCAGCATCACAATAATCGTCTGCATTAACCGCGTTTGAGTATTTGATTCAAAATCGTATTCATACATCACTTCCATTAATGCATGCGATACATCCTTATCTAATGGATATTCATCGTACAAATAATTAAAAATATGATCAAGTATAAAAAAACGCAAATGTAATTCTTCACCAGTTAAATACATACCATTGTTCTGTTTACCTTTTATAGACAAACTATATGTCTGAAGAGCCAATGCTGCCTTCTTCAGCTCATTTACCAATGTTGTTCTGCTTATATTCATGCTGTATGCCAGTTCATCTAATATGATAGGTTCATCACTGGTTATTAGTTTATCTATTATGGAGGCCAGCCGTTTCTGGGAATTATCATAGGTAGTATTCGTATTAGTTTTTAATTGTATTAATAAATCCTCAAACACCTGCTGATTGAATACCTGTAAAGAAAATCCTTTTCCTTTTTCATTATTTATTGCAGCGATTTCCTTAAGATCATCATTTAGTTGCCTGATATCATTTCGGATCGTCCTAGTACTCACCCCTAATGTAGTCGCTATATATTCTAGTGAACTATACATTTTTTTTCTTGTTAATTCTATGATTTGAATAACTCGATCATCCAAATTTATTTCGTACATGTAATTACCCCTTCAAGCACATTTATCCATTCTAGGTATCGGACGGATTCCCTTTTGCTTGTAATAATGTAGAATATTTTCGAGCTATCTTCCTTATGAACATTCAGAAAAAGGGTTTAAAAACGCAACAAGTGGTTAACCACGTGATTTCCCACCTGATATATTAAAAGTAGTTCCTGTAATATAACTTGCTTTTTCTGAAGCTATATAACAAACTAATTCGCCAATTTCTTTTAATTTTCCTTCTCTTCCTAAAGGTATTGATTTACTGTAGTCCGTTGTTAGACCTTCCACCGTAACACCTCGTGTATAGGCTAATGCTTCATTATAAGCATGGGTTCTTAGCCCTGTTTTCTCCAGAATTCCTGGTGCAATAGCAACAACACGAATATTATATTTGCCTAATTCCTTTGCCCAAGCTCGACTAAAAGAAATTAACGCACCTTTTGTAGCGGAGTAGCAACTTTGACCTGCCGATCCTTCTTGACCTGCTTCTGACGCAACATTTATTATTACACCACTTTTTTTCAATAACATATTTTTTGCTGCGGCTTGGGAACAAAGAAAGGGGCCTTTTTGATTTATTGCCACCATAATATCAAAATCTTTCTCATTTAATTCATACTCTGGCTTTTTCCCCTCTATATCCACTAATAATCTCGGAAGGTTTATTCCTGCATTATTTACGAGAATATCAATGGATCCAAACAAATTCACTGTTTTTGTTATCATTTCATCCACACTTGTTTTCTTCGATACATCACATTTAATTAAATAGGATCCATTTGTTTGCTTTCCTTCTTCTCCATTTAAATCAGAAACCACTACCTTTGCTCCGTTGTTTACTAATTCCTCAGCTATGTGAAAACCTATGCCTGATGCTCCGCCAGTTACAATTGCTACTTTCCCTTCCAATTCAAGCCATGATTTTTCCATATTTTTGTCCTCCATTTCTTTTTTTTGAAGCGTTTTCATTTATCTTCATTTAGTATAAAACGAATAAAGAAATAGATTAATACGGAGTTTTTCACACAAAAATGAAATCATTTAAATTACTCTCAAATTGACTGGTAAAGGAACTATTTTATCGATTGAATAACCATTTAAGTTCAAATTAAAAAGACTGCCCGAATGATACGCACAGCCTTTCTAATTGTAGTTCATCTAAACTCTATCCATTACGGATGATAATACTTTCACTAGCTATTCTTTTGTATAAAAACAAAAAAACACTTTATAAACTGCCTTTTATTATGAAATTAATTATCCTTCTTCTCAGCATCTGATTTCCCTAATTCATATGCCTCGTTCATTACTTTCGTAAATAAATTCATAAACGGTTCCAACATTTCAAAAGAAAGCTCTACACCTGCTTTTTCTAATTCTCCTTTTGCTTCCGGTAAGTATTTCATTGCGATTTGCATAAACTCCATTGTTTTTTCTTGGTTTGTCATGATAATCCTCCAAAAATTATTTAGCCTTTTTTTTCGGTAATTCTCCTGTTTTTTTATAATGATCCATTTCTTTATAGATTCTATGCTTAAATGCCTTATCTATCTTGGGACTAAACTTTCCTAATGAAATAAATTCATCTTTCATGCTAACATGAATATTTCCAGGTAGAAGTTTACCTTCATTAAAGTCTTTTGCTATTTTAGCATAAATTTCAGGTAAATATTGAATCGTACTTGTCAAAACGGTAAATTCTCCAAGAGTGGATTGTTCTGACATATAACCAATTGCATACAATCCCTTTTCTTTCAACCTCTCTATTACTGCTATATTATAGTTATTTTCTGCTGCATAAATAACATCCGCTTTTTGTTCCAGCTGTTTATCCAATAAATGCAATACTTCCTCTTGATTATTCTTATCAGGAACATTGGTTGTTATCACTTTTACACGACTATTTTCGTGTTTTGCTCCATCATGGAATCCTTGTACTTCAGCAGACTGTGACTCTAAGGTGGACAAACTAGCTACAGTATTAGTTGTTGTCATATGTCCAGCTACCATCCCTGCAAAATAACCACAAGCATATCCTTCTAAGACAATACTTGTCGTATTGCTATTTGTTGCTTGCCCATTAAAACTGACAAAATGAATGGAAGGATATTTACTTGAAATCTCATTAAAGTAATCGGCAAACAATTGTCCATTGCCGATGATCAAATTAATTCCCTTATTTTTAAATTCTTTGACCGCTCTTTCTATAATAGCCTCAGAAGTTATCTCTTCCTTATAATAAACATCAATATTGTATGTTGACTGAATCATTAATAATCCTTTATACCCTTTAGTCCCCACCATTTGGTCACTAACTGTTCCTTCAACCAGCAATCCCACTTTTTTTATTTTTCCGTTTTGATTGGCTTGTCCACAAGAAACGAGAAAAAAAGAAGATAAGAGGATGGAAGTTAAAAGGATTAATTTTGTCTTTAACATTCTTTTTGCCTTTCCCATATCCCCTTGTATGGTTTATTCATATTTTTAATCTATATACATCATAATATGCTTTCTTTGTATTTCCAAGTTTTCTGATATGTTATTTTTATTTTTCACGATAATGGTAGAAACAGAGTCACTGAAACAACAAATGCTTGTTTCCTTTGTATCTTGCTTCCAATCAAGGGAATTCTTACATTTATTCCAATGATTCTCTACATTACTTTTTAAGACAACTTCTCTTTCTTTCCCCTGAACAATTTGATTCACTATTTCCGTAATTGCATCATCAATATAAATAGCGTCTTCTGTATATTCCATTTCATGCTTTTTGATTGTTTTTCTTTTATCTGCTAATATTTGTTGAAACAAAAAAATTTCTGGTTGCCACGGACCATAAATCGTTGGTAAATAGATGATTTGATATGCTTGTTGGTGTAACTCAAACAAACTTATACTTTCCTCCATTATTTTCTTTTCAATCGTAATAGGACAAATTATCACTATCTTCTTTTTGGTCATTTCTTTTATTAATGCAGCTTCCTTATAGGCAGACAGAAGGGTAAGTACTAACTCGTTTTTCCTGTCTAACGTATATAAATCAAATATAATCACCTCTACATCTGCACACACTAAATAACCCCAATCTTTTTCCATAAAATTCGCATTTCTTCCAAAAACCATTTTTTTATCTTCCAGCTTATTTATTTGTACTTGAGGATAGGAAATTCCCATTATATCAATCCCTTTTTCTAACAGAGCAGAACAAAGGTGAATGCCGATAAAATGATATGGTCCAACAATAACAGCTTTTTCCATAATAAATCCTCCCATAAAACTTCATTAGTGTATACTATGCAAAAGCTACCCCATTATTTCATAATGATTGGAAGAAGAAAGCTGTTTGAAAAGATCCAAAGAAAAATATTCTTATTACTCTGGAAAGTGCTTATGACTTTAACAATACCTATTTCTTCTTAATAAAAAAATCTCCACAATGATAACCCATGGAGATTTTCTCTAGAATAATATTTAGTTGTCCGGACTTTTTCTAATAACGTCTTATAAATCTTTTTCATATTCTTGAAAAAAAACAACAATTTGATTAGGAATTGCACTCTTTTTCTCTGGTAATACGTAAGAAACAAAAATTGGTAAGCACTTCTTTTCCCATATAATCGATGTTTTTTTTAATAAGTTGGATTGATAATACGATTTCCCATCATGAAGGATATGAAAGATTTTCACCGGCAATTTCGTTTCTTCTAATTGAAATTCCTTTCTCTCTTGTAAGAAGGAAAGTAATCCATCTTCGTTAAGGTGAAAGGCTATTGATATTTCATTACACAGCTTTTTGAAAAAAAACTTATGCTCTTTTTCTCTCTCAAGATGCTCTCTTAAAGATAAAATAGGATTAAATAGTACAACAGAGCGAATGTTTTCCCTCATTTCTTTCATTAAATGGAGGGCAATTAATGCACCCATCCCTTCTGCTATGACATGAATTTTTTGATTGAGAATTTCTGTACGTATGATAAATTCATAAAGTCGTTTTGCTAATTGGCATGCTTTGTTGCTTCCCCAATTTTTTCCGTATAAATTAGAATAAAAGATTGTATAACCTTTTGCAAGAAGAGAATCAACCAACTGTTTTTTCCCTTCATTTTGTGTCCAAAAACTATTCGAGTTATTCACATAATGCCTGTCATCCCCGATTATTAAGACACCGAAACCATTCGGTTGAGATGGATAATGTATCATATTCCATTCGGTATCTAATTGGAAGTTCCGGTTCTCCATCACTAAAACTCCTTTTTTACATTTTCCTTTTAATAATGTATGAGCAATTTGTTAAAATGTAAGGGAATCTGCCTATATTTCTCTACTTCTTTTAGGTCCATGTAAACGAGATAGGCTGACGCAATAAAGAAAAGCGCAGGCGCCGGATGGGGACACAAACGCTAAGTTATCCCCAATCCACTTCATTTATAATTCTTAGACAATAAAAAATGAGTGGTTTTAACGTGCTTTTCATAAATCATTCTGTCTAATTATTTATCTTACATTGTATCAGCAGTCTCCTTCCTCATTCCATATATAGAAAGGAAGGCATAAGTTTTTCAATTTAGTCCATAATGTATAAAATAGTATGATCTTACTAAGTATGCTTCTATCTTTTTTAAATCAGTTTTTTTACTATTGGTTTGCATATGCGGATGCATTTTCTATTTTAAAAATTTTCGTCAATCAATAGACATTTATTATTTCGATTTGTTGTGATAAGATGAAAAAAGAATTGAAATAGTGTGAGGTGATTATAGTGCGTTATTTAGTAACATTCTTTTGGACATTCTTACTTTCTCAAATGTTAGTATATGTTATTAGCTCTATGGGCGGAATTGCATTCAACTTTAATTTTGGCGTTATCTTGAGTATTATTTTTACCGTTCTAACTATTCTACTAGGAAGCATTCTTCCAAATGACGATGCTCATGAAAAAGGAGCTCATTAATTCCTATTATAAAACGTTTAAGAAATCAAAACTAGAAAAATCTTACTTATTTTTAATAAACAATAAAAGAGAGGTATTTTTCCCTCTCTTTTTTGTTTACCCATGTATTAATACGATTTTATCGTCCTTCACATCAATTATGACATGGTCCTTTTCTTTTATCTTTTCAGCAATGATCTCTCTAGCCAATGCCGTTTCAACTGATCTTTGTAAAAAACGTTTAAGTGGTCTTGCCCCAAAGACTGGATCAAATCCATTAACTGCTATATATTCTTTGGCAGCATCTGAAATTGCAATCGTAATTTGCTGTTCTAAAAGCCTTGCTTCTAAATTAGCTACCAACTTCGATACAATCTCTTTTATTTCATTTAAAGCTAATGGTTTAAACAGGATAGTTTCATCGATTCTGTTTAAAAACTCTGGGCGAAAATGAGCTCTCAATTGACTCATGACCCCTGCTCTTGTACTCTCAGGAATTTCTTGTTGCTCTGACTGCTCTAATAATAGGTGAGAACCAATATTTGAAGTCATTATAATAACGGTATTTTTAAAATCAACTGTTCTTCCTTGAGAATCCGTTATTCTGCCATCATCTAATACTTGTAATAGAATATTAAACACTTCCGGATGTGCTTTTTCTACCTCATCCAACAATACAACAGAATAAGGTTTTCTTCTTATTGCTTCCGTTAATTGCCCGCCTTCTTCATATCCTATATATCCTGGAGGTGCACCAATTAAGCGGGATACAGCATGCTTTTCCATGTATTCTGACATATCAATCCGAATAATCTGTTCTTCACTGTCAAATAAACTAGTAGCTAAAGCTTTTGCTAGCTCTGTTTTCCCGACACCTGTCGGCCCTAAAAATAAAAAGGATCCAATCGGTCTATTTGGGTCTTTAATGCCTGCTCTTGCCCGCAGTACCGCATCGCTTACTAATTTTACTGCTTCCATTTGTCCAACTACTCGTTCATGCAGGATGCTTTCTAAACGCAGTAATTTTTCTCGTTCTTTTTCTACAAGCTTCGAGACAGGTATTCCTGTCCATCTAGCAACAATATTGGCAATTTCATCGTCTGTTACTTCTTCCCTTAACAATCGATTTTCTTTTTTTCGGCTTACCTTTTCTTCCAGTTCTTGCAATTCTTTTTCCAACTTTGGAATCGTTCCATGTCTTAATTCAGCTGCTTTATTTAAATCATAATTATTTTCTGCTTCTTCCAGTTCTCTTTTTTTCTTTTCCAATTCTTCTTTTTTCTCTTGAATTTTCTGCAAACCTTCTTTTTCCAGCTGCCATTTTGCGGTTAGCGCGTTTGCTTTTTCCCTTAAATCGGCTAATTCTTTCGCAATAGCATATAAACGGCCTTTGCTTTGTGTGTCTTCTTCTCTTTGAAGAGCTGCTTCTTCAATTTCTAATTGCATAATTTTTCTTGTTAATTCATCTATTTCTATAGGCATCGAATCAATTTCGGTTCTAATCATCGCACATGCTTCATCAATTAAATCGATTGCTTTATCTGGAAGAAAACGATCTGTAATGTATCGATCAGACATCGTAGCAGCCGCAATTAATGAACGGTCCTGAATCGCAACTCCGTGGTGTATTTCGAATCTTTCTTTTAATCCTCTTAGAATAGAAATAGTATCCTCCACTGTTGGTTCCGATACTAGCACTTGTTGAAAACGGCGCTCTAGAGCTGGATCTTTCTCAATATATTGGCGATGTTCATCTAATGTTGTTGCACCAATACAATGAAGCTCTCCGCGGGCAAGCATCGGTTTTAGCATATTACCAGCGTCCATTGCTCCATCCGTTTTCCCAGCACCAACAATGGTATGAAGTTCATCAATAAATAAAAGAATGTGTCCATTGCTGTTTTTCACTTCTTGCAAAACTGCTTTTAAGCGTTCTTCAAATTCTCCTCTAAACTTTGCTCCAGCGATTAATGCTCCCATATCAAGAGAAAAAATTGTTTTTTCTTTTAAACCTTCAGGCACATCTTTTCGAACAATTCGTTGGGCAAGCCCTTCCACTATAGCTGTTTTCCCTACACCTGGCTCTCCTATCAACACCGGATTATTTTTTGTTTTTCTTGATAAAATACGGATAACATGCCGAATTTCATTATCTCTTCCGATAACAGGATCAATTTTTCCAGCACGAACATCTGCAACAAGATCACGACCATACTTTTTTAGCGCTTCATATGTTGCTTCAGGATTTTTAGAAGTCACCTTTTGATTCCCCCTTATTTGCATCATTGCATCTACTAGTTCGCTTTTCGTTATACTCATTTCCTTCAGTATTTTCCCTACATTGGAGTTTTTCTCTAAATACGCAGCAACCATTAAATGTTCAATTGAAAGATAGTCATCCTCCATTTTTTTTCTTTCTTCATCTGCTTGTACCATTATTTTTTGAAGGGTATTTGTAATATAAATATTCCCTTGCTGTGTACTGCTTAATGTAACTTTTGGTCTTTTTTCTAAATCTTTTATTAGTTTCAGCTTAAGCTTTTCTGTGTTTTTATCCAATTTTGTTAAAATAGAGGATATTATATTATCTTCTTGCTCTATAATCGCTAAAAATAAGTGAATATCATCTATTTCTTGATGGCTTTCTTTCACGGCAATCGTTTGTGCTTCACTTAATGCTAATTGTACTTTTTCTGTCATTTGATCTATATTCATTCATAAAAGCCTCCTTTGACCTTTATTGACCTTTAATTATATTATAGGCTTTTTTATCCATATGTAAAGCCATCCGATTTGTTATTCGGATGGCTTAAGGCTTTCTCTTTAAGGTTTTCGTTGATAGGTCCAAACTCTGTTATGGTTGGAGTTTTCGGGGAAACGGTCCCCTGCTTTCAATTTTAATGTTTGAGGATTATTAACATTGCTGCCTGTTTCGCCACACTCTATATATAAACCATTATTCGGGGCTTTTTGCCCTGAACGAAATTGTCTATTTTGTCCCATAAAGTTCCTCCTTAAAATGAAGCAATATACAGTTGTTTTTCTACTGCTTTTTTATTGTTTCCTTTTTTTTAACTTACATGAAGGAAATTTTTGTTTATATTTATAAAATCATTCAACTGAATCAAAAGGAATTTCGTGAGATTTTTTGGAGATGCTAAGAGGTATAAATAAAAAACCTCCATAATAGAGGTTTTTTATAAGAAAGCAACCCTGCTAAGAATTACTTCTTTTGTAAATTTTTTAAACTTAGCTTTTTATTTATTTTAGTATTTCGACTAGTAATGCTTTTTGGGCATGTAGTCTGTTTCCTGCTTGCTGGAATACTGCTGAATTATCTCCGTCAATTATTTCAGCTGTTACTTCTTCTTCGCGATGGGCTGGCAGGCAATGTAAGAAGATATAATCATCTTTTGCATGTTTTACTAGCTCACTATTGATTTGGAAGCCTTGGAAATCTTTTAAGCGTTGTTCATTTTCTTCCTCTTGTCCCATACTAGTCCAAACATCGGAATAAATTACATCGGCATTTTCTACCGCTTCTACAGGATTGGTTGTGATTAAAATGCTGCTTCCGCTATTCTTTGCAAATCCTTTTGCTAACGCTACTACTTCCTTATTTGGTTCGTAATTAACTGGTGTCGCAACTGCAATATCAATGCCCACCTTTGAACATGCAATTAATAGAGAGTGGACAACATTGTTTCCATCACCAATATATGCAAGCTTTTGGCCTTTTAATGTACCATTGATTTCTAGAATGGTTAAAAGATCTGCTAATGCTTGACATGGATGGTAAAGATCCGTTAAACCATTGATAACTGGGATGGTAGCATGCTCTGCCAATTCTGTAATAATATCATGAGAAAATGTACGAATCATAATAGCATCTACAAATTCCGATAATACTTTTGCTGTATCTGAAATTGGCTCTCCTCTTCCAATTTGTAGATCACGGCTACTTAAAAACAGCGCATGTCCTCCAAGCTGGAACATTCCTGCTTCAAAGGAAACTCTTGTTCTAGTAGATGATTTTTCAAAAATCATCCCTAATGTTTTCCCTTTTAACGGCGTATATTCTTTTCCGCTTAATTTTGCTTCTTTAATTTCTTTTGCTTTTTCTAACAGCTGTAAAATCCCTTCTGGGGAAACATCAATAAGAGAAAGCAAATCCTTGCCTTTTAAATCGATTGCTGAAGTTGTAATCATACGGTACTCACGTCCTTTTTCAACATATTATGCCATTCGTTAATGGATGAAACTGAGAATTCATCTACTTTAAAAGAGTCAATAAATGCTTCTGTGCTTTCTGCTTGTGTAAAGGTAATGATTCGATTTAATGTAGCCATTTCACGCAAATGCTGATCCTTTTCATCTTTTGTTTCGTTATAAAAAGCAACTGTTTCTTTTTGCGTCAAATATTTCTCTGCTTCTTCCTTTACCTCGATTACTGTTAAGCCAGCAGCTTCTGCTTTCTTTTTTAATAAAGTAAGTTCTTGATCTGCTTTAATTACTATTTGTTTATTTGTCACTTTTTTTAATGTGGGATGGAATACTTTTTTCAGTGCTTCCTCCATTGTACTCCCTAGAGCAATCCCTTCTCCTGTTGAGCGCATTTCTGGACCAAGCTTTGAATCTAAACCTTTTAATGCATAGTTGGAATACACCGGATATTTAACACATGTAAATGGAATATTATCCGTAAATGTTTTTTCCTCTTCCGACAATTTATATTTCCCAAGCAATATTTTTGTCGCAATTTGAACTAACGGCACACCAGTTACCTTGCTTATAATTGGAGCTGTTCTACTTGCCCGCGGATTAACTTCTAAAACATATACATCTTCGTCTTTAATAATGTATTGAATATTCATTAATCCTTTGTAATTTGTATTTTTGACAATCTTCTGTGCATAATCCAGCATTTTTTCTTTTACCGTATTAGATAAATTTTTTGCTGGTAAAATGGATAAACTATCACCAGAATGCACACCTGTTTTTTCAATATGTTCCATAATAGCAGGTACACATATATCAACACCATCTGCCGCAATATCCAGTTCTGCTTCTAATGCATACATAAACTGATCAACAAGGACAGGGTATGGAATATCTGTTGTTAAGTATTTTTGCAACTCCTGCTTATTTTCAATACGTTCCATTCCTTTTCCGCCAATTACATAAGAAGGTCTAATTAGCACTGGAAACCCTAGTTTTTCAACAGATGCTACTACCTGTTTCTCTTCAAAAGCAATATCACCTTGAATATGCGGAATATCTTCTTCATCCAACAGCTTATAGAATAAATCTCTATCTTCGAGCAAATCAATCGTATGGCTGCTGTTTCCAAGGATTTCGACCCCATATTCTTCTAACGCTTTTGCAACATTAAGAGCAGTTTGTCCCCCTAATTGAACAATCGCTTCTTTTATTCCTTCTGATTCAATGACATTCATAATGTCTTCTATCATAAGGGGTTCAAAATATAAACGATCTGCCGTCGCAAAATCTGTACTTACCGTTTCTGGGTTATTATTGATAATGATTGTTTCAATATTCTCTTCTTTTAAGGCGAATACACCATGTACAGAGCAATAATCAAATTCAATTCCTTGACCTATGCGGATTGGTCCACTCCCTATTACAAGTACTTTTCGTTTATTGCTTTCTGTTTGTTCATTTTCGCCGTAAAAGCTGGAGTAATAATAATTTGTTTTTGCTTCGAATTCTGCTGCACATGTATCAACCATTTTATAAATAGGCAATATGCCCATTTCTTTTCTTAATTCACGAACTTGTTTTTCCGTGCATCCCCATTCGCTTGCTATAAAGCTATCGCTGAATCCTTTTTCTTTCCAATGCTGCAGCATTTCTTTAGTCGCAAGTTCTGCGTTGGAATTAGAGATTTCTGTTTCCATCTTCACCAATCTTTTGAAAATATGAAGGAAAAACAAATCCATTTTTGTTAAAGCATGAAGTTCCTCTAATGAAACATTTTTTCTAATCAACTCTAATACTACAAAAAATCTTTCATCTGACTGCTCATGAAGCTTACTCATTAATTCATCAACTGACAACTGGATTAGATTCGGCTGTTTTAAATCATTCACTTTTATTTCTAGTGAGCGGATTGCTTTCAGCAAGGCTCTTTCCATATTTCGATCAATGCCCATTACTTCCCCAGTTGCCTTCATTTGTGTTCCAAGTTTTCTTGAAACAGTTGGAAATTTATCGAAGGGCCATTTTGGAAATTTCACTACTACATAATCCAGTGCTGGCTCGAAACTTGCGAAAGTATCACCTGTTACTGGATTGATAATTTCATTTAGTGTATAACCAACTGCCAATTTCGCTGCCATTCTTGCAATCGGATAGCCTGTGGCTTTCGATGCTAATGCAGACGAACGGCTTACCCTTGGGTTTACTTCAATTAAATAATACTGTTTGCTGTTCGGATCAAGAGCAAACTGAATATTACAGCCTCCAATAATACCTAAAGCAGATATTATTTTAATGGAAGCAGAACGAAGCATTTGATATTCAACATCCGTTAACGTCTGCGACGGTGCCACAACAATGCTGTCCCCTGTGTGAATGCCAACTGGATCAATATTTTCCATGTTGCAGATCGTAATACATGTATTCATACTGTCACGCATTACTTCGTATTCTACTTCTTTAAATCCAGCAATGCTTCTTTCTACTAAGCATTGTCCGATGGCACTTTCTTGCAAGCCGCCAGCTACAAGCTTCGTATATTCTTCCATATTATCTGCAATTCCACCGCCTGTTCCGCCAAGTGTGTAGGCAGGGCGTACAATAATTGGAAAACCAATTTCTTCTGCAAATTGTACTGCTTCCTCTACGACGTGAACTATTTTACTTTCAGGAACTGGCTCATTTAGTTCATACATTAATTGACGGAATGCTTCACGGTCTTCTCCTTTTTTGATCGATTCAATCGAACTTCCAAGAAGTTTTACATTATATTTATCTAAAATTCCGTGTTCACTTAATTGGAAAGCTAGATTTAATCCCGTCTGCCCACCTAATGTTGCAAGCAAGCCATCTGGTTTTTCTTTTTGTATAATCATTTCTAATACATCTACTGTTAGTGGTTCAAAATAAATCGAATCTGCAAATGTTTGATCTGTCATAATAGTTGCTGGATTATTATTTACAAGGACAACTTTGTATCCTTCTTCTTTTAAAGCCATGCATGCTTGTGTTCCAGCATAATCAAATTCTGCTGCTTGCCCAATAACAATGGGACCTGATCCGATTACGAGTACTTTTTCTATCGCTGTATCTTTAGGCATATGCAAAAACTCTCCCATAATTTGCTTTGACATTTTCAATAAATTCATCAAATATATAATATCCTTCTGAAGGACCTGGATTTGCTTCCGGATGGAATTGAACGGTAAGCAATGGATATCTTTCATGTGACAATCCTTCTACCGATCCATCATGCAAATTGTAAAAACGCATCGTGCAACCCGTATTTTTTAAACTTTCTTCTTCTACCACATAGCTATGGTTTTGCGAAGACATAATCACTTTTGTATTTGTTTTATCCATTACTGGATGATTCGCTCCTCTATGGCCAAAAGGTAATTTGGATGTTTCACCGCCAAGAGATAATGCCGCTAATTGATGACCTAAGCAGATTCCAAGCGTTGGATAATGTTGAATCAATTCTTTTACAGTTGGCAGCACTTCTTCAATATCCTTTGGGTCTCCAGGACCATTGGATAGAAGGATTCCGTTAGGATCTAATGCTTTGATTGCTTCAAATGATGTATCAAAAGGAACGACTGTTACTTTGCATCCTCGTTCAAGCAACGCATCCAGCATCGAACCTTTTTTCCCAAAATCCATCAATACAATATGCTGTGCTCCGTTTCCATATGTTTGCATATCATTATCTGAAACTTGTGCTACTTTTACTGTCTTTTGAAGCACAATATCTTTTGTTTCCGTCACTTGCTCCGTGGTTATAATCGCCGGCATGGAACCTTCATTACGGATGTTTTTTACAATCGCTCTTGTATCTACATGTGTTAATAACGGGATATCCCATTTTTGCAAATAGTCTACAAGGGAATGCTGTGATTGGTAATGAAAGGCTTCTTTATTCGCTTCATATACAATTACTCCTGCAACATGGGGCTTTTTGCTTTCAAAATCTTCATTGTTAATTCCATAGTTTCCTATTAAAGGGTACGTAAAAACAACAATTTGATCTTTATAAGAAGGATCTGTCAGCACCTCTTGATATCCAGTCATTCCTGTAAAAAACACAATTTCACCACTCACATTTTCCGCAGTATCACTCAGAAATGCTCCTTTATATTGTGCTCCATTCTTTAAGTACAAATATCCTTCCATTTTGTACACCTCTATATTCTTTATTTCAGGCATTTGAGCCAATTGACATTGGTCAAATCCCAATATATTTTCGAAAACCAATGTATATTTATATCATTTTTCTTATAATTATACATCAACTTGCAAAAAAATTCATCTTAAACTGTCACTTTTTTGTAAAGATTTATTTGTTTTTCGAGCATTTTTACTGCTTTATCGATTTCTTCTATTGTACAAGTTAAACTTGGAAGCAGGCGAATTACATTATTTCCTGCAGGAAGTACAATAAGACCATCTTTTCTTAACTCACTTAAAATCTCGCTTACTGGCTGATCCATTTCAATTCCGATCATCAAACCTTTGCCACGGATATTTTTCACATGTACGTTTTGCCCTAATTTTTCTTTTAACGCAGTCATTATATACTCGCTTTTTTTATTCACGTTTTGCAAGAAAGATTTTTCAAATATAATCTCCATTGTTTTACATGCAGCTGCCATTGCAATCGGATTTCCACCAAATGTTGTACCATGGCTGCCTGGTCCAAAAAATTCCTTTAATGCTGCTTTTGCTGCAATAGCGCCTACTGGCATTCCATTTGCTAGACCTTTTGCAGATGAAATAATGTCTGGATGGATGTCAAATTGTTGAAAAGCAAATGGTGTTCCAGTCCGTCCGACTCCTGTTTGAATTTCATCGACAATCAACAATGCCCCTTTTTCTTTGCATAAAACTTCTACTTCTTGAAGGAATTCTTTTGTACCTACATGAATCCCGCCTTCTCCTTGAATCACTTCCAGCATAACAGCTGCTACATCCTCTGTTAATTGGCTTTTTAAAGCTTCTATATCATTAAATGGTACATATTCAAATTTTTCTAGCATTGGACCATAGCCATGTTTAATTTTATCCTGGCCTGTTGCTGACATAGTCGCAAATGTTCTACCGTGAAAGGAAGATAAGAAAGTGATAATCTTTGTTTTTCCTGTTGCTTTTCTAGCTAATTTTATTGCTGCTTCGTTCGCTTCCGCCCCGCTATTGGCAAAAAAGACTAGATCCATTCCACTTGCTTCCGCTAAAAGTTTTGCCGCCTGTTCTTGCACTCCCACTGGAAAGAGATTGGACACATGCCAAAATTTTGACAATTGGTCTTCAATCGCTGCTTTTACTTCTTCATGACAATGTCCTAAGTTGCATACACCGATTCCAGCTGTAAAATCTAAATATGTTTTTCCATCTGTTCCAGTTAAATAGCTTCCTTTCGCTGATGCTGGCTCCACTTCCCATTTCGCATAGGTTGGAAATAAATGACTCATTTGATTACCTCCTGCTTTTTCACAATTTGTGTTCCTTTTAACGTTTCATCCTGATAAAAAGCTTTTTTTCCAGAAACAATCATTACACTCTTCAATCCGCTGTCCAATGCCGCAAGAGCTGATGTTACTTTCGGAATCATCCCCCCGGTAATCTGGCCTTCCTCAATATAATGTGTCACTTCGTTTTCTTCTAAAAGGGAAGCGACTTTTCCGTCAATAATAATTCCTTCTACATCTGTAGCAAACATGCAATGTTCTACATTTAAGCTTTTTGCCACTGCTGCAGCAGCATAATCTGCATTTATATTTAACTTTTTATTATCTTCTGTACTGCCTAGTGGCGTGATAACTGGTATATAGTCTTTCTCTAAAAGCATGTGAATAAGATCACTGTTTACTTGCTTCACATTGCCAACTAAACCAAGATTTTCTTCATTAATAATCGAAGCTTGTATTAACTGATCGTCCGTCCCATTCATTCCTACAGCAGCTAAGCCATGTTTGCTTAATAATTGTACAAGCTTGCGGTTGGTTTTCCCTGAAAGAACCATTTCTACAATATTTAATGTTTCTGCTGTTGTTTTGCGGAGACCATTATGAAATTCCGGTTCAACGCCCATCACTTCGAGCATTTCATTAATATCCGGTCCGCCCCCATGAACGAATACTAATTGATAGCCGCTTTTCTTTAATTCTTTTAAGCTAGTAAAAAAATCTTCAGAAAGCTGATCAATCACGCTTCCTCCACATTTGATAAGGATTGTTTTCAATTTGGTTCACTCCTACGTTCTATAGCTCGCATTAATTTTTACATAATCATAAGATAAATCGCATCCCCAGGCTTTTCCTTGGCCTTCTCCATTATGAAGATGTACAGTAATTTTAATAAAATCTTGATTTAAATAGTTAATTGCTTCATCTTCGGAAAATGCTTGCGGTTCGCTGTTTTTTAACATCTCAATCGGCCCGATTGCAATATCCACAGTAGAAGGGTTCACGCTCGTTTTTGTTTGACCAATTGCCGTAATAATTCTTCCCCAATTGGCATCCGATCCGTAAATGGCTGTTTTTACTAAATTTGATCCTACAATTTGTTTTGCAATTACTCTTGCTTCATTCTCTGATTGTGCTCCAGACACTTCTACTTCAATTAATTTGGTTGCCCCTTCTCCGTCTTTAGCAATTTGTTTCGCTAAACTTTCGCAGGTTTTTGCTAAAAGCTGTAGGAAAGCTGGATAATCAGGGTGCTCTTTTGTTAATGGACTATTCTTTGCCAATCCATTCGCCATCACTAGTACCGTATCGTTTGTTGATGTATCGCCATCCACTGTGATCTGGTTAAAGGTTGTTGGAATAACGGTGCTTAACGATTCTTGCAAAAGATCGGAATCAATATTTGCGTCCGTCGTAATAAAGCCCAGCATTGTTGCCATATTTGGGTGAATCATGCCAGAACCTTTTGCTGTACCGCCCATCGTCACAACAGCTCCACCGATTTTGCTTGTATAGCAGCATTTTTTCATTACCGTATCTGTTGTTAATATCGCTTCTTGGAATGCATCGGCATGATTTGAAGTATCGCCTTGTTGCAATTGCTTGATGCCGTCATTGATTTTATCCATTTTTAGATATTCACCAATTACTCCTGTCGAAGAAACGGCTACATATTCTTTTTTTATTTGTAAATGATCTGCAAGTGATTGACGCATGGTATAAGCATCTTCTAACCCTTTTTCCCCTGTACAAGCATTTGCACATGCACTGTTTACCACAACTGCTTGAATAAGCTTTTCTGCTGCAATAGAAGCCTGTGTTACTTTTAACGGAGCAGCTTGAAAATGACTCATTGTATACACTGCTGCACTATTAGCTGGAACTTCACTTACGATTAGCCCTAAATCTTTTTTATTGTATCTTAATCCAGCATGTACTCCCGCTGCTTTAAACCCGATTGGCGATATAATACTTCCGTCTGTAACTTCTTCAACATGGGATGATTGTTCTTCATTAATATTTGATATAACCTGCACGGTTGCTCCTCCTTATGGGTACAGCGGTAAAAAGTTTAATCCAGTCATTTCATGCAACCCATTCATTATGTTTGCATTTTGAACTGCTTGCCCTGCTGCCCCTTTCATCAAATTGTCGATAACAGAGATAATGGTTACTCTTCCTGTTCTTTCATCTACATGAACACCAATATCACAATAATTCGAACCACATACTTCCTTCGTTGTCGGGAAATTGCCTATTGGTCGGACACGGACAAAAGGATGATCTTTATATGCTTCTTCATATAATTCATGAATAGCAGCAGTGGTATATTCTTCTTTTAAAGACGCATATATGGTTGCCATAATTCCTCTGTTTGTTGGCAGTAGGTGGGTTGAAAAAGTGATAGGCTGTATGTCCTTATTCCAATCTGTTAGCTGCTGTTCAATTTCGGGAATATGTTGATGTTGATTTACTTTATATATTTTAAAATTTTCATTCATCTCCGCAAGCATTGTTCCCCTTGATGGGCTTCTTCCAGCACCGGAAATACCTGACTTTGCATCTATAATAATGCTATCTGGTTTTACTACGTTTTCCTGAATAACTGGTGCAAGCCCCAGTAATGATGCTGTTGAATAACATCCAGGATTAGAAATCCACTTTGCACCTTTTATTTCTTCTTTATTCCATTCTGAAAGTCCATAAACAAATTTATTTATTAACTCAGCTTTTGCCGGTTCTTTTTTATACCATTTTTTATAATCTTCTGTATTTCGAAGCCTCAAATCACCAGACAAATCAACCATCTTAATGGTTGTTTCTGCAAAATCTTCTACTAGTCTGCTAGAAACACCAGAGGGAGTGGCAAAAAATACGATATCACACTCTTCTGCAATTTTTTGTGGATCAATTTTCTGTAATTTATTTTCTACAATATTATATAAATGAGGATATTCATTCCAAACCGGAACCTCATCTCTTGTTGTGTGCACTGATTGTATGTCTATTTCGGGGTGTGTATGCAATATTCGTATTAATTCCGCCCCGCCATATCCAGTTGTACCGATAATAGCTGCCTTCATAATTTCCTCCTTCTATAGGAAATGTTGTATATTTAATCATTTTTTTTTATATTTATTAATATTCGATTCTCTTATTATAAAAACTTACTATTATAAAATCAACACTTTTTCTTAAAAGTGATTGTATTCTGATTTTTCAATAAATTATAAAGCTAGATAAGAGGAGAAGAACTGGATATTTTGGGTTTCGTATTTATTTTTCATAGAAAAAACTCATAGCTTGCTTCCACCACTCGAAATCAGCAACAATGCTTGTTTAAATTGGTGATGATTTCCCTCTTTTCACACATAAAAAAGATGCCTCAATCGAGACACCTCTTAAAGAGGTTGTTCAAAAAGTCCGGTAAAAATGACACATCGAATTTCTTCGTTGGTTTGCCTCTCCGCTTTTCACGTATTAATACCATACGCTGTGATGCTCGAAGCTAAACCGCCTCGAACTTCTCGGTCCTTTTTATCCTCCTTTTTGAACACGCACTTAAACTATTATAAATCTTCCACTAATATATAAGCTGCTTTTACCGGACCATGTACGCCGACAACAAGATTCATTTCAATATCTGCTGAATTGCTTGGACCGGTTATATAATTGATGCATGATGCAACTTGTTCCCCGCTCTGAACCTTCTCTCTTAGAATTTTCGCCGCTTGTGTCATTCGAGGAACAATGGTGCTTTTTGGAACAATCACAATGGAATGAGTTGGCAAGAAACTAACCGTTCTTCCTCTATCTTTTCCACTGAATAAAACAACCGTTCCAGATTCCGCTAATGTGATTTCGCTAATCGTAATGCCTATATTTGCTTGGTCTGCTTTTTCTATATTTTCTTTCCCCAAGGAGGAGTCCCATTCAAAAAACGCTGTTTCCTCCAACTCTTCCTTTAACAGCTTATTCACACCAAATTCCTCAAAACGCTCGTCTTTCCATGTGACGATTGATTTCCCGCCATATTCTTTCACTATTTCGCGGAGCTTTTCTGGCAGTTTTTCTTTTGAAGTAATGGTTAAATCAGTATGAATTTTTAAGCACTGTGTTTTTAATACCTCTACTAACTCATCTTTTGTTGCGTTTTTTAGCACCTGATCCTGAGGATTGTACGCCCATGCACGTTTAGGTGCTTCCCTTCTTACTTCTCTGCCAAGTCTATTTGCTATCGTCTGAAGAAATGCCTCTTTGTTCTGTATCGACCCTTGCATATTTGCCGCCCCCTTTATCTCTATTTTTAAACCAGTCCCGAAATCTTTCTTTTGTTGGTGCAGGAAAATCACGAATATCTGTCCATTCCTTTAATAGCCCTACCCCTTTTGTAATTTTCCCTCCCTTTGTTAAAGGCTTTGTCATAGCAGGAGCCATCTTGGAGCCAATATTATATAAAGATGGAGATGAAGCACCCATACCAAATGCATTAAATAACATTTTTTCTGAAACAGGTGCTTTCCCTTCTTTTTCCACGATTATTTGTCGATGTTTTAACAATAATTGGTGCAGCGGAATTTTCACGGGACATGCATCGGTGCAGGCAGCACATAATGATGATGCATAAGGAAGCTCTTTAAATTCATCATAACCGCCAAGAAGGGGAGATAGTACTGCTCCTATTGGTCCGGAATAAATCGAGCCATAAGAATGGCCGCCGACATGTCGATATACGGGACAAACGTTGATGCAAGCAGCACAACGAATGCATTGCAATACAGATTGAAATTCACCGCCAAGAATGGACGAACGGCCATTATCAACAATGACTAAATGAAATTCCTCTGGTCCATCCACATCGTCTGTCTCTTTTGGCCCTGTTAACGTGGTAACATAGCTTGTTAACTTTTGACCGACTGCACTTCTTGTCAGCATGCCGACAAGCACTTCCATTTCTTCAAATGTCGGCACAAGTCTTTCCATCCCCATAACGACCACTTGGGTTTTCGGCAAGGCAGCAACAAGATCTGCATTTCCTTCATTTGTCACTAAGGTAATTGAACCCGTCTCTGCTACAGCAAAATTACAGCCTGTTATCCCTATATCAGCTGTTAAATATTCTTGACGCAGCACTTGGCGAGCATGCCATGCCAACTCCTCTGGTTTCTCTGTGTTCGTGTAATTTAATTTTTCTGCAAACACATCGCGAATTTGTTCTTTGTTTTTATGTAATGCAGGAACCACAATATGGGATGGTGGATCATGATCATCGAGTTGGAGAATATATTCTCCTAAATCTGTTTCAATCACCTTACATCCAGCATCCTCTAATTTTTGATTTAATGAGATTTCCTCTGTTACCATCGATTTCGCTTTTACTACCTTTTTGGCATTCTTCTGTTTCGCAATATCTCCAATATACTTACTTGCTTCCTCAGCTGTTTTAGCAAAAAAGACATGTCCGCCTCTTTTAGCAACATTTTCGCTTAGCTCATCTAAATAATAATCAAGGTTATCCAACACATGCTGGCGAATTTCTTCTCCATGATTCCGCCATTCTTCCCAATTTCCCATTTCATCGGTTACAGCATTTTTTCTTGTTTGAATCGTTTCTTGTGCTTTCGAGACAGCGCCACGCATAAATTCATTTTTCAACTCACTGTTTACTCGCTCTTTAAACTTTACGGAGCTTGTTTTCATTGACATTACTGCATCCCCCTTTATTCATTAGATTTGACTGTTTAACACCTCTGCAATATGAAGTACTTTTACTGGCTTATCCTTTCTATCAAGACGTCCCCCTATATTCATCAAACAGCCAGCATCAGCACTTATTAAATAGTCCGCACCAGTATCTTCCACACAATGAACCTTTTCATCGACCATTTGCTCAGAGATTTGCCCCATTTTCACGGAAAAAGTCCCACCAAATCCACAGCAGTTTTCTTTATGTGGCAATTCGTTATATTCGATTCCCTTTACATTTTTTAATAGTTTCATAGGAGCTTCCTTGACACCAAGAAGTCTTGTCATATGACAGGATGTATGATAAGTTACCTTGCCATGAAAGCTTGCGCCAACATCTTCTATTTTTAATACATCCACAATAAACTGTGTTAACTCATATGTTTTAGAAGCAAGTTCTTTTGCTTTTGGCTCCCATACTGGGTCCCCTTTAAAAACATGTTGATACTCATGAAACATATAAGCACATGAACCTGAAGGGCAGACAATATATTCTGCATGCTCAAAAGCATTTATCATTGTTTTCATTGCTGCTTTCGTTTTTTCTACATAGCCACTGTTATAAGAAGGCTGTCCGCAGCATATTTGATTTGTTGGAAAATCCACTTCACATCCAAGCCGTTCTAATAATTCTACCGTTGCTTTTCCGACATTACTTTGAAACATATCCACTAAACATGTCGCAAATAAAGTCACTTTCATACTTACATCCCCTTTTTAAAATAAACTGAACTTTCTCTCCTTAAAAAGTCTGATCTTAATCAGATATACACATGAACAGGTCATCTGATGACTACTTTTTTACTATTTGCTTCATTTTTACAAAATAAATAGAATAAAAAAATTAAGCGCTTTCATAAATATATTGCTTTTTTATCCTATTGGCAAGGAAGAAATATTTTGCGCTTAACTGATTTTTTTCTTGTGCAAGCATTTAACAAAACTAGCTTTTGCTAACTACTTATACTCTTCGATGACTGCTAAATTCAGTCAAGCATGAAGGAAAAAGAGATTATCCTTTATTCTCTTTCCCCATAAAATATTGCTGCAAGACAGCTTCCACCTTTTGCAAATGGTATAGCATTGCCTCTCTTGCTTTATTTTCATCCTGATTTACTATTGCTTGATATATTTTTAGATGTTCTTCATAAAGTCTTTCTGTGGTTGTTTGTTTAGAGAATAACCATAATCGCCTCGTTTCCTTCATCGTTTCCTGCATTAAGTCAGAAACATTTAGTAACAAGTTCATTAATAAGGGATTTTGGGAAGAATCAGCAATTGCTAAATGAAAATCCAAATCCGATTTTTCTCCTAATTCTTCTACTCCATTTGCCCCTTTCATTTCAATTAAAGCTAGCTTCATCTTTTCTAAATTTTCTTTTGTTCGTTTATTAGCTGCTGCTGCTGCAGCACCAGTTTCTATAATCCTTCTTACTTCAAGGAGGTTATGAACATCCTTTTGATTCATTAAAATGGCTGTAGGAAAAGAAAACGAAATTTCATTCGCTTCAAATTGCCTAACATAAGTACCTTCTCCTTGTTTCATTTCAATCAAGCCTTTTGCCCTTAAAGCAGATAAGGCTTCCCTCACGGCTGAACGACTTACTTGGAAATTCTCAGACAGCTGCTGAACAGATGCGAGTCTATTTCCAGGTTTTAATTGACCTGATTGAATAGCCTCATGCAATGCTTCAGTTATTTCTTCGTAAATCTTTTTTGGTTTAATTTGTTTAAATTCCATTGTTTTACCTCAGAGCGCCACTCCGTTTGTTTAATTATACTGCTAAAAAGCAACTTTTTACACAGAAAAGACAAATTTTTGTAAAAAATATGTTGTTTTTTTCCATTTTAGATTTTATAATAGGTTCATCAAGTCATCAGATGACCTAGTTTTCCGTTTAGAATATTTTGAAAGCGTTTACTAAAAGGTATGCATGTAACGAAGGGTGTGAAGACTCCTGCGGGAAATGTGGGAAGGCTAAAGACCCCGCAAGGCTACGCCGAGGAGGCTCAGAGCTCCCACCCCGCGGAAAGCGAAGCAACCCGTAGTGGAAAGTAACCTCCACAATAAAAAACAAGCCACCCATTTTATTGTTCTTAAACCAAGTAATATCAAGACTTGCAAACGAATTTGATGGTGCGAAGTTTGAGTAATTAAGTGAAAAGATGAGTTGATTTTTATTTAGAAATGGTGAATGTAGAGAAAAAATGTAGCAAAGAGGAGATGAGTTTAATGACATTTACGCAAAATTTCACAGCGGTTGGTGATAATTTAGCTTTATCAGCAATCGTAGCTTTAATTCCAATTTTATACTTTTTTTGGGCATTGGCTATTAAACGCATGAAAGGTTATTTGGCTGGACTTACTACATTGGCAATCGCTTTACTTCTTTCTGTAATCGCTTTCGGAATGCCGACAGGAATGGCTGTAATGTCTGCCAGCCAGGGAGTTGTTTATGGTCTGCTTCCTATTGGCTGGATTATTATTACCTCTGTACTGCTCTATAAATTGACAGTAAAAAGTGGGCAGTTTTCCATTATCCGTAATTCTATTTTATCTATTACCGAGGATCGTCGTCTACAGGCATTGCTAGTTGCTTTTTCATTTGGAGCTTTTTTGGAAGGAGCTGCTGGATTTGGAGCACCAGTTGCCATATCAGCTGCACTGCTTGTTGGTTTAGGATTTAATCCTCTGTATGCTGCTGGCATTTGTTTATTAGCGAACACGGCACCTGTTGCATTTGGTGCAATTGGCATTCCAATTACTGCTGTAGAAGGTCCTACAGGAATTCCGGCATTAGAAATATCAAAAATGGTGGGTCGTCAGCTTCCTTTCATTTCTGTATTTATTCCCTTTTATCTCGTTATTATTATGGCAGGATTTAAACGAGTGTGGGAAGTAATGCCTGCTATTCTTATTTCCGGCATTTCTTTCGCAGTTACTCAATATTTATCCTCCAACTTCCTTGGGCCAGAATTACCAGACATTTTATCTGCATTAGTTTCTTTATTTGCCCTTACAATCTTTCTTAAATTTTGGAAGCCAAAAACAATTTTTCGCTTTAAAGGCGAAGAAGAGCTTGCCGCTTCCTCAGCAGAAGCAATTAAAACAGAGATGCCCCACTATACAAAAGGACAGATTTTTCATGCTTGGTCTCCTTTTTTAATCTTAACTGCCTTTATTTCTATTTGGGGGATTCCTCGCATTAAATTAGCTTTAACAGGACATTATGAAGGAACAAATAGTATATTAAAAGCAATCAATCATCTTGGTGAGGCACTAACCTTTATACCTGAAGTACCGTTTTTGCATAATAAAATTATGAATGGAGCAGGGGAAGCCGTTGCCGCTCTCTATAAAATAGAGTTATTAGGTGCTGCTGGAACTGCCATTTTATTTGCCTGTATTGTGACAAAATATCTTTCTCATTTATCTTGGAAGGATTGCTTCTCTACATTAAAAGAAACATTACATGAGTTAAAGTTTCCAATTATAACAATTGGTTCTGTCGTTGGATTCGCTTATGTAGCCAATGCTTCTGGAATGTCTACAACACTTGGAATGACATTAGCAAAAACTGGTGCATTATTCCCGTTTTTCTCTCCTTTTCTTGGCTGGCTTGGTGTTTTTATTACTGGGTCTGATACTTCTGCCAATTTACTTTTTGGAAATCTGCAAAAAATCACGGCAATGTCTGTTGGAATGGACCCAGTTTTGGCGGTTGCAGCTAACTCGAGTGGCGGTGTAACTGGAAAAATGATTTCTCCACAATCAATCGCTGTCGCTTGTGCTGCTGTAGGTCTTGCAGGAAAAGAGTCGGAGCTGCTGCGTTTTACCATTAAACATAGTATATTCCTTGTCATCATAATCGGTATTATTACTTTCTTGCAAAGCAATGTGCTTTCATGGATGATTCCTTAATTTAAGTTATTAGCGAGGGGATGAAATAGCCCTCGCTTCTTTTACCATGTACATTCACTGCCTGTTTCTTCTTCCAGCAGAATAACACGTACTTGTTCTCCTGCTTGATATCCTTTATTACCGCCTGGCAATATCGTTAATGCATTAGCAAAAGCAAGGCTACTTACACTGCTCGATTTATCTACACCGCTTACTGCTGTCTCTAATATCCCATTAACAACGGATACTCTGCTTCTAATAAGTCTTGTAAACGAATTAGGAGTTAAGAAATTTTCTTTCAAAATTGCCTTTACTATTGGCAAATGCGGCTTTTTCGAAAACAGCAAACTTTTAATGAGTGGATTTGCAAATAATTCAAAACCAACATAACAGGCAGACGGGTTCCCGGAAAGTCCAAATAATAATTTTCCATTAAGATGTGCTACTGTTGTCACACTCCCCGGCCGCATCGCTATTTTGTTAAAAAGCACTTCTGCCTTCAGTTTCTTATAAATATCTGGTAGCAAATCATAATCTCCTACTGAAACGCCGCCAGTTGTAATCAATAGATCGACTTTATTTAACGCTTTATGTATTGCTTCATAACTTGGATCCAATAGATCGGCTAATTTCCCGAAGTAGTGGGGAATGGCTCCAGCTCTTTCTATCTGAGCTATTATCATAGGGGCATTGCTGTTTCTAATTCTCCCTTCTTGAAGCTCTTCGTGAACTTCTAAAAGCTCTGATCCAGTAGCAAAAACACCAACAATCGGTTTTTTCGCTACTGGAACTTTTTCATAACCAAAAGTAGCTAATAATGCGATAATCCCTGGATTAATTTTTGTTCCTTTTTCTACTAAAATGGCCCCTCTTTTTATATCTTCGCCTTGAAAGGAAATATGATCACCTTTTTGAATACTATGTGCGACTGTTATGTTTGTTTGCTGTTTAGAATTACTAGATGATACTTGTTCAAGCATCACGACTGCATCACAATCAGCTGGCAGCATCGCCCCTGTCATAATTCGTACTGCCTGGTTTTTGCCAATCCTTTTATGGCAAACTTGACCTGCTCCTATTTCATCAATCACTTCTAAGGCGGTTGGATGCTTAGGTGACGCGTCAATTGTATCGATAGACCGCAAAGCAAATCCGTCATATGCGGAACGATTAAAGCTTGGAACATCGTGGCTTGCAGTAATATGTTCGCTTAAATAGCGGTTATTGCTCTCTGTAAGCGATAGCCATTCTGTTTCTCCTGTTTTTTTGTATTGCATCACCTTTTTTATAGCGTCTTCCACTTTTATTGGTGTTCGCTTTTCAACAAGCATTTATTATCTTCCTTTCTTATATGTATTTCTTTTTATTAACATTAGGCTACTCTTAATATAGGTTTTGGTCTCTCAATTAGTCCCGCGGGAGTCTTCGTGTATTCTGACTTCTCCCTGCTTATAAAACTTAAGAAAACTGCTTCTTTTCATGCGCAGGGTGCAAATTTGATTGGCATAGGGGGCTGTTTTAAAAGATAATATACTTTTTAAGGGAAGTTTTACGAGATTTTCTTGTTATAAAATGGGTTGGCATTGCTTCGTATGATGAGAGCAAGAAGGTGTGAAAAGTGAATAGCACCCTGACTAGAAAAGGTTAAAAAAAAAGAAATATCATGAATATAATACTTCTTTTTCTACATATCTTATCCCCCTATATAGGACATTTCCATTTTTTTGCGAGATGCTGCGGTTTCTTCGGTTCGCTCATCAGAATATCTGTCTGTTCTGTTTTCCCAGATTCTTTTTATATATTCTATAACTTCTTTATCTGTTGCTTCTGCTCTTAAAAAATCGCGAATATTATGCCCTTTTCCATTAAATAAACAAGTATAAAGCTTACCATTTGCTGAGAGTCGTGATCTAGTGCAAGTCGAACAAAAGGATTCTGATACAGAGGTGATGAAACCAACATGGAGCTGCTGCTCTTCATACCGATATTTTTTCGCCACTTCCCCATAATAATCTGCATCTACTGGAATCAAAGAAAAATGTTTCTGTAAAATAGTGTAAATCTCTTTTTTCGTTATTACTTGATCTAATTTCCAGCCATTCGTGCTGCCAACGTCCATATATTCAATAAACCGAAGTTCCAGTCCTTCTGCTTTACAGAAGTTTGCCATCGGAATAATTTCCTGGTCATTTAACCCTTTTTTGACTACCATATTAATTTTCACACCGAGTCCGGCCTGTTTTGCAGCTTCTATTCCCTTTTTTATTGGTGCGACTCCTACATTTCTGCCGTTAATTTTTCCAAAAAGCTGATCATTTAAGCTGTCTAAACTTATATTTACCCTTTTTAGTCCAGCATTCTTTAACATTTGTGCATATTTTGGCAGGAGAACGCCATTCGTTGTTAAAGCAATTTCACGAATCCCCTTAATTTTGGTTAGCTTCTCTACTAATTCAGGAAGATTTTTCCGAATCAATGGTTCTCCACCGGTCAGTCTAATTTTTTCTACTCCTAATTTGACAAAAATTTTGGCTAGTCTTTTTATTTCTTCATAGGAAAGTAATTCATTTTGGGATAAAAAAGGGTAATCTGTTCCGAATATTTCTGCTGGCATGCAATACTGGCAGCGAAAATTACATTGATCTGTTACGCTTATTCTTAAATCTTTTATTGGTCTATTCCATTTATCCTTTACTTCTATTGGTGTCATGATCAATCAACTCCGTAATAAAGACATATTGCTTCTTTTTTTATTTAAAAGCTACCACTGAAAAAGTAGTGCTCTCGTAATAAGTCCGCAGCCGGAATACAATTCGCTTTCCGCGGGGCGGGCAGCCGAGCCTGTCCCGCAGGAGTCTTCGGGTATTCCGGCTGCTCCCTGTTTCAAACTTAGAATTAGTCTGCAGTGATGCTCTCTCTTCTACTACAGTAATAATGTTATTCTATTTAAAATACTTGCACCATTAGCGAAAACGATTTTTTCAACTTGACAATAGTAAAAATATTCTGAAAAAAGAGGAGTCTATAAAGAGTATTATTGTTTTTTTCAACTAACTTGTAGTCAGACTAGTTGTTGTGCATATTTTGCAGTAAAGTCTAAAGTTTATTTAAATGGGACTTTTTTAACTTTTTCAGTTTAAAAGCTTCTAGTCCTTGTAAGAATTGTCTCTTGCCTCTAAAAGTTGAAAAGCGCTTTTGGAGGCAAGAGAACATTTTTCTTCGGGGCTAACCAGGTGTTTCCGCTTTTATTTTTCTAGCTCCAACACCTAGCCCCTGTGAAAGATAACCTCCTGCCTCTAAAAGTTGAAAAGCACTTTTGGAGGCAAGAGAACATTTTTCTTCGGGGCTAACCAGGTGTTTCCGCTTTTATTTTTCTAGCTCCAACACCTAGCCCCTGTGAAAGATAACCTCCTGCCTCTAAAAGTTGAAAAGCACTTTTGGAGGCAAGAGAACATTTTTCTTCGGGGCTAACCAGGTGTTTCCGCTTTTATTTTTTACTGTACGCCTAGTGCGATTTTGGCATAACGTGACATTTTATCTCTAGTCCATGCTGGGGTCCAGACTATATTTACTTCTGTTTCCTTTACTTCTGGGATATCATTAGTAGCCGCTTTAACTTGGTCGACGATGACACCTGCTAAAGGACAACCCATTGCCGTTAAAGTCATGGTTACAATTAACGTCTTCTCTTCATTTATTTCTAAATCATAGATTAAACCTAAATTTACGATATCCACCCCTAGTTCTGGGTCAATAACCATTTCAAGTGCTCCCATAATATTTTCTTTTAATTCTTCATTCATTTTAGACACTCCTTTTTCATTTATTATAAACATCTATCTAAAAATGCTTGTAGGTAAACGTATTGTATTCATCATATCAGAAACAAGAGCGAATGAAAAAAAACATGATTTAGTGCTTTTTCTTTTTCGGCATTCTGATGTATTATAAATGGTTTTCAAACCATTCAATTGTTTTTAACATAGCCACTCTGCTGACCTTATGACCAGATTTCTCATCACTAATAAATTGAAGATTGTCAGGTACTTTATTATACAATGGTTTTATTTTTTCGTAAAATTGATAGGAAAACTCATATGGAACGACTTGATCTTGCTTACTATGCCAAAACATTAATGGTCTATTATTTAATTTCTCAGGAGTATTACTTAGATCCAATTTATCTAATCGTTGAATTAAGCCATAAATCTTTTCATCTTGAAGTGGAAATTCATATCCGCTTTTTTTTACTTCATCTATTTTATATTGTGTAAATTTCTTATAATAAGGCATCCCCATTAAACTGACCGCGGCATGAATCCATTGGTATTTTCTTAGCGCTCCTAATGTTACAATGCCTCCCATGCTTGTACCAACTAGTCCAATTCGATTAATATCTATAAAACCCTTTTCTTCAAAATTCTCTTTAATTATGTTAATTTCATCTATTGTCTTTAATACAATTTCCCAAAAACGAATATTTAAATCCATTTTTACATAACCTTCTTCTCTTTCGCCGTGATATAAACAATCAGGCAAAACGACACGAAAGCCTTTTTCCGCTAAATTGTAGGCGAAGTGAAGATTATGTTCTTTTGCACTAGTAAATCCATGGATAAATTGAATGAATGGAAGCTTTTGATCGTAATTTTCTTTTTTTACTATATGTAATAATGGAATTTCATTTATAAATAATTTTTCAATAAGAACCATAAAAAACTCCTTTGACTACAGATGAAAAACGTTTACTCTTTCACTTAAAGTGGCACTTCTGAATAAACAAACTTATTCAGAAACTTTCATTATTTTCAACACTTTATAACTGCATTATTCTACATAAATACGTTTACCACTATAATGCAGATTTTTTATGAGAAAGTAAGTTATTTCTGATTATAAAAGCATTATTTAACAAACCTTTACAGTAATACGCTAGAATTAATGCATATATTATAATAAAATTTTATATGTATATAATGGATAGTAAATTAAGTTTATCATGAAGTGATTTGTTTTTCTAAATATAACACTTTATAGAAAAAGCGGAAGCGTCTCTTCATTCCCAAAGAAAAATTTTCTCTAGGTTCAAAAAGGGTTTTTCAACTTGTAATGACAAGAGGCAATGCTCACAGGGGATAGACGCTGGTGCTGGACAATCTGTTTTACCATTTTAAACATACTAGAAGGAGAAACTATGACGGACAAACATCTAATAGCACTCGATCTTGATGGAACATTATTAAAAAATGATAAAACTATTTCTCCCTTAACAAAAAAGGTTATTCAAAAGGCACGGGAATCCGGACATATTGTGATGATTGCAACAGGGAGACCTTACCGTGCAAGTGAAGCTATTTATCATGAATTAACTTTAGATACTCCTATCGTTAACTTTAATGGTGCGTTTATTCATCATCCTAAAGACAGAAACTGGGGTTTTTACCATTCACCTTTGGATATGAAAACGGCAAAAAATATTGTGGAAGCATGCAGCGATTTTTCTTATCATAATATTGTCGCAGAAGTTATTGATGATGTATATTTTCATTATCATGATGAAAAGCTGCTTGACATTTTTTCATTAGGAAATCCGAAAACAACAACAGGTAATCTTCTTAATTATTTAGAAGCTGCTCCGACTTGTTTATTAATTCATACAGAAGAAGAACATGTAAAAAACATCCGGAATCATTTATCAGATGTGCATGCTGACTTAATTGACCACCGCCGCTGGGCCGATCCTTTTCATGTAATCGAGATTGTAAAAGCGGGTTTAAATAAAGCTGTTGGATTGAAAAAAGTTTCTGAGTTTTATCAGATTCCCCAACAAAATATTATTGCATTTGGTGACGAAGATAATGACTTTGAAATGATTGAGTATGCTGGAAAAGGAATTGCAATGGGAAATGGCATACAAGAACTAAAGTCTCTTGCTAGCGAAATTACATTAAGCAATGAAGAGGATGGCATAGCTGTTTATCTAAATGAAGCTTTGAATTTAAAAGCCATCTAACGGAAGTGGTTAACTTTACCTTCATTAATTCTGCCTCTCTTGTTCCATACTATAAGAGAAGCAGTGATGTATACAGTTAATACTGTAAGTGCTGTTTTAAGCCACTTTATATTTGGAGGGATTACCTATGGGAAAACGTAACAAATCAAAACGCTTTGTACAACAGGGTGTGGACTCCGTAACTAAGCATGCTGAACGTATCCCTTTTCACATGACCTATGCAGAAGCAGAAAGCTATAAAATGGCAAATGTGAAGGAATCTACTCATGGAGGAATATAAATGGGAAACAGATTATTTCAAGAAGCTAGAGAAGCTGTTGAATCTATAAAAGCCGCTCAAGGCCAAGATGTTAATGATTTATTGGCAAAAGCCAAAAATGCAATTAGTTCAGCATACGCCAATACAACAAGTGCTGAACAGCAACAATTAGCAGAGCTGCAGAAAGAACTTGAACAGTTAGAAATTCATTAAAAAAAACAGCTTCACTGCAGTCATTTCTGTAAGTGGAGCTGTTTTTTTTGCTACATGAATCAGGAAAAAAACTCTAATTCTACAGGAAATGGATCGGTATAATTTTCTGCTTCCTCAATTAAATATAAAATAAGCGTTCCATTTTTTGGAAGACTCTTCTCTGGAATCTTAAGCTGAATGGTAAACCTTCCATCTGCTTGTTTTTCAACAACTTGATTGGAAAGAAGTTCATTATGACCATCCTCCACTGTATAGAGCAGTTTATTTGGAGTTTTAGCTATGCCTGTGATGGTGTAATGGCCATGATTTCCATCCACTTTGATGTTTTTATACATAGTATTTTTCTCTGGAACAGTAATGGTAGCAACTGTCTTTATTTTCTCTTGTGGATTATCCAACTGTGTTGAAGCGAGTACAGCCTCTACTGTATAATCGCCTGCTTCCACTCTTTTTCCATTATTTTTATAATCCCATTTTTCTTTCCATCTATACGATTCATTCGGTTTTAGCGTCATATCCTGAATCGCCTGTAGAAAAGCTTTATTAAGCGAATATCTATACACTTCTTCTCCCATTTCAGATTTAATGGAAATTTCATATTTTTGGGAAGAGGAAAAGTGTAATTTTTTGGGCTGATTCCCCAGGTTGCTTAACTTTAATTGCAACTCCACTTCATCCGTTCTAGTTATGGCATGAATCGTAAATAGTAAGTTTGCATTTCTTTTTGCCTGTACCTCTTCTATAAAAACAAAACAGATAAAAAGAACAGTTAAGATAATAAAGATTCGCTTCACCAAAAACCCACCTTTATTCTTTTCTGAAAAAACCAAAAATCGCTGTTGTTTGTACAATATTCGTAAATGCTTGAGGATCTACTTCTTTAATCACTCTTTCTAAATCAAACAATTCATAACGGGTAATGACAATCATCATCATATCCCTTTCCTCATTGGAGAAAGCTCCTTTTGCTGGGATCATGGTAATACCCCTGACTAGTTTCTCATAGATAGCTACTTTTAATTCATCTGATTTTTTGGTAACAATCATTACTGTCAATTTTTGATGCCGTGTATGAATCGCATCTATCACCCTTGTTGCTGCATAAAGCGTCACTAAAGTATATAGAGCCTTCTCCCATCCATACAGATAGCCTGCAGTTAAAATAATAATGCTGTTTAATGTAAAAAAGTACGTGCCAACAGGTTTATCCTGCATCCGGGAAAGTATCATCGCTACAATATCCATCCCACCAGTTGAAGCACCTACTTTTAATGTAAAGCCAACACCTACTGCTGCAATGACGCCGCCAAAAACAGCATTTAATAATATATCATCTGCATATGCATTCACTGGTATGAGTTCAAGAAATAAGGACATAAATGCAACACTTAAAAAACTATAAAAAGTGAATGATTTTCCTACCTTTATCCATCCTAATATAGCAACTGGCAGATTTAATAGAAAAAGCAAGATCCCTGTTGACAATGGAGAAACACTGGCGATTAATTGAGCAACCCCGGCAAAACCACTAGCATATACATCAGCAGGAATTAAAAAACAATTCATAGCAATTGCATTCAACAACGCTCCAATAATAACAATACTTAATTTTTTGAATGGCAACCAATACATTTTTTATCCTCCAATTATAGTAATTTTTGCTATATTACTATTTCCTATTCATTGTTTTTTTACAAAAAAAAATATACACTACTTGTATGTATTCGCCTGTTTTTCACCATTCGAAACACAGCTTAAGCACATATACCAGCAATCAATATACCATAAATTTTATTATACGAATTCATTTTTTTAAAAAAATTTATGGAAGGATTTGTTCTTCGTCTCCACAATAAAAAAATGAGGAAAGAAGATGAATAAAAATGACTTATAAAATCATGGCTGACAGTGCTTGTGATTTGCCTTTAAGCTTTTATCAAGAAAATGATGTAACCCTTTTTCCATTAAAAGTTTTTCTTAATGAGGAAGAATATGAAGATTTAAGAACAATTGCACCGGCAACTGTTTATGATGCTATTCGCAATGGGCAAATCCCAAAAACATCACAAGTTTCACCAAATGCATTTAAGGAAGCCTTCACTTCAATGGCAGAAAAGAAGGAAAAGGGAATATATATCGCTTTTTCCTCTCAATTATCCGGTACATACCAAACAGCTGTTATGATCTATGAACAAGTGAAAGAGGAGTATCCAGATTTAGATTTAACTATTTTAGATAGTAAATGTGCCTCATTAGGATGTGGTTTAGTCGTTCAAGAAGCTGTTAAACTGCGGAAAATTGGCAAAGAAATCACCGAAATAACGCCAACTCTTCAAGCGTATTGCAATCATATGGAACACTTATTTACTGTAGAGGATTTGGACTATTTAGCTCAAGGAGGACGTGTTTCAAAAGCTTCTGCCTTTATCGGAGGTTTATTGCAAATCAAACCGCTTCTTCATGTAGAAGATGGAAAACTTGTTCCTTTAGAGAAAATCCGTGGAAAGAAAAAATTATTTCGACGAATGCTGGAATTAATGGAAGAAAGAGGCATGAACCTTTCCAGTCAAACGATTGCAATCAGTCATGCTGATGATGAAGAAACGGCAATTGAGTTAAAAAATATGATACAAGAAAAGTTTCAGCCTAATGATATTTATATTTCAGCCATTGGTGCTTCTGTCGGTTCTCACACCGGTGCAGGTACAATTGCTCTTTTCTTTTTAAATCAGGTAGAAGAATAACGACAACAGTATTTTCAGATTGAGTATTTGTCGATAACCTGGTACATATTCTTTTTGCTTTTGAATCATACTATTAGTGCGTATTCAAAAAGGAGGATAAACCGACTTTTTGAACAACCTCTATTATTGTTCCGTTTCTTTTTCAAGAATAAACTGAACTTAAGAAAGGAGCATTTTCATGCCACATACTTCTGATAATGATAAAAAAGCAAAAGACAACAATGCATTACGTCATGAAAAGAATATGATGAGAGAAAAAAATCGCAAAAAAGGTAAACATCAATACAGCAAACAAACAGATCATTTATAAGTTTGTGCTATAATCGATTACCCAACTGTACTCCCTCTGTGAAAATAAGGAGTGCAGTTTTTTACTTTTCGTCACTTTCGTATACAGTAGCCTTATTTAATTTAAAGGACGTTATAGAAAAAGTGGCATCAAAAGTTTATTTCCAACTTTTTGATGCCACTTTTTCTAATCATTAAAATCAATCTTTTTTCAAATAAGTCCAGCCTTCTTCTTGATAGACTTTCTTTTCTTTCATTAATTTGCCTAGTGCCCGCTTAAAGGAACCTTTGCTTATTCCAAAACGCTCTTGAATATCTTCTGGCATACTTTTATCACCATAAGGAATTGCGCCTTTTCTTAGTTCTAAATAAGCAAGAATCTTCTCAGCGTCCACATCTAATGCTTCTTCTTTTCTAGGCAATAAAGAAACATTCACTGTACCATCTTCCTTGACATCAATAATTCTTCCATTTACTTTTTCGCCAAGTCTTGGTTCTCTTCCTCGTTCTGTTTCATGAATAAACCCTTTAAATCCTTCTGCTGTGTAAATCCAGCTTCCAACCTTGGCTGTACGATAAATATAGCCGTGGATATTTTTATTGTAATCTTTTTTTCCTGCTTCTGTTGAAATGCTTTCTATCACTGGATCAGTTGCTACCTTTACATATAAGTAATTATTTCGGTTTACCTTTAAGGTAATATACAGCATATCACCAACCTCTGGCCATACTTCATCATGTACGGGAAGGTCATCTTCTCCAAGCAGCATATCTTTTTTTAAGCCAATATCGAAAAAGCAGCCAATTCCTGATTTGATATCTGTTACTTTCACCCAATCATATTTCCCAACTGCTATCGATGGAATAAATGTGCTAGAACATGCTCTTGCTTGTGAATCTGTATAAACAAACACACGAACATCATCGCCTATTTCCAACTCTTGATCTGTCTCACTAAAATGAAGCAGAATATCTTCTTCACCAGCTTCCACTTGTAAAAAATAGCCAAACGGTGCTTCTCTAACAACGGTCGCCATTACTTCTTGTCCTATATATTCTCTTAAAGACACATTATTGTCCTCCTTGATTAATCCATCTATTTTCTTATACATTATGCCCATGATTATGACAACTGCTATATTCTACTATAATGAGGCCTAATGCTCAACAAACTGTACAATAAGAGGAACTTAAAAAACATGCATATATCACTGTTTGGCTTGATTTTATTCATCAATTAGTTATGTAGAATAATTTATTTTGGGAGGTTTAGATTTTGTAGAATTTGGTCGTATAACGAGCAATAAACTAGCGATTGCATTTTCATTAGGTGAATAAAAGCACGCCAAACCTTTACTCCAGAATAAAAAAGTGGTGCAATGATATCAAAATGAAAAACCTAAGAAAAAATATTATTTGAAATAGGAATTGCAGCCGTCTTCCTTAACCAATATGTTCGGATTGATAAAAAGTGGCAATACGTATATGCATTTATTAATTTCTTCCATAAAAAAATAACGGTCATAGTTGCGGTTCTAACAATAAGGCACCGCTGGTTTATCACGCTTTTTTATCCACCAAGAAAGGTATAACTATCGTTAATAATCAAAAATACTATTTACTATATTAAAATCCAATAAAATGTGCATAAATAGAACTAATTGTTTCTTAATCCTAAAAAAATAAAAAAGTTACCTAATTCTTAAAATGCTTGTCTTACTAAGAAGAAAAACTTAATTCTATTAAACTTCCAAATAACAAACTAAGGTGGACCCCATTGTCAAGACACGGATTTTTAAAAGTTAAGGTGCACTAATCTTTAATTATGTGTCAATGTGAGCGTCGGGGTGCTCATGAAACATGGAATCATACGGGGGGAGTTTCTTGAGGAGAACATGCCAAAGGGGCAAAGATTCTCCTGAACATAGAAAGTGGAGGTAAGCCATTAAGAGCTAAAGTAGACGGAGGATGGTGTCTGATAGCCTAGTGACTGATGAAGTCTTGTATGGTTATAAAATTCAATGTACTGCTTTATGCCCGTTCTTGCTTCACGGGGGCTTGAGTATTCATTCAGATAAACTTCTTCGTATTTGATGGAGCGCCAGAAGCGTTCGGTTATAATATTATCAAGGGCCCGGCCCTTTCCATCCATACTAATTTTAATACTATTTGACTTTACTAGATCTGTATATTGAGGACTGGTAAAATGACTTCCTTGATCACTATTCAAAATCTGTGGGTGAGCTTGGGAAAATCCATGTTTCACAGCCTCTAGTACGAAATCAATCTCAAGCGTTTGGTCCAATTCCCAACTTACTATATAACGAGAGTACCAATCAATTAAGGCCACTAAATACATCCAGCCACGTTCTAATCGAATGTATGTTATATCAATGCCCCAGGCATGATTAGGATGGACAATCTGAAGCCCTCTAAGCAAATATGGATAGATCCTGTGTTGCATATTTCGTTTACTGAGATTTGGACCTGGATGAATCCCTTCAAGGCCCATCTCTCTCATATGGCGCTGTACAGCTTTTCGATTGATGAGCAGTCCATCTGCTTCTAAATGTTCCTTCATGCGACGGGAACCAAAGAATGGGTATTTCGTATAAAGTTCATCGATGCGATGTTTGATAATAAGATCCTCTGAGGAAGGTTCCACAGGCTTATAATACAGACTGGTTCTATTAAGATTTAATAGCTCAGCCTGGGTTTTGATAGGCAGTTCGGAATCCTCCCAATCTAACAGATCGAGCCTTTCTTTTCTAGTCTTTAATGCCAGATTTTTTTTTAAGCCACGACAGCTGCGTGGTAAGTTTGCCGACTTCGGCGTATAGGTTTTGAATCTGGTCTTCATAATCGGAAAGGAGTAGATCCTGTTTTTTGTTCTCTTTCGTAAACAACTGTGGCATTTGTTCTACCGCTGCCTTTTTCCATTGCCGCAATTGGTTCACATGGATCCCATGTTGGGAAGCAAGTTCGCTTAACGACTTCTCTTCCTTAAATATTTCTAGCACGATTTGAGATTTAAACTCTGGTGTATACCGATTTCTTCTTGTCATAAACCTACTTTAACATCTCCTTCTTTCGTGTCTAGATTTATGGGTCCATTATAAACTTGAAGAAATCTGCTGAGTAAGTCATCATTCAAATTCCCTCTCTTTTAGACCACTGCTGAATCAATAAGCATACTGACGTATTAACTCAATAATATGCTTCTGTTGAGGAGATTGAGTTGGTTTCTTTGTTTTAACAAGCGAAATCATAAATGATGGTTGTGGTTGGTCATCAATAGGCAGAGCAACCAAATCATCGTTTTTACTTATGGCAATTTCAGCCAAAAAACTAATACCTACTTGTTCTCTGATCATTCCCTTAAGAATATTTAAGTCACTATTCTGATAAATGACATTTGGAGTGAATTGTGCTTGTTGAGCAATTTTTTTAAATATATTTGGGTGGATATAGTGCTCATTAAATAATACAAATGCTTCGTTTTTCAGTTCAGAAAAAGAGATACTTTTTCTTTTGGCTAACCTATGATTAGGACTTACAACTATTTTAAAATTTTTTTCTACTAATAATTCACTATTCAACAGCTCATCACGGATAGGCTGCGTTGAACCTAGCATAGCCATGTCAAGTTTCCCCTTTTTCAATAGTCTAAAAAGATCCTGAGAGCCCCCATTTACGATATGAATGTTTTGCATTAAACCTTTTTCTATCAAATCAACAGAAATTTTCGGAAAATAATAGTTGCCAATGATAGGTGGTAATCCACATTCGAATTTCTCATCTTTCAAACGGTGGATTTCCGTTTGAGCAACATCAAGTTCCTCTATAATATTTTTTGCATGTGCAGATAAAATTCTGCCAGCTTCTGTAATCGTGAGAGAATGATGGGCTTGATTGCGTATGATCAATTTCGTATCAAGCTCTTCTTCCAGCCGCTTGATGGCATATGTAATGGTTGGCTGACTAACGTGAAAAGTCTTAGCAGCTTTAGTAAAATTACCTTCTTTCACTAACTGTTGAAAGTATTGTAAGTCTTTTAAATGCATAGTACCTCCTAGTGTCATATAAATAAAATTTATTATAACTCTTTATTTTGACTATAACAAATGAGCTTAGATAAACTAACACTCGTAATCAACAGAAGGAGGCATTATTTATGCAAGGAATAACAATTTTAAACAACCCATTTTTAAACAAAGGTACAGCATTTACGAAAGAGGAAAGAGAAAAATACGGTATTGTTGGCATGTTGCCTTCACAAGTACAAACATTAGAGCAACAAATAACTCAAGCGTATAGTCAATACCAAAGCAAACCATCTGATTTAGAAAAACGTATTTTTCTAATGAATTTATTTAATACAAACCGTACACTCTTTTATAAATTAATGGGTGAACATTTGGTTGAATTTATGCCAATTGTATATGATCCAGTCGTTGCAGACTCTATTGAACAGTACAATGAAATTTTTGTAAAACCTCAAGATGCAGCTTTTTTATCAATCGATGATCCAGAAAATATTAAAGCAAGCCTCAAAAATGCAGCAGCAGGTCGTGACATTCGCTTGATCGTCGTGACTGATGCTGAAGGTATTTTAGGGATGGGAGACTGGGGCGTAAATGGCGTTGATATAGCAATTGGTAAATTAATGGTTTACACAGCTGCTGCTGGTATCAATCCATCTCAAGTTTTACCAGTTTCAATTGATGCTGGTACTAACAACCAAGAACTATTGGATAACCCTTTATACTTAGGAAATCGTCACGAACGTGTCACAGGTGAACCTTATTATGACTTTATCGATAAATTTGTCAAAGCCTCTGAAGAGTTATTCCCTGAATTATTACTTCATTGGGAAGACTTTGGTCGTGGAAATGCTGCAACAATTTTAGAAAAATATGAAGATAAATTAACAACGTTTAATGATGATATCCAAGGTACAGGTATTGTTGTTTTAGCTGGTGTATTTGGTGCATTGAATATTTCAAACGAAGAATTAAAAGATCAAAAAATATTAACATATGGTGCTGGTACCGCTGGTGTTGGTATTGCAAATATCTTATTTGATGAAATGGTTCGTCAAGGATTATCAGAAGAAGAAGCACGCAAACGTTTCTACTTAGTGGATAAACAAGGCTTATTATTCGAAGATACGGAAGGTTTAACATCTGGTCAAAAATCATTTGTTCGTAAACGCAATGAATTCGCTAATGCAGCTGAGCTAACAAACTTAGAAGCAATTGTGAAAGAAGTTCATCCAACAATTATGATTGGTACTTCAACACAACCAGGCGCTTTTACAGAAGCAATTGTGAAAGAGATGGCTAGTCATACTGAACGACCAGTGATTTTTCCATTGTCAAATCCTACAAAATTGGCGGAGGCTACTGCTGAAGATCTAATTAAATGGACAGATGGTAAAGCGTTGGTAGGAACAGGCATTCCAGCTGCAGATGTTGAATACGAAGGAATTACTTACCAAATCGGTCAAGCAAACAATGCCTTAATGTATCCTGGTTTGGGCTTAGGTTTAATTGCTTCAACAGCTACACGAGTGAATAGTGAAGTCTTATCTCAAGCAAGCCGTGCACTTGGAGGAATTGTAGATACAACACAGCCAGGTGCTGCAGTATTACCACCAGTTTCAAAAATTACTGATTTCTCTCAAAAAATTGCAGAAATCGTTGGTCAAAGCATCTTAGATCAAAATTTAAACCGTGAGCCAATTTCAGAAATTAAAAAAGCAGTCGCTGATGCAAAATGGCTTCCTGAATATCGATCATTAGACCTTAAAGAAGATTAACAATAAATTAATCTTAAAACGGAAAGGCTTGTGATCTACCTATACCGTCATGAGACGGTATAGGTATTATCCTAATTTACTCTATCCTTATTATCAAAAATAGCGATGCTGTATGTGGTATTAAATTTTATATAGCAGGAGTGCAAATGTATAAAGATAAGGTATCACATGGAACACTCTCTGCTATAAAGACACGAGAATCAAAAAAGTATGCGTGGCAAGAGGAATTGCCACCTTGCAAGGAATTGTTAGCAAAAGATTATATACATTTATTGTTATCCTGTCCACCAAGCCTTGCAACAAGCAATAGGTGCAAAATGACTTTAATTATCGACATTTGTGTCTAAACCCACTTGGTTTAAGCTGGTAACCGTTTAGTTAGCAAAAAAGAAAGGACTAATTACGATGTCACAATCTAATTCAATTCAAATGAATAACGAGAAAAGTGGATTTTGGGCAACAAAAATTACTGGAATCAGTCTACCAGTATATTTAATCATGATTGCCATTCTAATTATTACAATTATGTTAGGGAAACTGCCAAATAACATGTTAGGAGCACTTGCGGTATTAGTATTTTTAGGTAATATATTTCATTTAATTGGAAATAAATTACCGATTATTAAAACCTATTTAGGTGGAGGAGCAGTTTTCTGTATTTTTGCTTCCGCCGCTATTGCCACTTATGGGATTCTACCTAAAGAAGCTGTTACAACAACCAAAAACTTTGTCTCCAGTATGGGTTTCCTTGATTTTTATATTGCTGCACTGATTACAGGAAGTATACTAGGAATGAACCGTAAGCTGCTAATGAAAGCTTCCATTCGTTTTCTTCCAGTAGCCCTTATATCAATGGTGTGTTCTTTCCTTGCAGTTGGTGTTGTAGGTACGTTGATTGGTAACGGCTTTAAAGATTCCGTTTTATATGTTTCATTACCTGCAATGGCTGGAGGGATTGGTGCTGGTGTTGTTCCATTGTCAGAAATATATGCACATGGATTAGGACAATCTTCAGCAGATATTATCTCTCGTCTAATTCCAGCGTCTACATTTGCAAATGTATTAGCGATTATTGGTGCTGCTCTAGTTGCTAGATCAGGAGAATCTTTCCCTAAATATAATGGCCGTGGTACATTGATGGAAATGGATCTTGGCGAAACAAAATCCAAAGAAGTCAAATTAGATATTATAAAAATGGGTATTGGCTTACTTGTATCCCTTTCATTTTTTATGTTAGGAGTTATAGGAAATTATTTTATTCCACAAATCCATTCTTATGCTTTTATGATAATTGTGGTCATGATTTGTAAACTCACTAATATTATTCCACATTATTATGAAGAGTGCGCGATTATGTTTAACCAATTAATTGTCAAGAACTTGACTACAGCGGTTTTAGCAGGTATAGGGATTGCGATGTTAGATTTAAACGTTTTAGTACAATCATTGACATGGCAATTCATCGTCTTGTGTTTAACAAGTATTTTAGCGATTTCAATCACATCAGGAATAACTGGTAAATTATTAGGTCTTTTCCCAGTTGAATCTATTATTACTGCTGGTTTATGTAATAATAGTATGGGAGGAACAGGAAATGTTGCTGTTTTATCCGCCGCAAATCGGATGGGACTTATTGCATTTGCTCAAATGGGAAATCGACTCGTTGGAGCGATTGTTCTAATTATTTCAGGATTCTTATTACAGCTTTTATAATTAGTTAGGAAGAATAATCTAGCATTTTTATTAAAAATCCGAGGTTGAGGCATAACTAAATAGATACTAGGTAATGACGAACATTCTCTAATTTAGTACGTAAATGGTTACTTCTCTATACTGGTTTTTATGTTTTTTAATCTAGTTAACTCAAACTTTGCAGTTATAAATTCTTCTTCATGTATTGCTATAATTTGGTTTAGAGCAATGAGAAAAGGATGATTGATTAATCTTGCAAACATTATTCCTTATAAACAGGGGCAAGATTCTCGTTTCAGGATGCTCGCTTTCCGTGGGGCGTGCGATGAGCCTCCTCGGCGCAAGCGCCTGCGGGGTCTCATCTAACCCGCTAATCCCACAGGAGTCTCGCACCTTACACTCCAATCAAGCCGTTTTGATTCAATAGTTGCTCGTTGAACTGGTGAAAACATCCATCTTATAGAAATAGACTAAAAGTGCACATTGTGGGAGAACAACGTTGATTAATAAAATAAAAAATCAACGCTACTAGTGTTTAGCAATCATACCTTGTCATGAAATTCGAAGGCAAGAACTTATTCTAAAACCCTGCAGGCCAAGGGCCGAAGCGGCTAAAGCCGATCCTCACGGAAAGCGAAGTGTATGCAGGCTGCGGGTGATTACCACAAACCTTCTTTTTTACATCAATAAAAAACCGAAACCATGATACGAAATATTTTTTACATCTTCGTATCATGGTTCGGGTTTATCTTCGGCTGGAATACTTTTGTCCCAGCTTCTTCCTACATTTCAATCATTTAGAGTAAAAAAAATATGGAAGTTGTTTTTGAACTCTCATTCTTCTAGCTTTAAATTTTCTATATTTATAATCCAAGTATGTGATTTTAATTGAAGGCTATTTATAATCCAAGTATGTGATTTTAATTGAAGGCTATTTATAATCCAAGTATGTGATTTTAATTGAAGGCTATTTATAATCCAAGTATGTGATTTTAATTGAAGGCTGTTTTCGTAAAGATTGTGGTTTTTAAATAGTTGTTTATTGAAACTTAGGTATTCGCTCGTCTAATTAGAATAATTTAATAAATCAAACTTTAGGAGGTGCTATATTTGAGAAAAACACTATTTATAGCGTTATCTTTTGCTTCTTTGTCTTTGGTTCTTTTGGGGTGCCAATCGAAAGACAATATCACTAATGAAACAACAAATAATCTTTCTGAAAATCTTTCAATAGACAGCAATTTTAAAAGCATCGCTATTTCAAAAGCAAAAGGTTTTGACGAAATTACCCTTGATGACAATGAATCCCTCAAATTTTTTCAAAACGTCTTTTCTAGTGCAGTAATAGAACCTGGTGAAGTAAATTTGTCAGACCCCGAATTTTATTTGGAAGTCATATATGACAAAGATAATAATCAAAGTTTGTATTTATGGGTAGGCGATGAAGGAGAAAGAAGTACATTTATGAAAACGGAAGACAACCATACCATTTACACGGTTTCAGAAGAGTTGACAGTTAAATTAATTGAATTAGTTGATTCACATTTTAATTAAGACTTCGTATGTGATCTTTTTTTACGCTCTTCTTATCATCTCAACCGTAATACTATTGGATTTTTGACACGCCCAGTTCCTGCTTTACGAGCAGAGCAATCACACTACCGTTTCGGTCTTGAGCTACCACAACAGCGATTCGAGATTAGAAATCCCTCTCTTTTTGTCTTTTTCTCCACGTTTCTTGGCTTTTCTATGCCATCATTTCGATGTATTTTACCCACTTCTCAGGGCAATGAGAACCTGAAAACGTTCATAAAATAAAAAAATAACTCCGATGAGCAACCTACATTTCCAAGAGGGAAAATACCTATAAAACAATTGCAGTCAAATAAGAAATACTCCCAGATAATTTATAATTTATAACGTATATGGTTATAGTTTTGAGGAACTAGAAAAGAATCTGTTGTAGCCTTTTTATAAGCAAAATGACTAGTTAAGGAAGCTTGTTTTATTCCCTTCTCAAAACTCTACTAGCACTATGCTTTATTAAACGGCTATATTTTACTATAATACAAACATAAAAGAAATGTGGTCCTTTTTACAAAATAGTAATTGGTTGACCTTACAGGAGGTAAATGATGGCAAAAGAAAGTTCATTTGATATTGTTTCAAAAGTAGATATGTCAGAAGTAACGAATGCAATCAGTATTGCGAAAAAGGAAATTCAGAATCGATATGATTTTAAAGGGAGCAAAAGCGATATCACACTAGATAAAGAAGAACTAGTGTTAGTCTCAGACGACGAATATAAATTAGAACAGCTTAAAGATGTATTAATTAGTAAAATGATCAAACGTTCCATTCCAATTAAAAATCTTGATTACAGTAAAGTAGAAGGTGCTTCTGGGGGAACTGTTCGTCAACGGGCAAAACTAGTACAAGGCATTGATAAAGACAACGCTAAGATTATTAATATGCTTATTAAAAATAGCGGATTAAAAGTGAAAAGCCAAGTGCAGGATGATCAAATTCGTGTTACTGCCAAAAGCCGTGACGACCTTCAGCAAGTTATCGCTGCTGTAAGAGAGTCAAAAATTACAGTAGATGTTCAATTTGTTAATTATCGTTAAGAAATATCTTTATTACTCTTCCATCTAATGAAGCTGGAAGAGTTTTTTATCTTTGCCTGCCTTTCTCTAAACCAACTTACCAACTTATGGAACTTCATAAGGAGGAATTTATAACTGCGAAGTTTGAGAAATTTATAAAAACCAATTAACCCCTCCTTATTTTTCCATGTTTAATTATTTTTTCTAGGGAAAAATAAAAGAATATGAACATACCTTTAAGGAGTGAATGAAGCATGAGCAGCAATAATCAAAATAAAAATTTCCCCCCACAACATCAAAATCAACAGCCAGGCATTCAAACGGAGATGAATCCTGTTCCTACAGATGTAAATCCAAATTATAAAGGTTCTGGAAAACTTCAAGGAAAAGTTGCTATTATAACAGGCGGCGATAGCGGAATTGGTCGCTCTGTCAGTATTTATTATGCAAAAGAAGGAGCAAATGTAGTAATTGTTTATTTAAATGAACATGATGATGCCCAAAAAACAAAAGAACTAGTCGAAGCTGAGGGTGTAAAATGTTTAGCTCTAGCTGGAGATGTTGGAGATGAAAACTTCTGTAAATCAGTTGTTGAAAAAACGGTTGCTGAATATGGCACAGTTAATATCTTAGTAAATAATGCAGCCGAACAACATCCACAGCAAAGTTTGCTGGATATTTCCGCAGAACAGCTGCAAAAAACATTCCAAACGAATATTTTTTCCCAGTTCTATTTATCCAAAGCAGCATTGCCCCATCTTAAATCAGGTGACAGCATCATTAATACAACATCTATTACAGCCTATAAAGGTAATGAAACATTGCTTGATTACTCTTCGACTAAAGGTGCAATAACAGCCTTTACTCGCTCTTTATCTCAATCACTTGCCAAACAAGGAATCCGTGTAAATGGTGTCGCTCCAGGACCGATTTGGACTCCTTTAATTCCATCTACATTTGATAGTCAGCAAGTAGAACAATTTGGTGCTAACACACCATTCGGACGTGCAGGACAACCAAATGAGCTTGCTCCGGCTTATGTTTATTTAGCAAGTGAAGATGCATCCTATGTAAGCGGTCAAGTCATTCACGTTAATGGCGGAACGGTCGTTAACGGGTAAATTTCACTAGGCTTTCTTTTAAACCGCCCTATTCCATCCACTTGGAATAGGGCGGTTTTCGTTTGTTTGCTTGGCAGCGTGGGAGAATTATCTTTATCTTATGTTTGCCGGATTATTGAGAGGAAAGCAGAATTTTTTTGAGAAACGCGGATTATCGGGTGAAGCGCGGATTTATCCGGAGAAACGCGGGATTATCCGGAGGAACGCGGATTTATCCGAAGAAACGCGGGATTATTCGGAGAAGCGCGGATTTATTCGGAGAAGCGCGGATTTATTCGGAGGAACGCGGAATTATTCCGAGAAGCGCGGGATTATTCGGAGGAACGCGGATTTATCCGAAGAAACGCGGGATTATTCGGAGAAGCGCGGATTTATTCGGAGAAACGCGGGATTATTCCGAGAAACGCGGAATTATCCGGAGAAGCGCGGAATTATTCCGAGAATCGCGGAATTATCCGGAGAAGCGCGGAATTATCAGGAGAAGCGCGGGATTATTCGGAGAAGCGCGGATTTATCCGAAGAAACGCGGGATTATTCGGAGGAACGCGGATTTATCGAGAGAAACGCGGAATTATCCGGAGAAGTGCGGAATTATTTGGAGAAACGCGGGATTATTCGGAGGAACGCGGATTTATCCGAAGAAACGCGGGATTATTCGGAGGAACGCGGAATTATTCCGAGAAACGCGGGATTATCCGAAGAAACGCGGAATTATCCGGAGGAACGCGGAATTATTCCGAGAAACGCGGAATTATCCGAAGAAACGCGGAATTATCCGAAGAAACGCGGGATTATCCGGAGAAACGCGGGATTATCCGGAGAAACGCGGAATTCTCTCCAGAAACGCGGGATTATTCGGAGAAACGCGGAATTCTCTCCAGAAACGCGGGATTATTCGGAGAAACGCGGAATTCTCTCCAGAAACGCGGGATTATTCGGAGAAACGCGGAATTCTCTCCAGAAATGCGGGATTATTCGGAGAAACGCGGAATTCTCTCCAGAAATGCGGATTTTTCCTTCTAATCCTATTAGACCATTTTTCTCTTTCTTCTTTTAAAACCTAGTGATTCTGGAAATGCTAGTGAAAAGTTTTTCTAGGGGAGAGAGATAAGAATGATCGATTTAGCCTCCATTTACCATAGAACAGTAGATAATTATTGTTATCTTCATAACGAAGAAACGCTTCATATTCGCATCCGAACAAAACAAGGGAATATATCAGAAATAGAATTATTATTTGGGGATCAATATGAGATAGTCGATTATAGATGGAAAACATTTCGCCAGCATATGAACAAAACTGGTACTGACGCATTATTTGATTATTGGCAGATTTCGATTAGAGCTGATCATAAGCGGATACGATATGGGTTCATTTTAAAAAATCATGATCAAGAAATAACTTTCACAGAAAAGGGTTTTTTTCCGTGTGTTCCAGAAGATGCTGGTTTATTCTTTTGCTTTCCATACATGCATAAAAAGGACCTATTTTCGCCTCCAACTTGGGTACAAAAAACGGTTTGGTATCAAATATTCCCAGAACGTTTTCGTAATGGCAATGCAGAATTAAACCCAGAACATACATTAGAATGGGGACAGGAAGAACCTAATTTAACCAATTTTTTTGGTGGAGATTTTCAAGGGATAATAGACTCACTTGATTATCTTCAAGATTTAGGAATTACCGGAATATATCTTACGCCTATTTTTGCAGCAAGATCCAATCATAAATATGATACGATTGATTACTTTACTATTGATCCGCAATTCGGGGATATTTCTCTTTTGCGTGGCCTTGTAGAAGAATGCCATAATAGAGGAATTAAAGTGATGCTTGATGCTGTTTTTAATCACTGCAGTGTTGAATTCCCGCCATTTCAAGATGTATTAAAAAAAGGAGAAAACTCTTTGTATAAAGACTGGTTTCATATAAAACAGTTTCCGTTAAAAGATGGAAATTCCGTGAATTATGAAACATTCGGTTTTTATGAATATATGCCTAAACTCAACACGGCAAATGAAGAAGTGAAACAATATTTATTAGAAGCAGCTTCTTATTGGATTACAGAATGCGATATTGATGGCTGGCGGTTGGACGTAGCCAATGAAATCGATCATTGTTTTTGGCGTGATTTCCGTCTAACAGTCAAAACAAAAAAGCCCGAACTTTTTATTTTAGGCGAGATTTGGCATGATTCTGCTCCCTGGCTTCGAGGAGATCAATTTGATTCGGTTATGAACTACCCATTTTTGAACAAATCCTTACAATTTTTTGCTTATGATATGATTGCTGCTCAGCAATTTACAGAAGATTTAACAGCTATTCTTCATTGCTATTCTGATAATATCAATCACATTTTATTTAATATTCTTGGCAGTCATGATACCCCTCGTGTACTAAACGAATGTCAGTATCGAAAAGAACGTGTCAGACTGCTGTTTACCTTTTTGTTAACCTTTCCAGGAACTCCTTGTATTTACTACGGAGATGAAATTGGTTTAGATGGAGGCAGTGATCCAGGATGCCGGAAATGCATGCCCTGGCAAGAAGAAAAGCAAGACCTTGAGTTAAAAAACTATATAAAAACATTAATCTCTATTCGTAAAGGAACACCATTATTAACAAGTTATGGTACTTTATATTTTCTACCAGCCGTGGAAAATTGCTTCGCTTATTATAAACAAAAAGACAATCAGATTGTATTAACTATTATAAATAAAAGTGACAACGACATGCATTATGTTCTGCCATTTTCTTTAAAAGGCAAAAAGATATCCCTACTGCTAAGCAAACAGGAATATGCAGCTGAATCCGAAAAACTAACTATTACGCTTGCTCCATATGAAAGCACTATTTTATCTTTTAGCATTTAATTTTTTAGCTAAATCTTCAGAAATAAGAATTATCAGAAAAATCCTCTTGTCTAAGCACTGAATTAGGACTATTATTTGATATGACTGAATAGACAGGAGGACTGCCATAATGCAAGAAGACAACTCTAAATCGATTGGACTGCCTTTAGTCATTTCGATTATCGCTATTTCTTTTTCTGCAATATTTGTAAAATGGTCTGATGCACCTGCAGCCATTTTAAGCATGTATCGAATGTGGCTGGCATGTGCATTAATGCTCCCAATGGTGTGGATGCATAGACAGGATTTAAAAAAATTATCCAAAAAGGATTGGTATCTACTATTCCTTTCTGGCACCTTTTTAGCCATGCATTTTGCTTTATGGTTTAGTTCATTAAAATTGACTACTGTAGCCAGCTCAACCATCATCCTTGCATTGCAGCCTATTGTTTCTCTAGTTGGCGGATTTCTATTTTTTAAGGAACGCACAACTTCTTCTGCCATTATGACAATGGCTATTGCAATTATCGGAGCGATGATGATTGGATGGGGAGATATTTCCTTAAATAGCAAAGCCATTCTCGGAGATTTCTATTCTTTTCTCAGCGTCCTTTCAGTGGTTGGCTATTTGTTAATCGGACAAAGCATTGTGAAAAAAATGTCTCACTGGGTATATACTTGTTTTGTGTTTTTTTTCGCAGCATGTTTATTAACCTTTTATAATCTGATAATCGGCGAATCGTTAACAGGCTATTCGGGGAAAGAATGGGGAATTTTCCTTCTTCTTGCTATCGTTCCTTCTCTTGCACACGTTATAAATAACTGGCTGCTGAATTATGTCAATGCTACTACTATTTCGATGAGCATTTTAGGAGAGCCTGTCGGTGCTACCATATTAGCCATATTATTATTAGGTGAACATTTAGTTGGCTGGCAAATTGTCGGTGGAATACTAGTATTAGCAGGTGTTTTCTTCTTTCTTGTCCAGCAGCAGCAAAAACGAGAAATCAGACAAAAAGAAGCCGTGTGAAAATACCTCCCTTGGAAAATATCCAAGGGTTTTTCATCTTTACTCTGCATCCATTACATCAAAATCGATAGACTCTCTTTCTACTCCATTAACGATAAGGTATAAAGTATGCTGTCCTTTATAATGCTTTCTTGTTGTTAGATCTTTAAAAGAATGAACTTTGGAATAAGCTTTTCTTTGTTCTGCCTGCAACATGGTTTCAGATAAATGAAACACCTTTTTGCTGCGTTTTCCATTTGCTTTTACATAATCGATTGCATATTCCACTCTGATTTTTTGCGGGTTAGGAGCATAAATCTCAAAGGAAAAAGCAATGCTTTCACCAATGGAAAGATGCTTTTTTTCACAATGAATCGTGCTGATTTTCAGCGATTCTCCTGCATCATATCCAAAAATAGTTAACACTTTGCTATCTCCTTTTTTTAATAACGTTCTGCAGGCATGCTTCACAATCCAATCTGTATAAGTATTTTCTCCGTACCAGGATGTTGCCAGCTCTACGACCAAATCAGGATGTGTTTTGGAAATATCATTAAGATTATTCGCTACGCTTTTTCGTACATATAATGAATCATCTGATTTTAAGCGTTCTAAAATCGGCAAAACTGGATACGGGTTCTTTTTTAACGCTGGAATCGACATACCCCAAGGTAATCTTGGACGGCAGCCTTCACTAGCAAAACGACGTACATGTTCATTTTCGCTTTTAGCCCAAATCTGCATTTGATTAAGCATTTTTTCCTGGTCATGCAAAAGATATGGTCTAACAGCAAACTCCGAAGTGGAATATTCTGTTAGAAATTGTAATGCAGCAATCGATTGCTCCCAATGGTTCTGCCCGTATACTTCTATATAATCCGGGAAAATAATACCTCCTAACCCTTTAAAAAAAGGAGCCGCTTTATAGAAGCAATCTAACACTTCTAGATAATCCAATGGCAGAGAATCATGAAGCGAAATCGTTAACCTCCGCATTCTCTCCTTTAATGCAAGCTCTTCCCAATCTTGTTGATAAACAGAATCAAAAAAAGACTGCTCATCAAAAGAAAGACATTCTTCTTTCATTTTATCTGCCAATTTTTCTACAAATGTTCTGTTATAAATATTTTTTAAAGGCTCCATTCTATCTCCTTCTTCTAGTTTTTCTTCTATCAGTATAACCGAACTGATGTTCTTTTAAAAGCAAAAAAAAGCTGCACCTAAAGATTTAGGAACAACCTCTTAACGTTCATTTTTTCCGCTTAATCTACTACATTGATATTATAATCCTTAAACCAATAATGAATTTGCGCTAAATGTGCCAGTAACTGCGGCCCTGTCATCAGCTGACCAAACCAAGGTTCTTTAAAAGCAGCTCCTTCTGTTTCGATAATTTGCGTTAACTTTTCTTTATCAAAAAATTCATATAGTGCAGAACTTTTGTCTGCTAATATGCCATTCAGCATATCTTTTACCGTTTTTGTATACACAGGATTATGGGTTTTTGGATATGGACTTTTTTTACGATAAAGAATTTCGTCTGGAAGAATTCCTTCTAATGCCTTACGTAATAAACCTTTTTCTCTATTTTGATAGTTTTTCATTTCCCACGGAACATTCCACACATATTCAACTAGACGATGATCGGCAAATGGTACACGCACTTCTAAGCTTGCGCCCATACTCATTCGATCTTTTCTTTCTAATAATGTTGTCATAAACCATAATTGGTTAAGATAGAATAATTCTCTTCTTTTCGCATCTTCTTTGCTTTCGCCTTCTAATTTCGGTGTTTCCAAAATTGTTTGATTATATTTATCCAGCATATACTCTTCTAATTTTAATTTTTTGCTCCAATCGCCTTTTAACAAGCCCTGTCTTTCTTGAATAGATCTCATCCATGGAAAACCGCCGCGAGCTAAGTCTGCTTCTCTTCTAAACCATGGATAGCCTCCAAAAATTTCATCCGCACATTCTCCTGATAAACTCACTACAAAATCCTTTTTTATTTCTCTGCAGAACCATAATAAAGAAGAATCTACATCTGCCATACCTGGTACATCTCTTACTGTCACCGCTTCATGTAAGTATTGAGCCAATTTCTCTTGTGTAATCACACAATTATGGTGGGTCGTTCCAAAAGTATCCGTCATTTTTTTAATATACACACCATCTGAATTAGGTTGAAATTCAGTGGCTTTAAAAAATTTATCGTTTCCTTCATAATCGATGGAATAAGTATGAAGTGGCCCTTTGCCTGTTTTTTGATATTCATTTGATGCAATTGCAGTAATAGCACTTGAATCAACACCACCAGATAAGAAAGTACTAAGCGGCACATCCGAAACTAGCTGTCTTGTAACAGCATCTTGAAATAAAAATCGTACTTTTTCTACCGTTTCTTCAAAAGAATCTTCATGCTTTTCACTTTTCACATTCCAATAACGCCAAATTTTCAAACCATCCTGTGAAAATTTGAGCGCATGACCTGGTCGTAATTCTTTAATTCCTTTAAAGATACCAGATCCTGGTGTATGGGAAGGCCCTAATGCAAATACTTCAGCCAATCCTTCTCGATCTAATTCTGCTTTTACATTAGGATGTGCCAATAAAGCTTTAATTTCCGATCCAAAAATAATGCCTGTTCCTACTTCCGCATAAAATAGCGGTTTAACTCCTAGGCGATCTCTTCCTATGAATAAAGTATTTCTTTTTTCGTCCCAAACTGCAAAAGCAAAAATTCCATTTAAGTATTGTAAGCAATCTTCACCCCATTCGATATAAGAAGCTAATAAAACTTCTGTATCAGAATGACCTTTAAATGAATATCCTTTTATTAGTAATTCTTTTCTTATGTCTTCTGTATTGTACAACTCACCATTGTAGCAAATCGTATAATGAAAGCCCTGTTTTTCTTTCGTCATTGGTTGAATGCCATTTAATGGGTCTACTACTACTAAACGTTTATGACCAAACCCTGCATGAAGTGCCGTCCAAACATTTGTATCATCTGGTCCTCTTTTTGCCAACGTTTCTGCCATTGCTGTTAATATCTCTGCTTTTTTTCTCAAGTCGCTTTTGTAATCAACCCAACCTGTTATTCCACACATGAGTATCATCCTTTCTAAGTGGAATCTTGATTAGCTATCAATCAATATGGAGTATTCTATGCGAGAAGATAAAAATGGTTATTTGTCCATAGAAATTTTAAAGAAAAGGGAACAGATTTACTTCGATGAGAATATCCAGTGAATTTTCTTTTTATGCCCAAAAGGTTGGCTTTGCTTCAATCCCACCCTTATTAGACGTAAACAAAAACTCTTTTTTATCAGGAAAATAAAAACAATTTATTGATAAGTGCGTGTTCAAAAAGGAGGATTCAACTTTTTGAACAGCCTCTATAAGTTTAAAAACTGCAACTTCTGTCTACAAAGAATATAAGGGAATAAATAGGAGGTTTATGATGAAACAGCAGCGTGCAAAATTGATTGAGTATCAAACCCGTGCGTTTACGATGGGAACTGTTGAATATATGAATGACCAATGGATTTTTTTTGATGATGAAACGGAGGAAGCTTCTAATTTAGAGGAATATCTTCATCAAGAAATTGAAATTTTATTATTAAATAATTGGCGTAAAGGAATACTGTTAGATGATGGAAGAGTCAGTGCTTCTGGATCCATCTTTTCCCTTAAAAATCAAGATACCATCCGTATTCGCAAGCACCTTGTCTTTGCCTTAGAGAGATTATTAGAAGAAGTTAGTGATGATAGCTTTTATCAATTTGTCACCACCCTTAATACGCTGAAGTTCTCCATTTATGATTGTATATACTGTTACAACCAATTAACGTTCCTGAAAGATGTTAAACGCAAGAGTGGTGTTAATATGATGATATTTGATAATCAGGAAGGGTTGTGCAGCGTTAATCATCATTTTTACTATAATGAAAAAATTAGCGATCGATTTGAATTTACATTAAATACTGGGAAACGGATGATTATTGAGAAACTATCGTCTTGAGATATAATAGGATTTTTTAGATATTTTCTTTCTAAAAGGCTGACTGTGGTTGGTCTTTTTTGCTTTTATTTTTGTTATCTTTCTTTTTTTGGCTACCATGAAAAAAGGGTTCCTTACACTCTCAATTAGTCCGCAGTCAGAATACACTTCGCTTTCCATGGGGCGGGCGCCGAGCCTCCTCGCTGCGCTGCGGGGTCTCGCCTGTCCCGCTAATCCCATAGGAGTCTTCGTGTATTCTGACTGCTCCCTGCTTCAAACTTAGACCATAAAACAATATGGAAGCTGCTTTTTTTCATGTAACTTCATATCTTTTTTTATTAAAGGATAACTTTTTATAGACGGATGAAACTAAATAACTTTTTAAAACGTATATATCTAGAATGAATGAAAAAGACATTCCTGCTTTTCACTTTGATAAGAAAGGATGCACGATTATACGCTTCATATTCATACTTTTTAGCAAGCAAGGAAAATTTAGTACGTAGTATGCCAATTTCTGTGCCTTGTTTATCGTAAATTTTCCATTTAAGTCCAAGCATAGGGAATTTTCCACTTGTTAGAATATTTCCATCATTATCAAGCATCTGAACGCCTGAAGTAAAGCTGCTCTTTAAATCGAGAGTTCCAATTTAATCGCTTGGTTTTTAACGGCACTTGGCAATAGGGCAGAAATATCTTTGCTTGATTTTTTCGTGCTTTTCTTCTCGACCGCCATTTCAGACACAAGGGTATTGATAGTAGAAATATACGATTTACTCATTTCTGACAAAATAGAAGCCTGTTCTTTTGTTGGAAGTAGTTTAACTTTAACCGTTATTATTTGCGACATTGTTTCACCGCCAAATCACGAATTTCTTTCGCTCTCTTAATTCTTCTGTACTCATCTAAAGTAGCGTCTCGGATAATAACCCAACCATAGCGTTTCCCTTATGTAACCATTTGGGATATTGATATTGGATTTATCACAATCGTTTCTTCCGCATAAAACCATTATTGCTTTTTCATAGCTATCCCTATAATCTCTGTTAAATTTGGCATCTTTTACAAATTGTTCAAAACCACAACTATGACATTTTACTCACAACGATTCACCCCCTTGTTTTTTGTTGTTCAACATAACGTTTAATGGTTTCACTCGATACATTTCCTGCGGTAGATACAAAGTAGGAACGTGTCCAAAGGCTTGGCAAGTGTTTTAGATGAAGAAATTCTTCTCTCAACTTTTTAGAAGTCACGCCTTTGATTTTTGCCATAATATCAGCAGGACTAAATGTTGGTAGTGCGTTCAAGAACATGTGGGTATGGTCTTTGTCACATTCCAAAGCGACAATAACAATTTTTAATTCTTCACCTATTTCTTGGACTAATTGTTTGAATCGTTCCTCTACATCAGTACGAAGGAATATTTTCCTTCTATATCGAGGACAAAAAACGAAATGATAGTTAATTAATGATACGGTTGTGTTTGTTCTTCTGTATTCGTTCATATACACATTGTATCAGTTTTATTTGCAAACTACAACGAATATACATAAATATAGAGTGGCATTTTCAGATACTTGAAGTACCACAAACCTTTCGGTTTTAGTGGCACTCCGTATCTGACCTCACTCTCATCCCACCCCTAAAGGGGGTGCTATCGCACCGTAATGGGCTTTCCCGTTCGGAAAGTCTGTAATAGTCAAATTTCACATTATTTACTATCAAAAAAACGTTTGATTCTAGTTTTTTCTGAAAGTTTGATAATATTCCAACACAATTTTGGTGATTTTCTGTGTATCTGATACATCAACTATCAGCATGTTCTCATTCTTGTTATATGGAATCCAAGCTGCTACAAGGAGAATGTCTTTTATTTTCGGCAAAAGTTCAAGATCTTCTTCTTCCCGAAGCATCACAATTTTGGTATAATTCTCTGTTTTAAAACCCTCCACTAAAATTATATCAAGTCCTTCCATTGTTTTAACCAGATCATGCAAAGCTACTGTATTTCGTCGAATTAATGCTGTCTTTGCACTGGAAGTAATGGCTACTATCTCTGCTCCTGATTGATAATGCTTCCACGTATCTCGACCTTCATGATCTATTTCAAACCCATGGGCGTCATGTTTTATTGTACCTATTCTATAGCCGTAAGAACGTAGCTCTTTTATCAGTCGACAAATCAAATGTGTTTTACCTGAATTTTTGTAACCTACTATCTGGATAATACAAGGATTGGGCAAACCGAAAACCTCTCTTTCAACTAGTTATTGTATTCTTTTTTAACTTAAGTGATCTACCTAGTAGAAGGGAATTTTAAAAAAACTATTTAGGATACGGGCAGAATGAAAAATGTATTTTGCAGGATTTAATTATAAGGCTACTCTGAAGAGATGGTTCCAGCAGTTGGAATAAACTTCGCTTTCCTGTGAGCTACGCTTAATCCTCCTCGCTATGCTTCGGGGTCTCGTCTTTCTCGCATTCCTACGGGTGCCTTCGTGTATTCTGCCTGCTCCCTGCTTATAAATTTAAGAAAACTCCTTCTTTTCATGTGCCCTGGTACGAATTTTGTTGCATGGTGTTTATAAATAAAAAAATATATGTAAAGGTTATGTAAAAAAGTAGTATATCAATTTCAAATTATTTTTCGAGCTCTTTACTAAGTGCTAGTTATTAGCATGCTTTGACTAATTTCACTTTGTCAAAGCAGCCTTAATTCCATTTGCACACTACTTGTAATGAGGAACAATATCAGACCATGGCCACTCACTACCGTGGTTATCTTCCAAAAGCAGTACGTCCACTTCCATGCCTTTTTTGTAACCTCTTGTCCCACCTGGTAAAATAATAATGCCATTTGCATCTATTAAAGATGATATAGAGTTTGATTTGTCAAATCCTGAGGGTGAAACGAGTAGAGTGCTTTTATCATGAGTAATATTTCCTCGTATAAAACGAGTAAAGGGATTCGACTTTAAATAGTTATTGTTTAGTAGGGCTTTCACTTTCTTTAAATGCGGTTTTTCCTTAAATAATATCGACTGAATAACTGGACGGACAAGTATCTCAAAGCCTACATAACATGCTGAGGGATTACCTGATAATCCAACTAATAGCTTTCCCTGCAGTTGTGATACGGTTGTTATACTGCCCGGACGCATCGCAATTTTATTAAAAAGAACTTCCGCTTCCAATTTCTCGTATATTTCGGGTAAGTAATCATAGTCTCCTACCGATACTCCACCTGTTGTGATTAGAACATCGACATGTCTTAAAGCTTTCTGTACTTCTAAAAAACACATCTCAAAATTATCACTAATTTCTCCAAAATATCTTGCCTCTCCTCCAGCTCTTTTTATTTGAGCAAGAAGCATATACGTATTGCTATTTCTTACTTTCCCTTCTTGTAATGGTTCATTTATATTCAGTAGCTCACTTCCTGTTGCCAATACCCCAATAACAGGTTTTTTCGATACAGGCACCTCACTGTATCCAAATGTCGCCAATAACGCTATAATTCCTGGGTTAATGCATGTTCCTTTCCTTACAAGTATCTCTTCTTTCTTTATATCTTCACCTTTGTAGGAAATATTGTCTCCTTTATTTAAAACTCTCTTAATTTCTATATATTTTTTTGTACCCGTTTTAACTTCTCGTACTAGTTCTAACATGATTATCGCATTGCAGCCCTTAGGTATTTGAGCACCTGTCATAATACGAACAGCTTGAAATGAATCCACTGATTGATTAAAAACATTTCCTGCACCAATTTCACCAATTACTTCAAACCTAATTGGGTGATGATGGTCCGCCTTATTAGTATCCTCCGCTCTTATTGCAAACCCATCATAAGGTGATCTGTCAAAAGATGGCACATCATGAGTAGCTGTTAAATCTTCAGCTAAAAATCTGTTATAAGCATTTTCAATCGAAACCATTTCTTTCCATTTTAATTGTAAGTTAGCAAATTTCATTACTTTTGCAATGGCATCCTCTACCTTAATCGGCACTCTTTTTTCTAACATATCTACCAGCCTCTCTAACTTTTGAGTCAATGAACCATTTCATCATTAATTATCCATTCATTTAGAACATTCTATAAGGCACACTAATGGATAACAATTATCACTGCACATTTATACCATAATTCTCCATAATGTGTTTATATCTTGTAATTTCAAAAAAAATTCTTTATCGTAAAAGAAAACTATAGGCTTTTTTGTAGCTAATAATAATCTATTTAAGGAGTGTGTTTAAAAATAGTGCATCAATTCATTTCATTTAATACCACTAGTAACACAAGAACATTTGAAAATGACCTAAGGGGTAAGAAAATTAGAAATATATTTAGCCAGAATAAATTTACACTCCCACTATTCACGTATTTTACCGAGGAATTAAATAGAATATGAAAATTGCAGGAATCATTTTAGCCGGCGGAAAATCATCGAGATACGGTAAACCCAAAATGTTTGAAATGTATAAAAGCAAATATTTTTATCAGCATAGCGTGGATGCCTTAAAAGATAATTCCATTTTTCCCGTTATTATTTCTACAAATCTTGATTTACTCTATACATTTCCACAAATTGATCATACTGATTTTTTTATTGAACAGGAAACCTATCAAGGTCCTTTATCAGCAATTCACAATGTTGCATTAACCATACCAGATGTCGATTGGTTTTTTGTTTTATCATGCGATATCCCATTTGTCTCATCCGCTTTTGTCCATGAGTTACTAGGGAAAATAGATAAATACGATAACCATTATGATGCCATTGTTCCCTACCAATCCAATAAAGCCCAGCCACTTATGGCACTTTATCATCGTAGGATTCTTAAAAAATTTGAATATCTACTTTTAAGTGGTGAAAAAAAAATGCACGTATTACTAAATAATATCAATGTAAAAAGGATAGATTTTTCAGAAAAAGAAAAAGCATTTACCAATATAAACTACCATCAAGAATTTTTGAATATATTAAATAATCAGAAAAAATGATGTAAAGCCATTCAGAAAAGAAATTCCCTTCCAGTTGCACAGATTGCAGGAATTATGACAGCATAAAAAACAGCTGATACCATACCAATATGTAATCCGCCTATCTTTCTAAAAATCAAAGGTACTATTCGACCCTGTTTTCCCTTCTTTTAGATACTTGCTACATTCTTTAAAGTAAGGTTAATTCTGTTAAATCGTCTGGAAGAGGCAGCGTTATACGAAAATTATAACATATTGATGTCCGTTAACCCCATTTCCATGCACCACTAGGTACTCATACCTTTCATTTATATACAAATCCAAGTTCATAAACGGAACATTTTCATCCAATCCCTATTTACATCGTCCCGGTCATGGTTAAAATACAAAATACTTACATTTTGTATTTTAAAATATGCGTAATGGAATATATCCTTTCCTTTCTTTCAGCTGCTTTTAAAACAGGAATATGTTTTATAAATCCTTTTGGTTCAACAGGCAGTTTCATTTGATCCTGTCTTTTGATTACGCCAAAAAAAGGAATTCAGAAAACGTTCTCGGATCCCCCGCCCGTAGGATGATGCTCCCATATATCTCTGTCCTCCACCACGTTTAATTGATTAAAAAAGCGATGATGAATGATTCCTTTTTTGTATTCCAAATCATTATGTGCCAGTAAGTTTTCTACTTTTATATTCTTTAACCCTGTTTCCTCTTCCACTTCTCGAATAAAGTGTTTCATTTTTCTCTACCGTACCTTTTGGAATTTGTATGCCTACTTCTTTGATCGAGTGTTCAAGAACCAAAATCTGTGTTTGCCTGCCTTCATCATCCTCGTAATATAAACCACACATTTTTTTGATGATTTTCAAGAAGGCTCCCTCCTTGTCACATCGTCTATATTGCCAAATTATAAATACTTCTTATTCATTTGTTCTCCAAATCCGTTTAATGGAAACCTTTTTCTCTAGAAAAGTTATTTCAAATATATCTGGATTGGATAGCTCTTTCCATTGGGTAAAGCCAAAATCAGCATCAAAGTAATTTAATAATAATGCCAATAAATTTCCATGTGTGACTATCACTATATTTTCTGCCTGTCGGTGAAGGCATTCCTCTATAACCGAACCCCCCGCTTCATCGCTTCTTTACTAGATTCGCCGCCTTGATATTTACGTTCTAAATCTATAAATGTTTTCTCGAGCATTTGAAGCCAATCAGGATGTGGGGAAGCACATGATCTGATCAAGCTGTCGACAAACGCTCGATTTCTTCGTTGTTCGCCTCACTCGGATGCTCATTACCCAATAAAGGTAACTCCGCTCCTCCCAAGGCTTCTCGCCTCGAAATACAAACGTTTTCGATCAGCTTAAAATTTTAGAAAATAATACTTTTCCTCTGCTCTCTAAGAATATTCTTTCTTTTAATCGTTTATCGGTATTAATCGTATACCCTAATTGTTGTGCTAAAGGCAAAATCGATTGAATAGCTCGTTGGTAAGGACTAGCAATGATAAGATCTATTTTTTTGTTGCTGAAAAAATCCGCTACCTTTTTTGCTTGCTGTATACCTGTCTTCGTTAATTCTGCACTAGCATCTTGACCTTCCGCCTCACAATGGCGGATAAGATAAAAGGTTTTATTTTTTACATTCATATGTATTATTCACCACCAGCTGTTATTCTTCATTAATATACTACTAATCTGTGAGAATCCCTTTTTTTCTGTGTTATTATTGTGATTTTTCCGCTGAAAAGAAGCACAAATGTCTTGAACATTTTATTAGAACTATATGCTGGCACTGGATACAGACACAACCGCCATGTTATCCACATCCCATTTTTTTTATAATTTCTTGGTAGAGACACCCATGCTAATAAATTTACACCATAGCACATGAAATGAAGCAATTTTCTTAAGCAGGGAGCAGTCAGAATACACGAAGACTCCTATGGGATTTGCGGGACAGGCGAGACCCACAGGAGCAAAGCTCCGAGGAGGATCGGCGCCCGCCCCATGGAAAGCGAAGTGTATTCTGACTGCGGACTATTTGAGAGCGTAAAGAACCATTTTTTTCAAGGTAGACAATAAAAAAATGCCTGCTTCTAATGGAAGCTAGACATTTAATTTATCGCTATGCTTGAGCCTCTGTTTTTTCAAATAAATAATCTGACACAAAATCTTAACAGGAAAATACCCTACTATTCCTCCTAATGTATTTAAGATTAAATCATCTACATCAAAACTCCCCAGAGAAAACACAAGTTGAAAAATTTCATAAGTAAAACTTAAACAAAAGGTAGCTATTGCGATGGATTTAAGATTTGTCATTTTTCGAGATAATAGCGGCAATATAAAACCGAATGGAACAAAACCAATAATATTGCCAATCAGATTATCCATACGGATATTCGTATTAATATCCCCCATAAACAAATAAAAACCAATCGTTTTAAAAGGAATAAAATTATGTGTTTGCCAATAGTATTGATGATTCCCTTTAAATTGCTCCATGATATAGGTAAAATCACCATGTTTAAATAGAATAAGTTTTGTCAAAATGACAAGATACAAACATAATAAGATAGATAATATAAACTTCAGTAATAATTTCATTCTAACTTTTTCTCAAACCTTTCTTTCAAACTCCTTCTTATTATGAAACGATTCAACTTCCTCTATTGTTTCATTTTTTTGCTGTATCTTTTTCAAAAAAATCCTCTAAGAAATTCAATAGAGGAATAAGTTTATATTTCCTCTGCTAATCTACTAAAATAACAAACTCTGTGCTGTTTTCTTGATTATCGTTTTCATCCTCATGATAAAAGTGTAACTGTAATTTCGAAAGATCGTCAGGCAACGTTGGAGTTATAATAAACTCATGAGCAACATGACCTTCCGTTCCTCCACCTCCTGATGATCTGCAATGATAAGCCTCTCCAAGATATAATTCTAATAAGGGGGGATGCTTTCGATTCGTTGTCGAATCCCAATCTACTGTTACATGCAGAACACTAGCATTGGAATACTGCCTAACGAAGCTAACCGTGTATATAAAATGATTTACTTCCTTCGACTTTAAGAGGTTGTTCAAAAAGTCCGGTAAAAATGACACATCGAATTTCTTCGTTGGTTTGCTTCTCCGCTTCTCACGTATTTACACCATACGTTCCGATGCTCAAAGCTAAACCGCCTCGAACTTCTCGGTCCTTTTTATCCTCCTTTTTGAACACGCACTTTAATACAAGAATATGTTTTCTGAAACTTTCTGGTTCCATTGGGGGTTTGTATCGAGTCAATTCTAAATCAGAGAATATCGTCTTTAGCAGTTCTGCTGGGAGATTATACGTTTTTTCCCATTCTGTAATGTTTTCTAGAGGAGGTACCAGATGACTATTTTTAGTGTAATCTATCCGCTGTTTTAAGAATGCACAAATAGTTTCATCCATTGCAGTTAATTTTTCATCATAGAGCTTTTTTTGTCCTTTAAATGATGTAATCGTCCTCTCCTCCTAAAAATCAAAGGTAATATTTAACCCTGTTTCCACTTCTTTTAGATGATTGCTAAACTCTTTAAAAATAAAAGTTAATCCCGTTAAATCGTCTGGAAGGGGTGGTGTTATATGAAATTTATAGCATTGATGTCCGTTAACTCCATTTCCATGCCCCACTAGGCACTCATACCTTTCATTTATATACAAATCCAAGTTCATAAACGGGACATTTTCATTCCTATTTACATCGTCCCAGTCAAGGTTAAAACCTAAATTATTCATACATCCAAATAAAAGCTTGATTTGACATCGAAGCCAAGCATTTTTCTGTTGTGTTATTTAAAAATAGGGTGTGATTATGATAATTATCATGAGGTACAGTTAGTAGCACTAAAAAATGGCCACTTTTGGACATACTTCTCCCTTGGTTTTAAGGAGGCCTTTAAAAAATGTTAGGATGATCATTATTTGTGGTTCATTCTAGCTTGAGGCTCTGAATTCGTTGTAGTACCTTCCAGAAAAACGATTGATACACAAAGCTGGAAGATAATTTAAAGTAAAAGGATCGTCCTGATTTCACCAATTTACTGGCAACTTTAACGATCCTTGTTCGTATCGTCTGAATTTGCATGTTTTTCTGTTCTTCTGGAAAACAAAGTGTGCGTAACCAATTCGTTAGGTTATACGCTAACAAACTTAGCATCATCCTTACTTCGTTTGTCTCAAAGTTATGGCTGCTCATTCGATCCAGGTAAAAACCATTTTTTGCTTCCTTGATATAGTTCTCCATCGTTCCTCTTTTTTGGTAGGATCGAACAATGTCTTTTGGAGAGAATGCATCTATCAAGTTCGTTACAAAGAATGCATGCGTAAAAAACAATTCGCCAGCCGGACGAACAGATTGGATGATCACTTTTCTTGGTTTGGACCATGATTTTGCTTGATATTCGGTTTCCTCATAATAGCATTCCGACTTTGTCACGTCGGTTGGTGTGGTTGAGGGATGAAGTTCGTCGGCAAGTCGCTGCAAGTTTGCATTGGATTTCAAACGAATGACATAATAAACGGATTCCTCTTCACAAAGCTCATACAAAGCCGGAACAGCAAAACCACTATCTCCACGTAAGAATGGTATCGTCTCTGGAAACTTTTCATTGTAATGGCTGATGAGTGGTTGTACAAAATCCACAACACCGTTGGAAGTATAGACATTTCCTGGTCGCAGTTTAGCCTTTATAAAATCACCTGTTACGCCATCGAACGCAACCAATGGGTGAAAACCGATGGTCCCATAATGCGTGTTGAAAGCTGTAACTTCTTGGTCTCCGTATGTATCCGCATGGGTGGAATCCAAATCCAGGATGATTGCTTTGGAATCTCTAAATTGATGTACGTTGTCCAAAAGTTCTTGGTTTGCTTGATTTAATTGTTTGATGGATTGGTTATCAAATCGTGGGAACAGACGAGACAAACTGGGTTGAGAAGCTAACGCATTTGTGTCAACAATTTGTGTAAAAACAGGATCGTTCGTCAATTGATCAGCAGCGTCATCTTCAGGATATCCAGCAATGATTTGATAGATTTTTTGACGAAGCAATTGCTCATTTGAATGAACAAAGTAACGTCTGTCGTCCTTTAGCTCTAAATGCTTCTCCAATGTGGAGAAGAAACCAATTTTCTCATCGAATTCTCTAAACAAGAATTCACCCGTATCGGATGATAGAGCACCTCCATCATTAGACAACTTAATTTGACGATTGAAATCTAGTGTTATTTGCGGTAAAGTAGCCATTATAAGAACCCTTTCTGTTGGTTATTTGTTCGTACTTTAACTCTAACAGAAATGGGTTCTTTTTTCATTTATTTGATGCATGGCTAACACAGCGGAATTCCTTGATATACAAGGGCTCGTAAGTGATCTTTGAATTTCTATGAATAATTCAGGTAAAATACATAATACTTACATTTTTGTATTGTAAAATATGCGTAATGGAATATATCCTTTCTTTTTTCTCAGCTGCTTTTAAAACAGGAATATGTTTTATAAATCCTTTTGGTTCAACAGGAAGTTTCATTTGATCCTGTCTTTTGATTAAGCCAAAAAAGGTGTTCAGAAAACGTTCGTGGGAATCATACTGTTCCGCCCATATTTGGATAAACCGTGCAGGAGGCATTCCTGATTGCTTGCCGCAAATTTCTTTTCTCTTTTGTAAAAGTGCACATAATTCTCCATCAATAGTTAGAAGCCTCTCGTCATACTGATTTTCTTGTGCTTGATTTCGTTTTGACTTCATGTGTCTTCACTCCTTCCTTTTATCTTCAACTAGTAAAATTTAATTAGTAATTCTATCTAGTGATTTATACGACACTGTTAAAAGCTGCCCACAATGCTTTTCTTCTTCAGGGAGTATAGACAGACATGCAATTTAAGCCAAGAATAGTGCTGGTTTGAAGAGATATCCGCTCGACGCCCGCCCCATGGAAAAGCGAAGTGTATTCCGGCTGCGGACTTATCGAGAGAGCCGCTTTTCAGTTTAGCCAATCTCTAAAAGAAAAATTTCTATATTAAAACTTTTCTATAATCTTTTCCTTTTTTCCTGCAAAGAATAACCATTTCTTCAAAACCACTCTACACCGTTTCAATATATCAATAGTCATTACTAAATTCTAATTTTATTGAAATATAAATTCGAATATATTAGAATTAATTCATAAATACAATTGGAGGGATATTATGGAATACCTTTTTTCTGCACAACAAACAGAAACAGTCTCTTTAAAAGTAGAATCATCCGTAGTTTGGGAAGTAATCCTTGGCATCTCAGGATATACTTACGCACAGCTAAGACATACATTTGATTATGATGACCAATGGACGAATGCGCTGCAATCCATGCCACAATCATTAATCCAGAACTTAAAAACAATCGAAAAAACCAACCTTTGGTACGGCATGATTATGTTGCAAAATGAATTTTCAGCAGTTTCTATGGAAGATTTTACTGAAAAGCTATTAAGTTTAGATAATATCTCATTTTATAAAATCTTACTTCCCTATAAAGATCGTTATTCCGAGGATTTACGGTTGGAAACTGCCTATAAGCATGAAACGGAGTCTATTAAACATTACGCTCATTTTTTTAAAAAACATGCATTTCTAGAAAGTTATGTGCTTGCACTTAGCCACTCTCCCATTGAAAACATCATTGATTTATTTCATGCGACTTTACAAGAATGGTACAATTGGATGATTAACTTGGAAGAATGGAAGAAATGGAAACAGGCGCTAACGTTTGAACAGAAGCAATATGCTTCCATTGATCATACAAATCCAACCGCAGAAATAGAAAAAATAGCAGGAATTCATTATATACCGGAGCCTTCTGTCTGGACCATTAAACTAATCCCACATGTTTCCTATCGACCGTGGATTTTAGAAAAACGCACAAATGATACAAAACTTTTCTTTTATCCAATAAAAGAAGAATATTTACTCGAAGCTGGCACACCGTCTAAAGATCTTATTCGCGGCCATAAAGCATTAGGAGAAGAGCTTCGTTTAAAATTACTCTATCAACTTTTAAAAGGGCCTTTATCTCTTCAAGAATTAAGTGTTCAATTTACTATTTCGAAAACATCCCTGCATCATCAACTTTCTTTATTAAAAGCAGCAAAATTTATTAAAGTAGAAAAAGGCATCTATTCAGCGAATGCAGCGAAAATAAAAACGTTTTCTGAAAAACTGAATCAGTATCTTGAAATGACTAATGAGTAAATACTCTAAAGCATTTAAATCCTTATGGGTAGGAGAGATTATTTCTGAATTTAGCGGGGCAGCTGGAGCCATATTAAATGGGTTATTATTATTTGAATTAACAGGATCCAAACAATGGATGGGAATACTTTGGCTTGTTTATTATATCCCTTCTTTCGTATTGCAATTTTTAAGTGCTCCCTATCTTAACTATATATCAAAAGAAAAAACACTTCCTTTTATACAATTGGTTCGAGCGTTGGCATATATTTTGCCGTTAATCGGTTATCTATCTTTTGAAAAGGCAGGCGCTGTTATTGGCTTAGTTTTATTGCAATTTCTTTTAGGGTTAGTACAGCCTATTTATGCAAGTATCTCCTTTTCCTTATTGCCAGAACTTTGTAAAGAAGGGGAGCTTGTTCATGCAAATGGATTATTAGACAGCACGATACGATTGATGAGTTTCCTTGCTCCGGGAACCATTTCCTTATTGCTTCTTTTATTTCCCTTGCAATATCTTTATGGAATTTCTGCTTTGTTGTTTCTGCTTAGTTATTTTTCTCTTTCCCACCTACCAAGGACGAGTAATAGCAACACTGCTATTTGGTCAAAAAAATTTTGGTGGAAAGAAATGCGAGAAGGATATCGACTTTTTTTCCAATATCGTAATCTACTAAAATTAACCCTGCTTTCATCCACCGTTCATTTTGCTGTTGGTGCTACCCTTGTTTTAAATATTCCCTTTATCCGTGGAACCCTGAATGGTCAAGTATGGGAATATGCCATTTTTTCAGGGGCTTTTCCGATTGGTTATATTCTTGGAACATTTCTCCTGAAAAAAGTACCAAAAACAGAAAAAACGATGTATCTTGGTTTATTAGGAGGAGGTCTTTCCTTTATTCTCTTATTTTTTGTTCCAATCATCCCACTTGCCTGGATCTGTGAGCTATTTGGAGGAATAGCCTTTCCACTTTTTAATGTGCAATGTGCCGCTATTTTTCAAAAAGAAGCTCCTAAAAACCGTTTAGCTCAATTAAGCTCCGTTCGTTTGCTTATGATGAGAGCAATGATGCCATTAGGAATTCTCTTTGCTTCAACGAGCCTCTTTTCTTTAACGATACGAGAGAATTATTTTATTATTGGGATGATCATTTTACTACCAGCTTCTCTTTTCCTCTTGTTTTCATTTAGAAAAATCGATAATGCTTATAGCACAAGGGAATAGACTTAATCTATTCCCTTGATTAACTTGAGGATAAGCGCTATTAATTAAGTCCGCATTTACTTCGCTTTCCCGCAGGCGTCTCCGTGTATTCTGGCTACTCCCTGCTTCCACTATAACAGCGATATCTATAAATAATTCGAACTAGTACCTATCTTTTCAAGCTTTACACATGTCTTTTCTCGATCAAGCGAATCCCGACGCCAAGCATTAATGTTCCCATTAACAGCAGAACTGCTGTCGGCAAAAGTATTTCTGACAATGGGACGTCCTGTGTGATGACTTTATTCAGTATTTCCATTCCATACGTAATCGGAATAAACTTGGATAGTAGCAATAAAAATTTAGAGGTTACGATTTCTAATGGCCAGTACGCACCCCCAAGCATCGCAAAACTTACTGATATAAGCGGGATGATTGAGTTGAATTGACTCGCTGTTTTTACTAACCCTGTGAGTAGGATTGCCAAGGCAACAATAGCAAAAAGATAGGGAATGATTAACAGAAATACCATAAAGAATCTCCCGTGAAAATTAACTCCAACTCCATATTTAAAGATAGCAAAAATCATCATAATCTGAATATAACCGACCGCAAAACTAAATAGTAGATTCCCTAAATATAGCTGTGTTTTCGACGTTGACGATAAAATCAACCGATCCCAAATACCATTTTGCTTATCTCGTAAAATTTCTACCACTGTATAAGCAACTGTATAGATGCTAAAAAATAAGGTGAATCCAAATAATGCTTGAAGTGCCTGATTATACGTTGTGTCTTTTTCAGACATGTTACTATCAAACTTTATTGGTAAAATAGGATTTTTTTCATTCTCCGCCAGGACTTTTTCTGACTTTTGTTTATCCTTTGCGGCTCCGATCATCGCTTCTTTTTGCTGCTTATTTTGATAGTATTTCTCTAAATAACGATTGATTAGCATAGCATCAGAAGTATCTGCAACTCGATAAAGCGTATACGTATTTCCTCCGAGAGCTACACCTGCACTAGATGTCCCTTCTTCTAGCTTCTTTTTTGTTTCTTTCTCAGAATACACAGTAAAGGTATAGCTTTCGCTTTTGTTCAGTTCCTTTACAATGCTTTGTATATTTTCTGTCCCGCCTGCGTTAAAAACAGGAACTTCTATTTTCGAGAAAGAAGATTTCCCCAGCAAAAAGGCAAAAGCAATACAAATTATCGATGTAACAATAAGAGCGCCTGGCTTCCGGATAAATTGTCTGTATTTTCCCCATAGTATAGCTTTCAAGATGCTACACCTCTTTTCCTAATTAAAACAAGTGTTAAAACGATTAATACGCTGGTAAATAGTAAAATCGCTTGAAGTTGGCTCCAAATATCTATAAATGAATAGTCCTGATATACTTTTAAATAAGCGGTAATTGCCGCACCACCCGGCGAATATTTCCCTAACGTTTCCATAAATCCACCTATAACACTAACATCAAAAAAGCTTCCGCCAATAAATGCTAGAACAGGAATAATGAAATTTGAGAAGATTGCTTCGATATTTCTTGAATTGGTTGCATAAGACAAAGCAGTTGTAAAAACGGCAAATCCTGCAGTCATAGCATTTAACGCTACCGTTATACATAAATAATAAAGGATATGTGGAAAGGTCACTCCATAAAAAAGAGCTGTTAATCCAAATAAAATATTCAATTGGATAAAGGAAAGCAGGAAAGTCGCCGCAAATATTCCAGCAAAATAGGAAAAACGTGATACATTTGCAAGCAATATGCGCTGATACATATGCTCTTCCTTTTGTTGAAAAGCAAAACCTGCCACCGTTGTCGCCACATAAAAAACAAACATCACACACATGCCAACTGCATAATAAGAAAAAGTATCTATTTCTTTCTTTTTTGTTATATTCTTAACGATGCCTACTTCTGTTTGTGTTGCAGCTATTTTAGAATAATCAATTTTTAATTGCTTTGCTGTTTTCGCATACGTTAACTCTTTTTGAAAGCTCGTAATTATATCATGAATAACGGTTGCTTCTAACGACGTATTGTCCCGTACCGTTAACTTCCACTTTGCTACCTCCCCTTTTCCATCCACTAGTTTTTTATAAAAATCTTCCGTAAATGAAGAAGGAATTTCTAACGTGCCACTGTATTTTTTTTGCTCCTTATCTGTTAATGTACCTTTATCAAGAACAGTTACTTTTAGAACCTTTTTTAATTCTTTATTTTCAACCACTTCATTTAAAAAGAGATCAACAGGATTAAAGGAAGAAATAATGGCTATTTTCTCTGCTTTTTCCCTCTCCGTTAACGCGGAAGCTTGAATAGCATTTATTGCTTTCTCTTGCGCTGCTTTCGGATCATCTTTTAATAAAACAGCAAGTTTAGCATCAATTTTTACATCACCATTATTAAATGCTCCTAATGCACTTCCTAAAATGGTAATTAGAATAAACGGCATTAATAGCAATACAATCAGTTCTCTTGGTCTTCGCCAAATAATAAGCAATTCTTTTTTTATGAGCTGCCAGAACATAGTATCCCTCCTAATCCCTTAACTGCCGGCCAGTTAGATGTAAAAATACATCCTCAAGGCTTGGTGTTTCTATATTTACCGAAAGTACATTTGTTGCATATTCTTCTGCAAATTTAAAAATATCTTTCAGCAAGTTGATTTGTTTCGGAACAATGACTGTGATAATCGATTGCTTGATAGAGAGATTTTTCACATTCGTATGATTTTTAAGTGCATCTACAAATTCATGCTTAATCATTTCCACTTTAATATTTATGGCTGTCTCCGCAGACAGAATATTTTTCAGCTCCTCCTTTGTTCCTGAGGCAATAATTTGACCATGATCCATGATATAAATGCGGTCACAAAGAAACTCCACCTCTTCCATATAATGGCTTGTATAAAGAACCGTCATATTTTGTTCTTTATTTAATCTTTTCACTGTTTCTAAGATATAATTACGGGACTGTGGGTCAATCCCAACAGTTGGTTCATCCATGATGATAATCTTCGGTTCATGAATAAGTGCCACCCCAATATTTAATCTTCTTTTCATCCCACCAGAAAAAGTTTTTACAAGATCCTTTTCCCGATCTTTTAATCCAATAATGTTTAGTACATCATCCACCCTTTGCTGCAGGCGGCTGTTCGGGATTTTATGCATTTTTCCAAAAAAGATTAAATTTTCTCTTGCTGATAATTCCATATAAAGTGCAATTTCCTGAGGTACTACTCCTAAAATCTCCCGTAAATGTTGTGGTGATTTTAAAATACTTTCGTTATGCAGGCGAATATCTCCGTTATTAGGGGCAACTAGGGAGGATATTAATGAAATGGTTGTTGATTTGCCTGCTCCATTTGGGCCTAGTAAGCCAACGGTCTCTCCACTTTCTAAATATAAATTGATGGAATCGACAACCTTCTTTTGTTTGTAGGCTTTGGACAATTCTATAATTTCTAACATCATCATCATCCTTTCTACAATCTATCATAAAGACTTTCCCTGTTATCTCCTATACCTAAAGGTCATCTCTTTTGGAAAAATTAGTGACTCAGGTCATGGGTGATGGTCATTTTTTGCTTTTTTGGTAATAAGGGCTATCTGCTGTTTTCCATTTTTATTTTTTAGGCTAACCCTGACAAGTGGCGCGCTCAATAAGTCCGCAGCCGGAATACACTTTGCTTTCCTGCGGGGTCTCGTCTTTCTCGCATTCCCGCGGGAGTCTTCGCGCATTCTTACTGTTTCCTGCTTAAGACTATGAAAAATGGAATGCTGCTTCTTTTCATGCGCTTTGGTGCGTAATTTTTTGTTAAGAAGTGCATAAAAAAGACCTCTTAAAAGAGGCTCTCAATTAAATGTGCTTTTGAGTAAATCAATTAACCTATCCGCTTCTTCAGACGAAATTGTATAAATGGTGTGAGTATCATCTGGTTTCATAATTGTACTTCTTTGTCCTTTTTCGCCTATCCATAAGTACATCCTTGTATGTTCATTTTTGTTATATACAATATCCATATAAAATTCCGGGTTAGCCATATTAACTATGCCGTCTTCCTTTATTGCACTTGAAATGATTTCTTGAAAGGCATTAGTGTTTTCCTTATCATCAAAATTAACTTTACTTTGATCACTCGGCTTTGAGAAACTAATACTTATAATATTGTTATTTATTATAAGCTTCTTTTTACTTTCTGACTCTGAAGATGGATTTGTATTTACTTCAAACCTTTCTTTTGATTCACAAGTAAAAAGAAACAAAGATAGCAATCCCAAAGATAACAGCACAAATATCTTTTTTTCAAATACCCTAAAACCTCCTTAATAAGTTTCATACTTATTAGACGATTAGATACCTCTTTATGTTCCAATCTTACCTTGATAACTACCTCTATTGATTCAAGGAGTATACGAACTAAGTAAAAAAGCATTTGATGAACGAGTCAATCAAATGCTTTTTGCCTGTCAGAAATCTAATATACTTACTGCAAACCAACTAAGAGAATTTGTTTAATAATCAATTTTTAATTAGTTTTTGTATACCTAAGTGTAAAATTAATCCCATCATACTCCATACATTCAAAACAGCACTCGCGATTAATAGCGTGATTTTTATAAATTCTGGTGAATGTGTATTTAAGGCGATTATTAGAGTGCTACATCCTATAATTAGCATAGCAAACAATAAAGGTATGTTTTTCACCAAGTCAAGCCCTCCTCTTTATCCTTATTATTCCATAATACTATAATACTAAAAAACTACACTTAAATCAGCCGTTTTTTTTAAGAACATGTTTTAGTCAACCTGTTTTCAATAGCATGTTCTTTTGGTTCTTTTCCTCTAATTATCTCAAAACTAGATGCCTCACACTAACGATCCCTCTAATTTCACTAAATAAGCCTCTATATCTTTTTTGGTTTGTAGCAGAATAATTTGCTTTTGGAGATCTTTTTCTTGTATTGCTTTCAGTCTTGCTTTCATCTTTTTCTTGCGGGAAAAGTAGGTAGTGATGATAAATTTAAGAAATCGCCAATCTAACTTTTCCTTGCAGCCTTTTCCCATATCCATTCTCGTTTTTCCTAAATTCGTTAACCAGCGTTTTATCACACGATAAAGACATACACGAAGAGGTAGCTCCAAGTAAATAATGGTATCTGCACTTTTCACCCGCAGTTCAAAGGTATTATTATAGCTTCCTTCTACAATCCATTTTTTCTTTTGCAAAATAATCTGCTGTGCAGAAACGAATTCTTCTAGACTAGCTTCTACCCAATTCGGTTTCCAAAAGTAGGCATCCAAATGGTATACTTTCAGTTGCAATAATTCTCCAAGCCTTCTTGCAAATGTAGACTTTCCGACACCTGCTGATACTCCGATTACCATAATTCGTTTCATATCCAGCCCTCTCTTTCTATCAATCTATCCAAACTTGGGAGCATAAGGATACCTGGATAAACAGATTTCTCCTCCGTCCGATTCAGCCAAATTCCTTTCATTCCAGCATTCGTGCTTGCTAGTGCGTCTATCTTCAAATTATCGCCAATATAAATACATTCTCCTGTTCTTACATTAGCTTGTTTACTTGCTTTTATAAAAATATCCTTATCCGGCTTAGAAATGCCTAATTCACTCGAAGTGTTCACTTGATCAAAATAAGCTAATAATCCTGTATAATGGAGCTTTTCTACTTGCTGCTGGTAATCATCATTACTGATCACACCAAGTTTATATCCGATTTTTTTTAATTGCTGCAAGCAAGTAGCCGCATCAGGATAAGCCGTCCAATTTGTCTTGTAAAAATGGAGATATTCTTGAAACAAACTATCTGCCTCTTGATCGGTTATCTGTTTTCCAAATAGTTCTTTGATGCGCATTCTTCTCTGCTCTTGAAAAGAAAGTTCACCTGCCAAAAATTTCGCATAATAAGCATGGGACCAGCTGATCCATAAACTTGGAAATTCGTTATCCTCCATCGACAAATCCTCTTTATACTTATCATAAAATTCTTGTGCTCCTACTCTTTCAGCCAACTCATGATTCACTAATGTTCCATCAATATCAAAAAAAATCATGCGCTAGCCTCCCAATCAATTAGTAAAACTTCTTTATTATTCCTAGTTTCATATAAAATCATTCTTTACAGCAAATATAGCAAGCTGTGTCCGGTCTCTTAGTTCCAGCTTCATTAATATTTGCGTAATATGATTTTTGACCGTTCCAACAGATAAAAACAATTCACTGGCAATTTCTTTATTTGTTTTGCCTAAGCCGATATTTTTTACAATGTCCCGCTCTCTGTCTGTAAGAGGAAAGGCTAGTGCTGACTGCTTTTTTTGCTTTTTTTCTTCAAGGAGCTTCGGCATTACTTTCGCCGCTACCTGTTCATGTATCGTTATACCGCCTGCCAAACAGCTTTTGATGCTATGCAATAAATAATCACTGTCTGTTGTTTTTAATAAAAAGCCATTTGCTCCTTCTTTAAATGCCTGAATCGCATATTCCTCATCGTTGAAGGTGGTAAGGATTAGGATTTTTACATGAGGAAAGCTTTTTCTAATATGCTGTGTTGCTTCTACTCCATCCATAACAGGCATACGTATATCCATTAACACGATATCAATGGCATGCAGCTCCAATAATTGCAGCGCTTCTTTGCCATTTTCTGCTTCTGCTATTACCTTTACTTCTGCATCTTGTTCAATAATCATTTTCAGGCCGTTTCTTACAATCCCTTGATCTTCTGCAATTAACACCCTTATCATTTCTCTATCTCCTCTACCGGTATATTTCCTTGTAAAATAAATTGATCTTCTATTTGAAATGTATTTAGATTCCCTCCGATTTCCTCCAGCCTTTTTTTCATATTCTTTAATCCAAATCCTTCATAGATTGGATGCTTATGTACAAACACATTCTTTATCTCTATTGTTAAATGGCCCACAGGTGACACGCCTAATAGGATAAAAACTTCTTTTGAACTACTGTATTTCATCGCATTCGTTAATCCTTCTTGAATGATTCGATAAAGTGCTGCACTCTGCTTATTGCTAATGCGCATGTTAAGTACCCCTTGTTTTGTTGTTAAATGAACATGCACTGTATTTTCACTTTCCAGCTTTTTAATTAAATGAATAATAGGTGAAATCCCCTGCATTTCTTCTGCCTGTAATATGCGCACAGCTCTTCTTGTTTCTTCTAATGCCTCAGACGCCATATTTCGCAGCATCGCTATCGACTCCTTTTTTTCTTGAATGAAAAGAAGTTCAATCTGCATTAAAAGGGCTGTTAATTTATGTCCAACGGAGTCATGCATTTCTCTTGCAATCATATTTCTTTCTTCCATTCTGGCAAGCCTTTCATTTTTAAATGCCTGCCGTTTTTGGACGCGATATTCGTTCAGTAATGATTCATATGTATCTCTTATATGCAAATATTCTTGGTTGCTTTCATTTAAGCGAATAAGCAGGATTACAACCAAAATGGCTGCACAAACATATAAACTAATAGAAACATGAAAGAAGAATATACTAATAAAAAAATGGGTGACAAGCGTACTTAGAAGGAGAATTCGAAATGTTTTTACCGATACAGTACGACCGCTCTCCATTAAGATAAAGAGCATAAGTACCATTAAGTAAAAAAACACCTCTTTATTCATTAATACGGTTGCTGTTTGAATAAGAAAAAGTATAAGTATATAAAGGAATAGCTTCTTCTTCACAATTGGAATGAGGAAATATAAACCAAGCATACAAGATGAGAAGAAAAGGAGAATAATAAATGAAGCTGTATGTTTATAGGAAGCATATAAAGCACTTGTCATTAAAAACATTAATAATAGCAATTTCATATAATAGGATCTCAAAATATGTCTCCCCATTTCTCTTATGAACTATTGTTAACGTATCAAATAAAGACAGAATTGGTCAACAAATTTTTCCAATGAAATTGATTATAATTTTGTCGACAAATAGACATTTCGGCAAAATAAAAAAGAGAAGGATTTGCTCCCCCTCTTTCAGCCAAAATGCCATATTCCCATTGGTAATGTCATGCCCAAATAGAGAACCAGTGCCAATGCAACAATACACTGTGTCCATAATATTGTTGTTTTTCTGCCTTTTTTTGTTCGTACTAGAATCATCTCCAGTGCAACAATAACCCATAAGCCAACAAGTGTTTTTAACACATACAGTGCTGGTAAACTCCCTAAACTATAAAGCATCCATACCCCAGTTCCAATGACAATTACATACATTAAACGAAGAACCATATGTACAATTTTACTTGCCTTTTCTTTTCCACTTTTATGCAGCCCGAATGCTATTATAAATAAAATAATTGCCAGCGCCCATGAAGTGATATGAGAGTGTGTCATAAAAAATTCGCCTCCTTTACTTTACATATCTTATCATAATTCTAATTACTTACGATTGTTTTTATTATTCCACTATTGTATTAGATAAAACGCCAATTCCTTCTACTGATATGTCTATTTTATCTCCTGCCTTTAAGAAACGAGGCGGGTTAAAGCCCTTGCCTACCCCTGCTGGTGTTCCAGTTGCAATAATATCGCCTGGTTCTAATGTCATTCCTTTTGATAATACACAAATGACTTCATCTATAGGAAAAATAAAATTTTCTGTATTAGAATCCTGTCTTCTCTCTCCATTTACAACGGTTTGTATATGTAGAGAATGGGGATTTTTTATCTCAGACTTTGTAACGATCCATGGACCCATTGGTGCACTTGCATCTAAACTTTTTCCAATAAAAAACTGTTTATGTTTTTTCTGCAAATCCCTTGCTGTGATATCATTCACGATCGTATAGCCAAATACATAATCCAAGGCATCTTCCCTTTTGATTGCTCGTCCTGTTTTTCCAATCACAACAGCAAGTTCTCCTTCATAATCGAGCTGATCTGTTACTTGTTTATGTTCTAGTATCCCTTCATTTGGACCAACTACTGTTGTTGGTGCTTTTGTAAAAATCATAACATGTTCTGGTATATCATCTTTGCTTCCCATTTCAATGGCATGTTCGGCATAATTTTTCCCCACACAAAAGATATTTTTAGAAGGTCTTGGAATTGGTGCTTGTAATGTTATCCTTTCCAATGGCAAATAAAGCTCGTTAACAAGCTGTTCCTCATTCACCCACTGAACCAATGATTCTACCTTTGCTAAAAAATCTTCCCCTTCCTCTATACAGACAATCATATTATCTAAAAAAGGTCTCTGTCCACTGCGTTTTTCCTCTGCATCATTTAATAACAACACCGTCTTTTCATCTGTTCCAATAACGCCTACTGCACTTTTCCCTTCATATAGAGCTGTCACCAATTTCATGAATCCCTCATCCCCCCTATTTGTATTGATTCCTGTATTCATTATAAACTGTCAGATAATTTATTGAAAATGTTTCGTATTCGCTTCACGACAAGTGTTAACTAATACTTATATGAAACATTTGTATACTATATTATTTTGGCTCTTTTCTAAAGACTTTTTTTCCGAAAGATTGTGGTTTTTCTGATAAATAATTATAACTCTAAAATTATCTGATAAAATAATATTAATATAGATGCAAAAGGGGGTCATCCATTGTCGAAAGGACTTATTCACCATATTGAAATATATGTTTCAGACTTAAAAAGTTCAATCAACTTTTGGAGTTGGTTTTTAGAAGAATTAGGGTATGAGTCTTTTCAATCGTGGGAAAGTGGTCATAGTTGGAAAATAGGAAAGACCTATATTGTTTTCGTACAAGCGGAAGAACGTTTTATGGACATACCTTACCATAGGTGTCGGGTAGGTCTAAACCACCTAGCATTCCACGCAGGTTCCCGTCAACAAGTAGACGATATGACCAAAAAGTTAGAAAGTAAGGGTGTTAAAATCCTTTATACCAATAAGCATCCCTTTGCAGGTGGAGAAAAACATTACGCTGTTTATTTTGAAGACCCAGATAGAATTAAGGTTGAATTGGTAGCACCTTGACTTCTATATTTTAGAAGTCTTTTATTATGCACTTCTTGATATCTCAACAGTACTGAAGTTGGATTTTTGACACGCTGAGATATGTATTTTGTCAACACAATACTCAAATGCTAATTTTTCACCAAGTTCAAGCCATCGGAAACCAATACCTCTTTATCTTTAGGTCATTGATGTTTATCCCATACCACAAAAGGAGTTTAACATATTAAATATATAAAATATGTTAAAACTCCTTTTGTTTTTATTTGATATCAATAATGCTAATTATGGCAGTATGTTTTATGGCATAAAACATAAAATTCAAGTAATGAATAAAAACTTGCATATTTTCGGCTCTTTATTTTTTTCCTCGTTGTGTTAAACTCCCGTTAGCATAACAATGAAGATATTTTCTTTAGTAAAGTTGCATTACCTTCCCATACAGTATAGAAGCTCCATTCTTCAAGGAATAATTTTTTTAAATAAACGAATTTAATTTAGTATTTAATGATAGTATATTTCCTTTTGGTTTCCAATCACCTTATGTTATACTATTCTTAATAAAAGTCGAAAGGATGATGGGTGGACAATGATTAACTAATCTTATTTTATATTTGAAATCACATATTTCAAAACAAAAAAATAGGATTAGTCTGCCCATTATCTATAATTATTGTAAATAGCTTCAGAGTGTAGATAAATGATTAAATATACACTTATAGTGCGCGTTCAAAAGGAGAATAAAAAGGACGAAGAAATTCGCCATGTCCTTCTAACTGGACTTTTTGAACAGTGTCTTAATAGCCTGAGTGAAATCGTTTTACTTTAGCTTACTTGAAATATTTCTCAGTAAGCAAGTGAACGTTTCGACAGCCTTAAAAGAAAGCTTATTTGACAATGTACAGGTATGACTAATCCTTCCAAATGAATTGGGAGGATTTTTATATTGGCGGAAACTAATGCGCCAATATTACGACGTCTTATGCTTCGTATTCTCCCTTAATAAAGAAGGGATTGATTATATGAAAGAATTATTAAAATTATCTACTATTAGCTATGAAATAATGGAACGTACTATTTTTAAAGAGATAAATGCACATGTTCAACATGGTGACATCATCGGTATTATAGGCAAAAATGGTGCTGGTAAATCTACATTGCTGCAATTACTAAACAATGATTTAATACCAACACAAGGAAAAATACAGTGGATGCAGCAAGACCTGACTATTGTCCTGGTGGAACAAGAAGCCGAGTCGCATGCATCTGAAGTCAGCACTCCTGTTGAAGCAAAATTACTCGAGAAATGGCATGTACCGAATCATGACTTTCTACAATTAAGTGGTGGTGAAAAACTGAAAGCACGACTTGCAAAAGGTTTTTCAAAAGAAGCAGACCTTTTGCTATTAGATGAACCAACAAACCATCTTGACGAAAAAAGTTTAGAATTACTCACTATACAAATGAAAAATTATAAAGGTACTATTATTTTCGTTTCCCATGATCGCTATTTTTTAGATGCTATTGCAACCAAGATATGGTCGCTTGAAGGCAGCAAGCTTATCGAACATAAAGGGAATTATTCTAGTTATATGGAGGCGCGAAAACAGAAAAGACTTACCCAGCAGCGTGAATATGAGAAACAGCAGAAAATGGTTCAACGCATTGAAGGTCAAATCAATGAGATTACATCTTGGTCAAAAAAAGCGCATGGACAATCAACGAAAAAAGAGGGTTTTAAAGAGTACTATCGCGTAAAAGCAAAAGGGATGGATGCACAAGTAAAATCAAAACAAAAACGGCTTGAAAAAGAGTTGGAAAAAGCAAAAACTGAACCAGTTGAGTCAGAATATACGGTAAACTTTTCGATCGAAGCAAACACCAAGATTGGAAAACGATTTTTAGAAGTAAAGAATGTATCAAAGTCTTTTGACGGAAGAATCCTATTTAAACAGGTTCATTTCACCATTCAGCACGGGGAGAAAGTTTCCATTATTGGTCCAAATGGCAGTGGAAAGACAACCTTGTTAAACATAATTCTTGGAAGGGAACCATCAGACGGGAATATATGGATTTCACCTTCTGCCAAAATCGGCTATTTAACGCAAGAAGTATTTGATTTACCACTCGAACAAACACCTGAACAGCTCTTTTATAAAGAAACATTCGAGACAAGAGGGAAAGTGCAAAATTTAATGAAACATTTAGGATTTTGTGCTTCACAATGGACAGAACCAATCCAGAATATGAGCATGGGTGAACGGGTAAAGTGCAAGTTAATGGCATATATATTAGAAGAAAAAGATGTGCTTATTTTAGATGAGCCGACGAATCATCTTGATTTACCTTCACGTGAACAACTTGAAGATACATTAGCACATTACAATGGAACACTGCTTGTTGTTTCACATGATCGATACCTGCTTGAAAAAACGACAAACAGTAAACTTGTTATTGCGAACCATCGCATCCAAAAGCAATTTGCTGAAACACCTCAAAAAAGAAATAATCTTGAAGAGCTGCGGTTAAAGCTCGAAACGGAAAGACAAGAAGTTTTAGGAAAGCTTAGCTTTATGACTCCAAATGATAAAGCCTACACAGAACTTGATAAGAAATTTAAAGAGCTTACGAAACAAATAAAAGAGCTTTAATCAACAGACGAATGTTATTTTAAAAACACTGCATATTTCATCAACAAATAAAGCTAATATAGGACGGAATTCGCCTGAATACGGACGAATTCCACCTATTTTAACATTTATTTTCACCACTTACTTTCAGTATGTTTATTAGCATGTGCAAGTTCACACAAATATTGATTAAATAGTGACTCTCTATTTCTTCATCGGTTGTATAAAAGGTATGAAAAATTTCGTCAGGAACTTCAGCATATTTGGCTAAACTCCTATATGAAAATTGATACTCCTCTATTAAGAAAGAATGTATCAATAGCTTGATTCTTTCTTTAGCATTCATAATTGAAAATCCATCCGTTAAAAATAGAGAACGATACTCAATCAACTCTATTTCACCTTTTTTCCATTCATATGGTTCATCTTCTAGGATTTTTTTTATCTTTTCAGAAGATATACCTAATAATTTTGGCAATTGTTCCACTTCTATATGAAATTTCTCCATCATTTTAAGCATCTTTTCTTTCAGGTAATCGTTATTATCTGTTGATGGCAATTCAATAGATAAATTATGTTTAAACCGCCCCATAATTCCCTCCTTTTTTTGTATATTATACCATTACTTATAACTCAAAGTTCGCTGCATAAATTCCTTTTCATTTCTTTTAGACAACTTGCTTTGCAGCGTAGAAAGGGATGTTGATTTTCTTGTTAGGTATTTTTTTTACTTTATCGCTATTCAATAGGGGGGTTTCAGTGTTATCAATCTAAACTTCAATATATTAGGAAATTGAATAAAAAGCGTTAGTTTTTCCGAGGCTTACTGCTCGCTTTCCATTTAGGAGTCTCGCATATCCTCTACAGCAACCAGTTTGATCTATTGGTTGCTCTCGCTGAAACTAGGGAAATATCCATCTCGTTTATAATTTCCTAGACGAGTATAAGTTTCCATTTTTGGACAGAAAATTCTCTTTTTATTTCCGAAAATTTCTATAACTCTTGTACATAAATTGGCTTTTAAATACAGGAAAAACAATAAAAATAGGGCTATGCTTTTTCTGTAAAGTAGTGGTATTATAGAATTGTTTGAAGAAAGAAACTTGTAAAAATAAAAAAGAATAACTCCAAAGTACAAGGTGATTAGACTATGACAGAAAAACATATTTCGATTCCCTCCTTGTCTTCCAACTCTGTTCGATTGGGAGTATTATTAGCAATTGTCGGAGGATTTTTAGATTCTTATACGTTCATCACAAGAGACGGAGTGTTTGCCAATGCTCAAACTGGAAATATCGTCTTATTTGCTGTGGAAGCATCAAATGGAGCATGGAAAGAAGCAATGCTCTATATTCCTCCACTTATTGCCTTTATGTTAGGGGTCCTTGTTTCTGAAATAGTGAAAATCCCTCCTATAAGACATGCGCTGCATAGTTATCGTCGATCCATTCTTATACTTGAATGCATTGTACTGATTATAGTCGGTTTTTTGCCCTCTAGTGTTCCTAATATTATCGTTACAGTATGTATATCCTTTGTTTCTTCTTTACAAATTTCTACCTTTAATAAATTAGATAAATGGGGCTACAATTCAACGATGACGACCGGCAACCTGCGAACAGCAACAAGAGCTGCTTATTGTGCACTTGTCGAACATGATGAAGAAGCGAAAAAACAAAGCAAAGAGTTTTTTGGCATTATTGGCGCGTTTTTATTTGGTGCTCTATTAGGAACATTTTCCACTACTTATATTGGAATCACTTCTGTGTGGATTGCATCAGCCATTTTAGCTATTGCGCTTATTTTATATCATCGGGATAAAGGGTTTGTACCAAGGAAGGCTATGTTGAAATAAACTCAGATAATTTTTTTCATTATATGTATAGAGGGAAGAGCGATGGTACCGTCCTTCCCTCATTTAAATTCGATTTTACTTGCCGTTATCTTGTAAATCCACCTTCACACTTTCTAACTCTACAGGATAATAGGAGGTTAAATAACCTATTCAATTCCCCCGTTTCACTTCATCAAATAGAACGATTTTCGTTGTCTCCATATCTGTGCCAAATTCCTTAGGAAATTGCTTACCTATAACTAATAAATAGAAACCAGATAAATATCCATTCGAATTTGGTGGCTCGATTTTTTGCAACTCTTTATCCTTTAATAGGAAATACTTTCCCTCTAATCCTAAATTCGCACTAGTTCCTAGTGAAACAATTAATTGATATTCAAATTTAGGATTGCTAAAGAAATTTTTTTGATTTAAATAATCTAGCTTTGAAAACAATTGCTCAGCATCCATCAATTCATCATATTGTACTTTTTCTTTTATTTTCTGTTTGCTGATACTTACTTTATTATCTTCCTCTTCCTCGCATGAGTAACAGGTTCTATAATGATAAACGATAAAATAATCCTTCTCTTTATCTATTACATCAAATACGACGGAGTAAATAGTCTGATTTTTATCTAAGGTTAATTTAAAGTTTTCCAGTTTAGCATTGTTTGTAATAGTTAATTTTTCTCTAAACTGATGCCAACTGTCAACATTATTGACCGTATTAAAATCTTCCTGTTTATATAAAGATACTTTTTTCGGACGATTTTCATAAAAATTATATATTGCTGCCAAAATCACTAAAAAAATCAACGTTACGGTAATTGCCCAGATCCTTTTTTGCAATCCTTTCTCCTCCACATTCTTACATATCACTTATTATTTTTACAGAAAAACACAAGAGGCTTTCTTAAAACAACAAAATATAGACAAAACTTTCTTTTTATATTACCATAATTTTCAGACTAATATTTTTAAAAGGATGATGATAATGGATATTAAAAAAGATGATTTAACCGGTCCCGAGGTTATTGAGTTGTTGATGGATCATTTGCAGAGTATGGCCGTACATTCTCCACCGGAAAGTAGACACGCACTTGATGTGGAAGGATTGAGGAAACCAGAAATCACCTTTTGGAGTGCATGGGAAGAAAATGATTTAGTTGGTTGTGGGGCATTGAAGGAGCTTAATGCTCAACATGGGGAAATTAAATCCATGAAAACTTCTTCCTCCCATCTAAGAAAGGGTGTTGCACAGCAACTGCTTCAACATATAATCGGAGAAGCAAAACGCCGTGGTTATAGACGGTTAAGTTTAGAAACAGGCTCCATGGATGCTTTTGAACCAGCTAGAAGGTTATATTCAAACCTAGGCTTTCAATATTGCAACCCCTTTTCGCACTATAGTGAAGACCCTAATAGTGTATTTATGACATTAGAGTTATAGAATGAAAGACGAACAGGAATTCATTCTACCTTCTATTAGGATAGCAGAAGATAATTTTTTCTTGTTCGTTTAATTTCATTATATTTAGTAAAGTTTTCTTCCATGGGTGGTTTCTTCCGATAGATTCTTCATTTATTCAAACAACATAGTAAACAATATTTTCATACCATCCCATCTACCGCTTAACAAAAAGAACAACAAAAACGACAAAAATGATGCCAAGTAATAAGAAAGGACCAACACCCGAACTATACACAATATATATCTTAATATGTCGTATTAGATGAATAACTAGAAATAACAGTAAAATAACACCAGATATTGTAATGAAAGGCATCTTTCTGTTGCGGTTCAAGCTAACCAGCCCCTCCAAAAAATCTTAAGTACAGATAATAATGCGGAAATTTACTGGATGTTATTGTTTTCTTCCGCAATATAACACTATGTTCATCACATCTTGTATTATTCATCTAATTTTCCCTGTTGTTAATACGAAGTACCAGCAATGTAACATGCAACTTGAGCACTTTATGTATTATCAGAAGAAATTTTTAAGACAAGGGGGGAGTTTTGATATATAATTCCGCGTTCCTCCCATTAATTCCGCGCTTCTCCCGATTATTCCGCGTTCCTCTCGTTAATTCCGCGTTCCTCCCGATAATTCCGCGCTTCTCCCGATAATTCCGCGTTCCTCCCGATAATTCCGCGCTTCTCCCGATAATTCCGCGTTCCTCCCAACAATTCCGCGTTCCTCCCGATAATTCCGCGTTCCTCCCAACAATTCCGCGTTCCTCCCGATAATTCCGCGTTCCTCCCGATAATTCCGCGTTCCTCCCGATAATTCCGCGTTCCTCCCATTTATTCCGCGTTCCTTTCATTTTAAATATATAAAAAGACCAAATCACGATGATTTGGTCTTTTTATAATAATGTTATACACAAATTCTTCACAAAAAGTTACTCTTACATCTCTATTCTCAAATTATTAAACATCTTTACCAACCTCTGCTGGCACCGCCACCGCCGGAAGAGCCTCCTCCGCCGCCTTTTGGCCCACCACCTCCGCCACCTCTTCCTCCACCACGGGAAAGGATGGACAGTATAGCATAAGTGAATGTACCGCCAAAGAATTTAATATCTAAAAATAAAGCAACAATTACAATAATAATAATGATCCACGTTGGGAAATCATTGGTATCAGCTGCTGTGGCAGGTTTTTCTGCTTTCAGCTGCTGCTGCTCATCTATATTGTATTCGGCGTAAACTTCATTTGCCAGCACTTTATAGGTTTCAGTTATTGCCTTATTCGGCTCCTGATTTTTTAAATATGGCAATGTATATTCATCTAGAATTCTTCCCGCTTTTCCGTCAGGGATTCTTCCTTCCAGGCCATAGCCTACTTCAATTCTGACTTTCTTTTCCTGTGTAGCAATAACTAATAAAAGTCCATTGTTCTTTTCCCTATTGCCAAGTCCGTATTGGCGAAAGGCTTCATTAGCATACTCATCAATCGATTGATCCCCAATTGTTTTTACTGTTAACACAGCTACTTGGGCCGTTGTTTGGTCTTCAATCGATCGGCCAATTTGATTTAATTCCTGCTTTTCGGATTCATTTAATAAATTGGCAAAATCCTGAACATATATATCGCCAACTGCTTTTGGAATATCACTGCTTGCTGCTAATGCATTCACACTAGTGAAGCAAAGAAAAAAGAGGGCAAATAATGCAGAATATAACTTGGAAGTCATTATCCATTGTCTCCAAAATCAACATTTGGTGCATTTTCCGCTTCCGGACTTGCATTAAAGTATTCTTTTTCATCAAAGCCAGTTATTTTTGCCATCACTACACCTGGAAATTTTTTCACTTTTTTATTATAGGATGCCACTTGTTCATTGTAATCTTTTCTTGCAACAGAAATTCTGTTTTCCGTACCTGCTAATTCATCCATTAATTGCGTAAACTGCTTATCCGCTTTTAAATTCGGATAATTTTCCACTACCACTAACAATCGGCTTAAAGCACTTGATAATTCAGCATTCGCTGTTGCCTCTTCTTCAGGGGAATCTGCACCAGCAAGTTTGGCACGAGCATTTGATACGGAAGCAATTACTTCTTTTTCATGAGAAGCATATCCTTTCACCGTATTAACAAGATTCGGAATTAAATCCAATCTTCTTTGCAGCTGATTTTCTATTTGTGCATAAGATTGGTCTACATCTTCCTCTGCATTAACAAATCCATTGTAGCTGGACATAAAAATGATAACGAACACGACAATTACTGCGACAGCAATAATTATTCCACTAAACTTTTTTTTCAATTTAATCACTCCTATTTTCTCTTTATGTGCGTGTTCAAAAAGGAGGATAAAAAGGATCGAGAAGTTCGAGGCGGTTTAGCTTTGAGCATCGGAACGTATGGTGTTAATACGTGAGAAGCGAAGAAGCAAACCAACGAAGAAATTCGATGTGTCATTTTTACCGGACTTTTTGAACAACCTCTTTATGTTTTTATATGTACAATTATTCCAGTATATACTAGCTTTCTCTTTTTGTCATAGTGAAGAAACTTTTACTCTGACGTTTTTACTGTCCCTAAAACAGAAAAGTCTGCTCTCTTTTCTTGGTAAATAATTTCTTTTATTATTCCCCCGTTTTCTCCATATCACACTACTACTTTCTTACGGATTTTCCAAGTGATAAATTCTATCCAAGCTGCACTTCTTCTTTAGGCTTACAATCCTCCCTATTCGGTTTCTTTTTCCAAATTCTACTCCCTCTAAACCATTTGAAAAACCTTTTCTATTGTTCGGTTATAGTCCAACCTCTGCCCTGCATATTCTTAACAGGAGAGCATAATTGATTTAGGCGAATGTATCACCACTCTAACCATTCAACATAGTATGTAAAAAGAATCTTAAGTAAAGGATGTTGATCATGCCCGCTATTGTTGGAGTGGCTCAAGTAATTTCCGTTGGGAGTAGCTCTATTTTTAATATTGGAGATGTATATAAAATGATGCCCATTTCTAACGCCAAAACGTTTTCTGGATCTGGTTCTTTTAATACAGGAGATGGATTAAATATAACCAATTATCAAAGCTCCACGAATACATTTGATAATGATGGAGTAGACCAGGCGAACTTTTTAAATGCCTAAGAAGAAAGTTTAAGGTGATAGGGATGAATTATTTTATTCAACAGTCAATCACAATTAATACGATTAAAATCGGCGGGATTACCAATTCTTCCGTTTTTCAAGTAGGTAGTGCAGGAATCATAAAACCAGCCTCCTATTTATATAATACAGGAGGTTTTAGTGAGGCTGCTCCCAATTCGCTGCCTGAATCTGGACTTGGGACAGCTAGCGACCAAGATTTGATTTTTTCTCCTTCTGTTCCCTTGCAAGCTCCTTCTAAAGCGTAATAAAGGAGGTATCTTTTATGTCCCAAGATTTTTACCAATATAGTGAACAGATGCGCTCTTACTTGCAATATCTTGAAAAAAGAATCAAAAAGTTAGAACAAACGGTCACTACATTAACAAGTGATCTAACCTCAATGAAAGAAAAACCTTCTATTCATGTTGATCGGATTGATTACAGTTTTGATCAGCTGAAAATTGAGACGTTAGAAGGAACATTAAATATTGGTCTTAATCCTGCAGATTTAGAAAAAATTGAAGAATTGTCTATTAATCCAAATGGTCCTGTTAACCCTATTAATCCAAAAGGCGCCTATTATCCACCTGCTGATCCGAAACAAATGATGAACCGTTCAATGGAAATAGAAGAAGCGATGCACCAGTTTATTCAACTGGAATTACCTGAAATGATTATCCAAAAGCAAAAGGAACTTGGTTTACAAGAGGATGAAGGATATATAACGTTTATCCAAGAAGATATCACCAAACAATTGCATACGAGAATCACCTATTATCTTCAGCAGCAGGAAAGAACAAACGAAGAAGATCCAGCAGTATTTTCGGAAAAGGTCATCACATCGTTAAAAGAGGAAATGGTTAATGGGGTTCATTTATTCTTAAGTAATATTCCAGATAACATGAAGGGGAGAAAAGATGTATGAACTTTCAAGTCTATAATAGAGATTTACAAGTGGGTGATATTCGCATTATCGGGGTATCGAGTTCCTCCATTTGCTTAATTGGCGATACGCAAACCATTCAGCTCGCTTCTACCTTTGATACACCTGCTGAATCGCTGATTATCGGTCCATTTGTACCGTTGATTCCGAAAGGATAACTTAAAATGCTGCAAAGAACATCTGTTGTTGACCGTCTGAAGGTTTCCACTTTATCGTTCTCTTCCTTTTTAGAGATTGGCGATGCTTCATACTTCCAAGCATTTTCTCGAGCTTTAGCCGTACAAAGGCAAAAGAAACTTTTTTATGGAATAGAAGGATCATTTAATGACTATCCCGTCTTTTTTGAACCGATCCCGCTTCCTCCTATTCAAGAAAATATAGTTTGTCAATTTGAAAATGTTAGACCAATTATTAAAGTAAATAATATTTATATAATTGGGGTATCTGCTTCTTCCTTATTTCAAATCGGAAATTGTTCCCATCTGTATGCAGAAACAAGAATAAAACATATTAGACAGGTATCAAATCCACAAGCAAAGTCAAATGGAAGTGCTCAAATACTTTTACAAGATCCAAACGAAATCCATTTAGATCAAAAAACAGAAGTTAATAAGTAAATCAGCTAATGAAGAAAAGCGCAAGTGCCTTGTTCAACCCCGAAGAAAAATGTTCTCATGACTCAGAAAGTGTCTTTTACTTTTAGAGGCAAAAGGTTATCTTTCACAGGGGTTAGGCGCTAGAACTAGACACTAATCTAAGTTGAAAAATTTTATACTTTCTTACCTTATAGAAAAAGGAGGAATTATTTTGCCAGCTATAATAGGTCCTGTACAAATTGTAAATATTGCAGATGGAGTAGTACAGTTTGGAGACTCTCTGTTTATATCCCCAAAAGGCAACTCAAAAGCTACTTTAGGTTCCGGTACTTCTAATACTGGGGCATTCATTATTACCAATAATGGCTTAAGCGCCAGCAACTATATCGATACTAGTCTGCTTGATCAGCCAAATGTTGCGAACAATTAAACTCTCAATCGAGTAAAATAAGAGTGTCTATCTATAGTTTATTTCTAATCGCCTTTGTCTTAACAAAGGTGATTTTTCTACTAGGGGATATCAGGACTCCGAAGGAAACAATAATTTTTCCATAATCATTATATCGACAAACTGGCCATCTACTATTCCTTGATTTTTAAAGATGCCTACCTCTCTATACTTCATTTTATGATAGAGTCCTTGTCCCAACTCATTAAAAGGGAAGGTGAATAGCACTAATTTATAAAATTGGTTGGAAATTGCTTCATGTTCTATTCTTTTTAATAACAATTTACCAACTCCTTTTCCTCTATAGTCTCTATGTACATAGATAGATAATTCTCCTACTCCATCATAAGCTGGACGGGCATTATACTGACTAATGGAAGCCCAGCCAACAACCTTTCCTTCCTTATTTTCTGCCAAAATAGCACAATAGCGACTTTGATGATTTTGGAACCAAAACTTTATATATGCTGCATCTTTTTGTTCCATTTCAAGGGTTGCTATTCTATCTTCAATTCCTTGATTATAGATGGTTAATATATCTTGAAGATCGTCTTCTTCTACTTTTCTTATTAACAATTTAAACCTCTCCCCACTAAGAAAGTCTTTAAACATTGTTCGTTACTAAAATTGTATCCTCGCTTTGTCCATCTTATCATAAATAGTTTTTATAGAGGTTGTTCAAAAAGTCCTGTAAAATGACACGTCGCTTTCTCACGTATTTATTTAACTAGAGGAACTTTAACTAAAAGCGATTCACCTTTTAGCAATGTTTAATTCATCACATCCTGTGGAAGGTCGATGGCTTATTGTATTTTATTTGTAGTAATACGGATTAGCTCAATCATACAAAAAACTGCCCAACAATTTTTCATTGTCAAGGCAGTTTTTCCCCTTATCTTTTACATTGTTAAAATATGTGCTCCATCAAAAAAGAACAAATATTTTTCATCGATTTTGCGTTTTAACATTTTTTCTAAAGCTTCTGCATACAACTCTAGTTGCTTTTCATATCTCACTTCTAAAACGGGCTTTGCTTCTTCATAGCCACTTTTAAACTTTCCGGTTATCGTATCTGTTTTATAATCAAGCAGAACCGAACCTTCATCATCTTCAAAGTATACATCAATAATCCCCTGAACTAAGATTGATTCGTCTTCGCCTGCCCAATCTGCATATACTTGACTTGCCGGATACGCAATATTAAAAGGAATTTCTCGCACTAGTTTATTTGCATGCAGCATCCTTTGCCCAATTTTTGATTCGAAAAAGGATACTATTGCTGTTGGCTCAATCACTTCAGCCTGCTCTGAGGTGATTAATTCTTTTCTCAGCATATCTTCCAGCAAGCATTCAATCGAATAGGACGTAATTTCCGCCTGCAAATCAACATGCTGCATAACCATATGCATTGCTGTTCCTTTTTCAGCAGGACTTAATTTTTTTTCCTGCATAAATTTTGGTCGATTCCATATTGATTTGCTCCATTTTTGCAGCAGTTCTGTTCCACTTTCTTCGTCTATACTTTCACTTTGTCTTTTCAACTCAGAAACAGATTGTTTGGAACGATAGACCGTGCTGTCTACATGAGAATACTTCCATGCTAATGTTTGCTGAATCTGCTCATTATAGGGAGAACTTATGTTTACTTTTTGGCCGCTTATTACTTTCTCCAACCAATTATCTTGCTCTTCCTCTTGCTTTATTGTATAACTAAGCACTTCTTCTTTTGCAAGAATGCGTATATTCCATGAAGAAGAATGTTCCGCTATGTCATTATGTGCATGCCATTTTTCTGGATGCAGCAATACATTCTCTTGATGCCTCACTAAAGCAGGACCAATCCAATCCAAATAGGAATTCGCTGAGGCACGGTCAAACTCATTTAACAGCCAATTTCCATGCCCTGCAATTTGTGCCCATTTTTGCTTCGCTTTTTCCACATCATTAACCGAACCAATTAAGATCAATTTCTCTTTTGCTCGAGTTAATGCTACATATAATACGCGCATTTCTTCCGCTAACAGTTCCATTTTTTTCTTTTTTCTAAAAGCAATTTGTGAAAGAGATGGATAGGATATACGGTTTTGTACATTGATATATTTAGTCGCAAATCCTAAATCTTTGTCTAATAAGAATGATTTTTTTAAATCCATTGTATTAAAGTTTCTACCCAGTCCAGCTATAAAGACAACTGGAAATTCAAGGCCTTTACTGCTGTGAATAGTCATAATGCGAATAACATCTTCCTGCTCTGTTAATGCCCTAGCCGCACCTAAATCATTGCCTCTATCTCTCATTCTTTCTATAAAACGCAAAAAACGAAATAAACCGCGAAAAGACGTTGCTTCATACTGCCGAGCACGGTCATAAAGTGCACGCAGATTTGCCTGGCGCTGATTCCCAGCAGGCAGTCCGCCGACAAAATCATAAAAATGCGTATCACGGAATAATTTCCAAATCAACTCAGACAATGCCCCCTGCCTTGCTTGTGTACGCCAATCTGCCAGCATATTAAAAAATGGTTTTATTTTATCAAATAAAGCATCTTCCCTATTGGCTCGCTGATAAAGGAAGGCTTGTACCGCTTCAAAAAATGATCCCTGTTTTTTGGAAATTCTAATCGTGCTAAGCTCTTCCTCATTCAGTCCAACAATAGGCGAACGAAGCACAGAGGCTAATGGGATATCTTGATATGGATTATCAATTACTTTCAACAGAGACATCATTATATTTACTTCTGTTGATTCAAAATACCCGGTTGTTATATTAGCGTAAGTAGGAATATTAAACTGCTTTAACTCTTCCATTATTTGCGGCGCCCATGTCATGGAACGAAGCAAAATGACCATATCTTTGTACATCATCGGTCGGTAGCTTTTCGTTTTTGGATCGTACACTTCCTGTTTATTTTCAAACAGTTCATGTACTTTTTTGGCTATGCTCCTTGCTTCTAATTGGGATTGCTCCAGCTCTTGTGCATCGAATTCCTCTCTGCCATCTCCCTCATTAGGCTGTTTATCCTCTGCTTTTTGATTAATAAGCATTACTTCAATCGGATAAGGAATCTCCTCTGGATAAGCAGCACCTTTGACAAGCTCAGCACTTTCATCGTATTCAATTTCACCAACTTGCACTCCCATTATTTGTTTAAATAAATAATTGGTGCCGTGCAATATTTCTTTTCTGCTGCGAAAATTTTTAGCTAAATCAATTTTATAGCCTGAATCATCACGCTCTTGAAAACGGAGATATTTTGCTAAAAATAAATTAGGTTCTGCTAAACGAAATCGATAAATAGACTGCTTGACGTCGCCCACCATAAATAAATTCCCACTGGCTTCCTCGTCTGCTGTTACAAGCTGAAGAATTGATTCTTGCACTAAATTTACATCTTGATATTCATCTATTAAAACTTCTTTAAATTGCTCCCGATAATATTGTGCTGCAGCAGAAGGCCTAAGCAGATGCTCCTCTTCAGCAGTGGGATCATTTAAAATTTCTAAACAATAATGCTCTAAATCAGCAAAATCGACAAGCCCTTTTTCCGCCTTCGCTGCTTGAAAACGATTAGAAAAGGCCTGAACTAGCGCAACAAGTGTTTCGATATATGGTTTCATTTCCTTTATATCTTTTAAAAAGCTTTGCGGCATCCGTGAAAATAATTCACTTTGCATTTCCAGCAGAATTTTTTTTGCCCGGTCCCTTACTTGCTGCCCTTCTTCCACTAGAGCAGGATCATAATCATCGCCTTTACACGGCTTTGCCCGCGAAAATTTTAGTAATTGCATCCCTTCATACAACGTCTGCCAACCATCATTTTTTGCCTGCACTAGTACTTCCGTTTGAGCAAGATCATCTGAAAAATTGCTGGCTCTAGGTGCAGGACCGCCTGGAAGTTTTGTCAATTCTAAGCCATACTCCAGCAGCTGCTTGGCTCCTTCTAAATGAAGTTCAATATCAAATAATAGTTCTTTAGCAAAAGGCAGGTCTTCCACTCTGCAATCTTCTTCTATCTTATACATCTTTGTAACAGATGATAAGTAACCACTCGGAAATGGATTAGCCCGAGAAAAATCATATACCTCTTGTATAATTCTTTGTAAAGCATCATCGCTGCGATCACTTGTAAATGCGTCGACAAGGTCAAAAAATGCATTATTTCCATTTTTTCCATATTCTTCTTCAAACAGCTCTTCTAAACATTCATCTCGAAGCAGTTGTGCTTCTGTCTCATCTGCAATTCGGAAACCTGGATCCAAATCAATTAAATAATAGTATTTCCTAATCACTTCTAAACAAAAGGAATGGATGGTGGAAATATGCGCCTTATTCAACAATGCCAATTGTTTTTTTATATGCATGGAATGAGGGTTGGCATTCATTTCTTTTTCCAAAACATCCCCAATTCGATGCTTCATTTCAGCAGCTGATGCATTCGTAAACGTTACGACCAATAATTCATCTACATTAATAGGAGTTTCTGATACAATTTTCCGAATCATTCTTTCTACTAATACAGCAGTCTTCCCTGATCCTGCCGCCGCTGCGACTAATATATCCTGCCCGCTTGTCATAATGGCATTCCACTGATCATCTGTCCATGTCACATCACTCGGTTTTACAGGAATTTCAGCCTTCCTCATGTCTATTTGCCTCCTTTTTAATCAATTCAAGCGCCTCTTCTTTTGAATAGGTTGTCAATTGGCGGAATTGGTTTGATTCAATTGCCTCATCAAACTGGCAGACTGATTTAAATGCACAAAACGTGCATGGCTTTTTTTCCTTTAATTTATATGGTGCTATATCGACCGTTCCACCAGTAATTTTATTTCCAGCATCCACATACTTATGGCGAACAAACTGTTGTAAATGATGAAAGTCTTCTTTTGAAGCAACTTTTGAGCGTTTAGATAATGTTCCATCTGTTTTAATTCCTGCTGGAATGATAGCTGAATCACCTTTTTCCAATGTTGCATCCATCAAACGAATCACATTTTCTTCTCCAAGCATTAAACCATTCATCTTAAACTTTTTTAATAATTCTTCTTCTATTTCCTCTAATGTTAAAATCCTTTTACTAGTAAGCATCGGATTATGAACATGGAAATAAAGAACACCTGCCGGATTCGCTTTTTTATCCACTAGCAGTTCGCTGTTTGTAATGATCAAATCTAAGTACGTAAGCATTTGCAGAGATAATCCGTAATACACTTCATTCATATTTAGTTCATGTGCACTTGATTTGTAATCAATGACACGCAAAAACACTTCGTTATCGACTTCCCCTTTATCGACCCGATCTATTCTGCCAACTAATTCCATCTTACTGCCATTTCTCAACGGAAATGAAAGGGAAGGAAGCTTTCCTTTTGGACCAAACTCCAGCTCTAAATCAATTGGTGAAAATCCGCTTAACTTCGCATGTTCACTCAAAATATAAGAAGCTCTGCTTATAATTTGTTCGAGCTTTCTCTTAATATAATGATGTCGATTCGTACTCAATAAAATTTCATTCTGCAGCTTTGGTGCTAACATATCTACGGCATCTTTCGCCAAGCCTTCACATTGTTTTCTCGTTAAATCAGACCATAATAACTTTTCTTGGAGAACCGTTTCTGCAATCGACTTTAAAGCTGCATGAAATAAATCTCCAATGGCTGGTGCTTCTAACCGAAACACTTGCCGTTCCCGAAGCTTTAATCCATGATTGGCAAAATGAGAAAATGGACAGGACTGGAATAGTTCCATACGCGATACACTGGCTGTTATCGTTTCCCCATATAGCTCTTTACTTGTTGTTTCTGCTAATGGCTTTGTAGAATTTTGATACGTTAAGCTGGAAAAAACCTTTGTGGCTGCATCCTTCCAGCCGTGATTATCCATATAAGCATTGTAAACATCCCACCAAAAGTCATAAATAGGATAATTTCGCTTCTTCAATTGCAGCTGTCCTGTTAGGTAAGATAAGCTTGTTTTCCACTGCACGGCATAATCAAGCTGCCCTGTTTCTCCTAACTCTTTTGGATCCGCCATAAAATAAACGGTCTCTGCATGAGGAAAATGCTCTCTCATTCTTTTTATATAAACAGAGGGTAATAATGACTTTCCCTCGTCATTTGCTAATGGATAGGTTAAATAAAGAAGTTCAGATGGTGTCGTAAATGCTTTGTAAGCGAGAAATTCTTCGTCTAATAATCTTGTTTTACTTGTTGGTGCAATCTTCATTCCACTCATAATGAGACTTTCTCTGTCACTATCTGCAAATATGCCTTCATCGGCAAACCTAGATGGAAATACGCCTTCATTTAAGCCAATGACAAAAGCTGCCTTTACATGATCTAAACGAGATTTCTCTAAATCTGCAATTAGAACTTGGTCAATAGCTGGTGGAACAAGAGAGAAACGTAGCGTATCAAGTCCAGCATCGAGAATAGCGGCAAATTGCTTATTTGTGATGTTCTCTTCTCCAAGCATTTCTACAAACTGATCCAATAAATCGACTATGCTGTTCCATGCTTGATCATGTTCACTCGCTTTTACCAGCTCGCCTTTTTGTTCTGATTCAGTCTTCCAATTCTCTAATTTTGTCGGAACTTCTAATTCTTCTAAAAATAAATACAATGCCTCACATTTCGAACGTCCGGATTTTGCTCGCTTTAACCTTTTTCCTAATCGTACTAACGGCGCTGTTAAGGACAGCCGGATTTCATTTAATATTTGCTCAATCTTTCTCTCCTGATCTGTTTGTACACCTTGCTCCCAATCCAAACCTTGAAATCTTCTATATTTCCAGCGATCCCTTTTTGTCCACTTATCGCCTTTTATTCCGTTAGCTAAACAATAGTTTTCTAACTGATCGACTTTTACTCGCAACCTATCTTTTTCTTCATGCAAAGGAAACAACAATTCTGTTTTAATGGCACGGAATACTGGCTCATATCTCCAATTTGTTTCGAAAATCTCCAATGAGGACCGAATCAGTTCTATCAATGGATGAAAATGCATCGTTCTTTTTTGATCAATAAAAAACGGAATCTGATAGTCTGTAAAAATAGTTTCAATAATATTTTGGTATTCGGCCATATTCCGTGAAAGCAAACTAAAATCCCGATAGCGATAATTTTTCTGACGAATAAGCTTTAATATTTCTCTTGCTATTCCTTCCACTTCTGCCCTTGGATTCACACTTTCAGCAAAATGGACCGCACTTTCTCCTTCAAATGCTTTATATGGCCTGCTGTCAAAATAAGCCTCTAAATGATTTAATGATTCCTGTTTGCTTCGTTTTACTTCTTGAAGAATGGTTTCTTCCACTTTAAGTCCAAATTGTTTTGCCATTGTATAAATCGTCTGAAATGTCTCTCCAGACATACGAAATAAATCAAGTTCATTCGGAATTTCATTTTTATACGGTTTATCTAAAGTAAATGTAATCGTTACATTACTGCAAGTATTCATTAATTGTTGAATAATTAAATATTCCTGTGGTGTAAAACTGTAGAATCCATCGATATATATTTCTGCTTTTTGTAAATAGGCTGAAGCTGAAATGCTTTCTGCAAGCAGACGAAAATAATCTTCGCTGTCGATATATTTTCCGATTATATTTTTTTCGAATTTCTCAAAAATCAGCTCTAAATCATGAAGCTTGTTCTCCAGTACTTTATTTAAACCGGCACCAGAGGACAACTCGTCTTGTTTGGTTATTAATTCTTCTGGGGTTACACAATATCTTCTAAATTCCGTTATAAGCTGCTCTACCTGACTAATAAATCCAGTTTTATCTGCCGCCTTTTTAAACAAGGTTAGATCTTCTTTATTTTCTTCAATTATTTTGCGAATGAGCATGCTGATGCCAACACTATTTATATGATAACGGCTAATTCCGCCTGTTTCTTGTAAAATTCTCCATGCAAGTCTAGTAAAACTATATGTTTGGGCGCGGAACATTCCTCCGATTCCTTTGCTTGTAACTAAACGCTGATCAGATAGAAATGTCATCTGATCTGGCACTAAATAAATAATAGGATTGCCTTCTGGATCTGCTAATAGCTTCTGGCGAATTTCTTCTATACAAAGAGTCGTTTTTCCACTACCAGCCCGACCAACTAATAATCGTACGGACATACTAGCTCTCCTCTCCTACCTTTTATACTTCTATAATCATCATAACATACAAACGAATGTTCTTATAAGTTCGTGTTTAAGTTCTTCTTTACCTAAAACGATTCAAAAACAAAAAAAGAACCCGATGAGTTCTTTTTTAAAAGGAAAACTGAAATTCATCTAATGGCCAATAGCGCAAACTCACTTTTCCCACTACTTGATCGATCGGGATAAATCCAAAATGCCTGCTATCCCAGCTTCCTAAACGATTGTCACCTAATACAAACAACATATCTTTAGGAACACTGCTTTTACCGGTGATTTCCTTCAAAGTAAAATCACCTGTCAGTCGGCCTGCTGCCACTTGCTTACGATAGCGATCTAAAAAAGATTCTCTATACATTTCTCCATTTATATACAAGTGATCATCCTTATACTCCACTTTATCTCCGGGAATACCAATAACCCTTTTTACATAGTCTTCTTTTTTATTTGCATGGAAGACAATAACATCAAAATGGTGAAAGTCACGAACTTTATACCCTATTTTATTCACGACCAACTTATTTCCATTTTGCAATGTGGGCATCATCGATTCTCCCTCCACCTCATAATTGGAGAAGAAAAAAGCACGAATTAAGATAAAAATGACACCGCCGACAGCTAGTGCCTTCAGCCATTCTATGCTTTCCTTTTTAAACGCTTCTTTCACTGATTATCTCCTCCAAGAGCACTAAATCCTTCTTTTTATGCCTTTTCTCTTTCTTTTCCTTCACTTGTATGGTTCATTTTGGCTTCTACCCGTTTTCCGACATACCACAGTATCAGAATTGCTATCGCTACAGGAATCGTACGCAATGGCTGGGCAATCATCGACTTTAAATCATATCCAATAAAACTAATAGTAAAAATCATTACTAATTTCCCTGCAATAACGGCAAGAAAATATTGACCCACTCCAATTCTTGATAATCCGGCTACAATATTAACTAATGCGGATGGAGTAAAGGGAAAGCATAAAAGAATAAACAATGGTCCAAATCCATGTTTTTCAATCCACGCCATGAGTTTCTGCACCTTTTTATGATTTCTAATAAAACGTAATAATTTTTTTTGGCCATACCTTCTAGCCAATAGAAATACTAACAATGCTCCTCCACATGTGCCAATCCAAGAATAAAGAAAACCAAACCAAAAACCAAATGCATTTACATTCGCCATAATGAATAAAAACAATGGCAAGAATGGAATAAATGCTTCAAGCATTGGTAGTAAAATTCCTGGAAGTGGTCCAAAAGAACGATAACTATCAATTAAATGCATAATATTTTCAATTGTAAACCATGCTTTAATTGTTTCCATATCCATAAAAAAACTCCTTGCCATTCTTTACGCAATTAAATTATATACTTTTCCCACCATCTTCTTTTATTACTCAACCATACATTTAAAAAGACGATGGGCATATCTACGTAATTTTTGTGTTCACACAAGCTACCCTGAAAAAAGGCTTTGGCTCTCTCAATAAGTCCGCCTTCGCTTTCCATGAGGCGGTCGCCGAACCTCCTCGGAGCATCGCCTGTCCCGCTAATCCCATAGGAGTCTTCGTGTATGCCGGCCTTGTAAAACTTAAGCACCCTGCATCTTTTCGAGCGCCATGATGCAAAATTTGTTGAATAAATGTCTACTAATTTACTTGGCTAAAAATTCTTCTATTGCCTGCCTATTTTGCTCTAAATCTACACTTAATACTGCTGCTCCACCTACTGTTGCATTTTGGAATGTTCCATCCACCGGTATTCTTAATGATTCAACATCTGCATCCTTTTTTGTTACGAGCTTGTTCCCTATTGATATTAACTTGCCTGTGCTCATATCTGTATTGATAAATGGCATCATAACACCAACCAACTTTGGGAATTTAGCAACAGTTTGTACACCCGATACTTGCGATGCTAGTGCCTTTAATGTTTTCTGCTGTCTTTCTACCCTTCCGAAATCAGATATAGCATCATGACGAAAACGAACATATCCAAGCAGCTGCTTTCCATTCAGCTTCTGCAAACCAGGCTCTAATGTAACACCAATATTTTTAGACATTTTCTTTTCTACATCCATATCTACACCTTCTGGAAATGCCTCATTAATTAGTTCTTCAAAACCTTTAAAGTTAACAATTGCATAATACTGCAAATCAATATTAAAGTTTTCTTTAATCGTTTTTCTTAACAATTCAGGACCTTCTTTTTCAATACTGAATGCGGAATTAATGCGGCCTTTTCCATGTCCAGGAATATCCACATACATATCTCTCATTAAAGAAATAATCTTATATGTACCCTTTTCTGGATGATATTGTGCAATCATAATCGTATCTGTTCGTGAATGTTGATCTCCTTCTCGAGCATCACTGCCTAATAAGAGGATATTCGTTCCTCCATTTTTGTCCTTTTCCCCATTAAATTCATAATTAACCTTTTGACCCGCTCCATTTTTCATCGATTGTTTAACACCTTGTTTATATTGAACAATGCTATACGTTGTTATCGTAATGATAAATAATACAAGTAAAAAACCAAAAAATCTCCCTTTTCTCAGCCTTCTTCTTTTTCGATTGCTCTTCTTATATTGAGTTCTCTCCATACCTAGTTTTTCCCTTCTCTTCTATAATTAATTAAACTTATGTTAATAAAAGGTTTGTGATAAGAGTTATACCTGTATATTAGTACAATTCTTTCCTTCCCTTCCTATAATTACACTAATTTTTTTTGAACACACACTACAACTTGGAAATTGCTTAAATTTTGTTATTTCTTTCTATTATCATATCAGAAAATACCGTTTTTCAACATTTTTTCATTATGCACAAAAAAAACACCCCAATTGCTTGAGTTTACGCTTAGCAATTGGGATATTTCTTTTTATCCTAAGTATTCTTTAAACCAATTATTAATATAATTCAATCGCTCTATTCGCAAGTTTGGTTTTCCACTTCTTGACAACTCATGGTTAGACTCCGGGAAGCGAATAAATTTAGTTGTTTTCTTTTGTCTCTTTAATGCAATATATAGCTGTTCAGCCTGTTCGATTGGACAGCGAAAATCTTTTTCTCCGTGTAAAATTAGTAATGGTGTTTCTATTTTGTTAACATAAGCAAGCGGTGAATGCTTCCACAATGTTTCTATATCATTTAGATCAGCTTTTATTTGCCATTCAGAAAAATAATAACCAATATCACTAACCCCATAAAAACTAATCCAGTTTGAAATAGAACGTTGTGTGACAGCTGCTTTAAAGCGATTCGTATGTCCAATAATCCAATTCGTCATAAAGCCGCCATAACTTCCGCCTGTCACGCCTAAACGAGTCTCATCCATAAAATCATAGTTTGCTAATACATAATCTACTGCATCCATAACATCTTCATAATCTTTACCGCCATAATCTCCTCTAACAGCATCAACAAACTGCTGCCCGTATCCATGACTACCTCTAGGATTTATATATAATACAGCAAACCCATTAGCAGTTAATGTTTGAAATTCATGAAAATAGGAATTTGCATACATTGCATGAGGGCCGCCATGAATTTCAAGAATGAGAGGATAACGCTCCCCTTCTTTAAAATCAACGGGCTTCATTAACCATCCATTTAATTCCCATCCATCTCTTGCCTGAAATTGAATGGATTCTGCATCTGCAAATCTATACGCTTCTAAGAATCTCTTATTTACATTTGTTAATTGTGTAAGATCACCAGTCTCCAAGCTTAATAGAAATAAGTCGCCTGGATAAGCAGGTTTACTGATAGCCACAACTGCTTGCTTTAAGCTTCCGCCTGTTGATAGCCCATATACATGTTGATTATCAATTAATGATGGATAAATCGCTCCAGATATATTTCCAAAATAAACGATTGTATTTCCATGGTCACTAGCTAAAAAAGTAAAACTCTCATTATCAGCTCCCCATAACATGCCTGGAGTAACACTGCCTTGTTGAAAATCTCCAATTGCATAATCGCCGACATTTACATCCCAGTCTGCTGTTAAGCATTGTAAGTGATCTATTTCTAAATCATACACCCATAACTTAGACAATGTTGCATTTTCATACTCTCTTTCGCTTCCAATCAACCCTATCTTCAAACTATTCGGCGACCACGTTACATCACCAAAATAGCCCGTGCTATTCGTAATTTTATGCCATTCCTTTGTTTCCACTTCATATAAAAAGACATCAGATACAAAACTAAAATCCTTGTCTTCATTTAGATTTGCAGAAACTGCTAAGTACTTTCCATTTGGGGACCAGCTTTGTAAGATGTAATCATTTTCTCCAGAAGTAATTTCCTTTACTTCTTCTGACTCGATATTTAATACAGCTATATGCTGATAGCTTCCATCCCAAAAACCAGCTCCATCTGATTTGTATTTCATCTTGTCTATTTCTAAAGGAACTAATTTCTTTTCTGTTTCTTTCTTATTTTCTTTCTCTTGAATGCTCTCTTGTTTTCTGATTGTTGTTTGGAAAGCAATCTCTTTACCATCTGGTGACCAAACAGGATTTGTGGCCCCATTCTTAACAAAGGTAAGTTGTTTCGCTTCTCCACCATTGCGGTTTAGCAAATAGATTTGATTTTTTCCTGTTCGATTGGAAACAAAAGCAGCCTCCTTACCATCTGGCGACCATTTTGGTGAATAATTTTTATTTTCTCCAAATGTCCACTGAACAGCTTCTTCTTCTCTTTCTAAATTTTTATAATATAGATTCGAATAGTATTTATCACTCTCTTCTGAAATAGATGTCACAACAAATAGACATCCCTTTCCGTCAATAGCTAGTTGCGGATCAACAACTGATTTTAGATGATATAAGCTTTCTGCAACAATCTTCTTTTTTTCACTCATCTCATTCTTCCTTCCATATGTATGTAACTTATTATTTCGACAACTGAAATAATTTCCCTCCGTATCCCTGTATATTTTTTTATTAATTTGAGTTTATTAATAGTGCGTGTTTAAAAATAACACTATTTATTGTTTTAAAAAAGCATATACAGTTTCTTACCGAGTATCCATTCGCTTTATACGAGTGAGAGCTACTAACCTACTTGAAAAAGAATAAGAAATCATCTATCATAAAAAAAGAACATTTGTTCTACACCGCTCAAAAGGAGTTGATTTATACTGTGACCAGAATCCCTGAAAAAGACAGACATATCATGGAACAGGCAATTTATTTTCCTATGCTGTTAACCATACTTAATCGTGATCTTCTTCTTATAAAAAAAAATACCTTTAAATTAGAAAAGCCATACATCGAACTTATTACTATCACTATGAAGACAATCCATTTGGAGTTAAAGGAAACGAAAGTATATATGAAAAATCATAATATGAAAATACAAGAGACAACACGGGATGATGCTTTTACGGTGTTTTTATTTCTATATAAGGGATATGAGGAATATCATAATTATTTTAATCCCCGCCTCCGAAATAAAGTACAAGAATTATTACAATTTTATCTGTATAAACGCTGTAAGGAGGATGCCAACCTCAAACTTATCACTTAATATTCTTCCTCATCCTTTTTCTTTTTACGGGAATGCCTATTATTATCTTTATCACTGTATAGATTGAAAGACTCTCGGATTTTATCATGGTTATGAGTAAGGACATTTTGCAGAGAATTTGCTCTCAGTATTTGATTATTAAGGGAGTGCATGGAAATATCCACTGTTATTTGTTGATAATTTTTGAAGGTAATAAGTGTTTTTAATGGTTCCACTTCTCTATTTTCCAAAATATTATGTAAGGAAACCCAAACACAGGATGGACTTGATGGAGAATGTGTAGGAAAAAAATAAATGGTATTTTTAGAATCAATTGAAACAGGCAATTTATAATTATAGTTCATAAGAAAACGAGTAGCTTTTCTTTTTCCATCATAGGAACATCCTAAAAATATGCAACTCCATTCAATAATTTTAGTAGGGCATTCCCTGCAGATGAATATATTAGGACCTTCATATATTTTTGAATAAACTTTTCCTTCGTTTGTGATAAAAGGCATAATTGCACTTGTGTGCAAATTAATTTCATAGATATCCAATATTTCTTTAACATTTTCCAAATTATATCCACTCCTTTTTTAATATGCACACATAATAGCACTATAATCCTACTAATTGTTTGAATATTCTATTTTTTCTAAAATTATTCATACTTTATAATTATTTTCTGAATTTTTTAAAAAAATAATTGATATTTATCTAATTCTTCCATATAATATTAAAAAGGTATCAGGGGTGAATAGTATGAATGAAAAGTCGTACACTGAGTTAACCAAGTTAAATGCAATGAACAAAAGTAAAGAGAAAGAAACTTATGTGATGGACCTCTACATTGATATGCTGCTTTCTGAAATACAATTAAACACGGAAAAAGCAAGTTTAATGATCCTCATTGATCAAGCCATTGACGAACACAATAAAGAGTTATTTTTAGAACTAAGTTTAAAGTTCAATAAATTATGTAAGCGCTTCGGTAATTAAACAAAAAAAGAGTGAAGCCGGGACATAAGTATTCCAGCCGAAGATAAACCCGAACACTGATACGAAGTTGTAAAAAATTTCGTATCAGTGTTTGGGTTTTTTATTTATGTAAATTGTGATAATCACCCGCAGCCTGCATACACTTCGCTTTCAGGTTTTAGAAAATAACCTTTAAAAACGAAGTGGAACAACATAGTTTTTAATACTTAACTACTAAAACTTCGCAGTTATAACTTCGTCTTCATGTATTGCTATTACTTGGTTTAGAGCAATGAGAAAAGGATGATTGATTAATCTTGCAAACATTATACCTTATAAATAGGGGCATGATTCTCGTTTCAGGATGCTCGCTTTCCGTGGGGCGTGCGATGAGCCTCCTCGGCGCAAGCGCCTGCTTAGGTCTCATCTAACCCGCTAATCCCACAGGAGTCTCGCACCTTACACTCCAATCAAGCAGTTTTTGATCCATTAGTTGCTGTCGTTGAACTAGTGAAAACGTCCACCTTATAGAATAGACTAAAAACGGCATATTTTGGTAGAACAACGTTGAATAATAACATAAAAAAACAACGCTACTATGGTTTAGCAATCATATCTTGTAATGAAATTCGAAGACAAGAACTTATTCTAAAACAGGTTGCTTGTAACGGAGGGTGCGAAGACTCCTGCGGGAAATGTGGGAAGGCTAAAGACCCCGCAAGGCAACGCCGAGGAGGCTCAGAGCTCCCACCCCGCGGAAAGCGAAGCAACCCGTAGTGAAAAGCAACCCCATAAGAAATGCGCAAGCGCCTTGTTTAGCCCCGAAGAAAAATGTTCTCCAGACTCAAAAAGTGTTTTTTTACTTTTAGAGGCTGGAGGCAATACTCACTGGGGCTAGGCGCTGACCGGCTAAATACGCCACGTCCTTATGTCTTGGCCGGCACTTGTACATCCTGTACGGCGAAGCTAGACAGCCTTCACATTTCAAAAAATAGATACTTTCTCACCTTTTAAAAAACAAGCCTCCCATTTTATAGTTCTAAACCGAGTAATATCAAGACTTTCAAACGAATTTGAAGGTGCGAAGTTTGAGTTAACTAGATGAAAAACATAAATAACCAGTATAGGGAAGTAACCATTTACGTGCTAAATTAGAGAATGTCCGTCTTTACCTATTATCTATTTAGTTATGTCCCAGCCTCATTCTTTTTTATCGTGCTAATTAAATACTATTTTTTTCTATTTTTTTGTAGAATACTCGCTTCTTCTAAAGCAGTAATTCTTTCTAGCATCGTTGGATGGTTATAACGAAATACTTTTACCAAAAATGGTGGATTTACCTCGCTTAGTCCAGACTTTGTTAATTTTTGAAAAGTAGTTATACCAGCATCCGCATCATTTGTTAGAGTAATAGCATATTGATCTGCTCTTTTTTCCTCATATCTAGATATTGTATTTGTAACTGGGCTGACTAAAAAGAATAGTAAAGAAATCAATGCAAGCATTAATGGTAAGGAACGAATTTCTTCCACCTTCCCTATTCTTAATGCTTTTCCCCATTTTGCTACAATAATATGCATTGCTTTATAAATTATATATAAACCGATAAAAGATAAACATAAGGAAAGTGCAATGCCTATATAAATATGTTTTTCTACATAATGGGCCATTTCATGTGCCATCACAAATAAAATTTCCTTATCTTTTAATTTCGTTAATGTTGTATCCCAAAGAACTATTCTAGAATTGCTGCCTATACCTGTTACATAAGCATTTAATGCATTTGTTTTATCAGACATATTCACTTGAAAAACATGTTCAGCTGGAATATTGGACTGTCTTGCCAACTCTAATATTTTCGTTTCCAGCTCCTGATTTTGCAATGGGGTAAAGTCATTATATAATGGATCAATTATTACAGGCTGAATAAAGGTAATAAATAAAGTAAATGGCACAGAAAGCAACCAAGTGTATAACCACCATCGCTTTTTGCTTTTATTCATCAGCCAATAAACTACTAACACAATGATAAATAAAAAACCGAAATTAACCCAAAAATCAATTAACTCATCCTTCATCCAAGAAGTAAAGCTTTGTGTAGATATGTTATATGTTTTAGCTAATGAATAGCTAATATAGCTTAATGGATAGGTTGCAATATATGCTGTTAAGTTCAACCAAAATAAATAAATTGCCTTTTGCAAAAATGTATATTTGGCAGAAGCTTCTCCCCATTTCTGAAAAGATGCAGACAAACCAAACAATAAAATAAAAATATAAAGAACCCATTCAAAAGGAGTTGATATAAAAAATAAAAAGTTTCGTATTTTGGAATAATCCTCACTAAGCATAAGCTCTCTGCTATTTAAAAAAGTCGTTGGATCTGCTGCAGATCCCTGGTATTCAAACGGCAGCCCGGTGTGAGAATGGTAAAACAGATACCAATAAAAAAATAAACCGTACACTACATAAAAGAATACGGTATAAAAACCAATTTTCCTAGCCATTTTCTCCCTCCTAACCTTGTACCATCTACTACTAATAATTAGTCCAAAATCTGCTGTTTAGAACTAGAAATTATGAAAATAGAAAATAAACGCCAAACAAAAAAGATATGCTTTCCGAGAATAATCCACTACAACAATGTGTTGCCGGTGGAAAATACTTATGAAAGAATATCTTATAAGGGTAAGTCTATTTGCTTAATAAATCAGATGTAAAAAATCGTCTTTCGTTACATTACCAAAATAATACTTAATAGGTGTTTCTTCCAGCGCCTTTTCTAATTCTTCCCGATCATAACGAACACCGACTAATCTGTTTTCTATATCTGCAATGTCCCCTACACCAAAGAAATCGCCGTAAATTTTACAGTTTTTTATGACTCCTTTCGTTACTTCAAAGCGCACGTCAATTTGCCCAACAGGAAAGCGATGGGAATGCTGTAGATTAAATTTAGGGGATTTTCCATAATTCCAATCCCAGTTTTGGTATCTTTTTTTGGAAAGTTCGTGAATATTTTTCCAATCTTCTTCCGTTAATACATATTCTTGAATTTTGTCTTCTCCTTCAAAAAGGTGAGTCAATATTAACTTGCGAAACTCTTCAATCGTAATTTTTTTAGTTAAAAATTCTGTAATATTAGCAACTCTACTTCTTATTGATTTAATACCTTTTGATTCAATCTTGTCTTTTTTTACCCTTAGTGCAGAAACAATATGTTCCATCTCGGAATCAAAAAGCAAGGTCCCATGGCTGAACATTCGACCTCTTGTGGAAAACTGTGCATTTCCAGAGATCTTTCTGCCTTCTGCTAGCAAATCATTTCGACCGCTTAGCTCTGCATTTACGCCCATGTTTTGTAATGCTTTGACAACAGGTTCAGTAAATTTTCTGAAATTATGAAAGCTGTCTCCATCGTCTTTTGTGATAAAACTAAAATTCAAATTTCCTAAATCATGATAAACTGCTCCACCGCCGGAAAGTCTTCTTACTACATGGATTCCATTTGCATCTACATAGTCTGTATTTATTTCTTCGATGGTATTTTGATTTTTCCCGATAATAATGGAAGGTTTATTTATATAAAATAAAAGATATGTTTCATTTATATCTAAATTTTTCAAAGCATACTCTTCTATAGCTAAATTAATTCTTGGATCAGTGATACCTTTATTATCAATAAATAGCATGTTAACACCCCTCATATTTCCTATTCTAGTCTCTTTATTTTAATAGTAACATAACTCTTCTAATAGGAATATTTCTGTCTTTCTTTACTATATTTAATTTTACTATTTGCTTCACTTTTTTTACACTAGTTTTATTCTATTGGAAATAATAGTATGTTTTCTTGTAACTCCCTGAAACAAGTATTCCTTACACTCTCAATGAGTTCGCAGCCGGAAATACCGGAAATACTCTTCGCTTTCCATGGGGCGGGCGCCGAGTCTGTCCCGCTCATCCCATAGGAGCCTTCGTGTATTCAGGCTGCTCCCTGCTTCAACATATCAACACGCTCATTCATACTCGCCTATCTTCATTCTTCATGATGTGAATTTTTGTTTGCAAGAGTGTCTACCCTGAAAAGTGATGCTCTTAAAAAGGCCAAACTTCCTTATTTGAAAGTTTGGCCTTTTGGCTATTCTTTTAGTCCATAACTGGCTCTTTGTATTTTCGTTTAAAGGTGATAATAAAATATATCATTGTTCCTGTAATAAATAGTATCGGATATATTGCTAGAATAGTAGCGTTATGCCACATATAGGAGAAGTCTCCGCTTGAAATGACCGCTTTTAATCCTGCAACTGAATATGACATTGGCAATAATGCATGCACATGCTGCAAGAAATTCGGAATTAATTCTAATGGGAATGTACCAGCACTTGTTGTCAATTGAAAAATCAGTAACAGAACAACAAGAAAACGACCTGGATTCCCTAATAAAGTTACAAAAAATTGAATGATCGAGAAAAAGACCATACTAATAATAATAGTAAATAAGATAAACAATGGCACACTTTGCACATCTATTCCTAATACTTCCAGCAAAATAAAGGAAGCAACAAGGGCTTGTAGAATACCAACAGCCACCAATATAACCGTTTTACTTAAAAACCATCTAATCCCATTTTTAGGGGTTCCCTCTGGTTCGTTAAAGGAGAACACAATCGACAACATCAACGCCCCAACAAATAATCCTAAAGAGATGAAATATGGTGCCAATCCTGTACCATAGTTCGGTACTTCCGTCAGTTTTTCTGAACTTACTTTCACAGGCTCTGCCATCATATTATATGTTTTGTCATCAGAATGAATCGAACTTGCATCGTTGGCTCCATCTGATAGTTTGCTAGAAAGCTCTTTACTGCCATCTAACAAAGAATTTGTACCTTGTGACAGTTCTTTTGAACCATTTTTCAACTTGCTCGCTCCACTTGTTAATGCGTTAGAACCAGATTCCAATGTATTCATTCCAGTTAACAGCGACTGCATACCACCCACAAGCGTAGTAGAACCTTCCGCAGCTTTTGAAAACTCAGTTCCGTATTTCTCCATGCCTGCAACGAACTGTTTCTGTCCTTCTACTTGTTGTAGTGACCCATCTTTCAGCTTTGTGCTTCCATCAGCCAATTGATTAACACCACTTTGTAGTTTTTCATGCCCTTGATTCAGTTCATTTAATCCAGAAGATAAGCTTTCACCGCCTGCTGCTAACTGATTTGCTCCTTGCGCAAGTGCCTCTGTATTAGTTGAAATAGACTGACTTCCATCAACAAGCCCTTGAAGAGCTGCCAATAATTCATTTTGTTTATCCTCAGGCAATCCTTGCAATAGCGGCATCATTGAATTAATCGTTTCCTGAAGCTGCTTTGTACCAGCATTTAATTGCTTAGCACCTTCTGCCAGCTCCATTGATTTACCGCTCCAATTATTTAAATTAGCTGATAAAGAATCAGAGCCTTGTTTCAATTTATTTGTTCCATCAATTAATGAAGGGATACTGCCTTGTACTGTGTTTATCCCCTCACTGGTTTGAGCGATGCCGTTCAGAATCGCTTGATCACCAGCTTGTAATTTAGTAGCAGCATTAGACAGATCCTTTTGACCATTCTGTAGCTGTCCTAATCCCCCGGCTAACCCCTCCGCTCCATTTAAGAGTTTTTTTGCACCAGAATTTGCAGAAGAGACTCCTTCGTTAAACTCAATTGACTTTTCAGCAAGAGTAGCCAAGTTATTATACACATCTTTCGAACCTGTATTAACTTTAGAGGTTCCTTTTTCTAAATCTTTCGCTCCATTACTTGCATTTTTCAATCCGTCAGCCATCTCACCAATATTATCAAAAACGGACTTAGCATATGTTTCTGTTATCTCTTTACTTACCCCTTCTTTAATTCTTTCGATGGCTGAATTTCCAATTTGCGAGGAAATAAAGTTATAACCAGGATTGGAAACATAAATTAAATCTAATTTTTTCGGATCATTATCAAGAAGTGTTGTTGCATTTTCAGAAAAATCCTTTGGAATTTCAATAAGCATATAGTATTTTTGATTTTTTAAATTTTTATAGCCTTCTTTTTTATTTACAAATGTAAAAGCAAACTCATCACTGTCTTTTAAATTTTCAACTAAATCTTTCCCTAATTCCAGCTTTTTACTATCCATTTTTGCTCCACTATCTTCATTAACTACAGCGACAGGAAGCTTTTCTAAGTGACCGTATGGATCCCAAAATGCCCATAAATAAACACCTGAATATAAAATAGGAATAAAAATAATCGCAATAATAGAAATAAGCTTCATTTTATTTTTAAAAATTGAGGATAGTTCTGCTTTTAATAAACTTTGTTTCATATTAGTCCACCCCATCATATTGACCGTAATATTCAATTAGTCATTTTCATTCTTAAAAAGAGGATTATCTTATATGGACAATCCTTTAAATAATGTATTTTCAAAAAAAACTGCTATTTCTTTTGCTTGAAGAGGAGAATGATTCCTTTCCCAATCAAAGATTAATGCCAGATATAATTTAAAAATTAAAAATGCTATTAACTCCGTATCACAATCCTGTATTTCTCCCTTATCAATAGCTTCCTGAACACGAATCTTAATATAATTAATAACAGCATTTTCCAGTCTATCAATTACTTCTTTTACTTCTAATGTCCCCATTTCCTTTTGTTCTTGAAAAAGCTTTATTGTCAACTGATGTTGTCTACGGAACTCAAGCATTTTCATTAATGTTTGATGAACATTTTCCATAAAACGATTTTCCGGATTAAAGGACTCATCTGCTGCCTCTTTCATTTCTTGAATAAGTCCAGTAATGATTTCCGCAAATAGCTCTTCCTTATTCTTAAAAAAAGTATAAATAGTCCCCTTCCCTACATTAGCAATTTTAGCCACTTGATCCATTGTTGTTGCTTTATAGCCAAACATCGTAAAAGATTTAGCTGCTGCATCAATAATTTGTTTTTTACGATCGACTGCCAAATAAATCACCTCATGAAATAGAAAAAATAAATAATCTGCTGCTTCGTTTCTATTATAAATTTCTCATCTTATTAAAAATGACCAAAAATCACTTTCGGTCATTTAGTACGTTTATGAATATAACATAACCATTTCCCCCATGCAAGAATAAATACTACATAAGAAACAAATTTGCTTTTATTCTCCTTAAAAGATTTACTTAAAAATCGTTTCTTTCCAGGCAAGTTCATTTCAAGAATAAAACAAATCCTTTTTGTCTTTGAAACGACTTTCTCTGACCTCATGCAAAAAGCCCAAAGATTTTCCTAACAAAATCATTTGGGCTTTATCTATTTTCTGCACATACGTCCGAAAATACTTGTTAATTTGCATAAACTTTTAGTGCGTGTTCAAAAAGGAGGATAAAAAGGACCAAGAAGTTCAAGGCGGCTTCACTTTGAGCATCGCCCTTTCACAGGATGTGATGACTTCCACGTTGCTCACAGGACGTAAGCGTTTTTAGTGGAAGATCCTCTAGTTGAGACGTGAGAAGCAGAAAAGTGAAGCCAACGAAGAAATTCGACGTGTCATTTTTACCGGACTTTTTGAACAACCTCTTTTAATTTGTTTAATACAACTGTTGATAATGCCTCAATAAATTCCGGCTGCGCATTTGGCATGGACGGTCTATAATAATTAGCACCCACCGCTTTAGCTGCAATCGCACATTCATAATCATTATCATAAAGTACCTCTAAATGGTCAGATACAAATCCAGCTGGAACATAAACAAATGCTTTATATCCATGCTTTTTATGCAAAGACTTTGTTAAGTCTTGAACATCTGGTCCGAGCCATGGATCTGGAGTATTTCCAGCACTTTGCCATCCGATATAATAAGCAGAGATATTTGCTTCTTTTGCAATAAGATCTGCGGTTTCTTTTAATTGCTTTGGATATGGATCACCAGATTGTAGAATTTTTTCTGGCAAACTATGTGCAGATACAATTAAAGCAGCATTTTCTTTGTCCTCTTTTGGCATATTTTCATACACTTCTTTTACCTTTTCTGACCAATAATGAATAAATTTCGGTTCTTTATACCAGCTTTCAATACTATGTATAGTAAGACCGCCCAATTTATCTGCCATTTCCTTCGCACGACCATTATAAGATTTAATGCTAAATGTTGAGAAATGAGGAGCAAGAACAATGCTTACCGCCTCAGTGATACCATCTTTATGCATACTAGTAATAGCATCTTCTACAAATGGTTCAATATGCTTTAACCCTAAATACATTTTAAATTCGATTTCATCTTGAAGTGAATTCAAATGAGATTCTAAGCTTTTTGCCTGTTCTAGCGTAATTTTTGCCAAAGGGGAAATTCCGCCAATTGCTTCATAACGGCTTTTTAAATCTTCCAGCATTTCATCAGTAGGTCTTCTACCGTGACGAATATGTGTATAATATCTTTCAATATCTTCCTCCTTATAAGGAGTGCCATATGCCATTACTAAAAGTCCAACTTGTTTTTTGCTCATTTTTATCACTCTTTCAGTAGTAGTCAGTTTATCCTTTATTTCTTATCGCTTCTGCTGAATATTCATGTACAAAATTTGTTAATTTCTTTAAAACAGCAGGATTTACATCAGGGAAAACACCATGTCCTAAATTGAAAATAAATCCGTTTGGGTTATTAATTCCTTGATCAATTATGCCCTTTGCTCTTTCTTCAATTACATTCCAAGGAGCTAATAAAACAGCAGGATCAAGATTTCCTTGCACTGCCTTCGATATTCCCTTTTCCCTTGCCTCATTAATAGATAAACGCCAATCTAACCCAACAACGTCTAAAGGAAGGTTGTTCCACTCTAATGCTAAATGACTAGCACCAACTCCATGCATGATTAAAGGAACTTGCTCTTCTTTTAGTGAGGAGAAAATTTTTGTCATAATTGGTTTAATAAAAATGCGGTAATCTTCCACATTTAATGCACCAACCCATGAGTCAAAAATTTGAATAGCATTTGCTCCGGCTTTAATTTGTGCCTTTGCATAGACAATAACCATATCCCCTAATTTTTCCATAAGGGCAAACCATGCTTTCGGATCTGCATACATAAATGCTTTTGTTTTATGATAATTTTTCGAAGGTCCGCCCTCAATCATATAGCTGGCAAGTGTAAAAGGAGCTCCAGAAAAGCCGATCAATGGAACCGTAAGCTGTTCTGTTGTTAATAATTTAATGGTATCCAGAACATAAGCAATATCTTGTTCCGGCTGAAGTATGCCCAATTTTTCAACATCTTGAAAGGATGTGATTGGATTCGCAATAACCGGACCGATTCCTGATTTTATTTCTACATCAACTCCTATTGCAGGCAATGGAGTCATAATATCTTTATATAGAACCGCAGCATCCACATTATATTGATCAACAGGAAGTTTTGTAACATAAGCACAGAGTTCTGGCTGATGGGTAATTTCAAATAGAGAATATTTTTCCTTAATTGCTCGATATTCTGGCTGTGATCGTCCAGCTTGACGCATATACCAAACAGGAACAAACTCGGTTTCTTCTCCCTTTGCTGCTCTTAAAAAAGTAGTTTGCGTTGGTTTATTCATACTTACTATGTCCACCTTTCAGATGCTTATAAGAATATTTTAATAGATAAAAAAATAAAAAAAATCATTATTAAATTATAATATTTATAAATAAAATTGCAAATAAAAAAGAATGTCTTAACATTGAGACACCCATATGTAAAAATTTCTATGTATTATCATTTTATATTATTTGATAAAAAAGAGAACGTTTTCTATTATCTCCATTTTGTTTAGCTAATATGAATATATATGTTAACTATATCTCTTTTCTACTATAGTTGTATAGATAACTATCTGTTTTGTCACAAAATAGACGAATTTAATTGTTTAGAATGGAATAAAAGAAGGGAAAAACTTGATTTATGGATAGAAAAAACTTTTTTCTATACAATTACTTATAACAAGAAAAGCGCAAGCGCCTTGAACAGCTCTGAAGAAAAATGTTCACATGACTCAAAAAGTGTTTTTTACTTTTAGAGACATGGGGTTATTTTTCACAAGAGCTAGGCGCTGGAGCTAGACATTTGAAAAGCGCAAGCGCCTTGAACAGCTCTGAAGAAAAATGTTCACATGACTCAAAAAGTGTTTTTTACTTTTAGAGACATGGGGTTATTTTTCACAAGAGCTAGGCGCTGGAGCTAGACATTTGAAAAGCGCAAGCGCCTTGAACAGCTCTGAAGAAATATTCACATGACTCCAAAAGTGTTTTTTACTTTTAGAGGCATGGGGCAATACTTACTAGATGTAAGCTATGGCCAGCTAATTACGCTACGTCCTATACGTCGAAGCCTGGATGTGAACACAATCACCAAGTTATCCATCCACCCATTTTGTTTATAAATTTTGGATGATAAGAAAAAAGGGGGCATACTTATGCAAGTTTTTATTGCAAATGGAACATATGATTTTTTAGAAAATAAATATAAAAAGTACTTCTCTACAGAAAGCATGGTTCTTATGCAAAGCACCAATCAGGATCAAGCAACATTAATTCATGAATCTACCGGTCAAAGCTTCTTCCAGACACCACGAAAATTCGATATATTATACTCATTTGGACGATTAGAAAATAAAGGATATATTGTGATCAATCATTTTTCCTTAGAAGATTTATCAAAACCTATTTTTGAGCATAAAACATTACAACAATTAGAAAAAGGCAGTATACCTTGTGCTGCTGTTCGTTTGCTGCGTGCTGTAAAAGGAGATACCTATTTGGTTTTGTCTTTATGGAAAGATTCCGTTTCCTTTAAAGAATGGGAAAAGTCTGCATCTGCTCAAACATTCCCGGTTAGCGCTTCAATTCCTGATATTTGGAAAGTCAAAGAAAATAATCTATATTACAGTAAATCTTATGTAACCTATCATATTATCCCGGAGAAAAATTAGATTCCCTAAAGTGATTGTTATCTTTTTAAAAGGCTCCTCCCCTGAAAAAACTTTGGCTTTTCTGAATAGTCCGCAGTCGGAATACACTTTGCTTTCCATGGGGCGGGAGTCTTCGTGTATGCCAACTGCTCCCTGCTCCAATATATCAATGAACTTAACAACAATCTATACGAGATAGAATTTAAAACGGACTTAACATATTAGCTCTCTTTTTTTAATGACTTTAATACTCCATTTCGATTGGCATATACGGCTGCCTGTGTGCGATCTGATACTTCCAGTTTCCCGAGAATATTGCTAACATGGGTTTTTACCGTTTTGATCCCAATATATAACTCTTCACTAATTGCTTGGTTTGTCATCCCTTCACCGATACACATGAGTACCTCAAGCTCTCTTTCAGTAAGGCTATCATGCGGTTTTTTTTCAGATGGACGGAGTTTTTTTAGCATAACGGTGGCTACTTTGGGCTCAATAACAGTTTCTCCGGCATATGCTTTATGAATGGCAGCTACTACTTCTGCTGCGGTTGCTGTTTTTAGCAAATAACTAAATGCTCCTGCTTCTATTGCTGGTATTACTTGTGATTCATCATAGAAACTAGTAATAATAATCACCTTACATTGTGGATATTCCTTTAAAATTTCCTTTGTTGCTATTATGCCATTCCCTTTTTCCATTAATAGATCCATTAACACAACTTCCGGTTTTTTCTTCAATACAAGTCCTATTGCGTGATGACCGCAATTTGCTTCTCCAACAACGTTAATAGTAGGTTCTGTTACTAAATAGGAAATAATCCCTTTTCTTACCATTTCATGATCATCAACAACAACTACATTAATCATGATGCTCCCCCCTTTATCGGTATGCGAATATCTATATACGCCCCTTCTCCGATTTTTGAACGAATCTCCATCACACCACCAATCTCGTCACAGCGTTCCCTCATCGTTCTTAACCCGTATGAAGCTTTTCTTTCAATCGTTGGGTCAAACCCTTTTCCGTTATCACTTATATGTAAATAAGCATATGTATCTTTCTCTTCCAAAATCATTTTCACATTTTTGGCGTGTGAATGACGAAGAACATTAGATAATGCTTCTTGGACAATCCTAAATAAATGCTCTTGTACTGCAGATGATAAATCTCCAATTTCATCGATGCTTGCAGTAAAATGCAAATTCGTTTTTTCTTTTAATTCTTGAATTAGTTTGATGATTCCATCACATAAACTATCATTGCTTAATTCAATTGGGCGCAAATGTAGCAATAATGCTCGCATCTCCCCTTGCGCTTTCGCTGCAACTTCTACAATTTCTTTTAATTGTACTTTTGCTAGCTCTGGATTTGTATCAAAAACTCGATAAGCAGCAGACGACATCATATTTAAAGCAAAAAGCTGCTGGCTGACAACATCATGTAGATCTCTTGCCAATCGCTGCCTTTCCTCCATTACTGCTGCCGTATGAGCTGTCTGTGCTAATGTTGTTTTCTCGTTAGCTAATCTTTGCATGGACTGCACTAATTCTTGCAAGTAGGTAGCAAGAAGATTTAATTCTTCACTAATATGGCCAAATGTTTCTTTATTAGAAACACTCATTCTTTCTGCAAATTTTCCTCTTCTTAGCGTAGAAACATATAGCAATATATCACCTAGCTGCTTGCGTAATACACCGCTTTCCTTTAAGGCAAAGTATAAACCTACTAACAATGTACTAAGCAAGCTGAATATAAAAAGCCAAAAAGATGTTTTTGTCGTAAAAACAGGAGCGCTATTAATGTATAAATAAATTTGTGTACCAATAAATAGAAACAAGGAGCTAATGATGCTTGTCATAAGAAAACTTTGAAAATACCAATATCGAATTCCTTTTGTTTTTTTCACCACGCACCTCTATATTCTTTCTATTCGAATATCGCCAATTTTTAAATCGATTTGTAGGTTTATTTTTTTTACTGCCTGATCATATTCAGTAGATTTATAGGTTAAACTATTGCTAATTCCATCTTTAGATGAATTAAAAATCCGGAATTCTCCAATTTTTACTTCACCATCAATCTGAACTGGTAAATCATCAGGAATTAATATTTTCACATCACCTATCCATCCTTTGATTTCAATGGTTGTTTCTTTTTCCGGAATATATGCTTTACTGAAATCAATAAAATAATCCCCTATACTGTTATATAGCTTCATTGGTTCTACTGCCCAATTATCACTATTAAGAATAACATCGCCAATAGAAAAAGCTTTTGACAATTTCCCTTCTTTTTTTCTGTTTTTATTCATTCGAATCACCGATTGTTGAGACAGTGCATCTTTTTTTTCGAGCTTTATGTCAACATCTGCTTTTTTGCCACTTTTTCTATTTCCAAATAGAAAAATGATTGCACTGTATATAAGAATGACTGGCCATAGTTTCCAAAACTCAAGAAATTCAAAGTTGATTATATGCAATCGATCCAGCACTAAGAAGCTGGAAAAAATAAGGATAAATAAGGTGAAAAAGTAATTAGCAGTTCTGTTTATTAAATTTTTAATAAGTGAAATTAGTCCGTAAACTAGTAACAGAAATGGATAAGATACGACAAAAAGCTGTTTTATTTCCAAGGAAATGACACCAATATTTACGAGCAATAAGGTGACTCCAATTGCTAATAAGCAAATGGCAAACATAATTTGATATACTGATCTGCTTCGCAAATTCTTTCTCCTTTCCAATTGGATTTATTTATATTCAGGCTACCCTGAAAAAAGGGTTTCTCTTTCAATTAGTCCGCAACCGGTATACACTTCGCTTTCCGTGGGGCTGGCGGCTTTGCTCCTGTGGGATTTCAGCTTTCTCGCAAATCCCATAGGAGTCTTCGTGTATTTTGGCTGTTCCCTGCTTATAAATTAAAGAAACCTACTTCTTTTCATGTGTCATGGTGCAAATTTGTTTGCATGGGTTCTACCCTGAAAAGAGGATTTGACTCTCTCAATTAGTCCGCATCCTGCAGCATAATAACAATCTGAATCAAATCGCTATTTTCATCTTAAGTGTTGCTCATTTTTTTCAAAATTTTTCTATCTATATATTACTATTATTTTGATGTTATTTGTTCAAACTGTGGATGTTTTTTTATCCATCTTAAGTAGGAGATTCTATAAACAGCAATCTGAATTTTTTCAGTAAGAAGTATTTATTTTATTTCTATCACCAAATACCGCTCCATTCATATTCTGTAGTAAATCCGAATAGTGGCAAATGCCTATATGTTTTCCTAATCGGATAAGAAAGGAGTAGTAGTTGAACATGGGGATAGAATTGACCGCACTTCACTGGATATATGTATTGTTTATTCTTTTTATTATTGGCTTTATGGTGATGAAACGAGATACTACCTTCATTTGTATCGTTGGAATATTTTTATTGGCCATTACAGCAACTGGTTCATTAAGCAGTTCAATAAGCAGTATTTTTAATAGCTTTATCTTTGCTATCACAGAGTTGCTTCCTACTATTTTGGTAATTTCCATTATTGTAGCGATGAGTAAAATATTAACGAAAACAGGTATTAATGATGTGATGATCTCGCCATTTTCGAAATTAATTCGATCACCAGGATTAGCTTATTGGATTATTGGTATACTTATGATGCTTATTTCTTTCTTTTTCTGGCCATCACCAGCAGTTGCGTTAATAGGAGCTGTCCTGCTGCCTGTCGCTATACGGGTTGGCTTGCCAGCAATCGGGGTCGCCGTTGCCATGAACTTATTTGGGCATGGTATTGCCTTATCTGGTGACTATATTATTCAAGCAGCACCAAAACTTACTGCGGATGCAGCAGGAATTCCTGTTCATGAAGTGATGCAGGCGAGTGTTCCTTTAGTTATTGTTATGGGCTTAGTTACTACCATTACAGCATTTTATTTTATTAAAAGAGATATAAAAAAAGGCACATTAACAATGTCTACTGGTGTATCCACTACCACTTCCTCTATCTTACCTGAAAAACAATTATATTTACTTACAAGATTCCAGAAAAGATTTTTTGCTGTTCTTATTCCCTGCTTATTTGCACTTGACGTAGTGGTAATGTACCTTTTAAAGCTGCAGGGTGGCGATGCAACTGCATTAATCGGCGGAACTTCTATATTTATTCTTATCCTTATTACATTGGTAAGCTATAAAAATAAAGGACTAGAAAAAACCACCAGTTATTTAATAGATGGTTTTCAATTTGGATTCAAAGTATTTGGTCCCGTTATCCCTATTGCTGCCTTCTTTTATCTTGGAGATTCTGGCTTTACATCAATTGTCGGAGATTTCCTTCCAAAAGGTTCACATGGAATCGTAAATGATTTAGGCGTTGCCCTAGCCTCTACTGTTCCACTAACAAAAGAAATTGGAGCTGTTACTTTAACCGCTGTTGGTATCATCACAGGATTAGACGGTTCAGGTTTCTCCGGTATTTCACTAGCAGGTTCTATTGCTGGTTTATTTGCGCATGCTATTGGATCCGGGATAAGTACTTTAACAGCACTTGGGCAAATTGCTGCGATTTGGGTTGGCGGCGGTACTTTAGTACCATGGGCTTTAATTCCTGCGGCAGCGATCTGTAATATTGATCCATTTGAGCTGGCAAGAAGAAATTTAATACCAGTTGGCATTGGCTTGGTTGTCACTACGATTGTTGCCATTTTTCTTATTTAAGGGATGCTTTCTAATAGTTTGTTGTTTTAACTCGCTGTCTGCAAATACCTCGCTGCAATCTACAAAAAAGTTTAACAAAAAAATCCCACAGAGAGTAACAATCATCACCTGTGGGATTTTATGTAAATTACTATTTATTTTATTCGCCCAAAAATAAAATTCCATAATTAAACCTTTTCACAAAAATTGAACGAATTTTAAGTGGGGAGTCATCCATTATCATGGTATAATATAGAATAATAAATATTCTGAATTTTTTAACGAGGTGAATAGGATGATTGATACTCTTTTTCATGATTTAGAAAGTAGTTACGAGGAAATGGTAGAAATAAGAAGATACCTCCATCAATACCCAGAGCTTTCATTCTTAGAACATAAAACTGCACAATACATTATATCCTATTATGAAAAATTAGGAATAGAAGTAAACGGAAATATAGGAGGAAATGGCGTAGTCGCAAAAATTTATGGAGGAAAACCAGGAAAAACGGTTGCTCTCCGTGCCGATTTTGATGCATTGCCGATTCAAGATGAAAAAGATGTTCCTTATAAATCAAAAGTTCCAGGAGTTATGCACGCATGTGGTCATGATGGACATACAGCAACACTATTATTACTAGCGAAAGTTTTAGAAAAACATAAAGAATCATTAGCAGGAAACTTCGTATTTATACATCAGCATGCAGAAGAAATGTCACCTGGGGGAGCTAAACCAATGATAGAAGCAGGCTGTTTGGAAGGAGTCGATGTTATCTTCGGAACACATTTATGGACAACTATTCCAACAGGTACTGTTTTCTATCGTGAGGGGCCAATGATGGCAGCCGCAGATGGCTTTGAGATAACCATCCAAGGACAAGGAGGACATGGAGCTCAACCTCATAAAACAAAAGATTCCCTTGTCACCGCCTCACAGCTTGTTGTCAATCTCCAGCAAGTTGTCAGCAGAAAAGTAAATCCGATTGATGCTGCTGTACTAACAATCGGCACTTTTCAATCAGGATCCGCCAATAATGTAATCGCAGATACTGCATCATTGAGCGGCACCGTGCGGACATACAAGGAAGAGGCGCGAGATCTTATTGCAGAGGAAATGGAAAGAGTGATTAAAGGGACATGCTATACATCAAACAGTTCTTATATTTTCGAATATGAAAAAGGATACCCGGCTGTAATCAATCATTCTGCAGAAACACAGTTTCTTGCTGCATGTGCTTCTGCTATACCCGGTGTTCAAGCAGTGGAGGGAGATCCAGATTTGACTGGAGAAGATTTTTCTTATTTTCTGAATGAAATCAAAGGAACCTTCTTCTTTACAGGAGCAAAACCTGACTCAGAGGATTCTTCGTTTCCCCATCATCATCCAAAGTTTGATATAAATGAAAAATCAATGTTAATAGCTGCTAAAACATTATGTTCCGCAGCCGTACAATATCACCAAATGGTTCCAGAGAACATTGCGTTATCAACAGCAAAATAAACGGTTAACAGAGGTTGTTCAAAAAGTCCGGTAAAAATGACACGTCGAATTTCTTCGTTGGTTTGCTTTTCCGCTTCTCACGTATTAACACCATACGTTCCGATGCTCAAAGCTAAACCGCCTCGAACTTCTCGGTCCTTTTTATCCTCCTTTTTGAACACGCACTAACAGCAATTATTGAACACATTTCGTTCAATAATTGCTGTTTTACCATTCCTCTACATTCTCTGATGACAGCTTTTTAAAATATCGTATGCGATAAACGTTTTTGGCTGCTTCGCCTAATTGGTCGATTAAATTATAATTGGCATAAGCACCAACAGCGGCTCCAATCCCAGGTACAAGCTGAAGCATTTTAATAAAGTCAATATAATCTCGATATTCCTGCTGCAGCGCTTGCCAATCAAGCTGCAAAACTTCAGCCTTTCGCTCTTCCCAATTTTCGACAATGTCAAACAGCAACTTTTTTCTCTCTTCACTAGAGAAAGCTAATTGAAAAATGTACAGCAGAAAAACCCGTTCTTCATATTGATCGGTATCATATCCATAAACAGAAGCTGCTTCCATTAAGAACTTCATCTTAATGGACAATAATAAAGGAAAGTCCGCTAGACCCCATAATATGCCGCCTGCACCAGTTCCTGCCCCTTCGACACCTGCCGTTTTTCGGTAAATATCTATTTTTTTGTTCATAAGTTGATCTTTTTCCATTAAAGAAAGATTGACATGCTGCTTTTTTTCGTCAGTTTATTCGATCCAGCTAATGTTGTATGAACCATTTGTTTCATTGCCTCTGTTATGGCACCATGTATTTTTCCAGGAATAAAGGCATTCATTTTATTTTGCGCCTTTTTTGACATACGATTAAATAAAGAGGAACGTTTAAAAAGCTTTCTTTTCCATTCAGCTGTTTCTATATAAACCTGCTTTTCATAATCATTCATGCTTTTTCCCCCCTTATTATTTTATTCTTACGTCAAATAAGCTAATTAGTTTCCTTTTTTTCAAGATAAGATATAAACCAGTCGCATTAATTTCCCTAAACATATAGAAGGGTATCTTTTTCAGTAATCTAAAAAACATCTTCCCCTTAGGAAAGACGCTTCTTATTCATATAAAACCGCACAAATAAATAGGAAAAAACAAAGCTGCAAGCTAGAGCGTAGAAAGCATTTTCCAAATCCCCTTTTACGAAAATAACAATTGCTAATAGAACGCTCTGCAGCAATAACACAGTTAAGATAAGGCTTTTAAATGATTTAGTCCTTAATGTTTCTTTTAAAGGATATAAATCAACCCAAATTTTGTCTTGATACGCATTCCATAAAGGAATGAGTTGTAAACCAGTCAGAAATAAAAATAATATTGCAAGAAGCACTTGCCCTGGTCCAAATGATAAAAAGTATAAAGTCAAGCCTCCTATAACGGTTAATCTCACCGTTAATCCAAAATAATCACCGGATCGAAAATAAGTTCTCCAAAATAAATGACCAAACGCTTTATTCCCATCAAATGGAATTAACTGCACAAAAACATCCAATATTTTTCTTCTTTTTATTCGATTTTTCAATTTAGGCACTTCTGTAAACATATTCGCAAAAAGATAAAAAGAAGATAATCGTTTTTCGTCTTGTCCAATTAATAGCTCCCAATTTACTCCTTTCCATTTTGTTGCATGGTGAAAATAAAGCAATAAAGCAGAAAGTAGAATTATCGTAATAATAAGAAAGATGGGATTTGAATTAGTAAATAGAAAATATAATAATACAGCATTAATACAGTAGCGGATACCGCTGTCTATGTAATGATAATTGGTGTTAACAAAGTATTGGACATGCCAGCGAATGAACATATTTAATCCCTTGCTGACCAGTAATACAATTAAAAAATACCAAAAGGGTCTAAATCCTTGCTCATTTAATTGGGCATACATTGGCATTAAAACACTCAATCCTATAAGTAAAAAATAAGCTTGAACAACAAAGCTAATAAACACGCATTTTATGAAATAACTGGCCATCTTTACTTCAACAGGTATTAAAAAGATTTTATCTGCTTCCTTTAAAAAGGTATAAATTGGACTTTTGGTTACAAGCAATGCTAAAAGAATACTCATAATGATTCCAACGGGGAAGCTTTCAGGCAATAGTTTTAACCATGCTTGATAATAATAAGCTGCTGTTCCTAATAAAAACACAAAAACAAGAACAAGATGTCCATTAAAAATATATTTTAAGTACTGACCATATTCTTTAGCTGTTTGACCAACTCGATCCTTCCACAACTGTTTTTCATTAAACTCAAACATAATCTTCTTCCTTTGTTAACTGAATATATAGATCATCTAGCGTTGCATTTGGCATATTAAATTCTTGACGCAGTTCGTTCATCGTACCAGCACATTTTATTTTTCCTTCATGAAGAATGATAATTCGATCACAGTATCTTTCTGCCGTTGCCAATATATGTGTTGACATTAATATGCCTGCTCCCTCTTCTTTCATCTTCTTCATATAATCTAATAATGACTGAATCCCTAAAGGGTCTAACCCAACAAAAGGCTCATCCACAATATAAAGAGAAGGCTGCACTAAAAAAGCACACATAATCATCACCTTTTGTCTCATCCCTTTAGAAAAATGAGCCGGAAACCATTTCAGCCTTTTGTTCATTCGAAATTCTTTCAATAAAACATTCATTCGTTCTTTATATTGCTTTTCCGTTAATCCATAGGCCATTGCTGTTATTTTCAAATGTTCTTCTAATGTTAATTCATCATAAAGAATCGGTGTTTCAGGTACAAAGGTAAACTTCTTTCGATATGCTTCTTTGTCTTTTTCAAAGGATAGCCCATCTATTGTAATTTCTCCTTTATGCGGCTCCATTAATCCAATAATATGTCGGATAGTCGTACTTTTCCCTGCACCGTTTAAACCGATTAAACCGACAATTTCATTTGCATGAATGTTAAAGGAGATATCTTTTAAAACAGGATTTCTGGTATAACCTCCTGTAACGTTTTTTATTTGTAATAGCGTCATATGACGTAACCTCCAAGTTATAAGTATCTATAGTTTATCAACAATCTGCACTAAATAAAAATAATTCCACACCTATTTTTTATTTTTTGTTGCATATAATCTTTTCGATTGGATATTCTATTTATTGTAGGGGAGCACCAATAAATTTATTGAAACAAAATCTTCAATAATAATGAGGTGTTTGCAAAAGATTATTTTCGAGTAATCCATATATGTAAACTTCATTCGTTCTTCAATTAAGGGGATGGTTGCCTTGCACGAAGTGATAAGTGTAACTTAACGATCAGTAACACCATATGTTGCTTCATACGAAAAAGCAATATAATGTCATTTCCACTTTGAAATGAGGTGTTTGTCGCAGACTGTCATCCATCTTTATACGTTAAGCATTAACATATAAAGTGATAAGGGGATGGTTCGATTGAACAATGATCATTATCTCTCCATATAAGTGCATGTTCAAAAAAGAGGATAAAAAGGACCAAGAAGTTCGACGTGTCATTTTTACCGGACTTTTTGAACAATCTCTATAAACAAATCATTTTTAAATGAGGTGTTTGTCAAAGAGCATAACCTTTGAACGTCTAATCAGAAGTTTCCCCTACCTTTAGGCAGGATTCCAATTGGGATCCTGCCTTTTGACTATCGACAAACAATTATTTGTTATCAAATTTCCAACTTGCAAAAGTTTCATTTATCTTCTAGACCAATCAATTTTTTTCACTTTTAAAGACATGAATCTGCTATGATAATAGGAGAAAAAATAAAGAAGGGAATGACTAATTTGAGTGAATGTATTTTTTGTAAAATTATTGCTGGAGAAATTCCAGGAAGTAAAGTTTTTGAAAATGAACATGTATTGGCATTTTTAGATATCAGCCAAGTAACAAAGGGCCATACATTAATTGTTCCTAAAACACATGTAAAAGATATATACGAATTAACACCAGAAATCGCTAGAAATTTATTCGAAGCTGTTCCAAAAATAGCTACTGCCATAAAAGATGCTTACCAGCCTATTGGATTAAATATTCTAAATAATAATGGTGAAAAAGCTGGACAATCTGTTTTTCATTATCATATGCATATTATTCCTCGTTATGGAAAAGGTGATGGCTTTGGATCTGTATGGAAAACTAATTTTGATGCCTATACAAACGATGAGCTTAGTCAAATCGCTTCCACAATAAAAGAAAAAATAATTTAAAATTTTTTGATCACATTTTATACATACTTTTATTATTGAATAAAAGCTTCTATGCAAACTAATAGCAGTTTTTTCTTTTACTTTATGCAATAACTGAAGAAAAAAAACTTTTTTATTGTTTTTTTAATAAAACAACGAAAAACAAAACTTTCTTAACAAGTGAAAAAATTTTCAAAAGGTTTTAATTTTTTATCTGTACAAATTTTCACAATTTGATAGTATTAGATTAAACTTTTAGTCTTAACCGCTAACTTAAGCGGAAATGCATTGGGAGGAAATAATATGAAACGCGCTTATAATTTTAATGCTGGACCTGCTGCTCTTCCAGAGGAAGTACTACAAGAAGCACAAAATAATTTGTTGAACTTTAACAATACTGGCATGTCTGTAATGGAACTAAGTCATCGTAGCAAAGAGTACGAAGCAGTACATAATGAAGCAAAGGCACGTTTATCCTCATTGCTTTCTATTCCAGAGGATTATGAAATTTTATTTCTTCAAGGTGGAGCGAGTCTTCAATTTTCAATGATACCGATGAACTTGTTAGAAGAAAATAAGGTTGCATATTATGCTTTAACAGGAGCTTGGTCTGAAAAAGCACTGAAAGAAGCTGCAAAAATCGGCGAAACTGCTGTTACAGTATCCAGCAAAGAAGCTAATTACACTTATATCCCAAATTTAGAAGAAATTAAAGTTCCAGAAGATGCTGCTTATCTTCATGTTACTAGTAATAATACGATTTTTGGTACACAATGGCATGCTTATCCAGAAGGGTTATCTGTTCCTTTAATCGCAGATATGTCCAGTGATATTTTAAGCACTCCTATAGATGTAAAACAATTCGACCTCATTTATGCTGGCGCTCAAAAAAACTTGGGACCTTCAGGCGTAACAGTCGTTATTATCAAAAAAGAGTTAATTAAAGCAAACTCTTCTTTACCGACAATTTTGAGTTACGATACACATGCAAAAAATAATTCATTATTTAATACACCACCTACATTTGCCATTTATTTATTATCTCTTGTACTAAAATGGGGCGAAAAACAAGGTGGATTAGAAGGCATTGCTGCTATAAACGATAAAAAAGCGCAATCGTTATATGATGTAATAGACAATAGCAACGGTTTTTATAAAGGCCATGCAGAAAAAAACAGCCGTTCCAAAATGAACGTCACATTTACACTGCAATCTGATGACATAACAAAGCAATTCCTGCAACAAGCAAAAGAAGCAGGTTTCGTTGGACTTAATGGTCACCGTTCTGTTGGCGGCTGCCGTGCATCCATTTATAATGCTGTTCCTTTAGAACATGTACAAGCACTAGCTTCCTTTATGGAAAACTTTCAAAAAAATTATAACTAAGTAAAAGTTACAAGCTACAAAAAAATCACGAGGAAGTAGATTCCCCTCGTGATTTTTTATATCTCTATAAAACATAAAGACAATCAGTCCAAAGTAACAATATAGATAGATACATCTTCTTAATCCTTTAAATAGAAATAATAGAAAGTAATGCGTTATAATAAAAAGGTACATTACGCTTAGACAACCTTGAAGTGAAACACCACAGAAGTATCTACAAACTACTTAAGAGCACTTCTTTTCAGAGTAGACAAACAAATTTCGCACCATGTCACATGAAAAGAAGTAGCTTTCTAAAGTTTATAAGCAGGAAGCAGTCTGAATACACGAAGACTCCTATGGGAATCGCAGGACAGCCGAGGCCCCACAGGAAAAGCTCCGAGGAGGCTCGCCGCCCGCCCCATGGAAAGCGAAGTGTATTCTGACTGCGGACTATTCGAGAGAGCCAAAACACCACTTTTCAGGGTAGCCTAACTAAAAAAACGAGGTGAAAAAATGAGAGGAAAATCATTTTTAACAGGATTTATTATCGGAAGTTTAGCAGCTGGTATATCTACACTTTTATCCACCCCAATGTCTGGAAAAGAAGCTAGAAAAGCATGTCGTGACAATACAAATGCCTTTTTAGCAGATATAAAAGAATTAAAAACTAGCATCTTGGAAATAAAAGAATCTGTTACAACTGCTACCGTAGAAGGAAAAACAATCATTGCTTCCTTTATTGAAGATCTTAAACTCACTTTAAATGATTGGAAAATTGAAATTAAACCACATCAGGAACAACTGCAATTAGAATTAAAGGAGCTAGAAACTACAGTAAACGACCTAGAATCAAGTTTAAAATAACTCCATCTTGAAATAACATAAAAAAATCTTGCTTAAACAATAAGAGATTCCAACATTCTTTTTGGAATCTCTTTCGCAAGTTATTTCTTGATTTTCAACCGCATTCTATTCGCTGCCAAAGTAATTAAGAAAGCACATAGCATTGGAGCAATCATCGCAATAATAACGCCTGTTACTCACCCCTTCACTCACACTTCTCTTCATTAAAAAAAAGAAAAATATCTTTAAAATAACAATAAGAATAATTCTACACCGCTCCTAAAACCTAACATAAAAATGACAGAATATCTGACATCAAATATTTTCTTTTTAATTTTCATGTTAAATAATCTTATCTTATGTGATTTTTTTTAACACCAAATAACAAAAAAAGGAATAAATTTTCTATTTACATATAGTATTTCTTTTCCTTCTTATCCTTGTTGAAATTAACCCCTTTTAAACTCCTATTCAAATGGCTTTAAACAAATATTCATTTTTTATAAATTTTTTCTTCGATTATTTTTTTATTGCTGTTAAATAACAACGACAAAGTATGTTATAAAACAGTTATTTTAACCTTATTTTCGAAATGAAATTTTATTTTCTTTTACTATACTGTTAAAATTTTCATTTTATTGATTATTTTATCTGTTTTTTTAACGAATATTTATTAATTGATAGTAATAAATATTCGTAGTAACCGCTTTCTAATAAAAAATATTCACATTTTTTAAAATTTTGTTTATTTATATCTTTATTAATTTTTGTTTTATTGGCATAATGATTATAGACAATAGAAAAGTAGGTGAATTGGAGATGAATGAAAGACAATACTCAATGAAGGAATCATTATTATTTACACAAAGAATTGGACAACTTAGTAAGGCACTTTGGAAATCAATCGAAAAAGATTGGCAAAATTGGATTAAGCCATACGATTTAAACATTAATGAACATCATATCCTATGGATTGCGTACCAGTTAAACGGTGCTTCTATCTCTGATGTTGCAAATTTTGGCGTAATGCATGTTTCCACAGCTTTCAATTTTTCAAAAAAGCTGGAAGAAAGAGGACTTTTAACGTTTTCCAAAAAGGAAAATGATAAAAGAAACACGTATATATGTTTAACAGACAAAGGAGAATCAATGTTTCTAAGCATTATGGCAGAGTATAATCCTAATAATAGTGCAGCTTTTTCCGCTTCCTTGCCAATTAAAGAATTATACGGAAGATTCCCTGAATTACTCGAAGTAATGACCATTGTAAGACATATGTATGGCGATGACTTTATGGAGATCTTTGAAAAATCTTTCACTAATATTGAAGATAAATTTGTAGAAGTAAATGGGCAAATTAGACAAAAAGATCCAGTACCCGTAAAATAAAAACAAATAGATAAAGAGAAAAAGGACTATAAAAAGCAGGAGATCTCTCTCCTGCTTTTTTGTATGGAGAAAAGTAGACGACCACTCTTATACATAAAAACCCCTTCTGGTGCTTTGTATTTGAATTTTTATAATAAAAATTCAAATTGTTCTCGAACACTACCTTAAACGTTACTATTATTCACATGATTTCTTACATCTGAAATACGGGAAAAAGTGAACAATTTATTAATAATTAAAAACTAAAAAAAACCTATTGATTTTTTACTCTATTCATCGTAAAGTATCAAAGTGAGTTGAGCACAATTAGGAAAATTTCTCCGTTCGGAGGTTGATTATATGAACTGCTGGAAAACAATTAATTTACAAAGACAATATGGTTTACAACGAATTTTCATTATATCGTCCCTTACCATGATTTTAACGTTCCTATTTCTCTATGTACCAATAACTACTTATTTTGCACAAAACAGATTAAATGATAATTATTTTTCTCTATTTTTACTATGTTTAGTTCTTGTCTATCCTATCCATAAGCTACTCCATTTATTGCCTATGGTTCCTTTAGGCGATAAGGTGAAAAAGAAACTAGATGTTCAATATCGTTTTTTCCCGATTATTTGCATTCGTGCTGATGAACCAATAGGAAAATTCCATTTTCTTTTTGCTTCTATTACACCTTTTATCGTCTTAAATATAACTTTTATTGCTTGCTGTTTTCTTTTTACACACTATGTACATTATTTTCTTATTCTGTTTGCTTATCACTTTGGTATTTGTGTTCCTGATTTTATACGAATGAAAAATCTTTGGAAGTCACCAAGTAAATGTTATGTAGAAGAAAATGAACATGGATTTGAAATACTGGTCAATAAAATATCTTAATCATAAGAAGGAATCATATATAGCGTTTCCAATCATATAATGGTTGAAAACAATAAAAGACGGTCCACGTTTGATATTGTAACTCTCATGCTATTCGAAAGTACTGTCTACTCCACAAAAGAGATAATACTATCTTTTTATACCGTTATTTGGTATTGTAAGTAGCATACAACCACTATGCAGATAAGGAGGGAATCAATGATGATCTCCATTTTTATCATTTTAGCCATTCTAATATTGTACAATATTAATAGAATGACAAATGCTTTATGTTTACAAAAAGAGATTCCAGAAGAAAAACAACCAAAGGTATTTCGAACCATTAATGTTCTAATAACGATTCTTTTGATTTCTTCCTATGTCGATATCCTTTTTAATTAAACATAAAGTGGAGTTTCCTTTAACGAGGATCCTTCCACATAAAAGACCATTCATATAAAAAGGTGAGCAAATGCTCACCTTTTTATATTTTATCAAGGACATAATTTTATAACCAAGATGCTCCAATGATTACTAACAAAATGAAAAGCACTACTAATAAAGCGAAGCCTCCACCATATACGCCTGCACCAGACATGAAAACGCCTCCTTTCTTTTTCCATACTAATCGCCAATATTACAAGGCAGCGATTTAATAATGGTCTTAATTAGTAATTACAGCCATGCAGCGCCTACGATAACTAATAAAATAAACAATACTACGATTAATGCAAAACCACCGCCGTATGAGTTACCCATAGTAACACCTCCTTTAAGGTTGTTACCATATTGTATTCAGTTAATGACTAATCGCTTATACATCTCGAAAAAAATTCACTTAACAGAAGGCAGTACCAACTATCATTATTAAGAAAAACAGTACAATGAATAAAAGAAAATAATTATTATTCCCTGCCATCCAATACCTTCTTTTAAGAAATTTCTTTCCGGAAGCTAGCAAAGGATTTAATCTATCCTTGTTTTCAGCTCAATGTATCATATGTATTTGACCCAGAAACGGAACAGGACATCTACCCATTTTTTATTTCTCGCATGACGAAGCTGAAATTATGTTTGAGCTAATATGAAAAGGAGCTTTGGCGCATTCTTTTGATGAAAAAATTCGAAACGTTGCCAAATATGTTTTCAATCAAATTGCTTTGTTAAATGCTAGCAAAAATAGACGGGCAAACAGCATATCCCAGCTACTCTAGCTTTAGTCAACTTAAAAAGTGAACATTGTGAGCAATGGATCCAAGCGAACGGTGGTCTTCGTTCCGTTTTCCGAAGCTTTTCATGAGGCTTCGTTTGAGCTTAAACCATAGTAGTTATAATCAAAATTTAACAATATTGGCTATCATTATTACAATAACTTTTGCTCTTTGTACAATTTATGATATAGTAGGGATTGTTGAGAATGAAAAACTTACTTGGGAGTGTTTAACTTGAAAAAATGGATATTATCCCTCACTTTAGCTGCAAGTGTAATAGGTCTTAGCGCATGCAGTAATGATGGATCCGAGGCAGTTGTAAAAACGGATGCTGGGGACATTACAAAAGATCAACTTTATGATGCAATGAAAGATAAATACGGTACAGCAGTTCTTCAACCATTGCTTTATGAGAAAGTATTAGAAAAAAATTATAAAGTTTCAGATGATGAAGTAAATGAGCAAGTAGATAAAATAAAAAGCCAATATGGTGATAACTTTTTAACTGCTATTCAACAATATGGATACAACAGTGAAGACGAGCTACGCGCTATGTTTAAAACTGGTTTATTACAACAAAAAGCAGCTGTTAAAGAAGTTAAAGTAACAGATGATGAGATTAAAGCTTATTATGATGATTACAAGCCTGAAATTAAAGCACGTCATATTCTAGTTGCTGATGAAAAAACAGCAAAAGAAATCAAGAAAAAACTAGATAATGGCGATAAATTCGAGGACTTGGCAAAAGAAAACTCTACTGATACGGCTAGTGCAGCTAATGGCGGAGATTTAGGATGGTTTGGTGCAGGTTCTATGGTACCTGAATTTGAAACAGCTGCTTATGGTTTGAAAGTAAATGAAATTAGTGGTCCAGTTAAAACTGATAATGGCTACCATATTATCCAAGTAACTGATAAAAAAGAAAAAGGCAAATATGAAGATGTAAAAGACAAAATGGCGTATGACTTGAAAGTATCCAAGCTTACAACGGAAGAAATCAATAAAGCCATGCAAAAAGAGTTAAAAAATGCAGATGTAAAAATTGAAGATAAAGACTTAAAAGGTATTTTAGATACTACTACTACTACTTCTGAAAAGTAAAAAAAAGGCAATATAAAGGCGTAAATCCCTTTATATTGCCTTTTTCTTTTATATTTAACTTGTCTGATGCTTTCCATGGGAGATCCGAGAGCCTCAGTGCTGTAGGAAGGCAGCTGAAAAAGTGTTTTATACGTTATTATTTATAGAGAAAACATTCACTATTAGGATAAAGATGATATTTCTAGTTTAAAAACGCCACATAATAGTAATTTGGTGAGGCGTTCATACAACTCACCATTTGCGAGACAGGCGAGAAGAAAGGCTAGTGCTAGACTGTCTATCCGCTTTTTAGCAGCTTTTCTGTGCGCCTGTAAGGCACCCCTTTGACTCGCTATCAGTTTTCGAACACTTTCTCTTCTTTATTCCCCTGTCGCCGCTGTTTCTCTTGTTCTAGACGCTTCATATACTCTTCGCCTTCTCTCTCTATCCCTTCATTCTCCTGCTGTCTTTCTTCTTTTCCTGTTTTAACTGCCATAAAAGCACTGACGACAATTCCACCAAATACAAATAGAACCCACATCGGTATACTAAACATTGTTCATCTACTCCTTCCATCTATAAAAAAGCATATCACTATTTATACTTCATCATATGCTAGAAAAAGTAGATTATTCCTATGTTTCCCTAATGACCACATCTCTTCTACTATTTGTGAAAAGTAGGTTTATAAAAGGATCGATTTTCCAATGGAAAAATTCGTTCTGTAAACTCACCCGGTTTTACTCTTTCTAATGCACCATCAAGCATATTCATTTTTGCATCTAAATTATCAATATAATGAATGATTTCCGCTTCTTTAATTAATGGAGCTTTTGGACTGCCCCACTCTGCTTTTCCATGGTGAGATAAAACAATATGCTGAAGCAGCATCAATTCTTCTCCGCTAATATCCAATTCATCAGCTGCTTTTCCGATTTCATTTACCATAATCGTAATATGACCTAGTAAATTTCCTTCTACAGTATAAACAGTAGAAATAGGACCTGAAAGTTCTAATACCTTTCCTAAATCATGAAGAATAATGCCACCATATAAAAGATCCTTATCTAGACTAGGATAAAGGTTCGCAATTGCCTTTGCCAAATCTAACATACTTACAACATGGTAAGCTAATCCAGACACAAATTCATGATGATTTTTTGTAGCTGCCGGGTACTCTAAAAAAGCTTGTTGGTATTTTTTAACCAAATGCCTTGTTAGTCTTTGAATTTTTGAATTCTGCATTTCAAATATATACTGTGTTATTTTGCTCATCATTTCATCTTGCGTTAAAGGGGCTGTTTCTAAAAAATCTGCCAAGCGAACATTATCTTCTTTATTCGCTAATTTAATTTGGCGTATTCTTAACTGCAGTCTTCCACGATAGTTTTGGATATCTCCATTCACTTTTACTATAGCTTCTGCCCGATAGTTTTGCTCATCTGCATCTGTTGCATCCCAAAGTTTTGCCTCTATATCGCCACTCTTATCTTGAAAGATCAGTGTTAAAAACGGTTTGCCATTACTTGCGATTGCTTTTGTTGCACTTTTTATTAATAAAAATAATTCAATTTGTTCTCCAACCTCATAATGGAGTACTCCTTTTTTACTCAAATAACTCCGCTCCCTTATCTTGTTATTTTCTAATTTTAAATTGTTCTGTAGGCTACCCTGAAAAAGGCTTGCTTTCTCAAATAGTCCGCAACCGGAATACACTTCGCTTTCCATGAGCCATGGTGTAATTCTCTATTAGCATAGGTGTCTATCAAATTGATTTAAAATACCATGAAAACGTAATAAAGCTTTTTCCATAGTAACTTGTCTATAAAAACTTAATCTTTAATCAAATGATATTTGCCTTGATTTTTTTTAGAGCATAACAAAAGTAGTATAACATGAAATGATTTTTTATTTCTTATAGGCTTTCCTGAAAATAGGGTTCCTTGCTGTAAATTTGTTGCATGGTTGTCTACCCTGACATGGTATATATCTCATTAGCATGAAACATTATATTTTGCTTGCCTCTACATTTAAATAACAAACTTCTTCCTTTTTAAAATACTGGGTAATATGAGGGTGGCAAGTAAAAAAAAGAAGCTGATTTTCTGTATTCGATTTTAATAGCTCAATCACCCTTTTTGTTCTTTTTTCATCAAAGTTTACAAAACTATCATCAATAATAATCGGCAGCTGATATTTTTTATAAAAGGTGTTAGCCAGCGCCAACCGAATAGAAACATAAAGCTGCTCCGTGGTTCCTTGACTTAGCTCTTTTGCTTCAAAGTAAACTTGTTCTTTGCTTTCTATTAGAAATCCAACGCCATCCTCTTTAGGTATAATTCTTTTATATTTACCGTTTGTTAAGAATTGCAAATACTCTTCTGCCTTTTGCAGCATTTTTGGCAATTGCTTATTTTTATACTGCTGTACTGTTTGAGAAAGGAACTGCCTTGCAACAGCATACTTTCCCCATTCCTTTGCTTCTTCTTCAAATTCTGCTTTTAATTGTTTATAAGAATGTAATAACTCCGTATATGTTCCACCAGTTTCGATACGTAAAACCTCAAAATTTAATGCTGCTGCCTCTTCCATCCATTGTTTGCTGTCTTCTTCTAGCTGTTTCATCTTCCTATCTAGCTGCTCCACTTCCATTACTGGTTCTTCGATTAACATATATTCCATTGTTTTTTTCTTTTGAAAAGAAGATAGATCTAATTGAAGCTGTACCGTTGCAACATCAGCCATAATTTGCGTTTTCTCTTCATCCTTTTTAGCCTGTTCTCGGAAACGTTCTTCATCTTCCACCTCTGCAAGCTGAAATAATTGTTTCTTCTCCGATTGATAGATAGATAACTCTGCCTGCATGTCTTTTCTATCACGATTATATTCCGTCAGCTTCCTGGCGTTTTCCTGCCAGCGAATCTTTTTTTCATTTTCTCGCTTTAAAGCGCTTTTCAGCTGAAAACATTTATTTTGTATACTGTCTGTCTTTTTCGGAAAAAAATCATTGTACAGTTGCACAATTGCTTCATTCAGTTTATCAATGTCTCTCTCTATAGAAGCTATTTCTTTTTGAACAGCATGTCTTTCTCTGTTTTTTTTCTTCCATTCCTCTAACAATAAAAAGGCATCATATATGTAATGCAGGGCAAGCTCTTGTGGGATACCAGTTTCTTTCCCCAGCTTCTTTAACAGCATATCAAGATCTTTTCTATCCTGTTCCCACTGGTCAAAACCACGAAGTACTTTTTCATAACTTTCATTTTGCTGCTCTAATTTGATCTGATACCGAGTGAACTTTTCTCGATTATCATCATCTTCTTTCAGTATTTTCACAATATGAGTAAAATCACTGCTTTTGTCTTCCTTCAAATTTTGTTGAACAGTTTCTAATTCAGTCCTTATTTCCTGCTGCTTCTTCAGTAAAAGAGCATATTCCTTTTTGTATTGCTGTTTACTGCGGAACAGCAGCAAACCACCAATACCGCTGGCTATAAGACCAACTAGAATATATAATACATTATTGCTCCATATTCCCATAGCTGCCGTTATCAGCCAAAACAGGGAAAATAAAGTCCATTGAACAGTTTCCTGCTTTTTCTTTTGCTGCGTCTTTTTAAGGCGATTTTTTATCTCCACGAATTCTTTTTCAAGTGACTGATATTTTTCTTTATAAAAGGAGTAATGACGTGCCGAATCAGCTCTTTCTTCTAATTGCTTCCTCTTATCGTTTGGCAATAACACGGATTCATGCACTTGTATATCCTTTTCGAGTCGTTCCAGCAGTTTTTGCTCTTCCATTAGACGAAAATCAAGTTCATCCCTAAATTCTTTTAATCTCTTTTGGGTTGAACTAGCATTAGCGCATTGTTCTTTTAAGAAAACACTTGTATTGCTTTTTAACAAGTTGTTACGGTCAACAAAATGAAGCTTTTCCTCTATCACATGAAGTTCTGTTTCCAACGCCTCAGCTTGTATTAACAAGGAACTTTTGCGGCTAGTCCATTGTTCTGCTAATGGCAGCTTTTCCATCGCATACAAGATTTCACTTTCTTTATTTAACAAGCTGAAATTTGGAGACAATTCTGTTTGTTCTTCTTCTATTTTTGTTATTTTATTGTCTATCTGCTGCATTCCACTTTCAATCGCAAGTATTCGTTCTTTTATTTTTTCCCATCTATTTAATCCATCTATAGGAAAGGATAATTCTTTATATTGCTCTATTCGTTTTTTAAGTTCCGTTTTTTCTTGCACTAATGGTTTTATTTTTATCCATTCTTCTAGCTGACGTTTGTTTTTTTCCATTTGTCGCTTCGTTTCATCCGCTTGTTGTATCGATTCTTCCAAATTCCCCTTCTGGTTAAGCAGCTGCTGATATTGGCTATTTGTTTTTTCTGCCATTTTCAACTGTCGATACTTTTCTTTTAATAAAGCTAATTTTTCATTAAGCTGCGGTTTTTTTCCATTTGGTCTAAATCGTTGATCGAGTTCCTTTTGCAACTCATTTTCTGCCTTTAACAAAGCATCTGATCCTACTGCACCCGTTGAAAATAGAAACCTTCCCAGTTCTTCTCCTCTTAATTGATGGACATTTTGTAATCCTTGAAGATTAAAAGAAAAAACAGACTGAAAAAGTGCTTTATCCACACCTTTTAACAACTCTTCCAGTAATTCTTCCTGCCCTCTTCTGCCATTTTCTAATGTGACCGTTACATCTCCTGCTGCTTTTCCTTTTACACGTTCAATCGTAACTAATCCATAGTTTGGAAACAATCCAGATAATTTTCCTCCGTACTTATGCTGATGTTTTGGTTCATATCGTAGTTCTGATTGCTGCTTCGTGGGAAAGCCAAATAATATGCTATGTATAAAACTCATAATCGTTGATTTTCCTGCTTCATTTTCCCCGAAAAAAACTTGAAGAGGACCATTAACAGAAAATGATTGATTCTCAAGCTTGCCATAACCATAAATCGTAATCGATTTAATAAACATCACTTCACCTCCTATCTATCGCTTATATAGTAAACTGATTAGCAAATTCTCTGCTTCTTCCGCCAGGTCTTTTTTGTCTTCTTCTGTCAGCTCTGTTAAAAAGCGATGAGCAGCTGGATTTTGATAAAGAGGTGCTACTCCCTTTACCACTTCTGTCCTATTTTCTGCTATTGTAAAAAGCTCTTTATAAAAATCAGACTCATTTATGACATTATCCTTTATCCAGGTAGTATCTCTTTTTAATTTAATCGAAGAGATCCATACAAACTGCCTTTCTTCTGCCTCTTCCATTTCTTCCGTTTGCAATATTTCCAGTAAATCTGTCGGATAAACCGACTCCATGCTTACATTTGTTATTTCGACAAGAAGAATACTAGAAACCTTCTCTTTTCTTTCTTCCTCTATTTTTTGCCTGCATAATAAAATAAGCTCATCAACTGTTTGCACACTTGCGGCATCCAACTCGATTTTTTTCCATATAACATCTGCCGTTGAAAGAAATATGGATTCTGTTCCTGTCTCGTTCAATCGAACATAGTAGGCACCTTTTTCGCCTGTTTCCTTTTTATGTCTGCCTTGAATATTGCCGGGATAAACAATAGGAGGAGAAGATTGCAAAACCTCTCTTTTATGTATATGTCCAAGCGCCCAATAATCCATTAATTTAGAGTTCAAATCATGTAATCGAAATGGAGCATACGGACTGTGGCCGCTTGAACCTTCCACGCTGCCATGCAGTATGCCTATATGAAAGTCGGTACTATCCTCTTTTTTATAGGTATCTATTTTCCGATCATAAATATGTCTTGTCTCATAACTAAAACCATATAATGAAACAGTCGCATTGTCATTTGTAAAGACTGCTTTTGTTACTTCCGCGGGGAAAATATAGACATTATCCGGCCACTGTAAATGCACCCAGCTTCCACTTAAATGATCATGGTTACCATGAACGATAAATACTTTAATATTCTGTTTTTGAAGACGTTCCAATTCTTTTTTAAAACGAATTTGTGCTCTTATACTTCTATCTTCTCCATCATAAATATCGCCTGCAATAATGATAAAATCAACTTGTAGAGAGAGTGCTTTTTCCACTAGTTTTGCAAATGCAGTAAAGGTGCTTTCCTGCAGTCGCTTCTGAATAGACGAAGGTAAATTTCTAAGCCCAATCATCGGACTGTCTAAATGCAAATCCGCACAATGGATAAAGGAAATCTCTTTCATCCTAACACGCCCCTATCTTTTTCTTCTATTTTATCATGACAAAAAAACGAATGCACGTTCTGATATTTTTTCTTTTTCTTGTCGTATGGGAAGTTGTGCCATTGGTTTATCTTCTTCATTCACATCGCTTGCAGAAAAGCTTCGTCATGAAATTCTTGCTTTCTTTCCGCCTGTCTCGCTTCAACTGGAGTTTAGCTTAGTGCTACATAAATAGATGCTTTTTTAAGATTGTCCTTTAATCAAATGTCATTTTTAATCCTAATGGCAAGCAATGGGCATTTGTTCCATGACCTAAAAAGGATGTTTTAGCGACTGGCAGCTGATGCAAATGTGTTACTTCCAAAAGAAGCTCTTCTGCAGTCGGCATGCTCCCTTTTGTTTCCATTTCTGTGAATTCACCTAGCAGAATCCCGCTGCATTTTTCAAAGATGCCGATTTGCTCTAATTGCGTAAATAAGGACATTAATCTTGCCGGCCCGCCTCCTAGGCTTTCTAAAAATAAAATTCGATTACTCCCATCAGGCAAATACTTTGTTCCAGCTAATTTTAGAAAACATCTTGTATTTCCCCCTATAATTTCTCCTTCCATAAACTCTCCACGAATCCAGGTATATGGGAAAGTCTTATAGCTAGCTCCATCCGTTATATCAGAAAAAAACAATTCCTTAAATAAGCTGAGTTGTTCTTGCTTATCTGCCTGAACTAAATTACTTATTTGATAATGATAAGCAGGAATACTGCTGCATGCTACAATAGCATTATTGATAACAGATAAGTCACTTAATCCAACAAATGGTGTTTGACTTTTTCTGATTCGTTCAAAATCTAAATATGGCAGCACTTGATTGGCTGCATCCCCTCCTGAAATATCAAATATTACTTTCACAGCTGGATCAGTAAATAGATTCATTAATGCTTTTGCTCGCTCTTTTGGCGTACCGCTAAATGGTGTTCCATTCACACTATAAATAGTCTTGGCAAACTTAACTTCTAGCCCCATTTGTTTTAATGTTATTTCCAAAGCATCCATCTGCACTTTCGCTTCGATTGGTCTCCCATTTGAACAAGCAATCAGACCGACCGTTTCTCCTTTTTTTATTATTGCCATACAAAATCGTCTCCTTTTTTATTTTCTTTCTATAACGTAACATATTGCTTCCTACAACATAAGAAAAGCGCAAGCGCCTTGTTCAGCCCCGAAGAAAAATGTTCTCTTGACTCAAAAAGTGTTCTTTACTTTTAGAGGCAAGAGGTTATCTTTCACAGGGGCTAGGCGCTGGAGCTAGACAGACTTCTCATTTCAAAAATTTTATGCTTTTTTATCTCCCCAAAAAAGCACTTTTCTTTATCAGAAAAGTGCTTTTTTCGTAATTTTACATTTTTAAACTATTCTTTTTTGGTAAGCTGTAGTGCTTTTTTAATATCCTTATAGGAATTTGATTTTCCATACATTAATACGCCGCCTTTATATACTCTTCCTCCAAATGCAGCCAGTATAACAATAGAAAGCACTAGAATGACAACGCCCAAAATTGGCTCCCATACAGGAAGATTTAACATTCCTACTCTCATAAACATAAGCATAGGAGTGAAAAATGGTATATATGAAGTAACCGTTACAAATCCTGTATCAGGAGCATTCAATCCAAACATGGCAATCATAAAACCGGCCACTACTAATAAAGTCATTGGTGTAATCATTTGTTGAACATCTTCTATTCTGCTGACAAGAGAACCGAGAAGAGCTGCCAATGTTGCATATAAAAAATAACCTAGAATAAAAAAGACTGCTGCATAAATAATGGTAGAAACAGGCACTTCAGCAAAACCTAAAAACCCGCCCATTGAACCTAAATCTTTATTATTTGTCATAAAATAATAGCCAACAGAAAGTAAAAGGACCAATTGTGTTAAACTTAGAAGTCCTACCCCAATTATTTTAGCAAACATATGCTTAATCGGAGACACACTTGAGATAAGAATTTCCATGACACGAGAAGATTTTTCTGTTGCCACTTCCATCGCAATCATATTGGCATACATAATAACAGCAAAATAGATTAGAAATAATAAAACATATACAAGTCCACGTGCCTGATTTAGTTCTTCAGCTGTTTTTGCATTTTGTTCCAGTGCCACTTGGTCAAAGGACACAGGTTCATTTAATTTCGTAAGCTGATCAATCGTTAAATTTAATTGCGCTGCTGCTAAATTTCCTTTTACCGCTTGAATACTCGCCATTAAATCACTTGATACAGAAGAATCAGCAATATTCATAGAATAATAAGTAGCAACTGGAAGCTTTTCCTTATTATAATCTACTACTAATAATCCTTCGTAGTCCTCATTCTCTACCGCTTGTTTTCCTTGTTCTTCACTGCCTTTATATTTTTCAAGCACCGTATCACTATTCGACTGCTTAGCCACTTGTTGAATTGGTGTAAATAATTCATTTGTTTGATCAATAACAGCAATCGTCGATTTATCCTCCTTATCAAAAGTATGAATGATAGACTGCATATTGGATAAAGCGACAATGAGTACAAGGGTTACAGCTGTAGTAATAATAAATGATTTTGTTTTTAATTTACTTACATACGTATGAAAAAGAATAATCCAAAAGTTATTCAAGAGAAGCACCTACCTTTTCGATAAAAATATCATTTAGTGACGGCTCTTCTAATGCAAACTTTCGAATAAATCCTTTATTCACAATATCCTTTAGAATTTTCTCCGCAATTTCCTCTCCTTCAATTTGCAAAGAAACGCCTTCTGTTGTCTGCTTTAATTTCACTACACCAGGGTAATCTCCTAAAAATGCAAGATCAAAATCAGCATGTATCGTTACATTCTTTTTTCCAAAGCTTCTTTTCACTTGCTTTAACGATCCATGCACAACTGGTTTCCCTTTGTGCATAATGCAAAGGTGTTCACACATTTCCTCGACATGCTCCATACGATGACTGGAAAAAACAATTGTAGTTCCGTTATTTTTCAAATCAATAACCGCGGATTTTAGTTGCTCTACATTAATAGGATCAAGACCGCTGAATGGTTCATCTAAAATTAATAACTTCGGTTTATGTAAGACAGCACTGATAAATTGAATTTTCTGCTGATTTCCTTTTGAAAGCTCCTCCACCTTTTTATTCAAATATTCAGGAACCTTAAATCGATTTAACCAATATTCTAATTCGTGCAGCGCTTTCTTTTTATCCATTCCCCTTAATCTCGCCAAATAGACTAGTTGATCTTTTACTTTTAGTTTAGGATATAATCCCCTTTCTTCTGGGAGATACCCAATAAAAGGACTTGTTTTGTAGTCAATTCTATTATTGTCCCAAAGAATTTCCCCTTCGCTGTTTTCTAAAATCCCAAGTATCATGCGAAAGGTTGTCGTCTTACCAGCACCGTTTCCCCCTAAAAATCCAAACATCTCTTTTTCAGGTATAGAAAGGGATAAATTGTCCACTGCAAGAAAAGACCCAAACTTTTTCGAAACATTTTTTAATTCTAACGTCATTCCGCTCTCCTCCTTCATTCTTTTTACGATTAAAAAAGGAAAAGGTTTCAAGTATTTAATAAGAAAATCGCAAGCTCGTTGTTTAGCCATAAAGAAAAATGTTCTTTTGACTTACAAAAAGTGTTCTTTACTTTTAGAAGCAAAAGACAATAGTCAATACTCACTAGAGCTAGGCGCTGGCCGGCTAAATATGCGTAAAAAAGGACATTCTCCAAAATAGAAGAATATCCTTATGTTTTACATTTAAATTTTATATATTTCAAGCTAGAGAGCGCTTCTGTTTTCTTTTTTAATGCGGTAAAAATACTAGTTGATATAAAAATAAAATGGCAAATACGTATACTAATGGATGAACGGATTTTCCTTTGCCTTTCACGAGCTTCATAAGCGGATGTGAAATAAATCCTAATGCAATTCCTGTAGCAATACTGGATGTAAGTGGCATGCTTAATATAACAAGGAAGGCAGGAAAAGCCTCATCAAATTCTGACCATTTCACATGAGCAATGGCACCCATCATTAAACTTCCAACGATAATTAAGGCAGGAGCTGTAATGGCAGCAATGCCAGAAACTGCACCGACTAATGGAGCAAAAAAGGCTGAAATAATAAACAGCACTGCAACAACAACACCGGTTAATCCAGTACGACCCCCAGCAGCAACACCTGCTGTTGACTCGATATATGCAGTTGTCGGGCTTGTTCCAAAAATTGCACCAACAGTTGTTCCAACAGAATCTGCTAATAACGCTTGTCTAGCTCTAGGAAAATGATTGTTTTTTATCAGACCAGCTTGTTCTGCAACGCCAACCATTGTTCCAGTCGTATCAAAAATAGTCACCAATAAAAAAGAAAATACAACTGCATATAGACTATGTTGAAAAATATCCCCAAATGCATCAAGTGGATTACTAATAATAAATCCTTCCGGTAAATGTGGGGCTGCAAGGAACCCCTCTTTAAATTCAAGCTGTCCAGTGAAAAAGGCGATGATTCCTGTAACAATCATCCCTAAAAATAAAGCGCCTCTTATATTCATCGCATATAAAATAATCGTGATCGCAAGCCCAACAAGTGCCAATACGACAGAAGGAGACTGCAGATTGCCTAGACCTACTAAATTTTCTGGATGTCCGACAATAATTCCAGTTTGCCTTAATCCGATAAAAGCGATAAATAAACCAATCCCAGCTGTTATGCCGTGCTTTAAGTTTTCAGGGATTGCCTCAATTAATTTTGCCCGAAACGGGGTTAACGATAATATAATAAAGATAATTCCGGCTACAAATACTGCAGAAAGTGCCGCCATATAATCAATTCCACCATGAGACCCTACAACAGAATAGGCAAAATATGCATTCATTCCCATTCCAGGAGCAATTGCAATCGGATAGTTTGCCAATAGCGCCATCCATAATGTTCCAAGTACAGCTGAAATAATAGTGGCCAAAAATACCTGATCAAAAGGCACACCTGCACTGGATAAAATAACCGGATTCACAATCACAATATATACCATTGTTAAAAAAGTAGTAAAACCAGCAATAACCTCTGTTTTCACATTTGTATTATTTTGCGTTAGCTTAAACATAAATACCTCCAAAAAACGAACATTTAAAAACAACATTATCTATAGTATTCGTTATTTTATAAAATTGCAATGATTTTTGAATAAAAAAGCAGGAAACCATTACTCGTTTACTTAATCAGTTGAAAATACAATATTAGAAATATAACCGTTGGTTTAGTTTTTACATTCATGCTAATCTCATTCATTTCTACTTTATTTTTTTTAATAGCTTTTACTTTTAGAGGCATGAGACAATACTTACAAGCACTAGGCGCTGGCCGGTTAAATACACCACGTCCAGTGGAAGCGCCGGCACTTGTACATCTTGTACGGCGAAGCTAGACATTTATCAGACTTTAGAAAACTTATCCTTTCTTGCTTTATAAAAAACAGCCCTCGCTGCTGCAAGGACTGTTTCGCTCTTCTTATTTATTCGATTCTTCCGTTAAAAAATGCTCGTTTAATAGATCAATTTTACGTTCTGTATATTCTTTAAAGCTATCATTGTACGTTTTAGGATCTTTTGGGTTAGAGAATTGAGTGATTTTTCCTGTTAAAGGATGGATAAACTTGCTGGATGCTCCACAGCCAATACCAATTACTGTTTGCAACTCTTCCATCATTATAATATTGTAAATACTTTCTTGATTACGTTTGGAGTATCCTACATTTTCTAAATTTCCTAAAATATTTTTTTGACGATATAAATAATACGGAACATACTCAAATTGTTCTGTCCACTCTTCTGCCATTTTCATCATCTTTTCAATTTCGCTTCTTTCTGCCACCTTATATTTTGCTTTATTTCGTGTCATTTCAGATGCACGTTTAAAAGATAAAGTATGGACCGTTAACGATTCTGGCATCAGTTCCTCTGTTTTTGCCAACGTATGTTCAAACTCTTTTATTCCTTCTCCTGGCAGACCAATAATTAAATCCATATTAATATTATTCATCCCATGCTTTCTTGCCATATGGTATTTATCAATTGTCTCTTCCACCGTATGATGACGCCCGATGGCTTTTAACGTTTCCTGCGTGTAGGACTGTGGATTAATACTGATTCGATCAATATTCCATTTGTTCAAAACGGCTAATTTTTCAGGAGTAATTGTATCTGGACGTCCTGCTTCCACAGTAATCTCACGAATATTTTCTACATTTGGAAAAGATGCCTGCATTTGTTCATAAAGCAAGTCCATTTCTTCTGCTGTTATACTAGTTGGTGTTCCTCCGCCATAATACAAGGTTGTAATCTTAATATTTTTTTCTTTTAGCCATTCTCCCATTTTTTGCATTTCATAATGCAATCCACCTAAAAAGGAAGTAACCGATCCTTGTCTGCCATTAATGGCATAGGCCGGAAAGGTGCAATACGCACATTTAGTTGGGCAGAATGGAATACCAATATAGATGCTTACTTCTTTTTTCAAGTCATATAAATCTGGTATAACCGTTAATTGTCGGTCGATAATTTTTTGCATTAATTCTATTTTTTCATCCGACATCAAGTATTCTTCTTTTAATGATTGATGTGCAACATCCATTGGTACTTGATTTTGCATATGACGATGTAATAATTTAGTCGGACGAATACCAGTTAAAATTCCCCATTTCTGAACCATGCCTGTAAACTCTTGCAGCACCATTAAGTACACTTGAGATATAGCATTTTTTTCTTGTCTAAAACGCTCTTTGTCTGTAAGCTGCTTGATATTTTTTGTACAGCTAAAAGAAGGTCTGTTGATTATTTGTCCGCTTACTGTGTACAGATCATCAGAAAGACTTGCTTCAAATTGTATGGTAATATCTGCTTCCTCATCCTCGATAAACATCACTTTTGTATCTTCAAAAAATAAATTGCCTATATGTTCTAATGGTCTGATTAAACGGTCATCCGTTAAACCACTTATAGAAATTACTTTCATTTTTATTCACCTTTTATTTTGGATTCTGTAAATTTTAATTATACTTTAGTGTACAAAAAGTAACTAGTCCGGTCAAAAATTTCTTTTAGATTCTGTTCCGCGTTCCTCCCATTTACAGAACACAAAAGATCCTCCGTTTTTCAACGTGAGGATCCCATTAATAATAAATAAAATTATAATATCTGCTTACTTGATAATATTCATTTTACGAAGAAATTCTATTGGCTGTTGTTTTCGGAAATGTTCTTTTACCATATAGGCTACACCATGCTGGTCATTAGATCTTGTTACCCAATCGGCTGCTAATTTTAATTCATTTGATGCATTTCCCATTGCAACACCAAGTCCAGCTGTTTCAATCATTTCTAAATCATCCATACTGTCGCCTATAACAACCATCTCTCTGCTTTTTATACCGAGATGCTCACCTAAATATAATAAACCATTTAATTTTGAAACACCTTCTGGCAATATTTCTAAACGTAACTCATTTATTTGCACAATATTGATATCATCAAACATTTTCCCCATGACTTCTATTGCATCATGGCAGTCCTTTTTATCTTCAAAATAAACTTCAATTTTTGGTGTACTCACAGGTTCTTCTAGCAAAACTTCGCTCAGCACATCGACAAATTGATGGGAATAAAAGACTGGATCACCTGACGAAAAAACAGTTTTTGCCAACATATTATGATTTAACTTCGATTTATTCGCAAGAGAAAATTTTTCATGAACTAATCGAATTTGACAGATAAATCCTTCTAAAAAACGGACTATATCATACGTTAAATCATCTGCAATTCTTTTTACATAAATGGTTTGTTCTAAATTATTGGCAATTAACGCCCCTTGATGTGTAACGATATGGCTATTTAAGCGTAATGCTTTTGCCACTTTTTTTGCAGATGGAAAACTCCTTGATGTTACTAATGTCACATATATTCCTTTTTGCTGAACATATTCAATTGCATCTTTTGTTGATTTGTTTATACGACCATTTGACTGCAGGAGAGTGCCATCAATATTTAAAGCTAATAAGCGATAAATCATTTTTTTCCCCCATTTCTAGGATGTTTTGTCTTTATATATCATGTATGTCATAAACAAGCATAATAGAACTGAGCTCCTAAATTATCATAATCCTCTGTACTTATTTAGCATATCTAACAACAACTGTTCAGGAGGAAAAATACAAGTATTTCGACTGGTAAATAATAACATAACGGAATACAATCTTTCTCTAACAGCCTCGTAAAATGGTGAAAAACCCTTTATACCAACACTATGGAATTTTCTAGTATTTTAATGGAAATAATTTCACAAAAAATATACGTATAAATTGTGACAAATTTTTTAAACTAATATATGTAAGGCGCAACAAAAACACTTAAAGGAGGAAACATTCATCATGGCAAATAGTTCAAATCAACTTGTAGTACCAGGAGTATCTCAAGCATTGGATCAAATGAAATATGAAATCGCAACTGAGTTTGGAGTAAGCCTAGGTGCTGAAACAACAGCTCGCGCTAACGGTTCTGTTGGTGGAGAAATTACAAAAAGATTAGTTCAAATGGCTGAGCAACAACTTGGCGGAAGTAAATACTAATACTTTATATGGCTAACAAAATTCCCACTCCTTTTTAGGAGTGGGTTATTTTTTGTATGCGGTAGTCGATACTGACAAGCTTTTTATTGGACACTAATCGGCTTTTTCCACCCCTTTTTGGTCCTGATTCACCTTTTTTCGGACAAATCCACGCTTACTTCATCCTATTTGTCTTACTTCGGATAAGCCACATTAATTCCTACCAATTATGAACAAAATAAACTTTCTACAAATCAAACAAAAATTATAAGAATTTTTCTCCCTATCTCTTCTAAACCAAAAAGAAGAGTGAACTTCTCCCGCAGGACAATTTCACTCTTCTTCCTTATTCTACTTATTGTGCAGGACCATAAAGATCTTCTAATGGTTTCATAATAATTTGATTTAACTCACCAATAACCATGCTCATACGTTGCTCTGCTTCCATCAGCTTTGAAATCTTTTCATGCTGTTGGACAAGTGCTACTGTTTTTTGGGCTTGCTCTACTTCTTCTTCTGAAATTTCTTGCCCAGTCATTTGTTTTTGTTGTAATTCGATTTGAATCGTACGGAAGTTATCAAACATTGCTTTCGCAGATGCATCTCCATTCACTTCATCATACATTTTTTTCAAATTATTATATTCATCACTTTGACGAATCGCCTTTTCCAATGAGTAGGCAGAATCATGCAAATTTACCGTCATTTTAACAACTCCTTTTTAACAATTGACTTCACTATAACAAACTATAAGGTAGATTGCCAGAATGAAGAATTAAATGATGCTTCATCTATCTACTAGAACTAACTACTAATAGAAATAACCTCCCTATTCCATGCCCTTAGACACCACCTATTAAACCAACAAATAAATATTAACTACTCAAAAACTTCGCACCATCAAATTCGTTTGCAAGTCTTGATATTAGTCGGTTTAAGAACAATAAAATAGGAGGCTTATTTTTAGTGTGGGGGGTTGCTTTCCACTACGGGTTGCTTCCCTTTCCGCGGGTGGGATATGAGCCTCCTCAGTGTTGCCTTGCGGGGTCTTTAGCCTTCCCAGATTTCCCGCAGGAGTCTTCGCACCCTCCGGTTACAAGCAACCTGTTTTAGAATAAGTTCTTGTCTTCGAATTTCATTACAAGGTATGATGACTAAACACTAGTAGCATTGATTTTTTATGTTATTATTCAACGTTGTTCTTCCAAAATGTGCACTGTTAGTCTATTTCTATCAGATGGATGTTTTCACCAGTTCAACGACAGCAACTAATGAATCAAAACGGCTTGATTGGAGTGTAAGGTGCGAGACTCCTGTGGGATTAGCGGGTTAGATGAGACCTAAGCAGGCGCTTGCACCGAGGAGGCACATCGCACGCCCCACGGAAAGCGAGCATCCTGAAACGAGAATCTTGCCCCTATTTATAAGGAATAATGTTTGCAAGATTAATCAACCACCCTTTTCTAATTGCTCTAAACCAAGTTATGCTAATACATGAAACATGAAGAGGAATGTATAACTGCGAAGTTTGAGTTAACTTTCTGTTTAAAGATAATTCATCTAGATATTTATCACCATTTTTCTTTTTTTTCATACGATACCGTATCAACTCGCCTAGATTAGAACCTATTACAAGAAATAGTGAGGCTTCTCAACTGGATTTTTACAAACATAAACAGCTGAAATAGCAATTCTCACGCTTCATTTGCATTTTTTTAATAGGTTTTACAGGGTAAATGAGGAATTTTTATGACTAATCATTTCTTACAGATTTCCATAAAAAAAGATTCTTCTCTGTCAGGATATACGATTGCACTGAGTCCTTCTTTACTTCATTATTGGAGAATCAATCAAAAAAAGCCGATCTACATCCGCATTGGAATATCGAAACTGCCAGTATTAATTCAGGAATTGCCACTAGAAAAACAAGATATTTCCTTTAGTGAGGATCTATTCGCTGCATTTAAAATTCCTAAGCAAAATATATCTTTTCTCGCTCAATTTTCCAAACATACACAAACAATTTCTCTTGGTCCCATTATTGCCATATTAACAGAAATAAAAGACAATAATGGCTCACCAAATTTCCGTTCTATTCATCAGCTCTGCGAGGAATTAACGGAAGAAATCTCATTAATTGGCGGTTTATTGTATGTTTGTGGATTTCAAGATTTTTCTACTGATTCCATTAATGGCTACTTTTATCATCAAGATAAATGGGAAAAAGTAGAACTTCCTTATCCAAATGTCATTTATAATCGGATACATTCTCGTAAATTAGATAGTAGTAAACATTTTCAAGAGTTAAAAAAAGTGCTGAAAGAAAAGGAAATTCCATTATTTAATTCACAGTTTTTTTCTAAATACGAAACACATCTACTATTAGAAAAAAATACATTGTTGCACAAACATACACCTGAAACGGAACTACTATCAAATGAAACCACCTTGAGGATGTTAGCTAAGTATCCTTCTATTTATATAAAACCCGTTCATGGCAGTCAAGGTCGCCATATCCATCATATTCGCAAAATAGACAATACGTATAATGCTATATCCTCATCTGGCAAACAAAAGGGAAAAAACTACTATTTTCTTTCGATAGAGAAGCTATTGAAATGGATACAGCGTTTTACTAAAAATAAAACCTATCTTATTCAACAAGGAATTGCTTTTCAACCATTTCAACAACGTTCCCTTGATTTCCGAGTGCTTTGTCATAAGAATTTTTATAATCAATGGAAAGTGACTTCTGTTGTCGCAAGAGCTGCTCAGAAAGATTCATTTGTTTCAAATCTTGCGCAAGGAGCAGAAATTCTACAGGCAAAAGTTGTTTTAAATGAATTGTTTGGGAAAGAAAAATCTCAACAATTATTAGCTGAATTAAAAAACTTAGCATTGGACGTTGCAACGGTGATTACAGAAAATACAGACGGCTATTTGGGAGAAATGGGTATTGATATCGGCATCGATACAACAGGAGAATTATGGATTATTGAAGCAAACTCCAAGCCTTCTAAAAACCTTGATGACCAGTCTGCTAAAATCAGACCTTCTACTAAAGCACTTTTAGAATATTTCATCAGACTTTCTTTTCCACATAAAGATAAAGGAGACAACTAACATGAATCATTTCGGTATAATGACACTTTCTCTAGATAGTGAATCTAGTTATATAAATGAAATCGCCAAACATGCAGATCCCTCTTCCTTTCTTATCTATCATTTTGTTCCATCTACTTTCCATCCATTTACAGAAAAGGTAAAAGGCCGCATCTATAAACATGAAACAAATTCATGGGTGTCAGGCGAATTTCCTATTCCAACTATTCTGTATGATCGTTGTTTTTATCATGAAAGCAGTCATTCTAATCAGTGTAAAAATATTGTCACTTGGTTAAAAAAAAGAGAGGATATTGCTTTCATCGGAAATGGTCTGCCAAATAAATTAACCCTATATAATGTTTTAAAACAATCCAGCTTGCAAGCTTATATACCGAAAACGAAAACATTGGATCATGCAGAATCTTTACTTGCTGAACTTTCTCCTGCTTATCCTGTCATCATCAAACCGATTAACGGTTCACAAGGAAATGGCATTTATTATATCGAAAAAAGACATAAAGAAATTCTTGTAAAAACAGATAAAAAAGACAAACAGGTAGAGCATATTTTTTCCCATTCAAAAAAATTCACTTCCTGGTTAAACAGCTTATTAGCGAAAAACGCTTATTTAAGTCAACCCTATTTGCCTTTATATAATAAAAAGAAACAGCCATTTGATATTCGTTCCCTTTTACAAAAAAGCCCTTCTGGAAAATGGAAAATAGTAGAAAAAGGGATTCGGGTAGGGGAAGCAAATCGAATTATTTCCAATTTAAGTGCTGGAGCTGAGGTAATTCCCTTTCAAGATTGGCTGAAAAACACTTCCTTTCCTCTTAAAAACTTTTTGGAAAATGAGGTAAATGACATTCTCTCCAGTATCCCAGAAGTTTTAGAAAAAGCATTTCCTTCTCTTTTTGAAATTGGAGTCGATATTGGAGTAACAGAAAACGGATCTTTATGGATTCTCGACATCAATTCAAAGCCAGGAAGAAAAGTAATCTTAAGCGCCTATCCTCAATTAGCAGAACAATTGTATAAAGCTCCTACACTTTATGCAGCAACTGTTTCCTTGAAAAAAGGAGGAAAAGTAAATGAAAAAACATTATCCGATTGAGATTACAGCCAACTCAAGCAATGTTATATCTATACCAAATGATTGTGAAATTGCACTTCCTCTTCAAAAGGTGTCTTTTGGCTCTATTAAAATCGATGCCATTGTCAAAAAACAAGATTCTAAAAAAAACAGCATCAGCATCAGTCAAGATTTAGCCAAATCCTTACAGCTCCCTATAGAATCATCTGCAGTTCACCTTTTTTTTGATCATGATACCCTTTATATTGGCCCATTAATAGGCATCTTTACTTCTGGTTTTTCATCTATTAAGGTAAAACCAATTGGCGAGAGAACGCTTATCTTCTCCAAGCTTCTATCTGTTCAAAAAACTGCTGGAGTAATTGCCTTTTTGTTTGGAGAACAGCATATCAACTGGGAAACCTCTACCATCAATGGTCTATTTTATTGTGATGGCGGCTGGAAAACGATGGAGGTTCCCTTCCCGAATGTTGTGTACGATCGAATTCCCAATCGAAAAAGTGAAAAACAGGCACGGATAAAAATTGCTAAAAATCGATTGCAAAATGATTACTCTATTCCTTGGTATAATCCCGGTTTTTTTAATAAACTAGATATTTATGAACGATTGCTGCAAGATCATTCCATTTCTGATTACTTGCCTGAAACACAAGCTTTCACTTCCTTCTCTACTGTAGAAAGAATGCTCTCAAACTTTGGGCATGTGTATATTAAACCGAAAAATGGCAGTTTGGGGAAAGGCATCTATCAAGTGATTTATGATAAAACAGAAAATAATTATTATGTACGATTCAAAGATAATGATGGGGAAAATCGATTGCAGAAATTTGAATCCCTTGAAAAACTGATGAACCATACATTTAGCAAAAAAAATATTTCCAATTTTATTATTCAACAAGGAATTTTTTTAATACGTTCTGATAATAAGCCGATTGATTTTCGCATCCATACAAATAAAAACAAATTTGGTCAATGGGAAGTTACCGCAATTGCTGCAAAAATTGCTGGAACAGGCAGTGTCACCACCCATATGAATAATGGCGGCATGATTAAATCGATAGAAGAATTAGATGAAATTAATATGGAAACTGTTGAAATAAAAGATAAATTAAGCACTGCCGCTTTAAAAATAAGTGCTGCATTAGAAAAACAGCTAAAAGGCATTGTTGGTGAAATTGGGTTTGACATAGGGATCGATCGTAAAGGAAGAGTATGGCTCTTTGAAGCAAACTCCAAACCAGGAAGAAGCATTTTTAAATATCCTTCCTTAAAAAAATATGATGTATTAACAAGAAGACTATCTTTAGAATACGCTGTTTTTTTGATGGAAAAAAGGATAAAAAAACCTGAGGATATTTATCGATGAATGTTTATTATGACTCCAACAGAAAGTGTTGGAGTATTCTAAATAAAATCGGCCTAACAATAGGAAGCAATAAAAAACAGCTTACTACCATCGAAACGGTCGAAAAACATCTTTACCGATTCCCTATCCTTATAACAGAAAAAAACGCAGGACCGATTGTAGGTATCCTTACTTCTTATAATAAAAAAAAGAATATTGTTGGAAACGCTCGTTTATTCACGGAGCTTCAAACTCTGTTAAGGACTCATGGTGGCATTATTATAGTATTTGCACCAGAGGACATCGACGAAAGTGGTATAAGTGGATTTGCCTTTTTATGCGAAGAAAATCGCTGGATACATGTGAATAGTCCACTTCCACATATTGTATACAACAGAATTCCTTTTCGAAAAACGGAGAAAGGTGTTCCTTTTCAAGATGCTTTAGATATTTTGTCTAATAATCATATACCATATTTTAATCCGTCCTTTATTAATAAATTTGATCTGTATGAAGGACTTAAACAGCATCCAGTTTTAAAAAAATATTTACCTGAAACAATTTTAATAACAACAGCAACAGATTTAATTCAATTTCTTCAACTGCATAAGGATATATATATTAAACCCGTACAAGGCTATAAAGGAAAGAACATTGTAAATCTTATAGGACATCAAGATTCTTCTATTACATGCATTAGTCCGACAAGCACTACTTCCTTTCCATCCTTTTCATCTTTTTGGCATAGTTTTCAACAAATACAAAAAAACACTTTATTTATTGCTCAAAAAACAATTAATGCGGCAACATTTAATCATCATCGTTTTGATTTTCGCATTCTCGTCACCTTTGATCATGACGGGTACGCATTAACTGGCGTTGGAATTAGACAGTCCGGTTCCCAAGAGGTTACGACTCATATACCCAAAGGGGGACAGCTTCTCTCCTATGATCTTGTCCAAACAAAAGAGCATGATGAATTTATCAAAATTTTAGTGGAGAATTGCGGTCCTGCATTATCTGAGCATTTTGGTTTTTTTGGAGAATTTTCAATCGATGCTTGTGTTGATAAAGAAGGAAACTATTATTTATTTGAAGTGAATAGCAAACCAATGCTGTTTGATGAAGCAGAAATCGAGGCAAAACGCTGTACACAGCTAGTCAATCTCTTTTATCAGCTTTCTCAAATAAAACTCCCCGAATGAAAATGGCTGGTGCAACCCATCCTACTAGTAAAGGGGGAACAAAAATGACAAAAGAAAAGAAAGAGTTACTTTATGAAGGAAAAGAAATAGCATATCTAGACATTGACCGCATGATTAATGAAGGAATGAGCGGCGGTAATGTTGTTCAGCGCTCTAAATCAACCAATATAGAAGAAGCGAGAGATCTTGCAAAAGAAGAACCACCTTATACGGTTTAGTGCTGTATACTAGTTGCTCGTTCTAAATCTTAAGCGTCACTTCAAAAAGAGAATCAGAAAATGCTGATTCTCTTTTTATTTATTGCCGCCTGCTTTTTTCTATTATAAAATGAAATGGAACAACTTTATTTACCATAAAAATTAAGCGCTTTCTTCATTGCTGACAGGAGGCATTATGAAACATAAACTATCTTCTTATTTCCAAAATGGGATGGAACAAACATCTCCGCCTGCGCCAAAACAGTTAGAAACCTATTATTGGTTTACACTTCCGGCACAAGAGGAATGGTTTGGCATTCCCAAGGAGGAAGTAAATGACTCACAGTTAGACTTGCTTAAAAACTTATTTGATTACTTTATACCAGAGGAAAAGAATCAAAAAGAGGAATCACAATGGAGCCAATTCCTTTACTTGCAAGGTGAACTGCCGCATAAAACAGAATCAGAAAAGATCCGTATTATTCAGTTTTCTATCAAAGGAAAAGAGTTAGAGAATAAACTATTAGAAGATGCATTTACCGATTTTATTTATGCAGATAGTTTGTTAATTTGGAAAAATTATCATGAAGGAGTCATCGTCGAAAGAAATCAGCATTATATACAGGAGGAAGCATTTCTTTCATTTGCCCAAGCAATACAAACTGACTTTTACGGGACACTTACTTTTTTTATCGGTAAAGAAGCAAGCGTTAACAAAGCATTGCCAGTTATCTTTACTCAAGAAAGGTTTTTATTTTCGAAAGGATTGAGTATTATTCCATCTCAAAGTGTCTTATCGTTGGAAAGAGTTCTTCCTCACCTGTTCATCCACCGTTTAGAAGATGATGAATTAGAGCTCTTTCATTATTGCTTTTCGATTTTTAAAGAAGATAAAGAGGTTCTCCTTACTATACAAACTTTTATTGAAAACAATGGTCACAGTACGAATACAGCAAAGCAGCTTTTTATCCACCGGAATACATTGCAATATCGTTTAGATAAATTCACAGAAAAAACAGGCTTTGATCTAAAAGATTTCAGCAGTTTTTTCACCACTTATCTTGCTTGCTTATTATTTAATCCTGGCAACAAGCACTAACAGCTCCCTTTTATCCGTAAAAAAAGCTTTTCCACCGGACAAGTTTCACCTATAATAAAAAATTAGACCATTGATTTTTATAAAAATTTAATGGTCTTTACATTATATTAATTAGGAACAGGTGAATGACGATTGAAGGGAACATCACATGCAGTAGTAGGAGCGGCAACAGGCTTTATCGTGGCTAATTCTATCCAAGCTACACCAACAACCACCGTTGTATTAGTCGGGTTAGGAGGAATTTCCGGCTTGATGCCTGATATGGATATTGATGGGAAATTAAGCAACAAAATAACCTTATCACATCAAGTATTTAAGAACTTGGCACAAGTTATTGGTTTACTGATGATTTTTTATAGTGTTTATAAAGGTTCTGTACAGGATATGTTGTATGGCATTGGATTAGGAAGTGCAATTATTTTAATTTCTTATCTTTTAAAACAGAGACATATGTTAACAGTAACTGGAATCGGCGTTCTTTTAGGTGGCATTTCTTTACAAGAACTTTGGCTTACTCTCTTAGGATTTTTTATCATCATATCCTCCTTTATTCCGCATAGAAGCTACACCCATTCTATCCTTGGCATTATTTATTATGGATATATCGCTTTTCTTTTGGAACAGTCCATAAAAATTGAAGGTGTATACTACACCTGCTTACTAGCATATATAAGTCATTTAGTTTGTGACTTTCGGTTGCTGCCATTTAATAAACGGGGAGTTAAATTATTTTTGCCTCTTTCTTCAAAAGAAATATGATGCTAAGAGCTTGTTATGATGTTTTCATAACAAGCTTTTTCATATAGAAAGAAATTGAATTTTCCTCTGTGGTAGTTAACAAATATTGATGCTTGAGTGTTTGTTTATTCTTAAAGTTAGAACTCTTCTTTTTCAAATATTATCATTTGTTTTTCTTTTTTTAATTTACTAATATTACCTTGAGACGTTTCCTGACAATTCCCCCTTTTCCAATAATTTCCCTTCGTTTAAATCTAAAAAAATAAGCTACCAACTAGGCAGCAAAGGTTATTAGTATTATTGTATTTCTAACATCCTTGAAATTATTAATCCTCTTCAAAATCAATCTTTTACTCCAACTAACTGTTTAGATATATTATAAGTTTACTTGAACCGGGTATATGCCATCTCCATAGCCAGACCTATGTATCCCGAAGATGAATACTAAGAATTCTGGGAATAGAACCAATTTTTTCTTTTCCCTACGTTTTGTACAGAAATTATTCCATTAGTTATTACAATTACATAATTATAGACATAGTGAAAACATTAGACTTGGGAAGCAAGTGTAATGTTTTCACTATGCAAGTTAATTCCTCTATCTTCATTGAGTTTACCCAGTCTCATAAATGGAGAAGATTAACGCTTTTACAAGTTACATGCAAGTTAATTTCCCTGCCTTCATTGAGTTTACCCAGTCTCATAAATGGAGAAGATTAACGCTTTTACAAGTTACATGCAAGTTAATTCCTCTGCCTTCATTGAGTTTACCCAGTCTCATAAATGGAGAAGATTAACGCTTTTACAAGTTACATGCAAGCTAATTCCTCTGCCTTCATTGAGTTTATCCAGTCTCATAAATGGAGAAGATTAACGCTTTTACAAGTTACATGCAAGTTAATTCCTCTGCCTTCATTGAGTTTATCCAGTCTCATAAATGGAGAAGATTAACGCTTTTACAAGTTACACGCAAGTTAATTTCCCTAACTCCATAAGGTTACCTAATAATAACTTTTATTTAACTTCCTAAGTAAAATGAACAGAATTTTCAAGCCCAAAAAGGTATATATTTCATATATCTTGGTGCTGTATCAGGATCTAGTAATTTTATTGTTCCGGCTTCAACCGCATCTCTAATTATTCGGGATGCAACAGAGTTATCTTTATCAGCTAATCCAAACCTCTGCCTCAGACTAGCATTTGTCATGTGTTCTCTAGTGACATATTTTAAACTTGCATGTAAGTAACATGCATGAATTTTCTCTTTACGTTCCATTTCTTTAAACGGTTTATATGCAAAAAGTGTTACACGAGTGTGGGAATCGGTTACTTCAATAAGTGGGGCTGGTAACTGATATAGTTCAGTTAAAGATACCACTTTATCAATTCCACTTCCCCTTTCTTCACATATGCCTACACGTCTTAAAAAAGACGCAAGCGTTTCATTTCTTGACCTAGGTGGGCTATCTAAAAAACGTTCAGTTTTTACAAGAGGTATACCGGGATTGGTTATCTCCATCCTATCTGAAAAAACCTCAATTGTTGGACCTGTACCTCTTAATGAAAAATCTTGATGAATAATAGCATTTGCAACCAATTCCCGTACCGCAAGCTCAGGGTACATAGGGACCTCCTTACGGAATGCTTTGCCTATAACTTCATTTCTCGGTAATAGGTTGTCAATAAAGCCTATTAATCCTTCGAATCCGGAGGCGTAGCCCTTTCCTCCTTCTTGTTCCCGTTGTGTTTCTATTCTATTCTTTCCTTTATAAATAATTACTCTAACTGATTTCCTTTTTAGGTTAGAGAATTGGGCTAAGTTCTTAGCAAATAAAATTGCTCCCAAATTGGTAATGTTCCATTCTCCTGAGTCCCCTCGAACAATCATTTGATCTTCAACTAATTGTTCCAAGATGTACTTTCTATTCTCTGGTAAAGGAATATCCAGTAATTCAAAATAAGAAGGATAGTCGAGATAAGATAAAACTTTATCTTCCGGAACGTTATCCATTGCTATTGCTTCTTCAAAGGGTTTCTGGCCAAATATTCGCCAAAGTTCCCTTTCTTTTTCTGGATAATCCTTTAGGGATTTTTTATAAGAACCTATTCGAATATATTCTTGTCCTTCAAATCGAACGGGTGTATGGTTTGCTCTTTCTATTTCCAGTATAACAACTCTTCCACTGTCATTATCCAATTCATAAAAAGCAAAGTTAATTCGAGGGTTTAAAAGCCTTAAAAGCCAACTTTCTAACTCTTCATTACCCTTTTTAGCCTCACCTGGTCTGAATTCAGTTCCGACAATATTGTGTGTTACATCTTCAATTCCCCAAACCATATATGCATAGTTTTTTCCAAATAAAGCAGCAGTATTACTTAAGGCGGAGATATATTGACCGATGATATTTGGCTCAACATTGTTATGTTTAAATTCTACCCATCCAGTTTCCGTTGGAAGTGACCTGAGCTCACTTAATAAACTAGTTAAATATTCTTCTGTCCTTATCATGACATTCACCTCTTTTACTTTATAGTCAATAATTATTTAGACTATCTATATGTAATGAATTATATCAATAAAAGACATTATAGACATAAGTTTTAAAATTTAGTTACTTTAAAAGCAATTGTATAAGAATCCAACTGTATACACCTTTTATAAAACAAACGCCCCCGTTTGTTTAAGTGAAACACTTTACAATCAGTCCTTTTTGTACTACTTTATTAAGGGATTTTGCTTCATTTGTTCCATAATCTAAAAAAGCTAGCTATTCAAGGCAGCTAGCTTAGAATTACATTACTCACTTTTGTATTGATTAGCAAATAAATATTTACGATTCGACATTCCTACTATTAAGGAAATTAGAAAAAAGATTGTAGCAACTAAAAAGGTAATTCTCACACCAAAATTTTCAGTAATCCAACCTAATGAAACAGAAGAGATACCAAAAGCAGCATAAATTAAGGTTCCTCGTGATGAGAATACTTTTGCAAGTAATTCCTTTCTTACACTTTTCTGTACGATAGATACTTCAGCTACTTCCCTTACCATCTGAGGTAATCCATAAAGCAATGAAATAGTTAGTGCAAACCATACATTAGAGAGTATGGCAAAAATTAATGTTAGTAAGGTTAAGAAAAAGGTAGACCACATAACATATTTCCCTAATTGTTTTTCTAACTTATCGGAGACTCTATATACTATTAAACCACCTAAAAACATACCAGCGAAGAAGAAGGCATTTATGACGCCCCACCAATACTCCTGTTTCTGAAGAACTTTCTCTACATAAACATAAAGAATTGCAGCAATCCAAACTCCATTAGCAAAAGTCTCTAATATATTCATTATACTAATCGTTCTTAGTTGTTTAGAGTGCCAAATAATAAGCCAACCTTCTCTTATAGATCCCCATTTAGAAATTGAAGTTTCTTTAATCGAATGATTGTTCTCTTTTATAAGAAATATTAAAATAGAAGAAACAATAAACAAAAATAAAGTTAACCAGAGAAGCCTACTTCCTCCCCATATCACTAAAAGTACGCTTCCTATAGGCCAAGCTATCAACTGAGTTATTTGATCAAGAATAGCTAGGAAACTATTTGCTTTTACAAGTTTATTCTCCTCTACTAAAACTGGAATTAATGCATTCCTTGCAGGTGTAGCACACCCATCTAGTAAAGAGATCATTGCAATAAGTATATATAAAATCATAAGATTTTCAATCTGAATCGATGGAATAAGTAAACAAAGAATTAAAAGTAACGCAGTTTTACCACTTTGTGAAAAAAATAAAATCCATTTAAGCTTATATTTATCAACAATAATTGGTGCAAGAAAACCACTAAATAATGCCGTTATGGTAATTACGAATGGTACAAGTGACATATAAGTAACAGAATTTGTAACTTTATATACAATTGTAGTTAAACTTACAGTATAAATAACATCACCTAGGTTAGCTAACATTTGTCCAAACCAAAGAAACCTAAATGACATCTCAATATTAAATTTTGACATAGGTACCCCTCACTTCTTATTCGTTTTTAAATGTATAAGAGTGGGGAATTCTACATTGGACTGCCTCCTGTCAAAATATTCTATATTTAAGTTAACATAAACACTTCTATTTATAAACCCCAATTGCACTAATCTGCCATGCTTCTTCCATATGCTAATTTTCATTTATTACAGAAATACTTCCGAATTTAAAATAGCAACCTGCATAATGGCTTATTAAAAATTTCTTCTCAAATGAAACAGCTCTTCCTTCTCTTCTTTAGACATTCCAATAAAAAACTTTTTAAGTAATCTTAGTTCCTTTTTTGGAAATATCCTCTCTAATACAGTTAATGCCACTGGGGTATGTTCAGTAAGTGAATTACTCTTCCGGAAACCATTCAATCTCACTAATAACTTTATCATTAAGTTGCTTTATATTTTCTTTCTGGTAAGCGAAACAGCCTCTTTTTTTGAAAGCTTTCAATTGTTCTCCATGCACTGTGTTTATAACGCTATTATTTCTTTTTTGTGTTTGGATAGAGCAGGAGAAAAAGAAATCTTCCTGATAGCTTTCCAAAATGTAAGCGCTTAGGCAATTTGCTTAATAACAGCGTATTTTTTTTATGCATTCCGCCAATTTGAAAACGCATTCAAAAATGTTACATTATACATATAAAAACAGAGGAGGAACAAAAAATGGCAGAATTAAAATTAGATAGCATTTATAAAATATATGACGAAAAAGTTACAGCGGTGAAAGACTTTAATTTACACATTCAGGATAAAGAATTTATTGTATTTGTTGGTCCTTCTGGGTGCGGAAAATCAACAACATTAAGAATGATTGCTGGGTTAGAAGATATTTCAAAAGGTGACTTTTATATTGATGATTTGCGTGTAAATGATGTTGCACCAAAGGATCGCGACATTGCCATGGTGTTCCAAAACTATGCCCTCTATCCACATATGACCGTATATGATAATATGGCATTCGGTTTGAAACTTCGAAAATTTCCGAAGGCAGAAATAGAAGAAAGAGTGCAAAATGCTGCTAAAATTTTGGGACTGGAAGATTATTTAAAAAGAAAACCGAAAGCGCTATCAGGCGGTCAACGCCAAAGGGTTGCCTTAGGTCGTGCTATTGTCCGCGATGCAAAAGTGTTCTTAATGGATGAGCCCTTATCTAACTTAGATGCCAAACTACGTGTTCAAATGCGTGCAGAAATATCCAAGCTGCACCAAAGACTGCAAACAACTACAATCTATGTAACACATGACCAAACTGAAGCAATGACAATGGCCACTAGACTTGTTGTTATGAAAGATGGCATTATCCAACAAGTTGGAGCACCAAAAGATGTATATGAAAAACCAGAAAATGTTTTTGTTGGTGGATTTATCGGTTCTCCAGCAATGAATTTCTTTGATGGAAAAATAGTAGGAGATAAACTTATTATCGGAGAATCCTCTTTTGCTATCCCTGAAGGAAAATTAAAAATAGTAAGAGAACAAGGCTACGTTGGCAAAGAAATAACTTTTGGAATTAGACCAGAAGATATCCATGATGAATTATTATTTTTATCAAGTTCTGAAAATACTACATTTAATGCAGTAGTAGATGTTTTTGAATTAACTGGAGCGGAAAGTTTGATCTATTCCACTCTTGCTGGTAAGGAATTTGTTGCTCGACTTGATTCTAGAGCAAGCTTATCGGCTGGAGCAGCTATTCAATTAGCATTTGACATGAATAAAGCACATTTCTTTGATAAAGAAACAGAAAGTAGAATTCGTTAATCACCCTTTAAATGCGGCTTCACAGCATAGCAGCTACTGACCATTGCTATGCTGTGAAGTTTTTTTTCTTGTTTAGAATGGTGGAATCGAGATACGAGGCTCGTGTGCGTTTTTACTATGGATAAAAGCGCGAGGCGTCTTGTTTAGCCCCGAAGAAAAGTGTTCTCCAGACTCCAGAAAGCTTATACTTTCTTACCTTAAAAAATTATTCCTCTACAAGCTCTATTCCTTCATATCCACACTCTTTGCATTGTACGAAATGGGGACATAGATGCTCTGCTAAATCATTATAACCATCTTCTAGTTTCATTTGATCGATTGGCATATACGCACTATAATCATCGTAATAGTCCATTATTCGTCCGTTGTCCTCTACGATTTGTTGACAGTTAGGGCATTGCTTATCTAGTTGTTTCCATCCATTACATACCGGGCAAATTGTCGTCATGTTTCACCTCTGCTTCTTTTCATTTCTTCATTATTTTTTGATAATAATAAAAATCTATTCTCCTTCATTTGAAATACATGGAAAGGAATAAATTCCCTTCAAAAAAAAGGGAATAGTAAAAAGAATTCCACCCATAATAATAGTACAAGCAACAAATTACATGATTAAATCATTGGGTTATGCCAAGTGGCAGTAAGATTTACTTATTTGTTGGTGCGAATCCAGCTAACCCAACCCTAAAAAATTTTATGAGGAGATGGAACATAATGAACAATACATCAAGTAGAGGCAATTCCTCAAATCAACTTGTAGTACCTGGAGTAGCACAAGCATTAGACCAAATGAAATATGAAATTGCAAGCGAGTTTGGTGTAAGCTTAGGAGCAGAAACAACTTCTCGCGCTAACGGTTCTGTTGGTGGAGAAATCACAAAACGCCTTGTACAAATGGCTGAGAAACAACTTGGCGGAACACAAGCTTAATTAAAAATTTTATATAATTGGCTAAAAGCCCCCAAAATTACTTTTGGGGGCTTTGCTTATACTCTCACTTCTTTATCCTACTAATGATGAGCCTTGCTGAAGCTGATACATTTGATAATATCTTCCTTTTTTCTTCATCAATTCATCATGATTTCCTTTTTCAACAATTGCTCCATGATCTAACACGATTATTTGATCTGCATTTCGAATCGTTGATAAGCGATGGGCAATAATAAAGGTTGTTCTGCCTTTTTTAAGCACTTCCATGGCTTTTTGAATAATCTGTTCTGTTTCTGTATCAATACTGCTAGTAGCTTCATCTAAAATCAAAATGGCTGGATCAAATGCTAAAGCACGCGCAAAAGAAATAAGCTGTCTTTGACCACTTGATAATGTACTGCCTTTTTCAATTACTGGTTCATCATAGCCCTGTTCTAAATTTTTCAGTACACGATCTGCTCCAACATCTTTTAATGCCTTTTCCATCTTTTCTTTTGAAATAGAAGCATCATGAAGAGTCACATTTGTTGCGATTGTTCCTTTAAAAAGAAATGGATCTTGCAACACGATTCCCATATGCTTTCGCAAATCCTGTCTAGACATTTCATTTATATTTTTTCCATCAATCATTATTTTTCCTGATTGAATATCATAAAAACGAAATAATAAATTCATAATGGAACTTTTTCCTGATCCTGTATGACCTACTAGCGCAACAGTCTCTCCATGCTTGGCTTCAAATGATATATCTTTTAGTACATAATCGTTATCTTTATAAGCAAAGTTAACATGGTCAAATATCACATTTCCTTTATAACGCTTCATCACAGCTTCTTCTACATCTATTCCTTCTTCTTCATCGAGCAGTTCAAATACTCGGTCAGCTGCTACAAGCGCCTGCTCTAAATTTGCCAACTGATTAACAATTCCCGTTACCGGCTGAAACAACCGATTAATATAATCAACAAATGCATAGAGAACACCTAAAGAGATAGCTGTGGAAACCGTTAATGACTGCCCTGCAACATACCAAATAAATGCAACAAAGATAATATTTCTTAATACATTGACAAGATTATGAGATGTTAAGCTATTCAAATTTAACAGCTTGTTTTGAAAACGAAAATGTTCCTCGTTTAATACTTCAAACTCTTCTTGTGTTTGTTTTTCTTTTCCAAACGCTTGTATGATATTCATTCCTTGAATCGATTCATTGACCATTCCATTAATGTCACTGTTTCGTGCTCTAATAACACGATTGTAACGAGCAGCGAATTTTCGATAACCTTTCATCCAAATAAATAATAAAGGAATTAAAATTAAACAAATGGCTGCAAGCTTTGCATTAAGAATAAATAACGCCACATAGATACCTATTATATAAATACCACTGGAAAAGAAGTTAGAAAGCACTGTTACATATAATTCTCTAATTGCTTCTGTATCATTTGTCACTCTCGCAACTACTTTTCCTGCAGGAAGATTATCAAAATACTTAATCGGCAGACGCTGAATCTGGGCAAATACATCTTCTCTCATTTTTTGAATAATGCGATTAGCTGATTTTTGCAGAAAGAAATGCTGGCCATATTGAAAGAACGCTGCTACAATGACTAACGCAAAATAAAATAGCATCAACTTGATAATAAATGGAATTTCCGGTTTGTAAAAAGAAAATACTTCTGCTCTTGATAAGCTTTCTCCTTCATATTTAGCCGCTTTTCCATCCTTGTTAATCGTTAGTTCTCCATCTTTAAACGTTCTTTCCCCATCAAAGGAAATATTGCCTTCTATAAAAATAAATTGTCTTCCTACTTGCATAATTCTTGCAGGTTTTACTTTTTCTTCTGCATTGGTCACATACTTTTCCTTTATATATAGCTTTCCGTTAAATGAAACCGCTTGATTAGCTGAGTTGGTTTCATACCAAACTGATTCAATGCCCATTATATGATCATCAATCACCTTTTTTGCAATAAATGGCCCTGCCAAATCTGCAATAACGGCTATGGTCAGCATAATGAGTGCTAATATAATAATATGTTTAAATGCTAAGGCATAATTTAATAATCGTTTTCCTGTACTCATGCCTGCACCTCCTGCTGTACAGATTGTGCTTTTGTTTGTTGAATTACATACTGCTCCTTATACCATCCATTATTCTTCATTAACTGCTCATGGGTTCCATGCTCTACTATTTTTCCATCTTCTAATACAATTATTTGATCCGCATGTTGAACAGCAGTCATTCTATGTGTCGTAATAATGGTTGTTTTTCCTTGTCGCTCACTTTTTATGCTTTGGATAATATTCTTTTCTGTTTTTGCATCTACTGCTGATAAAGAATCATCCAAAATTAATATTTCCGGGTTTCTTATAAGCGCTCTTGCAATGGAAATCCGTTGTTTTTGACCACCAGAAAGTGCTACTCCTTTTTCTCCAACAAGGGTATTTAATCCTTCTGGAAGCATTTCAAGATCTTGTTGGAATGAAGCTAACTTAATTGCTTCCTCCAGTTGTGCTTCTGTTGCATTTTTATGTCCAAACATAATATTTTCTTTTACTGTTCTAGAAAATAAAACATGATCCTGGGGAACATAGCCTATCCAGCTGCGTAGACGTTCTAATCGCTGCTCCTCAATGTCTACCCCATTAAAGCTGATTTCCCCTTCTCCTTTTGGATATTCTCTAAGCAATTGTTTAATCAAGGTTGTTTTCCCACTGCCAGTTTTACCAACGATGCCAATTGTTTCCCCTTGATTTATGGTAAAATCTATATCCTGCAAATTATTGGTTTTAGAAGATGGATACTGAAATGCCACCGAATTAAACACAATATTCTCAGGTGTTTCCACCCCTTTGGTCACCACTGAATCATGGACATCTGCTTTATAATTCAATGTTTCTTGTACTCGATCTAAAGAGGCATTTCCTCTTTGCATGATATTCATCAGTTCTCCAACAGCAAACATTGGCCAGACAATCATGCCTAAGTACACATTAAAGGTCACAAGCTGCCCAATCGACACCACCTGCTGAAAAACTAAATAAGCGCCATATCCTAAACCAATTAAATAACTTAATCCAACTAGAATACGTATCGTTGGTTCGAATAAGGAATCAATTTTAGCAACAGAGATATTTTTATGATAAACATCTTCTGTTAACTGATGAAATTGTTTTTCATCCTCTTTCTCCAACACAAATGCACGAATAACACGAACACCTGCTATAGATTGCAAAACCGAGTCATTTAATTCTCCAAAAGCATCCTGCGCCTCTGTAAAACGTTTATGAATACGATCACCATATATCTTCATAATAAAAGCCATAATCGGAAGAGGCAATATCGCTGCTAAAGTAAGCTTCCAACTAATAGTTATGCACATAGTCACCAAAATAGTTAACATAAAAACAGTAGAATCAATTAATGTTAAAATTCCAAATCCTGCAGTAACGGAAATGGCCTTTAAATCATTTGTAGCTCGAGCCATTAAATCTCCGGTACGATTTTTCTCAAAAAAGGTAGGTGTCATTTTCAAAAGATGCCCCATAAAATTACTTCTCAGTTTTCTTTCTAAAAGAAAAGCACCGCCAAAAAGTTTATACATCCAAAAATAAGTAATACAATAGGTGCTTATCGTAATGCCTATAACAGCGAGGATATAATAAAGAGATTTTTTAGCTGTTAATGTTCCAACATCAATTTCATCAATAAACATTCCTAATAGCCGTGGTGGCATTACCTCAATTATCCCAACAAAAATAAGCAAAACCACTGCAATCGTATATCTTTTCCAATGTTCTTTAAAAAACCACTTTAATTTAAAAAGTATCGAAAACATGCCATCTGTCCTCTCCTATTTGTTCCATTCCTTTTTACTAGCCACTTTCTAAATCCTTTAAGTTTGTTCCATTTTGCTTCATGCATACAATCATGTCCCTCTTCCTCCTTCATAAGTTTTTATTTATAAGAAAAGCGTAGGTCGCTTTTTCTCAACAAATATATGGGGTTAGGCAGGGAATAAAAGACCCCCTGCCTAAAAAATTATTGCAGAAAAACAAAAAAAGAGACAGACCGCAACCATGCGATCTATCTCTTTTCAAGAACTGCATATGCTACATCTAAAATGCAGCCTATGCATAATTATTTATAAATGTATGGAAGGCTACAAGAATATTCAGTTGTATGCGTATTCATCATTATTACATTTTTCATGATAAACCCTCCATTTCTTTTAGATTAATTTTCCAATATAACTGAAGATTACCATGTTAGAATAATAAAGTCAATTGCAAATATTTCGACAAACTAATAATTCAATCGAACCTCTTTTTCATTTTCTACCATTTTTCTCCTATTATCCTCCTTTTCTTTAACTTTTGCTAATCGGGGCAATACAAAGCTATAATAAATTCCTACACTTAGAAAACATCCACCGACTAGCCAAAAGATAGCTTCCACTGAAAAAAACGTTGGAAAACCTATTGTAATAGCACCAAGTGTAATCGATTGTGAAAGCATCATTAGCGGACTAATCCACCCTTGCACCCTTCCGATCATTTGTGGCTCAATTATTGCAGGCATCCAACCGCCGATTGCAATGTTAAGCATTGGCAAAAAGAAGGCAATCAGAAAATTAATACCGAGAAACAAGATTATATTATTCACAAATGCTGCCATAATGGTAAAGAAAGCGATTAAAAAAATACTAGTAATAATTAATTGATACAATTTAACCTTCTGTGTTAAATAGGAAGAGACTACACTGCCAATTAAAACACCCGATCCAAAAACAATGCCAAAATAAATAGAAATTTGTTCATAATTTGAGGGCGCCAATTTGTATTTTAAAATAAATACTTGCATTACACTGTAACCACCATTTACAATGCCAAATGCAATAAAACCAATGATAAGAGATAACAATAATTTATTTTTATACATATATTCAAAACCTACCTTAAAATCTTTCCATACAATAGAAAGATTCAAATCCTTGATAGAATGGCTACCATTTGGATTTCGGATGCTTTGCTTAATTTTCATTGCTTTTATACATAGCCCACTTATAACAAGCGTAATGATATCAATGATAACTGCCCCATAAATCCCCAGGTACCAATAAATAAAGATTCCAAGTGCATTGCCGAATAACATGAAAACACTCTCTATTAGCTGATTTATTCCAGCAGCAGCAGTGAAATCATCTTTTTTTAAGATTCCTTGCAACAGTCCTTGCTCCGCTGGAAAGAAAAATTTCTGCACTGCACTTCTAATGAAAAGTACAAAAAAGATAAGTGGCATCCATCCTAAATAAATTGCAACTAATAACCCAACAGATAAACAAGCTGAAATCCAATCACAATAATAAGCAATCTTTTGCCTATCCAGCCGATCAGCGAAAACTCCTACAAGAAAAAACACGCTCAAGGTTGGCAAAGAATACATTAATTCTGTAATAGATGCATAAAAAGGCTGATTAGAAAATCGATCTAATACATAATACATAAAAGCAGTTAAGCCAATAACACTGCCCATTTTTGAAGTGACATTCGCATAAAATAATTTTGTAAATTGGCGATTATGAAATAGCCTGATAAATTGTCTCATTTTAATCCCTCATCTTGTATTTGATGAGATAATTTTATAATTATTTTTTTGGAAAATTAAGGTACGCTTGATGGGTTGTTATTCCGTCTAAAGTCTGAATTCATATAGGAAGTTAGACATATTTTCCGCAATTTAAGATAAAAATTGTTTACCAAAATGCATATTGGGTATTTGTGTTTTAAGAATAAAGTTAAATTCTACACATCTTAGCAATTAATTAATCTCTTTATATTTTTTTGAAAATAAATTAAAAGGAAAAAGGAGCGGTTACGAAAAATGGAGACATTCTCAAAGAAATTAACACTTCAAGAAAAATTTACAATGGATGATATTTTGTCCTTTTACGAAGCATCCAAAGAGTTTAACGGAAATTGCCAATTACTATGTAAAAAAAGTGTTATTGAAGCAACTAATCTCCCTAAACTGGTTTCTTTTTTCTTAACGGCGAATAAAAGACAAGCAGTACATATTAAATTAGAAGGGCAGCAAGTAAAAGCCTTTTGGAAACAATTTGTAAGTAAAAATAATTTATCATTCCAAAAAATTGCCTATATAGAAGACTAAAAAAACAATAGGTTATGGAATATACTCCATTTCTTAAAGCACCCCAATAAAAATACCAGTTCACTTAGGAGCTGGTATTTTTTATTGGAGTATCTGAAATTTCCGTTTTCTTCTCAATAGTTCTTAATCTGACTACTAACTTGATTCCTTCGAGAAGCATCCTATTTTTCTCGAATTGGCTTTTTTTTGTTTAAATAATTCTACTCTTCCAATTTTTTTGTTAATTCATGAAATCTTTCTGTTGATTCCTGTTCATCAAAGCTGCTGAAAATACGAAAATGATCTTCGTCTATAATTCTATAATGCTGACTAATGATGTTTTGTTGAAAAATAAATCCACTTCCTCTTTCTATTTCTCTCCACCATACTTTTCCGCCAAGCGTTTTTTCTTTTCGATAATCCATTCCATCACGAGCCACTGTTTCTAAAACTTCTAACGGTTCATTACCAAATAAAAAACGAACTGTTTCTGTTTCTCTAAAAAGAGCACATACCGCTACAACTGTTGACCATCCAGCGTTTAATCTACCTTTTTCAATTTGCACAAGTGTTTTCTTTGATAATCCAATAACTTCAGCCATTTTATCTTGAGTGTAGCCTGCTTCTGTACGAATCAATCTCATTTTTTCCGAAACATTAAATATGATCTCTTCTCTAGTCAAATGCATTCATTCCCTTATTCGTTATGTGTAATTTTACACCAATACTTTTATTATAAGCCTCTCTTATATAAATTTCAATTTTTAATCACAACTATTTTATTGGTGTAAAAACAACCATACATTTTCTTTATTCTCTCATTATATAGAAGAAAAGTACAAGTACTCCGTTCTTTTTAAAATAGGTGTACCTCCGATTTACCCGAAAAAAAAGCTGAGAAAAGGGATATAGAAAGAAGATCGCTCCCTTTCTTTATCCTTTTCTCAGCCTATTAAACTATTATTCACTACTGCTTATTTATTTGCAAAGCTTTCTGTTTCGTTTACACCACTGCAACAGCTTTTAGCTTCACAAGATTTACTGATAGAACAGCTTGCACATTTTCCCTGTTTTGACTTTTGTACAAAACGATAGAGAGCAAAACCGGCATATAGAAAAATCAGTCCACCAATTAATACATTTATAAACATGAATACATCTCCTCTTAAGATAACCCTAATAGTTTCCCACCTTGATAGATTAATAGTGCAATTACATATGCAATTGCTAATGAATAACCTACAGAAAAAGCAGACCATTTTTTAGAGCCTGTTTCCTTGTAAATAGTTGCCAATGTTGCTAGACAAGGAATATAAAGTAAAATAAAGACCATAAAACTATACGATGCTAATGGTGTAAACACATCACTCATTAAATGCTGCAAAGAATCTGTATCTGGTACGGCATAAATAATATTCATTGCAGAGACAACTGCCTCTTTTGCTAAAAAACCTGTAATTAAAGATGCTCCAGCCTGCCATGTTCCAAAACCGATTGGGATAAGTAAAGGCGCTAACACCTTTCCAATATAAGCTAAATAACTATCATCCATATCCACATTGACTCCACCTGGACCAATGTATGACAAAATCCAAATAACTACGGACCCAGCAAATATAAAGGTGCCTGCTTTTTTCAAAAACCCTTTTCCTTTATCCCATGTACTTTTCCATAAAATCTTTAAACTAGGCATTCTATATGGAGGAAGTTCAATAAAAAATAAAGACTTTTCTCCCTTTAGAACGGTTAAAGAAAGAATTTTTGCTAGAAGAAGTATAACCAAAATACTTAATACATAAATGGATAAAACAATTAATGCTCCTTGTTTGGCAAAAAAGGCACCAATAAATAATGCATAAACTGGGAATCGTGCAGAACATGACATAAATGGCAATAATAAGATCGTTAGTAATCTTTCTTTTTTTGTTTCTATCGTTCTTGCAGCCATTACCCCCGGAACGTTACAGCCAAGGCCAATAATCATTGGAATAAACGCCTTACCATTTAAACCTGCACTTTCCATAATCTTATCCATAACTAGGGCTACTCTTGACATATATCCTGAATCCTCTAAAAAAGATAAGAAAAAGAAAAGAATAAATATTTGTGGTACAAATACCAAGACTCCGCCTACTCCTGCAACAACTCCATTTATAACTAATGCGTGAATAAACGAAGAAGCATTAACTGCCGTTAAAAAATTAGAGATTGTATCCGTTAGAAAACCAGAGATAAAGCCATCCACTAGATCAGAAAGTGGTGAACCAAACCAATCGAACGTCAGCATAAATATTAAATACATCAGCAGAATAAAAATTGGCATTCCTAAGTATCTGTTTGTAACGATTCGATCCACCTTACCAGTAAATGTACTGCGATTTATTTCTTCAACTATTTCTACCTTTTGTAGTATTTGGTCTACAACTGCTTTTCTCGCTTCAAATACTAGTTGCTCCAATCCTTTTCCTGTCCTTTTTATCTCTAATTCCAGGTCATTTATAAAACCTTGAATCTCTTCTTCACCAATTAAAGAATGTAAATATTTATAAATGGTTGAATTTCCTTCTAACAGCTGCAATGTCAACCATCTAACAGAAATAACTGTTTTGTTTTCGAGTAATGTTTCCATTACTGCAATACTTTTTTCAATTACTTCTCCATATTTAACTTCAATTAGTGCACTGTTCTTATTCTGCTGTATGGCTGCTTCCGCAATATCTGTACAACCATGACCACTTCTTGCGCTGATTGGAATAATAGGAAATCCGATCATCTTCGCTAACTCTTCTGCTTTAATTTTTTTACCATAATCTGTTGCGACGTCCATCATATTTAAACCAATAATCATCGGTTTTCCATATTCAATTAGCTGAAGAGTTAAATGAAGATTCCTGCTTAATTGAGAAGCATCAATAATATTAACAATTTTTTCAACATGTCCTTGCAGCAAATAATCAGTTACAACTGCTTCATCCGCAGACAATGGATTAAGTGAATAAACGCCAGGTAAATCTACTAAATTTGCTTTTTTATTTTTAAACAACCCAATCTTTTTCTCAATGGTAACACCATTCCAGTTACCAACATATTCATAAGAACCTGTTAAATGATTAAATAAAGATGTTTTACCTGTATTTGGATTCCCTAATAATGCTACTTCCATTTATATTATCTCCACTTCTATATTTTGTACTTCCTTTCTTCTGATCCCTACTTTAGAGCCTTCATACTCTAAAATATAAGGACCACTGAATGGCATAATATTTTGAATTGAAACTACTGTACCTTCTGTAATACCAAAATCAAGCATTCTTCTTTTTACAAGTGAATTAACTTTAGACAAGTTCTTGATTTGTATTTTTTCTCCAATTTTTACCTTTCCAATCATTTTCCTTCCCCCTTAATGAGAATGATTATCTTTCTTCTTTAATATAGTTATATCAGGAAAAAGAAGACTCTACAATCGAATATCCGATCAAAATATGACAATTTTCTGAACTTTGCAACAATTTTCAAAAAATAACAAATATTTTGAATCCTAAATAAAAAATGGAAATATTATGATTTACAAACATATTATAGCGATGTTCAGGGATATTGCCCTTATCTAATTAAAATAGAAAAACTCCATAAATATACAAAAAAAGAAACAAGAGGCGCATCTCCCTCTCGTTTCTTCTGTCACAATGTATATTTTCGCAATAGTTCATTTAACTGCTCACTGCTTTTAATCATCGTCTCCGCAGTTGTTGTTACATTCGATATGGCCTTTATTTGCTCATCCGTAGAGGAAGACACTTCTTCCACCGCACCAGCAGCAGCTTCTGAAACTTCTGAAATATGGAATATAGACCCTAACATATGTTTGTTTTGTTCTACTACTTGTTTTAACTCTTCGCTTAAGTCATTCACTGCATTTATACTATCATTTACTGCAGAAGATATTGCAGAGAATTCATTTTCCGTTCCAATAACTGCTTTATTCAGCGCTTCGGATTGTGTTGTTGTTTCAAATAATGCCTGAACCGTTTTTTCCGTTTCTTTTTCAATACTGTAAATCATTTCTTGAATTTGCTTTGTCGCTATATTTGTCGCTTCAGCCAGCTTTCTAACTTCACTTGCAACTACTGAAAACCCTTTGCCATGTTCCCCTGCTCTTGCAGCCTCAATGCTCGCATTTAACGCAAGCAAGTTTGTCTGCTCAGAAATACTATTAATTGTCACCGTTATTTTAGAAATATCAAGAATTTTTGTATATAAATTAGAAATTCCAATGCTCACATGTTCTGTTGCATTTTTTGTTTGATCATTAGAAATCTTTAATTGTGTGATCATATCCTGCCCTTTTCTTGTTGCCAATTCAGAAAAATGTGTTGCCTCTTTAATCGTTTTATTTTTTTCATTCATTGTTTGAACAGATTGATTCAACTGTTCCATTTCTTGATTAACTTCTTCCAAATCTGATGCTTGTTCAACAGCTCCACGTGCCATTTCATTCATTGCTCTGCCTATTTCCTCTGAGCTTGCAGAGGTTTCTTCAAAAACAGCAGATAATTCTGAAGACGATTCCAACATCGTTTTGCTAATGAATTGTGTCTTTGTAAGCAAGTCCTGAAATTGTACTTTTATCTTGTTAAAAGCTAAACTAAGTTGCCCAATTTCATCTTTAGATTGATACATCCATTTTGAAGTCAAATCCCCTTTAGCTATTTGTAAAAATAAATTACTTACCTGTTGAAGTTTATTAAATCTTTTCTTCATATATAAGTAAAAAATAGTTCCATTTATAAGAATAAGGGCAATTGTCGTCACCAAGCTAATACCTGCTATCCCACCTAAATCTCCAAAGTCATTTACATTCGTTTTAAATAAGGATGATTTAGCAGCATAATAAGCAATTCCTCCACTGATAATAGACGCAAAGATGGTAAAGAGAGTAATAATGACAATCATTTTATAAAACAAGCTATCTTTTTTCCTCATTTTAAACGATCTCCCTTCTAATAATGCTTAACCTCAAGTTTGTCAACATATGAACTGGCGATCGATATACATTACTCGCTTCGTGTCATTTTTGAACATCACTTACTTTTTATTAAAATCTGCTTCTTTTCATGTGCCATGGTGCGAATCTCTATTAGCATGGATGTCTACCTTAGTTTGTGTATCTCATTGGACCTTTACGGTATTAGAAGTAAGATAAACTCTGTTCATCTAAATAAACAATTCGGTAGAAATATCCTTTGCTAAAGCGCTATCAATATATTCCTTAACTAACCTTCCTTCTTGTTAGATATTCTTCCTTATTATTTTCGGTTTAAAATGAAATAATTTTAGTTTCATTTATAGTTTATTTCTTTTTTTCGTTTAGCTTCTGTCACATAATGTTCTTCTTTTCCAAATGCTTGTTCACAAAAGTATAAGTATCAAATTCGATGTCCACTAACTTGTGTTCCACAACTTTCTTATTCTCTATAATCCAGATTTATCCCTTTCGCATAAACTACATCAAATACAATTATCTGCTTCTAAATTATTTCATCCCCTTTACCCATTTCTATGGTATCTATTCTCTTCTAATGAAAGGACGTTATTTATGTTTCAATTAATTGTAGACAACACTATTAATTTGCGTTTACTGGAAATACATGAGGCAACAAGTGCTTTTCAGCTAATTGATCAAAATAGGATGTATTTAAAAGAATGGCTGCCTTGGGTGGATCAAATTATTTCTCCTTATCAATATCATTCTATTATTCCTCAATGGCATCAACAATTCATTGAAAACAACGGGTTTGAAGCAGGAATTTTTTTCAATGAAAAACTTGTTGGAATGATTTCACTGCAACAAGTAGATTGGAAGAATCGGCAGGCAAGCATTGGTTATTTTCTAGATGAAGCATCTCAAGGAAAAGGAATCATGCAAAAAACAGTTATTTCTGTTTTAAATTATGCCTTTTACTATTTACACTTAAATCGTATAGAAATACGCTGTGGTTTAAACAATAAAAAAAGCATGGCTATTCCAGAAAGATTACATTTTAAAAAAGAAGGAATTATAAGAGATGGCGAGTTTTTATATGATCATTTTCATGATTTAGCTTTGTATAGTATGCTTCTAAAAGAATGGAAAGAAAAACAAAAGCTTGTACATCATTCATAAAGCGCGGGGCTCCTTGAACAGCTCTGAAGAAAAATGTACTTTTGACTCGGAAAGTGCCTTTTACTTTCCGAGTCAAGGGCCATACTCACAAGAACTAGGAGCAGTCGTTCGTCTGACTTTAAAAAAACTCATGTTTTTTATAAAATTATCGATAATCGTTTTCGAAAACAAAAAAATAAGTTTAGAATGGTAAGAAAAGAGAAATAGGAACAATGTATGGAATGTGATTTTATGGTGCTAATAGGATTACACATTATTTCTTTTTATAAATAGGAAATAAGGAAGAACCCATCCTTCCATTATATTTTACCTGCTTTTGTTTATTAACATTACAAATGAATGGTGTTGAAAGAAAAATGATTCTAACAAATCTTTTACTCATATGTTTACTAATCGCTTTTTCTGCATTTTTTGTTGCTTCAGAATTCGCTATAGTAAGAGTAAGGCCTACACGAATTGAACAGTTGATTGCAGAGGGGAACGCAAATGCTATTACAGTCAAAAATATTCTTGTAAATATTGACGGTTATCTTTCAGCATGTCAGCTGGGAATAACCATCACTTCTCTTGGGCTAGGCTGGTTAGGAGAACCGACAGTATTAAAATTAATTCAGCCTCTTTTAACTAAAGTGGCCATTCCTCCAACCCTTGCTCCTATTATTGCTTTTATTCTATCCTTTTCTGTTATTACTTATATTAATGTTGTGGTCGGGGAACTTTTCCCAAAATCAATTGCCATTCAACAAACAGAGAAAGTAACATTAATTTTTGCTAAACCATTAAGATTATTTTATAGATGCATGTATCCTTTTATTTGGATTTTAAATCATGCTGCCAGGCTTGTTGCAAGATTATATGGTATTAAAAATCCAAGCGGAGGGGAACCGGCACATTCAGAGGAAGAGCTGCAATTAGTTCTTGCTGAAAGCTATAAAAGCGGGGAAATAACCACTTCCGAATTTCGATATGTTAATAAAATTTTTGAATTTGACAACCGTGTTGCCAATGAAATAATGGTTCCACGAACAGAGATGGTTACATTAACAGAAGAGCTAACAATTGATGAAGTATTGCAGATCGTTCAAAATCAGCGATACAGTCGATATCCCATCACTAAAAATGATGATAAAGATAATATTATTGGTTTTGTACATATAAAACAGCTTTTAACAGATTGCATTAGAAATAAATCTATTGATGAAAAGCCATTAAAATCATATATTCAACCTGTTATTGATGTAATGGAGTTCATTCCTATTCAACTTATTTTACTGCGAATGCAAAAAGAGAATATTAACATGGCCATTCTTCATGATGAATTTGGAGGAACAGCTGGTCTTGTTACTGTTGAAGATATCTTAGAAGAAATAGTAGGAGAAATTCGTGATGAATATGATATCAACGAATTGCCCCATATTCAAAAAGTGAACGAGCATCATTATATTTTTGATTCTAAGCTTCTATTAGAGGATGTAAATCATATTCTTCCACTCCATTTAGAGCATGATGATATTCATACAATAGGAGGATGGCTTTTATCCGAATATCCTGAATTACAACAAGGTCAATCCATTTTATATAATCATTTTGAATTTAAAATTGCTAAAATGAAAAATCAACATGTTTGCAGCATAGAGGTTCGAGAAATCATTGCAAAGAATGCTAAATAACGAAAACCCTAATGCTTATAAAACAGTTGTGTTAACAAACTAATTATCTACCCTTTGCAATTGAGCAGATTTGTCAGAAACTTGCTTAGAAAAACGCCTATCCCTTCAATCAACAGGCAAGTTTAACAAAACGAGTAAAAAAAGGCTCTAAAATAAAGCTTTCTTTTTCATATTCAGTTGCTTTCAACATACAATATGAGAAAGAAAGCTTTTTAACAGGACTATTTCCTATGACTTTGTTGTTTTGAATAAAATGACAAAAAAAGTTGAAACACAGCCATACTTCTAAATAAAACAAGACCCCTCAGGAAAGCGAAGTGTATTCCGGCTGCGGACTTATTGAGAAAGCCAAAGCTTTTTTTCTCGGTAGACATCCATGCAAACAAATTGGCACCATGAACGATGAAAATAGCAGTTTAATTAAGTTCGGATTTGTTAAAGCAGAGAGCAGCCGAAATACACGAAGACTCCTATGGGATTTGCGGGACAGGCGAGACCCCGCAAGGAGCTTTAGCTCCGAGGAGGCTCGCCGCCCGCCCCATGGAAAGCGAAGTGTATTCCGGCTGCGGACTTATTGAGAAAGCCAAAACTTTTTTTCAAAGTAGACAAAGAAAAAAAAACACATAAAACATAATGACTGAATATTAAAAAAATACAAAGTTTGACTGTACAGTTTGCCTTAACGTATAATTATTGGTAATCATTTATGAAAGTTTGAGGTGGTATAATGGGGTTGTCTATGTAATAAATGAGAGTAAAAAACTTTCTATAAAACGATTAATTATTATACTAAACTCAAAACTAGTAAATACCTGAGCGTAAATAAAGTATAATGGGCGAAAAATCCAGCAATTCTAATCATAAAAAGCCTTATTATTAATCCGTTATATTGAAAGAAAAACATTTAAAAGCATTACACTTGCACGACCATACAGCTGCTTTGACCAATTAACTAACTGTATGTAAAAACTTAATAGATGTATTAATCAGGAGGTGACCCCTTACTCGTTCCCACGAGATAAGGAAACTTATTGGACATATTTAACTTGGTTTTTATAGCCATTTTGATTGCTTGTACTGCCTTTTTTGTAGCTTCAGAGTTTGCTATTATTAGAGTTCGCAGTTCAAAAATTGATCAATTTATAGAAGAAGGAAACAAAAGTGCAATCGCAGCTAAAAAAGTGATTAGTAATTTAGATGAATACTTATCTGCTTGTCAATTAGGTATTACCATTACAGCACTTGGCATTGGCTGGCTTGGAGAAGAAACCATTCAGCACATTATTAGACCTTTTCTTGAAATGATTTCTGTACCAGAAACGGCAATAAAAATCCTCTCATTCTCTTTAGCTTTTGCGATTATCACTTTTTTACATGTGGTAGTTGGAGAATTGGCACCTAAAACATTAGCAATACAAAAAGCAGAAACTATTGCTCTGTTAACCGCACGACCTTTAATTGGCTTCTATAAAATTTTGTATCCATTTATTTGGCTGCTAAATGGTTCTGCAAGAGTTATCGTAGGTGCATTTGGATTAAAACCTGTTTCAGAACATGAACTTGCTCATTCTGAAGAAGAGCTTCAAATTATCCTTTCTGAAAGTTACAAAAGTGGTGAAATTAACCAATCAGAGTTTAAGTATGTAAATAAAATATTTGAATTTGACAACCGAATTGCTAAAGAAATTATGGTTCCGCGAACGGAAATGATATCCCTTGAAAAAACAAGTACGCTAGAAGATTTATTAGAAGTGATTCACGAAGAGAAATTCACCAGATATCCTATTACGGATGGTGATAAGGATCATATTATCGGAATGATCAATGTGAAAGAGATCATGGCGGAATTGCTTAGAACAAGAGATTTAACTTCCAAAAAATTAGATCCTTATATAAGGCCTGTCATTAGAGTAATTGAGACTTTTCCTATTCAGGATCTTTTAGTTAAAATGCAAAAAGAAAGAATTCATATGGCCATTTTAATGGATGAATATGGTGGAACTTCAGGACTTGTAACAGTCGAAGATATTATCGAGGAAATCGTTGGTGAAATTCGAGATGAATTTGATATTGATGAGATCCCAAGTATTCAAAAAGTGAAGGAAGATCATTATATTATTGATGCAAAAGTTTTAATCACTCAAGTGAATAGCTTGTTGAATGTGGAAATGAACGAAGACAGCATTGATACTTTGGGTGGTTGGATTTTAACTTCTAATTTTGAAGCAACTGAAGGAGATACCATTACTTTTGAATCTTATTCTTTTAAAATCTTAGAGATGGAAGAACATCATATTAAATATATTGAAGTAACAAAAATTCCTGTATTATCATTAGAACAAAATGACGCTACAGAAATTCACCAGGTGCATAAGCCAGCTGTTTCTTCTGCATCTGAAGCTGAAATTGTTTCTTAACTAGAAAAAGGGAGTCTCCAAACTATTACTTTATAGTATTTGGAGGTTCTTTTTTATTTTGGCTACCCTGAGCTCTCTCAATGAGTCCGCAGCCTGCATACACTTCGCTTTCCTGCGGGGTCTCGTCTTTCTCGCATTCTCGCGGGAGTCTTCGTGTATGCTGACTGCTCCTTGCTTATATTTAAGAAAACTGCTTCTTTTTATGTGCCTTGTAAGCCCATGATGTAGTGTTAATAGCATTATGGTTTTTGTTATATGGTGATGTATGTTTTATGCTGTTTTCTATTACCCTTCTTTTTCTTCCCTCTCATCGAATTTATATCCTACACCCCAGATGGTGTGAATAAACGGCTGTTCTTTTGTGCCTATTTTATTCCTTAATCTTTTAATATGGACATCTACCGTTCGTTCATCTCCATAGAATTGATATCCCCATACTCGATCAAGTAATTGTTCCCTTGTAAAAACCTGTTTAGGATTACTAATTAAGAAATATAGCAAGTCAAATTCCTTTGGTGTTAAATTGGAAAGAAGTTGTCCATTGTATCGGACTTCTCTTGTTTCTTTACTGATTTTGAAATGCTCACTTGTCAAAAAATTTTGTTCGGTGGTATTCTTGAGATCCTTTTGATAACGGCGAGTTACCGCTTTTATTCGTGCCATTAATGTTAGTGGACTAAAGGGCTTTGTTACATAATCATCTGCCCCCATTTCAAGCCCTAAAACTTGATCTGATTCACTGTCTTTGGCGGTTAACATTATAATGGGAACCGAGCTTATCTCTCTTATTTTTCTGCAGATCGTTACCCCTTCCATCCCTGGGAGCATCCAATCAACAATTATAATATCCCACTCCTGGTTCTCCATAAAGTACTCTAAGGCTTCTTTCCCATTATGGATAAACTTCCCCTCATACTGTTCCTTTAGAAAAAACATTTCAAGCATGGAACATACACTTTCATTATCCTCGATAACAAGTATTTTCATCTTATTCATCCTCACTAAACTCTACCATTAGCCTTCCCTGAAAAGAGGCTTTGGCTCTCAAATAGTCCACACTTCGCTTTCCTGCAGGCTCATCTACGAGCCTCCCACGAAAGTCTTCATGTATTCTGGCTGCTCCCCTGTTCAACTAACAAAAAACTTAGGGAAACTGCTTCTTTTCAAGCGCCATGGTGCAAAATTTGTTGCATATTGTTCTTTATATCTTTATTATAGCAAAATTAATCAGTAAACTTTTATTGGATTTTCTCCATTATTCCCTTTTTCACTATAAGCATTCACCCTTTCCTATTGACTTAGATCAAAAAAAAAACAAGCAAATCAAAGATTAACTCTGATTTGCTTGTTTTTAACTCCTATTAACAGGCAGCAACCCGCACCAAGAAGGGCTTCACTTTATATCCATGTTGTAGTTTTACTTAATGGAAGTCGATCTGTTTCACGTCCTGGAGCTTTAGCCTTTCCAACTGTAATCAGCATTACTGGCAAATATCTTTCAGAAATCTGAAACTCCTTTACAAAAGAGTCACTATTAAATCCACCAATAGCGCATGTATCTAACCCTTTTCCTTTCGCTGCAAGCATTAACTGCATTGCTGCCAATGAAGCATTACTAATTGCTGCATCCCTTTTATATTGTTCGTTTTGATAAGCACCATTAATTTGCCCTTTTACTACTTCTGCAATTTCCGAAGTCATTCTTTCCTTTTCGATATCATTTGCAAAAATTTCGTCAGCATTTTTATTTGCTTCCAAATCACCTAAAATAGCAATAACAGCAGAAGATTGTGCAATTTGCCCCTGATTAAATGCAATCGGAAGTAATTTTTGCTGTGCCTCTTCTCCATGGAATACAACAAATTTCCATTGTTGTAAATTCCAAGCAGACGGTGCTCTTCCTGCAAGTGTAAGAAGATCTTCCACTTCTTCTTTTGATAATGTAAATGTTTCATCATAAACCTTTACGGCTCTACGTTCATTAAGAACAGTAAAAAAATCAACATTCGATATATTTTCAGTCATTTTTTCCCCTCCAGATAATACTTAACTTACTTTTTGTAACTTAGTGATTAAAATGATAACTTCAATTGATGAAATAGTCAAGTGAGACACACACTATGCATGGAGGTAAAATATTTACAAAACAACCATAACATTGCATAATAATAAATGATTTCGGTAAATTAGTCTTAAAAAATGGTTAGTTGTTTGAAAAAAGGAGTTCTTATGATCAATATAATGGCGATTACAAATGAAAAGAAAATCTTAACAAATATTTCAATTGAAAAATTGCATGAACATTCCTATGAATGGTATTGGATTGATTTTGACCAACCGACTGAAGCTGAAATAACTTATTTAAGAAACCCACTTCAGTTTCATCCTCTTTCAATAGAAGATTGTTTACACAATTTGCAAAGGCCAAAGATAGATTATTTTGAGGAGTATACTTTTTTTGTCACACATAGTTTAGATAGTAAGACATTCAAAAAAGATGAACTAAATCTTTTTGTTGGCGACAATTATATTGTTACATTCCATCATCATCAATGTATAGAAGTAAGCACTGTAAAAGAAAGTCTCTTACATGACACAAATCTTTCTAACTGGACGCAATATACGGTTCTTTATCAACTCTTGGATCAAATTGTAGATAACTATTTCCCCATCGTTTATGAAATTGAAGATTTTCTAACAGAAATCGATGAAAATTCACAGAAGAAAACAATGGAAGTACTGTTGGACGATTTATTTAAAACAAGACATCAATTGCTATCGTTAAGGCATACAGTCATTCCAATGAGAGATCTTTTATACAAAATGATTAATACAAATAAATTATCAGCTGTTTGGAATAAACGGGAATACTATTCTGATATATATGACCATTTATTAAAACTTACAGAAATGATTGAATCAAACCGAGAGATAACTACAGATATTAGAGACAGCTATTTATCTTATAATTCCCACCATTCAAATCGTATTATGCAGATTCTTACAGTTATTACAACTATATTTATGCCTTTAAGCTTTCTCGCTGGATTATATGGAATGAACTTTCAGCATATGCCAGAATTACAATGGAGATATGGTTATTTCTATTTATTAGCATTCATGATTCTAATTGTTATTGGAATGTTCGCATTGTTTAAGATTAAAGGATGGTTTAAATAAGAAACAGTGAGACTTCTAAAGTAATTCTAAAAAACTCTCCTCTTAATCAAGGAAAAGTATTTTTAGTTTTAAAGGAAAAAGCAAATACTTTCAAATGCTAAGCTCTGGCAGACTAAGTACGCAGATAAATAAAAAGCTACTTAGTCTGTATGCAACAAGGCTTTTATTCTCTTGCCGCATTGTTTTCTTGCCTACATTTCAAAATAGAGTTAAGTTTTTGTTCTTTGGTACTAATCAATAGGCGGGTCTTCCTCTCTTATGATAAAATAGAAATAGTAAGTTTCTTTTTTTAAATGCTTTAAGGTTTCCTTCACTTAAGCCTTTATCAACTCTTTCCTTAAACTCTACTCTGAAAAAAAATGGTTCCGCAGGTGGTATACACTTCGCTTTCCCGCAGGAATCTTCATGTGCCCAGACTGCTCCCTGCTTCAGCCTATCAACGTACTTAGTCAAATGGCCTATTATTCATCGTTCATGGTACAAATTTGGTTGCATGGTTGTCTACTCTTGCTTGTTTAAACTTCATTGGATACCCCTATTAGTTTTTATGTTTTATAAGGGATTATTTTTGGGTTAAATATTCGAAATTTTCATAACTTAAGGAGGAATTTAAATGGAATCACCAAGTTTTGATGCTGGTTTAACTTTACAGCAGCCTCAACATAAGGTTTTACCGAAAAAGATTTTAGCACGCCGCATTTTTTTTATTATTATAGGCAGTATCTTAATGGGAATTGGAATCGAAGAATTTCTTGTTCCTAATCAAATTTTAGATGGTGGTATTGTTGGTATATCCATCATTTTATCGCATTTATTAGAATTAAAGTTAGGCTATTTTATCTTCCTTTTAAACATTCCTTTTTTCTACATCGGCTATAAACAAATTGGCAAAACCTTTGCCTTCTCCACTTTATTAGGTATTTCTGTCCTTTCGGTTACAACCATTTTTCTCCATGACTTTCCTGTTTTCACAAAAGATTTACTTCTTGCCACTGTATTTGGAGGCATTATTCTTGGAATCGGAGTAGGTATTGTACTTCGTTTTGGCGGTTCATTAGATGGTACAGAGATTCTTGCCCTTTTATTTAGCAAAAGAAGCCCTTTTTCTGTTGGAGAAATTATTATGTTTTTTAATGTATTTATTTTTATATGTGCTGGTTTTATTTTCACATGGAATCGTGCGATGTACTCACTGATTGCTTATTTTATTGCGTTCAAAGTAATTGATATTGTCATTGCAGGACTTGATGAATCCAAGTCTGTCTGGATTATAAGCGATCGTGCAGATTTCCTTGGTGACACTATATTAGCGAGACTAGGTCGCGGCGTAACCTATCTAAAAGGAGAAGGAGCGTACACAGGTGATAACAAAAAAGTGATTTTTTGTGTTATAAACCGGCTGGAAGAAGCAAAGCTAAAAACAATTATTGAAGAAGCTGATCCCTCTGCCTTTCTTGCCATTGCCAATATCTCAGAAGTTCGAGGCGGAAGATTTAAGAAAAAGGATATTCATTAAGAAGCATATCAGTCGAATGGCTCAGGATTTATTAAATCCATTCGACTATCCATCTGATGTTTTATGTTTCTTGCTTCCTCTAATACTTATCGATTTTCTATGCATTAGTACCTCCTATCTTCTTCATACTCATATTTTTATTCAGATCCATACGAAGCAGCTGTTGACGAATTTTTTCCTAGCTTCTTTCCATCCTTCTCTCCCTTATAATCCCTTCATTCCTAATTTACAGTTAATCTTCTTTTAAAATAATGAAAGCACATCTTTATTAATCCATTATTTTTTAGGGTATATTTATACCAAGTGGTTTTTTTACATATTCTTTACACTTTAAGTTCGTGCCAACCTCTTTTAAAAATTTCTTTTTGTTTCTAAATTAGGTTTATTTCTTTTTTTATTAGTGAATGATTCTTTTATTAGGAGGACAAATATGAAAAAAAATTGGACATTTATCGTACTGATATTTTCCGTTCTTTTTTGTTTTACATGGATTATTGGGCTAGGTTTATGTTTAGTAGACTATTCTACTACTGCCAGTGCAAAGGTAGAAACGACTCCGACTAAGTCCAAAATAGATGCAGCAAAAAAAGATGGGATACAACTGCTCGCACTTGGTGATTCTTTAACACGCGGAACTGGTGATGATGCAGGAGAAGGCTATATTGGCTACTTAAAAGAAACACTTCAAGAAAAAACAAAAGAAACTATTTCCCTGTCTAATTATGGCGTAAAAGGACTAACTTCTAAACAGCTGGCCAAGCAGGTTACACAGCAAGAAATTCAAAGGCAAGTAAGCAATGCAGATATCCTATTTATTACAATTGGTGGAAATGATTTATTTCAAGGCGGACAAACGTTAAATAACCTAGATGAAAAATCCATTACAGCATTAGGGACAACGTATAAGAAGAATTTAGAGACTATTCTTTCCACACTTCGCTCAATGAATAAAGAAGCTCCTGTTTATCTAATTGGACTATACAATCCTTTTAGCGATTTAGAGAACCATGCCGCAACTTCTAAGGTTGTTAGAGATTGGAACAACGAAACAGCAGAAATATCTTCTGGTTATTCTAATATTATCTTTGTACCTACATACGATATTTTTCAACAAAATGTACAATCCTTTTTATATTCTGATCATTTCCATCCAAATACGAAAGGATATCATTTAATGGCTGAAAGAGTAGCATCCCTAATCTCATGGGAGGTGGAGGAAAAGTGAGTGAAATTACTTTATCTGTACACAATTTAACAAAAAAGATTGGAAAAAAAGAAATTATAAAAAATATCAGCTTTGAATTAAAAAGCGGTGAAGTATTCGGCTTTCTTGGACCAAACGGAGCTGGGAAAACTACGACCATTCGAATGTTAGTTGGTCTCATCAAACCAAGTTCTGGTTCTATTCATATTTGTGGCTACAATGTAAGAAGCAACTTTTCAAAAGCAATGGAGCGCTTAGGCTGTATCGTAGAAAACCCTGAGCTTTACCCCTATTTAACAGGATGGGAAAATTTAAAGTTTTTTGCCAGAATGTTAGCAAATGTTGATGATGGAAGAATAATGGAGGTCGTCGAATTAGTTGGGTTAAAGGAGCGTATTCATGATAAAGTGAAAACTTATTCTTTAGGAATGCGGCAAAGATTAGGAATTGGACAAGCACTATTAAGTAGACCCCGTGTACTAATTTTAGACGAACCAACTAATGGCTTGGACCCATCTGGAATTCGGGAAATGCGACAATTTATTCGCTATTTAGCAAAAGAAGAAGGATTAAGTGTATTGGTTTCGAGTCATCTATTAAGTGAAATTCAACTTTTATGTGATCGTGTTTCCATTATTCTAAACGGAAAAATTATCCATACTGAATATGTACAAACATTGTTAGCGGAACAAGAGAAACTAATCTGGCGTTTTACTCCATTTAGTACTGGCTTAAAGATATTGAAGCAAGTACTTCCTACAGTTAAAGTGGAAGGGGAAACAGTTATTACCCCATATATAGAGGATGATGTAAGCAGCTGGAGTAGACTGCTTTTTGAAGCAGGTGTCGAAATAAAAGAAATGAATCGACAAATACCTTCATTGGAAAATCTGTTTTTAGAGCTGACTGGTGGTGAATCAATTGAATAAGCTTATCTATAATGAAATGCTAAAATTGGTTAAAAGCAAACGACTTATTGTTATTACCCTTATTATCGCTGTTATGATTTCTATGTTTACATACGCGCAGTATCGTGAAATTGAAAATGTAAAAAAACGGCTTGGTGATTCGGATTGGCGGACTACTTTACAGCAATCTATTATTGATATGCAAAATCGAATAGGATCAAGTGGAATTTCGGATGAATGGAGAAACCAGCTGAAAGTTCGTATTAGTCAATCACAATATTATTTAGATCATAATATTAACCCACAGGATCCTGGAGCTCCTACTTTTTTGCGAATATTTCTTGATAATTCGATGCAATTGCTGCTTCCATTAATGGTGATGATTGTGGCTGCTGATCTTGTTTCATCCGAAAGAAGTCTTGGTACGATAAAGCTGTTGCTTACTCGGCCAGTTAGGCGATGGAAAATCTTATTGAGCAAATATATTACACTTGTTTTATCTGTCTCGCTGATTTTATTTATGTTCGGATTATTTGCCTACATTATTTCAGGGTTATTTTTTGGTTATAGTGGCTGGACAGCACCAGTACTTACAGGATTCACCGTCAAAGCTGGTGAATTAAATACAACAGGTGTCCATCTTATTCCTCAATGGCATTATATTTTAATGGTGTTTGGACTTGCATGGTTTGTATCTTTAGTTGTTGGAACATTATCCTTTATGCTATCCGTACTTATAAGAAGCACTGCAGCAGGAATGGGTGTCATGCTTGCATTTTTAATATCTGGAACCATTATCAGCTCTATTGCCTCTTCATGGGAATCGGCTAAATACTTATTTATGGTGAACTTACGTTTAACCGATTATTTACAAGGAAATATTCCTCCCATTGATGGAATGTCTCTTCCTTTTTCCCTAACCGTTTTAGCTGTTTGGGGGGCTTGCGGATTGCTTATTTCCTTTATTTCTTTTACTAAAAGAGATATTTATTAAAGGCTGTTTTTCCAGAGTTCATTTTCTTTTATTTATTATGATTGTGACAGTCCTAGCATTCGCTGGGACTGTCCAAAATGACTTTACTATTCAAAAAAAGATTATTTTTTATTTTGAGCTTCTTGTTCTTCCACTACTAAAGATAAAAATTTCTCTTTTTTAATATTATGGTTTATCGTCACAATTACAACCTTTTCATTTCCATTTTCTTTCACTTGAAATTTAAAGGAGTCTTGTACTTCCATTGTAGAGATTTTTTTTCTGCCTAAATATTCATAGTCTGTGACATTATCTTTTGGATAATCTGCCTTTACGACTGCAATTGCAATATTCCCATATTTTTCATAATCTAATTTTTGAACAGCGATATTATGGGATGGGAACATAAAGGCCATCAATAAAATACTTGCAATTAAAATAGGAAAACAACGATTTTTCATAAGTTCCTCCAAATTTATTTTTTCCTATTATTTGTTTGTTCTAATGTTTTTATGTGTCTTGTTTATTCTTTTTGCTTCATTTGCTAAAATATTCAACACTTCTTTATTTCTTTTCCATTCTTCCGCAAATGTAGACAGTGGCGGATTACTTTCTTCTACAAGGGGACAAATTTCTATTGTTAATGCCGGCAAATGATATTGCTGAATAAACCAATCAGTATATCCTCCTCCTATAGCATCTTTTTTCGGCACACTAAGCTTATATCCAGTAGAATCAGCAATTCTCTCGGCAATTTGTTTATCTCTTTTCAGATTGTCTCCATTTTTATATTCCCAGAATATTTCCTGCCCTGTAGCGTGATAAGAAACAGCAATCAACGGGTTAATTTTCTTTGTAAACTGAACGATTGCCTTCACTTCCTTCGCTTCTAACGGTTGTTTTCCTTTATAGTTTTTATAGGAAGGCATGCCGCTTGTTTCATTTAATTCATTCCATCCACTTGGATATTGTCTGTTTAAATCCACTCCCATTGCATTGCTTTTCCAACGAGAGAAATCAGAAGAATCATTGTTCATCCTTTTAATTGTCTTTTTTGCAAAAATAGGGAATTTTTGCAAATCACCTTGTTGGATTGTTATACCATCTGGATTTAGCATCGGTACAAACCATACCGATATATCATCTAATTGATTAGTTGGAATAGGAGAACTCACATAGTTTTCAACCATTTTCATAAGCATTAAAGAGGTTATCCACTCTCTTCCATGATGCGCACCAATCATTAATACATTTTTCCTGCCGTTACCAAGCTTAATGGCATAAATCTTTCTTCCATATTCGGATGTTCCAATTGTCTCTATTTGAATATTGTCTTTATATTTGTTCTTTAATTGCCAAACATCATTCTGAAAATCAACAAAGGAATAAGGTTCAGCAATATTAACAACACTAGTCTGTGCATTTGTTACGGTTGGTATAAAAAACAGGAAATAAAATGTTCCCAAAAATACGATTAATTTCTTCATAAAAAACACCTTTTTTACCTTATCTTGTGAAAACTTAACATTTCTATTCATAAGAAACCGAAAAAACATAATTTTCCTCTAGTTCCTTATTGATTGAGAACTCTCGCATCACCTTCCCCTTTTTAATAATGCTTTATACAGGTAAAAGATGATAACCCACTTATATCAAGATAACCAAGTTTTAGGGTGCAACGTTTTGATGATTTTTCATATACTATTATCATCTCCTTCAAATAAAGGAGGGCCTAAATTGAATAAAGTGGATTATGATCGCGCTCTGTACTATACACATCGTTCCGAATGGGACAATTTGTTAATATTAATGGTTCGCACAAAAGACAATTTTTTATCCAAAAAAATAGAGTTTTTCCTGCATGCCTATAACTTTGAACATGACTATGCTGTAATAGAAGAAAACCTGTATTCCTTATTACGCTATATCGAACACGCCAACGACTTAGCGATGGATGAACTCGTCCATACAAATTTAAGTTAACAAATAGAATTCCACCAAAAAAATGGTGCCTCTTAAGGCACCATTTTTCATAGCATAAACTTTCCATTTTTTATGTTGGCTCTAAAAGATTGTGTTTTTAGGTTGCGCCAATAAGAAAAGCGCAAGCACCTTGTTCAGCGCCGAAGAAAAATGTTCTCCTGACTCAAAAAGTGCTTTTTACTTTTAGAGGCAGGAGGTTATCTTTCACAGGGGCTAGGCGCTGTAGCTAGACATTAATCTAAGTTGAAAAATTTTATACTTTCTTATCTTTTAAGAAAAGCTCAAGCGCCTTGGTAAGCCCCGAAGAAAAATGTTCTCCTGACTCAAAAAGTGTTCTTTACTTTAGAGGCAATACTCACTGGAGCTAGACACTTATCAGACTTCAGACAACTTCTGCTTTCTTACCTTTAATAAAAGTTTTTTGCAGCAGTCTTTATTTTTTATATTCCACTTTATAAATATCTGTTCTTCTGTCTTTTAATTGTCTTACTGTACCATCTTGACGCTGTCTTCTCAAAATTTCTAAATCAACGTCACCAATCATTACCATTTCAATATTTGCATTCGTTTCTCCTACTATACCATCTCTTGCAAATTCGAAATCAGAAGGAGCAAAAATAGCAGATTGTGCATATTGAATATCCATATTCTCTGTTTGTGGAAGATTTCCAACAGTTCCAGCAATAACGGTATATATTTGATTTTCTACTGCTCTTGCTTGCGCACAATAACGTACACGTAAATAACCTTGTCGATCTTCTGTACAGAATGGGGTAAAAATGATTTTTGCTCCCATTTCTGTTGCGATTCTTGCAAGTTCTGGAAACTCAATATCATAACAGATCTGGATAGCAATTCTTCCACAATCTGTATCAAAAACTTTTATTTGATCTCCACTGTTTATCCCCCACCATTTTTGTTCATTTGGCGTAATATGTAGTTTATATTGTTTTTCAATTGTTCCATCTCGTCTAAAAAGATAAGCAATATTATAAATTTCATCATCCTCTTCTTTTACAAAATGGGAACCGCCAATAATATTAATATTATAGCGAATCGCCAAATTAGTGAATAATTCAATATATTGCTCCGTATATTCCGTCACTTTTCTAATCGCGTTGCTTGGAACCTTTTCATCTAGAAAAGACATAAGCTGCGTTGTAAAAATTTCAGGAAAAACAACAAAATCAGATTCTGCATCCGATGCGACATCGGTATAATATTCTACTTGATTTGCAAAGTCCTCAAAGCTTTTAATTTGTCTCATCATGTATTGAACAACACAAATGCGTACAGGGTAGCTGCTTTTAAAGAATCGTTTTGTTTGCGGCAAATACTCTACATTATTCCATTCCATCAAGGTAGCATACTTTTTTGATTGTATATCATCAGGCATATAATTAGGATTTATCCGCATCAAAGTAAAGTCATTTAATAGCTGAAAGGAAAGAACAGGATCATAAATCTTATGATGAGAGACTTCATGCACATACTCTCTTGCACTCATTTTATTCTCAAATTTATAGTAGTTTGGAATTCTGCCGCCAATAATGATGCTTTTTAAATTTAATCTGCGGACTAGTTCTTTTCTTGCCTCATATAAACGATGTCCAATTTTCATTCTTCTGAATTTTGGATGCACCATTACTTCAATTCCATATAAATTATAACCATCTGGATTATGATTCGTAATATAACCGCTGTCTGTTACATCATCCCATGTATGTCGATCATCGTATTCATCAAAATTGATAATAAGACTTGAACAGGAACCAATAACCTCCCCGTCGTATTCCGCTACAATTTGACCTTCCTGAAATAAATTCAAATGGCTTTCCAGCTGCTCTTTTTTCCATGGATCCATTCCTGGAAAACAAGTCGCTTGTAATGTTAGAATATTATCAATATCGCGATATTCCATATTCCGAATGATTAATTTTTTTTCAAATTTTGATAAATCTAACTTTGTCATTTCTTGATTAACTCCCCTTATTTTGTATATTTTCATTACAATTCCCTTTTTGTAAGCAAACTAATCCTTTGTTCTTCTCTTTATATTAACTTTTTTTGGTATCATAAGACAAATAACCTAATTTATTTACAGTATCCAAAAATTTCTTTATACTTTCTGTATGGAAAAGGAGTCAAAGTTGTGATTTTTTCATGGAGCTCTGACTCTATATTTATTTTGTAAAAAAATGGGACAAAGGAGACTTCTATGAATAGGAAGACCAAAAAGAAAACTGATCCTTGTGAGAACGTTCTTTTTCTTGCTTGGGCAGCAGCTGTCATTAGTATGTTTGGCAGTTTATATTTTTCAGAGATCAGAGAATTTGAACCATGCACCCTATGCTGGTACCAACGAATTCTTATGTATCCATTTGTCATTATTTTAGGGCTTGCTGTTATCCGCAAAGATTATCGAATTACCTTTTATACCATGATTATTGCCGCAATTGGTGCCTGCACCTCTTTATATCACTACTCTTTGCAGAAATTAAGCTTTGTAGCTAATTCTGCTCCTTCTTGTGGACGAGTTCCTTGCACTGGAGAATATATAAATTGGTTTGGCTTTATCACCATTCCCTTTTTAGCTTTAATTGGATTTATTATTATATTTTTATGCAGCGTCATTGTTTGGAAAAAAACAAAGGAGAATTATAAAGAATGAAAAAAATACTATTTTTTCTTATCTTCATCATTGTATTATTTGCCGGTGTTGCTTTTTTGTCTCATATGAAAAAAGAAAAGGCAATGGAAAACAGCCCTTATGGTGATAAAGATTTAGCTGCAGCGACTATTGAGCAATTAAATAATCCTAACTATCAAAACATTATCCAGCCAAAAGAACTGGAAAAAAACATAAAAGAAAAAAAAGATGTAACTGTTTATTTTTACAGCCCTGATTGTACCTACTGCCAGAAAACTACGCCTATTGTTAATCCTGTTGCAGAAGACTTAGGAATTGACCTTGTTCAATATAATTTACTAGAGTATGAACAAGGCTGGGATGATTACGCAATCGAGTCAACACCAACCATCGTTCAATTCAAAGACGGAAAAGAAACAAAACGAATAGTCGGTTATCAAGAAGGAAAAACTTTTAAACAATGGTTTGAAGACAATACTTTAAAATAAAAAACAGAGCTTTGGCAATATACTTGTCGAAGCTCTGTTTTTATTTAAAATATAGAAATCCATAAAGATCGCTTCGCATTCAAAAAAAGCTAGTTCTTCGGACTGCTAAGAACCACTTTTTCCTTTCTACAACCTTTAAATAAAACCCTAAATTAAAAAAGAATTAGTTGATTCAGAAAAAATGCTTAAAGTAGTTCCGTTAAATTCTTTAGCATTTCCTTCTCCTTTAAAATTTTCTAATTCAAAAGGAAAACATAATTCATTTTCCCGTAATATTTGTACATTTTTCGCAAATATTTGTTTATACTTATTTGTATTTTGTGGAACTTCTAGAATAGAAATAATCGTTTGTAAAGCTGTTATGATTTGATAAGAAACCTTTAACGTACCTATCCTGCCCATTTCTTCAGCTGTAGGCTTTAAAATATTTAAACTTGAAAACTGTTGAATTTCATCATCAGAAAAATAATATGGAAATATAGTGGAATAAAATGTTTGTATAAGTTCGTTAATCTTCTCTGCCTGTGTAGGTGTTGATGCATAAACTACCTTCATGTAAACGGACCACCCTTTATTTATAGTTGCGTGTTTTTTTTACTTAAAGTAATATCAATAGGATAACATATGGAGAGGCTCTTTTCCGTGGTAATTAAAACCATGATATGCAGTCTTTCATTATTTTAATACATATTTTGAATATAAATTTTTCGTCTAATGTAAAGGAGAAACATATGATAAAAACAGAACGAAAAGGAGAATGGCTTTTTATTTCTGTTCCTTCAAAATGGAATGGCAAATCGATAGAGGATATATTTGGAGAGGTTTTATTTGCTTCCAAAAAACAGATTCATCTGTTTAAAATGGAGAAAAAGGTAATGTTAAATACAAACTATCCTAATTGGAAAACAACTGTTCAAGAGAATGATCTTTTAAAAATTAAATTGTTTACTAATGATACACCTGCTATTCCACCTACTTATATGGATTTATCAATTCTTTATGAGGATGATTATTTATTAGTCGTTAATAAGCCCGCATACATGGATACACATCCAAATACACCAGATGATACCTGTTCTTTACTAAATGGTGTAGTATTTTATGTATTAATGAACGGAGAAGAAAGGCAAATTAAACATATTCATCGTCTTGATAAAGATACTTCAGGCTGTATTTTATTTGCAAAGCATGAACTTATAGGAACGATGCTTGATCAAATGTTAAGGGAAAGAAAAATAAAAAGAACCTATATGGCGATTGCCCATGGCAGCTTTTCCAACAAATCTGGAACCATTAATACGCCAATTGGCCGTGACCGTCATCATGGAACTAGAAGAAGAGTTTCTGTAAATGGACAAAAGGCCATTACCCATTATAAAGTACTAAATTATTTTAAGAAGGAGCATTTATCTTTAATCACATGTACCCTTGATACAGGGAGGACACACCAAATCCGTGTTCATTTGAGTTCTATTAGCCATCCTCTTGCTGGCGATGTATTATATGGAGGAAAAACGATTTATCCAAGACAAGCATTACACGCTGTTAAAATTCAGTTTAAGCATCCAATAACAGAAGAAAATATAGAATGTTATGCTCCTTTTTTAGATGAACCGCCTATTTTTCCTTCTATTGATATATATTCCATATAAAAATTTTTGCAAAGTTACTTTTTTTCTATAGAAAAAGTGCAAGCACCTTGTTTAGCCCCGAAGAAAATGTTCTCCTGACTCAAAAAGTGAGAGGGAGGAGGCAAGACGCACTGGGGCTAGGCGCTGGCCGGCTAAATAAGCGTGAAAGAGGAAAACCGACTAAATACGCAACATCGATTGACTCGCATCCTGCGAGTCTTATGTCTTCGCCTCTGTTGTTTTGGTCCTGATTGCCCTTTTATCGGACAAAAAAATGACAGGATGATATTGGTGACTATTATAATTGAAGCTTTAAAAGACTATTTACAAAAGAATTTGGACAATAAACAAAAAACCCATTACATGTTGGGATAATAATGAGCAGTTCGTTATATTTAACGATTATGAATGAAGCGTCTATTTATAATCAAATTGGACTAAACACTACCACAGATGATGACGTAAACACAATTTTAAATGATAGTTTAAAAAAATCGACTTCAGAAAACTTATACTTTCTTACCTTATTAGAAAAGGACGAAGCAGATGCTTCGTCCTTTGATTGTATAATAATTATGTTGTTTTGCGCATGCCTCTCATGATTAAGCTTAATACAAACACAAGAATTACAGCACCAATGATACTTGGAATAATAGCAAAATCAGCAATCGATGGTCCCCAGTCTCCAAGAATCATGGATCCTAACCAAGCTCCCACAAATCCAGCAATAATATTACCAATTACTCCACCAGGAATATCTCTTCCAACAATTAATCCTGCAATCCAACCGATAATTCCACCAATAATTAATGACCATAAAAATCCCATATATAACACTCCTTTGTAATTTAAGTTCTATAAATATAACCTATAAGATAGTTCTAACCCATTAATGCTGCAGCATATCAATGTAAATCCGTACGGTTAGTTTTCCCTATCTGCTTGTACTTTATATTTACCACGATTTATTCTTTTTAAACCAAAGGGTGTAATTTGCTGATAAAGATTAAATATTCTTACAATGACACTAACAAAAAAGAAGCTGATTCCAATCTTTTTAACAGGAAGCAGCCGGAATACATAAAAACTCCTATGGGATTTGCGAGACAGCCGAGACCACAGAAAAACGAAGTATATTTTACTGCGCACTTATTCCAAATGAACAACATTTAATCTAATCAAAAGAATAACGCATCAAGACTATAAGCACCAGCGCCAGTAAATGCTCCAGCTAATGCAGCTACTAAATATAATAAATTTAATTCATATCCATTTGAAGTAGCCCAAAACCCATTTGATCCATGTACTTTTACAATTGCCATTACCATTGTGACAATTATCAATAAAGAACCTATTGGCGTTAACAAGCCTAATAAAAATAATAATCCACCAACAAATTCACTTAACCCCGCAATCAACGCCATTGTTTTTCCTGGTTTAATACCAATTGATTCAAAAAAACCTCCCGTTCCTTCTAAACCGTGACCACCAAAAGAACCAAATAATTTTTGTGCTCCATGCCCAATAAAGGACAATCCTATAAGAATACGAATAAGTAAAATTCCGATGCTTGCTAAAATACTCATTTCTTTTCATCCCCTTTATAATAATAGTTTGAATTCGAGATATATGAACAAAAAAATACTCGTAAATAAAATGTCTTGAATTCGAGATAATTATATAACAAATTGATTTCTCTCGTCAACCTCCTAATGGAAATTTTTTAGAAATAAACTGACTATGCTTCCCTTTCTTATTTTTTTGTTTTCAACGCATAATAGAATATATGTAAAAACAAAATCTAACATGCCTTTTTTAAGAAAAGCGCAAGCGCCCTTGCTCAGCCCCGAAGAAAAATGTTCTCCTGACTCAAAAAGTGTTCTTTACTTTTAGAGGCAGGAGGTTATCTTTCACAGGGGCTAGGCGCTGGAGCTAGACACTAATCTAGTTTGAAAACTTTATACTTTCTTACCTTTTAAATAAAAAAGCATGTTAGATTTTATTGCCGATTTGTTCATCATTTAAAACAAGACTTCGTCAGGATTCTTTCCTGTCCGCTCGTTCATATTTAATTGATCAATTTGATTCATTTCCTCCATGCTTAATTGAAAGTTAAAAATATCTGCATTTTCTTTTAACCTTTTAGGAGAAACAGATTTCGGAATTACGATGATATCATTCTGCAAATGCCATCTTAAGATGATTTGTGCAGCTGATTTACCATGTTTATTTGCAATATAGTTGATTGTTGGTTCATTTAGAATTCTCCCTCGTGCAAGCGGAGACCATGCTTCTACCTTTATATCATTCGTTTTACAGTACTCTCTTAACTCTTCTTGTGCTAGTCTAGGGTGCAGCTCTACCTGATTGACAGTTGGCTTCTCATTCGCATTCGCTAATAAACGGTCTAAGTGATGTTCGTGAAAATTGCTTACACCAATTGCCTTAACCAATCCTTCCTCATATAATCTTTCGAATGCTCTCCAAGATTCAAGATATTGGTCTTTTCCAGGCCAATGAATTAAATAGAGATCGATATAATCGGAGTCAAGCTTTTTTAAACTTGTTTCAAATGCTTTAAGAGTGGCATCATAACCATGGTCATCGTTCCAAAGCTTTGTTGTTATAAAAAGCTCTTCTCTTGAGATAACGCTTTCTTTTATTGCTTGACCAACGCCCTCTTCATTTGCATAAAAAGCCGCCGTATCAATTGCCCGATACCCTAAATTAATGGCTGCGTTTATCGTGTCCACTACTGTTTTTCCTTCGTCCACTTTATAAACGCCCAATCCAAATTGCGGGATTTCCACCCCATTATGTAGCTTAACTTTATTTTCGATGCTTTTAATCACAAAAAAACACCTCCAAATTTTGAATTATCTATATATTATCATCTTTTCATAAAGATAATCCAATAAAAAGCGCTATTAATACTGTAGACATATTGTTTTACTACAGCAACTATTCATTGCTTCTATATTATTAATTTTTCAGCAGAAATAGAACAGCTTTTTCCCACCATTTCCATGGAAGAATCGTTTTTAAAAATATGGTTTGCTTCACTCCTTTTCCAATGGCGTAACGAAAGGTGGGATTTCTTTTTTTAGCAATTTGCAATAATTTTTTTGCTACCTCCAATGGATTTCCATAATCTTTACTACTTTTTTCTAAATATCCTTCCAATTGCTTCATATTTATATAATAGGGTGAAAGATTTGATTGCGATTTTTCTGTTATCTTTTTTCCAGTGTTCCAAATATTTGTTTGATATGAACCCGGCTCCACTATGGAAACGTAAATAGAAAATGGGAGCAACTCTAATCGTAGTGACTCACTCCATCCTTCCAATGCAAATTTAGAAGAAACATATGGTGAAAGCCCGGGAAATCCAATTTTCCCACTAATGCTGCTCATCATAATAATTTTTCCAAATCCCTGCTCTCTCATGTATGGTAATACAGTTTGGGTAACCCCTATTGCTCCAAAATAATTTGTATCTAACTGATTTTTATATTCTTCAATCGGAATTTCCTCTGCAAACCCAGCTCCTGCATATCCAGCATTGTTGATAAGAACATCTACTCTTCCCAATCCTTGCACATATTTCTGGAAATTTTTTAAGCTTTCCTTGCAAGTAACATCAAGAGGAAATAGGGCTATAAAGGAATCTATTCCTTTTAATTTTGCATTTTCTACTAATAAGGAGCCCTTACTTACATTTCGCATTGTTGCAATCACTTGATAGCCATCTGCTGCAAATTCTAGGGCTGTTAATAAACCAAACCCGCTATTTGCTCCTGTTATGATTACTACTTTATTCACTTGATTTTTCTCCTTGCATTAATTTTTAAAGTATTCTCTTTTTAATATGGACATTAAATAAATGGATTCAAAATGATGATTAATTTTTACAGCTTCTCTTTGCAATCCTTCTTCTATAAATCCTTCTGATTCATACAAATTTTTTGCTCTTTTGTTATGATCTACTACATCCAACCAAAAACGATTTGCTTTTTTTTCTGTAAATACCCATTTTTTCATTAATTTTAGCATTTGACGGCCATAACCTTTTCCTTTATCAGAAAAAGCAGTTCTTTTTAGTTCAATGCTTTCATTGCTGTCATTTACTCCATTAATAAGCAAATAACCTACTGGCTTATTTTGTTTTTTTTCTATTACAATTAAATGAATTAAATTTTTATCATGATGAATTGCATGTAAATGTTCTTCCATTGACCATTGAATTATATATGGCAGGTTATCTTTATGTGATTCTGTGGTAATGATATAAGAAAGATCACTTTCCAACGTTTTTCTAATCAAAATGGAACTATTCTCGATCACTGCTTTCACCCCATATTAGCTTTTATTTCTAATTTATTCTATTATAGAAAAATAGTCACAACAACTTTTCTGACACATACACAAACAAAAAAAAGGCAGGCTAATTAAGAAAAGCGTGGGGCACGTTGAACAGTTCAGAAGGAAAATGTTCACATGGTTTAAAAACAAAATCAAGTTGTTTTTAAAGTTTGTAAACGAAATATTAATTTTTTGTAAATTTTTCGATAAAATACTATTAACTTCGACAATGTTCCGCTACAATATGAAAGGCTTAGTTTATAAAATGGGGGTAACAAAAAATGGTTTTTAAAAGACAAGATAAATTTGCAGTACTTTTAAATAATATTGCAACTAACTTAAAAGAAGGTGCAGATTATTTTGCTGATTTCAAAATTAAAAATGTCAGTGACTTAAAAACATTTTCTGAAACAATTAAGGAAATTGAAACAAAAGGCGATACATATGTTCATGATGTTATTACAGAATTGAATAAAGCCTTTATTACACCTATTGAAAGAGAAGACATTCTCGCTTTAACGATGAGCATGGATGATGTATTAGATGGAATAGAACATTGTTCTGCATTGCTTGAAATGTATAATATTATCAGCGCAGACGAGTTTATGCTTCGTTTTGTAGAAGCAATTAAAAGCTGTGCCATTGAAATTCAAAAATCGGTGGAGCTATTATCCACAAAAAAATTACCAAAAATCAGAGAATATGCGATTCGCATCAAAGATACTGAATCAAAATGCGATGGTATTCTTCGCCAATCCATCAAACATTTATTTTCTGTTGAAAAGGATCCTATTCGTATTATTCAATATAAAGAAATCTATGAAAATCTAGAAGAAATCGCCGATTACTGTCAAAGTGTTGCAAACACACTTGAAAGTATCATTATGAAAAACGCTTAAGGAGCATCTACTAATGAATACAATTCTAATCATTACTGTTTTGATTGTGGTTTGTGCCTTAGCATTCGATTTTATCAATGGTTTTCATGATACTGCCAATGCCATTGCAACTGCAGTCTCAACAAAAGCATTAAAACCTAGACATGCCATCATTATGGCAGCTATTATGAATTTTATAGGGGCAATGACTTTTACTGGTGTTGCTAAAGCAATCACAAAAGATATTGTTAATCCATTTAATTTAGATAACGGTTCACTTGTTATATTAGCAGCTCTTATTGCTGCGATTTTTTGGAATCTATTAACATGGTATTTTGGAATTCCAAGTAGTTCTTCCCATGCTATTATTGGTTCGATTGCTGGAGCGGCTATTGCCTCTTCAGGGTTCTCAGCATTAAACTACAATGGATTCACCAAAATAATTGAAGCACTTATTTTATCACCGATTATTGCTTTTGTTATTGGGTATCTTGTTTACACTATCTTTAAGTTGATTTTTAAAGATTTAAATTTAACCAAAACGAACCGACGATTTCGTATATTCCAAATTTTCACTGCAGCACTACAAGCCTATACACATGGTACGAATGATGCGCAAAAAGCAATGGGGATCATCACAATGGCTTTGATGGCAAATGGGTATGTTTCCCAAAATGCTGGTATTCCTTTTTGGGTTCAATTTTCCTGTGCGGCAGCAATGGGGCTTGGTACGTCTGTAGGCGGCTGGAAAATCATTAAAACCGTTGGGGGCAATATAATGAAAATTCGTCCTGTTAATGGTGTAGCTGCAGATATCACTGGTTCGATGATTATTTTCGGTGCAACATTTATTCATCTTCCAGTTAGTACAACACATGTTATTTCTTCTTCTATTTTAGGAGTAGGTGCTTCTCATCGTTTGAAAGGTGTAAAATGGGGAACAGCTCAAAGAATGTTAATTACTTGGGTTATTACCTTGCCTATTTCTGCAGCATGTGCAGCAATTTGTTATTATATATTAAACTTTTTCTTTTAAAAGAACTGCACGTAACATCCTGTTTCAACATCGACTCGGCAAAAAAAGCATTCCATATTTCCTATGGAATGCTTTTTTTATTCTAGCTGTAGGAAAATCAAGTTCTTTTTAATAAATTTTCTGTCACTTCTCTTATAATGAGAGGCAATGTATGAAACGTATATGGCTTATAAACTCGTTCTGTCCATTTATGTCCTCCTTTTCCATATACCCCAATATTGAATGCTGGAATATTTAGTTCTTTCATTTCTTCTAAGGCTAAAGGAAATAGTTGGTCCATGCCTGGAAAATTGGCTTTGACAGCTTCTATTTCTGCATTATTTCCATGAAAAGCTAAAAAACTTCCATCACATAAATAGGGGAAGTACTTTCTCAAAGAAAAATTTTCTTTGTATTTGTTGCCCATGTTTTGTAGTACCTCTGCAATAATCTGCTTCAATTGATTAGACTGTTTATCATTTTGTAATGTGTTAGATGGTAAAAAAGGTGGTGCAAAAAAGATAATAATTCTCGGCTTTTTTTCTGGGTCTAGATACTGCAGGGCTTCTACCATCTCAAACGTAATCAAACGATCATCCATTTTTTCATTTTTCGCTTGAATCAGTATTTCTTTCATCCTCTTTTCCGGATCCACTTTTTTCGCTTTTAACTGTATGATATATTCTTCTAAAGTAAGAACCTCTGTTTTCCAATTCAAGCTTTGTGTTGGGAGTTTATTAGCCAAACAGTATGCTTGATAATAATTCGTTAATTCTGTTTCAATTTTACCTGATGCCTCTACAGCTATCTCCTTCAGTTTCCTTAAAACCTCACTTGGAGATGCTTTATAGATAAAATAATTAAAATACATTCTTAAGCTTACTGGTGTCTGCACATCATAACTGCTTTTATTTTCTTTAAGATACAAACAGCTTGGCGGTAGTACAAGTTCATTCTCTAAGTGTTCAGCAAGGGAAAAGTTTTGGTTAATAGCACGATTTATTTCAGAGCCAATTAAGGTAGGATCTAATCCTACAAGACTCTCTCCAACATGAGCCTCTCTTCCAAATACTGAAAAGCATGGGAGAAGCTTGCCGGCACCACCGCAATAAATATATTTAGTTGAATCCCCTTCATATAGTGGGGATATAAAATCATTATTTATTGCTGCTATATACTGTAAATTTTTTTCTTTCTTTAATCTTGTTAATTCATTTAATGCACCTCTAATGCCTATATGCTGATTTTCCTCATCTGCATTAAAAAGTACTAATATATTCCCTTCCAATTGTTCCTTGTTATTAGAATAATATAAAAGATTAGCTAAATGAATGCTAATCCCACTTTGCATATCAAGGGCTCCCCTGCCAAACAGCCACTCTCCTGATAGAGCATCTTGCTGTACTTGGGGATCCGCTTCATAGGTGGAAAAATAGGCTTGTAGCTTTTCAGGATTATGTGCTATTGCTTTGATGCTTCCATAATCATCAATTCCTACTGTATCAATATGTGCATGAAAAATAACCGTTTTTTTCGCTTTTTTTTCACCTTCTATAAAAGCAAATACATTAATTCTTTTTCCCTCTTCCACTGTTTGTTTCCATATTTTTTCTGGGTTATTTTGAAAATAAGGAAATGACTGAATTGTTTTATATAAAAATTCGCCCTTTTCTCTTTCAGCTTCTGTTCCATTATAACTTTTCATTTGGACAAGTGTATTCGTTAAATAGTCAATCTGTTTATGTAATGCTAATTCCTTTAGATGTTCGTACATATCTCTTCATCCCCTGACTTAACGCGATTATCTTAAGTTTAGCGGTTCTGTAGCTGGTCTTACAATAGTTTTTCAGTTAATTCAAAAAAATAACGAAAAATGATGCATCGCTTGTGCACAAAAATAAATACACACTTATCCACTGTCTTTTTATATGCACTAAGTCTAATTTTTTTCATGTGAACATACATATAAACTAGCATGGACAAGTTAGGGTGATGCGGTTATCGTAGAAAAAATAGCAGTTGTTTTTATCGGAAGTATGCTTGTTGGAATCGGAGTCAATGGCTTTTTAGTTCCTCATCATCTTTTGGACGGCGGTATTATCGGAATTGGTTTAATACTCCATTATCATTATTCTATTCCTACAGGCATGACAATGATTCTAATTAGTATTCCTCTTTATTTATTTGTATGGTTTTATAATAAACAATATTTCTTCTTTGGAATATTCGGCTTCCTTACTTCTTCTTTTATGATAGATAGTTTATCCTTTTTAAGAGATTCCTTTTCTTTATCAATGGTTTTAAGTTCTATTATTGGAGGAATCATTATCGGAGTTGGCATTGGAATTATGCTACGATTTGAGACAAGTACAGGAGGCACAGATTTATTAGCACAAATCATTTCTAATTTTGCTTCTATTCATATTGGTGTGATTATTTTTGTTCTTGATGGACTTGTTTTAGTATGTGGAATTAGTATTGTAGGGGCTGATAAACTATCTGCTTCTTTTATAGCTATTGTATTTGTTGCTATTTTTACTACGTTGATGACTGGAAAAAAACAGGTGGAGTAGACTCTCCACCTTTGGGCTGCCTCAAAAACGTTCGCTCTCATCGTTGATGGACTCTCATCATACGACCTTGAAATTCCCAATCTTTCTTTTTTTCCTTCTATTAGGATTATGATTCTTTAAAATTTGGAATTAACACTTGTCCTTTCTTTCCTATTTTTAATAAAGTCTGCATGATGGTTCTTGATAATTCACTAGGTCGATATGGCTTAACTAAATAATCCATCGCTCCTAAAGAATACCCTTTTTCTCTTTCATCTAAGGCCGTTGAAACAACAATCGGTATATTTTTTATAGTCTCTTTCTTTTTTAACTGTTCTATGACATCCCAGCCATTCATATTCTCATCTTCTAACATAATATCAAGCACGATGGCATCAGGCATCTGTTGATCAATTTCTTGTAAAGCTTTTTTCCCGCTCTTATAGTATTGTACTTGAAAACCATACTCTTTAAGTTCATGAATAATCAATTCGGCTAAACTATAATCATCTTCAACTACCATAATTTTGTACGCTGTTTTTCTATCTGCATGAGCTTCCACATGGAAATCAGTTAATGGAATAGTCACTTTTGGAAAGGACAAAATAAAAGTACTTCCTTTTCCTAATTGTGATTGAACGGTTACTTCTCCTTCATGTGCAGTCATGATTTCTTGGACAATGGCCAACCCAAGACCTGTTCCGCCGATCTTCCGTCTATCTGTATTATCCACACGATAAAATTTAGTAAATAGCTTACTTATTTCTCCCTCTGGTATTCCCAAGCCTTTATCCATTACAGCAAGATTTAATTTATCATTTTCTTCATATATGTGTATATCAATAAGACCGCCTTCTGGAGAATATTTTATTGCATTACTTAAAATATTTGTAAATGCTTGCTCTAATTTTAATTTATCTCCAATTATATACGTATTGTCTAATGATGAATGCATGTTTATTACATGATTTGTTGCATTTATTCGTTGAACTTCTATTATTTTTTCCATAATCGGAGATATTTCAACATATTTTTTTTCATATGTCTGTTTACCAGCTTCCATTCTTTGAACATCTAAAAAGTCGTTAATTAATGCTGTTAACCTTTTCGCTTCCCCGTATATAGTAGATAAATATTTCTTCTGTTTATCAGGTTTTAAATCACGATTAATCATTAACTCAGTGAACCCTAATATACTCGCTAAAGGAGTTCGAAGTTCATGACTTACCGTACTTACGAATTCTGATTTCATTTTATCGACTTCAAACTCTTTTGTTATATCACGATAAACAAAAACTGTGCCAAACTTTGCTTTTCCGCGATATAAACCTTCAGCATATACATTTATCACTTTGTTTCCGTTTTTGATAGGATAAGCATTGGAACTATTTGAATTCTTTTCAAGAGAACCTTGTATAAAATTAATTACGGAAGTATCACCATCTAAAAATTTTGCTAATTGAGTTGTCCAGTTATCCCAACTCTGTCCGACTAATGAATCTACATTTTCATCATAGCCCATTATTTCACAAAACTTTCTATTTACTTGCATAATTTCTCCGTTTGTACCAACAAGTTGTATTCCTTCTTGCACATTGTTTAATATATCTTGTTTTAATATCTTATCTTTTTCGGTTTGCTCAAATAAATTAATTTTGTCCAAAGAAATCCCTATTTGTTTTGCTAAAGCCATAAATTCTTCCATTTTAAATTGAATAAAGCCATCACTATAACGGCTAAACATCATAATAGCAATAATCTCTTTATTTGCTGATAATACAGGAATGTACAGATCATAAACATATGCTATTTCTTCATGATATCCTTTTTCTTGCGATGCTAACTGTCTTTTAATAATAATGGGGATCTGCTGTTCTTTTAAACGATAGTACATTCCCGTATAGATATACTCTTTGAATTGCTTTGCCCCATTTTCTGAAATCCCAAATCCAGCATATGCTTCTTCCCCCATCATCGCAATGATTCCTTTATCTGCTTTAATAAGATCACACATATTTTGAATTATACTTTTTAATACTTGTTTCTTATCAAATGAACTAGATAAATTATTGATTAAAAGATTTCTTCGATATAAAGTTTCCTCATTATATTTTATTTTTTTTAATATTTCTTCTAACTGTGACTGTTGAGCATATAATTCATCTTGTTGAGCAATTAACTCTTCATTTTGAGTTAATAAATCCTGTTCTTTTTCCTGAATGCTTTGATACATGCGAGAAAAAGCAACAGAAAGTGTTGCCAGCTCGTCTTTTCTTTTTATTTCTATCTTTATTTCCGTATCGTTTCCTTTGGCTATTTCATTTGCAGCAATCGCAAAATCTGAAAGCGGTTTTCCTATTCTAATTACCATAATTCTTCCAATAACCATAACAATTATTAATAAAATACTTGCATAAAACAGAAACCATAACTGCACGTTTGCTAGTGAATTAGACAACTTTGTTACTTCCTGATTTAATATTTTATTTAAGTCATCAAGATAGGTTTTTATTTCTGATTGAAAATTTTCAACCGTTTCTGTTCCACCATTATTCGCAATTTCCTTCACTTCTTTATCATTTCTCTTTTCATATAAAGCAATGACAACAGGTAAAGTTTCCTCGAAATAATAGGAATAAAATCCAGTTATTTCTTCCAAAAAAAGCTGATCTGCTTCTGTTTTTTGATAGTTATTAAACTGTTGAATAAGTACTTTCACATCATCTTGTTCATTTAAAGCATTTTCTTTTAATGCTTTATTGTTAAAAGCATAATATCCTCTTGCATTAAACATAGCATTGTTAAAATGCGTCTCAATTTCTTGGACCAATGTTCGTTTTTCAATTAACTTTTCTCGATTATTAATATAGCTTTCGTTTAAACTATTTTGCAAGCTAATTAGTATAATAGATCCAATAACAAATAATAGAATGAAAAAGCATATTAAGGCTACGAATTGCCTTGATATGCTTTTTTTTATATAAGAATTAATTTTCATTTAGTATTTCCTCAACTTTTTTTAACAATTCTAATGGACTAAAGGGTTTCGCCATAAAATAATCTGCACCAGCATTTAAAATATTCTCTTGTTCAGAAGCTTGGCTTTTTGCGGTAAGCATTAATATTTTTAAATGCTTATCCATCCTTTCATTACGTACCTTTTCAATAACTTCCAAACCTGTTAAGATAGGCATCATATAGTCTAAAATAAGGAGATCATACTTATTTTGGCTAATGAGCGTAAGCGCCTCTTCACCATCCTGTGCTTCATCGACAATAAACTCTTCATCTTCTAGGGTATCAATAATTAACATTCTTAATATATCTTCATCGTCTGCTAATAATATTTTCTTCATTTTGTCTCCCAAGATTCATTTATAGTATAGGTAGTTATCGTTTGCTAGTACTATTATTTATATCGGCTAAACAGATACAAGTTTTCACTGGATGAATCATAAGAATTAAATAAAATTCTAATTTTTTGTTATGAGGATATTGGTACTGACTTATTAAGAGTGCCGTTAAAGAATTCTTAACTAACATCGAAACTTCTCAACATCTTTTTATTTTTTCTTAGGTTGTATTGGATCTTATAGTGCGTGTTCAAAAAGGAGAATCAAGGCGGATTAGCTTTGAGCTTCGGCCTTCCACAGGATGTGGTGACTTTCACATTGCTCACTGGACGTGAGAAGCGGTGAAGCAAACCAACGAAGAAATTCGACGTGTCATTTTTACCGGAATTTTTGAACAACCTCTTATAAGCTTTCTATACCATCATACTAAAAATTCTTTAAGTTGGAGTGAGCCAATTAGCTAAGGGATATACTTTCTAAAATAATAAGAATAAATAAACTTTTTTTATTGAACCATTCGCTTGATTAAGCGCATAATTCGTCCTTCTAATTCCGTTATATTAAAAGGCTTGGTTAAGTAATCATCTGCTCCATATTTTAAGGCCTGTGCAATATCCGTGTTGCTTTTTCTACCTGTCAGCATTAACACATGCACTTCACGGTTATTATTGTTTTGTTTTACTTGCTGTAAAATATCTAGTCCATCCATAACCGGCATAATTCCATCCAATATTAAAAAATGCAATCCTTGATGTGCCAGCCGATCAGATGATAAAAATTGCAAACCATCCTCATACGCTTGAACATTAACAGCTAAATTGTCAAATGACATACCATTAATTGTCGTCATTAAAATCGATCGTATCAATGTATCATCATCAACAATTGATATATTTAGAATCTTTTTTGTCGGGGTAATATGCATTTTATTTGCACTTTCAATTCTTGCTCGCCCGCTATCTTTTGCCAAGTACAATGCTTCGTCTGCTGTTTTTATTGCTGTTTGCAAATCAATTTCCGGATGCTCAATACTATATATTCCAGCTGAAAAAGTTAACGAAAACGATTCATTTCCGTCACTAAATTGAATAGTAGAAAATCCTGCTAACATTCTATTTAATACTTCTTTTACTTCTGCTTCTGTCGCTCTTTGAAAAAGTATCACAAACTCTTCTCCACCATAACGAAAAAGGATGTCTGTATTTCGAATGCTTTTTTTCATATATTGAGCAAATTCAACTAATACTTTATCACCAATGATATGTCCATACGTATCATTAACTTTTTTGAAATAATCTAAGTCGATAATGGCAAGTGTGCCAGGCGTGTGTGTTCTTGTCATATCCCCTATAAAACGGTTATAGGAATCCTGCAAAAACTTGCGGTTGTATACTTGTGTAAGCTCATCAATAATAACGGACTGATCAAAAATCCGTTTTCTTTCTAAATGACGTTCTACTCGAATTAAAAATTCTTCTATATCAATTGGCTTGCTAATAAAGTCATCTGCTCCCATTCTGTAAGCATTTAAACGTGTATCTCGGTCCTTTTTAATGCTGCACATAATTTTTGGAACAAAAAACCTATTAGAGTGTTGTTGTATATCATAAAGAACATCAAATCCAGATTTTTTAGGCAAATTCACATCAATAATAATACAATCGGGATGCATATTATAATATTGATCAATTGCTTTATCTGCTTCGGTGCTGGCAACTACCATCCACCCTTTACTTTCTAATTTGTCTTTTAAATAAATTAGGATAGAGATATCATCATCAATAATTTGAATTAATGGTTCATTTATGACTCGTTCTCTTGCATGATTTTGTGTGTTTAAAGTAAATTCCTCATAATCAAAACTTATTTCCATCAATTCATAAAAAAACTCTCTTAACTCCTCAATTGGCCAATCTTCCGTTCTATTTTCTGCTTGAAGAAGTATTTTTGAAGATAATGCATATATTAAATCTAATCCAAGCGTTCCAGATGTACCTTTTATAGAATGAAGAAATTGGTACACATCTAAGCTGTCCACTGTTTGTTTTTCCTCATTTTCCAACCAATTTACCATTTGTTCTTTCATTTTTTTTATCAGTAAGCTTCTATATTTTCCTAAAGACATTTTATAGCACCTCTTTATGTAAATACTTCCACAGATTAATTCCCTTTACTTTATACCTTATTGCATCTAATCGAGTAGGAGGCACATTTCCGTGCCGACCTCTCACACCACCGTACGTACCGTTCGGTATACGGCGGTTCGAAAGTTTATGAAATCACCTTCGATAAGGATTTTAAACCTTGATCTTGCCAATATTGATTATTTAATGCAAGATGTAATATAGGGTTGTTTGATAGGCGCCAATATCCCTTACGGGAGTTGGCGTTCTTTTTAGCTTCTTCCTTATATATCCCAAGTTTTACAAGGTTCTTATATTTCGTTTTAACCTTCTTCCACTCTTTCCACCTACACGCTCTTAACCTACGTCTCGTATGACTATCGATTTTATGTGCGTATTGCTTGATATCCGCGATTTTAAAGTAATTTCCCCAACCTTGTATCAGTTGGTTTATTTTCTTCACACGGAATTCCATGCTTACTCCCCAATTTCGGTTGGTCCATTTCTTTAATTTTTCTTCGAACCTTTTCTTCCGCTCTTTTGGCACAAATACTCTAGTTTTCCTTCCTCTTTGGTAGAAGCTTACTCCTAAGAATATCCGTGCTATCGGCTTTCCCACCGCACTTTTCTCCTGATTCACCTTCAACTTCAATTTTCTCTCGATAAATTGAGTGATGCTTTCTTTTATTCGTTCTCCTGCTTTCCTGCTTTTAACGAAAATATTACAATCATCTGCATACCTCACAAATTTGTGCCCACGCTTCTCTAATTCTTTATCTAATTCGTGAAGCATGATGTTGCTCAGTAACGGACTTAATGGGCCACCCTGTGGTGTTCCTTCTGTATTCGGTTTAATTAACCCATTGTCCATCACTCCTGCTTGGAGATATCTTCTGATTAGTTTCAAGGTTGGTTTATCAGTGATCGTTTTCGCGATAAGCGACATGAGTTTGTCATGGTTAACACGGTCGAAGAATTTCTCTAGGTCTATGTCTACGACAAAATTGTAGCCATCTTCGATATATTGTCTTGCTTGTTCTATCGCTTGATGTGCGCTTCTATTTGGTCTAAATCCATAACTATACGAACTAAATTGTTTTTCAAAGATGGGGGTAAGTTTCTGCACAATTGCTTGTTGAATGACTCTGTCTGTCACGGTAGGGATTCCAAGTTTCCTTGTTCCCCCGTTCGGTTTGGGGATATCCACCCTTCTTACTGCTTTTGGTTTATACTTTCCTTCTCTAATAAGTTCTCTAATTTGTTGACCTTCTTCTTTCAAATAAAGGCGAGTAGCTTCTATATCTTTCGCATCGACTCCTGCTGCTCCTTTATTCCTTTCCACCTTCTTGAAAGCATGGTTCAAATTATCTAGTTCTGTTATCTTTATAATTAGACTTACCGTTGATTTCATATTGTTCCCATGCTGTTGAGGTTGCATAAGGCTAACTCCACTCTATCCGAGAAACTCCGGTTTTCCGAACCTTCTTTTCTCGTATAGTCATTTTGTTTCTGTTTCCTCGTTTCCTTATCAATAACTCTAGCACGGTCGCTCCTTTCGTTCCGTCCTTCTCAAATCCTAGATTTGATACTATGACTTCGGCTGACTTCTCTTGATTCAGCTATCTATCACTAGATAGGTTCCCAATAGGATATTCAAGAGACCTCCCGGGGTAAGTTCACTCGCTTTCTCCTCATCTATCTGCCACATTTATTCTCATTTCATCCGGGGATATTTAGGACTTCATTTTGTTTAGCAAACTCGTCCTGAAATGAAAACCTCTAATGTGATTCGTATACCTCAGACCAAGGATTTGTCTAGGGCTTCCTTCAGATTCCGCGTCACCACGGACACCCTTGCCTTCGACTAATGGTTCGCATATCCCAACGCCCATAGCGGACTTGCACCGCCTAGCTAGTGAACATGCCCGGCACACTAAAGATATGTGATAAAAAAACTTATTTATCACATGAGATCTGATTTCCATGGGAGCTAGCTTATTCTAAAATTCCTATATTTCTATAGTTTGCTATTACTCCTATAAAAATATAGCCTTTCACACACTTTTTTTATTATATGTAACTTTCTTAGTTGAAAATGAAATTTCCCCGCACAAAAAAACCAGCCTAAAAAACTTATGGCCGGTTGCACCCATCGTTTGAAATTAACTTCACATGCAAAATAGTTTCTCGCTTTATCTAAATTATTAGAAAGCTGTGATTATTAGGAGATTAACGCCTAAATCATTTCTCACTATACAATACTTTTTTCTCTAAAAAAATGCAATACTTTTTGTAAATTTATCGATTGTTCTAAGAGGATAATGCAGAACAAATATCTTAGTAGCATATTGCGTTCTTTCCCATTATAACAGTAGAAAAGAAAGGTTTTTCAGATTTCTTTCATAACATATTTTAGTGAATGAAAGAATTTCTGGCCTTAAGGTAAGATAGAAAGGATACGGCATAATTAATAATCCAGTTTCTCAAACGATAAGTTAGCAGCCAAGAGCTTTTCTTATTTATTATTTAGAGCAATATTCTTAAGGTCACAGCTTTCCATTGCATCAAGAATCGTTCCTCTAAATTGCTTTCTTTCTAATGTTGCAATTGCTTCAATAGTTGCGCCGCCGGGTGTACAGACTTCATCCTTTAAAACCCCTGGGTGCTTGCCTGTTTCTAAAACCATCTTTGCTGCTCCAAGTACTGCTTGTGCCGCAAGTTTATAAGCAGCCTCGCGAGGAATACCACTTCTCACCCCTCCATCAGCAAGCGCCTCAATAAATAAATATACATATGCAGGAGAAGAACCACTAATTGCAGGAATATAATCCATTATTTTCTCTTCCATTACTTCCACTGCTCCAAATGAAGAGAATAATTGTTTCATATAGTTCAATTCTTCTTCTACTACGGTTTGACTGGAACAAAATACAGTCATTCCTTCACCAACTAATGAAGGAGTATTTGGCATAGACCGAATTATTTTCGCTTCTTTGCCTAATTTTCCAGTCATATAAGTAAGATCAATACCTGCTGCAATCGTTACAACAATCGTATTTTTGCTTAATTCTCCCTTTATTTCTTCCATAACATCTGCGTATAAATGCGGTTTGACTGCCAATATGATAATATCTGCAAAGTCTGCCACTTTTTTATTATCCAGTGTATAGAAAACTTTATATGTTTTATGCACATATTTGCAGGTTTCCAGCGTTTTAGAACTAACGATAATATCATCGCTCTGCAAAAAGGATGATTGTATCATGCCTGCAATCATCGCCTGTGCCATTTTTCCACATCCAATAAATCCTATCTTCTTACTCATATTCATCTCCCTTTCAGCCATACCTTATACTGTTGCATAGCTAAAAAAAAAAATCAAATAAAAGTTTAAAAAACTCCTTTATATCATACTTCGAAAGCTTATCAGATAGACAAAACATTAATACATCCTATCTTTTTGAAGTTTTTTTGCTGTAATATATTTAACACTTATATGAGAAATAAGAAAACCAATTAATGCAGCTAAAAGTACATACATACTTGAGAATATTCGTAACGCCCCTGCAGTAAGGCCAGCAATAATAACCGAAAATTCCCCTCTTTGTGTCAAAATCATCCCAGCTTTTAAAGAAAGATCTTTTTCTACACCATACCATTGTCCACCAACATACCCTACAGCAATTTTATATAAAACAGACCATATTAAAATAACAATCAATAGCCCAAAGTTAGGTATATGCATCGTAAACTCCATTGAAAGACCGAAATAAAGAAAGTAGAAAGGAAGAAATAAATTGCGTACTGGGATTATTTTTTTACTAATTTTATCTTTCCATTCCGTATCTGCAAGCATCATGCCTCCGAGAAAGCCACCGATTACTTCTGATAAACCTAAATATATGGCTAATCCTCCATATGCTAACGCCATCCCAATAATTAGAAATATAAATACATCTTCTTCTATTATAAGTTTTATTTTCTCCTGATAGTGTTTTACCGTTTTTGTAAGTATAAATGCTATTATCGCTAAGCCAAAAATTTTTATAAATAATAAAGAAAATTTTGCTATTGAGAGTCCCTCACCTGTTAGACCAACTAATAGCGTTATGAGAATTGGCGTAACTAAATCTTCAAAAATTAATAAAGCCAATATAAATTTTGATTCTTTATTTTCTAGTATATTGTGATGTTCCATAAACTTTACCGCTATGGAGGAGCTTGTAGCAAACACCAATCCACCTACAAATAAAGAGGAAACAAAGGATAATCCTAATAAATAGCAAATTACAGTTGTTGCACCTATTCCTAAAACAATATTTAGTAAACCAGGCTTCCAGATTTTTTTTCCATTCTTATTTAACTCTTTGAGAGAATATTTCATGCCTAGCATAAAAAATAATAAAACAAGCCCCATTTCACCAATTTGTTTTATTACTTCTGTTTCCATATTCCATCCTGTTAAACTTACCACTACACCTAAAAGAATATAAATAATAATATCTGGTATATTAAATGTTTTTACTGAGGTGGCGCCGATTAAAAATAATATAAGCAGGATAATTCCTACTAATAACATGCTATTCATTCCAAGACCTCGTTTCTCCATCTTTTCCTTTTTCTTCCCTAATTTCTAAAAAAAAAAACACCTATATAGAAAAAATGGTGGAATCCTTAGAGATGTTTGACTGTATATAGCACATTTTAAAAGTTGATTATTCGGAAGGATTGTTGGAATCTTTTTTTGGAAGAAAAACCTCATCTGGTTTTTTCTGAAAGATGCTTGCTATTTTTACCGCTTGTTCATAAGAAAGTCCTCTTTTTTCGTTTTCTATTTGCCAATAGTAAGACTTTGTAATCCCTAATTTATCTGCCATTTTTTGATAGGTATACCCATTTTTCGTTCGTAACTCCCTCAGCTTTTCTCGATACATCTCTCCCACCTCTTCTTATTCTTTTTTAGGTTCTTTTAAACGACAATATTGATATTAACGAGAATACAATATGTTTAGCGAACGAACTGCCGAGCCGTCTCCTTTCACAACAAATGATCTTCGCAGTACCTTTTTTTAGCGGAGACTCACGGATTCCTATTAACATTAAGATACAACAGAGCGTTTTTCTTAGTTACGATTATACGTAAACTCAGAGTTAACTTCAATATCTTAATTACTATTTAGTTAACTTTTTTATATAAATTTACTGTTAGCTAAAAGTTAACTTATAATAGTTTTAAAGCAATAACAGGAGTTGATTAAAATGGGATTTCCTCAGAGGTTAAGAAAGCTGCGAAAAGATGCGAAACTTTCCCAATCAAAGCTTGGAGAAAGTATGAATGTTACAAAAGTTTCGATTTCTGGTTATGAAACAGGCAATCGGAGACCAGATACTGAAACCTTGCAAAGATTGGCAGATTTTTTTAATGTTTCTACAGATTATTTACTTGGCAGATCCGCAGTTACAGAGAATACAGCATCTTACTCAATAGAACCTAGACAAGAACAATTTATTGAAGATGATTATATTTTATTAGCTGAATTAAAAAAATACCCATACTTATACAGTGAAATAAGAAAAGATCCAACGATGAGTATTAAAAAATTAAATAAAATGTGGAGTTTTCTGCAAGAAGAGGGGAAAAAATAAAAAAGCTTGTAAATGCATTACTTACAAGCTTTTGTTTATTTATTAACTATTTTTTGCTTCAGCAAGCGAATCGATAAAAATACCAGTATAGTTGATGCTTTTTGCTAATTTTTGCATTTGTGACTTTGCGATAACCGACTTTGGGTTAATCATTAAAATTCGTTTAAATCCATTTGACATATACAATTTAAAACAGCCTTCTAAAACAGGCAGCATATCCGCTTTTGATACAGAAAGATTAGTAGAATCTATAATCAAAGTATAGGCAGAAGGAGTAATCTGCTTCATATGTTGTTGGTATTCTGTTAAAAATGCTTCTCCCTCTGATTCTTTTATAAATCCGCTAACCTTAATAAATAATTCTTTTTTTGCTTCATTTTTTTCAAATATAAACATTTGATACTCGCTCCTTTAAAATTGATATAATAGTGCCGCCATACTATAGCCAATTGCTACAGAACATAACACTACCTTATCTCCTGGTTTAATATTTTCTTTTATTAAAGCATCTTCTAATGCAAACAGCGGACTTGTAACTCCCGTATATCCATATTCTTCGCCAACAAACGTATAATGGTCTAGACCAACCTCCAGTTTCGTTAACGTTTCCTCTATCTCAGGGCGTGAGAATTGAGAAAATATCCAGTGATTTATCTGATGTGGATCTAATTCTTGTTTTTCCAGCATTTCAACAATCAGCCTCTTCCAATCATCCGAAAAATAACTAACATCATGTGGAACAAAAGTTAATTTCTTTTCCTCCAATGCGGTAGCAGCCGTTTCATCATATAAAGCAGAAAATCCGCCTGATGGATACATCACCGTTTCAAATAGTTTAGAATCTGTATAATAATTGGATGATATTACCCCAATCTTTTCCTCTGTTTTTTCTAAAATAACTGCCCCTGCCCCATCTGCAAAATTTGGAAAAGTTATCGTGTCATCTTTTTTGGCAATATTACTTATATTAACACTGCTTATAATTAATGCTTTCTGTACGGAAGGTTGTATTTTTACATAGGTGCTAACTTGATCAATTGCTGAAAGAATACCAATACAATTTGCATTCATGTCATACACAATATGGGCATTTTTAGTTCCTAACTGCTGATGAAGAAACAAAGCATTACTAGGATAGGTGTATTCAGGAGTATCAGAAACAAATACAACCATACCAATCTCTTCAGGTGCTGTATTCGTTTGTTGAAGCACTTTTTCAGCAGCATTTACAGCCATACTGATGGTACTTTCTTTCTCCGGATTTACGAGATATCTAGTTTTTCTACCTAAATGCTTCATTAACCCGTCTGCTTCTAATCCAAGGTTGCTAAAGTGCTGGACAAAAAAATCATTATCATATGCTTGTTCTGGATGAAATGTGCTGACTCCACTGATTTTTACATTTACTAGCAATTTAGGTTCACTTCTTTCTAAGATTCTATAGACTCCAAATATTACGCGGCATCTACGAGCTATCCATTATTTCATTTCAATTTCCTGGACGAAAAAAAATCTACCCTAATAAAGGTAGATTACTTATTAATATAATCTCCTTTTTCGGTAACCTGGCAATCATTGCAGTACACTGCTTTAGACCCATGGCTTTGCGTCCCCATTTTTCAATGGGTTTGCTATTATCGAAAGAAATTTCGCATATATGATACTATTTATTTTAGTCTATTAGAACTAAAATATCTATAATCTTTTAAGCATTTATAACTATTTTTTTATAATTGCTTATTTTATATATTTTTTGCTAGTACTAATAAAACACTTAACATTCTTACTATTTGAGCGTAATATATATAACAATCCACATAAGAAAGGTTGGTTTAAATGACAAACAAAATGAAAACGATTCCTCGTCCTCTCGTTCGCACAAATCAATGGGTAATTTTTTCTGCTGTTCTGATAAGCATTTTTACAGCTCATTATTGGGTTTTAGCTATTCCTTTAATTGCTGGTTTGGCAGGTCTTCTTTTTCATTGGAATCCAATTATGAACATTGCCAAAATTTTTCTAAAGAAAAATCCACAAACTTATGTACAGGAAGATTTCGATCAACAGCAGTTTAATCAATTAATTGCTGTAATCTGCTTAGGAGGAGGACTTTTTTCGTTTATAATCGGTTGGTCTATTTTAGGCTATATATTTACTTTAATGGTTGGTCTTGCGTCCATTATCGCTATTTCAGGTTTCTGTATAGGCTGCTATATTCGGTTTCAATGGAAACAATATCAATATCGCAGCAAACAAAATTAAAAAAACATCCGTGAAAGCTTTATTCTCACGGATGTTTTTGGGTATATTTTATGTTTTCTGAGTTTCGGTTATATAAGGGAAAACATACTATCGTCACTGTTTACAGGATGTTATTCCCCTAATTCCTGTATTTGTTTGTATATACTTTGAATCTCTTGAATAGATTGCAGCAATTCATTATTCTCCAGGACTTCTTTATTTAATTTTCCATTTTCGATATTCTCTAAATAAAGGGAAATACCATTTTCCAGCTTATCATTTTGTGCCACAATTTGATCGTGTAAGTCTTGCATCATACCGGGTGCTTCTAATTCATTAAAGTTTTGAATACTTTCTTGAAAATCTTTCAATTTGGTTTCTAGCTCTTGAGCTGCTTGCTTATCTGTTACTGCTTCTTGAGCTAATGATGGAATTTCATTTGCGAACTGGTTTGCTTTGTCTACATATCCTGTTGACTCATTGATATAAGTTAGTGTATTTTTTGTATCTTCAATGGGCGAACATGCAGATACTAATAAAATAATCATTGGAATAGCAAGTAACCACTTTTTCATGAACTGTACCTCCATTATTTTTTGCCTTTTCTTTTTGCTAATTCTTTTTTTATGAGTGGTAGTCCTTTTTCCTTTAATAACTTTACTCCCTCTTTTTTTATAAGCTGTTGGACTTTTCTTTTTAATGACATATTCATCTTCCCTTCTTAATTTTTGTGGTAATTCTTTTTGGGTGGCTACCCTGAAAATAGGCTTTGGCTCTCTCAAATAGTCCGCAATCTGAATACACTTCACACTTCGCTTTCCACGGGAGTCTTCGTGTATTCCGGCTGCTCCCTACTTATAAACCTTAAGAATTAAGAAAGCTGCTTCTTTTTATGTGGCATGGTGCGAATTGTATGAGTGTCTGTGCTGTCTAGTTAAAACAATAACAAAAAGACCTCACCAAATAAATGGTAAAGGTCTCACAAACAACGTATGTTGCCAATAAAGCCGAGGCTACTGTGCCTGTATTGACGACTTTATTGTACTGTTACTCCCCTTTAAACAAAGGTAGTGTTATATAGTTTTTGGTAATTTCCAATGATTTATTTCTAATTGTTATTACTATTATAAAATCTAAAGCGCTTTCGGTCAAGTTTTTTCCCTTTATCATCTATTAATATAAACGGAAGGTTTTTCGTATTGAAGTTGACTTAGTTTAATAAAGAATAAATTATTCTGGCAATGTATACATTAAATTGTTTTTTGCATCTTTGTATAAATCTATATCGTTTTTGCATGCAGAAGCTTTTCTTCGCCTTTTTCGCTTACCTATAGGAATATTCGTGCGTGCATATAAACACACTCGTTATTTTGAAAATACTAATATAGTACATAGCTATTCTTTGTAAGTTATAGTATAGTAAAAAACAAGTTCTTCTGCATCCATTTCAACTCATATTTATCAAATATTAGGATATATATTTGATAAATATGAGTTCTTCTAAAAAAGAGGTTTATAGAAATAGAAACAACTAAAGGCAATATTTAATAATAAAACTAGTAGAAAAAAGACATATGTTAAGGGAGAGTATGCAACTTTGAATAAAAAGAAAAAACATTTAAAACGTTTCGCGCCATTGGGTATTATCTTTGTCGGCTTGATTGGTTATGGCGTATATTGGGCATTTTTTGATATGGGAAGGCTGCCAAAAGGAGAATTTCTTACAGAGGAGACTTCGCCTGATGGCAAATATACAATCAAAGCTTATGTAGTAAATGGTGGGGCTACTACTTCTTACTCCATTCGCGGAGAATTGCATTTTAATGAAAAACGTAACAAAACAAAAACTATTTATTGGAATTATCACGAAAAAACAGCGACAATTACATGGATTAATAAGGATAACGTCAATATTAATGAACACACACTCCATCTTCCAACAGATCATTTCGACTTTAGACATCCATAATTTTCTCTTCTACTTATGGTTGTAAATAAAAGCGATTTACTTGTCTTTATTTCCATACATTAATTCTGTACTTTTGGAATATAATTCAATGATGTTGCCGAATGGATCTTCACAATATACTAAATAATATGGTTTCCCTTCCCAAGTATTCCATACCTTGCTTCTTATTTTTCCGCCATTATGTAGTATCTGTTGAGCCTTTTCTTCCACGTTATCCGCTATTAAACAAATATGAAAGAAACCTGAAGAATATATTTTATGTTGTGCCTCTTCTGTTTGCGGCTCTACAAACTCAAATAATTCAATGCCCACTTGATTACATCCCATTAAGTGAGCATTCCTCATTTTTCGAATATCACTTCCTAATAAATCATTTGTCATATTATCAGGATTTTCCTTGCTTGCATCAAATGAATATGGTCCAGCAATCACTTGAAATCCTAACACCTTTTCATACCAATGGATCGCATATTCTAAATCTGGTACCGCTAAACCAATATGAGTAATTGCAGCCATGCCTCATTCCTCCGTTTCTCTTACTATTTTTTTACCCAGACTAAAAAAAGAAAAACATATGATTCTACATTCACCTTATAATGAATCTTTTTCCTTCAGAAGCATTCTCTACTAAGAAAAGCGCAAGCGCCTTGTTTAGCCCCGATGAAAAATGTTCTCCTGACTCAAAAAAATATTTTTTACTTTTAGAGGCAGGAGGTTATCTAACTATGCAAAAAATGCCCCAAAATTAGTTTCAGGACATTTAAAAGCTATTTCTTATTAAACTTAGACCAGTTTCCACTTAACGCTTCGCTCATTCTTTGTTGATGTTTAGGTCGAGGAATTAGAATCCATATGAGTTTTCTATGGCTTCAACACCACTTTTATCGCATTATCTTCATGATTGTTAAAAATTTTGTAAGCATGACTCGCATCGTCCAGTGAAACTTTATGGGTAATGATATCCTGTGGATCAAATTTTTTATTGATAATCATATCATACAGTTTTGGCATAATCGGAATAACTGGTGCTTGCCCCATTTTTAAGGTAATATTCCGTGCAAAAAATGCGCCTAATGGAAAATTGTTATAATTAGCTCCATAAACTCCAGTGAGTTGAACAATTCCTGATTTCCTAACCGCTTTAGTAGCGATTTGAATAGGTCCAAGTGTACCACCTTGTAGCTTTAACTTCTGTTCCAAAAATTCAAGAGTCGATTTTTTTCCATCCATGCCGACACAGTCAATCACACAATCTGCACCACCACTTGTTATTTCTTTTAAATGTTCGCCCATATCGTCAAATTCGGTAAAGTCGTATACTTCAACCTTATTGGTTGTTTTTGCATGCTGCAGGCGATATTTTTCATAGTCAACAGCAATAACTCGCTTTGCCCCCTTCATCCAAGCAAATTTCTGCGCCATTAATCCAACAGGACCACACCCTAATACAATGACCGTATCCCCTTTTTTCACTTCTGCATGTTCAACACTCCAGTAGGCGGTTGGAATAACATCGGATAAAAACACGAATGATTCATCTTCCAATTCAGCTGAATCTGGTATAACAAATGGAGTAAAATTGCCATAAGGAACGCGTAGATATTCAGCCTGTCCACCAGGATAATCCCCGAATTTTTCCGTGTAGCCAAAATATCCTCCTGAATCATAATGAGGGTTGGCATTATCGCATTGACTTGTTTCGCCATGTTCACAATAAATACAATGGCCGCATGCCACGTTAAATGGAATAACAACTCGATCCCCTTTTTTCACTTTTGTTACTTCTGGTCCGACTTCTTCGACAATGCCCATCGGTTCATGTCCAATCACATACCCTTTAGGCAGAGGCATACTGCCTTGATATAAATGCAAGTCGGAGCCGCAAATGGCAGTTGTTGTAATGCGAATAAGAATATCATCTTTTTTTTCTAATCGTGGATCTTCTACGTTTGTTACTTCTACATGCTTGGCTCCTTGATAGGTAACAGCTTTCATATTGATTCTCACTCCTGTTTAATTTGGATAATAATCATTATTTTCTGCACTCTTGCTGACATTCATACTCTGTTTATAAAATAAAAAAACTGATAGGCAGCTCGTAGCTAACGAGTTACTATCAGTTTTTTTATTTTGGAGGATTTCTATATTAATAATTGGCGATAAGATTGCACGGTGACACACGAGGATTGAGTAGTACTTTGTATGTCCTTGGTAAGTAAGTAGATGCTCAAATTAACAGTGAATTTAATTCAGCCTTGTTTTAATAATAAACATGGAAACAAGCTGTCCGATTGCAATACACCCTAAAAAAATTCGTGCATATAAATGATCCACAAAGTAGGCGCTTATTGCTAAGCATGTATAGCCAGTTAGAAGGATTTTTATTTTTTGCTTTTTTGTTAACCCTCCTCTTTTAAAACCTTTTACATATTGTTGGTAAAATCTAGTGGATAGAAACCAATTATTGACTCTATCCGATCCTCTTGTATAAAAATAAGATGTTAACAAAAGAAACGGAGTTGTTGGCAACAGCGGCAAAAATATTCCGGCGATGCCGATTCCTAAAAAAATAGTACCTAATGTGATATTTATCCATTTATATAAAGGCTTCAAAGATAAGCTCCTTTCATATATACCTTAAATCACTATCGTCGCATAAATAATGATTGAATTTTCTGTTTTTATTTTTGTTGCATTAAAGTAAAAAGAAAGACAATTAACTAGAGGTAGTGAACATCCATTTTTTTACTATAACCTTTGACGAGTACAACTGGCGATGTTGAAAGCATTATGGAACGCTATTACCTTCGATTTTGCGCAACCATGTGTGTGCAGACTTCCATAAAGCTGCTTTCAAATAACGACTAATTTGTAAGTATGTTCGCTTACTTTTTGTATGCAGCTGGGCCAGTACATTTAAACAGTACACGATCATTGCAACATAAACTTGGTTATGTACAGCTTGTTCACTCTGACCATAGAATTTTTTGATATTCAAATGTTGTTTCATCCATTTGAAAAACAATTCAATGGCCCAGCGTGATTTGTAAAGTTCAGCGATTTCACCTGCACTTAAATCAAAGCGATTCGTTAATAAATGTAACGGATTGCCTTTAGTATCTAGTACTTTGATCAAACGGAATACATTCTCAGAACGGTTTTGAGTTGTCCCTATGACGACCATTTCATCAGATAAAATGGAAGAATCTTCTGGTAACGAAAATGTTTCAAGGGTACGTACAACCGCATTTTTTCTCAATCGGGAAACGAAGAAATACCCTTCATCTGTCATGCGATCGAATCGTTCATAGTCCAAGTATCCTCGGTCAAACACATACATGCATTCTTTATCGTCGACAAGTATTTCAAGCTGGCCACGATCATGTTCGTTCGCGTTCGTAAGCACCGATTGATCCGGATAGGAACAACCTTTTTCCATAAACACAAGACGGAGATGGAGCTTCACACCAGATTTTGATTTTCGGAATTTGGCCCATTTATGATTGTTCAAGTTCAATGGTAATGTACTTGAATCAATGATTTTAAGTGGAGTTGTTGTTTTTCGTCTCGCTTGAAAATCAGTCTTCGTGTGAATTTGCGTGACTAAATCAAGAAAAATAGTTTGGAAAAACGCTGTTGGTACCTGATTTAATCGTCTACCCAGTTGAGAAAAACTAATGGAATCAAGTTGAGTTGCGTTCTGCAATTCTTCTGAAAACACGCAATCACTTAATGCACGCAAACTCTCCGTTTCATGCAGTTGTGCATAAAGTAGTAATTTCAAAAAGGAGGTCATATTCAGCTTCTTCGTATAGTGATTTAGCTGATAAGCCTTCACCTGTTCTTCAAACAAATTGTTGGAAATAGGCGAAAGCCATTGTTCAAATGATGTTTTTCGTGTAAACTTATCCATGCGATTGTCCTTTATTTTGGATTTGGATAGGTTACTACCACCAAACCATTATAAAGGATTTTTTTATGGATAAATCAATTGACAGAAAAGACAATTAATTGTTTGTTGTAAAATTATTTTAATGCAACGCTAGTGACCTTAAATTTAATCTTAATATATAAAAGCATAGATTGAAAAGAGTGAAATCTAGATATTGTAACAGATATACCGAAAGTTGTTACCAATAGATCATCGAGGGAGACGTAAGAGACCCAAACCAAGTTTGGACCTGGGATATTACCTGGTTAAAAGGACCAGTGAAAGGCATTTTTATCGCCACTATTTGGTTATTAGTAGAAAGATAGTAGGATGGGAGGTCTGGGAAAACACAAATCAGTAGCTTTAAAACAAATGAAAGAAGCAAGGAAACCGAAACAAAATGCATAAAATGACCGTTGTGCTGACATTCCCCTTTCCCTCTTCCAAATGAAGCTGGGACATAAGTATTCCAACCGAAGATAAAAAAAAGGTTTGTGGTAATCACCCGCAGCCTGCATACACTTCGCTTTCCGTGGGGCTCGCGCTAAGCCGCTTCGGCCCTTGGCTGCAGGGTCTCAGCTGTCTCGCTAATCCCACAGGAGTCTTCGTGTATGCAGACTGCTCCATTTTCCAATCTATTTCATTTTTTTCTTGGTAAAAGAATTAGGTTTTAGAAAATAACCTTTAAAAACGAAGTGGAATAGAGCGGAAGACACTCGACTCCTGCGGGAAGTAGAGGAAAGGCTGAGCCCCCGCGGAAAGCGAGTGTCTGTAGCGCAATGGAACAACCTAGTTTTCTACTTAACTCTATTAAAAACATAAATAACCAGTAAAGGGAAGTAACCATTTACGTGCTAAATTAGAGAATGTTCGTCTTTACCTATTATCTATTTAGTTATGTCTCAGCCTCATTTGAAAAGGCCAGCAAGGGAGGCGTAATAGCTATACTTTATTTAAGACACTAGCAAACGTGATCATAGAGGAGAGTTTTGTCCCAGCCTCATTGTTATTTTTTACTATTTTTTTCTTTTTGCTTCAAGTATTTACACGTGTAGCTACTTGAGTTCCATAAAGAGATGATAATATATAATTATAATCATCAAATGAATCCCATCCAATAGCTATAATATCATTAAGTCTATTCTTAGGTACGATTATACAATCCATTTTTTCACTTAATAAAAAGGTACTACTAGTTAATTTTTTTATTTTTACTCACAACAAGCTATTCTATAACTTTTAGTCCTAATAATTTTGAAAAACCAATCGCTTGATTAGAGGAAACCACACACCCCTTCAAACTTTCAATTGATACATTAATTTGCTCAAAATAACAAGTACTTATATCTATTTCATTGAGTTGTGTCTGTGTAAAATCTACATCATTAAGATTACATCTATTTAGATAAACTTTTGCTAATTTAGAATTAAAAAAATTAGCGCTATTCAAAGGAGTATTCTCGAAACAAACCTTCTTTAAGCGAGCCTCCGCAAAGCTACTCAAATTTAATTCACAGTTCTCAAAAAGAACATTCCCAAGATTAGCAGTTGATAAATCTATCCCTAATAATTTACAGTCTTTAAATTCAACTCTATGTATATTACCTTCACACATACGTGTATTAGATAGATTGCAATTTTCGAAAATCACATCAGTCATATCTATATTCATAAAGGAACTATTAATAAAAGTAATATTTTTAAAGATAACTTTTGACAGAATTAGTCTATCTATTTGCTCATTATTTATTTGGGAATTTATAATCATACAGTTTACTAATTCTGGATCTTCTTCATAAAAAACATCATGAAAATTAGCACTTTTTAAATGCAATGATATTTTTGGGGACTCAATCTTTTTTACATTTGACATAATACACCTCTATCTTCCTGTAAGCTTCATTAATACTATACAAGAAAAAAAGATATTTATTAGTCTTTATTTTTCACAAATCTTGTGTGCAATTTAAAATAACAAGTTATAGACATTACTGATAGTTAGTTAACCAATCGGACATTTACGGGCAGTTATCCTCCTTCTCCTAGCTTTCACGATTTCACATCATTCCGAGGTAAAACTTACTCTCCACAAAGAATGGAATAAAAAACACCCCACTCCGAAGAGCAGGGATTATGTTACATTTTATATCTTTCTCGAATAAAAAAATTGATTTATTAATGAAATAATCCTGTGTTTAAAAGGTTTTTCTACTAATAAATCACACTGGTATTAATGTTAACAGCAAATTCTTATACGCTTTGAACTAAAATTAGAAAAGGTTTCATGCATACATCTGTCCCTCTTCTTCTTTCCGAAAAAAGCTCGTCATGGCGTTAAAGACATCGGATTTCTGTCTTAATAAATAATAGCGGAATTTTTCATCTTGAATATTTTTGTAGGCTGACATTAATGTACTGTGGCGGTTGTACTGGTTGACTTCTCCGTATCCAAACATATTCGATACTTTCATCAGCTCTTCGACAAGCTTTACACATCTTGCATTATCTGATGTTAAATTGTCGCCATCGGAAAAATGAAATGGATAGATATTAAAACGCCCTGGATCATATTTGCTGTCTATTAATTCAAGCGCTTTCCGGTATACGGATGAACAAATCGTTCCACCGCTTTCCCCTTTTGAAAAGAAGTCTTCCTCTGCTACTACTTTCGCCTCTGTATGATGGGCAATAAATTCAATTTCAACTGTTTCATATTTCGTTCTTAAGAATCTGGTCATCCAGAAAAAGAAGCTTCTCGCCATATACTTTTCCCATATTCCCATTGAGCCGCTCGTGTCCATCATTGCAAGAACAACTGCTTTTGATTCTGGTTTGATTACTTCATTCCAAGTTTTAAACTTTAGATCTTCGGGATAAATTGGATAAAAACCGGCTTTACCAGTCATCGCATTTCGTTTAAATGCAGACATCATTGTTCTTTTTTTATCAATATTCCCCATCAATCCTGTTTTACGAATATCATTAAATTCGATGTTTTCGACAACGATTTGATCTTGTTCTTTCTTTTTTAAATTCGGAAGCTCTAATTGTTTAAATAACGCTTCCTCTAATTCCATCAAGGAAACCTCTGCTTCAAAATAGTCTTCCCCAGGCTGATCCCCTGCACCTTGCCCTTTTCCTGGTCCTTTTTGTCCTCCCGATCCATCTCTTGCCACGACATCACCAACTTGGCTATCACCATTGCCTTGCCCAACATGTTTGTTTTTGTCATAGTTATATCGAATTTTATATTCATCTAATGACCGAATTGGAATTTTTACTACTTCTCTTCCATTTGACATCACAATATTTTCTTCCGTTATTAAATCTGGCAGATTATTGCGAATAGCCTCCTGCACTTTTTCTTGGTGACGTTGTTGGTCATCATGACCTTTTCGGTGGAGGGACCAATCTTCTTGGGAAATTACAAATTGATGATTATCCTCATGCTTCGTCAATACTTACCCCTCCTATAAACATTTTTTGAAATTTTATTGCACCTATTAGTCTTTCACCGCATACACTAATTCGGGTAACATCCATTTAAAAAAATAGTGATTACTCTATCTTATGCCATACAGAAAAAATATTTACTAATTATTTCGATAATTAATAATTCTTTTTGAAATAGACAAGTTCCTTTTTCTTATAAAAAGAGGGAAACGACATTCTTAGCTCGTTCCCCCTTCGTTCTATAGTTTAGACTTTATCGATTTAATAGACTTCCGACATAACGTAATAATTCATTGGCAGAAGTGGAATTATAGCCATGTTCATCAATAAGACGGGCGACTACTTCATTTACCTTTTTCAGCTGCTGCTCATCAGGTGTTTTTGTTGATGTTGTAATTTTCACGACATCTTTTAAATCAGCAAATAATTTCTTTTGGATGGCTTCACGAAGACGGTCATGGGAGTTATAATCAAATCTTTTTCCTTTTCGTGCATAAGCAGAAATTCGGATTAATATTTCTTCACGGAATGATTTTTTGGCATTTTCTGAAATGCCGATTTGTTCTTCAATAGAACGCATCAACTTTTCATCCGGATTTATCTCTTCACCTGTTAATGGATCACGAAGTTTATTTTTATTGCAATAAGCTTCCACATTATCTAAGTAATTATCCATTAGCGTTTTCGCACTTTCTTCATACGAATAAACAAATGCTTTTTGCACTTCCTTCTTCGCAATTTCATCATATTCTTTCCGAGCAAGAGAAATGCAGTTTAAATATTTATCCTTCAATTCGTTCGTAATGGAAGAATGCTGATCCAATCCATCCTTTAAGGAGCGAAGAACATCCAGTGCATTAATACTTGTAATATCTTTACGAATAATAGTAGATGAAATTCGGTTAATCACATAACGAGGATCTATTCCACTCATGCCTTCATCTGCGTATTCATTTTGCAGCTCTTTTACATCTGCTGAACTGAATCCTTCTACATTTTCCCCATCATAAAGGCGCATTTTCTTCACTAAATCAATATCACCTTTTTTCGGTTCTTTTAAGCGTGTTAGTATGGTAAAAATCGCCGCTACCTTTAATGTATGTGGCGCGATGTGAACATCTGAAACATCGCTTTCAAAAATCATTTTTTCATAAATTCTTTCTTCTTCCGTCACTTTTAAATTATAAGGAACAGGCATCACGATAATCCGAGAATGCAATGCTTCATTCTTTTTATTAGAAATAAAAGAGCGATACTCTGTTTCATTCGTATGGGCAACAATTAGTTCATCTGCCGAAATAAGAGCAAATCTTCCAGCTTTGAAATTTCCTTCTTGTGTTAGAGAAAGTAAATGCCAAAGGAATTTTTCATCACATTTCAGCATCTCTTGAAACTCCATCATTCCTCTATTTGCTTTATTTAACTCCCCGTCAAAACGATAGGCTCTTGGATCGGACTCGGATCCATATTCAGCAATCGTCGAGAAATCAATACTTCCAGTTAAATCTGCAATATCCTGAGATTTTGGATCAGATGGACTGAATGTTCCAATCCCAGTACGTTTATCTTCTGAGAAGAATATTCTTTCTACAAGCACATCTTCAATTCTTCCACCATATTCTTCTTGTAATCTCATTAAATTAAGTGGTGATAAGTTTCCTTCAATTCGAATTCCATATTCATCATAAAAATCTTTACGCAGATTATGTGGAATCATATGAAGAGGATCTTCGTGCATCGGGCAGCCTTTTATCGCATAAACTGCTCCTTTTTCTGTATAGGTATAAGCTTCTAATCCCCTTTTTAACATGGTTACAAGTGTTGATTTACCGCCACTGACTGGACCCATAAGAAGCAAGATACGTTTTCTGACATCTAGACGCTTTGCAGCAGGATGAAAATATTCTTCTACTAATCTTTCTAACGGTTCCTCTAGACCAAATAGCTGATCTGAGAAAAATTTATACATCTTTTTCCCGCCAACTTCATCGACACCTGCGTCATTAATCATATTGTATACTCGTGAATGCGCAGATTGAGCTACCCAAGGCTTCTCTTTTAAAATCTCCAAATACTCACCAAATGTCCCTTCCCATTTAAGCAACTCTTCTTCTTGTCTATACATCTCGATTTTCTTTAATATATTCATATGGACCTCCCCTGTCACATTATCAGAGACGATTAATATAATGTATGCACTACTGTGTACGAACATGCTGAAAAGAAAGAATAGTTTTTTCTATCACCCTGGGACGTTTAGAAAAATCCTTTCTAATAAAAAGCATCACTCCTTGGCAAAACGTTGCTAGTTTTTAAAGAAGATGGATAAGCCTTTGATTTAGCTTATGCGGCTGCTTTCTAGATTATTAGAGTTATTTTGAAATTTTTCGAAATTCCTATAATTACAGGTTCAGAAACAAATGAAATAATAGTACGAGCAATCAAGAGATTTTCAACTTCTCATCATTTCTATATAAATAAATTCAAGAATTTCCCCTTAATTTATGTGCTGATACACTTCAATTACCTTAATTTTCTTTAGGGAAGGTCTTACTTGTTAAGAGTGGGATAAAGAATTGAGTTTTTTGTCTTTAGGAGAGATACTTTGAAATGAAATTATTATAGAAAATGACTTTTTTCATCATGGAGTAATCTTTGGAAATAAAAAAAAAGCAGGGGTTCTCATTCCCCTGCTTTTCTTAACGCAAATTCATCTTCTTGCTTTTCACAAATTCATTCATGTATAAGCGGGATTTTCCTTCTAACATGTTTGCCATTTGTGCTGTCCATGTATCACTTCTTGTATTCCCGGTTCTTTCTTTGTAATAAGCAGAAATTACTTCATTATAGTCTGCAAGTTCTTTTTTATAGACACTAGCATCTTGCTCATACTCATTTTCATGATAAATATGGTTAAATGGCACTCTTGGTTTTTTTTCAGTCTGTTGATCTGGATAACCAACAACAAGTCCAAATAATGGGATAATATATTCCGGTGTTTTTAACTCATTGCACACTTCTGAAAGATTGTTGCGCAATCCTCCAATATAGCAGATGCCCATCCCCATAGATTCTGCTGCAATGCTGGCATTTTGAGCTGCTAGTGCCGCATCAATAACACTAACCATAAATTTCTCCGTTGTCTGAAGGGATGCTGAAACATTTTTCCCTTCCATTTCTGCAGCAACCTGATGGCGATATAAGTCTGCACAAAAGATAAATAAATGACCGTTGTTTTCTACATAGGATTGATTGCCTGCAAGTTCTGCAAGGTGTTTCTTTTTTTCTTTATCTGTCACGCCAATAATGCTGTATGCTTGAATAAAGCTTGAAGTAGATGCACTTTGCGCTGCTGCTACTATTTGCTTAATTTGATCTTTCGTTAATTCTTTGCTTGTGAATTTACGAACAGATCGATGTTCTAGCATGGTTTTTATTACTTCGTTCATCTTTTCCACTCCTTTTTATTCAAGGGGTTCCGCTCTCTCAATGAGTCCGCAGCCGGAATACACTTCGCTTTCCATAGGGGTTCACCTGACTCACATTTTCACGGTAGTCTTCGTGTATTCCACACCTGCTCCCTGCTTCAAACTTAAACCATAAAACAATAGGGAGAATTTGTTTGATTGGTTGTCTATCCATATTATAGTCAAAAAGGCAGAATATTTTTAGTAATTTGCTTTGTAACTGTTACTATGTTTTTCAAATGATGCTTATTCACTCCAAAAGAAAAAAGTTAATCAGAAAAGCGCAAGCGTCTTGTTTAGCTCTGAAGAAAAATGTTCACATGACTATTTATGCTTTCATACCTTTTAAAAGAGAAGCTGGGACATAAGTATTCCAGCCGAAGATAAACCCGAACCATGATATGAAGATGTAAAAAATATTTCGTATCATGGTTCGGGTTTTTTATTTATGTAAAAAAGAAGGTTTGTGGTAATCACCCGCAGCCTGCATACACTTCGCTTTCCGTGGGGCTCGCGCTGAGCCGCTTCGGCCTGCAGGGGTCTCAGCTGTCTCGCTAATCCCACAGGAGTCTACGTATATGCAGGCTGCTCCATTTTCCAATCTATTTTATTTTTTTCTTGGTAAAAGAATTAGGTTTTAGAAAATAGTCTTTAAAACGAAGTGGAATGGAGCGGAAGAGACACTCGACTCCTGCGGGAATTAGAGGAAAGCGAGTGTCTGTAGCACAATGGACAACACAGTTTTTCTACTGAACTATATTAAAAAACATAAATAACCAATATAGGAAAGTAACCATTTACGTGCTAAATTAGAAAATGTTCGTCTTTACCTATTATCTATTTAGTTATGTCTCAGCCTCTTAAAAAAAACCATCCAAAGATTGGATGGTTTAGTATGCAGTCGAAAAGACCAGTTATTTCAATAACTCCCGATAATCCTGCTGGCGCAATGCCTCATATACAAGGATTGCCGCCGTATTAGAAAGGTTTAGAGACCGAACATTATCGTTCATAGGAATACGCAATGCACGTTCCATATTCGCCTTCCTAATTTCTTCAGGCAGCCCCGTTGTTTCTCTTCCGAAAATAAAATAATAATCTTTGTTTTTGTCACTGTAATCAAAAGAAGAATATGTTTTCTTTCCGAATTTTGTTAAAAAGAAGAATTCTCCACCTTTATTTTCTGTGAAAAAATCCTCGATTGAATCATGATAATGAATATTTACGAATTCCCAATAATCAAGGCCTGCACGTTTTAACATTTTATCATCTGTAGAAAATCCTAAAGGACGAATTAAATGAAGAATAGTATCTGTTGCTGCACATGTTCGTGCAATATTTCCTGTATTTGATGGAATTTGTGGTTGATATAGTACAATATGTATTGCCAAAACTTTCGTCACCTCTATATAAAATACATTTCAGTGATTATTATACACTTTGTTTACAAAAAACAATAATCTAATACGTGAAAACTATTCCTTATCCATCAACAATAGTAAAAAACTTATACTTCATATTTGGTGTATACGCAGTAGAATCTTCATAAGCCCAATACCTATTTCTACTATTATAAGTATGAGCATTAACAAGTGGTTCACCGTTCTCATCTTTCCCAGTTACGATAGTTGTATGATCATACTTTCCATCTCCTTGAAAATCGTAGCAAATAACATCTCCTAACAATAAATCTGTAGCTTTTGATACTTGCTTTGCTCTTAGACCTTTTGTAGAAGTAGCTAAATATTTAGGAAATGCGTTTGCCACAGACCAGCTGTAGCTCCAATTATTATTTTGCATCCACCAGCCGTTATTTCTGTTAGGATATCCTCTCATTGGTGCTCCCCCTGCACGCACACATTGTGAAATATAATTAGTACAATCCACTTCAAATGTTTTGTATGCTGGGTTATAGCTGTTCCACCATTTTTCAGCATATTGAACGGCCTTTAAGCGATTATACGTATAACCTCTGCCCATTTCATCAGAAAATTTTTCTTCTGTATCCTCTAGAAAACACTCATCTTCTGCTGGAAAAGAAATAGGCAATTCCTTATCTTCAATAAGTACCCCTTTGTAGAACACCGCTTTTCTTTTTTCTATTTCTTCTTCTAAATAAAAAAACTCCTGTTGTTTAATAAAATATTGCAAATGTGCTTCATAATTCACTTCTGCTGTTTCATTCCATTTATCCACCGATAGTATATTGCCTTTTGCCCTTACTTTTACGATTTCAGCTTTTCTTTTTTGAAATAAATTCTTTTTTCTTTCCATTTTATCTTCTAACAACGGACTTCTTTTCGATGAAACATATTGCTGCATTCGCTTCTCTAATAATTCTAGTAGCTGCTGTTTCATGTCATCCTCTCCCTGCATTGTGCTACTTTTTTTGATCAAGCAACATTTCCTCTTATTATAGGTATGTAGAAGCAGTGATTTTCTGTACAAAAAAAAGAAGGATAGCTTATCCTTCTTAGGCTGTTGAAAATTATAGCAGTAAGATTCAAAGTTAGTTATCAAACAAACAGTCTTTTGAAAAAAGCTTCTTTCATTTACAATTTGTCTGTTGTTTCTATTGATGAAAGCCTCTCTAACGCATCTGTTATTTCGGTTTGGACTTCTTCATCCGATTCCTTTATCAAACTATTATTTAATGCCTCTTTCGCAGCTTCTCCACCAATTTTCCCCAACGCCCAAGCTGCTGTCCCTCTTAATACAGGTCTTGGATCTTTATTCATTACATCAATAATATCATCCACAGCACCCTCTTCTTTAAAATGTGCAAGTGCTATAAGTGCATTCCGTTGTATTGGTTTCTTCCCACGCCAAGAACCTGATATATATCCGTATTTTTCTTTAAATTCTTTGTTGCTGATCTTTAGTAAAGGTAGAAGCAAAGGCTTCGCAATTTCTGGATCTGGCTCCATTTCTTCGTGATTATGAAAATCCATGCCTTTATTTTTTGGACAAACAGTTTGACATGTATCACAACCATATAATCTATTCCCTATTTTTTCTCTAAATTCTTCTGATAAGAAACCCTTCGTCTGGGTTTGAAATGCAATACAGCGTTGAGCATTTAATTGCCCTCCTTGTATTAATGCACCAGTTGGACAAACTTCCACACATTTATTACAAGTTCCGCATTGATCTTCCATTGGCGTATCAGGTGTTATCGGAAGATTGGTAATCATTTCTCCCAAGTAAACATAGGAACCAAATTCTGGTGTAATAATGGCACAGTTTTTCCCCGACCAGCCGATTCCAGCCCTTTGCGCAACTGCTCGGTCTACTAGTTCACCCGTATCTACCATTGATTTACATCTTGCATCCGGTACTTTTTCGAGAATATACTTTTCTAACTTTTGCAATCTGTCTCGCAGCACAACATGATAATCCGTTCCCCATGAAGCCCTGCAGAAGATCCCTCTTCTTGCTCCTTTTTTACTTGTCACTCTTTCCTTCATTTTCGAAGGATATGCTAAAGCAATCGAAATGATTGATTTTGGTTTATCCAATAAAAGGGAGGGATTTACACGTTTTTCAATGTCCTTTTCTTCAAAACCAGACTGGTAATTTAATTCTTGCTGCTGAATTAATCTTATTTTCATTTCTTCAAATGTGCTAGCATTCGTAAAACCAATTTTATCAATTCCAATTGTTTTACTATATTGGATAATATCCTGCTTTAACTGATGATAATTCATAGGTTTCCCTCCTTAAATATTGGATTTCAAAATCATATAAGATAAACTATTACATAAATAACAACGCCATGCAGCATAGCCTAAGTTGGTATGGAATTATAATGATTGGAGGTTTATATAGTGGAGCTTTCTATTCAAAAAGAACTAAAAAGCATTATTCCTGATTTAAAAATTGGATTTATTACATATAAAAACATAGAGGTGATCCCTTCGCCGCAAATGATAAAAGGCAGGCTTCAGTTATTTCAAGAAGCGATCTATTTTGATTTAGAAGATGCTAATGTGAATGATATTCCTTCCATTAAAGAGTGGCGTCAAATTTTTAAAGCAGCAGGAAAAGATCCAAATAGGTATCGTCACTCAGCAGAAGCCTTATTTAGACGCATAAAAAAGCAGAATTATCTGCAGCCGATTAATAGCAGTATTGACCTTAACAACTTCTTTTCTCTTCAATTTGGCGTGCCAATCGGTATTTATGATTGTGCCAATCTTGCCGGCAATTTAAACATGCGCATTGGGAAAAGTGATGAACAATACACTGGATTAAACGGAAGAAGTAATTCACTGGAAGATCTGATCATCAGTGAAGATTCACTTGGTCCATTCGGCAGCCCTTTTGTGGATTCTATTCGAACTCCAGTTACATTCAATACACATAATGCTGTACAAATCATTTATTTACAGCCTTCTACCAAAATGAAAACAGCCAATAAAATGATTGAGTCACTAATGAACATGTTTGTCCAAATTCATGGTGGAGAAAGCAGCTTTAAAATAATTACATAATGTATTCTTCTTTTTCTGCTCATATAGAGCAGAAAGGGATTGTAAGAATATAAACTACCTTGAATGATTCTAACATAATTTACTGCACAATAAAAAACGCAATGCTTCGTTCTTTTTGAACCGAAACACTGCGTTGTGACCATTATGTATGGAGCGGGTGATGGGAATCGAACCCACGACATCAGCTTGGAAGGCTGAGGTTTTACCATTAAACTACACCCGCATATTTAATTTTTTTAATGTTTTTTTAACACGTTTTTAATTATATATCGATTATTTAAAAAAAGCAACTATATTTCGACATTTTTTTCTTTTTGATTACAAAGTTCTTCAAATTTATACGATGGATCGATAAATGGATTCCGTAAACCCCAAACTTTCTTCTATTAAAGGTTCGCATTCCATCTCGTCTTTTTGATATAACGAGTCGTTTTACTCTTCTTTTTTTTGTTTGATAATTATCTTATTAAAAATAATTAATCTTATTCCATCTTCTTTTAACAATTTTCTTATTTTTCTATAATTTATCCAGTCAATGTTTTCCCTTTTTTTTCGGTAAATATAGGAAAAATAAAATTACAAAACGGCCTTCCACTCAATAGGGACCCTATATTTCACCAATCATTCTGAAAAAAAAGAATTGACTTTTTATTATAAGCAATATATATTTTAACTAATCGTTTAACTTAAACTTTATAGAATAATTCTTATCCAGAGTGGCGGAGGGAAAGGCCCTGTGAAGCCCGGCAACCAAATTAATTCTTAATTCAGGTGCTAATTCCGACAAAACTAATAGGTTTTGTTAAGATAAGGGAAGATACTACATTAAGTACCACTTCTCTTATTAGGGAAGTGGTTTTTCGTATAAGTTTAAGCAGAACTACACATAGGTTAATTATAAATAAGGGGGAAATAAAGTTGAAAAAATCATTTGCACTATTTGCAGTATTATTATCATTAGTTCTTGCATTGGCAGCCTGCGGAAAAGATAAAGATGAATCTGCAGCACTTAATACGAAAGAAGTATTAGTTGGAGTTACTGGTGGTCCACATGAACAAGTTATGGAAAAGGTTGCAGAAATAGCGAAAAAAGATGGACTTGAAATTAAACTAAAAGTTTTCAATGATTACAATACACCAAATACTGCATTAGCTGATGGAGACCTTGATATCAACAGCTATCAAACAAAACAATTTTTAGATGCACAAAAAGCGGATAAAGGCTATAAAATTGGCGAGGCATTTAAAACATTAACTTTCCCAATGGGGATTTATTCTAAATCTGTAAAAAATCTTGATGATATTAAAAAAGGCGATAAAATTGCTGTTCCAAACGATCCAAGTAACGAGTATCGTGCTTTAAAACTTTTTGAAGAAGCTGGTTTAATTAAATTAAAAGAAGGCACTGGAGAAAAAGCAACAAAAAGAGATGTTGTTGAAAATAAATTAAATTTAGAAATTCTTGAGTTAGATTCTGCACAGCTTCCTTCCCAATTAGGAGAAGTTGCAGCTGCTGCAATCAACACGAACTTCGCTATGGGTGCTGGATTAACAATTAAAAAGGATGCAATTTTCCATGAAGAGGCAGAAAACAATCCTTATTCCAACTATTTAGTAGTACGCAATGCTAATAAAAATGATGAAGTAGTAAAAAAAATACAAGAGTATTACCAAAATGACGAAGTAAAACAGTTTATTGAAGAAACATTTAACGGATCAATTGTTCCTAGCTGGTAAGGAGGTTCTAGCATGATAAGTCTACAACATGTGTCAAAAACATTTAGTGTTGGAAAGAAAAAAGTGGAAGCATTAAAAGATGTTTCCCTTACTATCCAAAAGGGTGAAATTGTTGGAGTTATTGGATACAGTGGTGCAGGAAAAAGTACCCTAATCCGTTGCGTAAATTTATTGGAAAAGCCTACAACTGGAAAGGTTCTTATTAATGATGTAGATATCACATCCCTTAAGAAAAAGGACTTGCAAAAGGTACGTCAAAAAATTGGAATGATTTTCCAGGGTTATAACCTTTTAAAAACAGCAACTGTTTATGAGAATATTACGATTCCTCTAAAACTTGAAGGTGTGCCAAAAGAAGAAATAAAAAAACGAGCAGATAAATATTTGCATATTGTCGGTTTAGAAGATAAGCATCATGTATATCCTGGACAATTGTCTGGTGGCCAAAAACAAAGAGTGGCTATAGCACGAGCCCTCTCCCATGAGCCGGAGATTTTATTAAGTGATGAAGCAACAAGTGCACTTGATCCAAATACAACAGAATCGATTCTTGATTTATTACTTCAAGTAAATAAAGAACTGGGCATCACTATCTTTTTAATCACCCATGAATTAGATGTAATCCAACGCATATGTGATCGTGTAGCAGTCATGCAAAATGGCGAAATTGTCGAAGAAGGAAAAGTTCTTACGATATTCTCCAATCCTAAACATTTACGAACAAAACAATTTGTATATGGTGAAGCTGGAATTAAAGTTCCCGATCATTTGGTTGGAACTTTGCCAAAAAGCGGAAAAATTGTTTCATTAACCTTTATTGGCGAATCTTCAAAAGATCCCTTTTTAGCTTTAATCTCTAAACAGTTCAACGTACTGCCAAGTATTCTTGCTGGTGGTATTGACCAATTAAAAGATCAATCTGTTGGAAAGTTGATTGTTCACATTGATGGCGAAGAATCTGAAGTCGAAAAATCCATTCACTTCCTTACCGAGAAAAATATATTAGTAGAAGAGGTGAATCAATAATATGGCTACATTTTGGACAGATTGGGGAGAAGTAATTCAAGAAGCGTTTTGGCAAACAGTGCAAATGACAAGCATCTCTCTTTTGATCTCAATTATTATTGGTTTGCCTTTAGGTGTTTTGCTTGTGCTGACTCGTAAAGGCGGCCAAGCAGAAAATATTGTTTTTTACACGATAATGAATACTTTAATAAATGTTATTCGTTCGATTCCATTTATTATTTTATTATTTTTTATTCTTCCATTTACAAAGCTTGTTGCGGGAACAACCATTGGTGTAGAAGGTGTTATCGTACCACTTGTTGTCTATACGGCACCGTATATTGCTAGGTTAATGGAATCTTCTATCCTTGGAGTAGATCGTGGTGTTATTGAGGCTTATCAATCAATGGGGATCTCTACATTCAAAATTATTTGGAGTGTATTAATCAGAGAGGCCCGTTCTTCTATTGTTTTAGGTCTTACCATTGCAACGATTGGCTTAATTGGTGCAACTGCAATGGCTGGTTTGGTTGGGGCTGGCGGCTTAGGTGATGTTGCTTATCAATACGGTCATTTACGTTTTGAGCCAACTGTAATGTATACCACTATTCTTATTCTTGTGATAATCGTGCAATCTATTCAATCATTTGGAAATGTGCTAGCACGTAAATTGAATAAAGATTAATAAAAAAATTCAACCCCGAAGAAAAATGTTCTCCTGCCTCCAAAAGTGTTTTTAACTTTTAGAGGCAGGAGTTTATACTCACTGGGGCTAGACGCTGGTCGGCTAAATACACGTAAAAGATACATAAATAAAAAGGATGCTCATATGGGCATCCTTTTATTTATGTATCTTTTATTATTTGGCTACCCTGAAAAAAAGTTCTGCAAGAATCGAGTGTCTTCTGCTCTATTCCCCTTCGTTTTCAAGGCTTTTCTAAAACCTAATTCTTTTACCAAGAAAAAATAAAATAGATTGGAAAATGGAGCAACCTGCATACACGTAGACTCCAGTGAGATTAGCGAGACAGCTTCGGCTGGAATACTTATATCCCAGCTTTTTTGTGCTTTTATTCTCGTATTTCTGTTATGGTTTGCTTTTTTCCTTAGTGGATTACGATTGTAGCGGCAAGTTCTTTTTTTATTATTATTTTATAAATATATTTTTTTGTTCTTTTATTCCATAAATTACAATGAACGTAATAATGACTCCAAGCAGTGCTACATAACTATTAACTGCAGCTGAAACTCCAATTGCTTGAGATAAAAAACCTAAACCAATTACGGGAATACTAACTCCTAAGTACGTAAAAACAAAGAATGTAGAAATGATGTTCCCTTTTATGTGATTTGGTGCTACTTCATTTAGTAAAGCAAGGCTTCCAGCATATGCAGGACCATTTCCTGCACCTATTAGAACAGCGGACAACAGCAATAAAATTAATGATTTGGTGCTTAGTGTAACCACGAGCAAAATAAGTCCAAGTACCATTAAAATATAGCCAATGCTGATCATTGTTTTTAAAGATAGCTGTTTTACAAGTATTTGATTGGCTGCAGCTGCAATAAGACCTAATGCAACCACTAATCCTGATATTGTTAAACTATGCACGCTCGTAAAGCTTGATAAATTGGAAGGAATTATGGACATAAACATGCTGATAATAGACCACGCTAAGAAAGATGTTCCCGTCGCTAATAAAAATGGCTTCATAATTGATTTTGGTACATATGGTTTTTTGAGCTGAACCGGCCGTAAGCCAGGGCGAACATTTTCATTTAAGAAGAATAATCCAGCAAAACATGGGAGAATAAAAAGTAGATGTACATAATATGACAATCTTATTGGAAATGGCGCGTAATCTCCTAACACACCTGATAAAATAGGTCCGATTGCATTTCCTAATGTTACAGCTAGAGCACAAATTAATGCCGTTTTCTTTTTATTTCTTTTCTCATCGAGCTCCGTAAGCGCCGCAACAGCAACTCCATTTAAAACGCCAACGGATAAGCCTTGAAATAATCTTCCTATAAGAAGCATTCCTACACCATTTGCCAGTGTAAAACAGGCTGTGCCGATAATAGCAAAGAAAATACCTGGAATAAGTACTTTCTTTCTGCCTATTTGATCTGATAATTGACCAGCTATAATAATTGCGGGAATTACAGTAAATGCATAAAAAGCAAAAACTAATGTGATCATCCCTGAAGAAAGAGCCCATTCTTGACGATACAGCGTATAGAGAGATGCTGGTATATTGGTTCCAAAGAGCGTAAGAAACAAGCTGCAGGCAACAAGCCAAAAAGATACCTTTCTACTTAAAGTTTTCTTCTCTCGTAGTTCTTGAATAGCATCTGCTTTAAGGAGTAGCTTTTGCTGAAAGGCAGATCGCTGAACAGCGGTTGTATCTATCTCCATAACTTCCATCAACCCCTGCAGACCGACGACAAGATTTTGCACTTGCCCCTCCTCTGCACAGCTTGCTATTCGTATTCTTGATATTTCTTCTTTTTTATATTTTTTTGTAGTGATCTGTTCGATATTTATTTCATGCGCAACAAACAAATTAGAAATTCGCGCTAATACTCCCGGCCCATCTTTCACTAGCATCGAGATACGATAAACTGACATGAAGAGCTCCACTCCCTTTTTTAGACAAAAAAGTACTTATATACATTGTAAAATTGAATAATTATAAAGTCTATACATTTGTAAGAAAATATAACATGAAAAATAACTTTTTTTATTTCCAGTTTAAAAACCTGATAAAATAAACATTTGTCCAAAAGACTTTTTATCAATAAATGAGTAAACAATTTTATTTATCAGAAAATTAATGCATATAATTATGCATATTTTCTCATAATTCCGTCATTTTCGTTTCAATAAAATAATTAGTTTAATAACGACATTTATAAGGAATATTACATCATATAAACATTTATCAACTTTTGTTCAATTATCCTACCTCTTTATCTGAAAAAAAGTAAAATACAGGAAGCAAACTTAGTAACAGCACCCTTTCATGGTAGTCTACCTAAAAACAGACATAATTTTGTCATAATATAATAGTTTTTTTAAACTTTACATAGCTAAATTCATAGAGATTTTGTACACTATATAAGACCTAATTCAATTTCATTTTTTACTGGTTAAAGTCCATATCCTTATACAAGGATATTTTTATGTAAAAAAATCGGTGTATATATATATGGCTACAGCCAGTCTATATTTTTAGGAGGGTATTGTATTGGAAGTAAAATATTTAACAGAAGTTGAAGCATTAGCATTAAAGAAACTGAAAATCTTTAAACAAAGCCGCCTCCGCTCTATTCTGCGGTCAATGGTTGCTAGTATGTTTATAGGTTTTGGCGTAATTGTGGCATTTAAAACTGGGAATTTCTTTTTTATGGTAGATTCTCCAATGGCCTATCCTATGGCTGCACTTGTTTTTGGAGCAGCTATCATTTTAATTGCATACGGTGGCGGAGATTTATTTACCGGGAATACCTTTTACTTTACTTACGCTGCACTGCGGAAAAAAATAAGTTGGAACGAAGTATTTAAAGTTTGGGGGACAAGCTATTTAGGAAATATACTGGGTGCTGTTTGTTTTGCACTTTTAATCTATCTAACCGGGTTATTTAATTCACCAGATGTAAATAAATTTTTATTATACGTAGCAGAACATAAAGTAAATGCTCCAGTATCAGAACTTTTTTTCCGAGCAATTCTTTGTAACTGGCTTGTATGTTTAGCATTCTTTATCCCTATGACACTAAAAGGAGACGGACCAAAATTATTTGCAATGGTATTGTTTGTATTCTGTTTCTTTATCTCTGGGTATGAGCATAGCATTGCCAATATGTGTACATTTGCTATTGCGTTAGTGCTTGATCAAGAACCAGCAATCAATTTTGTTAGTGTGATCCGCAACCTTATCCCAGTAACAATCGGAAACTTAATTGGTGGGGTATTCTTTATGGGCGTGATGTATCATTTCATCAACAAACCATTTATGGATTTAGATGAAGAAGAGGAACAACAATAAAACAGCTATTTTTATACAAAAAAAGGGCTTTCCAATGGGTCAATTTATTGACAATTGGATGCCCTTTTTTCTGCTTAATCTTCCAGTATTAACTGTCACTCTAAAGACCTGTGATCAGCTGCTCCTTTTTCATCTTATTATTTCAGACTTTGCACGGGAACATTTACGTCATCAAGGTTGATATGCCCCCAGCTGCCTAATCCATTGTCTACCACTTTTATATAGCATTCTGTACCAATATAAGCAGATGCATTCCAATATTTTCTTGAATAAGTTTCCGTGTTTCCCCCTGTTTCTTTGAAGAGCTCTTTCCCATCCGATGCTCTTACTAATGAAACATATAATTTGCTGCTGTCATTTCCCCCAGCAACCAACAAGTCAATTTGTCCATCATCTCCTAAAATAAAATTTTGAGATTTAAGTGTTCCCGTTTGATCATCTCCTCCTTCTTTATAGCCCCAGAGATGAAACTTGCCATTTTGATTAAAGTCTCCACCCCAAAAGGTAGTATCTGCTGCAACATCTCCAGCACTAAATGCGTTACCATTAACAATTGTCCATCCATTTAAATTACCGCTTTCAAAATCATGATTCGTTAATTCTAGAGTAGAGCTTTTTTGCTTTGTATTTTGGAATATTGCGGTAGCATCCCATACATTTAACCCGAATTTTCCTGATTGGAAAGAGGAGTCATTTTTATCTATTACTAAAAGATCATCTACATATACTTTGAAGTTATCCCCTACTGCCACAACCTTCAAATGATACTTTTTATTTACATCTATAGTTGTGGGATATTCGGCTAACACTGTTGCTGATCCATTCACGAATTTAAACAATTTCACCAAATCATTTTTCGCATCCACATTGGCAAGATAGCTATTCTTCGCATCATCACTTGAACGGAAAACAAGTGCTCCTGCCCCTTTTCCATTGCCATCTTTCACCGTTATATCTGATTCATAGGTGAAGTTATCCGCAGTTTTTGAAGATAAAATAAAGGAATCTCCATCAGAACGTCCTTGTTTTCCTTCTATTGTATCAGCCCATAAACCGTTCACTGTTGTCCATCCAGATAGATTAGACTGAAATGGCGTGGCACCCCATACTTTATTTAATTTGTGAACAGTAAGAGTATTGATTTTTGTATTGCCGCCAACTGTATACACTTCCAGATTCGTACTTGATAGATTTGGAAGGATAATATCTGTCAGCACCTTTTGTCCATCATTTCCAAACACTTCAACAGATGAACGATCTACAAAGATGCGTAGCTTTATTTTTCCATTCACTGGCTGCATTGGTGCACTATGTTTTCCATTAAAAGTTGGGTTAAAATTCACATTGCCTGAATTCGTTCGATCAATAGATAACTGTGCTGTAGTTTTATCATAAGCTATTTTCGTGTACTGATTTCCCCCTTTACGAACAGTAAACCCAAACTCTGTTGCCGAAGTAGCATTGACATCAAATTCTGCATTGATCTCGACTGCATCCCCTGTGACACCACTTAATAGATTGCTGCTGGTAGGTGTTATCGTTTTATTTGTCCATGTATTTACTGCTCCTCGAATCGATTGCAGCTCCGTTATCGGCGTTTGCACCAGTCTAATTCCTTCCGAAAGTGTCTTTAGTTCTAATGTTCTTGGAATAGTCATCGCACTTCTCCATGGGCTGGTAGGTACGTCATTCGCATATTGCCAATTGCTCATCCATCCTAGCCAAATTCTGCGTCCATCGGCAGCTGGAATATCCGACCAAGAAACTGCAGCATAGAAATCTTTCCCATAATCCGTCCAAAGAACTTTACTTGCTTCGTTATCATTTACAAAGGTTGTGCCATTAAAGCTTCCTACAAAATATTGCATGCCAGACCCTCCAGAAGCTGCTCCATTTCCTAAGCTAATCTGCAGCACCCATTTCTTTTGAGTGGAGTTTCCGTCAACGGGAAGTTGGAATAAATCCGGACATTCCCATACTCCCCCATGACTTCCCTGCCCTTGACCAAAGTCACTCGCAAATGTCCATTGCTTTAAGTTTGTTGAGGTATATATTTTGATTCTGTCACTTGCCGCAAGCACCATTACCCATTTTTTTGTATCTTCATGCCAAAAAACTTTCGGGTCGCGGAAATCACTTAGTCCCGGGTTAGGAATGACTGGATTGCCAGTATATTTCGTCCACGTTCTGCCTTTATCGTTGCTGTATGCAATACTCTGAACCTGCGTTCCATTTTTATCTTGTGTGTACATTGCTACTAATGGTTTCTCTGCACCTGTTTGAAAGCCGCTTGTATTATTCCAGTCAACTACTGCACTACCTGAAAAAATAGTGCCATTATCATCTGGCGCTAATGCTGTCGGCAGCTGCTCCCAATGAACCAAATCTTTGCTGACCGCATGTCCCCAATGCATTGGACCCCATTGCAAGCCATATGGATAGTATTGATAAAACAAATGATATTCTCCAGCATAATAGACCATTCCGTTAGGGTCATTCATCCAATTTGCTTCTGGTGTGTAATGATACTGTGGTCGAAATTCTTCGTTATAATAATCTGCATCAGCTGCCTTTACTGATGCAGCCATAGGTAATAGTAGTAAAAAAAGAAACAATACACTTATTAATACTGATTTCTTTTTCATCTTTTTCCCTCACTTTTTCGTTCAATTTATTCGTTCCATCTTGAGGAGAATAGCGTACATGCTTTTTTCTCTGCCAAATTATTCTATATAATGAATAAAAGACTAAGCTTTTAAAGAAATTTAAATGTCGCGTGCTACAAAAAGAGCCTGTTTTAACTATTTTATCGCTCCATTTTCTACTGATATTTTTCTTTTTGCCGAAAGAAATTCTATCAGGATAATGCAGCTCAAAAAAGGTTAAGCAACAGCCGGTTAAGTTTTACATATGTTAATTGTTTCACTTATTGTGAATTTTTATTACAAATATGAAAGTTGTTCACTTTCCCTCCTTTCTAACGTAAAGGCAAACTGCTCTTATTTAAAAAAGCAGCAAAATCGTCCTTTCTACAATGATGAAATACTCTGCATAGATACAATAATAGTGTATAATACAATAAATGAAAACGCTATCATACTTTTCACCTAATCATTCAATTATTTTCAACTTTCATCTTCCCCACAAATTATGTGATACTTTATACCGCCTTACTTAAACCTTCATAAATAATTCATAAAAAACACTTTGACTAAACTGGAATATGGGTGTACTTTTAATTTAGTATATTCAAATAATCAAATATACTAATATTCAAATAAAAGAAGGGTTTATATGAAAAAATGGAAATTATTCGATTCTCGATTTAGAAATTATTCAATGTCTTCCTTTCAAAAGGATCTTTCCTCTGGAATTATTGTCGGCATTATCGCTATTCCTTTAGGCATGGCTTTCGCAATAGCTTCAGGAGTAAAGCCAGAGTTCGGTATTTACACCACCATTATTGCTGGATTGCTTATCTCTTTATTAGGTGGCTCTAAATATCAAATAGGTGGACCAACAGGTGCCTTTATTCCAATCATTCTTGGAATTGTTATCTCCTATGGATTTGAAAACCTATTAATTGCTGGTTTTATGGCAGGTATTATCTTAATTTTAATGGGAGTTTTGAAACTTGGCGCTTTTATTAAATATATTCCTAAACCTGTTACGATCGGTTTTACGTCTGGGATTGCTGTCATTATCTTTACTGGACAAATAGCCAATTTTTTCGGTTTAGAAGGTGTTAAAAAGCATGAAGCATTTATTGCTAACATGCATGAACTTTTTATCCATCTAGATACCATTAATATGTATAGTGTTTTTATAGCTATTTTTTGTTTTATTATTGTCCTTTTTTCACCAAAGTTCTTACCAAAAGTACCTGGTCCTTTACTCGCTTTGGTGTTGTCCACGATTGTGGCAGCATTTATCTTTCCAGATAAAGTGGCTACAATTGAATCGACATATGGCGGAATTCCCAGCAGTCTGCCTCAATTTCATTTTCCAGCTATAACAATTGAGCGGGTAATGTTATTAATAAAACCAGCATTTATTATTGCGATTCTTGGCTCGATTGAATCCTTATTATCTGCCGTTGTTGCAGACGGGATGACAAACAGTAAGCATAATAGCAATAAAGAATTAATTGGCCAGGGAATTGCCAATATGATCGCTCCATTATTTGGTGGTATTCCAGCGACTGGTGCGATTGCCAGAACAGCCACTAATATTAAAAATGGCGCCGTTTCTCCATTCTCTGGTATTATCCATGCGGGAACAGTGCTGCTTGTATTACTTGTTTTTGCACCGTTCGCTGGGAAAATCCCGTTAGCAAGTATGGCTCCAATTTTAATGGTTGTCGCTTGGAATATGAGTGAACATCGTATTTTTCGTTCTATTTTAAAAACAAAAACAGGAGATTCTCTTGTTTTAGCTGTTACCTTTTTATTAACTGTATTCTTTAATTTAACGACTGCTGTTGAAGTCGGCCTTATTTTAGCTGTTGTTATTTTCACAAAGCGTATGAGTGATATAATGAAAACATCGAAACTGGCACCAAACCAGCAGGAAAAATTGGAAATTATCGAAGAGAAAATGGCAAATGGATGTCCACAAATTAGTATTTTTGACATCGAAGGGCCATTGTTTTTTGGGGCTGCTCAAACATTTGAACAAACAATCTTAAAAACGATTCACTACAAACCAAGTATTCTTATTTTGCGAATGGGAAAAGTTCCTCTCATGGATATTACTGGGGAAGCTTATTTCTCCAATATTATTAAAAGCTTTACTCAACATGGAACGGTCATTATTTGCGGAATAAATCCACAGCCAAAAAACATTTTGAAGAAAACCGGTTTGTATCAGTTGATTGGGGAAGAATGTTTTTTTGAACATACTGGAGATGGAATAAACTACGCACTTCAGCAAATAAATCAAAAAAAATGCGCTGGATGTAAACAGTTAGCATTTCGTGAATGTGCAAACCTAGCAGCTTCTTCTTTACAAGAAAAAGAACAATTTCCTACTATTGCTACGAATTAAAGAAATAAGAAGGGGAGGAAATGATTTGAATTTAGACATACAACAATTTAAAGCGGACTTTTTTAAAGCACTTGCCCATCCTTTGCGAATTCGTATATTAGAGTTATTGTCTGAAGGCGATAAAAATGTGAATGAAATTTTAAGTCTTTTAGAAATGGAAGGATCGGCTGTCTCTCAGCAGTTGACCATACTTCGTTCTAAAAATATTGTGACTGGCACAAAGGATGGCAACCGGGTTATCTATTCATTACGGGATCCTGTCATTATTGAGCTTTTGTCTGTGGCAAAGAAAATCTTTAACAATCATTTGGTTGATGCGATTACAATGTTGGATAAGGTGGCGGAAACGGAGAAGGACAGACTGACAAAACTCCAGAATTAATTTTGGAGTTTTATTCTAGTTTGTCGAGAAAGTAAGATTACAAAATTTCAGACTGTTTAAAACGTTTATCTATCAAGGAATGACCCTTTTTGAGGCGGCCAACAGGATGATGGTCAGAACGGCGTTGTCACCGAACGTGACGTACTTAGCCGTTCTTCATCGTGATGAGCACCGCAAAAAACGAGGAGTTACGAAGAGAGTGAACGTTTTTCGGGCAGCCTGATTCTTATGTGGCTTGTTGCCATTCGTCTCTTGCGGTATTCTTTCATTTAGGCATTGCTTCTTATCATTCCTTAGCCAATATTAAAACCAAGAAATTTCACTTTCATCATTTCCTCCATTGTATAATGGACCCCTTCTAAGACGATACCGCTCTTCTTTACGCCACCATATGGAATATTGTCTTGACGGTATGTTGATACATCATTGATCCAAACCCCACCTGTTTCCAGTTTTTCAAACATACGGTAAGCTCTGTTAATATCATTTGTAAACACACCTGCCTGCAAACCGTAATCTGAATCATTTGCTGCCTCCAACACTTCTTCCTCCGTTTGAAAAGGAAGAAGTGTTACAATCGGAGCAAAAACTTCCTTACAAACAACTTTCATGGTTGCTGTGACATTTTCTAATATCGTCGGCTCTATTACTGAATTTATGCGTTTTCCACCTGTTAAACAGACGGCTCCCTCTGCCACTGCTTCTTGTATCCATTCTTCTGCCCGCCATGCTGCATCTTCCGTAATGAGCGGGCCAACATCGGTGGTTTCCTTTGCAGGGTCTCCGACTATTAGTGCTTTAACTGCTGAAACAAGTTCTTCTTTTACCTCTTTATATATTTCTTTCTGAACATATAAACGTTGGACTGAAATACATGCTTGGCCAGCAAATGCAAAACCACCTTTTACTACTGCAGCTACTACCTTTTTTATATCCGCATCTTGAAAAACAATGGTCGGAGAATTTGAGCCAAGTTCTAAAGTTACTTTTTTATTCCCCGCCATTTCCTTAATTTTCAAACCAATTTCTCCACTCCCTGTAAAGGTTACATATTTTATATCCTTATGTTTCACAAGTGGAGGAACTAATAATTCGCCCTCACCATTTACAACAGAAACAACTCCTTTTGGTAGGCCTGCTTCTTGCATTAGTATAACAAGTTTCATAGCAGAAAAAGGAGTTTTCTCTGCTGGTTTTAATACAACCGTACAACCGGCTGCAATAGCAGGAGCGATTTTATGGAGCACTAAGTTTAAAGGAAAATTAAACGGGGTGATGGCAGCAATAACCCCTACTGGTTTTTTTACTGCTAGGCCAATTCTTCCTACTCCAGCTTGAGCTGCATCCATCTTAATCAATTCACCATTATTTTTTAACGCCTCCTCTGCCGCAAATCGTAATACTTCGATTGCCCGCCTTACTTCTCCTTGTGCGTCACGGATCGGTTTCCCCGCCTCTTTTGATAGAAGTTCAACAAAGGATTGTGCCTGTATTTCTAATAAATCAGCTGATTTACGCAGTATTTCAGATCGTTTATATGCTGGCATTGTTTTCATTATTTGATGGAATGTTGTATTTGCTGTTTGAACCGCTTGTTCCATATCCTCTACTGTACCGAAATGAACTACACCAACTAAATCTTCATTAAAGGGATTCCTCACCTTAAGTAATTTGCGATTTTCTCCTTTTAAACAAATACCATCAATAAGAGACCCAATTTCCTCCATCATCATTTCCTCCTAATGCCCTACTTTTTTAATGAAACTTTTAGTTCTTTCGTTTTTTGGAAAATGAAAAAATTCCTTCGGAAGCCCTTCCTCCACAATGACACCACCATCCATAAAAATAACTCTGTCTCCAACTTCTTCTGCAAATTTCATCTCATGTGTCACAAGTACCATTGTCATCCCTTCGTTAGCTAATTCTCTAATGACCTCCAAGACTTCATTCACCAATTCCGGATCAAGTGCAGATGTTGCTTCATCAAAAAGCATAATATTCGGCTCCATCGCCAGTGCTCTTGCAATGGCAACACGTTGCTGTTGGCCACCGGAAAGCTGGCTCGGATAATGATTCATTCTTTCTCCTAAACCTACTTTTTCCAAATATATTTCTGCACTTTTTTTCGCTTCCACTTTTGATTTTTTTCGTATTTTTATTTGAGCAGCCATGACATTTTCCATTGCCGTCATAGTTGGAAATAAGTTAAATCGCTGAAACACCATACCAACCTCTGTTCGTAATCCAGCAACATGTTTTTCATTATATTTCTTAGTTGGCTCTACGAAATAATCTCCTTCTATTTTCACCGTTCCAGAAGTCGGTATTTCGAGAAAATTCAAGCATCTTAACAAAGTAGATTTCCCCGATCCAGATGGACCAATGATTACCACTTTTTCTCCTTGCATAATAGTCAGATCTATTCCTTTTAAGATTTCATTTTCTCCAAAAGATTTATGAAGATGATTTACTTCAATCATTGTTTTACACATGGCGCATTAGTCTCCTTTCAAGTAAGCGAACAAATTGAGCAAGAGGCAGACTTAATATTAAATAAGCACCTGCTAATATCGTATAGGATTCTATTGTTAAAAATGTTTGAGAGGCATACGCCTGTGTTCGCAGAAGCAACTCACTAACCGTTATAAATGCTAATAAAGAGGTATCTTTTATCATCATAATTATATAGTTTCCTAGCGTTGGAAGAGCAACTCTTGCTGCTTGAGGGATAACAATGCTCCATAATGCTTGTCTATGCGTGTAGCCTAATGCTAAAGCAACCTCCGTCTGTCCTCGATCGATGGAACTGATAGCAGAGCGAATTACTTCCGACAAATAGCAGCCATAGTTTATTCCGAGGCCGATTGCACCAGCTAAAAAAGGACTTAGATTAAACTGATAATCTGCTATCCAAATTTGTCCGATTAAAGAAATTAATAATGGCATTACATAGTACATGTAAACAAGCTGAACGAGCAACGGTGTTCCACGAATAATTTCCAGAAAAATCACTAAAATAAAATTGACCCATTTTATTTTCAGCATTCTTCCTAATGCAATAACTGTGCCTAAAATCAGTGCTAGAGTAAAACCACATACGGTTGCTCCTACAACCGTTCCTATCCCTTCCAAGAGTAATGGACTAATCTCTCGAAATGCTGTTAAGAAATCTAAATTCTGTACGATATTCATTTGCTCACCTCTTATTAGAGAAAGAGGCAATAACTGCCTCTTTCCACTTTATTATTCGACTTCTGTTAAGTTATCTTCATTCAACCCATATTTTTGTAAAACTTTAAGAATAAAACCTTCCTTTTTTAAGTTTTCTAATTCTTTATTTACCGCATCCAACAGCTCTGATTCTCCTTTTCTAACAGCCGCTGCGATATTTCCAGCACTTTCTGGTTTATATGGTGATACTAATTTAAGATTTAATGATGCATCTTTTGTAATCGTATAACCAGCAACTGCACTATCTGTAATTACGGCATCGATTTTTCCAGTATTAAGAGCTAACAATAGTTCTGCTTGTGATCCAAATACCGTTACTTGTTTAAGTTTTCCTTCTTTATTCAGTTTTTGAGCAAATTCTAGAAATGCAGTTCCCTTTTGTCCTCCAACTGTTTTGTCCTTTAAGTCATCAATTCCTGCAATAGTCGAATTTTTGTGAACAACGAGTGCTTCTCCTTCTGAATACCAGATTCCTGTGAAATCAACTAATTTCTCTCGTTCTGGTTTTATATACATTCCATCTGTAACCATATCTATTTTTTTATTATTTAATTCCAATAGTAGGTTTTCAAATTTTATCTCTTTCATTTCGACTTTTGCTATACCTAATCTTTTTGCTACTTCTTGCATAATCTCAGCATCGATTCCTGAGAATTTTTTTGTATCTTTATCTATAAAAGCGAAAGGAGCATCGTTCGAAGATCCTACTACTAATACTCCCTTTTCTTTTGCTGACTCTAGTGTATTTTTAGAAGAATTGTTATTTGCTGCTGTGTTATTTGTAGTGCTTGAGCAACCTGTTAAAATCATTAAGAATACTGCGATAAATAGAAAAAGACCGATTGTTTTTTTCATGTAAACACTCCTCGTATATTCGATTTAATAATCAAAAAATTCAGTATTTTATAAAGAGATTATTGCATTTTCTAATATCTCTTTTAAGACATTTTCCAATACATCCAGTCCTTCTTCTAATTGTTCATCTGTTATAACAAGCGGTACTAATATTCGAATACAGCTGCTATATATACCTGCATTTAAAAGAATCAACCCCCTTTGCTGAGCAAGCGAAATAATTTTATTAACCACTTCTTTATCCGGCTCTTTTGTTATTGGATTCTTGACAAATTCCATTGCAATCATAGACCCTAATCCTCTTATATCTCCAATTTGCGGATAGCTTTTTTGCCAATCCTGAAATCTCTCTTTAATCCGATTACCAATTATTTTTGAGCGTTTGTTTAAATCCTCAGATTCAATTATTTTAATTACTTCTAGTGCTGCTACACAGCCAAGTGGACTACCACCATATGTTCCGCCAATTTCCCCAGGGCTTGGTGCATCCATTATTTCCGATTTGCCTACAACAGCTGATATCGGGAGTCCAGCACCGAGAGACTTAGAAATCGTAATAAGGTCAGGAATCACATCAAATTGTTCTATTGCAAACATTGTTCCTGTTCTTCCAAAACCAGACTGAATTTCATCAGCAATAAATAATATTGCATGTTTTTCACAAATTGCTTTTAATCCTTTCATAAAAGCTTTGGATGGAACAATAAATCCGCCCTCCCCTTGGACAGGTTCGATAACGATTGCAGCAATTTCTTCGGATGGAACTTCTGTTATAAAGAAATCCTCCAGCCTTTTTAACAACTCCCGATCTACTTGTTCATCTGTCATGCCTTCTGGATTACGGTAATAATATGGATGGCTTATACGATAGGTTTCTGGTGCAAATGGACCAAATTGGAATTTATATGGCTTTACTTTGCTTGTTAAAGACATGGTAAGAAGCGTACGTCCGTGATACCCTCTCTCAAAAGAAATTATTCCTTTTTTTTTCGTATATTTACGGGCTATTTTTATCGCATTTTCGACTGCTTCTGCTCCGCTGTTTGCAAAAAATACTTTTTTATCATGCTTTCCTGGCGTAATTCTTGCTAATTGTTCTGCAAGTTCTATATAAGGTTCATACATCATGACATTAAAACAGGTATGAATATATTTATCCATTTGCTCTTTTAGACGATCCACCACTTGTTGTGGACGGTGGCCGACATTTAATGTGCCAATTGCTCCGGCAAAATCTAAAAATGTATTGCCATCAACATCTGTTAACAATGCCCCTTCCCCATAATCCGCAAAAGCAGGTACTGTATTAAATGGCCCTCTTGGCACAACCTTCTCCTTTCTTGCCAACATACTTTGGGATTTTGGACCTGGAATGCTCGTTTTCATTTGAATAGATACCATAATTTTCATCCTCCATTGTATTTTAAAATTGTATTTTAAAATTGTATACAATCTTACCCAAAAAAAATTACATGTATTTCGTAATAATTTGACTGATAGAAAGTGAGGTATTAAATTGTTTGGAAAAATCAATATCCTTTACAATTGAGGGGATATGCAAATAGGCCATCCTTTTTGCCTCTTCCTCCTCACCATTAGCAATAGCATTGTATATAGCAGTATGTTCCTTTAGTACATCGTAACAGTGGTTTTCCGATACATCATAAAAGGTTAAGATAATATGGCTTAAGGAAATGATTTTCCGTAAAGATTCAACGAGATAAGGATTTCCTGAAGCTTCTATGATGACCATATGAAATTTTTCAATAACAGGCAATGCTTTTTCCGGCATATTCTTTTTATAGCATTCTTCCTCCTTCTGTAAATACCCCTTCATCTCTTGCAGCTGATTTTCTGTAACGAATTTGCTTGCAAGGGCAGCTGCTTCTGGTTCTAAAACCTGTCTTACAAAAAAAATCTGCTCGGCCTCTTTAGGACTTGGACAATAAACAAAAGCCCCCCTTTTTGGAATTATTTCAACTAGTGATTCATATTTTAACCGTTGAAGAACAGTCCGAATCGGTGTTCTACTAACCCCAAATGAATCAGCTAGTGAACTTTCTATTAATTGTATTCCTGGTGGAAGATCTGTATTAAAAATAGCATTTCTTAATACATGATAAATCATGTCTTCCCTGTTCTTTAATTTAGACAATTAGGTGCCTCCTCCGATTTTCTGGATGTATACAGCAGGCTTAACTCTGTTTCTATAAAATAACATAAACTATTTAAATAATCTGAATTTTCGTCATATAATCTAACATGGTTTTTTTAAATATATTGACTCTTTTTTTAAAATAATTATCTAATACTCTTCAAATAATTATATCAAACTATTATTAGTATATTCGCTTTTTCGAACTTGCACTATAATTACAAGAAAAAACAAAACTACGAATAGACAGAAGTATTTTAAACAATTTTCAAGTGATAAGAAAAAGAGCAGGGCGCCTTGTTTTACCCCGAAGAAAAATGTTCTCTTGAATCAAAAAGTGTTTTTTACTTTTAGAGGCATGAGGTAATACTCACAGGGGCTAGGCCGCCGGAGCTAGACACTAATCTAAGTTGAAAAATTTTATACTTTCTTACCTTTTAAAAAAACGGAAGAAAATATCATTACATATTTTCTTCCGCTTTTTCTTTATCCCAATAATTTCTCTCTGAAGTATTCTCCTGGGACTAATCCTCCTTGGCAGGCAAATAAGGCACTTCCAATCGGAATGGTGTATTCATTTAATTTATCCATTTTTCCCTTTTCTTCCATAAGGAGCTCCTGTTTGTTTTGTTCGGCCAAATGTATCCTCTTGATCCATTAAAGAAGAACGATTCCAACTCTCAATCAACATTTGAATTTTCCTGTAGCCTAAATAAGAACCATTTTTCTACTAAATTGTCATGTGCCTTATGTGGATTTTTTTCTAAATATTTAGGGCGCTTTTCTTTAATTAAAAATGTTTTAAGAATTAAGACCTCCACCTCAAAGCAAAGGTGGGATATTTCACCAGGTAGAACAGAGTCTCCCGAATTTTCAGCTTGATGAAACTAGTTCACTGGTTGAGGGGTTGATAGATATTCCAATATAACTAAAGGCGGAAAAATCCTCTTTGCCAATAAGAGGATTTTCCGCCTTCTAATTTATTTAGTATTTATGCAAATCCTTTTCCACTGCTTGAATGATTACTGGCTTCTTATTAGGATCAAGCCATTTTAGAATCGATACAATCTTGTCTTTGGAAACTGCTGTACATCCTAATGTGTAATTTCCTTTGGCTATATGAAAGAAGATAGCACTTCCCTTTCCTTTTACTTTCTTTGTATTATAGTCTATTACAAATCCATAATCATACTGGGGAATATTCATGCTTTCACTTTTTTCACCTGTTTTTTTCTTCGATTGCAATGTATTGTAGTACTTGGATTTCACATTATCCACCCATACATCATCACTCGTAATTCGGCGATAAGGAAGTTTTGTCCCTGGATTCTTTTGTCTGCCAAACGCTTGCGTAATCGTATATTTCCCAGCGGGCGTACTCTGTGATCCTTCCGAAATCTGCGGTTGTATTCCTTTTTTTCCCACAATGCCATTTACAGATAAAACACGGTTCCATTTCCCATTTTTCTCTTTAGAAAATGTTTGAATCAATGCATTCGTTTCATTATTTCCTATCGCAGTGACCAATATCAGCTGCTGATTTTCACCTATCTTCTTCAACTTATTTACAGCTTTTTCACTTTCAGTTTTTGAAGTTAGTCTACTGATTTTTTTTATGTATTTGGCAGAAACATATCCATAACCCTTTTTATAGATTATTTTAAACCAGCTTCCTTCTTTTACTATCTCCACCTTAGAACCTTTTATTAAAGTTCCGATTACTTTATATTGCGTTCCAGGCGATTTTCTAACATTTAAATTGCTTGCCGTTGTTTCCCCTTTATATAACACATTTTCCTGTGCCATTACGACTGACTTATCAGAACATAGTGTGAAAAACGAAATGATAACCATAAAGAGTATCCACATTGATTTTTTATTCATAATGCCTCCATATGCATTCGGGTCTATTTTTATGCTTTTTTCCAAACAGTAGCATATTTCTTTTTATACTTTGCATCTTCTTCTTTTTCTATTAAATCCTCCGCAAGCTTCTTAATTTTTTCATCCTTTATTGCATCAGATTCTTCAGCACAAAATCATTGTCCCTTCAATACCTTAACTTGCGTTTTTTCATTAGCAATCGAAACTTCCATATGCTTTTTAGTCGTCTTGTTCGCTATTAATACGCCCGCTAAAATGATTAAAGCACCACCATATCCTTTTAACCCCATATTCTCATGTAGAAAAATATAGGCAAAGATAGATGAAAAAATCGGCTCTAGTGAAAAAAGGAAACCCGTAGTCTCAGGTGATGTATACTTTTGAGCAATTGACTGCATAACAAAGCCATAAGCTGAGCAGATGAGTGCCAGACCAAGTATCGCAAACCAATGAATTGTTCGTTTAGGTAATTCGAAATTTTCAAAAAATAAAATTCCGATAAATGCGTATAAACTGACAAATCCTAATTGATAGATGCCCAACTGCAATGCATCCACCTCTCGAGCAAAATGATTAGTCACTATAATGTGTATAGCATTAAGTAAGGCAGCAGCCAAGCAATATAAAGACCCTAGCTCCAACGAAAATTTATCACCAAACGTAAGCAGTGCTAAACCGATAGTCACGATTATGATTCCAATAATTATTCTTTTACTAGGTAATTTCCTTGTGATAAATGTCTGCAAAATTGGCACTAAAATAACTGTAGTGCTAGTGAGAAAACCTGCTGTAGAAGCTGTCGTATTTTTTATCCCATAAGAAATAGCCATAAAAATACCAAATAGCAGCGCACCAACTATTGCACTGTATTTTAATGTCTGAGTATCAACACGAATTATTTTCCTGTAAAATATTACTAGCATCACAATAAATGAAATGCCAAATCGTAATGCTACCATGGTTAATGGAGACATCACATCTACACAAACTTTCATAAAAATATAAGAGGTTCCCCAGCCCATAGAAACAGTGGCTAAAATCAAGTTTGCCTGTTTTGGTGTCATAATCGCAAGACCTAACCTTTCCTTTATTTACTTAATATTGGCTTTATACTATCACCAGCATTTACATTAGTAAAACGAATATTTATAATGTAATTATTAGAAAATCTAATGAAAGAGAGCCAATTAAATGAACGCTTATTATGCTTTTATCAAAGTTATTGAAACAGGAAGTTTTACAAAAGCTGCAGAAGAACTTGGCTATACACAATCTGCTATTAGTCAGATGGTACATTCACTGGAGTCTGACCTTTCTACTACTCTTATTTTACGCTCTCGAATGGGTATTACACTAACACCAGATGGTGAGGAATTTTTGCCATTTATAAAAAAAATTTGCAACTCACATAGAGAATTAATTGAAAAACGCAAAGAAATGGAAGGTCTACATAGTGGGCTAATTCGAATTGGTACATTTTCTAGTGTTTCCTGTCACCGGCTACCAGAATTAATGAAAGGTTTTAAGGAACAATTTTCAGCCGTTCACTTCGAATTACATCAAGGGGATTATACAGATATTTCTAACTGGATTAAAGAAGGAAGCGTAGATTTTGGTTTTGTGAATCCTAATGCTGTCGCAAATCTAACGACAATTCCATTACAAACAGATGAAATGCTTGCAGCACTACCAGCAAATCACCCTTTAACTGCTCACACCAAAATCCCATTAAAAAAATTAACGGATGGACCTTTTATACTGTTAGATGAAGGAGAAATCAGTGAAACCTTAACTATTTTTAAACAAAATGAATATGAACCTAATATTCATTTTCGAGTATATGATGACTATTCCATCATGTCCATGATTGAACAAGGGCTTGGTTTTTCTATTTTACCAAAACTTGTCCTAAATAGATGTCCGTATAATATTGTTACGAGAGCAATCTCCCCATCTGTGGTTCGTACAATCAGCATTTGCTACAAGGACAAAAGAGTACTGCCAATAGCAAGCAGGTATTTTATCGATTTCATCATTGAAAGGTATAACAAATGATGATATGCAACCCTTTCATTCTTATTACACATATTACTCATCATCTCACACTTAATTACTCTATTACAATACTCTCAGCCAGCAGATATAAATAAGAGAAAGGAAGTAATAGGATTATTTCCTTTCTCTTATTTACTCTTCATATAATAATTATCTATTAATAAGTTTATTTAGCGCACAATTCATACGTCATTAATTTCCTTTCCCAGTGCCTGCAATTAATCCCTCCTGCTTATTCCCGTAACAATAACAGCAATATAAATCAGCAGCCCAAAAATCCCGCCAACAAGGCAGACAAGAGCAAACTGAATGGTCATTATAGCGACAAGTCCAATTGCCACCAGTACTCCAATGATGATAAATAAAAAAATATTCATTCTCGCTGTTCCTCCAACACCGTTGTTATTATAAGTCTATTTTACTCTTTTCTTGCTCTCAAGCATCTATAAGAATAAACTCCTTTAAAGAAGAAGCATACTTATCTACTTCTGCAGTTTCATGATTCCATTTATAGATTATATCTTCCATCACTCCATTACATTTCTTAAAACATAATAAATCGCCAGAACCATCTTCTCCTATAACAATATATGTTTCAGGAATCCGTTCGTCTCTTACTGGACCATTTTGCCGGACAATATCATCCCACGTCTTTTTTAGATTTCCCTTCGTTTTAATAGGAAAAAAGTCCATTCTCCAATCTCAGGATTATTAACTACTAGCATAAGCTCTTTATATTGTTTAGGGAACGCAAATCCAAAGTTTTCTTCAGCCTGCCTAATATCCGTTTCTGTACATCCAGGTTTTTTCGTTGCGATTAAATGCCTGATATTTTTCATACCCTACTCCTTTCATTTCTCTTTCCTATTATATTAGACGTTTCCTTTGCTAGTTGAAAACAAAAATATGGTGTAAAACACAGATTTTAATATAATTTTAAGAGGAGGATTTTTTATGTAAATAAATAAAGTAGAAATATATATAGCAAACTTAAGAAAAGCGCAAGCGCCTTGTTTAGCCCCGAAGAAAAATGTTCTCCTAACTCAAAAAGTGTTTTTTTACTTTTAGAGGCAGGAGGTTATCTTTCACAGGGGCTAGGCGCTGGAGCTAGACAGAATTCATATTTCAAAAAATTTATACTTTCTTACCTTATAAAAAAACGGTTGAATTTTATGAACAAACACTTCAATTTAAGCTAATTTCATCTACAAATAATAGTGCATCCTTTCAAATCGGAGAAAGTGTCCTAGAATTGCATCAAAATGAAGAGAATAAGCACTATTATCACTTTGCATTTAATATACACAGCAACTTATTTAAGCAGGCAAAAGAATGGCTGTTAGAACGTCTAGAACTGCTAGAGGAAGACGGAGAGGATGAAGTATACTTTGCTGGTTTAACAAATGCTGACGCTTGTTATTTTGAAGATCCAGCTGGAAATATCGTCGAGTATATTTCCAGAAGAAAAACTTCCCCTCCATCACCTAATAAAACATTCTCTGCCAATAATGTACTATCCATAAGCGAAATTGGCTTCTCTACCAATGAATTAAAAAAATACGCCCAACAAATGCAAGCACTCGGAATACCAGTCCGCCATAACAAACAGTTGTATCAGGACACCTATTTAAATTTTATGGGTGAATACGAAGATGGAGCCTTTATTATATTGGGGCCAATCGGAAGAAGATGGATATTTTCTGATAAAGCTTCTATAGCAGCTCCTGTTGTTGTGCATACGGATAGAGGAATTGTTGGTAATTTATAAAGTTGTTGTGCTAACATTTCATTCACATGCTTATACACAAACAACCCATTTTAATAGGGAATGGGTTGTTTTATAGTGAGTGGGGACGACTAAACGATATTCCCACATCCTACAACGAAAGATTCGTACAAATCATAAGTTCCATTCTAATTTACTTTTAGAGTGTTCCCCGACAATAAAAGAAACGGAAATTCGTGCGAAAATGCATAATTCCCCCTACACAATGTTATCTATTCTTTTCCTACTAATTTACGAAAAAAGAATGAACTTCTGCAAGTTCAGTTTTTAATCGTTCACTCAATTGTTTCGCTTCTCCTTCATTGGCAGCATTATGAACAATGCTCGCTATGGCTTGAAGTTCTTTCAATCAAATCTCTTTTTCGCCAGTGACACTTCCATTATTAACAAAATGATTAACATAAACAATGATTGAATCTGAATAATACTTTTCTTTTTCGAATTTTGAATCCCAACGAACTCTATCTGCAGTGTTTTCGTTCAATAAGTTGTCCAAGTCAGCAACAAATGCTTTGGCACTGGTATATTCAGACTTATCAACTACAACCGAATTAATTCCGTTTCCTTCATAATGAGTAACAGTTTCATGTCCATATTCCCCTTTTAGAGTCTCCTTTAGGTTAACGGTTACTTCTTCTTCGGTTGGCAATTGATTATCTGAAGTAAATTCTTCTTGTTCCTTCGCTTTCGCAATTTGTGGTTGTGGGCCGGCAACCATAATAAAAGCAACAACAAAAGCCGCAATTCCTATCATAAAAATCGAAGTTATCCCAACAAAAGACCAAGCCATAATTCTCTTCTAAGCCTATCAAATACCGGTAAACCTTACTGTATAATTCCAATCGCTCGAAGAACTTTAATAATCCATTTTTGTAATATCGAAAAGTATCTTCGGAAATATTTCGTATCCTACAAAGATTATAGAGATATTCGAAAGAATCAACGTCGCTTTTGGACGCTTTAAGAATATTCGAGAATAGTTTGTTATTACGTCGACTCATTATCGAAAACTCCTTTCGGTTGATTTTCGAACCGAACAATGGACGCTTTTACTTCGTTTTTGTAGTTCGCACGATTAAAAAAGCCGTAAAAAAACGAAAAGCGACCTTCCCATTTGGAAAAGTCGCTTTGAATCAAAGTTCTTTGATACCGGTGGCCGGGGTCGAACCGGCACTCCAGAAGGAACACGATTTTGAGTCGTGCGCGTCTGCCAATTCCGTGGAATAGGCACGGGCATAAGTTTTTAAGCCTTTATTTCAATGCTTTAGTTGTAATTGTCCATACGATTATTAAATACCTGCTTTTTAATGATAATTTGGTTTGAAGCATACGTCAATTCCTTTTCATTTCCATTTAATGACATAACTCCCCAATAGAACCTTCCATTTCAAACTTGATTAATTTTGAATAAAATGGCATGAAATGAAATATGAAAAAGTCGGTTAAACCATTGACCTAAGGCCATTTCTTCAAATAGATTAAAATGCAAAATAAATTCGATTCGGCACGATTTCGGCACAAAATCTGCATACATTTGTCAAAATGACTATAGATAATTTCTCACGTATTTTTTCAATACCAAAAGAAAAATTTAGAATCTAATAAAAATTATATCAAATTTTGTTATATAATGATTTGTATGCGGTGGGTGGGGAGAGTATTTTGCTTGTCCAGCGTCTCTCGTTCTGGGACTTGGAGGTCATTGTGCCAGAATTTATTCAAAAACTTATAAGTTTCATTAAAGGTGCCGACGCGATTAAAAAATGTCGTACATTGATAAGAAAGGCAAGAATTGCATTAAGAAGGTTTTTTCGCCGTCCTTTAATCAAATGGCTTTCACGTTTGCTAGTTGTGAGAATTATCAAGGAAGTCGTACGTGAGCTTGTTAGGCTACTATTTTAGAAACACCTTATTAAGAAACATGTCCCTGAAAAGGGACCTCTGTTTCTTTTTTTCGTTCAAATAAAGGGAAACGCTGCAAGACAAATATCGCCGAAAATTTATATTTCATAATTACAAATTTCTAAGCACTTTTTTCCTCTGGGGATTATTAATGTATAACCTAACATTCATGATAAAATCATCCTTACATAAGGAACATTCCTTGATAATAAAGGAGGCAATTCTAATTATTTCTCTTTTCACATTTAAGTGATTATTTAGCTAGTTTACCCATTGTGTTCCTCTATAAACTCTTTATACAACTTAATCGCGCGTTTTATTTGTGGTTTAACATATTCATTAAAATTACTAAACTCATCATTGTTATACAAAGTTTCAATAATTTTCTCAAAAGGAATATCAACATTTACATCAAGCTTCTCCACTCGCCTTATCCTAGATAAAACGTCACTTACTGACTCTCTTTTTAAACCTTTACTATTTTCTAGCCATCCCTTGAATAATTCTCCTTCTTGCATATTCCTGTATTTTCTCCTTTCTACTATGTAAATTATAAAATTATTTATTTAAATTTTTGTAATCACTATCGAGTTTAACACTTTTATTAATATTTGTGAAAAAAAAGCCATTGATACATCATTTTGCATCAATAGCTTTAAATAAAATAATGAAATTAATTAAGATTTTCCCATAGCATATTCAACTTTCTCGCAGGATAATCTTTCCAAATAATTGGTTATATTTATAACTTTGTATTTTTTCTTCAACAACCAATTGAATTGCCTCTTCTATTATTTCAAGGGGAGCAACGAACCATTCTCTTGGCTTATGAATTTTCCCTTGTCTATCTGTTACTTCAAAAGTAACATTTACCTCATTGAAAAATTCATGAAGACTTGTTTCTAGATATTTAACATCCAAGTTAAAGCATCTGACTGTTAATAGTAATTCAACAGCACTCATTAAGTAAGTCGGCTCATTTGGTGCATTTTTTATCCTGTTCGTAACATCTCCTGAGGAATATCCAACCTTGTACAAATTTGGGTAACTTGCAATTTCAGGTTTATTGCTTAAACTTCTTAATACATAAATGTAGCCATTTTGAACATCATTTTCATCTATGGTTACTTCACGTATTACAGAATCTAATCTTTCACTAATTCCGAATCCATCTATGTTTAACGCCTTGTTCAATGATCTTAAGAGCAGGGTTGACTCAGTACCGTTATCGAAAATACAACGAGTTCTTCCATCTAGTCTTATTCTGTTCCCAGTACTAAACTGTTTCTCTTGATATTCTGAATCAATCTTTTCTAAATATAGTACAACCCCTCGTAAGACGTAAAAATTACCTGGAGTAACATTTTTTTCATTAAATTCAACTAGTTTTCTCTTTCCATCTTTAAGTTCTTGGTGAATTAATGAAAACATAGGTTCATACTTATCGAAATCTTTACATTTAGTTCGCCGTGAAATATTTTCTGGTCTTATCCTCTCTGTTTTTTTAACATGTTTTAATTTAAAAATACTCTCATCGTCTTCACCCATACTTAATAGGTTTAGTGGATCATCCATTAGGATTTCTTCTACCGAAACTGACATTGTTTCTTGTGACTGTAGCAGGTTATAAAAATCATAAGGCAATAAAGCCTTTACCTTTTTAGGATTGCTTCTTATCCCAACTAACCTAGACTTTAATATATGTTCACCTAAGCCATTTTCAGAACTAGGTTCCCTGCTGTGTTCCTCGAAAAATTCTGATATCTCAGCGAAACTCTCAATAAGCCGTTGCTCTTCCGTTTTACTTTTTCCATATGACTTGTTTTCAACATTTAACAAACCAAGGGGGTCATCGTTAATAAGTTCTTTTAGTTTATCGCTTCTAACTTTTTTATTCATCTTACTTCTTCTCTTTTTACTTGTTTTAGATAAACTAATGCTTCAGCAAGTCTTCGCTCCATAGGATCAAGTGCATCTAGAGAAGGAATTCTGCGCGTTGCTTTAACAAAATCATTTATTTTTGGCCATAAGTATGCCGCTTCGTCATCAGTCATATTAACTTTAAATGCTGCTATACAATTCTGAATAGCTTTTAATACCTTTGGGGTTATCGATTTTGATAAAACTTCAAACGCTTGTTGAAATGGATTTATTTGATCGATTAAATCAACGCTTATTTCCTCAATATTGATGAAATTATTACCCATTTCAATAAACCGTTTATTTCCTTTCGTTTCAGTTTTTGCGTGTTTTAATACCATATCAGCAACTAAATGCTCCCTAACTTCTTCAACTTCCTCAGAATTTAGATGTGGATATTTTGTCATAATAATCTTCGGAATCATAACTTTGTTAATTACTTCTGGGTCAACTACTCCAGAAATGGATTTGATTATATCAGGGTCTTGTAATACTGACGCCTTTAGTTCTGTCAAATCATTATCTATTACATTTTTAACAGTAGTTGAACTAGGTTCCTTAAATCCCTTTATAGAAATCCTATTGCTTGAATCAGAACCATCATCGTTAGGTCTCTTTGCTTTAAAAGTAAAATTAGGAGCTAATACTTGTTCCATTAATAAAGAAGCTGTTATTGCTTTTAGCATATTATTTACAGATTCAATAACTGCTTCATCTTCAGCATCTGGTTCAGCGATAAGATTAGTAAATTGAGCATGACTCTTATTAAAGCTATCCCTCGTACATCTACCTATTATTTGAATTATTTCTGTAAGAGACCCACGATATCCCACAGTTAGTGCGTGTTCACAAAATGGCCAGTCGAAACCCTCTTTAGCCATCCCGAGTGCAATAATCAAATCAACATCATCTACATCTTTAACGTTGCGTAAATATTCTATTGTTTTCTCTCTTTCAGAAGGGATATCATTTACTAGGTCAGCAATTTTAATAATTTTACCATCAGGTCTTTTTACATGGATGATATTTGTTTCCCTATCAACTTTAATTACTTCACCAATACTATCTATTATTAAATCTACCTCTGCATATTTACCCTCTTTAGTCGAATCCCCAGAATTTACATTAGGAATATGAAGTATTGTTTTCTTATCAGTATCAAGGACCTCTCCTATAGCAGATGTGTATTTACCGTTGTAAAAATGGAATCCTATCCCCAACGATTTGAGGAATTTGTACCCGTTTAACTGTTCGTAATAATTATAGGTGACCTTATGAAACTTTGCCTCATCCTCTTGCAAAAGGACTGGGATGCCGTCACCTCGAAAATACGATCCAGTCATTGCTAAGATATTTGCATTTGTTTCTGCCATTAATGATCTAACAAGTTCCCCTAATTTACTTTCATAATCTGCTGAAACGTGGTGAAACTCATCAATTGCAACAAGGCAATTATTGAATCTACTTGGCTCTACTTTATTAAAAGCAAATCGAAGGGTAGAATGAGTGCAAAGAAGAATTCGCTCTTCAGAACTTAAAAATTCCTCAAGTGTAGAGACCTTACTTTTTTCCCCACCAGGAACACAAAGGTTATATTTTTCAGGTAAAATCCAATCACTATGGAAGCCAGATGACTTGAGTTCTGTTGAGAAAAAGGATTTTCCAATTGAACGTTCAGGAACAGCCACTATAACCTTGGTTACTTTATGATTTAATAATTTATCTAAGGCGATAAACATCAGGGCCCGAGACTTGCCCGAAGCTGGTGGGGCTTTTATTAGAAGATACTGGGCGTTACGTCCATTATATGCCCTCTCTTGCATTTCACGCATTCCTAGGTTATTGGTATTTGTGCTCTTCCCAGTTGCCTGATACTGAACATTAACGATATTATTATTCACGTTCAATCGCCCCCTCTGTTATATAAATCAAATAGAAATTCAAGTCTTTCCTGATCTGAAAGGAATGGCTCTTCTCGGTAACAGCGTTCTATAGTAGCGTCCAAAATCATGTGGTTATAAAGTAAACCCTCACTCATATTATCTGAATCATACATTTGAGCAATCGACTTCTCCGATTGATTTTCCCTTTCAGCAATAATATCGTATACACAACGCTCAATAGACTCTTTTTGACCATTTGAAATGTCTGGAAATGGGAATGTATTATACCCAAGCTGTGAAGAATATCTTATTCGGGATTCGTGACGGCCACAAACAGTACGAATCCAAAGATTATGCATCCTTGATGAAATTACTCCAAAAACCCAGGGGTCACAATTATAAATAACAAACCCCAGATTTGTTATTATCGTATTTTTATTAACAAATCCTATAGGAATATACGTCCTCCGTTCTGATGACACAGCAGGAATTATCAAAGAGTATGATGTTGTAAAATTAGTCTCACGAAATCGATGAGGACGCTGAGCTAATTTTCTTGCCGCCTTATCAGTACTTTTTAATCTAACTTTCTCAACTAAAGCAATCCTTTCTTTTATTGGAGGAATTAATAAAGCCTCACCCAAGTCATCATCATCTAACCAAATACACCATCGTTCAATATCTTTTATAAATTCATCAGACCCCATTACTCGCTTTAGAAACTTCTTGGATGTTGGGTATTGATTAACTAATTCGACCATCTCATGTGGTTCTAATAATAAATGTCCCCCATCGTACGGCATATTTCCTTTTGGCATTGCTGGTAAATTACTAATTGGTTTTCTTTGTTTAGTTACAATAACTTTAGCAGTAGTTAGATACGGGTTAATCCAAGGAACCTCATATGCAGATGTCTGGGTGAAGATGAACTTTCTTGAAGGGTACTTATCAGGCCGTATTCCAATTATTACAACTGTAACAGCCGTATTATTCCTACCACTATTTTTCCATTTGAATTCCGTATGAGCAAAGGATATATGTACATTTTTTTCAAATATTTTGGGCCATAACAATCCCACTAGCTGACCTTGTGTGAGCGAATTTGTGGTAACAAAAGCAAATGCACTTTTTGAATTACCTACGAACTCAGAAGCAAGGTAAAACCAACATGCCGCATAGTCCATATCTTTAAAATTTTTATGGTTTCTAAAAACAAATGCAACATCTGCTTTTTGTTCTTTAGATTGTTTACGAGCCCCCTTGTAAGGAGGATTGCCTACAACAAAAATTTCGTTATCACCACTATTTGGGCATATGTCATTCCAAGAAATTCTTGTTGCATTTTCTTGAATAATGTTATTTCGATTCAAATCTTTGAGAAGATGGTCTGCAGATGTAAGTCTTCCATTTTGCATAATAGATATTTGACATTCAGTAAAAAAAAGACCAAGGCGTGTAACAATACAAGCAAACTCATTCATTTCAATCCCATAAAATTGAGAAATGTTTAAAGAAGGTTTAATCACTTCTTTGTGGTTTGGCAAGTTACGAATTGATTGGACTATTTTAGATTCCAGTTCCTTGAGTTCTTTATATATTACAATTAGAAAATTCCCAGTAAAACATGCGGGATCAAATATTTTAATCTTGGATATCCTGTTTAACAGATTAAGACACTCTTGATAGTCATTCTTTGAACTCTCGTATGCTTCGTACAATTCGTCTAAAAACAAAGGGCCAATCAATTTATATATATTCGGCACAGAAGTAAAGTTATAGTTGATATTGTTTTTGTCGGTAGAAACAATAGATTGGATTAATGAACCTAATATGTCAGGGTTAACATCAGACCAATCAAGCTCACTAATTTCTAAAATGAGCTTACGTGTTCGTTTATTGAAACGGGGTAACTCTATCGGTGTGTTAAATATATATATATCCAAAAATGGAAGCTCCATTAAGTACTCAGGTAAACCATTTCTATCTTTTATAAAAATGGCATTAAACATACTTTCAAGTAAATAACTTAAATTAGTACCTGACTCTTCAGAAAAATTATGAATATATTTATTAATCGCTCCCCTTGAGATTAAACCTACACTATCTGCAAAGAAACAAAATAACAAACGAGACATAAGGTTGCTAACATTTTTATCAACGTCATTTGTACCTTTGTTAGCGATTACAAGTTCGTTATAGAGTTCCGCGAACTTTTCAGCTGCTTTAATATTAACAGTTACATGGGAAGCGATTACTTTTTTTTCTCTCCCTATTAAAGGAAAGAAAAAATCGAAACTCTTATAAAGTTCATTTTTGGATGATGTAAGAATTTCTTCTGTTTTCATGTCATATGCCAAAATATTATCTTTATTAGCTAAAATGATAAATCTAGCCTTAATATTATTTAAATTATCTCTTTTTAATAAATTAAAAAGAGATAATAAATTAGACTTGGATGTAAACTGATAATATATTTTTTTAGGTACATGCACAGGGGAGTGCTCTGCCCCTTTAATGGTTAACCTTAATCGAGCTATTGTGGCTTTTGGTATGCCATAAGCTAATAAAAACCTGTAAATAAAATCAGGTCCATTATCAGCTCCTATTTCTTTAACATCAGATTGTAACTGCTCTAAGTTCATCATGGTTTATACCTCTATTCCCAATTTCGGCTTTGTATTCCAAAATCCGCTTCGCAACGAATTCAGCCATTTTAACTGGAACTGCATTCCCAATTGCTTGCTCCATCGCAGTTTTACTTCCAACAAGTTGGAACCATTCAGGAAATGTTTGAATATAACTCCGCTCTTTTGTAGTGAGTGCTTTTACATTCTCAAAAATCTCAGCTTTATCTGCGGGATGCTTTTTATATCCTTCTGGAATAGGTCTGTTTACTCCTCTTATCGTTGAACTCGGCTCATGAATGCTGAACACTGCCCTTCTATTATAACTTCTAGGGTGCATATAATAGAATTCAGTACCGAGCGAGTTTCCTAGGTAATCGTAGACAGTCATTTGTTTATTAGAAAGGTTGCCGTCAATTTTTCCGTTTAGAAATCCATCTTCAGAGTTCAAATGTCCAATCATAAAAAATCTTTTTCTAGCCTGTGGAACACCAAGATAACTAGCGTCTAATACGCGTTTTGTCAATCCGTAACCAGCTTCTTTTAATATTATTTCCGCCTCAGGTAAGACTGGGCTTTTTTCAATATTATATACATTTTCCATAACGAACCATTCAGGTTTCACATCAGCAATAATACTTGCAAATGTAATTGTTAAATTAGCTCTTTGTGACTTGTAATCTCGGTTTCCTGCTATTGAGAAATCTTGACATGGCGGGCCACCAATTATTATGTCAGACGGGAACTGCTTGATATGCTCAACTACCTTTTCATCGCCAAGATTCATTTTATAAATTTTGTGAGAAAAATTCTCTTTATATATATTAACGGCAGCCTCCCAATTATCGTATGCTGATAAAATTTCAAATCCAGCGTTTTGAAATCCTAAGGACATACCACCGCAACCAGAGAATAAGTCTATTGTTTTCATTTCTTTCCCTCCCCGGAACTTATACTATTAGCGTAATTTTGGATTGCATTACCCACAAATTCTGCAAGTCTAACAGGGACGGCATTTCCTATCATTTGATTCAAATTGGTTTTTACACCTTCAAAAATGAAACCCTTAGGGAAGGTTTGCATATAGCTTCTTTCAATAACAGTGAGTGCTCTAACCTCTGGTCCTATTTCGACTAAGTCACCTGGGTGCTTTTTATAGCCTTTTGGAATTGGCCTGTCCACACCACGAATAGTCACACAAGGTTCATAGATGCTAAATACTGCCCTTCTATTATAGCTTCTTGGGATTCTGAAATAATATTCCACCCCAAGAGAGTCTCCAAGGTAATCATGAATGGACATAGGATTTTCAGCAAGATTCTCTTCAAGAAATTCAGTAAGAAAACCGTCGGACGAATTGAGGTGTCCTACTAATATATATCTTTTTCTTTTTTGAGGAACTCCACAATAACTCGCATCTAGTACTTTTTCAGTGAGTCCATACCCAGCATCCTTAAATAACTTGATTGCATGCTTAAGAACATTACTTTTTTGTATTCGTGAAACATTCTCCATCACAAAATATTGTGGTTTTGACCTTGCAACTATTTCAGCATATGCTATGGTCAAATGAGCTCTACCTAAACTTTCATCCCTGTGACCAGCGCTCGAGAAATCTTGACACGGAGGACCTCCAATAATTACATCTGGTTTAAGCTGCTCGATCTCTCTTTTGACTTCTTCGTCACCTATGTCTGCCTGATGTATGGGGTGTTTAAAGTTCTTCTTATAAACATTTACGGCTGGTTCCCAGTTATCATAGGCTGAAATTATTTTAAATCCAGCATTTTGAAAACCTAATGACATACCACCACAACCACTAAACAAATCTACTGTATTAAAAGTTGTTTCACCTAATTTTAATTTTTCCATATTTTAACTCCAATTACTAGTATAATTTTTAGAATATGCAGTGTTATATATGATCCCGTATTGTAAAATTATCTTCCTAAAGTAATTTTAAGTTACTATTGATATTGATGCATTGGTAACTTATTGTCATAAAGGAATTTCCATCCCTGAATTATTTGCTTAAACTCTCTAGAAATATAGAAAACCCAACTAAGGGACACTTTTATTTGTTGTCCTTTAATCAGGTACATTATTTTTAAGTATTCCATTCTAGTTTCTTTACAAGTTTGTTAATACGGAATGATAGCTTTATTTTATTAATCAACATAACATTATCGCACACTTTAATCATAACATATATGGCTGTTATATTCTCGGTCAATTTATCTTCAACAAATAAAAAAGAGCAGCTATACTATATAGCTACTAAAAGATTGAAGGGTTGTTAAACAATTAAAAATAGCAAAAATCTATTGATTGTAAACGAAAGAATCTTGGCTTAAGTCTTTCCGCCTAACTTCTCAAGCCTTTTGAACAAACCACTTTTCCTTTTATTGATATCGTTTAATTTGGATTTTCGATATTCCAGATAATCGGCAGAACGAAAAATTTGATAGGACAACATTTGTTAACCTCCTTTTTCATTAGGTTTACAAAAAAAACTTTTCAGAATTTCTGCTTGGTCGGAAATAGTTCCCTTGCCGCCGTTTGTCCCAAAATCACAGATTAAAATTGCGACCTAGGGGGATTAAAAATAATCCTAAACCCGAATTACTCCGAATCCTCTGTGTTATTTTTTTCTTGTTCCATTCTAATAACTATATCCTTAGCGTAATTCAACCCACTTGCAAAACCGTTTTTATATAAAGTCATGGGGACTGAATCTGATATTTTTTCATCCAAAGATTGAAGTTTTTCATCCAGTTGTGACAATAATATTTTTACTTCTTCATGAGTCATTACTCTTTTTCACCTTTTCTATAGATAATATATCAACTATGGGAGAAACCTTTAGGTGGCTTCTCCAAGTCAGGAACATTTTATTTCAACGTAGCAAGCCATTCCCCTACATCCGTTTGCACTGCATTCATTAATTCTTTATCACTCAATTTCCCATACCTTTTATAAAGCTTTTCCCGATCATCTGGATACACTGATTTTGTAAAAGAAAGGACCCGATTATCATGCTTGATTTTAGCTTGCCTTTCACGTTTTAATTTCTCTTCATTTATTATCTTTTGGTTAAGACTATAAATGATTCCGCGAATATAATCCGATGGTTCAAGTCCTAATTTATTTGCTTCTCTTAATAACGTTTTCCTTACACCCTTTTCAAGCCAAACTGTTCCTTGATGATTATATCGTTCTGTCTTTGAGAGTGTTACTTCTTTAAGGCTATTTCGCTCATCAATCGCTCTTCTTATAGTTTCACCATAAGAATCTGCTTTACCGTGTAAGTTCCAATGTCGGATTAAACTCCTTAACGCCAGAACATCTTGATAACTTAGATTGAGTCCGATTAGGTTCTCTTCTGGAGGTCTTACAAATCCTTGAACTTTTTCAAGTACATTCATATTATTGATTTTCACGTTTCCACCTTGCCCTTTTCATTTCTTTAAAATTATATTTTGTTTTCAATGCTGTAATTTTCTTCGATGGCTCACCTATAATTTTATAAATATACTCACTCATGGGCTTTTCTCTTCCAATAACTTTTTACTCGCTGTGTCATCTTTGGCATCTAACTGCTCCAAACCCACTTTAAGAAAAAAGTTATCCCGATATTGTCGAGCTTTCTTCTTATTTTCAGGTTTCTGTCGATATTGACGATAATATGCTTTCCGTCCTTCATCAATAAGTGCTTGAACCTCGATATCTTTTTTCAACATTTCACCACATTTCTTGTCATTTTCCATTTATTTTATTTTGCATAATTTGTGTGGTTTTTATGCATACTATGTAATTTTATATACAATATTAAAAACCCCTAGTAAATAGTATCTAGGGGTTCTAAAGGCTGTCATAAACGTCCTAACTGCAAAAAAAGGTGGAAGGTTTACCCGTACGGTTATTCAAAACATTTATTACAAACGTTTAAGTTACAACCAAAATTTCCTTCATTAGTTGGAATGAAAGCCATTTCACCATCTTCACCTAAAACTGGAACACCGATAAGACTACTAAACATATCATTACGATCAACTAAAAATACTGTTCCACAATTACAACATTTACAACTTTTTATAGACGATTGATTCATCTCTCTTTCAATAATAACAAAAACTACATTGCCTTCAAGTGTGTAATTTGATTGAATATCCTTTTCACCGTAATTTATAATTTCTTCATAGATTATTATTTCTACCTCGTATTGATTGCCAAAATCGCCGTATAAATGTCTTACTATTAAATCATTGATTTCCTCCTGCCCTAATATTTCAATAGTTGCTGGGGATAACTTTAATTGCCCCATTTCGAGCAAAGGCTTACGATCATCTTCTTTAAATTCAAACATGTACATTACTCCTTTTCATGGCTTCTGTTATATTTTTTTTACTTTGAAGGGAAATTTAAAAAGATTCCCCTTGTTTCAAAAACGTGCCTGCCGTGCTTTATTTAATGCTCTTTCTACTTTTCTAGAGTCATCCATTACCCAATTTGTTCTCATTAAAGTTGTTCCTAATTCAGGCTGATCATCCCATACTCCGTAAAAAAATTTACCTTTAGTTTCTGGCAGAAATTTGTATGCTTTTATACCTTTAATGTTGTTTAATATCGCCCCATATTGTCTAAGGTTTGATTTATTTTTTACCAAAGAGTCAAGCAATCCAAAATCACAAGTTGCTTCTGGGATATCTCCTACTAACAATCTGAAATCTATATTATTTTTTAATTGTTGTTCGGCAAATGCTTCATATTTCCTTAAATCTTCGGCACTTGGTGTTTTACTGCTTATTTCTATCCATGCTTTTCTTTCAGGAAGATAAAAATCAGGCAAATATTTACGATTAGGTTCTACTCTTTTAGGTTTAATATATTCCCATACAAAACCCATTGCATCGAAAAAAACCGCCCATCTTGCTTCAAGCCTTGACCGAAAATTATTACATTTGTATTCTGTTTCATTTACTTCTAAATTCATTTCTTTTTCACCTTTCTTCATTTATTATCGCTTATCAGTTTGTATGCAACCTTATATCGTTTTCACATTATCAACCTTAAAAAGGTTATAAAAATTAGGCTCGAAAAAGTCATATTTAGCATGATAAAAAAAGCCACAACTAAAAGAAGGTGTCCCATTTCGGTTTTTTAAACATACGAGTTCGATTTCTCTTGGGTCTGTATTTTTTGCCGTCTTGATTTTTTCACGTTTTTCTATCACATTTTTATCTTTATAGAAAAATGGATCATTAATGGCTTCTAACTGTAGGCCCCAAACAACATCCGCAGTATATTCAATTCCGCCTGATTCCTTAAAACTTTCAAAATCGATAGGAGAAAGATAGTTTCCACGGTTCAAACTTGATATAACAAAAACAGGTAAGGAAAAATCACGACTCATTCGCTTTAATTCTGTAACATTTGCATCAATTCGCTGTTTATCGCTCATCCTATCGTTAATACTCGGCATAATCTGTAAGTAATCCACAACAACAATTGGATTTACTTTATTTACTTTTCGATATGCAATCACATATTCACGAATCGTTTTAACATCTGTGTTAAAATTGCCTTCAATGATATTGACATTTTCAGCCGTCTTTCTGTATTTATCTATCGCTTCTTTAACGATAATTGATGTTTCTCCACTTCGGATAAAAACCGATGGAACAGCATCATCTATATTTATTTTTGCTGTCATCCTTGCTATGCTTTTGCTAACCATTTCAAGTCGGCTTTGTTCCAAGCTGAAATAAATAACATGGCTCCCCTCTTCGGCTAATTGGTCACATAATTGGTGTGTAAAGGTTGTTTTCCCAACTGAGGAAATTCCGCCTATGACATAAAGCCCTGGGTACAAGCCTTTCATTTGTAAATCAAGATTTTCAAATCCAGTTCGCTTGTCCCTATGGCATAAAAATTCTTTAATATCTGAATGAAAATTACCGTCTAAATAGACGCTCACGACATCAGGCTGCCTTGCTTTGTCAAGTTGCGCTTCTATATTTAGAATGCTGTTAGAATCATTCTGTACGTTCTGAAGGCTGCTCACATACCATTCATTGATATCTTTAAATTGCTTTGGTATTTCAATTGCCCTATAAGGAAATTTATCTTTGCATTCTTGACCCGCCACATCATTATCAAAGGCAGTTAAGAAAACAGCATTACAATTGGTTCTTTTTATATCTTCTTTCAGTTTTTCTGTGTGTTGAACTCCCCCTATTGCAATCGCACTATATCCCATTGCTTCCAATGATAAAGCATCAAAAATGCCTTCTGTTAAGAAAACGATTGATTTTTCAGCGTCGTACAAATAATCGATATTAAATATTTGTGCCGTTCCTGAAGCATTTTTGTATTTTGGTTCTTTATCATCTAAAAAGCGTGCAGTATAATAAACTGCTTTCCCTTTTTCCCATATCGGCAAAATCATGCATTCTCGATTATCTATTTGCCCAATACTTAATTTGTATTTTTCAATCAGTTCATGTGGAATCCCACGATTGATAAAACGCTGTTTGTCTTTTTCTGTTGTTTTTTGATACAATGAACCAATCCATTCCGTGTAATCCATATCGTCATTATCCTCTTTCACAGCAGGAGTATGTGAAGGGGTTTTTTCATTCTCAACACCTAATAATTTCTGATATTCCTTAAAAGCATCATCTTGTGATAATCCTTCAACTTCCATTAAATACTCAAAAACAGAACCTCCTTTACAACAACCGCTGAAACTATGGTAACTATTCGTGTCAGCATAAACAGTGAAATGGTCAAAGCGTCCGCATACTGGACATGGATTGACACGGTATTGGTTCTTTCCGACCTTTTTTAAATGATGTTTTTTTGCAATTAAAGAAATCAAATCGACTTGTTTTTGTAATTCTGGCTTTGTCATTTTTTCGCCTCCTTTCAAAATGAAGCATAACCAAAAGAAAACCAGCGTTATTCAAAACGCTGGTTTTCGTATACAGTACTTATAATACTTATAAGTACTTATCATCTTTTTTATGAAATCCTTTAACCCTTAGGAGAGTATGTATGACGGCACTTTTCTTAATGGTTCAGTGTACCCATTTTTACACCTTAGTGTTACCACTTTCACACCCTAGTGTACCCACTTTTACACCCTTGTGTTGCCACTTTTGGACCCTCTATTTGATAATCTGAATGCTGATTTTCTCATTATGTTTCCCTGTATTTTCTTTATATCCTTTAATCATTTTCTTCTCAACGAAATCATCAAGAATCCTTTTAGCTGCTTTTCTAATCGTATTTCGTTTTTTTCGTAAAGACGATTCAGTTCCTTCTTTAATACCTAATTTTTCATAAATGGTATCATATCGAATGATATTGCTCATTCCTTTTGCTTTAATCCGATATAATAGGTATTCTTGTAAAGCACGTGTTTCTTTTGTTCTGTTAATTGGTACCTTCAGTTCTTTTATAAGTAAATTTGCAATTTGCTTTTTGTTGTGGGCATAATCATACAAAACTGGTTGTTCCATAACATATATCATTTCTTTTTTTTCACCTTTATGTAGGACATCCATTCTTTTGGTGTAAATAAGGTTTCCATGATAAATGGCTTTGTCTAAACCATAGGCTTTCATTTCAGCCGTGGCATCAATTCTTATTCGTGCTGATGATAGGATTTCAATGCTTTTTTCTATACTGTCTTTTTGTTTTTCTGTCATACTAGCCCTAGAATCCCCAACCATTACTCTATGGATCATCAAAGGAGTAATATACTTATTCCCATCGACATATAAGGACACTACAGCATTATGAACAATTCTGTCATCCCAGGATAAATTTCGGCTAATTGTAACCCCAGGGAGATTTGTGAAATCCAAATCTACTTCTGCAAATAGGTTTTTGTTTTTTCTAGAATTTTGAACCTTCACTTTTTCTGTCGATAACATTCCTTCAAATGCGGCATGACTTATTTTATCTATAGTCATAAGATACTGTTCAGGAAATGTTGTTTCGGATACCACTAAAAGATTAAATAAATTGTTTTTGACAACAAGTTCTACGACTCCATTTAATTCCCTCTCCTCCATTTCTTCTAGGCTCAATCCAGTAAGAGCGTGCCATAGCAGCTTTTGTTTTTCTTCCAGTGATAATTGCTCGATCATTTTATTCAATTAATAAAGCCTCCAATATTTTTATTTATTAATAGCATTGACATATTCCGAGCAAAACAAAAAGGGTAAGCCTATAAAAAATATGTTTAGAAGTCTTAATATCAATCGATAAAATCCACACCATAAAGGTTCAAAAAGAAAAGCAGCTACTGAAAGTGGCTGCTTGAAATATATTATTAAAATAAAAAATGGAATAATTGCGATTGCTTACTATTATGATTTTTTTCCCCTTTTCATTCTTGGGTTCTCAGTAAAATTCGATACAATACTATGTTTGTTAAATCCATCTTTTAAATCTTTTGAATACAAATTTACATAGTTTAATGTAACATCAAGTGTCGAATGACCTAATAAGCGTTGCAGCTTGAACGCATCCCCACCACTAGTAATATAGTATTTTGCAAAGGTATGCCTAAAAGCATGAATAGAAGTCTTTTCTACTCCTCTATTTTTGTTATATCGTGCAATTGTATGCTGAACAGAATTTCTTGTCATCTGTTCTCCTAATTCATTAATTAACAAGAAATCTTCCTTTTCAAATTGATACATTCTAAAATATTCTTTTAATGTTTTAACTAAATGTTCGCTAATCGGATTAAACTGTGCTTTTCTATTTTTGGTTGTCGTTAAAACGACCATTCCATTTTCCAAATCAATATCAGCTACTTTTATGTTAAGAATAGTATTGAGCCTGTTTCCTGTCTCAAGTAGGTAATTAATTAGCACCCAATTTCTATGCTCGACAAATCCACATTCCTTTAAATTCGGCTTTTTAATAAGTTTCTTAATTTCAACTTCTGTGTAAGGCTCTTTTTGTTCCTTATCAGCTTTTATTAAATTAATGTCAAATTTGTTTAAATGCTCCTCACGCATTGCATAATATAACAATGCCCTAGTGGCTCTGAGATAGGTATTAATCGTTGTTGCCTTAAGGCCTTTTTCCTTCAAGAACAAAATAAATTCATCTATATCATCCTTTTCAATGGATTTAACAAGATGAATACCTTCGTCATCTAGGAATCGCATGAAGTGAATTACATTTTGGTCATAGAATCTAATGGTCATTTCTGATAAGTTTTTAATTTTGTTATCCATCTGAAAATCTTTAAAAAGTTCTTCTACCGTTTTCTCCAACTTAACTTTTTTCTTTCGATTAATTACAGCCACAAAAAATCTCTCCTTTAAGAAAATTGGTCTTAAAGGTACTTAATAATCGAAAATTGTTGTCCACACGATTTGGAAATCACTTTAGCAAAATAAAGCACAAAAAAAGTCAATGCCTCGATTGCTCAAAGCATTGACTTATAAAGGTTTATACCTTTTACGGATACCGGTGGTCGGGGTCGAACCGACACTCCTTGCGGAACACGATTTTGAGTCGTGCGCGTCTGCCAATTCCGCCACACCGGCGTGCTTATAAATTTTGTAAAATGCCGAGGACCGGAATCGAACCGGTACGGTAGTCACCTACCGCAGGATTTTAAGTCCTGTGCGTCTGCCAGTTCCGCCACCCCGGCGTAATATTATGTAAAATTAATTTTATAAGCATCATATGGAGGCGGCAACCGGATTCGAACCGGTGGTAAAGGTTTTGCAGACCTCTGCCTTACCACTTGGCTATGCCGCCATAAATATTAGTTGGAGCGGAAGACGGGATTCGAACCCGCGACCCCCACCTTGGCAAGGTGATGTTCTACCACTGAACTACTTCCGCAAAATGGCTGGGCTAGCTGGATTCGAACCAACGCGTGACGGAGTCAAAGTCCGTTGCCTTACCGCTTGGCTATAGCCCACTAATAATATATTCAAATGTTGAAATAATGTGAAAAATAAATGGGGCGAATAATGGGAATCGAACCCACGAGTGTCGGAGCCACAATCCGATGCGTTAACCACTTCGCCATATCCGCCATAATTTTTTGGCAGGGGTAGTAGGAATCGAACCCACACTGGAGGTTTTGGAGACCTCTGTTCTACCTTTAAACTATACCCCTGTATTAAGAATGGTGGAGGGGGACGGATTCGAACCGCCGAACCCAAAGGAGCGGATTTACAGTCCGCCGCGTTTAGCCACTTCGCTACCCCTCCAGCTTTAAAAGGTGGCTCAGGACGGAATCGAACCGCCGACACAAGGATTTTCAGTCCTTTGCTCTACCGACTGAGCTACTGAGCCTTAATATACAAATTTCGCTAAGCATTAATAAATTTCTTCGTCAGCTCTTTCACTCACATACTCGCGTATTTATATACGCTTCGATGTTCACTCAATCGCTTCCTTAAACTTTTTGCTTTTCAAAACCCTACTAATTCAAGTTTTTATTTAATCAATAATGGCGGTCCGGACGGGACTCGAACCCGCGACCTCCTGCGTGACAGGCAGGCATTCTAACCAACTGAACTACCGGACCAGATTGCGGGGACAGGATTTGAACCTGCGACCTTCGGGTTATGAGCCCGACGAGCTACCAGACTGCTCCACCCCGCGACGATAAGATATTAATAAATATTTATGGTGGAGGATGACGGGATCGAACCGCCGACCCTCTGCTTGTAAGGCAGATGCTCTCCCAGCTGAGCTAATCCTCCGAAGTACAGTATGTACGATTGCATGTGTTGCGACAGGATGTCGCGCATTTAACATGCCTTCCTTTTAATGGTGACCCATACGGGATTCGAACCCGTGTTACCGCCGTGAAAGGGCGGTGTCTTAACCGCTTGACCAATGGGCCATACAAATTATGGTGAGTGCATAAATGGCGGAGAGCAAGGGATTTGAACCCTTGAGACAGGGGTACCCGCCTACACGATTTCCAATCGTGCTCCTTCGGCCACTCGGACAGCTCTCCAATATGGCTCCGCAGGTAGGACTCGAACCTACGACCGTTCGGTTAACAGCCGAATGCTCTACCACTGAGCTACTGCGGAATAATTATATGCCTGGCGACGTCCTACTCTCACAGGAGGAGAACCTCCAACTACCATCGGCGCTGAGAAGCTTAACTTCCGTGTTCGGTACGGGAACGGGTGTGACATTCTCGCTATCGCCACCAGACTTTTTTCGAAGACATATTTTATTATATCGTCTTCTCAAAATTTTTCAAGGATTTTTTTAAAATTATTCCCTGAAAACTAGATTATGTGTAAGAAGAAAGAACCGAATTAATCATTTTTTGTCTAGCTACAACGCCTATCGTCTATCAAACTTCCGATCTTCTCCCTACGATAAGTCAACATCAGTTCACTTTCGTTCACTGTGTTTCCTTTATCTCAGTCGACGCTCTTCCAGCTTGTACGCCGATAAACAGGCGTTTTTCGCTTTTCATTTTTTAGTTAAGTCCTCGATCTATTAGTATTTGTCAGCTCCACATGTCGCCATGCTTCCACCTCAAACCTATCAACCTGATCATCTTTCAGGGATCTTACTAGCTTACGCTATGGGAAATCTCATCTCGAGGGGGGCTTCATGCTTAGATGCTTTCAGCACTTATCCCTTCCGCACATAGCTACCCAGCTATGCCTTTGGCAAGACAACTGGTACACCAGCGGTGCGTCCATCCCGGTCCTCTCGTACTAAGGACAGCTCCTCTCAAATTTCCTACGCCCACGACGGATAGGGACCGAACTGTCTCACGACGTTCTGAACCCAGCTCGCGTACCGCTTTAATGGGCGAACAGCCCAACCCTTGGGACCGACTACAGCCCCAGGATGCGATGAGCCGACATCGAGGTGCCAAACCTCCCCGTCGATGTGGACTCTTGGGGGAGATAAGCCTGTTATCCCCGGGGTAGCTTTTATCCGTTGAGCGATGGCCCTTCCATGCGGAACCACCGGATCACTAAGCCCGACTTTCGTCCCTGCTCGACTTGTAGGTCTCGCAGTCAAGCTCCCTTGTGCCTTTACACTCTACGAATGATTTCCAACCATTCTGAGGGAACCTTTGGGCGCCTCCGTTACTTTTTAGGAGGCGACCGCCCCAGTCAAACTGCCCACCTGACACTGTCTCCCACCCCGATAAGGGGTGCGGGTTAGAATGTCAATACAGCCAGGGTAGTATCCCACCAATGCCTCCACCGAAGCTAGCGCTCCGGCTTCCAAGGCTCCTACCTATCCTGTACAAGCTGTACCAAAATTCAATATCAGGCTACAGTAAAGCTCCACGGGGTCTTTCCGTCCTGTCGCGGGTAACCTGCATCTTCACAGGTACTATAATTTCACCGAGTCTCTCGTTGAGACAGTGCCCAGATCGTTACACCTTTCGTGCGGGTCGGAACTTACCCGACAAGGAATTTCGCTACCTTAGGACCGTTATAGTTACGGCCGCCGTTTACTGGGGCTTCAATTCAGAGCTTCGCATTGCTGCTAACCCCTCCTCTTAACCTTCCAGCACCGGGCAGGTGTCAGCCCCTATACTTCGCCTTACGGCTTCGCAGAGACCTGTGTTTTTGCTAAACAGTCGCCTGGGCCTATTCACTGCGGCTCTCTCGGGCTTTAACACCCAAAAGAGCACCCCTTCTCCCGAAGTTACGGGGTCATTTTGCCGAGTTCCTTAACGAGAGTTCTCTCGCTCACCTTAGGATTCTCTCCTCGCCTACCTGTGTCGGTTTGCGGTACGGGCACCTTGAACCTCGCTAGAGGCTTTTCTTGGCAGTGTGGAATCAGGAACTTCGGTACTATATTTCCCTCGCCGTCACAGCTCAGCCTTTATGGTAACGGGATTTTCCTCATTACCAGCCTAACTGCTTGGACGTGCTAATCCAACAGCACGCTTACCCTATCCTCCTGCGTCCCCCCATTACTCAAACGGTTCATAAGGTGGTACAGGAATATCAACCTGTTGTCCATCGCCTACGCTCTTCAGCCTCGGCTTAGGTCCCGACTAACCCTGAGTGGACGAGCCTTCCTCAGGAAACCTTAGGCATTCGGTGGATGAGATTCTCACTCATCTTTCGCTACTCATACCGGCATTCTCACTTCTAAGCGCTCCACCAGTCCTTACGGTCTAGCTTCAACGCCCTTAGAACGCTCTCCTACCACTGACATCTAATGATGTCAATCCACAGCTTCGGTGATACGTTTAGCCCCGGTACATTTTCGGCGCAGAGTCACTCGACCAGTGAGCTATTACGCACTCTTTAAATGGTGGCTGCTTCTAAGCCAACATCCTGGTTGTCTAAGCAACTCCACATCCTTTTCCACTTAACGTATACTTTGGGACCTTAGCTGGTGGTCTGGGCTGTTTCCCTCTTGACTACGGATCTTATCACTCGCAGTCTGACTCCCAAGGATAAGTATTTGGCATTCGGAGTTTGTCTGAATTCGGTAACCCGATGGGGGCCCCTAGTCCAAACAGTGCTCTACCTCCAATACTCTTACCTTGAGGCTAGCCCTAAAGCTATTTCGGAGAGAACCAGCTATCTCCAAGTTCGATTGGAATTTCTCCGCTACCCACACCTCATCCCCGCACTTTTCAACGTGCGTGGGTTCGGGCCTCCATCCAGTGTTACCTGGACTTCACCCTGGACATAGGTAGATCACCTGGTTTCGGGTCTACGACCACATACTTATTCGCCCTATTCAGACTCGCTTTCGCTGCGGCTCCGTCTTCTCAACTTAACCTCGCATGTAATCGTAACTCGCCGGTTCATTCTACAAAAGGCACGCTATCACCCATTAATGGGCTCTAACTACTTGTAGGCACACGGTTTCAGGATCTATTTCACTCCCCTTCCGGGGTGCTTTTCACCTTTCCCTCACGGTACTGGTTCACTATCGGTCACTAGGGAGTATTTAGCCTTGGGAGATGGTCCTCCCTGCTTCCGACGGGATTTCTCGTGTCCCGCCGTACTCAGGATCCACTCAGGAGGGAACGAAGTTTCAACTACAGGGTTTTTACCTTCTATGACTGGCCTTTCCAGACCTATTCATTTACCCCGTTCCTTTGTAACTCCATGTTGAGTGTCCTACAACCCCAAGAGGCAAGCCTCTTGGTTTGGGCTAATCCCGTTTCGCTCGCCGCTACTCAGGGAATCGCGTTTGCTTTCTCTTCCTCCGGGTACTTAGATGTTTCAGTTCCCCGGGTCTGCCTTCAGTACCCTATGTATTCAGGTAAAGATTCTATCCCATTACGGATAGAGGGTTTCCCCATTCGGAAATCTCCGGATCAAAGCTTACTTACAGCTCCCCGAAGCATATCGGTGTTAGTCCCGTCCTTCATCGGCTCCTAGTGCCAAGGCATTCACCGTGCGCCCTTTCTAACTTAACTTACTTCGAACAACGATAAGCTTCGTATCTCTGCGTCAGCTCTCTTACTCTGCTCCTCACGTACTGTTGTACGCTCCGGTGCTCGTTCGGTCGCTTCCTTGATCTACTCGCTTTTCCTTGTTCTCATGGTTTCTGCTATTTGGTAGATGGTATTTGACTACTATCTACTATTAATAGAGAATCTAAGATGGCGATTACTCGGTTTCTTTCTTGGTTCTTACTATACATAATCTAGTTTTCAAGGAACAATTACGGCTGAAAATAAACTTCACATCTCTTCGTCAGCTCTCTCACTCTGCTCCTCACGTACCTTTGTACGCTCCGGTGCTCGTTCGGTCGCTTCCTTGACCTGTTCGTTTCTTTCCACCCTATAACGGCTGAAAATAACTTCAACCTACTTTGAGGAATTGCTCCCTCAAAACTGAACAACAAACTCGTCAACAATCTGTGATGGAATGTAAATTCCATTTTCCTTAGAAAGGAGGTGATCCAGCCGCACCTTCCGATACGGCTACCTTGTTACGACTTCACCCCAATCATCTATCCCACCTTAGGCGGCTGGCTCACATAAAGTGTTACCCCACCGACTTCGGGTGTTACAAACTCTCGTGGTGTGACGGGCGGTGTGTACAAGGCCCGGGAACGTATTCACCGCGGCATGCTGATCCGCGATTACTAGCGATTCCAGCTTCATGTAGGCGAGTTGCAGCCTACAATCCGAACTGAGAATGGTTTTATGGGATTGGCTTGACCTCGCGGTTTTGCTGCCCTTTGTACCATCCATTGTAGCACGTGTGTAGCCCAGGTCATAAGGGGCATGATGATTTGACGTCATCCCCACCTTCCTCCGGTTTGTCACCGGCAGTCACCTTAGAGTGCCCAACTAAATGCTGGCAACTAAGATCAAGGGTTGCGCTCGTTGCGGGACTTAACCCAACATCTCACGACACGAGCTGACGACAACCATGCACCACCTGTCACTCTGTCCCCCGAAGGGGAACGTCCTATCTCTAGGAGTGTCAGAGGATGTCAAGACCTGGTAAGGTTCTTCGCGTTGCTTCGAATTAAACCACATGCTCCACCGCTTGTGCGGGCCCCCGTCAATTCCTTTGAGTTTCAGCCTTGCGGCCGTACTCCCCAGGCGGAGTGCTTAATGCGTTTGCTGCAGCACTAAAGGGCGGAAACCCTCTAACACTTAGCACTCATCGTTTACGGCGTGGACTACCAGGGTATCTAATCCTGTTTGCTCCCCACGCTTTCGCGCCTCAGCGTCAGTTACAGACCAAAGAGTCGCCTTCGCCACTGGTGTTCCTCCACATCTCTACGCATTTCACCGCTACACGTGGAATTCCACTCTTCTCTTCTGCACTCAAGTCCCCCAGTTTCCAATGACCCTCCACGGTTGAGCCGTGGGCTTTCACATCAGACTTAAAGGACCGCCTGCGCGCGCTTTACGCCCAATAATTCCGGACAACGCTTGCCACCTACGTATTACCGCGGCTGCTGGCACGTAGTTAGCCGTGGCTTTCTGGTTAGGTACCGTCAAGGTACGAGCAGTTACTCTCCTACTTGTTCTTCCCTAACAACAGAGTTTTACGATCCGAAAACCTTCATCACTCACGCGGCGTTGCTCCGTCAGACTTTCGTCCATTGCGGAAGATTCCCTACTGCTGCCTCCCGTAGGAGTCTGGGCCGTGTCTCAGTCCCAGTGTGGCCGATCACCCTCTCAGGTCGGCTACGCATCGTTGCCTTGGTGAGCCGTTACCTCACCAACTAGCTAATGCGCCGCGGGCCCATCTGTAAGTGACAGCGTAAACCGTCTTTCAGCTTTCCTACATGAGTAGAAAAGGATTATCCGGTATTAGCTCCGGTTTCCCGAAGTTATCCCAGTCTTACAGGCAGGTTGCCCACGTGTTACTCACCCGTCCGCCGCTAACTTAAAAAGCAAGCTTTTTAAGTCCGCTCGACTTGCATGTATTAGGCACGCCGCCAGCGTTCGTCCTGAGCCAGGATCAAACTCTCCATATAAGAGTAAGATTAGCTCCGAAGCTAAACTCTAGCTTTTTTGTTACTTGTTGTGTTTATAACTTAGTTATAAACGTTTATTGTTGACGTTTTGTTTGTTCAGTTTTCAAAGAGCAATTTGTTTCGTTCGCTTCAGAAGCGACTTTATTAGAATAACATTTTGTTAATATTATTGTCAACATGTTTTTCTAAAAAATATTTCCGTCGTTGTTTCAACATTTCGTGTTGTTTCAGCGACGGATATAAATATAACAAGTTTTTTAAAGATGGTCAATACTTTTTCTAAAAAATTATATATTTTTTTCTGGAACCTTATAATAACGATGAAAAACTCCTGGACTTTTCGTTTCCACATTGATTACCTCTACCTTATTTTTTTCAATAAGATACTCAAATAACATTCCTAAATCAACTGAATAGATAGAAAGCTCCTCGTTTTGCATTAACTCATTAAAAGACCAGTAATCCTTTTGCAGCAGAATATCTATAATTTGCTGAATACTTTTCTGCGTTCTGGAATGAATTAAAAATTCACTTGCCAAGAATAACAGTTCGAGTCTTTTTTCAATCGTCTCTTCGCTATTAACTAATTCAACATAGAGTTTATAAATCTCCGGTTCTATCTGCTTTACTTGACTCCACACCGTAACTTCAGGGTGAAAACCTTTTTCTATAACAGCAAGTCTGGCTAAATGATGCAATGAATGCACAATATCATTATATGCATCCAAATAATGTTTATTTTCAAAAAATGCTTTCCCATCCATATATCTTTTTATTAACTTCGCAAACTCTAAAGCCATCTTCTGTTTTCTCTGTGCTACTGGAAATTCTTTAAGTTCCCTTTTTAATTTATCGACAAATTCATTGCGATCAAAAAGAACACGGCCATTATATAACCATTCAAAAATTCTTTTATTATTGCCAAGTAGAATCCACTCTTTCAATTGACTTTCTGTGACAATATGTAAAGCTGCTTTTTTTCCGGAATACGTATAATGTTTAACAAAAACAGATTGTTCCGCTTCTTGTACGATAATAAGCATTACACTGTCAAAAGTGTCGGTTACCGTCATTTCTTTTTGCTTTTTTTCGATCATTAAAACACCCAAGGTATTCGTTTGGCTGGCTCGCTCTTGATATATAGGACGAAGGATGTCTTCCATCATTTATTCCTCCCTCTTAGAGGTTGTTCAAAAAGTCCGGTAAAAATGACGCGTCGAATTTCCTCGTTGGCTTCACTTTTCCGCTTCTCACGTATTAACTAGAGGATCTTCCACTAAAAACGCTCACGTCCTGTGAGCAACGTGGAAGTCATCACATCCTGTGAAAGGGCGATGCTCAAAGTAAAACCGCCTCGAACTTCTTGGTCCTTTTTATTCTCCTTTTTGAACACGCACTCTTAGTAATTATAGTAATAAATTCATTTCGTAACAATTCGACATATATGGGCAAAATCCTGCATAGCTGTCATTAACTTTCTTGTTACTGCAAAAAAATGAAAACAAAAAAAAAGGCTGCCCTGAGAATAAGTTTTTTCTCTTCACATGCAACTAATTGCAGTAAAGCAAAATAACTTATCGGGTAGTCTCTTTTCCATCAATTAGTGTACATCTTTTTTTCCACAATCAGGACAAACACCATAAATCTCTAAACGGTGGTTGCTAATCTTAAATCCTGATACATGGCTGGCAAACTGTTCAACTTCATCAAGTCCTGGATAATGAAAATCTACTATTTTACCGCATTCTTCACAAATAATATGATAATGCTGGGAAGTAATGAAATCAAATCGACTGGAAGAATCACCATATGTCAATTCTTTTACTAAATTCACTTCACGAAAAACTCTTAAATTATTATAAACAGTTGCTACACTCATATTCGGAAATTTGCCTTCCAAGGCTTTATAAATCTCATCTGCAGTCGGATGTGACATTGAGCTTATTAAATATTCAAGTATCGCATGACGCTGCGGGGTAATGCGCACTCCTGTTTCTTTTAATTTATCAAGAGCTTCTTTTAACTCATTATGTTCCACAGATATGCACCCCTTTTCTAAAAAAAATTCTTATTTTATAATCTTTATAAATAGTGTACTAACATTTCGTTACTTTTGTCAATATAATTGCGATTTTATCCACTTTATCGACACTTTTTATTCAAAATTTTCCTTATATTTAAAACGGGCATTATCATTCAAGATTAATTCTATTTTAATAATAAGTTTTTCCTATTTCTAAAACCTCTCTTAGAAAAATACTTATCAACAAGCCTCCTATACCTCTCTGCTTACAAAAAGGCAGACCGATAAAGTTTCGATCTGCAACTATATACATATGAGGAGGTATGCCCTAATATAATGTATTCACAACTTGTTTATCGGAATGGACAAATGCCTTTTTATCGTCAAATTAGGCAGCCCTTTAATGAATTGTCTTTAATACTTCTTCCACATGTCCTGCTACTTTTACTTTTCGCCACTCTTTTACCAATTTTCCGCCTTTATCAATGAGAAAAGTTGATCTCTCAATTCCCATATATTCTTTGCCGAAGTTTTTCTTTAATTTCCATACATCATACAACTCTGCTGCCTTATGGTCTTCATCTGCCAAAAGTAAAAAAGGCAAACCATGCTTTTGAATAAATTTTTCATGTTTTCCAACAGGATCTGGACTAATTCCAATTATAACAGCATCCAGATTTTCAAATTCGCTATGATTATCGCGGAAGTCACATGCTTCCGTTGTGCATCCAGGTGTCATATCTTTTGGATAGAAATAAAGAACTACATACTTCCCTTGAAAATCAGATAATTTAATATGGTCTCCTGTATTACTAGGTAATTCGAAATTCGGTGCAGTTTCCCCTATATTTAATGCCACTTCTAATTCAACCCTTTCTTTTTTTGCTTCTTTGTACTACAAGACTAACGAATCAACAAGAGATTTTCAACAACCATGATTTTAAGAAAAGCGCAAGCGCCTTGAACAACTCTGAAGAAAAATGTTCACATGACTCAAAAAGTGCTTTTTACTTTTAGAGGCATGGGGCAATACTCACTAGAGCTAGACATTACACTTGGTTCAAAAGGTTATACTTTCTCACCTTTTAACAGCTTAATTCTCCATATCCAACACGGCACGTGCCACAAATGCTGCCGGAATGGTGTAGCCAATTAATGCCTCAACCACTACAATAATTCTCCCTAAGCCAACCGGGACTAAATCGCCAAACCCAACGGAAAAAAGGGTAACACCGCTAAAGTACACTCCTGTCAGCAGCGTATCAAAAAAATTAAGAGGTGAGGTAATTGCTTGCCCATCATGGAAAACCCGGAGACCATTTAGCTGAAACAATGTATAAATTAACCCAAAACCTATCATAATCGTTATATATACAAAAAACAGATAAATAAAATTTTCAAATGAAACCCATTTTTCCTTTAAACGATAGGGAACAAATAACGTTCGCAAGCTCATCATAATAAAAAATATAATCAAAGCTAACAAAAAATAAAAAAACACGCATCTTCCCCCCTATTTAGAAAAGCACAAGCGCCTTGTTTAGCTCCGAAGAAAAATGTTCACATGACTCAAAAAGTGTTCTTTACTTTTAGAGGCAGGAGACAATACTCACAGAGTCTAGGCGCTGGCCGGCTAAATATGCCACATCCTGTGGCGACACCGGCACTTGTACATCCTGTACATCGGATCTAGACAAACTTCACATTTTAAAAATTTCTTTCTTATCTTTTTTAAAAAAAAATCATGAATGTACTAATATGTATGCTTGTCTCCTGCAATTATGATTGTTATTCTATCTCATTCACACACTCTGTAAGTTTCTAAAAAATACAGACATTTATTATAGAAAATGTTTTTTCGTTTACGTTCTATTAAAAAGTGCTAAAATTATAGAAGATGTCTTTTGAATATGCGAGTTTTTAGGAGGAATAAAATGCAACATATTAATTCAGAAAGAATACATGAAGAAGCATTAGATATTATTGTAGGCGGGGTCAATAGTCCTTCTCGCTCTTATAAAGCTGTCGGCGGCGGTGCACCTGTTATTATGGAAAGAGGTCAAGGGGCATACTTCTTTGATGTGGATGGAAATCAATATATTGATTATCTTGCAGCATTTGGTCCGATTATTACCGGGCATGCCCATCCACATATTACAAAAGCTATTACAAGAGCGGCAGAAACTGGATTGTTGCTTGGAACATCCACGCCTCATGAAGTGAAATTTGCGAAAATGCTTCAAGAAGCTATTCCATCTTTAGAAAAGATACGTTTTATGAATTCAGGAACGGAAGCTGTTATGACAACAATCCGTGTTGCAAGAGCATATACAGGCAGAAATAAAGTCATTAAATTTGCTGGCTGCTATCATGGTCATTCCGATTCGATGCTAGTTGCTGCCGGGTCCGGGCCTTCTACACTTGGAACACCCGACTCAGCTGGGGTTCCAAGTGTTATTGCTGAGGATGTTATTACCGTACCATTTAATAATATAGAAGCATATAAAGAGGCATTAAAAAAATGGGGCGATCAAGTTGCCGCTGTATTAGTGGAGCCGATCGTAGGGAATTTTGGAATTGTAGAGCCTGTTGAAGGATTTTTACAAAGCGTCAATGAACTTACCCATAAAGCAGGAGCTCTTGTAATTTATGATGAAGTAATTACAGCTTTTCGTTTTACATATGGCGGCGCTCAAGATTTACTTGGAGTGAAACCAGACTTAACTGCGCTTGGAAAAATTATTGGCGGCGGTCTTCCTATAGGTGCTTATGGCGGCAAAAAAGAAATTATGGATAAAGTAGCTCCAGTTGGTCCTGCTTACCAGGCAGGTACTCATGCCGGAAATCCTGCGTCTATCCTTTGTGGAATTGCTTGTTTAGAAGTGTTAAAACAAGAAGGCGTATATACTCATCTTGATCAATTAGGTTCATTATTAGAAGCAGGAATATTAGAAGCTGCCGAAAAATATAATATTCCAATTACATTGAATCGCTTAAAAGGAGCACTAACTGTTTACTTTACAAAAGAAAAAGTAATCAACTATAAACAAGCTGAAAATACGGATGGAGAAATGTTCGGAAGATTTTTCAAGAAGCTGATAAAACAAGGAGTTATGCTTGCACCTTCTAAATACGAAGCTTGGTTTATTACAATTGCTCATACAGAAGAAGATATTGAAGCAACCATTCATGCTGTTGAACAGGCATTCTCAGAATTGGCTGAAGAGCAAAACTAACTATTTGAATAAAAGAAGCTAACTCCAGTCACTCTAGAGTTAGCTTCTTTCTATTACCTATTATTTTTTCTAAACTGCCTCTTCCATCTTAAAGAGGTTCCTTTTCGAACACGCACTTAAATGAATTATTATTGTGAACTTCTATCTCTCCCCTGTTTAACTTATTTGTTTTTCCGGCAATAAAATAGCCATGGAAGTGCCTTCATTCGGATTGCTTGCTAATTTAATATCGCCATGATGAATATCAATAATTTTTTTCACAATCGAAAGTCCTAACCCATTGCCAGTATTCATACGGCTTCTGGATGAATCTGCTTTATAAAACCGTTCAAATATATGGATTTGAACATCTTCTGGTATTCCAATGCCTGTATCTTTAACAATAACGGAAATGTCACCCGCTAGACTTTTTTCTAATACAATAGTGATTTTTCCACCCTTTGGAGTAAATTTAATACTATTATGAATAATATTAACCCAAACTTGATCCAGCAGTTCTTCATCTGCCTGTACCATCGTCTGTTCCAAAGAAATCTCCATCTCCAAATTTTTATCTGTCCATAATGGTTCACAGGTTAGAACAACCCTCCGCAATTGCTGATCCAATCGATATTCATGCACTTCAAAAGGATGATTTTCCGATTCTAAAGATGTTAGTTTTAATAAATTTTCACTTAGCTTGGATAGCCTCATACTTTCGGTTTCGATAATTTGCAAATAGTGAATTCTATCCCCATTAGAAATCTCCTTATTTTGTAAAGCACTTGCAAAACCTCTAATAGATGTTAAAGGTGTTTGAAATTCATGGGAAACGTTTGAAATAAATTCTTGTCTAAGCTGTTCCATCTCCCCAAGTTTTTCTGCCGTATGCTCAATGCTAGTCACCACTTTATAAAGGATATGGTTTTTCGCATGTGCCAACTCTCTATGTGTAGAAAGATCAATATTAAATTTCCCCTGTGCCATAGTCTCCATTGCTTCAATAAGAGGGAAAAAAAATTTGTCTCTACCTCCATTTCTTTTTCCAATATATGCGACAATAGCCATCATACATCCAAAGAGAAAAAAGCCTAAAAATGAGTTTATAATTTGTTTAGAATAAACACTTAATGATTCCTCTAGGTTCCCATAAAACCAAGCTGTTAAATGAAAAGCTGCTGTCCAGCATAAAAATAATAAGGCTCCTACCAGAACAACCCCTGCTATATGTTTCAGTATATCCCTCATGCTATCCCCTCTAATCGATAGCCCAACCCTCGGATTGTCGTAATCTTAAATGGATATTCATCTTCTGGAAAACGCTCGCGCAGTCTTTTAATATGCACATCAACGGTACGCTCGTCGCCTTCATAGTCATATCCCCAAATATCTTCAATCAACTGTTCTCTCGTAAATGTTTTTCCTGGATGGGCAATAAACTTAAATAATAATTCAAACAGCTTAAGAGGGAGTGTAATTTCCTTCTTGCCATCAAATATTTGGAAAGTAGAACGATCTAACACTAAATTCTTCATCTTAACTTTATTCGATACAAGTATTTGATAACGCTTGAGCAGTGCTTTTACTCTAGCAATCAGTTCGGCAGGTTCAAAGGGTTTAACCAAATAATCATCCGATCCCAGTTGAAATCCTTTTACCTTTTGAGCTGTTTCTCCTTTAGCGGTCAACATTAAAATGGGAAGAGCAGGAGAATAATAGGTTCTTACTTCACGACAAAGCTCCCAGCCATTCATATTAGGCATCATAATGTCCATCACAATCAAATCTACTTTCTCCCTCTTTAAGAATTCCAAGGCGGAAAGACCATCAGAAGCTTCCACTATCGATAATCCTTCTTTAGAAAGAAGCATGTTTATCAATTCACGAATATATGGATCATCATCAACAATCAAGACTTTTGCCATAAATGGAACATCCTTTCAAATTTAATAACGACGGTTAAAAAACTGCTTCCTCATCTAATTAACTTTTATTGCACAAAAGATTAAAATTAAGTTTAATAAAAACGAATAATAAATTTAATACTTACAATTATATACAAACACCCTTTTATAACAAGAAAAGACTGCGACTTATAACACAACAAACATACGAAATGAACCATTTCAATAAATTTTTATAGAAGTTGTTCAAAGAAGTCTGGTAAAAAGGACACGCACTTATCATAAAACCTATTTATGAACTGAATATGAACTTTTTTAAAAGAGAGAGAAATTCTTTAATTGCCTATTGAAGTTAGCAACTAATCACTGTATAGTACATTATTGATTGTTTAGTTTTGACATTTTTCGTTTAAAGTAAGGGTATATGAAAATATTATTAAAACTGTAATAGAAGGGAATAATATATATATGACTTTAGGGGCGCGTGTTCTTAAAACAGGAATCGCCATTGTATTAGCCTTATTACTAGCACAATTATTGCATGCTCCTTCTCCTGTATTTGCGGGAATTTCCGCAATCTTTGCGATACAACCAACCATTTACCGATCTTATTTATCAATTGTTGAGCAAATACAAGGGAACATTATTGGAGCTATTATTGCCGTGATATTTGTTCTAAGCTTCGGAAATAACGTTTTTATTATCGGTTTAGCAGCCATAATCGTCATTACCATTAATTTAAAGCTTAAATTAGAGAAAACCATCATTCTTTCAATGGTTACTTTAATTGCTATTATGGAGACTCCAACCGATAACTTTATATCTTTTGCCATCATCCGGTTTTCGACGATAATCCTGGGAATAGGTTCATCTTTTCTTGTCAACCTTGTATTCTTACCGCCTAAATATGAAAACAAGCTATACAATAGTATTTCGGATATAAGTACAGAAATTACTAAATGGATACGGCTAACAATTCGACATGCATCCGAACACCATCTATTGAAGAATGATATTGAAAGATTACAAGACCGCATTATAAAGGTAGATCAGCTTTATCTTATGTATAAAGAGGAACGAAATTATTTTAAAAGAACAACCTTATTAAAAGCAAGAAAGCTTGTTATTTACAGACAAATGATCACTACATTAAAGCGATCGTTTTATACATTAAAAAAACTTCATCGATTTGAAAATGATATAGTGGCATTACCTGATGATTTTCAAAATATTATTCAGCAGCAACTAGATTGCTTAATTCATCATCATGAACATGTTATGTTAAAATTTATCGGAAAAGTAAAACCAACCGTGACATTTGAAGAAGGAGATATTTCTGTTAATCGGAAGGAGCTCTTTACACTATTGCTCGATCATTATAACAAGAAACAGTTTGAAGACGAAAACCTTCAATACCATGCCATGCAAATTATCTCGGCATTGATTGAATACGATGAAAACGTAGATCATCTAGATACACTAATTACTACCATACAAATTCATCATAAACACGAAGTAGAAGTAAAAATAGAAGAATAATCAAAAGCGTGGAATAAAAAGAAGGAAGCAAAGGATGTTACGAGCCCTTTAGCTTCCTTCTTTTTTTAAAGAGAACAAGATTTACATCTGCTTTCCTTTTTGTTATTCATACCTTAATGCGTCAACAGCATTTAATTTAGCTGCTCTTCTTGCGGGAATAAATCCAGCTACCATACTTATGCATGTACTGAAAATAATACAAAATGCTGCTAAGTATCCTGGTACAACAAATGCAGTAAATGCATTTTCTTTTAAAATAGCTTTTAAAATCTCATTTCCTGCTAGGCCAAGTAAGTATCCGCCAATCACACCGAATAATCCTCCTAAAACTCCAATGACTGCTGCTTCTGATAGAAAAATCCTTCTAATATCTTTGCCCCGTGCTCCTAAAGCTTTCATCGTTCCAATTTCTCTTGTTCTTTCTAATACACTAACATACATAACAATGGCAATCATAATGGCAGAAACAATAAGCGAGATTCCTGCAAATGCGCCTAGAGCTGCTTGAATCATCACAAAATACGAATTGACTTGATCCAACTGTTCACTGCTCGTTTTTGCAAATAACCCTTCCTTCTCTGCAGCTTTTTTTACTTTATCCACCACTTGTGTATTTTTAGCCACTATATTTGCTTGCAGCATTCCTTTTTCACCTGTTGACTCTTTATATATTTTTTCTGCAAACTCATACGGAATGTAACAAAGAGAAAGACCGAATGATCCGTTCTTCACTACTCCCAGAACTGGCATTTCCACATCAACTGTTTTAAATATACGCTGTACACCGTCCAATTGAGAAGAAACAGTCATATTGATTTTTTTGCCAATCACCTCTTTATAAGAGGCATTTTTTCCAAATAAGCTGTCTACATCCTTTTCTGTAATAAAAATGCCCTTTTCTCCATCTTTTGGATATTTTCCTTCCACAATATTATTTTTTTCAAAATCTCCTTTTTGTTTAGACGGGTTTAATCCAGAGAGAATAAGGCTGACTGGTGCATTATTCGGATCTGTATTGTTTACACTACCATAAAAAGCATAAATTCCTGTAACTGCTTCTATATTTGAATCATCCCTTAAATGTTGAATTTTTTCATCTGAGATGACCTTTGGATTTTTTTCATCTGTTTGTATCGTTACACTTCTCTGGTCTGTTAGCTTTTCCAATTCACTATTCACTTTTTCTTGTGCGCCAATACCTAATCCCACCATTAAAGCAATACCGCCAATTCCAATAGATGCCCCAAGTGCGGTTAAGAGCGTTCGCCATTTTTTCTGTTTTAAGTTCTGTCCCGCAAGCTTTACACTGGAAAGAAAACTAAGCCTTCCTCCTTTTTTTGCCTCTTTTATATTTTCCTGCTTTGCAATACGTTGCTTTTCTTCATTTGAAAGAACCTCGCCATCTTTTAAACGAATAATTCGATTTCCCCATTCAGCCAGTTCCAAAGAATGAGTAACCAAAATAATTAATTTGCCTTGTTCCGACAACCCTTTAAGTATCTCCATAATTTGAATGGCGGTTTTCGAATCAAGCGCACCGGTCGGCTCGTCCGCTACAATAATATCTGGATCATTCGCTAACGCTCTTGCAATTGCCACACGCTGTTTTTGCCCGCCGCTTAATCGGTTCGGTTCATATTTCAGCTTATCCCCCAACCCAACCATCTCAAGAAGTTCCTTTGCTCGCTCCTGCCGCTGTTGTTTCGACTGACCGTCCAACGTCATTACAAGTTCTACATTTTCTTGCACTGATAAATGAGGAACAAGATTAAAGCTTTGAAATATGTACCCAATATTATTTTTTCGATATTGAGCCCATTCATTTTGGTTAAACTTTGTGATTTTTTGATCATAAAAGTATATTTCTCCACCTGTTAACACATCAAGCCCCGTAATAATATTTAATAACGTAGATTTACCACATCCTGATTCACCTACTAGCGAAACAAGCTCCCCTTTTTGAAACTCCAAATTAATGCCCTTTAAAACCGGAATTGGCTCATTGTCAATAAAATACGATTTTTCAATATTAACTAGCTTTAGCATCCCTTTACTCCTTTATTTTTTATTGTCTATCCATATATTATATCCCTAAATATAAGTACGTTTTGATAATTCAGAAGTTTCATTTTTAAAAAAAATAATAACACTGTTAAACGACGAGACCGACATTAAAACAATCATTAATACGAAAAATTTATAACACAGACAGGCTCACAGGAAAGCGAAGTGTATTCTGACTTCGGACTTATTGAAAGAGCCAACACCTCTTTTCAAGGTGACACCATTGCAACCAAATTTACACCATGCAGGTTGAAAATAGGCAGTTTTTTGATTAAGTTCGTTGATATACCGAAGCAGTGAGCAGCCGGAATACACGAAGACTCCTATGGGATTAGCGGGACAGACGAGACCCCGCAGCATAGCGAGGAGGCTCGGCGCACGCCCCATGGAAGCGAAGTGTATTCCGACTGCGGACTCATTGAGAGAGCCAACACCTTTTTTCAGGGTAGACCATCCATGCTAATAAAAATTTGCACCATAGCGCATGAAAAGAAGCAGTATCCCTAAGTTTTTATTAGTTGAAGCAGGGAGCAGTCAGAATACACGCAGACTCCCTCGGGAATGCGAGAAAGACGAGACCCACAGCATAGCGAAGAGGTTCGACGCTCGCCCGCAGGAAAGCGAAGTGTATTCTGACTGCGGACTATTTGAGAGAGCCAGCGCTTTTTCAATGTAGACCATCCATGCTAATAAAAATTCAAACCATGGCGCATGATAAGAAGCAGTATCCCTAAGTTTTTAATTGTTGAAGCAGGGAGCAGCCGGAATACACGAAGACTCCTATGGGATTAGCGGGACAGACGAGACCCCGTAGCATATAGCGAGGAGGCTCGGCGCACGCCCCATGGAAAGCGAAGTGTATTCCGGCTGCGGACTCATTGAGAGAGCCAACACTTTTTTCAGGGTAGCCAAACCAAAAAAAGTGATCCAAAACCGCTAAACGATTATTTGAATCACCTCTTCTTTAATTTTTCATTTTCGGATCAATTGCATCACGCAATCCATCTCCCATCAGATTAAACCCTAGCACCGTTAACATAATAGCAAGACCTGGAAAAATCATCGTCCATGGAGCCTGCACTAAAAACGTTTTAGCATCTGACAGCATCTTACCCCATTCTGGATTCGGAGCCTCTGCACCAAGACCCAAAAAACCTAAAGCAGCCGCTTCAATAATAGCAGTGGCAATAGCAAGAGTTCCTTGAACAATAATCGGTGCAATACTATTTGGAAGTACATGAACAAACAAAATACGTTTATCACTCATGCCAATTGCTTTTGCCGCCATAATATACTCTTCTTCTTTTACACTTAACACCCTAGCTCTGATCAACCTTCCAAATGCAGGAATATTAATAATAGCAATCGCAATAAGTGCATTTTTTAAAGACGGACCAAGTACAGAAACAATGGCAATCGCTAATAAAATACTTGGAAAAGCCAACATAATATCAAACATTCTTGAAATAATACTATCAATCCATTTCCCATAATAACCAGCAACTATCCCTAAGAAACAACCAACTATAATAGAACCGCTAACGGAGAAAAAACCAATCCATAAGGAGATTCGTGCCCCATAAATGATTCTTGATAAAATATCTCTCCCAAAATCATCTGTCCCAAACCAATGTTCCGCAGAAGGAGACAGCAAACGCTCTTGCAATTTCTGTTCATTTATTCCTTCTGAAGCAATAAGCGGGGCAAACACAGCTAACAAAACAAAGAACAATACAATGCCTGTCCCAACAACTGCTAGTTTATTTCTTTTAAAGGTTTTCCATGCTTCCATCCAAGGAGAGATCACTTTCTCATCTTGGCTAGTTAATGAGGTATTTTTTTCCGTCGATAATTCCACATTTATCCCCCCTTTATCTGTATTTTATTCTTGGATCAATTGCTGCATATAATAAATCAACCACTAAATTAATTAATACAAAGATAACTGCAACAATTAATATTCCTGACTGAATCACAGGATAATCCCGATTGCTAATTGCTTCATATATATATCTACCTATTCCTGGCCAACTAAAAATAGTCTCTGTTAAAATAGCTCCCCCTAACAATAAGCCGGTTTGTAAACCAATAACTGTCAAAACAGGGATCGTTGCATTTTTCAAGGAATGTTTATATACAACCCAAAACATTCTTACTCCTTTTGCTCTTGCAGTGCGTATAAAATCCGACTTCATTACTTCTTGCATAGAAGATCTTGTAATTCTTGCAATAATCGCCATTGGGATAGTTGCAAGTGCAAGACTAGGCAGAATAAGATGCTTCACTACTTCCCATAATTGATCCATCCTTCCTTGCAATATCGTATCTATAATATACAAATTCGTTATTGCTGAAATCGGATTCCGCACCTCTTCTCTTCCAGAAGTAGGAAGCCAGTCTAAGTTTACGGAGAAAATCCACTGTTCCATTAACCCTAACCAAAAGATAGGAATCGAAACTCCTAATAAGGCAAATACCATTGCTACATAATCAAACCATGAGTTTTGAAACCATGCACTAATAATTCCTGCATTTACACCAATCACAATCGCAATAATCATTGCACACAAGGACAATTCTAAAGTAGCTGCCAAATATGGCCAAATTTCTGTACTTATTGGTGCTTTTGTTTTAATGGACATCCCTAAATCACCTGTAAATAATCCACCTAAGTATTTTATGTACTGGGTATACCATGGCTGATCAAGCCCCAGTTGTCTTGTTAAATCTGCAATAGCATCCTTTGTCGCCAGCTGACCTAAGATCAACTGTGCCGGATTACCAGGTATTGCTCTAATCATAAAAAATACAATTAAGGATAAACCGAATAACACAGGAACTAATGACAATAATCTTCTAATTGTGTAAGAAAACATCTATTCACCTCTGTTCAAACTATGTATAACATTACAAATCATGAATCAATAAGAAAAGCGGAGGGCGCCTTGTTTCGCCCCTAAGAAAAATATTCTCCAGCCTCAAAAAGTGTTTTTTCCTTTTAGAAGCTGGAGGCAATACTCACCGGAGCTAGACAGCCGTCAAACTTTAGAAAACTTATGCTTATCTTTTAATAGAAAAAGGAGTCTTTGTAAGAGCTCCCTTTTCTATTAGCTACTTATTCAAATTCAACCGTAGATAAAACATCTGAACCTGTTGGATGCGGCAAGAAGCCTTTAAGGTTCGCTTTACCTGCTAACGCTGGTTTAGAATGTACGAGCGGAATCCATGGTGCATCATCTTTTATAATTACTTGAGCTTGTTTATAAAGTTCTTCTCGTTTTGCTTGATCTGCTGTAGATTGAGCTTCCACCAACAAATCATGAACTTTAGAATTTTCGTAATAAGAGTAATTATTTGATCCAATGCTATCTTTATCTAGCAGTACATATAAGAAGTTATCTGCATCGCCATTATCACCTGTCCACCCTAAAAGGAAAGAGTCAGCTTCTCCTAGACGAGCTTTTTCTAAATATGTTCCCCACTCATAAGAAACAATTTTTGCTTTTACCCCAATATCGGCAAAATTCTTTTGAATTGCTTCAGCCACTTTTTGTCCATCTGGCATATATGGTCTCGGTACTGGCATAGCCCATAATTCCATAGAGAACCCATCTTCATATCCAGCTTCTTTTAGAAGTTCTTTTGCTTTTTCTGGATTATATTCATAGTCTTCCACTTCATCATTATAGCCTGCAACTACTGGAGGCATTGGATTTTTCGCAGGATCTGCTGCTCCTGCATAAAATGCATCAATAAGAGCATTTTTATCTACTGCATAGTTTAATGCTTGGCGAACTAATTTTTCTTTTAATGGTCCACGTGTTGCTGTTAACCCTAAATATCCTACATTTAAAGACGGGCGATAAAACACTTGTAAATCTTTATTAGATTCAATTGTTTTTACATCATTAAAGTTAACATCTGTAATTAAATCCACTTCTCCGGAATTTAACGCGTTTAACCTTGCTGAGTTATCTGGAATAGCTCGGAAAATAACAGAATCTAATTTTGGCAAAGCAGAATCCCAATAGTTTTTGTTTTTTTCTACTGTAATACGATCATTCTTCTTCCATTCTTTGAAGACAAATGGACCTGTTCCAACAGGATTTTCACCGAATTTATCTCCGTATTTTTCCAATGCAGCTGGTGAAGCGATTGCAAATGGAGACATTGCCAAGTTTTTATAAAACGGTGCTAATGGGCGTTTTAACGTAAATACTACTGTATGTTCATCTGAAGCTTTCACTTCTTTAATAACATCACCAAATTGTGAATTGTAATAATAGAATTGTTCTTTATCTCCAGCTGACCAACGTTTAAAGTTGTAAACAACTGCTTCTGCATTAAAGTCCGTACCATCAGAGAATTTAACCCCTTCACGAAGCTTTAAGGTATAGGTTAAACCATCATCTGTGTTGCTCCACTCAGTTGCAAGCCCTTCTTTCACTTCAGTATCTTGCTCGCCAAATTCCAGCAAGGTTTCAAAAATATTCTTTGTCACACTAAAAGATTCACCATCTGTAACAATAGCTGGATCCAATGATACTGAGTCTCCACTTCGTCCAAAAACTAATGTCGATTGTTTTTCATTTTTTTTAGTAGAATTTGATTTGCTACTGCATCCTGCGAGTGCCAATGAAAGCATTAATACAAACGCAAGAATTACGATGCTGCTTTTCTTTTTCATACTGTTCCCCCATTATCTTCTTGTTTATTTATCATTCATGCAGCAGTTTCCATCATTTCTGGACAGAAGGATAGAGATGACATGCTGCAAAGTGACCTGGTTCTAATTCGACCATCTCTGGTCTTGTTGTTTTACATATTTCCATACAACTTGTACATCTTGTATGAAAAGCACACCCTAAAGGAGGGTTAGAAGGACTCGGCAAATCTCCTTTAAGCAAGATCCTTTCTTGCTTTATATCTGGATCTGGGATAGGAATAGAAGACAATAATGCCTGAGTATATGGATGCAGTGGTTTATTATATAATTGATCAGATGTTGTCAACTCTACTAATCTCCCTAAATACATAACACCTATTCTGTCGCTAATATGTTTGACAACACCTAAATCATGTGCGATAAACAAATACGTTAACTGAAATTCTTTTTGTAAATCTTTCATTAAATTTAATACTTGTGATTGAATCGAAACATCTAATGCAGATACTGGTTCATCTGCAATAATTAATTTCGGGTTTGTCATAAGAGCTCTTGCAATCCCGATACGCTGTCTTTGACCACCACTGAATTGATGAGGATAACGTTTTGCATGAAAGCTGCTTAATCCTACTACTTCTAGCATTGCTTTCACTTTTTGCTTTCGCTCCTCTTTATTGCCCATCCCATGAACAATTAATGGCTCTTCTAAAATCCGCTCTACTGTCTGCCGCGGATTTAAAGAGGCGAACGGATCCTGAAAAACCATTTGCATCTCTTTGCGTGCCTTACGAATCTCTTTTTCACTTAATTTCGTAATATCATTTCCTTCAAATAATACTTGTCCAGCAGTTGGCTGAATTAATCGCATAAGCATGCGACCTGTAGTAGATTTACCACAGCCTGATTCTCCCACTAATCCGAGTGTTTCTCCCTTTCCAACAGAAAATGTTACACTATCTACTGCTTTTACTTCTCCTATTTGTTTTCCTAAAAGACCACCATTGATTGGAAAAGATTTCTTTAATTCCTTTACCTCTAATAATACCTCTGTCATCGTACACCTCCAGGCTCATGCAAGAAGCATCTAACCGTATGCTGTTGGGTATCCGCATTATACAAGGATGGATTATTCGATCTACAGCGTTCATGCACAAACTCACATCGATCAGCAAAAGCACAGCCTATCTTTATCGAACCAGGCTTCGGCACATTGCCTGGGATAGAATAAAGCTTATCCTGTTTATTTCGAATATCCGGTACAGAACGCAGCAGTCCGATTGTATAAGGATGTTTAGGATTTTTGTAAATTTCTCTAACTGGTGCCTCTTCCACCACTTTTCCAGCGTACATAACAATAACTCTTTGACAAATTTCTGCCACTACACCTAAATCATGGGTAATCATGATAATAGCAGTACCCAATTGTTCATTTAGGTCTTTCATTAAAGAAAGAATTTGCGCTTGTATCGTTACATCCAATGCAGTTGTCGGTTCGTCCGCTATTAAAAGTTTCGGCTGACAGGACAATGCCATCGCAATCATTACCCTTTGTCTCATCCCACCTGATAATTGGTGAGGGTATTCTTTCATTAGTTGTTCCGCTCGAGGCAAACCTACTAATTGAAGCATTTCTACCCCTTTTCGAAATGCTTGTTTTTTTCCAATTTTATTATGTAATGTTATGGCTTCTTGCAATTGGCTTCCTATCGTAAATAAAGGATTCAAGGAAGTCATCGGTTCCTGAAAAATCATCGCTAGTTCATTTCCGCGGATTTTTCTCATCTCATTTTCTGATGCATTAGCTAAATCTTTTCCATCCAGCCTAATTTCTCCTCTAACAATTTTTCCGGAAGGTTGAGGAACTAGCTGCATAATACTAAGGGATGTAACACTTTTCCCACAGCCAGACTCGCCTACAATTCCTAATACTTCTCCTCTTTTTACAGAAAAGCTCACGTTATTAACTGCCGCTACTTCTCCTCCATCAGATGAAAAGAATGATGTTTTTAAATCTTTTACTTCCAAAACGGGAGCTTGCTTCAATATGGTACTCCTTCCTAAAATAAGCAATATTTCAATTTTATTCTTATTTATAAAATATATTTTATTAGAAAAATTTTTATTAGTCTATAATTTTCTAAATATTTTTATAATATATTCCGAAAATTTTTTCGAAATATTCTTTTAAGGACTTTTTTACCATTATTATAGTAATAATAAGATTTTTTTATTTTATTACTATATCTTTTTGTTTTTTCACAAAAATCTCATTTTATATTTCACAAAATCTTTATTCCAGCTAAATAAAAAGATGATCATTAAAACGCTATACTTTATTCACCATCCTAATGGTTAAATAAAGTATAAAGCGCCTAACAATCATCTTTTTATTAGTTATCTAACTGCTGTATCTGAAATAAATTATAATATTGACCTTGCTTTTTCATTAATTCCTCATGGCTTCCATCTTCCATGATTCTTCCATTTTCCATTAACACAATGCGATCAGCATGCGTTATGGTTGATAAGCGATGGGCAACTATTAAAGTAGTTCGGTCTTTTGCAAGTATTTCTATTGCCTCTTGGATCAATTGCTCGCTTTCCAAATCTAACGCAGACGTTGCTTCATCTAATATGAGAATCGGCGGATTTTTTAAGAATACACGAGCGATAGCCACTCTTTGCTTTTGACCACCACTTAACTTCACGCCCCTCTCTCCAACTTTTGTATCATAACCTTCTGGTAATTCCATTATAAAATCATGCGCATTTGCTGCTTTTGCCGCAGCCATTACTTGTTCATCTGTTGCGCTCGGATTGCCAATCATAATATTTTCTTTAATGCTGTCACTAAATAAAAGATTCTCTTGCAGCACCATACCTATATTATCTCGCAATGAACGAACTTTAAAGGAACGAACATCTTGGCGATCCAATTCAATGCTGCCATTTACTACATCATAAAATCTCGGAATCAAGCTGATTAACGATGATTTTCCGCCCCCGCTCATTCCTACAAAAGCGATCGTTTCCCCTTCGTTAATTTTTAACGATATATCTTTCAAAATAAGTGCTTCATCCGAATAATAGGCAAAATCAACCTTTTTGAATTCTATTTCTCCTCTTACATTTACACAATCAACGGCATTATTTTTATCTTGAATATCATATTTTTCGTCAATTAATTCAAATACACGGTCCATAGAAGCAATCGATTGAGTTATCGTGGTAGAGGAATTGACCATCCTTCTTAATGGATTGTATAGCCGCTCAATATAAGCAAAAAAAGCAATCATTTCGCCTAAAGATAAATCCCCGTTAACCACCTGATACCCAGAGTAGGCAATAACAATTAATGGAGAAATGTCGGTTATTGTGTTCACTACGGCAAATGCCTTTGCATTCCATTTTGTATGATCAACTGCTTTTGCTAAAAATCGATTATTAAATTTTTTAAATAATTGCTGTTCGTGATTTTCTCTTGCAAAACTTTTTATGACTGCTATTCCTTGTACTCTTTCATGCAAAAAGCTTTGCACACCTGCCAAAGCCTGTGATCTTTCTCTTGTTAAAGTCCGTAAATTCCCAAAAAAGTACTTCACGGAAAGAGCATAAAAAGGGAGCAAAATAATGGAAATTATCGTTAACTTTATATTCATTGTAAACATAATCGCGATAGCAATTAAAATGGTCACACCATCCAACCATAAATTCATTAAGCCTGTTAAAATAAAGTTTTTTGTTTGCTCCACATCATTAATAACACGAGAAATAACTTCTCCTGCCCTTGTATTGGCATAATACTTAAGACTTAGTTTTTGCAGATGAGCAAATAACTGATCACGAATATCAAATAGTATCTTATTAGAAGTCCATTGTGCAAAATATTGACGATAATATTCAATCGGTGGTCTTACGACAACAAAGACAACAATCATAATTCCCATTGTAAAAAGTAAATGATGGATTTTTTCATCGCTGCTAATTCCGTTATTATTAATAATATCGTCGATAACATATTTTAATAACAGAGGAATTAAAAGGGGAATGGCAAATTTTATGATTCCAATAAAAATAGTTCCAATTATTTGCCTTTTGTATGGTTTCACAAACTGCAAATATCTCTTTATACTATCCACATGTATTTCCTCATTTCTAAAAAATAGGCCACCTTTAAAAGTGGTTTCGCAGGTGGAATACACTTCGCTTTCCATGGGGCGGGCGGCGAGCGCGATCCTCCTCGGAGCATGCTCCTGCGGGTTCTTCGCCTATCTCGCTAATCCCATAGGAGTCTTCGTGTATTCTAACTGCTCCTTGCATATAAACGTAAAAACCTGCTTTTTTTCATGTGCCTCTGTGCAAATTTGTTTCTTACATAACTCAAAGCTTCCAGCTATGTAAAGGGGAAGGATGACGAAAGTTTCACTTTATCATTATTACCTACTTAAGCAAAATAAAAAAGCCTGTCCAGTTAATCAACAAGCTTTTTTTGCAATTCGTATCAACTTCTGTACGTTAAATATCTTTCATACCATAAATCAATAAAATCTGGTGCAAAGGGACCCTTTCGTTGGCGAATCCAATGAATCAGTTGATTGACATGTGATTTTAATATGCTATCAATGGCTTCTGGATATTTCATTTCAATCCGGTGGCGTTCGTATTCATCCTCATCTAACAAATTAAAAGTCATATCTGGAAAAATCTTAATATCCAAATCATAATCAATATATTTTACTGCTTCACCGTCATAAATAAAAGGTGAACTGAGGTTACAGTAATAATGAATCCCGTCTTCTCTAAGCATACCGATAACGTTAAACCAATGCTGTGAATGAAAATAACAAATTGCTGGTTCACGAGTTACCCATGTTCTTCCATCAGATTCTGTAACAATAGTTCGATCATTACCACCAATTATTAGGTTTTGCGTCCCTTTAAGTATCGTTGTTTCGTCCCAGATTCGATGGATGTGCCCATTATGTTTGTAGCTATGAATTTGTATTGGTTCACCCTCGATAGGTACGACCATTTTTCTCCCCTACTTTCATTAGCGGACGCGCTTTGCAACCTGCTACACAAAAACATTATTTTCCCGACAAAGGCAACAAAGATCAATTCCTCTTTTTTCTATTTATATTATAACGGTTAAAAGGAAAATTTAAAACAAAAGAACCATTGAATTTATACAATGGTCTAGAAAAAACATGAAAATATAAATTTCAGCAAGAAAAATTTCTTTTTTCTACAAGTTAACCTACCGATAATAAGTAGAATTCACGGATAATTGGTCCATTTATTTGCAGTCAGCTATTTCAAAACACCTGACCGCCAGTGGATACTTTCATGTCTTTCTCCTGATACACCTTAATTACTTCCTCTGTCTGCAGTTCGAATATTTGATGAATATCCTGTAATTCTTCCTTCATTTTCTGAATATCCATCTGAATCTCTTTTAATTCTGTTTCCTTTTGCAACAGCTGAAGTTCCAGTTCTATTCCTTCACATCTTTCTAATTCTCCTTGTAAATATAATAGTTTATCCATTGTTTTCATTTGTTCCCCAACTAACCCGTTAAATAAATCCATGAAAAAACACATCCTAATTTAATATTTTATTCAAATGGTTTCTTTCTACAGTAAATATTTCGTTCTTCCCCTTCATATTCCTTTGACAACTTCTGTAGACTAAAAAGAAGTTTTGTCGAAAAAAAGAAAAGCGCAAGCGCCTTGGTAATCGCTGACATGCAAATGTTCTGAACGATAAAAGTGCTTTTTACTTTTAATCGTTCAGGTTATTTGACACGAAGCGATAGGCGCTGGAGCTAGACAATGAAAAGCGCAAGCGCCTTGTTAAGCTCTGAAGAAAAATGTTCCTTTGACTCAGAAAGTGTTTTTACTTTCAGACGCAAAGGGTTATTTTTTCACAAGAGCTAGGTTAGGCATGTTTTTTTATTTGTCTCTCTTTGTGAGGCATGTGAAATAACAGGAAGTTTTAGTGAAAGGAGTAAAGGAAGGATTATAGGAAAAACAAAAGGCACTTTTCTCGAAAAGAAAGTGCCTTTTGCTTTACTTAATTATTTGTTAGAGTTTTGAGATTTTTTTGCTTCTGCTTGTTGGTTGTATTTTTTAACTTCTGCTACGTTAGTTTCACTAGCAAATTCAGTACCATACTGACCTTGACCAGCAGATTGAGCGTTTTGTTGTTTTACTTCTTGAATGTTAGTTCCTGATTGTGTAACACCAGCTTTTTTAGCCATTACTATCACCTCCACGCTCATTAATTTGTCCCAGAATTTATGGTTCTATCCACATTAATTCATTACCAATTTAATCCATAAAACAGACAATTTTGAATGTTTTTTATCGGTTATATTTTGGGAAAAATATAAAAAACATCAGGCGTGTTGATTAACCAATAACTCCTAAAAAAGTTTTTTACATTCGGGAGCCTATCCCTCACTATGGTAATGCTTTCATGCACTAAGGTAGGGGACGGTATTCCCAATTTTAGATTTTGGTTCTGATTCATCCTTTTATCGGACACTTTCTTCTCTTTTTCGTTGGATTTTGGTCCTGATTCACCTTTTATCGGACACTTTCCCTTCTTTTTCGTTGGATTTTGGTCCTGATTCACCTTTTATCGGACACTTCCCCCTCTTTTTCGTTGGATTTTGGTCCTGATTCATCCTTTTTGAATCTAAACAGGTAAAATGACACTCTTGGAAAAACATATCAATAACTTTCATACCGTTCACACACAAAAAAAAAGAGGATCTCTCCTCTTTTTCAGCCAAAGCCTAACAATCTTATACTAATAAAGAAATGCCGCCATCTACAATAATCGTTTGTCCTCTTATCATACTAGAATCATCACTCACTAAGAACATAACTGCATTTACCATGTCATCAATTTCTACAATTCTGCCTGCAGGTGTTTTTACTGCTGCATCACCTAACAGCTCATCTCTATTCGGAAAATGTTTTAATGCCTCTGTATCAACAGCTCCGCCTGACACAGCATTCACAACGATATTTTTCGGAGCAAGCTCAACTGCTAAGTAGCGTGTTAATGCTTCTACTGCAGCTTTACTTACACCTACTGTAGTGTAATTTTTCAAGTAGCGGATTGAACCTAATGAACTGATGCTGACAATTTTTCCGCCGCCATCCATTAAATTAGCTGCTTCTTGTGCACAAAACAATAATGCCTTACTGTTTATATTCATTGTCCAGTTCCAATGAGATTCTTCCAATTCCATTATTGGCCTTAATACACCTGATGCTGCGTTGTTAATGAAAACATCCAGCCTGCCAAATTCCTTTTTTATTTCTTCAAACATATATTTAATTTTATCTACATCACCGACATTTGCTTTTACTAAAAGTACTTTTCTGCCTAATGCGGTAATTTCATTTGCAGTTTCTTCGGCTGCTTTTTTGCTTCTTGCATAATTTATAACAATATCATATCCTGCCTTCGCTAAGCGGATGGCTGTTGCCTTTCCAATCCCCCGGCTGCTTCCTGTTACTAACGCTACTTTTTGTGTCATTTTTTTAATTCCTTTCCCATCCGTTTATTCTCATTTTACTTCTTCCATGCATAGTTCGCAATCAACATAAACACAATACATATAGAAACTTTAGCGAATAGAAAGGATGCTTGTTATGTATGTAGGTAGAGATATGACTGATTTATCTATGGTAGAAAAAACAAAGTGGAAAAATAGCGAACTCGCTTTTTTTCACCATTCCTTACAGCAAATGACCCCTTATTTAAATATGGAAGGTCAAAGTATTCATCAAGATATTATTAAAGAAATTGAAAATCGTGGCGGGCTGCATCGAAATGAAGCAGACTACACCCATGGTACAGAAGTAAGCTATGATTAAATCAGCACCTCTTCGTTCAATTTTAAAGAAATAAGAGATACTTCAAAACAGATTAAAAAAAGATTTAGGCCTTAAGAAGTTTTTCTTAAGAGCCTTCTTCTTCCGTTTACCTGCTTTTATGCTTCCCTTATCTAGACAACATCTTAAATCGAGTGTATGTTGACAATAATTATTTTATTCCGTCTCCACATCCTCTAAGTACTTGAGCATTTTCTGGTGAGAAACTGGAAAAGGATATGGACTAATTTCTTTTTGAGTCACTCTCTTCAACCGATCCGTTTCTTCCTCTAAATCCAATAACACCCCAGAGTACACATTAATATTCCAAATAAGATGAGAAAAAACATGCTCTATTCTTGTTAACATATCGCCGACTTCTATTTTCGCTCCGTATTTTGTCAGCATTTCTTGTTTCAATTGTTCTTTTTCACTCTCAATGGTTTGAACAATTTCCATATTTGGGAATTCCCATAGATTCGCTAATAAACCAGCTTCTGGTCTTTTATGAATAAGCGTTCTTCCATCTGTATCTTTTAAAATAACTGCAGCAAGATTTAGTGATTTTTGCTTTTTATTTTTCGTTTTTATAGGCAACTCTGTTTGCGTTCCATCATGAAATGCCTGACAATGCTCCCTTACAGGGCATAATAAGCAAGAAGGAGATGTTGGTGTACAAATTAACGCACCCAACTCCATTAATGCCTGATTAAAGTAAGACGGATTTTCATAACAAATAAGTCCCCTTACTGCTTCCTCAAATATTTTGCGTGATTTAGGCTTCGCAATATCTTCCCATATGGATAAGATTCTTGATAATACCCGCATCACATTTCCATCTACAGCAGGTTCTGGTACACCATAAGCAATGCTTAAAATGGCTCCTGCTGTATATGGACCTACTCCTCTAAGTTTCGCAATTTCAACTGGAGTGTTCGGAACGACTCCTCCATACTTTTCATTCACTTCTTTAACTGCCGTATGCAAATTTCTTGCTCTCGAATAATATCCAAGCCCCTCCCAAGCTTTCAGCACTGTTTCTTCTTCTGCTTCTGAAAGTGCTTCTATGGTTGGAAACTGTTCGATAAAACGATTAAAATAAGGAATAACGGTATCTACCTTTGTTTGCTGCAGCATTATTTCTGAAACCCACACTTTGTATGGATCCTGATCTTGCCGCCATGGTAAAGTCCGTTGCTCTTCCGTAAACCAATTTAATAAATCGTCTCTAAACCCTTGGATATTTACACTTTTTAGCGTTTCATTGATACTTTTCACTTTCACCCTCCAAAAATGTTAATTTTATTAAAATTGGGGAATAACAAATGTATGTATTATCCTTTTCACTTGCATCTCAATGCATAGTATCTTAATGTTAATAACATCTTTGGGATAAAACCTATTTTTCATTTTGTCATTATCTTTTGTAACGATTCTCTAAAATAAGAATGAAATATATATTGTCGACTGTTTTTAAACGAATCGAAGTGTATTTCAGGCTGCAAATTAAGCAACAGAAAATAGCCTTATTAAAAGAAAGCTAACTAAATTTCATTATTGTCTTACTTATCCATTCTAACTTCAAAAGTGTATCTTTTGTTTTTGAAAAAAGAAAGTGATTTTTGATAGAAAATTTTAGAATTATTATCCAATCGACTTTTGCGTAACTTTTAGGGAGGTTTGTTATTTTTGGATACAGGTACACATATAGTCATGGGATTTGCATTAGGTGGTCTTGCAACGCTGGATCCTGTTGTTGCAGGTAGCCATGCAACAACAATCAGCGTAATGATTACTACATTGGTTGGATCACAGGCTCCCGATATTGATACCGTATTAAAATTAAGAAATAATGCTGTTTATATACGAAACCATCGTGGAGTTACGCATAGTATACCGGCGGTTTTATTATGGCCATTATTAATCACTGCTGTTGTTTATCCTTTTTTCCCTGAAGCAAATTTGCTTCATTTATGGTTATGGACTTTCTTAGCCGTATTTTTACATGTATTTGTAGATATTTTTAATGCATATGGAACACAAGCCTTAAGACCGTTCTCTTCTAGATGGGTTGCATTAGGATTTATCAATACATTTGATCCGATTATTTTTGCTTTTCATGTAGTTGGTTTATTTTTATGGGTATTTGGCACAAACCCTGGTTATACTTTTTTAACAATCTATATAATCTTAATTGGTTATTACTTTCTCCGCTACTTTGCCCAGCGAAAAGTCAAAAAGAAAGTAAAAGAAATAATTCCAAATGCATCAGCCATTATCTTATCTCCTACTATGAGGTATAACCATTGGCGTGTTGCTGTTATGACAAAGGAATCTTTTTATGTAGGTAGAGCACATAACTATCAGATAGAAATTTATGATAAATATGAGCGTATTCCTATTCCAATAACACCGGCATTAACTGCTGCTCAAATGGATAAAAATCTATCTGCTTTTTTATCTTTTTCACCTGTGTATCGCTGGGAAGTGCAGGAGCTGGAAGATCAACTTCAGGTTCGCTTCATTGACTTGCGTTATCGAAGCAACGGACATTACCCTTTTGTAGCAGTTGTTCATCTAGATAAGGATTATAATATTATTACATCTTACACTGGCTGGATCTTCAGTGAAGAGAAATTAAGAAAAAAGCTCGATATTTTAACTAATTAACAGTATTTTATGAGTCGTACCAGAAAAGAAGCTGGGACATAAGTATTCCAGCCAAAGATAAACCCGAACCATGATACGAAGAGGTAAAAAATATTTCGTATCATGGTTTGGGTTTTTTATTCGTGTAAAAAAGAAGGTTTGTGGTAATCACCCGCAGCCTGCATACACTTCGCTTTCCGTGGGGCTACGCTTGAGCCACTTCGGCCCTTGACCTGCAGGGTTTCAGCTTCTTCCCACATTTCCCGCAGGAGTCTTCGCACCCTCCGTTACAAGCAACCTGTTTTAGAATAAGTTCTTGTCTTCGAATTTCATTGCAAGGTATGACGACTAAACACTAGTAGTGTTGATTTTTTATGTTTATTATTCAACGCTGTTCTCCCAAAATGTGCATTTTTAGTCTATTTTTATAAGGTGGGTGTTTTTACCAATTCAACGACAGCAACTAATGGAGCAAAACGGCTTGATTGGAGTGGAAGGTGCGAGACTCCTGTGGGATTTGCGGGTTAGATGAGACCCCGCAGGCGCTTGCGCCGAGGAGGCTCATCACACGCCCCACGGAAAGCGAGCATCCTGAAACGAGAATCTTGCCCCTATTTATAAGGAAAAACACCCAAAAAGACGAATCAATCATCCTTTTCTAATTGCTCTAAACCAAGTTATGCTAATATATGAAGAGGAATTTATAACTGCGAAGTTTAAGTTAACTATATTAAAAAACATAACTAACCAGTATAGGGAAGTAGCCATTTAAGTGCTAAATTAGAAAATGTTCGTATCTTCCTAAACAGAATAATATGGTAAGTATTTTTTAATGAAACTTTCTTTTATCTTCTAAAAAGAAATCTTTATATTTCGGGTTCTGTGCAACAAATTCATGTAGCTTTTCCCCATAATTTTCGATCCATTGATTTACTACTTTTTCGGTTATTTCCATTCCTTGATATTCTCTTCCTGCTTTTGCATATGTACTTTCAAAATCTTCCCATAACAGCTCGACCCATGTTTGTGCTTGAGTAACCGTAATGGATTGATTTATTTCCAATAACCGATCCACCAGCCTTCTTTGATAATCATGCATCATCTTTTTAACCTTCTTTCTTTTTTCTATATGAAGTAATAGTTTTTTTATTAAAACAAATACTAAGTCTGTAATAAACTTGTTGTTTTATTACGACACCACGGATTAAACATTGGAGGTTTTTTTATGAGCAAAGGTGTAGACAATATAAATGAAAATAAATTTGAAGGGGAACCTCGCGCGAAACCGGAATTTGCTTCAAAACGGGCAGATGGTTCAATTAATACCCATCCACAAGAAAGAATGAATGCTTCTTCTCATCGAGAAACGAATAAATAATCTTTTGAGAGCAGAGAGGCAGGAAAAATATATTCTGTCCTCTCTCTCTTCTCATGTATTAAACACGCACTTTTAGTAAAGAAATAGGAATTCCTTCTATTTTTTTATCATTGCTGCGAATACCCCAAGCAAAAACTCCGTTTAAATAGTGAATTTTAAATAATACACCAGGATCTCCTTCTATTTCATAAACTTCATTTTGTTTATAATCTGCTGTATTAACTAAATATGCTTTAGCTAAAACGGCTTTTCGTTCTAAAACGGCATATTCATTGACCATTCCCAATTGTTCAGCCTTCTTCGCTTTTTCATTTAATAAAGCTATTTCTGAACGAAGCTCGTACTCTGTCATCATGCTATAACGTTTTGTATGCATACATGAATTCCTTCCTCCGTTTTATTACCCTGGATAATAAAAAGCTGGCCATTTCTTTATAAAGTGAATGGAAGACTCTACTTTATTTTATAGGAAAGATAGCTTTCTGCTCAAAGATAAAGCCTCACCAAAGGAAAAATTCAATCTGTTATCTCTTCCAAATATCGATCAATCTGTTCAATAATAAATCCTTTTCTATATAAATACTGTTTCATCTTTTGTTTAAATTCATATCCGCTATATTTCGCAAACTTTCTCTGTGCTTTTTCCCCTTGTACACGAATCATATCCATTTCATCAGCCACTTCATCCATAAAAGAAGGTTCATTTTTCACTTCTTGAATAATAGCAGAAGTATGTCCTTTTCTTACTAATGTTTGCTCAAGCTTCTGCAAAAGCATACGCTTCGATTCCTTTTTATTGCTTCCAATAATTTTATTGGCTATTTTTCGAGCTGAAAATAATTGATCATCAAAGGATAATTCCTTGATTGCCTCTTCGATAATAGATACCTCTATTCCTTTATCCTTTAGTTCTCTTTTAATAACTTGTGGACCTTTATCTGTTGTATTTCTTTGTGTTCTAACGTAGGAAAAAGCATAGTCTTCATCATCAAGGAATTTCATCTCATAAAGCTTTGTCATTACCTCTGAAATAACAAAGTCACCTTCTACCTTTGTTTTTAAATGGCTTCGAACTTCTGCGTCTGTCCGTTTAACTTTCGCTAAATATTTCACGGCAAATGAATAGCCTTTTCTTATTTCATCATTAAATTGAATTTCGCTTAATAATAAGGAATCCAATTCTAATCCTTTTTGAAGTTGGTATTTTATTAATATGCCTTCATCGACACTAAAAGCATATTCTTCTTTTCCATTTTTTACTGTAAAAATATTATATCGATCTGTTATCTGTTTCTGCCTTGTAATTTTAGAAATGATCAAGTTTTTATCCCCCTCATGATTTTTTCTGTTTTTTCCGGGAATATAAAAGAAGAGATATATTTTATATACCATTATCATACATGAAAAATGAGCGTTTTATTATATTATTACATTATAACTCAAACTTCGCAGTTATAATTCCTCTTCATCTATTGCCATAACTTTGGTTTAGAACAATCAAAAAAGGAGGAGTGAGTATTCTTTTAGGGTGTTTTTTTGCAAACATTATTCCTTACAAATAGGGGGTTGCTTGGGGCGTACGATGAGTCCACAGGAGTCTCGCATATCCGCTTCAATCAGGCTATTTTGAACAATTAGTTGCTGGCGTTTTACTGGTGAAAACACCCCTCTTATAGAGGTAGACTCAAGCGGCACATATAAAGGAGGCGGATATTATCAATTTTTTAATTGCTGGAGGAACTGGTTTAATTGGTGAAGCACTTATCACTACTTTATTAGATCAGGGTCATACTGTTTATTGCTTAACAAGAACTGCTTCCAATAAAAAAAAGAAGAAACATTTAATTTATGTTCAGTGGCTTAACAGAAATCATGGTTCAGAACACTTACTTAAACAAACAACAGTGGATATTGTTATTAATTTAGCCGGGAAATCGCTTAATAGCGGCAGATGGACACATAACACAAAGCAGCAGCTAATAAATAGCCGTCTAGAAGCTACAAATGCACTTATGAATATAGTAGAACAACTGCCCATTAAACCGAAGCTACTTCTGAATGCGAGCGCTATCGGAATATACGGTACTTCCGAAACAAAAATTTTTAGTGAAACGGACAAGGCTGCTCATGATTTTCTTGCAACTACCGTCTCTAAATGGGAGGAATGCGCCAGCAGCAGAGCAGCACAAAATAATATTCGAACAGTCTTTTGTCGTTTCGGGGTTGTGCTATCCAATAAAGGAGGCGCATTGCCCTCCTTAATTTTACCGTACAAATTATTTTTAGGAGGCAAAATTGCCAGTGGTAAGCAATGGGTTTCTTGGATTCATATTGACGATGTAGTAAAAGCATTACTATTTATTGTAAAAAATGATTCCATATACGGCCCAGTAAACTTTACTACTACCAGTCCTGTTAATATGATGGAGTTGGGAAGCATAATCAGCAAACATTTGCACCGTCCTAATTATTTTCCTCTTCCTTCCACTTTATTGAAAGCAGTCTTAGGAGAGATGAGTATTTTAATCACAGAAGGACAAAATGTTTTCCCCCATCAGTTAGTAAACCATGGTTACTCTTACAAATTTAATTCTATAGAAGCAGCAATTTCGGATCTTTATTAAGTATCTTTTTTTTAAACGAAGGAGAAACTATAACAAATGAAAGGATGTTGCAAATGGAAAAGCGAAGACAACAGCAAAAATCAAAGCATACTTTATCTAGTATGCAAGAAGTTACTTATACCCATGAATTTAAAAAAGCGGACAAAGCAGCAGAAGAACATACTAAATCAAAAAAGAATTAGTTTTAAGCAGACTAGAGGATCAAGTTCGTGTTCCTCTAGTCTCCTATTTATAACCACAATTGATAGCAACCGCTTTCTTTATGCAAATTAAACTTATCCACAGAATATGATGGTTTTTTGTTTCTTCCTTGTGGATAATGTGTATAAACCTGTGGAATACTTCTATAGCAAAGATCTTGATGTGAATAAAAAGTGAATAACCGCAGCAATTTTCCACATATTTATTTTTTGGTTCATTATAAGCTAAGATTACTCTTTACTCTTCTCATACAATTTTTTTACTATTCCCTCATACTAAGAATTTATTTTCCACCATTAAGAAGCCTGAATTCATCTAGAATTAACCAGAATGCCAGACGAGCAAGATTGTAGGAGTGAGTGACTGCGAAAAAGCCATTAAGGTGCTGGCTTTAAGCGCTACGTCTTTATGTTTTTTGGACTGACACAAGTATACAGAATTAAAACCACTCCGTTATCCATCATTTCCTAGACAAAAAAACTGCCATAAAACATGGCAGTTAGGACTTTTTAAATAAAATGCTTCTTTTTTCAATAAAGTAAAAAAAATCCTTAGAAAATGCTACTTAATAAACTACTTTGGAATCTGACATATGACTTTTCAATATTACTTCTTTCTCTATATAGCTCGATTTAATACCAAAATGAGGAGAAAGAATTTCAACCGCTTCTTTCCCGTGCAGCAATAATTTAACCGCTCGATAAGGAATATTAATTCCAGCTAAGCAGCTGTAATGAAGCCCACCAGACATTCTTGGATTAATTTCCAATAATTTTGGTATGCCATTTTTATACTTTACTTGAATATTATAAACAAAGGGAATTTTTAATGCCTTATTCATTTCTTTTGCTATTGTAAGCAACTCTTGATTATCTTCTAGTTCTCTAATTCTGCCTTTTGCTTTTTTTCTTGGGATCGCTGTCATTAATACTCCATCGTAGGCTAAACAGTCAATGCTGTACTCATAACCATCCAAGTATTCGGAAACCATTAGCGGAGGGAATGAACTTTGCTGTTGCAGGATCGTATAGGCTTGTTGAAATGAAATAGTGGATGTAATACCTTGATAAAATAAGGTTTGAATAGTATCTACTTTTTCTTGAACAATCCGAAAACCATTTCCTCCCTCTCCAATTACTGGCTTAAAGCAAACTTTATGTCCTTTTTCTTTTAATAGACTATAAGCCTTTTTAAAATCTTCAGCATTATTTACAATAAAATAATCAGGAATACTTACATACTTACTTAATACAGGATGGTTCTGTATGTAACGATATGTTTGTTCTTTATCATCTAATATTTCCATTAGATCTGGATCGGGGCATACTAACACCTTAACACCTAAATCATGAAATTCCGATAAATGTTGCGCTATTAAAACATTTTCTTTTCTTGGAACAAATATATCAATAGAATGTTTTTGACAAAATTCTAAGCAAAACAAAATATACATTTCCCCAGAAACAGCTGGTTCCTTAAAAGCAGCATCACAATAGCTTAAGTACAAAGCATCTTCATTTGTGGATGTACCATACACTTCAAATTCCTGTCCATCTGAGTTGTAGCGAATCATATCGATAAAGTGTGCTACTGTTGTGAACCATTGGTTAAACCAGATTCTTTTCTTCATTACTTTATCCTTTCCAACATACTGACGGATTAATTTATCTTTTATAATCCGTAAATAAATAGTTTGCTTTATTTTTTAAATAAAATGTAAGAAATCATAAATTTTTTGAACTGTGCAGGCTGTCTAGCTCCAGCGCCTAGCTCTAGTGAGTATTGCCCCATGCCTCTAAAAGTAAAAAACACTTTTTGAGTCATGTGAACATTTTTCTTCAGAGCTGTTCAAGGCGCTTGCGCTTTTCTATTGTCTAGCTCCAGCGCCTAGCTCTTGTGAAAAATAACCCCATGCCTCTAAAAGTAAAAAACACTTTTTGAGTCATGTGAACATTTTTCTTCAGAGCTGTTCAAGGCGCTTGCGCTTTTCTTATTATTCGTCAAAAACAGATAATACTCCTAAAATTACTGATATATTCGACAAATATTGTCGAAATCCTCTATCAATAACTCCCTCCAAAAAATTATTTTATAAAAACACTATTTGGTCTAAACCGAAATACGGCCTTATGTGCAAATTCACTTTAAATAAAACATAGTATGGTTTGAAGAACCGTTCCCAATGTCATCAAGCCGAACTTCAATATATTAAAAAAAGTATGTCGTAAGCCTCAGGAAATGAACTAGGAGTTTCCCAATCAATGAACAGATTTTTTGTTGCTAGTAGTCGATAATAATGAGATGTTTGTTTATTTCTTTTAGCAACGGGAAAAGATATAGTAGATTTTTATTCATTGATAATGATGGCTTAAAATTCTATTTAACTGTCTAGCTCTGCATAAGAGGGAGTACAAACAATTGATTCCTAACCTTCCTGCTGCTTCCTTCTTTCAAGCTGATATAATTTAAATCTTCAAATATTTTGTTATAATAGACTAAATTATGTTTAAAGGAGACTTGTACATGACTAATTCAAAAAAATTTATCGGTTATATTGGTACATACACGAAAACTAAAAGTAAAGGAATTTATTCATTTGTACTTGATACAGAAAAAAAGAAGATAACAAATATTGAATTGGTAGCTGAAATTGATAATCCTACCTATTTAACAGTTAGTAAAGATAATAAACATCTTTACGCTGTAGGGAAAAAGGGATCTCTTGGAGGCGTTTCTGCTTATACTATCGATTCTGCATCGGGTAAGCTTGAATTGCTTAATAGCCAATATACAGAAGGTGCTTCTCCATGTCATGTAAGCGTTGACGATGGTAAAATTATGGTTTTATCTGGAAACTACCACAAAGGAACTGCTGATGCATATCCTCTTGATAAGAATGGTTCTATCCAACCTGTTTCTTCTATTATTGAGAATAGCGGATTTGGCCCTAATAAAGAGCGCCAAGAAAAACCACATATGCATTTTGTTGGATATACCCCGGATGAAAAATATGTGGTGTCTGTTGATTTAGGAATTGATCGCTTAGATACATACAAGCTGTCAGAAGGCGTTCTAAAAGAAGTAAATAGCTTATCTGTAAAACCTGGAAGTGGTCCACGACATATCGCTTTCCATCCCAATGGTAAATTTGCTTATGTGATGACTGAGCTAAGTTCTGAAGTGATTGCTTTATCTTATGATGCAGAAACAGGGAGCTTTGAGCAGCTACAGTATATTTCAACTATTCCAATTGACTTTACAGAAAATAATCAAGGCAGCGCTATTCATGTTTCATCAGATGGCAAGTTCGTTTATGCAGCAAATCGTGGCCATCATACTATTTCTATATTTAGCGTGAACCCTGATACTGGACAACTTGTGTTTGTCGATCATACTTCTACAGAGGGAGTTTGGCCACGTGACTTTATATTAGATCCGACAGAACAATTTTTGATTGCATCAAATGAACAATCAGATACACTAACATTATTCCAAAGAGATCCAGGTACTGGAAAACTAACATTACTGCAATCTGAAATAGAAGCACCTGAACCTGTCTGTGTTAAATTTTTGCATTATTAATATGGCTACTTCATTTGTGTTACGCTTGGACTTTTACTAGAAGTAACCAATCAGATAAAAAGGAAGCTGACTTTATTAAGCTAGGAAAAATAGCTTATCTAAGTCTGCTTCCTTTTCATTTAGGCTAAATATGCCTCTTGTACTTGTTTATTTGTTATTAATTCCTCTCCCGAACCTTCAAGAACAATTTGTCCTGTTTGAATAACGTACCCCCTGTTAGCAATTTGCAATGCTTGGAATGCATTTTGCTCAACTAAAAGAATCGTCATCCCTTCTCGGTTCAGCTCTTTAATTATTTCAAATATTTGTTCCACAATTATCGGTGCCAATCCCATGGAAGGCTCATCTAGCATTAATACTTCCGGTTGCATCATAATGGCACGTCCAATCGCAAGCATTTGCTGTTCCCCGCCACTCATCGTTCCGCCTTTTTGGTCCACCCGTTCTTTTAATCTAGGAAAATATTCAAAAACTTTTTTCATTCTTGTTTCAATTAACTTTTTATCTTTTACAGCAAAAGCGCCTATCAATAAGTTCTCTCGTACAGATAATTTAGGAAAAATCCTTCTTCCTTCCGGCACTTGTGAAACACCTAGTATAGCTGTTTTATGTGCAGCAATATTCGTTATTTCATTGCCTTTATAAAAGATAGATCCCTGTTTCGCTCGAACCTGACCACTTATTGTTTTTAACGTCGTTGATTTTCCTGCTCCGTTACTTCCGATAAGCGTAACAATTTCGCCTCGATCTACATGCAGGCTAATTCCCTTTAATGCCTGGATGCCGCCATATGATGCTTCTATACTATTAAGTTCCAGTATTTTCTCCATGCTGTTACCCCCTTTAAGCAAGTGATACCGCTCCTTTGCCTAAATATGCTTCAATTACCTTAGGATTCGAACGAATGTCTTCCGGTCCGCCTTCCGCAATCTTCTCTCCATGATCAAGCACAATAATATGATTAGAAATTTCCATTACCAGTTTCATATCATGTTCGATTAAGATAATCGTCAAATCTAATCTATTACACATATCTTGTATTAAATCAGTTAATAATCTTGTTTCTTTTGGATTCATTCCAGCTGCCGGCTCATCTAATAATAAAATGCTAGGTTTGGTTGCTAAAGCACGGGCAATTTCTAATCTACGCTGAGCACCATATGATAAGTTTCCTGCTGCTTCATTTAACAAATCAGCAAGACCAACATATTCTAGTAATCGATAAGCCTCTTGTTTTGCTTCTTCCTCTTCATGTCTAGATTTTGGAAGTTGGAGTAAAGTCCCTAATAGATTTCCTTTTATATGATTATGCATTCCAATTAGTACGTTTTCTAATACAGTAATATCATTAAATAAACGAATATTTTGAAACGTCCGAGAGATGCCATGCTTTGCAACAGTATGTGGCTTTAACCCTGCTATTGATTTTCCCTCCAAAAGAATTTCTCCTGATGTTGGTTTATACACGCCTGTAATCATATTAAAAAAGGTTGTTTTTCCTGCTCCATTTGGTCCAATTACAGCCGTTATAGAGTTTTTCTCCACATACATATCAATATTTGAATTTGCAACAAGCCCGCCAAAAGTTTTGGTTAATCCTTTAACCTCGAGTACATTCACTTGATGTTCCTCCTTGTGCATTTAAGTCCTTACAGAGATTTTTTACTACTCCTAGTTCCCTGTTTTAATTTCTTTGCATTAAATTTTAAATTTTTTACCGGTATCAATCCTTGTGGACGATACAATGTCATGATAATTAATAATGCACCGAAAATAAATCTTTGCATTTTTGCCGGAGATAACGCATCAGGAATAACCGCAACAGAACTAAGCCATGATGTAATCTCTGCTAAAACTTGTAAATTTAATATAGTAATAACGGAAGCTCCTAAAATAACACCTGGAACACTTCCCATACCTCCTAAAATTACCATAACAAGAATAGTAGTAGATTCTAAATAGGTGAAGCTTGTTGGATCAATAAATGTTTGTTTTGCAGCAAATACAACACCCATCATTCCTGAAAAAGAAGCACCAATTGCAAAGGCAGTTAATTTTGTTTTAACAAGTGGAATTCCCATCGCTTGTGCAGCAATTTCGTTTTCTCGAACCGCTTTCCAAGAACGTCCCAATTTTGTATGTTCTAATTTCGTAACTGTATAGATAACGATCAAAAATACTACTAATACAACATAATAAAATTGATTTGGGAATATTAATTGAACCCCAAATATTTCAGGAGGACTAATGCTTGCAAGTCCCATTGCTCCATTTGTAATATTGACCGGTTTATCTAAATTATTAAATACAATTCGAATAATTTCTCCAAATCCAAGGGTAACAATTGCTAAGTAGTCACCTTTTACACGTAAAACTGGAATTCCCAGCAAAACACCAAATAAAGCAGCTACAAACAGACCAAGAATAATAAAAACCCAAAAGCTGTTTCCTGATAAAGGATAATGGCCAAAAGGCATAAAGTTAGACGCCTGTGTAGTTGCAAAAATACCGTATGTATATGCACCAACTGCAAAGAACGCTACAAATCCTAAATCAAGCAATCCAGCTAATCCAACAACGATATTTAAACCTAATGCCATACAAACATATATTCCTACCATTGTAGCAACTTCCATGTAGGACTGATAGGCAGGACCGTGACTTGCTGAAAAGGGAAGAACAAATCCCAAAATGATAATTCCCAAAGCCCATTTTATTTTATTTCCTAACTTTAAAAAATAAAGAATTAAAAGGGAAAATAATAGTAGTAAAAATGCCACAACCGATTGCTGCGCAAGGTATAAACTAGCACTCGTTACTAATACGTATACTAAAAATAGTATTGCTTGTGCCATTTTATTGTTTTGTAGTGTATTCATTATGTTTGACATTGTTCCCACCTACACTTTCTCTGCTACGGCTTTCCCAAATAAGCCTTCTGGTTTAAAGATTAGGACAATAATTAAAATAGCAAAAGCAACAACATCTTTATATTCTGCTCCTAAAAGACCACCTGTAATAACAGATAAATTAGCAGCGGTAAACATTTCAACAAGACCAATAATCAATCCTCCAACCATGGCTCCGCGGATATTCCCAATACCGCCAAGGACAGCTGCTGTAAATGCCTTTAGTCCAAGAATAAAGCCAATATAAGGGTCAATTGTTCCATATTGAATAGCAAAAAGCACTCCTGTTGCTCCCCCAAGGGCTGAACCAACAAAAAAGGTAACTGAAATTACTTTATTTACGTTAATAGACATCAAGGATGCAGTATCTCTGTCTTGAGCTACTGCTCTCATTGCCATGCCCCATTTTGTTCTATTAACAAACACATCAAGAGCAACCATTAGTATGATGGCAACAATAATAACTACTAGAAAAGAACTTTTAAAGCTTGGGTTGTGAATACCTGAGATAATAGAATCTAATGGTACTTTTATTTGTCCTTTAAAAAAACTTGGTGAAGTTAAAATATAATTTCCTTTATATAGTTCTGTAATAAAGCGCACAATATCCTGTAGTAAGAAGGATATCCCTATAGCTGAAATAAGTGCAATTAATTTCGGAGCTTTTCGTAATGGACGATACGCCACTCTTTCAATTCCCATTCCCATTAGACCTGTGATTAAACTGGATATCACAAGCATAATAATTAAACTAAATACAGCCGGCAGCATGGAAGTCCAGCCAAGACTTGTCAAAATAATTAATACGGCTGTTCCAATAAACGCACCCGTCATAAAAATTTCTCCATGTGCAAAGTTTATTAGCTCCAAAATTCCATAAACCATTGTGTATCCTAATGCTATAACTGCATATACAGCACCGAGGGTCAGACCGTCTATCAAAACTTGCGGTAATGTTTGTAGTATTTCTGTCAGCATTTTCTTCCCCACACTTTTGTTTTAAATTTTATTAACTACAATTAACTTTTTAAGTTATTTTCTTTTTTAGTTGTCCTTCTTGCTTATTCTTTTAAAATATTGCTTGTCTGCCATTAGAAAGGTAACTGATATAATCCCTTTGAACGATCATCAATCGGTTTATCATACAAAATTTTATCTAAAACCGTTTTTTTCTTATTGATAAAATATAAGAAGGGTACGGGATGTCCATACCCTCCTTATCTAATTATTCTTTTTCAATTTCTCCATCTAAAGTAGCTGGATATTTCGCTTCATCAAATTTATAGATGAAGATTTTTGCATACGTGTTATCACCTTTTTCATCAAAACCAACTTGTGTTACTACCCCTTTATAATCTTTAATGCCGCGTACTGCGTTCATAACTTGTTCACGAGATGGCATTTTGTTGTCGTTCTCTTTAATCGCTTTTTCAATACCAGCTAATAATACACCAGCACTGTCATATGCATATGCAGAATAAGACTCAATCGGTTTATTAAATTTCGCTTTATAATCATCAGCGAATTTTTTACCTTCTGGTGTTTTTCCTGTATCACCTGCAACAGAAGTTAAGAATGTATTTTTCACTGCATCGCCTGCAATTTCAACAAATGTAGAAGAGTCTAAACCATCTCCGCCCATAAATGGAACATCAATTCCTTTTTCACGAGCCTGCTTCACTATAAGTCCGCCTTCAGCATATAAACCGCCAAAATAGATTAAGTCAGGCTTTTTAGAGGCTACTTGGTTTAGAACACCATTAAAGTCTTTTTCTCCAACAGTGATTCCTTCATATCCTACAACTTCAGCACCCATTTTTTCTGCCGCATTTCTAAATGCATCTGCTAAGCCTGAACCATAGGCTGTTTTATCTTGGATAACAAAGATTTTTTTTGCTTTTAATGTTTCAACTGCATATTTTGCCCCCGCTGGTCCTTGGAAGTCATCACGTGCAACGACACGGCTTACAGATTTAAGGTTGCGGTCTGTAAAATCAGTTGCTGTACTTGCTGGTGATACACTGATAATTTTGTATTTTTCATATACTTCAGAAGCAGGAATGGAAACTCCTGAATTTAAATGGCCAACAACACCTAATACAGATTGATCAGCGCCAATTAATTGAGCATTTGCTACCCCTTTTTTCGGGTCTCCTTGATCATCTTGAGCTTCCAATTTTAGTTCGAAACCTAAGTCAGAGAATTTATCTTTTTGGTCATCTAATGCTAATTGTGCACCTAATTTAATTGCTTCTCCTAAAGTTGCACTTCCACCCGATAATGGAGATTGCGTAGCGATTTTAATAACTTTTTTTCCATCTGCACCACTATCTTTGTCCGTATTATTGGATGAAGCACACCCGCTCATAAAGCCAAGTGCTAAAGTTGCTGTCATCGCTAGTGATAGTACTTTTTTCGAAATCATAGTTAGCCCCCTAATTTTTCTTTTTCTTTAGGAAGATGCTAGTTACACACCTTACTACTCTAGGAATATTATCCCATAATAGTAGTTCCATGTTTGGATTATAATCCTGTATTAGACAAGTGTCTTTGTTTTTGTTAGATTATCTGACAATATATTTTCTAAAAAGTGCGCAAATTCCGACTTTTATTTTCGTATTACGAAATTCATGAACAAAACACACCTTCATTCGACAATTTCCAACAATTTTCTTGTTAGAAAATTAAAATACAAAACATAATGCATTCCTTGTAGGTTTAAAGTACCAACTAGGAAGAAACCATGTCAAAAAAAAGCAGCTGCCAGGTAAAGAGTAAATCTCAAACATAGTTGTCCGAGATTATCTTTTCCTAACAGCTCCATCGCTTACTATATTATTCTATTGCCTACATCCATGGAATATCGGTGTTTACAACACTTGCGAATGCTTTGCTATGTTCTCTTCTGTCTTTTCGAATTTTTACTCGCTGATCTGCTGTATTATACAGCATTAATTCTTCATTTGACTGAGGAACTACTTTTGGAATTTGTTTCGGTTTGCCATTTTCATTTAGTGCTACAAAGGTTAAAAAAGAAGTAGCTGCTAATTTTCGTTCTCCCGTTTTTAAATTCTCCGCTATTACTTTCACAAAAACTTCCATCGATGAATTCCCTGTATGAGAAACATAAGATTGCAAGCAAACGGAATCAGTTGGTTTGATTGGAACTAAAAAGTCGACAGAATCCGTCGATGCTGTAACAACATCACTTCTCGAATGTCTCGAGGCAGAAATGGACGCCACATCATCAATATAGCTCATTAATCTTCCGCCAAATAATGAATTATGGTTATTCGTATCAATTGGAAATATTCTGCTCGTCTTCACTACTAGAGATTCTTTGCAAAATTTCTCTTCGCGTACATCCATTGAACTCAACTCCCCTTAAAAAGCATATTTTTTAATACGTTAGTATACTCGTTAAGGAAGTAACAAGACATGCTTCTTCCCCATCCTTTTTACTATTTTTAATTGTAAAGTGGTACTTTCAATAAAAATATTGTAGTGGAAGCTTCTGATTTTTGTAAAGATAAATATCCTCCTTGCGCTTTTGCCAATAGCTGACTATACGGCAGACCCAATCCTAATCCCCTCTCTATATCCTTTTTATTTTTTCCACGGTAAAATCTTTCAAATATATTTTTTTGTTCTTCTAAAGGAATTCCATATCCATTATCTTCTACTGTGATTAGCGCATTTTTTTCGTCAGATGATACACTTATTTTTAACTTTCCATCTTTTTTGTTTTTAATAGCGTGCAAACTATTGTTTAATAAATTAATGATTATTTGTTGAAGTCTTACACTATCCATAAAAGCGTAGACCGGATGCTCTGGACTGCTATAGGTTAAAACAACATGGTTTAAGGCTTCTGCGTGCACAATTTCCCATTGATATATTATTTCTTTAATCACTACTTGCAAATTGATTTTTTCTAATTTAACGGTAACAGATCCAGCACTAAAACTATTAAAATCAAGTAAGTCTTCTACCATACTTTGCAATCTCTTTGCTTCTTTTAAACTCATTGTCAGAAATTCTTTTTTCTTCTCTTCTGAAACTATATTATCATTAACAGCTTGTATCAGTGCACTGACAGAAGTAATTGGTGTTTTCAGTTCATGGGTAACACCTGCAAGCAGTTGTGTTCGTAATCCTTCTAATGTTTTTAAACGATTGGCAAGTTCATTAAAGGAAATTATAAGCTGATGCAATTCTTTTTCATGAACCTCTTCATTTAAGCGAATATCATAGTTTCCACTCATTAAACTCTGCGCACCATTTGCCACTTCTTCTACTGGTTTTGCCATTTTTTTTGATAAAAAATAGATGACGAACCAACCAAGCAATGCAAGGCTGGTTAAAAGCAAGCCTAATAGCTGATATTCTTCCGGGTTAATATGATTCAGTACATTATGAGGCTGTATTATATACACAGAACCAATTAATGTCTGTTCTTTTTTTATAGGGGAGATAATCACTGTAGCTTTTTGATTATTCGTTAAAGTTACTTTTTTTTCCGCTAGTTCTTCTTCCAGATCCATTGATTCAATCAATGAACTTTGCTCATTTTTAAAATCAGGGCCTCTGTCCTGCGATAATGAAATTAATTTCCCTGTATTGGTTTTCATATAAATGGCAAGTGGAGCACCTTTATTAATAGAACGCTGTCTATCCTGCAGAAACGGCAAGCCTGTAGCAGAAAATTCATCCACTTTCATATCACTAATTCGATCGGATAATTCTTGTGCCACCAGTTTCGTTAACTCTAACCGATTTTCCAAAGCATTATGCCGAATCCAGAAAATCGATATCACCCCGATGATAACGAGTCCTGCTACTAATGTGAGTAAGTACCGCATTGTCCAATAATAAAGAAGGGGAGTTTTGCTACTATTTTTTTTCTTGAACATAAAATTGGTAGCCCAATCCACGTAATGTTTTAATTTCTCCATCTAAAGGATCCCACCCATTCACAAGTTTTCTGATTCTTTTTATTGCAAGGTCTACGGCCCGGTCACTCCCGTCATAATCTCTTCCCCACACATGATCAAGCAGCTGTTCTCGTGTAAAGGTCTGATTTGGATTGCTTGTTAAAAAGAGAAAGACGGAAAGATCTCTTGGTGTAAACGGTATCTCAATTCCATTCAGAAAAACTTGATGTGAACGATAGTTTATTTTTAAATGACCATAATATTTTATATCGTCTTCTCTTTGGTATTGCGGGGATCTTCTTAATACAGCTTGAACACGAGCAATTACTTCTTCCGCAATAAACGGTTTCGTTATATAATCATCTGCTCCCTCACCAAAGCCTTTTAATTTTTGTTCTGTATCGGATAGAGCTGTAAGCATAATGACAGGGCAGGCAGTTTTTTGCCTTATTTGCTTTAAGACAGCCCAGCCATCCATATATGGCATCATAATATCCAATAATACTAAAGAAGGATAGGATTCAGCCAATTTTTGAAGTGCTTCCTCTCCATTATAAGCATAGCTGACCGTATATCCTTCCTTCTCTAAATACGCTCCTAATACCATGGATATCGCTAATTCATCTTCTACTATTAATATATGTTTCATACTGTTATTCCTTTTGTTTTTTTCTTATTATACATAAAAGAATGCTTTTTATAAAAAAAGAGGGTTACCCACCTATAAAGTCACTCCCCACAACCAGCTTATCTATATTACGTTAGATATAGATAAGCTGGATTGGATAATAACCTTATTGATAGGATAAACCCACTTTCTTTTTGTCCAGCTGCTGTGCCTAGCCCCTTTGAAAAAGAACATTTTTCTTTGGGGCTTTCAAGGCGCTTCCGCTTTTCTTTTTGTCCAGCTGCTGCGCCTAGCCCCTTTGAAAGATAACCTCTTTCCTCTAAAAGTAAACAACACTTTTTGAGGAAAGAGAACATTTTTCTTTGGGGCTTTCAAGGCGCTTCCGCTTTTCTTTTCTACTGATATCTTAGTGCTTCTAGTGGGTTTAAGTTAGATGCTTTATTGGCTGGGAATATACCGAATATAATACCGATTATAACGGAAAACCCTACGGAACCTCCTACAACCCACCATGTAATTTGCAATGTCATATCTAATGTATTGGATAATAGTTCTGCACTTCCAATGCCGATTAATGCTCCTATTATTCCGCCTAATGCACTTAAAACAATCGCTTCTATTAAAAACTGAAGCATAATATCTTTTTTTCTTGCTCCAATTGCTTTTCTAATGCCAATTTCTCTTGTCCTTTCTGTTACCGAAACTAGCATGATATTCATAATGCCAATTCCTCCAACAATTAAGGAAATACTTGCAATTCCTGCTAGCAGCAATGTCATCGTATTATTCACCGAATCTAATGCATCTGCTACAGATGATTGATTTCGGACAGTGTAAGAAGTCTCATCTCCACCAAATTGGTTGTAAAGTTCTTGCTTCATTTTTGCCATACCTATTTCAACTGTATCTTCAGAAGTCATTTTTACCGTTGCAGAGGTTACATACGTTTGCCCGATAAATCGTTGAGCAGTTGTAAATGGTATCAATATCTGATCATCAACTGAACCAGATAATTCTTCTCCTTGTTCAGCTAAAACACCTATTACTTTAAAAGTAGTTCCATCAACTTTCACTGTTTGATTAACAGGATTTGAAAAACCAAAAAGCTCTGTTGCTACATTCGATCCTAATACCACTACTTTATTCCGGTTATCTAAATCTACATCTAGGATTGTTCTTCCTGATTGAATCGTGATTTCATTCACTTTTTCATAAGAAGGAGTAACACCATTAACGGTAACACCATCACTTGATGTCGTTCCATTTTTCACTGTACTATTAGAAGTAACAGTAGGCGAAACAGCTTCTACTTCGGAAAAATCCTCAAATGACATTAATTCATCGTATGTTACTACTTCTTCATCACTAGAATTTCCTGACAAATTAACTGAAACAGTCGTTGTTCCAAGACCAGAAACCTCATCAGAAACTGATTGAGAAGCCCCCATTCCAAGAGATGTTAAAGCAATAACAGCAGAGACACCGATAATAATGCCGAGCATCGTTAATATTGCCCGCAGCTTATTCATCGTTATATTTTTAAAAGATATCTTTATTGCTTGACCGAGTTTCAAGAATTCACTACCTCCTTTGCCTCTATAAGTTTTCCATCATGGATTCGGATTACTCTTTTGGCTTGTTTTGCTATTTCTAAATCATGTGTAATTAAGATAATGGTATGACCTTGTTCGTTCAGGTCTTTTATTAACTTCATTACTTCCATGCCTGTTTTACTATCAAGCGCTCCAGTTGGTTCATCAGCCAGGAGAATGGGCGGATTTCCAGCAAGAGCACGGGCAATTGCCACACGCTGCTGCTGTCCTCCAGATAATTCCGTTGGTCTATGTCCTGCCCTTTCTAATAACCCAACTTTTTTTAATGCATGTAAAGCAATCTCTTTTCGTTCCTTACTATTCAAACCTCTGTATATTAATGGCAATTCTACATTTTCGAAAGCTGACTGTTTTGTTAATAAATTAAATGATTGAAAGATAAACCCTATTTTATGGTTGCGGACTTCGGCAAGCTGCTTACTTTTTAATGCAAAAACATTTTCTCCGTCAAGGTAATACTCACCCGAATCAGGTGTGTCCAAACAGCCAACCATGTTCATCAACGTCGATTTCCCTGAACCTGAAGGACCTATTATGGCAATAAAATCTCCTTTATTTATAGAAAGGCTGACATTATTTAATGCTTTCACGGTTTCACCGCCAAGTGAATATTCCTTATTTACATTTTTTATTTCTACCAATCTCTTTTCTTCAATCATTAACGGTTTCCTCCCCCGCCTTGGCCCGGCATACCGCCTCCATTGCCAGATGGCATTTGTCCGCCGCCAGCACCGCCTGGCATCTGACCTTGACCTCTACCAAACATATTTTGTGAATTTTCATCACTGCTAGATTCAAATGTTGGTAGTACAACAGTTGTTCCCTCATCCAAGCCACTTGAAATCTCTGCAACATCTTCGTTTTCTAAGCCGACTTTTACTGTTTGTTTTGTAGTAGTTGTTTCTGTTGTTCCATCTTCTGAAGTTGTTGTACCTGATGGAATTAACACATAATACTCATCATCTTGTTTTTGTACTGCTTCTACAGGGACAGTAACAACATTTTCTTTACTGCTTGTAGTAATAGTTGCTTCAGCAGTCATTCCTACTAATAATCCTTTTGGTTTGCTTAACTTTACAGTAACAGCATATTTAGCAACACTTGAGCTGTCAGAATTAGCTTCTTTTGCTACGTTTGTTACTTCGCCTGTAAACTCTTTATCTTCTAAAGCACTAGCTGAAATGGTTGCTTCTTGTCCGACTTTCACTTTTGAAATATCTAATTCATCTACATTTACAACCATTTCTAAATTGCTATAATCTGTAATTTGCAGTACTTCTGTGCCCATTGATACATTTTCGTCTTCTTCTACATTAAGTGCTGTAATTTCACCAGAAAAAGGTGCTTCAATTGGATCAGCATCGCCGTCAAAAGTTACTAACTCGTCGCCTTCTTCTACCGTATCTCCGACTTCTACTAGAACTTCAGCTACTGTTGCATTTTCCGTTCCTGTAACTGTTTCTTTATTAATGGCTGCAATACTTCCCGTACCGCTTACTTTAATTTCAACATTTCCTACTTCTGCTGTAGATGTTTGTGTTCTTGCTTGGGCCACTCCCCCGCTATTTTCCTCTTTAGAAAATAAGAAATATGCTCCAATTCCAGCACCAATTATTACAATGATAATGCCACTAACGATCCACTTTTTTATATTTTTTTTCATCCTTTTTCTCATCCTCTTTCTATTAATTAAATTTAGCTGCTATTCGTTTTGCATAAAAAAGCAAGTTTTCATGCTGCCCTCCTTTTTTTATTTACTTATATAAGACCAGTGTGAAAGTCTTCCTTTATTGACTTGGGTGTGCTTTACAATTAATAGAATAAAAAAGTAATATGTCAGGAATAAGTCGAGGGAGAATTTTTTTATTTTTATTCATTTTCATATTTTTTCTAGATGCTTCCTTTTTTTACGAAAGTTAAACTTTATGTATTAATAAACACAAAAAAAAGTGAAGAATAACTCTTCACTTTTTTTGCTCATTTAATTAGCAATGCTTCTGTTTCATCTTTTATACCAACAAGTCCTAGAATAGTTAGAAATAGATTTTGTGTGCCTAAGTAATCATCTGTTGGATCAAAATATTCTTCCAATGTATGAATTCCTCCACAATCACCACCGCCACCTAATGTAACTGCTGGTATGCCTAAACTAATCGGTACATTAGAATCCGTGCTGCTTGCAAAAGAAAGCTCAGGGTTTAGCCCTAACATTCTAGCTGCATGTAAAGATGCTTGCACAATAGCATGCTCGCTGTTTTGTGTTCCAGCTGGTCTATCTCCTACTAACTTTATGTTTACTTCAATAACTGTGTGATCGCTGTTCCATCGATTATTTTCTTCTTTTGCTGCCAGCTCCAATAGATTCATCACATTCTTTTCCAACTTCAGCAACTCTTCTTGTGAATTAGAACGTAAGTCGATCATCATACTTGCTTCTTCCGCAATAGTATTAACAGAAGTTCCACCTGTAATGGTTCCTACTGTAAAAGTTGTTTTTGGATCGGTTGGTGTTTCGATATCGGCAATCTTGCTTATAGCTCGTCCTAACGCATGGACAGCACTAGGTATTCCAAAATCTCCAAAACTATGTCCACCTGATCCTTTATATGTAACATGATATCGGTGGCTTCCTGTTGCAAGATAAACAATTCGTTCAGGCGTTCCAGGCTCAATCGAAATAAAAGCATCTATATCGTTTCTATCCTGAAATAACCCTTTTACACCCCTTAAGTCTCCTAACCCCTCCTCTCCAACAGTCGCCCCAAAAATAATATCCCCGCTTGTTTGAATATTCGTTTCATTAAATGCCCTTGCTACTGATAAAACAGCTGCAAGCCCTCTGCCATCATCCGAAATACCTGGCGCATATACTTTTCCATCCTTCTTTTTCACCTGAATAGCAGTGCTTTCCGGAAACACGGTGTCTAGGTGGGCACACACAAATATTCTTGGACCATTTCCCGTCCCATAACGGATGCCAAAAACATTTCCATGCTGGTCTGTCTCTATTTGCGAAAGACCCAATAGCTCCAATTTCGATTTATATACTCTTCCTTTTTCTTCTTCTAAAAAACTCGGAGCGGGAATGCAAGTAAGTTCGATTTGTTCTTCTAATGTATGGCTAGCATCTTCCTTTAAAAAAGCTATTCCCTTTTTTACAAGGGCATTTTCTATTAACTGTTTCCATGTATCTTCGAAAGACTTTGCTATATCTGTCATATACGTGCATCCCTTCCTTTACTTATTTCGTGAATCTAAGTAATAACTTTATTATATTCTAAATTTTCGATTAATTCCATTTAAAAATCTGCCTTGCTTGAAAGACAGATTTTTAAATATTATCGTGTTGGCAGTATTTGCACCGTCCAATCAGCCCCTGCTCCAAGTGAATAGGTATTAGCCATTGATTGCTGATTTATGGCCAGCCCTACATTATCTAAAGAATTTATATAGGCGATGGATTCACCTATTTGGGCATCAGCAAATGATCTCCCAAAGATTATTTGCTTTTTAAAAACTTGTTCTTTTTTAAAAAAGATAGATACCTCTACCATATTTCCATACAAAATTTCACTTTTATTTACTAACTCTCTATCTCTTCCATAAAATGTATAGGATTCACCACTATTTGGAAGCCTATTTTTGGCTTCATCTATTAACCGAACTTCTTGCAAAACATCCTTCATATGAGAAATCGTCCCATTATCAGGGGTAATAATATAGTGATTATCAACCGTTTTAGCGACAATACTTTTTCTATCCGAGCCGACTCCAGGATCTACTACTGAAACAAATACAGTTTCTCTTGGCCAATAGGAAACCGTTTGAAGTAAACGATAGGAAGCTTCCCAAATATGAAATGGCGGAATATCATGTGTTAAATCAAAAATGCAAAGATTGGGATTAACACTTGTCGCCACTCCATACATCGCACTCACTGCTCCATCACTCAGACAAAAATCTGACTGCAATACCAATGATCTCAACAAGCATCCATCCTCTCAAGCTGCAATTCCTCTTTGTTAAGCTACTGTTCATCTCAATCGTTACTTTCTCTATCCTAATAAATTTTTATGCGAAAATAATTAGAACCATGCTTATTTTTTAATAGCATACTGAATAGCTACCAAAAAAAATAATGCACAGGCTTGAAGTTTTCATTCCAAAAAACATTGACGAACATAACTATCATGCTATAATATTATTCTTTGTTTAGAGATTGTCAGTCGTGGTTCGTAACCATCCCACGTAAAAAAACTAAGGGAGAGTAAAAAATGAAAATAAAAACACTTGCAGTAAATGCGATGATTGCTGCACTTTATATTGCTGTATCTGGTATTATTGCGCCATTCGGTTTTACGAACATACAATTCCGCGTTTCCGAAATGTTTAATCATTTAATTGTATTTAATAAAAAATATTTATACGGAATTGTGATTGGTGTATTTTTAGCTAATTTATTCTTTTCGCCAATGAAGGCACACGACCTTATTTTTGGTGTCGGTCAATCAATCATTGCATTACTGATTACCATTTTTGTCGGCAAATATGTTAAAAACATTATAAAACGAATGATCGTCAATACGATTGTATTTACATTTACGATGTTTATTATTGCATATGAACTATTCTTAGTTTTTAAACTACCGTTTTTATATACATGGTTTACTGTTGCGGTCGGTGAATTAGCTGTTATGGCAATTGGTATTCCGATTATTTATCTTGTGAATAAACGTGTTCATTTTGATAAATTAATAGAAGATAAGCAAAGTGTTCAAAATACAAAGTAAATATTTAGTAAACGGTTCAGCATTCCAACTCTTCAATGGAAAACTGAACCGTTTTACTTTTTTAATCAGACATTTAAGCATTCTCCATTAGTTCGCAGGCCGTTCTGTGCTTCGAGCATCAACAATAAAACTTCTATTCATGATAGAACAAGCTGCTTCTTTTCATGGTTCATAGTGCAAGATTGGTTGGATAGACTTGTCTGAATAAATCTCCACTTTCTCCATGTTTGTTTTTCCTTTGCTCAGTCTCCAAAAAAATATGGGATAACACTATATCAAATGAGTGCATATCCATATCTAAAAATATCTATTTATTTGTTTTTTATTTGTTCGAGAGTGGTTTTTAATTTATGATCTATTAGTGCAAAATCTTGTTCTGCCTTTATTCTACTTTCACGAGCATCTTCTTGGATTTTCCATGTCTCTTTTAGTGTTGAAATGAGATCGAGCTGTGTATTTTTTAACAGATCAATCTCTGCAAATCCGCTGTTATTCTCTTTCTCTATCATAGGATGATTCGCTAACTTTGCATTATTTTTGATTATTTCTTGGTTTGCTTTATTTATCTTGTTTTGCGTTTCTACTGCATGGCGTTGTCGCAGCAGAGAAAGTGCAATGGCCACTTGGTTTCTCCATAGTGGAATAGTTGTGAGAATAGAGGATTGAATTTTATCAATTACCTTCTTATTGGTATTTTGAATTAAACGAATTTGCGGTGCTGTTTGAAGGGTAATTTGCCTACTTATTTTCAAATCATATATTCTGCTATCTAAACGATCAGCAAACTCGAGCATGTCATCGACTTCTTGGCGTTTCATCTCATTTTTTTGTGTTTCTGCTTCCTTTTTCATTTCCGGAATAATGTTTTTATGTAAATCTTCCAGCTTCCATTCTGCTGCTGCAATATATATATTAAGTGCATAGAAATATTCTTTATTATTCTCATATAATTGTTCCAATAAATGGATATCAGATAATAAGATATTTTTGCTGCGTTCTAACTTCACACTAATTCGATCGATTTGAGCACCTGTTTTTTGATATTTTGATAAAATCTCCTGCACAGAACTAGACATTCTGCCAAAAAGTCTAGCAAAAAATGATTTGTTTTCCATCTTTAATTCATCTGGATTGATTTCGTTCAACTTGCCCATAAGCTCGCCAATAATATCGCTTACTTCTCCCACATCCTTTTTTTTCACATGCTCTAACATGGCATGGGAAAAAGAAAGCAGACTTTTTTGTGCTTTAGCACCGAAAAAAATCATTTCCCGGTGTTTTTTCGGATCAAGTTTCTCAGCTAATTCATATGCTCTTTTTTTCTCTTCCTCTTTGAGAACGTCAAGAAGGCGAACTGATTTCTCTCTCGCCTCCTCTCCTCCTATTTGGACAGTTTTCTCATTTGCTGCTTCAAGTGACTGAGAAAATTCCTTTTCATATTCTTTTCTCAAAAGCGAGTTCAAATCATCACTCATTTTAATCTCCTGCTTTCATCAAACAAGCTACTATCCTTTTTCTTTAAAGTAGTATGCTTCACTACATCCAATTCAAAATTCAGGTCATCAATATCATCTATAAGTAATTCATGAAGATCTTCTTCAATCGATTTAGTTAATTGTTCCAATGTATTTCTCGTCTCCCGAAGAGTAACTTGCAGTTCGCGATTTTTTTTAGGCTGTGCTGATAATAATGCATATTTTTCTGTAATTTCAACAACTGAATCTAAATGAGAGTAATAAAACTTCTCTGCTCGATAAAACCTTTTTGGCACTTGTGTCGTCAATCGGTATATCTTTCTTGTAACCCGCATTAAATCGACTCGCTGTTTGATGGATGAAAAATGACGTACAGCAAATACGGCTCTATTTAAACGTGTAATTTTCGTCTTTGCTTCTTTTAATTGCTTATCAATAAATTTATATTCTTTTCTAGTTAGTCCCTGCTTCTTTAAAAACCGATGATGAACTACTCCATCAGTTAGCAAGTATGCAGCAGTGCCTGCGATGATTGCGTATATAACTGCTGGGAAAAACGTTTGATCAAAAAAGAGGATACTGCTAAACCAAGTTATTATACCGGTTGGGACTGTCACTCCTGACCGAACAAGAAAAAGTAAAACTGGATTCAATCTCATCGACTCCTGACGTTATATTCCTTCTTTTATTTTACGATTTATTCAACTAATAGTTTCATTTAAGTAAAATGTAAAATATTCCTTTTCTCTTTATAGAATAACGAAAAAATCAAGAAATTGCTATGGACTTGAAATGGAATCTAAAGTAAGTCTTAAGACGTATTTATGGATAGTTAGTTTGTATAGTGCGTGTTCAAAAAGAGGAGCAAGAATTTCGAGACGGCTTCACTTTGAGCATCAGTTCCACAGGATGTGATGACTTCAACGTTGTTTACAGGACGGGAGCGTTTTTTATTGAAGATCCTCGAGTTAAATACGATAGAAGCGAAAAATAAGCCAACGAAGAAACTAGCCGAGTCCTTTTTTGGAACAACCTCGTATACTAGTTTCTTTTTATCTTACCATTCATTACTTATTTTATATGCTTCCATCTAAAATAATATCCTTTCACAAAACGAAAAGCATGGGTTGCAGAATCAATATATGGCTCCAGTAAGCTAATGTTTATTCTTAAAAGAAAAATAACAGCAGTAAAAAAATGAGTGGTTAAAAGGGGAGCTATTCACGGGGCAATAACAAAAAAATAAACCTAATTAAAGGGAGGTGAGTGACGCTTGTTCCATCCCCAATTAGGCTTAAGTAATTTTAATAACTAAAACTTTGCAGTTATAAATTCCACTTCTTGTATTGCCATACCTTGGTTTAGAGCAATTAGAAAAGGGTGATTGATTAGTCTTTTTAGGTATTTTTTTGCAAACATTATTCCTTATAAATAGGGGATTGCTTTCCGTGGGTCGTGCGATGAGCCTCCTCAGTCCAATCGCCTGCTTAGGCCTCATCTAACCCGCTAATCCCACAGGAGTCTCGCATATCCGCTCCAATCAAGCCGTTTTGCCCCATAAGCTTTAGTTGCTGTCATTGAACTGGTAAAAACCCCCACTTTATTGAATAGACTAAAAGTGCACATTTTGGGAGAGCAACGTTCTCACCTTTTAAAAAACAAGCCTCCCATTTTATTGTTCTAAACCGAGTCCTATCAAGATTTACAAACGAATTTGAGGTGCAAAGTTAATAAGATATACTCTCGTTTTAAACTTGACTATTTAATCAGTTGTTTCACTAATTCCTTATTGCGTTTTTTGAAAAGTTCATTATGTGATGAAACCATTCCATATTTATTAGCATCCGGTTCAATAAATTGTTTTGCCTTGTTTACTGCATTTGCAGCATCTTGGAAAGCCCCAGCTATTAAATGTAATTTTCCGTCATGATGAAGAATATCTCCAGCCGCATAAAGTCCATCTACGGAAGATTCGCTAGTGGCATTCCCAGCAATATAATAATTATCTGCAATCTTAATATTTAATTCATTATCTTGAAGCAATGTCGATTCCCGTTCATAGCCATGATTAATAATAACTTCATCAATGGATAAGCTGTTAATTTCCCCTGTTTCATGATTAGTCAGTTCCACAAATTCAATTGCTTCATGGTTCTCACATGCAATTAGTTTTGTAATCGATGTTTGGAAAAAACATTCAGCAGTGCTGTTCATTAATTGCGTTACTTGCGATTCATGTCCCGCTAATGCATTTTTTCTATACGTTAAATAAACTTTTTTAGCGATTGGCTCTAACTCATTCGCCCAATCAATTGCTGAATTTCCTCCACCTGAAATAATGACTGTTTTATCTTTGAAACGCTTTAAGGATTTTACAGTATAATTTAAATTGGCTACTTCGAATCTCTCTGCCCCTTCAATTTCAAGCTTTTGCGGATTTAAAATTCCGCCTCCTACTGCAACAATAACCGTTTTGGATAAATGCACCTCACCTGAAGAACCTTGTAAAACAAATATTCCGTCATTATTTTGTGTAATCATTTCCACTTTCTCATTTAGAACAACTTCAGGGTTAAAAGTTAGTCCTTGCTCAACAAGCTGCTGAATTAATTGTTCACCTGAAATTGGAGTAAGCCCCCCAATGTCCCAAATCATTTTCTCTGGATACACATGAATTTTCCCACCTAACTGTGGCTGGTATTCTATGAGTTTTGTTTTCATTTCTCTAAGACCACTATAAAACGCTGAATAAAGCCCCGCTGGCCCTCCACCGATTATCGTCACATCATATAACTCTTCCTGTTTCATTGATCATTCACTCCTCTATAACAAGTAGTATTGATTATCATTTTCAATTAGATTAAATATACAATGTTTTTAACGTTTATACAATAGCAATCATTGATTATTTAGGTGATTGGGAAAAAGGAAATACACTTCTTTTAGGAATAATATAGGAAACTAATAATTGTTTTTCCTATTGTATTTTTTGGCTCTTCGCTATTTAGTGTTGAAAAAACAAGTTAATAGGCCAGTAGTTTCTACCATTCCTGTTTGCCGTCGTTATTGTGGCACAAGAATAAAAACCAAAACCGGACAAGGGAATATGTTCAATTGCTCACTCAACATTCACCACCTGTAACATGAATAATTACCCAAATATGTGGGCACACTTATTCATGGACAAGGGAATGTGTTCGGTTGTGAGCGATACATGGCTCCATACTGTAACGCATTCTTTTTTGTTTGTAGGAAACCAAGATAAAATTAATCATGGTTCTATAATCAAATCCATTTTATTAACTGTTGCATAGATCATTGCTATAAAATTATCTGGTGAGCGATATCCACGTGCTTTTCTTTTGGCAGCTTGAACCAAACTATTTATTCCTTCAAGCAAACCGTTGGTCAATTTGGTTTTAAACCATCTCAAAATACCATCTTTATGCTTTTTTAAAGATTGTGCTAACTTAATTATCGGTTCCAGTTGAGATCGAATAGCCCAATTGTATCACTCATCAAAGTATAGTTCGGAGATTCCGGTTGATTTAGTAAACATTTTCTGCAGTGACAATTTCATACGGTATGCTCGACCAGTCGCTAAATCCATGTCCTTTAATTTGGCGTATTTTTCCTTTTGTTTTTCAGTCAGATTTTCTTGGTTTTTAAGCCATACATATCGTGAATTTTTTAGTTCAGGTTGGGTGCCCTGCTCTTGCCTTCGCACCTTGTCTAATGCTTCATTGACCATTTTCATCACATGAAATTTATCGAAGGTAATCGATGCTTCAGGGAAATTATCTTCAATTCCTGAAATAAATGACGGAGACATGTCGCAACAGAATTCTTTAATTTGAGAACGGGCAACCCCTTTACTATCAAGAAATTGGCAGAATTCCTTCAATACCTCTGCACTTTTACCTGTTGTGACAAAGATTACTCGTTTGGTATCCGTATCAACAAATAATGTAACGTACTTATGACCTCTAGTACGTGAAGTTTCATCCATAGCTATATTTTTAACATTAGATACATCCATGTTTTCAACTGCTTTATCAACGTAGTATTTAAAGACTCGCCAAAGACGAGTATCATGTTCACCAACTTTACGCGCAACTGCAGCAACAGGCATTTCAACCATCAATGACAGGACATGATATTCGAAAGGCAAAGAAAAGCCAGCTCCTGGGCGTGCCCAATCAATAACAACGGTACGAATTTTTCCACAAGATTCACACTTAACCCTAGGCATTCTTGCATGAAGTAAGGTTTGATATTGCCAAAAGTCGAGGTGTCTCCATGTACGGTCTAGATCCTGAATATCATGGACCTTACATCCTGGTGATCCGCAATTAGGGCATGAGAATTCGGCACCTTTTCTGTACTCAAGATAAATGTGAAGTGTTTTTTCTTTTTTGGCTAACTCATGATGGAAAACATACCACGGCTCAGGTATTTCTAAAGCAGATTCAAATACATTATATTCTTCTTGGATATCTTTCATAAAGCAGTCAACTCCTAGAATTCTACTAATTTTTACCCAGTATTGACAGCTATATGAGATTTTAAACTAAACACTAAATAGCGAGGAAGCTATTTTTTTAAGGAAGATGAAAAAAATGAAAAAGGAGGAAAGTATATGGCAACCCTTCAAAAATGGGGAAATAGTTTAGCCGTTCGTATCCCTACGCATTTTACCAAAAATATAGGCATCCGAGATGGATCAGAGATGGAACTTCAACTTTTGGATGGCGGGATCATGATGAAACCTGTTCAAACGAAGCCAACACTAGATGACTTATTAGCAAAAACAAAGGGGCGAACCAATCCACATTTAGATTACGGCTTTGGAAAAGCCGAAGGGAAGGAAATGATTTGATTATAACGGTACCTAAAAAGGGCGATATCAGCTTTTTAGACTTCAACCCACAACAGGGGTGGAGCAAGCCGGTAATCGCCCCTACACTGGGAACTGGCGAAGATTGGAGGAAATGGCACATCAAGACGTCCCTGATGCATTACATCTTTAGATGTAATCTCCGTACTCTTCGTCATAGTCGTTGTTTTCCCCTTCGAACAGAAAATCGTAAGCCTTCCCTACTTGTATTCTATTTTCATTTTCATCTGATTTAACTTGAACTGCGATCTTCTCACGATTTTTACTCATTAGAAAACCACTCCTCTCTTAATGATCATATATTACCATACCCACAAGTGCTTTTCCTAAGTTTTCCCTATCCGACTCATTCTGATCCTATTAGATTGAGCGGAACTTCAATTTGTGAAAAGGATAGAATTTCATGAAAAACGAAACGTTATTCCGCTACGCTACCTAATCAATAAACGGGATGAATGGAAAAACAAAACATAACTCGAACAGGAGATAATGATATGCCAAATACAAAATAGATAGCTGGAGCAAAAGAACTGGCAAAGTAAACGTAGAAAGCCAAATCCAAACGATGATAAAATCAAACCAATAGGATTTTGATGTAACATACCACGAAGAACATGGTTGGATTGTCGTAACTTCTTATTGCTCCATGGGTGGATGTACAGAGGACTTTGTCTCTTGTCAGTCAGAAGAATTAGCAAAGATCTATATCATAAAAATGGTATGATCCGTGTGGGAGGGATGGCCAGTGAATAGTAAAAAAAAGGATGATGATAAAATGAAAGCAGTAGTTCAAAAACAACAAACGGATCGTAAATCTAAGATTCATGACATCTTTGCAAAAGCAGTTAAAGCAAACGACAAAGCATTAGAGCGTCTTAGCAATAACTAATGGAATTATATAAACAAGAAGAGTAATTATTACGGTTCTGACAAACGTAGTGATTGCTCTTTTTTTATCAGCAAAACGAAAATGGAGGAAAATATAGGACAAGCCTTCAAAAATGGGGAAATAGTTTAGCTGTTCGTATCCCTACTCATTTTGCCAAAAATATAGGTATCCGAGATGGAACTTCAACTTTTGGATGGCGGGATCATGATGAAACCTGTTCAAACAAAGCCTTGCGGAAAATTAATCACTCCTTCTCTAACTAGCGGTAACGTTATACGATTCACACCCACATTCAAAAACATTATAGATATTCCATCATTTGCTAATTTTAATTCATAAATTCGACTGATATCGAGTCGCCTTCAAGGATGCCTTTGGTATGCCTTAATATTCCTATGATATCGTCACCTGTAGTTCCCATACTCTTGATAATTTTATCGAAATTTTCTGATCGGGCAAACACTCTGGATTTCAAGAAGAATTCTATATCAGATATTGTCGCTTTATTTGGGATATATATGCTAGCATGCCTCGTACTGTTCTCTAGGGGTACAACCGAGATACGTGTAAAAATGAGTCATAGCATGGTTTTTATTTCCATGAATTTTTCGGCATAGGGGACCTTCCACAGGCCTATCAAGTTAACATAAGTCTGAAAATAGGGGAATTTTTTAACGATATGCTACGTTCTTGTTACAAATGGTATTGTGAAAGACAACACCTAATATATCAAAAACTGTTATTTCACTGTTATTTCTCATAACGGTGAGATTTTCCTTTTTTATAGAGGACAAACAGGCGAAGCACCTGTTGTTTACATATCACGGAGCACATCCCAGCTGTTTATCGTCGGATCAATCGTGACCGGGTATTGGGTTTCCGGATCTTTCAAGAATACCTGATCCGCAATAACATCAACAAACGTTTTCCCATTTTCTTCACGTAGATCAAGAGAGACTTTTTCCGAGTATTCTCCTTTTGCATCTGTCATATAAGAATTTTCAAAGAACCATACTGTTTTTCCCTGTGAATCTTTGAAAATAATTGTCCCATTTTTCTCTTTATGAGGTGTTACACCCTTCATCTTCAGCTCAAAACTGAATGTATTTTCGTTTTGTTTTGATACTGATTAAGAATAATATCTTCTTTCACCGCGCTACCCTGTACACGATAAAGAACATCGACGTTATCGAAAACACCTTTATAGTTCACTTCATTATTTTTCTCGGTTCCCTGTGCTTTTTTTGCTTTTATTGGAACGAAGCTAATGGTTTGTTCATTCTTTTCAACTGTAACAAGTTCTCCATTTCTAGTTTCTTGTGTAAACCATACCTTTTGATCATTTGCGGTATTTTCAAATTTTCCCACTTTTTTTGTGCACGCTGCTGATTCTAAGTTGTCTCCGAACTTGGAAAAAAAATCCCCTCCATATAGTAGTGTAACATCAACGCTTAATCCGTGAACTTTTTTACACTGTATACTGTAAGGGGATACAAAATATGGACTTTTTTTTTATTTAATACTTTTAATATTTTTAATTTTAATGATTTTGCAATTCATCTAAATCTGTTGGTGGCTCTTTAATTCCAACATCACTGTTCTTTTTATCTTTTACACTTCCGCTACGCCCTGAGTTTAAAATATTCTTAGTTTCACCATCGTATACTACGTACTTTGATTCAAACATTTTATCATTATCAATTACTGTGGCTAAGAAATATACTTGACGATTAGGATCTATATGAGGTGCATTTGAGGAATACATCGTTTCAGATCCATACTTACCTAACTTATCTATAGCAGATTTTAAGTCTTTATACGATACCTTTTGTCTAATATTTAAATCAGCATTTTTAAACTCTTTATATTGATTTTCTTTTAGACTTAAATAAAACTCATTCGCACTTTTAAAGTTTTTATCAGAATTATTCTCAAAATACTCGTTCTTGTCTCCTTTACTCACTAAAGTAGATGCAATAGAAGAACCTAAACCAAAAATACTTGTGAACAAAATAATAAATGAAACTAGTGTTATTACTTTTTTCAATTTTATTTCCTCCTTTCATTGTCCTTAAATATAATTTCACAAAAAATTGTTTTTTATACTTATTTATATTTTTTTGATTTATATCCTTCCCTTTTAACCCAAAAATATCACTGATGTAATCGTCTTGTACTCAATTAAGAAAAGGTTTGACTGAGGAAATTAGAGTCAAAATTCTTACAAAAGCATTTACCAGTAATTTATTTAGATAACAGAAAGGAAAACTAAATGGTAGGAGCAAAAATTAGTTTATTTGAAAATTCCAACAAAAAAATTTGGGTGATTTCCAATAACAAAACGAGGAGCTGATATTTTGAAAATGTTATTTATTCTTTTGATTATTAAATTTTGGATAGATATTTTACCTATATGTACTGTCCGCAGCCACTTTCGATGGCGGTTAACTGGCCAGTGGCAGTGACATGGCAACTGAATAACAGTCACCCTCAATGCCACTGGCATTTACAAAAGTCAGCTTAATTGCCGATGGTTTAAAATGTCAAATCCCCTATCAGATCCTTCGATTCTTTTTTAAGCAAACCATTCAATTGATACAAGGTATTTCTAATTTCCATTAACTCGTTTATTTCCGTTCTTAACCGCTCAATGGTTGCTTCCATCTCGACAATTCCATTCTCCAATTGTACATAATAATCGGTACTTACACTTCTACAGTTCATTTACTACCCGATGGATATGGGATTCTCCCACAATCTTATTTCCTTGTATGAAAGCATCTAATAGGCTTTGACTACATAGTGTATTAATTTTTCTTGGAATCCCTTGGCTGAAGTTATAAATTGCTGTAATAGCCTCTTCCGAAAAGATTTCTTGGGGTGTTTCTACCACTTTTAATTGGTGACGAATATACTCATTCGTTTCTTTTTCTGTTAGACCACTTATTTGATATCGCATTTGAATTCGCTGTTCAATGGCTTCCATTTGCTTTACCCTTAATAGATTCCGTAAACTAGATTGCCCCACCACGATAAGGGATAGAGGGGACATGGAATCTTCTTTAAAATTAAGAATGAAGCGAAGTTCTTGTAGCATAGAATCGGAAAAATGATGAGCTTCATCTAAAATAACGACTATCTGCTTTTTTTCATTCTCATAAATATCAAGCATCAAAGACTGATATTGACGCTTCGCATCTGTTGATCGAAAGGCTGGTTGGATACCGAAGTTCTGCAGAACTTCTCTATAAAAAAGTTTTGGTGTTAGGGAAGAATCACAAATATATAGGTAATGATAATGAATCGGATCTAATTGCTGGACCAATGATCGAATAGCCGTTGATTTCCCCATCCCTGCTTCTCCTGTTAAAAGGCAAAACTGACGCTGTTGTACCGAATATTCTAAACGGGCAGCAGCTTCTTTTTGGCTGGAGGAATGGAACAAGTGCATTGGAGAAATTTCACGGGTGAAAGGAACTGCCTTCATTTCAAAAAAGTCTAACATGATTCATTCCCCCTTGATTGTGTCTCTTTTAATTTGGCAAAACTAGTAGTCCCTATTTGTTTTCGCTTTTCTTCTTCCTGATGTTTTTTCAACTGCTCTAAGAAACTAGAAACTCCTGCAGGCGTTTGAACGTTATCTGTTTCATCCGGTAATTTGGAGTGGCTTTGATTTCGAAGTACTGCCGGTTTCGCATCTTCGAAGCGTTCATTATCCTTCCATACTTGAATGGTTGTTAAATCAAACGGATTATATCTGATTTGAATTCGTTTCCCGCGTAAGGAGGAATCAACATCATATTGATTTCCTTCTAGTTCAATTATTGCTGTTTTTCGGACAGTTCGTTCCTCTTCCCAAAGAAAAATGTCTTTTAATATTTCTGCAGGAAGGTGACGCGTATGATTTGCCTGTGCTTCATATCGCTTTTTAGGTGTTTGTTTTGTACTTCGATGAATTCGGTTATCATAAGCTTCTAACCAAGAGCCCAAGTAATTGTTCAATTGCTTCAATGTCAAGAGCTTCCCCTGATTAATTAATAAATTTGCTTCTCCAGTAAAGCTACTATCTACAAATTGAAAAAATTTCTCAATTTTCCCTTTTGATTCTGGCGAATATGGCTTAGCATGGATAAGCTTAGTCCCCATTCTCGCACACATAATATGAAACTGCTTAGCACTATAAACGGAGCCATTATCACAGAAAAACAGGTTGGGTACTCCAAACTTTAAAACAGCTTTTTGGACACACCTTTCAAGACGAGGATACCTTTCTTCCATAAAAAATTCCGCATGCATAATTCGGCGACTATGATCATCGATTATAGCTATAAGATAAGCCTTTTTACGTTTTTCAAGATTTTTTGGATCGGGTAAGTAAAGAGTGTGCTGCGTATCTGCCTGCCAACAATCATTTGGTGTATCATGTTCAAAATGACGAAACTCCTTCTTTACCGCACGGTAAAGGTCCTTTTTACTCCAGCCCATTTCTTGAAAATAACGAGATAAAGTTCGTGGTTTGAGGACACCTAATGGAACTGTTTCCTCTAACTCTAGTATTCTGATGACCTGTTCAACACTTCGACTAGGTAATTCCTTTCGTAATTCGATTGCACGTTTCAGTATATCTGGGTTCTGATTTTGTAAACTTCCTTTTTTTTCTCTTACTTGAGGCTTCAGGCCTTCAAACCCTTTCTCTTCATATGCTTGAAGGTACCTTTCTAATGATCGAACACTTACTGTACTTCGTTCACTGCCTGGGATGGTATACCTTTGCTTTGCAATTTCCCTCAAAAGGGCATACCTTTCCCCAGGTTGTAGCTGTCTTTGAACAACTGGAGCAATTAATCCAAATCGAAAAGCAGCTAATTCATTACGTATCGTTTCATTCATCTTGTTTTCTCCTTTCCTACCATAAAATAGGGAACTAACCCCATTTTCCCCGAATTACCTTTTGTAGAATAGGGACATATTTTGTGGAGTAAGAAAAAGGAAATAAATCCAATTTTGCGTAATTAATCCGACAGCTTCACTGACTTCAGGAGTACGAGAAACGTTGGCGGAGATTAATCATAGAAAATAGCCTTCCTTTACAAGGAATAGACTCTTTTTTACCAAAATAGAAAGAGAGAAGAAAATGAATCTCTTGATTAGAGGTTATTCCTTGTCGATAAAGAGACAGTAATCCATCTGCTTCTTGGAACTTCACAGCCCATTCTTTTCGTTGGCTAATCCACCATTCCCCTAGAAAATTAAAAAAATGTTTCTTCCATCTATAGAGAGTTTTAAGGGATATCACAGAAACAGAAGAAGTGGTTAACCATTCAGCTAACTGACTAATAGGAATTCCCGCCATCAACCACCGTACAAAAAATTCATAAATATGATTCGCAAACCTTGCCCACGAGAGAGAAAAGCAAGGCATTAATGAAAAAGTCATATTACAAACGGGACATCTTCTTCGCATGATAGGAATCCGGAAGGATTGATGTTTAAAATGAACTGTTTTTTCATATTTCCCGTGTTTTCTGGTAATCCTCCCGCAGCAAGGACAAAAAGTATTTTCATTGTAAGTTTCGATGAATCTTTTATATTTCTTGAAAGTAAGAGGACAATCTAGTAAAATATGCATAGTAAGTGGGAGGTTATTTGTTCTCTGGCCGCCAAGCAAAGAGGAACAAATAGCCTTTTTCCTTTTCTAGTTTAAGAGCCGTCAGCTCTACTGACCCATTATACTATGGTCAGTAGAGCTGACGGCTCTTTTTTTGCATTCTCTCCGATAAAAATAGAGACCAGTACTCTCATAATAGCGACATTAGAGCAGGCTACGAACAATGTACTAACAGTTAAAGTAATATACAACATTATGTCATGTATGGGAGAAACGTTTTAATAACGACAATTATTTTGGGGAATTTGTTGAAAATAATCTTATTAAGTCGAAAGTATTCCTAGAGTTATAACTTATTATGAAAATCTTAGTATATAGTAGAATTGGGTGTTTTATCCCTATAAAAACAACTATAACCAGATAGTTATAACATGTATAAAATATATTATACTTGAATTTATAAATGGAAAATTTTCTCTAATAATTGAGAGGTTTTCACTAATTCAAAAGGAGGGAAGAAGAAATAATTACATAAAAAAATCTTATCTTTGCAACTTGGAGGCAACAAAGATAAGACTTTTCTATTAGAAGGGAGGTAATCAAGTTTTTGTCGTTTATCATTTCTATTCCTTTATGTTATTAACTGTTATCTATTATATACTTTTTTTAAAAAGATATTCTTACTTTGGAGGAATTTAATAATGATAAAAAAATTATTAACAGTTGGGTCTATTATAACACTATCTTTGATTGTTGGAGCTACTTCCAGTTTTGCAGCATCTACCCTTAAAGCTTATAAATATGGGTATTCTTATGTTCCTAACTACTCTTATGATCTACAAGGGTATGCTAGTATTTCTTTAACTGATACAGGTTATGTAACAGGATATGGACAAACAAGATTAACAGGATTTTTTGAAGGCACAGCACCAGTTGATTCAATGTCGGTGAAAATTGATGGTTATATTAATGGTAGTTATTACACCACTGCTAGTAAATCAGCTAACAAAGGTTCAGCAAGTCCTAACGTATCTATTAACTTGGGAAAAAATGATTGGAGCATCCCATATAATGTAAAAGGTTATCACAAAGCTTATCGAAATGGATCAAATATAAGTACTGCATCTACCTCGGTTCAATGGTAGTGTATTTGGCAATTAAGGATATGCATTAACATGTATCTTTTTTCATTACTCATGTTGCTTGACATGGAGTCTCTACGGGCATGATAAAGGCAAAGGAAATGCACCGTAAAGCTTTGCAGGCGAACAAGCCTATCATACCCGCCACTCCATATCAAGCTGTGAATATGCAAAATAATGTGCATACACTTAATTGCCAAACGATACATCTTTTAATTGCCAGCAACAATGGAAGAATGGTTTAATTTTATTAAACCATTCTTTTTAATAAAAATAGAGGAGTATTTACTTGAAAAGAATTATCTTTTTAATTTTTATAATTTTATTAACAGGATGTTCAAATAATGACAGTGTTTATAAATCTAACTTGCACTATAAAAATAGTAAAACATTAATTAAAAACGATGATCCCAAAGCTCCTATAGGAATGGAATTAGGATTTTTTGATGAATCTTCCATTGATGAGGACCAAGTAATACATAAAGTTGATAAAAATGAAATTTATTCTCCAAAAATAAGTGTAGGAAATTATTTTCAAGAAACATTTAAATTCCGTTTATTCTTCTTAATAGATTATAAGCAAATCCCTGTTATTACTGATGAAAAAGTATCCTTTATTGATGTAAAATTAAAGCCTGACGAAAAAAGAGATATTGATGTGGAATTACCAAAAAGTGATCTAAAACAAGGCTTGCATGATTTAATTGTAATACTCGTTCGTGACCCTGAAAATACTTTAAATAAAAATCAATTTGTTTCAGAAGATCAAGTTTATTTATCAAGAAGAGTTGCACTTATTGTAGAAAATGGACAAACGAGTCCAGTTAACTATAAAGCGGTAAGTAGTCAGGAGTCAAAAGATATAATAAGTAGTCCTATTATAACAAAAAAAATTAATGGAAAACCAAGAGATTATCTTTCATTTATTTCTTCTAAAGATAATGTTTTTTTAAATTTTGGATCTAATAAAAATGATAAGAGATTTGCTATAATCGGTATTATTAATTCTAAACAAATTAAATTAGAATTACCGTATTTATTAGCAAAAACTAAAGGGAATATGAGTTTGCCGATATCTTTTTATGAATATAAAAAAGAGCTTCCTGCAAATGCATTAATTGCAATTATTGATGACCCCTTTACATTAGATAAAAATAATTTAATACAGCAGAAGATTCAATTTACCAATTTAATAACATTAAAAAAATAAATACTATCTATTTACTATAAAATCTACCTAGTTTATTAAAAGTAGGAATAAGATTAAATAAAAAATCCTCTTCTGGCGTCAGAAGAGGATTTGAGTTGCTTTTTTCTCTTCTAATCGTTCAGACAATCATTTTGTCTGTCGGAATTAGCACAGTATTCCGAAGAACCCTGCTGCTGAGGTATCATAGGGCCTTTTCCCTCCACCTCTCTAGATAAGATTTATTATTATTAGAGGATGTTCAAAAAGGCACCAAATTAAAGCTTCGAATCTCTTCGTTGGCTTGCTTCTAATTTGTTACTTTTTTGAACAATCACCATTAGTAAATGTACCAACAATTAAAGCAGGATAAAGAATAAAAGTCGCAGGGAATTAAAAAGCAAGAAAAAGAAAGATCTACACAGTTAAACATTCCTTATATACCAGTTACAGAATAGGGAAAAATAAATGAGGACATTCGAAAAAGAAATGCACTTATTGAAGAAAGAAAAGAACATCAATTCGCCAGATTATACGTTCCATTCCGGTCAGGCTGTTTTTAATGGCTATGGAACAATTAAGGGTGAATGGGCTATTATTTTTTCAGTAACAACGGATGCCTATATTGAAGTATTAAAACAAATAACTGACAAGCTTTTAAAACAAGTAAGTTGTATTGTTTTAGTTTCTCCGACTTTAGGTTCAAACTGTTTAATAAGTAACTATATAAACAAGCTTAATTCAAATGCAGAAATTATTAGCTTTTCTACTATTATGGTGATACACGATGGATGGACGACAGACCGACCAATACTGTTCTTACGACAGCGGTCAAGAAAAAAATTTATATAGGATCGACGAACTATCCATCTAATAATGTCGATAGACTATGTAAGGTGTTTCAACAATTAGGTATCGCTCTAGAAACCATGGAATCTCCAATTGAGGCGGAAACGAGAAATATTTCTATATATGTTCATTCACCGTTATTTATGAATGATTTTTCATTAAGTGCAATATTTGGGGATATAGAAACCAAGAAATATGTTTACAAATTGTATCCTGAGGGGCCTATTACTCAATATTTAATTCGTAATCTGCTGACCCAATGGAAAGAAATTATGAATACCGGGTAGTCTGGATAATTATACCTACAATATTAAATACTGGATACTGTCACAAATTATGGTAAAACCCTTAGATGTTGTCTAGAACGATGTGTTGTCCTATCTACTTGAGATAGATTTAGAAGGTAGCTCACCAGATTACCAAAAACAATATTTTTTGTAACAACGTTAATTAGAAATTCTGGTGCTTGATTTTATTAGGTTTATAGGTTGCCAAAAATAATTACCAAAAGTTTTACCAAATACTTTTACAAAAATGAAGTCTCTTGTACAATAAAATTATTAAGTTGTGCAGGGGGCTTCTTTATGATAATTGGTTATGCCCGAGTTTCTACAGTTGACCAAAATTTAGACCGACAAATTAGATTACTTTCTGAGTATGGTTGTGAAAAAATGGTTCAAGAGAAATTTACTGGGACTATAAAGGATAGGGATGGACTTAATTCATTGTTAGATGTAATAAGGAAAGGTGATACCATTGTAGTAGAAAGTATTTCACGCTTAGGGAGAAGAACACTTGATATTCTTTCTATTATTCAGCAATTCGAGGATACAGATGTAAAGTTCGTTTCCATTAAAGAGAACATGGATACAAGAACATCAACGGGTAAAGCCATGTTTCAAATGATGTGTGTCATCGCAGAGTTAGAAAGAAATTTAATTGTAGAAAGAGTTAAAGAAGGATTAGAAGCAAGTAAGAAAAGAGGAAAAAAACTTGGAAGACCTAAAGTGGATCAAGGGAAAATTGAAATAGCTTTGAGGATGTATGACAGTAAAGAATACTCGGTAAAAGAGATTGTAGTAGGTACAGGACTTTCACAGGGATCATTATATCGAGCGATTAATAAAAGGAAACTAGAAAAAACGAATTAATAACTTTTTAGATTTTTAGGGAATAATGTGACGGGCTAGGGAAACTATCCTGTCACTGCCCTAACTTACAGAGGATGGAGTTGGTAATTTGGCATCTATAGAACGTACGGCTTACCCCAGATTTAAAAAACGTCCTGCTTCAAAAGAACTTCATGATGTTTACTCTCCTACATCCGAAGAAAATCAATTTGCACATAAAGTTGCCAGAGGACCAGTTTCAGTTCTAAGTTTACTAGTTATGTTAAAATCTTTCCAACGTCTTGGTTATTTCCCTCGGCCGAAAGATATTCCTTTAGAGATCGTGATTCATATTCGGACTTGTTTGAATCTCTCTACTAGTGTTGAACCGAATTACAATAGTAAATCAATTTACCGACATCAAAAAGCAATAAGAGAATACCTCGATGTACGTCCTTATGGAAAAGAAGTATTACATATTGCAACTACTTCAATTTATAAGGCCACTCAGGTAATGGACAATCCAGCTGATCTTATCAACGTATCCATTGAAGTATTAATAAAAGAAAGATGTGAGTTACCTGCTTTTAGTACATTAGATCGATTGGCTCGCCGTATAAGAACCTTAGTGAACCACCAGCTGTTTAATTCATTATTTTCAAAACTGACTCCTGAAGTTAAGCAAAAATTAGACCAATTACTTGTTACTACAGATGATAAACGGACTTCTGAATATAACTTTTTAAAAGAAGTTCCAAAAAGCGCAACACTTTCTCATATGAAGGAAATACAAATAAATTACACTGGTTAACTAATTTTATAGGAGAAATTGATAGCTTACTAGAGGATATTCCAAATTCAAAAATTAAGCACTTCGCTTTAGAAGCAAAAGCGCTTGATGTATCTGAATTAAAAGACTTTAATTTTCCTAAGAGATATACACTGTTACTTTGTATGACTTATCGCTCAAAAATTTCAGCTATTGATAGTTTGGTAGAGATGTTTCTCAAAAGAGTCAGAACTATACATAATAAAGGAAAAGAGGAGCTTGAACTCCTTCGAGAAAAACATAGGTCAAAAACTGAAAATCTCATCTCTGTTTTGGCAGAAATTTTGGATACCACAAGTATAAATGAGGACGATACCTTGACCGGTCAAAAAATAAAAGAGTTATTTGGAAAAAGAGGTGGTATCGACTTATTAAAAGAAGATTGCGAATCCATTTCATCATATAATGGCAATAACTACCTTCCTCTTTTATGGAAATTCTATAAAAGTCACAGGAAAACTCTTTTTAGATTGATTAATATGATTGAAATTGATTCAACCACTCAGGATCAATCACTTTTAGAAGCCTTGCGATTTTTACGTGATCATGAGAACCGAAAAATTGAAAATCTACAAATAGATTTTGATCTTTCATTTGCTAGTGAACAGTGGAAAAAAACGATTTATGTTCCTAAAGAAAATAATTTAATTTATCGTAAACACCTTGAGATCTGTATTTTTTCCTATCTTGCGAGCGAGTTAAAAACGGGGGACCTTTGTGTGAAGGGATCAGAAAATTTCGCCGATTACCGTGAACAGCTCCTTTCTTGGGATGAGTGTAAGCCTATGGTAGCTGAATACTGTAAAGAACTCGATTTTTCTTCAAATTCAGAAGATTTTGTTCAACAATTAAAGCACTGGCTAGAGGATACTGCACAAAAAGTAGATATAAGCTACCCTGATAACGGCCAAGTAATCATTAATGAAAATGGAGAACCCACGTTGAGAAAAATAATGAGAAAAGAACAACCTCAGACAAGTAAGGCGTTAGAGGCAGTTATTTCTCAACGGTTACCTGAACGAAATGTTTTAGATATTCTTTGTAATGTTGCACATTGGACAAAATGGACACGGCATTTCGGACCATTATCTGGTTCAGATCCTAAGCTTGAAAATGCAATGGAACGTTATATCATTACTTCTTTTGGGTACGGATGTAATTTAGGACCAACACAGACTTCTAAGCATATGAAAAAGTTAGTAACCCCACACATGATTTCATTTGTAAATCGGCGACATATTAATGCATCTAAAATCGACGAGGCTGTTCGTGATATTTTAAATCAATACAATCAATTTAGTTTGCCTAAACTATGGGGTGATGGAAAATCGGCTGCTGCGGATGGAACAAAATTTGATCTCTATGAAGAAAACTTAATTTCTGAATACCATATAAGATATGGAGGTTATGGCGGGATTGCGTATCACCATGTTTCAGATACTTATATTGCACTCTTTAGCCACTTCATTCCATGTGGGGTATGGGAAGCAGTTTATATCATTGATGGTTTGCTAAAAAACAAATCAGACATTCAGCCCGATACATTACATGCTGATACTCAGGGTCAATCAACGCCTGTTTTTGCACTTGCACATTTATTGGGGATTAATTTAATGCCTCGTATTCGAAATTGGAAGGATTTAAAATTTTACAAGGCTGATAAGGACACACAATATCACCACATTAACCAATTGTTTAGTGATACCGTTGACTGGGAACTAATTGAAACACACTGGCAAGATCTGCTCCAAGTAGTTCTTTCTATCAAATCCGGGAAAATATTACCTTCTACACTACTTAGAAAACTAAGTAACTATAGTAGAAAAAACCGATTATATCAAGCTTTTAGGGAATTAGGAAGGATTGTAAGAACTGTATTTTTGCTTAAATATATATCTGATATAAAACTAAGAGAGCAAATTGGTGCTAGTACAAACAAAGTCGAAGCATATAATGGATTTTCTAAATGGTTATTTTTTGGTGACGATGGCATCATTTCAGAAAATGATCCAGAAGAACAAGAAAAGCGAATTAAATATAATGATTTAGTTGCCAACGCAGTAATATTCCAAAATGTATGTGACATAACACTTATTTTGTGGGAACTTTCTAAAGAAGGATATGTATTTTCAAAAGAAGATATTGTCATGCTTAGCCCATATTTGACTAGGCATATAAAACGTTTCGGAGATTATATGATCGATTTAGAAAATGTTCCACAACCAATCGAGGGAGATATTCCTATATAGTATATAAACGGAAAAAAGCAAAAAGGGTTATAAATGGTAATTTATTCCAATCTATGACCCTTTTTTACACGTATCTCGGTCGTACCCCCTCTACATCGACTCTTCCTGTAGCGGAATCATACCTTATTTTTGAAATGACCTTTCCATTCTGTAGCATATTGAATCTCAAGTCTTTTGTCTCATCCATACGTTCCCCTCCGCATCTTCCAGTCTTGTTTATAACTCTTTTAACTCTCTACGTGTTCTTTATCGTATAAATCATTTTCAGTAGAATAATAAATGCTTCATATTCTTTAAATCTTCTTATGTCTTGTGAAATCTTCCATTTTTAACAAAACAAGCTTCGTAGAGTTGTAAATTCGCACTTTTGGGACGGGCCCCCTATTAGGCGAATTCAGCTTATCCTACTTCCTTACCATCTTTATGTTCTTTTTCAGATAATCAAATTCAGGGAAAGTTAAGCTATCAGCTACTATCCCTGAATTTTTTAGTCTTTCCGAAATATGAAAGAATATTATAAACTCCCCTGGTGTATGGATATCCATTCCATCTATTGTGAAATTAAATAAATTTTCCCCTGTAACAATCGAGTCTGGGATTATGAGGATATTGTTAATGAAATAAAAATCAAAACCTTCTTTCACCATTGCATCAAGTCTTGTGAATACAGTGGAATTACGCTCAGAATAATTACTCCAAATAAGTTCGGGAGAGTGTTTATTCAACCATAAAATCGCAATATGTGGCTTATTTGAAAATACTATTGTCGTCATTTTGACCTCCTTGAACTCGGAGTAAACTCTGTCTATTGTCCGAATTTAATAGCCAACTATTCTTACTAAATAAAGAGTAATTATGTATTATCTAGCATTTAGTGAATTAATATAGACGAGATAGCAAGCAAAATCACCAAAACATTTTCGGTCATTTTCGATAGTTCCCAATTGATTAAACCAATCAGCATTCCAATTTTGCTCTTTCATATATGAAGCGATTAACTTTAGGCTGAACATAAAATCATTGTGCTGCCTTGTTCTTCTCTCATCTACTTCTCTTCGTTCCGTGAAATTTTGTATACTCCATTTCGCTCTTGTATTTGCATAAATTATGGCATTGTTCATCATTTCTTCCCAGAATTCTTTAAATTCCTGGTCATTTAGATTTGCTGATTCGATAATCTGATTATAAATAGTCGAAGATTCTTCAAAAGGTAAACAATTATTGGCTTTTAAATAACCATTGTATGTATCCATATTTACCACTATTAAACCCTCCTCTTTGTTATTTGATATTCCATCCAAGATTTATCCATTTCTTTAGTGTAGCTTGAATATATACCTGTATAAGTATCATATTTTAATAGAGGAACGATACCGCTTCTTTCCGCTTCTCCGTCAATAAAAAAGTGACTTTGTTTATCCCAAAATACTTTTCCTAAATACTCACTATCCGCTGAAACAGTTACGGTTGAGATATGACCTGCAATTATATCTTTATAAAAAGAACCTGTTTCCGCTGGATATTCCCATGTGAATTCCTCTGGTTGTGTAGCATATTTCCATAAAAATGGATCGGTTTCACAGATGCCTGCATGGACGTAGATTTGTTTATCTGTTTCATAGTATAAAGGAGTTTTCTTTTTTTCAGAAAGCCAATCTAAAAGATCAGGGTGTAGCTTTCTAATTTCTTTTATTATGTATTCGCTCACTTCTGAGTAAGATTCTCTTTTTATTTCCATTTTTCCTATTATATTAATAAACTGTTCACTTGAAAAAAAACTCTTTACAGTAAGAAAATTCAAGTCTTGAGAAAGCCATTGTATTTCATCCTTTAATGTGTACCAGTCAATAAACATTTCTTCATGATTTCCTAGTAAAACGATGACTTGTTCCGGGTATTTCTCTTCTAATTCCTTTATATGATAAAGCGCTTGACAACTATCTTTTCCTCTATCTACATAATCTCCTAAAAAAATTAATTTATTTTCTTTGCTAGAATCTAAGTCAACAAGACTTAACGTATTGAGCATGAATTCATAAAACCCATGTATATCGCCTATAGAATAGATCGTCCCCATATAAAAACTCCTTTAAGTTATTGTCTAATCCGTCATTCTATTTATATGAAAGCCTTTTACGCGAGCTCATTATATTTACCCGAAAAAGCAGTAAACATATAGATATTTGACACTATATCACTCCTTATCTATCAAGGCTTTGATTTCCATTAAACGATTACCTGACAGCAATTTGCAATTATTATCTATATCGCTCATCAAATTTCTGCCAAATTTCCCGGCTCTTTTCACTTGAATTTTCTTTAATTATGTGTGAATCAAATAGTATCTGATAAGTACTTGGATCAATTATTTTTATTAAATCAGAACTAAAAGGATCTTTGCATATTCTATGTAGAGGGTTATTTGAAGCATCGAGTGATTGTATTGTCACACCACTAAATCGAATCTGAAAATTTCGTTTAAAGGACTCTATGGAGGCCTTTCTAATTGGATTATATATTCCTGCAACACCACCAGGTATACTGCCATGAATAACAATAAACTTCCCTGCTATTGCTTGCCATGAAGACATTTCATTATTATTAAGTTTAATTTCAAATATAGGATTAAAATTTTCTTCAAACATTTCTTTATTTGCGATAATTAGAGGATCTAGTGGCACCGTTGAAGTAACTGACCAACTTTTATTTTTTGATAATTTACGTCTGGAAATCTTATAATAAAAAATGTTATTATTATCTATCTCAAGCACCTTACTCATTTGTTCATCGCTAATGGAGTAGTAGTGATGAACAGATTCGTATTCTATATCTATTAGTTTCACAAAAGGATTATCAATAAAATTCTCATTTTTAAATTGAATGATATCATTCAATATATTATTTTCAGAAGTCATATTTATTTTTTCTTCAATATGCGCCTCCAAGTTTTCCTTGGTAAAATCAAATAGTAAAGCTTTAATTGTATCTCTCATATTGAAAACCTCCTTCTATAAATTTGAAAAACCTAAGCCGCTAAAAAGAGCTAGTCGTATACACTAGCGAAAAATATTTTTTATTTGAATTTCTTATTGGTTTTTCATTTGATTAACTCTTGTAGCATTTCTTTACCACGAATTTCAATGGAACGGTTTATTTTCCTAATTACTTCAAGAATTTGTATTGTATTAAAATTTGATGGTAATTTTTTATTGTTCATTGTATGTCCATCCCAGTACATTTGAATTTTTCTATTATCTAGATATGCGCCTATGTATTTAAACTTTTGGCACTGCTTTAGAAAAGCATCTTCACCAAACTCTTTTAAAAAGTATTCTAGCGTTATATCCCAATAATCATCAAATAATGCATTTCGTTTAGTATTAAAGCCTTTCGGAACTAATGTAAAATTTCCGATTGAATGTGTTAACGCTGCGAATTTTTGTACTTCTTCATGTTCATTTATTTCCTTGTAATAATCATACTCGTCCAACAACCATTCATATCTTAACTTATAATTGGAAATACCACTTGATTTCCAATATAAACTACCCTGTTCTATATCATAAGCCAATAATAGTAGACGATAAATACGATAAAATGAATTCATTGTATCAGAATCATAATTTACAAATTGTTCATCAGAAAGCCTCCATATTTTATTATATAAGCTTCTAGCTAACTCACTTCTATCACAGTCAAAAGAAGAACCACTAATCTTATATTTTAAAAACTTCTTAACTGGATTTTTCTCGTGCTTGACTTCTTCTTTAGGAGATTCATTTTTAAAATCATAATGGTAATCATTATTTTGTATAAATTGCTCTGTATTCATATAATTCAACCTCCAGAATATTTTATTAAATTTATTTGTTACATAAATGAGGAAGTACATCCATAAACACAAGTCGTAAAGTATATGCTAACTCGTGCATTAGTAATATTGATTCAGATTTATCGTTGTCATCTGTTGCATATTTATCCCATTTGAAGTTTCTTGCATACGAATAGCAATGCAAGTATTCGATATAGCGTTCCCTGCTTTCTACTTCCTCCTTATTTTTAGGCGAGTAGTTAAATGGCAATATTTGTGCGAGTTCAAAATCATCCTCAGTCCAATCTTTCATTGATGGATTATAATTTACTGAGTAACATGTATGGAAATAGTTCAAATTTGGATTGACTTCAAACCACTTTGGATCTTTCACTCCATCAACACCACTATAGCTTTTTACAAAAGTATTTACTGTGTCGATAATTTGTAACGTCTTCCTAAACTCTTCATTATTCAAAAACAGCATCGAATGTAATGTGGTATATACTTTATTTAACTTATTTTCCAAATAGTCCCATGCATCCTTATTGGTAAGTGGGATATAATTGTAGTAATTAGTAGGAATATATAAATAAATAATTTTCTCCAACGGCAGCACAATTTTTTCAATAATTTGTAACGCTTTTACCTCATCACTAATAACCCAAAAAGACTTTGCTTCAACAAATGATGGATTGCCTTTTTTATTCACTCGCTTAACATGTCTAATTAACTTTGCTTCTTCCGATAGTAAGAATTTTTGCTGAATAACTTCATGTAAATTCATAAAGAATGCCTCCTTATTCAATTGTCAATATAATTACAAGTCATATCGTATCAAATAATGGAGACATTATTGACTCCCAGTTTTTGTGACCGACCTATTTTTTCTTATCAAATTTTGTTATGTAATAAATAAAGTTTGTAAAATTAATTGCGTATTTCGTTCCACCAGAACTATTCTGACGTATTAGTATTGGATTCTCACCGTCAACATAACGATTTAAACTTTGTTCGATTTTTTCCTTGCTGAGTGGTAACGTATTATTATGTTTTGCATTTTGTACAATTTGCTCAACAGTCCAATATTCATAAGGATTTTCAAACATAATCGTAAAGCAAATTTTGTCGTTTGGCTTGAACATTAAGTTACTACTTAACAGCATTAACCTATATAATTTTTCCGTATCAATAAAAAGCGGCGTTTCCTTTTTAAAAAGAGTGTATAATTTTTTTATCGTTTCATGATTTGTTCTCCGAGAGGGACTCGTGAGTTTTTTTATAAATTCTTTCTCATGCAGAAATCCTTTTTCGCACATATATTCTAATAGTCTTGTTTTATTCTTAAAGCCTTTGCCATTAAACCCCCATTGTTCTCCTTCTTTTACTAGCACCGTCTTTTCCTCATGGATTAAATAATGTATTGTATTTTCCATCAATTCACTGTAAATAAAATCAAAATTAAGTAAAATCATATTGATTCCACCTTTCTTGTCTCATTATAAGTCTCCTTTCTAGGTTAATTCGTTTTTGTTTTAACTATATTAGGGAGTGCTGAACAACTCCTTTACGTAATTTTATAACGAGTTTGAATTGGAAATTAGATAATATATTTCGAGCCCACTGTTGGAAAACAGGCAAAAAAGAATCCCGGAGGACCTTTTCTATATTCATGACGAGGAATTGTAGGGCAATGACAGTCTCACTTGTCTGTCTTAGGCGTGCTTGAATTAAGCCAAGCCCATATTTGCGCTTACCTTCGCCGAATTTCCCTTCGATTGCGTTTCGTTCAGCATTATCTTACCGTTCGACCCGCTTCTGTTCCGCATTCTTCTGTCGATCGATGGAGGGTCTACCCAGATTAGGGTCGCTTAACCTTATGCCCAGTCCTTTACAGAGCTGACGATTTTCACGAGTCCGATAGATTGTGTCGGCCAAGACCGCTTCAGGATAGTAACCGAATCGCTCTTTGTAACTTTCAATGGAATCCTTTAGAAAGATACCTTCATGATAGGCGTCCCAACTGAGTGTATCTATGAAGGCGTAGCCATCTGCCAGACTGACGGATAACTTAGCACCAAACTCTACTGGGGCATTTGTTTTCCCTCTCACAATCGGGCGAATATGCGGCTGGCTTATGCTAACTATCCGATCTTCGACTGAATGGGATTGATTCTTATACATCGTGGACTGTTGACGATAAATTTCCTGGATAACAAGCAGGTCACGATATTGCTTCGTATTCAACTGATCAAGTCCAACTTGGGCAACAAGTTTCTCGACATGGAGTAGATTTCGTTTAACATAGCTTAGTTGGCACTCCATACCTTTACGGATTTTTTGATAGCCCGGCTTCCGTTGTTTCGTCAATGATAGGTACTCTTTGCGAGCTTTCACTCGGTAGGTACGCGGTTTCTTCTGTTTGCCGACCAGTGGTTTATGAAGCGTGTCCAACATCATTTCAAGTTTCTCACGTGATTTGTTCAGTAGCCCGATATCCGTAGGATAGGTGATATCGGATGGTGCGCAAGTAGCATCCAGAAGCAGCTTTCCTTGATTCGGAGGCAATGTTTGTTCCGACGAACTTGAAGAGCTAGGCTTTTCAGTGGGATGACCATCGCCAGTTGGTGGCTCATCGTCCTGACCTTTCTTCTCTTTTTTCCGCTGTTCTAATACAATGGATTCATTCAGTTCATTGATAAGTTCCGCATTGAAACGCTTGCGAAAATGTGTCATGGAAGAAGAGTGAAAAGGAGCAGCTTCTTGAAAGGAATGCAGCCCAATGAAGTATTGCAGATAGGGATTTTCTGTGATGGATTCGACTGTTTCTTCATCGCTTAGACCTAGTCTTTCCTTGATAATCAGAGAACCAAGTGCAAGTCGGACATTATAGGCCTTGCTTCCTTGTTTAGTATCTCCAAGCTTCTTGATATACGTTTCTTCGACTTCGTTCCAGGGTATAAGGGAAGCCATGACAACCCAACGATTATCAGGGTTTAACTGCCCTCCGAATGGCAAGAAAAATTCGTGTGGCATGATCATCTGATTTTCATTATGTTCGTACATGGCAAGCCCTCCAAGTCTATATTTTTGTTTTTTTTATTATTTCACCTTACATCTTTATTCGACAAAAGATGCGGAAAACCTTTTGGTTGAAGGAATGTTGGGTTGTTCAGTAGCACCTATATTAGATTTTCACTTATTTGACGAAAACTAAATTAGCCAGATTACATGATAATTATGGATTTACTAGGTTATCAGAAAGTTAGTATGAATAATTCAGGAATAATACAACACAATGATTTACTTAGTGGTCAATTTCTTAACATGCAGCTTGGACCAGGAAAGAATAATGATAAAACATATGGTACCGTCTGCCTTGAAACGTAGAGGCGGGCGATTTGTGTTTGCGTGATCTTGGTTACATTAATTTAAAGAAGATAAAAGAGAAGCATTTTAATTTTTTAACTCAAGAATAAGTTAAAAAAACTTATATCCCTGCCCTAAAAGGTACCAATTTTATTAGTTGAAACATGGTGTCTCACCCCAAAAGTTAGAGTAAAAACCTAACTTTTGGGGTGTTTTTGTATGGAAAAATATAGTGATTAAGTAAGCGTCAAACTTCACCCACATGATTTGAAGCTTACCTATACTGATAAACAAACTTTGAAACTAATCGAAGATATCTCAGGCAGGAGTGATGGACAATGGGTTAGTGAAACCGAATACAGAAGGTACGACACGAAATGTTTATCTCATAACATATGAAATGCGTACAACATATCGTATACCATGTGCCATTTCATGAGTGTCTGACAGGTGCGATACAACACATAGCATATAACCGAACGGCGTATCACACCGTATGCGTATAGGATACGATACGCAATGCGATACCGTATAACGGTGCGTACTTAATCACGTATGCTATGCGTATCAAATGAGTACGTCATACGTATAGTATGCGACATATCATAAAGATGATGGTTTGCGTATCCTATACGCATATGGTTCGTTATCTCATGCGTATGAGATACGTATGAAATACGTATAAGATGTAGTATGAATTAAATATTGCATATCGTTTCATATGGCATATGGAAAGTATGTGTGTTTTATACGGCACGGTGTGTCACACGGTATATGATACGGTATGTCAAATAAGATAACATTTGTTGCTGCTGCAACCGGTTAAGAATGTGAAGAGTCACACCACCAAACATATCCCATAAGGAGAGATGATCATGGCAGATTACACATACACAGGATTAACCGCCTATATATTACCGCATACAGGAGACATGGAGAAATTAAACCTATTAGCAGACGCAATCGAAGGGTTGAAAGCATGCGTCGAATCGGTTGAATTTGATAAAGATGCATACGAAAACGTTGTCTGCTCAGACGGTTACTTGCATATTTATTCTAATGAAAGCCTATGTTACCCACATGAGTCAGAACTCCCACAAGGTACACCGGAAGAATATGCACGCCCAAGCGTAGAAGGTGTCACGATTAAAGACATTTCTTTCATCAAACTGAATATACCGACCGTTTCTAAATCATCCGAAAGAATCGAAAGTTTTATCTATAAATCTCTACGTCCAGTGCTTCTTGAGTTATTTGGAAACCACATTGTTAGCATGAAAACCAAAACAGCGATGGAATACGAAAACTTCCGAGACGGAAAAGAAACCGTATTAGTGAGCGTAAAAGATAGAGTGAAATCACACGTAGCAGCATAACCGATAGCCGACACCTGGTTGTCGGTTTTTTTTGTTAGCAGATTCGCCATGCTATTCTGATCGAAGTACCAGATCCTCTTAATCAAACGATACCGAAAAGCCTGACAAAACGCTCTCCTGTCAACGAAACGGAGGATGGAAAGCCGGGTCCCGCCTTTTGGTCGGTGGTATCTGTTGCCTCTCTCGCTAGCGCTCGTATAACCGCTCCCAAAAGCCCTCTCTTTCCATCCTCCAAAGATCTATCTAATCAAGGTCAACGGGCGTTTTTACGCGGGTCCCGCGTCGTTCAGTGGTCTTTCTTGACGTTCTCGCTAACGCTCGTATAACCGCTTCTCTCCTTCCCACGCAAAACCTCCCAAAACGTGGCATTCGAACAGAGCGGAGCCTTCCGTCGTTCGGTGCTCTTTCCTGCCTTTTTTAGCGCGTACTTCTTCTACGAATCCGTACGTACGTATCCCATTTTTTTGGCATACAAGCGCCTCTCTCTGTCCCCTCTGTTCGAACAAAACGTATCTCTCCCGAAGCCCTTTAAGAAAGAAAAAGTTATTTTTTTTAAAAATAATAGTTTCACAATAGAGATTTGGTAAATAGCAGTGTTACAATGAAAACTGGTTCCATTAGTTATATCGCTCTCCATACAACTGATATGGAAAAAGCATTTGAAAAGATTCAAAAATGGATATCCAGATTATTACCAATGGAATAGAAGAATTACCTTACTGAATAAAAGGAATGAAGTGTTTTATCATTGCAGAACTGAAGTTGGAAAAGGTTGAGTTTTGTCAGATAATAGAATGAGAGGGTAATCACTCTAAACATAGATGGGGGGAAATGCAGCATTTTCATTAGGTAAATACAAACATTTGGAATAAAAATAAATTAGCGCGTCCTGTCCCAATGGCACAACTCTGATAAAAAATTTACGTTTTAACATGTAGATACATCCATATTCTTTATTAGGAACTTGCCGCTGAAATCATTATAAGGACAGCACTATTATACGAGGTGAAAGAATTGAAGAAAGCTTTTTGTATTGGCGAGGCATTAATTGATTTTATCCCTGTTCAAAAAGAGAAATCATTAAAAGAGGTTACTAGCTTTGAACGTGTGGCTGGTGGCGCCCCAATGAATGTGGCAATTGCGATTGCAAAATATGGGGGAGATTCGGTTATGCTAACAAAATTAGCTAATGATAGCTTTGGAGATTATTTAGTGGATGTGCTTCAAGAAAATGCTGTAGATACTTCCTACATTATTCGTTCAGAGGAAGGTGAGACTGGTTTAGCCTTTGTATCAGTCGATCAATCAGGAGAAAGAGACTTTAGTTTTTACAGAAAGCATGCTGCTGATTTATTATTTGCACCAAATGAGGTGAACGCAGCTTGGTTTAATGAAGGAGATTTGCTTCATTTTTGTTCTGTTGATTTAGTCGAAAGTCCAATGAAACAGGCTCATATTAAAGCAATAACTGAATTAAAAAAAATCGGCGGGATCGTTAGCTTTGATCCGAATGTGCGCCTTCCTTTATGGCCAGATAAAGAAAGCTGTCGACGCACTATTCTTGAATTTATTCCTTTAGCTGACATTGTGAAAGTATCAGATGAAGAATTATCTTTTATCACAAATATTCAAGAAGAAAAAGAGGCAATTAGTTCGCTTTTTGTCGGCAATGTGAAAGTAGTCGTTTATACAAAAGGAAAAGATGGAGCTATTATCTATTTAAAAAATGGAGAAAAATTTGAAGATAACGGATTTACAATAACTGTTTCAGATACTACTGGAGCTGGGGATGCGTTTATAGGCGGGTTTTTATCAGAACTGCTGACATTGGATACATCAAGTGATAATCTATGCCAAAAAGTTAGTGAACATCATCAACAATTACTTACTTTCGCCAATGCAAGCGGCGCACTTACTGCTTCCGTTAAGGGCGCCATTCAAGCGGCACCTGGCAAACAACATATATTGAATTTTATTGCTACCCAAAGGAATAATAAATAAAGAATAGAAGAAGGTGGTCAATCCTTCATTAAAAGCACTGGCTACCTTCCTATTCTACTTGCAGCGTAGCCAAATAAAAGTATACGTAAATGGAATCTTGCAAATGAATGATTTGCTTGCATACACTCCTGGTGGAAGCGGCGTTGGTCAATGAGCGATTACAGTACCAGCTGTACTTTGGATATTACAACATAACCTTGTATATCCTGTACTGCGAAGCTAGAGACGCCTCACATTTCAAAGATCTTATACTTTCGTACCTTTAAATGAAAGGGGACGTCCAAGAAGTCAGTATAACTGACTTTCTGAACGTCCCCTTTTTCATGAGAGTAACTCATATTTCTTCCGCCACTCTTTAATGATCTTCCACTTTTGGCTTCCTCTTTGGTTTGCGGAATTTGCTAAATCTTTTTAGTGATCTTTTTGCACTTCTTTTAGCGATTCCGTCATTTTGATATTTATCAGATAGTCCCTTTCAGTCTGCAGTTTCTGCAAAAATGCACTTGCCTACTTTTTGAAAATGCCAAATGGTTTTCCAATTGGTAAAACAACATATCCAAAATGTATATTTAACACAATGGCTCCACATCCATAAAAGGATAATAAAGCAATGCACATCTCTGCCATTCCAGCTATCATATGTGTAACTTCATACATAATGCCAAAAGAACTTAAAGATAATCCAATAAATAAAAGATCAATAAAGACGAAAATAAAAAATAATACTTTATGTGTTTCTAATGCCCCTATTGTCATAAATAAGCTAAAAATTAAATAGCCAATAAATGCAAAGCCCAGTTGTTTTGCATCCATATTTGCGGTAAGTGTTTCACCAAAAACACCTAATTGAATCAACCAAGTTGTTCCTACACCAAACCAGAATAGACCAAAAGCGCCAAAAGCAGTTGTGCCAAAAATATTATTATGCTTTGCATCTAGCATCGATGCAATCAGCTGTGCTATTCCTCCTAAGAAAAAGGCCCATGGCAAAACCAAAGAAACTCCTTCTGTTAAGCCTAATTTTTGCGATGAAGCAACAAATGTTACCATCGCAAGGCCGAACAAACCTAAAGCGGATGGATCTGCTGTTGTAATTTTAACTTGTGTGTGAGTCTGAGTTCCCATAAATTCCTCCTAAAATAAACATACCTATGTAATTTATAAGATTCCTGTAGGTGTGTCAATACAGAGTTGCTGGGAATAAGTAAATGTTTTCATCCTCTTTTTATATAGCCTCAGTTCATTTAGAACATTGAAATTATTGGAATAACAAGTTTACTTTATATCAAGTCAGATTACTGCCTAATCTTTAATCGATGATCTTTGATTGATAAGTGAAGAAGTGTAAAAACTTCATTTTTTTTATATATTTTCAAATTTTTAGGAAATAATAAATAATATATTGTGATTAAGGGGTATTTCTATGCATATTCTACTAAATGTTACTGGGTTTATAGTTGCTTATATATGGGGAGATTGGAAAAACTGGAAGAAATATTATCCCACCTATCTTTTTTTTATTGGAGGAGATCTATTTTTTAATCTTATTTCTTATAATTACAGGCTTTGGGAATATAAAGAAACACTCGCATTTAGTAATCTTTTAGATGGACACCTTGTCATCAGCCTCTTTATTATGGCAGTTGGATATTCCTCCACTATCCTGATTTATCTCGGTAATTTTCCAACACAACGATATAAACAATTTCTTTGGATTTTATTATGGATTTTATTATTTAGTTTCATGGAATTTATCAATAAGCATTATTTTGATATAATCGAGCATCATCATGGTTGGAGTGTATATTGGTCGCTTTTATTTAACATTGTAATGTTTCCAGTCTTAAAAATCCATGAAGAACATCCCTTTTTGGCATGGATTATTTCTATTTTATTTTTTATTTTCTTATACAATCAATTTGATTTTCCTAAAGATTCATTTCTTTAATTTCTCTTACTACAGATAAAATGTAAAGTAAGTTATTTGCTAAATATAATAATATCCATTTCATATGAATTTTTCCATTCATTTAATAAATCGAATTTTTTTATTAACAAGCTTTTTATTATCTTCTATCATTCCTAATATTAATAATAACGTCATAAATTAAGTGAATTTTAAAATCATTACATTACTCCTTCTTTTGATGATAGTTATATTGATTTGAAGGTTGGTTTGGTTGTTCTTCTACTACCAAAGAAAAAAGGAATCCGAACAACCTAATATCTCTACTACCATTACGGATTGCTGGTTATCGTCTTTTCCTTTTAGGTAGACCCATTTGGCCAGTAGGTGAAATTCCTGCCGGTATTGGTGGAGCCTACTTTTTGTACTTGTTAGCAATATCTTAATTTTGTTTGTAGGCTCCCTTGAAAAAAAGGTTCCGCAGGTGGAATAGACTTCGCTTTCTGCTTCAAACTTAGGTCATAAAACAATATAAAAAGCTGCTTCTTTTCTTATAATAATCGAGTAAAAAGGAGTATTTTAAGAGGTTATTCAAAAAGTCGGTAAAAATGACACGTCGAATTTCTTCGTTGGCTTCACTTTTCCGCTTCTCACGTATCAATACCATACGCTGTGATGCTCAAAGTGAAGCCGCCTTGAACTTCTTGGTCCTTTTTATCCTCCTTTTTGAACACGCACTTTAAGTATGTTGTTCGAGAGTTATTTATAATACTAGTAAATATGGATGTTCGAGATAATAAATCACTCGCCCTAAAAATTCTGCTGCTGGTGCTCCGTCTAATACACGATGGTCGAATGTTAAACTTAGCGGTAATTTTTTTATTGTTATCACTTGTTCATCTTCTAATTTAAGCTCTTCGATAAATGTTCCTACTCCAAGAATGCCTGTTTCTGGTGTATTTAAAATAGGAGTGAAATATTCAATCCCTTGTGCACCCAAATTTGTGATCGTAAAGGTAGACCCTGTTAATTCACTGCTGTCTGCTTTCCCAGACTTTGCTTTTTCTATAATATGACTAATAGCCTTTGCCAATTCTCCCAGAGGCAGTTGTTCAGCATGTTTCACAACTGGCACAACTAACCCATTGGCAAGTGCTGCAGCAATTCCTAAATGTACTTCTTCGTATTTATACAGTTTATTATCAATTAAATGGGTATTCATGAAAGGTTTATCTCTCAAGCTAAGTGTCACTGCTCTTGCTATCAGTACGGTTAATGTTAGTTTAATAGGAATATCACTATTACTTGCTTCATTTCGTACTTGTTTTTGGAATTCTATTAATTTATTTATCTCTGCTTTACGATGCAATGTCAGCTGTGCAGTGGCAGAAATGCTTTCATGCATACGTTTTGCGATAACACTGCGTATCGGTGGCAGCTTTTCTATAGTGGCAGCTGTATTTACAGTCCTTTCTTCGGCTTTCATTGGGGCTGTTTCTATTTTCTTTCTTTGCTCCAATTGGTTTGACTCAACTGGTGCGGTAGGATGTTGGTCTCTTTCTTTTGCATATAATTCAATATCTCGTCTTGTAATGCGTCCTTTTGGTCCGGTTCCTGTTACTTGAAGTGTTTCTACACCAAGTTCTTTTGCCTTTTTGCGAGCAGCTGGCGAAATGCGAATCTGCCTGTTCGGATGTTTCTCCACGTCCTCTTTACTTTCTATAACCTTGTTTTCCTTATATGGAGTTGGGTTTACAGGTTCTATAGCAGAAACAGGTTTTGCTTTTTCTCCTGCTTCACCAATAATTCCAATTACTTTGCCGACTTCTACTTCTGCATCCATGTCTTCGATGATTTCAAGTAATACACCGCTTGCCGGTGCTTCCACTTCACTTGTTAATTTATCCGAACTAATCGTTGCAACTCCTTCTCCTGCTATAATGGCATCCCCTGGTTTTTTCAGCCATTCTACAACCGTTCCTTCCTTCATTGTCATTCCTAATTTAGGCATTACAATAGATGTGGACATCTTCTCTCCCCCCTTTTATCGAGCTAATGTTAAGTCATTAACTAGTTCTTTTGCTGTTTGGACAACCCTCTCTGCATTTGGAATATAAAGCTGTTCTAAATTTGCTGCAAATGGCACCGGAGAATGTGGTGCCGTAATCAATTTAATAGGCGCATCCAAAAAGTCAAAGCCTTTGTCCGCAACTAATGCTGAAATATCTGCTGCCACACTGCAACGGGGATTTGCTTCATCCACTATGATCAATCTTCCTGTCTTTTCAACAGATTCTAGAATCGGTGCTTCATCTAATGGAGATAAAGATCTTGGATCAATAATCTCTGCTTGTATTCCTTTGTTTGCTAATATACCAGCTGCTTCCATGGCTACATGTACCATTTTGCCAATTGCCACAATGGTTACATCTTCTCCAGATCGTTTCACATCTGCTTTTCCAAGAGGAATCGTATAATAGCCCTCTGGCACATCCCCCTTCATGCTGTAAAGTGTTTTATCTTCAAAAAATACAACTACATCATCATCTTGAATCGCGGAAATCAACAAGCCCTTTGCATCATATGGAGTAGAAGGAACCACTACTTTTAAACCTGGAATGGCTGTAAACATTCCATAAAGTGATTGTGAATGCTGTGCCGCCGCACTTGCTCCTGCTCCATGATTGGTTCGAATCATTAAAGGAACCCTTGCTTTACCGCCGAACATATAACGCATCTTCGCTCCTTGGTTTAATACTTCATCCAAGCAGCTTCCAATAAAATCATTAAACATTAGTTCAGAGATTGGTCGTAAACCTGTTACTGCCGCTGCTACTGCGGCTCCCATATACCCAGCCTCTGCAATCGGCATATCAATCACTCTTTTGCGGCCATACTTATTGCCCAATCCTTTGGTTACGCCAAAAACACCACCCCATGCTTCTTCATCTTGTAAATGATCCACCGTTGCTCCGCCTGCAACATCTTCCCCAATTAAAATTACTTTTTTATCTCGTTCCATCGCGATATCAATTGCTTCATTAATTGCTTGTGAAAACGTTATTTTTCTCGTCATCTGTTTCACCTCATTATGATAATTTATAATTGACATACACATTTTCTGTTAATGTTTCAGGGCTAGGCTGACTACTGTTCTCAGCAAATAAAACAGCTTCTGTTACTGCTTCCTCTACATTTCTTTCAATGGTCTCTACCTCTGCTTCTGTTAATAAACTTTTTTCCAATGCATATCCCTTAAATTTTTCGATGCAATCCTCTTCTACTGGCCATTTTTGTTTATCTGATGAAGATTTATACGTTTGACTATCTCCTTCAAAATGTCCATAATTCCGGTAAGTTACTGCTTCAATTAACGTTGGTCCTTCTCCATTTCGAGCTCTTTTTACTGCTTCCTTTGCTGTCTCATACACGGCAACTATATCTTTACCGTCTACTTTTACGCCTGGAATATCATATGCAATAGCACGATCTACAATCGATTTTGCAGATGTTGCATATTCGAACGGAGTTGCTTCTCCAAACCCATTATTTTCTACAACAAAAATTACCGGCAATTTTAAAGCAGCTGCTATATTAATGCCTTCATGGAATGTACCATGATTATTCGCCCCGTCTCCTGAGAAACAAACAGTGACTCCATCCGTTCCTTCTACATAAGCAGTTAATCCCGCTCCAACTGCTAAAGGAAACCCGCCGCCAACAATACCATTTGCCCCAAGCATTCCAACATCAAGATCTGCGATATGCATCGATCCGCCTTTGCCTTTACACAGACCCGTTTCTTTTCCAAATATTTCAGCCATCATGCCATTTAGATCACACCCTTTTGCTATGCAGTGACCATGACCACGATGTGTACTTGTAATATAATCTTTTTCATTTAAGTGAGCACAAACTCCAACTGCAATTGCTTCTTCTCCGGCATACAAATGAACGAAACCGGGGATGGATCCAGTAGAAAAGATTTTATGCACCTGATCTTCAAATTTTCTTATCTCATTCATTTTCGTATACACCCAATATGCTTTTTCTTTATTCATCCCTTAATCCTCCCTGTTCATCTATTCCTTGTTTCACCTAGATTTTACAAGAATCACCCTTAAAATGAAAGCGCTTAATTTTATTAACTAAGCTTTTTTTATATAAAAAATGAAACAACTCTTTGCGAATTGTTTCATTTTGTCTCATAAAGTATTTCGCTGTATTTTTTTCATTTCATAATAGATAAAAGAAGCTATAGACATCTTGCTCTTCGCTACAAGACTTACTTAAATAGCTGTCTCACTTTCCAAAAAGTTTCTCAATTGTATCATTTATGAACTTTTTACTCTTTGCCCAAATTGTATTTTTTAATTTTTCGATACAAAGTCGCTCTGGATACATTTAATTCTTTTGCTGCTCTTCCTATTTTTCCATTGCAACTTACCAATGCTTCTTTAATCCTATTTATTTCTAATTTTGTTTTATAGTTAATAGACGGAGAAGAGACAGCATCGGGTATTAACTGATTTGAACAGCTAATCAGGTAATACAGTTCATTATCTGAGGGGATTTTATTTGTATAAAGTATTTCACATCGTTGCAATATATTATGCAATTCACGGATATTTCCTGGCCACTTCCCTTGCAAAAATATACTCACTAGTCGGTTTTTCCAGTGTGGATGCCAATTTATCCTATCAAAATAGGCATCCACATAACTTTCGATATCTTCCGACCTTTCTCTTAGAGGAGCAATGTTTATAGGATAAGCATATATTCTATAGAATAAGTCCTTATACATTTTCCCTTGTTCTACAAGCCGTCTTAAATCTGTACTTGCTGCTGTTATGATCCGTATATTTGTGCAGTTTTCTCTTTCCAATTGATGAAGAAATTGCAATACTACAAGTTGCATAGTTGATGACAGTTCCCCTATTTCATCTAGAAATAGCGTACATTCCTCGATTTCATTCAGATACTGTTTATTCGTTAAAGAAAGTGAAAAATTACAGCCAAAAAGCTCTTCTTCTAATTGCTTCTCCGTTATATTTCCACAATAAATAGAAAGAAATCGTTGTTTTGCTTTCGAGCTATTATCATGAATTGTTTTAGCAATTAGTTTTTTTCCAGTGCCTGTTTCTCCAAATAGATGAACAACAGTATTAGTAGGTGCTACCTTTTCCACTTCTTCTAAGAGATGTTTATATGTAGAGCTTTTTCCTTTTACTCCTTTAAACAAAAAACGAGCGATTTTCTGTAAGGGAATGCGATAGCCAATGATCCGATTTTCCTGTAAGATAGGCAGATACACATCTGATAATGGAATATTTTCCTCAATTAGTGTCTGCAAAGGAAGTCCTATATATCTTTGATACTTCTTATCTATCCCCTTTGATAAACTACAAATGATTTTGTCAAATGTACATATAATAAATTCTCTTTCAGAAGAATAATTCCTATTCGTTAACAAGTAAACTTCTTCCATCACTTTCTTTTTCCAATCAAAAGAGATGGAATCGGCTATTAATTTAACAGCAGATAAAACATAATTTACATTAATAGAAGAATATACACTTGAGATATTTAAAATACCAATCAGTTCATCCTTATGATTAAAAATGGGAGAAGCAGAACAATTCCAAATTTGTGATGCAGCAGCAAAATGCTCATAACCTTTAACCGTAATTGGTCTTTTTAATCTTTTCGTTAGACCAATTGCATTTGTTCCCACCTCCGTTTCATCCCACTTTGCTCCTTCTTTAAATAAGATATTTTCAGCTGCCTTTTCTACAGTGTTTTCTCCATTTTTAACTAAAATATAACCTTCCTTATCTGTTAATATCGTGGCATATCTCCAGCCAGTCAATAAACTTTGTAAACGCTTAATATTCGTTTTATATAAATGAATTAATAAGTGATTTTCTTCTTGTCTTTGAATTAGCTCCTCTTGTGTTAAGATGCAGTTTGCTGCACCGCCAAATGGGTTTACTTCCTGTTGTCTGCATAGTTGCCATGACTCCATAATTTCATTGTTAAGCATAGTCTTGTCTAATGAACCCTCACTTATAAAACGCTTCCAAATTTGTTCTGAAACTGCTTGTTTCCCCATTCACACATACCTCCTCTTACATAGTTTAATGAAATAAGAAATGAAGTATTACTAATACTTATTATACAAAAATTCAGCATATAGATAGGTGAATAAGCGATAGAATTCTATTTATTTGAATAAGGTAATTGCCCATCCCTTGTCATCAATGGAGAAACTAACTTCCCAATAAAATGAATCTACAGAAGATACGATAGGAAGAGATGATACCCTTCCCCTAAACGGATAAAAAGAAGAAAAAGGAAATGCTAGTAATGGAGTGGGTTGGGCTAAAGCCGAGCCCCACGGAAAGCGAAGTGTATGCAGGCTGCGGGTGATTACCACAAACCTTCTTTTTTACTTGAATAAAAACCCAAACAATGACACGAAATATTTTTTTACATTTTCGTATTATGGTTCGGGTTTATCTTCGGCTGGAATACTTATGTCCCAGCTTCTTAATCTTTAGTCAAAGCTATTAACAGCTATTTGTTTCTTATTTTTGATATTGCTAATCTTTACTACTGTATAAATAATTGCTGCTATCCAAACAATAGCAATCCCTGCATATACATATGGATAAACCGTTGTGTTTTCAATCCAGGACGTGACTAATGTTCTTGCATTCACTAAAATAATAAAACCACCTACAAGTACACCCATTAATTGCGCATGAATTTTTTGAACTAACCATGCAGCAATTGGTGCGGCTATAATTCCACCAAGCATCAATGCACCTACCCATAACCAATTCACTTGTTCCCATCCTAATGAAATAAAGAAACCAAGTGTAGCGGAAACTGCTATTGCAAATTCACTTGTATCAACCGTACCTACTACTTTACGGGCACTCATTCCTTTACGGGATAACAAAACAGGAGTAGCAATTGGACCCCAGCCACCTCCGCCTGTTGCATCAGCAAAGCCTGCGATTAGTCCTAATGGAATTGCTTGTTTTCGACTAAGCATTACACCCTTTTTCTCTTCATTCGGACGAAAATTTACTAAAAATCTAATTAGGACATATGCTCCTAAAATAAGCAAAAATAACGAAATATATGGTTTAGCCAAATCTCCTGGCAAATTGCTTAGAAATGTCGCTCCTAAAAAAGCTCCAATAGAACCTGGAATAATCAATCGATAAACGGTTTGCTTATCTACATTTCCAAACTTTATATGAGATGCTCCAGACGCAGCTGTGGTTACTACTTCCGCTAAATGGACAGAGGCAGAAGCTACTGCCGGCGCAATGCTAAAAGCTAATAAAAGAGAAGTTGATGTAACTCCATATGCCATCCCCAATGCACCATCAATTAATTGTGCAAGCAAGCCAATAAAAGCAAAAACGATTAATTTCTTCATACAAACACCTCTTAAATAATATGAATAGAGCAAAAAAAATTACAATAGAAAAAGGCATAACCCTTCTAGATAAAAGGTTATGCCTTCGGTTTTTCCGATCAGCCACTTATTTTCTAATTAAACAGATTATATATTTCATTATTCCTACCTGTCAACTAGTATTTTAAAAATAACTAATAATTTCTAAAATTATCTTAAACTTACAATTTTATTTACATTTATAATTCATATGTTGATCTTTTCATCATCTAAACTAACGAAATAAAGAAAAAATAGAGAACGAGCAATCCGAAACTTACTGTGAGGAAGGTTTCACTTATGATGGACAAATTGTTCCGATATAAAGTAGTTTCTTTCCTCCTCCCAGATTACTAGAGACAAAACGGGTTGAAGAAAACAAAACCACATAGCATTAGCATTTGTTTTCTTTCGTAAAGCTGGCTCACTCTGCCCCATTCTCATACAAAAAGACAATACCCAAAAGAGTATTGCCACATAAAACAGTTAATTTTTAAAAATTAGAAGCTGTTTTCCAATTCATCTATTAAACTTCCAACATAATTCACCGCATTACGAATCGGTTCGGGAGTGGACATATCCACATTCGCTAATTTCATAAGCTCAAACGGTTTTAGCGTTCCGCCAGATTTTAATACAGAAAGCCATCGGTCGACAGCCGGTTGCCCCTCTTCTTCTATCATTTGAGCAACAGCCGTTGAAGCCGTTAACCCCGCGGAATACGTGTATGGATAAAGTCCCATATAGTAATGAGGCTGGCGCATCCAAGTTAAACCAGCTCCTTCATCTATTTCCACGCTGTCCCCCCAAAAATCCGATAGTAGTTCTATATTTTGTTCACATAGAATTTTTGCTGTAATTGGCACCCCCTTTTCCGCGAGTTCATAAACACGACGCTGCAGCTCTCCTTCTAAAATATGGGTAACAAAATTATGATAATATGTACCGATTGATTGAAGAATTACCCATCGACGCATCTGTTCATTCTCTGATTGCTCCAAAATATATTTGCTTAATAACATTTCATTCATAGTAGAAGGTGCTTCGATAAAGTATCTAGAGGCACGAGTATTAGAAATACTTTGATTGCGGCCAGCTAGCACAAAATGGCCAGCATGACCTAATTCATGTGCTAAGGTAAACGCATTTCGCATCGAATTATTCCATGTCATCATAATATATGGATGGACGCCATAAGGACTAGCGCAGAATGCCCCAGATCTTTTCCCAATATTATCTGCTAAATCTACCCAGCGATTATGCAAGCCTTCTTCCATAATACGGCTATATTCTGGCCCCATTATTTTCAATGCATCCAAAATAAGCTTAGATGCTTCTTCATATGAAATTTCAGGATTATAAGCGGCATCGAGAGGCGCCTTCAAATCACTGTAATAAAATTTTTCTAACCCTAAAACTCGCTGTTTTAATTTGGAAAAACGACGCATATGTGGTGCTAATTCTGTTAAAATCGTATTTAATTGATTATCATACATTTCTTTCGTTACCTGCTGTTCATGTAACAGCATATCTGTAACTGATTCAAACTTGCGCAGCCTTGCTTCAATAACTTGCTTCTTCACTTCTGTAGACAATGTTGCTGCATATGTATGTTTGTATTGATTTAATGTGCTGACAAAAGACTCATATGCTTTTCTTCGCAGTTCTGTATTAGGTGATTCCTCATATTTAGCATAAGAATTAAAGGTTAATGGAAATTCTTCTCCCTCCTCTGTCTTAAATGAAGAAAACTGCATATCAGATGTTTTGCTGCGCTGATAAATCATGTAAGGAGCATCATGAATTTCACCAAAAGCAGCTAATACTTCCTCCGTTTCAGGAGACAACATATATGCCTTTGCTTCTAATAAGTCATTGAGTGTTTTCGAGAATTTCTTTAGCTCTGCCTCTTGTTCAATATAGTCCTTAATTGTTTCTTCAGATAAAGCAAGAATTTCCGAATCAATAAATGCTATGCTTGCACTTACAGTTGAATACATAGAAGCAGCAAGAGCAGCATTTGTTTGATTTACTGGATTTGTTCCATCAGCTGATTGAAGCAGACTAGCGTATGTCATCACACGAACTATCCTCTTGTTTAGCAAATCTTTAGACAATAAACAATCTAAAAGGTTCTTAGCATTTTCATGAAGACGACCTTTATATTGAGCAACCGTTTCAGTATCGCTTTCTAACGCTTGTAACTCTGCCCGCCATGCTTCTTCTGTTTCAAATAAATCACGTAAATCCCATGTTTCTTTCACTGGAACCGCTGAGCGCATTAACGTTTCTTTCATTAATTCCTTCATAATAACTTCATCCCCTAACAGCATAATGATTTTAAAACCTTGAAAAATATTTCGAATTCCGAAAAGACTACTTTTATTATATAAGAAAAAGGATTTGTATAAAAGAAATAGACTCCCTCCCCATTTCACCATAAGAAATAAACGCTATTAGAGCTTATTCAAGGAGTCTGGTAAAAAGGGCACACACTATTATTATTCAAATAATGCTTTTACTGAAACTTTTTCTTTTTTTCAACGTATTATTTGTTGTAAAGAAATTGGAAGTGAAAGAAACTTGAGTACAATAACGAAACAAAATGATGAAGATTAAGAAAAAATGAAGAGTACTCATTACATTATTCTTCTATGAAAGGTGTCTTTAACGTTATTCAATAAAAATTTTTTATTAATATGGAGGTTTTTACATGAGAGGCGACATAATTTTTTCTCTATTTCCCTTGTTGACTATTTTCTTATATGGGGTTCCAGTATTATTTGTTATTTGGTTTTTACTCAAGATCCTTAAATTACAAAAAGAAAAAAACAGTATTCTAAAAGAGATTGCAAATAAATTAGATAAATTGGATAAACCCAACTTATAAAGTTCAAGAGTCGTTTAATTACGACTTTTTAACTTTGACTAAAACAGCCTCAAGCCATTTTCACAATAAACTAATACTAGCAATAATCAAAATCAAACCAAATATAAAACAGATATACTTTGCGTGTTTTTGCTGCCCTCTATCAGGAATTATTGCATATCCATATAGATCGGCATTATAATAAACATCGATCTTCGTCCCCAGCGGTATCTCATAATTCCCATTATATAGATCTACCTGTTTGGTTTCCTTTTCTATCGTCTCAATCTCCACAATCACAAACCGGCCTTCTTTATAGAATCCTGCTTGATCATCCCAATACCTTCTTAATTCCGTCTCTATTACCTTGCCTTCGTAACAATTTTCAGGTACTAATAGTTTTTTCCACTTCTTATCCCCTTTTATTGCAATCCATAACATGAGAACTCCAATAGGAAAAAAAAAGAAAAATCCAATCACATCCACTCTCCTCCTTTTCTTCTCTTCTTTCCTTTACCACAAAAATACATTAGTCAATACTTAATTAACATGCTTTTTAAAAATAAAAGCATCAAAATTTTCTTATAACACCAACTAAAAAATGTAATTATATGAAAATTTATTCAATCGCAACATTATCATTAATAAGTTTATGATAAAATCGACATGTTTTATTACTATCTAAATAACGGTTATATACATAAAAGCTACAAAAAAGTAGCTACATGGAAATATGTTTTTGAATACAAATTTATTTTTAACAGCAAGTAGAATCTAGTTTAAAAAATCTGGCTAACACTTTTGCACAGACTCGAAGATAAAGTCAGACAAACTACCGTATTTTTCATTTTAGGAAATAAAGGACGAAATCTCTTAACCTACTCAATTTAACAAAAACACATAAGAAACACACATGATTTCACACTCACACCCCGGCATGAAAATTTTTTCTAAGCCGGGGTTTTACTTTTTTGTCCATTTTTCCATACTGATTAATGCTATGGGAAGTAATCTTTACGTGCGCTTTTGTGGTGGTTCGACCCTGTATAAGAAACTGTTTGGAATTTGCCTTGTGTACACCCCTTTGTTGACTCTTCAATTTTTGAGGATGATCACGTACAGAAAAATGCTGTTTGACCAAGCTTATTCCACTTTCCATAGACACTACTTTGGAGGTTGTTTTATTTGGACATTTTATTAACCCATTGTGCCGGAATGGATGTTCATCAAAAAGAGATTGTAGTTTGTGCCCTAACTGGCACTAATAATGAATCCATTCAAAAAGAAACCAAGACTTTTTCCACTTTAACCAAAAGTTTATTTGATTTATTAAAGTGGTTAGAAGAAAAACAAATTACACACATTGCTCTGGAAAGTACCGGAATCTATTGGAAGCCGGTATACAACATCCTTGAAGGATATTTCGATATTACTGTGGCCAATGCCCAACGTATTAAAAACGTTCCTGGTCGTAAGACCGATGTTTCAGATGCAGAATGGATTGCCAAGCTTCTTCGTCATGGATTGATTGAAAAAAGCTTTGTCCCTTCCCAAGATCTTCGGGAATTAAGAGATTTGAACCGTTTACGCAAGAAATGGGTTGGTAACTTAACAGCTGAAAAAAATAGAATTTCAAAGGTCCTCGAATGTTCAAACATAAAGCTTGGTTCAGTTATTTCTGATATCTTTGGGGTTTCTGGACGTAAACTTTTGAAACAGTTAGTCGATAATGGATACCTTGATAAGGCTGATGTTGATGCCAATATCCATCATTCTCTCCGCAAGAAGGCTGATACCATTTCCGATTCTCTTTTCGGAACATTAAATGAACATCAAATGTTTATGATTAAAAGCTCTTGGAATCATATCATGTATTTGGAAACTTCCATTCAAGAACTTGAAAATAGGATAGATACCCTGCTTCATTCCTATCAAGAAGAAAAAGAAATACTTTTATCTATCCCAGGTATAAAGGAACACACAGCTGCTGTTATTATTGCGGAAATCGGAACAGATATGAGCCAATTCCCTTCATCAAGACATTTAGCTTCTTGGGCTGGTGTATCACCTGGCAATAATGAAAGTGCTGGTAAAAAGAAAAGTTCCAAAAGCGTTCAAGGAAACCCACATATAAAAGCTGCTCTTTGTGAGGTTGCTTGGGCTATATCAAGGTCGAAAAATACCTCAATGTCAAATGTTTTTTGGTCTCTATCTGCAAGAAGAGGAAAGAAAAAAGCTTTACAGGCTATTGCACATAAAGTTTTAAGAATTATATATACCCTATTTATTAATAAGCAACACTTCTCTGAACCACGTCTAGCTGGTTAGACGACCTTCCATTACAATACTCTATTAAGGTTGTGATTTTTTTAAAAAATTGAGGTCACACCCTTTCTTTACTATTGTCTTTTTTCTAGAAGTCCACGCTTCAAGATTTTCTTTACACCAAAATCCTGTACCCGCCCTATCAAATAGAACACGTTACTGTATTATACAGATACCCAGAATAGCCACTCGCCCGTTTTATTTTCACAGAAAAAGCGTGGGACGCCTTGTTTAGCTCCGAAGAAAATATTCTCCTGCCTTAAAAACTGTTTTTTACTTTTAGAGGCAGGAGGCAATATTCACAAGAGCTAGGTGCTGGCCGATTATAGACGCCACATCCTTCTGTCTTCATCGGCATTAGTACGTCCTGTACATCGAAGCCTGGATGTGGACACTGCTAAGTTATCCACCGTCCCATTTTGTTTATCATTTTCTAGACAACAAAAAAGGCTGACAGAATTTCTCCCGCAGCCTGATACAGTTAATATTATTTACTTATTTCGAAGATGGAGCCGAAGAAACCTCTGGTGATGTTACCTTTTCATAAAAATCGACGAATTTATCTCGATCATCGCTATCACGGTATGCCATGGCGACGCGAGGATGTTCGTTAAGAACACCTGAAATCATATAAGGAATAATATAACCCCACTCCCATTTTTGGCGCATTTCCAGCATATGTTTTTCAATCACACCAAGAACCGGCTTCATCTCATAGCTCGGCTTTTGTATATAGCTAACAAGAAGCTCTGTGTTGCAGTTTCCAGCTGCACGTCCCATTCCATAAACAGATGAATCAAGGAAGGTAACTCCATTGCGCAATGCAGTTATTGTATTGGCAAATGCTAACTGCATATTATTATGTGTGTGAATTCCAAGCTGTTTATTAGGAATCAGCCCTTTAAACTTTTTCACTTGATGCTCAATATCAGCAGGATCTAGGCTGCCAAAAGAATCAACGATATAAACAACATCTACAGGACTTTCCTTTACCATTTCAAATGCTTCAATCAGCTGATTTTCAGGTACACTGGATAAAGCCATAATATTAAGAGAAGTTTCATAACCCAAATCATGAAACATTTTTACTAGCTCTAACCCTTTATCTACTTCGCGAATATAACATGCCACCCGAATCATATCCAAAGCACTTTGCTCACGAGGTAGTATATCATTAGGATCTACTCGTCCAATATCTACTAAAGCAGATAGCTTCGTGAACTTTTTCTCAGGAATAATTTCCTTCAAGAAATGATCATCAAGAAATCTCCATGGATTCGGTTCCGTTGCATTAAGCAGCTTAGCAGAATTTTTGTAGCCAATCTCCATATATTCAACGCCAGACTCGCTTAGGCCATTATAAAGGTCTTGCACAAATTCAATGCTGAAATTCCAATTGTTTACTAACCCTCCATCACGAATGGTACAGTCTATAATTTTACATCGATTTTCCATGCTAGTAATTTCCCCCTATTTCTGCTACTTTTATATTTCCACTTTCACGCTTTTATGCTTTTACGCTTTTATGTATTAAAATATCCTAATGTGTTTATACCATAGTTTCATCATTTATGTCAATCATGCATTTTAAAATTAGACTGCTATTAAACAAATTTCAACACTAAAAAAGAAAAACAATGGGTGCTAAAGTTATTATTCACCATTATAACATTAATAACGAAAAAGAAATTTTTTCTAATTAAGAAAAGCGCTAGAAACTAATCTAAGTTGAAAAATTTAATACTTTCTTACCTTTTAAGAAAAGGACTGGAGCCATTGCTCACTTCTAAAGAAAATAATTTCACACTTATAGAAACAGAAGCTTAGCTCACAGGATCCATATACATGAACGTCAATAATCTTATGTTTTCTCATTAAAAAAAGGACTGCTTCTACATTAAAAATTACATGCAGAAATAGTCCTTTCATCAAGATACAAGCTAGCCTGTTTATGATTTTTCATGTATCATTTTTTGTTTATATTTAGAACTTAGTTCATTTCCATTTAAGAAAACAATTCCTGTTGCTACTAAAAACAAGATCCCCGTTAATGCAAATACGGCTTGAGCCGGAAATATTCCACCAATCACTCCACCCATCATTGGTCCAAGCATTCCACCTACTTGGTTGGCAGTTTGATTAAGCCCAAATGCCCTGCCTCGAAAATCCTCCGAGGTAGACTTCACCACAAGTCCATTTAAGGCTGGAAATACTGCACAGAAAAATAGACCAAATATAAAACGTGTAATGGAGAATCCCCAGATATTACTGAAAATAATTTGCGCAAACGTTCCGATCGCTCCACCTAATAAGCCGATAAATAAAACGCGGTTAAACCCTACTTTATCTGCTAATCTTCCCCAGTATGGTGCCATTAATACACTTGCTATCCCTGGCAAGGAAAAAACGATACCAGCTAATAAAGAGGCTTTATCCGAAGATCCGCCTAATTCCACAATATATAAAGGAAGAATTGGCTCAATTGTCATGATCGAACACATTGATACAACCGTTAACACTAATACAAGCACCAAGGTTTTATTAGCAAATGCAATTCTTAAATCATTCATGACAGAACCTTTTTCCTTGCTTGGCGTAAAATTCTCTTCTTTTACGAAAAATATAATCAGCAATGTCGAAAGAAGTACAATAAAGCCAGCACTGGCAAATGCCATTCTATTCCCTGCTAAATCGGCAATAAATCCTCCAAGCAGCGGACCAATGATTCCCCCTGTCGCTGATGCAGTGGAAATCATGGAGAGTGCATACCCTGTTTTTTCAGAAGGAGTATTGGTTCCAACCAATGCAATGGCTCCTGGAATAAATCCAGATAGTAAGCCTTGCATAATCCGCAGTACTAATAATTGATAGGGATTTGTTACAAATGCCGCTAATGTATAAATGACAAAAAGAACAAACCCTGCACGGATTATCATTGGTTTCCGGCCATACTTATCAGCGACTCTGCCCCAGAATGGCGCTGAGATTGCACCTGCAAAAAATGCTGCGCTAAATAATAACCCGGACCACATTTCCGTATGTTCGTGTACATTTAGTTCTAAAAGAAAAATAGGCAAAAAAGGAATAACCATAAAAAAACTTGCTGCAGTAAAAAACACACCAATCCACAATACTATTAAATTACGCTTCCACGTAGCCATTTCAATCCGTCTCCCGAGTATCATATGCTTTACAATATTTTAAAAGCACATGATATGTTGATACTCACATCATAGCATACGCGGTTATTATTTTCACTATCGAAATATTTGTTTTCCGAATTAATTTTTGACATTTTTTCGACAGAAAAACTGCTTGAATATTTCTTGAGGCTGTTGAATGACCATAAGTGCAAAAAAAATAAGCTTATCAAGCTTGTCTTTTCTATTAACTATCCTGAGGGTTTCGCAGGTGGAATACACTTCGCTTTCCTGCGGGAGTCTTCGTGTATTCCACCTGCTCTCTACATTTATGGTGTTAATATCTGTGTTTGTTATGAAAATGACCTTATTTTAATCAAAAGACTTACTTATTATTGAAAGAAATATCCATTAATTGTTAATATAGACAATGAGGTGAATGATGAATGACTGAAAAAAATAATAACAGCAAATGGATAGTTTCAATTCTTCTAACTACTATAATGGTCTTTATTATTGCAGTGACATTATTAATTTCTAGATCTTTTCCAAATTCATTTGGATTAGGGAAAGTAATTGTAATTCATGTAATAACCATGATAGGGTTTATCTTTTCTTTCTTTATTGGACGAAAAAGCTCAAGACCTTATAGGCAATTTAGTATCATATCCAATTTTGTTCTTTTTTTGAGTCTTTGCGTAGTGACATTTCTATTAGCAGTAGCAAATGGCATTTCAGAACCTTAAATCCAAATATCAACCCGACTAAAGGTAACGCGAATAGGATGGCCAGTAAAACATAACCAATCCAGCCGTTTCCTTCGCTTATTTTAAAGCCAGTCTCACCATATGTAGCACCTATAATATAAGATAGAATAAAGACTGCAACAGACCCTAAGAAGCAAGAAAAAGATATGCTGGTGTTTTTGCTTTTCATATTCCAAACCTCCCCTTTGTGTTGTGAATATAATGGAACATAATATACATAATACACAAATATTGGGATTATACATAGATATATCGAACTGTTTTAATGGAATATTTTTCTAACACTTACTTTTCAGATAAAAAAATGACTATCCATAAGATAGTCGCGCTTTTATATTATTTTAGTTTTTCTCTAGAATTTTTTCATTCCTGTTTTTCTTTTGTTCCTATTTTCGTACAGAAAGCAGCAGCAATTAAAAGCAAGATGGCTACTGTATAGGCTAGAGCTCCTTGCTCAAATATATTAATTAATACCAGGTTAGCACCAATCGCTAATATAATCAAAATAACCACATATTTATTTAAACGCAAAATTCTCCCCCCAGTAAATTTTCAGCTTCTTTAACTTTTTCCTTTTCTACATGAACAATCAAGTTTCCTAACAGGATCATTTTACACCATTTTTCTTTTTCAACTTAAATATATCGTTTCTTCCATCGTCATCCTAATATATTGTTGAATTGCATTGTCAAGCTGACTATCGTCCTTTTCAAGCCAATTTTCTGGAATTACCAAGTAAGCACTAGTTTCTCTGTTTAGATAACGATAGACAATTTGTGCTTCATCGATTTCTTCTTTTTTCATCTCAAAAGCAATATTGGATGCTGTTTGTTTGAAACAAGTTTGAATATTGAGTTTCATCCATTCCCCAAAATCAAGCCTATTTTTTTCTAAGACATAGCCTTTTTTCAGCAGGATTTTGTTTTGATTAATTAGGAATAATTTCACTTTGCAATCATTAATTTTTTCAAGAACGACGATATTTTTCTTGTCTTTCGTAAATGTGAGAACTTTTTCTTTTTGAATAAGTGACTGAATGGCTTCCAAGCCGTCACGAAGCTTTGCCGCTCTTTCAAAATCAGCCAGAACTGCCGCTTCCATCATCAGGTTGTGCATTTCTTTTAATAAGCCTTCATCCGTTCCTTTAAGAAGGGCAATAAAGCTTGTCATAATTCGCTGATATTCTTTCGCTGCAGTGCTTTGAAAACAAATCCCAATGCACAATCCTAACGAGTAATTTAAGCAGGGGTTATTTGTATTCCCTTGATTGCTGCATTGTAGTTTAAAACACTCTTGCAAATGTTGGATTGCTTTTCCAACCACTTTTTTGCTTGTATATGGTCCAAAAGAAAAACAGCCATTTTTTAGATCCTTTTCATAAGTGCACTCAATCCGGTAAATCCCCTTATTCATTCGAAAGGTTATATACGTGTAAGATTGGGGACTTTTCATTAATTTATTATAAAAGGGCTTTATTTTCTGTATTAATTGGCATTCCAGCATAAAAGCTTCAAATTCTGTATCTGTTAAAATATAGTCAAAATCCTTTATTTGCGTAACAAGCTTTTCCACCTTTTTCGAATGATTCGTTGAGTTTTGAAAGTAGGATTGAACTCTATTTTTTAGATTTTTTGATTTTCCCACATAGATAATATGCCCCAAATAATCTTTCATTAAATATACTCCTGGGGAGCTAGGAAGGTGTTTAACCTTCTCTTTCACATTCAAGATCTCTCCTCCTACTAGAAAATATAAAACTAGCTTTTTCCATGACTTTTCCAATATTCATAGATAACCTGTTTAAATATTTGTGTTAATTCTTTATTTTTCTTCGTTTGCAGCCACTCTGTTTGGTCAATTGGCAAATTTAATTTCAATGTGATTTTTTCATTAGGCATTTCATATTTTCTTATTTCCTCTAAAGTAATTCCTTCCTCTATGTTTGGAAACAAAGAATCATTTTCATTCACTATATGAAAATCTTTATACTCTTCTATATCGTTCCATTCACAAAATAAATGAAGTTGAGGTAATGCTCCTGATAAACTTCTTACATGCATGAATGTATTTATAACTCGACCATCTTGTAATTCTATCTCTAAGATTAGGTTTTCTTCATGATTATATTTTTTCAAAGCTACTTCACTAACAATCATATCCAACTCTAACGTGTATCCCGTATTCGACTCAAAGATATAGATTGCACTATTAAAAATATGGATTATCTCTCCATCAATTTTTACTTCTTTAACCTCTATCATAAAATACGCTCCTTCCATGCATTATTTCGACATAAAAAGAGTATTTCCCTGCAAAAACAAAGGGAGGTTCCTCTTGCCTCTTTTTGAAGCAGAAAAACCGTCCCTGTTTAATTTATCTATATTTTAATGCTAATCCCTTTAAGAAATTCCGAGCGTATCTATCCCCGCACGCTACGTAATTTTTATGGCCTTCTTTTCTTAATAGCGCACTTAGTTCACCTTTTGTGATGATTACTCCTGCTTCTTCTAATATATCAAGCATGTCCTCACTTTTTAATGCAAGTGCTATTTTCAATTTCTTTAGCAATACGTTATTAACACTGCCATTATTCTTGATAGACATTGCCGGTTTTTCAGGTTGACCTGGTTTCGGATCTTGTTTCCCTCTTTTAAACGTAATAAGACCATTCAAAAAGGACTCTAACATGAAATTGGTACATTCTATATGATTCTCATCTATATACTCTTCATTGCCAAATTCCTCTTCTTCACTGTCCTTTGATTTTGTAAGCAGCTTTAGCACTTCTTCTTTCGTTACTTCCACGCCTCCAAGTTTAAATATCTCTATCATATCTGTATTCTTTATATCTAGAGCGTATCTTAATCGAATTAAGATATCATTATTATTCATATTCACTACTATTTACCTCCTGAAAATATGTACTGGCACAGCGTTCAAAACGTATCATCCGAAACCTTCTAATTTACATAACTACATGTAGTATCACCAAGAAAATTCGTTCTATAAAGAGGTTGTTCAAAAAGTCCGGTAAAAATGACACATCGAATTTCTTCGTTGGTTTGCTTCTCCGCTTCCCACGTATTAACTAGAGGATCTTCAACTAAAAACGCTCACGTCCTGTGAGCAACGTTGAAGTCACCACATCCTGCGGAAGGCCGATGCTCCAAGCTAAACCGCCTCGAACTTCTTGGTCCTTTTTATCCTCCTTTTTGAACACGCACTATAAGCTTACCTCAGCTGATGCCCATTAAAATAATAGTTTAACATGTTAATGACATGTTTTATAGCTGATCAGAATTTGTATTTGTATCATTTATATGAAAAATCCCCCTGACCTTCAAATTTGAGGGCAATTTAATGCTTATTTAAAATGCATTTTTATTCTATCATCTCAACAGTATACACTTCAAAATAAAACAGCTCCCTCACTTTTTAAGCAAAAGAGCCGTCTCTAATAAGCTTCTTCCCCTTCTTTAATTGCTTACTTCTCTCTCTTTCATTACTCGAAACATCACAATCATGCAAACTATACTGGCCAAAAGTACAACCACACTAACAAAAACAGGAAATACAACTGGCAGTCCGAATAAATTTATAACCTTTAAGTCACTGAATAGATATTCAGCCTTCATCATATAAAGCGAGGAAAACAGCATGATATTTCGCAGCCATTCCCATTGAATCATTTCATATATGACAAATGGGAGAATAAACACACTTGCACTTATAAAGAAAGTAATTAACACATTTTTATTCAGCATAGAAAGAAAGAGAATCAATAATGCAAAGCAGAGTGCTGCTAGTAAATGCAACCCAAATTGAATCAAATGATATTGCAAAAAAGTAAACGGATAAGGAGAGAAAGTGAGATAAAAATTATATTGCATCGCCATATCCCATCCTTCCTTACCGTATTGGATAGAATGTAAAAACAATACCCATAGTTCCCAAATCGCAACAACTGCCATTGTATAAAGCATGGAAGCCAATATCTTTGCCCAAACAATCGTTTTTCTTCCTTTTTTGGAGCTAAGCATATAATGATCGATGCCTGAACTATATTCATTAGAATAACTTGTAGATAATCCTATCAGCAGCATTGCAGCCGTTGCCACAAAGCTAAACATACTCGTAAATTCGATGATTCTCATTGGTCCATCATGATAAGAAAAATACGAAACATCAATCTGCTTAAGCATTGATGTTTCCATTTCTGCTTTATCCGTATTCTTATTTTTTAGTTCTGCTATTTTTTGTTCAGCCCTTTGCATTATCCCCTGACCAAATGCAATATTTTCATAAATTCCATATTTTATCCATACCTCTTTCGCCAGCACTTCACCATTTTCCAGCTCCTCCATCTCTTTACTTAATACTGTATTCTCTTTCTCTGCTTGTTGAATCTTTTCTGATGTTAAAGGTCCTGTCCATTCTTGATAAATTTCTTTTTTTTCTGCCGTTTGTTGCTGAAAAATAAAACTAGTAGAAAGAATCATGAAACCGGTAAAAACAATATATATAATTTTTTGATTGAAAATTTTGTACAGTTCCCACTTAAATAGATCCATTATACAAGTACCTCCTCGTCAAAATAATAGAGGTATAAGTCTTCTAAATTAGGTATTTCTTCTTTTGCATGATCATTCGGTTTTTCTTCATGAATGATTCGCAATTGTATATCTTTATCCAAACGTACGATATTTCCGATTTTATAGCGTGATTGATAGAAAGCAACTTCTTCCTCTCTTACTGTTAAATTCCAAACTTTGTTTTTCATTCCTTTTAAAAGTTCTTGTGTTGTTTCTTTTTTAATTAAACGACCCTCTTTTAAGATCAGTACTTCTTTTGCAATAAATTCAATATCAGAAACAATATGTGTAGACAATAAAACAATTCTGCTATCAGCTATTTGTGATAATAAGTTTCGAAACCTAATTCTCTCTTTTGGATCAAGACCTGCTGTCGGTTCGTCAACGATTAATATTTTTGGATCATTTAGCAAAGCTTGAGCAATGCCTATTCTCCTTTTCATTCCGCCAGACAACTTGCCTGTTTTTTCTTTTCTTTTGTCTGTTAATCCTACTAGTTCGATTACTTCGTTTACTTTCTTTTTTGCTTCTTGTTTCGTTAAACCCTTAAGTGAAGCGATATACATTAAAAACTTTTCTGTTGTAAAGCTTTTATATAATCCTACATGTTGAGGAAGATAGCCGATTATTTCACGATACTGATGATTTAAAACATGAATATCTTGACCATCTAGCAAAATCCTTCCAGTTGTTGCCTTGGAGACACTCGCAAGTATGCGCATAAAGGTCGTTTTTCCAGAACCATTGGCACCTAGTATTCCATAAACACCTGTTGAAAGTTCTACATGGATATCATTTAACGCTATTTTTTCGCCAAAGTTCTTGGATAGATGCTCAATGGATAGCTTCATTTTCAAATCCCCTTTTAAACATATTTATAGCTTTGAAGAGTGCCATTATTGCAGATATTATGCAGATAAAAATAAAAACTGCAACAGGCACACCTTCTATTTTTTTTATAAATGACGTTTGACTCAACATACTGCTGCATACAACCCAAAGAACGATTCCCGCAGTAATAAAATAAACGTTTCGTATTTTACTCACTAACATGAGAGAAAGAGCGGTAATGACGCTAAAAGGAGTTATCCAATAGAGAAGCAACTTTCCTATTAAAATAGTTGGATAAGAAATGGAAAGAACCCATGTTGCCAGTAAATTAATAACTGCATTAAACCCTCCTACTACCACCATTTTTGATAAAATAATTTCTTGAAAACTAAATTTTAGCGATATCTCTAATTCTGCCATGCCAATATTTCTGCTTTTTATCACTTCTATTAATCCAGTAATAGTAGGAATAGGTGCAAAAATCATGATGATTAGGTAAGGACTCTCCTTTGTTAAAAATATCCCCAACAAGCATGTGACTAAAAATATACTATTTGCTATCCAAAACAACGGGCTCACATAAAAAACTTCATTGAGAGAATGTTTTAAAATTATTTTTGAATAATCATAAAGTTGCTTCCAAGTTTTCTCTTTCTGAGGTACATATGGACGAAGCACCTGAATAGTCGTCATGATTTCCTCTTCACTTGGAAATTCTACATCAAATTCTGTTAAGGAGTATCCAAGTTCTTGTTCTATCTCCAAAAAGGCTTCATCTAATTCAGCTTCTTCCTTTTTCACGTTTTCGTACATCTGCTTCTTCCTCCCTTCTTAGCATCGCTGCTAATTTCGTTATTCCTTGTCTCAGCCGTGATTTAACAGTTGAATCACTTGTTTTCGTTATTACAGCAATCTCTCTAATTTTAAAATGCTGGTAATACTTTAATAGAATAGCTTCTCGCTGGTATTCTGGAAGGGTCTGCATTGCTTGCTTGACTTGTTCTCTCGCTTCTTTTCTTTCAAAAATATACGTTACATTATTTTGTTCGTTCTCTGCTACTTCCGGCAATTCCGTTTGTTGGGAACTCACTTTGTATTCCTTGCTTCTCCAATAATCTCGACAATGATTTATGGCAATTGTAAAAATCCAGCTGCTAAACTTCCCTTCATTTGTGTATGTACTGATTCTTTGCATCATTTTAATAAAAATTTCTTGTGTTAAATCATAGGCTGTTTCCTTATCGACTATTTTTCGATAGACAAAGGCATAAATAGGCTTATAGTATTTCCTCGTTAATACCTCCATGGCTGCTTGGCTTCCAGCCTGTATTTCCTTCACCAATTCGTGATCTTCAGGCATTTTTATCACCTCATTTTAGTTAGACGAATATATTTTGAAAAAGATTTAATTAATTGTCTATATTTTTCATTCTTTTAGATAAAAAGGGATAATGAGTTTGGTTTACATATTTATCATACTGTAAAAAACTAAAGGCGCTTGTCAATTAAAGACACCATATCCTTTACGTCGAAGCTGAATGTGGACACAACCATTAAGTTATCCCACCATCCCATTTCGTTGATAATTTCATGGACAAAAAAAATAGCTCATTCATCAAAATGAATGGGCTATGCTTAATCCTCCTTTTTGAACACGCCTTTAAAGCTACGTCAGTTATTTGGAGATCGCCTGGCTTTTTCTAGAATAAGAGAAGGCTATTCCATGGCTTTTATTTCTGGAGGCATTGGGCGACTATGCCCATACAGACCTATATAAATGTGATCAATTTCTTCTCCATTCAGGTCTCCGTATTTCAGCAAGTCTTCAGCAATCGCATGAACAAAACGATCGTGTTCTTTAACCAGCCTTTTAACTTGCTGCATTTGGTCTTTTAGCAGCTCGTTTATTTTTGGCCGCAGTGCCTTGAGGGCATCAGCCTGTGATCCTATGGAGAGCCAGCTGAACAGTTCCTCTCCCATTCCGACCATACCAAGATAAGCGCCTGCGAGCAATGTAGCCTGCCGCAAATCAGAGGTTACGCCGTTCAACTTTTTACCAAGAAACTCCTCTTCTACCGCTCGAGCTGCCAGACATACTTGAATACCTGCTAGCATCTCACTGTCACTTTGATTATATCTCTCTTTTGTTGGCTTTGTCGCAGCAAGCCCTAAAGCACTTCCCCTCCGAATAATTGTCACCTTCCAGACACGGTCATGGGGATTCAGTAGATACTGTGCTACCGCATGGCCAGCTTCATGATAAGCGACATTCCGTTTCTCATCATCGCTCATAGAACGGAGCGGCTGTTTAAGTCCCCATTCATACGTTTCCATTGCATTCCGAAAGTCCTCATAATGAGCAGATTCCGCACCTCTCTGATGGGCAATTACCACTGACTCATTAACGATATGCTTTATCTGTGCAGGACTATAGCCAATTGTATCAATTGCTGCCTTTTCTGGTGTTAAACTGGCATCTCGTTTAATCTTTTCTAAATAATACTGAAAAACATCCAATCTTCCATCATAATCTGGAGAATCCACCACAAGCTTCCGGTCAAAGCGACCTGGTCTAAGGAGGGCAGGATCAAGCACATCTGGCAGATTAGTAGCTGCAATTGTGAGCACGGCCGGACGCTCAGCCTTCTTTCGCCGCAATCCAAGTGAACGAAGCAGCTTCGCTAGCTTTGTGTTATCAATATTCGGCGGGTCCATCTGCAATAGAAGTTCGTTTAATAAACCTGAACCACCTCCCATGCCGAGCATCCCCATTCCTCCCCCTCCTGAAGATTGACGAGCCATGCCAATCGCATCAATTTCATCAATAAATATAATGCAGGCTCCATATACTTTTGCAAGCTTGCGAGCCTTCTTGTAAATTCCCATTACCTTCAGATTGCCAACACCAAAAAACATGTTTTGAAAGCTAGGAGCAGACGCATATGCAAATGGTACTTGGGCTTCATTCGCGATTACTTGTGCCAGATAAGACTTCCCGGTACCAGGAGGTCCACTAAGAAGCAATCCTCTGATCGACTCACCGCCCATTTCCTTAAATTCCTTCACTCCTCTAAGCAAAGTGACAATCCGATTGGCATTTTCAACAATTACTGGGTTTCCCCGATAATCCTTCCAGGTTGAACCTGTTTCTCCAGGCAAAATCCAATAAGTACGCCCTCTTGCCAGAAACCAGAAGAGAGCAACAAACTGAATAATCATAAACATCATCGCGAAGAGGAGCTGTAACGCATATCCGACAATCGTTAATGTAATTCTCCAGTAAGTCGGACCACCAGCATATAAAAGTATGCCTATAACAATAATAATGACAGTCCACAGAATAACTTTACGCCACTTGATCCATTGATAGTTTTTCATGGACACCCCTCTTTCGATTACTGAATTTTCAGTTTTTTTTAAAAACTGTTTCTTTTACTTAAATAATATCATATAAAAAAGATATATATGAACTTGTATTCTGATAGGTGAATTTTCATTCCTATTTAGAAAAATTTATAAAAAGCTATTAAAAAAACCCTCTATTCAAGAAGGCTCAATCCATAACATTCATTAAAATTTACGGATAATATCCATTATATATTTCACTGATAATGCTATGCCGCCAACAAAATAAAAAACTACCAATGTCCATGTTGTAGGATCAATTGGAATCATGGATAGGATGATATTTAACGGAAAGATATAATACAGAATATCCTTTAAATAGTCCAGAACAATCATTGGACTGAAAGATCCTTTCCAGAAGGATTTGAAAAAGGCAATAAGAAAATCAATAAGCATAAGTCCAAATACAGCCCACATGGTATAAATAAACCAACTGGTAAGCATAAAATTCATTCATCATCACCACCTTTATACATAATATTATGCAGATTATGTATAAAGGTGCTTTTCGTAGAGAGACAGATTCGCTGTCCCTCTTACCGTTTATTTTTTATTTACAGAGGCATCATAAATGGAAGTTACAGCTGATTTTAAAGCAACATTAAATTCATCGTCTGTTTGTTTAACATTTAAATCTGCACTTAATGCTCTAGAAAAACTTGCAATTACGCCCTCATTTTCTTTTAATTTTCTATTGGCTTCTTCTCTAGTATAACCACCAGAAAGCGCCACAACACGAACAACTCGTGGATGTTCGACTAATTCTTTATATGCATTAGCAACCGTCGGAATAGATAGTTTTAACATCACGTTTTCTGTTTCAGCTAATTTATTTAGCTGATTTAATAATTCATCTTTTAAAATAGCTTCTGATTTTTCTTTATCACGACTAGTAATATCTACTTCTGGTTCAATAATTGGTACTAGGCCAGCTGCAATAATTTGTTTTCCGACTTCAAATTGTTGAGCCACTGCCGCTTTAATACCCTCTGGATTGGCTTCTTTAATAACGGAGCGCATTTTTGTACCAAAAATATGGCGTTCATTTGCGTGCTGCAGTTTTTTATCTAAATCCGGAATCGGTTTCATTAACTGTACACCGTTAGATAGATCTGCTAAACCTTTATCGATTTTCAAAAAAGGAGCAATTCCTTTTACCTCAGCCAAATAATCCGCTGTGTATTTTCCTTCTATCAAGCGATCCATTGTTTGTTCAAATAGAATAGCACCAAGAATATATGTAGAATTAAAAGCAGGTGATGTAATAATTCGTGTCCGCATTTCGTGAACCAGATCAAACATCTCTTCTTCATTTTTATAAGTATCTTCTAATACACCGTAATTTAGCAATGCTTTTGGAGTACTGCCTCCACTTTGGTCTAGAGCAGCAATAAATCCTTTATTATTTTTGACTTTTTGGAATTGATCTTCAAGCATTTTTATCTACTCCTTTATTATAAAGTTAGTAACCTTATATTTTTACCCAGTAAATGACAGAAGAAACATCTTTCTTGTTATTTTTTGATTTTCTCGAGGATTATTTGTGCAAAGGCAGGAATTGTTTCTTTTTCATTATTTCTATAGTTGGTTATTTGGTTACTTTAATTTAGGCTACTCTGAAAAGTGGTTTTGGGCTCTCACGATAGAGTCCGCAGTCAAATACACTTCGCTTTCCTGTGGGCGAGTGTCGAGCCTCCTCGCTGCGTGGTCTCGTCTTTCTCTCATTCTCACGGGAGCCTTCGTGGATTCCACCTGTTCTCTGCTTCAAACTATGGCGATATGTCAAAAAGCAGTATTACTGTTTTTTAAGTGGATTCTTTATGGATTAAATAATTATTTACTAATATATTGGTTAGTACATATGTTACTATTTTTACTATTAGAAGAACTGGAGGAGATATTATGTTATTTGCCAATACACCAAATCCACCTTATTATGCTGTTATTTTTACTTCTCAAAGAACGGAAAAAGACGATGAAGGCTACGGAAAAATTGCTCATTTAATGGATGAACTTGCTTCTAAACAAACAGGGTTTTTAGGTGTGGAGAGCTCTAGAGATCAAGATGGAATCGGTATAACTATATCCTATTGGAATAGCTTAGAATCTATAAAGTTATGGAAAGAAAATATACCTCATCAAAAAGCTCAAGCAAAAGGGAAAAGTGATTGGTATTCCAGATATATTACTCGCATCTGTAAAGTGGAAAGAGATTATTCTTTTAGTAAATAAAAATAGCTTATGTAAGGGTTCGTATTATCGAGGACTTTATTGTTTAAAAAATCCACTAGTATCTATCCTAGTGGATTTTTCCCTTTCACCTGTTTTAACGTCGCTACTATAAGAAAGCTAACAATCACTAATAAAAGCCATGAACTTACCTTTCCTAGATGAACGAGACTCCATGCTTCGGTTTGGTTTGGATATTTCCAAGCACCAAAAAAAGTTGCTATATTTTCGGCTATCCATATAAAAAATCCAATGAGCACAAAAGAAAGGGCGAGCGGCATACGGTATCTCGTTCCATTCACCTCATATGTGACCTTTGATTGCCAAAAGACGATTATGACAAGTCCTGATAACCAAAAGCGGACGTCTATCCAAAAATGGTGAGTGAAAAAATTTAAATAAATCGCAGTGGCAAGCGGTACAACTACCAAAAACGGCGGCCAATTAATGAGTTCCACTTTTAATCTTCTCCACGCCTGACAAAGATAACTCGCTACACTAGCGTACATAAATCCGCTATACAAAGGCACACCATAAATTTTGAAATATCCTTCCTCTGGATAAGACCAGGAGCCCATATGTACCTTAAAAAGTTCAAGTGCCAATCCAATAAGATGGAATAATGTAATAACCTTTAGTTCATCTCGTGTTTCGAGACCAGAACGCACCATCCAGCCTTGCATCAAAAGGCAGATGATAAGCAGCCAGTCATATCGTGGAAGCATGGGAAGTGGGATGATTTTTGTAAAAGCCAAAGAGGCAAAAATAACGACAGGAAACAAACAGGATAGAGCCTGCTCCCAACCAAAACGAACAAATTGTTTAAGTGCTCTCCTCATTTTTTGTCTCCTTTTTTGAATGGTTCCATTCAAGAGTAGCTCCCCTTTTATGAATTTGATTCCCATTTCATTTATCTTGGGTGTCTTCATCACGTCGGTATTCTAAAATATCTCCTGGTTGACATTCTAAAGCCTTACAAATCGCCTCTAAAGTGGATAATCGAATCGCTTTTGCTTTTCCGTTTTTCAAGATAGAAAGATTAGCCATCGTGATTCCAACCCTCTCCGAAAGCTCTGTAACACTCATTTTTCTTTTAGCCAGCATCACATCAATATTAATTATAATCGCCATTGTTTTCACCTCAGACCGTTAAATCATTTTCAGATTTTATATCGATGGCTTCTTGTAAAAGCCTTTGAAGAACAGCAGCAAAAACTGCAATGACAATGGAAGCAAAAGGAACAATCAATCCAATAAAAATAACACCTGGTGCATCGTCTTTATCCGCAAATAGATAAAAAAGCGGCAAGACTAGTACATGCAAGCTACTGATTATAATGGCACAGTATTTGATCTTCTTTAGGGCTATTACAGATAATTCGGAGAAAGCTTTATTCTTGTCAATATAGCTTAACATTTTGATAGCCTGATAAAGAGCAAAGTAAAAAACGATCGCCGATGCATAAAAAATGATGGCAACGAGATATTTTATAGAAGCAAACTCTGGTAACAATTTCTCTGCCAGATCCCCTAACTCAGGCACCAAAAATATACACAAAGCAAGAATTGGAATTCCAATAAAAAAAACAGCTATTTTTAAAAAGAGCGTTGACACTTGTTTCATAAAAAAACACCTCACCTATTTATTTTCCATTTGAATTTAACATATAATTTATCGTTTTACAATAAATTATTATTGAATATTATTATTTATTTATTGATATAATTAAATTCATTCTAATTATTAAAGGCAATTGGCTATTTATCTTTTTCGCTAATCTGGCTTTTTTGCAAAATAAAAAGAGGCACTCACCTTCTGAAGGTGAGTGCCTCTTTACTTTATATAAAATTTTTTTACAAAGTATGATGCTCTTTAAGAATCTGTTTAAAATATGACTTAAACGTTCATCTGCTATAGCAGGTGAATTTTTGATAACGAGTATATTTTCCCTAAAAATTAATTTATTTACGAGTTCTGCTTAAAGGACAGCTAGCACATCGAAACGCACCATCCAATAAAGCATGCCAAGTAAAAGATAAAGGAAGTACGGTGAAACCAGCTTGTTTTAACGATTTTTGAAGCTTCCGATGTCTTTTTTGGACAATCACTTTGTTAGGACCAATGACTAAAACATTGCTCCCCATCTGCTTTCTCGTTTTTCCATCAATTTCAATGAATTTGTAATCACTAAGCTCCTTAGGTAATGGTTGTTGGAGTGACTCACGATGAATAATGGCTTTTTTGGGTCCTACAATCGTCATGCAGCAATCAAGATGAAGAATTGCGTCATTGGATAACTGGATAGGAACTACATGCCAAGAATTATCGAGATGGGATCTCAGCCATTCTACACCGGCAAGATTGCTAGCATATTTTCCAACCCCCACAAATATGTAAGGCTTATCAATGATTACATCTCCACCTTCTAAAAAAATATCTTCTTTGGTCGGAACAGACAGGATATCATTATTATTTGAGACCATATCAATAATTTTCTGGTAGCCCAAAAGTTCTTTTTTCCGCATTTCAATTTGAAGATTTCCTTCTATTAATTGATTACCAAGACTTATTACACTGTCACGAGCAAACATCTGGCCAATCCCTGGAGCATCTTCTGTTTTTGGTATAATAGGGTCAACAGTTAATACTTCCACACCATGATCTTCTAAAAGTTTTTTTAATGAGTATAATTCTTTTTTGAATTGTCGTTTTATCAATTCAGGCACTTTTTTTCCTTTAAGCATACGATACACATAATTAGTGAGGAATTGCTTCCATGCAGGCATTCCTTCTTCCTGTTCAATTTCATGAGCATCCGGGAAATAGAGTGATTCCGCACTGCCAATAATAACTTTTTCCAAAGGATCGTATTCATTGTAAATAGTTATGTTCATTTTTTCGTCCTTTCTATCCGTTTTCTTTGAGTAATCAATTCCATATAAACTCCAGTTGAAGAAATTCGTAATGAGCAGAAAGCTCTTTTTGGATGGCTTCCTTCTTTTTTAACAAATCTTTGGTATCAACCATTTGTGTTTTACTCTTTACTTTTGCACATACTTTAAATAGCATACCAACTTTATAGATTGTACAAGCTTCTAGAACGAGAGAAGCTTCCAAGTGATTCTCGATTCGTTTTTTTATCGTTTCTTGAATAGGAGCATCGGTTAATTTTCCACCACTTAATTCAATAAATGCTTCTTTCAATACACGAAAAGGTGTCTTGATTGTTAAACTAGCTAAAATGCTTGTAATAAAGAAGTCGCCTGTATAAAGTAAAAAGCTCCAAATTGAATCTTCTTTGATAAAAAAAACAATTAGGGCCGTTAAACCAATTCCGGCAGACATAATTCCATCTATCATGGTTCCTTTAGTTTCTGCCTGAAGGAGTGTACTAGCACCATTCATTTTTTGATTTTGTCGATAGTAGTACCATGACAAACCTAAACAAAGAATTACCATGATAATCTCATAAGGAATAACCGGACCTATATTCATCTTTTCCCCTTGGCCATAGGCGAAATACAAAAAGGCTTTTTTACTGACTGTTAAGAGAGAAGCACACAGTAAAAAAATGGATAATAAAGACTTAACTATCGCATATAGCGGTTCCAATAGGAAAAGTCCCTGTGGAAAATGCTTTGTTTTCTTTGGACTTATTTTTGAAATAAAAATAGCAGCGATCCCCGAAGCTAATGCAATTATTGTAAAATATGCATCCACAAACAATGCCTGAATCTTCGTTAGTTGATATACCCATAAACCAGCCCCTCCCATAGCAAGATTGACTATGATACCAGCTAATAGCCCTTGTTGTTCTATACGTTTTTGATTCATAATTTCCACCACTCACAAATTTCGATTGATTTTTTCTAGAATTTCTTGAAGTTGTTTTTTTTCTTCTCCTGTAAGAACAGCAATACAACCAAGAAATAATTGATCAAAAAGTTGATAATTATTTTTAAAATATTCTTCAAGCTCTTCACTCAAGGTTAAATATTGAACTCTCCCATCTGTCTTAGATGGTCTTTTTGTCAGATATTTTTTTTCAATGAATTTCTGAATAATTCTTGTAGCAGCAGGCTTTGAAATTTTCGCTTTTTCCGAAAACTTGGTAAGTGTAGGCTTTTTCAAAGAATACAAAATATCTAAATAATGTTCGTCATTAGAAGATAATTCCGAAAAATTCTGATCTCTTTGAGAATTGTTTTGATAGAGAATTGTTGTTTTTTCATATATATCAGAGAACTGTTGACTAATTGTTTTCATACTTCCCTCTCCTTTTGGTTAACAAAAGTAATTACTTTCGTTAACTATATTAACACAAAAAAAGTTTCTGTCAAACTAATTTTAGTCACAGTGACGACCCGAAATTCGTCGAAGATTGTTAGATTAATTGAAAGGTCTGTAATCTTTCTTCTTACAATAAAAAACCTCTTCAAGTTTTGATTGGAAGAGGATATCCTTTACCAGTGCAACCTTTTTTATAATATCCGTTTTTTTCAGATTTCCTTGATAATATATCAGCAAGCATTTCCCATTTAAACTCCCTCAACACTAAACTTTAACAGAGCCTAATAATAAATAAAACTCGCGATAATATAGTAAATGTACATTAAATAACTAATGGTGACTAAGCAAAGTGAACAAATATTTATTAATTTCGAATATCCTACCTTTTTAAAAAGATGGTAAGTTAATACGAAGAGACCTAGAATAATCAATTGTATGATAACTGTTATATAGAAATATGCATGTAAAGACTCTCCTCCTCCAATGTACATACCCAGACCTACTAAAATAATCCCAAATAACCCATATATAGCAGTAGTATTATTTAGCGTTCTATTATTAAATTTTACTGTTTTAGCTGGAAATAATGTTATTCCTAACACCATGAAACCTATACAAATATGAACTAAAAATGCTAACAATATTATGTCCCCTATCTTTTGATTTTAGTCACAGTGACGCCCCGAAATTTGTCGAAGATTGCTAGATTAATTGAAAGGTCTATAACCTTCTCCTCGCAATAAAAAGCCTCCTCAAGTTTGATTGGAAGAGGCTCTCTTATATACTACTTATATTAATTTCAGGTGGTTTTTGTAAACTTTAAGAATGGAAATAACACAAAGAAATTAAATTATTGCTGTCGAAGGTTATTAATTTTTTCTTTGGTGAAGCCAGTAATATCACTTATGGTTTTATTGTCTATCCCTTTTTGAATCATACTAAGTGCCAAATCTCTGATAGCTTCTTGTCTTCCTTTTTCTAGTCCTTTTTGTTCGCCCTTTAGTAATCCTTCTTGTAATCCTTTCTGTAATCCCAAGCTTTCTGCCCGTTTTAACGCGGATTTTTCATCCAATAACGCTTTTCTTCTTGCCTCGTATGCAAGCAATACCAAGGATAAAACATCAGCCACTGATAATTCGTATGTTTTATAGCATCACTAATTTCCCAGTGAAAACACATAAGTATTACATGATTGAAATTAGATTGTATATTAATCAGAAATTCAAGTACCTAAAATATTGTGCCTTTAAAATATTTTCCGTTTAAATACTGACCAAATCCAGGAAGTGCGATGCTCCATATTAATTTTCAAATATGTTTTATTCACTGATCATGCCCCAGCAATTGTTTATACTATATTTCTTTTGCAATTTCTTTTCTATTAGGAGCAAGTGGGGGCTGTTCTAACCATTTATTTTGAACCATAATATTAAACCATTTTTTTGTAACCATAAGATTCTTTAGAATAGTACCTTCATAAGTTGTCACAAGGTCTGTTCGCATGGCTGATGCTAGGCCTGCCCCATGATAGTTTTGTGCCGCTTGAAACAAGAATCCAATATGATATAACATTAATTTATCGGAAAAAGGAGAGTCCGTTGAAGTTGTCACTTCTGTTTCCCAATATTTAGGAACTGGTAAGTTATCAGCTTGCATTATTTTTGAAAATGCTTTTATTTGACCATCAGCTGTTTTTTCGGATTCGGTTAAAAACTTTCTTACTTCTTTTGTTTGAGCGACTTGACTGAATGCGATAGAAAGGGTTTTAGCCATAATGTTTTTTTTTAGGTTGAAAGAAATACTAATGATTTCTGTCGCTGCTAGTTTTCTACCCTTTCCGAAGAATCCATCTATGAAATCTTGGCTGGAAACATATTCAGGGTTTTTAGCTGGATAAAATAAAGGGTCTCTTTGAAAACTTCCTTTCTCAAGCAATAAATCAATTGTTTGATGATACATCCTTTTTCCATCATTATCACAGGAGTCGTAAAAGTACCGTAAGTCTTCTCTTACAGAAACGCCCAATGAAGTTGAGTGTCCCAGCAAACCATGTAATGTCATGATATGCAAATAATTTAGGCAAAAGATATCTGTAAACAACCTCTGTTTATCTTTAAAGAGGTCAGATTCTGTGAATCCAATGGGAACTGGAAATCCCTCATTTTTTATAAAAGTAACGATTTGTTGTTTTTGCTTTTCGAATGTTTTGATAGCATCTTCAAAAATGGCTTTAATTGACTCATCCTCAATAATAGAAAACATATACCTATTTACTACATCAACTGCTGTGCCATTAATATATTCTCCCCACAAAGTTCCTATTTCGGAAGATGTGAGTTTTAATTTTTCCTTTTCCATATTGTCACCCTTTTCTATATTGTTACTTTTTTAAATATTATTTACCAATTCATCATGAGATATGAATTTTTATTGGACATAAAAAGAGGGAATAGATTCTTAGTGAACGAAGTCAACAAAAAAGGCAAGCAAAACTTTGCTCACCTTTTTCCTACTACAATAAGAATTTTTTATACCGCCATTTACTTTCCATATCCCAACTTCTATAGGCATATACTCACACCTCTATATAATATTATTTAAGAGAAAAAATAGTAATTTCCACACTGTTATTTATAGTATAATATTACCATATTCCCCTAGGAGAAAGGTGAGTTAAATTGTCAAAAACTAAATCTTTAACACACGACGCAATAATAAAGGCATTAGATTGGTCTTATGATAAAGCAATTAATGGTGGTGTACCTGGAATGGACACTGCCATAGAATTAGCTGATAGTTACTTGAAAAAGAGTGGAACCTTAGATGAAAAAGTTAAAAGTTTAATACTATGGCAAAACACCAAAAGTGCTACTAGTGGATTTTTAACAGGTTTGGGGGGACTTATTACATTACCTGTTGCTGTACCCACCAATATAACAAGCGTTATTTTAGTTCAAATGAGAATGGTTGCGGCTATTGCACATATGGGTGGTTATGATGTAAAAGATGACCAGATTAAATCTTTTGTTTATGCTTGTTTAGCTGGAAGTGGAGCAAAAGATATTCTTAAAAACGCAGGGATCCAGATAGGGAACAAACTCGCATTAACCGGTATTAAAAAAATTCCTTTCGAAGTAATAAAAAGAATCAACCAAGCTGTAGGATTTCGTTTACTAACAAAGTTTGGAGAAAAAGGAGTTATAAATTTAGGCAAGATGGTTCCTTTAGCAGGAGGAATTATTGGTGGTACCGTAGATGCAGTTGCTACAAATACTATAGGGAACGTTGCATACAAGCTGTTTATTCAAGAACAAAACATTAATAGTAATGATGAACCTGAAATTATTGATATGTTATAGCAATCGAAGCATCTACATACTTACTCTAACTTGCATTAATTAGAAATCAGCTTGATGCTACATATCAAATAGGATTTAAAGCTTTTACACTTAACAGTGATAATATTCAAGAATGGGAAATAGTAAATAAAGCTATTTCCCACGATAATTGTGATTTTTTAATTGTTGCTTCTGAAAGATTTCATAGTAAACCTTTTAAAGAGGAAACATTGCCACTACTTGAAAGAGGTCCTGGAATAGCATTAATAGTTGTAGATGAGGCACATTGCATTTCAGACTGGGGACACGATTTTTGACAAAAATACAAAAAAATCATTCAATTTGTTAATACATTAGAAAATCAAATACCTATGCTGCTACAACCGCTACAGCAAATGAACGAGTTATTTTAACCACAGTGACGCCCCGAAATTTGTCGAAGATTGCTAGATTAATTGAAAGGTCTATAACCTTCTCCTCGCAATAAAAAGCCTCCTCAAGTTTGATTGGAAGAGGCTCTCTTATATACTACTTATATTAATTTCAGGTGGTTTTTGTAAACTTTAAGAATGGATATGACACAAAGAGATAATTAGCAATTAATTATTGCTGTGAAGGCTATTAATCTCTTCTTTTTTGAGACCAGTAATATCACTTATGGTTTTACTGTCTATCCCTTTTTGAATCATACTAAGTGCCAAATCTCTGATAGCTTCTTGTCTTCCTTTTTCTAGTCCTTTTTGTTCGCCCTTTAGTAATCCTTCTTGTAATCCTTTCTGTAATCCCAAGCTTTCTGCTCGTTTTAGCGCAGATTTTTCATCCAATAATGCTTTTCTTCTTGCCTCGTATGCAAGCAACACTTCAGGATCTTGACTGACACGTTCCCATTCGTCCATTGCTTTTTTTAATACTTGATCTTCTTGCATTGGCAATCTCCTCCAATACTTGCGTGATTTCTTCGTCTTCAGAGGCTTCCAGTAATAATAACCATCTTACTAATTGATCTTCTCTTGAGTCGACTTCTTTTCTGCGCCATTTAATAAGAAGTTTAGGAAGTTCCATGAAATGAATTTCTAGCATGTCGGTTAACAATACTTTTTCTTCTTGTTCATATAACTGAAAAATGGAATGGTAATGGTGGATGTGAGATAAATAACGAAAATTTATAATGTTAATCGTAATCGTTTGACATAGCTCGTTATTGTCCATTCCTTCTTTCATTTGGCGACTATACATTTTGGACCAATAATAAAGGGTTCTCTTTTCCATATCATGCTTATTATTTAGTTGAATTTCAATATTTATGCGCGTTCCGTCTTCTAATTGTGCGTGAACGTCTAGAATGGATTGTTAATCTTCGAGGTTTTCTTTATTAAAATGTGGATCTAACAGGTGAACGATTGTAATTTTCTTTTCCGCAGATAAACGTAGAGCGGCAATTAAAAAAGTAGCTAAAATCGATTCATTTCCATGGGTTCCAAAAAGTGATTTAAAGGCAAAGTCAATACGCAAATCTAATCGTTTGGTCATTATCTCCTCCGTAAATTCTCTTTTATTTAGTCATAAACTTGTTATTTTCAGTCACCCGTACAACCACAAGAGGTGTTTATGCCCACATCACAGAATCGATAAAAGAAAAACTATGGATTTCATCGAAAAATTCATTTCAAAATAAGTTTTAAGCAAGGCATGTGGTCAATGTGAACATACCTTACTTAAAAACCTTGTTATATCAACGTTAGTAAAGCCACACACTCAACATGAGCCGTATGCGGAAACATATCCACTGGCTGAATATACTCTACCTTATATTCCTTCGACAAATAATCAATATCCTTTGCCAATGTAGACGGATTGCAGGATACGTATACAAATTTCTTTGGTTTTACTTTTTTAATGGCGTTTAGTAGTTTTTGGTCGCAGCCTGTTCGTGGTGGATCGACTACTACTACGTCTGGTTGCCAGCCTTCTTCTACCCATTTTGGGAGCCAATGTTCGGCTGTTCCTGTTACGTAGGTGGCATTTTTGATTCCATGGCGGGTTGCATTTTTTTGTGCGTCTTGAATTGCTGCATCAATGGTATCCATCCCTCGGACTTCGCTTGCACCATCTGCCAGCCATAATCCGATTGTTCCTACACCGCAGTATGCATCGGCAATTTTTTCTTTGCCTGTTAGTGCGGCAGCTTTTTTTACTTCATCGTACAATGTTACCGTTTGAATAGGATTTAATTGAAAAAATGCTCGTGCAGATAATTCGAAATGGATGTCTCCCAATGTTTCTTGAATTACTTCTTCTCCTCTTAAATGCAAGGTTTTTTCTCCGAATATAAGAGACGTTTTGTTACCGTTAATATTTTGCACAAGTGATTTTACTTCTGGTAGTCTTTCTTGAATTTCTGCCATGATTTTCTTTTTACGCGGCACTTCTTTTTGCGTTGTAATTAATACCACTTGCACTTCGCCTGATTGAAAGCCTGCACGGGTTACGATTGTCCGGACAATGCCTTTTTGTGTACGCTCATTATAGATTGGAACTTGCTGTTCTTCTAGTATTTGTCTTACTTCTTCTGATACTTTATTTGTTAATGGATGCTGCACCATGCAATTTTGAATAGGAACTAACCGATGGGAATCAAGTCCATATAAACCTGCAATAATTTCACCGTTTTTCTGCTGTCCCATTTGAAATTGGCTTTTATTGCGATAATTCCATGGGTCCTTCATGCCAAGAGTCGGACGAATAACCAATTTGTCCACTTTTAACTTGGTATGGCGCTCCATTGATTGCATCACAATATCGCGTTTTTCCTTTAGCTGCTGATCGTATGCCAAATGCTGAAGCTGACACCCTCCGCATTGATCATAGATCGGACAAGGCGCTTTTACTCGGAATGGAGAGGCTTTGCGAATTTTTTTTATTTTTCCTTCTGAAAACTTAGGCTGAACTTTTGTTGCTTCCACTACCACTTCTTCACCAGGAAGTGCACCAGACACAAACACAACCTGCCGTTTGAAATAGCCAACGCCTTCTCCATTAATGCCTAGACGTTTTATTGTTAAAGGGAATGTTTGTCCTTGGGTCAATTTAACCGTATTAGTTTGCTTGTTTTCTTTCATTTTAATGCTCCGTTCTTTTATAGTGCGTGTTCAAAAAGGAGGATAAAAAGGACCGAGAAGTTCGAGGCGGTTTAGCTTCGAGCATCACAGCGTATGGTGTTAATACGTGAGAAGCGGAGAAGCAAACCAACGAAGAAATTCGATGTGTCATTTTTACCGGACTTTTGAACAACCTCTTATAACTAGAAATCATCCTTTAATAATAAGGCTTCTTATTTCGAATATCCAGCTATTCTATTTACCAAATCATTCAATGCTTCGCCATAAATAAAGAGAAGCATAGCTTAAATAAGGATGCCAATGAATAATTAACTCCTCCATTTGTTCTTTTGTTGGCTTTTTTTCTAACTGAAGCAGATTTTTCAAGGCATTTTGAATACCTATATCAGCAATCGGAAATAAATTATCTCTTCCTAATCCGAATAATAAAAAATTTTGTACCGTCCATGGTCCGATTCCTCTTAGCGGAAGTAGCTCTGCCATTATTTCTTCATCTGTTTTTTGTTCTAAATGTTCTAAATGCAAATTTCCGTCAGCTATTTGTTTCGATAAATTAATCACATATTCTGCTTTTCGTGTGCTGAATTGCAGCTCTCTCAACTCTTCCACTGTCAATTCTGCGACGGTTTCTGGCTGTGGATAAAACCAAACTCCTTCTTTTTCAAAGCCATATGTAGTCACAAATCTTTGCGTAAGCGTATAGGCAAATTTGAGATTTAGTTGTTGATGGATAATGCATTTTACTAAACAGTTATATGGACTGAAATCTAATACAATAGGTGTGCCGTAGTGGGTTTCAAACAGTTCTTTTAAATCGGTACTTTGAAAATGATCATGAATGGAAAGAAGTGATTTATCCCACTGGAAAATCCGCGTTATTTCTTGTAAAAGCATTGCTTCCTTTTTTCCGTTAATCCCATCTACCTCAAAAGCAGATTGCTCTGTTGTTCCAGTTGCTTTAATAGTAACAACATACGGAATTTTTTCTATTAAAAGTGGAACCTTCACACTTCTATCAGCAATATTCACCTCATGAAGGGGATCTAATGCTAAACGACTTAAAACAAAATCAAAATTATATGGTCCTGCAACTTTCATTTTCCGCAAAAGGAATCATCCGTTCTCTTTTTTTTCGTATTATAGCATGGATATCGCTGGAAATACTACGGCTTCGATTCCTAAGAATAAGTATTGTTTCAGTTTTCACTTGTTTTGTTTCATTTTAGCTGGTTATTGTTTCAGTTTTATCCTTTTTTGTTTCAGTTTTTGCTGATTTTATTTCAAATTTTCCGACACAGCTATTTTCCCTATCAAAAAAGCAGACCCAAATCGGGTCTGCTTCATTCAACCTTATTTTTCTGCGTCAAATCATCCAAGCTCTTGAAGGTATAGCCTCTTTTCTTTAACTCTTTAATTGCTTGTTCGAGTGCGTCAGCATTATCTTTTGAAACGGTATGAAGCAGCATAATACAGCCTGGATGTGCTTGGGCCATAATATTATCATAGCTGTATTTCCAGCCTTTTTGCTGATCGGTTTTCCAATCAACAAAAGCCAATGACCAGAATACTTGTGTATAGCCAAGTTCTTTTCCTAATTTAAGGGTGCGCTCACTAAACACTCCCCTTGGCGGACGTAGATAGGTCATGCCTTTTTTTCCAGTTAGTGCTTCTGTTTCTGTTACCACTGTCTCTAATTCTGTTTTCAGTTTTTCATCCGAAACTTGGGTGAAATCCGGATGATGGTAGGAATGATTACCGATAATATGGCCTTCATTCGCCATTCTTTTTACTAAATCAGGTGCGCTTTTTATATAATGACCAGTGATAAAAAAAGTAGCTGGCACTTTCTCTTTTTTTAATACATCTAATATTTTTCCAGTGTAGCCATTTTCGTAGCCATTATCAAATGTTAGATAAAGAACTTTTTTATCTGCAGTATCTTTATAATAAGCCCCATATTTTTTTAGCAGTTCGTCTAGCTGTTTACCTGCTTCTGCCGGCTGCTCATTTGCTGCCTTTTTAAAACCCCAGTTGATCGGACTGTTGGAAACATTGGCAAATGCATGTTGGATTCCAACAGATAAGATAAGACAGAGCATAACAGCATATTTAACTATAAGCTTCACTTGCTTTTCCTCCTTAACAAACCATAATCTTCTTTTTATTGTTTGTGTTATAAGAGGAAAAAATGCTTGGTTAATTCTACATAAAAATTTCTTTTATCTTCTTTTTTATTGATTTTATTTTTTATTTATCTTCTTTTTTATCGGATTTATCGATTTTTTGACAAAATACGCTAAATTACGACTCAGTTACTGAAAAACAACGTCCTTAAATTGAGCTAATTTTTCTAATGAAGACTTCTCCACATCTTTGTGAAGGGAATTGCCATGTGCATCCATTGTGACTACTGCTTTAAAGCCTTCGACGCGCAAATGCCACATTGCTTCTGGGATGCCGAATTGCATTAAATCCACTCCTTCAACCGATTTCATACAGTCTGCGTAATATTGAGCCGCACCGCCAATAGCATTTAAATACACACCACCATGTTCTTCTAAGGCCTTTAATGTTTTAGCACCCATTCCGCCTTTTCCAATAACAGCTCGAATGCCGAATTTTTTCATAATATCACCTTGATACGGTTCTTCTCTAATGCTAGTAGTTGGTCCCGCTGCCTTTACATGCCATTTTCCCTCATCATCTTTTAGCATGACTGGTCCGCAATGATAAATAATTTGACCATTTAAATCAATAGGAGCATCGTTTGTACTTAAATGTTTATGGATGGCATCCCTGCCTGTATACATCATGCCATTTATTTGCACAACATCGCCGACCTTCAATTGGCGAATAGCTTCTTCACTTACTGGCGCCTGTAAGGTAATCACTTCTTCTTGATCTGCTGATGGGGCCTTTTCTTCTTTGTTAAAATCTATTTTCTCTCCGTCTTGATATTTCCATTCTGAAATCGCTCCTGTATCTGCATTTATTTTTACAGCCAGGCGACGAAAAGCCCAACAATTATACGCAACAGAAACGAAAAAGCTTGCTGGGATTCTGTTCATCACTCCCACTTTGCAGCCTAAAAGTGTTGTTTCGCCTCCAAATCCCATCGTTCCAATCCCAAGCTTATTAGCGTTTTCCATAATATACGTCTCAAGTGCAGCAAGCTCAGGAATAGGGTTCGTATCTTCAACAGAACGAAAAAGCTGCTCTTTTGCCAAATCATAACCAGCAGAACGATCGCCGCCAATTCCTACGCCAATAAAACCAGCACTGCAGCCTTGACCTTGTGCCTGATAAACCGAATGCATGATACATTTTCTGATTCCATCTAAATCTCGTCCCGCTCTCCCTAATCCTTCTAGTTCAGCAGGGAGACTATATTGAATATTTTTATTTTCACAGCCCCCACCTTTTAAAATTAAGGCAACTTCCATATAATCCTTTTCCCATTGCTCAAATTTAATAACTGGTGTACCTGCGCCTAAATTATTTCCACTGTTTTCTCCTGTTAAGGAATCCACTGAATTCGGTCTTAATTTGCCTTTTTTAGTGGCAAACTCCAATGCTTCAAAGATAGCTGCTTTTATCTCTAATTGATTCGTTTGAATGGGTGTTTTTATTTTAAAAGTCGGCAAACCAGTATCCTGACATATTGGTGAAACTTCTTCATCTGCCATGCTGATATTTTGGGTGATTGTCGCTAAGCTCATGGCAGAACGAGTACCCGCACTTTCTGCTGCTTTTGCCTTTTTTATTGCCCTTCGTACATCTTTCGGCAGATTGGTAGAAGTTTCTACAATTAATTGGTACATGCTTTCTGTGAGTTTTTTTCTATTCATATTATTGCTGCTCCCCCTTATCCTTTTTACGAATAACCTATCCCCAACCTAATTTCGTAATAGGAATTCCATCTATAGAAAATTATACTCTTCCTGTCAAAGTGTGAGAAGTGTTTCGCAACCGTTTTCATTTATTGTTTTTTAGAAAAAGCATTTTTCTCAAAGTTTATTGTTTCTTACAAAAGTAGGGAAAGAATACTTAACAGCCTGTATCTAACTGCTGTGGAAATGCTTGAAAGACTAGACTTATGTAGGAGAATTCAACTTCACTGGCAAGAAGAATAAAATCATACTAGGGGAAGGCCCCAAAAATAAAATGAGTTATGGAGGCCTGTAGTGTAGAGCTATTTTACATCTCTATGCTTAAATTCATTGCATTTTGATTCGAGATCATCAATCATTTCAATTAAACGATCAATATCTTCTAATTCTGCTTCTTCTGGATCAATTGCATCAAGCACATCTAAAAACATATTTAACCTTGTTTTTAAAAAATCTACTTGTTCGTTTTTGCCAGTAATGGAACTACCCAAATAAAATCTCTCCTTTCACTAATGTAATCATCCTACCGAACTTTTTACCATTCAGCAATGCCTAACTTTTATTATCTTTTATCAGTTTACACGTTATACTGCTTTTTACTCCTATTGAATAATCTGCCCATCATTTATATGACAATTTTTATTCATAAACTTATTAAAGGCGTTAAACAGAATTAGAACACGTTATCTAACCCCACTTTTTTGAACTTGCATTAATAGTTGAAAAAAAGATCACCATTTTCTCTACATTCGGCGATCTTTTTCTTCGAGTGGATAAGGCTTTATTTTCAGGTAAAACAAACAATAAGACACGAGGCACCCTGACGGAAATTACACTTTATGATAAACTGTTAATAGAAGCAATAGCTAAAAACATATGCTTTATAAACTCGGATGATTATTTATCATTCGGTTTCCTTGAACTGCCGGGAGGTTTGCATTTTCTGCTACATTACTTGATTGAACCTTTACCGTGTTGCCGGCTTCTTTTAATTTTTCTGTAATTGACTGCAATTCTTGTTTTGATTGATGATACGTATCGACTGTATCTTTGGCGATATCCTTTACGTCATTCGCTCTTACACGAACTGTATGTTGAATTTGTTCATATAATGCTTGACCATCACGCCATGCATCTCTAAAAATAGCAGCTGCATCGTAAAATTTTTCACTAAATTTATCCTTCACTTCTGAAGGGTTTTCTTTTAATTCTTGCACCATCTGATTAGAACAAGTTTTGATTGACTCTAATTTTAACTTGACATTATTTCTTGTTGACCTATCCATGAGGGAAAATGTTGTACCAACGAGGCCGCCAATTACCATACCAGCTATTAATTTACTGTTTCGTTTCGCTTCAACAGACATACAATTCCTCTCCCTTTTGTCATTTTATTTTAACCATTCCCTGCTGCATTTTTTTTTAAACAAAACTGTATTCTAAACGTTTATTGCATTGAATTAAAATAATAAATTCTTAAACAAAAAGCAGCCGGCATAAACGAATACACTCGAGGGAAAGCAAGAAAGTCTAGACCCCGCAAAAAGGAGGCTTGTAGATGAGCCCACAGGAAAGCGAAGTCTATTCCTTGCTGCAGACTAAATTAATCGTACTTATTTTCAGGGTAGCCTAAATAAAAAACGTTTGACAACCTAATCATTTCGCTCAATAATACTAAAGATTTGAATGAAAAAGGAGTAAAAAGATGATTTCTCAAAAAACATCCATTAACCCAGATATTGATCCATGGGAAGCGTATATGGATATCGAACAGCACGGAAAACTAACCCTTTCCAATATCGAATTTACAACCACTACATTATGCAATATGCGCTGTGAACATTGTGCTGTCGGTTATACGCTTCAACCAAAAGATCCTCAAGCACTTCCAATAGAATTGCTAATAAAACGACTAGAGGAAATTCCTCATCTTCGTTCCATCAGCATCACTGGCGGTGAGCCGATGATGAGCAGAAAATCTGTCGAAAATTATGTCGTTCCTTTATTTAAGTATGCACAAGCCCGAGGTGTAAAAACACAAATAAACTCTAACTTAACATTAAGCTTGGATCGATATGAACCGATTATTCCTTATTTAGACGTACTGCATATTTCACATAACTGGGGAACAGAAGAAGAGTTTGCAGAGAGAGGCTTTGCCATGATGGCAAAAAAACCGACCTATGCCCAAAGAGGAAAGCTGTTTCAAAATATAATTACAAACAGCAGAGCATTAGTCGAAGCAGGTGTCGTAGTTTCAGCAGAAACAATGTTAAATAAACGCACCCTGCCCTATTTAGAACATATTCATCGCCAAATTGTAGATGAAATGAAATGTCAGCGGCATGAAGTGCATCCTATGTATCCCTCTGATTTTGCATCAACATTAGAAACGTTATCACTTGATGAGATTCGGAATAGCATTCATCATCTCTTAGATATACGGGATGAAAATGTTTGGATGTTATTCGGCACCCTTCCCTTTTATCCATGCAATAGCAAAGAAGAGGATTTACAGCTTTTAAAACGACTATATGCTAGTAAAAACGTAACCGTTCGTAATGATCCCGATGGACGCTCCCGTTTGAATATTAATATTTTCACAGGTGACGTTATTGTAACTGACTTTGGTGATACACCAGCATTAGGAAATATCCAGCATGATCAATTAGAAGATATCTTTCAAAAGTGGATGGCAACTGATTTAGCTCATTCTCTTAATTGCCATTGTCCGAGCGTGCGCTGTTTAGGACCGAATGTGTTAGTGAAAAACAGCTATTATCAAGACGTTGATTTTCTTAAAAGAAAATCACTTATTGCAAAATAATCTATCACCTGTAAAATAAATGGAAATTCTGCAGATAAAAAAATAAACAGCATGGATAGCTCAAGCTTCCGTGCTGCTTATTTTTTAAAATTACGAAGTACGCAAGTTATCTAGGTTTATCACTTGCTAGGAACCCAAAGGAAACATGATCTTGCACAGGAATCCAAGCCCCGATTCCTTGTGATGTCACGTTCTTCACAATAATCATTTTTTTTCTGCCTTTCAACATTAAATAGACTTCCCCATAGGTTACTTTTCCTTTTTCATTAACTGCTGGAGCATACCCATATAAATAGCCGAGGTTTTTTGCAGGAATATTATATACTTGGTCTTTTTTTGTTCCTGTTCCAATGACCGTTTCAAACGCAAGAGACAATCCAGACTTTTGCGTTGCTTTTACCAGCATCATTTTTTTCACATCTTCCGCACTTGGAATTTTTGCTGTCAAACCACCTCTAACAAGCTTTTGAGCTTCTTGCACATAATGAATTTGATATGGTGCTTTTCCGCCTCTATTATCAAAGAAATTTGTATTGATTTTTTGGTATTCCCAATTAGGCGCCGTTTCTGTCGACTCATAATTTAATGGCCACTGTCCTAAATAAACAATCGCTTTGTATCCTAGTGCAAATGGCGAACTGTTAACCGTCGATTCATTTAACATGCGAATTAGGTCAGGATTTTCTATCTTAATTTTCGATGAGTCAATTAGCTGCTGTGTTAGTTCACTTGGCTGCAGCTTCGGCATATCCTGTGCTGGATTGGGATACGTATTTTCTTTTGTTATATTCATAACAGAATTAGGAATTGCTATTAAATTTGATTTAGGCAATTCCACTTGTTTTTTATTATTTTTGGCATAAGCAGGTGTTATAATTGAAAGCATCATTATAAACGTGAATAGTACAAACGAAATTTTTTTACTCAAAGTTAGAACTCCCTTCCATTGCAATAACTACTATTTATAGTGCGTGTTCAAAAAGGAGGATAAAAAGGACCAAGAAGTTCGAGGCGGCCTTTACTTTGAGCATCGTAGCGTATGGTATGGATACGTGAGAAGCGGAAAAGTGAGGCCAACGAAGAAATTTGACGTGTCATTTTTACCGGACTTTTTGAACAACCTCTTATAGTTATTTTTTTCGGAGTTCCCCATTCTTATCCATTATTTTATAACTTAATTTTTTCCTGCCTTATTTAATAGACAATTTATTCATTATTCCATTGCAATAAGGGTGAAAAAATTGTATTGCAGGTCCGATTCCAAAGGCAATAATTACAGTTCCGACACCAATCGGTCCATTTACAAGCAAAGCAAACAGCATTGCTAATACTTCTCCAATTAATTTCGCCGCCATAATATTCAGCCCGAATTTCTGCTGCATACTCACCATAAAATGATCAATTGGATTTAATGGAAAACTAGCTTGTAAATACGTAGCGATTCCTAAACCGACAATAACTAAGCCGGTAATCAGTAATATTAATTGATTTTTCAACTCAAAATAATGAAAGCTATTTATTAAATGAGACATCCAAAAATCTACAAAAAACCCTAATATAAATACGGTAAATAAGGATAGAAGCTCTGGCCTTGTTTTTAATAAACAAGCATTTATAATAATTAAAACAATCCCAATAATAACTATCCAGCTGCCAATCGATAGGCCGATTAAATGAGATAGTCCTACATTTAATGCGTCCCAAGGACCTGCTCCAAGATTCGCTTTTATTGTAAGAGTCGCACCAAAAGATAATATGAACAGGCCAGATAGATAAAAAAGACCGCGATAAAATAAGGACATTTTGTCTCCCCTTCTCTTCTTTTGATTAAGCTCCCTTGAAAATTGGTGCTCTCAAAAGGGTCCTCAGGCAGAATACACTTCGCTTTCCGTGGGGCTACGTTTGAGCCTCCTTGGAGATTTGCTCCTGCGGTCCCGCAAATCCCATAGGAATCTTCGTGTATTCCGTCTGCTCCCTGCTTATACATTTAAGAAATCTGCTTCTTTTCATGGGCCATGATGCAAAATTTTCTGCCTGGTTGCCTTTTCTAAAAATATGACTGGCAGGTTGCTCTTTGCAAATGACAATATTCATTAACATTGCTTGGTTTATTCATTATTTTATTGAATTCAACATACATGTCCTTAATACATATGCATGTTTTTAAAAAACTTGTACAATTTTTAAAAAAATATAAATCTGAATATTTACAACTATTAAAAAATAAAGTATACTTAGGTTATCAAATAAAAGGAGGGCAGAATAGTCAAATCGCTTTTTTTAACTTATAAAAGGAGGTATAAAAACACTCTTGTATATTCATCAATCCAGATTTATTTTATCGCAAATTAAATTAGAAAAAGGTTGGTGATCGAATGGAAGCGACTTGATTTACTTCCCTAAACAGAACATATTTATTTCATATTCGTACTTATTCTTTAAAAACATTCTAATAAAGGAAGGATGATTCAAACAAAAGAGCCAATCTGCTGTAAAGAAAGCAGATTGGCTTTTGTTTTGCTTCATTTTTTTATCGCTACCTTTTTAGCAGCTCTCCTTTTTTTCTAGAAACTACTGATTTGGCACTTCCCCTTCAGCAGACAAAACTTCTGTAAATAACAAAAAACCACGAGGCGTTTTACTTTCCTCGTGGCTCTTTGTATAAAGTGACCCTTTCATTAGGGAGTCTTACTTCGGTATTCAAACTTCGAGCTCCAAAAAAATCATTTATTGGAAACTTCCTTTATAATAAGTAAAATCCAATTCCCATTATAAAATACGCGGCAAGTAAGGTTGCACCTTCAAACCAGTTTGTTTCCCCATCATTTGATATAATGACCATTAATAATACAGAGGCTGCCATCGATACGAGCTCTGGCAACGAAAAGACCAAACTTAATGATGTTGGGAAGAATAAAGATATTAATACTAATAGTGGTGCAACAAACATAGCTACTTGTAGAGTGGAGCCTATTGCAATTTCAACTGCAATATCCATTTTGTTCTTAAATGCCATCAATACGGCGGATGCATGCTCTGCTGCATTACCAACAATAGCAACTATAATAATCCCGATAAACAACTCCGTCCATCCAAAAGATTCAGCCACTACTTCAAATGTATGTACTAAGTTTTCAGAAACATATGCCACTGCTATTGTAGCTATCGCTAAAACAGCAATACTCTTTTTTACAGACCATTCTGGTATCTCATCATGAGCATCATTGTTAATCCCTTCTGTTTCTGATTGATATACACCTCTATGTGTTACCAATTTAAAAAATAATGCGGCTAAATATAATACGATGAGTATGACGGATATCCCAACACTTAATGTTTGTGTTTCGCTTCCCGTCATTGTCATAGAGAATACTTCTGGGATAACAAATGCGACAATTACTGCAAACATTAATAATCCAGAATTATGACGTGCGTCAAACACATTATAATGCTGTCTTTTATATTTGATTCCTCCTATAAAAAAGGACAATCCAGCAACTAATAATAAGTTTCCTAGCACCGACCCAGTAAGTGATGCTAATACCACTTCCGTTAACCCTTCTCTCAATGCAAAAATAGCAATTATTAATTCCACTGCATTACCAAATGTTGCATTTAATAGGCCGCCAATTCTAGGTCCGGCGACAATTGCCAAGCTTTCCGTTGCTCTGCCCATAAAACTGGAGAGGGCAATAATGGTTAAACAATACACAACAAACATTAAAATACTCGGCAAGTGTAAAATCGAACCGATAATGGATAAAGGCACTCCTATAATAGCAGCAATCATAAAAATTTTATTTACCATATAGATCCTCTTCCTTTCATATTCAAATTCTAAGTTTCCCTTTTCTTACAAAAGATAAACACAATGATACAAATACACAAACCTTCCATTTCTCTCCAACTATTTTACCATAGTTTGAACATTGAAAAAGGAGGATAAAAAAAGAATAGACGTGCAAATTATAAAAGAAGGTAAGTTAAAAGGAGTGTGTCTGTCTTGAATGAATTATTAAAAGAAAAAATTGTACAGCTTTTTAAACACCACAAAATTGGTACATTGGCAACAATCCAAAATAATAAGCCATACAGTCGATTTATGCTGTTCCTAGCAGAAGGGCTAACGCTTGAGCAATAGCAACTGGATCTATCAGTATTATTTTTTGGAAAGAACGATTATTCAATAGGTGTGTTCGTAGTACCGTCGTACCACCAAAATCATGTCCAACGATGATAGGGTTTTCTAAACCCCAATGATCTAAGATTTCATTAAGTAATAAATTTTGTACACCTAGCGATACATCAACTTCAGTTTTTTCTGAGGCCCCGTATCCAAGTAAATCATAATAATAAACAGTGAACCATTGACTGAGCCCCGGGACTATATGCCGCCAATTAAATGAAGACCAAGGAGTTCCATGTACTAGGACTAGAGGAGGACCAGCTCCAAAAACTCCATATCTTACTTGTCCATAGCTTGATTTGAATGTTTTAGATAATTTATTTTCAATCATTTTAAAGCTCCTTTAGTCTTTTATTAGTTTTTCCTTGATAATATTTCCTAGCCTTCTCTCTATTTCCACAGAGCTCCATTGAACACCATTGTTTACTTCTATTTCTCGTCTTATCTATAAATAACCAATCACATTTTGCACTTCCACATTGCTTAACTCTGTTAAGAGTCTTACTTGATATTAGAAGTTTATAAAATGAGCGAACAATTGGATTGAGAATGGAACAGATACCACCGTCATCAAGGTGGTTTACTTTTATTTCCTCTTCATCACTTTGATATATTTCTATACTATTATGAGCTTCTATCAACCAATTATTATATACATCTATATCTTTTTTGTTTACGCATCTTTTATTAATAATTGAATACATAATATTGAACATAGAATCTCTAAGTAATCGTATATCTTCTATGTTTATTTGAGTATTTATGTTATCCAGCTCATTACCAAGATTAAGGTTTTTAGCCCACTCGATTAAATCAGATGTATTTATTAATAGTTCTTGATAAGATTCATCGTATCTATTGTTCGCAGTATTAATGAATTCCAAACTTAAATCTCCACCAATGCTTTTAGCGTTAAGATAATTCATATTCACACCACTTTCTAGCCAAAATTATAACCACCTAAATAATTATAGTAGGTTATATGCCCTTCTGTCAAAATGGTGATTTTATAAAAAACTGTACATTAGGCAGATATAAGAACTGCTTTTTTGGGGAGGAAGTTTTAGAATCGATGGAAGAAGCTAAATTATTATCAATATCAATAGATTTTGATTAGTTTGATTTATCATTCCTCCCCCATTCTCCTCCATATTTTTTTATTGCAAACCGTTCCATTTCCAGTTAACATCATTTAGTAATGCTAAATTTTTTCGGTTATTTTTGCAGGGGAGTTTATAGATATGACTAACAAAAGATTTTGGATATTAATTTGTATGGTTAGTATTTCTGGTTTTAGCCAAGGAATGCTGCTGCCATTAATTTCGGTTATTTTTGAAAGTGACGGGGTTTCCTCCACCCTTAATGGATTAAATGCGATAGGATTATATATTGGAATATTACTTATTTCCCCGTTTATGGAGTATCCATTACGTAGATATGGATATAAACCCGCTATTGTGGCAGGTGGCCTGACAGTTATCCTATCCCTATCTCTATTCCCATTATGGAAAACATTTTGGTTCTGGTTCTTTCTGCGTTTATTGATAGGAATTGGAGATCATGCCTTGCATTTTGCAACTCAAACATGGATCACCTCTCAATCCTCTGAAAAAAATCGCGGGAAAAATATTTCCTTGTATGGATTATTTTTTGGAATTGGATTTGCTGTTGGACCTTTATTAACACCACTAGTAAAAATAAATGAAGCTTTGCCATTTATACTTTCTTCTCTTTTGTGTTTAAGTGTGTGGATATTTGTCTTATTTATTAAAAATGATTATCCTGAACAAACCATTGCGGTTAATTCATTTAAAGAAACAATGAAGCGTTTTTCCATTGCCATAAAGTATGCATGGGTTGCTTTTCTTCCCCCTTTAGCATATGGTTTTTTAGAATCAAGCTTAAATTCAAGTTTTCCTATTTATGGCCTTCGAATTGGTCTTGAAGTTGTTAATATATCCATTTTGTTAACGGCATTTTCCACCGGTGCTATTCTTTTTCAGCTTCCACTTGGTATCCTAAGCGATACTTATGGCCGACGAAAAACACTTATTACGATTCTTTTTATTGGCTTCGTTTGCTTTTTAGCAGCAAGTATCTTTGAAGTATCGTTTCCCATCTTAACTATTTGTTTATTTCTTGCTGGAATGGCAGTCGGCACTACTTTTTCGTTAGGGGTAAGCTATATGACAGATCTAGTTCCATCTAATTTACTTCCTACTGGTAATTTATTATGTGGAATTGCCTTTAGTATTGGCAGTCTTTCTGGTCCTTATTTAGGTGGCAGCTTTATTCAACAATTTAAAGAACTCAGTTATTTTCTAGTCATCAGCAGTATGCTGTTAGTATTATGTTTCATTGTCTTATTTTTTGGAAAACAAAAATCAGTTAAATCCAACAAAAATTTTGGAACAAACTTATAGGAATTGCATATATATTATGTTAGGATGAATGTAATTAAATAATTTCTGTTAGCAATTTTTAGTCCTATTCAACAAAAAACCAATTGCCTTAACAGTTTTTCGGAAGAAATGATGCTGTCACCTTATTAGGTGGCAGCTTTCGTGTTTTTTAAGGGTAATGAATGTGATTCTCTCTCTCAATAAGAATAATCATCTTTGCTAAAAGAAATAAACTAATTTACTAATTAGGAGGAATAAATATGACAACAGATACAAGAAGCCTTGCACAGGAACAGGAAGTAGTGGAGAGCAGTATATTTCAAAAAATAGCACCCCATATTGAATTAATTGCTGCCATCATTAGTGGAATCTTCATCTTATTAGGCTGGATTTTCAACCACGCTCAACAAGAAAACTTATCAATCACTGCTTATATACTTGCATTTATTATCGGCGGATTTGCAAAAGCAAAAGAAGGCATAGAAGAAACGATTGAAAATAAAGAATTAAATGTAGAAATGCTAATGGTATTTGCAGCCATCGGTTCTGCTTTGATTGGATATTGGACAGAAGGAGCTATATTAATCTTTATCTTCGCATTAAGCGGTGCTTTAGAAACATATACGATGAACAAAAGCAATAAAGAAATTTCCTCTCTTATGAGTTTACAGCCAGAAGAAGCCGTAAGAATTCTTGCAGGTGGAAGAGAAGAAGTTGTTCCAGTTGCTTCATTATCTATATCCGATCAAATACTTATTAAACCAGGGGAAAGAGTTCCAGCAGATGGAAAAATAATCATCGGTGCTAGTTCCATTGATGAAGCAGCAATAACTGGTGAATCTTTGCCCGTTACAAAAGGGATTCATGACGAAGTTTTCGCAGGAACAGTTAATATTAATGGTTCGATTACAGTAGAGATTACCAAAAATACAAACGATACTCTTTTTCAAAAAATTATTACCCTTGTTCAATCAGCTCAAAGTGAAAAGTCTCCTTCTCAAGCATTTATCGAAAAGTTTGAAGGTACCTATGTAAAAGTCATTTTATCTTGTGTTGCTGTGATGATGTTTCTTCCTCACTTTCTATTTGACTGGTCATGGAATGAAACGTTTTATCGAGCAATGATTTTATTAGTTGTGGCATCTCCATGTGCACTTGTTGCCAGCATTATGCCCGCTACATTATCTGCGATTTCAAATGGCGCCAGAAATGGAATTCTTTTTAAGGGTGGCATTCATTTAGAGAATTTAGCTCATATTACAGCGATAGCCTTTGATAAAACAGGTACTCTCACAAAAGGAAAACCAGTTGTTACAGAAGTCCTTGTTAAAGAGGGATTAGCAGAGAAAGATGTATTGCTAAACACAGCTAGCATTGAAAGTCATTCTAATCATCCATTGGCAAAAGCAATTGTTCAGTATACAAAAGCTGCTTATGATACAGAGCTGCTTCAGCCAAATAGTATTCAAGACACCTCCGGCTGGGGAGTAACTGCTGTAATGCACGAGGAAGAATGGAAAATCGGAAAAGCTGAATTTGTTGGTCAAGAGGAAGCATATGCTTTTTACAACGGCGCTTATGATCGCTTTTCTACAGAAGGAAAAACGGTTGTTTTTGTTCAAAAATCTTCAGAAATCATTGCATTGATTAGCTTAAAGGACGTCGTGCGTGAAGAAACAAAACAAGCGATTGAAACTTTAAAGAAGCAGGATATTTATACGGTTATGCTTACAGGGGACAGCGAAAAAACAGCAAAAGCCATTTCCAAAGAAAGTCATGTGCATAGCTATATTGCAGAATGTCTGCCAGAAAATAAGGTAACACATATAAGAGAGCTAAAAGATAAATATCAGAATGTCGCAATGGTTGGAGATGGCATTAATGATGCACCTGCACTTGCAACAGCAACTGTTGGAATAGCAATGGGAGAAGGCACAGACGTAGCCTTAGAAACAGCAGATGTTGTGCTTATGAAAAATGACCTGCCGCGAATCGCCGAAGCCATTAAGCTTTCCAGAAAAATGAACCGCATTGTAAAACAAAATATCATTTTCTCAATAACGGTTATCATGCTACTAATCAGCTCTAATTTATTGCAAGTTCTTGATCTTCCCTTTGGAGTAATCGGCCATGAAGGCAGCACCATTTTAGTCATCCTAAACAGTCTACGCCTTTTACGCAACTAAAAATTTCAACTGACTGCGGACTCATTGAGAGCATGTATACACGAAGACTCCCGCGGGAATGCGAGAAAGACGGGACCCCGCAAGAAAGCGAAGTGTATGCAGGCTGCGAACACATCGAGAGTCCATTCCTATTTTCTACAACCATGCAACAAATTTTGCACCATCAACTAAAAAGAGGCAGTTTGATTAGGTTTCTTGATATGTTGAGCAGGGAGCAGCCGGAATATACGAAGACTCCTATGGGATTTGCGGGACAGGCGAGACCCCGCAGGAGTGAGCTGCGAGGAGGCTCGCCGCCCGCCCCATGGAAAGCGAAGTGTATTCCGGCTGCGGACTCATTGAGAGAGCCAAAGCCTCTTTTCAGAGGAAACCTAAAAAAAGAGGTAACTCAAATTTTGAGTTACCTCTTTTTTGTTATTTAATGATAGCCATTTTGTCCATTTGCAGAACCAGAAGTTTTATGCTTCGGTTTACTTTTACCCTTTTGTTTTGTATCGCCATCTTTTTTTGTGTGCTTAGTCATAATGTAATACCCCCTATTGTGTTGTTTCCCCAATAATAGTTTGTACAGTATGACTCTTTTTATAAAGGTAAATAACGGATTTCATTCAATCACTTTACCATCACAGTGAATAAACCTTTTTAGCAAGTTTTCTTTTTATCTGTATAGTAAGCGTTAATTTCTCCGCCAATCATAATAATAACACCGGTTAAATAAAACCAAATCATCGTAATAATAATCGCACCGATGCTCCCATATGTTGCAGAATAATTGCCAAAATTCCCAACATAATAGGAGAATCCGAATGAAACAATCACCCATCCTACTGTTGCAAAAATTGCCCCAGGAACCGCACTGACACATTTCATTTTCTTATTTGGAGCAAACCAATATAACGCTAAAAATACAATAAATAAAATAGCAGGACTAACTAAGAAGCGAACCGCACCCCAAACAGTTAAAAATTCATCAGACAAGCTAAATTGAGAAAAAAGAAATAAACCTATTTGTTCTCCAAATACAGGCAATAATAAAGCAATTACTACAACAGCAATCATCGCTAATGTCAAAACAATCGACATAGCACGCGCCACAATAAAAGAGCGAGTTTCTTCCACATCATATGCCTTATTAAATGCCTTTACAATGGCGTTTAAGCCATTTGATGCAGACCAAATGGTTGCAATAATCCCAAAGGATAATAATGTTCCATTTTTACTTAACACTTGTTCCAAATTTGATTCAATGATGTTCATGCTGTCGCCGGGAGCAAATGTTCCGATTATTCCTAATAAATCTTCCTTCGTTATCGGTAAGTAGGGAAGCAATGTCATCATAAAAATGATAAGTGGAAAAATGGATAATAAAAAATAATATGCTAATTGAGCAGCTAGATCAAACACATCATCTTGTTTTATTCTTTGTGCTATTTTTTTTGTGAATGTTATAACCTCTCCCATTCTCTTCACCTTCCTCATCCACTTGTGGGTTATATCTGTTTGTTATGTACTTCCCCTTAAAAAGGGACTTAAAAACATAAAAAATAAAACCTTTTATTAGAGGTTGTTCAAAAAGTCCGGTAAAAATGACACATCGAATTTCTTCGTTGGTTTGCTTCTCCGCTTCTCACGTATTAACACCATACGCTCCGATGCTCCAAGCTAAACCGTCTCGAACTTCTCGGTCCTTTTTATCCTCCTTTTTGAACACGCACTATTAGAAAAGTTTATTCCTTAAATAGGAAACAAGAAAAACAGGAGGATTCCGACCTATAAGACGACCAATTCCATCCTGTTTATCATTTTTCCACTTTAGAAGAGCAGCCCACTAATAAAAGAGGAATAATACATCGTAAAGGCTTTAAGGTAAATAGTGTACGCTAGATGTTTGTTTGTTTTCCTGTTGTTCATTACTTCCCTTGGAAAAGGCTTGCTTTGTATCTTTAACAATGCCAGCAATTGCTGGAGTGACTTGTTTTAATTCTTCTACCTTTTCTAATACAAATGAAATATCATTTGATAGCTTTTCTGCAGTTGTTCTTATTTTTTCTGATTTATTGGTGATGGCTGTTGTTATACTATCTAGATCTGTCATAGTTGCTTTTAATTTTCTCATTGTTTGGACAGTGTTGTCTCTTGTTTGCTTTTGAAATAAACTTAATGAAGCTCCAGCTAAGCTGCCTAACATCATTCCTCTAAAAAGACTGATTTGTGTCATCCTTTTCACCCTTTCTTTTATTAATATGGCTACCCTGGAAAAAGCTTTGGCTCTTTCAATGATTCCGCAGCCGGTATACACTTCGCTTCCCATGGTGCTACGCTTGAGCCTCCTCAGAGTTAAAGCTCCTGCTATCTTCTCATCTTTCCAGGAATTCCCATAGAAGACTTCGTGTATTCCGGCTGCTCTGTGCTTTAAACTTCGGTCATAAAACAAAATGGAATGTGCTTCTTTTCATGTTAATAATGGTTTGTTGTGATGATTTCCTTTAATAAGGCTTGACAGCCCTCTTTTACTAAATCATATACTTCTTCAAAATTACCTGTATAATACGGATCTGGTACTTCTTTCCCCTTTTTTTGTTCGGTATAATCTAATAACAATCGAGTTCGTGCTTTTGAAGCAATTCCTAACTTTTTAATGTTCTCCATATTGCTTGGGTCCATTGCAATTAAATAATCAAATTGCTCTAAATCCTCTGATATAAGCTGTCTTGCAACGATGCCAGCATCACTGATATTGTTCAGCTTTAGTATATCTCTCGTTCCTTGATGAGGGGGATTTCCAGTATGCCACCCCCCTGTACCAGCTGAATCACAACTTATTTTATCTTGTAATCCTTCTTTTTTAACAAGATCACGAAATATTGCTTCTGCCATCGGTGAACGACATATATTTCCTAAACAAATAAATAAAACGTTAATTCCCATAATAGTTTCCTCCATTCTTTTCATAACATACATAGATAAACACTAGCATTTCTGCTAATTTGAAGCAATTCTCTCTTTCATGGAAGGTTCTTTATTTTTTATCATTAATAAAGAACATTTTCAAAATTCTATTTTATCTCGTCCAAATATTATTGACATTTTTGCAAACCCATGAAAAGATGTACTAAATAGTAGGAAAACTTCCATCTGGCAAGGGTCTTACTGCCTGTTAAAAGCAGGATAACTTTCATTTAGAAGAAAGGAGAAATATACACATGAATTTAAATACAAAATCACCTGAAAATGTAGAATATATGATTGACCAAATCAAAGAAAAGCTAAAAGTATTAAACTTTGGGGCAATTAAACCTTCTCATTTTGATGGGGAAATGTACGAAGAGTTAAAAGAATTGTATGAACATGTTATGAAAAAAGATTCCTTTAGCCCTAATGAAATGCAGGCAATTGCAGAAGAATTAGGATCTATTCGTAAATAAGCAGTAGAGGGAAAGCTTTGTCATTCCCTCTTACACCCTCCAGGATACAATTATTGCTCCGTTAAAATAATCGGGCCTTCCTTTGTAATTGCAATGGTATGCTCATATTGCGCAGAATATTTTCCATCGACTGTACGAGCTGTCCACCCGTTTCCGTCCATTTTTATCCCTGGCTCACCTAAATTAATCATTGGTTCAATTGTAAATACCATTCCTTCCTTTATCCGCGGTCCTTTTCCTTGTAAACCAAAATGAGGTACATTTGGCTTTTCATGAATAACGGCACCTATGCCATGCCCAACAAATTCTCTTACAACCGAAAAGCCTTTTTTTTCTGCGAACTGCTGGATAGCATAACCTATATCACCAATTCGACTACCAATTTGCGATTCCTTTATGCCAATATACAAAGCTTCTTTTGTTGCTTCTAATAAACGATCAGCGTCATTTGCTATCGGACCAACGGCATATGTCCATGCAGAATCTGCTAAAGCTCCATTATAATTTACAACCATATCGATCGTAACGATATCCCCTGCACGAAGAGGTTCTTCTCTAGGAAAACCATGACAAATCTCATCATTTATGCTCGAACAAGTAGCGAAAGGATAATTTCGGTATCCTTTCTGTTCTGCTGTTGCTCCATTTTCTTTTAAAAAATTTTCTACAAATAAATTAATTTCCATCGTTGTTATTCCTGGAATTATTTTCTTTCTGATCTCTTTATGACAACTAGCCAGAATCTCTCCCGCCAATTTCATTTGTTCTATTTCTCTTTTTGATTTTAAAACAATCATTATCTGCCTTCCCTTCCACTTGTTATACAGTTCCATTATGTTCTTTATTATATATATAATAAAATGGGGAAAAAAACACAATATTTCTAGCTTTCCCATATAACAAAAAAAGAAGGGACAAAATAAATTGCCCCCTCTTTATATAATGCTTATATTATTTTAAAAGTTGTAGTGATTCTTTAATAAAAGCAGGAATATCTTCTGGTGTTCTGCTCGTTACTAATTGGTTTTTACAAACAACCACTTCTTGGTCTTTATAAGTAGCACCTGCATATTCCATATCTACTTTAATTGATTTATATCCAGTAGCGCTTCTTCCTTCTAAGGTTTTTGCAGTAATGAGAAGCTGTGGACCATGACAAATAGCAAATACTGGCTTTTCTGCATCCATAAATGCTTTTGTAAATGCTACTACACGATCATCACTTCGTAGTTGATCTGGCGAAAAACCTCCAGGAATAAACAATGCATCAAACTCGTCTGCCGATACTTCATTTATGGCTTTATCAATTTTCACTTTTGCTTCTTTTTGTTTGCCTTCCACCGTTTTCCCTGCTTCTAATTCTATTGTAACTACTTCATGACCAGCTTCTTGAAATGCTTTTGCTGGATCTGTAAATTCTACATCTTCAAACATATTTGTAATAACAGTTGCGATTTTTTTCCCATGTTTAGCATCTCCCATTCTTATATTAGTCTCATGAGTAAGTTTCCCCAAATAAAAAGAATCAAACATACGAACTAAAAAGAAGAAAAAATACTTGTGTTTAAATCCTTATAAATATGTTAAATAAAAACTATAAGAGGTTGTTTAAAAAGTCCGGTAAAAATGACACGTCGAATTTCTTCGTTGGTTTGCTTTTCCGCTTCTCACGTATAACTTAGAAGATCTTCCACTAAAAACGCTCACGTCCTGTGAGCAACGTGGAAGTCATCACATCCTGTGAAAGGGTGATGCTAAAGGTGAAACCGCCTCGAACTTCTTAGTCCTTTTTATCCTCCTTTTTGAGCACGCACTATAATACTTTATTTCTCTAGCTATATTTTTTAAAAGGATATTTGTCTATCTTAAAAACGTTATATACCTGATAAGAAAAACCATCGAACAACTTGTTCTTTATATGGAACTTCTTGTTTATATTTGTTATGATAATATTACATATAGTGATAAGGTGAGTGAGACTGTATGATCGGAGACCGTGTAAAGCAATTACGAAAAGAAAAAAGAATATCTTTATCAGAATTAGCCGAACAGGCTGGTGTTGCCAAATCATATTTAAGTTCATTAGAGAGAAATTTACAATCCAATCCATCCATACAGTTTTTAGAAAAAATTGCTGCCGTTTTTAATATTCCTGTTGATCATTTAATTAATGAACAACAAAATAAAGAAGATTTAGATTCAGAATGGCTTAAAATAGTAAAAGAAGCGATGGATTCTGGAGTCTCAAAACGTGAATTTCGAGAGTTTTTAGAATTTAATAAATGGAGAATTGAACAAAAAAAATAAAACCTCCATATATGAAGGTACATTCTGCTGCAAAGACACATTTTTTTGTGTCTTTTGTTTTTTCTATCTCTATAACTAGGTGAATGAAACTAGTACTTTTTCAGCCGTTTTGAATGAAGCAATCATTTAAATTATTCCGAATAAAATTTAGCACATCATGTTTATCTAGTCCTATTTTTTTCGCTTCCATAATTAATTTCAGCCAATCTGTGTCTAGTTCTTCCGTTAATAATTTGTCATTCATCCCTTCATTCTTCCCTTCCTTCAAAATAAGTCCAACTATTTATTATCCTTCCTTTTTCTAGACTTGGTTTTTACTCTGTCTTATTTTCTAGTAACAATCTATTTATCAACTTTGCTTGGATTTTTTTATCAAAATATATATTTTGATATCCTTTTAAAACCTTTTTAAAGGAAAAATTAATATGAATTTGTTCAAAAGTTATCGCATCAAAAAATGGATATTCAGTTAAATCATTATGACATAACGGACAATACCAGGAACCTATCTCACTACTACTATAGGAAGGCCTATGACATTTATCACAATTTTTCCGGTATATTTTCTCCACCTTCTTATCTTTCTCTTTTTTCACTTACTAATTGCATACTGATTAAACAAAAATCTAGTAGTAAAAACAAGAATAGTTCTTTTTAAATAACTTTTCGTTCTTTTTACAGAACCTTTATAGGTAGTATAGTTCAAATATATCATTTTGAAAAATTCTGAATTCGCTCATTTTTTCTTTTTAACGAACGTTTTTCGTTCTTTTTCTCGAATTACCTCCTAATAACTAGCTTTTTTATATTTTTTATTGAACGATTTGTTCGTTATAATGAAACTATCTATAGATAAGACCTAAGGAGACTATTCTAAATGGTAGGAGCTCGCATTAAGTTATTAAGAACCCAAAGAGGATATTCTATTAATGAACTTTCCGAACTGGCAGGTGTTTCAAAATCTTATTTAAGCTATATAGAACGTGGTATCCAAAAAAATCCATCGTTAAAAATACTTTCAAAGCTTGCTAAAACACTTGATACTAATTTGGAAGAATTGTTTGATACAGAGGATTCCTTACCTTCAGAAACAATAGATGAAGAGTGGATGAAGCTATTGGAGGAGGTTATTAAGGAAGGGATTACAATCGAAGAATTTTCCTATTGTTTAGAATTTATTAAATTTAAAAAAATGATAAATGATAATTAAGTATGAGGCTGGAATTAAGAATTAATTAGTCCCTCTTCTTTCAACTTTCAAATGATATAATCTTCCCTGAAAAGAGGATTGCACTTTCAATTAATCTGCAGCCTATATACATTTTGCTTCCCCGCGGATCTTCGTGTATGCAGGCTGCTTCTTTTTATGCGCCATGGTGCAAATTTTATTTGCTTGGGTGTCTACTTAGTGGAAATATTTTTTAAAAGCCTCTTGCAATTTTTTTTGATTCATTTCTTGATTGACCGTTTCAAAGGATTGTAATGTTAAGATGGAACAGGCACTACCAATTTTACAGGCATCTTCTGTTTGTAGTCCTTTTAAATGGGAGTACATTATCCCTGCAAGAAGCGCATCTTCTGCTCCTGTTACGTCTGCAATACTTACTGGTGGCAGAAGAATCACTCCTGCTTCGCCCATTTGAGTAAAAAAAATAAGCCCGCCATCTCCCCTTGTTATAACTACTTTTTCTACTCCTTTTTCTAGAATGTTTTCGGCAGCTTTAAAAAAATCCCCATCTTCCTTAATTTCTATATCAGATAGTGTTTCTGCTTCCTCCTTGTTTGCTATTAACCAAGTTACTCCACGTAAATCTTTAGGCAATTTTTCAACCTTCGAGGAGGATACAGGTTTAATACAAAGTGGCAGATTTTCGTTTCTGCAATTCGTTATAATTTTACTCAACACATCTGCTGGAAAATTAGTGTCTAAAATTACAAGTTCAGCTGAAGCAATATGCCCCCATTTTTTTTCAATGTTTTCAATCCCTACCGAGTCATATATAGACATATCTGCAAGAGCTACTACTAATTCTCCATCTGTATCTAATAATGCCGTATAGGTTCCTGTTGAATAATCAGCAGAAAACAAGGATGGTTTTACATCTACGAACGTTTTTGTATGATCAAAAAGCCATTCTCCTTCATGATCTGATCCAACAATAGTTAACAGCGAACTTTCACAGCCTAGTCTACCAAGGTTTTCGGCAACATTTCTTGCAACTCCTCCACATGATTGACTGCTATTCGCTGGGTTGGAAGTGCCAAACTTCATATCGTTTTGTACTTGTATTTTCCGATCAATATTCGCTCCGCCTATGCAAATAATTTCTTTTTTATTCGGCAGTACATATGCTCTTCCTAAGAGTTTTCCTTCTCTTGTTAATGTGGAAATATATCCTGCGACAGCTGATCTGGACAACCCCATTTTATCTGCTATTTCGTTTTGCGTTAAGAATGGATTATCTTGTATTAAATGAAGAATTGCAAGCTCTTTTTCATTCAAGTTTACCACTTCCTACCAACATTTATTTTGACTATAGACTTTTGTTTTAATTATAGACTTCTGTTTACGTGATAACAAGTCCGATGCTATTCCCTTATAAAAAACATTAATAAATAGGACATTTTGCTTTTTAAAAAGCTTCTTTAAAAAAAGGCGCTCTCTATAAGTCCGCAGTCGGAATATACTTTGGCAATAAAACAAAATAGAATGTTCCCCAAAAAAAGATTGTTTCCAATAGTCATTATGGTGAGTGACTATTGAAAACAATCTTTTAATTTTTAACGGTTCGTGGTTGAATTAAGATTTCTACGCGGCGATTTTTTTCTTTTCCCTTTGCGGTTTTATTGCTGGCAATTGGTTTGAATTCTCCGTATCCCTTTGCACTAAAAGCACTCGGATCTAATTTATCATTATTTAGCAGTAATTTCATAAAATTAATCGCTCTTGTTACACTTAATTCCCAGTTCGATTCAAAATTAGAATTATGAATGGGAACATTATCTGTGTGCCCACTAATGATAATACTTCTAGGTGGATCCATGATTAGTAATTTGGCAATTTCAGCAACTACTTTTTTGTCATCTGCTCTTATACTTGCACTACCTGAAGCAAACAGAACATTATCTCTTATAGAGACAAGCAACCCTTCATCTGTTAAAGAAGTTTCCAGCTTATTTGTCAGCTTTTCTTCTTTTATATAGGAATTGACTTTTTCTTGGATTGTTTTTAACTGGTTCTGTTCTTGCTGCTTTTGTAAATTTTCTAATTCTTCTTCCGTCATAGACGATGAGTTGCTTTTTTCTTGTTTCTTATTTGCATTATCCAAGTCCACTTTTTCTTCTACAGGAGATGGTGCCGGGCTGGGATATTCAAATATGCCTGTTCCACTTTGAAATTCCTTATTAAACACATTTGCCAGTGCTGCAAATTTTTTTGCATCGACAGAGCTCATTGCGTATAACACGATAAACAAAGCTAATAATAATGTTAATAAATCAGAATAGGGAACAAGCCAAGACTCATCGACGTGTTCATCATGATGTTCCTTTTTTTTTCTTTTTTTACTCATTATTATCCACACTGCTTTCCGCTTCTTCTAAAAATTTCTTCCTTTCAGAAATTGGTAGATAAGAAGCTAATTTTTGTTCAATTACCCTTGGTGCTTCTCCTTCCAAAATCGATAATATTCCTTCAATCATTAAATATTTTTGACTAGCTTCTATTTGAGATTTTCTTTTCAACTTATTAGCAAAAGGATGCCATAAAACATATCCCGTAAATATTCCCAATAACGTAGCAACAAAGGCTGCACTGATTGCATGTCCTAATCCTTCTGCATCATCCATATGCCCTAATGCAGCTATTAAACCGATAACAGCTCCGAGCACTCCTAGAGTAGGGGCATATGTTCCTGCCTGTGAAAAAATAAGTGCTCCTGCCCGATGTCTATCTTCCATTGCTTCTATCTCTTCTGATAAAACATCTCGTATATATTCTGCGCTTTGTCCATCAACAGATAACGATAAGCCATTTCGTAAAAAAGGATCATCTATTTCGTTTGTTTTTGCTTCTAGTGCCAACAATCCCTCTTTTCTTGCAAGCTGTGCCCATTCAGAAAACATACGAATAAGCTCGGGAGTATTTTGCTGCTTCTGTTCTTTAAACAAAATGCCAAATAATTTCGGTACTCTTTTAATCTCACTTGTGGGAAATGCAATAACAACCGCTGATGCAGTTCCTAATATAATAATTAATATAGCTGCTGGATTGGCTAATACCGCTGGACTTACGCCTTTGAAAACCATCCCAACTCCAATTGCAATAAATGCAAGTATCACTCCTATGAGAGATGTTTTATCCATTATATTCACCTATCTTATTTCATAATATTTCTTCTTTCCTGCAAAAAACTAATCGATGCCTACCACTAAACGTTCATTGAAAAATCATCTACTCTTTACTTCGACAATTTTTGCCTATTTTTAAGGGAATTTCTTTTTTATTTTCATTAAATCAATATTTTGTCACAATTCTACACTTCTTTTCTCTGAAAAAAACAAAGAAGAGAATGTTTCTAAAACACCCTCATTGTATTAAAATAATAATAATCTTTCTATTATTTCTAGCATTCTTAGAAAGTCAGAATACCTCAAGCTGTCTTAATCAGGCTATAATGAAGTATTGCAGTAAAAGGCATCTTCATGATTTTCTCCATAATTTATTTTCTATTTTCTCTTGATATCTTCGAAAGGAAGCAGAATGAGAAGCCCCTCTTTTTTCTTGCATCATTTTATTAAATCGCAGTAATTTTTCGTTATATTTTTTTTGAAGTTCTTTTTTCTTTTCCGTATCACAGCAAGATTTTATTAAATCCTCCATTGTTAACAATTCCTGCTTTATTTGATTTTCTTCAGGACAGAATCCTGCATTTTTTAACACTCTATATGCCATTCGAAGTTCTTCTGGAACTGCTGCCAAATCATCTTTAGGTAACGGTTTTCCAAAACCAGGTAAGTTTTTAAATTCTCCATTTTTATACGCTTTTTTTATTTTATCTTCTGAAATCAGCGAAGAAAAATCCATTATATACCTCCTAAGCCTTTTCTTCATCTTATCAAAATTGTATCAATACATACAGCTGGATTTCCCTATCCTTAAAATAGGCACTCTCCATGAGTTCGGTGAAGGTTGCACTTTCGCTTTCCCGCGGGATCTTCGTGTATTCTTGCTGCTTCCTGCTTCCACATAACAAGAGACTTCATCCCCCATGTTGCATGAGTGTTACCTTAAAAGAAGTATAGAAATACACCTTTTCAGACAATATAAACAGAAAAGAAAGGGGGTTGTACAATGGCGCGCGGAAAAGATTTTGAACATAAAAAAAAGCATCACCCAGGTCCTCTTCCTGAAGATACACGTTTGCATACACATGCTGAAGATGCACCGGAAGATGAAGAATTTATTGTTACGCAAGAGGCTTTTAAAAATCGTGTGGAGGGTGAAGAGGAATAACCTTCTTCTTCTTTTAGACTTGAGACACGATTTAATAATAAGAAAACATTGCTGTTATGGACAAGTTGATCTTCGTTTCAGGATACTGGATGCTCTTTTGTGGAAAGCTATATGCTTCAGGCCGTATTTGTTTATAACAACAATCCATAGGTAGTAAAAAGAGCAAATGATTATTTCACATCATCTGCTCTTTTTCTTATTAATCGAATTTTATTCCTTTTAATGCTTCTGCAAGCGCGTTATTGATTGGCTCAGATTCTTTATCTTGTTGTTTTAAATATTTCTGGACGCTGCGTTTATCTACTTTTCCACGACCTTCTTTTTTACGTCGAGCCTCAAAAGCAGATAGTTTTTCGCGATATCCACATTTACATGTGAAGATTTGGCCCTGCCCTTCACCGCGAAGTTCCATTTTCTTTTTACATTGAGGACAACGTGCATTCGTTACACGGGCTACATTCTTTCGATGGCCGCATTCACGATCTTGGCACACAAGCATTTTCCCTTTTTTGCTATTCACTTCTAGCATTGGTTTTCCACAATCAGGACAAGACTTTGTAGAAATATTATCGTGTTTATATTTTTTATCGCTTGCTTTAATGCCTGCCACAATTTCTTTTGTATGTTCTTTCATTTCATTGATAAATACATTTTTGTTCAGTTTGCCTTTCGCAATTAGTTCCAGCTTTTGTTCCCATTCAGCTGTTGTTTCTGGAGATCTCAATTTTTCTGGTACTAAATCGAGCAGCTGACGTCCTTTAGAAGTGATAGAAATTTCCTTGCCGCCCCGTTTTTCGATTAAAAATGAATTAAATAATTTATCAATGATATCAGCTCGGGTTGCAACTGTGCCAAGTCCTCCAGTCGATTTTAACGTGTCCACAAGCTTTTTATCCTTTGTTTCCATATATTTTGCTGGATTTTCCATTGCGGATAGTAATGTAGCCTCTGTAAAGCGTGCAGGAGGTTTTGTTTGGCCAGATGTTTGAATGATTAATTTGGTTGGCAGCACATCTCCTTTTTCCATACGAGGCAATAACTGTTCTTTTACATCATCCGTTGTGTCTTCCTCATCAAAACGATTATCATATACTTCTTTCCAGCCCGCATTTATGACTGATTTACCTTTGGCAATAAATTTCTCCGCTCCTATTGTCGCTTGGACTGTTAATTGCTCATATTCAAAAGCAGGGAATAATACAGCTAAGAAACGTTTTACGACAAGATCATAAATTTTTCGTTCCTTATCTGTGAAAGCTGAGAAATTCACATAGCCTTCTGTAGGAATAATTGCATGATGATCGCTTACCTTACTATTATCTACAAAAGCTTTTGTTGCTTTAATTGGCTTCTTTAGTATTTTATAAGCAAGTGAACGATATTCTCCAGCACCACATGCTTTTAAACGTTCAGGAATTGTACCAACGATGTCCGTAGACAGAAAACGTGAGTCTGTACGAGGATAGGTTAATACTTTATGCTGCTCGTATAGCTTTTGCATAATATTTAGTGTTTCTTTTGCTGAATAACCAAAGATTTTATTGGCATCACGTTGTAGTTCTGTTAAATCATATAGAGCTGGTGAAAATGTTTTCTTTGCTTTACGATCAATAGAAACAACCGTCGCATCTTTACGTCCAAGTGATGTAAGGATTGTGTCGATTTTCTCTTTATTAAAGTTGCGATTATTGCCTTTCGCATCTTGCCACGTTAATTTAAGTCCATCTGTTTGCGCTTCAATGCCATAAAATGTTTGAGCTTTAAACGTTTTTATCTCTTCTTCTCGTGCTGCAATCATCGCAACAGTAGGAGTCTGAACTCGTCCACAGTTTAGCTGAGCATTAAATTTTGTTGTTAATGCTCGAGTGGCATTTAAGCCAATATACCAGTCTGCCTCCGAACGCGCTACTGCTGAAGCATATAAGTTTTCATACGCTTTGCCAGGCTTTAAGTTATTGAATCCATCTTTAATGGCTTTATCGGTTACAGAGGAAATCCATAAACGTTTGATCGGTTTACTAACTTTTGATTTATCAATAATCCAGCGTGCAACTAACTCGCCTTCTCTTCCTGCATCTGTAGCCACAATGATTTCATTTACATCATTACGATTTAACTGTGCTTTTACCGCATGAAACTGCTTTCCAGTTTGTTTCATAACAACTAACTTCATTCTTTCCGGAAGCATAGGAAGATCTTGCAAATTCCAAGTTTTATATTTATTATCATAAACTTCAGGGTCTGCTAAGGTAACCAAATGCCCTAGTGCCCATGTGACGATATATTTGTTTCCTTCTAAAAATCCATTTCCCTTCTTCGTGCACTTTAATACATTTGCAATATCACGTGCAACGGAAGGCTTCTCCGCAATAACTACACTTTTTGCCATTTATTCGAACTCCTTTATTCATTCATACCTTCTAATATAACATAGTTTCCATATAGAAATTACTTATACCATACCTATTTAACGGTCAAAAAAAGTTAGATCCCTACTACCATTTAACGTAGAAGGATCTAACTTTTTCATTACTATTTGTTTCCTTAAATCAGGGAAAGGCATCCATCGGTTTATCTAAACTCTTTGTAGTTCCGCTCTTTCCTCAACAGATTAATGGGAAATCCGATCAACATGGGCCAAATGTTTTTTACCTGTAGCAACTACTAACATTGCGAATAAAACAAAGATGGCTCCTGTTATAAATGGAATATGCGGAGAATATGTTTCTGCCAATTTATTAGCTAGCCAGGGACCAATTGCTCCTCCTATAAAACGAACAAAGCTGTATGCAGCAGATGCGGTTGCTCGTTCAACGGGAGCTACTTCCATAACAGCTGTTGTAATTAACGTATTATTTGTACCTAAAAACAAACCTGCAGCGATAACAGAGATGATAATTACTTCTTTGCTTTCCGTCCATATTCCCATTGTTAATAAAGTCAGGGCAAATAGCACAAGCATTACACACATCGATTTGATAGTACCAAAGCTATCTTGAAGTCTTGGCGCAATAAAAACAGAGGTAATAGCTAGGCATAAGCCCCACCCTAAAAATACAAATCCCAGCCCATGTTCATTTAATCCCATTACAAATGGGGAATACGCCATTAAGGTGAAGAAACCGATATTATATAAAAAGGCAGTTAACCCTAACCGAAATAATCCAGGAAATTTCAGTGCTTTAATCGGATCCAATAAAGAGCTTTTTACCTTTGGTTTTGGCAGCTTCGGCATTTTTATCAATAAAGCGAAAAAAGCAACCATCATGAGAATGCTAACACCAAAAAAAGGACCTCTCCATGAAATAGATCCTAACTCTCCTCCAAGAAGTGGACCAACTGAGATGCCTAAACCTATCGCTGCTTCATATAAGATAATGGCTTTTGCTGTTCCGCCTATTGATAAGCCAACGATAGCCGATAAGGCCGTTGCAATAAATAAAGCATTGCCTAATCCCCAGCCGCCACGAAATCCGACAATTTGCCAAATTCCATTAGAGGATCCTGCAAAAGCAGCAAATATTATTGTAAATAAAATACCCGTCAACAGTGTCCATTTTATTCCAATCCTACTGGAGACTACACCAGTTATAAGCATAGCAAGACCAGTAATTAAATTATAGCTGGAAAATAATAAGGAAACTTGACTCGGTGTTGCATCAAGCTTTGCAGCTATCGCCGGCAAAATAGGATCCACCAATCCTAATCCCATAAACGATATAATCGCTGCAAAAAAAATAACCCAAACAACCAGTGGCTGTTTAGCTGATTTATGTTGAGAATGTATTGTGTTTGTAGACATATTGAAAAAGCCTCCTTGCTTTTATCATCATTCTTTAAAAAACGTTCTTGTTTTATTATAGAAATAAATAACGTTTACGTCAACGTTAACTTTTGGATATTAGAAAAAACATGATGTATAAACAAGCACATTCTGTTTCTTCATAATTTTTGTTCACAGTACCTTTTCCCGTTGACTTGCTCTTTTAGCCTGCTTATGACAAAGTTATAGTATAAACGCATGTGTACAATTATGTTTTATTTTTTTTAATGGAGATTTATTCAGCTGCTTCCATTATTTTTTATTTAACTTAAAGGAGCATCATAAAATGAAGGAACTAAAAATTGATGATGTCGCAAAAAAAAGTGGTCTTACGAAGCGGGCCATTCGTTACTATGAACAAATAGGGCTGCTTCCTTCACCGCCAAGAAGTGATGGCGGCATTCGCCTCTATTCCGAGGAGCATGTTGCATTTTTAGAAAAAATTACAAATGCAAAAGAAGTGTTAGGTTTTTCTTTGCAGGAATTACAAGAATATATCGCCTTAACCGATGCATTAGAAATGCAAAAATCAGATTATCGACAGTTCAAGGGGACAAGCCTACAAAAAGAAAAACTTGAAAAAATTCTAGCAACAACTCTTGAGCAATTGAAATTAATTGCCCAAAAGAAGGAGAATATTTCAAAAGTGGAAAATGACTTACTTTCGTTAAAAGAGCGGGCGGAAGCAGCACTGCAAAAGTATCCGGATAATCGTTGAATTCTACTGTCTATTTAGATAAGCAAGCGGGTAAAAAAACGAGTAATCAAAATCCTCGCTGAAGGATAGTCGTTATCGACAGTTTGGATTTGATTACTCCTTCTTATTTTCCTATAAACTTTTTGTATAAATCATCTAGTTTCAGTTCTCTTGTACTTTTGACATGCCAATCTGCTTTTTGTAGATACTCTTCGTCTCCAACCCCAACAGAAAACATCTTTGTCTGCATAATGCCGCTTAATCCAGCTTCACCGTCTTCGATTGCTGCACAGTTTCTATATTCAACGCCCAATTTGTCAGCAGCTGTTAAAAAAATCTCTGGGTCTGGTTTTCCCTTTTTTAAGGAATGGGGATCAACAATACAAGAAAACCACTCCCTTACACCAAATCGTTCTAATAAAAAGGGAGCATTGGAACTAGAAGATGCAATCGCTAACTTTATTCCTGCCCCTTTTAACTCTGCAAGAAATGCTTTCATTTCTGGAAGCATGTGACTTTCATCTAAATCAGCAATTAATTCTCTGTAATAATCACCTTTTTTATTTCCCAATAGTTTTTTATCCTCTTCGGACAAAGACAAATTGCTTCTTGAAACGAGCTCATTTATTAGAACCGTTCGCGGAATTCCTTGAAAACGCAAATTATCTTCTTGAGAAAAGGAAACATTCAATTCGTCAGCAATTCTTTTCGTTGCCTCATAATAAAAAGAAACAGTGTCTGCAATCACTCCATCAAAATCAAAAATAACCGCTTCTAATTCTCTACTCATCATTTCCTCCTAAGACTGTATATTGATTTCATTATAACAAATTCCAGAAACGAAAATGTTAATAGCCTATTAGTTTATTTCTCCATCCAAAAAAGCTACAATAAAAAGTAGTATTATAATAATAGGATAATAATAACAATACATAGAGGGATATTATTATTACCTCAAGTAAAGGAGATTTAAAATGAGTACATTCCAACAGAATCTTGAAAAATATGCTGATCTTGCTGTAAAAGTTGGCGTTAACATCCAAAAAGGTCAAACACTTGTTATTAACACTTCGATTGACGCAGCAGAATTCGTACGCATCATTGTAAAAAAAGCATATGAGGCTGGCGCAAATAATGTAGTTGTCAATTGGGCAGATGATGTTGTTACTAGAACTAAATACGAACTAGCACCAGCTGAATCCTTTTTAGAATATCCAAAATGGAGAGCAAAAGAAACCGAGGAATTAGCTGAAAATGGCGCTGCATTTATGTCTGTACTAGCTTCTAGCCCTGATTTATTAAAAGGCGTTTCCTCTGAAAAAATCGGAAACTTTCAAAAAGCATCTGGAAAAGCTTTAACAACATTCCGCAAATATATTCAGTCAGATAAAGTCAGCTGGACTGTTATTGGAGCAGCCTCTCAAGAGTGGGCAAACAAAGTATTCCCAGATGCCCCAGCGGAAAAACGGGTAGAATTACTTTGGGACGCTATTTTTAAAGCATCTCGTGTTGATACGGAAAATCCAGTGGATGCATGGGCAGCACATGACAAAACATTGCATGAAAAGGTAGATTATTTAAATAAAAAAGCATATAAAAAACTTCACTACCGTGCCCCTGGAACTGATTTGACCATTGAACTTCCTGAAAAGCATCTATGGTGTGGTGCAGGTAGCATTAACGAAAACGGGTTAGAATTTATGGCAAATATGCCAACAGAAGAAGTGTTTACAGTTCCTCATAAAGCTGGAGTAAACGGCACTGTCTCTAGTACAAAACCATTAAGCTATGGCGGGAATATTATTGATGATTTTTCCGTTACCTTCAAAGATGGACGTATTGTAGATGTCAAAGCGAAAGAAGGGGAGGAAATTCTTCGTCAATTAGTAGAAACAGATGAGGGTTCCCATTACTTAGGAGAAGTAGCGCTTGTACCACACCGTTCACCAATTTCTCAATCAAACATCTTGTATTATAATACATTATTTGACGAGAATGCTTCTAACCATCTAGCAATTGGAAGCGCCTATGCATTCTGTATTGAAGGCGGCAAAAAAATGTCCAGTGAAGAATTGGCTGAACATGGATTAAATGAGAGTATTACTCATGTTGACTTTATGATAGGCTCCAACAAAATGGACATCGATGGAATCACGGCAGATGGCAGTGTGGAACCAATCTTTAAAAGTGGGGATTGGGCGTTTTGATTACGTCACAGTGACGACCCGAATATTCTCTAAATTTGTCGAAAATTAGATTAGATATTAAAAATAAACTACCTTGAAAAAATCTTTGGCTCGCTCAAATAGTCCGCAGCCGGAATACACTTCGCTTTCCATGGGGCGGGCGCCGAGACTCCTCGGAGCTTTGCTCCTGCGGGGTCTCGCCTGTCCCGCAATTCCCATAGGAGTCTTCGTGTATTACGGCTGCTCCTTCTAAAAAGAGGGAAATCTGCTTCATTTCATGTACCATGTTGTGAATCACTATAAGCAAGAGTGTTCTTTTTTAAAATATCGACCTATTTTTTTCTTAATTCGACTGTTTCGATCAATTCTGCATGATTAATATCCATTTTTAGCTCATATTTTCCTGCATGATAGGTGGCTATTGCTCCTTTATCCTTCTTGTTAACAATAAGATCTGGTTCTCCCAAAGCTTCTCTCACATTATCCATTGTCTCTTTCAATCGGGTACCTGGAATTTCAATTGCTGTAACGAGTTCGTTATTTTTATCATAATGGTACGTTACTTCTGGAAATATTAAAGCAATCGTGTCTTTATCTACTTCTTTTTGTATATAATTTTCATTTGATTTTTTGATTTCATTACTAGTTGTTCCGATAGGATATTGACTGCCAATCAGCATCCCCTCTTTGGCTTTGCTCATTACAGAAGATCCTATCGATAAATTTTTAAAGGGATAATAAGCCTCTTTTTCCACCCAGTTTTCTATCGCTCTATTATCTTGCACAATCGTATTGTCTAGCATTTCTAAGTTCATCTCTTTCGCGTTCAATATCCATGTCGTAATCTCAAATACTTTTTTATCTCTTTCGGTAACAGTTTGCAAATAATTTTGTTCAATATTTTTTATCCTATTTTTATAAATAGATAAACCCGATTCCTTAATATACATTAATTTTCCGTTCTTTATCGTATACATATACAGCCTTGTTTCATCTGGAGCTGTTTGTTGTAGAATCGCAGCTATTGTGTGCTTATTCACATAAAATGTATCATTGTTTTTATTCATTAAATTAAAAACAAAATAATCTTCCATCTCAACTGTTTGTTTATAAGCAAATACATTGTCTTTTTCATTTGCCAAATAGAAAGAAAATTTTCCTTCTAAAATAGGATCCTCTTCATTGCCGAGTGTATTGGCTTCTTTTAATGTATACTTTTTCTCTTGATCTGCAACTAAATAAGCTGCATACTCTTTATTGCCTTCTTTTAAATCCCATTCGTAAAGGGCATTTTCTCTCACCCAATTTACATCTCTTTTTTCTTCTGTTTGTTTACTAACTTTATTAATTTCTAAATCTTTTTGCTTCTCATTTTTATTAATCGTATTTATAATCATGACCGTTAAGCCCAATACTACTAAACATATATATATATAAGGTTTCATTATATTCTCCTGATAATTTTACAGTTTTATTACTTTCATGTTACTAACTATTTAATAATAGTAACAAAAGGAACCTCGTACTACAAATCTAGCTTTTTCCAATTCTTCTTATATCAACCTAATTTGCTTAAAGATAGGGAGAATTAATTCATTTTTCTTTTGAAAATACAACCCTTTTTACTTGCGTTATTCATTTCTAGAACGATACTATTTTAATAGATACACATTCCTATTCCATTACTTTTAGCTTGTTTAAAGGAGGTAACTACATGGTTCAATATCATATTCTTGTTTCTGGTAGAGTACAAGGCGTTGGTTTTCGTTATTTTGTTCAGATGGAGGCACTCTCCAAGCATATTACAGGCTGGGTAAAAAATTTAAACAACGGTTCTGTAGAAATAATGGCTGTTCAATCTAAACAAATTTTGACTACCTTTATAGAAGATTTGAAAAAAGGCAATCACTTTGCGGCTGTTCATCAAATAGATCTAACAGAACAACAGCCTTTAGAATCATTTTCTTCCTTTAATATTGTGTACTAGCTTCCTTTATTATGTTTATTCTCTTTCCTTCCGCATTAGTTATCAAAAAGAAGAGTATATAAAAACAACATGAATCATTATGTTCCTTTATAAACATTAGGAATGGGTTTACTATTTTTTTTACTATTGTTACTATATAAATCAATATAAAATTTTACAGAAAAGATGAATTGCTCATTATTTTTATTTTCATGATAAGAAAACAAGCAGTAATTCAACTTAGATACATTTTAGGAGGACTGTAGTATGTGGAATGAATTTAAAAAATTTGCCATGAGAGGAAATGTAGTCGATTTAGCTGTTGGGGTCATCATTGGAAGTGCCTTCAGTAAAATCGTCAGTTCTCTAGTAAAAGATGTTATTACACCGCTAATTGGCATTCTTATTGGAGGATTAGATTTCTCTAACCTTTCCTTTAACTATAAAGAAGCTGATATCATGTATGGACTATTTATCCAGTCGATTTTCGATTTCTTCATTATCGCTTTTTCCATTTTTATGGTAATTAAAGTACTAAGCAGATTTAAGAAAAAAGAAGAAGTCAAAAAAGAAGAAACAAAGAAAACGGACTCAAAAGAAGAACTTCTTATGGAAATTCGTGATTTATTAAAAGGCGATGTTGTACGCGAAAAATAATAGATAAAAATGAAACTATTTTATCCTTGTCACGTAAATCCTTTAAAGTAACTTTATAATGGAGGAAAAGAAATGTACGCATATAGTACAAAAAATGAACAAATGCCATCTGTTTTAAGAGCCTTTGCTGTTTCACTGGGAATCGCTTTTGTTGGAACAATGCTAGGGAATTACATCCCAGCATCCTTATTTTTACCGTTAGCTATTTTGGAATTTGTCATGCTGATTATTGCATTTTTTGTAAGAAAAGGTAAATCATTATCATACACATTTTTGTACGCATTCACTTTTATATCAGGTATTACAACGTATCCAATAGTCGCTCATTATGTTTCTGCAATTGGAGCAAATATCGTGATAATGGCATTGGGAACAACGACCGTCATATTTGCCGGATTAGCGGTTTATGCAACTACTACTAAACGTGACTTTTCTTTTTTAGGCGGCATGCTCATGGCTGCATTGCTTGCGCTAGTTGCCATTTCGATTTTTCATTTAATTTGGCCATTAAGTTCTACCGCAATGCTTGCATTTTCCTTTATCGGGGTTTTAGTATTCAGCGGTTTTGTTATCTTTGATTTCAATCGCATGAAGCATCATGGTGTTTCAGCAGAACAAGTTCCATTAATGGCTTTAAATTTATATTTAAATTTCATTAACCTATTTATTAGCATTCTTCGTATCTTTGGTATTTTATCAAGCAAAGATTAAAGCTAGAACGAGAGAACATAGAAGCTGCCTATTCGTCATTTGATTAATAGGCAGCTTTTTTTTACTCTAATTAAAGCCATAGACTGCCTAACTTAGTGCTCCATACACTTGCAAAAATAAACGCATTCCCTCTTTAATTTCCTTCTCGTTTAGAAACGAGTAGCTTAATCGTATATAAGGTATATTCGTTTCTAATGGATCACAAATCTTCCCTGGGACAAAGGATATCGACTTTTGTAATGCTTGTTGTTTGAAATGCTCCATGTCGATTTCTTGTGGAAGTTTTATCCATAAATTAAGTCCACCTTCCGGGCTGTCCCAACTAAAGTTTTGTGCCGCTAGCTCATTCTCCATCATTTCTTTTCTTATTTGCAAGGCAATACGAAGCTTTTCCATATGTGTCTGCACTCTTTCCGATGTTAAATAATAGAGAAAAGCCTTTTGGTTTAATAAAGGGGTTCCATTATCAGCCAACGCTTTTCCCTTTACTAACCATTTCATAATAATAGGATGTGCTAAAACGGCACAAATTCTTAATCCAGGAGCAATATATTTGCTAAAACTTCTTAAGTAGATAACATATCCTGCTGTATCATACGTAAAAACTGGCTGTGGTGGTCGTTTATAAAAATAAATTTCATGAAAGGAGTCATCCTCTATTATTAAGCATTGATACCTTTCAGCAAGTTCTACTAATTGTTTTCGCTGTTCTACAGGTACCGAATATCCTGTTGGATTGTGGAATGTAGGGTTCATATAAAATAATTTCGGTTTATATTTTCTCATTAGCATTTCTACCGTTTCCAATGAAAAGCCATTGTGACGTATGTCAACTGGTAAAAGCCTCGCTCCTCTATTCAAAAAAATATCAACCGCAGCACTATAGGTAGGACTATCGATCATTACATAATCATGTGACTGAACAAATACTTTTGCGACAATATCGATTCCCTGCTGTGCACCAGTTGTAACCATAATAGATTCTTCTGGAATATCAAAACCATAATAACGATAAAAATAGGTGGACATCGAATGTAACAATTCAGCATCTCCTTTTACTGGTGCGTAAGTTCCTAATAAATGAGGATAACGATCAAATATTTCCTTTACATGCTGTGATAAATATCTATTTGGCAATAACTTCGGGTCGATTAAAGCGGTAGAAAACATATACTTAACCGTTTCACTATGAATATCTGATAATTGGCTATTTTGTACATAGGAGTGTATTTTCGGTTGATTTAAATCACTAGCACTCTCTTCTCTTTTCTTATTTGTGTTTGTCACAAAATATCCCGATTTATCTTTTACAGAAACATATCCCTCTTCTTTTAATAACTGAAAAGCTTTGAGAACCGTCAATCTATGCACTCCTAATGAATCTGCAAGAATCCGTACAGACGGTAATTTGCTTCCAGCATCCCACTCGCCATTATGTATTCGCTGCACTACATAATCAAACACTTGATGATAAAGAAGCATTTTTGTCGAATTTGGCATTTCCCTCTGCCTCCCTCCATCTTTATTATCCATCAATTAATCGGTCATCTGGTCTATGGCTAATCATCTGGTCTGTTTATTCTACCGTAATATAGCTAATAGGAGGGGTTATGATGATTATTTTTTTGTATAGTGTTATGTGTTTTATTTTTGGAACAACCTTTTTGGCCATTAAGGTAGGAATTGACGCTGGATTTCCACCGTTTCTTTCTGCTGGTATTCGTTTTTTATTGGCGGGATGTATTATCTTTTTTTATTTTTATATAAAAAACCGCAGCATCTTATCTTTATTATTTCGCAAAGAATTAATTGTGACAGGTTTTTCCTTAACCTTTATTACGTTTGCTTCTCTCTATTGGGCAGAGCAATATGTAACTTCTGGCATTGCTGCCATTCTTTCTGCTACAGGACCTATGCTCATTATGCTTCTACAGAGTATCTTTTTAAAAACGCGTACAACGAAAATAAGTATGATTGGTATTTTTATCGGCTTCATTGGGGTCTTATTTTTATTTTTACCAGGTTTAACATTTGAGGTTAGTACACAATGGTTTGTTGGTTGTACAATTATTCTTTTCGGGGAAATAGGGTATGCTGCTGGAACGATCTATTCCACTAAAGTAATAGCGAAATTCCAGTCGCAATCGCCAATTGCTTTAAATGCTGTTCAGATGATTTATGGTGGTATATTTTTAATCATTATTGCGTTATTTGCCAATGAAAGTATTCCTGCTTTTTCGACAAAGGGTATTATTTCAATCATTTATTTAACCATTGCTGGCTCTATGCTCGGGCATACTATTTATTATTATCTTGTAGCGAAAACTAATTCATTTATTCCATCTACTTGGCTTTATGTCTCACCTATTATTGCATTATCCATTGGTCGTTTTTTTTATCATGAATTTTTCCATCCAATTATGCTGATTGGGGCATTTTTTATTCTTGCAAGCCTACTATTGATTAATTTACCGAAGATTACAGGTTTGGCCAGAAAGAAAGTGTTATCTGTCAAATAAGGTCGACAACTTTTCCTTATCTTCAAATTCAGACAATTATTTTCTAGGAAATTAAAAATCTTATCATTTCCTGGAAAATAATTATTTATTCGACAGGATGAAGCGGCAGGATTTTCTGCTAAAAACGAAGTATTTGTCATTTTTCCAGAATAAGTGCCAAAATGCTGTGCTAAGATGTAGCTTGTTTTTGTGGCTTTGGCTCGCTCAATTAGTCCGCAGCCGTTATACACTTCGTTTTCCATGGGGCTACTGTTTTTAGCCTCCTCGGAGCTTTGCTCTGCGGGATCAACCTGTCTCGCAATTCCCATAGGAGTTTTCGTGTATTTCGGCTGCTCCCTGCTTCAACTAATAAAAACTTAGGAAAACTACTTCTTTCCTTGTGCCATGGATGGCTGTTCCCGAGAATAGGCTTGGTAGTTAGCGGTTTTCACGAGGTGAATCGACCATAAAGTGTAGCATAGATTAGTTTTTTGGTGTTTTATACCGATTGGCTAATTCTACTGTTTCTTTTCTTCTTTTTTTACGCCCTTCAGCCCGATTTTCAGCTGTTTCATATAATCTAATTTCTTCTTCTGTCTCTGGAATAACTTCCGGGACGTTTGTTGGCTTTCCGTTCTCATCAATTGCAACCATTGTTAAAAAGGACAAGGCACATAGATTACATTCTCCTGTTAATAAATCTTCAGCTGTAACTTTCACAAATACTTCCATGGATGAAGTACCTGTATAAGTAACAAACGCTTCTAAGCAGACTGAATTCCCTTCGTAAATCGGATGGAGAAAATCGACGGAATCAGTTGAAGCAGTTACGATATTTCTTCGGGCATGACGCATTGCTGCAACAGCAGCCGTATCATCAATATAAGCCATTAATTTCCCGCCAAATAATGTTCCATACGTATTTGTATCTGTTGGAAATACTATACTTGTTTTAATAACAAGTGATTCTTTACAATGTTTAGACGTTTTCATATTTCCTCCTTAGCCTTCATAATGGAGTGGTATTAATCTATTGTTCCAATAAAAAACAAGTATCATACTTGCTCCATTATTATATGTTAAGAATAGAAGATGCGTCTATCTTGTATATGTCATAAATTAAGGTTGTTATCTAAATGTTTATTATTGGATGTTGGCATAGCACTTAGACTTATATGGGAACGCGGGATAAGCGAGATTAGGAGACTCGGATCTCAGCGAAGTATGAATGCTACGATTTAAAAGCAAAAAATTCTACCCTTAATTACCGAAAAAAAGAATTTCTTTTTTTCGCTTTTAATAAATCTCCCATCCATCCTTTTGATTTTAAATACAAATAAACGATGATGGTAGAAAAGACGATAATGAAAAGAGAAAAAGGATATCCTAATTTCCATTTTAGCTCAGGCATCCTATCAAAATTCATGCCCCATAATGCTCCCCATGCCATAATTGGCGTGCATAACGTTGTCAGTACAGTGAGTGTTTTCATTATTTCATTTCCTCGGTGCTGAGATACTACTTCTTCAAAATGAACCAAATTAGTTAATTCCTTATCATATTCTTCTACTAAGGTTAATCCTCTTTCAATTCTTTTTCCAATTCTTTTAAATTCTTTTCCCTCTAATACACTTTCTCCAAATGCTTCTTCCATCGCAAACTTAAGCTCTAAAAATGGCATCATGACATTTTTCCAAATTAAGATTTCGTGTCGAGACTGGTAGACTTTTTCTAGTGTTTTAATACTATTATTCTCTTTAACCTCCCAGATTAGTTCATCCAGCCGATCTTCATATGCATCAATATGATACAAAATCTCTGTCATAACCGAACCTAAAATAATCATAAATCCTTCTATTGGTGAGGAAGCCCGCTTTATTTCATGGTGGATATCCATATGTCTATTTAGATGAAGAGTGTCATCTTTAAAATCTAAGGTAATTAAACACTCGTTCGTTAAGAAAAAGTGAAAAAGCTCGTAATCTTCCCTACTATCTATTTCTCGATGATAAATAAGGGAGCCGCTTAGAACCTCTTTTCCTTCATTCTCTGTCTTCATTTGCAAATAATTTTTATTTTTCTCCTTTATTGTTCGGCTCCAGGTTCTTATCGGATTCATATATTTTGAGTGTATTAAATCGATCTCTTCCTGCTCTTTTAGCAGAAACCATTCCCAATCATTTATATCGTATTTTTGCACAAAGTTCACCCCTGCATATTTTCTTTCTATACTTAGTATTCCCCTTCAGCAGTCAGTACAAACAACTAAAACCCCATCATTATGCCTAGTTTCTTTCAAAATATTTTGGGTAAATAATAAAGGAGGTTATCTATTTAAGGAGGGAAATAGTTATGCATATGAAAAAAGGTTCTGTTCGAACTTTCGCTTTAGTAGGTGCTGGAATTGGCAGTTTATTTATTTTCTCCACAAAAGGTAAAGAACTCATGCAACTGATAAAAAACACTTTTTTATCTGCTGATAAAGAACATTTACTTAATAAAGCAGGAAACCCAGATCCAGAGGATATTGGTGATAATAATATGGTAAATGAAGGGGCTATGTATTCCGTTTCCTACTATAATAAAAAAACAGAAGAACAGTGATAGATAAATAGAAAATAATTGTCCTGTAGACTCTACCCTCATGTAAAGAAAACAGGTAGGGTCTAGTGGCAATCAAGTTTTTCGTTATTTATATAACGAAATCTATTCTTTTCTAAACAGTGACTAATTTATTTGCCATTTTTGGCTTTAATTTATCTTTTGCCCGTTTCATTCTTGTTTTTACAGTGGATAGGGGCGTTTGTGTTTTATAGCTTATTTCCACTAATGATTGATTATGATAATAAAACAACATAAGTGGCTCCGAATACATCTTCGGTAATTCATCTAATGTACCGATCATTTCTTCTTTTGCACATTGTTCCATCATGGATTCTTCAGGAGCTATAGAAACTGAAGAATCATTAACATGCACATACATATAGACAGACTCTTCCCAAAACTTCTTCGCCTTCTTTTCTTTTCGCCAATAATCTCTACATTTATTAAGGGCAATTTTATATAACCAGCCTCTTACTTTTTCATATTCTTCAAAAGAAGGAAAGGCAATATAAGCAGAAATTAATACTTCTTGATAAAGATCCTCTGCTAATTCTTTATGCTTTACTAAGGAAAAAATATAATGGAAAATAGATTTTCCGTATTCATTAATTGCTTGTTCAAAATAAATTTCTTTCATTTTTTCAATATTCTGTAGGGGGATCATCCTTCCCCTCCTTCCCCTTGTTTACAAGTCTTTATATAATAAACGAACCCCGCTCCTAAAACCCCTACACTTTTTTCAAAAATTTATAATATAAATAAGAAAATCTACTGCACTCGATTAACGGGGTTCAGCCAAACGGAAAAACCAATTTTTTTGCAAATGGTCATATAATGTAATAACGCCAAAATGACTGCACCTAAGTTCATACCAATCGCTATACCGCCCATTTGCAGCTGACTTAATGATCCCAGATAATAGATGGCCGTATAAGAAATTACTGTGGACCAAACCGTATGAAATACAGCATCTTTTAATAAACCAAACCCTATTAGAAAAGCTTGCATTGGAATGATAAAATAGTGTAATAAAAAATATGGCCATAATAATTGCACCATAACGGCCGCGTTAGATGAATGAAAAAAAGTAAACGTTAATGGCTCTGCATAAAAATAAAAAATACTTATCGCTATTACACCGTAAACAATGGTAATAAACACAACCTGCTGTAAAAGCTTCTGCAGCTTCTGATAATTTTTGTTGGCATATGCTTTTGATACAGTTGGGATAAGCATGGTCATGAAAGAATGAGCAATAAAAGAAGGGAAAAAACCAATTGTCAAAGCAATTCCAGCCAACATCCCAAACTGTTCGGTTGCATTAGCTGCTGAAATCCCTGATGCGACAAGTGCTCCTTTTATTAAAAATGGCTGGATGGCATGTGTTAATGCATGAAATATTCTTAAACCAGTTGTTGGTACAGAAACCGAAAGCAAGTCTTTCCAAATAACCTTCGCTCCCAGTTCTTCGTTCGTTCCTTTTTTGATACGTTGGTATTGAATAAAAAACATATGCATTAAGTAAAGAAATACAACAATATCACTGCCGACAATCGTACAAAAGGCAATCAATACAGAGGTATTTAAATCAAAGGAAAACCATTGAAATAAAAATACTAACATGCCCAACTGAACAATTTTTCGCAGAAAATTAGAAACTGCAATTTTCCCCATTTGTTGCTTTCCCATAAAGAATCCTCTTGCAATACTCGTGAAAGAGATAATTGGCAACAGCAATAAAACTAGCCATCTCAAAATAGGATGATAGGATTGGAATATCGGAACTAACGGAATCACGATAGCTGCAATAATCGTTAAAACAATCGTAAAAATAATGGTCCATTTTATGACCTGCTGCAGCATGCTTTGATGATATTTCGCGTCTCTTTCCGCAATAAATTTGGAAATAGAAATAGGCAATTCAAAGCTTGCTAATAAAACAATTAAAAAAATCGTTGGCAACACAGTCATAAATAACCCTAATCCCTTTTCCCCTAACTCTCTTGCCATGACCATATTAATTAAAAATTCAATGCACTCACCAAAAAATGCCGTTACAATCAACAAAAAAGTTCCTTTATAAAATGAGCTCATCGATTTCTCCTTCGTCTATCCCTTTTCCACATATATTTTGTAAAAAGAGACCAGTTTTTCATTCGCTTTTTACCATCTATATGAGACAAGTTCTAAAAATATATTTATATTTTTAGATAGACAAAGAGAAGTAGTTAATCAAACGTTTGATTAACTACTTCTACTAAACAAAAAAAGCCCCTCATGCAAGGCTTGTATAAGGAAAGACTTACATTAGAAGCAAATGAGCATAAGACTCGCTCGTGAAAAACAAAGCGGACTGCGGTTTATACGACCACACTTCAAACAACAAAAAACACCCGTCATTTTGTTAATCAACAAGAGAATGCTTAAAAGCATAAATAACTGCTTGTGTTCTATCTTGCACTTGAAGTTTACTTAAAATATTGCTTACATGTGTTTTAACCGTTTTAATCGCAATAAAAAGTTTATCTGCTATCTCCTGATTGCTTTTTCCTTCTGCCATTAATAATAGAATTTCCATTTCCCTTGCCGTTAACTCTTCATGCAAAGGCTGCTTTGTTTTTCCACGCATTTTAAGCATCATTTTATCTGTTACCTCTGGCTCCAGCACGATTCGTCCATGAAAGGTCTCACGTACTGCATTGGCAATTTCACTTGCTTTAGACGTTTTCAGCATGTAGCTGGTTGCTCCTGCCTCAAGAGCCGGATAAACTTTTTCATCATCTAAAAAGCTTGTTACTATGATTATTTTTGCTTCTGGCCAGCTGCTTATAATTTCCTTTGTCGCTTCAATTCCATCCATTTCCTTCATGACTAAATCCATCAAGATAATATCAGGGCGAAGTTCAAGTGCTAAAGAAACACCCGTTTTTCCATTGTCTGCTTCTGCTATGACATCAATATCCGGCTGTGCAGAAAGATAGGACGACACCCCTATTCTTACCATTTCATGATCATCTACAAATAATACTCTTATCAATTATTGTTCCCCCCGGACTTGCAGCAAAGGCAATTTCACTTCCAAACGGGTTCCTTTTTCCTTAAGGCTTATAATCTTTAATTTCCCGCCAAGTTCTGCTGCTCTTTCCTGCATATTTTGCAAACCATATGATCCAGTCTTGCTTGATTCTACATCAAAGCCAATACCATCATCCAACACTCTCAAAATAATAAACCCTTCTCTTTGAATCAACTGCACTTCTAACGTATTTGCTTTTGCATGACGCAATGTATTAGAAACGGATTCTTGTAAAATCCGAAATAAATGATCTTCTATGCCTTTATCTAAATTCAAATCTTCTAGTTTCCATGATATTTCCATCGTCACTTTTTGCAGTAATTCCGTTAACAGCTCAATGACGCCTTCTTTTAATGTTTTTCCTTTTAATGCTACTGGCCTTAAATGCAATAAAAGAGCCCTCATTTCCAATTGGGATTGATGAATCGTCTCTTCTACTAATTTTAATTGCTTTGTCTCACGATCATCTGACAGTGGCCTTGTTTCATTTATTGCCGACAGTAGCATGGAAGCCGCAAATAATTGTTGACTTACCGAATCATGTAATTCTCTTGCCAGCCTATTTCTTTCTTCCTCAATAATCGTCTGCACCCTTATTTCTTGATCTTCTGCGTGTTCAATGACAAGTTTTTGCGTTAATTTCGTTTGTTCCATTAACTGGCTCTGTAGGCTTTTCAGTTTTTTCGCGACTATATTTACTTCTTCATAATACGGCTGATTTTGCGTAGGTACATACTCTTGTTTTTCCATATCATCCAATACACTTTCCAGCTCACTCATTTGTTTTTTCCAAGATAGTCCTGACAATATTCCAAACAAAATGCCCATCATTATGGCAACACTTGATATAAATAATAAAAAGGGAATTCCCATTACTTCTCGTTCCCATAAGAGTATCCAATCATTTGGAGGAAAAATAATTATATATGCCGCAGAGAAAAAAGCAAAAAAGACTAGTGAAGAACAAATGCCCCAAACAATTTGTCTCTGAATAATGCTCATATTCTTTTCACCTCTAAGCTTCCTGCAATAAAGCTGGTGAAAATCTTTATTCGTGTTTCTGCCATATCAAATGTGGCATTTCGCATGTGAATATTTTTATTAATCACATTGCTATCTTGTTCACCAAAAATATTATAGGAGCCAAACAAAATAGAATGATTGATGCTTGCATCCATATCATATGGTACATATATTTTTACGTTGCCTATAATATTTCGTATAAAGATAACTGTTTCTCCCTTTGGCAGTACAGTATAGCTTAAATCAATCACCGTTTCTCCAATTCCAGCCTGAATATTTATATCATTCCACTCATAAACATGATCTGGTGTTTCATTCCGCTGAAAAAAAGTATTTTGAAAAAAGGGCTGTTTTATCAATAATTCTTCTTTCTCTTCCTTTTTCTCTTTAATAATCGGTTTTATTGTTTCTCCCTCTTTATTCTTTTGAAAAAGCTGGATGGCATAATAAAGCAGCACACTTCCTAATAAAAATTTAACCGTTACCATATTCAAAATACTCACAAGCAATAGTAACAGTCCAGCCCAGAAAAGAAGCTTTCCAACCCTTTTGTTTTTCCCTTGCTTAGCAAAATACATCATCCCTACAGAAACAAGGAGAGAAAAAATAATCCCTGGATTAAACACAAATACTTCTAAAAGCAGGAGAAATCCTCCGATGACCATTACCCAGTTTGCATAATTATCTTTTAGTCGATCAAACAATGGCGTTCCTCCTTTCGATATCATTCGATCCCTCTGAATAAATAGAATATTTTCTACCCATTCAGAGTGATCGAAACACTTACTCTTCTGCTATCCAAAAACAGCTCTTTTCATTATCTAAAAAGGTGCACTTAATCTGCACCTTTTTAGAATACCATTTTTTGATAAAGAAATAGAATAATCTTTTTTTCAAAAGGCTAGAGATAATCTGAACTTATATCTTTTCTTTCTGCATGTCTTTTTCAAGGCTCGCTATTTTCGCGTCAATTGTATGCTGATAATAAGATGTATTAATTTTTTGTTCTAATGAATCAATATACTTTTCAATCTCTTCAAAGGAAGTCTTAGCCTCTTCTTTTATCCCTTTTTCATCCAGTACTTTATCTATCGTGGAATGAGCATGGGTAATATTTTCTTTGCCCATCATTTCCAAACGGCGAATATTCATATCCTTTAGTTTATGCACCATCTCTATATACTTAGCCTCTAATTCTGTTACTTGTTTTTCCGTGATTTTTACAGATTCTTTTAAACGTTCACTGCGCTCTTCATAATGATTCTTCTCTAATAGAGCAAATTGCAGCAATTCTTCTTCTCCAGCTTTTTCCGCAACAGCTGCTTGTTGTGTTCTTTTCGCTGCCATCTCTTCAGCTGTATGCAGTTCCTTCGTAAACTCTTCCTTTAATTTATATTGACGCTCTACTAATTTTTTTACTTTCTCCGTTTCCTTTTCACACTCTCTTAAATATTGATTAAGAAGACCAATTGGATTTTTATTCTCCTTTTTATCTAACACTTCATTGATATCTGCTAAAACGGTATTTTTAATTCTTTTTAATAAATTCGTCATAAATTTTCTCCCTCTTCCGATTAATTTTTATTTAAATCTGACCATTGCTTTTCAAAATTTTGAAATGGGTCATTTTCTTTCTTGCTTTTCACTGTAGGTTTATTCCATTTTTTAAAAACCAAATATAAAATATAAGCTGCTGCCAAACCTAAAATGGCTGGTAAATGGCTGGCAGTAATCCCTAACATAACGATGCCTGCAATTCCCCACAATACCTTTTCTAATGTTGTACTGCTTTTGACAAACTGTTTAAAAACCAGGTAAAGAATTGCTGCACTTATAACTAATCCAATTAGTGGACCTAACTGTGACAATAAAATAATTGCCGCAGCAGCCCCTATCATAAATAATCCAAACTTTTTCATTTGTTATCGCTCCTTTCTTATCTACTATGTTACCTGCATCCCAGCTTTTTCATAACGTGCTCCAGCTTGATTTTGCTCTACGACTATAGTCTTAGCTTTATCTACTCCTAATTTAAGAATAAAAGCGCAGACAGACACCCATACAAAAAAATTCCACACCATAGCACATGAAAAGAAGCAGATTTTTTAAGTTATATAAGCAGGAAGCAGTCAGAATACACGAAGACTCCTGTGGAAATTGCGAGACAGACGAGACCCTGCAGTGAACGAGAAGACTCGGCGCACGCCCCATCGAAAGCGAAGTGTATTCTGACTGCAGACTCATTGAAAGCGCATCACTTTTCAAGGTAGAAACCCATGCAAACAAGTTTGCACCATAGCAGCAGATTTTTTAAATTTATAAGCAGGAAGCAGCCGGAATACACGAAGACTCCTATGGAATTAGCGGGACAGGCGAGACCCCGCAGGAGTTTACTCCGAGGAGGCTCACCGCCCGCCCCATGGAAAGCGAAGTGTATTCCGGCTGCGGACACATTGAGAGAGCATCAATTTTCAGGGTAAACACCCATGCAAATAAATTGATACCATGGCGCATGAAAAGAAACTGCTTCCTACTTTTTTATGAACTAAGTTTGAAGCATAGAGCAGGTGGAATACACGAAGACTCCCGTGGGAAAGCGAGAAAGACGAGACCCTGCAGGAGCGTAGCGACGAAGCGGCTCGGCACTCGCCCACAGGAAAGCGAAGTGTATTCCACCTGCGGAATCCTTTTTTCAGAGTAGCCTTGAAAAATTTTATTAAGTAGCTAAACTCACCCTAACGTATGCCAATATAAAACAAAAACCCCGCTGCAAGAGCGGGGAAAGAAACGAAAACGATATACAAATTATCTAATCTTTCATTTTTCCTAATTAAAGTTCAAACTGTCTTTATAGAGCAACCTGTTATACAAGAATAACCAACCAGAGTGTATACAGCTATCCTATCAACCTATTATAAATAACCCTAGCCCTTGTACGATCATCAGTACCATGAATAATTGCCCGACCATCTTTAAAGAGAACGACTCGATGGTCTTCATACTGACATGCCAACAAATATTGGTTTACCGTTAAATGTTCAACCATGTCCTTCCACATATTAGATAAATGCTGTAAATCAAGAGTGCGGGAAATACCTGGCCGGATATGAATGGCATCCCTTCCGCACAGCACATCTGTTTTTGTATGACCCTCCATCGATAAATAAGGATAAACCGCATTTTTTCCGCAACTAGGACAGTTATCATTTTTAAGTTTCCTTACATTAATTTCAGATTTTTCCATGTTCCAAATGTCAAAGGAATAAAGGATTGAGTCTACTTCTTCCCCAGTAAGGATTTTAAAAGACTGGGTTACTTGAAAAGCAGCAACTAATTGAACAATAGGGCTAATTACTCCCACCGTATCGCATGTTACCGTCTGTCCAGGAAGATGCTCTATTAAACAGTGTAAGCAAGGAGTCTTGTAGGGTTGAACGGAATATGTCAGCCCATAGCTTGCAACACACGCACCAAATACAAAGGGTATATTCTGCTTTACTGCTGCATCATTAATGATTAATCTTGTTTCAAAATTATCAGTAGCATCAATAATAATGGAAGCATTCTTTATGAATTCTTCTACATTTGCAGCATTTATATCTGCTACCACACTATTTATGGTTATTTCGCTGTTTAGTGACTCCAGCCTTGTTTTGGCTGCAGCTGCTTTTGGTATTTTCCTTTTGGCATCTTCTTCTGTATACAACTGCTGCCTTTGCAGATTACTCCATTCCACATAATCCCGATCAACAATTGTAAGCTTTCCAATGCCTGCTCGTACAAGCATTTCTGCTGTTGAGGACCCAAGCGCACCAGCTCCCATTATAATGGCATGACTATTTTCTATTTTGCTTTGCCCTATTTTTCCTAGGAATAATTTTTGTTTCAAATAACGGTTAGTCAAGATTTCACCATTCCAAATGCAGGGCTGCTTGCCACCCCATAATTTTTCTCCTCTATTCTTCCAGCTTCAAACCCTAACTGTCCTGCTTCAATTGCCAGCTTCATTGCATAAGCCATTTTAATTGGATCCGTCGCTCCTGATACTGCTGTATTAAGAAGCACTCCATCTGCACCAAGCTCCATTGCATAGGCAGCATCTTTTGGAGACCCAATTCCAGCATCTACAATCACAGGAACAGAGGATTGCTCGATAATAAATTGTAAGTTTAAAGAATTGATAATCCCTTTTCCTGATCCAATTGGCGACGCACCAGGCATGATTGCATGCACACCCAAATCTTCTAATCGTTTTGCCAGCACTACATCATCAGACGTATATGGCAACACAATGAACCCTTCTTCAAGCAGCATCTCAGAGGCTTTTAATGTCTCAACTGGATCTGGCAACAATGATTTATCACAGCCGATTACTTCCACTTTAATCATATCGCATAAACCAGAAGCTTTTGCCAACTTTGCAATTCGCACTGCTTCTTCCGCCGTTTTCGCTCCTGCAGTATTAGGCAGCAAGGTATAACGGGATAAGTCCAGTTGTTCTAAAAAGTTAGGCTGGGATTCTTCAAAAATATTCATTCTTCTAACAGCAAATGTTAAGATCTCTGCACCAGAGACATCTACTGCTTTTTTCTGAATATCAAATGATGGATATTTCCCCGTCCCTAATAGTAATCTCGATTTAAATTCTTTATTCGCAATGGTTAACATATTATCCGCCTCCTACAAAATGTATCAGCTCCACTGAATCGCCCTCCGAAAGACGGGATACAGTGTACTGATCTTTTAATATAATCTCTTTATTTAATTCCACTACTACAATTCTATTTTGCAATTCATATAAAACTAGTAAATCAGCGAGCGTTTCCACTCCTACTGGCAGTATTACTGATTTTCCGTTTAAGTTGATTGTCACTTTTCCACCTCCCTATACAGAGATTTTGTTTCTTCTATCTACTTGAAAGGCCTTTAACCATGTTTCTTCTACTTGATTGCCGACAATCAGATCTTTAATCAGCTTTCCTGTAGCAGGAGCCATTAGTATGCCATTTCGCTGATGCCCCGTTGCAAAAAAGAGATTGTCATCTTCTGGATGGGCTCCAATAAAAGGATATCCATCAAAGGTCATCGGTCTAAAACCTGCCCAATAGGATTCCATTTTCATTTCCGTTATGCTCGGCATTATTTCCTTCGCTTTTTGAATGATTTCTTCTATCCCGCCAATTGTCGGTCTTGCATCCCAATCATTCCATTTTTGTGTTGCTCCAATAACAAGCTTATTATTATTTCTTTGCACCATATAATTTTGTTTATAAAAAAGCGTATGATCCAGTGGTTTTCCTTCATTAATGACCGCCAAGCATTCACCCTTGACTGGTATAACCTGATTAGTTAACCCTAATTGCTGAAAAAAACGATTACTCCAAACGCCACTGGCCACCACAACATAATTGGCTTGAAACTCACCCTTTGCTGTGTGAATAACGTAATGATCACCTCGTTTTTTTATGTCTGCAACCTCTGTATATTCAAAAATAGATGCTCCATAATATTGGGCTGTTTTGCTTAGTCCATTGCATGCAATAGCTGGTGTTATATGAACATCCTCTTTTAAATGTGCGGCACCAATAATGGAATTTGTCACAGGTACTTTTTTTAACACCTCAGCAGCTGGCAGCCAGTTAACTGCTGAATGAGCGAGAACTTGTTGAAGCGCTTGTTTTTCTTCTTCTGAAAAAACTAATTTCAATATCCCTCCTTCCTTGCGTTCCATATCAATTCCACAGCACATTTGAATTTCATTCGCAAGTTCTTTATACAGCAATTGACTGCTTCTAACAAAAGGGTATAATGATTCAAATTCTTTAAATTCAGAATGTGCTCCAAGCATACCGGCTGCTGCACTTGTAGATTTCCCGCCTATTTCTTGGGCTTCGAACACAGCAACATCGATTTTTTCCTTTGCTAAAAAATAAGCAATGGAGCACCCGATTATTCCTCCACCGATAACGGCTACTTCATAGTTTCGTTTCATATTGTTTACACCTCTCTTGAAGCTTTTTTACTTCTTCCAAAGGATCGGCTGAGGAAAAAATGGTCGACATTACAGCGATTCCATCTGCACCATACTGATGTACGACCTCCACCCTTTCTTCTGTGATTCCTCCAATCACAAATAATGGAATGGATAATTCTCGCTTTATTTTTTCAATAGATTCAATAGCGATTGGCGGCTTTCCCTTTTTGCTGTTCGTTTTAAAGCAATGCCCATATAAAATATAATCCGCTCCATCTCTATTTGCTTGAATAGCTTCCTCTATGCTGTGAACAGAAGTACCGATCGTCTTTTCCGGAAAAAAATTTTTCACTTCTTTAACCGGCAATCCACTTCCCGGCAAATGTACATTATCTATACTTAACAAGGAAGCAACATCTAAACGATCATTTATAACTAGCTTTTTTTTATCCACACCTTGTTGTAATAATCGAACGCACAGCATAAACACATCCCGTGCAGGTTTTGATTTTTCTCTAATATGTATGTAATCTACAAAAGTGTGAATTTTCAATATTTTGCATGCGAGTTCATCAATAGAATGCTGATTGTCGGTAACAGCAATAAGCTTCAATCAAAAATCCCATCCTTTCCATCTAGAATTGCCCTTTTACATTCACTGATTTTTCTTTGTTTTAATAGCTTGGCAACGCAAAAAACCACTCTCCTGTTCAGGAAAGTGGTTTAAAAATTCGCATAAAAAGAGCCTACAATAGAATAAGCACAAAAAATACAATTTTCCACTTTCCTACGCAGGTACGAGCCTGTTCAGGTTTTGAGGGTTTAAAAGTAGCTACTTTATTCTCAGCCCTTATCAAGGGATCCCCTAGTGTCAATCATCATTCATTTAATTAATTACTATTCTATCATAAGATAAAAATTAATCAAATTAAGTATCCGATAAAAAGCTTTTAGTTCGAATGCCAGATCGTCTTAATGTTATTTCACAATTAACATCTACTTTCGCCTCTGCAAAATGCTCATTCCAATCCGCTTTCACTTTAATAAATTGGTCATAATCTTGCCGCCTCATCATTTCACCAAAACCAAATATATCTGACTGATACTCCTCTTGAACCTTTTTTATTGTCTTTTCAACTTGTTTAGATACTGTTTTGTTAACTAACTTTTCATATAAGAAATAGGTTTTAATATTCGTAATTGATTTATAGCATTGTGTTGCTTCTAAGTAGCCTTCTGCTTTAATATTCACTCTAATAACTGGTCTTCCTTCTTTCCATTTCACCTGAACATCTGTATTCGTTTGTGTCACCCGAACAGAACTATACTCGTTATCCTTGCTGTTACAGTTCACAGTAACTGTTGTTTGCTTGAGATAATTATTAATCAATAAGTAACTTCTTATATCTTCAAGTGGCAAAAAACCTTGGAGCTTCTGATTTTTAAAAACAGCTAATGAATCCAATTCGACAACACTATCTGGGGTAACCTTAGTTAGATTGTCCATACTTCCCCCCTTCTTGCTATCCCCTTTGATTTTTACGGTTTCCAGAACTGGTTCTTTTCCTTCTAGTGTTAAATCCGAAATGAAGTCGTTAATTCTCACATTAGGATCACCACCCCATTCTGATAATATATTATCAATTTGTGGAGAAATCTTTAGTGAGGAAGCTTTCTTAAAAGGATACGTTATTTTCAATACATCTTCCGCTTTCTGGTCTCTAACGATAATTATTTTGAAATCATCTCTTAACTCTCTATTTCTTTCCAAGTAATCAATAAATTCCATTAACCCTAACTTAGCAACATCCTCACTAATAACTAAAAGCTTCATATGTGAATAAATCGGGGTCTGGGCAAGGTACTGATTAAATTGATGGGTAATTTCTGATATAGAATCCCCTTCAATCCCTTCTACAATAGAAGGCGCATTCCCCTGAGAAGTTTGACTCGTTAGCTCTACCGCATTCAATGCTTCTATTGTTACTTTATATTTTGCATTATCACCAAGATCAACGGCCATTCCTGATACAAGCTGTACCTCTGATAATTCTTTTCGATCCCAGCAGCCTGATAAAAGAAAACAAACACTAATTATAAAGAAGAGGAGACATAATTTTTTCAACTTTTTCCCCCGCCTTTTATTTTTGGTGGAGAAGGGGAGCTATCATTTTTCTGCTTCTCACTTTCATTCGGGCTTAAGTAGGCTGGGCGCTTATTGACAGACCATACAGGAAAACGAACAAAAACATCCTTTTGATCTTCTATAATAAAAGGGGCTACTGGTGCTAAATAAGGAACACCAAAGGAACGCAATGAACTTAAATGAGCCACCATAAATACTAATACAAGCAATACCCCATATAATCCTAAAATAGAAGCAACAATAATAAGAATGAATCGAATTAAACGGGAGGCGTTTGCAAAGCTGTAATTCGGAAATACAAAATTCGCTATCGCTGTTATTGCTACGATAATAACCATTATATTGGAAATGATTCCTGCTTCTGCAGCTGCCTGCCCAATAACTAGTGCACCAACTATCGAAACTGTCTGCCCAACAGCCCGAGGCATACGAACTCCAGCTTCTCGTAAAATTTCAAATGTAATTTCCATAATAAATACTTCTACCACAGCTGGAAACGGCACCGATTCCCGTTGCGCAATAACACTTAATAACAATGTTGTTGGCATTAATTCAGGATGAAAAGTTAGAATTCCCACATAAGCAGATGGCATCAATAATCCAATCATAAAAGACAAATAACGAATCATGCGGACAAAACTACTCATAAAATAATTTTGATAATAATCTTCAGCAGAAGTAAAAAAATCCGTTAATACAGCCGGAACAATTAATACAAATGGCGTTCCATCAATAATGATAGCTATCTTTGCATCCATAAGACTTGATGCCACAGAATCCGGACGCTCTGTATTCATTGCAAGTGGAAATACTGTTGCACTTTTATCAGCAATTAGTTCTTCTATATTCGCAGATTCAAAAATAGCTGATATATTTATTTTTTTTATTCTGCTGCGAACCTCCTCCAATATTTTTTCATTAACAATACCGTGCATATAACTAATAAAAATCGTTGTGCGCGATTCATTTCCAATCATATATTTTTCAAAACGCAAATTATGATTTTTTATTCTTTTTCGAATTAAATTAATGTTTGTAGATACATCTTCCACAAAGGCATCTTTTGGCCCTCTTACAACTGTTTGAGTGGAAGGTTCCGTTACAGAACGGCCTTCACTATTGATAAAGCTTAAGCTTAATACTTCTGGTATTCCTCGAAAAGCAATAATAATCCGGCCATCTAAAACACCAGATACAATATCATCAACAGTTTTCAGTAACTCATATCCCGATACTCCAAAACTCCTTTTGCTCAGTGCCTCTAAATCTTCCACATTTGCAATAACCCTATTATTTTCAACTGGGCTTTCTAATGTCTTCCCCAGCATTTCCTTTAATAGATCCGTGTTAACAACTGTCTCAAGATAAACAATCATCGCCTCACTTTTACCAATCATTACTTCATCTACTTGTAAATCAGCTGTATTTCCAAAACAATTAAATAACTCGGACTTTAATTCGTGAAAAGAGAGCTTTGTTAACTCGATATGTTTTACTTTTGTTGGCTCTGTATATGAAGGAATCTGCTTTTTATTATTTATAGCAAGCAGTTTTTTTAAATAATTCATATATTCACCTCCCTATTTTGTTTTCTGCCCTTCTTCCATTTTTTAAATAATAGTGTGCCTAACACTAAAACTGGTATTCCATACTCTAATGGCAAATGCAATAAAAATTTAGTAACATACAATCCTTCCTTTATATGATCTGAAAAATCAACAGAAATAAAAACAGAAAACATACTTATAATGCAAGCACATGGAATAGAAAAATAACGAAAAGGTATTTTAAAAATATATTCTAACCCTTTCAATCCTCCGTACAAAAAAACGGAGCTTTTAATTAGTATGCCTAGCATCATCATAAATACAACAAGTGCATCTATTCTCTCAATAAATTCACCTATACTTACAAGTCTAGCTGCACTTAATAAAGGAAAGTTAGAGCGGATTGCTGTATTTTCTCCTAAAGCAACAATACTGAGAAAAACGGAAGCCATTAATAGAAAACTTGCTATCACAACCCCCAGCAAACATATTCTTTTGCTATATTTAAAGTTGGTGATATTGGATAAAATCACCGTAAAAGCAATTAGTTCTCCATATGGAAAGACAAAAATGGAAGGAACAACCGCTTGGACAACTCGCTTCAAATCACCTGCCAATACTGGCTGAATATTAAATAATTCAATATTTCCACCTGCATATAAAAATAAAAAAATCAGCAGCATAAAAGCAAAGGTATATGGTGTAAATATTTCTGATGTCCTTCCCAATACTTCAATTCCCATATAAAGAATATAGCCAATCAAAAGCATTAAAGTAAAAATCGTTACTTCAATGGGTGTGTACGGAAGGATAGCTGAAGCAATCAATTCGCCAAAATCCCTTATTACACGACAGGAGATATAAAAAAAATAAATGATGTATACACTGGTCAGCCCAACGGCTATAGAACGTTTAAAACAGTATTCAAATAACTCAAACAGGTTCTTTCCAGGCAATAGAGATAAGATATAATAATAAAAAGATATTACAATCAACCCAATGAACATTCCAATTATCACTACAATCCATGCATCCCGTTTTGCTTCTAAACCAACACCTATTACAATCGCACTGCCGAGCAGAAAGTTAATAATAAGTGTCAATAACTGACTTAAAGATAGCTTTTCCGTTAACATCGCTTTTCAACACCTTAAATCATTTTAGTAAACCCGTTACATTTCCTCTTTTGACGACATATTTTTATGTTTTACTTTTTTCGTTTTCCAACGTTTTACCAGAATAACCACAACAATAAGAATAGGGAAAATAAATTGTAGCGGTAAATGTAATAGGAAGGGAATTACTAATAATCCTTCCTCCATATGGTCTGAAAAATTCCGGCTAATAAAGATGGAAAACATGGAGATCACACAACAAATAGGAATAGAAAAATAACGAAAAGGTATTTTAAAAATATATTCTAACCCTTTTAATCCCCCATAAATAAAAATACTGCTTTTTACTAATGACCCTAACATCATAGTAAAAACGACTATGGCATCAATCCTTTGTATGAATTCTCCGATAGACACAAGCCTAGCAACACTTAATAACGGAAAATTAGAACGCAAGGCAATATTTTGCCCTAAAGATAATATCATTAAGACAGAGGATATTAATAAGATAAATCCTGAACTAAGCACGCTGAATATAACAACTTTTTTGCTGTATTTATCATTTGTTACATTGCAAAAAATACAAAGAAAAACAATTAACTGTCCATACGGACGATCAATTCCATAGGGAAAAATATCCTTCCATAAGGGACCCATTCCTTCTCCTAAAATCGGTTTTATATTCGTCCAATCAATATTTTTATTCACATAGAGAAAGAGAAAAAGTAAAAAAATAAATCCCACAGCATAAGGGGTGAAAATTTCTGATGTTCTCCCTAATACTTCTATCCCTAAGTACAAAATATACCCTATCAACAATGTCATTGTTAAAACGGTAAATTCCACAGGGGTTAGCGGAAGCACTGCTGACGATATTAACTCGCCAAAATCCCTTATCACTCGACAAGCAAAATAAAAAAAAAAACAATATATACCATACTAATGAAAATTGCTATTGGACGTTTAAAACAATATTCGAATATTTGATACAAATTTTTTCCTGGCAATAATGATCCTATGTAGTAATAAAATAAAGAAAGAATCAACCCGATAGCTAAGGAGATTAAAATAACAATCCATGCGTCTTCTTTTGCTTGCAGTCCTAACCCTATCGCAATTGCGCTTCCTATATAAAAATTAAAAATCAATGCAGCAAGCTGGCTTAATGAAATGTTTTCTTTTAGCATTCGTTTAAACGATACCTCTCTTTTATAAGACGTATTTCGCAACGCGTGTTTTTTAAAATCTTATTGTGGGTTTGATTTAGTTTTATTTTTTTTCATTCGAAAATCAACAACAATAGACCAGACAAAGCCTAATAAAGCTGCTAGAACAATCGTCAAGGCTCCTGCACCAATTTCTGCGTTATAAATGTTTGCCACACATTTTTTCAGTCCTGCATGGAAAACAAACATATCTAAAACAACGGTGAGAATGCTCATTAGTCCTATTATTAACACATACGCAAATGTAACCATTCCATGTTCTCCTACTCTTTCATCTTCTGTTATTATCATGTGAAATTTGTCCAATATTATGCTATCTTTCTTTATAAAGATAAATTTCCCTTTTCAGCCAACAGCCAGTAATCTCTTTTCCAATGAAGAGATGAAACGAATTGAATGAAACCATGGGCAAGGCAAGCTAGTTAACACTTACTTCTTGTGAACTAACTATTTACTAAATTAAGCATCAACATTTATCAATATGGTCAAGCTAAACCCTAATTTATAAAAATTCCAATAGAAAAAGCCCCTTGAAAAACCTTGTTCTTCTTTAACAAGAACAAGATTCCTTCAAGGAGCCTTTACCTTATAGAGGTTGTTCAAAAATTTGTTAGCTCATCTTTCGCTTCTACGTATTTAACTAGAGAATCTTCAACTAAAAACGCTCACGTCCATTGGGCCTTTTTATCCCCCGTTTTGAACGCACTTATATATTATTACACGAGATCCCGAGGAATTTTTTCTTTCCACGTTTTATTAAACACTTCTGTTTCCCCTTCAAAAGCTATTACTTTATTCTCTAAATAGAAATAGGTTTTATCACAAGTCATGATACTTACATTTTCTAATCTTGTTTGCCACTCACCACGCCCAACATCTAGTTCCCATTCACAGCGAACTTCTGCCGATAAAGGATCTCCTTCTTTTATCGTATATCTATTACGATTTACACTTCCATATTCAATACCATTTGGCAGAAGACGGCGTTTTCCTTCATCAGAATCATCTATCAGTGTCCATACATCTTGAATGAGATCATGTCGAACTTCACGATTTCTGCTTTCTTCTCTTATTATTTCCTTTTCAGCTACCTTTGCCGTTTCAGGGGCCTCAAAAGGTGGTAGCATTTTATCGATAGGCTGCGGAGTTCTAACAGGCAATTTCAAACGAGTATCTTCCCCAGTGTAAACTTGAAGTGTCGCAGCTTCTGGAGATGGCCATGCATGTGGCCAATATGTTGGTGACAATGCTATCTGCCATTTATGACCAGCTGGAAGCACATATCCAACTGAATTTAAACGGATATTTACTTTATACTGCTCACCAGGTACTAGCTGTGTTGGAAACTCATGACTATCTCGATGCGTTAAATTGAGCATCCCCCAGCTAACTAATGTAGAAGAACCATCTGGTGCAACATCACATAAACGCACGGAAAGAAGTGCATTTGGCTTGTCAGCCGAAAGCTTCACGTCTATTTCAGGGAACCCAAGAATTTCCATCGGCGAATCTAATACCTCTGAAGTAAAACAAACGGATTGTCCATTTTCTAGTCGTTGGTCGGAAGCTAGATCGCCTGGCTGTCCAAATGGGCACCATACCCCAGCATACAAGCCATGCGCCTGCATACTTGAAACCGTAATTTCTTGTTCTTTATTTGCTGTTTTCACAAGAAAATCTTGTTCTAAATAGTAATCAGCTGTTTCAATATGTTGAGCTGGCCACTCTTTCTCTGCAACCCAGCGGCCAGGGCGTTCTAAATATTCCACTTGTGGAGGAACACTTTCTTGCATCCAAGCTCTAAGCATTGGCTCCTCCATAATTCCTGTATCTTCTCCTTTTAACCATTGATCCCACCAACGCAAGCATTCTTGCAAAAATCCGATTTGGGGACCTGGAATAGCAACTTCTGGATATTCATGTGCCCATGGACCAATTAATCCTTTTTTAGGACCAGGCAAACCTTCCAACATTCTAAAGATGGCATCTGTATAACCATCTGCCCATCCCCCAACAGCAAAAACTGGAATATTCACATCTTCATAATTTTCACAAATAGAGCCATGCTTCCAGTACTTCCCACGTTTTTGTTGCCTTACCCATTCTTCTACAAATGGTGGAGTTTTCTCCAATCGATCGAGCCAAATTGGCTTCCAGTCATCTCCGACTATTTTAGGGTCAGCTGGTCTTGCGTTATATGCTAACATGGTGGATCCCCACCAAAGCATATCAGAAGCAAGTATACATCCACCCTTATAATGAACATCATCCGCATACCGATCATCTGTGGAACATAAAGTAATAACTGCCTTTAAAGGAGAAGGACGGCGTGCTGCTACTTGCAGTCCATTAAAACCACCCCATGATTTCCCAATCATTCCTACTTTCCCAGTAGACCAGGATTGTTCTTCTATCCATTTTAGAATATCTATTGCATCATCTTGTTCTTGTTTTAAATATTCATCATACATGATCCCTTCAGAATCACCGCATCCTCTCATATCAACACGAATGCTTGCATAGCCATGTCCAGCAAAATAAGGATGACGAATAGAATCTCTTAATGCAGTAAAATCATTTTTCCGATATGGTAAATACTCTAATATAGCAGGAACTGGATCCTGCTCTGCATCTACTGGAAGCCAAATACGAGCAGACAATTTTTTTCCATCTGACATAGGAATCCAAACATGCTCTATTTCACGAACTTCTCTTGGAAATTCTGTCTTTATTGTAAGATGTGTATCACGAACATTAAAAACCATTATATTACCTCCAATTTACTATCTATTATTAATTAAAATAATTGTGCAACTTTCCAACTAATATACTATTTCACCTTTCCCCCAAATATAATCATGATTATATTTTCGATATTGGTTATGGTAACATAATCAATATTGGATCACAACCTAAGTGATAGTAAAGTTATTATTTATACTTTTCCCTTTATTTACTCGCTTATAGAAACGTATAATCAAAAATAGATAAAATAATTAGTATTTGTTTAAGGAGAAATTTAATGAATAAAAAAGAAATGAAAAGAAGCAGAATGTGGAAGTACTTTATTGACGCAACTTCAGAAATTATTGAAACAGAAGGAATTGATAAAGTAACCATTCGAAAAGTTGCGGACAAAGCAGGTTATAACAGCGCTACTATTTATAATTATTTTTCTGAGGTTTCTCATCTTATCTTTTTTGCATCGATGAAATTTTTAAAAGAATATACAGAAGATGTTTCCGTACAAATGGGAAAAGGAAAAAATTCTCTAGAAAAATACTTATTAGCCTGGGAAAGTTTTTGCAAGCATTCATTTAGACAGCCGCAAATCTTTCACGCTATATTTATAATGGATTTAGGTGATAACCCTGAAAATTTATTAGAACATTACTACCAATTATATCCTGCAGACTTAACTAACATTGATGAACATATAAAACCAATATTAGTGGAACGCAATCTTTGGAAAAGAGGAAAGTCCATTTTAGAATTAGCTCAACAAGAAGGTCTGTTAAAAGCAGAAAATGTAGAAGCAGTTAATGAAATGACCATCCTTATTTGGCAAGGAATGTTTACGAATGTATTAAATAACCGAAAAAAATACACAACGGCAGAAGCTGCCAATGTAACATTGAAATACATAAATGAACTCGTTGCATCAGCCAACTCCTTTAACTTCTCAGTAAAATAATAAGAAAAGCGCAAGCGCCCTTGCTCAGCCCCGAAGAAAAATGTTCTCTTGACTCAAAAAGTGTTCTTTACTTTTAGAGGCAAGAGGTTATCTTTCACAGGGGCTAGGCGCTGGAGCTAGACACTCATCTAAGTTGAAAAATTTTATACTTTCTGATCTTATAAAATAAACCCACAGAAGAAAGAATTTCTCTGTGGGTTTAAAGATTAGCATCTTTAATTTTTTTTTGCTGCTTTACTCACTGGAGTATAATCTACTATTTTTCCTTCATAGAAGTCTTTTCGTTCTAACGGAATAGCTAATTCTTTTAAAAATTGTTTTAGTTCTCTTTCTTCTCTTTCTGTCACAATATTTATAACCATTCCTTTTGCACCAAATCTGCCGGTTCGTCCAGAACGATGAATATATTGTGTTGTATTATTTGCTAAATCATAATGTACAACATGGGTGATTTTTTGAATATCCAATCCTCTTGCTGCCACATCTGTTGCCAAAAGCATATTTGTTTTGCCTTTTCGGAAACTGTTAATTGATTTAGAGCGTTCCATTTTGTTCAAATCACTATGCAGCATGCTTATTTGTAGCTTTTTATAAGTCAGTTTTTCATGCAATACAGTTAAGTTGCCAATATCTTTAACAAATACAAGAATTTTGCTATCCTCTAATCTTGCCAATCGTTCTATAACTTTCAATTTATCCCGATGTTCTTCTTGAAAGTATACATGCTCCACAATTGCTGCTTTAATTGTTTCATCTTTCTTAACACGGATTATTTCCGGATCTTTTACAAGTCCTGTTGCAATAGCAGCTGTCTTATCCGTTAAAGTGGCAGAGAATAGAACAACTTGTCTATCTAATAGCGTTGCTTTTACAATTTGCTTCACCGATTCTATATGCTCAGCCACTAAAAGCTGGTCAGCCTCATCCAATACAATCGTTTTTACTTCATGCATTTTTAACTTTTTCTGTTTAATTAATTCCAATGCTCTACCAGGTGTACAAATAGCAATATGAGGATGTTTTTTCAACTTTTCTAATTGCCTTTTTACATTAGCACCACCAATAAAAGAAGCAGCTCTAATTCCACTTCCCTCTCCCCATTTTTGTATTTCGCCTAGAATTTGCATAACAAGTTCTTGGGAAGATGCCAATATTATTGCCTGCATTCCTTTATCTTCAGCATTTATATTGTTTAAGAGTGGAAGCAAATAAGCTAATGTTTTTCCTGTACCCGTTGGAGACTCTGCAATCAAGTCTTTTCCTTCTATTAAAAATGGAATTGTTTTTTCCTGAATAGAAGTAGCTCTTTCAAAATCTGCTTTCTTCCAATTTTCTTGTATAAATGGTTTTAATTTCGTCCAATATGGTTGATCCTTCATTTCGTTGCTCCTTTATGTTTTATGCCAATAGAATACGCATAAAAATATATCTATTTATTATAAATTATTATCCTGAAAATTGATATGCAATCTCCTACATTAATCTTGTTGACTATTTTAGTTTAAGAAAAGCGCAAGCGCCTTGGTAAGGCCCGAAGAAAAATGTTCTCCTGACTCAAAAAGTCTTTTTACTTTTAGAGGCAGGAGGCAATACTCACAGGGGCTAGGCACTGGAGCTAGACATTAATCTAAGTTGAAAAATTTTATACTTTCTTATCGTTTAAAAAAAGGGGAGGCAAAAAGGAATTGAACTTCGCTTTCCTTCTTGCCTTCCCCCTCAGGAACCTATTTAAATTAATGGCTGCTCATTGCCTACTGATTGAACAATATCTACTCTATCTTTAATTTTTTTCATTTTAATATCTAATGCATGTGCGGTATCTGCTGCTTCTTTTAATTCTGTTAATAAATGTTCTGGAATTCCTTTATCAAATTTATAATAGATTTTATGCTCTAAACTCGCCCAAAAATCCATCGCAATGGTTCTAATTTGTATTTCCACTGAAACTTCTTCCATTCCATTGCTTAAATAAACAGGAATTTTAATCATTAAATGCAGACTTTTGTATCCATTTGGCTTCGGATTTTTTATATAGTCTTTTACATTGACAATCTTTATATCACTTTGACTTTTTAATATATCATAAATATCATAAATATCTGAAATAAAAGAACAGGTAACTCGTACGCCAGCGATGTCATGGATATTTTCTTTCGCATTATCAACTGTAATATCTAATCCTTTACGCTGCAGTTTTAACATGATACTTTTTGGATCTTTGATTCTTGATTTTAAATGTTCAATTGGATTGTGATTATGGATAAATTGAAACTCTTCGTTTAGAATTTTAAATTTTGTATTCACTTCTTCTAAAGCAAATCGATAAATAATTAAACTATTTTTCCATTCCATTAGCTCATTGGATAATTCGTCTAGATTGAAGTTATTTTCCATTACATATGTTTGGAGTTGTTTTATATTATTCATTCGATTAATAGGTCTCCTTTGGTTTTCTGCCGACCTTCTCCGCATCTACACCCATTTTCTTGAGAAATTCGATAATTTGATCAATGGTTTTCATTTTATTATTCTCCTCTAAAGTAGAATTAATGAACATATTTCTATTTTAATAAAAAATGACCGGTCAGTCAAATTACATTTTTATTACGTTCATTCTTTTTTACTACCTTGAAAAGAGGGGTGCACTCTCAATTAGTCCGCAGTAAGAATACACTTCGCTTTCCATGGGGCGGGCGCCGAGCCTATCCCGCAATTCCCATAGGAGTCTTCGTGTATTCTGACTGCTCCCTGCTTATAAACTTAAACTATAAAAAAAATGAAATACTGCTTTTTTCATCTGACTTATGGATAGATTGGTTCAGCTAAAAGCTATTCTTTAAATTGATTATGATATAGTTCGTAATAAAAGCCTTTTTGTTTTAGAAGATAATCATGTGATCCCATTTCTATTATGCTTCCTTTATCTAATACTACTATTTTATCTGCATGTTTAATTGTATTTAAACGGTGGGCTACAACAAAACTAGTTTTTCCTTTCATTAGGCGCTGTAAGGCTTCCTGAATTTTTATTTCTGTAACAGTATCAATGCTGCTTGTTGCTTCATCTAAAATTAAAATAGCTGGATTTGCTATAATCGCTCTAGCAATGGAGAGCAATTGCTTTTGCCCTTGACTAATTCCGTTGCCGTCTGAAGATAAAACAGTATCATAAGCTTTGGGCAATTTATTGATAAAACTGTGAGCATTAGCCAATTTTGCAGCAGTCTCCACTTCTTTATCTGTTGCCGACAGTCTGCCATATCGAATATTCTCTCGTATTGTTCCTTCAAACAAATACGTATCCTGCAGTACGAAGGCCATATGAGAACGTAGGCTTTCTCGCTTTATCTTCGTAATATTCTGTTCATCTATTTTAATCGTTCCTCCTGTTGCTTCATAAAATCTTGATAATAGATTAATAACCGTCGTTTTTCCTGCACCTGTTGGTCCAACAAGAGCTAATGTTTCGCCTGGGTTTATTTGAAAACTTACATTTTCTAAGATGCTTTTATTTGTATCATAAGCAAATGATACGTGTGAAAACTTAACTTCTCCTTTAATAGATTTCAATTCATGAGCAAAATCTTCATCTTTCGACTCTATTTGTTCATCCAATACTTCAAAAACACGCTCTGCCCCTGCAATAGCTGATAATAATGTGTTAAATTGATTAGATAGATCATTTAATGGTCGGGTAAATTGCCTAGCATATTCTACAAAAATGACGATTATACCGATGGAAATCGTTCCAGACTTAAGAATAATCAGCCCGCCTGCACCAACAATTAAAGCATAACTAATATTATTTAACATATTCATTAACTTTGGTATAAAGCCAGAATAAACTTGTGCCCAGTAGCTAATATTTTTTAAATTATTGCTTTTCTCATTTAATTCTTGAATCATTTTTTCTTCTAATGAAAAGGTCTTAATGATACGCTGTCCTGAAATCGATTCTTCAATAAACCCATTTAATGCTCCTAAATGTCTTTGTTGCACTTTAAATAATACGCTTGTTCTCCTTGTTATCCACTTCATTCCCATATACATGATTGGAATAATAGTAAGTGTTAAAAGAGTTAAAGCCGGACTAATCCAAAGCATAACAGATACCGTACCTATTAATGTGAGAACACTAGAGAATATTTGAATCACGGAACTATTTAATGTAGAACTTACATTTTCTATATCATTTGTTACCCGGCTCATAAGCTCTCCATACTGCCGTTTATCAAAATAGGCAATTGGCAATTGTTGAAAATGCTGAAATAAATCAGAACGGAGCTTGTATACCGTTGTTTGTGATATCCCAATCATCCAATAATTTTGCAAAAACATAGTAAGGGAATACAATAAATAAATAATCGCCAATGATAACAAAAGCATCATCGAATTAGTCGTTTCCTTATTAACGATATAAGAATCTATCGCTTTTCCCAGCAAATATGGACCTAAAAGCCCCAACACACAGCTTGCAGCAACTAGAAAAAGGACAAGATGAAGCAGTGCTTTTTTTTGTTCCATATATCTCCATAACCGAAAAATCGTTTTACCTGCATTCCTAGGCTTTATTGGCTTTTTCCCTGCTGTTTTAGCTGGCTTTATATTTATCTTATTGTATTGAAATGGATCGGTTAGAGCTTTGAACATATTTTCCTTCCTCCTCCCCCAACTGTGACATCACTATTTTTTGATACAGCTTATTTGTTTTTACCATCTTCTCATGCGAATCAAAAGCAAGTATTTCTCCGTCCTCTAAAAGCAAGACCTTATCTGCTTTCAACGCTGTAGATATTTTTTGGGTAATAAGAAAAATCGTACAATCATATGTCGTTAGTGCCTGCAAAAGCTGTTTTTCTGTTTTCAAATCTAATGCACTTGTACTGTCGTCAAGAAGAAGAAGTTTAGGATTTCGCACAAGTGCTCTTGCAATGGAAAGCCTTTGCTTTTGGCCTCCTGATAAATTGACCCCTTTTTGGCCAATTTTTGTATCATATTGATCTGGAAATAACATAATCGTGTCATGAATTTGGGCATCCTTGGCAGCTTTTACTACTTCCTCAAAAGAAGCAGAGGGATTTCCCCATTTAATATTTTCTTTAATCGTTCCTGTAAATAATAAAGCCTGCTGCGGAACATAGCCAATTTGTTTGCGTAATTGCTCTAATGGAATGGTCTCTATTTTTTGATTATCTATATATATTGATCCATTTGATGGTTCAAAAAGTCGTGGAATCAATTGGAAAAGGGATGTTTTACCAGAACCTGTTACTCCTAATACAGCGACCATCTCTTTTTCATGAACGGTAAAATCCAAGTTATGTATAGCATCTACTTGTGCATTTGGATAGCGAAAGGATACATCCGTAAATCTAATTTCTCCTTTAATAAGCGGTTGCTTGTTTTTATTTATAGACTGGTCACTGTCCTTTTTCTCTATTTCTAATAGTTCATTTAAACGGCCGGAAGATGCTTTTAAACGGGATATAACCATAATGAGCATAGTAACAACAGATAAAGAAGAGGTAATTCTTAAAGAATAGTTTATAATCGCGACTACTTCTCCCACTTGCATTACTCCCGTATTTATTTGTACCGAACCTAACCATAGAATAAAGATAATACAAAGATTCATCACAAATAAAACAAGAGGAACAGTTATCTCCATTAGTCTTAATGCAGACTCCGTATTTCCCCGCAATTCATCACTTGCTTTTAAGAATCGGCTTTTTTCAAATTGGTTTCGCACATATGCTCGGATTAAGCGCATCGCTGTTAAATTCTCAAGCATTACACTATTTACTCGATCCAGTTTTTCCTGAACTTGTTTAAATAGCTTTCCACCTTTATTAATAACGAAATAAAACATTATAATAAGAAGAGGGATGGTAATAGCAAGAATAAAAGCAAGCTTTACATTAACAACGAATGACATGACAATTCCACCAATTATTAACAGTGGTGCACGCAGCATAAATCGCAAGCCCATAAAAATAGTGTTTTGTAATTGGGTAATATCATTTGTTAGCCTTGTAATAAGAGAGGAATTCGAAAATTTATTACTTGTAGCATAAGTGAAGTATTGAATAGTTTGGTACAGTTCTTTACGAAGACTATACCCAAAGTTCTGACTTACATGTGCAGCATAAAAAGTATTGATAATACCCGCCGCAAACGCGAGCAAAGAAATACCAACCAATACACTCCCCCAAAACAATACAACTTCTGTGTTTTGGTACGCTAGCCCATCATCAATAATTTTTGCCATAATCAGTGGTTGAACAAGCTCGACTATCAGTTCTGTTAACATCAGAAATAATGCAATGATAATCGCGACTCGATATGTACGTAGCCTTCCAAAAATTTTGGACATTTTTCCCCTCCTGTATATTTACATTGTGATTTACGCATATCTATTTAGTAACACTAAATATCTTCTTTATCATACCCCTTTTTTGTTCTTTAGAAAACTGCTTCTTTCTTTCAAAATGAGATAAAAATAAAAATGAATAACAAAAAAATCCAAGGAGATCTCCTCCTTGGATTTTTTGTTTTAATCGAATCCCTAATACTTGCTTCTTATTTGGCTCCAGTTAATGACCATTTATATAATTCATTATGGAATCCAAATACTTTTGGTTCACCGACTGCTACGTCTTTCGAAACTGCGGAGAAATCAAAATCAGAATATAAGGTGAAAATAGGCATTTCTTCACTCCAAATTGCTTGCAGCTCATTATAAATTTCTTTGCGTTTTTCTGTGTCAGGCTGCTGCTTTCCAGCCGTTAATAATTCATCAACTTTTGGGTTGTTATAATTTGTATAGTTGCTTGAACCCCCGCTTCCATAAATAGTCGTAAGATCTGGATCAATCGTATTGGTAAAACCAATTAACATTAGATCATAATCTCCGGCTTTTGCTTTGGACATAATTGTTGGAAAATCATAAGTTGCCGTATTCAATTTTAATCCAACTGCCTTTAAGTTTTCTGCAATAATATCTGCTGATTGTTCACGAACTTTATTTCCAATTGGCACGACAAAATCAATGGTTTTATTAAAGTCCCAACCAGCTTCTTTTAGCAGCTGCTTCGCTTTTTCTGGATCATAGGTGTAAGTCTGTAAATCTTTATCTAAATATGGACTAATTGAAGTATAGGGACCATCAACCACTTCCCCTTCTCCTTTTAATAATTGATTTACTATCTTTTGACGATCAATCGCATACGCTATCGCTTGTCTTACTTTAGGGTCTGTTATTTTATCTACATTAAAGCTCATATTTTGGTAACCATACGTTTTTTCTGTTTTTGATGTGACATTATCGAAACCTTTTACAGTGTCAAAATCTTGAACAGCAATTTTCCCAATACCACCAGCAGCATTCATATCAATTTCCCCTGTTTGCAACTGTGCAACAAGATTAGCGGCTGGCATGATTTTGACATACAATTTATTTAACTGGACATCGCCTAAATAATAGCTCTTATTTTTTTCATATTCTATATATTGGTCTTTTGCGTACTTCACAAATTTGAATGGACCGTTTGTTACTGTTGGTTTTTGCATAAATGGATCTTTTTGCAAGTTTTCAGGTGCAATATCTTTTAACACGTGCTCAGGGAGAATCATAAACTTCGAACCCAATTGTTCTTTTACCATATTAGGATCTACTGGTTTTTTTGTTTTGAATTGAATGGTTTTATCGTCCACTATTGTTAAAGAAGGAATTTCCGTTACTCCGTCTGGGAATTTTCCATTTTCATTTAACCCATCTAAAACAGTAAGGTACGCACCAACAGCTGTTTCTGTTTTAGGATTTGCCACCAGATTCATCGTAAAGGCTACATCCTTTGCCGTTACAGGAGTTCCATCAGACCAATTAGCATTTTTATTAATTTTAATCGTGAATGTTTGATTGTCTTCTGTATCAAAGGATTCTGCAAGTTTTGGTGCAAATTCAAGTGGTCCAGTCATTTCTAAAAAGGTATCAAACATAAATTTTTCCAGCCAAGCAGCTGCAATATCTGATGAGTTGATCGGGTTAAAACTAACGGGTGCATTCACTAATCCGATATACATCGTATTATCCTTAGATGAACCACCAGTTGAAGAAGTCGTAGCACCAGTACATGCTGCTAACAAAAACAAGGATAAAATTGCGGCTAAACTAAATACTTTTCTGAATACCTTCATCTGATTTCCCCCATTTTATCTAGTAATCTATTTTATAAAATCTTATTTTAAACTTTTTGGATCCATTGCATCCCTTAATCCATCTCCCATAAAATTGATGGAAAGAACAGATAGAAGAATCATAATGCCAGGTGGAATCCATAACCATGGCTGTGATGCTAAAACGGTAATAGATTGAGCTTCTGTTAACATATTTCCCCAACTGGCAGTCGGTGGCTGTACTCCCATTCCAAGAAAACTAAGGGATGCTTCCATGATAATAGCGGATGCAATTCCAAATGTAGCATTAACGAGAATAGGAGCAATACAATTCGGAAGAATATGTTGAAACACAATCTTAGGTGTTGAATATCCTAAAGCTATACCGGCTTTTACATAGTCCATCTCTTTAATGGATAAAACACTGCCTCGTACTAACCTAGCAATTGATGGCCATCCTAGTAATCCTAAAACTAAAATAACATTAATTAATTTTGGCCCCATAATACTAACAAGTACAAGAATAACCATTAAATAAGGAAAGGACATAAATACATCTGTAATACGCATGATTACCATATCAACCCATTTCCCAAAATAACCTGCAATTGCTCCTAAAACGGTACCTATTGCAACATAGATGGCTACTGCACCAATTCCAACGGATAAGGAAACTCTTGCCGCATATAATAATCGACTAAATAAATCTCTTCCTACTTCATCTGTTCCAAGAATATGATCAGAGGAAGGAGCGGCTGCAAACTCCCCTTCTACAGCGTATGGATTATGTGGTGCTAATAACGGTGCAAAGATAGCAATTAATGCCATCAGTGTAAATAATACTAATCCAACTACCGCCAATTTATGTTTAAAAAAACGCTTTGTTATTAATTTCAAATAACTTTCTTCTGCTCCGAGCTGCTCTTTTGCCGATACAGTAGTTAATGGATGGTTAATCTGGATATCGGTATCCATTTTCATATTTGGAACACTCATTTTCCTCCTCCTTTCTAGCTATATTTAATCCGTGGATCCACAACAGAATATAAAACATCTGTTAATAAGTTGGAAAATAATACAGCAAACGCTGCTAAAAAGTTAATGGCCATTAAGGTAGGGTAATCTCTTGAACTAATCGATTGAATGGTTAGTTGGCCTAATCCGGGCCATTGAAAGATTTGTTCTGTTACAACCGCACCACCGATTAATACAGGAATCTCCATTCCAATAATAGTGATAATTGGAATAAGTGCATTTTTTAAAGCATGTTTATTTGTGACAACAAATTCTTTTAACCCTTTAGCCCGTGCCGTTCGAAGGTAATCCTGTCCTAATACCTCCAGCATACTGCTTCTTACATATCGAACCGTACTTCCTGCAATGGAGGTTCCAAGTATAGCAGCCGGAAGAATTAAATGAACCAGCGTATCTGTAAAACTGCCTTCATTGCCTAGTGTAAACATTCCTCCAGTCGGTAAAATCTTAAATACTAATGCAAATACATAAATAGCTCCTAGCCCAAGAAAAAAACTTGGAATAGATACACCTAAAAACGAGAATGTAGTTGTTAAGTAATCCATCCACGAATATTGTTTTGTAGCACTGATAATCCCAATTGGAATGGCAATAATGTAAGCAATCAGCAACGCCGTTCCCATTAGCAATAAAGTCGGCACTATACGATTAACTACTAAGTCCAAGACTGGTTCATAGGTGGTATAAGAGAATCCAAAGTCACCATGTAATAAATTATTAAGCCATCTAATATATTGAATATAAATAGGATCATTTAATCCAAGTGCTTCTTTTTTTGCTTGTATATCCGCTTCCGTTGCATCTGGATTTAAATACATATCAACCGGATTACCTGGTGCTAAGTTTATAATGAAAAAATTGAAGATTGTAACCCCAAATAATACGGGAATAGCAATTAATATTCTTCGGATGATATACTGAAACAAAATAGCTCCCTCCTTTTAATTTGATGAAAGTGGAAAATGGCAGGCAACTGAATGGTCAATCTGTTCAAGGATTGGTTCCCGTTCTTTACATATCGCCTGAGCCATCGGACATCTTGTATGAAATCTACAGCCTGACGGAGGATTGGCTGGACTTGGAACATCTCCTTCTACCACAATTCTTTCTCTATTTCGTAAATGCGGGTTTGGAATAGGATAGGCACTTAATAAGATCTGTGTATATGGATGCTTGGGATTTCGAAAGATTTCTTCTGTTTTGCCTATTTCAACAATCTTACCTAAATACATAACTGCAATCCGATCACTGATATACTTCACTGCTCCCAAACCATGGGCAATAAATAAATACGTTAGATGAAATTCTTGCTGCAAATCTTTTAGTAAATTTAATACTTGTGCTTGAATGGAGACATCCAACGCTGAGACTGGTTCATCACAAACAATTAGTTTTGGGTTTAACATCAATGCCCGAGCAATGCCTACTCTTTGCCGTTGTCCACCTGAAAATTCATGGGGATATCTTCCTTTATGAAATTTTGTCAGTCCAACGATTTCCAGCATTCGATCTACCTTTTTATTCACCTCTTCTTTTGTCGCCAGTTTATGTGCTAACAACGGCTCTGCCAGCAAATCTCCTATTCTTTTTCGCGGATTAAGAGAAGAATAAGGATCTTGAAAAATAATTTGCATCTGTGTTCTAATTTTTCTTAAGTCCCCATGTTGAATGGCTGCCAAGTCTTGTCCTTCAAAAAGAACTTTACCTTCTGTCGGAGGATCCAGCTTAACAATAGCTCTGCCTGTGGTTGACTTACCACAACCAGATTCGCCAACCAATGAAATGGTTTCTCCTGGATAGATAGAAAAATTCAATCCATCAACCGCCTTTACATACCCAACAGTTTTGGAAAGGATCCCTTTTTTAATAGGATAGTATTTTTTTAATTGTTGAATTTCTACTAATGGTTTTTTTAATTCACTAATTATTCTGTCTTTTTCGGGTAAAGTTTCTACATTCATACATTTACCTCTCTTCCGTTACTCACATCTGATGTACTGCTGTTATCTTCATAAAGCCAGCATCTTACTTTATGATCTTCTTTATTGTCTACCATTATATGTAATGGTTTTTCAGTGATACACTTTTCCATTGCATAAGGACATCTTGTATGAAAACGGCATCCTTTTGGCATTTGCTGCAACGTTGGAACAGAACCTGGGATAGAATATAAACGCTGGTGTCCCTCATATTCCAAATGAGGAATAGAATCAATAAGCCCTTTTGTGTAAGGATGCTTTGGTTCATCAAATAATGTAAAAACATCAGCCTCTTCCACTACTTGCCCTGCATACATCACCATCACTTTATCTGCCATTTCTGCAATAACTCCTAAATCATGTGTAATCATCATGATAGAAGTATTAGACTCTGCTTTTAAACTCTTCATTAATTCTAATATTTGAGCTTGTATTGTCACATCAAGGGCAGTTGTTGGCTCATCTGCAATTAAGAGTTTAGGCTTACAGGAAAGAGCCATCGCAATCATCACTCTTTGTCTCATTCCGCCTGAAAGGGAATGTGGATATTCATCAATAATTATTTCCGCTCTTGGAATGCCTACTTTTTTTAGCATCTCAATTGCATAGCTTTTTGCTTTTTTTGGTTTATAGTCCATATGTAATCGAATTAATTCAACCATTTGATTTCCAATAGTAAAAACAGGGTTTAAAGAAGTCATTGGTTCTTGAAAGATCATGGATATTTCATTTCCACGAACATGCCTCATCTCTGATTCTGCAACCTTTGTTAAATCCTTTCCATTCAATAACACAGAACCCTTTTTGATATAGCCATGTGTACCTAGTAAACGCATAATAGATAACGACGTAACGCTTTTTCCACAACCTGATTCCCCTACAATGCCAATTGTTTCACCAGGTTTTAAGTGAAAAGTTACTTCTTCCACAGAGATAACTTCCCCTTTATCCGTTTTAAAAGCGGTTTGCAGCTTGTCTACTTCCAGTATGTTTTGTTCCATTCTTCCCCCTCCTGTTGGATCAAAATGTATTAAAGCGTGGATTCTACTAGCCCCTCTTCTACTTTTGAATTCGTATACTGATAGATAAGGCTTAAAAATACCTTTGCCGTATAAAGCATTGCTTTTTCATCAAAAGTAAATTTCGGATGATGATGTGGATAAACTGCACCAATCTCTTCATTTCTAGCACCAACGGAAAAGAAACTACCTGGTTTATGCTGTAAATAATAGGCGAAATCCTCTCCACCCATACCAGGTTTTAATATTTCTACTAATTTTGCTTCTGGCAGTGTGTCTTTAATAGCTTCTATTAGAATAGTTGTTTCTTTTTCTGTATTAACAGTAGACGGATACCCTTTCGTATAACGGAATGTATACGTAGCGTGAAATGCTTTACAAACGCCACTTATTAATTCTTCCATCTCTTTCACCATTATTTCTCGTACATCCTCATCCAAGGTTCGTACAGTACCCGTTAATTCTGCTGTATCTGCGATTACATTCCCTGCATTGCCTGCATGGAAGGAGCCAATGGAAAGAACAGCTGGTTTTTGCGGGTCTATTCTTCTACTTACAATATGCTTTAATTGATTCGCTATCTGTGATCCAATTGCAACAGCATCAATCGTTTGATGTGGTGATGCTCCGTGTCCACCCTTCCCTTGAATTTTTAGTTCAAAGCTATCACTTGCTGCAGACGCTGGTCCTACTCCATACAGAATTTCTCCCAAAGGACTTCTAGATGCTAAATGTGCGCCATATACCACATCCACTCCATCTAAACAGCCATCCTCAATCATTGCAATTGCCCCGCCCGGTGGGAGCTCTTCTGCATGTTGATGAAGCAATACAATAGTACCTGCAAAACTATCTCTATTATCATGCAGCACTTTTGCAACAGCGAGCAATGTTGCCGTATGTCCATCATGTCCGCAAGCATGCATAACACCAGGAACCTTAGATTTAAATGCCACCTCTTTTTCATCCTGAATCGGAAGTGCATCGAAATCAGCTCGTAATGCAATCGTTTTTCCAGGTTTGCTTCCATATATTTTTCCAACTACCCCATTACCGCCTACATTTCTTCTTACTTCTATTCCATAACCTTCTAAAATATCTCCAATCATTTTACTTGTATTAAATTCTTGAAAAGAGAGCTCAGGGTTTTCGTGCAAATATCTTCTCCATTCCACCATCTGATCAAACATAGCTTCTACCTGTTCATACATTTTATTTATCATTGCAGCAGCTCTCCTATCCATTTTTTTTAGATAAACTCCTCAGAGGGTAATCGCTCGTTAAGGTGGTTAATATAAGACTTTCCCTTAATTAAAGAACTTGTTCTGCGACATTCTCTTCTACATTTAATGCAACATAATGATATACAATACTCAGAAAAGCTTTCCCTGTATAAACCATTGCTTTTTCATCAAAATCAAACATCGGATGATGATGTGGATAAGCAGTTCCACTTACTTTTGCTCCTGTATGAAAAAACATTCCTGGCTTTTCTAGTAAATAATAAGAAAAATCTTCTGCCCCCATTATCGGTGTTGATTGTATAAGCATCTCTTTCTTTAATGTATTTGCTACCGCTTCTTCAAAAACGGCTATTTCCGTTTCATGGTTATAAACAGCGGGGTAGCCCTTTATATAATTAATGTCACATTCCGCCTGCATGCTTTCGCAAATTTGGGTAGCCATTAATTTAATTTCACTTTCCATAAATCCACGTAAATCTTCATCTAATGTTCGTACCGTCCCTTTTAAAGTAGCTGTATCTGCAATGACATTTTTTGCGTTTCCTGCGTGAAAGGAACCAACAGATAATACAACTGGATTTAACGGATCTACTCTTCTACTTGCAATATATTGAAGCTGATTAACAAGTGCTGTACCTACCGCTATGGCATCGACTGTATCATGAGGAGCAGAACCATGTCCCCCTTTCCCTTTAACCGTAATCTCAAATGCATCTGCTGCCGCCTGCGAATAACCAGGTGTATAAAAGTATTTTCCCAATTCACTTAACGAAGATAAATGAGAACCAAACACAATATCCACCCCCTCTAAACAATTATCTTCTATCATTGCCTTTGCCCCACCTGGCGATAGCTCCTCTGCATGTTGATGCAACAGTACTATATTGCCGGCAATTTGCTCTTTATGATCTTGCAGTACTTTCGCAACTGCTAGTAAAGTAGCTGTATGTCCATCATGTCCACATGCATGCATTACTCCAGGTATTTTTGATTTATATGGTACATCCTTTTCATCTTGTATTGGCAATGCATCAAAATCAGCCCTTAATGCAATTGTTTTTCCAGGCTTTTCTCCATATATCTTTCCTACCACTCCTCTTCCACCGACATTTCTTTTCACTTCAATACCATAACTTTCTAAAATATCCCCTATCATTTTAGCCGTTTCGACTTCTTGAAAGGAAAGCTCAGGATATTGATGCATATGTCTTCTCCACTCAACCATTTGTTCATACATATCTTCTAATTGTTCATGCCAAAGCTCTAACATATTATCCCTCCAGTATTTAAATAAAATAAAATGTCGTTTTTTCTGATTCATCAAATAATTCCGACTATTCACTCTAAATTAACGCTATTCCGCCCAATAGTATACTAAGTTATTTTAATCATCATAATAACTAGATTTAATGATAAATAGGGTGAAAAAATTCACTATGATGAACTTTATTTATCTAATAACGTTGTTTGCGTTTTCATTATTATTTCTTTGCATTTCACTTGTTATAACTTCTTACAAAAAACTACAATTTTTTTATTTTCTAAGAAAAGTGCAAGCGCCTTGTTTAGCTCTGAGGGAAAATGTTCTCCTGACACAAAAAGTGTTTTTTCCTTTAGAGGAAGCAGGGGGCAATACTCACTGGGGCTAGGCTCTGGACGGCTAAAGTACACCACGGCCTGTATGTCGAAGCGGAGTGCGAACACAACTGCAAAGTTATCCCCCATTCCATTCCATTTCGTTTATCATTTCCTAAACAATAAAAAAACAGCAGTGTGATTGTTATTACCACATTGCTGTTTCCGATGATAAGCAAAATTAATCGTTCGTATCATTATAAAACCTTACTTAAAAAAGATTTTGTTCTTTCTTCTTGTGGGTTAGAAAATAATTCGGATGGAATATTCTCTTCTACTATATATCCTCCATCCATAAATATCACCCTATCTCCAACTTCTCTTGCAAATCCCATTTCATGTGTAACCACCACCATGGTCATTCCATCTTTAGCAAGATCCTTCATTACTTCTAATACTTCACCGACCATTTCTGGATCTAGTGCAGAGGTTGGTTCATCAAACAACATAATTTTCGGTTCCATTGCTAAGGCCCTAGCTATTGCCACACGTTGTTTTTGACCTCCTGATAACGAATCGGGATAAACATTGGCTTTATCTTCTAAACCAACTTTTTTTAATAATGCCAACCCTTTCTTCTTCGCTGTTTCTCCTTCGAGCCTTTTTACTTTCATTGGCGAAAGGGTTATATTCTGTAATACCGTTTTATGTGGGAATAAGTTAAATTGCTGAAAAACCATGCCAACTTCACGACGCACTTTATTAATATCGGTCCCCTTATCAGTAAGATTCTTCCCTTGAATACTAACTTTTCCTTCTGTCACTGTTTCTAATAGATTTAAACATCGTAAAAAAGTAGACTTGCCAGATCCAGATGGACCAATTATAACTACTACTTCCTGTGGATTAATTTTTACATTAATATCTTTTAATACTTCATTTGTTCCAAAGGATTTTTTTAATTTATCAACAATAATCATTCCGTATTCAACCTTCTTTCCAAACGATTTAAGAAGAAACTTAAGGTTAAGGTTAAAACAAGGTAAATGAGTGCGACCGTTAAATATGGTTCCCATACACGGTTATACTGTCCCATCATAATTCTTCCATAATACATCAGTTCAGGTGCTGCAATAACCGATGCAAGGGAAGAATCTTTTATTAATACTATAAATTCATTGCCGAGCGGCGGTATCATTCTTTTAACGGACTGTGGAAGAATGATATATCTCATTGCTTGTACATGTGTCATTCCAAGTGATCTGGCAGCTTCCATTTGTCCTTTATCAATTGACTGTATGCCTGCACGAAAAATTTCAGCTATATAGGCAGCTGCATTTAATGATAATGCAAGAACAGCGGCTAATTTTCCATTTGTTTCACCTGTTAGCATCGGCACTAGCCCAAAATGAATGATTAATATTTGTACAAATAGAGGAGTGCCTCGAAAGAAAGCAATATAACACTGAAATGGAGCCGCAAGTAATTTGTTTTTGGTCATTTTCCCTAAACCGATTAAAAGGCCAAAGATTGTCCCTATTGCAATCGAAATTAATGATAAACCAATAGTTAATAAAGTTCCTTCCCAAAATAGGCCAGCATACTCACCTATTATTGTAAAATTAAAATCCATTAATATCTCCTCCAAAAATCAAAAAACTTAATTGACCTACAGCCAATGAGGTATATGTATTACTGTTATTTTTATGTATTTACACATCTGATCAATAATTGCACTAACAGTTCTATTTTTCGTTTAATAAAAAAAGGTACCCATAAAGGAAAACCCCACAATAGAAAACTTGGCTAAGAAATGTCCCCTAGCTTTTAAATGTGGGGTTATACCACCTTTTTTGAGTACTCTTTTCTAATTCAGTCCCTTATTGCTGTGCTTTTAAATTTTCTACATCCGGTTCTGTCCCAAACCATTTTTTATAAATCTCTACATATTTCCCATTATCTAGAATTGCATTAAACCCTTTATCCATATCCTCAATTAATTCGCTGCCCTTTGGGAACATTAATCCATAATATTCTGATTCAAACCCGTCTTTATCTTCAATAACAATAAATTTATCTTTTGGATTATTTTTAGCATATTCCTCGATTACCGCATTATCTGCTACAACTGCATCTGCCCCGCCGCTTTTCATTTCTAAGATTGCGAGGTTATTATTTTCAAACTTCTTCACCTTTTTACTTTTTGCTCCTAAAAGCGCATCAACTGCATCTGCACCTGTTGTACTAGTTTGAACCGCTACTCTTTTTCCTTTTAAATCTTGTGCGGTTTTAATCGTTGTATTTTGTGGAGCTAATATTTTGTTTGTACTTTTAAAATATGGAACGGAAAAATCATATGTTTTTTTGCGATCATCATTAATCGTAATCGCTGATAGACCTACATCAGCTGTTTTATTTTGCAATTCTGCAAATAATGGATCCCAACCTACATTAACAATTTCATAATCATACCCTGCTTCTTTAGCAACGGCTTTAAAAATATCTACATCAAATCCTACTATTTCCGCCTTATCCATATATTCAAATGGAGCATACGCTGCATCTGTTACTACTCTGAGTTTCTTTTTTGTATCGCTCCCATTTGTCCCTTCCTCTTTACCACTTGTCCCACAAGCAGTTAAAATCAGCATAAATGCCATGAAAAGAGCGAATAATATTCCTTGCTTCTTCATTATTTAGTCCCCCTAAATTTTTATAGCAATATAATAAAACCACATATTTTTAACAATGGAGAATTTTCCGAAAATACGGAAGAAAAAAAACCAATTCTCCTTGCTTCTTCCCTGTTTTCTACATTTTTCAACCTTTTTCGTGTTGAATTTATTATAGCTTCCTACCCAAATTTATACAAGAAAACTTTTTTAGAAATCTTCAAAATATTTTATAATATAGGATTTTTATATGTTTTTTTAAAATAATAGGAGAAAAGGTCGTATGAGAGTGTGTAAAAGGAGGATTAGAAAAAGATGCGTTAAACCCTTACTATAAACTTTCCACTTTTTCAATGTTAGTTAGGCGCTGGAGCTAAACAGACTTAACATTTCAAAATTTTATATTATACTTTCTTCCTTACAAAAAAGGACCCTCCAATAGCCGATAAATCGACATATTAGAAAGCCCTCTTCCTTATTCTATAAAGGGAATTGCTTGGATAAAAAGCGATACAATCCAGCTTCTTTATAGGAATATTCTGTCACCTCATCAACATATGCCTTTACATTATCTGGGGCATTTTGCATGGCAACTGCGTAACCAGCTCGCTGCAATAATGGCAAATCATTTTCCCCATCCCCTACAGCTAGCACCTCATTAAAATGAAGGGAAAATTTATCTAATAAATATTGAACACCTGTTGCTTTATTTATATTTTCTGCTGTAACTTCCACATTATGTTCTGTTGAGGAAGCATATGTAAATCCAGCTTTCCTTTTTAATTCCTGTAAAAAGGAAATCCAAGTATCCATTATTACTTTCTCTTTACTGAAAAAGTAAATTTTACTAATATTATTTGGATTTAAATTATCTTTCCATTCAATATATTTTTCAACTGCTGCCTTTCTTGATCGCCATTCCATTTCTTCTACCGTTAATGGACGAGTTCCTTTAATTGCGTCAAGGATGATACTTTTATCATCCTTCAATACATAACGCTCTCCTACAGCAGGATGAATTTCATAATATAAACCTCGTGCTCTCGCTTCCTTAATTAATAATTCTACAAGAGGTGGATTTAATGAGTGCTGAAACAACTGTTTGCCATTAATAAATGCAGACATCCCATTAGAATTTACAATTCCATCTACTTCAAAGCCATCCGGAACAGTATCTTCCACCTCTAAAATAGTTCTGCCAGTTGCAATAAATACTTTCATTCCTGTCTGTCTTAAATTTGTTATATAATTGCTTAACTGGGTGCTTACCTTGCTTTCTTCATTGAGCATTGTTCCATCCATATCTAGAACGATAGCTTTAATTGTCATTATTATCTCCTTTTCATGTTAAGAGGTTGTTCAAAAAGTCCCGTAAAAATGATACATTGATTTTCTTCGTTGGCTTACTTTTTATCCACCTTTTTGAACATGCACTATTATATTTACATTAGTATTATCCCGGAGAGACGAGACCCTACAAAAAAATATACTTTCATGTAAAAAAATAAGTATCTTATAAAAAGGAATATTACCACATTTTCTCTAAACTAAAACAATATCAATGAAAAAATTCTTGGTACAATGCCTTTACTGCATTTTTTGCCATCGGTTCTTTCACGCCAAACATCATGCTTACTTCTGATGATCCTTGATTAATCATCTCCACATTAACCCCTGCATCTGCTAATGCTTTAGAAGCTCTAGCAATAGTGCCAACATTATGACGCATTCCCTCTCCAACTAGCATAATAAGCGCCAAATCATGCTCTACATGAATTTCTTCTACATGAAGCTCCTCTTTAATACATTGGATAATTTCATCTTCATTTTTTCCAGCAAGTTGATTTTGCCTTAATATTATCGTTAAATCATCGATTCCTGAAGGCATGTGTTCATACGAAATATGAAAATCTTCTAAAATCGATAATATTCTTCTGCCAAACCCTACTTCTCTATTCATTAAATATTTACTTATATAAATAGAACAAAAACCTTTATCGTTCGCGATACCAACTACAGGTCCATTAGTATTATTTCTTGTAGCAACTATTCTTGTACCAGGCACAGCAGGGTTGTTTGTATTCTTAACATTAACTGGAATTCCCGCGCGATATGCCGGTATTAAAGCTTCAGCATGAAAAACAGAAAATCCAGCATACGATAATTCACGCATTTCGCGATAGGTTAATTCCTTAATCGCTTTTGGATTAGCTACAATTGAAGGATTGACAGAAAAAACAGCATCAACATCTGTAAAATTTTCATAAAGTTCCGCTTTCACTCCATTAGCCAGAATAGCGCCTGTTATATCTGAGCCGCTTCTTGAGAAAGTAACTACATTCCCCTTTTTGTTATATCCAAAAAACCCAGGAAAAATAATGATGGAATCATTTTCTCTTAAAGCATATAAACGATCATATGATTCAGGAAGAACTTGGGCATTTCCTGGATCATCACTTACAATTAGCCCTGCATCTTTTGGATTGATATATTGTGCTTTCACACCTCTTTGATTAAAAAAATGGGCAACAAGCTTTGCATTATTATCTTCACCGCATGCTTTTACTGCTTCCATATAAGATTTTTCATTCGATTTATCTGCATCCAGAACCCCTAATAGATCTTCCTTTATTTTGTCTATTATGTCATTGGAAAGATCTAATTCTTTTGCAATGTTCGCATATCTCTCCATAATCGTCTCAATTAGCTGTTCCGCATCTTCTTCCGCCATCATTTTTTTTCCACAAGCAATTAAAAGGTCTGTAACTTTCATATCATCGTCGTATCTTTTTCCTGGAGCAGAAACGACAACAATTCTTCTCTTATTGTCTTTTTGCACAATATCTAACACTTTCTCTAATTGTTTTCCTGTTGCCAATGAACTTCCGCCAAACTTTACAACCTTCATTTCTACAACTCCCATTATTCATCAATTAGTATCTTCTGCCTAACAATCTAAGGTGACTAGTAAACTCTTTTTCTTTTACCTTACCTATTATTACTTTTTATTAGAAAAGAATCAAGCATAATTCCTCTCACAAAAAACAAATGTATTTTTATAGAGGACAAAAAAATTCATCTATTCAAATAATAACATTTTTCAAAACATGACATGCACGAAAATAAAAAAAAGTAAAGCAAAAAGCTTTTAAAATAATCCGTTTTACGATATGATAATATTTAGAAATACGAAATTGTTTTTAGAAAGAAGTGTTATACTTGGAAAATCAGCGTTATTGTAAACGAAATGTTACCATTATGTGGTTCGCTAACTTTTTTGTCAGTGGCAGTATGACAATGGTTTTGCCTTTTTTATCCTTATATATTGATACATTTGGAGACTTCTCCAAAGATTATGTGCAACATTGGTCTGGTTTATGCTTTTCCATTACTTTTGTTTCTGCTTTTTTATTCTCACCATTTTGGGGGAAAATTGGCGATAAATACGGAAGAAAAAAAATCCTCCTTACCTTAGGACTTGGTTTAGGTTTATCCATTTTTCTAATGAGTTTCGCAACCTCTGTGTGGCAGCTATTCGTTCTTCGTTTTTTCACCGGTTTTTTCACAGGATTCATCCCTATGTCACAAGCTTTTATCTCTACTCAAACTCCCAAAAAAATCGCAGGGCAAGTACTTGGCACATTACAAACTGGCAGTATTACTGGTTCATTAATTGGCCCTATGCTAGGAGGCGTGCTTGCAGATATGGTAGGTTTTTCATCCACCTTCCGTTTTACTTCCATTTCGATTTTTATCTCCGTGCTTTTAGTCCTGGCAACAAAAGAATTTGTCCTTCCTATCGCAAAGGGCACAAAAACAAACTACTCAAGCAAAGAGGTATTAGCCTATATATTCAAAAACCCTATTTTTGTTACTGTGCTATTAATTTCAGCATTAGTACAAATCGCTCATTTTAGCATCCAGCCTATTCTATCTTTATATGTGAGTGACCTCCATGGCCCAGAAAACATTGCTTTATTTTCCGGCATCGCCTTTTCAGCTGCTGGTTTAGGTAATTTATTAATGGCAAAAAAATGGGGAGAAATTGGGGATCGTACAGGCTATATAAAAATTCTTGTTCTCCTTTTATTTATTGCAGGTATTATTTATTTGCCTGGCGGATTTGTTCACCACTACTGGCAGCTCCTTATTATTCGTTTTATTCTTGGCATTTCAATTGGTGGAATCGTTCCTGTAAGAATAGCTTATATTCGTCAAGAAGCACCAATCGCTATGCAAGGAGAGGTGTTAGGATATGAAACAAGCCTGCGCTTCTTTGGAAATGTTATCGGTCCTGCATTGGGTGGCATGATTGCAGCAAACTATGGATTTTCATCTGTTTTCTTATCTACTAGTTTTCTTTTGCTAGTAAGCGGCGTTATTTTAGTCACTATGATGCATCGCCATCCTAAGTTTATAAAACAATCTGTATCATAAGAAGAGCGCATGTGCCTTTGCTGGAAATTCTGGATTCTTTCCCCACTATTGTATTGTTTTAGTGCATTAGGGGATAGGATCCCGAAATTCATTCGGATTCGCCCTTTATCAGACATTTCCCCCTCTTTTTCTTTGCATTTTGATCCTGATTCACTTTTCTACTCTAAAAAGGAAAAATGTGATAGTTGAAATAAGAAAGGAGCTGGACTTCTTGCTCGTTGACAGAAGAATCTGGATTAAATCAAGATGATATAAAACAACCATTTCAGAATATTTCTCCCTAAATGTCCTTCCTCCTTTTGATACAACAAGAAACTATCTCCAAAATTCCCTTTTAAAAAGCTAGAAATAAACCTCAATCATCCTGTAAAATATACACAAGACGCTTTAAATAAGGCATTTGCAAAAGCATACAGAATACGTGGGAGACATCCCCACTGTCACTTTCAGTTAGATAATGGCTTACACAAGAAAGGATATTAAACTAATGGCAAAATCACAGGCAAAAAAGAAGCGAGAAAAACACTTGCGTGAACATGGATTTGATACAACTATTCGCAGAGGAAGTTGGGGTTCCATTCATCCTGCTACTAAAAAAAAAAAACAAAACAGGAGCTTTTCATCCAAAAAGAAAAAAAACATCGAAAAAACCATTCTCATCAAACACAAGAGAATGGTTTTTCTGTATCAATAAATAAATTCGTTCGTGACATTCAGGATGCTATTCAGGATAATAGATGACCACAAATAAGGTGGCCATTTTATTTAGCATATTTTTGTAAACATGTGTTTGATTTGGGGTTAGCTGCAGACCATCCCCTGTTTCCAATCGATATTTTTTTTCCCCTATTTCTAAACTTACTTCTCCTTCCCCTACTAAAATATATTCTTCTCCAGCATGTTTTTCAGAACAGTGAAATGCATTCCCGTCTAGCTGAATCGTATAAATTTCAAATTTCTTCCCTGGATGAAAAGGGAATAAAGAGAATAGGCGGTATTGACTGCTGTCATCTTCAAATGCTTCCAGTTCATTAATGCTTACTTTTTTAATCGCTGCTTCCGTTTCCGCCATAAAATAGGAAAATGACACTTGTAAGCCCATCGCTATTTTCCAAAGGATAGAGACGGTGGGATTCGATTTTCCCTTTTCAATTTGTGCTAGCATCCCCTTGCTAACACCAGTCAATTCTGCAACTTTATCTAAACTATACCCACGTTTTTTTCGTAGATTTTCTAAATTTTGTCCAATCGTATTCGTAATGGATTGCATCACAATCTCCTTTAAAATGATAGTTGCTTTATTTACCATTCCTTTATATAATGTTCATTATACCATACAAAAGTATAATATATAATACAAAAAAGGAGAGATATTTCTTGGATACTTTAAAAGATTTTTCTGAACAAAAGGCTTATCCTCCTACATTTATGGATGGGGTAAAAGATTGCATTCCCACATTATTAGGCTATATTAGCATCGGAATAGCAATGGGCATTGTCGGGATAGCATCTGGTTTACATATTTTCCAAATTTTTTTAATGTCCACGTTTGTTTATGCCGGATCCGCACAATTTATTATTTGCGCCATGCTTGCTGCATCGAGCCCAATTAGTGCGATTATTTTAACGACTTTTATCGTTAATTTAAGACATTTACTGCTTAGTGGGACTTTGGCTCCAAAATTTGTAGACTATTCCTTATGGAAAAATATCGGGGTCGGGAGTTTAGTAACCGATGAATCTTTTGGTGTTGCTATCGTCAAACTGGCAAAAAAGATGCCAATTAGCGATGCTTGGATGAATGGGCTAAATGTGACTGCTTATATTGCATGGATCATTTCCTGTACGTTAGGTGCATATTTAGGAGGATGGTTTCCCAATCCGGAAATCTTAGGATTTGATTATGCTTTAACGGCCATGTTTATTGCTTTGCTTATTCTGCATATACAAACGATAAAGGCTTCTAAACTAAAACATTATTTATTTCTTATCCTTCTAATGGTTGTATGTATGCTGTTATTTTCCTCTTTTGTATCCAGTAGTCTTGCAGTCATCCTTTCTACTGTATTGGTTGCTTCTATCGGGGTGGTGACAGATAAATGATTATTACAAATGAATTTTTGCTGCTTTTATTAGGCTGTACACTTGTGACCATTATTCCTAGAATTCTTCCTTTTATACTTGTTCGTAATTTTTCCATTCCGGCTCTTGTGGAAAAATGGCTTTCTTATATACCCATTTGTATATTCACAGGTTTAATTGTAGAAAGTTTTTTAACCACTGACGCAAACGGTTTTCAATTGAATTGGAACTATCTCTTGGCAGCTGTTCCTACTTTTATCATTGCTGTTAAAACAAAAAGCTTGCTGACAACAGTGTTAATCGGTGTTTTTTGTATGGCACTTATTCGATTACTCCTTTAAAAATAAATAAGAATAGCGCTTGGCGTCCTTGCTCACCGAAATATAAATGTTCTAGCAGCTCGGACATAAGTATTCCAGCCGAAAATAAACCCGAACCATGATACGAAGAGGTAAAAAATATTTCGTATCATGGTTTGGTTTTTTTATTTATGTAAAAAAGAAGATTTGTGGTAATCACCCTCTGGCTGTTTACACTTCACTTTCCATGGGGCTCGGCTTTAGCCGCTTCGGCCCTAGGGGCTAAGGTGTCTCGCTAATCCCATTGGAGTCTACGTGTATGCAGGCTGCTCCATTTTTCAATCTATTTCTTTTTTTCTTGGCAAAAGAATTAAGTTTTAGGAATTAAGTTTTAGGAAATAACCTTTAAAAACGAAGTGGAATGGAGCGGAAGATACTCGACTCCTACGGGAAGTAGAGGAGGATCAGCTTCCTCTCCGCGGAAAGCGAGTGTTTGTAGCGCAATGGAACAACCTATTTCTTATACTTAACTCAAATTTCGTAGTTATAAATTCTTCTTCATGTATTGACTTAACTTGGTTTAGAGCAATTAGAAAAGGATGATTGATTAATTTTTTATGGTGTTTTTGCAAACATTATTCCTTATAAATAGGGGCAAGATTCTCGTTTCAGGATGCTCGCTTTCCGTGGGGCGTGCGATGAGCCTCCTCGGCTTAAGAGCGCCTGCGGGGTCTCATCTAACCCGCTAATCCCACAGGAGTCTCGCACCTTACACTCCAATCAAGCCGTTTTATCCATTAGTTGCTGTCGTTGAACTGGTGAAAACATCCACTTTATAGAAATAGACTAAAAGTGCACATTTTGGGAGAACAACGTTGAATAATAAACATAAAAAATCAACGCGCTACTAGTATTTAGTAATCATACCTTGCCATGAAATTCGAAGACAAGAACTTATTCTAAAACAGGTTGCTTGTAACGGAGGGTGCGAAGACTCCTGCGGGAAATGTGGGAAGGCTAAAGACCCCGCAAGGCAACGCCGAGGAGGCTCAGAGCTCCCACCCCGCGGAAAGCGAAGCAACCCGTAGTGGAAAGCAACCCCATAAGAAAAGTGCAAGCGCCTTGTTTAGCCCCGAAGAAAAATGTTCTCCAGACTCAAAAAGTGTTTTTTACTTTTAGAGGCTGGAGGTTATCTTTCACAGGGGCTAGGCGCTGGAGCTAGACAGCCTTCACATTTCAAAAAATATATACTTCCTCACCTTTTAAAAAACTAGCCTCCCATTTTATTGTTCTAAACCGAGTAACATCAAGACTTGCAAACGAATTTGATGGTGCGAAGTTTGAGTTGACTATATTAAAAAACATAAATAACCAGTATAGAGAAGTAACCACTTAAGTGCTAAATTAGAGCATGTTCGTCTTTACCTATTAACTATTTCGTTATGTCTCAGCCTCTTCTTCGTCGAGCCAAGTCTTGTAACAGCATCAGCACTAATCCACCCAGCAAATCAGAGTCAGAACTGGAGCAACTGCAAATCATCCTAACTACGAATAAAGAGCATTCCTCTAATGACAGGAATACTCTTTTAAAACTCTTGCATCAACAACAGATTTTATCCTCGTCTTTCACTTTGCTGACGCTAATGGATACTTCTAGTTCTTGTGCAGTATTACCAATATACATTCCTTTTAATGGAGTAATATCTGCATAATCCCTGCCGGTTGCCACACGAATATGCTGGTTTAATGCCATCATATTGTTAGTTGGATCAAATCCAATCCACCCATGCTTTGGAATATAAACTTCAACCCATGCATGTGTTTGAGAATCGCCGCGCATTGCAGCATCTTCCCCTCCATAAATATAGCCGCTTACATAACGTGCAGGTATTCCGACATGTCTGCAAATTCCAAGCATAACATGGGAAAAATCCTGGCATACTCCTGAACGTTTTTCCACTACCTCATAAGCTACTGTTTTAACATCAGTAGCTCCAGGTACATAGGAAAAGTTTGTATAAATATACTCATTCAGTTTTTGTAAAAAAAGATAGGTATCAGCATCTTTTTCTCCAAGATCATTTAAAATGTATTCAAGCATCTCTTTTTTCAACATTGTATAGGAAGTAGGCATAAGAAACTCAGCAAATTCTCCTCGAAAAGCCGCACTTTTCATAATAGCGTCCATTTCTTCTGTCATTTTCACTTCTGGAAACGGATAATCAATCTCTAAAAGAGACTGGGTTTCCACAACTAGCTCATCATGTGCCTCCCATAAGTAAAAGCTGCTCACTTCATTTCCCCAGTAATCATTATGATTATAATGCTTTGTCCACGGTTTAATGATTAATTCATAATTCAATACATGTTGATTTGGGGTAGATAATGGTTTAAAGATGCATTGATTAATACTTTGCTTTACTGGCAAGCTATATTTATAATGCGATCGTTGAAGCACTTCATATTTCATGTCGGACTCATCTCTCCTAAATAATATGTCTCCATAATTGCAATTCCTACTGAATCACAAAGAGACTGTATTCTTTGACAGTATTCATGGAGGGAAACTGGCAAATTTTTCACCGATTCATAGCGCAATTCTTGATGAAGTTCTTCTATCTTATCATAAAGCTTTTGAGAATAAGTATTTACTTGCTTTTTTTCCAACGTCTGAAATGCGTAAACAAGCTGCTGCACGCCAAATTTTGCCGAACGGGGATGTGCAGAATCAAAAAGCAAATAATCAACAATTTTTACAGGATTCATCGATGCTTGGTATTTTTGAATATAAGAATGATAGCCGCTTAAACTGCTTAGCACCGAGCTCCAATAATGGTATTGAATATCTTCTTTTTCAAACCTTTCTGTTCTTCTTTTATGATAATAAACATCCATGGTTCTTGCCAATTTGCGAATAACCTCCAAGTATTTGCCGAACATTAAGAATAAATATCCTTCTTCCTGAAGCATGAAACCTGAAATAATACCTTGTAGCAAAAAATATTTTTCGTGAATGCCTTGCAGGAACCGGTTCAATTTTTCTGTATTATCTTCAAAAAAGTTAATCCCTTTTATTTCCATATATAAATCATTGATTACTTCCCAAAATTCAATCGGCAAAATTTCCCGAATCATTTTCGCATTTTCTCTTGAGAGGGTTATACAGGAAAAGATAGAATTCATGTTTTGCTTAGAAAAGGCCAAATATTGAATGACAGATTCTCTATTATACGTATCATATAATCTTTTGAATTCTTTTTTATCGCTTGCAATTTCTATTACTTCTTCCCAGTCATTCTCTGTTCCTACCACCGGATCCTGATTTTCCAAAATACTGACAAGTCTTACTGATAATAGTTTCGCTACGCTATCTGCACGTTCCATATTCTGAGCAATCCAATAAAGAGAGTCTGCCACACGACTTAACATTTTATTCCTCCTCGCCTTCTATACTGCTGCCCAATACCCATGTATCCTTGCTTCCACCACCCTGGGAAGAATTGACGACTAAAGAACCTTTCTTTAAGGCAACTCTTGTTAGTCCACCTGGAATAACCCTTGGCTCATTATTCATTAAAACAAATGCACGAAGATCCACGTGTCTGCTTTGAACTCCCTCTGAAGTATATGTCGGCAAAGTAGAGAGAGAAATGGTTGGCTGTGCAATAAAGTTTTCAGGATATTCCATTATTTTTTTTCGAAAAATGCTTTTCTGCTCGTCTGTCGCATGTGGACCAATCAGCATGTTATAACCACCAGAAGAGTTCCTTTCTTTAAATACAAGCTCATCTAAATGAAGTAATGCATACTCATAATCTTCTTTTTTGGATAAAATATATGTTTTTACATTAGATAATATTGGTTCTTCTTGTAAATAATAGCGAATCATATCTGGGACATATGCATAAGTTGCTTTATCATCTGCCACACCATTTCCGATAGCATTGGCAATAGATACATTTCCTGCTCGGTAGGCATCAAGTAAACCTGGTACTCCGATTACAGAATCCTCTTTGAACTCCAATGGATCTAAATAATCATCATCAATTCTTCTGTAAATAACATCTACTTTCTGCAGCCCTCTTGTTGTTTTCATATAAACAACTCGTTCCTTTATGATTAAATCACGGCTTTCGACTAACTCAATCCCCATCTGCCTTGCCAAAAAGCTATGATCATAGTAAGCAGAATTAAATCTACCTGGAGTAAGTAAAACAATAGTAGGTTTTTCGATATTTTGTGGCGCAATATTTTTTAATGCCTCAAGCATTTCATATAAATAATTGTCTAATGACTGTAATTCATACTCTTTAAAGAGCTCCGGGAAAATCTTTCTCATAATAAAACGATTTTGGAATACATAGGAAAGTCCAGAAGGATTCCGTATATTATCCTCTAATACAAGGTAATTCCCTTTGTCATCTCTAATCAGGTCAATTCCTGCAATAAACACATGATTCTGCTCTGGTACTTTCACTCCATACACTTGATGATAAAAATGAGGAGAAGTAACGATTAAATCACGGGGCACCACTTTATCCTTTAATATATTCTGATCATTGTATACATCTTCAAGAAAGCAATTCAATGCTTTAACTCGCTGCTTTAACCCTTTATCAATCATTTTCCAGTCTTTCTGCGAAATGATTCGCGGCAGCGGATCAAACGGCATCGTTCTTTCTGTTCCTTCTTCATTATCGTACACAGTAAACGTAATCCCCTGGCGCATAAAATCCTGCTCTGCAAGCATATGCCTTCTTTTAATAGATTCCTCATCTAAAAGAGACATATTGTTCCATAATTTTATATAAGCAGGATGTGTTTTAACTGAATTTTCAAACATTTCATCATAATAGTCTTTTTTCAATTTATATTCATTTATCAACTAGATACACCTGCCTTTATAACCATAAATTCGACAGACTTTTGCAAATTCCTTTACAAAAATAACTAAATTTTAGAAAAATTCTCTAAATATGATGTAAAAAGTATAATCCAGGGTAATACTTAAATTATTCTACTTTCGTTTCCTTTCTTGGAAGTTTATAATAAAGTTTTGGTTATATTATTGATATAATCATTTATAGGAACTTTTTTCTTTAAGCTTTCGGGTTATTAATACATATAAATGAAAGGTGGCTATAAAAATGGATAATAATAACAATTCTAATTTTATTAAAAATATTATTACAGAAGATTTAAAAACTGGGAAACATCGTTCTGTGGTGACACGCTTCCCTCCAGAACCAAACGGTTACTTACATATCGGACATGCAAAATCCATTTTCATTAACTTTGGACTTGCGGAAGAATTTAATGGAAAGACCAATCTCCGTTTTGATGACACAAATCCATTAAAAGAGGATATCGAGTATGTGAATGCTATTAAAGAAGATGTAGAATGGCTTGGTTATAAATGGGAAAATCTTCTTTTTGCTTCTGATTACTTTGATGAAATGTACAACCGTGCCTTATTGCTAATTAAAAAAGGGCTTGCTTATGTTGATGATCTATCAGCTGACGAAATCCGCGAATATCGAGGAACGTTAACAGAGCCTGGTAAAGAAAGTCCTTTCCGAACACGTTCTGTTGAAGAAAATCTTCAATTATTTGAAGCCATGCGCGATGGCAATTATGAAAATGGTGAAAAAGTGCTTCGAGCAAAAATTGATATGACTTCACCAAATATTAATCTACGTGATCCTGTTATTTATCGTATCTCTCATACAAGCCATCATAACACAGGAGATAAGTGGTGCATTTATCCAATGTATGCCTTTGCCCATCCTTTAGAGGATGCAATTGAAGGGATTACACACTCGCTTTGCACGACGGAGTTTGAAGATCAACGTCCATTATATGACTGGGTCGTACGTGAATGTGAAATGGAAAGTACTCCACAGCAAATTGAGTTCGGCAGATTAAATATTACGAATACTGTTATGAGTAAACGTAAATTAAAACAATTAGTAGATGAGAAGTATGTAGATGGTTGGGATGATCCAAGAATGCCAACAGTTTCTGGTCTAAGAAGAAAAGGGGTTACACCAGAAGCAATTCAATCTTTTTGTAAAGAATTAGGAATTTCTAAAGGTTCTGGTGTCGTTGATTCTGCTATGCTGGATCATTTTGTTCGTGAAGATTTAAAGTTAAAAGCACCAAGAACAATGGGCGTGCTGAATCCATTAAAGGTTGTTATTACCAACTATCCAGAAGGACAGGTTGAAATGCTTGATGCCGAAATTAACCCAGAAAATCCTGACATGGGGACAAGACAAATACCATTTTCTCGTGAAATCTATATTGAACAAGAAGACTTTATGGAAAATCCTCCGAAAAAGTATTTCCGTCTTTTCCCTGGAAACGAAGTTCGTTTAAAGCATGCTTATTTTATAAAATGCGAAGAAGTTATTAAAGATGAGAATGGCCAAGTAATAGAACTGCATTGTACGTATGATATTGAAACAAAGAGCGGATCTGGCTTTACCGGTCGCAAAGTAAAAGGCACCTTGCATTGGGTAGAGGCAACACAAGCTATTCCTGCAGAATTCCGTTTATACGAACCACTTATTTTAGATGAAGAAACAGAAATAGAAGAAGGAAAAACCTTCTTAGATTATGTGAACAGTCATTCACTTGAGATCGTACAAGGCTTCATTGAACCGAATATGGATAATGTAGCAGCATATGATAAATATCAGTTCTTTAGACACGGATATTTTAGTGCAGATCCAAAGAATACTACATCCGAAAAACCGGTATTTAACCGTATTGTTTCTCTAAAAAGTTCATTTAAGCTTTAAAATAAGAAAGGCGCTTGCGCTAGACACTAATCTAAGTTGAAAAATTTTATACTTTCTTATCTTTTGTAAAAGGCAGCCCTTTTCGTCAGGGCTGCCTTTTATAAATCTCTATTCTGCTTTATCGCTGCTATATTTATTCAATATCATATTTTATCTTGAAAAACACCTGCAGTTGCTAATTTTGAGGTACTTGTTAACCAATCATACTGTAATAATTGAAGTTCAAAAAGTCTTAACGGATCATGAAACATTTCTGGATTATTTTTCAGTTTTTCTAATAAGTTTTTATACTCTTTAATTTCCTCGCTTTTTTCCTTGATCGTTTTTGCCAATATGTTTTGTGGGATATTAAAGAACATATTAACATCTCTCGCTATTCCTTTTTCAAAAAATTCAAGTTGCATGGTAAAGGTATGCTCAACAGACGCTGCCACTTCAGAGAAGTCTTCCGTCTCAAGAAATTTTTGGTATTTTGCATATAGCATTTTTTTATTTTGTGGAATGCTTCCAAATATTTTCCCTGCGCTTTTTAATAGAACTTGTGCAGGTCTAAATCGTAATAAAATATTTAAATGATCAATCGTCATGCCACTTGTCATTCGGCGGGCATCCCTTTTCCAATCATCAACAATCGTAAAATCACATGACAGTTCTAGCTGATTCTTTTCGTAAAGCATATTAAATCCGTCGCATAGCTCCTGCATATATTGTTGACTATTAGTAAGTTCTAGCTCAGACAAGTCAATCCATACAGAAATTTGATCATAAAGGTTTGGCAATAATGTATGCTGCACATATTGATTAACTCGTTTATTCATCTCTTCATTTAGTTGAACATGAATTTTTCCAAAGTCACTATCTTCTTTCACCATATCTTTACATGATTTCAGCATTTTTGGAATATCTTCCATAATTTTTTTGCTCATTGTTTCCTTTAAATCATCAAACTTTTCTGTAATAACTTTTGTTTTTTCTATTTCCATATCATTCAATTGATTACTGGCGCCAGTCAATTTACTAACAATTTCTTCATACATCGTTAAAGTAGCTCGTAAGCTATTTTCCATATCCACTCGTTTATTAAGCAGATTAGTTATCAAGTCCTGAATGATAGAAATACTTTTAGCAGTTCTCTCTTCTACCATCATTCTATTTGCAAAATGCTCTTGATAATAGCTGCTTATTTTAGACAGCTGCATGTTTCTGTCGTCTTGCTTGGAATAAATAAAAATTTCACTTGTCGGAAAATAATGTTGAATAGTAGAAGTAGCCTTCTGCAAACGTTTTGTGGCAACCTTCTCATTATCTACTTCTTCTACATAAATTAAAAACTGAATCGTAAGCTGTGATACCTTTTCTTGCCATTCTAATAACTTTTCATATTCATTATATTGAAAGAGTGTTCTATCATTTATTACATATACTAAACTATCCGCTAACAAACCATATTCTTCATACTGTTCATTGTTCAGAAACGGTGCGGTTGTAACAACCCAATTATTTTCACTTAAGAAAGATGATGGTGTATTTAACTCATATACTTTTACCTCTTCTTGCGGACTATCCGTTTCAAGTAATTCATCATAAAAATTGGACAGATTGTCAATTGTACCATCATCATCATCAGTTATTTCCTTAATTTCTAAGTAGTCATACCCCTTGATTGAAACCAGACTTGTTGTTTCTTCCGCTAAGAGCGTTTCCCCAATCAATTCATTTATATATTCATTTACTCCACTTTCAGGAGATCCAACTATTAATAAATGAGCAGCCTGTGATGGAATATATTCGACCACTTTTTTTGCAAATTTTTTATCTACTCGAATATCATGATTATCTGCCCATCTTAATATTTCTTGAAAGAGTTCTATAAATTTACTTGAATCAACATTCGTTTCCAACGTCTGATTGATCATATTTTCTGCTTTTTCCACATAATTTCTTTCAATAGTAGATGGAAATAAATCATTCCATCCTAATATATAGGAGGCAGCAACGATTTCTTGTTGATCTTCTGCAATCATAAACAAGTTGCTTAAAGCTATTGGCGAGATCTCTGCAATAGCTTTAATTGGATAAGATCCACTTATTAGTGCTAAATATGTTTTATTTAATTCAGCAGAAAGATCTATCCATGGCTCTGTTGGTTTGTCTAATATTTTATAAAATAAAAGATTAAATTCCTTTAACCAAGTTAAATAATAACTTGTGTTTTTGTAGTTTTCCCATAAAGATAATGCAAAACGTTCAAATAGCTGCAAATCCAACTTATATAGTTCTATTAAACTAGTTAAAAAATAGGCAGGTTCATACTTTGCCGTTTTTCCTAAATCTGCATATTTTATTAATGCGGCATACCACTTTAATGATTCCGTTCTTGTTCCTTCATTTACAGCTAACTCTATCGCATACTCCCAATACTCTTGTTCTTCAAAATAAGACCGAGCAAGCAAAGTCATATTATTATAATCAGGGTTGCTGATAATTAATTTTTTTATTGTTTCAAGTGCCATTTCTTGATTTCTTTTTTCTATGTAAAGGGCAAATAATTGTAGCGAAATTTCCACCTTTAACAGTTCAGATTCAGATTGAATTGCTTTATAAATACTTTCAGCAGTAGATAATTCTCCTAATGCCATATATGCATCGGCTAAATTTTTCTTTGCCCACGGCTCCAGATCGTTGTTAATGTTTTCCCATTTAAAAATAGCCGTTTCATAATCTTGATACTGAAAATAAAGCTCACCTTGTGCAAAACGTATGGAAGTCAAATCGGGTATATTTTTACTTTGTTCAGTTATATATAATTTTCCTAATACCTCAATAGGAATATCCGTTCTGTCCTTTGTATATCCTTCATAATATTTCTTTTCTATCAATTTTTTTTCTAAAGTCATAACTTCCCCCTGTTATTCTATTAGAATTGACCAGTTCCATGTCATTAATAAAGTATTATATGCGTGTTTTCCAAAGAAAATTACTAGTATCTCTAATAGATACAAACCTTCGATCAACCTGCTGCTTTCATCCTTTTGTCTATCCTCTAAAAATCTGTCATTTTCTTTTTTACTTTGCTTTCATTGTAGCAAATGTAATTTCTTTCTTTATTGCGGGAATAGTTCATTTTTATTACAGTTGTTTTACTTTTAAAAGAGAATGATAGAATGAAGTCTACAAGCTAAATCTAAAATAGGTTTTCCTTTATGAGGAAAAATTTTTTCAACAACAAAAAACATATATGTAACTAGGGTACTTAAAATATAAATGATCCTCTAGTGTCATTATACCCTTTCTTGCCTTCTTTTATCATCCATTAAAGATACACTCTAAAAATTGAACTAGTTATTTAATAGGACTGCGCTCTCGATAAGTCCGCAGTCCGCATACACTTCGCTTTCCTACGGGAGTCTTCTTGCCATGCTTATTGCTTCCTGCTTCAACATATCAACGAACTTAATCAAGCCGCCTATTTTCGTCGTTCATGGTGTAGCATTTTTTGTTGGATGGGTCTCTATGATCATGATTATTTACATAACAAAAAAAGAATCAAAGCATTCCTCTTTGATTCTTTTTTGCTATTTTATAATTATTTTGTTTTGTCTTCTTTTTCAATCTTTTCTACTGGTGATTGTCCATGCCATTCTTCTGTTTTGTTTCTTTTTCTTTTTCTAATTTCATTTACAGCAAAAATGGCAATTATAATAAATATTAAAAGAAGAGGTACTGCGAAAAAACCGTAAAATAAACTGAAAATGCCATTGAAAAACTCTCTCATTTTGAACCTCCTTCGTATTAACAGGAACTGGTTAATACGTTACGCCCTATTGTAAGTATACTAATAATATTCCCTTATTCTTCAGCTTTAAACTTACAATATAGAGGTTCTTCTATTGTTACAAAAAGTTGTAATACCCATTTTTGATAATAAAATTATTTTTGGTTGGCTATCCTGAAAAAAGGCTTTGGCTCTCTCGAATAGTCCGCAACCGGATTACACTTCGCTTTCCATGGGGCGGGCGCCGAGCCTCCTCGGAGCTTTGCTCCTGCGGGGTCTCGCCTGTCCCGCTAATCCCATAGGAGTCTTCGTGTATTCCGGCTGCTCCCTGCTAACAACAAACTCAATCACACTCGCCTATTTTCATTCTTCATGGTATAAATTTTTGTTTACATGAAAAGTGTGTTTTGCTCTCTCGAATAATCCGTAGTCAGAATACTCTTCGTTTTCCATGGGGTGAGCGGTGAGCCTTTTCGGAGTAAACTCCTGCTATCTTCTCGTCTTTCTCTCGTTCCCATAGGAGTCTTCGTGTATTCTGACTGCTCCCTGCTTCAATTACAAGGATAAACATAAGAAAATCACTTCTTTTCATGTGCCTTGGTTTAAATTTTGTTTGCATAGGTATCTTCTGCTTATTTCACAGGTAATGCTTTCAAGAAGTCAATTGCATCTTTTAATGTGCTAACAGGCACTATTTTTATATCATATCCTTCTTTTTTTACTTCGTCTTTGATTTCTTTCTCATTTGTATCCTCTTTATTTATATCTTTAGGGTAAAAGAAAATATCCACCCCTGCTTTATGTGCAGCTACAATTTTATGTCGGATGCCGCCAATTTGTCCGACATTTCCTTTTGCATCCATTGTTCCGGTACCAGCAACTTTATAGCCTTTTGTTAAATCTCCGTTTACCATTTGGTTATATATTTCTAATGAAAACATTAATCCTGCAGAAGGTCCGCCTATATTTTCCGTATTAATCTTCACATTCAAAGACGGATTAATTGTTATATTATCTTCGGGGGCAATGCCTATCCCTACCTGGCCTGTACTTTGCTTTACCACAATTGTTGCAATGGAAGCCGTTTTTGTTTTGTTATTGTGGGTAAACTGTACTTCTACTTTTTCGCCTTCTTTTTTCCCTTTTAAATAATCTATTAGTTGATTGGCTTCTTCAAAATCCTTGCCATCCACTTTATGAATAATATCTCCTACTTGAATAATTGATTTTGCCTTTGAAGTTGGCAGCACACCAGAAACAAAGATTCCATTGTATTGATAATCCACTTTTTTATTGGCTTCATGAAAACTAGAAATAATCGCACTTTGTTTCGAGGTATCCATCATATGAAGCAGCAATGCATTATACTCTTCATCTGTCAACGTCCCTTTTACTTCCTTTTCCTTTTTCACTTCTGTATGAGGGGCTACTAACCCATATAGCCATATATACGGATTAGTTGCTTTAATGGAATAGACAGTAGTTAAATTCAGACTGCCTTTCTCCGATTTATGGCCATCCTCAACGGTCACTTTTGCTGCAAGAGGTTCAATCGACCCTGGCTGGTTTAAATAATAAGGGGTTGGAATAAATACTAAAATGATCATTATTCCAACGATTGCAATAAATATCTTTTTTTGAAGTCTATTTTTATTCGCCTTATTCATGTTTTCTTATACTCCTTAACTCAATTTCTCTTTGATTTACTACATTTATAACATAATAATGCACGTTAATCCTAAAAATCACATTAAAATAAGATGGGATTACGCCGAATATACAGGCAAATAGCTCTTATACATTCTGTAAAGCCTTTTTCAACAAAGAAACACCTTTTTTGATTTGTTCTGTTGTTAGTCCCCCATATCCCATAATAATTTTTTCCTTGTGCCCACCTTTATTAATACTGTATTGTTCTACCGGATACACACATACCCCAAATGATTTTATTTGATGGCAAATTTCCTCTGTAAAATCAACACCTGGAATTTCAACTACTAAATGCATGCCTGCTGCTTTGCCAATAATTTTTGATTTTTTAAAAGAGTGAAGTATGCTGTTTACTAATACTTCTCTTCTTTCTTGATATATTCTTTTCATTTTACGAACATGCCTATCTAGATGCCCTTCCTTAATAAAACGTGCTAACACAAATTGTTCAATGGAGGAGGTATGGCGATCTGTAAACCATTTCAATTGTTGGAATGCTTCGACTAAATGTGGTGGTAAAACCACATAGCCTATTCTTAAAGCAGGCGATAATATTTTACTAAATGTTCCAACATACAGTACATGTTCTTGTTCTATTCCTTGCATAGACGGCACAGGAGCATCTTCATATGTAAATTCACTATCATAATCATCTTCTACAATATAACAATCCATTTTTCTTGCATACTCAATGAGCTGCAGCCTTCTTTGTATGGACAAAATGCCCCCTAAAGGAAATTGGTGGGAAGGAATAACAAAGACAAAACTTGGTTTTTCTTTCGGCAATAATTCTGGGATAATCCCATTTGCATCAACAGCAACTGGATAGACATGCGCATTTGCATAAGTAAATATATTGCGCATCTCATCTGTGACAGGGTCTTCTACAGCAATATACTCCGTTTTGCGATCGGAAATAAGCAGTTCCGTAATAAGCCTTAATCCCTGTGTTGCACCAGAGGTTATAATAATTTGGTTTGGCTGGCATTGCACCCCTCTTGCTCTATGTAAATATGCCGCTAATACTTCCCTTAATTCGCTTATTCCGCATGGATCACCATACCCAAAAATATGCTGTGGTGATTCATTGCAAATTTCTTTTGTCAGCTGCCCCCATTTTTTGCGTGGAAAATGATCAATGGCTGGATTACCGCCCCGAAAATCAATTAATGTATTCTCTTCTTTTTTTATTTCCTTTGTTTCCTTTTTATAGGGGTTAACCCGTATATTCGATAGCGATGTTCCTTTGGCAACAAATGTACCAGCTTTCGGTTTCACCTCCAAATATCCCTCTGAAATAAGCCGATCATAGGCCTCTAAAACGACATTCCGCGATACGCCTATTGTGGAAGACAAATCTCTTGAAGATAATAATTTCTCTCCTTCTTGCAACTTTTTATCTAAAATTCCTTTACGAATTTGTTCATAAACTTGCTGGGTTAAAGACTTAGCACTAGAACGGTCTACTGTTGTAAAAATCATCTTTTAATTCCCCCTGAATTTCATCTGGTACTATAAAAGTATTTGATTACTGGTTCTACTATATACCAGTATAACATGTTATGATTTTGAAAAATATGAAAGAGGGGATTGTACATGAAAACAATCGGTTTAATTGGTGGGCTTAGTTGGGAATCTACGGTAGATTATTATCGCCTTATTAATACATTAGTAAAAGAATCTTTAGGTGGACTGCATTCTGCAAAATGTCAAATGTACTCCTTTGACTTCAGCTCCGAGGAGTAAACTTTGATAAAAAAATGTGAAAGATGTTAAAGTAACTTATTCACATGTAAAAATTTACCATTGTCATTTTCGTCCTTTTTACCAAAAAAGACAAGCCAATTTCGTCATTTCCATTGTGAAATTGTGGATAACTACTTTTCTCTTTCCCAACACCACATCCTTTTGTTATAATTATGGCACTAGGTAAATCTAATTTGCATTGGTTTTCCCAGTTGTACTATATCCTCGTTTGTTAGTGTTTGCCCGCGCAAGGCTTCTAACAGTCGCGAGGATATTTCTTTTACCGTTTTTTTGACGCGCTTCAATGCTTTCGACCCTTGCTCATGAAGCACCATTATGATTTCTGTAATCTGGGCCAATAAATAATGATTTTTCATGGCATTGTAATTTTTACTGCTTGCGTGTTGAATGTGATAGCGTAGGTTTTTTTGTCTGTTAAATCCCTCGTTTTCTATTTTCCAACGGCTTCGTCCAGTGTTAACGAGCCTTTTGGCATTCTTTTTTGTGATTTTTATGTTGGTAAGGAAAAGAAACTTTTGTTTTCCCTTTTTCGTCTCCATTTCGTATTCCAGCACACTTTGTTGATGTTCCCTATAAACAATTCCGTTCACCCAAGTAATTCTTCCTTGTTGGCTATCTTCATTTATATTCAAGACATTGTCTTCCATATTTTTTAATACCTGAAACTCACTGGCAATACTTTTGATGCGATCTTCCTTGAATCGAAATAAATAGTTCCACTTATATTTCTTGCATTGGTTAAAGACCTTTTCACACGCATAAAGACTATCGGCAATGATACAGATGGGCAGCCGTTTGAATGTGTCTTTAAGTCTTGTAGCCAATCGATAAAAAGCATTTAGTTCACAATCTTGTTTCTCCACGTCTTCCGATTCATTTTCAATAAATTCTGAGTCAACACTCAGCACCATATCTCCAACAACCAATTTAGCTTCTAGGACGTGATGCATATAGATGGTCTTTGTTTTTTCTTCACCCGTTTCCTTATCCTTTTCCTTGTAATTTCGTCTCAAGCAGTGGTCACAATGCTTTTCATTAAACGTGAAAATGCCTGTACCATCAATGATAACGCCCCAATATTTCCCCTCAATCCGATAAGAATCAAAGCACCTCTTTTTCAATAATTCTTTGATCATGTACGTTCGGATATGTTCAAGTTCTGCTGGTTTCAACCGAGAAAGAAAATTATTGATTGTGTCATAGTGGGGTAATTCTTCCAAATGTTCAATCCCTAAAATTTTTCCTATATTTTCAATGCACTCGTCCTTGTTGAATTCATTCGTCATTTCACGCATGCTTTTTAGATTACAGGTGTTTTTTAAAATAACCATCATCAAAAGGACTTCTGGGTCATAAATGGTATAGCCCTGGTGTCTTGGATCCTTTACTTTTTTAAGCAACTTATTAAAATCTTTAAAAAAGTGTTTCTGCGTTTTCAGAAACTCGAATAAAAAGTTTATCCCTTTTTCTTTATCACGTTTGTCTTTTCTAGTTATCATAAAAAAAATCCTCCCAAATATCAATATAATAGGGTTTTGTATATCCTAATTATCCTATATTTGGCGAGTGTTAGGTGGAATTATCTCGAAAAACTTTTACTCTTCAGAGCTGCTTTGACTTTGAGGAAATTGTTGCTTTACAAAAGAGTGGAAATTGGGAGAAAGCAACGGAGTTAATGGTACACGCTGCAAAAACTTTGGAAAATGGCGGTGCTGATTTAGTATTAATTTGCACTAATACAATGCATAAAATGGCACCAGAAGTACAGGAAGCACTTTCTGTTCCATTAATTCATATAGCAGAAGCAACAGCAAAAAGTGTGACAAACAAAGGTCTGCGAAAGGTTGGTTTATTAGGAACAAAATTCACCATGGAGCATGATTTTTATAAAGATATTTTAGAGGAAAATGGAATTTCTACTGTTATTCCAGAAGAAGCAGATAGACAAATTGTTCATGATGTTATATTTAATGAATTGTGTAAAGGAATATTCCTTCCAGGTTCAAAAGAAAAATACATGGAAGTCATCAATAAATTAGCAGCTGAAGGCGCTGAAGGGATCATATTAGGCTGTACAGAAATCCCCTTATTAATAACAGCAGAGGATACAGATATCCCTCTATTTAATACTACTTATCTTCATGCAAAAGAAGCTGTAACAAACGCTTTAGAAACAGCTCTTATAAATTAGTATGTAAGGAAACAACAATGATGAAGCTTAAAATCTTGTCGTCATAACTAATCGAAACTCTAAGAAGCCGGGACATAAGTATTCCAGCCGAAAATAAACCCGAACCATGATACGAAGATGTAAAAAGTATTTCGTATCATGGTTTGGGTTTTTATTTATGTAAGGTTTGTGGTAATCGCTTTCCGTGGGGCTCGCGCCTGCAGGGTCTCATCTAACCCGCTAATCCCACAGGAGTCTCGCACCTTTCACTTCAATCAAGCCGCTTTGATCCATTAGTTGCTGTCGTTGAACTGGTGAAAACATCCATCTGATAGAAATAGACTAAAAGTGCACATTGTGGGAGAACAACGTTGATTAATAAAATAAAAAATCAACGCTACTAGTGTTTAGCAATCATACCTTGTAATGAAATTCGAAGACAAGAACTTATTCTAAAACAGGTTACTTGTAACGGAGGGTGCGAAGACTCCTGCGGGAAATGTGGGAAGGCTAAAGACCCCGCAAGGCAACGCCGAGGAGGCTCAAGCTTAGCCCCGCGGAAAGCGAAGCAACCCGTAGTGGAAAGCAACCCCCACAATAAAAAACAAGCCTCTCATTTTATTGTTCTAAAACGAGTAAGATCAAGACTTGCAAACGAATTTGATGGTGCGAAGTTTGAGTTAACTATATGAAAAAACATAATTAACCAGTATAAGGAAGTAACCATTTACGTGCTAAATTAGAGAATCTTCGTCTTTACCTATTATCTATTTCGTTATGTCTCAGCCTCTTTTTTTAAAAATAATTGCGCCCTTAACTAAAAAACTCTTCATCCTGAGCGATTGCCTTTGATAAGGTTGACGTAATGGAAATTTTATCAAATGATAATCCAAGTTGAATAGCAGTAGTCGCTATTTCTGGTCGAATTCCTGATAAAGTCGTGTGAACTCCTATCAAACTTAATCCATGTATTAATTGAAAGATTTGATGGGCAACCATTGTATCAATAATAACAACACCTGATAAATCAATGAATAATTGAAAAACCTTTTTTTCTGCACATTGTTTAATAGTATGTTCTAAAATAGCAGAAGCACGAGCAGTATCAATATCACCGACTAATGGCAAAAGCGCCCGATTCTTACTTAATAAGATAACAGGTGAACTTAATTCATTAATCATCTCTTGTTGAGCAACTAATTGTCTATGAGAATAATGGTGATACTCTTCTGTAAATTTCAAAATAATCATATCGAAAACATGTACGATTATTCGATTCCAGTTATTCACTCTACTTTCACCAACTGATTGCTCTTTTGCAAACTCTTCAACTAAAATAAAGTATTGTTCTCTCACACGGATAAATTCGCGAATAATATAATGAATTGGTGTATTTAAATGCTCTCCATCTGAGGCAATCTCTAAGATCCAACTTTGAAAATCACGATAAAACTTAGTTTCATCCTCAACGAATGCTTTAGCTAAATACAAATGAAATGCATTGTTTTGCGCTTTTAACGTTTTAATTATTTCAGGATCCTCGGAAGAATAGACACCCTTTGGATCACTTTTATCTAAATTTGCATACCATTCTTCCGTAAGCCTTGTAGCATTACTGATAAAAAACGTGTATAACTCTTCATTCCGCTGCAACAGTTTCCACCCTCATTTCTATTCAACTATCTTTTTTCATTAAAAGATCAGCTATATAGAATTCTAATAATAAAAGGAAAAATGAGCAAATTTTTATTACTAAAAATCGCAATAATATTATTCAGATATAGATTAAATTGTCAACCGAATAGGATTTCCCGATGGATCTGCTGTATAAATTATATTATGTTCCCTCGTATAGGATACTCCCATTTCTTTTAATCTATTTTCTATTTGCTCCGAACTTTCCAAACTTGGCAGCTTTAACTCAAAATACTTTAATCCAGTATGGTTTTCTTTCGGAGCCGGTACACCGATTCCATTCCAAATATTTAAACCAATATGATGATGATAGTTCCCTGTGGAAATAAAATATGCTTGATTTCCATATTTTTGAACAATTTGAAAGCCTAATCCTTCCACATAAAAACGGACTGTTTTATCCAAATCTCCTACATGAAGATGGATATGTCCAATAATAGTCCGTTCTGGCAACCCGTTCCACTCTTGGCTACTTCCTGCTTCTAATACTGCCTCTGCATCCAACGGCAGCGTATCCATTTTCACAAAATCCCCCGTCCATTCCCAAAATTCCAGTGAAAGATCACGATAAATCTCTATTCCATTTCCATCTGGATCTGCTAAATAAATCGCTTCACTTACATTATGATCTGAAGCTCCCTGCAACGGATAACCTGTTTGCAATAAATGCTGCAGTATCATGCCTAAGTCAGCTCTATTCGGTACTAATAGAGCAAAATGATATAATCCAGCAGTACGTCCTTGCTTCGACTCTATATGATCAAGCTGTTCCAAATACAATAAGGGAGTTTTGCCATCTGCAGTTAAAATGGCTTTACCTTTTGATTTTTCACTTACTTTAAATCCAATAATCGTTTCATAAAATAAAATAGATTTCTCTAAATTTTTCACTTTTAATGTCACATTGCTTGTATATACATTTGGAAATGCATGAAATCCCATTTTTAATTTTCCTCCTATCATTTGGCCATTTTATCAAAATTTTTCTATCTTCATTTTCCTATATACTTACTTTATGTAATGTATTATATTTTAGTAATTAAAGTTTGTAAAGTAAATAACTTGTAATTTATTATATTTTTACTTTAAATAATAAATGTTGTATACTAGAAAGAAGGAGTGATGCAAATGAACCCATCCGCTATTTGCCCTAAGTTCGAAAAGGCTATGGGAATCTTGAGTCAGCGCTGGACTGGATTAATTATTTATCAGTTATTAAATGGGTCCCAGCGTTTTTGTTCCATTGAATCTTCCATTGGTATCAGCGGCAGACTTCTTTCTGAAAGATTAAAGGATTTAGAACAGCAAGGAATTGTTTCAAGAGCTGTATACCCTGAAACTCCAGTTAGAATTGAATATTCCCTAACAGAAAAAGGACGCTCCCTTGAACCTCTTATGAAAGAAATTGAAAAATGGTCTCAAAAATGGCTAAATAATTAATTATCCGACTGCTGAGAAAAACCTCAAAAAAGGCACACTCATTTTGAGGGTACCTCCTGTACAGTATATAAAAGGGAAAGTTGCAGTTTTAATGGAATTCACTAAAACCTTCCTTTCCTTTCAAATAAATTTTTCCATTGCAGTAAGAAAAGCGAAGGCGCCTTGCTCAGCCCGAAGAAAAAGGGTCCTCTTGATTCAAAAAGTGCTTTTTACTTTTTGAGGCATGAGGCTATACTCACTAGAGCTAGACAGCCTTCACCTTTCAAAAATAGAAAAAAATGAAGGTATTACAACCTTCACTTTTTTCCCTAGCTAATCTTCATCCTTAATATCCAAATCCTCTGGAATGGGCTCATTTAATAATTCTTCTACATATTTTTTATACTTCTCCACTTGTTTAAAATGAGTAGTAAACTGTTCCTTATTTATTAAATATTGTTCTCCATCATAAAGCGCTCGTATTCGTTTCTCCATTATTAGTTTTTTCACTTGCTTTTCGGATATGGACAATAATTCCGCAGCCTCTTCTATTGTAAGATACATCCCTTATACACCTTCTTTACTTTGCTATTTTTAATATTCCCTTACAATTTCTTTATATATCCTTAATCCTGCCTTCAAATGAATTGGCTATACTGAACTTGTAACAAATAATTATATTTATTGCTTGTTTCCGTTAATAATGTTTTTACAAAAAAATACATTTAATTAGTAGGAGGAGTAGTAATGGCTATAATTCTTAATGGTTTATTTTTAGTAGAAGTAACAGCAATATTTGTTTATATTTTCTACAAATCATTTTTTGTTTCTGTGAAAAAATAAGTGCCTTTTTCTCGTAAGCTTCTATTCCCTCGGTTAAATACCATTGTTTTACAATCTCCAAGCAAAGTTTTTTTAGTTATAAAAAATCTCCTTTTTTTTCCTTTTGTTGTCCATCCATTTTTTTAACTCTTGTGTTGTCATAGGTTTTGCAAAATAATACCCTTGAATAATAAGTTCACAACCACTAATAGAGGATAAAAATTCCACTTGCGCTTTATCTTCTACCCCTTCAATGATAATGGTTAAATTAAGTGATTGACCAAGAACAACTATTGCTTTCATAATCTCCGAATCTTTATCTGAATGAGGAACACCATCAACAAAAGACTTATCTATTTTTAATGTTGATACTGGCATTCTTTTCAAATAGGATAAAGAAGAAACTCCTGTTCCGAAATCATCTAAAGCTACAGAAAACCCACATGTTCGAAATTCTTTAACAGATTGGATTGCTCCTTCTATATTAGCTACAGCGCTTGTCTCTGTCATCTCAAGTTCTAATTGCTCTGCATTAATTCCATAATTTATTAAACTCTCTTTTAGCACGGACAATAATCTTGGGGAAGTTACATATGTTCCTGGTATATTTATAGAAACCTGCATATCTAGTCCATCTTTTTTCCATTCGATAATTTGCTTACAAACCTTATGAATAATCCAATCTGTCACATCATTCATTATGCCGTTTTTTTCTAAAACAGGGATAAAGATGGCTGGTGACAGTAAGCCATGAATAGGATGTTTCCATCTTAATAATGCTTCGACTCCAACAATATCATTTTTGCAGACAGAAACTTTTGGCTGATAAACAATAAAAAACTCATCATCCCCCATTGCACGATCTACATCATGTACTAATTGACTCTCCAATGACTTTATATGGACAGTTGAATCAAAAGGAATAATAGCATTCTCAAATGCAGTGGAAGGATGATCTAACACTGCTAGTGCTTGTTCGTAGATTTTTTTTCCATTGTTTTTATCTAGTGATGCAGAAACGGATATGGCTGTTTTAAGCTTTAACAACTGATCATCTATTGAAATTGAATTAGAAAGAATAGTAGATATATTTCTTAATTCTGTCAGTAATTCTGCTGATAAATCATTACTGGTAATAAATGCAAACCGATTCCCTTCAATTCGATATAACTCGACACCCACTGGTTTTAATCTTTCACACAGATTAGAAATATACTTAATCACTCTGTCACCAAATGAATAGGTATATAGATTATTAAACTTTTCCATATCATGAATATGTAAAATTGCTAGTTTTCTCGAAACTCCATTTGTTTTTAATGTTTTCTCAAATTGTCTTCTGTTTGGTAATTTCGTTAAAACATCAAAATAATTTAATCGATAATCGACATAACGATCTATTACACTAGACAAGATAGATGTTATCAATATTACCGATATACCTGCAGCAATAACGATTATAAGAGTATTCATATTCATGTGATGCATATGCTGGCCGGCTATATCTATTGTAGAATAAACATAATATCGTACAGAATGCATCCCTGTATAATGCATACCAGCAATTGCCGTACCTAATAAAATAGATGTACATATTTTAAAAATTATATTTTTCATATATCTATGAAGTCTTCCAAATATGTATAATGACACAAAAGACGCTACAATGGCTATTATAATAGAAAGGATAAAATAGCCAAGATGATAGGCATACTTTACTTTCATTTCCATCGCCATCATTCCTATATAATGCATGGAAGAAATACCAAGTCCCATCACAATGCCAGAAATACTATATGTTTTAATCGACTGCCCCGGAAGGCTAGAAGTATAAAAAGCAAGAAAGGAAGCGACTATTGCTGGCAAGACAGAAAGTATTGTCAGCAGTTCATTATAATGCATTTCAATTGGAAGCATATAGGAAGTCATTCCAATAAAGTGCATGGACCATATTCCAACTCCCATTGATATAGAAGCAAAAATCAACCATACATAACGCGGAAGAAAACTGTTCGATTTTATTCGCTCATGGATGGATAAAGCAGTATAAGTGGATAAAAATGCGATAACAAGAGATAGAACTACTGTTGGAATAGAATATTTACCATACAAATAGATCACTTCATTAACATCAGGTAATGTAAACATTTATTATTTCTCCTTTTAAAAAATAAGGATGCACACGTAGTAAATCTTAATTCTAGTATTTTGGGTAGACATCCATGCAACCAAATTTGTACCTTGAACGATGAAAACCAGACCCGTTTGATTACGTTCGTTATTATATTGACTGCGGACTATTAGAAAGAGCCGCTTTTTAGTGGTACCTACCAAAAATACACTAAGTATTTTTTCCTATAAATGAATATACTCTTTAATTAAAAGATGTCAACTATTTACACCTTATATCCTCTTATTAGCAGCTAATTAAGAGGATGGCAAGTGTTCGAGTTACCCTCTATCAATGACCGCTCCTCTCCTTATCTATGACATTCGTTTCGTATATTAAAAATTTCTCATTGCCATCTTTTTCAATTGAAGCTAATGCAATGGTTGCCTTTCTGTTAAAGGAAGAGTGATTGTCTAAATAAAATTGATAATCCTCGGAAGCATAATATAAAATTATTTCGACCTGTCGATTATTTTCAGAAACAGATCGCAAAATATTATTTATTACCTGAATCAATTTCATAAATTAAACCCTTAGAGCCGCAAGCTATCTGAGGCACAAAAAAAGGAGTACCTCCCCAAAATGTCGAAATAAGTAAGCACCACACAAACTTATGAGACTGGAGGAAGACTCCCTATGACTATTATACGACAAGGAAGCCTGTTTGGCCTACAAGAATTATATGATTTAGAACCTACCCAACGTTTTGAAGCTATTTTTTCTTCTATTGACATGGAACCAATCTTCGCTGTGGTAACGAAGAAATCACGTTTTGGAAGACCCGTTGAGTTGAATTATGTAGCGATGATTTGTTCACTCGTTGCTAGAATCACAGAGCGTATTCCATTTATTAAAGATTTAGTGAAAAGATTACAGAATGACATGATTTTTCGCCTCGATTGTGGCTTTTTAGTGTCCGATACTATTCCGTCAGAAGCAGCTTATTCCAGAATGGTCACCATCCTCAGTGAATCGAATGTACTTGAAAAAGTCCAAGGAACCTTGCTTCATCAAGCGATTTCAGAAGGCTTTATTTCCGATGATACAGTAGCCATTGACGCAACTCACTTTCTCGCAAAAGATGCAGCACCACCAAAGGAAGAACAACCGAAAAGTGAACCAAAAAAGCGTGGGCGTAAACCAAAAGAAGAACAGGAAAAATGGCTCATCGAAAAAGCGGAATGGAAAGCCAATCTGCCTCTTTTTGATAAAAAAATCGAAGATCAGTTAGCCATTCCTTTAGCCGAACTTCGAGCTGAAATTCCTCAAGATCCACAGTGGGGTGTGAAGAAAAACAGCGAAGGAAAAAACGTTTTTTGGTATGGATTTAAAGCTCATTTGGCTGTTGGAACATCCAGTCAATATATTCTTCAATCCCTTCTTTCATCGGCTAACTTGAATGACGGAAAGGCTGCGATTCCTTTATTAAAAGGAATTCACGAACGACTATCACTTTCTTCTTTACTCTATGAAACAATGGACGCTGGTTACGATTTTGAAGCCATTTATACGCAGATACATCGAATGGGTCATCGAGCTGTGATTGCTTATAATAAACGCAATGAACCAGAACCAATTGGTTTTGATAAGCATTTCGCTCCTACTTGTGTCCGTGAACATTCCTATCGTTATGATAGCTTTGATGGTAAATATGAAACACTAAAATACACACGTCCAAACGAATGTATGGACTGTCCATTAGCCAATGATGGTCTATGTCAAAAGGTGTATAAAGTAAAAATCACTACCGATTTAAGAAAATATACAGCGCCAGCACGTGGATCTCAAATATGGAATAAGATCTTCAAAAGACGCACGGCGGTAGAACGTGTGAATGCTTATCTTAAGGGATATTTTCAATTAAACAATGTTCGTTATCGTACAGGAAAAAAGGCTAAAGTCCATTTTGACCTCGTTACGTTAGTTTATAATGCTTCAAAATTAGCTGCAGATCGTCTGAATCAAATGTCCAATCAACACCAAGTTGCTTAATCAAAGTAAAAAAAATTAAAAGCATTTAAATTCTGCAAGTTTTTGATTTTTTAAAAGTTGGACTTATGAAATTGACTCACCTTTATAAAAATAGGAAATGAAAAAGGATTAAAAAAATAAAAATGGCTGTCTAACGGGTCAATAATATACTCCTCCGCTTTACAAAGCAGAAAATGGATTTTGTCCCCAGACTTCTTCCTTTTTTTACAATAACTAGCTCGATTCATTAAAGCTTCATGGTAAAATATTTCATTAAATTCTATCCCTACAACTGTTGATTGAAATAAAAAATGAATAAAAAAATTCAACCTTCCTTTCCCACATCCAAAGTCTACAACACGATCATGTCTTGTTAATTCATACTGTTCAAAAAGTCTTTCTAAATAGTGATAAGGTGTTGGTTCATACCGATGATAATGAAAAGATTTATTAAACCCTTTTTGTTCTCCTTTCGTTTCAATCTGAAACAGCTCCTCATAGTATTTATCTTCCATTTAGTTCCTCCCGTTATTTTATTAAGCTATTCGTTCTCCCGATATTCATTAGGTGTACGTCCTTCTACTTTTTTAAATACCTTTCGAAAATACTTATCATCCTGATAGCCAACCATATTAGCAATTTCATATATCTTTAATTGACTATTTTTTAATAATGATTTCGCCTTTTCTATTCTTGCTTTTGCTAAATAATCCGTAATATTCACTTGAAACTCTTGTTTGAATTTCCGCGAGATATATTCTCTGCTTATATAAAAATGATCTGATATTTCCTGAAGCTTTACATCCCGATGAAAGTTCTCCAATAAATACTTCTCAATTTCCTTCATAATAGTAAGCTTTTTCTTTTCAGAGATTCTCTTAAAAAAAACGAGTATTTCTCTTTTTATTGTATCTTTATAAAAGTGAATGTTAAACGTACCATCCTGATTAAAAAACAATGCCATTCGCTTCTCTATATCGGTATATGTCTTCAATGGAATTTGATAATCTTTATACCATCTTTGACTGATTACTAAATATTCATTTTCTAATTGGTATAGTTGCTTTAAAGAGAAATATTGCTCCCTCGTATAATCATTTGTTATTCGCTCTAGTAGTTCTGATAATATCTTTTGATCACCTGTTTGTACAGCTAATTTTATATCAGCAGAATAAGCCATTAAACTTTTTAATTCAGGCGCACCTTTCTCCTTCTGCAAATATACTCTTATGTCTCTTTTTTCTAATATATTGCTATCTAAAAGCAATTGTTTTGCTTCATCATATGATTTTTTCAACATACTGCTGTCCATTACTGGCACTCCTAAACAAATCGGACAGGAAACTTCAAGAAGCTGAACTAAGCTTTCATAAATTTGTATTAAAGATTCTGTAATGACTTTCCTATCAGCCCAATAAATAATAACAATTTCCCCTTTATTGGATAGATAACGAAACGCTATGCCGATATTCCTTTTTATTAGGATTTCATTTATCACATTTAATATAGAAAAGTAGGTTAAATCACGATCATTCCTAAAGGCTTGTATGGATTTTCCATTTATCTGAACTAATGCAATCGTATAGTTTCTTGCTAAATGAAAACCCCATTCCTCATATAACTCTTCTTTTATTACAGTGCTATTCAAAAATTGTGTAAGCTTCCTATCACGATAAATTGGCTTCATTTGATTCATTAATTGATAGCTGCTTACACTTTTTTTTCTGTCTTGTTCTTCTTTTTTCCATTCTTGTACAACATTTTCTAGAGCATGGTTGAGTATATCTGGGTCAATTGGCTTTAATAAATAGTCTGCACTCCCAAAATGAATTGCCTTGCGCATATAATGATAATCATCATGCCCTGTTACAACAATTGTCTTGCTGCTTGATTGGTTTTTCTTAATCCACTCTAATAATTGTGCTCCATCCATTTTCGGCATCTTCATATCAGAAAAGATAATCTCTGGTTTATATTTTTTTATATAATCAATTGCCTCTTCCCCATTGCTTGCTTCGTAAATTTGCTGTATCCCATTTTGTTCCCAATCTGCAAGCAATTTTATTGCTTCACGTACATGCTTCTCATCATCAATGATTAATGCTTTCATAGATATTTCACCCCATTTGGCAAATTCCTTGGTAGAGAGAGAGTAACGGTAAAGCCTCCCCCTTTTTTGCTGACGATTTCCATTTTTGCTTTATTGTCATAATATATTTTTAAACGATCATAAATATTTTTCAACCCAATGGATTCTCTGTCTACCACATTTTTATTGTTGTCTTTCTGTGATAAGCAATCATTCATTTTCTTTAATGGCATTTCATCCATGCCAATTCCATTATCTTCAATAGAACAAATAATATAATTATCTTCCACGACTATCATGATATTGATATGGAATTTATTATCATGGTGAACAAATCCGTGCTTAAAGCAATTTTCCACAATTGGTTGCAAAATCATTTTCGGTATTTGGAGCAACTCCGCTTCTTTTGTTACGTGTACTTGAAATTCAACCTGCTCTTCGAAGCGTTGTTTTTGCAATAATAGATAGGATGTAACATGCTTTACTTCTGATAATACTGGTACAATATCTTCCTTCATATTCATGCTATACCTCATGATATTGGATAATGCCATTAACAATGAGTAAACTTTTGTTTCTTTTGCTTTTAATGCCAAGGTTCCAATGGACTGCAAAGAATTATATAAAAAATGCGGATTGATTTGTGATCGCAGCACACGCAGCTGTGAGGCCTTATTTTCAATTTCTAATTTATATTCTCTATCAATCAAAGAATTAATTGTGAAAATCATTTTTTTAAAATGATTTCCTAACATGCCAATCTCATCGTTTCCCAATGACTCAAAATCAGCCTGAAATATGCCTTTTTCAACTTTTTTCATATTATCTATCAGTACTTTAATTGGAGCAGTTATTCTTATTGAGATGATAAAGGTTGTTAATAAAACGATGGCAAGTGCAACTAATCCAATGAGGCTATTAATAATTACCGTTTCACGAGCACTTTGATAAAGAACATCGTAAGGAATTCGTTTGGCAATATACCATTTCTTTTCCTGAATAGTAAAATCCTCAAAAACGATGACACCTGAAAAACCCTTCTCCTCCCAGTCGATGTTTTTTTTAGAAGCATCTTTTGCTTTTATTTGTTGAAACCATTCTTCCTTATTCTGCTTTCCTATTTTGTCTTTATTAGAGGAATAAATGACAATATTATTTTCATCCATTATATATATATCTTCCATGTTATCTGTATATAATCGATCAGCAATATCTTTGATTTTTGATAAATTAATATCAATAGATAAAAAGCCTAGAAACTTCTCTGAAGGAATTTCCCTTATAATATTATGAAAGCTTAGAACCATCTTTTCCTCTGAATCTGGAATAACAGCTAAATTATTATAACTATAGATTACATGTGGCGGCTCTATTAAAGAATACTCTTTATTTGCTCGCTTAAATTTAGCATAATATGGATGAGAAAAGACATCCTTATATTCTCCTCTTCCACTAATGCTGGAATGATAATTGGTATAGGAGTTTTTTCCTTTTTCGATATACAAATGCATCTGTTCTATCTCTTGCCGTGAATTGAATAAATAGGCAAGTGCTCTCGTTACCTCCGCCTGATTGGAACTTAAATTATCTGATATTCCATTTTTTAAGACCATCATAAATGGTGAATAGCGATAAAGTACTGTTGATATTTGTGCCACATCTTCTAAATAAGTACGCAGCTCCTCTTCCCCTTTTTCTATTGAATCATGACTGGAAGACACAAAATTTTTATTAATAGTCTTGGTTGTTTCATAATAAGTAATAATAATTCCTGCTCCGAACGGCAGAACTGCTGCCAGCACTAAAAAGACGATCAGCTTTTTGCGTATTCCCCATTTCATTTTACTTTCTCCCCTCCCCAAAGTTATCTTTCTAACTTAGACGGTTATAATAACTGAAGCATCTTTCTATCTTTGTTCCAATATAGTATTGACTAGGAAGAAAAATTCATTATGAATCAGTTCAATATTTTCCACCCTTCACATCAATGTAAACGGTTTCAACATATTATACAATGCTTTATAGTAGAAATACAGGAGGTGGCGTTAATGAATAATCATAATAACTTAGAAAAAGTAAACCATTCAGTTCCTATAGCCAACAAAAAAAGAACTACGAAAAAGTCTCTTTCCTTTAACCAAAAAAGAAAATGGAAAAATGCCGGTTTATTCACCTTATTTGTTGGTCCCGTATTTTTAGCCTTTGTGATAGTAGTTCTTATCCCCTTTTTTTCAGGTGTTTTTTATTCGTTTACAGATTGGAATGGAATAACCGGGCAAATCAAGTGGGTAGGATTAGATAACTTCATCTATTTATTCACAGATGATAAACAATTTCAACAATCATTTCTTCTTACAACCAAGTATACAGTTATTTCCATTATATTAACAAATTTAATCGGTTTTGGTTTAGCAATATTAGTAACTCAAATGTTAAAAACAAGAAATATATTGCGTACCGTCTTTTTTATGCCTAACTTGCTCGGCGGTTTATTATTAGGATTTATCTGGCAATTTATTTTTGTTAAAGGTTTTGTTTCTATCGGAGAATTAACCGGGATTCCACTTTTTGAACTTGCATGGTTAGGTGATGCGAAGACAGCCTTTTGGGGAATAGTCATTGTAAGCGTTTGGCAGGGTGCTGGATATATTATGATTATTTATATCGCCGCATTACAAAATGTACCCCAAGAATTAATTGAAGCAGCAAAAATTGATGGCGCAAACAGATGGCAAATACTCCGTCATATTACGATGCCGCTAGTTGCACCAGCTGTAACGATCTGCTTATTCTTAACAACTGCTTCTTCCTTTAAAATATTTGATGCAAACCTTTCTCTTACAAATGGTGGTCCATTTAAATCAACAGAAATGTTAGCGCTTAATATTTATACAGAGGCATTTGTAAACAACCGCTACGGCATTGGAGAAGCGAAAGCATTAATCTTCTTTATTGTAGTTGCTGCTATTACAGTTCTTCAAGTAACTATTTCGAAAAAGAAGGAGGTTGAATCTTAATGGGTAATAGATATACTGGCAGAACATTTATTGTAGAGATATTTGCTATCTTACTAGGAATCGCCTTTTTAGTACCATTTTATTATGTTATATCAAATTCTTTAAAGCCTTTTGCCGAAATTTTAACAAATACTTCGGCATTACCAAGCGTTTTGAAATTTGAAAACTATGTCAATGCATTTGAAAAATTAGACTTTCTAAAGGTCTTTACAAATTCATTGATTATAACAATTGCAAGTAACCTTGTTCTTGTTGTCTTCTGTTCAATGGCAGCTTATATGCTTGTTCGAACAAAAAAGAAAATCAGCAATATCATCTTTATGACCTTTGTTGCTGCTATGATTATTCCGTTTCAATCTATTATGATTCCACTTATTAAAACAGCTGGAAGCTTGAACATGTTAAACAGTATTTGGGGTCTTGTTTTTATGTACTTAGGATTTGGTTCTGGCATGACGATCTTTTTATACCATGGCTTTATTAAAGGAATTCCTGTTGAGCTAGAAGAAGCGGCTATTATTGATGGCTGTTCACGATTTGGTGTGTTTTGGAGAATTGTTTTTCCACTGCTAAAACCAATTACTGTTACCATCGTTATTCTAAACAGCCTATGGATATGGAATGATTTTCTATTGCCTTCATTGGTACTGCAAAATCCGGATTTAAGAACGATTCCACTTGCAACGTTTTTCTTCTTTGGACAATATACGAAGCAATGGGATCTAGCGTTGGCAGCATTAATGATTGGAATTATCCCTTTACTGATCTTCTTCTTCACGATGCAAAAGCATATTATTAAAGGGATTACAAGCGGCTCTATTAAATAATACAAACGGGAGCATACGCAAGTCACTATCCATACATTCGATAGCGACTAGCGTTCCATATAAATTTTCCTAAAAAAACCAGGAGGGGAAACTATGAGTTTCTTAAAATTTAAAAAATATTCTCTACTAACAGGTGTGTTAACAGCTTCACTAATTTTTGCAAGCGCTTGCTCGAATGAAACATCTGGTAATAACAACAATAGCGGAAAAGATGGCAAAGTGGTAGTAGATATTTTTAACGGTAAAGTAGAAATTGCTGATCAATTAAAGGCTTTAACAGATAATTATACGAAAGAACATCCAGACGTTTCCTTTAATATTGAAACAGTCGGCGGAGGAGCAGATGGATCTGCTGCTTTAAAAGCTAAATTTGCATCTAATCAGGCTCCAGATATTTTCGGCAACGGCGGCTACCAAGAAGCACTGACATGGTTGGATAAATTAGAAGACTTATCCGATCAGCCTTGGGTAAAAGATGCGTACGAAAACGCTCTAAAACCAATGACGGTAGACGGAAAATTATATGGACAGCCTGTTAATCTAGAAGGCTATGGTTATGCCTATAATAAAGCATTATTTAAAAAAGCTGGTATTACAGAACTTCCAACTACTTTCTCTGAATTAGAAGCTGCGGCAAAAAAACTAAAAGCAGCTGGCATTACACCATTCTCTAACGGCTATGCAGAATGGTGGGTATTAGCAAACCATGGACTAAACGTTCCATTTGCTTACCAAGAAGATACAGATCCTTCCTTTATTAAAAACTTAAATGAAGGTACAGCTAAAATTGCAGGAAATCAATACTTTAATGATTACTTTAAATTATTAGATTTAACTATGAAATATGGTAATAAAAATCCATTAACAACCGATTACAATACACAAGTTACACTTTTTGCAAGCGGTGAAGCAGCAATGATTCAGCAAGGCAACTGGATTCAGCCAATGATAGATAAAATCTCTCCTAATATGGAGGTCGGCTACATTCCAATGCTGCTGAATGATGATAAAGAAAAAGCGGATAAATTAATGGTTGATGTACCAACAAACTGGGTTGTTTACAAAGGAGCGCCAGATGCAGACAAAAAGGCAGCATTGGACTTCTTAAACTGGGTGGTTACTTCTGATACTGGTAAAACAGCATTAGTGAAAGACTTCAAATATATCCCAGCGTTTAAAACCATTGAAGCAAGTGCAGAAGATATTGGTCCTTTAGGTGCTGCTCTTCAAGAGTACTCCAAAAATGGAAAAACATACTCATGGCAATTTATGAAATATCCTGATGGTGCAGGACAGGAATTTGGTGCAAGCGTGCAAGCATATGTTGGCGGACAAAAATCAAAAGAAGAAGTAATGAAGGCTCTTGATGATACTTGGGCTAAATTAAAAAAATAACACAAAATAACTAAAAATGGGTGATCAATGAGTCGCTTTGTCGACTACTGGATCACCCATTATTGTCCTTCTGTTTGGTTTTCAAGTATTCAAACAATCTCTTAATTCCTTTTTTTCATGAGCTTCATAAAACATAAACAATTTTTTAAAGGAATTGTGTTTATTTTGTCATAGTTTAGTCATAATTATTGGGTATGATATGAATATGGTAAGCAAGTAACTTTTTCAAGTTCCCCCTTGAAAATATAGCATTCCCTTATCCAGCTTTAAGCTGGATTTTTTTTGTGTTAAAGAACTTCTATTTATTGAAATGCTGGCAATGCTGTATCTTTATAGTCTTCTTCCAAAAACTTTTTCACTTCAGGACCAGTCATTTTATCCGCAAGTACTTTAATTGCTTTAGAATCTGCATTATCTTTACGGGCAATTAGTGTAATCGCATATTTTGATTCCACCCCTTCTGTTAAAAGAGCATCCTTTTTTGGTGTCAAACCAAGGGGAGCTGCATAAGCAGGTGTCATAATGCCAAGATCCGTATCCTCTAACACTCGAGCCAGCATCAATAAGTCTACCTTCTGAAACTTATAATGATGTTTATTTTCTATAATATCCGCTTCCGTAGCATTAATTCCTAATCCATCCTTTAGCTTAATTAATCCATATTTATCAAGTAAATGAAGAGAACGGGCAATATTTGTTGGATCATTTGCCATTGTAATGGATGCACCATCAGGCAATTCATCGATATTTTTATAACGCTTAGAGTATGCTCCATATACTGCGTGATAAATTGCTTTAACTGGTACTAGATTTGCATCTGAATTTTCATTGTATTGCTCCATATAAGGAACATGCTGAAAGAAGTTTGCATCTACTTCTTTATTGGCAAGTGCATTATTCGGCTGCACATTATCACTCAGTTTAACAATCTCTAGGTTAATGCCTTCTTCCTTCATTAATGGTTTTACAATATCTAATATATCCGTCATTGGCGGAATTAACGTAGCAACTTTTAACGTTACTTCCTTCTTCTCATCTGATTTTGGTCTAGCTTTATCCGAACATCCTGCTAAAGCAATAACGCTTAATAACAGGAGCATGATAATCTTTTTCATCTCTGACTACCTCGCCTACTATGTTTTTTGATCATCTTATTTTTTCACAGATAACCTCGAGTTATTATAGCTTTTGTGGAAAAAGAAGTCACGTATTCGAAACCATTGATTTCCCCTTATTAACTTTTTTAGTAGCTGTATTATTTCATTGTATCTTTCGCTTATCTTTTTACATCCCCTTTGGTCCAAACATATAACTATATATAGTTTTACTATCCATGTATACAGATGATAAAAATTTATGGCTATGTAGGAGGAAAAACATTGTGAAGTCTGGCTTTGTTTCTGACAATTCAAATATAAAAAAAACAAGCGGAACCCCAAATCTTTTTTTCGACTCTAAAGATAGTGTTTTTTTTGAAAGAGATCCTGAAAATATTGCATATGAAGTTACTTCTACGCAGCTGCCTGCAATGGTCGGAGGCGCCTTTGTAGACCTCTACCTTACAAAGGGACATATTAGGAAACCGCATTGGCATCCGAATGCATGGGAATTAGATGTTGTTGTCTCAGGTGAAGCCATCGTTTCTATTATCGATCCAGATACGAAGAAGCTCCATCATTATAAAGCAAAACCTGGCCAACTTGTGTTTATACCCATGGCTTGGTGGCATTGGATCACACCTGCATCAGACAAATTGCATCTTCATCTCTTTTTTAACAATGATCAATTTGAAACAGCAAGCGGTTCTGATACATTGCGTTTGACTCCTCCAGAAGTTTTCGAACTTTCCTGTGGAGTGAGCGCACAAAAAATAGCCGATGCCTTATCTCCAATTAAAGAATCTGTCGTAATAGGATCACCCTTAACAAGACATCAAATAAGTGATACTATTTCCAAAACCCTTGAGGAAAACAATGAAAGTACAAGACCAGCTAAAGATGCTATATTTATTAACATTAATGGTAAACAAATGAAATTTTAATAAAAGGATGTTGCTATTAGCCGACATTTTATTCGCTAGAAAAACATAAAGTTTCCGTAAATATGTCGGAAACTTTTTTTAACGGTCTACAATTAAACCGTTCCTCTTTCCATTAATTTAGCTAATACTTCTTTATGTGAAATGGTATTAGTTTTAATTGCCTGCCGGAAAAGATTTCTGCCGATTTCCACTAGCGGGATGTCGATTGTGGTTATATTCATTACTTTAGCTATGGGCTGATTATCAAAACCTATTAGTGCCAATTCCTCTGGTATCGATATATGCTCATTATGACAACAAGTAACAATTCCAGCAGCAACTTGATCACTAGTGACCAATAATGCTGTTGGCGGTGTATCCATATCTTTTATTCTTTTTATTACCTTTTCCCCATCCTCAAAATGAAGACAATTCTCCACAACATAATCATATCGATAAGGTAAATTATATTTCCTTAAAAAATCCTTATAAGCAATTTCCCGCTGTTTGCTATTTACTCCAGATTTTCTTCCAATACAATAGCCAATTTTTTTATGACCTTTCTGATACAAATACTCTAACGCGTCAGTAAATATTTTGTAATGGTTTACAAAAGTGGAGGACACATTTTCTCTCCTCCTATTTTCACACAAAACAATCGGTCCGTATGGTAAATGTTCTTCAATAGTAGACCATTCGCAAGTTCTCGAACATATAATTAATGAATCTATTTGTTTCTGTTTTAACATTTCGAAAGCTTCCATTTCCCTATTTTCTATATAGTCGGTTTGAAACAATACTAGCTTATAATTATGTTCCAAAGCTAAGTTTGCTATTCCTTTTAAAAGGAGACCAAAATAAGGATGATCTGAAAACGGAAGCACTACTCCCATTAACAGCGTTTTTCCTTTACTCAAATGAACAGCATTTATATTTATATGATAATTACTTATCTTAATAGCTTCTAAAACAGCCTTTCTTTTCTCCTCGCTAACATATGGTTGATTATTTAATACACGAGAAACGGTGGTAACGGAAACTCCAGCCATTTTCGCTAAATCTCTAATATTTGTCATATGATCACCTTTTCAAAAAAAGAAATAACTCTAAATAAATGCGGGTTCAAAAAGGACCTAGAAGTTCGAGGAGGCTTTATTTTGAGCCTCGGCCTTCCACAGGATATGGTGACTTCAACGTTGCTCACAGGACGCGAGCGTTTTTAGTTGAAGAGATTCGACGTATCCTATTTACCGGATCTTTTGAACCATCTCTATAAACTATACTGTCTATATTCTAAAATTACCAATTCAAGAGAAATAATCCTCAAAAGATTGCATCGGTGTCACTTCCATTGATTGTCCCGATGTTTTTAAACAAAAATAAGCAGCTGAATAAATAATGGAGCAAAGTATTATTAAACTAAACATGATATCCACTCCCTGCGTTCTAATTATGCTTTGATTGTAAAGTATGGAACGCGTTTCATGTCAAACACAAATGATAATTAGCTATAGTACAAATATTTCCTTCTCGATTGCAAGAGAATACAAAAAGAGCCCATCCTTATGAATAGGGCCCTTTCAGTGTATAAACAATATTACTTTTTAATTGCCGTTCGTATAATCATTGAACCTAAGCAATCTTTTCAATAGAAGTATTGGGCTGCTTTTTCTTTAGGGTAAGCATCACAAGAAAAGATAAGCAGTATAAAACAGCCAGATAAGTCATTGCTACTGTCATATGATAGTTCTGCAAAATATACCCAACAAGAATCGGAGACAGTCCACCGATTGCTCTACCAAAATTAAAAATGGTATTTGTAGCAGTACTGCGAATTTGAACGGGGTAATAACTGCTTATTAATGCTCCATAACCGGCAAACATTCCATTTGAAAAGAAACCGACGATAGCGCCGCCAATAAGTACACCTGCACTGCCCTCCGCATAAGCATATAAAAATACCGCAACAGCTGAGGCAAGAAGGAAAATACCATATGAACGCTTCGCACCGAATTTATCCATGAATTGACCAAATGTCAACATTCCAACAATCATCCCAACTGCTGTACTTATTGTCCAAATGGCCGATCCGGAAACAGACAATCCTTGTGATTGCTGAAGCATGGATGGCAGCCAAATCATTAATCCATTGTAACCAGCAATTTGAACGGTTGCCATAATCGCTAACGAAATCGTTGTAAGGGCTATTCTTGGAGAACTAAACAATTGTATCAGCTTGCTTTTTTCTTTTTCTTGTTTCATATCAGTATTTTTTTGCTTTTGGCTAGCTATCCATTCTGGAGATTCCGCCAAGTTCTTTCGGACAATAAAGGCAAAAATAACGGGAAGCACTCCTACAAAAAACAATGCTCTCCATCCTAATGTCGGCAAAATAATAGCACTAAGAAGAGCTGCAATAATAACACCAAATTGTGCCCCAATACTTACATAAGAAGAAGCTCTCCCTTGTTTATTTTTTGGCCATGCCTCTGCAACAAGAGCCATTCCAATGCCATACTCTCCTCCGGCACCGAGCCCCGCTATAAACCGGAATAAGTATACTTGTTCAATATTTGTTGCCAATCCCGTTAATGCAGTACCTATTGCAAATAAAATAATGGTATAAGTAAAAACTCGCACCCTGCCAAATTTATCTGCTAAAATACCGAAAATCACCCCACCTACAAGCATTCCGATATTCGTAATTGATGAGATAAGTCCGCCTGTTGTTAAATCAATATGAAAGTCTGCAATAATCATCGACATAGCAAAAGAGATAAACATTATGTCCATACCCTCTAATGTTAAGCCTGCTACTGATGCCGTAACCGTTTTATTTTGATAATTCATGTTTTCCACCCTCCAATATTTTTTGACAAAAATTACATCTCTTTAAGTTGTGAAGGAATGGATATTTGGTAACTTACTCCATTCTCTTTTTAAGCCTCACAGGACTTCATTTAAAAGAGCTTTTTATGAATATTTTGCAGAACAGTGAATTGAGCTTATGCCACATAAAAGCTAATCTGAAAAGAGGTGATACAGACTCTCAACGAATCCGCAGCCGGAATACACTTCGCTTTCCATGGGGCGGGCACCGAGCCTCCACGGAGCTTTGCTCCTGCGTGTCCTCGCCTGTCCGCAGATCCCATAGGAGTCTTCGGGTATTCCTGCTTCCCCTTCTTATAACCATAAGATAAGATACCTGCTTCTTTCCATAACCATGACAGAGCTTTAATAAAAAATCGAGTAGGAGGCACATTTCCGTGCCGACCTCTCACACCACCGTACGTACCGTTCGGTATACGGCGGTTCGAAAGTTTATGAAATCACCTTCGATAAGGATTTTAAACCTTGATCTTGCCAATATTGATTATTTAATGCAAGATGTAATATAGGGTTGTTTGATAGGCGCCAATATCCCTTACGGGAGTTGGCGTTCTTTTTAGCTTCTTCCTTATATATCCCAAGTTTTACAAGGTTCTTATATTTCGTTTTAACCTTCTTCCACTCTTTCCACCTACACGCTCTTAACCTACGTCTCGTATGACTATCGATTTTATGTGCGTATTGCTTGATATCCGCGATTTTAAAGTAATTTCCCCAACCTTGTATCAGTTGGTTTATTTTCTTCACACGGAATTCCATGCTTACTCCCCAATTTCGGTTGGTCCATTTCTTTAATTTTTCTTCGAACCTTTTCTTCCGCTCTTTTGGCACAAATACTCTAGTTTTCCTTCCTCTTTGGTAGAAGCTTACTCCTAAGAATATCCGTGCTATCGGCTTTCCCACCGCACTTTTCTCCTGATTCACCTTCAACTTCAATTTTCTCTCGATAAATTGAGTGATGCTTTCTTTTATTCGTTCTCCTGCTTTCCTGCTTTTAACGAAAATATTACAATCATCTGCATACCTCACAAATTTGTGCCCACGCTTCTCTAATTCTTTATCTAATTCGTGAAGCATGATGTTGCTCAGTAACGGACTTAATGGGCCACCCTGTGGTGTTCCTTCTGTATTCGGTTTAATTAACCCATTGTCCATCACTCCTGCTTGGAGATATCTTCTGATTAGTTTCAAGGTTGGTTTATCAGTGATCGTTTTCGCGATAAGCGACATGAGTTTGTCATGGTTAACACGGTCGAAGAATTTCTCTAGGTCTATGTCTACGACAAAATTGTAGCCATCTTCGATATATTGTCTTGCTTGTTCTATCGCTTGATGTGCGCTTCTATTTGGTCTAAATCCATAACTATACGAACTAAATTGTTTTTCAAAGATGGGGGTAAGTTTCTGCACAATTGCTTGTTGAATGACTCTGTCTGTCACGGTAGGGATTCCAAGTTTCCTTGTTCCCCCGTTCGGTTTGGGGATATCCACCCTTCTTACTGCTTTTGGTTTATACTTTCCTTCTCTAATAAGTTCTCTAATTTGTTGACCTTCTTCTTTCAAATAAAGGCGAGTAGCTTCTATATCTTTCGCATCGACTCCTGCTGCTCCTTTATTCCTTTCCACCTTCTTGAAAGCATGGTTCAAATTATCTAGTTCTGTTATCTTTATAATTAGACTTACCGTTGATTTCATATTGTTCCCATGCTGTTGAGGTTGCATAAGGCTAACTCCACTCTATCCGAGAAACTCCGGTTTTCCGAACCTTCTTTTCTCGTATAGTCATTTTGTTTCTGTTTCCTCGTTTCCTTATCAATAACTCTAGCACGGTCGCTCCTTTCGTTCCGTCCTTCTCAAATCCTAGATTTGATACTATGACTTCGGCTGACTTCTCTTGATTCAGCTATCTATCACTAGATAGGTTCCCAATAGGATATTCAAGAGACCTCCCGGGGTAAGTTCACTCGCTTTCTCCTCATCTATCTGCCACATTTATTCTCATTTCATCCGGGGATATTTAGGACTTCATTTTGTTTAGCAAACTCGTCCTGAAATGAAAACCTCTAATGTGATTCGTATACCTCAGACCAAGGATTTGTCTAGGGCTTCCTTCAGATTCCGCGTCACCACGGACACCCTTGCCTTCGACTAATGGTTCGCATATCCCAACGCCCATAGCGGACTTGCACCGCCTAGCTAGTGAACATGCCCGGCACACTAAAAAGCCCTTTTGTCGCAGAGGACAAAAGGGCATGGATATGCAAAGATAATAATACAATAAGATTATCTAATGGCCCTTTTCGGTCTCTCTGTACCGTAATTAAAGGATTATTTCATTTTCATTAATACTAGCATGTTAGAGAGTAGGATTCAATAATAAGTTTTATGCTTATCAAATCTATCGTCAGCAATTAAAAGATAAATACTAATACAATTTTCACCCAAAATAATTAAAGAATCTCTTCTAAGAGTAAATTCCATTTTAATTAATATATTCATCTCTTAGAATACTGTATATTTCTAAATAAACTATTCCTTTTCCCGGCCATAATGCATTCACTGCCTTATCTAATTCTGTCTAAAAAAATTGCATTAATTAAATCTTTTCTTGGAAATCCATTTATTCATAATAATGATTGTTAAGGCAACCCATAGGAATGCCATTATTATATGTCCGATCACTTCTGTATCGATTGTTCCAAAATTTAATACCTCCATAGCATATTTACTCATACTAGCTGGATTCATATAGTCTAAGACAGGACTTAAGCCAACCATGATTCTACAACTCAATAAAAATACAATAGAAATTAGCGCAATAATACCCTGACTAGTAAAAATAGTACTAATCATTGTCGTGAAGGAAACCATAAACAACACCCATATCAGATAGAAGAATAACGCCATAACCAAATCGTTGAAATCCACATTTGTATACAATAATTGTACATACAAATAAGAAACGGAATAGCCTAACACTATACTACAAGCAACAAACAAATAATTAGAAATGATTTTTCCAGTTATATACTCCATAATCTTCACAGGTCTTGTAAGAATAAAAGCTAACATACCATTTGCTTTGTCTGACTGCACGATTCCCATCAAAGAAACAACAATAATCATTATGCCTAACTGATCAAACTGGGACCCTAATGTACTAGCCAGTATTTCTCCGCCTTTTTGAGAAGCCATATTTGGATCAATTATGATACCTTTTCCATTGCCTAGCGTCTTTAATATTGCTGGCAAATAATAACTTATCACTGGTTGAGTTATTCCTAAAAATATAAATACAAGAGGCAGCCAAATAACTTTATATTCGCGTACCATCTGGATAAATTCTTTTTTCGCTAAAACAGTAAAAGTATTCATTATTCCCCCACCAAACTTAAAAACTTTTCTTCTAATGTATCAGTACCTATTTCAAATCTAACAAGATCCACTTGATACTCCAATGCGTTAGCTAGTAGCATATTCTTATGTAACTCGATATCTTCCAATTCTATTTTCAGTTTATTTCCTACTATCTCTAAACCTTTTACATAGTTTAAATGCTTGATATTTTCAATCCACTCTTCACATCTCCCTTTAATTTCACATTTCACTTTATTTTCACTATTTCTATTTAAAAGTTCCGTTAATGTGGTATCGGCAATCTTATGTCCCTTTTTTATAATGACAAATCTTTCACATATTTCTTCTGCATCACTCAAAATATGTGTTGATAATAAAATTGTCGTCTTCTTCTTTATTTCTTGAATAATATTTAAAACTTCTCTTCTTCCAATCGGATCTAATGCTGATACTGGTTCATCCATTACAATCAAAGATGGTTCATGTAGCAATGCTTGTGCAATTCCTAGTCTCTGTTTCATTCCACCTGAAAAAGTTTCAACCTTTGAATTCTCTTCTCCGTTTAACCCTACTTTCGACAGTAGCTCTGGAATAACATCTATTAGTTCTAGTTTTGTCATCCCAGACAGCTGCCCCATAAAAGCAAGGGTTTCCTTAGCAGTCATCCATTGAAAAAAATTTGGATACTGTGGCAAGTAGCCTATTTCTCGTTTCATTTTTGAAATTTGCTTTCCATCTAATAATACTTCGCCTATACTTGGATCAATTATATCTGATATTATCTTTATTATTGTCGATTTACCAGCTCCATTAGGTCCTATCAATCCGACACATTTTCCTGCTTGTAATTCCATCGAAAAATTATTAACAGCTGTTTTCTTTTTGAATTTTTTGGTAATTTTTTTAATTTCTAATTTCATATTCCATCACTTCCCCTTCTGCCGATAACAAAATACAAAATTGGCCCCATCATATTAACTAAAATAATAATGAGCGTCCACAATAGAACATTCTTCCTCCTTTTTCTATGCCTATACAAATCAATTAAAGCAATAAAAACTAATATCATCCCTATTACCATTACCGGTAAAATAATCGGTAAAAAGGACATAAAATCAACATTTTTTAATTCATCCATTCCGTAATGCAATTTCATAACAATCGCTCCTTTATTTATATTATCATTATCGATAACGATAACATAATAACCTAAATATTACATCTATTTTTATTAAAATATTGTTATGATTTTTATTATTATTTATAATGATAATGTTATCACTATAAATAATATCGATTTTAATAAAGGAGATAAAATGGTTAATAAAGCAGAGATTTTAATTCATCCAGTAAGAATAAAGATTTCCCAAGCTTTAATGAGAAACAAAAAAACGGGTCTAACGCCTCTAGAAATGGTAAAAATCATTAAAGATGTTCCTCAAGCAACACTTTATCGTCATATACAAGTTTTGCTTGAATCTGGCGTTATTCGCATTTTGAAAGAAAAGAAAGTAAGAGCCGTTTCAGAAAAATACTACACGATAAATGAAGAAGAGGTAAAAATTAGTTCAGAAGAATGGAAAGAGGCATCTAACGAAAAGAAGCTAAACTATTATTCATGCTATCAATTATCCTTAATGGACCAATATCAAAACTATCTTACTAAACTAAAAGAAAGAGGCTGCTCAGAAGATAGTTCCACCTTTTCACTTGTTGAGTTACAACTTGACGATGAAAATTTCAACAACTTCCAAAATGAATTTAACGAACTAATCGTTAATTATTATAAAAAAAACACCCCGGGGGCACCAAGCCGAACAGTTGGCATTACTATTATTCCAGAAACTTAAAGAAAAGAAGCCTCAAAAAGGCGGAAACCTTTACTGGAATCAACCAGAAATTATATGGAAGAAAATGAAAAGGAAGTAGTATATGAACTTATCTGTACGTAAAGAGCAAAGAATTAAATCGATTGATGTATTGCGGGGATTTGCTATCTTAGGAATTTTCCTCGTCAATATTCCTACAATGCTTGGAATAGAATCTTCATTAGAAGAACGGAGCTACCACGGTTTTGATGCTTATCTAAGACTTTTTTACGATTTATTTGTGCAAACAAAATTTTATGTTATTTTTTCCTTTTTATTCGGATTAGGATTTTGGATTTTTATGAGTCGCGCGGAGCAAAAAGGGGCAAACATATATCGATTATTTGTGCGACGATTAGTTATTTTACTCGTATTTGCTTTTGTTCATATCGTCTTGTTTTGGAATGGGGATATTTTAAATACATATGCCGTTACAGGCTTTTGGCTACTTCTTTTTTATAAACGGAATCCAAAAACGATTTTTATTTGGTCCATTGTGCTGTTAATACTATCTGAGATGCTAACTATATTAGGTTCATTCGTTGAAACAACTGAATTTGTCAGCGCAAGCGTTCCGGCTTTTAATCAATTTAACGGCTGGTCTGAACATGCTTATGGTAGAGTTCAATTCTTTTTGAAGTACAATATAGCATCTAATATTATCTTATCTCCGGAGATTTTAGGATTATTTTTACTCGGTCTGTTCGCAGGAAAGATAGAGCTTTTTCAGCGTGTAAGTGTGTTACGAAAACAAACACGCATAGTTCAGATAATCGCGCTCCTTTTAACGATACCAAGCTGGCTTATGCTGATTGTGAATTTTTCATCAACAAACTATAATCCAATGGAAAGCTATGTTTATGTTGTAACAAGTGGGAAGACATTATCGGTTTTTTATGTAACATCCCTATTATTATTGCTTGAAAAGGAAAGATGGCAACTATTCTTATCACCAGTTGGCTGTGTAGGTCAATTAGCTTTAACCAATTATATAGCTCAAACGATTGTTACTACCACCTTATTTGCACTCTTATTCGATAACACGGCTGATATATCGCTGTGGCAATCCGCTATTTATTGCCTTGCTTTTTATACGTTGCAAATATTTTTGAGTAAATGGTATCTTTCTCAATACAGATTTGGTCCCCTTGAATGGTTATGGAGAAGAGGGACATATGGAGGGGGGAAATCTCTAAAAGCAACCGAATTGAAAAAGCCAAAAATTCATGGCTGATTTTTGAACCGCTAAGTGATTCACAATCCCATTTCGTTTATCATTTCCTAGATAATGAAAAAAGGCTGAGACATAACTAAATAAATAATAGGTAAAGACGAACATTTTCTAATTTAGCACGTAAATGGTTACTTCCCTATCTGGTTATTTATGTTTTTTCATCTAGTTAACTCAAACTTTGCACCTTCAAATTCGTGCGCAAGTCTTGATATTACTCGGTTTAAAACAATAAAATGGGAGACTTGTTTTGTATTGTGGGGGTTGCTTTCCACTACGGGTTGCTTCGCTTTCCGCGGGGTGGGTGCTGAGCCTCCTCGGCGTTGCCTTGCGGGGTCTCAGCCTTCCCACATTTCCCGCAGGAGTCTACGCACCCTCCGTTACAAGCAACCTGTTTTTAGAATAAGTTTTTGTTTTCGAATTTCATTACAAGGTATTATTGCTAAACAATGGCTCGTTGATTTTTTTTAGAAGATAAGAAAGGATAAAATTTTTGAACTTAGATGAGTGTCTAGCTCCAGCGCCTAGCCCCAGTGAGTATTGCCTCCAGCCTCTAAAAGTAAAAAACACTTTTTGAGTCTAGAGAACATTTTTCTTCGGGGCTAAACAAGGCGCTTGCGCTTTTTCTGTGAAAATAAAACGGGCGAGTGGCTATTCTGGGTATCTGTATAATACAGTAACGTGTTCTATTTGATAGGGCGGGTACAGGATTTTGGTGTAAAGAAAATCTTGAAGCGTGGACTTCTAGAAAAAAGACAATAGTAAAGAAAGGGTGTGACCTCAATTTTTTAAAAAAATCACAACCTTAATAGAGTATTGTAATGGAAGGTCGTCTAACCAGCTAGACGTGGTTCAGAGAAGTGTTGCTTATTAATAAATAGGGTATATATAATTCTTAAAACTTTATGTGCAATAGCCTGTAAAGCTTTTTTCTTTCCTCTTCTTGCAGATAGAGACCAAAAAACATTTGACATTGAGGTATTTTTCGACCTTGATATAGCCCAAGCAACCTCACAAAGAGCAGCTTTTATATGTGGGTTTCCTTGAACGCTTTTGGAACTTTTCTTTTTACCAGCACTTTCATTATTGCCAGGTGATACACCAGCCCAAGAAGCTAAATGTCTTGATGAAGGGAATTGGCTCATATCTGTTCCGATTTCCGCAATAATAACAGCAGCTGTGTGTTCCTTTATACCTGGGATAGATAAAAGTATTTCTTTTTCTTCTTGATAGGAATGAAGCAGGGTATCTATCCTATTTTCAAGTTCTTGAATGGAAGTTTCCAAATACATGATATGATTCCAAGAGCTTTTAATCATAAACATTTGATGTTCATTTAATGTTCCGAAAAGAGAATCGGAAATGGTATCAGCCTTCTTGCGGAGAGAATGATGGATATTGGCATCAACATCAGCCTTATCAAGGTATCCATTATCGACTAACTGTTTCAAAAGTTTACGTCCAGAAACCCCAAAGATATCAGAAATAACTGAACCAAGCTTTATGTTTGAACATTCGAGGACCTTTGAAATTCTATTTTTTTCAGCTGTTAAGTTACCAACCCATTTCTTGCGTAAACGGTTCAAATCTCTTAATTCCCGAAGATCTTGGGAAGGGACAAAGCTTTTTTCAATCAATCCATGACGAAGAAGCTTGGCAATCCATTCTGCATCTGAAACATCGGTCTTACGACCAGGAACGTTTTTAATACGTTGGGCATTGGCCACAGTAATATCGAAATATCCTTCAAGGATGTTGTATACCGGCTTCCAATAGATTCCGGTACTTTCCAGAGCAATGTGTGTAATTTGTTTTTCTTCTAACCACTTTAATAAATCAAATAAACTTTTGGTTAAAGTGGAAAAAGTCTTGGTTTCTTTTTGAATGGATTCATTATTAGTGCCAGTTAGGGCACAAACTACAATCTCTTTTTGATGAACATCCATTCCGGCACAATGGGTTAATAAAATGTCCAAATAAAACAACCTCCAAAGTAGTGTCTATGGAAAGTGGAATAAGCTTGGTCAAACAGCATTTTTCTGTACGTGATCATCCTCAAAAATTGAAGAGTCAACAAAGGGGTGTACACAAGGCAAATTCCAAACAGTTTCTTATACAGGGTCGAACCACCACAAAAGCGCACGTAAAGATTACTTCCCATAGCATTAATCAGTATGGAAAAATGGACAAAAAAGTAAAACCCCGGCTTAGAAAAAATTTTCATGCCGGGGTGTGAGTGTGAAATCATGTGTGTTTCTTATTCAACGCTGTTCTACCAAAATGTGCACTTTTAGTCTGTTTTTATAAGGTGGGTGTTTTCACCAGTTCAACGACAGCAACTAATGAATCAAAACGGCTTGATTGGAGTGAAAGGTGCGAGACTCCTGTGGGATTAGCGGGTTAGATGAGACCCCGCAGGCGCTTGCGCCGAGGAGGCTCATCGCACGCCCCACGGAAAGCGAGCATCCTGAAACGGAAAGCAAGGCCCCTACTTTGAGTAGTTAAGTATTAAAAACTATGTTGTTCCACTTCGTTTTTAAAGGCTGTTTTCTAAAACTTAATTCTTTTTCCAAGAAAAAATGAAATAGATTTGGAAAATGCAGCAACCTGAATTCACGTAGACTCTAGTGGGATTAGCGAGACAGCTGAGACCCTGCAGGCAAAGAGCCGAAGCGGCTAAAGCCGATCCCCACGGAAAGTGAAGTGTATTCAAGCTACGGATCATTACCACAAATCTTCTTTTTTACATAAATAAAAAACCCAAACGCATGATACGAAATGTTTTTTACATCTTCGTATCATGGTTCGGGTTTATCTTCGGCTGGAATACTTATGTCCCGGCTTCTAATCCATTTTCATCATTTGTCCAAGCGGCCTCGCTTACTAAGCTTTGTCTTTAAACCTTCTGCCATCTTTAGCTATCTAAAAAATCTAATGCTGCAGATGCCAGTACTTTTGCGCCATTCAAAAGTGCTTTTTCATCAATATCAAACTTTGCATGATGATAAGGATAAACAAAACCTTTCTCCTTATTAGCTGAACCTGTAAAGAAATACGTGCCAGGAATTTTTTGTGCAAAATAAGAAAAGTCTTCTGCCCCCATATTCGGTGCTACTACTTGAATATTTTCTTCTGGCAGTACATCTTTTGCAGCCTTTACCATTAATTGATTAAGGTTCTTATCATTTTTTGTTGCTGGATAGCCAAAATGATAATCCAATTCAAAATCAGCACCAAACGCTTTGCATGTATGTTCTGTAATTTGTTTCACCCAATTCGAAACATCTTGACGTACTGATTCATCAAATGTGCGCACTGTTCCCTCCAGACGGCCTTCTCCTGGAATAACATTTGTTGTATTACCAGCTTGAAAAGAGCCTATTGTTAACACAGCTGACTTTAATGGGTCTACCTTCCGACTAATTACTTGATGCAAGCTGCTGACTAATTGTGCTCCAATTGCGATCACATCCGTCGTATCATGTGGGAAAGCACCATGTCCTCCGACTCCTTTAATCGTAATAAAAAAGTCATCGCAAGCTCCAAGCACGTACTCATCATTATGCCAAAGGTGGCCGACTGGCAGATAATTTTCCATATGTGTAGCAAATATAGCATCAACGCCATCTAAGGCACCGTCTTCAATCATTGTTTTTGCACCGCCAGGATCTTCTTCCTCTGCATGCTGATGAATAAATACAATATTTCCAGCTAATTCCTCTTTATGTGCTGCCAATGCTTTCGAGATACCTAAAGCGATAGCAGTGTGGGCATCATGACCACATGCATGCATAACACCTGGATTTTGAGATTTATAAGAAACCTCATTTTCTTCCTCAATAGGCAGAGCATCAAAATCAGCTCGGATAGCAACTGTCTTTCCTGGCTTTGCTCCACGAAGCGTAGCCACAACACCATTACCTCCAACATTTGTTTGCACTTCTAACCCCAGTTTTCTTTGATATTCAGCAATAACACTTGCTGTCCTCTCTTCTTGAAAGGATAACTCTGGGTACATATGAAAGTCTCTTCTGATCTCTACCATTTCATCATAAAGTTCATCTATTTTCTTAAAAACTGTTTGTTTCAATTCTTACACTCCTTTCTTAAATGAAAAAGAATGCTGTTTATTAAGTAAATCTTTTCTTTGTTTTGGTTTCTATTCTACCTAATACGATATCAGCAATGATTGCCAACAAGGCAGCAGGAATGGCACCAGCATAAATTCGTATATCAGATTGCTGGCTGATTCCAGAAATAATTTCCTTTCCTAGTCCACCTGCACCAATATATGGACCAATACAAGCAACGGATACCGCAATAACAGATGCTACACGCAATCCAGCCATCAGAAAAGGAATCGATAATGGAAATTGTACTTTAGCTAACAGCTGAAATGCTGTCATGCCAATTCCAGTACCAGCTTCTAATATTCCTTCATCTACTTCTTTTAACCCAACATACGTATTTCTGACAATTGGCAGCAGGGAATAAAAGAAAAGTCCAACTACCATTGTTTGGAAGCCAAGTCCTAAGTAAAGCAGTAAAATTGCTAACATTGCTAAACTCGGAATTAATTGCAAAATATTTGTTAAAGATAAAATAATAGGTGCTAATTTTTCGAATTTTGCTGCTAAGATACCTAGTGGAATACCTACAAGGAGAGATAGTCCTATCCCGTAAAGCACCATTAATATATGTTCCATTCCTAGTGACATTAAGGTAGAGGAATTCTCCACCATATATTGTCCTAGTCCCTTTAAAAAGTCCATGCTTGAATCACCACTTTAATTTATTCTATCATGCCTTTTTCTTTCAAAAATTCAACTGCTGCATCTTTAGGACTGCGTTTATTGATATCAACTTCGCGAATCATTTTCGTCATTTCTTCTGTGCTTACTAATCCAACAATCGAATCTAAGATTTCGCTAACTTCTGGGTAGTCCTTCACGATTTCATCTCTTGCAACAAGCGATGCATTGTAAGGAGGGAAGAAGTTTTTATCATCTTTTAATAGCTTTAAATTATTTTCTATTATTTGCGGATCAACTGTGTAAGCCGTAATGACATCCATCTCATTGTTTGCAATACCTTTATACATTAAGGAAACTTCCATGCCGCGAACATCACCAAAAGAATAGCCGTATGCCTTTTGATAGCCTTTATAGCCGTCATTTGCCCGTTCTACCCATGCAGAATCGGTACCAACAACAAGCTTTTTAGCAAATGGTTTTAAATCAGACATTGTTTCAATATTATTTTTTTTAGCAAAATCGCCTTTTACGGCAATACCATACATATTCGTAAACCCAATTGTGTCATACCATTTTATATTATATTTATCACCAAAAAGTTTTTGCGCCTGTTCAATCGTTTTTTGTGGATCTGTTGAATACTCCACTTCATTTTTATCAAAATGATTGTTGTATACTTCGCCAGAATAAAGTGTTGCAATATCTAAATCTTTACGCTTAATTGCACCTAAAATCTGAGGACTTGCTTGAATATCTTCTACTAGCTTTATTTCATGATCTGTTTTAGCCTCGACTAATGTTTTAACAATCTGGCCCATTATTTTTGGATCCGTATATGATTGTGCTCCATATGTTAAAACATCTCCACCATCTGCAGATTTCTCTTTTCCACAACCTGCAAGAGCAAGAAGAAGTATTGTTATAAGAGTAGTTACTATTATTTTTTTCATTTTTAAACTCCTATTCTATTTGAATCTTAATTTGTACGGAAAAGCTTTTTTTCGATTTGAGCAAAAATTAAATCAATAATCAGTGCAATAGCCACAGCTACTATTGTTCCAGTAAGTATCATGTAGAAATCGTTATAGCCGATTCCTGCTAACACCAGGCTTCCTAGACCACCAGCGCCAATAACTGCTGCCAATGTTGTCCAACTAATAACATAGACTGTAGTTACACGAATACCTGACATAATATATGGCATTGCGATAGGCAATTCAATTTTTACTAGACGTTGGAACGTACTGTACCCCATTCCTTTTGCCGCTTCGACAATACCAGAATCAATTGACTCTACTCCAGCATAAGTATTGCGCAATAAAGGCAGTAAAGCATACAAAAATAATGCCACCACTGCTGGCTTAAATCCAATCCCCATAATTGGGATCAATATAGCAAATAACGCAATTGTCGGTATAGTTTGGAATATATTCGCAATATAAAAGATACTATTCTTGAGCATTTGATTTTTCATTTTCGTCATATAAATTGCTAGTGGTACCGTCATAACAATAGCCAATGTTATGGCAACAATCGATAATATGATATGTTCATACGTATATCCTAAAATCGAAGCATATTTCTCCTGCCAAAATTCAATATAGTCTGTTATCAAATCCATTTATTGGACACCACGCTTGTTTCCAAATTTCCCATGAAGATTTCGCAATAATTTTTCTTGATTTAGCATACCGATGTATTTGTTATTGAAAGAAATCGGAACTATTGAAACTTTCTTTTGAATAATTCCATCTATATCGTCCGTTTCTTCATAAGATAGAATCGATTTGTCTATAATAGCTGAAACCTTTTCTTCTTTATGAGCCATCGCTTTGTATAAAGTAATCATTCCGATATATCGTTGATTTGTGTCCGTAACAGGAAGAATATCACGTTGCTTTTCTACCATGATATCAACTGCATGCTTCACAAGATCCTCTTCTTTTACTGTAGGATAGCTAGTATCGATAAAATCCGCAACAGTTGACATCTCTTGGGATTGCGTCAATCGATCAGAACCAATAAATTCTTTTACAAAATCATTCTCTGGATTAGCTAAGATTTCAGATGGTGCCCCTTGTTGAACAACCTCTCCATCTTTCATCAGAATAATTTGATCAGCAATTTTAATTGCTTCATCCATATCATGGGTAACAAATATAATAGTCTTTTTAATATTTTTTTGGAGATGGACTAATTCATTTTGCAATTGTTCTCTACTAATAGGATCCAATGCGCTAAAAGGCTCGTCCATTAAAATGGTAGATGGTTCTGCTGCAAGTGCACGTATTACGCCAATACGCTGCTGCTGTCCGCCACTTAATTCTGAGGGATAACGTTTTTTAAATGTTTCAGGTGCAAGTCCAACCATATGAAGCAGTTCTTCTACTTTTTGATTAATTTTCTGCTTATCCCATTTTAAAAGCTTTGGAACAGCAGCGACATTATCATAAATATTCATATGTGGGAAAAGACCAATACTTTGAATAACATAACCGGTTTGACGTCGCAATTCTATCGTATTGATTTGCTTGATGTTTTTTCCATCAATTAATATTTCTCCGTCTGTATAATCCGTCAGTTTATTTAATAGTTTCATTGTTGTTGTTTTTCCACAGCCACTTGGCCCGATTAATACATTAATTTTTCCTTCTTCAAATGTAAGATTAATATCCTTTAATGCATGAAATCCATCTGGATATATTTTGTTCACTTTTTTTAATTCAATCAAAAACTTTCCCCCTCTTATTTTTTCAAAAAATTTATACAGAACAAACTGTATGAATTATACATAATTCCCCATCAAATATACTATACTTTACAAGTATTCCCTTTTTATGATGTAGTACAATATCGCTTAATAGCAGAACATAAAGTACATAATATTCTAGTAATAAAAAAAAATCAATCATGATTAGAAAAATTCTTGACTTTTCCTATTCAAAAAGCAGCTTAAAACTTATGGCTGATACTTTATAGCTTAAGTAATGAAAAGGGTTTCTTATTTTTTGATAAATTAGGACAAAATTTTTTTTGACAATTAACCTATTATCAACTATTCTCTTTCTGTTATTATGCAGAATTAGAAAGATTTAGAAAGAATAAATCAACACTTTTCAATCCGAAACGAACATTTCTTAACAAATTAATACTTGCAAAAAAATCATAAGAATAAAAAGGCTATCATTCTTCCAAAAAATTAGAAGAATGATAGCCTTTTTGTTTGTTATTTTAATTCATCCGGAATAAACCAATAATCATCTTTATTATGTTTTTCTAAATAGGACTTAAATTCATCTGATTGGTACGCATCTGCTACTGCTTTTGCCCATTTTGTGTCTTTATTCGATTTATCTACAACTGCCACCAATTCTAAATGCTTTAAGACATCTTCAGAAAGTAGCTTTTTGGACGGATCCATCTTAGAAGCATAGACGATACTGCCAGGAACTACCCCATAATCTAAATCCTGCAGAGCACGTGGGATTTGAGCAGAATTCATTTCCTTGATTTCTAGGTTGTAAGGATTCTCTACAATATCTTTAGAAGTTGCCTTTACTAATTCAATTCCATCCTTTAATTTTATTAAATTTGCTTTTTGAAGAAGTCCATAGGCTCTAGCTGCATTCGAAGCATCATTTGGTATGCCAATAGAATCACCTTTTGCAATATCATCTAAAGATGTTTTTTTCCCTGGGAAGATACCAGCAGGAACCGTTGGAATCGGTGTTAAACTAGTAAGACTTGCTTTTTTATTATCATTAAAATTGTTCATATATGCCGTATGCTGATCAACATTTAAATCAACACTTCCCTCAGAAAGCGCTATATCTGCTTGAAGTAGGTCACTAAATTCAACATTTTCAATTTTATAACCTTTATCTTCTAAAATAGGTTTAACAGCCTTTAAAAAAAGTTCACTGTACGGACCTGGTGAAGTTCCTACTTTAATAGTTGTTTTTTCTCCTGATGAATTAGCTGCATTTTTTCCACAGCCAGCAATAATAGTAGTTAAAATTCCTAAAATGACAAATAATACAGTCAGCTTTTTCATCTTGTTGTCGTTCCCTTCCTATTCATGTTTTTATTTTCTTGGATAATCTAGTTCCCTATATAAAGCAGTAATAATGATGAAACTATGTATAGATTCATTTCTAAAAAATCGCAAGCATCCTTTTCCAGTCAACGATAAAAAGCAGTCTAACTTTCCAATAGTTGATGAAGATGCTTAGCCACTTAAGGATCTAATATCCTTAGATTCCTTTTTCATCTTAAAGAGATCGTTCCCCCTTTTTAAATGTATCATCTAATTTCCAATTAATTGTATGATAAAATGAATTATACTCTATTATTCCGATAAGTCAAGTAAGTATTAAAATTCACTCCTTTTAACCATAAAAAAACCCCAATCCGCAAAAGATTCTTTAACGAATTAGGGCTGATTTAACAAATGTCTAATTGGGTGTTACACTTTTAAACCATCTATGCAAGCACTCCACAGATCGTTTCACTATTCTCGTCCATCACCATTCTTTTTCAAAGTTATCAAGCAATGTACGTACTTCATCTGTTGATTTCGTGTTCATTAATTTATTTCTTAATTCACCAGCTCCACGGAATCCTTTGACATAAATTTTGAAGAAGCGATGAAGTCCTGTGATTGAACGTGGCAATGCTTCCGCATATTGATCTTGAAGATCAAGCTGCAGTCTTAAAAGATCAAGGTATTCTTTACTGCTATGCTCTTTTGGCTCTTTTTCAAAAGCAAAAGGATTTTTAAAAATACCTCGCCCGATCATAACGCCATCAATACCATATTGTTTTGCAAGCTGCAGGCCAGTTTGACGGTCAGCAATGTCCCCATTGATTGTTAGCAGTGTATTTGGTGCGATACGATCCCGTAATTTTTTGATTTCCGGAATTAGCTCCCAATGCGCATCTACTTGGCTCATTTCCTTTCTTGTACGTAAATGAATAGAAAGGTTCGCAATATCTTGTTTTAAAATATGGGTGAGCCATTCCTCCCACTCCTGAACCTCCTTATAGCCAAGTCGTGTTTTCACACTGACAGGCAGTCCGCCCGCTTTTGCTGCTTGAATAAGTTCTGCCGCAACGTCTGGACGCAGAATAAGGCCGCTTCCCTTGCCTCTCGATGCCACATTAGGTACAGGACAGCCCATATTAATATCGATGCCTTTAAATCCTAGTTCTGCCATGCCAATGCTCATTTGACGGAAATATTCAGGATTATCTCCCCAAATATGTGCTACCAATGGCTGTTCATCTTCTGTAAAAAGCAAACGGCCACGCACACTTTTCATGCCCTCTGGATGACAATAGCTATCCGAGTTTGTAAACTCTGTGAAAAATACATCCGGTCGACCAGCTTCACTTACAACATGACGAAAAACAACATCTGTCACATCTTCCATTGGTGCAAGTACAAAAAATGGTCGTGGTAAATCACGCCAAAAATTATCTATCATTTCAAACTCAAATCCTCTCACTATGGATACATCTTCAAATACTCAGTCAAAAAATCTAAAACCAAATGTTCTACTACTTTTACATTTATATCATGCTTATTAACTTATTTTCAAACAACAATTACACGGTATTTATAATTTGTGAAAATCGTCTATGCTTATTCTAACGAAAATCAGTCTTGAATCATATTTTTATTAAATAAACCTTTCTAACAGCAGGGGGGTGTCTTCATCCATCACTGATGGTTAATTGAATTTATTGTAAAATTAGGGTCAGGCTCCTAATTTCTTGTCCTAAACGCAAGGAAAAAATAATTTTGAAGGTTTTTAAACTTTTTTGAGGAAATAACTTAGAAGACTGATTCACTTGATTTAATGAAAGGATAATTAAAAACTTTTATGCCTTTTCAAGAGATATTTATTCATAATTACTGATTGTTCATTAAATAAATCTGTTTTTCTAAAGAATGAACCTTTTCCGTTACAAATTGTACTTCTGTTTTCACCACAACAGCTTTGTCTAATTTGTTTTCCATTATATCTAATCTTCCATTAACTTCTTGAAAAGCTACTTTTACATATTGATTCATTTCTTTTAGATCTGTTTTTACTTCTTGAATTTCTTCTCTTAACTCTGTTTTTACTTCTTGAATTTCTTCTTTTAACTCTGTTTTTACTTCTTGAATTTCTTCTTTTAACTCTGTTTTTACTTCTTGAATTTCTTTTCTTAACTCTGTTTTTACTTCTTGAATTTCTTTTCTTAACTCTGTTTTTACTTCTTGAATTTCTTCTCTTAACTCTGTTTTCGTTTCTTGTAAGTCTGCTTTTACTCCTTGAATTTCTTTTCTTAACTCTGTTTCCATTTTATCCATTCTATTACTTATAGTTAGTAATAATTCATACATTTTATTTTCCACTTATCACACCTCCTCGTATCACTTATTATACCTTATTCTCTCTTCTTCTACTACTATCCTGAAGAATTCCTCACTTACCCAATATACTCACACCTTTTTAGATTAATTATTAATTATATTATACTTTATATTGCTTCTATACCTTAAAAAGCTAAAGATAGTTGGGGACAAACCAAAAAATATAATAGAACTTTTTGTTTCACTGTTTTTACCATACTCCCTATTAGCATAGTTCTGGGAAACATATCTTATGGCTTTTGTGCTATGTATAAAAGAAGCAGACAATTAATTTTGTCTGCTTCGATTTAAGGTTTTCTAATCCCATTAAAAAATACTAATTGCTTTACCTTATCTCCATTATTTAATTATTCTAGCGATTAGTTAGCTCTGTTAATGTTTTCTTAACTTGAATCATTAATTGCCCCATACCATGTACAGAAGATTCTTTAGATAGTTCAAAATCTCTTAATTCAACTTGATCTTTCTCTGCATCTCTTATTTGTTCTAAAAAGAAAGGCAATATGGATCCGTTAATGTTTTGTTCATATTCATTTCTAATTTCGAGGGCAACTTCTCGAAAATCCTTTCGTAAATCTGCCCTTGCTTCACGAAGTTTTTGCTCGTGTGAAACCTCATCGTATTCCTCTTTTGCTGCAAAGAAAATATCTAAAACCGTGCCTATTATAGATAATACAGGGCCAAGTTTATTTACAAATTTAGTTAACTTTGTTGCTCCCCAAGGTTTAAATTTCCCCCCAAAGAACTTCACAAAGTTATAAACAGCATCCTTTGAAACGTTAGTTGCAAATTGCCCCACTTTGTTTAATGCCTCCGGTCCTTTCTCTAAGATTGAATGACCACTTTTTTTCTCAGTAAAGTCTCTTTCCCCCAACGATTTTCTGCCTGTACTTGCTTCAAGCATTTTGGAAATGGACCTCCCGAGCGTTGAATCTTGAAGATTTTCAAGTTCTATTTGGAGTTGTTCTACTTGCTCAGTTAATCCATTTTGAATTCTTTCAAGCGTTTGTTCCGATTCGCTCTCTATCTGACTTTCTGCTTTTTTTAAAGCTGAATTTACCTCTTCAGAACTATGGTTTCCATCCGCCATACCAGCAACATTTTCACCTATCATTATCACTTTATGTTCTAATTTATTTAACTCACTTGTAGTTATATTTTTAAACCGAGTCATAGCATTTCTGACTAAAATACCTTTTCTACGCAAAATTTCAACCATATCTCGATGTAATTTTTCTTCTGTTGTAAGAAGATTATATGCCTTTTCTAATACCTCTGATGCTCTATGTAATGGTGTTAACAACCTTGCAGTTAGTTTATTTTTGTCTATCAACTGCTGTAAAGAATTTAGAAAGGCTTCAAAATTAGAGTCCTCCAATAGACATTCTCTTTCTTCATCGTCTTCTTCCAATCTTGCTTCTAAATAATCATGGGCATCAATATAACAAGTATAAAAATCATCTGGGTGAAATGGCTCCATCACCTCAAGAAGTGACTTTTGAAGGGTGTAAGATGTACCTGACTCTCTACTCATTTTATTTACAACAAGTACCACTTGACCATTTCTTTGCATATCGTGAATGATACGTCTAAAAAAATCACCACCTTGAGGATTAAACAGCTCATTTGAAACTACAAATACCAATAAATCCGTTTTTGAGATTTGATTTAAAGTTTTCTCGTCATGGTCATTTCTTCCTGCATAGATTCCAGGTGTATCAATAATTCGCACATCATTCCACATATATTCTTCCGTTCTATCTGTCATGATTTGTGCTCCAACATACAATTTTTTATCCCCTACTTCATATACTTCAACAAGTTTTCTTTCTCCATCTATTTCCTCATAATGTTTTTCAAGAAAACTAGCATTGGTAAGGGCAGCGATAGTAGATGATTTACCAGCATTGTATTGGCCAACAAATGCAATTGAAAGTTTTGTTTCTCTGTTATAATCATTCAAAAATACTTTATAATCTCTGTATAAACTCTTAATTTCGTCTTCCTGCCTACCTTCTAAGGTATTCAATACCTTACTACAAATTTCATCAATTGATTGTAGATTTTTCTTGTACAATAACGAATCCATAAGTTAATTCTCCTCTCTTTTTATTTAAGAACTATTTTCATTCTGCAAACTCCTTGAGCTAAACGGATATTAACTCCGCCCTTTCCAATAATAAGCCCTTTTAAGTTATTTGGAACTTGAACAACAGCAACCCTTTTATTATCTCTATTTTCGATTGTAACTTGATCTGGATTAACCTTTTCATGGTGAAGAGACCTTGCTATTAAGTTACGAATATCTATATCATCACTTATTAAATAGACATGTTCACCGCATATATCATTTAGATTTGATAGATAAGACCCATTCATAAACCAATGAGAAGGAACAATAATTTTTGTAGCAACTCCTTGATCCCTACAAATTGCTATAATATCAGATAACTCCATTGGCACACTTTCAAGCTGAAGTAAATGGAAAAACATATGTTTATTGATATTTTCTTTCATATTTCCCATTTTCTTCGCATATTCTCTGACTAAATTTGCTATTGAAAACAAGCCTTCAGTAAAGGTGCTAACTTCATCGAAAATCTCCTGTTTCCCCTTAGAGGTAATTTCCTTATAAAACCATGACTTGTATCTTCCTATAGTTTTCCTTTCCAGATCATCAATATTTTCAAAGAGGGCCTTCTCCGCATCTCTTTTTACTCTCTGCCACTTTTTCTTTTCGTAACTTTTTAACAGTCCACTAAAAATTCCAACAACAACACTTCCACCTAATAATAACCATCCCACTGGGTTCCAAATATTTGCAGTTCCTATAAAAACCGCCGTTGATACCCCACCTAAAGCAATGCCTCCCCACTTAGTAATTCTTCCTAGTTGTCCTTTTTTTAAGGTACCAATATCACTTGGTACAACATGAATATTTTCGAAATCATATTGATATTGCCGTGAAAATTCGTTTAAGTAGCTTTCAAGTTCTCCAGTCACGATCTTTAATACGGTTTCCATAGACTTTTCAATATTTTCACTTCTATCTTTAAGCCGCTCTTGTAGTACATCATGTGCATCTTTTCTACCAATATATTCTTCTACAAAACTAGGAATCCATTCTTTTATTGGTGCAAATAATTCTTCAACTTTACTTTCAATTCTTCTGTTACTTTCCGGAATAAATTGATTAAAAAAACGTTGTAACTCATCACGTTTTTCAACCATATAATGGGCTTGTGCTCGTATAACACTTTGTTCTTCCCAAAGCATTTTTTCGACAGTATCTACAAAATGGACAAGACTATCAAAAAATGTGAGCACTCGTCTATGTTTTCCATAACGATTTATCTCATACGAGATCCTATCATAAAGCATTTCCATTTGACTTACATTCCAAAGTTGGTTAGAAGTTTCCTTTTTATCTTCTTTTGTACTTAAAAAAGCTGCTTGAGCGTGAATCCAAATCACATCTACATGGGAAATACCCAAGTGAGTTTTTACGTAGTGTGATATATGATTTCTATGTTCTTTTAATCTATCCAAGTCAAAAACTTTATCTGGCTTTCTAAGGAAACGATTGATTTTCCGAACACTTGGCTCTCCAGTTTCAGGTTCTAAAAGATTATGCTTAACATTCATAACAACAAAAAAGTGTTTATTTATTTCCTGAAGACTTGCCATCTCATCAAATTCCCCTGGTTGAACGGAGTCATCTGATGTTAAAAACACAATCATATCGGATTGATCTATTATATCTTGGGCCACTTGTGTGTCATCGTCACCCTTATATGCCTCAATTCCTGGTACATCTAACAATCTTAACCCTTTCCAAGAGTATTCTAAAATCTCCCTTGTTGTTCTTTGAGCCCCTTTACCGATTGTTCCACCACTACCCTTTGTTAAAGCCTCACGTATCGTACTCTTTCCAGCTTTGGTTCTTCCAAAAAGAGATACTGTAAATGTATTTAATGATTTTTTCTTTCTGGCTGAAGATTGAGAAAGATCCTCTATACTGCTCTTAGTTTGAACCCCTATTTTTTGTATTATTTTATCGAGTGCAGATGAAAATTCAAAGTTTTTGGCATCCCTATTGCTTAGCAGATCCTCTTTTTCAATAGTTAATTGCCAGTGTAATTTATCAACCATATCAGAAATCTCTTTCTGATAATGAACTGTGTCATTATATGCTTCTATCGCAATATTTGAACATTCATCTAGCGTTTTTTCAAACTCACTAGGAATATTAACATCCATTTCTCCTAACTCTCCTTTAGCCCACAAAGATTGAACGAAAACCTTATCTATATTAAATCTAGTATCCATTCTTGGATACCCACTTTTCCATTTACTAGGTTTTTCCTAATACAATTATACTATACGTAGTTATTAAAGAAGAATATTGTTTATACTACAATCAAAAACTTAAAGGGATAAGAAAGCTATTCCTTATCCCTCAATTCACTTTCTAAATTTATAGGAACCACTCGTTTTACTCGTATGAAGGATTAAATGCTTCATTCAGTACAATAAATAGAATTGTTGTTATCCTCTTAAATTGAACATTTAAAGGGTTCATTCAAAAAAGAATTAAAAAGGAAATTAGGAATTGCACTCGTTTCACTCGTATCATCCAAAAATGCAGTTGTATGAAGCATTTCAGTTGATGCAAACACAGCCTCTTGAGTAACTAACTTTGTTTTTGCCGTCAAGGGCGATCTTTTCCTCAAGTTTGATTATACCTACCTAGAATTAAAAAAATGATGCCATCATAGATTCCTCTAAGAAGGAACCTTTAGAAATATTTCATAAAGAATTTATGTAAATACACTAAAAAGGAATCGGATTGACCGTAAGCCCGAATTATAAAAAAATAGCGCACCTTCACGGTACGCACGATGAATAGCCAAATATCTGAAGATTTTTTCAGATATTTGGCTATTTTGCACATGTGGCTTGGATATTTTCCGACCATGGCATGTAGTTATGTAAAAGATCTGGTTGCTGATGAATTGGTAAAGTTGGCAGCTCTGTTAGTAACTTGACTAAATATTGATAAAAATCGATGCCGTTTGCTTTCGATGTTTCGGCCAAGCTTAGACAGGTGGCATTTGCTTTGGCATCTGCTTCACTCACGGAGAAAAGCCAGTTCTTGCGACCAATCACATTCGGACGAATCGCATTTTCGGCTGGATTATTATTGATTTCTAAATGCCCATCATCAAGAAATGCTTTTAAACCATCAGCTCGGCTCAATGTATATTCAGCTGCTTTCGCCAATGCATTTTTACCGAAGAACGGTGAGCGATCGACCCAATCGAAAAATTCATCTACGATAGGCTTCGATTCTTTTTGTCTCATTTGTTGGCGTTCTTCGGGTGAAAGATGTTTAACTTTACGCTCAATCTGATACAACCTGTCGCAGTAATCGACGCCTATTCGACCGTTTTTACTATCAGCTTTTAACCAATAACGTCTCGTGTGAGCCCAACAGTTAGCGAACTGTACGTCAGGTAATTGACCGTAAGCTGAATAGCCATCGCAAATCACAGTTCCTTTGAACCCGGCTATCAAATCTTCTAATATAGCTCGACTTCTAGATAAGGCACTTTTGAAAACGACAATGATAGGGCCTTGGCTTGGTACGCTACGACATACCCAGTTATAAGCATTCGATTGTCCGGATTTCCCGTCGGACCTTTTAATGATTTGCGCATAGGTTTCGTCCACATGGAGCACTGATTTAGTTGTTAATAATTTCTTCATCAAATCATAAATTGGTTGAAGCCAATCTTCGGCAGCGCGAATAACCCAGTTAGATAGGTTCTTATCATTTGTAAGTAAGCCATATCGTTCCCACTCTTTTACCTGCCGGTAAAGAGGCAAGTACTGAATAAACTTATCGTAGATAAGTTTTGCCAAAACAGTTGGTCCTGCAATACTACGTTGAATGGCAGCTTGTGGCGCTTTCCCTCGTTTTATTTGTGCTTTTTGAGTGGTATCTTTTTTGCATGCCTTGCACTCATAGGCATGCTCGATATGTTGCACACGCTTCATTGTAGCTGGAATGAATTTTGCCTCTTCACTTATTACTGTTGTACCTATTTCTGTCATTTGATGGAGACAACAATCACATTGTGTATTAGCTGGATGATGATGAATTTCTTCTATTTCAATATCATTGCTAAATGAATCGTTTCTCTTTTTCTTCGATACTTTACGGATAACGGTATAGCTAATGGTTTCCGTGCTTTGTTCTTCTGTCTGCTCAGAATCGCTAAAAGACGGATCGTCTTCAAATAAAGATCCTTGACCGTCTGGTGCTTGATACTTTGATTTTTCTGATTTAGAACCATATAAAGCTTTGGTTAATTGGCGTACTTGTTCAGTCAATGTTTCTATTTGTCGATTTGACTGAGCAAGTTGTTGCTCTAGTAATCGTATGATACGTTCGTTTTGTTCTTCTTGCTTCGAATTAACACCTGTCAAATCGTTCACCACATTTCCGTACAGTTTCATCTATGGATCATTATACCATTCGGAATGGAGCGTTTAAAAGACACCTTTTGCAGATTTCGCAATTGCCTTTGGCTGCTGAAGCGATAGTCCTTCTAATAACCAACGAAGCTCTTGTTGTGAAAGATTTCGTACTTCATTTTCGTCTTTCGGCCATTGAAGCTTGCCGTTATCTAATCGTTTATAAAGCATGGCGAAGCCATCACCATCGAAGTACAAACATTTATAACGATCTTTGCTCCATCCAGAAAACAGAAAGATTGAATCGCTATATGGATCTAACTCAAATGAATCTTGAATAAGCGTAGCGAGGCCGTCAATTCCTTTACGCATATCCGTTTTACCACAGATAATAAAAATATTTTTAACGCTCGTAAAATCATGTTTCACCGATTGCTCAACTCCCTCATGATGACTTGTATGATGCGATCATCTACGCCATTGAAGAAGGAAATTTCAACACCAGCTGCTTTAATCATGCAGTTGGGGAAATGGCTTTGAGATTGCGGTACAACAGATGGAAGGGTGTCGTGGATAGGATCTAATGTCACGGGGACAATGGTTAATTTTGTGGTTGGCATAAGAATGGCACCTCCTTTGATTGATACGTCTATCGTACCGGAGGTGCCTACGCGTTTAAATGCGCTATTTGATTACGGGCTTACTTTTTTCCACTGACTATTGGCAAATGAAAATAAAAAAGCCCGCATTCATCTTAATTAGAATGCGAGCCGTTTAAAATATTCAAATTTTAATTGTATGGAGGTTTTTAGAACCATTATTTTTCCCTACTTTTCATTTGATTAATTTGTATTATAAATAAGAATAGTGCGATAATCAAGTTGAGTATTTGGATAAACTTTACATTGATTAGGAAGGAAGGTTCAATAGATGTATACAGTTGCTGAAGTATGCAAGAAACTAGGGTTAGATCGTCAAACTGTAGAAAGAATGTGTGAAAAAGGAAAGTTCCGTGATGCTCATAAAAATGAAAATGGCTTGTGGCTGATTCCAGATTATAACTTCATCACATCTCGAGAGCAAGACGAAAGAGCAGAAGAAGTATTGCGGCAAATTAATAGAAAAAATCGTGGTGGTAGGGATGAAACTGAAATACCCTATATTCCAGCAAAAATAGTCGCTGATTATTATGGGGCTACATTAAAAAAGTGATAAAATAGGAGGTCTATATTCCTTCTACAGAAAAACGATTTATATTAGTCTAGTCAACACTTTTCCGAGATTGAAATAGAGTTAACACTTCAATGAATAACCGTTGATATAGCAACGATTTGCATAGAAAAAGTGTTGACATTACCTACTTGATTTCCCCTTTAAATAACAGCAAGTGTTAACACATTTAGATTAGGGAAATATGAAATAACATTCTTCTATTTCGTTTGTTTCCACACCTTATTGCCCCTGGTTGCAGAACAAATTTTAAAACTTCCTATCCTCTTTATAGAGATTGAAGAATCCTGAAAAGATGAGCTTATTCCGCATAAGGCTCGGCTTATTTAACTATGTACCGAAACTCTATCTTTTCAGCTTTTAAATCTACATTTTCTTTCTCCCAACCATACTCTAGCCAGGAAGCACATTGTCTATATTTCTCTGTATGTGAATTTGACCACCATGTTGGATTCTTTCTAGCAGTTGGAGGCAAGTCTCTTTTTATTAAGTATTCAATCTCTTGGAAAGTTAAAGTTGCCCTTGTAACACCTTTTTCTATTAAACTTATTAAATGTTGACTAAGAGGATAATAGTCAGAGGAACTGTTCATCATTATTCCTTCTTTCAATTTTATTAATTTATGGTAGCACAAATATTTAATCTACATAAGTAATGAAGGTGTTGTGATTGATAGTGAATAAATGATGTACTATCTGCTGAAACTGTTATGCTTCTTTTCATATTGACTTAATGTAGGAAATTCATTCTGATTAATAAAGATATAATATTTTCGCAAAGCATTCTGAATAGAACCATTTGAGTCAATTAGCTCTCTCTTAATTCGCTTTAAGGTTTCATACATCTTTACATCATCTCTTACTATTTCATCCAAATTAACGTGAAATTCAACTTCTACTTTTCTTGCTTTACTTAGTCTGGAACGCACAGCCTTATCCTTACTATCAATCTTTCCGTCATTAACAAGAAATTTTTCAAAATCTTTTTCCCTCATATAGACCTCTCCTATTTCATTAAAATTTGAAAACATTCTACTATCTGGTTTTAGTATATACTAATTTTTTGTAGCTAGATTAAGCAATTGAAAGGCTAAACACTGTATTTAACTCCCTCTGTTCAAACATGGTTGCCGAAAAAATTGCGAAATACAAAATAATTGGTTCTATGTTATGTTAATAATTGAAGATTCAAAAGAAAGGAAGTATGAAGCAAATGGTTGGTCGTAATGATGAATGTCCTTGTGGAAGCGGGAAGAAATATAAAAAATGTTGTATAAATAAGAACCTAAACGAAAAAAATTTATGGAAAGAACGAGCTTTCGTCTTAGGCACTCCGTACCCTTATAATGAGAAACTTGTAAATACTTTCTTAGCTGTATTTGATCACTCAGTTAAAGAGGCTTGGCGTGGTGCATGTCATGGAGTTTCTAGCATTCTCTATATCCTGTTGAAAGAACAAGGTATTGATTGTAAGCTACAATTAGGATTCGTGAAAGCTGAGTCAGTTCCATTCCCTTTCTGTCACTCTTGGATAACTATTGATGGAGAAATTTTTGACGTTGGCCTATATCGTTCAAATCCTTCTATTCTTAGTCCAAATGAATATTTAGAAGTATCTGTCCCTATTTTCAAAGGAGTAAATCTTGAAACAAATCAGCCTTCACAGATTCAATTTGGTGTTTTCACAGAACGTGTAGATAGAATTTATGAACAGCTATCTCGGATGACAATGGGTGAATATTTTAATGGATGGCCACTCCATAAAGATGGTTTTTGGGGTGAAATCATTCAAATTGCTAAAAAGCTAGATTTAACGGTGAAGATACAGGAACTACAAGAAAAATATTCAGATGAACTCTATAAAAAAGCATAATTGAAATAATATTCCCTCATTTTTCTGGGGGAATATTAAGTAAAAAAATTGATCTAGGGTAGCAATTACTTTTTTCTAATTCTTTCATCATCTTTAAGTCGCTGGTACGCCTTACTCTTCAAAAATCGTTCTGGGTTTTTTCTTATAGCTTCCACAATTTTTCCTTTTTGGCTTTCTGAAATTTTCTCTCTCGATTCTCTAAGGTTCTTTGCCACGGCAAAAAGCTCATTAAACACTGGTGAAGATACAGTATGATTTGGCTGTCCCATATTAAAGAATCCTTTTTCCTTAACTAAGGTATTTTCCCAGACTTCTTCAACGTCCTTTTTTAATATTGTAACAATTAATATCCCCTGAAGATTTAAAAATACATATGATGAGTCGGGGTTATGGTTAATGTAAGTATAACCCACAACACTTCCCCCAATGGCAGTATGTAAATCAAATTCACTGGTATCCCCAGATACTTCCTTAATAGGACCAAAAAAGAATATATGATTTTCAATATGACCAAGGTCTTTTCTTTCTCCAAGAAGGAATTCACGCATGACTTTTTCTGCTTCAATTAAAGTACCTAAATCTATAATATCAATATTTTGATCACGCACAAATTCTATGATATCAAGATAAAGGCTTCGCCAACTGACTGAAGAAATGAAGTAATTAAGCCATTGTCCATATTCCACAACATGGAGATTATCTGAATGATATGGATGATAGAATTTATTAGCAAAAGTTGTTTCATTTCGACTGAATCTATCTTCACAGACCCCACACAACATCGCCTGTTTGTCACCGTCTTGAATAACCCTGTTTGGTTGGGATGCCATTCGCATATTACCTGTGGGTGAATTTTTCTTCATCGACCTAAAAACAAATTTAGGGATAATATGACTTTTTTCTAGTTCCCTTTCTTCTTGACATAATGCACAATTTCCCATAAAACCCCTCCCCATTTCTTCTTATCCTTGACAATATACAGTTCGAAATAGTCAAAAGGAGCTTCGCATGAAGTCATGCTCTTCTCAAATAGGCACAATAACCAATGATTTTTAGATTAAATTTATTAATTGTTTAAAAAAAGAACGTCTTAGACGCTCTCTTTTTCAATGATTCATTCTCTTTAACAGACCACTCAACTACGCCATTACTAAAGACTAGAAAACTTACACACAAGGTAATTGCTTGCAGTACGATTTGTGTACCTTTAAGGCTTGTAAACAGTTCCTTCATAATAACCACCCCTTTATATTGTATTGTTGAGAGTTGCTCAACTGAGCAAGGAACCTGTGCCGTCTGAACAAGCGGGGGAGCCTGTTAAAAAGAACAATTACCTTATTCTACCATACGAAAGTCTTTTTAATCAAATTATACTCTATCATCAATAAAGATATATTTTTGACAGCAATGACTTAACCATCTCTATTTAGAGAAATTTATTCAAGAATTAGTCCAAATAATGTCTGCAGCTTTATTTACAATCTGACTAGAATTACCCCAAATTACATCAAAACCATGTTTTTTATAGAAATGATCGAGCTTATCAAAATGATCCTTGTCTGTATGAGAAATCCAACCTGAAATTGTATTTACAGAATACTGTATAGCAAAACTGACTAATGAATGGAGTAAAATTGATCCGTAACCCCTTCCTTTATTTTCTCCAAAAACCTCTATATCACCTATCTCTATTGTATCATCGCTATAGTAAGTAGCACTCAATCGGATTCGGTTCAAAACGATACCTTTTTTATGAATTACTTTAAGGTCAATAAAAAACGGTCCGAATTTTTCTTCTTGATCAAAAAAAGTGCGGTAAACTATGATATGCTCATCATTTTTATGTAAAACATTTAAAATAGATTTCTCCGGGTCTTCATCAATTTTCCTAATTTCCGTTTCTAACACAAAATTTATATCCTTTATCTTATCTTTTGAATATTGTCTTTTGTTCCTTTGTTTATCTAATTCAAATAGAAAATCGAACATATATATACTCCTTCGCTACCTTTTTCTTGTGGTTCTCCAATTAAAAATATCAATACTTATGCACCTTATAAATTTAACATAAAAATACAACTCTTTGTTCTCCCTTTCTAACAATAAGTATTTCAAACTTTAGCTTCTGTTTTGAATTCAAAATTGTAAAGGAACAGAGGGAGTGGAAACCTGGATGGAAACTAAATACAAACCTGATGACTCTCCAGATGAATGGAGTAGAAAACCCAACTGAATAAAAAGCAAAAGACTGGTCCTTTATATGGCTCCAGTCTGAATTTGTATTTAATTTACGATTTAAAGGCTATTAAATTGATATAATCATTCAATCGAAACTCTCGACTATTTTGCCAATCACAGACAAAACCTTCTAATTGAAATATATCTTCGAAATCATCACACAAATGAATCAATGTTTCAAAGGAATTTCCATAGAAACTAATTAATCCCTTTATAGATTTTCCATACTGAACAATTAAAATTTTATGTGCTTTATCAGGAAATGGTATAACAAGATTAGTTTGCTCTCCCGACAATACAGCAAACTTGTTTTCTCCACCATTTACAATCCAATCTCGCAAAGGATTAAAACGATCATTTAATACAAAGTTTTGTCCCTTTACAAAAGCAAGATAATTGAAAACTATTTTAGCACACACTCTAAAATATCTGTCATCAAATTGAATGGACTGCTGTACTCTTATCTGCACAGTGCCATAATTAGGTGATTGGTTATCAAATGGCTTTTGAGTAAGTAACCTTTCTACAAAATCACTAATACTTGACTCCAGTTCTATATTGCTTAGAGCTACATGCCATTTACCATCATGCAATCCAAGTAAGAACTCATCCGAATCTAATCGTTCATCTTGATACAATTGATACCTTCCACTATATTTATTCAAATTCTTTTCGAAATCCGCAACTTGTTTATTTACCTCCCCAAAAGTTCTATCAGAAATAAACTGACAAGTTCCATTCACATTCATTTTAATTTGTGAAATACTGTAAGGATGACCTAAACTAATATAACCAAATTCAACATTCCCTGACTCATTCACACCATTCATTAAGGAAACCGCTGATTTTGTGGCATGTTTACGATCCAATTTCCCTCTTTTACCAGGTCCATAGATTTGACGAGGTAGGGCAATGAGGGAATTTCTCATAAATGGAAGTTCCATTGCCGAAAACGCATTGTTACAATCGTGACTTACATACTCAACAGGAAGTTTCTGAATACCTCCTATTCCAGCTGGAAAGATGTGCTCTCCAGAAGAAAAAATTACTTCTGGCTCTGTTTTCTTCAAATAAATACAAAACCTCATGTTCTTATTGTCCCTTCATTACTTACCCTTCCTATACAACCCAATATTTATTGATATCACAGCTTACACTACAGGAATAAGTGATAAAAATTTATCTCCTAAAGTATTTTTACAAGCAAGCTCAATCAATGAATGATCAACATCCCACGTAAATGTAGATGAATAAGTTAGTAAAGGTGAGCTATTTGAAGAATTCTCTATATTCATGGGAGCTATAAATCTATCAGAAACCTTTAATATCTCTTTTGGCAATTTTAAAGCCTCTGAAGATGATAAAAATTTACTGCTCCCTTCAATTAATTCGATGGAAACCGTTCTTGTTATTCTGCTATTTGAATCATCACTTTTACTTGATTGGATAATATCCTTTAGTTCCTTGAGAAGTGAATCGCTTGCAGATTCATCACTAATCTTACCCATAGCATTTTCAAAGTCCAGAACTCTATAAATTGGGTTATCCTGTAGACCATCGAAATCAAAATCTATAAGCATTGAACGTAATCTGCTTTTTAGCTCCTCACTACCAGCAATATCATTGGTATAGAATATAGTTCGTTCCTCAATAATATCGAACGGTAATCTTGTTCCCTTTTCACAAATTAGAATCATAGGTTTCCGCATGGTATATCTAATCCCTACCTCGTACATAACATTTGGATTAAGCCCAGTCAAATTGGCGATAACCAACTTAGCGGAATATAGGTTATTAATAACCTGGGAGTTAATTGATCCAGGTTTGGTAATTCTATGGGCAACCCTCGGCTCCAAATTGAATTCTTCCAAGATTGGCTTTAAGACTCCGTCTGTAATACCATCAGCATATCTTCGTTCAGCTGATTCATCCGCTCCGATGGGAGTAACTACAAAACAAATATCCTTGTTGATTTCCTCCATTCCCACAAAAAACACCTTCTTTCATAATGATATAAATTTAATTATAAATTAAAAGCTCTTAATACATATAGTTTAGCTTAACCGTCAGATGATTTGAAACTCAAATTGTTAATTGTAAATCTACAATTTCTGTTTAGTTAGAACCATCTCCTCCTCCTCAACCTCTCATATACCGTTATAGATTCGCTTTCAACTCTCTATTTAGCCACCTTCGCATGTTTTTGTTTACAATCGTTTCTCCTTCTCTACATTAGATAAAGATATACACCCATCTACTATGTCCCCACCCAAAAATTAAGTTCCAACCCCCATCACCGCTCTATTCCCCTCAATCCCTTCTCCTAAAAGGGCTCACGCCCTATTCACCCGTTTACTCTAAATTTCTTCATAAAATAATTACGTTCCCGCTTTTTCCGCATTTCCACTCGAATTTGTAACGTTTTTTCACTGATTTTGAGAAAAAAATTACGTTCCAGAGTAGACGAAGGAGATCGGATTTTGAATAAGTTCCTGATCTACTTCTACAATTGAAAAACTAACGAAAAAACCAGATAAAACGCTGAAAAACATTCGACTCTATTATGTGTGGAAACCAACTGAAAAGGAATAGGAGATGGATTGAACCCTTATTGGACAAGGCTTGGAGAGGCATAGAAATGAGAGAAACGAATGGATTCCGATTGGAAACTAATTGAAATGGAGATTGAACTGACATTGAATTGGGGTGGGATTTTTTCCGATTTTGGAAATAAAAAAACCGAAGGTCTGCCGGGAAAAGTACCGGAAAACCTTCGGAATTGGAACGTTCTTTCATTTAAACATTTTTATATTGTTAATGTTATTTTGATTGAACCCACCATAAATTACTAAAAGGATCTACAAAGCCAGCCATAGAACCACCTTCTCCATCTTCCATGACTTCCATAATTGATGTTGCTCCTGCTTTAATGGCCTTTTCATAAGTATCTGTTACGTTATCAACATAAATATACATTTGGACAGGGACTAAACCATCATTCTTTAAATCTCCACATACTCCTGGTCCACAACTCCCATCATGAGATGTATCAGCGAAATAAATGATGCTTTCTCCAATTTTCATTTCTGCATGAATAACACCCTCTGTGTCTCCTAATTTATTTACGTTAATTACTTCCGATTGAAAAACATTCTTAGTAAATTCAATAAATTTTGAAGCACTAAGTACCATAAAGTAAGGTACGACTGTTTGATTCATTTTTCGATTTTGCATAGGTATTCGCTCCCTTTAAATAGATTTCTATAAGGCATTCATTATTTAACCTTATATTTCCATAGTACAATATTAATGCAAATGCTAATGTTTAGTGTTTTTTTCTTTTATATTGTTGTATCCTATTATAAAAACCCGTCATTAACTTTAACTTTAATTTATAAGGTTAAGAGAGGAGATTTCTATGAAAGGAATTGAAATTGCTAAGAAGTTGAATATAAGCACAAGTGCATTAAGACATTATGAATCCTGGGGACTGATTCCTGTCGTCGATAGAGCAGAAAATGGGTACAGAATTTATACCTCTGTTCATGAAGCCTATTTTCAATGTATTCGTGCATTATTGCCCGGCTTTGGTATGGATTTGATTAAAGAGATCATGCCACTTATCAAAAATGGACAAATTGTAGAGGGATTATGGCTGATTAATAAAGCACAAGTTAATCTCTATACTGAAAAAGAAACCGTACAAAAAACGATTGAAATACTTGATTTAAAAGAACTAACGGAAATTCCTGATTACAGTAAGAAAACCTTTTTTACAATTGGAGAAGTTGCAAAAGAAGCGAATGTATCCGCATCTGCTATTAGACATTGGGAAAAGGAAGGGCTAATCAACCCTGAAAGGCACAAAGAGAGTGGTTTTCGTCTATATAGTCCATCCGATATTCGAAGGGTATTGATTATCCGAACTGTTCAAAGAGTCGTTTACTCATTGGATATAGTTCGTGAAGTATTATCAGACCTTGAAAACAACAACGTTGCTCAGGCTAAGCAAATGGCTTTAACATCATTGGAATACATTGATTATGCACTAACAGAGCAAGTACGAGGGATAGCATCTTTACAAAATTTATTGGATGTTGTGTCTAAAAAGAAAAATCAGGAGGAGTAATAGAGAATAATCTTATTTAAAAGGAGACTATATGCACTCGGATTTTTTAATCTTAGAAAAAAAAATCCGAAGGTCTGCCGAAAAAATACCGGAAAAACCTTCAGAGTTGGAACTTTTCTTTTCTACACCCACGATTTCAGTTTAGTTCTTTCTCTTTTCTCACACATTCCACCTTTTGGATTATATATTACAAACTAAACTTATTTCTTTCTTCTACCTATGTACAACCCAAATAAACCCTTCCGATTTCCCCCACCTCAAACCCGCATTCTTCCATTCGAGTTAAAATAAAGATTTCCGACCGAACCCCAATTTTGCCCCTTTTCTGATTCAAAAATGACCGTTTTTCGCCTGTTTTTCCGCATTTTTTTCACGTTTTTTCGGGAGTTAAAATAGAAATCTCCGAGAATGGAAGGAAGAAATAGCGGAGATAAGAATTCTGGAAAGAAGATAAAACATAGAGAAATGATTGATTGAGACCTACGGTCTCTTATTGAACAGCTGCCTGAATGTACTATTGAAAAACGCCTGATACAGCAAGGGTTTAGTAAGATTGAATCCTCATAAAACTATTGAAAATATATTGATTTTCTATTGAATTAAACAAGAAAAAATCCCGGGTTCCTATTGAGGAAAAACCGGGATGATATTGAAACAAAATTGGAGATCGGAAATGTTATTTTAACTAAAATCGATCCTGAATCGGAAATTTCTATTTTGGTTCGGAAGAGTCTTTTATTGTTTTACACTTGTAGAACAAGCTCTGCCACACACTCCACATGCATCGTCTGCGGAAACATATCCACAGGCTGTACTTCCAGTGTTTTATATCCTCCATCTTCCAATACACGCAAATCTCTTGCTAATGTCGCTGGGTTGCAGGAGACATACACTACTTTTTTCGGTTTCATTTCGATAATAGTCTGCAGCAATGCACTGTCGCAGCCTTTTCTCGGTGGATCGACTACTAATACATCTGCTATATTTCCTTCTTTATACCAGTTGGGGATAACTATTTCTGCTTCGCCAACTGCAAAATCCACATTGTGGATATCATTTAATTCCGCATTTCTGCGGGCATCTTCTATTGCTTGTGGAACAATTTCGACTCCAAATACTTTTTTGGCTTTTTTTGCAAGGAAAAGAGAGATGGTTCCGATTCCGCAATATGCGTCAATAACGTTTTCTTCTCCTTGTAGTCCAGCATATTCCAATGCCTTATCATACAAAACCTTTGTCTGTTCTGGGTTTACTTGATAAAAAGAGCGGGCAGATATTGCAAATTTTACATTGCCGATATAATCCGTTATTGTTTCTTGTCCCCAAAGTACTTTTGTAGTATCTCCCATAATCACATTTGTTTTTTTATTATTCACATTGTGGATAATCGATTTCACTTCAGGAATATCTTCAACAATTTCATCCACAATTTTCTTTTCATTCATTAATTTATTTGTACGAGTTATCAACACAACCATGATTTCGCCTGTTACTAATCCACGTCTTGCCATAATATGACGTAAATCACCTTTATGGCGGCTTTCATCATATGCACGCATACCATATTTATTGCAGATTTCTTTTACCTTTTTAATAACGACATCATTTTCTTCTTGTTGAATAAGGCATTCTTCCATGTTAATAATTTGGTGGGAACGCTGTTGATAAAAGCCCCCAATCAATCCGCCTTCTCCCTCACCAATCGGAACCTGCACTTTATTTCGGTAGCGCCAAGGTTCATTCATACCAAGAGTTGGATGTACAATCGTATCAATTTTTCCAATTCTCGTTAATACATCCTGCACTTGTTTATGCTTTATTTGCAGCTGTCCTTCATAACTTACATGCTGAAGCTGGCAGCCTCCACATGCTTTATAGATAGGACATGGGGCTTCCACTCTGTATGGGCTTTTTTCCTTCATCTCCACTAAACGGCCAAATCCATAATTTTTATTCGTTTTCACTACTCTTACTGTTGCTTTTTCACCTGGCAGACCATTGGGGATAAATAGTGGATAACCATCCACCTTTGCTACACCGGCGCCATCATGTGTTAAATCTTCAAATACTATATCTATTGTATCGTTCTTTTGAACTGGTAATGTTCGACTCATATGCTTCTTCCTTTACCTATTGTTTTCCATTCAGAAATGTGGAAACGCCTTTTGACCAGTGCCTTTTACTTTTAGAGACATGTGGGCTAGACGCTGTAGATAGACATCGTTCTAACTTAAAACTTATTTGGATAAGCGACAAAAACAAAACTCTCATTATACATTGGATAAAAATAAATCATACCATAAAAAGGAGCGGATTATTATAGGAAGTTTTTTGGAAAGGCAATGATTAGAGGGGGATTATTACAAAGAGAGTGAGCTGCTTGTTTGCTCACTCTTGTGGTTTTATTTATTGTTCTATATTTTTTATCTTTTCTGGATTATCTTCATCTCGAATTTTATCAATTGGAACAAACACTTCAAAGTGGCGGTATAAATTAATAAATTCTGCTGGAAGCATGCCGCCTAATTCCCCATCCAAATTTAATTGCACCGTTTCATTGGAAGTAATTTTTATATGATTGGCATTTGCATAAATAACGCCTGGATCGTTAATATGCTCCCCGCGAATGGCCATTGTAGCAATCCGAATAAAGTCTGCAAGATTTGCTTTTTTTAAGATAAGCAGCGAAAACAAGCCATCATTAATAGAAGCACCTGGAGCTAGCTTCTCAAACCCGCCGACAGAGTTGGTTAACCCCACTAAAAAGAGCATAACTTCCCCTTCAAATAGTTTTCCGTCGTATTCAATCTTCACATTAGTCGCTTTTAAAAAAGGCAGCATTTCAATTCCCTTTAAATAATAAGCAAGTTGTCCAAGCATCGTTTTCAGCTTGCTTGGCACTTCATATGTCAATTCTGTTAGATGTCCGCCGCCAGCGATATTAATAAAATATTTCCCATTTATTCTGCCTATATCCATTGGAATGGTATCGCCTTTTGCTATTATATCTGCTGCTACTTCTATATCTCTTGGAATATGTAATGCTCTTGCGAAATCATTTGTTGTGCCTACCGGAATAATTCCTAGCTTTGGACGATATTCTTGTTCTGCTAATCCATTCACTACTTCATTAATAGTGCCATCACCACCAGCTGCAACGACAAGGTCATAGCGCCTCTCTACTGCAATCTTGGCTGCTTTTGTAGCATCTTCTGGACCTATTGTTGCGTGGCAGGATGTTTCATATCCTGCATTCTCTAATTTCTTTAACACTTCTGCTAAATGCTTTTTAAAGGCTTCACGACCTGAAGTAGGATTATATATAATTCTTGCTCGTTTCATATCCATCATCCTATTTTTCAAGATTTCAATCCGTACTACCAACTATCATCATAAACGATAATTGCATCTTTAGGCAATATTTAGTAGTCTTGACTATCTCTGCAACTATCATTTAATACGTTTAATAAAAGAGTATATTTTTCATCTCCATTATACCCTCTTCTTGCTTTTTTCAACCAACTATCTTCGTTGCTTTCTTTCCATAAAAATTAAACAAACGTTTGATTAAAGCTCTCTAATCCCTGCCGCTGCTTACTTTTGCCAACATACCGATATATTTTATACAAGAAGAAAAGACCTACACCGAAATAGATCTTTTCCAACTATAAATAGATTTTATTTATTTATTAAATTTAAGCTGCCTCCATTAATAATATGAATGGCACCCTGTTTTTTACCTTTGACATAATTTGCTTCTGTTAATGTATCTAATTCATTCAGATTTTCTTTATTTTTATTTAAGATTTTCCACTCAGCACGATCGTCAGCTAATATTTCTGTATCTTTAACCGCTACTTCTACATTATCCGTATCAGCTAAATTCAAATGAAGAGACGTTGTATTAGAGATGCTCCAGTCATTCTTAAGATGCCTTGGATTAACCGTTAAATCATCATTTTCACCCAAAATTTCTACCTTCACATCGGATGGGATAAGAATAGTTGACTGTATTGATGAATACGAGGAAGAAAATCCATTTAAACGAACTGGCAAATCTTTTAGTTTAAAGTAAACCGTATCTCCTTTTTCATTAACTAATACATAATCTTCTGATTTTTTTATTCTTATTTTATCCTCTGTATTATCCGTTCGGTATGTACCAAACAGGGAAACGTTCTTCTCCTCTGTTCCTTCTATTGATAAGGGACTGCTTTGTCCTTCTGTCTCGATAACCACTCTCTTAATCCCGCTCTTTATTTTATAATCAAAAGCTGGTAGTTCCATTGTTACCTCTTCTTTTGTCAGTTCCTTTTCCATAAGATCTAATAATCCAGTTGACTGTAAAAAAACAATAGCTATTCCTGCAGTTCCAATTATGCCAACAATAATGATACTGAATAAATCAAAATTCAAATATGGTTTTTCCTGTTTAGATGTAAACAAATACAGCAGTATTTCCATTCCAAGTACAACTAAAATGATCGGCCACCAAACCTTTAACACCGTTGTTAGTTCCCAGTCTAATAACTGTGTTAATAAAAGAAAAATCCCAAGGAAAAGCAGCGATAACCCCATTGAAAATGTACCAACACGCCATGTTCTCAATTTTTGTTCCCCCCTTGTTTCTATAAGAGGCTCTGTTAGATTTTTAAATAGACGTCGTCTTTTAAACAGAACCTTCTTTTACTTTTTATCTATCTGTATACAAATTCTCTTACTTCTTTTTCTTCCCCATCAACAAGCGTCCTCCGCCAAGGATAAGAATAAGGCAGACTAACCCTGTTTGAAAATATTGATAAAATAAAAACTGAAGATCAATATGAAATAAAACATTCAGTTTAGGTGCTAAAATAGGCAAAATAATATTTAGAAATAAATAATATATTCCCAGTAGTACAAGACCAATGCCTATCCACTTCTGGTGATTGATTAAATAAGAAATGACCGGTGTATCTTGTAAAGGTTGTTCTTCTCCTGCTTTTGAAGCTTTTTGCAACCCATCAAAAAAGCTGTAAAACCAAATCAATGGGATTAAAAATAAGAAAAGCCCTAATCTCAATTCATTTAAAATAAAAATAGAAAATAAAAATGCTGCCATTAATTGCATTCCACGCTGTTGCAATCCTAAATATAAATGACCTGCTCCAGGAAAAATCGATAAAAAAGTGGCAATCACTTTGCTTTTTTTCCCATCTTCTCTATTCTTTTCAAAATCTTGAAATACCGTTTGATCCACTAAAACCTCACCATTTTGCTTCTTAGTAAATTGCTGCATGGCATCAAAAAAGCCATAAACCCAAATTACTGGCAAAATCGCCATAAATATTAAAAACTCACTTCTGTTTGTTAGAAAGGTAACAAAAAATATCATAATCCCTAGTCCAAGAAAAGAGGTTAATAACGTAATTCCACGGTACATTAATCCTAATTGAATATGCCCGAGCCCTGGAATAAAGGAAAGAACAATCGTATAAAAACGTTCAGATTCTATTGTATTTACTAAAATTGCTTCTCCATCTCTATCTATTTTTTCTGTAGGAAGCCGTCTCTTTAAATATCTGCTTGTTGTGATGAAGGTATCAATTAAACTGATTATATAAATGGTAAAACCGAATAATACAATAAAGATAATTATTCCTTCATCTATAAATGCTCCTGATACAGCAAGAAGAATCGAGAAAAAAGCTAATCCTAAAACAGCTGCACCATATAAAAATCCTCTAAGCCTTTTTCCGATATAAAACAAGCCAGCCCCCGGAAAAAACGCTAATAAAAAAGCGACAATCGGGTTTTTCATTCTTTCTTTTCCTCCTTTATGGTTAAAGGGGACGGAGCTTCGCTCGCGCCACCTTTAGTAGGTTTTATTTGCCCTTATATTTGTTTTAGTTGCTCACAACAAATAAAGACTAATGTTTATTTGTTGTGTTTCATGTTGCCTTCTAATTCATCCATCCACGTAAATGTTTTATCCACAAATCCAATGGTTGTAGACTCTTTTTTACTTGGCATCTCTGCTTTTTGAATGGTTTCTGTATGTTGAACAATGGATTGAAAAACCCCCGTAGACATCAGAATTAGCGTTACTGCAGCAGCTAAAGTGTAATGAAAAATAGGAGAGTGATAAAAGCTCTGTCTCTTGTTCTCCTTTATCACAAACTTTGTTTCAACAGCTTCATTGGAAAGTTTTAGCATAATCTGGTCAGTAAAAGCAGTCTCATTTGAAATGGTAGGAAGCGCCGTTTCTTGTTCATCTACAGCATTTAGATAGACTTCGAGGCAATGATCACATGTATAAAGATGATCCTCGAGCAAGCTTCGTTCCTGTTCCTCTAGCTCATCCTTCACATACTTCAACCACTGTTCATAAGCATAATGTTTTGTCATAAAAAGTCTTCCTCCTTCCAATGCTTTCTCATCCAAATTCTTGCTCGATAAAGCTTTGTTTCAATTGTTTTCACTTGAACCTTTTGTTCCAGTGCCATTTGCTGATAGCTTTTTTCAGCAATATAGTAGCCATAAATAACATCCCTGTAATTATCCGGCAGTTCTTCTAGCCTTTTTCGGACTAGCTGACGTCGTTGTCGATTTACAATCTCTAACTCTACCTCTTCTTTTTTTGTATGATGCAAATCCAATTCAACAACTTCCGAGATATCTTCTCTTCTTCTTTGTTGTTTTCTTTTTACATCGATTGCATAATTAACAGCTATTCTTGTTATCCATGTTTTGAAGCCTTGGTTCTCATATTTGGGGAGAGAAGTATAAATCTTGATAAAAACTTCTTGTGTTGCATCTTCTGCTTCTTTCTGATCTTTAAGCACACTATATATAGTACGGAATAAATCATTTCGATAATTTTCAACTAATAATCGAAAAGCTTGATCGTTTCCGGCAATTATTTTCTCAATAAGAACTTTATCATTAATTCTTCTCTCCCCCTCTCCAAACCGGCTTACATACTAATAGACGATTTAAACAACGAACCCCCTACAGTAAATATAATTATTTTTTAAGGAGTGAAAGTTTTCCTTCATATGTATACTTTTTGCAGAGACTTTAAGAAAATACTCTATTAGAGGTTGTTCAAAAAGTCCGGTAAAAATGACACGTCGAATTTCTTCGTTGGTTTGCTTTTCCGCTTCTCACGTATTAACACCATACGCTGTGATGCTCAAAGCTAAACCGCCTCGAACTTCTCGGTCCTTTTTATCCTCCTTTTTGAACACGCACTATTATCTTATCATGTAAAAAGGAGAAGACAACTTCCTATTTTATATTATTTTTTTATACTGCCGTCGCCTTTTTAAAAACGAAACTATTTCCATTAAATTACGTATTAACGTAGGATAAACTATAATAAAGGAGGAGAAATAAAAATGATTTATTTATTTGCTTTATTGGCAATAACCTTAAATCCATTTGTATGGAAAACCTATTATCCGAGAAGAATTTTTCTTTATTCACAAGTTGCCCGTGTCATTCTTGGAGCAGTCTTTATTTTCTTATTAGATTATTTCCGTTTAGTTGATTACTCAATACAAGCCCTTATAAAATTTGGTTTTCTTTATATAGCCATTTTCTTTTTATGCGACTTATTTTATCCGCGTGTAAAAGGGTATAGTGTTACTGCTATACTTAGCTTTTTAATGCTAATGGTTTGTGCTTACCTGCAGTTTTTTTATCCGCTGACAATTGTAAAGGATAAATATGCATTTGTTGCTAATAAAACAACGGTTGCAAGCCGTGAAGAGGAATCAATGGATGAACAGCATATTGCCGTTGTTCCAGAAAGTTATGCAAGATATCGCAGTGAAAAGAAATTAGGAGAGCTTGCCCATTCCTCCTACTATGACCTTGGCGACTCTACTTTGCAAAAAATAGATGACCATTTATACTGGGTAACACCTATCGAATATACTGGTTTTTTTAAATGGGTTAAAGGAGAAACTGTTCCTGGCTATATTAAAATGAGTGCAGAAGATGAAAATGAAGATGCTATTCTAGTGGAAGCTTCGATGAAATATGTTCCTTCTGCCTATTTTCATGAAGATATTAAAAGAATTGTCCGCAGCAAATATAAAGATACTATTCTTTTAGAAGCAAGCTTTGAACCGAATGATGATGATAAACCATACTATGTTGTACCGTATGGATACTATCAAAAATTCCGCCAAATGGTAGACATAAAAGGAATATATGTTATTGACCCAGAAACAGGAACGATTGAGAACTATGCAATGGATAATATTCCTGATTATATTGATCATGTTATCCCGACAAGTGTTGCAGAGGATTGGAATGAATGGTACGGAAAATACATTCACGGCTTTTGGAATACCGTTTTCTCAAAGGAAGACATGATAGTGCCAACACAATGGGATGATATGGATGAAGTTAATGGAGTATTTAATAAAAGCTTACAATTAAATTGGTTTACTGACTTTACACGACCAAAAACGAATAGTGGCTCAATGGTTGGATATTCCATGTTAAATGCACGAACTGGCAAATTAACGTTCTACACAGAGGCAAATGGTTCGTTAAATGGAAAATCTGCTATTAATGTAGCGGAAAAAACGTTCAGAGCTGAAAAATATGAAGCAGGAACACCATTGCTTTATACCATTTACGGACAGTTCACATGGGTTATTCCTCTTATGGACAGTAATAATGTACTGCGGGAAATGATGCTTGTCCATGCAAAAGATGAAAAAATCTACAGCTACAGCAATGTAAAGGCAAAGCTATTTAATGAATATAAATATGCTCTTGCAACACAGCTAAAAAATGATAAAACCGTTCCAACAGATATTGCGAATAACAAAAAAACAGCTGGTACTGTCCATTATGTGTACAAAGCAGAAGGACAAAACAGCACCGTTGTAAAATTCATGTTAGAAGGACAAAACACCATATTCCAAGTTTCCTCCACTGATTTTCCTTATAGTGTGTTTATAGAAAAAGGAATGAAACTGACTCTAGATTATATGGATACAGACGAAACAGTCGTATCCGTTGAACATTTAGCGATAGAGGAATTACAGTAAAAGTATTTTTTGTTACAATAGCTTTGTTATATTTTCAAAAAAATTGTTGTTCACGAAAAGATGCATTTTTCTTAAGTGGTATTCTTGTTATGGTAGCAGGCAGAATACACGAAGACTCCTATGGGAATTGCGAGACAGGTGAGATTCCACCACAGGAGCAAAGCTCCGAGGAGGCTCAAGCGTAGTCCCATGGAAAGCCCTATGGAAAGCGAAGTGTATTCTGACTGCGGCCCCATTACAAGAGCAGCGCTTTTTTAGAATATCTATTAAAATACAAAGCAAACAGAAAATAAATAGACAAATAAAGTAACAAATATTATTCCTTCACAGCATATAATAACTACAAAAGGAAATATGATTTTATTATTTAAGTGGAGTGTTCAAAAAGCAGACAAACAGAGCTAGAATACTATCTCTATTTGTCCCCTATTTTTAAACACCCACCCAAAAGGAGAATGCTTTTGCTTACACTTTTGATTGCGTCCTATCTTATTGGATCCATTCCTACAGCCTTAATAATTGGAAAAATATTTTTTGGAATTGATATCCGCAAACATGGCAGTTTAAATCCTGGTGCAACCAACTCTATTAGAGTACTAGGAAAAAAAGCAGGACTAGCTGTCCTTGTTATTGATATTGCCAAAGGGGCATTAGCTGCATCCCTCCCTTTGCTTTTACAAGTAAATATAGACCCGTTATACACAGGACTTATAGCTGTTTTTGGTCATTGTTTTCCCATATTCGCTAAGTTTCGAGGTGGAAAGGCAATTGCTACTACTGCGGGCACATTGCTTATCGTTAACCCTTGGATGCTGCTTATCGTTTATGCAACATTTATCCTCGTAATCGCGATCACTAAATATGTCTTTATGGGTAGCCTATCTGTTGGGGTGACTTTACTGCTATACGCTTTAATAGAACCAGGCTTAAAAAACGAAGTAACCTTTTTTATCTTTTTACTTTTATTAATCTTTTTACATCGCTCTAATATTATTAATTTCTTTCAAAATAAAGAACCAAAAATTAATGATAAAAATATCAAAAAAGATCGAATAAACCCCAAGAAAATTAGCTAATTTTCTATAATCGGACAAGCTTGGCTAATATATTCAGCAGATAAAATGAAATTTGTAGATATATAACTTTTCCTGGGAAATGATATGAGAAATTGTCGACAAAAAGGGAAATGATACTTGATCATTTCCCTTTTTGTTACCTTTTAGTAATTTCTTGTACTAATAATTTATTTACTAGCTGTGGATTTGCTTGTCCTTTAGTTGCTTTCATAATTTGTCCAACAAGGAATCCAATAGCTTTTTGTTTTCCGTTTTTAAAGTCTTCAATAGACTGTGGGTTATTATCTAATGCTTCACTGATTACTTTCAGTAATGCACCTTCATCGGAAATTTGCACCAAACCTTTTTCTTTGACAATACTTTCCGCATTTCCACCCTTTTCAATTAAATCTTTAAAAACTTGCTTAGCAATTTTACTCGATATTGTTCCGTTTTCAATAAGTTTAATCATGCCCGCTAAATTTTCTGGAGTAAGTTCTACTTCTGAAAGTTCTTTTTGCTCTGCATTAATATAAGCAGAAACATCGCCCATTAACCAATTGGATGCAAGCTTAGCATCAGCCCCTTTTGCAACTGTCTCTTCAAAGAAATCTGCCATTTCTTTTGTTACAGTTAAAACATTTGCATCATAGGCAGGTAAACCAAGCTCTTCCATGTATCGTTTTTTGCGAGCATCCGGCAATTCTGGTATTTCTGCACGAATACGCGCTTTCCAATCTTCATCAATGTATAGGTCTAATAAATCCGGCTCTGGGAAATAACGATAATCATCTGATCCTTCTTTAACGCGCATTAATAATGTTTTATTTGCTGCTTCATCATAACGACGCGTTTCTTGATCAATTACGCCGCCTGCTTTTACAACTTCTCTTTGGCGTATTTCTTCATATTCTAACCCTTTACGAACAAAGTTAAAGGAGTTTAAATTCTTTAATTCTGTTTTTGTTCCAAATTCCTCTTGTCCAACTGGACGAATGGAAATGTTGGCATCACAGCGAAGAGATCCTTCTTCCATCTTACAATCAGAAACACCTGTATATTGGACAATTGATTTTAGTTTTTCCAGATAAGCATATGCTTCATTTGGTGTGCGAATATCAGGCTCTGATACAATTTCAATAAGCGGCGTACCTTGTCGGTTAAAGTCTACTAAAGAATAACCATTTCCATGATTTAATTTCCCAGCATCTTCTTCTAAATGAACACGAGTAATCCCGATTTTTTTCTTATAGCCATCTACTTCAATTTCAATCCAACCATGTTCACCGATTGGTTTATCAAATTGAGAGATTTGATATGCTTTTGGATTATCTGGGTAAAAATAGTTTTTACGGTCAAATTTCGTATCTGTAGCAATTTCGCAGTTAAGGGCCATAGAAGCCTTCATTCCGTACTCTACCGCTTTTTTATTTAATACTGGCAAAACACCTGGGTAGCCTAAGTCGACAACGGTTGTATTCGTATTAGGCGATGCTCCAAAGTGGTTTGGACTGCTTGAGAAGATTTTTGATTCTGTTTTTAATTCTACATGGACCTCTAATCCAATGACTGTTTCAAATTCCATTGATATCACCCCTTACAGCGTTGGTTTTTGTTTATGATAATCTGTTGCTTGTTCGAATGCATACGCAACTTTGTAAATACTCGCTTCATCAAAATGTTTGCCGATGATTTGTAAGCCTAATGGCAGCCCGTTTGAGAATCCGCATGGCACTGAAATCCCTGGTACACCTGCTAAGTTAACAGGAATTGTTAAAATATCATTAGCATACATCGTTAATGGATCATCAACATTTTCGCCTATTTTAAATGCTGGTGTTGGTGTAGTTGGTCCAACAATCACATCATATTTTTCGAAAACATCTTCAAAATCTTTTTTAATCAATGTACGAACCTTTTGTGCTTTTTTGTAATAAGCATCATAATAGCCGGAACTTAAAGCGAAAGTACCTAGCATGATTCTGCGTTTTACTTCATCACCAAAGCCTTCAGCACGCGTTCTTTTATATAAATCAATTAAGCTTTCTGCATCAGTCGCGCGGTAGCCGTAGCGAATACCATCAAAGCGGGATAGGTTTGCAGAAGCTTCCGAAGAGGATAATAAATAGTAAGTAGCTAAAGCATATTTGCTGTGCGGCAAGGAAACTTCTTCCCATGTTGCCCCTAGTTTCTCTAGTACCTTTAATGCATCTAGTACAGATTGACGAACTTCCTCTTGTACACCTTCTCCTAAGTATTCTTTAGGAACAGCAATTTTTAGTCCTTTCACATCTCCAGTTAAACCTTTGGTGAAATCAGGAACTTCTACATTTGCAGACGTTGAATCCATTGGATCTAAACCTGAGATAGACTGCAGAAGAAAAGCATTATCTTCAACCGTTCTTGTAATCGGTCCAATTTGGTCTAATGAAGACGCAAAAGCTACTAGTCCAAAACGAGAAATTCTTCCATATGTAGGTTTTAGACCAACCACTCCACAAAATGCTGCAGGTTGACGAATGGAACCGCCCGTATCAGAACCAAGAGAAAATAGAACCTCTCCTGCTGCCACAGATGCAGCGGAACCGCCAGAAGAACCACCAGGAACAGTTTGCAGATTCCAAGGATTTTTTGTTTTTTGATAATAAGAATTTTCTGTAGAAGAACCCATAGCGAATTCATCCATATTTAATTTACCAATCGTAATCGATTCTGCCTGCTGTAATTTTTCTATTACGGTTGCATTATAGATAGGTTGGAAATTCTCCAATATTTTACTAGAACAAGTTGTTCTTAAATCCTTTGTTACAATATTATCTTTAATACCAATCGGCATTCCGAATAATGCTCCTGTTTTTTCACCAGAAACTAGTTTCGCATCCAATGCTTTTGCTTGATGAAAAGCATTTTCTTTATCTAAAGTGATAAATGCTTGTACTTTATCATCCACTTCTTTAATACGGTTATATGCTTCTGTTACTAGATCCGAAACAGACACTTCTTTTTTATGTAATAATTCATGCAAGTCGGCTATCTTTTGGTCAAACAAACTCATTTTTTTCCCTCCTTACTCCATAATGGATGGCACTTTTATTTGTCCCTCTTGATGATCTGGGGCGTTGCGAAGAACCTCTTCCACTGGAAGCCCTTTTGTTGATTTATCCTCGCGCAAAACATTTTTCATATCTAAAACATGTGATGTTGGTTCAATTCCTTCTGTATCAATTTCATTTAACTCTTCTGCAAATGAAATAATTGCATCAAGCTGTTTTTGAAATTTTGTTGCTTCTTCTTCTGTAATAGCAAGTCTAGCTAAGTTTGCAACATGCTTTACTTCTTCAATTGTAATTCTTGACATATTTGTCACCTCCATAAAAATACGCACAACACAATAAACTGATAATATCAAACAAATCTCTAGTAAAGCAACAGGAACCATCAAACTAACGCAGATATTCTTTAAGAACGTTCATTAGATAGATAATAAATCTTCAGAATGTACCAAAGAAGTGAATAAATTAGTAAAATTCCTAATCATCTCCACCGTCTTCCACATGCTTTATTAGAGTTTGTTCAAAAAGTACGGTAAAAAGGACACGCACTATTAGAGAAATAGAAAAAAATTATATACAATAGTGACTATACTTATTTTATAATGGCTTGTAAAATCTTTATGATTCTAATAACTTAAACTTTGCAGTTATAGATTCCTCTTCATGTATTGCCATAACTTGGTTTAGAGCAATTAGAAAAGGGTGATTGATTAGTCTTTTAGGGTAGTTATTTCGCAAACATTGCTCCTTTTAAATAGGGGCTTACTTTCCGTGGGGCATGCGCTTATCCTCGTGGAAAGCAACGTCCACAATAAAAAGCATGCCTCCTTTTTATTGTTCTAAACCGAGTAATATTAAGATTTGCAAACGAATTTATATTCTGCGAAGTTTGAGCAATAAGTAAAATATCCGTTGATGGGAAAAAGAATGGTTGAAATAAATAGAGAAATGAGGAGTAATATGGAGTTATTAAAGCTTGAGAACCAGCTTTGCTTTTTACTATATGCCAGTTCTAGAGAAATGACGAAAAAATACAAACCATTGTTAGAGGAATTACATATCACTTATCCTCAATATTTAGCTTTGCTAATCCTGTGGGAGCATCAAAGTCTTAGTGTGAAGGAAATAGGCCAAAAGCTGTATTTAGATTCTGGTACTTTAACACCTATGTTAAAAAGAATGGAGCTAAATAATTTAATTAAAAGAGAACGATCTGCACAGGATGAACGTTCTGTTATGATCTCCATAACGGATAAAGGTTTAGGGTTAAAAGAAAAAGCACAAGCCATTCCTATAGAGATAGGAAGGCTGTCTGGAAAAGAGCCGCAAGAGTTAAAAGAATTAAAAGACTCACTTTTTCATTTACTTCAGCAATTAACAAGAGATTAAGTAAACATACTTTAGCAAGACAAGCTAAAGGGCACTATAAAGAATAATGTATGAAAAAAAAGAGGCTCAGAGTCTATGGTTCTGAGCTTCTTTTTTTCGTTATTAATTTGCTACAACTTCTAATTTCACATCAATATTTCCTCTTGTTGCCTTAGAATATGGACAGAAATTATGAGCTTTATGTACGAGGTCTTCCAGTTTTTCTTTTTCTACCCCTGTACCTTTAACCGTTAATGTTACCCCGATTTTAAATCCTCCATCTGCCTCATCTTTTAAAAGACTAACACTAGCTGTTACCTCTGAATCAAATTTCACTTTTTCTTTTCCTGCAACTAATTGAAGGGCCCCATCAAAACAAGCTGCATAGCCTGCTGCAAAAAGCTGCTCTGGGTTTGTAGCATCTTCTAACTCTTTTGCCCGTGGAGTTCCAGGCATTGCCGTGTCGAATTGAATAACATGATTTTCTGAATCTACTCTTCCTTCTCTTCCTCCAGTTGCTGTTACAGATGTTGTAAAAACTGCTTCTGCCATTATAAAAACCTCCATCTTCTCTGCTTTTTAATTATGCACAATTGTATTGTACACAACCTATTTATTCATTACAATTATATTGCTTGTTGCTAAAAGCAATTCTAGATGTTCCCAAATATTCTTCTCTTATTTCTTATTTCACAAAATAACCCATTATAAACATGTTAGAAAAAAATACATGACAAAAAGGCTCAAAAAATAAAACACGAGACAGTAATCGTTCCTGCCATCTTGTTTATTTTTTGAGCTTTGTATTTGCTACTCCGATTATTTTTTAAAAAAACTGCCTAAAGAGGAGAAAAACCCCTTTTTCTCTTCCTTCTCCGATTCACTTTCTGGTTCTGCCTTTGTTACATAAATTTGTTCTTTATCAATCGCATGATTATATGCAATAAGTAGACCAATTTCACTGATATAATCCTTATTTGTTACAATGGTATACTCCATTTTATTCGTATTTGCCACTTTAATGTATTTCGACAAATAGGCATAATCAATATGGCCATTCAAGAATAATTTAGCACCAGCACTGCTTTTTATTAAGTCTTCTATTTCCTTGTAAACGCCGTCTTCTCTAACTTGCGATTGCTTTAACGCTGCAACCACTCTTTCCCTTAGCGTTCCAAGAAACTGCCTTCGTTCTTCAGGGTTTGTTTCCTTGGAGCCGTAAATGCCTTGCTGTAAATAATCATCTAGATTTGGATTGGACACATGCATCTGCCTCCCTTCGATTACTCTTTACTACTATACTCCATTCATTTAGGAAAAAAACTTGTTTCTTTAAATTTTTTTATTCATAAATATGAACAAATGGCTCATCTTGGTCTGCATCTCGAACAATTAATGATTCCGCTCCATTGACAGAAGTAATGCTCACTTGAACAGAAATATTAGAGGAAAAATGATCCATTACTGTCCCAGCAACAAATTGTGTAAAACCAATTACTTCTGCTTTTCCATAAAATTGAATAGGTATTTCAATATTTAAATTTTGCAATTTATTGTTCACATAAAAGGCTCTTCCAATTACCCCATTGAAGTTCGGAAAGTACTCTTCAATATCTTGTTTAAAATAAGAAAATGGATCTTCATCTGATTTATACTCACTATTGCCATTAGGAAATAGCACATACTTTTCATTGATTTTTTTCCAATCGCTTAAACTGCTGCTTCCTTTTTCTGCAGATGCATAAGCAATAAAGTTACCTGGAACAACAGAGGAAGTTTCTTTTTGTTCAAATAATGCAATCGTAATAGGGACAGTCCCTAAGCCTTTTGTTTTTCTAAGTCTTTTTATGACCTCTGCAGCTATTTTTTTTCCTTCACTTTCTAGTTTGGCTTGACTGATGGTCGATTTAAATACATCTCCACCCTTTTCCTTCTGATAATAATAAACAGAATTTAAAGCTAAGCCAATGGTCACTCCACCGAGTGTGACCGTTTTTGATTTCTTATCTTTTACTAAATAGTCATGTTCTAAAATATGGGCTAAATAAATCGGCTCCATTTCACCACTTTTATTCATGGACAAATCTTGATCAGATGGATTCAAGCCGAGATTTTCACTGCTTGATAACTTTTTGTCTTTTAATTCTTGTTTCGTATATTTTCTGTTTAACCAGCTTGCAACTACACTTTTTTCTAAATATTGACCTTCTTGGAAATAATATTTATCGGGATTAAATGTATTTTGCGCTACACGCATTAGTCCTGTTTCAAATTCGCTAATATCATAACGTGTATTTAAGTTATTCACGACTAATCCTCTTGCCTTTGAAGAAACAAAAGGCAACTTCATACTATAATAATCATCCGATATTTTATATTTTGGCAAAATAGCGGTCTCTGTTGTACTATCACTTGTTTCTGTTTTCACTTCTTCTTCTTTTTGAAAGCTCGGTGCACAAGCTGATAATAAAAGAACAAGACAACTCATCAATAGGAATCGCATTTTCATTCTGTAAACACACCTTTAATCTTTAATTCTTCCATCAGCTTTTCCTCATCCCAAATATCAATTCCTAATTCTTCTGCTTTCGTAAGTTTGCTTCCAGCATCTTCACCAGCTATGACTAAGTCAGTTTTTTTGCTGACACTTCCTGTAATTTTCCCACCTAATAGTTCGATCTGTTCTTTCGCTTCGTTTCGTGAAAGCTGCTCTAGTTTACCTGTTAGGACAATGGTTTTACCAGCAAAAACAGTATCTGCACTTTCAACTATGACTGGTTTTGGTCCTGTATATGTCATATTAACACCAAATGTCTGTAATTCCTCCATAAGCTCTGCTACTTCTTCTTGTTCAAAAAAAGTCACAATGGAGTCAGCCATTTTTTCTCCAATTTCATTTATGGCTGTTAGCTCTTCCTTTGTTGCTTTTGACAGCTTATCCATACTCATAAATTCCATTGCAATCGTTTTTGCAGCCTTTGCTCCGACATGGCGAATTCCTAGACCAAATACTAACTTCTCAAGGGAGTTCCCTTTTGATGCTTCAATAGCATTTAATAGGTTTGTTACAGATTTATCCCCCATTCTTTCTAATTGAATAAGCTGCTCATAGGTTAAAGCATACAAATCGGCAACATCTTCAATTAACTTTTCTGCAAACAGCTGACTAATCACACGTTCTCCTAAACCATCTATATTCATCGCATTTCGAGAAACAAAATGGATAAGTCCTTCCCGGATTTGAGCAGGACATTTAGGATTAATACAACGCAGCGCTACTTCTCCCTCAATCCGAACGAGCTCACTTTCGCATTCTGTACAGTGGGTAGGCATATGAAACTCTTCTTCCTCACCCGTTCTTCTTTCTACTAAAACATTCACCACTTCAGGTATAATGTCTCCTGCTTTTTTCACGACAACATGATCGCCGATTTTTATATCTTTTTCTCTAATAAGATCCTCATTATGCAGGGATGCTCTCTTAACCGTTGTTCCAGCAACCTTTACTGGTTCAAGAAGTGCGGTTGGTGTGATTACCCCTGTTCTGCCGACAGTAAGTTCAATATGCAACAGTTTTGTTACCACTTCTTCTGCAGGAAATTTATAAGCTATTGCCCATCTCGGACTTTTCGCTGTTGTTCCTAACTGGTTTTGATGCTCTAAACCATCTACTTTAATAACAATTCCATCTATTTCATAAGGTAAATGCGGGCGTTTTTCCTGCCAGCCATCCACATAAGTTAAAACCTCTTCGATTGTAGCGCATCTTTTTCTTTCTTGATTTGTTTTAAACCCTACTTCATCTAATAAATCCAATCCTCCACTATGCGATAAGACACCTGTTTCGCCAACATCGCCAATGCCATATAAAAAAATATCCAGATTGCGGGATGAGGCAATCCTCGGATCTAATTGTCTTAAAGATCCAGCAGCAGCATTTCGAGGATTGGCAAAAGGTTCTTCACCATTTTCCTCTTTTGCTTTGTTTAAGGCCATAAAAGATTTTTTCGGCATAAATGCTTCTCCACGAACTTCGATGCTAATAGGCTGCTTTAGTTTTAAAGGAATTGAACGAATAGTTTTAAGATTCGCCGTAATATCCTCCCCTACCGTTCCATCGCCTCGTGTTGCTCCTTGCTCAAATAAACCATTTTCATAACGTAAAGAGACAGCCAGTCCATCAATTTTCAATTCACAGACATACGTAAATTCATCACCGATAGCTTGACGAACCTTCCTGTCAAAATCACGCAAATCAGCATCATTAAATGCATTTCCTAAGCTTAGCATCGGTTTTTGATGCTGTACCTTTGAGAACATATCTAAGATTTCTCCACCTACACGCTGAGTGGGGGAATCATTTGTTTTTAATGCTGGAAATTCCTGTTCCAAGCTAACTAATTCTTTTAATAAAGCGTCATACTCTGCATCAGGAACAGAAGGGTTATCCAAAACATGATATTCATAATTATATTGATTTAAAAGATTGTGCAGCTCTTTTACTCTTTTTTCTGCATTTTTTTCGTCCATTCTGCTATTCCTTTCCTTCCATCTGTTATGCTTTCTGAATTGGCGCAAATTTAGCCAGCAATCTTTTAATTCCTACTGGACTTGGGAAGGCTATATCCAGTTCTTTTGAATCTCCTTCTCCTTTTACGCTAACAACGGTTCCAACACCCCATTTTCCATGAGCTGCTTTATCGCCAACACTCCAATCGATGCCATCTCCACCTGTGTTCGTTGTTGCAGGACGAATAACTGCTTTACGTGCTCCTGGTTGTGCTGTTGGACGCGAGAATGGGCTATTAGCTGATGGAGCATTGCTTCTTCTTCTCTGCGGCATGATGACGTCTAGCAAGTCCTCTGGTATTTCCTTTACAAACCTGGAAGGGGGATTCATATTTGTTCTTCCAAAAAGGGTTCTCATTTGTGCATTTGTTAAATATAAATGTTTTTCTGCTCTTGTAATTCCTACATAAGCTAGGCGGCGCTCTTCCTCCATCTCTGCTTCCTCAGCAAGGGAGCGGGAATGTGGAAACACGCCTTCTTCCAAACCGATTAAAAAGACAATAGGAAATTCTAATCCTTTTGCTGAATGAAGGGTCATTAGTACCACAGAATCCGCTTGATTCCCTTCTTCATCCAACTTATCAATATCAGCAACAAGCGCTAAATCAGTTAAAAAAGAGATTAGGGATTTATCATCATTGGAGTTTTCAAAGTTTTTTGTTACCGACATAAATTCTTCAATATTCTCTAAACGACTTTGTGCTTCAATCGACTTTTCTGCTTTTAACATTTCGATATACCCTGACTTCTCTATTACTTCATCCACTAATTCCGTCACAGATAGATACTCCTGCATATCACTGTAATTTCGAATTAAATTACGGAATTCTGCAGCTGCTTTTGTAATTTTAGGACTTAGGCCGATTAGTTCCACTGCATCTAACGCTTGGTACATCGACATATCATGGAGGCTTGCAAAGTTGGCAATTTTATCAAGCGAAGTTGATCCAATTCCTCTTTTAGGAACATTAATAACACGCTGTAAACTGATATCATCATCAGGGTTTGCAATTAACCGCAAGTATGCCAATGTATCTTTAATTTCTTTTCGATCGTAGAACTTTATACCTCCAACAATCGAATATTCGATATTTGATTTTAAAAGCATTTCTTCCATTACACGGGATTGAGCATTTGTGCGATAAAGAATCGCAATATCAGATAGGTTTAACGATGTTTCTCTTCTTAATTCTTGTATTTTCCCAATAACAAATTGTGCTTCCCCTTGTTCACTGTCTGCACGGTAGTAATAAATTTTATTTCCATCTTCATTTTCGGTCCAAAGATTTTTTTCTTTGCGCCCAGAATTATTTTCAATTACTTTATTAGCTGCTTTCAGAATAGTTTTTGTAGAGCGGTAGTTTTGTTCTAACATAACGACCTTTGCATTTGGATAGTCCTTCTCAAACGAAAGGATATTAGCAATATCGGCACCACGCCAGCGGTAAATCGATTGATCCGAGTCACCGACAACACAAAGATTACGAAATCTGCTTGCTAATTGTTTCACCAAAGAATATTGGGATTTATTAGGTTGCGATAGGTAAGACTTTGAAATCATCTCCATCTTTTCCCCCGCTTAGCACCGTACGTGAGACTTTCACCTCATACGGCGCCCCATCAACTACTAGCTCGTTACATTATCAATTACACAGTTTCCCACTTTTTTACGAAGAGCGTTAACTTTACTCAGTTTTTCTTCATTAAGATTCAGTACATTAAGATACTTATTAATGGTGTTTTCTTTTACCGCATGGATTAACTTATGGACTTCCTTACATACAAATATAAGGTTTTGATAAGCATCCGTTCCACCTATATTTCTAGGCTTTTTATGATGGAGTTCCATTTCCCCAATGATTAAATCTTTTCCTGTTATCGCACATTTGCCTAATTGAGCAATAAATTTGGAGAGTCGATTGTCATTGTATTCCATACTCTCAGATTTTATTGGGTTTTCCATCAAATAATGTACCATGAATGGTGGTACAGCATCTTGGCTATTGTGAACCAAGATCCGACCACTTTCGGTATAAGAATTTTTCTCCTGAGTAAAGTTCAAAGGGCTTTTGTGTTTCACTCCATCTATCGGGAATAAAATCATGCCACACGCAAAGAATTTCTTTTTATTAAGATAATCTTTATATGCTTTTTGAAAGAAGGGTGTGATAACTCCCTTTGAACTCTTTGCTTTTTTAAGTTTGTTATACAGGATTCGTTTGACTGAGTATGAAATTTCACTGAAATCCTTTGTAGTATGTGTCGCATACCGATAATAATTATGAATTCCCAAAATAGTTGAGTTAAATTTCGTTACTTCAGCCTTATTCGGTTTTCTTCGAATAAATTCAGCTTTCGTTTTTATTTTCTCAATTACCTTGCGTTTTGATTTATCTGTCATATGCGATTTAACAACACGCTTTTTGCCTTTTGGGACTACTTTGAACTTAAATCCTAGAAATTCGGAATAATTCTTACGTAGGTTGACTACTTTCGATTTTTCATTGCTGATTTCAAGGCCTAACCTTTCCTTTAACCACTGCTTAGAAGATTCAAATATGATAAATGCGGTTTTGTGGTCTCGACAAAAGATTTTAAAGTCATCTGCATATCTTACAATAAACATTTCCTTTAATTTGGTATATCTTTTAAGGGTTGCGTATTTTACCGTTTGGTCAAATCGCTGTTTTCCACCAATTACACGTATTTTTGTGTAATCCTTTTTTGTTTTAAATGTTTCCCACTGGTTACTAATCCACCAGTCGAATTCATTCAATACAACGTTTGAAAGTAATGGAGAAAGTATTCCTCCTTGTGGAGTTCCCTTATTAGGTTTCCCTATTCCTTTAATCTCAGCTTTTAGCATCTTACTAATAATCGAAAGAATTCGTTTATCCCTAATTCCAATCGTCCATAGTTGTTTAAGTAACTTCCCATGATTCACGTTATCGAAGAATCCTTTAATATCAACATCTACTACATAATGTAGTTTGTTTTTGTTTGCCAGTGTTACACCCCTTGAATATGCGTGGACTTGACTCCGATGAGGTCGAAATCCATAACTATGTTTATGAAACCGAGCCTCGCATATAGGTTCAAGAACTTGTAATAGGACTTGTTGAATTAGTCTATCTTCAATAGTAGGAATTCCTAAAGGGCGAATTCCGCCATTTGGCTTTTGGATTTCCTTGCGTTTCACTTTATGGGGCTTATAATCCTCTAGGCGATTCTTGACATATTGTACAAGTGTATCAGGGCTTCTAAGTCCAACTTCAAATATCGTGTTTTGATTTACACCTGCTGTCTTGCTTCCTTTATTCTTCTTAATGTTACGGAAGGCAAGTTTAACATTTGCGGGATGAACAACCAATTCATATAGCTTATTGAAGGTTTTCCCTTCTGAACTTAGCTGATATAACTTGTTAAACATATCTTGCGTGTTGTAATACTCATTATTTCTCAGTTTCTGGCTTTTTAACTTCTTCGGTATTACGTGAGTTTCAGTCAATTACTCACCTCTTTACATCCCCAATTGGGTTTGTAATTTCAGCTTTCATTTCTCTTAGTCATACTCGAACCTGAAATTTCTGTGTTTATAATGTCGTCTTCTAACAGTTGACTGATGGCTATCCCTCCACTGTTTGTTATCACAGTTTCATTGGTACTGTGCCATCACCTTCACCGACACAAAAGAGGTTGTACATATAAACTTTCGAAATATATGATTTCCCTTCCACCGCTTCACAGAGTGCAAACTCTCCACGTTATCGGCTTACCACGTTCCAAGAATCCTATCTATGCATACACAATCCGTAGGTGATTCCTCTAGCCCTGTTAGCTTGATGATGCCTGTAACATCATAAGGTATTTCATAAAGACAAATTTTACTCTACCTCACTAACCCCGACATGCGGGACTATTCGTTTCGAATAGCTATACCTCAAGAGCCGTACATTCGGAATTTCGTCAATAGATGGCTGTGACATCTAATTTCTCACCATAGATTGTCTTATAGAACCCCGGTCTATCAGTCATACCCTCTGCCTCCAGAGAGCTTTCCTCGTCTTTCTCGTTAGGATGACCTTCAACCGACTTCACCGAGCTTATAACCCTCAGACGTTTTGCACCGTCCGAACGCTATTCGGAGGATTAGGCGAGCCTTTCAGGGCGTTACCCCATCATTCGACTCTTCAGATTCTTAGTTCTCCTAGCCATAAGGCTAGTGGCTAATCTTTTCAATTAGCAACGTGTCGCACTATCTTGATACTCATCCACATGGATATACTGAAACTTGCGTTGATAATACTCTAAAACCTCAGGTACCCTTTGGAAAAGGTGGATCGTTTGCATAATTAAATCATCAAAATCTAGCGCCTGATTTTTACGTAAACGTTTTTGATATTCCATATAAACATCACTGACTATTTGAGAGAAATAATCTCCTGCTGTCTTTGCATATTCTTCTGGAGTCACCAATTCATTTTTGGCAGAACTGATACTTGATAGAATTGCTCGCGGATCATTTTTCTTTGGATCAATATTTCGATCCTTTAAAATCCCTTTAACAACGGATTGCTGATCAGTTGTATCTAGTATCGTGAAATTGCGATTATATCCAATCCGATCAATATCTTTTCTTAAAATTCTTACACACATGGAGTGAAAGGTTGAAATCCAAATATCATCACTTGCTCCACCCAACACTGCTGCAATCCTTTGTCTCATTTCCTTTGCCGCTTTATTCGTAAATGTAATGGCCAAAATATTATAGGGATTTACTCCTTTTTCCACCATTAAATAAGCGATTCGCTGCGTTAATACTCTTGTCTTTCCACTTCCCGCTCCTGCCATAATCAACAAAGGCCCGTCCGTTGCTTTCACGGCATTTTTTTGTTCGGGATTTAAACCATTTAATATTTTATCTGTTAAGAATTGCATTTGCTTCACCCCCATAGGAACATATATTCTATTTTAACGTTTTCTACTGTTCTATTCAACAGCTGCTATTTTTTATTTGAACCGTACGTATTGCGGCCTCTATATCTTCATATATAATATTGCCAACTACTACAACATCGGCATGCTCTGCCATTTTTTTGGCATCTTCTAAAGACTGAATTCCCCCGCCATAAAACAAGGTTGTATTGGTTAATCCTTTTTTAGCTGCTTCAACCATTAAAGAATCACCTTTCATCCCACTATATTCTAAATAGAAAATAGGCAAATGAAACATCTTCTCTGCCATCATAGCGAATGCCGTAACATCTTCTGCTGATAATGTTGTATTTGCATTCGTTAATGCTGCTGCTTTGCACTCTTTATTTAAAATACAATATCCTTGTATGAATATTTCATCCCAATTCATAATGTCACCATATTCTTTTACCGCTTCGTGATGTAATCCTGTTACCCATTTCGCATCCGAACTATTCAGTACTGTCGGAATAAAATATAGGTCAAACCCTGGTGTCACCGACTCTACTGTCGAAACTTCTAAAACACAGGGGACTGTATATCGGCGAACACGGGACATAAGACTTAAAACATTTTCTAATGTAATCCCATCCGTTCCTCCAACAATTATTGCATCCGTACCAGATTCACATATTCTCTCCAAATTTTTCTCTGCTATTTCTTTATTAGGATCTAACTTAAAAACGTGACGCCACTCACGAACATTATACATGCATACTTCCTCCAATTCTAACATTCCATTCCATCATTATAGCATTAGTGCTAGCTTCTAAAAAGAAATCACATTGGTTATTTGCATGTAAATATTTGCAGACAAAACAATCGGTTCCACGTTTTCCACATCCACAAATATTCCTTTTAATAAGACGTCTTTTTATTCGAAATAGTTGCATGCAAGAGGAATAGAACCAACCAGGATGGGTAAGCAAACGTTTTGTAATCAACCTGAAACGCTGCAGTCATTATTTTTCTTAAAATCTGCGTAACGAACTATTTTTATGTCTTGGAATATTTCTAAACGACAAAAAAAGCAGGCTTCCCTACGCCTGCTTTTTTGTCTAACGTTATTCTGCTGATTTTTCTTCCGGCTTAATTCTTTCTAATGCCATTTCATATGCATCATTTCCATAGTTTAAACATCTTTTTACACGAGAAATGGTTGCAGTACTGGCACCTGTTTCTTTTTCTATTGTATGGTACGTATTTCCTTCTCTTAACATTCTTGCTACCTCAAGCCTTTGTGACAAGGACTGAATTTCATTTACCGTACATAAATCATCAAAAAACTGATAACATTCTTCTAGATCTTTCAAGGAAAGAATGGAGTAAAATAATTGATCCAATTCTTTTCCCCTTAATTTATTAATTTGCATTATTTCATACCTCCGAAAAATTTAATGTGTCTCTAAAGAAACGGCTGCATCTATTCCAGGATTAGAAGGTATAATATCTATCCATGTTTTCCCTGGCACAAGACCTATTTGCTGATCGTTTTCGACTGGAAGTATTCGACCATCGATATTGTCCCACTCCACTTCCCGCCATTTACCTTTCTGCAATAAATAGCCTTTACCACCAGATTGAAGATTAATTTCTCTTCTTCCTTTACTATCAACAATAGAATGTTTCGCCTCTACAATAAAAACATTATCTACTGCAACTGCTTCATTCGAATCATAATCAACGGTTTGTTGTCCATTGGAATACCGCAAATACTTTTGTAAGCTGCTGTCATATTTAAATTCAGAATTAAACTGAATGTTCTTGCCAAATTGGACAGCAATTGTATCCGCCTTTTCGCCAGTTATTTTTTCTATATCTGCATCCTTTAAAAAAACAAGTGGGCTTGGCGGCTTGTTCATTTCGTACTTGTTCATAGCTGCTCCCTTTACAATATTGCTGTAGCTAATATAAGAATTATGAGGAGCCACTCTGAATGAAGCTCTTTTAAAAAGAGAGCCGTCATATTGCATTCCATTTAAATTATCGATAAATCCATTTGTTAATAGCTTTTTTGCTTCAGGACTATACCCATGTGCAATGTACAATGTGTTATAAGCCTTTGCAAGTTCTATATAATACTCTCTTGAACTTCTAACCGGTCCGATTGTTTCTGGTTTTTCACTTTGAAAAATAGCAAGAAACCTTGTTATATCGCCTTCTGCCAATACTTCATATACAATATCAGCCTTTGTTAAACCAGATTGAGGTCTTGCAGCAGGATGATTGTTAATCATGACTCCTATTGCTCTATCCGTACTTTTTTCAGCACTAACCAAACCTGTTAAAGGATATGTATATGCTAATTTCTCAACATCTTTGTCGCTTTTTTCAGCATTGCCGGTTTGATGATTTTCATTATGTTTATTAACCTCTTCTGGATTTTTACTGCATGCTGCCAGCAGCATAACAAGTAAAAGTAAAACAATACTTTTCTTCATAAAACCTCCTATTTTAAACAGCCTTCATTATAGGAACTAAAATAAGTGTTGTTTCCGACTACCTTTAATCAATATTTGGAAGAATGAGAAATATCCATTTCAAATAAAAGTATTCTAAAAAAATGATTTACTCCATTATAATGGAAAATCTACTTTTGAACTATTCCCTCAATAAAATATCGGAATATTCATAAGAAAAAAGTAGACTCTTTTATATTTTAACGCATTATCGCTGGAAAGAGTACATTTTTATTCATCACATCAAATAATCCCTTTTGTGTGATTCTAATGTATGGTAAATGTGTGGAAGAAAAGAAAACCAATGTATAAATAGGATCCTCAAATAAAAAGCCATTTCTTCTTAAAACATAAATTAATTCTTTTTCCTTTATTATCAGGTCTTGTATCGGCATATCTGCCATCATGCCTGATAACGGTAGAGGAATTTCTAAAATGAGCTTGCCTTCTTTAAAGATCACAATTCCTCCGCCTATTTCCTTTAATCGGTTGAAAGCTTTTATCATATCCCCTTGGCTTTTACCTAATAAAATAATATCACCATCTCCTGTATAGGAGCTCGCAAGACCATCTATTTCTTTTGTAAAACCTTTAAGGAATGTATTAATCCGCCATTTTCCCTTCCTGTCTAAAAGCATAAAAAAGCATTCATCATGATCTTTTGATAATGTATCTCCCATTACATTTATGCTAATGGAATATGGTTTTGTAATGACTGCATTTTCTAACTTTATTCCAAATGGCATGGAAAATTCCATATCATCGCTACTTAAGTTCCATTGCAAATCTAATGGACATAAACTGTAATCTTTCCAGTCGATGGATGGAAAAGTATTCTTTATCTCCTTTCCACCCCTTTTAACCCAAACACCTTTTGCCAATACCGATACAGGAGTAGGATTGTTTTTTTCTTTCAAAAAATTGATATTAGCAACTCTTCCCGTTGCAATATTTCCATGTAAATATTCGATGTTATAGTATCTGGCAATATTGATTGTAGCCATATTATATGCATCGATTACAGGTACCCCTTGTTCAATAGCTATGTGTATTAAATGATCAATATGCCCTTGTTCATAAAAGTAAGATGGCGATCCGTCTGTTGTTAACATAAATTTATCATATTGATGAATTCCTAAAGCATGCATTTCTTGCAGAATTTTTGGCAAATCTGGGCGAATAGAAGAATATCTCAATGCCACCATATATCCTTGCTGCAGACGGTGCAAAACTTCTGTGCCGTTCATTGCTTCATGATCAGCATCTACGCCAAGCAGCATTAGTTTTGCCAATGTTTTTTCAGAAGCACCTGGGAAATGCCCTTCTATTTTTTTGCGCATCTTTTTTGTTTCTTGCATCCAGTGCAGAATCATGTCATCTCCGTCTAATAGCTTCGGCCATGCTGTCAATTCTCCACCTTGAAGAACTGCATCATGATTTAACCAGCTTTTTATATTGCTATGGGAAAAAACCAACTCTTCATTTGTTAATTCTGTTTGTGCATCATACCTGCACCACCAATAGATAGTAGAAGGTATATTTTTCATAAAACTCATAAGGGTAAACGCTTTCTTTTTATTCAAATGCATAGCTAGAACTAGATTGTCATTTATAAGTGTTGTTGTTCCATATTGTGATGTATATTGTGCAATTGTTAGGGGATTATAAATTTGAAAAGGATGTGCATGTGGTTCTATATATCCTGGTACTAACAGTTCTTTCGTACAGTCAACTATCTCACAATCGATAGTTTGCTTTGGCATATCTTTTCCAACATAAACAATACGGTCTTGATAAATCCAAATATTTGCTACTATCCATTTTCGTAAAGCTTGGTTCAAATAGGTTGCATTTTGAAGAACCATTGTTGGTGATTTTTCACCATTTAAAATGGAAACATGATCGCGTAACTCTTTGTTTTTCCAACGATATCGCTGTTCTAACATTACATCTGCCTCCCTTTATGTGGTGGTTTAAATTATTTATGTTTAACCTTTTAATTTCTTATACATCATTTTTATGTTGTTAACAAGTTAACTACTGAGGTAATTTCAGGAAATAAGAAGAAAATATTTACAGTATTATTATTTTAACATATCGCTTTTTAAAACGGGAACAAAGTATATGTTTTTTGAAACCTTATGGAGCATCTAGCTCCTCAGATCGTTTTCTTAATACTATTACTTTTTTGTTAAAATTATGTAGGAGGGAACAAACTTATGAATCCAAAACCGAATATTAGTTTAGTTAATGCCTTAATTCGCATTACATGCGGCTTTACTTTTTTAGCATGGAGCACTGCCAAACTTTCAAAGAAGCCACATCAACAATCTTATTTGCTGATTGCATTATTGGCCGCTATGAAAATTGCTGAAGGCATTGTTCGCTACTGTCCTCTTGTTGCATTATATGATAAAAAGGAAGTTGCTTTCCCTGCAAAACCAAAAGCAACTACTCATCACCAAGCAGAACAACCAAGCCAACACGAGCATAGCACTACCAATTCCTCTTCAAAAGAAGTAGAGAAAATAATGGAAGAATTTAATCCATCCACTATTTTTTCTCCTGAAGATATGAAAAAAAATTAACAAAAAGGACAGACCTTTTACAAACTTGTAAAGGTCTGTCCTTTTTGCAAAGCTTTCAAGGCCACTACGCTTTTCTTTGTCTTGCTTCGACGTACAGGATGTACTAGTGCCGCCGTTGCCATAGGACATGGCGCACTTAGCCGGCCATCGCCTAGCCCCTGTGAGTATTGCCTCTTTCCTCTAAAAGTAAAGAACACTTTTTGAGGAAAGAGAACATTTTTCTTCGGGGCTTTCAAGGCGACTTCGCTTTTCTTTGTCTAGCTTCATCGCCTAGCCCCTGTGAAAGATAACCTCTTTCCTCTAAAAGTAAAGAACACTTTTTGAGGAAAGAGAACATTTTTCTTCGGGGCTTTCAAGGCGACTTCGCTTTTCTTACTTAATTGCTTTGTAGCCTATGTCTTGGCGATAGAAGACGCCATCGCTTTCTAATTTTGTTAATTGGTTATATACTTTTGTTTGTGCAGCTTTTAATGTGGCACTTTTAGCTGCAACTAATAATACTCGGCCGCCATCTGTGATAAAATCGCCTGACTCATTTGTTGCTGTTCCGGCATGAAAGATAGATACGCCTTCCATTTTATCCAACCCTTTTATTACGGCGCCTTTTTCATAATGATCAGGATATCCTTTGGATGCAATTACAACCCCTAACATATCTTCTTCATACCATTCAATGGTTGGGATGTTGCCTGCTAATACTTCCAAAAGCACTTCAACCAAGTCAGATTTCATTCTCGGCAAAACTACTTGTGTTTCAGGATCCCCAAGGCGAGCGTTATATTCGATTACTTTTGGCCCTTGATCGGTAGCAATTAATCCTGCATACAAAATTCCAGTAAAAGATCTTCCTTCTTTCACCATCGCTTTCGCAGTTGGTATAACAATGGTTTCAATCGCTGCTTGTACGGTATTCGCTGGAATATGCGGTACAGGAGAATAAGCCCCCATTCCACCCGTATTAGGTCCTTTATCACCATCAAATGCTCTTTTATGATCTTGAGCAATTTCAAGAGGAATAACCGTTTCCCCATTCACAAAAGCCATTAATGAAAATTCCTCACCAGCTAAGAACTCTTCAATAACTACTGTTGCCGATGCACTGCCGAATTTTTCATCCAAAAGCATTTCTTCAATACTTGCCAATGCTTCTTCCATCGTCATGGCTACAGTTACACCTTTACCTGCAGCTAAACCATCTGCTTTTATGACAATAGGAGCACCTTTTTCTTGTATATATGCTTTTGCTTGTTCATAATCAGAAAAAGTAGCATATTCTCCAGTAGGTATTTCATATTTTTTCATAATATCCTTTGCAAAGGATTTGCTTCCTTCAATTTCAGCTGCTTTCTGTTTAGGACCAAAAACCTTTAATCCAGCATCTTCAAACTTGTCTACCACTCCTGCAAGCAAAGGAACCTCTGGACCAACAATCGTTAAATCAATGCTATTTGTTAAAGCAAAATCAACTAGTTTGTCTACATCCGTTTCCTCAATTGCAACACGCTCTGCTACATCAGTCATTCCAACATTACCTGGTGCAACAAAAACAGTTTCTACCTTCTCGCTTTCCTTCACCTTTGTACAAATGGTATGTTCTCTTCCACCGCGCCCAATTACGAGTATCTTCATTTTGTCTCCATCCTCCAGCTAAAGGTTTAATGTTTGAAATGTCTTACCCCTGTTAACACCATAGCAATTCCATATTCATTTGCTTTTTTAATAGAATCTTCATCTCTAATGCTGCCGCCTGTTTGAATAATTGCTGTAATTCCTGCTTTCGCAGCAGCTTCCACTGTATCATCCATCGGGAAGAAAGCATCAGATGCCAATACTGCGCCAACGCTCTTTTCACCAGCCTGCTCCAGCGCTATTTTAGCAGCTCCGACACGATTCATTTGCCCTGCTCCAATGCCAAGCGTCATTTCTTTATCATTTACAACGATTGCATTTGATTTTACATGCTTAACAATCTTCCAACCGAACTTTAATGCTTCCCATTCTTCATCTGTTGGTTTTTTTTCAGTAGGAATCGTAATCGCTGCGTCATCCAATGTATAACGATCAAAATCTTGTGTTAATAATCCACCTTCAATAGAAGCAAACTTCATTTCTTTATTATTGCCACTAGCAAATGGAATTGTTAATAAACGCAGATTCTTTTTCCCTTGTAAAATAGTCAACGCTTCTTCTGAGAAAGAAGGAGCAATAATAATTTCTAAGAAAATTTCACGAAGTTTTTCCGCTGTTTGTGCATCTACTTCACGGTTCAACGCAATAATTCCACCAAATATAGACACCGGGTCTGCTTCAAAAGCTTTTGAGAAAGCAGTAAAAATATCTTCACCAGTTCCTACTCCACATGGATTACTATGCTTTACCGCAACTGCTGCAGGTTCTTTAAATTCTTTTACAATCTGAATGGCTGCATCCGCATCATTAATGTTGTTATAAGATAGTTCTTTTCCATGCAACTGTGCAGCATTGGCAATGGAGAAATCAGATCCTAATGGTCTACGATAAAAAGCAGCACGTTGATGAGGATTCTCTCCATATCGTAATGATTGTTTTAATTCATATGTCACCGTTAATTTCTCCGGCGTTTCTTCTTCGGTAAGCTCTGTCATATACTGAGCAATCATTGAATCATAAGAAGCAGTATGACGGAAGACTTTAGCAGCTAATCTACGTCTTGTTGCAAACTGTACGTCCCCGCTTTGTTTTAGCTCCTCAATAACCGTTGTATAATCAACTGGATCCACTACTACTGTCACATACTGATGGTTTTTTGCAGAAGCTCGAAGCATAGTTGGTCCGCCTATATCAATGTTTTCAATCGCATCCTCTACTGAAACATCTTTTTTGGCAATCGTTTGCTGGAAAGGATACAGGTTAACACAAACAATTTGAATTGGGTCAATTTGATGCTCTTTTAACTGCTCTTGATGACTAGGTTCGTCAAATTTCGCAAGCAATCCCCCATGAATAAATGGATTAAGTGTTTTTACTCGTCCTTCTAAAATTTCTGGAAATCCAGTTACTTCACTAACACTCAATACAGGAATACCACTGTCTTGTATTGCCTTTTTTGTTCCCCCAGTTGAAATCAATTCATATCCTAGTTCATGCAGTTCCTTAGCAAAATCTGTAATTCCCGTTTTATCCGATACACTTATTAACGCTCTTTTTTTCATGTGTTTATACCCCTCCAATTAATGTTGCAGCCCGCGGCTTTTGCCTGTTAAAGCAAAGTTTTAATAACCTCTGGATAAAGTTTATGTTCTAAAGAATGAATCTTTGTTTGCAAGCTTTCTATTGTTTCATTTTTTTCAACCGTTACTTCCTGTTGAGCAATGGTCGGACCAGTATCCATCCCTTCATCCACATAATGAATAGTTATACCAGTTTTTGGAACACCTGCTTTGAGTGCTTGTCCAATTGCATCTTTTCCAGGAAATTGTGGAAGCAAAGAAGGATGAACATTTACAATTTGCTGCGGAAATGCCTGCAAAAGTGTATCACCGATTAACCGCATATAACCTGCAAGTATAATTAAATCCACTCTTTTTGATTTTAGTTCATTTAATATTTCTTGTTCATATGCCGCTTTAGTCTGAAATCTTTTAGCTGAAAAAACATAAGTAGGAATATGATGTTTTCCTGCCCGTTCCAATACATAAGCTTCTGGTTTATCACATACTAATAAACTTATGTTTGCATGGATTTTCTTGCTTTCGACTGCATCTACAATCGCCTGAAAATTCGATCCGCTTCCTGATGCAAAAATAGCAATATTTTTCATTTCTATTCTCCACCTATTTCAAGACGATGTTTATTTCACCATCTTCTGTTACCTTTCCAATTGTATAGGCTTTTTCGCCAATGCTTTCAAAATGGGTAAGAATTTCTTCTTCTTGTTTTTTATTCACAGCTAAAACCATACCAGTTCCCATATTAAAAATATTATACATTTCTTTACGGTCTAGTTTCCCAATCGATTCCATCAATTCAAAAACTGCTGGCACTTCCCAATTGCTTTCATGAAGCTCCATACCAAATCCTTCTGGAAGCATTCTTGGAATGTTTTCAATAAAACCGCCGCCTGTAATATGAGCAATTCCTTTTATTTCAAATTGTTTTAATGCAGATAAAATAGATTTTACATATATTTTAGTCGGTTTAATTAACTCTTCTCCAAGTGTGCAGCCTAATTCCTCCACATAATCTGTTAAAGACATTTTTGCTTCTTCTAAAAACAACTTTCTTACTAAAGAATAGCCGTTGCTATGAATTCCGCTCGAAGCTAAACCGATTAAAACATCCCCTGCTTTAATCTTTTCACCTGTAATGAGATTTTCCTTTTCACAAGCTCCAACAGCAAACCCTGCTAAATCATACTCTTCTTCACTATACATACCTGGCATTTCTGCTGTTTCTCCGCCAACTAATGCGCAGCCTGCTTGTTCACAGCCATCTGCTATTCCTTTAACAATTGCTTCAATCTTTGCTGGTTCTGCTTTTCCACAAGCAATATAATCAAGAAAATAAATCGGTTCCGCTCCTTGAACGACGATATCATTCACACACATTGCTACTGCATCAATGCCAATCGTATCATGTTGATCTAATAAAAAAGCAAGCATAAGCTTCGTTCCAACACCATCTGTCCCTGAAACTAATACAGGATTGGTTAAGTTCAGCACCGATAAATCAAACATTCCACCGAATCCGCCGAGTCCGCCCATGACACCTGGTCTCATTGTCTTCTTTACATGTTTTTTCATTCTTGTAACTGCTTCATACCCTGCTTCAATATTTACACCTGCTTGTTTATAAGCTTCAGCCATTGTTTATCCTCCTATAGTATATCGCACTAGCATGACGTACAACATTTTGAGATTTTGTATGTCTGCTCCTATTTTCTTAGAAAATGAATGGAGAAATCTAATGGTATACTTTGCTCTTTGTGTTAAAATATCTGTTTTATATGGATAGGTTTTTTTCAAAAGAAAAGCGACATACTATCATGCCGCTTTTTCTTTTTTCTATGGAATACCTTGAAAAAGTAATGCACACGCTCAATTAGTCCGCAGCCTGCTTTAACTACAACAATAAACTTAAGAAAACTATTCTTTTCATACACCATGGTGCAAGTTCTGTTGCATGAGCGTCTACCCTGAAAAGTGGCACTCTCAAATTAATTAGGCAATCCGTTACACTTTTTCATATGGATGCAAAGTGGATGGATAGATTTCTGTTGGATATTTTCCTGTAAAACAAGCTAGACAATGACCTTTATTTTCACTATCGTCTGTTCTTCCAATTGCATCTATCATGCCTTCTGTACTCAAGAAGATTAAAGAATCTGCTCCAATTATTTCACGAAGTTCTTCAACGGAATATTTAGAGGCAATTAATTCTTCTTTTGTAGATGTATCAATCCCATAAAAACAAGGATTTTTAATAGGAGGAGAACTAATTAAAACATGTACCTCCGTTGCGCCAGCTTCCCTCAGCATCGTAACAATTCGTTTACTTGTTGTGCCGCGAACAATCGAATCATCGACCATAATAACCCGTTTCCCCTCAACAACTCCACGAACTGGGGAAAGCTTCATTTTTACCCCTTGTTCTCTTAAGGTTTGAGATGGTTGTATAAATGTACGGCCGACATAACGGTTTTTAATTAATCCTAATTCATAGGGAATACCGGTTGCTTCCGCATAACCAATGGCTGCAGATATACTGGAGTCAGGTACACCTGTTACAACATCTGCTTCAATGGGTGCTTCAACAGCTAATTGTTTTCCAAGATTTTTACGTGCTGTATGAACGTTTATACCATTAATATTGCTATCTGGTCTTGAAAAATAAACATATTCCATCGTACACATTGCTATATTAGAAGCAACTGAGAACATCTCTGAACGGAAGCCATTATCATCAATAATTAATAGCTCTCCTGGTAACACGTCACGGATAAATTCTGCGCCTACTACATCAAATGCACATGTTTCAGATGCCACTACGTATGCATCTCCTAATTTCCCTAAAGATAGAGGTCTCATGCCATTAGGATCTAACGCAACCATTAATTCCGTTTCAGTCATAATTAAGAAAGCATATGCACCTTTAACCATAGATAATGCATTTTTCACCCGTTCATTAAAAGCAGAAAAACCACCTTTTCTTATTAAATGGGCAACAACTTCTGTATCAGAGCTTGTTTGAAATATGCTTCCTTGTGCTTCCAGCTGATTCTTTAAACCAGTTGCATTTACTAGATTTCCATTATGCGCTAGTGCCATACTGCCGCTTTGGAAGTGGAACAGAAGTGGTTGGACATTTTCATATCCTCCACCGCCTGCCGTTGCATAACGAACATGACCAATAGCTGCTTTACCTGTTAATTCTTTTATTGCATCTTGTGTGAAAATTTCAGAAACAAGGCCTTCCCCTTTAATTCCTTTTAGCTTTTCTCCATCTGTTGCAACAATACCTGTTCCTTCCTGCCCACGATGTTGTAAGCTGTGAAGTCCATAATAGGTAAGCTGTGCGGCATCTTCATGTCCCCATACACCAAAAATTCCACATTCCTCATTTAACCCTCTTATTTCAGCAAGCATGGAATTGCTCCTCTCCAGGCATCCTCTAAAGATCCTACCTGTTCATTTATCAGAATATTTTCCCCTTGGCTAATAGTCAGAACGGCTGAATCTGTTACTTTTCCGATTAATGCAGCTGGAACTAATTTTTCAAACGCTGCTTTGTTTTCTGGTTTTACACTAAGCAAGAAGCGGGATTGAGACTCACTAAATAATGCGGAAACTGGATTTCCAGTTAGATCAATATTCGCTCCTAATCCTCTTGCGCCAATCAAACTTTCTGCAGCAGCAACGGCTAATCCGCCTTCTGCTAAATCATGTGCAGATGCGATAAGACCTGAGCGAATTGCTTCAAGAACAACCGTTTGATATGCTTGTTCTTTTTCTAAATCCAATGCTGGTGATTTTCCTGAAATAGCACCATTTAATAGTTTTTGAAGCTCGCTTCCGCCAAATTCATCTTTCGTTTCTCCTAATAGATAAATCAAGTCGCCAGCTTCTTTAAATTCTTGTGTAGTAATATGCTCTGTGTCTTTTATTAAACCTACCATTCCAATTACTGGAGTTGGGTAGATAGCTGTTCCATTTGTTTCATTATATAAAGATACGTTTCCGCCGATAACTGGTGCATTTAATGTTACACATGCTTCACTTATACCTTCTGCTGCTTTTTCAATCTGCCAGAAAATCTCTGGTTTTTCTGGATTTCCAAAGTTTAAGTTATCTGTAATCGCTAATGGCTCTGCACCAGAACATACGATGTTACGTGCCGCCTCTGCAACAGCAATTTTCCCGCCAGTTTTTGGATCAAGATACAAATAACGAGCATTGCAGTCTGTTGTCATCGCTAAAGCTTTTTTTGTACCACGAATACGGACAACGGCAGCATCTGAACCAGGTGAAACCACTGTATTTGTGCGAACCATATAATCATATTGATCATAAACCCATTCTTTACTTGCGATAGTCGGTTGTTTTAATAGATTAATAAGTGTTTCACTATAGTTTTTAACAGCAGGTACTGCATTCTCCATCTCTTGGAAATCACGGAAATACTGTGGCTCCGCTGATGGCTTATGATAAACAGGAGCATCTTCTGCCAATGCATCAGCCGGGACATTTGCTACTATTTCCCCTTTATGAAGTAAACGCAGCATTTTATCATCTGTTACTACTCCAATGGATACTGCCTCTAAATCATATTTATGGAAAAGATCTTTAATTTCCTGTTCTCTTCCTTTTTTCACAACAATCAGCATGCGTTCTTGTGATTCTGATAACATCATTTCGTATGCAGTCATTCCTAATTCACGTTGTGGAACTAAATCCAAGTTCATTTCAATCCCGGATCCAGCTTTACTCGCCATTTCTGCACTCGAGCTTGCAAGACCTGCAGCACCCATATCTTGTATTCCTACAAGTGCATCTGATTGAATAAGTTCTAAGCATGCTTCAAGCAATAGTTTTTCCATAAATGGATCGCCTACTTGAACAGCTGGACGTTTTTCATCCGAGTTTTCTGTCAGCTCTTCTGAAGCAAAGGTTGCCCCGTGAATTCCATCACGACCAGTTTTCGCTCCAACATACATTACTGTGTTTCCTACACCATGTGCCTGCCCTTTTTTAATATCCTCATGGTTAATTAAACCAACACACATAGCATTAACAAGTGGATTGCCAGCATAAGAGTCATCAAAAGCAATTTCGCCGCCAACCGTCGGGATGCCGATGCAGTTGCCGTATCCTGCAATGCCCGCCACTACTTCTTTAAAGAGATATTTTGTGCGAGCATTATCTAATTCACCAAAACGCAACGAGTTTAGAATAGCAATTGGTCTTGCTCCCATGGAGAAAACATCACGAATGATTCCGCCGACACCTGTTGCAGCACCTTGATATGGTTCAATTGCTGACGGGTGGTTATGACTTTCAATTTTAAAAGCAACAGCTTGACCATCACCGATATCTACAATTCCTGCACCCTCACCAGGACCTTGCAATACTTGTGGACCAGTAGTTGGGAACTTCTTTAATACAGGTTTTGAATTTTTATAGCTGCAATGTTCGGACCACATTACGGAGAATAATCCTGTTTCTGTATAGTTTGGAAGGCGACCTAGAATTTTTTCCACCATCGCAAATTCTTCGTCCGTTACACCCATCTGTTTGTAAATTTCTTCTGTTTTAATTTGTTCTGGACTTGGCTCAAGCATTAATGACATTTGCTTCCCTCCACTGACTAACTATTGATTTGAAAATTTTTAAACCGTCTGCTCCACCTAACAGTTCATCTACTGTTCTCTCGGGATGCGGCATCATTCCTAATACATTCCCTTTTGCATTTACAATTCCAGCAATATCTTCTAAACTTCCGTTCGGATTGTTTCCATTATATGTGAATACAATTTGATTATTTTGTTTTAAAGATGCTAACGTTTCTTCATCGCAATAGTAATTTCCTTCTCCATGGGCAATCGGAATAGAAATAACTTCTTCTGGCTCATATGCGGAAGAAAATATCGTATTATTGTTTGCTACTTTTAATTCCACTGGACGGCAAATGAATTTTAAACTTTCATTTCTTCTCATTGCCCCAGGAAGCAACCCTGCCTCCAATAAAATTTGAAACCCATTGCATACACCTAAAACCGGTTTTCCAGCTTCTGCTGCCTTCACTACTTCTTTCATTACATTGCTGAATCTAGCAATTGCACCGGAACGTAAGTAGTCTCCATAAGAGAACCCACCCGGCAGTAAAATTCCGTCATACTTATCCAAGCTTTCTGCATCATGCCAAACGTATTCTACTTCTTCCCCTAATTCATCCTTAATTGCGTGGAACATGTCGACATCACAATTGGATCCTGGAAATACGACAACTGCGAATTTCACTGTGCAACAACCTCCTCAACTTCATAGCTATAATCTTCAATTACGGTATTTGCTAATAAACGCTCGCACATTTCTTGTACTACTTTATCAAGATCTCTATCTGTTTTATCAATCGTCAGCTCTAAATATTTACCGATGCGTACATCGCTTACTTCGTTATAGTTTAATGAATGCAATGAACTTTTCACTGCGTTCCCTTGTGGATCTAATACACTTTCTCTTAATGTGATATATACTTTCACTTTATACATGCTGTTGTCCCCCTAGTCTTGCTAGAATATTCTGATAAGCCTCTGTTAAATTCCCTAAATCACGGCGAAAAACATCTTTATCTAGTTTTTCATTTGTTTCTTTATCCCATAAACGGCATGTGTCAGGTGATATTTCATCTGCAAGCAATATTTCCCCGTCTACATCCTTGCCAAATTCCAACTTAAAATCAATTAGTTGAATGCCTAATTCAGAAAAGAAATCACTTAATACCTGATTCACTTCTAAGGCTTTCTTCTTCAGCGTTTTTACTTCTTCCACCGTAGCAAGCTTTAATTCTTCGATATGATCTTCCGTCATCAGTGGGTCGCCAAGTGCATCGTCTTTGTAATAAAACTCTACCATTGGCTTCGATAATGGCAATCCTTCTTTTATTCCTAATCTTTTTGAAATACTGCCAGCTGCAACATTTCGTACAACCACCTCTAAAGGTATAATAGTTACCTTTTTCACCAGCTGTTCAGTTGCTGATATTTTTTCAATAAAATGCGAATGCACGCCTAACTCTTTCAACTTTAAAAATAGCAAACTAGTAATTTCATTATTCAGTTGACCTTTACCAGTAATCGTCGCTTTTTTTTCACCATTAAATGCAGTTGCAGAGTCTTTATATTCTAACCAAACAATATTATCCTCATCTGTTCCATATACTCTTTTTGCTTTTCCTTCATACAATAAAGCTCTCTTTTCCATTTGAAGAGTCTCCTTATCAAAAAAATTAGGGATAAAACGAAAATTTATAAAAAACTTGCTTCGCTATACTGCTAGCTTACTAGGAGGACTAGAACCCCTCAAAGATACAAAGGGGATCTATATCCAATATTTCTTAAAGTCCAAGTCTTGAAAAAATGGTATCCACATGTTTAATATGAAAATGGTAATCAAAACAATCATCAATTTCTTCTTTTGTTAATTTAGCTGAAATAACTTCATCTGCATCAACAAGATTTCGGAAAGGCACTTGCTTTTCCCATGATTCCATTGCTCTTGGCTGCACCGTATCGTATGCTTCTTCTCTTGTTAAACCTTTGTCGATTAATGCTAATAAAACACGTTGAGAATATATTAATCCTAATGTACGATCCATGTTGCGTTTCATATTCTCTGGAAATACGGTTAAATTCTTTACGATATTGCTGAAACGATTCAACATATAGTTTAATGCGATGGTTGCGTCTGGAATGATAATGCGTTCTGCTGATGAATGAGAAATATCTCTTTCATGCCATAACGGTACATTTTCGTAAGCAGTCAGCATATAGCCGCGAATTACTCTAGCAAGTCCAGCCATGTTTTCTGACCCAATTGGATTACGTTTATGTGGCATAGCGGAAGATCCCTTTTGCCCTTTTGCAAAAAATTCTTCCACCTCTCTTGTTTCACTTTTTTGCAATCCACGAATTTCGACAGCAAATTTCTCAATCGATGTTGCAACTAAAGCAAGTGTTGACATATAGTCAGCATGTCTGTCACGTTGTAATGTTTGCGTAGAAATTGGTGCAGGCTTTAACCCTAATTGCTCACAAACATATTTCTCCACAAAAGGATCAATGTTCGCATATGTTCCAACAGCACCAGAGATTTTTCCATATTCAATTCCAGCTGCTGCCGCTTTAAATCTGTCTAAATTCCGCTTCATTTCTTCATACCATAATGCCAGCTTAAGACCAAATGTTGTTGGCTCTGCGTGAACCCCATGCGTACGTCCCATCATTACGGTATATTTATGTTCTTGTGCTTTGTTTTTTAAGACCTCTATAAAATTCTCAATATCTTTCAACAAAATCTCATTTGCTTGTCTGATTAAGTAAGATGTTGCTGTATCTACAACATCCGTTGAAGTCAAACCATAATGAACCCATTTTCTTTCTTCACCAAGTGTTTCCGATACAGCTCTTGTAAAAGCAACAACATCATGTCTCGTATCCAACTCGATTTCTTGAATGCGTTCGATGTCAAAAGAAGCATTTTCACGAATTTTTTTCACATCTTCTTCAGGAATATCTCCCAGCTTCACCCATGCTTCACAAGCAAGGATTTCTACTTCCAACCATGCTTGAAAGCGATTTTGTTCTGTCCAAATATTGCCCATTTCTGGTCTTGTGTAACGATCGATCATCTTTTATCCTCCGATTTTTTCTGTCTGTAAATTCCAAATGTTAGTATTCTCGATTTCATCTAAAGCAATTTCAACGGATGAACGAAGCAATGTCGCATGACCCATTTTTCTTTTTTCTTTCGGTTCTTCTTTTCCATATAAATGGATTTTCCAATCTTGAAGATCTGAAATCTTATTAATAATATGTGCTTGATGCTCTCCTAGAATATTAACCATTACAGCAGGTCTTAATAGTCTTGTGCTAGCCAATGGCCAATTACAGACTGCTCGTATATGCTGTTCAAACTGAGAAGTTTCACATGCCTCAATTGTATAATGCCCTGAATTATGTGGTCTTGGAGCTAATTCATTTATATAAATATCATCATTTACAGCAAGAAACATTTCTACGGCCAATGTTCCCACTAAACCTAAATGTTCAGCTAACATATTCGCTTTTTCAATTGCCTGATCTTTTGCATATTCGCTAATTCTAGCTGGAACAATCGATTCATGTAAAATGTTATTTATATGAATATTCTCACTTACTGGAAAAACAGTGCTTTCCCCTTTTCCACTTCTTGTTACAATAACCGAGATTTCTTTTTCAAAAGGAATCCATTTTTCTAACACACAAGGTCCATTATTTAAGAGGATTTCTGCTTCTGCTATTTGGCTGCTGTCTGTTATAACATATTGACCCTTTCCATCATAACCTCCACGAGCAGTTTTTAAAACAGCTGGATATCCCAACTCAGCAAGACCTGTTTTAATATCTATGCATTCTTCTATTATTTTAAATGGTGCAACCTTTACACCGGCCTGTTGAATTGCCTGTTTTTCTTTGATTCGATCCTGCGTTATTTCAAGCAGCGAGGATCCTTGAGGAACATTTGCATTCTTTTTAAGCCAGTCTAATGCTGCAGCATCGATATTTTCAAATTCGTAAGTGATAACATCACTAATTTTTGCAAGCTTTTGAATAGCAGAAATGCTGTCATAAGCATCAACTATTTTGTAATCAGCTACTTGGCAACATGGAGAATCTTCAAACGGATCTAATACAGCAATGCGAAATCCTTGCACTTTTGCTGCAAGTGCCATCATTCTTCCCAACTGTCCTCCGCCAATAATTCCAATCGTTTGACCTGGCAGAATCATTGAATTAGACAAGCTCATCACTACTTTCCATAACCTCTTTTTTGGTTCGTTCTCTTACTAGTGCAATTCTATCTGCTAATTCGTGGTCAGTAGCACCAAGAATTTGAGCTGCAAGAATTCCTGCATTCGTAGCTCCTGCTTTTCCAATTGCTACTGTTGCGACTGGCACCCCGCCAGGCATTTGCACAATCGATAATAATGAATCCAATCCATTCAAAGCCTTGGACTGTACTGGAACTCCGATAACGGGCAATGTCGTTTTCGCCGCAACCATTCCCGGGAGATGCGCAGCTCCTCCTGCTCCAGCAATAATAACTTTAATTCCTCTATTTCTTGCTTCTTCTGCATATTCAAACATTAAATCAGGAGTACGATGCGCTGAAACCACTTTTTTTTCATAGCTTACTTCAAACAGATCAAGCATGTCACACGCATGTTGCATTGTTTCCCAATCTGATTTACTGCCCATGATAATGCCAATTTGAGCGGTCATGTTTCCCCTCCAAATCCCTAATTGTTGTTTTCCATATAAAAAGCCCCAGCCAGATGCTTCTACTATTAGAGAGAAAGTATCCGTCCAGGGCTAAAGCGATAGAGAAATAGAGCAAGCTATTCTTCTACTGGCATCATTAACTTTCCCTCATAGTCCAGTGATTTACGGTTACCGGGTAGAAACTTATGGGCCATATTCCCATTATTATATGAGGGCTATTAAATTGTTAAATTATTTTCCTTTTCCTTAACACTATATCATATTAACAAGCCTTTTTGTATTTTGTCAATAAAAAATCGAACAATTATTTATTGATTACCATTAATGTTCGTGATTTAACTTTAATTTTTTACTGCTTCAAAAATAATCTTCTGTGCTATCGGTTCATATGATGCACTTCCATTTTTAACTTCTTCTTTGAAAATAGGTTTTTCTATTCTTTTAATGGGAGTATATCCTTCCAGTTTTATCCTATCGAGGCATTCTCCAATCGTTTCATTTTCTTTGACTTCAAACTTCATTTTTTGACCCATGAAATAATTTTCCTTTCCTTACACTCTTCACCCAAAATCCACCATGTATTGTTTTTGGTTCATAAACAATAATAAATGCTTTCGGATCCAATTCTTTAATTTGCTGATATAACCGAAGTTCATATTTTCTAGGAGTTAATATCTGCAGTGCCATTCTATCTCCTTCTAAACCATGAGTCACCCAATTAGTAACCCCATAGCCTTGTTCTCTTAAAGCTTTCGGCAAATCTTTATCATACTCTTTCGTAATTACATTAGCTGTAATATATCCTAATGCAAGCTTTTCTTCTATCTTCATCCCCACGATAACTCCAATAGCATATCCAACTGCATAAGCGATTAAATTCTGTATTTGATCCAAGTTATCCAATACTAACCCTAATCCAATTACATATATAACCACTTCAATCATGCTTAGTCCTGCCGCTAAATATCTTCGTCCCTTTAGAGTCAATATCACTCTTATTGTAGAAAAAGATACATATACAATGTTAATAACCAAAATAATTAATACCATTGTAATACTGCTTTCTAACAAAAAACCACTCCTTATATCCCTTGGAAATTCTATTTTTATTTACGTGAAAAATTCAAGAAGAGAGTCTCCAATAAGTTTAATACTTCTATTATAATTGCCTATTTACAACGATGTAAACGAAACGGAAGGAATTAATTACTAAAGATTGCAACACTTTTTAGTTGCTAGTTAGGATGAACAATATTTTCATCAGGAAAATTTTACTTATTTGTCATTTTTCCATGAGAAGGATTGATTATATCCTACATAAGAAAACGTATACTTTTTTACCCTAAAATAAAATTGTAGAATAACAACTTTTCTAAGAGAAATAAATATCTATATACGAAAAATTTGATCTTTCAAATTCTCTTTCCTATTAATCAGCTCGTTTTTTGTACAAAACAGACTTATATATTGTACAAATTATAATTGCTTATACGATGGTTCATCATAATGTCACAGTTTTCCACCTACTTATTTTCAAAAAAACAAAATACGAAAACGCATAAATAATAAAAAAAAATACTATAGACATATATTTTTCTTATTACTCAAACTTCGCAGTTAGAAATTCCTCTTCATGTATTAGCATAACTTGGTTTAGAGCAATGAGAAAAGGGTGATTGATTACTCTTTTGGGAATTTTTTTGCAAACATTATTCCTTATAAATTTGGGCAAGATTCTCGTTTCAGGATGCTCGCTTTCCGTGGAGCGTGCGATGAGCCTCCTCGGCGCTTGCGCCTGTGGGGTCTCATCTAACCCGCTAATCCCACAGGAGTCTCGCACCTTCCACTCCAATCAAGCAGTTTTTATTAATTAGTTGCTGTCGATGAACTGGAAAAACACCCACCTTATAGAAATAGACTAAAAGTGGCATATTTTGGTAGAACAACGTTGAATAATAACATAAAAAATCAACGCTACTATGGTTTAACAATCATACCTTGTAATGAAATTCGAAGACAAGAACTTATTCTAAAACAGGTTGCTTGTAACGAAGGGGCCAAAGACTCCTGCGGGAAATGTGGGAAGGCTAAAAACCCCGCAAGGCAACGCCGAGGAGGCTCAAGCGTAGCCCCACGGAAAGCGAAGCGCCCCGTAGTGGAAAGCAACCCCATAAGAAACACACATGATTTCACACTCACACCCCGGCATGAAAATTTTTTCTAAGCCGGGGTTTTACTTTTTTGTCCATTTTTCCATACTGATTAATGCTATGGGAAGTAATCTTTACGTGCGCTTTTGTGGTGGTTCGACCCTGTATAAGAAACTGTTTGGAATTTGCCTTGTGTACACCCCTTTGTTGACTCTTCAATTTTTGAGGATGATCACGTACAGAAAAATGCTGTTTGACCAAGCTTATTCCACTTTCCATAGACACTACTTTGGAGGTTGTTTTATTTGGACATTTTATTAACCCATTGTGCCGGAATGGATGTTCATCAAAAAGAGATTGTAGTTTGTGCCCTAACTGGCACTAATAATGAATCCATTCAAAAAGAAACCAAGACTTTTTCCACTTTAACCAAAAGTTTATTTGATTTATTAAAGTGGTTAGAAGAAAAACAAATTACACACATTGCTCTGGAAAGTACCGGAATCTATTGGAAGCCGGTATACAACATCCTTGAAGGATATTTCGATATTACTGTGGCCAATGCCCAACGTATTAAAAACGTTCCTGGTCGTAAGACCGATGTTTCAGATGCAGAATGGATTGCCAAGCTTCTTCGTCATGGATTGATTGAAAAAAGCTTTGTCCCTTCCCAAGATCTTCGGGAATTAAGAGATTTGAACCGTTTACGCAAGAAATGGGTTGGTAACTTAACAGCTGAAAAAAATAGAATTTCAAAGGTCCTCGAATGTTCAAACATAAAGCTTGGTTCAGTTATTTCTGATATCTTTGGGGTTTCTGGACGTAAACTTTTGAAACAGTTAGTCGATAATGGATACCTTGATAAGGCTGATGTTGATGCCAATATCCATCATTCTCTCCGCAAGAAGGCTGATACCATTTCCGATTCTCTTTTCGGAACATTAAATGAACATCAAATGTTTATGATTAAAAGCTCTTGGAATCATATCATGTATTTGGAAACTTCCATTCAAGAACTTGAAAATAGGATAGATACCCTGCTTCATTCCTATCAAGAAGAAAAAGAAATACTTTTATCTATCCCAGGTATAAAGGAACACACAGCTGCTGTTATTATTGCGGAAATCGGAACAGATATGAGCCAATTCCCTTCATCAAGACATTTAGCTTCTTGGGCTGGTGTATCACCTGGCAATAATGAAAGTGCTGGTAAAAAGAAAAGTTCCAAAAGCGTTCAAGGAAACCCACATATAAAAGCTGCTCTTTGTGAGGTTGCTTGGGCTATATCAAGGTCGAAAAATACCTCAATGTCAAATGTTTTTTGGTCTCTATCTGCAAGAAGAGGAAAGAAAAAAGCTTTACAGGCTATTGCACATAAAGTTTTAAGAATTATATATACCCTATTTATTAATAAGCAACACTTCTCTGAACCACGTCTAGCTGGTTAGACGACCTTCCATTACAATACTCTATTAAGGTTGTGATTTTTTTAAAAAATTGAGGTCACACCCTTTCTTTACTATTGTCTTTTTTCTAGAAGTCCACGCTTCAAGATTTTCTTTACACCAAAATCCTGTACCCGCCCTATCAAATAGAACACGTTACTGTATTATACAGATACCCAGAATAGCCACTCGCCCGTTTTATTTTCACAGAAAAAGCGCAAGCGCCTTGTTTAGCCCCGAAGAAAAATGTTCTCCAAACTCAAAAAGTGTTTTTTACTTTTAGAGGCTGGAGGCAATACTCACTGGGGCTAGGCGCTCACTGGCTAAATACGCCACGTCCTTATGTCTTCGCCGGCACTTGTACATCCTGTACGGTGAAGCTGGACAGCCTTCATGTTTCAAAAAAATATACTTTCTCACCTTTTAAAAAACAAGTCTCCCATTTTATTGTTTTAAACCGAGTAATATCAAGACTTGCAAACAAATTTGATGGTGCGAAGTTTGAGTTATTATTTATGAAATACATAGTTGGAATCTAAATTTCTTGATCTTCCATTTTCTAATATACTTTTTCTAAACTTAACAAGGAAGTATTTGCAATAGAATGATTTAGGAGGTGTACTTTTGCTTTTTTAAAGGGGCAATGTTACAAGAAGTAATCGATGGTGTATATCGAGGTATTATAAACAAATAAACCATACAAAAGATGCTATTTATTACTAAACAACATTTTTAATAATTGTAAAGTATACAGGAATCAATACATCCCAATTCCTTTTCTATATTGAACTGAAGGAAATAATACGACCCCGGCATTCTCAGGGGGATTTGCTGAAAGATTTGTATTTTCATCTTCATCTTCTTCTTTCCATGGGGAGGGCGCCAGGGCCTCCTCGAAGCATGATAAGCTCCTGCTGCCTTTTTTCTTGCCTCGCAATTTATGGCTGCTTTAATCAACAAAAGCCTAGATCTTTTGAAATGAAAATAGACACAGTTTGATTAGTTTTTTATTAGTTGAAGTAGGAAGCAGCCTGGAATACACCCCCTGAGTGTCCTTATGTCTTCTTCGGCACTAGTCGTCAAAGCTTGGATGTGGAAACCACCATCAAGTTATCCACATTCTCATCTCGTTTATACTTTCTTAGACGACAAAAAAAGATGTTATAAAGCAAAATTGCTTCATAACATCTTTTCTATTTAGTGCCTGGCGACGTCCTACTCTCACAGGGGGAGAGCCCCCAACTACCATCGGCGCTGAGAAGCTTAACTTCCGTGTTCGGTATGGGAACGGGTGTGACCTTCTCGCTATCGCCACCAGACTATTTTGTTTTTGAGAGTTGTTCCCTCAAAACTAGATTATGTGTAAGAAAAAAGAACCGAATTAATCATTTTATTTTAGTTAAGTCCTCGATCTATTAGTATTTGTCAGCTCCACATGTCGCCATGCTTCCACCTCAAACCTATCAACCTGATCATCTTTCAGGGATCTTACTAGCTTGCGCTATGGGAAATCTCATCTCGAGGGGGGCTTCATGCTTAGATGCTTTCAGCACTTATCCCTTCCGCACATAGCTACCCAGCTATGCCTTTGGCAAGACAACTGGTACACCAGCGGTGCGTCCATCCCGGTCCTCTCGTACTAAGGACAGCTCCTCTCAAATTTCCTACGCCCACGACGGATAGGGACCGAACTGTCTCACGACGTTCTGAACCCAGCTCGCGTACCGCTTTAATGGGCGAACAGCCCAACCCTTGGGACCGACTACAGCCCCAGGATGCGATGAGCCGACATCGAGGTGCCAAACCTCCCCGTCGATGTGGACTCTTGGGGGAGATAAGCCTGTTATCCCCGGGGTAGCTTTTATCCGTTGAGCGATGGCCCTTCCATGCGGAACCACCGGATCACTAAGCCCGACTTTCGTCCCTGCTCGACTTGTAGGTCTCGCAGTCAAGCTCCCTTGTGCCTTTACACTCTACGAATGATTTCCAACCATTCTGAGGGAACCTTTGGGCGCCTCCGTTACTTTTTAGGAGGCGACCGCCCCAGTCAAACTGCCCACCTGACACTGTCTCCCACCCCGATAAGGGGTGCGGGTTAGAATGTCAATACAGCCAGGGTAGTATCCCACCAATGCCTCCACCGAAGCTAGCGCTCCGGCTTCCAAGGCTCCTACCTATCCTGTACAAGCTGTACCAAAATTCAATATCAGGCTACAGTAAAGCTCCACGGGGTCTTTCCGTCCTGTCGCGGGTAACCTGCATCTTCACAGGTACTATAATTTCACCGAGTCTCTCGTTGAGACAGTGCCCAGATCGTTACACCTTTCGTGCGGGTCGGAACTTACCCGACAAGGAATTTCGCTACCTTAGGACCGTTATAGTTACGGCCGCCGTTTACTGGGGCTTCAATTCAGAGCTTCGCATTGCTGCTAACCCCTCCTCTTAACCTTCCAGCACCGGGCAGGTGTCAGCCCCTATACTTCGCCTTACGGCTTCGCAGAGACCTGTGTTTTTGCTAAACAGTCGCCTGGGCCTATTCACTGCGGCTCTCTCGGGCTTTAACACCCAAAAGAGCACCCCTTCTCCCGAAGTTACGGGGTCATTTTGCCGAGTTCCTTAACGAGAGTTCTCTCGCTCACCTTAGGATTCTCTCCTCGCCTACCTGTGTCGGTTTGCGGTACGGGCACCTTGAACCTCGCTAGAGGCTTTTCTTGGCAGTGTGGAATCAGGAACTTCGGTACTATATTTCCCTCGCCGTCACAGCTCAGCCTTTATGGTAACGGGATTTTCCTCATTACCAGCCTAACTGCTTGGACGTGCTAATCCAACAGCACGCTTACCCTATCCTCCTGCGTCCCCCCATTACTCAAACGGTTCATAAGGTGGTACAGGAATATCAACCTGTTGTCCATCGCCTACGCTCTTCAGCCTCGGCTTAGGTCCCGACTAACCCTGAGTGGACGAGCCTTCCTCAGGAAACCTTAGGCATTCGGTGGATGAGATTCTCACTCATCTTTCGCTACTCATACCGGCATTCTCACTTCTAAGCGCTCCACCAGTCCTTACGGTCTAGCTTCAACGCCCTTAGAACGCTCTCCTACCACTGACATCTATTGATGTCAATCCACAGCTTCGGTGATACGTTTAGCCCCGGTACATTTTCGGCGCAGAGTCACTCGACCAGTGAGCTATTACGCACTCTTTAAATGGTGGCTGCTTCTAAGCCAACATCCTGGTTGTCTAAGCAACTCCACATCCTTTTCCACTTAACGTATACTTTGGGACCTTAGCTGGTGGTCTGGGCTGTTTCCCTCTTGACTACGGATCTTATCACTCGCAGTCTGACTCCCAAGGATAAGTATTTGGCATTCGGAGTTTGTCTGAATTCGGTAACCCGATGGGGGCCCCTAGTCCAAACAGTGCTCTACCTCCAATACTCTTACCTTGAGGCTAGCCCTAAAGCTATTTCGGAGAGAACCAGCTATCTCCAAGTTCGATTGGAATTTCTCCGCTACCCACACCTCATCCCCGCACTTTTCAACGTGCGTGGGTTCGGGCCTCCATCCAGTGTTACCTGGACTTCACCCTGGACATGGGTAGATCACCTGGTTTCGGGTCTACGACCACATACTTATTCGCCCTATTCAGACTCGCTTTCGCTGCGGCTCCGTCTTCTCAACTTAACCTCGCATGTAATCGTAACTCGCCGGTTCATTCTACAAAAGGCACGCTATCACCCATTAATGGGCTCTAACTACTTGTAGGCACACGGTTTCAGGATCTATTTCACTCCCCTTCCGGGGTGCTTTTCACCTTTCCCTCACGGTACTGGTTCACTATCGGTCACTAGGGAGTATTTAGCCTTGGGAGATGGTCCTCCCTGCTTCCGACGGGATTTCTCGTGTCCCGCCGTACTCAGGATCCACTCAGGAGGGAACGAAGTTTCAACTACAGGGTTTTTACCTTCTATGACTGGCCTTTCCAGACCTATTCATCTACCCCGTTCCTTTGTAACTCCATGTTGAGTGTCCTACAACCCCAAGAGGCAAGCCTCTTGGTTTGGGCTAATCCCGTTTCGCTCGCCGCTACTCAGGGAATCGCGTTTGCTTTCTCTTCCTCCGGGTACTTAGATGTTTCAGTTCCCCGGGTCTGCCTTCAGTACCCTATGTATTCAGGTAAAGATTCTATCCCATTACGGATAGAGGGTTTCCCCATTCGGAAATCTCCGGATCAAAGCTTACTTACAGCTCCCCGAAGCATATCGGTGTTAGTCCCGTCCTTCATCGGCTCCTAGTGCCAAGGCATTCACCGTGCGCCCTTTCTAACTTAACTTACTTCGAACAACGATAAGCTTCGTATCTCTGCGTCAGGTCTCTCACTCTGCTCCTCACGTACTGTTGTACGCTCCGGTGCTCGTTCGGTCGCTTCCTTGATCTACTCGCTTCTCCTTGTTCTCATGGTTTCGGCTAAAGATTAACTTCACATCTCTTCGTCAGCTTCTTCGCTCTGCTCCTCACGTACAAAGTACGTTCCGGTGCTCGCTCTGGCGCTTCCTTGACCTGTTCGTTTCTCTTTACCCTCAAGTTTTTGATAATAGTTTCACTTTTAACAGATTCACTATATCTCAATTTGATACTCTATAAATAGAGAATCTAAGATGGCGATTACTCGGTTTCTTTCTTGGTTCTTACTATACATAATCTAGTTTTCAAGGAACAATTTACGGCTGAAAATAAACTTCACATCTCTGCGTCAGCTCTCTCACTCTGCTCCTCACGTACCTTTGTACGCTCCGGTGCTCGTTCGGTCGCTTCCTTGACCTGTTCGTTTCTTTCCACCCTATAACGGCTGAAAATAACTTCAACCTACTTTGAGGAATTGCTCCCTCAAAACTGAACAACAAACTCGTCAACAATCTGTGATGGAATGTAAATTCCATTTTCCTTAGAAAGGAGGTGATCCAGCCGCACCTTCCGATACGGCTACCTTGTTACGACTTCACCCCAATCATCTATCCCACCTTAGGCGGCTGGCTCACATAAGTGTTACCCCACCGACTTCGGGTGTTACAAACTCTCGTGGTGTGACGGGCGGTGTGTACAAGGCCCGGGAACGTATTCACCGCGGCATGCTGATCCGCGATTACTAGCGATTCCAGCTTCATGTAGGCGAGTTGCAGCCTACAATCCGAACTGAGAATGGTTTTATGGGATTGGCTTGACCTCGCGGTTTTGCTGCCCTTTGTACCATCCATTGTAGCACGTGTGTAGCCCAGGTCATAAGGGGCATGATGATTTGACGTCATCCCCACCTTCCTCCGGTTTGTCACCGGCAGTCACCTTAGAGTGCCCAACTAAATGCTGGCAACTAAGATCAAGGGTTGCGCTCGTTGCGGGACTTAACCCAACATCTCACGACACGAGCTGACGACAACCATGCACCACCTGTCACTCTGTCCCCCGAAGGGGAACGTCCTATCTCTAGGAGTGTCAGAGGATGTCAAGACCTGGTAAGGTTCTTCGCGTTGCTTCGAATTAAACCACATGCTCCACCGCTTGTGCGGGCCCCCGTCAATTCCTTTGAGTTTCAGCCTTGCGGCCGTACTCCCCAGGCGGAGTGCTTAATGCGTTTGCTGCAGCACTAAAGGGCGGAAACCCTCTAACACTTAGCACTCATCGTTTACGGCGTGGACTACCAGGGTATCTAATCCTGTTTGCTCCCCACGCTTTCGCGCCTCAGCGTCAGTTACAGACCAAAGAGTCGCCTTCGCCACTGGTGTTCCTCCACATCTCTACGCATTTCACCGCTACACGTGGAATTCCACTCTTCTCTTCTGCACTCAAGTCCCCCAGTTTCCAATGACCCTCCACGGTTGAGCCGTGGGCTTTCACATCAGACTTAAAAGACCGCCTGCGCGCGCTTTACGCCCAATAATTCCGGACAACGCTTGCCACCTACGTATTACCGCGGCTGCTGGCACGTAGTTAGCCGTGGCTTTCTGGTTAGGTACCGTCAAGGTACGAGCAGTTACTCTCGTACTTGTTCTTCCCTAACAACAGAGTTTTACGATCCGAAAACCTTCATCACTCACGCGGCGTTGCTCCGTCAGACTTTCGTCCATTGCGGAAGATTCCCTACTGCTGCCTCCCGTAGGAGTCTGGGCCGTGTCTCAGTCCCAGTGTGGCCGATCACCCTCTCAGGTCGGCTACGCATCGTTGCCTTGGTGAGCCGTTACCTCACCAACTAGCTAATGCGCCGCGGGCCCATCTGTAAGTGACAGCGTAAACCGTCTTTCAGCTTTCCTATATGTGTAGAAAAGGATTATCCGGTATTAGCTCCGGTTTCCCGAAGTTATCCCAGTCTTACAGGCAGGTTGCCCACGTGTTACTCACCCGTCCGCCGCTAACTTAAAAAGCAAGCTTTTTAAGTCCGCTCGACTTGCATGTATTAGGCACGCCGCCAGCGTTCGTCCTGAGCCAGGATCAAACTCTCCATATAAGAGTAAGATTAGCTCCGAAGCTAAACTCTAGCTTTTTGTTACTTGTTGTGTTTATAACTTAGTTATAAACGTTTATTGTTGACGTTTTGTTTGTTCAGTTTTCAAAGAGCAATTTTGTTGTTTCTGTTAGAAGCAACTTTTATATAATAACAGCTTTTCAATCAAAGGTCAAATGTTTTTTTAAAAAGTTTTTTAAAATTTTCTTTAAAAACGCTTATTCCCTTGGGCTGTTTTTATATAATAACACCCCTTTTCTCTTAGGTCAATAGAAATTTCAATAAAAATATAATTATCACTGTCTTTATAATAAATAAACTTCGCTTCTCTCATTCGAGTTATTTATAAGCACACATTATAATTTATATTCTACTCTAAAGTACTACCTCCTCCATTATCCATACTATCTTTTTTACACTAACAAAAACTTATGTCATAGAAATATAAAGATCTGATCTAGATGATCATAGTTTTGTAAGTCGCCTACAAGAATGCGGCAATTCTTTTCTTTCCTATATCTGAGATTGAATGAAGTCATACCAGGCTAACAACGTCTTTCATTTCTACCCGACTTTTTTTCCTTTTTACCCAACAAGCCAACCAACGGAAGCCAGTAGCGGACGTTGACTCCACCCCAATAATAATTCTTTACCATATCAATCCAAGACATCAAGCTATTAAAACCTGTATTTTCATTTCCTCTAAAATTCTGTACTCGTGCTACAGTTTCTGTTTGGTGATGTCTATTCCTTCTATTAAAGTTACTTCTGTCAGTTGTAAAATTTTTGCGTTTTGTTTTTGATTCATACGAAATCCTCCCTGGTTCAATTAAGGGTCCTTTCGCTGCGCAGCTCCGGACACCTCGTATCATACCAAGAGGATTTTTTCATTCAAACCTCATTTTACTTTAAATACAGGAACGTTTTCTTACCTTATAAGAAAAGTGCGGAGAGCCTTGAACAGCTCTAAAGAAAAATGTTCTCACATAACTCCAAAAGTGCTTTTTTCCTTTTAGAGGCATGGGGCAATACTCACTAGAGCTAGATACTTATCAGACTTCAGCAGACTTTCTTACCTTATAAACAAAAAGAAACCCAGTTCTTGAAAAACTGGGTTTCTTCTTATATTAAATCTATTTCTTATTTTTCTATAGAAACAACATTTTCTTCTTTTAACTCTACATTACCTTCCTTATTAATCTTCACAGACTCACCTTCTGCAAGATTTGTGAAGACAATCGGAGTCGTTGTAGATGTTGCATTTTCTTTAATAAAGTCTAAATCCACTTTCAATAATGGTTGACCTTGAGTAACTTGATCGTTTTCTGAAACTAATGTTTCAAAACCTTCACCTTTCAACTTAACAGTATCAATACCGAAGTGGATTAGAAGTTCACGACCTGAATCAGCTAAGATGCCAATAGCATGTTTCGTCGGGAATAAATTAACGATTTTACCGTTCACCGGCGATACTACTGTACCTTCTGATGGAATAATCGCAAATCCATCACCCATCATTTTACCAGAGAATACTGGATCTGGAACTTCAGTGATCGGTACTAATTGTCCTTTGATTGGTGCACTAATAGAATCAGAAGCTTCCTCTTGTGATGTTGCTGCATTTTCATCTTTAATAGATACAACTTCTTCTTCTTTTAACTCTACATTACCTTCCTTGTTAATCTTCACAGACTCACCTTCTGCAAGATTTGTAAAGACAACCGGAGTCGTTGTAGATGTTGCATTTTCTTTAATAAAGTCTAAATCCACTTTCAATAATGGCTGACCTTTTGTTACTCGATCATTTTCCACAACTAATGTTTCAAAACCTTCACCTTTTAACTTAACGGTATCAATACCAAAGTGGATAAGGATTTCACGGCCAGAGTCCGCCAAAATGCCAATAGCATGTTTCGTCGGGAATAAGTTAACAATTTTACCGTCTACAGGAGATACTACTGTACCTTCTGACGGGATAATCGCAAATCCATCACCCATCATTTTACCAGCAAATACTTGGTCAGGAACTTCTGTAATCGGAATTAATTGTCCTTTAATCGGTGCAACAAACGAATCATTTCCTTCTACATCCCCTTGTAGAGGCGATGGATTCACTTCTTCAATTTGTTGGGAAACTTCTTTATCCATTGATGGTGTTTCAACAGGACGTGGTCTTTTTCCGCTCATAACATCTTTCATTTGTCCTTTAATCGTTTCAGAACGAGGACCAAATATTGCTTGAATGTTATTACCAACTTCAAGAACCCCTGCAGCACCTAATTTTTTCATACGATCCTTATCGACTATTTTACTATCTTTAACCTCAACACGAAGGCGTGTAATACAAGCATCTAAATGCGCAATATTTTCTTGTCCACCCATTGCTTCCAAAATTTCATAAGGAAGGTCGCTAGTAGCGCCAACAGGTGAATCATCCGCTTCTTTATCTTCACGTCCAGGTGTCTTAAGGTTGAATTTACGAATTGCAAAACGGAAACCAAAATAATAAATTAGTGCAAACACGATACCTACAGGAATAATAATCCACGCATTTGTTTGGGGATTAATTAAACCAAATAATACATAGTCAATTAAACCACCAGAGAAAGTCATACCAACTTTAACATTCAATAAATGCATCGTCATAAAAGATAACCCTGCAAAGATAACATGAATACCAAATAAAACTGGTGCAACAAATAGAAATGAGAATTCTAATGGTTCTGTAATACCTGTTAAGAAAGAAGTTAATGCAGCAGATAACATTAAACCACCAACGATTGCTTTTCTTTCAGGTCGAGCTTCATGATAAATCGCTAAAGCAGCAGCAGGTAATCCAAACATCATATACGGGAATTTCCCTACCATAAATGTTCCAGCTGTTAAATTTTGAACACCATCTTTGATTTGTTCCATAAACATCTTTTGGTCACCATGTACGGCTAATCCAGCTTTGTTTACATACGTACCAAATTCAAACCAAAACGGAGCATAAAAAATGTGGTGTAATCCAAATGGAATTAAGGCACGTTCACATGCACCAAAGATAAATGCTGATACTGCTAAATTACCATTTAACAACAAGTTAGAAAAACTATTTAAACCATGTTGAACGGAAGGCCAAACAACTATCATAATTAATCCTAAAATAACAGAGCTTACCGCTGTCGCAATCGGCACGAAACGTTTCCCTGCAAAAAAACCTAAATAAGGCGGAAGTTCTAATTCAAAGAAACGATTATACATAGAAGCTGCCAAAATACCAACAATGATCCCTCCAAAAACTCCTGTTTGAAGAGTCGGTATTCCTAGGACCGAAACGTATCCAGATCCTACTTCCCCAAGATCTTTCGCATCAATACCAAGTACGGTTCCCATCGTTACATTCATAATTAAGTAACCAACAATGGCTGCTAATCCAGCAACACCTTCTCCTCCAGCCAGACCAACTGCAACACCGACTGCAAACAAGAAAGAAAGGTTATCGAATATAATTCCACCTGCAGCTTTCATAACAGAAGCAACCATTACTACTCCGCTATTCTGCAAGAAAGGTGCGATATCTACTAAAACTGGATTTCCAAGTGCTACACCTATCGCAAGTAAAATACCTGCAGCCGGCAGAATAGCAACCGGTAACATAAGTGCTTTACCAACTTTTTGCAAAACACCAAACAACTTTTTAAACATTTCGCTTACCTCCTAAGTTTATCCGCTCATAATAGAAGCGTTATCATTGAAAAAGTCAAAAAACAAAAACAGGCATGAGTGAAGATAACTGAAAGAAGCTATAGGGCTAGATTACCCTAAAACTTTCAAATCAATCATCTTTTTCACTCATGCCTGATCGTATCAGTAACACGTTATAAGATAATAGCTATTTAACTTTTTTTTGAAGTCTTTGTAGATGCATAGTCAGATAGACTGCTTCCGCATCAAATACTGTTTTTTTCAATGTTTGTTGCATTACTTTAATGAGCTTCCATGAAAGATTATAACATAGCGGATATTCATCTTTCAATAGAGAAGTTATTTTTTCTGGTTCCTCTACTTTTTCCCCTGTATGAACTCTTTCTATTGTAAAACGCAAATGACGAACTAATCTCATATAATCGATACTGTCTTTATCAATTTTCATATTTAATTGCTCTTCAATTAAATTAACTAAATGTGTTACTAGTTGAGAATGTTGATTTACCTCTGATAGATTTTTATTCATCATCGCACTATGAATATGCAACGCGATGAAACCGATTTCACCTACAGGTAGATGAAGGCCCTTTTGTTCTTCAATCAACTTCACAACGTCTTCTGCAATTTGATATTCAAAAGGATAGAGAGCTTTCGTTTCAATTAAAAACGGGTTGTTTAAAACAAGACCTTTTGACAGCCTTGAAGCTGCAAAAATAATGTGATCCGTTAACGCTACATGAATATGTTCATTTAGCACCGCATTTGTTTTACTTTTAATGAGTTCAATCGAAGAAATAATTACCTCTAGCAAATCATTGTCTACGTGAGGAAGAAGCTTTAAATAATTCACTTGCTCTTTTTCATTTTTTAACACGAAAAATTTTTCTGCTACATCCGCATTGATATAGTCACCCTTTTTCTGGTTAAAACCTATTCCTTTTCCTATTAATACGACTTCACCATAGGATGGATGTTCTCCTATAAGCACGTTATTATTCAGTGCTTTCTTTATTAGTAGATTAGGCATATTGTTTTCCTCGCTCCGACAGACTTCTAGACATCTTAATGTTATTAAAGTCTTAATAGGAAGTCAACGAAAAATTACTACAAATTACCCGCTAACCTTTTAAAAAAGGGAAAAAGATTTTACAGAAATCAATAAATTCGCAACAAGAAAAATAGTAATACCCCTTATTTTATGCATAAAGAAAGAGAGAATCCTGAAGCGATTCTCTCTTTCTTTTTTATCACTACTGCAAGAATATAAAGTACAAAGCGAAAATAACAAAAAACACATACATAATTGGATTTATTTCTTTTCTACGGCCTTTTACCAACATTGTAATTGGGTAGAAAAGGAATCCCGCAGCAATTCCTGTTGCAATGCTGTATGTTAACGGCATAGCAATAATCGTTAAGAATGCAGGTACCGCCACTTCAAATTTTGTCCATTCTATTTTCCCTAAAGAAGAAACCATTAATATCCCAACTACTACTAAAGCTGGTGTTGTTACAGAAGAAGTAACAACAGATAACAATGGAGAGAAAAATAATGACAATAAGAAGAATCCTGCTGTCACAACTGCTGCAAATCCACTTCTAGCCCCTGCTGCGACCCCTGCCGAAGACTCAATAAAAGAAGTTGTAGTAGATGTACCAAAAATAGATCCTAACATAGAAGCAATTGAGTCAGCGAATAAAGCTTTTCCTGCTCTCGGCAATTTATTATCTTTCATCAATCCCGCTTGATTCGCTACTGCAACAAGCGTTCCTGCATTATCAAAGAAATCTACGAATAAAAAGGTCAAAATAACAACCAGCATACTCTGTGTATAGAAACTGCTGTCTCCAAACGCTGAGAATAATGCACCAAAAGTTGGTTCCATACTTGGAACAGAATCTACTATTTTATGTGGTGGATCAATTACTCCAAAAATCATTCCAACTACTGCTGTAATAATCATCCCATAAAAAACTCCGCCATGAATTCCTCTTACCATTAGAATGATTGTTACAAAAATCCCAAATATAGCTAATAATGTTTTAGGGTCCGTTAAATCACCAATATGAACAAGTGTAGCTGGATTATCGACAATAATTCCCGAATTTTGCAAGCCAATAAATGTAATAAACAAACCAATTCCTGCTCCAACTGCCAATTTCAACTCCACAGGAATGGCATTTATAATTTTCTCACGCAAGCCTGAAATCGTTAATAGTAAGAAAAATGCACTTGAAATAAATACTGCAGCTAAAGCATGCTGCCATGGTTGCTGCTGTGTTAAAACCACCGTGTAAGCAAAAAATGCATTTAACCCTAGTCCTGGTGCTAGGGCAATCGGATAATTAGCGAATAGCCCCATTATTAATGAACCGACTGCTGCAGCTAATGCTGTTGCAACGAATACTGCTCCGTAATCCATTCTGAGTGCCGGGTTAAGATCTGTTATATCTCCTAACGTTAATGTAAACGGATTTAGTGCCAAAATATACGCCATTGCTAGAAACGTAGTAAAACCGCCTAGAAATTCTTTACGATAGTTTGTACCTAATTCCTCAAATTGAAAAAACTTTTTCATTGTTGTATGTCTCCCTTTTCTCTTTTGTTGAATCAAACGAAAAAAACACTCCAAATATCAGGAGCGTTGACTAAGGGTTTTGTGAATAGGAAACAGAAATAAAGATAATAATAGTTCATTAAACTTCCTATTTATCCACATACCTCGTAGTCAAGCTATTTACGGTAGCTCGGTAGAAACTTTTGGACCATATTCTCCAATATTATACGAGTAAAATTTATTTTCAGTTGCCAATTTAGTTTATCAGCATGTCTTTCATTCGTCAATATATTAACACGAACATTACTATACAAACAAAATAAATTGTTCGTTTTTTGTAAAATTTAATCCACTATATGTAATATAATAAAAAATAAGCGCCTAGAAATATAATCTAGACGCTTTTAATTTGAATCTACTCCCACTCAATCGTTGCTGGTGGCTTACTTGTAATGTCATAAACTACTCTGTTGATATGGTCTACTTCATTTACAATTCTTGTTGAGATAACTTCTAAAACATCCCATGGGATTCTTGCCCAGTCAGATGTCATGCCATCAATGGAAGTAACCGCACGGATTCCGATTGTATAATCATACGTACGAGCATCGCCCATTACTCCAACACTGCGGATATCTGGTAACACAGTGAAGTACTGCCAAATATCACGATCTAAACCAGCTTTTTTAATTTCTTCACGCAAAATATAATCAGATTCGCGAACAATCTCTAATTTTTCATCCGAAATAGCACCTAAAACACGGATACCTAAGCCTGGTCCTGGGAATGGCTGTCTCCACACAATATCATCTGGAATCCCTAATTCTGATCCTAATGCTCTTACTTCGTCTTTAAACAAAGTATTTAACGGCTCAATTAGTTGGAATTGCATATCTTCTGGAAGACCGCCAACATTATGATGTGATTTAATAGTTTGAGCAGTTGCTGTTCCACTTTCAATAATATCGGTATAAAGTGTTCCTTGTGCAAGGAAATCAATACCCTTTAATTTCGTTGCTTCGTCATCGAACACATAAATAAATTCATTGCCGATAATTTTACGTTTTTTCTCTGGATCACTTACACCTTCTAATTTAGATAAGAAACGTTCTTTTGCATCTACTTTAATAACATTCATATTAAAGCCATCTGCAAAAGTTTTCATTACACTTTCCGCTTCTCCTTTACGAAGCAGGCCATGATCGACGAAAATACATGTTAATTGATCGCCGATTGCTTTATGAATTAAAACAGCAACAACAGATGAATCTACTCCGCCGCTTAGTGCACAAAGAACTTGTCTATCGCCAACTGTCTGACGAATTTTCTCCATTTCAACTTCAATGAAGTTTTCCATCGACCAGTCGCCTTTACAACCACAAACGCCAAATACAAAATTCTTCAGCATATCATTTCCATAAACAGAATGACGAACTTCTGGGTGGAATTGAACAGCATATAACCCTGCTTCTTCATTGCTCATAGATGCAATTGGACATGATGGATTTGTTGCATCCACACGGAAACCTTCTGGTGCTTCTACTACTAAATCTCCATGGCTCATCCATACTGTTTGCTCATTTGGCAATTCAGAGAAAAGTTTGCTTTCATGCTCAATCGTTAAGACCGCTTTACCATACTCACGATGTTTTGCTCTTTCTACTTTTCCTCCTAAATGCTTTGTCAAAAGCTGCATACCATAACAAATACCAAAGATAGGAAGACCTAAATCAAATATCTTTTCATCACAGCCAAATGCATTTTCATCATAAACACTGTTTGGTCCACCAGAGAAAATAATTCCTGTTGGATTTAATTTTTTAATTTCTTCTGCCGTAATCGTATGTGGATGTAGTTCACTATAAACACCAAATTCTCTTATACGTCTTGTAATCAATTGATTATATTGACTACCGAAATCAAGAACTACAATCATATCTTGATCTTGAATACTTGTTTTCCCCATCATTCTTCACCCCATCTGTCTATTTTAAAACATACTCTTTTTACTATTTTTTCTTAATACGATAAATTCATGCTAAAAAGATAAAAAAATTCCAAACTAGCCTTTGACTTTATTCAAAATAATGTTTATCTCTTTCGTCTACCAATTAAGCATAAACAAAAAACTAGAATCCTCCTCCAAAAAAAACGAAGGCAGAATTCTAGTCTCAACGTAAATAAAAGAAGAGTAATCGCCTCAAGCCATTATCCTAATTTTTCATGAAGACTTCATCTGCCTTCATAGTCAGACCATTTCAGGTGATCCGGTAGAGACTCTCGAACCATATTATCGAGGATATATGAAGGTAAATTATATAGATGTGAATATTGTAACAACATGTCGAATTGATGGTCAAGACGTTGTTCTTTTAATTAAATTTTCCCACAATTCTTTTAATTCAATCCAACGGCTCGTTTTTAAAGAACCTTTGTATAAATATTCCTCATATTTTGTCGTTAATATGACCATTTCATTCGATTCATACAAGTGATCTATTTGCTTAGCGTATTCCCTTAATGTAAGATTATCTTCTTTTCCCATTCCAGCAATTTCTAATGATTTTAATAGTATTAAATATGCTTTCGGAAAATCTTCTTCTTTATTTTTAGTTCTGAACTTCCAAATGAAATAATATGGCATCCATTTGTGACGAAATGCAAGTATCAGCCATCCTATAAAAATAATTCCTATTAGGCTGCCGAGATATTCTTCCCAATAATTCTGACTATACAACTTCACCTTGTTCCACCATTCGGTAAAAGACCATGAATTCTTTTGTGATGCTGCATTCTGTTCTTCTGGTGTTGGTTTTGGAGTCGTTGGGTTTGCTGCGTCTTTCTTTTTTTCCTCTTCTGTCTTTTCCTTATCATGGCTTTCATTTCTGACATCATTTATATAGCTATTTTCATTAGAAAAACCTTGTGTTGGTTCAAATGACACCCATCCTACTTCCGGAAAGTAAGCTTCTACCCAAGAATGGGCATTGTTATTTGTTATTTCGTAAATAGAAGTGCTTCCATTGCTTCTCTTTACTTCTCCTTCAGTAAAGCCTTTTACCCATCTTGCCGGAATGCCAATCGAACGTAATAACGCAACCATCGAAGTGGAATAATTATCACAATATCCTAATTTTGTTTCAAATAAAAATTGATCGACATAATCAGCCTCATCTCCCGGTATCGTTACACCACTTTGACTGTAAACAAAGCCATTTTGTGAGAAATACCTTTCAATTGCCCTTGCTTTATTAAAAGCATTATCTTCGTTTTTCGTTATTTCATTAGCTAAATCTATAACTCGCTGTGGCAATGTATCTGGAAGCTGTACATACCGCCTAAACATCTCTTCGTTTCCTCTTGCAAATTTCTCCATATCAGCATTGGTTAAAGCCGTTAAACTATACTGCGGTTTATTATATCGTACAGTGTAAGAATCAATTGTATCTTGCAGTACAATACGTTCGTTTCCACTTTCTATCATAAAACTCAATTCATTTCCAATTACATCCTGAACACCTAAGGGATATAACAAATACGAAAAAGACTGAACGAATTTCACCCTACTTCGATATTTTGTTAGTTTTACATTATCTCCTTCTTCATAAGAAAGAAAGGGAATTTCCTCTCCCTCATAAAAAAAGGAAGATTCCGATTCATTTAATGCCATTGCTCGATCCGATTGAATCCAGCCTTTTCCCGTATAAGTATCCTTTGTCTCCACTTTCCAGTAATGAGGCGACTCCACTTCTGCTTCGAATACAACGGTGTCATCTCCTTGGATAGAGCCACCTAACCTAGAATCATCAGCACTATAACCAACTCTTTTTACTCCGCCACCACCAGCACCTTCATTCACACTTTTGTTGCTCATCGATTGAATAAATGGTACAGGATCTGGCCAAATTGGCTTAGCCTTTGGTGATATATATCCAATTGCTGCACTAATCGCAACAAATACAAGGAGCGGAACCATCCATTTCAACAAAAAGCGGTTATCATTCTCTAGTCTTTCCTTATCTCTTAGACGGAAATAAGTCAGCATTCCCATAACAGTAAAGCCGATTATTACAGTACGAACAATCGCATCCTCTGCATTATATGGTGTAAAAGTGTCCAATACGGTAATATAAATCATCGTCAGCAAAAAAAAGGTAAAAATCCTTCTTTTTCTAATAAGCCAGTAGTCTATTAAATATGCCATCAGCCATAATAAAATAAAAAACAATAAACTTTTAAACATATCAGACATTTCCGGCCAGTTCGTGTCAAACATAATAGCTAGATTTTGCAGAATTTCAGAAAGAAACATTCCAATCCAATTAAAGGCTAGGAAAGGGGTATCATCATATAAATAATGAAGAATATATACAATATATATTACTTTCACCAGCCCGCTAAAAACCGCTGCTATACGAAAGAATGCTAATAAAAAGGAGAGAACTAAAAAGAGAATAAACACTTTTACATTTCCAGTATTCGTTAATTCCCCTATTGGTCGTAACCATTCCCAAATAAGGAATAAACCAAGTACATAAAGAATGAAATTAGCTGAGGTTCTTGACTGCACTTGCCTGCTCATCCAGTTTTCACCTCCGAAAAAGCATCTTGAAATCTTCCAGTTGATACCGGAACCACTCGAATACCTCTTGAAGATAAAGCAGCTCTTAGCTGTCTTTCCTTATCTGTTAACATTTCCTTTGCATCTTTTATTAAAAAAATACAGATGTGAAATTTTTTACTGGCAAGATAACTTGTTTTTTCCACTAGCTCCTTGGATAGATTAGCCGTAACAAGCATTAATGTTGCACTTTGATGTAATGCAGATTTTTCATTCTCGATTAATTGAGCCAAAGAAACCCTGCTATCCTGTTTAACCTTTGCCAAATGATAAAATAACAATTGCTGCTGACTTTCTCCTCCTCTGACTGGAAAGGTTATTTTTTCTTCTGCAAAAGAAAGCAAACCAACTTGAGCGCCCTTTTTTAAGATTGCCCGAATTAATGTTGCCGTAAAGGAAACAATTGCTTCAAATCGCGGATTTTCTTGCCCATCCATTACAATCATAATATCGTGAGACTGTCTTTGTTCAAATTCCTTTGTCATCATATTATTTCGTTTTGCACTTGCTTTCCAATTAATCCAGGAAAAGCGATCACCTGGCTGATATTCTCTTATTCCAACAGCCATTGTTGTATCTCTTTGCACTCTTTCCTTTGAAGTCGTCATTCCTTGATCATAGTGATTTTCAAACGGTTTATAAATCATTTCTTCATATGTTGGATAAACAACAATTTTTTCTACATTAGCTATTGCTACCTCTTTTTCCATTAATCCAAGGGGATCACCGATTTTTATTTTTGTATGATAAAAGATATGCTCCCCTCTAGGCAATTCTTTCAATACGTAGTGAAACTTCATTTGTCTTTTAAAAGCCGGCAGCAACAGTTTTTTTTCGCTCATTTCTTCCGTTAATGAAAGGCTTAACGAATCCTCAACCAACATATAAAAAAGGGGGAAATAAGTGTTTCTTGTTAATTCCAATTCTACTTTCATCGTCTCTTTGGCGTTGTATTCATGCTTTTCAATCAATCGGACTACCTTCCAACCTTTCACAGAATAGATAGCTAAAAGCAAGCCATACAAGGCAAACGGAAGAAAGCTATAGAATAAAAACCAACTGACAAAGCCACCTTGAAACATCGCATAAGAAAATGTTATCCCAATTAATACAAATAACATAATCAGCTTCCAAATCGGGATAAGTTTCTTGAGAAATACTTTCATTTATTTCACTAACCTTTGTACCGGAACGGAAACTTTGGATACAACACGTTTTATTACATCTTCTGCAGTTATCCCTTCAAACTTTGCCTCTGATTTTAAAATAATTCGATGAGCAAATACCGCTTTTACAAGATATTGAATATCATCTGGTATGACATAATTACGCCCTAGTATAAAAGCATAACTTTGCGCTGCTTTCATTAAAGCAATAGACCCCCTTGGACTAACACCTAAATAAACACTAGGGTCTATTCTCGTTTCATTAGAAAGCTGCACGATATATTGTTTAATTGTGTCATCTACATATACTTGCTTTACTTCTTTTTGCAGCAGCAATAATTCTTCTAAAGTAACGACAGATTCTAAATTTTCAATTGGAGCCTGTATTTGCAGCCTTGTCAGCACTTCCATTTCTTCCTCTATTTTTGGATAGCCAATTCTCATTTTTAATAAAAATCGATCTAATTGTGCTTCAGGAAGCGGGTATGTTCCTTCATATTCAATCGGATTTTGTGTTGCCATAACAAAAAAGGGCTTATTCAGCTGATGCGTAATGCCGTCTATCGTAACACTGCTTTCCTCCATTGCTTCAAGAAGCGCAGATTGCGTTTTAGGAGATGTTCTATTTATTTCGTCTGCTAAAATGATATTCCCTAAAATAGGTCCTGGAACAAACTGAAACTCCATTTCTTTTTGATTGTAAATGGACACACCAGTAACATCAGAAGGAAGTAAATCCGGTGTAAACTGAATTCTTCTAAAATTTGCTCCAACAGATTTGGCCAAAGACCGGACCATCATTGTTTTACCTACTCCTGGTACATCTTCTAAAAGAACATGTCCTTGAGCCAATAACGCAATCAAACTTAATTCCGCCACTTCACGCTTTCCAATCATTACCTTCTCGATATTTTCAATTATTCTGTTAATTTTCATTTTATTTTGCGCCATTCTCATCCTCCAGTTTTTCCTAATTTATATTTACTATAATTAATAACCCAAAGAAAAATCAGGGTAGACACCTATACACCAAATTTTGCACCATAGCGCATGAAAAAAAGCAGTTTGTTTTAAATAAGCAGGGAGCAGCCTGCATACACGAAGACTCCCGCGGGAATGCGAGAAAGACGAGACCCCGCAGCGCAGCGAGGAGGCTCAGCGCCTGCCCGCAGGAAAGCGAAGTGTATGCATGCTGCGGACTATTTGAGAGAGCCAAAGCTTTTTTCAGAGCAGCCTAACACTGAATCAATTACAGCATATTAAACTTTCACTCTCTCCCCTTTATTAACCACTTAAGATAAAAACTCATTTGCATTTAACCCAAGTTCCTGACATATCTCCATTACTACTTGCTTTTCTCTTTGATCAAAATGACCGTCTGCATAGCCAATTGCAATACAATATCGTGCAACAAGTCTAGCAATTTCAGGCTTAGAACGAACTTTCCCAAGAGCCCTAAAACATTCTGCCCTACCAATGATTTGATCATATTCTATACGTCTTACAAATTGTTTAAACTGCTGCAGCACCTTATTGGTATCAAAAACCCGCAACTCTTCACTTTCATTAATAAATTCAAGCATTTTTCTCTCTTCAGAAGGATCTAGCCTTCCATCTGCCATTCCTACTAACGCACAAGCTGCTACAACAGCATCTAATACATCAGGACTTTTAAAGCGCATAAACAATTCTTTCGCTTTTTGTTTTTGCTGTCTTCCCCATTCTGCATAATCTGTTTTAGAAGGAGACCAACTGTTTCGGCAGCTATTACAAGTAAACTTTAGCTGATTCTTTCCAATGAAACCTCCGAGTAAACCAACTGGACCTAAAATTAATCCTCCTACAGCTGCTTTTCCTAAACCGAACCCCTTTTCACCAGTTCGGACATTAGTACTATTGCATCGTGGACAAACAACGTTATCCCCACCATACATTTGACTTGGAGCTGCTTGCCCATTCGATGCCGGCGGATAATATCCATGATTTGACCCATAATTGGACGGAGAAGCTTGTCCATAACCTGCATGCGAGGTGTAATACTGGTGTTGATTAGAAGGCTGTGGAGAAGGAGGTGCTGAAAAAGAAGGAGAATAGTTCGGCTCTGCATAGGACGTGTTTAATTGCTGCGATGCCGGCTCATCATCAACTGTCACGCCAAAATTTCGACATAGTGCAGCCAATCCGCCTTGAAACCCACTACCTATTGCATTAAATTTCCATTCACCATTATGTCGGTATAACTCTGCTGCTACAATTGCCGTTTCTACCGTATAATCTCTTCCAAGATTAAATCGTATTAATTCCACATGATCCCTTTCGCTAAATACTCTGACATACCCATTGGCAATTTGCCCAAAATTCTGTCCTTTTTCATAAGCATGATGTATGGTAATCGTAAAAGCTATCCTAGTTATGGATGGTGGGACACGCATTAAATCAATCCGAATTTGTTCATCATCCGAATTTCCTGCCCCCGTCCGATTATCCCCACTATACATAACGGAACCGTTTGCGCCATTTGGATTGTTATAAAAAATAAAGTCTGTATCGCTATGTACCTTCCCATTAGCGCCAAGTAGAAATGCCGATGCATCTAAATCATAATTTGCCCCCTGATGGTTAATATCCCATCCAAGGCCAACTATAACATTACTTAATCCAGGATTAGACTTTGTTAAATCTACCTTTTGCCCCTTGCTAAGCATTACTCCCATCTATTTGCCTCCTCTATTAAATCACTTAATTATCCAGATTTTTTCGTATATTTCTATATTTTACATGAATTATATCTTTATTGGAATTTTCAAACCCTTAACCCTAAATATTCAATATTTTTTCTATCCCATCTATTCTCTACGATTTAAAAACATAAAAGTTCCTCCAAATAATTTGTTAGAACCTTAGAAAAATAGTTAGCTATTCGTTATTAGATTTATGAGTTGTATAACTATCTTGTTGCAAAAAATTAACGAAAATGTCTTTTTGTCATCAACTCGGAAGCTTCGTTACGTTTATTTAATCCTTACACCATTTTGCCTGTAGTACAATTTTATAAGAGCAAATAAAGGAGTTGGAAAAATTGCTATTTGGAGAACTAATCTGCAAATTACGTGGATACCATAAATTTAATTATTATTACAGCGGCCAATGCATCACTTGTGGAACAATCCGAAGAGAATCTAAAGATGATGCCTCTTTTCCAGAACAAGATAATGATTCACCTGCTTCGCTAGACATCTCAGAGCAAGACCATCATCTAAATGATAGGGTAAAATAGAAGTCAAGAAGGCTCGATTTCCAAACAAGGAAACGAGCCTTCTAACATCTTTTCCTTTTTTACGACAGAAAACCGTTCTCTTTAGTCGTATCTTTTATATTTCATTCTCTTTATTTAGTATGGTCAATGCTTGTTTAAGGTTTGCCCTAAAAACTAATTTTTTCATATCAAGACCTAAACTAACCATTGTTTGTGCGATTTCTGGACGTATTCCAGCAAACACAGTTTTAATTCCGAGCAAATTTAGTGCATCTGTTATCTTAAACAATTCATTCGCTACCATCGTATCTATGATTACTACACCTGAAATATCAATAATTAAATAGGATATCCCCATTTTTCTTGTTTTAGTTAACGTTTCTTCCATTAAAAATTGAGCTCTCTCTGTATCAATGTCGCCAATAATCGGCAATATTGCAATATTATCCGTGATAGGAACAACAGGGACAGATAATGCTAAAAATGCTTTCCTAGAATTAATAAGATCATCTGAATAGGATTTAACATAAGATATACTAAAATGATGAAGAGCATGATCTAATAATGGATCAATAATCTCTCCAACTTCAAATACCGTATCTATCGACATATTTTTTTCTTTTATTTCTGCTTTTAGGACTTCCCACATTGCTCGTCTGTAGAAAGACACATCTTTCAGCGCCTCATCTAATGGCACTCCATGAATACAAAACATATTCCCTGTTTCCTTGCCCCATTTTGAAAATTTATCATATGCGGTTTTTAAATCATTATAATTTTGTAAACTCTCTCCAAACATAGCGATGAAACCAGCACGAATAGCAATAACTTCTGCTTCTACTTTTTTTAATTCTTCCAGTTCTTCTTCCCTGACATCCGCCAACCTTTCTGTATGAACGGTAATAGCAATTTCCTGTGTCTTTTCTAACAGTTTATTTCCTAAATACACTATATCTCTCCCCATATTATCCTCCATTTAATTAGAATCAAATCAGTTCTATTCTATTAACATAGTGCTGCTCAATTGAAGTTTCCAGTAAACAAAAATCTTTTTAGGAGACGTATAAAGGGGGTTATCTTAAGAGAGATTCCACCTATCCGACTAAATGAATGCCAATTACAGAATATTATACATGTTAATAAAAAATACGGATAGGATTAACTATTTCTCTTGTATCAACTATAGTTTTATCCATAAAAAAAAGGAAACCAGTAAAAACTGATTAACCTTTTTACAAAAAAATATTCGATTGTTTTTAACAGAAATATTATCTGACTTGCCCATTTCCACTCATTAAATACTTACTAGTTGTTAATGCAAGGAGCCCCATCGGACCACGAGAATGAAGCTTTTGAGTTGAAATTCCGATTTCAGCACCAAATCCTAAGGCGCTGCCATCTGTAAACCTAGTTGAAGCATTATGGTATAAAGCAGCAGCATCGACTAGTTGCATAAATTTTTTCGCTGTTTCTTGATTTTCTGTAATAATCGCTTCTGAATGCTTTGTACCGTATCGATCGATATGCTCAATTGCTTCTTCTAGACTGCTGACTGTTTTAACGGCTATATCTAGGCTTAAATATTCATTTGCCCAATCATTTTCATCCGCTGGCAGCACATTTGAAAGTGCATTTGCTGCTGCATCATCTCCATGTACAGTGATGTGATGTTCTTTAAATGTTTTAGCGAGCTCTTCTTTATTGCGGTCTAGCCATTTTTTATCAACGATTAATGTTTCTGCCGCATTACATACAGCAGGTCGGTCTGTTTTTGCATTAATAATAATATTTAATGCTTTTTCTACGTCAGCCTCTTTATCTACATATAAATGACAATTTCCAACGCCGGTTTCAAGCACAGGAACAGTAGCATTTTCTACAACTGTTTGGATTAAAGAAGCGCCTCCTCTAGGAATCAATACATCAATATGGTTTTTCATCGTAAATAGTTGTTTGGTCGCTTCACGATCTGTTGTGCTAATAAATTGAACCGCTTCTTTTGGTATTTTGGTCTTTTCAAGCGCCTTATGCATAATCCGTACAATTTCCATATTGGAAAAGATGGCAGAAGATCCACCTTTCAGCACAATAGCGTTCCCTGATTTTAATGCAAGGCCTGCTGCATCAACCGTAACATTTGGACGCGCTTCATAAATCATTCCGATAACGCCAAGAGGCACTCGAACTTCCTCCACTTTCAGGCCATTTTCTAATTTCCAGCTAGAAAGCACATCTCCTACTGGATCAGCAAGTTCAGCCACCGTACGAAGTCCATCAGCAAAATCAAAGACACGTTCACGATTAAGCACTAAACGATCCATAAATGCCTGATCTAACCCTTTTTCTCTGCCTTTTTGCAGATCCTTTTCATTTGCTGCTAAGATAGATTCAAATTCACTTTCAAGGACATCAGCCAATATGTTTAATGCATCATTTTTTTCTTCCGTTGAAAGGATGCTGAGTGTTTTTGCTGCTTTTTTTGCTGCATTTGCTTGTTCTTCTACTGTAGTCGTTTTAATCAATGTATCCATTTCACCAATCCCTTCTAAACTGTTTCTTTATACTATCTCTAATGACATAAAGTCGCGTGCATAAACAAAGGACTCCTGTTCAATGACAGGATGTTCATTCTCCTCTTTTTTCCTTAAGTCATCACTTGAATAATTGATTCTTCCAAGCCCTATTTCTTCTGCTGATTCATCAAAAATCCGTACAACTGCACCTTCATCAAAACTACCGCTTACGTCTACAATATCCTTTAACGTAATGCATATTTTTTCGTTTATAATATTGCTCTTTGCCTGTTGATTAATAATTATCTTTCCTTCAGGCCCTGAATGAAAGGCAATCCATTGCTGTTCGTGATCTAAATTAAAAGCATCTGGCTTTGACTCAAAGTAAGTACCTTTTGCATTTCCATGTATAGCATCAATGAGAATATCCGGTGTCCCAGCTTTTCCTAAAAAGGATTGAATACCTGAAGCCATCGCAATTTTAAATGCTGCGATTTTGGATTTCATGCCACCTGTACCAACAGAGCTATCAGATCCACCAGCTGCTGCCTCAATCTCAGGAGTAATAGAATATACTTTCTCCAGCATTTTTGCATCTGGGTTTTTATGAGGATTTTCTGTATAAAGTCCATTAATATCCGATAAAATAAGGAGCTGGTCCGCATCAATAAGCGCTGCAACCTTTGCAGACAGTGTATCATTATCGCCAAATTTCAAACGGTCAACTGTAACCGTATCATTTTCATTAATGATTGGAATAATTCCACGATCTAATAATACATTTAACGTATTTTTCATGTTTTCGTAGCGGATTTCATCCGAGAAGTCGCTTCTTGTGATTAATATTTGTGAAGCGACATATCCATGAGATAAAAAGAGTTCTGAGTAAGATTCCATCAATAACCCTTGGCCAATGGATGCTGCTGCCTGCTTTTCTGGCAATCCAGTAGGACGTTTTATGCAGCCAAGCTTACGATAGCCTGCTGCTACTGCACCTGATGAAACAACTGCTGTCTCATAGCCTGCATCTTTCAACGCGACAATTTGCTCTACTAGTTTTTCTAGTTTCTTGCGGCTGATTTCGCCATGCATGCTTGTCAGTGAACTGCTTCCAATCTTAATTACAACTCTTTTTATCTGTTTATCTTCTTCGGACATTTTATCTTCCTCCTGGTTTTTGTTTTTTTATAGCTGCTCTTAAAAAAGGGATAGCTCTCTCAATGAGTCCGCAGTCAGAATACACTTCGCTTTCCATGGGGCGGGCGCCGAGCCTCCTCGGAGCTTTGCTCACTCCTGCGGTCCCGCTAATCCCATAAGAGTCTTCGTGTATTCTAACTGCTCCCTGCTAAAAAAGTGGAATCTGCTTTTTTCATAGGAGCTCTCCCTCTCTCTTTCTATGGGTGAGCAGTTGTGCTGTGGTTTTCAAAGACATATCAATCTATCTAGAAAATAACGTTACTTTTTATATGGCCTTTAAAGTAGGTAGCTATTTTGTGATGAGTTTTCCACCAAGTTCGTTGCTTATTTCTTTGGAGCGTTTTGCTGCATGAAAAACTGCTTGTGAAATAGCATCGCCGCCATTGTAGGTGTTTAGTGCCTGTAAGCCTGCTGCGGTCGTTCCGTTTGGTGATGTTACTTTTTTGCGAAGAACTGTCGGCGATTCCTTTGTTGTCATGACCATTTTTGCTGCTCCGTATATGGTTTGTGCGATAATTTCTCGAACCATCTCTTCACTCATGCCATTTTGTACTCCAACTGCTTCCATATTCTCCATTAGGTAATAGAAGTAAGCAGGTCCGCTTCCTGCAAGTCCTGTAAAAAGATCCATTTGTTCTTCGTCAATGATGAAGACTTTCCCCATGCATTCCAGTAGTTCTTTTACCGTTTCAATATTTTCTGATTCTGTATATTTTCCAGCAGATAACGCTGTTGCTGATTCTTGAATCATACTAGATGTATTTGGCATCACACGAACAACCTGCTGTTTCTCTTGAAGATGTTCTTCCATAAAATCAGTAGATATTCCCGCTAATACAGAAATAATCACTTGATTTGGCTTTAATTTATTTTTGATAGCAGATAACGCTTCTGCTGCTCCTTTTGGCTTCATTGCCAAGATAAACATATCTATTTTTTCAAATGGCAATTCCTCGTTTGAAATTGTATGGATACCATATTTATTGGTTAATTCCTGTCTTCTTTCGAAATTGCTTTTATTCGTTGCATAAATTCTTTCAGCAGGCATTTTGCCAGCTTCAATTACTCCTGCAATCATCGATTCAGCCATTGATCCTGCACCTAAAAAAGCTATCGTTTTATGTTCTAACAAGGCATATCCTCCTACTTGTTGTTTCTCGTTTTCCGCTCTGCATTTTTCAACGTTTTTTATCGTAACATGCTCGCAAATAGTTGCAAGGGAACATCACCAATTGATGAGGATAATGGCGAAATAGTGAATGTAAGGTTCCATTTAGCACCCAACCTCCCCATACCCCTAATAATCCTTTATTTTCGGATTATACGTGGAAATACAAGGGATAATATTGGAAGAAAATCTGACAAAATAAAACCTATTTAATACATATACACCTATTCCGTCATTTATTCGATTTGTTTGAAAAGGAGAGAATTTTCCCTTACAAACCAGAAAAGCGCAAGCGCGTTGAACAGCTCGGAAGAAATCTTATACTATCTACCTTATAAAAACTATTACCTCAGTTTTCACTAAATTTAACAGCACAAAAACCACTTCTAATTTATATAGGAAATGGTTTTTAACCCTATTATAGCGTACTGCTTTCTATTAAAACCCCTTAAGTTCTTTTCTATCTAATCCCCCCTGTAAAAAATGCCGTTCCCCTTTATTTTCTTATAATCCACAAAGTAAATATGGTAAAATAAATTGCTAGAAGTTAGAAAATATTTATATTTTTCCTAGAAATGCAATCGGGTTAGCTTAGGAGTGTAAAAAAACATGAACAAGAAAGATGTAGCAAATATTCGAAAACAATTTAAAATAAACAATGATTTACTTAGAATCTCTGACATTTTTAATGTGTATATCATGAAGGAATCAAGTGACATTTATCATTACCAAAGCCAGCCATTTGGCATGCTTGACCAAGATCAGCAAGAATTATTTTTGAATAACTTTAAAAAGCTGCTTGCTGGTCAATTGGATGAGAAGCTTTTTGAATTAAAGTTTCAAAGGGATGCTGAAAATAACAGTCAGCTTATTTTACACCAGGGATTACTTAGCAATGACGTAGATACTTGGAAAGAGCAAATGCTGCAAATGGTAGACAAAATGCTTGCAAGTAGACAATATGAGAAAGATATTGTTATCACATTCATTCACGGAGAATATTACAAGCCAACGAAACGCCGCAATGAAGAGAGCGAAATGGGTGGACGAGATGCGGTTTATTCCCATCCCTTTATTTTATGCAGCATAAATAATACACAAGAGCCAAAAAAAGAACTGCTTTTTGACTATGTAGAGAAAGAGTTTAAGTACAATATTGTAGTTGACCCAATTATTAACCTCCAATCTCCAATGGCAGGATTTCTCTTCCCTTGCTTTACAGACAATGCAGCAGATGTTAACCACATCCTGTATGCAGCAGGCAAGGTTCATGAACCAGATTACCAATTTATTGAAGAAGTATTAAATGGCGAAGAAATAATGACCGCCCAAGACGATAAAATAGTATTTGAAGAAATCATTAAAGACGTAACTGGAGATCAATTAAACACTTCCTCCCTCTCCAATGTCTATGAAGAAATTAATCGGATGATCGTAGAAAATGAAGAGGAAGAACAACCAAAATTAGATTCAAAAGACATCGAGCAAGTTCTAAAAATGAGCGGCCTTGAAGAGATAAGCTCAGAAAAGGTAGAAACTGCCTTCAAAAAAATTATTGATGATGACAAATATGAGATCAAGGCAAGTAACATCCTGCCAAAATTCACTTCCAAATCTATTAAAATCAGCACCAAAATTGCCAACATTTCAATTAGTCCACCAGATTTAAAGTACGTTAAACAAGTAGAATTAAGCGGAAAACGTTATCTGATGATCGAAGTGGAAGAAAATACAGTCATTGAAGGATTTACGATGATTCCGGAGGCTTTTGGAGAACGCTCAGAAGAATGATAAGATAAGTTGTTGGAAACTAAGGAAATTGATTAGTTTCCTAGCTTTCTGCTTTTGTAACAAATTTAGTAACTGATCTCGCCTTTCATTTGATAAAGAGGCTTCTCATAAGTTTAGTCAACTTATGAGAAGCCTCTTTAAAATTATCTATGTTAGCAAAATGTTAGAAATGGAAGTAATGATGCTGATTGTAAACTGACAACTTTAGTGTATATTTTACTTAGCGTTTTTATTTAGTGTACTTAAATAAGGACACTAAATCTCCCTTTCAAGCGGAATCTACTTTATAGATATTCTAAGTCTTTGCAAGTCAATAATAAGACCCGCTTCCTTCATGAAATGAAATGAAATCAAATCCGATAATACCATCAATATCAAGACCATAGTCCATCGAACCCAACTCAACGTTGAAGTTTTTAATTGCTAATTCTTCATGGATAGAGATTTGATCTATATTCTTTGTGTAAACAAACTCAAGTCCGCCGACTCCTTGAATGGTTTGTGTTATATCATTTGCTTCTGGTTTAACCCCTTTTTCCTCAAGTTTATTCACATTAAAGATGGTTCCAGCAGAGCCGCTATCAAGGAGAACATTTTCTAATTTTAAGCTCTGCCCGCGAAAAGTTACAGTAGCCTCTATAAATGGTAGTTCTGATAATTCTTTGATCTTTATCATATTTTTCTAAGACCTGTCCATTTTTTCTCCCGTATATCGAGATTATTTCTAGAGGTATGGAAAAAGTAAAGTTCACGGTTAGGCTTTTGCTTGTGTAATTCATGATGTCGCCGAAATGCCTCCATTGAGTCATCAAAAGAATCTATTACGGCTATTTCATCTACTATTCGATATTACTCTCTGAATGCGCTTTAATTGCCTCCATTACAACCCATTTATCTGGGTATGCTTTTCGAACTTGTTCCCATAACATTTGTACCACTTTGCGAAGTAATAACTTCTATATTCATTTTATCAAATATTTCATGCATTTATTTACCTCAAGAACACATACCCTTTAATATATCTTAATAACATTTCCATTTTTTTTATTATAAAATAGTTTTACTTTACATCTCTTTGTTACAATAACGAATTATTCGCTTTTAAGACGAGCAGAATGGACAATTGAATAAAAACAGATACAAAGCAAGGTCATTCAATGAAGTGACAGGACATTTCTACAGAAGGAGACTGTACCTGCAAGAAGAAAAATTGCTTGTATGTTTCTAAATGGGCATTTGTCGTTGATATCGGAATTGAACCAGTAACAGGTAAGCAAAAGCGGTTTTCCAATCAAAAAGGAGGCAGCTGCTTAGGATGGCAAAACTAAATCCTTATTTCACACCACTTTCATTAAGAATACACATACATCACTTCTTGCCGAAGCCAGTGTATCTCTTGAACAGATTATACACATACCTCGCTTTTGGCTGAAGCAGGAGTAGGTCTTGAAGAAATTATGAATCGACTCGGTCACCAAGATGATGACGTAACTAAAAAAGTATATTTTCATGTAACAAAGAAAATGAAGACAGAAGCTGCCGATAAATTTAGTGAATTAATGAAAAAACTCATATAGAATAACCAGTAGAAAGCAAAATATATTCATTTTGCTTTCTACATAAACATTTTTTAATTCTTATTTGAAAATGTAACTAATAAAAAAGAGTGGAATTTTAGGCTAACTCCTAAAATTCCACCCGTCATAACTTTGTGTATCACTATTATAATCTACTTGAGTATAATGCATCATTTATTGTAAAATTCAATTCCCTAGAAGAATTGAGACGCTTATTCCACAATCGCGCCATTTTATGGAATAACTAAATTTTTTCTCATTAATAAAACCAATTATTTCAATTACCGGTACTTTGAGATTAATCAAAACCACCCGTGATAACGGGTGGTTTGCTCTACGGCTGAAAGCCTTTGTTACTGACCAAACCCTAAAGGGCAACTGAATGGTTCGCCAAGTGTACTACTTCTACTGGCCAGACCTCAAAGGCCTTCTGCTTACTTTCGTCTCTTTTTCTTTACCTCTTCGCCTGTGAATGGATCCATGTATTCCATCATCGTTAATTGTTCTGCGACTATATCATCTTGAATTTGATTTCGTATATATTCTTCTATTACCTTTTTGTTTCTTCCAACTGTATCCACATAATATCCCGTACACCAAAATTTTCGGTTTCCATATTTGTATTTCAAATTTGCGTGACGATCGAATATCATCAAACTACTTTTTCCTTTTAAATATCCTACAAATGCTGACACACTTAACTTCGGTGGAATACTTACTAACATATGCACATGATCTTTACATGCTGTTGCTTCGATAATCTCTACACCTTTTCTTTCACATAACCTACGCAATATTTCCCCGATATCCTTTTTGATTTTCCCATAAATTACTTGTCTTCTATATTTCGGGGCAAACACTATGTGGTACTTACAATTCCATGTTGTGTGTGCTAAACTATTATTGTCTTTTGACATAAAAACTCCTCCGTATGCTGATATTTTGGTTGGCGAACCAAAAATATTTTAGCATCTCGGAAGAGTTTTTTTAATACCACGCTATAAGCTTTTTAGAACCCTAGGCCTAGCCTAGGGTTTTCTTTTCCATAAAAGAAAAAGGCGACAACTATTATTTAGCTGTCGCCCTTTTTCTCATCATTCCGATTTTTGACTTTAAATGTTTATATCATCTGCTATCGTGGGTTCTACAATATCCTTTCTTCGATAAACATTTAAAATGAGCCCTAAAACAGCAGCGTAAAAGAGGATTGCACTTCCTCCATAACTAATAAACGGCAGGGAAACTTCCATGATGGGCACGATTCCAAAGGCCATCAATATATTCCAAGTAGTAGGAACGGCAAATAATACAGCACCACCGATTACGATTAATCTCCCATAAAGATCTTTTGTTTTAAATGCATTATTTGAGATTCTTAAAATAAAAATCAGCAGAACCAAACAAAGAGCGATTCCGAATGTCCAACCAAGAGAATAGACGAGGATGGGGAAAGCAAAATCTGTATGTGATTCTGGCAACAATTGGAATTTGAAATCATTATTAAGTCCGTTACCGAACCATCCCGCTTCTGCAAGGACATTCCTAACGACCATATATATATATCCGGCTCCATTTGGATCGGCATTTGGGTTTATAAAAGTAGATAATCTAGTAAGAAAATAACTTTGGTGTGAGGTCGTAGTAATAATCATAATGATGAAGATGATACCAGCCACTAGATTTGATACGACTAGGTTGATAGCTAATTTCTTATGAACACGTGCAAATGTAAACATTCCTAGTAAACAGAAAAAGTAAATGACTCCAACCATAAAGTTTGGCACTAGCATGTAGAGCAATATGGGAATCCAAAATATAACAAGAAGAAATCCTTGTTTTCTCCAACTGCGAAACTCATTTATTTTGTTAAAAATACCGGCCCAAGCCAGGAAAAAGAAAAATAAACTCAATATAGTGCCATCGACCGTTAGGCCTGGAAGTGAAATCCATCTTTTTGCTCCGTTGACCGTATATCCAAATAAATAGAGATATACGTGAATGAACAAGCCGATAGCATAAAAGTGCATCCACCAATTTTTTGATTTTTGATAATTAAAGAAAAGAAACCCAATAATTACAAGAGCAGCTAAGGAGTACCAGATAGCTTGTCTCCCCATAATATGGGTGATTGATGATGAAAAACCAGGAATTCCACCAACTAACTGGAGAAAACTGATACTAGCAAAAATAACAAATAAAACAATTAGAATCCAATCCATTTTTGGCTTATGAAGGTGATTTAATTTCTCTCCAATAATAAATGGATTTCCCATTTCTTGAATGGCCTTTTCATCTGAATCTTCTTCAGAAAACCCTCTTTTTTTGTAAGATTGACTTAACTCTTGCAGATGATGAGTAAGCTCTTTAGTTATCCTGTTGTGGGCCTCCGTAGATTTGACTTTGGAAGTGACTTTGCTTAAAAATTCTTCAAATTTGGGAGAACTCATAAAGATGCCTCCGTTATGAAGGGATTAAGGGATAATCCTTGTTTATTGGTATCTTGTTTATGAGTAGCTAAGTATTTTTTACCTTTGGAGTTTAAAGAATAATATTTCTTGTTATTTATCCAATTTGAAGTAAGCACTTCTTTATTTTCTAATAGATGTAGCAGTGTATAAAGCTGCCCTTCATTTTTTTGGAAAGCAGATTCATTTTTTTGAAAAAGTTGGACGGAAATATTGTAACCATCCTTTGATTCATGCTGAACAGATTCTAATATAGCTATAATGGTTTCTGTATGAAATTGTGATTGCTGATTCGTACGAATGGCTTCACGCACGGCATTTTTTCTTTCATTAGAAAAAGAAAAATCCTTGAATATTGATTTTTCCATCGAACTCTTCAGGTTCTTAAATGCATCATTCATCTCCTAAACCTCCTCTATCATCTTGTCTTTTAATAATTCCTTCGCTCGCTTTAATCTCGTTTTTAATGTATTTATATTTACTGAAGTAATCTTGCTTATCTCTTTTAAAGACAGTTCTTCATAATAATGTAGAAATACGACTTCTCTGTACTTTAGAGGCAAATTCATGACGGCATTCGTTAAGCTATTTTCTTCACTATGCTTGATAACCTCCTCTTCCACCTGTTTTGACTTAGAAGGGATATGGTCAAATACTTTATTGCTAAGCGTTATTTTGCGATAATGCCAGCTTCTTAAATAGTCCTTACAATGATTACTCGCAATGCGATATAGCCAAGTTCTTATTGTTGACTGCTGATTAAATTGATTTAATTTTTCATAACACTTTATAAATATCTCTTGTGCTAAATCTTCTGCTATGGTTCGGTTTTTTACATATGTATATACAAGATGCAGGATATCATCGCTGTATTCACGCATTAATTGATCAATGATCTGCTCACGCTCATCCAGCATCGTTTCATCTGTCACCGCCAATTGATTTAGTTCATTCATCTAGTTGTCACCCCCTCATATATCTTAGACGAAGCTACCCTTCATTCGGTTTGAAAAATATAACTTTTTTATGATCGTCTGTATTCTAGAGTATAAGTGGAAAAAGGAACAACCTCTTTTCAGATTGTTCCAAAATGTTTGTAGGTAGGTTAGGGATGACTTTCTAAGAAATAAGTTTCATCTACTTCTACTATTCCTTCAAATGTGCCGATACTTTCTTTTGCAAGAGCAGACAACACTTTATTTCTCCAGTAAAAAGCAGTTACGTGAGTGATGCCAATTATTTCGGCAGTTTTACGAAGAGATAGCCCCTTCAACATACATTCAATAAATGCAATCCATTTGTCTACCTTTTTTGAACGATACATAGGAGAATTTGTTAAATCACAGCTAAATTTAAGACAATCTTTACACTTATAACGTTGGCGTCCATTTCGCTTACCATAAAGAACTACTGACATACTTCCACAATGACGACAATGATAACCGTGAGAAAACTTACTATATTATTAAATATTCAATTATTTTTAAAAAAACTTGAGAATATAAATTATCCTTAAGTCTTCCCCTTAATATTTAGCTCATTTCTTCCTTCCAATGTAGAGCAAGTGAGTTGAAATACCTAGAATGTAGGGGTCTGTTGCTTTTTCCTTAATTAAGTTTATAATTTCTTTCAGTTCATTCTCACCTTTGTTTTTCCAGTAACTCCAACTATCATTATTTAAAATGGCACCTACATTTGAGCCTATTAATTCTAAGCTTTCAAACCCTTGTTCTTCCATAAAAGGATTTATTTCATTAATATTAAAGTAATAAGCACCAGTAAATCTTCCTTCATCATCGTGATTAAAACATCCAGATTGTGAAAACTTTTGTATATTTTTCATGCTATTGTTCGGTTTCCAGTTTTCAGGGTATAAAAGTGAAGTTAATATGTGTCTGACTCTAGACATATATGCAACAAAAACAATTCCATTTTTTTTAGTAACTCTATGTAACTCCTTCATTGCTTTAATTCGGTCATTTTCTTCCTGTATGTGATACATAGGACCTAGCATTAATGAAGCGTCAAACTGTTTATTATTAATCATGTGAAGGTCTCTAGCATCAGCTTCAAAAAAGCCATTAAATTGCCCAATTAAATCAAGTTCCTGTGCTTTATTTTCAGCAATTTCAACAAACCTAGGTGTTAAATCTGTTAAAGTTACATTATATCCTTCTTTAGCCAGTTCAATGGAATATTTACCAGGTCCTGCACCATTATCAAGTATGCATCCTGTAATGGGTAAATATTTTTTTATATAGTGCCAATTTACTTGAAACTCAATCGGTTCACGCTCAAGTCTTCCCCACTCATCAAATTGATTGTAATAACTAATTATCTCCCTCATAAATTCCACCCTTTTTCTGTGTTTTAACCTTTAATTCGATAAAAGTAGATGAAAACCTTTGAATATATACAAAACACCCTATTTTCTCAAGTTAAAGCAATAACGTAAGAAGGACAGATTTAACAGCTCACCTTTTTATAAAAATTATTTTCTTCATTTAACTTTGTATTAATTAAACGAGAGAGAGAAAGGAGATCTACTCTTCATAAAACCAGAGTTTCTTTAATAACATTTGTAACCTTATAATCCATATATATAAACTTAACACTCGTCATTGTTCGAAAAAAATCTTTAAAAGGAAAATTTCAACAACACAAAAAGACTACCTCCTTGTTTTTAGGAAGTAGTCTTTTCTTTAGAAATAATTGATTAACGTGACCAGTTTTCAGTTTGGTCGGGAAATGCAATTAACCAGTTCTCGTTTAGGAGTGGTTAAATTTACATCATGCCGCCCATTCCACCCATGCCGCCCATATCAGGCATTGCAGGAGCTGATCCAGCTGGTTCTGGTTTGTCAGCTACTACTGCTTCTGTTGTTAAGAACATAGCAGCAACAGATCCAGCGTTTTGAAGTGCTGAACGTGTAACTTTTGTTGGGTCAACGATTCCGCTTTCGATCATGTTTACCCATTGACCGTTTGCAGCGTTGAATCCTGTTCCAACTGGCTCATGTTTTAAGCGCTCTACAATAACAGATCCTTCAAGACCAGCATTGTGTGCGATTTGACGAACTGGTTCTTCGATTGCGCGCAATACGATGTTGATACCAGTTGCTTCGTCGCCTTCTGCTTCGATAGCAGCAATTTTATTGTATACGTTAAGAAGTGCTGTTCCACCACCTGCTACGATACCTTCTTCTACAGCAGCACGAGTAGAGTTTAATGCATCTTCAATACGAAGTTTACGTTCTTTTAATTCCGTTTCAGTAGCTGCTCCAACTTTTACTACTGCTACTCCGCCTGCAAGTTTAGCAAGACGTTCTTGTAGTTTTTCACGGTCAAATTCAGAAGTTGTTTCTTCCATTTGAGCACGGATTTGGTTGATGCGAGCAGCGATTTGTTCTGAATCGCCAGCACCTTCTACAATTGTTGTGTTCTCTTTTGTAACAACAATTTTTGCAGCACGGCCTAGAGAGTCAATCGTTGCAGATTTAAGATCTAAACCTAAATCTTCAGTAATTACTTCTCCGCCAGTAAGAATAGCAACATCTTCTAACATTGCTTTACGACGGTCTCCAAATCCAGGAGCTTTAACTGCTACTGCAGTAAATGTTCCACGAAGTTTGTTCACTACTAATGTAGCGCTTGCTTCGCCTTCCACATCTTCAGCAACAATTAATAATGGTTTGCCTTGTTGTACTACTTGCTCAAGTACTGGCAGGATTTCTTGGATATTAGAAATCTTTTTATCTGTAATTAAGATATAAGGATTGTCTAGAACAGCTTCCATTTTATCTGAATCTGTAACCATGTAAGGAGATACATATCCACGATCGAATTGCATACCTTCAACCACATCTAATTCAGTAGTGAAGCCTTTTGATTCTTCAATTGTGATAACACCATCGTTGCCAACACGTTCCATTGCTTCTGCAATAATTTGGCCGACTTCTTCATCAGCAGCTGAGATTGCAGCAACTTGTGCAATGGATGCTTTGCCTTCAATTGGTTTTGAAATAGCTTTAAGCTCTGTAATTGCAGTAGAAATTGCTTTATCCATCCCTTTGCGGATACCCATTGGGTTAGCTCCAGCAGTAACGTTTTTTAATCCTTCACGGATCATTGCTTGTGCAAGTACTGTTGCAGTAGTTGTTCCGTCACCTGCAACATCATTTGTTTTGCTAGCAACTTCTGCTACTAGTTTTGCACCCATGTTTTCAAATGCATCTTCTAGTTCAATTTCTTTTGCAATTGTTACGCCATCATTTGTAATAAGTGGAGAACCATACTTTTTCTCTAATACAACGTTGCGTCCTTTAGGTCCAAGTGTTACTTTAACAGCATTCGCAAGTGCGTCCACACCACGGAGCATGGAACGACGTGCTTCTTCACTAAATTTAATGTCTTTAGCCATTTTGTAAAGCCTCCTCGAATTTTTTATCTATTTTCTTTCATTTATGTTTTTTTCCATCAATCTTTACGTTATTTGATATTAGCCTACGATTGCTAAAATATCACTTTCGCGAAGAATTAAATATTCTTTTCCTTCATACTTCACTTCTGTTCCAGAATATTTTGAGAAGATGATGCGATCATCAACAGAAACTTCAAGATCGATTCGCTCGCCGTTATCTAATACGCGGCCAGTACCTACAGCTACTACTTTACCTTCTTGAGGCTTCTCTTTAGCAGAGTCTGGTAACACAATACCACTTGCAGTTTTTTCTTCTGTTTCAACAAGCTCGATAATTATACGATCTCCTAATGGCTTTAACAAGTGAAACAACCTCCTCAAATAATATGTAATTGATTTATTATTTATTAGCACTCGTTTCCCTTGAGTGCTAACACAAGTATTATATTAATTAATCTTCTTCCATTTTGCAAGAGTCACGCCTTATTTTTTACAAATTTCATTCTTTTCACCTTAATTTGCCTTTAAAGAGTATATACTACTTCTTTTGTTTTATTCATTTATTCTTTTTAATAGCTTCTATTTGAAACATATAGCTACTTATTAGTACAATAAAGAGTATGAATATTTTCTTTCGCTTGTTCATTAAGAAAGTGTATGTAAACAGAACTGCATATTTCTACTAATTATCTTATAGTGCGTGTTCAAAAAGGAGGATAAAAAGGACCAAGAAGTTCAAGGCGGCTTCACTTTGAGCATCGCCCTTTCACAGGATGTGATGACTTCCACGTTGCTCATAGGACGTGAGCGTTTTTAGTGGAAGATCCTCTAGTTGATACGTGAGAAGCGGAAAAGTGAAGCCAACGAAGAAATTCGACGTGTCATTTTTACCGGACTTTTTGAATAACCTCTTATATGTTAAAACAATAAGGATAAATGCATTACTAAAAGGAGCATATTATAAGTGAAAAAGGAATATTGGATTATCTTACTTGCATATATCGGCATGCAGTTCTCATCTCTTATCGGACTGCCTCTTATTTATTTAATCGGATCATTATTTGGGTATCAAAAAGAAGCTATCCAGTTACCTGGAGTAGTCATTTGGCTCTTATTCAGCTTTGCTGTTACGTTAATTATTACCTTGGTGCTATTGCGCAAAGAAGTGACCACTCCTCTTCGCAATGAAGCTGCAAATATCAGTACTTCCATTGGTTGGGCGATTGGGGGAATTTTTCTTTCCTTATTTGCACAAAGCATGGCAGGCATGGTTGAAAATTTATTTGGCATCAATGCTGGTTCGGAAAATACAGCACGTTTAATGAAAATAGTGGAGTTTTCGCCAATAATCATCATCGTAATCAGTATAATTGGCCCCATATTAGAAGAGATTGTTTTTCGGAAAATTATATTTGGTGCTTTATACAAGCGTTTAAATTTCTTTTTATCGGCATTAATCAGTTCCGTGATTTTTGCAATTGCACATAGCGAGCTTGTTCATATTCTTTTATATACAAGCATGGGATTTACCTTTGCCTTTTTATATGTAAAAACGAAAAGAATTCTTATCCCTATTTTTGCGCATGTATCCATGAATACACTTGTCGTTATTATTCAGTTAAATCAAGAGCATTTACAAAAATGGTTAGAGCAATCAAACCAGATTTCACATTTTATTGGAGGATTTTAGATGAGGCAATCTGCTTTACTTTCAGGGTTTTTATATATCTTATTAGGGGCATTATTTACATATTTCGCTATCCAGAATATCCAAACAAATAAGGAGTGGGGTTTTCTTACATATGTGTTAATCTTACTAGCAACATTTGATATTGGTTCAGGCATCAGGCTTATCGCTTTTCATTATTTTGTCAAAAAAAAGCCAAAAAATAAAAAATAAGCTTATAGTGCGTGTTCAAAAAGGACCGAGAAGTTCGAGGCGGTTTGCTCCCGAGCATCGGCCTTTCACAGGATGTGGTGACTTCCGCGTTGCTCACAGGACGTGAGCGCTTTTAGTGGAAGATCCTTTCGTTTTGAATACGTGAGAAGCGGAGAAGCAAACCAACGAAGAAATTCGATGTGTCATTTTTACCGGACTTTTTGAACAACCTCTTATACAAAAGAGCAGGCAGCTTGAGGCGTATTCACATAAGAATACGCCTTTTTATTATTCATCCACAGCCTGAGTAGGATAATGCTTTAAAAAGTAAACAAGGGACTGCAGTTCCACAGCTAAATCAATATGATGGATTCTTACATTAGAAGGTACACTTAATCTAGCAGGAGTAAAATTAAGAATTCCTTTTATAGAACTATTTACCAAACGATCTGTAATTGTCTGAGCAACAGTTGCCGGAACCGTTAGGATAGCTACTTGAATGTCATTTTCTCTAATTACCTTTTCCAAATCATCCATATGATAAATAGTGACATCACTGATTTTTTCATTTACTTTATCTTCTACAATATCAAATGCGACTTCAATTTTTGTATTATTATTTTTCAAAAAATTATATTTTAAAAAGGCTACACCTAAATTACCAACACCTATTAATGCTACTTTTGTCAACTCATCTTGGTCCAATGTTTTGCGGAAAAAAGAAAGTAAATAATTCACATTATACCCGTATCCTTTTTTTCCTAATGCGCCAAAATAAGAAAAGTCTCTTCTAATTGTTGCAGAATCAACCTTAACTGCTTCACTTAATTCAGCAGAAGAAACACGCTGCTTCCCTGAAGAATGTAAGTTTTTTAAAAATCGATAATATAATGGTAACCGCTTGGCAGTTGCTTGCGGAATCTTCATTACCTCATTACTCATGCTTATCCCCTACCTGTTTTATTTAACTTCTTTTTATCCATTTTTTATTTAGATGACTATTCATCTATTCTTTTAAAATCACCATTTTTGCCACCGGCTTTTTCTATTAAGTAAGTTTTGCCAATTTCCATTCCTTTATCAATACTTTTACACATATCATATACAGTTAACGCAGTAACAGAAGCAGCTGTTAAGGCTTCCATTTCTACACCTGTGCTTCCCACTGTTTTTACTTTCACCATAATCGCCAAAGTATAATATTGGAACTCTTCTTCTTGCCATGTATATGAAATATCTAGACCTGTTAAAGGAATGGGGTGACACATCGGGATAAGATCAGATGTTTTCTTAGCTGCCATAATACCTGCAACCTGGGCAACCGCTAAAACATCTCCTTTTTTTATTGTTTGCTTCGTTATTTTTTCATATATTTCTTGATTTACTTTAATACTAGATTTCGCTATTGCAGTGCGAACGGTTTCATGTTTATTGCTTATATCTACCATATTCGCTCTACCATCTTTGTTAAAGTGTGAAAATTCACCCATTTAAAACACCTCTATGCAAAATGATACACTATTTTTCCTATAATGTGTATTTATTATCCTTTATTTCTATCCTATCCTATCTCAAGAGAATTAAAGGGTATCCACATGTAAAGAAAATGAAGAAAAAATGGATAAATTATTCAAGTTCCACATAGAGAAATTTCACCTTTATTGCAGTATTGCTTCCCTTTAGGTTACACTTAATATACATATCATCTGAGGTGAAGCAAATGATCTTATTACAAGTAAATCAGTTATCCAAATACTTTGGAGCTGATCTTATCTTATCGAATATAAAATTAGAAGTACAAACTAGGGATAGAATAGCACTTGTCGGCAGAAATGGTGCAGGAAAATCAACCCTTTTAAAAATGATAGCTGGTCATTTATCCTATGATTCTGGAGAAATAATTAAACCTAAAAACGTACAAATCGGCTACCTCGCCCAAAATACTGGTCTTGAATCCACTTTATCCATATGGGAAGAAATGCTTACTGTATTTAAAGCAGTACAAGCACAAGAGGCCGAACTTAGAAAATTAGAATCCTTAATGTCAGACCCTGATATCATTGCACAAACAAATACCTTTGAAAAAATTCTGAAAGAGTATGATAAATTACAATTTGACTTTAAAGAAAGCGGCGGTTATCAATATGAAGCAGATATCCGTTCTGTTCTACATGGCTTAAATTTCAGCTCTTTTGATTATAACACAAAGATTTCCAGTTTAAGCGGTGGGCAAAAAACAAGACTCGCCCTTGCGAAATTATTATTAACCACACCAGATATTTTAATTTTGGACGAACCTACCAATCACTTAGATATTGAAACATTATCTTGGTTAGAACAATATTTACAAGGATATAAAGGAGCTGTTCTGATCGTATCTCATGACCGCTACTTCCTTGATAAAGTAGTAACACAAGTGAATGAATTATCCAGACATCATATTCAGAAATTCATCGGGAATTATAGCTCTTATCTTGAACAAAAAGCAGAAAATTATGAACGAGAAATGAAGCTTTATGAAAAACAGCAAGATGAAATTGCAAAATTGGAATCCTTTATCCAAAAGAATTTAGCACGTGCCTCAACTACAAAACGAGCACAAAGCAGACGAAAAAAACTAGACCGGATGGATCGAATGGATCGTCCTGACGGAGAAGAAAAGTCTGCCACGTTTGGTTTTGATATAGCAAAACAGAGTGGCAATGATGTTATAAAGGTAAAGGATTTATCCATTGGATATGATAAAGAAGAAATAGTTGCAGAAAATATTGATTTCCAAATCAATCGCGGGGACAGTATTGCATTGGTAGGACCAAATGGTGTGGGGAAATCTACCTTATTAAAAACAATAATCTCTAAAATTCCAAACTTTTCTGGATCCATTTCTCTTGGCTCTAATGTGATGATAGGTTATTACGATCAAGAACAGGCAGAGCTTTCTTCTAATAAAAGAGTATTAAATGAACTATGGGATGAATTTCCCCTTAAATCTGAAAAGGAAATAAGAACCGTACTTGGAAACTTCTTATTCTCTGGTGACGATGTTCTTAAAATCGTACATTCTTTAAGCGGTGGAGAAAAAGCTCGCCTCGCTTTAGCAAAATTAATGATGGAACGCACAAATCTTTTAATATTAGATGAACCGACTAACCATCTTGACTTAGACAGCAAGGAAGTATTAGAAAACGCCTTGATTGATTTTCCTGGAACCATTCTATTTGTATCACATGATAGATATTTCATTAATAGAATTGCTACAAAGGTAATAGAGCTGCAACGTGAAGGCTCTACTGAATTTTTAGGTGACTATGATTATTATGTGGAGAAAAAACTAGAACAAGAGGAACTACAAGAACTGGCGAATGCTGCAGTTAGCAAAGAAGTAATCATAGAAACAGATAAAAATTCCTATCAATTAGATAAAGAAGCAAAAAAATTGGAACGACAGCGTTTAAGAAGAATTGAAGAAATTGAAAAGTTGATTGAAGATCTAGAACAAAAGGCTGCTGATAATGAACAATTACTTTGTGAACCAGCTGTTTTTCAAGATCACGAAAAGGTGTTTGAACTTACAAAGGATACCGAAGCATATAAAAATCAAATAGAACAGCTTATGGAAGAATGGACGGAATTATCAGATAAGTAAAAAGAACTGGATAGATTTCTATCCAGTTCTTTTTTTCCACATTTTTATACACAGGACAATAGCTATTATACTAGCTTTCCACATGTTTATTCACATTATCCACAATTAAATGCGAATTAATCCACATTATCCACAGTTTTCTAAATTTTTTCACTATTATCCACAATAAAAACCCCTGTTGCTTACAGGGATTTAGTCCTACCTCTCATTAATTGTGGATAGTTATATCCAGACCTGGATTACCGTTCAAATTCAACCCTGCCCTTTGGCCTTTTTGATAAAAAACAGTTCCGGCAGCAGCAATCATTGCTGCGTTATCTGTGCATAAGGATAACGGCGGAATACTAAGCTTAACTTCAGGCAATAACTGAAAAGCTTGATCTAGTGCTGTACGAAGTCCTTTATTGGCTGCTACTCCTCCTGCTAAAAGCACCTGCTTAACAGCAAATTCCTTTGTTGCCTGTACCGTTTTCGAAACAAGGACCTCTACGACACTTGCTTGGAAGCTTGCTGCAAGATCCTCTGGCTTAATGGTTTCTCCTCGTTGTTCCGCATTATGCACAGTGTTGATAACTGCTGATTTTAATCCACTAAAGCTAAAATCATACGTACCATCAATCCAGGCACGAGGCAATTTAATAGTTGGCTCTCCGCTTTGAGCTAACCTATCAATATGAGGGCCTCCAGGGTATGGTAAGTTCAATGTACGTGCCACTTTATCATAAGCTTCTCCCGCAGCATCGTCCCTTGTCTCTCCTATCACTTCAAAATGCCCCTGTTCTTTCATATAAACTAACTCAGTATGTCCACCAGAAACAACTAACGCGAGTAACGGAAATTCCAAGTTATCAACAAGCTGATTGGCATAAATATGTCCGGCAATATGGTGCACCCCCACAATGGGGATATCATGTGCAAAACTTATCGCTTTCGCAGCATTTACTCCTATTAATAACGCTCCAACAAGCCCTGGCCCCTCTGTTACTGCTATTGCCTGTAAATCTTCATATGCTATATTTGCCTGATTGATTGCTTCTTCTATTACTAAAGTTATTTGCTCTACATGATGTCTAGATGCAATTTCAGGGACAACCCCCCCAAATCGTTTATGACTTTCAATTTGAGACGCAACCACATTTGAAAGAATTTCTGTTCCATTTTTCACTATTGATACAGCTGTTTCGTCACAGCTCGTTTCGATTCCTAGTACCAAGATATCATTTGTCATTATATTTTCACCCACATTACTAATGCATCTTCTTTATTATCGGTATAGTAGCTTTTTCTGATTGCTCCATCTTGAAAACCTAATTTTCTATACAAATTTTGAGCCACTTTATTGGAAACTCTTACTTCTAATGTCATCGTAACGGCTCCCTTATTTTTTGCTTGCTGGATAATACTTTTTAACAGTTTTTCTCCTAGTTTTTTTCCTCTGAATTCTTGCAAAACAGCAATATTTGTTATATGAGCTTCATCTACTACAATCCATACTCCACAATAGCCCACTAAATGCTTTTCATGCTCTATTACCATATAGGAAGCAAAACGATTTTGTGTTAATTCATTATAGAACGCCTCTTTGCTCCACGGAGTAGTAAAAGACATCATTTCAATTTTATATACCTCTTCAATATCTTCGACTCTCATTTGTCGAAAATCAAAATTTTCCATTACCCAAGTCTTCCTTTTTACCTTTTTTATTTGCTTCCAACCAATTCGCCTCTGCTTCTGCCAAACGAATATATTCAGGAATGAAGGTATGTACTTCTTTCTCTTCCTTTTGATTTC